>NZ_CM177754.1:0-4800000 GCF_058313655.1 Paenibacillus sp. Negev47
GTGGACAGCCATACTTCTGATTTATGGCAGCAAATCTTATCAATCATACAAAACAAACTCAGCAAACCCAGCTTTGACACCTGGTTCAAGGCAACCAAAGCAACGAAGCTGAATGACCGTTCAATCGTCATTTCCGCACCAACTACGTTTGCCGTCGAATGGCTGGAGAGCCGTTACACCAAATTGGTTGGCTCGACGGTATACGAGCTGCTTGGCAAACAAGTCGATGTGAAATTTGTCATCGAAGAGAACAAACCTGCTGAACCGGACCCGCAACTGCCGGCACCAACGCCTACAGTTGTACAGGAAGAAGCGGTACTCAGCATGCTGAATCCGAAATATACGTTCGATACATTTGTCATCGGGCCGGGCAACCGTTTTGCCCATGCCGCATCGCTGGCGGTCGCTGAAGCGCCCGCCAAAGCTTACAATCCTCTCTTTCTGTATGGAGGAGTAGGTCTCGGTAAAACTCACTTGATGCATGCGATCGGACATTACGTTCTGGAGCATGATCCGGGCAGCAAAGTCGTTTATTTGTCGTCTGAGAAATTCACGAACGAATTCATTAACTCGATCCGTGACAACCGCGGGGAGAGCTTCCGTAACAAATACCGGAGCGTTGATATTCTGCTCATTGATGATATTCAGTTCTTGGCGGGAAAAGAATCGACACAAGAGGAATTTTTCCATACGTTTAATGCGCTGCATGAGGAACGGAAGCAGATCATCATCTCCAGCGACAGACCCCCGAAGGAAATTCCGACACTGGAAGAACGACTTCGTTCTCGCTTTGAATGGGGGTTAATTACGGATATCCAGCCTCCAGATTTGGAGACAAGAATCGCTATTTTGCGTAAGAAGGCACGTGCGGAAAACCTGGATATTCCGAATGAAGCGATGATGTATATCGCCAACCAGATTGACACCAACATACGTGAACTGGAAGGTGCACTGATTCGGGTCGTTGCTTATTCTTCGCTGACTAATCAAGATGTAACCACTCATCTGGCAGCTGAAGCACTGAAGGATATCATTCCTTCGAGTCGTCCCAAAATGATCACTATTCATGACATCCAACAAAAGGTCGGCGAGTACTATAGCCTTAAGCTTGAAGATTTCAAAGCACGGAAACGGACCAAGGCAGTTGCTTTCCCAAGACAGATTGCCATGTATCTCTCTCGTGAACTGACAGACTTTTCTCTGCCCAAAATTGGGGAAGCATTCGGAGGACGAGATCACACCACTGTCATACACGCTCACGAAAAAATCTCCCAAGCTATAAAAATCGATCAGGATCTCTATAAAGTTATCAACAACTTAACCGAAAAAATTAAGAATCCAACCTGAACAAGTCCCAAGCCTATGCACAACGTATACACATGTGGATAGGCTTGGGTGTACGGGTTTATACCCACTTATCCACATATTCAGTGCCCCTATTACTATTATTACTATAAAGATCTTAAAGATATCATCTCCAAAATAGCCATTTCGGAGCTTAGCCTTCGGCCTTTGAAAAACACCTTTTAACACCCCGTCACCCAAAAAATCAGCTAGGAGTGAAACCATGAAAATCAGCATAATGAAAAACTATTTAAACGATTCCATACAGCAAGTATCCAAAGCGATCTCAAGCCGTACAACGATTCCGATCCTGAGCGGTATCAAATTCGACGTTAATCATCAAGGTGTAACGTTGACAGCAAGTGACACCGATATATCCATTCAATCCTTCATCCCGCTTGAAGATGGAGATAAAAGCGTGGTTCAGGTAGATCAACCGGGCAGTGTAGTCTTGCCTGCCAAGTTCTTCGTAGAGATCATTAAGAAGTTGCCTTCGCAGGAAGTGCACATGGAAGTCAAAGAGAACTTCAACACCTTCATCTCCGCAGGTGCTACCGAGATTCAACTGGTAGGTCTTGATCCGGAAGAATTCCCGGTACTGCCAAGCATCGAAGAAAACCAAACGGTCTCCATTCCGGGAGATTTGTTGAAAAATATGATCAAACAAACCGTCTTCTCCATTTCCACACATGAGACAACTCCAATCCTTACAGGCGTACTCTGGAGTTTGGGTGACAATGAGTTGAAATTTGTGGCAACAGACCGTCACCGTCTTGCTACTCGATCAGCAATGCTGGATAATGCAGAAGGTATCCGCTTTAACAACGTGGTCATCTCCGGTAAAACGCTGAACGAACTCAGCAAAATTGTTCCGGATCAAAATACCCTTGTGGATATCGTTGTTGCAGATAACCAGGTCCTGTTTAAAATTGACCGTGTATTGTTCTACTCCCGTATTCTGGATGGAACATATCCGGATACTTCTAGAATTATTCCGACGTCATACAAAACAGAACTCGTTTTAGATACAAAAAAATTAAGTGAATCCATCGACCGGGCTTATTTGCTGTCGCGTGAAGAGAAAACAAACATCGTGCGTATGCAAACCATGGATTCGGGATCAGTCGAAATTTCCTCAAGCTCTTCCGAGTTAGGTAAAGTAAGAGAAGAAATCGAACCTGCCGAGTTTACAGGAGATCCGTTAAAAATCTCGTTCAACTCCAAATACATGCTGGATGTTTTGAAAGTGGTTGAAAGTGAGCAACTGATGATCGCTTTTACCGGTGTCATGAGTCCAATCATCTTGAAACCGCTGGATGACAGTCACAGCCTTTACGTCATACTGCCATACCGGACGACCAACTAACGAAAGGAAGATCACAGTGAACCAAGTTACGATTCGAACGGAATATATTAAGCTTGACCAGTTTTTGAAATTGGCTGATTGCATCCCAACCGGAGGTATGGCCAAAGCTTTGCTTCAGGAGGGACTTGTACGTGTGAATAAAGAGCCTGAGGAACGCCGGGGACGTAAGTTATACCCTGGGGATATCGTTGAAGTGGACGGAGAAGGCACATTCGAAGTTGCTGCAGAGTAAGAAGACCAGTTCGATCCTGCTGCCTCCTGTCGGACGGGATAAAAGGGAGGTTACCACGTGTTTGTGAACAGCATTGATCTGCAGAATTTCCGCAATTATGAACATCTGAGACTGGACTCTTTTGGTCCCGTAAACTTGTTGATCGGGCAAAATGCCCAAGGAAAGACCAATCTTGCAGAGGCTATTTTTGTACTTGCACTCACCAAGAGCCACCGTACATCCCGTGACAAGGAGCTAATCCGTTTCGGTGAAGAACGGGCCAGGCTTGCAGCAGAGGTCGACAAAAAGTACGGATCGGTCAAGCTTGAACTATCTTTGTCGCAACAAGGCAAAAAAGCAAAGATTAACGGCCTGGAGCAGCGCAAGTTAAGTGATTTTGTCGGAGCACTCAATGTCGTGATGTTTGCACCGGAAGATCTGGAGATTGTAAAAGGCACGCCGGGGGTCCGCCGCCGGTTTCTTGACATGGAGATTGGGCAGGTAGCACCAGGTTACCTGTATCATCTGCAGCAATATCAAAAAGTGCTGGTCCAGCGAAACAATCTGCTCAAGCAACTATGGGGAAAAGGGGCATCAGCCCAGACCATGCTTGAGGTGTGGAACGAACAACTGGTCGAGCATGGTGTTAAAATCGTCAAAAAAAGGAAACAATTCATAAAGAAACTGCAAAAGTGGGCAGAAACGATTCATCAAGGGATCACCGGAGGCGGAGAAGTCTTGCGGCTGGCCTACCTTCCGTCCTTCAGCGAAGCGGCTGAAGAAGATGAAGCTGTCTTAATGGACCAATTTATGATAAAATTATCACAAATGAAAGAGCAGGAGATTCGCCGAGGCACAACCCTTAGTGGGCCGCATCGGGATGACCTGTCCTTTTTCATTAACGATCGGGAAGTACAAACATATGGCTCGCAGGGGCAGCAGCGCACAACGGCGTTGTCCCTTAAACTTGCGGAAATTGAACTGATTCACGAAGAAATCGGAGAATATCCGGTCCTGCTATTGGACGATGTCCTGTCCGAGCTGGACCCTTTTCGTCAGACGCAGCTGATCGAAACGTTCCAGAGCAAGGTGCAAACCTTTATTACGGCTACGGGGATCGAGAGCCTGAACGTTGACAAGCTCAAAGATGCCAGTATTTATCACGTTCATGCCGGACAGGTTGAACGCTAAGGAGTGAGGGCTTATGTACATTCATCTGGGCGGTGAGAAGATCATCCGTTCTTCCGAATTGGTCGCTATTTTTGATATATCGATTGAAAAATCCTCAAAGATCTCCAAGCAGTATGTCACGCATGCCGAGCAGGAAAAAACAGTGGAACACATCGGCGAAGAGGAAGCCAAGTCCATTGTGGTGACCAAAAACATTGTGTACTACTCGCCTATTTCCTCAGCCACGCTGAAGAAACGGGCTCACATTTTTCCTGATCTCTAGCGTTGGTGTGGCATAAAGGTGTGTCTTTTGTTGCTTGTCTTTAATTTGGACAGCTGGCTGAAATGAAGGACGTTGCCTGTTTCAGCAAACATTCTTAGTTAACGCATATTTACGATATTGAATCTATAGAAGTAGGTGAAAGGCATGTCTATGAATCAACCGTCATATGATGCGAATGAAATTCAGGTCCTTGAAGGATTGGAAGCCGTACGGAAGCGTCCGGGGATGTATATCGGTTCCACCAGTTCCAAGGGCCTGCATCATCTGGTCTGGGAAGTAGTGGACAACAGTATCGACGAAGCGCTTGCAGGTTACTGTGACCACATTGAGGTCAGTATCCATGAAGACAATAGCGTGACTGTAGTCGATAACGGTCGGGGTATTCCTGTCGGCGAACATGCCAAAATGAAACGTCCTGCACTTGAGGTAGTCATGACTGTCCTCCATGCAGGAGGAAAATTTGGCGGCGGCGGATATAAAGTATCCGGTGGTTTGCATGGTGTCGGTGTATCCGTTGTGAATGCTCTCTCTGAAAAAGTGGTTGTAACGGTTAAACGTGAGGGACATATCTACCAACAGGAATATCGCCGTGGGGCTCCACAGTATGACCTGAAAGTAATCGGTACAACTGACGAAACGGGAACAACGGTTAGGTTCCATCCAGACCCTGAAATTTTCACGGAAACGAGAGTTTATGAATATGACATCTTGCTTGCCCGTATTCGTGAGCTGGCGTTCCTGAACAAAGGCATTGGTCTTACATTGACGGATGAGCGTACGGGTGCAACCAACTCGTTCCTGTACGAAGGCGGTATTATCGAATATGTCTCCTTCCTCAACCAGAAGCGCGAAGTACTGCATGAAAATCCAATTTACGTCGAAGGTTCCAGAGACAATATCCAGGTGGAAGTTGCGTTGCAATACAATGACAACTACACCGAGAATATCTATTCCTTCGCGAACAATATCAACACACATGAGGGCGGAACCCATGAATCAGGCTTTAAAAGTGCCCTTACACGGATCATCAATGACTACGCCCGTAAAGCAGGGGTAATCAAAGACAGTACAGGGAACCTTTCCGGGGACGATGTGCGTGAAGGTTTGACGGCTATTATTTCGGTCAAGATTCCAGAACCGCAATTTGAGGGACAGACGAAGACCAAGCTGGGAAACAGTGAAGTACGTGGTATTGTCGAATCCTTGTTTGCCGAGAAGCTGCAGGAGTTCCTGGAAGAGAACCCTTCCGTATCTCGTCGCATTTTGGAAAAAGGACTACAAGCAGCACGTGCTCGTGAAGCGGCCCGTAAAGCTCGGGAACTGACACGTCGTAAAGGTGCACTGGAAGTGAGCTCACTCCCAGGTAAACTGGCGGACTGTTCATCCAAGGATGCTTCAATCAGCGAATTGTACATCGTCGAAGGTGACTCTGCTGGCGGATCAGCGAAGCAAGGTCGGGATCGACATTTCCAAGCGATTTTGCCGCTCCGTGGTAAGATTCTGAACGTGGAAAAAGCTCGTCTGGACCGGATTTTGGGTAATGCGGAAATTAGAGCGATTATTACGGCGATGGGTACAGGTATTGGTGATGACTTCGATATTGCCAAAGCTCGCTATCACAAAATCATTTTGATGACAGATGCCGACGTCGATGGTGCTCATATCCGAACACTGCTTCTGACATTCCTGTATCGGTACATGCGCAAAATCATTGAGGCAGGCTATGTATACATTGCGCAGCCACCATTGTTCAAGATTGAACGTAACAAAGTGATTCGCTACGCTGGTTCCGAGAAAGAGCGTGATGAAATTATTGCAACGCTCGGCGAAAATGCGAAGTTCAACGTTCAGCGTTACAAAGGTCTCGGTGAGATGAATGCCGGACAATTGTGGGAAACAACGATGGATCCGGAGAGCCGGAGCATGATGCAAGTATCAATCAACGATGCCATCCTTGCCGATGCCATGTTCGACACCCTCATGGGGGATAACGTTGAACCGCGTCGTGACTTTATTCAGGAAAATGCTAAATACGTGAAAAACCTCGACATTTAACGATATTCGAAGAGGCGCCTGCGAGGGCGCCTTTTTATATTATTGGAATCATTGAAGAGGAAAGTTAATAGACTTCCGTATTTTTTTGTTACCGACGTACACGTTTTTTAGCAGACGAGGCCTGTGCTTTAGGGGATGGACGAGAGGTTTTACCCTTTTTGGAGGGTAAACGACCGTAGGCAATGGCATATCGTTTAATCTTCCGGTACGCCTCCTTGTCCGGCAGTAAGCCAAAAGCATAAATGCCTGGCAGTGTGTTAACTTCAAGAATCCAGGGGCGCCCTTCTTCGTCTAGTGCAATATCAATACCGATTTCTTTGAGCCTTGGAAATGATGTTTGCAATTGCACAGCAGTATGAATGCCTAGTCGGTACAGCTCATTACGAAGCTTCTTGAAGCGATCCTGGTGAAGATGGGGGAGTACGAGTTCTTCGAACGTGGCCAATCGTCCACCACCATGAATGTTGGTGATGATTTTGCCTGGCGCGGCGACCCGTCCGAGTATACCTGTTGTTTCCCAGTTATGTTGTAGATTTTTCTGGGTCAACACACGCAAGTCAAAAGGCAAACCCTTATGCTTCATCAGTGGGATTCCTTGTTGAATAATATAGTCACGTTTCTGTATACGATCATTCAGCGCCCGTTCAAGATCGTCCAGGGAATGAAATGACTTCTCCTCTGTTCCGTATTGGAGTTGATATGTTGTTGTGAGGTAGGTAGCTCTGGAGGTAACAGAGGTCGCCACGGTTTCGCCAGGTACGCTTCGATCATTGGTGTCTTCAGAAACCTCTGTATCTGTAGTGGAATCTTCGGAATACAACACAGGTTGGTACAGACGAGTGGTTTCCACCCGCATGACGCCATTACCGTAAGTGCCACGGTCCGGCTTGATATAGTTGGACTCAAATAATTCAGTCATTCGTTCCAGAGTTTGACGACTATATTTTCGGGTAACGGGAATATATTCATTCACACTGCGACTGCGTTGTAACACAGCTGTTTTGGCCCATTTGCTGGAGACACGCTGGATACCCAAGATTCATCAACCCTTTCATGTTTTGCTCAGTTCTCAAGAGGGGAAGACACGGAGAAATCGAAGGACAAGTTACGATTTCAGTGGTATAATAGAGAAATATGGCGTTTTGTGCGATGAGCTGCATAATTTGTAGTTTGATCGTAGAACGGGAACGGCTTTAGTCTCGGTGGGCACAGTATATATGCCGCTTTTCTAGCATTGTATGTGCAATTGGGGAGGAAGGCAGGGCGAATCCCCAGACACGTAGAAGTTCCCGGAAGAAAGGCTATTGCCCAGCGGACGTTTAATTGTGTAACTTTTGTGAAAGTAATATAATAAAGAATAGCGTTCTTGCGCGGTTTTAGCCTTGTTAGGCTTTTCACATATAATCAATTTATTGAATGACGGAATGGAACGTTTGTTGAAGGACAAGAAGGAGGTCCAGCATGGCGGAAGAAATGAACTCGCAGATTACAGATCGGGATATTGGCGTCGAGATGCGTGAATCGTTTATGGATTATGCGATGAGCATCATTGTTAGTCGTGCCTTACCTGACGTGCGTGATGGATTGAAGCCGGTTCACCGGCGTATTCTGTACGCAATGTCGGAGCTTGGTATGACACCCGATAAACCACATAAAAAATCAGCCAGAATCGTCGGCGAAGTTATCGGTAAGTATCACCCGCACGGTGACTCTGCTGTTTACGAGACGATGGTACGGATGGCACAGGATTTCTCCCTGCGTTATATGCACGTAGATGGACATGGTAACTTTGGATCAGTCGATGGCGATATGGCGGCAGCCATGCGTTATACGGAAGCTCGTTTGTCCAAGATTGCAATGGAAATGCTCAGAGATATCAACAAGGATACAATTGACTTCCAGCCAAACTATGACGGTGAAGAACATGAGCCTATCGTTTTACCTGCGCGTTTTCCTAACTTGCTTGTCAATGGGGTCGGCGGGATCGCGGTAGGTATGGCAACCAATATTCCTCCTCATAATCTGGGAGAGGTCATTGACGGCGTACAGGCCATGATTCAGAATCCGGACATTACATCCATGGAACTGATGGATTACATTCAAGGTCCAGACTTCCCTACGTCCGGTTACATTTTGGGACGCTCAGGTATTCGCCAGGCGTATCAGACTGGACGTGGTTCCGTAACGATGCGGGCTAAAACCAACATCGAAGAGAATAACAATAAGGCGAAAATTATTGTTACGGAGCTCCCTTATCAGGTGAACAAGGCAAGACTCGTTGAGAAAATTGCAGAGTTGGTACGTGATAAAAAGATTGATGGCATTACAGACCTGCGTGATGAGTCTGACCGTAACGGTATGCGTGTTGTAATTGAACTTCGCAGAGATGTGAATCCGGGGGTTGTTCTGAACAACTTGTACAAACATACATCGATGCAATCCACTTTCGGGATTAACATGCTTGCGATTGTAAATAAAGAGCCTAAAATTCTGAACCTGCGTGAAGTGTTGTATCACTATCTGCAGCATCAGATCGAGGTTATTCGCAGACGTACGCAGTTTGAACTGAAAAAGGCTGAAGCTCGTGCACATATTCTGGAAGGCTTGCGTATTGCACTGGATCATATCGATGAGATTATTACGTTGATTCGTTCATCCAGTAATGCAGATGCAGCCAGAGAAGGTTTGATTGAGCGTTTCTCACTCAGTCATGATCAGGCTCAAGCTATTCTCGATATGCGTCTGCAACGCCTTACAGGTTTGGAACGCGAACGTATTGAAAACGAATATAACGAACTGATGGTCAAAATCAGGGAGTACCGTGAAATTTTGGCCAATGAGCATCTCGTACTTGAGATTATCAGTACGGAGTTGCAAGAGATTCGCGACCGCTTTAGCGATGATCGCCGTACAGAGATTACTGTGGGTGAAGAAAGTATTCTGGATGAAGACCTGATTCCGCGTGAAGAGGTTATCATCACGATTACCCATACAGGCTACGTGAAACGTCTGCCGGTTTCCACATACCGCAGCCAGAAGCGTGGTGGGCGCGGGGTTGTGGGGATGGATACCAAAGATACCGACTTCGTTGAGCATCTTTTTGTAACCAACTCTCACAATTACCTCATGTTCTTCACGGACAAAGGTAAAGTGTATCGTCTGAAAGCTTACGAGATTCCAGAGCTTGGACGTACCGCACGTGGAACGCCTATCATCAACTTGATCCAGATCGAGCAGGGCGAATCGGTCAATGCCGTAATTCCGGTTCAGGAATTCGAAAGTGACCGATACTTGTTCTTTGCTACCCGCCAAGGGGTTGTGAAGAAGACGCCACTTGAGGATTACACGAATATTCGCAAAGGCGGCCTGATCGGTATTTCCTTGCGTGATGATGATATCCTGATTGATGTTAAGCTGACCGATGGACAGCAAGAGATCATTATGGGGACAGCTCACGGAATGTCCATCCGATTCTCGGAAGGTAACGTACGTTCCATGGGACGTAGTGCAACCGGAGTTAAAGGGATCACATTGGATGAACAGGATGCCGTCATTGGCATGGATGTAGTTGATAAAGAGCTTGATGTTCTGATCGTTACAGCCAAAGGTTACGGTAAACGTACACCTGTTAGTGATTATCGGATGCAGACTCGTGGCGGTAAAGGGATCAAGACCATTAATGTTACAGAGAAGAACGGCGCAGTAGTCAGCCTCAAAATGGTTAAAACGGAAGAGGATCTGATGATCATCACATCTAGCGGTACTTTGATCCGGATGAGCATGGAAGGCATATCCACTATGGGTCGATACACACAAGGTGTGAAGCTGATTCATATTCGTGATGACGATTCGGTAGCTACAGTCAGTCGAATTGACAAGAATGAAGAAGAACCAGACGACGAATTGCTTGAAGGCTCGGAAGGCGGGGATTCCCAAGCTCCTGCGGTAAGCCTCGAAGAAGGCATCGTTGTTGACGCTGAAGTTGAGGGCGACGATTCCGGTTCGGAAGCATAAGATAAAATTTTCTGAAGACCAATCTCTTGGTGATTGGAACAAGATCTTAAAGGGCTCCCATTGGGGGCCCTTTTGTTGTACAAAGGAATGTCCATTTTTCATTCCTCAGAATCTGGGATGTACAGCCTGATTTTTGAGTAATATAATGGGAAATATCAAGAAAAACCGGGACTATGGTCTTGTTTTAGTATTAACATAGAAGAACGATGAGCGAGGGGAATCAACATGGGATTAATCACCCTGTCAGAAGTCAAACCAGGACTCAAACTTGGGAGTGATGTGCACACGCTTCGCGGCAACGTCTTGCTTCAGAAGGGCAAAGTCATTTTACCCAAGGATATGGAAGTGCTCAGAGCCTTTATGATTCAACAGGTGGATATTGAACAAGAAAGAACGGTAGCGGGCAGTACAGGCACCAAGGGTGCAGCTGCGTCCGCAGGAAGTACAGCAAGTGAGAAGAATGGGGAATGGACAGGAAACGCCGTCACAGCTTCTGCAGCAACGTCTCTACAGGATGAGTATGAGAAGATGATTGGATTAACCAAAAATGCATTCCTGTCTTCTCTCGCAGCTGAATTGCCTGTATATGAGTTGCGTACACAGTTGGAGGCTTTATTTGTACATCTCAAACAATATAATGTGCTTACCTTTAGTCCACGAGTAATGCAAGAACATGATTATGTATATCACCATGCCGTACTGAGTGCGATCACATCGTATCAACTGGCTCAATGGATGGATCTCCCCTCCAAGGATTGGATGCAAGTTGCTTTTGCAGGCTTGTTCCATGATATTGGTAACAACAAGGTAGATCCGCAGATTCTCCATAAACCTTCCACGTTGTCGGCTACAGAGCAGGAAGAGATCCGTCAGCATACTAAATATGGTTATCAGATCCTTAAACAGGCGAAGGCCATTAATGAGGGAGCTAGACTTGCAGCTTTGCAGCATCATGAAAAAGTTGACGGATCAGGATACCCGTTGCAACTTAGCGGAACGCAAATTCATGTCTATGCCAAAATTGTAGCCATCGCTGATATATTCCACGCCATGACATTGGAGAAAATCTATCGCAAGGCACAGTCACCTTATTTGGTTCTGGAACAGATCCAGAGTGAGGCGTTTGGGAAATTGGACCCTGCAATTGTGAGTGTATTTGTTCAGCGGTCAACCCAAATCCATAATGGCATCCGAGTAAAACTCAGCAATAACCAAATTGGAGAGATCGTATTCTCTGATCGGGACCATCCTACACGTCCTATGGTGTCAGTAGAAGGAACTATCATTAATCTAATGCAGCAAAGGCAGCTTCACATTCAAGAGGTTATTGGTTAACTATAAATATTAGAGCAACTTGATCAGAGGGTCTTTCTTTTATAGAGAGGCCTTCTTATGTGAGATAAAAGTAGTAATGTAGATATACCACAAAGATTATAGAAATATTGATAAATACTTAAAAAAAGACTTGCATTGTAAATCTGTACATGGTATATTCTAATTCCGGCCAAGAAAACACGGTTTACACGGTGCGGCAAGCAAAACGGATAAGCTTCGAAAGAAACTTAAAAAAAGAGCTTGCTAAGTTGGTTCGGATATGATAAGATATAAAAGTTGCTGAAGAGAACGGCATTCGGTAACAGCACAAGTTTGATCTTTGAAAACTGAACAACGAGTGAGTAAACATTCTGCTTGCAGAATGAACGCGAAAGTTTGAGACAAGCCTTGGCTTGAATCGACTGGAGCACAAAATGAGATTTTTAATCTCGTCAGATTCAAAATGAGCTTATCGCTCTTTTCAAATACTTGAGATGATTTTCAAAGCGTTTAACCGCGCTGCTGAAATTCATCTTTATTGGAGAGTTTGATCCTGGCTCAGGACGAACGCTGGCGGCATGCCTAATACATGCAAGTCGAGCGGACTTGAAGAGAAGCTTGCTTCTCTGATGGTTAGCGGCGGACGGGTGAGTAACACGTAGGCAACCTGCCCTCAAGTTTGGGACAACTACCGGAAACGGTAGCTAATACCGAATAGTTGTTTTCTTCGCCTGAAGAGAACTGGAAAGACGGAGCAATCTGTCACTTGGGGATGGGCCTGCGGCGCATTAGCTAGTTGGTGAGGTAACAGCTCACCAAGGCGACGATGCGTAGCCGACCTGAGAGGGTGATCGGCCACACTGGGACTGAGACACGGCCCAGACTCCTACGGGAGGCAGCAGTAGGGAATCTTCCGCAATGGGCGAAAGCCTGACGGAGCAATGCCGCGTGAGTGATGAAGGTTTTCGGATCGTAAAGCTCTGTTGCCAGGGAAGAACGCTTGGGAGAGTAACTGCTCTCAAGGTGACGGTACCTGAGAAGAAAGCCCCGGCTAACTACGTGCCAGCAGCCGCGGTAATACGTAGGGGGCAAGCGTTGTCCGGAATTATTGGGCGTAAAGCGCGCGCAGGCGGTCATTTAAGTCTGGTGTTTAATCCCGGGGCTCAACCCCGGATCGCACTGGAAACTGGGTGACTTGAGTGCAGAAGAGGAGAGTGGAATTCCACGTGTAGCGGTGAAATGCGTAGATATGTGGAGGAACACCAGTGGCGAAGGCGACTCTCTGGGCTGTAACTGACGCTGAGGCGCGAAAGCGTGGGGAGCAAACAGGATTAGATACCCTGGTAGTCCACGCCGTAAACGATGAGTGCTAGGTGTTAGGGGTTTCGATACCCTTGGTGCCGAAGTTAACACATTAAGCACTCCGCCTGGGGAGTACGGTCGCAAGACTGAAACTCAAAGGAATTGACGGGGACCCGCACAAGCAGTGGAGTATGTGGTTTAATTCGAAGCAACGCGAAGAACCTTACCAGGTCTTGACATCCCTCTGACCGGTACAGAGATGTACCTTTCCTTCGGGACAGAGGAGACAGGTGGTGCATGGTTGTCGTCAGCTCGTGTCGTGAGATGTTGGGTTAAGTCCCGCAACGAGCGCAACCCTTATATTTAGTTGCCAGCACTTCGGGTGGGCACTCTAGATAGACTGCCGGTGACAAACCGGAGGAAGGTGGGGATGACGTCAAATCATCATGCCCCTTATGACCTGGGCTACACACGTACTACAATGGCCGGTACAACGGGCTGCGAAATCGCGAGATGGAGCCAATCCCAACAAAGCCGGTCTCAGTTCGGATTGCAGGCTGCAACTCGCCTGCATGAAGTCGGAATTGCTAGTAATCGCGGATCAGCATGCCGCGGTGAATACGTTCCCGGGTCTTGTACACACCGCCCGTCACACCACGAGAGTTTATAACACCCGAAGTCGGTGGGGTAACCGCAAGGAGCCAGCCGCCGAAGGTGGGATAGATGATTGGGGTGAAGTCGTAACAAGGTAGCCGTATCGGAAGGTGCGGCTGGATCACCTCCTTTCTATGGAGAATCGTTTCCCGCGTGGAAACATTCAAATAAGCAGGTTCTTAGAACCTGCGACAGCGATTCATTTCGGTCCTTCACCTTGGTGTGGATGAAATGAAGAGCAAAAACACTCACTCGTTGCTCAGTTTTGAGAGCTCAAACTCTCAAACAGCTTGCTTTTGCATGGAACTTGTTCTTTGAAAACTAGATATCGAAACGAAAGTAAATGCGAATTAGAACATTCCTTTTTAGCTGAACTTGTGCAAACAAGTTTCAATAAAAACGGTAGTTAATTGCTTTTGCGATGGTATTGAATGGGAGTGACTTTTGGCTTTGCGCAAGCAAAACAAGGGAAGCGAGCAGTCAAAACCGGAGCAATATGGTTAAGCTACTAAGAGCACACGGAGGATGCCTAGGCGCTAGGAGCCGATGAAGGACGTGGCGAACAACGAAACTGCCTCGGGGAGCTGTAAGCAAGCTTTGATCCGGGGGTGTCCGAATGGGGAAACCCAGCTGGGGTAATTTCCAGTTACTCACAACTGAATACATAGGTTGTGCAGAGGCATACCAGGGGAACTGAAACATCTAAGTACCCTGAGGAAGAGAAAACAATAGTGATTCCGTCAGTAGCGGCGAGCGAACGCGGAGAAGCCCAAACCAGAGAGCTTGCTCTTTGGGGTTGTGGGACGTCTCACATGGAGTTACAAAGGAACCGGTTAAGCGAAGAGGTCTGGAAAGGCCCGCCAAAGAAGGTAAAAGCCCTGTAATTGAAAGTCTGTTCCCTCCGAGACGGATCCCGAGTAGTGCGGGGCACGTGAAACCCCGTATGAATCCGGCAGGACCATCTGCCAAGGCTAAATACTTCCTAGCGACCGATAGTGAAGCAGTACCGTGAGGGAAAGGTGAAAAGCACCCCGGAAGGGGAGTGAAATAGAACCTGAAACCGTGTGCTTACAAAAAGTCAGAGCCCGTTTTAGGGGTGATGGCGTGCCTTTTGTAGAATGAACCGGCGAGTTACGTTCCCGTGCAAGGTTAAGGTGAAGAGCCGGAGCCGCAGCGAAAGCGAGTCTGAATAGGGCGACATAGTACGTGGACGTAGACCCGAAACCGGGTGATCTACCCCTGTCCAGGGTGAAGGTGCGGTAACACGCACTGGAGGCCCGAACCCACGCATGTTGAAAAATGCGGGGATGAGGTGGGGGTAGCGGAGAAATTCCAATCGAACTCGGAGATAGCTGGTTCTCCCCGAAATAGCTTTAGGGCTAGCCTCGGAAAACAGAGTCGTGGAGGTAGAGCACTGATTGGGTGCGGGGCCCGCAAGGGTTACCAAGCTCAGTCAAACTCCGAATGCCATAGACTTACTTCCGGGAGTCAGACAGTGAGTGCTAAGATCCATTGTCAAAAGGGAAACAGCCCAGACCATCAGCTAAGGTCCCCAAGTGTGTGTTAAGTGGGAAAGGATGTGGAGTTGCACAGACAACCAGGATGTTGGCTTAGAAGCAGCCATCATTTAAAGAGTGCGTAATAGCTCACTGGTCGAGTGACTCTGCGCCGAAAATGTAACGGGGCTAAACACACCACCGAAGCTATGGCTTGATGCTTTGCATCAGGGGTAGGGGAGCGTTGTATAAGGGTTGAAGGTGTACCGTAAGGAGCGCTGGACATTATACAAGTGAGAATGCCGGTATGAGTAACGAAAAGATCAGTGAGAATCTGATCCGCCGAAAGCCTAAGGGTTCCTGAGGAAGGCTCGTCCGCTCAGGGTAAGTCGGGACCTAAGGCGAGGCCGAAAGGCGTAGTCGAAGGACAACAGGTCGAAATTCCTGTACCACCGTAAGCCGTTATGAGCAATGGGGGGACGCAGTAGGGTAGTGACGCGGACTGATGGATGTCCGTCTAAGCAGTAAGGCTGATGTGTAGGCAAATCCGCACATTGTAAGGCTGAGCTGTGATGGGGAGTGAAAATTACAGTAGCGAAGGTCATGATCTCACACTGCCAAGAAAAGCCTCTAGCCAGGTGATGGTGCCCGTACCGCAAACCGACACAGGTAGGCGAGAAGAGTATTCTAAGGCGCGCGGAAGAACTCTCGTTAAGGAACTCGGCAAAATGACCCCGTAACTTCGGGAGAAGGGGTGCCCCGGTAGTGTGAATAGCACGAGGGGGCCGCAGTGAAAAGGCCCAAGCGACTGTTTAGCAAAAACACAGGTCTGTGCGAAGCCGTAAGGCGAAGTATACGGGCTGACGCCTGCCCGGTGCTGGAAGGTTAAGGGGAGTGGTTAGGGAGTAATCCCGAAGCTGTGAACCGAAGCCCCAGTAAACGGCGGCCGTAACTATAACGGTCCTAAGGTAGCGAAATTCCTTGTCAGGTAAATTCTGACCCGCACGAATGGCGTAACGACTTGGGCGCTGTCTCAACGAGAGATCCGGTGAAATTTTAATACCTGTGAAGATGCAGGTTACCCGCGACAAGACGGAAAGACCCCATGGAGCTTTACTGCAGCTTGATATTGAATTTGGGTACGATCTGTACAGGATAGGTGGGAGCCTTTGAAGTGTGAGCGCCAGCTTGCATGGAGGCAACGTTGGGATACCACCCTGATCGTATCTAGGTTCTAACCTGGTACCGTAATCCGGTGCGGGGACAGTGTCAGGTGGGCAGTTTGACTGGGGCGGTCGCCTCCTAAAGAGTAACGGAGGCGCCCAAAGGTTCCCTCAGAATGGTTGGAAATCATTCGAAGAGTGCAAAGGCATAAGGGAGCTTGACTGCGAGACCTACAAGTCGAGCAGGGACGAAAGTCGGGCTTAGTGATCCGGTGGTACCGCATGGAAGGGCCATCGCTCAACGGATAAAAGCTACCCTGGGGATAACAGGCTTATCTCCCCCAAGAGTCCACATCGACGGGGAGGTTTGGCACCTCGATGTCGGCTCATCGCATCCTGGGGCTGAAGTAGGTCCCAAGGGTTGGGCTGTTCGCCCATTAAAGCGGTACGCGAGCTGGGTTCAGAACGTCGTGAGACAGTTCGGTCCCTATCTGTCGTGGGCGTAGGAAATTTGAGAGGAGCTGTCCTTAGTACGAGAGGACCGGGATGGACGTACCGCTGGTGTACCAGTTGTTCCGCCAGGAGCACCGCTGGGTAGCTATGTACGGAAGGGATAAACGCTGAAAGCATCTAAGCGTGAAGCCCCCCTCAAGATGAGATTTCCCAGTATGTAAGACCCCTTGAAGACGACGAGGTAGATAGGCTGGGGGTGGAAGTGCAGCAATGCATGGAGCTGACCAGTACTAATCGGTCGAGGGCTTATCCAATTTGCAAGTTTGAATTCGCATGTTTCGTTTCGAATCTAGTTTTCAGAGAACAACTCTGAAATGTAAGCTAAGCTATGCGTTTGGTGGCGATGGCGGAGGGGTTCCACACGTACCCATCCCGAACACGACCGTTAAGCCCTCTAGCGCCGATGGTACTTGGACCGCAGGGTCCTGGGAGAGTAGGACGCCGCCAAGCAAAGAACCACTGCCGATGTTATTCGGTGGTGGTTTTTATTTGTGTATAAGGGATAGGGATAAAATTCAATGAGCGGAAGCTTTAACATGATCGTCAATTGAAAGTAACATTTTTGTTACGGATAATAGCGGTAAAACCAGTATAATAGGACTATGTTAAATATGCTAAAAGTACCTGACCACAGAGCTGGAATGTGCAGCTGTGAAAAGGAGGGTGTGTGTGTTAAGTTGGCGGAGACTTGGACTACAATCATTTCTGTTGCTTTGCCTGACCGTTGTTCTGGCAGGATGCGGTGAAGCTTCAGGAGCTGTATGGACTTCATATGAAGGTGCGGTTAACGAGAAGAGTTTCCCGGTGCCTAAAGTAGCGAATAAATCTGACCAGTCCGAAAACAATTCGGATATGGATTATGTTCGATATACGCTGTCTGGTATTAGTGAAAGCACTAGTTTGCCTGAGGTATATCTAGACGAGATCAAAAGCTGGGGTTGGACAGAGAGGCAAGCCAAGGGTACATCCAATAAATCCAGTAGCTTGCGTGTATTTGCAAAGGAAGGACATACTGTGCATTTAGCGGTACATGATGGTTCCTTTACACTAATGGTTCCTAGAAATGATGCTACTCAAACGACAGTTAAATCATTGGATGAAGATGA
Organism: Paenibacillus sp. Negev47; assembly: GCF_058313655.1. Taxonomy (NCBI): domain Bacteria; kingdom Bacillati; phylum Bacillota; class Bacilli; order Caryophanales; family Paenibacillaceae; genus Paenibacillus; species Paenibacillus sp. Negev47. Next base: position 17,992 of record NZ_CM177754.1, read on the forward strand.
TTGAGCTGCTCCGAGTATGGTTAGTATGAACAATTAACGCTGTGATGTTCCTTATATAGTAAGCTCCCGTGTACTTGATCGGGAGCTTTTTGTTATTTTTCGGAAGTTGGCTTTAGTAGTTATGGGAAATACCTATCGCGTAATGGGCAGGAGAAGTCATAAAAGGTACAGAGGATTTGGAGTAGACATTGTCGTACAGAAAGGCGGGTATGTGTACTTGAACTATAGGGGAGTGCTGAGCTTTAAAGGTAAGTTAGAGATATAGAGAAGTAGAGTTTTATAAGTATTCTGAGGTAATGAATGACTGGTGGAAACGGCTTAACCAGAAGGGATGGAGCTCAGACTGAGCAAGAGATCGTTTAAAGGCATAAGATATACAAGATAACTGGGTCATGAGATATGGAGCAGCGGAGAAAAAGAGGAGGAGGAATGAAGCCAGGCGTGGGGATAACTTATTTAACTATACTCATGCTGTGGATAAGGAAAGAGAGGGAGAAGATAAATAAAGGTTATCCACAGTGGATAACCTTTATTTGAGTATGTGAGGCTGAGTCAATGGAGGATCGAGTAACAGGTTTTTGTATCTGAATATCCGAAGGACTCAGCCATTATGTATTACAGGTAAGTGAGGTACAGTTACTATTGGATGAACGAAGGATAATTATTGCAGATAGTATGAGACATCTTGTTCATTCAATTTGATGAGCCCATCTTTACGCTCGCGGGAGAGTACCATTACAACATATAGGCGAGGGCCAAGTAGCCACAAATGCCAGAAGATCAGCGAGAGGGTAAAGGACAAGGGCGACCATATCAAACATACTGTAATGATACATAGTCCAATCCAGCTCATGTTTAGGTGTACCCGGACAAACATGCGGAAGCTGAAATGCTGATCAGGGATATAACCTAGCCAGGGCATACGCAGATTCCAGCGCCACCGTTTGGCATAAGAGGTACGGACTAGCAGTAATATGGTTCGGGCGATGACATAATGAATCCAGATGGTGATTGGGCCTGCCAGTACAAAAAAGAAGAGGCCAGTCCAGGAGAATGCGAGTAGATTGAATAAGAGCATGATGACCGGCAGACACAGATAGCTATAGATGACACTGCGGGCGATAGCCTTTTTTTTCAGAAGCCGGTATTGATAGAACGTTGCTTTATTCTCCGGTTCGGCGATCATACGATTATATATCCTCCTTCGGATTCACGTTTGTGTGGGTAAGTAGTCATTTTCGAGCAGGTGCATTAAGGTAATGAATCATGTATGTATATATGAACCTTGTATCTCACGCCATGACGATTGTACAAGATATTGAGATTCGACGAAGCTTATCTCAGTATACTCCCGAATGCACGGACTGTCAGGCTTTGATGTCGTTATCATGTATTATATATCGGCGGGGATTCCATGTTTTTTTAAGAAAATTTGAATATAAGTTTGGAGTCAGACCAAGGCATACGTGATATAGAGGGAAATGCGATGGAATGAAAGACACCTGTGTAGAACATAGCAGGTAAGTGCTTTTGTACGAAGCATGAATGTATTTTTCGGTACAGACACCCAAGAGGGGGTGAGCGAATATATATATTTTATAGAAAGAAAGCACTATGAAAATGTTTAAAATAATAGAAACTGTGCAATACTGATAGTAAACGTAAAACAAGGTGGGATGGTTCATGGAAGAACATGCCGAACACACATGTATTATCTGCGAGCAAAGAAAAAGAGAAGGCATTTTTATTGTATCTGAATTCATATGTGACGCTTGTGAAGCAGAAATGGTTCATACCGATGCGCAGGATGCCAAGTACAATTATTTTATCAATCAGATGAAACAGATTTGGGTACAAAAAAACGCATAATTAACGTTTCTATAGAAGTAGAAGTTAGAACATCGCATTGCAATGATGCTGATGTGTAGAGGCCCAATGGGCCTTTTTCTGTTTTTAGGAGAGAGAGTGTCTTGTCTGCCATCTAAGGAAGGCGTATGCTGATATAATGATATGGATAGTTTACAGTAGAACGTCTGCAGATGGGGAAGAAGGACGCTGCTGAGCATAGGAAGCATATTTGAATGCAGAGAACTCACATTATATATGTACAGGATGGTTACTTCATGGATCATAAAATTAAATCAAGTAGAGCCCCTTTATATGAGGCGTTGCTAACGTATCGTGATTCGAAGCAGCGTTCTTTTCATGTGCCTGGGCATAAGAATGGACAAGCTTACCGACATTTGGTGGAAGAAGCAGAATCGGAACAGCCTTCCGTTAAGGAAATCGTTGATGAGAAACACCAGCACAACGGAGAGATTCAGAACTGTGCAGAGGAGATTGTTAACCAAAGGGTAGAGCAATTCAGATTCAGTTCGGTGGAGGAACATGGAGCTGATATGGAGAGCAGGGAACATATTGGCGGAAAAGGGGCTTACTTGGAAAAAGCTCTTGTACCAGTGCGTTCATTTCTGGAGATGATGGAGATGGATGTTACGGAGATTACGGGTACTGATGATTTGCATCATCCGGAAGGTGTGATTCAGGAAGCGCAGGAGCTTGCTGCAGATTGTTTTGGGGCGGAGGAGAGTTTCTTCCTTGTGGGAGGCAGCACAGCAGGTAATCTGTCCTTATTGCTCACCGTGTGCGATGAGCCGAACAGTATTGTACTGGTGCAGCGGAATGTACACAAATCCGTTATTCACGGGTTAATGCTGGCAGGCGCAAGAGCTGTATTTCTGGAGCCGTGGGTTGATCCTGCGTCTGGACTTGCGGTCATGCCGTCGGTGGAGACGATTCAGGCTGCTGTCCAGTCCTATCCTGAGGCAAAGGGAGTACTCGTCACGTTGCCCAATTATTACGGCATGGGCGCTGATCTGATGCCCATTGCCGAGGTATGCCACGCCGCTGGCTTGCCACTGCTCGTGGATGAAGCGCATGGCGCGCATTATGGGCAGCATCCGGAGCTGCCAGTCTCTGCACTGTCATGCGGAGCAGACGGTGTCGTGCAGTCGACACATAAGATGCTGACGGCCTTCACCATGGGAGCCATGCTGCACATTCAGGGACCGCGGTTAAATCGGTCCCTGTTAAGGCAGCGCCTGGCCATGGTGCAAAGCTCAAGCCCATCATACCCGGTGATGGCTTCGCTCGATCTGGCGCGCCGCCTGCTGCATGTGCAGGGCGCGAACACATTCACGGCGGGGCTCGCCGCCGTGAATGCCTTTAAGCGCGGCCTCGCGGAGCTGCCGCGCTTCCAGTTGCTGCAGCCTGCACAGCCGCTGCAGCCAGAACGGCCAGCCGGAACAGCGAAGCCGGCTGGCATGCCCGTGTCCGCTGCGCAGCAGACACGGGAAGATCTGGCCGCGGCGGCGATACCATCTGCCGCGGCGTATACCGCTCAGGACCCATTCAAGGCCGTCATCAATGACGGCACAGGGGTGCTGAGCGGTTATGGGCTACAGCAGCAGCTGGAAGCATGCGGCTGTGTGCCTGAGATGAGCGACGAACGGTACGTCGTCTTGCTCTTCAGCCTGGGCTCAACGGTGCAAGATGCTCAGCACCTGTTGCAGGCCTTACACCATATTAGCTCTACCAATGGGCATGAGCAGATTCAATCCAATACAGAGCCCTCGCAACAGCTTGCGAAAGGTTCGGCGCATTATATTTCCACGTGGAACAATTTACAAGAAAACGCACGCTTCTCGGAACCGATCTCCTTTACACTGCAACCCATTGTGGAGACGGATACGATCAATGTTCTGATAGAAGAAAGCGCGGGCTGTCGATCAGCTGAGATGGTTGTCCCGTATCCTCCAGGGATTCCGCTTGTATATCCGGGTGAACGCCTAAGTCCATCGATGGTAGCACGTATACAACTCCTGAGGGATGAAGGAGCAAAATTTCACGGGATATCAGATGCATCTCTACAGGTATTGAAGGTCATGAAGGATTAAAAGATACACATGGAAATCTGAATTGCATTTACCACTAGGTAGTCTATATGACCATACGAATTGCGATACCGGACCCTACTTGTGAGGGTCTCTTGGTCATTAACTGGGCAGCGATTGGAAGGTTATTCTGTCATCGTAGTGTCTATGTAAATAATCTTTAGTTTAACTTAGAAAGATAGATATAAGAAAGAAGGGACCACATTGGGTATTCCGCTAAAAAAATATACAGGAATAGTCCTGCAGGTTTTGTTGATGTACGGGTTTTATTGGATAGGAAACATGATTCAAGCTCTATTACATCTGCCGTTAACAGGCAGTATTGTGGGCATGCTGGTATTGTTTATCGCCATTCAACTGGGATGGATCAAAATGAGCTGGGGAGAAGAGGGGTCAACGTGGCTTCAATCTCATCTGCAATTGTTGTTCATCCCACCTACTGTAGGCATCATTAATCACTTTGATTTTTTCCGAGCCAACACATTGTTATTAGTCCTTGGTTTGATTGTTAGCACATTAATCACATGTCTGGTATCTGCCAAAGTAAGTGAGTGGCTTATGACATGGAGATTGTCTCATTCAGGTAAAAAGGAGGCGATCCCATGTCAGCATTCATCCTCGGAATTGGAATGATTGCACTAACCATCGCTGTATATATTCCAGCCACTCGTCTATATAAAAGGTTAAAATGGCCGATACTTATGCCTGTTCTTACAACGACTGCGATACTGATCCTGATCTTGGTGATCTCCAATATAAAGCTGGATACGTATATGCTCGGTGGTAAATGGATACAAGAGCTTTTAGGCCCAGCAGTCGTATCTCTCGCTTTTCCCTTGTCCAGACATCTGCATGTGCTGAAGCAAAATATCATTCCAATTGTGGGTGGAACGATCGGGGGCAGTATTACGGGAATCGTCACAGGTGCCTTAATTGCTATCCTGCTTGGCTATCCTCAAGATATGGTCATCGCTTTATTGCCAAAATCCGTGACGACTCCTGTGGCTATTCAGCTTGCTGATCAGGTTGGAGGGAACGCTTCATTCACATCACTGTTTGTGATGATTGCAGGTTTCTCGGGAATATTACTGGGGCCAATGTTGTTGAAATGGGCTAAAGTCCAAAGTAGAAATGCCTATGGAATTGGACTGGGTTCAGCATCTCATGCCCTCGGCATGGCAAGGTCTTTCGAATATGGAGAGAATGCGGTAGCCCTCAGTTCGGTATCCATGATTGTCAGTGCCATTGCCGGATCAATTATGCTTCCATTATGGGTATGGATCATCTACGGTTGAATGCTTTACTTTGTAGTTCAGGTTGGAGTAACCGCTGACCTATAGTATTATAGAAAGAAAACAAGCTTGTATGATCTTTGTGTTATTAATACGTACCGTTATAGCTGTAGCCATACACCTCTGGGCGGGGTATATCATATCCTGTAGCAAGAGGGGTCTAAGCATATTCATTACAGCAGCAATAGATGCAATTATCGACATAGAAAGCAGGGAAGCATATGCAGGGCAGAGGTAAATTCATCACGCTGGAAGGGGGAGAGGGTTCCGGTAAAACGACGATGATCGGGAAGATAGGTTCTTATTTCGAAGAACAGGGTATACCTTACGTAGTTACGCGAGAGCCAGGCGGAATTGAGATTGCGGAGAAAATACGTTCCATTATTCTGGACCCTCTTCATACGGCAATGGATGCTCGAACCGAAGCACTATTGTATGCAGCTGCTCGCAGCCAGCATCTGGCGGAGAAGGTAGAGCCTGCACTGAGAGCTGGAAAGGCAGTCATCTGTGACCGATTTGTCGATAGTAGTCTGGTCTATCAAGGATACGCCCGTGGACTCGGGATAGAGAATGTATGGGCCATTAATCGCTTTGCAATCGGTGATCTTATGCCGGATGTGACCTTATATCTGGACATCGAGCCTGAAGTGGGGCTTGCCCGGATTGATGCTCATGATGGCCGCGAAGTGAACCGTCTGGATCTGGAAAACCTGGAGTTTCACCGTAAAGTGCGAGAGGGTTACTTCCTATTAAAAAAGCAGTTCCCGGAACGGATCAGGGTTATCGATGCTTCCATGAAGCAGGAGGACGTCTTGGCAGCAATGATTTTGTCGCTGGAGACAGGGATTTTGAAGGATTTTGACGAGTAATTGTCTAATATATAGACATGGCATTTGATAAAGGTGCTTATTCTAAAGGAGGTTATGCAGGATGAAACTGATTGTTGCGATTATACAGGATAAAGACAGCAACCGATTATCCAGCGCATTGGTCAAAGCAAACTTTCGGGCAACGAAGCTTGCCAGTACGGGCGGATTTTTGAAGGCAGGCAACACGACGTTTATGATCGGTGTCGATGATGGTCAAGTCGAATCCGTAATGAACGTCATTCGCAGCAGCTGTAAGGTTCGTGAACAGCTCGTGACTCCGGTCACACCGATGAGTGGAACAACCGACTCTTACCTGCCGCTACCTGTTGAAGTTCAAGTAGGTGGAGCTACTGTATTTGTTCTCCCGGTAGATCGCTTCGAACATTTCTAATTAAACCTATTGCATGGATCCCATGAGGGTCTTTCATTTTCGATAGCATGTTGGAAACGATGAGCGCAAGAAAATTTAAACAGAGTTTGTGCGTGCTGCTTACGGAACGCCTTTCTTGATGAGATGAATGCACACTCTTTCCGGATGAGCATCTCCCAGCCAGAAATGGTTCATTTCGGAAAGAGGTTGACTACAAACAATAAGTCCTTGATGGTGATGTGTATCTACCATTATATATAGAGTGTGAATTAGCATATATAAAAGCCTCATCCTCACGCACAGGCGCAACGCGCACTGTGCTGATGGGCGATTGGCCAACTATGATAGAAAGCAGGCGTATCCATGAAAATCAATCCTGGATTTAGACCGATTCAGAGCGGAATCAGTTCTACTGATTCAGGTTCCAAACCGGTCCAATCCAAAAATTTCTCTGATATGATGAATCACCAGGGGGAGCGAGCCTCACAAGCTGAACTGAATCGCCGGTTTAGTGAGATCCAGCTTCAGGGCGATCGGTTGGCACGTTCCATGACGATTCGTGAGCTGAAGGCGTATAAGCAACTTGTTAAGAGGTTTCTGGAAGAGACCGTTCGCCGCGGTGTATCCATGAAAGAGACAAGGGGTTGGGATCGTCGTGGCAGAGGCAAGCGTTATAAGCTGATTGATGAAATTGACTCCGCTCTGTTATCCATGGCTGATGAATTGCTGGATACAGAAGAAGGAAAAATCTCTCTATTACAACAAGTAGGCGAAATTCGGGGGATGCTTATTAATTTAAGCTTCTGAGGAGGAAGTATGTCCTTTCAACAAATTATGGGTCAACAGGCGGCCAAGCAAATGTTACAAAGCAGTTTGAGACGTCAGGCAATAAGCCATGCGTATTTATTTAGCGGTCCAGCGGGTAGCGGGCAGCGGAAGACGGCAATTACTTTCGCCAAGGCGATATTTTGTACAGAGTTGGAAGACGACGCATGTGGGCAGTGTCTTGAATGTCGTAAGGTGGATCATGGTAACCATCCGGATCTAACCATGCTTGCACCAGATGGAAACAACATCAAAATAGATCAAATCCGGGACCTGCAGCGTATCTTTTCATATCGATCTGAGGCAGGCCATCCCAAAGTATATATTATAGAACAAGCCGAGAAAATGACGGTGCAGGCAGCGAACAGTCTGCTTAAATTTCTGGAGGAACCACAAGTACCAGCAGTCGGCATCCTAATTACAGATAATGGACAGGCTATGTTACCCACCATCCGGTCTCGTTCCCAATTGGTGCCGTTCAGCGCACTGAATCCGGAGGAGATGTTACAATCTCTGATTGAGGAAGGGCACCCTGCCAATCTGGCTCGGTCTGCCGTCCATTTAGCGTCAGGATTGGAAGCATGTAGAGAAATTCTCCAGCAGAATTGGTTTGCAGAAATTAGAAACGTAATGTTACAATTAGGGAAGGAGTCCCTGGGTAGAGGAAGTACATCATTGATCTCTGCACAGCAGAAGCTTTTTAAAACCGGACTCTCTGAACACCTGGACATGCTTCTTAGTTTGTTCCATCTATGGTTTAGGGACATGCTGTATGTTCAGTACGATAGGCATGAACATATCGTTTTTATAGATCAGTTAGACATGCTATCTCAGTTGGCACATACCCGCAGCACAGAGCAGTGGGTCTCCTATATGGATATGGCCGCAGCATGCAGAAAAAAATTGCGTTTCAATGTCAATGGCCAGCTTTGTCTGGAGCAATTTTTGATCGGTTTGGCATAAGAATGGGAGAGGGCAGCTTTAGCTCCAATCATATGCAAACGGTTATAACTTCGGCCGGTTCCCTAAGAAGACGGGGCTTCAGACGAAGTGGGGTTGGCTTACAAGGGGGTTAATTTTTTGTACAGTGTAGTGGGTGTCCGTTTCAAAAAAGCGGGCAAAATTTATTACTTCGATCCCCTGGACCTTCCCATTGAGAAAGAAAACTGCGTTATCGTGGAGACAGCGCGGGGGGTAGAGTACGGTAAGGTTGTTGTTGGTAAGAAGGAAGTGGGCGAGTCCGATGTGGTGTTGCCGCTGAAGAAAGTCATCCGTGTTGCGGGCGAGACAGATGCCCGTGTGGTTGATGAGAACAAGCGTGCAGCCAAAGAAGCATTCGGTACTTGTTTAAATAAAATCAAAGACCATGGCCTCAAAATGAAGCTGGTTGATGTGGAATTTACGTTTGATCGCAATAAAATCATATTTTATTTTACAGCTGAAGGAAGAGTCGATTTCCGGGAGCTGGTTAAGGATCTGGCAAGCATTTTCCGGACACGAATCGAGCTGAGACAGATTGGTGTACGTGATGAAGCGAAGATGCTTGGCGGAATCGGACCTTGCGGCCGTGTGTTGTGTTGTTCTTCCTGGCTGGGAGACTTTGAGCCGGTATCAATCAAGATGGCTAAAGATCAGAGCCTGTCACTGAATCCGACGAAAATTTCAGGGTTGTGCGGAAGACTCATGTGCTGTCTGAAATTTGAGCATGATAACTATGAAAGTGTGAGAGAAGAACTGCCGGCTGTAGGCAAACTGGTCGTCACCTCATTGGGTGAAGGAAAAGTTGTCGGAATTAATGCCGGTAGCCGCACAGTCCATGTTCAACTGTTCGACATCAGTAAAGTCAAAGAACTTCCGCTGGATGACGTCGTTATCAAGTAAACCATAAAGGTTGCTTCGGGGTGGAAACTTGGAAAAGAAAAATCTGTTTACGCACATTCATGAAATGGAAACCCAACTGGGTCAGTTGCACGGTGATTTAGGAGAGTTAAAAATGATTGTGAAGGAGCTGCTTGAGGATAATCAGCGGCTTACCATCGAGAATGAGCAGTTACGCAAACTGCTCAAGCGTGAGGCTCCGGCAGATCTGCCAATCTCCGCAGCACTCGCTCCTGTAGTAAGACCAGCAGGTCCGGCTACAGGTGAAGATGTCGTGGGTGAAGGGTATGATAATCTGGCTCGGTTGTATCACGAAGGCTTCCATATCTGCAACGTCTATTATGGACATCTGCGGACGGAAGGCGATTGTCTGTTCTGCCTGTCTTTTTTGAATAAATGAAGTGACCGTAGGGATCCCCTACGGTTTTTTTTCAAGGTTACAAACCTAAAGATACAAACATGAGATATAGAGTACCGGAGGATGAGCGTAACATATGGAAGCAAAAGAAGTAGTGTTACATGAGTCAGAGCGGATTGATGATCTGCTCTCTCATGATCTGAGAATCATTCAAAGTGATGAAGTATTCAGTTTTTCAATGGATGCGGTATTGTTGGCTAGGTTTGCTTCCGTCCCCAAACGGGGGCGTGTACTTGATTTGTGTACAGGCAATGGAGTAGTTCCTATTCTGCTTACAACGCGCACGGAGGCTAATCTGGAAGGGATTGAGATTCAGCCACGTTTGGCTGATATGGCTCGTCGCAGTGTGCAATTAAATGCACTGGACGAATCGATTATGATTCGTGAAGGTGATTTGCGAGAACTGGTGAAAGAAACGGGCCACGCTGTCTATGATGCAATAACAGTTAATCCCCCATACATGCCTCTTAATGGCAGTGATCTCAAGATGAACACACATCAGGCTATGGCACGTCATGAGATCGGATGTACCCTGGAAGAAGTGATCCAGGCTTGCAGTCGACTTGTACGTAATGGTGGCAAAGTATCAATGGTTCATCGTCCACAGCGGCTTGCAGAGATTATCTCGCTCATGCGTGAGTATAAGCTGGAGCCAAAACGAATTCGGATGGTACATCCCCGTGCTCATCTGGAAGCCAATATGGTGTTAATTGAAGGAATGAAAGATGGTAAACCCGAAGTGAGGATGCTTCCTCCACTCATTGTCTACAATGAAGAGGGGAAATACTGCGAAGAGATTATGGATATCTATTATGGTCAGCAGCATGCTGAGCGTACAACGAAAGGAGGAATTTAGATGACTTTGCATATTCAGAAAAGCTATGCGGAGCAGCCTGAAGGCTCAGGCAAGCTATATCTGGTGGGAACACCCATTGGTAATCTGGAGGATATGACATTCCGGGCGATCAAGACGTTGCAGAGCTGCGACATCATTGCGGCAGAAGATACACGTCAGACTCGAAAGTTGCTTACCCATTTTGAAATTACACCGTCCATGTTGTTTAGTTATCATGAACATAATAAGGGAGCAAGTGGCCCTGAACTGATACGCTATATAATAGAAGGAAAAAATCTGGCACTCGTCAGCGATGCTGGTCTGCCGGCCATCTCGGACCCGGGTTCCGACCTTGTACAGCTTGCGCTTAAAGCTGGAATTACGGTCATTCCTATCCCTGGACCCAATGCTGCTTTGTCTGCTCTGATCGTGTCCGGATTACCGACGGAGCGTTTTACATTCGGCGGCTTTTTGCCGCGGGAGAAAAAGGACATGCGAAAAGTGCTGGAGGCTTTTGACGAATCCAATGGGACTTTGTTATTTTATGAATCACCTCACCGCATTCGAAAAACATTAGTCCATCTTGAAGAAATTCTGGGTGATCGCTCGATCGTCCTGGCACGTGAGCTTACCAAGCGTCATGAGGAATTCGCAAGGGGTAGTGTGAAGGAATGCATCGACTGGCTTGAAGAGCATCCGCCTCTTGGAGAGTACTGTTTGCTGGTGGAAGGCATCAAGGAAGAGGAGCGTAAGGCTGAGCGCGAAGCTTGGTGGCAGCTCATGTCGCTCGCCGATCATGTCAGCCATTATGAGGGTGAAGGACATAACCGCAAAGATGCGATGAAAAAAACGGCAACCGATCGTGGTCTGACGAAGCGCGATGTATATAATGCGTTAATCGAATAGCGAATCTGACCTTCAACATGAATGGAACATTAAAAAGAACAGAGTGGTTCAAAATAATTCCAAACGAATTTCACCACTCTCTCCTCGGTGGAGTGTGACAGGCTCATTTTGGGTAATGGAACCCATAACAGGGCAAAAAAATACCTTCCACGGTGGTATTCACCGGGAAGGCCATTAAGGAATATTAAAAAGGTTAGAACTAACAATTTAGATAAGTCCAGTATAGCTGTATTTTTTTATTTTGCTACAGGTGCAGGGATTTCGGAAATACATTCGTTACATACGATTTTACCTTTGAAGTAAGTAACGTTCTCTGCATTACCACAGAAGATACAAGCAGGCTCGTATTTTTTCAACATGATGCGCTCGCCGTCAACGTAGATTTCCAGAGCATCTTTTTCACCAATACCGAGCGTACGGCGCAATTCAATCGGAATAACTACCCGTCCCAGTTCGTCCACTTTTCTTACAATACCTGTTGATTTCATCATTATAATCAGTGCTCCTCTCAGCTAACTATCATTGTCATTATTCGACATTATTTTATGTTTTATGATACTCATCATACCAACGATTCCCAAATCAGTCAACCTTAAAATTAGCTTAAAATTAAGGCTGTTTTTCCTAAGGTTGCTGGTGGTAAGGGATTGCAAGCTGTTTTTCGTATTTAAACATCAATGTCAGGTTTGTCGATTTGGAAAACGACAAAACTACCTAATTCGACAAAATTCGTCATATCGTGTCGAATGTTTGGTGAATCGTAGAGGTCAAAGCGTTAATATAAAAGAAATTAAAGGAGTGAGTCGACATGGAACAACGTCTAACAGAAGAGAAAGTGTTTAAAGACCCGGTACATAATTATATCCACGTGCAAGATCCGATTATATGGGAGTTAATCAACACCCCTGAATTTCAGCGGTTACGCCGGATTCGTCAGTTAGGGACTTCTTACCTAACCTTTCATGGAGCAGAGCACAGTCGTTTCTCACATTCACTGGGTGTTTATGAAATTACGCGCAAGATCATCTCTCAATTTGAAAGAAGTCATTATTCAGATTGGCCAAAGGACGAAAAGATTGTAGCGCTATGCGCAGCTCTACTTCATGATCTTGGGCATGGGCCGTTCTCTCATTCCATCGAGGAAGCTTTTGACATGAATCATGAAGATTGGACTTGTCGCATCATTACAGGTGATACCGAAGTAGGGGCAATCTTAAGACGGTATGCTCCTGATTTTCCTGAGAAAGTGGCTTCTGTGATTCAAAAAACGTATGAGCAGCCCATTGTAGTCAATCTGGTGACTAGTCCTCTTGATGCGGACCGTATGGATTATTTGCTCAGGGATGCTTACTTTACGGGAGTAAATTATGGCACGATCGATCTTGATCGTATCCTTCGCATGCTGCGGCCCTATCATGGACGGATTGTAGTCAAGGAGTCAGGCATGCATGCTGTGGAGGATTACTTAATGTCTCGGTACCAGATGTATTGGCAGATTTACTTTCATCCAGTAACCCGTAGTTCCGAAATTATATTGCGGCAAATATTCAAGCGAGCAAAAACACTCATAAAAGAAGGTTTTCAATTCCGCTTCTTGATCGATCCACTTCCTCAATTATTTGAAGGAGAACTATCGGTAGATGAATATTTGCAGTTGGACGAAGCCTTGATTCAGACGGCATTTGCGCAGTGGCGCAAGGAGGACGATGCTGTTCTGAGTGAGTTATGCGAACGTTTCATGGATCGCAAGTTATATAAGTATGTAGAGCTTGAACAGACCGACTTGACAATGATGGAAGAAATTCGGGAAGCTTTTATCCAGGCAGGTCTCAATCCCGAATATGATCTTGAAATTGATTTTCCGTCGGATAATCCGTATGATGTGTTTCGTCCGGATGAATCCACGGATAAGCAGATTCTTCTGCTCGATCGACAGGACAAGTTACATGAGTTGTCAGAAGTATCCGACATTGTCCGGTCCATTAGTGGGCTGCATCGGGGGAAACATCATTTGTATTACCCGCAAAACAAGGTGGATGCGATTATTCATGAATTACCGTCCCATATACGCCCCTATTTCTTGTAATGATGGATGAGGGTACAACTTGGTGAAAACTTTGAGTTCAAAAGACTTTCTAAAAGAGCTATTTTCCATGATACAGTAATCTGCTTTAATGGGCAGTATATGTAGATCGACATAATTTTGTAAATGCAATCAGGTAAAATCATCTCGATCAGCCATATATAGATCAGAATATCTGTACATCTTCTATATATTGTAGTTGTGAAGCAATGAATGAAATGATGGCAATATACAGATTCCCCAAAATGTTTTATCTATGAAGCAATGATATATTAAATTTTACACATTGAATTTTAAACAAAGATAGTCGTTAGTTCGACATGAAGGGAGACACAAACATGATGCTGTTCGACACACATACACATCTGGATGCACCACAATTCGACGAGGACCGCGAGGAGATGATTCAGCGTGCTGTGGATGCCGGAGTTGGTCGCATGATCAACATTGGCTTTAACCGGGAGACGATACCGACCACCATGGAACTTGTTGAAACGTATGACTTTATATATGCAGCTGTAGGGTGGCACCCCGTAGATGCGATCACGATGCAGGAGGGCGATCTGGAATGGATTGCATCTTTATGCAAGCATGAAAAAGTGGTTGCGATCGGTGAGATTGGGTTGGATTATCACTGGGATACTTCACCGAAGGAAGTGCAGCATCGCGTATTACGACAACAAATTGCATTGGCTCGTGAAGTGAACATGCCCATTGTCATCCATAATCGAGATGCGCACGAGGATATCATAAGAATTTTGCGTGAAGAGAAAGCTGGCGAGGTTGGTGGTGTTATGCACTCATTCTCAGGCAGCTGGGAAACCGCAAAAAGTTGTCTCGATATGGGCTTCCATCTGTCCTTCGGAGGCCCGATCACATTCAAAAATGCAAAACAGCCCAAAGAGGTGCTGGCGAAGGTTCCGATGGACCGATTTTTCATTGAAACAGATGCTCCATATTTGACACCTCATCCGTATCGTGGGAAACGGAATGAGACAGCGCATGTACGTCTGGTTGCAGAGGCAGCAGCGGAAATTAAAGGCATTTCGGTAGAGGAAATTGCTGCAATAACAACCAAAAATGCCATGGAACGATTTGGGATTTGTTAAAAAATCGAGTAAATCAGGTGAAAAAGGCAGGTAAGCGGAGGTAATTTGCCCTTTGATCCAAATAGATCAAGAATATTACAATATTTTAACCAAATATTCAGAAAAACGTACTTGATCAACGCTTTACAACATGCATCAAAACAGGATATCATCTTTTCAGTGAATTGTTGTGCGGAAAACTGGACAGATGTTCGGGGGATGAACAAAGGGACACTTTCCGATGAAACAACATTACTTTCATGAATCAGTCTCGCTGAGTCTCCGTTAACGGAGAGCGGGGGAACCAATAGGGCTTAAACAGCAGTGTATTTAGCTGCTGCGCATCATTCGCTGACCCAAAAGCAGCGAAAGGAATTGCGAAGCCATATTTGATTTCTTCTTTGGGTCTCGGGGTGAATTCAAGGGCGTCCGCCATGAGCGGGTGACCCAAGATAGGGCGGCTCTCTTTCGCCCGAACCCGACAGCTAACCTCGCAAGCGGAAAAAGAGAGGCAACCTCGTGCATGAATTTCCGATATTCAAAATCATTCGGAAGCCACGAAAGAGTTCCTCTTACACTCTTTCTTTGGCTTTTTTGTTTTTGAATAAAAGAAATGTTGTCATCATACGGTAGGTATTCAGGAGGATGACATCATGTTGCGAAGATGGGTTCATGGTGCAGAACCGGTCATATGGTCCGACCTGTGTTCTGTAGAAAAATTGGTATAGTCACGTCAAAGACATCATGCATTACTTTAGACGACGAGGCTATGAAGGAGGACGGAGAAGTGGGCACATTCCAACCAGAAGAGACCCATGAGTCACGATCATCCAGTAAGTCTTTCGCGTTGCGGTGGAAGCATGAGAACATGCGTCAAATGGCATTGATCGCGATTTTCTCAATTGCGCTTACAATCATGATCTTGTTAGTCGTTTACGGTCAGGCCGGGAAACAAATTTCACTGGTTATTGATGGCAAAGCTCAGGTGGTAGAGACTCGTACAGGAATGCTTCAGGAAATGCTGGAGGAGCAGTCAATCACAGTCAGCCCTCACGATCAGGTATCCATTCCGCTCAATGGAGCAATTACAGATGGAGACCGAATCGTTATTGAGCGGGCCGTTCCAGTCAACATTACGGCAGACGGAGACACCAAGACTCTGTATACAACCGATTCATCGGTAGAAGATGCAATTCAAAAATCAGGTATTCAAGTTGAAAATAATGATAAAGTGTATCCGGCGCTTGGAACTGCTATCAAAGCGGATATGAAGATCCGTGTAGTGCGTGTAACAAAGCGTACAGTGGATGTAGAGCAACCAATCGCTTACAAAGTAATTAAAACGGCTGACCCTAGCTTGTACAAAGGGGATAACCGTGTCGTTGTGAACGGCAAAGAAGGCACACTTGTACAGCATATCGAAAAGGTATTTCAGGATGGAGAATTGGTCTCCAAAAAAATGGTCGGCAAATCCGTCGCGAATAATCGTGTAGATAAAGTGATTGCTGTCGGCACCAAAGCGAAACCGGTCGTGAAAGAACCTGAGATTCAGATGGTATCGGCTCAAACTTCTACAACCAAAAAGGCTACAACAACGAACTCGAAGAAAACATCTGCCTCGGGCAGCAAAGTGATTACCGTATCCGGGACTTCTTTTAAATACTCCAAAGTACTTAAGAACGTATCCATGACTGCCTACTCTTCCGAAGAGCCTGGCATTGGTACCAAAACAGCTTCCGGTACTCGTGTAACGGAAGGGCGCACCATTGCGGTTGATCCCAAAGTCATTCCAATTGGCTGGTGGGTATATATCGAGGGTCTGGGCTTCCGTCGTGCGGAAGATACAGGCGGTGCCATTAAAGGCAACAAAATTGATGTATATTATGACAGTGTGAAGCATGCCCTGAATTTTGGACGTAAGAAAGGCAAGACGGTCTACGTGATCGGTCCGGTGAAGCCGGAAGCGAACTAAAATCGTTTTACTTTGAAATGGGAATGCTATAAAATAGTTGCATGAATGATTCATGCGGAATATGCGGCGGAGGGGTCTGAATTCAGTCTCCCCCGCCGTTTGGCAGAGAAGAGGATATTCCTCTTCTTTTTGCGTTAGAAAGGAAGAAATGGAACATGATAAAAGAAGTGATTGTGGTGGAAGGCCGCGATGACACGGTAGCCATTCGCCGGGCTGTGCAAGCCGATACGATAGAAACAGGTGGATCAGCCATCAACCAACGCATTCTAAAACGGATTGCGCTTGCTCAGGAGAGACGGGGAGTCATTGTACTCACAGATCCGGATCATGCCGGCGAGCGCATTCGTAAAATTATTGCGAACAAGGTCCCTGGCTGCAAGCATGCCTTCATTCCGGAAGCCGATGCGACGCGTAAAGGAGACATCGGGGTGGAAAACGCCTCACCAGAGGCGATTCGGCACGCGCTGGAACGCGTACATACTTCATACGAAGGTGCTCCAAGCCTCATCGATTGGGAGGACCTCATTGCGGCAGGACTTATCGTACACCCGCAGGCCGCCGCACGCCGTATGGAGATGGGCAATCTGCTGGGCATTGGATATTGTAATGGTAAGCAGTTTCACAAACGTCTGAGTGTATTTCAGATTACACGGGAAGAGTTCTCCACAGCATTAGCGCAAATTGAACGCGAAGGATTGTGAGCATATGAGAGACATGGAAGAAACGATTGAAATTGCAACGCCCAAGCGAACCAAAGAGATTATTCAAAGACACGGATTCTCATTCAAGAAAAGTCTGGGTCAGAACTTTCTGATCGATCAAAATATACTGAACAAAATTGTTAATGCAGCCGATTTGGATGAGTCCAAGGGTGCGCTGGAGATCGGGCCGGGTATTGGAGCCCTTACAGAGCGATTGGCTCGGGTAGCGGGTCCTGTCACAGCCGTAGAGATTGATCAGCGCTTGATTCCAATCCTGGGAGAAGTGATGCAGCCGTATTCGAATGTACGTGTTCATCATGGGGATGTGTTGAAGCTTGATCTGGCTGAGTTGTTTAATACGGATTTTGCATCCGTGGATAAAGTCAGTGTCGTGGCTAACCTGCCTTATTATGTAACGACCCCGATTATGATGAAACTGCTGGAGGAGAAGCTGCCGGTAGACAGCATTGTCGTCATGATTCAGAAAGAAGTGGCTGAACGCATGGCTGCTGCACCGGGATCAAAAGACTACGGTAGTCTGAGCATCGCAGTTCAGTATTACAGTATGCCGGAGCTGGTTTGTATTGTGCCTCCTACGGTCTTCATTCCGCAACCTAATGTGGAGTCGGCTGTTATTAAGCTGAAGGTGCGTGAGCAACCGCCAGTTGAGATTCCTGATGAAGCACACTACTTCGAAGTGGTACAGGCTTCTTTTGCCCAGCGGAGAAAAACAATCTCGAACAACCTGAAAGCACGCTTCTTCACGAAGGAGAACCGGGAACAGGCAGATATTCTGTTGGAGCAGGCAGGTATTCAACCTTCCCGGCGTGGAGAAACGTTAAGTCTGCAGGAGTATGCTACACTCAGCACCGTGATGTGGGAAGCAGGGGTACGCGCAGCGCTGTAAAATTCGAATGAACCAAACCGGGTCTTTGCCCATACGATGGGGTAGAGGTGATTACGTTGATGAATATCGGAGACTTGGTCGTTCGGAAGTCATACGGTGGTGATGTGACTTTTCGGGTGGAAGGCCTCCAGCTGGATACTGCGGTCATTAAAGGGACTGAGTTCCGGCTGCTTGCTGATTCCCCGGTGGATGATTTGATACAGGTTCCCTACGAACCGCAAAGTGCCAAGACCAGACAGGCACATGTTAAAGCACATCAGACGCTGTCCCGCCTGCAGCAGAATCGTAAGGAACAGGCTGAGCGGAATCGTGAAGGTCTGGTGCAGGATTGGTCTGCTCAGCAGGAACCAGCTTATTTTGAAATGCCTGGAAAGGTGCTTCATCTGGATGGAGACCCCAATTATTTGAAAAAAAGCATGGATCTCTATGAACAACTACGTGTTCCCGCGGAGGGACAGTATGTTCATGAATCTGCAATGGCAGATACCTTATACCGTTTGTTACCCAAAGTACGTCCGGATATCGTCGTAATTACGGGTCATGATGGGGTGTTAAAGACGCGTCAGCCCTATGACTTATATAGTCTTGGTAGCTACAAGAACTCGCAAAATTTTGTGGCGGCTATTCAGGTGGCCAGACAATATGAACGTCATCTGGATGCACTAACCATCGTGGCAGGGGCCTGTCAGTCCCATTTTGAGGCACTGCTGCGCGCTGGAGCGAACTTTGCCAGTTCTCCGGGCAGGATTCTTATTCATGCACTTGATCCGGTCTATGTGGCAGCGAAGGCCTCCTTCACATCTGTGCGGGATACAGTTAACATGAGTGATGTTCTGCACAATACCATCAGTGGTAGCCAAGGTGTGGGTGGTGTGGAGACACGTGGGAGTTACCGGGTAGGTCTGCCGGGCTTAAATGATTTATCCACTCTAAAAGTAAACCCATCCGCGGTCTGATGTAGGCCATTTAAAGTCCCAATTTGGGGCTTTTTTTGTTTGCGAAAAAATTCATTGACAACAACTTTTTGATGCTGATATAATAATTAGTTTTGATTTGACAATGACTGTAAAATCCGGTATAATGGACAAGAAAAGAGGTGGTCGTCGACAATGGCTAAAAACACGCTGTTGGATATCAAACGCAATCTCGACGCACATATTGGTCAGAAAATTATGTTGCGGGCTAATGGTGGCCGCCGTAAGACCATTGAGCGTACGGGTGTATTGGAAGAAACGTACCCTTCTGTTTTTATTGTTAAGCTTGATGAGGAACAAGAAACTTTCAAGCGAGTATCTTATAGTTATGCGGATATACTTACGGAATCGGTGGAAGTCATGGTCTATGACCCGGGCAGCCAGACGCATAGCTCCTATATGGAGACGTAAGTATCGTTTTACAGGCGATTCGCCCCACAAGGCGGATCGCTTTTTTGTTTTTCATAAAACAACCAATTCGCCCTCTAAGGTAAACCATACATACGTAGGAATAGTTAAGAACGGTCGCGGCATACTATTTGGACAGGTGAAGGAACAGTTTCTTAAGCAAATGGTGGGAAACTGAACTTGGCCTGGGGCATGTTGTCTAAAACGTGAACGAACTCATCACATCATGATGGATACTAAGGAGGAGGATGGTTCATGAGTCGGAGAAGAAGAAGTGTCATGTCAGAGGATCTGAAGAATGAACTAGCAAAAGACCTGGGTTTCTATGACACGGTCCAACAGGAAGGCTGGGGCGGAATCAAAGCCAAAGATGCAGGAAACATGGTAAAACGTGCAATTCAACTTGCTGAACAGGCCGCGCGCAAATCCTAATCCGTTTCAATCAGATTGTAAAGCGGGGAAATCCGTCAGGAATCACCCCGCTTTTTCCCCATAGATGCGGAATAGAAATGACTTGACAGCCCCATTTTGATATAATATGTTAAGTTGTCTTAGGGAAAAGGTGAGGACGGGTGAACGCCTTGAAAATTTACGAAAAAGCGCCTGCTAAAATTAATTTGATGCTGGACGTTTTACATAAAAGAAGCGATGGATTCCATGAAGTTGAAATGATCATGACCATGGTCGATCTGGCCGATCGGCTGGAAATGTCGGAACTGCCGCGAGATACCATTTTCATCTCCAGTCAGGCAGGGTATATCCCGCTCGACGAGAAAAATTTGGCTTTCCAGGCAGCCCGGCTTATTAAGGAGCGCTATAACGTGCACACGGGAGTTCATATTCATCTGGACAAAAAGATTCCAGTTGCAGCTGGACTTGCAGGTGGTAGCAGTGATGCAGCAGCAGCTCTGCGTGGATTGAACCGCCTTTGGCGGCTCAATATACCGGATCACGAACTACAGGAGCTTGGAGCTGAACTCGGTTCGGATGTTCCATTCTGTATCACAGGAGGGACAGCGCTCGCTACAGGACGTGGTGAGAAATTGACGCCTATACCTAATCCGCCGCAATGTTGGGTTATCCTGGCCAAGCCGCCTATTAATGTGTCTACAGCCGATGTATACGGACGGTTCCGTAGTGACAAGATTGTTCGGCATCCGAGTGCGGAGAAAATGGAGCAGGCTATTCGTGACCAATCATTTACGGATGTATGTAACCAGATGGGCAATGTGCTTGAAGATGTAACGTTGAAGCTGTATCCGGAAGTTCAGCATCTGAAGGATGCCATGATTCGTCTGGGTGCAGACGGTGTGCTGATGTCAGGCAGTGGTCCAACGGTATTCGGTTTGGTGTCGAAAGAATCCAAGGTTGCCCGGATATACAATGGTCTGCGGGGCTTCTGCAAAGAAGTGTACGCTGTACGTATGTTGACGTAAAATTCGCTTTTATAATGTACAAACACGTATAAAGGTGGTATATTTTTAAATAATTATTCGGATTTAGATGTTTCCGTGATCGTGAGGATGGATCTCTGTGAAGAAGTTAAAACGAAGCGCAAGGCTGGTTGAAATGACGCAATACTTATTGTCCAGACCGCATACGGTTATTCCGCTCACCACATTTGCCGAACGCTATGGAGCCGCGAAGTCTTCGATTAGTGAAGATCTGGCGATTATCAAGGAAGTGTTCGAAGAAGGTGGGTCAGGAGAACTGAATACACTGGCTGGAGCAGCCGGGGGAGTTAGATGGATTCCGAAGGTGTCCCGAGAACTGGCATTGGCATTTGCAGAGCGACTCTCGACCCAGCTCGCGCAGCCTGACCGGATCTTGCCTGGAGAATACCTGTACATGTCCGATCTGCTGGGACAGCCCGCATTGATGAATGAAGCCGGAAAGATCTTTGCAACGGCCTTTGGCAACATGAATATTGATGTGGTTATGACGGTAGAAACCAAGGGGATTCCACTGGCTTATGCGACCGGAGCCCAGCTCAACCTGCCTGTTGTGCTCGTTCGCAGGGACCATCAGGCTACAGAAGGATCGGCCGTAAGTATCAATTATGTATCGGGGTCCCATAAAAGTCTGCATACCATGTCCCTGTCTCGCAGGGCGATGCGTGAGCACTCCAGAGTACTTATTGTGGATGACTTCATGAAGGCTGGGGGTACGGTGCAAGGAATGATCGATCTTTTGGCCGAGTTTAATGCTACGGTAGCCGGGGTAGGGGTACTGGTTGAATCTGGTTCTGTGGATTCAGAAGAACGCCTGCTAACAGATTACGTATCACTGGCTAAGCTAACAGCGGTTGATGCCAAGAGCAGACACATTTCCGTGAAGCCTGGCAACTATTTTGACCTGTAGAAAGATGACGAATTTCATGTCGGGAAAGGTTCTTTTCCATCGACCTGGCACTAACGTTGTCGAATTGTGTATTAAATAAAAAAATTCCTGAAATTAGGAAGTTTTTGTGGTTATAAAAAGAAGGAGTTCGTATAGGCTGTGTGGAATTATACACCAAGTTCTGATGGAAAAAGGTGGTGAACACACACATGCAAATTACGGATGTCAGACTCCGCCGTGTTAACTCGGAGGGGAGAATGAAGGCTATCGCATCCATTACCATCGATAACGAATTCGTCGTTCATGACATTCGTGTCATTGATGGTAACAACGGAATGTTTGTTGCTATGCCGAGCAAGCGGACTCCTGACGGAGAGTTCCGTGATATCGCCCACCCGATCTCTTCCGGTACTCGTGAGAAGATTCAGGCAGCAGTTTTGACTGAATATGATCGCGCAGCAACTGAGGAAGAAGTCATTGAAGAAGGTGCCTGAGAACATTATTGGGGTTCGAAGGAAAAGAGAGCCATGTCTTATGGCTCTCTTTTCTTTTTGACCGGAATAAGATATATTCAGTATTGAGTTTATTAGCAGAGAACAAAAAGCGCATCGTGCGCTTGGTGGCAGGGCGGCATCTTAGGAATCATTGGGATTCGGTTAAGCTCGCAGGTACACGGCGTATACATATAGGTCACGATTCGTTGGTGTCCGCGTTGTTACGTGTGATTACAGAGACAGCAGGCGATGAACAAGACCGGCTTGAAGCCGGCTGAACGATACTCATTGGATATGAGGTAAGAAATGCACTTCAATGGGATTTTCAGAACAGGAGGTCGTTAATTTTGAAACGAATGGCAATCGTTCTTGCCGCAGGGCAAGGGAAACGAATGAAATCAAAATTGTACAAAGTACTGCATCCCGTATGCGGTAAACCTATGGTTGGACATGTGCTGGATGCAGCACTCAGCGCAGGCGTTGAACGCAGTGTAGTTGTAGTCGGTCATGGTGCCGAAGCGGTGCAGTCATTTTTAGGTTCCAGAGCGGAGTACGCTCTTCAGGCGGAACAACTGGGAACAGGTCATGCAGTGAAGCAGGTTAAATCGTTGCTTGGTGGCGAAACAGGCTCTACCATTGTGGTATGTGGAGATACACCACTTGTGACCAGTGAGACGCTGGAAGGTCTGATGAAGCTCCATGAGAGTAGCGGAGCAGCAGCGACAGTTCTTACGGCTCAGTTGGACAATCCCAAAGGCTATGGCCGAGTGATTCGCGGAGAAGATGGGTCTGTACAACGGATTGTGGAACAAAAAGATTGCACGGAGCAGGAAGATGCCGTGAATGAGATTAACACAGGCACATACTGTTTCGATAATGCCAAATTGTTCGCTGCCTTGGAAAAAGTGACGAACCAGAATGCTCAGGGAGAGTATTATCTCACAGACGTAGTTGGCATTTTCCGCAATGATGGAGAAGTCGTTGAGGCTTACATGTCAGATGACATCGCAGAATCCATCGGGGTTAATGACCGACTCGCACTTTCACAAGCCGAAGCCTTCATGCGTGAACGTCTCGCCGTACGCCATATGTTGAACGGTGTTACGATCATTGATCCGTCATCGACATATATCGGAGCGGATGTTACGATTGGATCAGATACAGTATTGTATCCGGGGACGATCCTCAAAGGCACAACTTCCATTGGGGAAGCATGTCATATTGGTCCTCAGGCAGATGTGGAAGACAGCGTTATTCAGGATGGAGTTACGATTAAACATTCGGTATTGTCCAATGCCGAGGTTGGTTCTGATGCAACGGTTGGTCCATTTGCTAATTTGCGTCCAGGGACTAAACTTGGTCGCAACGTAAAAATTGGTGACTTTGTTGAAGTGAAAAATGCTACAATTGATGAAGGCTCCAAAGTATCTCATCTCAGTTATATTGGGGATGCCAAAGTAGGGAAAAACGTAAATGTTGGATGCGGGGCAATAACTGTCAATTATGATGGTTATAATAAAGCTGTGACAACGATTGAAGATGATGCTTTTGTAGGCAGCAACGTCAATCTAATCGCACCGATTACGGTAGGAAAAGGCGCTTATGTGGTTGCTGGCTCAACCGTTACCCATTCCGTTCCCGAGAATGATCTGGCCATTGCTCGTCCACGTCAGGAGAATAAACCTGGTTATGCGGAGAAGATTCGCGGACGTGCCAAAGCCAAGAAACAAAATGCCAAACCCCAATAAGGGGTTTTGATAACAAGATTGCCTCCCGAAGACCGGGAGGTGCCGACATGTCGCAGACGCTTATAGATTCCAATGAACCAGCACGGAGGGTTTTTATTTTATGACTTATTTTGATTCGAAATTAAAAATATTTACTTGCAATTCTAACCCCAAGCTCGCCCATCAAATTGCTGATTATATCGGGATTCCTATGGGTGAATCTCATACAACCAGCTTTAGTGATGGTGAGATTCAAGTGAAACTCTCCGAGAGTGTTCGGGGTTGTCACGTCTACATCGTGCAGTCCACTTGCTTGCCGGTTAATGACAACCTGATGGAAATGCTCGTTATGATCGATGCACTTAAACGGGCATCTGCCAAGACGATTAACGTCGTTATTCCTTATTATGGCTATGCAAGACAGGATCGCAAGGCGCGTTCGCGTGACCCGATTACAGCGAAACTGGTTGCCAACCTGATTGAAAAAGCGGGTGCAACCCGTGTCATCGCGATGGACTTGCATGCAATGCAGATTCAGGGATTCTTCGACATTCCGGTCGATCATTTGCTCGGTGTGCCAATTCTGGCTCAATATTTCCGGTCGAAACAGATCGAAAATCCAGTTGTTGTGTCGCCTGACCACGGTGGCGTAGTACGTGCACGTAAACTGGCTGATTTCCTGAATGCACCTCTTGCGATTATCGACAAGCGTCGTCCTGAGCCGAATGTCAGCGAAGTGATGAACATTATCGGTAATATCGAGGGTAAAACAGCCATTCTGATCGATGACATTATTGACACGGCAGGAACGATTGTACTGGGAGCGAATGCTCTGATGGAAGGCGGCGTAAAAGAAGTATACGCGTGCTGTACTCACCCTGTATTGTCCGGACCTGCGATGGAACGTTTGGAGAATGCACCATTGAAGGAAGTCATCGTAACGGATACCATTCCAATTACGCATGCTAATCCGACAAGCAAACTCAAAGTGTTGTCTGTAGCGCCTTTGCTCGGAGAAGCAATTATCCGGGTTCATGAGGAATTGTCAATCAGCAAGCTGTTTGAAATTGAATAAGGATGTCTGCATAAAGTAGTAGAGGGGTTACGTTTTCCGGTTCAATGGAAAATGTAACCCCTGTCGGCGTGCCGTTTTATTATAAGTGAAACAGACGCTGATCAGTTCATTAATACCCTGGGCGGGAGATAAACCGGAAACGACGCCGATGAAAAAGCGTGTTGGCAATTTCGACGAATTGATTATCGAAACGTGTGATGAGACCGATCTCAATATGGGTGTCGCGGTCGTATACCTGTACAGGTACGTGATATTCGAGATGATAGATAAAATCGCTATGTTGAGTCAGTTGTCCGTTGTCTTCGCGCAAAACCCGCTCACCTTCCTGGGTTGATAAAATATGAACTGTGAATACTACAGTAAATTCGGAACGTTACTTTCCTGATATTATATGAAATATAACTTTCGAAGTCTATGCCTCACCTCAGGCTAATCCGAAGGAGGGAACAAGATGAAGTGGATTGTCGGACTTGGAAATCCAGGCTCGAACTATGCCAAAACCCGTCATAATATCGGTTTTATGGCGCTGGATCGGTTGGCAGATCGTCATAGTATCTCCATTACACAGAGTAAATGTAAGGCGCTGATTGGAGAGGGCAATATCGGCGGTGTGAAAACCGTGCTAATCAAACCAATGACCTATATGAATTTGTCTGGTGAATCGGTTCGGGCATATATGGATTTTTATAAAGTTAGTCTTGAAGATCTGATTGTTGTGTACGACGACATGGATACAGAGATTGGCAAAGTCAGATTACGTTATCAAGGCAGTGCAGGTGGACATAATGGGATCAATTCCATTATTCAGCATACCGGTACACAGCAGTTTAACCGGGTACGCATGGGAATATCCCGGCCTGAACCAGGACATGCCATAGTCGATTATGTACTGTCGACATTTATGAAGAAAGAAAAGGAAGCCCTTGATCAGACTATTGAACAAACGTGTGATGCCCTGGAGCATAGCTTGACCCATACGTTTGAACAAACAATGGCGAAGTTTAACGGTTAATTGTGTAAGACATATTGGTAAAATGATCAAAAAAGACGGGTTCGATTCAGCCATATTGGACATACTGGACGTATAAACCATGTTCAGGAGGCATAAACATGTCAGTGAATTACGTATGTCGGCATTGCCGCACCTTTATTGGACGAATCGATTCTGCCCGGATAACGGAAGTAGAGCTCGGCTTTCATTTCTTGACCCCCGACGAGCGGAGGGATATAATAGCGTATAATTCCGGTGGTGACATTACCGTTCGGATTACATGTGATTATTGCAAGGAAGCCCTGGAGCACAATCCGGAGCTTAGCCTGCTCGCGAGTCCGCTTCAGTAGACATCGCCTGTAACAGGATCGAATGACAGTTGAGGGCGGTTGCGTAATAACGCTCCACCTTTTATAGCCTTGGCAGCCTGCTGAGGCTTCTTTTCAGTTGGAATGAAAACCAGCGCTATCTCCAAATCAGGCTCAGCCACATCAACAGATGTGGCAATGTTGCGAGTAATCCTTTATGATGAAACAGGACAAAAAGGAATTTGTATCCATTTTAATAGTGATGCTACGCGTATGCGTGAGATAATCAAGTAAGTTATAAGAGAGGTGCCCCTTTTGTTACAAGCACTTATACAGGCTTTTTCCAAAGATCCGGACTTCGGGTCCATTACAGCCGGAATCAAGTCCGGCATGAAAGAGCAATTGGTCTCCGGTTTGTCCGGATCAGCGCGTCAGATTATGCTGGCTGCTCTGCATCAGGAAATGAATCGACCATTGCTCGTAGTAACGCATAATATGTTTTCAGCCCAAAAAATTGCAGAAGATTTACAGGAAGCGCTTTCAACTGATCAGGTGTTGATCTATCCTGCCAACGAACTTGTCGCTGCTGAAGCTGCTGTTTCCAGCCCGGAAACATTGGGTCAGCGCATTGATGTGTTGGTCCGCTGCGCCCAGGGATTCAGGGGCGTTGTTGTTATTCCCTTTTCCGGGGTAAGACGCTATGTCCCGCTTCCGGAAGTAATGGCCAATGCTCGAATTTTGATTAAACAAGGCAACACACTTCAACTGGATTCCTTCCTGCTGGAGATGGTAAAGCTCGGATACGAGCGTGTGGAACGCGTGGAATCTCGCGGTGAGATGAGTGTACGTGGTGGCATCATCGATTTCTATCCGGTTACTTCATCGATCGCGTATCGAGTGGAGTTATTTGATGACGAAATCGACTCCATTCGGACATTTGACCCAGCGGATCAACGTTCGATTGAACGGATTGGGGAAGTTACGGTTCTGCCATGCAAGGAGTTAATCGCAGACCGTGAACGGATGGAAAAGGCTGCGGATGCGGCTGTCCTTTTGCTGGAGCAACAGCTGGAGAAAATGACGGACCGGCAGGCGAAGCTGCGTCTTCGTGAAGAAATTCACCGGGAGATTGAGCTTTTACGAGAGCACGTGTATTTCTCCGAAATGTATAAATATATATCTCCGCTCTATCCGGAGAACAAAACGATCTACGACTATATGCCAGAAGATACGCTGCTGGTTCTTGATGAGCCTGCCAGACTCTCGGAGACATCAAAACAGCTGGACCGTGATGAATCGGAGTGGAATTTGCACTTGATGCAAAACGGAAAAACACTTCCAGATCTTCCATTATCCGCAGACGGTGATGAACTCTTGTATGAGCGTCCATTCCAGACGCTGTTTATGTCGATCTTTTTGCGTCAGGTTCCACACACCCAACCACAAAACATTCTGAACTTCATCAGTCGTGGCATGCAGGATTTCCATGGACAGATGAATGTGCTGAAGGCAGAGATGGAGCGTTGGCAGAAGGCTGGCGTTCAAGTGCTCATGCTGGCGAATGGTGAGGAACGACTGGATCGGATGCGCCGGGTACTGATGGACTATGATATTCCAGAGCCGGAGATGCTGATTGGTAACTTGCAAACCGGGTTTGAAATGCCATCCATTCATTTGGCTGTCGTGACTGAGGGCGAGATGTTCTCGCAAAAACAGCGTAAAGTACGGAAACCGATTCGGAATGTAGACAATGCGGAACGGATCAAATCCTATAGCGAGCTAAAAGTGGGCGATTATGTCGTTCACCAGAACCACGGGATTGGTAAGTACCTGGGGATCGGCACACTTGAGGTTGGCGGCATTCATAAAGACTACATGCATATTCTCTATGCGGGTGGAGACAAACTGTCTGTACCTATTGAACAGATTGATCTGATTCAGAAATATGTTGGTTCCGAAGAGAAAGAACCGAAAATATACAAGCTGGGCGGTAACGAGTGGACACGGGTTAAAAATAAAGTCCGCACATCCGTACAGGATATTGCTGATGATCTGATCAAGCTGTATGCGGAGCGTCAGACCTCCAAAGGGTTTGGATTCGACAAGGATTCTGCGGAACAGCAGGAGTTTGAGGACATGTTCCCTTACGATGAGACACGTGATCAGGTGCGTGCGATCGAGGAAATCAAGAAGGATATGGAACAAAACCGTCCAATGGACCGTTTATTGTGTGGGGATGTCGGTTACGGCAAAACCGAGGTGGCTATTCGTGCTGCGTTCAAAGCAGCAATTGAAGGGAAACAGGTGGCTGTACTCGTGCCGACAACGATTTTGGCACAGCAGCATTTTGAGACATTCCGTGAGCGTTTCTCCGGTTATCCGTTCAACATTCATGTGCTGAGCCGTTTCCGCTCCCGTAAAGAGCAGAATGAAACAGCAAAAGGCATCAAGGCAGGTACAGTGGATATTGTGATTGGAACGCATCGATTGCTGTCACAGGATCTGGTGTTCAAGGACCTGGGACTGCTCATTGTCGACGAAGAACAGCGTTTCGGAGTAACCCACAAGGAAAAACTGAAGAAGCTGAAAACGAATGTAGACGTACTGACGCTGACGGCAACGCCGATTCCGCGGACCCTTCACATGTCCATGCTGGGTGTGCGTGATCTGTCCGTTATCGAGACTCCCCCAGAGAATCGTTTCCCGGTACAGACTTATGTGGTTGAACATAGCCAGGCGCTTGTACGCGAGGCTATTGAGCGTGAGATGGCACGTGGTGGTCAGGTATATTACCTCTACAACCGTGTTCAGGGAATTCAGGAGATGGCTGCCGAAATTTCTGAACTGGTGCCTGAAGCCAAGGTTGGTGTAGGACATGGCCAGATGTCGGAAACAGAGCTAGAGAAGACGATTCTGGACTTCCTGGATGGTGAATATGACGTGCTTGTGAGCACAAGTATCATCGAGACTGGGGTAGATATTCCGAACGTAAATACCCTGATTGTACATGATGCGGATAAAATGGGGCTTTCCCAGCTGTATCAGCTGCGTGGGCGAGTGGGTCGTTCCAACCGTATTGCCTATGCCTATTTCACGTACCAACGGGACAAAGTTCTTACTGAAGTTGCCGAGAAACGTCTGCAATCGATTAAGGAATTCACTGAACTGGGTTCGGGATTCAAAATCGCCATGCGTGACTTGTCGATCCGTGGTGCGGGCAATCTGTTAGGAGCAGAGCAGCATGGCTTTATTGCTTCCGTCGGGTTCGATCTGTATTCCCAGATGCTCGCAGAGGAGATCAACAAACGCAAAGTTACGATGCTTGGCGAAGAGCCGGTACCTTCCGACCAGTGGAACACAACCCTGGATCTCAGTATCGATGCTTACTTGCCGTCCGATTATATTTATGACAGTATTCAGAAGATTGAGATCTATAAAAAAGTGGCGGTCATTGCCTCCTTCGACGATGCGATGGAATTGGAAGACGAATTGGTGGACCGGTTCGGTGATCTTCCGGAGGCCGTCATTAACTTGCTGGCTGTTGCGCGGATGAAAGTATACGGCAAAATCTATGGTATTGAGTCCATTTCCCAACGCGGTGAGGACATCACCGTGAAGTTCTACGAAGGGCGCGAACATGCCTTTGAACTCTCGAAAATCGCGCACATTGGAAATCAGTTCGAAAGACGTGTACAATTTGAACAAGGACCCCATATGCTGATTCACGCTAAAGGCAAGGGGCTTGGGGATAAGCAACTGATGGAGCTGGTAGAGAAAATTCTGGAGTCCATGAAGACTGCTTTTAAATCAAAGGGGGAACTAAAGGATGTTACCAAAGTATAAAAAGGTAGGAAAAGTACTGTCTGTGAGCATGGTCGCAGTACTGTCCTTATCATTGCTTGCTGCTTGCGGCAAGAAGGAAGAAGCAAAAGCACCAGAATCGACAGATACAAGTGCTGTAGTCGCTACGTATGATGGTGGTACCATCACAGCCAATGAATTTGACATGGAACAACGTGTTATGAAATTCCTGTATCCGGAATATGCACAAATGATGGATATGGACGATTTCAAGGAGTACCTGGTGAAACAGGAAGTTGCTTATGAATATCTGAGTGGCAAAGCAAGTGAAGAAGCCAAAACAGCAGGTGCCAAAACAGCAACCGAACAATTCGATAAAATGAAAGCTTCTGTTCAGGCAGATCAATGGACTGAGATGCTGAAAGCTCAGAACCTGACTGACCAGAACATTAAAGATTATATGACTCGGATCATGACGGTAATCAAAGACAAGGAAACAGGCGTTACGGAAGATGCCATCAAGGCTGAGTTTGAGAAAAACAAAGATCAGTTCACTACGGCTTCCGTTCGTCACGTGCTGATTAACTTCACAGATCCAAAAACGCAAAAAGAGCGTAAAAAAGAAGATGCACTGAAGATTGCAAAAGAAGTAAAAACCAAGCTGGATGGTGGAGCTGATTTTGCTAAAATTGCAAAAGAATATTCCGAAGATCCAGGTTCTGCTGAAAAAGGTGGATTGTATGAAGAAACACCTGTAGGCAGCTGGGTAGAGGCATTTAAGGAAGCTGCAAAAACGTTGCCACTGAACAAAATCAGTGATCCAGTAGAGACAGAGTACGGTTACCACGTCATGAAAGTGGAAGCTCGTACAGAAGCTGACTTTGCCAAATTGACGGCTGAACAAAAAGAAAGCCTGAAGAGCCAATTGGCTGCAGCTGAAATCGATACGTTCATGCAAAATGAATTGGACAAAATCGTAAAAGAAGTCAAACTGCCAAAAACAGAAAAAGCTGAAGAAGGTACGACTGAAGGCACAACTGAAGGTACTACGGGTACAGGAACTGAAGGAGAGAAAACAACCGAACCAAAAACGGATGACTCCACAGGTACGGATACCAAGACTGACCAAGGTACGACTGGAACAGATAAAGATGCAACAACAGATGAAGGTACAAGCAGTAAGTAATATTGCTGTGTTAGCATATTTTAAGGGTTAAATCCGCCCTAATGAATGCTATGTACTACGTATATATGGACAACCATACAGAGAAGCAAGGGGAGGACTTAGGACCTCCTTCTTGCTTCTTCTTGTATATATTCAAGCCGTATGGGTACATGGTCACCTTCTTCGAAAGTTACACAACTATATTATCCGAAGCATGTATAAGGAAATGGGAACAGATGAATACTATGGTCAAGATATCACACTAAACGTTCTGGGACTTTCCTCTACCCATTAAGGAACAGTAGTTGAAAAATCTTCTCGAGAAAGTGGGGCAACATGTGAAATGAAAGCTACTGGTATTGTCCGCCGTATAGATGACCTCGGTCGTGTGGTCATTCCAAAAGAAATCCGCCGTACGTTACGTATTCGTGAAGGTGATCCACTGGAAATTTTCGTGGACCGTGATGGAGAAGTTATCCTTAAAAAATATTCGCCAATTGGCGAGCTTGGCGATTTTGCCAAAGAATATGCAGAATCCCTGTATGAGAGTACAGGCCATGTAACGATGATCTCTGACCGGGATACCATTATCACGGTGGCAGGCGGCTCCAAGAAAGAATATTTGGACAAGCAGGTGGGTCAACTGTTGGAAGGTTGTATGGAAAACAGAAAGACCATTTTGGAAACAAACAATGGTTCTTATGAGCTTAGCAAAGATCATGACGAGACGTTATCCTCTTTTGTTATTGCACCGATTATCTCGGGTGGTGACCCCATCGGAACGGTTATCCTTTTCAATAAGGATGAATCGGTTAAGATGTCTCAGATGGAAGTGAAGATGTCTGAGACGGCTGCTGGTTTCCTTGGCAAGCAAATGGAACAATAGACCGCAGATCAACTCCTGGTGCCCTGTTATGGGCATACGGGAGTTTTTGCATTTTAAGGGATAAAGAAGTTGATCCAGATGATTGTGTTGGGGGAGGGTTAGTCTGTGGGCCTTCAGGCAGGTATAATAGCAAGGTATGCTTAAAATATGTGTTCAAAAAGAACGGTTTTCAGTACCGAAGAGATGGGATGAAGCGGACTTTTTGAACAACCTCTTAATGGAGTAGAACACAGGGACATACGCGGGAGGGACTTATGAAACAGCCGTCTACAGGCTCAAGGCTGCTGCAGGGTGCATTTGTACTTGGGCTTGCCGCCATTATCTCTAAAATTATTGGTGCTTTTCAGAAGATTCCGCTGCAGAATCTGGGGGGAGACGGTGTATTTGGTATTTACAATACGGTGTATCCGTTATACATGCTCATTATCACGCTTGCTGCTGCAGGACTGCCTCTTGCCGTATCCAAATTCGTAGCAGAACAGAACGCACTCGGAAGACCAGACGAGAGCAGAAGAATTATTCGACTATCTTCCCTGCTGCTCGGGGGAATTGGAATTATAATGGCGCTCTTGATGTATGCAGGGGCGCCGCTGATCGCTGATCTGATTGGCAATCAACATGTAGTGCCATCGATTCGTGCGGCTTCATGGGCTTTATTGTTTGTCCCGGTGATGACAGGGCTGCGTGGATATTTTCAGGGTTTGCAACAGATGGTACCGACAGCCGTATCGCAAGTGGTGGAGCAGACGATTCGTGTCACGGTCATGATTGTTCTGCTTTTGTGGTTGATGCGGCGAGATGCTTCGCTCGAAACCATTGCTGCTGGCGCCATGATGGGCTCCGTTGCCGGTGGAATGATTGGACTGCTAACCATGTTAGGGTATGTGGTCCGACATCGGCGGAAAGACAGGGAAGTGGTCACCGGGCAATTGAATTTAGAATGGAGCGGGAAAGGCCAAGAGGTTGGAGCAGACGGGCATGAGCGTCAGGAGCATAGGCCGGTTACGCCGCAGAAGAAAACTGTGAGTACTGTTAATCCTGTTAATCCCGCCCTGGGAGAACGGTCACGATCCAACAGCGAATGGATCAGGACGTTGCTTATGTATGCCATTCCGGTCTGTCTCGGATCGCTGGCCGTACCGCTGATGAATCTGGTGGATACCTTCACCGTGCCGCGGCTGTTGCGAGGAGAAGGACTGGATGAGATTCAGTCGATGGTTTCCTTCGGCATCTACAACCGTGGATTGCCGTTGGTTCAACTGGTGACGATGCTAGCCACGTCACTATCCGTGTTGTTTATTCCGGCGATGGCGGAAGCCCGGTTAAAGGGCGGGCCAGAAGCCGTCCGGCAGCAAGCAGGCCTCGCGCTGCGCTGGTTCTGGTTGATCGGCCTGGCGGCCTCCGCGGGTCTAGCGGTGCTGGCGGAGCCGATTAACCGCATGCTCTACGGAGATGCCGCAGGCACCGAAGCACTGCGGTACATGGCGCTGACGGCTGCGGGCAGCACCATCAGCATTATTGCGGCGGCGCTGCTGCAAGGCCTCGGCGCCGTGCGCGCACCCGCGTTCAGCATGCTGGCCGCCGCAGGCGTCAAGGCGCTGCTGAACGTCATGCTTGTGCCGGCGCTGGGCATCAGCGGCGCGGCCCTGGCAGGCGCAGTCGCCTACATGCTGGCGGCTGGCCTGAATGTGGCGCTGCTGGCGCGACTTGTCGCCCTGCGCCCTGCCCCTGGCGCCGTCCTGGCGAAGCCGGCGCTGGTGATCGCCGCCATGAGTCTGGCGGCGGTAGGCACGGCCTGGGCCACCGAAGCGGTGCTCGGCGGCATGGGTATCGCGGCCGACCGCCGGCTGGCCGCGATGGGCGTGAGCCTGCTGGGCATTGCCGCAGGCTCGGCCGTGTTTTTGCTGGCGGCGGCCCGGACAGGGCTATTGACCGCCGCGGAGCTAGCGGCCGTGCCCAAGTTGGGGCCTCGCCTTGCCAAGCTGCTGCGCAGACTGCGTGTGCTGCGCTAGCTCCATGCTCTCGGTGCTACTGCATGCAGCGCCGAGAATATGCAATTATAGGATATCGAATGATTCTGGTATAATACGTGTAATTAGTCCTGTTCAGGCACGATGAATCAGTGAGTCTGGACAGGATAGTCCGGATGGAGGTTTACGTAATGAGTGCAGCTTTAACCGTAGTGGGTCTTGGATCTGGAGATGCAGACCAACTGACCGTAGGTATTATCAAGAAAATGAAACATGCAGCTACGCTGTATGTACGTACCCTGGATCATCCCGTATTGAATGATCTGCAACAAGAGGGGCTGGAGATGACATCATTTGATGCCATCTATGAGGCGAAGTCCTCCTTTCCGGAAGTATACGATGAGATCGCGAACCAACTGATAGAAGCCGCTCGCAAGGGTGAGGCCGGAACGGAGATTGTGTACGCTGTACCCGGTCATCCGATGGTAGCAGAAGCAAGTGTACGCCTGCTCAAAGAACGTTGTCCGCAGATGGGTATTTCATTGCGTGTCATGGGTGGAGAGAGCTTCCTGGACGAAGCCTTTATCCGGCTTGGATTCGACCCGATTGAAGGTTTTCAACTCCTGGACGCCAGCAGCCTGAACACAGAACTGGTACAACCACAACTACATACGTTGATCGGACAAGTCTACGATGTGTTCACTGCTTCGGATGTGAAGCTGTGCCTGATGGAGGTCTACCCGGATGATTATCCGGTATTTGTTGGTCACGCGCTGGGTGTACAGGGCCAGGAGGTCATTCACAAGATTCCATTGCACGAACTGGACCGGATCGAAGGGTACGGCAATCTTTCACTGATCTATGTACCGAAGAACACCGATGATGCCCTGCGTCGCCGTTCCTTTGCGCGTTTGCATGAGATCGTCAATATTCTTCGCAGTCCGGGTGGCTGTCCATGGGATCAGGAACAGACGCATCAATCCATTCGCAAAAACCTGATTGAAGAGACCTATGAAGTCATTGAGACAATCGACGAAGATGACCCCGACCATATGAAAGAAGAGCTGGGTGATCTGCTGCTGCAGATTTTATTGCATTCCCAGATGGAAGAAGAGGTTGGCACATTCAATGTGTATGATGTCATCGAAGGCTTGAACGATAAGCTGATTTTCCGTCATCCACACGTTTTTGGTGATCATCAGGCAGAAGATGCGAATGAAGCTCTTCAGAACTGGGAACAGATGAAGGCAGAGGAGAAGAAGCGCAAGGGCCAGGATCAGGAGAAGGTTTCCGTGCTGGACGGCATACCGCGTGACTTGCCTGCATTGATGAAGGGATACAAGCTGCAGAAGAAAGCAGCCAAAGTGGGCTTTGACTGGGATGATGTTGAAGGTGTGTTTGCCAAGATCGAGGAAGAACTGGCGGAGTTGAAAGAAGCGGTGCAACAAGGTCAGTCTGCGGAAGAACGGAAGCTCGAACTGGGCGATTTATTATTCGCAGCCGCGAACGTCGCTAGATTCATCGATACAGACCCGGAAGAGGCACTCGCTGCGACAAACCGCAAGTTCGTTGGACGGTTTCAGTACATCGAGGAGCGTCTGCGCGAACAGGGGAGAACGCCAGCAGATAGTAATGTAGAAGAGATGGAGCAATTCTGGCAGGATGCGAAGAAGGCAGGATTATAACAGGTTCAATTTTCTGGGAAATGCCGGATAACCGTATTCCATTCATGCTATGCAGTGTGTTATGATATACGAACATGTGTTCATCTGTGTAAACTGGGGTTGGTGTTTAGCGACGAATGGTTTCGGGTACTGGTCTTAGACTGTTGCTTGCGGACCATCGACAAAAAGCTAAAAAAAAGTCGCGGACCAAGGCAGGATTTCAGATACCAAGCCAGAATACATGTGTAGTAACCTAACGCGAAACCAGGGGCAATAACCTATTGCTCAGGCTAGCAGATACTTTTTTTTCAATTTGGGAGGCTTTTAAAAATGAACAAAACAGATCTGATTAACAACATTTCAACCAAAAGTGGTTTGACTAAAAAAGACGTTGAGTCCGTATTGAACGGCTTTTTGGGAGAAATTACAGATGCACTTGCCAGCGGAGACAAAGTACAATTGATTGGCTTTGGCACTTTTGAGACCCGCAAACGTTCCGGTCGTACCGGACGTAACCCACAAACAGGGAATGAAATCGTGATTCCTGAGTCCACTGTTCCTGCATTCAAAGCAGGTAACAAACTTAAAGAAGCCGTAAAATAATGCGTCTTGATAAATTCCTGAAGGTCTCCCGGTTAATCAAACGCCGTACTGTGGCCAAGGACGTCTCTGAACAGGGACGTGTTCTGGTGAACGGACGTGAAGCGAAGCCCAGTGCCGCTGTTAAAGTAGGCGATGAGCTGACGGTTCAGTTCGGTCAGAAACTGGTCACCGTGAAGGTGGAACGAATTGCCGAGAGCACCAAGAAGGATGAGGCGAGCAGCCTCTATACCTTGGTTAAGGAAGAGCCGATCGCCAAGGATAACGGGATGAACTGGTAACAGTACACCTGATATGATTGTATATTCATTCAATGCAAGTTGAATCGAAACGTCCTCCTGTAACCGGGAAGGGCGTTTTTGTTTTCGCGAGATAGCGGGTTATTTGTTCAACAACGCAGGTTCTATTCTAACCTCCACATCCATAAGCTAGGTGTAAGAAGGAGGGGTACATGCCATGGTTGAGCACGGTAAGGCCAAACAGCATCATCTGAGCATGCAGAATCGGAAACTGCTGGATCTGACGGGTGTCTCCAATGTGGAGAGCTTCGACAGTGAGGAATTTTTGCTGCAGACTGAACTTGGGCATCTGACCATCCGGGGGCACAATTTACATATCAAAAACCTGAGCCTGGAGGAAGGTCTGTTATCTATTGAAGGTACAGTAAGTTCGCTCCAATATCTGGACCCCGGTTCCCAGTCCAAAAACGGTAAAGGCCTGTTTGGCAAGATGTTCCGATGAGTCCGGATACTCAATGGATCACATTGATGTGGATGCTTACTTCGGGGGTCGTGATGGGGATGGCCTATGACAGTTACCGGGTACTGTCCGGACAGCTGCGGTTTCCGAGATGGAGCATCCACACGCTAGATCTGTTGTACTGGGTTGCTTCCGCGCTGTTCGTTTTTCGGATGCTATACGCCGGAAACCACGGACAGTTGCGGTTTTATGTCTTTTTGGGGCTGATTATAGGGGTTTGCTTCTATTTTTGGCTTTTAAGTGTTACAACCCAGCGTTTTGTGGTAATGTTAATTAAACTCGCAAGAACGCTGATTCATTGGTGTGGACATATCCTTAACATCCTGATCGTTATGCCGGCTAAGGGAATCTATAAGTTGATTCGCGTATTATTAGGTTTTGTAATTGCGATACTAATATTCCTGGGCAAGCTGGTGCTGCAATGTTTGGTACCTTTCGGCAAGTTATTCCGTTGGATGTTTAGGCCGCTCCTGAGACATTGGGTAACGCCGCATTGGATGATCCGTGTGGGTACAAGAATTGCAGCGATGTGGAAACGCTGGTTTTAAGGAGGTCCGATAATGGGTAAAACACCTGTGGGCAGATCTAAGGCTCCAACTAACCAAGGAAAATCTGCCGGCGCAAGAAGGCGCCTCATGCTTTGGATGACGTTTATGATCGTATTTGTAGTATGGGCAGGATATACATTCCTTGTGCAGAATGCACAAATTTCGGACAAGAGTTCTCATCTGGCTACTCAGCAAGCTTCAAAGGAAGATACGTTGAAGAAGCTGGAGCAGTTGAAGTACGAAGTCAGCCGGTTGAATGACCCAGAATACATAGGACAGCTGGCACGAAAAAAAGGATATTATCTTCCTGAGGAAACGCCGATCCAGGTTGAAGAGTCAGGGAACTGATGGAATTCGGTCTATTACCGAGCTAGGTTTGTTATCCGTGTGTCTGAAGCCGTTAAACCGGAAAAAATAGGCTCTCTGATAGGGTAGTGTTCAGTTGACCTTGGTTTACGGCATAAGGTATAATTACATTAGCGCAGCATTGATTTTGGCATTCAAAAAATCGGGTTGTATATTTTTAAGGGAGGATCATTTTATTCTATGGC
Source organism: Paenibacillus sp. Negev47 (assembly GCF_058313655.1). NCBI lineage: Bacteria > Bacillati > Bacillota > Bacilli > Caryophanales > Paenibacillaceae > Paenibacillus > Paenibacillus sp. Negev47. The sequence goes on from NZ_CM177754.1 coordinate 56,350, forward strand.
AATTGAAGTGGGCACCAAGTTAGAGGGCAAGGTGACAGGAATCACGCATTTTGGAGCATTTGTGGATCTGTCAGGAGGTGTCACGGGTCTCGTTCACATCTCGGAAATCGCCGACAATTACGTCAAAGATGTCAACGACCACCTGAAGCTGAATGACCTCGTTACAGTGAAGGTTATCAACGTTGACAAGGATGGCAAGATCGGACTTTCCATTAAGCAAGCTGTTGACAAACCGGTTGAGCAACAAACACAATCCAGACCCCCGAGAGCTCCTAGACCGGAACGCAGTGGAGGAGATCGCGAACGATTCAGCGGCGGAGGCCCAAGTGGTGGCCAAGGTCGTGGTGGCGGCGGTGGATTTAACCGTGGTGACCGTGGAGGCCGTTCTTTCAAGCCCGCAGCAGGCAAACCTTCATTTGAGGATAAAATGTCGCGCTTCCTGAAAGATAGTGAAGAGCGGATCTCTTCGCTTAAAAAGAACACAGAAGGCAAACGCGGAGGCCGCGGAGCCAAGCGTGTGTAATCTGTCTCAACCTGATCTAAACATATAGTAAAACCGTTAGCCCATGGGCTAACGGTTTTTTTGCGTTTACTTTTGCAGATGAGCGGTGGAATAGCTTTTTTTGTAAGGTGAAGCTCCATATCCCCAGTTTTTCTGCACGGCAAAATGGAACTATAAGAACATTTGTCGTCTACCATTTTTTACCGACAGGTTTCCGTGGCATTCCACAGCTATCCTGCTCAAATGATGGCGAGGCCAAACTAACCCCGGTTCAAAATCAGACATTCCCCTTGTCGGAATCAAGTAGGAGAATGATTGAAATCACAATAAGGCCGGGGGTTTCGCACCACCGCGCCAGGCTCGTTTCTTTTGTCGTAAACTTTTTGGACCCTACCCACCTATTCTGACAAACTACGTCTTCTAATCTATCTATAATCAGAACCATCGAGAACGAAACACGAAAATTCAAATTAATCGAATGGGGTGCCTTGAGGATGATGGAAAAGTGGAATGTCATTCAATTTCCGGGAATGAAAGCAGGCAAAGGAGGTACGGAAGCTCGGGAGGAGCTGTCGGTACGTCTGAAACAGTGGCTTGGCTCCCGCAAGGCTGTCCAAATGGTTGCTTCCCGCAAATGGGTACTGTTACTTACGTTTATGGGGTTCCTGCTCGGAAAGGCCATGATTCTGAATGAATTATCGCCCTTTGCCATTGCCTACTTCGCCGTGATTGCATTCATGCGCAGGGATTACATCATACCGGTAGGAGCTGCTCTACTCGCAGGCAGTCTCTTTGCACCGTTTCCGGTACCTCTCATTGTCGCATCGGAGATCGCCATCTTCTATCTGCTCTTCCGGGGACTGGAGTCATATGATCGTGCTGAATTATCTTATGCGCCGACGATGGTTTTTACGACTACATTTATGGTCAAGTTATTCGCTGTCGTGATCGGACCATCCTTCAGCTGGTATGCCATGCTGATGCTCACGATGGACTCGGTATTAAGTTTCGTGCTCACCCTTGTTTTTATACAAGCCATACCGATCTTCACCTACCGCAAAAAAAAGTTCAACCTAAAGAACGAGGAGATCCTATGCCTGATCATATTACTCGCTTCCGTCATGACGGGAGCCGTAGGTTGGACAATTCAGTCTCTGTCCGTCGAGCATATGCTCTCCCGTTATCTCATTCTGATCTTTGCGCTGGTGGGCGGAGCCCCCCTTGGAGCCTCTGTTGGGGTGATTACCGGCTTGATTCTGAGTCTGGCTGACATGTCAGCGGTGTATCAGATGAGCCTGCTTGCTTTTGCCGGAATGCTGGCGGGTATGCTTCGAGAGGGCAAACGTGCGGGAGTTGCACTGGGCATGCTGCTGGGTTCGTCCATTCTATCCATATACTTGGGCGGTCCAGGTGATGTAATGAACTCATTATGGGAGACGTGTGCAGCTATCGTACTATTCATGTTGACACCTAAGAGCCTGCTGACAGCCATATCCAAGTATGTGCCAGGTACGCAGGACCACACGAAATCGCAGCATGAGTATGCCAAACGGATAAGGGATATCACGGCAGAGCGGGTAACCCGGTTCTCGCAGGTATTCCGTCAATTGTCACGCAGCTTTGATCAGATGTCCGGTGCGGGGGAGCCGGTACAGAAAGAAGGTGGAATGGATCATTTCATGAATGCGGTTGCCGAGGGCACGTGTGCAAGCTGCTTCAAGCGTACGCAATGCTGGGATGCGAAGTTTATTCAAACCTACAAATATATGACGGACGTGATGAGTACGATTGAGGGGAACCCGGAGATATCAGGCAAGCAGATTCCAGTGGAATGGAACAGGGTGTGTGCGAAACCGGAAGAGGTCCTTGAAGTCATGCGTGCCCAGTATGGGTTGCATCAACATAACATGCAATGGAAGCGTCAGATTATAGATAGTCGACAGCTCGTTGCAGAGCAATTGTCTGGCGTATCTCAGGTTATGGAGGACCTGGCGAAAGAGATTCAACGGGAAAGTGATGAGATGGTGCAGCAGGAGGAGCAGATCAGGGACGCATTAGAGTCACTGGGCCTATCCATTCATTCCATTGAGATTATCAATCTGGAAGCAGGTAATGTGGAAATTGAGATTGTACATGCATATACACGGGGATTCGATGAGTGCCGGAAAATGATAGCTCCGCTGATCTCGGATGTATTGGACGAGCATATTGCCGTTTTGCATGAGACCATGACCGACCCTCGTCAGGGACTGGCGACCGTCACGTTTGGTTCAGCCAAAACCTTCGAGGTCACCACGGGTGTTGCTGCTGCTGCAAAAGGGGGAGATGTGATGTCAGGGGACAGCTTCAGCACGGTTGAGTTAGGCAATGGCACGTTTGCGGTGGCGCTTAGTGATGGAATGGGCAATGGGGAACGGGCACGAATGGAGAGCAGTGCAGCTCTGAATATACTGGAACAGTTACTACAGTCCGGCATGGACGAGAAACTGGCGATCAAATCCGTGAACTCCGTCCTGATGTTGCGCTCACCTGAAGAGATGTATGCCACAGTGGATATGGCGCTAATTGATGAATATACGGCAGAGACAACGTTTATGAAAATTGGATCAACGCCAAGCTTTATCAAACGAGGACAGGAGGTTATTCAAGTTTCAGCCAGTAATTTGCCGATCGGTATTATTAAGGATATTGAAGTGGATCTGGTGACGGTACAGCTTCAGCCGGGGGACATTCTCATTATGATGACGGATGGTATCTACGATGCACCGGGGTATGCGGTGAACAAAGAGTTATGGATGAAACGGCTCATTCAAGAGATTGATACAGATGATCCGCAAGAGTTGGCCGATTGCCTGCTTGAGAGTGTCATAAGATATCAACAGCATGAAATTTTGGATGATATGACTGTCGTTGTTGGAAAAGTAGAGCATTTCCGCCCTGAATGGGCCACACTGCGTGTGCCTGGCATCAACCGGATGGAGCGTCCACGGACCGTCAGTTAATTGCATATTCTTCTGTTTGAAGTCTCTTCATTCTGGCAATGCTAGTCATAGAGTTGGAGAGTAACGAATAACGGAGGGATATCGGATGAAGCAAATCTTGTTGATCACCGACGGTTGTTCCAATGTAGGACCAAGTCCGGTGCTGGCAGCGGCCGAAGCGCAGGAAGAAGGGATCACGGTTAATGTGGTTGGCGTGATTGATTATGGAACCATTGGTGAGCTGGGTAGCCGGGAGATTGAGGACATTGCCAGAGCCGGAGGTGGAATCAGCCAAATTGTAGGTACACGGCAGCTTGCCCATACCATGCAGATGATGACAAGAAAAACAGTGGTTCAGACGATTCAGCAGGCGGTTAATAGAGAGTTAACACAAATTTTGGGAGAGAAGGAGCCCAAAACGGTAACCGATCTGGAACCCGCACAACGCGCCCGGGTCGTGGAAGTGATGGATGATATGGCTGAAACTACAGCGTTACAGGTTATATTGCTGATTGACGTCAGTGCCAGCATGAAGCCCAAACTGGCTGCAGTAGAAGAAGGCATTCGCGATTTAATGCTAAGTTTGCAAGCGCGTATAGGTCAGAGCAAGCTTTCGGTATTTCACTTTCCAGGAAGACACAGTGGCGAAGATGCGGTAATGGATATTGACTGGACAACGGATCCAGGCCGTGTTCGATCCCTGTTTGGACGATTGCAGATGAAGGGTGCAACGCCGACAGGTCCTGCAATTCAGAAGGTGATTGATTTTTACCGTTATGGTACACTGGAGAAACAGCAGGAAATAGAAGGGAACTATCGCATTGAAAGAGAAGGGATGCTCGGTGACAACGTTGTCTGACGCCTCTTTCCCGCCAGGAACAGTGGTTACAGGGAAATGGAATCGCAGTCGTTACACGATTCGGAAGCTACTGGGCAAAGGAGCCAATGGCATCGTTTTTCTAGTCCAACGGGGTGAAAATGGCAAACACTACGCGCTTAAAATGGGATTTGATCCGGTTGATCTGCAATCGGAAGTCAATGTGCTTAAATCTTTTCAACTACAGCGTAATCATGAGGCCCTTCGGCAGAGCGGCATTCCTTCCTATCTTAAAGATGTGGATGATTATGCCGTTCGTGGCCGGGATATTCCCTTTTATGTGATGCGTTACGTTCGAGGTGAGGCTCTTCATCACTTCATTCGGCGTCAGGGGACAGACTGGACACTTTTGGTGGGACTTAGACTCTTGCAGAAGCTGGCACAGCTGCATCAGGCGGGATGGGTGTTCGGTGATCTCAAGCCTCAGAATGTGCTGGTATCTGACTATGGGCATGTGGAATTGATCGACTACGGCGGAGTTACGTCAATTGGTCGAAGCGTCAAGCAGTTCACCGAATGGTATGATCGGGGCTTTTGGAATGCAGGCAGCCGAACAGCAGACGGTACCTATGATGTATTTGCTTTTGCATTATTGTTGATTCATGTACTTGAAGCGGACGCGCTCAAGGCACTGGCAGCAGAAGGGTTACCGCAACTGCGAAGTGTGAATCAGCTCGTAGCGCTGGTGGAGCGTAGTGAACGACTGGGTCCTTTTCGAAATTGGACAATCCAGGCCTTACGAGGTCAATTTCCTGATGCAGGCCATGCAGCACAAGGGTGGAAGGAAATGATGGCACGCCCCACGCCTCTTCGCCGTCGTTCCAAAAGTACAACACCGCGCTGGCTTAAGAACGCATTCGCTGTATCTGTGATATTACTTATTGGGGTGCTCATCTATGCACTACGTTTCTAATCTGTGAGAGTGCATATACATAACGCAAGGAATGAGGAACAGGTATGGAGGCTTTACGCTGGAACATGCTGGTGAATAACGTGCTGGATGCAGCGGAAGAGCATCAGTTATGGGTTCCCGGGGATCGGATTGTCGTCGCAGTATCGGGCGGGCCGGACTCGGTGGCTTTTTTGCATATCATGCACGAGATCAGCACGCGGCATGTGCCGCTTGAATTGATCTGTGCCCACGTGCATCATGGCTTCCGGAGTGAATCTGATGATGAAGCGGAGAAAATGATGGAACTGGCACAGCAGCTTGGGATTGCTTTTGAGTGGATAAAGGCCGACGTTCCTTCATATATGGAGCTGACGGGTCAAGGACCACAGGAAGCGGCCCGTAACAAGCGATATGCCTTTTTGCACGAAGTGGCTTCCAAATATAATGCGGCAAGCATCGCTTTGGCACATCATGCGGATGATCAGGCAGAGACGGTCATGCTTCATTTGCTTCGTGGAACTGGCTTGTCGGGACTCGCAGGAATGAAGTTTAAAAGGCGAGAAAAAAATGTGGAACTTATTCGTCCATGCCTTCGTATAAACAAGACAGACCTTGTAGAAGCTTGTAATACCCAGGGTTTTATGTATTTCAATGATGAGAGCAATTCCCTGCGTAAATATCGGCGTAATGCCATTCGCTTGGATGTGCTTCCTTTTTTGGGGCAGTATAATGGACAACTTACGCCGTCATTGAATCGGCTTGCCGAAATTGTGGGTGATGAAGACGATTTCATGGAGCAGAGTGCATATGACACATACAGGTGTCTAGTGCAGGTGAACGGCGGAAGGCAAACCTTTGAGGTGCCTTCCTTCTTGAAGTTACATGTCGCTTTACAACGAAGGTTGATTAAACTAATATTGAATTATCTGCCTTTGGACAGTGATTTTGTCGACTTTACCCGTATAGAAACCATTCGTCGCAAGGTCATGGAGACCCATGTGACGACCTGGAGCCTGGATATAGGACAGACACTCGCCTGCACTCGGGAGTATAATCTGATTTCTTTTGGCATACGGACGGACGTACAGGATCAATCTTACGAGTATCGTCTTGCGCAATGGAGTGGAACTTATGAGCTTTCACTCACCGAGATTAACCGGTACATTCGGTTGACGCCGGTGAGTCCCGAGGACTATCATGTACCAGAATCGGCGAATCAAGCCGCGTTTGATGCGGATCAACTGCTTATGCCGCTGGTTGTGCGTTCACGGTTACCTGGAGATACCATGAAAGTAATGGGATTAAACGGAAGCAAAAAGGTGAAAAATATTTTCATCGATGAGAAAATCCCCCCATCTGTCCGTCCACGTATTCCTGTGGTATGTGATGGAGCAGGTCATATCATCTGGTTACCGGGTGTTCGACGGTCCAATGTGGCTCCTGTCAGGGAGGGCACTTCCGCAATCCTGTACATGACTGTAGGCGATTCAGCGATTCAGGGGTAGTGGTTATGGTTCAGGTAAGGCTTTCATAGTATAACTTAGGAGGTTCGCACAGTTGCAGAACGACATTCAGGAAGTATTGATCAGTGAAGAAGAAATTCAGAGTAAAGTCAAGGAATTAGGCGCAACACTAAGTGCCGAATATGCAAACCGCAATCCTTTGGTCATTTGTGTGCTCAAGGGTGCGTTTATATTTATGGCTGATTTGGTTAAAAACATAACGGTACCTGTTGAAATGGATTTTATGGCGGTATCCAGTTATGGCGCTTCCACCAAGTCATCAGGTGTTGTCAAAATCATTAAGGATCTGGATGTATCCGTTGAAGGACGGGAAGTTCTGATTGTCGAAGATATTATCGACAGCGGACTTACACTCAGCTATCTGATTGAACTGCTAGAGAACCGTGGTGCCGAATCGGTGCGTGTGGTTACGCTGTTCGACAAGCCTTCAGGCCGTAAAGTGGAGTTGGAAGCTCATTACACAGGCTTTGACATTCCTGACGCATTCATCGTAGGTTACGGTTTGGATTTTGCCGAGAAGTACCGGAACCTGCCCTATATCGGGATTTTGAAGCCGGAAGTCTACACTAGCTAATATCCTGCCCGACCCAAGCCTTGAGCTGTTCTTGGCTTCTGTTGAGAAGCCATGTCGGGCTATGTTAAAATAATTAAAGTGTCTCGAGAGGAGGTAGGGGATGAATCGGTTCATCCGGAATTCTGGTTTTTATTTGATTCTTTTTTTAGTTGTGGTGGGGATAGTCCAGTTCGTCAGCAATGGCGGCGAAGCCACCGATAATCCTAGATATGATCAGTTGCGTGCAGCGATCAAAGCCAACAATGTCTCTGAATTGACGGTTCAATTCAACGGTCAAACGTATCTCGTGACCGGTCAATACAAGAAGGCACCTGACGGCGCCAAATCAGAAAATTTCTCAACGTATATTCCTCCTACGGATGAGGCAATTAGTGAGCTTGTAGCTGCAAGTGAAACTAACAATTTCCAATATCATCAGGAGCCGATGAAAGGTGACAGCATCTGGTTGACGTTGCTGACTTCCTTTATTCCTTTGATCATTATGTTCCTGCTGTTCTTCTTCCTGTTTAATCAGGCTCAAGGCGGCGGCGGTAAAGTAATGAACTTTGGTAAAAGCCGTGCTCGTCTCTACAACGAAGAGAAGAAGCGGGTTACATTTGAAGACGTTGCGGGTGCTGACGAAGAGAAACAGGAACTTGTTGAGGTTGTAGACTTCCTCAAGGACCCTCGTAAGTTCGCAGCAGTAGGTGCACGGATTCCTAAGGGCGTATTACTCGTAGGGCCTCCAGGTACCGGTAAAACATTGCTCGCTCGTGCCGTAGCCGGTGAAGCGGGTGTACCATTCTTCACTATTTCAGGTTCTGACTTCGTGGAAATGTTTGTCGGTGTCGGTGCATCACGTGTACGTGATTTGTTTGAAAATGCGAAGAAAAATGCCCCATGTATCATCTTTATCGATGAGATTGATGCTGTAGGACGTCAGCGTGGTGCTGGTCTCGGTGGTGGTCACGATGAACGTGAACAGACACTCAACCAATTGCTCGTTGAGATGGACGGATTCGGAGTTAACGAAGGTATTATCATCATAGCCGCAACGAACCGGGCAGATATTTTGGACCCTGCCTTGCTGCGTCCTGGACGTTTTGACCGTCAAATTACGGTTGATCGCCCTGATGTAAGAGGTCGTGAAGCTGTCCTGAAAGTACATTCCCGTAATAAACCACTGACCAAAGATGTGAAGATGGATATTATCGCGAAACGTACAACAGGCTTCTCTGGTGCAGATTTGGAAAATCTCTTGAACGAAGCAGCATTGATTGCAGCACGTCGTAACCGAAAAGATATTTCCATGAAGGAAGTTGACGAAGCGATAGACCGTGTCATCGTTGGTACGGAGAAGAAAAGCCGTGTCATCAGTGATCGCGAGAAACGAATCGTTGCTTATCATGAAGCAGGTCATACCATCGTAGGATACTTCCTGGAACATGCTGATATGGTACATAAAGTGACCATTATTCCGCGCGGACGTGCGGGTGGATATGTAATCATGTTGCCAAAAGAAGACCGTATGCTGGTTACCAAGCAGGAATTGCTGGATAAAGTAACCGGACTTCTCGGGGGTCGTGTAGCTGAAGAATTGTTCATCGGAGAAATTGGTACTGGTGCATACAGTGACTTCCAGCAAGCGACAGGTATTGTTCGCAGCATGGTTATGGAGTACGGTATGAGTGAGAAATTGGGACCTATGCAATTCGGAAGTTCACAAGGACAGGTATTCCTTGGTCGGGATATCGGCCATGAACAGAATTACTCGGATTCCATTGCTTATGAGATTGATCAGGAAATGCAACGCTTTATCAATGACTGTTATGAGAAGTGTAAGGACTTGCTTGTTAAACATTCAAAAGAGATGCATCTGATCGCTCAGACTTTGCTTGAGGTTGAGACTTTGGAAATGGATCAGATCAAACAATTGATCGAAACAGGTTCTTTGACTCCAAAAGCAGAGAATGACAATGACGGTGAAGGTACGCCAACTGAAGGCGGAGAGCCAATCATTGACAACATCGGTGATGTGCGTGTCCGTATTCAAGGTAAAGATGAAACGCCTGAGCCACCAGCCGGAGATATTCCGAACGAAGCTCCGAATCTGGAAAAGGGTAATAACAATAACCCGGATGATGGCGGAACGAAGCCAACGTCTTAATGCATAATACATCTGGCTATACTAGCAGGTGAAATCAAGAGAGCCCTCGGGCTCTCTTTTTTTGTCCATTATTTTAAAAGAGGATAGATAAAGATAAACGGGAGTTAGATGGCGAACCAGTTAGCAAACGGGTGGTTACGGCGTTGTTCTGGGCCTTTTTCATTTATTGACAGAGTCATGAACGTTGTGTAAATTAGTTGTTAAACCGCTTGTGATTCGTTTCTCAAGCGAAGATAACGACTAGGTTGGCCCTACGAAACAGCGCATGACGCTGTCCCGATAAAGGAGAGGATCACAGGTGGAAGCTCTGGCTTTAGAGCGCAAGGCTGAGATGAACCGCGAACTGCGTGCGCGGCTGATGGAATTGAAGAAGGAACGTAATGCCATTATTCTTGCCCATTATTATCAACGTGACGAGGTACAGGAGGTTGCTGACTTCCGTGGAGATTCGTTTCTATTAGCCCAGAAGGCAGCACAGACCGATGCAGATGTGATCGTTTTCTGTGGTGTTCACTTTATGGGTGAAAGCGCTAAAATTCTGGCGCCGAACAAAACAGTTATTATCCCGGACGAACGTGCGGGTTGCCCAATGGCAGATATGGTGAATGTGGATGGACTTCGCAAATTGAAGGCACAACACCCTAATGCCAAGGTTGTCACTTATATCAACTCCTCGGCTGAGATCAAGGCAGAGACCGATATCTGTTGTACATCGGCGAATGCAGTTCGGGTTATTCAATCGGTAGATTCCGACGAAATTATCTGGGTACCGGATAAAAACTTGGGGCATTACGTCCAGCAGCATACTGACAAGAAAATGATTATCTGGGAAGGCTACTGCAACACTCACGACATGCTCACAGTCAAAGATGTAGTGGAGATGAGAGCCAAGCATCCGAATGCAGAGTTTGTTGTCCATCCAGAGTGCCGTCCCGAGGTTGTAGAGATGGGTGATTTTGTAGGCAGTACAACAGCCATCTTGGAGTATTGCAAAAATTCATCAGCGAAGGAATTTATCGTAGGTACGGAAGATGGTACAGGATATCAACTTCGCTTGGATAGTCCGGATAAACAGTTTCATTTTGCTACCAAATTCCTCGTATGTCCTAACATGAAGGTCAACAACTTGAAGAAACTGGTTAAATGCCTGGAAACGATGAAGCCGCAGATCTATGTGCCACCGGCCGTTGCCGACAAAGCCAGAGAATCATTAGAGCGTATGTTATTGGTGAAGTAGGATGCGCTACTCTTGCTCCAAGACAGGTGAATAACATGATACCGCAATATTTAGTTGATTTTGATCTATCTGCGCTACCCACGGTAGAAACGGATGTACTGGTTATAGGCTCAGGGATTGCTGGTTTGTTTACCGCTATTAAAGCAAGTGAACAACAACGTGTATTAATGATCACGAAGAAGTCATTACTTGAAAGTAACACCCGGTATGCGCAGGGAGGCATCGCTGCGGTTATTGCTGAAGATGACTCACCTGCTTACCACTTGCAGGACACACTTGTTGCAGGAGCGGGCTTATGCCGCTCCGAGGCGGTAGAGGTATTGGTGAATGAGGGGCCGGACGGTGTGAAGGAACTGATTCGTTTAGGTACGTTGTTTGACCTGGAGAACGGCGAGTTGGCGTTGACGCAGGAAGGTGCGCACAGCCACCGCCGTATTTTGCATGCCAACGGGGATGCAACGGGATATGAGATTGTACGTGCGCTTGCCGTCGAAGTGAATGAACATCCCGGAATTGAAGTATGGGATGAGCATTTTGTGATTGATCTGATTACGGATCGAGATCGAGGGGAATGCATCGGCGCTCTGATTCAGAAGGACGATGGATCGCAAGTTTTCGTGAAGGCACAGGCAACTGTTCTCTGCTCTGGTGGGGCAGGACAACTGTACCGATATACGACAAATCCGGATGTAGCTACTGCCGATGGTGTAGCAATGGCCTATCGGGCTGGGGCTATCGTTCGTGACATGGAATTTATTCAATTTCACCCTACCTCTCTTTGTTACCCGGGGGCCCCACGTTTCCTTGTGTCAGAAGCCGTGCGCGGTGAGGGAGCATTTTTGCGCAATGTGAAGGGTGAACGCTTCATGGATCGATATCATGCCCAGCTTGAACTGGCACCACGCGATATTGTGGCACGAGCGATTGTTAGTGAGATGGAGTCTACCAACAGCACCTTTGTGTACCTGGATATTACGCATGAACAGCCAGAGATGATCAAGCATCGGTTCCCTACCATATATGAGACTTGTATGCGTTATGGATTAGATATGACAACGGATTGGATTCCCGTTGCACCTGCTGCCCATTACATGATGGGCGGAGTGAAAACGGATCTAAGTGGAGAGAGCAGCATCCCCCGGTTATTTGCTTGTGGAGAGGTATCGTCCACAGGAGTGCATGGAGCTAACCGTCTGGCAAGCAACTCTTTGTCTGAAGCAATTGTATTTGGCCAGAGAATTGTAGATCGCATTCAATCTCTTCCTCCGCTTGGTTCATTAAGAGGGGATACGTCTTCTTCTGTGGACATGAGTAAGAAGATGAGCAAAGAGCAAAGGCCGATATCCGAAAGACGCTTACGACTACAGAAAATGATGGTTCGTCAGGTAGGCTTGCGCCGGAATGGTGAGAATCTGCAGAAGGCCATGGACAAGCTGCACCAGGAATTGCAGTTTTTTGATCAGACACTCACCCATAAGGAAGAGTTAGAGTACGCCAACCTTCTGACCTGTGCCTGGTTAGTTACCAGCGGAGCATTGCACCGCGAGGAGAGTCGGGGGGCTCACTATCGTGAGGATTTCCCGGCACGTGATGATGTCGTATGGCAGAAGCATAGTCTGCAGCAGCGAGAACAAGCGATTGTGGAGGAATTGATGTCATGATACGAAATGGATATAATGATGGGCTTATCGAATCAATCAGAAACTGGCTTCGTGAAGATGTCGGTGCAGGTGACGTTACAACGAGTGTGACGATTCCAGCAGGCAATCAATCCAAGGCCATTATACATGCCAAGGATAATGGCATTATAGCAGGAATGACCGTAGCCGAACTCGTATTTCAGGTAGTCGATCCCGAACTTGTATTTACGCCTAAGGTAATAGACGGAGACAAGGTTACGCATGGCACGACTCTAGCCGAGGTAGAGGGAAGTACACATTCACTGCTTACAGGTGAACGACTGGCACTCAATTTGCTGCAACGTATGTCGGGAATTGCTACTCGCACGCGTGCCTATGTGGATGTACTGGATGGCCTGGAAACAAGGTTGGTGGATACACGCAAAACAACGCCGGGTCACCGGTTACTTGAGAAGTATGCGGTACGTATAGGTGGAGGAGCGAATCATCGGTTTGGACTGTACGATGCTGTTATGATTAAGGATAACCACATCAAGGGTGCAGGCGGAATTACCGAAGCAGTGCAACGTGCACGAACAGTTATTCCACACACGATGACGATTGAAGTGGAGACTGAAAATCTGGAGCAGGTGAGAGAAGCCTTGCAAGCCAGGGCAGATATCATTATGCTGGATAACATGCATCCAGATCGGATGCGTGAAGCAGTAGAACTCATTCGTGAGCAGGCTCCACATGTGAAGATAGAAGCATCAGGTAACGTCTCCCTCAAGACCATTCGTGGTATTGCAGAGAGCGGTGTGGATGTAATTTCGGTTGGCAGGTTAACCTATTCTTTTGAGAGCCTGGATATCAGCCTGGATTTAAATGAAAAGAAAGAGGGGTGAACCTCTTTGATTTTAGTTGTAGACGTGGGGAACAGCAATATGGTGCTCGGCGTATATCAAGGCCGGGAGTTGCTGCACCACTTTCGTCTGAGTACATCACGTCAGTCAACAGTGGATGAATACGGCGTATTGATTTATAATTTATTTCATATGTCCGGCATCAGGGCAAGCGACATCGAAGGTGTAATCATCTCATCTGTGGTTCCGCCACTGGTGAATGTAATCGAAGCGATGTGTGAAAAATATGTAGGCAAAAAACCGCTACTTGTTGGGCCTGGTATCAAAACCGGCCTGAACCTGCGATACGAAAATCCGCGTGAAGTGGGTGCAGATCGCATTGTTAATGCAGTAGCAGCCGTTGAGAAGTATGGCGGCCCTCTCGTCGTGGTCGATTTCGGTACTGCAACGACCTTTGACTGTATTGACGAGAAAGGTCATTACCTGGGGGGAGCTATTGTACCTGGCATTCACATTGCCACCGAAGCGCTCTATGAGCGGGCATCCAAGTTACCTCGTATTGAACTGGAGAAACCCAAGAAGGTGATTGGTCGTAATACTATTCATGCGATGCAAGCGGGCATTATATTTGGCTATGCAGGGCAGGTAGATGGTATTGTAGAGCGTATTCGCGAAGAAATGGGAGCCAGGCCCAGAGTTATTGCAACGGGTGGTCTCGCTACACTGATTGCAGAAGAAACCCGTAGTATAGAGGAAGTTGATCCGCTTCTTACGCTTGAAGGGCTGCGTATTATATATGAGCGGAACCGGGAAAGGTGAGCTTAGAGACGGCATACAGCGGGCTGAGATTACAGCTTAAGTGTTGTGCCGTTTTTTCTGTGTTACGACTATAATGGCGATACGCCAAAGGAGGCTGAATGACTTGGAAAACAACAACAAGCATGACCGGTTAATTCGTGGTACAGCAATGAATGGAAAGGTAAGGGCCTTTGCTGTCCAGACTACGGAACTGGTTGAGGAACTACGCAGAAGACACGATACGTTTCCCACGGCTACAGCTGCCATGGGGCGTACGGTTACAACAGCAGCTATTATGGGTGCGATGCTCAAAGGTGATGAAAAGCTAACGATACAAGTCAATGGGGATGGTCCAATTGGACAGATCGTAGCCGATGCCAATGCCAAAGGCGAGGTTCGGGGGTATGTTTCTAATCCACACGTACATCTGCCAAGCAATAGTATGGGCAAACTGGATGTTGCAGGCGCGGTTGGAACCGAAGGCTTCATTAACATAACCAAGGATTTGGGACTGAAAGAGCCATACCGTGGCAGTGTGCCCATTATTTCAGGAGAACTTGGCGAAGACTTTACGTACTATTTTGCCCAATCGGAGCAGACACCTTCTGCTGTAGGGGTAGGTGTACTCGTCGATACGGATAATTCCGTTATTGTCGCAGGTGGATTCATTATGCAACTGTTGCCGGGTTTGACAGATCAAGAGATCACGGCGATCGAAAATGCCATTGGCGCGTTGCCGCCAGTGACAACGTTGCTGGATCAGGGGCTTGAACTGGAAGAGTTGCTTCGCCGGCTACTGCCAGATGTACAGGTAATGGAAGGATTGGATATTCAATTCAGCTGTGAGTGTTCACGTGAGCGGGTAGAGAAGACGCTGATCAGCCTGGGCCAAACGGAGATGGAGCAATTAATTGAAGAAGAGGGCCGAGCTGAAGTGGTTTGCCAATTCTGTAATGAAGCTTACGAATTTAACAAAGAACAACTTGAGACCATCCTAGAGCAAGCCAAGAACTGATCTATGCGGGGACGGGATGCGGAATGACAAGACAGGAAAAAGGGTTGTGGACGGCCGTAATTGTCTTGACACTGGGCATGCTGGTCATGGGTACAGTGATGGCCATGCATGGTCTCAGACAGGGTAAAGACGAGACAGATGCATCCCATGATGCCAATACGGAAGAAGGAAGCACCGTAGCGACAATCAACGGAGAAGTCATCACGGACAAGGAGTGGACCGACGCGCTGAAAAAACGTTACGGCAGTGAGTTGTTACTCCAGATGCTGAATCGTAAAGCTGTATATGCCGAAGCAATTGAACGCAAGCTGATCGTCACCCCCCAAGAGATCGCAAGGGAACTGGCTGCCGCGATGGAGGGGTACGATTCAGAAAATTCGTATTTTGATGAAATGAAGTCCCAATTAGGTCTGTCAAAACAGGAGCTTGAGTTGGAAGCCGGATACAGGCTGCTGCTTGAGAAAATCGCCACGATCGGCATACAGATCAAAGATGCAGATATTGAGCATTACTGGACCGAACACCGTGAGGATTACATTTCTCCTGAGAAATATGATTTGTCCATCATCGTAGTAGAGGAAGAAGAGGAAGCGAATTCCTTACTGGATGCGTTGGAAAATGGTGAAGACTTTGAAGAAGCTGCTCGCAGGCTATCGACAGACAGCTTCTCTCGTGAAGCTGGTGGGAGGCTGGGATGGATTGAGCGGAATGATCCATTCCAGCCTGAAGAAATTCTTCAACTCGCTGCGGAACTGGATGTTGACGATATTGCCGGTCCAGTTCAAGTAGAGGAAGGCTATGCGATTATCAGACTCAATGATATAGAAGAACGCCAAGTGCAGTCGGCTGAAGAAGTTCATGAGGAGATTCGAATGCAGCTGGCTCTGAGTCAGGCTGATCCGTTACCGCAGGTGGAGCAAATGCTGCGTAACAAGTATGAAGCCGTGATCCTGTCCGAGATTCCTGCCTCCTGAATTCCATTCGCAAGGATTGTCTCGTACTGCTGCATCTTGATAAAAGTACTCTGTCTGCGGTCCTAGGGCTTAAGGCAGAGTATTTTTTTTGAGTACTCATATTGACAATAAGGGTTAACGTTGATAAGATGAAAATAATCAAATACCTACTCGTTTACTCGGATATAAAAGATTTACTTATGAACAAAGAAACTTTCGGAAACCTCCGCCCTGTCTAGAAATCTTAGCAGTAAGGGATAGGATATAACAGGATTTCCGCAGTTCTTCTATAACATCCAGAGGCTATCGGCCGCACAGTATAAAGTAACAGGACTTAAGTATTACTCATCCCACTAAGGAGGGCATTCATATGGCTAAAGTAGTTAATAACGTAACAGAACTCATCGGAGGTACTCCGCTTGTTCGTCTGAATCGTATTGTACCTGAAGGCAGTGCTGAAATACTCGTGAAGCTGGAGTACCAGAATCCAGGTTCAAGCGTGAAAGACCGTATCGCAATTAGTATTGTGGAAGAAGCGGAAAAAGAAGGCAAGCTGAAACCAGGTGATACCATTATCGAAGCAACAAGTGGTAACACGGGAATTGGACTCGCGATGGTGGCTGCAGCCAAAGGCTACAAGTCTGTTATTGTAATGCCTGAGACGATGAGCTTGGAGCGTCGTAACTTGCTTCGTGCGTATGGTGCTGAGCTTGTGCTTACACCGGGAGCCGAAGGTATGAATGGTGCTGTTAAGAAAGCCGAAGAATTGCTGAAGGAAAACCCATCCTATTTCATGGCAGAGCAATTTAAAAATAAAGCCAACGTGAAGATCCACCGTGAAACGACTGGCCCTGAGATTGTTGACGCGATTCAATCCGTGGGCGGTACGTTGGATGCTTTCGTTGCAGGAATTGGTACAGGCGGGACAATCACAGGTACAGGCGAAGTGCTGAAAGAAGCTTTCCCTGGCGTTAAAATTGTTGCAGTTGAGCCAGCAGCTTCGCCAATTCTGGCGGGTGGCAAACCAGGCCCTCATAAGATTCAGGGAATTGGCGCCAACTTTATCCCTGAGATTCTGGATCAGGAAATCTATGATGAGATCATTCACATTGAGAATGATGATGCATTTGAGACTGCTCGTCAGGTAGCGAAGGAAGAGGGCATTCTGTCCGGGATCTCTTCCGGTGCAGCGATCCGCGCAGGTCTTCAGGTTGCAAAACAGCTGGGAGCAGGCAAACGTGTTGTTGTAATCGTGCCAAGTAACGGTGAACGTTACCTCAGTACACCGCTTTACAACTTCGAAGCCTAAGCCTACGAATGTCAAAATTAATCCTCCTTGCCCGCATGACGGGTATGGAGGATTTTTGGCGTAATGCTTTTAAAAGGGGCGGCGCTTTAGTATACTATCAGACAATAGAACTAGCGACAGATGGAGGGCGGCACACCGCAATGACACACCTGATGACTACATACGCCGACTGGCTGGAGTGGGCTGGACAAGGCTGGACCATGATGCCCTATATCACCAAGTCGGATGAGGGACCGTATCATGGCGGTTTACCGTTATCGTGGGAGGCAGCCTGGCAGCAGGCGTCACCATATGCAATTGTGCTGGAGAATGGCAAAGGCGGGAGATATACATTTCTGGGACTAGACCCCGTATCCGTTATTTCGGGTAAAGGTCAAGAAGCGGTTATTCATCATGTGACGCAAGGAACCACTTCGACAGACAGCGGCAAGCCGCTTGACGTATTGAAGAGATGGACAGACCCTTACAGCGCACCCAAGGTTACTGGAGCTCCTGACTTTGGAGGTGGATACGCAGGTTATCTCAGCTACGATGTAGCGAGATCGTTGGAGAAGCTTCCAGCCTTGGCTGAAGATAATCCGTCTCTACCGGATTATTGGTGGATGCGCTTTGAAGAAATATGGGCGTACGACCATGAGCAGCAGGCGCTTTTCTGCATGGTTCATCTGGCTATAGAGCCTAACCGGAACGAAACCGATATCCGTAGCCTATATGCAGCGGCAGAAGCACGAGCGACAGCGATGCAGCAACGTTGGCTTCATATTATGGGATTCGCACAGGCGGAGGAACAGCAGCAGGCACTGGAACGTCGCAATAAGCGGGTCAATCGCACCCCGCAGCCTGAAGATGCGGAAAGAGAATCCGAAGGATGGGAGACATCCTTTCCCCAGAAGGACTTTGAACAAGCTGTACGCACGGTGCAGGAATATATCAGGCAGGGTGATGTGTTCCAGGTGAATCTGTCCTTGAGACAGGAAAAGCGGCTTCATTCGAGCGCTGAGCATATTTATGAATGGCTGCGCCTGGTGAATCCATCACCGTATATGGGGATGCTGCGCAGTCCCGATTTTCAACTGGTAAGCGGATCTCCCGAACTACTGGTGAAAGTGGAGAATGGCAAGGTCAGTGCACGTCCCATCGCAGGGACCCGAAGAAGGGGCCGTGACGAAGCAGAGGATAAGGCTATGGCGGATGAACTGCTGGGCAGTGAGAAAGAACGGGCGGAGCATATTATGCTCGTCGATCTTGAACGTAACGATATCGGACGGATTGCAGCCTACGGTTCGGTTCATGTGCCTGAATTAATGACCATCGAGAAGTATTCCCATGTCATGCATCTCGTTTCCCAAGTGGAAGGCAGGCTGGCAAAAGGGTTATCGGTATTTGATGTGATCGCTGCGACATTCCCGGGTGGGACGATTACAGGAGCGCCCAAAGTCCGCACCATGGAGATTATTGAGGAGCTTGAGCCTGTTCGGCGTGGACCTTATACGGGTTCCATCGGTTGGATGGATTACAGTGGGAATATGGAATTGAACATTGTCATTCGTACGCTTGCCATCAAGGATGGCATTGGCTATGTACAGGCCGGTGCAGGGATTGTCATTGATTCCGATCCATATCGGGAATACAAGGAATGCCGTAACAAAGCAAGAGCGATGATGAGAGCTGTGAACTACAGCGAGGAAGCGGAAGCGGACAGAGCTGTCGAACAAGAACAAGCGGAACGAACGGAAGCTGTTAAAATAAACTAAATTAAAAATGAAGAAACCGTCACTTGCGTTGACGGAAGATGAGGAGGAGCAGGCATATGATACTGGTTATCGATAATTACGATTCCTTCACGTACAACCTGGTTCAATATCTGGGTGAACTGGGTGAGACGGTGGAAGTTCGCCGCAACGATGAGATTGATCTGGCAGGCATAGAGGCGCTGGCACCTGATCATATTCTGATCTCTCCGGGCCCGTGTACACCAAATGAAGCAGGCATTAGCTTGGCAGTCATCGATCACTTCAAAGGAAGCATCCCGATCTTTGGTGTGTGTCTGGGTCATCAGTCCATTGGACAAGCGTTTGGCGGCAATGTCATGCGTGCGGAACGCATGATGCACGGCAAAACTTCCGAGATGCACCACAATGGAACATCGGTATTTGCCGGATTGCCATCTCCATTCACAGCTACCCGTTATCACTCCCTGATTGTGGAGCGCAGCAGCTTGCCTGACTGCCTGGAGATTACAGCGGAGACAGCTGAAGGTGAGATTATGGGTCTGCGCCACAAAGAATATGCGATTGAAGGTGTTCAGTTCCACCCGGAATCCATTATTACAGACCACGGACATCAGATGCTTCGCAACTTCTTGTCCCAACAAGTGAAGGTATAACATGCAATATGCCGCGATAAACGGAGAGTTGGTCAATATGGCGGCGGCCGTGGTTCCTGTAACGGATCACGGCTTTTTGTACGGACTTGGATTGTTTGAGACGTTTCGAACGTATCAGGGCACCCCTTATTTGCTGGAACGGCATTTGGAGCGGATGGCTTCAGGGTGTGAGGAATTGGGCATTCCTTTTACAACGAGCGCGGCAGAAGTGACGGATTGGATTCAACGTCTCATGCATGCGGGTGGACTTCAGGATGCCTACGTGCGTTACACGGTATCAGCGGGCGAAGCGGCGCTAGGACTACCTTCTGGCGATTATACGAAGCCCAATCATATCCTACTGGCGAAAGCATTACCTGAACTCTCTCCCTCTTTATATAAGAGCGGCAAAATGCTCCAACGTCTGTCTACACCTCGTAACACGCCCGAAGGAAA
Source organism: Paenibacillus sp. Negev47 (assembly GCF_058313655.1). NCBI lineage: Bacteria > Bacillati > Bacillota > Bacilli > Caryophanales > Paenibacillaceae > Paenibacillus > Paenibacillus sp. Negev47. The sequence goes on from NZ_CM177754.1 coordinate 76,460, forward strand.
AGTGCGGTTCAAGTCACTGCATTACATGAACAGCATTCTGGCGAAACGGGAGCTGAATGGGTACGGGCAGCATGTGCAGGGTGCAGAAGGGTTACAACTAACCCGGGATGGTTATATAGCGGAAGGGATCGTCAGCAATGTATTTTGGATACGGGAAAAAGTACTCTACACGCCAGCGCTCTCAACCGGTATTCTGCCGGGCATCACTAGAGCTGTGGTAATGGAGATTGCCTCGCAGCAAGAATTCGCCTGCATCGAAACGCTAGCTACGTGGGAGGACCTCCTTCAAGCAGAGGAGATATTTCTAACAGGCTCGGTTGCAGAATTGGTTCCGGTTACGACTCTGCGGGATCAGGGCGGAGCAGAAACGACAATAAGCAACGGACATATAGGCCCAGTTACAGCAGTCCTTCTGGGTATGTACCGGCAGAAAGCGGGGTATACTTCATGACACTCTCACCGATCATCTATGAACGGAAATATGCATGGGGGCCAGCGGAGTTGAAGCTGGGTGCAAGAACACAGATTATGGGCATTCTCAACGTCACGCCTGATTCGTTCTCGGATGGAGGACGTTATACCAACGTGGAGCGGGCGGTTGCCCATGCCAAGCAGATGATGGAAGACGGGGCTGACCTGATTGATATCGGTGGGGAGTCTACCCGACCCGGATCAGAGGTTGTCAACGCCGATGAAGAGCTTAGCCGGATTATTCCTGTTATTGAAGCATTGCATCAGCAAGCCCCGCATATTCCAATATCCGTAGATACGTACAAGGCGGATGTTGCGCGTCAGGCCATTCTGGCCGGTGCCCATATCATTAATGATGTGTGGGGTGCAAAGGCCGACCCGGATATGGCTCGCACAGCAGCAGAACTGGAGTGTCCCATTGTTCTGATGCATAATCGGCAGGATCGCAATTATACCGATTATCTAAGTGATGTCGTTAGCGATGTGCAGGAGAGCATACAGATTGCGCTGGAAGCTGGCGTGAAGGCAGATCAGATTATCCTGGACCCGGGTATTGGTTTTGTGAAGGATCTGGCAGAAAATCTGAAGCTCATGTCATCGCTCGGTTTGCTCAATGAGATGGGCTATCCTGTCCTGCTAGCTACTTCACGCAAAAGATTCATCCAGAACACCCTGGATGTCGGTGCGGATGATGCGCTGGAAGGCACAGCTGCGACCGTTGCGTTTGGCATTGCCCAAGGCTGCCAAATGGTTCGGGTTCATGATGTGAAGTCGATTCGGCGGACGGCAGACATGTGTGATGCCATGTTATACACTTCTCCAGGTCTCCGGAGGAAATAATACTGGCGGGTCTGATTGACCCGTCCAGTAGAAGTGCAACGTTTTTCAAAGGTAAAGCAAAAGATATCTTCAAATAGAGAACTATTTCAATATATATAGAGGGCAGGCGGACGTATGGATAGAATGGTGTTGCATCGTATGGAGTATTATGGATATCATGGCGTTTTTGCAGAAGAACGGAAGCTTGGGCAGCGGTACTATATTGATCTGGAGATCGATATGGACCTGAGCGAGGCTGGACGTAACGATGATCTGACCAAAACGATCAACTATGCGGAGATCCATGAACTGGTTAAACAGATTGTTGAGCATAAATCATTCCAGTTAATTGAAGCTTTGGGCGAACATATTGCATCTTCTTTACTAGACACTTATACTATTATCAATGCATTGACAGTCAAGGTGACGAAGCCACATCCGCCATTCGATGTACATTTTGAGGGCGTAACGGTAGAGCTTCGCCGCACAAGAAAGTGAGAACCGATCATGATTGCACATTCGACCTCTGAATCTTCAGAGGCTTATATTGCTTTAGGGGCTAATTTGGGTGACCGCGAACAGACGTTGCTTGAGGCATTGTCTTTGCTGGATGAGCACCCCCATATATCCGTTCTGCGCTGCTCTGCGCTATATGAGACGGAACCTGTAGGATATGTAGATCAGCCTGCGTTTCTGAATATGGCAGTCGCCGTACAGGCGATGCTGACACCGGAGCAGTTGCTCACGGAACTATTGGGTATCGAGGACCGACTCGGACGTGTTCGTGATATTCGCTGGGGACCGCGCACCGTTGATCTGGATCTGCTCTGGATGCACGGTGAGACGCGAGATACCGAACTGCTTCAATTGCCTCATCCCCGCATGGGTGAACGGGCCTTTGTGCTGGTTCCACTGTCGGATATCGTACCGCCGGGTGAGGAGTCAGGTTTGTATACCTATGTACACTCATCGTTGTCTGTACTGGATGGAAAGGATGGAATACAGCTTTGGAAAACATGCAATTGGCCAATCGAATCCGGGCATTCCGGAAGCTGAAAGGTTTAACACAACATGAACTTGCTGCCGAGACAGGTATCTCGCTGGCCATTCTGGGAACCATCGAGCGGGGAAACCGTAAGGTATCACAGCAAGAGCTGGATCGAATTGCTGGAGTATTGGCAATCAGTATCGAGGAGTTACAGGGCAGGTAGGACGTTTCGTTTTCGTCATTTACAACAACAAAGACACTAATCGATCTTTAATCGTTGATTTATACAGAATTAAAAAGGAGTGGAATGACTACTGTGCTTAAAATTGGTGGCATTGAAATGAAAAACCAGGTCGTACTTGCGCCGATGGCTGGCGTATGTAATCCGGCTTTTCGTTTGATCGCAAAAGAATTCGGAACAGGTCTCGTATGCGCTGAGATGGTGAGTGGCAAAGCGATCGTCCATGGCAACCAGCGCACACGTGAGATGCTGTTTGTAGATGAGCGTGAGAAACCGTTAAGCCTTCAGATTTTTGGAGGAGATCGTGATTCCCTCGTAGAAGCAGCCAAAATCGTGGACCAAGAAACCAATGCAGACATCATCGACATCAACATGGGGTGCCCTGTGCCAAAAGTGACGAAATGTGATGCGGGTGCGCGTTGGTTGCTTGATCCGAACAAAATCTATGAGATGGTATCCGCTGTAGTGGATGCGGTTGAGAAGCCGGTGACGGTCAAGATGCGTATCGGCTGGGATAACGAGCATATCTTCGCAGTTGAGAATGCGCTCGCGGTTGAACGTGCTGGTGGACAGGCGGTAAGTGTACACGGCCGTACGCGTGAGCAACTTTACACAGGCACAGCTGACTGGTCACACATCAAAGATGTAAAAGAAGCTGTCTCTATTCCAGTGATCGGCAATGGTGATGTCCATACACCAGAGGATGCACGCCGTATGCTGGATGAAACGGGTTGTGACGGAGTTATGATTGGTCGTGCCGCCCTGGGTAATCCATGGATGCTGTATCGTACCATTCAATACTTAAGCACAGGTGAATTGCTTCCTGACCCGAATGGGGAAGAGAAGATCCGTGTTGCCATCCTGCATATGGATCGCCTGATCGCACTGAAGAACGAGACGGTTGCCGTACGCGAGATGCGTAAACATCTGGCTTGGTATTTGAAAGGCTTGAAAGGATCTGCTCGCATCAAGGACGTTATTATGGAAGGTACCAAGCGCGATGAGATGGTACAGATTCTGGAGAACTTTGTGGGTCAGCTGAAAAGCGAAGGTAATTTGGAGTCAGAACCGGTAATCGCCGGAAATGCATCTTAATCATAAACGCATCTGTAAAACGTTTACAGCTATAGGGGGCGTAACATTGACTTTTCGAGATCGTTCCCCTATAATTTCTCAGTATAAATTCGCCATGTGCGTTAATAAGGCTATAGCATCAGGAGGAATATTCTATTTCTCTGGAGAACTTCATATAGTTTTGAAGATGTATGCGGGCGGAGCTCTGTAATAAGCACTGATTCCGTTGCCGTACAATCAAATTATTCCCACGACAGGAGAATCGGTTGAGATGAGCGACAAGGAAGTTATCCTTACACCAGAAGGACTCAAGAAGCTGGAAGAAGAATTGGAAACATTGAAATCAGTGAAGCGCCGCGAAGTTGCTGAACGGATTAAGGTAGCCATCGGGTATGGAGATATCAGTGAAAACTCTGAATACGAAGACGCGAAGAATGAGCAAGCTTTCATTGAAGGACGTGTAATCACGTTGGAGAAATTGCTTCGTAACGCGCGGATTATCAACAGCGATGAGATCGATACTGATGTTGTAAGCGTCGGGGCAACCGTTACTGTAGAAGATTTGGAATTCGGAGACATCACGGAATATACCATTGTAGGTACTGCGGAGTCGAATCCGCTTCAGAACAAAATTTCGAATGAGAGCCCTGTAGGTAGAGCCATTCTGGGCAAGAAAACAGGTACTGTTGTTGATGTAAGTGTGCCTGCTGGCGTAATTCAATATAAAATTGTAGACATTAAAAAGCTATAGCAACGAAGCAGTTGGGCACGGTAAACAAAAGCTTCCTTAGGGAAGCTTTTTCAACATTTGAGGAAGAGCGTCCTCTCGCGATGCCTGCAATGTAAATAAGGAGATGAATACAGATCATGACGGATGAAGTCTTGAATCAGGAAACCGAACTTAGCGAGCTTTTACAAATTCGCCGTGACAAATTGGACGAGCTCCGCAAATTGGGAATCGACCCTTTTGGCCAAAAATACGTACGTACCGAAGAAGCCGGCTCCATTCTGAAGAAGTATGAAGAACTGACCAAGGAAGAGCTGGAAGAGAAGCACATCGAAGTCAGTATTGCCGGACGGATTATGGCGAAGCGGGGAATGGGTAAAGCAAGCTTTGCACATATTCAGGACCTGAGCGGCAGAATCCAGATCTATGTTCGTCAGGATAGCGTGCCTGAAGACAAGTATGCGGCATTCAGCCTACTGGACCTTGGCGATATCGTTGGGGTAACTGGTGTGATCTTCAAGACCAAAACAGGTGAAACTTCTGTCAAAGTTAAAGATCTTGAAGTGCTGTCCAAATCGCTCTATCCGCTTCCGGATAAATTCCATGGTCTCACCGACGTAGAGCTGCGCTACCGCCAGCGTTATGTTGACCTGATCATGAGCCCGGACGTTCAACAGACCTTTATCGCACGTTCCAAAATCATTCAATCGATGCGCCGTTATCTGGATTCCCTTGGATATCTGGAAGTGGAAACACCTACGTTGCATACCATTGCAGGAGGAGCCGCAGCACGTCCATTCATCACGCATCATAATGCGCTGGATATGGAACTGTACATGCGGATTGCGATTGAACTTCACCTGAAACGTCTAATTGTAGGCGGACTGGAGAAGGTATACGAGATCGGTCGTGTATATCGGAACGAAGGTATGTCTACACGTCATAATCCGGAGTTCACGATGATTGAATTGTATGAGGCATATGCCGACTACAAGGATATTATGCAATTGACGGAGAACCTGGTTGCTCATATTGCACAGGAAGTACTGGGTACGCAAGTGATCCAGTATGGAGATTATGAAGTAGATCTTACGCCACAGTGGCGTCGTGTTACGATGGTGGATGCAGTTAAGGAAGTTGTGGGCGTAGACTTCTCCGTACACATGACGGATGAGGAAGCACATAGCTTAGCGAAGGAACATAAAGTTCCGGTTGAAAAACATATGACATTCGGTCATATTTTGAACGCGTTCTTTGAAGAGTTTGTGGAAGAGACGTTGATTCAACCGACTTTCATTACGGGACACCCTCTTGAGATTTCACCTCTGGCGAAGAAAAACGATGTAGACCCGCGCTTCACGGATCGTTTCGAGTTGTTCATCGTTGGACGCGAGCATGCGAATGCGTTCACAGAGCTGAATGATCCAATCGATCAGCGTCAGCGCTTTGAAGCACAGATGCTGGAGAAAGAGCATGGGAACGACGAGGCTCATGAGATGGATGACGACTTCATCCGTGCACTCGAATATGGTATGCCACCGACAGGTGGACTGGGAATCGGAGTTGATCGCCTGATCATGCTGCTGACCAATTCTCCGTCGATTCGTGACGTACTGCTCTTCCCGCACATGCGCCCTCGTACGCAAGATTAAATAAGGAACGTAGGATACGTTCATAATAGAAGAGGAACCTGCCGTTCAGTATCATGCTGGGGCAAGTTCCTCTTTAGGTTTACATAGGCGGATTTATTAAGTTTAACCTGTTCGTATTTTGTTAAAAGAGGTGCCCTTCATGAAGTTCAGGCTTCACTTTGCCAAGTTCATATCTCCTCCATTAATCCTGGTCGGCGGTTTTCTGCTTATTATTGCGATTGGAACAATGCTTCTCATGTTGCCGATCTCTAACCAAAGCGGTGAGCATTTGGCGTTTATTGATGCTCTCTTTACATCAACCTCTGCGGCATGTGTGACTGGATTGGTCGTTGTGGATGTAGGCACGACGTTTAATTTGTTTGGTCAGATCGTCATTATGGTGTTAATGCAGCTCGGTGGACTCGGCTTCATGACTATGGCTACTCTCTTTGCGCTAGTATTGGGTAAACGAATCTCGCTCAAGGACAGGCTATTGCTCAAAGAAGCCATTAATGCAGACAGTATGGAGGGGATTGTACGCATTATCCGCAAAGTGTTGATTTTCTCCTTTACCATTGAAGGGGTGGCTGCTGTCATACTGGCGCTACGCTGGGCAACGGAGATGCCGTTTGGTCAAGCTGTATACTATGGAATATTTCATTCCGTTTCCCTGTTTAATAATGGCGGATTTGATCTTTTCGGCAACAGCTTCCAATATTACACCGGAGACTGGATATTCAACGTGACCGCTTCTGTGCTCGTTGTCTCTGGTGGACTTGGGTTTGTTGTATTGAATGATCTGTTCGAGTATCGCAAACGCCGCCGTCTATCCCTGCAGTCCAAACTGGTGCTGTCTGTGTCTGGAGCGCTGATCGGTATAGGAGCGATCGTGCTGTTTGTTTTCGAATTCACAAATGGACATACGCTGGCTTCACTCACCTGGACCGAGAAGATCTATGCATCCTTCTTCCAGTCTGTCTCTACACGTTCTTCCGGAACAAGTACAATCGATATCACGGAGATGAGGCAGGCTACCCAATTCTTCTTCATTCTGCTGATGTTTATCGGGGCTTCCCCGGGATCGACCGGGGGCGGAATCAAGACGACTACATTCCTGATTATGATCGGAGCAGTGTATGCCATGATTCGGGGGAATAAGGATATCGTCTTTTTCCGCCAACGTGTTCCGAAGGAGCTTCTTATGAGAGCATTGACCATTATCATGGTTTCTCTGATCATATTCATGATCGTGGTGATGCTCCTACTTACGACAGAGGATGCGCCATTCCTTTCACTGATGTTTGAAGCTGCATCGGCAATTGGTACCGTGGGGCTTTCCGTGGGAGTCACTCATGAATTGACCAATTGGGGAAAAATCATTATTACCTTTACCATGTTTGTAGGTCGGATTGGGCCATTAACTATCGCGTATGCCCTACGTCCGCGCAAAGAGAAGAAACTGTATCGTCATCCGGAGGGCCGGATTATTATCGGATAAAAAGAAAAACCGTCAGACATTCAGAACTAACTCCTGTTATCGTAACGGGCATTAGTCACAACGAATGTACTGCGGTTTTTTTTGTTTAGCGGCACAAGGAAGCAAGATGCAAAGTGAGAACATCGTCCATGAGCTTGCCATTCATCTGATCCGGTCTAAGCACGGTATGTATGCCTAAGCCATCCACCAGTGCATACAATCTCTCGATCTCCAGTTCTTTGTCCAGATCAGGTCTGGAGAGATCGAGCTTCATCAGGTAGGTGATAACAGAACCTACAGCTTGTCTAAGTTCATCATACACGGTATTAGCAAGTTCTTTGAGGGTAGGATCGGTTTTCGATCTGGCTGTAAAAGCGTACCACACCTCCATTTCGGCCAGTTTTTCTTCCGTGTTTGGTAAGAATTCGAGCAATAGGCGTTTCATATTGTCCATGGGAGAGCCGGTGAAGGACATTTGTTGGATTCGATGGGACACCCGTTCAGATACCAGGTTCATGGCATATAGTAGTAGTTCCGATTGAGTAGAAAAGTAGTGACGCATCGAACCGACCGAAATTCCAGCTTCTTCAGCGATATTCCGAACAGAGGCTTGTTCCATGCCATCTCTTCGTATAATACGCCATGCCGCCTCGGCTACGAGCACACGCTGTTTATCGTGATCAACAATTTTAGGCATAGGCGTATTATATCACTGTTGATTATTATAATACAAACGTGCTAAATTATATTTAATACAAATGTATCATAAAAAGGAGGGGCTGAGATGATTGGTTATTTCATTATAGGTTGTGAGATTGCCTTTTGGGTGTTTGTGTTCGCGGGTCTGAGTGTCAGGTATCTTCTTGGCATGAAGCGGTTAGGTATCAGTTTATTGATGGCGACGCCGGTTGTGGATCTGTTATTGCTGGTAGCTACAGTTATGGATCTTCAGCGCGGAGCTACAGCAAGCATGATTCATGGTATTGCTGCGGTGTATATAGGAGTAAGCATTGCTTATGGCCATCAGATGATCGCTTGGGCGGATCGATATTTCCTATATTGGTTCAAGGGTGGAGAGAATCCTCGGAGCAACAAGTTATATGGTAGAGAACATGCGAGTCGTGAGCGTAGTGGATGGTTTAGACATCTATTGGCTTGGGCCATAGGCAGCGCATTTCTCTTCGCCATGATATGGTGGATTGGTGATGCTGAACGCACAGCTGTCTTCATTAATCTGATTAAAGTATGGGGAATCATACTTGGTATCGATTTTCTAATAAGCTTTAGCTATAGTTTATGGCCACGAAAAGTTCCAGTCGGGAATGTTAAACAATAAAAAGCTAGGTGGACGTGCATACGAACTTGCTAAGTTGGGAAAATACCGTATGTACGTCCGGATTAGATCAAACCGATTGTTAATATAGGTTCAAAAAAAGACTTGCATTGTAAATCTGTACATGGTATATTCTAATTCCGGCCAAGAAAACATGGTTAACACGGTGCGGCAAGCGAATGAAATAAGCTTCGAAAGAAACTTAAAAAAAGAGCTTGCTAAGTTGGTTCGGATTTGATAAGATATAAAAGTTGCTGAGGAGAACAACACTCGGTAACGAAATAAGTTTGATCTTTGAAAACTGAACAACGAGTGAGTAAACATTCTGCTTGCAGAATGAACGCGAAAGTTTGAGACAAGCCTTGGCTTGAATCGACTGGAGCACAAATGAGATTTTTAATCTCGTCAGATTCAAAATGAGCTTATCGCTCTTTTCAAATACTTGAGATGATTTTCAAAGCGTTTAACCGCGCTGCTGAAATTCATCCCTTATTGGAGAGTTTGATCCTGGCTCAGGACGAACGCTGGCGGCATGCCTAATACATGCAAGTCGAGCGGAGTTGATAGGAAGCTTGCTTCCTTGATACTTAGCGGCGGACGGGTGAGTAACACGTAGGCAACCTGCCCTCAAGTTTGGGACAACTACCGGAAACGGTAGCTAATACCGAATAGTTGTTTTCTTCGCCTGAAGGAAACTGGAAAGACGGAGCAATCTGTCACTTGGGGATGGGCCTGCGGCGCATTAGCTAGTTGGTGAGGTAACGGCTCACCAAGGCGACGATGCGTAGCCGACCTGAGAGGGTGATCGGCCACACTGGGACTGAGACACGGCCCAGACTCCTACGGGAGGCAGCAGTAGGGAATCTTCCGCAATGGGCGAAAGCCTGACGGAGCAATGCCGCGTGAGTGATGAAGGTTTTCGGATCGTAAAGCTCTGTTGCCAGGGAAGAACGCTTGGGAGAGTAACTGCTCTCAAGGTGACGGTACCTGAGAAGAAAGCCCCGGCTAACTACGTGCCAGCAGCCGCGGTAATACGTAGGGGGCAAGCGTTGTCCGGAATTATTGGGCGTAAAGCGCGCGCAGGCGGTCATTTAAGTCTGGTGTTTAATCCCGGGGCTCAACCCCGGATCGCACTGGAAACTGGGTGACTTGAGTGCAGAAGAGGAGAGTGGAATTCCACGTGTAGCGGTGAAATGCGTAGATATGTGGAGGAACACCAGTGGCGAAGGCGACTCTCTGGGCTGTAACTGACGCTGAGGCGCGAAAGCGTGGGGAGCAAACAGGATTAGATACCCTGGTAGTCCACGCCGTAAACGATGAGTGCTAGGTGTTAGGGGTTTCGATACCCTTGGTGCCGAAGTTAACACATTAAGCACTCCGCCTGGGGAGTACGGTCGCAAGACTGAAACTCAAAGGAATTGACGGGGACCCGCACAAGCAGTGGAGTATGTGGTTTAATTCGAAGCAACGCGAAGAACCTTACCAGGTCTTGACATCCCTCTGATCGGTACAGAGATGTATCTTTCCTTCGGGACAGAGGAGACAGGTGGTGCATGGTTGTCGTCAGCTCGTGTCGTGAGATGTTGGGTTAAGTCCCGCAACGAGCGCAACCCTTATATTTAGTTGCCAGCACTTCGGGTGGGCACTCTAGATAGACTGCCGGTGACAAACCGGAGGAAGGTGGGGATGACGTCAAATCATCATGCCCCTTATGACCTGGGCTACACACGTACTACAATGGCCGGTACAACGGGCTGCGAAATCGCGAGATGGAGCCAATCCCAACAAAGCCGGTCTCAGTTCGGATTGCAGGCTGCAACTCGCCTGCATGAAGTCGGAATTGCTAGTAATCGCGGATCAGCATGCCGCGGTGAATACGTTCCCGGGTCTTGTACACACCGCCCGTCACACCACGAGAGTTTATAACACCCGAAGTCGGTGGGGTAACCGCAAGGAGCCAGCCGCCGAAGGTGGGATAGATGATTGGGGTGAAGTCGTAACAAGGTAGCCGTATCGGAAGGTGCGGCTGGATCACCTCCTTTCTATGGAGAATCGTTTCCCGCGTGGAAACATTCAAATACGCAGCTTAGCTGCAAAACACTCACTCGTTGCTCAGTTTTGAGAGCTCAAACTCTCAAACAGCTTGCTTTTGCATGGAGCTTGTTCTTTGAAAACTAGATATCGAAACGAAAGTAAATGCGAATTAGAACATTCCTTTTTAGCTGAACTTGTGTAAACAAGTTTCAATAAAAACGGTAGTTAATTGCTTTTGCGATGGTATTGAATGGGAGTGACTTTTGGCTTTGCGCAAGCAAAACAAGGGAAGCGAGCAGTCAAAACCGGAGCAATATGGTTAAGCTACTAAGAGCACACGGAGGATGCCTAGGCGCTAGGAGCCGATGAAGGACGTGGCGAACAACGAAACTGCCTCGGGGAGCTGTAAGCAAGCTTTGATCCGGGGGTGTCCGAATGGGGAAACCCAGCTGGGGTAATTTCCAGTTACTCACAACTGAATACATAGGTTGTGTAGAGGCATACCAGGGGAACTGAAACATCTAAGTACCCTGAGGAAGAGAAAACAATAGTGATTCCGTCAGTAGCGGCGAGCGAACGCGGAGAAGCCCAAACCAGAGAGCTTGCTCTTTGGGGTTGTGGGACGTCTCACATGGAGTTACAAAGGAACCGGTTAAGCGAAGAGGTCTGGAAAGGCCCGCCAAAGAAGGTAAAAGCCCTGTAATTGAAAGTCTGTTCCCTCCGAGACGGATCCCGAGTAGTGCGGGGCACGTGAAACCCCGTATGAATCCGGCAGGACCATCTGCCAAGGCTAAATACTTCCTAGCGACCGATAGTGAAGCAGTACCGTGAGGGAAAGGTGAAAAGCACCCCGGAAGGGGAGTGAAATAGAACCTGAAACCGTGTGCTTACAAAAAGTCAGAGCCCGTTTTAGGGGTGATGGCGTGCCTTTTGTAGAATGAACCGGCGAGTTACGTTCCCGTGCAAGGTTAAGGTGAAGAGCCGGAGCCGCAGCGAAAGCGAGTCTGAATAGGGCGACATAGTACGTGGACGTAGACCCGAAACCGGGTGATCTACCCCTGTCCAGGGTGAAGGTGCGGTAACACGCACTGGAGGCCCGAACCCACGCATGTTGAAAAATGCGGGGATGAGGTGGGGGTAGCGGAGAAATTCCAATCGAACTCGGAGATAGCTGGTTCTCCCCGAAATAGCTTTAGGGCTAGCCTCGGAAAACAGAGTCGTGGAGGTAGAGCACTGATTGGGTGCGGGGCCCGCAAGGGTTACCAAGCTCAGTCAAACTCCGAATGCCATAGACTTACTTCCGGGAGTCAGACAGTGAGTGCTAAGATCCATTGTCAAAAGGGAAACAGCCCAGACCATCAGCTAAGGTCCCCAAGTGTGTGTTAAGTGGGAAAGGATGTGGAGTTGCACAGACAACCAGGATGTTGGCTTAGAAGCAGCCATCATTTAAAGAGTGCGTAATAGCTCACTGGTCGAGTGACTCTGCGCCGAAAATGTAACGGGGCTAAACACACCACCGAAGCTATGGCTTGATGCTTTGCATCAGGGGTAGGGGAGCGTTGTATAAGGGTTGAAGGTGTACCGTAAGGAGCGCTGGACATTATACAAGTGAGAATGCCGGTATGAGTAACGAAAAGATCAGTGAGAATCTGATCCGCCGAAAGCCTAAGGGTTCCTGAGGAAGGTTCGTCCGCTCAGGGTAAGTCGGGACCTAAGGCGAGGCCGAAAGGCGTAGTCGAAGGACAACAGGTCGAAATTCCTGTACCACCGTAAGCCGTTATGAGCAATGGGGGGACGCAGTAGGGTAGTGACGCGGACTGATGGATGTCCGTCTAAGCAGTAAGGCTGATGTGTAGGCAAATCCGCACATCGTAAGGCTGAGCTGTGATGGGGAGTGAAAATTACAGTAGCGAAGGTCATGATCTCACACTGCCAAGAAAAGCCTCTAGCCAGGTGATGGTGCCCGTACCGCAAACCGACACAGGTAGGCGAGAAGAGTATTCTAAGGCGCGCGGAAGAACTCTCGTTAAGGAACTCGGCAAAATGACCCCGTAACTTCGGGAGAAGGGGTGCCCCGGTAGTGTGAATAGCACGAGGGGGCCGCAGTGAAAAGGCCCAAGCGACTGTTTAGCAAAAACACAGGTCTGTGCGAAGCCGTAAGGCGAAGTATACGGGCTGACGCCTGCCCGGTGCTGGAAGGTTAAGGGGAGTGGTTAGGGAGTAATCCCGAAGCTGTGAACCGAAGCCCCAGTAAACGGCGGCCGTAACTATAACGGTCCTAAGGTAGCGAAATTCCTTGTCAGGTAAATTCTGACCCGCACGAATGGCGTAACGACTTGGGCGCTGTCTCAACGAGAGATCCGGTGAAATTTTAATACCTGTGAAGATGCAGGTTACCCGCGACAAGACGGAAAGACCCCATGGAGCTTTACTGCAGCTTGATATTGAATTTGGGTACGATCTGTACAGGATAGGTGGGAGCCTTTGAAACGTGAGCGCCAGCTTGCGTGGAGGCAACGTTGGGATACCACCCTGATCGTATCTAGGTTCTAACCTGGTACCGTAATCCGGTGCGGGGACAGTGTCAGGTGGGCAGTTTGACTGGGGCGGTCGCCTCCTAAAGAGTAACGGAGGCGCCCAAAGGTTCCCTCAGAATGGTTGGAAATCATTCGAAGAGTGCAAAGGCATAAGGGAGCTTGACTGCGAGACCTACAAGTCGAGCAGGGACGAAAGTCGGGCTTAGTGATCCGGTGGTACCGCATGGAAGGGCCATCGCTCAACGGATAAAAGCTACCCTGGGGATAACAGGCTTATCTCCCCCAAGAGTCCACATCGACGGGGAGGTTTGGCACCTCGATGTCGGCTCATCGCATCCTGGGGCTGAAGTAGGTCCCAAGGGTTGGGCTGTTCGCCCATTAAAGCGGTACGCGAGCTGGGTTCAGAACGTCGTGAGACAGTTCGGTCCCTATCTGTCGTGGGCGTAGGAAATTTGAGAGGAGCTGTCCTTAGTACGAGAGGACCGGGATGGACGTACCGCTGGTGTACCAGTTGTTCCGCCAGGAGCACCGCTGGGTAGCTATGTACGGAAGGGATAAACGCTGAAAGCATCTAAGCGTGAAGCCCCCCTCAAGATGAGATTTCCCAGTATGTAAGACCCCTTGAAGACGACGAGGTAGATAGGCTGGGGGTGGAAGTGCAGCAATGCATGGAGCTGACCAGTACTAATCGGTCGAGGGCTTATCCAATTTGCAAGTTTGAATTCGCATGTTTCGTTTCGAATCTAGTTTTCAGAGAACGATCTCTGAAATGTAAGCTAAGCTATGCGTTTGGTGGCGATGGCGGAGGGGTTCCACACGTACCCATCCCGAACACGACCGTTAAGCCCTCTAGCGCCGATGGTACTTGGACCGCAGGGTCCTGGGAGAGTAGGACGCCGCCAAGCAAAGAACCACTGCCGATGTTATTCGGTGGTGGTTTTTATTATATAGTTATACTATGCAGTATGGGATTAAAATACAGATTGAATATGGTAATTTATCAGCACACTAGTATGTATAAAGGTAACGTTATTCGATACGAATTGACGTTTTTTTGTCGTAATATTTACACTTGTCCGCACTAGAAAAACAGTTGTGTTCATCAGGCAATACACCTGATATAACCAAGTACTTTTCCTTGACAGTCTAAATATCGCTTTGCTAAGATGGCAATAATAAATTTTTCAGAAAACGTATTTTCGGCGTGAAATACAGCCTGGAATCTTCGGGTTTTGGACCGTAAAGCTGAGCAAACATAAGGAGGAACACTTGCGTGTGGGAAGATAAATTTGGTAAGGAAGGCCTCACCTTTGATGATGTATTGCTAGTGCCACGGAAATCCGAGACACTGCCTAAAGAAGTAGATGTATCTATTCGTTTGAGCGACAGTGTAAAGTTAAACATACCTTTGATCAGTGCAGGTATGGATACGGTAACTGAAGCGACACTGGCTATTGCCATTGCGCGTGAAGGCGGCATCGGTGTTATCCATAAAAATATGTCGGTTGAACAACAGGCAGAAGAAGTAGATCGAGTTAAACGTTCGGAGAGTGGCGTAATTACAAACCCGTTCTCATTGACAGCAGATCACTTGGTATCTGATGCGGAAGCAGTAATGGCGAAATATCGGATCTCCGGTGTACCTATTATTGAAGGAGATCAGAAGCTGGTTGGTATTTTGACGAACCGTGATTTGCGTTTTATCCATGATTACGGCATCAAAATTAGTGAAGTCATGACTCGTGAGAATCTGGTTACAGCTCCTGTAGGCACTACACTACAAGAAGCTGAGGGTATCCTTCAGAAGCACAAGATTGAAAAACTTCCATTAGTTGATGAGACGAACACGTTGAAAGGTCTTATCACCATTAAAGATATTGAAAAAGCCATTCAATTCCCTCATGCAGCCAAAGATGCTCAAGGCCGTTTGTTGGTTGGTGCAGCGATTGGTATCTCCAAAGATACATTTGAACGTGCCGATGCTTTGGTACAGGCTGGTGTTGACTTGATTACGGTAGACTCGGCTCATGGACACCATATCAATATCATCGAAGCTGTACGTCAGCTTCGTGAACGTTTCCCTAGCCTGACCATCGTTGCAGGTAACGTCGCTACTGGCGCAGCAACTCGTGACCTGATCGAAGCAGGAGCTTCAGTGGTCAAAGTGGGTATTGGTCCAGGGTCGATTTGTACAACACGTGTTATCGCTGGTATTGGTGTACCTCAAGTAACTGCAGTGTATGATTGTGCAACAGTGGCACGTGAATATGGAGTTCCGATTATCGCGGATGGCGGCATTAAATATTCTGGTGAAATTACGAAGGCACTGGCTGCAGGAGCACACGCAGTTATGCTGGGAAGTTTGTTTGCCGGCACAGCGGAAAGCCCGGGGGAAACTGAGATCTTCCAAGGGCGTAGCTACAAAGTATATCGCGGCATGGGTTCAATGGCTGCAATGAAACAAGGTAGTAAAGATCGTTACTTCCAAGATGATGACAAGAAACTGGTTCCGGAAGGAATCGAAGGCCGTGTTGCTTACAAAGGACCATTGTCGGATACGATCCACCAACTGATTGGTGGTCTGCGTTCGGGTATGGGATACTGTGGTACAAGCAACTTGGAGCAGCTTCGTAACGATACGGGCTTTATCCGAATTACAGGTGCGGGACTCCGCGAAAGTCATCCCCATGATGTACAGATTACCAAAGAAGCACCTAACTACTCGTTGTAATCGGAAGAGAGTTAATCATTTCCAGGACAGGCTCGGTGATTTTCACCGGGTCTGTCTTTTTTTGCAGATACCCCTGTGATAGAATAGAACAAGCGGTGACGATCCAAGGATTGGATTAAGGCGTTGCGGCGGCTATTTGACGTGAGTCTATGAATATGGTTTTGAATAGCAAATGGAATGCCAGAAAAGACTGGCAGCTAAACAGAAGCGCGGACGTCCTTTTACATAAGCATTCGCAAAATGCGGACTAAGTGACAATCGATAACGAACTTTAGGAGCAATAATATTGCTTGTTCGATATAGCGCATATACCACACATCTCATACATCATTGCACAGGTTAGGGAACAAGAAAATCGCAGCTTAAGCTGCACTGAAGCATTTAACCATGCTTTGGATCGAAGGGAGTATTCATCATTGAAAACCAAACAGTTGAATAAAAAGAAACGCCAAATGCTCAAAAAGAGCGTAGCCTCGGTTATGCTAATTAACATGCTTTGCATGTCTGCAGTAATGCCGGTTATGGCTGCTGCGGATAACTCCGGTCAGGTTCTGACTGCTACGGCAACAACAACAAAGACGGAAAAAGCAATACAAGTTCCTGGGGTGGACTCACTCGGGCTCGAAGTTAGAGCAGCTGTGCTGATGGAGGCTTCAACGGGACAGGTCCTACTAAATGTCGATGCGGATAAAGCGATGCCGCCTGCAAGTATGACCAAGATGATGACAGAGTACATTGTCGCAGAACAGGTTAAACAGGGAAAGTTTAGTTGGGATGATGTTGTTACTGTAGGTGAAAATGCAGCCAAAAGTACAGGATCGCGCATTTTCCTAGCAAAAGGTGACCAACATACGGTCAAGGAGCTATACATAGCTATGGCCGTAGGTTCTGCCAATGATGCCACGGTTGCTTTGGCTGAATATGTTGCAGGTTCCGAACAAGCTTTTGTCAAAATGATGAATGATGAAGCGAAGCGTATGGGAATGAAAGATAGCTATTTCATCAACTCCACAGGTTTGGATCGTGCAGATATGCCTGCGGAATTCCGTCCAGCTGAGGATAAAGAAATCGTTATGGCGGCACGAGATGCAGCCATTTTGTGCAGATATATCATTATGGATCACCCCGACTACAAAGATTTCACAACGATTCAATCCTACAAGTTCCGGCCTAATGATAAAGATCCAATCATCAATTACAACTGGATGCTGGAAGCGAATAAAAATATAACCAATTTCAAAAGCTATGCCTATGAAGGTCTCGACGGAATGAAAACAGGCCATACCTCGAATGCGGGTAATAACTTCACGGGTACGGCGGAGCGTAATGGTATGCGTCTGATCAGTGTTGTTATGGGTACTGATTCGGAATCTGCACGTTTCAGAGAAACTAAAAAGGTACTGGACTATGGATTTAACAACTTTGAAGTGAAACAGGCTGTTGCAGGCAAGACCAAAGTAACGGGCTGGGAAGCTGTACCTTTGAAAAAAGGGAAAGAAACGACCGTTCCTGTCGTAACAGATAATGCGGTAAGTTTCGTTGTTCCCAAAGGTACTCAAAACCTGGACGTGACGTTCAAAGCCAACGTAACTGAAGCTGACAAGCTGGTGGCACCAATTAAGGCAGGTACGAAGGTTGGTACGGTTACGTACACGTATAAAGCAGATGGAATTGAGCCTCAGGAAAAGACAGTGAACTTGATCACTGCTGAAGAGGCGGATAAAGGCGGATGGTTCCGTCTGTTCTTCCGGGCTGTAAAGGATTTCTTCGTGGATCTCTTTGACGGAATTAAAAACCTGTTTTAACCAATAGCGTATTTCTCGAAAAAGAGCATGATCATGATTTTTAATATTGATGTGGTCAAATCACTGATAAAATGCAAGTTATTCCAACCGGATGGATTGTATATTTACAATTTTTCCGGTAAAATATCAAGTTAGAATTCTACGTGTGATGATGTAAAAAAGTATATTGTTCTATTACCTGGGAGAGCGGGTTAACCGTTATATTCAAGGCAATGAACGACACATGCATTACGGGCCGAAGTGTCTAAGATTCTTGGAGCAGCGATGAATGGCATTGAGATTTCTAAACTTGCACCTTCTGAGCGTATGCAAGATCCGGCTGGTAAGAGAAGGGGAATGTTCATATGAAGATCGGCGTATTAGCACTTCAGGGAGCTGTCACAGAGCATATTCGGAGTATTGAACGTGCCGGAGCAGAAGGTGTGGCAATCAAACAGGTTCAGCAATTAGAGGATCTGGACGGTCTTATCCTTCCTGGCGGGGAAAGCACAACGATCGGTAAACTGATGCGCAAGTACGGGTTTATGGATGCCATTCGAGCGTTCGCTGCTGAGGGCAAACCGGTATTTGGTACCTGTGCTGGTTTGATCGTTATGGCCAAACACATTACAGGACAAGAAGAAGCTCATTTGGAGCTAATGGATATGACTGTATCTCGAAATGCATTTGGACGGCAGAGAGAAAGTTTTGAGACAGACTTGCCAGTCAAAGGCATTGAGGAAACGGTAAGGGCTGTGTTTATCCGGGCTCCTTTAATTGAGAGTGTTGGAGACCAGGTGGAGGTTCTCTCCACATACAAAGATGAGATTGTTACTGCGCGCCAGGGACATTTGCTGGCTTGCTCCTATCATCCGGAGTTGACGGATGACTATCGTCTGCATGCTTATTTTGTAGACATGGCCAAATCCTACTCACCCTTGGTAGATCCTAAATAAAGCATGATGTACAACCTATGATCTCCCGGTCATCGGATCACTTCCCCAGAAGCCTTGTAAGGCCGCTGGTTGGCAGTTGCATCTGAACGGATGCCTAATGTTGCCTGTATCTGCTTCAAAGCGGGAATCGCAGCGGAGGGTGACACCTGGACCATAGGTTGTTTTTTTGGTTACAGGGTCCGATAAGTATATAGTAAGGTATACACAGTAGAGTTATGAGATTTGATTAAACATAAAGCTTCACTTCGTGGGGTTATTTAGGAGGTTATATCGTGCTTGATGTGAAAATATTGCGGAATGAGTATGCACGTGTAGAAGAAGCGTTGACTAACCGTGGCAAATCGCTGGATCTTGTCGCTGGATTTACGGAAATGGATGCCAAGCGTCGGGAATTGCTTCAAGAGAGTGAAACGCTGAAGAGTCGTCGGAACACGGTATCTGGTGAAGTCGCTAGACTGAAGAAGAACCGTGAGAATGCAGACGAACTGATTGTGGAGATGCGTGAAGTCTCTGACCGAATCAAAGCTATGGACGAAGAAGTTCGTGAACTGGAAGTGAAGATCAATGATCTCACGATGGCCATTCCGAACATTCCTAACGAAAGTGTACCTATTGGAGCTTCCGAAGCGGATAATGTTGAGATTCGTCGCTGGGAAGAGCCCAAGTCATTTACTTTTGCACCAAAAGCACACTGGGAAATTGCACAGGATCTCGATATCCTTGATTTTGAAGCAGCTGCCAAAGTAACTGGTTCCCGTTTTACCTTTTATAAAGGTCTGGGAGCGCGTCTGGAACGGGCATTGATCAACTTCATGATGGATCTGCACAGTGATCAGCATGGATATGAGGAGATCTTGCCTCCATATATCGTCAATCGGGACAGCCTGTTCGGAACAGGTCAACTGCCTAAGTTCGAAGAGGATCTGTTCAAGTTGAAAGATACTGAATATTATCTGATTCCTACCGCTGAAGTTCCGGTAACGAACTACCACCGCGAAGAGATTCTGAATATAGATCAATTGCCTAAGCACTTTGTGGCATACAGCTCTTGTTTCCGTTCTGAAGCCGGTTCGGCTGGACGGGATACACGCGGATTGATTCGTCAGCATCAATTCAACAAAGTAGAGCTGCTGAAGCTTTCTACCCCAGAGACATCGTATGAAGAGCTGGAGCAAATGACACAAAATGCGGAGCGCGTGCTTCAACTACTGGGCTTGCCGTACCGCGTTCTAACACTTTGCACCGCAGATATGGGCTTCACTTCAGCTAAAACGTATGATATTGAAGTGTGGTTACCTGAGAGCGACACCTATCGTGAGATTTCTTCCTGCTCCAACTGTGAGGACTTCCAGGCACGTCGTGCCAATATCCGTTTCCGCAGAGAACCAAAAGCTAAACCGGAATTTGTTCATACATTGAACGGTTCAGGATTGGCTGTTGGTCGTACTGTAGCAGCAATCCTGGAGAACTATCAACAGGAAGATGGCACGGTTGTCATTCCGGAAGCATTGCGTCCTTATATGGGTGGCATCAGTGTGATTGCACGTCGTTCTTAAGAGTGAGTTAACGATTCACATATCAAAAAGAATGCCATTCCCGTTCGTCATTCCTGAATGGCGGATGGGAAGGTATTGTATATCTAAATCCGCGATCTGAACTAAATTTTGAATAGCGATATAAAAAAAGGTTGCATCTTCATATCTAATTGTGGTATGATAATTTTCGTGGCAAGTTTATAAAAGTTAATTCCCTGGAGAGGTACCGAAGCGGTCATAACGGGGCGGTCTTGAAAACCGTTAGGGGGCAACTCCACGTGGGTTCGAATCCCACCCTCTCCGCCATACTACACTTATAACAAGGATTCGAGCGATATCGCTCGGGTCCTTTTTTGCGTTATATGTACGTATAAAGCCCTGAATCTAGAAGTTGGCCGCCGATGTATAGGTTGCCCAGTGTAACGGTATATTTCAATAAAGCTGTTATGTATAAAAACATCCTCATCGCCGCACTTTATAGGAGTGGAGGTGGTAAGATGAACCGCGAGTTAAACATCGATCAGACAGAGCTTGTGGGGGCCTGGCAAGAACGTTTGCCTCAAGTCCTGAATGTTGGAGACCAGGCTCAGGTAATGGCCGATGAAGCCGATCAGCAGGCTATTCGGATACACATTGCTACAGCAGGGCACGAGATGTACTCTTTTGATTTCAAATGTGCATATGTCGATTCCCGTGAAGTCAGCGTACAGCTGATTGATGTGGAACGTGATGGACGAACGACAGATGAGCGTACAGAACCGATTCAGGAACTGGCTCACGATTATACACGGCACATTCATGAATGCGCCCAGTCGTTACAATCCCAGACGAGATAATAGCCTGAAATCTGAAGGAGTGAACTCAATTGACTAAAGCCAAAGCGGGAGTAGACAAAAACCTGCAAAATGTAATTGATGATTTGGAGCAGCCGGCCGTAAACAGTCATCATGCTCAGCAGATTCAGCAAGATATTAATGATCGCCGTCATCAAGATGCACTGAATCATGATAAAACGGAAGACAGGGACCCATCCCATTCCTAAACAATGATGAGGGGGCAATAATATGAGCAAACCGAAAACAATTCCCGTACCGGAAGCGCAAGCATCCGAACAGCATCATCATTCATCCAAACGCTCTTCCATGCAGGAGCCATTATCCGGTTCCAAAAAAGTTAAAAATCAAAACCACGTGGATCATTTGAATCCTCAAGGTTAATAGAAGAAACAGATTTACGCAAAAGTCCCTTGTTACCTAACAGGGGGCTTTTGCGTATTCATACATATATAAAGACTGGCACATGGTTATTCCCAAAGCTGACATAGGTCTTTGTAGCCATTTTAAAGAGGAAAGATCACATTTTTCCCAAATTAGGTTTCGGTATCTGGTGATATGGTATATCATTGAGATTGAATTACTTTTTTGGGGTTATCACGAGAGGAGAGAAACAAATGACTAAACGTATGGGGGCGCTTCTTCTTACGTTGCTGTTGACCGTATCTATGGCATTGACAGCATGTAGCAGCAAGCAGGAACCAAAAGAGGCATTGAAGACGGCTGCGGCCAATGCTTCCAAATTGACTTCGTATGAAATGAGTTCCAACTTTACAATTAATGAATTGAGCTATAAACCGGGGGATGCGTCACAAACTGATCCTACTATGACTCAGTTTATGAGCATGCTGAAGGATGCTCAATTGAATGTAACGGGTGTATACCAAAGTGAGCCAATGCAGACAGAGATGACTGTTGGCATCGAGCTTAAAGGCGACATGGGTATGACCTTTAACATTCCAATGGTGATGACGGCAGAGAAACTTTATGTGAAAGTGCCGAACATTCCATTCTTCCCGATTCCGGAGAATGTTGTTGGTAAATTCCTGGAGCTGGATCTGAAAGAATTGGCTGAGCAAGAGGGCACAGAATGGAACCCGGATGCTATGGATGCAGCCAAAACGCAAAAGCTGAGCAACGAAGTAATGGACGCAGTGCTGGGCGAGTACGATCAAGCTAAATTCTTCAAAAACCTAGACACCAAAGATGCACAACTTCCTGAAGGTGTAGATGCGAAGCAGGTTGTACAATTCTCGGTGAATAATGACAATGTTAAAGAAGCGGTTACTGTACTGGTAACGAAAGCTATGCCTAAAGTATTGGATATTCTGTCCAAAGAGGAATATCGTGAATTGCTGCAAATGGATCAGGCTGATATTGACAAAGCTAAAGAAGATATGAAAATCACTGAGGCAGATCAGGCTGCAATGGCTAAAGACTTGGACAAATTGAAAGATGTTCTGACAATTAACCAATTCAACATCGATTTCGCATTGGACAAAAACGACTTCCCGGTATATCAAAAGATGGTCGCTGATGTGCTGATCAAGCCGGAAGATACGAAAGACGAAGTGAAATTGGCATTTACCGGTTCCAATACGTACACCAAGATTAACGAAAAAGCAGCATTCAAAATCAACATCCCTACGGGCGATGACGTAATTACCATGCAAGAGTTCGAAGAATTGATGAACGCTTCGTACGGTTACTAATCTCGTCGAGTCCAACCAAAACCGTCTGTTATTCAAGTGAAGGATATTCTCCTTCCTCTTGGATACAGGCGGTTTTTTTTGAATGAAAATATAGTCTATACAATGAATCGGACGGAGGATAAACTATTTATAAATGAAAGGGGATTAGGGGGAGTACTCAATGATAACACCGGATGAAGAGCAGCTTGCTTATGAATTCATTGAGCATCCTGTTCATGTAAGTGGGATTTATCGTACTGTATTGCGTGCAGACATGATTTACGATGGGCACCGTGAGAAACGAACAGAAAAAAGTGCTTTGCTGCTGGTGTTACAAGGACAGGCAGAGTTTCATTTTACGAATACGGATGGTACGAAATATCTTTATCATATGCAACCAGGCAAGGCCTTTATCGGGGGTAAGAATATGCACCTGGAGATCCATGTCGGAGACAGGAACTTTGAGTATGTATTAGTTCATTACTTGCCGGCAATGCAAAAGGAAAAGGGGCTTCACTCGTTTCATACGGATCAAGTCTATGAGCTGCGGACGAGCTTGAATGATTCAGAGTCTGGAGTTCAAGGGGAATTGATGCTGGCTCTCCTTAACAATGCTTCCAATCCGGGGTATATGAACCAACTGGAGAAGCAGACCCTATTTTATCAACTGCTCATCTCGGTATTCCGTGGAGCGAGAAATGCAAGGAATACATCAAGTGTTAAATGGGTAGATTCAGCTCAGGAATTCATTCAACATCAGTATGCTGAACCACTGACGCTTGAAGGTGTTGCTGCTCAATTCGATATGAAACCGAAATACTTTTCACATTTGTTTCAAAAATACACGGGGATGGGTCCGATGCGTTATCTGATGCAGTATCGTCTGAATCGCGCACAGGAGTTGCTGGAGATCGGAAGTTACACCGTGAAAGAGGTATCTGCAAAGGTAGGTTATGCGGACCCCTACTACTTCAGTCGGGTGTATAAATTGCATAAGGGCTGTGCCCCGTCTGAAGTGAGAAAGGTTATGGGACCTGGAAAGAATCCATCCTGAATCGGACGGTGTCCATTGTACAGGCGGATATCACTGATATAATTGATAATGATAATTGTTATCATGAATTCGCTGAAGTAATTGGAGGAGCTCTAGGATGCATAGAACAAGATATAAGGGTTGGTTCATGCTTGTTGCAGTATTGAGTTTAGTTTTACTATTGGCTGCCTGCTCGTCGGGTGAAAAAAAGTCAGAGCAAACGACAAGTCAGACGGAGCAAAGTGCTACCGGTACAATCGAGAGTTCCGGCTCATCCTCTGAATCCGCAGATGGGTCATCTGATAACTATCCACGTACGGTACAGACTGCTCGGGGAGACATGGGAATCAAACAACAACCCAAAAAGATAGCTTTGGCGCATTGGGGATTGAGTGATGATCTGCTCGTATTTGATCTGGATTCCGTGGCTATCACGCTTCCTTTTACAGAAGATCAATCGTTGTTGAAAAGTGACTTGTACAAACCGTATGTTGAAAACAAAAACACGATTGATATCGTGGGTGAGAATACACAAGTGAATCTGGAAGCATTACTTGCTTATGAACCGGATTTGATTATTGCCGGCAATGAGACGAACAAGGACATTCTGGAGCAACTCGATCAGATCGCACCAACTGTTGTACTGGATGAGACCAAGCAGGATGTATTCAAAGAATGGCGTAAAGTCATTACAGATCTGGGGCAGATTTTGGGACAGGAAGAAAAGGCTATACAGTATATTAATGATTTTGATCAAAAACTTGCAGATGGTAAAAGCGAGCTTCAATCTATCGAAGGAACGGTTGCATTCATGCAGGTTCGTGAGAAACAGGCCTATCTTCAGGGTGCCGACTATATCTCGGAATATTATGAAGGTCTCGGACTAACGCCTCCGTCCACAGAGGCTGGAGAGCTTACACTGGAAGGGATTGCGAAGCTCGACCCGGATTATCTATTTTTGGGGTACTTCAATATGGAAGATCCATCTCTGTCTGCTGTAACGGATGAATGGGAGAAAAGCGCTGTCTGGAAAGGACTCAAGGCAGTTAAGAATGGGCATGTTTATAAGATAAATGGACAGGTGGCCTTTGGTTTTGGGCCGGTTAGTAAGTCTTACGGTGTAGAGCAAATAACGAATAGTTTGAAAGCCCAATAAAAAAGTGCCATACAAATAAAACCGCACTCTTCCCTAAATACTAGGGTAGTGCGGTTTTGTACATTGAACTTGTATACTGTTGAATTGGAAATACAGACGGTTGTGAGGATAAGTTTCTTCTCAATTAATTCGCAAGTTCATCCAAATCTTCAGCAAGTACAGCATAGATCTGATGATCCTGATATTTGCCATTGATTTTGAGGTATTTGCGCGCAGTACCTTCAAACTGGAATCCGTTCTTCTCCAGTACGCGCTGCGAACCTTTGTTGGAGGGCAATACCGCAGCCTGAACCCGATTTAACTTCAGCGCACGGAAGCCATAAGCTACGGCCAGTTTAACCGCTGCTGTCATTCGTCCACCGCCCTGATAATCCGGATGGATAAAGTAACCCATGTCAGCATAATTGGCAACGCCCAATACCACATTGTTGAGACTTACTTGTCCAATCAGCAGGCTGTCTTGAATGGTATAGATTCCAAATTGATATCCTGTACCTTCTTCTGCTGCCTTGACCCGATCCTGAATCCGCCGAGTCTGAGCATCCAGTGTATAGAAATCGTCCTCTCGCACAGGTTCTACAGCTTGATATGGGATGCGTGTGATCTGAATGAGGTCCAGATAGGATGGTGTATCCTGGGGTGTGAGCAACCGAAGGCTTATGCCATTGGCTGTATCATAGAGTGTTAGTGCCATTGCAATACACTTCCTTTCCAATTGGGCTTTCGTAATCGATGATTATTGTTATTTTTTGCGTAAACGTCTGAAGAATTGAGTCAGCATCGTAGAGCACTCAGGCTGAAGAATATCCGGAACGACCTCGGTACGATGGTTAAAACGAGGCTCTTGTAGCAGATTCATCAGTGTACCTGCGCAGCCTGCCTTGGGATCAGCTGTACCATAGATTACGCGGGGGACTCTGGATTGTACAATTGCACCTGCACACATTGGACAGGGTTCCAGAGTGACATATAGAGCACAATCCAGTAAACGCCAAGATCCAATCATCTCGCTGGCCTGACGGATAGCCACCATCTCCGCGTGGGCGGTGGAATCCAGCGTAGTTTCACGCAGATTATATCCTCGACCAATGATTTGATTATTTTGTACGATTACGGCTCCAATCGGAACTTCGCCAAGAGCCTCGGCTTTGTATGCCTCGGCAATGGCCTCTCGCATCCAATGCTCATGCTGAGCTTCCTCGGATAAATGTGAAAGGTCGGGCTGGAGAAAATGGTCAGTCATTACAATATAACTCCTTCCAAAAGCGTTTATTCAGCGAACAAGTATTCGGGTTGTTAACATGTTGTGTATAGAATTGTGGATAACCGTACAGTTGCTCACATAGTTATAAACAAACTATCCACAAGCCTGTGGATTTGTGGATAAATATAGTGATTAATTTCATTGTAGAGTCCAAAAAGGCAAAAAACAACGAATTTCGAGCTTTTCAGCCAATCGGTAACTTTTGGACGGAGGTCAATTATACTTTTCAAATAGACATACAAGCGTTATGATGGGTATAGGTTTTGCCATATATCGCCAGAGGGTACAAGCCGAGAGGTGAACAAAAAAGTTGTCTATTAAAACGAAATTATCCATGATTATGTCGTGCTCAGTGCTCGTGATTTTAGTGTTGAATATCGCATTGAGTTATTATACTACAGAAGAGAATCTGCGGCAGGACAGTGAAAACAAGATGGTGCTCACTGCGAAGCAGATTGCAATTGCTGTCGAACAGAATCAATACAGTTCGAATTATGTAAAACGACAGATTGGAAACAATCTGTGGCTTGCTGCCGTTATGGCAGCGGAAGAATTGGACCCGGATATTAATAATATCACAAATGAAGAACTTGTCCGCATGAGCCAAAAGGTCGGCGTCTCGCATATTTCGTTGATGGAGCAGACGGCTGATGACATTGTGGTTAGTCGATCTTCAGATCCGAGAGAGATCGGACTATCCACCAAATCCATGACCTATTGGTATCAAGCCTTTAAGCAGTTGTTTGAAAAACAACAGGTGACGATTCCCCAAGGGCAGAAGTTGGATCATTTCTGGTCAGATGGATTCGAGTATTCTACATCCAGTCCTTCGGATATTGATATCTGGGGTTACTACCATGATGGAAAGAGAAACTACATAATCAATCCCTTCTATAATAATACGGAAGTTGATGACTATGTGAAAATCTCTAGTCCGGATGAGATTTTGAATAAAATTCGTGAGGTCAATCCCTCCATTCTGGAGATTACAGGCATCAATCCGTTAACTTTCGGCAGCCCGAACATGGGTGGTGACGGAAGAGATTCGAACTTTAGCAAGTTGAATAACAGACCGATTCGTTTCGGCACATACCAGTATGGTTCTGCGGATGAGGACCATCGTGCTGTGGTGCGCGCCATTCGGACAGGGCAAAATGTGTCTTTTGTCAGTGAAACGCACGAACAGAAGGTACTGAAGAGTTTTATTCCCATTTTCACACCCAATCAGTCTTCCTATGTCATCAGTATTGTCATGGACTATAAGCAAATATCCTCCATGGTATCGGAGCAGCTGGTGAGCCATGCCTCAATATCTCTGGTTTTACTGGAGATCGTGATCTTTGGTAGCTATTTGCTGGCAGGTTATATTACACGCCCGATCCAATCCATACTGGGCAAAGTGAATGAAGTAGCGGATGGACACTTTGATTTTCGTCTGAAAGTCCGGAGGAAGGATGAACTTGGCCAACTGGCCAACCGTATTAATGCCATGATTCGCAATCTGGGCCATTATACGAGCCGCCTGAAACAGATGTATGAAGAGAATCGGGCGGTTAAAGAGCATCTGGAGTCCATCATCAATCAGACGGCTGATGCCATTCACATTACGGATCTTGAAGGAAAAGTGCTACGGGTTAACCGTGCATTTGAACAACTATATGGTTTTCGAAGTCGTGAGGTGGAAGGTCGTAATCTGAAGATCATCCCGCCAGAGGCAGAGGAAGAAATGAAACGTCAGCATGCCCAACTCGTTGAGGGGATGTCCATTACGTCCAACGAAACCACCTGGATGAAGAAGGACGGGACCCGGGTAGAGGTCAGTGTCAGTACGGCTCCGGTACGAGACGAGGCAGGAGAGATTACCGCGCTCATTAGTGTCTCCAGGGACATTACAAGTCGTAACAGGATGGAAGAGCTGCTCAGACGCTCTGAGAAACTAACAACGGTGGGCCAGCTTGCAGCGGGTGTAGCACATGAGATTCGTAATCCACTGACCACACTGCGCGGGTTCCTGCAGCTCCAGCAAGAGAGCAATAAGCTGAATCATCGTCATCTGGATCTGATGTTATCGGAGCTGGATCGCATCAACCTTATAGTCGGTGAGTTTTTGATTCTGGCGAAACCGCAGGCAGTTCATTTTCAGAATCGGGATATTCGGTTTATTCTCGGTGATGTCATCTCGTTGCTGGATAGTCAGGCGCATCTGCATGGTGTAGAATTTGTACTGCGTGCCTCATCCGATTCGGCTATGGTACACTGTGAAGAGAACCAGTTGAAGCAGGTATTTATCAATTTGCTGAAAAATGGCATGGAGGCCATGCCAAATGGAGGAAGCATCCATATTAAGCTCAAGCATGACGAACAGCTGAATCGCGTCAGAATTGAGATCAAGGATGAAGGGATTGGTATCCCCGAAGAGATGATGCCCAAACTTGGGGAGCCTTTCTTTACAAACAAAGAGTCTGGAACAGGGCTTGGTCTTATGGTCAGTCAACGCATTATTCAATCACATAAGGGCATGATGGATATTAAAAGCGTCATGAACAAGGGAACAACGGTTATTATTGAACTACCTGCATCCGAGCAACAACCGGAAGTTATTGAGGTAGATCAGGTAACGGATGAATCACTTACAGATGAAGAGAAATAGATGAGGTGAGATTACCTTTTGCGTATTAATAAATTTATTAGTGAAACTGGTTACTGCTCCCGGCGTGAAGCAGACAAGTTGGTGGATAGCGGTCAGGTGACGATTAATGGAGTTAAGGCTGAACTGGGCAGTCAGGCAGAAGAATGCGACGATGTACGAATCAATGGCAAGCCAATCAAGGAAAAGAGAAAACACGTATATATTGCCCTGAATAAACCGGTTGGGATCACAAGTACAACCGAGCAGCATATTCAGGGGAATATCGTTGATTTTGTCGGGCACGATGAACGTATCTTTCCAATTGGACGCTTGGATAAGGACTCAGAAGGTTTGATCCTGATGACGAATGACGGAGATATCGTTAACCGGATTCTTAGAGCAGAAGGACGCCATGAGAAAGAGTATATCGTCACTGTTGATCGATCTGTAACCCCGAGTTTCCTTAGAGGTATGAGCACTGGGGTGAAGATCCTGGGGGAGATGACACTACCTTGTACAGTGACCCGGATGACGGATCGAGTATTCCGTATCATCCTGACTGAAGGAAAGAACCGTCAGATCCGGCGCATGTGTAGTGCCTTTGGCTACGAGGTCCGTAAGTTGAAGCGGGTTCGGATCATGAACATTCATCTTGGAGAAATGGCGACAGGTTCATGGAGAGAGCTTACCACCGCAGAAAAAGCGGAACTGGGTGGTCTGCTGGACTATTCATTGGAATAGTCGACTCAACTTTTACTAATTTAACCAATTGAGTCCTGCTTTCCGAAAAGGAGCGCAGGGCTTTTTAGTGCAGAGTTAATGAAGGCTGGTCAATAATACCGAATAGTACAGAAATATGTAGATAAACTATACATAAGCCCTATATAAACCTAAAAGACCGTTCTCCTTGTATCTGGAGAACGGTCTTTGTTTAATGAATCGCTGCAGGCCTCTAGTTTCCTTCGCCTACGGCTTTTACATTTGTATTGTTACTTTGATACTTCCGAATGATAGATACCTCTACACGGCGATTCTGTGCCCGTCCGGTATTGCTGTCGTTGCTGGCAATGGGGTGATACTCTCCATAACCACTTGGTGTGAATTTGGAAGGGTCCAATTGCGTGTTCAGCAACAGGATTTTCAGGAAGTTGAGCGCACGATCCGCACTCAGATCCCAGTTATCCTTATATTGGTTGTTCGAAATGGGAACATTATCGGTATGACCGGATACCACCACTTCATATTCAGGGAACTCCTGCAGCATGCTCGAAATTGCTTTGGCCAGGGATCGTGATTCAGGCTTCACATCTGCTCGGCCTGAGGAGAACAGGGCGTTATCACTAATCGTGATCTTCAATTCAGACTGATTCAGCTTGGTGTTCAGCTGGTCCGAAAGCCCGCTCTTCGAGATATACTGGTCAAGCCGCTTCTTGAGCTTCTCCAGATCCTCTTGCTCTTTTTGAGCCATCTGAGCATCGGTGATCTGAGCTGGTGTTTTCTTGGTGATTTCTGTAGGTTCCTGTTTGTTCTTACCCAAATCAGCACCTGGCGTATCCGGATTCATGGACGAATGGTCCAGAATTCCGGAGCCTCCATTCAATGCACTGTTTAGTGCGGAAGCCATTTGCTCAAACTTACCCGCATCAATGGAACTCATGCCGAACAACACAATAAACAGAGCGAGCAACAAGGTCATCAAGTCGGAATAAGGGAGCAACCAACTCTCGTCTGCATGCTCTTCATGTGGCTCATGCTTCTTAGCCTTTTTCACCTGATGAACCCTCCTTCTCTTCCAGTTGTTTACGTTCGGAAGGTGTCAGGAATACAGATAATTTCTGATTGATAGCAATGGTGGAAACACCGGATTGAATCGAGAGCAGACCCTCAACCATCATGAGCTTGATTTCCATCTCTTGCTTGGACATCCGCTTCAACTTGTTGGACATTGGATGCCACAGTACATAACCTGTGAAGATACCCAAGAGGGTAGCGATGAATGCTGCTGCAATCGCTTGAGAGAGCTTATCCATATCGCTAAGGTCCGCAAGGGCTGCGATCAAACCAACTACGGCTCCAAGAACGCCAAGTGTTGGAGCATACATACCTGCTTGGGAGAAGATCAGTGCACCACTGCGGTGACGTTCCTCTGTAGTGTGAATATTTTCCATTAGAACATCGCTGACGAAATCTTGATCGTTCCCGTCGATAATCATTCGCATGCCGCTGCGAAGGAAATGATCGTCGATTTCTTCAACTTTTGATTCTAGTGCAAGCAAACCTTCACGACGGGTAGTGGAAGCCCAGTCCATAAATGTGCCGATTAGGGATACGCGGTCGATCAATTTTTGCTGTTTGAACAAAATCCCGAAGAGCTTCGGAACTCTCTTAATTTCTGACATGGGGAATGCCATAAAAATACTTCCTGCGGTACCAACAAATATAATCATGTAGGCTGCTGGGTTGTTGACCAGATTAATTAGGGGAGCATGCTTCAACATCATACCGAGTACAAGTGAAGCGAGTCCCAAAACAAGTCCAATAATTGTTGAAATGTTCATCATACACCTCATCCATGAGATAAAATTGAATCCTTTCAAGCGGCTATATTCGGGCTTCCGGACGAACGTAGAGCCGCAATTCGTTTAATGCTTGGCACTCTTTTGGATTGCCAAAACAGTTAAAACGATCATGTATAGTATTTATCGACCAATAGGCCTTTTTTTTTAAGGGTTATTTTCAGGTATAATAAGATCAAATCCGCTCCTTAGGGGCCGAATAGGAGTGAAAAGCCAATGGGCGTAAAGCATGGACGGGATTATGAAGGAATTTTGACAGATTTGACAACGGCACTCGGACGCATACCGGATCGGTATGTTTTCTTTGAAATGGACTCGGAAGAGTGGGAGAGACTAGGCACGCCTGAGCAACTTGAAGTGGATGAGGCGTTGGCGGAGGATCTGTTCTATGCACTGGGTGAAGAGTCTGTCATCCCGGTTGGAAGTGGAGTCGTCATCCATGATAAGGATCAGCACCGCATTCATATTTTGATCGGGGAAGAAGAGCTGACGTTTGTACCTTTAATTTAGTGTGTGCACATGTTCTCAAAGCCTTACGGTTATTGGATCTATGCCATTTGGTTGATTGGATTTTGAAGCTTGTCCGTGGTAAGATGTTAGTCGTGAAATGGGCCAACCGCATGGCGGTGTGCCTGGCCTTTGAGGTTGCTATGGATCGCATCGAAGGTGTCGGTGGTTATACGGACATCCGTCTGTAATGTACCATCTTATGGGGAGGAAGATAACGCATGGTTTTTTCACAAGAGGAAGTCGAAGCTCATCTGGGAAGGCTGGAAGGCTGGGAACTGGAAGAGGGACGGTGGATTGTACGTAAATTCGTGTTTTCCAACTACATGAAAGGGATTGCATTTGTGGATGAGGTCGCTGCGATCTCGGAAGCATTCAATCATCATCCTTTTATTACGATTGACTATACAACGGTTACGCTGCGTCTTACGTCATGGGATGCGGGCGGTATTACATCTGTAGATATCAAGGAAGCAGGGCAGTATAACGAAGCTTATGACAAAATGAGGTCGGAATAACGAGTTCGGTTATAATCGCACGGCGGAAGTGAGTGAACCATACATGTCAGACTATAATCAGAAACAACCTCTCATTGCTATCGTAGGCAGTCTCAATATGGATCTCGTGGTGAAGACAGACACGATTCCGGAAGAGGGAGAGACGGTGAGCGGTGAGGAACTGCATTATCTCGCTGGTGGCAAAGGGGCGAACCAGGCTGTTGCCGCTGCGCGTCTGGGTGGACAAACCACGATGATTGGTGCGGTGGGGTCGGACAGTTTTGGCGAACGTCTACTGCACAGTCTGACGGAAAGTGGTGCAGATGCCTCGCAGGTTCGCATATTGGAAGACACGGTTACAGGGACTGCGTCCATTTGGCTCTCTAGGGGAGACAACCGGATTATTGTTATTCCTGGCGCGAATGGACAAGTTGTGCCTGCGATGCTGGAGGAGGCGGATACGGTAAAAAGCCTGACTGCAGCCGCAGCGGTGCTGCTGCAGCTGGAGATCCCGCTGCCTGCGGTCACCCGCGCCGCCCAACTAGCGGCTGAAGGCAGCGCACTGGTTGTGCTCAACCCGGCTCCCGCGGTGCCGGGTCTGCCCCAAGAGCTCCTGCGGTGCGTCGACGTTGTCACGCCGAACCGCACTGAGCTTGCCGTGCTTACCGGCCGGGATCATCTCCGGCCGGAAGACCTGGATGCGGCGGTTGCAGAGCTCGCCGCATCCCTCGGGGCCGCTGTCGTCACGACGCTCGGCCCCGAGGGGGCAGTGTACGCGGCGGCGCCTGGTGGCCGCGTACAAGCAGGGCGTGCCGGCGCGTGCCGTGCGCCCGGCTACGCCGTAAGCGCCGTCGATACGACCGGCGCTGGCGATTGCTTCAACGGCGCGCTGGCGGTAGCCCTCGCGCGCGGTGAGACCTTGGACGCGGCTGTAGGCTTCGCCATGGGCGCGGCCGCGTTATCCGTGACGAAGCTCGGCGCCCAGTCCGGGATGCCGTCCGCACATGAAGTCGAGGCCTTTCTGGCCGAGCACGCGCCAGAAGCTCAATAATCTGCATAACAAAGAGGCTCTTACTCTCCCAAAGGGGGATTAAGGGCCTCTTCGTTATGCGCGTGCAGAGATTATTTCTTCTCTGACAACCACATGGCGATATTGGCAATCTCTTCATCCTGCAGTTTGCCCTTAAAGGCAGGCATGCCACCTTTACCTTTGATAATCGTAGAATAGATCTTCTCCAGATCATCCTGGCTGCCGATGTTTGCCAGAGCAGGACCTACGCCACCCTGAAGCTGATCCCCGTGACAGGAAATACAGTTGGCTTTGACCAGTGCCTCAGCCTGTCCTGCATCCATCGTCACTTCCGGCATGGTTGGTTTCGCTTCTTCAGCCACTTCCTCTTTCCCTGGAAGCGTAAACATTAAAACAATAGCTAAAGCGCATGCTGCAAAAAATACCCCGCTCATGATCCATTTGTGCATCCCTTATGTCCCCTCCAGAATGAAAGATCATCTAACCTGAAACTATCCATATCATTATAACGGAACCTGTAGTCACATCATAGCATTTTGTGGTAATTTTTTGAACTAATCACATAACAAGGAGCAGATTTGGTTGTTTTGCAATGAATTCTAATCACGAGGCCCTTCATAGACCATGCAGTGAAAGGGCATTAAGCCGGTAGGGGTCTGTCGTTCGTATGTATCCTGGATGACAAATCCACTCTTCAGATAGACTTGAATGGCACGGGCATTCCAAGTCAGCACTTCCAGGTCAATCTCATTCGTCCGGTTTCGGCGAATGGCTTCCTGTACAATGGCGGTGACAAAAGCTTTCCCTTGACCCTGACCACACAGCTCTGGATGCATGCCGAGGCCAATCCGGGTTACCCCTTGAAGGGGGAAGTATTGAACAAATCCATATATGCGTTCGTTCTGATCTAGAACAATCGCATATTGTTCCTGCCGTAGCTGTGCATCCCCAAATTCCACTTCAAGTGCCTTCATCTGCTCCCAGGGGAGCCAGCTGTAGATATTATAAGGCGGCTCGTATTGCCAATTGCAGATAAACTCCGCATGTTCTTCTAGCATGGGTACAACGTGAAACGTCACAGGGGCTTCATTCATACATCTGCACGCTCCTCTCATTCATCACCAAACCCTCTGTCCACTCTACAAAAGAGCAGTTCTTTTAGCAAGTCTGCAACTTTGGGAAAAAAATGAAACAAAAGTTCCGGTAATTACGTTTATATTATAACGGGATGGGTAAAAACATCATAAGGGCACGGACAAACGAACGCCAAGTAAAGCTGTTGATGTCGCAGGATATGCCTCGTGTGTTACTTGCTACGTGAACAGGGGATGAAGCACAAAAAAACCGCCGGATACATTCCTGCGGAGAATGTACCGGGCGGTTCTGTTATACTTCTTACTTCGTTCCAGTAGGGTTAATGGTTACAGCATCATGTTGCCCAGCTTGTCCCTAGTCAAGGGCCAGTGATTCATATGCGTCCGTGCTCATAATCCGTTTAGCGCCAACATAACGATTGGCCCAGTAGTTTTCGCTCAATGCACTGATCGTAACGCCTTTGGAAGAAGAGGAGTGTGCGAACTTTCCATCCCCTACAAAGATTCCTACATGAGATACGCCTTTACCTGTTGTATTAAAGAATACCAGATCGCCAGCTCTCATCTCCATGCGGGATACGGAATCGCCCATTTCGAATTGGGAACTGGATTGGCGTGCCAAATCAATACCCAACTTGTCGAATACATACCGTGTGAACCCGGAGCAGTCAAAGCCGTTAAGCGTTGTTCCCCCGCTTTTGTATGTAGTTCCCATTGCTGAATCAATTACTGTATCCATTTTTGAATCTGCGAATGCGCTGCCTGCACCAAGTGATAATGCAAATGTGAGGCTAAGTACAGCTGCGGTTAATTTCTTTTTGAACAAGAGAGATACCCCTTCCAACGCCTGCGAGGTTAGCTTAAGGATTCGGTTGAAGGTCCCCTATGATCCCTCTGTAGCAAGATCAATTCACCCATAACTGGTTCCCCCGCTTCCCAGGTGCCAGGAATTTGGCTATGCTAGTTATGCACCTGCGAAATCAAGAAATGACGATTTAATTTTAAGTAGTTACAAATATGAATATAAAGATTACAAAGTTGTTACTAAAAACTCACTGCGATTATTGTAACAGAGGTGTACCGGTTTGGCAACGTTTAACAATAAATTTAGCAAAAAAAACCTCGACCTTTGACGGGGAAAGGTTGAGGCTTGCCTATTTATAAGTACTTATTAGGCCATGAGTTTAACATGCGATGGTAACAATTTTTAAACGATCTGCTCTAACCTTTGGATGTTTTGGACTGCCATAAGCGAAAATGGGCGCATATTTTCCACAGGCTCATTAGACATCTGGCAAGAGGATACGTCTGTTGTAGTATAAGTCCGGTGAGTCCTGTTAGTAACCATGAGGCTGAAGTGAACGCCCCGAAGATAAGCAGGTGAACTCCGCCCAGCAGCAGTGCAATGCCAATCACGGCGATGAGATGTCGTAGTGCAATCCAGAGTGCTTTGAGTGTGCCGTGAGCGCCACCTTCTCCCTCCGGTGCGGAAATACCGAACTGCATGTAGAGAAGGACGTGATGGATAACCCAGCCATATATGAACCAGGCAGCTACATAAGGTATGCCGGGCAAGAGTAATTGAAGGGAATGAAATCCATCCAGTAGAATTGAATACAGCTTCGGTATGAGCCAGTAGGCGGGTAGAAGTATCAATAATGTACGTATGCTGTGGAGCAACAGCATCGGTTTCCACAGATTTTTGATTCCGCGGACGAATGGAATGCGCTCTTCAGTACTATTATAGTGCTGAAGCGAGTAGAGCAGTCCTGCTTGAATGAGGGGGCTGATCAACATGCGAACCAGCAGCATAGCCCCCAGGATCCACAGATAACGATGAACCTCCGGATGGGTGGACAGGTTAAGTTGGCTTTCCATTTTGAACAAAAGCGTACTTAACTCCCCGGCATCAGGGTCAGGATAGCGCAGGAGCAGTGGGACGACCGCTGATTGAACCATTCGATAGAGGAAATATCCCCATATGAGCTGATAGAGAAATAAGAGTGCTGCAATGAACATATGCTGACGGACGAGAAACCAGCCTTCGCGTATTTTTGCTTTCACCGTTTCCACCTCACCATGACAGACCTCCGAATATGGCTTCTATTAGTTTGGTTACACTCATGCTCCAGCGGGATTTTGTTGGCTCATCCAGTCCGGATTTCAGGAAATTGTTCATGTGGCGGTTCTCCAGCACGATCGTGTACAGAGGATCGGTCATGGCCCAGGAGACAGGGGATGTGTGAGTTAATTTATAGGTGATGCGATCTTCCTTGCCATTCCATTGCTTGGTGAGGATATGCCCGTCTTCAAAAGCAATGCGAACAGGAACGGCGTTGTAATCACTGCCTTTTTTCACGATCGTCACGGAAGACTCGTACAATGTTTGGCCGTCTTTTTGCACGGGTGTAACATGAATATCCTCGACAGCAAAATCAGCCATTCCGTTACCATAGATATATTGATTAAAATAATCAGACCAGGAAGTACGGGTTACTTGCTCTACAACTTTCTGGAAATCAGCTGATGTGGGGTGTTTGAAGCGGTACTTCTTCACATAGGTAGAGAGAATACGTTCCATTGTTTTCGCACCGACTTGATGTTCTATACCGAGCAATACAAGCTTGCCACGTGTGTAGACATTGGCCGCGTACTCATTCTGTGACTCGAACTTCCAGGATTCCTGTGTTAATGATGAAGGAGACGTAATCAGGCCCGATTGTACCGGCAGGTTCGGGATCAGTCCATATTCCTGCTCCATCAGTTTGTCTTCTGCATAAGAGGTGAACCCTTCATCCAGCCAAGCTTCTTCAAATTCGTTACTGGCAACCATGCCGTAGAAGTATTGATGTCCAATCTCGTGAACTACGGTACGTTCCAGGTCATAGCCTGGCGTGGTATCATCCGCACCAAAGGCTGTGATTAGCGTGGGATATTCCATACCTCCGGCACCGTTCCCCGTTTTGGGCGGAACAACGATGGATAAGGTCGCGTAAGGATATGGACCAAACCATTTGCTATAATTGGCTAGTGCGGCCTTAGCGGCATGGAAATATCGTTCTTTCAGATCTTGATGAGCAGGGTCCAGGTACAGCTTGATTCGTACCCCAGGAACATTGGGTGCAGAGAAGGGTTCCTCGGCGTAGACAAAATCGGGTGAGGCTGCCCAGGCGAAATCATGCACATCATCGGCATAGAATTGATAGACTTTCTCTCCATTCTTCACCACAGCTTGCTGCGTTGGGAATCCAGTAGCAGCAACTTTGTATGTTTCAGGTACCCGAATACGCACACTATATATACCGAAGTCGGCGTAAAACTCCGAATTGCCGTGGTATTGGTGCAGATTCCAGCCTTCCGTTGTTCTTCCACGCCTGCCCACAGGTTCATAGGCACTTAATTTGGGAAACCATTGACCGGCCATGACAAAATCATCAGCGGTTCCCATCCGTGCAAAAATCTTCGGCAGATTTACTTCGAACCGGGTGTGGAGTGTGATGCTTTCCCCGCCTTTGACGGGTTTGGGCAAGCGTACTTTAATGAGGGTGGTATCCTTGATGTTTCCGTCATCTGGCTGCACATACTGCATCCGGTGCAGCAGAGAGAGCCCGTCCTCCGTTTTCATTTCGGTAATGTTCATGGAGCCATAGCCATTGGTAGGCATGACATCACCCCGAAGCTTTCCACCGGATTCCTTCATAAAGGTGGTGTCAGCAGAAGAGAAGGCGTTGGGATACATATGAAAATATAGTTCACTGACGGTTTTTTTACCTGGATGTGTCCAGGTGATCGTCTGAGTCCCTTTCAATACGTTCCCTTCGGCCAGTTTCACATCCATGTGATACTCCACAACACGGTTGCTGTACACTTCGGCGGTAGGGGTCTGTACACTTTCTGGAGGTGCTGGGGTTGGGGCTATTGCCTTGGGCTTGCCCGATTCGGGGGCGAGTACTGGCAATTCGGAATGAGTTGAGCGATTATAACCCAGAGTGATCCATATCCCTCCGGCAAGTACACACAGGACCAGGGATGCGGTGAGCCAGCTCTTGGCGCGTCGTGGAATCATCGTTAAATACCTCCCGTTGACAAGCATCTACAGCATGTATATGTTTGCAATGGGCCAATTATTAGTTAAAATATTTGTATCAACCCTTGGAGGCTATAAACATGGACCAAAACGAGCAAAACGGCAAAAAACAGATTGCCTTGAATATCGTTAGTGCAAAAAGCAAGCATAAAGGCTTCGGTGCAGGCTCCATTGATCTGAATAACCTTTCCCCGGTCATTATTGATAATGGCGAAGCCAAGATCGATATCGGTGCGATGCATGCGAAGAGCAAAGTGGAACGCAATATCAAGTTCTCTACCAATCGTGAAGATGTGCCCAACGGACGCCAAGTATGGCTGGTGTGGGTAGCTGTCGATCGCACGGAGGAAGGCCAACTGTATGGTGGGGCAACGGCATGTGAGATGTGGATTGATACGGAAGCAAGACGTGGATGGAAACTGCTGGCGGAACATGTGAATCGCATGGACTATGCCTTGAAGCGTCGCTTCATGCTGGATGAGCTTGGACCAGAAGCCCGAGCTGCACTTAAGACACTGCTGATCTCACACAACGAAGAATGGTGGAATGCTTCTCCGGATGTATTGAAGGAAGCACTGGCCTAAGACAGATCATTCAATACAGTATAAAAGCAAAAAAACAAAAGGCCCCTTGACCGGAAAGTTCGGTTCGGGGCCTTTTGCTTGTATGGTAACAGTATTCACCGATCTGAATAATTATGAGTTTTCATCCGAAGTGGAATTTCCAAATGCCCAATATAATCAGGGAGTAGGGATGACGTAATTAAGTCATCTCGTGTTTTCGTCATTCAACCCACCAACGTTTGAAGTCACTCCACCAGGAATGCTTCTCTTCCTGTATGCCTTGTTGATTCTCTACCTGACGGGCTTTCTGGTCCTCCCCTGAATCCGAATCATCTGTCGTGCCATGACATACTTCTGTCGGTTCAGTACCATCAATAAAGACTTCCAGTCGTTTCTCTTCACAACCGTTGCCTGCCAGCTTGCCGGATTCCGGGTCAATGTAGACACTTACAACATGATCAGGCACGGTGAAAATTTTGGGTGGTACGCTCGCAAGTGCCTGCTCTGTAAACTGGGCAAAGATCGGCGCCGCCCGGCGGCCATCCGAAGTCGAGATGGCTTTACCCTGGTCATACCCAACCCATACAGCGGTGGAGAGCTCCGGTGTGAACCCAACCAGCCATGCATCCGTATTGGTCGTCCCTGTTTTCCCGGCTACCGGACGTTTGATCGCAGCAGACACCCGGTTACCCGTTCCCCCATTTTCGAAGACACTTTCCATTAAACGAGTCAGGACATAAGCTGCTGCAGGTTCCACCACGGTCTCAGCTTTGGTCTGCGGAGATTCATAGAGTACACGCCCTGCGGCATCTGTCACTTGCAGAATGGCGACAGGTGGTGTCCGTTGTCCACCAGCAGCAATGACGGAAAAGGCGGATGCCATTTCCAGCGGACTGACAGGTGAGGTTCCCAGGGCAAGGGAAGGCACAGCGCTCAGGTTGCTTGTAATACCGAGGTTTTTCGCCATGTTCACAACCTGCTCAGGACCGATCTGCATAATGGTGTTCACCGCATAGATATTGTCTGAAGCGGCAATCGCCTGCCTAAGGTCAATCTCACCAAGATACTTGTCTCCAAAGTTGCCAGGCTTATAGGTTTTGCGGTCATTGTCATAATGAAAGAGCGTAGGTTCACTGTTAAACATGGATGCACTGGTGAGCTGCTTGGATTCCAGTGCTGCCAGATACATAATGGGTTTAAACGCCGAGCCTGGCTGGCGTGTGGTTGCCAGTACATGGTTAATTTGATTGGTACGGTAGTTTTTGCCGCCCACCATGGCTTTGATGTAACCCGTGCGAGGGTCGATGGACACGAGAGCCGTCTCCAGCTCGCTTTTGGCATCCATACCTTTTGCTACAGCATCTTCAGCCGCTTTTTGTACACGTAGATCCAGTGTGGTGTAGATATTCAATCCCCCATGATCCAGCATTGCTTCACTGATTCCCAGCTCTTTGATGGCCAGACTTCGAATATAGTCACGGAAATAAGGAGCACTTTCCACCGTTTTACGTTCACTTTCCGGCTTGAACGAAAGCATTTTCTCATAGGCTTTATCCGCCTCGGTCTGGGTGATCTTTCCGATATCCGCCATGGCATTCAGCACAATTTTCTGTCGGTCTTTGGCATTCTTCATATGGTTATAGGGTGAATAGTAGGTAGGCCCTTTCGGGATTCCTGCCAGCATGGCACTCTCTGCGAGATCCAGTTGTTTGGCTGATTTGCCAAAATACATCCGCGAAGCCGCTTCGATTCCGTATGCACCGTGCCCATAATAGATTTCGTTCAGATACATCTTCAAAATTTCATCTTTGCTATATTTCATTTCCAATTGCGCCGTGTACATGGCTTCCTTTGCTTTGCGAGTCCATGTTTTCTCATGAGACAGATACAGGTTACGCGCCAGTTGTTGGGTTAATGTACTCGCACCCTGTGACATCTGCATGTGTTCGAGGTTAACGAGCACAGCCCGTCCCATCCCTTGAACGTCGAACCCGTAGTGATTATAGAATTTGCGATCCTCTACTGCTAAAGTGGCATTGACCAGATCTGGAGCGATATCCTCCAGTTGAACGGGCACAGAGTCTTTGCCGCCTGCCGAGAAGGTAGCGATGACTTCACCCTGACTGTCCAGCAATCTGGAATTCCGGTCAGAGTCTGCAAGGGGCAGGCTGGTTGCGTATAGATAGACCAATCCGGCAGCGGTAGCAAGTATGGCGAGCACGGCGAGCAGAGACAGGTTTTTAAACAATTTCCGTACACGGAACCCGCGTTTGCGGGTCTTTTGGTTTGGCTTGGTCATGGAACGGGCTCCTCTCTTTTCTTCCAGTATGGGACTTGATTGGCAGGGATATTCAATCGGGTGCATAAGCGAACAAAATGTAGCATTTTCGCCGGAAAAACCGTTTTGCAGTATAAACGTCAATCGCGTATAATGCAAAAGGGTAATGAAAAGGTAAGATTCGGCACAAGATACTAAAGCGCGTAAGGACGAACAGACGAATGGTCATTGATTCATTGATTAGTCAGACGCTCTGCACGCTCTGGTCAATTTAATCTATATAATGAAGAGAGAACCGCGGACCTTTCCCGCAGGCCAGCAATCATAACGCGATATGGCTCCGAACGCTGGACGTGCTTGGGCGAACCGATTATAGTGCACGGCACTTGGGTCGGGTATGGCTGATCATTAACTTTACGGAAAGAAGGTAGAGATTATGGAATTGTGGTTTACGGAGAAACAGACCCCGGTATTCGGGATCACCGCGAAGATTAAACAGACCTATGTCACAGAGAAAACAGATTTTCAAGATTTGGCCATGGTAGAGACCGAGGAATTCGGCAACATGTTGCTTCTTGATGGCATGGTGATGACTACCGTAAAAGACGAGTTCGTATATCACGAAATGGCGGCACATCCTGCGCTAAACACTCACCCGAATCCAAAAAAAGTTCTGGTTGTCGGTGGCGGCGATGGCGGAGTCATTCGTGAAGTCATTAAGCATGCTGCTGTAGAAAAAGCAGTTCTCGTCGAAATTGACGGTAAAGTTATTGAATACTCCAAAAAATATTTGCCTGAAATCGCCGGCAAGTTGGACGAGCCCAATGTTGAAGTGCTCGTGAACGACGGCTACATGCATATTATTGAACATAAAAATGAATACGATGTGATCATCGTAGACTCCACTGAGCCTGTAGGTCCGGCTGCTCCATTGTTTGAGCGCGGTTTCTACCAAGGCATTTACGAAGCACTCAAAGAAGACGGAATCTTCGTTGCCCAAACGGACAACCCTTGGTTCAAGGCGGATCTGATCCAGAAGGTGAACAAAGACGTCAAAGAAATCTTCCCGATCGTACATGTGTACGGCTGTAATATTCCAACCTATCCAAGTGGTTTGTGGACATTCACCATGGGTAGCAAGAAACATGACCCGCTCGAAGTGGATGAGACCCAAATTCCGGAGATGGATACCAAGTATTACTCTCCGCGTCTGCACAAAGCAGCATTTGTACTTCCTAAATTCGTGGAAGATTTAACGAAATAAAGGGGAAATCATTAATGAAACTGGATCAAGCTTATTCAGGAAACGTATTTATTTGCAGCTCTGAGGATTATGAGAACTCCAAAGCGGTTATCTATGGTATGCCGATGGATTATACCGTCAGCTTCCGTCCGGGTTCCCGTTTCGGCCCAACTCATATCCGTCAAGCATCGGTTGGACTTGAAGAGTACAGCCCGTATCTCGACAAAAGCATTGTAGACATGACGTACTTTGACGCTGGGGACCTGCTACTGCCTTTCGGTAACGCGGGACGCAGCCTGGAAGTGATTCATGAATACATCGGCAGTCTGCTGGCTGACGACAAATTTCCAATTGGATTGGGTGGCGAACATTTGGTTACTTGGCCAGTCATTCAACAAATGTACAAGAAATACCCGGATCTTATCCTGATTCATATTGATGCACATGCAGACCTTCGTGAAAACTATGAAGGCGAGCCATTGTCCCACTCGACGCCAGTACGTAAAGCAGCGGAGTTGATGGGTGGCAAAAACATCTATCAGTTCGGTATCCGTTCCGGCTCCCGTGAGGAGTTCCAGTATGGTTACGAGAACATCAACTTCTATCCGTTTGAAGTGGCAGCTCCAATGAAGGAAGCTCTTCCGAAGATGGGCAACCGTCCGGTATATGTGACCATCGACATCGATGTGCTTGATCCGTCTGCAGCACCGGGAACGGGTACAGCAGAGGCGGGCGGCATTACGTCCAAAGAACTGCTTGAAGCCATCCACATGATTGCAGGATCTGATGTAAATGTAGTCGGTTGCGATCTGGTTGAAGTAGCACCAATCTATGATCCAACACAACAGACACAGATTGTAGCTGCGAAGATGATCCGTGAAATGCTGCTTGGATTCGTGAAGTAATTACAGAACGATCGAATAAACATAATGCTCTCTGTCTGCGTGGTTTCAAATCTGCGCAGGGGAGGGCATTATTTTATTGCTAACGTTTATCCGCGTGTCCTCAACTGTTTCAGCTTAAGGAACGGACTGGATAATATATCCGAAACTATTCTGCCAAGAGGAATAAGTAAGTTAACTTAAGTAATTTAACTTCTGTCCAGAGCTATGTTATACTGAATACAACAGTATTTAGTAGTATATGAATTGATATATTACACTCGTGAAGTATATGGTGAATGGGTTCGACCATATACTAAAAAAGAGCCTTTACCGCGCCAACGGTAAAGACTCTTAGGACCCGAAAGGCTGTGGATTGCCACGGCGCGCATGAACTAAATAATGCTATTCAAGCGAAACCCACCGTCAGGCTTCCGACCTTATGAGGTGGGTTTTCGCTTGCTACGAAACTTTTTGCGTAACCAACGGTAAAGCTTTCGCCCACTCAGTACAATACTGAGGATCGCAGCAATCCATCGGATCACATCAAGCAACGCCACAAGTTTGACCATCGACGTCACCCCCTCTCGGGAAGCTGCGCCGTGATCAGAAAACATCCACCGTTATTCAAATGTCCATAACATCAATTATAGCACGTATGTTCCTATGGCTCTACCATTTATTGCTTGTGTTAGTATAGGCTCACACATGCAGATGTCCTGCCTTAACATGCCTCTATATTGATATTTATGTCTTTTCTTAAGTATCAGTTTTGTTATCATTGGTATCCAGACATTTCCGATTTAACATAGAGTACATAACGTTTAGTGAGAATCACCCTTATCGATATTGATTTTCTTAATGATACGACTGGACGAGCTGGGGGTGAAGGCTTCCTGATCGGTACCTCGAATGCAGGGTGTACGTGGTAGTCCATATGTACAGGACAGTGGCAATTCACACAGGTCGATTTTCCGAAATAATGTGAACGGATATACGCTGTCACAATTGATGACTC
Organism: Paenibacillus sp. Negev47; assembly: GCF_058313655.1. NCBI lineage: Bacteria > Bacillati > Bacillota > Bacilli > Caryophanales > Paenibacillaceae > Paenibacillus > Paenibacillus sp. Negev47. The sequence goes on from NZ_CM177754.1 coordinate 121,178, forward strand.
CCCGGCAATCTATCAGACTACAGATGGTGGAACCACGTGGACAGAAAAAATGTTGTTACCCTCAGAGCAGGGTTAAGTGATCTGTTATTCTGAAATAACAACCAGACAAATCCAAATTAGAAATGTATAAAATTCAATTTGGCAGGTCTCTGCATGAGTTTGTATAACAAACAAGCCTCTTCCTGATCAACTACACAGGAAGGGGCTTGTTTGCGTGGAAATAATAACGGTTGAAACCTGCTTCAAAACAAGTTATTGTAAGCGATAACAATACATTTATTGGAGGTTGAAATTATGGTTGATGTTATTCTAAAGGCTGATTCAGATCAAGGATTAATAAATCGCAATATATATGGTCACTTTTCCGAACACTTGGGACGTTGTATATATGAGGGCTTGTGGGTAGGAGAAAATTCACCTATTCCGAATACGGATGGGATCCGAAATGATGTATTGACTGCCTTGCAGAAGCTTAATATTCCAGTTCTTCGCTGGCCAGGTGGTTGTTTTGCCGATGAATATCACTGGAAAGATGGCGTGGGCCCGAAGAGTGAGCGTGCTCGTATGATCAATACGCATTGGGGCGGTGTGGAAGAAAATAATCACTTTGGTACACATGAATTCTTGAGACTGTGTGAGCTGCTCGGTACGGAGCCGTATATCAGCGGTAACCTGGGTAGTGGTACGGTCCAGGAGATGCAGGAATGGGTGGAGTACATCACATTTGACGGCGAATCCCCAATGGCGAACTGGCGTAAGAGCAACGGCCGGGAAGAGCCGTGGAAACTGAAGTATTTTGGCGTAGGGAATGAGAACTGGGGATGTGGCGGGAATATGCGCCCTGAATATTATGCGGATGAATATCGCCGGTATGCTACATACGTACGTAACTATTCCGGGAACGAGATCTATAAGATCGCTTGTGGACCCAACGAAGGCAACTATGAATGGATGGAAGTGCTGATGCGGGAGGCTGCTCGCTTTATGGACGGAATCAGTCTTCATTATTACACCATCCCTACAGGAGAGTGGAATGATAAAGGTGCAGCCACAGGATTCGGAGAGGCTGAGTGGTTCACCACCTTGAAGAAAACGTTATATATGGATGAATTGCTGGTAAAGCACTCCGAGATTATGGACAAATATGATCCAGAGGGCAGAGTCGGCATTATTGTGGACGAATGGGGCACGTGGTATAACGTTGAGCCGGGAACCAATCCAGGGTTCCTTTATCAACAGAATACGATGCGGGATGCTGTGCTTGCAGGCGTTAATCTGAATATTTTTAATCAACATAATAAACGGGTACACATGGCAAATCTTGCGCAGATCGTCAATGTGCTTCAATCGCTTGTGCTCACAGAAGGGGACAAAATGCTCCTGACACCTACGTATCATGTATTTGATATGTATCAGGTGCATATGGATGCGCAGCGACTGGATTTGAATTATGAAAGCCCGGGATACACATTCGGGGAAGAGACTATTCCACAGCTCAGCTTATCAGCCTCCCGTAACAAGGATGGGATCATTCACGTGACAGCTTGTAATCTGAGCCACACGGATGAGTTGGAAGTCGTATGCCAGCTGGAAGCAGCTCAAGTGGCTAAAGTATCCGGGCAGATTCTGCATCATACTGATTTTGGTGCATTCAATACCTTTGAACAACCAAATCACGTTCAGCCTGTGACGTGGGATGGAATCACACTGGAGAATAACACACTGCGTTTTGTCCTTCCACCAGCATCAGTTGGGGTGCTCGCTGTAGAGGATTAATGCATGAAAAGGCAGGAACCTTGCAAGGGGTGCAATGAACAGTATGATGTGAAGGTTAGCGACGCCAAAATGGCCAGACTTGTGGAGATTGCCTCACGTTCGCGTCCGACGGTGCAGGATGAGGAATATGAGCGTCGACTATCCATCTGCTCCGCTTGCCCGGGATTGCAATATGGCACAACCTGCAGGCATTGTGGTTGTCTCGTACAGGTGCGAGCGAAACTGAGTGAGTCGACATGTCCTTTTCCTTATGAATCGCAATGGGCCTGATCTGATGAACAAATTTCATTATAATGAAGCAAAAGGGAGTTGCACTTTACAGGTGCGGCTCTTCTTTTTTGGCTTCATGAGGAAAAAACTCTGAATTTGGATTTGAATTGAGCGAGGGAACTGGATATAGTTATACAGTAGAGTGTAGGATAGCGAGCTATCCGGGAATATGAGCGCGTATAGCGACACAACAATACAGGAAGGGCTGTTCTCACCGGCCGTGCCTGGTTTTGCGTCGCCTCGAATATAATGGAGGTTAACATTCATGTCGAACATGCGACCGGTACACATCCGGCTGCACAGCCGTTATGAAGGTGAAGATGTGCTGCAGGAAATGCAGGGTGAAGCCGTGTTAAAAGGGTCCGTTCTTTATGTTCGTTATGAAGAACCGCAGGTTGGACCTGAGGGAGGTACAACCCGTACAACATTGAAGCTGGGCGGACAATCCATCAAGATTATACGTCATGGTGAGGTGGAATCGGAGCAGACTTTTGAATTGAATCGGAAGCTTCCTGGTTTCTATCGTTCACCATACATGTCGTTTGCCCTGTCCACGCATACACAGAAGCTGGAACTTTCCATTCAGGGATTGAGCGCACGCGCAGCGTGGAGCTACGACTTTTACCGCTTTGATGAAGAATCCGGAAATTTCGCGATTAGTTTGCATATACAGGAGGAACCAATTTCATGACACGTAATCCACTAGATACGATTAACGAACGGGTAAGCACGGCCATCGGCAATGCCATTGTGGCAGCCGGAATTGTTACGCAGGAAGAATTGCCAGCCATCACATTGGAAGTACCACGTGAGAAGACACACGGGGACTTGGCGACCAATGCTGCCATGCAGCTGACCAAGATTGCCAAGCGCAATCCGCGTCAGATTGCTGAAGAGATCATTGCCAATCTGAATCTGGCTGAAGCAGGAATTGAGAAAGCTGAGATTGCTGGTCCGGGATTCATTAACTTCAAATTGGACAAGAGTTACCTTTACCCGGTACTTGAGCTTGTGCAGGAACAGGGTGAAGATTACGGAAGAATTACAATCGGAGAAGGACGCAAAGTCGAGATGGAATTCGTCAGTGCCAACCCGACAGGCAGTTTGCATCTGGGTCATGCCCGTGGAGCAGCTGTAGGTGATGCACTATGTAACATCCTCGATTATGCAGGATATGATGTAACCCGTGAGTACTACATTAATGATGCAGGTAATCAGGTGTTTAATCTGGCTCGTTCCATTGAGGCTCGTTATCTGCAAGAGTTGGGTCAGGATGCTGAGATGCCTGAAGACGGTTATCACGGTGAAGATATTAAAGGATTCGCCAAGCAGCTTGTTGCTGAAAAGGGTGAAGAATTGTTGTCTATGCATCCTGGTGACCGTGCGGCTTATTTCCGTGACTTTGGCCTGGAAAAGGAATTGGACAAGATCAAACGTGACTTGAATCGCTTCCGTGTTAATTTTGACATCTGGTTCAGCGAAACTTCCCTGTATGACAATGGAGAAGTGCTTCGAGTGCTTGATGAATTGCGTGACCGCAATGAGATCTATGAGCAAGATGGAGCAACTTGGCTGAAAACGATGCAGTACGGTGACGACAAAGAACGTGTATTGATCAAGAACGATGGCACGTATACTTATCTGACGCCAGACATTGCTTATCACCGTGACAAATATGCGCGTGGATACGACACAATGATCAACATCTGGGGTGCCGATCACCACGGATATATTCCGCGGATGAAAGCAGCCATGCAAGCACTGGGCAATGACCCTGAGAAACTGGTGGTCTTGATTGCACAGATGGTGAGCTTGTTCCAGAACGGTGAAAAAGTGAAGATGTCCAAGCGTACAGGTAAAGCTGTAACGATGGAAGACCTGATGGATGAAGTCGGCATTGATGCCATCCGTTACTTCTTCACAATGCGCAGCATGGACTCCCATCTGGACTTTGACATGGACCTTGCTATTTCGACATCCAATGAGAATCCGGTATTCTACGTACAATATGCGCATGCACGTGTATGCAGTGTATATCGTCAGGCTGAAGAACAGGGTATTGAATTGCTGCCACTGGCACAGATCGACCTGTCCAAGCTGACAACTGAGCACGAGTATGACCTTCTCCGCAAAATGGGAGAGCTGCCTGAAGAAATCTCGGCAGCGGCAACAGGATATGCGCCTCACCGCATCATCCGTTACGTATACGAGCTGGCATCTCTGTTCCACAGCTACTACCGTGCAGAACGCGTCATTACGGAAGACGCGCAGCAAACTCAGGCGCGTCTGGCGCTGATCGGTGCTGTGCGTACCGTTATCGCAACAGCGCTTCGTCTGGTAGGCGTAACCGCTCCAGACAAAATGTAAATCCAGGCCCGCGGCACATCGCCGCTCTGCTTAAGGCAAAGAAGTCTCCATGCTCACGTTGCGTAATCAACGTGGTACATGGAGACTTTTTTTGTGTCCCCGGGGCGGAGCAAAGAGGCCTGCCCTCGGGCACACAAGACCTGCCCTGCTCTGCCATCGCAGCGGGCGCAACCTGGAGGCTCAGCCGGCTACGCAATATCCACTCGCGCGTGTACTTTCTGGCCGAGAGACTGCGTTTCGCCCAGCTTCAAGCGATTCCTGCTGACAGTTGGGCAGAGCAGGACTACTCCCCGCCCTCCTGCATTAGCCGCAGGGCGTCAATCTCACCACCGCGTACCTTGCTTTTCGTGGTGGTGGTCTTGCGGGCGCGTAGCGGGATCGTAGCACGTTTCACGAGTGTTTTGATTTCACTGGGGGATAGTCCGGGATGCTTCGCAAGCAGCAAGGCGATTGCACCGCTCACATGGGATGTCGCCATGGATGTGCCGCTCATCTCGTGATGCTTGCCTTGTACCCAGGAGGATACGATTTTATCACCGGGTGCATAGACATCCACGTATGCGCCCCGATTGCTGAAGGACGCAATACGTCTGTTTTTGTCGGTTGCCCCAACGGATATGGTCTGCGGATACCTTGCCGGATAATCAATACTGCGGCGTTTGCCGTCATTTCCTGACGAAGCAACAATGACGATGCCGGCATGATATGCACGATTGACCACGTCAAGAAGTGCCTTGCTGCGTGTTTTCATGCCAAAGCTCATATTGATGATATCGACCTTGTTGCGTACACACCAGTCGATGCCAAGCACAATGTCGGATACATAAGCTGATCCGTTGTGGTCAAATGCCTTCACCGGATAGATCAGGGAGCGTGGAGCTACACCAATCATGCCTGCGGTGCTATTGGCTGCAGCGATAGTCCCTGCAATGTGGGTACCGTGTCCATTGTCATCATGGGGAAGCAGGCTGCGGTTTAACAGGTTGATTCCGCGTGCCAGGGAATAACGAAGATCAGGGTGGTGGTAATCAGCACCCGTATCAATCACACCGATTTTAATCCGGTGTCCAGTAGACACAGACCATACTTTGGGTGCCCGAATCTGCTTCACTCCCCAGGGTATGCCTTGGGCATTGCTCGGTTTGCTGTGAAGTGCGGTGGCATGAAGTGAGATGGGTACGTCTGCTTCAATCGTAATCTCATCCCCATAACGGTACAGATCCTCCGGGCGTTGCACTGGAGCGATAATGGAACGAGCCAGTCGCGAGGAGCGGACAGCTTCAAGGTCAGTAAATTCATTCCGCATCCGAGACAATTCTACCAGACAGGCCTCATACTGCTGCGGTTTGGCAAATCGGATCAAATATCGCCCTCCCTGTTCTGGTTCAGGGCGTCGCATTCCGTCAATTAATTGATGCAATAAACCAGTATAGTCCATAATGGGCAGCCCCCTTCGGGATGAACATGCTGAGGTATTCTATGAATGCGCTCATCCCGCCGCATGGGGAACTTGCCCTTTTTTTACAAAAACACATTCTCTTCGTGTCAAAACGGGCGCAGGGACATATGATGGATGGAGAGCTAGAGGGCTCTTGCGGGGAACCTGGTGAGGAGCAATCCTTCAAGGGTATACAGTCAGAAGGCGGAGGGGACTCCGTCTTTTTTATTATGGAGTTGTCTCGTTAACAAAAGAGGGTATACCTATGAGTTCGATGTCGCTTCACGTTTAATTATATGGACAGATTGGACCTGCTCTCCGCATTTGCGTCACATCCATACATAAAAACTTGCTTTTTAACGCTAAATAGGTTTTACTTAGGTTTGTTAATGGATATGTTATACGTAACAGTCCAGTTCGTAGGGGTTAAAAAGTGAATTTTGTGTGAGAGGAAGTGTCTGCAGTGAGTACCTCGCTCAACCTGAAAATTGATAAAGAAAAGGTAAAAGAGATCCCTTTGGTGGACCTTGCCTTTATGGTGCTGAAAGCGGCTAATACGCCGTATTACTATCGTGACTTGATGAACGAGGTAGCGAAGCAGCGCGGAATGACTGATGAAGAAATCAACGAGTTTATCGCCCAGCTATATACCGAGATTAATATCGATGGCCGTTTTGCTTGCGTCGGTACGAGTCTGTGGGGCTTGAAGCGCTGGTATCCGGTAGCCGGAACAGAAGATTCCATGACGGGTGCGAAGCGTCCGCGTATCATCAACGATGAAGACGATGATCTGGAAGATGAAGACTTCGGTGAAGAAGAAGACAGCTATAACAGCGACGGAGACTTCGACAGCACGGATAAAGACGAAGAAGAAGAAGACGAAGAAGATGAAGACGAAGACGACATCTTTGATGAAGAAGACAGCGAAGAAGAAGTGCTGGTCGAAGATGACGATCTGGAAGATGAAGACCTCGAAGAAGACGAAGAAGAGTCCGAAAACGAGGATGAATTTGACGACGATTCTGATAATCGGTAGTCATTTTTGACGTCTATAATTTACCCGTTTCCCCGGAATAGTCAGCCTTGACAGCGGACGGGGTAACGGGTAAACTATTGCATGGGCTTATGAATGAGCGACAATATATTTATGTTTTTTATAGAAGGTGCCCCGTCCTGCGGGAGTACTTTTTTTTGTATTTTTAGAGGCATAATTTTGCAATATGTTTTCATTTCCGCATGCTCCCGGCCAACATTTCGTGGCCCGTTTTTGTATATCAAAAACACGAAATGGAATGATGGCTACCGGAATGTTTGCACCATTTTTTGCTGTAACACAACGTTTATTTAAACCGTCTTCGCAGAAAGAGCAGTTCGGCAGATGCAGGGAATTTCTGCCATTGCTCTTTTTAACGATGATTACCTGGGAAACAGGTTACGATAACACCATATATCGCCTGAATTTCTGTATTTATATTAGGAGGGTAATAACAGTGACAAAGTATATTTTCGTGACGGGCGGAGTTGTGTCCTCCCTAGGCAAAGGGATTACGGCTGCTTCGCTGGGCAGATTGCTGAAAAACAGAGGGCTTAAGGTAACGATTCAAAAATTTGATCCATACATCAACATCGACCCAGGGACAATGAGTCCTTATCAGCATGGCGAGGTTTTTGTAACGGATGATGGCGCGGAAACGGATCTGGACCTTGGCCACTATGAACGTTTTATTGATATCAATCTCTCCAAAAACAGCAACGTCACGACTGGTAAAGTATACTCCTCCGTCATCAGCAAAGAGCGACGCGGGGAATATCTGGGCGGAACGGTACAAGTTATTCCACACATTACGAACGAGATCAAAGAGCGTGTATTCCGCGCTGGACGTGAAGCGGGTTCGGATGTTGTTATTACGGAAATTGGCGGAACAGTGGGCGACATCGAGAGTTTGCCTTTCCTGGAAGCCATTCGTCAAATCAAGAGTGATGTAGGTCGCGACAATGTGATGTACATTCATGTAACTCTTATTCCTTACATCAAGGCAGCAGGTGAAGTGAAAACAAAACCAACGCAGCATAGTGTTAAGGAACTGCGTAGCATCGGTATTCAACCGAATGTCATTGTGTGCCGTACGGAGTATGAATTGTCTAACGACATGAAAGCCAAAATCGCTCTTTTCTGCGACATTGATGAGAATGCTGTAGTTGAATGTCGCGATGCAGACACGTTGTATCAAGTACCTCTGAACCTGCGTGAAGAAGGCTTGGATGAGATTGTAGTAAACCACCTGAAACTGACTACTCCTGCACCGGATATGAGCGAGTGGGAAGGGCTGGTTGACCGGATCAACAAGCTGGAGCATACGGTTGAGATCGCTATTGTTGGTAAATATGTAGCGCTGCATGATGCCTACCTGAGTGTTGTTGAGTCCTTGTCTCATGCAGGATTTGCATCCAATGCAGATGTGAAGATTCGCTGGATTCATTCCGAAGATATCACCGATGAGAATGTAGGCGACCTGTTACATGGCGTCGGCGGCATCTTGGTTCCTGGTGGATTTGGAGACCGGGGTATAGAAGGTAAAGTATCAGCAATCCGTTATGCCCGTGAGAAACAAATTCCGTTCTTCGGTATTTGCCTGGGTATGCAAGTTTCCGTTATTGAATATGCACGTTCCATCGTTGGCTTGAATGGTGCGAACAGCTCCGAGATTAATCCGGCTACGGAATTCCCGGTAATCGATCTGTTGCCTGAGCAAAAAGATATCGAAAATCTGGGTGGCACGATGCGTCTGGGTCTGTATCCTTGTAAGCTTCAGGAAGGATCTTTGGCAATGGCTTGTTATGATGACGAGCTGGTGTATGAGAGACACCGTCACCGGTATGAGTTCAATAATGAATACCGTGAAGCGATCGAAAAAGCAGGACTGGTTATCTCGGGTACATCCCCGGATGGACGTCTGGTTGAGATTGTGGAACTTCCAGGACACCCATGGTTCTTGGCGGTACAATTCCACCCGGAATTCACTTCCCGTCCTAATCGTCCGCAACCATTGTTCCGTGAGTTCGTGAAAGCTTCTCTGGAGAATGCACAGAAATAATACATGGTTTTAGTGTTAATGTAATAGATATTGGGGATGTTCCTGGCAACCATAGCGGATGCCGGAATATCCCTTTTTTTTGCGTGAAAAGCAGTTCAAAATGCTTTTTGTCATTTTATGAAGGTAGCAGGATTTTAATGGAAGAGGTAGAATACTTATCATGACGACTATGGGATAGTTATCCAGATTCGAAGGTGTACATGCTTTCCTAATTCTAGGAGGTTAAAGAGTGGAAGATAAAAAAGTTTTGATTGTTGATGACCAGAATGGTATTCGAATCCTGTTAATGGAAGTGTTCGGCAGTGAAGGATATAACACGTTTCAAGCACCCAACGGCAAGATTGCCCTGGAAATTGTTAACAATGACAAGCCTGATTTGGTACTACTCGATATGAAGATTCCTGGGATGGACGGCCTGGAAATCCTGAAGCATATTAAAGAAATTGATCCAGATATCAAGGTCATTATGATGACCGCTTATGGCGAGCTGGACATGATTAAGGAAGCCACGGATCTCGGGGCGCTCATGCATTTTACAAAACCATTTGATATTGATGAGATGCGAGTGGCTGTGAATATGCAGCTTCGCAATGGTGCTGCCAACAAATGCAGCTGAATCCTGTAGATACAGGATTTTTTTGCGTGTGAGAACATAGAAGGTGCGTGGTGGAAAAATGGGGTATTTCACTCCATCATCCGGGGAATATTGGAAATGGGGAAGTCATAAAGCGGTGTCTATGAAAACTGTGCTGCAAAGCACAGCATTTTTGCAAATGCTTGTTTAGTATTTGACATGGGATGTGGTATAATAAGCCCGTATGTGATTTCGGCTAAAAACCATAGACACAACCCAAACCCCTAGGAGGATTGAAACCATGCCATTAGTATCTATGACAGACATGTTGAACAAAGCACTTGAAGGAAAATATGCAGTTGGTCAATACAACATCAATAACCTTGAGTGGACTCAAGCGATTCTTGGTGCTGCTGAAGAAGAGAAATCCCCAGTAATCCTGGGTGTATCCGAAGGCGCAGCACGTCACATTGGTGGCTTCTACACTGTAGTTAAAATGGTAGAAGGACTCATTCACGACATGAAAATCACTGTTCCAGTTGCAATTCACCTGGACCACGGTTCAAGCTTCGACAAGTGTAAAGAAGCGATCGATGCTGGATTCACATCCGTTATGATCGACGGTTCCCACCACTCTATCGATGAGAACATCGAAATGACTAAAAAAGTTGTTGAATATGCACACGCTAAAGGCGTTTCTGTAGAAGCTGAAGTAGGTACTGTAGGCGGACAAGAAGACGACGTTATCGGCGGTATCATGTATGCTGACCTGAACGAGTGTATCCGTATCGTTAAAGAAACAGGTATCGACACATTGGCACCTGCTCTTGGTTCCGTACACGGTCCTTACCATGGCGAGCCCAACCTGGGCTTCAAAGAAATGGAAGAAGTTCGTGACGCGGTACAAGTTCCACTCGTATTGCACGGTGGTACAGGTATTCCTAAACACGACATCGACAAAGCCATTTCCTTGGGTACATCCAAAATCAACGTAAACACAGAGAACCAAATTGCTTTCGCAAAAGTGGTTCGTGAAGTGCTTGCAGCTAAACCAGATGCTTACGATCCACGTACATTCATCGTACCAGGCCGTGATGCAATCAAAGAAACAGTTAAAGGTAAAATCCGCGAATTTGGTTCCAACAACAAAGCGTAATTTATCTTTACCAGTTCCATACTGTGAAATGGAAGAACACCGCCTAGCCGGTGTCTTTCCATTTTCACACCTTATTTCTACATCGGAAGCCAACAGCACGTATTGCCGTTCATCGGCTGCAAAACACGTAGGGGGACATTAAGCTTTATGGAAAAATTGATGATTAGTGGCGGACGTCCGTTACAGGGAACTGTAACCATAAGCGGCGCCAAGAACAGCGCCATTGCGCTTATTCCTGCAGCATTGCTTGCCGAGTCAGAAGTCGTGTTGGACAACCTTCCACTTTTGAGTGATGTGGCGGTTTATGCAGAAATTTTGGAGGAACTCGGAGCACATGTGACGTGGGAAGGCAGTCAGATGAAGATTGATCCTTCTGACATCAAATCCATTCCTATGCCGAATGGTCCCGTGAAGAAGCTTCGTGCTTCGTATTATATGATGGGTGCATTATTAGGGCGTTTCAAAGAAGCGACCATAGGTTTACCAGGGGGCTGTAATTTCGAGCCTCGTCCAATTGATCAACATATCAAAGGGTTTGAAGCGCTTGGCGCAACCGTAACAAACGAACACGGCTCCATTCATTTGCATGCCAAAGAGCTGCGTGGAGCAAAGATCTATCTTGATGTAAGCAGTGTCGGTGCAACCATTAATATCATGCTGGCGGCTACTCGTGCCAAAGGCTCTACAATTATCGAAAACGCGGCTAAAGAGCCTGAGATTATAGATGTAGCAACGCTTCTGAATTCCATGGGTGCCAGCATCAAGGGTGCAGGTACCGAAACAATCCGTATTGAAGGGGTTTCGGAGCTTAAAGGCTGCCGTCATTCCATCATTCCGGATCGTATCCAAGCAGGTACGTATATGATCGCTGCAGCGGCAACGCGTGGTGATGTTCTGATCGACAATGTGATTCCCAAACATCTGGAGGCTTTAACGGCAAAGTTGCTGGAGATGGGTGTTGGCATTGAGGAATTGGACGAAAGTATACGAGTCATTGGTAAACCAAACTATAACCACGTGGACGTGAAGGCACTTGTATATCCTGGTTTTCCAACCGATTTACAGTCACCAATGACCAGTGTTTTAACACAGGCAACCGGTGTGAGTGTCCTGAGCGACTTTGTATACAGTAATCGGTTCAAGCACGTGCCAGAACTGGTGCGGATGGGCGCTAAGATTCGGGTAGAAGGCCGGTCAGCGATTATTGAAGGCAGTGCATTGAACGCGGCCAAAGTAAAAGCATCCGATCTTCGTGCTGGAGCAGCGCTGGTGATTGCAGGTCTCACCGTCAGTGAAGGTGTGACTGAAGTAACGGGGGTCGAATATATCGACCGTGGTTACGATCACCTGGTGACCAATCTTCGTCTGCTTGGAGCAGATGTATGGCGGGAAACCGATTAATTCGTAAGCATCATGTATGATTATGTCATGCACATGTTTATTTTAGCTGGATTGCATATCCTTTCAGCAATTGGGTAAACCTGTTTTAATAGAGTTCTCAGTCTCTCCGGCATAAGACGAAATGTTTCTGTTTCCTTTACCGGAGGGTCTTTTTTTGAATCAAACTTCATATGGCTGTAAGAACAACATTTCTCTTTCCCCAACCCCCGGTTTTGTTTGAACCTGCGCTCCATAGCCGGTCTACCTGGATCGATCGCCTCATTGCATCGTGTTCACTCATTAGCGGATTATGCCGAATATGGCCATCCCACCCGGAAACTTACACTCAAAGACAAGTATTTGCATTATAACGGTTACATTCCGTACAATGGACAGAAGAGATTGTGGCAGACGCTACGCTCTATAGCCGGAACATCTAGCGAAACTATCCATTTCACACGGACTTATTAATTGAATAGGTGGTTATTATATGGATCTACAAATTTCCGATTTGGAAGAAATGAAACTAACGGACCTCTACAAGCTGGCCAAAAAATATCAGATTCCTTACTATGGTACGTTAAAAAAGAAAGAATTAATCTTTGCTATATTACGCGCACAAGCTGAACAAAGCGGTCTGATGTTCATGCAAGGCGTACTCGAAATTTTACCTGAAGGTTACGGATTTCTTCGGCCGATCAACTACTTGCCAAGCACGGAAGACATCTACATCTCAGCTTCTCAGATTCGCAAGTTTGACCTAAGAACAGGTGACCTCGTATCAGGTAAGTGTAGAACGCCTAAGGAAAACGAGAGATACTTCGGTTTGTTGCAAGTCAACGCTGTAAATGGTGAGAATCCATCGGCGGCTGCAGAGCGACTTCACTTCCCGGCACTAACCCCACTGTATCCGCAGAAAAAACTGGTTCTCGAAACATCCCCCAACCATTTGTCCACACGCATTATGGATGTGCTCGCCCCGGTAGGATTGGGACAGCGCGGATTGATCGTAGCACCTCCCAAAGCGGGTAAAACGCTTCTCCTCAAAGAAATTGCCAACAGCATCTCAACTAACAATCCAGAAATTGAACTGTTTGTCCTGTTGATTGATGAACGTCCAGAGGAAGTAACGGATATGTCACGTTCGGTTAAAGGGGAAGTTGTGGCTTCGACATTTGATGAACTGCCTGAGAACCATATCAAGGTGGCGGAATTGGTGCTTGAACGTGCGCTTCGTCTGGTTGAGGCTAAAAAGGATGTCGTTATCCTGCTGGATAGCATTACACGTCTTGCCCGTGCATATAACCTGGTGATTCCACCATCTGGTCGTACGCTTAGTGGTGGTATTGACCCAGCTGCATTCCATCGTCCGAAACGGTTCTTCGGTTCTGCACGGAATGTGGAAGAAGGCGGAAGCTTGACCATCCTGGCAACGGCATTAATTGATACCGGTTCACGTATGGATGACGTCATTTACGAAGAGTTTAAGGGTACGGGTAATATGGAGTTGCATCTGGACCGTCGTCTGGCTGAACGTCGTATATTCCCGGCAATCGACATTCGTCGTTCTGGTACGCGTCGTGAAGAAGTGTTGCTCAGCAAGGAAGAGCTCGATACCATCTGGGCAATTCGCAAGAACATGAATGATTCCCATGACTTTGTCGAAGGTTTCCTGAAGAAACTTCGCAACAGCAAGACAAATGCAGAATTTTTGGCGGCATTTGATTCAGCTGGTAATAGTCCAACAAGCAATTCGGGGACAACAACAACCCGCCGCTCACCAAGACAGACAGCTACGTCAGGTACATCGACATAAGCGTCGTTCGACCAATAACATGCGTTTAGCAGCGTTGCTGTGAATTTTACAATACACTCGTCGTTAGGTTTAACCCATTAGATGTGAGGAGAACATCATGTATTTAGTATACGCAGATGAAAAAGGTAATGTATTTGATCACCCATCCCTGTACGGGCTTGCCCGCAGCGGAGATATGATCGTTGAAATTATGGAGGATGAACTGATCCCTTTGCCGGAGGGTGCAACTTTGGTTGGACTCCCAAGTACTCGGCCCATTGGTATGGACCCGGATACAGGTGAGATGTTGCCGATGCCAACGGACACACAGGCTGTAGGTGCGTTGCTTCCACAGGGATTCACTCGTTTGTGTCTCCCTGGTTATGTGAAGACGGATAAAGAGTATAAATTGCCGTTGTTCGGCTATTCCGCAGTAGTTTGGAAAGATGGCGGTTTCTATGTCACGGCTGCGAAGTCGGATAGTCCTGACCAATGGAATCCGCTCAACTGTGATCGGGATGATGTGCGTTCCGGAGTTAAACGGTTGACGGAGCAATATCCCGAGAATCGTCTTTATACCCATCTGTCCAATTGTGCGCTCGGATATGAATGTCTAACTTCATCGAACACGTTCCTGAATCGTTGGGAAGGCGGAGTGCCGGTATCCTATTCCTGTAATGCGGGCTGTTTCGGATGTATCTCCGAGCAACCAGATGATAGTGGATTTGTTTCCCCGCAGACACGTATGAACTTCCGCCCGCGTGTGGATGAGATTGTCCAAGTCATGATGGAGCACCTGAAGACACCTGAATCCATCATTAGCTTTGGACAAGGTTGTGAAGGGGAGCCTTCCACGCAGGCCAAGCTGATTATTGAAGCCATTCGGGAAGTGCGTTCCGTCACGGATATGGGGTATATCAACATTAATACCAATGCCGGTCTGAATGATCACATTAGAGGAATTGTAGACGCTGGGTTGGATCTGATGCGCGTAAGTACAATTAGTGCACTGGATGACCATTATAACGCCTACTATAAGCCGCGTGGCTATACCTTGGCCAATGTCGAGAAGTCGATGAAATACGCAGCTCAGCAGGGGGTATACACCTCCATTAACTATTTAATCTTTCCAGGCGTAACAGATCGTGAGGAAGAGATTGAGGCAATGATTGAATTTGCACGAAGAACTGATCTGCGTTTGATTCAGATGCGTAATCTCAATATTGATCCGGAGAGCTATCTGGAGTTAATTCCTCCAGCTCAAGGTGATATCTTGGGCATGAAGCAGATGATAGAGATCTTTGAAGACGAGTTGCCTGATGTTGTAATCGGATCGTATACTCACGTTCCACCAGCTGGAATGGCACGTCCAAAAAGGTTGATTACCTCTTAACAATAATGGATTGCAACAGGCAGTAGACCGTGTTATAATCTCAGAGTTGTGCCATTTACTCTGGGTCCGCTTGAGGCTCAGGGCGGAAAGAGGTGAAAGGTAATGAAAGAAGCAATTCATCCTAATTACACGATTGGTCAAGTATCTTGCGCTTGCGGGAATACTTTTGAGACAGGTTCGGTTAAAGACGGACTTCGTGTAGAGATTTGCTCCGCGTGCCACCCGTTCTTCACAGGTAAACAGAAGTTTATCGATGCTGGCGGCCGTGTTGATCGTTTTAAGAAGAAATACGGAATCTAATAGGACAATTCTTGGAGTTGTCTGCTAATTGCATCCAACCCACCCCTGCCGATCCGGCAGGGTTTTTTTTATATGCATTATGTGTGTCTAATTGTTTCCACGTTCCTTCTGGTTGCAATTTGGATAACCTTACGTTATACTATTTCTTACCGTGCTAGATGGGGAGGTAGCGGTGCCCTGTAACTCGCAATCCGCTATAGCGAGGTTGAATTCCTGCTAGAGGTTTTGTCGATGTGAGGTTTGGTCCCTGAACGTGGTGTTGACGGTTGGGTCCTCCGCAATGAGTACTCATGAACCTGGTCAGGTCCGGAAGGAAGCAGCCATAAGTGAGATCACTCTTGTGCCGGAGGGTCGCCTAGCCCGAGCTATTGTTCAGGGGTGCCACTTGGATCGCAAATATCGATAGCAGGTGCACGGCTTACCATTTAAATGTAGAGACCTTTGCAGTTGTATGTATGCAGGGGTCTTTTTGATATGTCTTAAAAAACCATGCATGAATGAGTCAGATAAAGTTTGGATTCACCCTGGAATATAGTATAATAGGGGAACGACAAAGGACTCGAATGCGAAGTGGAAGGAAGGTAACGCATCATGGAGCATATCGCGTTATACCGGGCTTGGCGTCCCCAGTCGTTTCAAGATATGGTGGGACAACAGCATATTATTCAGACCTTGCAGAATGCGATTCGTGAACAGCGGACTTCCCATGCCTACTTATTTAGCGGGCCCAGAGGAACGGGAAAGACGAGTGCCGCCAAGATTTTGGCCAAAGCTGTGAACTGCGAACGTGGTCCTGCACCTGAACCTTGTAACGAGTGTGAAGCTTGCCGCAGGATTACGACTGGCGCTGTGATGGATGTGCAGGAGATTGATGCTGCATCCAATCGGGGCGTTGAGGAAATCCGTGATCTTCGGGAAAAGGTTAAATACGCGCCAACCGAAGTCCGGCAGAAAGTCTATATTATTGATGAAGTGCACATGCTGACGACGGAGGCATTCAATGCTTTGCTCAAAACATTGGAAGAGCCACCGCCACATGTGATGTTTATTTTGGCAACAACGGAACCACATCGCCTTCCGGCTACCATTATATCGCGCTGTCAGCGATTTGATTTTCGCCGGGTTTCCTTGGAGGAGCAGACAGCAAGGCTTACACTGATCTGTGAACAAGAAGGCATGGAAGCTGACCAAGACGCCCTCCAATACATTGCCCGGTTATCGGACGGTGGAATGAGGGATGCGCTTAGTGTGCTGGATCAGATCTCTTCATTTACGGATGGACGAGTAACGTACCAGCAGGTTATGGAGATGACGGGTGGCATTGCTTCAGAGCAATTTGCCAAACTGGCTGCTTCACTGCTCAAAGGTGATGTTGGTCATATTTTGCAGATGATTGAAGGCTTTATGCATGAAGGAAAGAGTGCAGACAAGTGCATGGAGAATTTACTGTATTATTTCCGTGATTTGCTTATGATTAAGATGGTACCTAATGCAGACAAGCTGACGGACCGGGTGCTTAATCCGGAAGCATTCCGTGATATGGCGGAGTCATTCACCAAGGAACAACTGTTCCACATGATCGACACCCTTAATCGGTACCAGAGTGAAATGAAATATGCGGTACAGCCACAGACATTATTTGAAGTCGCATTGCTTAAACTGTGTAGTATTCCAGCACAAGGAGAGGATTCTGTTCAGGTGGGAGCTTCATCTCATGCGGCGCCTGCTGATGGGGGAGAGATCAACCGCTTGAAGCAGCAACTTGCTGAGCTGGAGAAGAAATTGGATCGTGCACTTAAGAGTGGGTTGTCTGGTGGAGAGGGTACATCAAGTGCTCCATCGCGTCCGGCAACAAGAGCCCCTGTATCGAGAGGGAACTCGCCTGCGAAGCTACCTGCACAGTTGGATCAATATGTTGCACGCAAGGGAGCCCCTGAGTTCGCGGAGATCAGCAAAAAGTGGAGTCAGATCTTGCAACGAGTGAAGGAAGAGAGAGTTACTGTTCACGCCTGGTTTGTGGATGGTGAGCCGGTATCATTGCTTGAAGACAACGTTCTGGTTGCCTTTAAAAACAATATTCACCGTGAAACGACGGAGAAGCCGGCTAACCGCGAAGTCATTGAGCGGGTGTTGTCCGAACAACTTGGGCGTCCGGCACGATTGGTGACGATGATGCTCAAAGATTGGACCGGAGCAATGGAAGGAGCTTCTGAAGCGCCAAAGGAGGACTTTAAGCTTGAACCTGAGCATGAAGACGGCGGTTCAGGCAACAAACAGCCTTGGATTGATGAAGCTATCCAGCTTTTTGGTGAGGACCTTGTAGTGATCAAAGAATAATGCGCATAGCGCGATAACTATAACAAAGGAGATGAACAATTATGAACAACATGAACCAAATGATGAAACAAGTGAAGAAGATGCAGGAGCAAATGCTGAAAGCACAAGAGGAACTGGCGGACAAAACAGTCCAAGGTACTTCCGGCGGCGGCGTTGTAACTGCTGAAGTTAACGGACACAAGAAATTGCTTGCTATCACGATCAAACCTGAAGCGGTAGATCCGGAAGATGTTGAAATGTTGCAGGATCTCGTTATGACAGCAGTTAATGATGCAATGGCCAAAGCTGATGAGATTGCCAACAAAGATATGGGCAAGTTCACAGGCGGCATGAATATTCCGGGACTATTTTAATTTAAATTGATCCTGTCAAAGGAGACATAATCGATTGTATTATCCCGAACCAATAGCCAAGCTGATTGATGCCTTTACCCGTTTGCCAGGTGTGGGCCCCAAGACAGCAGCGCGTTTAGCTTTTCATGTGCTTAACATGAAGGAAGATGACGTTATCGATTTTGCCAAAGCACTCGTGAGTGTGAAGCGTAACCTTCATTACTGCTCGGTGTGTTGTAATATTACCGATACGGACCCGTGTCGCATCTGTCAGGATAAGTCCAGGGATGTCTCTGTAATCTGTGTAGTCCAGGATTCGAAAGATCTGGTGGCCATGGAGCGCACCAAAGAATTCGATGGATACTATCATGTGTTACAGGGCGCGATTTCACCTATGGAGGGAATTGGTCCGGACGATATTCGTTTGAAGGAACTTCTGATTCGATTAAGTGATGAACGTATAAAAGAGATCATTCTGGCGACGAACCCCAATATTGAGGGCGAGGCTACAGCGATGTACATCTCCCGCTTGGTGCGTCCGTTTGAGATCAGTGTGACTCGAATTGCCCATGGATTGCCTGTAGGAGGCGATCTGGAGTATGCCGATGAGGTGACTCTTTCGAAAGCCTTGGAAGGGCGCAGGGAGATGCGTTAGTGTATTTGTTTTAAACACAGTGTACTTCCGAGAAACTTCGTGTTCTAAATATGATTCTTTTTGCCAAGAGAGCCTTAGGGCTCTCTTTTTTTGTGAGGAAAATGAAATGTCCAAGTTCTAAGTTTGTCCTTTCCCTGATAAGTATGAGAATATACTGCACTGATCAGGAGGGGGAGAGTTTATGTTTATGTGGCGAAATACACGGAACTCGATGGAGAAGCACAACAGAATGTTGAAGGAACTTGAGGCAGATCAAATCTATGAAGATATTCAGTTGGCAAAGCAGGAATGGGAGCGGGCAATGAGACAGTTCGAAGATGCGCAGGGGCAGGATGAGATTGATTATGCCATTTATGTGTTAGAGGCGGCCGAACGGAAGTACCAGATTCATTTGAAGAGAGCGAAGCGAGCCAGAGCAAATGATGATGTTACATCACAGCGAGGGGTTAGTATGTAGAGTTAGATTTACATTAAACACGGAGGTGTACCATATGAAGAGTATTATATTGGGGAGTGTATTGGTTTTATCGTTACTGGGACTTATCGTTGTATTGTTCAGAAAGCGAATAGGGTTATCATTTTTCACGTCTTTCGGAATTCATCTGGTGCTGGCTGCAGTAGGGATATACATCGTGAATTATTCCGGCTGGATTACAGGTGTCTACATCCCGCTGAACCCTGCAACGATAGGGACTGTAACTGTTTTGGGATTGCCAGGTGTGGGCCTGTTATTGGGGCTGAAAATTTCTTTGTTCGGATAGTTGACTCCTAGGATATTTATATGGTACATTATATCTCGTTGCTTTGCTTGCTTGGTTACATGCTTTTGATGAAATGAAGAAGTTCATTACGAACTTCGAAAAAGAATTTCAAAAAAACACTTGACCAAAACAAACGAAGTGTGATATATTATAAAAGTCGCCGCTGAGAGAAAATGGTGACAAAAAACAAGTTTGATCTTTGAAAACTGAACAACGAGTGAGTAAACATTCTGCTTGCAGGATGAACGCGAAAGTTTGAAACAAGCCGTGGCTTGGATCAACTGGAGCACAAATGAGATTTTTAATCTCGTCAGATTCAAAATGAGCTTATCGCTCTTTTCAATACTTTATTGGAGAGTTTGATCCTGGCTCAGGACGAACGCTGGCGGCATGCCTAATACATGCAAGTCGAGCGGACTTGAAGAGAAGCTTGCTTCTCTGATGGTTAGCGGCGGACGGGTGAGTAACACGTAGGCAACCTGCCCTCAAGTTTGGGACAACTACCGGAAACGGTAGCTAATACCGAATAGTTGTTTTCTTCGCCTGAAGGAAACTGGAAAGACGGAGCAATCTGTCACTTGAGGATGGGCCTGCGGCGCATTAGCTAGTTGGTGAGGTAACGGCTCACCAAGGCGACGATGCGTAGCCGACCTGAGAGGGTGATCGGCCACACTGGGACTGAGACACGGCCCAGACTCCTACGGGAGGCAGCAGTAGGGAATCTTCCGCAATGGGCGAAAGCCTGACGGAGCAATGCCGCGTGAGTGATGAAGGTTTTCGGATCGTAAAGCTCTGTTGCCAGGGAAGAACGCTTGGGAGAGTAACTGCTCTCAAGGTGACGGTACCTGAGAAGAAAGCCCCGGCTAACTACGTGCCAGCAGCCGCGGTAATACGTAGGGGGCAAGCGTTGTCCGGAATTATTGGGCGTAAAGCGCGCGCAGGCGGTCATTTAAGTCTGGTGTTTAATCCCGGGGCTCAACCCCGGATCGCACTGGAAACTGGGTGACTTGAGTGCAGAAGAGGAGAGTGGAATTCCACGTGTAGCGGTGAAATGCGTAGATATGTGGAGGAACACCAGTGGCGAAGGCGACTCTCTGGGCTGTAACTGACGCTGAGGCGCGAAAGCGTGGGGAGCAAACAGGATTAGATACCCTGGTAGTCCACGCCGTAAACGATGAGTGCTAGGTGTTAGGGGTTTCGATACCCTTGGTGCCGAAGTTAACACATTAAGCACTCCGCCTGGGGAGTACGGTCGCAAGACTGAAACTCAAAGGAATTGACGGGGACCCGCACAAGCAGTGGAGTATGTGGTTTAATTCGAAGCAACGCGAAGAACCTTACCAGGTCTTGACATCCCTCTGACCGGTACAGAGATGTATCTTTCCTTCGGGACAGAGGAGACAGGTGGTGCATGGTTGTCGTCAGCTCGTGTCGTGAGATGTTGGGTTAAGTCCCGCAACGAGCGCAACCCTTATATTTAGTTGCCAGCACTTCGGGTGGGCACTCTAGATAGACTGCCGGTGACAAACCGGAGGAAGGTGGGGATGACGTCAAATCATCATGCCCCTTATGACCTGGGCTACACACGTACTACAATGGCCGGTACAACGGGCTGCGAAATCGCGAGATGGAGCCAATCCCAACAAAGCCGGTCTCAGTTCGGATTGCAGGCTGCAACTCGCCTGCATGAAGTCGGAATTGCTAGTAATCGCGGATCAGCATGCCGCGGTGAATACGTTCCCGGGTCTTGTACACACCGCCCGTCACACCACGAGAGTTTATAACACCCGAAGTCGGTGGGGTAACCGCAAGGAGCCAGCCGCCGAAGGTGGGATAGATGATTGGGGTGAAGTCGTAACAAGGTAGCCGTATCGGAAGGTGCGGCTGGATCACCTCCTTTCTATGGAGAATCGTTTCCTGTAACGGAAACATTCAAATAAGCAGGTTCTTAGAACCTGCGACCGCAATTCATTTTGGTCCTTCACCTTGGTGTGGATGAAATGAAGAGCAAAACACTCACTCGTTGCTCAGTTTTGAGAGTTCAAACTCTCAAACGTTTGGTGGCGATAGCGAAGGGGTTCCACACGTTCCCATCCCGAACACGACCGTTAAGCCCTTCAGCGTCAATGGTACTTGGACCGCAGGGTCCTGGGAGAGTAGAACGCCGCCAAGCGTAACCCATTTTGGGTTCAAATAGTATATATAATGTGGGCCCTTAGCTCAGTTGGTTAGAGCGCACCTCTGATAAGGGTGAGGCCGGTGGTTCGAGTCCACCAGGGCCCACCATCTACACCTTTTAACTTCATATGGGGCCATAGCTCAGCTGGGAGAGCGCCTGCCTTGCAAGCAGGAGGTCAGCGGTTCGATCCCGCTTGGCTCCACCAAAAATGTTTTACCAGTTTGTTCTTTGAAAACTAGATATCGAAACGAAACAAACGCGAATTAGAACATTCCTTTTTAGCTGAACTTGTGCAAACAAGTTTCAATAAAAACGGTAGTTAATTGCTTTTGCGATGGTATTGAATGGGAGTGACTTTTGGCTTTGCGCAAGCAAAACAAGGGAAGCGAGCAGTCAAAACCGGAGCAATATGGTTAAGCTACTAAGAGCACACGGAGGATGCCTAGGCGCTAGGAGCCGATGAAGGACGTGGCGAACAACGAAACTGCCTCGGGGAGCTGTAAGCAAGCTTTGATCCGGGGGTGTCCGAATGGGGAAACCCAGCTGGGGTAATTTCCAGTTACTCACAACTGAATACATAGGTTGTGTAGAGGCATACCAGGGGAACTGAAACATCTAAGTACCCTGAGGAAGAGAAAACAATAGTGATTCCGTCAGTAGCGGCGAGCGAACGCGGAGAAGCCCAAACCAGAGAGCTTGCTCTTTGGGGTTGTGGGACGTCTCACATGGAGTTACAAAGGAACCGGTTAAGCGAAGAGGTCTGGAAAGGCCCGCCAAAGAAGGTAAAAGCCCTGTAATTGAAAGTTGGTTCCCTCCGAGACGGATCCCGAGTAGTGCGGGGCACGTGAAACCCCGTATGAATCCGGCAGGACCATCTGCCAAGGCTAAATACTTCCTAGCGACCGATAGTGAAGCAGTACCGTGAGGGAAAGGTGAAAAGCACCCCGGAAGGGGAGTGAAATAGAACCTGAAACCGTGTGCTTACAAAAAGTCAGAGCCCGTTTTAGGGGTGATGGCGTGCCTTTTGTAGAATGAACCGGCGAGTTACGTTCCCGTGCAAGGTTAAGGTGAAGAGCCGGAGCCGCAGCGAAAGCGAGTCTGAATAGGGCGACATAGTACGTGGACGTAGACCCGAAACCGGGTGATCTACCCCTGTCCAGGGTGAAGGTGCGGTAACACGCACTGGAGGCCCGAACCCACGCATGTTGAAAAATGCGGGGATGAGGTGGGGGTAGCGGAGAAATTCCAATCGAACTCGGAGATAGCTGGTTCTCCCCGAAATAGCTTTAGGGCTAGCCTCGGAAAACAGAGTCGTGGAGGTAGAGCACTGATTGGGTGCGGGGCCCGCAAGGGTTACCAAGCTCAGTCAAACTCCGAATGCCATAGACTTACTTCCGGGAGTCAGACAGTGAGTGCTAAGATCCATTGTCAAAAGGGAAACAGCCCAGACCATCAGCTAAGGTCCCCAAGTGTGTGTTAAGTGGGAAAGGATGTGGAGTTGCACAGACAACCAGGATGTTGGCTTAGAAGCAGCCATCATTTAAAGAGTGCGTAATAGCTCACTGGTCGAGTGACTCTGCGCCGAAAATGTAACGGGGCTAAACACACCACCGAAGCTATGGCTTGATACGATGTATCAGGGGTAGGGGAGCGTTGTATAAGGGTTGAAGGTGTACCGTAAGGAGCGCTGGACATTATACAAGTGAGAATGCCGGTATGAGTAACGAAAAGATCAGTGAGAATCTGATCCGCCGAAAGCCTAAGGGTTCCTGAGGAAGGCTCGTCCGCTCAGGGTAAGTCGGGACCTAAGGCGAGGCCGAAAGGCGTAGTCGAAGGACAACAGGTCGAAATTCCTGTACCACCGTAAGCCGTTATGAGCAATGGGGGGACGCAGTAGGGTAGTGACGCGGACTGATGGATGTCCGTCTAAGCAGTAAGGCTGATGTGTAGGCAAATCCGCACATCGTAAGGCTGAGCTGTGATGGGGAGTGAAAATTACAGTAGCGAAGGTCATGATCTCACACTGCCAAGAAAAGCCTCTAGCCAGGTGATGGTGCCCGTACCGCAAACCGACACAGGTAGGCGAGAAGAGTATTCTAAGGCGCGCGGAAGAACTCTCGTTAAGGAACTCGGCAAAATGACCCCGTAACTTCGGGAGAAGGGGTGCCCCGGTAGTGTGAATAGCACGAGGGGGCCGCAGTGAAAAGGCCCAAGCGACTGTTTAGCAAAAACACAGGTCTGTGCGAAGCCGTAAGGCGAAGTATACGGGCTGACGCCTGCCCGGTGCTGGAAGGTTAAGGGGAGTGGTTAGGGAGTAATCCCGAAGCTGTGAACCGAAGCCCCAGTAAACGGCGGCCGTAACTATAACGGTCCTAAGGTAGCGAAATTCCTTGTCAGGTAAATTCTGACCCGCACGAATGGCGTAACGACTTGGGCGCTGTCTCAACGAGAGATCCGGTGAAATTTTAATACCTGTGAAGATGCAGGTTACCCGCGACAAGACGGAAAGACCCCATGGAGCTTTACTGCAGCTTGATATTGAATTTGGGTACGATCTGTACAGGATAGGTGGGAGCCTTTGAAGCGTGAGCGCCAGCTTGCGTGGAGGCAACGTTGGGATACCACCCTGATCGTATCTAGGTTCTAACCTGGTACCGTAATCCGGTGCGGGGACAGTGTCAGGTGGGCAGTTTGACTGGGGCGGTCGCCTCCTAAAGAGTAACGGAGGCGCCCAAAGGTTCCCTCAGAATGGTTGGAAATCATTCGAAGAGTGCAAAGGCATAAGGGAGCTTGACTGCGAGACCTACAAGTCGAGCAGGGACGAAAGTCGGGCTTAGTGATCCGGTGGTACCGCATGGAAGGGCCATCGCTCAACGGATAAAAGCTACCCTGGGGATAACAGGCTTATCTCCCCCAAGAGTCCACATCGACGGGGAGGTTTGGCACCTCGATGTCGGCTCATCGCATCCTGGGGCTGAAGTAGGTCCCAAGGGTTGGGCTGTTCGCCCATTAAAGCGGTACGCGAGCTGGGTTCAGAACGTCGTGAGACAGTTCGGTCCCTATCTGTCGTGGGCGTAGGAAATTTGAGAGGAGCTGTCCTTAGTACGAGAGGACCGGGATGGACGTACCGCTGGTGTACCAGTTGTTCCGCCAGGAGCACCGCTGGGTAGCTATGTACGGAAGGGATAAACGCTGAAAGCATCTAAGCGTGAAGCCCCCCTCAAGATGAGATTTCCCAGTATGTAAGACCCCTTGAAGACGACGAGGTAGATAGGCTGGGGGTGGAAGTGCAGCAATGCATGGAGCTGACCAGTACTAATCGGTCGAGGGCTTATCCAATAGCAAGTTTTTAAATCGCATGTTTCGTTTCGAATCTAGTTTTCAGGGAGCAATCCTTGAATGATGTTGAAGATTGTTATTTGGAGAGATACCCAAGTGGCTATAAGGGGACCCTCTGCTAAGGGGTTAGACTGCGTAAGCGGTGCGAGGGTTCGAATCCCTCTCTCTCCGCCATCTTTACCTTAAGATGGACAAGCAATCAAGACACAATTAATATGGCGGTGTAGCTCAGCTGGCTAGAGCGTACGGTTCATACCCGTAAGGTCGGGGGTTCGATCCCCTCCGCCGCTACCATATTACCCAGGAGGCTTAGCTCAGCTGGGAGAGCATCTGCCTTACAAGCAGAGGGTCGGGGGTTCGATCCCCTCAGCCTCCACCATATACGCCGGTGTAGCTCAACTGGTAGAGCAACTGACTTGTAATCAGTAGGTTGGGGGTTCAAGTCCTCTCGCCGGCACCATTAATGCCTGGAACCGTGGTGTAGTTGGCCTAACATGCCTGCCTGTCACGCAGGAGATCGCGGGTTCGAATCCCGTCGGTTCCGCCATTAATCCTAAAAATTAAATATGGCTCGGTAGCTCAGTCGGTAGAGCAGAGGACTGAAAATCCTCGTGTCGGCGGTTCGATTCCGTCCCGAGCCACCTTTAATCCTTGGAGGATTAGCGAAGTGGCCAAACGCATCAGACTGTAAATCTGCTCCCGTACGGGTTCGGTGGTTCGAATCCATCATCCTCCACCAGTTTTATGAGTCATTAGCTCAGTTGGTAGAGCACCTGACTTTTAATCAGGGTGTCGAAGGTTCGAGCCCTTCATGACTCATCTTTTAGAAAAGAGTGATTAATCATTAATTTGATTAGTCACTCTTTTTTGTTATGTAATTTTAGCTGAATATGGATATTTATTAATGCTGTGCAAGATATGATAAAATAGTAGAAAATAAGCAGAGTGGTGGCGTTCATTATATGAAGCTCATACCTGATCTAAAACAACAAATTGAAGTCATTATAGGTACAACTTTGGATGAATACGAAATCACAATACAAGAATGGATGCAATCTGTGGAGAATTTGGTTTCTCTTCATGGACAATCGGAGAACTTTGGTGATGAAGGTGAGAGTCAGGAGCTGCCTGATCAATCTAGATCTCAAGGTTCATTATCCAATGTGATCAGTCTGAATACGGGAGAGCGTATATTTTTTAAGGTTCGGATGAATGAAAAAGAAGAGACCGTCGTGTGTTGGGGATGTGCTGCAAGGTCTATCACTGTGGAAACACGGCAATTAATTGAGCTTTTGATCCGTACTAACACGGGACTAACCGCTGAGGCACAGCCTGTTGTATATGAGAATGATAGAGAGCAGTATCTAACTGAATTGGGTCTCTGGCTTAAAGTGCAGATCGAACAACCAACCAAGCAGGATTCTGAAGCTGTTCCTGATCGGTTTTTAGTGGCGGCAGGATTGAATACGGAGAAGATTCTGTTCTTGTTGCAAGGGGATACACCAGATGCACATCGTTTACGTTCCAAGGAACTCAACAAGTTGCTCGAGAGTTATTTTGGCGAGGAGATTGTATTGATTCCTTTAGGGGAGCAAGAGTGGATTTTCATGGGGGATAAAGAGATTGTTACAGAAGAAGCCGAGGAAGATACGACGGAGGCCAAGAAAGACTCACTAAACGCTTTTTGTCTGGGGCTGCATGAATTGGTCGCAAGTGAGTGGGCAGGCGTGTTCCATCTCTCTGCATCCCTACCATGCATTCCGGCACAACAACTAGTATCGGTCACAGCTCTTCTTAAAGAGAGTGTTCAATTGGGCAGGGCGTTCCATGTTACGCAGCATATCCATCTTCCATGGGATCTGCACCTGGAGCGGTTGGTAGCGAGCATTCCAGATGAACAACGCATACGTTTTATACAGGAAACAGGCAAAGACACGTTAATCTTCAATGACAGTGAGACACTTGCTACGCTTGAAACCTTTTTTAGCCTGGACTGTAATGTTAGCGAGACAGCTAAACGTCTTTTCATTCATCGTAACACGTTGGTATACCGTCTGGACAAGATCAAACAGGAGATTGGCTATGATGTGAGGCACTTCGAAAGTGCTGTTCTGGTGCAGTTTTTGCTGCTTATGTACAAAGTGACGAAAAAGCATTGATATTTTTGTGCAGTTTGCGAATAGTCAAACTTCACGTAGATAGGGTATTATAAAAATACAAATTGTATTCGATTACAAAATGATCTCTGAGGAGGCAACAATCATGGCTGGAGTACGTTTAGAGCATATTTTCAAAAAATACCCGGGTTCTGATAAAGCAACTGTAGTTGACATTAACCTGGACATTAAAGATAAAGAATTTCTGGTGTTGGTAGGTCCGTCCGGTTGTGGTAAATCAACAACACTGCGTATGATCGCAGGCCTTGAGGAAATTTCTGAAGGTAAACTCTATATCGGTGACCGTGTCGTTAATGATGTTGCACCTAAAGACCGCGATATCGCGATGGTATTCCAATCCTATGCCTTGTATCCGCATATGAGCGTATATCAAAACATGGCGTTTGGTTTGAAATTGCGTAAGGTTAAAAAAGATGAGATCGACAAACGTGTACGTGAAGCAGCTAAAATCCTGGATATCGAGCATTTGCTTGAGCGTAAACCTAAGGCATTGTCCGGTGGTCAACGTCAACGTGTCGCTTTGGGACGTGCGATTGTCCGTGATCCACAAGTGTTCTTGATGGATGAGCCTCTCTCCAACTTGGATGCTAAACTGCGTGGTCAAATGCGTGCAGAGATCACTAAACTTGCGAAACGTTTGGAAACGACTGTTATCTACGTAACGCATGACCAGATCGAAGCTATGACGATGGGTGATCGGATCGTTGTTATGAAGGATGGTATCATCCAACAAGCAGCTTCTCCGGAAGAGTTGTATAACCTGCCGGCTAACCTGTTCGTAGCTGGTTTCATCGGTTCCCCGACAATGAACTTTATCTCGGGTAAACTGGCTGAGCAAGGTGCTAATCTTCACTTCGTAGCTCCAGGCGTGGATGTAGAAATCCCGCAAGGTAAAGCACAAGTGTTGAAATCTAGAGGATACATTGGCAAAGAAGTGATTCTGGGTGTTCGTCCAGAAGACATTCACGAAGAGCCAGTATTCCTGGAAGCATCCCCGAACTCTGTATTCTCTACTCACGTAGATGTAACAGAGAACTTGGGTCACGAAATGCTCCTCTACTTGAGCGGTGTTGGTAATGATACAACGATCGCACGTGTAGACGGACGTTCTAACACTCGTGATGGTTCTACAGTTAAAATGGCCATCGATATGAACAAAGTTCATATTTTTGACAAAGAGACTGAAGTGAACGTACTTCTTCAAGACTAATAATACTGAGATTCCTCGGTGACGATGGAACCTGACAGTTAACGCAATTATACATTGTATTGAGAGCCCCTTCCGTTATTGCTGGAAGGGGCTTTTTTAAGATTATTGAATCTATACGTTTTCAGCGGGTCTGAAGGATTCGATGATCGTAAGAAATCTACTAAACCACGAATGTAGCATCCTCGATACGGCTTCGATCAGAAGACTTTTTCTTACTAATGGTTGTGGCAGGCCCCGATTGCATTCAGCTCGGAATTCATTTAAGATTATTTGAAGGTCTGTCTTCTTATTATTAAGAGAATCGACTGTTGGAAGGGTATGCAATCTGTACCCAATGTTGTGAATGCGCTAATAATGGAAAGAACTGATACACGATCTGAATTACATAGAGAGACAGCGAATGCTGAAAGGAAGAGACAAATGGCGAAAAAAGTGAAAGTATCCGAATTGGTACAGCAGTTTCAGTTGGAGGTTGTTTCTGGATCTCAAGGGCTGAAAAGAGTCATTACGGTAGATGATCTGAACCGTCCTGGTCTGGAAATGGCCGGTTATTTTGAATACCATCCACAAGAACGCGTACAGTTGCTTGGAAGAACGGAGCTTGCCTTTTTCGCAATGTTGCCGGAGCAAGAACGACGTGATCGTATGCAACGTCTTTGTACGGAAGAGACGCCTTGTATCGTTGTAACGCGCGGACTTGAAGTTCCGCAAGAACTGATTGATATCAGTGAAGAACGGGACCTGGCTGTATTGCGCAGTAATATGGCCACAACGATTCTGTCCAGCCGGATTACCGGATTTTTGGAGGGCAAATTAGCACCTACTGCAACGATTCATGGTGTACTGTGTGATGTATACGGGGTTGGTATGTTGATCACAGGTAGTAGCGGTATTGGTAAGAGCGAAACAGCGCTTGAACTGGTTAAACGCGGACACCGGCTGATTGCCGATGATGCCGTAGAAATCCGCCAAACATCAGACTTTCAGCTGCACGGTACTGCACCTGAACTGATCCGCCATTTACTCGAAATTCGAGGCGTGGGTATTATCAACGTCATGACTTTGTTCGGAGCCGGTGCGGTTCGTAATAACAAACGGATTACCTTGGTTGTACGTCTGGAAGCATGGCAGCAGGATAAACAATATGATCGTCTGGGTCTGGATGAGGAGACTACACGGATCATTGATACCGATGTGCCACTCGTTACGATTCCTGTTCGTCCGGGACGGAACTTGGCCGTTATTATCGAAGTGGCCGGCATGAACTATCGTCTGAAACAGATGGGTCTTAATGCTGCACTGCAATTCACGAACAAGCTGACAGCAACCATCTCGGAAGATATGGAAGACATGGATTAAGAAGCATATATAAATTGAACTTATGATAAATGGTTGACATGTACTGCTTCTCTGAAGGCGCAGGGCATGCCAACCATTCGTCATGCGTGCGATTGATCGAATCTATAGGAGTGTGAATGAATGGATACATTATTACTGTTGAACCCGATCGCGTTCTCTATCGGAGCGTTAAAGGTTCACTGGTACGGGCTTATTCTTGGTGCCGCAGCACTTGTAGGACTATTGCTCGTGATCCGGGAGGGTAAAAGATACAATATCCCGCAGGAAGTGTTCATGGACATGGTTCTGTTGGGTGTACCATCTGCCATCATTGGCGCCCGCATCTACTACGTAGCATTTAAATGGGAAGATTATAAGGATAATTTCTGGGATGTTTTTAAAATATGGAATGGCGGTATCGCCATCTACGGTGCACTTATCGGTGCCATCATCTGTGCAGTCATTTTCTTCCGTCGTAAAGGGTATAACTTCTGGCGTATGGCCGATATCTGTGCGCCTGGACTGATTGTTGGACAGTTAATTGGTCGCTGGGGGAATTTTGTGAACCAGGAAGCCTACGGCGGTCCTGTAGAAGAATCATTTTTGAGAGACAAGCTTCATCTGCCAGACTTTATTGTGAATCAAATGAACATAGACGGCGTGTTCCACCATCCTGCGTTTTTGTATGAATCGATGTGGAGTCTCGTTGGCTTGGTTTTGCTGCTGGTTCTGCGTCGTCAGAAGTTTCTGCGTTCAGGTGAACTGTTCATGTCTTATTTCATCTGGTACTCCATCGGCCGCTTCTTTATTGAAGCTTTGCGTACGGACAGTCTGGGCTTCCAGGCTCCGCAGTGGGTTGCTTCATTAGTGGACGGGTTGTGGTCTCCAATGACTGCAATGGGCTTCGAACAAGGGTATCTTGATCCTGCATACGGTAATGTGAGAATCTCACAACTGCTCGCTATTGGCATCATTATTGTTGCTGTTGTATTCATTATGGTGAGAAGAGTGACAGGTAAAGCGGATGTTCGTTACAGTGATCCGATTGTATCGACTAAAGTTCCTGCAGATGATATGGAGCATACGGGAACGGTTGCTGGCAAAGAGAATAAGGTAACGCCTCCAGCCAAAGACGATCCGAAGCAAGTTGATGATAAAAAGGAGTAATGCAGCATGATTGACACGGTACTGTTCGATCTGGATGGAACGATTATTGATACCAATGAGCTGATTATCAGCTCATTCCAGCATGTCATGGGGGGATGGGAACATTCAGCTCCATGGACACGGGAACAGATTATTCCGCATATGGGTGGCACACTGGAGCAGCAAATGCGCACCTTCTCAGGACAGGAGGAAGTCTCCGAGTACGTGAAAGGTTACCGTGCCTATAATGATATCCATCATGAAGCGATGGTTAGACCTTTTCCGCATGTTATTGAGGTAGTAGAAGCTCTGCATCAGGCTGGCATTGTGATGGGCGTGGTCACAACCAAAATTCGTCCATCTACATTAAAGGTGCTGGAGCGTTTTGATCTACTGAAGTATATGAAGACGATTGTAACAGTGACTGACGTAACGAATCCGAAGCCGCACGCTGAACCTGTACTGAAAGCCATGACGGAACTGGGTGCAGATCCTGCCAAAACGTTAATGGTGGGTGACAGTCCGGTGGATATCCAATCGGCACAAAATGCGGGCGCTCTCTCAGCAGGAGTTGCATGGTCTCTTAAAGGGGAAACGATCCTGAATGGATATGGCCCCGATCATATGTTGCATGATATGAGAGACTTGTTGAAACTCATCCGTATTGAAACGGAACGTTCATGAGAAAAGTAACCCGCTATCCGGTAGAGGACCAGAATGCACTTTGGCATATCTACAAGACAGTGAGTCCGTGGAAGGGCGTTCGTAATTTTATCTGGATCCAGTTGTCACGCTACTGTCCGATTCTACCGGTGAAGAACTGGATTTACCGCCGGATGCTCGGTATGAAGGTGGGAAAACACACGGCCTTTGGCCTGATGGTGATGGTAGATGTGTTCTTTCCGGAGAAAATAACGGTCGGTGAAAACTCGGTCATTGGTTACAACACAACGATTCTCGCTCATGAGTATCTCATTAAGGAGTACAGGCTCGGTGAGGTGATTATCGGGGAAAATGTATTGATTGGTGCCAATACAACAATTCTGCCCGGGGTGACTATAGGGGATGGAGCCGTTGTGGCTGCCGGAGCTGTCGTACATAAGGATGTTGCTCCAGGAGCTTTTGTTGGAGGCAATCCACTACGTGATCTATCACGTCCGGCAGCTACTACGGAAGAGACTGTCTTTAACATGGATGATTCTTCTCAGGGTAGTGTGCATTAAGTCCATAAAGTGATAAATGAATGAAGATGAATCAATGAAGATGATTCGAAGTAAAAAGCTGCTGATGGCAGCTTTTTTCGTATATAAATACCGATTGGTGAGGGTAACGGTGCGTGTATATAACAATATGTTCATCCAAGGGCGTTCAAGCCCCGGTATTGTTGACGGTAATGCGGATTTCATGTTATCATATCCCATATCCTTTAGTTTGTTAGCACTTTACCATGTGAAAGCACCTTGAGAATTAAACATGATAAAGATTGAACTAAACCAATAGTTGAAGGCTTTTGCGGCAATACGGTGATTCGGGTTTATAAGATAGAATGGGGATTTACACTACATAAATCCTGTTGAAATAGAACGAGTGCGACACTTAAATTACTGACTCGGGGTGAATATAACCAATGTCCAAACCAAAAGGTTTTGAAAAACCGACCGGATTCCGCGACTATACACCACATGTAGTATCCAAGCTACGGACGATTGAACGAAATGTACTGGAATGCATGGAACGCTGGGGTTACCGTCAGATCATCACGCCAACGATTGAATATTACGATACCGTAGGAGTAGCAAGCTCTACATCAGATCGAAAACTGTTTAAATTATTGAACAGCCGCGGAACCACGCTGGTGCTAAGATCGGATCTAACGGCTCCGATAGCACGTGTAGTTTCGTCTATGCTCAAAGATGAGCAGTTTCCGCTGCGTCTGTCCTACCATGCCAACGTATTCCGCTCCATTGAAGAGGAAGCTGGACGTGAAGCTGAATTCTTCCAGACAGGCGTGGAGCTGGTCGGGGACGACTCACCTGAAGCGGATGCAGAAGTTGTTGCGTTAGCAATTGCCTCTTTGCAGGCAGCGGGGGTATCTTCTTTTAAAATAGCAATGGGGCATATGGGATTCCTGAACGGATTATTGGAGGAAGTGATTCCAGGCCAGACCGCTGAGCAGGAGCAATTGAAGGAAGGTCTGCTCGGACGTGATTATGTCGGCTATCGCCAGTCCATTGAAGCATTGAATCTGGAGCCTAAGCTGAAAGAACAGCTCGAAGCGATCCTGCGTCTACGTGGTGGTAAGGAAGTATGCACACATGCGGCAGAGCTAAGTTCAAGCGCTGAAGCAGCTCAATCGATAGCACATCTGTGTGCGGTATTCGAAGTGTTGGAGGCTTACGGTGTATCCGAGCATGTACTGATTGATCTGACGATGATCGGTGATTTCTCCTATTATACGGGCATGACGTTTGAAGGGTATGCGGCAGAACTGGGCTCACCGGTATGTAGCGGCGGACGGTATGATAATCTGTTACAACAGTTTGGGCGCTCGTTGCCAGCTACAGGCTTTGCACTGAAAACCAACCGGATTATTGATGGCGTTCATGGCATTATCATTGAAGAGAAAAAACTAATACTTATCCAATATAGCTCGAAACGTCGGGCCGAGGCACTAACAGAAGCAGCAAGATTACGCAGTATGGGTCAAAATGTAGTGACACTCCTTCTTCCTGAAGACGGGGCTGAGGGAAATGCTGTATCGAGTGGTGCAACAATTGTTCAGGCTGAGCAGGTTATTACTTACGGATCTGAAGAAGGAGGACGCTGAGATGTCGGATATTCTGAAGGTGGCCATGCCGAAGGGACGAATCTATAAAAAAGCCTCCAAATTGTTCCGTGAAGCGGGACTGGATATTCCAGAAGACGTGGACGATACACGCAGACTGGTCATTGAAGTACCGGAAGCGGGAATGGAATTCATCATGGCGAAGCCCGTGGATGTTCCAACGTATGTGGAGTACGGTGTTGCCGATATCGGAATTGTTGGTAAAGACGTGCTGCTGGAGGAAGATCGGGATGTGTACGAACTGTTGAATCTGGGAATCGCCCAGTGCCGTATGTCTGTGATCGGACTTCCCGACTGGAAGCCAGGCATCCAGCAACGTGTTGCAACGAAGTATCCAAGGATTGCTTCGCAGTATTTCCGGGAGCAGGGGCAACAGGTCGAGGTGATCAAGCTGAATGGTTCCATTGAGCTTGCACCCCTGATTGGTCTGGCAGACCGGATTGTCGATCTGGTGGAGACAGGTCAGACGCTGCGCGAGAACGGACTTGTGGAGATGACAGGCATTCTGGATATCACGAGCCGTCTTATCGCCAATCGGGTAAGTTATCGGATGAAAAATGCACGAATCCAGGCTTTGTGTGATGCACTTCAGCAGGTCATTCCGGCTTCGAATGAGATTTCGGCGGGAAGTCTTCGGGGATAAACTAATGCGTCGGAAATATAGATGAGAAACATGTAAAGCAAAGGTAAGAGGCACAACATAGAAACGAATCGGCATAAATAGGCAGGCATTACAGGGGATAAGGAGGTTGTACGCATGAAAATTGTACCTGCACGGGAGTTTGATCTGAAGCGGGAAGTAGAGTATGGTACGCCGGAGCAAAATGAAACGGTACGGCGCATTGTCAGCGACATTCGCCGGGAGGGAGATACGGCCCTGCTGCGTTACACGGAGCAGCTGGATCGCACGAAGCTGACGGCAGCGGAGCTACGCGTACCGCAGGAAGAGCTGCAGGCGGCTTATGCAGCTGTGGAGCCATCCTTTGTGACGGCGATTCGCCAAGCTGCCGCCAACATTCGTGCGTTTCACGAGAAGCAGAAACGCAATTCTTGGATGGATTGGCAGCCGGACGGCAGTCTGCTGGGCCAGGTCATCCGACCGCTGAAGCGGGTCGGTGTCTATGTACCTGGCGGCAAAGCAGCGTATCCATCGTCTGTGCTGATGAATGTGATTCCGGCACAGGTGGCAGGCGTGCCGGAGATTGTTCTCGTGACGCCGCCGTCTACGAACGGCGGCGAAGGTATTGACCCGTACATTCTCGTTGCTGCTGCGGAAGCAGGCGTGAGCGAGATGTACCGGGTTGGCGGCGCTCAGGCCATCGCCGCCCTGGCTTACGGCACGGAAAGCATTGCCCCGGTCGACAAGATCTGTGGACCGGGCAATATCTACGTGGCGCTCGCGAAGCGCGAGGTGTACGGTGCGGTCGATATCGACAGTATCGCCGGGCCGAGTGAGATTGTGGTGCTCGCCGATGATACGGCGAATCCGGTGTATGTCGCCGCAGACCTGTTGTCGCAGGCGGAACATGACGAGATGGCATCGGCCATTCTCGTCACCAATTCGGCCTCGCTGGCGGAAGCCGTGCAGGGCGAAGTGCAGCGCCAGCTTGCTGTGCTGCCGCGGCGGGATATCGCTGCTGCTTCCGTGGAGCAGTATGGCGCGATTATAGTAGTCGATTCCATCGATGAGGGAATCGATGTGGTGAACCGGCTCGCACCGGAGCATCTGGAGATCATGGTGCAGGAGCCAATGGCTTACGCTGGCCGGATCGAAAATGCCGGCGCGATTTTCCTCGGCCCGTACAGTTCGGAGCCGGTAGGGGATTATTTTGCCGGACCGAATCATATTATTCCGACCAATGGAACTGCGCGGTTCAGTTCACCGGTGGATGTGGATGATTTTATCAAGAAGTCGAGTCTGATCTATTATAGTAAAGAAGCGCTGCTGCAGAACGGAGCGGCTATCATAGAGTTGGCCCGCCATGAGGGTCTTGAGGGACATGCCCGTGCAATCGCTGTACGGTTAGAACAGGAAGGAAAGGCGGAATCAGACAATGGATAAGCAAAATAATGGTGTGGAACTTGGAAACAAAGGTGCGGTGCGCCAAGCAGAGGTTGATCGCAAAACAAACGAGACCAATATCCAATTGGCTTTTGCTGTAGATGGAACGGGACAATCCACGATTGAAACGGATGTGCCCTTCTTGAACCATATGCTGGATCTGTTCACGAAGCACGGTCAATTCGACCTGAACGTGCAGGCTCGCGGAGATATCGACATCGATGATCACCACACAGTTGAAGACATCGGCATCTGTCTGGGGCAGACGTTGCGTGAAGCTTTGGGTGACAAACGCGGGATCAAGCGCTACGCCAGTGTTTTTGTACCGATGGATGAGGCACTCGCTCAGGTCATTATCGATGTGAGCAACCGACCTCACTTTGAATACCGTGCAGAATACCCTTCCCAACAGGTAGGCAGTTTCTCCACGGAGTTGGTCCATGAATTCCTGTGGAAATTGGCGCTGGAAGCTCGGATTACGTTGCATGTCATTGTACATTATGGCCAGAACACTCACCACATGATTGAAGCGATCTTTAAGGCATTGGGACGTGCACTGGATGAAGCAACGATGATTGATCCACGTGTAACGGGTGTGCCTTCCACGAAGGGAGTGCTGTAGACGATGGCGATTGCAATTGTCGATTACGGTATGGGGAACCTGCACAGCGTCGGCAAAGCGGTCGAACGTCTTGGCTACGACGCGCTGGTCACGGGTGACCGGGAAGAGATTCTTAGCGCAGATGGTGTCATTCTGCCAGGCGTAGGTGCT
This sequence comes from Paenibacillus sp. Negev47, assembly GCF_058313655.1. Classification (NCBI taxonomy): domain Bacteria; kingdom Bacillati; phylum Bacillota; class Bacilli; order Caryophanales; family Paenibacillaceae; genus Paenibacillus; species Paenibacillus sp. Negev47. The sequence goes on from NZ_CM177754.1 coordinate 157,875, forward strand.
TTTGGTGATGCGATGGTTCATCTGCGGGAGAGTGGACTAGATACGGTGGTGAAGGAAGCTGCTGCCGGATCCAAGCCACTGCTCGGTATCTGTCTGGGCATGCAGCTGTTGTTCAGCTCGAGTGAAGAACATGGCGAGCATGTGGGACTGGATATTCTGCCAGGTAAAGTGGTGCGTTTCGCACCAGGAGAACTGAAAGTTCCTCATATGGGCTGGAACCGTTTAGAATTCCTACATGCCGAAAACCCGCTATTTATGGGACTTGAGGCAGGTCACGTTTATTTTGTCCATTCCTATCATGCACTTACTGAAAATAGGGACGATCTGCTGGCGGTGACGGATTACGGACATCCGGTTACAGCCATTGTAGGCAGAGGATCCAACTTCGGTATGCAATTCCACCCGGAGAAAAGTGGTGAACTTGGCATGAAGCTGCTTGGTAACTTTCTGGCTCTGACAGGAGCGCCTGTACAAAGGTAAATGTCTCTGGAATCCGTGGACAATAGGACTGGTGCAAGAGAGCGAACACATAGTCTACGCAAGTCCAGAGAAACAGGTGTGATCTGAGTATAATTCATATGATCCGAGACGGAGTGATACACTGCTACGGAGTGTTAAACATAGCATACCCGGTATGTGAGCATTGCTCGTCTCTTCTAATTTATAAAATATCTGGAGTTAAACACGTAGGCACGAAATCCAGCGTACCGATAGAATTCATATCGTCAGTTTGCAATAAGCGTACAAATCTAATCAATATTCAGGAGGCCTTGTATGTCATCTTTTATCCTATATCCGGCGATTGATATCCGGGACGGCAAATGTGTAAGACTGGTGCAGGGAGATTATAATCAGGAGACCGTGTATAATGATGACCCGGTTCAAGTGGCTCTATCCTGGGAGAAGCAAGGCGGTACATACGTCCATCTGGTGGATCTGGATGGTGCCAAAGCGGGGCATCCCGTTAATGATGAACTGATCGGACGGATTGCCTCGGCTGTGAACGTACCCGTTCAGGTTGGTGGCGGACTTCGTACGGTAGCGGACGTTGAGCGTTTGCTGGGTCTGGGTGTTAGTCGACTGATCATCGGGACAGCAGCGATTGAGGATCGTACTTTTACAGAGGAAGTGCTGGGACGTTACGGGGACAAAGTGGCCATTGGTATCGATGCACGTAATGGTTACGTGGCAACCCGCGGATGGCTTGAAACATCTGAAGTACAGGCAGAGGTACTCGCGAAGGAACTGGCCGCATACGGGGCAGAAACGTTTATCTTTACGGATATATCCCGTGATGGCATGATGCAGGGTCCTAACGTAGAAGCGATTGTATCGCTTGCCAAGGCGAGCGGACGGACGGTTATTGCTTCCGGTGGTGTGAGTGTAATGGATGATCTGCTTCGTCTGAGTCGTCATGCCGATGATGGTGTTGGCGGAGCAATCGTGGGCAAAGCGCTGTATACTGGAAGCATCGATCTGTCTGAAGCGGTACGTGCGGTAAACAAGTAAAGGATATTCGGGTAGAGAGGAAGAGGTAGCATGCTGGCAAAAAGAATCATCCCCTGTCTGGACGTGAAGGACGGCCGGGTCGTCAAAGGCGTCAATTTCGTTAATCTCCGCGATGCGGGTGATCCGGTAGAGCTGGCGGCGCTATATGACCGCGAGGGCGCGGACGAATTGGTGTTTCTCGATATCTCCGCTTCGGTAGAAGGTCGTGAAACGATGGAAGAAGTTGTACGGCAGACGGCAGGCGAGATCGCTATTCCTTTTACGGTAGGCGGTGGCATCTCCAAGGTGGAGGATATGAAGCGTATTCTCCGTGCAGGTGCCGACAAGATTGCAGTGAATACAGCGGCGGTACTTAATCCACAGTTGATTGCCGATGGCGCACGTCGCTTCGGATCGCAATGTATCGTGGTAGCGATCGATGCCAAGTATAACGAGGCTTGGGGTGAGTGGGAGGTCTACACGCACGGTGGACGGAAACCTTCCGGAATCAAGGCACTGGAATGGGTTAAGCAAGCTGAGGCATTAGGCGCGGGAGAGATTCTGCTAACCAGTATGGACGCGGACGGAACGAAAGACGGTTTTGATCTGAAACTGACGGCAGCGGTATCTGAATCTGTGCGTATTCCGGTCATCGCATCGGGCGGTGCGGGCAAGGAATCTCATTTCTATGATGTATTCACCACAGGCAAAGCGGATGCGGGTCTGGCCGCAACGATTTTCCATTACAAAGAAGTCGCCGTACCGGCGCTAAAACAACATTTGAGAGAACAAGGGGTGGAGATCCGTGACTAAAGTGAGCGATGAAATCAAGGAACAGCTGTCCTTGGAACAGGTTGTGGAACACATTCGTTGGAGTGACGGTTTGGTTCCTGCAATTGTGCAGGATGTGGATACACGGAAAGTCTTAATGATGGCTTATATGAATCGCGAATCCCTGAAGTTGTCGCTGGAATCCGGTGAGACCTGGTTCTGGTCACGCTCGCGTCAGGAGTTGTGGCATAAAGGTGCAACATCTGGCAACGTGCAGACGATTACTTCCCTGAAATATGATTGTGACGGCGACACCTTGTTGGTTGAGGTCAAACCAAATGGTCCTGCTTGCCATACAGGTGCGGTAACTTGTTTCCATAATGAGATCATTGGTTTGCCAGAGAAATCGGCGGACAAGGCTTCGGATGGGACCGGTGCGAATGCTGCAAACTCCAGTTCCGAAAGTCGCTTTGAGGTATTGGCTGAACTGGAATCCGTTATCTCAGAGCGTGAACGTGAGCGCCCTGAGGGTGCTTATACAACGTATTTGTTCGATAAAGGTGTAGATAAAATCCTGAAAAAAATCGGTGAAGAAGCGTCCGAGACGATCATCGCCGCCAAAAATAAAGATAATGACGAGCTTCGCCTGGAAGTCAGTGACCTGATGTATCATCTGCTCGTCCTGTTACAAGAGCGCAAGCTGCCGCTGGACGACATTATGTCAGAGCTGAGCCGCCGTCATGAACGGCCTCGCCGCGATTAGGAGGCGAGTATCGTGCGTATAGACTATCACACACACCATGAGCGGTGTGGACATGCCGTCGGCAAACTGGAGGAATACGTGCAACGCGGTGTGGAGATCGGGCTATCCCAGATTGGATTGTCCGATCACATGCCCTTGTTGCATGTGGATCCGGCTCAATATTATCCGGAAATGGCGATGCCTATGGATGAACTGCCGCGTTACGTGGAAGAGTGCTTCTCCTTGAAAGAACGTTACCGTGGGCAGATTGACGTGCGCGTTGGTCTGGAAGGTGACTACATTGAAGGCTGGGAAACAGAGATCCGTGCGATTATCGAGCGTTATCCATGGGACTATGTGATAGGCTCTGTTCATTTCCTCGGGGAATGGGACATTACGGACTTCCGCCAGACCCATCATTGGGAAGGCAAAGACGTACTTGAAGTATATCGTCAGTACTACGATGCCGTAAGCAAGGCAGCTGCCACGGGCATGTACGATATTATGGGCCATACGGATGTCATTAAACGCTTCGGCTTTGTTCCTTCAGCAGAGCAAACAGAAGAACGTATCTCACTGGAGAATGCAGCGCTGCAGGCTATTGCAAAAAGTGGCTGCGCCATGGAGCTGAATGCTTCCGGGTTATCGAAACCGTGTGCAGAGATGTTCCCTAGTCGCAGGATGCTAACGGAAGCTATTCGCTTGGGTATTCCATTAACCATGGGCTCTGATGCACATGACCCACTGAAGCTGGGGGATTACTTGCCTGAAGCGGAGGCTCTCTTGCATGAGCTGGGCTGTACGGAGGTCGCTGTTTTCGAAGGCCGTCATCGCTCGTTCATTCCTTTAAATGTATAAGCCAGTGGAGTATAATGAGGGTAGGAAATAACCTTTTAGATAAGGGATTATATAGGGGCTTCAACCCTCGGGAGGGCATTATGCAGCATTCGTTACGTATTTTTTCCGGTTCATCGAACCCTAAGCTGGCAGAACAGGTATGTGACAAGCTGGGAGTACAACTGGGCAAGATCAAGCTGTCCCGGTTCAAGAGCGGAGAAATATACGTTCATTATGAAGAAACGATCCGTAATTGCGATGTGTTTCTGATACAGTCGTTGTCTCATCCGATCAATGAGCTGTTTGTTGAACTGCTTGTGATGATTGATGCCGCGAAGAGGGCTTCTGCACGTACAGTGAACATCATTGTTCCTTATTATGGCTATGCTCGTCAAGAGCGTAAATCTGCTCCTCGGGAGCCGATCTCGGCTAAGATGGTAGCGGATGTATTAACGACAGCTGGGGCCAATCGTGTGGTAACGATCGATCTGCACGCAGCGGCCATTCAGGGATTCTTCAACATCCCGGTTGACCATATGACATCGCTGGATCTAATTAGTGATTATCTGTTAAGTAAAGGTATTGAGAACCCTGTCGTGGTTTCCCCAGATGCGGGACGAGCATCAATGGCAGAGAAGCTGGCGAATCGTCTGGATTCTCCATTTGCCATTATGATCAAGAAACGGCCAAGCCATAATGAATCGGTGATCACCCATGTCATTGGTGATGTCGAAGGCCGGACACCTATTATTATTGAGGATCTAATCGATACCGGAACGACTATTTTGAATGTCGTGGAAGGGTTGAAGGAACGTGGGTCCAAAAATGTATATGTATGTGCAACACACGGATTGTTCTCGGATGGGGCAGTGAGTAAATTGAATCACCCGTCTATTGAAGAGGTGGTGGTTACGGACTCGATCGCACTGCCAGATGACCACCCTGAATGCTTCAAAGTGTTACCTGTTGCGCCAATGCTGGCCCGCGCCGTACGCATTATTGTGGATGGTGGTTCCATGGCTACATTGTTTAAGGATTCTGGTATTTAGCGCATCGAGGTATTAAATGTTGCTAAGCTTGATTAGCTGTTCCGTGTCTGAGTTGCTTGCCTGCTCAGCACGGTTTTTTTGTTTTGACTCTAGGAATTCAATTCTTGCATTACTGCTCGGAGGCTTGTGCTATAATAACATAAAATTAGTTATGATAGCGTTATCATATAGGGGGTTCATCCCAGAGGTGTGACTGAACAGTAGAACCACGGCTGATGAATATTGGCATCGTGGAGTGAGGAGTGGGGTCTATTGTCTCGTAATTGGTATTATCGGTTACTTTTTTCGTATTTTCCGATTTTTTTTCTTACCGTGACCATACTCATTTTTATCGCGTTTGTATTTATTAATGATATCTCCAGAGAGGAAACCCGAAAAGCAGACCGCATTTCCTCCAGTTATCTTTTGGACACGGTAGATCGCACGATCAGAGATATTGAACTATCCATCCTGGAAACGGTGCAGAGTCAACAGGCCTATAAACATTATTTTAATAATACAAGCCAGACCAGCTCCGATAACGTGTATACCATTGCACAGAGTTTGCGTGAGATGACCAATTCTTCCTCATGGATTCAATCCATCTATTTATATGACAAGAGAAATCAACATGTTTTGACGGTAAGTGGGTCCAGAGAAGTGGAGAGTTTCTCTGATAAGGCGTGGATTGATCAAATGGCCAACGGGTCAAATGGCTCGGGCTGGCAGCCCGTTCGGGAATTCGATGCTGAATCCGTACAACGTACCCCTATCCGGGTGTTAACCATAAATAAAGATATGCCTTTACCTTTTGGATCCCAAGGTACCCTGGTCATTAACATCAAGATGAGTAGCATCGAGCAAAGTGTAGACAGTATGGTCAATGGGCAACTGTCATTTCTGACAATTACGGATCGCGATGGCCAAGTGGTGTATAACGCACATTCTGATGGGGAGGGTTCAGTAGATGGAAAAGAGCTGAATAACTTACCCCTGGAAAGACTGGGTTGGACATTATCGAGCGGAATCAAGGTAGGGAACCTGTTTGGCTGGGTATCTGTTGTGTCCTATGTGTGGGTAATCATTGCCATTGTGACTGTCCTCTGTGCGATCGTCTATATCGTGTATATTACTCGTCGTAACTACAAGCCTATTCAGATCATCATGAACCGGATCGAATCACATCAGATTCGGGCGTTCGAACATTCCGGTGTTCGTACCGATGAGATGAAGATGATTGATGGTGTGCTTGAGAATCTGATCAATCATATGATGGATTATGATAAGAAGAGTAGAGAAAATGTACTTATGCAACGAAGTAAGCTGTTTAATGCTTTGCTGCATGGGGAACATACGGATCATGCTGCAGAACAGCTAAGGGAGTTATCTCCGCTGGATGAGGTACATGACACATCACGTTTTATTGTTGTGGTTGGTGAGATTGACCGCTATGAGAAGGGATTTCAGGAGAGGTATACAAGAGGCGAGCAGAACACTTTGAAATTTGCCCTAATGAATGTTCTGCAAGAGCTATCCCGCAATACTGGGGTACAGTGCTGGACAGAATGGATCAGTGCAGATCGTATCGCAATCCTCTTTGTGTTTAAAGAACAGCGGGATAACAAGGATATGGCCGGACAGATTCGCGTTGTGGCGGAGGAATGTAAATCATGGGTTGAACAAAACCTGCGTATTTCCTTACGCTTTGGCATTGGGCCAATTTCTGACGGTATAGGTTCGATTCGGAATTCCTATGCGGCGGCTGAGGCAGTGATGCAACGTAAACTGTTAATGAACGGGGATGTGGGTCAGGCGGAGTGTGGAGAACACCAGCATCCATTGCTGGATACCTACACGTATCTGCAGATGATCGCCGACTTCGTGAAACGGTTCCGGATGTCCAGCACCCAGTGGCGTGATCAACTGGAGGAAATATTTACAGCGTTTGAACAAAATAAGCTGCCGGATGATGAGATTCATTCCCTGATCCAGGCGATGCTACAGATGCTCAGCAGAGAAGTGGCCATGATGTCGGAAGAGCTGCAGGAAGCACTGTCAGAAGAGAATATTAACAAGTGGCTACAGTTGATGGAAGAAGCAGAGACGCTCCAAGATGTCAAAGGTCTTCTGTTCGATAATCTGACGGATCTGTTCAGAACTTATGTAGCGGTAACCGAAACCAAGAGTTACAAGGCAATGGTTAACGAAATGAAAAATTATATTGAAGAGCAGTTCGCAAATCCGGATCTTTCATTAAAACATTTGAGTGATCGATTCCAGATTACGGGCAAACATGCGAGTTATTTGTTCAAGACAGAATTCAACATGAAGTTTGTTGATTTTGTTACAGAGCTTCGCATGAAGGAAACGGAACAGTTGCTTATAAAAACGGATCATTCATTACAGGACATTGCCCTGAAGGTAGGGTATGCCAACGGGATTACTTTGGGGCGTGTATTTAAGCGGGTAACGGGGATTACACCAGGAGATTATCGTCGTTTGAAACGTGAACATCGAGAACCCGAAGAGTAGCACGAGCATCTGATGTTCATACATCAGAAATGGAAGCATAGGGTGAATTTCTTGCATTCCCTTTTCGTTCGGAGAGGAGGGAGGCAGGAGTTCACCCTTTTCTGTTGATCGGACGTTAAACTAAAATCGCATTTATCTACTCTCGCAGGGGATTATGGAGATATGCCTTAATTATTGCGTTTTGCGATTATAGGCAGTATGTGAAAACGGTTTATCTGCAATCGGTCAGGCAAGCCGGCATCTTAGGAGACATATTGCTGTTAATGCCTGAGATAGCGCGGGTTCCGGAAAATAGTCAGTGTGCGAAAATGGGCATAGTGTATAAACCATAATCCGTTTGAAAGCGCTTCCGAAACTGGTTTATTGCAGAGGGTTGGAAAAATGTGAAATACTCTGGGCAAGCATTAAACATTCACGCAAAGCCAAAGGGGATGACAAAATGACAAGAAAAGCAACCAAGGGGAGTCTGAAGAAATGGATGGGTTTGGCGCTTACGATGGTAATGGGCGTTTCTTTACTTGCGGGATGCTCATCAGCATCAGAAGAATCAGCTGAAGGTGGAACATCAGGCAATGGCGAGCGCGTTACTTTAAAGGTGGAGGTATTTGATCGCGGTAATAGTCCTTCGCCACATACGATCACGAACAACTACTTAACTAAATTTGTTCAAGAGAAATTCGGCGATCCGAATAACATTGATGTGCAATTCGTACCTGTTCAACGTTCAGAAGAAACAACCAAGCTCAACGTGTTAATGGCCAGCCCCAGCGACGTTCCAGATATTGTGTTTGTATACGACTCCAGTGTGTTCTACCGTTATGCTCAGCAAGGTGGTCTAACTGACGTAGGTGAACTTCTTAATGAACATGCACCTAACTTAAAAGAATATCTCGGCGAAGACCTGTTGAAATTCGGTCAGCTTGAAGGCCAGCAATTCGCTATTCCCGGTAAACGTGCCATTACGGCTCGTTACAACTCATATATCCGCCAGGATTGGCTCGATAAAGTCGGCATGAATGCTCCAACAACAACGGATGAGCTGTACGAAACGTTGAAGGCATTCAAAGAGAAAGATCCGGGCAATCTGGGCAGCAAAAACATCCCAATGGGTATGGCACTTGCCCCAGCGCAGTACGAAACATTGATTTACTCCTTTATTAAACCCGTACAAGATGGGCTTACGTACAGTCAGCGTTACGAGCTACCATTACATGATGGCTTCAAAGATGCGATGCAGTTCCTTAACAAGCTTTACAATGAAGGCCTGATCAGCAAAGACTTCAGTCTTGATGAAGAAAAAACACAATTGGTCAAAGACTTCCAGAACGGTAATATTGGATACATGTCTGAGGACGTAGGTCAGATTCTATATGCAGAGGGTATGCTTGATAATTTGTACAAAAATGTACCGGATAGCAAAGTTGTAGCAGTTGACGCTTACACCAACCCGAATGAGGACAACAAACACATCAAATCACGTTATGGTAGCAACGGTATGTACATCATGATTCCAAAAAGCAGCAAACGTTCGGTTGAAGCAGTGAAATACCTAGACTGGATGGCTTCTGGAACGAACCTGCTGGAGATGAACACCGGTGTCGAAGGTGAAAATTACGATATGGTTGATGGTGTTCCAGTTGTTAAAGATGATGCACCACAGGATGTCAAAGATCGTCTCTACAACGGTGGTGACATGGCCATTATTGCCAACGGTAAAGTAGTTGGAGATCAGGCAGCCAATGAAGCCGCATGGATTGCAGGCTTCCCAGAACGTAACCAAGAGCTGATGAGACAGTCCATTGATATCGCTAATACGGATACGATCGGCCCGGTTATCTTCAGCAAACCAATTGAAGCAGAATCTAAATATGGTACAGCGCTAAATGATAAGTTGAAAGTGCTTATTGTGAAAACTGCGATGGCTAAACCGGCAGACTTCGAAGCGGTATATGAAAAAGAAATGAATGATTTCATGTCACTGGGTGGCACAGAACTGAAGAAAGAGCTTGAAGCAGCACTTCAGTAAGCGTTATCAAATAAACAGGTTCATCTTGTGATTACTAAATCAATATGTAATTTACCGCATAACTTTGAAGGGACGTGTGCCGCCTGCTTTGGCGGCACAACCGTTTCTTTGTTGATAGGAGGAAACCGACTTGACCATCACATACTTGAAAAGGTATTGGCAATTGTACGCACTGATTTCCCTGCCTCTCATCTACTTTTTGATCTTTCGTTACGGACCAATGTACGGGGTACAGATTGCCTTTAAGGACTTTAACCTGTTTCAGGGAATCAACGGCAGTGAGTGGATCGGTTTCGATGCTTTTCGTGAGGTTTTTGGAATGCGGGACTTCTACACCACATTGCGAAACACTTTCATGCTAAATTTCCTCGACCTGCTTGTTTCGTTCCCTGCTCCAATTATATTGGCCATCATGCTCTATGAAGTTCGATTCAAATGGTTCAAAAAAATATCGCAAACGATTCTGTACATTCCTCACTTTATCTCCTGGGTTATCATCGGGGGGATTGTATACCAATTGTTCGGCAATCAATCCGGTATGGTTAACGGTGTACTGGAGAGTATGGGCTTAAATTCAATACCATTTTTGACAGAGAAAAATCCATGGCTTGTGACGTACCTATTCACAGGTGTCTGGCAAAGTGCAGGATGGGGAACCATTCTATATCTGGCCGCATTAACCGGCGTCAACAAGGAATTGTTCGAAGCGGCTGAGATCGATGGAGCATCGCGGCTGAAGAGAATCTGGCATATAACGCTGCCAAGTATCAAACCAACCATTGTGACCTTGCTCATTCTTAATCTCGGACATATGGTCAGCATCGGTTTTGATCGGCCTTATATTATCGGTAACACAGCGGTACGTGAATATTCAGATGTACTTAGTACCTTTGTATACAGAGTTGGTCTTGAATCAGGACAATACACGCTTGCAACTGTCGTAGGGCTATTCCAGGCTGTGGTGGGGCTAATCTTTGTACTTGGTTCAAACTATATTTCAAAGAAGGCAACCGGCGAAGGTATTTTATAAGTTATCGAAGCATGAAAGATACGCCAATCGGCTTGTATGTATAGACCATCAGTAAAGGAGCTGTGCGCATATGAGTGAACGCACCTCAAATCGGATTTTTGATATCGTTAATATCTCCTTTATCAGTTTGTTTGTTATATTCTGTCTGGCTCCATTTTTGCACACCATTGCGATATCTCTAAGTTCTAACCGGGCTATTACTTCGGGAGAAGTGACCATTTTTCCTAAAGAATTTAACTGGGATGCGTATATTCAAGTATTCTCTGATCAATCCATGCTATATTCACTGGGCTTTACGACTGTTCTGACAGTGGCAACCACAGTGTTGTGCATGTTATTCACACTTGCTGCTGCCTACCCACTGACCAAGAAAAAATTGAAAGGGCGCAAGCTCTTCATGTATGTCATCATCATTACGATGTTCTTCAGTGGCGGGATGATTCCCGAGTATTTGCTCATTCGTGATCTCAATATGCTTAATTCAGTCTGGGCACTGATCTTACCGGGACTGGTTAGTCCATTTAACCTGATTATCCTGATCTCATTTTTCAGAGGCATTCCTGAAAGTCTGGAAGAATCAGCAGAAATCGACGGCAGCTCACATGTACACACACTATTCAAAATCATACTTCCACTATCCATGCCTGTAATGGCTACATTAGCCCTGTTCTATGCAGTTGGACGCTGGAATGGATTCCAGGATTCTCTCTTGTATATTAATGATCCGAATCTGTACCCGCTACAGCTCAAGCTCTTCCAAATGGTACAAAACAACATGGTGAGTGAACTTACGCTGATGGAAGGTGCTAACCGCACACCACTGACTCCGGAAAGTCTCAAGGCAGCAACAGTTGTATTCGCAACCGTACCCATTCTGCTTGTCTATCCGTGGCTGCAAAAGTATTTTGTCAGCGGTGCCATGCTTGGCGCGGTAAAAGGTTGATATAAAAAAGCTGGGTAAGCTCCAGCCAATGGGAAGGAGGAGGAAAACAGATGCAGCACATAGATAAGGGTATATATTCGTTCTCCACATGCTGGAATATCCGAAAACATGATGTCGGGGAAACCATGATTCGGGAGATTGCCGAACTTGGCTTTCGCCAGGTTGAGCTCAATTATAACGTAACGAAGGAAATGCTCACGACGATTGAGCCCATGATTGAACGCGGAGACATCGGTATCTCCAGTGTCCCGTTTCCACATGACCCTGATCCCGATTATGGTACGGATTCCGTCCTGCTTGGATTCGAGGATGAGGTTAAACGTCAGCGGGCAATAGAGTTACTTGTTGAGTCGGCAGAATATGCCCATCGTTATGGGGCTAAAGCTGTCGTCGTACACCCTGGGGAAGTACCTTTTCCTGAGGATATCAGCAAAGATCTTGGAAAGCTCTATCACGAGGAAGGTCCGGATTCACCGAAGTATCGCAGCAAATGGGCTGAATTGATGGAGCGGCGGGAAGCCCTCAGTTCAGGGTATGTGGAGAAAATTATTGCCAGTCTGGATGAGGTATGCAATCGGGCAGCAGCTAAAGGTCTGGATGTTCGTTTCGGAATCGAGACGAGATCCAGACCACAACAGATTCCTACCCTTGCCGAAGCCAAGACCATCATCGCTGCCCTCAAAGGGGCTCCGGTTGGTATCTGGTACGATACGGGTCATGCCATTATGATGGACCGAATGGGCCTTTACGACAGTGTAGGTGAAATGCAGGACCTGATGAATGATATCGTAGGTGTTCATATCCATGAGACACTGGGCCTCTCTGACCACTGGTGCCCTTATGTACACAGTAAGGACGTGAACTTCTATGATGCCTATCTGCCGATGATTCTCCGGGCACAGGTGAAGGTATACGAGTTGAAGTCTGCCTGTAAGCCAGAAGAGATCCACGAGAGTCATGACTTGCTTATGAAGAAGCTTGGAGTGGCAGATTAGCAGAATAGGAGTCGTGATATTAGGAACATTCTGCGTGTTCAAAGCTTGTGGTTCAACGGCTGTTTTCTCGGTGATGAAAACCACATAAAAATGTGGTTGAACAAGAACGGATTTCTAGCGATTTTGTAGAAATATGATATATACTGACGAGGAAAAATGAACTCACGTTACGGGCGGTATGAGCGGAAGCAGCATACTTTTCACATCGGGAGAATGCATTGGTATGGAGGGACTGCACATGTACAAACAACTGGTGGACAGTAATGACAGAGCGGTAGAAAGAGGCATATCTCGGCAGATGCTTGATCCGGAAAGCCGTTACTATGGAGGGACAATTGATCCCTTCACAGGTGTTGCCTGGGTCAACCACACGACAGGAACGCCCACGGATATGTGTTACTGGGGAGCAGCGATCTCCAATCCGGACTCCGTATATTACCAGGATGAGGCGTTGTTAAATCGACTGCTATTAGCTACGGAATATGTACTTCGCTTCCAGCATGAAGACGGTTCAATATCGCCTGGCTGGACCAACTACCATTCTCCTCCGGATACTGCATTTGTCGTTGTAGGGTATTCGCAGTTGTATCAGCTTCTTCTGCAACAGGAATGGGAGCCGCTGCAACCTGTATTGGACAATATGAGGCTGTTTCTGGAACGGACAATCCCAACCATGCTTACGGGAGGCTGTCATACGCCCAATCATCGCTGGGTGCTATGCGCGGCGCTCGGTTTCCTGCATGAACTATTTGATCTGGAGGAAGCTGTGCGGCGCGCAGAGCAGTGGATGGATGAAGGGATGGATATTACACCCGATGGGGAGTGGACGGAACGGAGCAATGGCATATACAGCGCCGTTAGCGACATCATGTTAATTCATGCCGCGCGCCTGCTCAATCGTCCTGAACTGCTTGAACCGGTGAGGCTCAATCTTCGCATGATGGTGCACCTTGTGCATCCTACGGGCGAGATTGTTACGGACTATTCAGGGCGACAGGATCTGGGCAGTGTTCATGATCTGTCACCTTATTATCTGCCGTATGCCATTCTGGCGCGGCTGGATGGCGATCCACTCTTTGCTGGCATGGCGTCCTGGGCGGGAGATACATTGACAGATCCGGGTGTATGCTCAGTGAATACGCTCATTCGATTAATGCTTGAGCCGGAGCTTCAGCAGACAAATAACACACCTGATGCATTACCGGAACAGTATGAGGTCATGCTGAATGAACATTTTGTGCGGGGAGAATATCTGGAGCAGATGGACGCAGTAGGGCATCACGGACATATCTCGCACAGCCGGATGCATACGGACTTTGGTGCTCCCGTAGCCCGAATTCGGGATGGCGATACGAGTGTGACTGTGATGACAGAAGTTCCTTCCTTCTTCGCTCTTCGTCATGGCAAGGTGCGCTTGTTGGCTGTTCAACTGGCCTCTTATTTTAATCCAGGGTATGTACCTATGCAGCAAATGACAAGGCTGTCCGAAGGGTATCGACTGACGGGCGAGCAGAAAAAAGGCTACTACGACCCAGTTCCTGCGAATCTGTTGCCGGAATCGGCCGCATCAGCCATCAGTCCATGGTACTTGCTACCTCATCAGAGCCGTCAGCTCACCCATGAACAGACGTTCCATGTAGGGGCAGAGTTGCAGCCAACCGAAAACGGATGGACCATGCATCTCTCAGGGAAGGAACCGGAGGACATTATGATGCAGCTGTCCTTTGTATTCGGAAGCGAAGGTGAGCTGACCTGCGAGGACGCGATTGAAACGAGTGAGGGCCACTACTTGTGGAAAGGCGGTACATTGCGGTATACCTGCGGAGAAGACTGGCTAGAGATTACAGGAGGCGAGTTGGGTCATCTGGCAGCAACGGTGCGGGAGGCAAAGCTGCCGGACAAGTGTAAGGTTGTGCTGGTCAATTTCATGACACCGTTTGATAAAACCATTCATATTTCATTTTCTCCTTCGATGGCGTTGAAGAATTAAAGCTCTTGAGACTCCTTTCTTCGCATGTTAAACAAGGTCTATCATTTTAGTTGATCTAATGCAGTTTCGATTGATGTAGTTACCTGAGTATTATCTGTTGGCAAAAAATAAAGATGGCATTTCATCCGTGCATGATGGAATGTCATCTTTATTTGCATTTTTTTCATAAACGACATGAAACTACATATTGAGATGTGGGCCTTAAGATGTGGTATACTGAAGAGTATGAATGAAATGCAAAGAGGAGGTGCCTTGGAGATGAAGGGCAAGCTAGTGCGGGCTGAGGGACACCTTGCCAATATTATACCGATTCACTTGGATGCTTCTTTCTTCTTTGAAAGAGCTGTCCGCTCGCTGGACCGTAATCATGTCGACAAGGCATTAAAATATTTTCGCAAAGCTGTTGAATACGAACCGGAAAATCCGGTGAATCATTGTAATATGGCGGGTATATTATCGGAGAAGGGGGATTACGAAGCCTCCAATGCCATTTTGGCTAACGTGCTGGAAGCGGTAGATCCGTCGATGACGGAATGTTATTTCTATATGGCGAACAATTATGCAAATATGGATCGGTTTGAGGAAGCCGAGCAAGCACTTGTTACCTACTTGGAGGAGGACACCCAGGGTCAGTTCATGACGGAAGCTGAAGAGATGATGGAGCTTCTGTACTATGAGCTGGATCGTCCGGCCAAACTGAATCGAATCAAATCGCGCAAAGGTGTAGTGGAACACGATCAGGCACGGGAACTGTTGGAAGAAGGAAAATTTGCACAGGCTGCTGAGCTGCTCGAAGGCATGTCATCGGATTATCCTGATTACCTGGCTGCCCGTAACAATCTGGCACTCGCCTACTATTATATGGGGCTGTTCCCCAAAGCAAAAGAGACTATTGCAGAAGTGCTTGAACAGGAACCAGGGAATCTGCATGCACTTTGCAATCTCGCTATTTTCCATCAAAATGAGAACCGGGCTGATCAAGTCCTGCTTCTGATCAAAAAATTGCGTGTCATCGTGCCATTCCAGCACGAACAAGTCTACAAACTGGCTACAACGATGGGAATTTTGGGTCAGCACGATACGGCCTATGTTCATTTTCGGCGTTTGCTCAAGGATGAAGAGACGGCTGGTGATCCGGCACTTGCTCACTATGCAGCAGTAGCAGCTTATAATACAGAGCGTTATGATGCTGCCGAGCGTCTATGGCATCTTGTGTCCAAGCTTGATCCGGGTTCGGAAGTATCTCGATACTATCTGTCAGGTCTTGAGGCTGTTCGGCAAGGCGAGCAAGAGCCTGAGAAGTTGAGTTATCACTATCATCTGCCATTTGATGAGCAGTTCAGACAGTGGGAGAACTATGGTAATGGCATACCTGAAGAAATGAAGAATGATCCACTGATTCGTTCATCGTTCTTCTGGGCTTTGCGTCATGGTGATCGGGCAACGAAGCTGCAGGTTATTCATGCGCTTGGAATGATCGGCGATTATGAGGTACAGCAGGCGCTACAATCTTTCATTGAAGAGCCAGGAGAAGAACCAGATTTGCTTGAGGCAGCAAGAGTTGTGCTGAATGGATTGAAATCGGCTGAACACGAGGATCGGAATACTCAGGTGGTTCGGCCCCTGTCTCCTGTAGCCTTGAAGTCCATTGGGAAAGCTCAATCCACATCAGAGCAAACGGAATCTCACTCGACTGCCCATTGGCAAGCGGTTGTTGATCGTGCACTGCAAATGTCTGAGGCAAAGGCCGAGTTGCAGCATGAGATGGAACGGATCTGGACGGATTATGTATCCCGGGTACATCCCGAGGTTCCGGGTACGAAGCAAATTGAGGGCTGGGCTGCGGGACTAGAATATTTGGCTGCAAAGAATCACAGTCGACCCGTTACCTATCAAAGCATAGCTGAACGGTACGGGATATCGGCATCAACGGTTAGCAAATATGCCAAACAGATTCATCGCGTGTGCAACAGTAACCCGCCACTTGTATAGAAAGTTCGGTGCGCTTCAACTCGTTTTCAGAAAGACATCATAAGGTGAAGGATACAACAACCGGGAAAACGGGTAAACTTAACGAATGGGCCTCGTAAACGCCTGTAGGATATCATCTTGGCAAGTTCATCGCTAGTACAACACACATTCACCTTATCAAGGAGGCTGTATCTATATGTCTAAATACAGAACGATTGTGATCGGAACGGGACCTGCGGGTCTGACAGCAGCGATATATCTGGCTCGTGCTAATCTGAACCCACTGGTTATCGAAGGTCTTCAGCCGGGTGGTCAATTGACGACGACAACGGAAGTTGAGAATTTTCCTGGTTTCCCGCAAGGTATCATGGGTCCTGAATTGATGGACAATATGCGTAAGCAAGCAGAACGTTTTGGAGCGGAATTCAAAAACGGTTGGGTGGAAGAAGTTGATTTCAGTAAACAGCCTTTCAAGATCAAGGTTGGCGGAATCGGCGAATTGGAAGCTGAATCGATTATTATCTCCACAGGTGCTTCTGCTCGTTACCTCGGTATTCCGGGCGAGCAGGAAAATGTGGGACGTGGTGTAAGTACATGTGCAACATGTGACGGTTTCTTCTTCCGCGGCAAAAAGATCGTGGTTGTGGGCGGTGGTGACTCCGCAATGGAGGAAGCGAGCTTCCTGACTCGTTTTGCAACGGACGTCACATTGGTTCACCGCCGTGATGAATTGCGTGCATCCAAGATTATGCAGGATCGGGCTCGCAGTAATGAGAAGGTGAAGTGGGCGCTGAACCGTACTCCACTTGAGGTTGTACCTGAAGCGATGGGCGTCAAAGGGCTGAAGGTACGCAACAATGAGACGGGGCAAGAAGAGTTGCTTGAAGCGGATGGCGTATTCGTTGCCATTGGTCACACGCCAAATACCGGATTCCTGGGTAATGCGATCACACTGGACGAACATGGCTATGTTGTGGTTAAACCGGGAACAACGGAGACCAATATTCCGGGTGTATTTGCCTGCGGTGATGTTCAGGATACGAAGTATCGTCAGGCCATTACGGCAGCCGGATCAGGTTGTATGGCTGCGATGGATTGCGAGAAATTCCTTGAAGGAAGCATTGTGCATGACTGGAGCGAAACGTTGGATAAATAAGCATGACATCCGTGAGGTTAGGCATAGGCTAGGAATAAGAGACAACGGGAAGTCTCATGAAATGAGAGAAGCCGGAAGGCTTCTCTTTTTTTGAAACTAAAGTGGGCATGAGTTCGTATACATATGGGGCATATTAGCTGTGAGGTGAAGATTTTGGGGGAAATGATAAAAGATTGGTTACAAAATGCAACAGTGAGACGGTTTTTGATTCTGCTCTTATTCTGTTTAATTTTGTTCAGTATGGGGAGTATGCTTCACATGATTCTGCTGTTGTTCCTGGTGACGTATGTCATGAACAGGCTACAGCATTTCATTACAGGTGGTCTGAATCGGCTATTTCCAGTCAATTATAAAGTTGTGGTCATCCTGCTCTATATGATCGTTATCGCAGTGATTGTACTTGGTATATCCAGATATTCACCGCGGATTGTGGATCAGGTCGTTCAGTTGACGAACGAGATTATGAAATTTCTGGACAGTGCAGATGGTGATAATTTTGCATCCAAGATTGCGGGTTACCTTCAATCCTTCGATATCAAAAATTATACCAATGATGCATTGAAATATATTTTCGCATTGAGCAAATGGTTGGAGTTTATACTGCTCGTTATCATTCTGAGTCTGTTCTTCTTGTTGCAGAAGCAGGAGATATCCAAATTCACGTCCAAGTTCAAAACAAGCAAAATCGGATGGTTTTATACGGAAGTTGCTTACTTGGGCGATAAATTCGTTTCTTCTTTCGGTAAAGTCATTGAGGCACAATTGCTGATTGCTGTATTCAATACGGTGCTGACGATGCTGGGGCTATGGATTCTTGGATATCCGTATTTGTTCGCATTGACCATTCTCGTATTTATGTTAAGTTTGGTGCCTGTGGCAGGGGTGATCATCTCTCTGGTACCGCTCTGTCTGATTGGGTATCAGATGGGTGGACTGAAACTGAGTATTATCGTGATCATCATGATTATTATCATTCATGCGCTGGAGACTTACTTCCTGAATCCGAAGCTCATGGCACACAAGACCAAATTGCCGATGTTCTACACCTTTATTGTACTGATTCTGTCGCAACACTTCTTGGGAATCTGGGGACTGATCATTGGTATTCCAATCTTCGTCTTCCTGCTCGATATTCTGGATGTGAACAAGATGGAGAAGACAGAAGAGCCGGTACGTGTGGAAACGAAGTTATAACGTAAGAAGATCGACCGAGTTCAATCCAATTGAACAACTTCAGATATTTCGAAAAAGTAGGGCGTCTTCCATCTGTGGAGGGCGCTTTTGTGTTGGCAATACCGTCATTCGATAGTTCTCTACATGAGAATGACAGGTAATGGGGTGAGTGAGATGTGTCACCACTCTGAGGTGACGATGATCATCTTTTATGAATGGAACGAGTGAAGATGCAATATCATGAGTTGAGGCTTCCTCTGCTATGGAGGAAGGAATAAAGCCTGCGTTTATAAACGAAGGTAATCCGATTGTATACGTATTCAAAAATGGTGTGTGATGTGGTTCACAACCCTAACGGAGCATAGTGTATCCAAGGTCTTATCGTCTTGACCCAGGCGTATCCTTCAATTATAGTTGGACGTAGGACTTAAACTATTTTAGATAGATAAAGGTGGCTTGCAGCATGTCTGAGAAAATCTACGTTGGGGTCGATCTCGGCGGAACAGCAATCAAGGTCGGTATATGCGATGAACAAGGTCAGCTAATGCATACGTATGAAGGACCGACTGAAGTGGATAAGGGCGTAGACACGGTCATCGCCAACATCGAGAAGTATGTCCGACATATCGTAGCCGAATCACCTTACAGTTGGGAACAGCTTGAGGGTGTAGGTGCTGGAGTGGCCGGTTTCACGAATGTACGTGAGGGAATTATCGTTCATGCCCCTAACATCGGATTTCGGAATGTAGCCATTCGTTCGATTCTGGAAGAACGTTTGGGCAAGCCAATCAAAATAGATAACGATGCGAACGTAGCTGCACTGGGTGAAGTATGGGCAGGTGCCGGCAAAGGCGTAGACAATTGCGTATGTTATACACTTGGTACGGGTGTTGGCGGAGGCTTGATCTTGAATGGTAATATCTATCAGGGATTCTCTGGTATGGCGGGAGAACTGGGTCATATCAGTGTTGTACCTGATCTGGAGGCCATCAAGTGCGGCTGTGGTAAAATGGGATGTGTTGAAACGGTATCGTCTGCAACAGGAATTATCCGTATGGCGAAGGATGCAGTAGAACGAGGTGATCATACGTCACTGGCACTCGTCGACAAGATTGCAGCCAAGGAAGTATTCGATGCTGCGAAGGCAGGCGATGAAGTGGCACAGCGCATTGTAAATCGTGCGGCCTTCTACTTGGGCAAGTCCATGGCTACTGTAGCAGCTGTCATTAACCCGGAGATGTTCATCATCGGTGGTGGCGTATCCAAAGCAGGTAATTTCTTGTTCGATGAAATTCGTACCGTATTTGCTAAGTTGACACCGGAACCGCTGCAAGAAGGGGTTCAGATTCTGGAAGCTACACTTGGTAATAATGCAGGTATTGTGGGTGCAGCAGGTCTTCTCTTGCGTTCCTAGTAACCTCGTAACAATATATGAAGACAGCAATATGATAAGGAGGGGACATTTATGCTTGAAGGTGAAGGCTCACCAGGCACAGGCGCCACGCTCATTATCATTACGGGCATGTCCGGAGCAGGTAAAACGATTGCAGTACAGAGCCTGGAGGATCTGGGTTTCTTCTGTGTGGATAATCTGCCGCCGGTATTGATTCCAAAATTTGCGGAACTGATTGAACAGTCAAATGGCAAGATTGGTAAAGTTGCATTGGTTATCGATCTGCGCGGGCGTGAATTCTTTACGGCTTTGTCCGAGTCTTTGAACTATATTAAAGATCATTTTACCATTCATTGCGAAATTTTATTCCTGGATGCTACAGATTCTGTACTTGTTCAGCGTTACAAAGAAAGCAGGCGCAGACATCCGCTGGCTCCTGAGGGTATGCCGCTGGACGGCATCCGGCTGGAGCGCAAGATGCTGGAGGAACTCAAAAACTCTGCAACTCAGGTACTGAATACAAGTACAATGAAGCCCGCTCAACTGAAAGAACGCATTATATCTCGCTTTTCTCATCTGGAAAGCCAAATGCTGTCGGTGAATATTACGTCGTTCGGATTCAAGTATGGGATTCCAATCGATGCCGATCTGGTGTTTGATGTACGTTTTTTACCGAATCCGCATTATATTGATCATTTACGTCCGAATACGGGACAGAATAGTGATGTGTATGAATATGTCATGAAATGGCCGGAGACACAGGCGTTTCTGACGAAGCTGCTGGATATGCTGCATTTCCTGATTCCGCAATACCGGAAGGAAGGCAAAAGCCAGGTTATTATTGGAATCGGCTGTACCGGAGGCAAGCATCGTTCGGTAGCAATATCGGAATATTTGGGCAAGATGTTGGGAAGCAGCGAGACTGAAGCTCTCACCGTAAGCCATCGCGACGCTGACCGGGACCGTCATTGAAGAGGGTGAAGGGATGAAAGAGGCCGGACCACGAAGAGAACGTCCGAGAATAGTTGTAATGGGCGGCGGAACCGGATTATCCGTGATGTTGCGCGGTTTGAAAGAGAAGCCGCTGGATATCACGGCCATCGTCACAGTTGCAGATGATGGTGGAAGTTCAGGCATCCTGCGCAATGAGCTACAAATGCCGCCTCCGGGCGACATTCGCAACGTGCTTACGGCACTGGCTGATGTAGAACCATTGCTTTCAGATATGTTGAAGTACCGTTTTAATACAGGCGCGGGGCTTGCAGGCCACAGCCTGGGAAATTTGATTTTGGCTGCAATGACGGATATTTCGGGCGACTTCGTGACCGCGGTGCGGGAACTTAGCCGCGTGTTTGCCGTTCGAGGTGAGGTATTGCCAGCTGCTGGTCAGGCCGTTGTGTTGCATGCTGAGATGGAAGATGGGACAATTATTACAGGTGAGTCTAAGATCCCTGAAGCAGGCGGACGCATCAAACGCGTTTTCCTTGAACCGGATCACGTGGAGCCGTTGCCAGAGGCGGTAGAGGCCATTCGTCAAGCTGACGCGATTCTAATTGGGCCTGGTAGCCTATATACCAGCATCCTTCCCAACCTCCTCGTACCGAAGCTGGCCGAGGCTGTGGTAGAGGCTGATGCGGTGAAGATGTTTATCTGTAATGTCATGACACAGCCGGGAGAAACAGATAACTATACGGTAAGTGACCACCTTAAGGCGGTACACGAGCATATAGGTCATCAGCTCTTCGACTATGTTATCGTAAATAATGGTGATATTCCGCTGCAAGTACAGAATAAGTATGCGGAAAAAGGAGCAAAACCAGTTGTACTGGATATGAATGTACTCGAAAGTGCTGGTTATCAGGTGGTTGCAGATACGCTTGTTCTGTTCAAAACCTATCTGCGTCATGATGCCGACAAGCTAAGTCATCACATCTACCAACTGGTACAAAATTGGATGTTACGGAAGAGGTGAAGTCCCATGTCGTTTGCAGCACAGACCAAAAAAGAGTTAACCATGATCGAGAGCGAACCGTGCTGCGAAAAGGCGGAACTTTCAGCCCTCATCCGTATGCTTGGTGCGGTGCAGTTATCGAATAAAAAAGTCATCTTGGATATTTCGACGGAGAATGCCGCCATTGCAAGACGGGCATACTCTCTGCTTAAAAAGCATTTTCAAGTGCATACGGAATTACTGGTCCGCAAAAAAATGCGGCTGAAAAAGAACAATGTATATATTGTTCGTATTCCAACCATGGTACAGGAGATTCTCAATACTCTTCATATTGTATCTGAAGGCTTTCTGTTTACACCAGGGATCAATGCAGAGTTATTTCAGCAAAACTGTTGTAAACGGGCCTATCTTCGCGGTGCATTTCTGGCAGGTGGATCGGTCAATAATCCGGAAGGTTCTTCCTATCATCTGGAGATTGCGTCCATGTATGAGGAACACTGTCAGGCACTGGTTGATCTGGCCAATGAATTTCATCTGAATGCCCGGTGTATAGAACGGAAAAAAGGATTCATCCTATACATCAAGGAAGGCGAGAAAATCATTGAGCTGCTCAGCATCATTGGTGCTCATCAGGCCTTGTTCAAGTTTGAAGACGTACGAATCATGCGAGACATGCGTAACTCCGTTAACCGGATTGTCAATTGCGAGACCGCCAACCTGAATAAAACGATCGGAGCGGCGGTAAGACAAATTGATAATATCCGGTTGCTGCAAAAGGAAGTTGGTCTTGAATCGTTGCCTGAGAAGCTTCGTGAAGTTGCGGAGGTTCGACTGGCTCATCCGGATATCAACTTGAAGGAAGTCGGCGAACTCCTTAAAGGTACAGTCAGCAAATCGGGTGTGAACCATCGGCTTCGTAAAATTGATGAGCTGGCAGAAAAAGTACGAGCAGAACGGTATGGTTAAGGTTGATACGTAGTAGGGTAAATTAACAAGGTCGCTTGTTTCTATGGAACAAACCGTCGGTTTAGTTATCCGTTAAGAAGCGAGAAGAGTCACTCAGGTAACTTGGTGCGATGTACAAAAGGTAAAATGGGGCATGATTATGCCCTCCAAAGTAACCTGAGTTTTTTTCTTCTAGTGTCCTGAACGGGTTAATGTTATAATGTTGTATAAATATAATTGTGTATTTAATGTCCAGATTTCATAATAGGGGGTAAGTTTCCATGACAAAGCACCCGGTAGTTGTCCGTTTGAAAACGGGTCTCCATGCCAGACCTGCGGCACTTTTCGTTCAAGAAGCGAATAAGTACTCATCTGAAGTGTTCGTCGAGAAGGACGACAAAAAAGTTAATGCAAAAAGTATCATGGGGATCATGAGCCTTGCGATTAGCACAGGTACGGAAATCCATATTAGTGCAGAAGGCGCGGATGCCGAACAGGCTGTAAACGCTTTAGTTAGTTTGGTAAGCAAGGAAGAGCTTGAAAACCAATAAGACTATGCTGTGCTTGAATTCAAGGAAGAAGTCCCGAAAGGGGCTTTTTTGCGTTTTTACCGTTTTCACGATCGTCAAGTGCAACATTATGGAATTTGTCCCGTCTGTTAAGGTATCAAATTGATTAACGTTTGAGATGTTAACACATAAGGAGGCTATCGTGATGGGTAAACAATGGATGAAACCGTTCGGTGCGGTGCTGGTGGCAAGTACGTTGCTTGTTGGAGGAACAGCATGGGTTACACCAAGTAACTATGCTTACGCTGCAGAGGTTCAGGGTGTACAACAGAATGTAATTAATGTGGTGGGTAAAGGTGAGATTCAGGTTAAACCTGATATCGCTTATCTGTCCATTGGTGTGAACAGTACTGCGGAGACAGCTGCATCTGCCCAAAAAGCCAATGCTGCTAAAGTTTCCAAAGTATCCAACCTGCTCAAGAATACGTGGAAGATCAGTACAGATGATATTCAAACCAGTCAGTTCTCTGTACAACCCAATTACACGTATAGCGAAAAAGAAGGACAACAAGTTAAAGGATACACAGCGCACCATACGCTGACGATCACATATCGTGAGATGGACAAAATCGGCGAGTTGCTCGATGCTGCTTCGGGGGCAGGTGCTAACAACATTGAGAACGTACGCTTCACTGTAGAAAATCCGGAAAATTATGAGTCCCAAGTCATTGAGAAAGCAGTTGCCAATGCAGATGTGAAAGCTGGAGCGATTGCAAAAGCGGTTAAACGTCAACTCGGTGCTGTTCTTTCCGTGAGCCAAGGCGATGCCAACGTGCCTGTGTTCTATGCAAGTGAGTCTTTGATGTCCAAAGAAGAAGATACAGCTGGTGGCACAGAGATTGAAACAGGCCAAGTTAAAGTAAGAACGATCCTGAATATCACGTATGAAATGAAATAAGCGAGATTGAAGAAGTAAGATTGAACGTCCTTTCAATTATCATTCGAAGGGATAACAAGAAATAATGACAAAGACTTTGTCCTGTGGACAGGGTCTTTTTTTGTTGCAAAAGCAAACTTTGGTGAAGTTAGTAGGGATAGGACATTGTTCAAGCTACACAAAATGCTGTATTTTGGTATCTTTTTTGTACAGATGTTCGTGACAAAAAGGTCATATCCCGTTATTTTTTCCGTCGGATAATCATCAACATTGTAACTGAAGCTGTAAACCTTTTCGAAATCGGGTTAATTATAATAGAGAGGTGAGCGTATGAAATATACGAACAGGTCAAGATTACATACGCAATGATCCCTAATTGTGAATTCAGAGAGGAGTTTTATATATGACATCATGGAAAAAATGGACAAGTGCGCTGCTTGCAGCAGGAATTATTGTAGGAAGCGGTGCGGTGTGGCAGGATAGTTCAGTTCAAGCAGCTTCTGTATCCTCGAAAGTGACAACCCCGGCTGAGGTGACTCTGAAATCGGGTGGGAAAACACTGACTCAAAAAGGACTCCTTCAAGGAGGTTCAACCTGGGTATCTCTTACGGCAGTCAAAGATGTAGCAGGTGGAACGCTGAAATATGATGCGAAGACCAAAGAATATGCTCTGACAGCAGCCAATAACACGATGACAATTAGTCTTATGGACGGTCAGCCAAGTGTCAGAATCAACAACTACTATCCTCAAGTGGACGCCAAGCTGATCAACGGCAGGTTGTATATTCCATTCTCAGCAATGAGAGATTATCTGGGTGTACAGGGGAATTGGGATGGCAAAACCAAAACGTTGACGCTCAGCAAGGTGAAACAAAATAGTGTGAAAGTTAAAGCGGCGAAAGTCAATGTCACAGTGAAAAATGCCGAAGTGGATGTTCAGTATCCGCAAGTGAGTGGACTTGCCAGCAAAGAGGCTGAAACAGCGATCAACAAAGTGTTGAAAGACGAAGTGGATACATATGTAGCCGACTTCAAGAAACAGACATCTGAGTTTGGTGGTGCAACAGCCGATCGTCCATATGCGTTCGAGAGCTCTTATGTAGTGACGTACAATGAAAGAGGCGTACTGGGACTCATTACACAACGATATGAGGACTATGCTGGTGCTCATGGTATGACATACCGAACAGGCCACACCTTTGCACTGGACACAGGCAAGGAGCTTACGTTAGATGATGTGCTGCAAAATAACAAAACCATACGCGAGACATTGAGTAAAAAAGTGGGCGAACAACTGAAAGCTCGCGGTGGCTACCTCGAAGGTTACAAAGGGTTGAATAAAAATCAAGATTTCTATGTGACACCAACGGGTGTAGTTGTGTTCTTCCAGTTGTATGAATATACGGCATACGCAGAGGGATTCCCCGAAATGCCATTTACGTACAAAGAACTTCTTCCTAAAGGTACCGAACCTTTCAGCGAAGTAACGGGAAGCAAGTAAGCAATCATTGTTGTGCACTTTAATGTTATCTTTCTTATAAAGTGAAAAAAGAAGCCCTCGTCATGGATATGACGAGGGCTTCTTTGCGTATGGACACAATTAGATGCCTTGGGAACCTACGTTTTCGATAACTTTATCAATGATACCGTAATCGGCAGCTTCAGCAGCACTCATGAAGTAGTCACGATCTGTATCTTTCTCGATCCGCTCCAGCGGTTGACCTGAACGCTCAGAGATGATGCGGTTCAATG
Organism: Paenibacillus sp. Negev47; assembly: GCF_058313655.1. Lineage (NCBI taxonomy): Bacteria > Bacillati > Bacillota > Bacilli > Caryophanales > Paenibacillaceae > Paenibacillus > Paenibacillus sp. Negev47. The sequence goes on from NZ_CM177754.1 coordinate 184,044, forward strand.
TATCACGCATTTTCAGGATGCGGCGAGCACGAATTTCGATGTCGGAAGCTTGACCTTGAGCACCACCAAGTGGTTGGTGAATCATAATCTCACTGTTAGGCAACGCAAAACGTTTGCCTTTTGCACCGGCATTCAACAAGAATGCACCCATGGAAGCCGCCATACCTACACAGATGGTAGATACATCCGGTTTGATGAATTGCATTGTATCATAAATGGCCATACCAGCTGTAATCGATCCGCCTGGGCTGTTGATGTATAAGTGAATGTCTTTCTCCGGATCTTCCGCAGCCAGGAACAACATCTGTGCCATGATAGCATTAGCCACAACGTCATTAACATCGCTACCAAGGAAAATAATACGATCCTTCAGCAATCTGGAGTAGATGTCATAGGCGCGCTCACCCCGGTTGCTCTGTTCAACGACCATAGGAATAAAACTCACGTGAAAAACCTCCTCGGAAATGTAAATGTTATTGGTGTTTCTACTTAAACTGTTACCGTATTACCCACATAATAAACAATTCCAAACAAAAAGTCAAAGAAAGTCAAACTAACTTGCAAAAAAAAGAAACCTTTCCGGTTTCATTGGTTAAAAGGGTTATGAGCTGTTAAATAAAAAGTGGCGCGCCCGCCAAGAATCGAACTTGGATCTCAGGCTTCGGAGGCCTACGTCATATCCATTGGACCACGGGCGCACATTATGTGACAGCAATAATGATTATAGCTCATGAAATATTTAATTGCAAGCAGTTCATTGTGGATGTGGTTTGGATTGACCTAAAAGTGATCATGATAAAGAAGAGTGGATAAAGAGTGCATTTAAGTAAATGCTATTAGAGGTTTTGGACATGCAGTATAAAATGTAATTCTGAGCGATATGTAGATGAAAATAATTTATTTCTTCTATATATGGTATGCGTAAGGCGGTCCTTGATCACGGAAGTCTAGGATTGTGAAAATAGGCGCGTACAAACGACTGAAACGTGTCGAAATAACACGTTGAAACACTTGCATGTCACGTCAGTTTTAGGTAGAATAAACGTGGGACTTAAAAAGTTAACCCGGGACGTTTTAGGGCCACGAAAGAGAGCTTGGAACGAGAACTTGCGGGAGTGGAAAGCATGCGAACGATTTTAGAAGTACAAAAGCAGCTTCTGCCTGATCTCATGGATATCTTGAAAAAGAGGTATACGATTCTGCAACAGATCATGTTATCGGATGTGATCGGACGGAGAACGTTAGCTAATTCCATGCAGATGACCGAGCGGGTTCTGAGGGCTGAGACCGATCTGTTAAAGGCTCAGGGACTTATTGAAATTGACAGTGCAGGAATGAAGATCAGCGAGGCAGGGTATGATTTGCTGCAGCAGTTAGAGCCCGTAGCCAAAGAATTGTTCGGATTATCCGAGCTGGAAGAGCGCATCAAGCAAGCCTACGGTCTGCAAAAGGTAGTTGTGGTTCCTGGTGATTCGGACGTATCTCCGTTTGCCAAAAGGGAACTGGGCAGAGCCGGAGCGAAGGCTCTCGGCAATATCATGAGTGACAACGACGTTGTCGCCGTTACTGGCGGATCAACAACGGCTGAAGTCGCAGAGCAACTTAATCCACCAACATCTCTCAAAGGTGTCTGGTTCGTACCGGCACGCGGTGGACTGGGAGAAAGCCTTGAAATTCAGGCGAATACGATCGCATCCACAATGGCAAAACGGGTAGGAGCGCAATACAAACTCCTGCATGTACCGGATTTGCTAAGTGATCATGCCTATGAATCTTTAATCCAGGATCCCGGTGTTCAGGAGATTTTACAGCTGATCAGGCAATCGCGGATTGTTATTCATGGAATTGGTGATGCCGTGGAGATGGCAAAAAGACGCAAACTTGCAACGGAGATTGTAGATGAACTTCAAGAGCAAGGGGCCGTATCTGAATCTTTTGGGTATTACTTCAATGATCAGGGTGAGGTGGTACATACCATGCTTACACTGGGCATGCGATTGCAGGATATTGAACGAACCGATGTCGTGATCGGAATTGCAGGTGGCAAAAGCAAAGCCGCTGCAATACACTCCGTGCTGCGATTTGGTCAGGAAGATATTCTGATTATTGATGAGGCTGCTGCCAAAGTCATCGTTGCCGAAATGGAATAAGAGATTACTTTTCACCACACCATTGTTGTCTTGACGGACTTCACCGTCTGTCTTGAATATATAAGTTTCATAAAAAAATTAATCAAAACTTGGGAGGAACTTACTCATGATTAAAGTAGGTATTAACGGTTTTGGACGTATTGGACGCTTGGCATTCCGCCGTATTCAAAATGTAGCAGGCATCGAGGTAGTAGCAATCAACGACTTGACTGACGCTAAAATGCTGGCTCATTTGCTCAAATATGATACAACTCAAGGTCGCTTCGATGGCGATGTTGAAGTACACGATGGCTTCTTCAAAGTGAACGGCAAAGAAGTTAAAGTATTGGCTAACCGTAACCCGGAAGAACTTCCTTGGGGCGACCTGGGCGTAGATATCGTTCTGGAATGTACTGGTTTCTTCACAACGAAAGAAGCAGCTGAGAAACACTTGAAAGGCGGAGCTAAGAAAGTTGTTATTTCCGCACCAGCTACTGGCGACATGAAAACCATCGTTTACAACGTAAACCATGAAATCCTCGACGGTACTGAAACTGTAATCTCCGGCGCATCTTGCACAACGAACTGCCTGGCACCTATGGCAAAAACGTTGCAAGACAAATTCGGAATCGTTCAAGGTTTGATGACTACAATTCACGCTTACACTGGCGACCAAAACACGTTGGATGCTCCACACCCTAAAGGTGACTTCCGTCGTGCTCGCGCAGCAGCTGAAAACATCATCCCTAACACAACTGGTGCTGCTAAAGCAATCGGTCTGGTAATCCCAGAACTGCAAGGCATCCTTGATGGTGCAGCTCAACGTGTACCAGTAGCTACTGGTTCCCTGACTGAGCTCGTAACTGTTCTGAACAAAAAAGTAACAGCTGAAGAAGTTAACGCAGCAATGCAAGAAGCTTCCGATCCAGAAACTTTCGGATACACTGAAGACGAAATCGTATCTTCCGATATCCAAGGAATCACTTTCGGTTCCCTGTTTGATGCAACTCAAACTAAAGTTCTGACTGTTGGCGACCAACAATTGGTTAAAACTGTAGCTTGGTATGACAACGAAATGTCCTACACTGCTCAACTGGTTCGCACTTTGGAGCACTTTGCAAAAATGATTAAGTAATATCTGCAATAACATAGAGCGGAAACAGATGCTATTGTTTCCGCTCTTTATATATCTACATTTTGCAAATTTCTCAAAAACACCAGGATTGACAGGGGATTTTAGCTCTTGATTGGTCCACCAAATACATGGGTGCGGAGGAAATACAGATGAACAAAAAAAGTGTACGCGATATCGAATTGACAGGAAAACGGGCTTTTGTCCGTGTAGATTTCAATGTGCCGCTCGAAGATGGTAAAATTACAGATGACAAACGTATTCGTGCAACGCTTCCTACAATCAACTTCTTGATTGAAAAAGGCGCTAAAGTCATTTTGGCAAGCCACATGGGTCGTCCTAACGGCGAAGTGGTTGAATCCTTGCGTTTGACTCCAGCAGCTGAGCGTTTGTCTGAATTGCTTGGTAAAACAGTTGTTAAAGCTGACGATTCTGTTGGTGACGCTGTTAAAGCTCAAATCGCTGAACTGAACAACGGGGACGTATTGTTGCTTGAAAACGTTCGTTTCCACGCAGGCGAAGAGAAAAACGATTCGGAACTCGCAAAACAATTTGCTGAACTGGCTGATGTTTTCGTTAACGATGCGTTTGGCGCGGCTCACAGAGCACACGCTTCGACTGAAGGAATCGCTCACTTGCTTCCAGCAGTGTCCGGTTTGTTGATGGAGAAAGAACTTGAAGTGTTGGGTAAAGCAATCTCCAACCCTGAGCGTCCTTTCACAGCCATCATTGGTGGATCCAAAGTTAAGGACAAAATTGATGTAATCGACAACCTGCTGAACATTGCAGACAACGTGATCATCGGTGGCGGTCTGACTTACACGTTCTTCAAAGCACAAGGACATGAAATTGGACAATCCTTGCTGGATGATTCCAAACTTGATGTTGCTCTCGGTTTCATCGAAAAAGCGAAAAAACTTGGCAAAAACTTCTACCTGCCGGTAGATATCGTAGTGTCTGACGATTTCAGTGCGAAAGCAAACACACAAATCGTTGACATCGACGGCATCCCAGCAGATTGGGAAGGCATCGACATCGGTCCTAAAACACGTGAGATCTATGCTGACGTAATCAAAAACTCCAAATTGGTTGTATGGAACGGACCAATGGGTGTATTTGAAATCGAGCCATTCTCCCACGGTACTCGTGCAGTAGCAGAAGCTTGCGCAGAGACAGAAGCTTACACTGTAATTGGTGGCGGCGACTCCGCAGCAGCAGCTGAGAAGTTCAAATTGGCTGACAAAATGAACCACATCTCTACAGGTGGCGGTGCATCGCTCGAGTTCATGGAAGGTAAAGTACTTCCAGGCGTAGTGGCATTGAACGACAAGTAAGTTTCAGTAGTCTATAGCATGAAGGAGTTGAAACCCATGAGAACACCGATTATCGCAGGTAACTGGAAAATGTTCAAAACGGTTTCCGAATCCAATGACTTCATTCAGGAAGTTAAGGGAAAAGCGGAAGTTGAAGGCGTGGAAACTGTAATCTGCGCACCGTTTACAAATCTGCCATCCCTGGTAGAAGCCGTTAAAGGCACAAACATCAAAATTGGTGCACAAAATCTTCATTTTGAAGACAACGGTGCATTCACAGGTGAAATCAGTGGTGTAATGCTGAAAGACCTGGGTGTGGATTACGTCATTATTGGTCACTCGGAGCGCCGTCAATATTTTGCGGAAACCGATGAGACTGTTAATAAAAAGCTGCATGCAGCATTCCGTCACGGATTGACTCCAATCTTCTGTCTTGGTGAGACGCTTGAAGAGCGCGAAGCGAACCAAACGAAAGACGTATGCAAAGTGCAAACCGAAGCTGCTTTGGCAGGTCTGTCTGCAGAGCAAGCGGCACAAGTCGTTATCGCTTATGAGCCAATCTGGGCGATTGGTACAGGCAAATCCTCCACTTCCCAAGATGCGAATGAAGTTATTGCTTACATCCGCACGCTGGTGAAGGATCTTTACAACGAGACGGTTGCGAGTGCAGTTCGTATTCAATACGGCGGCAGTGTTAAACCAGAGAACGTAACAGAATACCTCGGACAAAGCGACATCGACGGCGCACTTGTTGGCGGTGCCAGCTTGCAGCCGGCTTCGTTCATCGCGCTTGTTGAGGGGGCGAAGTAAGATGACAGCTCCAAAACCTGTAGCACTGATCATCATGGATGGCTTTGGTCTTCGTAACACGGTGGAAGGGAATGCGGTAGCGCAAGCCAAGAAACCTAACTATGACCGTTTCATGAGCCAATTCCCACATACAACGCTCACTGCTTGCGGTGAAGCTGTAGGTTTGCCAGAAGGGCAAATGGGGAATTCCGAGGTAGGTCACCTGAACATTGGTGCCGGCCGGATCGTATACCAGGATTTGACCCGTATCTCCAAATCCATTCGCGACGGTGAGTTCTACGACAATGAAACACTTGTCAAAGCTGTTCGTGAAGCGAAACAAAGCGGTAAAAAACTTCATCTCTACGGTTTGTTGTCCGATGGCGGCGTACATAGTCACATCGACCACCTGTTTGCTATGCTGGATCTGGCCAAAAAAGAAGGAATGAACGATGTATATATTCATGCCTTCATGGATGGCCGTGATGTTATGCCAGACAGTGGTAGAGACTTCATGCAGAAGCTGATCGCCAAAATTGAAGAAGTTGGTGTAGGGAAAATCGCAACGGTTCAAGGTCGCTATTATGCGATGGACCGTGACAAACGTTGGGAACGGGTTGAGAAATCATACCGTGCTATCGTTTATGGAGATGGACCGAAATACACTGACACACTCAAAGCGGTTGAAGAATCGTATGAGAAATCCGTATTTGATGAATTCGTTGAACCGACGGTTATCGTCAAAGCGGATGGTGAGCCGGTAGGTTTGGTGGAAAGCGGCGATTCCGTCATCTTCCTCAACTTCCGTCCTGACCGTGCGATCCAGTTGTCGCAAGTATTCACGAACCAGGATTTCCGCGGTTTCGATCGTGGTCCGAAGTTCCCTGTGGGCTTGCACTTTGTTTGCTTAACTTTGTTCAGCGAGACGGTTGAAGGTTATGTGGCTTATTCGCCGAAGAAACTCGACAACACGTTGGGTGAAGTTCTGGTACAGAACAACAAAAAACAACTGCGTATTGCAGAAACGGAGAAATACCCGCACGTTACCTTCTTCTTCAGCGGCGGTCGTGATGTGGAGCTCCCAGGCGAAACTCGCGTACTGATCAACTCACCAAAAGTTGCAACGTATGACCTGCAACCGGAGATGAGCGCGTATGAAGTGGCTGATGCATGTGTTCGCGAGATTGAAGCAGACAAACATGACGCCATCATTCTGAACTTTGCTAACCCTGACATGGTTGGACACTCCGGCATGCTGGAGCCTACCATCAAAGCGGTTGAAGTAACAGATGAGTGCATGGGTCGTGTTGTAGATGCAGTACTTGCCAAAGGCGGCGTTGTACTGATCACTGCGGATCATGGTAACGCGGATATGGTGTTCGATGAGAAAGGACGTCCGTTCACAGCTCATACAACGAACCCCGTTCCATTCATCGTTACCGATGCAAATGTAACCCTGCGTGAAGGCGGAATTCTGGCGGATATCGCGCCAACGATCCTTGACCTGATGCAATTGCCTAAACCGGAAGAAATGACTGGAACATCCGTCATTGCTACCCGTAAATAATTAGTTTTAATAGGTTGTCGAATAAAACTAAGTGGAACCTGAACGAAGCGGGCAGAACCGATCTGAAGAAGCGTAGCGTTCGCCTTTATCACATGATTCCAACTTATGAAAATAAGTTCAAAGGAATCAGGGGATAACAGCGATCGGAAGATGGTACTGCATGCGGAGTGGTCTGGTGAAACTTAATTATTCTGAACGTATTCAAAATAAATTTAAAATTAAAGGAGATTATCACAAATGACTATTATTTCTGACGTGTACGCTCGCGAAGTCCTCGACTCCCGCGGTAACCCTACAGTAGAAGTTGAAGTATACCTGGAGTCCGGCGCAATCGGACGCGCAATCGTTCCATCTGGTGCATCCACTGGTGCCCACGAAGCTGTTGAGCTTCGCGATGGCGACAAATCCCGTTACCTCGGTAAAGGCGTTCTGCAAGCTGTTAAAAACGTAAACGAAACAATCGCTCCAGAAGTTATCGGTATGGATGCATTGGATCAACTGGGTATCGACAAATTGATGATCGCTTTAGATGGTACGCCAAACAAAGCTAAATTGGGTGCTAACGCAATCCTGGCTGTATCCATGGCAGTAGCTCGCGCAGCTGCTGACGCTCTGGACCTGCCATTGTACGTTTACCTGGGCGGATTCAACGCTAAAGCACTTCCAGTACCAATGATGAACATCATCAACGGTGGTGAGCATGCTGACAACAACATCGACGTTCAAGAGTTCATGGTTCTTCCTGTTGGAGCACCAACATTCAAAGAAGCTCTTCGCGTAGGCGCAGAAATCTTCCACAACCTGAAATCCGTTCTGAGCTCCAAAGGCCTGAACACAGCTGTAGGTGACGAAGGTGGTTTCGCACCGAACCTTGGTTCGAACGAAGAAGCAATCACTACAATCATCGAAGCTATTGAAAAAGCAGGTTACAAACCAGGCGTTGACGTATTCCTGGGTATGGACGTAGCTTCCACTGAGTTCTACAAAGATGGTAAATACACACTTACAGGTGAAGGTAAATCTTACACTTCCGCTGAGTATGTTGACCTTCTGGCTTCATGGGTTGAGAAATACCCAATCATCACAATCGAAGACGGTATGTCCGAAGATGACTGGGATGGTTGGAAATTGCTCACAGAAAAACTGGGAGACAAAGTACAACTCGTTGGTGACGACTTGTTCGTAACGAACACTGAGCGTCTGGGTAAAGGTATCAACGAAGGTATCGGTAACTCCATCCTGATCAAAGTTAACCAAATCGGTACATTGACTGAAACATTCGATGCAATCGAAATGGCTAAACGTGCTGGATACACAGCTGTAATCTCCCACCGTTCCGGTGAGTCCGAAGACAGCACAATCGCTGACATCGCTGTTGCAACTAACGCTGGTCAAATCAAAACGGGTGCTCCTTCCCGTACAGACCGTATTGCGAAATACAACCAATTGCTTCGCATTGAGGATCAACTGGGTGAATTGGCTCAATACAATGGTCTTAAAGGATTCTACAACCTTAAAAAATAAGCTGGATATCCAGCTTTTACGGGCAAGCCGGGTAACCGGCTTGTCTTTTTTATTGAAACGGAGTAATGCTATACCGTATGAATCGGGTAGATGGTGAAATTTAGGGGATTGCATGAACTGCACTACTTGTATCACAACAATAGCTATGTTACAATTAAAGTAACTGTTTTTATGGTGAGATGTTATGCCCACATGGGTAGGAGGTGGAAAGAATGGATATTGCTTTGAAATTGCTGCTCGTTGTCTTCTCGATCGGTCTAATCACTGTAGTATTGCTGCAGCACGGGAAAAGCGCTGGTTTGGCGGGTGCCATCTCCGGTGGTGCGGAACATCTTTTCGGTAAAACGAAAGCGCGCGGATTGGATCTCTTCCTGCAACGTGCAACGGTGGTACTGGGTGCAGGATTTATGATTTTGTCTATTATTGTTACGGTTGTTTCCAAGTAAGAGTTGGATCAGCTGGGCAATGAATAGCTCTTAAGCTAATGGCTTAATTGATAAACCTTCGTTTCGTGGAGAAACGGGGGTTTTTTAATAAATTCTTATGCGTCCAAAGTTTCCCAATGAACAATAGACTCCATGATTTTTCGGTCTTCTTCTCAACTTCTGTTCAGAATTCCTTCCTTAGCGTGAAACACCCCTATCATGTATGGTATGTCCCTCGCTTATTCGTTACGCGAATTCACTCCTTATAATGAATGTCATGTGTACAGAAAATTTTTCGGGTCTAGTCCTTTTCCAGATGCGTACTGTATATGTGCCGCATAAAATGTCTGTAGAGATATGTGAAAGCGTGATTATAGCGGAGCGTCAGGCCACTGTGGTTTTTTTGCGAGGTACGGATGGTCCGGATTGAATTCGTGTATACTAGGGTATGAGATAGTATGGTTGCACTACTACACTCTACACGAGAATGGCAATATGTATCATGAAAATGGTAAGAATTCCGATACATAAAGAGATGAGACTTGATTACACTTTTATGTTTCCCGAGGTGAATATATTAATGATAACAGAACAACAATTGCTCGACTTCATGCGGGAGACCGCTTATAAACCCATGACTTATCAGGAGTTGGAACAGCACTTCGCGATCGAAGATGCAGCTGATTTCAAAGCCTTTTTGATTATGCTGAATACGCTGGAGGAATCCGGTAAAGTTTTGCTGACCCGTAACAATCGCTATGGTATGCCAGAGCGCATGGACTTGGTACGTGGACGTTTACAGGCTCACGCCAAAGGGTTCGCTTTCCTGATTCCTGAGGATCGGGAGCACCCGGATGTATACATTCACGCCAATGATATGAAGAGTGCGATGAATGGTGACACGGTATTGGTTAAAGTCACGTCTCAAGGACCTTCTGGCGGTCGCCTTGAAGGTGAGATTGTTCGCATTGTTACTCGCGCTGTGACGCAAGTCGTTGGTGTGTTCCAAAGCCATGAGGTGTACGGCTTCGTCATTCCGGATGACAAACGGATTAATCGCGATATTTTCATCCCTCGTACCAACTTTGCAGGGGCTGTTGATGGACAGAAAGTCGTAGCTAAGATCGTCAGCTATCCGGAGGGCCGTGCTGCAGCCGAGGGTGAAGTGATCGAGATCCTTGGTCATAAGGATGAGCCGGGTATTGATATTTTGTCCGTTATTCGCAAGCATCAGCTACCTGAAGCTTTTCCGGACGAAGTGGTCCATGAAGCTGAGAAAGCTCCAGACTCCATCACCGATGAAGAGATTGTACAACAGGGTCGCCGTGATTTGCGTGGACTTAACATTGTCACGATTGATGGCGAAGATGCCAAGGACTTGGATGATGCTGTTAACGTAGAGAAACTGCCTAATGGCAACTATCGTCTTGGTGTTCACATTGCCGACGTTGGCTATTATGTGCAGGAGAATTCTTTATTGGATCAGGAAGCGTACAACCGCGGATGCAGTGTTTATCTGGTGGACCGGGTTATTCCGATGTTGCCACAGCGTCTATCCAACGGGATCTGTAGTTTGAACCCACAGGTAGATCGCTTGACTTTGTCTTGTGAGATGGAGTTCAACGACCAGATGAAGGTCGTGAAACATGACATCTTTACGAGTGTAATTAAAACCAAAGAGCGTATGACGTATTCTAACGTTCGTAAAATCCTTGAAGGCGAAGAGCCGGAATTGCTCGAGCGTTATAAAGATCTGGTGGATGATTTCCATCTGATGAAAGAGATTGCATTGAAACTGCGTGCCATGCGTATGCGTCGTGGTGCAGTTGACTTTGATTTTGAAGAATCCAAAATCATTGTAGACGAAGAATGCAAACCAGTGGATATCGTGAAACGGGAGCGTTCGATTGCGGAGCAAATCATTGAGGAATTCATGCTGGCAGCCAATGAAACGGTAGCAGAGCATTTCCACTGGTTGAAGGTTCCGTTCATTTATCGTGTGCATGAAGACCCGGATCAGGAAAAACTGCAGAATTTCCTCGCCTTTGCGGCGAATTTTGGATATCAGGTCAAAGGACGTGGCAACGCGATTCATCCACGTGCACTTCAATCGTTGCTGGAGGATATTAACGGTACGAAAGAACAAACCGTGATCAGCACGATGATGTTACGTTCCATGAAACAGGCGAAGTATGATTCTGAAATGTCGGGTCACTTTGGCCTTGCAGCAGAATTCTATAGTCACTTTACGTCTCCGATTCGTCGTTATCCCGATCTCGTGATTCACCGGGTGATTCGCGAAGTCATTGAGAACAAAGGCGCTTTGCCGGAGAACCGCCAGGAGTATCTGGCTGGACGCATGTCCGATATTGCCCAGCAGTCTTCGGAACGTGAACGTGTGGCCGTAGAAGCTGAGCGGGATACAGAGAAAATGAAGAAAGCCGAGTATATGCTCGATAAAGTAGGCGAAGAGTTCGAAGGTATGATTAGCAGTGTGACCAGCTTCGGTATGTTTATCGAGTTGGAAAACACGGTTGAAGGCCTGATTCGCCTGAGTGCACTCACAGACGACTATTACCATTTTGACGATCAGCATATGGCTCTGATTGGTGAACGTACCTCGAAAGTCTTCCGCATCGGTGATGAAGTGAAGATCCGTGTGGCACGTGTAAGCATGGAAGAGTATACGATTGATTTTGAAATGGTGGATATGAAACCTCGCGCTGAACGTCCTGGCGGCTTCAGTGGCGGACGTGGCGGTAAAGGTGGACGTCCTGGTAGCGGCGGCGGACGCGGCGGTGCCAAGGGTGGACCAGGTGGACTCAGCGGTTCGCGTGGCGGCAAAGGCAGCTCAACTGGTGCTGGAGGCAACCGTGGTGGCAGAATAACGGAAGAGAGCAGTAAAGGTGGACGTGGCGGTCGCAGTGGAGCGGCGAGTACGGGTACGGCTGCAGGCTCATCCGGTGTCTTCGCTGGTAAAGGCGGGGGCAAACCGAAGGGTGAGCGTCGCGCTGGTGAAGCTGGCAGATCGACTGGGCGGGGCAAAGGCGCGGTAAGCTTTGGTTTTGGCTCAGGTAAAGGTGGTTATAGTTCTACATCGGGTGGACCGGATAGTGGTTCAACGAGTGGACAAGGAAGTGGCCTGAACAGCGGTCGCGGGGAAGGAAGCTTCAAGTCCGGCAAGGGCTCAGGTAAAGGTGGCAAAAGCGGAAGTGGACGCAAGAACACTTCGCCAAGCGGCGTATTTATCGGAGAAGCTGCAACACCTGGTGGCGCTCAGGAAGGCGGAGCACCACGGCGCAAGCGGAAGAAGAATAAAGATTCTTCTGGCAACGGCACGGCCGCTTTTGTACGGAAAAAGAAAAAATAATAACGTCACAGTCACTTGGGGGACTGGATTGCAATTAGTTCATCCAAGTCAAGCGTGAGAGAAATAACCACTTCAGTTGGGTGTTGTTTCGCACAGTTCGAAAGTGGTGTAATGAGGAGGGGCGGCAGAGGTCGCCTCTTTCTTGATTTTAACAGCCGTACTTGCTACAATTAAGGTCTGGCACGTGGTACCTTTGTGCAACATCGGGTGCGCTGCTATAAAGCTTGGTACCGGCTTATTTTACGGAGAAGGAGTGAGGACATGGGCAAGAATGATGGACAGAGTAAAGTGCTCGCACAGAATAAAAAGGCTTCCCATGACTACTTCATTGAAGATACGTATGAAGCGGGCATGGTGCTTACCGGAACGGAGATCAAATCTCTTCGCAACGGCCGTGCGAATATTGGTGATGCATTTGCCACGATTCGGAACGGTGAGATTCATATTCACAATATGCATATTAGTCCTTTTGAACAAGGGAACCGAAATAATCCGCTCGATCCGACACGTACGCGCAAGTTGCTGATGCATAAAGTGCAGATTCACAAGCTGCTCGGGCTGTCAAAACAGGATGGGTACAGCATTGTGCCGCTGAAGATCTATATCCGCAACGGGTATGCGAAGCTTTTGCTCGGACTGGGTAAAGGTAAGAAACAGTTCGACAAGCGCGAGAGTGCAGCCAAGCGCGATGCTCAACGTGATATCCAACGGGTACTGCGCGAGAAACAGAAGGTTGCGCGTTGATTGGATCGCTGGGCGTGGAAGCTGCATTTTAGGGATATAAGTTAGTTTCCGTGATGGAGCTTAGGAAGAATGATGTACGAGGTAAGGAGTCTCAAATTTTGTCCTGTAATGGGCAAGATTGAGGCTTTTTTTGTATTGGGAAGGGTAATGTGATGTGAATTGCTGATGTGTGCTGTGATGAATTTTGCTGTTATGCATTGGAGGGAGGCACCAGAAGCATGAGCTTTATAGGTGCTGAAATATGAAATATCAGACTGTTGCGTAGTTTACATTAATCATGGGTAAGTTACTTAGGTGCAGTTGTTCGTGATCTGATCTGGGTAAACTTTACTTCCGATTGGTGACGCGGTATAATATGTAGACGATTGAGCCTAGTGTATTGGATATACTTGTACACGTGCTCAACCTGCTGGAAGGTCTTCCAGCAATCTGTACTATATCAGCACTCTGTCCTATGTTATGATTACTCATGTAGCAGACAGGAATGCCGAGTTTGAAAGCAGCATCTTTTTACCTTGGAGGAAAAAGATGTGCAGCACCTTTGCTCCGTATTCACGGATTAATCCTGGAGCCCTTCTTAATTGAGGGGGCGTTTATGGATTCGACGGGGATAGTTCGAGCATGGGTAGCGGGTAGTGGGGACGCGTCCGCTTCATCAACGCTAAAGCCTATTAAACGGCAAACAACAAACAAACTACGCTTTCGCAGCCTAAGAAACTGTGTGCGTGCTTCTAACCTGCATCGCCCATGTGACAGGATTAGGGGCTAACAAGTAGTGGGATACGCTGTCACATCTCCGCCTGGGGTGTGCTGAAGAAGACAATCAGGCTGACCCAACGTATAGCCGGTTACGGGGCGATACTCGGGTGACATCAAAACTGTGACTACACCCGTAGAAGCTTATGTGTCGTTATCTTCGGACAGGGGTTCGACTCCCCTCGCCTCCATTAGAGTCAAGAAACCATCAATCAGTAATCTGGTTGGTGGTTTTTTTGTTTATGCTATAATCTTTTTAAAATATGCGGATGGAAGCCGTAATTACTCCGTACTCTCCCAAAGGAGGCAAAGAAGCATGAGCCAAACGCAGCAACAGATCCGCGAGTTTGTTGCAGGGATACAAGCATATGTCTCGCCAGTAAATGTGATTAATCCTTGGAGAGATTATGTGAAGGGCTATGATATCGGCCCCGAAGCGGTGGAGATTCGTTCTGAACATTTGGTCAGGTATTTGGAACCAAGAATGTCCAAGGCTCGGTACATCTTTATTGCTGAAGCCGTAGGCTATCAAGGGGCGAGGTTCTCTGGCGTACCTTTGACGTCCGAACGAATGGTTACCGGGAATCACTTGCTGGTGGATCACCAAATGATTTTTCCAGGCGAGCCTGGTGTCCGGACAAGCCTTCCCAATATCGCCAAACCTAACCGGAATCAGGCACAGTATGGATTCGCAGAACCAACAGCATCCATCATATGGGATGTAGTTCTATCCGGTCAGAAGTGGAAGCCAACGGATTTTATATTTTGGAACATGTATCCCTTCCATCCTTATCAATCTTCTCAAAACATGATGACGAATCGAACGCCGACTTCTGTAGAGTTAGAGGATGGTCTGCTATATGCTAGGGAGCTTATCGGACTGAATCCCGATGCTCAAATTGTGGCTATTGGCAGAAAGTCAGCAGACACGTTAAGCCTCTATCGAATCAAGCATGACCATGTGCCACATCCCGCAAATGGTAGAGCCCGACAATTCCGAGATGCCGTGAGGACTATTTTGGATCTTGGATTCAATTAAATGAAAAACGCCGATGGTGAATGACTGGGGAAGGTTCACTTTGCTTACCATCCTAATCTACTTTATAATAATAGGCTAAACTAGAAGATGTCAGGAGGAAACAATGGACTTTATCAGAAATCAACTAGAGGGAATGGGCATGAGTGAGCCAACCATTGGATATCTTTCGAATATAATTATGGTTATTTTTATAGCGGTGATCTCGGTGGTGGCGAATTTTATAGCCAAAAAAATTGTGCTGAAGACGATTAATCATATCGTCAATAACAATCGGTACAAGTGGGGCAACATCATTGTGGAGAAAAAATTGTTCCACAAGTTGTCGCATCTCGTGCCAGCGATTATCATCTATTATTCTGCTTATATCTTCCCGTCCTATCAGGCCTTGATCGAAAAGGCTGCGATGACATACATGATCGTTATCATGATCACGGTGCTTAACGCACTGCTCAATGTGTTTGATGATATCTATCGTACCTATGATGTCTCCAAGATCAGACCGATTAAGGGATACATTCAAGTCGCGAAAATTGTGCTATACATCATTGGTGGTATTGTCGTCATTTCCAACATGATCGGACAGAATCCGTTGATTATTCTCAGTGGACTTGGTGCGTTATCGGCTGTACTGATGCTGGTATTCAAGGATTCCATATTGGGTCTGGTGGCCGGCGTTCAACTATCTTCGAATGATATGGTACGCGTAGGTGACTGGATTGAAATGCCGAAATATAATGCAGACGGTGACGTTATCGATATTACACTGAACACGGTAAAGGTTATGAATTTTGATAAGACCATTACGATGATTCCGAGCTACGCCCTGATTTCCGACTCCTTCAGGAACTGGAGAAGTATGCAGGTATCCGGTGGCAGAAGGATTAAGCGAAGCGTCTATATTGATATTAGCAGTATCCGTTTTTGTACCGAGGAGATGGTGGCGGAGTTTGAGAAGATTCAATACCTGACTGATTATGTCACGGCAAAAACACAAGAAATCCATGCATACAACATGGAACATCAGGTGAATACGGAAAGCAATGTGAACGGAAGACAGCTCACGAATGTGGGTGTGTTCAGGGAATATATCCATCAGTATTTGAGAAATCATCCCAAAATTCATAAGGATATGACGCTCATTGTCAGACAGCTGGCGCCGGGGGATAACGGGCTGCCCCTGGAGATCTATGCTTTTAGCAATGATACTTCCTGGGGAGTATATGAATCGATCCAAGCGGATATCTTTGATCATATCTTTGCAGTTGCTTCGACATTTGGGCTTCGTGCGTTCCAGAATCCAACCGGACATGATATTGTGCAACTGAAAGAGGATAAGCAATATGCACGAGAGTATTGAGAGAGGTGCGGCCACCGTTAGGTGGTCGTTTTTGTGTTTCACATGGTTAAAATACACAAACTACTTCGGAAGGATCAGTATGAGAGATTTAAGGTTTCAACCCTTTTTAACATAAAATATAAAAAAATAAAAAAATCTTTTCGGTACATTATACCGAAGGTAGATTTATAGCATCTGGAAGTATATAAGCGTATCCCCGCTTTAAAACAAGTACAGTTTATACAGTATTTTCTGTACATACGCAACAAACGCTTTTTGTTGTTTGAGATCGGTTTCATTATTTGTTATCATAACGGAGTTGGTTGGGCGACTGTCGTATTATGTCTAAGAATGTCTACATTTCTGCAGAATGTAACGTTAGTATCTAACAACACGGGAATTAAAGAGGGGAAGACTTATGATGAAGGCAATGAAAAAATGGATGATGGTTACAAGTTTAGCTGCGGTATTCACACTAGGTGCATGTTCCTCCAATGCTGCTACGGTTGGAGACACCTCGAGTGTCGGTGAGCAGGTTAATTATAAAATTACAGGAACAGACCCAGGTGCGGGCCTAATGAGACTGACAGCTCAGGCAATGGAAGATTATGAGTTATCAGATTGGACGTTGATGGAAAGTTCAGCAGCAGGCATGACAGCCCAGTTAGATCGATCTTATAAAAATAAAGAACCGATTGTCTTTGTTGCTTGGTCTCCGCACTGGATGTTTAATACCTATGACCTGAAGTATCTGGATGACCCGAAGATGACGTATGGTGAACCGGAAGAGATTCATTCGATTGCGCGCCTTGGACTTCAGAAGGACCACCCCGTTGCCTATGAATTCCTGGATCGTTTTAACTGGACGTCGGAAGATATGGGTGAAGTGATGGTAGACATACAGAACGGAATGGAACCAGAAGCTGCTTCGGCCAAATGGGTTGATGGACATAAAGATAAAGTTCAAGAATGGACTAAAGGACTGAAACCCGTCAATGGAGATCCGTTCACCTTGAGTTATGTAGCATGGGACTCGGAGCTTGCCAGTACCAATGTCGTTCGCTATGTACTTAATGAGAAGTTGGGATACCGGGCAGAGGCTCTGCAAGTGGAGATTGGACCGATGTGGCTCGGCGTTGCCAACGGCGATGTGGATGCGATTGTAGCTGCATGGCTGCCAGTGACACATTCAGATTATTGGGAGCAATATGGTGACAGACTGGATGATCTCGGCGCTAATATGGTTAATGTAAAATCTGGGTTGGCTGTTCCTTCCTATATGGAAGATGTGAACTCAATCGAAGATTTGCAGTCTTAAGTTCCCATCGATGTTACTTCATGAAAAGAAAGAGTATACCTTTTTTCCAGGATACTACGAATGGAATTGAAATACGTGACGGTCACCATAATTGGTGGCCGTTTTTACGTTTAAACCCACTTTCTAAAATTCGTGGTGCAATTAATTTCAATTTTACCTGGACGTAATAACATGCAAACAATAGAGAAGTAGAGTTGAAGTATAGACATCTAGACATCCATAGGGAATCAACATCAGCCTATTACAGGTGATGTGATCATCAAGCTGGCGCCGCTTAATGATCAGGGTAAAACCAAAACAAGCAAAGGTGGTATTTACATTGTTCAAGAAAATAAGCCTGGCCCTTGCATTCGTAACTCTCTTTTCATGGACGTTGACTGGTGTTTCTTCCGCTTACAGCAATTCCAATTGGATGGGATCACTCCCTGCTAACACCCCGCTTTCTTCTCTTTCGATCCCAGGAACGCATGATTCCGGCGCCTTGTATGAACCGATCAATGGAACCGCAAAGACACAGGATCTGACCATTGCCCAGCAATTGAATGTGGGTGTCCGTTTCCTTGATGTTCGCACTAGACATTACGGGGATGCATTCACCATTCATCACGGGGCTATCTATCAGAATCAAAATTTTGATGATGTATTAAATGCAGTCATTGGCTTTCTGAACAATAATCCCTCTGAGACCATTATTATGAGTGTGAAAGAAGAGCATACACCTGCGAATAATACGCGCACGTATGAGGAAACATTCAAATCCTATGTCGCCAAGAATCCTGATAAATGGCTGCTAACCGACCGCATCCCTACCCTTGGGGAAGCAAAAGGCAAGATCGTATTGCTGAGAAGATTTGATATGAGCCAATCCCCGTATGGTATTAATGCTACTGCATGGCAAGAGAACACCACCTTTAACATTCAGAATGCAGCAAGTATGAAGATTCAAGATTATTTTAAAGTATCAGATAAGAACAAGAAATGGTCGGATATTCAAAACATGTACAACGAAGCCAAATCCCAAAATTCTGCTTGGCTGTACATTAACTACACAAGTGGTTATGACCCGGGTTGGTTCGGTATTCCCAACATTCGCTCCATAAAAGACGATATGAACCCGAAAGTAAACACATTCTTTACGACCAATACCAAAGGCCGCTTTGGCATTTCGGTTATGGATTTCATCGACGAAAGTACATCAGCCAAAATTATTGCAACCAATTTCTAATGTAAGATGTATCGTGTGCGTTGTGAGGCACTATATCAAAAGACGCTGGTCCTTTGTGACAGGCGTCTTCTTTTTACATTTGATAAGTGAACTCAGCAATAGTTGTTCAATTTGATTCAAGCATATACAAGGGGTTAAGATAATTCGAGAGGGTAAATGTTTCTCCAGATAAGGGTAAAAGAATATTTTCGCAAAGGAGAGTTCTTACATGAATCATCAAATTCCGGAATATACATTGAATGATGGCTTGAAAGTACCTGCAATTGGGTTCGGTACCTATAGTTTAAAAGGAGAAGAAGGTGTGAAATCGATCGCATCCGCAATGGATACGGGTTATCGGTTGATTGATACAGCATACAACTATGAGAATGAAGCAACAGTGGGCAAAGCCATCAAGCAAAGCTCCATCGCCAGAGAAGAACTGTTGATTTCCTCGAAGCTGCCGGGGCGCTATCACGCACATGACAAGGCAATGGTGGCGATCCAGGAATCCCTGTATAGAGCCGACTTAGATTATTATGACCTTTACCTGATCCACTGGCCCAATCCCAAAAAGGATATGTATGTGGAGGCATGGCAAGCTCTAATTGAAGCGAAAAAACGCGGGTATATCCGTTCCATCGGAGTAAGTAACTTCTTGCCTGAGCACAATGAACGCCTGATTAAGGAGACGGGGGTAGCGCCGAGTCTGAATCAGATTGAGCTGCATCCATTTTTTGACCAAGCTAATCAGCGGGAACAGGACGCGAAGCATGGCATTGTGAACGAGTCTTGGAGTCCAATCGGACGTGGCAATGATGCTGTGCAGGATATCGTCAAAGATGAAAAAATCCTCCGCATCGCGGAAACCCATGGGAAAACGCCTACCCAAATCATCTTGCGCTGGCATATCCAGCTGGGCTCCATTCCAATTCCGAAGGCAAGTTCGCTTCAGCATCAGCAAGAGAATATCGATATTTTCGATTTTGAGCTGACTGCGCAGGAGATGGAAGTTGGCTCTTCATTTAGCCGTCCAGATGGACGATTGTGGGACCAGGACCCGAGCGAGTACGAAGAATTTTAAGGATGACGTATCCGCTGTCTAAGTGGGTTGCAGTATAATCTACCATTAGTGATCAGAAACCCCTGTGAATAAACATGGAAAGCCTCCGGCTCTATCGATGGTATTCCGGGGGTGTTTTTGTCTGCCTAGAAACAGGGAGTATATTAAAAAAGAAAAAAAGAGTGCTCCTGTCATTACTGACAAGGAACACTCATGAAATGAACGGGTATAGACTTACGCATAAAATGTGCCCACTACGCTTTCGGAATCCGGAAGGTCAGAATCTCGTACGGTTTGATATCAAAAGAAATCCGGCCGTTATCCACGATGCATTCCGCTTCGTTATTTTCTAATAGATCACAGGCATATGCTGTGGCACCTGATCCTTCAGGTAGCTGAAGGGAAGCCCGACTGCGGCGACCATGTGCTTCGTACATCCGAATGATCATATCATCGTTGTTCTCGGCTTTTTTGATGACCTCTAACACGACATTCTCCTGATCGACTGATGCGAGTGACCATACTCCAGGCAACGTGCCAGTTTGGGATGCAATCTCGCGGGCAACTAGAGGACGGTTGATATCATAAGCAGCTTGGATGACACGTCCCTCACGGAAATCTCCTTTGTGCGGATAGAGGGAGTACGTGAACACATGCTGCTCTTTATCGGCGTTCTCATTGGGATACGTGGCACTTTTGATCAATGAGAGTCGTATGACCGAGTTGTGAATGTCATACCCGTATTTGCAGTCGTTCAACAGAGCAGCGCCGTACCCGTTCTCCGCCAGATCGGCCCACTTCTGTCCGCATACTTCAAATCGTGCCTGATCCCAGCTTGTATTACGGTGGGTAGCACGCTCCACGTTACCGTACTGGATTTCATAGACTGCTTTCTCACTCCAAATATCCAGCGGGAAGGCGGCTTTCAATAACAGGTGCTCCTGCTTCCAGTCTACAAATGAACGGAAATCGATCCGGCGCGTATGCGCATAGAAGATGATTGTCTGCTCAATAACAGATTCCAGGAACTGTCGCTTCACTTGAAGCACGGAACGCACTGGCCCACTTTCAATCCACTCTAGCGACTGCAGGTCATTAATCTCCCACATATGTTGTTCGTAATAATCGTCAATGTTCCACGCCTCGTATTCCGCAGGTCGATCCTCGAATACTTGCAGCACGTTACCGCGCTCGCCAGACTGAAGCAACTCACGGCCCTCCAGCTTGTCCCAAACGGATACCAGCTCGGCACTGTCATTCAGATGGATATCGTACCATGGGGTCTGAATATGCTGCTGGTCTGCTTGCCACTGTGCAACCGACACGCCAGCGCCTTGTTCGGCGGCCAGATCAGCCGTGATGCGGAAGGTTTTATATCCCGAGGCCGGTACATTCTCAGCGAGGAATACCATTCCACCATCCAGTGCACGCTGTCTCGGTACTGGACGATCACCATCATAGACGGTCACATTTCTCGCAAAAGAAGGAAGTTCAACCACATCCGTTCGTTCGAATCCGGTCGTGTTGAATACAACAATGGCTTCGCCGTCAGACGTAATGCTGCTCACAATGCCGTTCAGGGCACTGTTCTTCAGCTCATCTGTGACATGAATGACCTCTTCATATTGCTCCTTCGAATCCACATAGACCTGCTCAATGGAGCTACCTGGAAGAATATCATGGAACTGGTTCAGCATCGTCAGCTTCCATGCATGCTCCAGTGCATCGGTTGGGTAGACCGCTCGTGCATCCGCCTCACGATGAATCATGGAATACAGCTCGGCATCCGCCAGCGCAAATTCACTATGCCGGTTATATCGCTTGTTGCGAGCCATGGACGTGTAAGTCCCCCGGTGGTATTCCAGATATAGCTCTCCCGACCAGCGTGGAACGGAACGAACATCGTCCAGATTCTGTTCCAGCTTCTCGAAGAATTCTCGTACAAATGTACGTTTCACGTCCGGTACGCCTGGTAATCCTTTTTCAAGCCGTCTGCCGTGCTCTAGCATCTCCTCGGTTGGACCGCCGCCCCCATCGCCGAAGCCGTAACACTGTAACACATTTGCATTGATATTTTTGTTCTGATATCGTTGCCATGTGCCCTTGACTTGAGATGCATTGAATCGCCCGTTGTAGGTCGTCTCGAAGCGGCGCTGCCTGAAATCGGGATGCTTGTCATAGTCAGTCGCTGTGATGAAATGGGTTAAAACCTCAGATCCGTCAATGCCTCTCCAGTACATCGTGTCGTTCGGAATCTGGTTCGTATCGTTCCAGGCGATTTTGGTTGTCATAAAATAATCAATGCCGCTCTTGCGCATAATCTGTGGCATCGCTGCACTATAACCAAATACATCTGGCAGCCAGAGAACACGGTTCTCCACGCCAAACTCTTCCTTGAAGAAACGCTTTCCGTATATAATCTGACGGATCATGGATTCGCCCGAGATCAGGTTACAGTCGGCTTCCAGCCACATTGAACCTTCCGCTTCCCAGCGGCCTTCGGCCACTTTTTCCTTGATTTTCTCATATAGCGATGGGTAATCTGCCTTCAGGTATGCATATAGCTGCGGTTGCGAGGACATGAAGGTATATTCCGGGAACTTGTCCATCAAGTAGAGTACACTCGCAAAACTCCGGATGACCTTTTCCCGTGTCTGATCGAGTGTCCATAGCCATGCCACATCAATATGGGTATGTCCGATGCAGTGAACGGTAGGGATGTGATCACCCGCAGGGCGAGTTTCACCGTAGATATGATTTTGCATATAGAGGCGGGCTTCCAGCACCGATGCATGAAAAGCAGTACTGTTTTCCTGGCGTAGATCCAGTAAATTTACCGCCTGATTCAGATGTTCAATCAGCTTCAGTCGCTCCAGGTCATCCTCACGCAACAGATCCGCAGCATCGAGTGCAGCCTTAATATCGTAATATAAATCCGTGACAGGCTGATGATGCTCAGCTACATATACATTGAGAAAGACATCGGCTGCCGAAGTACTACAGTATGCATAGAGTGCCAACTCGAATTCTTCCCCTTGTACCGCAGCGGGTGTCAGGTCAATCTCCGTATGGTTAACGTCCAGACCGCAGATCAATTCCCCATTAAGGAATGCCAGGAATTGCGGATTATCATAGTTCCAGATATCATCAGCACCAGTGACGATGGTACAAACGACTTTTTTTCCTTCCATATGATCCGGGATGCGAATCCGGGTTTTGAAGCAGCTGTGCACATCTTTACCGCCCCAGCCATCACCTTTACGAAACACATTCCAGGAGGAAGGGTCCTCATGAACCAGTTCCCAGGAGTGATAACCACTTTCTTTATGATAAAGCTCGGGTATATATGTCTTGGAGGTCAGTCGTGCACGTTCCAAGTGTTTCGCAATGGTATGGATTCGAGTATACAAGGAATTCATTTTCATGTTGGTTTCCCACCTCGGTTTATAGTAAGTACAGGTTGTAGTCGTTGTTGGATCAAAGTTAATGCAAGCGCTAACATATTATCTTTATCATAACAAACAGAAACAGCGTCAAACTATGTATTGTATGCTGAAAATAGCGTATTTTTATTGCATTTCATGCTAAAATGAACTCATTAGTATTGGGAAGAGGGGGCATGTCCATGACACATTCCGTTTTGGCATACGAACAGGGATATGCGATCCATATCAACCAGCCTGGAGATTCACTGTTTTATCATCTGGATTATGATGAACGCTCCCATGAACTGAATATGGAGTTTCAGCATTTTCACGATTTCTATGAGATCTGTATTCTTCTGGATCGCACGGCTGCACACATCATTGAAGGCAGTTTGTACGAGATTCAGCCTTATGATATCGTTCTGCTGCGGCCTTCCTTACTGCACAAAACGCAATATCCCAAGGGAGTGCCCCCCAAACGATTGATGATCACCTTTGCCATACCACGTAATACACCTAGTCTTGAGAGCGGTTACACAGAACTGTTTTCGATCTTTGATGAACCAATCCCGATATTTCGATTTACAGAAGAACGGCGCCAGGCGGTATTGGCTCCTTTAAACGAAATCTTTATGTTATCACAGAATCCCTCAGTACTTCATTCGGTTGCAGTTCATGGCAAGTTCGTTGAGTTTCTCTGCGCAATTCATCGATACTCAGCTGAGAATAGCTACGTTCGTGAAGAGACAGGCTCGTCCATGTCCCAACGGATGTATGCTATTGCATCATATATTCACAGTCATTACCAAAATGAGCTATCGCTCGAAGAGATATCCAAACGATTTTTCGTAAGTGCTCATCATTTATCCCGTCAGTTCAACAAAGTCACAGGCTTTACATTTACGGAGTATATTCAGATGACCCGAATTCGCAATGCTCAACAGATGCTTCTGAATTCCAATAAAAAAATTACCGATATTGCGGCACAATGCGGCTTCGCCAGTTTCTCACAGTTCAATCGCATCTTCAATAAACTCAATGGCATGTCACCGAGTGCCTATCGCCGAAGTAGACATTCACAGAGTGAACGTGAAGTGGCGAACATGATGGGTAAACCTGAGCGCTGACTTGAGGCGGGTTGATCTGGTGATATCCGTAACGATGTGCTGATGAATGGCGACAGCCAAGAATGTATAGAGAACATACAAAAAAGGCAAGCCCTCTAAGTTACAAAGGGATTGCCTTTTTCCTTCTATATAAAGATACGTCTACCTAGAGATAGTTTCCTGACCAGACTCACTCATGTGCCTGTATGAAGGCTACTGTTAAACTTGATCCTTTGGCGCCAGCTCAATAGCAGAGCGGATGGCAGCCAGCATGCTTTTATCATCGGCGATGTTTTTGCCGGCGATATCGAAGGCCGTACCGTGGTCGACAGACGTACGGATGATGCCACCTTTCAGGCCAACGGTGATGTTCACGCCTTCCTCGATGCCCATCACCTTGATCGGTGCATGGCCTTGGTCGTGGTAGCAGGCTACAACGATATCGAAGTCACCGCGACCAGCGCGGAAGAAGAGGGTGTCCGCCGGGAGTGGACCAACGACGTTAATGCCTTCCTGCTGCGCACGCTCAATGCCGGGCTGCAGTTTCTCTTCTTCTTCTCCGTTACCGAACAAGCCGTTCTCTCCGGCATGAGGATTGATTCCGCATACGGCTACGCGCGGATTCTCAAAGCCTGCTTTTTTCAGCGTATCATGAGCAAGCTTCACGACGGTGTAAGTTCTTTCCGGATTAATACTCGCGATAGCATCGATCAGACCCATGTGTGTTGTCAGGTGAATGACTCTCAGATTAGGCGTTGTCAGCATCATCGAGAAGTCCTGCGTATCCGTAAGATCAGCCAGAATCTCGGTGTGCCCAGGATAGAGGTGTCCCCCTTGATGCAAAGCTTCTTTGTTCAAAGGCGCTGTGCAGATGGAGTGAATCTGCTGCTTTTTGGCAAGATCAATGGCTTTGGCGAGAAACTGGAATGCTGCATCTCCAGCCACGGCAGATACTTTACCGTATTCCAGATCCGCAGGAACGAGATTCAGATCAATCACATCCACAGTACCGAATTCATACTTGGCTTCGGAAGGCTCTTGAATAGCGTTAACGTTAAGATTTGAACCGATGACCGGCAGCACACGCTCCAGAATCTTCGCATCACCGATAACGAGTGGATTGCACTGATCGTACATTTCTTGATGACCCAGTGCTTTCATAATAATCTCCGGTCCAATACCTGCTGCGTCGCCCATCGTAATTCCAATTGTAGGTTTCATACGAGAATACCCCCTTTTAATTTTTGAATCGCATGGATAAAGACATCGGGTTTGCCGAATCCGCCTGCTTTGGTAATCACATGCAGATCATGAATCCCTATAAACTTGGAGATCGGTACGCCGATTTCAAGCTCATCCAGTAGCTCGAAGCCGCTAATATTCCATTTCAGACAGATTTGTTTAGCCGTATCGCCACCAGTCATGGATACCCCTTTGAAAAGTCCCTCTTCCAGCAGTCTGGCACAGATCTCCCCCATCGCAAGTACAATTTCATTGCTGACTTCCGTGTGGTTGAGACCGCGCATTTCGCCCGTTGCCCGTGCCAGTTCAATATCCACTTGTTCTGCGGTAGAGTAGAGGACAACATCTTGTCCATCGAGCGCTTTGGATCTTACCTCTGCATACACACGTTCCATTTCCTCTGCTCGGTCTGCGGATGCAGATACAGCCTTGAAGGAGTGGAAAGAAACGGGCGAGATGCGGGTCTGTTTCAGCAGTTGCTTTAACTGCTCGCGGGAATTTTTGTTCACGCTGCCCACAACCGTCAGGATTGGACCCGGATTCTCCGGTATCGTGAGTTCGGCAGACTTGGATTCAAGTTCGTAGTGAGCAGGGAGGTAGTTGGCAACGCCAGCAGACCCTGCCCAGGCAAAGGTATAATCCAGTTCGCGAGTCATCTGCAAGATCATCTCCAGATGCCGTTCTTCTGTGGAATCTACGAGTACATACGGAATGTTATTTTGTTTAAACTGGTCTAGTTTCGATTGAATGTGGCCTTGGCCAACTTCCAGATCAGCTATCGTAATCTCGCCCACTTCGTAATTCGTCTGCTGTTTCAGCAGATTTGGAAGGTAGGAAAGAGTTACAGGTGTCTTCGGATCATTCGCAATCTCGGTTTCAGCGAGCGGAACGCCGTTCAGATAATGAACACCCTCCAGAATGGTACGGTTATTTTTCGGATAGCCCGGAGCGATCATCATAAAATCAGGTTTGACGACATCATACAGGGCATCAATCTCGATGCCAATATTTCCACGCATGGTCGAATCCATCTTTTTGAAAATCGCCTCAAATCCATTGTTCGTCAGCAATTCAGCTGCCCGATACACACGGTTATACGCTTCCTGCGGGGATATGGAACGACTATCTGTATCAAAGACGACGGCATCATAACGTGTAAGAGGCTCCTCATCCATATTAAAAAGTACACTGGTCTTCAAGCCATGACGGGCAAGCTGCACCCCGCTGTCATTGGCACCGGTCAAATCATCTGCGATAATGGCTAATTTCATGCAGTCATCCCTCCTTGTAAGCACAATTGTTATAAAAAATCCGTTCAGATTATCAATTAAGCATAGATTAAGCACATTAGATCAGGCAAAGACCATTTATGTGGTAGGTCGTTGATTGTATTTCTCGACTCCACCTGATTTCTCCAGTCGTTTGGAGAGGAACCCGATGAAGATCGGCAACAGTATGGCTGTCGTAACAACACTCGCGGCAATCTGTACTGTTGCAATCTCGGCAATAGGGCCAAATGAAGCATTAGCAGCCACGATGGCCGCAGGTGTACCTACCGCATTTCCGGCAGTTGAACCTTCGGAAGCACCAACGATGGGATTCCAGCCAATGACTTTGAACAACAGATATCCAATTCCGCCTGTGAGAAGCACGGTTAGAACGCCAAGCATGATTCCACCAAGTCCACCTTGGATGATCGAGGAGAAGTTGATTCCCATACCCAGTGAGAAGGCGAAGAACGGAACAAGTTTGTCGCTGCCTTTGTGCAGCCACTCCGCCAGATTGCGGTCCAGATTACCAATAATGACACCAACGATGAGCGGAAGCAATACAGCAACGAATGCCATAGGAGAGAACATGCCGTTGGCGAAGCCCATTGCACCGAAGATGGAGAGCGCTACCATAGTTAGGAATGGACCATCGCTGAGCGCGAGGAACGGATAGGCTGCTTTGTCATCTTCTTTACCGTATTGACCAGCGAGTGCAATGTACAAACCGCCGTTGGAGTTGGTCATTGCGGCAATAATGGCAAGTGGAGCAAGACCCAGGAATAACCCGCTTGAGTCGGCAAACAAAATGGCAACGAGGCCGAGTGCTGCACCGATCGCCCACTTGACGACCAGTAAGGTAACGCCCTTGCCGACGGATGAACCTGCTGTTTTGAACGTAATCTGTGTACCCGCAATCAACAGGAACAGCGCGATCAACGTACTGGAACTGTTAACGAATAGAGCTTCCGTGAACCCGCCAATGCGCAGGGCATTCGGGAAGAATGTATTAATGGTTGCACCGAGTAACAGGGGAACGACCATCATACCGCCAGGGATACGATCTAAAGTTGCTTTAATGTTCATAGTAGTAGCTCCTTATGAAGTAATCGTTTTTATGAAGCGCTTGCAGGAATTATGTTATCCCATATCGTTTAATATAGCAACAATAAATTATTGTAAATTTTAAATACACGCTTAACTGTTTAAAAATGCAACACATAAAAGCAATAAAAAAGACGTAAACTTAAAGTTAATCTTTAAGTTTACGCCATAATGTGGCTCGGTTAATCCCAAGGCGCTCTGCGGCCTTCGATTGATTATTATTTTCCTCCTGAAGCACGAACTGGATAACTTCCTTCTCAATCTCCTTCAGCGTACCGTGCAACCTCATTTGGCTTGAAGAAGGTTGCTGACCCAGCAAGCGGGACAAGGTAGCCGTGGTGATGACATAATCCTGTTCATTCAGTGCAGCCTGCTTGATTAGATGCTTCAACTGGTTAACGTTCATATACGTGATCTGATCCCGAATCAGCTCTAGTGCATCTTCTTTTATCCTGACCGCGGTAGTTCCATATTTCTGGTAGTAACCCATAAGGAAATGCTGCATCAGTGGAGCCAGGTCCTCCGGTCTATCCGCAAGATTTGGCATCATGATCGTATTAAGCTCCAGATCGAGTGACCACTGTGGGTTCAATGCCTGCTCCCCGAGTATAAACACCCCAATCTGGCTTTGAAGGCAGTTTTGGATAAAGGAGAGCAACTCCGGATCTTCCATACGTGAATCCATGTGGTTAATCTCTACATTTCGAACCTTGGAGAGTGGTATCTTGTGCAAATGACCGGGCGGAACTTGCGTGAGATCTATCTGTAACAGCAGTCCGCCACCGGAGTACATCTGATGAATGTGTTTGACCAGAAAAGATTTACCGGAATCGGCTTCACCCCGCAGATAGATTGGCTCATGATTCTCGTAGAGTGCCCTAATGTTCTTCAGTACTGCCTGCATGGCAGGGGAATCAGCAACAATGGGCTCCATCGATGCGTCCGTGAAAGTTGTTATGCCGAATTGTGCAAAGGCATAGGGTTGTCCTTTTTCCAGCATATATACCTTGTAGCTCTTGTTGTTCAGAGTCGTTTCATAGGCGTTGACCGTGAGCTGGTAATCGTCCACCATGAACACATTTTGGATCTGGGATTGATGGAATTCCAGGCTGGTGTTGGTCAGATATATGTGATTATCGGTCAGTGGATTTTTCTCAAAATCAGTCAGGTTCTCGAACACCACTTCATTCCGTTCATTTAAAATAAGCAAATTCGGATGTTCCTGTGTAACCAGGTCCTTTAGTATGATCGATATCGCATGATTTTTGCTCAAATAACGGTAGACCAGCTGCGCATCCTCCATCGCTCTAAGGATGGATTCCTGGCCGGATTGGATCAACAATCCCTCCAGACCATAGGTCTTCGCGGTATTGACGGTGATTACATCTCCGACAATCTGCCGGTACCCGGAAGCTTTCAACTCCAAGAGCAGTCGTGCTACATCTTCCGAGCTATGTATGGTATAGACCTTGAGGGGCAGATCCATCAGATCAATAATGGATTGTGCACCAGAGGTGATGTTGGAGAAGCCAACGATGGCCGTTAGGCCGTTAAACTGGCTCGCCAGTGTAAGTGAACGAATCATATCATAGCCCGATAACTGTACATCAATGACGGGAATAGTCACGGCTTTCTTAATCAATTGGGCGGTTCCGCCGCGGCTGATGATAATCTCTGCACCGTTTTTCTCAGCTTGAGTTGCTAATTCCACACCGTTCGCCAAATCGCCCACGTCCGTCTGAATGGCTAACTGGGGAAAGCGAGGAATGCACTCTTGTATAATAGGAATCATCGATTCGTAGGGAGCGATAAAGTGAACTCGTGTACGCATAATTTTCCTGCCTTTTATAGAAATCATTGATCCCCTTATTATAGCCAACTTGCGG
Organism: Paenibacillus sp. Negev47; assembly: GCF_058313655.1. Classification (NCBI taxonomy): domain Bacteria; kingdom Bacillati; phylum Bacillota; class Bacilli; order Caryophanales; family Paenibacillaceae; genus Paenibacillus; species Paenibacillus sp. Negev47. The sequence continues at coordinate 213,784 of NZ_CM177754.1, forward strand.
AGGAATGGCACCTTTGGTGGGAGCCAACACTGTTATGTTTGCAAAATGCCTAAGTGGTATGTCGCCATAACTCTTCGAGTCGAATGTGATGAAGTGGGGCCTTCCGGTTGAACCATAGATCAGGTAGGGATTTGTTAAAGTTAGAAAAGGATTAAATCTTAAGGAATGATCGCGTTTTTTGTGTGTTTTTACAGGGTCATGAGGCGACACTATAAGTACTCGTCTTTTCTTATATTGCGTTGTTATAGTATGGATTTGGATCGTATTCACTCCACTTGCAATCGTGAAATGTGAAACGTATGTTGCTGTATTCATGTATTATAGTATACATATGAACTTTTCGGAGGAGGAACAAGTAATGGGAATCTTATCGAGGTTTAGAGACGTGATGAAGGCGAATGTGAACCATATGTTGTCTAGGGCGGAAGATCCGGAGAAGAGTGTGAATGTGTATTTGCGCAGTCTGAGCAGTGATCTGGGTCAGGTAAAAGCGGAGGCGGCAGCGGTGCTGTCAGATGAGAGCCGGGCGAAGCGAGCATTGGATGAGTGCAGCGCCGAGGTTAAGAAGTTACAGCGGTATGCGGAGAAATCGGCGGAGTCGGGAGACGAAGACAAGGCACGTGGTTTTCTGGAGAAGAAGGTGAAGCTGGCTGACAAATTGAACGAATTACAGGCGTCCTATGAGCGAGCTTCCGCCAAAGCGAAGATGATGAAGCATATGAATGATAAATTGGTTGCAGATCTGGGGCAACTGGAAGCGCGGCATGCAGAACTGAAAGGTCGAATGGCAGATGCGAAGGCACAGCAACAGGCCAATGAACGGAGTGCATCTGCGGGCAGAGCTGATGCTGCACTGAAAGCGATGGAAGACAAGGCGAACCAGGCGCTGAACGAAGCAGAGGCTTTGGCAGAACTTCGCGCTGGAGCACAGGAAGATGATTTGGACGAATTAATTGCCCAATTGGAGAGGGACATGAACGCGGATGCGGGTAATAATGAGAATGCGTCGCCAAGTGCAGAGGAAGAACTCGCAGCGATCCAGGAAAAGCTGAAGAAGGGAGTTTAACTTGTACACTACAACGTAGAGGGCAGAAATAAGCTGAAGAAGCGGAGCTAACAAGCTTTCTGAAAGAAAGCTGCATCGGAAAGCAAACACTTCGCCTTTAAGAGCGATCGGAAGGTTGTTCTGCCAGCGAAGTTATACAGAGTCAATTAGAATCATATTTCGTTAACATTGAGGTGAGCAAATGCCGGTTATTGAATATAAATGTCCGAACTGCGGCAGTGGCATGATCTTTGACAGTGTGTCAGGTGCATTATCCTGTCCCAGCTGCGGCCGTCAGGACAACATAGAGCAGATTCCAGATCCCTTGAAGAGACAGGTGTTCACGGAGAATGAGGTTAAGGAATACCACTGTAACAGCTGCGGAGCTGACATCGTGACGGAGCCGGAGACCAGTGCGACGACATGCAGTTTCTGCGGTGCAGCGGTTGTGCTGAGTGATCGACTGACGGGCAATCTGGCCCCCGCGATGGTGATTCCCTTTTCCATCAATAAGGATCAAGCCAAGCAGGCATTCAAAAAGTGGTGCAGAAATGGCCTGTTAACGCCAAGTGGCTTCATGTCCGCTAATCGGATTCAGAGCATTACCGGCATGTACGTGCCGTTCTGGTTGTACGAGTTACATAACAAAATCGAAGTGCATGGTCGTGGCACCAAGGTCAGATCCTACACCCAGGGCGACTACCATTACACGGAAACACAGCATTTCGATATATACCGTAGAATTCGGCTGAATTACGTGAATCTGCCCATTGATGCATCCGAGAAAATGAAGGATGAACTGATGGATAAGCTGGAGCCTTTTCCATATAATCAGCTGAAATTGTTCAAGACCCCGTATCTGGCAGGGTATATTGCGGAAAAATACAGTTATACAGACGAGGAACTTTTCCCACGGGCCAAGGATAAGACGAGATCTTACATTGATTCTTATATTGCTTCAACCGTATCCGGTTATAGCAGTGTGAGCTACACGGACAAACAGATTGATACCACACTCAAAAATGCGGATTATGTGCTGCTCCCCGTATGGATGGTCAACTATGACTACAATCGTGCACAGTACACGTTTGCCATGAATGGTCAGACAGGTAAGGTGGTCGGCAAACCGCCGATCAGCAAAGCCAAAGTGGCTGGATGGTTCGCAGGGGTCTCTGCGGTCTCGTTGTTGTCACTGAAGTTGGTTTCCTGGATGATGGGAGGTGGATTCTTATGAGAAAAAGAACCCCTCTGGGAGTGATGGCTACGCTCATTTTACTTATGATAACCCTTGTCGCTCCGTTGATTCCCATGTCATCGGCATCCGCAGCGGAGAGCAAAAATCTCATCTATGATGAGGCCAACCTGCTAAGTGAGCAGGAGATAAGTGAACTGAATGCACTGGCGAATCAGTATGGTGCCGAACGGCAGACGGACTTTGTTATTTTGACAACAAATAATGTTGAGAATCAGGATGTTATGCTCTTAACTGAAGATTTTTATGATGAGCAGGGGCTAGGATACGATAAAGAACATGGCAATGCTGTCATATTGACGATGGACATGAATAATCGCGAAGTGTATCTGGCTGGATTTTATAAGGCAAAAGAGTATCTGGACGATGAGCGGCTTGATTCTATCCGTACCCGGATTACCTCTGAATTGTCCAGTGGGAATTATAAACTCGCATTTGAGAAATATATTGAGCTCTCTTACAAATATATGGGGTATGAACCTGGTGTGAATCCAAACAATATCTTGTTCAACGGTTGGTTTCAGTTAGGAGTATCGGTGGTTCTTGGGGGTATTGTTGTTGGTATTATGACTTATCGTTCCGGGGGACGTGTCACGGTCAATCGTGCGACTTATGAGGATTCAAGCAATTCCAGTGTAATTGATCGTCAGGATCGTTATATCCGTACAACCGTAACCAAGCGCAAGATCGAGAAGAACAATAACAATGGAGGCGGCGGCGGTGGTACCTCCCGAGGCGGTCACTCACACAGTGGAAGTAGAGGTTCGTTCTAGTCACTAATGCGTATGCGGATTTTTTAATTAGAAGGGATGGGAACGAGTATGGGGTTTTTCAGAAATCAGTTTTCGAATGTAGTGGAATGGGAAGAGTTCAGAGATGACATGATATTTTGGAAGTGGAGCAACCGGGAGATCAAGAAGGGGAGTAAACTGATCATCCGTTCGGGTCAAGACGCCATTTTCCTGAATAACGGTAAAGTGGAGGGGATTTTCGAGGACGAAGGATCATTTAATATCGATTCCGAGATTATCCCATTCCTTTCTACATTAAAAGGATTCAAATTCGGATTCAACAGCGGCATGCGGGTCGAAGTCTTGTTTGTAAACACAAAAGAGTTCACCGTGCGCTGGGGCACACAAAGTCCGGTGTTGATTCCGACACCACAGCTTCCGGGCGGAATGCCGATTCGGGCCAACGGCACATTTAATTTTAAAGTGAGTGACTATGTGACCCTGATTGATAAGATTGCAGGCATCAAACAGAGCTATCTGGTTGAGGATGTCAAAATCCGAATCACTTCCGTGCTGGATCAGCTTCTAATGAAGTGGATTAGCCGTGAAGGGAAGGATATGTTCAACCTGCAGGCCAATGCATCTGATATTGCCAAGGGTATTCAGGAAGATCTGGATATGCAGATGATGGACATCGGCATTGGGATTACCGGCTTTCAGGTGATGAGCTTCAATTATCCGAAAGAGATTCAGGATATGATTACGAAGACCGCTTCGCATGAGATGATTGGTAATCTGCAAAAGTATCAGCAGGTCAGCATGACAGATGGCATCTCATCCGGTAAAGTACAAGGCGGCGGCGCAGCTTCGGATATGGCGGGTATGATGATGGGGATGAACATGGCCAATGAAATGATGAAGAACATGAACCAGAACCAAGGCCAAGGCCAAAACCAGAACCAGAACAACAATTCCAATGCGTCATCGAACCAGAATGCTGACCAGAAGCCAGCGGGAAATAGCAACGGTGATTCAGGTAACTCTTCATCTACAGAAGGTAACAAGAAGCCAAACTTCTGCCCGAACTGTGGAGCCAAAAATGAAGGAGCCAACTTCTGTCCGAACTGTGGTCAAAAGCTGGGTTAATAAAATAAATACATGAAGGGTTAGTCCAGCAGTAGTTGAGATATTGCGGAGCTAGCCCTTTTTTTGTCGACTCATAGTTAAAGCAACATGGCGGAGAGCAGAGGAACGGATTCATAATTAATTTTGATAGAAGAGTTGACAACCGACCACAAATCATTTATCTTTAACTTAAGATATTTAATTTAAATATAAATAACAACCAAAAACAAATATCTTTAATCCATTACACGAGGAGAGATCAAGATGATGATCCCAACATTGACCAGAATAAATGAACTTTCAAGAAAAGCTAAAGAGGGCGGATTGACAGAGATGGAACAAGCGGAACAGGTTCGTCTTCGTCAGGAATATCTGCAAACCTTTCGCGGTTCGGTCAACGACATTCTGCTGAATGCAACCATCTATGATCCGAACGGCGATGACGTTACTCCTGATAAATTGAAACAAGAACAGGGCCAATCAAAATAACCACTAGAATATAATCCGGCAGATTATATATCTTAATTTAAAGATAATACAAACTTACTATAAATCAACTATCTCAACTATCTCTAACAACTACTCAATTCAAAACACGCTTACCAAACCAAGGAGGAATTAATCATGACTATTCAAACAGCAGGTATTCACCATATTACAGCTTTCGCAGGCGATCCACAGGCCACCGTTGATTTTTATGCCGGAGTTCTGGGACTTCGTCTGGTGAAAAAAACAATCAACTTCGATGCACCTGATGTATATCATCTGTATTTTGGCGATGAACACGGAAGCCCAGGTACTATTATTACCTTCTTCCCATCTGCTGGATCACCACGGGGCAAAGTTGGCGGAGGTCAGGTCGGCATCACTTCCTATGTCATTCCTCCTGGGTCGATGGGCTTCTGGCAGAACCGGCTGGAACAGTATAACATTGAGGTAACCAAAACAAGTCGCTTCAATGAGGAGCTGCTTCAATTCGAAGATAGCGAAGGCTTGCGGCTGGAGCTTGTTGAACGGGAAGAGGGAGCAGCCAGCACTTGGGCACATGAAGGCATTCCAACAGATAAAGCAATCAAAGGCTTCGGTGGTGCTGTCCTGTTCAGTGTTAACCCGCAAAGAACGATGGATGCTCTTGAGAAAATCATGGGATTCGTCAGAGTGAGTGAAAATGAGGAGTATGCCCGTTTCCGGTCCAGCGGGGATATCGGTAATGTCGTAGATGTTCCGGTGACCCGCATGGCTCTCGGCATGGGCGGCGCAGGAACAGTGCACCATATTGCATGGCGCGCCAAAGACGATGAGGAGCATGCACAGTGGAGTGAAGCTGTACGCGAATATGGCTACCAACCTACTCCAGTTCGGGATCGTCAGTACTTTAACGCAATCTACTTCAGAGAAGCTGGCGGCATCCTGTTCGAAATTGCTACAGATCCTCCGGGATTTGCCAAAGATGAACCTGCTGATTCGCTTGGACAAAAATTGATGCTGCCTGAGTGGTTCGAGAAATACCGCCCTCAAATTGAGGACAATCTGCAACCAATCGTGGTAAGAACGCTCGTACCTGCTACAGCTGCGAATTAATAAGAGTTCTATTAGAAAAAACCTGAAAAAGCGAAGCGATCGCCTAAAAGCTTTCTGAAAGAAAGCTACATCGGAAGCATACGCTATCCCCGGATTTTCCCTTGGAAAAGGGAATCGAAAAAATATGGGGATAACAGCGATTGGAAGGTTATTCTGTCATCGAAGTGTATGTGTAAATGAAAACCAAAGGAGCATTGAAGGATGATGGAGAAAAAGGTTACCTGGCTGGAGCTGTTTTACGATCTGCTCTTCGTAGCAGCGGTCGCCAAAGCGGGTCATGTCTTGTTGCATGCCGAACACGGAGTTATTACGTTTGAATATCTAATGAAGTTTGTGCTTATTTTTATCCCTGTTTGGTGGGCATGGGTCGGACAGACCTTGTTTATTAACCGCTATGGCCAAGACATCCTGATCCATAGAATATTTCTCATCCTTCAGCTCCTGTCCGTTATGGTTATGACGGCGAGTCTCTCTACCCATTTTGACCAATACTATCTATCCTTCTTCGTGGGATATACCGGTTCACGGGCGTTTACGGCCATTCAGTATCTGACGGCTCACAAGTCAAAAGGCGAGCATCAACAGCAAGCGGCCCGTTACTTGGGTATCTGTTTCCTCATTGGGATCTTGATCTCATCAGGTTCATTGTTCTTCGATTCCTGGTTACGCTACGTGATTTTGTATGCGGGGATTGCCGTGGACATTGTACTCCCGCTGATCGGACGCAAAAATCTGGTGAAAGTACCAGTTCAGACCCATCACTTGTTGGAACGTTTTGCGCTCTTTACACTCATCCTGCTGGGTGAATCGGTAGTTAGTATTATCGCAGTCCTGCAAGCTGATCATTGGGATATGGAATCCATTTTATTTGCCGCCTTTACGTCCATATTTGTCATTGCGATATGGTGGCAATACTTCGACAACGTAGAGAAAAAGGTCAGCAAAGAGATTCAGACTGCCGGGCAAGCGATCATATACGGCCATCTGTTCATCTACATCTCCATGAGCATGATAGCCGCGTCCATTCAGCTGTTGTATCAGAATCAGCTAAACTATGTGTTCATGCTGGGGTTTGTATTTGGATCAGCGCTACTGTATTTCTTGTCGACCTCCCTTGTGTTCCATCGTTACAGACCTGCACACCTACGACTCGGCCCGCGTCATCTGGCGGTGATGGTAGGGCTGCTGGTGGCATTTGTCCTTGTAGATCTGGTCTATCGGGTTCCGGGTTATGTCATCATGGGCGAAGAGATGTTATTCTTCCTGGTGTATGCGAAACTTACAACTTGATGTAGTAATCTAAAATGAAGAAAAGTCACGGACAACAGGCGTCCGTGACTTTTTGTTATGCCACTAATCATGGACAAGCCTTCATAATATAAATTAAGCGCAAATCTAATTTAATTTCTTCTATAGAATCTGTTAATATGAGACTATGTACAAGTGAATCTACCAGATCATAGAATATCTTTTTATAAAATGAGTGTAAGAAACAAACATGAAAACGGAGAGGACAGAAATAACCTGAAGAAGCATAAGCGTTCGCCTTTATCAACGGATTTCTCCCTTACGAAAAGGGAATCAAGAAAACGGGGGATAAGAGTGATCGAAGGGTTGTTCTGTCATAGTAGTGGCCGAGTGTACGTTTTGTTAGTTCATTTTATATATAGCGATTCGTAGATATGGGGATGACAATCAGGAGGGAAATCATTGAGCACACATCAAATCGGAGTTCCATTGGAAGGGTTTGCAGAGTTTAGTCGTACAGTTGCCGCAGAAGGAGCCGTTTTACTCAGAAATGAAGGCCAAGTGCTTCCGCTTCGCGAAAACGAAAACGTTTCAGTTTTTGGTCGAATTCAAGTCAATTATTATCGCAGTGGTACAGGTTCAGGCGGTAGTGTACATGTGGCTTATACAACGAATCTGCTAGATGGTCTTCGCAGCAAAAAGAATATAACGGTCAATGAAGAGCTTGCAGCTGTCTATGAGAAGTGGATTGAGGAAAATCCATTCGATGATGGCGGAAAAGTATGGGCAGCCGAGCCATGGAATCAGAAAGAAATGCCTTTGACAGATGAACTGGTTGCACAGGCCAGAAGCACGTCCAGCAAAGCCATTATCGTAATTGGACGTACAGCGGGAGAAGATCAGGATAATGCGGATGCGCCAGGAAGTTACCAACTAACAGAAGATGAGAAAGCGATGCTGAAACAAATCACTTCGCAGTTCGAACACACAATTGTCGTGCTGAATGTCTCGAATATCATCGACATGAGCTGGTTAAATGAAACGTATCTACATCCGATCCAAGGCGTAATTTACTCTTGGCATGGCGGTATGGAGGGTGGCAATGCGATTGCCGATGTGCTGGCCGGCGACGTTACACCGAGTGGTAAACTGACAGATACGATTGCATATTCCATCGAAGATTACCCTTCGACCAGCAACTATGGCAATGAGTTCAAGAACCTGTATCAGGAAGATATCTATGTAGGATATCGTTATTTCGAAACGTTTCGACCTGAGCGAGTACAGTATGAATTTGGTTACGGCCTGTCTTATACGACGTTTTTGACCCAGCATGAAGAAGCGAAGTCAGTGTCCAAAGACGGCGAAACCTACATCGAAGTACGTGTGAATGTGACCAACTCAGGTACAACATATGCGGGCAAAGAGGTTGTACAGGTCTATTATGAAGCACCACAAGGCAAACTGGGACAACCGGTGAAGGCTTTGGTGGCTTTTGGCAAAACAGGATTGTTGCAGCCGGGCGAGTCAGAACTTCTGACGATCAGCTTCCCGATTCATGCCATGGCATCCTATGATGATGCGGGTGTTACAGGTCTTGCTTCCGCGTACGTATTGGAAGAAGGCACATACCGACTGCATGTAGGAACCAGCGTGAAACAAGTGCAGCACATCAGCATCGATGGCCAGGATGGATATGTTATTGAATCCCTTCAATTGGTGGAGCAGCTGCAAGAAGCGATGGCACCAACCGAAGACTTTACACGGATGAAACCGGGTCTGCGCAAGGAAGATGGATCATATGAACTGACTTATGCCGAAGTGCCGAAGCGTAAGGTATCTATGGCGAATCGGATTGAAGAGAATCTCCCGCAACCGCTGGAGCAGACGGGTAATCAGGGCTACAAGCTGAGTGACGTTAAGGCTGGCAAAGTGAGTCTGGAAGCCTTCATCGCTCAACTGAGTGATCAGGATCTGGCGGCAATTATCCGAGGCGAAGGCATGAGCAGCCCGCTCGTTACTTCGGGAACGGCATCCGCATTTGGTGGTGTCAGCGACAGTCTGTTTAACTACGGTATTCCGGTAGCATGTACGGCAGATGGCCCGTCCGGTATTCGTATGGATAGTGGCGAGAAGGCAACACAGGTATCCATTGGTACGTTGCTTGCGGCGACATGGAACAAGGATCTCGTTGAAGAGTTGTATGTGATGGAAGGACAGGAACTGCTGAGAAATCAGGTGGATACCCTGCTCGGACCTGGACTCAATATCCGCCGGAGCCCGCTCAATGGCCGGAACTTTGAATACTTCTCCGAAGATCCACTGATATCGGGTGTATTTGCGGCAGCATGTACGAAAGGTATTATGAAGGGTGGTTCCAATGCCACACTGAAACACTTTGCCTGCAACAACCAGGAGAAACACCGTAGCAAAGTAGATGCCGTTGTCTCTGAGCGTGCACTGCGTGAAATTTACCTGAAAGGGTTCGAAATCGCTGTAAAAGAAGGCGGAGCGAACTCCATCATGACCTCCTACAACCCGGTTAACGGGCACTGGGCGGCATCCAATTACGACCTGAACACCACGATTTTGCGCGGAGAATGGAATTTTGAGGGTATTGTAATGACGGACTGGTGGGCCATTATGAATGATGTGACCGAAGGCGGAGAGGCTGATCGCAAATACACCAACTGGATGATCCGTGCCCAGAATGACCTTTACATGGTTGTACCGAACTACGGCGCAGAGATCAACGGCTGGGACGATAATACGATTGAATCTTTGGAAAATGGAACATTGACTCGTGGAGAGCTGCAACGCTCGGCGATCAACATTTGCAAGTTCATCATGAATGCACCGGTGTCCGGCAGAAAACACGAGATCGTGGAGAACGTCGCTTCGTTCCAAGCGAATGCCTCCCTATCTGCTGCACAAGCTCAGGCGCTGGTTGAGAACGCACAGGTGAAACCTGCAGTAACTGAACCTGTCTACATGAAAGTGGACGAGGCAGGCCATTATCGGATTATCGTACAGATCATGTCCCCAGAGCCGGAACTCGCTCAAAGTGCATGTAATCTGCTCCTGAACGACCAGTTGGTGACTACCATCCAAACGAATGGTACGGAAGGCAAATGGATCAGACAGAAACTTGTCAAAGTAGACCTTGAAGCAGGACTGTATGAATTGAAACTGGACTTCACGAAACCAGGCCTCCAGATTGACTGGATCGAATTCAAACAGGTGTAAAACATATCAGGTGATAACAGCAATCGAAAGGTTGTTCTGTCATCAAAAGTAGAATACGTTAGTATGACAAAGGACACTGTTTGCGGGTGTCCTTTGTTGTAACACAGAATAGCTACTGTTATGATAGTGTTATGAGATTCGTAGTTCTGAACAATGGGGTCAGGGGTGTTGCGAAGAATGAGAAATTATAATTTTTTGAGTCCAATCCTGCTGGTTGTGGTAGCGCTGATTGTGAGAAGCTTGGTGACCAACCTGGGAGTTCTGTTCGGCTTATCACAAGAAGCAGCGAGTAATATTGCCATGATTGCCATGTTGATTGCTGCACTGATCATGTTTAATCGAATGACGAAGGCTCGGCGTAAAAAATAGAAAAAGCTCGGATAACCTAGAAGGTTATCCAAGACATGAAGACACCTACGGGTGTCTTTTTTTGTATTGACGTTCTGATCCTAACGTTTTAGACTATTGCTAATAAATAATAACATTATAGATAACAAAAATAACAAAATTCAATGAGACAAGGTACTGGTGTCCGTTGCACTCTCTATTTGCCATCCCTATTCCGGTCACAAAGGAGAATCCATTCATGAAGATCATTGCCGACAAACCATATATCTTTCAGGAAGGTCAGCCTTTGCAGATTGCGATCTGGAAGCTGAACGTTGCCCATAATGATGAAGAAGGACCGCAGGAGCACTGATGATGCACTTTGTCGGTCCTTTATGTCATGGAGCGGTGTAGTGTACCAGTACGATCATATTCATGGATGCTGGAACGATCGGATGAGAAAGCGGGTTAAGCATTTCTGATGTGAGCGCGTCTTATGATTAATATGGAGGAAGGGAGCGATCCTTATGAAAAGACAGCCTGTATTGGAAGTCATCGCTGTGGATGTGGCAGATGCCAAGGCAGCTGAGGAGGGAGGGGCAGATCGGATTGAATTGGTGTCAGCGATGTCCGAAGGAGGGCTTACTCCCAGTTATGGCCTCATTGAGCATGTGGTGTCCCAAGTATCCATCCCGGTGTATGTCATGATCCGTCCACATAGCCGCTCGTTCCGCTATAGCACAGATGACATCCACGCGATGACTCGAGATATACGCGTGGCGAGGGAACTTGGAGCCGCTGGCATCGTGATCGGTGCTCTGACAGAAGATGCGGAAGTGGACCTCATAACCTTGCAATTATGTATGGCCGAAGCTCAGGGGTTGGGCGTTACGTTTCATCGTGCAATTGATGTGAGTGCAAGCCTGACTGAGACGCTCAAGGCCATTAACGCATTGGGCACCGTGGAGCGCGTGCTTACATCAGGAGGGAAGCGGGCAGCGCCCGAAGCCATGCTGGAACTGAAACAGCTTCAGGAACTGGGGCAGGCATTGAATATCATCGTTATGGCTGGCGCAGGGGTAACCGTAGACGGGATACAAACTCTCGTAAAACAAACAGGTATTACAGAGATACATATGGGATCAGGCGTGCGGTATGAAGGTAGCTTCGAACTTCCCATTGATCCACAAATGGTCGCAGAAGCCAAGCAGCAATTGTTACGTGCCATTCAACCCTACGATTTGAAGGAGTGATACGCCATGAATCATGGATTGCAGCCAGCCGAATGGATTAAGGCCGCAGCACAGGTCAGCCCATCTGAACGCCAATTGAGATGGCAGGAGATGGAGTTCTACGCGTTTATTCATTTTACGGTAAATACATTCACGGATCGGGAATGGGGAACTGGGGAGGAAGACCCGGTCATCTTCAATCCTTCTGAACTGAGCGCAGCGCAATGGGTGCAGGCATGCAAGGCTGCGGGGATGAATGGGCTAATCTTGACGTGCAAGCATCATGATGGATTCTGTCTGTGGCCCAGCCAGTTTACAGAGCACACGGTTGCAGCCAGTCCGTGGAGGAACGGTGCGGGGGATTTGGTTCGGGAAGTCGCCGATGCCTGCCGTGAGGGTGGATTGAAGTTTGGAGTGTACCTTTCTCCTTGGGATCGGCATGAAGCCTCCTACGGAGATTCGGCAAGGTATAACGAGTTTTTCCTCCAACAGTTACGCGAGCTGCTTACGAATTATGGCGATATCTTCTGTGTATGGTTCGACGGAGCGTGTGGGGAGGGTCCAAATGGCAAAAGGCAGGTCTATGACTGGGACGCATATTATGCGCTTATTCGTGAGCTCCAGCCTGAAGCTGTCATCTCGGTATGTGGTCCGGATGTTCGCTGGTGTGGTAATGAAGCGGGACATACGCGGGAATCGGAATGGAGCGTTGTACCAGCACATATGCAGGATAATGAGAAGATTCAAGAGCAATCGCAGCAGGTGGATGATGGTGAGTTTGCCAGAAAGATGAATACGCAGGACAGTGATTTGGGAAGCCGAGAGGTCATTCGTTCCCAAGGGGACCAACTGATCTGGTACCCTGCCGAGGTGAATACCTCGATTCGCCCAGGATGGTTCTATCATGCCAGTGAAGATGATCAGGTCAAAACATTGGAAGAACTGCTCTCCGTCTATTACGGCGCAGTGGGGGGCAACGCCACCTTTTTACTCAATCTGCCACCGGATACGCGTGGTCTCATTCACGAACGGGATGTGGAGCGACTACAGGAATTGGGAGATTCGCTGCGTACCATTTTTCAGGAAAATTTGGCCTTGCAGGCGCTGGTAGAAGCATCGGAGACGATGGATGAACAGCATGCCGTATCGGAGGTGCTGACGGAAGACAGGGATACGTATTGGTGTCCGAACGAAGGAACGGAGCAGGCTTGGATCGAGCTGGATTTGCAGGAGGAACGATCATTTGACCGGGTGGTGCTGATGGAGCATATTCAGACAGGCCAACGGATTGAGCATTTTACACTGGAGTCACAGAGGGCGGATGGTGGTTGGGAAGCGTTCTACACGGGGACAGTGGTGGGGTATAAGCGAATTTGCTGTTTCCGACAGGTCACATCGAGAAGGATACGATTAACCATTCATGAATCCAGATGGCACCCTACGTTGTCCGGGTTAGGCATATATCTGAGCGAACAAGGAGTTGTGTAAAATGTCCGTGCTGACGTATAAAGGGTCTCAATTCATGTATGATGGCGAGCCTATTCGGATTATTTCGGGTGCAATTCATTATTTCAGAGTGGTCCCCGAATATTGGGAGGATCGACTACTTAAGTTGAAAGCCTGCGGTTTCAATACAGTGGAAACGTATGTGCCGTGGAATGTCCATGAGCCGCAGCCCGGGCAGTATTCTTTTGAAGGCATGGCTGATTTGGAGCGTTTTATTCGCATTGCAGGAGATGTGGGTCTACATGTGATTGTTCGCCCAAGTCCTTATATATGTGCCGAGTGGGAGTTTGGCGGATTGCCTTCCTGGTTGCTCGCGGATGATGACATCCATCTTCGGTGTAATGATGCAAAATTTCTAGCTAATGTGGATCGTTATTATGATGTGCTTTTGCCTAAATTAAAGTCTCTTCTTAGCACCAATGGCGGGCCGATCATCGCGATGCAGATTGAAAATGAGTACGGCAGCTTCGGGAATGACGCGAGTTACCTGCGATATTTACGTGATGGCATGGTGGAGCGCGGTATGGATGTGTTGTTATTTACTTCAGATGGACCGACAGACCACATGCTGCAAGCGGGATCAGTGCCAGGGCATCTGGCTACGGTCAATTTTGGATCAGGGACGGAGGGAGCGTTCGCCAAGCTGCGTGAATATCAGGCAGACGAACCTTTGATGTGCATGGAGTACTGGAACGGCTGGTTCGACCACTGGGGAGAGTCACATCATACCCGAGAAGCCGCAGATGTGGCTGGTGTGTTTGAGGAGATGCTTCGAGCAGGGGCTACGGTTAACTTTTATATGTTCTACGGCGGAACGAACTTCGGATTTTACAACGGGGCGAACTGTCAGCAGAAGGATCAATACGAACCAACGATTACAAGTTACGACTACGATTCACTGCTTAGTGAATCCGGGGAGCCGACAGCGAAATTCCATGCGGTGCGTGATCTTATTGCTCGGTATAGCAACGAAGATATGGGTGAGCTTGTGCTCCCAGAACCGAAGGGGACCATCGCCTATGGGCGAGTGGAGTTGACCCAGCAGGCATCATTACTGGCGCATTTGGACCGGATATCAGTCCCGGTACAACGTACGAATCCGGAACCGATGGAGAAGCTGGGTCAGGATTATGGCTTTATTGGTTATCAAACCCGGATATCCGGGTCCAGAGAGCGACAGGAACTGGTGGTTCAAGAGGTGCGTGACCGTGCGCTTGTGTTTGTGGATGGGCAATTTCAGGGTGTTCTGGAACGCGGCAATACAACATTGTCGGTATCCTTTGAAGTGCCGCCAGAGGGCGTAGAACTATTGATTCTTGTTGAAAATATGGGGCGAATCAACTATGGCCCGTATCTGAGAGATACGAAGGGGATTACGGAGGGGGTGCGGCATGGCTTTCAATTTTTATATGATTGGACGATTCATTGCCTGCCCTTAACCGATCTGTCGGGTTTGCAATTCAGCGATATGATTAGCGAAGCAATTAACGAAGCGCAGGGACCAGCATTTTATCGAGGAGAGTTTCATATCACGGATGTAAGAGATACTTTTCTGCGTCTGGATAACTGGACCAAGGGAGTTGTATTTGTAAACGGATTCAACCTGGGTCGATACTGGAATAAAGGTCCGCAAAAAACGTTGTATGTACCTGCTCCACTCCTTCATGAAGGTGAGAATGAAATCATGATATTCGAGCTCCATCAGACGTCTGAACTGGCCGTAACGTTCGCGGATACACCGGATTTGGGTTAGAAAAGGAAAAAAGTAGAGCCACACGATTATTGGCAATTGTCGTGTCCGCCGGAAAAAGGTATACGTTGGGTATGGACATCGACTACAGGAGAGGATGAGGGAAAATGAAAGTTGGACTCAGCACCTACAGTCTTCAACAAGCACTGGATCGCAAAGAATTAACCGTGCCGGATGCTATTCGCTGGATTGCTGATCAGGGCGGGGAGCATGTGGAGATTGTTCCGATGGGATTCAGTTTGATTGATAATCCGGAATTAATTGATGAGATTAAAGCTGTGGCAAAAGAGGTCGGGATCGACATTTCCAATTATGCTATTGGCGCTAACTTTGTTGTGCAAGAGGACGCCGACACGTTGGAGCAAGAGATTCAGAATGTGATGCGACATGTGGATGTGGCAGCAGCGCTCGGCGTGAAGCTAATGCGTCATGACGTGGCTTTCCGCCCTGCATCAGAAGGAACCGTAGCACAGTTCGAGATCGACCTGCCAGTACTGGTGAAGGCGTGTCAGCGAATAGCCGATTATGCAGCGGGTTTTGGAATTACAACAAGCGTGGAGAATCATGGGTACTATGTACAGTCGAGTGAGCGAATTCAGCGTTTGCTACACGAAACGGCGCGGAGCAACTTCAAGACCACGCTGGATGTCGGCAATTTCCTCTGTGTGGATGAAGATCCGGTGAGTGCCGTAAAAAATAACATTCCGTACGCGTCAATCGTGCACGCCAAAGACTTCTACTGGAGACCTTCCTACCGGAATCCCGGTGAAGGCTGGTTCCAAACCTCGCATGGCAACTACCTGCGCGGTGCCATTGTGGGCCAAGGCGATATCGACATGCCTGAGGTATTCCGTGTGTTGAAACAATCCGGGTATGACGGATATATCTCGGTTGAATTTGAAGGCATGGAGGATTGCAAAACCGCCTCACGCATTGCCATGGATAACGTCCGCCGCCTGTGGGAAGAGGCATAGGGCTGAGTACTTGTTTTATATGAAATATGACTTGTTACTTATGGCTCAAACAGAAAGTTAGTTCAGTCAGGAAAAGTAGTGGAGGGGGCGAAATCGATTCTGAAGAAACGAAGTGTTCGCCTTTATCACCGGATTTCCCCTTTGGAAGAAGGGGATTAAAGAAATCTGGGGATAAGAGCGATCGGAAGAACGATTCGTAACCGTAACGTCTACTCCGCAGAACTTCAATTATTTTATTTATGGAGGAATCAGCACTATGTCCAAATTGAAAGTCGCCGTCATCGGTGCCGGATCCATATCCGATTGCCATTTGCAAGCCTATGCCAGTAACCCGGACGTTGAAATATACGCTATCTGCGACCTGAATGCAGAACGTGCCGCAGAAGTAGCGAAGAAATATGATGCACCTCACGTGTTTACCGATTACAAGGAATTGCTCGCACTGCCTGAGATTCATTCCGTCAGCATCTGCACATGGAACGACTCGCATGCCGAGATTAGCATTGCTGCTCTGGACGCGGGTAAAAACGTGTTATGTGAGAAACCACTCTGCCAAACGGTGGAGGATGCGCTCGAGGTAGAGAAGGCGGTTCACTGCAGCGAAAAGCTGCTGCAAGTCGGTTTTGTTCGCCGCTATAGCGACAATGCACAGATTCTGAAGAAGTTTATCGACGAGGGTGAACTGGGTGAGATCTATTATGCCAAAGCCTCCAGTCTGCGTCGTCTGGGCAATCCGGGTGGCTGGTTCTCGGATATCAACCGCTCCGGCGGCGGCCCACTGATCGATATCGGGGTGCATGTGATCGACATCTGCTGGTATCTGATGGGCAGACCGAAGGTGAAGTCCGTCTCCGCTAACGTGTCCAACCGGTTGGGGAACCGCTCGAACATTAACAATCTGTCGTTCTATAAGGCAGCAGACTACGATGCAGAACAGAACACCGTTGAAGACATGGCGAATGCCCTGATTCGTTTCGAGAACGGTGCGAGCCTGCTCGTGGACGTCAGCTTCACGCTTCATGCCAAAGCGGATGAGACCTCGGTCAAGCTATATGGTGACAAAGGCGGTGCTGAACTAGAGCCGGAAATTTCGATCATTGGCGAGAAATTCAATACCATTTTGAACATGACCCCGCAGGTGGATTTCAAATCATTCGATTTTATGGGCTCGTTCCGCAATGAAATCAACCATTTTATCGACAGCACGCAGGGCCGTAAAGAAACACTTAGCCCAGTAGAGGACGGCGTCGAAGTGATGAAAATGCTCTGCGCCATCTACGAATCAGCACGCCAAGGCCGCGAAATCACACTGTAAAAGTAGCATTGCACTACGAAAATGCTACCACACTCACAACGACGTGCAGACTACGCCCCTTAATAGTTACACGAACCGTTTACGCCAAAACGGAAAGTGCAGAACCAATCCGAAGCAGCAATGCGCTCGCTCTTCTCCCCGGTTTTTCCTGGAGGGAAGAGGAAAATCCGGGTCCATAATGATCGGAGATAGCACTGCACTCGAAATAACGGAGTTACTACGCCCCTTAATAGTTAAACTAAGCGTTTACGCCAAAACGAAGAGTGCAGAACCAATCTGAAGAAGCGAAGCGCTCGCCTTTATCACCGGATTTCCAACAATTATAAAGTGAAATGAAAGAAATCTGGGGATAACAGCGATCAGAAGATGGTACTGCACTTGGAGTGACCGGGCGTAACATGTATGGTTTAACTTTTATCTAATCCAAAGGAGATGAATCAGGATGAGCGAAACCAAAGAAACCGTACTGGAGCAGGAAGAACAGATCGTGGAAGCCGGCGTGCACAATTTTAGCAAAGAGGAAGAGTGGATCAAACCAGAAGATCCGCTGCTGAATGAGCGGCTGGAGTGGTTCAAGGACCAGAAGCTGGGGCTGATGATGCACTGGGGGCCGTATTCCCAGCTTGGTCTCGTGGAGTCCTGGGCACTGAGCGACGAAGATGGCGATTGGTCGCGCGATGACATCGACTGGACGGATGACATGGAAGATTTCAAACGGGAATATTTCGATCTGAACAAAACCTTCAATCCGATTCGCTTCCAGCCCGAGGAATGGGCACAGATGGCGGCAGACAACGGATTCAAATACTTCCTGTTTACCACCAAGCACCATGACGGTTTCTGCATGTGGGATACCAAGACGACGGATTACCGGATTACGGGTAAGGACACGCCTTTTCATACCCATAAGTATGCAGACATCTGTCGAGCGCTATTTGACGCTTTCCGGGCCAAAGGACTGGGCATCTCAGCGTACTTCTCCAAAGCGGACTGGCATACCCCGTATTACTGGGCACCAGGCATGGAGCGTGGACGTCATATGTGGCGCGGGCCCTCGTATGATCCCCATAAGTATCCATGGCTGTGGGAGAAATTCGTAGAGTTCACACATGAGCAGATCATGGAGCTGCTGACGAATTACGGACGGATCGAATGTCTGTGGCTGGATGCTGGATGGGTGCGCGAAGGTCGCCACGGTCAGGATATCAGGCTGGGTGAAGTCGTGGAACGGGCGCGTCAGACCACACAGCCGTGGCTTCTGTCCGCAGATCGCACCGTGGGTGGGCCGTATGAGAATATCGTTACTCCCGAGCAGACCATACCGGAACATCCGATGAATATTCCGTGGGAAAGTTGTATTACCGTGGGCAACTCCTTTGCCTTCGGATTCGATGATCAGTATAAAACGGGAAGACAGCTGGCACATATTCTACTCGAAGTCGTGTCCAAGGGTGGTAACCTGGCACTGAATGTAGGACCGCAACCCGATGGGCGTCTGCCAAAAGGGGCAATTCGAGGCATCAAGGGCCTCGGTGAATGGCTGGGTACTCACGGAGAAGGTGTCTATGGAACCCGGATATGCGGGCCTTATTTTACGAAAGATTGGGCTTTCACGCAGAAAGAAGACATCAACACCGTATATGCCTTCCGTATATACCGAAACGAGAATGAGACCGTACAACCACAGTTAATCATTCCTTATCTGGAAAAGGTAGAGCGGATCGAACTCGTCGGCACCGATGACGTACTTTCGTATCAGCAGACAGAAGACGGACTTCTCGTGGAACTGCCACAATCCGCTACAACCAGTGCAGCACCGATCACATACACGTTCAGATTGGTCATAAGCGCATAGAATACCATGTTAATTCCGGGGGAGATATAGCAGCCTCCGGGATTTTTATATTCATACATAAGGGACACAATTCCCAATAGAAATGGCCCGCAATCGCTTGCTACATAAGGGTTTTTAGAATAAAGAGAAGTCGGAGAAAATTGCAAATTGATAAAAGATTACTGTACGAGGTACTATCAAATCAAGAAAGCGCTACCTGATATGAATGTTTACATCATCTTTGTTAAACAGGAATTAAGAACAGAAAAAAGGATGTTTAAGGGATGCAAATGTAATGTATTATTACACTTGAGGTGTAGAAGGAGTGACGCAAATGAGTCGAGCTACGGAAAGCATACCCGCCAAGATGGAACTCCAGCAGAGGAAGCATGTGGAGCCCAAGCGGCAGCATCCATTCATCAAAAGCCTCAAGAAGCACTGGGAGCTATACCTGCTCGTGCTGCCCCCGGTGTTGTACCTGTTGATCTTCAAGTACATTCCTATGGTGGGTGTCCAGATCGCCTTCAAGGACTTCAGTGTAGTCAAAGGAATCTGGGGAAGCCCGTGGGTCGGATTCAAACACTTTGAAGCCTTCTTCCAATCTCCAAACTTTTGGCTACTGATCAAGAATACGATAGGTATCAGCTTCTATTCCTTAATTGCGGGTTTCCCCATTCCGATCCTGCTGGCCCTGGCGCTGAATGAGATTCGAACGGGTTACTTTAAGAAGACCGTCCAGATGGTTACCTACGCTCCGCATTTTATCTCTACCGTTGTCATGGTATCCATTATCATTCTGATGCTCTCCCCGCATGTGGGCGTGGTAGACAAGCTGTTCACACTACTCGGATTCCCGATGACCAACTTCATGGGTATTCCCGAATACTTCAAATCAATATATGTCTGGTCAGGTGTCTGGCAGGGCATGGGATATTCATCAATCATATACATTGCCGCCCTTGCTGGTGTTGATCCATCTCTCTATGAAGCAGCAAAGATGGACGGCGCATCAAGGCTTCGGAAAATCTGGCACATCGACCTTCCAACACTCGTTCCAGTCACCGTCATCATGCTGATTCTGAGTCTGGGAAGCATTATGGGCGTGGGCTTCGAGAAAATATACCTGATGCAGAATCCGCTCAACACAAGCGCTTCGGAGGTCATCTCCACGTATGTGTACAAGGTCGGTCTCATCGGGGCAAATTTCAGCTTCTCCTCGGCAGTAGGGTTCTTCAACTCCATTATCAACCTGATCCTGCTGGTTATCGTCAACGGCATATCCCGCAAAGTATCTCAGAACAGCTTGTGGTAAAGGAGGAGCTTATCCATGTTCAACCTGATTAATCGTAACCGGATCAAGGACCCGCTCGGTGATCGTATTTTCATGACATTCAACTATATCTTTCTGTTCGCCATACTGCTAACGGTGTTTTACCCGCTCTTGTATATCATCAGTTCTTCGTTTAGCTCTTCACGAGCCGTGACATCCGGTCAGGTGTGGCTGTTCCCGGTCGATTTTAATATCAAGGCGTACATCTCCATTTTCAAAAGCCAACAGCTTATGCTCGGTTTCTATAACACGATCATCTACACCGTAGTAGGCACGTTCATTAACGTGGCACTGACCGTCATGCTGGCGTATCCCCTATCACGCAAGTCGTTCTACGGACGAGGGGTTATCATCATTTTCATGATGATCACGATGTTCTTTGATGGCGGTCTGATTCCCACCTACCTGTTGATGAAGGACTTGCACCTGCTCGATACACGCTGGGCGATGTGGCTGCCCGGGGCGCTCGCGGTGTTCCAGGTCATCGTGGCGAGAACATTCTTCCAGTCTTCCATCCCGGAAGAGCTTGGAGAGGCCGCAGAAATGGACGGTTGCCGGGATATCCGGTATCTGGTCAGCGTGGTTCTTCCCTTATCGAAGCCTATTCTGGCAGTCATGACACTCATGTATGCCGTAGGTCACTGGAATGCGTACTTTGATGCACTGATCTACCTGCGTTCCGAGAAGTTGTTCCCTCTGCAATACGTGCTTCGCAATCTGCTCATCCTGAACGCGGCTGATCCGGCGATGCTTGCCAACACCAGCCAACAGATGCGGGATCAAGGGTTTGAGCAGGTGTTGAAATATGCACTGATTGTTGTTGCGAGCATTCCCATTCTGATCATGTATCCATTTGTACAGAAACATTTTGTCAAAGGGGTCATGGTTGGTTCCCTCAAAGGTTAATCCTTGTGAATTAAGCCCGGTTGCCTCTTGAAAGGAGGTGGAGTGAACACGCCGGCTTCCGGGGTCGATTTAATATGCTTGCACTACAATCAATAATTTGCCGTTATGAACAAAAAGGAGGAGTCAGATTGAGAAAATCTTGGATTTCGATGTTGTTTCTGGTCTTTGCTTCGATGGCTTTGTTGTCCGCATGCAGTTCATCCGAGGAATCGGGTGGTAGCGACGGTAGCGGTGAGAGCGGTGGTCCTGTCACAATGACCTTCTTTGCTCCGCAAGGCAAAGCGTCCATGGAAGAGAATGAATTTACCCAATTTATCGAAGACAAGTTCGACGTGACCCTGAAATGGGATCTGGCCCCAACAGACGCTTTGCAGGATCGCAGACAATTGCTGCTGGCTAGTGGTGATTATCCCGAAGTGTTTCTTCATGGCAAGTTCACCACCTCAGACCTTCAAACCTATGGAAAACAGGGTGTGTTCCTTCCGCTACAAGACCTAATTCAGAAGTATGGTCCGAATCTGACCAAGATTATTGAAGAGAAGCCATACTTCAAAGAAGCCATCACAGCACCGGATGGCAACATCTATGCGCTGCCGATCTTCAATGAATGTTACCACTGTACGTATGCACAGAAATACTGGATCAACACAGAGTGGCTCGATAATTTGGGTCTGAAAATGCCAACCACAACAGATGAACTGTATACAGTTCTGAAGGCGTTTAAGACACAAGATCCGAATGGTAATGGGAAAGCGGACGAGATTCCACTTACAGGTGCACCGAACAAGTATGTATGGAATGGCAACATTGATGCCTACCTGATGAATAGCTTTATCTACAATGATAACGACAAGTACCTGATCGTGAACGATGGCAAGGTGAGTTTTGCCGCTAATCAGGAAGGCTGGAAGAAAGGGCTGGAGTACATGAACAAGCTGTATGCAGATGGCCTGATTGATCCGGCTTCCTTTACACAAAATGATCAGGCAATCGGACAACTGGGCAACAAGGAAGGCGATGAAGTGGTCGGCTCCATTACGACGGCGCTGGTCAGTTATCTCGTGAATACCTATGACAAAGACATCACCCGTCACCAGCACTGGGAGATCGTTCCACCATTGAAAGGACCGGATGGGGTGCAAACGACAGGCGCCACACAGAGCGTAGGTGAGTTTGAGTTTGCCATCACGAACAAAGCGACAGAAGCACAGCAGATTGCTGCCATCAAAATTGTCGACTACATGTTCAGTGAGGAAGGTGCACTGTACGCGGAGTATGGTCCAACCGAAGGCAAGGGCTGGAAGAAAGCAGATGCTGATGAGAAAAACATCAATGGCGAGCCGGCCAAATACAGCTACTACAACCTGCCTGAGCGTGATCCGAACGTCGTTGTGAACGAGAGCTGGTCACAGATCGGAGCGCATGACTTGTCCAACACGTTCCGTAATTTGTTTGCAGAAGGACAGAATCCATTAGAAGCAGAGGGTTACGGTACACGTCTGGCTCAAGCAACCAATGTGTATGAACCTTATGGACCCAAAGAAGTGTACCCTGCGAACGTGTTTATTCGACCAGAGGATACGGAATCAGCTGCACAACTAACTACCGCAATCAAGGATTATGTGCAGACGAATATGGCACAGTTCATTATTGGCAGCAAGAGCATTGATAAGGAATGGGATTCGTATGTCAAAGGCTTCGATGGCCTTGGACTGAGTAATTACCTTGAGATCTACCAGCGTGCCATTGAGAAGAATCAATAATTGTTGAAGGAATCAATATCGAGGCTGTCCCGTCTGTCACCCGTGACCGGGATGGTCTTCTCCTATGACAACCCCACGTCATCCAATATCATTTACTGAATATTTATGGGAAAATGCAACCAACGCGAGGAATTGTGATTGTCATCATGCGTATAATCAGTTGTGGGGGGATCTCGGAGATGAACAACAATTGGTTTAGGCGTTTGCTGTTATCGTATCTGCCTGTTTTCTTTATTGTGACGACCATTCTATTCTTCATTTTCTTCCAGGTATTCAATGAACAGAATCGTAGAGAAGCACTCAAGGCCAATGAATTCCTGGCCTCCCAGGTCACGCAATATCTGGACAACTCCCTGCGTTCCATCGACTTCAAGGTACTGCGTGAGATTTTGACCAACCCTAACTTGAAGAATTATTTCTCGGTATCTGGCAGCGAAGATGTATATGCCGGCATTCAGGCGGTCCAGGTGGTTGATGAATTGAAAATAGAGTATCCGCTGATTGATTCGATTTATCTCGTTCGATACGGGGATGGCACGGTCTTCAGTAACGGGAAGGCTGTCCCGATTGAAGAGTTCCCGGATGCAGAATTTATTGCAGACAGCCGGTCAAGGGATGAACAGAAGTGGGCAGGAGCACGAGCGTTCCGGGCTTTTCCTTCGCAAGCAGCGGAGCAAGTGATTACGATTGTGCGAAGTGTAGGGAATGGCCAAGGACTTGTGGTCACGAACGTGGACTTGAGTACCCTGAGGAAATCCATCATGCAGATGTATGATCCGGAATTTACGTTTGTGAACATCTTCAACCGTTCGGGCGGCAATCTGTGGGATAGCAGCATGCCAGAAGGGGTTACAGCTTCCACTAAAACCACGTCGGGAGAAGTCTTCTCCGAATTCACGTCAAGCTATAGCGGATGGAAGGTGCAGACAGGTCTTAATAATGGAAAAATCGTCAAATGGGCTCTGCAATTTTATAATATCTGGTTTGCTTTTGCGGTAGTGGTTGTATTAATCGGGGTGGTATGGGTGATCTATGTGACTCGCAGAAACTATAAGCCAATTCAGCAGATTGTCACGTTAATTCAGACCGTCTCTTCGCAGAAGCAATCGGGGCTGAACTATGGCAAGGAGAATGAGTTCCGATTCATCCATACGACACTGGAACGCATGATTGATCAGACGAGGCAGTATCAGGAGGAGCATGAAGAGAATCTGATTTTGCAGAAAAGAATGTTCTTTCAGGAACTCTTGGAAGGCACACGAGACTTTACGGGCAGCGAGCTGACAGCAGAGATGAAGAAGTTCAAACTGCCTGAGCTGGAGCATCGTTGGGCCGTCATGGTAGTCGAGATGGATCGGTATGATGCATTTGTGACGGAGTATCATCACCAGGACCAATCCCTCCTAAAATTCGTGTTATCCAGTATTCTGCAGGAGAGTGCACGTCATGAAGGAACGGAAGTGTGGGCTGAATGGATCTCCGATCAGCGTCTGTACGCCATTCTCTGGATTCCGGAAATGGAACAGGCTGAGGAGACCGAACATCAATTGCTCACTGGATATCTGGATAGAATCGATCAGTATCTGAACTTCACTGTGACCATCGGTGTTGGTCGGGTTGCCGTCGATATTCGGGGACTGAGAGCTTCATTGAAGGAGGCTGTGCACGCACTGGAGTACAAGGCTGTACTGGGGATGAATCGCATCATTCCCTGTAGTGATGTGCCGAATTCGACCAATGATGTGTATGAGTTCCTGAAGACCATCTCATTGCTGGTACAGGCGATGCGCTTATCGGACGATGTGTGGGAAAAGCATTTTGAAAGGCTATTTGAACAGATTAGTGAGTCTGTCCTGTCCCGTCAGGAGATTATGAATACGATCCAATTGTTATTTCAGCATTACAATCGGGAATTCGCTGAACTTCCACGAGAGTATCAGGAGTCGTGGGCAGCGATATTCACTCCACTTCTTCCAAGGCTTGAGGGCTGGGAGACGTTAGACGATCTGCGTGAGCTCTGCTGGGAAGGATTCCGGGAACTGGAGCTGCAGATGCAGACGCTGCATTGTTCCCGAAAACACAGATCACATATTCTGGAGATTCGCAAATACATTGAAGAGCATTACAACAATCCCGATCTGTCACTGAACTACCTTAGTGATCTATTCGATATTAATCCGAAGTATCTGAGCAAGCTTTTCAAGGATGAGATTGGGGAGAAGTTTGTGGATCTGCTCATTAGTCATCGCATCGAAAAAGCCAAGTTGCTCATGCAGGAGACCGATAAGGCTATTCAGGAGATCAGTGAGGAAGTGGGTTACACGAACTATAATTCCTTCAACCGGGCTTTCAAGAACGTGGTGGGTGTGGCACCAAGTGACTACCGCAAAGCCATGTGAGTGCAATGCGCCTAACTAATTCCGAACGCATAAGGAGAATGTGCATATGGACTATAAAGATGCTTCGCTTCCCATTCAGGAACGGGTTCAGGATCTGATCGGACGGATGACAACAGCAGAGAAGATTGGACAACTCATTCAGCCGATGGGGTGGAAGACGTATGATAAAGCAGCAGATGGTACAGTACAGGTGACGGAAGAGTTCAAAGCGGACATGGAACAGGGTGGTGTCGGTTCTCTGTACGGTGTGCTTCGGGCCGACCCATGGACTGAAGTGACACTTGAGACGGGGCTGTCCCCACGGCAGGGGGCTGTCGCGACGAATGTCATTCAGCAGTATACCATGGAGCATTCCCGGCTGGGCATTCCCATTTTGTTTGGAGAAGAGTGTTCCCATGGACATATGGCGATTGGAGCGACTGTGTTTCCCGTACCGTTAACAGTAGGCAGCACGTGGAACATGGAGTTATACCGCAAGATGTGTGAAGCCATCGCTGTGGAGACCCGGAGTCAGGGAGGAGCGGCAACCTACTCTCCAGTGCTTGATGTGGTGCGTGACCCGAGATGGGGACGGACGGAGGAGTGTTTTGCGGAGGATCCCTACTTGATTGGTGAATTCGCAGTAGAAGCGATGAAGGGACTACAGGGTGATCGCCTCGATTCCAACCAGACGATTGTCGCGACACTCAAGCATTTTGCGGCTTATGGCAGCTCGGAGGGTGGGCGTAATGCAGCACCTGTGCATATGGGATTACGTGAATTGCATGAAATAGATCTGTTGCCGTTCAAAAAAGCGGTGGAAGCCGGAGCATGCTCTGTCATGACCGCGTATAACGAGATTGATGGCGTACCTTGCACGTCCAGTACGTATCTGCTGAATGACCTTCTGCGTGAGCAGTGGGGGTTTGAAGGATTCGCGATTACTGATTTTGGCGCCATTCAGATGCTGGTCCATGGACATAACACCGCTGAGAACGGGGAGCAGGCCGTGGCTCAGTCCCTTCAGGCAGGGGTAGACATGGAGATGTCCGGGTACATGTACCGCAAACATCTCGGTCAGGCGTTGGAGCAGGGGCTGATCGAAGAGAAGGATCTGGACTTGGCTGTGTGGCGAGTGTTGGAGATGAAATTCAGACTCGGGTTATTCGAACAGCCTTTCGTAGATCCTGAATTTGCAGAACAGGTTATCGGATGTGAGGGTCATATTCAGCTGGCGAGGGAAGTTGCACAAGAGGGAATTGTTTTGCTGAAAAATGAAGGGGCTACCTTGCCACTCTTCAAAACAGGTACGAAGGTAGCCGTCATTGGTCCGAATGCGAACCATATCTATAACCAACTTGGGGACTATACCTCACCACAGCCGAGAGAGCAGATCGTCACGGTACTGGATGGCATTACGCGCAAGCTTGGCGCTGATTCGGGTCAGGTGCTGTACGCACCCGGCTGCCGGATTAAAGGCGACTCCAGAGAGGGTTTTGCGCAAGCGCTCGACTGTGCGGAACAGGCGGATGCCATCGTGATGGTGATGGGCGGTTCCAGCGCCCGCGATTTTGGCGAAGGTACGATAGACTTGCGGACAGGTGCGTCTGTGGTAACCGATGATCCATGGAACGACATGGAGTGCGGTGAGGGCATTGATCGGGCATCCCTGAATCTCACGGGTGTTCAATTGGAGCTGGTACAGGAGGTACATAAGTTGGGGAAACCGGTTATTGTGGTGTATATTAACGGCCGTCCCATTGCTGAACCTTGGATTGATGAGCATGTACATGCCATTGTGGAAGCGTGGTACCCAGGACAGGAAGGCGGTAACGCAATTGCAGATATTCTGTTTGGCGATGTGAACCCATCGGGTCGCCTGACCGTCTCCATTCCCAAGCATGTTGGTCAACTCCCAGTCTACTATCATGCCAAACGCACTCGTGGCAAGCGGTATCTGGAGATGGATCTGGCTCCGCAGTATCCGTTCGGATATGGACTGAGCTATACCGAGTTCAAATACGAGAATGTAAGGGTAGTGCCAGAAGTCATTGGGCCAGAAGATGAGGCACAGGTGCAGGTGGAAATTACGAATACCGGCGCGGTTGCGGGAAGCGAGGTTGTGCAGTTGTATATCACCGATGTGTCGGCCTCGGTCACGCGGGCTGAAATGTCACTGAAAGGTTTTCGTAAAATCCATCTGGAGCCAGGACAGACCCAAACCGTTACGTTCCCTGTGCAAAAAGAACACCTCGCACTGGTCGACTCCCGTCTCCAGTCTGTCGTTGAACCGGGTGAGTTCAGACTCATGGTTGGCCGTAGTTCCGCAGAATGGACTGCTTGCAGTCTGCAGATCCAGAAGGTGGGGGTGGAGGTATGATTCGAATTCAGCGATTCATCGAAGATCTGAAGCAGCGGCAATGGCTGGATACGATCGAGCTTCCAGCGTGGGAGATGCAGAGAGCCAGATACATTCGGCCAGGGGAATACGAGTACGAACAGGGATATGAACATAAAGATGAGCAGACAGACAAGGCAATGCAAAGCTTGAATCCGCTCAACAGCGTACACGGAACGACATATTTTCTGAGTAAACGTATGGAGATTCCGGACAGTTGGGAGGATCAGGCTGTTGGGTTGATCTTTGAAGCAGGAGGAGAAGGGCTGCTGAAGGTGAATGGCATACCTTATCACGGACTGGATCGAAATCACGGATTCGTACCTCTGCCGAGAAGTCGGGTAGGGAATACGCCGCAGTTGGAGATTGAACTCTACGATCCGATTCCAGAGCCGCATGATCCACTCAACCGACAAGCTGTTATTCAGCCGCCGATTCGGGGCATCCGGGCAGCATTGGTTCATGTTAACCAGCCACTCCAGAGCCTGATGTACAGCGTTACGGTACTCGCGGAGTCACTCCGGGCATATACCGAGAAGGAGCCCAAGCGGATGGTACTGACTCAGGCCATTCATCAGGTGATGGATGAGATGTACAATGACCCAGACCGGTGGAGTGATGCAGCCTGGATACAGAACTTCGAACATGCATTGGCTCAGTCGGTACAGCAGGAAGACCCGGAGGAGTATCGAAGTGGCTTCATGCATCTGGTTGGACAATCCCACATTGATATTGCCTGGCTGTGGCCTGTACGTGAGACGGTTCGCAAGTCCAGTCGCACGTTCTCGACCATGTGTACGTTGATGGACACGTACCCAGACTTTGTGTATTCCCAGAGCCAGCCGCAGCTGTATGCCTTCGTGAAGGATCATTACCCGAAGCTGTACGAGCGAGTGAAAGCCCGCATTGCCGAAGGCCGCTGGGAATTGGTTGGAGGCATGTGGGTGGAACCGGATCTGAATATTCCGAGCGGCGAGTCATTGGTTCGACAGATTCTATATGGACAGAACTTCTATCAGGCGGAGTTTGGCAAACGATCCAACATTGAATGGCTGCCCGATACCTTCGGCTACTGTGCTTCCTTACCGCAGATGCTTAAGTTGGCAGACATCCCTTATTTTATGACCACGAAGCTGAATTGGAATGATACCAATGCGTTCCCTTATGACCTGTTCGACTGGGTAGGCATTGACGGTACTTCCGTGCTGGCTTATCTGAATCATGGGGTGAATGAGCACACAAGGCCCAAAGATGTGGATGAACATTGGCAATCATACAAGCAAAAGGATGTGCACCCTGAGCAAATGTTGCTTTACGGACATGGCGATGGGGGTGGTGGCGTAACCGATGAGATGGTGGAGTTTGCGGAGCGGTCCCATTTTATGGTGGGACAGCCGATCAGCAAATTCAGCACAGCAGGCGCTTTTTTTGAAGACATATCAATAAATAAACCGATGTTGCCGAAATGGCACGGGGACTTGTACCTGGAGCTGCATCGCGGAACGTACACGACTCATGCGAGGAACAAACGTAGCAACCGAAAGGCAGAGGTATTGTATCGGGAAGCGGAGATCTGGGGGCAGTTTGCCGGAGCTTGCGCCGCACACAGAAAGAATGGCCTGGATGAAGGCTGGAAGCTGATCATGCTCAACCAATTCCATGATATTATTCCGGGGACGTCGATTCCTGAAGTATACGTAACGTCCACCGAGGAGTACACGAAGGTATTTGCATTAGGTACATCCGCACTGCGGGAAACGCTGGATAACCTTGCGGAGAACATTGCAACAGATGAAGTCTATGGTCTCCCCTACATTATATTCAACAGCCTTGGTTGGGAACGTGGAGAGAATATCACTATTACAGGGGATGCCCGCCTCGCCGGATTGGCTGCATTTGACCGTCAAGGGAACCGTCTGGCCTGTGATCTTGAGCAAAAGGAAGACAAGTATACACTGCTCGTGCATGTTCCATTGATTCCTGCCTTTGGGTATACAACTATATGGCTGCGCGAGGCACCGGATGTTATCCTTTCAGTAAGGGAAGATGAATCCTTCCCTTCCACATGGGACACCGAGTACTATACCCTTGAATTCAATGACTTGGGAGAGATCACCAGATGGTATGACAAAATGGTAGGACGCGACTGGCTGAAGCCCGGTGATCGGGCGAATGAGTGGCAGTTTTTCCACGACAAACCGACGTACTGGGATGCATGGGATATCGATCCACGATTTGAATCCCAGCGGGCAGGTGCAGTGCAGTTGATCTCCAGAGAGGTTGTACAGCGCGGGGCTACGCGAGATGTACTGCGTTTTGTCTGGAAGCTGAATCACTCCGAGATCAGCCAGGATATCATTTTGCATCGCCACCAGCGGCGGGTTGATTTCCATACGAAAGTGAACTGGAATGAGAGTCATAAGCTGCTGAAGGTGGCCTTTCCGGTGGATCTGGTGGCAGCCAAAGCAGCCTATGAAATCCCGTTTGGAGCGCTGGAGCGTCCGACCCATAACAACACCAGTTGGGAACAGGCACAGTTCGAGGTCTGCGGGCATCGCTGGGCGGATATCTCAGAGGGCAAAAGTGGTGTGAGTTTGCTGAATGATTGCAAGTACGGGTATGACATCAAGGATCGCACACTCCGCCTGTCCCTGCTCCGTGCCCCGAAATGGCCGGATGAACATGCCGATCAGGGCAATCATGAATTCACGTATTCATTCCTGCCCCATCAGGGCGATTGGCGACAAGCCGCCGTAGTTCGCCGGGCGATGGAGCTTAATCATCCGGTGGAAGTTGTGGCAGCGAGTCAGCATTCCGGTCCATTGCCAGCCGAACACGCTTGGGTTCAGTTCCAGAGTGAGCATGTCATTCTGGATGCAATTAAGGCTGCAGAAGATGGCTCGGGAACGGTGCTGCGTTTCTATGAATCATCAGGAAGTCGAGAAACGGTGCATGTCCAGTGGGCTGAAAAGGAAATCAAGGCATCTACCATTAATCTGTTGGAGGATGAGATCCATCCGTTGGCTGGTGCGAATGGAGCATTCGAACTAACCTTCAAACCGTATGAGATTAAGTCGGTGAAACTTGTTCCAGTGAACCCAAATACGTAATCTTCAGGAGGTATGACATGAAATTAACGAACAAGATCGGTGTCATCGTGGATAGCTTTGGTGTAGGCGTACGGGAAGGGTTGAACAAAGCCAAAGACGTAGGTGCAGAAGGTGTGCAGATCTATGCCGTCAAGGGCGAGATGGACCCCAAAAATTTGTCGCCTGCGGCGCGCAAAGAGTTAAAGAGTTACATCGATTCTCTGGGTCTCGAAATTTCAGCATTGGTCGGCGATCTGGGCGGACATGGGTTTCAGGTCAAGGAAGATAATCCGTGGAAAGTAGAGAAGTCGAAGCGGATCGTGGATCTCGCTTTGGATCTGGGCACCAACATCGTCACAACACATATCGGCATTGTTCCGCATGACCCCTCATCGGAAGTCTACGCTACGCTGCACGCTGCTTGTGAGGAACTGGGCCAATACGCCAAAAGCGTTGGTGCATACTTTGCCATTGAGACAGGACCGGAAACGGCTGCTGATTTGAAAGGATTTCTGGATACGCTGTCGACCAACGGAGTATCGGTGAATTTTGACCCGGCGAATATGGTGATGGTGACCGGAGATGATCCGGCGCGGGGTGTTCATCTGCTCAAGGATTACATCGTACATACCCATGTGAAGGATGGGGTGCGGCTGAAGGAAGTGGACCCAAGAGATGTATACGGTGCAGTCGGTTATGCGCCTATGGATCACGATAAGATTGCTGAGATGGTTTCTTCCGGAACCTTCTTCCGTGAGGTGCCATTGGGTGAGGGTGGCGTTGATTTTGACGGATACTTTGCAACTCTTCAGGAGATTGGGTACACCGGTTATCTGACAATTGAACGTGAGGTAGGCGATCAGCCAGAGAAGGACATTCGCAAGGCGGTTCAATTTATCCAACAATATCGATAGGGAGTTGAGCAGATGAAAGTGGGCCTGAGCACGTATAGTTTGTTGAACGATTTGAATTCGGGTGAGATGACGGTGCTGGATGTAATCGACTGGATTGCGGCGAACGGCGGCGAGCATATGGAGATGGTGCCTTACGGTTATACCGTGGAGGATAATCATGATCTGGCGGATGCGATTCGGGAGCGGGCGGCGATTGCGGGTATTGAACTGTCCAACTACTCAATGCCAGCGAATTTCGTGCAGGAGACGGAAGAGGCGTTTGAAGAAGAGATGGCTCGGGTCAAAAGACATGTGGATGTCGTACACCGAATGGGTGTAAAACATATGCGGCATGACGTCACGGCGTTTACCCTGCCAAAGGAGAAGATGACCATTGCCTGGTTTGAGCAAAATCTGCCGCTGATGGTGCGGGGAAGCCAGATTATTGCGGACTATGCCGCGCAGTTTGGTATCATCACAACCATTGAGAATCACGGCTTCAGCGTGCAGGCGAGTGACCGGGTGCAGCGTGTGCTGCATGCTGTAGATCGTCCGAATTTCAAAACAACACTCGATATTGGCAATTTCATGTGTGTGGATGAGAACCCGATCATCGGTGTCATGAAAAATCTGCCGTACGCTTCTCTGGTCCACTTCAAAGACTTCTACTTCCGTCCTTATGATGAGCATCCGGGTGAGGGTGAATGGTTTCTGACGGCTTACGGCAATTTCCTTCGTGGTGCTATCGTTGGACAAGGGGATATTCCAATCCGTAAAATTGTAAAGCTCATCAAAGATTCCGGTTACGATGGCAACATTACAGTGGAGTTCGAGGGCATGGAGGAATGCAAGTCGGCATCCAAGATTGCCATGGACAACCTGCGTCGCTTCTGGGAAGAAGCGTAAGAATATTATGGAGATACTATCAAGGGCCACGTTCAGAAGTGGCTCTTTTTGTCATGCTAAAGCAGTCGAATAAGCCTAACAGAATATGGTTCTGTGCAAGGATTAAGCTACAAGTAGCACAAGTATGGTATAATAGATACATTCAGCCTGATAATAACTGGCTATGGATAGGAGAGGTCGCTGATCTATGCAGGTATTCGAGGACTGGAATCAGAAAGTAAAGAGGACGTTTAATGCTACGAACCCAGAGGTAGTATTGACGGTATCGGAAGCTGGAAGTTTGCTCGGTTTGACCAAAGACCAGATGAAACTGTACGTGGACAAGAACAAACTAACGAAGGTCCCGATCATGAGAAGTGTTCACAGATACCTCTTATTGAAAAGTGAAATAGATAGCATCGTTCAAACGCGATAACTTTATAGGATTGAACACAACCATTTTACCGACAGGATTCGGGAGAGTGGTCTTTTTTTATCGGAAAGGGGACAGAATGTGCTATGCAAGTGCAAGAAGTAGTAGGAGAGGGATGGATTAAGAATATGTTGGTAATCCTAATCGTGTAAAAGTCTGCAGAAGTTGAGTGAAAAAATATATCCTTGTCAAAGGACAACCTGTTCATATATACTCATGTCGCAAGTGGCGTGAATCGTATAAATACATGAGCCCAAGGAGATGAAGTACGCATGTCGATCAGCTTGAATGTGTATCTGGTAACAGACGGTAATGGACGTGAAGCGGTAGAATTTTATCAAAAGGCATTTGGAGCGGAAGTGCTGGCGCTTCAAACATTTGGCGACGGTCCATCTGACCCGAATCACCCCATCCCGCCCGAAGCGAAAGACCGTATTATGCATGCTTCTTTGCAGATTGGCAACTCGGTATTAATGTTGTCCGATACATTTCCAGGTATGCCTCACACTGTAGGTAATCATGTTACGGTTACGGTGAACACGGATACGGCGGAAGAAGCCAAAGCAATTTTCAACCAACTGCAAGACGGCGGCGAAGTGAAAATGCCGATACAAGAGACGTTCTGGAGTCCAGCCTACGGCTCGGTAGTTGACAAGTTCGGTGTACAGTTTCAGATCAGTGCTACACCGGAACAAGCTTAAGAGTGTACTCTTCACTAAATAGCTTTCAATTGCAAAAACCTCCGCGATCTGCTTCAGGCAGTCTTGGAGGTTTTTATATTTTTTCTTGTACGGAGTGAGATTAACCTTCCTTCTGAATCTTGGAAGGGTTGTTGATTTTATAGGGAACTGGGTTACGTGTCAGCTTCTTCTTGATAATTTTCGCTTCAAACGTGATAACATCTCCCACTTCCAGTTCTTGTTTCTTAACAGTAGCACTGTGACTCGACCAGGCTTCCCCAACATCGATGACGTCTGGCTCCGTGATGGTAACTGCTTCATAGATGATGACTTCATCATCATTGTCAGAGAAGTGATTCGGCACAGTGGTGAATTCTTTGACAACGGCACTCATCTTCACTTTGCCTTCTGGCAGATCAATCTTGACGGTCTTGGCTTTGCTTGCTGTTTTGGCTTTAGGTTTGGCTTCACTGGCTGCCCCGGTTTGAGGTCCAATATACTCTTCCACCAACCCATCCGGATCACCCTTCAGCCCCGAGGAGAGTTCATCTGTGTCCGTGTCGTCCGCATCATCCAGATCAACCGGAATTTCATCCGGGTTAGCCAGTGCATCGGGAGTTGGCGTAACATCAGCAGGGGTAACTGGTGCGACTGTATCCGAAGTTGAGGGTTCCGTGCTGCGTTCTGATCCAGCTGTGCTTATGCTTCTGGCGTTGTAGCTAGAGGCTTGCATTTCCTTCAGATAAGACGGGTGAATACAATGCTTTTGTCCATTATCCAGTTGAATAACGGCTGCCATGTGATCGACATATCCAATGATGGTGCACGGCATGTTCAATCCGTTTCCTTTATAATAGAACGTTTTGAGTTTGGTCGCTTTACCGGAAAGCAGGCCCCACTCCTGACATTTCTCAATCAGCTCATCTTCGTTCTCCAACGCAATAAAATCCTGCGGTTCAATCATAAACGCATATGTCATATGGAATTTCCGCCCTTCCAATCCATTCTTCATGTTCATCGTTTCCAAATTACAATCAGTGTATCACAAATGAGCATTTTGCATAAATCCAATCACTGAAATCTGTACCCGGAGACGAAGATTATCAAAGCCTGCTCGCTGAAGCCTATGCTATAATTTGATCAGAATATAAGGTGGAAGATATAGCACTGATATACATAGCATTGATATACATATTTCAGAAAGGGAAGATCTGCATGAAGAAAAAAGTAAATCATCAAGCCTTATGGCTTGCTATAGGAACGGCTATGGGAGTCATCATTGGTACGGCTACGCAGCAGCTTGGACTCGGGATTGCTTTTGGCGTGGCGCTTGGCATTGTCATTGGTTCAGTGGCTAGCAACCGTGCAGGTTCAGACTCGGAAGATATGCTCAGTGAGCATGTCCGGGAATTGCACAAACCAGGTGACTGGGAAGAGGCAATCCAGCGTTCACAGGATCATCCGGTGCTTATTCTGAAGCACAGCACGACGTGTCCAACCAGTGCGAGAGCGTACAGAGAGTTTATTGCGTTTGTAGGCACCAATGCATCCGATCCCAAACAACCCATGGATTACCGCATCGTCAAAGTGATTGAAAATCGCTCGTTATCCCGCCACATTGCGGAAGAGACCGAGGTTCATCATGAGTCACCACAGATACTGTTGCTTGATCAAGGGAAAGTCGTCAAACATACCTCACATGGCAAAATCACGAAAAAGAGATTATTGCAGTGGGCACAGAATCCATTTGGATAAATAGTAAACCTTATAGACCCGTTCTTTTCAGCCTATAGCTGAGGAGAGCGGGTCTTTTTTTACGCTTTTTTTACACCTGTGGAGGTATTTCTTTACCCCTTTTTTACAGCGTTTCGTATTACGATTTTACATGTAGCAGGTGCAGAGAACGGTGAGAGAGGGAGGAAGGGCGAATGTTGAATGATGCCACGATGATTGGATTGGTTGTGCTGGTGTTTGCGGTGTTTTGGGGATTTGTGCAATTCTGCGAGAAGGCTTGAGGGTAGAGAGGGGGAAGCCAGATGATCGTCATCGGCATGATTGTGCTCGCACTGGTGATTTATCTCGGTTATGTGCTGGTGAAGCCGGAGAAATTCTGATGCTGGCCATGTGCGTAATACGGGAACAAGGGAACGTCGAATAGGGAGGAAATACGGATATGGGTATTGGTGTAGTGCAAGTAGCGGTGACGTTGCTAATCATCCTGCTGCTGGTGAAACCGGTAGGAAAATATATAGTAAACGTGTTCGATGGACAGCGAACGGGGTTGGATCGGGTCTTTGGCGGACCGGAGCGACTGCTCTATCGAGTGATGGGAGTGCGTGAGAACGAAACAATGGGGTGGAAAAAGTATCTTACGGCGGTTCTCCTCTCCAACTTCGTGATGTTGGTGTTGATGTTTTTGGTGCTGCGGCTGCAAAAGTATTTGCCACTTAACCCGGATGGGATCGGGAATATGCCTGCCGCACAGGCATTTAATACGGCTGTATCTTTTATGACCAACACGAACTGGCAGTCGTATACGGGCGAGAATGCCCTGTCGTACCTGTCACAGATGCTGGCAGTGACGTTCCCAATGTTTACGTCGGCAGCGACGGGATTCGCAGTAGCCATTGCATTCATTCGCGGACTGGTAGGCCGCCGGGATGAACTGGGCAACTTCTATGTCGACCTTGTACGGTCGATTACGAGAATTTTTTTACCACTGAGCTTCATCGTAGCCTTGTTCCTCGTGTTCCAGGGTGTGCCTCAGACGCTCGCAGGAGCGGTGAACGCTACCACGCTGGAAGGCGCGCAGCAGACGATCACACGTGGACTGGTCGCTTCACTGGAGTCGATTAAACACATTGGCACCAACGGCGGTGGCTGGTTTGGAACCAATGCTGCACATCCCTTCGAGAATCCGACGGCCCTGAGCAACCTGGTGCATATCGTCTGCATGATGCTACTGCCAACGGCATTGGTATACGCCTTCGGCTTGATGGTCAATAACCGGAAGCAGGGGTGGGCATTGTTCGCAGCGATGAGTTTTCTTTTTCTTGTGATGTTGACCACCGTATTTGTCTCCGAATATCGCGGTGTAACGGCGCTGGATGCGGCAGGTCTACAGGGCAATATGGAGGGGAAAGAGGTCAGGTTCGGCATACCGGAGTCGGCTTTATTCACAGCGGTTACGACGGCGGCTACAACAGGATCGGTCAATAATATGCATGAGTCGCTCACCCCGCTTGGAGGTCTGGTGCCACTGGCTCAGATGATGCTCAATAACGTGTTTGGCGGCAAAGGAGTAGGGCTGATCAACGGACTGTTGTACGTGATTCTGGCAGTGTTTATCTGTGGATTGATGGTGGGACGAACACCTGAGTTTCTGGGCAAAAAAATTGAGGGGAAAGAGGTGAAGCTCGCATCCATTGCGTTGCTCATTCATCCTTTGATTATTCTTGCGCCAACGGCACTCGCGCTTCTGCGGCCTGAAGCCATTGCGTCCATCTCGAATGGGGGCATGCATGGTCTGACCGAGGTTCTCTATGCTTTTGCCTCGGGTGCGGCCAATAATGGATCGGCTTTTGCCGGACTAAATGCCAATACAGACTTTTACAATATTGCGATTGGTATCGTTATGCTGCTGGGAAGGTATGTTTCAATGATCGCCATGCTGGCCATTGCGGGTTCACTCGCTACGAAGCGGGTTGTGCCGGTAACTACAGGTACACTGCGTACACACACACCTCTGTTTGCTGGCATCTTGGTCATGATGATCGTTGTAGTCGGCGCGCTTACGTTCTTCCCATCGCTTGCCCTTGGACCGATTGCAGAGTATCTGGCGATGATTCAATGAGGGATATAACAGGGGAGCAACAGAGGAATTGGTGCAAGGACGTAACGTATGGAGGTGGCATTGCACGATGAATGTAGTCGAACGAAAGAAGGAGCAGACGATGCAACACATGGATACAGAAATGTTCAGATCGAAGGGCAATGAGCCGGATAACAACCGTGGTAATATTCAACGTGATCCCGGATCGAAACGATCGTTAAGCAAGGATATGATACTTCAGGCTTCACTGGATGCGTTCAAGAAGCTAAATCCGGTGGTCATGATCAAAAATCCGGTCATGTTTATTGTCGAGGTAGGTACATTCATTACGCTCTTATTATGCATTAATCCCGATCTCTTCACCGCATCCGAGGCTGGGCGCGGGTACAACATCGCCGTGTTTTTCATTTTGCTGTTCACGCTGCTGTTCGCTAACTTCGCGGAGGCACTTGCAGAAGGCAGAGGTAAGGCACAGGCGGATACGTTACGCAAGACGAAGTCGGACACCCTGGCCAATCTGGTGCAGAAGGATGGAACAATCCGGCAAGTGTCTTCGACCCAGTTGAAAAAAGGTGATATGGTCCGTGTGGAAGTCGGTGAACTGATCCCAACGGACGGGGAAATTACAGAAGGCTTGGCCTCCATTGATGAATCGGCCATTACGGGAGAATCCGCACCGGTTATCAAGGAGGCAGGAGGCGATTTCTCCTCCGTTACCGGAGGTACCCGCGTCGTGTCCGATTACATCGTCATGCGTGTTCAGACCGATCCGGGGGAGTCATTCCTTGACCGGATGATCTCTCTGGTTGAGGGTGCACAGCGCCAGAAAACACCCAATGAAATCGCGCTGACAACCCTGCTCGCCGTATTAACCCTGATCTTTCTAATTGTCATTCTGACGATGGTCCCGATGGCGAATTACTTGGGTATTCGACTGGATCTGGCGACCCTGATCGCCCTGCTCGTCTGTTTGATCCCAACCACAATTGGCGGGTTGCTGTCCGCCATTGGTATTGCCGGGATGGACCGTGTTACGCAGTTCAATGTACTGGCCATGTCGGGTAAAGCGGTGGAAGCGGCCGGGGATATCGATACGTTGATTTTGGACAAAACGGGGACGATCACATACGGAAACCGTATGGCATCTGAATTCATTCCTGTCCAGGGCATAACTGCATCAGAGATGACGCAAGCTGCTTTACAGGCTTCTGTACGGGATGAGACCCCGGAAGGACGTTCTGTTGTGGAACTGGCAGGCAAACAAGGCCAGAGCTGGTCTGAGACGGAGTATGCGAATGCGGAAAATGTGGAGTTCACGGCAGAGACACGGATGTCCGGTCTCAATCTGAGTAACGGCATGAAGATTCGCAAAGGTGCCGTGGATGCGATCAAACGTTATATTGCTTCCGAAGGAGGTCGCATACCCGATGATCTGGATGAGATTGCAAATCGTATTGCGAAGGCCGGAGGTACACCACTTGCTGTAGCCATCGACGAACGAATCTATGGTGTGATCTATCTGAAAGATACCGTGAAGCCAGGGCTGAAAGAGAAGTTCGCCGAGATGCGCGCTATGGGCATCAAGACCATTATGTGTACAGGAGATAATCCGCTGACCGCAGCGACCATAGCGCTGGAAGCGGGCGTGGATGATTTTATTGCTGAAGCGAAGCCCGAGGACAAGATTGCGGCGATCAAAAAAGAGCAGCAGGAGGGCAAACTCGTCGCCATGACGGGCGATGGTACGAACGATGCTCCTGCTCTGGCGCAGGCCGATGTGGGCCTGGCGATGAATTCGGGCACCATGGCGGCCAAAGAAGCGGCCAACATGATTGACTTGGATTCTGACCCGACCAAGCTATTGTCGGTTGTCTCCATTGGCAAGCAGCTGCTGATTACACGCGGCGCGCTCACAACCTTTTCGATATCCAATGATATCGCGAAGTATTTTGCCATCATTCCAGCCATGTTCATTCTCGCCATGCCGCAGCTCCAGGCTCTGAATATTATGAATCTGGCTTCACCGCAGTCTGCGATCCTGTCGGCACTAATATTCAACGCCATTATTATTCCACTGCTCATTCCCATAGCGATGAAAGGGGTTAAGTACCGGGCGATGTCAGCCGAAAGGCTACTTGGGAGCAATGTGTTTATCTACGGCGTAGGCGGTGTGATTGTACCTTTTATCGGGATTAAACTGATTGACTTGGTTTTGTCGGGAATCCTTTAACGAGATAACATCACTTATCAACATTATTCTTGTATCCTAATGAAAAATAGGAAGTGATCTGTATGAACATGTTCTTGCCTGCTATACGGTTATCCATCGTACTTATGCTGATCTGCGGCCTAATCTACCCGCTCGTAACAACTGGTGTAGCCCAGCTTCTCTTTCCTGCGCAAGCGAATGGAAGTCTGATTACGCAAGAAGAGAAAATCATCGGCTCGTCACTGCTGGCGCAGGAAATACAATCGCCGGGGCTGTTCCAGCCCCGGGCATCGAGTGCCGGTTATGACCCAACGGCTTCAGCCGGTTCAAATCGCGCCGTAGCCTCGGAGGAGTATATCGGCGAGATGAAGGAAAAGATTGCTCAGCTTAGACAGGGAAACCCGGGACTGCAGCAGATCCCCGCTGATCTCGTGACGGGTTCAGGTTCGGGACTTGACCCAGATCTCTCTCCCGAAGCCGCTGAGGCACAGATCCCGCGCATTAGCAAAGCTACAGGTCTTAGTGAACAGCAGCTTGTGCAACTTGTAAATGAGCATACGGAAGGCCGGCAAATGGGTATATTCGGAGAACCGCGTGTAAATGTAACGGCTCTGAATATGGCGCTGACAGCAGAACTGAACTAACGAACGAACATATTAGCCTGCTCACGATATATCGGGAGGGGCTTTCTCCATTTTTTTCTTCATATTTTAAGACACGCTCTAATAAGAAAGGGGGGAGAGGACGGATGGAAGACAGCTTCAAGCGCAAGTCACCGGAAGAGATGCTGAAGATGATTACGAAGCTGCAGCAGGGTACGCTCAAAATCTACATCGGCCCAGTCAGCGG
The DNA here is from genome assembly GCF_058313655.1 of Paenibacillus sp. Negev47. Lineage (NCBI taxonomy): Bacteria > Bacillati > Bacillota > Bacilli > Caryophanales > Paenibacillaceae > Paenibacillus > Paenibacillus sp. Negev47. Next base: position 254,595 of record NZ_CM177754.1, read on the forward strand.
ATCGGGTAAAACGTATCACATGCTGCGGGAAGGGAACACGTTGCGTGAGCAGGGCATTGATGTGGTCATCTGTGCCGTGTCCACGATGCGCAGACCGGAGACGGTGGAGCAACTTGGCGCACTCGAAAGGATTCCAAGTATTCATTGGTTGCGCCAGAGTGATGATGTAGAGATGAAGGATCTGAACTTGGATGCACTAATGGCGCGTAATCCGGAGGTTGTGTTGGTGGATGGTTTGGCACATCGCAACAGAGAAGGCGCTCGCTATGCTACCCGGCTGGAGGACATTCAGTTCTTGCTCCGAAACAACATCAGTGTCATGACGACGGTAAATGTGTATGAGCTGGAAGGGTATACCGAGCTGGCACGACAACTTACGGGGATCGCAGCAGAATATACGGTGCCTGCCGATACATTGGAGCTTGCGGATGAAGTGAAGCTGATAGACGTCACGCCGGAAACGATACTGAACCGTCTTGCAGAGGGTCATTTGCAGGGACATGAGGGTGAAGCTGTATTTCGTCAAGGCAATCTGGGTATTCTGCGCGAACTGGCCCTGAGATTGGTTGCGGAAGGGGTGAATGAATCCCTGCGTGAGCATCGAGAGGAGATGGGAATTACCCTCACGACAGGCATCATGGAGCGGATTCTGGTGTCCACGCAATATCATTGGAACGGCTCCATCTATATCCGGCGTGGGCAACAGATTGCCAAACGGCTGAATGGTGATTTGTGTGCCGTTGTTTTTCGGAATATGAAGCAGCCATTAACCAAGGAGGCAACCGTATTTCGGCGTAATATGATCAAGCTGGTAGAGAAGTTTGGTGGCCATATGGAGGAGTTGCCTGTAATACACCGTCGCAACATCCCGTTTACGCTGGCGCGTTACGCAATGGAGCACCAGATTACCCGCATTGTGATGGGGCACTCCCGGCGTACACGCTGGCAGGAACTGTGGCAAGGGTCCGTTGTTAACTCGCTCCTACGCAGATTACGTGGTGTCGACCTGTTTCTGGTTGCTGATCGAACGGCCCGGGAGGGTGAACGTGTGGTTCCGGCTAAAGTTAACGATGTGGAGTCACTGACATACCGCAGACTAAGCGAGCAGGAAATGAAGGAACAGATTGGTCAGATTCAGCGCGGCACATTCAAAATATATATCGGAGCCGCACCAGGTGTGGGCAAAACCTACATGATGCTGCGGGAAGGCAATGATTTGCTCCGCAAGGGCATTGATGTGCAGATCGGCTTGCTGGAGACCCATGGGCGGGCGGAAACTGTGGAGCAGATTCGCCACCTGTCTGTGATCCCTCGTGCGCAAAGAGTTTATCAGGGAACTCGTCTGGAAGAGATGGACACGGAGGCCATTCTGCATCTTTGTCCAGAAGTGGTGCTTGTGGATGAACTGGCGCATACGAATGTACCCGGGAGTGTTCGGCAAAAGCGTTATGAAGATGTTCTGCTCCTGCTGAATGCAGGCATCTCGGTGATTACCACAATGAACGTACAGCATCTCGAAAGTCTGAATGATGCCGTTGAACATATTACAGGTGTTCGTGTCCGCGAGACCGTACCCGATCGGATCATTCAGATGGCGGATGAGGTGCAGTTGATTGATGTGGCGCCTCAGGCCTTGCGGCAGCGCATGAGGGAGGGTAAAATCTATGCAACTGCCAAGGTCGAGCAAGCTCTTGCGAATTTCTTTAAAATCGGCAATCTGATTGCCTTGCGTGAACTTGCCCTGCGTGAATTGGCAGACGATGTGGATGAACGGCTTGAAGCACAGCAGGCCAAAATTGCACTTCGAGGACCTTGGCGAAGACAGGAAGCAGTCTTCGTATGTGTAAGCAGTGATCGTCATGCCGAGCGGCTGATCCGACGTGGATTCCGTATGGCTTATCGTCTAAAAGCCATCTGGCATGTACATCATATCCACATCGGTGAGTCCATGAGTGACGAAGTGAAGTGCCATCTGGAAGCGTTGGAGCAGCTGACCATTCGGCTTGGCGGTCAATTTCACATCCACTACAGTCCAAAGTTGCGGGATGTACCCGGACTTTTGGCAAGAAAGGCATCGGAGGCGCGAGCAACCCAGTTGGTGGTCGGGCAGGCAAGACGGGTATGGTGGCTGAATGGCTACCGCGGCTCAGGCTCGGTGGTCAACCGACTTGTACGCTTGTCGCGGCATCTGGATGTATTGATCGTTGCAGATTACGATTATGAACTGAGCGGGATGTGAATGGATGTTTTCTGAACAAGTAAAAAAAGAAACGCGGGCATCTCATGGAAAACGGGTTCCGGCATATGTATGGGTGACCCTCGGGGTGACACTGCTAACCTTGCTGCTTCATGTCATCGATATGAGTGGTGATCTGGTTAATGTAGCGCTGATATACCTGTTTCCCGTACTGGTGAGTGCCGTGTATTGGGGAATGGGGCCAGCTGTATATGCCGCGAGTTTTAGCGTCATTATGTTTGACTTCTTTTTTGTACCCCCATATCTGAGCTTTACGGTTGAGGATTTGAGATATCTCATCTCCTTTGTCGTGTATCTTGCGGTGGCCATTTTAACTGCGAGTCTTGCAGGTCGACTACGACAACAGCTGGAGATGGTAAAAGCACGCGAGGCCACGACGAACTCCCTATACGCATTGAGTCGTCAGATGACAGCCATTACTGATCTGAACACGCTGCTGGTTAATATTGCAACCCAAGTATCGCTTACCTTGGGTAAGCCGGCGGCTGTGTATCTCCCCGATGGGCAGGGGGATCTGCTGGTTACGAGCTCTTCCCCATCCACATTAGAAGGAGAAGGGGGTGGCTGGGGCGATGGGGAGTCGGAGATTGCCATTGCCAAATGGGTATATTATCACGGACAGATCGCCGGTAAGGGATCACCCACTTTGCGGGAATCTCCCGGACTTTACGTGCCGCTACGCACAGAGGAGCAGCTTCATGGCGTGCTCGCCGTGAGCATGGACGCTGGCGAGGTTCATGAGCAGCAAGAACAGCTTCGTCTGCTGGAAGCATGCGGAGGTCTGGCGGCAGGTGCCATTGCCCGAGTGAAGCTGGCGGAAGAGGCCCGATTGGCGCAGATCACTGCCGAATCGGAGCGCATACGCACAGCGCTGCTGGACTCTGTCTCTCATGAATTGCGTACTCCCCTAACCGCCATTATCGGCTCGGCTACGGGATTGTTGGAGAATGATACTCTTTTTACACCCGAGGATCGGAGAGAATTAACAGGCAACATTCGGGATGGGGCCATGCGTATGAATCGTGTCGTCACAAATCTGCTGGGTATGGTTCGGCTGGAGAGCGGCATGTTGCAACTGAACCGGAAATGGTGTGACGTGGAGGATATAATCAGCGTTGTACTGACACAGGTTCGGGAATTCAGTCCGCATCGCAACATTCAAGTTGAACTTCCTGGTGCTCCGGTCTTCATTTACGGAGATGAAGTATTGCTGGAGCAGGTGCTGGTCAATATCGTCAGCAACGCCATCAAATATTCTCCCCATGAAAGCCTGATTGTCATCACTGTGGCGAGTGATGAGAGTCCGAGTCAATTGACGATCATGGTCGCTGATCAAGGCATCGGTATACCGGAAGCAGAAAGAACACGTATATTTGATAAGTTCTATCGCTCGGAGTCGACTCAGCATGTCACAGGGACGGGGCTTGGTCTGGCCATCTGCAAAGGCATTGTGGAAGTCCACGGAGGTACCATTGTAGCAGAGCCGAATCCGGGCGGGGGAACGAGAATGCGCATAGATATCCCCATGGAGGCTCACGGACCGCGGTTTCCCTATTCAGAACAAGGAGAGGTTGAAGAATAAAATGAACGCACCACTAGGGGCTCGCATACTGGTAATCGATGATGAGCCGCAGATTCGCAAATTGCTCAAGGTCACCCTTCAGGCACACCAATTCGAACTCCACGAGTGCGGGGATGGCGAAGAGGGTGTCATTCAGGCCAGCATTGTACATCCGGATCTGATCATCCTTGATCTCGGTTTGCCGGGCATGTCCGGTATGGAGGTGCTTCGCCGGATTCGCGAATGGTCGCAGGTGCCGATTATCGTGCTGACAGCGAAGGATCAGGAGGGAGATAAAATTGCCGCGCTGGATGGTGGTGCAGATGATTATGTGACCAAACCCTTCGGGATGGGGGAGTTGGTTGCCCGTATTCGGGTTGCGCTGCGTCATGTAGCCAAAACGACGGATGAGCCCATATTGCGCTTCGGATCACTTACGATTGATCTGGCCCAAAGGCAGGTCGAACTGGAGGGAACTTTGGTCAAATTAACTCCAACGGAATATGAGATGCTGAAGGTGCTCGCTTCCAATGCGGGAAAGATCATCACCCAGCGTCAGCTTTTGCAGCAAGTATGGGGAGGGCATCATCATGAGTCTGACAGCCATTACCTCCGGGTATATGTAGGACATCTGCGTAAAAAATTAAAGGAAGATCCGACGAATCCCCGATATATTCAGACGGAGCCGGGCATTGGTTATCGCTTTTTGCTCCCAGCCGAATAAGGTTTAATTGACACAGGGCGTTTCTTATAAGTGATGCGATGCACGATTCAGCAGATGAGCGCTATGAAATGGAACAAAACACCGTCCCCTTTAGCAGCAAAGGAAACGGTGCTTTTATATTATGACGTGTATTTTGGCAACCAGTCGCCGTGAGCCTCAATCAACTCATCACACATGGCTACGATGTCATCAATAGACAGTTCTGCAGCTGTGTGCGGATCAAGCATGGCGGCGTGATAGATATGTTCCTTCTTGCCAGTGATTGCTGCTTCAATCGTCAGCAGTTGAGTGTTGATGTTTGTCCGGTTCAATGCCGCGAGTTGTGGAGGCAGGTCACCAATGTACGTAGGGCTGATTCCTGATCCATCGACCAAACATGGTACCTCGACACATGCCTCGCGCGGCAGGTTCGTAATCAGTCCGTTGTTCATGACGTTGCCGCCAATTTTGTAAGGTTGGTTCGTCTCCATGGCTTCCATAATATGCGATGCGTATTCCCGGCTGCGGGTATGTTCAATATTTTCGCTGGCAAACAGCTTGGTACGCATCTCTTTCCAGCCTTCAATCTGGTTCACACAGCGGCGTGGATACTCATCCAGTGGAATGTTGAAGCGTTCGATTAGCTCCGGGTAATTCCGTTTGATGAAGTAAGGGTGGTACTCAGCATTGTGCTCGGAGGACTCCGTTACATAATAGCCAAAACGCTGCATCAGCTCAAAACGAACCATGTCATCATGCTGTTCCTTCTGTTTTTCCTTCGCCAGACGTTTGATCTCGGGGTACAGATCCTGCCCGTCTTTTGTAACTTCGAGCAGCCATGCCATGTGGTTGATGCCTGCAATTTTGGCTACGACACCCGTCTGATCGATCCCCAGTGCATCAAACAGATGCGGTACACATACCTGCACACTATGACACAATCCTACGGTTTTGATCCCACCATGTACGTTCATGACATTGGTAAGCACGGCCATCGGGTTGGTATAGTTCAGGAACCATGCATCCGGACATACTTCCTGCATATCCCGGGCAAAATCCAGCATGACCGGAATCGTCCGCAAGTTACGGAAAATTCCGCCGATACCGAGTGTGTCTGCAATCGTTTGACGCAGTCCGTATTTCTTCGGAATCTCGAAGTCCGTAATGGTGCATGGATCATACCCACCCACCTGAATGGCGTTGATGACATATTTGGCTCCGCGCAGCGCTTCTTTGCGGTCATGATATACGTTAATGACACAACGACTTCCAATCGAACGGGCCAGACTGGTCAGCAAACGCTCTGAATCGCTCAAACGTTCAGCATCAATATCGAACAATGCCAGCTCAAAATCTTGCAGTGCTTCGGTCATCATGACATCACCCAATACATTTTTAACAAAGACGGTGCTGCCTGCACCGAGGAACGTAATTTTATTCATTTAAGTTAGCCTCCCTGAAAAATGTTGTACCCCAACTATAGGCCGATTCGGCGCATATAACTATGGCTCAACCCCTTTCAAACATGTTATAATCCCATTTTTGTTCCCGCTTTCAACTAATATAGAAGTATTTTAGCTGTTATAATATAAATAGATTGAATGAAGAGGTAAGCGGAACGAAGTAGGATGGAGGGCGAAAAATGAGTCGCATTGAGATGAATGTAGTTCCCGCAGGCTGGACACAGATGGAGCTGATTTTGTTGTTTTTCGGGTGGGAGGCATGTGACCCTGCGCATTATTGGGGACCGGGTGTACGTGATTCTTACATTGTGCACTACATCCATGAAGGACGGGGGACCGTGTACATGGGGGACCAAGAATACAAGTTGACTCAGGGACAGGGCTTCGTCATACTCCCGGACATGCTTATTCATTATGAGGCAGATCCGAAGGATCCCTGGACGTATTCGTGGTTTGGATTTAAAGGTGTGCAAGCCAAGGCATTCATGCAACGTGCCCGATTAAGTCCAGAGCACCCAGTGTATGATGCCCGTGATACGAATACAATGGAGCACCTGTACTCAGAGATGGTTCAGGCCTCCGCGTATTTGGGAGGGGATGTGATGAACCAGAGTCTGTTGTACCGCCTGATAGCGGAGTTGATCTCATCGTCATCGGTAGAGGAAGAGGAGGGACAGCTTCTTTCGAACAAAGAAGAGTACATCAGGCAGGCAGTTCAGTTTATGGAGAACAGGTACAGCCAGCGGACCTCCATTCTGGATATTGCCCACGCCGTGGGGCTGGACCGCACATATCTGTCGGGATTGTTCAAGGAACGATACGGCAAGTCGCTACAGTCATTTTTTCTGGAGTACCGTATGAATCGTGCTGCTGATCTTCTTCAGAACCCCGGACTTTCCGTTAGTGAAGTAGCTCATTCGGTGGGTTATACGGACCCATTATTATTTTCAAAGATGTTTAAGCGTGTGACGGGTGTGTCTCCGAAGGGTTCGAGAATTCGTGGTTAGACGTATCCAGTGTTTTAAATTTGAAAATAAAGTTTTGATCATTAATCGTCGTCCCGCTATACTGATACAGAAGTGCAATTGAATATGTGGAACTTGGTGCTTCGCCCATCAGGGTGAAAGCTTAATAGGGAAGTCCGGTGTAATACCGGCGCGGTCCCGCCACTGTAACAGAGGAGTCAGGTAGCGATAATCCACTGGTTTAGACCGGGAAGGAGCTGCATTGACCATGATTCTGGAGCCAGGAGACCTGCCAGGTTTAACAAACACAGTAGTACCCTACGGGAGATAGGAAGGTGTTTAGAGAGCATGATTTTTTCTGAAAATCTGTTTATTTAAGGCGTCCTCATCCAGTAACACGGAGAGGGACGCCTTTTTTGATAGAATTTATACGTTTTCAGCGGAGCTGTGGACGGAGAACATCATGGCACATACATAAAGTTTTGGGGAAGGACGTTTGAGCACTTGAGCAGATATATCGTTAAGCGTTTATTACAACTGGTTGTCGTATTGTTCGGCATCACGTTTCTGACATTCCTGCTAACCTATCTGTCTCCTGGGGATCCAGCCAGACTTATGCTCATGTCTACAGGGGTAACGCCATCCGATGAACTGGTCAGACAGGTGAGGTCAGAGCTTGGATTGGACGAGCCTTTTCTCTATCGATACGGGACATGGCTGGGACAGGTAGTGACCGGAGATTTTGGTACGTCATATAAATACAAACGTCCAGTACTGGACGTGCTGATGGCACGGCTCCCGGCAACGCTTTGGCTAACAGGAAGCGCTATGATTCTGGTTATTCTGGTTTCCTTTCCATTGGGGATGTTGTCGGCTGTCTATCGTAATAAATGGCTGGATTTTGTTATTCGTTTATTCTCTTTTGCCGGATTATCGATGCCCAGCTTCTGGTTGGGTATGTTGCTCATGTTGGTCTTCGGCGTACAGCTGAAGCTGCTGCCGGTGATGGGCAATTCCGGATGGAACAGTCTGATTTTACCCGCATGTACACTCGCGATTCCACTTGTTGCCCAGTACAGCAGACAGATTCGTACGGTCCTGCTTGAGGAGACAAACCAGAACTATGTGATCGGAGCAAGATCCAGAGGTGTGAAAGAGTCGATCATTATTTTGCGTCATATTCTCCCCAATGCCCTGCTGCCGATCGTTACCCTTATGGGTATGACAACAGGTGCTTTGTTAGGTGGTGCAGCGATTGTGGAAAGTTTATTTGTATGGCCTGGCGTTGGTCAGATGGCAGTAGATGCCATTTTCACACGGGATTATCCGCTGATTCAGGGGTATGTCATCTGGATGGCGATCATCTATGTCACGCTGAATCTGCTGGTTGATGTATGGACACATCTTCGTGATCCTCGAATCCGACTGGATGTGGATGTATAGATGAGAGCCTTCAGACTTGTATTACTGCAGAATCGCTGGTTCACATTCCTGTTATCTCTAACCGTCTTCTGGGTTATTCTCGCCATGGTTGCGCCGCTGTTCGCACCACATGACCCACTTGCAACGAATTTTGCCAAAGTGTTGCAGCCATCCAGTGCAGAATATCCGCTAGGAACCGACCAGCTTGGCCGCTGTGTATTATCACGTCTTTTGTACGGGGCGCGAACCTCGCTGCTGCTTACCTTTATGATGATTGGCATTGTATTCGTGTTAGGCGTAGCGATTGGGGTCATCGCCGGTTTCGCCCGGGGTGTGACGGATACGATTCTCATGCGGTTGTCTGATACATTGATGGCATTTCCAGGCCTGATTTTTGCGATCGCCGTGGTGGGGATGCTTGGGCCGGGATTATTCAATACGGTGCTGGCATTGTCGGTTGTCTGGTGGGCGAAGTATGCACGGATGGCCAGAAGCCTGGTCATTTCCCTTCAGCAAAAGGAATATGTCGCTGCCGCTGCTTTCAGCGGAGCACGTAAGATACAGATCATTGGCAGGACGATTCTGCCCAACATGATGTCTCCACTCATCATCATGGCGATGATGGATGTGGGCGGTATGATGCTGTCCATCTCGGGGTTATCGTTTCTCGGGCTTGGCGCACAGCCACCGAACCCCGAGTGGGGGGCCATGTTGAATGAAGGCAGAAGATATCTGCAGACTGCACCCTGGCTGTTGATAAATCCGGGCCTGGCGATATTTAGCACTGTTATTATTTTTAATTTACTGGGAGACGGCCTGCGAGATGTGCTTGATCCCAAGAAAAATACAGCTTAACTGGAGGAACCAGAATGAAGAGGAATTTTCCAAAATCAATCCTGCTCACCATCATATCCATGTTCGTTGTGTTCTTGCTTGCAGCTTGTGGCACCACCAATAATCTATCGACCTCGTCTGATGCAACGGAGAAGTCAGCGGTTACGGACAATGGTACGACAAGCGCACCAACTCATCTGAATGTGGCCCTGTTCTGGCTTGGAAGCAATCTGGACCCGGCAGAGGAATGGAACGGTTGGACGCTTACGCGTGCGGCGATTGGTGAGACACTCATTCAGTTTGACGAGAATATGAAGCTGGTTCCTAAAATTGCAGATACGTGGGAACGTGTTGATGACACAACTTGGCATTTTCATATTCGGGAGGGTGTAACTTTCCATAACGGAAATAAGGTAACCGCAGACGCAGTAAAAAAATCGATTGAGCGCTCCATTGAGCTAAACGAAAGAGGACAAGCGACTGTGCCAGTGGCCTCGATGACTGCAGAAGGACAAGATCTGACGATCAAGACGACAGAACCTTATGCGTCCCTGCTTGGTAATATTGCCGAGCCACTGTTCATCATTGTGGATACCAGTGCAGATACATCCAAATTCAAGAGCGAGCCTATTGCTACCGGGCCATTTATGGTGACGGGTTATACGCCAGATCAGGAGATTCAGGTGAAAAAGTATGACGGGTATTGGGGCGGTGCGGCAGATGTCGACACATTGACGTTGAAATATATCAAGGATGACAGCACGCGCGCCCTTGCCCTGCAGTCCGGAGAGATTGATGTAGCAAGTAACGTGGGACGCAGCAGTCTGGCATTATTCCAGGACGAGAGTCAATACACCATTGACGAAATTCCCAGCCTGCGTACCCAATTCGTATGGTTCAACACAACCAATCCGCTGCTGAGTGATCCGGAGGTTCGCCGTGCGATCTCATGTGGTATTGACCGGGAGATGTACGCGAATACGCTAGTGGGCGGTCAGGCTGCCAAAGGACCATTCACGTCAGCACTGCCTTTTGGCTATGACAAGATCAAAGGATATGATTACGAACCGGAGAAAGCCAAACAGTTGCTGGATGGGGCTGGTTTCAAGGATGCAGATGGCGATGGTATTCGTGAAAAAGATGGGAAGAAGCTGTCGCTACAGCTGATTCTCAACTCCGCTTACGAGTCCGATTCAATTGTGGCTGCTGCGATGCAGTCCCAGCTTAAAGAGATTGGCGTTCAACTGGAGATGACCTCTTATGAGGATCTGACCGATCATCAGAAGAGCGGGAATTACGATCTCGCTTTAACAAGTATTAATACAGGCATCACGGGTGACCCGCAGTATATTCTGGATTTCTACTTCATGACGGGCGCGGAATGGAATGTGGGCGGATATAGCAATCCGAAGCTGGATGAGGTAATTACTCGCCTTCACTCCGAGTTTGACGTGGAGAAAAGGTATGCCCTCGCAGCAGAGGCCCAACAGATGATTCTGGACGATGCAGCATATATGTTTTTGACCTATACCCCGATTAATATTGTGAGTAAAAGCAACGTGCAAGGTGCGACGATGTATCCCATCGACTTCTATCTGCTGGATCGTAATATTAAGGTTGGACAGTAATGAAGCCATTGCTTAGTGTCAACAACCTTTCCGTAACCTATAAGGGTGACTCTATGGCTCTGCAGGACTTGTCCTTCTCCATGAATAAGGGGGAGATTATCGGGATTGTAGGTGAAAGCGGCAGCGGAAAATCAACCCTGATTCGGGCCTTGCTTGGCCTGCTTCCAGAAGGTGGCCGATACACCGGGGGAGAGATCTCTTTTCAGGGAAAAGTGCTTCTACGTGAGTCGCGGTTGGATTGGGGTGGAGTGCGTGGGAAGCGGATTGCCATTGTGTTTCAGGACAGTGGTTCGTATCTTAATCCGATTCGCAGCATCGGTAGTCAGTATATCGAAGCAATTCGTACTCATTTCACCGTGTCCAGAAAAGCAGCTCAGACCATGGCTGTGAATATGCTCTCCGACATGGGATTGGATGATCCCGAACGAATCATGCGTGCCTATCCCTCGCAGCTTAGTGGGGGGATGAAACAACGAACAGCGATAGCTATGGCGGTGACGATGGAACCTGAACTCTTACTTGCAGATGAGCCGACCAGTGCATTGGATGTGACAACACAGAATGAAGTGATGAACCGATTGAGCGAGCTTCGCTCCCGGCAAGGGACAGGCATGATCATCGTAACGCATAATATTGCCGTTGCAGCTCATATGGCGGACCGAATTGGTGTGATGCAGGGTGGTACCTTGGTTGAAATGGGAGAGACTTTCCGCGTCATATCCGAACCTCGGCATGAATACACTCGCAAACTGCTAAGTGCTGTACCTGAATTGGAGGGGAATGTTCATGGCTCATAAGGAGTTACCGATTCTGGAACTGAGAAACCTGTGCAAAACTTACGAGTTAAAGGGACATAGGGCAGTTGATGCGCTGAAAGCTGTTCATTTGGAACTGTATCCGGGAGAATGTCTGGGGATTGTCGGGGAGAGTGGTAGCGGGAAGAGCACACTGGCTAGATGTGTAACCCATCTGGAACGAGTGACGTCAGGACAGATTCGCTATCGTCAGCAGGATATTACCCGATTGAACGGAAAGGCACTACGCTATCAACGAGAGCGGATCCAGATGGTTTTCCAGGAGCCTTCGGCTACCTTTAATCCGCGAATGAAGATTGGAGCTTTTATCCGGGAGCCACTCATTAATTATAAAATAATGAAGGGCCAACAAGCGGAGCAGGAAGTGCTCAGGCTGTTGGAACGGGTAGGGTTGTCTGCTGCGACGGCAGGTAAATATCCACACGAACTGAGCGGGGGAGAGCAGCAGAGAGCAGTCATTGCTCGTGCGATTGGTGTTCGGCCAGACATCATCCTGTTCGATGAAGCTACCTCTGCACTGGATGTTTCCATTCAGCAGCAGATCCTGGATCTGTTGCTGGAGTTGAGAAAGGAAACAGGCATCTCATCTATTTTCATCTCGCATGATCTCGCAGTGGTGCAACAGGTAAGTGATCGAATTGCCGTGATGTATCAGGGGGAAGTCGTTGAAGTCGTAGAGAGTTCTCAGCTGACCAGTTCAGCGAATCATCCCTATACCCGTAGCCTGATGGCTTCGGTGTTGTCCGTGAGAGAAATGAAGCATAAGATGAAGGCGCAGAAGCAGGAAGAGGAACAAGGGCGGACGGGGGTTCTTCAGGAAAGTCTGTCGGGATAACACCGATGTGCGGGTTTTCGTTACTCCAAATAAAGTCAGGCTATCGGTGTTCCATTAGGTAATGAGCTATCGGGTGAGAGCAAGACAACATCACCTTCACCAGGCACACCGCCCAGTACGAGTACTTCAGAGACAAATCCGGCAATCCGCCGAGGCGGGAAGTTAACTACAGCTATCACCTGTTTGCCGATTATCATGTCAGGCGTGTAGCGTTGGGTGATCTGAGCACTGGAGCGTTTAAGACCAAGTGGTCCGAAGTCGATCGTCATTTTAATGGCGGGAATACGAGCCTTGGGGAAGGGTTCGGCTTCCACCACTGTACCAACCCGGATATCATGTTGCATAAACTCTTCAAAAGTAGCCATAGGGTAGATCTCCTTTCAACTATTGGGGACTATTATAAATGAAAAATCAACAAAAAATCCAGATTACGCTGTATCGTAACCTGGATTTCTGTTGTGGTGCTTTGAATTAAATTAAGCGCCGTTCCAATTCTCTCCGGTGAGGTATTTCTCGGTGAGGATGGATAACATCTGAATGCCTACTTCATTATGTCCGCCTTCTGGAATAATGATGTCAGCATACTTTTTGGATGGCTCGATAAAAGCATCGTGCATTGGTTTTACTGTTTCTAGATATTGTTTGTACACGGATTGGATCGTGCGTCCGCGTTCTTCAATGTCTCGCAGCACTCTACGTAGAATCCGCACATCGGAATCGGTATCAACAAATACTTTAATGTCCATCAGACTGCGAAGATGTTCGTCAATCAGCACATGCAATCCTTCTACAATGACAATGTGGTTCGGTGCCAGTTCAACCGTCTCATTGGCAGCACGGTTATCTATGGTGAAGTCATATACGGGAGCATACGCCGCTTGGCCTTTTTTCAACAGGGTGAGATGCTCAATCAACAGATCATTATCGAATGCAAACGGGTGATCGTAATTGGTGAGTCGGCGTTGCTCAGGTGTGAGCTGCGACTGGTCTTTGTAATAATTGTCTTGGGATATAAACGTAACCTTACCTGATCCCAGACGGTCTATGACGGAGCGAGCTACCGTTGTTTTACCGGAGCCGGTTCCTCCGGCGATACCAATAATGAGCATGGTTGTTCCATAAGCCTCCCTAGAATGGCAGCATAATCATGGATAAAGAGCACTGATTCAGAATCAATTCAGCACCTTTACCCACATGTCTGTCTGTGAATACACAATTCTTTCATTGTACCACAGCGCTTTACTTTTTTCATCTGAGGGAAGTGACCATGTTTTGCCTGAATCCAATCCGAATGGAAGAGAGACTGATTTCGCCTACGATTGTTTAGAAAGGAAGCGATTCGGTAGCCTCCATGGGATCATGAACCGCTGGCCTATCGCGAGTTTTGTAATTCTGTGAAAAATGAAATAACCAATGATGCTGCCGACTGTATTCGCAATTAGATCGTTTATGTCCGTAGTACGGCCATTACCCAGAGTAACCCGGATGATGAGCTGCAGCATTTCGATGGAAAAGCTGAAGATTAATCCGCTCCGCACAGCTTTTCTCACCGAGTCTGCCGAATACCTAATCAGAGGCAGCATGAAGCCGAATGGCATAAACAACAGCATATTCAGTGCAAAACTGGGGATATCCAACGTAAGCATGGGAATGAACTGAATGGTTTTGTACCATGGCGTCTGATTGGCATACATACCAATATTGACGTCGATGGGGAAGAAGACAAAATGCATAACCGCCAGAATATATACAGCAAATGTAATGATAGAGATGAACTGCCTTATCGTGTACCTGCTCTGGTTTGCCCTGGTGTACAACACCAGAGCAATCAGGAACAGAATAAATAGTGGACCCAGTATAGTTATGGACTTAACCGTATGTTGAATGGACATGAAGAAAACTCCTTTATGAATAGATGGTTACGGTTGATTCAGCTCGATTTTCATGTCCATCCCCTTGATGAACTGCCGATCTTTAATCTCTTCCGTAAAATCATCTTCAATCTCAAATGGCTTCACGACCAAATATGTTGAGTTGCCAGGAGTGGTGGCATAGATCCGTTCAGATGTTAATTGATTGCCCCAATACAAGCCCTCCGCACTTAATGCGGTCAATTGCCGGCCCTGATCATCGAAAATTGCAAACCCTATATTTCGTAATTGCTCTTCATCTTTAGCCGTTAGCATGCTCTTACCATGAAGTGAGATCACCGTGGATAGACGTGTTGTAATCGGCGTAACCTGAGCTTCCATAACGGATGCGGTAATCAGGTCATTGGAGACGACGACGTTGGGTTCAATATGCTGAATATCCTCAGTCGTTTTCGTGAACGGGATGCTCAGCTCAAATTCGTGATCAATGCCCTGCAAAGTGAATGTGACCTCAGCGTTGAACTGATCTGGCAGTCCGGCAGCAGCTTGGTTAGCGGGGATTACTTGCTCGAACAGTAATGTATCTGGCTGCGTTTGCCCTGCAGGGCCGTAGAATAAGCCGCCTTCCTGGCGTGTACCATTGACGTTGAAAAAGACATTATCCATTCCATCGCTAAGCTTCACGATGTCCTTGCCATTGTCATACTCACCATTTTTCAGGTTGGGTGCAGTGATATGAACCAAAAAGGCTGCGCGAGTACCATCATATATGGTCTCCTTCACTTCCAGCTTCACGTCTTTGAACGATACATTGCTGTTTACGAATTTCGTCAGACCTTCGTCTCCTGCAGTGCGTAATCCCATATCGGCTTCAATAGAGCTGAAGAGACTGCCAACCAGCGGGATGCTGCGTAGAGAATCAGCCATGACAGGAGACACAAATCCAGAGGCAAAGACGGTTATACCTAACACTCCCGCTGCAATCGTTGCTGCGGCTGTACGACGCAGACCTCTACGAAGACGAGGATTACGAGATTGTTCTGAATTCAGCATGGTTGCTTCCGGCAGTGATTCCAGCGTGGCATCGATTCGATTGCGCACCATTTCTGACATGACGGGTCGCTCCTTCGCCTGTTCTCTTAATTCTTGATCGATATTAAACGGGTTTGACATGTAGTTTTACCTCCCGAAAGTTTTTGAATTTGTGATACAGCTCCTGTCGTGCACGGCTTAATCGCATTTTTACCGCGCTTTCGGATATATCGAGCGCCTCTGCTACCTGCCGCAGGGAGAGATCTTCGAAATAATGCAGCACGATGACGACTCTCTTTTGTTCGTCAAGCCGATCAACGGCTTCTCTCATATCTACCTCATCGAAGGGGCTGGAGGACTCTTGCTTTGCAGGCACCTCCGCATAAGACGTGGAGAGGGAGCGGCGGGACAATAGCGTGTTGCATTCATTAATCAGGATACGGAATATCCACGTTTTGAAATAGTGAGGTTCCCGAATCGTATGGAGTGATTTGTAGGCTTTCAAAATCGTCTCCTGAATGGCATCAGCCACATCCTCCTCTTTTCGAAGCATGGATTTTGCCGTATTGTATAGAGAGTTTTCAATTTCTCTGATGAGCCTGATGAAGGCATCGCGATCTCCGGATATCGCCTGATGAATGAGATCGGTTGGATCCATGGATAGCAGCTCCTTTCTTGGGTTATAGGGATTCAACTCCCCGTTTGTTTTTACATGAATTAGACTTCCAGTGGGCTTATATGGTCACAATTATTTTTTATAGTGAAAAAGATGCTGTTATATATGACGTATTCCTATGGCATGTCCCCTTCAGTCAGAGAAGAGCGTATTCTTTTCCTGATATTGACGGATTGACTTTTTGAAGAACAGGCATATAATAATAAATATATTCATAACACGGACTGTTACTGGGCGAACCAGGCATGACCGAATTCGATTATTTAACTGTAATCGCTTTCGGTCTTTTTTTATTTTCGTCGGGGGGTGAGGACATTGAAGGTTATTAAGAAAGTGAATAACAATGTGGCGATTGCCATTAATGATAACAACGAAGAAGTATTCGTCGTAGGTAAAGGGGTCGGATTTCTGAAAACGCCTTATGAGCTGACGGAGACGGACTTGGTGGAGAAAATTTTCGTAGCACCGAAGAATATCCGTATGTATGACCTGCTGAACAGCATTCCGATTGAGGATATTTATCTCGCTGAGGAAGTGATCAAGCTGGGCAGTCAGATTCTGAATAAACAATTTAACCCGAACCTGCTTCTCACCCTGTCTGACCATATTAGTTTTGCATTAACCCGAACCAGAGAAGGCATCAGTATCAAAAATCCGCTGGAATGGGAAGTGCGGACACTCTATCCGGACGAGACCCGGGTGGGGGAGGCTGCGCTGAAGCTGATTCAGGAAAAAATGGATATTGCTCTGCCGACAGCCGAAACAACACTGATTGCTCTGCATTTTGTTAATGCACAGGTTGGCTCGGGAGAGATGACGGATACCACTAAGGTAACCACAGTTACGGGCGAGATCCTGTCTGTGATCAAATATGCTCTCAAAATTGATTTTCAGGAAGACTCTATTCACTTTATGCGATTTGCGACACATATCAGATATTTCATCATGCGACAGATGAGTGGTACATCGCTCAAGGATGAGAATGAATCGCTTTTCCTGATGGTCAAAGAGAAGTTTCCGAAGGAACTGGCTTGTGTGGAGAAGATTGCTGATTTCCTGAAAAATAATTACGGCTGGACCTGTTCTGATGATGAAAAGTTATATCTGATTCTGCATATCCAACGATTAATCTCGAACTAACCAATTGCATAACAATGATGGACTGTTACTGATTCGATCAGGCATGACCAAGCGTAGGGAATGACGATTCCCCGGCTTGGTCATTTTTTATATAACCATTTCAGTTGATGTAGAGGAGAAGGGTCATGAACAACAAAGACTTGGCGAAAAACGTACTTGAGCTTGTTGGCGGCGAGCAAAATATATCGGGTCTGACACACTGTGCAACCCGTTTGAGATTCGTATTGAAGGATGATAGCAAAGCAGACCTCAAGGCGCTGGATCAGCTCGAAGGCGTGCTTAAGGCACAAAATTCCGGAGGACAGATTCAGGTTGTTATCGGTGCCAAAGTAGACGCGGTATACAGTGAAGTGAAGAATCTAACTTCTGACAAGATTGGCGAACTTGCGGAGTCTACAGATCGTGGACCGAAAAAGAGACGTAACCCTGTCAATGTAGTACTTGAAACCATTGCAGGTATATTCACGCCTGTTCTGCCAGCACTTGTGGGTTGCGGGATGATCAAATGTTTGGCCACCGTTATAGCTGCAATGGGCTATCTGGAGGGTTCAGGATTTCTGACGATCATTAACATGATCGGGGACTGTATTTTCTACTTCATGCCGTTCTTCCTGGCTGTTAGTGCAGCAAACCGTTTCAAAACCAATCCCTATTTGGCGGTAGCTCTGGCTGCGGGGCTGATGCACCCCATCATTCTGAACGCTGCGTCCCAGATTGCCGAGACGGGTGTGAACAGCATTGATTTTCTTGGCATGCCGATCCTGTTGATGAAATATTCATCTTCCGTCATTCCTATCATTCTGGCGGTATGGATCATGAGTTATGTGTATCCAATCGTCAATCGAGTGATTCCCAAGTTTCTGCAGGTCCTGCTTACCCCAATGATTGTTTTGTTTATTATGATTCCAGTGGAACTAATCGTGCTTGGCCCAGTAGGATCATATATTGGTGACTGGTTGACCAATGGTATTAACTCATTGTTCTCCACCGCAGGTGTTCTTGCTGGTGCGATTCTTGGATTTTTCAAACCGATTATGGTCATGTTCGGTATGCACTATGCCATCATGCCTATTCAGGTTCAACAAGTGGCTACACTGGGCGCAACCGTGTTGTTACCAACAGCATTAGCGGCGAATTTGGCTCAGGCTGGAGCAGCCTTCGGTGTGTTTGTCCTGACGAAGAGTAAAACGATGAAATCAGCGGCTGCTTCGAGTGGATTCACCGCGTTGTTCGGGATTACCGAGCCGGCGATCTATGGTGTAACGCTCAAATATAAACGTCCCTTTTTCGCAGGTTGTCTTGCAGGTGGATTAGTCGGTGGATTCTACAGCTTGGTGCATACAACAGCGAATGCAATTTCACTTCCAGGTGTATTGGCAATTGGCACGTATACATCTGATCGTTACATGTATGTCGTTATTGGTTGTATTGCCGCAGTTGTACTCGGCTTTGTGTTCACGTTGATGGCAGGCATCAAGGAAGGTACAGAAGGAGCCAAACAGCAACAAGCTACGGATAAGGTAAATGACAATCCAACAGCCGTTGTCACAGAGGTAGCTCCAGGGTCAGTATCATCACAGACATCCATATCCTCTGACATGCTTATCGTTAGTCCAATGACAGGGGAGATCAAACCGATCTCTGAAGTGGAAGATCAAGCATTTGCCCAAGAGTTAATGGGTAAAGGTATTGCGATTGTTCCGACAGATGGCAAGGTATACGCTCCATTTGACGGGGTAGTCGAAGCACTTTATCGCACCAAACACGCCATCGGATTGAAGGCAGCGAATGGTGTCGAGATCCTGATCCATATCGGGGTGGATACCGTTAGTCTGAAAGGGAAATATTTTGACGCCCATATCGAACAGGGACAGACAATCAAGGCTGGTGATTTATTGGTGGAATTTGATCCAGAAGGCATTACGTCAGCAGGTTATAACACGATTACATCCATTGTGGTAACCAATATGCAACAATATGGAGACGTACTGACTACAGCGACCAGCGGACCGATCCGGGAGAGCGAAGCGCTAATGAAGCTGATCCCATAAAACCTCGAATAAGACCTTAATAACACGTAATAACAGGAGGAAACTAAAATGACGAATTCCAATTTTCCAAAAGATTTTTTATGGGGCGGTGCACTGTCTGCCTGTCAGGCAGAGGGAGCTTATAATGTGGACGGCAAGAGCCTGACCATTCCAGAAGTGATGAAGTTTAACGAGAAGAACGACCGCAAAGTGACCAAGCAGATCAGAGTGAATTGGGAGATGATTGAAGAGGCCAGGAATGACCCGGATACGGTGAAATATCCGAAGCGCCGGGGGATTGATTTCTATCATTCTTTCCGTGAGGATATCGCCTTGTTCGCGGAGATGGGCTTCAAAGTATTTCGTTATTCGATTTCATGGGCCAGAGTATTTCCGGGTGGCGATGATGCTGCTCCGAACGAAAAGGCACTAAAGTTCTATGATCAGGTGATTGATGAATGTCTAAAATATGGTATGGAGCCCCTGATCACCATCAGTCACTTTGATACGCCAATTGTACTGATGGACAAGTTCGGAGGATGGTATAACCGCAAGCTGATCGATCTGTATGTGAACTATTGTGATGTACTGTTCAATCGCTACAAGGGCAAAGTGAAATATTGGGTGACGTTCAACGAGATCAACATGAGCGTGAAAGCATCAGCCAAGACGCTGGGAATCATTGATTATGATGCTCCGAATTATGAAGAAATGCTGTTCCAGGGGCTGCATCATCAATTTGTAGCTGCGTCCAGAGCAACCAAGATGGCACATGAGATCGATGCGAATAACAAGATCGGAAGTATGGTCGCGTATTTCACAACGTATCCTTACACTTGCAAGCCGGAGGATGCACTTCAGATGCAGCAGGATGATCAGATGAAAAATCAGTTCTATCTCGATGTGCTTAATAAAGGCGAATACCCTTACTATAGTAAAACGTATTTCAAAAACAAGGAGATCCAGCTGAACATCGAGGATGGTGATCTGGATAGCATTCGCGCACACACGGCTGATTTCGTGGGGATGTCGTATTACAACTCCATGATATCCAGCAGTGATACGGAGCAGCTTGAATTAACGGCAGGCAATGTACACAGTGTATATAAAAACCCGCATCTACCCGCTAACGAGTGGGGTTGGCAGATTGATCCGATTGGCCTGCGATATACGCTTAATCTTGTCTATGATCGGTATCAAAAACCAGTCTTCATTCTGGAGAACAGCTCAGGCTTCTACGATAAACTGAATGAAGATGGAACGATCAACGATCCGTACCGGATTGATTTCCTGAGTAAACATATCGAACAGATGGGACTCGCCATTGCCGATGGGGTCGAAGTGTTGGGATACACGATGTGGGGACCCATCGACATGATCAGTTCAGGGACTTCCGAGATGAGCAAACGGTACGGATTTATCTATGTAGATCAGGATGACTATGGCAATGGTACGCTCGAAAGATATCGTAAGGATTCGTTCTTCTGGTATCAGAATGTGATCCGTACCAACGGAGCAGAACTGTAACAGAGCATGAATATTCTGGGTCGTATCAAAAAAATACCCGGCGGCTTGCTGATTGTTCCTATGCTGGCTGCCGCGGTCATCAACACAATGTTTCCATCGTTCTTTCAGATCGGAGATCCAACGACAGCGCTGTTCACATCGAAAGGTACCATGGTGCTGATCGGTATGATTTTACTGATATCAGGAACACAGCTTAACTTGTCACAGCTTCTGGTGACATTGAAGAGAGCAGGAGTGCTCTGTATTTCACGCATCCTCATCAGCTGCCTGTTCGGCTGGGCGTTTGTACACTTTTTCGGTATCAGTGGGGTTGGAGGAGTGTCAGCGGTAGCCTTCATTGCTGTTCTGACCAGTTGCAATCCGGGATTATATCTGGCCTTGATGAACACGTATGGAGATGATGTGGATCGTGCTGCGTTTGGCATTCTGAATCTGATCGCCGTACCGGTTATTCCGGTCATGATATTGAATTCGGCAAGCGGCGTCGGTATCGATTACCTCAGTGTACTTGCTACGCTGGTGCCTTTCTTCATCGGCATATTGCTTGGTAATCTGGACAGCAATATACAGAAGATGTTCGCTCCGGGAACATTGATTCTGCTGCCTTTTCTGGGCACAAGCTTTGGGTCCAATATTGATCTGCGTATTGCATTTCAGTCCAGTATGTCCGGCTTGCTGGTAACGGTGATATTTTTGCTGATCTGTATGCTGCCGCTCATTGGAATTGATCGCACGATACTAAGACGGCCCGGTTACGCGGCGGCTGCGACATGCTCGGTTGCTGGATTGTCTATGGTGGTGCCATCGATGGCTGCCGAATTCAATCCGGCGTATGCGCCTTATGTGGATACAGCTATCGCTCAGATTGCATTTGCTGTGATCCTGACGTCGGTGACCGTGCCTTATATCGTGAAGCGTTTGGCTGGAACAACAGCGACGGAAGCTCTTATACAGGAAAATCACTAGCAAAAACAGCACGTGTTCTGTCAGGTCATGACGGATCACGTGCTGTTTTGCTTTGTTCATCTATATGATCTCCTGGGGGGAGGAGAGGGATCGATCGGTTTATTTTACAGACCAAGCAATTGTTTAACACTTTCGGCGACAGCTTTGCTGGATTGCGGATTCTGTCCTGTGAGTCACCCAGACCAGTCACGACGCCGAGTGAACAGATCCTTCAACTCGTCTGTCGACAATTCGGTAATCCAATTCTCGGAGCTTGTGATGATGTTATCGCTGAGCTGCTGCTTGCTCTCCAACATCTCGTCGATCCGCTCCTCCAATGTGCCAAGAGAGATGAATTTATGCACCTGAACATCTTTGGTTTGGCCCATTCGGTAAGCCCGGTCGGTGGCTTGATTCTCAACAGCAGGGTTCCACCAGCGGTCAAAATGGAAGACATGGTTGGCTGCGGTCAGATTCAATCCCACACCGCCTGCCTTGATGGACAAAATGAAGACGGACGATTGCTTGTCCTCAGGCAATGTACGGGATTGGAATTCCTCAATCATGCGATCCCGCGCCGTTTTGGACGTACCCCCATGCAGGTACAATACAGGTTCCTGTAACTCCTGACGCAGTACCTGCTGCAGCATCTGTCCCATACCAATGTATTGGGTGAAAATCAGGCATCGCTCGCCTTCGTCCCGCAATTCACGCACAAGCTCCATCAGTCGTTCCAGCTTCGCAGAGCGGCTGATCAACATCGCCATATCCTGCGGGCTATACACGTCATAAGAGGATGTCAGTGCGCCGTCTTCGGGTAGTTCCTCCGGCAAAGCTTCTTTCGTCAGCAGAAGAGGGTGATCACACAACTGTTTAAGCTGGGTTAACGCCGATAGAATCGCACCTTTGCGCTTGATGCCTTCCAGCTCTTTCATTTTATCCATCAGGGCCTGCACGGACTGGTCATACAAAGCACTTTGTTCACCCGTAAGGTGAATGTAGGTCTTCATCTCGTTTTTGTCCGGCAGATCGAGTTGGATATTCGGATCTTTTTTCTTCCGGCGCAGCATGAACGGCTTCACCAATTGCTGCAGGTCCTGCATCCGCTGCTCATCTTTGTCTTTTTCGATAGCACTGATGAAGCGAGTCTGGAATGCCCGGGCGTTGCCCAGATATCCTGGATTGATAAAATCATAGATTGACCACAGCTCGGACAACCGATTCTCGATCGGCGTACCCGTCATGGCAATGCGGTGTTTCGCCGGGAAACTGCGGACGGCCAGCGACTGTTTGGTCTGGGCGTTTTTGATATTCTGCGCTTCATCAAGGCAGATGCATGCCCACGTATAAGTTTGCAACATCTCCTGATCCAGTGTAGCCGTAGCAAAGGACGTGATAATAATGTCCACCTGCTCGGTCTGCTCCCGGAATTCTTCTCCACTTAATCGGCGTGCGCCATAATGCAGACTGACATTAATGGAGGGGGCGAAGCGGCTAATCTCCTTCTGCCAGTTGCCCAGTACGGAAGTTGGGCAGATCAGAAGTACCGGGGCTTGTCCCGGCTTACGTGGTTCATGATCCTTGATGTGTAACAGATACGTGATGAATTGAATGGTTTTTCCGAGCCCCATATCATCGGCAAGACAGGCCCCAAGTCCGAATCTGCGGAGAAATCCAAGCCATGCAAAACCTTCCTTCTGATACGATCGCAGCTCGGCATGAAGCCCTGTCGGAATGGGTAAGGATGGTGCACCGCCTTGTCCGCCCCCGAGTTGTGCAATAACCCGGTTCAGGTGCTCATTCAGCTCTACCTCAAGCCGAATGTTCTGATCATCCTGTGGTTGCTGCTCTTCCTCGGTTTGCTGTCCTTCCTTCCATTTCTGATTGCGATATTCGCGCTGTTCATTATGCAGCAAATGCAGGTGCAGAATATCCTGGAACGAAAGTCCCTGTTCCCGATCTACACCGCCCATGGCCCGACGAATCTGTTCCAGCAGATCGGGGTCGAGCGGGACCCATTCTCCGCGGAAGCGTACCAGTCGTTCATTGCGGGCAACCAGATCAGCGAATTCATCTTCACTGAGATCCGTATCACCAATCGCAATTCGCCAGTCAAAATGAATAATCGAGTCCAGTCCAAAGAACGACTGTCCCCGCTCACTGCCTTCCTCCGGCTGCACCTTGGCGCGAAGCTTTGGTTTCTTCTTACGGGCTGCTTCCCACCAACCAGGGAGCAGAACTTGCCAGCCGGCTGCGAGCAACCGGCCGCTATCCTGCGTCAGGAACTGCCAGGCTTCCTGATCTCCCAAAGGATCACTCAGCACATCCCGCCTGCCGCTAATGGAGCTTCCAAGACGTGGCAGATGTGCGCGTAGTTGATCCAGCCACCCGGCGGAACGATCCAGAATGAACGGTGTCCATACCTCGGGCCATTCCCCTTCAAGCCTGCCACGCGAATCCAGCATGACAGGTACCAATACGGCGGCATCCAGCTTATTCTGTAATACCAGTCGCAGTCGCCATGATGGCTCATCATCGTCTGGCTCCTGCAATTGCAACATGGGTCTGAAGGGTGCTGCATCTGCCTTCCAACCAATGGATACGAGCCAGGACTGGGCGTCCATTCCTGCTGTCTTAGGGAGAGAGCCGCGCTCTGGGAACAACTGCGGAAATTCACGCCGCAGATCCGTCGCAGCTTCTTCCGAACTGTACCAGCGTTGGAATACGAAGGCGGAGTAGGCCGCCCCAAGTCCTTCGGCATAACTCTCATCCGTTTGTTGAATCGCTTTGGTAAGCGATGCTCGATCCTGCTTCTTCAAGCTATCCGGGTCCCAAGTCCACTGAAGCTGTCCTGCACGGTAGGCTTCAAAGCTGGGTACGTATTTTCGTTTCTCGATGGAGGATGCCAGTGCTGGAGCTAGTCGAATCAGATGTTCCGCCTGCTCATCCCATTTCCATTCAATATGAAGCAGGGTATGCATCTCTGCAAAGAAGGGAATCACTTCTTCCGCTGGCAGAACAACCAGCTCAATCTCTTCAATCTGCCGAACTTCCAGTTCGGTGCCGTAGAAGGAAGGCACATGCCAGGCGAACAATCGCTGCTTAAGCGACTGTCCGGATACAAAGTGGTGCGTGTTGAGTGCTCCATAAAACAAAGCATCGCCATATCCGGTTAAAGCGACGTGAACCTCAATCGTTTCAGTGTAAGGATGAATTAAGCTCATGAGATCAGTTTACCTTTCCGAAGCTCTTCCTGCAGGGCGCGCAGCCGACTGTTACGAACAGCGAGTGTGGTGATAAATTGCTCCCAGTGCGCTTCTTGCTTTAATTTCTTATAGATTTTGGACAGACGTTTCAGCAACTTCACGGCTGCTTTGTATCCGTCCCTGTTTTTGTGTCCGATATAACGCTCCACTGCCTGATGATAGAAGGGGAGAAGTAGCTCAGGTGCATCTTTTTCGATTGGTTGCAGCATCGCTACGCGGAATTCGAGAGGTTCCGTTCCCGTACTCAGCTGAAAATCAATCCACCTGCGCCACTGTCCGCGGGAATGCATGGCATCCTCGTAGGCGGGGCGGGAGTGGGGAAGCATACTGACAAGCGTGTCCCACATGCGGTTCTCTGCATCGGGCAGATGATGAATGGCCGTATCCCATAGATGCATGTAATCATTCAAAGGTGAGTTGCGCCGATTCGCCAGAAGGGGGCCCAGTTGTACCAACCAATCCCCCAGCCGCTTCCATTCAGCCGAATCTGCGAGTACATGGAGAAAATGCAACAGATCTCCTGGCGGGATGCCATAGGCTGAGCTTCCATGGACGAGTCGTTGCCACGCCTGATCATCCTGCCCCAGATGGAAGTGCATCCAGCTCTGCGCGAGTACCAGTGGCAGGGGCAGTGTTACGGCTTTGCTTGGTCTATCGCTACTACTTGTACTACCTTGAGCGCCACTCAAGACACTTTCGCCTGATTGGGATGGTGCAGAAGCGGCGATTATACCGCGCTCTATATCATTTAATATGGCCTGTTCCGAGTTCAGCATGTCCTGAGACTCTTGAAGCTCAGGCACAATCCAGTTCAACCACAGTTGTCGATAGATCGGAGTGAAGAACATCATGCTGGCTGTCTCCGACATCATCTGTTTACGTAAATAAGCCGAGGTTTCGGCCAGTCTGTTCCAATGTTGTTCAAGCTTGTTTCCCTTTAGACCTGACAGGTCTAAAGGATGGTTAAAGATCCGTTCAATGTCTTTCTGAAGTGCATCCACCGCGAGCTGGGCGGGGTAGCTCAAGTACACAGGGGTATGCGTGATGGAGTTACGGGACGGAGGCACACAGAATCGCATAAGGTGCAGCTGCACATGCAGTTCAAAAAGTTGGTCCATTGCAGCGAGCAGCCTTGGTTTAATGGCATATAGCTCGTCCGTTGCTTCCTGTACGTAGGATGTGCTTGCTGTGCCAGTCCCCAGCCGTCTCAGACATGAGTGGAATAGTTCGTGCCATTCCGAGATTTCGAGATCGGCAAGTTCTGTTGCACGCTCCTTGATCTGGCTGTATTGGTTGTCCGGAATATCCATATCCTGCTCTTCATGATGGGCATCTGCGTAGCTGGATTGTCCTGCGGATATGGCCCCGACAGGTTTAGTCGTTTGTTTGAGTGCGGTACTGGAGTGCGCATTCACAATGGCATGCACAGGTCGCTCCAGTTGCTCGGCATAACTCATCAATACAGCAGTCATATGTTTGCAAAGGGAACTCACCGGGCAGGTACAATAACTGGTAGACAGGGATTGCATGCTCAGTGTGACCTCGTACTCTTCCGATCCTTGTACAACGGCCGAAATCCCTTGTTGTTCGGAATAAGTTAATGGTCCGACACGTTTCTGTTTATAATATTGGAATCCGCGCATAATCGTCAGGTTGTTAAAATGCTCTGCAACTTCCCGAATCAATTGTTGCCACTGCGCATCATCCATTCTCATGTTATTGGGTATGTTCATCATTCCATCTCCTGGGGTAAACATAGGTTCAATAATCACCACGTCTATGACGTCATGTTGTGAATTTGATGTATCCATCATATCAGTTATGAGCCAATTCGTGCATGGGTTATGAAGAATTTGAAGTTATTTTAGACCAACAGGAACCAGGATGAACATTTCGGTTCTGCTGGCGGCCGACATGCAAGAATGCACCATATTGTGTATGCTTATGGTATGTATTCCTATCAGGAACGATTCAGGCCGAGGAAACGGTCATACTACAAACAACAGGAGAGAGCATATGAAAATACTTACGTTAAACACACACGCTTGGGCGGAAGAGGATCAACTGAACAAGATCAGACAGCTGGCTGATTTTATCAATACACATCAATTCGATGTGATCTCCATGCAGGAGGTCAACCAATCCATGCAGGAAGCGGCGCTTTCTGAAGAAGAACTGAAGATGTATTATGCTACTGAATCGGATGCTGTGATTAAAAAAGATAACTATGCCTACGTCCTGCTTCAGCAGCTGACAGAGCAATATTACTGGACGTGGATTCCCGCCCATGTCGGGTTCGGTAAATACGATGAAGGACTGGCGATCCTTAGCCGGACGCCGATTAAGCAGGCTTTTGGAGAATACGTGTCTCATATGAGGGATTATAATAATTACCGCACACGCAAGATTGTGGGAATCCAGACAGTCGTCCAAGGGGAAGCAACCTGGTTTGTGAATGGACACTACAACTGGTGGGATGATGCGCAGGAACCGTTCAAGGGACAGTGGGACTTGACGGAGAGCAAGCTTGCTCCCTACATGGATCAGCCGTTATATATGATGGGTGACTTCAACAATGTCGCTGAGGTACGTGGTGAAGGCTATGATTATATGATGAGCAAAGGTTGGAACGACCTGTATACCACAGCATTGCAAAAGGATGATGGAGCAACCGTGGTGAAGGCCATAGCCGGCTGGGCAGATAATAAACGTGATTTGCGGATCGATTATATCTTCTCCAATCGTCCAATCCAGGCCAAGTCTTCCACCGTGGTCCTGAACGGTAAAAATGGACCGGTCGTGTCCGACCATTACGGCGTTGCTGTAGAGATATAACAGCCATTTGACTATAAATGGGATATCACCGCAAATACGAAACAAAGCCTCCGCTGACTTCCTGTAAAGGGAAGTGTAGCCGGAGGCTTTTTCCATCCAAAATAAATTTCCTATGTACATGTTATATGGTTCATTTTTTCTGTTGTGGAACTGAATTGTTACTCGAGTGCCAGCATCTGATGTACAAACTTTTTCAGATTCGCACTTGTCTCGCTAAGCTGTTCAATACTTTCCATGAATTCGGTAACGAGCTTGGCCTGATCCACCGTTGCGGTTGTAATCTGACCGATCTCCTGCTCCATATGTTTCATGGATTCTTGTACACTGCCGAGTGATGATTCAATATCAGCTGCTGCTTGTTTCGTATGATCCGACAGCTTGCGTACTTCACTGGCCACCACGCCGAAGCCAGCTCCCTGATCGCCAACACGAGCTTCCTCAATCATGGCGTTGAGTCCAAGCAGATTGGTTTGTTCGGATACTTCACGGATGACATTCGTTACTTTACTCACACTGACCGAGTTTTCGGAAGCTTTTTTGGAATTGCGCAGAATCTCTTCCGAGGTCGCGGAGAGTTCTTCGGAATGTGCAGCAATCTGCTGAATGCCTCCAACGAGAGCATTAATGGTTGTTTCATTTTCACGAATCAGATTTTCGAGGGTCATATGGCTATCCAGTGCGTAGTTTACACCCAATATACCAACGACCTGATCGTTTTCTTTAATAGGAATCAGGATGGCGTCAAAGGGTCTGCCTTGCAAATCACCAGGCATGCGTGCCACGGTACGGGAATCCTTGTTGGTGAGCATTTTGAAATTTTTATAATCATCGTGCAGCTCATCCCCAACCTTCACGCCAATCTCCAGACTTTTTGCCTCGGAAAAATACAATACTTTCTCATGATCATTAATGGATATGGATATGTCGTCACGGAACATTTGGCTAACAAAAGGCATAGCATTTACCAGAGATTCAAGAGTATTCAATGTGCATCTTTCCTTCCCGATACAAAAAGTGGAGTTTTTCAATCAAGTATTTATATCGGTAACGTTTTCTCGTTTTTAAACCATTGTTTAAATTTAAGTTAACCTGGAGAGACAAGGCGACTAAATTCAACACAATTGTAAGCGTAATCAAAAATCTGTAGCCACCACCGAACATGTCAGTTATACTGGGATTATTATTCGACTATTCAGAAGATAACCAAGGGACATACCTATTCCCCGGTAAGGGGATTACCCACCTGGGTTAAGCGCTATACTTTATTGATGCATATGGTGCTCCAGTGTGGATGGTATGAATGCAATGATATAAGAATTTATTTCAACGGGAGAGGGATGTGTGCCATCGATGACGACCTATTTCAGTGAACCGCAGAGCATGTATTACCGATTTGGAGAAGATCAGGATCAGGTACTGAAGGTACTGGCCGAGAGGTATATTGGAGCCAACGCACAGGCTGATTTTGTATATCGGGTATTTCAGAAGTCTGGTATTTTGCAAAATGAAAAAGGGCTTTATGATCTAAATTTAGGTAAACGCTTTCCTGATGCACCTAAAGACCATATATCCTACGCAGCTGCACTGGTCTGGGGGGATGAGGACCGAAATCTGGATGTACTGGTCCGCTGTTATGGGCCTGTTCGT
Organism: Paenibacillus sp. Negev47; assembly: GCF_058313655.1. NCBI lineage: Bacteria > Bacillati > Bacillota > Bacilli > Caryophanales > Paenibacillaceae > Paenibacillus > Paenibacillus sp. Negev47. The sequence continues at coordinate 284,047 of NZ_CM177754.1, forward strand.
TTCTACTTCAATGAACAGTTGGTTTATCGCTCTACAGTAATAGATGAGATCAGTCCGGACGCCACGGTGAAGCTCAGCATCGACATCAAGCCCGGTTGGAACACCATTTGGCTGGAAATGAAAAACACGCCTGCTGGCTTCGGCTGTCAATTCGGGTCAGATGAAGGTAAAGTGCGCATTTTGAACGTCTTAGCTCCGTTTCAGGAGAGACAGGGACAAGCGGGGTGGGTATTCTCCCAACCGAACCGGGCCGCGAGTAAGCAACCAGACCTGCTTGGAAAAGCAGCAGATTCCAGCTTGAAGTGGCTGCCTGAGACAGGCTGGTCTGATCAGGATGATTCCAAACCAGCCCTTGAACGAATATATGGGCATCTTCCAGGTCGGCATGCTTATGCCTGGACCCATCTGAACAATAACGATTCAACCGGGAGTCCAGTGCGATTGTCAGGTCAATCTTCGGGTTCTCTAAGCATATGGATTAGCGGCAAGCCTGTGGCACAGGTGAAGGAGGCGGGTACGTTCGAAGTGGATATACTAGTCTCTTTTGGACGGAGTGACCTGCTTGTCCGAAGTGAGTGCAACGATACGGCTGGACCTTGGCATTTTAATTTGAATGCAACCGTTTCGGGTAAGCCGCTTTCACTTGAACTTCCTCAGCGTGTGCATGGTGCTACTGGAGAGTCCTGGTTATATGTTGGGCCTTTTGAGTCGGGGGTTGAACCAGGTTTGCAGGATATGACCCGAACGGACCGAGTGTACCAAACCGGGCTAGAACAGACATATTGGCGCCTGGATCGCCCGGATGCTTGGATCAGACCCTATTATGAAAACGCCATGTTAAGCAACAAATGGACAGTGGGCAGTGTGACCAATTATGGCCGCTGGGATTATCCATTGGGTGTCACTGTATATGGTCTATTACGGACGGGGCGTTATTTGCAAAGACCGGACATTACGCGTTATGCGGCTGAGCATGTGCAGGCATGTACTCAGATGTATGAATACTCATTATGGGATCGGGAGCAGTATGGTTTCCCGGCAGTTAATCAACAACTGGTCATGCTAAAAATGCTGGATAACTGCGGTTCTTTTGGTTCAGCCATGCTGGAGGCGTACTCCGAGTGCCGTGAACCAACGTTTCTTCCGATTGCTGAACGGATTGCTGATTTCATGCTTTCCCGTTTGGAACGACAGGAGGATGGTGCGTTTTATCGCACATGCGTAGGGGAGTATGCCGAGAATACCATGTGGGCAGATGACCTCTATATGAGCACGCCGTTTCTCGTTCGTTATGCCCGTGTGACGGGAAGCTCATCCGCACTGGATGAAGCCGCCAGACAGTTTTTATTGTATCGGAAATATCTGTTCATGCCTGAGTTCAAGATTATGTCTCATGTATATGACTTCAAATACGGACAGGCAACGCAGATTCCATGGGGACGGGGAAACGGCTGGACACTGTTTTCGTTGACGGAAGTGCTGGAAGCTTTGCCGAAGGAGCATCCTGAGCGCCCAGCCTTAATAGATTTCTTCAATGAGCTGTGTGAAGGGTACGCAGCGCTTCAAGGGGAAAGCGGGTTATGGCATCAGGTGTTGAATGACTCGCAGACATATGAAGAAGCCTCATGTACAGCCATGTTTGCCTATGGCTTTGCGCGTGGTGTGCGTTTTGGCTGGTTCAAAGACCCTGAAGTTTACGTCACAGCTGCCCAGCGGGCATGGAAGGGACTCATCTGCAAAGCGATTGATCGTCAAGGGAATGTGCATGGCGTGTGCAGCGGTTCGAGATATGCGTTTACGGCAGAGTATTATGATCAGGACTTGCGTACCGTCACCAATGACAATCACGGAATAGGCATTATGATGCTGGCAGGAACTGAGGTTGCAAAAATGAAGAATCATTTGGCTGATCACAAGGTGACTTCACCTGCCGCCACGCACTCCATCTGATTTTCATACTTTCGTTCCATATCAACCCGCTATCTTCTTCTTCACGTATCATGGATGTATACCCGTAATCATACCGATACGGGAACTAAGCCGCCGGGAATATCATTCCTGGTGGTTTTTGATTCCTGTAACTCCTTACTTTTTTGACAGGAAAGCTTACTTTTGTTTATGTCATGTGCAGCAATGGACCGATACAATAGGTTTTGTAAGCGATTCCATAGATGCAAGAAGGGGAGGAAATTCATTTATGATGATTACAAAAAAGTGGGTAACCCTGTTCTGCCTGTCCCTGTTATTGTTCGCTACAGCCTGTTCTGGAGGGGCCACCGATACACCATCTTCTTCTGGAGAAGCAAGTGGAAGTGAAGGAGATCCATCAGGTAAGGTTGAACTGCGCATGACCTGGTGGGGATCACAGACTAGACATGATCTGACGACCAAAGTGATCCAATTGTTTGAAGAGAAACATCCGGGAATCACCATTAAGCCTGAATATTCCGGTTGGGACGGTTACTTTGACAAGTTGACTACACAGGTAGCCGGTTCGAATGCACCGGATATCATCCAGATGGATTACGCCTTTCTGACTGACTTTGCCCGGCGTGGTGCCTTGCTTGACCTGACCCCATTTGCAGAGAGCAAAGAGCTGCGGACAGAGGATCACGATCAGAGCATGATTACAGCCGGTTCGATTGACGATAAATTATATGCGATTACCCTCGGAGTTAACGCACCAGGTGTCATCTATGACGCTACCGTATTTCAGGAATTAGGTATAGAAGAACCACAAGAGAGCTGGACATGGAAGGATTTTGGGGATATTGCGACCAAGATCGCCGCAGCCAAAGGTGAGGGGTTCTACGGATCTGCAGACATTTCCGGTACAACGAATATGTTTGAGGTATTTATCCGACAGTCCGGGAAAGGATTGTTTGACGGTGGCACGATGACCGCTACCAGCGAGGAGCTTCAACAATGGTTCGACATGTGGGGTGCACTTCGTGAGAATGGTGGAGTGACCACAGCGGAGATAACGGCATCCACAACCAACGCACTGGAGACACGTCCAATTTCACTGGGCACAGCCGCTATGGATTTTGCATGGTCCAACCAGCTACTGACATTCCAGCAAGTGAACAAAAACCAGGATCATAAACTGGGCATACAAGTGCTTCCGCATGGTGTTAACGAGCAGCAAATTGGCGAATACCTGAAGCCAGGTCAGTTCCTATCCGGTTATGGCAAAACAAAACATCCGAAAGAAGTGGCCATGTTCATCGATTTCATGGTGAATGATCCAGAAGCAACTGCCATTCTCGGTTCTGAACGTGGGGTGCCGGTCAATTCCAGCATTCGTGAACAGATGCAGCCTACGCTGCCGGAAGCGGAGCAAACTATTTTCCAATTTATCGATACTGTATCGAAACATTCCAGTGAGATTGACCCGCCATACCCGCAAGGATTTGCTGAAGTGGACACGAGTTTCAAGAGCGCAAGCGAGCAGATCGCCTTCGGTCAAGGCAGTACTCCGGATGTGATTGCACAGTTTATTGAAGGAGCGAAGGCTACGCTTGGATCGAGTCAATAAACCATTGAAACCGTTCCAGACTTCTAATTCTGCGGGGAGGTTGCGAAGATGACGACATCACAGGTCAGTCAAGCCCGAATCGAGCGTGTGGCTAGCCAGCGGGTGAAACGGAGATATGCCCACAATGGAGCAGCGCTTCTGTTTCTCGCCCCATGGCTTGTCGGATTGTTATTTCTAACCCTGGGTCCCATGTTGGTATCCTTGTACATTTCGTTCACCGATTACAGTATCCTGGCCGCCCCTTCCTGGGTCGGTCTGGATAACTACACTACGATGTTTACATCGGATAAACTGTTTACCCAGTCGCTCAAAGTCACATTCACGTATGTCGCTGTATCCGTACCGGTCAAATTGATCTTTGCGCTACTGGTAGCCATGCTGCTCAACAAAGGGATTCGAGGGCTCGGTATTTACCGGACGGTGTATTACATCCCGACATTGCTTGGGGGTAGCGTGGCAATTGCGATGTTGTGGCGTAAAATGCTGGGTGGGGATGGGCTGCTCAATAGTGTTCTTGCCATGGTAGGCATTAAAGCTCCCGATTGGGTTGCGAATCCGAAGTATGCCCTGTACTCCATCGTGCTGTTATCCGTGTGGCAGTTCGGATCGTCGATGATTATTTTCCTGGCAGGCTTGAAGCAGATTCCACCCGAATATGATGAAGCCTCAGCCGTAGATGGTGCAGGTCCTCTGCGGAGATTCTTCTATATAACGTTGCCGATTCTGTCACCCGTCATCTTCTTCAATCTCGTCATGCAGCTGATTACGTCCTTTCAATCGTTCACGCAGGCTTTCGTCATCAGTAATGGTAGCGGAGGGCCAGTGAATTCAACATTAATGTACTCCCTGTATCTGTACAAAAAAGGATTCTCGTTCTTTCAGATGGGCTATGCTTCCGCGATGGCCTGGGTGCTGGTGATCCTGATTGGCGTATTTACATTGCTCGTATTCCGCAGCAGCAAGCTGTGGGTGCACTATGAGGATGGTGGAAAATCATGATTGGACAACGGAACTCCACAGCATGGGTCTTCGGCAAACATGTGCTGATCTCAGGCATCGCCTTTGTCATGCTCTATCCGATTCTCTGGATGCTGGGCAGCTCGTTCAAACCGGGACATATGATCTTTACAGAGACCTGGTTCTGGCCGCAGGAATGGAATTGGCAAAATTACATGAATGGCTGGTCGGGGATTCAGGGTAATCCGTTCTCCCGCTTCCTGACCAACTCTGTCATCCTGTCGCTTGGAGCTGTGCTGGGCAATGTCATCTCTTGCTCTATGGCGGCGTATGCCTTCGCCCGACTGAATTTTCGTTTCAAAGCCATCTGCTTCGGCCTGATGCTCATGACGATCATGCTGCCACATCATGTGACGCTGATCCCGCAGTATATCCTTTTCAACCACCTGGAGTGGGTGAATACGTATCTGCCTCTCGTCGTGCCAAAATGGCTGGCGACGGACGCATTCTTCATTTTTCTCATGGTGCAGTTCTTCCGGGGATTGCCTAAAGAGTTGGATGAGGCAGCTACCATTGATGGATGCGGTCCTGTGAAAATATACACCAAAATCATCATTCCACTGGCTTTCCCAGCACTGGTCACTACGATGATTTTCACGTTCTTGTGGACATGGGACGACTTCTTCAGTCAGTTGATCTACCTGAGCGACGTGAGCAAATATACAGTGCCGTTAGGTCTGCGTTTGTTCCTTGATTCCAGCTCTCAATCCGATTGGGGTCCAATGTTTGCGATGTCGGTATTGTCGCTGGTGCCATGTTTTATCGTATTTATCGTGTGTCAAAAGTACTTCGTGGAAGGAATCGCAACCTCTGGACTCAAAGGGTAATTCCAAGACGAAACGAGTTGATTTTCGCATGCGGAAAGGAAGATGGTCTTCATTTATTAATCAAAAGCTGCAACAAAGCAAGCTCTCCACATTGATGGTGACTTGCTTTATTGCGTTTAATCTCCTGCTAGTCTCGGTTGTGGTCTGGCTGGCATATCAGTCTTTCTCAGCAGTCACCTTTGCCGAGATTAGCAAAGCACGTCTGGCTCTTCTGAACGAGAGCACACGACGGGGATTTGACTTCATCACAAGTGTAACGGGCAATGCCTACGCTTTGGCAAGCAATCGGGAACTGTCCAGTTTGCTCGAAACGATGGAGACAGGGAGACTTTCGCAGATTCATCAACGGCGGGAAGTATCCCGCATATTGGATCATACGCTGGTCGTCAGTGAAGGCATTACTTCTATAGAGTTGTACACGGATGCATTTAACGGTGTTGCTGTCACCATGCCTGATCGCATCTTCCCGGTAGACACGATATCCGGTGATTCCTGGTTCGATGCACTGGAGCAGGCAGATGCAGCATGGGTACCTTTGCGCGAGAATGAATCTGGTCAATCATTAATCGGGTACGCCCAGCGAATCTTTGACAGCCGAGGGGGTACGGTAGCCTATGTGCTCATTCGACTGAGTCGTGCTGACATTGTACGCAGGTTTGCGGATATGCCTATGGTATTGGATGGAAAGGTATTGCTGGTGGACACGGCTGGCAAAGTCGTCATGCAGATGGGGGAATCTAATCCCGTTGAGGGATCTAAGTGGCCAGATGACTCTAATACAAGTGGTGGAGATGGAGATTCTTCTTCTATAGTAGACAGTGCCTGGATTCAGGAACACGTCCAGCGTGGAGAAGACGGATTCGAAGTGGTCTCCGGTCAGTCCGGTGGTTCACAGCTTGTGCTATATTCCAGACCAGCCATGCTTCAGTGGCGTCTGGTGCAGGCGATCCCGGTTCATATGCTTTTATCTCCAGTCAGGCAAGCAGGATGGCAGATCTTCGGAATTGCGGTGCTGGGGTTGTTATTCTCGGCAGTACTCGCGTATCTCTTCGTGCGGCGGATTATTCGTCCTCTACGCCAATTGATCAAGCGGATGAGACAATTGGAGAAAGGGGATTTCAATACCCGGGTTCAGTTGTCTTTTACGGAGGAATACGCCCACTTGGCTTATGGCTTCAATCACATGGCTTCACAACTCACGACGCTGATGGAACAGGTGAAGGATGAGAGCCGTGCCAAGCGGGAAGCCCAGACGGGCTTGCTTGAGGCTCAGATCAAACCCCATTTTCTATATAACACCCTCGACATGATCCACTGGCGTGCACTAGATTACGAAGCCAAAGACATCAGTCGCATGATTGTACAACTCAGCAAGCTGTTACGGATCGGATTGAGTGGAGGGAGATTGTTTATTCGGGTGCGGGATGAGTTGGAGCATGCACGTTGCTACGTCAGCATTCAGTCAGAGCGTCTACCCTTCTCTATTCAATATCAGGAACAGATTGATCCGCGTATTCGCGGCTGTTACATTCCCAAGATCATTTTGCAGCCCTTTATCGAAAATGCCGTTATGCACGGGCATCCCGAAGAAGGCACACTTCGAATTCAGGTGCATATGCACGAAGCAGAAGACTCTCACTCAGATATCGTTATTCGTATCGCGGATAATGGGCAAGGTTTACCGGAAGGCTGGGAGCTGGAAGATACGTGTGGTATCGGTGTACGGAATGTACATCAGCGCATTCAGCTGTATTGCGGGAAGAGATATGGCGTTCAACTGAGTGATGGAGAGTCGGGTGGTGTGGAAGTGACCATTACGCTGCCGCGCATAGAGACCGACGAGCAATTAAATCTGTGGCTGGACGGTGAAAAAGGATGAAGACCATTATGCTTGTAGATGACGATCCGCATATTGTTAAGGCTCTAACCGAACATATCGATTGGCCTTCCCTAGGCCTCAGCATTGCAGGTACAGCTACCAATGGCTTGGATGCGCTGGAGTTGTTCCACAGCATGCATCCAGATCTCGTCATGACTGACGTCTATCTACCGGGGATGACCGGGCTTGAGATTACACAGGCGCTGCGGCGTGATCATCCCCATCTGCCGATTATCATCCTTAGTGGATATGACGAATTCGAGAACGCCCGTGCAGCCATGCGCTGGGGTGTGAATCACTTTTTGCTGAAGCCGGCAGAGGTGGAGGAGATTGAGTCTGTGTTGCGGGAGGTATTATTGGAACAAGACGTACGAGAGCGACATGAGCGGCTGGAGCGGACGTACAAGCAGGAGGTTGGACGGGTACTTCCCTATCTGCGCAAACAATTTCTTCACGAACTGCTGACTACGCGATATCGGGCAGATGAGCTGCCTAAAGAACGCATGGAGTATATAGGCATTCATATGTCCTCACAGGCACGCGCCATTAGTCTGCAACTGAATCGCCCCGTATTTCTGACACGGATGAAAGAACGGGACTGGCAGCTTCTCCGCTATGGGGCAGCCGATATTATTCAGGAGACGGTAAAGGAGCAATCCGAGCACATGGCGGGAGGTCAGGTAGAGATTGTTGATTACTCAGATCAGGTATTTGTGTTGCTTCTATTAGGAGATAAAGATCAAATGGAGGAAATCTTGCTACTTGTGGAGAGGATGATCGATCAGATCTTTACGTATCTGAAAATCGAAGTAAGTGCCGGAATAGGAAGATCCAAAAGTCACCCATGTGAGGTGATAGACTCTTATCTGGAGAGCAGGGAAGCGGTGGAAACAGCAGAGTTTCAAGGTGGAAGTCGTATCTACCACTATGAAGCATCAATGGATACAGAACCAAGTGTGACCGATTATTCATTATTGCTTCGTCAATGGAATGAGGCTTGGGCGGATATTAGACCTGACCTGGCGGAAGAGGTATGGCATCATATTCGCCTTTTGCTCAAAGAGGGGAAATGTGTTGGGATACAGGATGTACAGGTTGTGGCCGTCAGTCTGTTTGACACATTGATGCATAGCTGGAACCGACTCCACCCTATGTTAACGCCGCCGCTAGCGATGAGTGATTTTTTGCGTGAAATTCAATCGAAATATGCATTGCATGATCTGGTAAACTGGATGGACCGTATTATCTGCAACTGGCTGGATCAGATACGCAAAGAGATGGGCGAGAAGAAAAGCAATAAACTGATAGAGCAGGTGAAACAGTATGTGGAACTGCATTACGCCGAAGAGATTAGTTTTGAAGCGATCGCCAAGGGGCTATTCGTGCATCCAAAGTATCTGAGTCAACTGTTCAAAAGGGTGACCGGTGAGAATTTCGTGAGTTATTTGAACGGGTACCGAATTCAGAGAGCGTTAGAACTGTTGCAGTCGGGACATTACATGGTATATGAGGTGAGCGAGATGACGGGGTTCCGTAATGCGACGTATTTCAGCCAGGTGTTCAAAATGCTTACGGGCAAGAGTCCGTCTGATGTGGGGTAGAGCGATACAGGTACAGTAATTATCCAAAGCGGAAGAGGAGGTCTGGTTCTTATGATGATCGATCAGCAGGAATATTACATTAAAGGCTTATCTTACTCAATTAGATCAGCAGGGGAAAAGGATGCTGAGGCCCTGTCTTCACTTCGTGTACAACTAGACGGGGAAACGGAGAACATGGATCGTGAAGAGGGCGAGGCATATATCGATGCAGCTGGGTTTCGGCGTATCATCCATATGGATAGCGAGAAGCGGCGTAATATATTCCTCGTTGCTGTAGTAGCGGGTGAGATAGTGGGATACTCCCGATGTGAAGGCACAGAGTTGAAGCGCTTTTGCCATAAGGTTGAGTTCGGTGTGTGTGTAGCCAGGGAGTTCTGGGGACATGGGATTGGCAAGAACTTGTTGGAGAAGTCTATAGAGTGGGCAGACCAGAGTGGTGTAGAGAAGATGACCTTGAACGTGCTGGCATCAAACAAAAAGGCAATTGAGCTATATCAAAAGTGTGGCTTCGGAATCGAAGGTGTTTTGAAAAAGGATCGGCGACACGCGGATGGACAGTATCACGACACGATAGTGATGGGCAGGTTCAAAGACTGACCGTGTAGAAAGTAAAGGTTACAATCTATCATGCTCACAGAAGAGTGAGTTCAATTACTATATTCGATATATCAAAATAATAGATAGGTTGTTCTCCAATAAGGTATTGTGTTTCTTATTATATAGAACGTAATGATGTTGATCGGATCTGTACACAACCTATATTGAGACAGATTAGACTAGCGAGGGCATGTCGGGTATAGTAAGAGGATATTGCCGTCAATTGAAGAGTTTGAACAGAGATTATATCAAGCAAGCAATAAGGCTATCGATGGGATATTTTACAAGTAGTAATTATATTGTTCATATGGTATATTCTATTTCCGGCCAAAAAAACACGAGAAACAAAGTGTGTGCAGGCAAAACAAAATAAGCTTCGAAAGAAACTTAAAAAAGAGCTTGCTAAGTTGGTTCGGAAGTGTTATGATATAAAAGTTGCTGAGGAGAATAACACTCGGTAACAAAACAAGTTTGATCTTTGAAAACTGAACAACGAGTGAGTAAACATTCTGCTTGCAGAATGAACGCGAAAGTTTGAAACAAGCCTCGGCTTGGATCGACTGGAGCACAAATGAGATTTTTAATCTCGTCAGATTCAAAATGAGCTTATCGCTCTTTTCAAATACTTGAGATGATTTTCATAGCGTTTAACCGCGCTACTGAAATTCATCTTTATTGGAGAGTTTGATCCTGGCTCAGGACGAACGCTGGCGGCATGCCTAATACATGCAAGTCGAGCGGACTTGAAGAGAAGCTTGCTTCTCTGATGGTTAGCGGCGGACGGGTGAGTAACACGTAGGCAACCTGCCCTCAAGTTTGGGACAACTACCGGAAACGGTAGCTAATACCGAATAGTTGTTTTCTTCGCCTGAAGAGAACTGGAAAGACGGAGTAATCTGTCACTTGGGGATGGGCCTGCGGCGCATTAGCTAGTTGGTGAGGTAACGGCTCACCAAGGCGACGATGCGTAGCCGACCTGAGAGGGTGATCGGCCACACTGGGACTGAGACACGGCCCAGACTCCTACGGGAGGCAGCAGTAGGGAATCTTCCGCAATGGGCGAAAGCCTGACGGAGCAATGCCGCGTGAGTGATGAAGGTTTTCGGATCGTAAAGCTCTGTTGCCAGGGAAGAACGCTTGGGAGAGTAACTGCTCTCAAGGTGACGGTACCTGAGAAGAAAGCCCCGGCTAACTACGTGCCAGCAGCCGCGGTAATACGTAGGGGGCAAGCGTTGTCCGGAATTATTGGGCGTAAAGCGCGCGCAGGCGGTCATTTAAGTCTGGTGTTTAATCCCGGGGCTCAACCCCGGATCGCACTGGAAACTGGGTGACTTGAGTGCAGAAGAGGAGAGTGGAATTCCACGTGTAGCGGTGAAATGCGTAGATATGTGGAGGAACACCAGTGGCGAAGGCGACTCTCTGGGCTGTAACTGACGCTGAGGCGCGAAAGCGTGGGGAGCAAACAGGATTAGATACCCTGGTAGTCCACGCCGTAAACGATGAGTGCTAGGTGTTAGGGGTTTCGATACCCTTGGTGCCGAAGTTAACACATTAAGCACTCCGCCTGGGGAGTACGGTCGCAAGACTGAAACTCAAAGGAATTGACGGGGACCCGCACAAGCAGTGGAGTATGTGGTTTAATTCGAAGCAACGCGAAGAACCTTACCAGGTCTTGACATCCCTCTGATCGGTACAGAGATGTATCTTTCCTTCGGGACAGAGGAGACAGGTGGTGCATGGTTGTCGTCAGCTCGTGTCGTGAGATGTTGGGTTAAGTCCCGCAACGAGCGCAACCCTTATATTTAGTTGCCAGCACTTCGGGTGGGCACTCTAGATAGACTGCCGGTGACAAACCGGAGGAAGGTGGGGATGACGTCAAATCATCATGCCCCTTATGACCTGGGCTACACACGTACTACAATGGCCGGTACAACGGGCTGCGAAATCGCGAGATGGAGCCAATCCCAACAAAGCCGGTCTCAGTTCGGATTGCAGGCTGCAACTCGCCTGCATGAAGTCGGAATTGCTAGTAATCGCGGATCAGCATGCCGCGGTGAATACGTTCCCGGGTCTTGTACACACCGCCCGTCACACCACGAGAGTTTATAACACCCGAAGTCGGTGGGGTAACCGCAAGGAGCCAGCCGCCGAAGGTGGGATAGATGATTGGGGTGAAGTCGTAACAAGGTAGCCGTATCGGAAGGTGCGGCTGGATCACCTCCTTTCTATGGAGAATCGTTTCCTGTAACGGAAACATTCAAATAAGCAGGTTCTTAGAACCTGCGACCGCAATTCATTTCGGTCCTTCACCTTGGTGTGGATGAAATGAAGAGCAAAAACACTCACTCGTTGCTCAGTTTTGAGAGCTCAAACTCTCAAACAGCTTGCTTTTGCATGGAGCTTGTTCTTTGAAAACTAGATATCGAAACGAAAGTAATGCGAATTAGAACATTCCTTTTTAGCTGAACTTGTGTAAACAAGTTTCAATAAAAACGGTAGATTGCACGTACGATGGTTTTGGGTGGGAGCGACTTTTGGCTTTGCGTAAGCAAAACAAGGGAAGCGAGCGGCCAATACCGGAGCACGAGGTTAAGCTACTAAGAGCACACGGAGGATGCCTAGGCGCTAGGAGCCGATGAAGGACGTGGCGAACAACGAAACTGCCTCGGGGAGCTGTAAGCAAGCTTTGATCCGGGGGTGTCCGAATGGGGAAACCCAGCTGGGGTAATTTCCAGTTACTCACAACTGAATACATAGGTTGTGCAGAGGCATACCAGGGGAACTGAAACATCTAAGTACCCTGAGGAAGAGAAAACAATAGTGATTCCGTCAGTAGCGGCGAGCGAACGCGGAGAAGCCCAAACCAGAGAGCTTGCTCTTTGGGGTTGTGGGACGTCTCACATGGAGTTACAAAGGAACCGGTTAAGCGAAGAGGTCTGGAAAGGCCCGCCAAAGAAGGTAAAAGCCCTGTAGTTGAAAGTCTGTTCCCTCCGAGACGGATCCCGAGTAGTGCGGGGCACGTGAAACCCCGTATGAATCCGGCAGGACCATCTGCCAAGGCTAAATACTTCCTAGCGACCGATAGTGAAGCAGTACCGTGAGGGAAAGGTGAAAAGCACCCCGGAAGGGGAGTGAAATAGAACCTGAAACCGTGTGCTTACAAAAAGTCAGAGCCCGTTTTAGGGGTGATGGCGTGCCTTTTGTAGAATGAACCGGCGAGTTACGTTCCCGTGCAAGGTTAAGGTGAAGAGCCGGAGCCGCAGCGAAAGCGAGTCTGAATAGGGCGAATTAGTACGTGGACGTAGACCCGAAACCGGGTGATCTACCCCTGTCCAGGGTGAAGGTGCGGTAACACGCACTGGAGGCCCGAACCCACGCATGTTGAAAAATGCGGGGATGAGGTGGGGGTAGCGGAGAAATTCCAATCGAACTCGGAGATAGCTGGTTCTCCCCGAAATAGCTTTAGGGCTAGCCTCGGAAAACAGAGTCGTGGAGGTAGAGCACTGATTGGGTGCGGGGCCCGCAAGGGTTACCAAGCTCAGTCAAACTCCGAATGCCATAGACTTACTTCCGGGAGTCAGACAGTGAGTGCTAAGATCCATTGTCAAAAGGGAAACAGCCCAGACCATCAGCTAAGGTCCCCAAGTGTGTGTTAAGTGGGAAAGGATGTGGAGTTGCACAGACAACCAGGATGTTGGCTTAGAAGCAGCCATCATTTAAAGAGTGCGTAATAGCTCACTGGTCGAGTGACTCTGCGCCGAAAATGTAACGGGGCTAAACACACCACCGAAGCTATGGCTTGATGCTTTGCATCAGGGGTAGGGGAGCGTTGTATAAGGGTTGAAGGTGTACCGTAAGGAGCGCTGGACATTATACAAGTGAGAATGCCGGTATGAGTAACGAAAAGATCAGTGAGAATCTGATCCGCCGAAAGCCTAAGGGTTCCTGAGGAAGGCTCGTCCGCTCAGGGTAAGTCGGGACCTAAGGCGAGGCCGAAAGGCGTAGTCGAAGGACAACAGGTCGAAATTCCTGTACCACCGTAAGCCGTTATGAGCAATGGGGGGACGCAGTAGGGTAGTGACGCGGACTGATGGATGTCCGTCTAAGCAGTAAGGCTGATGTGTAGGCAAATCCGCACATTGTAAGGCTGAGCTGTGATGGGGAGTGAAAATTACAGTAGCGAAGGTCATGATCTCACACTGCCAAGAAAAGCCTCTAGCCAGGTGATGGTGCCCGTACCGCAAACCGACACAGGTAGGCGAGAAGAGTATTCTAAGGCGCGCGGAAGAACTCTCGTTAAGGAACTCGGCAAAATGACCCCGTAACTTCGGGAGAAGGGGTGCCCCGGTAGTGTGAATAGCACGAGGGGGCCGCAGTGAAAAGGCCCAAGCGACTGTTTAGCAAAAACACAGGTCTGTGCGAAGCCGTAAGGCGAAGTATACGGGCTGACGCCTGCCCGGTGCTGGAAGGTTAAGGGGAGTGGTTAGGGAGCAATCCCGAAGCTGTGAACCGAAGCCCCAGTAAACGGCGGCCGTAACTATAACGGTCCTAAGGTAGCGAAATTCCTTGTCAGGTAAATTCTGACCCGCACGAATGGCGTAACGACTTGGGCGCTGTCTCAACGAGAGATCCGGTGAAATTTTAATACCTGTGAAGATGCAGGTTACCCGCGACAAGACGGAAAGACCCCATGGAGCTTTACTGCAGCTTGATATTGAATTTGGGTACGATCTGTACAGGATAGGTGGGAGCCTTTGAAGCGTGAGCGCCAGCTTGCGTGGAGGCAACGTTGGGATACCACCCTGATCGTATCTAGGTTCTAACCTGGTACCGTAATCCGGTGCGGGGACAGTGTCAGGTGGGCAGTTTGACTGGGGCGGTCGCCTCCTAAAGAGTAACGGAGGCGCCCAAAGGTTCCCTCAGAATGGTTGGAAATCATTCGAAGAGTGCAAAGGCATAAGGGAGCTTGACTGCGAGACCTACAAGTCGAGCAGGGACGAAAGTCGGGCTTAGTGATCCGGTGGTACCGCATGGAAGGGCCATCGCTCAACGGATAAAAGCTACCCTGGGGATAACAGGCTTATCTCCCCCAAGAGTCCACATCGACGGGGAGGTTTGGCACCTCGATGTCGGCTCATCGCATCCTGGGGCTGAAGTAGGTCCCAAGGGTTGGGCTGTTCGCCCATTAAAGCGGTACGCGAGCTGGGTTCAGAACGTCGTGAGACAGTTCGGTCCCTATCTGTCGTGGGCGTAGGAAATTTGAGAGGAGCTGTCCTTAGTACGAGAGGACCGGGATGGACGTACCGCTGGTGTACCAGTTGTTCCGCCAGGAGCACCGCTGGGTAGCTATGTACGGAAGGGATAAACGCTGAAAGCATCTAAGCGTGAAGCCCCCCTCAAGATGAGATTTCCCAGTATGTAAGACCCCTTGAAGACGACGAGGTAGATAGGCTGGGGGTGGAAGTGCAGCAATGCATGGAGCTGACCAGTACTAATCGGTCGAGGGCTTATCCAATAGCAAGTTTTAAATCGCATGTTTCGTTTCGAATCTAGTTTTCAGAGAACAACAACTCTGAAATGTAAGCTATAGCTATGCGTTTGGTGGCGATGGCGGAGGGGTTCCACACGTACCCATCCCGAACACGACCGTTAAGCCCTCTAGCGCCGATGGTACTTGGACCGCAGGGTCCTGGGAGAGTAGGACGCCGCCAAGCGAAACCCCTTTGGGGGTATTTTTTTTCGAAATTTGATAAGGGCCCTTAGCTCAGTTGGTTAGAGCGCACCTCTGATAAGGGTGAGGCCGGTGGTTCGAGTCCACCAGGGCCCATAGTAATACCACAGCAAGAAATACAACAGTGTATGGGGCCATAGCTCAGCTGGGAGAGCGCCTGCCTTGCAAGCAGGAGGTCAGCGGTTCGATCCCGCTTGGCTCCACCATTCCCTGATAGCTCAGTTGGTAGAGCACTCGACTGTTAATCGAGTTGTCACAGGTTCGAGCCCTGTTCGGGGAGCCAGTAAGGCCCGTTGGTCAAGGGGTTAAGACACCTCCCTTTCACGGAGGTAACAGGGGTTCGAATCCCCTACGGGTCATAATATGGAGGCTTAGCTCAGCTGGGAGAGCATCTGCCTTACAAGCAGAGGGTCGGGGGTTCGATCCCCTCAGCCTCCACCATATAACTTTTATAACGACGCGGGGTGGAGCAGCCCGGTAGCTCGTCGGGCTCATAACCCGAAGGCCGCAGGTTCAAATCCTGCCCCCGCAATTAACTTTCCTTGAGAAAGTACTATGGAACCGTGGTGTAGTTGGCCTAACATGCCTGCCTGTCACGCAGGAGATCGCGGGTTCGAATCCCGTCGGTTCCGCCATTTTTTAATATAGTAAGGCTCGGTAGCTCAGTCGGTAGAGCAGAGGACTGAAAATCCTCGTGTCGGCGGTTCGATTCCGTCCCGAGCCACCATATATAACACCTGTTATACGCCGGTGTAGCTCAACTGGTAGAGCAACTGACTTGTAATCAGTAGGTTGGGGGTTCAAGTCCTCTCGCCGGCACCATGTAATCCTGGAGGATTAGCGAAGCGGCCAAACGCATCAGACTGTAAATCTGCTCCCGTACGGGTTCGGTGGTTCGAATCCATCATCCTCCACCAGTTTTCTATGAGTCATTAGCTCAGTTGGTAGAGCACCTGACTTTTAATCAGGGTGTCGAAGGTTCGAGCCCTTCATGACTCACCATCATATGCGCGTGTGGCGGAATTGGCAGACGCACTAGACTTAGGATCTAGCGTCTTTGACGTGGGGGTTCAAGTCCCTCCACGCGCATCCTTTATTTGCGGAAGTGGCTCAGCGGTAGAGCATCGCCTTGCCAAGGCGAGGGTCGCGGGTTCGATTCCCGTCTTCCGCTCCAATATTTTGCGCCCTTAGCTCAGCTGGATAGAGCGTTTGACTACGAATCAAAAGGCCGGGAGTTCGAATCTCTCAGGGCGCGCCATTATAACTTCATATTTTGCCGGCGTGGCGGAATGGCAGACGCGCTCGACTCAAAATCGAGTGGGAAACCGTGGAGGTTCGAGTCCTCTCGCCGGTATAGATAACGGGATGTAGCTCAGCTTGGTAGAGCACCTGGTTTGGGACCAGGGGGTCGCATGTTCAAATCGTGTCATCCCGATTGTTGTTATGCGGGTGTAGTTCAATGGTAGAACTTTAGCCTTCCAAGCTAATAGCGTGGGTTCGATTCCCATCACCCGCTTATATATCGTAAAAGAAAGAGATGGTCTCACCGTCTCTTTCTTTTTTTGCATTCATAGGTATATTGGCGATTATTGTGGAGAGCTCTCAAATGAAGCAGGTCTAACAGATCTTACAACAATGAATTATCGTTGTTTTATCGCAATTTATAAAAACGCTTACAAAAATAGCTTGCGTAAATCATCAGCCTGTAATACCATATCAATTAAGCGCTTAACCTTTAGGGGTAAGGCGCTTAAACTTAACGTAGATTAAGCGCTTAACCCGTAAAGGAAAGGAAGGCGATCAAATCATGACAACCATTCGATTAACGATGGCTCAGGCACTGCTTCGATACCTGGATCAGCAATATATCTCGGTTGACGGTGTGGAAACCAAGTTTGTGAAAGGGATCATCGGCATCTTTGGACATGGCAACGTAACTGGCATTGGAGAAGCGTTGGAGCGCAGTTCGGGAAGCCTGACGTATATGCAAGGGAAGAACGAACAAGGTATGGTGCATACGGCAGCGGCCTATGCCAAACAGAAGAACCGCAGGCAAATCTATGCATGTACTACATCCATTGGTCCGGGTGCTTTAAATATGATTACAGCAGCGGCTACCGCAACGGTGAACCGGATTCCGGTTTTATTGCTTCCTGGAGATAACTTTGCTACACGGGAACCAGACCCGGTACTGCAGCAGTTGGAAGTGAGCAGTGATTATACAATCTCAGCTACTGATCCATTCAAAGCCGTCAGTAAATACTGGGATCGCATCGTTCGTCCTGAACAGTTGATGATTGCTGCTACACAGGCCATGCGTGTGCTTACCGACCCGGCAGAGACGGGAGCTGTTACGCTCGCACTGCCGCAGGATGTGCAGGCAGAGGCGTACGATTATCCTGAATCGTTCTTCGCCCGCAAAGTACACTATCTGGACCGTCGCCCCCCGGTACAGGCAGCCATTGAACGGGCAACGCAGCAGATTGCCCGAGGCAGAAAGCCGCTGCTCGTTGCAGGCGGCGGTGTGTTGTACTCTGAGGCATCCGCCCAGCTCGTCGAGTTCGCCGAGGCATTTGGTATTCCGATCGCCGAGACGCAGGCGGGCAAGAGCGCAGTCGCTTGGGACCACCCACTGAATGTGGGAGCCATCGGGGTTACTGGCTCTCTGGCAGCCAATAGGCTGGCGAGAGAAGCGGATGTGGTGATCGGCGTCGGTACGCGGTTCTCGGATTTTACGACGGCGTCCCGCTCTGCTTTTCAGCATCCGGAAGCGTCATTCATTAACATCAACCTGAACGGCATGGATGCTGCCAAGCTTGGTGGGGAAGCCATTTTGGCGGATGCACGAGAAGGATTGCAGGCTTTGCAAAAGGAATTGCAGCAAAGACAATACCGCAGTGCCTATGGCTCATCCGAAGTCGCTGATCTCCGCGCTGAGTGGAATGCAGAAGTGGATAGGCTGTATGGAGCAGAACATGAAGCAGGGCTGGCACAGACTACAGCAGTCGGCGTAGTTAACCGGACGATTGATCCATCTTCCGTCATCGTGTGTGCGGCAGGTAGTCTGCCAGGTGATCTGCATCGTCTGTGGCGTGCGTCTGAACCAAAAACATATCACATGGAGTATGGGTTCTCCTGCATGGGGTACGAGGTAAGCGGAGCGTTCGGAGCAGCACTTGCCGAGCCAGATCGTGAAGTGTACGCCATGGTAGGGGATGGCAGTTATCTGATGCTGCATTCGGAGTTTGTGACCAGTTTGCAGGAACAGAAGAAGATGACCGTTCTATTATTCAACAATAATGGATTCCAGTGTATTCATAATTTGCAGCGGGAACATGGTAGTGACGGGTTCGGTAATGAGTTCCGTTATCGGGAGTCAGAAAGTGGACGATTGACCGGGGACTACATGCCAATGGACTTTGCAGCTCACGCCCGAAGCATGGGAGCCAAATCCTATAGAGCGGAGACGGCAGAACAGCTGGAACAAGCAATCCGAGATGCGAAGAACGAAACGGTGAGTACGTTGATTGAGATTCCGGTCGTGCCTGGAACCAATGCAGGTGGTTATGAGTCATGGTGGAATGTAGGTGTGCCAGAAGTATCTGCCGAGGAAAAGGTAGTTCATGCGCATCACACCATGCAAGCCAACCGTGCCAAAGCAAGACCTTTTTAATTCGATTTAATAGAGTATTCCTTCTAAAATGTAGCCTTATCTGAACTCCCCCACAGTATGAGATCAGTGGACGTATTTATCGATATATTGAAACTATGAGTACTACATTCCGGTTGAACCACAATGTTGAACGACAAAGGAGACGTGGAGCAATGAGCAAGCTGCCATTCCAGCTTGGGATTCATCCGATCAATTGGGTCGGGGAAGATGTGAAGGAGCATGGCGATGCCACAACGTGTGCACAGATTCTGGATGACATTCAGCGTCTTGGGCTGACAGGCACAGAGATGGGACGTAAGTATCCAACCGATCCCGCTATACTGCGTGAAGAACTGAGCAAGAGGAATATCAATCTGGTCTCCCAGTGGAAATCGGTACTGTTCTCTGATCCGGCGTATCGTCAGTCGGAGTTGGACGGTTATCGCAGACATGCGGAATTCCTGCAATCCATGGGCAGTAAGGTGATCAGTACGGCGGAGGTAGGTGGGTCACTTCATTTTGATCCAAGACGGACACCGAATGAAAAAGAAGTGCTCAGACTCAGCGAATCCGAATGGCATATCCTCGCTGAAGGGTTAAATGAAGCAGGAGCCATTGCCCGGGAACACGGGTTGAAGCTCACATACCATCATCATGGAGGCACGGTGGTAGAACAACCGGATGAGATCGATCGACTGATGGAGCTGACAGATCCTTCTCTCGTGTATCTGCTCTATGACACAGGTCATGCCTACTATGGTGGAGCTGATCCGCTTGAACTGCTGCGTAAACATTATGACCGGATCGCTTATATCCATCTGAAGGATATCCGCCCCCATGTGCTGGATGAAGCACGTGCGGAGCAGTCTGATTTTGTCGGCTGTATTCGTAAAGGGGTGTTCACCGTACCAGGGGATGGATGCATTGATTTTGCTCCCATTCTTCAGGAACTGATTACACGAGGGTACGATGGCTGGGCGATGCTTGAAGGAGAACAGGACCCTGCAATTCATAAACCGTATGAGTATGCGAAGCGATCTTTGAACTATATGAAGGCGTTATACCAGCACAGCTGATACCAAGCATAGCGATGGGGAGAGGAATATACCCATGAAGTGAAGGAACCGTGGAGGTCCGAGTCCTCACGATGGAATGAGTAACTGGTCTAGATATCCATATAAACCATGTAAAATCTCAACACAGAAAGGGGCTCACATGCAATGACCTACGTATCCTTTCCAGAATCAAGGAAGAAGGATTTCACCGCGATTGGCCGTCTGTGTATCGACTTGAATGCCAATGAGATCAATCGCCCGATGGAAGAAACGATG
Organism: Paenibacillus sp. Negev47; assembly: GCF_058313655.1. NCBI lineage: Bacteria > Bacillati > Bacillota > Bacilli > Caryophanales > Paenibacillaceae > Paenibacillus > Paenibacillus sp. Negev47. The sequence goes on from NZ_CM177754.1 coordinate 304,220, forward strand.
ACGTTCACGAAATATGTGGGTGGCTCTCCGGCCAACATTACGATTGGCATGTCCAGGCTGGGTATGGAGACGGCTTTTATCGGCAAAATCGCAGGTGACCAGATGGGCAGATTCATCCAGAGTTATTTGGAGAAGAACGGCATTGACACATCAAATGTGGTGACAGATGACACCGGAGCGGTGACAGGGCTTGCTTTTACCGAAATCAAGAGCCCAACCGATTGCAGTATCCTGATGTACCGGGATAATGTAGCTGATCTGTTATTACAGGCGCAAGAGGTACAAGAGCAGTTAATTGCCGACTCCAAAGTACTGCTAATCTCAGGCACGGCTCTCGCCGAGAGCCCATCCCGTGAAGCCGTATTACAGGCACTAACATATGCGAAAAAGCATGGCACAGTTATTGTGTTTGATCTGGACTATCGTCCATACACATGGACATCAGATGAAGAGACAGCGGTGTATTACAACCTCGCAGCCGAGAAATGCGATATTATTCTGGGCACACGTGAAGAGTTCGACATGATGGAGACATTCGACCACAATCCGGATCATAGCGATCAGATAACTGCACAGAAATGGTTTGATTTCTCAGCCAACATTGTTGTAATCAAACACGGCAAGGAAGGGTCCATTGCTTATACGCGTGAAGGGCTTTCCCACCGTGCTGACAGCTATCCGGCAAAAGTGGTCAAAACGTTCGGTGCAGGCGACTCCTATGCGGCAGGGTTCCTGTATGGATTGATGCAGGGCTGGACGATTGAGCGCAGTATGGCGTACGGCAGTGGGGCAGCAAGTATCGTCATTTCGAGCCACAGCTGTTCGGATGCGATGCCAACGGTAGAACAGGTGAATGATTACATCGAACGTTGCAATCGGGGCGAGATTACCGTGTCCTGAAGGACGTTGCAATACTTTGAATAACGTGATCATACAGATCTATAACAATGGAACAAGTTGAACATAAGCGATCACACATAAGCGAAGGGAGACAGGGCTATGGGAAAAGGGATTTCTGAAGCATCTGCAACAGCGACAATGGTACAAAACTGGATCGGAGGTGCCTGGGTAACCCCAACGGCAACTCGTACGGAGCCGGTTGTGAATCCGGCTACGGAAGAGGTTATTGCACACGTGCCACTGTCTGAACAAGCGGATGTAGATCTGGCCGTACAGACGGCACGGGAAGCATTCAAATCCTGGAGCGGCACACCAGTTCCACGCCGTGCACGTATTCTGTTCCGCTACCAGCAGCTGCTAGTGGAGCATTGGGAAGAGCTCGCTCGCTTGGTAACACTGGAGAACGGCAAAAGCTACGCCGAAGCGTACGGTGAGGTATTGCGTGGCATTGAATGCGTCGAATTCGCGGCAGGTGCCCCGAATCTGATGATGGGTAAACAACTGCCTGACATCGCGACAGGACTGGAGTCGGGCATGTACCGGTACCCAATCGGCGTAATTGGGGGGATTACCCCTTTCAACTTCCCGATGATGGTCCCTTGCTGGATGTTCCCGCTGGCTATTGCGTGTGGTAACACCTTTGTTCTGAAGCCGTCCGAGCGTACACCGCTGCTGGCAGGCCGCTTGGCAGAGCTGTTCAAGGAAGCAGGGCTTCCGGACGGTGTGCTCAACATCGTTCACGGTGCGCATGATGTCGTGAACGGTCTGCTGGAACACAAGGATGTTCAAGCGATCTCTTTTGTCGGCTCACAGCCTGTGGCTGAGTATGTCTACACCACTGCATCCAAGCATGGCAAACGGGTACAGGCACTCGCGGGTGCCAAAAACCACTCGATCGTTATGCCGGACGCCGATCTGGATCTGACGGTGAAAGAGATTACGAGTGCAGCTTTTGGTTCAGCAGGAGAACGTTGCATGGCCTGTTCGGTTGTTGTAGCTGTAGGTGATGTGGCTGACACACTCGTACAAAAGTTGGTGGAAGCAGCAGACCGCATTACCATCGGTAACGGCATGGATGAGGGTGTGTTCCTCGGTCCCGTAATCCGTGGACCACATAAAGAGCGCACACTCAGTTACATTGAAGCCGGAGAGCTGGAAGGCGCGGCTTTGATCCGGGATGGACGTAAGGATCAAGCGACAGGGGAATCCGGTTATTTTGTAGGACCGACAGTATTCGACCAAGTGCAGAGTAATATGAAAATCTGGCAGGATGAGATCTTTGCTCCCGTACTCTCAGTGGCAAGAGTGTCTACGCTAGAAGAAGCTGTGGAGCTTGCGAACCGTTCCGACTTTGGTAATGGTGCGTGTCTGTTCACCCGCAGCGGGGCGAGTATGCGTCAATTCCGTGAAACAATTGATGCGGGCATGTTGGGGATTAACCTGGGCGTACCTGCACCTATGGCATTCTTCCCGTTTTCCGGCTGGAAAAAGTCCTTCTACGGTGATCTGCATGCCAATGGCACGGATGGTGTTGAGTTCTACACTCGCAAGAAGATGGTAACGGCACGCTGGTAATAACCAACCAGAGCATAACTCGGGCTAAGGGGAACGCCCAGCCCATATGGACGCACATAGGGAGGATAACGGAATGGGCAAGGACAAAGTGAGAATTGGCATCATCGGTGCTGGACGGATCGGCAAAATTCATGCAGACAATCTCCTGCGCAACCCGCATGCCGAGATTGTGGGAATCAGTGACTTGTTCGCCGGTCCTGAACTTGAGGCTTGGGCCTCCAGACGAGGCATTCCTGTTGTAACGACAGACAGTAGCCAGTTGATCTCAATGCCTAATGTAGATGCTGTGCTGATCTGTTCTTCAACAGACACACATGTACCGTTGATTGAACAGGCCGCTCAGGCAGGGAAACACATCTTCTGTGAAAAGCCGGTGAGCATGGATCTAGCGCAGACCCAAGCGGCTGTAGCAGCAGTGCAAAAGGCTGGCGTGAAGCTGCAAATCGGGTTTAACCGCCGCTTCGATCACAACTTCAGACGGGTACGTGCACATGTGCAGGATGGTACGATTGGTGATCCGCATATTATCAAGATTACTTCTCGCGACCCGAGCCCACCGCCTGCGGAGTACATCCGGGTGTCTGGCGGGATCTTCATGGACATGATGATCCACGACTTTGACATGGCTCGGTATCTGTCCGGGAGTGAAGTGGAAGAAGTGTACGCTCAGGGCAACGTGCTGATCAATCCGGTCTTTGCAGAACATGGCGATGTGGATACAGCAATTGTTACGATGACTTTTGCTAATGGAGCGATTGGTGTTATTGATAACAGCCGTCAGGCTGTATATGGGTATGATCAGCGAGTCGAAGTATTCGGCTCGAAGGGCAGCGCCACAGCGGCGAACGATCATCCCAATACGGCTGAGATTAGTACAGCAACTGGGCTCATGCGCGACAAACCATTGCACTTTTTCCTGGAACGCTACAATGAAGCGTATGTGCAGGAGACAGCCCTCTTTATCGATGCGATCATCCATGATACACCCGTTATCGTAGATGGCCACGATGCCGTACAGGCAGAACGAATTGCGCTGGCAGCGAAGATGTCGATGGAGCAGGGAAGACCTGTGAAGCTGAGTGAAGTCCCTGGGGTGTCCCTGGAATCGCAAACGGCAATGCCATAGGTGGATGATTAAAGTCAATTTTCCTAATAGTCAAAGTTCTTGTTTTTATAAGTGTCAGGTTGTTGTGGACGACTACAGAAAGGAGTGGATGACAAGATGTCAGAACGTATTGTGAAACCCGTGTCCAACCCGGAGGGAGACGGTACGCTTATAAACGTAACACCGGAATCGGCTGGGTGGGAGTATGTTGGCTTTCAGGTAGCGAAGCTGGCGGAGGGGGAGACGCTAACCCGTGAGAGTGGTGATCAGGAACTCTGTGTGGTGCTTCTCAGCGGTTTCGCTAATGTAAGTACTCGGGAGAACACATGGGATAATATCGGGAAAAGAATGAGTGTTTTCGAGAAAATCCCCCCGTATTCGGTCTACGTCTCAACTTCCGATCAAGTGCAGATCACAGCACGTACCGAACTGGAAATCGCTATATGTGTTGCACCCGGTAAAGGCACGTATCCGGCCCGTCTCATTGCACCGGAAGATGTAGGAGTAGAGGCGAGAGGTTATGGCAATCTGGAGCGCCAGATTCACAACATTTTGCCGGAGCAGAAGGAAGCGGACAGTTTGCTCGTTGTTGAGGTATTTACACCCGATGGGCATTGGTCTAGTTACCCGCCACATAAGCATGATCGGGACGCACTCCCGGATGAATCTTTGCTGGAAGAAACGTATTATTTCCGTGTACAGCCTGAACAGGGGTTTGCCATTCAGCGGATATACACGGATGATCGTTCTGTGGATGAGACACTTGCAGTGAAGAACGGTGAAGTGGTGCTTGTTCCGGACGGATATCATCCAGTAGGTGCTCCTCCCGGTTATGAGGTGTACTATTTGAACGTAATGGCTGGACCAACCCGGACTTGGAAATTCCATAATGACCCTGACCACGAGTGGTTGATGAAAAAGTAAAACGGTTTATGCTGAGCACATTGTGCTGGCTCCAAGTTGCGTATGCAGACTTCCCCCTGCATAATGAGAAGAGAACAATTATCTATGCGATCAATTTCATAACTCACTAAAAATGGATTTCTGTAACTAAATATAGACAAATTGAACCATTTTGATCTATATTTAGCCTTGATTGAAGCAGCTAAAGGTATTATGAAATTGATTCATGTATAACGAAACTTATATATAGCACAAATGGGGAAAAACAATGAAAGCAACCATATACGATATCGCACGCGAGGCGGGTGTATCTATTGCAACCGTCTCACAGGTCATTAATGGCAAAGGCAAGATCAGCGAGAAGCGGCGCGCCGAGATTATGGAGATCATGGAACGCCTTCACTATCAACCCAGCGCGATCGCAGCCGCACTTACAGGTAAGCAGACATATACATTGGGACTGCTCGTACCGGACATATCCAACCCGTATTTTGCAGAACTCGCCAGAGCGGTGGAGGATCGAAGCCGTCAATTGGGATACAGCGTGGTCATCTGCAGTACCGATAATAAGGACGAGCGGGTAGAGCGTTACCTGAATCTGCTCCAGCAAAAAAGGGTAGATGGCATGATGATCGGAACGGGGATCGATAATGCCGACATCTTGTCACCTCTCTTGCAACAGTCTATTCCTGTTGCGCTGATTGCCCGCCATATGCCCTCACTGTCGGTGCATACAGTCACCATTGACGACTTGCTTGGCGGCACGCTTGCAGCACAGCATCTGCTTGAACTTGGGCATACTCGTGTAGCAGTGCTGTCGGAACCGTCCAAAGTCAGCAGTAGTCAGGAACGTGTGCGTGGATTCCGCGAAACGTTGAATAAGGCGGGATATACGCTGGAACCGAATCAGATCAGAGAATCGGCGGCTGACCTGAGCTCGGCCAAAAAAGAGGCGTTACTGCTGCTTGGTGAGAACGATCACCCAACAGGCTTGTTCTGCTGTAATGACATTCAGGCCATCGGTGCACTTCAGGCAGCCAAAGAGCTGGGCCTACGCGTGCCAGAGGATGTGTCGATTATCGGATTTGATAATACCATTCTGGCCTCGGTAACCAGTCCACCGCTTACGACCGTTGCCCAGCCGATTGAAGATCTGGGATATCGCGCTGTAGATCTGTTGATTGAAGAGCTGAAGGAAGAGCGAAATGAACCACAGAAGATTGTCCTGAAGCCCGAACTGGTCATCCGAGAATCAGCAGGCCGTGTATTGGGCTGAAAACAATGACGCTTCCTGCGTACGTTGACCAGCCATGAGTCTATGCATACATGTGTTATATTCTTTTATGCAGATACGAATGCCGTTCCATCTCTCATACTTAATATGTAACGTAACATATTAAACAAGCCGCGTTCACCCTATGGGAGAACGCGGCTTGTTGATTTATATCTTGAACTTTTTCACTTCTTCAGCGAGCGTATTGGCTTGTTGAGCCAGTTCATTGGAGCGTTCCGAGATACTGGTAATATAATTGAACTGTTCTTGCGTCGAAGAGGCAACCTCCTCCGTGGAAGCGGCGCTCTGTTCGGACATGGCCGCAACACTGGAGATCACTTCAGCAATCTTGCCAGAGCTGTTATCCAATTCGGTTGTTGCAGACGATACTTGTTGAAGCTGGTTGTCGATGCCTTCAATGGATTGCTTGATTCGCATAAACGAATTGCGCATCTCATGCACGGCAGTGACCTGCTGCTCAATACCATGTTCAGCAGAATCGACTTCGCTCACACTTTGGCGGCTAGCTGACTGAATTTCATTCAGCAATACGATAATATCCTGAGCAGAGCCTGCGGATTGTTCAGCCAGTTTGCGTACGTCCTCGGCAACCACTGCGAATCCACGTCCATGTTCACCCGCTCGGGCTGCTTCAATGGAAGCGTTCAGGGCAAGCAGGTTGGTCTGGGAGGCAATAGCTTGAATCATGCTGACGATGCCCTCAATCTTCTGTGATTTGTCTGCCAGTAGGGTGATGGATTCACCTACACGGTCAATCGATTGGCGGTTGCCATCCGAAAGTTCCACTTGGTGATCTACCGCCTGTAGTCCAGCCAGCATGGCTTCTCCTGCCTCACGCATCATCGTTACGGACTGCTCGACACTGCGATTAATGCCGCCGACACTATCACTCATCTCCGACAGACGGCTTGAGCCATCATACACGGATTCAGCCTGTGTACTGGAGCCTTGAGCGAGTTCATCAGTGGCAATGGAGATCTGCTCTGCGATGCGCTTGGTGTTATCTGTATGCTCTTGCATCTCACCTGAGATACTTTGTACGCGATCGGCAGAAGCCGTTACTTGTCTGAACAGCGAGCTAAGCTGATCGGACATCTGATTGAATGCCATGCCAAGTTCAGCGAACTCATCTTTGCCTTTGATCTGCACCCGTCCTGTAAAATCACCACTCGACATCTGGCGGGACGTTCCATGCAGACTTCTCAGTGGCTTGATGAAAAGTGTTGCGATCCAATAGGCACTTGCCAGCACAACCAATATTGTAATGCCGATAATGAGAATGTAGTTATTGCGCAATTCATAATACTCAGCGTAGGCCAGCTTCTCGGAGATGATGGAGCCTACAACCCAGCCGGTGCTTGGAATCTGATGATAGAACAACAGATATTTCTCATCGTTATATTGGAATGGCTTCTGACCTGACGGATTCGTCTGCATATCTGCCAGCAGCGGGTTTAACTCTGTATTTTCCTTGGCTGAGGTGTTCACCAGTTTATCGTCAGGGTGAGCCAGAAGTAGTCCGTTTTTATCGATTAAAAAGGTGTAGCCCAACCCATTCAGATTTATTTTTGCCACGGTATCGGTAAGTGTAGAGAGCAACAAGTCGCCTGCGACAACCCCTTGCAATGCGCCGTCTTTATTTTGGACCGGCATGGCAATCGACACCGCATATTGCTCCGACATCATATCCAGATAGGGATCAGAGAATGTTAACTGATTAGCCTGCTTCGCTTTCTGATACCAAGGACGCTGTCTTGGATCATAATCTGAATCGGGAGTCCAGTCTGAACCATTCATGAAGCTGCCTTCTTCTTCTGACCCGTAATATAGATCCGACAGGCTCTCTTTATTACTGCCCAGCTTCATAATGTTAAAGTATTCTTGCGTGAGTTCTCCCTCGGGCACGCCTTCCTGGATGACAAAACCTAACGTTTCGATCACTTTGGCATTACTGCTGATCCAGCCGTCCAACTGATTTGCCGAAGAAGACATTAAGCCATTCAGTGTGGAGTCAACATTACGCTTGGCTTGCTTTTCGGTTTGAACCAAGCCAAGTGAAGCTAGTGGCAGTGCGGTGATCAACACAGCGGCAAGAAACATGATCATTAATTTTGGTTTGAGCTTCATTCCAATTCCCCCTAGCGTTTTACAATTACACGCCTATACTTCTTCAAATCACATATTATCGTGCGTGGCGAACATGTTGTTCCAAGCGATTTGTTGATCATGCTCACTTGTTGAAACTGGCCGAGTATAGCCTCGGGATGTCATGGATGTGTAAGAATGAATAGAGCTTATGAAGTATATCGTCATTTTTAGTTCAAATTTTAGATAAGTAAGGAATAAGAAATGACATTGGTACAGAAAGATGGAGATGATATACTTGAGAATATCAATAATTACCAATTCATATGTTTGTGTGGATATTGAGAGGGGATTGGGATGAGTAAACGAATCAAGCTGATTATGGGTATCGTCACGATTATTGTTGTTGTAGCTATTGCAGTGCGTATGTATACCTCTGGTCAATATGCTATGTATATCCCCAGCCAATATACGACGTTTCGAGCAGAGGTTACAGATCATATGAGCATGCTGGATAGATTGGATCGACTGACCATTAGAAAAATTTCAAGTGCAGATCCGTATAATGAAGATGATGAAGTGACGATTACAGATCCCAAAGAGATTAGAGACATGCTGAAGCTGTTGAAGGATGTTGAACTTAAAAAAATGAAGGATATCGATACTGCTCAAAGGAGTCCATATTACTATGAATGGCGACTTACCATTAATAAAGAAGGTCGCTTTACCGATGGATTCGGACTGACGTTTTATAATGAAAAATCCATCTCAATCTACAGCGAGGCGAAAACGAGAGACCAACTTGAGGATTACGAGATTACTAATGAGTTTAATCTGAATGAGATGGAACGCCTATATCAGAAGTTGAAGGAGGAGCAAACATGACCAAGACCGACTATCATGTACGTCCGATTGAGGAACAGGATATCCCCTTTCTGTGGGAGATGTTATATGCATCCCTGCATACACGAGAAGGTGATGAACCTCTCCAACTCGAAAGTATACATACGCCTGAGCTATCCAAATACGTTGAAGACTGGGGAAGAGAAGGGGATTTTGGGTATGTTGCGGTAGACCAGTATGGCAAGAGATTAGGTTCAATAACCTTACGATTCTATACGGATCAGAATGCGGGATACGGTTATGTGAATGCAGCTACGCCCGAGATGGGGATGGCTGTAATTGAAGATGCACGCGGAAAAGGAGTAGGCACCTTACTGCTTCAGACTGCACTGAATGAAGCCAAACGGCGGGGAATTGAAGCAGTCTCGCTCAGCGTAGACCCGGATAACGAAGCGATTCGCTTATATAAGCGAATGGGATTTGTGGAGAAAGGCCTCTGTGGTACATCGGTAACGATGGTACGTGTGAGCGCTTCAGAACCTTAAGCGATAAGCAAAAGAAAAAGGCGTTCCCTCATCGGAAACGCTCCTTTTTTCTGCTACGTGTAGCATCCACATATTCTCTTTACACTTGCGTAGCAATAATTCGATTTATTTCAACAAAAATGCCAAAGCCTCGTCATACGTTTCCCATTGAAATTCAGTCTGATGTGCTGATTCTTTGGCAATCCGATTCAATTGCATATTGGCGATCGCACCGCCTATGGCTACACTGGCCTGCTTCATACCCCACTCTATCAGTATTTCTGATGCTCCACGAGCACATAAGTAAGTTTAGAATCCAATCTTCAAACTGTTACCTTCCGTCGCTACACCTTTGGAAAGGGAAATGCTCAACTTTTGTTCTGCTGAGAAACCAAGTGTTTCCCCGTCATGCAATGTAACGTCTTTTTCAACGACATACGTTGTGGTTATGAACATCATCTCGAATACATCACTTAAGGACTCAGACGATTGTATAATCTCCAATTCTTCTTTTCCGAAGTTACGTAGTCCGTAAGTATAAGCTGAAGCGCCTTCGGCATTTTGGAATAATCCGATGAAAATCCAGAGCGAGACGGGCAACTCATCATGCTTGATTCCGCGGCTCGTCTCAACATATTGGCGGGCTTCAACAACAAGCGGAGCCATATATATTGCAAGTGCGTGGTTCAACTGTAATAACGCACTCGCAGTCTGAGTGAACAGAACATGTCCCTCAATTGCATTTGTTGCGTTCAGAACGGATACGATAATCTGAGACTGGTGCCGTGAGGTGACTTGTTCTGCTTCTCGCCAAAGGATGTTTAGTTTGGCATTCTCCTCAACTTCACGGTCAGGTACAGGCGCGGCAATGTGAGCACATACCACCTGCATTCCATTTACCTCAAAAAAGAGATTGCCCTCCTCCGGGCGTTCCTCAATCTTGATATCCCACTCGTTTTTCATGTTCCTAATGAAGAGGTCAAAATCACAATCGTCACGCTCTAGCAGGACAAAACCCACGATGGTTTCACTGTAATTCGTCGATTCTACAGTGCCGCCTGTGGGTACGTTCTCCTTTTTGCGCCGTCGAAGCTTGTCGAACAATCCCATAACATGTTCTCCTTCCTATCCCAGATTGATTCTGGTCATTGTACACTGCTATCTATTCACTACCTTACCATAAAGGAGTTAAGATGAATCGCAGCAATGCACCTATCGACAGGAAATTACAGGAACAAGACCAGAAACAATGCTATGATCGCAGGCAATCCTTGTTTGATAATGATTGACCGTGAAGCAGTTACTCCTCCATAGAGGGCCGCGATAATTACACAAGCCAGGAAGAAAATCTGAATATGCTGTCCAACGGCAGCATCCGGATATACGAGTCCCCAGATCAGACCTGCAGCGAGAAATCCATTGTAAAGGCCTTGGTTGGCCGCGAGGGATTTGGTAGATTTGGCGAACTCGGGCGTGAGATTGAAGGTTTTCATTGTGCGTGGACGAGTCCACATGAACATCTCCATCACCATGATATAGATGTGTTCGACAGCTACAAGAGCTACAAAAATGATACTAATCAAATGAAACACCTTGCTTTCTAATATGTAATTTATTTACTTGTCCGTCTTAGTATAAATCTTTACATCAAGAACGGGAAGAGCAAATTTAATTTTTAACAATTTAATTGTGCATTATATATCAGTGTTTCTCATTTTACTATGGGCTTATGATGTTAAAATAAAACAAATCGTACAAAGATAAGCATACGCCGATTGTCGAAAAACCATCCATTGGGTAATAATGAACAATTAAGAAGCGATTCACTAAAAAGAGAGGAGATCACTATGGGAACTGTGCAATTCGTTTTGTTAGCTGATGATCCATCCACATTTGTGACACGAGTCGTCCCTTTTATCGATATTGAGCTTGCGGGAATTCCGAATGATCGCCATTATGGTCTGCTTCGTCCGGCGGACTCACGCCAGAAAATCTACAAGCGGGGTACACCGATTGCGAATCGCAGGCAGATCAGTATGGTGTCAGAGGAGGAATGTGCTCTTATTGCTGAGAAAATGAACATTCCTGAAGTGCGTCCAGAGTGGCTTGGTGCCAATATGCTGGTCCGTGGCATTGATCGATTAACTGAACTGCCTGCTGGAACTCGGCTTCTATTTCCGGACGGGACGGGGTTAATATGCGAAGGGGAGAACCTTCCCTGTGTGCATCCAGGAAAAATGATTGAGCAATTCTACGAACAAGACGGTTTGCGCAAAAAATTCGTGCCAGCCGCTCGCAAAAAACGTGGGATTGTCTGCTCGGTAGAATGCGAAGGGGCAATCCATACCGGGGATACCATCGAAGTCATTCGCCTGTCCTGATTGTTCAGGACAGGTTTTAATTCATTAGCCCGCGGCGCTCGCTATTCAGTTGTTTGGAGTGCATATACTCCTCCGGTGTACTGCCGATAATAGATTTGAAATCTCGAATGAAGTGGGATTGATCATGATATCCGAGATCTTGAGACAGCTTAACCAGATCACAGTGAAGCCCCTGCTCCATCGATTCTGCAGCATTCTGCAGACGATACAACTTGATTACGGTTTTGGGTCCGATGCCCACATACTGATTGAACAGGCGTTGGAGCTTTCTTTTATGAATATTCCAATATGAAGACAGATCATCTACTCTCAACATCTCCCGGTTCTGTTCAATCTGTTGCACAATGCCGCTAACCAGCGTCGTTTGAGCATCCTCAACTGGAAGGTGTGCAGATAATAGCTGATCGATGTAATTGATTTTATATGCATCATCCCCATCTCCAAGCAGCCGCTCTTCCATCGCGCTCGCTGTGACATCAAGAATACTGGATACATCCATCGGTTGTCCGTACAGTGAAGATACAGGTACCCGGAGGAAGGGATAGAACCCTCCTGGTTTGAACTTCACGCCAAAAACACGACCTTTCCCGCGCACAAGATAGGTGAATTTACGTCCCGATGGGCCGAAGAAAAACGTATTGTTCCGTTCCACAACCAAATTGACACAGGGGTTGGGCACGACATGTTGGGGATACGCTTCAAGTCCAGTCAGATCCCATGATACGATCCAGTAGTGTTTAACAAAAGGGCGAAGTGCTTCGGAAGGAGCATGGCGTGTCAGTTGATATTTATGGTCACCTTCATTCAGATTCAGCAGGCCCATACTGGGTCTGGCACCTTGTTCCACCTGTTTCATCCGACACCCCCTCCTGCTCATCTCACATTATTTAGACTCTCTGAACAACAATGCACGCACAGCAAAACGGGGTAAAATGAGTTGCCTGCGCCATCTCGAAGGTTGACTGAGAAGGCGATAGAGCCATTCCAGGTTAAGCTTCTGCCACATCGCAGGAGCACGTTTGGTTTTGCCAGCCACGATATCCAGACTACCTCCTACACCTATGGCTACACGAGCGTTCAACTGGTGTCGATAGTTGCTAATCCAGTGTTCGGCATGGGGTGCACCCAGAGCTACGATAAGAAAGTCTGGTTGAGCAGTACGAATCTCTTCCACAATCTGTTGTTCCTCATCTGCCTGGAAATAACCATGGTGTCTACCTTTTACGATTACTCCGGGATAGCGTTGTGCAATGACCTTTACTGCCTGTTCACTGACGCTTTCCTCTGCTCCCAGCATGTAGAATGACCAGTGTTTTCGATCGCCTTCCTCCAATAAACGAAATAGCAGATCACAACCGGTTACCCGTTCAGTTAACTTTCCGCCCCGAAAACGGGATACCATCACAATGCCAGCACCGTCTGCCGTAACCAACCCGGCTTGACCGACAACTTTGCGAAGGGAAGCATTCTTTTGGCAGGACATGACGATCTCGGGATTGCCTGTGATGACATGGAATAGTTCAGTGCTATCCTGATCTATGACTTCACCAAGGATCGCAACAGTCTGATCCATCGTTACATTGGGAAACGGGATACCCATGATATTCGTGGATTGGCTCATCTCTCCATTCCTTTCCTTTCTAGTTTCATCTTATCATCTTGAGCAGGTACTGTTATTTCATTCCAGTTCAGTATATCTGATCTTCTGAGAAAGCACTATATGGGCACAACGCGTTTGGATCATGGTATGAACATTCCGGGACACTTAAAGAAAGCTTATATTTTACCTGTTGTCGCGTTTTTACAATACGGCCTTTGGGGTATAACGATAGGATAGGAGTGCGAGGTCGGCAGATCGCGTATCCAATACATAAAGGGAGTGAGTGCATGGAACTGAAATATGAATTCTATATCAATGCAGGACTAGATGACGTATGGAATGCTCTAATATCACCAGATGGCACACGGAACAGTTTTTTCGGCAGCGAACTTCGTACCAATTTCCAACCAGGTCAACCGTTTGCTTATGTAGGGCCGGGCAATGATGGTGCAGAGACTGTCCATGTGTATGGAAATATATTAGAATTCGAACCACTGTCCACACTCAGTTATCAGGAGCATCCTGGACCGTCGTACCATGCGAATCATGCCGAGCTTCAATCCAGAGTCGTCTTTCAGTTGGAGACTGTGGGTGAGTGTACGAAGCTGACGCTGATCAATGATCAATTTACAGAAAACCATCCTTCCTTTGCGAGTGCACAGAGCAGCTGGTGGATGATTCTGAGCAGCATCAAAACTTGGGTGGAGACTGGGAAAACGCTGAATTTTGGCTGGTAGCCGGCAAGAGGCAATCATGAATGATTTATGTATATGGCATTGAATTTCAGGGAACTGATGAAATATCTGATTATCGTTTGCAACGCAAAGACGGAGAGTGTCGGTGGTATCATGCCGGCAGGGAGACCATTGGGGATCATGATGGAGTACCGCTGCGTGTAGCTGGAACTATTCGAGATGTTACTCATGAGAAGAACAAGGAGCAGGTCAATTAGGATCTGGTTAATCATTCTCGAAATTTATAAGCTCGAAGCCGTTTGTTTTAACATCATGATGGTGGGCACACAACATCAACAAAAACCACCGGGAGGCATTTCTGCTCTGAACTGCACCCCAATTGTTAGACACAACTACCAATTGGAGGTGCAGTTTTTTTATGACTAAATTCAGTTCAGATGAAAAAATACAAGCCGTTATGCGTTATAAAAAGGGATCAGAAAGCTTGAAAAGCATTGCAAAATCAATCGGGCTTCACCATTCTGTCTTTTTAAACTGGATTAGACAATATGAGCATCATGGTGAAAAAGCTTTTAAAAAGGGCTATACATCATATCCTGCGCAGATTAAACTAGACGTACTTCATTATATGAACGAATTTGGGACGTCTGTTAGAGAAACGGCTGCTATATTTAATATTCCTAGCCATAGTACCCTTTTAAGTTGGCAAAAAAGCTTGGAATTACAAGGGATAGACGCCCTTCAACCAAAGAAAAAGGGGCGCTCATCCATGAAAAAAGGATCTAAAGCACAGAAGAATCAAACGCTAGTAGAAGGATCTGTAGAGGCTTTACAAGCAGAGGTAGAGCGTTTGAAAATGGAGAATGCTTATTTAAAAAAGTTGAATGCCTTAGTTCGAAACAAGGAAAAATCACCAAACAAGACAAAGCTCAAGTAGTCTATGAACTAAGGAACGAATTTTCGGTGAAAGCACTTCTAAAGCTAGCAGATATCCCTCGTAGCACGTATTATTACGTGGTAAAAGCGTTTGGTACGGTAGACAAGGATTTAGAGCTAAAAGACATGATACAAGCGATTTATAAGGAGCATGAGGGACGCTATGGTTATCGTCGTATTCGCGACGAGTTAATCAATCGTGGACACCATGTAAATCATAAAAAGGTACAGCGTTTGATGAAAGTATTGGGATTAAAGTGTTTGGTACGTATGAAGAAATATCGTTCGTATAAAGGGACAATTGGCAAGATTGCACCGAACCTATTAGAACGCAATTTCTACGCTGAAAGGCCAAACGAGAAGTGGGTTACGGACATTACAGAGTTTAAATTGTTCGGAGAAAAACTATATTTATCTCCCATACTTGATCTGTATAACGGAGAAATCATTACATATACGATTGGTTCAAGACCGGTCTACTCGCTTGTTTCCACGATGTTAGATCAAGCATTTTGCAGTTTAACAAATAAAGATAAACTCCTCATTCATTCGGATCAAGGTTGGCACTACCAGATGAGACCGTATCGTCATGCCCTTGAAGAACGTGGCATCACGCAAAGTATGTCCCGTAAAGGTAACTGCTACGATAACGCCGTCATGGAGAATTTCTTTGGCATTATGAAATCCGAATTATTATATTTAAAGGAATTTGAAAGTGTCTCACATTTTAAACAAGAGCTATCCAAATACATCGATTATTACAACAACAAACGCATTAAGGCAAAACTAAAAGGCATGAGTCCGGTACGGTACCGGATTCATGCCCAACAAGTTGCCTAAAGATATAATCTGTCTAACTTTACGGGGTCACTTCACTCCCGGTGGTTTTTTGTAATTCTATTTATAGTTACATTTTCATCTGCTCAATTATACTTGTTGAACTTTAATCAGGTTCGTATTACCGGATTGGCCAATGGGAACACCAGCGGACAATACAATAATGTCACCTTTTTCGATGTAACCTGTTTTGATTGCGTTACGTGTAGCAGACTCGAACATTTCATCCGTTGTGGTTACTTTGTCGCCCATAACCGGAATGACACCGGAGAGCAGGCAGATTTTTGCCAATACTTCTTCATGTTGTGTAACTGCGATGATCGGTGCTTTTGGACGATACTTGGAGATCATACGCGCTGTGAATCCACTCTCAGTCGAAGTGATGATTGCTTTTGCATTCAGTACGAGGGAAGAACTTACAGCGCCCTGACTGATAACTTCAGTAATATCAGCGATCTGTTGAGCCGATTTTTGTGCGAATTGCTCTTTGTAATCGATCATCGTTTCGGCACGGCGAGCAACAGCAGCCATTGTGCGCACGGATTGTACCGGATATTTACCAGCAGCTGATTCACCGGATAACATCACAACGTCTGCACCTTGAAGTACAGCATTCGCCACGTCACTAACTTCGGAACGAGTAGGGCGTGGGTTCACTTGCATGGACTCCAGCATGTGTGTAGCTACGATAACCGGTTTACCCGCGCGGTTACATTTATCGATCATTTCTTTTTGCATCATCGGCACGTCTTCGATCGGTACTTCAACCCCGAGATCACCACGAGCTACCATGATACCGTCAGATGCTTCAATGATATCATCCAGGTTCGTCATACCTTCCTGGTTTTCGATTTTGGAGATGATCTGTACGTGTTCTACGCCGCGCTCTTTCAGAATGCTGCGAATTTCACGGATGTCGTCGCCTTTACGAACAAAGGATGCTGCAATAATTTCGATATCGTTTTCGATGCCGAATCCGATGTGCATAACGTCACGCTCGGTTACACCTGGAAGTGTCGTTTTGATTCCTGGCAAGTTAACCCCTTTGCGTGGTTTCAGAATGCCGCCACTGATAATTTTACAATGGATATCGGAACCCTCTACGGACAGTACAGTCAGATCCACAAGGCCATCATCGATGAGGATACGATCGCCAGGTTTTACAACGAGGTTCAGTTCCGGATAGTTAACTGAGATACGCTCAGCGTCACCGAGAATTTCTTCGGTAGTCAGGATCAGTTCTTTGCCAGCTTGCAGGTGGCAGGATGCTTCTTTCAGTTTGCCGATACGTACTTCCGGCCCTTTGATGTCCATCATGATCGGTACATAGGTGTTCAGTTCGGAAGCCGCTTTCCGGATGTTGTTAATCCGTGTAACGTGATCTTCCAGTTCGCCATGAGCCATGTTCAGACGGGCAACGGTCATACCTTCCTGAATCATGACTTTCAATAATTCGATTGAGTCACAAGCAGGTCCCATGGTACAAATAATTTTTGTTTTTAACATGCTAATTTCCTCCTCATATTTAAACTTATATGTGTATTGTAGCGTTTTCTGTCGAAACAGGGTATGAACTATAGTACAATGGTTAGAGTATAGTCCAGTAATGAGGTGTGTTATGGTTACTCCACTTGAAGTACGACACATTAATGGTGTTGGTTGGTACGAAGAAGCTGTGCAAACTCAAGAGACTTGGCGGCTTAGCTTGGTTACATATGGGAAATGTGTATATTGGGTGAACGGTGATAAACAGATCATGGAAAAGGGTGAATTGCTACTCATTCCAGGTGGTGTCCCGTATTATGGCAAGAGTATTCCTACGGTAACGCACACACAGATTGTGATTCAACTGCAGCGTGGTCTTACCGAAGGTTTGCCTGCACTGGAGCGGTATGAGGCTTTGCGGCATAAACCCGGATGTTATGAACTAATTCATCAACGTATGAGCGCTATCCATCAGCAGTGGCAGGAGCGTCCATCTTATTATGTCATGATGAGCCAAGCCTTATTGATGGAAGTGTTGATTTATATGAACAGAGAGCTTGATCGGGGAGTCATCCCGCCGGAGAGACATAATCATGCTGAACGGATGAAGCGATACATTGAGCGGCATTATCGGGAGAGAGTGACGAAGGAAGAACTCGGAGATGAGATTGGTAAGACCCCCAATTATGCTGCTGCATTATTCAAAAGCATGACGAATCAGACCATCAGCCAGTATGTCCATGATCAACGAATGAAAAGAGCGATATATCTACTCACCGAGTCACAACTCTCCATTCAGGAAATTGCCGAATTTCTCGGCTACCGGGACCTGTCTTACTTTTACCGCATATTCAAGCGTATAACCGGAAGTGCACCATCCGATCTGCTCCATGAACGTCCACCTATAGTATGAACACGTAATAAACTCAAACTCATCAAAGTTCTTCTATATAATAGGTTTAACCAAATCTGTATAAAGTAAAAGAGGGCCTAGGCCCTCTTTTTGTTGATATAGAAGGATAATCATCCCACCGTCACATATATTATTAGGTATTACGTATTACTGCTGGAATGGTGACTCTTCAACAGTTGCTTGTTTTTCTTACGTGTCTGCTCCAGTCGAACAGCAAAGACATGCACAGCCCAATACGCCGCTTCCGCAAACAAGATCCCGCCAGCCACATCCAACAGGGAATGCTGTTTCACAAATACGGTCGAAGCAATAATTAACCACAGCCATACTGACCAGGATATTCGTGCGAACGGGTTGAAGTTCAAGTGTCTGTTGATGATGATAAACAACAAGTAACCGGTGAGACAGTGCACACTTGGGAAACAATTATAGGGTGCATCGTTTGTATAGATGAATTGTACAAAGAAGCTGCTTAGATCGGTACCATTGACTTCTGGACGTGGTACATAGGTGGGAAATACTGCAAAACAGATATTCGCAGCCATAACACCAACATTATAGGTAATCAACGTTCGCCAGAATAGCGACTTGTTCGTCAGACCCAGATAGAGAAATCCAAGGTACAGAATGGGCATCCAGCTAATGTATGGATAGATAAATTCTCTGATAAAAGGAATCTGTGTATCAATCCAGGCATAATTGTAGAACACATCACTTCCGGTATTACTGCCTAGAAAAACGTAAATCGACCCTTGGAGCGGTATGCACAAAATAGCTAGTAAATGCCCCCAGCGCTGAAAGAATGCTTTCATAGTATCCCCCTGATTTTCATTATGCATTGTGAAACTATCATTTTAATGGCACTTCATAGATATATGACGTTGGAGAGTCGCTACACCCCTGCAGCAATGAACTCTTGTAATACTATAATGGACAGATCCAAGCGTAAGCCATACCTGATTTTAGGGGAAAAGCATTTGAGATAAGTCTCTTTTTTGTTACTTTTATAGTTTTATCCATAATAGGGATATTCATTATACTGATCATATGATACAACTATATTGGTATACAAGTTCTTGTGACAACGAAAAAAGTAAATGAAGCGAGGGGGAACAATGCATGATTAATTCGCCATCCAAGCCAAAACATTCTTTTTCCAAGCGTAAACCCGTGCTCACCGTCGTGATTATTGAGCTGCTTCTCTTGTTGGCCGTATTTGCTGCAGGAGCCATTGCAACGATAAAGCAACTTGATTACACTTCCCCTGTACTTATTTCCTTTACACCCATCGCCATTGTGCTAATTATCTATCTGACGTTAAAGCGCAAGTGGGGAGAGACTGGATTCCGGTCCTTGCGAAGTATCCCGGCTGGGCACGCAAAGTATTATATTCCATTACTCCTTGTACTGGGTACAATTACCCTGAAAGGATTTGGGGAGCTAACCTTGTCCAAAGTGGCCTTTTTCGTCTTTTTCACCTTGCTCGTAGCTTTTGTGGAGGAAACGATCTATCGCGGGCTTATTTTCAAAACATTGCTTCAAAAAAGTGCAGTGGCCGCAGTCGTGACCTCCAGCATCTTATTTTCAATCACACATCTCCTGAACGCATTGTCTGGTCAGAATATGACGGATACGATCATGCAATTGATCTATGCGCTGCTCATGGGAGCTGTGCTGGCGTTATTAATGCTGAAGAACGGAAATATCGTACCGCTTATCTTGTTTCATTTCATACATAATCTGATTCAGTTTCTCGGGAATGACCTGCGAGATACAGGAACACTACCCTACGATCTGTTTATACTGGTAGTACTGATTGTATACTGTGCATGGTTGGTGTGGAGCCATCGAACGAATACATCTGTTCCTTTCAAAGGAAGCAAGCAGCGTACTACGGTTGGTCGTTAACGATCCCACCTGAAGTTATGATACGGTTTCCCGTCAGTGGTTGGAACATGGTATACTTCAGTCTGGCGGGAAGACAGGTATGTTTATGATACGAAGCCTGCCTATCCGCACATTAGGTACAGACAGTAGGTGATATTGTGGAAAAGACAGCACAGGGCGTAGCAGAATGGATGGTTCAGGAGATTAAATTCACAGGAACCCTTCATCAGGAAGCTGCCATAGAATATGTGAAGACCCATTTTGGGGAAGAGTTTGTTTTTGTGAACGAGAACGGCAATACGTCATTGTCCAAGGAAGTGAAGAAGGCTTTCCGTAAGCTTCATCGTGGGCAGATCGCCTGGGATCGGGATGCATTTATGTGGGCATGGACGTAGGGTGTTAAAATGTAGTAAGATAGTTCTTTGGTTGTGTTGGATATGCATGTCAAAATATTA
Source organism: Paenibacillus sp. Negev47 (assembly GCF_058313655.1). NCBI lineage: Bacteria > Bacillati > Bacillota > Bacilli > Caryophanales > Paenibacillaceae > Paenibacillus > Paenibacillus sp. Negev47. Next base: position 324,638 of record NZ_CM177754.1, read on the forward strand.
TATAAAAAAATGTATAAGCTGGATTAGATCTGCATATCCTTTCATAAGACCGTACACGAGCGGCTGGGCCATAAGCGTGATAAACCCTGTCCCCGTGCAGTTAATAACATGTATTTCCAAAGCTGTTTGAAAAGAAAATACAAAGATTTGCTTTTTGGCTGAATTGGAGTTATAATAAAAACAAGTTGTAGAGAGTGGAAAACCTAATTCATATATTGTAAAGGGCGATCACTTATAGGTTTATGACTGGTACCTTTTTCAATGTGTGAATTTTTATTTGCTTGCTGCAAAGAACAAAGGAACATGTTAATCTTTATTTGGAGGTGTAATTCACATGCAAAACGGAACAGTAAAATGGTTCAACGCTGATAAAGGCTTCGGTTTCATCGAAGTTGAAGGCGGAGAAGATGTATTCGTACACTTCAGCGCTATTACAGGCGAAGGCTTCAAAACGCTGGACGAAGGTCAACGCGTGCAATTTAAAATTGTACAAGGAAACCGTGGTCCTCAAGCAGAAGAAGTTGTAAAACTGTAATTAAAGCATAGCTGCCTTTAACATGTTATAATGGTAAAGGCAGCTTCTTTTTTTTGATCAGTTATACAAAAGTTGGCCCAATAGTTGTCGAGGCAGAAGTTCGGTGGAACGTAAAACTTCCGCTAAGTGTTGGCTTCTGTGAAATAACGTCGGTTAGATGTTTTTCCATAACAAAGGGGGTAGAAGTCATGTATAATCGCAAAAAACCGTTGGAAGAGATTCCACAAGCTGATGCGGCAATCTGGGAATGTACGAGTGATACGTGCAAAGGATGGATGCGGGACAATTTTGCGTTTGATAACGTACCTACTTGTCCGATATGTGCTTCTGAGATGGTTAGCACGACCAGGATGCTACCATTGCTTGAGAATTCGAATAGTAATCTGAAAACGATGCCTAAAGGAAATCGGATTTAACATAGCTTACCCGCCTCTAACGAGGTGTTTTTTTTTAAGATTAAACAGACACCCTGTGCGAAGGTAAGGGTATTAAATATGAAGTTCCCGGCATTCGTTTTGGCGAATGCCTTTTTTTGTATCATTTCTAACTGAAATTACATTGTAATTGACGTGTATAGTACGAACAAGACAAAGAACCTTTTTGCATATAGCGAAAAGGTTCTTTGTTATGACTATAATTTTAGACCACTCTTAGATTGGGGTTAGATGAAAAGGAATGGGAGCAACAGTAGTGTAGACACAAGAGCGAGTTCATACCCTGCACCGTAGCCATAGCCACCATAACCATATCCTCCGTATCCACCATAACCACCGTAAGCTGAAGATTTTGCTTTCTTAGCTGATACTGCGTTTTTCTTATTGTTTCTACGAAGTTGTTGCTTGGATTTCACTGAAGACAGGCGCGGTCCCTCGAAGCATCCATTCAAATATACCTTTCCATCCCGGCAACCTCCAAGTGTGCCGTACATATGCTTACCGTCTTTCATAATAAGACAAACGGAACGTCCCACGTGCGGAGACACCGTCTCTTCACATACCGGATGAATTCTATGCATGCATATCCCCCTCATTGTTGCGGTTTGCCGCTAAAATCAACGGTTTGTATATCATAGTAAATAGAAGAGGAATTGGTATGGACGAGTACCCGGGAAATCGAATAGGGAGGAGCCTTTTTGAGTCTGTTCCATACACTGGTAGGAGTGAGGGAGGGGATGTTGCTTGGAATATCATGACATGCTGGCTCGGTTAGGGGAGGGAAGTGCCCATCCCGGAGGTTTTTTGGCAACGATGAAGTTGCTGGATGACTTATCTCTGCCTGTGGGTAGTCATGTCCTTGAGATAGGGTGTGGCACGGGGAGGACAGCATGTTACCTGGCTAAAAGTGGCTATCGGGTAACCGCGATTGATCTGCATCGCCACATGCTGGATAAGGCAGTTCGACGAGCGAGACGAGAACGGGTGGATGTTCGATTTGTTCAGGCCGATGTAGCAGCGCTACCTTTTCCGGAAAATCATTTTGATGTGATATTTGTGGAGTCGGTTACGATATTCACCTCATGGCGGAGTGCATTTGCTGAATATAGAAGAGTTTTGAAGCCGGCTGGACTTTTGGTGGATCGGGAGATGGTTCTATCCGGACGGAAGACCGAATTAATGAGCCGCAGGCTGAAACAATTTTACGGCATACGAACCCTGGCAACGGTGACAGCGTGGAGAAAGCGCCTCAAACAGTGTGGTTTTACCAAGATTGAAGTTAAAGAGCATTCGCGATCCATGGGAAAGTGGGGTGTGGATCATGATCCACATCGCGAGATGGATATGAATTGGTATGAAGATGAACGTATGCAGCGTATGAGTCGCACCAATGATCGTTTACTTGCTAAATACGGTAAAAAATTAGGATATGCTGTTTTTGCGGCTAGGGCACCGTTGGAGCTCAAAAAGGAAAGACAGAAAAAAGGCAACTCACAATAGTAAACTGTACCCTATAGAGTAGACACTTTAAAAAAGTCTCTCTATGGGGTACTTTTGTTGTATACCATGAACGAGACGAGGACGGAGAACGATTAATGAGTAAGAAAACATTTACAACACGCGAAGTAGAGCAATTTGCTACAAATCCCTATGTGAAGTCTGTTTCGACCAAGGGAATCACTTATACGGACGAGTTCAAACAACTCTTTATTACATTAAATCAGCAAGGAAGGCTGCCTAGAGAGATCTTTGAGACTTGTGGATTTGACGTTCAGATCATTGGAATGACTCGGGTCAAAGCCGCAGCTGACCGATGGAGAGCCAGTTACAACGAGCAAGGGGCTCTAGGCTTACAAGATACACGAGGCAAACATTCAGGAGAGTCTCTAAAACGAGAGTTAACCTTGGCAGAAAAGAACGCGAAACTCGAAGCACAGATTCACCTGCTCCAAGCAGAGAATGAACTCTTAAAAAAGATTCGCCTGGCCGAACGGGGGTGGAACCACGAGTAAAACTAACGCCTGGTCTTCGATACAGGTTAATCCGAACCGTGATTGAGAAATACCATCTTCAGCGAATGGTAAGTGTTCTGTGTGAGACTGCCGGGGTCTCCAAAAGCGGATATTACCGATACTGGAGCACTTCAGCCATTCACAGCCGCACGAAGAAGGAACAGGTTGATGAGGAAATAGGTGTGTACATCCGTCAAGCCTTCCAGTTTAAGAAACGTAACAAGGGCGCTCGCTCCATTAAGATGACGCTGCAAGGACAATTTCAGATCATCTGGAATCTCAAGCGCATCCGAAGAATCATGAAAAAATACGATATTGTATGTCCTCATCGACGAACTAATCCCTACAAACGAATGATGAAGGCAACCCATGAACATCGAACCATGCCTAACCTGTTACAACGCAACTTCAAACAAGGCATCCCGGGCAAAGTACTTCTAACAGATATTACATACTTAAGTTACGGCCAAGGGAAACGCGCCTATCTGTCCACCATCAAGGATAGTTCAACCAATGAAATTTTGGCTTATCATGTGTCGGAGCGAATGACGATGGATCTGGCGACAAACACGTTGCTCCACTTACAGAAAAATCGCAAATTCAAGAAGAGTCATGATGCCTTCATTCATTCCGATCAAGGTACGCACTACACTCATCCAGATTTTCAGAAGAAAGTGAAACGGATGGGGCTTGGGCAATCCATGTCCAGACGAGGAAATTGTTGGGATAACGCACCACAGGAGTCGTTTTTCGGTCATTTTAAGGACGAAACTTCCTTAAAGAGCTATGCCACGTTAGACGAAGTCAAACGAGAAGTTAAATCCTATATGACCTACTATAATCACTATAGATACCAGTGGAACCTAAAAAGGATGACCCCTGTACAATACAGAGATCATCTTCTTGAAGCCGTATAGTTTTTTTTAGAAATGTCCTTTACATAGGGTACAGTTTATAGTGTGGGTTGCCTTTGGTGTGTTGGGATATCTCTTATTACAGCATATCGTTATCGATAATACGCCAATGGTGCTTAAGCAGGGATTCCAGTTGTAACTTATCCTTGGCTCTAAACGCATTTAAAATTTGACGGTGCTCTTCATTGACTTCGAGCAGTACCTCAGACAGCTTTGGCTTATTATCACTAACATATGACTGCCGGATGAAGCTGTTCTTCAATGTGTTTAACATCTCAATTACTGTGGCGTTACCACATCGCTGGATGTACAGGTTATGGAACTGGTATTGGTTCTTGTTATAAGCAGCAAGATCAAGTTGGCTAATATCCTCGTCCATTCGAACAACCAGAGTTTCCATCTCCATCAGTTCGGACGGTTTGAGGTGATCAGCTGCGAGTGTGGCAGCAAGTGCCTCCAGTACACCGATTGCCTGGGAGAACTCCAGTTTTTTGCCTGCATCAAAAGGAGTGACAATAAATCCCCTGCGTGGGATGTATTGCAGCAGATTGTCCGAAGCCAGCTGGAAAAGCGCCTCCCGGGTAGGCGTGCGACTGATGTCCAGCTTTTTGCATATCTCGGCCTCGTTGATCTTCTGATTGGGAAGTAGCGTCCCGTCCTGAATCTTCTGGGCAATGTAATCGTATACGTGATCTTTCAAGGACCGGTATTTGGGTACCTCCATACCGAATCCTCCTTTCTATGTATAGTGATGATTGGGTGGGTGTGGGCCGTACTGTGCGCGCCGTTCAGGAGTTTCAAGTTTTTATCATCTTAACACCGAGGTGGGAAGTTGGGCAAGCAGACTTCATGTTTCAACCGATGTAAGTGCTGTGTTATATATAGCATATTTTATGGAATTAGAGCGTATAATTGTTTAAAAAATGATTGTGATAAACCAGACTGATTGTTAGTATTACTTACATATAAGACCATATATTGTCTTATGTATATTGTATACAAATTAATTATGCTACTCATTCAAAAAAGAATAGGGGTATGATGTGTGAAAAAAGTACTGTTGCCAATGATGCTGTTGTTAGTGATTGTGATCATGTCCGCTTGCGGGCAGGAAAAAACGACAGGAACCGGATCGGAATCTGCTTCATCCTCGGGAAGTAGCTCTACGGAAAAGGAAATAATCGTGCTTGGAACCAGTGCGGACTATGCACCCTATGAATTTCATAAGAAAATTGATGGTAAAGATACCATCGTAGGTTTTGACATCGAGATTGCCAAAGCGATTGCGGCTGATATGGGAGCTGAATTGAAGATTGAGGACATGGACTTTGACGGCCTTCTTATGGCCCTTGGTACGGATAAAGTCGATTTTGTAATATCGGGCTTAACCCCTACCGAGGAACGCAAGAAGAACGTTGATTTTACAGATATCTACTATTATGCAGAACAGGCTGTACTCGTTAGAGAAGGCGAAGATGCGGCATTGAAGTCCATGGATGATCTCTCGGGCAAGCAGGTTGGCGTACAGAAGAGTTCCATTCAGGAAGGGATCGCTCAGGAAATAGGGGGGGCAAAGCTCACTTCTCTCGCCAAAATACCTGAACTGATTCTGGAATTGCAGACGGGGCGCGTAGACGCACTTATTCTGGAGAAGCCGGTGGCGGAGCAGTATGTGAGCAACCAAAAGGGGCTTGTTGTTGCGGGTGTAGAGATTGCACAGGCTGAAGATGAGGGTGGTTCGGCCATCGCGGTGAAGAAAGGTAATCAGAAGCTGCTGGATCAGATCAACACTACATTGGAAAAGCTCAAATCGAATGGAGATATTGAACGTTTTGTCGTTGAAGCGAATGAGATGCTCGGTGAATAAAACGGACGAGTGAGGGATATGCCGTGAATTTAGATTTTTCCTTTCTATCAGAGCATTGGCAGGATTATGCACGAAGTGCGTGGGTTACACTTGAGCTTTCCTTCTTCGGTGTATTGTTTGGTACGTTGCTTGGTGTGATCATGGCACTAATGCGGATATCACGAGTATGGCCAATTAGATATGTGGCATCGGCGTATATTGAACTCATTCGAGGGACGCCGATGCTGGTACAGATTCTTATTATTCATTATGGTCTGACGGTTATAGGTGTGAACTTGCCGGCATTTATGTCGGGGGTGGTGGCTCTAACTATGAATAGCTCAGCTTATATGGCGGAGGTGTTCAGGGCCGGGATTCAAGCGATTGATAAAGGACAGACGGAAGCTTCGCGCTCCCTTGGCATGACGCATGGTATGACACTTCGCTACATTATACTGCCACAGGCTTTTCGTAACATGCTCCCAGCGATCGGCAATGAATTCATTATTATCATTAAAGATTCTTCGCTAGTCTCCATGATCGGCATAGCCGAGATTATATACACGGCCAGAACGGTTCAGGGAGTTACGTTCCAGCCCCTTGCTCCGCTGCTTGTTGCCGCCGGACTCTACTTTATAATCACATTTACACTGGCCAACTTGCTCTCCTGGTTGGAACGTAAACTGTCTACTTCTCGATAACTATGGATTAAGGATTCGATTCGAAGAAGAGCTGGGAGTAGGCTACTGTGGAAATAGTGGGATATAGTCGTAAATGGCGGTGGTATCGCATACATTGATATTGTATTTTGTATACAATATTTTGGAAAGGTGTTGGGCGTGTATGTCAGATTCCAAAATGTTAATTGATTGGTCGGAGCGTTATGCTGCACCTAATTATCATCCACTCCCTATTGTTATTGAACAGGCGGAAGGAGTATGGGTAGAAGATCCTGAAGGCCGCCGTTATATGGATATGTTAAGTGCATACTCTGCATTGAATCATGGTCACAGACATCCTGTGATTATACAGGCGCTCAAGGATCAGGCAGATCAGGTTACGCTGACATCAAGGGCATTCCATAGTTCTTCAGCTTCTCTTTTCTATCAGAAACTCTCACAGTTCACAGGGAAATCCAAGATTCTTGCCATGAATACAGGAGCGGAAGCAGTGGAGACTGCGGTAAAGGCGGTGCGCCGGTGGGCTTATCGTTGTAAAGGTGTGCCGGAGAACCAGGCCGAAATCATCGTATGTTCTGGTAACTTTCACGGAAGAACTTTGACGGTTACGTCCTTTTCTTCTTCAGCGGAGTATAAAAAAAATTTTGGACCGTTTACACCTGGATTCCGAATTATCCCTTATGGAGACATTGAAGCACTGAAACAAGCCATTACACCGAATACGGCTGGCTTTCTTGTTGAGCCCATTCAGGGTGAAGCTGGAATTGTTATCCCGCCCGATGGATATCTGGCTGAAGCTTTTGCATTGTGCAAACAACAGCAGGTGCTGACTGTATCTGATGAGATCCAGACCGGTTTTGGAAGAACGGGTCGCCGTTTTGCCTCTGACTGGGAAGGTGCTGAACCAGATATCTGGATTATGGGCAAGGCGCTGGGAGGAGGAGTCATGCCAATCTCGGCTATCGCTGCTAATGCGGAGATACTGGATTTGTTTGAGCCTGGGTCTCATGGTTCTACGTTTGGCGGGAATCCACTCGCCTGCGCCGTGGCTGTAGCGGCTCTGAAAGTCCTTGAAGATGAGAAGCTCGCCGAGCAATCGGAGCATCTGGGCAACTATTTTATGAAAAGACTTCGTGATATTCGCAGTTCGGCTATAAAGGATATTCGGGGTAGAGGTTTATTTATTGGGGTTGAGTTGTATGGATCAGCACGTCCCTATTGCGAACGTTTGATGTCTGCTGGACTGCTGTGCAAAGAAACCCATGAGACTACCATTCGGTTTGCTCCACCACTAACGATTAAAGAGTCCGAGATTGACTGGGCATTGGAGAGAATTGAGTTGGTTTTGACAACCAATGAAGGAGCTAACCTACATGAAAAATGATGATGATGTTCTTGATGGCATACAAGATACTTCTATTAATACAAGTCATACTTCTGTTCGGCGCAATGTTGCCATCATTAAGGTTCCTTTCGGACTCGGTGGAGCGAGAGGCGGTGCAGAGTTGGGGCCCGATGAATTAATTACAGCTGGACTGAAGCGGGAGATCGCGAGCCTGGGGCTAGTGCTTTCCAAAGAAGTGCGGGTAGAGTGTGCAACTGATCCGTCTGTCCCTGCTGAGCGTAATCGCGTGAAATATTTAAACGAAGTACGTCAGGTCAGCGAGAATGTGTTTAATGAAGTATCTGTTGCGGTAGAGGAGGGGGCCTTTCCGCTTGTGCTTGGAGGAGATCATAGTGTAGCGATAGGTACTTTCGCCGGATTAACTGCGCATTATTCTAATCTGGGGGTGATCTGGTTTGATGCGCACGCAGACTTGAATACGGAAGAACGAAGCTTGTCCGGTAACATGCATGGGATGAGTGTGGCTGCTTCTTTGGGTCATACTGCATATAACCTGTCTCACATTGCTGGAGCAGGCGAATTTATAGATCCATCCAACTTGGTCTATATTGGTCTGCGTGATCTGGATGAGTATGAGAAGGAACAGATTAAGGGACTGGGCATCCAAGCATTTACGATGCATGATATTGATAGAATGGGTATACAACGAGTTATAGAGCAAGCAATAGCTATAGCTGGAGAAGGAACGGACGGTATTCATGTCAGCTTTGACATGGATTGTCTGGATCCGCGTGAAGCTCCGGGGGTGGGCACACCTGTACCGGGTGGTTTGAATTACCGAGAGGCGCATTACGCATTAGAGCTACTTGCTTCCACGAATCAAGTTACGTCCATGGAACTGGTTGAGGTGAACCCATTGCTTGATCACAATAGACATACGGCGAGACTTGGGGTAGAACTGATCGCTTCGCTACTTGGTAAGCGGATTTTGTAAGCACTGAGAAGAGAAGCTGGTTGTGCTTGTAGTTCCCTGAGGTGTGATAGTCTTCTTTATATAGAAGAAAAGAGAAAAAGAGATTTCCGAAAACCAGGGCTAGTCACAATGTATGTCCTCTAAAATCGTAGTGGATGTGGCTTCCCTGGTTAAGTTTATTGGATAAGTATAATAGCAGCTCGTAATAAAGATGCTGAGGTTATTGATAGTGCCGGGGTGACAGATTCCATATTGGGCGGATGAAGCAGGTTATTTTCTTTATCAAAAAAAGACTTGCATTGTAAATCTGTACATGGTATATTCTAATTCCGGCCAAGAAAACACGGTTCACACGGTGCGGCAAGCGAATGAAATAAGCTTCGAAAGAAACTTAAAAAAAGAGCTTGCTAAGTTGGTTCGGATATGATAAGATATAAAAGTTGCTGAAGAGAACGACATTCGGTAACAGCACAAGTTTGATCTTTGAAAACTGAACAACGAGTGAGTAAACATTCTGCTTGCAGAATGAACGCGAAAGTTTGAAACAAGCCTCGGCTTGGATCGACTGGAGCACAAATGAGATTTTCAATCTCGTCAGATTCAAAATGAGCTTATCGCTCTTTTCAAATATTTGAGATGAATTTCATAGCGTTTAACCACGTTACTGAAATTCATCTTTATTGGAGAGTTTGATCCTGGCTCAGGACGAACGCTGGCGGCATGCCTAATACATGCAAGTCGAGCGGACTTGATGAGAAGCTTGCTTCTCTGATGGTTAGCGGCGGACGGGTGAGTAACACGTAGGCAACCTGCCCTCAAGTTTGGGACAACTACCGGAAACGGTAGCTAATACCGAATAGTTGTTTTCTTCGCCTGAAGAGAACTGGAAAGACGGAGCAATCTGTCACTTGGGGATGGGCCTGCGGCGCATTAGCTAGTTGGTGAGGTAACGGCTCACCAAGGCGACGATGCGTAGCCGACCTGAGAGGGTGATCGGCCACACTGGGACTGAGACACGGCCCAGACTCCTACGGGAGGCAGCAGTAGGGAATCTTCCGCAATGGGCGAAAGCCTGACGGAGCAATGCCGCGTGAGTGATGAAGGTTTTCGGATCGTAAAGCTCTGTTGCCAGGGAAGAACGCTTGGGAGAGTAACTGCTCTCAAGGTGACGGTACCTGAGAAGAAAGCCCCGGCTAACTACGTGCCAGCAGCCGCGGTAATACGTAGGGGGCAAGCGTTGTCCGGAATTATTGGGCGTAAAGCGCGCGCAGGCGGTCATTTAAGTCTGGTGTTTAATCCCGGGGCTCAACCCCGGATCGCACTGGAAACTGGGTGACTTGAGTGCAGAAGAGGAGAGTGGAATTCCACGTGTAGCGGTGAAATGCGTAGATATGTGGAGGAACACCAGTGGCGAAGGCGACTCTCTGGGCTGTAACTGACGCTGAGGCGCGAAAGCGTGGGGAGCAAACAGGATTAGATACCCTGGTAGTCCACGCCGTAAACGATGAGTGCTAGGTGTTAGGGGTTTCGATACCCTTGGTGCCGAAGTTAACACATTAAGCACTCCGCCTGGGGAGTACGGTCGCAAGACTGAAACTCAAAGGAATTGACGGGGACCCGCACAAGCAGTGGAGTATGTGGTTTAATTCGAAGCAACGCGAAGAACCTTACCAGGTCTTGACATCCCTCTGATCGGTACAGAGATGTATCTTTCCTTCGGGACAGAGGAGACAGGTGGTGCATGGTTGTCGTCAGCTCGTGTCGTGAGATGTTGGGTTAAGTCCCGCAACGAGCGCAACCCTTATATTTAGTTGCCAGCACTTCGGGTGGGCACTCTAGATAGACTGCCGGTGACAAACCGGAGGAAGGTGGGGATGACGTCAAATCATCATGCCCCTTATGACCTGGGCTACACACGTACTACAATGGCCGGTACAACGGGCTGCGAAATCGCGAGATGGAGCCAATCCCAACAAAGCCGGTCTCAGTTCGGATTGCAGGCTGCAACTCGCCTGCATGAAGTCGGAATTGCTAGTAATCGCGGATCAGCATGCCGCGGTGAATACGTTCCCGGGTCTTGTACACACCGCCCGTCACACCACGAGAGTTTATAACACCCGAAGTCGGTGGGGTAACCGCAAGGAGCCAGCCGCCGAAGGTGGGATAGATGATTGGGGTGAAGTCGTAACAAGGTAGCCGTATCGGAAGGTGCGGCTGGATCACCTCCTTTCTATGGAGAATCGTTTCCTGTAACGGAAACATTCAAATAAGCAGGTTCTTAGAACCTGCGACCGCAATTCATTTCGGTCCTTCACCTTGGTGTGGATGAAATGAAGAGCAAAACACTCACTCGTTGCTCAGTTTTGAGAGCTCAAACTCTCAAACAGCTTGCTTTTGCATGGAGCTTGTTCTTTGAAAACTAGATATCGAAACGAAAGTAAATGCGAATTAGAACATTCCTTTTTAGCTGAACTTGTGTAAACAAGTTTCAATAAAAACGGTAGTTAATTGCTTTTGCGATGGTATTGAATGGGAGTGACTTTTGGCTTTGCGCAAGCAAAACAAGGGAAGCGAGCAGTCAAAACCGGAGCAATATGGTTAAGCTACTAAGAGCACACGGAGGATGCCTAGGCGCTAGGAGCCGATGAAGGACGTGGCGAACAACGAAACTGCCTCGGGGAGCTGTAAGCAAGCTTTGATCCGGGGGTGTCCGAATGGGGAAACCCAGCTGGGGTAATTTCCAGTTACTCACAACTGAATACATAGGTTGTGCAGAGGCATACCAGGGGAACTGAAACATCTAAGTACCCTGAGGAAGAGAAAACAATAGTGATTCCGTCAGTAGCGGCGAGCGAACGCGGAGAAGCCCAAACCAGAGAGCTTGCTCTTTGGGGTTGTGGGACGTCTCACATGGAGTTACAAAGGAACCGGTTAAGCGAAGAGGTCTGGAAAGGCCCGCCAAAGAAGGTAAAAGCCCTGTAATTGAAAGTTGGTTCCCTCCGAGACGGATCCCGAGTAGTGCGGGGCACGTGAAACCCCGTATGAATCCGGCAGGACCATCTGCCAAGGCTAAATACTTCCTAGCGACCGATAGTGAAGCAGTACCGTGAGGGAAAGGTGAAAAGCACCCCGGAAGGGGAGTGAAATAGAACCTGAAACCGTGTGCTTACAAAAAGTCAGAGCCCGTTTTAGGGGTGATGGCGTGCCTTTTGTAGAATGAACCGGCGAGTTACGTTCCCGTGCAAGGTTAAGGTGAAGAGCCGGAGCCGCAGCGAAAGCGAGTCTGAATAGGGCGACTTAGTACGTGGACGTAGACCCGAAACCGGGTGATCTACCCCTGTCCAGGGTGAAGGTGCGGTAACACGCACTGGAGGCCCGAACCCACGCATGTTGAAAAATGCGGGGATGAGGTGGGGGTAGCGGAGAAATTCCAATCGAACTCGGAGATAGCTGGTTCTCCCCGAAATAGCTTTAGGGCTAGCCTCGGAAAACAGAGTCGTGGAGGTAGAGCACTGATTGGGTGCGGGGCCCGCAAGGGTTACCAAGCTCAGTCAAACTCCGAATGCCATAGACTTACTTCCGGGAGTCAGACAGTGAGTGCTAAGATCCATTGTCAAAAGGGAAACAGCCCAGACCATCAGCTAAGGTCCCCAAGTGTGTGTTAAGTGGGAAAGGATGTGGAGTTGCACAGACAACCAGGATGTTGGCTTAGAAGCAGCCATCATTTAAAGAGTGCGTAATAGCTCACTGGTCGAGTGACTCTGCGCCGAAAATGTAACGGGGCTAAACACACCACCGAAGCTATGGCTTGATACGATGTATCAGGGGTAGGGGAGCGTTGTATAAGGGTTGAAGGTGTACCGTAAGGAGCGCTGGACATTATACAAGTGAGAATGCCGGTATGAGTAACGAAAAGATCAGTGAGAATCTGATCCGCCGAAAGCCTAAGGGTTCCTGAGGAAGGCTCGTCCGCTCAGGGTAAGTCGGGACCTAAGGCGAGGCCGAAAGGCGTAGTCGAAGGACAACAGGTCGAAATTCCTGTACCACCGTAAGCCGTTATGAGCAATGGGGGGACGCAGTAGGGTAGTGACGCGGACTGATGGATGTCCGTCTAAGCAGTAAGGCTGATGTGTAGGCAAATCCGCACATTGTAAGGCTGAGCTGTGATGGGGAGTGAAAATTACAGTAGCGAAGGTCATGATCTCACACTGCCAAGAAAAGCCTCTAGCCAGGTGATGGTGCCCGTACCGCAAACCGACACAGGTAGGCGAGAAGAGTATTCTAAGGCGCGCGGAAGAACTCTCGTTAAGGAACTCGGCAAAATGACCCCGTAACTTCGGGAGAAGGGGTGCCCCGGTAGTGTGAATAGCACGAGGGGGCCGCAGTGAAAAGGCCCAAGCGACTGTTTAGCAAAAACACAGGTCTGTGCGAAGCCGTAAGGCGAAGTATACGGGCTGACGCCTGCCCGGTGCTGGAAGGTTAAGGGGAGTGGTTAGGGAGCAATCCCGAAGCTGTGAACCGAAGCCCCAGTAAACGGCGGCCGTAACTATAACGGTCCTAAGGTAGCGAAATTCCTTGTCAGGTAAATTCTGACCCGCACGAATGGCGTAACGACTTGGGCGCTGTCTCAACGAGAGATCCGGTGAAATTTTAATACCTGTGAAGATGCAGGTTACCCGCGACAAGACGGAAAGACCCCATGGAGCTTTACTGCAGCTTGATATTGAATTTGGGTACGATCTGTACAGGATAGGTGGGAGCCTTTGAAGCGTGAGCGCCAGCTTGCGTGGAGGCAACGTTGGGATACCACCCTGATCGTATCTAGGTTCTAACCTGGTACCGTAATCCGGTGCGGGGACAGTGTCAGGTGGGCAGTTTGACTGGGGCGGTCGCCTCCTAAAGAGTAACGGAGGCGCCCAAAGGTTCCCTCAGAATGGTTGGAAATCATTCGAAGAGTGCAAAGGCATAAGGGAGCTTGACTGCGAGACCTACAAGTCGAGCAGGGACGAAAGTCGGGCTTAGTGATCCGGTGGTACCGCATGGAAGGGCCATCGCTCAACGGATAAAAGCTACCCTGGGGATAACAGGCTTATCTCCCCCAAGAGTCCACATCGACGGGGAGGTTTGGCACCTCGATGTCGGCTCATCGCATCCTGGGGCTGAAGTAGGTCCCAAGGGTTGGGCTGTTCGCCCATTAAAGCGGTACGCGAGCTGGGTTCAGAACGTCGTGAGACAGTTCGGTCCCTATCTGTCGTGGGCGTAGGAAATTTGAGAGGAGCTGTCCTTAGTACGAGAGGACCGGGATGGACGTACCGCTGGTGTACCAGTTGTTCCGCCAGGAGCACCGCTGGGTAGCTATGTACGGAAGGGATAAACGCTGAAAGCATCTAAGCGTGAAGCCCCCCTCAAGATGAGATTTCCCAGTATGTAAGACCCCTTGAAGACGACGAGGTAGATAGGCTGGGGGTGGAAGTGCAGCAATGCATGGAGCTGACCAGTACTAATCGGTCGAGGGCTTATCCAATAGCAAGTTTGAAATCGCAACTTTCGTTTCGAATCTAGTTTTCAGAGAACAACAACTCTGAAATGTAAGCTAAGCTATGCGTTTGGTGGCGATGGCGGAGGGGTTCCACACGTACCCATCCCGAACACGACCGTTAAGCCCTCTAGCGCCGATGGTACTTGGACCGCAGGGTCCTGGGAGAGTAGGACGCCGCCAAGCGATTTCCCTTTGGGGTATTTTTTTTGCCCCCTTTGCCAAGGAATAAGGGATATATATTAGGGCCCTTAGCTCAGTTGGTTAGAGCGCACCTCTGATAAGGGTGAGGCCGGTGGTTCGAGTCCACCAGGGCCCATAGTAATACCACAGCAAGAAATACAACAGTGTATGGGGCCATAGCTCAGCTGGGAGAGCGCCTGCCTTGCAAGCAGGAGGTCAGCGGTTCGATCCCGCTTGGCTCCACCATTCCCTGATAGCTCAGTTGGTAGAGCACTCGACTGTTAATCGAGTTGTCACAGGTTCGAGCCCTGTTCGGGGAGCCATATGGAGAGGTGTCCGAGCTGGCCGAAGGAGCACGATTGGAAATCGTGTAGGCGTCACAAGCGTCTCGAGGGTTCGAATCCCTCTCTCTCCGCCAGATAATTTTTAGCAAGGCCCGTTGGTCAAGGGGTTAAGACACCTCCCTTTCACGGAGGTAACAGGGGTTCGAATCCCCTACGGGTCATAATATGGAGGCTTAGCTCAGCTGGGAGAGCATCTGCCTTACAAGCAGAGGGTCGGGGGTTCGATCCCCTCAGCCTCCACCATATAACTTTTATAACGACGCGGGGTGGAGCAGCCCGGTAGCTCGTCGGGCTCATAACCCGAAGGCCGCAGGTTCAAATCCTGCCCCCGCAATTAACTTTCCTTGAGAAAGTACTATGGAACCGTGGTGTAGTTGGCCTAACATGCCTGCCTGTCACGCAGGAGATCGCGGGTTCGAATCCCGTCGGTTCCGCCATTTTTTAATTAAATATGCACCGTGCCGGTGTAGCTCAACTGGTAGAGCAACTGACTTGTAATCAGTAGGTTGGGGGTTCAAGTCCTCTCGCCGGCACCATTTTTAGTATTTACATCTGAATTTGTAATAGAATGTATATTACAAGTAAAAATGTTAATACTAAGATTCTCTTAGTGGATGAATGGCTTACTCTATGGCGGTCGTGGCGAAGTGGTTAACGCACCGGTTTGTGGATCCGGCATTCGGGGGTTCAATTCCCCTCGATCGCCCCATGATTTTTTAATGGGGATTAGCCAAGCGGTAAGGCAACGGACTTTGACTCCGTCATGCATAGGTTCAAATCCTATATCCCCAGCCATTTCACTATGAGTCATTAGCTCAGTTGGTAGAGCACCTGACTTTTAATCAGGGTGTCGAAGGTTCGAGCCCTTCATGACTCACCATTATATTTTGCGGTCGTGGCGGAATTGGCAGACGCGCACGGTTCAGGTCCGTGTGGGCTAACCCCCCGTGGAGGTTCGAGTCCTCTCGACCGCACCATATATTTTGCGGACGTGGCTCAGCGGTAGAGCATCGCCTTGCCAAGGCGAGGGTCGCGGGTTCGATTCCCGTCGTCCGCTCCAATATTTGCGCCCTTAGCTCAGCTGGATAGAGCGTTTGACTACGAATCAAAAGGCCGGGAGTTCGAATCTCTCAGGGCGCGCCATTATTTTCATAAGTATCGGGATGTAGCTCAGCTTGGTAGAGCACCTGGTTTGGGACCAGGGGGTCGCATGTTCAAATCGTGTCATCCCGATCTTTTTATTTGCGGGTGTAGTTCAATGGTAGAACTTTAGCCTTCCAAGCTAATAGCGTGGGTTCGATTCCCATCACCCGCTTCCTAGTAACGTATAGAAGAGCCTTTGCTTATAGCAGGGGCTCTTTTGTTTGAGTCTATAATTTCATTTCGTTCACTACACAAAAAAGACAAGCCCCTCTTCCTGCGTACATCGTAGGAGAGGAGCTTGTCTTTTTAAGTTAGAGCCAGCGATTAGTATCTTTCCAGAATCGTCTGTGTTTTCAAGCCATCGGCAGGAATCAGCCAGTTATTGTTCTCCAGCAATTGCAGCAGTTGAGTGCGCAGTCCGGATACGGCTACAGCATCATCGGTTTTGAAAGAGACTTCTACGATATTCTCAATACCTGTACCTGCTGCGTCACGGATCGGCCATACTTCGAGTGTAAGCTCTTGACCATTCCATGTACCTTCATATCGTTGGAACGTTACCGGACCATAGGCACGAGATTGCGTAAGCTGTTGTTTGCCCCAGTTGGAGGCAGTCCAGTTTTTCAATTTGCCTGGAAGCTTGTCCAATAACATGTTCAAGGCTTCCTTTTCAGAAGGAAGTTGGACACCTGTCGCCTTGGTATCGACTTTTTTGGTGTTGGAGAAGCTTAAGGTTTGTTTACCATATCCCCAATCAATCTCAGCCTCGTAATTATCATCCGATTCATCAAAACCCTCTTGATTAGCCAGAGTCAGCGCTGCGTTGATGTCGCCATTGATCACTGGGTACCGCTTTTTGTAGGTCAATTCGTAATTGTTTTTGTCATCCTTTTTACGAAAACGGACGTTCCATCCTTGTTGATCCAATCCGAGAGAATTGGTGTCGAAGTACTCTACGTTAATATTTCTGGGCGTGGAATTCAGGCCGAGTGTCTGAATCACTTCACTGCGTGGTGTCCCATCGGTATTCAATACAAGTTCCGGCTTGGCCAGAAACTTCACTTCATAAGCAGGAACGGCATTGGCAGCAGCTGAAGCCTGTGGTGCTCCCAGAAATGTCATTCCACTTCCCAATGTTACGATGCTCAGCATCAATGAGGCGGTTACCTTTTTCCACTTTTTCAAAACCAATCACTCTCCTAATCTGGATTAACGTACAGACTCAACTTTATCGCCCGAATATATGAAAGCGATTAACGGGGAGAGCTCATTGCGTTAACCCTGCATAGATTTGATGAATGGTTAACGATACTTTATTGAGGGTCAGGTCAGTCATGCATGGAAAAGGGGAAAGCCGTGACTCACCTCTCGTAGTACTTCTTTGAAGCGGTTCACCTGAACTGACGGGTGGCGGTCCTTGTTATGTACAGTGTAAATATGGCGCGGTGCCTGCTCTCCTGGAATGGGGAGAACTTGTATGAGCCCGTGTTGTTCCTCCCACTGTACCGCCATCCGAGACATGAATGAGACATGCCCCCCGAGTAACACGAGTTGTTTGATCGCTTCCAGGGAATCCATCTCTACGGTGCTCCGCAAACGAATGTCATGTTGCGCGAGCCATTGATTGGTTAACCGCCGAGTACTGGATTCATTGCCATGTAAGGCAAAAGGGATCTGTGCGATATGATCAGGTGTTAATACATCATGCTGGGCCAACCTATGCTGCGGAGAACAGATCAATACCAGGTCGTCCTCACACAGCGTCTCGGCTTGCAGCGCTGGTCCAACAAACGGCTCGGAAGAGATCACACCCAGATCAATCTGATGTCGAATCAGCATCTCGCGAATGACAGGTGATGGTTTGACGGATAAGACGATACGGATGCCAGGGAATTCCTGCGAAAAGGTATTGAGCATGGCGGGCAGCAGGTATGTAGCGGGTACATAGCTTGCCCCAATGTGCAGGGTGCCCCGATAGAGACTGTCATATTCTTTTACAACCCGTCGTGCCTCTTGGGTTAGAGCATTGATTTTAACGGAGTAATGCAGCAGAGCTTGTCCCGCCTCGGTTAGAAAAGTCTTGCCACTGCGCGATTCGAATAATCGCACACCCATCTCTTCCTCCAATGACTTCATATGAAATGTAACGGTGGGTTGCTTGATCCCCAGTAACTCGGCCACGCTTGTCATGTGATGATGTTTGTCGATCAGCTCAACAATTTGCAATTTGATCAGATTCAATGTCCCAACACTCCTCATACCTATTTAGGTTCTCCGTAAAATGAAAAGTTCCATTAATAATCACCTACTATAGATTTAATCTATGAACATCAACAGAATTCATCTAAAAAGTTAATTCCAATTTTACAAACAAGACATACAACTCGCGAAAGCGGACGTTAGACTGAGAACAGTGCAAGAGATCAAGTAACAAAAGACAGGCAGGGATGCTTATGAAATTAGAGATGACTGGAATTCAAAAATCATTTAATCAAACACCCGCACTGCTGCCGACAGATCTAACGCTTGAACATGGAAAGTTCACGACACTTCTCGGCCCATCGGGCTGCGGCAAAACAACTCTGCTCCGCATGTTGGCCGGGCTGGAGCAGCCGGATGCGGGGGAGATTCGTGCAGATGGTCAGTGTATCTACTCTGCGGCGAAGCGGATTGATATACCGACACACAAGCGTAATCTGGGCATGGTGTTTCAGGATTTTGCATTATGGCCGCATATGACTGTATACGAAAATGTAGCGTTTGGCCTGAAGGCCGGAAAACAGAAATCCGATCTGCGGCAAAAGGTGAACGAAGCACTTGACATGGTTCGCCTGCAAGGCATGGAAGATCGATATCCTCATCAGCTGTCTGGTGGACAGCAGCAACGGGTTGCTTTTGCCAGAGCCGTAGCTGTCAGACCTGGTGTGATCCTGTTCGATGAGCCACTGAGTGCACTGGATGCTGTACTCCGGGAAGAGATGCGGATTGAGATGATGTCACTGGTTCGGGACATGGGACTGACTGCGCTGTACGTCACACATGATCAGATTGAAGCGATGTCGATGTCGGATGAGATTGTGGTGATGCAGAAGGGGCGGATATTGCAAAAGGGAAGTCCGGAAACGATCTACTCGGCCCCAAGTGATCCGTATGTCGCTTCGTTTATCGGAAAGTCCAATTGGCTCACGCCTAACCAATCGATGGTGCGTCCGGAGCATGTTACCTGGAACAAAACAGGTCATGATGATCTGTGTTATCCGGGGACGGTACTTAGTGTCAGCTATGTAGGTGAGCGTTACGAAGTACGAGTGCAGATGGAAGGGCTGGGCGTATGGACAGCCTATATGAACCAAAGAGTACGGGTAGGAGAGCGGGTTCAGCTTCATATAGCCCCCGAGCGGATATGCCGAATGGATGGTTATGACAACCCGAGTGTGAAGCACAGAGAAGTTATAGCAGCGGCCAATTAAAGTAGTGAAAATCAAACAGAAACCAAGGGAGATGGAATGAGATGATAGGGATGAAAACACGGAAAAAGAGTGCAATGCTGTTATTAACTGCGGTAATGAGTATCAGTTTGTTCGGATGTAGTACAGGGAACACAACCACAGGCAACGCGGCACAACCCGCGGGTGAAGGAAACACAGCGGCGGCGGAAACAACGAAGCCGGCTGGTGGCAAGTTGGTATTGTACAGTGCTGGCCCACAGAAGCTGGCGGATAACATCGTGAGCGGATTTACGGACAAAACAGGTATCGAAGTCGAGATGTTCCAGGGAACAACAGGCAAAATTTTGGCTCGTATGGAAGCAGAGAAATCCAATCCGGTGGCAGACGTTGTCATTCTGGCCTCTTTACCTTCAGCACAGGCTCTGAAAGCCGATGGACTGACTATGCCTTATCCGGATGCAGCCAATGCAGACAAGCTGAACAAGGATTGGTCAGATGCAGAGGGCAACTACTTCAGCAGCAGCGCTTCCGCACTGGGTATTGTGTATAACACCAAACTGGTGTCTACACCACCAACAAGTTGGGCAGAGCTTGCTACGCCTGCGTGGAAAGATGCAGTGAACATTCCCGACCCTACATTATCAGGTTCAGCACTCGACTTCATCACAGGGTACCTGAGTGCGAATGGTGAAAAAGGATGGGATTTGCTGAGTGCCTATAAAGCCAATGGTGTAGCGATGGCAGGCGCCAATCAGGAAGCACTTGATCCCGTCATCACGGGTGCCAAAAGCATCGTAGCGGCAGGTGTGGACTACATGGCGTATTCCTCCAAGGCAAAAGGTGAGCCACTGGATATCGTATATCCTGAGGAAGGCACGGTAATCAGCCCAAGACCGGCAGCGATTTTGAAATCCAGTCCAAATGTAGAGAACGCTAAAGCGTTCATTGACTACTTGTTGTCCGATGAAGCACAGAAGCTCGTTGCTGATGCTTATCTTATTCCGGGCCGTGAAGACATTGAAGCGACCAACCGTGCCAATGTGAAGGATATTCCACAACTTAAAGTGGATTGGAACTGGATGAGCGAACATGGCGAAGAAACAGCAGCACGTTTTTCGGAGACTTTTAAGTAAGACACAGTACGTAAAAGACAATTAGGCAAAAGGAATACCTGCTGTCTGTGGAAAGTCATGTGAGGTGAACGTAGTGAAACCTGTTGTAATGGACAACAACCGAATTTTTCGGAGAGTGGGCGTGCTTCTGGCCCTCTTTCTGCTGACCATAAGCATTGGCGTGCCGCTCTTGCTGATCTTCTGGCAAAGTGTGTATCCAGACGGACAATGGGACTGGATGGCACCGATTCGCACGATTACGGGTCATCATCTATCCGGTGTATTGCTGAACTCCGTCTGGCTTGGCATCTGCGTTGTAGCGGTAACCACGCTGCTGGCGCTGCCGCTTGCCTGGATGATGGCGAAGACCCGTATGGGCGAGCATCGCTGGGTGGATGTGATCCTGATGATTCCGTTCATGACTCCGCCGTATATCGGATCAATGGGATGGATTCTGTTTATGCAAAAAGGGGGATATCTGCAGCAATGGGTGCCCTCATCTGCGGGCTGGAGTGAGCTGTTCTTCAGCTTCTGGGGCATGGTGCTCATTATGAGCTTGCACCTGTTCCCATTCCTGTATCTGCTGCTTCGGGATGCATTGATCCGCATCGGTGGCAATCTGGAAGAAGCGGGAGCCGTGCATGGTGCACGTGCGGGGTACCGTTTCAGACGCATTATTTTACCCTTATTGTTGTCGTCCTACGGCATGGGGATCATGCTGGTCTTTGTCAAAACGATTGCGGAATTCGGAACACCGGCAACCTTCGGGCGTAAGATTGGCTATTATGTCATGACCTCCGAGATCCATAAGTACATCTCCAGTTGGCCGATTGATTTCGGCAAGGCGACTTCACTGGCATCGGTGCTGCTGTCCGTCTGTCTGGTGATGTGGTACATGCAGTCTGCCATGAGTCGGAAGTTCACGTATCGTCTGGTTGGTGGCAAGGGGCAACGTTCGAAGCGATATTCCCTTCGTGGCGGAGCAGGATGGTTGTGCGGGGTGTATCTTGCGATCCTGTTGATCCTGTCGATAGGAATCCCGTATTTCTCCATCATCGCCGCTTCGACCATGAAGCTACGGGGATCGGGACTGGCTTTCGATAACCTGACATTGGATCATTACAAGGAGCTGTTATCTTGGGGTTCGGTAAGTATGAAGGCGATCGGGAACAGTCTGGGACTATCTCTCGCGGCTTCAACCGTTGCTGTTATTATCGGTACGGGTTTTGCGCTGGCTATCGGCAGATCGTCTTCATTCATGCAGCGTGTGATTGACTTGTTCAGTCTGTTGCCTAATACGGTGCCGGGCATCGTGATGGTGGTGGGTCTGATTCTCTTCTGGAACTCACCTTGGATGCCAGTCACGTTGTATAACACCTACGGCATGGTTGTTCTCACGTACGTTGTTCTCTTCTTGCCTTACACCGTGCAGTATGTAAAATCGAGCTTTACCCAGATTGACGGAACATTGTTCCAGGCGGGGCAAGTCTTTGGCGGGAAGCCGCTGTATATTCTGCGGCGTATCCTGATCCCGCTGATCCTGCCCGGCATGCTCGCCGGCTGGATGATGACCTTTACGATTGCTACCCGGGAACTGGTAGGTTCGTTGTTGATTCTTCCACCGTCGATGCAGACGTCGGCTACGTATATTTTTGCCCAATTCGAACAAGGTCAGGTATCACTCGGAATGGCGATGGCCGTTGTGACTGTAGGCATGACGGTGCTCATGCTGCTTGGAATTGAAATGCTGAATTCAAAGAGAAAGTGGAATGCATCATGATCAAACTGAACGTATGGGGCGGTGCAGGGGAACATGGACGTTCCGCCTATCTCCTGAGCGGGAGCAATTTTCGCCTTTTGCTGGATTGTGGTGTGAAAAAAGAAGGCACGGGCGAGTATCCACTGATTGACCCGGAGATTGTTCCGCAACTGGATGCGGTCCTGTTGTCCCACGCCCATGAGGACCATTCAGTCGCCATCCCTTTGCTGTATAAGATGGGCTACCAGGGTGAAGTATGGACGACGAGGGAGACGAGGGCGCAGCTGCGTACGTATTTTGCCAACTGGCGCAGGTTTGTAGAGCGTGTAGGTGAAGAACTTCCTTATAATGAAGCAGATGAGCAAGCTATTCGTTATCGGTATCTGGAGGATGAGGGGGTACCCCAAACCTGGTTCGAACCCATTCCTGAAGTAAAAGTGATGTGGGGACGGAGTGGACATCTGGCTGGATCAGTGTGGTTTGGGCTTGAAGTGGAAGCTAAGCGGATTTTCTATTCCGGGGACTACACGTCCGAATCGATGCTTTTACAGGAGGATTGTCCAGCGGAGGTGTTCTCACAGGCAAACATGACTCGTGAAAATCAGGTGTTTGATGCTCCGAGCAGCGAGCGGTGGGGTACGGAGCAACTAATCGCTATCAACAGTGGGCAAAAGGCTGGAGAATTCATAACGTCACAAGATCAGACATCTGTTGCATCAGAGGCGTCCTCAAGAACACTTGTATCCATGGAGCTACCCATGAAGCAGGGAAATTTCACATCGAACGGAGCAGATGGAGCAGGCAGAGCAAACGTAGCAGACGTAGCAGCAATATCTTCAGTCGGGCTGGTAGATCTGGCGATCGTTGATGCTGCCTACGGTACGGATCAAGATACACAGGCTGACAAACTGGAACAGCTGGAACGAGCCATTCACCAAACGATTGCTCAAGGTGGAAAGGTGCTGCTACCCATGCCTGTCGTAGGGCGTGGACAGGAGATCATACTGTGGGCACAGCAACAATTCCCGGCTGTTCCAATCGTAGTGGAACAAGGACTGGTGGATGGCATGAAGCAGCTTATTCATGTCCCGTACTGGTTGAGGGAGAAGGGAGAGCATGTCACCGGAAGTTCGTTGAAAGACGAAATTGATGGCTTTCTGACCGGACGAGGATGGGATCTGCCTACGACCACCCAAGAGCGGGAACAACTGTTGGAACAACATGCTGCTTCGCTATGGTTCATTCCGGACGGCATGATGCAGTCCTCGCTTGCCCGTTGGTATTATAGCCAATTATCGGACAGGGAGGAAAATCTGATTCTGCTCACTGGGCATGTTGCTCACGGTACATTTGCGGATAAGCTGCTACGGGTTCCTGATAAGTATGGAGCGTGTGAGGTGCGAAAAATACGCTATAAAGTGCATCAGGGCTGGAAGGATGTCGAACAGATGCTGCATGGGATTCCAGCAAGACATACGGTTCTTGTGCATGCTGACCGGGCAGAGACAGACAGATTAAAAGAAGGTTTGCTCAGAAATAGCCCGTCACCGGGAACAGTTATACATTCACTGTCTGCTGGTGACGAGCTATATGTGTGAATTGTGCATGAATCGAATTATTGTGTTATCTGAGAACGTCCCTGGGGACGTTCTTTTTCCATTGTTGTGTGATCATTTAGGGTTCGCGATGAATGGGGTGCTCCAGTTCGGCATGACCCATTAAACTATCAACGGCTTCACCATCCACCAGTATATCCAGGCTGTTCACTTCATCAAATTGAAACATCGTTGTTGTTAAAGCTTCCAATGCGAGCAACTCTCCACTGGTACCAAGGTTGGCTTCAGCGGGGATATGAACATCCAAAGTCACCGTGCCCTCTGCATATTGGATAGAGAGCAATTCAACCTGCTCCCAGAGGGAAACGAGCTCCGAATCGGTGTTAGTTTGCATAGCTGCATATGTTTTTTCGTATTTCTCGGAATCATCCTTGTATTCAATTTCCTGCTCTGTTTTTTGAAGCTCCAGAACCTGAGAATCAGCCATATAAACATCGACGACTTGTGTGTTCATTTTGCCCAGATCCACCTCCGTTTCGGATGGGTTGGGTTCATTCGATCCGGATTCACTCACTGGCTTCTGAGCACATCCAACTCCGATAAGGATCAAACATGATAATATAAGTGCCCAACCTAGCTTCTTATTCAAAGGATCACTTCCTTCATCTAATAATTTATTTTATGATTTATAGACCCAAATACTCCTTAATTCCATCGGCTATCGCTTGAGCGGCTCTCATCTGTACGTCATCGGATGACATCCGTTCCTCATCGAGCACATTACTCAGGAATCCCACTTCCAAAAGCACTGCAGGCATGGTCGTGTCTCGAATCACTTCCAAGTTGCCATTTTTCACACCACGATCTCTGAGCCCCATGGCTTTCACCAAACGTTGATGAATGATATGGGCTAATTCCTTGCTGTTACTGCGTTGATAATAATATGTCTCCGTACCTGTCGCTTGGGGGGCGGACTTCACACTATTGCCATGGATAGATACAAATACATCCGCATTTAATTGATTGGCGAGCTGCACACGCTCAGGGCGGGTCGGATAAGTATCACCTTCACGAGTCATTACCAATTCGATATTGGGTTCATTAAGCAGCAGGGCTTGTACTTTGTGAGCCAATACCAGATTGTAGTCCTTCTCGGGTTGGTTAGTGATGCTGATCGTCCCTGGATCACTGCCGCCGTGTCCTGGATCGATCACAACGACCTTGCGTCCTGAATCGCCTACTGGAGTGACAGGAGCAGGTGCGACGTTGTCTCCCGCAACATTCAGATCAATAATCAGTTTGTCGGCAATCACATTCTGGCTGTACTGGACATCCTTCACATGATTCAATTCTACGACAATTCGAACTTGTCCTGGATCTCGTTTGAAAAGCGAATATCTCACTTCCGTCACATTGGGATAACCGCTCACATCCAGCTTGCCATTGAATCCTTGATCCAGCGGTTGGGATAGATCGCCAAAGACGGCTCCAGGCAAGTCCACAACCAGACGATCAGGGTACTTGAGGGTCGTTACTACTGGCTGAACTGCCCCATCCGTGGATAACACAAGCTGATTGTTGGCAAATTGGATATCGGTAACCTGGGCGACAGAAGAGGAGTCTTCATTCCCTGAACTGTTGCCAGGGTCGACAGCAGGTTCCTTGTTGGTGTTTGTTAAGTATACAATCTTGTCTTGATTGTTCCATTTTACCTTAAGCCCCATTTGTTCACTGACAAATCGAATGGGCACCACCAGGGTTTTATTCAAAATTTGCGGTGCTGTGTTCAAGGTGACCTGCTTGTCAGCAACCATGGCTTGTTTTTGGTCCACGGTTAGAGAGATGATCTGTTGATCTTGCTGGATTTTTACAGTGTGTGCTTGCTGGTTCCAATCGACTTTGAATTTCAAATTTTCGGCAACGACACGAATCGGGATCATCACGTTTTTATTGATAATCGTCACCTGTACATCATTTGGGAGGACTAATTCCTCTCCATCCATAAAGATTTTCGACGTGCTTGCAGCGGCATTTCCCTGATTAGGGAGCAAAAAGAGTAAAAACAGGCTTAAAAACAGTAGTAAAATGGTTTTCTTCATTATGCACCTCGATTAATATAGATCTATATTTACACTTCCAAAATATACCTACATAATATAAACGGTAAAATTGTAAAAATGTTTCTTTTTAGAATTGAATATGTATCAAATATATCTATATCAAAGAGACGATCCGCTGAAGATCGCCTCTTATTACTCTTTATGAAAATATAAATTATTGCAGTTGCAGTGCTTTGGCTGTTTTTGCCTCAACTTCATCCAAAAGTGAAGTCATGTCCATACCTGCGTGGTTGCCGAGCAGGATAATCGTGATGTCATCGGACAGATTACGTGAAAAGGCTGTGGCGAACCCGCCACCACTACCGTTATGGAAGACGGTACGATTCGTGCCGTTTTCTTTGAGAATCCAGGCGTAGCCATAGTTTTTATCGGAGTAAGGCTCATACATCTGTTCAATCGTATCCTGGCTTAGAATCTTGTCTGTATACAGCGCACGATCCCATTTGAGCATATCGTCCACCGTGGAATAGATGGTTCCTGACCCGGATTGAGATACATAGTAAGGAGCAGTTACCCATGCGTTATCTTGTTGAATAAAACCACTAATCGTATGCACTTTACGGGAAGCCTCTCCCGAATTTTTCATGCCAAGTGGTTTCAGTATCGTCTGCTGCACGTAATCGGCATAACTCATGCCGGATACCTGTTCAACGACGTATGCGAGCAGAACATACCCGCTGTTGCTGTACAGATAGGCACTCCCCGGTTCGAACTTCAGCGTTTTGTGGCGAATCTCTTCCACAGTCTCTTCCATCGAAGTTCCTTCACCCCGCCCGAATGCAGATGGCAGACCTGAAGTCTGAGACAACAGCATATGCAGCGTGATCTGATCTCCCTTCGGTATACCGGAGATATACTTGGAGATTGGATCTTGTACATTAATCTTACCATCCTCCACTAGACTCAGAATGGACGCAGCCGTGAAAGATTTGCTCAGCGATGCGATTCGGGTCTTCTGATCCGGGCGATTCAGCGTCTGTTCGTCGGCAAGTCCGTAGCCTTGCTTCAGAAGTACCTCACCATCGCGGGCAATCAGAGCCATACCTGGATAGTTAATTTCGCGCAGATACGTATCTACGCTGGCAACCTCGCTGTTCAGCAGGCTGACTTGATCGGTTACCATATTCACACTCATCTGACCTGTAGCTGTGCGTTGGACTTTGATATCGGCCTTGATTGCATTAGCCATGGCCCGGACAGGGACCATCAAGGTACCGTTAACCGTACGTGAATTCACCCCTGTGGCCAGATCGACCTGGTTTACCTTAATGGAATTGCTGCCAGCCTGATGGATCAGCTTGTCTCTGCCAACGGTAATGGTAGCCGTCTTGGTGCGATTATCCCATTTCAACGTGCCTTTAACCGATGTGACCACATCCCTTAGTGGAACAAACGTTGAACCTTTGAATATAAGTGGTGCGTTCTTCCAGGATTGTTGCTCACCATTCACTTCAATGTGAACTGCTTGCGTCGCCTGCGCTGCGGATGCCGTGATACCAGCTTGTCCCAGAATGGGGCCTGCGTACAGGATGAGCGCTAACAGAATGCGGAACATGGATGAATATACAGTGGAAAAACGTTGTCTTTCATTTGACTTGCGTAAGATTTGAATCCTCTCCTTCCAATCGTTTCATGAATAACCAGCTTATGAGCATTGTAAACGATCTAGCTTAGAGGGTCAAAACGAAAAGAAGGATAAGGTGAGTCCATCTAACCCGAGCGAAAAGATTAAATTTATTCTAATTTAGTATCTATACATAATATTTTTACAGTGATTGTCCGATAAAGGATGGGTGAAGATTATGATGGGGGATAGTTAAATGAAGAAAAGGATTCGAAACTGGTTTACTTTAACCGTAAAAAAACGCCTGGTTGCTGCATTGCTCCTGTTCCTGATAGTACCGAGCATCACCGTGGGATGGTTGTCTTATCAAAAAGCGGCTGACCAGGTTAAGCAAGAAATTATTCGTTCCGCACAGGCCAAAACAGAGATGCTCAGTCTGCAGATTAATCAGATGTTGGATATGGAGAAGGATAACGCAGCACAGATGGCCGCGGGTATTACTTCAAACGATATTATTAATAATTCACCTGCGCTTCAAAGGCAGATGGATCGGATGTCTCAAAATCATAAGGAATTGGGTGTGCTTACCGCAGGTGCCGAAGATGGTAGCTGGATGAAGTCCCCTGAATCTCAGGAACAGAATTATGATCCTCGAGAACGTTCATGGTATACGATGGGTATGTCCCAGGATGAACCGGTAATCTCAGATACGTTCCAGTCGGCTTCGACGGGCGAATGGGTTGTGACCGCAGCGGCCAAACTGGCTGACGGCAAAGGGGTATTCGGAGCCAATGTCAGTCTCAATCATCTGAAAGAATCCGTTGATCAGATACACATTGGTAAAGAAGGAAAACTGTACATGCTGGATAACGGGGGTAAATTCCTGTTCCACTACAATATTGAATCCGGCACACAGTCGGATGAAAGCTATATTAATGAGATGTATACGCAGGAAAGTGGTACTGTGAAGTATACATATGATGGTCGCGAAGTGGAAGCTGTGTATTTTACTAATCCGGTGACGGGTTGGAAAATTGTTGGTGAGATGGTTCCTTCGGAAGCAACGGAAGCCGTAATGCCTATTTTGATCCGTTCAATTACGATTGTGGCATCTGCATTGGTTATTGGGTTGATTTTGCTTGTATTCATTATCCGCAGCATTCACCGGCCATTACTGCAATTGACGCAGGCAGCATCCCAAGTAAGCGCAGGGGATCTAACGGTTCGTGTAGGTTTGCAGCGTAAGGATGAGTTCGGACAGCTTGGAGAAAGCTTCGATATGATGACGACTTCACTACGTAGTGTGCTTGGAGAAGTACATGATACGTCCAGCCAGCTGGCAGCATCTTCTGAAGAGCTAATGGCAAGTTCGGAACAGACATCCAAGGCCACAGAACAAGTGGCTGAACTGATGCAGGATGCAGCTGAAGGAACGACTTTGCAAAACAATAGCCTTGCTGCTACAGGTCAACTCGTGGGTGAAATGTCCATTGGAGTTAAAGAAATCTCATCAAGTGCTGAAGATACTGCTCGTATCGCTCTTGATGCATCCACCAAGTCGGAAGCGGGTATGGTTACCGTGGAAGAAGCAGTTACCCATATTCAGCAGGTGAATGACGAAAGTAAAGCCATGTCTGTCGTAATTGAGGATCTGCGAGCGAAAAATGAAGAGATTCTTGTGATTGTGGCCGAGATTACGGCCATTGCCAAGCAGACGAACATCCTCGCATTAAATGCTTCCATCGAAGCTTCAAGAGCTGGCGAGCAAGGGCGCGGATTCGCGGTTGTAGCCAACGAAGTAAAGACACTGGCTCACAGTTCAGGCGCTTCAGCCGAGCGGATTAATGCGCTTATGCATGAGATGCAGGAGAAAACCAATGCGGTGCAATCGACCTTTGCCCGGACGGGAGAAGGGATGGTCAAGAGTTCGCAGATGGTTACGGAAGCGGGCGAAGCTTTCCATAACATTCGCACTGCCGTACAGTTGGTGGCTGCACAAGCTGGAGAAGTATCCGCGGCTTCCCGTCAGATTGATGGGGGTATGGGTCATATCAACAAGGCAGTGAATGATACGATGGTTTTGTCGGACAGAATTGCCTCTGGAACAGAAGATGGATCAGCTGCTGCCCAAGAGCAGTTGGCCACGATGGAAGAGGTTGCAGCATCTTCGGCGGCATTGTCACGTATGGCTGAAGATCTGCAAAGCATGATTGAACGGTTTAAGTTGTAACAGTGATTGAAATGAGACTGCAGGGATACACTCTGCGGTCTTTTTCTTTTGTACAGAGGTATTCGTGATGTCTTCCAATACAACATCTCTTTCAGTATATTGACATATAACAAACAAAATTATATTATGTCTATAAATAAACAAACTAAAATAATAATTAGTTGATTGATATTAATTTCAAATGACCATAACAATGATAAAAAAGGAGCTTTTACATGAAATCATCAGAATCCTGGTTACAAACAGCTTCGTTGGAAGAGATCAAGCGTGGTTATATGGAGGAAGGTCCCGCCTATATATGCATCTGCTGCGGATACAGGACAGAGGCGGGGATTATCTACCCTGAAGAAGGGGTGCTCTATGAGGCAGCCCGCTATATGCGTGTTCATATCGAGAAGGTTCATGGATCGGTATTTGAGTATTTACTGGAGTTGGATAAAAGCGTAACCGGATTGTCTGATGTCCAGCGGGGCTTGCTGGCGCAATTCCATGAAGGCAAGAAGGATGCTGAAGTACAGAAGGCCCTTGGCATCGGGAGTGCTTCCACGATTCGGAATCACCGGTTTGTATTGAAGGAGAAGGAACGGCAGGCCAAGATATTCCTGGCATTAATGGAGCTTCTCAAAAGTAAGGATACCCAGACTCAAGCTGAATGGGTGTCGCCGGTGACAAGACATGGACATACAATTCATCGTGATTCATTTGATATTACAGAACAGGATCGGGAGAAGGTGCTAAGCAAGTATTTTCCAGAGGGCACCAGCGGTCCACTGACGACATTTCATATGCAGCAAAAGCATAAATATATCGTGCTCACCGAGATTGCCAAACGATTCGATACAGAGCGCAAATATACCGAGAAACAGGTCAATGAGCTGCTGAAGGAAG
Organism: Paenibacillus sp. Negev47; assembly: GCF_058313655.1. Taxonomy (NCBI): domain Bacteria; kingdom Bacillati; phylum Bacillota; class Bacilli; order Caryophanales; family Paenibacillaceae; genus Paenibacillus; species Paenibacillus sp. Negev47. The sequence goes on from NZ_CM177754.1 coordinate 355,261, forward strand.
TCTATGACGATTACGTGGAAATACGGAGATATCTGATCGACTATGGCTTGATGGAACGTGAGCCAGATGGCAGTCAGTATTGGCTGGGAAGCCGTGCAGATCAACAGAGCACCGAAGATAGAAAACAGGGCCGTAAAGAAAAGAGGGAGCAGGAGAACATGAATCGTCGCAAAGAATTGCAGGAACAGGCGAAGGAAGTCAAAACGGAAGCGGGCGTCTACCAGATTCGGAATGAACGTAACGGCAAAGTCTATATCGATAGTACACTTAATCTGAAAACCATTAATGGACAACGGTTTATGCTACAGATGGGCAGCCATCTGAATCGAAGGTTGCAGGCTGAATGGAATGAATATGGAGAGAATGCCTTCGTGATCGAAGTGCTGGAGACATTGAAGCAAGATGATAACCCATACTACGATCCCAAAGATGCACTGGCCAAATGTCTGAATCGCTGGTTTGAACAGTTAGAACCCTATGGAGATCAAGGGTACCATGGAGATAAAAAGCAATCTGCTGAATAGGAAGGACATTTTCTATCCAAATTTCATGGCCTTTCATAACCCAAAAGCCCCTTTGCCAATATGATGGCAAAGGGGCTTTCGGGTTATAGACTACTTGTTATATAAGATGAACTAATTCTTTACACGATAACAGCGATTGGAAGGTTATTCTGTCATCGTAGTGTTAGTGTAAATAATCTTAGTTCAACGGTTACAGCTTGAATTGTTCCACCAGCTTCTGCAGCTTGTGAGCCAGATGTGCGAGCGAGTCAGCAGAGGATGATATCTCCTGCATGGAAGCCACCTGCTCCTCCGTAGCTGCAGAGATGTTCTCCGTTCCATCGGCATTCGTTTCCGATATGGTATGGATCTGATCAATGGATTGCACCACTTCGGCTGTGCTTGCAGACATCTGCTGTGAGGCAGCTGCAATGTTCTCAAGCTGATGATTGACGACCCCGACAGCCTGACTAATCTGGGCAAAAGCTTCATCTGCAAACTGCACGGCACGAATGCCGTTGCTCACATCCTGCTGCCCAATCTGTACATTGTGATTGGCCATGGCGATCTCCTGTTGAATCGCTCCAACCATCTCTACAATCTTCTGGCCGGACAGGCTGGATTGCTCCGCGAGCTTGCGAACTTCGCTGGCAACAACGGAGAAGCCGCGTCCATGCTCACCTGCGCGAGCTGCTTCAATTGAAGCATTGAGTGCAAGCAGATTGGTCTGTGCAGCGATGTCTGTAATGACAGACACCATCTCGCCAATGGATGTGGAGTGCTGCTCAAGTCGTCCAGCAGTATCTGCCATACCTTGCACAAAGCGACTGACGGAATCCATCTCGGATACGGCTGTCTGCATGGTAGCATTCCCTTTATCCGCGAGCTCACTTGCTTGCATGGCGGCTTCGGATACTTGTTGGGTGCTGTTTGTTACCTGTCCCACACCTCCAGCAAGCTCATTCATCTGCTGGGCCGTATGTTTCAAGCTGCTTGCTTGTTTCTCAAGTCCAGCTGCGGATTCTTCCGTGATCAAGGCAACTTGCTCAGTTGCTTTGGTTGTCTCGGATGAATTGACTGCCAATTGTGTTGAAGAGGTGGTTAACTCGTCAGCCGTGTGACGGACGTCCTGAATGACATTGCGTAAAGATTCACTCATCTTATTGAAGCTGGTGCTGAGTTTCCCGAACTCATCCTGACCCAATACAGCGACCTCAATGGTCAGATTACCATCACTAATTTCGTTGGATGCCTTCACCAAGCGGTTCAGCGGTTTGGTGATCGACTGCACAATCCAGAAAATAATCATGGAGCTTACAGCGATCGCAATCACAATAACGATAAGTGTGGTATATAAGATGGGCCGGACAGATTCCGTCACTTCACCACTATCAATGACACCGACCACAGTCCAGCCTGTTGTTTCATTGGTGGAGAAAAAGGCGTGTTCCTCCTTGTTTCCATTAAGTGTATAAGTCAGACTTCCGTTTTTCTGTGCAAAAATATCTTTATAGGGTTCCATGGTTCCTTCGGTTCCCGGTTTTTCGGTAGGATGTACAATGATTTTGTTGGCATTATCAATGATATAGATATAACCCTTCTCGCCGATCTTCGTGGAATTAACCGTCTGGGACAGGGCTTCAAGCGACAGGCTGACAGAGACGACACCATGCCCATCTGCTGAGGTCTGAGCTACCGAAGCAACAACATTGCCGGTATTGCTTGATATGTAGGGGGTGATTACGGTAGGGACATCTTTGTTCTGTGTAGCAGCCTGATACCACGGGCGTTCGCGCGGGTCGTACCCTTCCTTATTCACCGCCGTGACAGGGGAGTTAATATACACGCCCTGATCGGTACCGATGGAAGCAAGTTCTACGTCATCATGGGTTTCCTTATACGCGTCGAGCAAGGTACGTATGGTATCCGTCTCGTCACCCTGGTTGGGTCCGACATTACCTGCATCCAGTTGACTTGCCAGGAAATCAACATTTTTACGTGTTGCCCCAATGATCTGGTCAATGGTCTGGTTGAGCACAGTAACATTGCTAATTGCATTTTCATACATTTTCTCTTCGACCTTGGCATCGGCTGTTTGGAACGAGATAATGCCCAGACTGATTGTAGGAATGAGTAGCACGATGGCAAATGATAAAATCAATTTCTCTCTCATCTGCAGCGTTCTTTTGGCCCCTTGTTTACGAATCTTCTTCATACAGATGCCCCCTCTGTGTAATCCAACCAATTCCTTGGTGGATATATCAAACCTGATAAAGTTTCCAACATTTCCAGATGTTTCTGGTACTATCGTATGACAAAATTCGAGTTTATTCAACATTATTTATGAATTTTATGAAAATATTTTTTGGTTTTATAGGTATTTAGGATTACATCTGTTCTATAAAAAGTAATCTGTCTCTCCCTTAGTGCACATCTTGTGGTATATTTCTGAATTAATGTGACACGAAAGATGTAATATGCCACATGCTTAAGGAATGGACGTTGTTATGCTGAATACACAGAGAAAGCTGTTTTCATTGAAAAATGCACCTGCATGAGTACTCATCGATATATATCGGTTGATGGAGACAGAAATTGGAGAGGGGTTGTTCCAGAGTTGGACCAAAGTACACAACAGATATCTATGCAGAAGAACACGGAAGAGGTCCAGGATCATGCCACTTTCATGCAGGGGGTCAAGGATTGTATCCCAACCCTGCTTGGCTATTTGAGTATTGGCTTTGCTGCGGGTGTCATTGAAATGACCGCAGGTCTGAGTCTGGCGGAAACGGCTCTGCTCAGCCTGATCCTATATGCAGGATCAGCTCAGTTCATTGCAGCAGGCATGCTGGCATCGAATGGGTCAGCACTAGCCATCATGTTCACCATATTTTTTGTGAATCTTCGTCATTTGCTGCTCAGTGCAGCTGTATCACCGTATTTTCGGCATCTGACCCCGCTTAAAAATATGTGGATTGGTTCACTGCTTACCGACGAGTCATTCGGTGTGGCGATGACGCGTGCTATTGGCAGGGAAAGGCTCAGTGAACGCTGGATGCACGGTCTGAATATTACTGCGTACCTGAACTGGTTCGTAGCCAATATGGCGGGAGCATACTTTGGACGCTGGATCACCAACCCGGAACGACTGGGTCTGGATTATGCATTGCCAGCGATGTTTATCGGACTGGTTGTACTCCAGCTGGTGCATCGCAAAAGTAAAAAAATACACATTAATGTGGCGATTATCGCCGTGGTCTGTGTAATCTTCGCCAGTATGGCTTCACTTGGCAGCATGAGTGTTATTGTGGCTGCGGTCATTGCGGCAACGATGGGAGTGTTCATGGAACGATGGAAGTAAGATGGGATGTATTTTGGATTATTATGGGTTCAGCGTTGTTAACATTTATCCCGCGTGTACTGCCACTGATGCTGTTCAGCAAGATACAGATTCCACTGTGGTTGTTACGCTGGCTTGAATATGTACCCGTAGCGGTCATGGCAGCACTGATCGGTCAGGAACTATTCATGTCGGACAACCAGTTAGTGCCGATTATGCAGAATGCGGCCTTGTGGGCATCCCTGCCTACGATTGCGGTAGCCATCTGGACACGCAGTCTGCTTGGAACCGTATTGGTCGGTATTGTGGCGATGATGATCTTGCGATATTGGATCGGATAATTGCTAGGTTCTATTGTAATATCCGGTAATTCCTTCGCCTGATCGGTTAATACTGTTCTATAGAGGACAGATAACCTATCTGAGCGAAGGGAGCTGGATTCATGAGTGAACCGAAGCGCAAGCTGTTAATTACGGGAGCTGCTGGAGTCATTGGTCGCAGTCTGTTGGACGGGCTGAGATCCAAGGGCACGTACGATATCGTTGCGGCCGATCTGCATGAAGACGAGAAAGCTGGCATTGTAGCTATGGATGTGACAGACGGGGAACGCTTGAAAGAACTGATGCAGGGAGTTCACACCGTTCTGCACATTGCATGGGCCAAGGATGAGGAAGATTTTCTGGGCAAAGTTCTGCCGATCAATGTAACTGGAGCCTACCACGTATATGAAGCTGCACGGTTGAACGGTGTTCAGCGGGTGATTTTTGCAAGCTCCAACCATGCGACAGGCTTCTATCCTACCGGAGAGGATATTGAAGTGGATGATCCGTACCGACCGGACAGTTTCTATGGACTTAGCAAATGTTATATTGAACTGCTGGGACGGTATTACGTCGACAAATATAACTTGTCCTCATTCAACATTCGGATAGGGAACTTCTCGGGTGATACATACCCGCACTCGGAGCGCTCTGCCCACATCTGGATCTCGACCAGGGACATGGTTCAACTTGCCGAGTGCTGTATTGAGGCGGATTCGGATATGAAATATCTGAATCTGTATGGGACTTCAGCGAATACAGACAATTACTATGATATTGGCTACCTTGCACAGAAGATGGGATACCATCCTCAGGATGATGCAGCCGAACTGTGGGAAGAGGCAAAGCTTAGGGGCGTACCCGATAAACACGACGAGACAGCCTTCCAGGGCGGAGGCCATGTGGAGAAAGAACCGAGGAATTCATAGATTGGCGATTCCGCTATGAAAACGCTATTTTCTATTTTAGCCGAAAGGGATAAAATGGAGACTGAGGTGTTCAGTGTTTCCATTTTGCACAAGAGGAAGGAACGATTTCAATCATGAGTACAAGTCCATCCGTTATATTGTTTCAGGGAGACTCGATTACAGATGGGGGAAGATCACGCAATGATGATCCGAATCATTTTCTCGGTCACGGGTATGCGTATCTGATCTCCAGCAAACTGGGTATGGAACTGGCCGGCAAGAATAAGACGTTCTATAACAGAGGCATCAGCGGGGATCGGGCATCCGATCTGTACGCACGCTGGAATGAGGATACGATTAGTCTGAAACCTGATCTGATCAGCATCCTGATTGGGGTTAACGATGCATGGCGCACGATGAATGGAGAACCTAGCGGGATTACGGATCGTTTCGGACGAGCATATCGTCACTTGCTTGAAGAAACACGGGAAGTGATGCCGGATACGGGTCTGATTTTGCTGGAGCCGTTTATTCTGAAAACCGGAGCGACTGTGGAGAAATGGGAGGCCTGGGAAGAGCATATTGGTCAGTATCAGAAGCTGGCGCAAGGTCTCTCTGAAGAATTCGGAGCTGTGTGGGTACCATTGCAGCAAACGTTCAATGATGCTCTGAAGCAGGCGGACGCAGCATACTGGTTGTGGGATGGCGTGCATCCAACCGCAGCAGGTCATGAGCTGATTGCACGTCAGTGGTTATCTGTTGTACAAAATTCTCCACTTGCGATTGTGTAACAACAACGGAACAGTTGCGATTTGGGCAGCGGGAACAGGTGTTAAGGATTGGATAAGGGTATAAGATAGCCATAAAAAGCCTGTGCTGACAGGCAGAATACAACGGAGAACCTGACGAAGGTTCTTCTTTTTTTTGGTTAGGAAGGAGAAGGACGTAAGGTCGTGGAAAGGTTACTAATGGATAATTCTTCAAAAGTGTTATGAAATCCGGTAAAATGAAATCGATTACATTATAATGTTGGTATAACATTCCATTAACGAAGAGTGGTGAATCCAATGGAAGATTCCATTCACGAAGTCGAAAATGAAAACATAAACAAACGTGGAAATGAGAGCAAAGCAGTGAGTTCCCTAAGCGCCGACAGACTCTTGGAGAAGTTAGCCCGGCCTGAGTTGACTACGCTATACACGGACTTGAAGGCTTACGGTGAACGTGCCTTGAACGAACCCATGCCTTCTTTGTCGTTCCGTCTATATCGACAGTTCAGCGATACAGGTGAGCGGAAAGCCTATGAGGAGGCTTATTTTGATCGAAGGGGCAGACTGGCTGCTGTGGCGATGCCCGCATTGGACACGGCCAGGCCGGATGCACTGCAAGCGTTGGAAGAAATGTTGTGGGACATATGTGGTGAGTATACGTGGTGTTTGACAGCGCATCTGGGTACGGGAGAGGTCGATCAGGTGGATGGAAACATCGATCTGTTCGCCGCAGAGACGGTACATATGCTGGCCGAAGTTGTAACGATTCACGCCGAGCGGCTGGATCGCCTTGTCATAGAGCGGATCAGGTTCGAAGCAGAGCGGCGAATCTTCACTCCGCTTTACCGGGATCAACGGAAGTTCCACTGGCAGACAGCGGATCACAACTGGTCGGCGGTCTGTGGTGGCTGCTGTGGCATGGCTGCATTGTTGCTGTTGGAGGATGAGCCAACACTACGGGAATCGATCTGCCAAACAGTCAGTTGTATGAACGCATTCCTGAGCGGTTATGGAGAGGATGGCGGCTGTGCCGAAGGTATTGGATATTGGGTATATGGCTTCGGTTATTTTACCTATTATGCCGAGATGCTTCGTGAGTATAGTGAGGGTGAACTAGATCTATTGACGGGTTCCAAAATCGCAGCAATCGCAGCCTTCCCGCTGCGAGTACATCTGTCGGGCGGCATATTTGTGAACTATTCGGACAGTGCCGAGCAGGAAGAGATCCCTTCCGGATTACTCTCCCTGCTTGCATCCCGAGTTGGGTTACAGGTGGATCTGCCGCTTCACATTCCACTGCTTACCGATGATCCCTGTCATCGCTGGGCTCATCTGCTGCGTAACGTGATGTGGAGCGATCCGGAAGTATATGGTAACGAAGAAGCCGTTGCACAGTCTGAACGTGGATTTGTCTTTCAAAATCTGGGCTGGATGATTGCAAAGGGCACGATCGATTGTCCGGGTACACAACGTACAAACAGCGCCCCCCTTCATGTGGCTGTTTCCGTTAAAGGCGGGCATAACGACGAGCCTCATAACCATAATGATCTGGGGCAGTTCATTATCCATTGCGGTGGTGAGAACATCCTATGTGATCCAGGAGCAGGGTTGTATAGCCAAGCCTATTTTGCACCAGGTAGAGAGCAGTTGTTCCACATCTCATCATCCGGGCATAGCGTTCCGCTCATTGAAGGTCAGGAGCAAAGCTCGGGTCGGCAAGCGCAAGCCCAAGTGTTGGAGGCAAATCTGGCAAAGGATAGCGGTGAGCTGGATACAACATTGGATCTGACATCCGCATACCCTGGAGCTGCTTCGCTGGCTCGTTATACGCGCCAATTTCATTGGAGAATAGGTCCTGACAGTAGCAGAGATAGGGCAGAATTGCGTATGATTGACCGTTTTCAATGGAAAAGCAGGATTGTGTCTTCGGCTGAAAAATCATCTTCGGTGGACGATTCAGGTGCAGGGTGTTCAAGCGTTGTAGAGCGATGGATGAGCAGATTGAAGCCTGAAGTGGTGAAGAGCGGTAATCTTCGCTGGCAAGGTGTACATGGAACAGTCCACATGACATATGATGCGAACCAGTGGCAAGTCCTTACGGAGGCAATGGACACAGTTGATCATGACGATGTTCCAGTCACATTCTATCGGACGTCACTATCATGGACAGGTGTGCACGATGAGACAGATGTTCGGTTAGAAAGTCCTGATCTGATTGAAACGTTATGTGAGGTAATCTTCATCATTGAACCGAAAATGGGAGAAACCGAGGTGAACATGATTGAGTAAATATACATCTGCGCCCACGTATCCATGGAAAGATGAATTTGAACGTTACCGTACATTGGCAGAACAAGTGGGCCCAGCTCCGACAGAAGGCTGGAATCGGGATCGCAAGCTGGCACTTGTTGAGAGTGTTGTTCGCGCTTACACATCATATCAGGATAGTGATGGTGCAATTATAGATCCGTTCTCGGGTGTGGAGAGGTATGGTTTCATGAAGGTGTTCAGGTCGAGGGTTAAAGTAATGATGACGAACAACATTACGTCAGATATGGTGAGGTTGAACTGGAGCATCAAGCAAAGAGGTCTGGTATTGAATCGAGGAGGGATATGTTCATGAACACATCAACGTCGGTAAAATGGTTAGAGGAAGCGTGGCAACAGGGAGCTGCCAAAACGATTCGGAATGCGAAGCGGATTAAGGATACATTCCCGCACATTGCCCCGCAGGGGACGTATGACCGGAATGATCCGGAATGGTGGACAGCAGGTTTCTGGCCTGGATTGTTATGGCTGGTCTATGGGGAATCTTCGGAAAGTGAAGCGGCAGCTCCGCTACATCGCATTGCCGAAAGTTGTGAGCGGCAACTGGAAGGTTGTCTGCGTGATCCCGAATCGGTGGATCACGATCTGGGGTTCATCTGGCTGCTTAGTGGCGTAGCCAACTACCGCCAGACGGGCAGCGCGGATGGACGGCGGCGTGGCATGCTTGCCGCCAACCTGCTCGCTGCCCGCTTCCACGTGCGCGGTAAGTTCATCCGCGCCTGGAACTTCAGCTCGTCAGCAATGGATACGCGCGGCGTAGCCATCATTGACAGCATGATGAACCTGCCGCTGCTCTATTGGGCATCCGAGCAGAGCGGCGACCCTCGCTTCCGCTGGCTGGCGGAAGCGCATGCGGACACCGTGGCGCGCGAATTCATCCGCGCTGACGGGTCCATCTGCCACGTGGTGGAGTTCGATCCACACACGGGGCAGAAGCTGCGAGAGCATGGCGGACAGGGCCATGCTCCGGGTTCCGCCTGGGCGCGGGGCACCGCCTGGGCGTTGCGCGGGTTTGCGCTGTCTTTCCGGTATACGGGCGAAGCCCGATATCTGGAGACAGCGGAGCGTGCGGCCGATTTCTTCCTCGCCATGCTTGGCGAAGAGATCGTGCCGGTGTGGGATTTCCGCGCACCTGCGGAGCATCAGGTGGCGTGGGACTCGTCCGCTGCGGCAATTGCCGCGAGCGGGTTGCTAGAGCTGGCGAAGCTGTCGCCACGCGGGGAAACCTACGCCGCCGCGGGAGAACGAATCGTCCGCGGTTTGCATGAGAACTATAGCTCCGGCGACTTGGCAGCGGAAGAAGGTCTGATCATGCAGGGAACGGTGCATTACCCCGAAGGGCGAGGGCTGAATGTGCCGATTATATACGGCGATTATTTCTATATGGAAGCGCTGGCGAAGCTGCGTGGACGTGCGGGGTTATTTTAAAGAAGAATGGAGAACTACGCGCAGAATGAACTGAAGCTTAGAACTCATCAGTTGCTTTAGATTAAACCCATAAATAAGTTATATATTCAGTAGTTAGTAGTAGCATCAGTAGAGAATCCATCATCACCTGTCCGGGTGTGACTGTCTCCAATATTAGGACGATATCTCTTCTATTGGAGACAGAGGCGGATGATGTACATAAGCGAAGGAAGACGAAAGAAGAAGCTAACCTATGAAGATCGTACTCGTGCGAATCCCGTTGGTTTATAGAGATTGGTAGTTGTTATGCTCTATTGAAAGGGGCGCGTCTCATTTTGAAGGCGTGCGTCTCAGAATGACAAAGTCAGCAGAAGATTGATCCGGATAGCGCTGCGGAATAATCTCATGAACTTTGAAATCAGGGTAGTCGAATAGATAATCGAACAGATTACGGTCCTGGATTGTATCGATTCCCGGGTTGCCAGCTTCTTTCAATCGCGTGTATAGCACGACCCATGCTGTGGAAGAGTGCAGAACATCATAGAGGGTATTGCGAAAATCTGTTTCATCCGTAATGTGATACAGCACATCCAGACAGACCGTCAGATCGGCTTGCAGGAAACCGCGGTTAATCCACAGACCTGGTGTATACAACATGAAACTCTTGGACGAATCCTTGGCGAACTGGGAAGCACAACGTTTTACCGAAGAGGCTGCCACATCAACACCCAGGTAATCCTCATAGTTCATGTATTGCAACTGGTTGCCATCCCCACATCCAAACTCAATGACACGATGAATGCCTTCGCGTTGAATTAATCCGTTCACAACTTCGGCCTTGAATTCGGCCAATACCCCGTATGAACCCCTCCCAGAAGTCTCACCCGAACGATACGTCTGCTCCCAATATCCGATGTAATCAAAAGGCTGGCGCATATGCTTCCCCCGATCCTGTGAAATGAAGTTCAAGACAATCACTATACATAGGTTATGCGCAATATTCGCAGGTATGAATTAGTCGGAACAGGAGGAGCGAATGAATTAATTTCCACAGAATTACCTGAAAATTTCCTGAAAGTCTAAACATCTGGGAAGAACTTGCCGACATTAAAGATAAGGAAAAAAATGATGATAATCGGGGGGAAATGATGTTAAAGCCAAGATTGACCAAGTACATGGTGATGATGCTGGTGTTGATGCTGAGTATATCCAACGTAGGCTTGGCCGCTGCGGCAGATAAAGAACTGTCCAAAATTGTGGTTTCCAAGAATGAAATGTCGCTCGAAGTTGGTGATTCCATTTCTGTTACGGTAACAGGGGTATATTCTGATAATACGTCGACAAACGTAACGATCAGTTCATCCTGGAGTACCAGTGATACTTCGATAGCAACTGTATATAATGGCGCAATTACAGCCAAAAAGGAAGGTACAGCAACGATTACCGCAGCGTACCAGGGTCAGAGTCAGACCGTTCAAGTGAAAGTAACGAAGAAGGTCAAAGCTCTTTCGAAAAACGTGCAAAGTCTGGAATTGCGTACGGGAGACACGAAAGACATTATTTTGACAGCAACGTATAGTGACAACACTACAAGTGAAAAGGCATCCGAGACTGCAGAATGGTCTACCAGTGATGAGAAGGTTGCTACCGTTGTGAATGGTAAAGTAACTGGACAAAGCGCGGGTACGGCCGTCATCACAGCCAAGGTTGGCAGCCAAAGCGTGACGGTGGATGTTAACGTTGAAGTGGTTAAACGTGTAGATGTAGATAAACAGCAAGTTAACTTGTTGTTGAACAAAAGTGAAAGTGTGAAAGTGACGGCTACTTATCCAGATGGCACAACCAAAGATGTAACCGATCTGGCGGAGTGGACATCCAGCAATGAGAAGGTTGCAGACGTTCTTAAGGGTGAAATCACAGGATATTCGGCAGGTTCTGCCAAGATCACAGCCAAATACGGTACGAAATCAGTATCCGTTGACGTGGATGTGGATCTGACCAGCAAACTGAGTGTGGAGAAACAAAGTATTTTCTTCCGTTTGAATGAGACAACCAAAACGGCTAATGTCGTTGTAACAGCTTCATATCCGAACAGTAGCGATGTGAATGTAACGGATCAAGCAACTTGGACATCCAGCAACGAGAAAGTTGCGACAGTATTCAAGGGACAGGTTACAGCCATTAGTGCAGGTTCAACAACGATTAAGGCAACTTATAGTGGTAAAACAGTCGAAATTGCTGTCGATGTAGATACGGCAAGATATTTGGATATCAAAGATGTAAATGACAAGCTCGCCATGAGTGTTACGGGTGATAACAAGTCCAAGACATTGGTGGCCAATGCAGAGTATATTGATGGAAGCACAGAAGTTGTAACTTCCAAAGCAACATGGACTTCAAGCAATGCAGATGTTGTATATGTATCCAACGGCGATTTGATCGCATACAAATCCGGTACGGCTACGATCACTGTAGCTTATGGCGGTAAAACGGTTAAATTCACAGTGAATGTAGACGTAGCAGATAAGTATGAGATGGACAAGAAGAAAGCTTCTGTAGCCGTTGGAGGAACGACCAATGCCAAAGTACTGGCGTTGTACGGTGAAACATCCAAGGATGTATCCGAAGATGCAACCTGGAGCAGCAGCAGTGACAAAATCGCTGAGGTAGATAGCAAAGGGGTTATCACAGGTGTTGCTACAGGTAAAGCGACCATCACAGCGAAGATTGAAGGCAAAACGCTGACTCTGCCTGTTGAAGTAGGTATGGCAAGTGGACTGGAAGCAGATGTGAACTTCGTTGTTCTGTCCGCCAAAGAAACACAGAATATCCTTCTAACAGGTACGGATGAAGATGGCAACACGCTGGATGTAACATCCGAAGCAACCTGGAAATCAAGCAACTCACGTGTAGCTGATGTGAAAAAAGGTGTGATCACGGGTAACAGCAGTGGTAAAGCCAATATCACGGCAGAATACGGCTCCAAAAAAGTGACCATTCAGGTCGAAGTGGATGTCATCTCACGTATTGAAGCTTCCGAACCGGCTCTTTCCCTGAAATCAGGTGATACAGCTGATCTGACGGTAACTGCTTTCTTGAGCGACGGTAGCGAGCGTGATGTAACAGACAAAGCTGAATGGAAAACCAACAGTTACAAAGTAGCACAGGTAACCAAAGGTAAAGTCAAAGCTATAGGTTCAGGTAAAGCTAAAATTACAGCAAAATACGGCAGCAAGTCTGTAACCATTGCGGTAGATGTGGATACACTGAAATATTTGCAGACCGATAAAGTAACATTGACGATGAAGCCAGGAGAAAAAGTAACAGTGGCGGCAACTGCAACGTATGCCGATGGCAGTGAAGCTAATGTATCCAAACCGGCTCTCTGGAAGTCTTCCCGTATTGCGACAGCATCGGTGAAAGACGGCATCATTCAGGCAAATGGCAAAGGTAAAGCAACGATTACCGTAACATTTGCAGGTGTAAAAACCAAAGTAACTGTCGTGGTTGAAGCGAAGTAAATGGGTCTTGTAATGCGAACGTAAGCGTACAATTCAATTTGCGGTGGTGTCAGCTTAAGAGCTGGCATCACCGTATTTTTGTTGCATACTATCTTGTTAAACTAACGGCATTAGTATAAGATGAGGTTAAACTAATATAGTTAGTTTTAACTCAAAGGAGCTGATCGAGTATACTTTCTTCACTGCAGTCAATGAATCTCGCTGTACGGATTATTTTGGAGTTATGTGCACTTGCCATATATGCATATTGGGGGTTCAGGGTAGGAAACGGAGGTTGGGGCAGAGTTGTTCTGAGTATTGTTGCTCCTGTACTGGTCGCAGTATTATGGGGACTATGGGGGTCTCCACAAGCAGCATATCCATTGACGGGATGGGTACATCTGGGCTTCGAAATCGTCCTATTCGGTCTGCCCGTCTGGTTGCTACTTACCTTGGATAGGCCGATGCTGGCAATGGTATACGGAGTGTTATATATAATAAACAAGCTACTGATGCAGCTATGGCATCAGTAGCTTGAAGGATAAATATAATCATGAATTATATTATCACAATTAAAATTACATCGTGTGCGACAGTACCAGTGCACCATAGGCAAAAGCAATCACGATCAGAATGGCCGGATGCAGCTTGGTCTTGGTCATGACCCAAAGCGAGATGCCTGCAATGATCAACGTCTGCCAGATGCCGATGGAATTGGTGGATAGCTGACCGAATTCCCATGTAAGCAGGATCATGAGTACAGCGATAACAGGCTGCACGAGCAGGGTCATGCCTTTGACTTTCGGTGAAGTACGATGTTTGTTCAATAGACGAAGTAATATAATTAATGCGGTTGCGGAAGGTACGATTGTTGCAAAGCTTGCGATAAATGCCCCAAACCAGCCTGCCACGTGATATCCGACAAATGCAGCAATTTTGGTTGCAATCGGGCCGGGAAGGGCGTTACCAATCGCCAGTACATCACCGAATTGCTCGGTGGTCATCCATTGATAGTGGTTCACAATTTCTTCCTGCATGAGTGGAATGGAAGCCGGACCGCCCCCATATCCCAAGATATTCGCTACGAAAAATCCCCAAAATAATTCCCACCAGGTCTGGAGCATCCTTAGGACACCCCCTTATCGGACTCGCCTTTGGACTTGAAGCGCTGGACCAGATCCAGATGGAAGACACCGTATCCAAGGAAAACCGCGATCACAATCCCCGGATGGATATCCAGCAGCTGTAATAGTACAAAGGCAATTACGCCAAACAGGGCGGCAAAAACCTTGCCGAGTCCCTTCCAGGCTTTCATGGCGAATTCATAAGCCATCATACCCAGCATGACAAAAATGACCGGCCGAACGGCGGCTACCATGCCTGCTACCACTTTCGACTCGCGCAGCGCGTACATGGAACCGAGCAGAGCAATGATAGCAATGCTTGTCGGTAAAATGTGAGCGAGTACGGACACAATCGCGCCCAGTACACCTTTGGTTTTATAACCCAAATATGCGGCCATCTTGGTCGCAATAGGACCGGGAAGGGCGTTAGCGATAGCCAAAATCTCGCCGAACTCCTCATCACTGACCCATTTATAACGCGTAACAGCTTCATAACGGATCAATGGAATAACCGAAGGTCCACCGCCATATCCGAGAATCCCGGTTCGGACCATTCCGATCACGAGACCTTTGTAATCTTTCCAACCCATGCTGATTTCCTCCTAGAGTCTCATGCCCATCCGGCTTTTATAGCGTTTCAACAACAGCTGTGATTCGACTTTGACGATGCCTGGCATCTTGTAGAGCTTCTCGAGCAAGAACTGCTCCATCTCTTCCATATCCGCAAAAATACCGTGCATGTGCAGGGTACTCGGGCCTGTCATATGATAGAGGCTGGTGACGGCCGGTTCTTCGTCCAGTTTCTCCGCGACTTCATCCAGGAAGGGCGGTTCAACATCGACATTGAAAAAGGCGGAGACCTGTAGCCCAACCTTGCCAGGGTTGATCACCACGGTGAAGCGTTCGATGATTCCTTTTTCCGATAAAGCATTAATGCGAGCTTGGACGGCTACACGTGACAACCCAATCTGTGTACCCAGATCCGTATAGGATATTCGGCTGTTATGGTGAAGCGCGGCGATGATTTTGCGATCCATCTCGTCCAGATTGTACATTTGTGGAATTTCCCCTCCCTTGGAGGAGCGTTTCTCTGACATGTTGACCATCCTTTTCTCTCGCTATATGAAATGAATTGAAATTTTACTGAACATACAATGTGTATGTGGCATTCATAGTTTAATGACGAATCGTAACTGGAGTCAATCTATTTATCATGATTATTGAATTTGGCCGATTTTGAGCTTTCATTTTGTCATTTTGACCAATCGGAAATAAAAAGACCACTCGCACAGTCCAATAGCGAGCAGCCGTTAAATATAGATAAGCTGGAGTGAAGCGCAAAGCACGATACGAGGCATGTGCGGTTATGCCTGTGCTGTCTTGGGCAGGAAAAGGGTGACGGTTGTCCCTTCGCCAGGCTCGGAAGAAACTCTCAACGTTCCGCCTGCTCCACGGGCACGCTCTTCCATGCTGAACAATCCAACACCATTGCCAGCGGTTGCTTCGCTGAATCCAGCACCCTGGTCTTCAATAATAACCATCGTCATGTCTTCCGCATCTTCTACAGCAACACGTGCCTCGGCAACATCGGCATACTTCGCGACATTCGTTAAGGCTTCCTGGATAATCCGGTATATGGCAATCTCCCGGTTCATCTCCAGTCGCTTGCGCAAGTTACATTCCAGATCCACTTCGATCCCGTAGTGACGGGTATAATTCTCAATGTAAGTCCGAATTGCCGGGACAACACCGAGGTCATCCAGAACGGATGGCCTTAGTTCCCATGCCATGCCGCGCACATCTTCCATGATGCCCGTGACCTGTTTTCGCAGTGCTTCGACGCCCGGTTGAGGCTGATCTGCCAGTAGTCGGTCCATCTGAATAACCAGAGAGAAGAGACTTTGTCCGATCCCGTCATGCAGTTCACGCGAGATCCGGCGTCGCTCCTCTTCCTGAATGTTCATTACTTGGGACATCATCTTCTGCAACTCGCCTTCGACAGATTTCAGCTTGGTTACCTCACTACGTACAGCCAGATATTGATATGGCTCGCCATCGTTATCGAGGAAAGGCACGATGGTGGTGTTGACCCAATAATAACTGCCATCTCTGGCACGATTGCGAATCTCCCCGTTCCATACCTTACCTGAGGATATTGTGTCCCACAGGTTTTTCATAAAGTTTTTGCCATGGTATCCGGAATTAATGATTCGATGATCCTTACCGATCAGTTCCTCGCGTTCATACTGCGAGATCTCACAGAATTTATCATTCACATATTGGATTTTCCCTTTGCGGTCCGTGAGAGCAACAATGGAGGACTCATCCAGAGCAAATTTCAGATCACTCAGTTGATGCAGGGAACCCTTCAACCTGCTGCGAAATTCATTATCGGTAATGTGGTTGTCGATCTCGTTCAGCAGGAGGCGTACGGGCTGGTCTGCGAGTCCACTTAGTCTGTTCTTGCGTGCACTACTCAAAGTTCAGCAACCCCTTTTTCATGGCGAACTTCACCAGTTCCGGTCGTGTACGCAGGCCAAGCTTCTCCATCAGATTGCTTTTGTGGGATTCGACCGTCTTGACACTGATGATCAGATGTTCGGCGATTTCCTTGTTAGCGTATCCCTTGGCGATCCAGGACAGAATTTCTTTCTCCCGATCGGAAAGTGTGTCATAAGGTCCGGCGTTTTCCTGTTTGGCTTTGTCGAGGTATTCGCTCATCAGCCGTTTGGTCGCACTCGGGTACAAGTAAGCACTGCCATCTGCCACAGAGCGTATAGCGGCCAGCAATTCTTCGTGCGGCGCGCTCTTGAGGATGTAACCGGAAGCTCCGGCATGAATCGCTCGGAAAAGGTACTCCTCATCATCATGCATCGTCAGAATCAGGATCGCGAGATCCGGCATTAATTTCTTCAATTCAGCGGTAGCCGTCAGGCCGTCTTTGCCTGGCGGCATGCTGAAATCCATCAAGACGACATCTGGTTTCAATTCTTGAGCCTTGGCAATGGCTTCATCGCCGTCAGCGGCATCTCCAACGATATGTATATCATTCTTTCCTTCCAGTAAGGCGATCAGCCCGGAGCGCACGACAACATGGTCGTCTACAACTAATAGTTGAATCACATCATTTCCCCCTGTCCGATTCCACAGTTCTATCTATATCATAACAAAAAAGAAGCCATTCAGAGCTTAAATCTCCGAATAGCTTCTCTCACTCTCTAGTACAAACTTTTTATCCATATACGTACGGCTCCAGATGTAGAGCGACTTGTTCGGTCTGCCGGATCATATTCGGTGAAAAGGTACAAGGCAGTCTGCTGCCAACGAGCAGCACGGCCCCAGGCACGCTTCCTTCCTGGAACACAGGTACCGCTATGGCACTTACCAGCCGCTCAGCAAGCATTAACGGGCAGCGACCGGGGGTATGCTCCCCGGTGGGTTGTGTATCAGATCGGGCTGTGCGCCCAGTCCGAAGGGCTGTGCCTACCAGATCTTGTCCGGGACGCATTTCCATGCGTTTCACCCGTTCATTACTAGCCCCAGAGGTATACTTCCAGCGTAGCATTGTCCCGTTCAAACAGGCAAGTCCACAGAAGTCGCTGGATGTGTTCAGGCGCAGGCCGTCAATCATCTCCTGAATGCCAGATGACAGTTCATCATGCATGAGAGGACACTTCCTTTTTCGGATTATAACGTACATAACGTGTAATCATTATCATTAATAATCTTTGGACAGGATCACCTTAAAGTAAGGGTATTACGATGTTAGTTCTATTGTAGACCCTTTCTCGTACATTGTAATTCAGGGAAAACCCCTATTTCCGTTCTATAATTTACTGAACCTGGGGAGTGGAGGACTCCTGAATCAGGTACACCAAGGGATTGAAGAAATGCGATGGATGGGGCATATCAGTGAAATGTGACTTTTCTCACAGCAAATTCAGGGAGTTTCTCGTTAATGATCAGGTAATCCCCCGATAACCCTGAAGCTACTTTCGCGATATGATGTATACATAAGGAATCACCGAGGGGGACGAAGGTTATGGGTACAGTATTTGTGGAAAGAACAACCCAAAGAACAGAGCAGAAACAAACGGAGGCGGGCAAAATGACACGAGAAACAGGCGGAATCCTTTCGTTCGTTACACCTGAGCAATGGGACCTGATTGAAGCGAAAATGCAACCCAAACGGGTAAAGTCGGGGTATAGTCTCTTTCTCGAAGGCGATGAAGCCGGATATCTGTACTACATTCGTACGGGACGAGTGAAAATGACCAAGTCGACGGAGGATGGCAAGGAAATTATCCTATCGATTCAGCAAAGCGGCGATCTCATCGGTGAGTTCGGCGGCATCGGCGGACTGAATCATAGCTATAGTGCAGAGATGGCGGAAAAAGGGGAACTGGCCATTATCTCGCTTGGCGATCTGGAAAGTATACTCAGCAAACATGGCGATCTGGCCTTGAAATTCTTGCAATGGATGGCCCTGTCGCAGCGGATTACCCAGTCGAGATTCCGTGATTTGCTGCTCTATGGCAAGGCGGGTGCCCTCGCTTCGACACTGATCCGTGCCAGCAACTCGTATGGTAAGGCTACACCGGATGGCATCGTGCTGGATATGAAGTTGAACCATACCGAACTTGCCGAGATGATTGGAGCTACCCGGGAGAGTGTAACGCGGATGCTGGGAGCATGGAAAGAACAAGGTACGCTGGATATGATGGATGGCAAACTGATGATTCGGGATCTGGCAGCCCTGCGCTGCATGTGTGGATGTCCGACATTCCCAAGCTGTCCAGTAGAGCTGTGCCGGTTGTAAAAATAGCTTATTCCGGGTTTGTACCTCCATTGGCGATTGGGGTCGTTACGGAGAATGATAAAAAGAGCTGGCATCCGTATAATCGGTGTCAGCTTTTTTGATGTATGCGGAAAATTAACTATGTAGCATTTGGTCTCCATTGGCCGACATATTCCCTGGCGAGAATCGAATAGATCACCGAGTCATGAAAGGAACCTTTGTAGAACCAGTGCTCCCGCAGCAGACCTTCTCGCTGCATACCAATCTTCTTCATGACATTTTCCGAAGCTGTGTTGTTCGGGCGACATTTGGCGTAAATCCGGTGAATGCTCAGTACGTTGAAACCAAAATCCAGTATAGCGAGGGCTGCCTCGGCGGCATAACCTTTTCCTTGGTAAGCGGGATGGAGGACGTAACCGATCTCTGCATTGGTTTTCTCCATAACGTGAATACCTACTCCGCCAAGGAGAGCCCCGTCACTTTTCAAACATATCGCAAGTTCAAACCCCTCTCTTGGTTGTACCTGCTGCATGTCCAACACAAACTGCACGTATGCTCGTGTATCCTCTTCGGTATTCGGTCCCCATGCTGTATGCTGTGTAACTTCCGTCATGGAGGTATAGGCATGAATCCTCTCCCAGTCCGTCTCCCGAATCTCCCGGATGATCAGTCTGTCGGTCTCCAATTGCATCGTTATTCACTCCTTCACGTTGGAATAATTTACTGTACATTGTACAACAAAATAGCCCATAACGGATTCAACGAAGGAATCAGTCATGAGCTATGCTGTGTATCTATGATATATGTCGAATGCTATTGCGGTTGTTTACATTGAACTGCGGGATACGTATACGCCAGCTTGCGAATAATTTCCTTTTGCCATTTCGTATCACCCAGATTGGTTGCCAGGTTCAGAAGATCCAAATAATCGTCAAGCTGCAGGTCAGCCTTTTGCAGAGGTGTATTCATTCGATGTTCGTTCCCCTTTATCTATAAAATCGTAAAATCATATACAGTAGACAGGTACATAGAGACAGGTCCAATAATGATAATCATTATCACAGTTATATACTTATTATGCAATGAACGACGGAAAAATGCAATCCCAAGTCCGTAACGAATTTAACTTTTTTCAGAAAAAAGGCTCATCCACAGCACATGGGCAAATAGACTCAATTTCTAAACTTTTGCAACAATTTTACAAAAAGAAAGAGGAATTCAGCATATGAACCATTAAATTAAAGGAGGATAACCCATTATCAGGTAATTTGGAGGAGGAGAAAGGGAATATGAAGAAGGCGTTATGGCAGCACTGGATCGGGGCATTCCTGGTCTTTATCATGATGGCAACCGCATTGCTCGGGCCGGGTTCACAGAGTCCGGTACAAGCTGCAGCACCACTTACGGTATCTCAGGCCATCGCTGCCCAGAGCGGTGGAGGAACGGCGACGGTTGAAGGAATCATTGTTGGACATGCTACCGGGTCACTTACCGCGAAATTTACATCTCCGTATGCCAATGATTTTAATGTTCTGATTGCAGATTCAGCATCAGAGCGGACCAACGCCAGATTATTGGATGTACAGATTTCCGCATCTTTCCGTTCGCAATATGGACTGGCTTCCAACCCGAGTCTTGTAGGCAAAAAGATCATCGTAACCGGAACCTTGGGTGCCTATAACAGCTATGCAGGAGTCAAAAATCCAACTTCCATCACGCTTTCCTCCGGAACAACCAATCCTGATCCAGAACCGAACCCGGGGACAACACTGCCGGACGGTACTGGCAAGAAAGTATTGTTCGATAATACCCACGCCCAGACAGCAGGTGCTGCCGACTGGATTATCGACGGGGCATTTTCGGATTTTGCCAACGGTTTGCGAAACGCAGGCTTTGCCGTGGATCAGCTGGAACGCAGTATCCCGTATACATTTGGTGAGCAAGCCATCACCTATAATAAATTGAAAGATTACCACGTCTTCATCATTGGTGAAGCCAACGTGCCGTTCAAGGCAACAGAGCAGGCTGCGCTCGTGCAGTATGTACAGAACGGAGGAAGTATCTTCTTCATCTCCGATCACTATAATGCAGACCGCAACAAAAACCGCTGGGATTCTTCCGAAGTATTCAACGGTTATCGTCGTGGTGCTTTCCTGAATCCAGCCAAAGGCATGTCGTCGGCCGAAGCGGAATCACCTGCCATGCAAGGGGTAATTAGCTCAGACTGGCTCGCGACCAACTTTGGTGTTCGTTTCCGCTATAATTCTCTCGGCGATGCGAACGCATCGGATATCGTTGCACCTGCACAATCCTTCGGTATTACGGCTGGGGTTAATTCTGTAGCCATGCATGCCGGATCAACCATTGCAATTATGGACCCAAACAAGGCCAAAGGATTGGTGTACGTACCAAATGGCGTGTCCAAGTGGGGCAATGCCGTGGATCAGGGCGTATACAATGGGGGTGGACGAGCTGAAGGTGCCTATGCTGCCATTGCGAAGATTGGAGCGGGCAAAGCTGCATTTATCGGCGACTCTTCACCTGTGGAAGATGCTACTCCGAAATATTTGCGTGAAGAAACTGGCGCCACCAAGAAAACCTATGATGGATTCAAAGAAGTGGATGATGCTACTTTCCTCGTGAATACCGTGAAATGGCTCGCAGTCAAAGAGAGCTATACCAGTCTGGCACAAGTGCCTGGGCTGACATTGGATACGGCAACAAGCCTGCTTCCTATCGAAGCTCCGGCTGCGTCCACCGAGCCGCAACTTGAACCATGGGCTACACCCGCGGCAGGGTACAAATGGTATGACCCGACTACATTTAAGGCAGGTTCATACGGCAAAGCCCAATAAGTGAAATAGACAGGACATCAAATCATTATGCGAATAGGGTCTGACCGTGGAGGTTTGCGGACAGGCTCTTTTTTGCTTGTTATACCCGTTACAATCACGACGACGACTAGCTCCTACAGCCCTGCCATTGCATAAATACCTGCTCTGGAGGGGAAGGTATGGGTACTATTAATGCGGCGTGAAGCCCAACCCAACCAGAGGAGGCGGCGAATGATGACTCAGCAAGCAGACTGTGACAGTTCATCGATGAGGCAGAAGCTCAAGGCAGACCTGCATCGTGTGGCGGATCGAATGAACATGACGTTATCCTGTTTTGACAATGACAGTGTCTGTCTGTTGGGGCAGTTTGCAGAGATCCGAGCGGAGATTAAGCAGATCGAGGTGCTCGCCTCTTCTTTTTATCTGGATTGTTATCTGTCGCCCTTTACCGAGAAGTTTGCCGAATTAACATCGAGCGTACAGCATCTTTCTGACCGGAGATATGGTGCGCTGATTGTGATTGAACGGAAAGTTCCGTTGGAGTCGATCATTCACTCAGGCGTGGCTGTGGATGCAAGAGTGACGCATGCGTTGCTGGAATCGCTGTTTATCCCCGGTGCGCCTCTGCATGACGGGGCTGTTCTCATTCGTGGCAATCAGATTGTATCCGCTGGTAATGTGTTGCCTTTATCCCAGGCGGAAGTGCATGAACGAAAGATAGGCACCCGTCATCGGGCTGCGCTTGGATTAAGTGAATTGACGGACGCCGTTGTACTGGTTGTCTCCGAAGAGACGGGACAGGCCTCATTTGCGGTGGATGGAGATCTGCATCCGATTAATGTGGTTGAGACGCTATCTTGAATGTGAACGATTCATTGGATTCCTCGGACGATTACGTTGATGCAGTTGAGGGAAGTGTACCTTTCTCCTGTAAGGGAGACAGGTTTTTCTATTGATAGACGATAAAATTATAATCTGAATTCGATAGCTTTGCTCCCGCCATACGAGAAATATCGACCGATGCTTCTCTGACATTGTGATGTGATTTTGCACAAAATGGGTATTCGTGGGTACAATAGAGGATGGTAAATAAATAGAGAACAATGTTGATTGGATCGCAAAAATGGTTGGAGGAGACGGTTAGCACATGAGTTGGTTTGAAGCAATGGAGCAACACGATTATGAGGAACTGGTTCTGTGCCAGGATCGAAATTCAGGGTTAAAAGCAATAATCGCCATACATGACACAACACTCGGCCCTGCGCTGGGAGGCACGCGGATGTGGACATACGCTTCGGAAGAAGCAGCCATTGAAGATGCCCTGCGCCTTGCCCGTGGTATGACATATAAGAATGCGGTATCTGGCCTGAATCTGGGCGGCGGTAAAACCGTCATTATCGGAGACCCAAGGCGTGACAAAAATGAAGCGATGTTTCGGGCTTTTGGCCGGTACATTCAAGGGCTGAACGGACGTTATATCACGGCCGAAGATGTGGGAACGACGGAAGAGGACATGAATCTGATCTATCAGGAAACCGATTATGTGACAGGCATCTCGGCGAGCTATGGTTCATCCGGTAATCCATCGCCTGCAACTGCCTGGGGTGTATATCGCGGGATCAAGGCAGCAGCCAAAGAGGCATTTGGTACGGATATGCTGGAAGGTAAAACAATAGCGGTTCAAGGTGTGGGCAATGTAGCGATGCATCTGTGCAAATATCTGTATGAGGAAGGTGCACGTCTGATTGTTACGGATATCCATAAGGACTCGGTGAAACAGGCTGTGGATCGCTTCGGCGCGACCGCTGTTGATCCCGCAGACATCACCGGTGTGGAGTGTGATATCTATGCACCATGTGCGCTGGGCGGCACGATTAATGATGATACGCTCAAGACGCTCAAGGCGAAGGTTGTAGCGGGCTGTGCCAATAATCAGCTACTGGAGACCCGTCATGGAGATCAATTATATGATATGGGCATCGTATACGCACCTGACTATGTTATCAATGCGGGAGGCGTGATTAATATCGCAGATGAGCTGAATGGTTATAACGCAGATCGGGCGTGGAGCAAGATTGGAGAGATCTACACCAATCTGGAGAAAATATTCGAAAGCTCGCGCACGGAGGGGATCGCAACCTATATTGCCGCAGATCGTCTGGCCGAGCGGCGGATCGAACAGATGAAGAATACGCGCAGCACATTCCTGCAGAATGGTCATCACGCGCTGAGTTCCCGGAGATTGCGCAAGTAATCGTAATTCATTCATCATGTAATTCTGAAAACTGTCTGTTAAGTATCGGCAAAATCCATTCCGGAATTGGATGTTGTCGATCTGACAGGCAGTTTTTTTGTGCACTGTCAGAACATAACAAAGAAAAACAGTGGCAATATCTCCCTAATTGATCAATTTCGCTATGGATTTTTCCGATAATGTATTTACATCGTTCAGATGGAGATGGTTCAGGGAAGCGGGGAGAAGTGGAAAATGGGGAAAAGACAAGGGGTAGGGTATAGGCTTAAAAACGTGTCGCTTAAGATCAAGCTGCCAATCATGATCAGTGTATTGGTAGTTTTGGTTCTGCTCGGTGCAACGACTACAAGTTATATGATTTCATCTGATGTTGTGGTCAGGAAAAGTAAGGATGAGATTAATGTGATGGCTGACCGCCTTGGGGAAGGGCTTTGGACAGCGATGCAGCTTCAGCAACAGATGAGTCATGCGATATCCGTACATAACACGTTCAAAGAACTCTTGCAGTTGCGTGATACCAACGAAATGACAGATGAAACCTTTTTTACAGATGAGAATCCATACTTCAATAGAGCGAATACGATTCTCACCGACAGTATATCCAACACGGCAGGCACCAAGCCGGACCTGTTCGTGTTTGACAAGGAAGGAACCATGGTGGCGGGAACCATGCCGGATGTCATTGGGCAGTCACGGGGAGATCGGGAATATTTTAAGGAGTCCATACAGGGGAAATCCTTCATCAGTGACGCGGTCGTCTCTAAGACTAGCAAGAAGCTTATTATTGCATTCTCAGAGCCTATCACCGATGAACAGGGGAATATACTGGGTGTGTTCGCCATGTCGGTGGACAGCAGCTTCTTCCTGGGACAACTTAGAGACATTAAGATTAATGGTCAAGGCAGAGTTGAAGTGCTGAGTCGTAGCGGCATCATCATGTATGATTCACTGGACCCTTCCGTTGTGGGACAAACGCTGGAAGAGGACAAGGACGCCATGGAACTTATGGAGGCCAGAGCCACCGATAAAGTGAAAATCACTTCGATGGATCGAGATGACATCTACTATCGTATCAATCAGATTCCTGGCGCAGATCTCTCCGTGGTAATCATAGACGATTATGATGATATCAAACGTCCATTAGAGGATATGCAGCGCCAGATGGTTATCGTAACATTGATCGGAGTTGCTCTTTCTATTGGCGTAGGATTATTGATCTCTCGAAGTATTACGAGACCTATCATTCGTCTGATCGGGCTGTTCCAACAGCTTGCTCAAGGGAATCTGACCGTCAAGGCCAATGGTAGGTATAACAGCGAATTCAAGGACCTGGCGGAGAGCTTCAATGGCATGGTGGAGCAGAACAGAAACCTGATTAGCGATATGAATAGTTCGATCCATGTTCTTCAAGCCAGCACTCAGGAGCTGGAGGAAACATCGAGACAGACGGCAAGATCCATTGATGAGACATCAGCGACGTCCATGGGGATCGCGAAGGCGATGGAGGCCCAATCCGAAGATACCGAGCAGATTGCAGGCAAATTCAACAGCTTCGGTGAT
Organism: Paenibacillus sp. Negev47; assembly: GCF_058313655.1. Classification (NCBI taxonomy): domain Bacteria; kingdom Bacillati; phylum Bacillota; class Bacilli; order Caryophanales; family Paenibacillaceae; genus Paenibacillus; species Paenibacillus sp. Negev47. The sequence goes on from NZ_CM177754.1 coordinate 380,907, forward strand.
AAAGTGGCTGCCATGAACAGCAGTGCCCAGGATGTGAAGGCGAGAGCAGATGAGATCGAATCTGTGTTCCACAACGGGAATGAAGTCGTCAATGAATTGATGCGTATTAATGAGGTGAACGAACGGGAAGTAGAGAAAATCTCGGAGATTACGGTCAAACTTCAAACGAGTTCGGGCAGTATTAATCAGATCACGGAAGCCATCAGCCAGATTGCCAAGCAGACCAATCTGCTTGCATTGAATGCTTCCATTGAAGCATCACGGGCTGGAGAACATGGCAGAGGATTTGCAGTTGTAGCCGAAGAGATTCGCAATCTGGCAGAGCAGAGTTCCCGCCAGTCCAAGGAAATCTCCAGCATCATCGAGCAGAATCTGGCCGATGTAGCCGAGAACAACCAAAGTGTTGCAGAAATTCACACCATCTCGTCCAGACAGGATGAGCTTGTCTTGCAGACTCGTCAGGCGTTCGATATGATTCTGGAGAAAGTAACGGTAATCAATCAACAAATCGCCACGATGGCAGCACAAATGCAAGAGATGTTGCAGAACAAGGATGACGTACTGGAGTCAGCCCACAGTTTGTCCGCTTCAGGGGAGCAGGTATCTGCTTCGGTGGAGGAAGTAACGGCAACCATGATGGAGCAGTCCTCGACGGTACAGCAGTTGGCAAACATGGTCGATACGATCGATCAATTGACGCAAAAACTGGCCGAATCGGCTGCAAGATTCAAGGTGGAGTAAGCGTTAGTTGAATATGTATAGTGAAAATAAAAGCAGAAGGCACTCATTATGAGTGCCTTCTGCTTTTATTTCTTATGTTCTAAGTTCAATAAATTCTTAATTCTTTTAGTGATCAATGAGATCAGCAGTTGGAAGAGGGGGTGCTATGTTAACTATATCAGAACGTAATGCACTTCTGGTTCAGCAGTTTCACGAATTGATCAAGCGCACTGCTGACATAACGACCCTCACCTCGAACAAAGGTGGTTGTAGTATGTGTGAATCGCTCGGCTAAGTCGAATACAGAGAAATGATCTGGTCTTTTGTGAATAACATTGCACGGCATAATGGTAAAAGCAATGCCAGACTCCACACAGCTGAGCAGGTTTTCCATCGTACTAACTTCGATGATATTACGAGCGGACAGCCCCTCTTCCTGCAAAAATTCTTCGGTCATTTCCCGATACGGGCAGCCCTCGGGGAAAACAACCCACGATACTTGGCACAGACTTTCGGGTGGTGTGTCCATCTGTTTGGATATGATATGCACCGTGTCTTGCATCTCGTATTCCACTTTCAGTCCTTCCTTCACACAAGCCCCACTGATAAAGGCACCATCAATCTCATAGTCCTGTATTTTCTTGCGCAGTACTTTGGGTGAAGTGGCGTTAACGAGTGAGATGGACACCATCGGGTAGGTTATTTGATATTCATTCAGAATCTCCATAAAGCGGCTGGATGCCGCCGTTTCCACAATGCCGATTTTTAGCGTGCCAGCAGGCTCACCTGGATCGGTCATATCCTGCTTCAGATCGTGCAAAAGGTTGTGAATCCGTGTGGCATAATCAACAAACTGCTCTCCCTTGGAGGTCAGTACAACGCCTTTGGGAAATCGGTTGAACAGCTGTATTTGATATTCCTGCTCCAGTTTTTTGATGCGTGTGGTGACATTGGATTGCGCGTAATTCAGTTCTTTGGCGGCCTGTGAGATTTTGCCTGAACGTGCCACCGCGAGAACAATATCGATATCGGAAAGTTCCATGCTGTATCCTCCTGAACGTGGATTTACCTTCAATTACTTCCGCAGTGTTGATGTTAGGTATCTCTATGAGAGATATAACTATATATTTTAATCATTTTACGATATATCGGAGCCGCCTTACAATATCCTTAATGACGAAGAGAGTAGGGATATGACATGGATAACATGAATACACGTTCAACATTATTGAGCCCGGTGAAGATTCATCAGTGGCAATTAAGGAACCGAATTGTGATGGCTCCGTTGACCCGGGGATTTGCTGATGATCAGGAGGGGACCGTGACAGATGAGATGGTGGCATATTATGAGCAGCGTGCGCGAGATGGTGTGGGACTTATTATTACCGAGGGCATTAACCCGAATCTGGCAGGCAAAGGCACCTATGGCATCCCCGGTCTATACACAGATGAACAGACGGCTTCTTGGAAAAGGGTAACGGATGCTGTTCACAGACATGGAGGCACCATTATTGCTCAGCTCTGGCATGTCGGCAGGTTGTCCCACTCCGACCTGATCGGAACCGCTCCACTGGCACCTTCAAGCCTTGCGGCAGAGGGGAACGTTCATAAGCTGCATAAGCCGTATCAGGTGCCCCAAGCGATGAGTGCGCAGGATATAGCGGATACGATTCAGCATTTTCAGACGGCCGCCCGCAATGCGGTTCTGGCAGGGTTCGACGGGATCGAGCTTCATGCTGCGCATGGGTATCTGATCGACCAGTTTATCAATGAGAAGACCAACCACAGAACAGACGAATACGGAGGAGACACTGCGGGCAGATTGAGGTTCCTCCGGGATATTATTGTGGCTGTGAAAAAAGAGATCCCTGTGGATCGCATATCGGTGCGATTCTCCGAGAAAAAGGATGATGATGCATCCTATGCATGGGCAGACCAAGCTGGAATGATCGATGCATATCTGAACTTGTTCCGCGAGACGGGAATTACGACCTTGCACCCCTCGACAGATCGTTATGAGAAAGCGTGGGAAGGGGAGCAGTCCTTTCACGAGCGGATTCGAAGTCGGTGGGATGGCACCATCATTGGTGTGGGTGATCTGGATGTTCAGACCGCGGAGAAGGCTGTGATGGATGGGATCATTGAGTTGGCTGCGTTCGGTAGACCGTTTATCGCCAATCCAGATCTGGTGCAGAGATTACATGAGGGTAAGCCGTTGATCGAGTATGATGCCAATGCCCATTTGCCTGTTTTGGTGTGAACATAAAGAAACAAAGGGCAGAAGCCGATCCTATGGATCGCTCTGCCCTTTGTTTACTTATGAAAAGGAATGTATTCAAAGTCATGTATTTTCCGTACTGAACAGTTCTGGGTATTCTATCTTGCGTGCTATAGCCACTTGCGGACGATGTAGACCCGAAGTTTAGATGCTCTTTGAGAAATCAAGTGGCTCTGTTTCGCTTTTCTTGGTTGAGCTTTTTTCGATATACCAGAGAATGATCATACACAACGCATAGAACACACTGAAAGCCAGAATAATGATCCATACACTTTCCATGTCCATGCTTTTGATGAAAATGCCTGTTAAATATGGACTAAGTGTGTAACCCAGGCAGCCTACGAATAACAACAAGCCATTAAATCGTCCCTGATGTGTATCGGGTACACGCGAAGCAATATACAGATTGATATTGGTCTGCACGAGAATCTCTCCAATGGTCCACAGCACCGTGGATAAGGCGACGATGGAAAAATGGGGGAAGTAACCCAACAGGTTCAAGGCTCCAAATCCGATTCCATAGAAGAGTGCGCCTGTAGCTATGGAGTTTAGGGCAGTTAATTTGCGTGTAGCGGACAGGATAACGGTGGTAAGAATAATGACGCTAATGGCATTGATGGTCATGACAGAGCCGTAATATGCTGCCCCGTTCTCGCCAAACGAGTGATTCATCTGGAGTGGGAGGCTAAACGAGTATTGCATATAGATAAAATAGTTAAGAAATGACACAACGATGAAGAAGGCAACGAGTGGGTTTTTCAGCAGTAGTCTGAATAATGGTGAAGGCGGTTGGCTCAATCGTTGTTGTTCTTGTTGTTGTCCAGCATGTTCGCTGCTTGTTGATGCCAATTCCTTGCGTGTGCCGATCTTAACCTGGTTGATGATGATAAAGGTAGATATCAGAAACACGGTACCGATACTTATAAAGACAATGTTGACATGATCCTTGATAAAAAAACCGGCGACCAGTGGTCCGATGGCTATACCCAGATTGGCCCCCAGATACATGAGGGAAAAGGCGGACTTTCGCTCTTTCTCCTCCGTGCACAGTTGAATAATTAGTGCATTATAAGCAGGCCGGGTAATACTGATGAAGAACATGACTGCAATCAGAAGATAACCAACTGTAATGGTGCCTGACCAAAAAGAGCAGCTTATAATCATGATGGCAGACAACAGTTGCCCGATGACAATAATTGTTTTTTTGCCCATCAGATCGCTTAAATAGCCGCCGAGAAGTACACCGGGTCCGCTAATCAGGGCTGCCATGGACACAAAGATCCCTGCACTGACCACATTCATGCCCATCTGCAACGTAAGCACCAAGGTAATCAGAGAGAATACAAAATCTCCCGTGCTGTTAATCGTTCTGGCTAAACAGAGATAATAGATATCGCGGCTCAGACCCGCGTAGGTTTTGAATAATGACAATAATTCCAGCCCTCCCCAGGATAACCGTCACTCCAGACCAAAAACGGCAAGGATCATCCGTACATCTTATACGGTTTCAGCAACCGTCACTTCAATCTTGAAGCGATCGTACATATCCAGCAGGGTTTGACGCAATTCCTCGAACGAATCACCCTCCACGATAGCATACCCTGATCTGGTCATCGTATCGTTTACGTCTCCGGCGAGCTGTCCCACTTGATAGGATACATTGAACTCAACGATGCCAGGTATATCCTCATAATCGTCTATTCCGGATATGTGTTGAATTACTCCTGCGCGTGAAGGGAAGCAGATCATTCCTGTGAATTTGTTGTTTGTCTTTTGTTGGTTAAACTCATATATTCCAATCTCGAGATCGGTGACAGCTTCGAAGAAATCAACGCCATGGGTGTTCTTGATACAAGGAGGCATAACATGCGATCCCCCGATTCTTGCACCAATTTCTCCAAATACCACTTCTCCTTCCGGAGTTAGAAATAGCTCGGCATGTGTTACAGATTGATTGATACCCAGGGCAGCAATGACCTGTTCATTGAGTTCTTTGATGTGTTGGATAAAATCAGCTTCCATGCCTTCAGGGAACGTAATGCTGGCAGGGGGTTTCTGCTTGGTCGCAATGTCCAGACAGTTATACAGGTATTGGGAAACGGATGAAAATACAACTTTCCCCTTGGACACAATGGAATCACAATGAAACTCCGTACCGTGGATGAATTCCTCCAGCAAATCCCTTTGCTGCGCTTGTCTTGTATGGTGAAGATATTGAACTAATTCATCCATGCTGGACAATTTGAACGTATTAATACTGCCATATCCGCTGAGTGGCTTCACAATAATGGGGAACCCATGTGCAGCAGTGAAACGGATGTAGTCCTGTTCATGTAGAGCAATGGCAATTTCGGATGTCCGAATTCCACGTTGATGCAGCATTTGTTTCATAATCCATTTGTTGCGGACGGCTTCAGCCTGATTGCGCTGCATCCCTGAAATGCCGAACTCGGAACGGAGCTGGCCGCCGATCTCAATCGCATTCTCTCCCGGCGTTAACAAAGCTTCGATGGAATGGGATTCCCGAATCTGGATTATATGTTCCCGGATGGCGTCCACAGATTCCAGATGATCAACATATCTAATCTCGTCGAAGAAATCCTGAAGCCGCTCGGCATGATGCAGATTGTACCGTTCAATAATCAGAATTTTCTTGTGATCCGCCAATTTCTGCAAAGGTTTAACGAAGTTTAATCCAGTAGGTAGCCTGAAATCAGATATGTATACAATCGTTTTCATACGTTCTTGTAAATCCCCTTTCAGCAAAATGATAAAAATAGTAAAAATTCATTTCATAACATTATAACTCAACATTTTCCAATTTCAATACACTTTTTGGCGGGAAATATGAACGGAAATACATATTTGTGTTACGTTAAAGTGTTAATTGACAATAGGGATTTTTTGGTATACGATCTTTAGCGGATTAGAAATAAAAAGGAGGAAATAGAAATAAATGGAGATCGTCAAAGAGAAATATGCCATACTGGGAACGCTGGGAGACGATGAAGGATTCCTGACTTGCAGCATGCATATCGCGAAGAAGCTAGGCAACTCGGAACGAATCAAGCCATACCCCGAATTTGAAGCAGCTGCAGAAGACTTGAAATCGGGGGAAATTTCCTGCCTGTTGGTCCCTGGGGCATATCCCAAGCTCAACAGCTTCATCATGGATTCTGATTTGGTGGTGTCTGAGAGCTTTGTGGAGAAGATTCCTGCGCTGGTTCTATCCGGATACCATGAGGTATGTCCGGATCAGATCGATATTATCTATCATCATCCAGCAACCACATACTTGTTATCTGAACTTGATACAACCTATAGAGAGAACAGCACCGTATCGTCCAACCCCGAAGCCTGTAGAAAGGTTCTGCACAACACGGAGAATTCCATTGCGCTCACGAATCAGCTATGCGCTGATCATTACGGGCTTGTGACCTACAAGGTGTTGCGCGAGGGAATCAACATGCCATGGGTATGTTTTACACAAAATACACAGAGGGTGAATGCAGTCATATGAAAAGAATTGCTATTATACTGGATAAAAATCTGGAACCTGGCGCCGCCGCTAATGTGGCTGCCCTGTTAATGGGACAAGCAGCCCTGAATGAGCCGGGGTTATATTCTGATCAACCTGTGCTGGATCATAGCGGCGTTCAGCATGCGGGTATCCGATATAGCACTGTTATTCTGAAGGCTGGGGAGAATCAGCTGATCAATCTGGCCAGACTCTGCTCAGATGGCAGCGATGGACTGAGTCATATTGTTTTTTCACAGACAGGTCAGTCGCTCAACAATGCCTTTGAACAATATGCAGTTGAGATTGCTTCGATGGAATTGGAAGCTACCAAAGTGGTAGGTGTCATTCTTTGGGGAGAAGATGATCAAGTTAGGGCGGCGACCAAAAAATTCAGTGTCATGAAATAACAAAGTCCTGGGGAATACGACTCAAAATAAGACAAAGCCCAGGTGATGATGCGACTGCACATCATGTCAAATTGGGTATGAACATAACATAAGGGCAGAAGCTGATCTTAGAGATCACTCTGCCCTTCTTTACATATGAAAGGATCGTTATAGATTGCTGACAACTGCCGCTTTCTTTTCCGTAAAGTAATACACCAAAGCGAGCAGTGGCATGATCAGGCCAATCAGCGTTGTGAGACTCCATCCTCCGTTCGCATAAGACCAGCTTCCAAGAGAGGACCCGATAGCTCCGCCGACAAAAAAGATTGACATGAATATACCATTCACACGCCCTCTCGCTTCACTTCCTAACGAGTAGATGATGCGTTGCCCCAGTACCAGATTTCCCGACACGGCCATATCCAGTGTGATCGCCACAATCACAAGCAGAATTAGTGCAAACGTGGAGTGGCTCTGGAACACATAAGCCAGACCGAATGACGCAGCAGCAATCACCATGGCAGCACCCGTCAGAATACGTGTTAGTCCGCGATCTGCCAATCTCCCGGCGATGGGAGCGGCGATAGCACCTCCAACACCAGCTAGTGCGAACCAGGCAATTCCTTGCTGTGACATGCCGAAATCGTTAGCCAGCCTGAGTGGAACCGTCGTCCAGAATAAACTAAAAGCACCAAACAGACTGGCTTGATAGAACGCCCGACGGCGTAACAGAGGCATCGTTCTGAACAGTGTGCCCAAGGAGAAGATTAATTGCCCGTATTTCAAGGTGGGTTCAGGCTTGCGAGCAGGAAGAGCACGGGATAGAAGCAACATCAGAAGTGCTATGACAATAGCCGAGAATACAAAGACCGTCTGCCATCCGAAGAGGCTGGTGATGAAACTTGCCACAGGACGAGCGAGCATGATGCCTAGCAGCAGACCGCTCATTGCATTGCCGACTACCTGTCCGCGTTGCTCCTCGGAAGTAAGATATGTCGCATAGGGGACCAAAATTTGAGCAACAACAGAACCTATGCCAATGAATAGAGAAGCAGTCAGAAATACAACAGCAGTGGGCGAGAAAGCCGCAGCAATCAGGGCAACGACCAGTACGATCAGGAAAAGCACAACCAAGCGCCGATTCTCGGTGATGTCGCTGAGCGGTGCGATAAACAGCAAACCAATGACATAGCCAATCTGTGTCAACGTTACAATCAATCCGGCAGCGGCAGAAGACAGTCCCGTGGTCATGCTAATCGGTCCGATAACAGTCTGAGCATAATACAGGTTAGCCACGATTAATCCACAAGCTGAGGCCAGTAAAAAAATAATCCAGGTGGGCACAGGTGCCTTATTCACTTGTTGTCTCATATCCATCATAATCATCCTCCACAGTTCTAAAATAGTAACTTCTATAAATAGTTAAAATTAAAAATCTCCAATTACTAAACGTTACGTACACTAATTACAAACATATAATAAACTAAACGTTTAGTATTGTAAATAGGCAGAGAAATTTTTTTGTGAAAATAAAAGTGAGCGGAGGATGTAATTGTGTGTGCTCATCGCAGTTTAGTATAATGAACGTATCGTTTTTAAGAATATGACTGATGATGAGAACTATGAATTAATTTACTTCCAGGAGGGCTCAAGATGACTGCCAAAAGAGGACGTCCGCGTAACATGGAAACCCAGAATGCCATTCTTACAGCATCGTATGAGTTGTTGTTGGAGTACGGATTCGGGGCAGTTACGATCGAGAAGATCGCTGAACGTGCACAGGTGAGCAAAGCCACGATCTACAAATGGTGGCCGAACAAAGGCGCCGTCATTATGGATGGATATATGTCAGCTGCAACGGCAAGATTGCCAGTACCGGATACAGGGTCGGTATTGGAAGATATACGCATACATGCGAGTAATCTGGTTCGTTTTTTGACCAGTCGGGAAGGCAAGGTCATTACACAGATTATCGGGGAAGGACAGTCGGATGCAGGGCTTGCCGAAGAATACCGTACAAGATACATCCAACCACGTCGGCGTGAAGCATGGGGGATTCTGGAGAAGGGTGTAGATCGTGGCGAATTGAAGACAGGGGTGGACATTGGATTGTACATTGATCTGATCTATGGGCCGGTGTTCTATCGCATGTTAGTGACGGGGGAAGCGATGGATGATTCCTATGTAGAGGTGTTGCTAAATTCCCTGTTTGGAGGCATTCAGTCCTAGTTGGTATAGGGAGAGCGACAATACCGGTGGGAGGAAGTAGAAAGAGGGAAGAGGGCGATTCGTAGGAATCACCCTAGACGGAACATGTGTGTATTGTACGAGGAGAACTAAACCTGGAATATAGGTGAGATGGCTGTGGGCCATGAATCTGTGGCGTTGGAGGAAAGGGAGGTTGAGTGCTCGCTTAACACCGGGGGTTCGTTCCACACCGAACTGGGCAGTTCACGACGTAGTATAGGGGCCACTTCCTTGGCAAAACGCTCCACTTGCTCCAACTGCTCGCTATGCGTTAATCCATCTACGCTGATACTCAGCACCTGATGTCCGTAAGCGGCATGATAGTCCAGAATTTTCTCAATGACCTGCTCGGGACTGCCGATCAACACGGGACCTCGTGCGATGTTATCCTCCAGATCGGTGAAGGGAGACTGGTTATGCTGTGCGGCGGCGGTGGCATGAAACGCTTCATAATATGGCTTGTAGCGGCGGATAGCTTCTTCACCGGTATCCGCAAGATAGAGACTGCCGGCACCGGAGCCAATCACTGCCTGTTGCGGATCATGACCATAATAATCAAGGCGCTCCCGATAGTGATCGATTAACGCTTTGTATTTGGATTGCGGATGAAAAGAGTTCGACGTGAAGAGCGGCTCGCCATATTTGGCAGCGAGTTCGGTCGAGACCGTGCTGGACGCGCTACCATGCCAGATCGGGATGGATTGCTGAAGCGGCCTTGGCCACGTGGTAACTCCTTCGAGAGGAGGGCGATACGTTCCCTGCCAGGTAACATTCTCTTCAGACCACAGCCGTCTTAGCAGGTGGTAGCGTTCATCGAGTGAATCCCACTGTTCCTCTTCGCTTATGCCGAACAGCGGATAGTGCCGAGGGTCATTGCCTTTCCCAATGATCATCTCCAGCCGTCCGCCCGATAATTGATCCAACGTGGCATAATCCTCGGCAACCCGGACTGGATCAAGTATACTAAGAACAGTGACGGTGGTTAGTAACCGGATGCGTGTGGTTGCTGCGGCTATTGCCGTTAATACGACAGGTGGCGAGGAAGATAGGAAAGGCGCGCCGTGCCGTTCACCGATTCCATAGGCATCGAATCCCAGTCGTTCAGCCAACTTCGCTTGCTCTAATATATTGTGGAATTTCTGCTGAGTCGTCAGAGCTTCCCCGGTTACTGCATTGGGCAGATTCATCATGAGACTAAACAAGGCAAATTTCATCTGACCTTCTCCTTGAACTGAATTAATAATTCTGTGTCGTATAATCCTATTGAAATAGTAGGATATGTAAGTTGCATTAAATGTATCACGTTCTTTCTAATTCTTCTAATGGATTTTTTCTATAAGCAAACATTCATTTCATGCTTCGATGCATACATGTGAAGAGAAATTGCCACGATTTTTATTGACCGCTGTAAAATTTAGGATTAAAATTGTGCATATCATATAAATTCAAAATTATGGATTTAAATTGTGGAGGTGGGATACATGGAACCTACAACTACGATACGCTCATATATTGAGGACTACATCAGGAAACAAGGGTACACCTTACAGTATTTTGCCGACATATCGGGGGTTAACGCCGGAACGCTCAGTGCGATCATTAAGGGGACTCGGCCCATCGCTATGGCACAGCTGGATCTGATTACCCAGGGCATGAAGCTGGAAGAAGGATATTTCTACGAGATTTATGGGGCTGAATGTTTCGTGGAATCGGCACCCCACTGGAGAAGGCTGGAGCCATTCCTGCAGCGCTGTGCTGAATTGGACAAGCTGGAATGTATTCAGAGGGTTATCCAGGAAGTAACGGATGATCGCTCGTATATCTCGGAGTTGTTCGAATTGGCTGAAGGCATGCTTGAACGTGGACAGCAGAAGGCTGCGCGGATGTTGTATGAATGTGTGGCAGAATGCGAGAAATATCAACACTCGGAACGTCTGGCGCTGTGCCAATATCGGATCTTCACGCTATCTCTCGGTCAGGACCAGCATGAGAATCTGCGTGCGGCCGTACATTTTGAACCGTATATTAATCGGCTGGATGAGGAACGGCAACTGGATGCGATAAGGGAATTGGCTAATACATATAGTGGGTTGTGCCATTGGGATAAGGTATTTCAATTAGCCGGTGAACTGGAACAACGAGTTAAATTTTTAGAACAATACAAAAAAAAGAAAGGGGGATTGGATCAACAGAGGACTTCCAAACATCCTTTATTCACCTATAAATCTTATGCTTATTTATTGATGTCTAATGTGTGGGGTGAGCGTAGGGATTACCAAAAGGCCTTGGATCAGACCGCTCAATATACGAATTTTGAAATTGAAAAACCTACTTCAGAGGATATTATATTTATTAAGCGGTTTCAAGATTGGGCTGAAGTTAATACCTATCTCTATAAATTGATGATGGGTGATTACGAGGCACTAAATACTTATTTAGATTGTATTGAAGATAACGATAATGAAACCCTTCTTGGGTTAGTTAAGATTATGGAAGCTGCCAATTTATACAATCTGAATGTAGACCACGCTCTTAGAAGATTCAATCTATATATTAATATGTTATTTGAGAATTATTATGACGAAAGTAGCTATATTACTCAAATTAAGGATGATAGGTACACTAAATTTTGGGCGGAATTAGCTTTTTATCAGTTGTCTAAGGAACGATATGAAGAAGGATTTAGAAGTCTATTAACTTGTTTATCATCTGCTCATATAATCAAAGATGATTCTACAATAATATATTGTGTGGGTTTATTTGAAGAGTACAGAGCGCAAGCGACCGAATCAGTAATGTTAAAGTACAAAAGTATTATTAAGGAGGTCTATGGTCGATATGCTAAAAAAAGCAATGTTAGTAGTAATGCTTTGTAGTTCATGTCTTTTGTTCAATGGGATTAATAGCGGTGTGGAATCTATATTAAGTTCTTTTTTTAGTCACGGTACGGGTGGATATTAAAAAGACTTTGTATGAATAAATGAACTTCGACATAGATTTGTTATTATCCAATGTTCTATTTCCCGATCTGGAAATAGAACATTTTTTTGTATTAAATGTTTGACGATTGTTAAATAGAGGATTAAAATTACATTTATTGAATTAGAAGATATATATATATAAATATGGGGGTGGAAGAAGTGATCCTTACACCTACGATAAGCTCACATATAGAAGATTACATAGAACAACAGAGTTATAAGCTTCAGCAGTTTGCTAATGTTTGCAGTGTTAATGTTGGCACGATAAGTGCCATAATTAATGGAACCAGACCTATTGCAATGAATCAATTGGATCAGATTACTGCTGGTATGGGGCTCGAAAAGGGATATTTTTATGAAATGTACGCTGTAGAGTTTCTAGTGAAAACAGCACCAGATTGGAGGCGTTTGGAACCCTTCCTTTATCGTTGTGCGGAACTAAATAAACTTGATTGTATAAAGAAAGTAGTTATAGAAGTGACTGAAGATCGTACATATACTTCTAAATTGTTTAAAGTAGCTGAAAATATGTATAACAAAGACATGAAGTCAGCGGCTTTCGTTTTATACGAATATGTTGCAGAATGTGAGAAATATCAGCACTCTGAACGCTTGGCTTTGTGTCAGTATCGTATGTTTTTGCTCAGCTGCTGCAGTGATCAGAAAGTCTCTGAGCGTGCTGCTGCTCGATTTGAACCCTTTGTTGATCGATTGGAGGAAGAGTATAAGCTTGATGCACTCAAAGATTTAGGGGAGTTATATTCGGCTTTGCATGATTTTGATAGGTTGTACCCGTTAACTCTGAAATTGGAGAAATTATCCAAAGTAATGAAAAGCTATAAAAATCAAGGTGAAGTTGATGGTAAAAGAATTTGTAAATATCCTATATTTGTATATGTAGGATATTCATTGCTTATGAGGGCTTCATGTTATTCTAGAATTGGAAAATATAAAGAAGCTTTGCAGTGTACACATAATTATTATCAATTGGCGGTGCCTTATCCAACAGAGGAAGATATCTTATTTATAGATAAATTTAAAAAATGGAGTGAATTAAATACGTATTTATTCAAGTTAAAGATGGGGCAAAACAAAGGTCTGCAGAATTACATAGAGTATGTTGAAGGTGATGAGGAAGAACTTGTAATTGCCTTATTTAATATATTTCAGGCTGCAAATCGATTCAAATTTGATATTAATTTTGTGCTTAGGAAATATAAGGATCGATTCGAATTTCTTAATATAGATTCGAATCGTAATTGTTCTAAACAAAGTTGGGGTACTATTCTGGTTGGTTTTTTCTATGAACTGGCCGTATATCATTTAAGTAGGAGCAATTATAATTCGGGTATGATTTCATTAATAAGAAGTATAGAAATCTCGAAATTTATCAATAATGACTCGGTTTTAATTAAATGTGTGAGTTTGTTTGGTGAGTACAGAACGTTTGCTTCTGCAGAAATAAGAAAAAAATACAAACACATATTACAATAAAATCCTTATGTCTATTTTTGGGTAACAACAACCAATTGTGTTTTGCTATATATAGAGAATCAATTCAAAAACTTAAATTAGTTTTCCGAAAAATTGATTATTCGAAATTACGCAAAAAGGAGTATATTTCTATAAACAGTTATTTTTGAAATTATTAAATAAAATATGTATTTTATGTTTTATCAACCACATATGTCTAGGGTTGGGAATAGATCATTGTATTCGTATTTCCTGAGAAACAGTAGGAGGATAAATTGAATGAAAAAAAAAATTATTTTGCTAATAGCAATTATTCTTATAACAACATCTTGTAGCAACAAGGAAATAACAGAAAATAAAACGATTAAAATTATGTATAGTTCTTATGTTGATTTTAAACGAGACTATGGGAGTGTAATTGATGAGCAATTTAGCAATACCAACATCGAAGTAATAGAATACAAGAGTATCATGGGAGAAGGAATTTGGGATGCTATGAAATATGTTCCCGCTGGAGACCGTGATTGGGATATCAAAAAATACATAGACATTATTAAAACGGAGAATCCAGATATTTTGTTTTTTCCGTCCGAGGCTTTTCCAGAGTTGCAAAATGAGAATTTGTTGAAGGAACTCAACGTCTTTCTTACTGAGGAAGAATTCACTGCAGGAATAGATGACAATTTACTCGCACTACTTAACGAAATCGGAGGCGGGAAAATATATGCTTTTCCTCAATCCATGACGGCACAGGCTTTATTTTATAACAAGGATTTATTTGAAAAAAATGGGATAGCTGAACCGTCAGACAGAATGACCTGGCGTGAGTTATTGTTATTGGCCCAGCGTTTCTCTGGTAACTCTGACCTCAAAGGTCTTTATACTCCCTATTATGATTATGCAGATCTTTTAATCGAAATGGGCAAGGCAGATAAACTTAGGTGGTATGATGCTTCACGGCAAGAAGTTCATTTTGGAACGGATTCTTGGAAAGGCTTGATTGCTGATGTAGTCGCTGCATATTCTAGCGGGGGAATGGATGACAACGGAGGTATCCCAATTGACTTATTCAGTCAAGGAAAAGTCGCGATGATTTTAGAAACACCTTATTTTATGAAGCAAATCCAGAGTATGAATCCGGAGTTGAATTGGGGTGTTGTAACCGAACCCGTGGGTACGGAGAATTCAGATGTCAGTACCACCATAACATATCCAATCATGAGCGGAATAAGCACCAACTCTCAAGACTATGCTACATCTTCTGAAGTTTGGAAGCAACTGAACAATAAAAGAACTGCAGAAATGCGCTTTAATTCAAGCATTGATAAATTCACCACTCCTATAAGAAAACTGAAGCCAGGAACAGATCAAGATGTCTTTTATGTGTTGAATCCAGCAGTCAATATGCTCATGGAAAGAGTGTCTTTAAATAGGGAATTAAAGCAAAAGACAGATCAGGTTATGAACGACGGCATACAAAGTGCAATTGTAAACCCAGATTCTCTGAATTCGATTATTGATAAAATGCAGGAGGAATTAAGACATGTACTATATACAACAGAATAAAAGTAATATATTTGCTGTGTTATGGATGGGACTAATGCTCAGCATGCTGACGGGTTGTGATTTACTTGGTGAGTCTGTCGATGAAAAAAGTGAACCCGTAATGAATAAGGAACTCACTGTCCTGACTCCTCAGAGCGAGGAGGCATTTTATCAATACTACGGAAATCATATCATGAGTAAGTTTCCGGGTTTAACCTTTAACGTTGTTTCATCTAACAATGATAACTTATATGAAGACGAAAGCTTTTTTGAAAATAGTCATCCCGACCTTATTATTTCTTATCTGCCAACGTTCCGAGATTTACGTGATTCGGATCGTATAGAGAGCATGAGTCCTTATGTGCAAGATTCCAAGAATATAAAAATTGATGATTATTACGATCAAATGAAGGAGGTATTCTCTAACGAATCAGGAGATCTTATGGGTCTTTCTCCTCAAGTTGTCGTTTCAAGTATTTTTTACAACAAGGATTTATTTGATTCTGTACAAATAGACTATCCAACAGACCAAATGAGTTGGGAAGAGCTTTTGTCCCTTTCCAACCGATTTGCAGATGATGACAGATTCGGATTTGAAGGCGGAGAGGCCACTCCTCAACATATGATTATGACAATTATTGGAACGAATAAAATTCGGTTACTGGACGATCAAAAAAAAGAACTTATCTTTAATAAGAAGGATTGGCTACCGATGATTGAGCTGGTGATTAATTTGGTGAAGCAAGGGAGTTTAATTGAGAGTACTGGAGAAAAATTTTTAGAAGGTGAATCAGCTATGTTATCTTCCAATATCAGTACTATTTCAAAACTACAACAAAAAGGTGATTTTTCATGGGGGCTTATAAGTTATCCGAGTGATCCGCTGAATACTGATATGAGCTCAGGTTTGCAATTTAATCAGGTGCTTTCCATAAACAAAGAATCAGCAAACAAAGAAGATGTATGGAAGATTATCAGTTACTTAATGAGTGAGGATTCTGTAGAGCATCTTCAATCGCAAGATTTCATAGGGAACACATCAACCCTGAAATCTAGGATAGGAAGTTATGGCGGGATTGATATCAACAATTTAATAAATAAAAGAGTGGATACAAGAAGAGGCTATTACGATGACCTCTCCCAGGAATTCCAAGGGAAATTTGGTGAAATGCTGAAATCAGTTTTAGAATCCGGTGTGGCTGATGCAAAAAGTGCAGATCAGGTTTATGAAGAAATCGTTACTCAGGGGAGTAATATTTATCGTGAGGAGAGGTTAAAGAATGAGTGATCACAGAAGGTTCCTGAAAAGTTCAACTACCTCTTATGAAGTTGGAGATTACGTCCCTAAGCAAATTCAGCTTTTTCAGAATCAAGTTCCAGTGGACTTGTCTTGGATTTATAAATCCCGTCAGGGTAGTGCTCTCTTTTTTTTAAGTGGAGGCTGCGAAGCTTGTGATATTAACCCTATAAAAAAAACGATAGAGAATTATCCTGATTTTGACTATGCAATTTTTTATGAGGGTCCAACACGGGCAGACGAAGAATATTTTAATGAAAAAAATGTTCGATATTACTACTGTGATTTAGCCAAAATAGAAAAAGAACTCTTTGTGAAAGTTGCTCCCTTTCAACTCGTAGTAAACAAGGTTGGACAGGTTGTCACTGCCGGTGTCTGCAATCACGAAGAGCATATTGGAAATCTCTTGTCACCGCTCATGCGGGTATTAACCAACAATAAATTATGAAATCATTTTGGGAAATTACAATTGTAACACTTAAGGCCTTCATGAAGCTGATTCGTTTTGATCCCGTTTCTTCCATAATAATTATAGCCATTATTTTATATGGAGCTTTCGAATCATATTTAAGCATATTGATTTCAAAACAAGTAGTGGATCAAATATTTGAAAAAAACAACTCTTATTTCGTTGTTAACATTCTCATTCTGTTAGGAATACAGTTATTAAATCTATATTTACAAGCAATATCCTCTTCTAGAAATAGTAAGCTACAGATAGAATACAGTAATCATACTGATGAGACGTTAATTCATAAAATATCTAAGATGGACTTAACCAGCAAGGAAAACCCAGCATTTAATGCAAATTTTTCTTTTCTAAGATTTGCATCAGGCAGAACATATGAAATGTTCCTTCTTTGCAACCAACTCTTGCTAAGAATTATTACCTTAGTGTTAGGCTTGCACTTTCTTGGATCTACGTTAACTATATTTGCTGTAATCGCGGTAAGTGTTGGTGTAATTAAAGGGTTGCTTTACTACAAAAGTGTGAATAAAAGAACTACATTAAACGAAAAAATAGAGTCTGGTTCAGTAAAGTATCAATATTATTTTAATTTGATTACGGGTGCAGAAGCCCAGAAAGAAATCTCTGCATATAATAGTTACTCCTTTTTGAAAACGAAGTGGAAAGAAGAAAAGGAGTATATAGATAAACAAAAGGTATCGCTGGAAAAGTTAAATGTTACTACAAATCTGCGCAGCGAGATGGTTACTGTGGTTAGCACAGCATTGATTATGTTTATGGTCGCCTCACAAATTAGAAACAGTACAATGACTATTGGTGACTACGTAGCCGTAACGATGGCAGTGTCCGTTACGATCATGAATATCTCCCTGTTAATGCAAGATGCTTCTCGTTTGATCGAGAATTATCGTTATATGAATCGTGCAGAAGAGGTGAGTAAGGAACAAGCCAAAGCAGAACTAATTTCTGATGAGAATAATGAAGGTAAACCCTTTGTTTTTCAGGACAGCATATCTGTAAGGAATATCTCATTTTGTTATCCAAATAGCACCATGAATGCAGTAGATAATCTTAGTATTGAGATAAAAAGAGGCGAAACAATAGCCATTCTTGGAGAGAACGGTTCTGGTAAGTCAACATTTATTAAACTGCTGTTGGGATTATATGAAGCTAATCGGCAACAAGTTTTCTACGATGGTATTCCAATTAGTGAATTGGATATGGATGATTACAGGCAACGCACGGTTGTTGTATTTCAGGATTTTATGAAGTATCACATGACATTAAGAGAAAACGCTGGAATGGGTGATATTCAAAATATGAATAATAACGACCAAAAGATGATAGCAATTTTTAAGAGATTAGGTATTTACGACAAATTCACAAACGGGCTGGATACTAAACTAGGTTACATGGATTCAGATGCAATTAATCTATCAGGTGGTCAGTGGCAACGAGTAGCCCTATCTAGGTTTTATGCAAAAGAAAATGCCGATCTCATTATTTTTGATGAACCAACAGCATCATTGGACCCAATGACAGAATATTTAATATTCAAAGATATTCTAGAACTTTGTAAATCAACTACCTCCATTATTATATCTCACAGAGTGGGGATAGCCAAACACGCCGACAAAATTGTGCTTATGGAGAAGGGAAAAGTCACCGAGTTCGGAACTCATGAGGAGTTAATGCTGCTGAAGAAATCATATTACATGATGTGGAAAACACAAAAAGAATGGTATGAAGATGAGGTGCAACCAAATTATGCGGTCTGATACTCATAAAAAACTTAGGGATCATTTGCAGGATAAAAATTTTTTTAACTGGGATGGATCAGAGTTTAAAATTGCTCCACAAAAGTTAACTGCATATTTTTTTATAACCCTTCATTGTGTTTACTGTATAGATCTGATTCCTTGCCTCAACGAAATTAAAGAAAAATATCCTACTGTCGATATCGTTTTACTCTCTTCGGGTTCACAAGAAGATCACAAGGAAATGGTTGATTATTTTCAGTGGACCTTCCCAGTAGTAGAGATGGAGAAGTTGGAAATGTATAAATATTTTGATGTTACAATGCAGCCTTACATGATAATCGCCGATGCAAACAGAACGATCCACTCTTCTACTGTAGTCTACAACACTGAAGATGTTTTTAGATTTATAGATCCATTACCTAGCATATAAAATATGTGTCTCATGAAAGGAGGTGAAAAACAATGGCATGTGGATGTTCTAGCGGAACGGATGCGGGTCTGGTTGACCTGCAAACCTATTGTACTACAGGAAGTTGTCAATCTGGTTCTACCATCTATACCAAAACATTGTATGCAGACAAGAAACAATTCTGTAAACAAAGCAATGGTATAATTACGGAAACAATTTGCACTATTAGAGCGGGCTGCTGCAATTAATCTGAGATTTTTAAAAGAGGGGGATGTACATTCACCCTCTTTTTTGCTAGGAGGAATTAATTTGTGGGTTAATATGCTTATTTGTGACAAGATACATATAAATAATAATAAATTTGTTCTGGGGGGGATTATAAACAGGATTGAGGTTCCTACTTATCCATTTATCATCAAATTCTCATGTCTCATAAAGATCGCAGGTCTCCCTGAGTTGAATACTGTGCAGACCGAGCTAAGAATTATCAATTCCGCTCACGAGATTTTAGGAACCACTATGCATATACACAGGAATTATAGGGAACGAAACATGGTTCCAGGTGTAGACCAATATTTTGATTTTAAAATTTTAATGGAGAAAGATGATAATATTTTTATTGAATGTATTGTGGATGGTGAACTGAAATCAAGTTACCCCATTAATATCGATCTCGCTGATATTTCTTGTTAAGAAGGGGGAATCTTACAATGTTTAGATTTATCCTAGATGTCATACTTTCTTTTATTTTCTTTTCCTCTTTTGTAGCCAAGGTCATATCTTTCGGGAATTTTAAATATGAAGTACGCGGCTACAAGATATTGAAATTAAGCAATTTTCGACTATTACCCATTCTGATTTTGAGTGCGGAGTTCGCACTCTCTATTCTTTTTTTATTACCAATTAAAATAGAAGTTTTTAAAGAGTGCCTTGGGATTTCTTTTTTAATTGTTCTTACCATACTGACTATCAGAAAAGATGGCTTTTCAAAGGAATGTTCCTGTTATGGAAAGAATCATCTACTCAGTAGTTTTCCAATACAGAGGAATATAATTTTTATCTTGATTGTTACTTTAAGTTCTTTTATTCACAAAGCTTATGTGGTTGATTGGTTCCGTTCTTTTCTAGTTTTTGCTATTGTTCTGTTGATAACATTAGTGTTAGAAAACATACGTCAATTTCAAGAAGTTAGAAAGGAGGGGTAGTACAGTGTTGATTTTTCTTATAGTAATTTTATTGTGCGCGATCAATTATTATATGATTTTGATCAGTAGACACAAAAAGTATTCTTTTTTTAAAAAGAGTTTTGAGCAAGTAGAGAACAGCGTGTTTGATCAAAAATTAAATTGTTTACTATTCCTAAATACAGCAGACCTTATTAAGATTGAAGACCACATTGCTTCGTTGCCTTCAGACTGGGTGATTATCTTTAATGGCCCCGAATGGTTGTATAAGGTTAAGTTGAAGAAATGGAGTGTAAGAGTTTTGCATGCTCCAGTAATCCAGGTTCCGTCCTTAAGACTCATGAAGGATTCTTTTATTGTGATTCGTGAACCTTCAATGAAAAAAGACAGATATACTATCATATACGAGTTGAGAGAATATATTGATTTTCAATTATTAGGTGAACAGTCAAGTATAATTTCTGTTGCAAGGTAATGATTATCTCTACAGAAAATATGCAATAAACTGATCGTCAAGCAACCGATCCCTCGCAAACTCGATATGTAGGCGAATGAAGAAATACATATCTACATATTGTAGTTATAGTGACTTTTAAAGGGTTAATGCAACAAGCATGATTTATGAAAGAATATCTTTGCAAACAAGCAATTAATTTTGCAAAGGAATATAATATGAATTTTTTGGCAATGTATCCTAAAATGTTATACAAAGAGGGGGTGCATGCTGTGAGTGAACCGGTACAGATCACAGATAAAATCGAACGGAACAGGCAAGAGTTGAGTCGTTTGGCGGAGAATCATGGCATGCAAGACAACAAAGTCCTTCGACAGTCCATGGTACTGGACGAGCTTATTAATGAATATAATCGATTCAAATATAAAAGCCATCTTAGGAACAGACAACCGATTGCATAGTGCAGTCGGTTTTTTTGTCTAATTCAACCGATTGTTTTGCTAGATTAATTCAGCGGATTTGTTCTTATAGAAATAGCGTAGTCGACTGTAGCGATACAGTCGGCTTTTTTGCGTTCACCCTGAAACCAATGCGGGTAACTTGAGATTCCGTACCAATTCCAGGATTGGCAGGATAGCGAATGGTCATTAAAACTGGATATGATGACCCCAGTTATATCCAGATTGATCTGTGAAGGGGGCTCATACAATGATCGGGAGAGGGAGGGATGAACGGAAATGATGGACAAGGTACGCATTTTTTTCAGAAAAAACGTAAACCTGCGCACCAAGTTACTCCTGTTGTTCCTGGCGCTGACGTTGCTGCCGCTAAGCTTGCAGGGAGTGATGAACTACAAGCATTTCTCGCAGACGATGGATCGCAAGACCGAGCAGTTCACCATTGATATGGTTCGTCAGATAAACGCCAATCTGAATCGGCTGCTGAAGGACTTTGAGCGATTGTCGCTCTTGCCGCTTTATGATCAGATGGTGCTTGGCATTCTAGGCAAATATAACGCTTCAATGGGGTCGGGTACATGGGCGAGGTCTGAGGATTATCTGAAAATGAAGCCCTACACATCGGGTCAAGCTTATGACCGACCCGAGATTCGGGGGATTCACCTGATCAGCAACAGCGGCATTCTGTTCTCCAATCTCGATTCGCTGGCGGTCAAGCCAGTATGGGACAGCAGGCAGGATGACTGGTTTGCAGAGCTTGAAGACTCGGAAGGGGCATGGTGCCTGCTTCCTCCGCATGAACCCGGCTATTACACGGGCGGTCAGCAAGAATCGTATATATCGGTGGGCAGAGTGCTTCGAGATCCGGGTACGCTCCAGCGATTGGGTTACATTCTGATTGACATCCGTCTGGAGGCCTTTGGCCAACTGTTATCCAATCTGAATTATGAGCAAGATGCAAGCCTGATGATTGTAGATAGCAAACAGCGTCTTCTGTTCGAACGGACCTCAACCGGAGGAATGTCTGCGTACGACCAGTTGCTAATGCAGGGACAGCTTCAAAGCTATGCAGGAAACCAAAAAGTTGTTCTGGATGGGCAGCCCTATCTCTACGTACAACACCATTCCAGTTATTCCGGGCTTTCGGTGATTAGTCTTACACCTATTGCCGTGATTCAAAAGGAGTCGGGTGAGATGCTCACCTTCACAATATGGTTCGCAGTGTTATGTATGGCGGGTATAGCGATTCTGGCGGTTCTGTTATCTTATCGTATCACCCGGCCACTGATTCGACTGAAGCACCACATGATTCGGGTGGAGCAGGGAGATTTCAGCCAGCGGGTAGCACACTTCAGCAGTGATGAATTCGGACAGATTAGCCGGGGCTTTAACCGAATGATGGAAGAGATTCATCGACTGTTCAATGAGGTGTTCCTGCTGGGCATTCAAGAGCGGGAGGCAGAGTTGTCAGCTTTGCAAAGCCAGATGAATCCCCATTTTATATACAACACGCTGGAGTCCATTAACATGATGGCCATTCGCCAGAAGCATGCTGAGGTATCGGACATGGTGACGGCGCTTGGCAAGCTGCTGCGCTATACGATTGATAAGGTGGACCGGATGGTTCCCCTTGGGGAAGAACTGGCTTTTGTACAATCCTATGTACGCATTCAACAGGTACGTTACGATGGCAAGTTAGAGGTCATCTATGACATTGATGAAGCAGTAACGGAATGTTTGATTCCCAAGCTGATGCTGCAACCGCTGGTGGAGAATGCAGTCTACCATGGCATTGAAGGGCAGGAAGATGGGGGAATGATCTGGATATCTGCCTTGAAATTCGACCACGAACTGCTGATTAGCGTGCGAGACAACGGTAAGGGTATGACTCAGGCAAAGATTGACGAGTTAAATGAGTCCATATCGAAACAGCCTTCCAATGAGGCATTACGTTGCCATGCCGGGGACAGTTTGGGGCTTAACAATATCGCTCAGAGGCTTCGCCTCATGTATGGAGAAGGCGGCAGCCTAAGCATTGATGGAAGTCCCGGGCAGGGACTGGTGGTCACGATATCCATTCAACTTCTACCGAAAGGGGAATGAAGCGTATGTACAAAGTATTGCTTGTAGAGGATGAGACGGTCATCCGTCAGGGACTGAGAGAGCTGATCGTACAAGTGTCTTCTCAGTTTCAGGTAACGGGCGAGGCTTCGAGCGGTACCGAGGCGCTGGATTTTCTGAGAAGTGAGGTGCCGGATGTGTTAATCACGGATATCCGCATGCGTGAAATGGACGGATTAACTTTGGTAAGCAAAGCAAGAGACATGTACCCTGAATTGCTAATGCTCATCATTAGCGGCTACGGCGAGTTTGAATATGCACGCAGAGCGATGGAGTTCGGGGTGTTGAACTACCTGTTGAAGCCAATCGAACGCTATGAACTGGCATTATGCATACAAAAGATTCAATTGCTGCTGGATCGCAGATACGGTATTACAACTCTTTCTATCCCTGAGCCATCAGGCAAAGCAGAACACGCTGGCGGAGATACACGGAAGATTATCCGAGATGTGAAGGAGCACATCAAGCAGCATCCCGATGGAGATCTGCGACTTCAGACGATAGCAGATCTCGTTAACTTGAACCCCACTTATTTAAGCCAGTTGTTCAAGAACGAAATAGGCATCAATTATTCCGAATACATCACTGAGGCACGTATGGAGCGGGCCAAGTGGCTGCTGATCAACACGGGTCTCAAAATCTATGATGTGGCACGGTTATCTGGGCATCAGAGCCCCAAACACTTCATGTTGGTGTTCAAGCAGCAGGTGGGATGGACCGCAGGAGAATATCGAGACCGATTCAGTATCTCTTGAAAAACCATACCATTTCTGTATTTGACGTGATTTAAGAGGGGACGATGCTTTCGTTATACTTTGGTTGCACATGTATACCACGACGTCCATAAGGGGGATTTCCATGAAAAAAGCAGGACTGATACTGATGCTTGTACTCATGATGATGGCTTCAATCGCGTGCACAAGCTCCAATTCCAGCAGTGAATCTGGCAGTGCAGGCGGGGAGAATGGAGAGGTGGAGCTGAAGTTCATGATGTGGGGCAATCAGGCGCATATGGATGTATACAACAAGCTGATCGATGACTTCACAAAGAAAAATCCAGGCATCAAAGTAACGATGGAATCCGTACCTTTCGCAGAATACCAGCAAAAAATTTCGGTGCTTGCCGCCGGAGGCTCTCTTCCCGATCTTGCCTGGGTATCGGAGCGAATGGTACCACAATTCAAGTCCAACCACATTCTGGCCGATGTATCCGAGTTCAAGGATGATGCACAGTTTAAGCTGGATGATTATATTCCAAGCACATTAGATTTGTTCCGTGATGGCGATCAACTGCTGGGGCTACCTTTTTCTACACCTCCGGTGGTCATGTTTTACAATAAAACGCTGTTCGACCAAGCCGGCCTGACCGATCCAAACACACTTGCCACCCAAGGACGATGGACATGGGAACAGTTCGAAGAGTCCGCCAAAGCCATTACCAGCAAGGATGCGAGCAACCGAGTCTATGGCGCCAACTTTTTTCGCGACTGGAAGACCTGGGCGGTGCTTTCCTCCTACTCCTGGTCCAATGGAAGCGGTCCATTCGACGAAGGCATGACAACGTTCACCTGGAATGATGCCTATGGTGTACAGACCTTAGAATTACTGGAGCGCATGATGTTTATCGATGAATCACACCCGAAGGCGGGCGAGCAGGTCAGCTTCGATGCGGGTAATGTGGGCATGTTCTTTGATAATTACAGCTATGTTTCAAAAACAAGGGAGATTACGGATTTTGAATGGAGCATCGCTCCTATGCCTTCCGGCTCTCAAGGCAGTGTGCCGATGCTGGGGCAGGCCGGATATGCCATGTTCAACGACAGCAAACATCCAGAGGAAACGAAGAAGCTGTTGAAGTATTTTGCCAGTGAGCAGGGTATTCAGGCCACAGCCACCTACTTTGTACCTCCGCGTACCTCTGTTCTGAACTCAGATGCATTCATTCTTCAGCCGAATAACCCGAGCAAAGAGCATATCGTGCAGGCCGTCATTGATGAAATGCCGAAAGCTCGCTTAATTCCCGGTCATATCCGTTGGCAGGATATCGACAATGCGGTATTGCAAGGATTTGACCGACTGTTTGCCCGTACAGTGACAGCTGAGGATAACCTGAAACAAATGCAGGAAGAGATCGAAAGCGTGTTGCAACCCTAATATTCGATCAAAACCGGAGGTGAGAATGATGGGCAAATTCAAAGAATTACTTGAGCGGAAACCGCTGTCGCTGGTGGTCAGTCTGCCTGAGAATGATATTGCTTTGGCTCGGGCAGCCATGGAAGAGGGTGCTGATGCACTGAAGGTGCATTATAATGTCGGTCATCGCGCCAGCGGGAATCATTTTGGTCCATTGGATATGTATGCCGAGGTATTTCGGGCGATCCGCAGTGAGTTTGGTTGTCCGCTTGGGGTCGTACCTTCTGGCAGTATAGATGGAGCACAAAGGGAGGATGTGGAGCGTCTTGGGGGGCTGGGCTTTGATTTCTATTCCATCTATGCACATCACTTGCCATCTTTCATGTTGGATGACCTGGGGCTGGACCCAACGTTTGCGATCAATGAGGAATATGATGCTTCCCTCGTAACATCAGCAGCGTACTTCGGCTTCACCGCTCTGGAGGCATCCATTGTACCCGGAAAGGAATATGGTACACTGCTGAGCTTCGCGGATGTGCTTAAGTATCGCCGTCTGGTCTTGCAAGCCCAGGTTCCGGTATTAGTTCCTTCCCAGCGAAAGCTGGTACCGGAGGATGTTCGGGTGCTGTGCCATACCGGGGTCAAAGCGATCATGCTTGGGGCGGTCGTGACAGGCAACACGGAGGAACAGTTGCGAAGGGCTGTAAACGGGTTTCGTAATGCGATCGACAGTCTGAACCGTCCAGACTATATAAGTTGAACTAAAGAATATGTACACTTGCGACTCCGATGCCAGAACAACCCCAGCTTCAGGGGAGAAGTCTAATAAAGGGGGGCCTGATTGTGACCCATCCACGCAAGCGAAAAAGAAGGGGGCCGCTCGCCAGAGAGGCCCAGATCGCGGGTTGGCTGTTTGTATCGCCGATGGTGCTTGGGTTTACCCTGCTGCTGCTGTTTCCCATGGGTTTGGCGCTATACATGAGCCTGACCGATTGGCCGCTGCTGGGGGATCATCATTTTATTGGATTGGAGAATTACCGGAATATTATGACAGACGCGATGTTCTGGAAGGTACTCGCCAATACGGTTTATTTCACAGCGGGGCTGGTGCCGCTTAATATTGTGCTCGCCCTGCTGCTCGCGTTGCTGCTATCCAGAAATCTGCGGGGCATCGGAATTTTCCGGACGGCTATCTTTGTTCCGGTCATGACCTCGTTGATCGTGTGGGCCATCGTGTGGAAGCTGATGTATGCGACAGAGTCGGGATTGATTAATCAGCTTCTGTTGATGCTGGGCATTAAGGGTCCGGCCTGGCTTTACAATCAGGATCTGGCGATGCCTGCGGTTATTGTGACAAGTGTGCTGAAAAATGTAGGTCTGAATATGGTGCTGTTCATTGCAGCCATTCAGCAGGTACCGCGTTCACTGTACGAAGCAGCAACATTAGACGGGGCAGGCAAAAGGGGAACCTTCTTTCACGTCACGCTGCCTATGATTACACCAACGGTGTTTTTGACTGTGGTCATGACCGTGATTGGTTCACTCAAAGTATTCGGGCAGATCTATGTGATGACACAGGGCGGGCCGAGTAACAGCACCAAGGTATTGGTTTATTATATCTGGGAAAAAGCATTCAAATTATTTCAGTTTGGCTACGCTTCTGCTCTCGCATATGTACTGTTCTTTATCGTGCTAATTCTGACGCTGCTGCAATGGCAGCTCCGAAAGAGGTGGGTATTCAATGAAGGCGATGCCTAGTCCTTCGGGGCGGAAGATAGGAAGTACTCTGGGGACGTATTTGTTGCTGACCCTGATTTCCCTCATTATGATTGTGCCATTTATCTGGATGATATCGACATCATTCAAGGAACCCCAGAGCATATTCACCTATCCACCGAAGTGGATACCGGAACCATTCCGATTTCA
This sequence comes from Paenibacillus sp. Negev47, assembly GCF_058313655.1. Taxonomy (NCBI): domain Bacteria; kingdom Bacillati; phylum Bacillota; class Bacilli; order Caryophanales; family Paenibacillaceae; genus Paenibacillus; species Paenibacillus sp. Negev47. The sequence continues at coordinate 408,268 of NZ_CM177754.1, forward strand.
GAACTACATCGATGTCTTTCGATTGATTCCGTTTCACCGTTTTTATTGGAACAGTATCTACATTTCTGCGTTGGTTGTGCTAGGAACAGTATTCTTTGCCTCTCTCGCCGGTTATGCATTCGCCAAAATTCCGTTTAAGGGACGTAATGTGGTATTTCTCATCCTGCTAAGTGCGATGATGATTCCCCATGAGGTGACGGCGATTCCGATGTTTCTATTCATGCGGCAGCTGGGGTGGATTGATACCCATCTTCCGTTGATATTATTGCCGATCTTTGGCGCGGGTGGTGTGTTTGGCATCTTTGTGATGCGGCAGTTCTTCATTACGGTGCCTACCGAGCTGGAGGAAGCGGCGATGATTGACGGTTGCAACCGATTCCGAATATATGCGCGAATTATGCTGCCCATTGCCAAGCCGGGTATGGCTACGCTGACGATCTTCACGTTTGTGACGATCTGGAATGAGTTTTTTGATCCGTTGATCTTCATTAACTCGCGTGATCTAATGACGCTGCCGCTTGGATTATCCCTGTTTACAGATGAAGTGGGTACAGCCTGGCAATATCTGATGAGCGCCACCGTCATGGCAACCTTGCCACTGTTAATTGTCTTTTTCCTAGCACAACGGCGCTTCATTGAGGGCGTTGCCATGACGGGACTGAAAGAGTAAACCGTGCAATACGTGCAATAGAACGGAAGGAGGGACAACATTTGCGTGAACGGATGAGCATGAAAAAGGAAGAAGCAGATGTCGTTATTGTGGGAGGGGGCCCTGCGGGTATAGCGGCAGCCATTGCGGCTGGACGGCAGGGTATACGAACAGTGCTGGTGGAGCGATACGGATTCGTGGGTGGGATGTCAACCGCTGCTATGGTCTATCCCTGGATGACTTTCCATACGGAGCGTGGTGAGCAGGTCATTAAAGGCATTGCGCAGGAGATTGTGGATCGTTTGCAGGCAAGTGGCGGCTCACCGGGGCATCTGCGCGATACGGTTGGATTTGTGCATACCGTCACACCGTACCATCCAGCCATCTTTCAGGTGGTTGCGGCAGAGATGTTGCAGGAGTCTGGTGTCCGGCTGTTACTGCACAGCTTTGTGGACGAAGTGGTTATTCGGGATGATCGGGTGGAAGCGGTACGAGTGACAAACAAGTCTGGACGAAAAGAGTTCCATGCGAATGTATTTGTGGATGCAAGCGGCGATGCGGATCTGGCTTATCTTGCGGGTGCTTCTGTGGCAAAGGGACGAGACGGCGACCATCAGTCACAGCCGATGACCATGAAATTCCGCATGCGTGGTGTCGATCTTGGACGAGTGAAGCAATACATGCTGGAGCATCCGGAGGATTTCTATGTGAAAACCCCCTTTGCTGAACTGGACAGCATCCCGTTAACCGGCGTGAGCGGCTTCTACTCCCAGTGGAAAAAAGCGGGTGTGCCGATTAATCGCGATCAGGTGTTATTTTTTACCGGACCGGCAGAGGATGAAGTGCTGATTAATTGTACCCGGGTGCAGGGGCTCGATGCGACGGATGCCGAGGATCTGACCTCTGCGGAACAGGAAGGCCGGAAGCAGGTGCTGATGATCGCTGAGTTTTTGCAGCGTGATGTGCCTGGATTCGAACGGGCTTCGATCTCGGCAGTAGCGCCGCAGATTGGTATCCGTGAATCCAGGCGAATTATTGGACATTACGCTTTGACCCAGGCTGATGTGGTTGCAGGACGAAAGTTCGACGATGTGATCGCTAGAAGCGGTTACCCGATTGATATTCATGACCCTTCGGGTCAAGGCGTTGTGGCTGCCTTTATAGAGGGAGACGGGGCATATGATATTCCGTATCGCTGTCTGATCTCTCGCAATATCCGCAATCTGCTGGCGGCAGGACGATGCATCTCTACCACACATGAGGCGCATGCAACGACAAGGCTGACTCCAAGTTGTATGGCTACCGGGGAGGCCGCAGGGACAGCTGCTGCACTAACAGTGAAGATGAAGCTTGATCCGGTGGAACTGCCGATATCACTGCTTCAGACGGAATTACGTCGCAACGGAGCGGCAATTGGAAGTGGTTAAGTTAAGCCGCCGAGTGATACGAAAAAGTCCAGGTATGCACGGGAATGTGCTTACCTGGACTTTAGTGTGCTTTCGCGAGCAAAGGGGTTAAGGCTTCATTAATTCATCCGTGCCTCAAGTCGCCTTGCGACAATGGACAGCGCGTAGTTGATGACAAAATACAATACGGCTGCGAGGAGCAGGGCCGGGATGATGTAATCGAAACTTTGACCGCCAAGGATCTGCACGTTGTGCATTAGTTCCGGCAGGGAGATGATGATCGCCAGTGAAGTATCCTTCAGCAGTGAGATGAACTGACTGACCATCGGCGGGGACATGCGGCGTAGTGCCTGTGGCATGATGATGCCACCGAGGGTCTGCATGTAGCTCAGGCCAGAGGAACGGGCCGCTTCCACCTGACCGCGCTCAACGGACTTCAGACCGCTACGGACGATCTCGGCGATCATCGCGCCTTCGAACAGACTCAGTCCAACGACCGTGGACCAGAAGACGGACATTTTGATCCCGAGCTGTGGAAGTACGATGTGGATGAAGAAAATGATGAGCAGCAGTGGCAGATTCCGGATTGTATCCACGATCACTGCCACAATCTGTGACAGAATAGGGATGCGGGTATACCGCACCGTACCCAACACAGTTCCGAGCACGAAGCTGAATACAATGGATAGCCCTGCTACCTGCAGGGTGATCAGGAATCCTTGAAGCAGGAAACGAAGGTTGGGCCACGCATAGGCCCCGCTAAAGTCCATATTTTATTAGCCTCCTTCTGTGTGCAGGAATGGAATATCGAAGATCAATAGATGGAGCATGGACTGTAGGTACAGGCCAATCTGTTACATGGTGACCTGACCCGCCGGTTTGTTCTTCTTCGGCTTACCCTTGGTACGCGCCTCTGCATCGCTCTGTCCGAACCTGCGCTCCATATAATGCACCAGGAAGCTGAGTGGTAGCGTCAGCACCAGATAGAACAGCGCGACAATGGTGTACACACTTAGCGGCTGGAACGTATCCGAGTTGACCAAGTCGGCAAAATACATAAGATCCATCCCGGCAACGACGGCGAGAATGGATGAGTTTTTGACCAGGTTGATAAACTGGTTGCCAATGGATGGCAATACAATCTTGATGGCCTGGGGCAGAATGATCAGGTTCATGGCCTGTACATAGGACAAGCCTGAAGACCTTGCTGCTTCCAGCTGTCCCCGCGGCACAGTCTGAATGCCTGCTCGGATCGCTTCGGCAATGAAAGCGGCGGTGTAGATGGTCAGACCCAGAGTACCAGAGACAAATCCATCCAGAGAAATGCCGAGTGCAGGCAGTCCGAGATAGAAGAAAAACACAACCAGCAGCAGAGGGATGTTTCGGATAAATTCCACAAAAGCCGTACCGATCCAGTTCAGTGGTTTCACAGGGGATATCCGAAAGATGGCCAGGATTGCGCCAAGGATAAAGCTGCCGACCAGAGCTATAATGCTCACTTGAATGGTATTCAGGAATCCTTCCAGAAAACGATCCGAGTGTCGCATCAGTACGCTAAAATCCAATGTGCCCATATAGGCGAAGCCTCCGTTCTCCAGATGTAGAAACGGCGATTACGTCTGCTCATGCATCGCATCCAGCAGACGAATTCGCCGCTTACCCATCTTAATTCGGGTTACTCGGGCTTGGAGCCCAGCCATTTCTCATGTAATGTGTCATATTCCCCGCTGTCCTTCATGCTTTTGAGCAGCGTGTTGACTTCTTCCACGAAGGCGGTGTCGCCTTTGCGAATGGCCATACCATAAGGTTCGCTTGTGAAATTGCCACCAACCAATTGGAAGTTATTATCCGTCTGTTGCATGCCGATGAGGATGATGTTATCCGTGGTCAGCGCTTCACCTTTACCGGCTTTGAGAGCGGTGAACGCATCCTGATAGTTATCGAATTCAAGCACCTCGGCATCCGGGGCTTTCTCGCGAATGTTCTGAGCGGATGTGGAGCCTTTCACCGCGAGCACTTTCACCCCGCTAAGGCTTTCCAGGCCGGTAATTGCACTGTCGTTTTTCACCAGCAGGGATTGGCCTGCCTCGAAGTAAACATCACTGAAATCCACCTGTTCCTTACGCTCATCCGTAATCGTCATCGTGGCGATAATGATGTCGATGTCTCCGTTTTGCAGCATGGGAATGCGCGTCTTGGAAGTGACCTCTTTCAACTCGACTTTCGTTTCATCTCCAAGGATCTGTTTGGCGAGTGCTTTGGCGATATCAATATCGAACCCCTCAACGTTACCACTTGCGGGATCTTTCAATCCGAACAGCTTCGTATCATATTTCACACCGGCAATGAGTTTGCCGCGCTCTTTAATCTGCTCGATTGTTCCTTTGGCTTCAGCATCCCCGCCAGAACCGCCACTGCTGCTACTCTCCTCGCCCGTACTACAACCTGACAATACCAGCGAGAGAATGAGGACAAGTATAAATGATGGCCATTTCAATAATTTCTTCATGAATAAAGACCCCTTTCAAAAAATGGAATATTGGATTATTCTCAATGATGAATCAGACGGCTCAGGAATTGCTGTGCTCGTTCTTCTCTGGGGTTGTCAAAAAATTCAGCGGCGGTGGCCTCTTCCACAATTCGGCCTTCGTCCATGAAGATGACCCGGTCCGCAACTTCGCGGGCGAATCCCATCTCATGAGTAACGACGACCATGGTCATGCCATTATGGGCAAGGGAACGCATAACATCGAGGACTTCTCCGATCATCTCGGGATCAAGTGCAGAGGTAGGTTCATCAAAAAGCATGATTTTGGGCTCCATGGCGAGTCCTCTGGCGATGGCTACCCGTTGTTGCTGTCCACCGGACAACTGGGAGGGATAACTGTCTGCTTTGTCTGCAATGCCCACTCGGGTCAGATACTTCATTGCCGTTGCGGCTGCCTGTTCTTTGGGTTGTTTGCGCACCTTCATCGGTGCAAGGGTAATGTTATCGATGACTTTTTTGTGAGGATAGAGATTGAAGTGTTGAAATACCATCCCGATGTCACGGCGGAAGAGGTTAATATCCACCTTTTTCTGATGTAGAGGGATCCCACTGACGACAAGTTCACCTTCGGTAATGGTCTCCAGGCGGTTAATACAGCGGAGTAACGTGCTTTTGCCGGAGCCGGAAGGTCCGATAATGACGACGACCTCTCCTTCTTCGATGTGAAGATGGATATCCTTGAGGACATGAAAATGACCGAAATGCTTCTGGACACCCCTAAATTCAATCAAGAGTACACCCCATCCTTTCTGCAACGTCTGTTTGTAAAAGGGATAATAAGGAATAAATTGAAACTAGTTATTTAATCATACATAGTCATCCTGCTTATGGCAATTGGTTTGTTATAAAACGTGACATAAGTAATGGAGTTTCTAGGGCTATAGCCAGTAAATGTGTTATATATCTGTTATGTTATTAAAACTCTTGTGACGAATCCTGACAGAAAAATGAATCTAATCTCCTAGTTGTTTACCAACCTTTGGAATAGATGTATAGAGTATACTGGAAGTGATGTTTGATTTATGACTCTGATCAACAAAACAAATAGCATCAAGTTCCACGTGTACATGGCAAGAAAGCTCAACCCTGCACATCACGCCGTTGATATGATGGAGCGAGAGAGCATCCGTTTGAACGTAAGTAAGGAAAGTAAAAGCGATGTATGGATCCCATAACAATTCCATTACAGGTAGAGAGGATGATTCTGCACGATGAATACATATCACTCCCCATTATCGACAGGAGCAAGTGCCCAGACCAACGTTCGAGCTTATGAAGCCGATTTGCCTGTCATTCCTGCTCAGGATTTTCAGCTTACAGACTATGGAGCTGTTGGAGACGGCGTAACGGATAACACAGAAATGTTTCGGCTTGCCATCGCGGCGTGTGCCGAAGCAGGAGGTGGCAGAATTGTGATTCCTGCCGGGGTATGGCTAACAGGTCCAATTGCACTGCGCAGCCGAATCGAGTTACACGTGGAAGCCGGGGCGTTAGTTACGTTCAGTCGAGATTTTGATCAATACCCATTAATTGCGTCGAGCTTCGAGGGCTGGCAGGCTGTTCGTTGCCAATCTCCGATTGATGGTGATCAACTGGAGGATATTGCGATTACCGGTAAGGGGATATGGGATGGTGGCGGTGAAGCTTGGCGACCAGTGAAACGTTCGAAAATGACCACTTCACAGTGGAACCGATTGGTGGCTTCGGGTGGTGTTGTTGAGCAATCCGGTGGAGATGAAGAGATCTGGTGGCCTACCACAGCTGCACTTGAAGGCGGTACCATTGCGAATCGTTTGCATCAGGAGCAGGTACGTGATGTGGCATCCTATGAAGAGGTAAGAGACTTTTTGCGCCCTAACATGGTCAGTTTACGGAGATGCAAGCGGGTATTGCTGGACGGTCCAACGTTCCAGAATTCGCCTGCATGGAATCTCCATCCCTGGGCATCCGAGCATATCACCATTCGTAATGTGAGTGTGCGGAATCCGTGGTTCTCCCAGAATGGAGATGGGCTGGACATTGAATCCTGCCGTCATGTGGTGGTGGAACAAAGTGTATTCGATGTCGGTGATGATGCGATCTGTCTAAAATCAGGCAAAGATGCTGAAGGTCGTGAACTGGGTCTTCCATCGGAGTTCATCACCATTCGGGATTGCACCGTGTACCACGGTCATGGCGGGTTTGTCATTGGCAGTGAAATGTCCGGTGGCGTGCGGCATGTGCGAGTAACGGATTGTACGTTTATCGGCACAGACATTGGACTTCGCTTCAAAAGCGCACGTGGGCGCGGCGGGGTAGTTGAGGATATTCAGATTGAGCGCATCTATATGAAAGATATCATTATGGAAGCGATCTCGTTTTCCTTTTTCTATGCGAATCAGGAAGGGTCTGCCCGGGGCAGTGACCTGTCTCAGGAGATTAGTGAAGAGACTCCGGTGTTCCGTGATATTCGAATATCGGATGTGGTCTGTGCCGGTGCCGATACTGCGTTGCTCGTGAGTGGATTGCCGGAATTGCCTTTGGATGGCGTGATCATTCAGCGCTACAGCGTACAAGCCCGCAGTGGAGTCCAATGTGCTCATGCGAAACATCTGCATATCGCTGAATTGCAGGCGCAGATCACCGAAGGTCCGCTGATTCATTTGCACCAGTGCAAAGGGGCGGAGTTAGAGCGCATTCAGGGCAAGGGCGCGGATGGCCGACTTCTGATGGTGACAGGACACGAATCCGCAGGCATTGTGTGCCGAGAAGGTGATGCAGACACAGACGGTCGCCAGATCTCTGTTGGTCCTGAGGTGAGAAGTGGCGTGATCATTCGCAGGTAAAAGCTATGTAATAAGGTTTATACAAGTTGGTCAAATTCAGCCGCAGTGGCGTAGCCATATATCCAGTAATCGTGGTGCTTCACGATATAAGGAATACGTAATCTCTGGAGCAAGGCTACCCACTCGGCTTCTATATGATGTGGTCTGAGGATCTACCGGTGTTCCTTGCGATAGCGCAAAGGCGTTGTACCGGTGACCTGTTTGAATGTTTTGTTAAAATGAGCCGTATGCTCGAATCCTACCTTTTCTGCGATCATTTGTACACGCTCTTGTGTGGAAAGCAGTCTTCGCTGTGCCTCTCGGACCCGGACAACACGCAAGTATTCGCTGAACCGAAATCCGGTGAATCGGCTGAACATCCGACTCAGATAGGATGGACTGATATAAAAGCGATTAGCTGCACCCTCCAGAGTGAGTGGTTCCGTATAGTTGCTATTCACATAAGTGACAATTTCACTGATTTTGTCCTGCATCGGATGCAAAGGACCAGGGCATGACTGCCGGATGACCTCCTCTACCCGATGAATACGGATCAAAAGTTGGGCAAGCAGACTTCGTACCGCAATCTCATAATGAGGGCGGCGTTCTTTGCATTCTTGCAGCATCTGCCACAATATGCGCTCCATCTCGGGCTGTTCCGCCTCAGGCAGACGAAGCAGTCTGGAACAATCAAATGGCAGCAAACCACATATGCCGAGCTCCATCCCCGTTGCAAAAGCAGGCGAAAAACCGATTAGAATTCGTTCAAAGCCGGGAATGCCTCCTTTGGAGGTCGTATGTACATCATGAGGATTGATCAGAATGAAATCACCCTTGCGAGCGGCCAGAATCTGACCATTCATGGAATAGACTCGTTCTCCTTTGAGCAGGTAATACAATTCGTAGAATGGATGAGCGTGAGGCTGTGACATACCGTTCCCGTCATGTCTGCGCATATGTTCAATGGTAAATGCATGTTCACCGATTCGATATTTGGGTCCAATCCGATCCTCTATGAGACTCATGGTACAGCTCCTCTCTGCTTCACGGATTAACAGCGATATCCATATCATAACGGAAAATCCATCTTTTTGTAAACGCTGTCATTGGAGGTCCATATTTCTTTAATCTTATGGATGAAAATCGGGAGAACGAATCTGGCATGCCCCATGTGTGCTGTCAAGGTGACAAAACCTGAATGATGTTTTAGAGTAGGGAGAGTGAGGCGAAACTCCGGATAGGGAGTGTCTCCAATATGATTTGGAAGGAAGGAAACAGGTTATGACGACACATGAATTATCGCCATTGGTTGCTGCGCTCAATATGCAACCTCACGTTGAAGGCGGTTGGTATAAGGAAGAATGGAAGGCATCGTATCAGATTCCACAATCCGTTCTGCCTGATGCGTACTCCGGCCCAAGATTCTCGGCTAGTTCCACGTATTTCCTGCTGCATGCGCATGAAATCTCCGAGTGGCATACGGTTCTATCGGATGAACTTTGGCTGTGGCACAGTGGCAGTCCCATCGAACTGAAGCTGGGTGGCAACGGGGAGAACCCGGAGAATGAGGAAGTTCTCATTCTGGGTATGGATATTGCTGCGGGACAATCGCCACAGGTGCTCGTTCCTGCCGGCGTATGGCAGACTGCACGCCCGCTGGGTGATGAGCCTGTGCTGGTAACATGCGTGGTAGCGCCAGGTTTCCACTTTGATGATTTCAAGCTGGTATCCAAAAGCGAATAGAATTCATATCAAAACTCCCGATCCGAGATGCTCAGGGCATCCGTATCGGGAGTTTTTTGAATGATTTGAATGATATAGTTAAAAGTTAAAGTTGTCGGGATCAGAACCAAAGCGTTTGTTTTCGTTCAGGCCGTTAATCTGCTCTATTTCTTCAGCAGTCAATTCGAAATCGTAGAGATCGGCATTCGCGCGAATACGCTCAGGTGTAACGGATTTCGGTATGGTTACGATGCCGTTCTGCAGATCCCAGCGCAGGATCACTTGTGCAGGAGACTTGCTGTATTTGGCGGCGATGTCCTGAAGCAATGGGTGATCCATCAGATGACCTTGTCCGAGCGGGGACCAGGCTTCGATCTGAATCTGATGTTTGTTGCAGTATTCACGAAGCTCTGACTGAATCAGCAGTGGGTGAAGCTCCACCTGATTGACTGCAGGTTTGATCGTGGCATCAATCATCAGATCTTCCAGGTGATGAATCTGGAAATTGCTCACGCCGATCGCACGGATGCGTCCTTCATTGTGGAGTTTTTCCAGCGCTCGCCATGTATCTTTGTACTTGCCCTTAACCGGCCAATGGATGAGATAGAGATCCAGATACTCCAGTTCGAGTCGTTCCATGCTGGCTTCGAAGGCAGCTAGCGTGGATTCATATCCCTGATCGTTATTCCATACTTTAGTGGTAATGAACAGATCCTCACGAGCCACTCCAGATTCACGAATACCCTGAGCGACACCGGTTTCGTTGTTATACGCTTTGGCTGTATCAATGCTGCGATAACCAGCTTGAATGGCCGTTTTGACAGCTTGAACGACTTCGTCTCCGTCTTTAACTTTGAATACCCCAAAACCCAGCCATGGCATTTTGACTCCGTTATAGAGCGTGGTTGTGTCCTGCACGTGTTTCATGATCCGAAATTCCTCCTCTTATTGATCCATCATTGTTCCACTATGTAATTACCCTGCTGTTCGGCGGCCAATCGATATAGAAGGGGCCGTCTTGATTGATTATACTAAAATACTCCTGGTATTGGAAAAGGAAGCGATCCATTTTACGAAGTAAACACTCCAAATGTCCTTTTTTGCCAAGCAGAGGTTTGGTTTTGACGCTTGTGGGTGATAAGATGAAGTATACGAAATATGGAAGTTAAGACTTCGCTAGTGGAGAGTTTATATAAGAAACGAAGAAGTGCAGGGACTGTTCCGGGCCGTGCGATTAATCATAAAGGAGCAAGATTACAATGGCTAAACCTAAACAAACCAAAAAAGCTGCAGCTTGGTCTCTCGTGGTGATGGGAGCTGGATTTGCTGCATCATTGCCGTTCCAGGGTGTTCCTGTGGGCAAGTTGCTGGTAGGATCGTTTGAAGCGGGACTCGTGGGTGGACTTGCGGACTGGTTCGCAGTTACGGCACTATTCCGTCACCCACTCGGTATTCCCATTCCGCACACGGCATTGCTGCCGAAAAATCGGGATAAAATGACGGAAGGTCTGGTCTCTGCAGTAGAGAATAACTTGCTCAACAAAGACAGTATTACCCAGAAAATCGCAGATTTCAAAGCAGCAGAGACGGTGCTCGATACGTTGACACGTGAGCTTCACAGTGACGGGCTCAAGACCATGATTGATACGCTTTGCAAACGAATTCTGGCGGGTCTGCCGTTAGAACAGATTGCTCCGCTCGTAGCGGGTGAAATCAAGTCACAGGCTGATGCCTTTGATCTGGCCCCGATTCTGGAACGGGCTGCTCACCAGATGACAGAGCGAGGTTATGACGCGAAAGCGCTGGACTACGGATTGAAGCAAGCCGAGGAGTGGCTGGTTAAGCCCGAGACGATCATGTTTTTGGGTGAAAGCGGCATGAAAGCCATCAGCGGCATACAGATGAACGGATTAATGCAATTTGCGATGAATGCGTTCCTGGGTTATATGAACGAGGAGCGTCTGGGTGGCATTTTACAAGGATATCTCTTCGACCGGGTAGAGGATATGAAACGTGAAGGCAGTGCTTTGAGGTACAAGGTGCTTGATATGGTACGTACCCAGACGGTGCGCATCGCTATGAGCGAAGGTGTGCAAGAGGGTATGAATAGCTGGAAGAACAACATGCTTGAGGGCTGGAACGCGGAGGAGACTGTGCTGAACAAGCTCACTGAAATGAGAGATAAGGCGCTCGCCGCGATGGAAGACGGACGTTATGTAGATACGTATGCACTGCCAGCCATTGAACGGGTATTATCTGACTTACGTGCAGATCATGAATTGATGACAAGCATGAACGCGAAGATAGTGGAGGGCGTCACCACGTTGCTGGAGAAGAACCATTCCAAAATCGGTAATCTCGTGCGCGAGAATGTGGACAAAATGGACAATGCTACTTTGGTTTCGATGATTGAAGATAAGGTTGGACAGGATCTGCAATGGATTCGGATCAACGGAGCCGTTACCGGATTTGTTATCGGGATTGCGCTGACTGCGCTGCAGATGGCATTGGCATAACAATGTACATCGAAGAGCCGCCCGTGAAAAATGGGTTAGGCTCTCTTTGATATGCGCATATGGCCAAATTGAGGGAGACACAGATAGTGATTTCCTTTTTATTTGGAGGTTAACTTTCTCGCATGCCCAGGCAGATCGTCAGCAGTAACCTCTTCCCAGTGTGTTACACCACGCAGAGAAGAAGCATACAATTTCAAGTAAGCACCATTTTTAAGTATCTTACTGGTAGAAAAATGTAATGTTGTGGATTTCCCCTCTTCTGTGTAGCCGACCAGTTCATAGGCGTATCTGCCGTTGTCATCTTTGTTGACTGTAGGCTGATTAACAATGGTATAGTAGGTTGTTTTGCCAGCAGGGTTATCGGGAGTCAGCTTGGCCGGATCCATGAAGAAGAGCCACAGGCAAGTCAAAATAACAAGTATCAATGCGAGAATGGTGAATGCTTTTTTCATAATCTTGTACTCCTTGTTCTTTGTTTATTTAGGATGATACGATATCCCTGTACTTCAGGCGACGGATGGACCAGGTCGCGAATATAAGAATAAAGAGACTATTCATCAATAGAAAGATGATATTTTCCGAGGGAGTTAGCCCCTTTTGGCTGAGTACACCCATGCCTATGGTTAACAGGGAATAGGGGAATAACATGCCGATTTTTAGCACATACATACCTAATCCCAGAAAGACCGCACATAGGCTGATGCCAATTGGCGTCGCGAAACTTCGTATCCGGATGGATAACCCCAGTTGCAGTGCGGCAATGGAAATGGAGGCGAACCACCCTCGCAGACTCCACATCACTGTTTCCATCGGGAATGGACCCGGAATGGAGAAGAGTTGGCCTGCTGTCCAGTACATAAGCATGAAGAATGCTTGCGCCGAGAAGATTAGTACGCCGACAATCATTAACTTGGCAACAAACAGGCTGGAGACCGATATTGGAGAAGCCAGAATCATGTTCCAGTTGCGATTGTTGTGTTCCAGGCGGCACACAAAAGCACAGCAAATGGCGATCAGGATGGGTAGAAAGAACTCTCCGTAAAATAAGCTGACTTGCGTCCACAAACTGTACCAACCGTTTTGCAAGGCGGCTTGATTGAAATAAAAGTTAAAGCATCCGATCAGCAGGCTGATGATTGGCAGAATTGCCAGTACCAGACTGATCCGGGAATGCCGAAGTTTAAGCCATTCGGCGGAAATACTCCTCAGCATGTGTTTTCCTCCTCAAATCTCTTGTCTTGAAGCATGGATATTCCCGGCAAAATAGAAGATGCCAGCCATTAATAGGGCAGCTATGAAAAGACCGGCGGGCAGCATACCCGATACATAGGTACCCGAAGATGCAGTGTAAATGTACGTGATCGGATTCAGATCCATATAGTAGGACCAAATGAAAAGGTGACGAATACCAGCTGGGAACAACCCTGACGTTGTTCCGATAAATCCGCCCAGCATACCAAGACATAATGCAAAAGCCTGATTGCGTACCGTAAGGGACAACCATTGCTGAAGAGCGGTTATCGCGAGCGTAGTCAGCAGTGTGCCTACAGCGAATTGCACAAGCAGGGAGAGTGGTAACGGACCGGGAATATTTTTGGACAGACCGAAACCTACAATGAATACAGCTTGCGCAAGGATACCGTACAAGATCAAGCTGTTCGCACATATATATTTAGCTGTATAGACATGATTGCGTCCGGTATTGGTCGTCATTAGCATTTTCCACGTGCTCCCCTTATGCTCCATATCGCATATGCGGGACACAACGATAGCCGATATAATCGGCAGAAACAGACCGTTCATGGAAGCGATGCTGAAGATCAAGGCTTCCCAACTCGCATTAGTAGCACTCCGGGAGATGGAGATGCTCATGGACATGGAAGCCCAGATCATCTCTGCAGCAAGAAACAAAGTTAACATGACCCAAATCTTTTTGCGACGGATTTTGAAATACTCCAACGATAGAGCTTTCATTACAGACTCCGCTCCTTTCCGGTCAGATCTAGGAATATATCTTCAAGACTTTTCTTGTGTTCCTCAATACGGATTACGGGAATATCGTGTTCTACCAGCAATTTGTTCATCCGCGAGACTTGCTCGTCAGAAAGATAGTCAAATACTAGCTGTTTTCCCTGGACATTGGGCATATAACCTTGAGTCAAAAGGATTTTCTCTGCCCTAGCAGGGTCGGCCGTCTGAAAACGAATCGTGGCTTTGTTACTGGCCTGAAGGCTCTGCATTGTTCCCTGAAATAGCAACTTGCCATCACTGATTATGCCCACTGAGGTGGCAATCTGTTCGATCTCTGACAAGAGATGGCTGGATAGTAGCACGGTTATACCATATTGCCCTGGAAGGGACTTGATCAATTCCCTGATCTCACCGATCCCTGCGGGGTCAAGTCCGTTCGTAGGTTCATCCAGAATAAGCAGGCTCGGGAAGGCGAGCAGGGCCATAGCGATACCAAGACGTTGCTTCATGCCCAGTGAATACTGATCGGCTTGTTTATGTTTTTGATTTTCAAGCCGGACAATTTTGAGAGCTTCATCAATATTTTTCGAGGGTACGTTACGCAGTCGCTGCATGACTTTCATATTCTCGAGGCCAGTCAAATGTCCGTAATAGGAAGGGGATTCAATCAATGAACCAGTCTGATTCAGAATGGAAGGACGATGTTTATTCAGGTCTTTGCCGAACATCTTGACGTTGCCTTCGGTAGGTTTTATCAAACCCAATAGCATTTTTAACGTGGTTGTTTTACCAGCGCCGTTTGGGCCCAGGAAGCCAAAAATTTGCCCCGTCTCAACAGCCAGATTAACCTGGTGTACACGGTTAGTACCGCCATAAGATTTGGACAGATTATGAGTCTGTACGATGGGGGATATACTCATCATTGATCTCAACTCCATTTCACTAGTGTCTCTGTTGCTCTAAATATAGATCAGACTTCTTGCTCGTGGCTGAAGATAACCTTACATTTACCTTAAATGAAAATGGAAAATATCGGGTGAATGCCTTTATCATGTATAATGAAAAGGGTGATATGAATGGATATAATGAAAAATAAAAAAATATTGATCGTTGATGATGAGCCCGAAATACGGGAAATGATTGAACGTTTTTTACGTAAAGAAGGTTTCTTTCGCGTCTACACAGCCGACAATTTCTTGAATGCTCTGGCAGTATGCAGGTTGGAAAAGCCGGATGCAGCCATTCTGGACGTGATGCTTCCCGATGGGGATGGCTTCTCCCTGCTCTCTTCGATTCGGTCATTCTCGGACATGCCTGTCCTGTTCCTGTCTGCACGTGGTGAAGACGAGGATCGACTGCTCGGACTGGGCCTGGGAGCGGATGATTACATGGTCAAACCCTTTCTTCCGAGGGAGCTGATCCTCCGGCTGATGGCTATTCTGAAGCGGGTATATGCCTCCAATATGGTGGAGAGATTGCCTGTATTTCGTTTGGGTGGACAAACCATTGATTTGGAAAGCGCTGTTGTACAGGGGATAGACAGGGAGCTTCCGCTGACAGCCAAGGAGCATGCCATACTGATCAAGTTGTATGAGAACCAGGGCCGGATTGTAACCAGTGATGCCCTGTGTCAAGCTGTATGGGGCGATGAGAGTTATGGTTACGAAAATACATTAATGGTGCACATTCGGCGGATCCGGGAGAAGATCGAGGAAGATCCATCAAAACCTGTATTTTTACTAACTGTTCGGGGACTTGGCTATAAACTGATAGTTCAGGAGTCTTGGTAAATGGATGGCGTTGTTCGAATTCTAAGAAGGTTTGTCGGTTCTACCATTCTTGTATCTGTGGTATTGTTGCTGTTCAATCTGATTCTGCTAGGTTCGCTGATCTTTAAGGAAATTCATGAGGGCCCTTCCCCTGGCGCAGTTGTGGAGCAGATGGCCAGTGGACTGAGTAAGGACGAGCAGGAGGGTTATGCGCTAAACAGCGATGGAATGCAATTGCTGGATACCTATCAGGCTTGGGCGATGCTGCTTAATCCAGAAGGTAAGGTACAGTGGAGTGAACGGCTCCCGGCTGAAATTCCGCGCTCGTTTAACGTAGCAGATGTTGCGAAGTTTTCCCGATATTATCTTATGGAATATCCGGTGTATGTGTGGGAGCGTGAAGACGGATTATTGGTGGTAGGCTACCCCAAGAATACGTATGGAAAATACCAGTTCGACTTTCTTGCAGAATGGCTCAAGTCATTGCCTGTTCGAATTTTACTGTTATTGGTATGTAATGTAGCACTTGCCCTTCTGGTATCCGTATTAATTGGAGCACGGGTAATCCGGAGTATTCGACCGTTGGTTCAAGGTATTCATGCACTTGCAAAGGAAGAACCTGTCCATGTCGAGACCAAGGGTTTATTTAGTGATTTGTCTCAAAGCATCAATTCCACATCTCGAATGCTTCAGGACAAGGATGACGCTCTCAAAGCAAGGGATGAAGCCCGATCCAACTGGATTGCTGGCATCTCTCATGATATACGGACACCATTGTCAATGATTCTGGGTTACGCGAGTGAGCTGGAGGAGCAATCGGATTTACCAGCCGAGCAGAAACAGCAGGCAGCTATTATTCGTCGTCAGGGTGAACGTCTGCGGTCACTGGTCAGTGATCTGAATCTGGTATCCATGCTGGAGTATGAGATGCAGCCCCTACAGTTGAAGTCGATTCGACTCTCCGTACTGGCAAGGCAGGTTGTGTCGGATTTTTTGAATAATGGCCTGGATGAACGTTATCCGATCTCGCTACATGTTCAGGACGAGAGTCTTCATGTTATGGGGGATGAGCGATTGCTGTATCGAGCAGTAACGAATTTGGTACAAAACAGTATTAGGCATAACCCGGACGGGTGTGAAATTGTGCTGGAAACAATGCGTGCAGTGGAAGATTGCTTTTGTGAATTTGTGGTATCTGATGACGGAAAAGGTATTCCCAAAGAGTATTTAGACGATGTGGTAGTTCTCCCGTATACTGCAGGCCGTGTGCGTCCCTCACGCCAGGGACATGGACTGGGCCTTCCAATGGTAGCTAGGATTTCGCAAGCCCATCGGGGAAAGCTTATTCTTGAGAGTGAAAGTGGAGAGGGATTTAGGGCTGTATTGAAGTTGCCTGTAAGTTAGAAAATACCTGTATAGGGGCAGGTGTTTAAAATTTAATACATGTAACAACGTAATAACGAATCATGTTAGAACATAGAGATTGTCTTTTGTTTTTCTAAAATGATAAAAAATCCCAAAAAAGTATTTACAAAAAATAGCAAGTTATGCTAGAGTAAGGACATAAAGTAATTACACAATTTAGTAAATATGTAATTAAGTGTAATCCAATTTAACCTTGGTGTTTAGCTTTTTATAAGCTATACATATAAAAAAATTGAATGGAGGTTTTCTCAATGAAACAATTCAATCTCGAAGCATTGGGAGCAATCGAGGACATCAGTGATGACGAGCTTATGGTCATTACAGGGGCGGTATCGGTAGTTGATGCTCAAGCTAGCGGCGGTGTATTCTGTACGGTAAGTCACGAATGTCATTATAATTCGGTTTCACCTTCTTCCTGGCTGACTTGTTGTTAAATTTTACTCTCATCTTCAAGCACATAGCTGATTTCAGTTATGTGCTTGAATTTTTTGTATGGGATTTTGAGCACCAAACCATCAAATAGACGGGGAGATAAAACGATGAGAATATATGAGCGGTTAAATGACTCCCGCTGGAGTGATGCACTCTACTTAACGGAGAAATACAAGCAGTTTGTGCAGCGATATGCTACCCCGGTTCCCGGCAATATCTCGTTTAGCAGGGAGACTGTTGCTGATATGAATGAGGAAGATACACCAGTCAGTGATCAGATTTTTAACATGCCTGTAGAACAAGCTTCTGATCCTGGAAGGATGCAGCTATGGCTTGACAAATTTTTTCAGGATCAGGAGCAATTATTAGATCGCTTCAGGGCTGAATCGATGAATGTTGATACAGTACAGGCTTTGTTTAACGATACGGGCTTCACGTACGACTTTGCACAGATGCCCTGGCATCAGGAACTCCGGAAAACATTCCTTGAGAATGAGCATCTGGA
Organism: Paenibacillus sp. Negev47; assembly: GCF_058313655.1. NCBI lineage: Bacteria > Bacillati > Bacillota > Bacilli > Caryophanales > Paenibacillaceae > Paenibacillus > Paenibacillus sp. Negev47. The sequence continues at coordinate 426,015 of NZ_CM177754.1, forward strand.
GATCGAATATTTTATTGAGGGTGATACGGAAGAAATTCCGTTTTTTGAGTTTTCCAGACCCTTTCTGCAACGATCGATTCAGATCATGACAGAAGGCTTGAATGATGGATATGACTGGCTGGACAAAAGGCGTGTTACAGGGCTTGTTCTGAAGACAGTCTCGGATAAAGTTTTCCACATGTCTGCCAAAACATTAATCTATGAATTAAATAAGGCGAGATTGCAAGAGGAATTGAGAGGTGCTGATTCCCGTCAGCGGTATCAACACTTTGTAAGCCAAAAAATACAGTCCAGAGAACAGATCCTGACCCTTCTACTGGAATATCCTGTTCTTGCCCGTGGTATTGTTGAGCATACCCTACGTATCAGCCTTAATATGTTGCGTGTTTTGAAGCGCTTGACGAGAGATCGTCATGAACTAGAGTCCTTTTTCGAATTCAGGCTGAATAAGCTGGAGGACATCGTATTTCTTGGAGATTCCCATAATGGTGGAGCCAGTGTATTGCGATTGAAGTTTGCTGAAGGGGTCAATGTCATGTACAAACCAAGGGATATGGCGATCGACACCGCTTTTGCTGAACTCTTGCAATGGTTTAATGATCAGCAGATCGGGTTGCCGTTCCGTATAGCCAAATCGCTGGATCGCTCCGAATATGGTTGGCAGCAGTTCATTTCGTATGAGGAAGTCAATAGTCTGGAGGGAGTGGAACGTTTTTTTGAGCGGCAGGGGCAGTATCTGGCTATTCTGTATGCCGTTAACGCAACAGACATGCACATGGAGAACATCGTTGCCCAGGGTGAGCATCCGTTCTTCGTCGATCTGGAATCGCTGCTGCACAATCAACCTTTCAAGTACACGGAGGTGAAGGACCACTATACGGCGCTCGAAAAGACCCTCTCCATGTTGAATGACTCAGTGTTAAAAACAAGCATGCTGCCCACGTTGGACTCGAACGCTTTGTATCACAGTGATCTGAGCGGGCTCGCAGGAGATGTGGATCAGGTACTCAACACGTATGAGATTCACGATAAAAACACAGATACCATGAGAATAAAAAGAAGCAAGGTGAGTGTAAGCCGATTCAGCCACCTGCCTTCGTATGAACATACACCAATTAAACCAGAGCGATATATCCAAAGTTTGAAGGAAGGCTTCTATCGCATATACAGTGCCATCATGGAGCAAAAGGAGTTATTTATCGCGAAAGTTCGCCATCATTTTCATGGCTGTGCTGTACGGACCATTGTTCGTCCGACCGTTACGTATTTTACGCTGATTGAAGCTAGCTCCCATCCAAGATATCTCAGAAACGGGCTGGATAAGAGCCTGTTGTTCGACATGATGTGGATGATTGTTCGGCAGGATCGTAATCGTGAAAAATTGGTGAGATATGAATGCCATGATCTATTACACGGAGATGTGCCCATGTTTCAGACCTTTATAGGCCATAAAATGTTGTTTCACCACCACGATAACAAAGCGATTGACGGCGTTTTTTCTTCCGATATTCTAACGCAAACCGAGGATAAAGTGCGGGCAATGAATCAGGAAGACATGGATATACAGTGGGAGTTTACTGAGCGGACACTCCAAACCAAATATGTACTGGAACGCTCTTTCGCCATGGAGAAAAGTACGGCAAGCGTCCGACTGGAAAAATTGAATGAACATCGTATACCCATGACTAAAGAAGAATATCTGCAAGAGGCGGTAAGAATCGGGGAGTACATAAAAGATATTGCTATTATGGGGGATGACGGCCGCTCGGTGTCATGGATCAGTATGGGTATGGATGTAGATGAGAAGTTAATCTATAAATCTTCCGAGTTAGGGTTGTACAACGGGGTGACGGGCATTGCCTATTTCTATCTTTATTTGGGTCAGGAGACGGGTGACAACAAATATATGCAGATGGTTGATCTGTGTATCCAGACAGCCTGGGAAATGATTCGAAAAAAAATCGATAAAAACATCTCATTGTTCACTGGCTACGGATCACTCCTCTATCTGCTGATCCATAAAGCTAAATTATGTTCGGAACCTGGGATCAATCCGGATACGCTGGAATTGCTGGATATACTGGGTGATATGATTGATAATGATCAGCACTTGGATGTAATCTCAGGTTGCGCGGGCACTTTGATGACATGTGTGGACATGTATATGAGCTTTCAGTCGCAAAAAGCGCTGGACGTGGCTGTACGATGCGGAGAACACTTGCTGAATCTTGCACAGCCGATGGATCATGGTATTGCTTGGGTGACGTCAGCGATTAATAAAACACCACTTAGTGGCATTGCGCATGGGAATGCAGGCATCTGCCTGAGTCTGGCTCGTCTGTATAATGCTACAGGCAACAAAGCCTATCTTGAAACTTGCATGGAGGGACTGAAATATGAGGATGCCCTCTACAGCCCGAGCGTAAACAATTGGAAAGATCTGCGGTTCACCGACAGCAACGAGCCGGAAGAGCATTATGTCATGTACTGGTGTAACGGCGCACCCGGTTTGGGTATCGCTCGCCTAGGGATAGCGCAGCAATTGAGCTCATTGGGAGCTGTGGATTCAGTAGAGGAGGATATCCGCAAAGCGGTAGCCAAGACGATGGAAGACGGATTTACAGAAGTTAGCTATTCGCTCTGCCATGGGGATATGGGAAATCTGGAGTTGATGCTCCTGGCAGCCGACTACTTGCAGGATGGAGCATTGGAGGAGTACTCATACCAGATGGGAAGCTACATTATGACACAGGTGAGAAATGATAACCTTCATTGGAGATGCGGTATTCCCGGACGTCAGCAAATCCCAGGACTGATGCTCGGACTCGCCGGTATTGGGTATCAATTGCTGCGATTGTATAACCGTGACCTGCCTTCAGTATTGATGATGGAGGGACCAAAACGTAAGGAAATGAAGGAAATGGGGCAGACATACGCTATGGAGACGGCATCCGCTCAGCAGCAGATGAACACTACGGAACAGCCATCCCACTTGGGGCAGCACTATGCCTGAACGGCCTGTATTCCGTCTGCGCCGGAAGAGACAACGCAAAGTCCCTGTCAAACTGCAAATGAACCAATATGATTGTGGTCCCAGCTGCTTGCATATGTTGCTCGCCTATCACGGCTACGAAGCGGATTTCACCGATCTGAAGGAACGTTTTGCGATGCTGGGCAACGGTCGGGATGGCAGTTCCATGCTCAAAATGAAAGAGGTTGCCCAGACCTATCACTTGAAAGGGGTAGCCAAGAAAGCCCCTGTTGAATCGCTCGACAATGATTTCCTGCCGGTCATTTGTTTCTGGGAGGAGAGACATTTTGTCGTGCTTGAGCGGATCAAGACGGGTGGTCACTTCATCATTGTTGACCCGGCTTTGGGAAGACTGGTGATCAGTAAGCGGGAGTTTGCGGAGAAATATTCAGGTATTTTTTTGCTCGTATATCCGGATGAGGGTTTTGTACCCTTGTCCGAGAAAAAGATAAGTAAAGTGGCGTACTTCAAGGATTTGATTCGCAGTAACAAAAAATATTTTATATGGACCGTTCTGCTCGCTCTGGGGCTGCAACTGGTTTCGGTGGCCTTTCCGTTCCTGATGCAAGTCTCGATCGATGCAGCTACAAGCGGTGAGGGATACTCGCTATTTCCTGTCCTGATCACCAGCATTGTGCTGTTAACCCTGTTCCAGATCGGCTTCAGTTATATGAAGGATATGTGCATTGTACGGCTTCAGGAATTACTGGATTCTCAGCTGACGACAAGCTTTGTTTCACATATGCTCAGACTGCCTTATCAATATTTCGAAATCCGCTCCCGTGGAGATCTGATGCTCCGGATTAACAGCAACACGACCATCCGGGAAATTTTGTCCCAGAAGATGATCTCTACGCTGATCAACCTATTTTTAATTGTTGTGACATTCACGTATATTGTGATCCAGTCCCGGGTGATCGCATTCACGTTGCTCGGTGTAGGACTGATACAGATTCTTATTTTTGTATACACTCGCAGCAGATTCAAGAAGCTGACACAAACCCAGATTGTAGCCCAGAGTCTGGCTGGATCGTTCATGACGGAGGTATTGGAAGGCATCTCGACCATCAAATCACTAGGGATTGAGGATCGTACTGGGGAGAAATGGAGAGCGTTATTCAAGCGTCAGCTGGCAACGGTCAAGGAAAAGGCAATTTTTCAGACGAGAGTGAATACCGTGACAAACACACTGAACTTTATGACACCGATGCTGATTCTGCTGGTGGGATTATATCAAATTATGCAGGGAAATATGACGCTCGGCATGCTCGTCTCATTCCAGTCTCTGGCCGCGCTGTTTCTGGGACCGCTGAACTCGCTTGCCTTGATGCTGAACGAGTTCGTGATGGCGGATGCCCTACTGGATCGAATCTATGATGTCATTCAAGCCGAAGAAAGTAACAAATTCAAGAAAAAGTCAACGCCTGCCCTTCAAAACGTGAAGCTTAACGGGGATATTACGATCGATCAGGTCAGCTTCAGGTATACGGAATACGGAGGAGATGTGCTGAAAAACATCAATATCACGATTAAGGCAGGGCAGAGGGTCGCACTGGTTGGCAAATCAGGTTCAGGAAAGAGTACCCTTGCGAAACTGCTGGTAGGGCTGTATACTCCCGCACAGGGAAATATCTATTTCGATGGGTTGAATGTAGAAGAACTGGAACAGCAGGATATTCGCAGCCAGATCAGTATCGTGCTTCAGGATAACTTTGTCTTTAACAACACAGTGTATGACAACATTAGGTTGCATGCAGAGGAGTCGACGACGGAGGATGTGATGATCGCAGCGAAGCTGGCGGACATTCATGCTGATATTGAGAAGATGCCGATGAAATATAACACACTGATCTCCGAGGCGGGTTCGAATCTATCCGGAGGGCAGAAGCAGCGGGTGGCTCTCGCACGGGCACTGGTGAGCAGACCCAAAATTCTTCTGTTGGATGAGGCAACCAGTGCGTTGGATACTGTCACAGAGGCTACTATTGCCCATAATCTGAACATGTTGAAATGTACCCAGATTATCATTGCCCATAGGCTAAGTACAATTCGAAGCGCGGACACCATATATGTACTTGATCAGGGCGAACTCGTTGATGCCGGAACACATGACGAATTGATTGGGCGGTGTGAACGGTACAATGATCTCGTATGTGAACAATTAGCTGAGACTGGGGTTAAACAGTATGGATAAGGCTTAAATGGGAGACAGTAGGCTTTCTTTTCTGCACACTATGTGTTGAGGAGAAAGCTATTGTCGTTATTTTTTTCGATATATGTGGATAAACGGAGATGTTAGATGATACATATTTTAGAATGATGGGTAATGTACACCAAAGTGTTCTATTTGAATCATATAGGAAGAAAGTTACATGAAAACGATTCTGTCAGCCGATGTGGTCCATGTTGATTTTGTACTATGATGCAGGTAACAGATGAACAAGGTGTATTTCACATATAGTGAGTTCTACCGTTCAACCATGAGGGGGGATCCGTATTAAACGTACAGGATGGCTAAGAGGTTTATCCGCACTGATAATGGTGTTTACTATATTTCTGGGAGGTTGTCAGAACATGAATGCAAGTGAGAAGGAAGCTCTGTACTTAGAGGCTGAAACAACTGTAGTTCAGCACTTCAAGCAGAAGTTCGAACTGGATGTTGTAATTACAAGCAAAGAGTTATTGCCGGAAATGGCAGTATCACAGATTGGGCTGAAAGGGCATGTAAAAGATCATGAAGACCAGAGTTTCGGCATTTCGTACGATTACAAAAAGAAGATAACCAAGAACCTGGTTATCAGTCCTGAAATTGAGGAAGCAATGATGGCCAAGGGACATGATCCATACGCCAAATAAATGGGAGGTGTAGTTATTGAGTAACGGGTCCAATATTGATGATGAAACGTATAAAACGATGTCTGATCTAGCCTATCAGGATCAAAAGGCTGGAGATCGATTAACAGAACTGCCCGGCTGGCAGGTTCTTGAGGGGACAGAAAGCAATAGTTTTTCCGGTTTTGATGCCGTGACATTTTATAATCCCGAGACCAAAGAAGCGGTCATTGCCTATCGCGGGACAGAAGGAAGCGCGTCCTTGGATCGCTCTGTACCTGATTTTGTGATGGATGGACGCATCGGGGGCGGAGAGTTGATTCGCAAGGGGCAACAGGAGACGGGGAATTTTATCAACAATCTTACGCCAGAATGGCTTGACAAAGGGGTTAAAGGCGTCAAGGACTTCACAGGTATATCCAAAGTGGAGAATTGGGCCGATGACAGAGTAAAAGATGTGCAGAACTGGACAGGTGATCGCGTAAAAGATATTGAAAAGACCGTCTCTCCTACAGGCTGGGCCAACCAGATGTATCAAGCCGAAGACTATGCTAATCAGATGCAGAGCAAGCATAAGGATCTGGATTTCTCGATGACCGGGCATTCCCTGGGTGGGGGGAACGCACAATATGCGTCGGCTTATACAGGTATTCCTGCTGTGACATTCAGTGCGCCATCCGTAATGGGTAATTTGACGCCAGAAGTGCGACGTCAGGCTGAAGCGGGTGCATTTGACGGACAGGTTGTGAACTATGCAAGTCCGAGTGATCTGGTAGCCAGCGGAACCCTGGGAGGATATGATCGGCATGTTGGATCGACTTATTACATCAACTCTGATTATGACTCCGCGAATGATGGCGTGAGTATTATTGATAAAGCCAAGAACTCGTTTGGCGGAGAGAACTACCACAGTTTGGATCAATATGATTTCAAGAATGGTTATATCTCGAATGACTTGTATGATCCGATTACCGGGGAGAGAGTCCGTTATTCACCGCGGCTTATGGATCACATGGGACCGTTCGGCAAGAACTTCGGTCCGTTACGTTCCAAGTCAGGTGGCGGTGGAGGTATGGCTTCGGCGGCAGCAGCTTCCGGTCTGATTCAGGTAACGCCGGAAGAACTGAAAAGTGTGGCTTCGCGGTGGAAGCAAAATGCACAACAGTGCAATGCGGAGCTGAATCAGGTGCGAACCCGCATGGCGCAATACCTGCATACAAGCCGCAGTCGCAGGCTGGAGCCAATTGTCACCCAACTGGACGCGTCCATTCATGAGCTTGGCACATGGCATATGAAACACACCAGCCAGTTCCTGAACTTTATTGATGAGAAGGCGGATGCCTTCCGGCAGGCGGACGAGAGTCCGGTTCATTTTTAATTAGATTTCTAGGTGGCTAGCGTTGGTGATATTACGTACATAGGGGGGAACACGAGTGGGTGGACAATTGCTGGTGGAATTGAATGATCTTCGGATTGCGGAAAAAGAACTGACACAGCTGCTTGCCCGTCTGCAAGCCGATGAGCAGGAAGCAAGGACGCTATACAGTCGCTTGAACGATTGGAAAGGCCAGTCCGCAGATCATACAAGACAGCAGATTGAAGAGTTTTTTGCGGGCCTGTCCAGACGTATTCAATCCATTGAACAGCAGAAGAAGAGCTTGCTGCAATACATTGAGTTTATGATCCAGACGGATCAGGAACGCTAACGAGCGTCAATGCTGTAGCCATATTGCGGATGGCATCAGCGTTAAGATGAGTGTGAACGTGGATTGGGCATTGCTTGATCGCATAAACCATGGAGTGAAATGAACATGGGTAGCCAAACCAAGAATGCAGATAGCTAAAAGAAGCCTATGGTACATCGGGGTTGATCCCGATGCCATAGGCTTCTTTTTTATCTCAATTTGTATCAAGTTAAGTTATCTAAATCGCAAGTTAGTTCTTAACGTTTTTTGCGACGCGTCGCCAAAGCGATTCCCAAGAAGGACAGAATCAGAGCCAAGATGGATACGATCAATGTTGCTTGTTGAAGCTTCAGTGTACCTGGATCTGTATCCGTGTTGTTCGGCTCCCCTGTAACGGTGTCATTAAGTGCATCGCCCAGTGTAGTATCATCGTTTGCTTGGGTATCGTCAGTAGCCGCGTTATCACCAGCGGCTCCTTCTGTTCCTGCACTATCATGCCCTTCGTTGGCAGAACCGGCACTATGATGATCTCCACCTGCCGCAGCATTACCAGCAGCAGCTGGATCTTCGCTAATCGTTGTAATACTGTGTGGGTTGCTGTCACTAGGCTGGCCTGTCCATTCTACAATACTGCCATCGCTGTAATATTGGAAGGCATCCCAAGCTACTTCAGCTTCAGCCTTAGGGTTCTGCGCAACGAAGTTGAACTGCTGGAATTGTCCTGCCAGAATGCCTTCGTTATCTCCGTCAATCTCCCAAGTAATGGATGTTACTTCATTGGAATCGTTCTTCTCTGTGGTGATTTTCCAGCCTGCCAGTGGTTGATATTGCTTGAAAGCAACACCTTCCGGAACTTTCATCGTGATCTTGGTTGTAGGCAATTCTTTCTCGGAAGGAATCTTAATCGTATACGTCTGCCATGCGCTTGTCTGAGCAACGGATGGGCTGACCGTAACGTGAGCGCTGGCGAATCCAGCGAATAGCATGAATGCTGCGGTACCTGTTGCAATAGTGGATGTTAGTTTGGAAATCCATGATGTTTTCTTCAAAATAAATAACCCCTCTCAGTTCTTATCTTATATGATTCAATATAAATCGTTGTGCAACTATGGCTTGGCGGTGTCGATCTCGAATTCAGCATCCAGTGAATCCAACGTTTTAGTCAAGAGATGTACCTTGATATTCCAACGTCCAGGCATGGAGATGTAATCTTCAGCCTTGTACACACCCGTGTCATTTTTTGGAATGGTAATCTCATAGATCCCCATATCCATGTCCAGATGTGTAAGTGACAGCGTAATCTGTTCCAGATCAGTAACGATACTGCCATCTGCACGTTTGACGTCCACTTCGAATTGGTTCTCTCCCGTCACATTGGGACTCACCTGAAGTGTGATCGCTGAGCCATCTTCCGTAGTCTTCGTCTCCTGATACGGTCCGACCGCTGCTGGTTGTCCCGGTGACAGATGTGTCAGCACGGCAGCCAGAGCGAGAATCACAGCACCGGTAGCAAGTTCGGCTTTGAGGCTGCCGGATAGTCTGCTTCCCGTTGCTGCTCTTGCCAGTCGGGCATGACGCCAGGCGAAGACAAGCATCACAATAAGCAGGACGATCTTGCCGATTAATACAAGGCCATAGGCTGTAGTGAACAAGGAGGCAAGCACGGGTGCAGGCAGAATAATCAGACTGCTGTATATTCCTGTAGCAATCAGAGCGGCTACGGCACCAATCCCCCAGGCGGTAAACCTGCGGAGGGCAACCCAGTAGACTTCCCCTCGAACCTTCGATGGAAGCTTATCCGCCAGTGGAGGCAGACATATCGCCATGGCGGTTAGTGCGCCAATCCAGAAAGCAGCACCGATCAGATGTATGAAATCCATGGCAATCGCCATCGCGCGTTGATCTGCTGCAGCCGGGTGCCCTGTCATGGCATGCGTGAACAACCAGCCAAGCACGAGCACAAGTGATCCGTACGATGACCAGATACGAACACGGATGGACCGATCCCGATCATAACCGGAGAGAATGGTGACTGCCAGCAGCATGACAATCAGCATCTGTATCAACCAGATCTGACCAAAGGATGTCAGCTTCAGCGCACTTCCGATCAGTGCCCAGCTCAGTTCGCCTAGCGCCACACCCGATTCATACAATGTGTTCAGTGGCAAGCTGACCAGAGCGGCCAAAGAAGCAGCAGCATAGCTGATCCATAACAGCTTGTAGCTACCCGGAACGTCCATAGGTTCTCTAGCCATGGAAGTTGGGGCGATCCGTAGTAGCAGGAATGCGAGTGTACCCAGAATGATAGAGAGCCCGAGATACTGAATCCAGTCTGTCAGGGATACAATCCATTTCAGCGGCCCACCTGTTGAACCGGAACCTGATGTAAGATCACTCAGCCCGGCAGGCGATCCGGAAGGTTCACCGATATGGAAAACATACGCTCCCTGAATCGGATGCCCATCGGCAGATACAGCTTTCCAATTGACGGCATATGTTCCGTTTCCGAGTCCTGCCTGCAGACCAGTCTCCAGGATATGAGGGCGATTCGCATCGATCTGCACGATTCCGTCGTCTGCCTGATTGCCGTCAGGACCGGTAATTTTGATATCATAAAAGGCCGTCTGCAAGGATTCGTTGAATTCCAGCGTCAGCCGCTGCGGAGCGGTTACGAGTAGCTCGTTCTCACCAGGCGAAGCCTTAACAATATAAGCATGGGCAGATGCCCACTGTGGCATAACAAGGCAGCACACGAGCATCAGGCAGGTGATTAATGCCCAGTGCCGTTTGCCCCATTTCAGGGTAAAGCTTGTAAAAATCAAAAAATCATCACCCTCAGGTTATAGATTTGTAGTCACTCATGGTCTTTTGAACACAATCTATACCATTATAACTTTGTCCAAAATGAGTGCGTATGACTACATTGGGCTATAAAAAAACGAATTGGTCTGCATAATTGTGACAAAAGCATGAATGCTATGCTATTTCACACCGATTCACCTGCTTCGAAGCAGCGTGATTATTTGCGAAGCTTGCGGCCTGCAAGCCCGCTCTCCAGAGCGTAGCGGGTGAGTTGCACCCGATTCTCAAGCTGCAGCTTCTGCAAAATGTTCTTCAGATGATTCTTCACCGTCTGGTCTGAAATGCCGAGCTGCTCAGCAATCTCCCGGTTGGTATATCCTGCGGATACCCATTGCAGAATCTCAAGCTCCCGTGCCGTTAGCGGGTTATCTTGCACATCTTCGCTGCGTGGTGCGGGAAACTCTTGCAAAATCCGGTAAGCCAGTTCCTTGCTGAGCGGTGCATCGTCACTGACGATGGCGCGCAGGTACTCAAGCCAGGTGGAAGGCGTTAGATTTTTAAGCAAATATCCCTGAGCGCCTTGTTTCAGTGCTTCGAATAGAAAGGTCACATCATCCGATACCGTGACCATCACGATAATAACATATGGAAAGCGCAGCTTGATCTGACGAGTGGCTTCCAGCCCATCCATCTCCGGCATCTGCACGTCCATCAGGATCAGGTCAGGCATCCATTGTCCGGTCATCTCCAGCGCTTCCTGTCCATTCGAAGCTGTACCAATCACTTCAAACAGGCTGTCCTCGGATAAAATGCTACAGATCGCTTCACGCGCATGCGCATGATCATCAACAACTAATACACGTACGTGTTCCATGTTAAGCATGCTCCTTTCCAATTGTCATTCGCGTATGGCCAGGTCTTGAATCGAGGGTAAACGACCAACCCATCTCGGCAGCACGTTCCTTCGTAATTCGCAGTCCGTACCGATCCTTCAGATGAAGAGGATCTCCATCTAGACCTTTCCCATTATCCTGAATATAAATGAACCAGGCAATCGGGTTACCCTCCGCGTGAATCTGAACGTGGGTAGCCTGCGCATGTTTGCGTACATTCAGCAGACCTTCCCGGATACAGGCCAGCAGTTCCACTTGCTCCTTGGCAGAGAACGTTACACCGCTTAGATCCCACTGAACCTGTGCACCAGGTACCGTTTCCTTGACGAGCACTTCGACCTGCGCATGCAGCGAGATTTTCTCATGTACCTCAGCAGAGGAAGGAACATAACGCAACTGGGCAATGGCTTGCCTCACATATGTATTGACTTCATGCACGGTCTTTTGAATCTCCTGAATCTCGTGCTCATGTCCGCTTCCTGCCAAGCTACGGCCTGCCTTGTCCGTTTTTACCGACAGCAGGAAAAGGGATTGGGATATGCCATCATGAAGTTCCCGGGCCAATTGGTCACGGGCTTCCAGTGCGGCCTTGGCAGCCCGCTCCTGCTCCAGAGCTGCCCTAGCGCCTTCAAGCATGCGGAATAATCGGCTGAGCAGTGTCACGCTGACGAGGTACACAATGACGGGTGTTAACCAGTTCCCGGCATCCATCGAAAGGTACGGCATCAGGAACTGATGGCGAATATATTCCCAGATGCCTACTGTGAAAGTGGGGATCAGCAGGATCATCCATTTGATTTGTTTGTAGGACATGAATGCAGAACTCCTTTGATCTAGGATTAGCTTAATGACGCACTTTAATTATGCGGGGATGGGACCATTATAACGCAAGCTTGTCCAAGACCCTAGTCTGTACCTCTGGAGGAACTTGGGGAGGATCAGGGAGTATTTAGAAGGATATCTAAGAACAACAAGGGGTGAAATGTTGTCACGCTAGGTGAGGGTTGGTGTGCACAGCTGAGGAAGGCTGAGTCCGTTTTCCCTATTGGGGAAGGTCCTCTATACTTAATAAAGAACGTGAATTCATTACAAAACATGTTAAGGAGTGACGCAACAACATGAGTCAAGAAGTATTGGAACGTCGCAGTGAATTGCTCAAAAAGAACATTCATCAGATGCTTGTTCAAGACAATCAGCACGGTATCAGTCGCCAAGACAACATGTTTTTGCAGCAGATGATTAAAGAGCTGCATCAGACCTCACATGAGCTGAATACCAAATCTTAATGTAGAATCTGCACGAGAATGAAGCAGTCTGGTGTACGATTCATTCCATGAAAATGAAAATGGCGCTATCTCCGATCAGACCGGGGATAGCGCTTTGAATTTTCCAGGGGATGTAGAAGAAGCTCCGTCATTTTACAGCAACTGTTGCTGAGCGGTTCTTTTCTCAATATATCGAATGAATAACTCAGCCAGCTCCGGGTCGAACTGTGAACCCGAACATGCGCGTAGCTCCCGAATGGCTTCCTCCACGTTCTTGGTCTCCTGATATGGCCGCTCTGTCGTCATGGCATCAAAGGAGTCAATCACGGTCAGCATCCGGCACAGCCGGGGGATCTCGTTCCCCTTCAGGCCATAAGGATAACCTTTGCCATCATAGCGCTCGTGGTGCAATTCAATATACGGAATCAGATCAGCGAAGCGATCGTTTGTGATCACCATTTTTTTGCCCCAAGTGACATGTCCTTTAATCGTTTCCCATTCTTCTGCGGTTAGCTTTTCCTTCTTGTTGAGGATGGACCAGGGAATCTCCAGTTTGCCGATATCATGAATCAGTGCTCCCAGCACAAAACGCCGTTTCTCCGCATTGTCCAGCTTGAGCAATTCACTAATATCGAGTGCATATTTATAGACCCGTTTGGAATGTTTGAACGTATCCATATCCTTATATCTAAACAGATTGAGCTGCTGCTCGATGTCACGTACATCCTGTACCAGATCAATCTCGTGCTCCATGCCATCATTGCTGCCGTGGCGGTGCACGTTGTTTTTGCCCTGCTTCTTCGCATAATACAGTGCTTTATCCGCCTGATCCACGAGTTGGGATTTGTTATACATATCCACCTGATAAGAGGCGACGCCAGCAGAGAAGGAGAGACATCCGTGTGGAAACACCTCAACGCCTTCAAACGGCGTGTCGTTCAGTTGTTTGCGCAGCTTGTTCATGAACTTGTAGGATTCGTCCAGCTCCATGCCTGGCATGAGCAACGTGAACTCTTCCCCTCCATAACGAAAGGCGGTGATCGGTGTACCTTCCGTCTTTCGCACCAGAAAATCCCCAAGCAGTGCCAGCAGGCTGTCACCTTGAAGGTGGCCAAACCGGTCATTATACTTTTTGAAATCATCAATATCAATAAGTCCCAGACAGAGCGGGGTTCCCTGTGTGCGTGCGGTAACCAGTTCACTTTCCAACATGCTTTCGAAATAACTATGGTTGAACAGACCTGTGCGTTGATCCGTGTTGGCCTTTTCCTCAATCGTCTGATACATGACAAACAACTGCCTGAATGCGTGGGAGAGCAGAATGCTGAGACTCAGATATAAGAGCAGACCGAGTACACCGTTATGCACCACCAGAATCGTTAAAACAAGCGCCAGAATCAGCGTACATAGATAAACTAACAGGGATTCAGTGACAAATGCCCGCTTCATCTGCTGTAATGCATCCTTCGTGGAGAAATGAAAGAACAAGCCGAGTGTGATCGTGTTAATAATGAAGTAGGCTGCGAGCGCAGCGAAATAAGGAAACAGGTTATATCCGTCCAACGTTCCCGATTGCCCGCCAGTCCACTCAAACACGGTAGCAGCTCCTGTAATCATAAGACTATAGATGCTGAAGTTGACGATGTGTTTCCACCAGGTGAGCTTGCGCTCTTTGATTAACAGGATGATGGAGACAGGGAGCAGCACAGACAGACTGAAAGCTCCGCCAAACATGAATATACAGGCAAGGTATACCGATGAATCCATGGATTGCTGATTGCCTTTGGGTGGAATCTGAAATGTAAAATAATCCAGAATCAACGCTGCCCCCAGCATGGTGTAGACCATAACCCAATCTGAGGTGGACAGATGAAGATAAGACCATTTGTTCATGTACAGAAAAACACCGATACCCGTGCAACTAAGCAAAATAACATACAGACTGCTTCGATCTGCCTTATGGATAAGGTTACGAATAAAGTTCATAAAAAATCTCCTGCTTGGTTTAGTCTACTCTTGATGTATATATTGATTCATACTATATAGATGTATAACATACCAAGTTGCCTACCAAAAATCCAGAAAGAAAAAACAGGCCGCTGGCAGCCTGTTTGTCTTGTTTGGCGGTATGGATACTAGCCGCCCAGCTTGTATCCCGAAGTTAATGCCACAACGACAGAAGCCACGATAATTGCGTTGATGACAATGCGGGAATATTTCACACCTTCAAATTTTTTCATGTAGAAGACCTCCCTTCCTTGGAGTCGACCAAACCTCTTCAAGCCTGATGAGTTTTAGCGGGCTGCACAGCCTTTTTATCCCGATTTACCATCATGTACTGGATAAAAAGGAATATGCCAACGTTCATGACAACATCACCGATGCTGATCACCTGAGTCCGTGGATAAGGGCTGGACAGCGGGATGATATCACCGAGGAAAGGCAGGTGTGTTGACGCATCCATCATGAAATGCTTCGATATGGCTCCGCCTTCCCGGAGCATGTCTACATAATAGGGTCCCAATACAGCAGAAGCTTCTACAGAAACAGGCATGCGTCCACCGTTGACAACCATCACCGCAAAATTGAGAAACACCCCAATCCAGATGAGCATGAAACCAGTGTGGTGCCTGTTGAGCCACAGAAATGCGAGCCCTGTAATGTAGACAGCGGCAAAGAGATAACCATTGATGGATGCCACCCATTCCAAGCGTTCCTGTAGATAGAAAATAAAGAACTGGATTAGCAGCAATACAGGGAAAATCCAGCCGCTTCGCAGCTTGAGTGCTGCAAACTGGTTAAGCCCATGCCGCAACCCACCCCGGAAAAATCCAACGATCAAGCCTAGAAGAATACCATCGTATACCATGTGTAACCCCTGTTCGTTCGGAAATGTGTAAGTTGATTGCGTGTTTGTGTACTTAAGACATTCGACCTTTTATTGGTAATTCCTGCACGAGAAAAATGATTATTAGGAAGAAATTTGAAAAATGCTGAACAAAAAACCGCCTTTACGAATCTATGGGTCGAAACCCTTCTAACATTCGGTAAAGACGGCTGCTTGTGTTGCCAAAATACGAGTTTAAATTCGGTTGGAAAGGGAGTTTATGTTATTCGGATCCACCGTTCAGATAATTGAAGAAAGGTTGATCTACCCAGAAGTCATACGTAGTAATGTCGGCATCAGGGGCTAGTTTCAAGAACCCTTCACGAATGGTTTTGGCATTCTCCTTCAGTGAGAAGGACTGAGCATAGTAATTGCCAAGCGCGATCTTATTATTGGAAATGACCGGATAGTTGGCCAAAGCGGTTGGTGAATAATACAACGGTTGCCACCACGAACTGAGAATCAGTGGAGATGTACTATCACTGTTCTTCTTGGCATATTTCAGCACAATATCATTGAAGCGGACTTTGTCTGCCGCATTGTTGAACTCGAATTGAATGTCATATTCCTTCGCAGAGGCAATATAGTTGCCGTTCTCGATCTGTGTCACTTTATAGTCTGGCGTTTCCTTCGGCTCGCCCCATTCCTTCAAATAAATGAAGGCAGATGTCTTGGGTTGAAATTGCACATCAGCATCAATACTCTCGCTACGCAGCAAACCAATCAACTGTACAGCATGCTGGATATTATCGTGGCCGTAAGTAAGTGTCAGCTCATCGATAAAGTTGGAATCAAAGCGGCTATCCTTCAGGTTGTAACCTGTTACGAGATCATCGCGCAAAGCCTGATCCACAATCTTTCTCAGCTCAGGTGATTCGATCAGATCCGCTGTGCGATATGCAGCATACAGTTTGGAATAGATGTCCGCATCGCCGGAACGACCAATCTCATGTTTATATTTTCCTTGGCTGATCAGGACGCGTCCAAGTAATGTGTTGGCGAAATCCTTGCTTGCTACGCCACCTTTAAGGAGAGAAGGGTACAGGCTTTCGGGAATCAGGCCCGTATCGATGGCTGCAGCCAGTTCCTGTGCAGCTTGTCCCTGAACACGGTTCGGGCTAATGCCAACCTTGGCAAGGGCTTTAGCCGTTTTCTCTGCGGGATACGTGTAAGCAAGTTCCTTGAATCCAGCGGCTTTCACCGCGATGAAGACCGCTGCATAAGTGCTCAGTTGATCTTTGGCACGTACTTCTGTACCCGTAAGAACCCCATTATTGTATAAGGATACGGCAGCATCATAAGAAGAATCACCAGATGCCAGATCGGTAAAGGCTGGAGCCTGGGCTTCACTATCGCTTGCTTGAGTTGTTCCCGTAATGGCTGCAATGGCTTGAATGAAATCACCTTTGGTAATCTGTTGCGGCAGTTGAATGTTGTATTTCGCTTGCAAGAATTGAGCAAAATCCGCTGCGTTTTCCGTATAAGCGAATGGAGCCTGAGCTACCGGTCCTTTGACGCTTTGTGAGGTGGTTGGTTTAGTTGGAGTTGCAGATGCTGCAGAAGCGGAAGCGGGCAAGCTTAGGCTGCCGAATGTTACCGGAGCGGCGAGTAGAGCCGCCAGTGTGATCTGGGTGATTTTTTTCAAATGAATAGCCTCCTTTAAAATGGGTTGGAAAATGATCAGCTCTGGGTTATAATTCTGACAAATCCTATCAGAATAAAATAATTGGATTGACTTTAGCACGGAAACGCGCTGGATGTCAACGAAAAAAAAGCTTGATATAAAGCGTTTTCCAGAGCATGTTAGAAAGCAAATCGTCAATTATATTCTAATTGAGTGTATACGCTCAAAGATTTATTGACAAGGATCGACAGTATCCGCTAGGATAAGAAAAAAGAATGTTGAAAAGGGGTATTTTCAAAATGAAAAGAGGTTTATCGTTCGTCTTATCGATCATCATGTTGGCTATTTTGTTGGCAGCTTGTGGGAATTCGGCTTCCAAAGACGAACAATCCGCCCAAGGCAGTGATGCGGAGAAATCTCTTCGGATGGCCCTCGTACTTCCCGAAAAAATAGGGGTTAACCCTTTCTTTGTACAGATGGATGAAGGCTTCAAAAGAGCAGGCGAAGAATTCAAAGTAGACACCAAGACCATTGAATCGACAGACCCGGCAGCATTTGAACAAAATCTGCGCGCTGCCGTTGCTGAGAATTATGATCTGATTATTACAGCAACATTCCAGGCGGAAGATGCATTGAAGAAAGTCGCTGCAGAAAATCCGGACAAATCCTTTGCGATTGTAGATACAACCGTTGATCTGCCTAACGTTCGTAGCGTTGGTTTCCGTGAATATGAAGGGGCGTACCTGCTCGGTGCAGCTGCTGGATTGTCCACCAAAACAGACAAAGTCGGCATGATCGCAGCAATGGATGTACCATTGATCAAGAAATATACGGAAGGTTTCAAAGCTGGATTGGAATCCGTGAATCCGGATGCAGAATTCCTCGTGAACTATGTAGGTGGATTTAATGACCCGGCCAAAGCCAAAGAATTGGCACTGGTACAATTCGGCAAAGGTGCTGACTTCATCGCTGGCGCATCCGCTGTAGGCGATCTTGGTGTGTTCGAAGCAGCCAAAGAAAAAGGTTTCTACACTTCCGGTCAGGATACGGACCGTACTGTTGAAGACCCGGAACATATCGTATTGTCTCAATTGAAGTCAACGGATACGGTTGCTTATGAGACTGTAAAAGATTTCGTAGAAGGCAACTTCAAAGCAGGCGCAGTAAACTACGGCTTGAAGGAAGACGGTGTAGGCCTGACTTACGTGACACGTGATAGCGAATCTCCGCTGAATGCTTTCGTTGGACAAGAAGTAATCGACCAAGTGAAAGCAATCAACGATGATATCGTATCAGGCAAAATCGTAGTTAAAGATCCATTGCAGCAATAGTTTCGAATGTCTCGAATGTCTATACATGATTGAGTAATGGAATGGATCAGCCGGCTGCCCGATCAGGCAGCCGGTTTTGCTGCTATTAAATGACCAGTATATGTTCAACTTATCGTTTACACGATAACGAAGAGGACAGAAATAACCTGGAGAAGCAACGCTAAAAGCTTTCTGAAAGAAAGCTGCTTCGGAAGCATACACCTCGCATTTATCCCCGGATTTTCCCGTGTCAAAAGGGAATCAAAAAAATCTGGGGATAACGGCGATCGGAAGGTTGTTCTGTCATCGTAGTGGCGAGTGTAATCTTTTTAAGTTGAACTGAGGGGAGCGAACGCGAGATATGCTGTTGGAGATGGAGCAGATTACGAAGAAGTACGGCGGCTTCACCGCTAACCGGGACATCCGTTTTAATTTACGTGAGGGAGAGATTCATGCCCTTGTAGGTGAGAACGGAGCTGGTAAAACAACCCTGATGCGCATGCTGTATGGTATGGAACAGCCCACGTCAGGCACGATCAAAGTCCGTGGACGCGAGGTGAATTTTGCCACGCCGTCCCAAGCTATGGCAAGTGGCATCGGCATGGTGCATCAGCATTTCATGCTGTTCCCTTCCTTTACGGTGGCGGAGAACATCGTGATCGGACGTGAACCGGCTAAAGCAGGTGCATTTGACCGCAAAAAGGCAGCGGCCCAGGTAAACGAGCTTGGCAGAAAATATGGCATGCCGGTGGACCCGTGGAAAAAAGTGTCCGAGTGCCCGCTTGGTATGCAGCAGCGTGTTGAAATTCTCAAGGTGCTGCATCAGGGCGCAGACATCATTATATTGGACGAACCTTCGGCGGTACTGACACCGCTGGAAGTGAAGGAACTGCTCGCAAACATGAAATCACTTGCCAAGCTGGGCAAAACCTTCGTACTGATCACGCACAAGCTGCAAGAAGTCATGGATGTAGCCGACCGAATCACGGTGCTTCGGGATGGTCAGGTGACAGGTACGCTGGAAGCCAAAGATACACATGTGGAGGAATTGTCCCGTCTGATGGTTGGTCGTGAACTTGTGCGTATGGACAAGCAGCCATCGGTTCCAGCCGAAGCCGTGCTTCAAGTGGAAGCGGTCAATCTGTCCGGAGCGAAGGATCGTTCAGCGCTCAAGGAGATCCATATGGAGGTTCGAAAAGGTGAGGTTGTTGGTATAGCTGGCATCTCGGGTAACGGCCAGTCGGAACTGATTCAGGTCATTGCCGGACTGCGTAAGGCGGACAGTGGTCGTGTCTTGCTCTCCGGGCAGGATACAACGAACTGGTCTGTACGGCGCATCCGGGAGCATGGACTTGCTCATATCCCGGAAGATCGCTATATGTGGGGAGCAGCCAAGGATGCGAGCGTTCGCGAGAACGGACTGATGGGACATCATCATCGTTTGCAGTCACGTGGCATCATCAAAGCCAAAGCAGCTAGAACGATGGTAGAGAGTTGGATCCAACAGTTCAGCATCAAGACGGGTTCTGCGGAGACCAAGGCACAGTTTCTGTCCGGAGGAAACTTGCAAAAGTTGATTGCTGCTCGTGAATTTGCACAGGATACACCGTTTCTGATTGCAGCTGAACCTACACGTGGTGTGGATATCGGAGCGATGGAGACGATTCATGCCGAATTGCTACGCAAACGTAGTGAAGGTGCGGGTATTCTGCTCATTTCATCAGAGTTGTCCGAGATTTTGCAATTATCTGATCGGATTATTGTCATGTATGAAGGCGAAATTGCCGGAGAACTGAGAGCAGAGGAAGCGACTGAGGAACAGATCAGCTTGTTAATGGCAGGAGGGAAAGAGCGGATATGAATCGGGTAAAAGAAACACTTCGCGGACTCGTACAGCCGCTGCTTGCCGTATTCATCGGTCTGATTGCAGGGGCTGTGGCGATTCTGATCGTTGGCGGTAATGTGGTGGATACGTATGCGGAAATGTGGAAAGGGGCCTTCGGCAACTTCTACTTCTTCACTAATACGCTGGCTCGTTCCACACCAATCATCTTGGCTGGACTGGGTGTAGCGCTGGCCTTCCGTGCCGGATTCTTCAACATGGGGGCTGAAGGCCAGATGATTCTTGGCGGACTCAGTGCTGCGCTCACGGCGCTCTATCTGCCAGGACCAGGCTGGTTCGTGTGTATTGCTGCGATTGTAGCAGGTATACTAGCCGGGGGAATCTGGTCCCTGTTTGCAGGTTGGCTGGATGCACGCTTCGGCATGAATCTGTTGATCACAACCTTACTACTTAACTATATTGCGATTTATTTCGGGGGCTACATGGTCTCCTATCCATTCAAGGACCGTACAGGATCAGCAGCGATGGCACAGACTCCAATGATTGATCAGAGTATCTGGTTGCCGAAGCTGTTCCAAGGCATGGGGCTGCATGCCGGCTTCATTATTGCCATTGTAGCGGCCATTCTAATCTACTGGTTCACTCACAAAACGGTGACCGGTTACGAGATCCGTATGCTTGGCAGCAACCCTTCATTTGCAACCTACGGTGGTGTTCGCCGTATTCGCATGATGATGCTGTCCATGGTCATCAGTGGCGGACTTGCAGGCCTAGCGGGTGCAGGGGAAGTGCTCGGTACACAGTACCGTTTCCTTGATGGCTCGCTGTCATCCGCAAGCTATGCCTGGAGCGGCATTATGGCGACCCTGCTTGCACGCTCGCATCCACTCGGTACAGCTGTGGCAGCCATTCTGCTGGCTGCGTTACAGACAGGTGCGATGGGAATGGAACGGAATACGGATGTGCCGCTGGAAGTCGGCAGTGTTATCCAGGCGGTCTTGACGTTATTTGTATCAGCTCAGATCGGTTATTCATTCCTGAAGCGGAGAAAGGAGAAAAAGTCCAATGCAACAACTGTTTGATGCAGCCATGTTTGGCTCAACCTTGCGGATTATGACTCCAATCCTGCTTGCAGCGCTCGGTGGGGCTTTATGTTCTCGTGTCGGTCTGTTCAACGTCGGTCTTGAAGGACTGGTTCTGATCGGTGCGTTCTCCGCTATTGTCGGTAATTATTTGTTTGGTAATGTACTGTTGGCTGTACTCTTTTCCATTATTATTGTGATGTTATTCTCGGCGCTGTTTGCCTTTATAAGTATTAATCTGAAGGCCAACGCCATCGTGGTCGGGATCTCACTGAATTTCCTGGCTGCGGGGGTGACGACCTTTGCACTACGGGCGATTTTTGATGTAAAAGGTGCATACTACGACAAAGATATGGTAGGACTTCCTAAATGGGATATTCCGCTGATTAAGGACATTCCGTGGGTGGGCGATGTAATATCGGGACATAGTCCGCTAGTCTACCTCGGCATTGTGCTCGTGATTGCATTGCAATTTTATCTATTCAAAAGTGTATCCGGCTTCCGTCTGCGCTCGGTTGGTGAGAACCCGATTGCAGCACAGAGTATCGGGATCAAGGTACGTGGCATCCAGTACGGTGCCGTTCTGATGTGCGGCGTATTGTGTGCTCTGGCTGGCGCACAGCTGTCGCTCGGTCAGGTGACGATGTTTACCGAAGGCATGACTGCTGGTCGTGGTTTTATCGCGCTGGTGGCAACGATGCTGGGACAAGCGAATCCGCTTGGCGTCATGGGTTCCAGTGTGCTGTTCGGCTTCATGGAAGCATTGAGTATTCGTCTGCAAGGATTCTCCCTGCCAACCCATTTCACGTTGATGCTACCGTATATTGTGACGCTGGTCGCGATGTTCTTTTTCAAAGACCGTACCTATGCACAGGATGCACTGAAAGCGGGCGGAAGCTCGCGTTAATTCCTGAATGCCTTAGTTAAAGGCAGATAAAGAAGGAGGAATCCCACTTGCATAACAAGGCTGAACGTTTGAAAAAGAGTAAAACCCCGGCATCCAAAACAGGCAACGATCACGGAGATCGTCTGCCGCCGGGACAGATGCTGACAGAGAAATTCCCGATTCTGCATGAAGGGGAAGTGCCAGAGTATGACCTTTCCACATGGGACCTGAAGGTATTCGGCGAAGTGGAGGAAGAGAAGGTGTTCTCTTTGGCCGAGCTTCAGGCCATGCCTCAGGTGAACACGGTGAGTGATATTCACTGTGTTACCCGTTGGTCGAAATTCGATACACCGTGGGAAGGTATTCGCTTCTCTGATTTTGTGAAGCTCCTTGGGGTTAAGCCAGAAGCCAAATACGTCATGATCCATGCAGATCATGATTATGAGACGAATGTACCACTCGAAGAATTGATGCATGATGACGTATTGCTTGCATTCAAATACAATGGTGAGCCACTGACGCCCAAGCATGGTTTTCCGCTGCGTATGGTCGTACCCCAACTCTACTTTTGGAAGAGTGCGAAGTGGATACGTGGTCTGGAGTTTATGACAGAAGACCGTAACGGATTCTGGGAAGTGAATGGTTTCCACCATTTTGCCGATCCGTTCAAGGAACAACGCTTCTCGGGTGAAGATCTGCCGATTCCGGAAGACGAGTGGACGAAGAAGGAGTTTGATTAAGATGTTAATGCCTATTTTGCAGATTCATTCGGAAGACATGCCGGCATATGCCATCGTCTGTGGTGATCCGGCACGTGCGGAGAAGATTTCCCGCAAGCTGGAGCAGGCGAGAGAACTGGCGTTCAGTCGGGAGTATCGCACATTTGTTGGTTTGTATGAAGGGGTACAGATCGCTGTGGTCAGCCATGGTGTAGGTTCACCTGGAGCAGCTGTGTGCTTCGAGGAATTGATTCGCGCAGGGGTAACGACACTTATTCGTGTAGGTACTGCGGGATCGTATACAGCCGATTATCCGGCAGGCAGTGTGATTGTGAGTACAGCGGCCGTTCGTTCGGACGGGTTGACTCGCCAACTGGTGCCGGACGGTTTCCCTGCGGTAGCGGATATCGGAGTTACACAAGCGCTGATCGAGGCTGCTCGTGAGCAGGGGAGCGCGGATGCTGCAACGTTTGCAGGCAAAGTGGGCGTTGGTATCACGGTAACGTTGGATGCATTCTTCGCGGGCGTGGAAGAGATCCCACACCGCAAATACAAGCAGGCTGGAGCACTTGCAGCCGAGATGGAAATTGCGGCGCTCTACATCGTTAGCACCTTGCGTGGCGCTCGCGCCGGAGCTATTGTCGCGATCGATGGATTCGCGGACAGTGATCTGGCTGCCGAGTATGATCCGCATACGGATGCGGTTGGACAAGCGGTGGAGCGCGAGATTAATGCAGCGCTACGCGCGCTAGTCGCGCTTGCTCGTCAGGATCAGGCGTAATAGGAAACAAGTAAACAAATCGATTAAACGTCCACCTGAAGTGGACTATAAGAGGCATCCTGTAAGGTCATGAATTTGACCAGAGGGATGCCTTTTTTTGCGCTAAAGGAGTTAGTATTGTATCGACGATAAGTGTTTCCTGTGATTGTGGGCTCTCCTGAAAAGGGGGGGGTATCCACTTAACGAACTCAGCATGTCTTATTCCTACGGAAATAGCAAGTGTGGAAATCTAAAGAATCGTAGGCACGCTAATGCCCGGATAGCCCCCTTTTTCGATCCATTCTGACGATTTACTGTGAAATAACGTGTCTGAGATTCGTTAGCTCTTCGTCTGTCCCTCGCAGAGAATGATAATGTAGAAAATGGGTAAGTTATATAAAGGAACATCATATTGAAGATGAACACATAAGGGAGGATTCTACGATGACACAGAACAATCAGCCTCAGGATGAGGCGGAAATTCGCAACAAGCTGGATGAAGACGGGGATTCCTTGATGGAGAAAAAGAAGATTCTAAGCGGAGTGGATATTGAGCCGCAGGCAGATGAGTGGGCAGCGAAGCCATCACCTGTTGCATTTAATGAAGGAAATGTTTCTTCCAAAAAATAATCAACATGAGAATCACATTCCGTTGGCTTTGTGAAATGAAAACAAAATTAGCGAGGCAGGTACCCTGATGGTATCTGCTTTTTCGTTGTATAATAATGTAAAATTCATTTGATGAAAGAGTGTGATGGGGATGGGTACGATTAACATTAGGAAGGCAGAACCGAGGGATTACTCGGGTGTGTCATTGCTGATGGATGAGCTACACCAGATGCATGTCGAGGCACGCCCGGATATATACAGAGCGTTAGAGACCAGAATGGAGGAAAAGGAGTTCAACGAACTACTGGAAACGGACAAGCGTTATCTGTATGTTGCCGAGTCTTCGGAAACGGGCTTGATTCTGGGTTACGGGAGTGCGCAGTTAAGTATTATTCAAGATAATTCATTGATGGTGGATCGCAAGATGCTGTACATCCATGAGTTGGTCATTAGTACCAAGCATCGGGGCCAAGGAACAGGCAAACAGTTAATTCAGGCTTTGATTGAACTTGGAAGAGAGCTTCAGGCAGATAGCCTGGAATTATCCGTGTCGACTTTTAACTCTGGGGCGCAGGCTTTCTATGAACAGATGGGTCTGGTCGTCCGCAGCAGCAGGATGGAATATGCCTTGTAAGATGCACCGCTCTATTTAAAGTTAGAGAATTCAACCATATTTATCAAAATACCAAAATAGTATTGAATACCCCCACGGGGTATGTTACTCTTGTAAAAGAAAGAAAGAAAAGGGGTGTTCATGATGGATCATCAGAGCCATCCCGAGGAACCTTTACAATCCTCCGTGACTGATTCAACAACTGAAGCTTCGGATACAGTTCTAGAAGCGGCATCCTGTCATGCCGAGGGCAGTGATGGGAAGCATGTGCGCAAGAGTCACCATTCGCAGGAGATGAAGAGTAACCTGGTATCTCGTTTGAACCGTGTAGAAGGTCAGATTCGCGGAATCAAGGGATTAATTGAGAAGGATACGTACTGTGATGATGTGCTGACACAGATTGCCGCGGCTCAGTCTGCTCTTAATTCGGTAGGCAAGCTTCTGCTTGAAGGCCATATGAAGAGTTGTATCGTTGAGCGCATTCAGGCTGGTGAACATGAGGTTGTGGATGAACTGCTGGTTACGATGCGGAAGTTAATGAAGTAAGTTATATCAATTCAATTAATCAAGTTATCATTTTAATATATCCAAGGAGGAATTTACAATGTCTAATGTTACGTTGAACGTTACGGGAATGTCCTGCAATCACTGCGTGAAATCAGTTGAAGAAGCTGTGAAGAATACCGGTGCGAGTGGTAAGGTTGATCTGGCAGCAGGAACGGTAGCCGTGGAATATGACGAGCAGACGGTGAACGTGGATCAGATCAAGGCTGCGATTGAAGATCAGGGATACGATGTAGTCTAACGGGAATCACAGGCTTAAACCGAACATGCTCATTGGCGAAAAAGAGGTCAAAGGCCTTTTCCCACGAGTCAGGTTTAAGCCTAATTTTCTGTCTGATATATACCCCTTAGGGGTATGTTGATAAGAGATATAATGAAATAAATCGATATGAAAGGAGCTGACATGATGGATAACGCAACGAATAAACCAATGGATAAGTCATCAGAACCCACACCCATGCCACCTATGGCAAACGCACCAGGATTAAAGACAACACTGCACATCACGGGGATGACCTGTGCCGCATGTTCAACGCGAGTCGAAAAGGGCTTGTCTCGTATGGAAGGAGTGCAGCAGGCCAATGTGAATCTTGCCATTGAACAGGCAACCGTTTCCTATGATCCGAAGATAACCAACGTGAGTGCCTTGCGAGATAAGGTGGAAGCATTGGGCTACGGTACGGTGACAGAATCGGTTGATCTGAATATCACCGGCATGACGTGTGCAGCCTGTTCTGCCCGGATTGAAAAGGGTCTTTCCCGACTGCCGGGGGTATCTCAGGCGAATGTGAATCTGGCACTGGAGACAGGGCATGTCGAATATGCGGCCGGCGCACTCAAACCTTCGGATATTACCGCCAAGATCAAGCAGATGGGGTATGGTGCTGAACCGCAACTGACGCAAGAAGAGACCACATCTGTCCGTGAGCGGGAGCTACAACGCAAAAAGTGGAAATGGATGATATCTGCTTTGTTATCGATTCCTTTGCTGTGGGCAATGGTAGGGCATTTCTCGTTCACATCCGGAATCTATGTACCCGAGCTGTTCATGAACCCTTGGTTCCAGTTGCTGCTGGCCACACCAGTACAGTTCGTGATTGGGTGGCAGTTCTATGTGGGGGCATACAAAGCACTGCGCAACCGCAGCGCCAATATGGACGTTCTCGTCGCACTGGGTACCAGCGCAGCGTTTTTCTACAGTCTGTATCTGACGCTATCCAGTGGGTACTTACCCTCTACGACGACGATGGATCACGGCGCAATGGGAACGAGCACAGCCGCCATGCCTTCGGTAGAACTCTATTATGAGACAAGTGCCATTCTAATTACGTTAATTTTACTGGGAAAATGGTTCGAAGCTGTGGCGAAAGGTCGCTCTTCACAGGCGATCAAAAGCCTGATTGAACTGGCTCCGCGTGAAGCACGTGTCATCCGGGACGGACAGGAAGTCTTGGTACCTGCCGCATATGTTGCGGTAGGTGATTTGGTCCTGGTGAAGCCAGGGGACAGCATCCCGGTGGATGGTATCGTTGAAGAGGGGCAATCCTCTGTGGATGAATCCATGCTAAGCGGAGAGAGCCTTCCCGTGGACAAAAAGCCTGGAGATCCCGTTACAGGGGCAACGCTGAATAAGAATGGGGTATTACGTCTTCGGGCGACCCGAGTGGGCTCCGACACGGCTTTGTCCCAAATCATCAAAGTAGTCGAGCAAGCGCAGGGCTCCAAAGCACCGATCCAGCGGATTGCAGACGTCATATCAGGCATATTTGTTCCGATTGTCGTGGGTATTGCCGCGCTGACATTCTTGATCTGGTACCTGTTCGCAAGTCCGGGTGATTTCGCTGGATCGCTGGAGAAAGCGATTGCCGTGCTTGTCATTGCCTGTCCATGTGCACTGGGGCTGGCAACGCCGACCTCTGTCATGGCTGGATCAGGACGTGCGGCTGAATATGGCATTCTGTTCAAAGGCGGCGAACATCTGGAGTCGGCACAACAGATTCAGACCGTGGTGCTCGACAAAACAGGTACAGTAACCCAAGGTAAACCGGTCCTTACGGATGTTATCACGGCTCCGAATTGGACGGAATCCGATCTGCTTGAGCGTGTAGGAACGGCCGAACAGAGTTCCGAGCATCCGCTGGCAGAGGCGATTGTTGCAGGCATTCTTGCCAAGGGTCTGGAGCTAACCCCAACAGAGAAGTTCGAGAACATCCCGGGATACGGCGTGCGAGCTTCAGTGAAAGGGCAGGAAATTCTGGTCGGCACGCGGCGGTTACTAGCGGATGCACAGGTGAATGTCTCCGAGGAAACCGTTCAGCAGATGAACCGTCTGGAGGAGCAGGGTCGTACAGCGATGCTGGTTGCGGTGGATGGTCAGTGGGCAGGGATCGTGGCTGTGGCTGACACCATCAAGGATACCTCTCGTGAAGCCATCGGTCGTCTTCAGGCGATGGGGATTGATGTCATCATGATTACGGGAGACAATGAGCGAACTGCTCGCGCTGTAGCAGAACAGGCAGGGATCAGTAAAGTGTTGGCTGAGGTGCTGCCGGAAGGTAAAGCTGCGGAAGTGAAGAAACTTCAGGAGAGTGGCCTGAAAGTCGCCATGGTAGGTGACGGTATTAATGATGCTCCGGCACTCGCTACAGCGGATATTGGGATGGCCATCGGAACTGGAACGGATGTAGCGATGGAAGCGGCAGATATTACACTGATGCGTGGTGATCTGAACAGCATTGCAGATGCGATTGAGATGAGCCGGCGCACGATGGGTAACATCAAACAAAACCTGTTCTGGGCACTCGGATACAACGTTATTGGTATTCCAATTGCGGCAGTTGGCTTCTTGGCTCCATGGCTGGCAGGGGCGGCAATGGCTTTCAGCTCCGTGTCGGTTGTCCTGAATGCACTGCGTCTGCAACGCATGAAGCTGAAGAGAAATGTCTGAACGATCTTTGTTTAAATCGATATCCAACGTATCATTGTAATAAAGTGAGAATATATGTGCGGTTCGCTACGGCGGACCGTTTTTTATTGAGGAAAATACAGTTGAGTCGCCAAGAAGTTTCATCCTGAATCGCTGGTATAGATGTTCTTTTCTAGGGGAAAAGTAGCATAATGCGCTTTTATGAAAATAGATCGTTTTCATTCATGAATAAAGCTTATGTTTTCTGAATTTTTTCAAAAATGAGTTGACAATATGGACATATTCACATAAAATTTAAACGATCGTTTGATTCAAACAATTGTTTAAATCAAATTAGAACTATTTGAGTAATGGAGGACACCTTTTATGTTACAGGCTTTACGTACATTGTTTAAAAAACCGCCAGTGATTGTAGGGATCGTAACAGCACTTATGTTCCAAGTGATCTTTAGCGTGATCTGGATGACCGCATATTCTGGAGTAAATGACCGTACGAAAGAATTGACGGTTGCGATTGTGAACGAGGACGGTGAAATGTCCAAAGGAATAGCGGATTCACTCGCAGGAACACTGCCTTTTCATACCGTATCCAATCTGAGTGCGGCTGAAGCGTTGGACCAGCTGAATCATCACCAAGTACACATGGTGCTGGATATCCCGGCTGGATTTAACGAATTGCTTCAAACGGCCGGCTCCACCGCCGAGATTAAATACACCATTAATGAAGCGAACCCGGTTACGATTAAAAGTATGATGCAAGGTGTATCACAAAGTGTGACAAACACGATTAACAAACAAGCTACAGCACAAGGGGTACAGACCGTGTTGACCGCTTCAGGTGCGCCTGCGGATCAGGCAGTTGAAGCCGCTACGAACCTGACTACCCGAGTGGAAGGAACGACAACGTCCATCAACCCGGTTAACGGGATGAATAACCAGATGGTGCCAATGATGATGGTGCTGGCCTCGTATGTGGGAGCCATGATCATGGGGATGAATCTCCAGACAGCCATGGGCATGTTGTCATCTACCTATTCCCGCATGACTTTGTTTGGCGCGAGAGTAGTCATTAACTTAGGTTCTGCATTGGTCGTTTCCCTGCTGGGATCATCATTGATCGTGGCATTGGGCGGACAGATTGCACAAGGATTCGTTGCATTCTGGTTGTTCCAGGCGCTCTTCCTGTGCACGTTCATGTTCTTCTCCCAGTTCTTCCTGATCTGCTTCGGACCAGCAGGAAGTCTGTTCAACATCATCTCACTGTCCCTGCAACTGGTATCCTCCGGTGCAATGGTACCGCGTGAATTGCTGAACAGTTTCTATAGCGGCATTGGGCAGTACCTGCCTGCAACATACGCCGTTCAGGGTATTCTGAGCGTGCAGTTGGGAGGCCCAGGAGTTCAGTCTGCTGCGGGCTCTATCGTGATTGTATTGTTGGTTGCAGTTGCTTTGTCACTGGTCGTGACGTTGTTGAAAAAACAACGCATGCCAGCTATGGCTCCAAGCCCTGCTCATGCGAACAACTAATACAACAGATGTATACCATTGCTTCATAGGATAGGACAAGCACCCCGATGATTTTCATCGGGGTGCTTGGTGTAATATAATAGACAGATACAGTACCTGACTACAGCCCTTGAGCTGGAGCGGATGAAATGAACGGACAAGAGGGAGCGGGACGGAATGACTGAACCGGAATTGGATATCAAAACGAGGATATTGCTTGCAGCCAAGAAGCTTTTTGCACAGCAGGGGTATGACGGGACGAGTGTTCGTCAAATCTGTGATGAGGCGGGTGCGAACGTGTCACTGGTCTCATACCATTTTGGCGGCAAAGAAAAGGTGTTCGAAGCCTTATTTGAACATTTTTTCCCGGATCATATGATGAACTCACTGGCGGAAGAGTCCATGTCCTCGCCTGTGGAAGGTATCCGACGAATTATTGGTGAAGTTGTGAAGTTCACGATGACGGATCGGGAGATGAGCGATATTGTGCAGCTTGAAATTACACTGCGTACACATCGTACAGCTACCGTATTTCGTTTCCTGGACCCTGTCTGGACCCGAGTGAGGGAACTGCTGCAAGAAGGAAAAGACCAGGGATTGTTCCAGATCGAGTCCGTATCTTATGCGATGCTCCAGGTGATGGGTGTGGCTTTGGCACACAAACGGGCCAAGAACTCACGATTTGGCTTTGATTATCAGGACATGAATACAGAAGAGCTCGCAGAGCAGACGATTGAGTTCGTACTTCGAGGATTGGGAGTGAACAGCCATGAATGAAACCATTGAATTGATGATGAAACACCGCTCTGTACGCAAATTCAAGCCAGACCCGGTGAGTGATGAGCAGCTTGCAGCCATCGTAGCGGCGGGTCAGATGGCTTCTTCTTCAAGTAGTGTACAAGCCTATACCGTGATTGCTGTGACAGACATAGAACAGAAAGCCAAGCTTGCTGAATTGGCAGGCAATCAGGCCTACGTCAATGAATGTCCCGTGTTTCTCGTATGGTGTGCTGATCTATATCGACTGAGTGATGCTGCGAAACGTCATCTTCCTGAAAAGGAATCGTATGCCGATTCGACCGAGAATTTCATGGTAGCCACGATTGATGCTGCACTGGCTTCTCAGAACGCCGCTCTTGCAGCAGAGTCACTCGGATTCGGAATTGTATATATTGGCGGGCTTCGCACCCGGATTGAGGAAGTCGCTGAGCTGTTGGGATTACCGGAGGGGGTATATCCGGTGTATGGCATGTGTATTGGTGTTGCAGATCAGGAAACGGGAATTCGGCCACGTCTGCCACTGGATGCAGTCCTTCATCATAATCGTTATAATGCCGAGCAGACCCTGCAAGGTGTTGAGCGCTATGATGAGACAACGACGGCGTACATGAAAGAACGGACTAATGGTGAACGAACGACTCCGTGGTCCGAACTGATGGCGAAGCGCTTGACTGAGCCGACACGGTTGCAGGTGAGACCGTTCTTGGAAGGCAAAGGATTCTTGAAGCGTTAAGTTTGATATGTAGATTAGAAGTCAGTCGGGGCAAAGCCGACTGACTTCTTTGTGTTGAGCTGTAATGTGTTGTGCTGTATTGGCATGACGAGCAAGTGTACTTGCTTTTACCTGATTGTACTCAAGTTAAGCCGTAGAAACGCTTTGTGTTCTGATAAAAGAGACGAGCTGCCCGTTCCGTTCCCATGCCGGTGATCTCACTCCATGCCTGGATAACCTGTCTGGTCATGGCCGGGTGTGTCATTCGTCCCTGAAACGGCCCTTCGAAGGGCCAAGGTCCGTCGGTCTCGGCCATGACTTGCTCCGATGGATATTGCCGGGCGAGTTCACGAATCTCTTCTTCGTAATGAATATCTGGCGTGAAAGAGATGAAATAGCCGTTGTCAGCCATGCGACGGATGGTTTCGTGAGATCCCTTGAACCAGTGGAAATGGGCGCGTCGGAACTGATATTTCTCCAGCAAATCACAGACGATATCCGCATCTTCGTATACCGCATGAAGGACAAGCGGTTTGTTGTGCTTTTTGGCGAGCTGGATGAAACGTTCAAGCAGTTCGATATACCCGCTCTGATCGAAGCGCTGCCCTGCATGCTCCGCTTCCTGACGGTTGTAATAAGGAAGCCCGACTTCTCCTATGGCTGTAGCTTGTCCAATATGCTTCTCGATCCATTGGAAGAACAGGTCCATTTCTGCAGCGGAAGGCAGTTCCTGTTCCGGATGGAAACCGAAGGCCGGATAGATGGTGCGGGGGTGTTGCTTTGCAAGCTCTAGGTTGGCTTGGGCAGAAGCAAGATTCATGGATACCGCAATGACCGCTTCAACCTGCTGAGAAGGGAAAGTGAGCAGCATCTCACGTTGTTCGTCAGGGGTGTACTGATCCAAGTGAATATGAGCGTCAATCAATGGTGCGAAAGCTTGAGAATGCATGAGGAATTCCTCCTTGTGTTCATATATATTTTAACGATGTTACGCAGAATTTCTCATGGCGGGTCACCCATTAAAGGAAAATAATAACTTAAAAACCCGCGCTATCAAGATAGCCGGGCTTTCTGTTGTTCTTCTCTCATCGACTGTGCAATCTGCCGTTTACGTTCGAGGAATGCGGATTCTTCCGTAATTTCTTCTCGTCTTGGGCGATCAAAAGGAACATGCACCTCGTGCAACACCGTTGCAGGTCGGTTGGATAACACATAGACCCGATCCGCAAGCAGCAATGCTTCTTCGATATTGTGGGTGATGAACAGCACCGAGCGGCGGTTCTGTTCCCAGATATCGAGCAGCCAGCGCTGCATGTCGCTACGTGTCAGTGCATCCAGCGCGCTGAAAGGTTCGTCCAGCAGCATGAGTTCCTGCGGACTGAGCAGGGCGCGCAGAAATGCAGCACGCTGCTGCATTCCGCCCGACAGCATATGAGGATATGCTTGCTCGAACCCGGCAAGACCCACGCTGCTTAACCACTTTCGAGCCTCCGCAAGTGCTTCGGCCCGAAGGGGAGCATGTGTGGCTACTTCTCCAGCAAGCAGTACATTGTCCTCAATGGTACGCCAAGGGAAGAGGGCAGGCTGTTGTGGCATATAACTAATCTTTCCACGTTGTCCCGTTACCTTCTGACCATTCATTAGCACTTGGCCTTCCTGTGGCTTCAGCAGACCGCCGATGATATGGAACAGGGTGCTTTTGCCACAGCCGGATGGCCCAACGATAGCGACAAACTCGCCTTGCTCGACAGTTAGGGACAGGCCGTTCAGAACCGGTAGCCTGCTGCGCCGTTCGCGGAATGATGCATGAACGTCAATGACGTCCAGTGCAGGCGGAACCAGAGCATTAGCAGTATTGTCAGGTCGATCAGGGGTAGCCGGGTGAAGCTTTTCACCGTGCTTTGGCTCCATTGCGCGTGCTCCTCGTCCAGGCTGGACTTGTTCGTCCTGTTGCCAATTCATATGGTCATCACTTCCTAATATACAGATTACATCTTCTTATTTAATTGTCATCACAGCTTCCCCTTGTGAGATGTGCATACGTGTTATTCACAACTACTATGGCATCATGCCACACTGTGTACTACTTGGTATATCCACACATTTTATTACCGCTTCTGTGGACGCCAGCGCACGAGCAGCTTCTCCAGTAGCGCAATGAGCAGGAAGAGCAGCAAGCTGAGCGCGACAATAATCATGATGGCCACGAATAGGCGATCTGTGCGATAAGCTGACTTTTGCAGCATCATATAATATCCAATGCCCTTGTCTGCACCAATCCATTCGGCGATGATGGCACCCATCACGCTATAGGTAGCGGCAATTTTGACACCGGAGAACACCGATGGCAGGGCATGGGGAAGCTCCAGCTTCCAGAAGATCTGGTGACGTTTGGCACCAGCCATGCGCATATAGTTCATCATCGCGGCATCAGTACGGGTCAAGCCGTCCATGGCCGCCACCGCAACGGGAAAGAAGCAGACCAGGATGATCGTAATCAGCTTGGGCAGCAGCCCGAATCCGAACCAGATTAACAGGAGCGGCGCCAGCGCGATGGTCGGAATATTTTGACTAAGAATAAGTAAAGGATACAGGGCTGATTTGAGAAAAGGGACCAAATGGAGCACCATCGCAATCAGCAATCCGACCGCCGTGCCTGCCGCGAATCCGATCAGCGTTAACTGAATGGTTGCGGAGGCGTGCATGCCAAGTCGCTCGGCCTGGGATGCCGCTTCGCGGGCGATGTCGGACGGTGCCGGCAGCATCCATTTCTCGATATGGAACAGGGAAACGGCCCCCTGCCATATCGCTATAAAGAGAATAACCGCCACAAAGGGCGGCCATACGCTTTTGAAATAGGCGTGCATTAGCGATATTTCTCCGTCAGGGTGTCCATGCTGAAGCCGGTAGGGCTATGGGCGATTTTGATCTGGGAGATGATGCTTGGGCTGCCAGCTTCCACAAGTACCTCATGCATCTTGCGGACAACCTCCAACAGTTCCTCCAGTTCCCCCTCCATGGTGGTGTCGAGCGGGTTCACCTGATACTTCAGACCAGATTGTTGAATAACTTCAATGGCGCGATCTACGTAAGGATAAGAGTTCTCGCCATTTGGCGTTTTCGGAATAACTTGAATGCTAAGCAGTGTGCTTGCCATGAGAGATCACAGCTCCTTTCGAATGGGTGGTATAAGTCGAACATAGCGAATGTACACTTTACCACTCCGATTGCAGTACCCTCCTCCGATCGCTGTTATCCCCGGATTTCTTGATTCCTTTTCAATGGGGAAATCCGGGGATAAAGGCGAACACTTTGTTTCTTCAGATGGGTTCTGCACTCTTCGTTCTTGTGTACATAAAGGTCAACTTAACAGTTAGATTATTATTTGGGTAAAAACTCGTTCGTATATGCCTTGCTCACATCGATCTGTTCATCCAGCAGTTTTTTGCTAAACATCCAGTCGGTGTAGTTCTGCCATACTTCCTGTTTTTGTTCACCCCAACGCGGGGCGTCATCCGTGTACTTCGGACTAAGCCATTTCTGGCTTGCCAGTACCAATTCCTTGTCCAGATCCGGTACGGCCTTGATCAGAATGTTCGCTGCGTCTTCGGGATGATCAATCGCATATTGATACCCTTCGGAAGTGGCTTTCAGGAATGCTTTCACCAGATCAGGGTCATTCTGAATCGTCTGCTCGTTCGTTACGAGGACAGGCGTGTAGTAATCCAATGCTTCTGAATAATCCTTCACATATAACATGTCGATCGGTTCCCCGCGCAGTTCGGCTTCGATACCCGTCCAGGCGTAGAAAATCCACGCGAAATCAATGTCCCGTTTCACTGCGGTGAAAAAGTCGGCATCACCCATGTTAATATTTTTCACTTTGGATACATCGGCTCCGTCGCCTTCCATAATGGATTGCATCACGGCTTCTTCCACTGGGGAACCCCAACCGCCATAGGTTTTGCCTTCAAAGTCTTTCGGTGAATTAATATTCCGATCCGCCGGAGCAGCGAATCCGGATGTATTATGCTGAATAACTGCTGCGATGGAGACCAATGGAACACCCTGTGTGCGGGCTTGAGTTACACTCTCCTGATAGCTTACGCCAAAAGGCACTTCATTGGAGGCAACCATTGTATCTGCGCCACCGGCACCTGGTTGTACAATCTCTACGTTCAAGCCCTCAGCCTTGTAAAAACCTTGATCTACAGCGGCATACAGGCCGGTATGATTCGTATTCGGTGTCCAGTCGAGCACCACTTTAATATCTTTCAGGGCGGAAGTGTCACCTTCGTTGCTGTTTTCGGTGTTCGTGTTGCCGTTCTGCCCTGCTGGGGCAGCTTCTTTGCCGCCACATGCGGCTACAGTCACCATAAGCACGCATAAGAGCAACAATCCCATTGTTTTACGCCATTTCATCTGTGGTTCTCTCCTTCGGTATGTCCGGCCGAGTGGCACGGGGTACTCCTTGGCTTCATATCCAATCATCTTGCATAAATCGACAGATTTATACCAGTTGAGATCTGGATGACGTTATTTTTTATTCAAAAAGAACGTCAAAAAAGCGCCCCGTAATCCGGGACGCGTGCAGGCGTTAGAGAGGTGGCGTTCAGCCATAGGGCTGTGCCAATTCGATATACTCCGATTCCTACGCTGGCATGATCCAGATCAGGTCTAAGGGTTAGTATCTTGGTGGGATACACTCTCAGCCGGCCAATTCCGACTCCCCTGGGAAACTATGAAGTTACGGGCATTACTAGGGTAATTATAGGCCAGCAGGTGGAACGTGTCCAGTCAGGAACTGGATGGGGGCACGTATGAATTAATCAAAGAGGCCATTATACATGAGTATAACGACCTCTCTAGATGTGTGATTTTTATCAATTATCGTGGCGAATTATAAAAGGAAAGCTGACTGAGTGCAAAAGCATCGGATTTCGGGTCATAGCCTACCTGTTTCTGAGTCGCTCCGAGCTGAGCTTTTGATCGTTTGACCTTGACCGGAGTCGCTTGATTAATTAAACAACATAATTTAGATACAGAAGGAGATAGTACTGCTATACAAATAATTACTTTTTACATAAAAATGGGGGCGTACTGAATGATCTTTAAAACCATATTCGCAATTATTCTGTCCTATTGTGTATACGTTTTTTTCACAGCTTACCTTTTATTTTTGGTTCTGTCTCCATCTACTATTGAAAATACGGATATGCAAAAATCGTTAACAGGAGGAAGTACAACAGATCGCGTATTGCTCTTGGAGGACGGCTTTCAATCCGGTCAGGTGAGAATCCAGACCATTCGAGAGGCGAAAACAAGCATCGACCTGGCTTATTACTCCATCCAAAAAGGAAAAACATCTCAACTCTTTTTTGCTGCTTTATTCGATGCAGCTGATCGGGGTGTTCATGTTCGAATCATTTTAGACGGGATTTTTCACAACATGCGCGGAGAATTGCGTGATATTCCAGATGCCATTGCAGCTCACCCCAATGTGGAGTTAAGGTATTATGAACCACTCCACATATTTATGCCATGGACATGGCATAACCGTCTGCATGACAAAATCCTTCTTGTCGACAACACATATGGCATCATTGGCGGCCAAAATATTGGTGATAGATACATGGCATTGCAACCCCAAAAAGACTATGTATTCGATCGGGATGTCCTTGTTTACAATCCAAACCATAATACGAACAGCACGGTTGTTGAAATGAAAAAATATATAGATCGGTTATGGAACCATCCATTCACCAAACTAGAAAAACATGCAAAACGTCAGCATCATGCAAAGGGGTTAAAAGAGCTGGCTCAGCTGGCTCAGTTATATAAAAAAGCTCGGGCTCAGAGCGATCCTTTTGTTAAAGTGTTGCCGAAGGAATGGGCTCAAGGAGCTCTTCATTCCGACCACGTCGCTTTCATTCACAATCCAATCCAAAGGCTGTATAAAGACCCGACCATGTGGAGAGCATTTGTTCATTTTGCCAATCAAGCAAAGTCGAAAGTGTACCTTCAGACGCCTTATGCCATTCCTACCAAGAAAATGAAGAAAGCAGTACATCTGTCGATGAATCCAAAAGCAGAATGGGTCATGCTAACCAATTCAATCCAGCAGACCCCTAACCCTTTGGCTTTCGCGGGATACTTAAGCTCTAAGAAACGGTTGCTTGATACCAGTCTGGCCATTTATGAATACCAAGGCCCTTATTCCATACACGGCAAATCATTTGTCATGGATGATTACCTCAGCATGGTTGGTTCGTATAATCTTGATCCCAGATCCGCCTTTCTAAATACCGAATCTGCTGTGGTCATTTCTGGTTCTGCATTCGCCAACGAACTAACAGAGGCTATGGATATCAAACGTGCACATAGTACGCGTGTGAATAAAGGTGAGCATCCAGCAGAATCTACGAATCAGAAAGGCTCTGTTTTCAAACGAATGGCAATCACAGCTTTATCCAAACTGTCTTTTCTCTGGAAATTTCTGTTGTAGGAAAGAACCCCATCTTTTGAATTGAGTACCTGCAAGTCATCACACGGGAGATATAATTTCATTGGAGTACCCGTCTAATTGTTCACGGAATGTTCACTTATGTGGAGGGGTTCGTCATCTCTATAATTGTCAAAGTAAACAGAGAGGATGAGAGAAGTGCCAACAAGCAAGAAGGAACAAATTATTTTTGGATTAATGATGTGTACAGGGATGGTCGTAGTCATGATGTTCTTCAATCTATGGCACAGTGGGTTACTCGGTAAGATGTCCCCGCTTGAGATACTGCTTCAATTCATATTGTGTTTTGTCATCGCGTTTCTGGTGGAGTCCTTCATTGTTGGACCTATAGCTAGAAAGATTGCCTTTTCCTTGCCCTTTGACAAGTCAAACAAGATGCTGGGTGTGCTCGCCATGTCATTTTTCATGGTGATTGGCATGGTTCTGATCATGTCCTTGTATGGGATGGTTTCAGCATATCTGGCGGATCAATTAAATGGGGCATCCGTACTCCGTACGTACCTTCATACAATCGCTCGTAACTTCAGCCTTGCGCTTCCATATCAATTGATCATTTTGGGACCCCTCGTACGATATGTATTCGTTAAATTCATCAAGGATAATGGGCCTGTAATGCCTGTTGTTAACAAAAGTGTGTGATGCAGCTGGGCCCACAGTATTTCCTGGGCAATCTTGTGCAACGCAATAATTCGAGGTTATAGTGTGCTAGTCTCGTTAGAACAGAATAACACTACAAAAAAGATGTCCGCCATCAGTTTATGAAGGTGGACATCTTGATATATTTAATAGTTAATTTTCAGGAAAGGATAAACACATCACTGTTAAGTCGCAGAATCCACTATATGTTTGCTCTGCCATTGATACGTGATCACGCTAATGACAAGCAGGCCAACCGCAAAGATGGCAAGCATCCATGCAGATTGATTAACCTCCAGATGATCAAGACTCCATCCCGTGGTCAAAGGCAGAATAGCACCGCCGACCCCGCCTGAGGCAATCAAGATACTGGGTGTGGATTCTTCTGTTCCAGGCAGCAGTTTACTGGCGAAGACAAGGGCAATGGAGAATATCCCTGACATGGCAAGTCCAAGCAGTAAGATAATGAGAAATGCAGACCAGATTTGGTTTGTATATGGGAATACCATTAACAAGAGAACAGAAGCGAGACAACTATACAGGACATAGACGCGGTATTGGAATTTCTCTGCGATATATCCGGCGAAGAGTCGTCCGACAGACATGGCAATCCAGAAACAAGTGACGCTAAGCGCTGCTCCGGCTTCCTTCATGTTCATTTTCTCAATCAGGATCGCTGGCATGAAGTTCGCAAGACTCATCTCCGTGCCAACATACAGGAAGAAGAACAGGACGAATAGTACCAGAAGAGTCAGGTTACGGCCACGATAGGTTGGGCCGGGTGTGCTGACAACTGCGGAATGCAGTTCACCTGTTGTCCCGGCAGTGTGAGTATGTCCGGAAGCATCCACTGGCTTCCGTCGATCCAATACTTGATCCAGTTCACCGAATGATCCTTTCGCCCAGAAAACAAAGGTCAGCGCTGCACAGATCGCAACAACCAGAAAAGAGAGGCGCCAGTATCCGGCAGCAATCAGACCGCTGGCAATGAGCGGCATGACCATCGCCCCGATCCCGAATAACACTTCAAGTCGGCTCATGGCAACGGCAGTATTGTCTTTGATTGCAGCGATGATAATGGTGCCAATGACAGCTTCAATCATCCCGAATCCGAAGCCGGCCGCGGGTGCGATGACGAACATCCAGCCCCATGGTGGCAGCAGCATGTAGGCTAATTCCGCGATACAGAGCAGTGCTGTGGCGATTAACAGACCTCCGCGTTTACCGAAGCGTCGGTTCAGCCATGGAGATAACAATACACCGCCCAGGAATCCGGCAAATTGAGCGAAGATCAGCGTCCCGCCCTGGCTGTAATCTTTGCCGTAATGTTCAAGTGCAACCGGTAGAATGGAACCGAGCACAACATGGGCAAGTCCAATAAGGAAATAGGATAGACATCCGATCCAAAGTAATTTTTTCATAAAGAACTCCTTCTACTTATATACATAAATTGAGGATCACAATAAAGCACCATCTTGAAGACAAAGTCTATCATAACAGGACATGTTAAGTTGTGCCATGAATTCCTGATAGATACAGAAGGTTGCAAATTGATCCGGCGTTCGTATATACTGAGACACAACAATTACAGATCGGAACATGCCGTTGAAGAGCATCCAACTCGGAGGCGTTTTCGCCAGGGGAGCGATATTTCCCCAAGTTAACCGGAACCGCCCGTTATCGCGGACCAAGAGGCTGGAAGCAGGATATCCTGATTCAGCAAGTTGGGTGGCACCGCGAGCAGAGCGCTCCTCGTCCCAAGGGATGAGGGCGCTCTTTGTATTTTTACAGCCAAAGGAGACGGTGACCATGTTAGAAATGAAGTGGATTCGGGCACATGCAGAAGAGGTTCAGGCGGCAGCAGACGGGAAGAAAATCAAGATCAGCATTCGTACATTGCTGGAGCGGGATGAGGAACGCAGAGCACTTTTACAGGAATCGGAAGAAGGTCGCAGGTTGCGTAATACGCTATCCGCGGATATTGGGAGGCTTATGCAGGCTGGTAAGCGGGAACAGGCTGAGGGTTTGCGGACGCAGGTGAAGCAGCTCAATGAACAGTTGGAACAGGTAGAAGCGAGGCTAGCCCCTGTGCAGGAGGAAGTAACCAAGCTGCAATGGCTGGTGCCCAATATCGTATCCCCGGATACCCCCAATGGCTCGTCGGATGCGGATAATGTAGAGCTGCGACGTGTGGGAGAGTTACCAGCGTTCGAGTACGCTACCAAAGATCACGTGGAACTTGGGGAGTTGCATAATCTGATCGATATTCCCCGTGGAGTGAAGATTGGCGGGACGCGAAGCTATGTATTGAAAGGCGCTGGCCTACTGTTGCATCGGGCTGTGCAGCAACTTGCGCTTGATTTGCTGCTGAAGCACGGGTTTACACCAATGGAGGTTCCCCTGATGGTCAGGGAGGATGCGCTGGTGAACACCGGATTCTTCCCAACCGGTCGAGATCAAGTCTACGAACTCGAAGGGGAGAACAAGTGGCTGGTGGGAACTTCTGAAGTGCCGCTGGTCTCGTATTATGCGGATGAGATTGTCGATGTTCAAGAGCCGGTGAAGCTGGCTGCGGTATCGACGTGTTTCCGCAGTGAGGTTGGCTCCGGCGGACGTGATGTACGCGGATTGTATCGTGTGCACCAGTTTGCCAAAGTCGAGCAGGTCATTCTCTGTGCCCCTGATGCAGAAGAATCGGAGCGCATGCTGCAAGAGATTACGGGACACGCCGAGGAATTGCTGCAATTACTTGAACTGCCTTATCGTGTTGTGGCCGTGTGTACCGGGGATATGTCGCAGAAGACGTACAAACAGTACGACATCGAGACCTGGATGCCAAGCCGCGGTGCATATGGAGAAACTCATTCGTCGTCGAATCTGCATGATTTTCAGGCTCGTCGTTCGAATATTCGTTGCGTGGATGCCGAAGGCAAGTTGGCGTATTGTCACACGCTGAATAATACGGCGGTGGCGTCGCCACGTATCCTGATTCCGTTGCTTGAGAATCATCAGCAGGAGGATGGAAGCATTCGCATTCCGGAAGCCCTGCGGCCCTATATGGGCGGTGCCGAGAGCTTGATTTTGCCAGAGCAGGGTGAAGTGAAGTAGAGAGGTTAGGTAACGCCTATGGAAGTGAAGAATCAGAAAAGGAACCCCTTGACCGGGGTTCCTTCTAATTAAACATATGATCTGTTACCCACTGGTACTCTTGTTCAAGTCGAGCTGCCAATTTGGGATCTTCCTCGGCTGTAACTTTTCTCATGTATGTTAAATCAATCGTATCAAATTGACTGTAAATCAGGTAACGTGCCCATTCCAAGCTTCGGGCATCTGTCCAGTACTCGGAGGCTCTCAATCGATCCAAAATAAGGTCGTCTATTCCAATTACGTAGCAGTAGCCTTCAGGTGTTAATAATTTGATAATCTTGTCTTTTGAACCTTCCAGTGTATCAGAAGGTATTTCGATAGGGATGTCCATTTCGGAGACATAATAATGTCTTCCTTCGCGGACGAAACCCAGATGATCAAATAAACTTCGGGCTAAATCATCTCTGATCATGACCAGATCAACATCAGCTGTCTTGTAACTTCCAGAAGTGTATAGTTCAACAGCGTGTCCCCCAACAATAATGGCTGGATCTGCATCTAATTCATCAAGAATAGGAGTAATAATACCCATAACATAGAACTCTTTTAAATCACTTTTGGTCACATCAGCTGCAAGTTCCTTCAATTTTCGTTTAGCCCATTTAATTCTTTTCTGCATTTCTGGTGTTTGAATACGTTCCATGGTTCACCTATATTCTTTAACGCAGCTTCCATTCACGCTCGTTAATGATTTCAATTTTTCCAGATTCAAGGGCTTTTTTGAAACGATTGCGGGCTGTTTTCATCAGTAGAACCATTTCGTCTTCAGGACGAATCTTGGTGGATGTCGAAGTGACGATAGCTTTCATACGTTTACGGTTATTTTTAGGTGAAACCATATCAAGCAAATTCCTTTCGATCATACATATCCCACCCCCATCTTTTAGGTTTATTAAAACAGTATTACGCGACCTTCCCATATTATACAATGGAAATCATGAATTGTTCCAAGACTCTCAATTATGTTATTCAACTTTATGCAATTCGTATCCGATATAATATAATAGAAGTAAAATATTGGATTATGGGAGATGGAGATAAAAATGAGTAGAATCAAACTGGCTCTTCGAGGCACGCTTGCTCTAATAATCGCGTTAGCCGTAATGGTTCCTTCGTTAGCCTTGGCGGCAACGGGTGATGTGACATCGATTGAAATAACCAATAGCAGCCCGCAGAAGTTGAGTGTATCCGAGACAGCTACGCTTCAAGTAATGGCAACCGTAGAAGGTTTTGATAACAAACAGGATGTTACCGAAGGTGTCACATGGTCCACCAGCAATGCAGCAGTTGCAACGATGGTGAAAGGTAAGGTTAAGGCTGTGGCCGCGGGCGAAGCAACCATTTTTGCACAGGTAGACGGGGCAAAAGCCCAGTTGGTTGTCCAGGTGCAGGAGAAGATCAAAAGCATCAAAGCTTCACCGAAATCTTATAGTTTTGTTAAAGGTAGCGAAAGCACTCTTCCCAAAGTAAGCATTGTCCGTGCGAACGGTAAGGAAGAGGATGTGACGTCTGAGATTGTGTGGTCGGTATCAAGTAACTCGGCTGTGTTGGAAAATGGGAAAATTAAAGGCAACACACCAGGCAGAGTATTGCTGCAAGGCAAATACGGGTCAACTATCGTGAAAGTTCCCGTTGCCGTAACGGATGTGATCACCAAAGTAGAGGTTACCCCTGCAAATATGCAGCTGAATATTAAGAAGTCCAAAGCGTTGAAGGTCATCGGGACCTACGCGAATGGCAAAACGATCAACCTTTCGAAACAGGTCATATGGACCTCTTCCAACACCAATGTAGCGATCGTGAAAAATGGAGCCGTTAAGACGCTGACCGAAGGACAAGCGACCTTGACAGGAACTTATCAAAATCAGACAATAAAGGCAGAGGTTACCGTTGTGCCTTTGCTCAAAAAGTTGATTACAGGCCAGAAAAAATTGGTCTTGTCCCCGCAGGGAAGTACAACGCTGAGTGTGATGGCCCAGTATGATACGGGCAAGACCACTGTTGTGACCAACAGTGCGGTGTGGAGTAGCACGAAGCCTGGCGTAGCCACAGTAACGAATGGCAAGATTGTCGCTGTAGGCAAAGGTAAAACGTCCATAACGGCCAAATGGGGCAACAAAAAAGTGACGATCCCTGTTACGGTAAAATAAATCTTCATCTTCATACTAATGAAGCATTTTGCATTAATCCGAAGATAAATTCAGTGCATGACACTGTTAAAATCATCAATATCATCAAGGTTACAGACAACTAGGGGCGTAGACATACGCTCCTTTTTGGATATATAGAAATCCAACGAAATCAAGGAGTGAGCTTGGGAATGACAGATCCATTACAACCGGAAAACTGGCCTGCCTGGGCTACAGAGCCGGTAGAAATTGCTCCGGCTAACCCCAATTGGAGTGTGCAGGCTCGGGAAGAAATTCGGCAACTCCAATACCTTTTACAGCAGTTTAATATTCATCGATTCGAACATATCGGAAGTACATCTATTCCAGGGTTACCCGCCAAGCCCATTATTGATCTGATGGCAGAGGTACAGTCATGGGATGACATGGATCTGATTGCGGATCAGCTGAATCCGGTAGGCTGGAACTATGTTCCGCCTGAACTGGATGGCCGGGAATACAGAAGATTCTGGGTCAGGGTTAAGGATGGGAAGAGAGCTTTACACCTTCATCTGATGCGCCCGGGAGAGGAACGTTGGGATCGCCAAATCA
Organism: Paenibacillus sp. Negev47; assembly: GCF_058313655.1. Lineage (NCBI taxonomy): Bacteria > Bacillati > Bacillota > Bacilli > Caryophanales > Paenibacillaceae > Paenibacillus > Paenibacillus sp. Negev47. The sequence goes on from NZ_CM177754.1 coordinate 470,370, forward strand.
GGTTTCGGGATGTGCTGAGAAAACGCCCAGATCTGGTGGAAGCTTACGCTGTCCTGAAGGCGAAGCTGGCTGACGAGAACAAGGAAGACAGGGAATCGTATACCGCTGCCAAAACGCTGTTTATTTTACAAGTGCTTGATGAAGGCGTGTGATCGATTGAAAAGCGTGCCTATCAAAGACAGGCTGATCTATTTTTTTGCCGTCATGATAACCATGGCGGCAGGACTCGCATCCAGACACTTCGGTGAACGATTGCCGGGTTGGGTACATGCACATTTCGGAGATGCATTATGGGCAGGCACGATCTACTTCGGATTACGCATGATGTGGCCTCGTCGCAGCTTGGTATGGGCGATGTGTTTTAGCTGTGTGTTTAGCTGGCTCATTGAGTTCTCACAGTTGATTCAGACACCTTGGCTAATTGAGATACGTTCAACCGTATGGGGTGCTCTTGTTTTGGGACATGGTTTCCTGGTGATCGATCTGATTCGATATACAGTCGGTATTCTGTGCATGGTTGTGATAGACCGTTATTTTCTGAGAAATAAGATGGCGGGATGATGAACTGAAGTGAATCAGGGAGGTGCTCTGAGTGAATATAGAAAAACTTTTTGCTGAATTGCCCCAATTTGAAACCCAGCGGTTAAGACTGAGGCGCCTTACGATGGATGATCTCGAAGATTATTATGAGTTCGCCTCTGATCCGCGAGTGAGTCAGCAAAGCTTGTGGAACTGCCATGAGACGATGGAGGATTCGATACAATATATTCAGCGGGTAATGGATAATTATGAACGGAAAACGGTACATATCTGGGCTTTTGTCCTGAAGGAAACAGGAACGTTGATCGGGAGAGGTGGTATTTTTCATCTCAACGAATCCATGCAGAGTGCTGAACTAGGGTACGCCATAGCCAGTGATCACTGGGGCAAGGGCCTCGCAGCTGAAGCGATGCAACCCATCGTGGATTATTGCTTTCAGGAACTGGACTGCAATCGTCTGGAGGGGAAATGCAATGCAGGCAATGTGGGCTCCGAACGTGTAATGGAGAAGCTGGGCATGTCGTACGAAGGTTTGCTACGCAAACAGTTGAAGATCAAAGGTGTATTTACAGATCAAAAAGTGTACTCCCGTATCCGGGATGATCTATAATACTCCCAATGATGCATAGAGCACATCGCAGAAATTGAAGGAGGCGGAACCATGATCTACAGTATTATTTCCCGTTCTTTGTGGGAGCAAGTATCAAAGGGAAGTGAGTATGCACCAGTTAGCCTGGAGACGGACGGATTCATTCATTGTTCCACCAAGGAACAGATTCCATGGGTAGCCGGGCAATATTATGCAGGTCGCACAGATCTGTTATTGCTCAGTATTGATGAGAAGGCGTTAAAGCCGGAACTGGTATATGAGGATCTCTACGAATTGAATGAACTCTATCCACATATCTATGGAGAGCTCAATCTGGATGCGGTGCGTAAAGTCATTCCATTTGAACCGAATGCAGACGGTACGTTCTCATTCCCGGAATAAAGTAACATGTGACGTGTATCTGTCTGAACGTGATCAGGGGTCATCATACTTTTCCGAAGGGTGGTTAACGGATGGATATGAATCAGGTTTTTCTGGAGACAGCCGAGAAACAATTTTTGTATTACAAGCAGCTCGGAGAAAAAGCCATGGCACAACTGGAGCCCGAGCAGTTGTTTCAATCCTGGAATGAAGACGCGAACAGCATTGCTGTTATCGTAAAACATTTATGGGGCAATATGCTGTCCCGTTGGACAGATGTACTGACAACAGATGGTGAAAAACCGTGGCGTGAACGAGATGCCGAATTCGTGAATGATATTGCTTTCCGGGAAGAGTTGCTCTCTAAATGGGAGGAAGGCTGGAATTGTCTACTTGAAGCCATTCGTTCGTTTACCCCGGAACAATTGTCTCATATCATATACATTCGCAATGAAGGACACACCGTCATGGAGGCTATTATTCGGCAATTGGCACATTATCCGTATCATGTAGGACAGATTGTATTTGCCGCGAAAATGCTTAAAGAAACAGCGTGGGACAGTCTCTCGATTCCGAGAAACGGGTCTGCTCAATATAATGGTGGCAAATTTGCCAAACCGAAGGCACGAAAACATTTTACAGAAGATGAACTTCATATAGAAAAAGGTGAGGAACAACCATGACCCAAATCGCATTGATTCGCCATGGAAGCACAGCGTGGAATAAGGAAAAACGTTCTCAGGGACAGACGGATAATCCGCTGGATCAGGATGGAAGGGAACAGGCAGTATTACTTGCTGCGAGACTGGCCGAGGAATCCTGGGATGCCATCTATGCAAGTGACTTGGAGCGTGCAAGTGAGACGGCTCGCATCATCGGTGACCGCCTGGGCATTCAGGAGATACATCTGGACCCTAGGCTTCGTGAAATGGGCGGAGGACAGGTCGAAGGAACGACGGAAGCGGAACGCATAGCCAAGTGGGGAGTAGACTGGAGTACCCTGGATCTCGGACGGGAGCTTGCGGATGCAGGAACTGTTCGAGGCAGTGCGGTGCTTGAGGATATTGTACAGCAGCACCCCGATGGAAGAGTGATCGTTGTCAGTCACGGAGCTATCCTGCGGAATACACTGCGAGGTCTGGTGCCTGAACTGGATATCAGCGTGAAGCTGTCCAACACATCCATTACCCGGATCGCCAAGAAAGAGAATGTCTGGCAATGCGAATTGTACAATTGCAGCATGCACTTGGATTTGTCTGGGGAGTCTCGATAGATGGATGCTCTGACATTAAAGCGCTAGCTAAAATTTGTGGGAAAAGGGGGAGATGGGATGACCAAACAGCCGTATTCATGGACGAAGGAGATGCTATCTCCGCTGGGTGAAACAGCCGTTATTATCGATTGCGGGGATGACTTGTCTGAAGTCGTACACCGCAGGGTGATGTCCATATGTGCTTTGTTGGAAAAGTCCACGTTGCCTGCGATGATCGAATGGGTACCTTCATACACGTCCGTCACGCTGTTCTATGATCCGTTTATCTCCTCTCACCCTCAGTTATGCCAGATTCTACTTCAACAGTTGAATCAAATGAAGGAATCCGTACAAGCCAAGCCCAGAACGGTCACAATTCCCGTATGTTACGGTGGCGAGTGGGGGCCTGATCTGGACTATGTTGCTATTAAACATGGACTGACCCCAGAGGAAGTTATTGCGATACATACAGCCGGGGACTATCTCGTACACATGATTGGATTCGCACCGGGTTTTCCTTATCTCGGCGGGTTATCCGAACGGATTGCTACGCCCAGACGAGCAACGCCAAGGCTCCGGGTTGAGGCTGGTACAGTAGGTATTGGTGGCAAGCAGACGGGAATCTATCCGGTAGACACACCTGGAGGCTGGCAATGTATCGGACGAACGCCGCTCCGGTTGTTTCGTCCGGATGAGCATGTGCCGAGTTTGCTGGCAGCAGGTGATCGGGTTCGATTTGAACAGATTACGATGCAGGAGTACCTGGAGCTAAAGTGGAAGGAGGGCGAAGGATGAGTATTGAAGTGATCCGAGCTGGTCTGTTATCTACCGTTCAGGATGAAGGCAGAACCGGCTATCGCCGGTATGGTATTCATCCTGGCGGGGTCATGGACACCTTTGCGGCCAGAGCAGCTAATATGCTTGTTGGTAATTCCCGTCATGCAGCGGTACTTGAGATGACGATGACGGGGCCAGAGCTTCGGTTCGAGAAGAGCCAGCTTGTCTCATTATGTGGAGCCGATCTGACGGCAACCGTGGATCATCTGCCTATACCGTTATGGCGTCCTGTGCTGCTGCGTGCAGGAAGTTTACTAAAGTTTGGCCAATGTCGTCATGGCTTGCGCGGTTATCTGGCGATTGCGGGTGGAATAGCTGTACCTGAAGTCATGGGTAGTCGAAGCACAGATCTCAAGACAGGTCTTGGCGGTGTGGAGGGGCGAGCTTTGCACGTGGGGGATCTGTTGTCTACGGGGGAACCTTCTGTTGAAGCGCAAGTATGGATGGAGCGGATGGAGAAGCAGGTAAAGGAGAACGAACGGAACCACCGAATATTGGCGCCTGGGTGGTTCTTGTCTGAGCGGGAAAGACCTGACTATGATGGCAGATCTGTTATTCGCGTAATGCAGAGCAAGGACAGTTTGCTGTTCAGCCAAGAAAGTCTGGAGCAATTCTATGGCGAAAAATATGTCGTTTCTCCGCAATCGGATCGGATGGGCTATCGATTGCAAGGGTCAAGGCTGGTGCTGGATCAACCGTTGGATCGGTTGTCTGAAGCTGTTACCTATGGCACGGTGCAGGTGCCGCCGGATGGGCAGCCCATCATCTTGATGGCAGACCATCAGACGATTGGAGGTTATCCTGTGATTGCACAGGTAACCCGGGTAGATATGCCAATTTTGGCTCAGGCCAAGCCAGGCTCCCGAATTTCTTTTAAACAGATTACGCATGATCAAGCCCGGCAGTTGTACATGGAAGAGGAATGCAACATGCAGCTCATCGACAAGCTGATACGAAGAAGAATGGCAGAAATGGAGGGCACTCAATGAATACCTCGAATACCTTGGATATCAATTGTGATCTGGGTGAAAGTTATGGTATATATCGCACTCTATCGGATGAGGCCATTCTACCCTTGATTACGTCAGCCAATATTGCCTGCGGTTTTCATGCAGGGGACCCGGCTACGATGCGACTGACCGTGGAGAGAGCGCTGGAGCATCAGGTTGCGATTGGAGCCCATCCCGGGTTGCCGGATCTTCAAGGGTTTGGCAGGAGACAAATGGAGATTACGCCGCAGGAAGCATATGACATGGTGGTATATCAGATCGGTGCGCTGGATGCCTTTGTCCGTGCAAGTGGGGGGCACATGCATCACGTGAAACCGCACGGTGCCTTGTACAATATGGCCGCAGAAGATGCGAAGCTTGCTGGAGCCATCGCGGAGGCGATCTATCAAGTGCAGCCTGAACTGTATCTGTATGGTCTGGCGGGCAGTGAGCTGATTCAATCAGCGAATCGCATCGGTCTGCGTAGTGTGAGCGAGGTGTTTGCGGATCGAACCTACGGGGGAGATGGGAAGTTAACTCCTCGCAGCCAAGCCGGAGCCCTCATTGAAGAATCGGAACAAGCGATTGCTCAAGTGCTTCGGATGGTGAAAGATGGAGTGGTTGTATCCACGGATGGTACGCTGGTTCCCATTAAGGCAGAGACCGTCTGTATCCACGGTGACGGAGCGAATGCTCTGGCATTTGTGCAAGAGATTCGTCGGGTACTGGAATCGGAAGGCATTAAGCTGTCCGCGCAAACAGCTGGATGATATGTCTGTTCAGCAGAACAACAGTTTACAGATTGTTTTGTTAAATTGATATGTGAAACTTGGAATGACAAGGAGTGAAGAACAGAATGAAACCCATACGCAACTCGGCAAAGGCCGTCATTGTGCAGGATGCACGATTGCTGGTCATCCGGCTGGAAGACCAATATGGTACCGCTTATGTGTTCCCAGGTGGGGGACAGGAGAAGGGTGAAGAACTCAAGGATGCGGTCGCGCGCGAATGTCTGGAGGAGATTGGTCAGGCTGTGAACGTGGGAGAGTTGTTACATATCCGGGAGTATATAGGAAAAAACCATGAATTCGCCGAGTGGGATGCAGATATCCACCAGGTTGAATTTTATTTTGCGTGCAGCCTGAAGGATCCGGAGGCAACTATTTTTGAAGGCTCCAATCCTGACGACTACCAAGTCGCCGTGGAATGGATTGCACTTGAAGATCTGTCCCAGATTCGTTTATATCCTAAAACGATTGGCGAGTTGCTACTTACATCGGGCTCTTCCTCAATCTATCTTGGAGATCTGAATTAAATCAGCCAAGAAGAAATCTCGTGCTAGCCCTTTTATGTAAACATTTTTATGAATAACTTTTCCAATTTTGTCACGTTTGCGTATCGGTTCATGGATTCACCATAGGTGAGGTGGGTACACTATAAGTACAGGCTTATTACAAAAGCATTTGCATAATTAAAATCGACTTGCTCTCTGATTATCTTGTTAATTGAAGAAGGTCCTTTTGATTTTGCAAAAAGCTAATAGAACAATCTAATTAGCAAGTATTGAAGTTGTAATAATTTATACACCACCCTTGATTTGAAGAACTGTAGACGTAGTGGAGGGGACGGAATCGATTCTGGAGAGCGAAGCGTTCGCTTGTGTCCTAGATTTCACTTATATATCTTTTGGAATTAAACATTTACACGATAACGGAGAGGACAGAAGAAACCTGAAAAAGCGAAGCGTTCGCCTTTATCACCGGATTTTTCCCTTGAGAAAGGGAATCAAAAAAATCTGGGGATAACAGCGATTGGAAGGTTGTTCTGTCATCGCAGTGTCAGTGTAAAGCGTCTTTAATCCAATATATACGAGGAAAAGATCAGGACCATTGCTAGACAACAGCGATTCAAAGAACGATCCGTACCCGGAACGGCCGCCTACACAGTCCTTCCAACATTCCCTCAAACCGAAAGGAGCACTTCCCATGAACCAGACTGAATTGGAACAAAACATTGTAAAAGCATTGGAAAACAACCCTTTTTGCAGCTTCTCCACTGTGGAGAACGGTAAACCAAAATCCCGTTATATGGCGCTTTTTAACGATGGACTGAACATTCATCTGGCAACGAACCGCCGCACACACAAAGTCGAAGAGCTGGAGAATAATCCGAATGTTAGCCTTCTGCTCGGTTATGAGGCTGGTGGCTCCAAGGAAGTAGTTGAGATCGAAGGAACCTGTGAAGTGACGAAGAATGAAAGCTTGCGTGAGCAGGTATGGAACGACGAACTGAAGGCATGGTTCGATGGACCTAACGATCCGAACTATGTCATTCTGGACATCACACCAGCTCGTATTGAATACACAGGGAAAGACCACGAGCACCACGTATGGGAACAATAATTCGAATATGAAAATAACCTCTGCACTTAGCTTCCGTATGCGGAAATACACGCAGAGTTCAATCCAACCGTGAAAGCCATGTAGGCTTCACGGTTTTTGGTGTGGATGAATAATGATGAAATGGATATCAATGTAAGGCGCATGTAATATACGTATTTTGAAACAAATAAGCACTTTATACCTACTAAAATGTTGAAAAAATGTCGAAATCACGCATGATAATGTAAACTCGGCTTGGTATGTGCGGGTAATGTAAAAAATAATGCTTTCCAATGGCTGAACATTGCGTTATGATTTGGAATGTAAACGACAAGCACAGACATAAATAGATGTTCATGTGAGATAAACTTACCTGAAATTCCGATGCATGTCATCAGAGCTTCAGTACGCACAACCCATGAAATCTATCTTTTTTCTGCGCCTGTTCGTCTGCCCATTCATGCATGATTCAATGTACATAACGGGAGGGGTTATTTTGAAAACGAGTAAAAAAGTATTATCAAGCCTGACTGCCGCTTTGGTTGCATTAAACGTGCTTGCGGTATTTCCGGTACCTGTATCGGCTGCGGATGCTGCCAAGGTTAAACTGCGGATCATGGAGACAACAGACATTCATGACAATCTGGTTAACTATGACTACTATTCCGACAAAGAGACAGATCAGTATGGACTCGCCAAAACAGCTACACTGATCAAGAAAGCACGCGACGAAGCCAAGAACAGCCTGCTGTTCGATAATGGTGATCTGATTCAGGGTAACCCGCTGGGAGACTATGTTGCGAAGATTGATCCTCTGAAAAAGGGTGAGACTCACCCTGTATATAAAGCGATGAATCTGCTCGATTATGATGCAGGTAACATCGGTAACCATGAATTCAACTATGGTCTGGACTTCCTAGACATGACGTTGGAGGGAGCGAACTTTCCTTACATTAATGCCAATGTCTATTTAAACGATGGTGATGATGATGAGACGAATGACAAGAACTATTTCACACCATATGAGATTTTGGACAAAAAAGTAACGGATGAGACTGGGAAGGAACATACGATCAAAGTGGGTGTGATCGGATTCGTGCCGCCACAAATCATGCAGTGGGACAGCGCTAATCTTGAAGGCAAAGTAATCGCCAAAGATATTATCGCTACTGCGAAAAAATTCATTCCTGAGATGAAAGCAAAAGGTGCAGACATTATTGTAGCTATTCCTCACTCCGGATTTGAGGAAATTCCTCAAACGGATCTGATGGAGAACTCCGTATTGTATCTGAGCCAAGTTGAAGGCATTAATGCTATTCTGTTTGGACATGCCCACAAAGTATTCCCAAGCGCTGATTTTGCCGGCAAAAAAGGGGTAGACCTTGAGAAAGGTACAATCAATGGCGTTCCTGCTGTAGAGCCAGGTTTCTGGGGTGATCACCTTGGAATTATCGATCTCGATCTGGAGTTGGTAGATGGCAAATGGAAAGTGGTTGATTCCAAAACGGAAGCACGCCCAATCTATGACACAGCCAACAAAAAGCCACTGGTAGATGCTGATCAGGACATCATTGATGCAGTTCATGAAGAGCATGAAGGTACATTGGAGTATGTACGTGGTCCGGTGGGCGAAACGACTGCACCAATCAACAGCTTCTTCGCGCTGGTTCAGGATGATCCATCCATTCAGATCGTAACGAATGCACAGAAATGGTATGTTGAAAAACATATGCAAGGTACGGAATATGAGAAAATTCCTGTATTATCCGCAGGTGCTCCATTCAAAGCGGGTGGACGTTCAGGCGCTTCGTATTACACGAATATTCCTACAGGAACCATTGCGATCAAAAACGTAGCGGACCTGTACGTGTATCCAAATACGGTACATGCTGTAATGGTTAACGGCGCAGAACTGAAAGAATGGCTGGAATGGTCTGCAGGCCAATTCAACCAGATCGACCCGGCCAAAGGTGGACAACAACAACTGATCAACAATGATTTCCCAACGTACAACTTCGATGTTATCGATGGCGTAACATATCAGATTGATGTAACCCAACCAGCCAAATATGATAGCAAAGCTGCGATTGTTAATGCATCCGCTAGTCGGATTAAGGATCTGAGCTTTAACGGCAAACCGGTTGACCCAGCACAAAAATTCATTGTAGCGACGAATAACTACCGTGCTTCTTCGTCCAAGTTGGCTAACCCGGACGGCAAACGAATCGTTCTGGCTGCACCAGATGAGAACCGTCAAGTGATCATCGACTACATCCGTGAAAATAAAACGATTAATCCAGCAGCGGACGGCAACTGGTCCCTGGCACCAATCAAACCATCTACTGGTGTAACTGCAGCGGCCCTGAACGATCTTGAAGTTGTGTTTGCTTCTTCACCGGATGCGAAAGATCTGGTTGAAGCGAATCCAGCGATGTCGTTCATCGGTACGAACAAAGAAGGATTTGCGGAGTATGGCTTGAAATTGACAGGTGAAGCAACGATAACAACTGAAACTGGTACGGAGCCAGCTCCAACGCCTAAACCAACGCCAACGCCTAAGCCACAACCTGAGAAACCGGCAACCAACAACAAGGTTGTATATGTAGTGAAAAAAGGAGATAACCTGTACCGCATCGGTTTGAAATATGGTGTGGACTGGCGTAAGCTTGCGACAGCTAACCAAATCTCAAATGTGCACAACTTGAAAGTTGGACAGAAAATCGTGATTCCCGCTTCTTAAGATTAATAAGCGGTGAGGAAGAGACCGACAGTCATCAGACTGTCGGTCTTTTTTTCTGCAAATTTGAATATATTTGTTCCAATAACCGTCATACAGGAAGTCATCAAATCAGTAGAGATTAATTTCAAGACCCATGATATAATATTTACAAACTTTGGGTATATACAAGTAAACATTAATGGACATGGAATCATAAATTGGCAAGGGGGTCCTACATGAATTGCAGTGGCTGCAGTCCAATCTATCCTATAGAGGGTCAAGGTACCTTGTACCTGCGTCCCAATTCCCCTGCTTTGCTGGAAGCGCTGCAAACGCCGGGAAGACCTATCGAAACGTCGGATGACATGATGTGGATGCATTTCTCGAATCTTGAGGCGGTTCAGAGCTTGATAGAGGAGATCGTGCAAATGGAGCCAACGTTAACTCACTCCCTAACCGTTCAGATTATGCCTTTATACGAAAAGGCCAGCAATGAAAGCTGGATCAGTCTATGTATGCAGCAATCTCGTCTCAAACATGCCGATCTGGTTACCATTATTTTGGAGCACCAATTCAGCAGTCATATGCAGCCCATCGTTGATGCATCGGAGCAAATTATTGGGTATGAGTTTTTACTTCGTCCGTCCGATCATGGAAAATCCTTCAGTTCCTATGAATTATTTGAAGTTGCGCGAGCGACCGGGTTACATTCTTTTCTGGATCGAACTGCGCGTATTACTGCTATAGAGACCAGTGCCCTATTTCTGCCGCCTGGTGTTAAACGCTTCGTGAATTTCCTGCCTTCCTCCATATATAACCCCGAATATTGTCTGACACATACGTTTGAAGCGATTGAACGTCTTTCGCTTGACCCTAAAGATTTTGTGTTTGAAGTCGTGGAAACAGAGCAGATTCAGCATATGTCCATCCTGCAGCATATCTTTGAGGTGTATCGATCCCGTGGAATGTCCGTTGCACTGGATGATGTGGGTGCTGGATATTCGACAATAGAGTTGATGAATCGGTTAGAACCGGATTTTGTCAAAATAGATCGAAGTCTTATTGACCGTTGTGATCAGGATTCGACCAAACAACAGAAGATTCTTCATATTGTTGAGATGTCGAGTCGATTTGGAGGTCAAGTACTTGCAGAGGGGATCGAGCGAATGGAAGAGTTTGAATTCTGCCGTTCTATAGGTATTGAGCTTGCACAAGGCTACTATTTCGGTAAACCTTCGGCACAACCCCCAGATGGCCCGTATTCTAACACTCTGTCTAGTTTTATTGAATAAAAACAGCAACCTTACATTGTACAAGTCACTTCTGATCAGAAGTGGCTTGTTTGGTGTGCCTGCACTTTTTTCTCTCAAATAAATACTCTCCATTAGCCGATATATAAGATAAGCCTTATAGATTGATTCATACATACAAAGAAAGAGGCCATTTCTACATTTAGAGGGGGAGAAAGCAATGAGTGAAGCTCAGGATAATAAAATAATGAAAGCAGCAAAACCCGCCAAACCAAAACAAAATAAAAATAAAAAGAAGAATAAAAAGAAAGGTTTCGTATGGAATATAAGGAACAAACTATTGGTCTCTTTCTTGGCAGTTCTGCTCCTGCCAAGTCTGGCCATAGGCTTGATCACACTAACGATGGCTGAAGATGGCGTACAAGGACAGTTAGTAGACAGCGCCCTGCAAAGTGTGAACACGGCCAATACCATTGTAGAAAGCCAAGTGAATTACAAGATTCATGACATTAACTATTTTGCAGATGCCATTGATTCAGCCCTCATTAAAGGAGAGAACGATAGTCCTGAGGTTCAGGTGAAGCTGGAGCAATACCTGGGCTTGCATCCGGATGCTCTGAACATCTTTGTAGGAACCCAAGAGGGAGTTATGGTGCGTGGTAAGGCCAAGACTGGAAATGCTCAAGAGGCCAATTATGATCCTAGGGAGCGGGAGTGGTACAAACTTGCGATGGAGAAGCCAGGTGCACCCGTCGTATCAGCTGTATCCGTTAATACGGACGGCGTTGCCGTTGTGTTTATCTCCAAAACATTAAAAGACCAATCCGGGGTTGTCGGTTTGTCTCTGGATCTGACAGATCTTCAAGAGCAGGCATCTATCAAGGTGGGTAAAGAAGGTTACGTCATGATTATGGATGCGAACAAAAATTATGTCGTATCCCCTGTAGTAGACGCAGGTACGCCGGAAACGAGTGGATTGCTGGATGAAATGTATGAAGGTCCGGAAGGTCAATTCGAATACGTATTCAACGATCAGCCGAAGATGATGATTTTCTCAACGAATGAAGCAACGGGATGGAAAATTGCCGGCACGATGCTCAAGAGTGAAATAACCGATGCGAGTAAGGACATTCGTATGGCTACATTTATAGTTATTCTTGCGGCCACGTTCCTTACGCTCATCTTTATTATCTGGTTCACGCGTTCCATGCTGCGTCCAATCAAGCGACTGCAGGAATCAGCCAGAGCTGTAAGTAAAGGTGATCTGACCGTGAAAATGGAAACGGGTCGTAAAGATGAAGTCGGTGATCTGGCGAAGTATTTCGAGCGTATGGTGGATAACCTGCGGATGATGATTCTCGGTGTACAGGAGACGACAGAGCAAGTATCGGCTTCTTCTCAAGAATTGTCTGCAAGTGCAGAACAAACCACCAAAGCAATTGAACATTCAACACTAGCCATTCAGGAACTGGCTGAAGGTGCAGAGCAGCAGGTGAACAGTGTGAGAGACGGATCTGGACAGATGAGCCGAATGGCAGAAGATGTTCGGATGATGTCGGAGCGTGTGCAGTCGATCACAGCCAATATGCGTAATACGTCCGGAGCGGCTTCTTCTGGGAATGAGGCCGCAGGACAGGCTGTTGTGCAGATGAACAGTATTCAGGAAACGGTGGAACAGCTCGGAACGGTAGTCCGGTCTCTGAATGCCCGTTCGGTTGAGATTGGCAGTATGGTTGATGTTATAGCATCGATCTCCAAACAAACCAACTTGCTCGCATTGAATGCTTCCATTGAAGCGGCAAGAGCGGGGGATGCGGGTCGTGGATTTGCTGTCGTAGCTGGAGAAGTACGTAAACTGGCAGAAGAATCCGGTAGCTCGGCAGGGCAGATCGGTGAGCTGGTACACAATATCCGTCAGGACATGGATGCTGCTCTTATCGCCATGAATGCTGCTCAGACGCGAGTGGGTGAAGGCATCCAGGCCGTGAATACGTCAGGACAATCGTTTGCCCAGATTCGGGAGGCGGTGAAAGATGCTGTTCATACATTGGATGACTTGTCCGAAACAACGAAGCAGCTGGAGAGCGGTGCATCCCACGTTGCCAAGGCGATGAGCGATATTTCCAATGTGACCCAGGAATCGGCTGCGAATACAGAATCCGTGTCTGCATCTTCGCAAGAACAACTGGCATCGGTAGAAGAGATTGCATCATCCTCAGCACATCTGAATAGCATGGCAGAACAATTACAAGGACTGCTCGGCATGTTCAAGATGGTGGAGGATACACCGAAGGATAAGAGTAGCGATAAATCCTGATATGGGGATAGCGAAACCTACTATATAAATTGAACTAAACGTTTACACGAAACGGAGAGGATAGAAAGAACCTGAAGAAGCGGAGCTAAAAGCTTTCTGCAAGAAAGCTACTTCGGAAGCATATACATCGCCTTTATCCCCGGATTTACCCTTTATAAAAGGAATCAAAAAAATCTGGGGATAACAGCGTTCGGAAGGTTGTTCTGTCATCGGAGTGTCCAGTGTAAATTCTTTAGTTCAACTTATATACATACATAAAAGAAGAAAATAAAGATAGACATTGCCTGCGGCCCTGTATAAATAAATCGTCTAGTTCTTCCGCGCATAGTGCGGTGCATTGATCTATGCCAATGTCATTGGTTCCGATCTGGGTCCCAAAATGACCCCGATTGGATCACTTGCCACATTGCTGTGGCTGCACGTGTTGTCCCGCAAAGGTGTGAAGATAACATAGAAGAAACAAGTCTCTTTCTCCATTAAAGAATTTACATCAGGTCAGCCTATTATAGGGCTAGCCTTCTTTGCCTACACCTCAGGCAGGAGATTGAAATGCCTGAGATCCAACGAGCGCTGACACAGCGAAGGGAACGGAACGATTGTGGAAAAGCGAAGCGTTCGCCTTTATCCCCGGATGTATTCCTTGGGAATAGTAAATCATATAGATACGGGGATAACAGCGATTGAAACATCGTCCGTTCCCGAAGCGGCCACTTCAGCGCAAAGTGAATCCCAAATATTTCAAAATGCTGCCGACATTTTTAACATTGCGTTTACAAAACACTGATTTTAAGATGACATACTGAAACTACAATGAGTAAAGAGTTGATGGTGAACAAACAAATTCACAAAACGCCATCACTACATTGGGGGAGGAAAACAAAACATGTTTAAAAAGTTGCCGTTTATTTTGATGACCTTAACGTTCGTACTGGTACTCGCAGCATGCGGATCGAAGAATGACGCTGGTACAGAGGGTGCCGCAAGCAATGGATCGGGAGAAGCTGCTACTGAGCTTAGCGGTAACATTCTGGCAGTCGGATCGACAGCATTGCTACCTCTGGTAGAACAAGCTGGACAGAAATTTATGGCAGTTGATGAATATAAGAACGTAACGGTTCAAGTTCAAGGTGGCGGTAGTGGTACTGGTTTGACACAAGTATCTGACGGACAAGCTACAATCGGTAACTCTGATGTATTTGCAGAAGAGAAGCTGGAGGACGAAGCCAAAGTAAAAGAACTGGTTGACCATCAAGTAGCGGTTGTAGCTATGGCACCAGTTAGCAACAAAGATACAGGTGTAGAAGATTTGACGAAGCAACAACTGATCGACATTTTCTCCGGTAAAGTAACGAACTGGAAAGACGTTGGTGGTGCGGATCAAGCAATCGTTATTGTAAACCGTCCGGGTAGTTCAGGTACTCGCGCGACATTTGAGAAGTATGCACTTGGTGCAAAAATGGATGATATCCCAGGTTCAATTCAAGAAGATTCTTCTGGTAACGTAAGAAAATTGGTAGCTGAAACACCAGGTGCTATTGGTTACCTTGCCTTGTCTTACTTGGATGACAGCTTGCAAGTGTTGAAATACGAAGGTGTAGAAGCAACAGTTGAGAACGTAGAAGCAGGAACTTACCCAGTATGGGCTTACGAGCACATGTATACGAAAGGTAAGCCAGATGCAGCAACACAAGCATTCTTGGACTACATCTTGAGTGACGAAATTCAACAAAATGACGTGACAGAACTTGGATACATTCCAATGTCAGGTATGAAAGTAAAACGCGATGCAGCAGGTAATGTGATTCAATAATCTTTGAACTTGCGCATACGGCGAAAGAGGCGGACTTAGGTCCCGCCTCTTTACGCGGTTTGCTCTGAAATAATCCCATATTTTGCATTAATTCTACTATAGAAGGATGGTTGTTATGGAACAGACCGAAGGGGGAACGGTAATGAATAACAAGTTGAAACCGCGCCGGCCCTTAAAAGAGAAACATTATTGGGAAGAGTGGACGGGACGGATCTATACGTCGATTTGTGTCGTTTTCCTGATCGTTGTCATGTTTTCCATTGTTTATTTTGTAGCGTCCAAGGGACTATCAACATTTTTCCAAAATGGAATAAGCATAAGTGAATTTCTTGGTGGGAAAACGTGGAATCCAACTGGAGAACCTGCTTTCTACGGGGCATTGCCGTTCATTACAGGTTCTTTCATTACAACCTTGCTTGCAGCAGTGATCGCAAGTCCGCTTGGCTTGTGTGCAGCACTCTTCATGACAGAAATTGTCCCGGGTAAAGGGAAAAAGATATTGCAACCTGCGATTGAGCTCTTGTCTGGAATTCCGTCCGTTGTGTACGGATTTATCGGTCTGAGTGTTATCGTACCCTTACTGCGCAGTATCTTTGGTGGGACAGGCGTCGGGATTGCAGCCGGATGTCTTGTTCTCGCTGTAATGATTCTTCCTACGGTGACAAGTATTATGGCAGATGCATTGTCCGCTTTGCCAAAAGGATTGCGTGAATCCTCGTACGCACTGGGTGCCACTCGCTGGCAAACCATCTACCGTGTCATTATTCCAACGACCTTGCCTGCTTTGTTGACAGGTGTCGTTTTGGGTATGGCCCGTGCTTTTGGTGAGGCACTTGCTGTGCAGATGGTTATCGGTAATGCACCGCATGTTCCAACATCCTTGCTCGAATCGGCTTCAACATTAACAAGTGTAATTACACTCAGCATGGGTAACACCACGATGGGTTCTGTTCATAACAATGCACTGTGGAGTATGGCGCTTGTCCTGCTGGTGATGACATTTGTCTTCGTCATTCTGGTTCGCCTGCTTGAAAGGAGGAACCGGGTATGAAAATGAAGGCAAAGACGGTAGATAAAGTTGCAACATCCGTTATCGTTGTATTGGCCCTGTTCATTGTTATTCTATTGCTCGGTCTGCTTGGATTCATCATGTTTAGAGGAATTGGACATATTAGCTGGAACTTCCTGACAAGCGCACCACAGTTGCTTAAGGGTGGCGGCGGAATTGGTCCACAGCTCTTTAACTCCGTATTCTTGCTAATTCTGACCTTGATTGTTACCATTCCACTCGGATGGGGCGGTGGGATTTACATGGCGGAATACGCCAAACCAGGCAGGATCACCAGCTTCATTCGTCTGGTCGTTGAAGTATTGTCATCATTCCCTTCCATCGTTATCGGTTTGTTTGGACTCTTATTGCTTGTAAATACATTTGGTCTTGGTTTCTCCCTGATCTCGGGTGCCTTGGCTCTGGCGATCTTTAACTTGCCACTGATGGTACGGACAACGGAGCAGGCTTTTCGGGCCGTTCCGAAGGAACAGAAGGAAGCAGGTCTGGCGCTCGGGTTGTCCAAGTGGAAGATTATCACTTCCATTCTGCTGCCTGTAGCATTGCCGAGCTTGATTACGGGTACGATCCTGGCTTCCGGCCGGATCTTCGGTGAAGCAGCCGCGCTGATGTTCACCGCAGGTATGAGTAGTCCACCATTGGACTTTACAGATTGGAATCCGACGAGTCCAAGATCACCGCTTAATCCTTTCCGTCCGGCAGAGACACTTGCTGTCCATATCTGGAAAGTGAACAGTGAAGGCATTGGGCCAGATTCCAAAGAAGTGGCAGCAGGGGCATCCGCCGTGCTTGTCATTCTCGTACTGGCGTTCAATCTAAGTGCACGCTGGATCGGCCGGGTTGTATTCCGCCGTATGACAGCTTCGAAATAAGGAGGAACCAACATGGCCATACCTTTTGGTACGGAACAGTTAAGCATATATTATGGACATTTCCAGGCGGTCAAGCAGATCAGCCTGACGTTTCCCGAAGCAAGCGTAACGGCTCTTATTGGACCGTCTGGTTGCGGTAAATCCACGTTCCTCCGGTCGCTTAACCGGATGAACGACGAGATTGCCGGTTCCCGTACAGAGGGACATATCTGGATGGACGGTAACGATCTGAATGAGCCTGGAACCGATGTAATCAAGCTTCGCCAGAAGATTGGCATGGTGTGGCAGAAGCCGAATCCTTTTCATAAGTCCATCTACAACAATATCGCGTTTGGCCCCCGCTACCGCGGTACGAAGAGTAAGAAGGCACTGGATGAAATTGTGGAAAAAAGCTTGCGTCGTGCTGCGCTCTGGGATGAAGTGAAGGACAGACTGCATGAGTCAGCTCTGTCTCTCTCTGGCGGACAACAGCAGCGTTTATGTATCGCTCGCGCTTTGTCTGTTGAACCACAGATTCTGCTGCTCGATGAGCCGGCATCTGCCCTTGATCCAGTCTCCACGGGTAAGGTTGAGGAATTGATTACCGAGCTTAAGAAAGATCTGCGGATCGTCATTGTTACCCATAACATGCAGCAGGCGGCACGTATCTCGGATTACACGGCTTATTTCTATCTGGGAAGTATGGTTGAGCACGGGGATACAGAGCACATTTTCACGAACCCGGACAATCGCCTGACGCAAGAATACATTATGGGACGTTTCGGTTAATTGGATCATGGAGTGTAACATAGAGTAATAGAGATAAAGAAATAAATAGAGATAAAAGAAAGCACAATGCCTGGACGGTTGTTCGGGGGTTGTGCTTTTTTTAATTTATAACTTTGGGAGAATTTTCTGTCTGCGGAATAAACATTATGCTACGATATTTAGTGTGAGGAGAACGTTTACATAACTCCGAAGGAGATGTTGATAATCACTACGGATAAGATGTCTTATGACCACATGGCAACTGATATCATACAGAACTACACGATTGAAAAACCTGTCGTTTCCTATATTCGTCACAACGAGAATCTGACGTATCATGTCGTGGATGAAGCGAGCGGACAGAAGTATCTGCTGCGTATACATCAAGCCGCATATGCAAGTATGTCAGGGATTCAACATACGCTTCCTGCACTGGAAGCGGAGATGAACATGCTCTACGAATTAAACGAAACCACAGCATTGCGTGTGCAGTACCCTGTACGAAATGCATCAGGCGAATGGGTAACGGTATGGACAAGTGAAGCGGGGGAAGAGATCTGTTGTACGGTACTGGAGTGGATTGAGGGCAGGGACATCCAGCAGGGAGAGCGCCTGACAACAGAGCAAATCAATGACCTGGGTACTCAATTGCAGACGCTTCATCAATGGGGTCGTGTACAGGAAACATCTGAAGAGGCTTGGGGTACGGATGAAAGCACCGGGATGAGTGGAGTTCAACAAGGGGACAGCGGGCAATGGCAAACAGCTCAGATGGCTGTTCGCCCAGCCTACGGAAGCATCCAAGAAAATAATGTGATGCTGGAGCAACTGAAGGAAGGCGTCAGACTTGGGATTTTTACCACAGAAGACTTTGATCTGCTTCGAGAGACGTTCGAGAACATTAATGAGCAGTTAGCAACGTACCCGCAGCATGCGGAGACATGGGGAGTCATTCATGGCGATATTACCCGCAATAATCTGCTGATAACAGATCAGGGGATATCTATGATTGATTTTTGTCTATACGGGTATGGGTACTATCTTTTTGATGCTGGAGGAGCAGCACTTATGTTTAACCGGGAGGAGCGTGAACAGTTTCTATCTGGTTACACGAAACAGAGTGCACCGCTAACGGATCGGGATATCCGGTTAATGGAAGGGTTCATGTTGTTCTTTACACTGGGTTATTATGCCTTTCAGATGGCGAATGAATCGAGACACGATTGGATGAAAGACCGCATGCCGAAGCTGTGCAGCAAGTATTGTAGACCCTATGTACAGAACGAGAGCATCTTCTATGAGTTATGAGGTGTTTCCTTTTTGAGGAGCTATAACTTAGGATTAAGATTGTGGTATTACCTGGGCGTCCTGAACAATCGGAGTGCTCTTTTTGCATGCATTAGATAACGATCGTAATGGACATTTATGAAGAAAGTATAAACTCTGCGGAGAGCCAACATTTCTTAGCTACAATACAGTCATAGGAGGATGAAGCAGCGATGAGAGACAGCGAGAATATATTGCTGGTGGAGGATGATCCGGAGATTGCCCGAATTTTGAGAGATCATCTACGTCATGAGGGTTATGGGGTAACTTGGGCATCAAGCGGTTTGGAGAGCTGGGAAGACTTTAGGGAGGGGACCTATCAATTAGTCCTGCTGGATCTGATGCTGACGGATTACTTCAACGGACTTGAAGAGCGGTTTATGCCCATTATAGAAGCCTATTGGCAAGAGGATGGGGCAGATGTAGAACTATATTGGACTGTTATGGAAAGACAAGGTATAGAAAGCCACTGTGCGGATCTGATGCTCTTTAATCAGTATTTATGGCGTAAAGCCAGAGAGCTGGAAGAAAATGAATTGGCAAATCTTAAGCGAATCGATCAGGTTTATGAGATGATCAAGGGCGCCAATTGCCCCGGCTGCGTTTGGTTCTTCTCTGGAACCCGAAGATTATGGAAAAACATTAGCTGCTAAGTTGGTTGCTGGCGATGATGCGATTGCTCTATGGAATGATTTATCTGAAAATGATAAAGAAGCTGTCCGTGATTTTGCTGATAAGGGTGTTCCTTCAGTTGAAAAATTTGCCCAAGCAAATCTGTCTCAATCTACTCTTCAAAAGAATATTTCCGTTCTTTCTGAAGACCAGAGACTGGCTGTGCTCATTAATCTTATCCACGTTGGATATAATGAGACAACAAGCAGCCCCATTTCTACCCTTGCAACGGGCTATTCGGCAACGAAAACATATACAGCAACTAACGTTTTTGGCGGTACACTATATACACTTACACATAAGATCGCTTGGAACTCAGATGGAAGCTTTGTTGTATCTCCTGCTCCTTCGAGAACGATTACTCCGTCCACACACACAATTGGTTGGTCATATGAAGGGGCTACAGCTGATGATCAACGTGGCGGCGTAGGATACAATTTTTATGAATCTAACGTGGTTGGAAATTTCAAACTGACTGTTGTGTATGATGTACAAAATGTCTACCCAAGAATTTTCCTTAAAGGATGGGCTAACGGGACATTTGACTTCTCAGTTAGTGGTTAATTTACTAATTATTGTAACATTTTTCGCCCCGATACGTATAAAACTATAAGTGTAATGAAGTTTTGGGCGGAAGGAGGGGCGAAATGAATTTAATTGGTTTCTTATTGCTTGCTGCTGCGCTGGTTCTATTTTTTTCAAGTAACAGTAAGCTAAAACGTTATGTTGCTTATGGTCTTGCAAGCGTTGCAGTAGTGACACTCGTGACAACTGGTCTTTTGATGGAAACAGGATCGAAGTCTAAGGAAGTTCAAGGTTTCGGTGAGAAGGCTACAGTAGTTGAACAAGTCGATACTGGTGAACAACATAAGTAGCCTACTAGCAAAAAGAAGGTTGACGTTTTTTTCGTTAACCTTCTTTTTTCGTTCAGAAAAAGCTTGCTCGTTGGTGGTAACACGATCTTGAGGATGTTTATCATAGTCCGTAAAGGGTATACAAAAGGGATCGTCAGCATATCTGCAACGATCCTTTTTGTATACCTACTCTGACGCTGGTAAATAACGAAATCAGTTTAGAGTCTAAGATTTCTATTATATTACGTACTAAAGTTCTTCCTTCGTATTTGCAAGTTTAACAGAAAGCAATCCTGACATGTTACCGCCGTTTTTAGTGCTAATGCTAACCCAGTGAGTACCAGTTGCCCATGGTTTCGTTCCATATTCAGTCCAAGATGCCCCAGGAGCTACAGAGAACGACATTTTTTGAGTACCAGACAGAGTACTTTGAGTAACTCGGACAGTTAAGGTTTCTTTAGATGTATTTTGAACCCAAACTTTGACCCATCCAAAATTTGCTTGGATATTGAAACTCTTCGTGTAGCTACTTCCGGAAATTTGTGAATTCACAATCTCATTATCAACTGCCATTGGGGTAATGATGCTTTCCCCTTGTGTAGATGTAGTAGTTACTGATGAGTCCACTACATTATTTGTTGGTGCAGCAGATGCAACTGTGACAGCTGCTACCAAGGATAATGCCGACAAACCTACGAACAAAGTGTTTTTTTTCATAATTATAACCCCTCTTATTTCAATATATACATAAAATTAGCTTTATTAATTTACCATAAGTTACATGTATATACTAGAAGGAGATAATTCCAATTTAAAATTTCGTCGGCGGTTAGCAATTTTCCTGTTCTCTACCGTCCGCAAAGGTATATCTTTAGGGACTACTTAAAACAACACATTCTTCCTTCCTTAAAGGTATTGTTTTTCATTTTAAAACGTTTATTATATATTCAACACCTTTTTAAACTTTTGGTAATTAAGTTCATTGAAACAAATTATTATCGTAGTAGCATTTAAAAAAACTGACCTAAACAAAAAAACTATAAAATGAAGTGAATAATAACATTTTTGTGAGGTGAAATGGTTATGGAAAAGGTATTTGGTATTGTCGGTGGTCTGATTAGTATTCTTATCTTTATTTTAGTTAGTATTAATCCTAATTCAAATGGAATTTCAACCATTATTTTGGTTGTTGGTTTACTAATTCCATCCTGTGGTGTGATATATGCTTCTTTAACTCAACGAAGTTTATTATTAATGTTTTCTGTGATTTGGTCTTTACCATTAAGTCTTTATATTTCTTCAGGTGAAGGAGTTTTCAAGTATACTTGGATTACTATTGTTTTATGTTTAATCAGCTTTGTATTGATACTAATAAAAAAGAGACCAGGCAACTGATAAACTGTACCCTATAGAGTAGACACTTTAAAAAAGTCTCTCTATGGGGTACTTTTGTTGTATACCATGAACGAGACGAGGACGGAGAACGATTAATGAGTAAGAAAACATTTACAACACGCGAAGTAGAGCAATTTGCTACAAATCCCTATGTGAAGTCTGTTTCGACCAAGGGAATCACTTATACGGACGAGTTCAAACAACTCTTTATTACATTAAATCAGCAAGGAAGGCTGCCTAGAGAGATCTTTGAGACTTGTGGATTTGACGTTCAGATCATTGGAATGACTCGGGTCAAAGCCGCAGCTGACCGATGGAGAGCCAGTTACAACGAGCAAGGGGCTCTAGGCTTACAAGATACACGAGGCAAACATTCAGGAGAGTCTCTAAAACGAGAGTTAACCTTGGCAGAAAAGAACGCGAAACTCGAAGCACAGATTCACCTGCTCCAAGCAGAGAATGAACTCTTAAAAAAGATTCGCCTGGCCGAACGGGGGTGGAACCACGAGTAAAACTAACGCCTGGTCTTCGATACAGTTTAATCCGAACCGTGATTGAGAAATACCATCTTCAGCGAATGGTAAGTGTTCTGTGTGAGACTGCCGGGGTCTCCAAAAGCGGATATTACCGATACTGGAGCACTTCAGCCATTCACAGCCGCACGAAGAAGGAACAGGTTGATGAGGAAATAGGTGTGTACATCCGTCAAGCCTTCCAGTTTAAGAAACGTAACAAGGGCGCTCGCTCCATAAAGATGACGCTGCAAGGACAATTTCAGATCATCTGGAATCTCAAGCGCATCCGAAGAATCATGAAAAAATACGATATTGTATGTCCTCATCGACGAACTAATCCCTACAAACGAATGATGAAGGCAACCCATGAACATCGAACCATGCCTAACCTGTTACAACGCAACTTCAAACAAGGCATCCCGGGCAAAGTACTTCTAACAGATATTACATACTTAAGTTACGGCCAAGGGAAACGCGCCTATCTGTCCACCATCAAGGATAGTTCAACCAATGAAATTTTGGCTTATCATGTGTCGGAGCGAATGACGATGGATCTGGCGACAAACACGTTGCTCCACTTACAGAAAAATCGCAAATTCAAGAAGAGTCATGATGCTTTCATTCATTCCGATCAAGGTACGCACTACACTCATCCGGATTTTCAGAAGAAAGTGAAACGGATGGGGCTTGGGCAATCCATGTCCAGACGAGGAAATTGTTGGGATAACGCACCACAGGAGTCGTTTTTTGGTCATTTTAAGGACGAAACTTCCTTAAAGAGCTATGCCACGTTAGACGAAGTCAAACGAGAAGTTAAATCCTATATGACCTACTATAATCACTATAGATACCAGTGGAACCTAAAAAGGATGACCCCTGTACAATACAGAGATCATCTTCTTGAAGCCGTATAGTTTTTTTTAGAAATGTCCTTTACATAGGGTACAGTTTACTGACGCCTGATCTCTTTTTTTATTAGTATATTTCAATGGTACTTGTTAGCAAAATACTAGCTTCGCCAGATGCATCCTCAATAGCATTATAATCGTAGGAGCCATCCTTAAATCCCCATACTTTCACATTGTGGTTAACATAGGTGTATAAGTTATCATCCAGAAAATCATAGTTTGAAAAACTTGCGATAGTTTCTTGGCCAACCCCACCAGATGTATCACTTCTCCGTGTTTGTTCCGAATCTACAGACCAGTGTGAATCTACAGGGGATGGATTAGCTGCCCAAGTTGCGGAACCGCCATCGCTATAAATGGCATAATCATTTTGCATATACCAGTAAAGAATTGCTTTTGAGTAGCATATCTCCCAGAGTACAGGGTCATAGGTTAATAATTTTACTTGTTTACTCCACATAGGTGCAAATGGTTTTATGGAATACTCTGGATCGTTCGAGAGGTCTGTTTCGGTGGTAGTAAAGGTATTCTTTTCTCTGTTAATCGTAATATCATATCGAGTAGGTTTATCATTAGCCTCTCCTGAACCACTAATTACTTTCCTAATCGTACCATCTGATAGTTCTTGAATAGATACATTTAGGTCGTCATTTCCGTCCACCGGTTTAAGTTTAACTGAGTTTACAACAGCTTTTGGTTCTTTTGCTGGTGCTTCATTTGCCGAAGCAACGCCGGCAAATAGGCTAGTAACCATTGATACAGAGAAAAGAATACTCAAAATTCGCCTCTTCATTTCCAATTCACTCCTTTATTTGTAATTATATTCAACAATAACGTTTTTATATAATTTAAGCTATAGGGATTCAGATCTATTTGGGGGATACCTCACATGGTCAAAATTCTGGAAGCCATGATTAATTAAGACGGGGAGTGGGAAATCTAATGTTCGGCTTTTAAAGCTATTTGGATCCCAGGAAAGCTCCTGCAGCTGATCGTTCTTGACTCTATACTCGGACGTTTAAATTATGGTCAATTGAAAAAAAGAAGCAGAAACCGAATATTGATGAAGCGATATCAGTGTTCATTATGCCAGGAAGACAATAAAATGAGTTTGGATCCCCAAGCCAGCTTTCCGAAGCTGGCTTTTAATGTTGTGTCCAATAGTCGATATTATCGGCTCGATGGGAGCAGCTTTGGATTCAACGATTTCCCAGCCTTGTAGTATTTTAATAGACTCGACCTGTCTTTTGTCGTCCCAAGAAATATAGAGCTGATCCTCCAGACGGGTTAGACACTTCTGGTTCACAGTATGCAAAAACATTAGGCTGATCAGCGATGTTCCGCTGCTCATGATGAGTGCTCGAATCGAGGAAGAGAGCAAAGTCAGGGGGCTTGGGTTGGGAGCTGACGATTATATTACGAAGCCCTTCAGTCTAACAGAACTTACAGCTCGCATTAAATCTCATCTGAATAGGTACCGAAGATATCAGGGCGTAGAGCCGGATTCGACAGATCGGCAATATAACGATGGGTTATCGATCGATTATCTGAATCAGCGCGCACAGCTTCATGGAGAACATGTGGCACTAACCAACAAGGAATGGGCTTTGCTCATACTGCTTGCCTCTCATCCGGGCCGGGTGTTTACCAAGGCGGAACTGTATGAACATGTCTGGGGTCAGCCAGAGGCGGGGAACTCGAGTACAGTCACAGTTCATGTGAAGAGCCTTCGGGCTAAGCTTGGTGACGAGCCCCATCATCCACGCTGGATTCAGACGGTGTGGGGCAGTGGCTACCGGTTTGTGGGGGAGCCTGAGGAATGAAGCTGAAGTACTGGTTAATGCTCGCCTTCCTCATTGTAATGCTGCTGCCTGTCGTCGCTGGGTGGGCGCTGTACTCCCTGTATAACTATTACAATGATCAGCGTGCTGTAACGGAATATGTAGAGTTGTCTGGACAAATGGCCCCTATTGAACTGGCTTTATCTGACCCGGGTCTGTACCGGTTGCAATCGCCTGATGCCTTCGCTGCACTCTCCGAATTGGAGAATGGTCGGGTGAACTTTGATCTATATTTACCAACAGGGATTCGGGTGTATACATCGGGGGGGAGTACATGGTCTGCTGAAGCTTACACCGTTGGGGGTGCGGAGCTGTATCGTAATTTGTACAACTTACAGATTCGTCATCGCACATTCTCACTGAAAAAACCCGTGTGGGAAAAAGGTGAGTTGGTTGGCATTTACGAAATCGTCATGCTGCGTGGAGATTGGCTGGAAGGCATATCCCTGCGGACAACCTGGGTCATGGGTCTCGCTGCTGCTTTCTTTATCCTGTTATACGGAACAGTGCTGCGGCTTCTATCCCGAAAGCTCTTTCGGCCGATGAAATATCTCATAGAACGAATGGATGCTTTTGCACGGGGAGAGGCTGCTCCGGATGTGGTACCTGTTCGTCATGATGAAATGGGCACATTGCTCCAACAGTTTGATGCAATGCAAGACAAGATCAGACATACTCAGGCCGATGTGGAAAGGGAGCAAAAAGAAAAAGAGCTCATGATTGCCTCGTTATCCCATGATCTGAAAACACCGTTGATGTCCATTAGTGCCTATACGGAAGTACTTAACGGTGATCGTCAACTGGAACGCCTTGAAAGGCAGGAATATCAGGATGTGCTGCTCGGGAATGTGGAGCGGATGAAACAGATGATTAGTGAACTTGAGATGTATACGGCACTGGGTTCCAGTGAATCGGAGATGTCCATGGTTGAGGTGGAAGGTGAGGAGTTTTTTGATATGCTGCTTGGGAGCTATGAGGGACTTGCTGAGCGTGGGCAGATTGACGTGAAGATGGATGTCCGCACAGATCAACTGTACCGAGTTCATCCCGAACAACTGATGCGCCTGACAGATAATCTGATAAATAATGCACTACGCCACACAAGGACGAACGGTGTAATGGGACTAGGGGTTATTGCTTCAGATTGGGAGCTTCCTGAATGGATTATTCCTTCGCTAGGAGCTGAATTGGATAACTACAGGGCGGGAGCAACATTGATCATAGTACAAAACGAAGGTCCTGCTATTCCTGAAGAACAGCTCATTCGTATCTTCGAACCCTATGTTCAACACCAGAATCAGGAGGAGAAGACGTATGCAGGTGGTTCGGGATTGGGGTTGAGTATAGCCAAACGGGTTGCAATAAAGCACGGGGGGGATATGCGCATGTGGTCATACGAAGGATGTGGAACGCTGGCAGCATGCCGATTGCCTGAACATGGAGAATGTAAACGCAGAGAGGATGGGTAAGATGATGAAAAAAGGATGGATGATGCTGGGTACTGCTTTGCTTGCAGGCGCCCTGCTTGGAGGTTGCGCGGAGAAGGATATGCTGGCTATGTCAGGAGACGATATGATCGAGAAGGTTGTCTCAGCAGAAACAGAACCTGCCTCATATTATGCGGAAGGTGTGATGAAGATATGGGCGGACGACAAGCTGAGTAACACCATGCAAATTAAGGAATGGGTAGATGGTGAAACTGGACGAAAGCGCACGGAAACATCCGAGAATGGCAATGTCAGTTACGCAGTTAATAACGGAAAGGAGATCATCCTTTATGAAAAAGAAACAGGAGCAGCATATTCCATGGATGCATCATCCGTGTCACAACAGCCTAATCAAACCCAGAAACAAATATTGGTTGATCAACTAGAGCGGTTACGTACTACGCATGATGTGAATATGATGGGACAGGAGAAACTTCATGGACAGGACGTCATTCATATTGAATTGACACCAAAAGAAGAAGGCGCGTTCTCCATATCTTCAGAGTATTGGGTAGACCCCAAAACGTGGATGATTGTCAAAGTAAACAGCGCGTATGGGGATGGAAAATCAGAAATGGTCTATGATCCGATTCAGTATGACCCTGAATTCACAAAGGATACTTTCGTAATTGACATCCCTAAGGAGGTCGATGTGAAGGACTTGAACGATATGATGCAGAATTCCGAAGTGACCCTAGAGGAAGCGGAAAAAGCGTTGGAACAGCCGTTCCTACAGGACATGAGTGGAGAATTCGAACGATCACGGATCGAAATGTCTACATTGGGCGGTGAGCTGAGCAGAGATGAAGTAACCTTGTATTATGTACGTGACGACAAGGTAGAAGTCAGCCTGACAGTATTCAAGATGCCGGAAGAAAATGTGGACGATACACTAATGCCGGATGAAGCCAAGATTAAGGTTCGTAACACCGAGGGTTCATATATGAAGAGCATTCGGAACATATCATGGAGTGAAAATGGCTTGCGGTACTCCGTCATGGGTGAAAACGAAGGATGGACGAAAGAGAAGCTTCAAGCTTGGATAAATGAATTGAAGCTGCCTAATCATTCCTAATGAGTGATAAAGATGATAATTATACGTCACTTTTGTTGACATATAATGTGTAGCATATTAATCTGTAAGTATATGTACCAGATATGATTCAGATATGATCCAATTGAACAGAAGACACACGTTCGATGTGAGTTGAACGAGAAAGTGAATATAAGCGGATGATAACGAGCGGGAGAGACCTGGGTTAGCCGAGCAAAAGGGCTAGTGTTCAGGCACCGAAGGAGCAAGCTGCTGCGCACCCGGCGCAGTGGTTAATCTCTCAGGTAAATGTACCATCGTTGGACGCAACTCTGGAGAGTGCGCGAACTGCGCCACCCAAGGGGTATATGATCAGTTAGCCCGGTGACCTTGCCTGTAATCGCAGGCATTCACCTTGTCCTTGGACACTGCTGGTCATGAAACTCTCAGGTATCGAGGACAGAGAGAGGGCCTGAGGCCTTCTTCTGTCCTTTTTTGATGTCATCATTCAGTAAAAAAAGAACATTGTGGAATGGGATCTGGATGGAAATGACGAATACAATTGGAGGGTTACAAGGTGCGATTTAAAGATGTGTTTTCAATTATTGGCCCGTCGATGACGGGGCCTTCAAGTTCACATACAGCTGGAGCAGCAAGGTTAGGGAGAATCGCTCGCCAGTGGCTCGGTTGTACGCCGGATCGGGCGCGACTGACGCTGTACGGTTCATTTGCAGATACGTATCAGGGTCACGGCACGGATCTGGCACTGATCGGCGGTCTTCTGGACTATGTCACAGACGATCCGCGTATCCCGGATGCAGAGCAATACGCAGAAGAAGCGGGCATGGAGGTTGAGTTTTATACAAGCGGCCTGCCTGCTCCGCATCCGAATACGGTCAAAATTGAGTTATGGCATGGAGAGCGTGCCTGCTCCTTGATCGGGGCTTCCATTGGTGGCGGCAGCGTATCGGTGCATGCGATGAATGATTTTCGTGTCCAGATCAGTGGTGAATTCCCTACACTCGTTCTGCGGCATGCTGACAAAGCAGGCGTACTTGCGTCAGTGACGTCTACGATCAGTTCATCGGGAGTTAACATCGGCTATATGCAGGTGGATCGGAAAGCTCGGGATGGTGAAGCGCTGACGGCAATGGAGATGGACGGCGTGCCTAATCCGGATATGTTGAAGCGTCTGCGTTCGCTCGACCATGTGCTGGACATTCGTGTCATTGATTTGAAGAGAGGAGTTGATTCGGATGCGGTTTAAACATTTGCACGAATTGAATACGATCTGTACAGCGGAATCCAAAACCATTGCTCAGCTGATGATTGAGGAGCAGGTCCAAGAAACGAATACGCCTGAAGCGAACGTTGTGCAGCAGATGTCGGACTATTATCAAGTGATGAAGGAAGCGGTACAGAAGGGATTAACGGAAGATACCACATCACGCAGCGGGTTAACGGGTGGAGACGGCAAGAAAATGGCCGAGTACATTCGCAAAGGTGAGACTTGCTCTGGTGATGCTTCTGCACTTGCGATGGCGTATGCCCTGTGTGTATCTGAAGTGAATGCTTCCATGGGCCGCATCGTGGCAACACCAACAGCTGGTTCCTGCGGCATTATTCCTGGTGTGTTTATCAGTTCACAGGAGCGGTTTGGCTGGACGGACGAACACTTGGTTAACGGGTTGTTCTGTGCTGGGGCAATCGGTTATGTTATTGCGAACAATTCATTTATCTCCGGTGCCGAGGGTGGCTGTCAGGCGGAAGTGGGTTCTGCGATTGGTATGGCTGCGGGTGCCATGGTTGAACTGCGTGGAGGTACACCGGAGCAGGTCGTTCATGCCGTTGGCTTGGCTTTAAAAAATACACTGGGCCTTATCTGCGATCCAGTCGCAGGCCTCGTCGAAATTCCGTGCATCGTCCGTAACGGACTGGGTGCCGTCACAGCATTGGCTGCGGCCGATATGGCATTGGCCGGTGTACGTAGTGCCATCCCGTCAGACGAAGTCATAGACGTCATGCTGGAAGTAGGCAGTGCGATGCCGAGCCGTCACCGGGAGACAGCCCAAGGCGGATTGGCTCAGACACCAACAGGCCGCAAAATGATGCAAAATCTGGCCAAACCGAAAGCAAAACGTGCCGAACAGGAGACGGAGTCCTCTACTGAAAATGATGCAGAACCTACGGCATAATGGATTGATATGAAATAAATCTAACTCTAACTTGTGGAGCCTTGAGCCTTGACTATTAAAGATGATGCAGGGCTCCCTACATGATACGAAAAGCCGATACAAATCTTCCTGGTGAAGATTTGTATCGGCTTTTTTGTCTTTTTCTAACGAAGAAAATAAAAACATTGACTCTTTATATATCGTATTGATATATTATTTATTGTCATATATCAATACGATATATAAAGAGCGAAAGAAAACTAAAGGAGATGGATAGAATGAAAGGGGTTTTCCAGACGAGTCTGCTGTTTTTGAAAAATGGAGCAACCATTGTAGGATTAATTACGGCTGTGCTATTTCAGGTTTTTTTTAACATCATCTGGCTTAGCGGATACGATCAGGTTAATGAGAGAATGACTGAACTGGCTGTCACCATCGTGAATGAAGACGGGGCTGCGGCTGTGCCGGTGGCCGAGTCTTTGGCAGGGGGGCTGGATTTCGAGATCAAACCATCCGAATCGATGCAAGAAGCGAGACAGCTGTTAATGGACCGGGATGTGTACATGATCATTGAGATTCCATCCGGTTTTATGCAGCAGGCAGGAGACTTGTCGAAGCCGGTGGCAGTTAAGTATGTGATGAACGAATCGAACGTGGCTACCGTTAAAAGTGTGATGCAGAACGTAGCCGCACAAGTTACAGCGACGTTGAACCGTGAAGTACAACAGAAGGTTATTCACGGAGTACTGGACCAGTCCGGTATGACTGCCGATCAGGCCGATAGGCTAGCGCTGGGGTTATCTTCACGTGTGGAGGCAGAGGTGGAGCGGTTAAATCCTGTCCATAATTTTTCTTTTTCCATGGTACCGATGTTGATTGTAACGGCTACGTTTACCGGAGCGATGTTGCTTGGCATGAATCTGCAGAAAGTGTCTGGTGAACTGAGTGGTAGGGCAGGGAAATGGGAGCGCTTCTGGGCCCGCAACATTGTTAATCTGGGTGCTGCATTTATTGTTTCACTCGTTGGATCGGGAATGATGCACGTTATGGGGGTATCGTCAGCAGATGGGTGGTTAATGTTATGGCTATTCCAGTTGCTGATCACCTTATCTTTTCTATTCGTGGCACAGTTGAGCCTGCTGTTGCTTGGCAATGCGGGGGCTTGGTTAAACAGTGCGTTGTTGCCTCTGCTAATGCTGTCCTCGGGCTCAACAATTCCGCGCGATGTAATGTCTGAGTTCTACCAAATGATCGGTCATTATCTGCCGGGGACTTATGCCGTAGAGGGGATGACGAACCTTGTACTTGGAGGAAACGGGATCGGCAGGGATGCATTCTTTCTTGCATTAATCGGGGTAACAACGCTGACTTTGGGAGCTTTTAGCATCTGGATCAGAAGTTCCAGCCCGGCAATTTCTGATCCTCGTAGGAGGAAGCAGCCTGTTACTGTACCTGCTGCTCTGGAAGCATCAGTGTCTTCATCCGATTATTGAATATGGGGTGCTGATTGTGATACGTTAAGGGGAATGGAAAGGAGCGGTGAACCGATGAACACGCAGCATGTCATCCTCGGAATACTGCACAATCAGCCATGTTCGGGATACGAGATCAAGCAATACTTTGAACAATATTTTTCATTTTTCTTTGATGCCAGCTTCGGCACGATATATCCTACACTTGCGAAAATGGAGAAGTCAGGGCTGCTCACTAAGGAATCGGTGAGACAGGAAGGTAAACCCGACAAGAACGTGTACTCTTTGACTCCTGAGGGATCAGCACAATTTCACGCCTACCTGATGAGTCCCCTGGAAGACGAGATATTCCGTTCTGATTTTCTGATGCGGTTGTATTTCGGAGAGTTAGCGGATGAGGCCACTGTAATGGGGTGGGTTTCGACGGAATTGAGACGCAAAGAATTGTTATATGACGAGCTTCAGCGACAGATGAAGGAATTCGGCGAACGGATTTCACCTTCACAACGTTTGTGCATGCAAGTGGGACTTGTGCAGTATGAGGCCACCATCCAATTGCTCAAAGAGCAACTGGCTGATCCTGTGTAATCCATAACAGCGATTGATATGCGAAATAGGCGCTCTACAGATCAGGAACAGGTCTGTGAGCGCCTATTTTGTGTTGGATTTCGATGAAGTGGACTCCAATTTGCATAAGAGCGAGTATAGTTTGATGTATTATGTGAGACTAGTACTCAGTACAGCATATCCATATGCAGGCAATTCAATGGCAAGCACGCCATCATCCTTGGCAATACGATGGTTTCCGCCGAATAGCTCTGTCCATTCCCCGTCACCTGCTTCCAGTTCGACAATAGCTGTCTCCTCTGAACGATTGAACAAGATCAGGATGCGTTCCTCATCATCTTGCCGTTCGAGTACCAGTTGGCTGCCGTCGGGGCGAGCCTGCAGGAAACGAATGGTGCCTTCCGCACGCAGGGCAGGATGAGCATGACGTAGTGAGATCAGTTTCTGATAAAAGTCGAGCAACTCCCGGTCCTGCTTCGCTTCGTCCCATTCCATGCATTTCCGGCAACCCGGATCTTGTTCGCCGTCCATTCCAATCTCGTCTCCGTAATAGATGCACGGAGCACCCATGTAACTGAACTGGAATAACGCAGCCAGCTTCATCTTGCGCTGATCGCCCTCACACAGGGTGAGCAGACGCGGGGTATCGTGGCTGTCCAGCAAGTTGAATGCTACTTCGCTGGCCTGAAGCGGATAGCGGGATAACTGTCGACCGATGGAGTTGGCGAACTGTTCGGCATGCAGCGTATTTTTCACAAAAAAGGCATTCACGGCATCGGTAAACGGATAGTTCATGGAAGCATCGAACTGATCGCCCTGCAGCCAGGCAGAGGACTCATTCCAGACTTCACCCAGAATATAGGCTTCCGGATTAGCGGCCTTGACTACACGACGGAAATCACGCCAGAAGGCATCATCCACTTCATCCGCGACATCCAGCCGCCATCCGTCCGCACCCACTTCCTTGATCCAATACTCGGCAACCTCCAACAGATAGGCCTTAACCTCGGAATTCTCCGTATTCAGCTTCGGCATGTGCGCTTCGAATCCGAATGTCTCATACGTAGGAATGCCATTCTTCACATCCAGCGGGAATTCGTGTACATGGAACCAGTCCTTGTATTGGGATTGTTCTCCGTTCTTCTGCACATCGACGAATGGTGCAAAGGTCTTCCCGGAATGATTGAACACGGCGTCCAGCAATACACGAATCCCACGCGCATGGCATAGCTCAACCAGTCGTTTCACGGTATCTGCGTCACCGAAGTGACGATCTACCCGCAGATAATCTTCTGTATCATATTTATGATTGGTCGTAGCTTCGAAGATGGGGGTGAAGTAGAGCGCATTGATGCCGAGTTCACTGAGATAATCGAGATGGTCGATCACGCCTTGAAGATCACCACCGAAGAAATTAAATGGTGTTGGCTCGCCGCCCCAGGGTTCTACATTGTCCGGATTGATCTCCGGGTTGCCGTTGGCAAATCGTTCGGGGAAAATCTGATAAAATACCGCATCCTTTACCCATTCAGGGGGTGTGAATACGGCCCCGGCATGAATGTAGGGGAATTGGAACATGCGGCCTGGATCGTCCGGTTCTTCTTCCTGGAAGCCCGTCTCGGTCATCCAGATCTGCTCGTCTCCTTCTTTTAATAGAAAAGAATACTTCAGCCGATGGTAAGGAGGCTTCACTTCACCTTCGTAATAATCGAACATGGAGTCTGTCGTAAACTTGGTTAAAGGAACCAGGGCTTTACTTTCATCCCATGCATATTTATCCCCGGTCAGTGCGTATACCTCGGTCAGATCATTCTTTTTGGAACGAAGACGTAGGCGAATTGTATCCTGATCGTAGGCATAGGCCCAGTTCCGCTTTGGTTGATGATAGATGGCTTCGAGCAGCATATTAAGTTCCCTCCCGTTATTTATAAACATGTTATGTACTTCGTGGACTGGTATGACATGACATCGCGCAAGCTAATGATTAAGATATAATTAACCCAACTGGTGTAGAAAGGAAACGAATACGCGTATGAAAACCAAACTGTTATACATTGAAGATGACACGGAAATTGCAACATGGGTAAGAGCTGATCTGGAGGAGCGCGGTTATGAAGTGATCTGGCTCGGAAGTGGTGAAGGTGCAGCTGAAGCTGTTGTTGGCTGCTCATTGATCATTCTGGATGTCATGTTGCCAGGGCTGGATGGATTCACAGTCGGACAGCGACTCAAAAAGGAACATCCGGCTATTCCTATTGTCATGTTATCAGCCAGAACGTCTATTGACGATAAGCTCCATGGTCTTGATTTTGCCGATGACTATGTGACCAAGCCGTTTCATCCCGATGAACTGGCTGCCCGAATTGAAGTTCAGCTGCGGAAGGCAGGAACTGTGATCTCATCCGATGCGGCTTTGAAGCTGGATCATCTCTCGATCTATGAGAAAGATAACCGGATCGTCAATGATGAGACGGGGGATGAGATTGTTTTATCGGGCAAACAGTTCCATATCTTCGCCTACCTGTTACGACATATGGGCATGATTCGAACCAAAGAGCAGATCTATGAAGCAGTATGGAACGAGCCATATCTGGATGGGGACAAGACCTTAATGGTACATATTCGACATCTGCGCGAGAAGCTGGAGCTTGATCCGGCTAATCCTGCTATTATTCAGACGGTCCGTGGTGTTGGATATCGTGTGAAGAAGCCATGATCCAGTGGTTCAGAGCACGGAAGAGCAAGAAAGAAGAACAGCGCATGGATCATAATTATAAGCAAACCGGGCAGGGCAAACTTCGATTTGGTCGGTCTTTAATGTCCCGATATATCATCCTGATCCTGGTAGCTATATTGTTTGTGCCTGTCGTCCTTCCAATCATATCCGTTATATATATTGTCGTAGTGAATAATACGAACACGGACCGAGCGGCACCTTACGGTGACGTTACCCGGATCAGTAACCTTTGGTCGCGTGAAGCCGAGAATCTGGATGGTGCTTCGGATGAAGAGATCAGGGCCCGATTGGAGCAATTACATGGTACG
Organism: Paenibacillus sp. Negev47; assembly: GCF_058313655.1. Taxonomy (NCBI): domain Bacteria; kingdom Bacillati; phylum Bacillota; class Bacilli; order Caryophanales; family Paenibacillaceae; genus Paenibacillus; species Paenibacillus sp. Negev47. Next base: position 505,412 of record NZ_CM177754.1, read on the forward strand.
TATCCCAAATCTTCCATGTATCGTGTGAATACGAGCGGCGAAACCGTCTTTATTCTTGGGGGTGAAGATGTAACGCTTCTGGAATCCACATCGCCGGATGGTCTGACAGACACGACACTTAGATGGTCACTGGATTCCGGGCAAACGACAGAGACTTATATTCCAGCCTTATGGAATGTGAACAATACGGTGCAATTCATGAAAGAAGCTTCCTTTCGCGATCCACTGACCGTCGTTGCATATATTGGCGGAGATGAGCAGGACAAAGGACAGGGATTCATGATCATTGAAGTGCCGCGGTCGCTTTTGCAAATGAAACAGAGTAACTGGCCGATGGAACTCTTGTATCTCGGTATCGTAATGACCATCATCTTTCTGATCTTCATTATCTTGTCGATTCTCTTCTTCGCACGTATTCGCAAAAGGCTTATTCGGTTGCAGACGGCAATGATGACCCCGGGTAAGGTAGGCATTCCACTTCCGGTTGACATTCGTCAGTCAGATGAGATTGGTCAGCTGGAGGATTCATTCAATCAGATGGTGCATCAACTCACTGACAGTCGTCACCGGGAACGCGAGGAAGAACTATTGCGCAAACGTCTCATTGCTGGGCTTTCCCATGATCTTCGCACGCCGTTAACGGTAATTCGAGGGCATATGCATGCACTGCATAAAGAAGATCTCAGCGAACAAGGCATCCACTCATTACATCGCATGGAAGCGAAGATGGAGGATCTCGGCGGCCTCATTGACAACATGTTATCCTATAATTTGCTTACGAGCGGGAAATATACACTGAAGCTGGAAGAGAAAGATATGCTTCGTATCGTTAGAGAGACAGCCGCCTCATGGTATCCCGTCTGGGAGAAAGAACAATTCGAGATTGATATCGACCTGCCGGAGAAACCTTTGATATGGCAAATGGATGAACAGGGTATGCGTCGTATTCTCGATAATCTGTTCCAGAACGTGATCCGTCATGCCGCGAGCGGGAAGTATATTGGCATAACAACGCAGGAGATTCAGGGCAAGACGGCCATTATTGTTCAGGATCGGGGTCCTGGACTGCAACAGGATTCTGACACAAAAGGCACGGGTCTCGGCTTATCCATTGTAGACCTGCTGATTCGTGAGATGGGACTGCGCAAGCGGGTAGATAGCTCCGATGCGGGTGTACGAACGTATATCTACAGTGGTGCGGGAAGCAACAAACCGCGGGAATAGCTTTTTTAAACTAAACTTAAACTGGAGACTACCTTGGCTTTAACCTTGGACGGTTACGATAGTTCTGAGGTGATCATACAATGAGTGAAAATATTATTCAAACGGCTAATCTATGGAAAACATACCGGGACCGTGCAGCGGTCCGTGAACTTGATCTGCACATTAAAAAGGGAGATATCTACGGCTTCCTCGGTCCCAACGGTGCCGGCAAAACCACAACGATTCGCATGCTTCTCGGCTTGATTAAACCAACCAAAGGCGTGATCCGTGTCTTCGACAAGGATATCCGCAAGGATCGCATGGACATTCTGCGCCGTGTTGGTTCACTGGTCGAATATCCGTCCTATTATGGACATCTAAATGCGGTGGAAAACCTGGAAACACTGCGCCGGATAATCAATGTACCGAAATCGAGAATTGCTGAAGTGCTGTCGATTGTAGATCTGACCAAGGATGCCAAACGTTCGGTAAAGGGATATTCCCTTGGGATGAAGCAGCGCCTTGGTATAGCCAGCGCCTTGCTGGGTGAACCGGAGCTGCTAATTCTGGACGAGCCGACGAATGGGCTTGATCCTGCGGGCATTCAGGAGATTCGGGAATTGATCAAGCGCATGCCTCTGGAACATGGCATTACCGTACTCGTTTCCAGCCATTTACTGAGCGAGGTCGAACAGATGGCAAGCCGCGTCGGTATTATTCGTGAAGGCAAGATGGTGCTTCAGGATACCATTGCGAGTCTGCATAGTCAGACGGGCAGCTCTATTCGGTTAACGGTTTCCGAGCCGGAAGAGGCCATGAAGCTGGCCAGAGAACAGGGTCAATTCGGTCAGCGACAAGGTTCTGCGTTAACATTCCCCTATATGGATAACCCTTCGGTTGCACTGCTTTTGCGACGATTGATTGAGCAGGATCATGATGTGTATCGTGTGGAGGAACAGCGTCAGTCTCTGGAAGATCTGTTCATGCGGGTCATTGGCGAGGGGGCATCCATATGACGGGACGTGCATTGTCTTCGGATTGGCTCAAGATTCGAGGGAAGGGAATCTGGTTTCTCGTTTTCCTGGCTCCTCTTGGATTGATCGCGATGCAGGCGCTTAACTTCGGATTACGTCTGGACTATCTGAAAGAGCAGTATGCAGATAACCTGTGGGGCGGATTGCTCGGCAATGTGGTTGTCTTTGTACCGTTGTCCCTGATGCTGGGAGCAACCATTCTCAGCTCCATGATCGCTAATGTCGAGCATGAACAGGGATCATGGAAACAGCTGCTTGCTATGCCGATTCCCAGACCAGCCGTGTATTTAGCCAAGTTTCTGCTTGCCTGTCTGCTGCTGGTGATCTCCTGCTTGCTGCTAACTGCAGGGATTGTAGGTCTGGGTCTGATCCTCGGATTCCATGCCAGTGACATCCCTTGGACGCATGCGATCAAGCTGGGGCTGCTACCTTTGGCTGGCTCGCTTCCGGTGTTGTCACTGGAGTTATGGCTCACCATGGTAAATAAGAATCAGGCACTTCCTGTGACACTGGGCATTGTTCTCGCGATAACGGGCATGTTCGCACTCAGTATCTCGCCGAACTTTCCGCTAGCTTGGCCACAGATGGCTTGGAATGGACCCAATCCATACCTGTATGCAGGCATGGGTGCAGGTCTGGGGTTATTGATTCTGTTGCTGGGTATGGTGCACTTTAGCCGGAAGGATGTGGCCTGATATGAGCTTTGCAACAACATATTTCCGAATTCTATCCGCTGAACGGCTGAAAATGGGTAAATCGCCCATATGGCTTCTAATTCTGATCAGTCCACTCATTGCGCTGCTCATCGGACTATTGTCCACTCCGTCGGGGAATTGGCAGGTATTAATGACCGCCATGGTCGTCCTGCATGGATTACTCCTGTTACCGATGCTGACCGGCGTGTTCACGTCCTTTGTCTGCCGTTTCGAGCATGCAGGAGGAGGGTGGAAGCAGATGCTGGTTTTACCGCTCACACGTTCAGGTGTATATGCAGGCAAACTGACGATTGTACTCATGCTTCTGGCGGGTACGCAAGCATTGTTGCTGATGTCGATTCTGCTGGCAGGGTTGATTCATGGCATCACGGGGCCAATCCCTTGGGGATTCTTGGTGGGCAAACTACTGCTTGGATTGTTGGCCTGTGTACCACTCGCTGCCCTGCAGATGTTCGTTTCATTGGTGTGGAGCAGCTTTGCCGCACCGCTCGCACTGAATTTTGCACTGACTGTACCGAATATTCTCATTGTGAACTCGGCGACATACGGGCCGTATTATCCATGGGCACAACCGATGATTCTGATGACACCTGTGGACGGCGGAGGCTTCGGAGCCTACAACGTTCCACTGATGACGATGCTGGCAGTCGTTGGAGGCAGTGCTGTCATTTTCATTGGAATCGGGATGATGTATTTTGCGAAAAAAGAAATTTGAATAATTCGTTATACGCCTGATTATCGTAAGATCAAGATCCTTCTTAGGCAGAACATGCAAAGCTCTATTGTATGTATGCTTCAGGAGGATTTTTTCTAATGTCTGATCCATCCATCATGAATGGTCAGCTCCCGAATGATCTTGGCTGGTGCTCCGGCTACAAGCGTATTCTCGGGGACATCTTTGGTTACTGTGCTTCCCGCAGCCACGACTGCATTTCTACCGATGGTGACGCCGGGAAGTATGAGCGCTCCTGTACCAATCCAGGCATTATCCTGAATTACAATCCGCTTGGCGGTCTGGCTTCCGTCATCCAGCGAATCAATCCGGTGATAGGCACTATCGAATATGCTTGTTCGCGGACCAATCATAACGTTATTGCCGATCGTCACCTCTACGTTAGCCGCAATTCCCACACCGGCATTAATCATGACGTCATCGCCAATAGTTAATCGTGCGCCCTTAATCACAGTTAACTGGGTTCCCCAAGGTTTACCTATGATATTAAGCCTCTTCCCCACCTGCAAATCACCAAATTTATTCAGATACACCTTACCCCTGATTCGTGGCAGCAGGCCGATCGAGGGCTGGATCTTACCAAAAACGGCCAAGCCTCTTAGTTTGCCGTAAGCAACCTTAACCCTGTTGGGCAGCATGATTCATCCGTCCTCTCCGTAGTTAAAAACACTTTTTAACGATTATAGCCTTTTCGATACAAAATGTATCGTTAATTTTCTGAAATATATTAATTCGTAATTCAAATTCAACTACTTCATCACACATTATGTGAATTTAATCATCGATTGTAGGCAGAATGAGACGAGAGTCTGGTAAAATAAAAAAAACTGTTTCTAGGCAGGCTTACATGGTTATTCGAGGGTAAGCACATTTCTACGGGGATAATCAATTCATGTTGTTAGATGAAGATATTGGCTGAGAAAAGAGGGGTAAGCCTTGGATGTTAATAAAATGGAAACCCTGAAGCGCATTATTTCTGAGGGAAGTTCTTACCAATCATTGTTTTTTAACCACCCGGATGCCATTTATGTGATGGACATCGATGGAAACTATATGGATGCTAATCCCTCGGTAGAGCGGATATCGGGCTATACACTGGATGACTTGATTCGTATGAGTCGTAATCAGATCTGTCCTCCGGACAGTGAAAATTCACGCAAAGAATATATTAAAGAGGTGCTGGCTGGACGTTCAGTAAATAATTCCATTACTTTTTATCATAAAGATGGTTCCTTGAAACAGGCACAGATAACGTATGTGCCCATCACGGAGGGTGAAGAAGTGGTGGGAATCTACGGCATTGCCAAAGATGTTACCGATATCTTGGAAGTGGAACGTGAACTTCAGGAGACTCGGGAGAAATATCAGGTGCTCGCTGACCATGCGCAAGATCTGATTACGACCTGTACAACGGATGGCGAGCTGTTATATGTCTCACCTTCCGTGTACACCTTGCTTGGCTATAAGCCGGAGGAAGTTACCGGAAAGTCCTTCAAGGATTATTGTTATCCGGGAGATTATCCTGATCCTATGGAGCTTTCGAAGATTGGTAATGGCTGCAAGATGCGTGTGTTACACAAAAAGGGACACTATATCTGGATGGAGACATTGGCGAAGCCCGTGGCTGGAGAGCATGGCAAGAGTACGCAGATTGTCAGCATCAGCAGGGATATTACCCAGCACAAAGATGCAGACAGACGACTTCGAGAAAGTCGTCAACGATACAGATCGCTGTTCGAATATAATCCGGCAGCCGTGTATTCACTGAATCTGGAAGGCGAATATAGTGCGGTGAACAGCAAGTTAGTCCAAATGCTGGCTGTTCCACGCAATAAGCTTATTGGCAAATCGTTTTTGTCCAATCTGGATAAATGTGAAGTTCAATACGGTAAAACGAACTTTGACAAGGTTAAGCAAGGCGATCCACAATATTATGAGACTAGAATTGTCAATTCAAGTGGCCGGAAGATCGAAGTGTCGGTTACGAATGTGCCCATTATTGTGGATAAAGAAGTGGTAGGCGTCTATGGAATCGTGTCTGATATTACCGAGCGTAAGGAATATACGGAACGGATTCAGGAGCTTAGCAAGCAACATGAGCTTATTCTCAATACGGTTACCGAAGGAATATATGGTTTGGATGCGGATGGAATCACCATGTTTATGAATCCTGCAGCAGCTTCGATGTTCGGTTATGAGGGGAAAGAATTCATCGGCAAAAACTCCCATCCCATTATCCATCACACCCGTGCAGACGGAAGTCATTTCCCAAAAGAAGAGTGCCCCATCCACATGACCGTGTTGGATGGACAGAGACGGTCAATCAAGGAAGACGTGTTCTGGCGTAAAGATGGCAGCAGTTTTCTGGTGCAGTATCAGGTGACGCCGATTATTGAACAGGGACAGATTCAGGGCGCGGTAGTCGTATTCAATGACATGACTGACGAACGTGAAATTGTACGTGCTAAAGAGACAGCTGAGCTGGCAGCTCAGGCCAAGTCAGAGTTTCTATCGATGGTCAGCCATGAAATCCGGACACCGATGAACGGGATCGTGGGGATGACAGAGTTATTGATTGGTACTGATTTATCAGAAGAACAGCGTGAGTATGCCGAGATTATTCAAGACAGCGGCGATGCACTGCTGAACATCCTTAATGATATTTTGGACTTCAGTAAGCTGGAATCGGGTAAAATGGCACTGGCTTATGAGCCATTTGCATTGCGCAAGATGCTGGAACAGGTTGCCGAACTGTTTAAACCTCGTGCAGATGAGAAACAGCTGGAGATCAGATTTCGTCTCAATCCAAACATCCCTGAATTCATGGTAGGGGACTCCATGCGTATCCGGCAGATCCTGGTGAATCTGGTTGGCAATGCGCTCAAGTTCACAGACCGGGGGAGCATTGATGTGAATGTGGATATCATCAAGGGTAGGAAGCCTGAAGACAGCGTGCTTGATTTTGCCGTGCAAGATACAGGCATCGGCATTCCGGCTGATAAGCTGGATCAGTTGTTCCAGTCGTTCTCTCAGCTGCATCCGGTGATTAACCGCAAGTATGGCGGAACTGGTTTGGGACTGGTCATCTCGAAACGGCTTGTTGAGATTATGGGTGGCAGTATCAGTGTCGAGAGCACAGAAGGAGAAGGTTCCACCTTCCGGTTTGCTGTTCCTGCGACAAGTGTAGACGCTTCGGCAGAACAGACAGCAAGTCAATTTCATCATGATCGTACACGCCAAAGTGACAAGGTAGCTATGCGGATTCTCGTGGCTGAGGATCATCCGGTAAACCGGAAAATTCTGCGAGAATATCTGGAGAAGCTCGGTTACCACGCAGATGTATGTACCAATGGCGTGGAAGCCATTGATGCCATCTCTCAGAATGCCTATGATATTGTGCTGATGGACATTCATATGCCTGTCATGGACGGTCTTAAGGCGACAGACCTGTTACACCGACTAATTCCACAGGATCGCATACCCCCCATCATTGCAGTGACAGGCAATGCCAAACGTGAAGACAAGGAAGCCTGTCTGGAGATAGGCATGCGTGACTTTATTAGCAAACCGGTTATGCTGAGTGAGTTGAAGCGGGTGTTACAGCAGTGGGGACCAACGGACGAACCGCAGCTTGCCCCGAGTTGAACAACAGCCTAAATGTAAAATCATAAACGCAAATACGCCAATAAACCTCCTCAGATGGAGTGTTATTGGCGTGTTTGCGTTGACCGATTGAAGTCGCTGAAGCTTATGAAGATAAGCTGTATGAATGGGTTATGCCAGTGTCAGACGATTGATGTTACCTGATAGGATTTCACAGGAATTGTTGAATTTCTCACGTTCCGTGGCATCCAGATTCAATTCGATAATCTCTTGTATGCCATTTCCGCCGATGATGGCGGGAACACCAACGCAGACGTTGTGCTGCTCGTACTCTCCGTCCAGAATAGCCGATACAGCGATGATTTTGTGTTCGTCATTGAGGATGGAACGGGTGATGTGTGCGAGGGCGTTGCCGATCCCGAATTGAGTAGAGCCTTTACGGGTAAAGATCTCCCAGCCAGCATCCTTCGTTTTACGTGCGATATCGTCCAGATCCAGATGTTTGAAACGCTCCTTGTGCTGATCCATAATGTGCATAATCGGTTTACCGCCGATGGTCACATGCGACCAGGCTACGAACTGGGATTCTCCATGCTCCCCGAGAGCATAACCATGCACACTGCGTGGGTCGATGGAGAAGACTTCAGACAGCAGTGTTTTGAGCCGTGAAGAGTCAATGGACGTCCCTGTACCGATGACATGCTCACGCGGCAGGCCTGATAATTTCCATACCATATAAGTTACTATGTCAACCGGATTAGCAGCGACGACAAAAATCCCGTTGAACCCACTGTTCATGATCGGAACCACGATGTCTTTGGCAATCGACTCCGCTTCCTCCAGAATATCCAGCCTTGTCTGTCCTGGCTTGGGATTCGCCCCGGCAGTTAAGATAATCACATCCATATTGCCGCAATCGGCGTACGTTCCTGCATATACTTTGGTGCGGTTATGTGTGAAGTCCATACAATGGGAAAAATCCAGTGCCTGTGCTACAGCACGGTCATACGTCCGGTCCACCATCATAATTTCCCTGCATATCGATTGATTAATCATGGAATACGCGCAACTCGAACCGACAAGACCCGCCCCGATCACCGCTACTTTACCTGATTTGCCTAACACTGCCGTTCAGCCCCCATTTACATTGATATTTATTCATCACTTACGCGTCCTATGTTAAGTATAGTCCTTTATTTTATGCTCAAATGCACTTCTACGTTATATAAGATAACACATGAAAAAGTTATGCAGCAATGATATCCACTATCGCGGGAGCGTATTGGAGCAACGGAGTTAACAAAATTGACATGGATAATTCATGATCATATGATTTGACGGCGTTTGCACCTGTATCATTCGACATGACAGCATTCATGCTCATTGTCGGATCGAGGGTTATTTGTGCGAATCATATACCTGACAAAAGTTCTTAGGAATCCGCAGAAACAGAACAAAACCGCCAAAGGGATCTGCCGAGAGGCTGACGAATACATATGGACAAGCAAAAGAAAAAACACACTTGATCTCTTAGACAGGTTGCCCCGATCCGATGACGGTTCCAAAAAGGAACGCTGAAGCCATAATGTTCTTATCCAAGAATCAATTTCATAACTCACTAAAGGTATTATGAAATTGATTCCCAAAAGACTTCATTCCGGGAGGGAATTAATGATGATTGAAGAAGCAGGAGCAACGACGGAAACGGCCAAGAGCCTGGGCATAGGTGCCAGTACTCTTCGTAAATATGCGGCGGCACTGGAAGAGCAGGGATACCGGTTCGAACGGTCCGCCAACAAATCCAGACTATTCAAATCAGTTGACATCGAGTGCATTGAACGTCTGATGACCGAACTCAGAGAGCATAATCTGCCCCTCGCTGATGCTGTTGTGACTGTATTGGCTCCGGATCTGCCCGAAGTAGGTGTACCTGTAGTGGATGTACCTGTGGTGAGTATCGAGAGTATGTCAGAGCCGGAATGCGCAGCAACATCGATGTCAGCAGTATTCCCTGAACAACCTGAAGTAACGGGTAATCTGAGATCCTATGAGGGTCTGGGACAACTGGTAAGTGAGGTGACTTATGGTGCTGTGGAACAACAACAGGATGATCGGGTACAGTTGTTGCAACAGCGGGTTGATGAACTGGAGCTGACACTTCAGCATCTGGCAGAGACACATATGGCGCTTCAGGAACAGATGGAGAAACAGCGCTTATGGATGAATGAGAAGCTGGAGGAAGAGCGGGATCGTGAACTTGTGACCAACCTGCGCAGCTTTCAGGAGAGAAAACGCAAACCCAAAGGAACATCACTGCGCATGTTGTTCGGACTTCTGCCCAAGAAGCATAAGGAAGCCTGAAGCGACAGGTTCTTGCCCTTCCGTGATTTTGCAGTAGCAGCCTGATATAATAAGCTCCATACAACATGAAGACTGGCAACGGACTGCTCGGTATAGAAACAGCCTGAGTGGATCAGGGAGCTGGCATGGGAGGATCTGTGGAGCTGCGACGAAGTTGGCAAAGATTGCTCGGGCTATGGACTGACCGTCCTCGGCAAGAGGGAACGACCATCGCTGAGCGTTATACGATACAGGCATTGCTGGGTATGGGGAGCTATGGGCTGACATATCTGTGTACGGACGACCGAACCGGAAGGGAAGTGGCGTTGAAGGAGTCCAAGCCCAGCAAGGGCAGACTCTCTGCGCACTTATTGGAGCGGGAGGCGGACGTGATGAAACATCTGCGCCATCCGGCGATCCCTGATCTGTTGGATATGTTCACATCGGGGAGACGAAGTTATATCGTTACCGAGTATGTCCGTGGACAGACATTGGAAGAATGCATATTCGAGCAAGGTCTCCAATATACGGAGCGGGAATGTCTGGAACTGGCAGGTCAACTGCTAGCTCCGGTGGCTCATGTGCATGAGCAAGGATATATTCATGGAGATGTGCGTATTCCTAATGTTATTTTACGTGAAGGGACGGTTCATCTGATTGACTTTGGCTTGGCAAGAAGCTTGGGGGAGCCGTTGTTGCCGGAGCTGAAGCGACGTATGCGAGAAGTACCTGAGCCTGAAGATGAACCGGCTACACCGGATCATGATCTGCAGGACATCGGACACTTTCTTCTCTTTATGCTGTATTCCGCCTATGAGCCAGAGAAGGGCCGAGAACCAGCCAGCTGGCAGGAGGAACTTGATCTTACGCCGGAATTGCACCACATGCTGGAGCGACTCCTTGGACTTCGCCCGGGTTATAAGGGTGGAGCGACGGAGTTACTAGCAGAGATGGACTATGTGTTGCAGAAAGTAAGATGAAATAAGTTCTACAGGTGAATCCATATTTTATCCGGGACCTCTTCGTGTTATATCTGTAGGGGTCTTTTTCCTTTTTCATAATAAAGAAACAATCAAAAGGGGTGTTCTGCTGGCCGTAAGTACGGCTGACGAACACCCCTTTGTTACATATTCTTTAGCGTCCGCTGAGCTGGAACGATCATTACTTATTAAAAGCAGTAACGACAGCAGCTTAGCTGGAGCTATATTTTCTGCTTTTGTAATAACCAGAACCGCTGCGGCTGTCTCTATATTTCACATCCGAAGAAGAATAGCGCTTGTAGGAACGCTTGCCGGAGGAACTGCTGTGACGTTTATATGAGCGCCTGTCCGAGGAGCTATAACGTTTGCGGTGAGATGAAGATTTGGAATCAATAAGTTTACCAATAATCTTTTTGAACATGAGCTTTCACCCTTTCGACTTCAACTGTTTTAAGCATATACGCGGCCAGATATGAAGGGGTTTCGAGTTTTTTATGGAAAAGTATATTCATTGGACAGGGGCCACGCGTATAATAGGATGTTGCTGATTACACGGAATTTTTTATTTTGAGCGTTTCGCGTTACAATAGAAGACAGGATAAGATCTTAACGGACAAGGAGTAGTTGTAATGATTACGTTGAAGACCAAAGAACAGATTGAATATATGAGAAAAGCCGGAGAAATTCTCGCCGCGTGCCATAGAGAAATTGCGAAAATGATTCGTCCAGGTATTACGACACAGGAGATCGATCAGTTTGCAGAGGCTTTTATGAAGAAAAATGGCGCTACGCCGGAACAAAAGGGATACAACGGATACCAATATGCGACATGTGCGTCGGTTAATGATGTGATCTGTCACGGGTTCCCGGGGAAATATGCACTGAAAGACGGCGATATCGTCACAATCGACATGGTGGTTAATCTGAATGGCTGGCTGGCGGATTCGGCTTGGTCATATGCCGTAGGTGAAGTGACTCCGGAAGCACAACATCTGTTGGATGTAACCAAAACCTCCTTGTACAAAGGGATTGAACTTGCCGTAGTTGGCAACCGGATCGGTGATATCTCCCACGCCATTCAGGTGTATGCAGAAGGTGAAGGTCTATCGGTTGTACGTGAGTTTATTGGACACGGCATTGGGGAGAAGATGCATGAGGAACCACAAGTCCCTCACTATGGTCCACCACATCGGGGTCCACGTCTCAAGGAAGGCATGGTTATTACGATTGAACCGATGCTGAACATCGGTACGTACCGCAGCAAGCTGGATTCGGATGGATGGACTGCGCGTACTATGGATGGCAGTCTGTCTGCCCAGTATGAACATACGATTGCGATTACAGCAGACGGTCCTGTGATTTTGACAGCACAATAATTAGCTAAAAGCAGCTACAATGTGACGATATTTGCATATTTCAAGGCGGCCCACGTTTGTGATCCGCCTGTTTCGGTTTAAACTATTAAGAAGTGATAACACAGAGCCAGTGGTGAGTGATTTCAGCTGACAAGGGTTAACCTTGCGTCCACTTGGCAACAAGGAGGTAATTTTGGTGTCTGTAAATAAACAGATCGTACTTGCGTCTCGTCCCGAAGGTGCCCCATCGAGAGAGAATTTCAACTTCATTGATGCACCTCTTCCTGAACCGGAGGCTGGGCAAGTCCTGGTACGTACATTATATTTGTCGGTCGATCCGTACATGCGGGGCCGCATGAAAGATACGAAATCTTACGCTGCACCGTACGCGTTGAATGAAGTGATCAAGGGTGGAACCATTGGGCAGGTTGTGGAATCTTCGGAGCCGAATCTGCGCAAAGGAGATCTCGTATCCGGCATGTGGGGCTGGCAGCAATATGCCGCAGTGAATACGGCTGATCTTTCGCTGATTGATACCGAAGAAGCACCAATCACGGCTTACCTGGGTGCGCTGGGCCTGACGGGTCTGACGGCTTATTTTGGTATGGAAGACATCGGCAAACCCAAGGACGGCGAAACGGTAGTTGTATCGGGAGCGGCCGGAGCGGTAGGCATGATTGCAGGTCAGATTGGTAAAATTGTAGGAGCACGCGTGGTTGGTATTGCAGGCTCTGACGAGAAGTGTGCGTATCTAAAAGATAAGCTGGGCTTCGACGTGGTCTTAAACTACAAGAAGGAGCAGGATATGTCAGCAGCCATTGAACGGGCTTGCCCCGATGGCGTGGACGTCTACTTCGATAATGTGGGCGGTGACATCTCGGATGCAGTGTTGCGCCACATTAATCGGAATGCACGTATTCCGTTATGCGGTCAGATCTCATCCTATAATCTGGAGAAGCCGGATATCGGGATGCGGCCACAGACGTTGCTGTTAACGAATACGGCATTGATGAAAGGTTTCCTGCTGGGTGATTACACGAAATCCTTCAAGGAAGGCCGCGCCAAATTGGCGAAATGGATTAAGGAAGGTCTTATCCAGTACGAAGAGAACATTGTGGACGGTTTCGAACAGACACCCGAAGCATTCATGGGTCTCTTCTCAGGAGATAACCTGGGCAAGCAGCTGGTGAAAGTTGCAGATCCTGAATAGATATCGAATGATCTACATCTCCAATCTCCAACCAGGTTGAAAACAAAAAAAGACATGTTCTGCACACCAATGGTGTAACAGAATGTGTCTTTTTTTGTGAACCTGTGCGTGGTCTGTGTATGTGACTAGTGTTCGGCCACCAGCACTTCTTTGTAGTGTTTGTACATATATACACGCCAGCGTACAATCATGCCGAAGGCCAGCAGGAAGAATAATCCGCCTGTCTGCGGAATACTTACATATCGCTGAATGACTTCATGCAGGATCAGGCGTACAGCCAGCAATCCGAGCAGAATGAAAGCAAAGCTGCGGGAACGCGTGGCATAAATCTCTTCACCTACTCGTTCAAACCGTGTACTGCGAATGAGGGGATACGAGAACAAGAACCAGCCCACCAGCAACGCAATAAATGCCCAGAGTAGAGGAACATGTGTCTCCGGTACAACAAACATGAGAAATCCTGTGCTCATGCCGAGCGGAGGAATAAGGATTTTGCGAATGGTCACCGGTCTGTGACTGGCTTTCATGCGGATGAAGATGGCAAGCAGGGCCATGACGAGCATACCCACGGTTGCCCCGATTTGCAGGTAGTACGGACTGATTTGAGCCACGTAGAACTCCCTCTTTCTGGAATAATATGTTATCCGGAGATCCGGAAACCAGTACGAATTGCCGGAATTTTCAGTTCCTATTATATCACAAACGCAGAAAGCCGATAGAAAGCTTAGTGTATCATATACCCGATCTATATTCACAGGGTGTATTTGAAAATTTTGTATTATTGTGCCCGTTGTAAGGCCGTTTATTCGATTAAGGGGAAATCGTGCAATGATTGGGCAAAAATGGATATCTATTAAACTCATCGGTTCACATCATAGAGGGATTCTGGGTATTCAAAAAGAACCGGGTTATGGAAGTCGGCGTTTACAAGCGCCATGACCAAGAACAGCAGAAATGGATTGGGCTGATCTATCCGCCGATCCTGGCAATATACCTTGGAACAGAGCAAGGAGGAAGGTGCTTCATGAAAAAAAATTACAGGCCAGTCACGATGTGGACGTTGGCTTGTTTTACAGTGGTATCGGTGGTGCTGGTTGTCCCCTGGATTATGTGGCAATCCCAGGCCCCGGTTCCGCTTAATATCATGATTATTGACAAGAGCAGACCGGACTTGTCCTATCAGGGACACAAGGGATTGGTCTGGCTTCTGAATCAACAGAAGATCGTACAACATACAGGGGAACACTACTCGTATGAAGAGGATTATTATGGCTATGACATTCAGGATGGACTTATTCAGATGAAGCGATTGCTGCCTGATGAGGTGACGGACACGGATCTGATCTATCTGACGGCGAATCGGAGTAGCCTGTCTACACCGAAGAATGAACGGAGACAAGATGCAATCTATGAAGGATTAACGATATATGATGTGCAGAAGATTCGCGAAGCGGCTTATAAAGGTGTAACGATTGTCGCCGAATACAGCGCATTAGCGAATACAGCTTCCAAGATGACAAGGGAGCAATTGTATCCCACCTTGGGAGTGGGTAGCAGTGGATGGCAAGGAAAGTCGGTATCTAATCTGCAAAGTAAGGGCGAAGTACCTCGGTGGGTTCGGACGAACTATGAGAAGCGAGAGAAGAAAAAGTGGCCTTATCACGGGGCTGGCATTCTGCTGGCGCATGTGGATGGACAGGTCATGGTGCTGGAGAAAGGCCCAGATGTGAAGACAAGCAATATACAGGTTGCATTTACACCGGAAGGCAGAGATTTGAGCGGCATAACGCAGGATATTCATTACACTGGCTGGTTCGATATCATTGTGCCGCAAGAGAAGAATTCCATACTGGCCTGGTATAAGACCGATCTGACGGAGACAGGCAAGCAGAAGCTGGGGGATGCTGGGATACCCGCGGAATTTGCTGCACTTGTCCGATCCGATGACTATAATCGATCGTACTACATGGCAGGGTCCTTCGGAGAGATGAAGCATTATTCTTTCTGGCGCCGAATCCGAGGCTGGGATGTTATCCGGGCCAAGCTTACGCCAGATCAGAAAGATATTCCTGACATGTTCTACTGGAAGGTGTATGTGCCAGTGATGAAGCATATTTTGCAGGAGGTAGAGGAAGGTCGGCAGCAGTGGCCGTAGGGTGGTTGTAGAGAAACCGTTCCGATGGAGAGGAACGGGAGATGTACATAATAGAGAAGTGCGTAGTTGTGAGTGGCAGGCGACAGACGCAAGACGAATAACAGAAAACGGATAATAGATATCAAATAACGAATATCACAATCGATTTGAATGTGAGGAAGATACAACATCTGGGACGGTTATGTAAAAAGGACTGCAGAGGAGCTGCAGTCCTTTTCGTGATGCAATGCTTGCCTTATTAGTCTTCGTGGAGATGATGGAGTCCATGCAGAAATGCAGATACGGTCAGACGTAGACTTTCGTCTGGATCAAAGTTCATGCCGAAGCCGCCTTGTGCCTCAATGGAGGCAAACCCATGGCAGAGGCTGCGCAAACCACGAACGGCATGCAATGCTTCCGCTTCGGTTAGCGGGTAGGGCTGCAAGGTATGAAGCAGCAGTTCCAGCGTGGCTGTGCTGGCCGCGGCGAGTTGTGGCTCCTCGCGGTCCGGGGCATGAAATGAGGCTTCGTACAGCCCAGGGTGCTCGCGGACGAAGCCGATGTATGCCGCGGCGACGTCCTGAATGGCTTCGTCGCCGGTACGGTCTGCCTTAGCCGCCGTTAGTGCACGGCTAAGCTGTTGTACGGACATCAGCGCCATATCCTGGCGAAGCCCGGGCAGTCCGCTGATGTGGTTGTAGAGCGACGGCGAGCGCACATCCAGCCGCTGGGCCAACGCGGCCAGTGTCAGAGCCTGAAAGCCGTCGCTGTCAGCAAGCTGGGCGGCGGCGCTGAGCAGAGCGCCGCGATCCAGCCCTTGCCGGGGGCTCACAGTTGCCCCCCGGCAAAGCCGAGCCGCTGCTGTGCATCAGCGGTTGCCGCGCGCATGGCGGCAGCGGGCTGGCGCAGCATCCGTCCGTGGCCTACCGCCAGCACGGACGGTTCCAGCTCCGCCAAGCGCTTCGCGCTGGCCAGAGCCGCTTCGCGGTTCCACGTCGCCAGCGCGGGGAACGGGAAGAGCGGGCGCACGCGGCCGGATACAGCAAGGCCGCCTTGCAGCTGGTACGCGTCGCCGGCGATCAGCACGCGGCTGCGTGTATCCATGAAGGCCATGTGCCCCGGTGTATGGCCTGGTGAGGCAACGGCAACCAGTGAACCAATCCGGTCGCCTTCATCCAGCAAGTGGTCCGGCTGGGTCCGAACCGCTTGAGGTTTGGGCACACCGCCGCGCACCCGGGTCTGTGGCTCACCTGGGAGCAGGGAAGGATCTCCCGCCAGTAGCCGGGCATCCCGTCTGGAGATGAAGACTTCCGCTTGGGGGAGAGCCTCTTTAAGAAGGTCCAGTGCACCGATATGGTCGCTATGAGCATGAGTTAGAATGATTCTGGTGATGGGTTTGCCAAGGGACTGGGCAGTTGCCAAGATCCCCTTGAAACTAAAGGGCATTCCGGCATCAATTAAGGTTAATCCATCTTGCTCTTCAACAAGATATACGTTCACAGGGAAGAGCTTTGGAAGGAATGTAACTTGAATGACATCAAATTCTCGGGTAATGCGCATCGATAAACCCTCCTTAAAACTAATGATATTAGTATTATAACTAATGGCATTAGTTTTAGCAATACCTGTTATTCTTTTTGATCGAATAAAAAAAATTTTAAATAATGATGCACTTTACAAAAAAAGCGTTTTCAAATTGAAGATTACCGATTATAATAATCACGTAAGCCCTTTCATATGTCTATCTTATTGGAGCCCTTCGCGTAGCGAAAGGCTCACTTTTTTGTTCTTTTTAGGTTGAAATGGCGATAGGATGTGTCCTCTTGGCTTGATTTTGTAGAGGGCTGTAAGTATTGGTATAACAGGAAAAAACACGTGTGATTCCATCTTGAGTGAAAGTTGACAAACATAACTGTTATTCATATAATGACAGTTATACTTACCTTGGGTCGAAGTCCATCGGTGTAGTATGCCGGGAAGGGAGTAAGTTATGAACAGTGAATTTACCATTGCGGTGCATTGTCTTGTTTTTCTCTCAATGAGAGATGAGTGTATGGCCAATAGTGAAGACTTGTCCCAGAGTGTGGGTACGCATCCGGCCAGAGTCCGCAAGGTACTTAGTGTTCTGCGCAAGCATGGTTACCTCACAACGAAGGAAGGTGCTCATGGCGGGTACTTGCTTAGCCGTCCAAGTGAGGAGATTAAGCTTGGAGAACTGTACAGACTCGTTGCTGGCGGTTCACTTGGTCCGAACTGGTGTTCAGGGGAGTCCGGGTCATCGTGCGTGGTATCTTCCAATATGCAGGCCGTGATGGGGAACATTTACGACGGAGGCGAAGAGGCACTGAGCGCCTATTTTGATCGTATATCCATAGAGGATGTGAAGCAGCGTATAGGTCATGGAGAAGCATGTAACTTGTCGCTGGATGGATTGCCTGGCAAAGAGAAGTCCTGACAGATTCCACAACCAATGGTCCTCTCTGATGTGACCTTGGTTTAGTCAGGCATGGTGGACAGGTTCGTGATCGACTGGTTATGGAATGGGCGTATGCTCCGGTGAAAGATCCATTGAATGGTTTCAAGCGATTCCGGGCATAACGTGAACACAGATGAGGAGAGGTCGTCTGCGCTGATGTTATTTTCGGAAGGCAAGTCTTTGGTAGAGTTGGTATCAAAATCGCCTTGCGAATGTAAAAGAGAAAAACAAACAAAATAGAGTCTGGGGAGTGGAACACATGTCAGGCATTGAAAAAAATGAAACACTTCGCGTTATTAGCGAACGTCATGCGGTCAAAAAATACGAAAAAGGTTTTGAATTGCCTGAAGCTGATCTAAACGCAATCTTGACAGCAGCTGGGGAAGCACCGTCTTCATGGAACCTGCAACATTGGAGATTCCTCGTGATTGAATCCGAAGCGGACAAAGCTAAATTGCTGCCAGTTGCTTATGGACAAAGTCAAATCACAGACAGTTCCGTTACAATTGCTGTTCTCGGAGATCTCGAAGCGAACCGTAACACGGTGATCTATGATCAAGCTGTGGAAGCTGGCGCATTGACTGCTGAGATTCGCGACGCATTGGTTGGGCAGATCAACGGTGCTTACCAAAGCCCGCAAACGGCTCGCGATGAAGCGATCCGCAATGCTTCCTTTGCATCCCAAAATATTATGCTTGCTGCACGCTCCCTGGGTTACGACACTTGCCCGATCGGTGGATACAATCCGCAGAAATTGATTGAAACCTTCAACATTCCAGCACGTTTTGTGCCAACATTGTTAATTACGGTAGGTAAAGCTGCACAGCCAGCCCACCCATCAGGACGTTTACCGTTGTCCGAAGTTGTAGTTAAAGGTTCTTTCTAAGTTAAAAAGCTAATCTGATGATTACATCAGTCATATAGGTATAATGCAAACAGCCGCACATTCCTGTTAAAGGAAGATGCGGCTGTTTGGCATAGGAGGGTTCTACCGAAGAGGCAGCTTTTTCATAGAAATATTACTTCTCAGGTGTTTCCGGGATTTGCGGTGCATGGAAAGATTCCAGATACTCGATTGCGTTATACATCATAACGGCTGCTTCGGCACGAGTAATCGTTTGTTTGGGATTGAAGTTGCCGTCGGCATCCAGTGCATTGATTTTGAGAACCAGAGAGCGCTGTATGGCACCTTGATACTCTGGCGTAAGTTCCTGTTCGTCGTTAATGTCCACAGGTTTGATATTAATCATCGGCAGACCGCCTTTGGCTTCAATGCCTTGCATCAGGAACAGGGTGTACTGTTCACGAGTGAGCGCTTTGGACGGATCAATATCCTGTGACATCTGAATTCCATTATATTGGGCGCGGATAAATGCATCACTGTACCATACGCCATCTTTTACATTAGAGAAGTGGTCACTTGGGAGCGGCTGTTTGATAAAACGAATGGTGTCCAGATTCAGATTCAGTCCGTCCGCAATCAATTGGATGCCCTGAGCGGTATTTAACTCCTGTTCAGGCTTGAACAAGCTGTCGCTCACGCCTTTGATGAATCCATCCTGATGAAGCGATTCGATTTTGTCCGCTCCTGCCACGCCTTGAATATCCGTAAATTGGGCTGGCGCCGCGTTCATTGGTCCTGCACTTAGAGAGAGCGTGAGCAGAGCTCCGGCAGTTAATGCAGCAATCATATTTTTTTTCATGATAGGTTCGCCTCACTTTTCCAGAGATAATCCCTTTATATAAAAGTTATTTGCTCCTATAGACGACCCTTCTGTACAAAAGGTTGCTGCAATTTTCCAACTGAATTCATGAGCATTCAGAAAGGGTTAAGTGAAGGCACGGCCTCTAACCTTTGGATTTATTTCGATAATCCGTGGGTGAACGTCCCATCATTTTGCTGAACAGACGGGAGAAGTAGTAGGGGTCCTTGAAACCAAGCTCGGAACTGATCTGCTTCACGGTCCAATCGGTAAAGTCCAGATAGCGGCAGGAATGCTGGATCTTGAGCCGCAGAAAATAATCGATGGGCGAATGACCGGTAGCTTGCTTGAACAACTGTGAGTAATGAGGGACAGACAGCCGCGCGTGTGCCGCCAGTTCCTTGAGGGTGATTCCGTTCTCCAGATGCTCCAGCATATACTGAACAGATTGTTCAGCCGCACGTTTGCTGCTGACGACCCCGCCATCTGTTCCTGTCGTTTCCGGCCCATAAGCAAGCATACCAAGCATATAACCAATAATCTGGGAGGCATAAGTCATTGTCTGTATGGAGTAACCCGTCTCTAACGCGCCGTAACATTCATGGAAAAGCTCAAGCCATTTCTGAGCCTTGGCCGGTGGCATAGTAGAAATATGATGGGTCAACAATGGTTCTATGTAGGATAAAGCGTGATCGCCGCGTAGATGAATCCAGAAGATGCTCCATGGTTCAGCTGCGTTGGCACCATACACATGAGGAATATGTGCTGGCAATATGGTGAGGTTTCCCGGGCGGACTTCATACGTCTTGCCGCCATCTATCGTATACCAGCCTGTGCCTTGGGAACAGTACATCAGAATATGTGATTCACAACCATCGGGACGGTCACGGTAATGATGTTCTGCTTCGTGAAAGTAACCGATATCCGTAACGTATAACCCCGACGTGACTGGATAAGCTGCGGCTTCTTGCAGCAGCGGGTCCGGAAGCACAATGAGTTTTTGCATACGAAATCCGTCTGATTTACGCAGTAGGGGTGGTCTGTTGTTAGGTCTCATACTCTGTATTATGGTGAGAGGGGATAAGGGAGTCAATGACAGAATGAGAACGCTCACTGGTTATGATCTAATTTAGAAAGCCACGTTACAGGAAGTGAAGCAGTTGCCCGTGAATTGGGTAAGTACATACCAGTGGGAAGAATCAGACCAATGAAAATACAGGATAAGGGAGAGATTAGATATGGAACCAGTCACAACTCAGGAAACGTTTTTCTATACAGGTACGTATGCTTCAGCGGATGAACCGGGCATATTCCTATGTGCGCTGAATACGGATACAGGAGAGATGCGAATCGTGAATCACATGGAGGGTGTGAGCAATCCTTCTTATCTGGCGCTATGCCCGGACGCAAACTGTCTATATGTGGCGAGTGAGACAGACGAGGGAGAAGTGTTGGTTTATCGGAGAGATGCGGCAACGAGTGAACTGCACCTGATGGATCGAAAGCAGACCAGAGGGGCTTCCCCATGTTATGTGTCTGTCTCGAAGGATGGTCAATGGGTATTCACATCCAACTATAGTAGCGGCAGTGTCAATGTATTCCCGGTAGGCGATCAGGGGACGCTCGGTGAGATGAGTGCATGGGTGGAGCACACGGGAAGTGGAATCAACGAAGAACGCCAGGAAGGGCCACATGCACACTCCATCCAGCCAGATCCCTCCGGACAGTATGCTGTCGTGTGTGACCTTGGCCTGGATCAGATTATTGTGTATCGCTTGGAAGAAGGACGTCTGGTTACGCATCGTGAGACGAATCAGCGGCCAGGCGCTGGCCCAAGGCATCTTGTGTTCCATCCCAACTCCAAGTGGGCTTATGTAATCAATGAATTGGACAACACGGTTACGGCATTCCTGTACGATGAGCGCAGAGGTGAGTTCACTACGTTGCAGCACATCTCGACACTTCCAGAAGGGCATAAGGGAGAAGGTACGGCCGCAGACATCCGTGTATCTCCATGTGGTCGTTTCCTGTATGCATCGAATCGGGGAGATGACAGCATCGTGCTCTATCACATTGATCAGGAGAGCGGTAAGTTGGAAGCCGTAGAGTGGACGTCCACGATTGGGCAGACACCGCGTAACTTCAATCTGCTTCCAGGTGGCATTCTAGTGGTGGCGAACCAGGATAGCAATAACCTCGTAGGTTTCCAGATCAGTGAAGAAGACGGGCGTCTGACGCATAACGGGTTCAAGCTGGAACTGCCTCGTCCGGTATGTATTGCGCCTGTGGTATGAGTTGTAATACGGTGAATTGAGAAGTGTAAGTGGAATATTACATCTGAAAAGTGATCTATAAGCTGTGAAATCATGGAGGAACGCATGGTTTTACAGCTTTTTTTAGTATTTTTAAGGGATTAACTTGAAAATAGTGGCAATTATCACATTTTTTTATTGACCATCGTTCGAACGTTCATTATGATCAGAATATATGGTGATGAAACCTAAAATCTGGATGTTGCACGAAGGGTGGTGCTTTCCTTGGAACCTGCAAATTCAATTCGGGAGCAATTAACCCAGTTTATCGATAAGAACAGCATGACGCTCTCCCGATTCTCAGAAGTATCTGGCATTAATACAGGCACAATTAGTCGTATTTTACATGGGAATCGTCCCATATCCGTGAGCCAGTTAATAGCGATCTCATCAGGAATGGGCGTGGCAGCGGATCATTTTTTTGCCGACTATGTGGAAGAATGTTTCGCTTATTCTGTATCCATGCGGCGGATCAGACCGTTCATTCTCCGAAGTGCCGAACTGAATCGGCTGGACTGCATTGAGCAGATTCTCCATCGGCTACTGGACGACTTGGATTATGCGACAGAACTATTTGAGATGGCAGAACAATTATTTGAACGAAATCAGTGGTCTAGCGCGGCATTGTTATATAAGAGTGTGAGTGAGGTTGAGAAATATCAGCATTCCGAACGGCTTGCCATGTGTCAGTATCGCATGTTTTTAATTGGACAAGGTGAGAATCTGGAGGAAAATCTAAGGATGGCTATCTTGTTCGAGCCCTATGTGGATCGACTGGATGAGTCGTATCAACTGGATGCGCTGAAACATTTGATTCATGTGTTTATGGCAGTTCATAAATGGAATAAGGTTAGCGAGCTTTCTGACAAGATGTTGCTTTTAGCCCAGATACAGTATGAGGCAAGTAACAACCGTAAACGTAAGAATCAGGAGATGAAACGGACAGAGCGTCCCCTATATTTTTATATACTATACTCCTGGCTGATCCAATCCACTGTATATGAGGAACACAGGGACTATGTTCGAGCACTCGACTTTGTGAAGTTATATGCTGACGGACAAAGCTGGGTGAAAGAGGACGATGAAGAATCCCGTCGTATCTTGAAGCAGTTTGAAGAGTGGGCTGTAGCCAATACGTATCTCTATCGTTTAATGTCTGGAGAAGTGGATGTTATTCCCGATTATGCGAATTATATTGAGGGACGTAAAGACGAAATCTTCATGGCCCTTCGATATATAGTACGAGCTGCAAATAAATTTGGCGTAAACATTGATCACATTTTGGATCGTTTCTCCGACTATATCCCCTTACGTACATACAAGACTGAATTTGGGGAGTACAATCATTCAATTATGGGCGAGAGTTACGCACAGTTTTTAAGTGATTTAGGAGTATATAATCTTACAAAACATCGTCATGATGCAATTAATCTAATTTTGGAAGGTTTGCATTTTTCAGTTAAAATAAATAGTGATCGGAATATTATTACGTGTATGACCTTGTTTGAGCAATACAGGGATCGGGCCGATTCAGTTGCAAAACAAAAATTCAAATTATTATCAAGCGAGGTGCAGCGGATCAATGCAGAAAAAAGTATCGTTTTTGTTGACTCTATGTAGTGTTTCAATCGTAATGAACCCAATAATCTATACATTAATGGGACATGGAGCAGGTGGCGGCTAATTGTAGTAGTAAATGAAAATCGTGTATTCAAGGGGTTTAAACAGCATTCTCAAATTTATTGAGAGTGCTGTTTTTTATGAAAATCTATTATTTACATCAAATTATTCTTTAAATTACTAAATTAGACCTATAGATGGAATTAAATGTTTAATTTAAAATGGATGTATTAAAGCGCTTACATAAAAGATGGCGCTACAAGGGCATCGGGCTTACCAATACAATTGGGGAGGCAATTGTTTATGGGAAATCGATCATCACTGTGGAAGCGCGCATTACGTACAGCCGGAGTATCGTTGTTGAGTTCCGCGTTGTTGGTTACTTCGCTTGGCCTGGGCAACACGCCAGTAACACATGCAGCGGGTGCAAGGCAGATGGAATTTCTGGATCGCGGTGTGGTGGCTATAAAGACCGGGACAGGTGTGTTTGTCAGTTGGCGACTCTTGGGAACGGAAGGTTCGAATGTATCGTTTAACGTCTATCGGGATGGAACCAAGGTGAACGCATCGCCCATAACGAACAGCACCAACCTTCAGGATGCAAGCGGGACAAGCAGTTCCAAATACACGGTTCGCGCTGTAGTCAGTGGAACGGAGCAGGCTGCTTCAACGGCAGCGAGCGTATGGGGCAACAACTATCTGTCTGTACCGCTTAATGTACCCGCAGGTGGGACAACGCCCGATGGAGTAGCCTATACCTACAGTGCCAATGATGCCAGTGCAGGTGACCTGGATGGTGATGGTGAGTATGAATTGATCGTGAAGTGGGACCCCTCCAACGCCAAGGATAACTCCCAGAGCGGTTATACGGGGGAAGTGTTTATCGATGCCTACAAATTGAACGGAACACGCCTCTGGCGGATTAGTCTGGGCAAAAATATTCGCGCGGGTGCTCACTACACCCAGTTTATGGTCTACGATCTGGACGGTGACGGCAAAGCCGAGGTCGCGATGAAAACAGCCGATGGCACCAAGGATGGCACTGGCGTGGTCATCGGGGATGCAAGCAAGGATTACCGCAATTCCAGCGGTTATGTATTGTCTGGCCCCGAATTCCTGACGGTATTCAATGGGCAGACTGGCAAAGCGCTCTCCACGGTGAACTACGAACCGGCGCGTGGCAATGTATCCAGTTGGGGAGACAACTACGGCAATCGGGTGGACCGATTCCTTGCTGCCATTGCTTACCTTGATGGAGAGCGTCCAAGTCTGGTGATGGCTCGCGGGTATTATACGCGCAGTGTGCTTGTGGCCTATAACTGGCGGAATGGACAGCTGACCAAACAATGGACATTTGATTCCAATACATCTGGCAATTCCGGTTATGCTGGGCAAGGCAATCACAATCTGAGTGTGGCGGACGTAGATGGAGATGGGAAAGACGAGATCGTCTATGGTGCCATGGCGGTGGATGACAACGGCAAAGGATTGTACACGACAGGACTTCATCATGGCGATGCCATGCATCTGAGTGACCTGGACCCGGATCGCCCCGGACTTGAGGTATTTCAGGTTCATGAGACGCCATCCAATGCCGGAGTAGAATTCCGTGATGCAGGTACTGGCCAGTTAATCTGGGGAGTCAAAACAACGAAGGATATTGGACGCGGCATGGCGGCGGATATCGATCCAAGATATAAAGGCGCCGAAGTATGGGCAGACGGCAGCCTGTACACGGCCAAAGGGCAGAAACTCGGAACAACCCTACCTTCTTCCACGAATTTTGGTATCTGGTGGGATGGTGACTTGCTCCGTGAACTGCTGGACAGCAACCGAATCGACAAGTGGAACTATGCCAACAGCACGACGGTGAACCTGCTCACTGCATCCGGCGTATCTTCCAATAACGGAACCAAGTCTACGCCGAATCTGCAGGCCGATCTGTTCGGGGACTGGAGAGAGGAAGTGGTATGGCGGACGAATGACAGCTCAGCGCTGCGGATCTATACCACAACAGCAGTTACGGACAAACGCATCTACACGCTGATGCATGATCCAGTGTACCGTCTTGGCGTCGCTTGGCAAAATGTAGCCTACAATCAACCGCCGCACACCGGCTTTTATCTCGGAGAAGGAATGAGCACACCACCGGTACCCAATATCCGGTATGCGGGCAGATGAGGAATGGACTAGGCGTGGCAGTCCAATTCCGTTCATGTTTACAATAGACAGTGAAGGATAAGAATCGCTGAGGGGATCAACGGACGTTGGTTCGTTGTTCCTCTTTTATTTGCCAATGGTGCAAAAATCCGGTAAAAATCGGAAAAAACGTTTGACAGGTATATAGACTGCCTTTATTATACATATATAACTTACTAAACAGGTAGGAATAATAAAAATGAATCTGTTTTCATTGTGAAAGCGGTCATTTTACAGACACATGCAACAATGCAATCTGAACAGAATAACGTTCTCACCGTATAGACGGAGGAACACCGCAGCGCATCCTTTCCGGATGGAGCATGCACGGCCTTAAGCCGGCATGACTTTATGGGGAGAAGTGCGCGGGGGTTCCTCCGTCTTCTTGTTTTTATATGGGGCGTTCCATCCTGTTCAGCCGGCCTGAGGTAGTCATGCAGATCTATATCGGGGGAGTGTTATTTAATGAAAAAGAGAATTCACAAGGGTATTCTGGTTGGTCTGGCACTGGTGTTAACAGGAGTTCTGGCAGCATGCGGATCGGATAGCGGCGGGTCCAGTGCGGCAGGAACATCAGGGGGAGAGGAAGGCGGCACAGAAGGGGCCAAGGCCATCGAACTGCTGAATGTTTCCTATGACCCAACGCGGGAACTCTATGAGCAATATAACAAAGCGTTTGCGGCGCATTGGCTGAAAGAGAAAGGTCAGGAAGTGACCATCAAGCAATCCCACGGGGGCTCGGGTAAGCAGAGTCGTTCTGTCATTGACGGACTGGATGCGGATGTGGTGACGCTGGCATTGGGATACGACATTGATGCGATTGAAGATAAAGGTCTGATTAACGAAGGCTGGCAGGATAAATACGAGCATAACAGCGCGCCGTATACCTCTACGATTGTATTCCTTGTACGTAAAGGCAATCCAAAAGGCATCAAGGACTGGGATGATCTGATCAAAGGGGATACACAAGTCATCACCCCGAACCCCAAAACGTCCGGTGGAGCACGTTGGAACTATTTGGCGGCATGGGGATATGCCCTCAAGCAAAACAACAATGACGAAGAGAAGGCGAAGGAATTCGTTGGAGAATTGTTCAAGCATGCGCCTGTACTGGATTCGGGTGCGCGCGGGTCTACGACGACGTTTGTTGAACGTGGCATCGGTGATGTGCTGCTTGCCTGGGAGAATGAAGCTTTCCTATCGGTAAAAGAGTTGGGTCCGGACAAATTCGATATTGTTGTGCCTTCCGTCAGTATTTTGGCTGAACCACCGGTTGCGATTGTGGACAAAAATACAGACAAAAAAGGAAGCCGCGACGTGGCGGATGCCTATCTGAAATATTTGTACAGTGAAGAGGGACAGACGATTGCTGCTGAAAATTATTACCGCCCAACGCTGGATAGCGTGGAGGAAAAATTCAAGGATCAGTTCCCGGCGCTTGAACTGTTCACATTGAATGATGTATTTGGAACATGGCGGGATACCCAAGCCAAACATTTCAATGACGGTGGTATCTTCGACCAGATCTATGTTCCAGGCAGCTAAGGTTGCTCTGTTCAATGGACACCTGATCAATCGCGCTGTGAGCGGCCAACCAGCCTTACCGGCTGAAGGCAGAGAGGATGAACGTGCATGAGCAAGGTGATGGTGGCGCGGAGACGCACATTGCCGGGATTCGGATTAACGATGGGTTACAGTGTACTCTACCTGAGCCTGGTTGTACTTATTCCATTGGCTGCGCTGTTGTTTAACTCCACAGGGCTGACGTGGGCAACCATGATTGAGGTTGCGACCAACCCCAGGGTGCTAGCTTCCTTCCAAGTCAGCTTCCTGACCGCAGGTGCAGCGGCCCTGATTGATCTCGTGCTGGGGCTACTCCTGGCATGGGTGCTTGTTCGGTATGAATTCCCGGGCAAAAGGCTGTTTGATGCGGTCATTGATCTGCCCTTTGCCTTGCCGACGGCAGTAGCAGGGGTTGCCCTTACGGCGATCTATGCCGGCAATGGCTGGATTGGACAATTTGTAGAGCCTTTGGGTATTAAGCTGGCCTATTCACAGGCCGGGATTACGCTGGCACTGATGTTTATCGGAATTCCATTTGTGGTACGTACAGTGCAGCCTGTGCTGGAGGAACTGGAGGCGGAGGTAGAAGAGGCGGCTGCCACACTGGGAGCAGGGCGATGGCGGATATTCCGTACCATTCTGCTGCCGGATCTGATTCCGCCGCTGCTGACCGGGTTTGCTCTGGCTTTTGCCCGGGGCATTGGCGAATATGGCTCCGTTGTATTTATCTCAGGCAATATGCCGATGAAAACGGAAATTGCCCCCTTGCTGATCATGGCCAAGCTGGAGCAGTTCGATTATGCAGGTGCTACAGCTGTTGCTTTGCTGCTGCTGATGGTTTCTTTCATCCTCTTGCTGATTATTAATTCCTTGCAGCGTTGGAGCCGGAAGGCGGGCAGAGCATGACGATGAAGCAAGATGGAATAAGGGTACAAACAGATGTCACTCACCCAAACCAAAGGAGGTGCAGCATATGGCGGGTTCCGTCCCACTGAGCCCTGTTCCACCCATAAAGACCAGCCGTGGAACGAACCGTGCAACGACGGAAGCTCCATGGGTCAAATGGTTGTTAATCGGATTGGCAAGTCTGGTGTTGATATGGCTGTTGATTCTACCGTTGGTAATCGTGCTCATGGAGGCGTTGAAGCAAGGCTGGGGCGTATATATCGCGGCTCTTACCGAACCGGATGCCATGTCTGCGCTGAAGCTTACGTTATTGGTTGCGGCGATTACGGTACCGTTGAATACGGTATTTGGCGTGGCCGCTGCCTGGGTCATTACCAAGTTCCAGTTCAAAGGCAAGGGGCTCATGATCACCCTGATTGATCTTCCCTTTTCGATTTCGCCTGTGGTGGGCGGGTTGATTTTTGTATTGGTCTTTGGTTCGAATGGGTGGTTTGGGCCGTGGCTGTCCGAGCATGATATCAAAATCATTTTTGCGCTGCCGGGCATTGTCATTGCAACGTTGTTTATTACCTTCCCCTTCGTAGCGAGGGAGCTGATTCCACTGATGGAGGACCAGGGAACCAGGGAAGAGGAAGCAGCGGTTACGCTGGGTGCTTCCGGGTGGCGAATCTTCTGGAGTGTAACTTTGCCCAACATCAAATGGGGGCTGCTGTACGGTATTATTCTGTGTAATGCCCGTGCTATGGGCGAGTTCGGAGCCGTATCTGTGGTATCAGGACATATCCGCGGAGAGACGAATACGCTGCCGCTGCATGTGGAGATTTTGTATAACGAATATCAATTCTCGGCTTCGTTTGCCGTGGCGTCCTTATTACTTATTCTGGCTCTCGCCACGTTGCTGCTCAAGAGCTGGCTTGGACACAAAGCGGTTTCAGAAAAGTGATTATGAGAAGAAGAAAATACAGATTGACAGCTACTGGAAGCCCTGCTAATGTATAAACCAAGTATATAGGTTGGATAAGAATGAATTATAAATCAGTTGGATGACAACGCATCGAGGACTATAGCGGGCAGTAGCCCGAGAAGAGGAGGCGGCTCTATGGCTAAGCCGTTAAAAGTGGATGAGGTATGGTTGGACCGAATTGCCGGACAGCTGAATGACATGGAGTTTGGTTCATTGCACATCGTGGTACACGAAGGTCAGATTGTGCAGATGGAGCGGACCGAGCGCAAGCGTTTTGAAAATACGCCCTCAGGTAGCACCTCCAAATCCGGCAGCACTGCACGAAGCACTTCACCCCGATCCCTGCGCGGATCGAATGCGAGTGCGAAGGGATAGAGAGTGACGTCGCTTCCAATACGTCCCGCCTATTGGGCAGGATTTGTCTCCAAATTCTCCTTAGACCATTTATTCGCTTCAAGTAGCACCTGTTGCCCACCTGCATCCATGAATTCTTCCACAAAGGTATCGAAATACCCCACAGGCTGATCGCCAGTGATGATGGAGATGTACGCTCTGTCTCTCATGCGAATCAACTCAGATGAATATTGAATCAGAGCAGGGGTTGCAACCTCCAGGCGATTATAGATACCATGCTCCGTCAACCCTGCAGATGCAGCCCACTGTTCACGTTTGTCCGAAGGCGTACCTGGAACCATCATGCCGATACTTGAGCCAATCATATTGGTGTAATTCTCCATACTGCTATATGGAGGAAGTAAATGAAATGATCTTGATGGTTCAGCGCTCCAGTCCCAGTGCTTTCCTGGAAGGCCATACTCCATTTTGATCTGCTCGACCGGATCGGGGTTGGCACTTACATAATCCAGTATCTCCAAAATTTTCTCCAGTTTCCCCGGCTCTTTCGCAGCCTCAGCTCCAATAGCAATAAAATTCATCAGCAGATTATTTCCTTTAGAACCGCTATGTCCATCCGGACCAATAACAGGAGAACCAAATACAATCTCTGCAGCTGCGTTCTTCTGTAGCAGCTCATTCACATTAAACGAGGCTTTCACTGGGGTTTCTTGGCCATTTTCGTTGGGGACACTGTAATCTCCTGCTTGATTCCAATGATAGTAGTTACCCATCGAGGTCATCCCAATTTTGCCATTAATAAAAGCATGGGATAGATGCTTATAGCCGCCTTTATTCTCGCCGGTTATAAATTCAGGGTCGATAATCCCGTCCTGATACCACTTTTGCATATAAGTCAGGGCCTTTTTCATCTCAGGCTCCAAAGCACCGATTACGAGTTGGTTGTTTTTCTCATTAAAGTACAGCTGCTCGGTAAAAACGGATTGTCCAAACGCGCCAA
Source organism: Paenibacillus sp. Negev47 (assembly GCF_058313655.1). NCBI lineage: Bacteria > Bacillati > Bacillota > Bacilli > Caryophanales > Paenibacillaceae > Paenibacillus > Paenibacillus sp. Negev47. Next base: position 535,817 of record NZ_CM177754.1, read on the forward strand.
ATACAACATTTAAGCCCTCCTTGGATAGGCCATACGTATCCTGTTTACCATTTCCGTCCGGATCATCTTTGGCAAAAGCATACATAACCGTTTCGAATTCATCTAATGTCTTCGGAACGTCCAGACCAAGCCGCGTAAGCCAGTCCTCTCGGTATACGACAGGGGTTTGATAGATGTTAGTCTGATTGATGACCGGAATCCCATATAATCTGTCGTTTATTTTTCCATACTCCAAGTAACGTGAATCATAATCGCGAATTCGCTTTACAATATTCGGTGCATGTTCTTCAAGAACATCCGATGGAATTTCTGCTAATACCCCTTGCATCTGATACTTGAGCAGATCATGCGGCTGTCTGATTCGGAACAGATCCGGTATCTTCCCTTGAACCAGCTCCAGTTCCATCAGCTCTTCATAGCGCTTGTTCTCAAGGTTCCACACCTCCAGATTGACATCAAACTGATCCTCAATATAGGTAATCATCTCAGCGTTCTCAGGAACAGGGACATTTTGATGCATGGTCCAGGAAATCGTGTATTCCGGTGCTGTGTCCTTCTCAGAGCTTGCTGAATGTTCCTGCTGTTGCACTTGTGCTGATTCCCTGTTTAGAACGGTACAACCGCTCATCAATCCAATAAGAATAGATGTAGCAAACAATAGATATAGTTTTTTTGAAAGGTTGAGGTTCATAGCAGTTCCTTTCTTAATTATAAATTGAACCTATATAGATCCTTGTTCCATTAGACTGCGCATGAAGTTTTTCGGTGTACAGCCGTGAATTTCTTTGAACTTCTTAATGAAATAAGCAGGGGTACGGTAACCAACCGTATTTGCGACCTGCTCAACCGTAATTTCGCGTTGTGTCATGAGTTCCCGTGCACGTTCCATCCTCTGGTTCGTAACATATTCGGAATAGACAATCCCGGTTTCCTCCTTGAAGAGTTTACTGAGATATTTAGGGCTGATGAATACTTGTTCTGAGACATGATCCAGCGTGAGATCGCCCGATAAGTTCTCGTGAATATAGGCTTTGACCGCCGAGATGGTATCCACACTCCGTACCTCGCTTCGCTTCTCCATATGCATCACAAATTCGGTCACGAGATGGATCATCCATTTCGAATAGCGGTTGATATTGTAGAACGATGCAAATTGCTTGTACAAATTCAATGAGCTGGCATCGGTGGGTTGCCAACGCACCTGACTGATACACTCAGAGTAAATGGAGACCGTTTTTAGTAATATGATCCGACTGTATTCGGCTGAATACATGCCTTCCTTTATCGTCGCGACCAACTCCTGAATGGCCTGAACTGTGCCGTGCACATCACGAGTCTGCAATTTTTTCTCAAAGTTTACGAGGTATATGTCCGGAATTTCCAAGCTGCTGGTTTCCCTGTTCAGAAGATCAAGATCCTGAATGGCAGACTGATCGGGAAAGAAATAGCTGTATCGAATCAAGGTATTCGCCTGATGATAGCTGGTGTGGATCTTCGTGAAATGCTCTACCCATCCGCCCAGTGATAATACGAAATCCAGACCGAACCTGTTTCTTGCCTCAGTGTGAATAAAGTCCACAATGTGATCAGAGAGAGGTTCTTCGGGTTGGTTGGTACAGATGATTACTGCTATTTTGTGATCCTGCAATTCCTCTGCCAGCAGTTGAGTTCCGTCCATTTCTGCGATCTCCAGTTGCTGGATCATCGTATACAACGTATGCTGCAACTGTCGTGGCTGCAGATCCTTCCATTTCTCATTGACGGGGTCAATGATGATGCAACGGAAGCGAGAGTAGGTCATTGAAATGTGAACAGACTGCAGTTGCTCCGTAAGTTCCTCGGGTGTGAATCGATTATTTAACATATTGAGCATGATGCTATGCTTAATCATTTTGTGATTGGCTTGCAGTGTTTCCTCCAGACTATCCACTTTGTTGGACAGACTGTTAATTGCCGTATCAATGAAGCGATATTCATCCTGTTTGAGGCTGGTGGGGCTATCCATCCGGCTCTTGATATTATTCAGGATTCGCTTTAGAGGACTATAATTGGCGGTCGTAAAGATGGACGACATCGCAATCCCAACCGCGATAGCTAACAAGCAAAGAAGAATCGAGATTTCCTTCAAACTATCCAATTTATTATAAAAACTTTTATTGGGTGTGGTGGTGTAAATCCGCCATCCATTTCCTTTGAATTGATCTTGGGACACGACATAAGATCCATGGTTAAATACAGGCGTGAAGCTCTCATTTGAAGAATGAATGGAGAGCAACGACTGAGATAAATTCTCCTCCGTGGAGCTACCTAACAAGGATTTGTCTGCGGCAGAAATGACGGTCCCGTCCTGATCTACGATTAATGTACTATCATAGTCAGAAGGAATCATATTTTTAATGATCTGACTGATCGCTGATTCTTTGATATCAATTGCTATCATGACCTTACTGTCTTGTCCAGAAGATTGAAACGGGTAGCTGTGAACATAGGAAATCAAAGGGCTCACGTTGGTCTGCTCAGGCGATTCAATATACGCATCCTGAGGAACCATGCGAGTTTGCATCCATAAGGAGCTTTCTTCAGTCTCTTTCATCGCAACAATCCAATCCGTAGTATGATCCGCACTCGAAGGCGTGTCCTCATAGAGCAACAGCCCATATACAGATGAGATCATCCAATGGTTCTTCGCATCGTACACATGAATGGCTTCAATGAGGTCGGAATAATTTTGCACCTTACTTTTGAGTAATTGTTCGATGTCCAGAATCTTGCCATGGTTTCCTTTTATGCTATCTAAATCAATATTGATGGAGCTACCCAAAGCCAGAGACAGATAGACCTGATTCACCTTCTGGATGACGGAGCTTTCAATATAATTGACGGTATTTTTCAGCGACAGCTGATTATTGATTCGAATTTCTTTGCTGTATTGATGGGAGAAGAAGAGATATAAAATGGAACCGAAAAGAAGCGAGATGACAAGGACGACAGCGAGATAGGAAAAAACCATCCTGGATCTCACAGACTGAAATGGCTTACGCATCTTTTTTCCCCCTTCACTTCTCATGTCTAAACAACTTCATCATTATATAGTAGGCCGAGGACTAGAAATCATGTTGACCGAAATTTAACAAACTTAACCTGAATAATTTACTTTCAGTTAATGAAACGTTTACAAAAAAAGATATTCTAATTGACGAATATAGTATTCCCTCCATTTTTCTTGGCATAAAAGCTCCAGAACGTACGATTTTGATATAAAACGGAATTTGTTCTATAGATACCAATCGCCCCCTAATGCTACAGTAACGGCAGATCAGACATCTGGATAGAGACTTTCTTACTCATTTGCTGACGCAGAAGCAAAAAAATTAATTTACGATAATGGGAGCGTGTATTTGCAAGCCATGAGAAAACCACTTAAAAAGTCACTGGCACTACTTCTAATGTTGTCTATGGTAGGTCCGACGTTTGCAGAGAAAAGTTTTGCAGCCGATCAGAAGATTCAGTTCTCTGATATTAAGGGACACTGGGCGGAAGCAAATATTCAAGCATGGGGTGATGAAGGATTAATTCGAGGCTACCTGGATCGTTCATTTAAACCGAACACGTATATCACCAGAGCAGAATTTATGAACTTGGTAAACGGTGCTTTTGGATATTCAGGACAAGCTAAAATTACCTTTAACGATGTGTCTGAGAGTGCATGGTATTACGAAGCAATTTCTATTGCAAATGCGAATGGATATATAGATGGATACACCGATGGCACAATGAAGCCGCAAGATCCGATCACACGTCAGGAAGCAGCTAAAGTGATCGCTGGCATTCTTAATTTGGAGTTAAATGAAACAGCAGCGAATGTGTTTAGTGATTCATCCTCTATTGCGGCGTGGAGCAAGGGAGCTGTAGGTGGAGCGGCAGCAGCGAAAATTATCGCCGGATATGCAGATGGAAGCTTCAAACCGCTTAATTCAATTACTCGTGCCGAAGCAGTGTCTGCACTCGTTAAGGCTGTAGAAACAGATTCTACGACAGCTGCCAAACCAGCTAAGCCAACAGGAACGGCAACCGTACTGAATGTTAATCCCCTAGCAGATGAAGCTCGTTTATCTGCCGTGGAGCATGGAGCCAATGCTGGAGACGACACCTTGAAAAATATTGCGGAAACCAATCCGTTTATTGATATTTTGGACGGTTTCGAACAAGTATGGTCCATGAACCAACCGGAATGGAGAGATGGAACAGCGGCAACTACACCTGGAGTTAATGATAAGGTTGCAAAGTATGGCGATGGACCGTCCCCATATTATGACGGCTTTAAGAACGATCCAACAGTAGCAGTTGCCGATCAGAAAACATTTGCGAATGCAGAGATCCGAAATAAAGCGACTTGGGAAGCCAATATCAAATATGTAGAAGATGTCACGCAAAACCGCACGGGTGAAGAGGCTTTGGCAGCCTACTACGATGACCAAAGAGATAAGATCTATAGCATGATCGAAGCCTTTGGTCCGTTGGCTAACACGTATGTAGATATCGTTAAGCCACAGACAAACGTTGAACGAAGTGTGGAAGAGATGAGTATTTTATTGACAGAAGAAACGACGGAAGATGAAAGTCAGGGTATCGGAAGCGACTGGGCTAAAACGGAGCTTGCAGACATGGTCGCTTTAGTTGATCTGGTTCGATTCAAAATCCCTGCTTCATCTAACCCTGCGAAATACTTCTACTCTTCCCCAAGACCATGGAGAATGAATTCAAACGGAGAAGTGAAAGAGGTTGTTGATAGCAAAGGACTGCCTGTGTGGGAAACATTGGGTGAAGGTGAGACGAAAGAAGTACCTTTGGCTTCGGGAGGAAAGAAAACAACAGGTGAAAAACAGTACCAACAATATGAAACGAACGTTGAACTTATTCCTGCATTAAGCTATGTCAAACGAATCGCTGAGGATGGAAGAGGAAAAGACGGCGGATATCCAAGCGGTCATACAAGTGCATCATACTTATCCGTGCTTCCTTTTGCTTATGCTACGCCAGAACGATTCTCTGAATTCTTAACCAGAGCAGCTCAGATGGGTGAGAATCGAATTGTAGCTGGGATGCACTCACCGCTTGATGTGATAGGTGCAAGAATACAAGCAACAGCGATGACTGCATTTGCATTCAATCAGGCCGACAACAAAGAATTGTTAGAGAAGGCCTATGAAAATGCAGGAGAGGTATTTGGAGCAGAAGCCAAGGAAAAAAATATGAGTTTGTATGAATATGCACACACGGTAACAGAGGATTATAATTTCAAAAGTGCATACGATGAGAATAAATGGGAAGATCACGACGCCAATAAAGCCTTCTATAGAGAAAAGCTGACGTACGGTCTACCACAAACAGGAACCAAAGGTTTGGCTCCAGTTGTACCGCAAGGAGCAGAAGCTCTGTTAGAAACACGACAACCGTATTTAACAGATGAGCAACGCAGAGAAGTGTTGTATACAACATCCATTGATTCCGGTTATCCTGTCTTGGACGAATCCAAAGGTTGGGGTAGATTGGATCTGGTATCAGCAGCGGATGGATACGGTGCATTCTTGAACAATGTAACTGTAGATATGGACGCTTCCAAAGGGCGCTTCAATGCACAAGACTGGTGGAGAAATGATATCACTGGTACTGGAATGCTCACGAAAAAAGGAACAGGAACACTTACATTGACAGGGAAAAATAGCTACACAGGCGGAACATTGCTGCAAGCCGGAACGCTGGTAGCAGAATCTGCAACTGCTTTTGGTTCGGGTGATCTGTATGTAGAAAATGGAACGGTTGTCGTCGATGTCGACGGAGCATTAAACTTGAATAGAAACTTTACTATGGATAAGGGTACGTTGGAATTGGTTGTGGCTGATGGCAACAATCAACTGAATGTCGGCAGAAAACTCTACATTGATGGAGGGAGTCTGAATCTGGACTTGTCCAACTATAAGATTGAAGGTTCCAAAGATATTACGTTAATCACGGCTAATGGAATTACAGGTGAATTCGACAGTGTAACTGCAGAGGGTTATGACGTTAGTGTCACGTACGAAAAGGGTCGTATCATTGCACATGTTGTAGCCAAATAAGTGAAGTAATTATCCATTATATAAAATGAACTCAAGACCGTTACACATGCCACTTCGATGACAGAATAACCTTCCGATCATTCTTCGCAAGAAAAGATCAGTATATAGAAAAGGGCTGAACTACATTGTAGTTTCAGCCCTTTTTTACGTGGTAAGAGACACGCAGGATATAATTAATGAAAGTCCAGCCTCTAAAGTCAAAAAATGGAGGTGCTAAGCATAAGTTATTCACCAGTATGATTACCTGGTTTACGTAATGGACTCACTACAATCTCCGTAGAGACTTCCTTCGCTGGTTCCAGTTCGGTATGCCCTACATAAGGGCGATCACTGCGAGAACGGGTTCCAGTCAGTCCGAAACCTGTGGTGAATAAAATCAGTTGTAGTCCAAGGGCATAAGGGGCGGCAACAAGTCCAATCAGATGGAGCAAGGAGCATAGCGCAATTAGCAAAGAAAGCGTTTTGGTGATTGTACCCGATGTATCCTGACGTGGGCTGGCCCAGAGCAGATATCCATACATTATTGTGATCATCAGGGAAACCGCGCGAATCCATGGCAAGATGCTGTCCCATGAGTCCACAGGAACGTCCAACATCCGCTGACGAAATAACAGATCTGCGACCAGAAACCCTGTGGCTGCTACTGCCGCTGGTTCGGCTATGGGCCGAAGGATCGTCCAGATTGCTGTGCCCCAATGGTCTGCTTGTGTATCCCGGCTGAGTTCATCTGATAATACGGTGCATTCTCGTTCCAGTGCTCTGTGCATGAGTCCGAGTTTGGCAGGGTCATGTTCCTTGATACAGTCACGGATCTGATCCTGTAGTTGAGGGGATAGGTAAGATGCAGCTTTGCAGGCTAACATTGCCGTTATCAGACCGTTATGTTCATGTTCCGACTGTTCATATTTCCGATTTTCCTGGATGGTAAGTTGTCCCAAGAGGGCTGTACTTATGTATAATGTATCTCGTATCCTTCTCATTCGCCTTTCGTGGCTACGGCGAACTTCAGTGGCAGACCATATGTATATCCCCAGAAGCAGAGCTATAATTCCGATTAGCACAGCCACAGCACCTGAGTTCGATGTTAGATCTTCAATCCAGCGTTGTAACACACCTTTTCCTCCTTTGCACCAACTTCACGTATCATGAAACACGCTTCACGTAAGCTTTCTCTCACTATTACACAGGAAGTAGATGAATTCAAGCAGAAAGGGGCACAATTCATGGATCATGTGAATATTGAACACACACCACCCGCAGCAGTGGAGTATCTTGCCCTGCGGCAGATTGCCGGCCTAAGTCCAATGAGCAGGGAGGGGGCTGAGATTGGTCTACCGAATAGCCTATTTGCCGTATGTCTGCGTGAAGAAGATATGCTGGTAGGCATGGGGCGAGTGATTGGAGATGGCGGTTGTTTCTTTCAGGTCGTCGATATAGCTGTACACCCGGATGTTCAGGGAATGGGGTATGGAAAACTAATCATGAGCGAGATTATGAACTACCTACGTGAAGCAGTACCTGCCCGTGGTTTGGTCAGTCTGCTGGCGGATGTTCCGGCTGATCGCTTGTATGCTCAATTTGGATTTGAATACACCAGCCCAAAATCGGAGGGCATGTGGTGGAGGCAGGGAGAAGAAGGATCGACTACCTAGCGAAACGGAAACTGAATTATTGGTGTGAGACTAAATTGCATATCATTATGAAATCATCTCAGTATAGCCGCATTAGCGGCTTTTTTTCATGATCCATGTTGCTTGATTGTGGGGAGAGGGATACTTCTGAGTGTCGGTGTTTCATCCGGTAGAGAAGTGAAGATTGGTTTTCTACATATCAGCTGTAAGAGATAGGTTTACAAGTTGTTCACATCCGGTTTAAGATGGCGTGAGCCGTTTAAGGTATATAACAATAGGATTAAGTATTAAAATAACGGTAAGTTGATGAGATGATATTTACAGAAAAGAGGGATTTAATATGAAAGTTGCAATTTTTGGAGCAACCGGAGCGATTGGCAAGACGATACTTTGGGAGTTGATGGATCGTGGTCATGAAGTGACTGCGGTAGTACGTGATCCGTCGAAGATTGAGATGGTACATGAGCGGTTGCGTGTAGAACAGGGAGATCTGCTTAACCCGGATCAGGTGGCAGATTTTGCAGCAGGACAAGAAGTGGTAGTGAGTGCGTATGGACCGAGGTTCGGTGGAGAAGAAGAGATGCTGGAAGTAACACGTTCATTAATTGAGGGTGTGCGCCGTGCAAAAGCAGGACGTCTGGTTGTGGTTGGTGGAGCAGGAAGCTTGCTGACTGATTCCGGTGATATGCTGATGGATACGCCGGGATTCCCGGAGGAAGTCAAGCCTCTGGCGAAAGCTCATGCAGAAGCATATGATCTGATTGAAGCATCGGATATTCAATGGACGTATATGAGTCCTGCTGCAACGATCACAACAGGACGGCGGACAGGCCAGTTCCGGGTTGGCATGAACCGGGTGATTACGGATGATATCGGGGAGAGCTCCATTTCCGTTGGTGACTTTGCAGCGGCTTTGGTGGACGAACTGGACGATCCGCAGTTTATCCAATCGCGATTTACGGTCGGTTATTAAGCGTAGACAGGCTTTGGAAGGTTGAATGACTAGGTCTCATATACGGGGATCGATAGAGCTTCCAATGATACATGGAGCGTATCATGATAACTGGATGTGGCAAGGTAAAGATGGCGATACACGTGTAGGATGCAGCGTTTAGGTGCGAAGTTGTTGCTTTTAGATATTAGATGAGCTTGCCTCCGGGGAGGGATGAACGTTGTTTATCGTAACGGCTGAACAGATGAGGGCTGTAGACGAGTATACCATTCAAAAGTTGGGTATTCCTGCTGCGAGTCTGATGGAGAATGCAGGTCGGGCCATTGCTGAGGAAGTGATCAAGCTGTGCCGGGAAGAGCAGGAAGAAGGCTGGCTTTCGGATTCAGGGCATATTGGCTATAGCAGCAAGACAGATGTGCGGCGGGCACACACCGGGCCCGGCGATCGGCAAGGTTATGGTGGCGACATCATCGCCGATCCGGCGCTGGTGATGGAGCGCCCTGGTGATCAGCAGTGGTACATGCTGATCGGCAAGGGCAATAATGGCGGCGACGGACTGGTGGCCGCGCGCCATTTGGTTGAAGCAGGGCTTGGCGTGACATTGGTCTACGCCGATGCCCCGGAGGCACTGCGGGGCGAAGCCGCTGTGCAACGGGATGCCGCTGCGCAGCTCGGCATCCCTGTTGTTGTCCACGGGCGCGAAGCCGTGGACTTCAGCCGGTGCACAGGCATCGTGGATGCGCTGCTGGGCACCGGCTCGCGGGGGGCGCCGCGAGGAGCTTACGCGGCGCTGATTGAGGCGGCGAACGACAGCGGCAAGCCGGTCGTGTCCGCCGATGTGCCAAGCGGGCTGAACGCCGACACTGGAGAGGTGTACGAGCCCTGCATTCAAGCCCGGGTGACCGTATGCCTTGCGCTGCTTAAGCGCGGGCTTGTGCAGTACCCGGGCGCTTCTGCCGCGGGGCGCATCGTAGTGCGCGCCATCGGCATTCCCGCGCGCCTTGCGCCAGAGCATGGCCCCTCGGTCCGTCTGCTGACGGACGAGGTGCTGCGCGGTGCGCTGCGCGTGGACACAGGCCGTCTCCGGGCACCGGACGGCCACAAAGGCACCTACGGCCACGTATTGCTGGCCGCAGGAAGTCTGCCGATGAGCGGCGCAGGCCTGCTCTCGGCCGAGGCCGCGCTGCGCGCAGGCTGCGGGCTCGCCACATGGGCGCTGCCCGCGGCACTGTTGCCGCATGTCATCGGCACCGTGCCCGAGCTCATGCTGGCCGCCGCCGCCGATGGCGACAGCGGCGAATGGAACGCGGCTTCCGCGGGCGTCGTGCTGCGTCTCGCGGAGAGCCGCGACGTGCTCGCGACCGGCCCGGGCCTCGGCCGCTTCAAGGGCGACACAGACTGGCTGCGCCGTCTGTGGCAACAAACGGATCGTCCGCTCGTCATCGACGCGGACGCCCTCAACATGCTGGCAGACGCTGGCCCACATGGGCCTCGCGACTGGGGCCAGCGAAGTGCGGCGACAATCCTGACGCCGCACCCTGGCGAGATGGGCCGACTGCTGGGCATGTCGACCCCGGAGGTGCAGCGTGACCGGATTGGGCACGCTGCAAGATACGCCCGCGAGCAGGGCGTGACCCTTGTGCTCAAAGGAGCACGAACGGTCATCGCAACGCCATCCGGCGAGGCGTACATCAACACCACCGGGCACGCCGGCATGGCGACGGGCGGTGCCGGAGACGTATTGACCGGCATCATCGCCGGTCTGCTTGCCCAAGGGCTCAGCGCGGAGCAAGCCGCCGCGTTCGGCGTATATCTCCACGGACAGGCTGCCGAACGAGCAGCCCTGCTGCGAGGCGATCCATCATCCCTGCTGGCTGGAGACATTATCGACGCACTATGAGGACGGGCAGGTATTGGACAAGCTCTCGGTTTTGGGCTGCTTCCTATGACGATTCATTTTCAAACTGCAAGTTATCCAACGAACCAGCGCACCAAAAATTGATGAGTGAACGTTGTCCATTGTTCATTGTTCATTGCTCAGTACTCAATGCTCAATGCTCTAACGAACCTGATACACCTTATGCCACGGTTTACATCGAGGAGCAAAAGCTAACGAATCTCATCCACCTTATTTCTGTGTATTTCAGATAAAACACCTGAAAAACCGGGATGAATTAGGGAATAGAGTGCCTGAGATTCGTTAGTTTTTATAATCTGCAATTAGTGGCCCAATAAGATTTGCTCAGTTCGTTAAACGTTTGGATCTGAAACGCTGATGCCTTGTTATCAACTTTCGTGTCTGGTTACCGACTTGTGCGTGTCTTGGGGACAATGGTTAGATGAAACAACGATTAGTTACTGAAAAAGGGAGCCCTGTCATGATTCATGACGGAGGCTCCCCTTTTATTTGTTGTATGTTCATGCTGCCTGATCTTGGCTAGCCTATAACCTGTATCTAACCTGCATCTAAACTACATCCCAACTACGTCCGGCCCGAAAATTCTCCGGTATCCTGCTTACAGCCGGAAACGCAGCAATTCCTGATGCATCTCTGCACTGATATCACGCAGTGACTTGACCTTAATACTCGCATCGGCGAAGGAACGTTGTTGTTCCGCCGTGGAGGCTGTAATCTCTTCACTGCTGGCGGCTGACTGCTCAGTGATGGCACTGATATTTTCGATGGCCTGCTGCACCTGTGTACTGAGCTCGTTCGAATGCTGCATATCCTCCGCAAGCTGGTGGATGCCGGTGCTAATGCGCTCTACACTTTCACGAATGGCGGAGAAGGATTCCCGGGTCTGGCCGGTAGCTTGTTCCTGTTCGCCGAATAGCTGCATGCTCTGCGCTACCGAGTTCTTCACCTTGTCCATGGAGGTTGTAATCTCGCCAACAGCCGCATAGATATGCTTGACCGATTGCGCAGACTGTTCCGCGAGCTTATTTACCTCTCCTGCCACGACAGCGAAGCCGCGCCCGGCTTCTCCGGCACGAGCAGCCTCAATGGAGGCATTTAACGAGAGCATGGTCGTCTGCTTGGCAATTTCCGATACATATGCGGTCATCGTGGTGATTCGAACCGCGCTGTCTTCCAGTTCCCGGACCGTCTGCTCCACCTCTGACATCGCCAGACGGTTCACTTCGGCCAGGCGGAGTTGTTCCGCGACGGCTTTATTACCTTCTTCAACGGTAGTTAATACTTCACGACCATCGATCACGGATTGGGAAGTAGCCTTCAGATTACTATTGAAGGTAGATTGCATCTTGTCCACAACGATGACCGTTTCACTCAGGTCCTCGGCAATCTTCTGACTGCCAACCGCAAGTTCCTCGGTTGTACGGGATACTTGCTGCACAATCGCTTGAGACGTATCATTCCCACGGTCAATGTCTTGCGCCATCAGATCGACACGATGACCGGCTGCGCCAATCGATTGAATAATGCCCCGGATATTATGAGTCATGATACGGAATGAACGGCTCAGGTCATCGAGTTCATCTTTGCCCCGAGCTTCCGGTAATTGCAGGGTAAGGTCACCATCCGCAATCTGTCCTGCGGCGTCTTTGAGCGTGCGAATGCGCTTGGCGATCTGACGTGAAGTATACATATTGAACAACATCACGGCGACGAGCAGCACGATGGCTCCGCCGAGAGCGACTTGCCACGTTTGCTGGATGTCACGCTCCAAATCGACGGTATACTGATCATATCGATCTCGCGTTATTTCATCCAACGAATAGATATCGTTCTGTATGCCCCGAACCCGAGTGCTGTAACGTTTGGCTTCCGCACTGTTCATTTTGGTCATCGCTTCGGTGGCTCCCTGGTTCAGAGCTTGTAGTTTCGTCTGGATGGACTGAATCAGCTGCAACTGCTGATCCGTTTCCAGCAATCCATCCGTAAGCTCCTGGATCATCGTTTGGCCTTCATCCAGCAAGCGGAGTACGGCGTCCTGATTTCCTGCTGTCATGGAGAATGAATAGACGTCCAGTGCCTGCTGGGTCTGAATCTGATTGGCGTTCAGTTCACTCACCTTGAGCATGGCAGGGACCAGATTTTGATTTTTGGCATTCATACCGAGCAACTCCATGATGATATAGGCTACCAGCGCAAGGCATAGAAGTAGCGAGATCAGAGCATTAAGTATCAGTTTTCCCTGTAGTTTCATATGCGTACCTCCTCGAATCCGATGGGTTATTGATCAAGCATAATTGTGATTTGACCGGAAGAGATCTGTGTTTTCAGATCATCGAAGGTTTTCTGTTGTTCATCACTAAGCGTAATATTATGTAGAGCGGTCAGACCTACGGCGTTCTCTGCCAGCCCCTCCACGATTTCCTTTTGAGGGAAGGTGTGATTGTTTTGAATGAACGAGTTAACGGCATTATAGATCGATACATCCACATTTTTCAGCATGGATGTCAGAATGGCTTTTTCCGCTAAAAAGAACTGATCGGTATCTACGCCGATGGCGTATTTCCCTAATTTCTGAATCTCCGTCAGTGCGCCCACGCCTGTGAGACCGGCAGCTACGTAGATCACGTCAGCCCCTTTTTCCTGAATCATCTGTGCAGCGAGCTGTTCACCCAGATCGGCATTACCGAAGTTCCCTGCGTAGACGACATCCACTGTTGCATTCGGCTTGACAGCGAGGACACCTTGCTCAAAACCCTGCTCGAAATTGCGAAGGACCGGTATCTCCATGCCACCCAAGAAACCGACACGATCTTCTGTTGAAGCCATAGCGGCAATAACGCCTGCCAGATAACTTCCTTCTTCCGCCCGGAATGAGATGGAAGCAATATTGGGTAACTCGGACTGACTGTCAATCAACAGGAATTGCCGATCGGGATATTTGGCAGCGATCTTCTCCATGTCGGCTTGGACCGTATCACTCAGACCAATAATCAGATCGAATTTGGCTACCGCAAATTCCTCAAATGCAGCTTCAGCAGATCCATTCTCTCCCGGTTCGCGATAGTCAAATACAATACTTTTCTCGTCTCTGGCCTGAACCAGCCCATCAAAAGCAGCATCATTAAAGGAGCGATCACCCAGGCCAACCTCCGTAAGAACAATACCGACTTTCGTTCTGGTATCTGTTGTCGTTGTTGTATTATTGGCTGAACAAGCCCCCAGCATCAGCACCGTCAGGATCATCATTAGAGTGAGACCTGCGCGGGTGCTCTTGTTTGTTTTCATGTGTGTTGTATACCCTCATTTCTGTAGTTGCTTTTTGCTAATTTGAAATGTTCTTCAGATGTGGAGAAATACGCATATATGGGTGACATATGTGGTGAGATTCCCCTTTATCTTTATCGGACAGAAGGGTACTGTGATTTATGGTTTACATTGAAAATTTACGCAAATCTTAATATGTTTCATGAATTGTACATGGGTTTTACATTTATCTGGTTAAAGGGGGCGCATATGACTTCAGTCTGTTGTTTGCCGATGTTCAAAATAAAAAAGACACAGCAGAGATGATTCATCTCTGTTGTGTCTTTGAATTTGAATAGCAGATACGTGAAGCACATCGGGATATTTTTAACCGTCCTTATAATAGAAGTTACGCGAGTTTTACCAAGCCGCAATGGAGCCATCGGCTCGCGTTTCCGTACCGCCGCATAATACGCCATTGTCCGGGTTCCGCCAGATGATCTGACCGCGTCCAAACTGGGATGGATCGAGCGCCACTTGAATATCATGTCCTTTTCGGGCAAGTGCCTGTGCAATATGTTGCGGGAAACCGGGTTCCACAAGAATCGTTTTGCCCTTCGTCCACTGCCAGCGTGGAGAATCCAGTGCAGCCTGTGGGTTCAGGTGATAATCAATCGTATTCATGACCACCTGCACATGACCTTGCGGTTGCATGAAACCGCCCATGACGCCAAATGGACCGACCGCTTCGCTGCCGCGGGTGAGGAACCCCGGAATGATGGTGTGATACGTTCGTTTACCCGGTTCCAGAGCGTTTGCATGATTCGGGTCCAGTGAGAAGTTGTGTCCGCGATTTTGCAATGCAATGCCTGTCCCTGGAACAACCAGTCCGGACCCGAAGCCCATATAGTTGCTTTGGATAAAGGAAACCATGTTGCCTTCACCGTCCGCTGTTGCCAGATAGACCGTTCCACTTGCGCGTGGATCGCCTGCCTCAGGTGCACGTGCGGTATCACCAATGAGTTTGAGCCGTTTTTCCGCGTAGGCCTCGGACAGCAGTTCCTCCACAATCACGCCCATGTTGCGTTCTTCGGTAATATATTTCTCCCCATCGGCAAATGCCAGCTTCATGGTTTCGAGCTGCCGATGATACGCCAGAACGGATTCTTTCTCGTTGAATGCGTAACCTTTCAGCAGATTAAGCGCCGCCAGAGCAATCAATCCTTGTCCGTTCGGCGGAATCTCCCATACATCGTATCCACGATAGGAGACGGAGATGGGATCAACCCACTCCGGCTGAAAAGCCTTCAGATCTTCGCGAGTCAGATAACCACCGTGTTCTGCCATAAAGGAATGAATGCGTTCGGCCAGTTCTCCTTCGTAAAAGTCTCGCGCTTCGCTCTCGCCAATCTGGCGCAAAGTCGCCGCATGATCCGGCGAGCGCCACATCTCTCCAGCTGCGGGAACACGCCCGCCTGGAGCAAATGTCTCAAACCACGCACGCCCTGCTTCCGCATCACCCTGGCGTGCATAGATCTCGGCTGCCCTTGCCCAGTGGCGGGCCAGCCCTGGCGCAAGCGGGTAACCTTCCTCCGCATAGCGGATGGCCGGTTTCAGCGCTTCCGCCAGCGTGAGCCGCCCAAAGCGGCGACTCAGCTCGGCCCAACCCGCCGGTGCGCCAGGCACCGTCACCGGAACAACTCCCAGCTTCGGCATCTCCGTATGGCCTGCTGTTTGAAGCGCCTCAATGGATATGCCCTGAGGCGCAGGGCCGCTGGCATTCAGGCCATGCAGTTTGCCCTCGGTCCAGACGAGGGCAAAAGCATCGCCTCCAATGCCATTGGACGTGGGCTCCAGCACCGTCAGTGCTGCCGCAGTTGCAATGGCGGCGTCAATGGCGTTGCCGCCTTTTTTCAATACATCCAGACCTGCCTGTGCAGCCAGTGGCTGTGAAGTGGCAACCATGCCTTGCTTGGCATACACGGGCACGCGGTAAGAGGGGTACGGTTGGTAGAGTGGATCAAAGTTCATCTGGGCGTTCAGCTCCTTGTCGCAAGATGTCAGGCTCCGGGATCACCGGATCTACTCCTAACCTTCTTCGCAACCGGACAACCGATATCCTGTCACACTTGCCAAATCCAACCTGACATCAGCAGCACATCGTTCAGAAATGTTTTTGCCAAGTGGAGTGACATCAATTAACGATATCACCCTAAGTTGTTACCATATCGCCGCCGTTCACATGAATGCATTCACCTGTGACGTAGGATGAATCGCGGGAAGCGAGATAGACGTAGGCTGCCGCCAGTTCGTAAGGCTGACCAGCCCGACCCATAGGCGTATCTGTTCCAAATACCTGCACATCCTCAGCAGAGAAACTGGCAGGAATGAGCGGGGTCCAGATAGGTCCCGGGGCGATGGAATTCACGCGAATCCCCTGTGCAGCGAGCGACTGGGCGAGTACACGAGTCAGCGACACGACAGCTCCTTTGGTGGAGGAGTAGTCGATTAATTGGGTGTTGCCTTTGTATGCTGTAACGGAAGCTGTATTGATGATGGAAGCGCCTTTGCACAGATGCGGGAGAGCGGCCTGGATCAAAAAGAAATAGGCGAACACATTCGTCTGAAAGGTGTGATACAGCTGTTCTTCTGTAATATCAACGATGCTTGGCTGCACATACTGTACGCCATGGTTGTTGACCAGAATATCGATCTTCCCGTAGGTTTCCATGGTCGTGCGAATGACAGCATCACAGTTTTTCTTTAAGCGGAGATCAATTTCGATTAACAGACAGCGCTGCCCCAATTCTTCGATTCGCTCGCGAGTCCTTTCGGCATCTGTCCGTTCATATAGATAAGCAATGACGATATCCGCCCCTTCTTTTGCAAAAGCGATGGCGGCCGCCCGGCCGATTCCACTGTCACCACCCGTAATAATGGCAACCTTTCCTTCAAGTTTGCAGCTACCGATATAGGCAGGGTCTTCACTGATCGGTTCAGGTACCATCAGGGTCTCCAGTCCGGGTTGCTGGTCCTGATGCTGGGGCGGGAATGCGAGCTTTTGCTCCTTGCACACCGTTTTCTCACCATAAAAAGGATAAACAGGATTCATGAGCTTTACATCCTCCTCGAACGTTCATTGATACGGATAAACTATGCATTCGCCCAAAAGAAGGTGCAGGAGGAAGCAGCAGAGCGGTTGTTTTTTGCACAAAATATACCATAATAAGGATAGATCCTAAAATTGATGGAGGTGTCAGGAGCCACATGAATATTCAGGGAATTAATCATTTGTGCTTTTCCGTATCCAATCTGGAGCGGGCCATTACCTTTTATGAGCAGGCTCTCGGGGCCCGAATTCAGGTGAAAGGACGCAAACTGGCTTATTTTGAGCTTGCCGGTCTGTGGATCGCCCTGAATCAGGAGGATGTTATTCGCAACTATACGGAACGAACCTATACCCATATTGCATTTACCGTCAAAGAGGAGGAGTTCGAAGAGTCGGTGCAACATCTGCGAGCAGCCGGAGCTGACATTCTTCCCGGAAGGCCAAGAGATCCGCGGGATGCAGCTTCTGTATATTTCACCGATCCGGATGGTCATCTGTTCGAACTGCATACAGGTACGATGAAGCAAAGGTTGGATTATTACCGTGAAGACAAAGCTCATATGACCTTTTATCCATGAGTTTGATGTGCAAATGGAGAAAATCCAGAATTATAACTCACATATCTATTGTCTAAACATTGGCATTACCTATAATATGGACAAATAGTACCTTAATTTACCAATGTTAAATTCATTGGTTCAATCCAAGGAGGTTTGTCATGATTCAGTTCCCGAAACCAGATGTCGAGCAATATTTTCAGACGTATCGAATTTCGCATTTTGCCGTATCGGCTGACGAGAAACGTTTGTTCATGGACAGTAATCTGAACGGTCAGCCGAATATTTGGGCGATGGATTTGCCCGGGGGGTACCCGTATCCTTTAACCTACTTGAATCAGAGCAGTCAATTTATCAAAGCAGACCCGCAAGGGCGTCATCTTCTTACCGCGTTTGATCGGGATGGTGATGAGAACTATCATCTGTATGCACTCCAACCGGAAGGTGGCGTTCCACTGCCCGTTGTGAAGGCCGAGCCGAATGATCGTTGTTATTACGCCCACTTATCGGAAGATGGAGAGCGATTGTATTATATAACCAGCGCAGGTAACCCGAACTATCTCAATTCGCGCCGACTTCATCTGGAGACGGGAGAGGATGAGCTTCTGCATCAGGGGGAAGAGGCCACCAGCCAGCTGGTTGCTGTAAGCGCGGATGAACAGGCCTATGTTATCTTGAAAGTATATTCGAATACCTACCAGAAGGCCTATCTGTATCGGAATGGTGAGCCCGAGTTAATTGTGCCCGTTTCAGATCGGCAGAGTCAGATTCCATATGTACTTTTTGCAGATGATAATCGCCTTCTGCTGATTACGAATGATGACTCGGCATATTCCTATGTGGCTGAGTACCGTATCGATACCCGTGAGTTCCGTCCATTGTGCAGAATCGAAGGGGAAGATGTGGAGATCATCCGCTGGCATCAGGCTTCCGAGACATTATACTTCTGGACACTTACAGGGCCAGAGAATCGCATGTATGCATTATACAAAAATGCGGATCAGCCTCGGCGCGTAGATATGCCGCTGGATACAGTCGAGCAGGTGACCGTTACCAAGGCTGGCAATGTGTATATTTTGGGGCGTGGGGCAATTGAGCCGCATAACATTTATCGTAAAATGGCGGGTGTTGAGTCCTGGGAGCCGCTGACTGCCAATCGGGTGACCGGACTGGACCCAAGTGATCTCGTGTACCCTGACGTCATTCGGTATAACTCCTACGACGGACTGGAGATTGAAGCTCTTTTGTTCAAAGCAAAACCGGAGCAGGCCAATGGCTACACCGTATTTTGGCCGCATGGCGGGCCACAAGCATCGGAAGCGAAGTTTTTCCGGCCGATGTTCCAGATGATGCTTGCTCAGGGCTATCATATTTTTGCTCCGAACTTCCGGGGCAGTACCGGATATGGCGCGGAATTCGTCAAGATGGTTGAGCGGGATTGGGGCGAAGGCCCAAGGCTGGACTGTGTTGCCGGGATCCAATGGCTGTTTGACCAGGGAATTACCTCGCCGGAGCGCTTGTTTGTGGTAGGTGGAAGTTATGGGGGGTATATGACCCTGTTGCTGGCAGGACGCCATCCGGAGCTGTTCCGGGCTGCGGTCGATATTTTTGGGCCATGCAACCTGTTCACGTTCCTGGATTCCGTGCCGGAAGACTGGAAGCCGATGATGGATAACTGGCTGGGGGATCCGGTCCGTGACCGCGAACGGTTAACGAAGGATTCACCAATCACGTATCTGGATCAGATGGTGAATCCGATGCTGGTTATTCAAGGGGCGAATGATCCAAGGGTGGTAAAGGCTGAATCTGATCAGATTGTGGCTGCGCTCCAGTCAAAGGGACTTGATGTGGAATATATCGTTCTGGACGATGAGGGCCACGGTTTCTCCAGAAAGGCAAATGAGATTCTCGTATACCGCCGGATGTTGGCGTTTTTGCAAAAACATCAGGAGGCATCAGTCGCACAAGCTTAAGCCGTGTGAGATTCCATCGTTGACTGAGATATATCGTGGTATGACAAAAGCCGCCAGAGATCATCATTGATCTTTGGCGGCTTTATGACGTGAGCCCGGATGTGTGGAGTTGATGCATCCGAACCTCTTAATCCAGCAATGCGAGAATCGAATCGATGTCCTGCTCCGCCCACTGGGCAAAAGGTAATTCCTCGGACCACGTCACTTGTCCTGTCGCTTTGGCTTCACCCCACCACAAGACACGTTGATAGAGCAGATGCACACTCAGACGTGAACGGAATTGTTCGCATTTTTCCACATCCGCCGTGCAGACCAGATCCCGGTAACAGCGAAGGAACTGTGCGGCGAGCTCTGGTTGACCCTCACGAATATATCTGGTGGACATTTTGGTTAAGTCGGCTGTGCCATCTCCGAAATAGGAGGTTGTGAAATCAAAAAGACCACTAATCTGCCAGTCTGCAGAAGGGGAATCCATTTTTTGAATCAGAACATTCTCGACCTTGAAGTCTCCCATGACAAACCCGGGAACGGTCATGGACTCGAACGCCGATTCCGCATTCTTGAATTGCTCGTCCACCCACTGAACATCTTCATCCGTAATCACAGAGTACTTCTCAGCATCATGTAACCAGTGCCGAATGGTTCCGTACAACCAGTCCAGATAATTACCTGCAAAAGAAACAATCTGCTTCGCTACAGGATCATATTCTCCCGCATCAGGCACCTTCCAGCGGTGCAGTTCAGCCAAAGTATGAGCAAACATACAGGCGATCGCTTCCTGATCTTGCTCTGTTAGCGTAGCTTGGAATGATGGATCATATAGGTGATTGCCTGGCAGGCGGGGCATCAGAGCATAACTCCAGCCCAGAAGATCGGTATCTTTATTTAATAAATAGGGGTCAGGGACGGGAGTGGAAGTGTGTTTCGCCAGTTGTTCTACGAAAAATTTTTCTTCCTCTAGTTGTCCTGGATATAAAGGGTTACCTTTCAGAATGTATTCTCCGCTAGAAGAACGAATGAGCAGTGTCTGGCCCATAACTCCCTTTTCTGTTCGTCGATAATCTTCAAGGGTTCCCAGATCGAACTCATTCAGCGCATCTTGCAATGAAGCTGCTGTCACTTCACCGAGTTGATTGGAACCAAAATATATACGGGTTGTCATACGGCTCGACCCTCCTGGATTATTTAGTCCTCATCCTCTTCATCAGACAGGTCATACGTATCCTCATCGACCAATCCACGGATGAAAGCTTCAAAATTTGGCGCAAGATATGTAATTTCATAATCATTTTCCTGATCCACATGAACAACACAGGGTTCACCTTCAGGACCACAGAATCGATAATCCAGCATGACGACATCATGACCTGCGGATGGACAATCACAGATCACAATTCCCAGATCCGGGTATCCCCAATCTTCAATCATGAACCGGCTTCCCAGCTCACCACCGAGCGCGTATATTTTATCGTGTCCAATCCCCATCAGGCTTGAAATGGCAATGTGATCCTCAGCCCAGGAAGTCGCTTCTTGGGTGGGGAAAACCGTGAGTGCGGGGATACCGCCGTTTTGGGTATTCATCAGTTGAATATAGGAAGCGGGCAGCTTGTAGCCCAATTCCTTCTCAATGGACAGAATTTGTTCTTCGTCAAAAGGTTCCGAGACATGATTTTCCTGCGCATAATCGCTTTGTACCCAGAACGTTGCTGGAGCGTAAGTTCCTGATGCGGCTCTTAGATGATTCTGTGTACCACTCTGCTCCAATGCTGCAAGATTCTCTTCATGACGTTGGCGATCCAGCCGCATCTTCTCTGCTCTGGGACGAATCTGGTGAAGGAATTCAAGCGTAGATTCATCATGGGGCAGGAGTTCGTCAGCTCTTTCAAAAGCGAGTAGTGCATGTTCATAGCTTGCTATGTGACAGTATGCGTAACCCAAACGGTATTGCCAGAGTGGATCGTTTGCTCCTCGCTCCTGGACAGACAACAAATGTTGAATAGCTTCACGGTAGCGTGCGTCATTGTTATAGGCTCTGGCAAGTTGGCCGATCAGATTATAATCCCGCTCTGAGGCAGGGATACTTTCAATACGTTCAATAATGAGACTGAATTGGTCCTGCTCATGCCATAAGTTGAGTTGTTCCATCAGTTCTTTTTCCATGAATAGGCCTCACTTCCGTAGGAGGGATGCGAATCTCTTCCAAACTATCTTACAAGGTTAAGAGACAAAAAAACACTCCCGCATGCAGATAGCCATGAAGGCGTTCCATCGAAGGGAGTGTTTTATTTTGTACTTATTTATATCGGAAATACTGAATCTGCAGGGTTTTACAAATCGTCAAATCCGTTATCGTCGCCGACTTTACCGTAGTTACGGGATTTGGCTTCGAAGAAGTCTGTTTTGGTTGCATTCAACGCTTCATCGGAGAATGGTTTAATCCAAGGCATGCAGTTTACGTCCACACCTTCATATGCTTTTTCCATACCCATCAGACGCAGACGTTTGTTGGCGATGTACTTGATGTAATCTTCCAACTCGTTCAGGTCAATGCCGCGTACGTTGCTGAGCGTGTAGTGTGCCCAGTTAGTTTCGAGCTCAACAGCACGATGGATTGTTTTGTATACGTAGTCCATGTTCTCAGGTGTGTTCAATTCAGGGAAGTCTACCAGCAGCTGTTTGTACACTTCAGCGAAGAAGTAACAGTGTTGGTTTTCATCGCGCTGGATATAAGAGATCATCTGGCTGGTTGCCATCATTTTCTGGTCACGGGCCAGATTGTAGAAGAACGCAAACGTACTATAGAAGAAGATGCCTTCGAGTACCAGATCGGCTACCATAGCTTGGAAGAACGTCTGTGGAGATGGCTCGTCCCGGAAAGTTTGGTAGATGTCTGCGATGAAACGGTTACGGTCAAGCAGGACTGGATCATGTTTCCAGTATTCAAAAATTTCCTTTTGCTCCCGATCAGATACGATCGAAGACAGGACGTAGGAGTACGATTGGTTATGAACGACTTCCTGTTGTCCGATAATGGCCGAGATCGCTTCGAGTGAAGAATCGGTAAAGTAACGTTTTACGTCACCGACAAACATCGTCTGCATGGAATCAAGTACCGCGAGCAGAGAGATGTTGACTTTAAACGTACGTTGTTCTTCCTCGTCCAATTGGGCAAACTGGGAAGCATCTTTGGACATTGGAATTTCGTCTGCGATCCAGTGGTTGAGCAGCAATACTTTGTACAATTTGTACATATGAGGCATGCGGATGTCATTCCAGTTCAGGATACCGGAGCATTCACCTTCAATAATACGGGTCGATTGGTTAGGGGCTTCGGTGTTGAAAATTTTCTGTACTTGCATAGTCCGTTCACTCCTTGAATGAATTTACACTGTATAACTACGATGACAGAACAACCTTCCGATCGCTGTTATCCCCTGATTTTTTTGATTTCCTCTTTCAAAGGGAAAAATCCGGTGATAAAGGCGAAGTGTGTGCTTCCGAAATAGCTTTCTTTCAGAAAGCTTTTAGCTTCGCTTCTCCAGCTTTGTTCTGTCCTCTTCGTTATCGTGTAATCATTAATTCTTTTATTTATAATGTGGCATCTATATCAACATCTTGCGATGCTGTGATCGTGTTTTAGGCAAAAAAGAACCAGGGCAACGCCATTTTGCAATCAAAACAGGATGCCCTGGTGGTCATCGTGGATCTAGTCAATCTTCTCTATTACGGACAAAACTTAGCTTGAGCATGAATCACATTCTTCAATGGTTAATGCCCGGCTTCGGACATAATAAGTCGACTTCATGCCGGCTCTCCAGGCATGCAAGTGCAGTTCCAGGAATTCCGTTGCTTTGATATCCGGACGAACATACAGGTTGAAGCTCTGTCCCTGATCGACATGGCGCTGACGGGCAGCAGCCATATTGATGGAAGCATGTTGATCGACCATGAATGCCGTTTTGTAATACCAGATCGTTTTTTCGGACAGATCAGGTGCCGGATTGGCAATCTTGTATGTTGTTTTCTCTTCATAAGATAACAGCTCATAGAGCGGATCAATGCTGGCTGTTGAACCTGCAATGATGGACGTGGAACCGTTAGGCGCAATGGCGAACAACCAGGCATTACGTACACCGTTTTGCCGTACTTCGGCTTGCAGTTCTTTCCATTGTTCAGTTGTTACGAACTCGCCTACGCGCTCACCTGATGTGTATTCGCGTTGGTCGAAGTAGTGACCACTCTCCCAATCGGAACCTTTGAATTTCGGATAATGTCCTTTTTCTTTGGACAGCTCCATGCTGGCTTTCACGAGCAGGTAGTTAATTTTTTCGTACAGATTATCGTTATACGTTACCGCTTCATCGGACTCCCAGCGAATGCCTTCGAGGGCAAGCAGGTGGTGAAGTCCGAACGTTCCCAGACCGACTGCACGATATTGGCTGTTGGTATATTGGGCTTGCAGCACTTCAATATTATTAATGTCGATGACGTTGTCCAGCATACGTACCTGAATTGGTACCAGACGCTCCAGTACATTGTGAGGCACGGCACGTGCCAAGTGAATGGAGTTCAGGTTGCAGACAACGAAGTCGCCAGGCACTTTGGAAATCACGATGCGAGTCTGTCCATCTTTGGTTACGAGTTCTTCCTTTTCTACCACAGTGGCAGATTGGTTCTGCATGATCTCGGTACAAAGGTTGGAAGAGTAGACCATACCGTGTGCACGGTTCGGGTTCGCACGGTTAACGGTATCCCGGTAGAACATGTACGGCGTACCTGTTTCCAGCTGGGATTTCATCACACGTTTCATAATATCAATCGCCTGAACTGTGATACGGGACAATAGCGGGTGGTTGACCGCCTCTTCGTATTTATCACGGAACGCACCTGCGCCAAAGGACTCATCGTAGAAATCTTCCAGTCCGAGTGCACGACCGTTCTCGTCTTTCCAACCCATCACTTTCTTCGTTTCGTGCGGGCAGAACAAGCTCCATTCGCCGCGGCTGGATACCCGTTCCATGAACAAGTCAGGCAGACAGATGCCGTGGAATACGTCATGCGCACGCATCCGCTCATCCCCGTTATTTAGCTTCAGATCGAGGAACGCCAGAATGTCTTTGTGGAAAACATCCAGATATACGGCAATAGCACCTTTACGTGTTCCGAGCTGATCTACGCTGACTGCTGTATTATTTAGTTGGCGAATCCAAGGGATTACACCGGAACTTGTGTTTTTGTGACCACGGATATCCGATCCACGTGCTCTGACTTTGCCAAGGTACACGCCGATGCCGCCGCCCATTTTGCTCAGACGCGCTACATCGGTATTGGAATCGAAGATACCTTCAAGTGAGTCGTCAACGGTATCGATGAAGCAACTGGAGAGTTGTCCAGCCACTTTTTTGCCTGCATTGGACATCGTAGGTGTAGCTGCTGTCATATACATGTTGCTCATCGCCCAGTAAGCTTCCTTGACGAGATCCATACGTTTCTCAGCAGGCTCCTGATGCATCAGATACATGGCAATAACCATGTAACGCTCTTGTGGCAACTCCATTACTTTTCCGTCAAAATCGTGAGCGAGGTAACGTTCTGCCAGTGTGAGCAAGCCGATGTAATCGAAGAGCAGATCGTTGCGGTAGTCAATGCACTCAGCAAGTTCGTCGATCTGTTCTTTGGTGTAACATTCCAGCAATTCTTCGCGGTAGATCCCTTTCTTCACGAGATCTACAAGAAGAGGATGGAATGCCCCATAAGGCTCGTCCGGGTAAGACTTGTATCTGCGGTTGGTAGCCGCTTTTTTGTACAGGGAAGTGAGCAGGGATCTTGCCGCTGCAAATTTCCAGTTGGGCTCCTCTTTGGTTACCAGTTCCAGTGCGCTCATCATAAAAGCGTTGCTGATCTCGTCACCGGTAACTTCATCACGGCGGAGCTTGCTGTTTACCCCACGTACCAGACGTTCCTTGTCCAGCATATCCAGTCCTTCCAGAATACGGTCGGCATATACCGAGATGCGCATATCATCAAAGGCAAGCTGGCGATTGTTCGGCTTGGTCACAACTTGTGGCATGAATATTCCTCGCTTTCGCATGTTTAAGAGATAAATTGGAGAAATTCTTTATATAAAGAATTGAGTGTCTTCTTACGGTGAGAAAAAGATACAGGTTGCGTATTGCGGACTGAAACGGCGGTGACAGGTCATGTCTTAAATCGCTCAACTTGAGGAGCACAAAGCAGCACAACGCAGAACATGCTCATATAAAAAGCATTCTCCCGCCTCGCGGCTGAAAATGCCCATGGATGCTCTGGCTTCCTCACTGTCTTAGTGTTCAGGATATCGACAGAAAAGGGTGCTTATGTAAGCTTTTGTCTATTGCAGATGTACCTGTGGTTTTGAGGATACCGGATGCAGTCCAAACAGCCCCGTTAACCTCCATGTCAACTCTGTTTCGAGAAAGCGATTTACACCTACAGGGACGTGCCTTTGAAGGTGATTTCATCCTGTTTTTCACGAGATTGCAGAAGGTGACTAATAGAAGCGGAGAAATCTAGTGTTACTACATTTTGTAGCTGTCAACATACTGTAACCCAACATATTGTGTTTGTAAAGTGGGCCGATACAGTAAAACGTAATTCCGAGTATACCATTTAAGCCGGGAATCCGCAAAGGAAAAGGACTGGAAGATTTGAAGATTTATCAAAAAAAATTTTTGGGCAATTCCAATGACGTCTTCACGTCAGTTTGAATTATGACGTATTGAACTGGTAGAATAAAAATAGTCAAAAATCGACTAAAAAATAAGCGGCAGCGGTTGTTCACGGGGCCCAGAGGAGGCGGAGCACAATGGCAATAGCAGAAGTGACTGTCATTCCAATTGGAACAGCAACGACCAGTCTGAGCAGTTATGTGGCAGACATGCAGAAGGTATTGGAACATCAACGGGGTATTACATATCAGTTAACTTCCATGAGCACTATTATTGAGGGTCCGCTTCACGAGATTTTTACAGCAATTGCGGCTCTGCATGAAGCGCCGTTTCTGTCAGGAGCTCAGCGTGTCTCCACATCCGTCAAGATCGACGACCGTCGTGATAGACCAGATGCCTCAAGCGTACAGAAGTTACAATCGGTTCAGGACAAACTGACATCGCTCCAGGCGCATCCGAATTAACAGAATTGATCTACACAAGAGAAGGGAATTATTCACATATTAGAAAAGTAACTGTACTTTTTGGAGAATAATAACAAACAATCCTCGCTGAAATTCTTCCAACGAGGATTGTTTTGGTTTAAGTAAATTATTGGATCAAGCCAGCCTTTTTTAGGTCCCCACGATTCAGAACTAGAGAACCCTGTAGTTTTTTGTAGCGAATTGTTTTACCCGATGGATCTGCCACAACCTTTTCCTCGTTTTCCTTAAGACCATTGGCGTTAACACTAAGGATGGTTTTTAGATTTTTTGAGACGTTATAAACATCCGCCGAATCACCTTTTAGAGCAACTTGATATCCATTAGATGCGGATAAATCAATCAGGCTAATCCAATCTGCTTGAGATTGACTCTTTGCAGAAAACTCAATGGAACGGGACGCACTTTTGTAATTAACTTCATAGCCAAGAATCTTTGCAGCTTCACGAAGTTGTAGATACGTATTTCCCCTATAAAGCAATTGATCTGACGTGACAGTTTTGGACTGGCCGTTAACAATAACTTTAAAGTTTGCCAAAGTTGCTTGAACTTTTTGTGAGGTAGCAGCTACAGCCATTGAAGAAGAACCAACCAACAACCCAATGGATAAAGCAACAATAACCTTTTTCATTTTCACCTAGATCATCAACTCCTATGTAAATGTGTTGTACCTGAGAATAATACCCTAATTAGAAAGCTTTGACACGGGTGGAAACTATTATTTTTTTGCTTCTTACGAATCAAAAAACTTTACTGAACCACAGTTAATTTGAACTATTAATATGGAATTACAAAGGATATATAAATAAATATATTTTTTTACTTATGGATCTCGATTATTAATAGGGATTAAGGAATAATAGCGAAGACACGCTTCACGAGATTTTTACAGCAATTGCGGCTCTGCATGAAGCGCCGTTTCTGTCAGGAGCTCAGGGTGTCTCCACATCCGTCAAGATCGACGACCGTCGTGATAGACCAGATGCCTCAAGCGTACAGAAGTTACAATCGGTTCAGGACAAACTGACATCGCTCCAGGCGCAACCGAATTAATGGTTTAGTGTAAACATCCATATATTCGGTTATTGAGTATTTTATAAGTCATCAATCAAAGCTTAGATTGTGTATATGTGTAGTTAACGTGAATTTCTGACATTTATAAACTGAAAGACAAAAAGACCAGCTTAGCGTTCATAAGCTGGTCCTTTTTGTACACACACTTATCATCAATTAATCTACAGCTACCAACGAGGCGCCAATCAACGTGGCGTTGGTGTAACCGCCACCGACATTTTCGAAAGAGAAGTTGGCAATTGGTGCACCGGTAACCGTAGCGTAATCACCGTCAAGCAGATCTCCGGTCGTTGCAGGATATATCGCTATAATATCGTTCCCGTTCTCATCCATCACATGAACAACTGAGAAGGTCGATCCGAGAGAGCTATCTTCTTCAACGGAGATGACCTCTCCATTGATTTGTACGAACGTATCATAATAGTTGGCCACATTTTTATTTAAATGTCGGGTCGTTACATTGGAGTCAACGAGGCCCTGTGCTTTTTTGCGAAGTTCTGCCGTATTGGCAGGAAATACATCGCTGTGCTTGCCAAAGAAATCGTAAGAGGCTTGCTCCATGAAGGCTGTATTTTCCGTAATGAACGGAGTTAACTCATTAAAGAAATCGGCAGCTGATGCATCGGCAGATGAATGTTCAGTAGCTGCAGCTTGAGTTGTTTGCTCTAGAGGAGCAGTAATGCTCAGGGAATTAAGGATATCGTTGATCTCGTCTTGATTATAAGTATCTTTGGCATAGGTTAACGTCATGCTATAGAGTTCAGTATTGGTCGGGATCAGATACTGGACAAGAACAACATCTGTACCCGAGGAGTGTTTATATGACCCTTCCAAGACACCGGCGTTATATTCTTTATAAGGTTTGTTTGTGTAACTGGTTTTTTTATAATCGGAGATACCGATATTTTCACCGCTTTGTGCGTAATAGTCAACCACACTATTAGCGAACTCTTCAGGATTGATTGAACCTGTAGGGCTGGCCTCAATCGTCAGGTTAATATTATCTGCAAATGTTGCTGATGAGGATTGATCTGAAAAGGCAGCTTTAAGTGCTGGAACGTTCATTTGACTGGTATCTACACTTTTCCAGGATTCTGGATATGCAAATGAAAATCCTTCTCCACTATATGTAGTGTATGTAGTCGTTGTAGCTTCAGCTGATACAGTCTCTGTTGTATTGGTTGCTTCCGAAGTTGAGGTGTCTACTGTTTTGTTTGTTTCTGAATTTCCACAAGCACTGAGCAATGCCGCTAGGGCCAAAATCGTAATAAGTTTCTTCATTATGTCTAATTTCTCCTAATGTGCTTCCCATCGGTTGGGATTTTTTCTAAGGTCATCATTTCGTTTGGGATAATCAAGTTTAGGGGTTCGTGATTGCTCCCTAATAAAATTAAAAAACTGCCTGGTTTCATTCTTGAGCTGATCCGGGGCATGAAGATACTCTCTGAAGAAGGCTCCATGTACAGGATGTTGTAAATCAATATGAATGTGTTCATCCCGATCTGGGGAGACATCAGAAAAAGGATTTTGGGTAAGACCGATAAGGTAATCAGCAGTTGTTCCCAAAACATTCACTAGGCGAACCAAAGCATCCGGGTCAGGTTTCCTGTGATTGGTTTCATACCGGGACAATTGGACTACAGTAAGATCGGTTAATAGTGATAATTCTTTTTGTGATAACCCCTTTAATTCCCGTAAGTACTTCATGCGTTCACCAAGAGTGGGCATAGTAACTCCTTTCTACTTTATTAGTAAAATAATAACATTAATAAAGATTTCAGTATTCATAATTACCAAAAAGGTAATTTGTCTGAATTTAACACGCATGATTCTAATAATATACCGTATTGGTATCGTTATTGAGCAATAGTACACTCATTTTACATATATAACTGTGAGATTTTTTATGACTTTAACATATTTGAACATAGCGGACAGACTTAAGAACTAATCCTGTAAATATGCGCAATGCGAGAATAATCTGTGGAAAAAGAATAGCCCATTTTCGAGCTGAGCCCGGTCCCATATGGGATTGATGCATATAGTGAACTGTACCTCAAATCAAAGGAGGGGTTTACATGAGTGGAGTAGTAGGTGGATACGGCGGCGCATGGACATCGACTGGCGCGATTCTGGTTCTTTTCATCTTGTTGGTCATCATCTCTAAAGCATTCCTGATCTAATAAACCGTTTGGACCCTAATATATCGGTAAAGGAGGGTTCTGTATGAGTGAAGTAGTTGGAGGCGCAGGATACGGCGGCTGGACATCGACTGGAGCAATCCTGGTTCTGTTCATTCTGCTCGTAATTATCACTAAATCTTTCTGGGTATAATATGGCGAGCTCTGCCGGGCAACCGGTAGGGTTTTTTTGGTTATGGACAAGCATGGGGGGGAGAGCCACGGTGATATAGACTGCGGAAGACGGAGGATGCGGCGATAATGGGGAAGCTCGTCCAATGGCTAAACGCCCATTTTATCAAAATGAGGGCCATAGCCCGGTCCAGAGGTAGGCAGAATACATAGCTTAGGGGTGTAGGCAAATGTTAAGGAGGAATGAACAATGAGCGAAGTAAAACCAAACTCACCGAACGGACATGGGCATGTATACGGACATATGGGAGGTAATGAACACATGTATGGATATCAATACACAGGTCACACTATGCACGGTTATGGTTGCGGTACAATGCCGATGGGCTACGGTTACGGACATCAGCCTAATCAGGCTCCAATGATGCATGGTTATAGCCAGGGTTGTGGAGTATCCTATGGTCATGGTGGCTCAAGCTGGGGTTCGATGGGTACGATCCTCGTACTGTTCATCTTGCTGGTGATTATCTCCAAAACAATGTTCATCTAATTAGTTGTGAGTCAAGAAAGCTTTGCTGAATGTGGAGCGTTACAATGGGGCTGGTTCAAAAAGCTCTAAACCTTGAGATTAATGAAAGGCGTAACGCTCTTATAATCAGATTGGGACAGCGTAGGAATTCATCCTGCGGTGTCCCTTTTTTTATTTTTTATAAGTGATGGAAGGGTATGTAGACATAGATAAACACCCGGAACCCAATTCCGGGTGCTTTGTGTATGTTTTCAATCTTCTCAAGAATAAGTGATATCCAAAACAACAAAAGCCCTACCTCTCTTTTGTCCTTGCGGCTCCGATGACCGCGCCAGTGTGAATGGGAACATCTTGTGAAACTCTGTAATACCGGGTTATTGTGATTCAGGTTCTTCAATCTTCATAGGTTGATTGTACTTAATTCGCTGCGGTCGCAGCATGAAGAAAATATTCCGGGGTTTAAGAAGACAGAAATCATATGAGGTTGTTTAATACAACTTTTATATTATACCACAGGCTGTAATTATTTGCAATAAAAAGGAAAGGCGTAAGCGGAACAACATGTTCATGGGCTTTCAGGCGAGGCAATGAAGCGTTCCAGGTCTGGCGGCCTTTTTGTTTTTTCAGAGTACCACCAAGTTACTGCGGAATGGGGCGGTTTTTTAAACGATTCGATAGGTAGAGCTTCAGCATCTGATCAGGGGATTTTATTAATTTTTTTAGTCGGAGTAACCGATAAACAAATAGAAGGTAATACCCTTAATCTCCCCGTGTCTTAAGGGAGAACGGGTTGCACATAGAGAGTGAGGGGTTCAGTTGGAAGTATACCGTTCATTTATCTTTCGCCTGATACGCAATTATCTGATCGGTTCGCTGGCAGCTGTTTTTGTTGTCGGTACAGTGGCTATGGTATCTACCTTACAGATACCCAATATTCAATTTTTCCGACTCATTGTCATTGTGTTGATATCGATCCTGTTCATGCTGGTCGCAGAATTGATTACGCTGTGGGTACAGTTGGGCCCTATAAGGCAATTTTTTGCTTCAGAGCATCATGAAAAAGATGACTTGAATCGCATGTATGAGAGTATTCATCGTTTTCCGGGACAGACCATATATCGGATTATGGGTCCGCACATGCTTGGTTTTTCACTTCCGGCAGCTGGATTAACAATTTGGATGATATCCACAGGGTGGCTTGAGTTCCCTTACGGGTATATTGTGGTGGCCGCAGCGTGCGCCTTTCTGATTGCCATCATGCATGCGCTGATTGAGTATTACCTAACGGTACGGGCGATTAGACCCCTGTTGCTTGAAATTCGTCATCGAGGCAAAACCCAATATGGGATGGAACCCTCACTGGGAGGGCGCATCCTGGTATCGATCCAGCGTAAATTTCAGCTAAGTACGGCACTGATCGGCTTATTTCCTCTGTTTTTATTTTTCTTGGCTACATATATTCGGCTTCAGTATATGGACAAAGAATTTGCGAAAGAGTACATTCTGTGGGGAATTCTCATCGTTGTTCTGGGCGCAGGGTTTGCGCTGGTGGGAAGCTGGCTGTTGATTCGTGATGTTCGTGATCCAGTTGCTGAGCTGACGCATGAAATGAACCGCATTCAGGGGGGAGATCTTGGCAGAAGAGCTCCGGATTTGTATGCGGATGAATTCTCTGCACTGATCTCCGGTTTCAATATGATGATTAATCGGCTTGAGATGAGACAGGAACGTAATCGGCAGCTACTGCAAAGTTATTTTTCTACGCTGGCGGCAGCATTGGACGCCCGAGATAAATACACGGCAGGGCATTCCATGCGTGTAGCAGAGTATTCGCTGATGATCGGCAAGTTGAGCGGAATGAATGAAGAACAGGCGGATTTATTGTACAAATCAGCCCTGCTCCATGATATTGGGAAAATTGGCATACCTGATGAGGTGTTGTTGAAGGATGGGAAGCTAAGCGATGAAGAATTCGCGATCATTCGTACACATCCCGTGCAGGGAGAAAGTATTTTGTTACAAATAGAACCCATTGATGCCATGGCGGACTTCTTGCCAGGAGTAAGATCTCACCATGAGAGATATGATGGCAAAGGATACCCGGATGGGATGGCTGGCGATGATATTCCGCTTTTTGGCCGCATCATTGCGGTGGCGGATGCCTTTGATGCCATGACGTCTGATCGACCATACCGGAATGGGATGAGTCACGAGAAAGCGCTAACGATTTTGGAAGAAGGAAAAGGGACCCAATGGGATCCCTATTTTGCAGGCTTATTTATTGATGAATGGAGACGACAACAGCATCTGCAGAAATCGTCGAAGTGAGGGATCAGCTGATCCCCTCGGTCCACTTCGATTCTTTTCTGCGTCTCCGATATAGAGCCAGTCCGGTTACAATAGTAAGAACGCATTCGCCAAGTATGACTGCACCCAGCGCGTCATAGATCACATGTTGTTTGATCATTAGCGTGGATACTATTATGGTTGCTGCACCGGCAACTACCAACAGCTTGATGGGTTTGCGGATGCTTGGAACCGAGAGAACAGCACGCATCACGAGATATGAGTGCAGGGAATGAATACTTGGAAAACAATTATAAGGACGATCCTGACTGTAGAGCCAACCAAGAACAGATGCCCCCAACCCTGTACCTGTTAATTCCGGGCGCGGTACCATGGTCTGAAAATTGAAGTAGATCAGATAACAGATCCAGACACAGATATTCATGGATAACAAGACGCGGTAATACGTCAGTCGATCCTTAGCACACAGGTAAGCGAGCACACCGAATACAAACGGGTACCAGCCCAAATATGGAATGGACATGGCAGGTACGTAGGGGATGATCCGATCAAGTGACGAATCAAGTATAACGAACCCGCGTTCCGGACTATTAAGAATATCATA
Source organism: Paenibacillus sp. Negev47 (assembly GCF_058313655.1). Classification (NCBI taxonomy): domain Bacteria; kingdom Bacillati; phylum Bacillota; class Bacilli; order Caryophanales; family Paenibacillaceae; genus Paenibacillus; species Paenibacillus sp. Negev47. The sequence continues at coordinate 569,334 of NZ_CM177754.1, forward strand.
GAACATCCCCATAACGGCCAAGGACAGCATCAGACTCAATGACAGCCAATAGGATTTATTTTTTAACAATTGCACAACACCTTTTCTCCTTTCATCCATGTTCCGACGAACATGACCCTAGCAATTAAATTGTTCAAAATTTAAACAACAATATATTTTACTACGTCCAGCACACAAATTGAATCCTGATTTGTGTATTTTTGTGTATTTTTTTGACGAAGAAGGAATGCCGAAGTTTCAATGGGCATGATATGATAGAAACCATACGGACGAAGGTAATTGGCCAGTAAAGTCGGACAACAGGAGTGGTTGAATGCAATTTTCAAAAATGTTCGTATTGAATATGGGAATGCTTATAACGATAGCCTATCTTGCTAGTGTGTTCTATAAATATATCGTAATACGTACCTCGTCCCGAGTGAAACAGATCAGTTCAGTGCTTGTCCTTATTTTTGCAGGCTGGATCAGCACAGTTTTTGGCTTTCAACTCACCGATGAAGTGGTCTTTGATCTTCGTTATGTCCCTTTAATTGTTGCCGTTCTGACGTATAGACAACCTTATAGCGTGATCCTCGTGGGTGTTGGAATTGGGTTGTCCAGGCTGACTTTTGGCATCACGGATGCTACATTGGCGGCAGTGCTCAACATGTCTTTGCTGGGCGTGATCTGTGCTGGTCTAAATATATGGATGAGGCGCAGCAATTATAGACTAATTATTAAAGGAATACTCGTTACAGTTATCGTCAATGTGGTCAATAGTGTAAATATTGCTATCTTTGGTGTGATCCCGGCTACATATTTCTTTTCACATATTATGCCTTATACACTCCCTACAGGCATTGTATTGAGTCTTATTTTTGCATTTATTCTACGTGATTTTCAGAATGAACAGAATCGAATATTGTTGATACAGAGCACAAACCGACTATTATCTGTGCAGAAGGAAGAATTGCAGAAAGCTCAGATTGTGCTGGAGGATCGAGCGAAACAATTGATGATTGCCTCACAGTACAAATCGGAATTTCTCGCCAATATGTCACATGAGTTGCGTACGCCACTGAATAGCGTCATTAACTTTGCCCAGATGATCAGTGAGAACGCTGATACGATGGATCAGGAGGATATTGTACGTTTTGCCAATATGATCGACCACTCCGGGCAGGAACTGCTTACGCTCATTAACGATATTCTGGATCTATCCAAAGTAGAAGCGGGGCGACTGGATATTGCACTCGAGGATATCAGTGTGGCACAACTTACAGAAGATGCCATGAACCATTTTCAGCTCCTTGCTGAGAAAAAGGGAATTCAGTTGGTTCTGGACAAAAAACAAGGACTACCCGAGATGCTCTGGTCTGATCCCCAGCGGGTTCAGCAGATTTTACGGAATTTGATGTCCAATGCCATTAAGTTTACTCACCGGGGAAAGGTCACGCTGACCGTAAGCACCAAACAGATCAAAAATGCAGGCATTCAGAGTCGATGGCTCGTTTTCTCCGTTCAGGATACAGGTATTGGTATTCCCGAGGACAAGCATCATTCTATATTTGAAGCCTTTCAGCAGGCAGACGGATCGATTAGCCGCAAGTTTGGTGGAACCGGACTTGGTCTCTCGATCAGTCGGGATCTGGCCAGATTACTGGGAGGATCGATTGAACTTGAGAGCGCTGAAGGCAAGGGAAGCACCTTCCATCTCTATCTTCCATTGAACCGTGAAAAAATGAGTTGACAACCTTCGTGCCGCGAGTAGAATTTGGGGTGACAACTAGCATCGACCGGCTTTCGAAACCCGGTCTAAGGAGTGTATCCCCATACAGAAGACGGTCAACGTTAACCCTCCCCCGTTAGCAAGCAAACCACGGCGCAAGGGTTCGACACAACGCACTAACTTATCGATTGCAACATGGGAGGGTGTACCGGCAATTATTTTACAGACATTGCTGGGAGGCCCGTTCTTAACCGGGTTTCTGTTGTACCTTGGGGCCGGGTCGAGACATATTGGCTTTGTGCTCGCGATTACCACATTCGTGAACATTGCGCAGATCGGAGCAGCTTACTGGATGCAGCGCATTCGGAGCCGTAAACGCATGCTGCTGCTGTTCGTGGGCACACATCGTATCTTGTGGAGTGCAACGGGACTGATCCCGTTCATTTTCCCCAAAGAGTGGTGGGTAAGCGTATATATTGGTGTATATACGATTGCTTTTATATCGAATACCATCGGCGGCATGATCTGGACTTCACTCATTGGCGACATCGTACCTGCCAAGGTGAGAGGGCGTTATTTTGGAATTCGAAATACGATTCTGAATGCACTTGGAAGCGTATGCTTATTCGCAGGCGGCATTATTTTGGACCGTTACCCCGGAGAAATGGGTTTCCTAATCCTGTTTATTCCCGTATGGATCTGTGCCATTGCCAACACAGTCATCTATTTCTTCTATCCGGACGTGCCTTTTGAACGTTCTACCGAAAAGGTTTTCTGGCGTATGTTTATCAAGCCGTTTCAGGATCGTTCTTTCCTGAAAGCCACGCTGTTCCTGGCTGCCTGGTTATTGATCCAGACCTTGATTGTTCCCCTCTATTCCTATGTGATGCTGGATCTGCTGAACATCAATTACCAGACCGTATCCCTGATCACGGTAGTCCAGACGCTGGTCATGATGGCCGGGTTCTATGTCTGGGGCAATCTGAATGCCAGATTCAGTAACAAAACCCTGTTGTTTTGGACATTGCCCGTCATCGCACTTTCCTGTCTATCGTGGGGGTTAATGTCGTTCATGCCCGTGTTGATTGCGCTCTTTCTATCTCATATCTTCCTTGGGATCGGTGTGGGTGGATTCAATCAGCTGGCATTTAACTTTACGATCGGAGACACACCCAAAAGTGAAAGACCGATGTTTGTCGCCGTCTATTCGGCGCTAACCGGAGTAACCTCTTTTCTTGGGCCGCTGATGGGTGGCTGGTTGTATGAAAAGATGGAAACCTGGTCCGATGCACTGTCCTGGATCTCTGCCTACGGATTTCAGGTGGGAGTTGGTGTAGTGATGCTGATCCTTACATTTACCCTTGGACGTCGTGTACTGTTAAGATAGATATTGAATCGGTTGACTTCAAAAAAGGTAGCGAAGTGGAGGGATGTATATGAATCGTCTCGAACGGAAAGCCATGGTGCTTGGAGCCACCGGACTTGTAGGCGAATTGTTGGTTCATAACCTGCTGAATCACCCGGCATACAGCCTGGTTCGCATACTGGTTAGACGTCCACTTGAGCTACAGCATCCCAAATTGGAACAGCATGTGGTGGACTGGGAGCAGTTGGAGAGCCAAGACCACTTATTTGACGGGATCGATGACCTGTACTGTTGTTTGGGTACAACGATTAAAAAAGCAGGCAGTCAGGAGAACTTCCGCCAGGTGGATTACCATTACCCGGTTCGTGCAGCTACACTTGCAAAGCAGCATGAAGTACCACAGATGCTTGTGATCTCCTCCATGGGAGCAAGCGCAGGTTCCCGTGTCTTCTACAGTCGGACCAAGGGGGAAATGGAGGATGTACTGTCCGATATCGGTTTTCAGTCATTGCATATCTTCCGCCCTTCCTTAATCCTGGGAGATCGAAACGAGAAGCGGTTCGGTGAGCAGATGGCTGCTCATGCCATGAAGTTTCTGGATCGCTGGATGAAAGGCAGAGCGGACAAATACCGGGCGATCCACGCCGGAACCATTGCACAGGCCATGACGAATATTGCGCTGGTGCAGGCCAAGGGAAACCATGTTTACCCGAATGAAGTCATTCATGTCCTTGGCGCGGACGGGGGTTAAGAACCTTTGAACGAGTTGTTGCTTTATGTGGCTAGGGAGGAGCGTTTCTCGCTTGAGGTAGATCGTGGTATAATAGGCAACAAAAATGAGTTCGAACCCTGACTCCTTGTGGCAGCAGGATAACGAACATGAAGGAGAACTCGTCCATGAAAAAACCAATCTCTACCGATCAGGCGCCAGGCGCCATTGGTCCATACAGTCAAGCCGTTGATGCGGGCGATTTCATCTATACTTCCGGACAGCTCGGCCTGAATCCCCAAACGGGAGAATTCGGTGCAGATGTACAGGAGCAGACACGTCTGTCTTTGAGTAATGTGAAGGCTATTCTTGAAGCAGCAGGTACAAGTATGGATAAAATCGTGAAAACGACGGTGTTCCTGAAGGATATGAACGACTTCGTTCCTGTGAATGAAGTGTATAGCACATTCTTTGAACAGCCTTATCCTGCACGCAGTGCAGTGGAAGTTGCTCGTTTGCCAAAAGATGCACTGGTGGAGATTGAGGTTATTGCCCTGAAATAGGACAACCTTCATGCGCTACGGTATACATAAAAAGCCGATTTCAGGTCAAATGACCAGAATCGGCTTTTTGCTTTTGCGCTATGTTCTTGCATTATAATGGAGGAAATCGCTCAATCGCGATCCTGATTGCGGGCGAAGAATAACCATACCGCATAGATGGCCAATACGATCGCAATAATGATTGCCGTGTAATATACGGAAGTGACATCCTTTTGTTTGAGTGCAATGGCGATATAGGCCCATGTAAATACAAGTGGGTACACACTGTCGCGATAACGGAAGCTAACGAGTACAGCCAGCATCATGCCCACAATCAGCATAATGATCGTCCAGGTCGGTTCGCTGATACCAAAACCATCCCAGCCAATTTTATATAACAGGACAGCTGCATTGACAATCGTTGCCACGCTAATCCATCCGAGATAGATGCTGAATGGCAGCTTCACAAGCCAGATCTCAGCAGTGGTTGGCACGGTAATTGTACGTGTTTTTACATATAGCATGATCAAGGACAACAGAAGCAGTACAATGATTAGTAAGGCGAGACCAGTCTGCAAGTTTTGAAAAGCAAAAATCCATGCTACGTTGAAGGCACAGCTTGCCAGGAACCAATACCCGAGACGAGTAATCGAATCCCTTTTCCAGGAAGCGGGCACGAACTGATAGATCACGAATCCTGCAAGCAGCAGGTAGATGAGACCCCATATAGAGAAGGCATAGCCAGAAGGTGTAAGCAGCACAGGGTACATATCCGATACTTCTTTGTTGGTCTTGCCTCCGATCGGCAGAGCGTTGGAAAGGTAGTTCACGATAATTACAACGATAAAACCAATGGCATTTAACCACTTGTACGGATTGTTACGTGACATTGTGTTTCCTCCTTGGATTAACGAAATGAATGAACCACGGGTCAGTCTACAATGAATATACCCAGTTCTTGCACACTCTAATAACACCCGCAAAAAATTCACATGTTGCACTCTGTCCCAATGTACGCGTAATGAAGCAGGAATATGTCCATGCCCGCGATGTCCAACCAGAGGAGGGGAAGAAAAGAATGTTTTCAAGAGAAATGATGGAGAAACAACAGACTTGGTTCTATGTCATTGCGTTATTCGCAGGAGCAGCGATAGGACTGGGCAATCCTGAATGGGGAAATGCTTTGCACTACACCGTGTCTCCCATACTTGCTGTTCTGTTATATAGCATGTTCGTACAGATTCCTTTTCTACAGATAAAAGAGTCTTGGTCCAATCTGCGATTTATGGGCGCGTTGCTGGTAGCTAATTTTATCGTTGTGCCTGTGGTTGTATGGTTGCTTACACTGGTATTTCCGCAATCACCAGGCGTTCTGATCGGAGTCTATCTGGTACTGTTAACGCCCTGTATTGATTATGTCATTGTCTTTACGCAGCTCGGCAGGGGCAATGAGAAACTGATGCTCGCCGCAACACCCCTTTTATTTGTTGTACAAATGATCCTGTTGCCGTTTTATTTATGGCTATTGATGGGTGCTGAGGTAGCACAGGTCATGCAGGTAGGTCCGTTCGTGGAGGCTTTTCTGTTCCTGATCGTTATTCCACTGCTGCTCGCAGTCGTTACACAAGTTCTCTCTAGAGGTAAAACGAGCGGGGAGCGGGTCATGAACGCCACGGCATGGCTCCCGGTTCCAATGATGGCACTCGCGCTGATCGTGGTTGTCGCCTCCCAGATTGGCAAAGTCTATAATGATATGGCGATCATCGTGAACGTGATCCCGATCTACGTTGCTTTTCTAATCCTGATGCCTTGGATATCACGTGTTATTGCTAATGGGTTTCGATTGAACACAGGTGCAGGGCGGGCGTTGATTTTCAGTTCAGCTACACGGAATTCGTTGGTTGTTCTGCCACTGGCGTTGGCACTTCCGCCAGAATGGGCAACTATAGCTGCGGCAGTCATCGTTACACAGACGATGGTGGAGCTTGCAGGTGAACTGATCTACATACGACTTGTACCTGAAGTGATTTTACGGGGTAGATGACTGTAGCCTCAATCTTTCGGATCGTATCCTATCTTAGAAAAGAAAGAGCCAAACCGTCGTCATGAGCTATCTTATATTTCTGATTCCAAAATAAAGTGCAAAAAAGGACTCCGTTAGGGGTCCTTTTGAGTTGAAGCTCTTACGTTCCAGCCTGCAATAATGTTTTGCGGTATTCCGCTGGCGTGATGCCCTCCATTTTTTTGAATACTTTGCTAAAATACTTTTCGTCCTGAAATCCAACCATCTCCGAGATTTTGGCGACTCGCAGAGAAGGATTTTGCAGTAGCAGTTTGGCGTTGTTGATTCGCAGTTTGCCCAGATATTCCGACCAGTTCAGACCAAATTGCTGTTTGAATTTGCGTGAGATATACTCCCGGCTCAAGTAGAAACGCGCGGCAATCTGCTGTAAGGACAGGTCCTCCTGATAATGGGTTTCCATATAGCGCGCAATCTCGCTCATAGGGTCAGGATTGGCGTGGTGATGAGTGGTCAGCGCCTTTCCAGCCGCAAGCAACCGTTGCTCCAACAATGAACGAAGCAGGGGCAAGGATAACATTCCTTCAGGGTCAAAAGGTAATTCGGCAAAGGGGATAGACTGTTCTTCCGTCACTTCTTCTGCTTTGGGAGGTGAGCTTGCCGTATCATCAAGCCAGCGGCTCAGCATCCATTCCAGCTCATCGATCCATTGCTGAATCTGCTCGGCACTGACAACATCAAGCTCAGTGATCGGATCAAGCCATTCGGCGACCGCAGCAGATACACTGGAAGCCCGGCAGCTCATGGCCGCCATACGCATGGACTCTTCATGGGCGGTTAAACGCCGACTTTTAAGCCCGCCAGATGATTCCATTGAAGCATGGATTCTCTGCTTGATTTGCAATGCATTACGTCGCCATAACCTGGAACTTGCCTCCAGATAGGCTGCTGAGATTCCGCTAGGGTAGGATTCACAGGTGGAGATGCCGAAATGAAGCCGACGCTGAATCGTCTGCTCCAATCCATGATTGACCTTGTCCAGAATATGTTCCAATGATGCGGGTGGGCCCCAATGCAGCAGAACAATCTCGTCAGGTTGATCCAACTGGCGAAACATTACGCCTTCGTCCGGTGTGGATAACATCTCCGCACAGATATTGAGCACCGAGAACACAAGCAGGTCCGGTTGACTGCGGTATTTTGCCAGACAGTCTGCATCCAGATGGGACAGACTCGTGACAGCGACACTACAGACAGGGACTAGACTGGGGAGATTCAACTCATCCTGTAATCTCTGCATATGTGATGGGCTGCTGCCTCTTCCACCGGCAAGTTCGGTTAACAGACGATCCTGATAATGAGGCCGCATCCGATTAACCACAATGGATTGCCTTGTGGATTGCATCCGAACAGCATCCTCCTCTTCCCAGGCTGTGATTGCTTTCAATAGGGATGCGTTCAGTTCGGCTGCTTCCACAGGTTTCAGCAGGTAGTCCATGCCTCCATGTCTGATTGCATGTCTCACGAGTTCAAAATCATCATATCCACTAATGACCAGCACCTTGCTGTGTGTGGCATGAACCGATATCCATTCAAGTAATGCCATACCGTCCTTGCCCGGCATACGCATGTCACTGAGTATGATTTGAGGTTGATGTGCTGTGATGGCAGCTATGGCTTCATCTCCGTCTGCCGCTTCAAGTAACGTATCAATACCAAACTCTTCCCAATGACCAAGCAACCTTATGGCATCGCGGACATGTTTTTCATCATCTACAAGCAGCGCCTTCATGTTGTTCACTCTCCCGCGTATAGTTTAACCATGATCTTCACACCATTTGGTTCCCGATTACTGATCTCAAGCCTGGCTGAGTGACCGGGATGTGAGTTCAATTGAAGTCGGCGTATCACATTTCGTAGACCGATGGATTCAGACTCGTCGGATTCCTGCGTGGATAACCCGGTTGCTGTGTGACTTTGATGGAACCATCCCTGGATCTCCAGTAACTTATCTTCAGGTATGGAGGGGCCGTTATTGTTCAGTTCTATTTCAATCCAATGTTCGTTGATCCGGCGGCTGGATAGGGATATGTGTCCTTTGCCAGGCTGAATATCTGCTCCATGTTTGAAATAGTTCTCAATTAAAGGTTGTAACGTCATTCTTGGCATTTCGACAGATAGCGTATCTTCGGCAAAATCCAAATTCACCTCAAGGCGGTCACCGAACCGCTCCTGTTGCAGTTCCAGATATAATCGGGCATGCTCCGCCTCTTCGCGTAATGTCACACAGGTCTGATCCCGCATGCTGTATCGCAGCATTTTCGATAGGGAAGAGAGCAGTGTATATGCCCGCTGACCTTGCTGTTGAAGGGCAAGTGTACCGATGGATTGCAATGTATTATACAGAAAATGCGGATGAATCTGCGCTTGCAACGCTTTAAGCTGATTGGTCTTATTGGCGATTTCCAGTCGATATTCCCGTAGAATCAGGTTATTTACCGTATCCATCATATCTCGGAAATGACGAGCGAGCACCCCGAATTCATCTCGGCTGGATAGATGGATATCCACATGCAGACGCCCCGCTTGAATCTGGTTCATATACCGCATGAGCTGCTTGAGCGGACCCGTGATTCGAATGGAAATGAACAAGGTTGCGACAATGACCAATACAAGTGCCGCAATGGCAATCATCGCGTTATTCCACGTGAGTGTGGTCGCTCTGGCGTATAACGTCTCATTCGGGATCTGTTTGACGATGGTCCAATCGGCATATGAGCTGCCGAGCTGCTGATATACATACATGGAACGATCCTGTTCAAAATGTCCTGCGACATTCTGGGCTGTACCACCGCTAGATCGTGCAATAGTCAGTTCACTAGCCGTTTCCTCTCGTAATGCATCGGTATGATTGACCTCGGACCGTCCCTGATAAATGATCTGATTCTGTCCATCCACAACATAGATCTGTTCCTTAGCCGGATCATACAACCTGCGACAGATTGCTGCAATGGTATTCATATTCAGATCAATGGCGAGCACACCCAGACGCTCGGTGGACGGAATATCCTTGATCACCCGATGCAAGGTAATGACTGTCCTTGCAGGGTCATCGGCGGAGGCGGCCTTGAATCCGTAAGTGTGACTCATATGGGCCGATTCCACCCAGATATCCGAGTTGTCACCGCCCATTCTTCCATGAAGCGAGTCGGAATAAGCTTGTTTGCGTTCCTCCCGTTTCGGAAAGGGGCTCATAATTAAGGTCGATTGATCAGCGGCAAAAGAGTGCAAATACAGCTGGAATACATCCGGCACAGCAGCGCGTATCGTCTGCAAAGTAGTGTACACCTCGGCAACCGCACGATAATCACCAGGAATTTTTGCCAGGTTACGCAGAAAGTTCGGATCGTTATACACAGCGAGCGACGCTCTGGCCACGTTATCCACATAGTTGTTGAGATTGGTGGACGCTTGATAGATCAGGCGTTTGTTCTCTTCGACAGCCTGTTCCCGCAGGGCCGTCTTGGTCTGAATAAACGTCATGCTGATTGATGCGAGCAGTGGAAGTGTGGTAGCAATCAGCATAAAAGCAATTAATTTGGTGCGTATACTGTAGTATCTGGACATCGGAACACCCCTTCTGGTTGCAGGTTAAGAAAGGACAATATTTTACCCCCAACTGTTCACAAGGGTCGGTGTTTCCCTAGGCGATATTGGGGTTTAATAGAAAAAGAGACTAATTTCATCCATCTATAGAAGGGGAGAACGATATGAAGCATCGCAAATCTTCACAGCTGTTACAGCAGCTCGTGTTCGTGGGTCCCTCCATCGTGTTTTTTATTCTCATCATCGTGGTCCCTTTCCTGCTTGGCATGGTGTATTCCTTCACGGACTGGAACGGGGTATCCGAGAACATTAATTGGGTAGGGTTCGATAACTTCGTGCATGTTTTTGCGAATGATCCCAAGTTCCAAACGGCGTTTTGGTTTACGGTACGCTTTACCGTGGTTGGTGTAGTACTGACCAATGTGATCGGTTTTTTCCTGGCGTATTTCCTGACCAAACCGCTTAAGACGAGAAACATTCTGCGTACGATCTTTTTTATGCCGAACGTGATCGGTGGGTTGTTGCTCGGCTTTATCTGGCAGTTCATATTTGTGAAAGGGTTTTCAGCAGTAGGCGATGTGACCGGCTGGTCCTTCTTCAACCTTCCATGGCTGGGAGACGAACCGACCGCCTTCTGGGGTATTGTTATTGTATTTGTGTGGCAGACCGCAGGATATCTGATGGTCATCTACATCTCATCCCTGACGAATGTATCCCCTGATCTGCTGGAAGCCGCCGAGATTGATGGCGCAAGTCGCTGGCAGGTATTGCGGAGCATCATTCTTCCGCTCATTATGCCGGGTGTGACAATCTGTCTGTTCCTGGCAATCTCGTGGTCGTTCAAAATGTTCGATCTCAATCTGTCGCTAACCAAAGGCGGACCATTCGGATCGACAGAGTCGGTTGCACTCAATATTTACAATGAAGCTTTTGTGAATAACAGATATGGCATCGGAACCGCCAAAGCGCTCGTGTTCTTCGTAATCGTTGCCATCATCACCATGATTCAGGTACGTCTGACGAAGAGCAAGGAGGTAGAAGCCTAATGGAGACGACGAAAAATTACCGCTTCAGTACCATTCTAACCGAAATTGTCATGGTACTCATTGGACTTTTATTCCTGGTTCCGTTCTACTTCCTGTTTGTGAATTCGGTCAAAACCTTCGGTGATCTGCTCACCAATTCGGCTGCATGGCCAGAAGTATTCCAGTGGGGCAACTATGCGAACGCCTGGGGGAAAATTAACTTCCCGTCTGCGCTAATGAACTCGCTTATCGTTACCGTGGTCAGCAATCTGTTGCTTGTGCTGATCAGTTCCATGGCCGCGTACCGGATGGTTCGCAGCAATACCCGGTTCAACCGGATTTTGTTCGGCATGTTCATTGCCGCCATGGTGATTCCGTTCCAGTCTATCATGATTCCACTCGTTACTGTAACCAGTAATCTGGGCCTGATCGATAGCCTTGGCGGACTCATCATCTGTTATCTCGGTTTCGGGGCACCGATGTCAGTCTTTCTGTTCCACGGATTCGTGAAATCCGTCCCACTGGAGATTGAGGAGGCAGCCCGGGTGGACGGAAGCTCGGTCTATGGGGTGTTCTTCCGGATTGTATTTCCACTCATGAAGCCGATGTATGTAACCGTCATTATTCTGAACACACTCTGGATCTGGAATGATTATCTGCTTCCATCCCTGATCTTGCAAAGCTCCAACCTGCGTACAATCCCGATTGCGACCTTTGCACTCTTCGGTCAGTACACGAAGCAATGGGATCTGGCCTTGCCAGCACTTGTACTTGGCATTATGCCGATCATTATTTTCTTCCTGCTGATGCAGAAGTATATCATTCAAGGGATTACCGCTGGATCAGTTAAAGGGTGAGGGTTGCTAGGCAGGGTCGCTGGCGGGATCAAGCGGGGAATGCGAGTGCAGGTCGCTGCCGGGATCAAGTTGCGCTTTCGGTCGTTGTTGCTCCTCGGTGGCCTGAATGTATTAGGGAAAGGAAGCCACCGAGTATCAAAGGCGAACGCTCCGCTCCTGCATCGCATCCTGATCCCTTTGCTCCCGCCTCGCACGGAGGTTTGCAAAGGGAGTCATACCCGCATAGCTTGGGCATGACTCTTGAAGAGAAAGATGCCCAGATAACAGCGATCGGTCATCGGAGTGCCAGTGTAAATATTCATTAGTGGAACTGTTATACTGAAACTACTATAGGGAGAGTGTATGTATGAAAAGAATGACAAAGTTGACGTTGCTTATGCTGATTGCTTTTTCGGTAATGCTTGCGGGTTGTGGCAACGGGGATAAAAGCGGCAGTCCGGTCAACACGGATGCTCAAGGTGGTGGCGAAGCTGCTGCCGGGGACAAAACGATTAAAATTTTCCAATTCAAAGTTGAAATTGCGGAAGCACTTAATCGCCTTAAGGCGGAATATGAATCCTCCCATCCAGGCGTGAAACTGGACATTCAAACCGTGGGTGGCGGTAGTGACTACGGCGCTGCGCTAAAAGCCAAGTTTGCCGCAGGCGAACAACCGGATATTTTCAACGTAGGTGGTTATCGTGAGCTGGATACATGGCTTGAATATCTGGAAGATCTGTCTGGAGAATCATGGGCGAAGGATGCGCTCGAAGTGGCCAAAGAGCCAATGACCAAAGACGGCAAGCTCTACGGGCAGCCACTCGCGCTGGAGGGTTATGGTTTTATTTATAACAAAGACCTCTTCCAAAAAGCAGGCATCACTGAAATTCCAACGACACTGGAACAATTGGATCAGGCCGCACAGAAACTTCAGGCCGCAGGCATTACGCCTTTCTCGAACGGATATCAGGAGTGGTGGGTGCTGGGTAACCATAACGTAAACGTGGCATTTGCGAATCAGGCAGATCCGGTGAAATTCATCCAGGGGCTCAACGAAAGCGCGGAGAAAATTCCTGGCAACCAGGTGTTCACCGACTGGATCAACTTGCTCGACTTAACGTTGAAATATAGCAACAAAAACCCGCTGACAACCGACTACAATACGCAAGTAACGCTGTTTGCGAGTGGAGAAGCAGCGATGATGCAACAAGGAAACTGGACTCAAGTACAGATCGATGGAATCGATCCAAATCTGAATCTGGGTATCCTGCCAATGCCAATTAACAATGAACCGAATGACAAATTGTTTGTCGGCGTGCCGAACTACTGGGTTGTGAATAAGAATTCCCAAGTGAAACCGGAAGCGAAAGAGTTTCTGGAGTGGCTCGTAACCTCGGATATCGGGAAACAGTACATGACGAAAGAATTCAAGTTCATCCCGGCGTTCAGTTCTATCACGGCATCCGAAGAGGATCTGGGTGACCTCGCCACTGAAATTATGAAATACAGTCAGGAAAATAAAACACTCAGCTGGAACTTCAACCGTTTCCCTGAAGGCGTTCCACAGGAGTACGGTAGCACCATTCAAGCTTACGTTGCAGGCAAATCGGATAAAGCCGGATTGCTTGATGCATTACAACAGAACTGGGATAGTCTGAAAAAATAACAGAATCCCATTCATTCATTCATTTATTTAATGAATGTGGGAATAAGAAAAAACATAAAAAAGGTGACTCCAGATTAAACTGTACCCTATGTAAAGGACATTTCTAAAAAAAACTATACGGCTTCAAGAAGATGATCTCTGTATTGTACAGGGGTCATCCTTTTTAGGTTCCACTGGTATCTATAGTGATTATAGTAGGTCATATAGGATTTAACTTCTCGTTTGACTTCGTCTAACGTGGCATAGCTCTTTAAGGAAGTTTCGTCCTTAAAATGACCGAAAAACGACTCCTGTGGTGCGTTATCCCAACAATTTCCTCGTCTGGACATGGATTGCCCAAGCCCCATCCGTTTCACTTTCTTCTGAAAATCTGGATGAGTGTAGTGCGTACCTTGATCGGAATGAATGAAGGCATCATGACTCTTCTTGAATTTGCGATTTTTCTGTAAGTGGAGCAACGTGTTTGTCGCCAGATCCATCGTCATTCGCTCCGACACATGATAAGCCAAAATTTCATTGGTTGAACTATCCTTGATGGTGGACAGATAGGCGCGTTTCCCTTGGCCGTAACTTAAGTATGTAATATCTGTTAGAAGTACTTTGCCCGGGATGCCTTGTTTGAAGTTGCGTTGTAACAGGTTAGGCATGGTTCGATGTTCATGGGTTGCCTTCATCATTCGTTTGTAGGGATTAGTTCGTCGATGAGGACATACAATATCGTATTTTTTCATGATTCTTCGGATGCGCTTGAGATTCCAGATGATCTGAAATTGTCCTTGCAGCGTCATCTTAATGGAGCGAGCGCCCTTGTTACGTTTCTTAAACTGGAAGGCTTGACGGATGTACACACCTATTTCCTCATCAACCTGTTCCTTCTTCGTGCGGCTGTGAATGGCTGAAGTGCTCCAGTATCGGTAATATCCGCTTTTGGAGACCCCGGCAGTCTCACACAGAACACTTACCATTCGCTGAAGATGGTATTTCTCAATCACGGTTCGGATTAACCTGTATCGAAGACCAGGCGTTAGTTTTACTCGTGGTTCCACCCCCGTTCGGCCAGGCGAATCTTTTTTAAGAGTTCATTCTCTGCTTGGAGCAGGTGAATCTGTGCTTCGAGTTTCGCGTTCTTTTCTGCCAAGGTTAACTCTCGTTTTAGAGACTCTCCTGAATGTTTGCCTCGTGTATCTTGTAAGCCTAGAGCCCCTTGCTCGTTGTAACTGGCTCTCCATCGGTCAGCTGCGGCTTTGACCCGAGTCATTCCAATGATCTGAACGTCAAATCCACAAGTCTCAAAGATCTCTCTAGGCAGCCTTCCTTGCTGATTTAATGTAATAAAGAGTTGTTTGAACTCGTCCGTATAAGTGATTCCCTTGGTCGAAACAGACTTCACATAGGGATTTGTAGCAAATTGCTCTACTTCGCGTGTTGTAAATGTTTTCTTACTCATTAATCGTTCTCCGTCCTCGTCTCGTTCATGGTATACAACAAAAGTACCCCATAGAGAGACTTTTTTAAAGTGTCTACTCTATAGGGTACAGTTTAGATATCGGAGTCACCTTTTTTAATGGGAAAATTTCCAGTCAGAAAGTGCAAATATGAATGAATGGTTCGACTAATACAGAAGGTGGAGGTGTTTGTATAATGTCTACAACCTGTTGTTAGTACACAACATGGCAACAAATAGCCAAAATTTAAATATTTGGAATTTTTAGATTGACAGTCCCATTCAATATCCATATTATAGAAAAATATAGCAGAAAGTAAAGAAATTTGAATTGGAGGTGAAGTTCTTTATGAAGGATATCGTATTCCTGTGTGACAAGCGGATTAACACCAAAACCGGATTTCTCGAAGCCTTGTCCAAAATATCGGATACAACCAACATTTTGTTGGTTGAACAAGGATATGAACAATTTGCCTCATTACCAGAGGGGTTGTTCAGTGCTGTGTTCGAAGTGAACGATATTACTCGGATTGATCAGGTGGAAGAGGTTTTTGAGCGTATTTTGGATGAGTATGATGTGGAACGAGTGATTGCCCCCACTGAGAATGTGGTGGAAACAGGAGGGTATCTCAGAACACGTTTTGGTATCCCTGGCATTCAGAAGAACCAGGCCGAGACAGTGCGGAACAAGTGGATCATGAAGGAGACATTGCGGCAGGCGGGAATCCATACGTCACAGACACGTATAGCATCCAATGCCGTGCAGATCAGAAAGATTGTTGCAGGTATTGGCTTTCCGATCATTATCAAACCGATTAGTGGCTGGGCGACGATCATGACGTACAAGCTTAGCAATCAAGAGGAGCTTGAGCAGTATATCAGCCATTCCTGGAATCGGGAATCGGTGCTCATTGAGGAATTTATCACCGGTAGGGAGTTCCATATAGATTCCATCGTTTCCGAAGGTGAGCTTGTATTTTCCTCCATCTCTGAATATTTGTTTAATTGTCTCGAAATCGTCCAAAATGATCGTCCTTCCGGCACGATCTGTTATCCGGCTAACACCCAATATGAATATGTGGAACGGATGCAGTCGTTTAACGAAGAGATCATACGGACGCTGGGAATACGTAACAGTGTGTTCCATGCAGAGGTATTTCTTCTGCCGAATGGTGAGATCTGCTTTGGAGAGATTGGAGCACGTATTGGAGGTATTGTCATCATTCCGCCAATGGTGTTGAATTCCCATCAGGTTAACCTGTTTGATGCAGCCATTCAAACGGAACTGGGAATATATGAGGCCCCAACCCTTGTTAATTCAGGCAAGTACACCGGTGCGATTAATTTTCCATCTGCTGTGGGCAAGATCGAGAGTATCTCATCAGCAGAAGATTTTAAATCGATGGAGGGACTTATTGATATCCGAATTAACTATACATCGGGTCAGTCCATTTCAGGTGGTCGCGATACGATGTCTAGATCCGGATTTGCCATTGTGGAAGGCCCTGATATTGAATTCGTTAGAAAACAACTTCTAGAACTACATGACAAGTTTGTCCTGGTTCACCAATAAACCATTCTAGGAGGGCTTTGGGTTGTTGCTAGATAACGCTGATGTGAAGAGATTGGATAGTCATGATTGGAGAAAGCAGGAATTTGAGCATTTTGAAAAGGACATGACCGGTGAGAGTCCACGGTTTCCCTGCATATTCGGTTCCATGGGGCTTAATCGCAATGAGCTGCGGTTCTCCTTTTTTGATGATGTAGAAGACGATTCCATAGAAGAGCTTGCAAAGGCCTTGAGAGAATATGTGGAACAGGCAAGGAGCTTTGGAAACTACACTTCCATGGTTACATTCTTTAATATTGACAAGGATTTATCCATCCATGAATATCAGCATACATTTTGGTCCATCCTGACCCGGCTGCACACCATCGACTTGAAAGAATGGCCAGAATCCATACCGAATGAAGAGAACGATCCTTTGTGGGAATTTTGTTTTCATGGGGAACCCATTTTTGTCGTTTGTAACACACCAGCACATGAGATCAGAAGGAGCAGACGTGCGAATACATACATGATTACCTTTCAGCCCCGATGGGTCTTTGATTCGATTGGCTTGGGAACACCAAAAGGAGATAAATCCAAGGATTTGGTGCGAAGCTTGCTTCGGCAATACGATGCAATTGATCCATTCCCGCATCTAGGGATCTACGGAAGTCCGAATAATCGGGAGTGGCTGCAATATTTTATTCCAGATACCAACGAAGTTTCTGCTACAGCGCAATGCCCATTTCATCATATGAGGAGGAATAGTATGAGTTCAGTTCAATATATCCAAGGGTCTGACGTCACACTTGAAGAAGCTGTAATGCAATTGCTGCCTGTAACCGGTTCGGTCGAGGTTCAAAGAGATACCCCATTCAGGGAGCACAAATCCCATACCCATCCTACAGACGAAACCCTTTTAATCATAAGTGGAGATATTACTTTCTATACAGAAGAAGGGGAGCTGTATTGCACGCCTGGTGACCGCATTCTGCTTCCGGCTAACACGGTGCACTCCTCCAAGGCTGGAGAGAATGGAACGTTGTATATTATTGCTTTGGAGTTCGTGGAGCAGCCGAAAGAAGAGGTTCTGGCATGAGTCGGTCCTCCGTTGGTCTGCTCATGAGAAAAGGTTTTTCCCTGCACGGGGATCATATTGAAGCTCTGGGGAGAATTTTTGAGGAGGTCCATTTATGGACCTCTGTTCCTGGGTATGAACAAGATCCGCGCTTTCGGTCCGTTCAGCTTCTTCCCAAGTATGAGAATGTGGAAGAGATGATCGAGCAGGCGAGAGAAAAGGGAGTTCCGTTTTTTGTTACCTGGCAGGAGACGGATATTGTACTGAATGCCAGATTGAATGAAGGATTGGGAAGACAGGATATCCCTGTTCAGGCAGCTGAAATTGCCAGAGACAAGTCCAGACAACGTCAGTTTTTGCAGCAGCAGAATACAGCTTGTCCGATATTTCATGCTGTAAATACGATGGATGAGGCCGTTTCGGCAGCAGCAAGTGTAGGCTATCCGGTTATTATCAAACCGACACTGGCGGCATCCAGCAGCCATGTAGCACTCGTTCATTCTCTTTCCGAATTGAAGCAGGCCTTTGATAGCATATCGCAACTTGCCGTTTCGCAATCGGGACTGTATTTCGATGATGAATGTCCTGCAATAGCACTGATTGAAGAGTTTCTTCCGGGTGAGGAGATCACGCTGGATGGGGTAGTTGTCAACGGAAGGTTTTATCTGGGGGGAGTACATAACAAACTCAGAATGCCAGGTCCTTATTTTGAAGAGGACGAATATACCCTGCCCTTTCAGGGAGAATCCAATGTGGAACAAGACCTTTGTGAGATGGCTCGGCAAATATGCACAGGTCTGAAGCTTGAAAATGGACTGTTTAACGTTGAAGCCAGACAAAACGCAAACGGGGAGTACAAAGTGGTGGAATTCAGCTGTCGTATCAGTGGTGGGCATGTCTATCGCAATATCCGCGATGTGTACGGGACCGATCTGGTGACCGCCCATGCTTACGGTCTTCTGGGCGAGGATGCGCTTGCTGCCCATTTTGCGAAACGAACGGCTCCGAAGTGTGCAACCTGTATCAAATTTGTCTACCGTGACGGGAAGGTATTGAATAATACCAGCGGTGAGGCAGCAGGCGATGTCAGATACCGGGCTTATTATCCGGTTGCTGCCAAAGGCAGAGTGGTCCACTCTGCTCCAAAAGGATTCGACATCACAGGTCTGCTGTCTGTGCGTACCCAATATGAGGGTCCTGAGGACATTGAAGCGGTAAAACAGGCCGCAAGAGTTCTGGAACAAAAGCTTGATTTGCAAGTTGCTGAGGTGAGACAGCTGCAATGATGCAGACCATTCTGTTCATCCTCTTCCTGTCTATTACCTTATGTGGAGATACCATATTGAATATTACCCTGATCTGGTCTGTACTGGAACAGGGCGGGTCGATTACTCATCTGAGTATCATTATTACGATAATGAGTTTGGTGCCTATTTTATTGCAAAAGTATAGCTTTTTCCTTAAAACGGCCCTTAAAGAACGACCATTGCTGATTTTCAGCTTGGCCCGTATTCTGGGTATTGTGTTTCTGCTTGTGTTTTTGATTCAATTTTCAGGCAATACCAATGTGTATGGTTTATACCTGATTGGCGGCATTTTCTCCGTGATTCTGTTTTTGTCCAATCAGAGCCTGGAAATCTACATGTCCCAGATGGTATTGGACGGGAAAATCAAATCACACAAGGCCTCGCATGACTTGCAGACGGCGATTCAGATTGGTGCATTTGGAGGGAGCGCAGTAACGGGAATCCTGCTCAGTATAGGTGGATTGCCAATGATCTCAACAGTACTGATGGTGACGCTGGCTGTGGGCATGATGGCTCCTTGGCTCATTCCGATTCTGTCCCGATCCGGTCAAGTGGAGCAGAACGTACAGAAAGCAACAACGGAGGCTCCGCAGATTACGTACTCCGACGCCATTAGGAAAAAAGTTCTGAACATGACCATACTGGCAGTAGTTGTATTAACCGTACAATTGGGAGCAATTAATTTTATCGTACCGATTTTGTTCCATGATATCTATAACTGGGATTCATCCCGGTATGGGGCCATGGGTGCAGCGATGGGTCTGGGTGCCTTTCTCGCAACGCTGATTCGTAAATGGGAACACCGAATTCCTATGTATTTATTTATACTGATTGGCGTGATCGATATCATCATTGGCACGGTTCAAGTGTTTGCAGTGTCGTTGATCTGTGGATTCATGCTTGGGTTTGTGTTTAACCGGACACGTATTATGCAAAGATCGGTTATGTTTGATAACTTGCGCAGCCGCGAAGAGACCATGAAGTGGTCGGGAAGATCAACGTTCGCCACTCAATTTACAAGATCTGTTGTCCCACTGGTGCTGGCACTTCCGCTGTCCCTGATGGGGCAGGAGAACACGGGTGTGCTGCTAGGAACACTTGGTGTTACGGTGACGATAATCCTGTTTGTCGCCATCCGACTGGAGAACAGATTGCCGCTTCAAGGCACGGAATCGATCATTGCTGGTGACAGTAAACCTTCGATTTGAAGCAGACACTCCGTTAGTAACGGTTGGGATATAAAGTGTAAGGAAGGTCCGCCAGATACATTCTGGTTGGCCTTTTTTGTTGTATCAAAGCGGAAGACATGTGGATAACCTGGAACGGGTTAATGATCCCATGACGTATTTAATCTAGAGTTAATACTATATGTGGATATCTTGTGTATATAATTTTCTAAATGTGGACAAGTGAGTGGAACTTAAAACAAGAGAGTATCTTTTGTTAACAGAAAACTTGTTTTTATTTAATTAGTACTATATAGTTCTAATTATGACAAATCAAAAATCGACTAATGGATCTGCCAAATCAAAAAGTTCCAATCCGGTGAACCGGACGAAGGCAGTTGAAGTGGCTGCACAGTTATTCCTGCGTCAGGGATACAGCTACGTCAGCATGGATGAGGTCGTACGCGTGAGTGGAGTATCCAAGTCCAACATTTATTATCATTTTAAAAACAAGGAGGAATTGCTTCAGGCCGTGGTGCAATACTGGATTGCCCAGTATGAATCGGAGTTGTACTTGCTGCTCAGTCAGCGTGAGCGAGGGGTGGAAGAACGCATCTACTCATTCATGGCATTGCTGTCGGCAGGCATTGAAGGCCGAAATTACGAAGGGAGCTGTCCGTTCGTTACGCTATATATGCAGACACCCGATACTGCACCCCAAGTGAAGGAGAGCATATCCAGATTCTTTCGTGAGCTTAGGCCTATGGTGGAAAAGCTGTTTCAGCAAGGTTTGGATCGGGGTGAATTTCGCCAAGGAATCGAGCCAGGACCGGCCGCTTTGTTATTTATTGCTGCCCTGGAAGGTTCACTTATTCTTGCGGGAACTGCCCGTGATGTAGGGATCATAGAACAATCGGCACGTACGTTTTGTCAGATGCTTCGTTAATCGAAGCTCTTTTTTTGAGTATAACTAGTACTATATAGTACTAAAAGGAGCCGTAATAGAATGAGTGTACATACAACAAAAATAAATCAGGTAGGGAGCAAGTCTGATATTTCACAACGATCATTTTCATGACAGGCAGCACAGGTTTTATTGGCAAAGAAACGGTCAAACAACTCACGCAGGGAGACGCACAATTGCTCTTGTTGGTTCGTTCGGAACATCGAGCGAGAACGGTGCTGAAGGCTTACGGAGTGAAGAATTTCGACCAAATTACATTTATTACGGGTGATTTATCCCATTCGGGTCTTGGAATGACTACAGTGGATCGGGAGCGTGCTCTTGAAGCAAATGTAATCATGCATGCGGGTGGAACCATGGACGTTACCTTGGACCGAAAAGTAGCAGAGCAGATATTTATGAACGGAGCCAGAGAAGTGGCACAGCTAGCACAGGAAATCCACCGTACTCATGGATTGGGACACTTTATCCACGTTGTTGGTTATATGAGTCCTTATGGAGAGCGAAATGAACAGGGGAATTATCTACAGGTTGAGCATGTGGATAACGATGAAAGTGCGTATGAAGAGATGAAGTTTCATGCCGATCTTCATATTCGCGAGCATGCAGTGCAGCATAACTATCCCTTATCCGTTGTGAATCCAAGTACAGTGGTTGGACCGCGTCCCACCGGTGAAACCGAGCAAACAGGCGGGATTGGGCTGCTCATTCAGGCGATTCAGAAAGGACTTATGCCGGTCGTGCCGGGAGGTTCATCCTATTGGTTACCGCTTGTGGAGAATGACATTGTTGCACAGACGCTTGTATTTCTATCCAGGGAAACCGCTCCAGTTGGAGGTACCTATCCACTATTGGCGCGGAAGGAAGACAGCCCCAATATGAAGGAACTGCTGCAACTTCTGGCGCAGCAACTGGACGTACCCAAGCCCAAAGGGGCTGTGCCATTACCATGGATTCAATGGATCATGAAATCTGGGGGTACACGCATCAGTGGTGTTCCAGCGGAGTCGGTTGCTTTTATTACCAACAGGTCATTCCCGGTTGAAGAGACGGAGGCACTGTTCACACGCATGGGGCAATCCTGGCCGGACATCCGGGAACAGCTTCCGCTGGTTACAGCCGATCTGGACTATCGTCTTCGTTATACGCCGTTACCTGAGGGTTTTCCGACAGATTATATTCGGTCACGGAGCGGAAATATGGCTATGCTTGGTTGGGAGGGTGAGGGAGAGCCTTGGATTATTGTACATGGTTTGCTTCAATCTGCGGATGAGATGTTACCTTTGGGACAACAGCTTAGGGAACGGACCGGGAACCCGGTATGGCTAATCGATCTCGCTGGATTCGGACGGTCTCCCGTGCATCAGGTGGATGAAGCATTTGAGGGTCAGGTGGATGCATTGCTTCAGGCGCTCGGTGAGTTTGAAGGTCCGGTGAAGCTGGTTGGTCATTCGATCGGGGCAGCTATTGCAGCTGCGGCACATATGCGTAGCGGGCGGACAGACATTCGGTTGGGGTTGCTTCAGCCAGTGGCTAACAATTCGAATCCGAATGTGCTGAGATGGATTTCCCGTTTGCCAAGAGGGCTGATGCGCTCTCTGCTGCGTGGCAGATCGGAGAAAAGTTGGATTCAAATGTTCAGTGCCTATAGCGGCGTAGGCGACGGCAGTGTTATCGCCCCTACAATGGGCAAGAGAATACGCTCCAGTCTCCAATCTCCTCGCATTGCAGGAGCGCATGCAGACCTGTTGCGGTGGATCCACTCGGGTCAGAGGAAAGGCGCCAGTTCAACGTTGTGGGCGAAAATGGGAAGTCAGCATTATGCCAAGAATGCGCTGGTCGTATGGGCCAAGGAAGATCCGGAATATCACTATCCCCGGGATATGAACCCGCAGATCCAACAGATAAATGTGCCCTATGGACATTACTTTCCGACGTTTCAGTATAAGGAAACAGCTGCAATCCTCGTCGAATGGTCTGATAACGTGAGATGAGTTCAGCTTCGGACTTGCAGGAATCCCGTGCCAACTGTCGAAAGGGTCAAGTCGAGCTGTACCAAAGACAGGAGGGATGAATGTATGAGTCAGCAACGTGTGGAGATCAGTAAAAATGTGCTAATCGAGTGTCTGGGGCTGCGCAGCGGAGAGAATCTGGTGGTTGTCGCAGACGATATGAAACGGGATTTGGCCGAATCCATCTATGAGGCAGGCAAAGCACTTGGAGCAGAATCCGTCCTCTTAATCATGAAGGAACGCAGCAGATCCGGCGAAGAGCCACCTGCGCCAATCGCGGATGCCATGATTCGGGCAGATGTAGCCGTGTGTGTAACGCGATATTCATTAACCCATACCCAGGCACGCAAACAAGCCGCTGCATCAGGAACCCGAGTGGCAACAATGCCTGGTATGACAGAGGATATGTTTATGAACGGAGCAATTACGGCTGAATACTCACAAGTAAAGGCATTAACCGAGAAGGTGACAGCTCTATTAACTGCAGGTCGTCATGTACGAATAGAGAAGCAGGGCCATAGTCTTTCCTTCTCCATTGAAGATCGTAACGGTGTACCGAGCACAGGCATGTACTTGAACCCCGGTGAATCAGGCAATTTGCCATCTGGAGAAGCCTATATTGCTCCGGTTGAGGGTAAAGGCGAAGGCCGTATTGTTGTAGATGGCTCCGTTGCTGGAATCGGTGCACTTCGTGAACCGATGATATTAACGGTCAAGGAAGGACGTTTGGTTTCAGCTGAAGGCCCGGATGGGGCTCAATTACTGGCAACACTTGGCGAGGGGGATGGTCGCTTTCTCGGCGAATTTGGAATTGGGACCAATAACAAGGCGAGAATTACGGGTGTAGTGCTGGAAGATGAGAAAGTGTATGGTACGATTCATGTGGCTTTTGGCAGCAATAATACATTCGGTGGAACGATTGCTGCCGGTGTGCATATCGATGCAGTTGTGCAAAAGCCGGATGTGTATATCGATGATAAGCTGATTATGAGTCAGGGTGAACTGGCGGAATAACCAGAGTGAAGGAAATCGGGCATGTCCACAACGTGTCCACAGTAATGGATAACTGGGGCGAAAATTCAGATTTTACGTCAGATTTACAAACAAATACACAACATGTCCACATTAAAATAATGAATATCCACATGAAACACTAATGATATCCACAGCATGTGTGCAATATGTGCACAACTTATCCACAAATCAGGTATAACTCATGTTTTCACTCGACAAAACAACTCTTTTGGAGTGAAAATATAAGTTATCCACAGAAATCCCGTTTTTTTGTTCCAAGTATTTGAAAACATAGAAACAGATCCATAAATATGGGGATAAAAAAGACCAGAGATCAGCTTCATGCCGATCTTTGGTCTTTTTTTGCAACTAAAATGATGAGATTGATGTCAGGTTTACTTACTCTCCGTATTGAAACGACTGACTTCCAAGAGCAATAGGGGGAATTCCATAAACCCCTGTATATATTATTTATATCGGTAGTTTATGTTGTAATTTTACCTGGCCTTTGGTAGAGGAAGTGAACAGATCAGAACCAAGTCGCTGCATGGGCACAAACAAATGAGCAGAGCGAAGACAGCAACCGGTAATGCAACGTCTGCTGAAGTTGGCAAAATTGATCTGAAGCCTAAACATTTGCTTGAAAATAACCGATACACCAAAGTAACAACTAATGGGACGAAATTACCTGTGGTGACTTGGTGAATGTGAACCACAAGCAGGTCACTTTGCCAAATAAAGTGCTCTTCTTGTAGTTTTATTTTAATATTTTACATGGATCTGATTATACGGAATGAGAGGGTATGGGGATATTTATGGATGAGGGAATGCAATATATTAATTTTTCGGTAGGAGACCAGATCTTTGCACTTCGAATTGATGAAGTTCATGAGATCATCAGAATGGTGCAGGTAACAACAGTTCCATTTGGAAGTCCGGAGATCCGGGGCTTTGCTTCGTTGTACGGTAAGGTCGTTTCGGTTGTGAGTCTTCGTGTATTGTTAGGCATGCCGGACCAGGAGGATACCTCTTCTACTCGTATTATTGTGGTGCCTTACAAAGGTGGATTCGTACCGCTGATCGTAGATATGGTCGATTCTGTTGTAAGTTACGATCGTTTCGAGGAACCGGCTGAGGAACACCGCCGTTTCATGCTTGGTGTTTTTGACAAAATCGGGTTCTGTGAAGACCATCGTGCAGGCATTTTGAACCTGGATGTACTGCTGGGCAGCTTGATCAGATCATCGTAATGTAACGATCCGTAATTCTTTCAATATTCAGTATTATCCTTCGGTTGACCTCAAATGTTCCTCATCCGCTTTTCGGGAGAAGGGACATTTTTTTGTGCCGCTATGGCGTGTCTGGAAAACTCCGAAGGAAGCAGATTTTGCCGAATTTCCGTTCCAAGCAAGAAAGTTTTCCGCAGGCGTGCCGGGGCACGTCAAGGGAAAGTGACGCAGCAGGGGGCGAAAAGGGGGTAAAAGATGCACTTCAGCGAGTTTTGAGACACGCCCTAACCATCGAAATAACCACTTTTTATGGGTAAAGGTTTTTAAATCCGGTCATTTTCGTATATGATGGAGAGTAACAATGCGAAGGGATGACGGGAGACTTTAATGATGCAATCGCTGTATGGAGTATGGCTTGGTGACGTATTTTTTTGTTTTTCCGGTGAAACATCGGAACCGCGTGTGGATGCATGGAGCCACGTGGTAAGAAGGTTGAATTTTGACGACGGGGGTCGTCTGTTTCAGCCTGCAGCTCTGCGTCTTGCAGAGCTGCGCTGGCCAAATCCGCTGAGGAACACGGCTGAAGCCAAGAACACGAAGCGGCGTCAACTGCTGGGACGCACATTGGAAGGCTTGGCAGTCTTGCCCAAGGATGCCTTCAGGTTGCTGCTGCAATGGGATGACCGTTTGTTCAATGCAGCCGGAATTCAGGTGGGAGAAGAGATGCGTTACTGGATCAAAGCGGCGCAGTTCACACAGGAGCTGCTGTTGCGGGGGGCAATTGCTCCATCGGCTGAATTCGCAGCCAGGACGGGCGCACGTCGACGGACTGGGCAAGAGACATTGACCGGAGTATGGCGGCCACGCTTGCAGTCAGAGGAGGACATTGAACGCTTCCGCGATCTCGCTGAAGCGATGCCTCCTATTGGATTAGCTGCTCCCGGGGCCTATGCTTCATTGGAACCGGAAACACGTGAGGAAGCAGGGGCGGCGGTATTATTTTCATTTATGAGTGGCATGATTCATGCTGTAGTGACGAGTGAGCTGGAGGGGATGGACAGTGAGCTGTCCCGTTACCGCACGCCATACCGACGTGGATCTTCCCCGGTAGCTGAGCTCTGGTGGAACAGTCTTATATCGATGTTCCGTCCTGTAACGGTGCAAGGGCCTACGGACGATATGACAGCCTTTATTCATACGTTACAGGATGCCGGTGGAACCACGATGCCGATCGTAGGAGCAGAAGAAATGGCGCCTGCCGAAGGCCAATTGAAGCTGGTACTCCGGCTGGAGCCGCCGCTGGGTGAGCATGAAACGATCTGGGGAATCAGCTTTTGGGTGGACAGTGAGCAGGAAACGAGCCTGAGGTTGCCTGTACGTACCATCTGGGCACATCCGGAGCGTGATCTCGACCGTGGGAAAGTGTTATATGCCTCGGCGGCAGAACAGTTGTTCATGGCACTCGGGCATGCAGCAGAACTGGCACCTGAACTGGAGACGGCACTGCTCATCGCTCGTCCAGAGGGTATCAAGCTGGAGCAGCAGGGTTTCTTTGAATTTCTTACACATGCCGTTCCGCGTCTGCAAAAGGCCGGGATAACTGTTCTCATGCCTTCCAAATGGAGTCGTGCCGGGAAACGTCGTGCGGGACTGCGTCTGCAGATGTTGAATCGGGGAACAGAGCGTTTGCCTGGAGCCACATCGGCACTTGGCATGGAACAACTGGTTGCTTTCAAGGCGGAGCCCATGCTGGATGGTAAACCGGTCACGGCGGAGGAACTGGCAGCGCTCGCTGAATCGACTGTTCCATATGTCATGTTCCGCGGTGAATGGATTGAAGTGGATACGAAAGAGATTCGCCAAGTCCTGCGTTATATGAAAAAAGAAGAAGAACAATATATGCCTCTCTCCGAATGGCTGCATCTGGCTGCGGATGAAGGGGAGGATTCCGCATGGAAGGGTCTTTCCGTCTTCGGTGCAGAATCCGATGGATTGCTCGCTTTCCTGCTCGATGGACAGGTGCTTCGCAGTATTGAGCCCCGTCAGGTTCCGGCAGAATTGCATGGTGAATTACGACCTTATCAGGAACGGGGTTACCAATGGTTATCCGCTATGCGTGAGCTGGGCTTCGGCGTATGTCTCGCGGACGATATGGGACTAGGAAAGACAATTCAGGTAATCACCTGTCTGCTGGATCGAAAACACGAGGAACGTCAGGCAGCCGAAGAGGAAGCACGTGAGAATGACATGCTGAACGAAGCAGATGATTCATTCACGGCGGCTGAGCACACGAATGTGCAGCCTGTTCATCTTCCTGCGCTCATTGTGTGTCCCACCTCCTTGCTTGGGAACTGGCAGCGTGAACTGAAACGGTTTGCCCCGGATCTGTCGCTGTACATTCATCATGGCGGACAACGGTTGCACGGGAACGAATTTCAGGCAGAAGCGCAGACGCATGACATTGTACTCACGACCTATCATCTGGCAGGCAGAGATGGGCCGGATCTGGCTTCGTTACACTGGTCCACCATTGTGCTGGATGAGGCGCAATATATTAAGAACTACCGTACCAAGCAAGCGCAAAGTGTGATGCGTCTGTCTACACTTCACCGTATTGCGATGACGGGCACACCTGTAGAGAACCGACTGAGCGAACTCTGGTCCATTTTCCAGTTCCTCAATCCGGGGTATCTGGGCACAGCTTCATCGTTCCGTCAGCGTTATACGGGACTGGGGCCATCCGAAGAAAATGCAGCATCCTTGCGTGAGCTTCATCGACTGGTATCTCCATTCATGCTGCGCAGGTTGAAAAGTGATCCGGATATTCGCAAGGATCTGCCAGAGAAGCTTGAACTGAAATCCTATTGTTCGCTGACGCCGGAGCAGACGGTGTTGTACCAACGCGTGGTAGACGATCTGATGGGGGGCCTGGATGGCAGAAACGGCATTGCCCGGAAGGGGATTGTTCTGTCATCTCTGACCAAGCTCAAGCAGATCTGTGACCATCCAGTGCTGGCGGACAGCAATCGGAAAGACCACGGCAAGGCGGAGGCATCCGGTAAGATGGAACGATTGCTTGAACTGCTGGACGCCATCCGTGATAACGGGGAATCTGCCCTGATCTTCACTCAATATGTTGCTATGGGAGATCTGCTGGTGTCACGATTGAAACAGCGATATGAGGAAGAACCGTATTTCCTGCATGGTGGTGTGTCGAAGGCGCAAAGGGATGATATGGTGGAGACTTTCCAAAAGGGAGAGGGTCCGTCCATGTTTGTTCTATCTCTTCGTGCCGGAGGTGTAGGTCTGAATCTGACACGCGCGAGTCATGTGGTTCACTATGATCGGTGGTGGAATCCCGCGGTCGAGAACCAGGCGACGGACCGTGTCTTCCGAATCGGGCAGAATCGCAACGTGCAGGTGCACAAGCTGATCTGTCAGGGGACGCTGGAGGAACGAATTGATGAACTGATTGAGAGCAAGAAGGCACTATCCGAGCAGGTCGTCGGTTCAGGTGAGAACTGGCTGACAGAGATGTCGGATGATGAGCTGCGTGGTCTGATCTCGCTTCAGGGTGAGACGTGGCTGTGACCTTGAACATTCAGGAGAATATAGATGATGAGAAAGGGGGATTGTTGTGAGCGAAAAATGGAAGATCGAGCTGCATATGTCCCCCGGTGGATGGACAGCAGAAGTAAATACAGCAGCGGATGCAGATCAGAAAGTTTCCGCTTCCGCTGCTGAGGGCAAGACCGGATCAGCCGCAGGCATGTTCATGGTCACGGGAACGCCAGCGCGACTGAGCGAAGCCCAGCGCGAGGCTGTACTGGCTCAGCTGCGCGAGCGCCCGCTGACGCTGTACGCCCTGCTGCGCGGCGGCCCGGCGCCTGAGGAGCTTGCCGGGCTACTGCCGGCAACGCTCGCGCCCGAGGGCTCGCCAGGCGCAGCCACGGCCAGCGCGGCCGTGGCGTGCACCTGCGGCCGCGCTGGCTGCGCGCATGCCGCGGCCGCTGAGCGCGCCGTAGCCGTGCGCCTCGCGGCCGAGTCGCTGCTGCAGCTGGCGCACGCCGGCCTGCCGCGCGAAGCGCTGCTCGCCGGCGTGCTGGGGGCATGGGCGGAGGAACTCGCCCATGATCCCAGCGGCCCCGGCCGCGCAGCGGAAACGGCTGGCCGCCCGCAAGTGCGGGGCGGCGAAGGCGGCGCAGCCGTCGGCGAGTGGATCGCCGAGGCCGCCGCGGACGGCGCCATGCACCAGCCGGGGCCGGGATTTGGCGCCGTTGAGGTGCGCCTCGCGCAGCCGGGCAAGCCCCCGGCGTTGCCGGAGCTGACAGCGCTGCTGCCGGGCGTGCCGGCCACCGCAGGGCTGGACTTGATCCGCGAGCGTGTAGCCGCGCGGATGTGGCAGGCTGTCCAGAAGAAGAAGAAGGACAGCCCGGCAACCAAATGATGCACCCATCAGAGCGGGGGAGATCTTCAGATCACCCCTGCTTGTTTTTATTGCATAATCACTTTTTGCATTTTGCATATTGGAATATGAAGGCGTATTCCCATTTCACTTCTATGGTGTTCAGCACTGAGATGTTGCTCTAAAAGTCCAAAAAACGATCATACAAGCTGTGCAGCCCATATATATTCATCCGGATCTCTTCTAAAGGAGGTCTTTACAGGTGGAGCTTCGCTCCCAATTAAGGTATACTGTCGCAGGGAACACTGCAGGCAGACGACGATATAACATTTATATTATTGCGATAGGAGTTTTTATATGAAATCACGTACAGGAAGACAGCGCCGCATTGTGGTTATGCTGTCCTCATTGATGATATGCGGAGCATTGCTTGCCGCTTGCCAGAATGGCACAGAGGAGAGCCAGGATCCGAATGGAGCAGGTAACACACAACAAGAGTCAGACGGCACAACGGTTCATTTTACGGAGGATAAGGGAACGGACGGCGACAATGCTGGTGGCGATGATACCTCATCTTCGGGCAACAGCGATGAGGGCACAGGCAGTGAGTCAGGTAATGCTTCAGCGGGCGAAGAGCAGGGTTCTTCGGACGATGGGAATGGTGCGACAGCCGAAGATCCATTGCTGGAGAAACGCAGCATCAGCGCACTGCAAACGACAATTGATGCACAATCCGTGGTGACCAATGCCGAGTCTATGACCGTCATTGTCAACAAGCAACGCAGTCTGCCTGAAGGGTACGAGCCGGACGATCTGGTGGAGCCGAATGTACCGTTCTCCTTCGACGAACCACATGAGAAGCGGCATATGCGTAAGGAAGCTGCCGAGGCACTGGAGAAGTTGTTTGCAGGTGCAAAGGAGGATGGCATCGAGCTTCGTGCGGTGTCTGGCTATCGTTCATATCAGCGTCAGGTATCCATCTACAACAACAATGTCAAAACCAAAGGTCAAGAATATACCGATCGTGTGAGCTCTGTACCAGGCAGAAGTGAACATCAGACGGGTCTGGCCATTGATGTATCCAGTCCGAGTGTAGGCAATGTGCTGGAAGAGGTATTTGGCACATCGAAGGAAGGCCAGTGGCTGGCTGAACACGCCGCAGAATATGGATATGTTATCCGTTATCTGCAAGGTGAAGAAGATACAACAGGTTACGTCTATGAGCCATGGCATATCCGGTACATCGGTACGGATTTGGCGTCGGATGTAGCGAAAAGTGGATTAACTCTGGAAGAATACTTCGATGAGGCTAATATCAAGTTGTAATCCGGATGCTTTATCCTTAAAAATAAGATACTAATTTTCCTGAAATCCCCGAAAAAACCGTCCTTGATCTATACAATGGGCAGTCATTCAGGGGATTTTTTTCTGTTCAAAAATGATGTTGGAATTAAGATGAAATTAAACTTCATTCCATTGTTTTAGATGATGATAGACTGATATAATTCATGTTTAATCCGAAGAGACAAATACAACCAAAGCGAGGGACGAGAGAATGAGCAGACAGCAGGTTTTTACGGGCTCCCCATGGGAACCGTTGGTGGGATATTGCCGTGCCATCCGTGTAGGTAACCGAATTGAAGTGGCAGGGACAACGGCGATGCAAGAGGGTGTGGTTGTTGGTGCAGGTGATCCTTATGCACAGACGAGGTTCATTTTGCAGACGATTGAGAACGCACTAAGAGAGTTGGGTGCTGACATGTCACATGTGGTGAGAACCCGGATGTTTGTGACCGATATCTCCAGATGGGAGGAAGTTGGCAAGGCGCACGGTGAATTTTTTGGACGGATCCAGCCTGTAGCCACCATGGTTGAAGTTAGCGCACTCATTGATCCTTTGTTGATGGTTGAGATTGAAGTGGAAGCGATTGTTGAAGATGAAGGTAAGCCGGAATAATCGTATCGCTCTAAATAGTCACAAAAAATAACTCCATAAACAAAAAAACAACCTTATCCATGACTGTCAGAAGACAGGCGGATAAGGTTGTTTTGATAGGCTAGCCGTATAGTTGCAGGCTGGTAATCGTGATGCGTCACACTCAATACGACACATGCGAGAAGATACATGCGGTTTGCAGTATACAACACATGCATAGTCTGCTCTTTTCACAAACCGTATTATTTCGCTTCCAGCTCTGCTACAGGTGCTTCCACAACCACTTTCCATGCCGTTCCGATTGGAGGCAGGCTGCGTGTCAGCAAAGGGCTATAAAAGCCGATAACTTTGGCATCTTTGGTCAGTTCTTCAGCTTTTACCGTTTTACCTTCGTGGTTCACGATCAGTGTGTCTTTGTCGATGTTCAGCACGACATGGTCAGGAGCTGTTTCTGTTAACCGTGTACCTGTGATCTCAATCTGTGAGATAAGGCCTTCTGCAGTTTTTACATTTTCAATTGTACCCGCTGTACCTAGAACCTCTTTAGGTTGTGCCTCAGATGTTGCATCCGCATCCAGTACAGTGACTTTATAGGTCGGCGTTTGTGGTGGCAGACTGCGGGTAGTGATCTGGGAATGCTCAGCTTCCACGTTCATGCCAATGGCCAGATCAGTCAGTGCAATCTCTTTCCCCTTCACTGAGATGAATTTCGTATCATCGCTCAGATTGAGTACAATACCATCCATACCCGCACCACCAATCTGGATGGACTTATAGTCATCTTGGTTCGAGATTCTGGTAATTACACCGCGTTCAGTAACCGTATTCACTTCCTCTTCACTGGAGATGGTCACCTGATTCCCCGTTGTATTCACTTGTCCATGCAGAGCTTTTTCAGCAAAAGATAGCGGTACATACAATTTGCCGCCTGTGATTTCGGGCGCTGTGCCCAGCGTGAGCAGCATTTTATTCACGGAATATTGATCCTTGCCTGTGATTACCTGAGTCCAGAGAGCACCTCGGGTCAGCTCTGCAGTTTTAGTTTCTTTATTCCATTCCAGTTCAATACCCAGTGCTTCGGTAAGATCACGCAGTGGGATCATGGCTACTTTGCCATCCTTGTTCCAATAACCATCGGAGATGGACGCACCATTCACGGATACATTTACTGCATCAGCTGCGTTATTATTAGCTGAAACGGATGTTTGATGGACTGGCTGTGTGTTGTCCAGTGTTGCTGCATAAGCGGCTCCACCGCCCAGTGCCATGGATAGGGCCATCAGGGCACTTACTTTTTTCATGTTGTTATTCATCAAAAATCATCCCTTCTAATCTGTGTACTGTCGCGGTAAAATCTTCCTTAAGGCCGCGTTACATGTTTATAGACGGGACAACTTGATCCATTGTTGCAGTTGGGATGCAATGAATGTAAGCAGCATGTTAGTTTAGTTTTGAAAGTTCGCATGTATTCCAGGTTATCAGCAGCAGGATCAGGTTAATTTCAGGTATGTGGCCTAACCTTTGTCCCATATTTCACATTCAAGTACGAGGAGGAACGGATTAGATGAGTGATATGTTGGTAGCGCTCTATCGTTTGCCGGAACAAGAGAGTGGACTGAGAACGCTGGAGGAATCCTCCATTGTGATTCGAAGAGCCATTGCCCCAGAGAAACAGCTTGTACTGGATTGGGTAAGGTCACATTTTAGTCAGGCTTGGGTGGATGAATGTGATGTCGCTTTTGCACGTCAGCCCGTGTCTTGTTATATTGCGGTTGAGCATGGGAAAATGATTGGTTTTGCCTGTTACGAAGCGACATGCCGCAACTTCTTCGGCCCGACAGGTGTGAGCCAGGATGCACGGGGCAAAGGTGTAGGCACAGCCTTGTTACTGGCCTGTATGCATGCGATGAAGGCGGACGGATACGGATATGCCATTATCGGATCAGCGGGACCTGTGGATTTCTATGCCCGAACGCTGGGTGCCGTGAAGATCGAAAATTCGACGCCGGGTATTTACGAAGGCATGCTGCGGGCAGACTAGACGATAATAATGTTCTGGAAGTTGTGTAAAAGGAAGGGAGGACGATGATGAGCACGAAACAAATGCTACACATTGGAATGATCGGTACAGGATCAATCTCGGATCTTCATATGAGGTGTTACGCCAAAAATGAGGATGCTGTCATCTATGCGATCTGCGATCTGAACGAAGAACGGGCTAAGGCTGCTGCACAGAAGTATGATGCTCAATCCGTGTACACCGATTATCGGGAGATGCTGGAGGACCCGCATGTGGATGCTGTCAGTATCTGTACCTGGAATAATACACACGCCGAGTTTGCCATTGCTGCTCTGGAGGCAGGCAAGCATGTACTGCTGGAGAAACCGGTCGCAACCAATGTGGAAGATGCACTGCGGATTGAAGAAGCGGTGAAGAAGAGTGGACGTACGTTTATCGTTGGATTTGTGCGGCGTTATGATAACAATATGCAGATGATGCGCAGATTCATTGATGCCGGGGAGTTTGGTGAACTGTATTATGCCAAAGCTTCCATTCTGCGGCGTCACGGCAATCCAGGCGGTTGGTTCGCTGACAAAAGCCGTTCCGGCGGAGGCCCCCTAATTGATCTGGGCGTACATATTATCGACCAATGCTGGTATCTGATGGGCAGACCGAAACCTGTTTCGGTCAGTGGTAATACGTATCGGAAGCTGGGCAATCGTGCCCATATCGAACATCTTTCTTTTTACAAGGCGGCCGACTACAGCGCAGCTGTGAATGATGTGGAAGATATGGCGAATGCGCTCATTCGGTTTGAGAACGGGGCTTCGCTGGCAGTGGATGTGAGCTTTACCCTGCATGCACGTGAGGATGAGTCTTCCGTGAAGTTATACGGCGAGCACGGGGGATTTGAACTGGAGCCAGAGACGCTGATCGTCACGGAGAAAAATAATACCATTCTGAATATTGAACCCCAGACGGATAATACGGGTCTCCATATTCATAGTGCATTCCAGAACCAGATTGACCACTTTGTGGATTGTTGTCTGAACGGTACAGAGCCAATCAGTCCAATCGCGGACGGTGTGACTTCCACGCGCATGCTGTGCGGAATCTACGAATCGGCTGAGAAAGGGCAGGAGATTCGTCTGGATTAACTCCATTTCACGTTCCTGTTGTGCTTTATATAACAAAAGCATGCGTCTTCCGCGTGTTCTGCGGCTGCGCATGCTTTTTGGCATCCTGTTATTTGTTCAGTGGTGAATTCTCGTACCCCGGGTCATCGTAATCCGTATTCTCCAGCCTCGGAAGCACGTTCATGCTCTCGATTGCCTGCCGGGTGTCCGGCGTGCCATGGTCATACAGAAAAGTGTACAGCAAGGTCATGCCATCCGAAAATTGTTCCGTTGCCTCATCATGGTCTGCCGACTTGTAGGGTACCGGAGCACGTTGCAAGGTATAGGCATCATCATCCTCAAGCACCTTCATCAGATCTTTCAATCGGCCCAACTGTTCGTCGTCCACCAACACTTCAAAGGATGTAGATTCGTTCTGTGTTTGCTCAATAAGATTATGTGTTACTGATACATACAGATGTTGTTTGCCGTCCTGCATAATCCAACCTCCATTCTGAAATGGAAAATAGACGCTTCTACTGTTAATAAACAGCAAAAAGCGCCCTGAAACGAGCCATAACGGTATCCTGTTTCGTTTATTTCCCAAATCTCCCCGTTACGGGGACCTGACGCGTACCAGCCTCCATCGATCCTGAACACAGGGGACAGGCGGGAGGGCCCGATGATGCCTTCTTGGTTGCTTTTGAAGGCACAGCCGGCTTCTGTCTTAGCCACGCTTTGCACGTGGATGAACTGCATTTCCAGATCGCAACGGTCTCCGTACGCTCAGCATTACCTGAACCTGAAGTATGCGACTGTGAACTGGAGGAGGTCGCAGCTGTCGGACTCACACCTGTGGTGCTGAACGCCTTATGGTTGCGGATTTCACCACTGCCACGCCGTTCACCAAGGCGATCCTCGTCACGTTCGTTGTGGACCTCGAAGTCACGACGGTCACTGTGGTTGATAGCACGGCGCTGTGCCGCATCCCGTCCTTCGGAACGGGCACCCGAGCCCGAGCGGGCATACTGTCCATTGCCTTTGCCATATGAAGTCTGACCGCTCGTCCGGCTCTCCTCACGAGGTTTGCGTTTGTCCGGAACTTCCATGCCGAAGGCTTCAAGCAGGAAGCGGGACACATCCGCTGGTTTTCCGTGATGGCTCGCGGGTGAGGTAACATACAAGTACTGCTTGGCCCTTGTGATGGCAACATAGGCGAGTCTGCGTTCTTCTTCCAGCGCCATGTCCAGCTCTGCGTCTGTCTGCTGCATAGCAAGTGCAGCTTTCTGATCTTCAGGAATATCCTGGCGCAGTGCTGTACTGTGAGGCACAATACCTTCACTGGCTCCAATCCAGTATACACAGGGGAACTCCAATCCTTTGGCCCGGTGAATGGTCATCAGCTGTACCGCGTCACTGTCCTGTGCACGGCGCAGAGATTCCATCTCGCGGTGTCTGCGGGAGAGCTCATCCGCGAATTGAATGAACTCTTCCACCGTTTCGAATTTTTTGACAGCAGCTTCGAATTCATCCAGGGTTTCCAGCATCGTTTCCTTATAATGGGTGAAGATGCTGGGATCACCGCTTTCCATATACTTGTCGTAGAACTGCCTGCGCATCTCCTGAATGGCGATGATGGGCTTCAGTTTGTGCAGTGATTTGATCAGCTTAATGCGTTCCTTGACCTGTTCCTGCTGGAACGGTTTCAGCTTGTCCCATTTCACCAGATGGATGAGCGGATATTTTTTCGCCTGTTGTTGTTCACAGCGCTGAATCCACTCCAGACCCGCATCACGTGATACATAGAGCGGTCCCAATGCACTGGGGAGAGCATCCATGGCGCGTGGATCAAGGGACAGACGCAGATGATCCATCAGGGGTCTGATGAGAGACTGGTCATAGAAGACCGGAGAAGCACCATGCTGTACAAAAGGCACATCTTTCAACACAAGCTGCTCAAATACAGCCCGGCTGCTGCTGGCTGTCCGGTGCAGAATTGCAATGTCACGATAGGTGTGTTGCCCTTCTTCAACCTGCTGACACAGCTGGTTTACGACCCACGCCGCTTCTTCTTCCGCATTGGAAGGTGTAGCGAAACGGGGCGCATCGCCGCGGTTTCCAGCGGCACGCAGCCGTTTGTCACGTCTGCGTTTATTGCGGGCGACCAGTTCGCTTCCGAGTCCCAGAATGCGTGCATCACTGCGATAATTAATATCCAGCGTCACGATGCGTGCACCCGGGTATACTTTATCGAATTCCAAAATCGATTCCTGGCGTGCGCCATTAAAGGTATAGATCGTCTGGTCGTCGTCTCCCACAACCATCAGGTTGCGGTGGGCGGAAGCCAGTTTTTGTACAATCTCATATTGCAGATGATTGGTATCCTGGAACTCATCGACCATAATATACTGGAAACGCTTCTGAAGTGGCCCCAGAACAGCAGGATCACGAAGCAGCGCAGCTGCGCGTAGCAAAATATCATCAAAATCCATTTTGCCCCGATCCTGCTTCCAGGCTTCGTAACCTAGCAGGACACGCTTGGCATCGCGTTCTTCCTGCGATTTTTCAGGCAGGTCGGTTGTTTCCGATCCTTGCATCTTCCATGCCGACAGCATGGCCAGCAGACTTTCAGGTTGGAAGGCTTCACTCATGCCATTTTGGCGAAGAAGCATCTTCAGCACCGTATGCTGGGCTCGCGACTCGCCAAAGATCTCTTCCTGCACACCGTAATGACGCAGCAATGTCAGGGCAAAAGAGTGGAAGGTGCGAGCCTGGACAGCTCTTGCCGCTGCTGGGCGTATTCCTGGCAAAGCCGCGATCCGGTCTTTCATCTCGGTGGCGGCCTTATTGGTGAACGTCACGAGCAGGATACTGCCTGCATGTACGCCACTGACCTCTATGAGGTAGCCAGCTCTTGCAGCCAGCACAGTCGTTTTGCCACAACCGGCTCCGGCAAGTGTCAGAATGGGTCCTCTGCCGTGACGGACTGCCGAGATTTGTGGTGCGTTTAACTTGATGCCTGCCTCTTCCAAAGAGCGAAAGTAAAAGGCATCCTGTTGATCATTGCCCACGAGTTGCCGACTGGTCTCCAGCGGAGCAGACGGGGACTGGGGCAGGGACGCCGCCGGGGTAACCCCGAGCGGGCGGGGGTAGAACGTTGAGTTCGGACTTAACATGTTTCATCCACCTCTGTATGCATTCAGGGATAGGACTATCCCGGTTAAAAGTAAACCATTTGCCCTTTTCACAATCGCATTGTAAATTGGTATGATAGAGTTAGTTGCCTAATCAGGCGGTTAAGTATGGCCAAAGCTTCATTATACCCGAACGTATGGTCTTGACGAAAGCCCCCGATTTCATCCAGTATCGGTATAAAACGGGCACCTGCACGAGATTACGCAACTTTTTGGCATGATATCGTATAAGTTATAGGCCTGAGCATTTTGCATGAAGGATGTAATATGCTAATCTACTAAAAATTTTGAAATGATAATATTGGTTTTGACGGGACAGAGGAGGAATGGTCATGAAACTGCTTCAGCGCATCAAAGACGGAGCGAACAAAGCAACAGAGCGTGCCCAGCATGCCGTTGAGATTGGGAAACTGAACAACCAGATTGTGGGCTTGCAACAGGAACAGGAAGTCCATTTTACAGATATGGGTCGCATCTTCTATGAGGGTTATCGGGCACAGGATATGACGCGTGCAGAAAAAGAGATGGTGGATCTGTCGCAGCTGTGCGACGAATTGCAGGACGAGATTGATGGGCTTCGCAACAAGATTGCACAGCTTAAGAATGAACGGTTGTGCGAGTGTGGACACGTTGCTTCCCTGGATGCTAACTTCTGCCCTAAATGCGGACGCAAGTTGGGTGAATTCAAGACACCAGCACCTACAGTAGGAGCTGCAGGAGTGTCAGGAGCCACCACAGCCGCGAGACAGGAAGCAGCTGTAGCTCAGACTCAGGCCCATAATCCGGAGCCGGACTTCTACGATGCGCCACCTGAAGTGGAGCTGGAGGAAGATGAGCCGTATCACACAGTCATTCCGTCCATAGCCGATCTGGAGACGGAATCGGAATATAACAGTACGGAGTTTACCCAGGAAGAGAAGGAAGCGTTCGATGCGGAGTGGGAACGTCGCAGAGATGAAGAGATGCAACGGGAACGTGAGCGTCAGCAGGAACTGGACGAACGCATCCGCTACTGGAAAGAAAATAATCCGATTGTGAACACGGTGGACGTACAGACCGAAGTGTCACGCGAAATGGTGAATTGTCAGATTTGTGCAGCCGAGCTGCCCAAAGGTTCGAAATGGTGCCCGCGCTGTGGTGCGGAACAGATCTGATCTGATGCAGTAGAAGCCCTGCCGGATCAATGTGAGGCAGTGCGGGTTGGCTGACAGCATGGGGGGACGGGAATATGGACCAACTGCTGCATCATTTGCGTCATCTCGGGTTTACCGAGATGGAATCTAAAATTATGGTGGAACTCGCCCGCCAGGGATCAGCCTCAGGATATGAGGTTGCGAAGCGTCTGGGCGTGTCCCGTTCCAATGTATATGCGACCCTGCAACGGCTCGAACAGCGTGGATTCTTGCGGTGTAGTCCGGGGGAACCGGCGAAGTATAGTGTACTGAAGCCTGAGGAGATGACCCGCATGATCTCCGATCAAATGCGTACCTCTCTGGATTATGTCCAGAGCAGCATGCCCAAGAGTGAACCGGAGAAGCCTGTCTTCTATAACATCGAAGGTGACAAAAACGTGTTTGAGAATCTGAGCCGTGAATTGGCCGGGGCTCAGCATGAGATTGTCGTAGACGTTTGGCGTGAAGAGGCGGAGCTACTGCGTAATGACTTACAGCAGGCTGAGGCTCGCGGTGTGCGGCTGTTATGGTCGTGTGATGGTGGGGAAGGTATGCTGGATCAGCCCGTACCTTGGCCGGGTTTGCCTTTGTATGGCACAGGTAATGGTCGGAAATTCTCCTTGGTGGTGGATCGCCGCTGGTGCATGCTGGGCATGCGCGGGGAATCATGCGCCACACAGGCCGTAGTTACGGAGCATCCGGTGATGACCGGACTGCTGCTGAATCATTTTGCTCAAGAGCTGGTGTTGTATGAATTGGAACAGGATATGGGTGAGGAACTGGAGTCCCGCTATGGACATCGGTACGGCGAACTCTCTGCACGTTACTGGTCTTCTCCTCCTTCAGGAGAGGATGACAAGAGCTAGGGTACATATAACAGGCGCTGCCCCAGAGGCAGACGCCTGTTTGTGCTGGTTTGAGATATGACAGTGATGTTCGTCACAGCATCTGTTTTCAGTCAAGTCGATAGTAAGGGTATGAAGTTATGCTATTTTTGAGAAAATGAAGCTATGAACATATTCGATTGTACTGGATCGGGTTGAACAGGACTCTACGTGATCAATCTTTGGGCACATGATACAAAGCTTCCAGCACATCCGTATAATAAGCTGTACCGTGGGGCACGAACTCCGTCGCCCGAATCTGGCGAACGATACGCTCTGCTTCATAAGCTGCATGATCGCCGCTTGACGGGTCCTTATGACCGATGGAATGTGGCGGTGATGTCAACGGCTGGGTCTGAACTCCGGTAGCTTGGATCACGTCGATCTCATTACGAAACAAGGCGAGCAGATCATCCAGGGGCACTTCATACAGGCTGTCCACCTCGCTGGTCTGCAGAACATAAGCTTCGAGAGACTGGTTGAGACATAGTCCATAGACCGCACTGAATTCCCGATCTACGAATGGAACACCACGGACCTCTCCTTGGAGCTGCTGTGTAGCCGTAAATAGATAGGTAAGTGCCTCGAATGGAGCATTCACACCCAGTTCTTCCTCCAGCTCACGACTGGCGTCTTGCAGTTGTTCACCTGCGGTGAGATGACCTGCTGCTGTAATGTCGTAACATCCGGGGAAGGTATCCTTAATATCACGCCGCCGCTGAAAAAGAACCCGTCGTTGCTCGCCTTCGTCACGCACGATCCAGCAGTGGAATGAACGGTGCCAATATCCTTTGGCATGGACCTCACTGCGTAGTGCTGTACCGATCCAATGTTGCTGATCGTCATAAATGTCGAAACGTTCTGGGGTCATGAAACGTATCTCCTTATATAGCAGTTTTTAAAGTTCAAAATTTCACAAAGTATGTTTTAAACGAAAGGGGAACGATCGTATGGAATGCATTGTACACTTTCAGGTGATTTATCCGCAACCTCAGGAACGTAAAAGCCTTAGAGGACTTATATTTGTAGGGCAAGGTCAAGAACCTGCTAACAGTCAGTTAACCACCATGTTTAAGGATATGGGATTCAATGTACGCTTGGAAGATGAGGCCCAATTGTTGTTCAAGCCAGTGGATGCTTCGGCAAACTTTGAATATATTCGTGTTACAGAGCTTGATACCGGGGAAGAAGTTTACAAAGAAGATAAGGATCTGAAGTCGATTCTGGAGCATTTGCTGCCACGCCGTTTCTAGTTCACGAGCATGGATGCGAATGACATTCATGGGGGAGTACATGTAACACATGTATGTTAGGCATAAAAAAGGCCCCACCTTTACGGTGGAACCTTCAACCTTTAAGATACGCAATAAATTGTTAATTAAGCCCATATGTTTAGCTTTTCATACATAAATCCTAGCAAGTGAGAGGTTGCCCCCGCAACAAAATTTTTATATCGGAAATTCAATGCGGTGCGTCTTTAAACGTTCATCGTGATTACGCCGGAGCGCCGCTGCCTTCTGCTTCGAGTTCTGAAGTACAGTGCGAGCAGCGGGTAGCCGCAACCGGAACTTCGGATAGGCAATACTTGCAAGCCTTGGTCGTTTTTTTCGGCTCGGGCTTTTTGTGTTCTTTGCTTTTGAGATAATTGATGCCCTTCACGAGCATGAAAATACAGAACGCAACGATGAGGAAATCAATCATGACGTTAATGAACTGACCGTAAGCAATCACCGTAGCGCCAGCTTCATTGGCTTGAGCAAGTGTGGTGATGTCCTGTCCGTTTGCTGTTTTGATATCCCCGTCCAGGTTGAAGATTTTCTGGCTGAAGTCGATTCCACCCATCAGTTTTCCAACCGGAGGCATAATGATATCATTCACAAGGGACGTGACGATTTTACCAAAAGCAGCCCCGATAATGACACCGACCGCCAGATCGATGACGTTGCCGCGGACGGCAAACTCTTTGAATTCGTTAAGTACGCCTTTCATGTCTGCATATCTCCTTTGATCATTAATTGATGATGTAGGCCGCGTCTCTATGCATTATCCGTTCAGATCCGCGCTTCCGTCCTCATATTGTACATAAAAAACACATTCCAATCACCCTTTGTTTGCAAATTTAGACAAGTTTCCGCAATTTCCATGAAAATACTTCTTTATTTCACGCCGTCGATTCGGTATACTTCTAACATTGTCAGTTATGTTTAACCATTTATATTCAGGTTCGCGATCATACATTGTAACGAATCATGGAGCCAAAAATTAAATATGCCGTTACTCGTATATGTGCAGGAATAGGCCTGCATGTCTCTACCCGATCACCGGAATGATCGGACTACGGGAAAGATGCTGCAACATTTTGTATGGTTGGAATGAGATCATTCTCAGACAGTTTGATTGAAAAGCAGGGTCGGGTAGCTTCACATCTGATCCTGAATAGACTGTTTGGCGTTTGACGTGTCAGAGTGACATCTTGTTTATTTCTGTCCTTCAAGGCACTTGCAGCATCCATACGGCTTGTCCATATACGTACAAGTCCGTCTTTCCCGTCTCCGGTTTTTCCGCAGCGTGTGAAAAGGCGGATTTTTTGTTTTTTACCGTGTGATTGGATTGGCATGTAGGTTTCTGTGTAGAGGGCATTCAGGGGGAAGAATTGCATGCAATTGTTAAAAGACAAGGTAAGACAGGAAGGCATTGTCCTGTCCGAGCAAGTACTCAAAGTGGATTCATTCCTGAACCACCAGATGGACCCGGTTCTGATGAAGGAAGTGGGCAAGGAATTCATTCGCCGCTTTGAAGGCGAGAATATTACTCGTGTGCTGACGATTGAGTCGTCAGGAATTGCACCAGGCATCATGACCGCGTTGGAACTGAATGTACCGCTGATTTTTGCACGGAAG
Organism: Paenibacillus sp. Negev47; assembly: GCF_058313655.1. Lineage (NCBI taxonomy): Bacteria > Bacillati > Bacillota > Bacilli > Caryophanales > Paenibacillaceae > Paenibacillus > Paenibacillus sp. Negev47. The sequence goes on from NZ_CM177754.1 coordinate 612,183, forward strand.
CAGAAGTCACTCACACTGACGGAAGACATTCTGGTGGAGAAAGTATACTCTTTCACCAAGCAGGAGACGAATGAAATTACCGTAGCCAAGAAATTCATGAAGCCTGGTGATCGCGTGCTGATCATTGATGATTTTCTGGCAAATGGTGAAGCGGCATTTGGTCTGGCCCGCATTGTGGAGCAGGTCGGAGCAGAAGTGGTTGGTATCGGTATCGTTATTGAAAAAGCATTCCAGCCAGGAGGTCGCTTGCTGAAAGAAGCAGGATACCGTGTGGAATCGCTGGTTCGCATCGGGGCCCTGTCGGATGGACAGGTTACATTTGCGGACGAGGAGGGCATGAACTAATATGGCACGCGAACGTATTTTTCAGCGGCATCGGCATCCAATCAAAACGTTCTCCCTCGGACTTCAACACGTGCTTGCGATGTATGCAGGAGCCGTCGTTGTCCCATTGATCGTCAGTAACGCATTGGGCTTTACACAGGAACAACTAACCTATCTTATTGCCATTGACCTGCTCGCATGTGGTGTGGCTACACTGCTTCAGGTATGGGGAAATAAATATTTCGGCGTAGGGCTGCCCGTCATGCTCGGTTGTGCATTCCAGGCCGTGTCTCCGATGATCCTAATCGGGATGAACAGTGGAGTATCTGCCATTTACGGAGCGATTATTGCCTCCGGGCTGTTCGTATTGATCTTCTCCGGAATCTTTGGGAAGCTTATTCGGCTCTTTCCACCCGTGGTCACGGGTTCGGTGGTTACGATTATCGGTCTAACCTTGATTCCGGTTGCTTTCCACGATCTGGGCGGCGGTCAGGGGTCGGAAGATTTCGGCAGTGGAGTGAACTTGTTACTCGGTTTCGGCGTGCTGCTCTTTATCATTCTAATGACTCGATTCACTACAGGTTTTATCCGTTCCATCTCGGTACTGATTGGCCTGCTGGTAGGTACAGTGGCAGCAGGGTTTATGGGTGAAGTGAACTTTGCCCCTATTCGCGATGCAAGTTGGTTCCATGTTGTTCAGCCGTTTTACTTCGGCAGACCGACATTTGAGATTGTACCGATCCTGACGATGATTCTGGTGGCGATTGTCAGCGTGGCCGAGTCCACAGGTGTATTTATGGCTCTGGGCAAAATCCTGGACAAGGACCTGTCTTCCAAGGATCTGGCCCGCGGTTATCGTGCAGAGGGTCTGGCCATTGTGTTAGGTGGTATTTTCAACTCGTTCCCATATACAACGTATTCGCAAAATGTAGGACTGGTACAGATGACACGTGTGAAAACGCGTGATGTCATTGTGGTGGCTGGTGGAATCCTGGTGGTCATTGGATTTGTACCGAAGATTGCGGCGCTCGCACAGCTCGTTCCAGGGGCAGTTCTTGGCGGAGCCATGGTGGCCTTGTTCGGCATGGTGGTATCATCAGGCATTCGGATTATCGGCAGTCAGGTCGATCTGAACCGACATGAGAATCTGTTTGTCATCGCTTGTTCTGTAGGTATGGGACTTGGAGTTACCGTTGTACCTGAGTTGTTCGCAGGTGCACCCGCCTGGGCTCAGATTATGCTCGGCAATGGTATCATCGCAGGCAGCTTCACGGCGATCTTCATGAACCTGCTCTTTAATGGTCTGGGCACCAAGGAAACAGCCGCCAAGATGGCTGAACAACAGGCAGATGCCATCCTTGGAGAAACAGGCAAGTCAGCTTAATTAGCCGAATTAGGTTAGGCTTATCGTTCAGCAGGATTGTTATGTTAACTGTTATAAATAGACAATTCACAAGATGAATATTGAAGCAGGTTAACCATGATGATATACAGCATGAATAGTTAATGACATACATCGTTTATGCTATGAATGTTCAATCACATGAACAAATGAAAGAGAAACTTTTAGATGCGAAACACCGAAAACAGGCTCAGCAGAGTCGTGTTTTCGGTGTTTTTTGTTTTATTTAACTATGATGAGCGGGGATTACAGATGACGTAACTGTTTCTCTGCAAAATCCCCAACCCACGGCAGCTTCAGCCATTTCCCCTGTAGACTGGTGACGACCATAATAAGCCAGACCACCACACCAAGCAGGGATAATAGCGATGCCACGAGGGGCCCGAACAACGGAAGGAAAGCCGACAATACATGCCCGACCATAATGATGCCAAAGACCGTTACAGATTGCAGCGCATGGAATAGCACAAACCGACTCCGTTTCTCCACAGCGAGAAAGACAATTCCTCCTACAAAGGTAAACAGATAACAGAGCATGCCAGCAATATTTTCATCCAGACCGCTAGATGATTTCATGGGGGACATCCGGCCCAGCCTCCTTTGACCTTTTTAACTAGGTTATGAGGGAGGTGGACAGAACTGAACCGGTGAATTTATTTACCTACTAGGATCAAGTGAAAGAACAATCAAAAACATGAAACAGGGACGGATCAGCTGAGTTACAGCATGACCTGCCCCTGTCCGGATGAAGAATTCAGCACTTCAAACGAAAATAATCACTACCCGCCCTGAAACTGTCTGCGTGGGCTGTTGATCTTGCCGTTTTTGTCGGTATCGTCTTCTTTGGGAACCAAACGTTCATCGGTTCGTCCTTCGTGGTGATTATCATATGCATATTCGGTCAGTTTCCATTCCGACTTGCCTAGAACGGGGTCAGCCGGGAAGTGTTGTCCCCGGTGCAGATGTTCCTCACGTCCGGCTTCGTTGATGTAAACACCGTCTACTTCCACCTTTTCATGCGAAAGGGGCAGCATATCCTGTTCTTTGCGGTCCATGAGACGACGCCTCCTTTGGATGCCAGTAATTTAACTGTATGGGTTGTCCGTGATAATATCCCCCGAATAGTTCAGTGTTATGCTGGATATATTAATTCCGTATAGAATGCTCGTAATCACTACATATGATTCGGAATTAAACTTTTTGGGCATAAGAACCGTTATATTTATTAGAGGAAATCGTCAAGTCGTAAGATACTTCCGAATATGCTACAATAAGATTATGATTCATTCCGAATCATATCGGGTATTTATAGTGTCAGGTACTTGCTTTCTGCGAGGTTCCCGACCTAAAGCTTGCTTTAAGCCGCGCACACAACTTCATGGATGGCATTTAAGACTTATTCGGCATTCTCTAAACGGAGCATTCACTTTCAACGTTTTGGGAGGGAATTACAATGGCAACGAAAGGTCACAATGAGGTCAAAGAAAGTTTGAGGGAAATGACTCGGATTTTCCGTCCTAAGGATCCAAAAAAATTCGTGAAGGAGTACGTGAGAAAATACCGGATTACGGGTGGATATGAGGAAGAATTGACTTCTGTGGTGGAGCATGAGCTTGTCAAGATGGATTCTTCCGTGTCCTGAAACAACACACAACTCTGATTATACTGTTCCGATAATGAATAGAACCGTCTCCCGGGCGTTAAGCTCCGGCAGGCGGTTTTTTTTGCGTTCCTGCTGCATATATATGAGAGTACACCTACAGCGGGAAGGATGAATGCATGTGGACCCTATTTTGAAAACCAAAGAAGAGATTGGCTACATGCGGGAAGCAGGACGAATTTTGCGAAGCTGTCACCAACATATTGAGCAATGGATGGTCCCCGGCATCACAACAGCAGAGATCAACGAGCGTGTTGAAGATTTCCTCGCAGAACATGGGGCAACGCCAGAGCAAAAAGGGTATAAAGGATATCCATACGCGACTTGTGCCTCCGTCAATGAAGTGGTGTGCCACGGATTTCCGAGCAATGAGGAGCTGGCAAGCGGGGATGTGGTGACCATCGATATGGTGGTGAACAAAGACACCTGGCTTGCTGACTCAGCCTGGACATATGGAATTGGTGAACCAAGCAGATCCATTCGCAAGTTGATGAGGCGTACGGAGAAAGCACTTGAGCGAGCCATAGCACAGGCAGTCCCAGGCAATACGCTCGGAGATATTGGAAGCGCCATTGAACGAACAGCCCGACTATATCGGTACGGGATTGTGAAGCCCCTCATCGGTCATGGGATCGGCCAGTATATTCATGAGCCGCCGAATGTACTGCCTTATGGCAAACGCAGAACGGGCATGCTGCTCACCGAGGGGATGGTCATTACGATTGAACCGATCTTTACGAAAGGCAGGTCCGGAGCCGTTATATGGGATGAGGATGGATGGACGGTGAGAACGGTAGATGGCAGTTGGGGAGTTCAGTATGAACACACGGTTGCCATAACTGGGGATGGGCCTTTGATCCTGACCAATGGCACGTGAGATAAGGTCAGTGAAGATGATAACTTGAGTTGAACTTCTCAGAAATGCTCCATGCTGTTTTTGGACTTAATTAAGGCAGTATGGAGCGGTATGTATGGCTTCTGGATTGATATGGAAGATGTTTTCCATAAAAACGAACCTTTCTTTTGCATAATACCGCATGTTTTCAATGTGAGAAAAATCGCCAATAAATCAAGTTTTATCACCGAAATTTGGCAAAAATTTTCAAATGTAGAGTGTAATATTTTTAACTGAAATCGTTTACAAATCAAGTTGCAGAGCGGTTTTTTACATAAAGTGAACAATTTGTGAACATGTGTCCAAAGATTGACAAAATCATACCCTCAACTTATATTTAATAAGTGATTGAAGCATATAGAATGAATTGGAAGAATGCGCAGACATGCCCTGAGCAGGAAATGACGGGAGTACTGGAAGCGTTATTTTTGTAAGCGTTCTGTATGACGAAGAGGATTATGCGTATCGTGCTGAAACGTACCTTTTGTTGCCTTTCTACCGAACGACAACGGTAATCTACGAAAACGTAAAAAAGTGGGGTAGATCAATGATGAAACAGTGGCAGGTTGCAAAGCGAATTCTCCCCTTGCTGGCGGTGTTCTCTTTGCTGCTATCCGCATGCGGGCGGGAAGACTTGTCGGTAATGAAACCTCAGGGTCCTGTGGCGCAAGGCCAATACGATCTGATGAAGCTATCCATCGCGATTATGATCGTGGTGCTCATCATTGTATTCGCCATAGCGGCCTATGTCCTGATCCGGTTTCGCAGACGAGCCGGGCAGACTGAGATGCCCGAACAGGTTGAAGGTAATTTCAAGCTGGAAGTAATATGGACAGCCATTCCGTTATTGCTGGTTATTGTTCTGGCAGTACCGACGGTACAAACGATTTTTGCCCAAGGCGAAGATCTGTCTAATGACAAAAATGCACTTAAGGTCCAAGTCACCTCGCATCAGTATTGGTGGGAATTCACTTATCCTCAATATGACGTAACCACCGCTCAAGATCTCATCATCCCGACCGGAACCAAAATCGCATTTGAATTGAAAACCGCTGACGTGCTTCACTCCTTCTGGGTGCCGTCACTGGCGGGCAAAATGGACACAAACCCGGATGGAACGCTTAACAAGTTCAGTTTCTCCGCACCAAATGAAGGCGTTTACCGCGGTAAATGTGCCGAATTATGTGGCAGATCGCATGCTTTCATGGAATTCAAGGTAAAAGCAGTGAGTCAGGAAGCCTTTGACAGATGGGTGAATCAAATGAAAGCACCCGCAGTCCTTCCTGAAGATGCTCAATTGGCCGAAAAGTTCAAAACAAACTGTCTTTCTTGCCACGCTGTTGGCGATCAAGGTGGACCTGTTGCACCTGACCTGACGGGAATCGGCGGCAAAGAATCTGTCGCAGGCATTCTGCTGAATTATCGTGAGGGGCAGGAAGAAGGTAATCCGGTACTGGATAACATGAAAGAATGGCTCCATGATCCACAATCCGTGAAGCCGGGTAACACCATGCCGAATCCCAAAGATCTTGGGTTGACGGATGAAGAAATCGACGGAATTGCCGAATATCTGGCCAACTACAAATTGGACTATGAATAGAACAGCAAGGACGAAGAAGGGGGTACACAACCTTGGCTCATGCGCATAGCGTCAAGAGGTACAGGGGCTTGATGGATTGGATCACCACCGTCGATCACAAAAAAATTGCCATTCTCTATTTGGTTGCGGGTGGATTTTTCTTTGGAATCGGCGGCATTGAAGCCATTTTGATTCGGATTCAATTGATGAAACCGATGAATGATTTTGTATCAGCACAGGTCTTCAACGAATTGATTACCATGCACGGAACAACGATGATTTTCCTTGGTGTCATGCCGCTTATTTTTGCCATTATGAATGCTGTTGTGCCTTTACAGATCGGGGCACGGGACGTTGCTTTTCCGTTTCTTAACGCGCTTGGTTTCTGGACATTCCTGTTTGGTGGACTGTTACTGAACCTGAGCTGGGTTATGGGCGGAGCACCGGATGCGGGCTGGACTTCATATACGCCGCTTTCGGGCAGTGAATATAGTGGAACACATGGCGTGGATTTCTACACCATAGGCCTTCAGATCGCGGGTCTGGGAACACTTATTGGGGGCATTAACTTCCTCGCGACAATTATTACAATGCGTGCTCCAGGCATGTCTTACATGCGGATGCCGATGTTTACATGGACGACATTTATTACATCTGCTATTATCCTTTTTGCTTTTCCTGCAATCACGGTAGGGCTTGTACTCTTAACGTTTGACCGTATTCTGGGAGCGAATTTCTTCGATGTCGCAGGTGGCGGTAACCCGGTACTCTGGCAGCACATCTTCTGGATCTTCGGACACCCGGAGGTATACATTCTTATCTTGCCGGCATTTGGTATTATCTCGGAGGTTATTCCGACCTTCTCGCGTAAACGGTTGTTCGGATACAGCTCCATGGTATTTGCTACCATCCTGATTGCTTTCCTGGGCTTCATGGTATGGGCGCATCACATGTTTACAACGGGTCTGGGTAATGTAGCCAACGCGCTTTTCTCCATCTCCACGATGTTGATCGCCGTACCTACAGGGATCAAGATTTTTAACTGGCTCTTTACGATGTGGGGTGGGCAGATCCGTTTTACAGCGGCAAACCTGTTCGCAGTTGGATTCGTCCCAACCTTCGTTATGGGTGGCGTTACAGGCGTTATGCTGGCATCTGCTCCGGCAGACTTCCAGTTCCATGATACGTACTTTGTTGTAGCCCATTTCCACTACGTTATTGTTGGGGGACTCGTACTTGGATTGTTCTCAGGATTACATTACTGGTGGCCGAAGATGTTCGGACGTATTCTCAGCGAAACACTGGGCAAATGGACATTCTGGACATTTATGATCGGTTTCCAATTAACGTTCTTTGTACAGCATTTCCTCGGTCTGATGGGGATGCAGCGCCGGATTGTTACATACTTGCCGAATCAGGACTTTGACCTGCTCAATCTGGTCAGCTCCGTCGGTGCATTTCTGATGGGTGTTGGGGTTATCATGTTCCTCGTGAACATCGTGATCACAACGAGAAAACCGGCTGGTGCACCGAATGATCCGTGGGAAGACGGCCGTACACTGGAATGGTCCATTCCATCTCCACCGCCGGAATATAACTTCAAGCAGACTCCGCTGGTACGCGGAATTGATGCTTATTGGAAGGAAAAGATGGCAGGACATACGGAGATGACACCGGCAGAACCTGTAGGTTCGATTCATATGCCTTCAGCAACGCCGCTGCCGTTTGTGATGTCAGTAGGTATCTTTATTGCAGGACTTGGCTTGATGTTCAGCAACGATGAATTTGGAAACGCGTTTATGAATGCCATTTTCAACAATTATATTGTAGTTATTATTGGTCTCGTAATCACATTCGGCGCAATGGCACTTCGTTCACTTTATGATGATCATGGCTGGCATATTGAACCGGAGGATCAGGATGAGAAGGGGGCTAGAACATGACAACCTCACATGCCGAACCGGTGAACGACAAATTGCCGCATGAACCGGAGAAAGCAACGCTGGAAGGACGTAACAAGCTTATTGCCTTCTGGCTGTTCCTTGGCGGCGAGACGGTACTGTTCGGTACACTCTTTGCTACCTTCCTGGCTCTTCGTGGCCAAACCAATGATGGACCTACGGCGAATGAACTGTTCCACCTGCCACTCGTGGCAGCTGCAACGTTCATTCTCCTGGTCAGTAGTTTGACGAGTGTATTTGCCATTCAGGCCATGCATAAGGGCAAACGAGATGCATTGGCATTGTGGCTGGGCATCACAGTGGTACTGGGAATGGGATTTCTCGCACTGGAAATATACGAGTTCTATGAGTATGTGAAACATAAAGAGTTCGGTATGACTACAAGTGCATTCAGTTCAGCATTTTACACACTGGTCGGATTCCACGGAGCCCACGTTGCTTTCGGTATTGTGTGGATCGGAATCATTATCGGGCAGCTGTTCAAAAAAGGATTGACGGTCGTAACTGCACCTAAAGTATACGTCTCCGCAATGTACTGGCACTTTATTGACGTGGTCTGGGTGTTCATCTTTACGGTCGTGTACCTGCTCGGAAAGGTGGGCTAATATATGTCGGCACAGGATAAGACAGATCAACAACCTGTGAAACACCGTCACCGGACGGAAGGGCCACAGAAACACGTCGTAGTGTTTATTTTCTCCATTATTCTCACGCTGATTGCATTTGCGGCCGCTTCTGCCGGAGGGGTCAACACGACCTTTACGATTATTATTTTGCTCGTCATGGCTATTCTTCAGGTATTCGTTCAATTAGGTTACTGGATGCACATGAAGGACAAAGGGCATTTGATGCCGATTCTGTTCATGGCCTTTGGTTTTTTCGTAGCCTTTACGTGCATTATTATGGCACTCTATTGGGTCTGGTGGTAAAAGAGATGGCGGCGGCGCATTGCCGCCGTCTTTTCCCCTTTTTGGCGAACGGATCTTATTCAAGGAATGCTGGCAACAATCAAATTAGGTCACGGGGAGGTTTCCCGTATGCTCGGGTTGCAATACTTTAGCTTCAACGACTTGTGGAGTCCGCTTATATTGGCTTTATTTCTGATCATTGCTGCAGCCTACTTAGTGCTTGTCGGACCGTTAAGCGAGCAAATAAAGGATGCAGAGCCAGCGACTGCTGCACAGAAAATCATGTTTATTACAGGGCTGTTCGTCCTGTATCTGGCCCAAGCGGGGCCCTTTAATCTGCTCGGTCACGTCATGTTTAGCTTCCATATGGTAAGCATGGCGTTCTCTTATCTGGTAGCCCCGCCGCTGATGATGAAAGGATTGCCAATCTGGGTATGGCGGAGAATCGTGCGCTGGTTGCCAACACGTCAGCTATCGTTTCTCGCTCATCCGATCGTTGCGGCAGTGCTCTTTAACGGGCTGTTCTCGCTGTATCACCTGCCGATTGTACATGACTACGTTATGCTGAATTTTACCGTTCACCGGTTGTATTACATTGCACTGTTCATTACTTCCATGCTCATGTGGTGGACATTGCTGAATCCGTTACCAGAAGGCAGACAAGCATCGGGGTTATCCAAGATCGGTTTTATTTTCTTGAATATGGTGCTGCTTACGCCTGCGTGTGGATTGATTATCTTTGCGTCCGAGCCGTTGTATCAGACGTACAGCAACCCGGCAGTATGGGCTGAAGCCATGCGTTATTGTGTGTCCGGAGATTCCACGGCGTTACTTCGCTCATTCGGTGGGCCTGCCTTCTTCAACTTTTTGTCTTCGGCGAAAGAAGATCAGCAAGTTGGTGGCATTGTGATGAAGTTTATTCAGGAGGGGATTTTTGCCTCCATGCTGGCCTATGTCTTTTTCCAATGGTATCGGAAAGAGAAACAGGAAGATGACGATGATTCATATCCCGCAGGAGACACAGGAGGGCCGCTCAATCCGGCTGCCAAATAATTAAGGCAATGTTCTGACAAGAGGGGGAACACACGATGGATATGTATTTTTGGCTACCCACGATCAGCACTTCTTTCATTGTGATTAGTGCAGTACTGGTTGGAATTGGGTGGGCACTGATTATTCGGGGCAAACGTGAGGCACACCAGTCCGCCATGGTCGCAGGAGCGATTGCGGCTCTGATCTTCTTTGTGATCTATATGTCGCGCACGGTATTCGTGGGCAATACAGCTTGGGGCGGGGACCCGGATCTGGAGATCTTTTACCGGATATTTCTGATCTTTCATATCATTCTGGCTACTGTGGCTGCCATATTCGGGATCTCCACACTGGTGCTGGGATTCAAAAAGAAGTTCGGAACGCATCGCCGCTGGGGCAAGTTCACTTCCATGATCTGGTTCGGCTCGGCGCTGACAGGTGTTATCGTGTATGTCCTGTTGTACCTGTTATATCCTGGTGGCCATACACGTCCGGTATGGGAAGCCATTCTCGGCGTATAAAGAAGACATCTCACTATCGGCTTTCTTGGGTGCAAGCTACTCATTTCTTCTGAAAATATGAAAATGGACGAATCTAGCAGATAATTCGTCCACGCTTCCTCTCTCATTCATTCATAGAATGAGTTCGAGAGGGGGGAACAAAATGAAAAAGACAGTCAACGTCAGTCAAACGTATCCACGTCTTACGGTGTATTCAGAAGAGAACTACAGAGGGAGAAGCCGCATCTATCGTGGCAACACGGGTCTTCGTAACCTGGACAATATTTTGGACGGGGTGGAGAGTCTGCGCTTCTTCTCTACAAGTTCGAATGCAACGCTGGTTGTGTTTACGCGCCCTAACTTTCAAGGTGGGTTCCGAGTCTTCCGAGGCAATACCAACTTGAGAGATTTGGATGATCTGATCCGAGGTAATGACGTGGAATCCCTGATCTCTACGAATCAGCGGTTGACTCTGGCCGAGATTCGTGCGATCCGCGCCAACCGCAGTCTGCCTAGTGGTTATAACCTCGTTTAATCCCAAGGCCTCTTCTTCTAACAGGTGCTAGAGAACGGCAAAAGGCTGTATCCGAAATTGTGTTTACGCACAATAACGGGTACAGCTCTTTTTTTGTTTTTGGCTTGGTGACGACGAGGTTCATCCTGGAGGATCAACCAGCCAATCCATATCTGGAACCTTCTTTATTCGAATCAGTATTGTGTTTTATTTTAACGTAAATTAGAACGATGTCCCATCTCGTCTTCCTGATTAAGGAAAATTAGGGGTTGACGGGATCAGAAATGGGTCTGTATACTGTGTATATTGATATATACAGTAATCACAGTAAGCAACATGAGTGAATGACAGGTGAAAGGCAGGCATGCATATGAACGAATGGAAGCAGGCATGGTGGTTGACCCGCAGCCAGATGAGTAAGGATAGACTCCAATGGCTATGGTCTGCAATATTCATGATATACACTGGCGGCATGAGCGGTGTGATGTTAATAGGACAACAACAGACGGATTTCATTAATCCTGTAGTGGATTCCTTCTTTTTGATCATGTTGCCATTTCAAGGGTTCATGTTCTGCAGGCGCTCCTTCCGTTACATACAGGAGGATTCCTATACGCAGATGCTGGCCTACTATCGCAGAATTCCCATCCCTGAACAAACGGTGATGTGGTCCAGACTACAGCAGTCTCTGATGGCGTTTACATATAATGGTATCTTTTTCTACGGATCATTATATGTGGTTGACCTTCATGCCGCAGGATTCCGATGGGATCAATATCTGGCCTTTAGCCTTACCTGTACAGGTTATGGACTTTTGGTAACAGGATTGTATATTTACGGAGAGTTTCTGCACAGTGGCAAGAAATACTTGGTTCTCAGTACGCTTTTTATACCCATCGCGATTGGCATATCCTTACTGATTCGAATGTCAGGCAGTTACGGCTTTCGAATGGTGATGGATGTAAGTAAATCATGGGGTCTTCTTTCCCCAATTATGTGGATTGCTCTGTTGGCTGGCGTAGCGGGATTATGGCTGTTTAGTCGCTTAACGCTAAAGAAGTTGGTTCACCGAGATCTGAGTTAAATGTATGAGATATAAGTTTATGTACGAATACAGGATGAAGCCGGCTCGGTCAGGTAACAGACTGGAGTGTACCGGAGGGCGAGGTGCAAGATGTGAAAATACCCATTCAAATTAATGAAAATAGCGCTGAACCTTTATACCACCAAATTGAAAATCAGTTAAGATCTTTAATTATTACGGGTCAGTTGGGGGAGGGGACACATTTGCCATCCATTCGAGAGTTCGCCGGAGCGCTGAATTGCAGTGTTATTACGGTTAGACGGGTCTATCAGGATCTGGAGAATGAAGGTCTGCTTCGTACGAAGCAGGGGACAGGTACATTTGTGGCCCAGGTAGAAGCCGGCGATAGAGAAAATTATAGATTGAAGGCTGCACAGGAAGCGATGGAAGCAGCGGTGCAGTCCGGGAAAGCGGTAGGATGCACGGAAGAAGAGATGAAGAGTCTTTTCCGGGACGTTCTAAAGGCTGTTTACTCGAAGTGAGGGAGTGATTCATCATGGAACCTATAGCTGTTCAGTTGAACGGCGTATCCAAAATGCGAAAACGCAGAGTCATTGGCCCAATCGATCTGTCTATTCCCGAAGGGTACGTCGTTGCCATTCTGGGGCATAACGGTTCGGGCAAAAGCACGCTTCTCAATATGCTGCAACAAGTGGTACTGCCAGATAGTGGCCAGATCACATGGTTTGGGAAGGAGCATGAGGGAGTGCTCCCCATTGAACTGAGACAGCAAATCGGTTTTGTGGCTGATAATGCCGGGCTCGAAGAGAACCGGATTACTGCACAGGAAGCAGCCGATTTTCGGGCCTACTGGTACCCGCGCTGGGATATGGAGTTGTTTAACCAACTCATGAATGAGATGGATGTGCCGAATGATGTGAAGCTAATCAAGATGTCCAAAGGAGAAAGACGGAAATTCGAGATTGCAGCTGCACTCGCAGCTCGCCCGAGACTATTGCTTTTGGATGAGCCTTCGTCCGGTCTGGACCCCTTTGCCTGGAAGGTCATGGTCGAACAGTTTCGAAGCTTTATGGCAGGAGGAGATACCACGATTCTGATTGCCACGCACATTGCGGATGAAGTCAAGAAGCTTGCGGATTACATCGTATTGATGCACCGTGGTCAGTCGCTGGGGATGGCCGAGAAAGATATCGTGCTCGATCAGTGGAAAGAGATCTGGTATGAAGGGGATCTGCGGCCCGAGAGTATTCCTGGCATTGTAGAGTCGCATCTGGAAGAGAATGGTTTGATTCGCGTGATAACAACCCGCGTCACTGAGGCGCAGGAGAGACTCGAACTTGCAGGCAGCCGGGTATTGAAAATCCGTAACCTGGAATTGGATGAAGTATTGGCATTCTGGATTGCCGGGTATGCACCCGTACAGTGGAAATAACCGAAGGGAGACGATAAATGATGAACCGATTGGAATTGAAGCAAGTCGTCAAGCAATATGCAGACAAAACAGCCGTAAATGGAGTCACGCTCAATGTAAAAGAAGGGGAGATTTACGGACTGCTCGGAGCCAATGGTGCAGGTAAAACAACAACAATGCGTATGGTGCTTGGACTGATCCACCCGGATGGCGGTAGCATCCAGTACAATGGCAAGTCATACAGCACAGAATTACAACAGATTATGGGTTACCTCCCGGAAGAACGCGGATTGTACCCGAAGGTGAAGGTCAGCGAACAGATCAATTATCTGGCCCGGCTTCGTGGGATGAGTGGCAAAGATGCAGACCAGAGTCTCAAATACTGGCTTGAACGGTTCGAAGTACCGGAGTATTACGATAAGAAGATTGAGGAGTTATCCAAAGGAAATCAGCAGAAAATGGGCTTTATCGCCGCCGTAGTTCACAGACCGCAGATTCTTATTCTGGATGAAGCGTTCAGCGGACTTGATCCAGTGAACGTGGAAATACTTAAATCCACTGTCAAGGAATTGCGTGATGAAGGAACAGCGATACTGTTCTCCACACACCGGATGGAGCACGTTGAAGAATTATGCCGTCAGATTACTATTCTGCATCGCTCCAATACCGTAGTGCAAGGAGAGATCAAAGAGATCAAGAGCCGTTATCCGCGTGAGCAAGTGTATCTGAATACGCTTGGAAGTGTGGATGGACTGGAACAATTGCCTGGTGTGAAGAAAGTCGAGCGGAATGAGCGTGGATACCTGATACATATCGGCCAGGTGGAAGCCGCTCAGGAGATTCTGAGAACTGCGATGGCACAGACCACAGTGGAGCACTTTGAGATCAAGGAACCAACGCTTAACCAAATCTTTATTCGTGAGGTAGGTGAGTCGAATGAATAAAATGGGAACGATTACGGGGTTTACTTTTAAAAACAAGGTTAAAACGAAATCATTCATGGTGACGACCATTGTACTTGCACTTTTAATTTCTATAGGACTCAATGTTCCATATTTCATTACCTTATTCAATGGTGGTTCCATTGGTGGGGCTTCTGGTAGCAACCCTGTAAATATTGGTCTTCTGAGTACAGGGCAGCCTGAGGTTTCCGAGAAACTGGAGAGCTTCTCTTCAGCCCAAGGGGATCAGGCCTATCGATTCATTACCAGTGGTGACAAAGATGAGGCGGCTCTCAAAGCAGATGCAGAAGCTGGGCTTACTGATGGCTATCTGAAGTTTGAAACTGTTGCAGGGCAGGAGTTCCCTCAGCCGATTCTCTATTCAACCGAAGAAGTCTCACCTCAGATCATTGCATCCATCGAAGCTGCGTTGCAAAGTGTGAAGCTGGATGTGGTTGTGAAGGATGTGCTCACAGCGGAGCAGAAGGAACTGATTACAACACCTGTGAAGCTCACCGAACAAAGCCTGAGTACAGATGAGAGTGGAGTCGGTACTGAGTCTGAAGGTGCAATGAGCCCGATTAACTATATTGTGGTGTACTTGCTGATCATCCTGCTGTTCACCTCGACTATGATGACGGGTAATATGATTGCTTCTGAGATCACAGCTGAGAAGAGCTCGCGTATTATGGAGATTCTGATTACAAGTGTATCTCCGCTCAGTCAGATGTTTGGTAAAATCATCGGTATCTTCATGGTGGGTATGCTGCAAATCGGGATATTCGGAGCAGTGGTTGCCGGAAATGTCTTGCTGCCACATAACCGTGCAGTGTTAGGTGATTTCAATATGAATGTAAGTGATGTGAATATTGCGGTTATTGTATATGGACTTATATTCTACATTCTGGGTTACTTCTTATATGCCGTGTTGTTCGCTGCCATTGGTTCAATGGTAAGTCGTACTGAAGAACTCGGTCAGGCGGTTCTGCCAATCACGATGCTGTCGCTCGTTTCCTTCTATATTGCGATCTTCAGTATTGCTACACCGAACATTCTGTTGTTGAAAATCGCAAGCTTCATTCCGTTCACGTCGCCGACCGCGATTCTGGTACGAATCGGCGCAGGAGTTGCACCGACTTGGGAGATTCTAACTTCATTAGCGATTCTCATCGTATCCATTATCATCTTCGGATGGCTTGCAGCCAAAATCTATCGCACAGGTGTGCTGATGTACGGTAAACGTCCAACCTTCAAGGAATTATTCAAGGCCATGAAGGCGTATAAGATTTAAGATAGATGGTGCTGTGTGTGTTGTGCGTTGTCATATTAAATCGAGTTCAGGAGAGGGTTAATGATCATGCAGCAGTTAAAAGGGTTCTATATACAGTTTTTGAGGGAACCCCTGTGGTTTAAAGCATTGATTCTGACTACATTGCTACTTTCAATTGTATTTAGCAGTTCAGCCTTTTCCGAGCAGGGCAACTACCAAAGCATCTCTAAATTAGCTATCGCTATTTTCTTCGTCGTATACGGAGTGAAGCTGCGGGGTAATCGGAAGGTTTCTATAGCGTTCTTTTTCCTGGCGCTGATCAGTATCTATTTATCATGGAATAGCTTAAACTTTGCGAATATCTAGCATTGAACCTATATGACGGTTTCATTTTTATTGTTTCTTATCTAATGAGAGATGAAGGGAGAAAGTGCTGCTCCGTTTTTGGAGTGGCACCATTTCCTACCTTTATCCGTAGTATCTAAGTATGTCCTTTCTATTAAAATGATTGGCAACTATATCTATTAAAGGAGAATACATAATATGAAGAATTGGAAACGCACGCTCTTATCTCTTACAATCTCGGTAGGTTTGCTCGCATCTGCAGTGCCGGCAATGGCGGCTCCTCAGGGAACTTCGGTCATGGTCAATGATCAAGCTGTGAAATATGCTACAGGAGCGCCGATCCTGGAGCAAGGCACAACACTGGTTCCGCTGCGCACTACGCTGGATGCCATGGACGTGAAGCTAACGACTGCGACCGATGATACGATCACGGCTGTGGTAGATGGCAAAACAATTACACTCAAAAGCAAACTTACACGCATCAACGGTGTAACGTATGCTCCAATCCGCGTTGTTGGTGATGCAGCGGGTTATGAAGTGCGTTGGGATGCTGCAACGCGCACAGTGTTGTTGGTATCCAAAGACGGAGCAACTGAAACTGCTCAAACCGGTGGACGCGGCTTCATGTGGGAAGTTGAAAGCAATGGAAACACGGTCTATCTGGTAGGTTCAATGCATATTGCGGATGAGAGCTTCTACCCACTGCGTCCAGAGTTCGAAGAGGCTTTTGCTGAAGCTGATTATCTCGGCGTAGAGATTGATATAAGCAAAGCCGCTGATGAAGAGCAGCAAAAGCTGGTTCTGAGTCTGGGTTCGTATCAAGATGGCACAACACTGAAAGATCATATATCAAGTGAAACGTATGCTAAACTGGGCGATGTATTGAAGAAAAATGGTCTGGAGCCTAACGCTTTGGATGCATTTAAGCCTTGGGTAGTAGAAAGTACACTCGCAAGTTTGAAGTCGGCAACGGCAGGATACGAAGCGTCGGCAGGAGTAGATTTGTATTTTATCCAGAAGGCGATCGAGCGCAAACTCCCAGTTATTGAGTTGGAGAGTTATCAATCTCAACTTGGCATGTTTAACGACTTTTCCAAAGAGACACAAGAGGAAACACTAAAAGCGACAATTGAAAACTTCGATATGCTCGATAGCAGTGTGAATGAAATGGCTGAGATGTGGAAAACGGGTAATGACGAGCAACTGCTTGAACTGACAAATAGCTTCTCCACTAACGAGGAGTACAACAAAGCAATGCTGGTTGATCGTAATATCGGTATGGCGGATAAAATTGATGGCTACCTGAAAAACGGCAAAGGCGAGGAGTATTTCATTGTTGTCGGCGCGGCACACTATCTGGGCGATCACGGGATCGTGAAACTGCTTGAGGATAAAGGGTATAAAGTAGAACGTAAATAAATGTAGATTATTTTTAGAAGGTAACCCTTTCGTCTCGAATATGAGAGTTGAGAGGGTTATCTTCTATATATAGAGGAAAGACAGATTAAGTAGAAAAGATTAAGCTGCAAGATAATACAATTGAACCTAAGGTTTCATCCTAGATTCAAGGTCCGTAATACAGTTAAAATATGGATTTGTTATTTTAATAATTATCTCTTTACAAGTACTTGTTCCGCATGGTATATTATTAGTCCGGCCAAGAAAACACGGTTTACACGGTGCGGCAAGCGAATGAAATAAGCTTCGAAAGAAACTTATAAAAAGGGCTTGCAAAGTTGGTTCGGACATGATAATATATAAGAGTTGTTGAAGAGAACAACCTTCGGTAACGAAACAAGTTTGATCTTTGAAAACTGAACAACGAGTGAGTAAACATTCTGCTTGCAGAATGAACGCGAAAGTTTGAAACAAGCCTTGGCTTGGATCGACTGGAGCACAAAAGAGATTTTTAATCTCGTCAGATTCAAAATGAGCTTATCGCTCTTTTCAAATACTTGAGATGATTTTCATAGCGTTTAACCGCGCTACTGAAATTCATCTTTATTGGAGAGTTTGATCCTGGCTCAGGACGAACGCTGGCGGCATGCCTAATACATGCAAGTCGAGCGGAGTTGATAGGAAGCTTGCTTCCTGGATACTTAGCGGCGGACGGGTGAGTAACACGTAGGCAACCTGCCCTCAAGTTTGGGACAACTACCGGAAACGGTAGCTAATACCGAATAGTTGTTTTCTTCGCCTGAAGAGAACTGGAAAGACGGAGCAATCTGTCACTTGGGGATGGGCCTGCGGCGCATTAGCTAGTTGGTGAGGTAACGGCTCACCAAGGCGACGATGCGTAGCCGACCTGAGAGGGTGATCGGCCACACTGGGACTGAGACACGGCCCAGACTCCTACGGGAGGCAGCAGTAGGGAATCTTCCGCAATGGGCGAAAGCCTGACGGAGCAATGCCGCGTGAGTGATGAAGGTTTTCGGATCGTAAAGCTCTGTTGCCAGGGAAGAACGCTTGGGAGAGTAACTGCTCTCAAGGTGACGGTACCTGAGAAGAAAGCCCCGGCTAACTACGTGCCAGCAGCCGCGGTAATACGTAGGGGGCAAGCGTTGTCCGGAATTATTGGGCGTAAAGCGCGCGCAGGCGGTCATTTAAGTCTGGTGTTTAATCCCGGGGCTCAACCCCGGATCGCACTGGAAACTGGGTGACTTGAGTGCAGAAGAGGAGAGTGGAATTCCACGTGTAGCGGTGAAATGCGTAGATATGTGGAGGAACACCAGTGGCGAAGGCGACTCTCTGGGCTGTAACTGACGCTGAGGCGCGAAAGCGTGGGGAGCAAACAGGATTAGATACCCTGGTAGTCCACGCCGTAAACGATGAGTGCTAGGTGTTAGGGGTTTCGATACCCTTGGTGCCGAAGTTAACACATTAAGCACTCCGCCTGGGGAGTACGGTCGCAAGACTGAAACTCAAAGGAATTGACGGGGACCCGCACAAGCAGTGGAGTATGTGGTTTAATTCGAAGCAACGCGAAGAACCTTACCAGGTCTTGACATCCCTCTGACCGGTACAGAGATGTATCTTTCCTTCGGGACAGAGGAGACAGGTGGTGCATGGTTGTCGTCAGCTCGTGTCGTGAGATGTTGGGTTAAGTCCCGCAACGAGCGCAACCCTTATATTTAGTTGCCAGCACTTCGGGTGGGCACTCTAGATAGACTGCCGGTGACAAACCGGAGGAAGGTGGGGATGACGTCAAATCATCATGCCCCTTATGACCTGGGCTACACACGTACTACAATGGCCGGTACAACGGGCTGCGAAATCGCGAGATGGAGCCAATCCCAACAAAGCCGGTCTCAGTTCGGATTGCAGGCTGCAACTCGCCTGCATGAAGTCGGAATTGCTAGTAATCGCGGATCAGCATGCCGCGGTGAATACGTTCCCGGGTCTTGTACACACCGCCCGTCACACCACGAGAGTTTATAACACCCGAAGTCGGTGGGGTAACCGCAAGGAGCCAGCCGCCGAAGGTGGGATAGATGATTGGGGTGAAGTCGTAACAAGGTAGCCGTATCGGAAGGTGCGGCTGGATCACCTCCTTTCTATGGAGAATCGTTTCCTGTAACGGAAACATTCAAATAAGCAGGTTCTTAGAACCTGCGACCGCAATTCATTTCGGTCCTTCACCTTGGTGTGGATGAAATGAAGAGCAAAACACTCACTCGTTGCTCAGTTTTGAGAGCTCAAACTCTCAAACGTTTGGTGGCGATAGCGAAGGGGTTCCACACGTTCCCATCCCGAACACGACCGTTAAGCCCTTCAGCGTCAATGGTACTTGGACCGCAGGGTCCTGGGAGAGTAGAACGCCGCCAAGCGTAACCCATTTTGGGTTCAAATAGTATATATAATGTGGGCCCTTAGCTCAGTTGGTTAGAGCGCACCTCTGATAAGGGTGAGGCCGGTGGTTCGAGTCCACCAGGGCCCACCATCTACACCTTTTAACTTCATATGGGGCCATAGCTCAGCTGGGAGAGCGCCTGCCTTGCAAGCAGGAGGTCAGCGGTTCGATCCCGCTTGGCTCCACCAAAATTGTTTTACAAGTTTGTTCTTTGAAAACTAGATATCGAAACGAAAGTAATGCGAATTAGAACATTCCTTTTTAGCTGAACTTGTGATAAAACAAGTTTCAATAAAAACGGTAGTTAATTGCTTTTGCGATGGTATTGAATGGGAGTGACTTTTGGCTTTGCGCAAGCAAAACAAGGGAAGCGAGCAATCAAAACCGGAGCAATATGGTTAAGCTACTAAGAGCACACGGAGGATGCCTAGGCGCTAGGAGCCGATGAAGGACGTGGCGAACAACGAAACTGCCTCGGGGAGCTGTAAGCAAGCTTTGATCCGGGGGTGTCCGAATGGGGAAACCCAGCTGGGGTAATTTCCAGTTACTCACAACTGAATACATAGGTTGTGCAGAGGCATACCAGGGGAACTGAAACATCTAAGTACCCTGAGGAAGAGAAAACAATAGTGATTCCGTCAGTAGCGGCGAGCGAACGCGGAGAAGCCCAAACCAGAGAGCTTGCTCTTTGGGGTTGTGGGACGTCTCACATGGAGTTACAAAGGAACCGGTTAAACGAAGAGGTCTGGAAAGGCCCGCCAAAGAAGGTAAAAGCCCTGTAATTGAAAGTTGGTTCCCTCCGAGACGGATCCCGAGTAGTGCGGGGCACGTGAAACCCCGTATGAATCCGGCAGGACCATCTGCCAAGGCTAAATACTTCCTAGCGACCGATAGTGAAGCAGTACCGTGAGGGAAAGGTGAAAAGCACCCCGGAAGGGGAGTGAAATAGAACCTGAAACCGTGTGCTTACAAAAAGTCAGAGCCCGTTTTAGGGGTGATGGCGTGCCTTTTGTAGAATGAACCGGCGAGTTACGTTCCCGTGCAAGGTTAAGGTGAAGAGCCGGAGCCGCAGCGAAAGCGAGTCTGAATAGGGCGAATTAGTACGTGGACGTAGACCCGAAACCGGGTGATCTACCCCTGTCCAGGGTGAAGGTGCGGTAACACGCACTGGAGGCCCGAACCCACGCATGTTGAAAAATGCGGGGATGAGGTGGGGGTAGCGGAGAAATTCCAATCGAACTCGGAGATAGCTGGTTCTCCCCGAAATAGCTTTAGGGCTAGCCTCGGAAAACAGAGTCGTGGAGGTAGAGCACTGATTGGGTGCGGGGCCCGCAAGGGTTACCAAGCTCAGTCAAACTCCGAATGCCATAGACTTACTTCCGGGAGTCAGACAGTGAGTGCTAAGATCCATTGTCAAAAGGGAAACAGCCCAGACCATCAGCTAAGGTCCCCAAGTGTGTGTTAAGTGGGAAAGGATGTGGAGTTGCACAGACAACCAGGATGTTGGCTTAGAAGCAGCCATCATTTAAAGAGTGCGTAATAGCTCACTGGTCGAGTGACTCTGCGCCGAAAATGTAACGGGGCTAAACACACCACCGAAGCTATGGCTTGATGCTTTGCATCAGGGGTAGGGGAGCGTTGTATAAGGGTTGAAGGTGTACCGTAAGGAGCGCTGGACATTATACAAGTGAGAATGCCGGTATGAGTAACGAAAAGATCAGTGAGAATCTGATCCGCCGAAAGCCTAAGGGTTCCTGAGGAAGGCTCGTCCGCTCAGGGTAAGTCGGGACCTAAGGCGAGGCCGAAAGGCGTAGTCGAAGGACAACAGGTCGAAATTCCTGTACCACCGTAAGCCGTTATGAGCAATGGGGGGACGCAGTAGGGTAGTGACGCAGACTGATGGATGTCTGTCCAAGCAGTAAGGCTGATGTGTAGGCAAATCCGCACATCGTAAGGCTGAGCTGTGATGGGGAGTGAAAATTACAGTAGCGAAGGTCATGATCTCACACTGCCAAGAAAAGCCTCTAGCCAGGTGATGGTGCCCGTACCGCAAACCGACACAGGTAGGCGAGAAGAGTATTCTAAGGCGCGCGGAAGAACTCTCGTTAAGGAACTCGGCAAAATGACCCCGTAACTTCGGGAGAAGGGGTGCCCCGGTAGTGTGAATAGCACGAGGGGGCCGCAGTGAAAAGGCCCAAGCGACTGTTTAGCAAAAACACAGGTCTGTGCGAAGCCGTAAGGCGAAGTATACGGGCTGACGCCTGCCCGGTGCTGGAAGGTTAAGGGGAGTGGTTAGGGACTAGTCCCGAAGCTTTGAACCGAAGCCCCAGTAAACGGCGGCCGTAACTATAACGGTCCTAAGGTAGCGAAATTCCTTGTCAGGTAAATTCTGACCCGCACGAATGGCGTAACGACTTGGGCGCTGTCTCAACGAGAGATCCGGTGAAATTTTAATACCTGTGAAGATGCAGGTTACCCGCGACAAGACGGAAAGACCCCATGGAGCTTTACTGCAGCTTGATATTGAATTTGGGTACGATCTGTACAGGATAGGTGGGAGCCTTTGAAGCGTGAGCGCCAGCTTGCGTGGAGGCAACGTTGGGATACCACCCTGATCGTATCTAGGTTCTAACCTGGTACCGTAATCCGGTGCGGGGACAGTGTCAGGTGGGCAGTTTGACTGGGGCGGTCGCCTCCTAAAGAGTAACGGAGGCGCCCAAAGGTTCCCTCAGAATGGTTGGAAATCATTCGAAGAGTGCAAAGGCATAAGGGAGCTTGACTGCGAGACCTACAAGTCGAGCAGGGACGAAAGTCGGGCTTAGTGATCCGGTGGTACCGCATGGAAGGGCCATCGCTCAACGGATAAAAGCTACCCTGGGGATAACAGGCTTATCTCCCCCAAGAGTCCACATCGACGGGGAGGTTTGGCACCTCGATGTCGGCTCATCGCATCCTGGGGCTGAAGTAGGTCCCAAGGGTTGGGCTGTTCGCCCATTAAAGCGGTACGCGAGCTGGGTTCAGAACGTCGTGAGACAGTTCGGTCCCTATCTGTCGTGGGCGTAGGAAATTTGAGAGGAGCTGTCCTTAGTACGAGAGGACCGGGATGGACGTACCGCTGGTGTACCAGTTGTTCCGCCAGGAGCACCGCTGGGTAGCTATGTACGGAAGGGATAAACGCTGAAAGCATCTAAGCGTGAAGCCCCCCTCAAGATGAGATTTCCCAGTATGTAAGACCCCTTGAAGACGACGAGGTAGATAGGCTGGGGGTGGAAGTGCAGCAATGCATGGAGCTGACCAGTACTAATCGGTCGAGGGCTTATCCAATTTGCAAGTTTGAATTCGCATGTTTCGTTTCGAATCTAGTTTTCAGAGAACAACTCTGAAATGTAAGCTAAGCTATGCGTTTGGTGGCGATGGCGGAGGGGTT
Organism: Paenibacillus sp. Negev47; assembly: GCF_058313655.1. NCBI lineage: Bacteria > Bacillati > Bacillota > Bacilli > Caryophanales > Paenibacillaceae > Paenibacillus > Paenibacillus sp. Negev47. The sequence continues at coordinate 635,247 of NZ_CM177754.1, forward strand.
CCACACGTACCCATCCCGAACACGACCGTTAAGCCCTCTAGCGCCGATGGTACTTGGACCGCAGGGTCCTGGGAGAGTAGGACGCCGCCAAGCGAACTCTTTCATCATACATAGAAAACAGGCTCTGCATGTGGACGTTGTACGATGAATTGCATTTGCACCGCAAATGCATATTATTCCCTGATAGCTCAGTTGGTAGAGCACTCGACTGTTAATCGAGTTGTCACAGGTTCGAGCCCTGTTCGGGGAGCCATTTGCTCTCATAGCTCAGTAGGTAGAGTGCATCCATGGTAAGGATGAGGTCACCGGTTCGATCCCGGTTGAGAGCTTTGAAAATGGGGCCCGTTGGTCAAGGGGTTAAGACACCTCCCTTTCACGGAGGTAACAGGGGTTCGAATCCCCTACGGGTCATATAGATGGAGGCTTAGCTCAGCTGGGAGAGCATCTGCCTTACAAGCAGAGGGTCGGGGGTTCGATCCCCTCAGCCTCCACCATCTAATTTAATGGGGATTAGCCAAGCGGTAAGGCAACGGACTTTGACTCCGTCATGCATAGGTTCAAATCCTATATCCCCAGCCATTTTATTATGAGTCATTAGCTCAGTTGGTAGAGCACCTGACTTTTAATCAGGGTGTCGAAGGTTCGAGCCCTTCATGACTCACCATCATATGCGCGTGTGGCGGAATTGGCAGACGCACTAGACTTAGGATCTAGCGTCTTTGACGTGGGGGTTCAAGTCCCTCCACGCGCATCCCTTATTTGCGGAAGTGGCTCAGCGGTAGAGCATCGCCTTGCCAAGGCGAGGGTCGCGGGTTCGATTCCCGTCTTCCGCTCCATTATTTTGCGCCCTTAGCTCAGCTGGATAGAGCGTTTGACTACGAATCAAAAGGCCGGGAGTTCGAATCTCTCAGGGCGCGCCATTATTTTTTAGTATCGGGATGTAGCTCAGCTTGGTAGAGCACCTGGTTTGGGACCAGGGGGTCGCATGTTCAAATCGTGTCATCCCGATTGTTGTTATGCGGGTGTAGTTCAATGGTAGAACTTTAGCCTTCCAAGCTAATAGCGTGGGTTCGATTCCCATCACCCGCTTACATGATATAAAGAAAAAGTCTTTGCAGATGCAGAGGCTTTTTTGATTTGTATTTTACGGTATGAAACATCAATTATTATATGTATTACATTTCTGCTTAAAAGAGCCAAGACCCCTTTTCAATTAAATAGGGAGGTCTTGGCTCTTGTGTTTACTCCTGCTTCTAAGGTACCGCCAAAATGCAGCGGTAGTGTTGTAACGTGCCTTAATTTCTGTTAACGATCGTTACGATCCGTAACTCTTTTACGCATGCCAGCTAGACCCAACAGTCCCAGCAAACCGAGCCAGCCCCAATCCATACCGTTGTCACGGTCGGTGGTATTGGCATTAGCACGAACATTATTGGCACGATAGTCACCATTGTTGCGGTAGTTCCCATTCATGTTCATGTTGGTGTTGGTGTTTGTACGGTCCATGTTGTTGGTGTCCTGATAAGACTGGACACGTGAACCATTAGTAGCCATTGCGTTGGTCATATGACCATCAGCAGCAGCAGGGCCAGCTATTGACGCGACAAGAAGCACAGAAGCAATAATAGTTGTGACTTTTTTCATGATTTGGATTCCTCCTTTTTTGGTAAGAGCCTATAGACTAATCTGCCCAAGAAGGTAAGAATATTATGTAGAAATGGTCTGTTAAGATATTCCTTTGATTACACTTGTTTATCAAACATACATAAGAAACTTTCCTAATAAGCAGACTGTATAGGAAGAAAATTTATAATTACATCTTTAATTTATTGCGTCACTGTGGTAAAGTATACAAAAGCTTGCTTTGCCGGTCATGTTTCTTTGTATGGCATCTGTTTTTAGGCAATGAAATTATGCGGTTCAACCTTACAATCAGGTACATTGGATATATCTAAAGCCACTGCATATTTATGAAATTTTAAGAATAGGTATGAGACATTTGAGTTATCTAAAGTACGTGAAAAAGGTATCATGCGACAGCATATGACCATTAATTGAAGCAGAACAAGAAAATGAATAAAAAAGCGTGTTTTTGTGCTGTAAATCGGGGATAAACCCCATTTTTTCTAGTAGAAAAGTAAAGATTTTCGTGCCATTTTATTGTATGATGTTATGAAGGTGTCAAATTTACGTGTACGAATGGAACGATCAGATGGGAGGATAAGCATGACTGAAACTATGGTAACCGCCAGCAAAAGCCAATCCAACAACCTGCTTCGGCGAGACGTGCGGTTCCTGGGCAATATACTCGGGGAAGTTCTTGTCCATCAAGGCGGCACGGAGCTTCTAGATATCGTTGAGAAGATTCGGGAAACGAGCAAATCATTGCGTGCAGAATTTCTGCCGGAACTGTATGCAGAGTTCAAAACGATGATCCAGGAATTAGACTCGGACAATCGTCATCAGGTTATTCGGGCTTTCGCTATTTATTTTCAATTAGTTAATATTGCTGAACAAAACCATCGGATCCGGCGTAAACGGGATTATGAGCGTTCTGCAGGGGACGCGGTACAGCCAGGATCAATACAAAAAGCAGTACAGGATCTCAAGGAACGTGGACTGTCTCATACGGAAGTAGAAGAGATTCTGGACGAATTATCACTGGAACTCGTTATGACTGCTCATCCAACCGAAGCCATGCGCCGGGTTATTCTGGACATCCACAAACGGATATCCGAAGATGTCATGCTACTTGATAATCCTACGCTGACGTTACGTGAACGGGAACAGTTGCGGGAAAAACTGCTAAATGAGGTTATTACACTCTGGCAGACAGATGAACTTCGCGACCGCAAACCGACTGTACTCGATGAAGTGCGGAACGGGATGTATTATTTTCACGAAACGTTGTTCCACGTACTTCCGGATGTATATCAGGAGCTGGAACGCTGCCTGAATAAATTTTATCCTGACCATGACTGGCATGTGCCGACGTATTTGCGTTTCGGTTCCTGGATCGGTGGAGACCGGGATGGAAATCCTTCGGTAACTTCAGATGTAACATGGCAGACGCTGTTAATGCAACGCAAGCTCGCTTTGCGTGAATACCAACGGATTATGATTGAACTTATGGGCCACCTCAGCTTCAGCACGAACATCATCCATGTATCGGATGAGCTGGTGCAGTCGATTGAGCAGGACCGTAATTATGTTACATTGAAAAAAGTGGATATCTGGCGGAATGAGAAAGAGCCATACCGCATCAAATTGGCTTATATGATAGCCAAGCTGAACAATGTACTGGATGAGAACAAATCAGGTCAGCCTGACCGTTATGATAGCGCTCAGGATTTGATTGATGATCTGATGATTATTGATCGAAGTCTGCGCCATCATTTTGCCGATTACGTAGCTGATACGACTATTCGCAAAATGATTCGTCAAGTGGAGTTGTTTGGTTTCCACACCGCAGCATTGGATGTGCGTCAGCACAGTAAGGAACATGAAAATGCGATGTCTGAGATTTTGGCCAAAATGAACATTGTAGAAGATTATGCGCGTCTGACAGAGGACGGTAAAATCGATCTGCTTGCTCGTCTGCTGGATGATCCGCGTCCGCTTACTTCTCCTTATCATCAATACACGGAGGGAACCAAAGAGTGTCTGGATGTCTTCCGTACCATTAAGCGTGCCCAGAACGAGTTCGGGGCCGGCTGTATCACCAGTTACCTGATCAGTATGACGCAGGGCGCAAGTGATTTGCTGGAGGTTATGGTATTTGCGAAGGAAGTGGGCTTGTTCACCAAAGGACACAACGGTGAAATTACATCTACACTTCAGGCAGTTCCATTGTTTGAAACGATTGATGATCTACATGCGGCTTCGGATATTATGCAGAAGCTGTTCAACCTTCCTGTATACCGCGCAAGCGTAAGAGGACGCAATGAACTGCATGAAATCATGCTTGGTTATTCAGACAGTAACAAGGACGGCGGAGTGGTTACAGCCAACTGGGAACTGCGCGTAGCAATGAATGCCATCACGGCTGTAGGTAATGAACACGGTGTTAAACTGAAGTTCTTCCATGGACGTGGCGGAGCTCTTGGTCGTGGCGGCATGCCGCTTAACCGTAGTATTCTTGCTCAACCACCGCATACGATTGGTGGAGGCATCAAGATTACGGAGCAGGGAGAGGTCATTTCTTCCCGTTATTCCCTTCAAGGGATTGCATACCGCAGTCTGGAGCAAGCAACTTCGGCTCTGATCACAGCAGCACTTAATGGTCTTGAGCCGCAAGAGTCAGCATCCGAGCGCCATTGGGACAGCATCATCAAAGAGATTTCGGAAGTATCCCTGACAAAATATCAGGATCTGATTTTCCGTGATCCAGACTTCTTCACTTTCTTCAAGGAATCAACACCGCTTCCGGAGGTTGGGGAACTGAATATTGGTTCCCGTCCATCCAAGCGAAAAAATAGCGACAAGTTTGAAGACCTGAGAGCGATCCCGTGGGTATTCGCATGGACACAAAGTCGTTATCTGCTACCAGCCTGGTATGCGGCAGGAACAGGACTGCAAAGTTACTATCAGGATAAAGAGGAAAATCTGATTGTCCTGAAAGAAATGTATGCAAGCTTCCCATTCTTCCGCACATTGATTGATACGGTGCAGATGGCAATTGCCAAAGCAGATCTGGTGATTGCCAAAGAATACTCAGCCATGACTTCCAACAAGGAAGCGCGTGATCGCATATACGGTCAGATCGAAGCTGAATTCAAGCTCACAAAAGAGCTGATTCTTAAAATTACCGGAGAAGCTGAAATTCTGGATGATGTACCGGTTATTCAAGAATCCATTCGTCTTCGTAACCCTTATGTCGACCCGTTGTCTTACATGCAGGTTCAACTTCTGAGCGAACTCAGAGATATGCGCGAACGTGGTGAGGATGATACGGAACTCCTTAGAGAAGTATTGCTGACAATCAACGGCATCGCTGCAGGACTGCGTAATACAGGTTGATTATTATACTGTTGCAAATGAATGATTTTATGAAACAAAGTACCCATTACTTTGTTAACTATAAGCTCCATTCTCTGCTCTACGGAGTGAGAGATGAAACGGGACTCCTACTGGAGTTCCCGTTTTTACTGTTTTTGGCGGATATTTGTCATACAGTCTTGATTTTTGACCAAAGTTGATTTACGATTTGATTGGTGAATTACAAGTGTGGACGGGTATCAGAAGACGGAAGACCCATCAGCATGTCTGGGGGAATAAGGGTGGACAATTTGGAGAATAGGCTTGTGAAACTGGTGCTTAAGGGCGACCAGAGAGCCTTCGCAGAAATCGTTGAACTATATAAGGACAAGCTGTTTCATTTGGCATACCGGATGCTGAACAATCGTCATGAAGCTGAAGACGTTGTGCAGGAGACGTTTTTGCGTGTGTTTCGTAATATGGAGAAGTACGATCCGAACCAGAAGTTTTCAACCTGGATCTACCGGATTGCGACCAATCTGTGTATTGACCGACTGCGCAGAAAGAAACCTTCATACTCGTTAGATGCCGAACTGAATGATCAAGAAGGATCTGATGGTTATGCGATGCTCCCGAGTGATGATCGTACACCGGAGAGTGAAGCACTTCTGTCAGAGACGCAGACACTCATTCGTGAGGCCATTGACAGTTTGCCAGCCAAGTATAAGTCCGTTATGATTCTGAGATATTTACAGGACTTGTCGCTACAGGAAATCAGTGATGTGACAGGTATGCCCGTAACAACGATAAAGACACGCGTTCATCGGGGCCGTGATTTTCTACGCAAAAAATTGGAGTATAAGTTATAAATGTTAAACGTCTTTAAATCTGGGCGAAATTAATTGAAACATATCCGAAACGGATGCGTATGTAATGTATGCAAGTCTTATGCGTGCTTTTTAATGGCTCATGGACTAAGTGATTTAAGAAAGGATTGGCTCTCATATGGATTGCAACTCGGCCGTCTCTTTAATGCATGAATGTTTGGATGAGTCGTTGTCCCCGGCCCAGAAGGTTGAACTGAAAAGTCACCTTGTGATCTGTCCGGATTGTCGCATGCGCTTTAAAGAGTTGGAACAGACGGAAATGTTACTCTTTGCCATGAAACACTATTCACCGTCTGCCTCGGATGAGCTGACCAATCGAATTATGAATGCTCTGCCCCAGCCCAAGAGACAGCAAGTATGGCTCAAATGGGTCAAAGGACATCCCGCGCTGACGGCGGCAGCCTTCTTTTTGGTCGTGATGCTCTTTAGCGCCTTGAATTTCTGGAATCAGAACAACGAAATGGTCGTTAAGGGAAATAATCTGGACCAGATCGTGATTCAGGGTAACACGGTTATTGTTCCTGAAGGTAAGTCTATTGCTGGCGATCTTACGATAGAAAATGGAACTGCACAAGTATATGGTGATGTGAACGGCAATCTGACGGTTATCGACGGACAACTGTTTCAGGCTTCAACGGCGCATATTTCAGGTCAGGTGAAAAGTATTGATCAGGCGCTGGACTGGTTCTGGTACAAAATAACCAATATGGTAAATGAAGTAGCTTATCGCTAGAACAGGGTAAATCTTCAATGGTATATACCAAGCAGGGTACCTCCAGATTGCATGGGGTACTCTTTTTTTATACGTAAACTTTGTAATTCATGGTAAATGTGATGTTTATGTGCAGTTTGTGACTGCCGTAACTTGCAACCTGAACGTTAACGTTATAACCTAGATACTAAAGAGAACATACTACTACATATAGATAAGCATTTTGCAGGAATCCAATGATGTAAAATGCGGAGACAAAGGATTATATAAAATCCTAATGGGTTAATATGAGATCAGGGTTCACTCATCAATGGGGATAGCGGGGGCTGGCTTATGAATTATTTTGCTGACTTAACGTGGAAAGAGTCCATTAAGGACGTTATCGATATATTGATCGTTACCTATATTATGTACAAACTGATTTTGCTTGTGCGGGGTACGCGTGCGGTTCAGCTCCTAAAAGGGATTCTGTTCCTTGTGCTGATCTGGGCATTAAGTACGTGGCTAAACCTGTATACGCTCAAGTGGTTGATGAACCAGATGTTTACGTTTGGAGTCGTTGCGGTGTTCATTATCTTTCAGCCGGAACTGCGTCGTGGTCTGGAGCAATTGGGACGTGGGAAGCTGTTTGGACGTTCAGCGGCAGCAAGTGATGAAGAGTTAACGGTGTTAATTGGTGAGATTATTAAGTCTGTTAATTATTTGTCACGGCGTAAAATAGGTGCATTGGTCGTATTTGAACGTGAAACGGGTCTGAACGATTACACGGAATCGGGCATTAAGATGCAATCTCTCGTCAGCTCTGAGCTGATGATTAACATCTTTATTCCAAATACACCGCTCCATGATGGAGCCGTCATTATACAAGGAAAACAAATTTCGGCGGCAGCCTGTTATTTGCCATTATCAGAAAATCCGTTTATCAGCAAGGAATTGGGAACACGCCACCGTGCAGCAATCGGGATTACCGAAGTTGCAGATGCGATCTGTTTGGTTGTCTCTGAGGAGACAGGACAGGTGTCGCTGGCGATGAATGGACAGGTCGTTCGTGATATTAAGGAAGAGTCGCTGATTGCCAAACTGTATGAGGAGTTGCGCCCTACTTCCAATCTGAAAAAGAATGGCTGGACAACCTTCTGGAAACGGAAGGGAGGACGTAACAATGGATAAGTGGTTTAACAACAATAACTTTGCCAAAATACTTGCACTTGCGGTAAGCCTGCTGCTCTGGTTCATGATACATCTGGATGAAGTGCCAACCACCCCTACGATTACGACAGGGACAACCAATAAGGTTGTGGAACGTACGGTGCCTGTTCAACCTTATGGATTAGATAGCAACAGTTATGTGCTTACTTCATTAAGTACGGATGAGGTCCGGCTGGAAATCAAAGGGCAGCGTTCGATGCTAACATCGATTTTTACCAATGACGATTATAAGGTACTGGTTGATCTGAGTCAGGTGAAAGATGGGTCTAATACACTTCCGCTGTTGCCTGATCTGCCTTCCGGGGTAGAAGTGGTCAGCATGGAACCTTCCATGGTTACCGTGAATGTAGAAAAATTGGGCACCAAATCTTTCAATGTGAATATTGTACCCGAAGGAGAAACATCCGCCGGATACAGTGCTGGGACGCCCGTAGTTGAACCTTCAGCTCCGGTTAAGGTAACTCTGCCCGAAGGGCAACTAGAGGCTGTAGCGAAGGTCCAGGGCAGTGTGAGCGTGAAAGATGCCAAGGAAGATGTCATACAGAAAAAAGTGAAGCTTCAGGCATACGATGCTGAAGGAAAGGTCCTTGAAAATGCGATTATAACGCCACAAACGGTTGAAGTCCGGGTTCCGGTCAATCAGCCCTATACATCTGTACCCTTAAGGATCAAATATTCGGGACAGTTGCCTGAAGGCCTGGTTCTCTCCACGGTAGAGCCAAGCGTGAAAGAAGTCTCGGTTTATGGATCAGAGGATGCGCTTGCGGGTATACAGTCCTACGACCAAGTAACCCTTGATCTGACGCAGTTTGAGCAGTCGGGTACGTCGACAGTTAACGTGGACTTGACGCCGCCTTCCGGTTTTGAGAAAATCGAGCCTAGTTCGATTCAGATTAAGGTAACCATATCCCCATTTGACGAGGCAGAGGAGACGACGAAAGTCTTTCCGAATGTTCCCATCACACTTACGGGTGCGGGGAATGGACTGGAAGGTACGCTGGTTACGCCTAGAAGTGGCGGTCTAAACCTCACACTCACAGGCTCAGCGACTATGCTTGAGGGTCTGAGTAGTGATGATCTCACGTTGACGGGGGATCTTGCTGGACTTGCGGTCGGAACGCATGAGATCGAGCTTGAAGCCGACCTGCCCCGTTTTGCCAAACTGGATGAATCATCTAATGCTCTGAGTGCAACGGTCAAAATTAGCGAAAAGGCTGAAGATACAACGACCACTCCTGGCGAAGAACCGACGGATGAGGGAACGGTAGCACCTGACCCGACACCAGCCGAGGTTGAAAATGGGGAAACCGAGCCTGTTCCTGATGAAGAAGAGACGGAATCGAATACGGACAATCAGGATCAGGGTCAACAGGGGAGCACAACCAATCGAGGTAATTTAAATAATAATAACAGCGGTAGTGGCAGTAAAAGTGGCTCAAATCCGTAACGTTCTAATTCTAAAATGTTTAAAAAATAATAACAGTGCTCGTATATGATGCGAATAGAAGGAGTTAAATCATGGGGAAATATTTTGGTACAGACGGTGTAAGAGGGGTTGCCAATAAAGAGCTAACGGCAGAGCTGGCTTACAGCATTGGACGTTGTGGTGGTTACGTGCTTGCAGGGGGTGTGGAAAGACCGAAAGTGGTTATCGGCATGGATACTCGTATATCGGGATTGATGTTAGAATCCGCATTGGTTGCAGGTCTGTTGTCCATCGGCGCTGATGTAATTCGTCTGGGCGTTGTATCCACTCCGGGAGTGGCATACATTGCACGTTTGTTGAAGGCTGATGCGGGCGTGATGATCTCGGCTTCCCACAATCCGGTTGAAGATAACGGAATCAAGTTCTTTGGCGGAGATGGCTTCAAGCTGTCCGATGAGACAGAGAACCGGATTGAAGAGCTGATGGATGCGGAGACAGATCAATTGCCACGGCCAGTTGGTGGCGGTCTGGGTACCTTAACGACGGATGAGGAATCCCGCTATCGCTACCTCGATTTCCTGAAAACGACTGTAAATGAGTCATTCTCTGGTCTTAAAATTGTTCTGGACTGTGCAAACGGCGCAGCTTATGAGCTCGCACCGAAATTATTCAGTGAACTTGGCGCAGAAGTTATTGCTATTGGCGCTGAGCCTAACGGCCTGAATATCAATGAGCAATGTGGATCAACTCATCCAGAGAACCTGAAACAGGAAGTGCTCAAACATAAAGCGGATCTGGGTCTTGCTTTTGACGGGGATGCCGATCGTCTGATTGCTATTGATGAGACAGGCGCTGAGGTGGATGGAGACTTCATTCTGTGTATCTGTGGTGATGCAATGAATCGTGCAGGCAAGTTGAAGGACAGTACCGTTGTATCGACCGTTATGAGTAACATCGGATTCTACAAAGCAACGGAGAAACTTGCACTGAAAACAGCTAAAACGGCAGTAGGTGACCGTTATGTGATGGAGGAAATGCGTCGCGGCGGTTACAACCTGGGCGGAGAGCAGTCCGGCCATGTTATTTTCCTGGATTATAATACAACTGGAGACGGTATGCTGACTGCGATTCAACTCGTGGATACACTCAAGGCTTCAGGTAAAAAACTGAGTGAACTAAAAGCGCTGATGACCCAGTACCCACAAGTATTGGTCAATGTGCGTGTTGAAGATAAGAGCAAATATGAGGGAAATTCTGCGATTGAGCAAGCTATTGCTACAGTAGAACAACAACTCGGCGATAATGGACGTGTACTCGTTCGTGCTTCAGGTACTGAATCCCTGATCCGTGTTATGGCGGAAGGACCAGATAAAGAAGAACTTGAACAATATGTGTCTCAAATCGCAGATGTAGTGCAAAAAGAACTGGTATAGGACTGGAAGAAATCCCTTCTGCATACGGTTCTCTAAAGGGAATTGTTGTGTAAAAGGGGGCTAATAGAACAAGATTTAGGACTTATAGTGGAATATTCCTGCGTCCCGGCCTGATGAGACTAAGGGTCCGTTTATCCGGTCGGGATTGTGGGTAAATATGCTGAAATTGTCACAGGTACTTTGCTCCATTGCAAAATGGACCTGACGTGCATATAATGAGTGGAGTCGTCATTCAGACACAGAAAGTGAGGGACGTAAGGTTACAGTTACACAAGCGCCAGAGCTTGGAGTTGCGCGGGATGATGTTGATCAGGATTTCTTCTAGGTTGAAGAACGGCTGATTAAGATCAACGGCAATCAAGCTGACGAGGTGGAGGTGTTCGGATTGTTCGGCGGGGACCTCCCGGTGAAGCACCAGAGCCGTAAACCGGATTGCGGAAAATGGATGGGTGACTGTCCACACAACGCGCCGGTGTAGGTGCAGGAGTTAAACTAAAATTCAAATGAATGTGCGTGAAGAGCGTAAACAGTACGCGGACGGGAAAATGATGTACATTCATGATTGCATTCATAACAGCTTATGATGACAGCGGGGCGACACGAGGTCGCTCTGATCATTGATAATTGAATAGGTAACAAGTATTCATGAAACGCTAGGCAATCATTCATTTTCCGGTATGCCGCCTCTGCCTGTTTCTCTTCGTGACACAGTATTCATATACAAACGGAGGAAATAAATTATGTGCGGTATTGTTGGATATATTGGTAATAAGAACACTCAATCGGTATTGGTCGAAGGATTGAAGAAACTCGAGTATCGTGGTTATGATTCTGCAGGTATCGCGGTATTCACACCGGAAGGTCTGCAAATCACGAAAGCTCTCGGTCGTCTTGCGAACCTTGAAGCCAAGCTGGATGGTGCACCACTGGTAGGTAATGCCGGGATCGGACACACACGTTGGGCAACTCATGGTAAACCATCGGATGAGAATTCCCATCCACACACCGATGGAAGCCAGAAGTTCTCTGTTGTGCATAACGGTATTATTGAGAACTACCTGGATCTGAAGGACGAATTGATGGCTCAAGGTCACACGTTCACTTCCGAGACAGATACTGAAGTTATCTCTCACCTGATTTCACGTGAATACAATGGTGATATTGTTAAAACAGTGCAAAAAGTGATCACGTTGTTGCGTGGCGCATTCGCACTGGGTGTATTGACAGAGCATGAGCCTGAGAAACTCGTAGCTGTGCGTCAAGCAAGCCCATTGATTATTGGTATTGGTGAAGGCGAGAACTTCATTGGTTCCGACATCCCGGCAATTCTGGAACATACACGTAACGTGTACATTCTGAATGATGGTGAAATGGCTGTATTGACACATGATGCTGTCGAATTGATGACGATTGAAGGCAACTTTATTTCTCGGGAAATGATTCGTGTCGATTGGGATGCTGTAACCGCAGAAAAAGGCGGATTCGAGCACTTCATGCTGAAAGAAATTCATGAGCAACCAAAAGCATATCGTGATACAATGCTGGGTCGCATCGATAATGAAACCAAAAAGGTTCAACTTCCTGAGTTGAAAATGACAGAAGAACAAATTAAAAATATCCGTAACGTTCAAATCATTGCATGTGGTACAGCGTACCATGCAGGTCTGGTTGGACGTACAGTGATTGAGCAATTGGTACGTATTCCGGTTGAAACAGATGTGGCTTCCGAGTACCGTTACCGTTCCCCAATCGTGCACAAAGATACACTCGTAATTGTAGTGAGCCAATCTGGTGAAACTGCCGATACGCTTGCTGCATTGCGCGAAGCACAATCCAATGGCGCACATGTACTGGCAATCACGAACGTAGTGGGCAGCTCCATTGCACGTGATGCAGATGATGTTATCGCAACATTGGCAGGTCCTGAAATTGCAGTAGCTTCTACCAAAGCGTATACTTCACAGTTGATCGCGTTCAATTTGCTCGGTCTGTACCTTGCACAAGTTCGTGGTACTCAATCTGCAGAAGAGATTGCACACACGCTGGCAGCGATGCAAGCATTACCTGAGCAAGTGGAATCCATGTTGGAGCAAGCAGAAGCAATCAAAGGATATGCAGAGCAAATCTCCAAACATGAACATCTCTTCTTCATCGGCCGTGGTCTTGACTATGCAGTAGCTCAAGAAGGATCGTTGAAACTAAAAGAGATCTCTTATATTCACTCCGAGGCTTATGCTGCGGGTGAATTGAAACACGGTACGCTTGCATTGATCGAAGACGGTATCCCTGTTATTGCCCTGGCAACACAGGAAAACGTACTTGAGAAAACAGTGAGCAACATTAAAGAAGTGAAAGCACGTGGTGCGGATGTACTGGCAATTACGTACGAAGAGCACGTAGCACCATTGCTGAAATCCGTAGACCAAGCGTTTGCAATTCCTAAAACATTGCCATTGCTTAGCCCGGCTCTGTCCGTAGTTGCACTGCAATTGCTGGCATACTACGCTTCCCTGGCACTGGGTCACGATGTGGATAAACCACGTAACCTGGCGAAAAGCGTAACAGTTGAGTAAGGGCATTTATGTTTAATTATGTCCATTGATAAAGAAGAAGTGTGGAACCAGCGACAAAAGTATGGAACTACACGAACTGTTGTCCAATGACATGGATAACTGGCTGATCAATAGAATCAGTAAAATAATAATTTTTAAACAAAAATGGTCCTGATGACTCTAAGTCATCAGGACTTTCTTGATGTTTAAGGAGGGGCAAACAATGTCAACTTTTGGAGAAAGGATAAAACCCATTCGGAAACTACATAAAAAACCAAAATTTTTGTGAATGGACTTTGAGTGAATTAGAGCAAAATAAATACAAGCTTTCCTTAGACATGATCTTGGTAATTCATAATCATATCGTTCTCTTTCAATTCTCAAGAAATTGACTGATACTACCAAAGTGAAACTATAGATTTTATAAAAATGAAAATAAAGCGTTATTCATCAAGTAGGTAAAGAAGTTAAAGTAGGTGGTTCTGAATATTAGAACCACCTTATTTGTGTTCGTGCATCGTATCCAACTTGCATACCAAAAAAACTTTAAGTTTGAATAAGAGACCCAAAAATTAAATGGAAATTTCCTGTATCTTTGTAGGGTCTGACTTACTAGTATCATGCGTTTATTAAGACTATTGGATTCTACGGGAGAAAGTAATATTTTTGCTCAAGTCTTAAAGATAAGATTTAGAGTGGCAGTAAGTCCGTCATGGTATAAAGGGGTGTAAAACCTCGCCGTGAGCAAGCTTGTGAGCAGAGGCAAATGCTCGAAATTTTCCGTAAGCCAAGTATATTATGCGATTCAAAAATGCTCTGAAGTAAGGCAGAGGAGCGAATTAGGGAAGTCGTGAAGGAATGACTAGAACCTGCGAATATGCTCATAAATCATTCCAAGAAAATTTGGAATATTTAAACCCGAAAATACAGGGTTCGCGTAACCTACTATGCTACGACGTAAAGCGAAATGAAGATGACTAAACGTGACCGGTACTTCATCGACTCACAAAAGGGTACTCCAAGAAGCATTAACGAGCTCGATGGAGGAGCTCATTACGCGAAGTGAAATTAATGTCCGTTCAACTCAGACTCAGAACGCTGCTATGTAATCTGCATGCACATGAATGACGGACATCGGAAAGCGTCTGAGAGAAAACCTTACATACGGTTTGATGAGGAGGGGCAGAATATCCAGCCGACATCCGGTCACGTTTCCAGCCAGACTTCCAAAGATTCGTCAGGTAATCATGTTAAGTTATCGCAAAGCGCAAGGATTCGGAGCACGGCAGAGAATGTCCACTAGGGATTTTTACCAAATTTCTGATATCTCGCCTGAATGTCGACACGCGTCGAATTCCTCGATTGATGGCAAACCATTCCCAGCGTTTCTTCTCCCTTCCTCCTTTTTAGGTGAAAAATTAACACATTTATGTTTTATAGACCAAATTTAACAAAAGTTTTACTATATTTAACAAAAGATTTACTATACATTCTTCGAAATTTTGATATAATTCTACCTAGGTCATATTCCCTATTATACTAGAACATGGAATTATAGGTTTTATATACCTGTATAAGCTGCGCGCGAGAGACCAGTCCACTGGATACCCAGCAAGCCGGCATGCGGGGACCAACAATTGTGGAAAATGACAACGAGAATATGTTGCTCCATGACGTCAGAAGGTTCAGAAAGGAAGGTTCAGAAAGAATGGGCCAACCTTATCCCAATTCCGATGGAGGATGAAGCGAGTGAGCATTTTTGAAAAGCTGGAATCCAACGTAAGATCGTACTGCAGAAGCTTTCCGGTAGTGTTCGACCGGGCCAAGGGGGACCTTATATATTCTGAGGATGGAAGAGCATATATTGATTTTTTTGCAGGTGCCGGGGCACTGAATTACGGTCATAACAACGATTATATCAAGGACCAGATTCTCGATTACTTGACCTCCGACCGAATTATGCACGGTCTGGATATGTATACAATGGCCAAGCGTGAATTCATCCAGAGCTTCTCGGAGCGGATTCTGGAGCCGAAGAAGCTGAATTACAAGCTTCAATTCTGCGGTCCGACGGGGACGAACGCGGTGGAAGCGGCCCTGAAGCTCGCACGCAAAGCGAAGAAGAGATCCGGGATATTCGCATTCATGGGCGGGTTCCACGGTATGTCGCTCGGCAGCCTGTCGGCGACAAGCTCCAAGTCCATGAGGGAAGGAGCGGGGCTTCCTCTGGATGGAGTTACGTTCATGCCGCACCCGAGTGGGGCTTTCGGAGAAATGGATACGCTCGGCTATATCGAGAATATCATGACTGATTCGCACTCCGGAATCGACAAGCCGGCCGCGATCCTGCTTGAAACGGTACAAGCAGAAGGAGGAATTCACGTCGTCGACGCGCAGTGGTTGCGCGGGCTGCAGCAGCTTTGCCGAATGCACGATATCCTGCTCATTACGGATGAGATTCAAGTAGGCTGCGGCCGGACAGGCGAATTCTTTTCCTTCGAACGTGCGGGGATCGAGCCGGATCTCATTACCCTGTCGAAGTCGATCAGCGGGTACGGCCTGCCGATGTCCCTCCTGCTGTTGAAGCCCGAACTGGATCTATGGACGCCGGGCGAGCACAATGGCACCTTCCGCGGTAATCAGCTCGCTTTTGTGGCCGCCAAGGCCGCCCTCGAGTTCCGGGACAGAGCCGCCCTGGAAGCCCAAGTGAAGCAGAAAGAAGAGTTTGTGCGCTCGTTTCTTGATAAAGAAATCAAGCCTCTGCATCCGTCCATCGCCATCCGCGGACTCGGCCTGATCTGGGGCATTGACGTCTCGGGCTTTATGGATGAAGCCGGGGCGAAGCGGATGGCGGAGATCAGTTTCGAGAACGGGCTCATCATTGAAAGAGCCGGCAGAGGAGACCTCGTGCTGAAGATCATGCCTCCGCTGACCATTTCGATGGAGCATCTGGCCGCCGGTTGCGATATTATCAAGACCAGTATGCAGCAGGTGATCTCTCAGGAGACCCAAGATTTGCTGGTAACAACCTAATATCGACATACCCGATGGCCGCGCCCCGGCAAGAGGCGCGGAAGTGCTTCCTGGGGCTGTAAGGCCCTATGTTAAGATAACGTTCTCACCCCATTGGAAGATTTTCTCCCCATCCTGCCTGTTTTACTGTCAGGCAGGATGCAATTCACCGCCAATCCAAGGGCTGTCCCGTTCATGCAATACGGAGCATTCTTTAAGCCTCAATGCAGCACAATCGTCACATCTAATCGTCAGGATAAGCTCACTACCCCGCAGCCGGATCTTTACTTATCTATACTAGGGCTGCGGGGAATACACAAATCGTACATAGAGTGTATCAATACCCCCTTATACATAGGCTTCGACAAAGGCAGCTCAGTGCCGAATCCGGAGGTACGGTTGTCTCCTGCTGGCCGGCCGGAATCCTTCAGCAAGCCTTACATCGATGGGAGGAACATCCCTTGTCCACCCCCAAATCCAATTTTAACCCCACATTAAACCAAAGTCCGTCTTCGGGGGCTCGTCCGCATCAAGCATATTTGAAGCAGAAGACCCGGAAGCAGCGCTTGCGTAGAACGATGCTTTTTGTTGTCTTTCACGCATGGAAGCTGAGCGGGACGGTTGCTAGACAAAGATTGCTGCATGCGATAAACCGGACAAGCAAAGCGGTGACCTGGCGAAAGCCATTGATATTGTTGTCACATGTTTGAAAAGACGGGGGAGCGAAGCTGGAGCGTTGCTGCGGCATATGCTCCGCCGGATTGCTTTTACCGATGAAGAGAGGGGAACGATCCAGGTGGCTTTTGAAAAAGAAACGTTGTTTTGGAACGGAAAATTCGGTAGCGACGATTATACCTTGACGCGGCTGCCTTACAGTAAAGCTCCAAGCTCCCTGGCGCCCATTGTGAAGACCGTCGGCGGTTCGCTTTCGGAGGAAGCGGGGCAGCGCGTCCTTCAAATGAGCAAGGGCGCTCCGCTGGCTGCTTTTATGATTTTACTCGCCGGTGTTCAGTCGCTCTTGCATAAATATACAGGCGCTTCTGACATTCTGGTCGGCATGCCGGTTGTACAGAAACCGACGGAGACGCGCCGATCCGTTAATCATACGGTCATTTTGAAAAACTCGCTTTCGGCGGGTGCGACTTTTAAAACGCTTCTGAGCGAGCTGAGGACTTCCTTGCCGGAAGCAATTCAGCATCAACATATTCCGTTCTTGAGAATGACGGAGAAGCTGGACCTGCAATATGCAGACGGAATCCCCGTCGTCCATACGCTAGTATCCCTTAAGGAGCTGCATCTGGAAGATATCGGCCAAAACATGGTCACGGATTGTTCCTTTGAATTCAGCTTAACCGGCGGGACGATACAGCTGGCGCTGTCATATAACGAGCACTTATATGACTCAGAGTTCATGACTCGGGTCGTCGGCCATCTGAATCGCTTGCTGGCCGTGGGGCTTCACGAGTTGGAGCTGGGCATCGTGCGGGCGGACATGCTGTCGGAGAACGAGAAATTTCAATTGCTGCAAAGCTTTAACAATACCGAGAAGGACTATCCCCGTGATCGGACGATTCATCAGCTGGTGGAGGAGCAGGTGAAGCGGGTGCCCGAAGCGACGGCGGTTGTCTTTGAGGGACGGAGGCTTTCGTACGCGGAGCTGAACGAGCGGGCGAATGGGCTGGCGCGGACGCTGCGATCGGCCGGCTTGCAGCCCAATCAGCTGGTAGGCTTAATGGCTAGGAGATCGCCGGAGATGGTGGTTGGCATGCTGGCGGTTCTGAAAGCTGGCGGTGCCTATGTGCCGATCGACCCGGAATACCCTGAAGAACGCATCCGCTACATTCTGGGGAACTCGAACGCGCAGCTGCTGCTGACCCAAAGGGAGCTGCAGCAGCAGGTGCCGTTCGATGGAACCGTGTTGGCGCTGGATGACGAGCAATCCTATAGCAACGATGGCTCCAATCTGGAGCCGGCCAGCGGCCCGAATGACCTAGCTTATGTCATCTATACATCAGGTACGACCGGCAAACCTAAAGGGGTCATGCTTGAGCATCGTGGTTTGGTGAGCTTGAAGCTGATGTTCGCGGACAGGCTGGGCATCACGGAGCATGACCGGATCGTTCAATTCGCGAGCCTGTCATTCGACGCATCCTGCTGGGAAATGTTCAAAGCGCTCTATTTTGGCGCGGCTTTGTACATCCCGACGGCCGAGACGATTCTCGACACTCGTCTGTTCGAGAGTTATATGAACGAGCATGCAATTACGGCGGCGATTTTGCCTCCGACGTACAGCGCTTATTTGAGCCCGGATCGCCTTCCCAGCTTAACGAAGCTCGTAACGGGAGGCTCGGCTGTATCGGCCGAATTCGTACAGCAGTGGAAACCGAAGGTTCGCTATTTCAATGCTTACGGCCCTACGGAAGCTTCGATTGTTACGACGCTTTGGGATGCAGATGAGGAGCAGCCAGAGCACAGAGTCATTCCGATCGGGCGCCCGCTGGCCAATCACCAGATTTTTATTTTGGACGCCCACCTGCAGCTTGTGCCTCCGGGAGTGGACGGGGAGCTGTGCGTGGCAGGTGTGGGACTTGCGAGAGGTTACCTGAACCAACCGGAGCTGACGGCAGAAAAGTTCGTGGAACATCCGTTTGCGCCGGGAGAACGCCTCTACCGGACAGGAGATCTCGCCCGCTGGCTGCCAGACGGAAATATTGAGTATTTGGGTCGGATCGACCATCAGGTGAAAATCCGTGGATTCCGAATCGAGATCGGCGAGATTGAAGAGCAGCTTCTAAAGATCGGCTCCGTGCAGGAGACGATCGTAATCGCCCGGGAAGGCAAAAGCGGGCAAGAACTGTGCGCTTACCTGGTCGCGGACCGCCGGCTTACGCTCGGTGAGCTGAGAAGCGTGCTGGCGCAAAAATTGCCGAATTATATGATTCCGGCGTATTTTGTTCAGCTTCCTCAGATGCCGCTCACGCCGAACGACAAAATCGACCGCAAGGCTTTGCCTGCCCCGGAAGGCAACGCACTGACCGGCGGAGAGTACGTAGCTCCGCGTAATGAAGCCGAGCAGACGCTTACCGATGTGTGGCAGGCGGTATTGAACGCTGATCGCGTTGGGGTAACGGATCATTTCTTCGAGCTGGGTGGAGACTCGATCAAGTCCATTCAAGTATCTTCGCGGCTTCATCAAGCCGGGTATAAGCTGGAAATCCGGGATTTGTTCAAATATCCGACGATTTCACAGCTTAGTCTGCATGTGAAACCGATTGGACGTACCATTGATCAAGGCGAAATAACGGGTGAAACAGCGCTGACGCCGATTCAGCATTGGTTTTTCGAGAACTCCTTTGCGGACCCGGATCATTTCAACCAGTCAGTGATGCTGTACCGGAAGGAACGCTTCGACGAAGAGACGGTGCGTCAGGTGCTACAAAAGCTGGCCGAGCATCATGACGCTTTGCGGATGGTGTTCCGCAAGACGGAACAAGGGGTTAGCGCGCGGAACCGCGCGATTCAGGAAGGCGGGCTGTTCACGCTGGACGTGTTCGACTTCAACGATGCGGAGAATATCGCGCATGGTGTGGAGGCGAAGGCAACGGACATTCAAGCGGGCATTGATCTGGAGAACGGGCCCCTCGTGAAGGCTGGACTGTTTCGGTGCGCTGACGGCGATCATTTGCTGCTCGCGGTTCATCATGCCGTGGTGGACGGCGTGTCTTGGCGCATTTTGATGGAGGATTTCGTTCTGGGTTACCAGCAGGCCGGCAAAAGCGAGGAAATTTGTTTCCCGGCAAAAACGGATGCGTACCTCACTTGGTCCGAGCGGCTGGCCGCTTACGCGCAAAGCCCAGAGATGGCAAAGGAACGGGCCTATTGGCAGGCCGTGGAACAAATTGCGGTTCCGGCATTGCCGAAGGATCTGGAGACGGACGTTACGACGCAACAGGACAGCGAATCGCTGTTCGTCCGTTTGTCTCCTGAAGAAACGGGGCTGCTGCTGAAGCGGGTTCACCGGGCCTACAACACCGAAATGAACGATATTTTGGTAACGGCGCTTGGCATAGCCGTTCGCAAGTGGACGGGACACGAACGGGTGCGGATCAATCTCGAAGGACACGGACGCGAATCGATCGGAACGGATATCGATATCACGCGCACAGTCGGCTGGTTTACAACCAAGTTTCCGGTCATCCTGGAGCCGGAAACCGACCGGGATTTGGCCTATCAGATTAAACAGGTCAAGGAAAGCTTGCGTCGCATTCCGAACAAGGGGCTTGGATACGGCGTATGCCGCTATCTCTCCAAATCGGGGGATAGCTTTGTTTGGGGCGCAGAGCCTGATATTAATTTTAACTACCTCGGCCAGTTCGACGATGATGTCAACCAGGACGGGATCGGCATATCTTCTTATTCCAGCGGCAGCCCGGCCAGCGACCGGCAGGCCCGCAGCTTTGTGCTGGATATCAACGGCATGGTGCTGGACGGCGCTTTATCGCTCGATCTCAGCTACAGCCGGAAGCAGTATCGCAAGGAAACGATGGAAGCCTTCGCTCAGCGACTTGAGCAAAGTCTCCGAGAACTCATCACCCACTGTGCAGGCAAAGAAAACACTGAATTGACGCCGAGCGACGTGCAATTTAAAGGCTTGACCATTGCGGAATTAGAGCAAATCGCCCAGCGCTCGGGCCATCTCGGGGAAATAGAAAATATTTACTCGCTTACGCCGATGCAGAAGGGTATGTGGTTCCACAGCGCGCTTGACCGGCAAACGGCAGCTTACTTCGAGCAGACGCGGTTTACGATGCGGGGAGCGCTCGACGTCAAGCTTTTTGAGAGGAGTTGGATGGAACTTGCAAAACGTCATCTGGTGCTGCGGGCGAATTTTGTGAAAGGGCCGGCGGGCGAGCCGCTGCAAATCATATACCGCGACAAGCCGGTCGGTTTTGAATATGAAGAGCTGCTTCATTTGCAGGTGGACGAGAAACAAGCTTACTTGGATAAAAAGGCCGAGGAGGACAAGCTTCGCGGCTTCGACATGGAACATGACCCACTCGTTCGGTTTACGATCCTGCGCACCGAAGAGCAGAGCTATCATGTACTGTGGAGTTTCCAACATATTTTGATGGATGGCTGGTGCCTGGCTCAGCTGACGCAGGAGCTGTTTGAGGCATACTCGGCCTTGGCATCCGGCGAGCAGTCAGCGGGAGATAAGGGATCGGATTATGGCGCTTATATCGAATGGTTGGAGAAACAGGACGATCAGGCGGCATCCGGTTATTGGACGGCATTCCTGGCAGGTTATGAAGGGCAAACCGTACTACCGGGACAAAAGGAACCGGCGCCAAACGGCAGATTTACGGCTGATCACGTCACCGTCGAGCTGGGTAAGGACTTAAGTGAGCGGATGGACCGGGTGGCGAAACAGCGTCTGGTTACGGTCAATACCCTGTTGCAAGCAGCTTGGGGTGTGATGCTGCAAAAATATAACGGAACAAACGATGCCGTATTCGGCAGCGTTGTGGCCGGAAGACCGGCGGAAATCCCAGGCATCGAGTCTATGATCGGGCTGTTCATCAATACGGTGCCGGTCCGCGTCACGAGCGAAGCGGACACCGTGTTCGCCGATCTGATGGCAAAGCTCCAAGAGCGGGCGCTGGAGTCCGGGCGTTATGATTACTATCCGCTGTATGAAATTCAAGCCCGGAGCGTGCAAAAGCAGAACTTGATCAACCACATCATCGCTTTCGAAAACTATCCGGTGGACGAGAAGATGGAGCAGACGGGCGACCAGCAGCACGGCGACCTGACGATCGCTGACGTTCAGATGGAGGAGCAGACGAACTATAACTTCAACGTGACCATGGTGCCGGGAGCCGAGATCGAAATTCGATTCGACTTTAATGCCGAAGTATTCAATAAAGACAGTATCGAGCAACTCAAGGGGCATCTCGTCCATCTACTGGAGCAGGTAATGGATAACCCGGAAATTACCGTGGGCGATCTGGAACTTGTGACGGAGGCGGAAAAGGCCGACCTTCTCGGACATTTTAACGACACCACCACGGAATTTCCGCGCGGGAAGACGCTCATTCAATTGTTCGAAGAGCAGGCGGAGTGTATCCCGGATGCAGCCGCCATCTCCTTGAATGAGCAAGATCTGACCTACCGCGAGCTGAACGAACGCATCAACCGCCTTGCCCGAACCTTGCGCAGCCACGGGATATCCAAAGGCCGTTTAGTTGCCATTATGGCTGAGCGTTCCATTGAAATGGTGGTGGGCATGCTGGCGGCACACAAAGCCGGAGCGGCTTACGTACCGATTGACCCGGAATATCCCGAGGAGCGTATCCGTTTCTTGATTGAGGATTCGGGAGCGCAGGTCATGCTGACGCAAAGCCGCTTGCGCGAGCGCCTGACGGGTCTGGAATCCGTGATCTTACTGGATGACGAGTCCTTCTATCATGAGGACGGTACAAATCTAAATCCGGGGACCGAAGCGACGGATCTGGCCTGCGTCATCTATACATCAGGCACGACGGGCAAGCCAAAAGGCAACCTTGTTTCGCACCGCAACATCGTGCGGATCGTGCGAAATACAAATTATATCAATATCACCGAGCGGGATCATGTCCTCCAGCTTTCGAGCTATTCGTTCGACGGAGCAATTTTTGATATTTTTGGAGCTTTGACCAACGGGGCGCGGCTGGTGCTGGTTCCCCGCGAGAATTTGCTGGAAATCGGCCGGCTGGCGGATCTCATTCAGCGCGAGCACATCTCGGTCATGCTGATTACGACCGCTTTCTTCAACGTCCTTGTAGATGTGAACGTCGACTGCCTGCGGGATGTCCGGGCGATTTTGTTTGGAGGAGAGCGAGTGTCGGTCGGACATGTGCGTAAAGCACTCGCCCATATCGGACCGGGCAGGCTCAATCACCTGTACGGCCCGTCGGAAAGCACGGTTTATACCACATACCTTCCAGTTGACTTTGTCGATGATTCGGCGGTTACCGTACCCATCGGACGGCCGATCAGCAATACGACGGTGTATATCGTCGACAGCCGGAATAAACTTCTGCCGATCGGTGTGGCCGGAGAGCTTTGCGTCGGTGGTGAAGGCTTGGTAGGGGGCTACAATAACCGGCCAGAGCTGACGGCGGAGAAATTTGTGGACAACCCGTTTGTGCCGGGAGAGCGTATGTACCGGACGGGAGATTTGGCAAAATGGCTGCCGGACGGCACGATCGAATACGTGGGACGGACGGACGATCAAGTGAAAATCCGCGGCTTTCGCATTGAGCTGGGCGAGATCGAAGCTCAGCTTCAGAAAGTGGAGGGAATTCGGAAAGCGACGGTATTCGCGAGGGAAAACGCCTCCGGCGAGAAGCAGCTTTGCGCCTATTTTGAAGCGGACCGGGAGCTTCCGGCAGTCGAGCTGAAGAGCGTGCTTTCCCAGGAACTGCCGGCCTATATGATTCCAGCGTACCTGATCCAGTTGGATGGGCTCCCGCTGACGGCGAACGGTAAGGTCGACCGCCGATCACTTCCGGCGCCGGAGGAGAGCTTGCAGGCGGGCGAAGGACATACTCCGCCTCGAACTCCGTTGGAAGCCAGCTTGGCTGAAATATGGAAAAGCGTGCTTGGATTGGAACACATCGGGGTTCATGACAACTTCTTTGACTTGGGCGGCCATTCCCTGCGGGCAACGACATTGGTGAGCAAGGTTCATCAGGAGTTGAACGTCGAGCTGCCTCTGCGCGACGTATTCCGCTACTCAACGATCGAAGAGATGGCTCTCGCCCTCTCACGGATTGAAGAGCAGTTGTTCTCGTCGATTCCGCTGGCAGATGAAAGAGCGTATTATCCACTTTCCTCAGCTCAGAAGCGGCTGTTTATCCTGAATCAGCTGGAAGGAGCCGATCAGAGCTACAACATGCCGGGTGTGCTGCTGCTCGAAGGATCGATTGATTATAGCTTGCTGGAGAAAGCTTTCCGCGGACTGATCAAACGACATGAAACGTTGCGAACCGGATTTGAGATCGTACAAGGCGAAGCGGTACAGCGTATTTACGAGAGCGTTGAATTTGCCGTCGTGTGTCGACATGCGAACGAGGAAGAA
Organism: Paenibacillus sp. Negev47; assembly: GCF_058313655.1. Lineage (NCBI taxonomy): Bacteria > Bacillati > Bacillota > Bacilli > Caryophanales > Paenibacillaceae > Paenibacillus > Paenibacillus sp. Negev47. The sequence goes on from NZ_CM177754.1 coordinate 659,577, forward strand.
GCGTTTGCAGTCGTGCAGGCTTTTATCCGACCTTTCGATTTGGCGAAGCCACCGTTGCTGCGTGCCGAGCTCGTAGAGCTGGCAGCCGATCGTTATTTACTGATGTTTGACATGCACCATATCATTTCCGACGGGGTTTCGATGGACGTGTTCGTTGAGGAACTCGTTCGTCTGTATGGCGGTGAGTCATTAGAGCCTTTGCACATTCAGTACAAGGACTATGCGGTATGGCAGCAATCGGACGAGCAAAAAGTGCAATTGAAACGCGAGGAAGCTTACTGGCTGGACCGTTACCGGGGCGAGCTGCCGGTTCTGGAAATGCCAACTGACTATCCACGTCCTGCTGTACAGAGCTATGAGGGACATACGCTGACGTCCTTCGTGGATGAGGCAACGAACGAAGGCTTGAAGCAGCTGGCAACTCAAAGAGGAACGACGCTATATATGGTGTTGCTTGCCGCATATACCGTGCTTTTGCATAAATACACAGGTCAGGATGATTTGATTGTTGGCACGTCGATTGCGGGCAGAACGCACGGCGATATGCAGCCCTTGATCGGAATGTTTGTCAACACGCTGGCGATCCGCAATTATCCGGCTTCGGAGAAGACCTTCCTGTCGTATTTGGAAGAAGTGAAAGAAACGACCTTAGGCGCTTACGAGCATCAGAATTATCCGTTCGAAGAACTCGTCGATAAAGTGCAGGTTAGCCGGGATTTGAGCCGCAACCCGCTGTTTGACACGATGTTCTCCCTGCAAAACCTGGAGGAGTCAGAGTTTGAGCTGGAAGGGCTGAAATTGTCCCCGTACCCTAGCGAATATGGTATGGCCAAGTTCGACCTGAGTGTGGATGTTACGGAAGAAAATGGTGGACTGGAGTGCAGTTTTGAATTCGCAACGGCTCTCTATAAAGAAAGTACGATCCGGCGGCTGTCGATTCATTTTGGACACTTGCTTGCGGCGATCGTAAGCTGTCCGAATGCAAAGATCGCTGAGCTGAACTTGTTGACGGCAGAGGAAAACGAGCAAATTCTCGGCGCATTCCACCCGGCGCAATCGGAAGTGGCTCCTGCGGCTGCGTTCCACCGGCTGTTCGAGGAACAGGCGGAGAGCACTCCGGAAGCGGAGGCGGTCGTGTACGAAAACGATCGGCTGACGTATGCGGAGCTGAATGAGCGGGCGAACCGCCTGTCGGCAACGCTGCGCGCAAGTGGAATCGGCCGGGAGGAGATTGTTGGCATTCTCGCCGAGCGTTCGGTGGACCTGCTGGTGGCCATGATGGCGGTCTGGAAAGCGGGCGGGGCGTATGTACCGCTTGACCCGGATTATCCGGCAGACCGCGTGCGGTTCATGCTGGAAGACAGCGGAGCGAAGGTGCTGCTGACACAAACGCCGTTGCGAGAGCGTGCTGAAGTTTGGCTCAGCGAAGAGGAACTGGCACTGGCGAAGGTGCTGTATCTCGACGACGAAACGTCATACAGCGAAGACGGTGAGAATGCACCGCTTGGCCCCAGCATGGTTTCCGGTAAAGTCTCCAGCAAGCTGACGGGTGCTGTGAACGACGGAGATGAGAGCCATTCGAATGTAGGTATGGATAGCTTCCATGAAGCTCATCCAGAGGATTTGGCCTATGTGATCTATACGTCGGGAACGACGGGCAAGCCGAAGGGTGTAATGATTGAGCACCGCAGCCTGGTGAACACTGCGGCGGGCTACCGGCGGGAATACCGGTTAGATCAGTTCCCGGTTCGGCTGTTGCAACTCGCCAGCTTCTCGTTTGACGTGTTCGTGGGTGATATCGCACGCACGTTGTATAACGGAGGCACGATGGTCATTGTGCCTAAGGACGATCGGATTGATCCATCTCGTCTGCACTACTGGATAGAGAGGGAGCAAGTGACGATCTTTGAATCAACGCCGGCGCTGATCGTACCGTTTATGGAATACGTGCACGAGCAAGGGCTGGAGTTGAGTGGGATGGAGCTGCTGATCACAAGCTCGGATAGTTGCAGCGTGGCGGATTATCGAACCTTGCAGGAACGTTTCGGCCCGTCGTTCCGCATCATTAACGCCTACGGTGTGACGGAAGCGTCAATCGACTCCAGTTTCTATGACGAGGGGTTGGAGAAACTGCCGCAGACAGGCCATGTGCCGATTGGCAAAGCGTGGTTAAATGCGAAGTTCTACATCGTGGATGCACATCTCAATCCGGTTCCAGTCGGTGTGCTGGGCGAACTGGTCATCGGTGGCGTTGGTGTAGCACGTGGGTACTTGAACCGTCCAGAGCTGACGGAAGAGAAGTTTGTAGACAGCCCGTTTGTCGCGGGTGAGCGGCTGTACCGCACAGGAGACTTGGCGCGGTGGATGGAAGACGGCAACGTGGACTTCATCGGCCGGATCGACAACCAGGCCAAAATTCGGGGCTACCGGATCGAGACGGGGGAGATCGAGTCGCAGCTGCTGCGGGTGGAAGGTGTGCGCGAAACGGTGGTGCTGGTTCGAAGCGATGCGAACGGACAGAAAGCATTGTGTGCGTATTACACGCCGGATACCGGAGTTAAGCTGGCAGTGAACGATCTGCGCAACGCACTGGCACAGGAGTTGCCGGGCTACATGATCCCGTCATACTTCGTAGAGCTGGAGCGTCTACCTCTGACACCGAACGGGAAGATGGATCGGAAGGCGCTGCCAGCGCCGGAAGGGGAAGCAGGAAGCGGAACACAGTACGTCGCACCACGCAATGAGCTGGAAATGAAGCTGGTGGTTATTTGGCAGGAAGTGCTGGGGCTTACGAAGGAGATTGGTGTTCACGATAACTTCTTCGACATCGGTGGCCACTCCCTGCGCGCGACAACGTTGGTTGGCATGATTCATAAAGAGTTGAACGTGGATCTGCCGCTGCGCGACGTGTTCCGGCATTCCACGATTGAGAGCATGGCGGCGGCCATTTCCCGGCTGGATGAGCAGACATTCGTTTCCATTCCGGTGGCGGATGACCGGGAGGTGTATCCGCAATCTTTTGCTCAAAAACGTCTCTTTATCCTGAATCAGCTGGAAGGTACGGAGCTTAGCTACAACATGCCGGAAGTGATGCTGCTGGAGGGTGCTTTAGAACGGGCAAGGTTCGAAGAAGCGTTCCGTAAGCTCGTGGAGCGGCATGAAACGTTGCGCACCGGGTTTGAAATGGTGAATGGCGAAGCATCGCAGCGGATTTACCAGGACGTGAATTTTGCCGTGGAGTTCTACCCGGCGGATGAGCAAGAGGCCGAAGAGAAGGTTCGCCGTTTTGTCCGTTCGTTTGACTTGGCGAAGCCTCCGCTGCTGAGGGTAGGCCTTGTCGAGCTGGCTCCGGAACGCCATATTCTAATGTACGACATGCATCATATTATTTCCGACGGCGTTTCGATGGAAATCTTTGTTGAAGAATTCGTCCGCTTGTATGGCGGCGGGCAATTGGAGCCTCTGCGCATTCAGTACAAAGACTACACTGTTTGGCAGCATTCGCAGGAGCAGAAGGAACGGCTTCAGCGTCAGGAGGCGTACTGGCTGGACATATTCCAAGGCGAGCTTCCGGTGCTGGAAATGCCGACCGACTATCCGCGTCCGGCTGTGCAGAGCTACGAAGGTCAAACGCTGGAGTTTTTCTTCGACGCTTCAAAAACCGACGGCCTGAAGCAACTGGCCTCGGAAACAGGCACGACGCTGTTTATGGTGCTGCTTGCGGCGTATAACGTCCTTCTGCATAAATATTCAGGTCAGGAAGACGTGATCGTCGGTACGCCGATTGCCGGAAGGAATCATGGGGATGTGCAGCCGTTGATCGGGAATTTCTTAAACACGCTGGCTATCCGCAGTTATCCGGCTTCGGAGAAGACATTCCTGTCATACCTGAACGAAGTCAAAGAAACGACCCTCCACGCCTTCGAGCATCCAAACTATCCGTTCGAAGAATTGGTGGATAAGGTGCAAGTCGCCCGTGATTTAAGCCGCAATCCGCTCTTCGACACGCTGTTTACGATGCAGAATACGGAGAACGAGGAATTTGAGCTGGAAGGGCTTCGTCTAGTTCCTTATCCGAGCGCACTGGATACCGCGAAGTTTGATATCAGCTTGGATGTGGGCGAGGAGAACGGCGGCTTGGATTATAGTTTCGAATACGCGACGGCTCTCTACAAAAGGGAGACGATCGAACGGCTGGCGAAACATTACCAGCAGTTGCTCGTAACGATCGTAAGTCGTCCGGAAGCGAAGATCGCCGAGCTGAGCTTGCTGACACCGGCAGAAAAAGAGCAAATTCTCGGCGCGTTTAACCCGGCGCAGCCGGAAGCGGCTCCTGCGTCGGCGTTCCACCGGCTGTTTGAGGAACAGGCGGAGCTAACGCCGGAAGCGGCGGCTGTCGTGTACGAGAACGACCGGTTGACGTATGCGGAGCTGAACGAGCGGGCGAACCGTTTGGCGGCTACGCTGCGCGCAAGCGGCATCGGCCGGGAGTCGATCGTCGGCATTCTCGCCGAACGTTCGGTGGACTTGCTGGTGGCCGTGCTGGCCGTCTGGAAAGCGGGCGGGGCGTATGTGCCGCTCGACCCGGATTATCCAGTGGACCGCGTGCGGTTCATGCTCGAAGACAGCGGAGCGAAGGTACTGCTGACGCAAACACCGCTTCGTGAGCGTGCCGAAGCCTGGCTCGGTGAAGAGGAGCTGGTGCTGTCAGCTGTGCTGTACCTCGACGATGAAGCGTCGTACAGCGAGGAGCGGACGAATGCGCCGATGGGATCCAGCATGATTTCCCGCATAGTTTCCGGCAAACTGACGGGTGCTGTGGATGCCAGCGATGAGAGCCATCCGAATGTTGTGGGCATGGTTAGCTTCCATGAAGCTCGTCCAGAGGATCTGGCATATGTGATCTACACGTCGGGGACGACGGGTAAGCCAAAGGGCGTGATGATCGAGCACCGCAGCCTGGTGAACACAGCGGCGGGCTACCGACGGGAATATCGGTTGGATCAGTTCCCAGTGCGACTGCTGCAGCTCGCAAGCTTCTCGTTCGACGTGTTCGTGGGAGATATCGCGCGGACGCTGTACAACGGCGGCACGATGGTCATTGTACCGAAGGACGACCGGATCGATCCGTCTCGTCTGCACTACTGGATAGAGCGGGAGCAAGTGTCGATCTTTGAATCAACACCGGCACTGATTGTGCCGTTTATGGAGTACGTGCATGAGCAGGTGCTGGAGTTGAGCGGTATGGAGCTGTTGATCACAAGCTCTGACAGTTGCAGTGTGGCGGATTACCGAACCTTACAGGAACGGTTCGGCTCGTTGCTCCGCATCATCAATGCCTACGGCGTGACGGAAGCGGCGATCGACTCCAGTTTCTATGACGAGGAGTTGGCGAAACTGCCGCAGACAGGCCATGTGCCGATTGGCAAAGCGTGGCTGAATGCGAAGTTTTACATCGTGGATGCACATCTGAACCCGGTGCCGGTTGGGGTGCTGGGCGAGCTGGTTATCGGCGGTGTTGGCGTAGCACGTGGGTACTTGAACCGTCCAGAGCTGACGGAAGAGAAGTTTGTAGACAGCCCTTTCACCGCGGGTGAGCGGTTGTATCGCACGGGAGACTTGGCACGGTGGATGGAGAATGGCAACGTGGACTTCATCGGCCGGATCGACAACCAGGCCAAAATTCGGGGCTACCGGATCGAGACGGGGGAGATCGAGTCGCAGCTGCTGCGGGTGGAAGGTGTGCGCGAAACGGTGGTGCTGGTTCGAAGTGATCCGAACGGACAGAAAGCACTGTGCGCGTACTACACGCCGGACACCGGAGTTAAGCTGGCAGTGAACGATCTGCGCAACGCACTGGCACAGGAGTTGCCGGGCTACATGATCCCGTCGTACTTTGTGGAGTTGGAGCGTCTACCTCTGACACCGAACGGGAAGATGGATCGGAAGGCGCTGCCAGCGCCGGAAGGGGAAGCAGGAAGCGAAACGGAGTACGTCGCACCGCGTAATGAGCTGGAAACGAAGCTGGCGGTGATTTGGCAGGAGGTTCTCGGGCTTACGAAGGACATTGGCGTTTACGACAACTTTTTCGACATCGGCGGCCACTCCCTACGAGCGACGACGCTGGCGGGCAAGGTGTTTAAGGAATTAAACGTCAATCTGCCACTGCGCGACGTATTCCGCCACTCAACGATTGCGGCGATGGCCGATGCGATTGCCCGGATGGAACGGCGGGAGCACGAGGCCATCCCTCGAGCGGAAGAGAGAGAGTACTACCCTCTGTCCTCCGCGCAGAAAAGGCTGTTCATTCAGCACACGCTGGATGGAGCCGATCAGCTTTACAACATGCCGGAGCTGGTGCAATTGGAAGGCGAGTTTGATTTAGAGCGCTTGGAAGCCGCCTTGCGGAAATTGATATCACGGCATGAATCACTGCGCACCGGTTTTGAAATCGTGAAGGGCGAAGCGGTTCAGCGGATTTACCCGCAGGTTGACTTTGCTATCGAGCATCACCAAGCGAATAAAGAGGATGCGGCTCAAATCGAGCAGATTGTACGCAGTTTTGTTCGTCCGTTTGATCTCGGCAAGCCACCGCTGCTCCGCGCCGGGGTCATCGAATTGGAGCCAAATCTGTATATACTTCTTTTCGACATGCACCATATCGTGTCCGACGGTGTATCGATGGCGATTGTGATGAATGAATTCTCGAGTTTCTACGACGGAGAAGAACTGCCACCACTGCGCATTCAATACAAGGATTATGCTGTTTGGCAGCAGTCGAAGGTCCACCGAGAGCGGATTGGGCTGCAGGAAGTGTACTGGCTACAAACCTTCGAAGGCGAGCTGCCCACGGCGGATCTGCCGATGGACTACGAACGGTCTACGGTTCGCGACTACGAAGGCATGCATCTGGATTTCGACGTCGAAGCTTCTCTCTCTGAGCGGCTGCGCCAATTGGCGGCCGAGCGTGAAAGCACGCTGTACATGGTGCTGCTTGCGGCTTATACCGTGCTGCTGTCCAAGTACAGCGGGCAGGACGACCTAATCGTGGGTACCCCGGTGGCGGGAAGAACCAATGCCGATTTGGAACCGGTCATCGGGATGTTTGTCAATACACTGGCCATCCGCAATCGTCCGTCGGGCGACAAAACGTTCTTGTCCTACCTGGAAGAAGTGAAGGAGACGGCATTGGGTGCTTTCGAGAACCAGGATTATCCATTCGAAGAGCTCGTGGAGCGTTTGAATGTGAAGCGGGAACCGGGCCGCTTTCCGCTGTTCGATGCTGTTTTCGACTTGCAAAATATCGAAGAACAAGACGTCGAACTGGAAGGGGTCAGCTTGAAGAATTATGAGCTGGATCAATTGGAAGAAGCGAAGTTTGATCTGACGCTGTTTATGTATGAAAACAACGGGGCGCTGAGCGGGGGCTTCTTCTACGCCACCAAGCTGTTCAAAGAAGCGATGATCCGTACCTTGACCGAGGATTACCTGGGGATACTGTCGCAAATTGCGGAAAATCCACAACTTGAGCTGAGACGGATCGAATGTCATAAACCGTCGTCTGGCGCAAAGAGTGCGGTCGACACGATCGAATTCGCGTTTTAATTCTATAAGCGCGCCTCTGCCGTCAAGCGCAAGCGGTGCGCATCCCAAGGAAGACAGCGAACAACGTGCAAGCCCGTAGACGCGCAGGTCGAAAGCAAGCTTTTGGATCTGCGCCAGGGCATGCGATCACTTCATTTTTAAGGGAGGTACGAATGAAATCTTTATTTGAAAAGGAAGAAAGGTACTGGAGCGGCAAGTTTGACGCCGATGACAGCCTGAGCTTCCTTCCCTACAGTCAATCCTCCAAATTATCCGAGGACGGGGAAGCTGCGGCCAAGCTGGGCTTGCTTCACCGTACTCTGCCGAGCGAACTCTCGGAGAGAATCATTCGCCTCGCGAGCGGTTCGGATTTGGCTATATACATGATTGTTTTGGCAGGAGTAAAAAGCTTGCTGTTCAAATATACCGGGCAGGATCAAGTGCTGGTCGGCATGCCTTCTTATAGCGTAGACTCTGAGGAGACTCCACCGCCGCATGACATTTTGGTAATCAAGACGTCTGTGAGCAGCCAGACTACGCTGAAAACGCTTCTCGGGGGCATTAAAACCTCCATCGGTGAGGCGCTGGAACATCAGCATCTGCCTTTTCGGAAAATGGTGGAGCCGCTCCATCTGGACTATACGGGAGACGGCCTCCCGGTCGTCAACACCGTCGCATCCTTCGGCCCGATTCATTCGGAACCGCTGGGTAACCGAGTGGCGGCCGATACGTTTTTTCGCTTCGACTGCCAAAACCACTCCATCGAGCTGGAAATAAGCTTTGACGAGCAACGGTATGAGTGGGCATTTGTGGAACAGGCGGCTGACCATCTTGTTCGGCTGCTGTCCATGCTTTTATTTCAGCCGGATCTGAAGCTCGGGCAAGCTGATTTGTTGTCCCCAGACGAGAGGGATACGCTGCTGAACCGATTTAATGACACTGAAACCGAGTTCGAGCGGGGGAAAACGATTCACGGCTTGTTCGAAGAACAGGCGGAACTTTATCCGGATAATGTGGCCGTCGTCATGAATGAGCGGCAGCTGACCTACAGCGAGCTGAACGAGCGATCCAACCGGCTTGCGCGGAAGCTGCGGGAGACGGGAGTCGAAGCCGATCAGCTGGTAGCAATTCTGGCTGAACGCTCGCTCGATATGGTTGTCGGCATTCTGGCGATTCTCAAGGCGGGCGGAGCCTACGTACCTGTTGATCCCGACTACCCAGAGGAGCGCATCCGCTTCATGATTGAGGATTCGGGCGCGCCGTTATTGCTGATTCAAAGGCATCTGCACGAGAAGACCAACTTCGCAGGAACGCGCCTCGAATTAGACGATTTCGTTTGGGGCGACAGAAGGGTGGATTCCGAAGGCGCGCTGGACGCTTCGAATCTGGAGCCGATTTCCGGGCCGGGCAACCTGGCCTATGTCATCTACACGTCGGGAACGACCGGTAGACCAAAAGGAACGTTGATCGAGCATAAGAACGTCGTGCGTCTCCTGTTCAACGACAAGAATCTGTTCGACTTCAGGCCGTCCGACACGTGGACGCTGTTCCACTCGTTCTGCTTCGATTTCTCCGTCTGGGAAATGTACGGAGCGCTGTTGTACGGAGGCAAGCTGGTTATCGTACCGCCGCTCACGGCGAAAAATCCGACCGATTTCCTTGCGCTGCTGGGCCGCGAACAGGTCACGATTTTGAACCAGACGCCAACTTACTTCTATCAGCTGCTGCGTAAGGTCTTGGCGGATCATCCATATGATCTGCGGATTCGCAACGTCATTTTCGGCGGCGAAGCGCTCAGTCCGCTTTTGCTCAAGGGCTTCAAGACGAAGTACCCGGAGACAAAGCTGATCAATATGTATGGCATTACCGAGACGACGGTTCACGTGACGTATAAGGAAATTACGTGGGTCGAAATGGAGGCGGCGAAGAGCAATATCGGCAAGCCGATCCCAACGCTGAGGGTGTACGTCCTGGATGAAAACCGCCGCCCTGTGCCGATTGGCGTAGCGGGCGAAATGTACGTGGCCGGGGAAGGGCTCGCGAGAGGATACCTGAACCGTCCGGATCTGACGGCGGAGAAGTTCGTTGATTCCCCGTTTACGGAGGGGGAGAAACTGTACCGCTCTGGCGACTTGGCGACCTGGTTGCCGAACGGCAACATCGAATACCTCGGCCGAATCGACCACCAGGTCAAAGTCCGCGGGTACCGGATCGAGCTGGACGAAATTGAGACGCAGCTTCTGAACGCCCGGGGCGTGGAAGAAGCGGTGGTACTCGCCCGGGACGACGCGAACGGGCATAAGCAGCTTGTCGCTTACTACGTCGCGGAAACAAGGCTGGCGGCGAATGAACTCAAGGAGCAGCTCGCCAAGCAGCTTCCGGGGTATATGGTTCCTTCGCACCTGGTACAGCTTTCGCAGATGCCACTGACCTCGAACGGGAAAATTGATCGCAAAGCACTGCCCGCGCCGGAGGAAGCCGCGGCCGGGGAAGCGGAATATGTCGCGCCGAGAACGCTGCTCGAATTGAAGATCGCCCGCGTCTGGCAGGATACGCTTGGCGTTCCGCAAGTCGGCGTAAAGGATAACTTTTTTGAGCTCGGTGGCAATTCGTTAAGTCTGATGAGGCTCGTTCAAGCCGTTTACGATGAAACTGGCATTGAGGTACCGCTGAACCGCCAATTCCATCATGTAACCGTTGAAGCTATGGCTTTCGGAGAGAGTGATCTGGGCCTGGATAAAGGGGGAGACTCCTTCATTAAGCTGAATAAAGCAGGAGATCTGAACGTGTTCTGCTTCCCTCCAGGCAGCGGCTTCGGCATCGGTTACCGAGAGCTCGCAAGCAGGCTCGAAGGCCGGTTCGTGCTCTACGGCATTGATTTTATCGACGATGCCGCCAATTACGAGGCCATGCTGAACCGTTATGTAGACGAGATCGTCCGCATCCAGCCGGAAGGGCCTTACGTGTTGCTCGGCTATTGTTTTGGAGGCAACCTGACGTTCGAGGTAGCTAAAACAATGGAGAAAAGAGGGTATTCCGTAACGGACGTGCTCATGGTGGACTCATGGATTAAGGACACGCTGACGCCTTCCGAAACGTCGGAAAAAGAGCTTGAAGAAACGCTTGCCGATTTCGACGAAGAAGAGAAGGAATTAATGAGCAACCCGCTCGTGCGGGAGCGTGTCCATCGGAAGGTCAAAGCGACCTTGGCGTACGAAGCGCAGCTTATTAATGCCGGCACGATCCCGACCCGGATTTACGAACTGATTGCGAAGGACAGCGAAGCGTTCCGCCTGGAGCACCAATTGCCGTCCTGGCGGGGGGCGACGACACAAGCTTACGCCGATTATCGGCTGGAGGGCGCGCACGAGGAACTGCTGGAACTCGCGCGCGTGGACGAAACGGCCGGTGTCATCCGGGACATCTTAGAGCAAATCAAGCGGCAGATCAAAGCGGAGTCCGGGGTCCTGCATGGAAGCTGACCGGCAGCCGTCTGTTCTAGAACAAGGTACAGCGGCGCCTTCCAAGCGCCAAACCGCTTACGCTACCTGGAAAGCGTTCCGCTGGCTGATGTCTTATGTAAGCCGTCACAAAGGCTGGATGATCGTCGGTATCTTGTCCGCGATTGCCGCCGCTGTTATTGAGATATGGACGGGAAGTTTGATCGAACAGCTGACGACCCAGGCCGAGAAAGGGGCGGGGCCAGCCGTTCAGCAAATCGTGTACACGGTCTTTGTGGTCATCTTGATCGGTGTGCCGGCGAAGTTTTTCATGAGCTTCGGCGTAGAGCGAAGCAGCGCCTCTGCGATGCAGGATATCCGCAACCATGTCATGCATCATATCGGCAAACTCCGGGTCTCCTATTTGGAAAAACAGCACTCCGGCGATATGTTGTCGCGGATGAACAACGACCTGCAGCTCATCCAGCAGTTTATGATTCGGGATCTCGCCCAGTGGTTTTATCATCCGCTACTGTTCATCGGCTGTTTCGCTTATTTGATCTACCTCCAATGGGAGCTGATGCTGTACAGCCTGCTGTTATTCCCCTTAGCGCTGCTGGTTTCCCAATGGATCGGCAAGCAGTTGGAGCGGTTGACGGAGGAAGCCCAGGCGAACATGGGGCGAATGAACGTCAACCTCCAGGATACGCTTGGGGGTATGCCTATTGTAAAAAGCTACTTGTTATCCGGCATGTTATCTCGCTCCTACCAAGTGCTGCTGCAATTGACAGCTCAAAAAAAGCTGGCCGTGAAAAAGCGGGAAGCCTGGGTCAACCCGCTGCTTTCCACGTTGATGATCAGCCCGATCATTTTCGCTGTCAGTTACGGAAGCTATTTGATCTATCAAGGGCAGCTAGGCGCGGGAGAGCTGGTAGCCTTTCTGTACTTGCTGAATCTGTGTCTAGAGCCACTGGAGCATATTCCAGAGCTCATCACGCGCACGTTCGAAATGGCCGGTGCCTTGAGAAGAGTCTCCGAAATCGTCGAGCAGCCGACCGAAACGGAAAATGGCCGTTCGCTTCCGAAAGCGAGCGCAGCCCCTATCGAGTTTCAGAACGTAACCTTCGGGTATGAGGAGAACTCCCCGATCCTGCGCAACATTAGCTTCTTGCTACCGGAAGGGAAAACGATTGCGCTTGTCGGAGCGAGCGGCGGAGGGAAGAGCACGGTGTTTAAACTTGTATGCGGCTTTTATCCGCTTCCGGAGGACCAGGGGGAGATTCGCGTGTTCGGCAGCCTGATTGATGGAGCTAATCCGGAGCAGCTTCGGTCACATTTTTCCGTGGTAACCCAGGATTCATATTTGTTTAGCGGCACGGTCGCCGAAAATATCGGCTACGGGCGGGAAGTAGCGTCGATGGACGAGATTATCGAAGCCGCCAAAGCCGCTCAGGCTCATTCTTTCATTATGCAGCTTGATGGCGGCTACCAGACGTATGTCGGAGAGCGCGGAGGCTTTTTGTCCGGCGGGCAGCGCCAGCGCATTGCAATGGCTCGGGCTTTTCTGAAGGATGCTCCCGTTCTGCTGCTGGACGAGCCAACGTCGGCTCTTGATCCAGAGTCGGAAAGTGCGGTTCAGGAAGCACTGGGCGTATTGATGAAGCAGAGAACGACGATGGTTATTGCCCACCGGCTTTCTACAGTACAAAACGCCGACGAAATTTGGGTTATGGAACAGGGGAATATTGTGGAAAAGGGCACTCATGAACAATTGCTGGAAATGAAGGGACTGTATGCCCAGTCGTACTATCAGGAATTTACCGAGTCTGCCGAACGCAGGGAGGTGGCGTACACATGAAAAAGGGCGGATGGCTCTCGCAAGTGAAAGAACTCGGCTACTTGCTGACGTTTATGAACCGTAAGCACAAAACCCAGTACGCCATTGGCCTGGCCGTGACGGCGCTCACCCAGACATTGTTCCTGATCGCCTTCAGTTTGGTCGTACATAATTTGGTTGATTTCGCCGTGTCCCGAGATACGTCCCTGATGGTGGAAGCCTTTATTATTTTGGGCGCGGCCCTGTTCTTAGAAAATCTGATTTCTCCCTGGTTCATTTACTTATACCAGCGTAGTGTCGAGCTGACTGTTCTGAATATCCGCAAACGTCTTTATGACAAGCTGTGCCGGGTGCGGCCGAGATTCCTGGAGCAGACGCACCATGGGGACTTGCTGTCGCGGGTGAACAACGACGTAACGACCGTTGAGTTTACATTCTCGCAGGTTTACTTCGTTTTGCTGCTTCAAGTTGTGTTTTGCATCGGCTCCATTGTCTCCATGGTGTTGATCGATTGGCGGTTTGCCGGCGTATCCTTCGTCATTCTGCTGCTGTCCTCCGTGGTTAGCCTGAAATTTGCGCGGGATATTCGCGTTTTGTCAGAACAAGGCTTGCAAACGCTCGGTAAAATGACCGAGAAATTCAAAGATTTTATGGGCGGTATTCAACTTGTGAAGCTGTTCCGCATCCGCACGATTTACGGCCAGTACGAGGCACTGAACGAACAAATGACGCAGACGCTTCGGCAAACCGCGCAGAAGAATGGCATGCAGGCTGCGGTGAACCATTTTATCAGCTATGTCACGTTCTGCGGCATCATCGTCATCGGCAGTCTTCTTTATGCTTACGGACTGATGGGAATGGGAAGCGTCGCCGCCTTGGCGGTTCTGCAAGTGAATCTGACGCATGCCATGTTGAACTTGGGGATGGTTCTGTCGATGACCCAAAATTCGCTCGCGGGTGCTCACCGGATTCAAGAGGTACTAAGAGAGGAAGAGGAACCGGAACGTTTGGGATCTCCTCACAGCGAGCTTGTGTCGGAGACTGCGGTGGAGTTTCGCGGTGTTGAATTTTCCTATCAGGCGGATAAAAAGGTGCTTGTCGACATGTCCATGCAGGTGTTTCCCGGCCAGGTCGCTGCTATCGTGGGGGCCAGTGGCAGCGGCAAAAGTACGCTGATCAAGCTGCTGCTCGGCTTTTATCCTGTGGACAGCGGAGAAATCCTACTCCAAGGCAAACCGTTCGGCCATTACACGCTTGATGAAATCCGCAGGCAGATTGCATACGTTCCGCAGGAGCCGTTCCTGTTTACCGGAACGATTGAGGAAAATATCCGCTACGGCAACCCGGATGCAACGGATGAAGAAGTGATCGAAGCGGCCAAAGCGGCGTACGCTCACCATTTTATTCAGGAACTTCCTGAACAGTATAAAACGCCGGTGGGAGAGAGAGGAGCGTCGTTGTCGGGCGGACAAAGGCAGCGAATTGCGATCGCACGAGCGATTCTCAAAAACGCCCCGATTCTGCTGCTTGATGAAGCGACTTCCGCGCTGGACAATGAATCCCAGCATTGGGTACAGCAGGCACTGAATGTATTGATGAAGGGGCGCACCACCATTCTAATCGCCCACCGTCTCAGCACCGTGGAACATGCGGATTTGATTACCGTCATGAACCAAGGGACAGTCGTCGAGCGGGGGCGCCATCTGGACCTGCTGGCGCTCAGAGGTTATTACGCCCGGCTGTACGGCTAGACCCGCTTACGGCGGGCGGCTTCTTGCTTGCGAATAAGATAGAGTCTTTTAGTAATCCAAGGTATTACTTTATCACCGGTAGTTACCAGAAAACGTAGACACGAAAAAGGTGGAAGAGTCGGAAGGAGCCGTCTCGGGATTGGCCTGGACGGTTCTTCTTAAGAGTGACTAAGCGACATCTAGGTAGCAGCCTATCAATAAAGAATCTCTAAACCGGGAGTGTGTCGATGTGAGAGAGAATACTAACAAGCAATATGGATTAACGCAAGCCCAGCGCCGAGTATGGTTCATGGAAATTATGAATCCGGGAACGTCCATCACGATGCTTTCCGCGACCTACCAGATTACGGGTGAGATCGACACACAGCTTTTGGAGCAAGCGGCGGCAGAGATCGTCAAAACCTATGACGCTTTCCGAATTCGCATTAGCGGAGATTTGCAAAATCCAACGCAGTGGTTCGAAGAGCCGGAGAATGTCCAAGCCAGAGTAAGCCGCCTCGAAATAGGCACAACTGAACAATTCTATATGTGGGTGAAAGAAGTAAGCGAAAAACCGGCCAGCGTGTTCGACGAACACCTCTACCAATTTACGATTATCCATTTTGCGAACGGCCAAGTATGGCTAAATTTGACGGTAAATCATATTATCACCGACGGCTTATCCGTCAATGCTTTGCTCCATGCGGTGATGGAAAAATACCTGGAACTGCGCAAAGGTATCTCCAGCAGTTATCAGGCCCCATCTTATCTGGATTATATTTCCGCGGAGCGTGAATATGAGCAATCACAGCGTTATCAAAAAGGCAAGGAATACTGGCTGACGAAGTACAACACTTTGCCTGAAACGACCGGTATTAAATCGGTTCCGTCATTCTCGATCGGCAGCGAATCCAATAAATTGTCCATCACTTTGGACGGTTCCCGGTATGAACGCATTCTGGCCTTCAGCGAACAATATCAGGTCAGTTTATATACGTTATTTCTATCCGCCATGTACGCCTTATTGTACAAGCTGACCGACAGCACCGATGTTCCGGTCGGCACGGTTTTCGCCAATCGCACCAGCAAGAAGGAAAAAGAAACGATCGGCATGTTCGTCAGCACCGTGGCTACACGGATTCGTCTGAATCCAGACGGGGATGTGCTTTCCTTGATCCAAACGGTTTCCAAGGAAAATACGGCGGATCTGCGGTATCAGAAATACCCTTATAACCAATTGATCCAGGATTTACGCGAACAACACGGCCGCAACGATCTTTCGGAGCTGTTCCGCACGTCTCTGGAATATCTGCCTTTGAAAATCGTGGAGTACGAAGAAATCAAGGTACGCCTGGAGGCTCACTTCGCTAGGCATGAGATGGACGATTTGCTGCTGCGCTTCGACCATATGCTGAATGAAGGCCATGTAATTCTCCATGCTTCCTATCGTACTGGCCTGTTCCAGACAGCCGAGATTGATCGGATTATGGAACAGTATGTAACCGTTCTGGACCAGTTTCTTCAGACTCCCGAACTGCCAGTACGCGAGATTTCTCTGCTGAGCGATGAGGAGAGACACCGCATTCTGGACGTTTTTAACCCGCCGGTGGCAGGGATGAACGAGGAAGAAGCGTTTCATCGGTATGTTGAAAAGTTTGCCCGGGAAACTCCTGATCATGCGGCAGTCGTCTACATGGACAAACAGCTGACCTACGGCGAATTGAACGAACGCGCCGATCGGCTGGCTTCTCTCCTTCGCGAACAGGGCGTGGGAAGGGAGACGATTACGGGGATCTGGGCGGAGCGTTCAGTGGAACTGCTGGTCGGGGTGCTCGCCGTTTGGAAAGCCGGCGGAGCCTATGTACCGCTGGACCCCGATTATCCGGCGGAGCGGATTGAGTACATGCTCAGCGATAGCGAAGCATCGGTGCTGCTTACGCAGCGTCATCTGTTGGAGCGGACCGGAGGTTGGTTGGCCGATGACCGGCTGAAGCTTCAGGCTGTCTATGCCATGGACGATGAACAGATTTATAACGGGGATGTCTTATCGGTGGAATTTGAATCTGCCGGCTGCGCCCCGCAAGACTTGGCTTATGTGATTTACACCTCGGGTACGACGGGACGTCCGAAAGGCGTCATGATCGAGCACGGTAGTCTCGTGAGTACGGCGGACGCGTACCGTCGCGAGTACCGGTTGGATCAGTTCCCGGTGCGGCTGCTGCAGCTGGCCAGCTTCTCGTTTGACGTGTTCGTCGGAGACATCGCGCGGACGCTGTATAACGGAGGCACGATGGTGATTGTACCGAAGGATGACCGGATTGATCCGAACCGTTTATACGGATGGATTCGCGATCAAAACATTACGGTATTCGAATCGACGCCTGCGCTCATCCTGCCGTTCATGCAGCATATTTATGAAGAAGGGCTGGATGTTAGCTCCATGCAACTGCTGATTACCAGCTCGGATGCTTGCAGTGTCACCGATTACCGATTGCTGCAGGAAAGATTCGGCGGACAATTCCGCATCATCAACAGCTATGGTGTTACCGAAGCGGCCATTGACAGCAGCTTTTACGATGAGCCGCTGGACAAGCTGCCGTCGTCGGGTCATGTGCCGATCGGTAAAGCTTGGCTGAACGCCCGGTTTTACATTGTCGATGCCGCGTTAATGCCGGTTCCTGTAGGAGTTCCGGGCGAACTTGTCATCGGCGGCGCCGGGGTAGCGCGCGGGTACTGGAACCGTCCGGATCTAACCGCCGAGAAGTTTGTGGACAGCCCGTTTGTAGCGGGCGAACGTCTGTACCGGACAGGTGATTTGTCCCGCTGGCTGGAAGACGGCAACGTGGACTTCATCGGCCGGATCGACTATCAGGTGAAAATTCGTGGGTTCCGGATCGAACTCGGCGAAATTGAAACGGCTCTGCTGCGTTTTCCGGGCGTCAAGCAGGCTGTAGTGATCGACCGTACGGATGAGCAGGGGCAAAAATATTTGTGCGGTTACGTGGCGGCGGATGCTTCCTTGCAGCTGAGCGACCTGCTGTCCCAATTGAAGCAAGAGCTACCGGCCCATATGGTCCCGGCTCGACTGGTGTCTCTTGATAAGCTTCCGCTCACGCCGAACAGCAAAATTGACCGTAAAGCGCTGCCTGAACCGACCGGAGAGGTAGAAGCAGGCCGTGAGTATGTGGCTCCTCGCACAACGTTGGAGATAAGACTTGCTCTCATTTGGCAGCAGGTACTGGGTATTACGCGAGTTGGAGTCCGTGACGATTTCTTTGACCTGGGTGGTCATTCCTTGCGTGCTTCCTCGCTGGTTTCCAAGATTCGGAGAGAACTGCAAGTCGAGGTTCCGCTGCGAGACGTTTTCCGTTACACCACGATCGAGCAGCTGGCTCAAAGAATTGGCGGTTTAAAGCAGCAGGAGACGTATGAGATTACAAAGACGGCAGAGGCCGAGTACTATCCGGTTTCATCCGAGCAAAAGCGTTTGTACGTCCTGCACCAGCTTGACGGGGCCGAGCGCAGCTACAATATGTCGGCGGCGCTTCTTCTCGAAGGCAAGCTGGATCATATGCGCGTCGAGCAAGCGTTCCGGGCACTGATTCAGCGTCATGAGACGCTGCGTACGGGGATCGAGCAGGTTCAAGGCGAACTTGTCCAGCGTATCTATGACGAGGTGGAGTTTGCTGTGGATTATCTCCAAGCGAGCGAGTGGGAATTGGATCAAGTGGTGGAAGCTTACTACCGCCCGTTTGATCTGACCAATCCACCACTTCTCCGCATCGGCCTGATCAAAGTCACCGAAGATCGCCACATTCTGCTGTTCGATATGCACCATATCGTCTCGGACGGCATTTCGACAGCGCTGCTCTTCGACGAGTTCAGCTGCCTGTATCGGGGCGAGGAGCTGGCTCCGCTGCACATTCAATACAAAGATTATGCCGTTTGGCAGCATTCCGAAGCCTACGGGCAGTTGCTCCTTCCGCAGAAGGAGTACTGGCTGGAACAGCTGTCGGGCGAGCTGCCGGTGTTGGAGCTGCCGACAGACTTCCCGCGGCTTGCGGTGCAAAGTTTTGACGGCCGGACCGTGAAGTTTTATATCGGAAAAGAGCGGACGGAGAAGCTGAAAGAGCTGGCTGCGCGGACAGGCACGACCCTGTACATGGTGCTGCTGTCGGCCTACTCCATTCTTATGCATAAATATTCGGGTCAGGAAGATCTGATCGTGGGAACGCCGATTGCCGGGAGAACGCAGGAAGAAGTGCAGCCGATCGTAGGCATGTTTATCAACACGCTGGCCATTCGCAGCCGTCCGGAGCGTTCCAAGCCGTACCTTTCGTACCTGGAAGAAATCAAGGACATCACGCTCGGAGCTTTCGAACACCAAAATTATTTGTTCGAAGACTTGGTGGAAAGTCTTCACATTCCACTCGCGACTGGCCGGAATCCGCTCTTCGATACGTTCTTCTCTCTGCAAAATACGGAGAACGAGCAAATTGTCATCGAGGGGCTGGAACAATCGTTTTATCCGTTGGAAAACCGGACATCCAAGTTCGAGCTGCTCCTGGATATTTCGGAGCTGGACGGTCAGCTCGAATGCCGCTTGGAGTACGCTACGGCTTTGTATAAACAGGAGACCGCGGAGCGGTTCGCCAGACATTATGATAAGCTGCTCGAAACCATCGCAGCAGCGCCGGACAGGGATATTGCCTCGCTGGAAATGCTCACGGAGGAGGAAATCCGCGAGCTGGTGAGCGGTTTCAACGATTCGGAGGCGGACTACCCGCGGCAGCAGACGATTCACGGCTTGTTCGAAGAGCAGGCGGAACTTTACCCGGACAACGTGGCCGCCGTCATGAACGAGCGGCAGCTGACCTACCGGGAGCTGAACGAGCGCTCCAACCGCCTTGCGCGGAAGCTGCGGGAGATGGGAGTCGAAGCGGACCGGCTGGTAGCAATTCTGGCCGAACGCTCGCTCGATACGGTCGTCGGCATTCTGGCGATTCTCAAAGCGGGCGGAGCCTACGTGCCTGTCGATCCCGACTATCCAGAGGAGCGTATCCGCTTCATGATTGAGGATTCGGGCGCGCCGTTATTGCTGATTCCAAAGCATCTACACGAGAATACCAACTTTGCAGGAACGCGCCTCGAATTGGACGATTTCGTTTGGGGCGACAGAAGGGTGGATTCCGAAGGTACGCTGGACGCTTCGAATCTGGCGCCGATTTCCGGGCCGGGCAACCTGGCCTATGTCATCTACACGTCGGGAACGACCGGCAGACCAAAAGGAACGTTGATCGAGCATAAGAACGTTGTGCGCCTCCTGTTCAACGACAAGAACCTGTTCGACTTCGGGCCGTGCGACACGTGGACGCTGTTCCACTCGTTCTGCTTTGATTTCTCCGTCTGGGAAATGTATGGAGCGCTGCTGTACGGAGGCAAGCTGGTCATCGTACCGCCGCTCACGGCGAAAAACCCGGCCGATTTCCTGGCGCTGCTGGGGCGCGAACAGGTCACGATTTTGAACCAGACGCCAACGTACTTCTACCAGCTGCAGCGTGAGGTCTTGGCGGATCATCCGTACGATCTGCGGATTCGCAACGTCATCTTCGGGGGCGAAGCGCTCAGTCCGTTGCTGCTCAAGGGCTTCAAGACGAAGTACCCGGAGACGAAGCTGATCAATATGTATGGCATTACCGAGACGACGGTTCACGTTACGTATAAGGAAATTACGTGGGTCGAAATAGAGGCGGCGAAGAGCAATATCGGCAAGCCGATCCCGACGCTGAGGGTGTACGTCCTTGATGAAGAGCGCCGCCCTGTGCCGATCGGCGTAGCGGGCGAAATGTACGTGGCCGGAGAAGGCCTTGCGAGAGGATATCTGAACCGTCCGGATCTGACGGCGGAGAAGTTCATCGATTCCCCGTTTGCGGAGGGGGAAAAACTGTACCGCTCGGGCGACTTGGCGGCTTGGCTGCCGGACGGCAACATCGAATACCTGGGCCGGATCGACCACCAGGTCAAAATCCGCGGGTACCGGATTGAGCTGGACGAAATCGAGACGCAGCTTCTGAACGTCGAGGGCGTGGAAGAGGCGGTGGTGCTCGCCCGTCAGGACGGCGGGGGTGAGAAGGCGCTTGTCGCCTACTTTGTGGCGGACCGGACGCTGACGGTCAGCGAAATGAGAACCTCGTTGGCCCAGGGAATGCCGGGGTACATGATCCCGTCGTACTTCTTGCAGCTGGAGCGCATGCCGCTGACATCCAACGGCAAAGTGGATCGCAAAGCGTTGCCGGAGCCGCAAGGCGGCTTACAAACGGGCGTCGAATATGTAGCGCCGCGTAACCGGACGGAGTCCCAGCTTGTGAAGATCTGGGAGGAAGTGCTGGGGTACTCCGGCATTGGAGTCCTGGACAATTTCTTCGAGCTCGGAGGCCACTCCTTGCGGGCAACGAACCTTGTCAGCAAAATTCGGAAGGAAATGAATGTCGAACTTCCGCTACGCGATGTGTTCCGCTATACAACGGTAGAGTCGATGGCCGGGGCTATTGCCAGCTTGGAAGAAACGAGGCACAGCTCGATTCCGAAAGCGGAAGAGAAAGCGTACTATCCAGTTTCCTCCGCGCAAAAAAGGCTGTACGTCCTGCACCAGCTGGATGGCTCTGAGCTGAATTACAACCTTCCAAGCGCCTTGCAATTGGAAGGGGCTTTGAACGAGGGCAATGTGGAAAAGGCGCTGAATACTTTGGTGGCCCGGCACGATATGCTGCGCACTGGTTTTGAAATCGTGAATGGGGAGCCGGTTCAGCGTATTCATCCGCTCGTAGCTTTCAAGGTCGAGAAGCTACGAGCAAGCGAAGATCAGGTTGCGGCGATTCTTGAAGGCTTCATTCAGCCTTTTGACTTGACCCATCCGCCTTTGCTACGCGCCCTGTTAATCGAACTGGAGAAAGAGAAATTCCTGCTCGCGCTGGATATTCATCATATTGGTTCCGATGGCCTTTCCATGGACGTGCTGCTGCGCGAATTCGTACAGCTTTACAACGGGGAAGAATTGCCGGAGCTGCGGATTCAATACAAGGATTACGCCGTTTGGCAGCAATCCGATGAGCAACACCAGCGTATCAAACGGCAGGAGGAATACTGGCGTGGGGTATTCAGCTCCGAGCTTCAGGTTCTTGAGCTGCCTCTCGACTTCTCCCGCCCGGCCGTCCAGCAGTTTGGCGGTCAAACGCTCACGTTTACGCTGGATGCGGAGAAAAGCGAAGCTCTCAAACGGCTTGCTGGCGATTCGGGGGCGACACTGTACATGCTTCTGCTGGCTGCGTACTCCGTATTGCTTCATAAATACGCGGGACAGGAAGATATCGTGGTCGGCACTCCGATTGCCGTCCGTTCTCATGCCGACCTGCAACCGATTATCGGCATGTTCGTCAATACGCTGGCCCTTCGCTTGGGTCCGGCGGCGGAGCGGACGTTCCTGGATTACTTGCAGGAAGTGAAGGAAACGACACTTGGAGCCTACGAGCACCAGGACTATCCGTTCGAGGAGCTGGTGGAAGCTCTTCAGGTGAGCCGGGATTTAAGCCGGAATCCTCTCTTTGACACTATGTTTTCTTTGCAAAAGCACGAAAGCTTGGATTTAACCCTGGAAGGCTTGCAATGGTCGCTGTTCAACATCGAGGAAAAGACGGCGAAGTTTGATCTTAGCTTAGATATTGTTGAAGCGGGTAATGAGTTAGTTTGCAAGATCGAGTACGCTACTTCATTGTTTAAACCGGAAACGATGGTACGGCTGGCGGGTCATTACGAACAGCTTTTGGCATCGATTCTGGCTCAGCCGGATGCGAGGATTTCCGATTTGGATATCTTGACGAACAGCGAGATGCATGATTTGCTGGTCGGGTTTGACGTGTCGTCTTCGGCTCTTGCGAAGCAACCCGCCGCAGAGGGTACAGGTTTGGAAGCGAATGAGTCGTGGAGAGATAGAACGTTCCATGAGCTATTCGAGGAGCAGGCGGAGCGCACTCCGGGAGCGCTGGCGGTTGTCTACGAAGACAGCAAGCTGACGTATGCGGAGCTGAATGCCAAAGCGAATCGTCTGGCGTATGCACTGCGGGCGCACGGGGTAAAGCCCGAGCAGGTAGTCGGCATTCTGGCCGACCGTTCGGTGGAGCTGTTGATTGGGGTGCTCGCCGTATGGAAAGCGGGCGGCGCTTATGTGCCGCTTGACCCGGACTACCCGGCGGAACGGATCGAATACATGCTCGCAGACAGTGGGGCATCGGTGCTGCTCACGCAGACCCGCCTGCTGGAGCAGGCAGAAGCTTGGCGCAGCGACGGAGCTTTAGTGCTGCAAACGGTGCTTGCGCTTGATGACGCTTCGACTTACAGCCTCGGAGATGCGCAAGCGGTCGTGGGTGTACAAGTACAAGCTTTGGGCGAAACAGGCGCAGAGGCGGAGGCTTTGGCGCAAGCGGAAACGGCTGCTGCCGAAACATCCGCCACGGCCGAAGCTGAGAAGAACGTATTAGCGGCGGATCTCGCATCGAATCCGGCGAATGTGAACAAGCCGCGCGATTTGGCTTACGTCATCTACACCTCCGGTACGACGGGCCGTCCGAAGGGCGTGGCGGTGGAACACCGCAGCCTGGTGAACACGGCAGCGGGCTACCGGCGGGACTACCGCCTGGATCAGTTCCCGATCCGGCTGCTGCAGCTCGCCAGCTTCTCGTTCGACGTGTTCGTCGGCGACATTGCGCGGACACTGTACAACGGCGGCACCATGGTCATCGTGCCGAAGGACGACCGGATTGATCCAACCCGCCTCTACGGCTGGATTCGCGACTACGCCGTGACGTTGTTCGAATCGACACCGGCGCTGGTCGTGCCGTTCATGGAGCATGTGCATGCCGAGGGTCTGGACCTCAGCTCGATGCAGCTGCTGATTACAAGCTCGGATGCGTGCAGCGTAGCGGATTACCGCACCTTGCAGGAGCGCTTCGGCTCGCAGTTCCGTACTATTAACAGCTACGGCGTAACGGAAGCGGCGATTGACTCCAGCTTCTATGACGAGCCGCTGGAGAAGCTGCCGAAGACGGGCAGCGTGCCAATCGGGAAAGCGTGGCTGAACGCCAAGTTTTACATCGTGGATGCGAATCTGAAGCCGGTGCCGATCGGGGTGCTCGGAGAGCTGGTTATCGGCGGAGCGGGTGTGGCCCGCGGTTACTTGAACCGCCCGGATTTGACGACGGAGAAATTCGTAGATAGCCCGTTCGCCACTGGGGAGAGGCTGTACCGGACGGGCGACCTGGCGCGCTGGATGCCGGACGGCAACGTGGACTTTATCGGTCGGATCGACAACCAGGTGAAAATTCGCGGTTATCGGATCGAGCTTGGTGAAATTGAAGCGGCCATGAAAAATGTTGCCGGCGTGCGTCAAGCGCTTGTCATCGACCGGACGGACGAGCGGGGGCAGAAATATTTGTGCGGGTATGTCGTAGCGGATTCCGGCTTTGATCTGCAAGGGCTTGTGTCCCATCTGGACGCCGCGTTGCCTTCCCATATGGTGCCTTCGCGCATCATGTGTCTGGATCAAATACCGCTTACCCCGAACGGGAAGATCGACCGTAAAGCGCTGCCTGTACCGGAAGGAAGTATTCGTGCCGAGGCTGCATACGCGGCACCTCGTACTCCTGCCGAGCAAGCACTTGCGTCGATCTGGCAGTCGGTGCTGGGCGTGAAGCAGGTCGGCACGATGGATAATTTCTTTGCGCTCGGCGGCGATTCGATTAAGGCATTGCAGGTGTCGTCCCGTCTTTTGCAAAAAGGGTACAAGTTGGTCATGAAAGATTTGTTCCATTACCCGACGATCTCCGCCCTTAGTTTGCAGTTGCAAACGGCGGAGAGAACGGTAAGCCAGGCCGAAGTGACGGGAGAGGTCGTCTTGACCCCGATTCAGCGCTGGTTCTTTGAACAAAATCCGGCCGACGTGCATCACAGCAACCAGGCGTTCATGCAGTTCTCCAAGCAAGGCTTTGACGAAGAAGCTTTACACCAAGCGGTGCGTCAGCTTGTCGTGCACCACGATGCTCTCCGTACGGTTTACCATCAAACCGAAAACGGCTATACCGCCTGGAACCGCGGCGCCGGGGAGAACGAAGCACTGTTCGATCTGGAAGTTGTCAATTTCAAGGGAGCCCGCGACGTGAAAGAAGCGGTAGAAGCTAAGGCCAATGACATTCAAGCGAGCATCGATCTGGAAAATGGTCCGCTGGTGAAGCTCGGCTTGTTCCGCTGCGACGACGGCGATCACCTACTCATCGCGATTCATCACCTGGTTGTAGACGGCGTATCCTGGCGAATTCTGCTTGAGGATTTTGCTACTGGCTATGAGCAGGCTCTGCAAGGGCAGCCGATCCGTCTGCCGCTCAAAACGGATTCATTTCAAATGTGGGCGGGGCAGCTCGCTGATTATGCGAACGGTTCGGCGATGGAAAGCGAAAGAGAGTATTGGCAGCATGTCGAGCAATTGACCTATGAGCCGCTTCCGAAAGATTTGGAACAGGGCAGATCCAAGCTGAAGGACAGCGGGCTCGTGACCGTTCGCTGGTCGGCAGAGGAGACCGAACAGCTGCTGAAGCAGGCACACCGTGCTTACCATACGGAAATGAATGATTTACTACTTGTCGCGCTTGGCCTCGCGGTACAAGCTTGGAGCGGCCGGGAACGCGTGCTGGTGAATCTCGAAGGCCACGGTCGGGAAGAACTTTTGCCGGATGTGGACATTACGCGTACGGTAGGCTGGTTTACAAGCCAATTCCCTGTCGTTCTGGAGCCGGGTCAGGCCCAGGCGCTCGGTCATCAGGTGAAACAGGTGAAAGAAAGCTTGCGCCGCATTCCGAACAAAGGAATCAGCTACGGCATCCTGCGTTATTTGTCTGCGCCGCGTGACGGCGAGCGTTTCGTCTTGGAGCCGGAGATCAGCTTTAACTATTTGGGTCAGTTCGACCAGGATTACGAAAGCAGCGGCTTGCGGCCGTCTCCGTTCGGCCCGGGCTCCGATTCAAGCCCGGATACAGTGATGGATTTTGTCCTCGATATCAACGGTATGGTGTCGGAAGGCGTGTTGGAACTCACGATCCGTTATGGGGAGACTCAGTATCAACGGGAGACGGTGGAGCGCCTGGGCACCCTGCTTCAATCGAGTTTGCGTGAAGTCATCAGCCATTGCGTATCGAAAGAGTGGCCTGAGCTTACGCCTAGTGACGTACTGCTTCAAGGTGTAACGTTGGAGGAACTGGAGCGGCTGTCCGAACGTACGGCGGCGCTCGGCGAACTGGAGAATGTATACACCTTGACTCCGCTGCAAAAAGGGATGTTGTTCCACAGCCTGTTGGATGCTGATTCGGAAGCTTACTTCGAACAGGTGACCTTCGATCTGTACGGACGCCTGAATGTCGAAGCCTTCACCCAAGGATTGGATACGCTGGTGCAGCGGAATGAGGCGCTGCGGACCAACTTTATTACCGGCTGGAGAGACGAGCCGATTCAAGTGGTATTCCGCGAGCGGAAGTGTGAAGTGTACTTCGAAGATATTCGCTCGGTAAGCGATGAAGACCCGGAGAAGACGATAGCCAATTTCGTCAGCGCGGATAAAGCGAACAAGTTCGCTTTGGCCCAAGGATCTCTGATGCGGGTGACCGTTTTGCGCACGGGCGACGAGTCCTACCATGTGATCTGGAGTCACCATCACATTTTGATGGATGGCTGGTGCATGTCTTTCATGATCAAGGAAGTGTTCGACACCTACTTCGCGTTCCAGGAGAAGCGGACGCTGGAGCTTCCTCCGGTTACCCCGTACTCTCGGTATATCGAATGGCTAGAAGCTCAAGATGCCGCGAAAGCTTCGCGTTACTGGTCCGAGTATTTGACGGGTTACGATCAGCAGACCAAGCTCCCCCAGGAGAAAACGCAGCTGAAACAGGGTGCTTTTGAAGCGGCTGAAATCGATGTGGAACTCAGTAAGGAACTGACCGGTCAAATCGAGCGGGTGGCACGTGAGCAGCAGGTGACGCTCAATACGTTCATGCAGACCGTATGGGGATTGGTTCTGCAGATATACAACAACAGTGAGGATGTCGTATTCGGCTCCGTTGTATCTGGGCGTCCGGCAGAAATTCCGGGCATCGAAAGCATGATCGGCCTGTTTATTAATACAATCCCGGTTCGTATTCAAGGCAAAGCCGAGGAGACGGTAGCCGATACCTTGAGAAAAACCCAGAATCAAGCACTGGCATCGGGAGCTTACGAAACGTTCCCGCTGTTCGAAATTCAGTCGCTGAGCGAGCAAAAGCGCGACTTGATCAACCATATCATGGTCTTTGAAAATTATCCGATGGAAGAACAGATTGAGCAGATCGTCGGCGGAGACAAAGAAGCGCTGAAAATCGCTAACATCCAGTCGCCTGAGCAAACGAACTACGACCTGGACATTACGGTCATTCCGGAAGAGCATATTTTGCTGCGGTTTACGTACAATGCACTGACGTTCAGAGAGGAAGACATCAGGCTGATCCACGGTCATTTTGCCCGGGCACTGGAGAAGATTGCGGCTAACCCGAACATCCGCGTGAATCAGTTGGAGCTTTTGACAGCGGCGGAAAAAGAGCAAATTCTTGTCGCGTTTAACCCGGCGCAGCCGGAAGCGGTTCCTGCGTCGGCGTTCCACCGGCTGTTTGAGGGACAGGCGGAGCGCAAGCCGGAAGCGGCGGCTGTCGTGTACGAGAACGACCGGTTGACGTATGCGGAGCTAAACGAGCGGGCGAACCGTTTGGCGGCCACGCTGCGCGCAAGCGGCATCGGCCGGGAGTCGATCGTAGGCATTCTCGCCGAACGTTCGGTGGACTTGCTGGTGGCCGTGCTGGCCGTCTGGAAAGCGGGCGGGGCGTATGTGCCGCTCGACCCGGATTATCCAGTGGACCGCGTGCGGTTCATGCTCGAAGACAGCGGAGCGAAGGTACTGCTGACGCAAACACCGCTTCGTGAGCGTGCCGAAGCCTGGCTCGGTGAAGAGGAGCTGGTGCTGTCAGCTGTGCTGTACCTCGACGATGAAACGTCGTACAGCGAGGAGCGAGCGAATGCGCCGATTAGCTCCAGTATGGTTTCCGGCAAGTTGACGGGTGCTGTGAACGACGGTGATGAGAACCATTCGAATGTCAGCTTGGGCAGCTTTCATGAAGCCCATCCGGAGGACCTGGCATACGTGATCTACACGTCGGGAACGACGGGCAAGCCGAAGGGCGTGATGATTGAGCACCGCAGCCTGGTGAACACAGCGGCAGGCTACCGGCGGGAATACCGGTTGGATCAGTTCCCGGTGCGGCTGCTGCAGCTCGCAAGCTTCTCGTTTGACGTGTTCGTGGGCGATATCGCGCGCACGCTGTATAACGGAGGCACGATGGTGATTGTGCCGAAGAACGACCGGATTGATCCGTCTCGTCTGCACCACTGGATAGAGCAGGAGCGGGTTACCATTTTTGAATCGACGCCAGCGCTAATCATGCCGTTTATGGAATACGTGTACGAGCAGCGGCTGGAGTTGAGCGGGATGGAGCTGCTCATCACAAGCTCGGACAGCTGCAGCGTGGCGGATTACCGGACTTTGCAGGAACGCTTCGGCTCGTTGCTGCGGATCATCAACGCCTACGGCGTGACGGAAGCGGCGATCGACTCCAGTTTCTACGACGAGGAGCTGGCGAAGCTTCCACAGACAGGCCATGTGCCGATCGGCAAAGCGTGGCTGAATGCGAATTTCTACATCGTGGATGCACATCTGAACCCGGTGCCGGTCGGGGTGCTGGGCGAGCTGGTCATCGGCGGAGTCGGCGTGGCGCGTGGGTACTTGAACCGTCCGGAGCTGACAGACGAGAAGTTCGTAGACAGTCCGTTCGTCGCGGGCGAGCGGCTGTACCGCACGGGAGACTTGGCGCGGTGGATGGAAGACGGGAACGTGGACTTCATCGGCCGGATCGACAACCAGGCGAAAATCCGGGGCTACCGGATCGAGACGGGCGAAGTCGAAGCGAAGCTGCTGAGTGTAGGTGACGTGAAGGAAGCGGTCGTTGTCGTCAGGGAAGATCAAGAAGGTCAGAAAGCTTTATGCGCTTATTATACTGCGGAAGAAGGCTTGACGGCGGCAGACCTGAAACGAGCGATAGCCAGCGAGCTTCCGGGGTACATGATCCCATCGTACTTTGTAGAGCTGGAGCGCTTGCCTCTGACGCCGAATGGAAAGATCGACCGGAAGGCGTTGCCGGCACCGGAAGGGGGAGCAGGTGGAGGTCGCGAATACGTGGCGCCGCGCACCGAACTGGAGGCGAAACTGGCCGCCATTTGGCAGGATGTGCTTGTTCGGGAGAAGGCGGTAGGCGTAATGGACAACTTCTTCGACCTCGGCGGACACTCTCTGCGGGCGACGACGCTTGTCAGCAAAATGCATAAGGAGCTAGGCATTGAATTCCCGCTTCGCGACGTATTCCGCTACTCGACAGTTGAAGAAATGGCCGCGGCTATGGAGCGGCTGGAGATCGGCTCGTTCACGGCTATTCCCGATGCCGAACCTAGCGGGTATTATCCGCTCTCTTCCGCTCAAAAACGTCTCTATATCTTGAACCAACTGGAAGGAGCCGAGCTGAGCTACAACATACCGGGAGCTATGCTGCTCGAAGGGGAGCTCGACCGGCAGCGGTTTGAAGAAGCGTTCCGCGGGCTCGTAGCTCGTCATGAAACGCTGAGAACCGGATTTGAGATGGTAAAAGGCGAAGCGGTTCAGCGGATTTACGAAGAAGCCGCCTTCCAGGTGGAATATGTGCAGATCAGCGGGCAGCAGGCGGAAGAAACGATGCGCCAATTCGTTCGTTCGTTTGATCTAGCGAAGCCGCCACTTCTGCGGGTAAGCCTTGCCGAACTGGCGCCGGACCGACACATTCTGATGTTCGATACGCATCATATCGTATCTGACGGCGTTTCGATGGATGTACTGATCGAAGAGTTCGTCCGCTTGTACAGCGGGGAGCAGTTGGAGCCGCTTCGCATTCAGTACAAAGATTATGCGGTATGGCAACAATCGGACGAGCAGAAAGCTCAGCTTGGCAAGCAGGAAGCCTATTGGCTCGACATGTTCCGCGGAGAGCTGCCGGTTTTGGAATTACAGGCGGACTATCCGCGCCCGGCTATGCAGAGCTACGAGGGCCGCACGCTGCAATTGTTTATGAATAGCGAGAAAAGCGAGGGTCTGAAACGGCTTGCAGCCGAGAACGGCGCAACGCTTTACATGGTTCTGCTTGCTGGTTATAAAATATTGTTGCATAAATATACAGGACAAGAAGATGTGGTGGTCGGTACGCCGATTGCGGGAAGAAATCACAGCGACGTTCAGTCGCTGATCGGGATGTTCGTCAATACCCTGGCCATCCGCAGTTATCCGGCTGCCAGTAAGACGTTCCTTGACTACTTGAAGGAAATCAAGGAGACGACGCTGGGGGCTTTTGAACATCAGAATTATCCGTTTGAGGAACTGGTGGATAAGGTGAACGTGGCTCGCGATTTAAGTCGCAATCCACTGTTCGATACGATGTTTGCTTTGCAGAATACAGAGAATTTGGAAATCCAGCTTCCGGGACTCCATTTGTCGACGTATGCCAGCGAAGAAATTGTTTCGAAATTCGATCTCAGCTTGGACGTCACAGAGATCGAGGAAGGTTTGGAATATCTTTTTGAATACGCCACTGCTCTCTATAAAACCGAAACGGTGGAGAAATTGGCCGCTCACTACTTGCAGCTGCTTGAATCCATTCTCCGCAAGCCGTCGGCGACTATTGCTGAGTTGGGCATTTTGACGGCAGAGGAAAAAGAGCAAATTCTCGGCGCGTTTAACCCGGCACAGCCGGAAGCGGCTCCTGCAGCCACGTTCCACCGGCTGTTTGAGGAACAGGTGGAGCGCACGCCGGAAGAGGCGGCCATCGTGTACGAGAACGACCGGCTGACGTATGCGGAGCTGAACGAGCGGGCGAACCGCTTGGCGGCCACGCTGCGCGCAAGGGGCATCGGCCGGGAGTCGATCGTCGGCATTCTCGCCGAACGTTCGGTTGACTTGCTGGTGACCGTGCTTGCCGTCTGGAAAGCGGGCGGGGCGTATGTGCCGCTCGACCCGGATTATCCAGTGGACCGCGTGCGGTTCATGCTCGAAGACAGCGGAGCAAAGGTACTGCTGACGCAAACACCGCTTCGTGAGCGTGCCGAAGCCTGGCTCGGCGAAGAGGCGCTGGCGCTGGCGGCGGTGCTGTACATGGACGACGAAGCGTCGTACAGCGAGGAGCGGGCGAATGCGCCAATGGACTTCGGCCAAGACTCCAACAGTGCTCCCGATCCAGTCGCCGGCAAGCTAACGGGGGCTGTGAACGGTAGTGGCGAGAGTCATCCAAATGATGTTGATGTTGTCGGTATGGACAGCTTCCATGAAGCCCGCCCAGAGGATTTGGCGTATGTGATCTACACGTCAGGAACGACGGGCAAGCCGAAGGGCGTGATGATCGAGCACCGAAGCTTGGTGAACACGGCGGCGGGTTACCGACGGGAATACCGGTTGGATCAGTTCCCGGTGCGTCTGCTGCAACTCGCAAGCTTTTCGTTCGACGTGTTTGTGGGCGACATTGCGCGGACGTTGTACAACGGCGGTACCATGGTCATTGTACCGAAGGACGACCGGATCGATCCGTCTCGTTTGCACTACTGGATAGAGCGGGAGCAAGTGACGATTTTTGAATCAACACCAGCACTGATCGTACCGTTTATGGAATACGTGCATGAGCAGGGGCTGGAGTTGAGTGGGATGGAGCTGCTCATCACAAGCTCGGACAGCTGCAGCGTGGCGGATTACCGTACCTTGCAGGAACGGTTCGGCCCGTCGTTCCGCATCATTAACGCCTACGGCGTGACGGAAGCAGCAATTGATTCCAGTTTCTATGACGAGGAGTTGGCGAAACTGCCGCAGACAGGCCATGTGCCGATTGGCAAAGCGTGGTTGAATGCGAAGTTTTACATCGTGGATGCACATCTGAATCCCGTACCGGTCGGGGTGCTGGGCGAGCTGGTTATCAGCGGCGTTGGGGTAGCACGTGGGTACTTGAACCGTCCAGAGCTGACGGAAGAGAAATTTGTAGACAGCCCTTTCACCGCTGGTGAGCGGTTGTATCGCACGGGAGATTTGGCACGGTGGATGGAGGACGGAAACGTGGATTTCATCGGCCGGATCGACAATCAAGCGAAAATCCGGGGTTACAGGATCGAGACGGGTGAGATTGAGTCGCAGATGCTGCGGGTGGTAGGTATACGCGAAGCCGTGGTGATGGTTCGAAGTGATGCGAACGGGCAAAAGGCGCTGTGCGCATACTACACAACGGATATCGAACTGACGGCGGCCGACCTGAAACGAGCGATCTCCAGCGAGCTACCGGGGTACATGATCCCGTCGTACTTCGTGGAGCTGGAGCATTTACCTCTGACACCAAACGGGAAAATCGACCGGAAAGCGCTACCGGCGCCGGAAGAGGGAGCAAGTGCAGGGCGCGAATACGTGGCGCCGCGCACCGATCTGGAGGCGAAACTGGTCTTCATCTGGCAGGACGTGCTTGGATTAGTTACGATTGGTGTGACGGACAACTTCTTCGACCTCGGCGGTCACTCGCTGCGGGCGACGACGCTGGTCAGCAAGGTGCACAAGGAGTTGCGCGTGGACCTGCCACTGCGCGATGTATTCCGGTACTCGACTATTGAAGCGATGGCTGAAGTGATTAGCCTATTGGAGCAGCAGGAATTCCTCTCCATTCCGGTTCTGGATAAAAGGGAGTATTATCCGCTTTCCTCCGTGCAAAAACGGCTGTACATCCAGCAGCAGATGGAAGGCGCTGAGCTTAGCTACAACATGTCCGGCATGACGGTTCTCGTCGGGCGCTTGGAGCAGAATCAATTCGAGGCGGCGCTCAAAGGATTAATCGCTCGTCACGAAGTTTTGCGAACTGGCTTCGAAATGGTCGACGGCGAACCGGTACAACGGGTTTATTCGGACTTGGAGTTTGCCGTCGAGTATACAAAAGCGACGGAAAGTGAAACGAAAAGCATTGCGGATGCCTTTGTACGTGTCTTTGATTTGGAGCGGCCGCCTCTACTGCGTGTGGGCTTAGTTGAATGGGAAGAGGAACGTCATCTGCTTATGCTGGATATTCATCATATCGTCACGGATGGCATGTCGATGGGTATCTTCATCGAAGAGCTGCTGCGCCTGTATAACGGTGAGACGCTGGAACCGCTTCGGATTCAATACAAGGAATTCGCCGCTTGGCAGCAGTCCGAACCTGTAAAAGAACGGCAGAAATGCCAGGAAGCCTACTGGCTGGACATGCTGGAAGGTGAACTGCCAACGCTTGAGCTGCCTACGGACTTTGTCAGACCTGCCGCTCGGAGCTTTGAGGGAGATGTGCTGCCTTTCAGTATCGACAAGCAGATGACCGACAGCTTGCAGCGCATTGCCGATGAGAACGGTGCTACCCTATATATGGTGTTATCGGCGGCCTATTCAATCCTGCTCAGCAAGTACTCGGGACAAGAAGACTTCATTGTAGGCACACCGGTTTCGGGCCGCACACATGCCGACCTGGAGCCGCTCATCGGAATGTTTGTCAACACGTTGGCGATTCGCCATTATCCATCCGGGGAGAAGACGTTCCTTAATTACTTGAACGAAGTCAAAGAAACGATGCTGGGGGCCTACGACCACCAGGATTATCCGTTTGAAGAACTTGTTAAAAAGCTGCAGGTGCCGCGCGATCAAAGCCGCAATCCTGTATTCGATGTCATGTTTGCACTAGAAACGAAGGAAGATAACGTTCAAAGCTTCGGCGATATCCAGATCGAACCTTATCCGGAAACGCATGCGGTTTCCCAATTTGACCTTACCTTGGTCATTTCGTTGCTGGATGAGGGAATGAACGGGCAGTTTGAATATGCGACCAAGTTGTTTACGCGCAATCTGATCGACAATTTCGCTCAGGACCTGCTCGTAATTATCAACCAAATTGGCGAACAGCCTTCGGTGCTGTTAAAGGATATTTCCCTGAACGGTCAATCCGAACAGGAGCAAGATGAGCTAGAGACCATAGATATTATTTTCTAATCCCTACCCGGCTTGCGCGTATGCCGTATTTCTCTCGGTAC
This sequence comes from Paenibacillus sp. Negev47, assembly GCF_058313655.1. Taxonomy (NCBI): domain Bacteria; kingdom Bacillati; phylum Bacillota; class Bacilli; order Caryophanales; family Paenibacillaceae; genus Paenibacillus; species Paenibacillus sp. Negev47. Next base: position 693,440 of record NZ_CM177754.1, read on the forward strand.
GCATCCTGCCGGGTGTTTTTTTTCCAAATGAAAGGTAAGGGGGAGTGTCAGCTAGTCATACATTAGAGTGGATAAGCGGTCCCATGCAGGAATAAATATGGACAATTTCCAATATGGAAGAGCTGATGAATTAGGAGTTACAAACTATTTTTTAACACTAACAAGCGATAAAGAACTACGAACTAGAATATTTAGATGATGAGGCATTCTTAGAAGGGTTTTATAGGAAAGTGAGCGGGGAAGAGAACATTATATCCATTAAGGGTACGCTATTAAGTTTAGATTATAGGGGGTTTCCTTTACTTTTACTCATATTTTCAAAGCTAATGTCCATAATCTATCAGATCATTTTGGCTTTGTCTTCTTTTAGTAGAAGGCAAAGCCTTTTGTCATTTCCATAGCGTTAAAGAGTCATTGAAAGATTTATTAAACATGCTCCAGCAAATCCAGATAATATTGTCTTAGATCCTCCTTCAGGCTGGCTGGCTCGACAATTTTGATCGATTTACCATAGTCCGCAAGATATCTCACAATGAAATCAAGTTCATGAGGTTCATACGAACCGACAAGATACATGTGTCCCATCTTCTCCATGATCTGCATAGATGGAAAATGTTCTTGCTGGAAAAGCTCAATTCCGGCTTCGTCAATTCGACATTGAAATGGAATAGCGACCTGTGATGGTTTCCATAGCGAATGAGCACCTTGTGCTTGGAGATCATTTACATGAGCCAAGGGTTCAATCTCCGTTGCTTCGGCTGAAGTGATGCGGTCGCAGCGGAATACACGATAGGCCTGCTTATTCAGATCATACGCTTGGCAATACCAGTAGCCTCTCTTGGCATAGAGAGCGATGGGTTGGATCGTGCGGGTGTTGGAGTTGGATGGACCAGAAGATGAATCGAATTGCTCAGGATCAGGATGGTTTGCAGGAGACGACCTTTGATCAGGAGATCTTCGCTGAGCAGGATACGTAATCAGGATCACGATATTTTGCACAGCCGCCATCAACAAAAACTCCAAATGCGCACTATCGCGGATCTGCTCCGTATGTCGGAAGGATACCCGGTGTTGAATGTTCTCAATATCCTGTCGTTGCTTGTCGGATAACGCGCTCATAAATTTCTCATGAATGGTACGGTATGAGGCCTGAAAGGGTAAGCTGGAGAAACTGCGGAGGGCCTGCATCGCAAAATAAAGGGCATGAAGCTCACCTGTATTAAATGATATGGGAGGCAGCTGCATCTGTTGTAACAGTCGGTATCCGCCGTAGCGTCCATACTCCACATAAATGGGCGCACCTAACTCTTCCAATGAAGCGACGTCTCTTAACGCGGTTCGCTTGGAGATCTGGAACTCCTGCATAAGATCTTGCAGGGTGAACTGCTGTTTTTGATTAATGAAGCGTAGCATCTGGTTCATGCGTTCTGATTTTTTCATATCGAACCCTCTTAATGGTGCCATGGATTGGCATCTTTCGTTGTTATAGTGATAAGTGTAATCCAATAGGAACTAGGAGGCAACATAATGAATTTTGAAGCGATACCATTTTTATCGATGAACGGAGATGCGGCGGCAGCCATTGCTTTTTATGAGGAGTTTCTGGGCGCCAAAGTGATATTCAAGAAAAGTTATAAAGAAATGAAGGAGATGAACCCGGGCTTCGAGTACCCAGCTGGTCAAGATGAATATATTACACATTCAGTGCTGGAAATTGGGGTTAACAAGATCATGATTGCGGAAGAGGCAATGGACACGGAGAGACCGTGGCAGCTGGGAAACAACACATCACTATGTATTCAATCCAAGGATAAAGATACAATCGATCAGCTGTATCATTCTCTGATGCAACATAAGGGTGTGAAGGTACTGGTACCGTATCAACAAAATGAATTCAGCCCAGGTTACGGCATTGTCCGGGATCCGTTTGGCATTGCGATTCAGCTGTGTGTGACGGTGCATGATTTTTAATCGAGGTGAGGAGCCCACTCATTCATTCATGCCTCAAGTGAATATTCGTCACTAAAGCCCAGTTTAGTAATCTGATAGGCTACGAATGATGTTGGAATACAAAAGAGACATGCTCTTGTTGATCATGTCTCTTTTGAGCTTGATAACTTTCATTCAGCCATTTGGTGATTCTAAATGTGGCTCCACGTTCTAAACCTCCTGCAGACTGGTGGCCTCCAGCTTGGCAAGACGTTTCATTACTTTCTTGAGCATCACAGAGGCTTTGACGCGTAAAGGAAGATCGGCGGAGATTTCGATGGTGTACGCTTCCGTAAGAATCTGCTCTTTGAGTTCAGCCACGGTTGCACATGGACGATCCAACACGTTGTATACACTGCCGTATTGCAGACATTGGTGTGTATCACTTCCGGCGGTAACCGGCTTGCCTAGGGATTGGGCAAACGGTTCGACCTGACTGCGGCAGGTTTGGATATCCATTTTGTACATGTCCTTGGCGTTCAGGTCAAATGCATCCAGACGCCCAAGCAGGTTGCGGTCCAACTGATACAGCGGAGTGGATTCGCGGAAAGGATGTGCGCCAATTTTGAGTAAAGGCCATGCTTCGGCCAGATCCAGCAGGTTGGCAAAGGGAATGAAAGACCCCTTGGCCGTATAATTTTCCAGCCCGGCACGGATGGTGAGGATATGTTCTTTTTGACCAATCAGCAAAATGTGCCCCGTCTCCTGAATATCCACTTCCATCCCTGGGAAAATGCGAAGTCCGTCTGCATCGTAGTATTCTCCGTTATAAGGGTAAAGACGATCCAGCGTCTCATAGACATCGTAGAAGTGACGGGTGTTAAAATGCTCTGTAAGCGCGAGGGCATCCAGCCCGCTGGCTTTCGCTTCCGAGACCATTTCGGTGAAATACTCGATCGAGAAATCAGAGTTTTTGGATAGTTTGCCGTGAGTATGAAGATCAATGCGCATAATGACACTCCCTTTATTCCATGAATGGTTAAGTATATGAATTACAGAATTTCATAGTGTGTGCCGAACCAGAACAGCAGTGCCACATAAAGTGCCGATGCAGCAAGAAATCCGATGTCACGTGGGGTGATTTTTAAATGGGCTAGCTTCAGACGTTTGGATTCTGTATGTTTCATCCCGTAAGAGAAACCGCGTGTCTCCAGTGCTTCAACGGTTGTGCGTGAGCGTTTGGCTGTAGCCAGCATGAGTGGGAAGAAGGACACGACGAAAAGTTTCATATAATAAACGACAAGCCGCCAATAGAGCCATCCATGCCGGGAAGGAACAAGGCCCCGCAATCGGTAGGACAACATGATATTCCGGAATTCACCAAACAGCACTGGCAAGATCCGATAAGCGTAAGAGAGGCTGAACGAGAATGTTGCAGGCATGCCGAGTGCAAGTAATCCATCACCAATCCGTTCCGGGTCCATACCCGAGAAGACGGTAATACTCGCCAGCGAGACGATCGATAGTTTCAGGGTGAGCAGCAACAGGGGGATTGCAGATTCCCAATTGCCTCCGAAGAACAGCGAGATGATAAACATCCAGCCCACCTGACCGATTAACCCCAGGCAGAGAATGATGATAATAAAGGGAGCAGCCCGAGATAAAATCGTCGTGAAGACCATGAGCAGGAACATGCCAAGCAGCACGGTGCTGTTATGAATAAACCAGGGTACGATGGCAAAAAAGAGATACCAGATCAGCATTACACGCGGGTCAATCCGTGCCAGGCTGGCATGACCACTGCCATATACGGTATTCATTAGCTCCAGCTGTATGCGTTCAATGGAGAGTTTGTCAAACCAGTTGCGGACAAGCTGCATAACGAGCCTCCTCCTTGGCGAATGATTGATTCAACAGACTTGCAACAAAGGCATCGGTTGTAGGACAAAGTGTAGGGAATCCGATACGGTGCGAGAGCTCCATGATCTGCGTAAGTGCAAGTCCCGATCGACGCAGAAGGGGTTCATCTGCGAATACCTCGGAAGGGGTGCCGTCGGCTTCTACCCGGCCATTGTGAAGTACAATGACCCGACTGGCCCACTGGGTAACCAGTTGCATGTCATGCGTGGCAATGACAGTTGTTCGCACATGCTGATCGAGTTCATCCAGTACACCGATTAATTCTTCGCGCGTAGCCAGATCCAGATTAGCAGTAGGTTCATCGAGCAACATGAGGGAAGGCTTCATGGCTGCGCCGATGGCGAGGGTAACTCGCCGTTGTTGTCCACCGCTAAGGAGTCGGGCATCCCTCTCTTGGAGTGGTGTAAGCCGGAAGCGATCCAGCACATGAGTGATCTGCTTGTCAGCTTCCTGAATGTGACGGGTTTTCAGAAAATACGCCACTTCTTTGCGCACACTGTCTTCGATAAACATCTCGGAGGAGTTCTGAAAAATATAAGCGACCCTGCCAGCAAGCTGTTCCAAAGAAGATCTATGGGTAACTTCACCCAATACGCTGACGCTGCCTTCTTGAGGCAAGCTGATTCCAGCCATGAGTTTGAGCAGTGAAGACTTGCCGGCTCCGTTGTTGCCCACCAAGGCAATCCGTTCTCCTTCATGTAGTGAAAAGTTAATGCCACGAATAACCTCATGCTCTTTTTTGCCCAGTCCTCTGTACCGTAGCCGCGTATTTCGAAATTGGACAATGGGAACGGGCAGCGCAGTAGAATCTGTCAGTGTGCCTCCCGATATCCGAGACATGGCTGAACCGTTCTGATCCATGGCAGACTGGATCGTATTCACGGTTTGCATCTGCAACGAATGCTCTGCAGCATCCCTCTGTTTGCCTGAAGCATGTATGTCCTGCTGGTATTGTCGTTGTACAAAGTAAATCGCGGCTTCATCTACCGTAATGGGTAACCAATGACGAGTAGCAGAATCCTGAATACCGGTGGAGAATTCACCTTCCTTAAATTGCTCAACCGCTTGAATAGCTGCACGAGTCACCTCTGGTGGCTGAATGCCAAGCCGCTCCAGATCGGCGATTCGATTCAAGCCTTCCTTGACGGGAAGATTCCATAACACACGGCCTTTATCCATCAGCACCACATCCGCGCAGAAGTCGGCGATAAATTCGGTATGATGTTCAATGACGATAATCGTCTTGCCATATTCCGTATTTAATCGGGACAGACATTCGTAGATCAGTCTCGCATGCTGCGGATCAAGCTGCGAGACAGGCTCATCGACGATCAGAATATCCGGGTCGAGTGACAGGGCACCCGCCAGAGCGAGCAGATGTTTCTGCCCACCACTCAATTCCCAGATGTATCGGTTATGAATGGTATCCAGTCCGCACATGGCAAGTGCATGTTCACCCAGCTCCCGGTAGTTGGATAACCCGTAGTTCAGAGGTGCAAAGAAGGCTTCATCCAGTACGGTTGGGCGGACCAGTTGGTTATCAAAGTCCTGGTATACGTAACCGATTTTTCTGGACAGGTCTGCAACACTTCGGCCTTCGGCAGGTACACCAAGTACATGAACTTCACCAGAGAAATCTCCCGTGTAGAATTGGGGGATCAGGCCGTTGAACAATTTACACATCGTGGATTTGCCACAACCATTGCTCCCGATGATTGCAGTGAAACTGCCCCGTGGGAGTTCAAGTGAAACCCCGTTCAGGACAGGCTCCTCTGAGCCGGGATAGGTAAAGGTCACATTTTGAATGGAGATAGCGGATTCCGGTGTAGGAGTAGAAACGGATTGGGACATTACATTATGCATAAGGATGGTTCTCCGCACCTGGAACGGATTTGTTCTTGTTGCGTCTGGCCCGCATGAAGATGAGTGTCACCACAGCGATTAATGCCGCAGCACCAATACTGATCCAGATGGAGGCAGAACCGTATTGATCCGCATAGTCCGTCTCCCACACCGCAAAGTTAATGTCCATCTCGGAGAGGGATTCGGCGCCGAAAGCTAACGCGAGCAGTAACACACCGATCAGGATAAGCTTTGGACGGAAGAAGCCAATGCCTTCATATTTCATGCCAGGATTGCGAGGTTTGATTCCGAGCAGTGGTTCAATTTTGCCATAGAGCAGGGGAACCAGATACAGCGTAGGCAGTAGAGCGAACAGGATGCCCGAGAACAGTACGTCATTGAGGAAACCAACGCCTTCGATCAGTACTACACTTTCAGCGAGTCCCGGAACCGCTTCAAGCTGTTCCACACCGATCCATACTTTGCCGATATCGACCAGCGAACTGAGGAACTGATGAATGATGACTCCGGTCATGGCTGCAATACCGACCTGCCTGCGATTGCGTGGATCACTGACCATACGTCCTGCGACGTACATGGCGAAGGAAAATGTAATGAATTTTTCCAGCTCTCCAAGTCCACCGAATTGTCCCAACATCAACTCACCAAAAATGACTTCGCCAAGAGCTGCACCAAGAGCGGCAATCATGGGATGGAACAGAATGCAGAGGGTCAGCGGAATAAAAGCAAAGTATTCAACTGACAGTTCAATTGGTCCAAGCTGCAACTTGGGAATAAGCTCTGTGAACATGTTGGACAAGCCGTACAGTGACATGGAAAGCACAAACACCATCATTTTCTGTGAAGACGTCAGCGTATAACGCTCAGTCATCTTCTTCATCGATACATACCTCCTTGAAAGTTGGTGATCATAGCCACAGTCTAGGGGCAGAGTATTAACGGGAAAGAAGACATTTGTAAATCGACTGTAATTTTTATTACATATTTTAATTTGTATGAAAAAAATATTACATAGTTTGACCACTTCTTCTTCAGTCTACTGATATACTGGTTGGAGAGCGAGAAAAGGAGTGTATCCTGAATGAATTTGTTTACCCAAAAAGAGCAGCTATCGCCAGGTCATCTGAAAATTGCCGATTTTGTTGAACGTAATCCCGAAGAGATTCTATTCATGACGGAACAGGAGATTGCCGATAGGCTGGGGGTTAGTATTGCAACGGTATCCCGTTTCTGGCGTGCAGTTGGATATGACAATGCCAAGGCGTTCAAAATACGCCTCCGCACCTCTGAAGATACCACGCCGGCGTTGAAATTAAATAAAACCATATCCCGCATGGATACGGATAGCTTGCCTGTTCAATTATTGGAAGCTTCCGTTAGTCATTTGCAGGAGACGTTGTCTCATATGAAGCAAGGGGATCTGGAGCGGGCCGCAGCGATTCTTGCTGAAGCCCGAAGAGTGTACATCTATGCCCCTGGACCATCTGCAGGTCTGGCTGAGCTGTTATCATTCCGCTTGTCCAGATTCGGATTGACTGTCATTCATCTCGCGAGAGGTGGACATGAGTTATTGGAATCGTTGATGCATATGCAGCAAGAGGACATGGTGATGCTCATGTGTTTCACCCGTTTGCTGCCTGAAGCAGAGGTCATTCTGGATTATGCCAGTGATATGGGAAGCAAATCCATACTTGTGACAGATCGGGAAGACCTGTTATATGGACTGGCGACCGAATTATCTTTTTACGTCAGCAGAGGGGAACTGGGAGAATTCCATTCCATGGTTACTCCACTGCTCTTAATGGAACAGATGGTGCTGGCTGTGGGATTGATGCAGAAGGAGCGTGCGCTGTCCAAGTTGGAACGGCTTGCTGAACTGCGCAGTCGGTATGGAAATAAGCTACCGCGAGGCTGATGAATGGGAAGGACTGTCACGTTGGAATGGAGTGAGGTTTATAGCGCCGGATGAACCGCCACAGGAAGGACCTGAGGCAGATGAGATTAGATAAGAAACAGGGGGATGGTCACGACGAATCGTCCTGTTTTTCTTGTTTATAGGGGCTAAACGATTACTAAAAAACAGAAAAAATGTTAGCTGATTCACAAAGTGAAAATTAACATAACGGTCATTGCTGCATCTGCTCAGTTGCTTGATGCGAAAGCGGAGCATGTGACAAAATCGTTTGATATATATAGGTAGTGGCGGTTCCTTATACAGGGACCGTTTTTTTTGTTGTTCTGTACACAAAAAAACGGGAATTATTGTGATCAAAGGGGGACACAATACTCGGGAATACCTGCAGCTTCATCATGCAGAGAAATGTTGGGGTGGGAACATGTGGTCAACAATTGTATCCTACGTGCCGGACTGGGCCATATGGATTCAGGCATTATTGGTCCTTATCGTACCGATCGGCATTACAGTAACCATGCGGTGGATCAATGCCGCCATTAAGCGTGGAACCTTCTCTCGTTCCCAAAAAACCTCCATATCCTCGAAAGATATTTCTCCTGCTACAGCGGGTCAGGGTCAGGGAACCGAAACGGGCCACTATGCCAATATTAAAATAACCGGCAAGTACAATACCGATCTGATTAGCGTAAGAGAAAGCTTTGGTCAAAATGCTGACGTGCATATTCGGGAATTTACCATTAGGGGTACGAATACACGGGCAGCCGTCATATATACCGAAGGCATGGTAGACCAAGACTTAATCGATGATCACCTGATTTCACCGTTAATGTTGGAAGGCGTTCCAGAGCTTAAGCGGGAGGGTTTCCTCCATCCGGATAATGCACATTTACTCTCGGCCTACCTGCAAGATCAATTACTACCTGTCAGTCTGGTTGAGGAGACCAAGTCCCTCCAAGCGGTCGCAGTTGGCGTGCTTTTTGGCAAAACTGCACTGTTGGTCGATGGATTGCCGGGGGCTCTGTTAATTGGAGCTCATAAAATCAAAACACGTGGTGTGAATGAACCGGTGTCAGAGGGGTTGCTCCGTGGTCCCCGGATTGGTTTTACAGAACAGCTAAGTGATAACACAGGTATTTTACGTCGATATGGAAGTGATCAGAGCCTCTTTATTCAGAAGTTTGAGGTAGGTTCACGGATCAAGAAAGAATTGGCTGTTGCCTATATTCAGGATATTGCTGATCCTAATCTCGTGGCGGAAGTCGGAAAGAGAATTGAAGCGATGGATATGGATTCCATGTTGGAATCTGGGTATGTCGAACAGCTCATCGAAGATAGTACGCTGAGTCCTTTTCAACAGGTACTGAATACGGAAAGACCGGACCGGGTGATGGGTGCTTTGCTGGAAGGACGAGTGGCCATTTTACTGGATGGAACACCATTTGCACTGATTGTACCGGTGACCTTTAGCATGTTGCTCCAATCCCCGGAGGATTACTATGAACGCTGGATTCCTGGAACATTCCTGCGAATACTGCGCTTCATGTCTGCCATGCTGGCCTTGCTCGCTCCTGCGCTCTATATCTCGTTTATCTCGTTCCATCCGGGACTTATCCCAACCAAGCTAGTACTCACGATTATTGAAACGCGGACGGGAGTGCCGTTTCCTTCAATCATCGAAGTACTGATCATGGAACTTTCCATTGAGATTCTGAGGGAGGCGGGGATTCGTCTACCTAAGCCGATTGCACCCTCGCTGGGTATCGTTGGAGGTCTGATTATCGGCCAGGCGGCCGTACAGGCAGGAATTATAAGCCAGTTCCTGGTCATCGTTGTTGCGGTTACCGCCATATCCTCCTTTACAATACCCGTCTATAGTGCAGGCATAACACTGCGAATTCTGCGATTTGCTGCCATGTTTAGTGCGGCTGTGCTCGGATTGTTTGGCGTGGTTATGTTCTTTCTCCTCATATGTACCCATCTGGCGAGACTCTCGAGCTTTGGCGTGCCTTATCTTGCACCGGCCGTTCCTTATCAATTTGGGGAATGGAAGGATTTCATTATCCGTGCTCCCCTAAATATGATGAGGAAGCGTCCCGAGATGTCCAATCTGATAGATCAAGACCGAAAAAAATGAAATAAATTAAAGTGGTTGGGGTGAAATAAAGTGAATAGCTCCGAAGGAAAGATTAGTACTAGGCAAGCTGTTGTGGTTATTGTCAATTACATGCTTGGCGCTGGGATATTAACGCTTCCTCGAACAACGAGCAAAGCTGTCGGAACCCCAGATGTCTGGATGTCAATTATTCTGTCTGGACTGATTATTATGGGTGTCGGAATTATTCTGGTTACCCTGTGTCGCAGATTTCCGGAGAAAACAGTATTCCAGTTCACTCGTGAAATTACGGGGAGCTGGATTGCTTACATATTGGGATTCGCCATGATTATGTATTTTATGGTGATTGCCGCATTCGAAATCAGGGTCATGGCTGATGTGACAGGAATGTACTTGCTCGAGCGCACACCAAAATGGGCTATCGTGATGGTGTTTATGTGGATTGGCATCTATTTGATCTCTGGCGGACTTGCTGTCATTGTGCGCGTATTTGAGATCATTTTGCCGATTACACTGATTATATTTGTGATTGAAATCTTGCTTAGTAATCAGTTATTTGAGATCGGCAATCTGAGACCCGTACTCGGAGAGGGTATCATGCCAGTCCTCAAAGGGTTGAAACCTTCGCTGCTGTCTTACACGGGGTACGAAGTCATGTTTGTCATGACTGCTTATATGAGAAATCCGAAGAAAAGCAATGTAGCCATGACCTGGGGCATCATCATATCGACTCTGATTTATCTGATTACCGTTGTGATGGTTGTAGGCAGTCTGTCACTTGACGGAATCAAAACACGTACTTGGCCCACGCTGGATCTCGTAAGAAGCTTCGAGATTCAAGGTTTGATCTTTGAACGGTTCGAATCCCTCTTATTGGTCATCTGGATTATGCAGATCTTCTCGAGTTTCACGATCACACACTATTGCGCTTCGGTGGGCATTCGGGATTTATTTCGTACGAAGAAGATCAAGGTTATTATGTACGCCTTTCTGCCAGTAATATATCTAACGGCATTAATGCCGAAAACCGTGGATGAAACCTTTGCACTGGGTGATATGTTGGGCAATCTATCCGTGCTTCTATTTGCCACTGTACCTCTGTTACTCCTGATAATAAGTCTTATTCGCAAAAAAGGAGGCAAACATGCATGATTCGTTTTTTTATGCTTTTACGTGTAGCCTTTGCTTTGTCCGTCCTTCTGGTAATATCCGGATGCTGGAGTAGTAGGGAGATCGAGGAACTAAGTGTCTATGTTGGTCTCGGGATCGATATCGCTAAAGAAACAGAATTTGAGAAGGACATCGCTGCTCAGGGAGGAACGTATCCAAAGAATAATTATTTAACGGCTACGGTGCAGATTGCGCCTGGCACTGGCAGTTCCAACAGTAAACAGAGCGGACAATCCGGTTCACCTGCTTCTGGAAAGACTTCCTATTCTAATGAACAGCTTACCGGAGATTCCTTGCTGCAAATCTTTCGTCAGTTTGCACTAAGGCGAGATCGTCCACTTATCGGACATCATCTAAAGGTCATCGTCATCTCCAAGGATATTGCCAAAAAGTATGGTCTGGACCAGCTGCTGGATTTTGTACTTCGGGATAACGATATTCGTCCAAATTGTCTGGTACTGATAAGTCATCATCGTGCCGTGGATGTCCTGACTTCAGATGATCCCTCCCGGATTCCGGCATTTTATCTAACAGGTATTACTGGTAATTCGTACTTGTCCAACAAAATACTGGACCCCGTTTTGCTCTCCAAATTAGATGCCCAAATGCAATCTGGTTCCAGTTTCTTGCTCCAGAATGTACTGTACTCTAATGGAGAGGGCAAGTTCTCAGGTGGCAGCATATTCGATGGGAAAACAACTAAGTTTATTGGAGAACTAAGTCAAACGGATCTGGAAGGTTTATCGTGGATCAAGCCTAAAGAAAAAGGAGGCGTCTTGAAGACTTACAACAAAGAGGGATTCACTGTTGTATATGAAATGAAAAAGAAGAAAACAAAAGTAATTCCCAAGGTTATTGGCAATGATATTTCATTCCATGTAAAGACCGAATCCGAAGGCTGGTTAATGGAGGATTGGCGTGCTCCCGAAAGAGAGGAAAAAGGGGCTTATCGCAGGGAACTGGAAAAAGAATTTTCTGAACTGGCGGAACAACAGATTCGTCAGGTGTTATACAAACTTCAGCATACCTACAAAGTTGATGTTGCGGATTTTCGGGACAGCTTGCGTATTAAAGAACCCAAAACGTGGAAGAAAGTCAAAGATGATTGGGATAACATTTTTAGTACCGTACCAATTACGTACGATGTGAAGACCACTATCACCAATCTCGGATCTTCCACCGAATAGCGTGCCAGTTAGCAAGTTAGTATTAAAATGTTGACACATTCATGATAGATCGCTATATTTATAAAAAATCATTTTCTTATCCAGAGAGGTGGAGGGACTGGCCCTTAGAAGCCTCAGCAACAGATCTGAAGGATACTGTGCTAATTCCAGCGGGTGAAAGCCTGATAGATAGGACGTTTGTTTTTATTTGTCAGTAACGGCGCACTCTTTAGGAAGAGTGGGTCTTTTTTGTTTTTCTGGATGAAGAAGTAGGGAGCAACAGGTATGGAGAACAACAACGACAAAGGACATTTTCAGCGGAAAATGCAGGCACGGCATGTGATCATGCTCTCTCTCGGTGGAGTGATTGGAACAGGATTATTCCTAAGCTCGGGTTACACGATTCAACAGGCGGGACCCCTGGGAACCATTCTGTCCTATCTGATCGGGGCGATCGTCGTATATCTGGTTATGCTCTGTCTTGGTGAACTCTCTGTTCACATGCCAGAGACGGGAGCATTTCATAGCTATGCTGCCAAATATATCGGACCAGCAACGGGCTACACGGTGGCCTGGTTGTACTGGTTAACCTGGACCGTTGCGCTGGGTTCCGAATTCACAGCCGCCGGACTGCTGATGCAGCGCTGGTTCCCATCGGTCAACGTATGGATATGGAGTGCCATTTTTGCGTTGATGATTTTTCTGTTCAATGCATTAACGGTAAAATTATTCGCAGAATCCGAGTTCTGGTTCTCATCTGTGAAAGTAGTGACGATCGTAGTCTTTATAATTATCGGTGGCGCAGCCATGTTCGGGTTCATTCCGATGGCGGATGCTGAACCAGCGCCGTTTCTATCGAATATTACCGCATCCGGGTGGTTCCCCCATGGGGCTACAGCGATATTGATGACCATGCTTGCTGTAAACTTTGCATTCTCGGGCACCGAGTTAATCGGCATTGCTGCCGGGGAGACGGAGAACCCGGAGAAGACGATACCCAAAGCCATTCATACGACGCTCTGGCGTTTGGTTATTTTCTTCATCGGAACGATTGTTATCTTGTCTGCCTTGCTACCTATGTCGGATGCCAGTGTACTGCAAAGTCCATTTGTAGCAGTAATGGAACGAGTGGGTGTGCCGTATGCAGCAGACATTATGAACTTTGTTATTCTGACGGCGATTCTCTCTGCAGCCAATTCAGGCCTGTATGCTTCGTCACGGATGCTCTGGTCTCTGGCTGATAAACGAACGATCTCTCCATGGTTTGCCAAATTGACCAAACACGGTGTGCCATTGAATGCACTCCTGATCAGTATGGTTGGTGGTGCGCTGGCCTTGCTGTCCAGCATCATTGCGCCAGGTACCGTGTATATTACACTGGTTTCTATTTCGGGTCTGGCTGTTGTTGCGGTATGGATGAGCATCAGCGCTTCCCAATACATGTTCCGCAGACAATATATCCGGGAAGGCCATGCGGTCAAAGATCTGGTGTACCGCACACCGCTATACCCGGCGGTACCGATTATTTCATTTATATTATGCCTGGCTTCATGCATAGGTATTGCCTTTGACCCGACACAGCGGATTGCGCTGTATTGTGGGATTCCATTTATCGCAGTGTGTTACGCAGCTTATTATCTGACAGAACGTGTAAATAAGAAAAGAGGACAAGTACATGACGCTAGTACAACAGAATAACCCCATAGAAGAGATCCTGCGTGAACATCCGGTCATGATTCTGGACGGAGCGCTGGCGACCGAACTTGAACAGCATGGATGTGATCTGGACGATCCGCTCTGGTCTGCTCGTGTATTAATTGAGAATCCGGATGTTATCGTTCAGGTTCATGCGGATTATTTTCGAGCAGGAGCCGACTGCGCGATTACATCCAGTTATCAGGCGACGGTGGATGGCTTCAGCAAGAGAGGAATCGGAGAGCAGGCAGCGTTGGACCTGATCCGCAAGACGGTAGAGCTGGCTGCACAGGCGAGAGATGACGTATGGGCAGAAGTGCAGGACAGTATAGTTGAGAACACGGAAGTTAAACCGGAGGGCAATTCTTCCTTGTTGGATACGCAACAACAAACGCCTGTTGTCCCAGAGAAATGTGCCCTGGTTCGGCCGCGACCGCTCGTTGCCGCATCCGTTGGACCCTACGGTGCATACCTTGCTGATGGATCGGAGTACATTGGTCATTACGGCGTCACAGATGAGACCTTGGCTGAATTCCATCGTCCGCGTATAGCGGCGTTGCTTGAAGCGGGTGCTGATATTCTGGCATTGGAGACCATTCCATCCTTGCAGGAAGCACAGGTGCTGGTTAATTTGCTGAAGGAGTTCCCACATGCATATGCCTGGCTGTCTTTCTCCTTAAAAGATGGAACAGCAATCAGCGAAGGTACGCCGATTGAGACATGCGCACGATTATTTGGTTCCGAGCCACAGATTGCTGCGATTGGCCTGAACTGTGCTCCTATGGAAGTGGTGACGGAAGCCGTAGGTATTCTGAGCCGTGCCAGCGACAAACCTGTCATTGTCTACCCGAACTCGGGTGAGACATATGATGCTGTGACGAAAACGTGGAGCGGGCAGGGAACATGTGGCAGCATGAGCGATGCTTCGGAGCAGTGGGTCGCTGCGGGCGCGCAAATTATTGGCGGCTGTTGCCGCACTACGCCACATCAGATTGGTGAACTTGCCAAGAAGTGGCGATAGCAGATCACATGTATCATAAACAGCCCTTCCGCCTTGTATAAAGGCATGGAAGGGCTGTTTATTGCGTTATAGAATCCTGACAACCTTATTCGATAACCAACATACGTGGCGATGCTTCACGAATAATTCGTGAAGAGAACCATGAACCTAGACTCGCTGCAATGATACTTAGACAGGCGAACAGTATCATTCCACCCCAATTCAGTATCAGTGGAAGTTCTACGATACCGTAACCGGAAAGGACCAGTTCGAGCAGAAGAGGCAGTAGATATACGCCGACGAGCATACCCAGTATCGCTCCCATGGAGGACAGCATGATCATTCCCATCGTGACCGAGAATCGGATTTGGCGGGATGTCATTCCCAGTGATTTGTATATCCCGTAGTTTCTGCTCTCTTTGCGGATATTGATCCGACAGGTACTGAAAATAATGATGAACGTCACAGCGATGAACAGCAACCCAATCAGGCTCATCGGATAGATCAGGATATTAGCAGCTTCTGCATAGACTGAATCAAGCAATGTCTTCTGGGTGACTACCGAAGCAAAATCTTTAAATTGTTCGTTCAATTCCCGAGCCAGTGGTTCCGCTTGCGACAGATCGTTCACATTAATGAAGACGGCATCGGATTCGCCATAAGACGGGTTCACACTTCTCATGGCATCGATCGTGATTCGACCTGAAACAGACATGTTGGCGATCGCCTGATAGATTCCTGTGATGAGGAATGTCCGCTTTTCTCCTTCAATATAGATGTCGATGAGATCACCAAGATCCTTGTTTGATGTTCGGGATATACTCACACCAATGGCTATTTCATTCGCATGGCGCGGGTTATCCCCTTTGAGTGTTTCGAACCCAAGTTCCTGATAACTTCCGTCTAGTACACTCAAATTAAGACTGATGGATTGGCTCTGTACGGTGGCTGAAGACTCCGGGCTAATGACACCCGTGATGTTCCCTTGCCAGCCCACATTGCTGATCCTTAAATCCTGTTCTAACACGTGCTCCAGCTCAGCCTTGGGGAAGGTGCTTTTGTTCACCACGACTGCTGCGATGTTGGCATTGTCATACCCCCAATGAGCTGCAGTTTGATAGATTCCGGTTATGCTTGTCAGCAGAACATACCCTAGAACCAATACAGAGGATGCCATCGTGGTCAGCAGGAGGGTTAGAAAAGAACTTTTGGTGTTTTTGAACAAATGTTGAAGTCCAAGGGCCATAGTCACAGGCAGTCGTGTGAACCCGATCCATTGCGCCCAGGGCGAATTCATTTTGCCCGCCATACGGCTATTATCTGTCTCCGACATACCATAACGAATGGCCTGCACAGGCTGTATGCTGCCTGCCTTTTTGGCATATAACACAACGAACAGAATCACTATAGCAAATAAAAGCACACCAGCCATTATGGCAGCGTCCAATCCTTGGACTGGAATGTTCTGATGATCCACTCGAAGAGAGGACACGGATATATTAATGATCCACTTGGAGATCCATACGCTAAGTGCAATTCCAGGGATAATGGCAGCGATAGATAACATCGCATATTGAATGACATAGGTGCCTATCGTTCTCCGGGAAGTTAGCCCAAGTGACTTGAGAATACCTATCGTTCTGTAATTGGCCAAGATGGCATCCGAAATTGTAAACCCGATAGTCATTAAGGCGATGGAGAGCATGACAACACCCATGAAGATCATAATGAAGCCAATAACCTGGTTAATAATCAGATAGAAAGAGGAAATCGCTTCGAACTCCATTTTGGATTCCAGAAACGGAGTACCTGTCTCGCGATTGTACCGTTCCCAATACAATGAATTCATACTGTAATCGTTGAAATGGATGCCGATCATGTGATTCTCGTTGCCAGCGAGTGCGGCCAAATCACGTTGATAATCAGCAGGATTCATCCAGACCCGTGCAGTATTGGAGAAGGGCGCTCCGTACGGTACGTCGATGATAATGCCCGACACATTCAATTCGAGTGTGCTTGAGCCGGTTTTGAAGCCAATGGTATCACCTACCGAAATATGATAGGCATTTGCCATGGACGTTGGAATCCAGACGGAGCCCGGCTCGGGAGTCGCGCTGGGTATTCCACTTGAAAAAATAAGTTCATCCACACCCCATGGCGGCGGAGGCGTATTAAACATGTACAGGTAGATGTTAGGGATGTGAGTTTCATTCAAGATGATGCCTGACAATGAACGATACGATAGTAACGGGGACACCTGAACGTCATCCTGGGAAGCCCACCAATCGTGCACAGTCTCCGGGTCATTCAGCCCTTTCTCAAACGTCAGAATTTGATGAGACCCATGGGTGCGGGTATGCATTTCATGAAACTGATTGCCCGTGTTGGCCAGAATGACGATAGCTGTGGATACAAGAAGTGTCGAGAGTAGCAGGAGCAGTGCAATCAATGCATTTTGTGTTTTATTCCTGCTCAGATACGACAAGCTAAGTTTAAACATGACCACCATCGTTATTCCTTCCCCGTAACCAAAGCGAAGATGATCGCTTCACGATCCTGAATTTGATGTTCATCATAGGTGTTGAACTCAAGGATTCCGCCAATCTTGCCGTCCTGAATATAGATCAGGCGATCTGCCCGGCAGGCAGCCTTGATATCATGCGTCACCATCACAACGGACTGCCCTTTCCGGTGGAGGTCTGTAAGGATATCCAGAACGGCTGTGCCGTGTTCCACATTCAGGCTTCCGGTCGGTTCATCGGCAAAGATGATATCCGGCGAATTAATCAAAGCTCGTGCAATGGCAGCTCGTTGTTGCTGTCCTCCAGAAGTTTGGGAGGGGAGGCGGTTGCTCTGTCCTTCGATATCCATGGCATTCATCAGATGGGCAGCCCTGGATTGGATGTCATTCTTTTTGTTTCCGGCGATATAACCTGGTAAGGCAATGTTCTCTTTGATGGAAAGGTCCGGGACCAGATTGATACTTTGATAGATATAACCAATCCGGCGGGTGCGGAAGTCGGACATATCTCGTTCACTATAAGCGTCAATCCGTTGGTCGCGAAAATAGACCTCACCGGCTGTAATCTGATCCAGTCCGCTTAGCAGATATAAGAGGGTTGATTTGCCAGAGCCAGAGTTACCCATGATGACCGTGAATTCCCCTTCATAGATGTCGAGATCGACATTACGGATGGCATGATGTTGTTCACTTCCGCTGTTGTACGTCTTGCACAGGTTCTGTGCACGAATGATGGTTGTTTTGGACAAGTTGAATCACTCCCGAGTGCAGTATAGGATTCATTCTAGAGGAGGGATGTTGAGGAAGCCTTATCAAATTATGAATAAAGTATTACAGCCAAATGGGTTAAAGTGAAAGTTAAAGGCGCTTGGTAAAATAGCCAGGCGAGAATGGCTTAGCAGATGGGAAGGGAGAACCGGAAGGTCGTACCTTGTCCTTCTTTACTAGTGAAGGAAATATGGCCCCCATGTGCTTCAATAATGCTTTGGCAGATGGAAAGTCCTAGTCCCGTACCTTCCTGCACACGTTGGTCTGCCTGATTAGCTTGGCCTCTGAAATAACGCTGGAAAACAAACGGCATGTCCTGTACACGTATTCCCTGACCCGAATCGGCGATGGTCACTTTCAAGTGCCCGGATTCCAGTTCCGTGACTATACGTATCGTGTCTCCCGGAGCCGTATACTTGAGGGCATTGGCGGCAAGATTGGAGATGACCTGTTCAATTCGGGTAGGGTCGATTGCGACTAACACATTGGGGATGTGGTTGGATTGAGGTCCGTCGTAGACCAGACCTTTCGTTAGAACAACATGTTCAATAGGTTTCAACATAGCTTCCAGGACAGGACCACTATACAATTCACGAGGTTCCACAGAGATCTGCCCCAGTTCCTGAAGCGCATGAACCAGCAGGTCCTCCACAAGTCGGGCCGTTTTATCCGTATGGGTCCGCATGACTCTCATATATTCCATCAGCGTCTCCTGATCGTTACATAGCCCTTCCTCAATCGCTTCTATGTATGCTTTTATCGTGGTAATCGGTGTCTTAATATCATGAGATATATTGGTGATGAGTTCCTTTTGTGCTTGTTCCTGCTGGATGCGGATCTCGTTCATATGTTTAATTTCGGTGCGCATCAAATCCAACATGGCGTAGAGGTTGCCCATTTCGTCCGTCCGGTTGTACTGGATCTGTTCTTCATAATTGCCTTTGAGAATAGATTCCGCATGCAGCTTCAATTGATGGATGGGAGAGAGCAGTTGCTTCTCCAGTTTTCGTTTCATCCAAAATAGAAATAAGCTCAGGACCAATGACAGGAGCAATAGTACGCTAATCCATATCACTAGAAAAGTCATTGGTTCCTGAACAGTAACCATAGCTTGGGGGATGGAAAAGATGGCATTGCCGATCTGAGTTCCCACAGGTCCGTCCATCACGGGAAATGCAATTTCAAGCGACTCGTTACCATTCGCAGCCTGCGCGGCATGGTGTAGATCATAATGAAGGGATGAACGCAGATTAACTTGGGTTCCTTCAGAGGTGGGGACGGAGGACAGAATTACTGTTCCATCCAAGTTCACATAGGTAAGCACAACCCCGCTTTCTCTGGCGGTGGAACGTATATCTTCATGAATATTTTGTTCGTCCAGATGTTGTTGATTTTGCTCCAGAGCGAGCAGAGTGGGATTGACCTTGAGGCGAATTTGATTCATAGACAGATTGGACTCATCTGAAATTCGATTATGGAATAGCATCATCGACAGCGCGAGGATACTTAAAATCATAATAATCAGAAGGCCAAGTGATGTTAACAGCCAGCGTCTGGACCAGGTGTTCAATGACATGTGGATGTCTCCAATCTGGATTATTCGTAATTGAATTTGTAGCCGACACCCCAGACCGTCTTCAGAACAGTGGGATGGGAGGCATCTGCCTCGATTTTTTCTCGTAGTCTGCGAATGTATACGGTTACGGTGTTTTCATCCCCATAGGTTGCATATCCCCAGATGGCGTCAAGCAACTGGGCTTTGGAGAAAACCTGATTCTTATGGCTTGCCAGATAATGAAGTAATTCGAATTCCTTGGCAGACAGAGAAACTTCCGATTCGTTAAGTGTGACCTTATAGGCTTTTTTATCAATCACCAGGTTTCCAAGACGAAGTAGGTCTGTTCGCTCCTGATCCGATGTCATGCTGTCATAACGCCTAAAGTGGGCATTGATCCGTGCCAGCAGCTCGCTTAGCGAGAAGGGTTTCGTCATATAGTCGTCTGCTCCAAATCCAAGACCTAGTACTTTATCGGTATCACTGCCTCTGGCACTCAGAATGAGGATGGGGATATTGTTGCGCCGTCTAATCTCTCGGCACACTTCAATCCCGTCCATGTCCGGAAGCATAATGTCCAGAATAATGTAATCTGGTTGAATAAGCTCCATAATCTGAAGCCCATCTTGCCCAGTGGCTGCCACGGCAGCTTCATACTGGTTTTTGGTCAGATAATCTCGCAGAATTCGCGATATATCCGGTTCATCCTCGATGATGAGGACTTTGCGCGGGTGGGTTAGCATATGTATCGCTCCGTTATTTTTAATGAGAATTCAATGAGATATATGAATGGGTAAGATGACAGTCTTTATAATTGTACAGTCTTGTTCTGTTGGAGTCACATGAAATATTGAAGTGAACATCATTCTTATTAATGGCGGCCTTACTAGTAGCTGTCTATAAGTTTCATCGTATCAAAATAACCCATGAACCTGCTTAAAGGTCATGGGTTCCTGGCACTAATACATCACACACGTTCTAAATCAATAGGCTCATGCTGCTTGGATTTGAGATACTCCGCCGGAGACACACCGAAATGTGCCCTGAATACGCGGTGGAAATAGGAATAGCTTGCAAAACCGCAGGATTCAGCAATATGTTCCAGTGTCATCTCACTGTATTTCATACGTTCCAGTGCCGCATTCAGACGGATCTCAATCGCATATTGAATCATGGTCTGATTGTAGTGCTCCTTAAATAAACGGACTGCACGCGACAGGCTGAGTCCGGCATAACGTGCGGCTTCTTCAAGTTTAAAGGTAACTGTGGCATGTTCCTCAATAAAACGTTTTAACTTCAACGCAGAGGAAACTGCCCGATCCGTCTGGATATTCTCGGTGATTGCCCGATCGATATATAGACATAATCCGCGCAGTAATGCATCCTTAAGCTCCGCATTTTCTTCGAGAGGTCCGCGACGTTTCTCCAGTAGCATATTTCGCCATAGGCTGATCAGCTTATCATCCAGTCCAATCCGGCTCACAGTGGATCTTTGCTGCCGTTTCCACCAATTTTCGATCCAACTGCCCTCGCAGAACAGATAATAATCTCCGCTAGACAAGCGTCCTTCCTTATGTGGTTCATCGACCACGAGATGATAATCGTCACCAGGCTTGAGCAACAGCAAATCCCCGCTCGTCATCCTGAATTCTTCATCCTGTACATATACTTTGCACGAGCCTTCGGTCTGCAGGCGGAACAGATAGGTTTGCAGCTCGCCCTTCATATTATGAGTGAACGCCTTATAGTGATATGAGTAGTCGCAGATCAGCACAGATGTCTCTAACGTATCCAAAGATGAAATCCCCCAATATATACATCCTGCATACATTCAAATGGGCTACATTTAATAGATGCAAAATGATGGAAATAAAATTTGATCAGATAGTTCATGTTCTGACTATATTGTATATGTTCATTCTAGCCTGTTTTGCGGTAGGATGATACCAGATAGAGCAATGAAAGCAAATTTGAGAACAGAGGTGTATCCTACATGAAAAAACTTAATATTGGTTTGCAATTGTTTACACTCCGTGATGAAACAGCAGCAGATTTTCGTGGTACGTTGCGTAAGGTAGCGGCCCTTGGATATGAAGGCGTGGAGTTTGCCGGATATGGTGACATTCCAGCCGAAGAAATGAAAGCGCTACTAGATGAACTTGGGTTGAAAGGATTCAGCAGCCACGTTTCACTACATGCGATGCGCGAAGACTTGCAAAAACAAATCGATTATCTGAAAACAATTGGTGCACAATATATCATTTGCCCTTACCTGATGCCAGAAGATCGTCCTGAGAATGCAGAAGGCTGGACCAAGCTGTTCGCTGAGTTACAACAATATGGAGCTGAAGCGGCGAAGCAAGGTTTGATCTTCGGATATCATAACCATGACTTTGAATTCCATGGCCAGGTTGGCGATGCCAATGCCTTTGATGCCATGTTTGCTCAAACATCTCCGGAAGCGGTAAAAGTGGAAATGGACGTATGTTGGGTACAATTTGCGGGACAAAATCCGATCGAGTATATTAATAAATATGCAGGTCGCTTGCCGCTGCTTCATCTGAAGGATTTCAGCAAAGACGAACAGGGTCAGATGAAAACGCTGGAACTGGGACAAGGTTCGGTTGACCTGCCGGCTGTTATTGAAGGCGCTACGAATGCAGGCGTGGAGTGGTTGATTGTGGAACAAGACGTATGTCAGAACCCTCCGCTTGAGAGCGTATCCAATAGCTACAACTGGCTGAAACAGAACTATTTGAACCAATTTTAATGGACCATCGAACCATGAAAAATGCTAATCTATTTGTCAAAGGAGACTTATGTACATGAGTAAAATTAAAGTTGCTGTATTCGGCTGTGGAGCCATTGCCGAGCGCAGACATATTCCAGAGTACGCTGCCAATGAGAACGTAGAACTTGTCGCTTTTGCCGATCCGATTGTGGAGCGTGCGGAGAAGATGGCCGAGACTTACGGCGGTAAAGCTTATTCCAGTTATGAAGAATTGCTTGCAAACGAAACGGTTGATGCCGTTAGTGTGTGTACACCGAACTATCTGCATGCGCCAATGGCGATTGCTGCTGCAAATGCAGGCAAGCATGTTTTGGTTGAGAAACCAATGGCAGTATCTACTGAAGAAGGCGAGCAAATGATCGAAGCTGCCAAGAAAAATGGTGTGTATCTGATGGTTGGACATAACCAGCGTCTGATGCCTCCTCATGTCAAAGCAAAAGAAATTCTCGACTCCGGCAAACTCGGTAAAGTCCTGAATTTCCGTACTTCCTTCGGTCACCCGGGTCCGGAAGCATGGAGTGTGGACGGAGCGGAAAGCTGGTTCTTCCGTAAAGAAGAAGCGATTATGGGCGCTATGGGCGACCTCGGCGTTCACAAATCAGACTTCATCCGTTACTTGCTGAATGATGAAGTATCTGAAGTGGCTGGTTTCATCAGCACACTGCACAAGGAAGGCACCAAGGTTGACGATAACGCAACTTGCTTGCTTCGTATGAAGAGTGGAGCAATCGGAACGCTGGTAGCGAGCTGGACGCAATACAGAGCTGGAGACAACAGTACAGTTCTGTGGTGTGAGAATGGTGTTATGAAGATTGGAACAGTGGAAGGCGATGAAGTTATCGTTGAGTTGACCAACGGTACGGTTGAAACGTACAAAGTCGGTGCCATGGCTACTAACGAGAAACAAGTGCCGAGTGGTGTGATTGACGCTTTTGTAGAGTCGATTGTGACCCAAACACCTCCAGCGATTTCTGGGGAAGAGGGCTTGCGTTCCTTGCAAGTCATCCTGGCCGCATTCGAATCCGAGAAGACAGGTCAGATCATTAAGCTGTAATTCAACCGAATGACAGTGCAATTTCTAACATTTTATATGTCTTAATCTATGATATAAGGGACTTACCTTCAGAGATGTGTTCTGGGGTAAGTCCTTCTGTATTTGTTGATGAATATTTAACTTTCTTTAGATGCCAGCCGGCACTTCACTGCCCAGATCCAGCCATGCTATTTCAGCAGGAGTCAGGGTGATCCGGGACCCTTCGTCACAGGAGAGCAATTCCTCCTGATTCTGGGCTCCGATCAGCGCACAGGTTGGGAACGTCTGATTCAATACATAAGCGAGTGCAATCTGGATAGGTGTTGTTTTCTTCGAATTCGCCAATTGCTCAGCGCGGCGCAATCGTTCCCAGTTGCCGTCACTATAGAATACTCGAACCAGATCTTCGTTATCCCGAACTTCAGGTGTGAATCGTCCAGTGAAGAAACCGCGTGCCTGGGAAGACCAGGACAGCAATGGCAGCTTGGTTTGTTCATGCCATGCGAGCGTCTCTACATCTGCCGATACACAGCCTTCCCAGAAAGGCTCGTTGGCTTTGGCGAGACTGAGATTCGGACTGCTGAAGGTGAAGCCCTTCAGGCCATTCGCGGCAGCGTACGCATTGGCTTCCTCTAAACGTTGCCAAGTCCAGTTGGAGGCACCGATGGCTCCGATTTTGCCGGATTCAATATGTTCGTTCAGTGCTTCAAGAATAACACTCACAGGGGTATGGGGATCATCCCGGTGCAAGGCATACATCTCTACGTGATCCGTCTGCAGACGCTCCAGACTTTCCAGCAAGTCACTACGGATCGCATCAGCGTTAACACGTGGTCCGTTCTGGTCATGATGCGCGCCTTTGGTGAGGATGACAATCTGGTCGCGGTTACCGCGTTCCTTCATATAACGACCAAGGACTTCTTCACTCTGTCCATCACAATAAATATGCGCTGTATCGACGGTGTTACCGCCAATGGACAGAAAAGCATCCATATTCGCAGCAGCTTTATCGTAGGCATCATGCACGAAATAATCGGTTCCTTTAATCAATCGGGAGACGCGTTTACCTGCACCAGCAATTTCGATATATTCCATAACTCAGTTCATCCTCTCGATTATAGTGTAATTCGTGTGCGTTGTTCCGCTGAACGAAGACAAGCTTCCAGTACTTTCATATTAGCTACTGCATCAGACGGGGCGAAGCGCAGATCCTTGCCCTGAAGGACAGCACGTGCCATATCATCTCCCTGCAGAGAGTAGTGGTTCACTTGCGGGACTTCAATCTCTCTACGTTCACCGCCAGCGGTAACATAGAAGTTGGAGCTACGGTCCTGCTCGCTGACGAATGCGGAAGGGACTTCAATAATTCCTTCGGACCCCAGTACCTCAAGTGTATTGCGGAATGCTGCCCACATGCTGCTGTCAAAGGTCACACCAACGTGATTATCGAATTCCAGGAGTCCCGAGGCCATCATATCGACCTGATCATGCTCTGGGGAGAACATGCCAATAACAGTGGCTGCACTTGGTTCTTGACCAAGCAGCAGACGTGCTACGCTGATGGAATAACATCCGATATCATACAGTGCACCTCCACCCCAATCCCGCCGAAAGCGGACATTGCCGGATGCATTGGAATTATTGAACGAAAATGTACTGTGAATGCCGCGGATCTCGCCAATCTCACCGCTGGCGATGATGTCTCTGATCTGATCGTATCGTGGATGATGGCGGTACATGAACGCTTCGGCCAGCTGCACTCCTGCATCTGCACAAGCTTGAACCATCTCCTGAGCTTCCTGCTCTGTCAGAGCCAGTGGTTTTTCGCACAAAATATGTTTGCCTGCTTCAGCTGCCCGGATCGTCCATTCCCGATGCAAATGATTCGGTAGCGGGATATATACGGCATCAATGGAATCATCCGCGAGCAAAGCTTCATAACTGCCATAAGCCTTGTCGATCCCAAGTTGATCGGCCGTCTGCTTGGCTTTATCCTCGTTCCGACTGGCGATCGCGGTTACTTCATTCAACTCGGATTGCTGCAAGCCTGGAATGACGGATTCCACAGCAATGCTAGCGCTACCAAGAATGCCCCAACGCAATTTTTGAACTGAATTCATGTGTTGTTTCCTCCTGTGTATAAATGTATATTGTGATTATAAGGAATAGATGATCGAATTAAAATGATAATATATTGAAGTTAGTTAACACAATATTGTTGAGTAAGGAGAAGTCGTTATGATGAGGCAAACGGTATTGCTAACCCTGCAGGATATTCCATATTTTTGTTACCCGGAATCCGTCGGACACTATATGGATCATCCCCAGCATTCCGTATTACGGGAGGCCGGCGTATTGAACAATTTTAATATTCACTATGTTGCTGCGGGCAAAGGATACGTGGAAGTGGACGGGGTGGTGCATGAGCTTCGAGCGGGTCAGGCCGTGCTTTATTTTCCGCAGCAACAACAGCATTATTACAGCAGTGAAGATGATCCGTGGGATGTGAGATGGGTGCACTTCTATGGGGAACGTCTGCATGATTATATGATTGAGCGGGGATTGCATCGCAATCTGCTGTGGACGCTACGGCAGCGTAGTTCATGGGAAGAGGCTCATCTGGCCCTGCTAACTGAAGCGGAACAGAACACCATGCTCCGGCCAGCTCAGCTATCCACACTGACCTATGCTGTACTCGCCGAGTTCGTGCAGCATGCGGTACCTTTAAAGAGCACACGCACTACCAGCAAGGCGGAGAGTCGGGTTCTTGCGCTGCTTCCACAGATGCAGCAGGAGGCCTGCCAACCTTTCCTGTTACAAGACTGGGCGGATCTCGCAGGTGTGAGTTCGTATTACTTTTGCAAAATGTTCAAGAGTGCTGTGGAGATGACGCCCATGGAGTTTATCACTCGTTCACGGCTACAGATGGCGAAACAATGGCTCCTGGAACGGCCTACGGCCAATATTGGACAGATTGCGGAGGACGCAGGGTATCCCAATGCCAGTTATTTTAACCGTCAATTCATGGCTCACGAGGGGATGACACCTACAGATTATCGTGGATTGTATCACAATTAACCCAGAGCCTCTCGATGTTCCCAGCGCTTGAAGTGCAGTAGTTTGACAGAGAGCTTAATCAAGTCTATTATGGATAAATTAAATCCGTGTATAATGAGGTGCCCTCATGAAATATTCAAAAGCGACAAATTATGCTTTGCACACCATGCTTCATCTTGTAAGTACTGCCCCTGAGCAGCTGGTTAGCGTACACCAACTTGCAGAACTGCAAAAGGTATCCCCAACCTATCTGTCCAAAATTTTGACCAAATTGGTTAAGGCGGGCATGATTGAATCTACTTCTGGCGCCAATGGTGGCTACCGGCTTAGTCGTAAAAATCCCGACCCCTCCTTCTTGGAGATCATTCATGCGATTGAAGGGCAGGCGTCCCTGTTCGAATGTTCTCAGAATCATAACGCAGGCTGCTTGATCCAGCAGGTGATGGTGCAGGCGGAAGAAGAGATGGAGAGTTTTTTGAACAATAAAAAGATGTCAGAACTGGCTTCCCAGATGAAGGGTGCACATACCCTGTAACTTGAGGCAAATGAAGTATCAATGAACGGTGTATTCGTCTGAATTATCGATTTTGTCTAAATCTTTCCCCATCCTCGTGAGAGGTAAGGAAAGATTTTTTTGCATCGTAGGTATTTCGTTGTGCCTAATAGAAGCCGAATGGTACAATAAGGAAGGTATAGTTGCATACATATTCAATCCAATCTTACATCATATTTTACATCTCTGGAGGGACAACACATGAGCCAATCAACGATTACAGGACTGGAACAATTGCTCGCGCTGGAAAACATTCGGAACACCAAGGCGCGCTATTGCCGCTATATTGATACGAAACAATGGGATACCTTGGGTGACGTGTTCGCTCCGGATGCAATCGCCGATTTCAGCACAGAAGGCAATCCAATCCCGGTATTAACAGGCCGTGATACGATCGTACAAGTATTCCGTGATCTGGTGGATGTTGCCGTAACCGTTCATCATGTACATAGCGCTGAGGTTGAATTTGTATCCGAGAACGAAGCGAAGGTCATCTCCCCAATGGAAGATTGGGTAACGTTCCCGGAGGGCAATGAGAACAAATCCTTCCACGGATTTGGGCACTACCACGAGACTTTTGTCAAAATCGACGGTCAATGGTATATCAAACATACGAGCCTGAAGCGTCTTCGTCTGGACTTGTTTGAATAGTAAAAACTGTATAGAAAAATGTAGAAGTGAGCATCAATAGAATAATAGCCCCAGGGAGTCGTGATGAATGCGTCCTTGGGGCTATTTTGTGTTTGTCTTTGTGGAGCAGGGCAGCTGACACATAGAAAAATGGGATAGAAAAAAGCCGGGTTCAGAACCTAATGGTCCTTTCCTGGCTTCTATTGCTTAAGATGAGATATTAAATCTGACGACTTGTTTCCGTGACTTTCCGTGACTGCATTCTCAGATACACCTGAGAGAAAATAACCGATGCGAGTGCGACCACAGTCATGCCCCAGAAAATATTAGTGTACGCTGAGGACAGCCGCATGTTTTGCATCGCAGTCAACGCTACACCAGTGACAGCAACGCTGAAAGCACCGCTGAAGAACTGACTAAGTTGGAACAATCCCATACCTGCACCGACCTGATCCATGGTCAGATTGCCAGACAATTCATTGGACACGCTGGTGGTTAGGGAAGAGAAGCCAACACTGAGCAGGACATAGACAGCCATAATAGCGTAGATGCTATTGTCTGCAAATAAGGCGAATAACCCGGCAGCTGCCAGTAGCAGCCATGGTGCAAACTTCAACAGCAACGTATTGCCGTGTCGGTCAATCATTCGGCCGATCCGGTTGGACAGCAGCATGGACACGACTGCACCAGGGAAGATGACAAGTCCGGATTGAGCAGGAGTCAGTCCATACAGATGCGCCAAAATCTGTGGCAGCAGGAACAACGTTGAGAAGTTATTGATGTACGATACAATTCCTAGTGAACTAAGCATCATATATTTTTTGTCTTTGAACAAAGCAGGTTGAACAAATGGATCTGCCGCGCGCCGAATTCGGAGCCAGAACAGAAGAAGTGCCGCAGCACCGATGACAAGTGTGAACCACTGACGGGAAGTCAGGAATAACAGCACACCCGTAGTACCGATGGCGAGAAGCACGGCACCCAGCAGGTCAAATGACCCTTTTTGCGGTGTTTCCCGAGGAAGCAATTTGAAGAATACAGGAATCAAGAATAACGTTAATCCCGTCACGATAAACAGATCATGCCATCCCAAAAACTGAGTAATGCTTCCGCCGATGACAGGACCGAGTCCAAGACCCAATGAACTTGCGGACATGATGACAGCCATCGATTTACCCCGGCGATCATGTGGAATGTACCGAGTAATCAGCACAATGGCGAGCCCCGGAACCGAAGCAGCACCTGCAGCCTGGATCAGACGTGCAATGAGCAAAATGATGAAGTGATCACTGAAAAAACCGAGAACGGAAGCAGCACCGAGTAAAGTAAGCCCTGTCGTAAATAATGTACGAATGGGTATGAAATCGGATAGACGTGAGAACGTGATCGAGGAAATGGCAAATACAATGGAATAGCCTGTAACGATCCAGGAAGAAGCGACAGATGTAAGCATAAATTCGGCTGCAATTTTAGGCAGGGCCAGATTAAACATCATTGTATTCATCACAACGAGTACAACGGTGAAGCCAAGTAAGCTTACGATTAATCCTTCCTGTATTCCGGTCCGTTCCTCTGATGATGCGGTTGCGGTGTTGTTCATAAAAACCTCCTGGAGTGAGTGATGTTATTTCGCAACATTTCAGAAACGGTGTGTAACATTTGCAAAATGTAGTATGATGTCAATCCCGCGCCTGACAGCAGGGGATACATAACGAAATCATTAAAGTTCGATTGATATCGAACATTAGAAATATATCATGGATCTGTGTTAAAATACAATGGATAGTCTGAAAAAAGGAGACTACAATATGAAAATTTTACATCATCCACAAGTATCCGATATTGAACTTTCCTCCGTATTGTATGCGTTGAGCGACCCGACCCGACTTGGGATTGTTGTGGAAGCAGCGAGAAGCGGGGAGCAGCCGTGCAGTCATTTTCATGCACCTGTTGTGAAGTCAACGATGTCGCACCACATTCGAACTCTGCGGGAAGCCGGAGTTATTCGGGTGAGAGTGCAGGGCACACAGCATTTTCTCACCTTGCGGTCCGATGATCTGGAAACACGCTTTCCAGGGCTCTTGCAACCGCTATTGCAGGCCGCAGCACAGACGAGCACAGATCCTTCCTAAATGGTGTCCTTTCTTCAGGTAGAAGAGGGGACATTTTTTTATTTTCTAATACTGCTGCGACATTCTGTGTCGTACCACGACCTCTATAATAACGGTGAACACACAAACCATATCGAAAAGAGGTTCACAATCATTGGCAAAAACCAAAAGAGGACGCATCTTGTGGAGTCTTCCTTCCAGGGGCCGGGGAACATGCCCGGTGTGCAGCAGTACCCGAATTAAATTGTTGTATACGCAAACGAAAACAGACGGTACAAGTCTGAAAGTATGCAAGAAATGCTTCAAAGCAGTGCAATCCAGAGTGGATATGGCACAGGTATAACATAACTGGCCTGTCCTTCGGAACAGGCCATGTCTTTTGATATAATCGAATATATTGGGATTGGATGAGATGAGGGTGGGAAGATGAGTAACATGCATCGGATTCACTGGTTTGATGAACAGATTCGGGGTGGACGTTTTCCGAACAGCAGCTGGCTTGCCCGTGAATTTGAAATTTCCCGTCGTCAGGCTCAGCGTGATATTGAATATATGGCAAGCTCCCTGCGAGCTCCTTTGGTGTATATGGCAAAATATCGGGGCTATTGTTATGAGGATCAGACTTTTCGATTGCCCCATTTGTATATGACCGAAGAAGAGCAGCGTGTGCTGAAATATCTGGCCCACCGCTATAGACATTACGATTATGATCAGGCAGACGCGGTGAAACGTGTAGCACATTTGCTGGAGCGTTTTACGTTGGAGGAACAACAGATGGGAAGCAGTGAGCTTCCAGTGTTTTCGGCGCAACCGAAGCAGCTGCAATTCTTTGAATTGTTGTCCCATGCCATAACTGACTTGCGTAGAGTACATATTCATTACAGGGATCACGATGGAGAACGGCAGTTTTCCTTGTCTCCTTTGAAGATGATATCCCAGTTTAACGCCGATTACGTGGTGGGTTATGAAGCAGATCCTATGCAGCAAGTGGCCATTCGATTGGAGGGTATTGTTCATGTATCGATCTTGGATGAGAGATTTGAGTACAGGTCAGATGCTCTGCTAGGTGGATGGGAAGAACCACTACCTGTTCGTAAACCGTTTGTAGCTGAGATTCGCTTGAAGGAATTACAGCAAATGGACATATGGCAAGGGTATCGTATTCGGGCTAGGCAAGATCAGATTTATTCAATTGAATTTTATGACACGGACGCTTTCTTGCAGCATTTGTTTATTAGTGAATGGGAGGAAATTTTGTCTCCTGGGTGGCTTAGACGTAAGCTTCGGCAAAGCGCAGAAGGATTAATTGACAGGCTTCGTGATACAACGTAAGCAAAACGTGGAATAAACCAGCGTAGAGAGGAGAAGGTACGTCATTGGCTGAGATTATTTTAGATAACCTCATCATGAGGCGGGAGTCCAAATCGTACGTGGATAGTCTGCATGCGATACTTACCCATACGGGCCAGTTTCAAGGTTCGAAGTATTTACTTGCCGGATACACGGGCATGGCTTTCAAGCTGGCGGTGCATCGCAGACTACTTCCCATGTCGGTTACAGCGTACGGACAATGGGGGGAAGCACATCGTCCGGGAATTGATAACCTGGGGATATTCACGATCTGGGATGGGGGACGTACACGTCATTCCACGTTCGGTTATTACCAGCAGGATGCAGTGAATTGGGTAAGACGTAGTCTTAATGAAGGCACTGGTGTGATTTACTGGATTCCTGAGTTCGGCGTTATTCATGGGTATGATGACAGTGACCGCATCTTTTATGTGCAAGACGGATGGAGCAAGGAACCGCAGATTTTGCTATATGATAATTTCGGCTTGAACTTTACCGGATTTTGGTATTGTCAGGTGCTTGGTGATCAGATCCGCATCCCTGAACAGCAGATGTTGCTGGAATCCCTGCGACTGGCGATTGAGGATTGGGATATCCCCTATCGTCTGCTGCCTGATCGGAATATTGCTTCAGGTAGACAGGCCTATGATGTGTGGGTACAGGCCCTGCGGAGTGGGGATTTCGATGAATCGGGTGCGGCTTATATTTTGGAATCCTTCTGCCAATCTCGAACTGAAATCCGGATGTATATGCAGGATGTTCGAGGGATATGGAACGAACTGGACCAAGCTTGTGCATGTTATGAACAGATTGGGACGTTAATACACCAGATGAAAGGATGTATGGTCCAGCAGGAGAACAGACATGTCTTGCGACCAGACACCACAGAAGATCTGGCATATATACTATTGAAGGCGAAAGCATTGGAAGAGCAGGCTATGGATTATTTTCGATTGATATCCAGGAAGTATCCTGACCGTAAACGGACCACTATACCACGGTGGGGAGCACATTCCGCACGATAGAATGAGAGAGGAAGGGCGTTAAGGATGATGGCTGCAAAAGTAGTATTAGAGGACTGGACTCAATCCACGCAAGCTGCGAATTCTACTGATGCATACAGATCATGGAGCGGTGTGAGCGCGTATACAGATGCGATGCATCGCATTTTATTACATAAACAGTGGACGGATTTCCCACGCTACATGATTGCAGGCATGACAGCAAGTGCATTCCGATTAGTGGTGGATCGGCGTCTGACGGCAGAGTCAATCTCAGCATATAACTGGATGGCAGAGAACTTTGTCGCAGCTGACTTCATTGGCGTGACGGCGAGCCAGGCAGCGGGCTTTTCGTTCGAACCAACCTTTCCCCTGTATCAGAAGCAGGCTCTGCTGGACATTAAAGCTTCCGTTGACCGGGGCGTAGGTGCAATTCTCTGGCACGATCAATTTGTTATTGTTAGTGGATATGATGATGTGGAACGGGTGCTATTCATCTGTGAAAGTAAAGGCAATGAAGCCATTCGTCTGCCCTATGATTCGATTGGCAGGAATAGTACACCCTACTGGTATTATCAGGTGCTGGAAGCCTGTGCACCCATAGATCTATGGGAAGTCTGCAAGGAATCGTTAATCCAGGCCGTGTACAAATGGGAAACCCATGACTACATGCTGCCGTCCCAGGATTATGCCTGTGGAGCGGCTGCGTATACGGCTATTGTCACTGCTTTGCAGTCAGGAACATATGACGTAGAACAAGCGGCAACTGTACTGCGCTATTATGCCGAATCAAGACTGGATATTGCATCTTATGTTGCAGGACTTAAGCATCTGTCCGTTCAAATGGACCAGGTCATAGACGAGTATGAGCTACTCGCGAACCTATATACAACGATCGTTGAGGTAATAGGTGACTCCATCTCTTGGGATTCAAGAGAACCAGAATGTGTGCAAAGCGTGATTGAGCATATTCGGAAGGCAGGGGCTACGGAACAACGTGCCATTGATGCCATTAAACATGCCTTTCCAGAGACGATAGGCAATCGCTTTGATGACGTTGGTTTAAGGTGAATGGAATATGATAGAGAGAATTGAAAAGCTCAGCATGAATAAAACCGGACAGGCCGTGGCCTATCCGGTTAATTTGCTGTGACGAAGATGCAGATCAGGGCATGAGAACCAAACCAGTTATAACTTTTACAAGAAAAAAAATACAAAATTTTAATTTTGGGGTAATCCAAACCCCCTCTTGTTCCGAATATTATATTAGATGGTCTTTTTTGGATGATGATATTCAAGGAAACAGGGGGCGGGAGTATGGTACATAATCCGGAAACCATTCAGGAGTGTATCGAACATGCACGGCAAAGACTCTACCAGATTGCAGCTCAATATCCGGACCTATGGCATCCGGAGGTTATTCGCCAATCCATGGTGCTGGATGAGTTAATTAATGAATATAACAACGTAACCTGCGGGAGAACAATCGCGGATCAACTGAAATCATAGCCTTTCTGAACCAAGAATCCCATGAAGGGATTCCGTGTGTTTGCCTTACTCTTTAACCGCCCCGAGCACAATCCCCTTTACGAAGAAACGCTGCAAGAACGGATATACGAGCAGGATCGGCAGAGCTCCAATAAAGATCTGAGCCGCGTTTACTGTACGCTGAGACATGTTCTGAAGCTGCGTTGCATCCACGTTCATATTAGAGAAATCTTGCTGTACGATAATGGTCTGCATTAACGTGGCGAGTGGATATTTGGAAGCATCATTCATATAGATCAACCCATCGAACCAGGAATTCCACTGACCTACCATGGTGAACAAAGAGATCGTGGCAATGGCCGGCATGGATACAGGCAGATAGATTTTGAACAGTGTCGTGATATGGTTGGCTCCATCGATAAATGCAGCCTCTTCCAGCTCTTTCGGCACGTTACGGAAGAAGTTCATCATGAGAATCAGGTTCCAGACAGCCACCGCTCCCGGCAAAATGAGAGCCCACATCGTATTAATCAGTCCAAGTTTCTGAATTAAAATATAGGACGGAATTAATCCCCCGCTGAACAGCATCGTGAAGATGAAAAACCATGCATATAGCGAGCGCCCCTTGAAGTGCAGACTCTCCTTGGATAACGGATAAGCCGTCAGGAAGACAAGTGTCATACTGAGCAGTGTGCCCAGAACTGTACGCTGGACTGAAATCCAGAGTGCACTCAGAAAGTTACTGTTACCAAATGTTTTGGTATAGGCGTCCACCGTAAAATCAATGGGCCAAAGTGTCACCAGATTGGCGGATGCTGCCGCTTTACCACTGAAGGAAACGGCCAGAATATGGACCAGTGGCAGGATGCACAGGATCGAAACGGCCGCAATGAATATCAGGTTAAAGCCATTGAATATACGGTACCCGGTTGTTTTGTGATACACCTTGATTCCTCCTTAGCATTTTGCATAATTCGATTTGAAACGCTCGCGTGTACAAGATATAGACGAACTAAACCATTTCGATCTATATCTTGCTGATTGAAAGTCGCTGTCTGGATGTATGCAAAATGCCTCTTAAAATATACGGTAATTGGCGATTTTGTACGCCATCCGGTACGCAGAGATGACCAGGAACATCGCGACAAATGATTTGAATAGCCCAACGGCGGTCGCAAAGCTCATTTTGCCATTCAGTATCCCCATCCGGTAGACAAAGGTATCGATAATATCGCCTTTCTCATATACCAGCGGATTGTACAGGTTGAAGATCTGGTCAAAGCCTGCATTCAGGATATTGCCCAGCGATAACGTACCTACCACGATAATCATTGGCACGAGTGCAGGCAGGGTAATGTGCAATGTCTGTCGAAGTCGTGTTGCTCCATCGACCTCTGAAGCCTCGTACAGTGCCGGGTTAATGCCCGCAAGTGCTGCCAAAAATACAATCGTACCGAATCCAAACTCCTTCCACACATCACTGACAACGACCGTGACACGGAACCAGTCGCCATCCCCCAGAAAGAAGATCGGTTCAACCCCAGCCGCCGCTAACACCTGGTTTACCAGTCCACCTTCCGGTGATAACATGTCGAGCAGAATTCCACCAAGGACAACCCAGGACAGGAAATGGGGCAGATACACCAAGGTCTGTGAGAAACGTTTGAACGTGGAGTTCCGAACCTCATTCAGCAAAATGGCAAACACCACGGGGGCCACAAGTCCGGCCACGATTTTCATTGAAGCGATCAGTACCGTGTTCCAGATGACCTGAACGCTGTCGGGATATTCGAACATGAATCGGAAGTTGTCCCAGCCCACCCATTTGGAGCCAGTGAACCCCAGCCACGGTTTGAAGTCCTGAAAAGCAATGATAATGCCGCCCATGGGCACATAGGCGAACAGTAATGTGAGCAGTACAGCGGGCAGCAGCATCAGATGCAGCGGCCATGTGCGTTTGAAATTCCAGCGGGTACGTTTGCGTGAATGGGGTGTCATTTTTCGCACCGGCGTATTGGTTGTTAACGGTTGTTCGATAGCCATCAGGGTCCCTCCTTTATCTCGTCCAGCCCTGGCATAATGAGGCGAGTATGCCTCTGTACAGAGTGGAGCAACTGAATTATAGCAACGGAAAAGGGCGGACTATAGAACAACATTTCAATGCGGATGTTGAAATATTAACTTGTTGATGGAACAGGAGATTACAAGTCACAGGAAAGCAGGAGAACAAAAAATCATATAGAATTGTAAGGGCTTTCAATATAAAATAGGACTTCGGGTGTAGAAAGACTTCAAATTCAGGGACAGGGTGAAACAATGAAATTCACAGTATTTGCGAAGACGGTCATTCTTCTAATCTGCCTGCTGGTACCCATTCTGCTGCTGTATACATACGCGAACCAGGCAAATGTGGACATGGTGGTGGAGGAGAAACAGCAGTCGAGTCTGAACCAGTTCAATTATTTCAGTTCCCAGGTGGATAAAAATATCGAGCAGCTCTCCCTGTATGGTCTGACATTGCTGCGAGATCCGAGTATCCTGCACTACCGTTACATGACGGACTCCACCAGCCAATATGAGAAGAACAGTATCTATCTGGATATTCTTGACAAATTATCACTGTACCAGTCCACCAGCCGCTGGAAGAACGATATTACCATTGTGCTGCCACAAGCGGAGCTTGTGTTATCCACCATGTCCAGTCGGACGGTCTACAACGAGAAAATGTTGACGTTTCCGCAACCGGGCCAATGGCAGCTGGAGCAGGGGAGTTTCACCTATTTTTTCACGGATAACTATGAGTGGAATGAAGAACCGGTGAACACAGGTGTGCGAACGGTGATGGAGATTAATTTTGATCCGATGAACGTGGTTGCCATGCTGGATGATTTTAAAGAGACGCAGGGCGGAGATCCCTTTTTGCTGGTACCCGGTAACGATCCGTTGTTGAACCGTACGGCGGACCCCGAGCTGGTCGAAGCGATCATGCGGGATATCCCCTTTAACGGAGCGGAGAGGGAAGGCAATCATCAGCTGGGGGTAGGCGACAAGCAATATCTGGTCAGTTACGTGCACTCCAAACAACTGCAAGCGGTATACGTGAACCCGGTGGTATTGGATGACCTGTTGAACCCGATGGATAAGAGCCGAAATATGTTTATTACATCCATTCTGTTACTGCTCGTGCTAAGTATCGGGGCTGCACTTCTTTTGTATAGAAAAGTTCAGGTGCCCATCCATCGTTTGATGAGAGGGCTGCAGCAGATTCGCAAAGGCCAGTTGTCCACTCGGATTCCAGTCGATCACTCCCGTGATGAATTCGCGTACCTGACCCAGAGTTTCAACCATATGGCGGAGCAGATTCAGGAACTGATCGAGAAGGTATACGAGGAACGTATTCGCTCACGGGAAGCGACATTGAAGCATCTGCAATCACAGATCAATCCGCATTTCCTGTACAACTGCCTGTTTTATATCAAAAATATGACCCAGCTCGGCAACCGTGAAGCGGTTATTGCCATGTCGCTAAGCCTGGGTGACTACTATCGCTACATTACGCGAGGCGAGAATGACATGACGACAGTAGAAGAAGAGATCCGGCTGCTGGACCATTATCTGTCCATTCAACAGATGCGGACCAACCGGCTGACCTACGAGATCGCCGTACCGCAGCAACTGATGCAGCTTCATATTCCGCGACTGCTCATTCAGCCGATCGTAGAGAATGCAGTGATCCATGGCATTGAGCCGATGGAAGGCAGTGGGCATGTCATCGTAACGGGTATGGCGGTACCCGAACGTATTGAAGGTCGGATATATACAAGATATAGCCTGTTTGTTGACAATGACGGTGTCACGCTGACAGGGGAAGAGATTGCCGAATTGGAACGGGAGATCAATGAACCGATGGGCGAGGAGATTGGAACAGGCACGTGGAATGTGCACCAGCGTCTTGTTACGCGATATGGGCTGTCGTCCGGGCTTCATTTTGGAGCGATTCCGTATGGTGGACTTAGTGTAGAAATTCGATGGTTTGAGGAGGAACAAACGTATGATGAATCTGATGGTCGTGGATGATGAACATTCGGCAGTAGAGTCGATTGCTGTCTCGATACCGTGGAGAGAACACGGGATTGGTCAAGTATACAAAGCCTATTCAGTCAAAGAGGCCCTGGAACATATGGCAGCATATCCAATTCATATTATTATTACGGATATCCGCATGCCGGGTCTGTCCGGTCTGGATCTGGTCAGTCATATCCGGCAAAAGTGGGAACAGACGAAATGTATTATTTTATCGGGTCATGCTTCCTTCGATTATGCGAAGCAGGCACTCAAACACGGAACGGTCAGTTATCTGCTCAAACCGGTTCGGGACGAAGAGCTGATCGAATCCGTACAGCAGGCTGCTGTGCAGATTCGTCTGGAGGGTGAGAAACAGTTGCTGCACCAGCGGGCCATGTATTCGGTGAGGGAGCATCTGCCGGAGAAGCGAGCGGAGCTGATGAAGGATGTGCTGTTAGGACATAAATTTGCGGATGCAGAACTCGTAGCCAAGCTGGAGCAGCTGGAGATCGGATTCCGTCCACAGGATAAAATGCAGCTGCTGCTCATCCGTTATGATGACCACCAACCTACACATAAAGCGTTTCGACTGATGAAGTACGCCATCTCGAATGTGGTGGAAGAGATCTACGGCAGTACCTATCATCTATGTCATACGGATGACGCCTACGATGATCTGGTTTTCATGGCTAGTCCAAAACAAACTCAGGCTGAACCTGAAATGCGAATGGGCCGACTCGGGGAACGACTGCTTCACAGTGTGAGGCAGTATCTGAACGCGACCATTTCCCTGTCCGTTAGTCGTATGGGACGTTTTCCAGATCAGGTGCCGCAGCTATATCATCAAGCCGTGAGTGCGCTTCGCAAGCAAGCCGAGGCAGGCAAAGGATTGCATCTGAATGCGGCAGCAGGCTCCAATGGGGCCACGTTGAAGTCACTTGCAGCGCTGTATGAACCGCCGGGTCTGACCACGTTACTGGAAGCGGGGCGGATGGAGGATGCACACCGTAAGATTGATCAGATCTTTGCCGAACTGTCGAACAGTGTATTCCCGGAGCATGTGTATGTGGCTTTTCATTATTTGGCGGCGGCATTTTCCTATATGGCTCATCGGGAAGGAAGGCAGTTAGCCGAAGTCCTTGGTGATCAGTACCAGCAGTTGCTTAAGGACGGCTATGGCATCTCGCTGCGCAGTCTGGAAACGTGGACTCGGTCTGTGATGCAGCAGTGGGCTGAGAGCACCAGCGATGCGGGACAGGACGCCGGATCAACGCTGATCAGGCAGGTGCAGCAATGGATCGACCATCATCTGGGTGAGGATCTATCGTTGCAGGTCATTGCCGGAGAGGTGCATCTGCACCCGGTATATCTGTCGAAAATGTACAAACAATCCACAGGTGAAGGCATTAGTGATTATATTATCCGTTCCAGAATGGAACGGGCCGTTCATTTGCTGAAGCATACGGCGATGAAGATCTATGAAGTCGGTCAGGAAGTGGGGTACAACAACACGCCTTATTTCATTCAGGTGTTCCGCAAACATTATGGACTGACCCCGCAGGATTTTCGGAACGGTTAACAAATCAATATGAACATTGAAATTGTGATATATGTTTGCCTCCCCGGCTGCACTATCCTTTTCATGTAAGGTGCATTTGGCACAAAGGGTATCCAAGTTACCTGAGGAGGGGTTAGTTCATGTATAGAAAAATGATGACGACATTGCTCGCAATCACGATGGTTGCTGTAACGGCATGTAGTTCGGGGACCAAGGAAGAACCGGCGAAGGAAGCCGCTGCACCACTTGCTCTGCAAGACGGGAAGTATGAACCGGCGGTACAGATGAGCTATTTACGGGCCTGGAATGATGATACGAAATTCAAGAACGGGGAAACGGCTCAGAACAACGTGCATACGAAATGGGCCAAGGAACGACTTGGCATCGATCTGACCACACCGTGGGCTGTATCGGTGACCAACGATGCATTTTACACGAAATTGCGCCTGTCCCTGTCGGCTAACGAGGAACTGCCGGATATCGTCTCCATTCGGGGAGACTACAATCTGGTGCGGGAATTAATTGAGTCCGGCAAATTTGCCAATGCAGGCGAGTTGTTTGACCAATATGCTTCGGACACATGGAAACAGGCTTCTGAATCGGCACCGGAGGAATGGTATCCGTACATGTATGAGGGCGAGCGTTATGGCATTCCAATCTTCGATTATGCCTACAACGGCGATTCAGTCATGTTTATCCGGGAAGACTGGCTGAAGAAGTTGGGACTGGAAGAACCAAAAACGATGGATGAGCTGGTTACGGTCATGGATGCTTTTACGAATCAAGACCCGGATGGGAATGGCAAGAAAGATACGTATGGTCTTACCGTGGGCATGAAGAATGCGCTCAATACCTGGATGACGGAATCGGGCTGGATCTTCGGTATGTATAACACCATGCCTGGACAGTGGAATGATGCCGGAGACGGAACACTGCATTATGGCTCCATTCAGCCAGGTGTGAAGGAAGGTCTTGCGACGATGAAAGATTGGTTGTCCAAAGGCTACCTGCCCAAAGAAGCGGGTGTCTATGACGAGATCAAGGCAGCAGAACTGTTCACCGCAGGCAAAGCTGGCATTATCGTGGGGCCACACTGGATGCCAAACTGGCCGATTGATGATGTGAAGAAAAATGTGGATGGTGCCACGTACAAGGCCATTGCTTTGCCTACAGGACCAACAGGCGAGAGCCACCAACATGGTTCTGGTGCAAGCAACGGGGTGGTGCTGATTAACAAGGACATGGCGAATCCGGAGATTTTCTTCACGTATCAGAATTATCTGTTCGACAACTTTGCCAATCCGGAAGTGGGCAGCGAGTTCGAACATGGCTTCGCGCAAGGATATGACTATGACATCGTGGATGGCAAAGTGGTTGGTGAAGCCGAAGTGAAGGACGGTGTATCACCACTTAAATATACGATTACGTATGATGGTGCACGGATTCCGAATCTAATGATGGATACGCTGGCGGAACTTGCGAAGGGCAAGGAGCCGGAGACTCCTTTTGAGAAGAATACGAAGATTGCCAACAAACCCGAAGTATTTGCAGCTGCTGAAGTCGTCGTTGCGAATAAAGATAACGCGATCAAGAACAAGTTCACGGGAGCACCGACCGAGACGATGAAAATGAAGAAGGATGCGATCGACAAGCTGGAGAAGGATACGTTCAGCAAGATCATCTATGGACAGGTGGGCATTGAGGAATTTGATGCGTTTGTGACAAAGTGGAAGTCCATGGGCGGCGATGATATTACAGCGGAAGTGAACGAGTGGTATAAGACAGTCAATTAACAAAAAAAGCAGGGGAGAACTGATGAATTCATCAGTCTACCCTGCTTTTTTTGTTTCTCATACGTATTATGACTCGCAGCGCACAAAAGTAACGTGTTTTCCTAAAATCACATTCTCCACCTTCCATCCGGCATTTAACCAGGATAGTGCCTGTGTATGATTATTGGAGTTATTCACCCACCATTGCTCGCGGTTATACGCTGTAGGGGGTAACGTAAACCCGAGAATCTCCTCGAGCTCTGAGTATGTAAGGGTGATTGAAACCTGATTCAGATAGTTTTCCAAGGGGAAGTATTTGCTGTAGCTCATTTAGTCGGACCTCCTGAAAAGGAATACAATGATTATACAACGTGGGCATGATGATAGCGAGAGCCTGCCGCGTCACTTTCCCTTGACGTGCCCCGGCACGCCTGCGAAAAACTCCCTTGCCTGGAACGAAAATTCGGCAAAATCTGCTTCCTTCGGAGTCTTCAGACACGCCCTAGCGAACAACCGTGCATAAGCCTTATTGTTCCCGTTGTACTTGAGAGAGTAAAATAATAGGTAATATACGAACATCAATACGTATTTATAACATAAATACCTCGAATTGAATCGGGATTCATAGAGGTTCAAGTATGGTTGATAAACATCATAAGATGCGTGGGAAAGTAGGAGATTAGATGAGCACACTTTATGATCAGGCGATGGAAGAGATGATTACGACGATCCATGAATGGTTTGATGAACAGGAGAAGCGGGATGACTTGGAAAGTGTTGTGAAGCGAACAACGCTGCAAATGGGCATCTTCAATGATATTGTACTGGATTATAGACCTGGACGGACCACAGTAGACAGTCTGGATCTAGGTCTGGATGATGGTTGGAAATCGAAACAGGCAGGGGCCTTTACCGAGGAACAGGTACGTAATGAGATCGGGCCTAAGCTGGTAGAGGTTGTCCAAGTTAGATTGGACAAGCTGGCTAACACACCGTTGATTGACTACCGCTTCACCTTCCGTGGGAAATTCCCAACAACCGAAGGTAAGCTGCAATTGACGTTACTGGAATATATTAATGAAGAGAAAAGACAGCTGCTCCTTGAGCGTATTCATACCTATGTAGACAAAAAGCTGGAACATGGTACATATCCGACGAAGCAACTGGAATCTTTCTTTTTGACGGGGCATCTGCTCGATCCTAAGCTGTTCCCGGAGTTGGATGCAGCATGGACCATCCGGCAGTATGACCGGATTCAAGAGTTGAATCAGGGTCGTCCGGATGCACTGGCAGAACATCGTGGTGAGATTACTCGTGCGGTGACGGCATGGGCAGAAAATCAATTTTTACCACAGTATTATGATGTGCAATCTTCAGCATATCGTGCCAATGAGTATTCACTAAAACCAGGAGCAACGCTGGAGTCGAACGTTGAGACACAGGCAGGCCAACACTTGGACGAGCCTCAGAAGCAGCAAACACCCGGGTCTCAACCAATCGATCTGCTGTTGTACGCAGCAGTCATGATTCTACGTTTTGAGCCCAGTTACAGCAAACCCAAAGGTCTGACTTTCCTGGAACTCGCGAAGCAGCTTGGTAGCCGTCGTGCAGTAAGCATGCTGACAGAAGGTAGCGGTACGTATGCGAAGGACGATATTCATGTGAAAACGGAACTGGTTGAATGCAAAGCAAATGATGTATTTGCCCTGATGAACATTCACATTCGTAAGGAAGAGCCGGGTGCCTATCAGCAGGCAATTACCTTTATCACGCATTTATTGAAGCAGGGCTTTCCGAAAAGTTATAAGATCAAGCTCAAATCTGGCGTAAAGCAGTATCTGCCGATCAAAGGACTTGCGAAGTCGGATACCCACCGATTCTTTGCCAATGCACTGGAGTATCCGGAGCTGCATCCACTCCTGGAAGAGTATGCACATGAGGCTATCCAGGAGTTCGAGTTCTACGAGGATACCGAGGGCGAGAAGAGCTGTATGCCAGGCAGTTATGCAACCTTTGGGCTGGGGCTCGTGAATGAGCGGTATTTCCCGCTGGTTGAATATTACATGGGCGAAGTGGATGATGAGCATCAGTTAATTCAGGATAAATTCATTGCGGCATTTGTGGACAAACAGGGTGTAACGCTCCAATCCATACCTGCGTTAGTCGCCAGCTTGCGTCGTGCGACAGATAGTCTGAAGCTGAAGATTCAGCCCGTGCTGGAGAATGATGAAATACTAGAACGGTTGGTTAGACAGATTCAAGGGCTCGAACGTTATGAAGCAGAACGTGTGCTTTACCCGATCTTTGGCAAGGTGGAGAAGCTCACAACGCTGGCTCGCAAGGCTGAAGGAAGACGGAAGGAATTATTGCTCGAACTGTTGCAGTCGGCAGGGAAATAAAAGTGTAAGCAAGACAAGTAAGATTGTGCTGTGCTAGTAAAGCATTCTAGGGAATTGGAGTTGTATCAGAAAGGGGGGAAGTCGTGGAAGCATTGAGTCGAGACATGTGGCAGGCGTTGAATACTCAGGAGAAAGAGGCTTGGATACATAAGCTTGTTCATCAGTTACCGGATGGTAGGGCATGTGCCTTTTTCTATTTTAGTGGGTATATATAATCAGGCCTAACGGCTTAAGATCAGGAGTGGGGGCGCATTGAGCCCAGCCAAGGTTCCTTTTACAATAAAAGAATAGAATTTTTCGCCAACCTCTTTAAATTGACATCATGGAAAAGGGGAATGACCTTGCCTTCATATACATCGTTTCAGTGTTCCGGCCGTGA
Source organism: Paenibacillus sp. Negev47 (assembly GCF_058313655.1). NCBI lineage: Bacteria > Bacillati > Bacillota > Bacilli > Caryophanales > Paenibacillaceae > Paenibacillus > Paenibacillus sp. Negev47. The sequence continues at coordinate 737,242 of NZ_CM177754.1, forward strand.
GGCCTTGTTTCTGTTTCAATTGATGAATATTCCGGAAGCGAATCAGCTGCTCGCGGATCTGAATGACCCGGAATTACAGGGTGAACAGGCACAGCTTGTTTACGAACAGATTCTTAGAGGTCTTGTTGAAGACGGTGTTATGGTGGAAGACAACAAGCAGATCACCATAGAGCCGCAGGTACATAACCTGCTTACAGGCTGTAAGCTCAGCAGTGCAATAACCCGACTCGAATTGCATGCAGCAGATGGGAAATCGTCGGTGACTTATGGATTTTTGTCAGGTACGCAGATGGTTGAATGGCTGTGGAAGCCTGTAGAAGACCAGACGGTGCTAACATCTTTTGATGAGTTGCAGGATATGTTACAAGTCATTGGCAATCGGATTGAACTACCCGACCCATCAGCATCCAATAGTAATCCTGAATCACAGGATACGATTCGTACAACCATCCAGGGAGAAACGTTGAAGCGTCTGTCCGCGTTGGGGATGGATTCATCCATGGAGAAGTTCGCGTCCATTTTGCAACAGGACGATCATCTGGATCATACATCATTACAGACATTGGCGAAGGGCTTTGCCGCGCTTGAGAAGTGGGGGCAGTTCGAGGTGTACACCCGGGGACAGGAAGGACAGCCACAGACCCTTTATTTTATAGGCAGCACCCAAGGTAACTGGTTGTTCCTTGAAGGGGAAAATTCCAGTCTGTTTACAGCATTTAAGGTGACGGAAGAAGAATTGGTGCAAAGCCTGTTTCTGTTAACGACGCGTTCGTTATATGTACTGCCCGGAGTTTAAATCCAATATAGACATACATAAATGTAAATCAAGGGGGGAATCCAGTTGACCAAAATTGTCATGAAGGCTGACTACTTGAACTCACTCGCACAGCAGATTGAACAAGTGACGGCACAGCTGCAGCAGGTGGACGGTGTTCTTCAACACGCCATTCAGGGAGCAGCCTGGCAGTCGGGTAATCGACAGACTATTATTGGTTTGTACCAGACCCATCAGCAGCGGTTTCAGACCGCTGGACAGAGCATGCAGCAGCTGGCTGCGTATGTAAAGACGACTCGGGAGAAAATGGAACAGGAAGATCAGTCGGGTGGTACATTTGGCCTTACGGGTGTTAACCTGCTCGCACCATTTGACGGACCCGGAAGCACAGTAGGTACGCTAACTGCGGCTGCGGCTGTAGCCAAACTGGGATATCGGGTGAAAAATGGCTATATGGTCAAGCAGGAGCTGAATCGAAACACACCACGCATTTTGGTTCGCGAGAGCTACGATTCAGTGAAGGGGAATCCGTTGGTAAACGGCAGACCAAGGGACTACAAAATCCATTATGTACGTGACATTGAAGCCAAAATAGCAAACGGAACAGCCACGCCTCAGATTAAGGAAATTGCCTCGATGATGAAGCCGGGTTATGCAGTCAAATCCGCCTTAACGGACAAGCTGGGCTGGGCCAGTGTTGGCATTGATGTATTCACGGATACACAAGAGAACATCAGCCAGAATGCATCCGGTGACAAGATTGCTGGTGATATCATCGGTAATGTTGTCGTCGGTGGGGCAACAACCGTGGGAGCAACTCTCTTGGCAGCGGCTATTCTGCCTGCGGCGGCGCCTGTCCTAGCCGTAGGTGCGGTCGGCCTGGGTGTATCCGTAGGTTTGACGTATCTTGCAGAAGGGGTAACCATGAATATGGATTTGGATGGCGATGGGCAGGATGATTCCGTGAAGGATGTTGTGAAACATGGAGCGAAGAAAGCCTGGTCTACCGTTAGCGGGTGGTTTAAATAGATGAAGCGTCATACACGATCTGCCAAGACTTCCAATACTGCCGAGTCTGCCATGTATGAAGGAACATCCTACAACCGGGATGCATTCGAGAACTATCTTGCGGTATACGCCGTGGATGGAATTCGTTTCAGCGCAGGTACGCTCGTACTTTTCTTCCTAAATGTATTTCTGCTGATTCCGGTGTTTAGCGTTCCGGTTCAACTTATGTACGCATATATACTACTGCCGCCTCTGGCAGTGATGAATGTGTGGGCCATCGCACTGATTGTGGCTCCCCGCAGGCTGCAATTGAATTATGTCCTGTTTCGAGGTGTGTTTGGTATCGTATGTTCGTTGGGGTTTATGATTATTATTCAAAAGTTTGCCTACGGCATGTTAGGTCTCACAACACCATGGTATGCGATTGGTTCGTTTGTCGTATACGGTTTTGCATTCTTTCAGTATGCGAAGTTTCATATAAACAGATTGAAGCAGTCACCTAACAGTCCCAAGTCTGAAAAGGGCTCTCGTATGCCTGTTGCGACGCTGACCCTTTTGACTGGCGGGGGTTACTTGCTGGCTAATATTTCCCTGGCCTTTGTTACAGAACAGACGGTTGCTGTTGTACTCATGAGTGTGTATATCATGCTGGCCTTTGTTGTGTTTCATTTTATGATGGATGTACATCGGTACTACTGGCTTCGCCGGGTGCTGAACACGCCTGTGAAAGTCCAGGGTAACACATCACAAAATACAGAAAGGAAGATTACATGATGGCAAACGAAACATCTACCTTACTGCCTAATGGCTCCGTGATTCGGTTGAAAGAAGGTACCAAAAAGCTCGTCATCTACGGACGAAAGCAGATGCTGCTAACTGAACCGCCGCGTCAATTCGATTATATTGGCTGTCTGTATCCTGAGGGATACATTAATCCGGATTACACATATGTATTTAATCATGAAGATATTGAAGAGATCATTTTCAGAGGATATGTGGACGAAGAGGAAGAGGCTTTTGTAGCGGAGCTTGAGAATAAGTAACTTTATGGCACTTTTATCTTTTTTTATATGTGAAGGAAAATAAAATAAACGGATCAGTCCTAGCGTGACTGATCCGTTTCGCGAAAACGCGTCGCTGTCTGCTGAAGACTGGTGCTGGTTTCCTGTAAACCGCGCAAATAATGACTGATGTTCGTCATGCTGTCATTCATACGCCCGAGAAACTCCCGCTGGCGTTCGCCTTCCCACTGTCCCTCAGACTGATCGATCATCGTTTTGAGTTGGGCAAGAATATCTTGTCCGTTCTGGGATGCCTTGTTGAACTCACCTGCAAGTTGTTGCAGTTCTTCTGGGGACAGATCAATACGCTGGTTCATGGGGTACACTCCGTTTCGCTTCTGATGTAAGATGCTGTACACTCCATTATAACCCCATCCTTTTCAAAATGTAGCTGGACGAAAGCCTTGTTTTTTGAATAGCTAAAATTCGTCTTACATAGGACAAAACACACATCATATCAGCCCTTAATCATAGAGGGGGACCGAGATGATGTGCGTTTCTGTTTTATTTCTATTCTTCTATTCTTCTATTTATCGTTTATTTTACTTTTTGTACGGATACCGCGATTTGCTCCAGTTGAGTGTGAGTGAATTGGTTATTTGGCGAGCTAAGGGTAACGTAACGATCATCCAGTTGGAACGTGAGCATATCCGTTTGATCTGGTGTATACCATTTGGCGGATACACCATTAGGCAGTTTTACCGTTTTACCATCATAGCTGAACGAGTAGTCTTTAGGGGATACCGTTACATTCATGCGATTGAAAACAAAGTTTACACCATCACCGCCCGCACCTACGCTTTTGAACGTATCTCCAGCAACCATATGTTGTGGGGCATAGGCAGTTGTGAACCCATCGAATTGTGCAAAAGCCTTTTGAATTGCCTCTTTTTGTGCTGCGCTATATGTTACATTGGTCAGAGTTGATGGATTGCTTGTCGCTTGGCCGATCATGACCTGTCCCTTTTTGCTGTCATAGGATACGGGTACATGCAGCGCATCAGCAAGCGCGCGTACGGGCAGATAAGTGGAATTGTTATAGGTAATTGGCGCAAGTTTGTTGCCATTGCCGTCCGTTGGTGTGTACGCCGCGCCATCGACATTGAAGCTAATTCCATGGTTAAGGTATGCAGAGATTTTCTCCAGTTGCGTTCCGGCAAATACGCCCGTTGCTCCTGTCAATGTCATGCCAAGTACCATCATTGTTGCTACGGATTTCTTCATGTTTTTTTTCATCATCTATCTCTCCTTCAAGTTGGGGGTTGTTTTGTTTTATGGGCTCGCTGTCCCTTATGGCTTTATATTAAACCCCAAACATATCCAGAATAATTCTGTATTATCTCCAACTTGTAAACATGTGCATGTAGACAGGAGAATATAGAAAAGAACCTGAAGCTACTCAGCATGTTTGAACGTATTCTTTGCTGAATTGATTATTTTCAGTTAAAAAGATAGAGGATAAGTCCGCCCATACCAAGTACAATCGCTCCAGCGTATACATAGGTAAGTTTGCTGAGGTTTTGCTTTGTGCGTCGGTCATATTCGGGGTTACTGGTCTGATTGGCTTTCGAATTTCCAATAATCATGGTAGCAACACCTCCAAATAAGGCGATACCCACAATTAAAACATAAGGCAACCAGGTCATGATTGGACCTCCTTCACCAATATAATATGATTTGTCTTTATTGTACTTCAGGATAACCTTTTATGTAAGCTTCGGTTGATAAAAAAAGGAAGAAAAATGGGAGTGCGACTGTATTTATAAATAAAGATGGATGCACGCAAGTACCTCTGCGTTTCATTGCTGAACTTCTGAACGGGGACGTGAAATAGGCACAAAAAGATGGATCCATTATGCTGACTAAATCCATGTAATAGTAAAGATTTAATAAGATTAAAACAAAAAGAGCTGCCCTATACGGCAGCTTTTATTTGTTGTTATCATAAGGAGGTCATTGTATTTCGATACATAATTTGATGAACAGGATGACGTACCGTCTGATGTCCATTTTTCGTACCTTTACCAACAGCGATCAGCATGACATCCAAGTATCTTTCAGAAATATTCAGGCTGGCTTTTAATTGTGCGGAATCATAACCTGACATCGTGATGGTTTCGAAACCAGCTTCATTGGCGAGCAGAATGAATGACATGGATGCTAGGCTTACATCTCGGGTTAACTCCAGTTTCAGCTCTTCATCGGATTTATTTGCATAGTATTGTATTGCCGCATTCGCCAGATAATCTCGGAGTGATGCATCAAAAAAGCCCGACTGAAATCCTTCTTCATGAATGTTGATGATGTTATCCGCTTCAAATGCTTGATAATCCCCTAACATGACGATCAAAGCGGAAGCATCGATCACCTGTTGCTGATTGTAAGCAATAGGTAGTAATGCGCTCCGGAGATCGGGGTCATCAATAATAAGATACCGGGTCGCTTGAATATTATTCCCATTGGGTGACTTGCTTGCAGATTCAATGAATGAAGTGAGAATCTCCGGGTGTATCGTATAACTTGAATCAAAATGTCGAACGGAACGCCTATGTTTCAAAACGGATTGTACACTCATGAATTCATCTCCATCGTTGTTATTTAGGACTCCCTTGAATTATAGTAGGCATTAACAAATGAGAAAATAACGCACAAAAAGGTGGGATAGCCACTTTAAAGTATCTATTGAGGAGGAACGGCACATTGGTTAAATATAATACCGGAATAAATATTTTCATGGATATCGCTGGGGGGAAATGGAAGTGCCTTATCCTTTTCTTTCTGAGTCAACAATCGGTTCGAACCAAGGAATTCTATGAACTGATACCTGGAATCACACAAAAGGTCTTAACCGACCAATTGAAACAGTTGGAGAGCGACGGACTTGTTCATAGGGAAATATTCAAGGAAGTCCCGCCAAAAGTAGAATATAGCTTAACTGATCTCGGACGATCCTTCGTTCCGGTCTTGAACACGATGTGCGACTGGGGTAATACGTACGCAAGGTCCAAAGGTATGGATCAGGATGAACATATTCAATGTGATCATAAATGAACCAAAAGTTCAAAAATTTGGTATAATCATCGGGTAATGACCTACATAACAGCTTGAATAGCCGATCGAGTCCAGAATGAGGTATGATAATTTGGTATAAGCAAAATGAAGAGGGGGACAGAGGAAATGAGTACATCATCAAAATCGGAGCGTCCGGCGAAAAGTGTGGATACCCGGTTATTTGTTGCTTGGGCCGTTTCGGTTATTGCAACAGGGGGAAGTCTCTATTTTAGTGAGATCAAGGGCTATCTTCCATGTGATCTGTGCTGGTACCAGCGCATATTCATGTACCCGCTAACGATCTTGTTGGGCATTGCCTACTTTAAGGATGACGCGGGTATCGCGAAATACGTGCTTCCGCTTAGTTTTATCGGTGGCGGCATTTCGTTATATCATGTAACGATCCAACGTATTTTTTCAGCTACAGGTAACGCCGTGGCGTGCGGGAAGGTTCCATGTTATACCGACTATTTGAACTGGTTTGGTTTTATCACCATTCCGCTACTGGCACTCATTGCATTTATTATCATCATCGTGATGCTGTGGGGCATCGGCAAAACATCAAAATCTTCTTAATTAAGAAAGGACAGATGGTGATGAGCGGACAAGCTCGTTGGTTCATGCCCTTCATTGTTCTGATCCTCCTGACCGTGGGATGCTCCTATGAGGAACAGTCCACGTCGGGCGAGATGCCAGAGATGATTAAAGTGAAACTTGACGTTCCAGAGAAGGCTTCTCTTCATAAACCAACACGGTTGCAGGTGAAGCTTACACAGGGAGATGCACCGTTAAGCCATGCCGACCATGTGCAATTCCAGATCTGGAATGACCTTGATGATCCGCCTTCTGTATCTCCGGAGCAAGGTATGATGACAGCGGACGAACTGGAGAATCAGGGGGCAATTACTGCCAATGAGGCAGAGGAAGGGCTGTATGAAATCCAGCATACCTTTGAAGAACCCGGCACGTATGTGGTACAGGTTCATGTTACGCACGGAGCTATGCATAGCATGCCCAGAGCGAGAATTGTAGCGGAATGAAGCAGCGGGCGGATTCCGAGGGTTTGGTTCAGGGTTAGCAATAGGTTTATAATAATATCGGTATGAAGAATGTTGTAGGAAAAGAGGCTGTTATGGCAACTATTCATGATGTTGCACTCAGGGCAGGAGTTTCTGTAACTACCGTCTCGCGTGTATTAAACAACCGGGGATATATCAGTCAGAAGACTCGGGATAAAGTGTATCAAACCATGGACGAACTGAACTATCGACCCAACGAAATTGCCCGCTCTCTTCTGCGTAAGCAATCTAACGTTATAGGCTTGATTATTCCCGATGTATCCCATCCGTTTTTTGGAGAATTGGCTAACTATGTTGAGTATCATGCATATCAGAATGGATTTAAAATTATGTTATGCAATTCCCACATGGACCCTTCCAAAGAGCGTGAATATGTGGAGATGCTCAAGGGTAATCGCGTGGATGGCATTATTATGGGAAGCCATACCCTTGAAGTTGATGAGTATATGAATCTGCATTCCCCAATCGTGACCTTTGATCGTAAGATCGGTGAGGACATCCCGTTTATCTCATCTGATAATTATCAGGGAGGGGTTATGGCTGCTGAAATGCTGCTCGCGAAGAACAGACGGCATTTGGCGCATATCTGCGGTAATCTGGAACTGCAAATGCTGTCCAATCGCCGGACGACAGGTTTCGTTGATACATTGCAGGCTCATGGAGTCGAGCCGGTTATGATTCATGAAACCGATCTGAATGTGTTTGATCAGCATCAGTATACGGAATTGGTGGATAAGCTGCTTGCACAACACCCGGAGGTGGACGGGCTTTTTGTAACAAGTGATCTGATGGCGGTGCATGCGCTGAGGCAGATCGTGTTAGGGGGGCGCAAGGTACCCGACGATATCGCTATTATAGGTTATGATGACATTCGTGCGGCAGCTTATATGGTGCCTGGCATTACAACGATAAGGCAGCCGGTGGAGGCCATGGCTAAGCTAGCGATTGATCTGATTAGGCGCCAGATCGCGGAAGAGAAGATCGGGATGGAGCATATTTTGCCGGTTACCCTAGTGGAGAGAGAGACGACCTGATGCAGGTCGTTTTTTCCTATTAGTCCTTTTGACGCGAAAAGATGAAGTCAGGCTAATTTTTTTAATAGTATGTCAAACGATTGACATGTCAAACCTTTGACATTATAATTCGAGTTGTAAGCGTTTCCTTTTAAACTATTGATCGGGGGCCATGACAAGATGAAAAGAGAACAGAGATGGATGAAATTATCGGTATTTTTATTGGTTATGATGCTTGTAATTACAGCATGTGGAGGTAAAGCAGCAACAGAGTCCGACTCCTCTTCTGAGGGTAGCGGCAGTGAGAGTGTCAAAATTACTTTGCTCAATTCCAAGTCAGAAATTAACAGTCAACTGGAGCAAGCAGCTAAGGACTTCAAAGTTGAAAATCCAAATATCACACTTGAAATTATACCTGTAGGCAGTGGACAGTCTCCGTTTGAAAAAGCGTCTGCCTTGTATGCCTCCGGCAGCCCTACAACGATGATGATGCTGGATACAGGGGATGTAGAGAAATTCAAGGATCGTGTTCTGGACCTCACATCCGAGTCTTGGATGAAGGATGCTGTGGAGAACAGCACGACAGCAACAACGTTTGATGGTAAAAACTATGCATTCCCTTTATCTATTGAAGGATATGGATTCATTTATAACCAGAATGTACTAGATCAGGCGGCAGGGGGGACATTTGATCCGAAGTCTGTACAGACCACTGCACAGCTGGAGGATCTGTTCCAAAAGATCACTGCTGCTGGAAAATCACCTCTGATTGTATCTCCGATGGATTGGTCACTTGGTGCGCATTATCTGGGGCTTGCATATGGTGGGCAGTCGCCGGACCATACGAAGGTGGATCAATTCATTACTGATCTGAAGGCAGGTCAAGTGGACCTTGCTTCCAACGCTGTGTTTAATGGTTTGATGGATACATTTGATCTGATGAAAACCTACAATATTGACAAGGCTTCCCCACTGTCTGGAACCTATGAGCGTGGACCTGAGGTGCTTGGCAAAGGTGAGGTTGGTATCTGGTTCCAGGGCAACTGGGCTTGGCCGCAAATTTCCAGCTTTGATACAGCAGATGGGAAATATGGATTCCTCCCTGTACCTGTGAGCAATAATCCGGATGATTTCGGTAATACGCAAATCTCTGCTGCCGTATCCAAACGAATATTGCTGGATAAGGAAAAGAGCACACCAGCGCAGCAGGAAGCGGCGAAGAAATTTTTGGATTGGATCGTTTATAACGAAAAAGGTCAGGACTTCCTGGTGAATCAAGCCAGTATTATTCCGGCATTCAGCAACATTACATTGGAGCCAACCGATCCGCTTGGCAAATCCATTAGTGAATACATCAAGGCAGGCAAAATCGAGGAATCAATGAGTACACTTCCTGCAGATCACTGGTCCAAACTGGGTGCATCCATGCAGAAGTATTTGGCTGATGTCATTGACCGTGCCGGACTTGCCAACGAAATTCAGGCATATTGGAGCAACGTAAAATAAAGGAATTATTCTTGGCCCTGTGCAGCACATAGAGAGAGAATTGCGGTACGCCGGAGATGATGAACGTACAGCTTCCACTGTTCGACTTGTTTCCGGCATAACCGCCAGGCTAATCATTTGGATAGAGTGGAGGAAGACAATGCTGACCGAAAAAGGATTATGGACTCGTCTGCGCACCCGCCTGATCTTTACGGGCCCGACATTATTTGCGTTTGCTACAGTGATGATTATTCCATTTCTGTATGGTATTTATTTGACGTTTACGAACTGGGATGGCATTGCCATCGATCAAAACTTTGTTGGCTGGGATAATTACATCGGTGTGTTCAAGGACACGGTGTTCTGGAAATCATTCGGGATGACACTGGAGTACGTATTTATTACAGTTGTGTTGACCAATGCGGTTGCCTTCCTGCTCGCTTACGCTGTAACCCGGGGAATGAAGGCACAGGGCTGGTTTCGTGCCGGATTTTTCCTGCCGAATCTGGTGGGTGGAATCGTGCTTGGTTTCATCTGGCAGTTTATTTTTAATCAGGTACTGGTATTTGCAGGACAAAAAATGAATCTCACTCTGTTTTCCACCTCCTGGCTGGCCGACCCGGATAAAGCGTTCTGGGCACTCATTGTGGTGACCGTTTGGCAGTATGCCGGCTATATGATGGTTATCTACGTTGCGGGACTGATGAATGTGCCGAAGGATGTTATGGAAGCAGCCAGCATTGATGGGGCAAGTAATCGCAAAATGCTGGGGCGCATTGTATTGCCACTGATGGTTCCTTCGTTTATCGTATGCATCTTTTTGTCACTGCAACGGGGATTTATGGTGTACGATCTGAACGTCTCCTTGACCAGTGGCGGGCCCTTCAAGAGCACAGAGATGGTATCCATGCACGTCTATGAGCAGGCCTTTCTTGCTCGTGACTACGGATTGGGTCAGGCAGAAGCGTTTGTTCTGTTTATCCTTGTAGCCGCCATTACATTGCTCCAGGTCTATTTCAGCAAAAAACTGGAGGTCGAGGCATGATGGCTGGACAATCGCGCATTCTCAACTGGATGAAGTTTATTGCATTAATCATTGTGATGATTTTGTTTGTATTTCCTTTTGTACTTCTGATCGTCAATTCATTCAAGGCTAACCAGGCAATTACCTCCGATCCGCTGGGCTTGCCAAGCTCGTTTCAATTCGATAATTACGTCAATGCGTTTGACAAAATGGGATATGTATCCGCCTTCAGCAATTCATTGCTCATTACCATTGCAGGTGTACTACTAATTGCTCTTTTTGCGGCGATGACAGCACATTATTTTGTTCGTCACAAAAGCAAGCTGAATCAGTATCTCTTTTTCCTGATGGTAGCTGCGATGATTATTCCGTTCCAGGCCATTATGATTCCGCTGGTTAAAATATACGGCTCGCTCAGCTTGCTGGATAACAAGTGGTCGCTGATCTACATGTATATTGGCTTTGGCAGTCCGCTGGCCGTATTTATCTACCATGGGTTTATCAAAAGTATTCCCCTGGAGCTTGAAGAAGCGGCTCTAATGGACGGCTGCGGCAGAGTGCAGACCTTTTTCCGCATCGTACTGCCGGTGTTACTGCCGACAACCGTAACGATTAGTGTCCTGAATGTATTGTGGATATGGAATGATTTTTTGCTGCCTTCCTTAGTGCTGACTTCGTCTGAGCAGCGAACGCTGCCGCTGTCCACGTTTTATTTTTATGGGACATACACCGTGGATTACGGTCCATTGATGGCTGGTCTGGTGTTGACCCTGCTGCCTGTACTGGTCGTTTATTTGTTTGCCCAGAAGTACATTATTCAGGGGGTCATGCAAGGGGCTATCAAATAAGTTCAGTTGGGTGATATAGAGAGAGACAGGAGTGAAGGACATATGAACCAGGAACGATACGAGAAACAGGAAATAGACACAAGGCAAGAGACAGACCTTGGACTGACGAGTTCTTCGGCTCAAACGAAGGAGAGTTATACACTCGCCCGGGCCAACGCATATATCAAGGAGCATCGACATCAGGTTGATCCAACCTATCGAATGGCCTATCATTTGATGCCAGAGGTGGGCTGGATGAATGACCCCAACGGCTTCATATACTTCAATGGGATGTATCATATGTTCTATCAGCATTATCCCTACGAACCGGTATGGGGGCCGATGCACTGGGGCCATGCGGTGAGCCATGATCTGGTTACGTGGTCTTATCTGCCTGTTGCACTGGCACCCGATCAGAGCTACGACAGTGGAGGATGTTTCTCCGGAAGTGCAATCGTTCAGGACGGCAAATTGGTGCTGATGTACACGGGGCATGTTGTGACTGGACCTGACAAGGATAACGATTACTTGCAGACACAGAATATCGCTGTTTCGGACAATGGGATCGATTTTGTCAAAAGCACAATGAATCCGGTCATTCGGGTGAATCAAATCCCAGAGCATACCAGTCCGAAGGACTTCCGTGATCCGAAAGTGTTTGAACGAAACGGTGTATACTATTGCGTCCTTGGATCGAATGACGCTGCGGGCAAAGGGGTCATTCTGTTATACCGTTCAACAGACTTGCTGGATTGGAGTTATGTTAACATTATGGCCCAGAGTGACGGGACGCTTGGCGACAATTGGGAATGTCCCGATCTGTTCACACTGGATGACCGAGATGTGCTGATCATGTCTCCGCAGCGCATGCCTGCTCAGGGAGATAACTATCGCAACTTGCATTCGACCGTTTATATGATGGGAACTCTGGATGAAGAACCGGGTGTGCTGAAGTACGAGCAGTACGTTCCGCTGGACTGTGGCTTCGACTTTTACGCACCTCAGACGATGGAGGATGCACAGGGACGACGAATCATGGTGGCCTGGATGGATACGTGGGAAACGGAAATCCCGACACAACAGTCCCATGCCTGGGCTGGAGCGATGACTTTGCCAAGACAACTAATTCGTAGGGGAGAGCGATTGATATTCCAGCCTCTTCCAGAGCTTAGACAGTACAGGTGGGAAGGCACCGAGCAGTATGGTATACATTTAAACGGTGATGAACATGATCTTGACCTTGGAGTCAGCGGAGACTGTTACGAACTGTGTGCTGTATTCGAAGCTGAACAGGCACAGCACTTCGGGTTGAAGTTGCGAACGGGTAAGGATGAAGAAACAGTGATTACCTATGATGTGCAACAGCAACGTCTATGCTTAAATCGCGAGAAGGCCGGGCAAGGGCCGGGTGGTGAACGAGCTACAACAGTGGAACTTCTTGACGGGAAGCTTGAACTTCATATTTTTATGGATGTTAGCTCCGTTGAGGTGTTCATTCAGCAGGGAGAGCAGGTGATGACAGGGCGGATATATCCTGGGCCGAACTCGACAGGTATTAAGGCTTTCTCGGCCGGTATGTGTACGTTGACTGAACTTCACAAATGGGATTTACGAATTCCTCAATAAAATCTTTCTAATATTCAGCCTTGACCTTGAAGTATACTTCAAGGTTTATTCTTGTCTTATCAAGAAATATTGGAGGCAGAATAATGAGAATATTAGAATGGATGTTGGTCTTGGTAACCGTAGCTGCTACGGTATGTATGCTAGTGTTTCCGAAGCGCCGATCAATGACAATAGGCATACTCTCCGCTTTGGTTCTGGCAGTGATTCTGCATGGCTTAATCAACTCATTCCGTGTGCAGATGGTCCCAACCTATATCGTTGGACTTGTATTATTTATTACATTAATCATTCAACTCATGAATTTATACCGCAGTGACCGCTACGTTCAGAGCACGCAGAAACATAACCGTCGTTCATGGATAAAGATGACGTTGGTATCCATCCTGGTTCTGGCTTTCAGTGTGGGCTCATTTATACTGACCTGGCTGTTACCTGCCTTTATGATGCCTGAACCTACCGGCACATTTGCGATTGGTACGTTCTCTCAACACCTGGTGGATGAATCTCGCGAAGAGACCAAAACACCCGAGGAAGGAGACAAGCGTGAACTTATGATTAATGTCTGGTACCCAGTAGATCAGGAGGCCGCCCAAGGGCTGCCACTGGAGCATTACCCTAGTGAACTGGGAGAAGCTATTAGTCTGGTGTTCGGCATTCCGTCTCAGGTGTTCAGTTATCTGGATACCATTCCAACACATGTGGTAAAAGGAGCTGAGATGTCCGCCACCCAGAGCAAGTATCCGGTATTGCTGTTCTCGCCGGGTATCCGCTCTGCCCGTTTTCAGAGTATGACAATGATAGAGGAACTGGTAAGCCACGGTTACATTGTCGCTGGTATAGATCACCCGTATACGTCAGCACGAGTAACACTCCCTGATGGACGTGCGGTCTCGTATGAGGCCGACCCTGATTTTGCAACGTCAGAGGAATTGTATCAATATAATGTAGAAGGTATAGGTATCCGTGCAGCTGATGCAAGATTTGTTCTCGATACGCTGACCCTGTGGAATTCACATGATCCGAATCAATTGCTCGAAGGAAAACTTGATCTGGCTCATGTTGGTATTATGGGTCACTCGTATGGTGGGGCAACGACAGCGGAAGCACTGGCGCAGGATGAGCGATTCCAAGCAGGACTTAGCCTGGAGGGCGGCTTCTGGGGAACGGTATCCACGACAGCCCTGAAACAGCCGTTTATGTATATTATGTCCGGTGGAACCGCCAAAAGTCTGGAACCGGATGCTACTGTCAAGGATAAAGTATTTTACCCCGAGTTTGAGCCGGATCTGGATCGAGTGATGACGAGCAGTCTTAATGATACCTATTATCTGACGGTGGAGAATTTCTTCCATCAAAGCTTTACGGATATTTCGTTAATTTCACCGAAAATGTTTGCCAGAGGCATGACGCCAGAACATAATGTGGATATAACAAGATCTTATGCGTTGGCATTCTTTGACCGTTATCTCAAAGGAGAAGAGCAACCATTGCTGCAAGGGTCTTGGGGGAAATTCCCTGAGGCCACCTATGGTGCCCAATATACCAAGATACGCAACGAACAATCGCAATAAATCCGCAGAAGGGTGGAGGGGTAGGCATGGAAACCATGACAAGAGGAACCTTGGCCAAGCGTACCGGTGTGAGTATGGCAACCCTCCGTTATTACGAGGATAGCGGTATTTTGCCTGCTCCCCATCGTTCCTCCAACGGATACCGGGTGTATACAGAGGATTATTTAGTCAAAATTAAGTTCATTAAGGATGCTCAATTGCTGGGTTACTCTTTAAAAGAAATACAAGAGACTCTGCTACTGCTTAGTCAGGAGGACATGGAGAGTGATACGTTAAAAACACTCGTCCGTGACCGAATCGCTGGTATTCAGAAGCATATCGATCACCTTGAACAGATGCAGATTCATCTGGCCAGATTGCTCAAGACACCAGAAGATGATATCCATAGCTATATTCAGTCGTTCAGGGTAACAAAGAAAGAGCCGGATGAGATTAACCATAAAATCCGTTGAATAGGGAAAGAGTCTCGGAGCCGTAATCGCGGCTGCTCCTGAACACAGGTTGTTTGAAATCGGCTCTGTAACCAAACTTTTTACATCTTTTGAATAAGGTTACCTTAAAAAGTCTTGCTACGCATACCTCTGGATTACCCAGACTTGCCACAAACCTGTCTTCCAAGAAAAATCGATACAATCCGTTTTCAACGTATACGGAGGATGATCTACTTGCTTTTTTATCCGAAGCTGACTTTACGGATCAGATGGGTTCATTTGAGTATTCCAATACCGGCGTGGGCTTACTGGGCTATATCCTATGTAAAGTATCAGGCAGTACATATGATGATTTGCTGAAAAAATATGATATGTGTTTATTTGTGCAGGCCAATCTGAATGAAGACCATCCGTCAGCCTCTGCAATACATGCGATATTCAAGTTTATAACTAAAAAAGACCTTTATCCACTCATGCCGCAGGACCCTGTGGGTATACGAATATTGGAAGCAACGATGCAGAGATAAACGCAGAAAAGACACCTCCAAAGCGAACTCCCGAAGTAATCCTCGGGCGCTCTCTTCTGAAGGTGTCTTTATTTCTATCTTAATGATCTCAATCATGTTAAGCCCGCTTCACGTAGAAAATGGTGCACAATCTTCGTTTGATACTTGATACGGGTCGCGCGCTTCAGACTCCAGCAGGTCTCCACCGTAACAGAACGGGCTTGTAATAGTCTTGAAGCCGCTGTGCGGGCAGATCCCGGCAATTCATGCTGCTTGAGGTTAAAATGACGATCACGAGTGGCAATTGACCGATTCATCCGTTCGATAACTCTTCTGCAAGCCGGAATGGTACGACTGCCAGGATTGGTAATCAGCGTCTGTCCAAGCACTCGCGTACTAAGCTGTGACAGCCCGTTGGCTTCATGCAGATCGAGCCACCAGTCAGCCCGATGTTCACGGGCCAGCTGAAAAACCGCTGCAGCCAGTGAATGCTTGGCCTTGCCTGACATACGACGTGGAAACGTACGATTCAGATCTGGCTTGCCTCTGCTTTTCTTTGCGTAGGCTTTCTGGTTCACGCGTGGCACGATAATCAGCAGTCCTCGCTGAATGACAAGGCGACCCGTCGCACAATCATCTGCGAGCTTTTGCGCAGCGGCCATGCTCGCCGTTTCGTTCCCGTGAACTCCGGAAGTAATGAACATCACCGGTCCGGGAAGCATGCCACGCACGATGTAATAGGGAGTGGCGTGTGCGCTGGATGCCGCAAGTACATGTTTGGTCACAAGCATGACGCTTCACCTCCGCTATTACAGTACGCCATGTCCCTCTTTCATGTAACGGCATAAGAACAGGTCTTCATCCAATTTCATCACAAAATAGGCCGACTAGTATACACGGTGAATAATATCTTCGAAATCCGGTTCTTTCATCTCTACATCTTCAATCTCGCCCCAGTATTCCAGTTGTTTCAGAATGTCCATTGTGCTCCATTCCTTCCGGTTCACTTCAACGGTAACGATCTGGTTCTCCACTCCTGTGATATGAAGCGCAGAGGGTAAAGAGTCTGGCAGGTGAATCGTTCCCCGGAACGTTATTCGAAATAACGTAGGCAGTCCGATGGTTTCGCGAAGCGATGAGATCGTGCCGTCATATGTCAGTTGACCATGGTTGATCACCATAACCCGGCTGCATAACTGCTCGATATCGTCCATGTCATGTGTGGTCAGCAAAATCGTTTTGCCAAACGTTTCATTCAAGGTACGTAGAAACTGGCGAATGTTCCTCTTCGCGTTCACATCCAGTCCAATGGTTGGTTCATCGAGAAAAAGCAGTTCCGGGTCATGCAGCATGGAAGCTGCGAGATCCGCACGCATGCGTTGTCCAAGCGAGAGTTTGCGGACAGGCGTGGCCCAGAATGATTCAAGGTCCAGCAGCTCAGCGAACTGGGACAGCCGTTTCTTTTTGTCCTCGGCACGAACGCCGTACATCTCGGCCAGAATATCATATGAATCTTTCACAGGCAGATCCCACCAGAGCTGACTGCGCTGTCCAAACACGACGCCCAGTCGACCGACGGTTCTGCGCCTGTCCTGATGCGGGTTCATACCGCCAAGTAGTACCTCACCCGAGGTTGGGTGGAGGATACCTGTCAGCATTTTGATCGTGGTAGACTTGCCGGCCCCGTTCGGACCGATGTAGCCCACAAACTCCCCCTGCCCGATATCAAAACTGATATCGCGAACCGCTTTCTTGGATACATACTCACGTGAAAATAACGTACGTAACCCAGAGAAACGTCCTTCCCGAATAACAGGGGTCTTAAATTCCTTTTGCAGATGCCGTGCTGTGATCATGTTCATGATTCGTTTCGCCTCCTTAGCTACCTGTACTTTGATATTTGGTCATGCCGAAGTGCCAGAAACGCAGACTTGCAGCCAAACTCAGTACGGCAACCGCCGCAACAGCAACAAGGACCCACGCGCCTCCTTCACCCCGCAGTAGATAGAGTGACGGAATGTAGTTGACGAATCCCACCGGAATAACCGATAGCAGAATGCCAGACATCCATTTGGGATATAACGTTAGCGGATATTGGGCAGCCGTTCGTGCTGCATCTTCGGTGATCGTCTGTAATTCCTCGATACGCGTAGTCCAGAATCCGAGTGTGGCGGTAGCGAGTCCGATGGAAAAGAGAATGACTGCCCCCGTGAGGATAATGAACAGGGAGAAGGGAATGGCTATCCAGCCAATCTGTCCGCTATGCATCATGCCTGCCAGAGACCAGCAGAGAATGAACCCGCCTTGCAAGACTTCCCCAGCCATGATGCGGAAGTTCTGCGGCAACAGGGCCAACAATACGGGCATAGGACGTGTTAACAGTTGATCAAGCTCACCACCCACCAGATATTTTTCCAGATGGTGAACCTCATTGCCGAATGTACGGTACAGTGTTTTGGATAGGGTCATGATGGCGAAGAGATAACCGATCTCATGGAGGGACCAGCCTTTAATCGCTCCGAATTTATGCAGCACCAGAGCAACCATCAGAAACTCGGAGATCTGAATTAAAGCGGCGAGTACGGACGCCATAATGAAATTGAACTTGTATTGCATCCGGCTGCGGATGCTTGTTCGAATGAGCATTTTATATAATTTGAACCAGGAAGTCCGTTTCATCCGCCCTGCACCTCCACTTTACGACGTAACACTTGAGTGATCGCAAGACAGATCAACGTCATGAAGACGCACCAAAGCAAGGTTCCCCATAGCAAGGAGCCATCTTCGAAACCAAGGTAGATTCGGGTAGGTACATACAGCAGGAAAGGGTAGGGTGATAGCCAGGCAAGTTGTTCAAGCCAGTTCGGCAGCCACTCTAGTGGAATGAAGAAACCAGCCAGCAGATTCATCATGGCGTGATTGCCCCAGTGAAGCCAGGAAGACTCCGTGGTCCACATCGACGTAGCACCAATGATGTAGTTCATGCAGATGGATAAGTATGCGGCGCTGGCAAGACCAAGTGCGGCATAGAACAGCGTTGAAACGTCTGAGGGCCAATCCAGGGAAAAGACAATGGAGAAGAGCAGGTAGATCGGAATACTTTTGTACACGAACTGGTAGGCAATCTGCCCCCATTCGCGTGCCATCAGGTGGGTGAACAGATGAACTGGCCTCATGAGATCCAGCGCGATCTGCCCTGTCCTGACGGTTAAGGGGATACCCAGTCCGTTCGTGAGAAAACCCGAGATCCAGAGAGAGGATTGCGTGAACGCAATGTAACTGACCATCCCTTGTGTTCCGTATTCACCGAGCGTGTGGTCGGCCCCGATGCCGATCCAGAGGCAGGCGTACATGTAACCAAACATGGCGCTTGCCAGGTTATGTACCATGTGTGCCCCGCGGTATTGCAGATTCCGGGAGTAGGCTTTGGAAGCCAGGGTGAAATAAAGCATGTGACACCTCCGATAAGTGGATTGAACGGCGGTTCCGTTCACTTCAGTCAAGGCGAAAAAGAGAGAAGGACAACAGCATACCAATTTATTCCTTCACAGGCAAGACATTTTTTTAGCTAAAAATGGAATTAAAAGGGTTGTTCATGATTGCGCCACAAGACAACGGTCTGTCCGTTCCTTTATAATTGAGAGGTAGAATCGCAAACGTTTACAATATGTAATATTCAAATTTTAAATAAAAACCGCCGGGCTTGTGCCTGATGATTGGGATACAGAACGAACAATCCGGCAAGAGAGAAGGATGTCATGAAGAAAATTGCATGGGTCACCGACAGTACCAGTACACTGGATCCCGTTTTTGCGGAGCAAAATCATATCTATATCGTACCGCTGCGCATCGTATTTGGAGAGGAATGTTACCGGGAAACCGATGACATCACATCTGAAATGTTCTATGAGAAACTTGCGGAGTCTTCACGTGCGAGCAGTTCGCAGCCACCCATTGGTGAGTTCATTGAACTGTATGAGTCGCTCAAAGACAAGTACGATGAGATTATTACGATTCATTGCTCTACTGCACTGAGCGGAACGCTGCATACGTCCATGCAGGCTGCAGAGATTGCAGGAGTGACGGTGACCGCAATTGATTCAAAGGCAGGCGCCTATCCTCACCGTGAGATGATTATGCAAGGACTGGAATGGCAGAAGCAGGGATGTTCAGCTGCCGAGATCAAAGTAAACATTGAACAGATGATTGATAATATGTCCTTTTACCTCATACCGGCCAGTCTTCAGCATCTTCACCGCAGTGGGCGGGTGTCGGGGACACAGCTGATCATCAGTCAACTGCTCAAGATCCATCTGCTGCTTCGATTTGAAGAGGGCAAAGTGGTTGTGAATGAGAAGATTCGCACGTTCAAGCGGACGAAAGAGCGCATGCTGGATATGCTCAAGCTGGATGTGGAGAAAGTAAAGCATGTGTGCATTATGCATGCGAACAATCAGGAAGAAGCCGTCACAATCAAGAAGCAGATTGCCAATCTGCTCCCTAAATTAAAGACCGAAATCATGCCGTTTATCCCTGTGGTAAGTATCCATGCAGGTGCAGGAACCATTGGACTGTGCTGGATCCACAGCGAGAACGGTTATAGAGATTAGAAGCACCAGCATTAATCTACAGACGCTTATAGACCTGGCAGGAAACACACTTGATTTCAAAGTGATGATCCTGTCAGGTTTTTTCGTATGTCATTGCCAATTCAAACAAACTGTGAGGTAATAAAGAAAAATGTTCATGTTGGAGGGAAACATGTGTTAAGTCACCGCTTGTTGCTTGTTGAAGATGATCGTTCGATTAGTGAGATGGTCGGGCCATACTTGGAAAAAGAGGGCTACGACGTCACTTATGCATATGACGGCTTAGAGGCAGAACGTCAGTTCAGCCAGTCACAACCTGGGTATGATCTGGTTATTCTGGATCTGATGCTGCCCCGCAAAAGTGGGATGGATGTGCTGCAAACCATTCGGGCAGTCAGTCTGGTGCCTGTGCTTATTCTGTCTGCGAAAGATGGGGAGGTGGACAAAGCGCTGGGCCTGGGTTTCGGCGCAGATGATTACTTGAGCAAACCTTTCTCGTTAATCGAACTGACTGCCCGCATCAAAGCCGCGATTCGCCGCGCCAATTATACCACTCCGCCTGTGACTGAAATGGTTAAAGATCAACGTATTCACATTGGTGGACTCGTGGTTGATATGGAGACGTACGAGGTGGAGCGCGAAGGTACACCCGTCAAACTGACATCCAAGGAATTTGGCATCCTGAAGCTATTGGTTACCCATCCTGGCAAAGTGTTCACCAAGGCGCAGATCTACGCTTCCGTCTGGAACGATCATTATTATGGGGACGAAAATATCATTAACGTACATATGCGTCGTCTGCGTGAGAAACTGGAGGCGGATCCTTCGGCTCCCCAATATATCAAGACACTCTGGGGCATCGGGTATAAGCTGGAGGCGGAGCAGGGATGACACTGATTTTTGCCATTACAACGGGTACTCTGGCCATTGCCGTCATTGGATTGTGGATGAGATTGCGGAAACGCACCCAACACCTGTCCTATATTCATCAGAAAATATCCGCGATTCTGGATCAAGGCACCTTTGAGCGCTTGCTCGTATTCAATAGTGATGACCAAGTCAGCCAGCTTCTGAAAGACATGAACCAGCTGCTGGACTATGCCCACCGCGCCAAAGCCGGTTATGCGAACCAGGAGAAGGAGATGCGTAATATGCTTTCCAACATTTCACATGATCTGAAAACGCCGCTCACCGTTGTGCTGGGTTATAGTGAGACCTTGCTGCACGGCCCATCATTAACCGATCAGGAACGCAAGATTATGACAGAGAAAATACAGGAGAAGGCGCAGGAAGTGTTGCGTTTGATTCATTCCTTTTTCGATCTGGCGAAGCTGGAATCCGGAGACACGGATCTGGTGCTTAGTCGGGTGAATCTAAGCGAATTATGTCGGTTGAAGATGCTCTCCTTTTATGAAATGTTGACGAATCTCGGGTTGCACGTGGAGCTGGAGATTCCTGATGGTGATATCTTCGTGCAAGCGAATGAAGAAGCATTGGACCGTGTGCTGGATAATCTCATTACCAATGGGATGAAATATGGAGCAGAGGGTAAGGTGCTAGGACTTTCGCTCAACCATTCGATAGGTGGACCTGTGACGCTACAGATCTGGGACCAGGGAAAAGGGATTCCTGAGAGCGAGCATAGTCGTGTGTTCGAACGCATGTATACGTTGGAAGATTCCCGCAATCGACTCTATCAGGGCAGCGGCCTGGGTCTGACGATCACGAAGCGGCTAGTCGAACAGATGGGTGGAAGCATTCACTTGCATAGTGTGCCACATCAACGGACTGTATTTTCGGTTACCCTAAAGGCCTGATAGAGCCAGCGTTGGCATTTCCGGTCAGACTTAAGGTTTTTGTAAGATTTGATTAATAAAAAAGAAGACTTTTCTCTTTACAATATAGATATAGGAACCCGGACAGGGGACGTAAAGGAGAACAAGACGATGAATTATATCGCACGAACAATAGATGTGACCAAAGTATATGAAGGGGCAGAGGTTGTATCCAACGTCAATATGAATATAAAGCAAGGTGAGATCTATGGATTTCTCGGTCCGAATGGTGCAGGTAAAACAACCATCATGAAGATGCTCACCAATCTCGTCAAACCAACCACAGGGGAGATTGAACTATTTGGAGAGAAGCTTACGCCGACCTCCTATGAAGTGCTGAAGCGAATGGGCAGTATTATTGAATATCCTTTTTTCTACGATAGACTGTCTGCTCGCGAGAATCTGGAGCTGCACTGTGAATACATGGGATTCTACAACAAAAAGATCATCGACAACACGATGGAAATGGTAGGGTTAAAAGATACGGGCAAGAAATCGGTTAAAGACTTCTCTCTGGGTATGAAGCAAAGGCTCGGGCTGGCTCGTGCACTCATAACCACTCCTGAATTGCTTATTCTGGATGAACCCATTAACGGATTGGATCCGGTAGGGATTCGAGAAATGCGAGATTTGTTCAAGCGACTTAGCAATGAGTATCGGATCACCCTGCTGGTCTCCAGTCACATCCTTGGCGAGATAGAGCAGATTGCCGACACGGTTGGTGTCATTCGTGGCGGTCGTTTGGTGGAGGAGGTCTCGATGGAGAGCATTCGCGGAAGTCAAAATGAGTACATCGAGTTACAGGCGGTAGATATCCGTAAAGCGACCTATGTCATTGAACATCAGCTTGGTTTGAGTAATTATAAACTGGTTGATGACCAAACGTTACGCATCTATGATCCGGGAATCATTCCATCGGAATTAACCACCAAGCTGATCCAGCATGGCATTGAGATCGAATCGATATCCAAACGGGCTCATTCCCTGGAAGAACACTTCATGAAGCTTGTGAAAGGGGATGAAGACGTTGCTTAAACTAATCAGACTTGAGATGCGGAAGCACCGTTTTGCACGAAATTTTGCAGGTGCAGGTATTGCCAATATAGCCATTCTTCTTTTCCTGATCATGATTGGATTTGTGGATGTGGGAGCGGAAGATTATGCCTATACCGATTACCAGACTGCCTTTACGATTATCGATACATTTGTGAGAGCGACCTTTATCATATTTGCAGGAGCTTTATTAACCAAGCTGGTGATCAGTGAGTATAGAAATAAAACGATGAACGTCATGTTCACCTATCCCATCCAGCGTCATAAAATTATCGCTGCCAAATTGATTATCGTGTTTGTTTTTACGTTTGTGATGATTATGGTTACCGATCTGTTGATGGGTTCACTGCTGCTGATTGTTAATCAATTCTACTCCTTCATTCCTGGCTCATTGACGAATCAGGATGTATTGGGACTTCTGGTGAAGTACATTATGAGTTCTTTATCGGCTGCGAGTATGGCACTCATTCCCCTATTCTTCGGTATGCGTAAGCATTCTGTTACAACCACAATGGTCTCGTCCATTCTGCTGGTTTTGATTGTCTGCTCCGGATTCAACGGGTCGGAAATTTCCATTCATTCGCTTATTATTATCCCTCTGACCCTTGGAGCAATAGGGATATGGATTGCTTCGATGTCCATGGTTCGTCTGGAGACCAAAGATGTGAACTGAATCATCCTAAAAGGCATGCTCCGTATGGCTTCAGATGCCATTGACATCCGCTCGTACAAGGGATAGGATAATGTCAACTGAGACACGAAGGAGAATGCGACTACCATGACGATTCCAAAAACATTAACAATAGCTGGTTCGGACACGAGCGGCGGAGCAGGGATTCAAGCTGATTTGAAAACTTTTCAGGAGCTGGGTGTGTATGGCATGACCGTACTGACTACGGTTGTGGCAATGGAGCCCGAAACATGGGATCACCAGGTCTTTCCTGTTGAATTAAATGTAGTTGAAGCGCAACTTCGCACTGTTCTGGACGGCATCGGTTTCGATGCAATGAAGACAGGTATGCTCGGTTCTGTAGATATTATTGAACTGGTAGCGAAGCATATTCGCCGCAGTGGCTTGCCACAGATCGTTATCGATCCGGTAATGGTCTGCAAAGGTACAGACGAAGTACTGCAACCGGAAAATACGGAAGCGATGATCGAATTCCTGTTGCCAGGTGCTGATCTGGTTACACCGAATCTGTTCGAAGCATCCCAACTGGCGAAGAGTGGACCGATTCGCTCCAAAGAGCAGATGGAAGCAGCGGCAGCAGCAATTCATGCCCATGGCTCGAAGCATGTACTGATCAAAGACCGAGGTGTGATTAACCCGGGTAAAGCAATGGATCTACTCTATGATGGAACCAACTACGAATGGTTTGAAGCCGATGTTGTCGGCTCCGGATATACGCATGGCGCGGGTTGCACGACGTCTGCAGCGATTACTGCAGGGTTGGCTCGTGGTCTTACAGTGAAAGAGGCTGTTCGTGAAGGTAAAGCCTTCGTGACCAAAGCGATTGCTGGCGGATTCCCGCTGAACCGTTTTGTTGGCCCAACACTGCATGTGGCACATCGTCTGGAGCAACAACGTTAAGTGTTGCCAAGGAGCGCGCAGTAGTAGCGCATTACTTCTGGATAACACAATTCGATATCATTCAAGTAGCTGTCAATGAGCAGGAAGTTGCTCGTTGGCAGCTTCTTTTTTGTGCGCATTTTGATAAAAATTAGTAACTTTTGGCTTATATTAATCGTATATATCATGGGGTTCATTCCAAAACATGTATGGACACATGAACGACACATGGAATAGGTATGTTATTATCAGGAATCTAAAAAGGAGAGTCGGCCATGATCAGAACAGTGCTTCTGGTGGAAGATGAAAGCCGCATTCGTGAGATTGTGGCCGATTATTTCATAAAAGAACAATGGAACGTCTTAGAAGCAGAACATGGAGTACAGGCATTGGAACTGTTGGCTTTGCATGAGGTGGATCTGGTTATTTTGGATGTTTTGATGCCTGAAATGGATGGATGGACATTATGCGGGCATATTCGTTCCCAATCCACCGTACCTATTATCATGCTGACTGCACGGTCTGAGGATGACGATAAAATTCATGGATTCCAGCTGGGCGTAGATGATTACGTCACGAAGCCATTCAGTCCACGTGTGCTGGTTGCACGTGCAGAGACCTTAATGAAGCGGGTTGAAGGTTCATTTGCAAGAGAGCAGGGTGTGATTTGCTTCGGACACGTAACCCTTGATCCATGGGCTCGGCGGCTGGAGAAGGACGGGGCTGAAGTTGAGCTTGCGCCAAAGGAATACGATCTGTTGCTTTATTTGGTACGAAATGCAGGCATTGTATTGTCCCGGGATGCCATTTTGAATCGGATCTGGGGATTTGATTTTGAAGGGGACTCACGTGTTGTGGATACTCACATCAAGAAGCTGCGCAGCAAACTGGGTGATGAAGCCAAGTGCATCCGGACAGTGATTGGTACCGGATATCGGTTTGAGGCAGAAGCATGAGAAGAAATGGCGTAACGATGAAGCTATTCCTGGTCATGGCCGGATGTCTGGTTCTTTTATACGGAACGACGGTTTTTGCCCAGTTGGTCTGGTTTCCTGATTTTTATCAGCATCAGAAGGTCAGCAGTATGAAGAAAAAGCTGTCCAAGTTCGAACAGCAATATTCCAATGGACATTGGAGTGATTTGCAATTAGCTAAGGAGACCGGGAAGTTCATGCGTCAGAATCAGTCGCATCTGGTCATTCTGACGAATACCGGAAGACTGGTTAATGATCCTTTCCACATAACGCTGCTTCAGGAGGACGGGAGTCACGTGAAGGTGTCCTTGTCCTTGTTTATCAATAGTGAGAATGCAGGCTGGATTACGTCCCATCTGAAGTATGGGCAGGAACTGACGGTTAGAGGGCCGGCCAGCGGGTCCA
The DNA here is from genome assembly GCF_058313655.1 of Paenibacillus sp. Negev47. Lineage (NCBI taxonomy): Bacteria > Bacillati > Bacillota > Bacilli > Caryophanales > Paenibacillaceae > Paenibacillus > Paenibacillus sp. Negev47. The sequence goes on from NZ_CM177754.1 coordinate 763,125, forward strand.
TGGTCTATCCATTCAAAATCCAGGATGCCAATTCTGCTGCATGGGGAACAGAAAGTTTTCAGGAATCGATTGAACCGGTGCAGGAATGGTCAGGTGTATTGACCGAGGTTGTTCTTCCCAATCTGGCAACGTGGAGTCAGAGGCAGGGACTGCTCGTGCAGGCACTGGATAGCCGTTTCCCTTTATCCACCGAAGATCAACTGGCCTTGGCAAATGGGAAAATGCTTAATGAAGAATGGACGGATAGCTGGAGCGGTGTTCGGAATGTGATCACCATTGCTCCAGTGCATCGTTCAGGACCTGAGCAACAACTGATCTTCTCGCTCACTTCTCTGCAAGAGATGAGGGAAGCGAATGAGGCAACACGTTTATTTTATGCGTATTTTGGTATTGGCGCATTTGTATTAATTCTGTTATTGGCGTTGCTCTTGTCCCGAATTGTAACTAAGCCGCTCCTGGCCTTGAACCATGTTGCCAAGAAAATGTCTACGCTGGATTTTACGGTGAAATCACCAATTCGGCGTAATGATGAAATCGGCAGCCTGTCCAATAGTCTGAATGCATTATCGGAAACCTTGGGCAAGACACTGGAAGAGCTGAGGCAGGCCAACACACAGATGCGCACAGATATGGAAATGAAGCAGCAGATTGAACAGCGTCAACGCAAGTTTTTTGCCGATGCATCACATGAACTTAAGACGCCAATCAGCATTATCAAGGGTTACTCCGAAGGGCTTAAGGATGGCGTGAGTGAGAACAAACGGGAGCGTTACATTGAGATTATCGCTGATGAGGCGATCAAGATGGAAACGATGGTTGAAGAGATGCTGGATCTGGTGCGATTGGAATCCTCAGCGATTCAATTGAATACAGATGCTGTTGCACTGGCTGACATGATTGAAGATATCGCCGGCCGTCTGGGTCCGCAACTGAAGGACAAAGGATTGGATGTGGTGCTTGTATCCACAACAGAGCAGACGGTTGAGGGTGACCGAAGCAAGCTGGAGCAAGTTATTTTCAATATCATGATGAATGCTATACGTCATGCGATACCACATACCGATATAACTATTGAGATCAGCAGGCGTGACGGTCTTGTTCACATTTCCATTGAGAACAAGGGCGAGCGAATTGCTGAAGCTGAGCGGCAGTTTATATGGGAGAGGTTCTATCGGGTAGAGCGCTCACGTAATCGCAAAATGGGGGGAACCGGGCTCGGCCTGGCCATTGCGAAGCAAATCCTTGATCTGCATGGGTGCAATTATGGAGTGGAGAACACACCGGATGGAGTCCGTTTTTATATTATTTTTCCTAAAGCCTAGTACGAAAGGGAGTCAAATCTTATGAAGTCTTTACCATCGATTTTAACTTTGGGGAATCTGAGTTCAGGCATGCTGGCAGTCATTATGGCTATTCATGGTGAATTCGCCCTGGCTGTGATGATGATATGGGTAGCGATGTTCTTTGATCTGTTTGATGGCTATGCAGCCCGCAAATTGCATTGTGAGGGTGAGTTCGGCAAAGCCCTGGATTCACTTGCTGATGTAGTTTCGTTCGGAACAGCCCCTGTGCTGATTCTGTACCTGAACTCCATGAATGAAGTGAGCGTGCTCGGGATGGCACTGACCGCATTGTTTCCAGTGTGCGGTGCATTGCGTCTGGCCCGTTATAACTGTCAGAAGACAGCAAGCAGTGGTTTTGTCGGGATGCCGATTACATTTGCAGGGGGTCTGATGTCCTTTTTCGCGCTCTGGAGTCCTTATTTCACACATGGCGTAGCCTATCTTGTCATTATTGTACTATCTGGTCTCATGGTGAGCCAAATCCGATTCCCATCACTAAAACAAGTGCTAGCCTCTCATGAGAAGGATATTGTGGAACCGAAATAAGGAGCGAGTCAGTATGGAATTTGCAAAAGAATTTATTGGTCAATATGGATATTTCGCAATATACGGACTACTGGCTCTTGGTGTCATTGGCATGCCGATTCCGGATGAGGTGATGATGACATTTGTCGGATATCTCGCCTCCATCTCGGTATTGAATTACTCCGTATCCATTGCCGTCAGTTTCGGTGGGGCATTTACTGGGGGGCTGCTCAGTTACATGATCGGCAAGAAGGCGGGCAGGCCGCTGGTTGAAAAATATGGCAAGTGGGTCGGCGTTAACGCAAAACGATTCAGCAGGGTGGAGGCGTGGTTTCTCAAATACGGATATTGGTCCATCATCCTGGGTTACTTCATTCCAGGCATTCGTCATCTGATGTGTTGTTTCTCCGGAATTAGCAAGATGGCTATCGGCAGGTACGTTCTCGTATCGGGCATTGGTGCATTTGTATGGTGCGTTGTCTTTATTTCGATTGGGTTTTACGTTGGCGTGTTAACTTAAAATGGGACAGCCTGTTGCAAATGTGCAAGGATCGAAGACCTCTTGAGTATAAGGTGGTCTTTTTTTGTTTTGTAACGAATTATGAGGAATTGAGAAGGATCACGAATACTTAGGATTTTATGATAATATAAAAAAGCCGCTCTGATCCTCTCCAACCTCCAGGGTTGAAGGTGAATGGATCAAAGCGGCGTTTGTTTCACGATTAAAGTCATTAACGACATGAAACGCTGCTACGCTTGCATCAGAGCGTCCATACCACCACTTACACAACTACATCTTTCTTCTGAGTTATCCACTCAGGTGGGATTCCTCAATACCTCTTTCCACGCGCTTTTCTCCCTTTTTACGTGCAAAGGTGATCTTGAGCAACGGTGGTGTAACCAAGGTAGTGATAATAACCATGATCACGACGCTGGTGAAGTACTCCGGATCAAGCAATCCGGCAGCGAGTCCGGTAGAAGCGATAATTAGGGCAACTTCACCCCTGGAGATCATTCCCGAGCCAATAGCCATGGAAGATGTCAGATCAAATCCGGTAAATCTTGCACCAAGCGCACCACCAATCAATTTGGTCAGAATGGCGATGATGCTAATCACAATAATGAGCCAGATCTGTGAACCGACACCATCGAATGTGACATTAAGTCCAATACTGACAAAGAATACGGGTACAAAAATACTGTAGGCAATTGGCTCTAGCTTGCTTTCGACCTCATGTTTGAATTTCGTTTGGGAAATCGCAATCCCTGCGGCAAAAGCACCAATGATACCGGCAACACCCATCCACTCGGCAAAATACGAGAAGCCAAAGCAGATAATAAGGCCTGTCGTAATCACCGTTTCGGTAACCCGCAGTGGTGCCATCCATTTCATTATCCGTGGAACAGCCAACCAACCTACAGCGATGATAATAACGAAGAACAGCAGTTTCTTGCTAATCAGCCATCCGATGGAAACGTCTCCTCCACCTGTTCCGAGCAAGCTCATCATGACAGCAAGGAGAACTACAACGAGTACGTCATCCACAACAGCCGCTCCGAGAATCGTGGTGCCTTCACGCGAGCTGAGTTGATCCATGTCCTTCAATGTCTGAACAGAGATACTTACCGAAGTTGCACAGAACAACAATCCGAAGAACATCGCGTGTGTCTGCGACATGCCAAAGGCAAGAGCAGAACTGTATCCCCCAATGAAGGGTAAAATAATACCACCAACAGCAACAGCGAAGGCTGCTTTCCAGTTTTTCTTCAATTGATCCAAATCTGTTTCCAGTCCAGCAATGAACATAAGCAATAATACCCCGATCTCGGCCATGTAATGGACGAAATCACTCTGTTGAACCCAACCAAGTAGCGCAGGTCCCAGGATGACACCGACAATCAGTTTACCTAAAACAGAAGGTTGACCGAGCCTGACGGAAAAATCACCAGCAAGTTTGGTGAAGATCAAAATAAGTGCAAGAACCAAAATAAATTCCATAGGTGTGCTCCTCTCCAGCAGTTGCGTTTTTATAGGATTACCAGCCCAAGGGCGAAAGATTCCAAGCCTAAAAAACAAAAAAAGGCATAGAACAGCATTAATAAAAAGTGCCATTCATGCCTAAAAAAAGACAAGGAGGGCCCTTGGTGACAGGCTCCTCCGGTTTAACGCGTATGTGATTAATGACACTAACTATAACACAAATTTGAGCTGTGGTAAACATCTTGCTGTCTTGGTAAGTATGAAAATGGCAGTAACGGGCACGCTAACGTCGTTTGTGTCACGTTTTGTTCAGAGTGTTGTCACTTAACAGCCCGGATTTGCCGCGATATAATGATATAGAACATAGAAGTTAGGATATGAGGAGGATTTGGCATTGGGCAAAAATAACAAAGGGGAGTCGAACATTCCATCCCCGACGAGCAATAAAAATTTCGCAGGCATCATTATCACGATTTCCATTCTCGCTAATGTCATTATTTTATTATTGTTCTTCGCACCATCTATTGGTTACAAAGGTGATGTAACCTTTGATATTACGGTGTTGCCGCGGTTTAATGCCGTGTTTAACAGTTTTACCTTCATCTTCCTGCTCGCAGCGCTAATTGCTATTATCAAGCGTAATGTGAAGTTGCACAAACGATTCATTCTTGCTGCATTCTCAACGACCCTTTTATTCCTTGTGACATATCTGACGTTTCATTACCTCTCACCAGAAACGTCCAAATTTGGCGGCGAAGGCATCATTCGTTCCATCTATTTCTTCATTCTGATCACGCATAGTATACTGGCTGCCCTCATTGTTCCATTGGCGTTGTTCACACTAGTATGGGGCTGGACGAATCAGCTGAAGAAACACCGCAAAATTGCACGCTGGACCATGCCAATCTGGTTATATGTCAGCTCTACAGGTGTCGTGGTATACCTGATGATGGCACCGTATTATTAATGTAGTTAAATGTAGTTAAGCATATCTTGCTGAACTTGGGGTAATGTTTCCATGGAAGGAAGGTTCACAGTTATGTACAGAGTTGTTTTGATTCGCCATGGACAGAGCATGTGGAATGTGGAGAACCGATTTACTGGTTGGACAGATGTGGATCTGACGACGGATGGTTATGCAGAAGCTCGTAAAGCAGGGAAAATCATGAAGGAACAGGGGTTTGATTTTGATTGCGCTTATGCATCTGTTCTGAAACGTTCTATCCGTACACTCGATATTGCGCTGGATGAGATGGACCTCATGTGGATTCCTATTACGAAGACCTGGAAGCTGAATGAACGCCATTATGGTGCTTTGCAGGGGTTAAATAAACAGCAGACGGCTTTGAAATATGGGGAAGATCAGGTGCAGGAATGGAGACGCTCCGTTCGCGTATCCCCCCCGGCATTGGACGAAAACGATGATCGATATGTGCAGGACCTGGACAAGTACAAGCGACTTGATTGCACTATCCCGTTTACGGAAAACCTGATGGATACATCGAAGCGTGTGCTGGATTATTGGAATGTGGAGATTAAACCGATGGTGTCGGCTGGCAAAAGAGTGCTGATCTCTGCGCATGGTAACACGCTTCGTTCACTCGTCATGCATCTGGACCAGCTGTCCGAGGCAGACGTCATGGCGCTCAACATCCCGACAGGTATTCCGCTTGTCTATGAACTGGATGAAGATCTGCATCCCATCGGCCACTTTTATCTGACCGCGGATGGCTCGACCTACAAACATGAAGAAATGACTCATGTGGCAACGCCATCTGATTAATAAGGTGGAGATGTGAGCAGGTGCCTGAACGATCATATGTACGAAAGCTTGTTTAACTGTTCTTGTTCTGCGGAGCCGCAAAAGAGCGAGTGGAAGATGACCGCTGAATTTTAATTCGGAGGTCATCTTTTTTTGCGCGATCATGCTTCCGCTTCGTTTCGTTTTCCGCTCAAAGGGTAATTGTCAAACAAGACACGATGTACATTTATCCTGAAGGAGGAGAAGCACATGTCTAAAAGAAGAGGAATCATGATGACGGCTATCGGTGCAGGCGTAACTTACCTGATGAGGAACAAACAAGCAAGAGATAAGTTGTTTAGTACCGTCTCCGGTATGATGAAAAGCTCCAATTCATCTCATGCAAGCAAAACCAGACCACGCGTTGAAGTGAAATAGATTTTGACATACTCGTTTAATAATTCATATCGTTATCATGAGAAAACCTGGAGCTGCAGTAGTTCCAGGTTTTTTGGTGACTTAAAAGCAAAACTTTGCTCTAGTCTGGCATGCGATTTTTGCCAGCAAGAATGATACAATGGATACTTGCAGAACGTAATGGAAGGAGATGCACACATGAAGAAAAATCATTTGGGTACATCCAATTTGATGGTGTCTGAGATTGGACTGGGCTGTATGTCTCTCGGAACCGATATAACACCTGCCGTAGCTCTAATTCATGAAGCTCTGGATCATGGCGTCAATCTGTTGGATACAGCCGATCTGTATGATGCAGGGCGTAATGAAGAAATTGTAGGACAAGCGATTAGAGGACGTCGGGATCAAGTCATTGTAGCAACCAAAGTAGGTAATCGTCGTATTGCCGGTAAAGAGGGCTGGTCGTGGGACCCGTCCAAAGCTTACATTAAGCAAGCTGTACATGAAAGTTTGAAGCGACTGCAGACGGATTATATCGATCTGTATCAGCTGCATGGCGGTACGATGGAAGATCCCATTGAAGAAACAATTGAAGCCTTCGAGGAACTGAAACAGGAAGGACTTATCCGTTATTACGGTATCTCCTCCATCCGTCCGAATGTCATCCGGGAATATGTGAAGAGGGCTTCTCTCGTCAGCGTCATGAACCAATACAGTGTGGCAGATCGCCGGGCGGAAGAGGAAGTGTTACCTTTACTTGAGCAAAACGGTATTAGTGTAATCGCTCGTGGACCTGTAGCCAGTGGTGTGCTCGCCGATTCCGGATCTGCCAAGGCAGAGAAAGGTTACCTGGATTATACGCCAGAGCAACTGCACATCATTCGCCAAGGACTAAGTCGTCTTGTCACGGACCAACGCAGTATGGCTCAGACGGCTATTCGTTACGCATTATCCCACCCTGCCGTGGCAGCTGTTGTCCCTGGTGCCAGTTCAAGAGAGCAGTTGCTGCATAATATTGCCGCTTCGAATGCACCTGAGCTCACAGTTGCGGAAATTCAGGAAATACGGGAGCTCAGTCCCGCTAATCTGTACAAGCAGCATCGTTAACTCCATCCGGCCTATTTTCAATTGTAACTATACGAGGTACAATGAAGATCAGCCAAAAAAGGAACATACAAGGGAGAGAAGACCTATGGAAAGAATTCAAAGTGAACAACAATATCTGGATACAATTAACTCTGATGGTTTTACCGTCATTAAATTTGATACAACCTGGTGTCCGGATTGCAAAAACCTGGATCGCTTTATCGGGGACGTTATCGATCAGCATACAGATAAAACCTTCTATGCCCTGGATGCAGAGAAGTTCCAGCCGTTTGCTGAAGAGAATGGTGTACGCGGCATTCCGAGCCTGCTCGTATTCCAGAACGGCAAGAAGATCGCACATCTGCATAGCAAATGGGCTAAAACACCTGCTCAAATCTCCGAGTATTTGGAGACGCTTGAATCCAAAGTTTAATTCATTTCGTGTTCGTTTAAGCAGAAGCTATCTCATGACCTCTTCCTACCGCATCACTTGGGAAGGGGTTTTTGCTTTTGAAAATGGTACGTAATAGGAGATGGAACGGGAGTTGTTTAGAATTTGTTCAGTGTGTCTCTGTATACTAGGTATTACAAACCGAATACTGGGGTGAAACGAGATACATATGAACAAAACCATTTTTGAAGAAATGCACCAACTCAGCCATAATGATGACCAAAGGTACAGATTGTTAATGAGAGGTGTAAAGCAACTGTTACAGGAACAGAAGCAAAATAGATATAATCTGCTGGAGAAATTAAAAGTTCGGAAGAAACAAAGGAATATTCAAGTGAAAGAGTGGTATTAAGCCAGAAGACATTTCAGTAGTAAACAGTCTGGTTGCCCATGTTACATAGTATACCTAAGTCGGGATCACCAATGATCTAAACGAGCGATAAAGAAAGAAGTGCAGGGGAGTCACGAAGTCACAGAAGCATAGTACAGAATATAAAATATGGCGGCCTCGTTCCGAAGGGAACACGGGGCCGCCATTGATTTTGCCTGTCTAATGAATAGGATTGTAAGACTACATCAAAATAATAAAGAACACAGCTGCCAGGACGAAGCGATATACAGCGAAGACGGTCAGACTCAATTTTTTCAAAATGGACAAGAACGTCTTAATCGCAAGCATGGCAACGATGAAAGCAGCGATGAATCCAATCGCGAAGATCGGGAAATCGCTACCGTTCAGGTGATCGATACTCTTGTACAGGTCATATCCCGTAGCACCAATCATAATTGGCACAGACACGAGGAATGTGAACTCGGCAGCAGCTACACGGCTTACCCCTGCAATGAGGCCGCCTGAGATCGTTGACCCGGAACGGGAGAAGCCTGGCCATAACGCCAAGATCTGGAATAACCCCACGATGAATGCCTGTTTGTAGGAGATATCATCGACATCATGGGTAGTAATCCGTGCACTCTTTCGACTCCAGCGTTCGGCTACAATCATCAATATACCACCAATAACGAGGCTGTACAGCACTGTCTCCGGACCAAATAAATGTGCTTTGATCCAGTCGCGGAATACAAGTCCAATGACTACGGCAGGAACCATCGCCAGGAAGATATGTGCCAGATTAAGGCGGCGGGAATAAGATCGTGTCCCTCCAGTGAAGCGGAACATATCAATGAATTTGTTCCAGTACAGTACAACAACAGCAAGTACAGCTCCGAGTTGAACAACCACCTCAAACGTTTTGACTGACTCGTTGTCCTCCGATAAACCCAGCAAGTGGGCAGTCAGAATCATGTGTCCAGTAGAAGACACGGGCAAAAACTCAGTCAAACCTTCGATGATGCCCATAATAATGGATGATATAATGTCCAATTCTCTTCCTCCTTGAAATGCAGATGACAGTCCAGGCTGTCCTGCTTGACAATGCTTGTTCATCTGAACAAGACTATCACCTATTATGATCACAAATGCACTCAACTTCAACTTATGCTTGTAACCATTTGTTTAAAACTATATTGACAAAAACCTAGTTATCCCATAGGATATAACTTAACTGACTGACTGATCAATCGGGAGGGTTACATGAATGACCAAAATTAACGGTTTGGAACCCGGAGAGGAACGCCGGGACCAGATCATACGCATAGCGATGGAACGGTTTGCCACCCAAGGTTACCATCAGACGAAAATTTCCGATATCGTCCGTGAAGCTGGTGTTGCGCAAGGAACGTTCTACTGGCACTTCAAGAGTAAAGAAGCCATTGCTTCGGAGATTGTATTAACGGGCAAGGAGAAGTTACTTGAGGCGATTGGGCAAGGCTACCGCAAGGATGCCGGATCGGTAGGGGATATGGTGAAAGCATCGGAAAGGTTGTTCACCGATATGTTCTCATTTGCTGCGCAGAATCGTTATTTTATGGAACTGTTGCTCAGAGGCATCGTATCTGAAGAATCCGTACAACGTCTGGTCGAGGAGACACGTAATGCCGTCGAGACTGCGTTCCGCCACAATATGGATCGAGCCATTGAACTCGGCATGTTACCTCAGGACATGAATGTGCCACTTCGAGCAGCATTGCTGGTGAGCATGATTGAAGGTATGATATCCCGCTGGTTATTCGGCTCTGATGAGTTGCACAGCAAGTTCTCAACCATGACAGCTTCATCCCTGGCAGCCGAGGCAGCAAGCTTTGAGTTTTATGGACTCCTGGGTAGATAAGATTCACATGATTAAGCAAAGAGCAGGGAATAATGGGTACAACTGCGGTTTAATGGACAACGAAGTAACCCAATGTACACCATGAAATGAAATACACGAATGAGAGGAAGTTAACGTAATGAACAAAACATATGGATCGAAAACTCGTAAAGGCTGGTCTTTGACAGCGATTCTGCTGATGACGATGCTCGTACTTAGCGCTTGTGGAAGTAAGGCAACAGACAATGGAGGCACGAACGGTGCACAGGCAAGTAATGAACTGGAGCAGATCAAGTCTGCTGGCGTCATTAAAGTGGGCATGATGGGCACATACGCACCGTACAACTTCCTGAATGATAAGAAAGAAATGGATGGCTACGATGCCGATATCGCACGTGAGGTTGCCAAACGTCTGGGTGTAGAGGTTGAATTTGTATCCCAGGAGTTCTCCGGTCTGACACCTAGTCTGCAAGCTAAAAAGCTGGATGCCATCATCAGCCAGATGACCATTACCGATGATCGTAAGAAAGTACTGGATTTCAGTGATCCGTATATTACGAACCAAGTTAAAATTATTGTAAAAGAAGACAATAACGATATTACCAATCTGGAAGACTTCAAGGGTAAAACGATTGGCGTAGGTCTCGGTACGAATGATGAATCATATCTGCGTAATGAAGTGTTGCCGAAAGTAGGAGACTTCACGATTAAAACCTATGATGATGTGATCTCTTCACTCAAAGATCTGAATGCTGGGCGAATTGACGCAACAATTAACAACATGTACGCGCTGAAACCGATTGTGGATGCCAACGGATTAAATATCAAAGCTGTAGGTGAACCGATTAAGAGTGATCAGGCAGGTATTGCTGTTCGTAAAGACAATCCGGAACTTGTTGCTGCACTGAATGATGCCCTCAAAGGCATGAAGGATGATGGCACGTACAATACCATTTTCAAAAAATGGTTTGGTGAAGAGCCTGCGCAATAATGAACCTGCAAGGCGAAGGGAAGATTTGACCCATGGAACTGGTATTTGAAAATATCCCCTTCTTTCTGAAGGGGGCTTACTATACGCTGTATGTAACTGTGATCTCCATGTTTTTTGCGTTCATCATCGGGGTGCTCGTTGCGATTGCTCGTCTGAAGGGACCGATGTGGCTTAGGTTGATCGCAAGATTCTATGTATCCATCATGCGGGGAACGCCGCTGCTGGTGCAATTATTCGTTATCTATTACGGATTGGTTGATTATGGAGTGACCTTGGGATCGCTCACGGCTGCATGTCTGGGACTCAGTCTGAATGCAGGTGCGTTTCTGTCGGAGACGTTCCGTGGAGCCATTCAGGCTGTACCAAAAGGACAGACGGAAGCTGCATATGCAACGGGAATGACCCCCGCTCAAGCGATGAGACGGATTATCTTCCCGCAGGCTGTGCGCATTGCCATCCCGCCAATGGGTAACACGTTTATTGGCATGTTGAAGGAAACATCACTTGTGGCGGCGATTGGTGTTACCGAGTTATTACGGTCAGCACAACTGCTGGTATCACAATATGCATTGAACATGCCGTTTTATCTGGCCATCGGTGTGATCTACTGGATCATGAGTATCGGCTTCTCGGCCATTCTGGAACAAGTGGAGCGCCGGCTGGCTCGGGCCTACTGATGGGAGGAGAGAAGCGATGATTACAACGACTGGACTTACCAAACGTTTTCAGAAAAATGAAGTACTTACGAACATCGATCTGCATGTCGATGCCAAAGATATTGTTGTATTACTTGGCCCAAGTGGTTCCGGCAAGAGTACCTTGCTGCGCTGCCTGAATGGACTGGAAGAGCTGTCCGGTGGACAGATTGAAGTGAACGGTGTTGTGGTAAACAGTACTGATTCGCTGCGTGTCCAGCGTGCCCGGGTATTGGAGATTCGTCGCCAGACCGGAATGGTATTCCAGCAGTTCAATCTGTATCCGCACAAGACGGTGCTGGGCAATGTAATGGAAGGTCTCGTTACGGTGAAAAAAATTAAACGTGACGAAGCAGCCGAACGCGGCCGGATTCTGCTGGATCGGGTGGGCTTGTCGGACAAGCAGGATGCGTATCCATCCCGATTGTCTGGTGGACAACAGCAGCGGGTCGCCATTGCACGGGCACTCGCGATGGAACCGGAAGTGATGCTGTTTGATGAGCCAACTTCAGCCCTTGACCCTGAATTGGTCGGAGAGGTACTTTCCGTTATGAAGGAGCTGGCAGAGGAAGGCATGACGATGCTGGTCGTGACACATGAATTGAAGTTTGCCCGTAATGTGGCGAACAAAATCGTCTTTATGGCGGACGGATCGATTGTGGAAGAGGCAAGTCCACAGGCTTTCTTTGAGTATCCGAAGCAAGAACGCACTCGTCGTTTCTTGCAACAGATTACTGAATTCTAACGAAACCTACGAAGAAGAAAGAAGGATAACATCATGAATGTAACAACCGTATGGAAAGGCAAACGCGCGTTTACTTCGGAAGGACCCTCTGGCTACGCCGTTGGCATGGATGCTACTGCTGCTTATGGTGGTGACAGCAAGGGAGCTACCCCGATGGAATTGTTACTGGCGGGTTTAGGCGGCTGTATGGGAATCGATATTACAATGATTCTGGACGCTTTCCTGGGCAAAATTGAATCGATTGAGATTGAAGCGCAAGGCACACGCAGCGAAGAGATGCCCAAAGGCTTCACATCCATTGATCTGATCTTCAAAGTAGATGGTGATATCCCGGATTATCGAATCTGGAAAGCCATCCAGATGGCTGAGGAAAAATATTGTGCAGTCTCCGCTTCGCTGAGCGCCGATATTCATCCGAAACTGATCCTGAATGGTGTAGACACACCTCGTCCTTAACAGCATATGCATAGATCTTAAACTGAGAAGGCACTTCCAATCGTGGGAGTGCCTTTTTTGGCTTTTCTAACCCATCAACAGTTCGTAGATAAAGTCAGGCTGAATGTTGAACAATGTTCCAGATGCCCATGAATTCCGTGATAGCCTGATCGATCGTTGCAAAAGGAACACCGTCCCGGGCTTGTGTAGATATGCCTTGCATAAAGGTATCAAATACGGTGGTCAGCATGGCTACATTCGTGGCAGCAGGAATCTCACCGATATCCACAGCTCGCTGGATGCAATCCTGCAGGCGGTTGCGAGTCAACTTTCTTTTCTCAGCGGCAATGTCACGGATATGATTGTTTTTGGAAGAACATGTGCTGGCTGACAGCACAATTAAACAGCCAGATGGATGCGAGCTGTCTGTTTGCATTTTTGCGGTACTTCTTAATGTTGTTTCAATGGCTTCTCTTGGTGACAGGGTGAGATCCGAGAAACTTTCTGTCACACGTCCAAACGTGCCCATATATCGTTCTATCACTTCCTTATACAGCGCTTCTTTGGATTCAAAGGCTGCATAGAAGCTGGCTGCTGAAATATCCCCCATGGCTGCTCGAAGCTGAAGTAATGAAGTGGCCTCGAATCCTTGCTCCCAAAAGAGCATCATCGCCTGTAATAAGGCTTCATCCCGATCGAAAATGCGCGGACGTCCCGTTCTTGCCATAAGAGATTCCCCCTTGTTTTCATAATTATATACTAATCGATCCAAAAGTCATTGACAAGGTTAGACAGTCTGAATAATATAAGGAATGATCGATCCATAATTGGATTACTTGTTCCATACTACCTTAAAAGGAGCTGCACAGATGTCGGATATATCTTCTCATCGTTTTCCGTGGTTGGGGTTGCTGGCCCTGGCTATGGCGGGTTTCATAGCCATTATGACCGAAACACTTCCTGCGGGGTTACTGCCGCAAATTAAAGAAGGGCTGCAGGTCTCAGAGGCAGGGGCGGGGCAGCTTGTCACCTTTTATGCTGTTGGGTCTTTGGTTGCTGCCATACCTGTGGCGGTGCTGACTAAGGGGTGGCGGCGGCGCCCGCTTTTACTTCTGTCCATTATCGGTTTTCTTGTCTTCAACACCATTACTGCCCTTTCGTTAAACTATGTGCTGACACTATTCGCCCGCTTTATGGCCGGTGTTGCAGCAGGTGTTTCTTGGGGCCTGATTGGTGGTTATGCATTACGCATGGTACCTGATCATCTAAAGGGAAGGGGAATGGCTGTGGCTATGATTGGAACGCCGATTGCCTTATCATTCGGTGTTCCGGCAGGTACGTTGCTGGGTTCATTTATGGGCTGGCGCTCAGTGTTCTGGCTAATGTCGTTGCTGGCCTTTATACTGATTTTCTGGGTGCTCTGGAAAGTACCCGGCTATCCGGGACAGTCAGCTGATAAACGCATCTCTGTCAGGCAAGTATTGTTCACCCCCGGTGTCATTCCCATTTTGACTGTCGTTTTGGCCTGGATGTTGGCTCATAATATTTTATACACGTATATTGCTCCTTTTCTCGCCGATGTCGGATTGGAATCCAAGGTTGGACTCATTTTACTTGTATTTGGTCTGATGGCATTGGTGGGCATCTGGGTTACAGGTATATTCATTGATCGGTGGTTGCGTATGCTGGTTCTCATGAGTCTTGCAGGCTTTGCTTTGATTTCCCTTGTATTAGGTCTTTGGAGTGAGCACGTTGTTGTGGTCTTCGGTTCGGTTGCGCTGTGGGGTCTGACATTTGGCGGTGCGGCTACCCTGTTACAGACTGCCCTTGCTCAAGCTACTGGCGAACAGGGTGTGGATCTCGTAATGCCGATTAATACAACCGTTTGGAATCTGGCTATTGCCCTTGGGGGAATGGTGGGAGGTGTTCTTCTGAATCAAGGGGGAGCTTCGTCCTTTACATGGGCCATCTTGGTTTTATCACTGGTAGCTCTGATTATTGCATGGCGTGCCAAAGGATATGGATTCCGCCCATCTAGGAGTCACTAAACTTCTGTCAGCAAAAATAATTCGGTAAGCCCGGTCGCCACGTTAATGGCGGCCTCTTCTGCTAGAGGTAGGCTGGCTTGAAGCCTGGAAATATACACCCATTTCAATGACCATCCGAAATCTGGCGGTTATGTGGTATGATAAATTAAAAGGACAGGACATCCTGATCCTGCTCTTTATATGTAAGCGCTTATACAGAAGACGGAAGGTGCAGACATGTTTAAAAGGCTGATCCGAACCACCAATAATCTCAAATTAAAGCATAAATTGCTCATTTCCTATGTACTGGTTGTCATGATCCCGGTCTTGATCGTCGGTCTTGCTGTGACCAGTTATTTTCGCCAGCAAGCCCTGGATAATGCGATTGGGCAGACCATCATTAATGTGGACAGGATCAAGAGCCAGACGGCGACCATGCTGCGTGTGCCAACCGATATATCCAACCTTTTAATGTTTAACGCGGACCTCAAGGAGATCGTGAACAAACGGTACGAGAGCGTTGTGGAGCTAACCTCGGCTTATCTTGCATACAAAGATTTTCAGGAGTATAGGCGTTTGTACCGTGAGATAGCCGGTATTCGCTTTTACTCTACCAACCCGACCTTGATCAACAACCTCGAATTCATCCCGGTGGACAAGAAGACGGAAGAGAGCTACTGGTACCAACAGGCATTGAAAACGACCAGCATTGGGTGGTTCTACATTCCGGATAAGGAGGACAATCCTGTACACAAGCTCAGTTTGGTGCGCAAAGTACCTTTTGCCGAATATCGGACCGAGGGTGTACTGATGATTGTAATCAATCAGGATGAGCTGAATGGATTGTTGCGTCAAGAACAGTTCGAGACGATGATTACGGACGAGCAGGGCTATGTGGTTGCAGCCAAGAATACCGAGCTCGTGGGTAAAACGCTGGATGAGCTTGATTTTGGTGTCGATCTGCAGAATCAGGCGAAAGGCACCATAGAGGGTGATTTCCGGGGGGAACCATCTAATATTGTGATTGATGAGCTGGGCCCTGGATCGAGTATGAACAGCCTGAAGGTGATTTCGGTTTTTGCCACCAAAAATATAGTCAAAGACGCCAATACCGTCAGCTTGATCGGCATGATTTTTATTATACTGGTGCTGGTCATCGCCCTATTATTCGTATATATTATCTCGTTCCTCACTTCGAATCGATTGCTGCGGCTGAGTAAACATCTCAACAAGCTTGCATTAGGAGACCTGAACGTGACTTCCCGAATTGATGGCAACGATGAGATTGGACAACTGTCACGACAGTTCAACTACATGGTGAAAAGTATCAATGAACTCATGACTCAGGTGGTAGAGGCAACGGAACAGAACAATCAATTGGAAATCGCCCAGAAAGAAATTAAACTGAAAATGATGGCGAGTCAGATCAATCCACATTTCTTGTTTAATGCACTGGAGTCCATTCGTATGAAAGCTCATATCAAAGGAGAAGCAGAGATTGCCAACATCGTCAGGCTGCTGGGCAAGCTAATGCGCAAAAGTCTGGAGATTGGCAGTGGAAAAACGACCTTCCGGGCTGAACTTGAAATGGTACGTTCCTATTTGGAAATTCAGAAATTTCGGTACGGCGACCGACTTGCTTTCCAGATCGACATTGATCCCGAGGTGGAGAAGATGTACATTCCCCCGCTCATTATTCAACCTTTGGTTGAGAATGCGATTGTCCATGGTCTGGAGAACAAAGAGGGTACGGTCCGCGTTCATATCAGTATTCGTTTAGTACAGAACATTGTGCAGATACGTGTAGAAGATGATGGTGCGGGCATAACGCCGGAACGACTGGCTGAGGTGATGCAGTTCATCTGTGGACCGGAGGAACAGGAGAAGAGCCGGATCGGTATGCGCAATGTACATCAACGTTTAACACTGACATATGGGGAGCCATATGGATTGCAGATTACGAGTGTATATGGGGAAGGAACAGAGGTTTCTTTCACTTTGCCAGCAGGAGGGGACCAACATGTATAAAGTATTTTTGGTGGATGATGAACCGAGCATACGTGAGGGACTGACAACCATTATCGAGTGGGAGAAATATGGATTTCAAGTCATCGGTACAGCGGCCAGCGGGCGTGAGGCCATCACTCGTTTTGAGGAACTGGAGCCTGACCTGACCATTATAGATATTCGGATGCCTGGTATGACCGGGCTGGATGTTATTGAAAAAGTGCGCGTGAACCATCCAGGTTCGCACTTTTTGATATTGAGCGGTTATGCAGATTTTGATTATGCCAAGAAAGCCATCAGTTTTGGTGTGGATGGTTATCTGCTCAAACCTGTGGATGAAGAAGAGATTATTGGTGAGCTGGAGCGTATTGCTGCGATACTGACCCGTGAACGGGAGACGATGGCGCGTCATGCGGGTGAAGATACCGTCTATAGGGAACATCAGATCGAGGCTTTACTTTTTGACAGTCTGGAGGGTGCAGGCAGTATGGAAGAAGACAGCCTGGGTCTGCACTGGCCTCACTATCAGATCGTGCTGCTTGAGATGCATGCGGCGCCAGATTTGCAGCGGGGAAGTGTCATGAAACGCAAACTGATTGAAGCGTTTGATCAGAAGGATCGAGGCATCATATTTTCATTTCATTCCGGGCTGGGTCTGTTAAGCAAGGAAGTGATCACATCCGAGTCGTCTGCAAGGAATCTGTATGTTGAGCTGGAGGGACTGCTGGGAGAATGGGATATTCACATGTATGGGGCTGCAGGGGAACCTGTACAGTCCACTGCTGAGATTGCACGGTCTTACACACAGGCGAATCGTACACTTGGGGAACGCTTCTTGTTTGCGGAGCAACGTATCATTCTATGGAATGAAGGTAGCGAAGGTGGAGGCGTTATTGGCCCAGGAGTTGAAGCTGTGGAAGGAGCACATGAACCGGATGAGGAGGAACTTGCGGACAAGTTGTATTATGCGCTGGACATCCGCAGTAGTGAGTCGGTCATGCGGGTGCTGGGTGAGATGGAAGAGCGTCTGGTTCCCTATCATCGGACAGAGCAAGCCATCAAGACGGCGTTCTCACAGGTGTTTTCTCTCGCGATCAACAAGCTCGCAGCGACGAATCAACATATGCACTCCATCATGCAGGAACACTCGGTTCTGATTAACGAAGTCTATCATCAATTCACGCTGTCTGATCTCAAAGTGATGGCAGCCGAACATTTGAATCGACTTATTCAACGTATGGGTGGAGGCAGCAAGGATACTGTACTGAAACAGATGATTGAATTTATCCAGCGTAATCCTGGTGAAAACCTCAAGCTGGAGGTACTTGCTGAAGTATTCAACTATAACAGTAGTTATCTGGGCAAGTTGTTCAAGAATCACACAGGGGAGTACTTTAATGTATTTCTGGACAAGGTTCGTATGGAAAAGGCCAAGGAATTGCTGGATGAAGGTCTCAAGGTCCATCAGGTTGCAGCCAGAGTGGGATATGCGAACGTGGACTATTTCCACGGTAAGTTCAAGAAATATGTAGGAGAATCCCCTTCCGCGTACAAACAAGCCAGAACCCAGTCCCTGTCCAAAGAATCTGCCCCTGATATGAACGAAGAATAAGTATGAAATGCCGGGCTTTGCCCATGCTTATTGAATAAAACGTTTTCGGGATCACTGGATATTTCCAGATTCATCATATTGTCCATGCACTTCCCATGATAAGCAATGGTCACGGAGTGTCTCATACCTTAGACTGGATTTACAAGAATCCAGACGAAGGGATGACTATAACATATGAATTTGTCTGATATAGGCACTGTACGTCATACATTAAACTTAAATGGAACATGGCAGTTTTGTTTGGATCTGGAGTCCGATGAACTTGTTCAACAAAAGATATTACCGCCTTCACAGCGTAAAGACACCTCATGGGGAACCGTTCAGATTCCCGGTTCATGGGAAGAGCAAGGATATGGAGATGAGCCTGAATACGGAAGGCTCGATACCTGGACCAAGGTGCGTGAGTATGAAGGCTCAGCTTGGTATGCTCAGGATGTTCTGGTTCCAACAGACGATCCTGATTGCCAGTATATATTCAGATTGAAAGGGGTCCGCTGGACAACGAATCTCTGGATCAATGGACAATACGCTGGGCAGCAGGATAGTCTGGTGAATCAGCAGAAGTGGGATGTTACCTCTCTGGTGAAGCAGGGAGAAGTGAATCGGATGGAGATTCGCGTGGATAATACGATGAAACTTCCGCTGGCTGGTAGCCATATTCATTCTTTACACACGGCCACAGCCTGGGGGGGAATCACGGGTGGTGTCTATCTGGACCGTCTGCCTCCATGCCGCATACAGACGTTACGTATTCAACCAGATGCTGAAAATGGAACCATTCTGGTTCATTGTACTGTAAGCGCTCCCGCTAATGAGATGGATAGAGGTATGCAATTGCATGTGGATATCCAGCATCCGGATGGCACATGGCTTGATCGATACAGTTGTAATGTCAAACTAAGTGCTCCTCCGAATGCTGATATAAGCTCAGAAGGTACAACTGAAATCAACGCTGTAATAGATCAGTGGCGATTGGACCTTGGGAAAGAGAAGCCTGTTGTATTATGGACGGATGAATCCCCGGAACTTTACAAAGTAGTGATCCACCTCCATGACGGTGAACAGGAACTGGATCGGCTGGAGCAATCATTAGGTGTACGTTCCTTTGCAACAAACGGGAAGCAGCTTGTATTGAATGGCACACCAGTGTATCTGCGCGGGTACGTCGATTGCTGTATCTTCCCCCTTACAGGTTATCCCGTCTGGGACAAGGAACATTATATTCAGCAGTTTCGAGTCGCCAGATCGTACGGATTCAACCATGTTCGTCTGCATGGGTGGAGTGCACCAGAGCCATTCTGGGAAGCTGCTGATGAAGAGGGCATGCTGGTACAGGCAGAACTTCCACATTGGTCTCGATTCTTTGAGCCACCGCATCAGTCTGCGCCGGCTGAAGTGTTGTCCTATCTGACACAAGAACTGGACGGGTTGCTCCAGTCGCTTCACAGACATCCTTCATTCGTCATGTTCTCCATGGGGAATGAGCTTATTGGTCCGAATGGCCATCCTGAACTTAATGCATGGGTATCAAGGGCAAGGGATATCGACCCAACCCGGTTATATACGGACAATACAGGATTTGGACAGCTTCCAGCGCAAGGGCGGGAAGGTGATTATTATATCCAGTCGTTGAACTGGCATCCCCCGCTGGAATCCGCATACTCCGCTGTGCCGGATACCACGCTGGACTATCATGCAGTTACCCGACTTGCGGAGCATCCCGTCATTGGGCACGAACATGGACAATACACCATGTATGTGCGGCCTCAGGAACGAGCCAAGTATACGGGCGTTCTGCGTCCTACCTGGTTACAACCCGTTGAAGAGTCGTTGACACACAAAGGAATGATGGCGGATCTGGAGCATTTTCAACAGGCCAGCGGTACACATCTGGTGCGGTCCCTAAAAGAAGCTATGGAGCGGATTCGGCGAACGCCAGATGCTGCGGGCGTGCAGTTGCTGGATATCCGCGACTTTCCGGGCCAGGGACATGCTACGACGGGAATTTTGGACGTATTCTGGGACGACAAAGGCATTACAACACCTGAAGAATTCAAGCGATTCAACGCAGATGTGGTTCTATTGTTAAGTTGCAAGGAGCGTACATTTTACGCTGGAGAACCTATCCAAGTGGATGTACGCATATCTCACTATGGTAAAGAGCCGCTTAAGGATGCATCCATACAGTGGAAGTTGATTAGCGATGATGTGATACTTAATAAAGGGGACTGGAAAACCGGAGATATCCAATGTGGGTCTGTAATGTCACTGGGATGCCTCATCGCTAACGCACCTTGTGAAGGGGCAGCAGCTTTTCGAATCGAAGCGGAACTGCGATCAGGCGATTCGGAGAGGATCGCAGTCAATATGTGGCATGGCTGGTCCTTCCCATTTTATCGGACTCATTCGCAATCAAAACGAATCTGGAATACCGTGGCAGAGCTGCAGTCATTCCTCGGGGAAGCACAACATGATGCTGTGGATCATATTGATGGATTTCAGTTGTTGAAAGATCGGAAGATTGACTTGGTTATCGTTCAGTCGCTAACACCCAATGTCGTTGATTATGTGGTCAACGGGGGAAGTGTTTGGTTACAGCCAACCGCAGAAGGGCTATATGATTCGGTGGAGACCAAGTACCTGCCTGTATTCTGGAATTACCTGATGTTCGCTACACAGCCTGGTGCAACGATGGGCATGTATTTGAACGATCAGACACCACTGTTGGGCTCCTTCCCGCATGATGGAGCTTCCGACTGGCATTGGTATCACCTGGTGAACGGCACCCCAGCGATATGTATGGATACTCTGCACGGGGTGAAACCACTGATTGAAGTGATCGATCATTTCCATCGGGCCAAACGGCTCGCTTATGCTTTTGAGGCAAAAGTAGGGAAGGGCAGGATTTTGGTATCCTCCATCCCGTTCACCAACCTGGCGTTAATGAAGCGTCCGGAAGCCGCCTGCTTATTTCAGGAGATACTTGCGTATCTGCATGGAGATCAATTCTGTCCGGCAACCTCCATTTCTGTTGCGCAATTGCTCGGGATCGTTAAACTGCAAACGATTCAATTCACATTGTAATTATAGGGACCCGAAAGGGTCCTTTTTGTATGCCATCAGGTTGAAGTAAACGATTTCTATAAAACGTTTTCGAAATTTACCATATCAGATTCATTTTACCTTAATATTACTTTTGTTGTATTTAAAAGTAGAATTTATCACTGATTTTAACTAAATAGTGTCTGATTATATATGCCTATATCTAATTTTTATATGATTTTCTCTAAAATCCAGATGGTATTTTGAAAACGCTCTATCGAGTATGATTATTTTATAAAACAGAGGAGGGGGAACGGAGATGGAAACGCTAACAAAAAAATCCGCTTCCGCGAACAGAAGCAGTGACCCCAAACCGCCTTTAAAAAATCGGCGGAACGGAATTTGGGACAGAATGAAGCAGCAGAAATATCTCTATCTCATGTCATTGCCATTCGTAGCTTGGGTTTTCGTATTTAACTATCTGCCACTATGGGGATGGACGATGGCTTTCCAAAACTATAAACCTGCCAGATCATTTGGTGATCAAGAGTGGGTTGGCTTTAAACACTTTGTAGAGCTGTTCAGTGATGATCGTTTCTATCTGGTACTTCGAAATACGCTCGCAATGAGCTTGATGGGACTGGTTGTCGGTTTTATCGTGCCGATATTCTTCGCCATTCTCCTGAATGAAATGAGAGGCATGTTCTTCAAGCGTGCCGTGCAAACGGTATCATATCTGCCTCACTTTGTATCCTGGGTCGTTGTGGCAGGGATTATTACCAAGATGCTCTCCACCGATGGCGGGATTATCAATGATCTATTGGTAGGACTGAACATTATTGATCAGCCGATCCAGTTCATGGCCAAGGGGAACTTGTTCTGGTACATTGTAACCGCTTCAGATATGTGGAAGGAAACCGGTTGGAATGCCATCATCTATCTGGCGGCGATTACAGGTATCGACAATGAGCTGTATGAAGCTTCCCGTGTAGATGGAGCCAACCGCTGGAGACAAATGTGGCACATCACGCTGCCTGGCATACGGACCACGATTTCCGTACTTTTCATCATGTCAATTGGACATCTTATCAGTATCGGTTTCGAGAAGCAGTTCTTGCTTGGCAACAGTCTGGTCACAGACTACTCGGAAGTACTTGATCTATACGCGCTCAATTATGGTTTGAATATGGGACGATTCTCGTATGGTACAGCCATAGGTATATTCAACTCCGTTGTCAGTATCATCCTTCTGTTTACTGCGAACGGCTTGTTCAAAAAATTCACTAAAGAAAGCATCATGTAGGGAGGGGACGACATTATGGCGAACAAAGCATTCAATGCTACTCGGGGCGATAAACTGTTCGATATATTCAACATCCTCGCGATGACCATGGTGCTGGTTGTAACACTTTATCCATTCCTTAACGTACTAGCCATCTCACTCAATAACTCGACAGATACAGTACGTGGCGGAATTTACTTGTGGCCTCGCGAATTCACATTACAGAACTACAAAACGATTTTTCAATATGATGGATTGCTACAAGGTTTGCAGATCTCCATTCTGCGTACACTTGTAGGTACTGTGCTCGGATTGATCAGTTCATCCATGATCGCCTTTACACTGAGCAGACCTGACTTTGGACTTAGAAAATTTGTTTCCACAACGCTCGCGCTCACGATGTATTTCTCCGGTGGTCTGATTCCGGTGTACATTCTGATGCGTGACTTGAACCTGATCGGTACATTCTGGGTATATGTATTGCCTGGCATGATCAGTGCATTTAACGTGTTCATCATCCGTTCATTCATTGATGGCCTGCCATACTCATTGCAGGAATCCGCGAAGCTGGACGGAGCGAATGACTTTACAATCTATTACAGAATCATCTTGCCACTGTGTAAACCAGTGCTTGCTACCATCGCATTGTTCCTGGCTGTGGGTCAATGGAATGCGTGGTTCGATACGTACCTGTATAATGGTTCAAAGGCACATCTGACCACGCTACAATATGAGCTGATGAAAGTATTGCAAAGTACGCAGCAAGGCTCAGGTGCTGGACGAAATGCCAATGATATGGCGCAGCAAATGACACAGATTTCACCGGAATCGATCAAAATGGCGATTACGATCCTTGTAACGGTTCCAATCCTCATTGTATATCCATTCCTTCAGAAGTACTTTGTTGGCGGTATGACACTGGGCGCAGTAAAAGGTTAAACAAGTGGGTACAGGCTGCCACATAGAGCGGCCGTACATCTACAAATGAAGCATCAGGATACCCGAAGCGCAGCCATTTGGTCTGCGCTTCACCGTATAGGGCTGCGGTGTGGTATTCATGAAGCTATAGACAGGGACAAAAAAGTCCCGGATAAGACAGACATATGAAACAGGGAGGATTACCATTATGGCAAGTTCCAAAATGAAGATTGCACTGGCACCAGTGCTTGCAATGTCTTTACTCGCAGGTTGCGGTGGAGGAAGCGGCGGTGATACGTCGTTCAAGGATACAAGCGCAGAGACAACTCCACTTACTTTTGATTTCTTCAGTGTTGACCCCAGTCCGAACTGGAATGGCATGAAAGATGAAGTAGGTAAAGTCCTTACAGAAAAAACAGGGATAACCCTTAACGGTGAATTTGCCGTTAGTGGTGGTCAAGATAAAATATCCTTAATGGCGGCGAGCGGGGACTATCCGGATATCGTGTCACCCAAAGGAGAGCTTAGCAAACTGGTGGATGCCGGAGCAATGCTCGATCTGACGGATCTGATCGAACAACATGCTCCCAATCTGAAGAAGCTGTATGGTAATTACATGGACCGGTTGAAATACAGTAATGAGGATCAGGCTATTTATGTGCTGCCGACGTATTATGCGGTAGACCAAAAGTACTTTGATGCAGGTGGTGGATTTGGGATTCAGCACCGTGTACTGAAAGAACTCGGATACCCTGAAGTGCGTACACTTCAGGATTACGAGAATGTATTGAAGGCGTACAAAGAGAAGCACCCAACGATTGATGGTCAGCCAACAATCCCGTTAACACTGGACGCGGATGATTGGAGAATCATGATTACGGTAACGAACCCTGCCTTCCAGGCAACAGGTGCTCCGGATGACGGTGAATATTACATCGATCCAGAGACGTATGAAGCAAGTCTGCATTACAAACGTCCAGAGGAAAAAGAGTACTTCCGCTGGTTGAACCATATGTATAACACTGGATTGCTGGATCAGGACAGCTTCATCCAAAAAACAGACCAATACAAATCCAAAATTGCAAGTGGACGTGTTCTTGGTGTCATTGACCAAAATTGGGGCTATTCCGATGCGACGAACGCACTGAAATCAGCAGGCAAGGCTGAAGCAACGTATTCACACTTCCCGGTAACCTTGTCCGAAGACATTATGGATCATTCCTTCCAGGACCCGGGATTTGTATCCGGTTGGGGTGTGGGGATTACAACGACCAATCCTGATCCGGTCCGTACGATCAAATTCTTCGATTACCTGGCTTCTGAAGAAGGGCAAGTGCTGATGAACTGGGGAATTGAGGGCAAACAGTACGAAGTGAAGGACGGCAAACGTGTGATTCCTGCCGACATTCAGGACCAGAAAACCAATAATGCAGCCGTATTCCAGAAAGAAACGGGTATTGGACTGTACACCAATATGTCTGGTCACTATGGAGATGGTGTGAAAGATTCAACGGATAACTACTATACTACGAACTTCCCTGAACAGATTGTGGCAGCATATTCCGATGCAGAGAAAGAAACACTCAAAGCGTACGGTGCTACTACCTGGAAAGACTTGTTCCCGAGTGAAGAAGATTTCCCGATCAAACCATGGGGAGCAGCATACAATCTGCCAACACCAGGTGACTCTAACTACAATGTTATCTTCAAGAAAACACAGGATATCATTCGTAAACGTATCCCAGAAGCCATTCTGAGTACTCCTGAGCAGTTCGATGCCATCTATGACGGCATGATTGATGAAGTGAACAATGCAGGAGCAGAGGACATGGAGAAACAATACACTGAGCTTGTCCAAAACCGTGTTCAATTGTGGAGCGGCGAAGAAGCTAAATAAGTTATCGATTGAACTGATTAAACCGAGAAAGAACCCGGAGAACCGGGTTCTTTTTTATGCCTAAAACGTTTTCTAAAAAACGTTTTATATTTTATATATTCACTATTGACAAGGGGTGTAGGAGCGATTATTATTCAATTATGAAAGCACTTACATTAGCTCGTACATCAGAGAAAAACAACATACATCTCCCTTATTTATTCTAGGGGAATTCCAGAGGGTGACGAGTGAATTAAGGTGTGTGGAGATCCATTCACTGCTTTGTAGGAAGCGCTTTAAATGTTAGAGGAACAAGAAAATTACATTATCTTCATCTGGACACGGTATGTGCAGGTCAGCCTGTTATACAAATATACAGCTTCATTATATCCATAAGGGGGATTACACATGAAGGGCAAAACACCAAAAACATTCGCAATGCTTCTGTTAGCCAGTGCACTTGCAATTACCGCAGGATGCAGTGGAGGAGGAACTAACGCTTCAGAAAAGCCGGTTGATTCTGAAGATACGACCACCCCGGTAACCTTTACATTCTTTGGTGCAGATGCAAGTCCAAGCTGGAACAACATGAAAGATGCAGTGGGCCAAGAGATTACCAAAAAAACAGGTGTTACAATTGAAGCAGAGTACGATGTGAACAATGGTGGCGACCAAAAGATTCCTTTGATGGCTGCCAGTGGTGATTACCCTGATATTATCTTTCCTAAAGGTAACTTGTCGAAGCTGGTGGATGCAGGCGCAATGCTGGACCTGACTGACCTGATTGAGGAACATGCACCTAACCTGAAAAAGATATATGGCGATCAGATGAATCGTCTGAAATACAGTTTGGAAGATCAGGCGATCTATGCTATTCCAACCAACATGGGTGTAGATAACGTCGCTTTTGATGCTGGTGGTGGATTCGAAATTCAGCAAAGAGTGTTGAAAGAGCTGGGATACCCTGAAGTGAAAACACTTGAGGATTACGAAAACGTTCTTAGAACGTATTATGAAAAGCATCCAACGATTGATGGGCAACCAACCATTCCACTGACATTGAATGCAGATGACTGGAAGATCATGATCACCGTAACGAACCCGGCCTTCCAGGCAACAGGCGCACCGGATGATGGTGAATATTACATTAACCCTGAAACGTATGAAGCTATGCTTCACTACAAACGTCCAGAGGAGAAAGAATACTTCCGCTGGTTGAACAAAATGTACAATGAAGGCCTGCTCGACAAAGATACTTTTGTTCAAAAGGATGATCAATACAAATCCAAAATCGCCAGTGGCCGTGTACTAGGTCTGATCGACCAGGACTGGAATTATGGCGAAGCTGAGAACGCTCTCAAAGCAGCAGGCAAGGACGAAGCCACATATGCTCACTTCTCTGTGTCCCTGAACAAGGACATTGTGGATCACACATTCCAGCCAACAGGATTTGACGGATATGGCATCGGGATTACAACTTCGGCCAAAGATCCGGTACGGATTATCAAATTCATGGATTGGCTCGCTTCCGATGAAGGCCAAGTGTTGAGAAACTGGGGTATTGAAGGCGAACACTACAATGTAGAAAATGGAAAACGTGTGATTCCTGACGATGTTCAGGAACGCAAAACCAATGACAACTCCAATTTCACCAAAGAAACAGGAGTTGGATTGTACAATATTTTCAGCGCAAGATACGGTGATGGTGTAAAAGATTCTACAGACAACTACTATACAACGAACTTCCCGGAGCAGATCCAAGCAAGCTACACAGCAGCTGAGAAGGAAACGTTGAAAGCATACGGTATCACAACATGGAAAGATTTCTATCCATCCGAAGACGAATTGAAATTGAAAGATTGGGGCGCAGCGTATAATATGCCTGTACCTTCTGACACAGACTACAACGTAACGTACCAGAAAACACAGGATATCATCCGTAAACGGATCCCGGAAGCTATCCTTGCCAAACCGGAGAACTTTGACAGCGTGTATGACAGTCTCCTGGCTGAACTTGATAAAGCAGGTGCAGTAGAAATGGAGAAACAATACACGGTTTGGGTGAAAGAACGTGTCTCCCTGTGGACTGGAAAAGATGTGAAATAAAATTGAAAACAAGGCATAAAAGCCATTGATTTTCATTGCAAAAAAAGCCCTTCAAAAAGGGCTTTTTTTGTTGTTGACGTAAGGTGGTGATAGCAGTATAATCTATCATGTAAGCACTTTCAGTAAGCGTTTTATAGATATTACGAAAACGTTTTATGATTGTTAAGAGAATTATTTCTCGCTTAAACCGATTGAAATGCTAGCTTTGCAGCAGGCAAGAAAAGATTTTATCGAAAGCGCATTCAAAAAAGTGGTATCCTCAGGCAAAAGCCTGTTATACAGATAAAACCTTCATAAATAATAGGGGGAACTAGACAATGAGAGGCAAAATGAAAGGCAATACACCCAAGACGTTTGCAATGTTGATGCTCGCAAGTGCAATGTTGGTTACAGCTGGCT
Source organism: Paenibacillus sp. Negev47 (assembly GCF_058313655.1). NCBI lineage: Bacteria > Bacillati > Bacillota > Bacilli > Caryophanales > Paenibacillaceae > Paenibacillus > Paenibacillus sp. Negev47. The sequence continues at coordinate 791,011 of NZ_CM177754.1, forward strand.
GTGGGAATTCGGGAACCAAAGAGACTACAGAGTCCAGCGGAACCGAACCAATTACAGTTACGTTCTTCGGAGCGGATGCTAGTCCGACCTGGAACAAGATGCAAGATGCTGTTGGTAAAAAGATCACGGAGCAAACAGGCGTTACAATTGAAGCTGAGTATGATGTAAACGATGGTGGTAACCAGAAGATTGCGCTTATGGCTGCCAGTGGTGACTTTCCTGATATGATCTACCCTAAAGGTAACTTATCTAAACTTGTGGATGCAGGCGCGATGCTGGATCTCACGGATTTGATTGAGGAGCATGCTCCCAATTTGAAAAAAATCTATGGAGAACAGATGAACCGTTTGAAATACAGTCTCGAAGATCAAGCGATATATACCATTCCAACCAATATGGGTGTCGATAATGTTACGTTTGACGCTACAGGTGGATTCGAAATTCAGCAAAGAGTATTGAAAGAGCTTGGGTACCCTGAAGTGAAGACACTTGAGGATTACGAGAACGTACTCAGAGCCTATTATGAAAAACATCCAACGATTGATGGTCAACCAACCATTCCATTGACATTAAATGCAGATGACTGGAAGATCATGATCACGGTAACGAATCCGGCTTTCCAGGCAACAGGTGCACCGGATGATGGTGAATATTACATTGACCCTGAAACGTATGAAGCAAAACTGCACTACAAACGTCCAGAGGAAAGAGAATATTTCCGCTGGTTGAACAAAATGTACAATGAAGGCCTGCTGGACAAAGATGCATTTGTTCAAAAGGATGACCAATACAAGTCCAAAATTGCCAGTGGCCGTGTGCTCGGTCTGATTGACCAAGAGTGGAATTATCAAGAAGCGGAGAACGCGCTCAAATCATCGGGCAAGGATGATGCCACATACGCTCACTTCTCTGTATCACTGAACGACGAAATTGTGGATCACACGTTCCAACCAGCCGGATTTGACGGTTATGGCATCGGGATCACAACTTCTGCCAAAGATCCGGTGCGTATCATCAAATTCATGGATTGGCTCGCTTCCGATGAAGGACAAGTTCTGAGAAACTGGGGTATCGAAGGTGAACATTACAACGTAGAAGATGGTAAACGAGTGATTCCAGAAGACGTTCAGGACCGCAAAACGAATGACAACTCCAATTTCAGTAAGGAAACAGGAATTGGGATGTACAACGTATTTAGCGCAAGATACGGTGATGGTGTAAAAGATTCAACGGATAACTACTACACAACGAACTTCCCAGAGCAGATTGTAGCTGGTTACACAGCTGCCGAGAAAGAAACACTGAAAGCTTACGGTATCACGACCTGGAAAGAGTTCTATCCGGCTGAAGAAGATCTGCCAGTTAAGGATTGGGGCGCAGCATATAACATGTCAGTACCTTCCGGTACAGACTATGAGGTAACATTCCAGAAAACGCAGGATATCATCCGTAAACGGATTCCGGAAGCTGTTCTGACTACACCAGCAAACTTTGATGCAACATATGATGCTCTACTTGCTGATTTGGACAAAGCTGGTGCCGTTGAAATGGAGCAACAATTTACGGTTTGGGTTAAGGAACGTGTCTCCCTGTGGACAGGAAAAGACGTAAAATAATATGAATTGTCTGCAATCCATGGTTGCACAAGGAGAGGCCCTGTAAAGGGCCTTTTTTTGTGGATGATATGATGATTTACATTGACGCAAATTTTGAAATCACATATAATTTTCTTATTGTAAGCACTTACCGAAAACGTTTTATGCTAACGAGAGTTTTACAGTTTATTTAGGAACAGGAGCTAATCATGTCCCAACATAATAATCAAACCAAAATCAATCGTTTATGGTATCGACAACCGGCAAAACGCTGGGAAGAAGCGCTCCCCATCGGGAACGGCCGTCTTGGAGGCATGGTGTACGGTGGCGTAGCAGATGAACGAATTCAGCTCAATGAAGATACGCTATGGTCAGGATTTCCACGGGATACGATTCAATACAGCAGCCAACGGTATTTGAAACAGACGCGTGAGTTGATCATGTCCGGACAGTATGGTGAAGCTGAGGATTTGTTAAACCGTGAAATGCTCGGTCGTGATGTAGAGGCCTACCAGCCGATGGGTCACTTTCTATTGCATCATGAAGGTCTGGATGATCTTTCGTATGATGCATTTGAGCGTGAGCTTGATCTGAAATCAGGTATTGCAACCACGGCTTATTCATGGGAAGGAACTCGATATGTGCGTGAAGTGTATTCCAGTGCTGTGGATGATGTGATGGTCTGCATATTGACTGCTGACCGGAAGGGCGCTGTGAACGTAAGTGTTTCTCTAGACAGTCCACACCCTTATCAGGTTCAGACTTCGGGAGATGTACTCACCATGTTTAGTCGGTGCCCCAGTCATGTGGAATCCAATTACTTCAGAGATCACCCGGAATCCGTTATCTATGAGGAAGATCGGGGAACGGCATATGCTGTCCGTGTAGCAGCTACGGCATCAGGCGAGCAGGTGAAGATCTCCAATCTGGAAGGAAAGCTACATATTCAGGGTGCTGATCAGGTTGTTTTCTATCTTGCAGCAGCTACGTCTTTTGAAAGTTATGATGTGTTGCCTGTGAAGGGTCATCTTGTATTGGAAGAGGAATGCAAGGATATGATCTCCAAAGCGATCACACATGGCGCGGAAGCGCTTCGTGACCGACATGTTCAAGATCATAGCGCGTTGTTTAACAGAGTCTCTATTGATCTAGGTGTATCGGCTAACGCAAATTTACCTACAGATGAGAGACTGCAAGCCTATCAAGCAGGTGAACAAGACTCTGGGCTAGAGGCACTTTATTTTCAATATGGAAGATATCTGTTAATGGCTAGTTCACGTCCGGGAAGTCAGCCTGCCAATCTGCAGGGAATCTGGAACCACCAGGTGGAGCCGCCGTGGCACAGTGACTACACAATCAACATCAACACCGAGATGAATTACTGGCCGGCAGAAGTCTGCAATCTCAGTGAATGTCATGAGCCGCTGTTTGATATGCTGACAGATCTCAGTGATACAGGGCGCAGAACAGCGCGGATTCTCTACGGAGCACGTGGATGGACTGCGCATCATAACGTGGATATCTGGAGAACCACCACGCCTACTGGCGGAGACGCGAGCTGGGCATTCTGGCCGATGGGCGGCATGTGGCTGACCTCTCATCTATGGGAGCATTACCAATTTACCGGGGATCAACGTTTTCTTGAGGAACGTGCGTATCCCATCATGAAAGAGGCTGCCTTGTTCTGTCTCGACTGGCTAGTGGAAGGACCTGACGGTTATCTGGTCACGATTCCATCCACTTCACCAGAGAACAAGTTCCTAACAGAAGACGGAGAGGCGCGCAGTATATCCATGGCTTCAACGATGGATATGACGTTAATTCGTGAATTGTTCAGCCGCTGTATTGAGGCTGCGAAGCAATTGAATCTAGATGAGTCATTGGTGAGCGAGTGGGGGGAGGCTCTGGACAAACTCTATCCATTCCGTATTGGAAGCGAAGGACAATTGCTGGAGTGGTTTAAGGATTTTGCTGAATCTGAACCAGGACATCGTCACGTCTCCCATCTGTACGGACTGTATCCGGGCGAGCAGATTAATCGCGTGCATACACCGGAACTTGTGGAAGCAGCACGAGTGTCGCTTGAACGTCGTATCTCACAAGGTGGCGGGCATACAGGATGGAGCTGTGCATGGTTGATCAATCTGTATGCACGACTGCTGGATAAGAACCAGGCACATCAGTTTGTTCGCACATTGCTGGCCCGATCCACGCATCCGAATCTGTTTGACGACCATCCACCGTTCCAGATCGATGGAAACTTTGGAGGTACGGCTGGAATAGCCGAGATGTTATTGCAGAGCCACTTGAACGAGTTACATTTACTGCCGGCATTGCCTGACCTATGGTCTCAAGGCCATGTTGAAGGGCTTCGTGCAAGAGGTGGTTACACGGTGAGCATAACGTGGGCGGACAACAAGCTCGCGTCAGCAATCATTCAGGCAGACCGAAATGACTCGCTGACCATTCGCAGTGCTTATCCGCTACGAGTGGAAGGGCACGAACAAGCCAAGGCAGAACTTACGCCTCAGGGCGATTATGTAGTTATTTTAACCATGACCGCAGGACAGACGATCCGCGTGTCATCATGAGACGGAGGAGTAAACCATGACGATTTTTAAATTTCCGCAAGATTTTCGCTGGGGGACAGCCACAGCTTCCTATCAAATAGAAGGAGCGGCTCAGGAGGGTGGACGTGGGGTATCCATCTGGGATACGTTTGCGCGCACGCCTGGCAAAGTATATAACGGAGACAATGGTGATGTCGCGTGTGACAGTTACCACCGATATGAGGAAGATATCGAATTGATGAAGAAACTCGGAATTAATACGTACCGATTCTCCATTGCCTGGCCGCGTATTATTCCTGACGGAGATGGTGAGATCAATCAAGAAGGTCTGGACTTCTACCACCGCTTCGTGGATGCATTGCTGGAGGCTGGCATCGAGCCGTTTCTCACACTGTATCACTGGGATCTTCCACAAACGCTGGAGGATGACGGGGGTTGGGGGAACCGGAGAACTGTAGATGCTTTTGTGAAATATGCCGAAGTCATCTTCAAAGAATTCTCAGGCAAAATCAACTTTTGGCTGACATTCAACGAACCATGGTGTATCGCGTTCCTGTCGAACCTTCTTGGTATCCATGCGCCAGGAAACAAAGACCTGCAAACATCAATTAATGTTGCTCATGGTCTGCTGGTTGCTCACGGTAAAGCCGTACAATCCTTCCGTCGCTTGGGGACAACCGGACAGATCGGTATTGCTCCGAACGTATGCTGGGCTGAGCCGTACAGCAAATCTCCTGAAGATCAGGCTGCGTGTGACCGATCAATTGCGCTCAATACCGATTGGTTCCTTGATCCGATCTACAAAGGTTCATATCCGCAGTTTATGGTGGATTGGTTTGCAGAAGCGGGTGCTACCGTACCTATTCAAGAAGGTGACATGGAGATCATCTCACAACCGATCGACCTGCTGGGCATTAACTACTACACGATGGGGATCAATCGCTTCAATCCAGATGCAGGTGCTCTTCAATCGGAAGAAGTCGATATGGGCTTGACCAAGACGGATATCGGCTGGCCGGTGGAATCGCGCGGTTTGTATGAATTCATGCATTACTTGCAGAAATATGGAAATGTGGACGTATACATCACGGAGAATGGTGCCTGCATTAATGATGATCTGGAGAATGGCAAAATTAATGATGATCGCCGGATTGCCTATTATGAACAGCATTTGGCTCAAATTCACCGCATCATTAATGATGGCATTAACCTTAAAGGATACATGGCGTGGTCACTGATGGATAATTTCGAATGGGCAGAAGGCTACCGTATGCGATTCGGTCTCGTTCATATGGATTATCGTTCACTGGTGAGAACGCCGAAGGAGAGCTACTACTGGTATCAGAATGTCATCAAGAATAACTGGTTGGAGACACGGAACGAACATAATCCCCAATAGACACAATGGCAGGGTTTAAGGAATAATGAGAAAGACGGTAGCTTTGGAGTATTCCAATGCCCGTCTTTTTTTGTTTTTCCACAGATGAAAATGAGTAGTTCATAAAGGTTTCATAAGGTCAAGTGTGTTTTCTGTTATGAAGAGACTGTTTTTGGGTTATAAGAAGTAAGGAAGAAAGTAATAATGAATTGTCAACAGGTAAAATTAAAATAAAGTGTCCAAATTGCGAAGGAAATTTGAACATTTGTTGACTAAAAATCATACTGATGTGGTATATTGATATAAGGAAAGCACTTACAAAAAGGGAAAAGGAAGTGTTTACTATGGCATCGAAGACAGCAATGGTTAGCCAATTGGAGCGCAAAGACAAAAATATGCGGCGCGCCGTCTTGACGATGACAGTCCTGGCATGGGTCGCACTCATTACGGGAGTGATCATGTGTCTGATTAATCTGAATGAATTTAACGATCGTAATCTTGGCTTGATGGTCGGTATTGGATTCCTTGTAGGTAGTGTGTTTATTTACGTTATTGCCAAAGCGATTGGCCTTGTTCATACACGCCGGGAAGACGAAGGCGCCGATTGATTATAATCCTGCGTGTATTCGTTCATAATAAGACTGGATAAGTACCCGGAATCCAGTCAATAAAGCCCTTTGCGGATTCGTTGACACTGTTCAACGGAACTGCAAAGGGTTTTATTTTGTGACTTGATGTGTAAAGATGAAAATAAGTAAATATCAACCATGCAAGCGATTTGTGAGAAAAAATTCACACATTTAAGGTGTAAAATCGACAAATTTGTTAACAAGAACAAAAAAGTTGTTCATTTCTGATATCTTTAGTAGGAAGAGAGTAGTATACTGTTTTTTCAGTATGAGCGAATTTAAGGAGAGGGGATCAAAATGAACAAGAAACCTAGGTCGCTAACCCGGATCATCATTCCGGTTGTCCTGACGTTGGTTACAATTGCATTGATTGTCTGGCCAATGCTGGCAGGCGGGCAGTACGTTGTTCTGGATCCGAAGGGACCAATTGGCGCTTCGCAGAGAGATTTGATTGTCATCTCGACAATTTTGTGTGCTGTCATCATTGTGCCAGTACTCATTTTGTCTGCCGTAATCGTATGGCGTTACCGCGACAAGCCGGATAACAAAGCTGCTTATGAGCCTAACTGGTCTCATAGTACGAAGGCTGAGGCAATCTGGTGGACGGTTCCAATTATTATTATTGGACTGCTTGCGATTGTTACGGTTCGTTACACGTATGATCTGGAGCCTTCGAAGCCACTGGCTTCTGAGAAAGCACCGATTACCATTCAAGTGTCTTCACTGGATTGGAAATGGCTGTTTATGTATCCTGAGCAAGGGATTGCAACGGTCAACACGTTGAATATTCCGGCAGATCGGCCCGTGAAATTTGAACTCACTGCGGATTCACCAATGAACTCGTTCTGGATTCCGCAACTTGGAGGACAAATTTATACGATGTCGGGTATGGCGATGACCTTGTACCTGCAGGCAGATCATGAAGGTAAGTACTGGGGTTCCGGTGCTAACTTCACAGGTGAACATTTTGGAGAAATGCGTTTTGATGTGAATGCTACATCGGACGAAGATTTTGACAAATGGGTAGCTGATGTGAAACAGAATTCTCAGGAATTGACCACAGAAGGTTACAGTGCACTGGCTGAACCAGGAAAAAGCAATGTTGCTTATTATTCTGCCTTCCCTGAAGGATTGTTCCAAAATATCGTAACCAAGTATGTTGTAGATGGTCAAAGTGCTCATAGCAAACATGGAACTTCAAACGAAGCTTCTGGAGCCATTCAAGATGCAACTGATACGTCCAATCAAGACGAGGACAAGAGTGCTAACTAAAGATTCGAAAGGAGGCCCCCAATGTTAGAGGGACTTAAAGAGTTTGCATCGGAGTTTTTCGTAACCGGTGATCCGCTCATTTATGGTGCGATGGTAGCTATCGGAATCACCATGATTACTATTGTAGCGGTGCTAACTTATTTCAAAAAATGGGGCTGGCTCTGGCGTAACTGGTTAACGACTGTCGATCACAAAAAGATCGGTATCATGTATATCATCGCTTCCATTATCATGTTGTTCCGTGGTGGTGTGGATGCGCTAATGATGCGCCTTCAGCTGGCTATGCCTAACAATGAATTTCTAAATCCTGAACACTATAATCAGGTCTTCACAACTCACGGCACGATCATGATCCTGTTCATGGCGATGCCATTTATGTTTGGTCTATTTAACGTTATCGTACCACTACAGATCGGAGCAAGAGACGTTGCGTTCCCGTTCCTGAATGCACTCAGCTTCTGGCTGTTCTTCTTGGGCGCAATGCTGTTTAACCTGTCCTTCGTTATCGGTGGTTCACCGGATGCGGGATGGCTGAGTTATCCGCCTCTATCGGAGCTGTCGCACAGTCCGGGGGTAGGACAGAACTTCTATATATGGGGTATACAGATATCAGGTATCGGTTCCCTGGCTACCGGTATCAACTTCCTGGTTACCATCATTAAAATGCGTGCGCCAGGCATGAGATGGATGAAAATGCCGATGTTCACATGGTCGGTATTCTCTACTTGTATTATCATCTTGTTCGCTTTCCCAATCTTGACCGTGACACTTGCATTGCTATTCCTCGACAGGTTTGCCGGGGCGCATTTCTTCACACTTGATTTGGGCGGTAACCCAATGATGTATGTCAACTTGATCTGGATGTGGGGTCACCCTGAGGTATACATTGTCGTCTTGCCGGCATTCGGTGTATTCTCCGAGATTGTAAGTACCTTCTCTCGGAAAAAACTGTTCGGTTACAAGTCGATGGTATTCGCAATGTTGATCATCAGCTTCCTGTCCTTCTTCACATGGGCGCATCACTTCTTCACGATGGGTTCCGGAGCAGACGTGAATGCATTCTTCGCCGTAACTACGATGTTGATTGCTATTCCAACAGGGGTTAAGATATTCAACTGGCTGTTTACCATGTATCGAGGAAGGATTCGCATGGCGACTCCTATGATGTGGACACTTGCCTTTATCCCGTGCTTTATTGTCGGGGGTATGACAGGCGTTCTGTTATCCGTTGCTCCTGCTGACTTCCAGTTCCACAACAGTTACTTCCTGATTGCCCACTTCCACCAAGTATTGATCGGTGGCGTTGTCTTCGGATACTTCGCAGGTCTGTATTACTGGTGGCCTAAAATGTTCGGTTTCCAACTCGAAGAGAAACTGGGCAAATGGGCATTCTGGACTTGGAATATTGGTTTCTATGTCTGCTTCATGCCGCAGTACGCTGTCGGTTTGATGGGTATGACACGTCGTCTGAGCACTTACGGCTGGGATACTGGCTGGTGGGAATTGAACTTCGTATCTACAATCGGGGCATTCCTGATGGGTGTCGGGTTCCTGTTCCAAGTTGCGCAAATCGCAGACGGTATTCGCAAATACAAATCACTCAAAGCTCCTGCCGATCCATGGGATGGCCGTACGTTGGAGTGGTCAATACCTTCACCAGCTCCTGAATATAACTTCGCCGTTACACCGCGCGGAGATGATATTGATGAGTGGTGGGAAGAGAAAGAACGTCGTGCCAAAGGCATCTATCCGCCTGAGCAACCGCTTGAGCCGATTCATATGCCGAAGAACTCTGGAATTCCGTTCATCATGTCTGTCTTCTGGTTCATCGCCGGTTTCGGCTTTGTCTTCGGATGGTTGTGGATGGCAATTCTCGGACTCGCTGGCGTAGGGATCTGCATGATCGCTCGTTCATTCTCATACGATACGGATTACTATATTCCGGTCGACGAAATTAAGCGTACCGAAGCGTCGTTAAGGGGGTCGGTATAGATGGCTCAAGCAGCCGCTAAGCACGGTGAGAATCATGCACATGGTCACGACCATGGACATCATGATCCACAGGAAATGAAAATTCTCGGATTCTGGTTCTTCCTGATTTCCGACGTTATCCTGTTCTCCGTATTGTTCGCAACCTTCATTGTGTTGCGTGACAATACGGCGGGCGGACCAATTTTGTCTGAATTGATCAAAATGCCTGGTGTTATTGCTGAAACATTTATCTTGCTCACAAGTTCATTCACGAGCGGACTAGCCGTATTGGCGATGAATCAAGGCAAAGTAAAACAATTAATCAGTTGGCTGGCCGTTACAGCCGTTCTGGGTGCAAGCTTTATCGCACTGGAAGTATATGAGTTTATTGAGTTGATTCACGAAGGGTTTAGCTTTACAACGAGTGCTGCTTCTGGCGCATTCTTCACCCTTGTGGGAACTCACGGACTTCACGTATCGCTCGGTCTGATCTGGATGATTGGACTTATGTTACAACTGAAAAAACGTGGTATTACCGATGTTACTCGCGGTAAAATCAACGTAATCAGCTTGTACTGGCACTTCTTGGACGTCGTATGGATTTTCCTCCTGTCGATCGTCTATCTCATGGGGGTGATGTAGATGTCAGAGCACAACTCACATGATTCCCACGGTCATGAGCAACATGGTTCACTGAAGTCTTATGTCATCGGCTTCATCCTGTCCGTCGTTCTGACAATCATTCCACTTGTGGTGGTTCTCAATGATATGATGGAAAGAACAGGAACACTCATTGTTGTTCTTGGCACAGCGGCACTGCAGTTTGTGGTTCAACTCTTCTTCTTCATGCATATTCGTGAAACAGAGAAACCACGCTGGAATGTTATGGCTCTTATCTTCGGTTTGCTGATCATGATGACTATCGTGATTGGTTCGATCTGGATTATGCTTAACAACGCTGTTGCACATTAATATGTGATCAAAGAGATCTCCCGGTCTGTATTACAGACTGCGGGGATCTCTTTTTGTTTTTTATTGAGAAATACACATCATTAATAATTAATTAGATGAATTTTTTTGAAAATAAAGGTACACAAAAGGTACATAATGAACTAAAATGAACTTATATGAACATTAATAATATCAATCTCAACTAATTTAAATGACGAAGGGAATGGATTAATAATGGAAAATCGCTATGCTGCACACCCCAATGAAGTGAAAACGTATGATACATCTCGCCTGCGTGAGGAATTTTTGATGGAGCAACTGTTTGCAATCGATGAATTGGTAACGGTGTATTCTCATGTGGATCGTTATATTGTGGGAACGGCTGTACCTGAGAGCAAGGATATTGCGCTTGAAGTAAACCTGAAGGATATCGGAACGAACTTTTTCCTGGAGCGTCGTGAAATCGGTATCATTAATGTAGGTGGTCACGGAACAGTGACAGCGGATGGACAAGGCTATGAGATTGGAGCGAAGGAATGCCTCTACATCGGTAGAGGTGTGAAGGAAGTCGTGTTCACGAGCAGTGACAAGGCTCAACCTGCCCAATTCTATTTTGTATCCACACCGGCACATCACACCTATCCAACGGTAAAAGCAACGCAAGAACAAGCTCAGCCGAATCATCTGGGCAGCATCGAAACTTCCAATGAGCGTACGATCTATCGTTACATTCACCAAGGAGAAGGTGGAATTCAGAGTTGTCAGTTGGTGATGGGCATTACCGAACTCGACAAGGGCAACATGTGGAATACCATGCCTGCTCATACCCATAATCGCCGTTCCGAAGTATACTTATACTGGAATCTGCCTGAAGACGGCGTTGTATTCCACATGATGGGTGAGCCGAACGAAACGCGTCATCTGGTTGTACGTGATCGTCAGGCGATCATCTCCCCAAGCTGGTCCATTCACAGTGGTGTGGGCACAAGCAACTACACGTTCTGTTGGGCAATGGCTGGTGAAAATCAGACGTTCGAAGATATGGACGGCGTAGCCATGAAAGACCTGAAATAATAAATTACAGATATTTGAGTGAAATTGACAGGGTAGACACTTGAACTATTCTTATTCATTTTAACTCAGAGGTATAGGAAGTTGATTGTGATGAATCCATTGAAAAGACATGAAAAAATTATGGAGGCTCTGTTGGAGCGTCAGGAAGTAACCGTCAGTGATCTGAGTGATCTGTTGCAGGTAACTGGGAAGACTGTGCGAGAGGATCTCGACAAGTTGGAGAGCATGGGACTGCTCGTACGTGTCCATGGCGGGGCTATGCTGGCTCAGAATGACCAGTACGGCATCCTCAATAGCCGTGGAGTCACAGAGAAGCATCATCCGGAGAAGACGGAAATTGCTGAGCGTGCCCTTGCTTACATTCGACCTGGAGATATTGTTGCTCTCGATGGTGGCAGCACCACGCTGGAGATGGCCAAACGTCTCGACAATCAGCCACTGACGGTAGTGACTAATGATCTGTTCATTATTGCGGAGCTAACCAAAAAGGAGCAGGTGCGACTGGTTGTACCTGGCGGGGCTCGTGTACGGAATATGCTGGTGGGGGATGATACGGCTGCGTTTATATCCGGTCTTAACATTCACAAAGCCTTTATATCGACGACGGCTCTTCATCCGGACTTTGGTTTATCGATCTACACGGGAGATCTGGTTCCTTTGAAAAAAGCAATGATATCTGCCTCGCAGCAGGTATACGGCGTTGTGGATCATTATAAATTCGGACAATTTGCACTTCGGACTTTCGCTCAGTGTTCGGAACTGGACTACATTATTAGTGATGGTCGTCTGGATGAAGAGACGGCTGCCTTGTACGAGCAGAGCGGTGTCACAGTGGATTATCAAAGTTAACATCATATATCATTCACGGGATTAAAGAAACGTTAAGAGCTATTGTTTGCACATCAAACCATGCGGAGGAATCATTCATGAACCCATTTGATTTAAGCGGACAAGTTGCACTGGTGACAGGTACCTCGGGAGGACTTGGACAAGGGATGGCCATTGGCCTGGCAGAAGCGGGCGCTGATGTGGTATTGGTCTCTTACTCCAAGCCTGCGGAAACGGCAAGTGCGATTGAAGCACTTGGGCGCAAAGCTTATGTGATTGAAGCGGATTTAAGTCGTGAAGATGAGTTGTCGGCTGTGTTCGAACAGGCGCTTGCGTTCCAGGGCCGGATTGATATTCTGGTCAACAATGCCGGAATCATTCGCCGCACACCTGCGGCCGATCATGCAGGGCAGGACTGGCACGATGTAATTGGCCTCAACCTGAACACGGTATTTTTCCTGAGCCAATTGGCCGGCAGACATATGATTGAACGCGGAAGCGGTAAAATCATTAATATTGCATCCATGTTGTCCTATCAAGGCGGGATTAATGTACCGGGTTATACAGCCAGTAAACATGGTGTTGCCGGTTTAACCAAAGCACTCGCCAATGAATGGGCAGGTAAAGGTATTCAGATTAACGGGATCGCACCGGGTTACATGGAAACCGATAATACAACCCAGATCCGTGCGGACGAAAATCGTTACCGGGATATTACAGCCCGTATTCCTGCTGGGCGTTGGGGTACACCGGAAGATCTGAAAGGCCCGGTTGTTTTTCTCGCTTCCGCAGCTTCAGACTATTTGAATGGTCATGTACTGAATGTCGATGGCGGCTGGATGGCTCGTTAATCGCTTAATGATCGGACTTGCATAAGGAGGCAGTGACATGAAACTTGGTATTCTGGCGCATACATTTGGCAAACAGCCTACAGCGGAGCTTGCGCAGACGATTGCGGATAACGGATTCAATTCCGTGCAGCTGGCGCTTGCCAAAGCATTATCCGATGTGGACTCGTCCAATGGCAAATTAAGTCCTGGACTTGCGAATGAGATTGGAGATCAATTTGCACAGCGCGGGGTGAAGATTGCGGTACTGGGCTGTTATATTAATCCGATTGAATCTGATCCGGTAACAAGGCGTGCGGACATTGATCGTTTCAAGGAGCATCTGCGTTATGCCCGGGATTTTGGTTGCAGCATGGTGGCAACGGAGACCGGGGGCTTGGACACCTATCAGGATACACATCCGGATGGATATGAAGAGAAGGCGTGGAGCGTGCTAAAGGAAACGGTTGAGGAGTTGGCTGAGGAAGCCGAGAAGTGGGGCGTACATGCGGCGATTGAGCCTGTGTCCACCCACACCCTTCATACCCATGAGCTTATGACACGGTTGTTTGAAGAGATTCCTTCTTCCAATCTGGGGATGCTGTTCGACCCGTGTAATCTGATCAAACAGCCGCACGCAGCAGATCAAGGGGCTTTCTTGCGCGAGGTGATGGAGTCACTGTATCAGCGCATGATCGTGATTCATGCCAAGGATGTAGCCTTCGACGCACAGGGAGAGAAGTTCAATCCTGTACCTGGGGCGGGCATACTGGATTATCCGTTATTTTTTGAATTGTTAAAAACATATAAGCCACATATCGATATTTCACTTGAAGGCGTAACTGCGGAAGAAGCTGTGCCTGCGGCCAAACATTTGCGTGAAGTATGGAGTGCAGTTCGAGTTTAAGCAAAAGCTTAGATTTGGTATTGCATACCGAAGCCAAAATTGCCGAAAAACCTTTGCGAGGGCAAAGGTTTTTTTGGTACAGTAATCGATTAAATACATATTAATTATTTCTTATCGGAAAAATCGGAAATAATTCTTTTCAAATGCAACATCTTGTGAGAGAATATGGAAAACATACGCCGCCATGTCAAGACATCAGGGACTCAGAGAACGTATATACCAAGGGAGGATTCAGATTTATGTCAAACGAACGTGAGCTTTCATTTGAAACATTGGCAATTCATGCAGGCCAGGAGATTGATCCAACCACCAACGCACGGGCAGTGCCCTTGTATCAGACGACATCCTATGGATTCAAGGACACCGAGCATGCAGCTAATCTGTTTGGTTTGAAAGAGTTTGGCAACATCTATACCCGCCTGATGAATCCAACAACCGACGTTTTTGAGCAACGGATTGCGGCGTTGGAAGGCGGAGCTGGGGCGCTCGCTACAGCTTCCGGTCAGGCAGCTATTACGTTTTCACTTCTGAATATTGCCGGTGCAGGGGATGAGATCGTGTCTTCGGCGAGTTTGTATGGGGGGACGTACAATCTATTCTCGACTACTTTGCCGAAACTGGGCCTGGACGTGAAATTTGTGGATTCCAGTGATCCTGAGAATTTCCGTGCAGCGATTACGGAGAAAACCAAAGCGTTGTATGCAGAAACGATCGGTAATCCGAAGGGGAATGTACTGGATATTGAAGCGGTGGCAGCCATCGCCCATGAACATGGCATTCCTTTGATCGTGGATAATACGTTCCCGAGTCCGTACTTGCTTCGTCCCATCGAACATGGAGCTGATATCGTTGTTCACTCTGCGACGAAATTTATTGGAGGTCATGGTACATCCATTGGTGGCGTGATCGTGGATAGTGGAAAATTTGACTGGAAAGCAAGTGGCAAGTTCCCTGGATTGACGGAGCCGGATTCCAGTTATAACGGTGTTGTATATACGGAAGCGGTTGGACCAATCGCTTATATTATCAAAGCACGGGTACAACTGCTACGCGATCTGGGTGCAACGATCTCTCCATTCAACTCATGGTTGTTGCTGCAAGGACTGGAGACATTGCACCTGCGTGTGGAACGTCATAGTAGCAACGCTCTGGCTGTTGCGGAATTTCTTGAGAAACATGAGGATGTGTCTTGGGTAAGTTATGCAGGTCTGCCGAGCCACGGCTCTTACGAGCTTGCACAGAAGTATCTGCCAAGAGGGCAGGGTGCCATTCTGACTTTTGGAATCAAAGGTGGTGCGGATGCGGGTCGCAAATTGATTGAAAGTGTTAAACTGTTCTCTCACCTTGCAAACGTGGGCGACTCCAAATCACTGATCATTCACCCGGCGAGTACAACTCACGCACAGTTGACCGAAGATGAACAGACTGCCGCAGGGGTTAACCCGGAGCTCATTCGCCTCTCTGTGGGTACAGAGAACATTCAAGATATTATCTATGATCTGGAGCAAGCGATCAAAGCAAGTCAGGGAGCAAGTGTAGGCGCGTAAATAAACAGGTCAAACGAATATTAAATGATGGTTAAAGCCGTTGTCCTTCGGGACAGCGGCTTTTTGTTTTTTTGAACACGCATTTATGAGTTACCGTCGAAAAATGCCCATTTACAAATGAGGATCACAGGCATATACTGATTAAAAGTTGTGTTGAGTAAAAACAATTGCATAAGCGCAAAAATGATTATCATTCTCATTCGAGATCATTTCAAAGTCATTCACAAAACCATGCTGCTGCGGGATTCCCGCAGCAGCATGTGTCATTTTTAGGGCATTAACAATGGCTCTCATTCTCAATACAACTTCATTTTAGGGAGCGGGATTGAGCAGACTCGTCATCCACAAACCTACCATTCGAAAGGAACGTGATTCATATGCAAGCAATACATCAACCTTTACACAGACAGAAGCAAGCAGAGCAGCTCTCGTCCCAGACACCAGGTCCAAACCGGGGACGTAAGCCTGATTTTCGAGCCATGTTACAAAATAAAGAGATGCAATCTGCATTGGGCAGTGGGCTGTTGATGCTGATTGCCTGGGGAACTGCACCGTATTTTGGTACATTGTCCATCATGCTTTACATTGTTGCCTATGCCGTTGGCGGTTGGACCAAAGCGAAGGAGGGCATCGAGACACTGGTCAAGGACCGTGATCTGGATGTAAATCTACTGATGATCGCCGCTTCACTTGGGGCAGCAACCATTGGCTACTGGAATGAAGGTGCAATGCTAATCTTTATTTTTGCACTCAGTGGTGCATTGGAAAGTTATGCGACAGAACGAAGTCATAAGGATATCTCATCGTTGCTGGCGCTCAAGCCAGAGACTGCACTACGGATTGAGGAGGGCCAGGTGAACCTCGTGGCTATTGAGGATCTACAGCCCGGTGATCTGTTGTTGGTAAAACCCGGAGAACTAATCCCAGCGGATGGTGTGGTTTACCGAGGGAGTTCTTTTATCAATCAGTCGTCAATCACCGGAGAATCCCTGCCTGTGGACAAAGTTGCTGGAGATGAGGTCTATGCAGGTACGGTAAACGGGGAGGGTGCATTGTACGTAGAGGTCACAAAATCGGCTGAAGGGTCGTTGTTCGGCAAAATCATTAAAATGGTGGAAGAAGCCCAGGCGGAAGTGCCGGATTCCCAGCGTTTCATGGAGCGATTTGAAGGGATTTACGCACGTATTGTTGTAGGAGTAACCTCACTTGTGATTGCAGGAACTCCGCTGTTGCTCGGCTGGACATGGGATGAGGCATTTTACAAAGCAATGGTATTTCTGGTTGTCGCTTCGCCCTGTGCGTTGGTGTCTTCCATTATGCCTGTCATGTTGTCTGCGATGTCCAGCAGTGCTCGCCGTGGAATTCTCTTCAAGGGAGGTGCACACATGGAGAATATGGCCCGGACACGGGTCGTGGCTTTTGACAAGACAGGTACATTGACCATGGGCACCCCGCAAGTCACCGATATTCTAACGGTTAAGAGCGTAGATCGCATGCAACTTTTATCTGCGGTAGCGGCAATTGAAAGTCTCTCCATGCATCCCTTGGCTCGTGCCATTGTAGATCAGGCAAACAAGGAGAACATTACTCTTCAGGAAGCGGAGCACGTACAGGCTATGACAGGTTGGGGCATCGAAGGAACTGTAAACGGTGTGGTCTGGAGAGTCGGTAAAACAAATGGAATGGAATCAATGCCGTCAGAGGAGATGAAAGACAGCAACATTGATCTAGGTAAACATGATGTTAACCAATTGAACGTATCTTCAGAATGGGGGGATATATGCTCCCGTCTTGAGGGAGAAGGGAAAACCGTATCTGTTGTTATGGCAGATGGTGAAATAGTCGGATTGATCGCTATGCGAGACACGGTTCGTCCTCAGGCAGCAGCAGCAGTGAATAGGCTCAAATCGATGGGTGTACAGGTTGCGATGTTAACAGGTGATCGGGCCAGATCCGCTTCTGTGATTGCGCGTGAAACAGGAGTAAGCATGGTCTATGCAGACTTGTTGCCTGAAGATAAAGTGAAGCAGGTACAGGTACTGCGTAAACAGTATGGTCCTGTGCTGATGGTAGGGGATGGTGTTAATGATGCGCCGGCACTTGCGGCGGCAACAGTTGGTATGGGGATGGGGTTGTCGGGGAGCGGCACTGCACTGGAGGTTGCCGATGCGGTGCTGATGAATGACAACATTGAAGAGATCGCGTGGGTGATTGGGCAGGCTCGGCGAGCGCAGCGTACAGTAAAGCAAAATATGTGTTTTGCCATCACGGTTATTCTGGCCTTAATTGCGGGTAATTTTTTTCAAGATGTCGCATTGCCTCTGGGTGTTGTAGGACATGAGGGCAGTACAATTCTGGTTATTCTGAATGGGCTTAGACTGTTGAGGTAATCAGTATTGAAGAGATGGGGGAAGAGGGCGTAATGCCTCTGACAGGCAATCCCACGAATTTCATGGAATCTTCATTTATGGCTAAACAAAGAACCCGGTCGACAGTCTTGGACTGTTCGCTCGGGTTCTTTATGTTGTGTATAAGGGTGCCTTATTGGTTGTAATGTAAGTATTCGTTCTGCAATTAGAACAGTTCGGTCAGACCGATCATTGTGATGAGTCCGAGCAAAAAGGACATCGTCGCTACACGTGCATTGCCGTCACCGTGACTCTCAGGAATGAGTTCCTTATAGACGATGAACATCATCGCACCGGCTGCAAAAGCCAAACCATAAGGGACAAGACCAGCTACGAGACTACTTAATGTATACCCGATCATAGCTGTAATAATCTCTACGGCTCCGGTCAGGGTGGCAATACCTAGTGCTTTGAAGCGGCCAATGTTCTGATTTACTAAGAAAAGAGCCACCAGGAATCCTTCCGGTGCATTCTGCAATCCGATGGAGAAGGCAATGAGATTGCCCAGGTTCTCATCCGAGCTTGCATAGCTGACTCCAACGGATAATCCTTCCGGCAGGTTATGCATGGTGATGGCTGCAATAATCATGAAAGCTTTGGCTTCGATTTTGAAAGGCATCTTCTCGGGATTCTCCAGATCGACGTGTGGAATCTTCATCTCCAGCACCAGTAGAACCAGGCTACCAAGCAAAATACCAAATGCGAGTACAAAAAGGTTTGATTGGCCAAGCGCTTCCGGAATGAGGTTATACACTGAAGCCGAGGTCATAATACCTGCGGCGTAGGCCAGCAAGATATCACGCAGACGGTGTGATATTTTGCGCATAAATAGAATCGGTACGGCCCCTAGGCCGGTAGACATGGCTGATATAAAACTGCCAATGAGTGCATCGTTCATGCTTCCATTTTCCCTCCTGATGAAGACTTCTTCATAATCGCTGCCGAGCATTGACACCGTACATAAAAGAGATCATAATGAACAACAGATTAGAATGATTATAAATTAGAATTCCGTTTCTGCATAGGGCAATTGTCATTTCGCAGGCAGGACTTGTGGACATGATGTGGGCTTTTCGTTCTAGTGTATGCAAAAGTATAAGCTTTTGATGCCGGAGAGCCCAACCTTTTTGTAGAACCCGGGGGAGGAACTATACATGTATAAATCAATTATTATTGGAACAGGCCCTGCAGGGCTGACAGCAGCAATCTATCTGGCACGTGCCAACTTGAACCCACTCGTTATTGAAGGACCACAACCTGGTGGTCAATTGACAACAACGACTGAAGTAGAGAACTTCCCAGGTTTCCCTGATGGGATTATGGGTCCTGAACTGATGGACAACATGCGCAAACAAGCAGAACGCTTCGGTGCTGAGTTCCGCACAGGTTGGGTGAACAACATTGACATGAGCGAGCGTCCGTTCAAGATTCAAGTTGAAGGTATGGGTGAGCTCGTATCGGAAACGTTGATCCTGTCTACAGGCGCATCTGCTAAATACCTTGGTATCCCTGGCGAAGAAACGAATGTAGGCCGCGGTGTCAGCACATGTGCAACATGTGATGGATTCTTCTTCCGTAACAAAGAGATCATCGTCATTGGCGGTGGAGACTCTGCTCTTGAGGAAGCAAGCTTCCTGTCCCGTTTCGGTTCGAAAGTGACGCTGGTACACCGTCGTGAAGAACTGCGTGGCTCCAAAATCATGCAGGATCGTGCACGCAGCAACGAAAAAGTAGAAATGGCTCTTAATCGTACGCCACTCGAAGTACTTGCTGGCGACAACGGCGTGACAGGACTCAAAGTGTTGAACAACGAAACAGGTGAAGAAGAAGTGATCCCGGCAAGCGGCGTATTCGTAGCCATTGGCCACACACCGAACACTGGATTCCTTGGTGGACAGATCACTACGGACGAACACGGTTATATCTTGACTACACCGGGTACATCCGAGACGAACATCCCAGGCGTATTCGCATGTGGTGACGTTCAGGATACACGTTACAAACAAGCAATTACAGCTGCAGGTAGCGGATGTATGGCTGCCATGGACACAGAGAAATACATTGAAAGCTTGGAGCACAGCGCAGTTGTTTTGTAATAAAATGAGCCGATCCTAAACAAACTATAGATTAATATAAAACCATATGAGGTGAATTAAACATGGAAAACGTAATTGTATATACATCAACGAACTGCCCGAACTGCAAATCCGTAAAAACATTCCTGGCTGAAAAAGGTATCTCTTACGAAGAGCGCAACATTGAGACTAACGATGAGTTTGCACAACAAGTATGGGACATGGGCGTACGTGCCGTGCCTTTGACTGTAATCGGTGAACACCGCATTCTGGGTATGAACAAAACCCAATTTGCCAAAGCATTGGACGCTTAAATTACGCTGATCATCTGGAACATGATGTATTGAATGAAAGTTTCGATGCAAATCCGGTTTTCGCGAGCCGTTAGGATATAGAAAGAACCGTACCCGATTGGGTACGGTTTTTTGTGCGTTTTCTTTCCCCTGAGGTGAAAGCTCTTTTGAAACATTTGTAATAAGTATTTCCCTATAGGGATTGCAAGATACGGACTTCGACAATCATCATCCTTATGTAAGTGCGGATAACCAAAAAAAGGAGGCGCCAGTGGCACCTCCTTTCTCATTTGTACATCCAAGATTGTCAGCACATAAGATTCAACAACATACGTCTTCCATCTAGAAAAAAATACTCATAAAAGTCTGAAATACAACATACACCAGCAATCCTGACAGCATGTACATGAAACCAGCCTTCTTTTTGCTCTGGAACAATCGGAGTATGCCAAGGCTGAACAGGGGCGCAAGCACAATCAGGAACAGGAGTACGGTGACAAACATTTGCGCCGAGATATCTGAAGTATCCACGTAGGTCACGCTTTTTTCACTCCGTTTCGTTATCTGAATTAACACAGCTGTATTCACACAGCCATGACAAAAATCACATAACCCCATTATACATCTGGATTTCTTTAACAAAAAGGGAGGAAATGGGGCAAAATGATGTCAATTTTCATCTGTTGTTAGACGGACACCCTGATTTTACCTAAAAACTGGGATATCGCAGAGTATGCGGCACCAACACGCGTAGAACGGCTGCCCAGAGCTGCCCATTCAATCTGCAGACTACGACGGTGATAAGGTAATGTTCGCTCCTCAACCACTTGTTTTAAGGCTGTCTCAATCCAGGGACCAGCTTCGGAGAGGGGACCACCAATGATAATGCGTTCCGGATTGAAACTGTTCACGATATTGGTAATGCCAATCCCCAGTTTACGTCCAATCGTGTCGTATAATGCCTGAACATCCTCGTGGCCTTGCTCCGCATAATGAATCAGATCTCGGGTGGTATGAGCAGGTAATTTCAGCTGATGATCCGGATGCTCATAGGCTTTTTCCGATGCATATAACTCCCAACAGCCACGATTACCGCAGGAACAGGGCAGACCTTCCGCTTCAATGGACATGTGACCTGTTTCTCCAGCGTAGCCCCACGCTCCTTTGTATAATTCACCATCCACCATGATGCCTGAACCAATACCTATGCCTGCACTGATGTAGATCATGTGACGGACACCGATGCCTGCCCCAAAATTCAACTCTCCATGGGCACCAGCATTGGCTTCATTATCGATGGTTACAGGTAGTTCAAATTCTTCTTCAAGCATGGAGCGAAGAGCTACCTTCTCCCACCCCAGGTTGGGTGCAAACAGGACGGTCCCTGCCTCATCAACCATGCCGGGTACTCCGATGCCAATGCCAATGACACCGTGAGGGGAAGGAGGAGCCGCTTCAATGAGTTGTTGCGCCGCTAATTTCAATTGCTCCAGTACAGAGGACACGTCATGGTGTTCCAAGGTCACTGCGTACTCAGTAATGATGTGACCTTCCAGATCTGTAAGTACGCCTTTCAAGTGGGTCACGCTGAGTTCAAGACCGACAGCATATCCCGATGTACCTCGAAACAGCAGCATAAGAGGTTTGCGTCCGCCGCTGGATTCCCCAGGGCCAATCTCCTGCACCAGGTCATCACTGATCAGATCAGCAACCAGGTTGGATACCGTGGCCTTGTTCAGCCCCGTAACCTCGGACACCCGTGCGCGAGAGAGAGGGGCATGCCGCCGGATCGTATCGAGAACGATCGACTTGTTTATTTTTTTGACCAGCATCTGGTCTCCGGTAATTTTCATATCGTTAAGGCACTCCTATTCTTCTGATAAAAGGGTTCTGACCCACATCCGTAACAAGTTATTCGACTATTATAGCGTAAACAAACCTGTAAAAAACATTTTTATTTTTACTTTGTTTAACCAATAGACAAAGTATAATCGATGTGATAGGATAACGGTGTAAACGATTTCTTTAAAACTATTGAGGAGGCATTTTACACATGGCCTATTTTGAATCCGTTAATAAAATTGCATTCGAAGGTAAAGATTCCAAGAATCCATTTGCTTTTAAACATTATAATCCGGAAGAAGTGGTAGCCGGCAAATCGATGGAAGAACATTTCCGTTTCGGTATGGCTTACTGGCATACATTAACTGCAGGCGGCAGTGACCCGTTCGGTGCGGAGACAGCTGTTCGTTCTTGGGATAAATACTCCGGTCTGGATCTCGCGAAAGTACGTGTAGAAGCGGCATTTGAATTTTTGGAGAAA
Source organism: Paenibacillus sp. Negev47 (assembly GCF_058313655.1). Taxonomy (NCBI): domain Bacteria; kingdom Bacillati; phylum Bacillota; class Bacilli; order Caryophanales; family Paenibacillaceae; genus Paenibacillus; species Paenibacillus sp. Negev47. The sequence continues at coordinate 813,659 of NZ_CM177754.1, forward strand.
ATGAATCTCCCGTTCTTCTGCTTCCACGATGTGGACATCGCACCAGAAGGCAACAACCTGCGTGAGTTCTACAGCAACATCGACACCATTGTTGATTTGATTGAAGACCACATGAAATCCAGCGGCAAAAAACTGCTCTGGAATACAGCGAACATGTTCTCGAACCCACGCTTCATGTTTGGTGCAGCTTCCACTTGTAACGCAGACGTGTATGCTCACGCTGCAGCACAAATCAAGAAAGGTCTGGAAGTGGGTAAACGTCTGGGCGCTGAAAACTACGTGTTCTGGGGCGGTCGTGAAGGTTACGACACATTGCTGAACACAGACATGCAACTGGAGCAAGACAACATTGCTCGCATGTTCCACATGGCTGTAGACTACGCAAAGGAAATTGGCTTTGACGCACAATTCCTGATCGAGCCTAAACCAAAAGAGCCAACGAAACATCAATATGATTATGACGCAGCTACTTCCATTGCTTTCTTGCAAAAATACGGTTTGGACAAACACTTCAAACTCAACCTGGAAGCGAACCATGCTACACTGGCTGGTCACACATTCGATCACGAAATCCGCGTAGCTCGTACGAACGGCATGCTCGGTTCCCTTGATGCGAACCAAGGCGATATGCTGATCGGTTGGGATACGGATGAATTCCCGGTTGATATGTACGATGCTACATTGACAATGTATGAAGTATTGAAAAACGGCGGTATCGGCCGTGGTGGTGTGAACTTTGACGCGAAAGTACGTCGTGGTTCCTTCGAAGCGGACGATCTGTTCCTGGCACACATCGCAGGTATGGACACGTATGCGAAAGGTCTGAAAGTAGCAGCAAAATTGATTGAAGATCGCGTATTCGATGACTTCATCGAAAAACGTTACAGCAGCTTCAGCGAAGGTATTGGCGCAGATGTGGTTGCAGGTAAAGCAACACTGGCTTCCCTTGCTGAGTATGCACTGAACAACGAAAGCCCACGTAAAAACCAATCCGGACGTCAGGAATTGCTGAGAGCACAACTCAACCAGTACATCCTGGCTGACTAATAGCGAATTTCATCTGTGTAAGGTATGCATGTAACCATGCCTGCCCTGTACAAGCTTGTACCACGGAACGCCTGAACAAGCATGACATTCGGACCGTCCCCGACTTTCCATTGGGAAGACGGGGGCGGTTTTTTGATTAAACAAACTACACGGTTTTTAAGTTTTTTGATATAAATGTTGGTCTAAGATGGTGCATGCAGAACGAAGTGACCTCATGCTAAACAAGCTTCTTTTATATAACCATGTTAAGAAACGAGGGATATATATGAGTTACGTCATTGGCGTCGATCTAGGGACGAGCGCGGTCAAAACTGTGCTGGTCAATCGTGAAGGAAAAGTGGTATTTGAAGCATCCGAGGCATACCCGTTGTACCAGCCCAAGGCTGGATACAGTGAACAAAATCCAGAGGATTGGGTAGAGCAGACGATTGTTTCCCTGCGTAAATTGCTGGAAGTGTCTGGTGTGCACCCTTCGGAAATCGAGGGTTTGAGTTTCTCCGGACAGATGCACGGATTGGTATTGGTGGATGCTGAAGGCAAGCCGCTGCGTAACGCAATCCTGTGGAACGATACACGCACAACGGCCCAATGCCGTCGCATCGAAAAAGTACTGAACGGCAAGCTGTTAAGCATTGCCCGGAACCGTGCACTTGAAGGCTTTACATTGCCGAAAATTCTGTGGGTTCAGGAGAACGAGCCTGAATTACTGCAACAAGCATCCTTGTTCCTGTTGCCGAAAGACTATGTTCGTTATCGCCTGACTGGGGATTACGCCATGGATTATTCGGATGCAGCGGGTACCTTGCTGCTGGATGTTGCAGGCAAGCAGTGGAGCAACGAGATTGCAGAAGCTTTCGAACTGCCGATCTCCCTCTGTCCACGTCTTGTGGAATCGTTTGAGGAAGTGGGCACATTGTTGCCTGAGATTGCGGATCAAACGGGTCTGGCGGCTGCGACGAAAGTATATGCAGGTGGCGCGGATAATGCGTGCGGTGCCATTGGCGCAGGCATTCTGAGTGAAGGACAGACGATGTGTAGCATCGGGACGTCCGGGGTTGTGCTTTCTTACGAAGAGCGCAAAGATCTCGATTTCGAAGGCAAAGTACATTTTTTTAACCACGGCGAGAAGGATGCCTTCTATATTATGGGGGTAACGCTTGCCGCAGGATACAGCCTGTCCTGGTTCAAGGATACATTTGCAGCGGACAAATCATTTGATGTGCTCTTGCAGGGCATTGATCAGGTTCCGGCGGGTAGCAACGGATTGTTGTTCACACCATACATCGTTGGGGAGCGTACGCCTCATCCGGATGCGAATATCCGCGGCAGCTTCATCGGTATGGATGCGGGGCACAAGCTGGAGCACTTTGGACGCGCGGTAATGGAGGGCATTACATTCTCACTGCGTGAGTCGATTGATATTCTGCGTGGTGCAGGCAAAACCGTCAATGAAGTCATCTCCATTGGTGGCGGTGCCAAGAATGAAGCCTGGTTGCAAATGCAGGCGGATGTCTTCAATGCCACGATTGTGAAGCTGGAGAGCGAACAGGGTCCTGCGATGGGTGCAGCGATGCTGGCCGCTTATGGCTGTGGCTGGTTCCCGTCCTTACAGGAATGTGCGACGGCATTCATTCGCCCGGCGAAATCCTATGTGCCTAACCCGGATACGGTTGCGGTCTATGATGGACTGTTCGCACTCTACCAGGAAGTCTATGGACAGACACGTAGTCTGAATGATCGTCTGGCAGCGTACCGTTAATTCATTTACTTCACTACATTAATCTTGTGATTACATTAAAAGCATCCGCGTAGGAGGGTGCTTTTTTGTCGTTCATTCGCATTAATCCCATGAAAGGTTTTCTTGGCCTGCATATCCGTATTCTGGCTCTGCATAGATTGGAAATAGAGGATTGTAATCCGTCCAGGCATCAAGGGTGTCCGACAATTTTAATAGATAGAAGCTTGAGCATGGGGGTGAAGCTTTGGATGAACATGAGGAGCATGGAAGACCACATATCACCTTGTCGATGATCGTTCGGAATGAGGAGGACCGATATCTCAGGCAGGCATTGGAGACACATCGTCTCTGGATTGATCGTGCGGTAATTATTGATGACGGGAGCACGGATGGAACGGTTACGATGTGCCGGGAACTTCTGAAGGGCATTCCACTCGTATTGATAGAGAACCCTGCTTCACGTTTTGCAGACGAGGTAAGTCTCAGAAAGCAGCAGTGGGCGGAGACAGTAGCGACCAGCCCCGAGTGGATTCTGAATCTGGATGCGGACGAGATTCTAACCCGTGACTTTGGGGCTGTACGTGATCTATTGCTCAGTGGCAATGAGGATGCGATCTATTTCAGATTGTATGATATGTGGAGTGAGACGCATTACCGGGAAGATGAGTTCTGGCAGGCGCATGCCTATTATCGGCCATTCTTAATTCGATATCATTCGGAAATGAGTTATGAGTGGAAAGAAACCCCGCAGCATTGTGGCCGTTTTCCGTTAACGATCCAGCATCTGTCCTATGGCTGCCATGTTCCCCGAGTGAAGCACTATGGCTGGGCGCGCGAAGAAGACCGCATCCGCAAATATGATCGCTATCAAGCACTGGACCCTGAAGCAAGATACGGTTGGAAGGAACAGTATGAATCGATATTGGATCAAGAGCCACGGCTGTTGCCATGGTCCGAATATGGAGAGGGGGAATGAACACGTTGAGGAAAGATCAGGTACGCAAATCGCAAGAAGAATCCCAACCTCAAGTAGAGCCGAATTCGCAAGAGATAGACAATCAGAAAGAGAACCAACATGAGAACCAGAAAGAGAGCCAGTGTGATCATCGACCGTCCAGACATTCTGCAAAATCGAAAGAAACCCGTCAATCAGAAAAGCTTCAGGAGCAATATCAGGAAAAAATTCTGATCGCCAGTCCTGTTCGCCAGACTGCTGCCGTACTCCGTGAATTTCTGGATTCTCTGCATGCACTGGAACGGACGACGGTGAAGACGGATTTTCTGTTTGTTGACGATAACGAGGAAGAAGAGGCATCGAATATGTTGCGTGAATTTGTGCTTCAGCACGAAGGGACTGTTTTTCAAGCAGGTGAACATGGCAGCGGTAGTCCTGACAACAAAGGCGTGTACACCAAGGATGAGGGAGGCCACTATTGGCAGGATGAACAGATTTGGCGCGTCGCCGGTTTGAAAAATCGCATTTTGCACTATGCGCGCGACAACCAATACGATGCGATTTTCCTGATAGATTCTGACTTGGTTCTGCATCCGCGGACGCTGGAGCAACTCGTATCGAGTGGCAAAGACATTGTATCCAATATCTTTTGGACCCGCTGGCAGCCGGATGCCAGGGAAATGCCGCAGGTATGGCTGCAGGATGAGTATGCCTTGTATCGCCGTGGTGGCAAAACATTAGACGGAACCGAGACGGAGGACGAGGGCACGCAAACGACTGCTTTTCTGAATCAGCTGCGAATCCCGGGTTGTTATGAAGTTGGAGGGCTAGGGGCTTGTACCCTTATTCGCAAGAATGTTCTGGCAGCCGGAGTTTCGTATGACCAGATTCCGAACGTATCTTTCTGGGGTGAAGATCGTCATTTCTGCATTCGTGCTCAGGCACTTGGTTTTCGCTTGTTCGTCGATACACATCTACCGGCCTACCATATCTATCGTTTGTCTGAATTACCTGGGGTATCTGCCTTTAATCGCAGGGCGAGACGAGGCGAGCAGACGATCAGTATTACGTTATGTATGATTGTAAAAAATGAAGAGGCTTCCCTCGCCAGATGCCTGGACTCGGTCAACGGGATTGCCGATGAGATCGTGATCGTCGATACGGGTTCAACCGATCATACCCGTCAGATCGCAGCGAGATACACGGAATGTATTGTTGATTTTGAATGGGCGGATGACTTTGCAGCAGCTCGTAACTTTGCTTTTGATCAGGCGAAAAGCGAATATATTCTGTGGCTAGATGCCGACGATGTGTTCGAACCGGAAGATCGTGCGAAGCTGATTGCCTTGAAACGTTCGCTCGACCCGACTGTTGATAGTGTTACGATGGATTACAATCTGTCATTCACGGCAGATGGAAAAGTAGCCTACAGCTTGCGCCGGAATCGTCTGGTGCGTCGGGATCGGCAATTTCGCTGGATTGGTGCGGTGCATGAATACCTGGCTGTAGCAGGCAATCTGCTGCATAGTGATATAGCGGTTACCCACAAGAAAGATAAAGAGTATACCGATCGAAATCTGCGGATTTATCGCAAAAAGGAACAAGCCGGAGAGGATTTCTCGCCGCGTGATTTGTACTATTTTGGCAATGAATTGAAGGACCATGGACAGCATGAGGATGCGGTAAAGTACTATGAGAAGTTCTTGGATACCGGGCTGGGCTGGGTGGAAGATCAGATCGCTGCTTGTCAGAAAATTGCCGATTGTGAAGCCGCGCGTGAACGTCCGGAACAGGAGGTATCTGCGTTGTTCCGATCGTTTGCGTATGATTTACCGAGAGCCGAGATTTGCTGCCGATTAGGTGGGTATTTTGCCGACCGTGAAGATTATCGCAAAGCGCTGTTCTGGTACGAACAGGCCACTCGGGCTGTACGTCCGGACGATCCCATGGTGGTGCTGAATGAAGCAGCCTGGACCTGGATGCCACATCTGCAACTATGTGTGTGTTATGACCGGATGGGCAACCGTGCGAAGGCCCGGGAACATAATGATATCGCACTTGCCTATCATCCAACACATCCGAGCATGTTATATAATGATCGTTACTTTAAAGATTTGGAGAAGGATAACGTGTTGGAAAACGCTTAGTATTTTCGGCCGAGATGCTTCCTCTTTCGTGGAGTTGAATGGGTGAATCAGTCCCCGTTCTCCATGGAGAGGTTTTTTGCGTTGTGATGAAAATACTTCATAGTGTCCATGGAACAACTCATTCGCTCAGAAATGGATTAATGTATTCCATCCAGGAGAGGATATGCTTTACAATAATAGTAACGGAAAAGCGGTGAACATGATTGCCTGTCTTCGGCTGCCGAATCTAAGAAGCAAGGGGAACTGGATATGAATCTGACGGAAGTACTATTGGAGTCGAGACTGGTCGCGATTGTGCGTGGCATTAGCCGTGAAGCCGCGGTAACAGCTGGACAAGGCATGGCGAGTGGTGGCATCCGACTGATGGAAGTTACACTGAACACGCCTGGAGCACATGATATTATTGCAGACTGGCGTGAGCGACATGAGGGTAAAGCCTATGTTGGAGCAGGTACCGTATTGAATGTGCAGATGGCTAAGGAAGCGGTCGCTGCAGGCGCACAATTTCTGGTGTCCCCCAATGTCGATCTGTCTGTAATTGAATATGCTGTAGAACATGGTGTTGAGATCTGGCCTGGAGCCATGACAGCCACGGAGATTGTCGCTGCCTATGAAGCGGGAGCACGTGTTGTGAAGCTGTTTCCAATGGCGAGTCTGGGCATTCCATATCTGCGGGAGATCAAAGCCCCACTGAATCACATTCCGCTGCTGGCAACAGGTGGCGCAACTCTGGAGAACATTGCTGAATATTACGCAGCAGGCGCAGCTGCAGTGGGTATGGGAAGTGCACTTTTGCCACGAGAAGCCCTTGCCTCAGGAGATCATGAGCAGATTGCAGCTTGCACACAGAGATTTGTGGAAGCAGCGAAGGTGTAGACACAGGTAACGGACGAGAAGTATTTAGATTTGGTTGTATATATGAAGGTGTCTTTTAGAATAATTTTAGATTAATCGTTATCATAAAAACCGATGTCATTTAACGTGCCGTTCATTCTATTGTCTTATGATGGATATGGATATATGCCAGAAGCCGGAGAGGAGAGATGCCCTGTGAAAGCTAAAACAATGATAGGCGGCATGCTCGCCGTGGCCGCAGTAACGGCAGGTGGATTATGGAAGGCGGCGGTGAAGAGCCAGACACCCAAGAAGATTCCAATCACCCTGACACCCCCAATGCCATTTGAAGATGTGACCTTTGACAGTGGTGGAGGTCGGGTGCATGGCTGGTTCATCCCGGCAAGAGCGGACATTCCGAAGCCATGGCCGCTCGTTATTATTGCACATGGCTGGGGCTCCAATCGCTCCCGTGTTCTTCGTTATGCACGTCCGATCTGGGAAGCGGGATATGCCCTGTTTATGTATGATGTTCGCAGTCACGGGGCCAGTGATCCGGTTCGTGCTGCATCTGCCTATTTGTTCCGGGATGATCTCCTGGCGGCATTGCAGTATACGACCGCACGACCGGAGATCGATCCGGATGCCATCGGTGTGCTTGGACATTCTTTGGGTGGACTGGGCACGATTCTTGCGGTGACGGAAGGCATTCCTGTATCAGCGGTGATTACCGACTCCATGCCGTCGCAATTCGAGGTTATTGTCAGTTCGGAGCTGAGACGTCGGCGTCTGCCCCTGTTTCCACTGGCCCAGTTAATTCCGAGAATCTGGTTCTGGCGGCTGGGTGAATCTCTGAGTTCCTATCGTCAGCGTGATCCGGTGATGATGCTGAATGAACGGCGCCGGGGAATGCAACTGCCGATGCTCATGGTGCACTCCAAGGGAGACAACTTCATTCCCCCGAGTGAGCTTGAATATTTTATGTCCAAAGCCGATCCGCCTGTGGAACATCTATGGGTCAACAGCGGAGGACACAGTTGTTCCGAGGAAGACCCTGCCTTCTGGGATACCGTTATTCCATTCTTGCATACCCATGTCCAAGGTCGGACGAAGTCGGACGATTCCACTATTGCGAACAGTTAAACCAGGTAGAATCAGGCCTACATAAGAGTGCAGGCTAACAGGGAAAACGCCAACGCCGTTGGCGTTTTTTTTGCTGTTATGAACAATATGCAGAAATTCACATTTGTAAAATTGCCCCGAAAACGACCATTAAAAAGGAAGCTTATGGTATCATAGAATAGACTGGCAATATTCATGCGAGGTTATTTGCTATGCATCTTTGTATGAAATTGAAGGGAGAGGTCCAGATTTGAGTTTGAATTGGAAGTTTAATGTACGTTTCAAAATGTTCACAGCCAAAGCTGCAACGGCAGCGATGGCAACACTGTTACTTGCTTCGCAAACACCAGGTTTTGCAGGCAGTGCATCAGCCGCGCAAGCAGAACAGTTGACTGAAGCGACAACGGGGGAAAATGAACAACTAGACGCAACGAGCAATGACGTGCCCGAGGGAGCGAAAATCTCATCCAGGCAAGCCAGCGAAAATATACTGAAGCTATTTCCTTTGTTAAAGAAAGCAACGATCTCATCTGCACGATTCGATTCACCTAATTCTTATCCACCGCCAGACTACAAGGCATGGGAGATCGGGTTCCAGATTACGCAAGGCAATCATACGTCAGGATTCAGTGCAACCGTACATGCAGGCACAGGGGAAGTGTTAAGTGTACATTTGCCGTCGGATGTCATGGATAAGCAGATCTCGGCATCGGATGTTAAGCTAACCAAAGCTGAAGCCGAAGAGAAGGCCGTGGACCTGTTGTACCAAGCGATTCCAGGTCTGAAAGATACAGAGTATGCTCCGCTTGGAGATCTGTATTCTTCTATTGAACAACAGTCATTATTCGGCAGAACAGAGTATCGATACGGTTACCAGTTGAAGCATGACGGGTTATTATCTGACGCAGAGACAGTCTACATAAATGTGGATGAAAGTGGTTTGGTGACAGGTTACTCACGAGGTACTACCTCAGCGAAGTATCCTTCATCGAAACCGGCAGCTTCGGAAGAGAAGGCGAGACAGCAGTTTGAAGAACAGTTCGATGTGGAGCTGGCCTATATCTCCAAAGATCGTCTGTCTTCCAAACAAGGCCAGCAGTATTATCTTGGCTACACACCAAAGACTATCAGTATCGTTCCGATTGAAGCCAATACGTTGGAACGGATTAACACATTAACCGGTAAAGCTGTAGATGAAGATTCTTTACAGCAGGATACGAAGCTGAAAGGCGATGTAACTCCTTTTGTCCCGGCCAATGGTAAGAGGTTAAATGTACAGCAGGCCGCCAATCGGGTGGCTACGCACTTTGATATTCCCAAGGGTTACAAGCTGGAGCACAGCCAATTAAGCAAGGGATTATATGCAAGCCCGAACAATCAGGTATGGAGTCTGAGCTGGAGCGATCGAAGTGCCAATATGTCCTATATGTTCATGCGGGATATCTCAGCACAGGTAGATGCAGTTACTGGACAGATCTACAGCTATACGATGATGCAACGAATGGGACCAGAGATGGAGCAGGAGAAGCCGACTGAAGAGAAGGAAGGCAAATGGGTAACCCGAAAGCAGGCTGAGAAACTGGCGATGAACACGGTCATTGCGCTAGTTCCAGATGCAACGGAGCAGTTCCGCCTATCTAGCGTTAATGAGGTAGATGATGCACGTACCTTTATGTTCCAGCGTTATCTGAACGGAATTCCGGTTAAGGATGACACGGCACAAGTACAGGTACTGAACAACGGAACGGTTAACGAATTCTATACGCGTATTGCCGCAACGCCTGAACAACTGCCATCAGAGAAAGAGCCAGCCATAAGTTACGAAGAGGCAAAGGCAATCTATCTGAAAGAGTTCAAGCTGGTTCTGGCGTATTCTCGTTACGGTGGATGGGGTACGCATAGCGGTGAAGTCATCCCGGTGGGAGTTAACCTAGCTTATATGCCTACACGAGATGAGAATTTGATCTACGGCAACTATGAAGTGCTGGATGCGAACACAGGAGAATGGACGTTGTTATACGGGAATACAAGCTCTGCAACCAAAGCTGAGCCCACGGATATTTCCGGTCATGTGGCCGAAGTAGCTCTTCGTAATATGACACAGCATGGCGTATTGCTTACGGATGAGCAAGGACGTGTATTCCCGGATCGTGTGATCACCCGAGGTGATTGGTTTAACTATTTGGCAAGAGCAATTAATCCAAATATGGATCTGTACTATAGTGGGGACGGAGATGACAAGCTATATGCCGACGTTACACCTGACAGCCCGTATTATAAGGCAATCAAGGTTCTAATCGATCAGCGCTGGCTTGCCGGAGCGGACCCTGAACAGAATCTGAATCCGCAAGAAGAGATGACCCGTGAAGAATTGGCTGTGCTGCTCGTACGTATATTACGCTATGAGAAGCTGGCTGGATTCTACACGTTGCCATCCGATCTTCCCAACATCGCGGATGCCAGTGCCATTACGAGTAAGGGTGCTGTTTCCCTGAGTCTGAAGCTGGGATTGCTTCCTTCGATTGAAGGAAGATTCATGCCTGCACGCAAAGTGACGGTAGCTGAAGCGTCACAGGTATTGGAACGGCTAGCGAAGCTTCAAGGTAAGACAGATACGTTTATGAGTGGTAATCGTCTGTATTAACGAGGAATCGCGCATATCGTGCCCGTGTGAATCATAGGATGAAGATAACGGGTAATCGTGATTCATTGAACTGAAGATCAAAGAGACCTTCCATAGAAGGTCTCTTTTGATTTGCTTTGACAAAACTAGAAGAATGACGACAGAGCCTTTTGTGATACAATAGGGCGTGAGACTTTGCAAAGAGGGGTGGGTTCCTTTCATGGGCAAGAACGGGAAACGTATTATCACCATATTGCTGGCGGGCTGTCTGATTGCTGTAGCGTTGCCACGCACAGTTGATCTGGATCAGCTGTATGCCGCATCGGGAACATCAGATATCTCCACGACTACGGATCTGCGCCAGACCTTGCTTACGGCAATGTCACAGCGAACGGAGGAACTTGTTTTTACATACAAAGGCGATGTGAAAGGCCTCAAAAAACAATTGCAAACCTCCATCGATGAGGCAATGAAGAGTGACCCCTATATTCAATATACCGTTAAAAGCTATGCATTTAATTATAAAGGTTCCAATGTATCGGCCGAAGTGCATGTGACTCTCTCCTACCGGGAGACCAAGGAACAGACCGATTATGTGAATCGCAAAGTCACGAACGTGTTGAAAGAAATCATCAAACCCGGCATGACGGATCATGAGAAGGTCAAGGTCATCCATGACTGGATTGTGTTGAACCTTTCCTACGATATCTCTCTGAAGAAATATACGGCCTACGACGGGCTTGTTACAGGCAGTACCGTCTGTCAGGGATATTCACTGCTGGCATATCGGATGCTGGAGCGAGTAGGTATCAATAACCGGATTGTGGAAGGTACAGCGGGTGGGCAGCTTCATGCCTGGAATATCGTAAACCTGGACGGCAAGTGGTACCACATGGACACCACCTGGGATGATCCTACGCCTGACCGCAAAGGCAAGGTGAGCCACAGCTATTATTTGCTGAGTGATGATGAGATGGCACGTGACCATATCTGGACAGGAAAAAGCAAGTACCCTGCTGCGCCTGCCCCGTATCGGGAAGCTTTACTGAAGCTGGTGAAGGCCGGAGATAACAAAAAGGCAGCCTATCAGAAGCTGTACCACGCTCTCGACTATTCCCTGTATGATGAACAGGATGCCGTTAAAGGCCATGCTGCGCTGAAAACCAAGGTTCAGAGTAAGCTGAAGGAAGGCGGAACCTCGCTCACATTCAGGTACAAGGGTACTGAGGCTGGGTTGATTGAAAATTTGCAGGATTTGTACCAGCTTGGCATGAAGTCGATATCCTACTATGTGTCCAAAATGGAAGGTACCACGGATCTGCGTGTCAAAATTAACTGGACGTTATAGTAATCGTTTTGAACAGGATGCTCCGCTTGAGGAGTGTCCTTTTTTTGCGTCCAATGTTGTCTTCAACAATAACGAGGGTTTTAGTGTTGTCTATTGATACAGTGTCAGAAGAAGGTTCGGGAGAGTTGACCAACGGTGACGTTGCTGTTCCTCCGGAAGACAATTTCCAATTCAATTGGGAGACACAGAAAGGCATACCGTGTAACCTATACGACGGTGTTAAAGCAGAATACAGAGTTCGATGGCGGCTTCAGATTACATTTTAAGAACGATATTACAAAGGCCTATGAGATCGAATATGACACACAATCCATCGCCCGAGTCTATACGAATACCATTACGAACACAGTGAACATGTATGATAGTACTTCAAAAACAGGCCGGAGAGGTTTGAAGGACGGCGTCACGCTCAGTACAGAGCATGTTATTAACTGTTGCGGGCATGATGCTGATGGCATTAGGTAGTGCGGGATACATGTACTTCCGCCGCAGACAACAGCTGCAGCGCTAGATCGAAACACGCAGTATAGCAGATTCATCGTGTTTAGATAAAAATACCCTCTAGCAATCACTACGAAGACTTAGAGTCAACATGTGAATGTGCTAAAGGGTATGGCGGTATTACCTTTTAGTGCTTATCCGCTGGTGAATCCGTAGGTGTAAAATCACATTCCTGCAGCGGCACCACTTTGGTCTTCTTGATCCATTTGTAACCCAGCCATAATACCAGGAACAGCGGTACGCTCAGGTAAGCGACGATTGCTCCGCTCCAGTCGATCTGGTCACCCGTGAATGCCTGATAGTTCTGTCCAATAATCACGATAATACACAGAACAAAGGCGAAAATTGGCCCAAACGGGAACCAACGTGCACGATAAGGCAGATCGCTCAGATCCCTGCCTTGTGCAACATATGCACGACGGAAGCGATAATGACTTATGGCAATCCCAAGCCAAGTGATAAATCCGCACATACCGGATGCATTCAGCAACCAGGTATACACAATACCATCGCCAAACAGGGAGGCAAGGAATGCTAACATACCAACAGCTGTCGTGAGCAAAAGTGCATTCATTGGAATGCCTTTTTTATTCAGCTTGCCCAGAAAACGAGGGGCTTTACCATCTCGGGCAAGGGCATAGAGAACCCGGCTTGAAGCATACATGCCTGAGTTACCGGCAGAGAGTACCGAGGTTAGAATAACAGCATTCATCACGGAAGCCGCAATGGCGAGTCCAGCTTTCTCAAACACCAGCGTAAACGGGCTGACACCGATATTGTTCAAGTCACCCTTGAGCAGATTCGGATGAGTATAAGGGATGATCAGACTGATCACAGTAATCGCCAAAATGTAAAAGATCAGAATGCGCCAGAATACCTGACGAATTGCACGAGGTACATTTTCTCGTGGATTTTCGCTCTCACCAGCGGCTACACCGATAAGCTCTGTACCTTGGAATGAGAACCCCGCAGCCATGAACACACCAAGTACAGCGAAGAATCCGCCATGGATGGGTGCATCACCTATGGTGAAGTTACTGAAGCCCACTGCTTCTCCGCCCATAATACCGAAGATCATGAGCACACCAACGGCCAGGAAAATAATAACGGTAGCTACTTTGATAATGGCGAACCAGTATTCGGACTCTCCGTAGCCTTTGACGGACAGTATGTTTAAGGAAAAGATCAGCACGAGGAATAACAAGCTCCATAACATGGATGAACTGTCCGGGAACCAGTATTTAATGAGTACAGTAGCGGCAGCAAGCTCTGCTGCAATGGTCACAGCCCAGTTGTACCAGAAGTTCCAGCCCATGGCGAACCCAAGGGCTGGATCGACAAAACGTGCGGCATACGTATTAAATGAACCGGAATCCGGCATAAAGGTCGCAAGCTCACCAAGGCTGGTCATCAGGAAATAGACCATGATGCCAACGGCCGCATAGGCAATTAATGCTCCGCCGGGGCCAGCGGTTGAGATGGCGGTACCACTTGCGAGGAACAGCCCGGTACCAATGGAGCCACCGAGGGCGATCATCGTCATATGGCGTGCGCGCAATCCTTTTTTCAGGGAAGGTCCAGTTGTTGTTGGGTTACTGCGGTCTTGCATGGAAACACTCCTTCATTCGATTTACTGATGTTTGCGATACTTGACTTCATAAACAAAAAAGACCACAGGCATCAGCCTGCGGTCTCTATATCAATGTCCGCACCATGTCCCAGATGATTAAGATAGCTCAACACAGAAGAATTCATACCTTTATATAAAGGAAATGTACTTCCGTGACAGTTCTGCGCCTTTCGACAGCAGCCCCAGCCCACCAGACCGTATAAGGAACGTCCAGTGAGCTTCGGCGGGTGCACCTTTCGGCTGATATCATAAGCGGCTCCTTAGCGCCTCCATCAGCGTACTGATCGCACCCGCGACCTCTACCTCACCATCAATGGATGAGGTGTATCTATAGTTTATGAAATTATGATCAACACAACTTAACACGATGTGTCCTGTTTAGTAAACAGACAATCAGTATACCGCGCATGGTTTCCCAGTGCAATAACAATTGTTGGATGTGAGGTCTGAGGGACCACTATTCCTCTTTCTTGTTACGGCCAGCCATCTGCTGCCATACCGTTCCAGCAGCCTGTTCGCCCGATTCGATTCGTTCCAGAGCCATCTTGGCCTGTAGGCTGACTTCAAATTCAGGATCATCGGCTGCAACACGCAAGGCTTGCTCTGCTTCTTCTGTTCCGACCTCATATAGAAAACGTGCAGCACGCCAGCGTACAAGTTTACTTTTATCGGATAACGTTGCTGTCATGGCTGGAGTGGCGGCAGGATCACCAATATCCGACAACGTATCGCCGGCCGTACGGCGTACCGCAGGAGAACTGTCCTTGAGCGCTTCATACAGCAGTTCCATCGCTTCCGGTGTACGAATGTCACCCAGGTATACCACGGCCAAGCGGCGAATCTGCATTTTGTTGTCATGCAGGGCATGGGCTACGAGGGGCAGTCTTTCTGCCGTAGGTTCCATGCCGTCAAACGCCGCATACCGAACATTCCAGTCATCACTCCGCAGAGCCTCTTCAAGTTCGGCTCCATCCAATTCGCGACGGCGCTCAACGAACTCTTCTGATTTGGTGCCATGTTCAATGGCCTGTTGGATGACCTGCTCCAGTCGTTCCGGTGGGTAAGCGGCTTCGAGTTCCTGTTCGACTTCCCGTGCGATGTCCGGTAATTCGCCATATCGAACGCCATAATCACTCAGTTTGCGTTCTTTGATCATCGTCGCACTGGCGACTTCTGTCACGGCTTTGACAAAACGGTCCGACAACGAGATTCGTTCTTCCTTGACCCCGGCTTTGACCCTGATTTGCATGGGTACGCCTCGGAAGAACTGAACGAATACCTGTGCTTCTCCGAAGTGTTCGCCTGAGCTGTCTTCGGACTCGATCCAGTCCAGATCGATGCCTTGCTGTCCAAGGCGATTTTGAACTTCGCCTAGAATGACGGACCAGTCTGCATTTCCTTTACGATCAAGCGCCACAAAGTCTGTTGTGTGGAATACACTCTTTACGCCAGGAATATGAAGCATCTGGCGAATGAACGCCGGAGCGGATCGTTCGTTGTCCAGTGTATATGTTCTGCGAATTCCGTCCTCCAGACGTTCATCAAGATGCAACATCATCGTATTTGGACTTGGTGTGGGTTCAATGGAAATAATATTCATCGGTGTAACCTCCTAAGATACCAGATTCATCCTTAACTTCCCGTAAATTAAATCACACGGGTATTTCTCTATTTTACATCAATGTGTGGAATCTGCGAAATCCTCCGGAAGAGACCCAGTCGTGACTGACACAGGATGTGAAGAATTGCGAAAATTGTTAACACTTCTTTCATGTTCACGCACAAACATTTTTAAACGAAAATTGACACAATAAGAGGAAGAATCAACTGGAGGTCATACCTATGGAACCTATTACCGTGCTCTCGGATGGAAAACGTCGTATTGCATATGAGAATATTATTCAATTGTTCAGGAATTGGATTGCCGATGCACCATCCGGTTCTGTGATGGAAACGCACCGGGGAAGTTGGGAAAACTCCCGTTATTGTATTGTTGATTATCAGATTGCCGAAGAAGCGGTGTCAGCAGCCAATGCCATTCGGGCTTTTATGCCGCAGATTCCCTTACTGATCATTACGGATTTCAAATCGCTGATTCGGAAGCGACACCTGCAACTGATTACAGGTACAGGTGAGATGAAGATGATCCTCTGGAACGAGCAAGAACCGGATCAGCTGATCAAAGACATGGAGAAGTGGTGGCATTCCTCTGTATATCAATCACAAATAGCCATACATCCCATCTTATCCATGAGATAAGAGAGGGATATGGCCAAAGGTTTTTAACTTTAATGATTATGATCGAATTAGATCACATATTTATAGCCTGTTCCCCACACCGTTTTGATATAACGGGGGTTCTTGGGGTCAGGCTCAATTTTTTTACGCAGGCTTGAGATATGAACATCAATCGTTCGATCCAGGTAGGCGCGCTCTGAGCCTTTGATCCGATCCATCAGCTCATTGCGGGTGAACACTTTGCCCGGATTCCGGTACAATTCCTTCATAATTTCAAACTCAATATGAGTGACCTCGATTTCAACGCCGTCCACAAACAGGGTTCTTCTGTACTCATTTACATTCACATGTCCAGTAACCTCTGCCTGTTTGTCTTCTTTAGCCGGCTTATCCTGATAGGAAATGATAGATCTGCGCAGCAGGGCTTTAATTCTGGCGTCCAGCTCTTTAAGGCTGAATGGCTTGCACAGAAAGTCATCCGCACCATTATGTAAAGCGCGAAGTCGATCATTCAGCATCGTGCTTGCTGAGATCATTAGAATCGGCACAGTGGAGTGCTGGCGAAAGGCTTCTACAAGAGCATTCCCATCCGTTTCAGGAAGCATGAGGTCCGTTACAACAATGTCTGGCTCGAATTGTGGGAACAGTTGAAGTGCCTCGCGGGCATGATGAACCCGTTCCGTGATGTATCCTTCCTCCTCAAGAAAGAAAGCAATCATGTCAGCCAGATTTTTCTCATCTTCTATAAGAAGTACTTTGATCGTCATAGGGTCACACTCCTGGTGAAAATAATGTGTTAAGAAAATACTAAAAAAAAGCTGTGATTTGCTAAAAAATACTGCAAAATTTTTAATGTTTCTATCCCAGAATATAGGATGTATATGTAGATAGGGCGCAGTCTTTTTAGATGAACTTCAATATTTTAGCATGAATGCAGGTTGATTGCCGAGCGATCAGAATTTCCCAAAGCTACATCAAGTGTTAATTACAGTATAATGGATCAGAACGATGTTTTGGGGAAAAAAAGTAGATTGTATCCGCGCAAGTGTTTAGGAGGAACCAACGTTGTTGTTAAATACAGAACAAAAAATCAGCCGCGAGGGCAGTTACTTATGGATCGTATAAAGGCGATTCAACTGCTGGAGTGGATCGTGCTGAAGCTGAGGATACCCTGGTTTGGAACCAGCATTCTGATCATTCTTGGCTCACTGAGCACTATATTCCCGCTTACTTTATTCTATGGTGTGCAGTTTATGGTTGGCAGCGCAGCGGCACTCATTGCTCTTCGTTTGCATGGGGCTATCTATGGATTGGTCACCCTTACAGTCATTCATCTGCTGAATACCATCGTTGTCGGCTTCGAGCCGCGGAATTTAACTGTAATGATTGCGCATCTCATTGAACTGATCTGGATGCTTGGTTGGCAGATCCGTTGGAAGAACGGCAGTCTAATCAAGGCTAATGCTGTCTTCTGGGTAGTGATGCTACTTCCCGTCATCTATTGCGGACATTATATATTGGGCCTGAATATAGAAGATTTGAAGTATGAGTATATGTATATTGCCGTGATTGGCATGGTGAATGCGCTGATCGCGGGAATTGTGGTGGATTTCTGGATTACTACAGGTGAACACAAATCAAAGCGCACAGGAACCATTCCACTCACAAGAATTGCATTTAAATACGTTGTCGCCTTCGTGGTATTTGTCTCTCTCCTGTTGTTATCCGCAGATAGCCGCAGACAATTGAGTCAAATGAATGATGCCATTATACGTGATATGAAACATGCGGCGAGTGCTGTTGTCCAGGATCTGGACGAACAGTATGTTACCTCGGAGAATATGGATCAGAATATGGCGCGGTATCATCATCTATTGGGTGTGAATGTGATTCTGCTGGATCGGAATGATACAGTCGTTGCTTCTGGTTTGAATACACTGCAGGCTGGCGAGTATCTGGACATGGATAGATACAGTCTCCTTAAGTCGAAAGATAACCTTATTCTGTTAAGCTCCGAGAATATTCATTACAGCGATGTATTGAATCACTGGAAACAGGTATCTTTCATCTATGAAGCGGAGATGACAGCTGTAACACCCTATCGGGTATTCATTGAGACCAGCTCGACCAAGTATTATCCCCGAATAGAATCGATCTACCTGTCCACGCTGCAATCCCTGTTCATTATCATCGTTGCTTCCATGATTGTGGCGGCTCCTCTCAGTAATAAGGTTGTTAGACCAATGTTAAGACTTACCAGAATGACAGGTTCTCTACCGAGACTGCTGTTTCGGAACGGGAAGATGATGGAGTGGCCAACGAGCCATGTAACCGAAGTGCAGATTCTTATTGGTAATTTGCGCAAAATGGCTGATGTGCTGCTGGAACAATTCGAACAGATTCGTCACGATAAGTTAACGCTGGAGGATCGGGTCATAGAACGGACCAAGGAACTCAAGAATAGTGAAGAAGTCAAACGTGCAATTATTGAATCGTCGATTGATGCGATTATCGCTGTGGACTCCAACGGAATCATCGTTGAGTTTAATCCGGAGGCCGAAAGAATGTTTGGATTGCTCCGGGAAGAAGTGATCCTGCTGAAGGAAGCACCGTCTCTTTTTCAAGGGGCAAGCTGCATGGAGATTAAGGCATTGCTGGGGCGATTCGAATATGTTGAAGGTAAGAGATACACGATCGTAGATGAAATTTCAGGTATTCGCCGGGATGGTTCCGTCTTTCCGATTGAGTACAAAATTGTTGAAATTCAGCTCGGCAAAAATGAGACGTTATATAACCTGTTTATTAAGGATATTACGGAGCGAACAAGAGCAGAAGAAGATCGTGTACGTCATGCCCTTGCACTGGAGAAGCTGAATTCGGAGTTGTTACATGAAAAGATTGCCATCCAGGAACAGCGGGATATCAGTGAGCAATTTATAGAATCCGTTCGGGAAGGGCTCGTCATGTCAGATCGATCAGGCGCGATAACCATCGTCAACCAAAGGATAGAAGAGATGTTTGGTCTGGGTAATTTCCTGGGTAGATCCATTGAAGATCTGGCTCAGGCGATTGATACGATGGTATTGACGGATAACTTCAATCTGTTGGAACAGACGAAAGCGTTCCTGGATGGAGAATCGGCATTTATCGAAACTGAATTTATATTTAACAATGTGGAGAAAAGTTTATTTTCCTTGTATATGAAACAGATGGACGTTCCGGGTAAAAATCATGGATTCCTGCTGGTCTTCCGTGACCGGACAGGAGAAGAACGGCTGGATCGGATGAAGAATGAGCTGATCAGCGTGGTATCCCATGAGCTTCGAACACCTGTAGCCACTATTATGGGGTATGTGGAATTGATGATGATGTATGACCTTCCGGCAGCTCAACGGCAGGAATTCATGCAGACCATCTCCTCGGAGGGCATGAGGCTGAGCAGTTTGCTGGATGATGTGCTTGATATTCAGCGCCTCGACAACGAAGGTATGACTTATCATATGACCTATGTACCGCTGGTTGAACTGGTAGAAGGTGTAGTTGATCAGTGGAATATGAAGTCCGTTCAGCGAATCCATGTTCATACGTTTAATGGGGATTTTTTTGCTTATGCTGACCAGAACAGGATGGTTCAGGTTCTTCATAATCTGGTGGGTAATGCCGTCAAATACTCACCGGGAGCCGACCGAATTGATGTTACGCTATGGGAAGAAGAGGAATGGTTATGTATCGACGTACGTGATTACGGAATAGGCATTGACGAGAAAGAGAAGGACATGCTGTTCAACAAATTCTACCGTGTGGATAATTCGGATCATCGACAGATTGGAGGAACAGGAATCGGATTGTACATTTCCCGCAAAATAGTAGAGGATCACAACGGCACACTGTCCTTCATATCTGCACCCGACAAAGGAAGCACATTCAAGGTTCGACTGCCGAAACAGGACGTGTTGCTCTAAAACATACTGATTAGGTATGAAGAAAATGTATACACTTTGTTAAGAACGATGGATATGAGATCTATTCAATAGAGCCTTTACCTTTCGGCGCGAAAGCGTCATGAGAGGTAAAGGCTTTTTTTTGATTTTAATGTCCCGGATAAAAAAACCTATTCTTTTGCACACTGTATATAGAGCCATAATTTGCATCCCATGCCAAAGGAGGACGCCGGCTATATGTTTCGTAAACAAGAGAAAACGCTCATCATCGTCTGTCTGGTCGCAGCTGTGGTTGTACTGTATGCCGTGGTGAAAAGCATCATCCGAATTATGAGTTATTGAGATCCATGTTCAAGCAGAATGATCTGCTGTCGTACATAAACGATTATGTGAAAGAGGAGTGTAACCATGTCATCCCTGGATCCTGTTTTGCTCAGCCGGATACTGACCGGTCTTACCTTGTTTGTGCATATCATTTTTGCCTCCATTGGTGTAGGTGTTCCACTTATGATTGCCTTGGCTGAGTGGCGAGGGCTACGAACCAATGATATTCATTACACCTTGCTGGCACGCCGTTGGGCACGAGGTTTTGTCATCACGGTTGCCGTTGGCGTTGTTACAGGCACGTCGATCGGATTACAGCTTAGTTTGCTGTGGCCGATGTTTATGCGGGTCGCGGGTCAGGCCATTGCTTTGCCGCTGTTTATGGAGACGTTCGCTTTTTTTATCGAGGCGATCTTTCTTGGGATTTACCTCTACACGTGGGACCGTTTCAAAAAGAAATATACGCATATGCTGCTGCTAATTCCGGTAGCACTGGGATCATCCGCCTCTGCGATATTCATTACAACAGTGAATTCTTTCATGAACCAGCCTCAGGGATTCACCTTGATTAATGGCATCATGAAGGATATCCATCCGATTGCTGCGATGCTGAATCCGGCGACACCTACCAAGGTGTCACATGTACTTGCCTCATCGTACACCTTGAGTGCGGGTGTCCTGGCGGGCATAGCCGCCTTCAGTCTGCTTCGGGGGCGGGATCATGTGTATTACAAAAAAGCACTTAAACTCACGACGGTGTCTGCGCTCGTCTTTGCGATCAGTACCGTCATGATCGGAGACTCCTCCGGTAAATTTCTCGCGAAATATCAGCCAGAGAAGCTGGCTGCCGCAGAATGGCATTTCAAGACGATGAAGAAGGCACCGCTCATCTATGGCGGCATTTTGGATGAGAACAATGAAGTGAAATACGCCATTGAGATTCCTTATGCTCTTAGCATTTTGGCAGGTAATCGTCCAGATACGGAAGTGAAAGGTCTTGAAGAATATCCTGCGGATCTGAGGCCACCACTGTCTATTCACTATATGTTCGACCTGAAAGTCACAACCGGAGTGATCATTCTGATGATTCCTGTGTTATATGTGCTGCGTCGATGGTTGCCAGGGCGTAAGCCATATCCCAAATGGCTGCTGCTCGGTATTGTCTTCCTGGGGCCTCTCGCCATGATTGCAATCGAGCTGGGATGGATTTTCGCAGAAGTCGGCAGGCAGCCCTGGATCTTACGTGGGTATATGAAGGTGTCGGAAGCGGCCACGACGTCAACATCGGTAGGATGGATGCTAGTGTTGTTCATCTTGCTGTATCTAATCCTGTGTTTCTCGTGCATTCGGGTACTCAGTAAGCTGTTCCGTAACAAGGAAGCAGAGAAGGAACTGGAGACGCTGGGGCTTGAAGGAGGGATCGTGCATTGAGTTTCGAAATTGCAGGCATCGCGATATTGTGGACGTTTTTGTTCGGTTACCTGATCGTTGCTTCGATTGATTTCGGCGCCGGATTTTTCAGCTTTTACAGCATCTTGACCGGGCACGAGAACAAAATTCATAACATCATTCAGCGCTACCTGTCTCCCGTGTGGGAAGTGACGAATGTGTTCCTGATCTTTTTTGTGGTCGGACTGGTCGGATTTTATCCGGACAGCGCCTTTTATTACGGGACAGCCTTGCTGGTCCCGGGTTCCTTGGCCATTGTATTGCTGGCGATCCGGGGCGTATATTACGCCTACAATACCTATGGCAATCATGGGAATAACAGCCGGATCTACATGGCACTGTACGGAGCAACGGGATTGCTGATTCCAGCGGTGTTCTCCACCATTTTGGCCATATCTGAAGGAGGGATTATTGAGCAGGTGGGCGATCAGGTTTTTTTTCGCTGGCGTGAATTTTTGACGAATCCCTATACCTGGTCGGTTGTATTGCTTGCACTGGTCAGTGTGCTCTATATCTCGGCGATGTTTCTGTCTTATTACGCCAAGCGGGCAGGGGATGAGCCGGCATTTGAGGTACTTCGAGAATATGCGTTACTCTGGAGTTTGCCCACC
Source organism: Paenibacillus sp. Negev47 (assembly GCF_058313655.1). Classification (NCBI taxonomy): domain Bacteria; kingdom Bacillati; phylum Bacillota; class Bacilli; order Caryophanales; family Paenibacillaceae; genus Paenibacillus; species Paenibacillus sp. Negev47. The sequence continues at coordinate 836,167 of NZ_CM177754.1, forward strand.
ATTTTTGCGAGTTTTCTGGCTTTTCTGCAGATTAACAAACAGAATCCCGCACACTTTGAGCAGATGTTGAATATCTCTTGGATGTTCATTGCTTCATTTATTTGTTTTGTCATTGCTGTGTCGCTGGTGTGGAAAAGTAAATATCTAGGTTGGTGCTTTATCGCTGTCATGCTTCAGTTTGCTTTTGCCTGGTATGGTTACGGACGATCCCACCTTCCGTATATTCTGTATCCTTACATTAATATTTACGACAGCTTTACGAATCGTACGATGGGGATTGCATTGATTACAGCGTTTAGCCTGGGGCTGCTCGTGCTGATTCCTTCGCTTGTGCTGATTATGAAGTTGTTCTTGTTTAATGCAAATTATGTGCGCGGTAATTCTGGTAAAAAGAAAGGATGAGTCCGTTCATGGTCATTACTGAGGGAGTCACTGGTATACCCGGTATAACCGGATTGACCTTTTTTGAGACATTCACCATTATGTACGCCCCGCCTCTGATCATCGCGGCTGCTATTGTCTTTCTGTTTGTATACCTGGCCGTATATAAGAACCCGAAGGATTGATTGGCTGGTACGTCCATTCCCGTTTAGGGTAATCTCTTGTTAAGAAATGAGGAAGGGAGGAGGGCCCTTTCATGCCGAAAATCCGTTATAACAATATTGATAATGTAAGTACGGACAAAACGCTGAAGGAATTCAAGCAATGGAGGGAGCAGCGGCGCAATAAAGTGAAGGACTACTCCTACACCGTGCCCAAACACCCGCCTGAACTGGATTATCTGCATGCCAACCGGGATGAAACAAGTATTACCTGGATTGGTCACTCCACGTTTTTTATTCAATATTATGGATTGAACATCGTGACTGACCCGGTGTGGGCCGAGAAAATGGGATTTCAACGAAGGCTCGGCGCCCCCGGCATTCCGATTCAGGATATTCCGCCTTTGGATGTCATTCTGATATCCCATTCCCACTATGATCATCTGCATCTGGCTTCCTTGCGCAAGCTGATTTCAGCCAAGACGTTGCTCATCGTACCCGATGGTCTGAAGCGCAAGATGATCCGCAAAGGGTTCCATCGATGCCAAGAGATGAAGTGGTGGGATCATATTACACTTGGCGGAGTCAAAATAACCTTTGTCCCTGCACAGCACTGGACGCGCCGGACGCTGTTCGATACCAATACGTCCCATTGGGGCGGGTATGTGTTGGAACCGAATCATCCGGTAACAACATCAGCAGTGGAAAGTGCTGCAACAACGAGCGGTCGGGATGAATCATCCACGGAATCCGGAAAGAACGACACATCCAAATCATCAGGCGGTCCGCCTGTGTTGTATTTTGTGGGTGATACAGGTTACTTCCATGGTTTCAAAACGATTGGAGAGCGCTTTGACATTGGTGTTACCCTGATGCCCATCGGTGCCTACGATCCAGAATGGTTCATGACTTCTCAGCATGTGACACCCGAAGAAGCGCTGCAGGGGTTCGTTGAATCCGGTTCACAGCTCATGGTGCCGATGCATTACGGCACATTCAAGCTGGCGGATGATACGCCCAAGGAAGCACTGGATCGGCTCGAAGTCGAACGTGAGCGGCTCGGCATTGGTCCAGAGCGGATTCGGGTGCTTGGTCATGGCGAAACACTTCGGATTAAGCACGAGGAAGGTAAACGGGACTAGGACGTATCTCAAAACTCGCTGAAGTGCATCTTTTACCGCCTTTTCGCCCCATACTGCGTCACTTTCCCTTGACGTGCCCCGGCACGCCTGCGGTAAATTTCCTTGCTTGGAACGAAAATTCGGCAAAATCTGCTTCTTCGGAGTTTTCAGACAAGCCCTAACAAAAGTGAGCCAAATATGTTAATGTAGGGTTATACCCGCATGAACAGTACATTTACCAAATCTTTAATCAGTAAAAAGCGGCCAATTTTCGAATTTGCCGCTTTTTTGTGTTATAATATGGTGCCAGAATAGGCATCGGGATATTGAATCCATGATTTACGCAACTTGCTATTCATGCAGTATGCAGATTAACCAATAAAGGATGGTATGCTTAATGATCAGTACAAGCGGCATCACGCTCCGCTACGGAAAACGTGCACTTTTTGAAGATGTAAATATCAAATTCACACCAGGAAACTGTTATGGCCTGATCGGCGCCAACGGAGCCGGCAAATCCACGTTCTTGAAAATTTTGTCCGGTGAAATTGAATCAAACTCGGGAGAGGTGCACATCACCCCGGGCGAACGTATGGCCGTTTTGAAGCAAAACCACTTTGAATATGATGAGTATCCGGTTCTCGAAACGGTAATTATGGGCCATAGTCGTCTCTATGCCATTATGAAAGAAAAAGATACGCTGTATGCCAAAGCGGACTTCACTGAAGAAGACGGCCTGCGTGCAGGTGAGCTTGAAGGTGAATTTGCCGAGTTGAATGGCTGGGATGCTGAGCCAGATGCAGCGGCACTCCTGATCGGTCTGGGTATCGACCGTGACATGCACGAGAAGAAAATGATTGAACTGAGTGGTAACGAAAAAGTTCGTGTCCTGCTTGCACAAGCATTGTTTGGTCGACCAAACAACCTGTTGCTCGATGAGCCTACCAACCACTTGGATCTCGAATCCATTCAATGGCTTGAGAACTTCTTGATGGATTATGAAGGTACTGTTATTGTGGTATCCCATGACCGTCACTTCCTGAACAAAGTATGTACGCACATTGCAGATATCGACTTTGGTAAAATCCAGCTGTATGTAGGTAACTATGACTTCTGGTACGAGTCCAGCCAACTGGCACTTGCTTTGCAGCGCGATGCCAACAAGAAAAAAGAAGAGAAGATTAAAGAGCTTCAAGCCTTTATTCAACGTTTCTCTGCGAATGCCTCGAAATCGAAGCAAGCAACTTCCCGGAAGAAACAGCTCGACAAAATCACGCTGGATGACCTTCGTCCATCGAACCGTAAATACCCGTTTATCAACTTCAAGCCTGAGCGTGAAGCAGGTAAACAATTGTTGACTGTAGATCGCATCAGCAAATCGATTGATGGCGTGAACATGCTGAATGATATCAGCTTTGTCGTGAACAAAGGGGATAAAATCGCATTTGTTGGCCCGAATGGTAATGCGAAGTCACTATTGTTTGATATTCTTATGGGTGAAACGGAATTGGATAGCGGCGAATACACTTGGGGCGTAACAACAACTCAAGCTTATTTCCCAAAAGACAACTCCAAATATTTTGACGGTGTAGACATGACTCTCGTGGATTGGCTTCGTCAATATTCCAAAGATCAGGACGAAACGTACCTGCGTGGATTCTTGGGACGTATGCTGTTCTCAGGTGAGGAATCCTTGAAAAAGGCAAGTGTACTCTCCGGGGGCGAGAAAGTTCGCTGTATGCTGGCGAAAATGATGCAGACTGGTGCTAACGCATTGATTCTGGATGAGCCTACGAACCACTTGGATCTCGAATCCATCACAGCGCTGAACAATGGTATGATTGATTTTGACGGCACAATGCTGTTCACATCCCATGACCATCAGTTCATTCAAACGATTGCTAACCGGATTATCGAAATTACGCCGAATGGCATCATTGATCGCCAAATGAGCTATGACGAATATCTGGAAAGTGATGAAATTAAAGAACTGCGCAATAAAATGTATCCGGTAGAAGCTTAAAATAAGCATCATCTACGGAACATTATGCATATAGACACAAAAGAACCGCAAGCCTCTGTAAGAGGGCTTGCGGTTCTTCTTGTTATACACTGGGTATCTTTGCGGCTCTAAACCCTAAGATCCACCAGTACGGCGACGTTGGTTGTTAGGCTTCTTGTTGTTCTGACTCTTCATCGCTTTCGGTCCGCCTTCAAAGTAGGCGCTGGATTGGTTGCCGGAATTTGCTTGTTCTTTCTTTTGTGCAAGCTTCTGGCGTATAGCATCCTGCAAACTGACCTTTTTCGGTTCGTTATTTTCGCTCATCGTTATTTCCCTCCCGGTCTTACAGTAAGCCGTCCAGATTGGACGGGATGTACCTATTTTATACGTTTTACAAAAGCCCCACAAGGGCAACCTGATAAAATGCTCAAATCCTTTGGTTTTACCCAGGCCAACATTCTTTCTCAGTACCTACAGCCCTGCCGTCTGGCAACTTTGTTTCGGCTTGCCTACAGCAATGCAGCTTGGCAACACTGTTTCTGTAGACCCACACGCTCCGCATTTGGTAACATGGAAAAACCGTAATAGGAAACGTTAAAGGAGTGTCGCCCGGTTTGAACGCTTATGAAGAAATACGAAAAGGGGAGCGAGGCGCTTGGGTTAGTATCGTAGCCTATCTCGTCTTGTCCGCCTTTAAGCTGATCTGTGGATATTTATTTGCTTCCAGCGCTTTGTTGGCGGATGGTTTTAATAACCTTACGGATATTGTGGCGTCCGTTGCTGTATTGATCGGGCTTCGGATCTCCCAGAAACCCCCTGATTCGGATCATGCCTATGGTCATTTTAGAGCGGAGACTGTTGCTGCCTTGGTGGCTTCATTTATTATGGCTATGGTTGGGCTGCAAGTGTTGGTTGAAGCCGTTCGTTCCTGGTATGAAGGAGCCTTTGTTGCTCCTAATCTGTGGGCGGCAGCGGTGGCTGTAGTCTGTGCGGTGGTGATGCTAGGGGTGTATCGTTACAATCACCGTCTCGCCAAACAAATTAATAGCCAGGCATTGATGGCTGCGGCCAAAGATAATCGTTCGGATGCCTGGGTCAGCATAGGCGCTGCAGTTGGTATTATCGGTGCGCAGTTCGGACTTCCTTGGCTGGATAAAGTAGCTGCGATTGCTGTAGGCCTGTTGATCTGCAAGACCGCTTGGGAGATTTTCCGGGATTCTACGCATCGCCTTACCGATGGGTTTGATCAGAAAGAACTGACGGATCTCAGATCCTCCGTGGCTCGAGTTCCCGGTGTTGAAATGATCAAGGATGTAAAAGCACGTGTGCACGGCAGTCATGTACTTGTAGATGTGGTGATTGAAGTGGACGGAGGCCTAAGCCTGATAGAAGGCCATCAGATCTGTGACAGAGTGGAAGAGCGGTTGAAGCGGTCACATAACATCATGCATGTACACGTACATGTGGAACCGAAGATGGATGAGGTTACTGGGAACTCTTGAACAGAGAGTGAACATATTGAACATCAAAAGAGGACAGCTGCGATTAAGCGCGCTGTCCTCTTTACTTATCGTTAGAACGATTATACGATATTATTGAATGGCAACGTGGATCCACGCTTTGCCTTTCCAAGTGTACACTTGCACCCACTCGCCGCCGTCGAATCCGTCAACCACTTCACCTGTTGTATCGATAACTTGGGAGCTTAATGCACCGATTGGTTTACCGTTAGGTGCATCATAGAACCAAGTGCGCTCCAGAAGGTTCAGCAACATCGTTGGTACCAGTACTACATCGCCTGGTTTTACAACTGGTTCGTCAAATAACTTATCTGTTGTAGGAGAAGGGTTATTACCATTAGTGCTGTAGGTAGCACCGGTTACTGTCTCAGTAGTACCTTCTACTGTTTCTACAGCAGGTTTGTTCACTTCAACAGCCGGAGTTGTTGTCGTTGTTGTAGCTTCTGTTCCTTTTTCCGGAGTCACCGTTCCAGTAACCGCTTCCTCAGCACCCGCAGCGGCAGCCATCGAACCCATCAACGTTAAAGCAGCGGCAAAACTTACGATTTTTTTCATTTTGTTTTTCCTCCTCGGTAGGTATGTAAAATGTTGTCCTGATTACAAGTAACCAAGCAAGCACCCTTATGAATCACAAATTATAACAATATTTTCTTGAATCCTCCAGTGTCAACTGGCTCATATGTGGGTATATAGAAAAGCCTGTAAATATCATACTTCAGTGGGATAAAACCGGGTTGGCTATCTTCAAAAAGGTCCTGTTTTTTGGGATTCATACGAAGGGGGAGTGGAATAAAGCAGAAAGGAGTGCAGTACATAATATAGAAGGTTGACCTGTGCCTGAACGCACAAAAGCCAATCGGCTTGGTAGCACGATCGGCTTTTGTATGTATTCGTCTTATTGACTCATTCGGAACATCAGGTTATCGCATTCGGCTGCGTCCCGTAATGAGGGAGATCACGAACAGTACTACAAAGATGAAGAACAGTACTTTGGCGATTGAAGCAGCTGCCTCAACAATACCGAAGAATCCGAAGATACCTGCAACCAGTGCAATAATTAGAAATAATACAGACCATTTCAACATGAGGATTCATCCTTTCGTTTACTGATTTGTGGAGTGAGTGGTGTTCACCTCACCGCCTTGTGTAGTCTAACTTTAACCGAGTGTTCTCCGGTTGAAACATTGGTTTTTTTCCAAGCGCATGCATATATGAAGCGACATATAATATTGTTTCGTCAGGGAAATCGCCGGGTAACTATAGCAATAACAAACTGATGCACATATGGAAAGAGAGGTTCTTTTATGATCTATCAAATTAGCGTGGCCCTGATTGCAGTGGCATTTGCAGTACTTGTTTTCTTCTTAATTCGTACCTTGAAATCAGCACAGGGTTCTTTGGACAATGTCTCACAGACATTACAGGAGGTACAGAAGACCATTGACGAACTTAGTTATGAAGTGAAACAGACGGTAAGACATGCCAATGACATTACAGTGGATGTGCAGCACAAAATGAAAAAAATTGATCCTGTGATGGAATCTGTTGAGAATCTCGGAGAAGTGTTGAATGAAGTGACGGCAGCAGCCAAACAAGTCTCCACGACGCTGATGGCCAGATTTCAGACCAAACGAAACCATGCTGAAGAGACGAAGCACGCTAAACCGTCTCATGTAACAGCATCGCCTGCTACATCAACGGACCGTACCCTGCAATCCTATGAAGCTACATATAATGGTGAAGCCAAGGGCGGGAAGAACTGGATGAAGTATATCGATGTTGCAGCAAATGTATGGCAACGCATGCGCAAATAACATGACCGCTTTGTAATCCATAAAGAAACCTTCAGAGCGGTAATGAACCTGATGAAAGGGTGAGATTCATGATGAAAATACTGCTTGTGATGTTTAGCGTAATTTCTCCCTTTTCCGTTCAACCGGCAGCGGTGCCCGCTGCTCACGATATGCAATGGACGGCAATGGAAGAGAAGGCGTCAGAGGTGACTCTGGCTGTTGATCGTTCCGAGACTTTCCAGCATTTTCGGACTCTGAATGGTATTTCTCTGGATGACACCATGAACGACTTGTTGGCCAAGAAGGGCCAGCCCGGGCATAAGCAGGAAGATCCTTATCTGGGGTGTCCTGAATATCACTTTCATGATGTGAAGGTTGGCATGTGTGAAGATACGGAGATGATTCAATATGTGCATATCGATGCATCTGAGAATCACATCATGTTAAACGGTGAGAAAATTGAGATGAATATTGAAGCGATCCATCAAGCTCTTGGTAAACCGTATTATGTGGCTGAGGACGGAGAAGTGTTTCTCCGTGGAGATCAGGCTTTAAAGGTATATATGAAGTCAGGCTCCAGCCAGATCAATGGCATTGATCTTTTTGATGATACGGTTTCCTAGAATTGGTTATTACACAATCGTTTCAACCCCGTATAGTAAGGTTATATACTAAGTAGCTCGTTATAGAAGATTAAATCAGAGGAGAGTGGAAACGATGAATTCAACCAATGCGCAAGCTTATGCAAAAGTGGTAGAAAACGGAGTCCAGGCGGTAGAAGCGGTGAAAGAATTGCAGATTACCGGATATCTTGCTGATCATATCTTCGTTCTCGCCCATGAGAAGGATCGTACAGATCGAATTGCCGATACGGCAGATGCCAAAGAAATTGGCATTAAGGAAGAAGGCGTATTTGATTCCTTGGCGAATCTGTTCCGCTCACGTGGTGACGAACTCCGGGCCAAAATTGTTTCGATGGGCTTTACCGAAGCCGAAGCCGACTTCTACGAGAGTGAACTCGACAAAGGTAAAGTACTCGTTATTGCTAAAAAGAAAGATTAACGAGATATATGCTACAAGCTGAAATCTGCTGAACGTGGACAAGCTTCTGAATCACCTATGTAAAACACTTAATCAAAAACATAGATAAGGAATGGGGCTTTCCCCATTCCTTATCTATGTTTTTGCAAGTTTGGAAGCGGGATCAGGACGCTGCAAAAACAGGTGAAAAGCGGGGGATTCTCCCGTACTGATAAAGGTTGTTCAAAAAGTCCACTTTTGTACACGGGTTAATAGTAGTTTTTTGTTTTTAAGATTATAGTTATACTAGGAATTATTATGTCTACTGCCGTTTTGTATACAAAATTTGTAAAATTAAGGTTAATTTTAACCTAATAAGAATCGACAAACCCGGACGCCACAGATAAGGAGATATCAATGAGAATACTTATTGTTGACGACAATCCGACGAATGTCATTATCATTCGAGAAATTCTGAAAAAAGAAAATTATCGTGACATTGTAACGGCGAGTTCCGCCATGGAAATGTTTGAAGTTTTGGGAATTGGAGAGGAAAGCAATGAACTTCGTCCAAGACCGTCGGATATTGACCTGATTTTGCTAGATATGATGATGCCTGAGATGGACGGAATCGAAGCTTGCGGTATTGTACAGAAATTTGAAAACCTAAAGGATATTCCGATTATTATGGTGACTGCCATCGGTGACTCCAAGAAACTTGCCGAAGCATTGGATGCTGGCGCATCCGACTATGTAACCAAACCGATTAACAAAGTCGAATTGATGGCCAGAATTCGACTCGCACTTCGTTTGAAACAAGAGAAGGATTGGCACAAAGAGCGTGATCAGCGTATCCAGGATGAGCTGAAGCTGGCAGCAATGGTTCAGAATGCCGTATTAAGTCCGGCACTCCGGGACCCTTTGTTTCAAGTGCATGCCATCTATAAACCTTCCTTCGAACTGGCGGGTGATCTGTATTCGTGGTATCCGCTCGGGGAAGGCCGTTATGGGGTACTGCTGCTCGACATGATGGGACATGGGATATCTTCATCCCTGTTTACGATGTTTATCGCTTCTGTCTTGAAAGATACAGTTACCACTTACGTTGATCCGGAGAAGGTTATTCAGGAGTTGAACCGGCGCTTCAATCAGCTCCATCTGGGGAAACAATTGGTACAGTATTATTTCACGGCAATCTATCTGGTTGTGGATACACGGATGAAGCGTATTGATTATGTCAATGCAGGGCATCCGCCTGCATTATTCTTCCGAGATGACGGCAGTGTCACTACTTTTGACAGCGTCTGCTGCCCTGTTGGTTTGTTTGATAAAATGGACATTGAGCCACAAACGATCCATTACGAGGGTGACGGGCATATTGCGCTTTATACAGATGGTTTATTGGAAGCTGTTCAGGGTGGTCAGGAGGAGCAACATGAATTCCTGATCGAAAAACTGAGCGGTTCACATCAGTGGAATGAAGCTGCCATGCAGGCGCTGTTTTTCGACGACGAGATTTCACAGGAACGTGATGATGATAAGTGTCTGGTCTGGATTACACTGGAAAAGGGGGCGGATGCTGAATGAAGATCAGGAATAAACTGCTGATTGGCTTTACCGCTCTGATGGCCATTTTGATTGTGCTCACGTTTGTGAGTTATGAGCGGCTGAACAGCAGCAATCAACAGATAGATCAGATGTATCAGGAACGTTATCTCAAAGTAAGATTCACTTCTGCGGCACGCGGAGAGGTTAATGATATAGCTAAAGTGCTGGCTAACTTGTTATTAAATCCAAACAACTCGACTGCAGCAGCAGACGCTGACCTGAAGGAGATGAAGGATCGAGGCGATCGCAACCTCGTAGAAGTGAGAAACCGTGCAGACCGTGCGCCTGAACATCAACTGGTGGATCGTGTAAATACTGCATGGAATGCTTATACAGCCTATGCTACGAGACAGATTAGCATGATGTCCCAGAACCGGATAGAAGATGCGAATAACTACCGCAATTCAACAGGACTCGCGGTGCAAAAAGAAGCTGTAGATAGTTTGAATGCTCTTTCCCGTTACCAGGACCAAGAGATTGATACGGAGATTAAGGACGCTAACGCAGCGTATACGAGAGCAGTGCAGATTACGGTAAGTATCATGATTGCCGGATTGTTGCTGGCACTGGGTATCATTATGTGGGTGCTGCCAAGCATTACACGGGGGCTGAATACCGTATCCATGATGATCACCAGTTTCGGCAAAGGTCGCTATCGGACTATCCGCCGCATTCAGGTCAAGTCGACGGACGAGATTGGTCAGATTGCCAGTGTATTCAAAGATGTGTCCAGCGATCTGGAAGAAAAACTGGAAGTCGAGAAGGCTTATATGCAGGCCCAACAGGATCAGAACTGGATGAGTTCGAATATTGCAAGAGTCCCGGAGCTGCTTCGGGGGATTGGATCCATCCGGCAAATTTCACAGATGTTTATCAGTGAGTTCACACCTGTGCTTGGTGCTCAGTTGGGTGTCGTGTATCTGATTGATGAAGAGAAACATCCCGACGAACTGAGACGTTACGGTGCATATGCATTTGAGGAGAACGAAGACGTTGGTAAAGAAATGTACCGGATCGGTGAAGGCCTGATTGGTCAGGCTGCGCTCGATATGACACCGATTATTCTGGATAATACGCCTGGAGATTACGTGCATATTGGTTCAGCTTCAGGTTCAACACGTGCTGCTGGCATCATGATCTATCCTGTCGTGTTCGAAGATGAATTGATTGGTGTTGTTGAACTGGCTTCCTTCGAAGGGTTCAGTGAACTGCACAAGCAATTGTTCTCTCAATTGATTATGAATCTGGGCGTTATACTGAACAACGTTCGACGTCGTTTGCGTGTGGAGGAGCTGCTTCGTGAATCCCAGGCACTGACAGAAGAACTGCAGGTTCAATCGGAAGAATTGCAGACACAGCAAGAAGAGCTGCGTCGTTCCAATGAGAATCTGGAGGAGCAGACAGAGGCGCTTAAACGTTCCGAAGAATTGCTGCAGCGTCAGCAGGAAGAACTGGAGCATTTTAATACAGAGCTCATTGCGAAGACGAGAGCGCTTGAAGAGCAGGTACGTGAAGTCGAAGAGAAAAATGACGAAATTGAGAAAACGAAGACACAGTTGGAACAACAAGCTACGCAACTGTCGATGACAAGCAAGTACAAGTCCGAATTTTTGGCGAATATGTCGCATGAACTCCGTACACCATTGAATAGTCTGCTGATTCTCTCCCAGTTATTGTCGGAGAACAAGGCTGGGAATCTGACTGACAAGCAGCAGGAATATGCTCAAACCATCTACATGTCGGGCGCCGATCTGCTGAAGATGATTGATGAGATTCTGGATCTGTCCAAGGTGGACGCAGGTAAGATGGATATCAACTATGAGGCCGTTCGAATGGAAGAGCTGACCAGCTTTGTTCAGCAGAACTTTGGACCGATGGCGAATAAAAAAGAGCTGAACTTGAATATCGAGTTCGACAGTGATTTACCGGAATGGGTATACACCGACAGTCATCGCGTCAAACAGATTTTGCGGAACTTGTTGTCGAACGCGTTTAAGTTTACCAACCGTGGTTCGGTCAGTCTGATTGGACGGCGGATGAAAGCCGAAGAACTGCCGGGATATATGAATACCAATCAGGAATATATCGGCTTTAGTGTGAAAGATACCGGCATTGGAATTCCATCCGACAAGACAGATCTGATCTTTGAAGCGTTCCAGCAAGTGGACGGGACAACAAGTCGGAAATATGGTGGAACTGGCCTGGGATTGTCCATTAGCAGGGAACTGGCACGCTTGCTTGGTGGCGCTATACAGGTGGAATCATCCGAAGGTGAAGGTAGTTGCTTTACCTTGTATCTGCCGGATAATCATGAAGAGGAAGCTCTGGCGAAGAAAGGTGCCTCAAGAGAAGCAGCTGTATCCTCTGAGGAGTTTTATGAACAGTCCATCGGAACACGGACCATGCTATCAAGTCATCAGTCCATCCTCTCTCCTGAACCGAAGCGGAGCGTGGATACGGATCTGTCTCCTACCCATACGCCAGATGTCATGCAGTTCGAAGATGATCGGGAGAATCTCATGGAAGGTGACAAGATCCTTCTCATCATTGAAGATGATGTGAACTTTGCACATATATTGATGGATATGGCGAGAGGTAGAGGTTTCAAGGCACTTGTTGCCCTTCAAGGTGATAAAGGGCTTGAAATGGCACGTCAATATCTGCCGGATGCCATTATCCTGGATATTCAATTGCCAGTTATGGACGGTTGGACCATTCTGGGTGAGCTGAAGAGCAGTTCGGCAACACGCCATATTCCGGTACATGTGATTTCGGTCATTGATGATATGAAGCAAGGATTGATGATGGGCGCCATTGCGTATCTGAAAAAGCCGTCCAGCAAGGATTCACTGGATAAAGCTTTCTCGCATATCAAATCATATACCGAGAATCAGCTGAAACGACTCTTGATTGTGGAAGATGATGAGATTCAGCGTAAAGCCATTATTGAATTGATAGGTCATGATGACGTTGCAATTACAGCAGTATCCACAGGTAGTGAGGCTTTGAATGAATTACACAGTCAGCGTTATGACTGCATGGTACTGGATCTGATGTTAACGGATATGACCGGGTTCGAGTTGCTCGACCAGATCCGAGATGATGAATATCTGAACGATCTGCCGATTATAATTTATACAGGCAAAGAACTGGATTCCAAGGAAGAAATGAAGCTGCGCAAATATGCGGAATCTATCATTATCAAGGATGTGAAGTCACCGGAACGTCTGCTGGATGAAACCACATTGTTCCTGCATCGGGTGGAGGCCAATTTGCCGGAAGACAAGCGTCGAATCTTGCAGAAGCTGCATAATAAGGAAACGTTGTTTGAAGGCAAGAAAATATTGCTTGTAGATGACGATATTCGTAATGTATTTGCCCTTTCAAGTGTCCTTGAAGGTTATCGTATGGATGTAACGTTTGCAGAGAATGGTCGTGAGGCTCTGGAAATTCTGGAGAAGAATCCGGAAATTGATCTGGTGCTGATGGATATGATGATGCCAGAAATGGATGGTTACGAAGCCATGACACGAATTAGACAGATACCGCAGTTTGAAAAGTTACCGATTATTGCGCTTACGGCCAAAGCCATGAAAGAGGATCGAGGCAAATGTATTGAAGCTGGAGCATCTGATTACGTGAAAAAACCAATTCAGACAGATCAATTGTTATCCTTAATGCGCGTATGGCTGTATTCGTAAGTTCATTATTCGTATGTTCATTGTTTGGGTAATGAAAGACAATACGACGAATACGCAAGTAACAAATGAAGAAGTGGAGAGAAGTTATGACACCGTGGGAACCTACCGAGACAGGGACAGATTTGGTCCGCATGCCGCAAGATGAAGAGCGCGAGCTGATCGAGATTGAATTGCTGTTGGAAGGCATGCACCGTTTATATGGTTATGATTTTAGAAACTATGCACTGCCATCCCTGAAGCGAAGAATCTGGCATCATGCACATGCCGAAGGTGTTAAGAGCATATCCGGCTTGCAGGAGCGTGTCCTTCATGACCGTTCCGCGTTTGAACGTTTTGTACAGAACTTGTCCATCCCTGTAACGGAAATGTTTCGAGATCCCTCGCTTTTCCGAATGTTTCGGGAACAGATTATTCCTGTTTTGAGAACCTATCCGTACATCCGAATCTGGCATGCGGGTTGTTCTACAGGAGAGGAAGTCTATTCCATGGCCATCATGTTGCATGAGGAAGGACTGTATGACAAGGCAAGAATCTACGCAACCGATATGAATGATCGGTCATTGCAACAGGCTAAAGAGGGCGTCTACGGTATTGAGAAAATGAAATTATTTACTACAAATTATTTGGAGGCAGGGGGTACCAGAGCCTTCTCCGAGTACTATACAGCGAAATACAATTCGGTGATGTTTCACCCTTTTCTAAGGAAGAACATTATATTCGCCGAGCACAATCTGGCAACAGATCGGTCATTTAACGAGTTTAATGTTATCTTTTGCCGCAATGTCATGATTTATTTCAATGATGAACTACGGAACCATGTGCATGGGCTGTTTCACGAGAGCTTGAGCCACTTTGGTATTCTGGTTCTGGGGTCAAAAGAATCGATACATTTTACAGAGTTCAGTGATACCTATGAGCCGTTAGACCGGACCGAAAAAATATACCGGAAGATCAAATAGGGGGTTAGGTTAGCCATGGGGCTCAATGAACCAATCCACATATTATTGGTAGATGACCGCCCTGAGAACTTGCTTGCGCTTGAAGCGGTTCTGGAATCGGAACAATACAAACTCGTTAAGGCAACTTCCGGAGAAGAGGCACTCCGCTGTCTGCTGAAAGACGAATTTGCGGTTATCGTACTTGATGTGCAGATGCCTGGAATGGACGGAATTGAGACAGCAAAGTTAATTAAGGCACGGGACAAGTCCAAGGATGTGCCGATCATCTTCATCTCTGCGAATAGCAGAGAGGCGGAGCACTTGTTTGCCGGATATTCAGCCGGGGCCATTGATTACATGGTTAAGCCGTTTATTCCTCAGATTTTGAAATCCAAGATCGAGGGCTTTGTGGAGATGTTTATTACAAATAAACGATTGAAGACACAAACGATGCTGCTTCACCAGAAGACACAGGAACTGGAGAAGATGAACCAACAACTCATTCAGGCCAAGGAAGAAGCGGAAATCGCAGCCAATGCGAAGACCGAGTTCCTGGCGATGATGAGCCATGAGATTCGTACGCCGATGAATGGAGTCATCGGCATGGTGGATCTGTTAATGGAGACCGAACTGAAGGAAGATCAGAAGGAATACGCAGACATCGTTCGTCGCAGTGCGGATGCACTCGTGACGGTAATTAATGACATTCTTGATTTTACCAAGATGGAATCCGGCAAAATGGAATTGGAAGAGCATCCTTTCGAACTAGCTTCCTGTATTCGGGAAGTACTGGGATTGTTTGCTGCGGAAGCAGGCAAAAAAAATCTGGAACTGGATTATTTCCTCGAAGATTCTGTCCCTCAATTAATCTATGGAGATATGGCGAGGCTACGTCAGGTTCTCTTGAACCTGATTGCTAATGCGATCAAATTCACCGACCATGGCGGGGTATATCTGATCGTGTCAATTAAGGAAGAGAATGGCGGACGAATGGCGTTAGAGTTTGCCGTGAAGGACACAGGAATAGGCATTGCGTCAGACAAAGTTGACCGCCTGTTTCAGCCGTTTTCCCAGCTGGATACATCCATGACACGCAAGTATGGTGGAACGGGCTTAGGGCTGGCCATATGCAAAACTCTGGTCGAAATGATGGGTGGACAGATCTATCTGGACACTACGGAGCAGCGGGGAGCCACGTTTGTATTTACGATTCAGGCGAAACGCTATGTAGAAACCGAACTGGTACAGATGAACGGAGAAGAGAAGCTGAGTGATGTGAAGAATGAGAATAAATATCCTACGGTATTGATTGTGGATGATCATCCCATTAACCAGAAGTTGATGGCGATCATGCTCAGTAAGCTTGGGTTGTTATCGGACATAGCTGAAGATGGGCAGAGCGCACTAGACATGATGCTCGGCAGCCGTCATCCCTATGACTATGTATTCATGGATCTGCAGATGCCTGTGATGGACGGTCTGGAATGTACACGGCGGATTAGAGAGAGCTTGCCCCAGTCCAACCAGCCCATCATTATAGCAATGACTGCTAACGTTATGGAAGGGATTCAGCAACGCTGTACTGCCGCAGGTATGGATGATTATATTAGTAAACCGGTGAAAATGGGTAATGTAAAACAGAAAATAACCCAGTTTCAGAAACCACGACAAATGTTAAACTCAGGTCCATCTGCCATGAATCATGCCAATTGAAACATTTGCCAAACTTCTTTTTGTTTCACTCGTGCTGAAGTTGGGTTATTAGGTAAGGAAACCATTGATCAGGAGAGAGATGTCTAATGAATACAAATAAGAATGAAAAATTCAATGCAAGAACTGAAACACAAGACGGTGTGTGCACAGTGTATCTGACTGGCGAACTGGATTTGTCTGTCGCTCCTGACTTCCGTTTGGTAATGGAGCCGCTCGTGGACAACAAGGAACAGGATCTTATGATCAACATGAAAGATTTGAAGTATATCGATAGTACAGGGATAGGCATCCTGCTATCTGTTCTGAAGGCTAGACATGGAATGGAAGCTCGCTTTGAAGTACAGGAAGTTCCTGCGCAAATCCAGAAACTTTTTGACATGACGGGCATCGCCAAATTCTTTGTCACACAGAAGAATTCCCAATAGGAAAGGATCGAAAAAGGAATGAATGCAGAAGTTCAAAGAGTCACCCTTAATTTACCGGCGACAGCTGATTACGTTGATATTGTAAGACTCAATCTTTATGGAGTAGCATCCAAAATGGGATTCTCTTATGAAGACATTGAGGATATGAAAGTTGCTGTATCCGAGGCCTGTAACAACTCTGTACTGTATGCCTACTCACACGAAGGCGGTATGGTTGAAGTCGTATTTGAAGTGGATGGCGAAACATTGTCCATTACTGTTAAAGACGAAGGTGCCAGCTTCGAGAACATGAATCCTGCTGTGTCACGTGCCGGTCTTCACGACAAAGAATTGACAGAAGCTCAGATTGGCGGACTCGGGTTTTACCTGATGCAAGCCTTGATGGACGATGTCAGTGTGGAAAGTGAGACGGGCAAAGGTACGAAAGTAGTACTCGTAAAACGTCTTGCAAGAAGTGAGGAGAAAGTATGAGTGAAAAAGTGACTCCCCCAGAGTCCATGTCTGAAGCAATAGGTTTGATCTGGGAATACCAGCAGACCCAAGATAACGAAATTGCAACAGTTCTAATCCGTAAATATGAACCGATGGTAAAAATGGCAGCAGGTAAAATTGCTCGGAATCGCCCCGATCTGTACGAGGACTTGTATCAGACCGGGCAGATGGCATTGATTCGTTTGCTCAAGCAATATGATATCAACCTGGGTATCCCATTCGAACCTTATGCCATGAAGAGCATGATCGGTCATATGAAGAACTATTTGCGAGATAAATCCTGGTATATTCAGGTGCCCCGGAGGATCAAGGAAAAGGGAGCACTTGTGCAGCATGCCATTGATGAGTTAACCGTGAAGCTGGAGCGCTCACCAGGTGTGAACGAGATTGCTGAATACCTTGATTTGACTGCAGAAGAGACGATTGAAGTTCTGGCTGGTCGGGAATGTTACCACTATGTGTCACTGGATTCTCCGTTATCTCAGGATGACAGTGCAGCCACATTGGGAGAACTGATCAGTGCAGATGTAAATGACTTCGATTCAGTCGAAAAACGGATGGACTTGCAACAGGCATTGGCACAATTGAAGGAACAGGAACAGAAGGTACTTATTCTAGCATTCCAGGATGGTCAGTCTCAGCGGGCAATTGCCCAGAAGCTTGGTGTTTCACAGATGAGTGTATCTCGGATTCAGAAGCGAGCTACAGAGAAATTGAAACAGATCATGTCCAATGCTTCAATGCTATGAAAGATGAATCCCTGATATTGTTGAGCACGGCATAAAGAAGGACACGTAATTCCGTTGGAATACATACGTGTCCTTTTTGGGATTAAAAAGGTTGTATGCAATAAACATATGTGCAGGAGTGGATATTGTGATTGTGGACCAAATCAAGCTGGAAGCTCGTCGAGACAAGTTATCTTGCTCAGATCATTGGCAATGGTGGGATTGGGTTGCACCTGACACGGATAGCATGAATAATGCCTTGGAGGAGCTGACAGAGGCATTTCCGGATATGCAGTATTGGCTTCATAAAATTTCGGAAGTGGAATCGAATTATTTGTCCGTCCGTTTCGTGAATGGTACTGAGCCCATCATATTTGGCTCCTTGTTATATGCGATTAAGAATGAGAGAGATGACAAACGAAAAGATAATCAGATGTTCTTTTATGTCGATCGCACCAACCTGGTTACCTTGAACTTGGATGACAACACAAGAGGCATTATGAAGACAGATGAACGTGCGAATATGTTGCAACAATGTACGGTGGCCAGGGATGGCATGTTCGTACTTTTTCGAGCTCTACTGCATTACTACCATGTGGGGATGGATCATTTTGAGATGAACCTGCGTGATTTGGAACGAAAGATGGAGTCTCGTAATGCACGCACCTTGATGGACCAGATTCTCGCTGCCCGATTTGAATTGTTATACTGGAGCAATCTGTTTATCCCGTACTCGGAACTCATGGCCGCTGCCCATGAAGCTTACCTGAGTGAGATGAAAGACAATCGTTTCTTTCTACAGCTTCAATATCGTGTAGAACGGATGGAGCGTCTGTTCAATCACTATGAGAAAGAGATTGACACCTTAATCTCTATTGATAATGCAATCTCAGGGGTTCGTGGAAATGAGATTATGAAGACGCTAACTATAGTTACAGCTGTATTCATACCGGCAACGGCTGCTGGAGCGATATGGGGCATGAACTTTGAGAATCTGCCCCTGATCGACAAGAGCTGGGGAGTTGTACTGGTCATCGGACTGATTATCTTTAGCATGATCGGCATGTATGTATGGCTGATGATGAAAGGGTGGACAGGAGACCTGCTGAAAGTGAAGTCTTCACAGCCTTCAGCTGAAGAGATTGAGAAAAAAGGAGCAACTGAAACGCGTAGGGGATAGCCTATCGGCTAGTCCTCTTAGTTTTTGTAATCTTCAATATAGCCAAGTAAATCAGCAATGTATTGTCCAACAATCGGCATATTGACGAATTGACTCAGAATGAACGCCAGCAAACCCAGAACAACAAAGGTCCCCACGGTTAGACCGAGTCCTCGTGCCATGCCTGCTGTAAAGTTGGTAATGATCCGCTTTTTGGGACTGCTGTAATTCTCAATAATATCTTTGATCTGTGCCCGCTCCAGACTGTCCGCAATCTGGTCCAGACGGGTATTTAGCCGCTTTACCTCATGTCTTAATTCAAAAGGGTGCTCGCTCGTATCATACTGTTGCGCCGGTGTTCCTCCCGTAACTGGAGTATTACCGTTGATTGTAACTTTGCTCATGCTCCTTTTCCTCCCATTCGCATTGGATAAAAAATAGCCAGCTGGAATGCAGCTGGCTATTGGTCACTCGATCTACATCCCCTTACAGGCTAGGCGAGTTTAGTTCTTTACGCGCATCTTCCTTCGCTTCTACGGAAGCGGCAGCCACTTCATCAGATGCACGGGATGCTTCGTTAGCCACATCAGCGGACGCTTTTCGTACAGAGTCCATTACATCATTACGACCTTGATTTACCGTTTTCGCAATTTCAGAAGTTTTGGAGGAGACCGTTTTAGCCAGTTCAGAGGCTTTGTCACCTACAACGGTTGCCACTTCTTTCGTGCGATCAGTAACCATGCCTACTTTCTCGGAAAGATCACCTCGTAATTCACGTCCTGGTTTAGGTGCGAAGAGTAGAGCTGCAGCTGCTCCCAGCAAACCCCCGATGAAAATTCCTTTGGCGAAAGTCGAACCCGTCTGTACAGGATATTGTTCTTCTACTTTATTCATGTCTAATCACTCCTTCTTCAAATTAAGAAACAAATACGAAACACCGAACACCTTGTTGCCCGAATCAGGCAGCCTGTCTTAGCAGTCTGGACACAAGCCCCAGCAAGAAAACAAAGAGCGCTGTACCAATGATGGCAGGAAGAATGGCAAAGTTACCGATAACCGGTCCCCAGTTACCAAGCAAAAGTGCTCCCAGCCAAGCTCCGGCAAATCCGGCAATCATTGCACCGATGATGCCTCCAGGCATATTGTGACCGGCTAGTGCATCTCCGATCAAACCGATGATGACAGCCATCACAATGCTGATAATGATGCCCCACATAACAACCGCCTCCTTTTAAACTTGATGTAGGATGTTGTCTGTTCGCGTTTGCTTACTTCGTATATAAACGCCGTGCATCCCTGTGAAACAACAAAGATGAGGATGAACGATCTGGAAATTGGAGAAATCCATTCTTCAACCGGTGCGTTTAATGCCTTTAATCATGCAGAAGATCCATGCCAATCCAGCGGCAAACCCCGTAAATACATCCGTAGGATAATGAACGCCCAGCATGATGCGGCTGATGCCAATCAAAAAAATAAAAATAATGCCGCATAGAACAGGAAGCCACATACCAGAAGAGTTATTCCGTTGTCGTTCAATCGCCCAGATTACAAAGAGCATGCCGTAGAAACCCATGGAGATCATCGCATGACCGCTGGGGAAACTGTATCCGTGAACGACCAGCAGATGATCCAGTTCAGGCCGGCTCCGTTTGAAAAATTCTTTCAATAACGTGTTCAGAATCCACATCACGGCAAAGCTCCCCAAGATCGTATACCCATATATAACAAACCTAGGACTGCGTTGCATGAACAAAAGAAGAGCAAAACCTCCTGCAGCCACAGCAGAGATCTTGAATGAGCCCAGTGCTGTTATGAATGCAGTATAAGGGAACAGGAGGAGGCGTAAATCCGAATCCAAATAAAGTAATTGCTGAATCCAATCATCCAGACGAATAATACCATCAGCGCCCAACCAGGCACCTAGAGCTGCCAGGATGAATACGACCGAAGCGCTGAGCGCCATACCAGCCAAACTCCAGTTGAGCAAGGGGCGTAATAACATGCCGGGAGTTGAACCGGATGAGGATGGTAGATACGATTTGCGCGGCATAGTGAGTTTCTCCTTCAGTAGTTGTAATAGATGAATCTAGATGAATATAGGTATACCCGAAATACCTGTCGAAAAAACTGTAAAAACGTCGTTTTTGTACTATACTATTTAAGATATCCCATGCGGCGTCGTGACGCAAAGCAGAGATGAATTCGGGAGCATAAAGGAGAGAACTCGCATGGAGAGTGACTTGTTAATTAAAGAATACCGTGCAGGCGTTATGGAATCCGCCCATTACGGACACATAAGCATTACGGATGAGCAGGGTCGAATTGTATACTCGGCTGGCGATCCTCATTTTCGAGCGTTCACACGTTCATCAGCCAAACCTTTTCAGGCTATACCAGGCATTCGGGCAGGGATTGCTGATCACTATGGCCTGTCAGCACAGGAGATTGCTATCATGTCCTCCTCGCATCGCTCGGAACCCGAACATATCCGGGTGCTTGAACAGTTGTCCAGTAAAATAGGGTTGGGTGAAGAGTGCTTGATCTGTGCTCCGAGTTATCCGCTTAATGAAGAAAGCCGTAATGAATGGTTACGCGGACAAGGGGAGAAACGTCGCATTTTACACAACTGCTCCGGCAAGCATCTGGGAATTCTGGGATACAGTCAGATGAAGCAGGTGGATCTGGGCAGTTACGCTGAGCCGGATCATCCAGTGCAACGTGAAATTCTTGAGACCTTTGCCGATATGGCGGGTATTGAGGAAAAAGAGATTGAACTTGGGACGGATGGCTGCGGCTTTCCGGTATTTTCTTTGCCGTTGTCAGCATTATCGAACGCCTATCTGAAACTCGCTTGTCCCGATCTTATCGCTGATCCTTTCACAAGAACAGCTGTCGAGACCATCACATCGGCCATGAATGAACATCCGTTGATGGTAGGTGGCACGGAGCGTGTAGATTCAGTGCTCTTGGAAGACGATAACATTGTAGCGAAAGGTGGATTCAAGGGTGTATTCGGATTCGGCCTGAAAAAGGAACGACTGGGAATCACCTTCAAGGTTCTTGATGGTTCCGAAGATGAGTGGGCCATCATTACCCAATCCATTCTGAAACAGATTGGTTATTCCAATAAGCAAACTATTGCACGACTGGCTGAAGTCTTTCCATCGGGCATTCGAAATGATGCAGGGAACCTTGTTGGTCATACAGATAGTGAGTTCCTCCTGCGCTCACTTGCAGATAGCCTATAACCTTAAGAAGGGGCGTGATTAGAGTTGCCGGACCCCGGGTAAAGATGACATACCAACTGGTATTCATCTATACAATTCATATACACGCACGGACTGCCGCAGTAATGTGGCAGCTCTAAACCCTTGGAGGTGGATGAACATGATTAAAGTGGTGACATCGGAAGAAAGGCACACGTCGGATCGAGGTTGGATACACAGTGAATTCAGCTTTTCCTTTGCGGATTATGATGATCCTAGTAATGCCCATTTTGGTTGTCTGCTCGCTCATAATGATAACACGCTGATGCCGCAAGAAGGCTTTAAGAAGCATCCACATCATGATCTTGAACTTGTCAGTTATGTCATATCAGGTACGCTCAAGCATACGGACAGCATGGGAACAGAACAATTACTTGAGCCGGGCACGGTTCAGGTTATGAGTGCAGGTACGGGAGTGGAGCATTCGGAGACCAATCCGTCAACGGATGAACCGGTACATTTCCTCCAGATGTGGTTTTTGCCATCTGAACGTATGCTACAACCTTCCTATACGAATCGAAGGGTAGAGGCTCAGGAACAGTTGAATCGTCTATGTCCGATTGTATCAGGGCAAGGCGGCGAGGGAACCGAGGGCGCATTGGCTATTTCCCAGGATGTAACCTGTTACTTGTCCCATTTGGAATCCGGTAAGAAGTTGATGTACCCGCAGCACGAAGATCGGCGTACACATCTTTTCCTGATCAGTGGACATATCGAGATTAATTGTTCGGATGGCAATTTCAACCTCAAGCCGGGGGATGCTGCACGAATTCGCAAAAGCTGTGATCTGCAAATCACGAGCACAGGTAGCGAACCTGCCGAATTTGTTCTGGTTGACCTGCCTTAATGTTCATGTTTATCCAATAAGGATAGCCTTGAAATATTACTAAGCAAAAAGGGACCTGTCCTCCACATGAACGTGGAAACAGATCCCTTTTTGGCTTGTTCTTGAATATGTCTTCATAGAGGTCGCAGATGACCAAAAGCAATACTGCACTAGGCTTTACGAAGTTTGCCCAGTTCCGAAGCGACAGCTTCCACTTCAGAAATACTGAGATGTTCCTTACCCAAAATCATTTCATACAGGTCATACAGATCTTCGTATTTCTCAAGTGGAAATGCCGAAGCTTGCATGGCGGCACCGCTTGCCATCCGGAGTTTGGTTTTGATCGCTTCAATCATATATTCCATATTGGCTGCTGTTGCTTGTGTTAAATCCATCGTTAAGATCATCCCTTCCGTATCGGAAACTCTTGTTATTGTATCATGATTGGAAGTGCTCAGGCCAATGCTTTTGCGGGGAGACGAAGCATCGGTTACAATAATGGATACAACAACAGGGGTCAATGGAGACCTGGGTGTACTGGAGGGAATACAGCTTGGCAGCGTATAAGCGAGAAATGGTTCGCCATCAAGGAAGGGAAGTCCGCAAAGGTGTACCTGCAGGGGATCTGGTCTTGTTTTTCAAAAACATTGTTCAACTTCATTCCTTAGATGAAATCACGTTTGTCTGCATCGGCACCGATCGTTCCACCGGGGATGCGCTGGGTCCACTGACAGGAAGTTTACTGCAAGAGAACGGAATGGAGAATGTGATCGGCACGTTGTCTTCCCCTTGTGATGCAGATAATCTGGAGAAAAAATTGGCACTTGTTTCGCCACATCATGCCATCATAGCAATTGATGCGTGTCTGGGTCCCAAGAATGCTGTAGGTACATACTATCTCTCGAATAACCCACTCATTCCAGCTCAATCAGTTGGAGGCAAGCTGCCGCCTGTCGGACAATATAGTGTAGCAGCTGTGGTCAATGCCAATGGGCCAAGGCCCTATTCCATATTGCAGATGACCTCGCTTCACTTGGTTATGGGGATGTCACGAACGATTGCAGACGCTGCAATCGAAGCATGGAAATGGAGACAAACGTTTCATTCATGATACGCAGGCTTAATAATATACAACCTGAATTATATAATTCGCGCAGAGAGAGGGATTCATATGGAAAAAGTGATGTGTGATGGAACGACGATTTGTTATGCCGAACAAGGTAAGGGAGAAGCACTCATTTTGCTCCACGGATACTGTGGCAGTTCATCGTATTGGGATGAGGTCGTACCTGAGCTGGCACGCAACTATCGCTGTATCGTACCTGATCTGCGTGGACACGGAAAAACAGATGCACCTGTAGGGAGTTATACCATCGAGCAGATGGGCAACGATGTATTACAATTGATGGATGAACTAAATGTGGATAAAGCTGTTCTCCTGGGACACTCGATGGGCGGATACATTGCGCTCTCAATCGCACAACGCCATCCGGAACGCCTGAATGCATTTGGTCTGATTCATTCCACAGCCTATCCGGACAGTGAAGAAGCCAAGGAGAAACGCCTTCGCGCTGTATCCACCATTCAGACCGAAGGTATCGTGAATTTTGTAGATGGACTGGTTCCCGGCCTATTCGCACCAGAACATGTGGAGACGTTGTCTACGCAAGTAACACGTGTGAAGGAAATTGGTTACCAGACAGCACCTCAAGGTGCTGTCGGCGCTGCACTTGCTATGCGGGAAAGGCCGGATCGTCGTGATGTATTGTCGGCAACCCCATTACCTGTATTGCTGGTTGCGGGAGAGAAGGATGCTGTTATCCCACCAGAACGCACATTTACAAGTGACAAGCCGCATATCGTGCAAGCCGTTATTGCTGGTGCGGGGCATATGAGTATGTACGAAGCTCCTGAACAGTTAATTCAGGTCATTAAGCAATTCATGGCAGGATTTTCAAAGTAAATTAGTACCAGTACCATTCACGTCCAACCCCTGCAACGTCTCTTTGGGACAGGCGGGGGTTAGGTGCGTTAGGGCCAGAACATAGACGCACAAGTCTTGTTTTTGGCTTTTTGTCATGGCATGAATTAAAATAATTATAAAGGGACGATGTGAGAACGAGTGAATTGACAGGGTCGAACGATGAGGGGGCATGAAGCATGTTCAGAAAAGATTATCTGCTCCGCATGTTGGAGGAAATGACAGAGGCCATTGGCAAAGTGTTCACGCTCAAACAGCAACGTAAGCACACCGAGGCTTTGTCTGAACTAGATGAGTTGATGCGCAGACAGTTTGGGTTGAACTTATCTTTACTGAATTCATTGCCAGCGGAGGATGTCATAGAAATGTTCCGTTTTCGCGGAGTTATCGAAGTGGACAATCTGCAGCAAGCCGCCAGGCTGATTGAAGAAGAAGCTTACATTTATCAAGAGAAGGCCAGAGTGGAAGGCATAGATGATCAGGAGAGAATGGACGCAGAGGATGACGCCCTCATTCGAATGATGAGATCACTTCATTTTTACCTGTATGCATTGAATCATGGCGCTAATCCTAAGTTATTGGACGCACCGGAACGGTTGGAGGGTATATTGGGGCTCACGATAGAATATGAACTCCCTGCCCGAACCGAAAGACAGCTTGCCCTGTATCGTGAGCAACAAGGAAGGTATGACCAGGCAGAGAACAGTTGGTACAGATTGTTACGGCTTGGTGCTGAATTCCCGGTGAATTATCGAGCTGATGTGCAGGCGTTCTACGAAAGGTTGAGCCATCTCACGGATGAACAACTGGAGCAAGGTGGTCTGCCACGGAACGAAGTTGAAGAGGGGCTAGCTGAACTCAATCGCCAAGGGATGAGCTCATAAATATGGATTGCATCAAGGCTTGTTACATGCCTTCACTTGGAGAGGGGACGGAAGTGTGGTATGGTAACGGTTGACCAAACCAAACCGAAAGTGAGATGTACCCCGTGGATTCATTGCGAAAGCTTATACAAGACATCTTTGAACAGAATTCGCTGATTACAGCGACCTGGAGCCAGCTGCGCAGACGGGACAATGTCTCGTATACCAAAGTGCAAGTCAAGCCGGTGACACTGAAGAATCAGCTGCATTATCAATTTGCATTTCATTATAACAACAAAGTGCTGCACGAGAATTTGACTCCGGCTGAAGCGGCGGATCGCATGACTTTGCTATGCGAAGAGACGTTTCGTCAAGGGCTGCTCTGCACGACCGAGGCGGACTATCAAATTTTGATCAGCAAAAAATATAAAGTATCCATACTGACTAAATCTGCATCCAAGACTGCGGTGGATTTGTCGCATAATCGCAAGAAGCAATATGTATTGGAAGAAGGAGTACCCGTCTCGTTCCTCGTTGAACTTGGTATTATGAATGAAGAAGGTCGTGTGCTGGCTCGTAAGTATGACAAGTTCAGACAGATCAACCGGTTCCTCGAAATGGTGCAGGATGTCATTCCGCATCTACCCGAGGGACGTCCGCTTACCATCGTTGATTTTGGTTGTGGCAAGTCTTATCTGACATTTGCTTTGTATCATTATCTGTCGGTACAACAACGGCGTTCGCTCAAGATTATCGGTCTCGACTTGAAGGCTGATGTCATCGAACATTGTAATGATTTGGCTAACAAATTACATTATGGTGACCTGAAGTTCCTGGTTGGAGACATCGCCGACTACGATGAACTCAATGAAGTGGATATGGTCGTAACGCTGCATGCTTGTGATACAGCTACCGATGCGGCTTTGGAGAAGGCGGTTCGCTGGGGCGCTTCAGTCATTCTGTCTGTGCCTTGCTGTCAGCACGAGCTGTTTGACCAGGTTGAATCTTCCGTGATGAATCCATTGTTGTCTCATGGCATCCTGAAGGAACGTTTCTCGGCACTGGCTACGGATGCGATTCGTGCCAAGCTGCTGGACCTGATGGGATACAAAACACAACTGCTTGAATTCATCGATATGGAGCATACGCCCAAAAATATATTGATTCGTGCCGTTCGCGGTCAAGCAGGCCAGATAACGGATATGTGGAATGAATATACAGCTTTCCGTGATTTCATTCATGCCGATCCATATTTGGAGCGGGCTTGTGCAGATTTGCTTCCAGGCGATGGCAAGCAGATCAGCGAGAAATCGAGCAAAGAAGCCGTTCAGGATTCCGCGAATTGCGATCTTTGCTAAGTGTGTCAATGACAATCCAGGGACATACTGCAATTAGGGTCTCTGAATGTAAATTTTAATACAGTGCATATACTTCGTAGCAAGCAACATCATAACTGTCAGATCTATCAGACAGAAGGACCCGTTATCGGGAACTTCTGTCTTTTTGTGCATGTGGAGCGGTGAATGGAGGTGGATATGGGTGAAAGATTGGACAAAAGACGAGCGGATTTTAAGGAGTAGACGAGGGCATGCGGAGAACGAGGAAAGGGTGGAACACGCCTTTGACAGGTCTCACCATGGAGATGGTACAAAATTTGCAGATAACAGGTACTTATGTAATGAGGAAAGTGGGGACAGTACATATAATCCAAATGGAGCTATCCAAACTGAGGGGTCAGGTAGTTCTTCTCAAAGTTTGAGGCGTAAACGTTATTCAGGATCGGGGTGGACTGTTGGGTTAGGCATCCTCTCAATTGTCTTGCTGCTCGCAGGATGCCTGAGTCGGGGATTGTACTATTCCACCGATCTATATTCTGTTCTTCTGATCGCAGCAGGAAGCACCTTGATCCTGGTAACCCTGTTCCTTGTAGGTGTTCGTCCACAGAAGGCGAGTGAACGAATAGTTGAGAAAATATTTCGATTTCCGGGAATGTGGCGGGTGTTGTGGCCGCTGGCGATGATGATTTGTTACGCCCTACATGCATGGGCAGGCTCGGTGAGTAAACAGGGCAGTATAGATGAGATGCTGCGGTGGAGCCTTCTTGCGATGTTTACTCTGCTCACCGCAATACTGGCTGCGCGTACGGATGGAGCGCGCTGGTTAGCCTGCGGTTGGCAGATGGCGGGCGGCTTGCTCGTGCTAAGCGGCATCCTTGCCGTGTGCGGGGTATTGCCGCTGCCCTTCGGGGTGATGCGGACTGCTGACCCCGAGCTCAGCTCCGCCGGTGCCCGTCTCGGCGGATTATTGCAGTATCCGAATGCGTACGGTGCCGTTGTCGGCATGTACGCATTGGAGCGGCTGACGGCCGCCGCCCGAGTCATAGCCCGGCCTGTTCCGGCCGGGCGACTCATCGCGGCAGTGCTGCCGCTCATGCCTGCGCAAGCCGCGCTCCTGCTGAGCGAGTCGCGCGGCGCTTGGCTGGCGACCGGCTGCGCCGCGGTCGCCGCCTTCGCTTTGCAGCGGCGCGGTGCCCGCCTGCCGCTGCTGCTGGCCATGGCCGCGCCACTGGCGTGCGCGGCCTGGCTGTACCGCCAGCTGGCTGCTGCCCAGCTGGCGCCTGCACCCGTGCCCGGCCTGCTGGCACTGGCCGGGGCATGGGCAGCTGCGCTGCTCGGCACGCTGCTGCTGTGCCGTCTATGGCACAGCGGCGCCGGCAAGACTCGCGCCGCTGCCCTGACGGCCATCGTGCTGGCGGGAACCGCCGCCGCACTGATGGCCGTAGCCTCCACTGCCGATCGCCTCGCGGCTGGTGTCGGCACAGGGGTGTCCCGCCTGCACCTGTGGCGGGACGCCCTAACGCTGTGGACCGAGGCCGCATGGCTTGGCCACGGGGGTGATACATGGCGCAACATGTTCCGCGCCATTCAATCCTCGCCTTATGTCGGAGGCGAGGTTCACAACGGCTTGCTCGATCTTGCCCTGGACACGGGCTTGATCGGCATCCTGCTTGTCGCAGGGTGGTTTCTCCTCACCCTGCGAAGCATGCTTCACGTTGCACCGCAGCTCATGCCATCTTTGCTTATTTTTGGCCTGCATGGGGCGATGGACTTTGACTGGAGCTTCACACTATTCTGGATGCTCTTCATCTGGCTCGGTGCTTGGGCAGCTGCATTGAAGATGGAAGAGGTGGAGGACAAGCAATCCGGGGGAACTGTCGAATACAACCCACCCAGACCTCATCTCTCCGATTCTCCACTAACCCAATCCCGTCTATTATCTTTACCGATGCGGTCCTTCTCTCATTTTCTTCAGCGTTTAACTTATCGGGGAATACGGGCATCAGTAGTGATGATTATCCTGTTCTGGCTCGGTGGAACAGTCTGGCTGACCTCCCGATACGCCTTAGCAGAAGTGCAGTACCGTCAGACGATGTCTGAATCGGATGGAACTCCTGTACAAAAGGCACATCTTATGGCTGCCTTTCAATCGAATCCGAATCGACCAGATATTATCTTATCCCTTGCACGATCTCTAACGGGGCAAGAAGCAGAATCACTCCTTCTGAACAGCCTGTCCCATTCCCCTGTGCACCCTCAGATTTACTTCGAACTGGGGCGACTGGCAGCCCAATTCGGAGAGGGGCAGCGGGCTGGAAAATATTTTAAGCAAGCTATCGCATTGAATCGCTATGATGGCATTGGCCAATCCGCGGCTTTATATTGGATGGAACAGGCAGCGCGGCGGGAATGGGAGGCAGGATTCACGGATCGAGCCCAACAGACTGCCGCCGCTGGTGTACAGATGTATGAACGTTATCGTTTGTTGGTGGAGAAAGTGGAAGCAGGGAACGTTCATAATGATCGTCGTTTTGTAATGGAGGAACATGCTCTTGATTATGGAGAGAACCTGCGCAAGCTTGCTTCCGCTCCATTTACTCCAGAGTTGACCATGCGGAATCATTGAACCGTAGCTGGATCTTAATGGCTTACCTGTTTGCTTTTATCAAATGAACAGATTCAATGCATGAGAATGAAGAGGGTTAACTGTTAAGCCATTTTCATGTACAGGTAGACAACATAAACTTTTTTTCCGCCTACCTACCTCATTGCCCCATATCTACAGACGATACCCGCCAAATGCATGCTGAAATGCATCTTTTAATGGCTCAACATCCACTTCCCATAGCGCAGCGATCTCTGCACTGACATCCGTGTTCCACCACTCACATAATTTTTTGCGGTTGTCGCGATTCTCCCCGATCCAGAGCAGGTTCGCAATCACCTTACGGTAATAACATTCTTCCGCCTCCTTCATTCGTTCGGGGGAGACGTACACCTTCAGCCGTTTGGCTGTGCGGTATAGTTCTTTGCTGCATGCCCGGCGAATTCCCCTGGCGGAAGGAAGGTTTTGACCGGACTGCTTATGTTTGACCGGTGGAGAACCGGGTATTGACTTGTGTGACATCTTTTCACGCTCCTCTCCCCATACCATATGCGAACCGCTGCAAACGGGACACTATCCCAGCCCTGTGAAGTAGCAACGTCCACAGCCCTGTGATAAAATAGGGACGAACATCCATGGTGCGGAGGGGCACCGCCAATCAGGATGGAGAAAGAGGGTTGAGATGGACTTTATTCATAACCTTGTCGGCCAATTGTTCGATTGGATTCAAAGTCTAGGATACTTTGGAATCATGCTTGGATTAATGATGGAAGTCATCCCGAGCGAAATTGTGCTGGCGTATGGAGGTTTTCTCGTTTCACAAGGTAATATCAACTTTTTCGGTGCTATGATTTTCGGAACAGTGGGCGGTGTGATTGCCCAGTTATTTATTTACTGGATTGGCCGTTATGGCGGCAGACCTGTACTTGAACGCTACGGTAAATACATACTCATCCAGAAAAAACACATCGACCATTCCGAAGAGTGGTTCCGCAAGTATGGTACAGGTGTCATTTTCACGGCTCGTTTTGTCCCGGTGGTACGGCATGCAATCTCCATCCCGGCTGGCATCACGAAAATGCACGCAGGCAAATTCATCTTGCTTACTACACTCGCTGTTATACCTTGGACTGCATTGTTTATATATTTAGGGATGATTCTTGGAGATCAATGGAAGCATATTGATGAGAAAGCGGCACCGTATGTTATGCCTATTTTGTTGGTCGCTCTCGCCCTTATGATTGTTTATGTACTTATTAAATGGATGAATGCTCGTAAAAAGAAAGGAAGTGTATAGTTATGGGTAAACCCAACTTGTCTCACAAATTCGGTAAAGGTCTGCCACCAAAGGATTTCATCGAGAGTATGACCAAGAACCAAAGTGAATTTCAGGCCAACTACGATAACTTTACATGGTCGAATGAAGAGGATCGTGAGTTCTTTGAGAGCCTGAACCATCGCGACGATCTGCGTGTGTTAATTCTGGCTGCTGACTGGTGTGGAGATGTTGTACGCAATATTCCGGTTGTGTTCCAGGCGCTTGAAATCTCAGGAATCCCAACAGAAGTTCTGATTATGGAGAACCATCCAGAAGTGATGGATGAGTTTCTGACGATGGGTGGCCGTTCCGTGCCAATCGTTATTTTCGCCGATACAGGTGGCCATGTGTTGGGTCAGTGGGGACCTCGTCCGCAGCATGTACAGGAAGTTATGATTGAATTCAAACGCCTTAATCCGGATCGTGAAGCAGCAGACTATCAAGAAAATTTAGCTGTAGCGCGTCAAGAGATAGGTAAACGTTATGGGAAAGGAACGGAGTCACATGCAGACATTATCCGTGAGTTGCGTGAACTGATTTCGGGTTACTAAGCCGATATGCTTAACATTCGTACGTTTACACTAGGCCCGCTTCAAACCAATGCATATCTGTTACAGGGAGATGATCCGGGTAAAGCAGTCATTATCGATCCGGGCATGAATCCAGGGCCGCTGCTTAAGGTGATCCAAGACTTGGAGATCGAAGCTATTCTCCTGACTCATGCTCACTTTGATCATATGGGTGGGGTAGATGAGATCCGTAAATTAAAGGGATGTCCCGTGTATCTTCATGATTTGGAGAGTGACTGGCTGACAACCCCAAAATTAAATGGATCTTTGAATTGGCCGCAGGCGACACCACCGCTTTCGACAGATCCTGCCGAATATGCCATGGACGAAGGACAGAAGCTGAATCTGATTGGTCATACGTTTAAAGTGTTCCATACACCTGGACACTCACCAGGAAGTGTAAGTCTGCTTTGTGGTAATGACCTGTTTGCCGGTGATGTGCTGTTCCGCATGGGTGTGGGCAGAACGGACCTGACCGGAGGACGTGAACGGGATCTGATCGATTCGATCCAGAACAAGCTTTACACCTTTGCAGATGAAGTGAAAGTGTACCCAGGTCATGGTCCCAAAACGACCATTGGTTATGAGAAACAGAACAATCCTTACGTGTCCGCAAGATAATCCGACAGGATATGTGAAGAAAGTCTGGACAAGTGACAACTTTTTCATTAGAATAGCAATTAGTTGTTACAAGCGTTAAGGCATCATCTAACTGAAGCATTACCAAGAAACACCCAACCTCGCGAAGCACGCAGACTGTGGTCTATACCCGGTTTGCGTTCTTTTTTTATTTTCAGCCGTTTTTTGTCGAAAAATCAGCCAGTTTCACCCTACATAGAGATGCATGACATGTGCTTCATAACAATCCAGTTTGAGACCAATAGCAAGTACGAATTGATTTAGAAATGATGAATTTAAGAAAATAGTATATAAGTTGAACTAATCATTTACACGATAACGGCGATTGGAAGGTTATTCTGTCATCGTAGTGTCAGTGTAAATAATCTTTAGTTCAACTTATATAGATCATGAGAGCGGGGAAATCAGAGTGGAGAAAACAAGAGTCATTCCGTTGGGACAGCGTGTCGAGTATCCGATTATTGAAGAAAACCGTCGCATATTGGATAGTGAAAAAAGAGAAACATGTACTAACCGAGCTTTAATACATAATCCTAGCGTGACTAATGAAGTGATGAAGCCTCAGCAGAATATATGGACAAGCCGTGTCTTAAGAAACGGAGCCCGCAACCAACCGTGGTTCGACAAGCTGCAAGATTACCGGAATCAAGTCTGATTGCCCGGGAAATTGTCGGGTTTAATTTTTTTTTTTGATTCCATTGAACGTTTCTGCAGAGCCTGTCGTATTAACTCCAGATTGAACGGGAAGTAGGTGATTTTCATGATAAAGGCAGCTGAGCTGGAAGAGGTACGCAGAGCAGTATCGGGAGACGATAGCGCACTCGCAGCGTTGTTGCAACGTCACTACACTTTTGTGTATAAGTATCTTGTCAAAGTGACAATGGACGCTAACCTCGCAGAAGAGACAGTGCAGGATACGATGATTCGTTGTATGGAAAATATCCATCGATATGATGGCACGTCTGCCTTTTCATCATGGATGATCACCATTGCGACCCGCATCTATATCGATAAGACAAGACGTAAGAAGAGAGAACAGAACTGGCTTGCTCTCATCCGGGATCAGGCTGTACGTCGATTCCGCTGGCAGCTTGAGACTCGGAATGAGGAATGGACAGATGTCATGGATGCGATGACAAGACTGACACCCGAACATCGTGTAGCAGTGCTACTGAAGCATTATTATGGATACGGGTATGACGAGATCGGGGAAATGCTGGGTATTCCTGCCGGAACGGTGAAGTCACGTACAGCTTATGGTCTCCGTCAGTTAAGAAAGGAGCTGGAATAAGGATGGGCAGATCAGATGATGCACAAGAACAAGAAGTTGTAGAACGATTGCAGCAACACATGAAAGTGCTGGATGATACATTTGAGCCGACAAGTATTCCTTCCTTGGGTTCACTTGAATCCCAAGTCAGGGAACGGAGACAGATTAGACGTCGAGCCAATTGGATCGAGATGATATGTTTCTGGGTGGTTGGATTGCTTGCCATTACGTTCGGGGCATTATTTTTCGTATCTGCTCCAGCTCTATATTTGGGTATCCAGGCTCTTGGTACAGCTATTGCGGTGATTTTGGCTGTGATCTGGGCAGGACGGCGCCGGAAGGAGGTTCGTCATGAATAAAATGCATTATTCATTGGATGAGATTTCTCCACTGTGGCTTATATTGCTTGGCATTTTTCTTCTGGTTCAGGGCACATGGATCTTTCAGGACGCACGCAAACGTGGACGTTTCCCCTGGTTATGGGGATTATGGGGGATCACCGGATTTCCCACGCCGCTCATCATATACTGGTTCGTTGTGATTCGATCACAACGCAAGCCAGGTACACAAAACAAGAAAATATGATCGTTTTAATAGAGGTTGTATAAAAAGTTCGCTACTCCATTTCTAGCTTCATCCCATCTTCACGGTACTGAAAACCGATCTTCTTAAACACATTAGTGCAGAGAAAAAAGATTTTGCACAAATATGTTGTTTAATTTTAGTATTCCTAGACATCGTTATTCTTTTCTAGTAGACTATACAAATAAATATTAATGATAGACTACCAGGAGGTTAGACGATGCTGCGATTAGGAGAGAAGGTTGTCATCGTCGCGGATGCGTTTGAGCAGAATCTTCCTGTGGGGGAATATGGTTTCATCATCGCTTATGACCGGAATCCGGACAATGCGTTCGATTACGTGCTTCGAGTGCCGCAGGTGAACCGGAACTTTTTTGTTCCATCCGGCGACGTCGATCTGGAAGAGGTTCTGCTGAAGCAGGAAGCTGAGCGGGTCGAGCGAGAAGCGTTGATAGATTACGCCCTTGCGACACACAATGAGAAGCTGTTTCATCATCTGATGAACGGAGATTTTCAAGCTGTGGAAGAGGAAGAGGAAACCGCGAACGATGTTATGTCACAGGCGGATTTTATAAAGCAGGTTAATCTGCGTGCATGGATTTAGAATTTTAAGAGTCGGCTGATGCCGGCTCTTTTTTATTTTATAAGTTTGATTTTAGCTTCCCGGAAGCCTGTCAGGTCATTTGCATTGAATTGTCGAACTATCTCACCTATAATGAAAAAAGTTATCTTGAGACTTTAGCCCGTTAAACGAGCGATTCGTTTCAGGTCGTTTCGGGAATCAGAACGAATGAAGGAGGCATCCGCTAATGAGTATTTCGAATAATGACGTTCAGCATGTGGCCAAGCTGGCCCGGCTCAACTTGACTGCTGAAGAAGAACAGACCCTGACAGGTCAGCTGAACGCGATTTTAAAATATGCAGAAAAGCTGAATGAGCTGGATACAGAAGACATTGAACCCACCACTCACGTTCTGCACGTAAGCAATGTCATGCGTGATGATGAGACCAAAGAAAGCCTGTCGATTGAACAGGTGATGCGCAATGCACCGGAAGAAGAAGACGGGCAGTTTAAAGTGCCTGCTGTAATGGAATAACGGATAACCGGAAGGAGGACAAAAACAGTGAGTTTATTTGAACAATCGTTGCCTGAGTTACATAACAAGCTGCATGCCAAAGAGCTGTCGGTCAGCGATCTGGTGGATCAGGCGTATCAGAACATTGGCGCGCATGATGATAAAGTTAAGGCATATTTGGCACTGGATGAAGAACAAGCACGCGCTCGTGCACGTCAACTGGATGACCGTCTGGTTAGCGGCGAGGAGAAAGGTTTGCTTTTCGGCCTGCCTGTAGGCATTAAGGATAACATCGTTACAAACGGACTGCGCACGACGTGCGGTAGCCAGTTTCTTCGTAATTTCGACCCGGTGTATGATGCGACAGTTGTCGAGAAATTGAAAGCTGCGGACACCGTAACTATTGGTAAACTCAACATGGACGAATTCGCCATGGGCGGCTCCAATGAGAATTCAAGTTTCTCCCCTGTACGTAATCCATGGGCACTTGATCGTGTTCCAGGAGGCTCCAGTGGTGGTTCTGCAGCAGCTGTGGCTGCGGGAGAAGCATACTTTACACTCGGATCAGACACAGGTGGCTCCATCAGACAGCCTGCTTCGTATTGCGGTGTTGTTGGATTGAAGCCGACTTATGGACTTGTTTCCCGCTTTGGTCTTGTGGCATTTGCCTCATCCCTGGATCAGATTGGACCTTTGACGAAAAATGTTGAAGATTCTGCCTATGTATTGCAAGCCATTGCTGGTTATGATGCCAAAGATTCGACATCTGCAAAAGTGGAGATCCCCGATTATTTGAGCGGACTGACAGGTGATGTCAAAGGACTTCGTATTGCCGTTCCGAAAGAATACATCGGTGAAGGCGTCGATCCACAAGTGAAAGAGACAGTTCTGTCTGCATTGAAAGTTCTCGAAGGACTCGGGGCAACATGGGAAGAAGTATCCCTTCCGCATACCGAATATGCGGTGGCTACGTATTACCTGCTTGCTTCTTCGGAAGCTTCTTCGAACCTGGCTCGATTTGATGGTGTACGTTATGGCGTGCGTGCAGACAATCCGGACAACTTGTTGGATCTGTATCATCAATCCCGCAGTCAAGGCTTTGGTCCTGAAGTGAAACGACGCATCATGCTTGGAACGTATGCACTCAGCTCGGGTTACTATGATGCTTATTATCTGAAAGCACAGAAAGTTCGTACATTGATCAAACAGGATTTCGACAATGTATTTGCCAAATATGATGTCATTATCGGACCAACTGCGCCAACAACGGCGTTCAAACTGGGTTCACAGGTGGATGATCCACTTACGATGTATCTGAACGATATTCTGACGATTCCGGTCAATCTGGCTGGTGTACCTGCTGTTAGTATTCCATGTGGATTCTCGGAAGGATTGCCAGTAGGCCTGCAGATTATCGGTAAAGCATTTGATGAAACGACCGTATTGCGTGTAGCGCATGCGTTTGAACAAAATACAGAATTCCACAAGCAGCGTCCGCAGCTGTAGACTGCCCGGAACGGAGGAATATAGAAATGTCCGCATCTAAATATGAAACGGTCGTTGGACTTGAGGTCCACGTGGAGTTGCACACGAACTCCAAAATTTTCTGTGGCTGCTCCACAGCTTTTGGAGCTCCGCCGAATACGCATACCTGTCCGGTCTGCCTTGGGCATCCTGGCGTATTGCCTGTACTGAATCGTCAAGCTGTAGACTATGCGATGAAGGCAGCGATGGCCCTGAATTGTACGATTGCTGATGTCAGCAAGTTTGACCGTAAAAACTACTTTTACCCCGATTCACCAAAAGCCTACCAGATCTCGCAATTCGATCAACCAATCGGTGAGAACGGCTGGATTGATATCGAAGTGAATGGTGAAACGAAACGAATCGGCATCACGCGTCTTCACTTGGAAGAAGATGCAGGGAAACTCACACATATCGATGGTGGGTACGCGTCTTTGGTGGACTTCAACCGTGTCGGCACCCCACTCGTGGAGATTGTATCCGAGCCTGAGATTTCTTCTCCGGAAGAGGCACGTGCGTATCTCGAAAAATTGCGTGCGATCATGCAATACTGTGATGTGTCGGATGTGAAGATGGAAGAAGGTTCACTGCGTTGTGACGCCAACATCAGTTTGCGTCCACATGGTCAGGAGAAGCTGGGAACCAGAGCTGAACTGAAAAACATGAACTCCTTCCGGGGTGTGCAGCGTGGTCTGGAATATGAACAGTATCGTCAGGCTGAAATTCTGGATGATGGCGGTGAAGTGGTTCAGGAGACACGTCGTTGGGACGAAGCTCAAGGGAAAACACTATCGATGCGTGGCAAGGAACAGGCGCATGACTACCGTTATTTCCCGGACCCGGATCTCGTGAAGCTGCATATTGATGCAGACTGGAAAGAGCGGATCAAGGCTACCATACCTGAGCTTCCGGACGAACGTAAGGCTCGTTACACGGCTGATTACGGATTGCCTAGTTATGATGCAGAGGTTATTACTTCATCGAAAGCTATTGCTGATCTTTTTGAGGATAGCCTGAAATTCACTGAGGATGCCAAATCCGTATCCAACTGGATTATGGGCGACTTACTGGGTTACCTGAATACGAGCAACCTCGAGGTGACTCAGGTTCCATTAACAGGTCAAGGTTTGGGTGAGATGATCGGACTGCTGGAGAAGGGCACCATTAACAGTAAAATCGCCAAAACGGTATTCAAGGAAATGCTCGAGAGCGGTAAGCTTCCACAACAGATCGTTGAAGAGAAGGGTCTTGTGCAGATTAGTGATGAAGGTGCCATTCTTGCCATCGTGGAGCAGGTTGTGGCGAACAATCCTCAATCTGTGGAAGATTATAAGGCTGGTAAACAGAAAGCCATTGGTTTCCTCGTTGGTCAAGTTATGAAAGAAAGTAAAGGCAAGGCGAATCCCGCCCTCGCCAACCAACTGCTTGCAGATGTACTGAACCGCTAATCCTTCCGGTGAGGCCGGACAGAAAGAGGCTCGTCCCTGTGACAGCCTCTTTTTGTTATGAAAGAGACGAAAGTAATTCAGACGGGGGAACGGATATGAACATTCAATCATTGTCACTGCGTGATCTGGAGACGTTGGGACAGTTATGGAGACTTCAACATGTGGCCTATCGCTTGGAAGCTGAAATCATCGGATTTCAGGAGATTCCTCCTTTGATGGATACGATGGAGACACTTCGGGATTGCGGAGAGCACTTTTATGGTGTCCATGATGACGGAGAACTTATCGGGGCTGTCGCTGTAGCGGAGGAAGAGGAGAACACACTGACTATTACACGAATGATGGTGCACCCGGATCACTTTCGCAAGGGAATCGCTGCATCTTTAATGACGCATGTGTTGGAACAGCATGCGGATCTTCCGCGTTACATCGTCTCCACAGGAACGCTGAATCAACCCGCAGTGAAACTGTACACCAAATTTGGTTTTAAGCCCGTGGAAGTCATACAGATTGCACCTGGAGTGGAATTAACGACTTTTCACAAGAATAAACTTTAATAACCTTAACAACTTGGAGGAGGAATACCGACTTTGGGCGATCCCTGGTTCATTGATGAGTGGCACATTTTATTACGGTTATTACTGGCTATGCTGCTTGGAGGGCTCGTAGGCCTGGAGCGGGAACGGTCCAATCATGCTGCTGGTTTGCGTACTCATATTTTGGTGTGTCTGGGCTCTGCACTGATTATGATGTTGTCTGTTTATGGCTTTAAAGATTTTGCTAATGAATTAAATGTAAGGATCGATCCAGCCCGTCTGGCTACAGCTGTAATTACTGGTGTCGGATTCCTGGGAGCAGGGACAATTCTCTTCACGGGAAAATCCATCACCGGATTGACTACGGCAGCTTCAATCTGGGTTGTTGCAGCCATTGGGCTCGCAGCAGGTGCGGGATTCTTTTTTGCATCGATCGTCTCCACCGTCCTGGTATTGCTTAATCTCTGGGTATTTAACAAACTGGAGCTGAGGTATTTACGAGGGAACAAAATGCATGTCGTTACACTTCATACCTTGTCAGAACCCGGTTTTCTGGAACAACTGTCTTCATGTATGGAGCAGGAGAAGATCAAGATCCGTAAAATTACTGTGAATGAACAAGACCTGGCATATGCAGAGATGATATCGGTTGAACGCAAAATTGAGATTGTGCTGCATGTTCAGGTACCGCATGATTTCGAAACAGTAGGGCTGGTATCCAAGTTGAGACAGTGGGAACACGTGACCAAAGTTTCGATCGAATAAATGAATGACAACCCTCCACAGGCCAGCAGTGCCGGAGGGTTTTTGGTCATATCCATATTTCTTCCAGTTACTCTCCTTGCTCTTTAGGGTACTATCTAACCAAATGCATGAAGAGCGGAAGGTCAGATCAGAAGAGAGGAGTATGTTATGAAGCGGAGACGTCGATTGAACAAAAAGACCCGTATAGTTCAGGCCAAACCGGTCAGAAATCGGACTCACAAGTTTATTGCGGGATTATTGAGTGCCATTATTCCTGGACTCGGTCATATATATCTGAGATTGTACATGCGAGGTTTGACCTTTATGCTGTTGGTTTTGCTTGATCTATCAGCAGTGCTGTACTTCTCATCCATTGGAATACAGATCAATGTGCCATTGCTCATTTTGCTTGCTTTGTGTATCCCGGTTATTTACTTTTACAATGTATATGATGTGCTGCAATCTGCAGATTGGGTCATGATGCGCAGACGGAGAGCGGTAACCCAGGGAACTTTGGACAAGCCGGTATCCAATGAACGTTCTACAAGAGATGCCATGATGGTCTGGGAGAGAGGCATATCATTTGGATTGCTCCTGATTGTGGGAGGGTCTTTGATGGTACTGTTTTTCCGTAAACCACGCTGGTTCCAGGAGATCCTTGCCATGTATGGCGGATATTCATTCGCGATTCTCATGATTGTAGGAGGTTTGCTTCTGTTCGGGCGTGAGTTTTGGGTTATGTTGAACAAGAAAAAATTGTAGCCGATACGATAAAGGGGGGAACCTGATGAACCGTAAAGTCCGGGTTGGCCGCTATACGGCTGCCGCCTTAATCATAGCGGTCGGTGTGCTGTTGATTTTGGATAAACGGTGGGGAACAGACTATGTATATGAGATGGTGGACTGGTGGCCATTTTTACTCGTTGTTTTAGGCGTGGAATATATTGTGCTGTTCTTGTGGACACGTAGAAGAAAAAAAGTGCAATCCGTTAATTCAGACAATCCTGATGAACCCATAAAAGTACGTTTCAGACCCGATGCCAAAGGCATTCTGACCTCGTTGATTTTGGCGGCTTCTGTATTTATTGTTACGGAACAGGATCACTACATGCACTTATGGAATAGAGTGAGTCTAAATCTTGGAGCGGCTTCCATGGACTACAGTCAAGCTGCAGGATATATGGAGGATAAGGGCACGATCCGTGTACCTGTTGGTATGGATACTTCAGATCTGGTGGTTGAAGGTGTGAACGGAGATATCTCGGTACAACGGGGAGACACAGAGGAGATTGAAGTACGAACGGTTATCTGGGTAGATCAGACGACGGAGGTGCAGGCGAAGGCCGTAGCGGATGCCTCTTTTGTGGAGACCGATGGTACGAAAGTAATTCATATCAAGGCTACAGGCAAGACGTATGGAGAAAATGAAAAAACACAGCCACGGATGAATATGACTATTACGATACCGGACGATCGTCGCTTTAATCTGGATATTCGAACTTCCAATGGAGCCATATTATTAAATCGTCCGGAAGCGATCAGTACCATATTTGCTGAAACGGGGAACGGACGAATCCGGATTACCAATGCCGTGGGAGATATCTCGGGGAAAACGTTGAACGGAGATGTCATTGTAGCTAACGCCATTGGCAATGTAGATCTGGACAGTAACCGTGGAGATATGAAGGCTCGCGGCGTTTCAGGAGATGTCGATCTGACCACACAAGTGGGAAGTATCAGTATCGCAGACTCCGTTGGCGAATTCACGGCAGAGACACGTAACGGCAATATTACACTGGATGGTGCCAACCTGGGAATCAAGGCTCAATCGCTCAATGGCAGTATTAACATCGTATCTGCCAAAGTCGGAGGAGACTGGGATGTGTACAGTGCTGTAGGTGCCATTAACGTGCTACTCCCTGATCGGGGAGATTATAGTCTTTCTGGTTCCAGCAGTTATGGAGATTTAAGCACTGATTTGCCTTTCAAAGTCCAGAACAAAACCATAGAAGGCCAGCTCGGTGAGGGTGAGTACAGGGTGAAAATTGAAGGCAACAGTGATCTCACCATTCAGAGCAACCCGGCCGTGTCTACGCCTGAAATAGTTACACCGGAGTCTGAAGATGGGGCTGAAAATCTGGAACAGACAACCGAAGACGGAGCAAATTCCCAGGAGGATTCTACGGAGGTTCCTTGACCGCCGCGTTGACAATAAACTTGTAATCGCCGTACAATAAATGTACACTGGCAAGATTACACGACACGATAGATCGGGTGTCGTTGTTAATGGCCGGGAATTAACTCTGTACGAGGAGACAGTAACTCACTCTTCATCAGAGAACGAATGAAAGGTAAGGCGGTGGGTTTTATGGCAACACGTGTCCAACATGCGTTGGAGCATCTGAAAACGACCGGTGTCCGTATTACACCCCAGCGTCATGCCATATTGAACTATCTGATGGAATCCATGGGGCACCCGACAGCCGATGAAATTTACCGAGCGCTTGAACCCCAATTTCCCAGTATGAGCGTGGCGACGGTATATAACAATTTGAAGATGTTTCTGGAAGCTGGCATGGTCCGGGAATTGACATACGGAGATAATTCAAGCCGCTTCGATGCCAATGTGACGGATCATTATCATGTTATTTGTGATCAATGCGGCAAGATTGAAGACTTCAGCTATCCTTCACTCAAAAGTGTAGAACTTCAAGCGGAGTCTAGTACGGGTTTTGAAGTACATGGTCACCGATTGGAAGTATATGGCGTATGTAAAAGTTGCAGGGATTAAGAGAGTTGAATTACAATATTAACGTGTAGAATTCAGAGTATGGATTCTACACGTTTTTTTTATAACAACTTATGCGCACATCCTTATGATTCAGCATAATTAACGGAGGTAGACGTTTGGGTAGAAAAAGCAGATATACACGTCAGAAGCGACGTTCATTTTGGCCCGGTTTTCTCGGGGCTTGTCTGATCGCCGGGGGAGCCTACTGGCTTATAACGAATGTATGGTTGAACCAGACCTATGAAGACCCGGATTGGGTGGGAAGAAACCAGCCTATTTTTGTGGATGGACAACTGATGGACGGAGACGCTTCGGGTACGGGAGATCAACTCAAGTTGCCTGTAAAGGTGCTGCAAGAAGCAATTGATGAGGGTATACGTTATGAACCTGAGTCGGGAGATATCATTATTGCCTCCCCTCAGCGTGTCCTTCATATGAAGGAGAGCAGCACACAAGCAGAACTTAATCATAAGGACTATCCTATGACGGTTAAGCCGGAGGTTAAGGACGGAGACGCATACATTCCGCTCAAACCATTGAAAGAAGTATACGGCATAACCATACAGGAAGATGCGGTAACGGGTGCTGTGCTGCTGATGCGTGGAGGAGACACGATACAATATGCAGAGATTGATACGTTGTCATCCAAGGAAGACAAGACAGTACCGCTATACAAACGCGGGGGAGAATCTTCACCAATCATTGCTGATATGGAAAAGAATGCACGGGTACGTGTATGGCAGACGGGTGATGACCAGAGTTTTGTTCAACTCGATAATGGTTATGCCGGATATGTAGATAATGATCATATTGCGCTCACCGAGAAAAAGAAGGTGGACATGCCCAAGCATACGCTAACTGCAGCTGAGAAGAAATGGCAGAATAAACCGGTCAACCTGGTTTGGGAAGCCGTGTACAATCGTCAGCCTGATGTGAGCTCTATTGGTAAAATGCCGGGTGTAAATGTGGTCAGCCCCACATGGTTCCACATTACAGATGGACAGGGTACTGTGAAAAGTAAGGGAAACCAGGCTTATGTAAACTGGGCTCATCGTTCCGGCATGGAAGTATGGGGGTTAATGGATAACAGCTTTGATCCCGACATTACAAAAGAAGCCGTCGCTTCTTACAAGACACGCACTCATATTATCGAGCAGATGTTAGAGTATGCACAGACATATCAATTGGATGGTATCAACATCGACTTTGAGAACGTGTATACAGATGACGGGCCGAATATTACGCAATTTGTACGCGAGATCAAGGCGATGGCACGCATACATGGATTAATGTTATCAATTGATGTAACACCAAAATCGAACAGCGAGATGTGGTCAGCCTTTCTGGATCGCCGCGCTTTAGGTTCTTTTGCAGACTATGTTATTGTGATGGCTTATGATGAACATTGGGCGGCCAGTCCCAAGGCAGGTTCTGTAGCGTCTCTGCCGTGGACCGAGGCTTCCATGAGACGCATACTTGAGGAGGATGAAGTGTCTTCTAACAAGTTGATTATGGCGGTTCCACTCTATACACGAATCTGGACGGAAGAGACGGATGATCAAGGTGAGGTTAAGGTATCTTCCAAAGCGGTGGGCATGAATACGATTGTGGAACTGATCCAAGAAAAGAAACTCAAACCCGAACTGGATCAGGCAAGTGGACAGAACTATGTGGAATATGAGGAAGACGGAGCAACCAAGAAAATATGGATCGAAGATGCCGTGTCCCTGCAGGCGCGTGTGGATTTGATTGCTTCGTTGAAACTGGGCGGAGTAGCTGCGTGGAATCGGAGTTTTGCCAATGCTTCTGCATGGGAGGTATTAAAGCAGGCCGGTTACCAGAAATAAGTTTCCTTTACTCTGGTACTGTCGCATCACTTCTCTTGTTTTGCTTCGCAGAGCCAAAAGTTGCTTCCGTTCGATACCGATTACATGCAATCTTTCATTTTATTAGCCGTAGGACTTATAAATCAACTAAGTATTTTAGCTAGTCATAACAGTTATGTATAAAGCCAAGTCAAAAAGGTCCGGTAGATATACCGGGCCTTTTTATGTTCTTCAATGAAATTAAGATGTAAGACATCTGGCGATTGAAGATCAATTT
This sequence comes from Paenibacillus sp. Negev47, assembly GCF_058313655.1. Lineage (NCBI taxonomy): Bacteria > Bacillati > Bacillota > Bacilli > Caryophanales > Paenibacillaceae > Paenibacillus > Paenibacillus sp. Negev47. The sequence goes on from NZ_CM177754.1 coordinate 880,410, forward strand.
GGACTATCCATCTGTGGGGGGAGCTGTTGTAGAAGGCGCTTTCAGTTGTTGACTGGTCATATTAGCCTTATTCGGATCAAGGGTGAGGATGGTATGACAGAACATGCATCGATCCGTTTTGCCAAGCATTTTGGTTAACTTCCCGCATTCCGGGCAGTCGACTTGTACTGCACTGGTGGAGAGCATACCAGCCCAGAAATAGATGGCCAGACTGGCCATCATGGCAATCAGTCCGATGACGAGTCCAACGGCTGCGAATACCTTGCCTGCATGTCCCCAGAATACAATCCCGGCTGTCCCAAGTATCATTAAGCCCATACCTAGCATGGTCAGCAGTAATCCCCAAGTGCGAAAAGCATTAATTTTTGCTGATTTAAAAATCATGAAAAATGCTCCTATCGTATGAGTAGTATCGGACCTGGAAAAGAAGGAAACTTCAGTCTGGATGTAGAATTACATTATAACTGACTTGGCGCTTATCTGCCATGAATTGTATGGAGGGAATCGTGGAATTAAAGAACCTTGCTTTTTTGTCCGAACAGTCGGAAGAGACGGGGGCAGTTGGGGCTATCGCCTATTCCCACCCGGGAGAGCGATTCCACGGCTCCCTAGTTCAAGATTTCGAATTATTAGTACTTATTGTTCATAATGACGACCAATTGATATCGACGGTGGGACATTACAGATATGGTGATCTTCGTTATCAAATGATCTATGCCAGCCGTCATGAAGTACAGAGCAGTGTAATTACCGGTAATCACAATAACCTCACCCAGTGTCTGATTGAAGGTGAGATCATCTGGGAAGCAGACAGCGCATTAAGTGATTTGCGAGAAGAACTGTCTGCTTTTGGTACGGAATTGCGTGAGCAGAAGCTTCTGCACGAATTCACCAGTTTCTTGAGAATGTATGTCGAGGCCAAGCGTCACATCCAGGAAGGTCATGTTGTAGACGCGTACTACAATGTATTAGAGGCTCTGGGGAACTGGGCACGAATAGTGTTGATTGAACAGGGGATATACCCGGATCATGCGGTATGGACACATGTGCAGAATCTGGACCGCGCTTTATGGAAGCTATATCAGGAGCTTACCGTAAGCGCGGAGACGCTAGAGCAGCGAGTAGAGCTTGTATTGCTTGCCTGTGAGTTCTCCGTAATGTCCAAAATGAGTGAATGTTCAGAGCTTCTCCTCCGTGTGTTAAGAAGTCGCAAGGAGCCGTGGAGCATGAATGAACTTGTTCATCATCCCCAGTTAAGATTTGTTCGAGAGGATCTGCCGTTGGTTCTGCGCAAGCTGGTCTTTCGTTCTATTGTAAAAGAATCGGCAGGATGGCCATCAATTGGAGGAGAGGGCCGGGACATTCGGTATTGGATTGAAGCATAATCTTCTCTAGAAGACTGATACTATATTCATCACATAAGGGAGGGGAAACCTTCCTTTTTTGTTTGTTTAATAATTTATAAAAAAATGTTGACTCTCATTCGCGATATGTGATACATTATATTTCGTTCCTCAAACGAGCTTATCGCCAACAAACGATAAAATCTTTAGAGGGAAAGTGAAGAACTAAAGCTTCAAAAAAAGAAATTAAAAAAAGTTCTTGACGAAAACAAACGAAATGTGTTACATTATTTAAGTCGCCGCCGAAACTTGGTTTAGACGAAAACAAGTGATACAAATCATGTTTGATCTTTGAAAACTGAACAACGAGTGAGTAAACATTCTGCTTGCAGAATGAATGCGAAAGTTGGAGACAAGCCTTGGCTTGGATCGACTGGAGCACAAATGAGATTTTTAATCTCGTCAGATTCAAAATGAGCTTATCGCTCTTTTCAAATACTTGAGATGATTTTCATAGCGTTTAACCACGCTACTGAAATTCATCTTTATTGGAGAGTTTGATCCTGGCTCAGGACGAACGCTGGCGGCATGCCTAATACATGCAAGTCGAGCGGAGTATCAAGGAAGCTTGCTTCCTGGATACTTAGCGGCGGACGGGTGAGTAACACGTAGGCAACCTGCCCTCAAGTTTGGGACAACTACCGGAAACGGTAGCTAATACCGAATAGTTGTTTTCTTCGCCTGAAGAGAACTGGAAAGACGGAGCAATCTGTCACTTGGGGATGGGCCTGCGGCGCATTAGCTAGTTGGTGAGGTAACGGCTCACCAAGGCGACGATGCGTAGCCGACCTGAGAGGGTGATCGGCCACACTGGGACTGAGACACGGCCCAGACTCCTACGGGAGGCAGCAGTAGGGAATCTTCCGCAATGGGCGAAAGCCTGACGGAGCAATGCCGCGTGAGTGATGAAGGTTTTCGGATCGTAAAGCTCTGTTGCCAGGGAAGAACGCTTGGGAGAGTAACTGCTCTCAAGGTGACGGTACCTGAGAAGAAAGCCCTGGCTAACTACGTGCCAGCAGCCGCGGTAATACGTAGGGGGCAAGCGTTGTCCGGAATTATTGGGCGTAAAGCGCGCGCAGGCGGTCATTTAAGTCTGGTGTTTAATCCCGGGGCTCAACCCCGGATCGCACTGGAAACTGGGTGACTTGAGTGCAGAAGAGGAGAGTGGAATTCCACGTGTAGCGGTGAAATGCGTAGATATGTGGAGGAACACCAGTGGCGAAGGCGACTCTCTGGGCTGTAACTGACGCTGAGGCGCGAAAGCGTGGGGAGCAAACAGGATTAGATACCCTGGTAGTCCACGCCGTAAACGATGAGTGCTAGGTGTTAGGGGTTTCGATACCCTTGGTGCCGAAGTTAACACATTAAGCACTCCGCCTGGGGAGTACGGTCGCAAGACTGAAACTCAAAGGAATTGACGGGGACCCGCACAAGCAGTGGAGTATGTGGTTTAATTCGAAGCAACGCGAAGAACCTTACCAGGTCTTGACATCCCTCTGACCGGTACAGAGATGTATCTTTCCTTCGGGACAGAGGAGACAGGTGGTGCATGGTTGTCGTCAGCTCGTGTCGTGAGATGTTGGGTTAAGTCCCGCAACGAGCGCAACCCTTATATTTAGTTGCCAGCACTTCGGGTGGGCACTCTAGATAGACTGCCGGTGACAAACCGGAGGAAGGTGGGGATGACGTCAAATCATCATGCCCCTTATGACCTGGGCTACACACGTACTACAATGGCCGGTACAACGGGCTGCGAAATCGCGAGATGGAGCCAATCCCAACAAAGCCGGTCTCAGTTCGGATTGCAGGCTGCAACTCGCCTGCATGAAGTCGGAATTGCTAGTAATCGCGGATCAGCATGCCGCGGTGAATACGTTCCCGGGTCTTGTACACACCGCCCGTCACACCACGAGAGTTTATAACACCCGAAGTCGGTGGGGTAACCGCAAGGAGCCAGCCGCCGAAGGTGGGATAGATGATTGGGGTGAAGTCGTAACAAGGTAGCCGTATCGGAAGGTGCGGCTGGATCACCTCCTTTCTATGGAGAATCGTTTCCCGCGTGGAAACATTCAAATAAGCAGGTTCTTAGAACCTGCGACCGCAATTCATTTCGGTCCTTCACCTTGGTGTGGATGAAATGAAGAGCAAAACACTCACTCGTTGCTCAGTTTTGAGAGCTCAAACTCTCAAACAGCTTGCTTTTGCATGGAGCTTGTTCTTTGAAAACTAGATATCGAAACGAAAGTAAATGCGAATTAGAACATTCCTTTTTAGCTGAACTTGTGTAAACAAGTTTCAATAAAAATGGTAGTTAATTGCTTTTGCGATGGTATTGAATGGGAGTGACTTTTGGCTTTGCGTAAGCAAAACAAGGGAAGCGAGCGGCCAATACCGGAGCACGAGGTTAAGCTACTAAGAGCACACGGAGGATGCCTAGGCGCTAGGAGCCGATGAAGGACGTGGCGAACAACGAAACTGCCTCGGGGAGCTGTAAGCAAGCTTTGATCCGGGGGTGTCCGAATGGGGAAACCCAGCTGGGGTAATTTCCAGTTACTCACAACTGAATACATAGGTTGTGCAGAGGCATACCAGGGGAACTGAAACATCTAAGTACCCTGAGGAAGAGAAAACAATAGTGATTCCGTCAGTAGCGGCGAGCGAACGCGGAGAAGCCCAAACCAGAGAGCTTGCTCTTTGGGGTTGTGGGACGTCTCACATGGAGTTACAAAGGAACCGGTTAAGCGAAGAGGTCTGGAAAGGCCCGCCAAAGAAGGTAAAAGCCCTGTAATTGAAAGTCTGTTCCCTCCGAGACGGATCCCGAGTAGTGCGGGGCACGTGAAACCCCGTATGAATCCGGCAGGACCATCTGCCAAGGCTAAATACTTCCTAGCGACCGATAGTGAAGCAGTACCGTGAGGGAAAGGTGAAAAGCACCCCGGAAGGGGAGTGAAATAGAACCTGAAACCGTGTGCTTACAAAAAGTCAGAGCCCGTTTTAGGGGTGATGGCGTGCCTTTTGTAGAATGAACCGGCGAGTTACGTTCCCGTGCAAGGTTAAGGTGAAGAGCCGGAGCCGCAGCGAAAGCGAGTCTGAATAGGGCGACATAGTACGTGGACGTAGACCCGAAACCGGGTGATCTACCCCTGTCCAGGGTGAAGGTGCGGTAACACGCACTGGAGGCCCGAACCCACGCATGTTGAAAAATGCGGGGATGAGGTGGGGGTAGCGGAGAAATTCCAATCGAACTCGGAGATAGCTGGTTCTCCCCGAAATAGCTTTAGGGCTAGCCTCGGAAAACAGAGTCGTGGAGGTAGAGCACTGATTGGGTGCGGGGCCCGCAAGGGTTACCAAGCTCAGTCAAACTCCGAATGCCATAGACTTACTTCCGGGAGTCAGACAGTGAGTGCTAAGATCCATTGTCAAAAGGGAAACAGCCCAGACCATCAGCTAAGGTCCCCAAGTGTGTGTTAAGTGGGAAAGGATGTGGAGTTGCACAGACAACCAGGATGTTGGCTTAGAAGCAGCCATCATTTAAAGAGTGCGTAATAGCTCACTGGTCGAGTGACTCTGCGCCGAAAATGTAACGGGGCTAAACACACCACCGAAGCTATGGCTTGATGCTTTGCATCAGGGGTAGGGGAGCGTTGTATAAGGGTTGAAGGTGTACCGTAAGGAGCGCTGGACATTATACAAGTGAGAATGCCGGTATGAGTAACGAAAAGATCAGTGAGAATCTGATCCGCCGAAAGCCTAAGGGTTCCTGAGGAAGGCTCGTCCGCTCAGGGTAAGTCGGGACCTAAGGCGAGGCCGAAAGGCGTAGTCGAAGGACAACAGGTCGAAATTCCTGTACCACCGTAAGCCGTTATGAGCAATGGGGGGACGCAGTAGGGTAGTGACGCGGACTGATGGATGTCCGTCTAAGCAGTAAGGCTGATGTGTAGGCAAATCCGCACATTGTAAGGCTGAGCTGTGATGGGGAGTGAAAATTACAGTAGCGAAGGTCATGATCTCACACTGCCAAGAAAAGCCTCTAGCCAGGTGATGGTGCCCGTACCGCAAACCGACACAGGTAGGCGAGAAGAGTATTCTAAGGCGCGCGGAAGAACTCTCGTTAAGGAACTCGGCAAAATGACCCCGTAACTTCGGGAGAAGGGGTGCCCCGGTAGTGTGAATAGCACGAGGGGGCCGCAGTGAAAAGGCCCAAGCGACTGTTTAGCAAAAACACAGGTCTGTGCGAAGCCGTAAGGCGAAGTATACGGGCTGACGCCTGCCCGGTGCTGGAAGGTTAAGGGGAGTGGTTAGGGAGCAATCCCGAAGCTGTGAACCGAAGCCCCAGTAAACGGCGGCCGTAACTATAACGGTCCTAAGGTAGCGAAATTCCTTGTCAGGTAAATTCTGACCCGCACGAATGGCGTAACGACTTGGGCGCTGTCTCAACGAGAGATCCGGTGAAATTTTAATACCTGTGAAGATGCAGGTTACCCGCGACAAGACGGAAAGACCCCATGGAGCTTTACTGCAGCTTGATATTGAATTTGGGTACGATCTGTACAGGATAGGTGGGAGCCTTTGAAGCATGAGCGCCAGCTTGTGTGGAGGCAACGTTGGGATACCACCCTGATCGTATCTAGGTTCTAACCTGGTACCGTAATCCGGTGCGGGGACAGTGTCAGGTGGGCAGTTTGACTGGGGCGGTCGCCTCCTAAAGAGTAACGGAGGCGCCCAAAGGTTCCCTCAGAATGGTTGGAAATCATTCGAAGAGTGCAAAGGCATAAGGGAGCTTGACTGCGAGACCTACAAGTCGAGCAGGGACGAAAGTCGGGCTTAGTGATCCGGTGGTACCGCATGGAAGGGCCATCGCTCAACGGATAAAAGCTACCCTGGGGATAACAGGCTTATCTCCCCCAAGAGTCCACATCGACGGGGAGGTTTGGCACCTCGATGTCGGCTCATCGCATCCTGGGGCTGAAGTAGGTCCCAAGGGTTGGGCTGTTCGCCCATTAAAGCGGTACGCGAGCTGGGTTCAGAACGTCGTGAGACAGTTCGGTCCCTATCTGTCGTGGGCGTAGGAAATTTGAGAGGAGCTGTCCTTAGTACGAGAGGACCGGGATGGACGTACCGCTGGTGTACCAGTTGTTCCGCCAGGAGCACCGCTGGGTAGCTATGTACGGAAGGGATAAACGCTGAAAGCATCTAAGCGTGAAGCCCCCCTCAAGATGAGATTTCCCAGTATGTAAGACCCCTTGAAGACGACGAGGTAGATAGGCTGGGGGTGGAAGTGCAGCAATGCATGGAGCTGACCAGTACTAATCGGTCGAGGGCTTATCCAATAGCAAGTTCTAAATCGCATGTTTCGTTTCGAATCTAGTTTTCAGAGAACGATCTCTGAAGCATATTCCCTGATAGCTCAGTTGGTAGAGCACTCGACTGTTAATCGAGTTGTCACAGGTTCGAGCCCTGTTCGGGGAGCCATATGGAGAGGTGTCCGAGCTGGCCGAAGGAGCACGATTGGAAATCGTGTAGGCGTCACAAGCGTCTCGAGGGTTCGAATCCCTCTCTCTCCGCCATAATATTAAGGCCCGTTGGTCAAGGGGTTAAGACACCTCCCTTTCACGGAGGTAACAGGGGTTCGAATCCCCTACGGGTCATATTAACTTCAAAAAAGAAGTTGATTTTTACAATAAGATTATGGTAAGATCATAAATGTGTTGTTCGGAGGCTTAGCTCAGCTGGGAGAGCATCTGCCTTACAAGCAGAGGGTCGGGGGTTCGATCCCCTCAGCCTCCACCATATAACTTTTATAACGACGCGGGGTGGAGCAGCCCGGTAGCTCGTCGGGCTCATAACCCGAAGGCCGCAGGTTCAAATCCTGCCCCCGCAATTATACTTTCCTTTGAGAAAGTGATCTGGAACCGTGGTGTAGTTGGCCTAACATGCCTGCCTGTCACGCAGGAGATCGCGGGTTCGAATCCCGTCGGTTCCGCCATTTAATCTTTACATGAGGCAAACTGTTCACTACATCTGCTGTATGGCACTGATGCCCTATATAAAGTGTTAGGAAATGAGATTAGACTTTATTATGGCTCGGTAGCTCAGTCGGTAGAGCAGAGGACTGAAAATCCTCGTGTCGGCGGTTCGATTCCGTCCCGAGCCACCATTTATAAAACAATTTAATATGCCGGTGTAGCTCAACTGGTAGAGCAACTGACTTGTAATCAGTAGGTTGGGGGTTCAAGTCCTCTCGCCGGCACCATGTAATCCTGGAGGATTAGCGAAGTGGCCAAACGCATCAGACTGTAAATCTGCTCCCGTACGGGTTCGGTGGTTCGAATCCATCATCCTCCACCAGTTTTAGGGGCATAGTTTAAAGGTAGAACAACGGTCTCCAAAACCGTTGGTGTGGGTTCAATTCCTGCTGCCCCTGCCAATTAACTTTTTAGAAAATTAACTTTTTGTGGCGATCGTGGCGAAGTGGTTAACGCACCGGTTTGTGGATCCGGCATTCGGGGGTTCAATTCCCCTCGATCGCCCATTTGTTTTTTCATTTTTTATTGGGGATTAGCCAAGCGGTAAGGCAACGGACTTTGACTCCGTCATGCATAGGTTCAAATCCTATATCCCCAGCCATTATGCGGACGTGGCTCAGCGGTAGAGCATCGCCTTGCCAAGGCGAGGGTCGCGGGTTCGATTCCCGTCGTCCGCTCCAAAATATGGCGCCATAGCCAAGTGGTAAGGCACAGCTCTGCAAAAGCTTTATCCCCAGTTCGAATCTGGGTGGCGCCTCCAGTATATGCCGGCGTGGCGGAATGGCAGACGCGCTCGACTCAAAATCGAGTGGGAAACCGTGGAGGTTCGAGTCCTCTCGCCGGTATATTGAATAGCCCTGCAAATTGCTTATGCAATCTGCGGGGCTATTTTTATTTTATATGAAGTGATTGTTTTATAGTAAGGAAAGTTGGACGTTAATAAAGATTGACGTATGATTATATTCAGTATATTGTAGATAAGTGAAGTCTTTAATATGAGGGAGTGAAATAAAGTGACTACTAAAAAAATTATACCGGACACTGACCTGTTATTTAACCTTTCTGTATGGGAAGAGGCTTGGAAGAATCGTCCGAGAAGTTCAAAATATAAGAAGAAAAGTGCACCATTTAATACAGAAGAAGCGTTTGAGCGGTGGGCCAGAGATTATCATGCACAATCATTTACGGTAGAAGGAATACAGCGGTCTGAGCGCATTATGGGCTGGATTGAAAACCAGGGAGTAGAGTTCGCGGGCTTGTCCATTCTAGACATTGGAGCGGCCTCAGGCATATTTACCATTCCTTTTGCTGAAAAGGGAGCAAGTGTAACCGCTGTTGAGCCTTCTGAGTTGCTTGTCTCACTCATGAAGGAAACGATACCCTCAGAGCTGGAATCTAATATTGAAATCGTGAAAGAGCGATTTGAGGAAATCTCCATCGAGGATAAAGGCTGGGAGAAGAAATATGATTTTGTATTTGCTTCCATGTGTCCGGCTATGTCGGATTGGGAAACGATTGAGATGGCGATTAACTGTGCTCGTAAGTATGTGTATATAAGCACTATAGCGGGACAGAAGGAACACACACTAATGGATGAACTTAAGGATGTACTTGGGATCAGTTCTTCATACAAGGCTGGTGATATGGGATATATCCAACAGTTGCTGTATTTGAAGGGTTATTCATACACGATGATCATTACAAGAGAAGTTAACTCATTTGAAGTACCGGTGGAAGAGATTATTGAGAAGCTGCCAGAATGGCTTAATACGTATGAGTTACCAACAGATGAGGATTCCCTCAGACTGGCTGAGAAGTACATCCGCGATACATATAAGGATAGTACGGTGACCTTCTCACGTGGAGCAAGGTTTGGTAAAATTCTGATCCAACTTGAACAACCCAATATGAAAACAGTCCGTACCAAGGATAAACGACAAATCGTATAAGCTTGGTATGTGTTATGAGGATCAGGAATCGAGACGCACAACGCATATTCTAACGTCTAAGATGACGCTAGGAAGCATCAGATCGCTGCGCAAAAAGGTGAACGTATGAAACATATGAAGTTAAGATTGTAGAAGCGAAGTTGTAAGTGAAGGGAGCAGAATATGTGCTCCCTCTTTTTTTTGAAGCGAATAATTAATTGACTGCACTAAACAAAATCCTCGGTTACTTGAAGATGTTCGAGACAACGAAAAAACAAAACACATATCTAGTTTTCAGAGAATGATCTCTAAAGCATATTCCCTGATAGCTGAGTTGGTAGAGCACTCGACTATTAATCGAGTTGTCGCAGGTTCGATCCTTGTTCGGGGAGCCATATGGAGAGGTGTCCGAGCTGGACGAAGGAGCACGATTTTAAATCGTGCTCCTTTTCTAATTGTTGTTCGACACTTCTGCTTTTTGTTTCCGCTCCCGATACTGACCGGGAGTGATTCCTTCCCATTTACGAAATGATCGGATAAAGTTTTGCGGATTGTTGTAACGAAGCCGTGCTGCGATATCTTTAACCGTTAGATCACTTTCGTCCAGCCATTTTTTAGCGATGTTAAATCGGTACTTGGTCAGGTATTCACTAAATGCACAGCCGGTCTCTTTGCGAAAAACGCTACTTAAGTAGTTGGCATTATAGTGAAGCTTAACAGCACATTCCTCAAGCGTCAGATCCTTATCGTAATCTTGATGAATCAGAGCAATCATCTTCTCTGATATATGTTGATACTGGGCATACTGTCTCCCTTTAAAAACCTGGATGATGGGCAAGATGACTTGATGGTTAAACCACTCCTCAACTTCAGCGCCGTACTGCAAACCATGAAGTTCATGAAACATCGATCCATTGCCTTGAGAGATCTGTCCGAGTCGTATACCGGATTCCTGAGTCATTTGCAAAATATGCGTCAGCAGCCTCGTAAAGGCCACCTGATATTCCTCCGGCGTACACTCCATACCAAAGATCACTTCCAAGACCTGATGCAGAAGAGCAGAGGCCTGAACTTCATCCGCACTTTGAATAGCTTGGATCAACGAGTATTCCAATGATTCCGGGTAGGTCATGGACCAAGCTGGCGCATAATGATCTATGTTCTCATATTGCAAGATAATACCTGTCCCCAGCTTCATTCGATGCTTCAAAGCCTCCATAGCTTCTGTGTAAGCCTGAGGGATGTGGTATAGGGAGCTATGCGGCTGGCTGAAGCCTATACTGACCTGAAGAGCCAGAATCCCATCAATCTGTTGTTGTAACTGGTCTGTTAATACATATAGCTGCTGTGAAAAAGCAAATTGATCCTGTTCAACGGTGCCAATCACCGTGACAACCGTATGTTCCAGCACGATAGGAAGCAGTTGTTGGTTATGCACAACCGTTTCCTCCAATATATTTTGAACAGCGAATAACAGGAGGTCACGATCATTGGCATTGTATTTTCTGTGATTAACGAGATCGGCCTGTAGTGCAATAACAGCAATTTGTTGCCATTCCCGAACCTGACGTGTGTAGCCATATTCATTCAGGGTGTCATATAGAGTGTGAACAGGGCTCTTGCCCTGGAAGAGATTCATCATAAAATGAGTGCGAATCTGCAACAGATGCATATTTAGTGTGTTCTCCAGTTGGGAGCGAGATGCAGATAATTGTGAGACACCTGCTCTAATCTGTTCGAACTCATCAGACAGCTCTGGTGATTGCTGAGTCATAGTGCCGCCATCTTTGGACAGGTGGTTGTCACCAAGTTGGGTTAAAAGTTTACGAATTGGAATATGCATTCGTTTGGAGCCGAGCCATGCGAGCAATAATGAAAGCAAAAGCAAGAAGATACTGATATATAAGGTGTGTAATCCGATATCGATATATTCTTGTGTCAGAATGTTGGTGGGTGAGAGTAGTATATAAGTCCAACCTTTTAAGGTAGAAGGGCTATACGTCAGAGAATAGTGTGTATCGGCGATCTTGACTTCTCGTTCTTCAAAGCCTGTTGAAAATGTGATGGGAGATAGTCTGATTATGCTGGCTTCCGTCTCACGATCTTGTAATCCAACTGCAGACAGCGGTTGTCCAATATATACGGGATCGGGATGTACCATGATACGTTGTTCCCGATTTAAAATGATCAGTCCTGAGGCAGCATTGCCCATGGAGGCTTCACCTAGCGTATTTTGTAAAGAGCATGCAGGAATTCCGGCAATTAAGGCTACATCGGAAGACGCATTCAGATTCGGAATAGATCTCGCAAGGGCAATATGATAGATACAGCCTGTACCGGGCGAACGCTCATCATTACTGAACACCGATGAAGGGGAGAGCTGCCATCCGGAGGTTAGCGTATCCGATATCAAATCCTTCATGGGAAGTGCCAGTGGGAAATCAGTATTACGATATAATCCGGCATGGTCAATAAGCCAATTCTGGGATTGATTCACCAATGTGATATCCAGCAAAGGTTCCCACGACCTCATATTCTGAAACTCGCTCTGCAGCTTATCGGCAAGTAATGGTCCTTTCCTTTGAAGTGAAGAAGAAGCAGACAGGGAACGAAGGGTTACTGGAGATCGAACGGCCTGGTCAAGCATATAACTGACTGTAGCAAGTTTGTGTTCTACGTTGGATTGCATTTGTTCCAGCAACTGCCTGTTAGCTTGTGTACGATGCAGTTCAGTTTGGTTTGATGAATAGATAAACGCGGCAATCCCCGTTAACAAAATGGGCAGGGTGCTTAGCAGGATTCCGAAGATGATCATTTTATGGAGATAGCTGATTGGTCGCACAGTTTAAGTTTCACCCCTGACATTAGAAATAGTAACACTAACACTTCCTATTTTAGTAAACGCTTACATATAGAACAATCTAAATTTTGTTTATTTGGATAAATAAGTAATTTTATTTCGAGGCAAAAGAGCTTGGCACGGGATGGAAACGAAAGTGAAGGGTGAACGTAAATAGAGATATGGACATCATTCTATCTACCGGACGATATCGGGTGAAGCAGAGCCTGAACAGGGGGAATAGAAGGTAACTGGAAGCTATTCAGCTTAGGTGGAACGATGGTCTTATACCGGGACAGTCCAAGGTCCAACTAGATCCCCGACCTGAGTCTAGGATGAAAAACCGTCCACGGTCTGTTTTGAAAAGTCTCAGAATCCCCTAGAATAAGGACATAAGGTTAAACAAGAAACATGGAAACAAAAAAACAAGAAACAAACGAACAAATGACTTAACCAATTAAAATGAACGAACGGAAAGGGCGGTGAACAACAATTATGAGATTAAATAAGGGAAATGGCTGGGCGATTGTACTGATTGCACTGGGTGCACTACTCCTCTTCGGAAAGTTAACTCCTCTTCTTGGACACTTAATGGGTTATCTGATTCCGGTCCTGATGATTGCACTGGGATATTACGGAGTTAAACGAGGGAATGTGATGCTTGGCTGGATTGTTCTCATCATCGGTATCATCTCACTGATGGGTAAGCTGGCATGGCTGATCGGACCGATCATCGCGATCGGGTTAATCATCTTTGGTATCTCAATGCTAAGCAATAACCGCAGTCGTCGTGGTCGTTACTAAGCTTTCAGGATTATGAAAAGGAGGGAAAGAACATAATGAGTGTATTTCGTCGAATGCGGGATATTACCGTAGCCAATCTGAACGAACATTTGGAGCAAAGTCAGGATCCAGTCAAACTGATTGATCAGTTCCTGGTCTCGACCCGCCAAGACATCGGTGAAGCCGAGAAACTTCGTCATCAATATGCAAGCCATACCAGACAAATGAAACAACAAGCCGATCAGGCAGCAGGTATGGTGAACAAACGGGAAGAACAGGCTTCCATGGCTCTGAAAGCAGGGGAAGAGCATCTCGCTAAGTTGGCCTTGCAGGAGAAAATCCTCCATGAGGAAAAAATGGAACAGTACAATGAACTGTATGCACAAAGCTATGCAGCATTACAGGAGCTGGATGAACAGATCGACCAGCTGAAGGTTGAATATCAGAATGTATACAGCAAACGCCAATATTACTACGCTCGTATGCAGACGATTCAGTTACAACAACGTATGAACCAGAGAGGGAATCACAACGGTCAGAATGTACCCCGTATGTTTAACCGATTGGATGACCAAGTCTCTGATCTCGAATATGAAGCACAAAGTCTCCGGGATATCCGGCGGATGAGCCAAGACGGTTCAGGAGCGACTGGCAGCATGTCATCCTCTGCGCTGGATAAGGAACTGGAGCGCTTAAAACAGAAGTTGAACAATGACAGGAAGGAGTAGTCACATGAGTAAATTATACCGCTCGGCGCGTAATCGAATGCTAACAGGTTTGATTGGCGGCATTTCTGAAAATCTCGGATTGAGCACCACGCTGCTACGTATCATCTTCTTCATCAGTATTTTCGCTACGGGAGGTACATCATTGTTGATCTACTTCATCGCTGCATTGGTCGTACCGAAGGAATCCAATCACGTTGATCCATATGCTTATGGTCCCAACGCAAGAGGATATAAGTAAACGAAAGGAGAAAGCACATGAGCAAATTATACCGCTCAACGCGTGACCGGATGCTAACCGGCTTGTGCGGCGGAATTTCCGAAACCATCGGGATGGATTCTACCCTGCTGCGGATCATCTTCGTCATCAGTATCTTCGTAACTGGCGGCACGTCGTTGTTAATATACTTCATTGCAGCACTGGTGGTACCAAAAGAACCGTATCCGCCTTATGATCCATATGGCTACGGCCCAGGCCCTGGCCCTGGCAGAGGATACAACAACTATGATCATCAGGCGCCAAGAGGTCCTTTTCAAAATAACCAAAACCAACAAGGTCCTGGCAACTTCGGTCCTGGCCCAGGATACAACAGCAGACCCCAATCTGGTCCGCGCTCTTATGATAACAACGCCTACGGAGCAGGAGCACCGCAAGAAAGTGAACTTGATTCCATGATGAAAGATATTGAGAAAAAAGCATTGAAAAAAGAAGTTGAAGAGCTTCGCCAAAAATTATCTCGTTACGAGAAGGGAGAAAAGTAAAATGGGAGTATTTAAACGGATTAAGGATATGACGAAAGCATCGGTAAATGATATGTTGGATAAGGTAGAAGACCCGATTGTAATGTTGAACCAGTACTTGCGTGATATGGAGGCTGAGATTCATGAGGCTGAGGTAACTGTTGCCAAACAAATGGCAAATGAGCGCCGCATGAAACAACGTTTGGATGAAGCGGAGCGTACTTCGGTACAACGTGAGTCCCAAGCAGAAGCTGCTCTGTCTAACGGTCAGGAAGAAGTAGCACGCAAATTGCTGGAAGAGAAAATCTACTTTGATCAAAAAATTACGGAGTACAGTGAACTGCATGCACAGTCTGAAGCACAAGCAAAAGATCTGTTGCAACAGTTGCATGATATGAAAGATGAGTTCTACAAAATGCGTAACAAACGTAATGAACTCGTATCCCGTGCACAAATGGCAAAAGCCAAAAAACAAATGTCTTCCATTAACAGCTTGCATTCGATCGAAAGTGGCGGGGCATCACTAGGATTCCACCGCATGGAAGAGAAAATCATGCAACTGGAAGCTGAAGCTGACGTAGCTCGTGCACCATATCGCAACACATCATCCACGTACACGAATCCTGTAGATGTGGAAAAGCAATTCAAAGTGGATCAGCAATTGCAGGCCCTCAAAAACAAAATGGGCAATGGTTCCAAGAATGAAGCGAACGGAACTTCAAAAGAATAACTGTTCGCTCGGTGGACAATATGATATTCTATAAATCGTGTATAATGTACGGTTGGTAGAACAAAAGTTAAGCCATACAGGACTTCATTGCCTGGTATGGCTTTTCCGTTGAATGAAGAGAGATTAACATACAGAGGAGGTGCGGCAGGGATGAATAACAAGAGTAAATGGCTTGCAGTTGTCATTATTATTATCGGCACATTCATGTTATTGAATCAGAATATTAACTTGCTGACCGCTGCCGCACTGATTCTCTTAACCATTGGAATGCTGCAAGTCCGCAAAGGGGATACCCACAAAGGTTATCGGTATCTTGGCATTGGTGCGGCACTGTTACTACTGGATAATTTAATGATTGTATTCTTAATTGTACTGGCTTCCTTAGCTTACTTTTATTCCAAAAACAAAAAGATTCATCTGGACGATGGCGTTATGAAGAAACATAATTTCATGGCTAGGTATTACTGGGATCAACCATCCTGGACGTTACGCAGTATGAGCCTATGGCATGCCATGGGTGAGGTTAATGCAGATCTGTCTCTTTCGATTCCGGAGGAGAAACAAACGATTGTACTGCTGCAAGGGGTTATGGGGAATGTTCGCCTGACGCTGCCGGAAGATTATGGTGTAGAGATTGAAGCATCGGTCCTTTTCGGCCGAATTAATCTTCTTGGAGAACAAGATAGCGGCATGATGAACAAATTAGTATGGAGAACTCCTGGATATGAGTCCAGTGAACATAAAGCAAAATTTGTCATTTCGTATATTGTTGGCGACCTAAGCATTAGTAATCCGTAGTAAAATAGATGAAGAGAAGGAGGAGACCCCGATGAAGACAAAACGACATACCGACATGGTAACCCGAAGTATGGGTGAAGGGATCCTCCTGGTTTTCATTGTGCTCGCTGTTATTTTGTATGTATTGTATACATATGGTTATCTTGCTCCATTTGCAGGCTGGCGGCATCTGATTCAATCGGGTCTGGCTCTATTGCTGCTCCTGATTGCGATCGGTGCGGTCTTTGGTTTCTATCAGAGTTACCGGGTCAAACGCCGGTTGGAGCTGCTGCGGGAAACGCTCCTGCAGTGGGAGAAGGGTTCACTGTCTCGTACTGTACCTGATCTGGGCGTAGATGATGTGGGTCGCTTAAGTGAGCAACTCGGACGAATCGGCAAAAAGTGGGAAGATCAAGTATCCTCGCTCCAGCGATTGTCTACTCATAATGCACAGCTTGCGGAACAAGCCAGAATTACAGCCATTGTGGAAGAGCGGCAGCGGTTGGCACGGGAACTGCATGATGCGGTATCTCAGCAATTGTTTGCGATATCCATGACAGCAACGGCCGTAGGACGAAAGATGGAGAAGGATTTTGAACGTGCTCAGCGGCAGGTGGCCCTGATTGAGGAGATGGCTTCGGTAGCTCAGTCCGAGATGCGTGCGTTATTGTTACATCTGCGGCCAGTCTACCTGGAGGGCAAACATCTCGAACAAGGTCTCCGTGATCTGGTGATGGAACTGAAAACGAAAGTACCCATGGACATTGTGCTTGAAATGGATGAAGACATCGATTTGATTAAAGGCATTGAGAATCATCTGTTCCGGATCGTTCAGGAGGCTATGTCTAATACATTACGGCATGCGAAAGCGGAAAAAATGGAGATACGGATCCAGCGCCGAACAGATGCGATACGGGTACTGATTCGTGATGATGGGCAAGGCTTCGATCTGGATGAGAATAAACAAGCTTCCTACGGTCTGGCTAACATGCGTGAACGTGTTACGGAGATTGGCGGAGCCATACAATTTGTAACAGCGCCTGGTAAGGGAACGCGAATTGAGATTACGATACCTTTGATGAGTGATGAAAGCGAGGAAGAACATGTCAATGGAACCGGAAGTCGAAACGGAGACGGAAACGTCGATCAAAGTATTGCTCGTGGATGATCATGAGATGGTGCGTATTGGTCTTGCAGCGGTATTAGATACCGAAGATGGAATTGAGGTTGTTGGTGAAGCAGGTAGTGGAGAGGAAGGCATTCGGCTTGCACAGGAATATAAGCCTGATGTTGTTCTGATGGACCTGGTCATGGAAGGAATGGATGGCATTGAGGCTACCCGTCAGGTGCTCAAAATGTATCCGGAGTGCAAAGTCATCGTATTGACCAGTTATCTGGATGATGAAAAAATGTATCCTGTCATTGAAGCAGGCGCATTCAGTTATCTGTTAAAAACATCAAGAGCCAATGAAGTGGCAGATGCGATTCGCGCAGCCGCTCGCGGACAATCCGTTCTGGAGTCACAGGTGGCTTCCAAAATGATGAATCGATTCCGGCAGCCACAGGCAGCAGCTCCTTTGCATGATGAATTGACGGATCGAGAAATGGATGTTCTCCGATTGCTCGCCAAAGGCAAATCGAATCAGGACATCGCTGATGATCTGATCATCGGTATCAAGACAGTCAAATTCCATGTCACGAATCTACTGGCAAAATTGGGCGTAGACGACCGCACACAGGCTGCGATCTATGCTTATAAAAACGGACTTGCAGAGTAAGAAGAATCATATGCAATATCATAATTAAGCCAAAGAACCGTGCTTTCATGTGCGGAGGTAATAGATGAGAACATATAGAAAAGTATGAATGGAAAGCCCTGCTCTGCCATGAATGTGGCGGGTGGGGCTTTTTTTTGATGTGTTCAGAAGAAGTATAGCTAATGCGGGAAAGGGGCATGCTGTTGATAGATTCATAGAATGCAAGAAAGAAGTGGGGGATTCGAATGTTAAATCGTTGGATGACAGCTGGCATATTGGCAATAGCGATCATTATACTTATCGGTGTAACACAGGTATACGCAGAGAAGAACGAACCCAAAGCAGCCCAACTGGAACAGTTAATCTATACTGCTGACAGTGTAATTGATCATGTAGATCGCCTGGTGATTAAATGGCAAGGAGAAGGCAAGGGAGATGCACAAGCGCAGGCCGTATTACTGGCTAGTCAATTGGGACTTGAACCACCAATGAAGGTACGTCAGACGGGCCACGATGTGTATCGCAGTGAGCTGGTTGTAGGTGCGGCTAATGGAGGTGCAGGCATGTTGGTCAATGTCGTCGATACAGGAGACAACGGATATTATGCCATCGTGCAGTTATCAGGTGATGCATACACGGATCGGAAGAGATTAGTGGCGTCACATGAGCAGGTGGATCAACTGCTTGTGGACTCGGAGATGAAGGCAAGCTGGAATGTGTCAGTGCAGGGTACGGCAGCTACTGCGATTGAACGTGATGCGAGTCAGCAGCTGGTACTGATTGAAGATACGTTGTCCAGAAAGGTGGATATGGTCTCTGTTGAACGTTATACGGATGTAGCCAGTGCAAGTGTCTCTTATGAGGCGGCTGAGCTGCCCTTGTCGATCAAGAGTGGCTCGCACATGTTGAATATGCAACTCGCAGTCCATCAGGTTGATCGCGAGATCGACAATCGAATTACGATGGGGTTTCCGGTGATTACGATTGAATATTAAGGGATGAATTTCCTATAAAATTTGGACCCAATATTGAGAGTATTTATCAGAAAAATGAGTGCGAAATAGTGCATCCGTTCAGTTGATATGCTAAAATGGCATCACATCCAAGAAGGAACTTGCTGGTAATTGACGGTTGTATGTCGTGCATATATAACACCATTACATAGCTCGGGGAGAGCGTGAAGGTTGTCTTCCCGGAAGAAAGAGGAGCCCATGGTTGAGAAAAAAACGCAAGATGAAGTACTGACACCAGGCGCAGTATTTATCATTTTTGGAGCAACCGGTGACTTGGCCCGCCGGAAGCTGTTTCCGGCCATCTACAGTCTATACCGCGAAGGCAAGCTAGCCGAAAACTTTGCGATTATTGGCGTAGCGCGTCGTCCGAGAACCCCAGAAGAATTCCGGGAGGACATCTATGAATCCATTAAAGAGTTCTGCCGCTATCCAGCGGGGGACCCTGATGAGTGGAACGCTTTCGTCGATCATTTTGAATACAAAACTCTGGATATCAATAATGTAGAAGGGTTCAAAGAGCTGCTTAAGCAGACGGAGCATCTGGAAGCGAAATTTAACACGCCGGGTAATCGGCTGTTCTATCTGGCGCTTGCACCTGAGCTGTTTGGCAGTGTCTCGTACAGTTTACGGGACGGCGGTATGCTGGAAAGTCAGGGTTGGAACCGATTAGTGATCGAAAAACCATTTGGTTATGATCTGCAATCCGCTGAACATCTGAATGAGCAGATTCGTGAGGTATTCCGTGAAGAGGAAATCTATCGGATTGACCATTATCTGGGCAAGGAAATGGTGCAAAATATCGAAGTGATCCGCTTCGGGAATGCTTTTTTCGAACCACTCTGGAACAACAAACATATTGCCAACGTTCAGATAACGCTGGGGGAGACGGTAGGCGTGGAAGAACGTGGCGGTTATTATGATCACTCCGGCGCACTGCGTGACATGGGGCAAAATCATATGCTTCAAATGCTGACGATGATTGCAATGGAGCCACCGAGTCGCCTGTTCCCCGAGGATATTCGGGATGAAAAGGTGAAGGTGTTACGCTCTCTACGGACGTTCACCTCGGATGAGGAAGTGAGCAACAACGTTGTGCGGGGACAGTATGCCGAAGGGGAGTACCGTGGCAAGCAGCTTCCCGGTTACCGCCAGGAAGACAAGGTTGACCCACAGTCGAATACGGAGACGTATTTTGCCGCACGTGTATTTGTTGATAATTTCCGCTGGGCAGGTGTGCCATTCTACATTCGGACAGGCAAACGTCTGCCGGTGAAAACGACCGAGATCGTAGTCGAGTTCAAGTCGATGCCGAATAACGTGTACCTTGGGAAAAAATATAAGCTTGAACCGAATCTGCTGGTCATTCGGGTGAATCCGATGGAAGGCATATATATCAAAATCAATGCCAAGAAACCGGGCTCGGATTCCGAGATTCAGCCACTCGCGATGGATTTCTGTCAGAGCTGCATGATCGGAATCAACTCGCCTGAAGCGTATGAACGTCTGCTGCTCGATGCAGCAGAAGGGGATTCTACGTACTTTACCCGTTGGGACGAAGTGGCAACGGCCTGGTCTTTCGTAGATCGGATCGCTGCAGCCTGGAGCCAGAATCAGGGAGAGCTTCACACGTATCCGGCTGGAACCTGGGGGCCGGAAGCGACAGATAAACTGCTGGAGCAGGATGGATTCCACTGGTGGCCGGTGAATGGTCAGGATGAGGATCGTGTGATCTGGCAAGTCAACAATTAAGGCTAATCGTTCATAAGATGAAATAATTAAGGGGCTTGGAAAGAGCGCGGATGAAGCGAACTTTCCGGGCCTCTTTTTGATGCGAGAAGCTGGAGGGAATGCGACTGGATAAATATATTTAAATTAAGTTGTTGACAAAAAGTAAGTATATAACTTATACTCAACACAAGAGATAAAGAGTTACGCAAATGACCAACTTAACCCGATGAACTTCTCGGATAAGTGCACCATTCATGAGATGAAATGTGAACCAGTTGAAGGGGTTTCGACACCACATCATGAAGAAAAAAAATTAGCATAATATCTTTAATCTAAGAATACTATTTTGTATATATTGAATGGAGGAAAAGAAAATGATGTTGGACTTAGGATTGTTGTTGATTCGTTTGGTGATTGGATTGTCGTTCATGGCGCACGGGGCACAAAAGCTGTTTGGATGGTTCGGAGGTTACGGGATCAAGGGTACAGGCGGCTGGTTTGAATCGATGGGGATGAAGCCAGGTGCATTGGTAGCGTTACTGGCTGGACTCGCTGAGTTCGGTGGTGGACTGCTGCTGGCTCTGGGTCTGCTCACTCCGGTAGGTGGCATTCTGATTGCATTGACAATGGTTATTGCGATTGTGAAAGTCCATGGTGCGAACGGTTACTGGTCCACACAGAACGGATTCGAATATAATCTCGCGATTCTGGTCGTTGGTGTAGCGCTGGCTCTGACGGGTGGCGGACAATACGCGCTGGATGCACTGATTTTCTAAACTCGATAACGAGAAATGAATGAGGAGTACCTGGATGCCATGATTATGGCTGAAGGGTGCTTTTTTTGCAAGGAAAAAGAGAAGAATCTGCTGCAGTAATCGGTTATTTTCGGTACAGATTATGGTACAATAGGAGAGTTGGGTTAAGAAGCAGTTCACGGTATGGATGAAAGCACAGATTTGAGGAGGATGAACTCCATTGTAAATGTGTAAAATTAATCTAGTGAGTAAACATCTCGTATGCAAAATGACCAGTGTACAATCAACCGGCCTCGCCGGATTGCATAAAGATTGAATGATGGACCGGCCATGCCGGATTAACGTGAATGAACGGACGAAAGGGATTAAACCTATGAGCAAAGCTGCAAATGATATTCTTCAACAGGAAGTGGACAAACGCCGGACGTTTGCCATTATCTCTCACCCCGATGCGGGTAAAACCACATTAACCGAGAAACTGTTGCTGTTCGGGGGCGCGATTCGCCTTGCGGGAACGGTAAAAGCTCGGAAAGCCAGCAAGCACGCAACAAGTGACTGGATGGAAATTGAGAAACAACGGGGGATCTCGGTTACCTCTTCCGTAATGCAATTTGATTATCTGGATCATCGCGTCAACATTCTGGATACACCGGGTCACCAGGATTTCAGTGAAGATACGTATCGTACACTGACGGCTGCCGATAGCGCAGTAATGTTGATTGACGTGGCAAAAGGTGTCGAGGCACAAACGATCAAATTGTTCCAGGTGTGTGCGAAGCGTGGGATTCCGATCTTTACGTTTATCAACAAACTCGACCGTGAGGGTAAAAGTCCATTTGACCTGATGGAGGAGCTTGAAAATGTACTGGGTATTCGTTCGGTTCCGATGAACTGGCCTATTGGTACAGGTCGCGAGCTGTGCGGTGTGTACGACCGGATGAAAAATCAGGTGGAATTGTTCCAAGGGGACGATCACTCGACGATTAAAGTACAAAAGGTAGATGGCTATAAAGATCCAATTATCCGTGAGATGGCTGGAGAATATCTGCATGATCAATTGTGTCAGGATCTGGAGTTGCTGGATATCGCGGGCGACCCGTTCGACATGGAGAAAGTTCAACGCGGTGAATTGACCCCTATTTTCTTCGGTAGTGCGATCAACAATTTCGGCGTGCAGACTTTCCTGGAGAATTTCCTGGAACTGGCACCGAAGCCTGAGCCACGTCGCAGTACGGCAGGAGAGATTCAGCCAACGAATGAGAAATTCAGCGGTTATGTATTTAAAATTCAGGCGAACATGAACCCTGCGCACCGGGATCGTATTGCATTCCTGCGTATTGTGTCAGGCAAGTTCCAACGTGGAATGAGTGTGAAGCATACTCGTGTGGGCAAAGAGATCAAGCTGTCACAGCCACAGCAGTTCCTGGCACAAGACCGGGATATTGTAGAAGAGGCGTATGCCGGCGATATTATCGGTCTGTTCGATCCGGGTATCTTCCGGATTGGTGATTCATTGAGCCAAGGCAGCGAAGTTATTTTTGAAGAATTGCCAACGTTCTCGCCAGAGATTTTCGCTAAAGTTACCGTTAAAAATGCGTTGAAACATAAACAGTACCAAAAAGGAATTGACCAGTTGACGGAGGAAGGAACCATTCAGGTATTCCAGACGGCAAGTTTCGACGAGACGATTCTCGGCGTAATTGGTCAACTTCAGTTCGAGGTATTTGAATACCGGATGAAAGGCGAGTATGGGGTAGACGTGCAATTACAGCGTATGCCGTATCAGTTCGCTCGCTGGATCGTGGACGAGAATCTGGACGCAAGTAAATTCCGGATTAACTCTGCGCTTGTAAAAGATAAAAAAGGGAATTATGTAGTGCTCTTCGAAAATGAGTACGCAATGAGAACGGCTATGGATAAAAATCCTACAGCTCAATTCCTGGAGACTGCGCCTTAAGTAAGCTCACGCGATGAGATAGCGCCTGTTAAAAAATAAGATCCCTCCGCCGATTGGCGGGGGGATCTATTGCTATGCACCTTACTTAGAGGCGGGTATGATCCAGCCGAATAAGGGAAAGCTTTCTTTTGCAGACAGAACAAACGTAATGATGGTTACCTTACCCCTCCATGCTCCAATTAACGAAGCGGTTGGACGGGAATGGTGTGCAGATGCTCCTGCGCGATTTGAATCATTTCTTCCTGCTTGGCAGGTTCTGTATTCTTCCAGATCATCTCGAAAATGGCGCCAAGTCCAGGTAATGCAGCTTCCGGTCCATCTACTGAACCTTCAATCATCTCCCGGAGCTGATCATCACTCTTGTCATGAACTTTATGAACAATCGCTTCACGCAGGCTTAATGTAATGGGCATCGCAATTCCCTCCTCGTATATTCGGCTGCTCTTATACTGTTCCCAGGGAAGCGTGAGCGCATTCAAGTTTATCAGGCTTTGTGGTATACTACGAAGGATTATTTACGTTAGCATGGGTATCCGTAATGATGCGTCATGCTGAAGTGCAGCGGGAGGTTAAAGACCTAATGGCCAAGAAACAGTATGCCGTAATTGGCATGGGACGGTTCGGATCAAGTGTTGCCAATGCACTGAGTGGCATGGGATTCGACGTGCTGGCAATTGATGCGGATGAGCAGAGAACTCAGGAGATGTCCAATGTGGTGACCCATGCAGTATCGGCAGATTCAACAGATGAAGAAGCGCTGCGTGCGCTGGGCATACGGAATTTTGACGTTGTCGTTGTGGCGATTGGTGAAGATATTCAGGCAAGTATTCTGACAACCCTGATATTGAAAGATATGGGTGTACCCGTTCTGATCGTAAAAGCTCAAAATGAGCTTCATGGTAAGGTGCTGCAAAAGATTGGCGCAGATAAAGTCATCTATCCTGAGCGGGATATGGGACTGCGCGTAGCCCATCATCTGACCTCGCCTAATATACTGGACTACATCGAGTTGTCTGAGGATTACAGCATTCTGGAGATGAGAGCTTCCGAGGAAATGATCGGTAAGAACCTGATGGAATTAAATATTCGTGCACGTTTCGGATGCAATGTGATGGCGATCCGCAGTGGGAACTCAATGAACATTTCACCGTACGCGGAAGACCGAATCGAAGCTGGAGATGTGCTGATCATTGTGGGTCACAAGGATCATTTGACGAAAATGGAGCTTGCGTATCCGAAGTGATGGATGCAGATGGGAAGGATGGAAAGATGGATATTGTATCACCGCAAAATACCCGTGTAAAAGAATGGGCACAGCTGCTGGAGAAAAAGCATCGTACCCGTCAACATAAATATATTATTGAAGGTATTCATCTTGTCCAGGAGGCATTGCGCGCCGGAGCAGATCTGGAGTGCATCGTGTACGACGGAGAGCAAGGCGTACCGATTGAACTTGCAGGACTTGAGAATCCGCTTCAGCGTGTGGAGTGGGTCAGTGTATCACCTGCGGTTATCGCCAAATGTACGGATACGATGACTCCACAGCCTGTATTTGCAATTGTACGTAAAGGCAGTGAGCCACTGGAAAAACTGATCGCGGGAGCGCGCGGGCTTGTCGTGGTGCTGGATGGAGTGCAAGATCCAGGGAATGTGGGGACGATTATTCGTAGTGCCGATGCAGCTGGAGCAGCGGGAGTCGTGCTCGGCGCTGGCTGTGCTGATGTATATAACCCGAAGACGATTCGCTCGACAATGGGGTCACTGTTTCATTTGCCCATTGTGGAGGGCCAGTTGGAATCCTTGCTTCCCGAAGCGAAGGCTGCAGGTGTGAAACTGGTCAGTACTTCTTTGCAGGCAGAGCATTCATGCTATAGTTATGATTTTACACAATCAGTATGGCTTGTAATTGGCAACGAAGGTAAGGGCATCTCGGATTCTACGGCCCGCTTGGTGGATGATGCGATTACGATTCCGATGCAGGGACAGGCTGAGTCGCTTAACGCGGCAATGGCGGCAACGATTCTGTTGTTTGAGGCGATGAGACAGCGGATGTGAAAAATAACTGTCCAGAGTCAATCGAAGACTGGTAGAAATGCAGCGTATCCAAGCGCACATTTCCCCAGTCTTTTTCTCTCTCTTTTTCTTTTCCTCAAGCGTTTTCTCATTCTTTTTCCCTGATCTTCAGCTTTTGTCTATTAATTGCTCACCTTTTTTGTACAGTAATTAAAGGCCTTGTGGGGAAAGGGATTAGGGAATGTTGGAGGAGGGAAACATTACTCCACTCCAGTAGAGGATTCGATACTTCCATCACGTCTACCTGCGGACATGAACTTTGACAAAGTAATAATGGATTGCATTGAACTTGGCTACCACTCGGTTGTTCTCAATCGTTCATAGGGTGGTAAGTAAAACAAGTCAATCATGACGATTAATCATGTTTAATCACTACATCTGATAATTCTATTTTTCATCAAGCTATAGCTAACACGAAACCTAAGATTTTGCCCAAAAGGGCAATCAAACATACCCATTTAGGCGATGTAGTGAATGGGTTATAGTACTATAATTAGATTGAAACTTTACCCAAGGAGATTTGTAATTTAGGTGTATCATTAAGTAAGTGTATCTTTGCTAATAATAAGTTATGTAAAGAGATTAAGATGATAAAACTTGGACTGGGGTTATTATGGTGACTAATAAGAAGAATAAACTTGAGACTATACATGAATTATTTGAAACAAGAAAGCCCATTCTCATTTGGTTGATCTTTGTATACGCAGGATCTGTTACACTTCAGTTTTTGGATGATCCTAGAGTTATCAGTAGTTTGGTATTTACGGGACTGTTTGTTCTCCACGCCGCGTTGCATTGGATTTCATATCGCGTTAGCCAAAGACATTTTTGGTTTTACTTTGGAATACAAGGGATCTTAATTTACCTGTGCGCTATACTTTTCCCCGGAAGTTATCAGGCAGTGTTGGTGGGGTTGCTCCCCGTATTAATTGCTCAAAGTTTAGGTTTTTCTTTTCGGATTAGTAGGGTGATATTTATAGCTTTGATTAGTATTATCATTTTTTTCGACTCTTCCTTAACAGTTGGAGATACAAAGGAGATGCTGGTATTCATTCCGATTTTTGTGATGATGCTAATTATCGTAATAGCTTATGGAATACTATTTTTCCATCAAGTTCATGAGCGAGTCAAGCTGCAAAAGTTTTTGAATGAACTGCAAGTGGCTCATCAAAAGGTCGAAGAACTTACATTGTCCAATGAACGGCAGCGAATGGCTAGGGACTTACATGATACTCTTGCCCAAGGAGTCGCGGGTTTAATTATGCAATTGGAAGCGTCCAACGCGCACATTATGCAGGGGAATACGGAAAAGGCTCATAACATTATAATTCAATCCATGCAGCAAGCACGTAGAACACTGGCTGAAGCACGCAGGGCAATAGATGACCTTAGAATTAAATCAGCACCTGATGTTGATTTTAAGGAAGCTGTCGAAGATGAAGTAAGGCACTTCAGACATTCAACGGGTATTCAGGTAGACTGCAATATACAATTGAATCAACTACTATCAAGAGTTTTGATGGAACATAGTCTTCATATCGTCAGAGAGGTGTTGACGAATGTTGCGCGCCATGCCAAAGCAAATGTAGTAAAAGTCAGTGTTATCGTCTCGAACAATCAACTTCAGATAGAAATATCAGATAATGGAAAAGGTTTTAATCCAGATGCGATCGTAAAGGAACCTGGTCACTATGGGTTACTTGGAATCCGTGAGCGAGCAAGATTGATTGGTGGACATATCAAGATCGATAGCAGCTCAGAAGGTACAGCCATAACGCTGTCAATGACAATTAATAAAGGAGGTCAACATGAGCCCTTATAAAATTATGTTGGTGGACGATCATTTTGTAGTTCGTGAAGGACTCAAGCTCATATTAGAGACCAGCGAAAAATATCAAGTCGTAGGGGAAGCTGTAAATGGACAGGATGCGCTTGAGAGGGTTGAAGAGCTTGAGCCTGACATCATTCTAATGGATCTGAATATGCCTGTTCTGAGTGGACTCGAAACGATGAAGGAATTCAAGAAGAAAGGCCTTACGATCCCTATTATTATTCTGACCACGTATAACGAGGATGAACTGATGATTAACGGGTTGGCTTTGGGAGCCAAAGGGTATTTGTTAAAAGATACAAGCAGAGAAAGCTTGTTCAGAAGCATTGATTCTGCAATGCAGGGGGAAATGCTCTTATCTGAGGAGATGCTAGAGCGAGTAATGGCTGCTAAATTAAAATCGCTACAAGAAGTCAAGCAAGATGTCAAACTTTTGAGTGATAAAGAAAACTACATTTTGCAATGCGTGGCTAAAGGGTATAAAAGCAAGGAAATAGCATTTGACATGAATATTGGAGAACGAACAGTCAAGGCTCATCTAACGAACATATACAATAAACTTGGGGTAGATTCGCGGTCACAAGCAGTAGCAACTGCACTAGATCGAGGTATTCTGAAACTATAATTATTGATCAACGCCAACTAGCATGCAGGGTACCGACCTGTATGCTTTTTTCGTTGGTATAGATTTGATGACATTCAGTACATATATTGGAGATTAGATCCATAAAAGAGTGATATAGCATTCCCCAAAGGGCAGATTCAAATGCCCATTGGGACGATGTTACTGTCTAAAACTAATTATAAAATAAGAATATATTAGATATAGGAGCAGAGGAGACGATACTGAAATGGCAAAAATGTTATACAGACTGGGATTTTGGTCTGCCAAGAACCGCATTAAGGTAATCATCGGATCAATTATGGTCATGTTGATTACCTCAATGGTGGCAATGGGGATGGGACCGAAGCTTAGTGAAGAAACTACGATACCCGGGTTAGAGTCGATTGAAACGATGGGGCAGATGTATCAGGAGTTTCCGTCAATGATAGATAGCAGTAAAGAAATTCAGCTGGTTCTCAAAGCGCCTGCTAACGAAACATTATCATCTGAAAAGATGCAACAACTGATTGAAACACAACTTCAGAGCATATCGAAAGATCCTGCTGTAACTGAAGTCTCCGGCCCATATGATAATAAATCGATGAACACGGATGGCACAATAGCTTATGCGTCAATCTCTTATAACAAGGCTGATGGTGATGTTAAAGAAACTTCTAAAGAGTACGTAATTCATGCCGCAGAAGCTTTACGGAATGCCGGACTCCAAGCGGAGCTCACTGGATCTGGTTATGTGAAGATGGAGATCGGTGGAGCTACAGAAGGAATTGGTATTCTAATTGCACTTGTTATCCTTTCCATTGCTTTCGGATCCCTACTCACTGGAATCATTCCGATTCTAACAGCAGTCATTGGTCTTGGGACCGGCGTAATGCTGATCATCCTGGGGTCTAATTTCTTAGATACACCTTCATTTGCCTTATCATTGGCGAGTATGATTGGACTTGCAGTAGGTATTGATTACTCACTATTCATTATTTCAAGATACCGTCAAGAGCGTGCGAGAGGTTTTGAGAAAAGAGAAGCTATTGCAATAGCTAATGGTACAGCAGGCAGTGCAGTTGTTTTTGCAGGTGTAACCGTAATTATTGGTCTTGCAGGTATGGCAGTCGTAGGAATTCCTTTCCTTACAGCAATGGGGTTAGCTGCTGCGCTTTGTATTTTTGTAGCTGTTTTAATTGCAATAATCACAGTACCGGCCGTACTTGACGCAATGGGTAGCAAGATCAAGGTTAAGCCGATAAAGGACTCTGGGAGATTGAATCGGACAACATCCCGAGGAAATCTGTGGGGGAGATTAGTGACAGGGCGACCTTGGATCACAGTGGTTCTCGGAGTGGCACTCCTCTCGACATTATCGGTACCATTCTTACACATGGAAACAGGTACTATGGATGATGGATTAAAGTCAACCAGTATGACGGAACGACGAGCATACGATTTGTTGTCTGAAGCATACGGTGTGGGATACCATAACCCTCTGATGATTCTTGCAAAAATGGATGGAAGTGCTGAAGCTGATGTTAATTTGGCGAAAACAGTAGAACAACTTAAAACCTATCCAAACATTGGGATGGTTGCCGATCCGGTTAAAGGAGCATCTGGAAAAGTCTCTTTGATTAACATTATACCGGCTACAGGTCATGCTGATGTGGAAACGGTAGAACTAGTAAAAACGATTCGCAGTCATATTCATGAGATTGAAAGTCAGAACCATGTGCAACTTAAAATAACGGGCAGTACAGCAATCAATATTGATATTTCTCAAAAACTGAACGAAGCATTACCTGAGTTCTGTATCATAATCGTTAGTTTGGCCTTTCTCCTACTTATGATGGTATTTCGTTCCATATTGGTTCCGATTAAAGCAGTGCTCGGTTTTGTTCTCTCGCTTGGAGCAACAATGGGCTTCATTACCTACGTTGTCCAGGATGGATATTTCCAAAATCTCTTCGGCTTCAGCGGACAATCACTTGTGCTTAACTTTTTACCGATAATGGTTGTTGGAATCTTGTTTGGATTGGCTATGGACTATGAGGTATTTCTGGTTAGCCGCATGCGTGAGGACTTCAAAAAGAACGGTGATGCCAAACAATCTGTACTCGCAGGAATTCGGCACAGTGGGGGCGTAGTTACAGCTGCAGGATTGATCATGATATCCGTATTTGCAGGGTTTATGATGACGAATGATCCAAGTATCAAGGTAATGAGTTTTGCACTTCTCTTTGGGGTGTTGTTTGATGCATTTGTTGTCCGTCTATTGATTGTCCCAGGTGTGATGATACTTATGGGGAAATCGGCGTGGTACTTGCCGAAATGGTTAGATCGACTTCTGCCGAACTTGGATGTTGAGGGTGAGAAGGTGATGGAAATCGTTGAAAAACGGCACCAAACACGTACGAATTCACACGATCTCTTTCCAGAACCCATAAATAGAGGATAGACGTAAATTGGTTGTGCCTTGAGAATTATAGATTTCAGAAAATTATAGATAGGTTAAACGCTGTAGGGGATGGAGGAGTTGCTCCTTCTCCTTTTTAATAATTTCAGAGGATGAATGGTATGTACAAAAGAAATGAAGGCGCGGGTAGATTACATCGCCGAGCCTATGAAAATCTGTGTTTATTTAGTTTTATTCTCCTGTTGAAAAGTGTAGTAGCATGGTCTGTTGTATTTCATGATGGAGCCAATTGGGCTATCATTCAAACAGAGCTCCCTTTCTTTATCCTGGTGTTCAGCCTGATTGAATGGTTTGCTGCCAAGAGGAAAGTTTTATACTACATGCTGGTCAATTTCTGCATGACTTTAATTTATTTTGCGGTCATCATGTACTACAAATATTATGGTGTTATCGCTACGTATCATTCACTTAAACAAGCCAAAAGGGTTACTCATGTAGGAGAAAGCGCATTATCTTTGCTTACACCCTATTATCTATTCTTGTTTATTGACATTGTCTTATTCCTAGTTTTAATTATCCAACCTAAGTATGGTTTAATCTGGGAGAAGCCTACTTTACGTATGAGTCACAAGGTGTTAACTTGTACGATCAGCGTATCATTCGCATTATGTTTATTCAATATCTGGCCGGTTCATGCTAGTATGAACGAAATCAATAAAGCGAAGAGTATGGGGATTCTTAACTATGAAGTCTATAAGGTTGTTGCCGATCGTTTAGAGAAGGAAGTACTTATAGCTCCTGGTGATATCTCGCAAGAGGCAATCAATGAAACCAAAGGAACTTCTCCACTTAAAGATGAGCCGAAGTTTCATGGAATCAATAAAGGCATGAATTTAATTCTCGTACAGATGGAATCCTTTCAAAATTTTTTGATTGACCTCAAAATGGATGGTCAAGAGATCACTCCTAATTTAAATCAGTTAATTAAGAACAATACGTATTTCCCTCATTTCTATTCTAATGCTGGACAGGGGACAACCTCGGATGCCGAGTTCGTCGTAAATACATCCTTTTACGTACCTAAGGATGAACCAGCAACTTCATCAAAATATATGGACAAACAACTGCCAAGTCTACCACATTTACTTAAGGAAAATGGATATTTTACAGCGACGTTCCATACCAATAGTGTGGATTTCTGGAATCGCAATAGATTGTATCGTGCAATTGGTTTTGAACGTTATTATGATAGAGCATTTTTCGGAGAAGATGATCCTATTGCTTTTGGCGCATCGGATGAAGTTTTGTACTCCAAAACATCTTCTGAAATGTCTATTTTGGATGACCGGAATCAACCTTTCTATGCAATGGTCATATCCATGAGTGCACATCATCCCTATCACTTGCCTGAAGAAAAGGTTAAAATGGAGCTGCCTGATCGTTTCAAGGATACATTGATCGGTGATTATATTCAGGCTCAAAATTATGCAGATGTTGCGCTGGGTCAGTTTCTTAACGAAATGATAGAATCTGGACTATGGGATAACAGCTTGGTCGTTTTTTATGGAGATCACCAGGGGATTCCAATAACTGGACTTACAGGAGAAGAAAAAGAACTGATGAATCCCTTGTTAGGTCATGACTATGGGTACACAGATATGATGAACATCCCTTTCATTGTGCATTCGCCTTCAGGGCAACTTCCTCCTGTAATAAACACTACCGGTGGACAAATCGATATTCTGCCAACCGTAGCCAATCTGTTGGGAACTCCCTTGGGACATCAACTGGTTTTAGGTGAAGACCTGTTTAATCAAGAGAGTAATTTGATTCCGTTAAGACACTTTCTACCTGATGGTTCTTTTATAAATGATAAAATATTATATATGACAGGTAATAATTATGCCGACGGAGTACATTATAAATTAAGCAATAACAGCATCGTGGAAGGGGGATCTACTCCATCTCAATTCTCGGCCGCCCAGTATTTACTTGACCTTTCCAATAGCTATTTATTACAGTTACCTGATATCTACAGTAATCGGGAGAATGAGAGTCAGAATGAAATGATTGAAGATTAATTATTTCGTCCTTAGGGATACAAGCAAAGGGAGACATCTTTAGTGGATGTCTCCCTTTGCTTGTTGTCTATAAGTGATGTTTCCCATCGTTTGTTCCTCAGATATGAACTAAGCCTTTTGTGTGGTTGATTAGATTGTATCAAATTTTAAATGGACATGAAATGGGATGTAATGAGATATTCAGCAATTGAAGTATATGCCCAAAGGTACAATGCTCTCTGCCCCAAGGTACATTACGCTAATTTCTAATTAAAGATAAAATGGGTACATACCATCTACTAAATTGTTTTAAAGGAGACGTTAAAAATTGATTATACATACAGATATAGGGAAGATAAAGGTTTTAGAGCAGGCGATTACAACAATTGTTTCAGTAGTTGCAAGGTTAGAATCTGGGATTATACTGTTGTCAACAGGAGCCGTAGATAGCTTGATTAAACACGTGAGTGGGAAGAAAATGCATAAAGGAGTATCTGTTACATTCTCAAACTCAAAATTAATCATCGAGCTTAGAATTGTTGTACCTTACGGAGTGAAAATCCAATATGTCAGCCGTGAATTACAGTCCAGCATATTTGAAGCGGTGAATAATATGACGGGTATTTCTCCAGATCAAGTCCACATTCGTGTTGAGGGAATTAAACTGGCCGAAACGAGACAGTCATGAGAACGCAGTTGGAATCTAGGGCGTGGCGTGTCTGTCCTAAAATCATGGTTATTTCGAGAACTACTCCGACAGCATGAGGAGCTGAATACAGTATAATGTTTAGTGATACGTTATTAGAACTTGTTACTCAGTATGGATATGTATTCTTTTTTCTAGCTTTTTCACTAGGTCCGTTTGGCATTCCTGTACCTAACGAAATTATTATTGTATCTGGATCGATATTAAGCCATACAGGTGTCGTCAATTATTGGGCAACTTACAGCTCTATTCTAACAGGCTTATTGACGGCAATCACATTTTCCTATACCATAGGAAGATTTTTTGGTCATAAATTCAAAAAAAGATGGTTAAACAATCGTTACTTCTTAAAAGCGGAATCTATGTTGAAGAGAAAGGGCGATTTAGCCATGTTCATTGGAATGTTCATTCCGGTGGTGCGCTATATCATGCCCTTACTGATAGGAATGAGCGAGATTCATTTCAAGAAATTTGCTATCTTTACGTATTCAAGTGCTGTGACCTGGACAATAACCTATTTTGCTTTAGGCATTTATTTTAAAGAACCTGTTTTATCAATGATGCAAATCTTGGGATATTGATATATGATAAAATTGTTATAATCCGAAAAGCTAGGCTTCCATTTAATTTCTGGAGTTAATGAGTGTATATGCTCTGCCGTATTCAATTCTATGGCGGGGCTTTTGTTCAAAAAACGGAATGCATGCAGTGCTTGTCTGTTCGGACACACTGTTTGGGTTTAAACATCGAAACTATTTTCTTCGTCGATTGAAAGCACTTCTTCTGACCATCATGTTGGTCATTATTATCATATTTAGCTTGTTGGTATATAGCTATAGTAGTCATATTTTGCATTTCGATTTACTTAAAGGAATTAATGAGATAACAAAGCTGTTGTTAGCTATTTTGAGATGGCCTGTAGTTTTAATGTTTTTATTTTTTACAATTAAAATTGTTTATATGGTTACTCCTAGATATCGAATTCCGGGAAAGTATACGAATTTTGGAGCGCTTTCTATAAACGCTTATCATTATCGGATCAAACAAGCAGCTGATTATTGCAATATGAATGAAGTACACTATATTTGGAACAAATGAGCGTGGGATTTAACTGGAATAATTCATTATTTTAGTGATGATCAGAACTACATTCATAAAACATATACGGGAAGCGTCCATTGCTGGATACTTCCCGTAATGTGTTTTCTGCTTGCTGAACAAATCTGAACTTGTAGTCAGCAGTTTCTAATAAGTTTTATTGGTGTTCTCATAAACACCTGGGTCACTTGGTCCAGGATTCAATAACTTTTAAGCTGTTACCCTCCTCGGCAAAGTGTAAAAACTGCATTATGTCGCCAGCAGTTTTTTCCCCTGTTTTCGTGTCCTCATTGGTAATTCTATAGTGAATGGCTGCCCAGTCACCGCTGATAAGCATATTATCAAAACGAATACGCTTTACATCGGTCGATTCCGCATCTTTCTTTACGAAATCCTTATACTCCGGGAGAGTCATTGTCTCTGAATTTGTATGATATTGCAGGTCGCTGTCATAAAACGTATCGGCCCAGTCACTCCAAGCATCAAAGCCCTGATTCCATTTATCAAAGTCGCTCAATATGGTGCTTTGAATTTTCTTAGCCATATCGGTATTAATAGGCGTAGGATAAGTAACAGGATATTTGGTTTCGAGATCTGTGGTATCAGGGATCTTTGCATTGACGATTTCATCCAATGCAGCTTGCTGTGCCGCCTTCGCCTCATCGGTTTGGAAACTTGTCAACCCGTCAAAATCCATCCCCTTTGTACCAGCCCAGCCTTCAACAACCCGAGTTCCCAGCGGATCACCATAGTCCTTGAAATGGACGAACTCCATCACGCTTCCATCGGAAGATTGTTGGCTCCCTCTGGCAGTCGAAGAGATGTCATATCGAATAGCTGCCCAATTGTCATTAATGATCATATTGTTGAAGTTACCCATCTGAATATCGGTAGACTTCAGCTGCGCATTCATGGCAGCTTGATATTCTTTCAAAGTGAGTTTCACGCTGTGGACATTATAGAGGGAGTCCTCTGTATATAGAATGTCGCCCCAGGCTTCCCAGGCTTCATAACCTCGATTCCAGTTCTCAAAGCCGTTTAGGAGTCTATTCTGTATATTCTTTTCCATCTCAGTCTCGATTGGTGTGGGGTTAATGATGGGGAAAGTAGCCGCTAGCTCTTCGGTATTATCGTAAGAGTCAGAAATACTGACCGTAGATTCGCCCGAATTCCAATTCTCCTCAACTTTGGAAGGGTTCGAATTTGTATTACTTGTACAACCCACAGCAACTGTCATAATGGCCAAAGCTGTCAGACTTGCCGTCAACATTCTTATTGTAGTATTCTTCATAATCATTCTCCTCTCAATAGTTGAATAAACATCATGCTTCGCTATACCCAAAACAAAATTAATAGCTTATACATATACTACAACTGAAAAAAAATTGTAACATCGTTCAAAAAGGCAGATTTATTCTGCCCTTTCGGGCATTATGTATAACCTATCCCGAGCAAAGTAAATGAATTCAGGCATGAAAAATAAAATATGGTACTTAATATATAAGGAAAATTGATAAATTAAAAAATGAAGTATTCCATGAACGACGCGTCTTTAAACAAAGCTGTAGGTTTCGGAACAGACCCGAAAGGGAAGGAACATTCGCCCTTATGTACGATGTTGTACATTCGTAAAGAATATAGACTTGAAACATAAAGGAAAGGGAATCTATTGAGAGGGAGCATTCCAGTGATGAAACCAAAAATGATTGTAAACCCCGTTTCAGGGCAGCATACAGCATACAAAACGAAGGCCTCAGTTATAGAGTATATGAAAAAGAAATACGCTTTAAATGATAATGATATCTTCTACACAAGTAAGGAGAATAATGATTTAGGAACTTCATTTTTTGAAGATTGTGATTCACTGGTTATTGCAGGTGGTGACGGAACCCTGCATTACGCAATTAACACCATTAAAAATCTAGGTCTAGATTTACCTCTAGCTTACCTACCGACAGGTACAGTCAATGATTTTGGAAATGCTTTGAAATTACCACGATCATATGGAGGTTTCACTAGAATGCTCGAAAAAGGAATGACCAAGAAGATAGATATCGGATTGGCTGGAAATGAATATTTTCATTACGTTGTGGCTGGTGGTGCAATGAATTCAATCAGTTACACCACCAACCAAACCCTAAAAAAAGTTATAGGGGATAAGGCTTATTATTTGTCCGCTCTACCTAAACTTCCCAAAATATTATCGGGAACACATATTAAGATTGAATGTGATCATTTAGAACAAGAACATGATGCACTTCTTTACTTAGTTTCAAAATCAGCGATTATTGGCGGAATTGAGGGCATTATTCCGGATGCTAAGATGGATGACGGTCAACTTCATGTGCTTGTAATTCAAAAAAAATCATTGTTTAATACCTTTCAACTTCTTTTAGATATAAAAAATGGAACTCATCTTGACCGCTCAGATGTCTTGTATTTTAAGACAAAACGTTTAAGAATTACTCAATATGGTGATAACATAGCAAAAGTGGGGATTGACGGTGAGATGCACACTACTGGGCTAATGGACATTGAAGTTATCCCGCGCGGATTAACTATGATAGTCCCGTGCAGTTCGGATGTGGCGTAGATTGCTGTATCAACATTGAGAACCCGTTTGATTGGATTGTTTATATACTATTTAACTGTGACTGGGCAAGAAAATTTCTCTGGATCGGCTTATTATGTAAGAAGAATTGAAAGTATCTAACCGTTCCCATTATAATAACTGGAAACGGCTACTACTAAGGCTGGATGCTGGTTGACGATTCACCAACCAATTCTCCAGTCTTTTGCTTATTAACACAACTTAAAAATGAAATGTGCGCTAAAAATAATTCTTTACTGTTCGTTCTAGAAATGATATGCTACAGCAAGTTAGATCTAACTTTTTTTTACACATTAAAGAATGATCGTTCTAAAAACTGAAACTACACTAATCTAGAATTTGAGGGAGAGAATATGATGAAATACACGGTAATTACAGGAGCAAGTTCAGGTATTGGATATGAAACGGCATTGGCATTTGCAGCTCGTGGGAAAAACTTGATTTTGGTAGCTAGAAGATTGGATAAACTGGAAGAGCTTAAATCCATCATTCAGGGTATCGATCCTAAAGTAACTGTTGTCGTTCACACAAGCGACCTGTCTGTTACCGCAGAGGCGTACGCGCTGTATAACGATTTGAAAGAATATCAGATTGAGACTT
The DNA here is from genome assembly GCF_058313655.1 of Paenibacillus sp. Negev47. NCBI lineage: Bacteria > Bacillati > Bacillota > Bacilli > Caryophanales > Paenibacillaceae > Paenibacillus > Paenibacillus sp. Negev47. The sequence goes on from NZ_CM177754.1 coordinate 917,574, forward strand.
GGATCAATAATGCGGGGCTTGGAGAAGGTTCGTTCATTGCTGAACAGAATTTGGATAAAGTGGAGACCATGCTACGTGTTAACATCGAATCTCTGACCATTCTCTCTACACTGTATGTGCGAGATTATGCAGATGTTGAAGACACACAGTTGATTAACGTCTCTTCCGCACTCGGATATGTCATTGCTGTAGGCAGTGTTGCTTATTCTGCATCAAAATACTACGTTAGTGCCTTCACAGAAGGTCTTGCCAAAGAACTGGAACTGAAAGGTGCAAAACTGAAGGCGAAAGTCCTTGCACCAGCGATCACGGAAACAGAATTTGTACAAAAATCAATAGATGCTGAAGGATTTGATTACAAAGCAAATATGCCTAAGTACCACACGGCCAAAGAAATGGCTGGCTTTATGGTAGATCTCTATGATCATAACGACGTAGTCGTAGGGATTGTAGATCAGAACTATGATTTTCACTTAAGAGGCGCAATCTATCCGGTCATTTCAGAATTGAATTAATACATCTGTAAAATTATTAATGAAGGCCGGAAGAACTTTGGAAGATCTCAACGACTTCAACAAGGTGCGCCACTGAATGAAGCAGATCCGAAAACATTCTTTGGATTGGGAAGTAAGGGCTAAACGGATTATCCTACGTTGGAAGAATTAAAGTCGCAAGAGGGGCTAAACTAGCACAAAGCATATAAGGTGGCGTACAACTGAACATTGTGCGCCATGTTCCTACATAAGTTGAACTAATCATTTACACATTAACGGAGAGGACAGAAAGAACCTGAAAAAGCGAAGCGTTCGCCTTTATCACCGGATTTTCCCTTTAGAAAGGGGATCAAAAAAATCTGGGGATAACAGCGATTGGAAGGTTGTTCTGTCATCGTAGTGTCAGTGTGAATAATCTTTAATTCAACTTATATAGTATATAAGCAAAGGAAGAGGATAAATGATGAGAGCAGCTCAAATACAGAAATACTCCAAAAAAATCCAAGTGGGAATTAATAATATTGAGACACCTCAGATTGATAGCCGTGAGGTCCTTGTTAAAGTGAAAGCTGCGGGTGTAAATCCGCTGGATATATTGAATATGAATGGCAGTGTTCGGATGATTGCCGACTATACGTTACCTTTAACGTTAGGGAATGAATTATCGGGTGTCATTGAAGCCGTTGGTAATGATGTTTTGAATTTTAAAGTTGGGGATTCGGTTTATACAAGGTTACCTCTGAATAAAATTGGTGCTTTTGCTGAATACGCCGCTGTGCATGAGGATGCTTTATCCATAATGCCTGAGAATCTGTCTTTTATCGAAGCTGCTGCAGTACCCCTTACTGCCCTGACCGCGTATCAAGCATTGCATGATGTACTCCAAGCTGAGCCGAATAAAAAGCTGTTTATTCCTGGCGGAACCGGGGGATTCGGTGCAATGGCCATCCCGATTGCCAAGTCCATGGGATTAACGGTTATCACTAGTGGCAGTGAGAGGGGCAGAGCACGTACTCTATCCATTGGAGCAGATCAATTCATTGATTATAAGACCGAGCAGTATGCTGACATTCTGTCCGATATCGATTATGTGATCGACACCTTGGGTGCGGATGAGATCAAAGCTGAACTGAGCATTTTGAAACCACATGGCAAATTAGTTTCTTTGAAGGCTGGACCCAATTATCGCTTTGCAGTGGACAGTCAATTCCCGTTGTGGAAAAGAGCACTGTTTGGTCTCGTAGGTGCGCGCTTGGATTCCATGGCACGTAAGACTCAAACTGAATATCGTTTTTTATTCGTTCACTCCAGTGGAGTTCAATTGCAAGAGATTACAGCTCTTGTAGAAAAAGAAGACATTAAGCCTTCGATCGATTCTACGTATACGTTTGATGACATTGAAAAGGCATTGATCAAAGTATCAACGGGTCACTCCCAGGGCAAAGTCATCGTTACCTTTTAATGACTCGTTAAGATCATGCTCATGCTATTCAATGTTCGTTTTCTGAACAGGAGGGAAGCCAATGGCGAGAAGCAAAGAGTTCGAAGAGTCTGTTGTACTGGATAAAGCGATGAGACTTTTTTGGGAACAAGGCTATGAGAAGACGTCTATGACAGATCTGGTCAATCATATGGGAATTCATCGTAAAAGCTTGTATGACACATTTGGCGATAAACACACCTTGTTTCTGAAGTCAGTAGATCTGTATGATCACAAAATCAGCTCCGCCCTTGCAGCAGGCGTAAAGCATTCCCAAACGGCAACGGAAGCACTTCAGTTTATATTTTTTTCTTTGATTCATAGTGAGGAGCATCCAGCATCAGGCTGCTTCATTGTTAATTCAACGGTCGAATTGGCGGCACGTGATGACGACATGAACAACCGATCGATAGAGATGTTTGCAAATACGGAGAACCTCATCAAGGACATTATTGTGTGGGGACAGCAGGAAGGTGAATTCACAACGGAGTACAACGCCGAAGTATTGGCGGAATATCTGCATAATGTAGGCGTTGGGTTAAGGGTGATGGCCAAGACTTCGATGACCAAAGAAAAACTCTTACGTATAGCGACGCTATCGATGCACTTTATTTAAAGATGATCTATTTTTTTTACTATTATAGAACGTTCGTTCAAATATTGATGTTCCAGGTGAAACATATTTTATAGAAAAGAGAGGCAGGCAACAACATGAGAAAGACAGTTCTAATCACAGGGGTATCGGGTGGGATCGGTAAAGAGTTAGCAGATCGGTTTGCCAAAGGTGGGCATCATATTGTGCTGGTAGCACGAAGCGAGGGTAAAATACAGGATCTAGCTCAGGAGTATCAGAAAAAGTATGGCATTCAGGCGACGGTTATTGCCAAAGATGTAGCGGAACCTGGGGTACCACAGGAGATTTATCATGAGCTGAAGGAAAAGGGCATTGTTGTTGACTATCTTGTCAACAATGCGGGCTTCGGCCTGTTCGGGACATTTATGGAGACGGATCTGGAACAAGAAATCAATATGATTGATGTGAATATTAAGGCTTTAACGGTCATGACCAAGCTGTTCTTACCGGATATGATCCAACGTGGGCACGGCGGAGTGATGAATGTGGCTTCGTTGGTAGGCTTTTTCCCTGGACCAATGATGTCGGTATATTATGCGACGAAAGCGTATGTGCTATCGTTCACTGAAGCTTTGGAGAATGAAGTAAACGGTACTGGTGTTACGGTGACGGCACTGTGTCCAGGTCTGACATCTACCGGATTTGTGGATCGTTCGGGTATGGGTGTCTCGAAGATGCTGCAAGGCCCGATCATGGAAGCGGGACAGGTAGCGGAAGAAGGATATCAAGGCTTCTTGCGTGGCAAGACATTAATTATGCCAGGGGCTCGTAACCGCTTCATTGCATTTATCCCGCGCTTGTTACCGCGTAAGATGATGACTCGCATGATTAGATCCACACAGGACAAGACAGGACATTAAACATTTAAAAAGGAGATGCCGATATGATTTTTTATGATTCCCCTCAAGCAACCGTTACATGGAATAAGGAAGATAAGGTAGTTGTTTTGCAATGGAAGAGCTTTGCGCAAGGTGAACAATATCGTACACCACTAAATAAATTGTTGGAGTTAGCGGTGCAAAAACGCTCGAATAAGGCGTTGTACGATAGCCGTCACTTGGCTGTTATTTCGCCAGATGACCAAGAATGGGTTGCACAAGAGTGGTATCCGAGATCACTCGAAGCAGGACTTAAGTATTCAGCACTGCTTGTTCCTCATAAAGCGATAGCTAAATCGAGTGCAAACCGAATGCTCTCAGGAATGGACATATCCAATCCATCTCAAGAATTCCATGACATAGATGAGGCATTTTATTGGCTGGCAACCGTAAAATGAGAAGGTAAAAACATGTTATGCATAAATCAATTCAGTTCGTTAGCGATACTAAAATCAGGTTTCTCCCAATTCTCTCGTATCACTGTGTCCTTCATCGTCCCTTTTACGACAAATATACACAAAAACAGGAGGGAAGCTGAGGGGCTCGAATTCCATCCCCACAAGAACAGCAAACGTAGAGCTCTTGGAATCAGTAAATACTCTGAGTACAATTTGGAGAAAAGCTTCATCACAGTAGTAACCACCCCTATAAAGTGCTCCTTACATCCGCTTTCGAAAGAAAAAGAAGTAAGTCGATGGAATAATTAAAATCCCAATAAATCTATATATCGTGGCGTAAGCCTCAAAGTCGGTTCTGGCGATTACAAATCCGACAATTAAATTAAGTAAAAGTAAAAGACCAAAGATGATCTTATAACTCAGATGCAAAAGTATGCGGATTCTCAGGGGAATATATATCCAGAGCAGTGGAGTACAGTGGAGCAAGAACGGTACAGCCTTCTTGTAGCTGGGTTGGAACCGTTTTTCGAGAATCTTGAGGTTGTGACCACAGCCTCCCAAAAGGAGCCTATGAATGAGCAACAATTCTGGACGGAACAATTGGCTCAGGCGGAGGAGATGTTCTCCAAAGGGGAGTTTACGGAGTTCAAGTCCGTGTATGAACAAATGAAGAAGTTCGAAGCAATAGTGGTGAACAAGGATGGAAGCATTCATGAGGAACGTTTGTCAGCGGAACAGAAGGATGACTTAAGGCAATTAAGAGAACGGCTTATTCCGTATTTGGAGAAGTTGGAGCTTGATGTACGGTGAGGCAAGTAAAAATGGATTGTACGAGAAGAAGCGGAAAGTGAATTCTTTCGCTTCTTTATGTTATGTGACCGGTTACTTCCTCCCCTGCACATTCAGTCGATACTGATGCGGTGTTGTACCTGTGGCAGTACGGAATACTTTGCAAAAGTAGGATGGGCTGGTCATACCGACACGGTGACCGATTTCGGGAACCGTAAGCGAGGAACGGGTGAGCAGTACGCACGCATGACGAATGCGGGTAGCTTGAGCATAAGCGACAATCGTGGTGCCGGTCGCTTTTTTGAATACATGAGACAGATGATAGGGAGATAGATGAAGTGTATCTGCGATATGCTCCAAACGGAAAGGCTGTGAATAATGCTGTTCGATCCACTGCATGGCAGCTTCGGCATGAGGATGAAGAATCCCTGAATTGAATGCGGTGCCCGCATGTGAAGGACGAGTTGCAACATCTTTCCATAAGTAGCGAAGTTGCGTAAGTGAATCGAGCACAAAGAGACAGGTGTCCTCCCCAGCTTCATGAGGTAGCAGATCTGGATAAGTCTTATCGAATTGTTCCATTCGTTGAATGAGTGGGGAAGTGGCAGCAAGTCGGATGGGCTGAATGGGGGATTGCTCTGCCAGCAGATCCTGTACGAAATGGTGAGTCGCAATAAAATGTGACCAGTGTGCCTTCAAAAGATCAAGTTCAACCATGAGTACATTTCGAATGAAAGGTTGTTGTCGGGATACTTGAATCTGGACGTGGTGCAATTGAAAAGGCCGAAAAATCATGAGCATACCGGGTTCAAGGGAGAACACCTGACCTTCTGTTATCAACTGTCCGTATCCCTGATGTATGTACGTAATCTCCATCTGTGAATGAGCGTGGAACACCTCGCGAAACGTAGTGTTGGATATGCGACGACAGGCCAGATTAAATTGTTCTCCCAGGGTGATGGACATCATGAACTCCTCCCTTAACATGCGCAAGATAGTTTCATTTTATCACAAGATGAACGCATAAAAGCGCTTTATTATTGTGTATTGTGAAGGGACTAAGGGAGGTATGCAATGATGTTAAAAGTGGCGATTATCGGAGCAGGTGCAATTAGTGGAGCGCATATCTCAGCATATTTGGCATTTCCTGAGCGATGTCAGATTGTTGCTGTGGTCGATATGTACGTGGATAAAGCACAGAAGCGAATTAATGAATATGGACTGGAGGGAGCGCTGGCCGTTGCCGACTATAACGAATTATTAAGCGAGCATATTGATTTGGTATCTGTGTGTACGCCGCCGTATACGCATGCTCCAATTGCATGTGATTTCATGCATGCTGGTGCACATGTACTGGTCGAAAAACCAATGGCATCTTCCTTGGAGGAAGCGGATCTGATGCTGAGAGCAGCGCAAGAAAGTGGAAAGCTGTTATCGGTAGTAGCTCAGAATCGGTTTACGACTCCAATGATGAAACTGAAAGGTGTGTTGGACAGCAAAAGGATGGGCCCTATAGTACATGTGCAGGTTGATTCGTTCTGGTGGCGAGGGCACAATTATTATGACCTGTGGTGGCGTGGAACATGGGAAAAAGAAGGAGGGGGTTGTACTCTTAATCATGCGGTGCATCATATTGATGCCATGCTCTGGATGATGGGACCTCCAGTGGAATTACAGGCCATGATGGCAAATACGGCACATGACAATGCCGAAGTCGAGGATGTATCCATGGCGATGCTTCGCTTCCAGGAAGGGGCGCTTGGCATGATTACCAGTTCGGTGGTGCATCACGGAGAGGAGCAGCAGTTAATTTTTCAGGGCAAAGAGGCTCGGGTATCTGCACCTTGGAAAGTGGTTGCTTCTACAGCACGGAGTAACGGATTTCCGGAATCCAATCGGGAGTTGGAACAACAGATTCAGAAGCTCGCTGACGAATTGCCAGATGTTATTCATGTGGGCCATGCTGGGCAAGTTGAGAATGTGTTAAACGCGATTGAGACAGGATCCCCGTTACTGGTGGATGGGAAAAGTGGCCGCAATACGCTTGAACTGATTGTAGGCATTTACAAGTCGGCGAGTACAGGAGAAAAGGTTGTTTTTCCACTAGGGTCGGAAGACGCGTTTTACACAAGAGAAGGAATTATGCAACATGCCGTACACTTTTATGAAAAAAAGACGACGGTGGAGAACTTCGAGGATTCGAGTATTACACTCGGAAGCAAGTTGGATTCGTGATATTCGCATAAAAATCGCATAAAAAGATGCCAACTCACGTCTAGTGACTTTGGCATCTTTTTTCTTTTGAGTGATTAAGAATAACATTCCGCTCCAAAATATTCTATTTCGGAGTCAGTTAATCATCTATTAGAAACAATATTAAAGACATGAATAATATGACGTTTATACGTGTGTTTTGCATCTCCCGTTTGTAATCCCTATTTCGCCTTTAAATTAAGGAATGCTACAGCCACTTATCAGCCCAACGTTCCACGGCGCTTAGCGCTCTCCCCAGTTCCGTGCCTTTTCGTGACAACATATATTCAGTCCGAACTGGACGTTCCGTGACCACATGGCGAACCACAAGTCCTTCTTCCTCCAATTCCTTCATTCGCTCATTTAACACACGTTTGCTCAAGTCAGGGATATAAGCGTGAATCTCACTGAAGCGTTTGGGCTCCTCCATCAATGCATGGATAATGAGGGCTACCCATTTTCGGCCAATGATCTGATAAGATTGTTCCACTTTTGTGCATATTTGCTTGGCATTCTCATCATCGCTCATGATTGTACTCCTTTGATTTAGTATTGCTTGTATTATCATTAGTATACTTATTGTAACCTACTTGTCCACAGGCCATATGTGTAAAATGTCACATACCAATTGTTCTTAATGTTACCACATAAAGCGTTATCATCAAATAAAAACCCTATAAACACTGGAGTTCACAGGTTCGACACGATTGTTGACGAATTGTGACGACAGGTGTAATATGGGTAACGTTAATTCAAATGGTTACAATTTATAACCTAAACACAGGTTGTGGAGAGAAGGAATGTTCCATGGTTGAATTCAGGTGCGTTATATAAACGGAGGCAAGGCGGGGAACACACCCACTTATTCCGTCTTTTGTCATGCTTGGATTTGAACATTTTGTAACATCATATACTATACTGCACAGATCACAGGAGGCAATCCAATGGATGCAATGACATTTGTCCTGTTCGGGGCAACTGGCGATTTAGCCAAACGCAAGATTTACCCTGCATTATATAATTTGTACATGGATCAGAAAATGCCGAAATCCTTCTCCGTTATCGGTTTGGGACGACGTGAATTGTCGGATACGGAATTCCAGGCGAATGTTGAAAAGTCACTGAATGAATTTTCACGTCAGACGCCAGAAGAAGCATCTCAGGTTCATGATTTCATTGGAGCTTTCCGTTATTGTTCTTTAAATAATACGAAGCTTGAAGATTACACCAAACTGTTGGAACTGGTTCAGGAGCGTGAACAAGAGCTTAACATTCCCGAAAATCGCATGTTCTACATGTCGGTGGCACCGGAATTCTTTGAGCCGATCGCATTGAACATTCAAGAAAGTGGCCTGGGTAACACTAAAGGCTGGAAGAAACTGATTATCGAAAAACCATTCGGACACGACCTGCAGTCGGCTCGTGATTTGAACGAAAAATTGAGCAATACCTTTGCGGAAGAAGAAATCTATCGCATTGACCATTTCCTTGGTAAACCGATGGTTCAAAATATTGAGACACTCACTTACGCGAATCCGGTGATTCAAGCGTTGTGGTCTAACCGTTATATTGCCAACGTACAGATTACGGCAAGCGAGACGGTAGGTGTTGAAGAACGTGCCGCATATTACGACCAAAGTGGAGCACTTCGTGACATGTTCCAAAACCATATGCTTCAGTTGCTGATGATGATCGGTTTGCATCTGCCTAAACGTTGCACACCGGAAGAAATTCAATTCAAAAAGCAAAAAATTGCTGAAGCGCTTCGTCCTTTGACGAAAGAAAATATCGCCTCTGAAGTTGTTCGTGCGCAATATGCAGCAGGTGAGCTGCAAGGTACTTCGGTTGTTGGATATCTGGACGAGCCTGGAATTCCAGTCGGATCTCAGAACGAGACCTATGTTGCCGCAAGACTGTGGATCGATGATCCATTCTGGAGCGAAGTTCCATTTTATATCCGTACAGGTAAACGCCTGGCTGAGAAATCCACCAGAATCGTTGTTGAATTCAAGGCACCACTGAAGACAGGTCATGAATCCGAAAATACAACGGAACCGAACCTGCTGACAATTGAAATTGGTCCCGGAGAAAGCATCTCGCTTCAATTAAATGCGAAGAATCCATTGAACCATGGTGAAGTGGAGCCGATGCATATGACCTTCAACTCAGGTAAACGTAACATCCCTGAAGCGTATGAGAATCTGATCTTTGACGCAATGCGTGGCGATTCCACCTTCTTCGCTCACTGGAACGAAGTGGAGCTGGCATGGCAATGGGTACAACCGATTCAGGAGGCATTCGAAGCGGGCAGCGTGCCATTGGATACGTACAGCGCAGGTTCACATGGACCTGAGTCAGCAGATCGTCTGATAGCCGAAGACGGTTATCGTTGGTGGTAAGTGAAACGAAAGAGTGAGCATAATAGGACACAATAGTAAAAAACAACAGTACATTCCATTGTGCTCACACCAATGAACATTTTGATATATCCAAAGAGCATCTTCCAAGTCAGCAGGATCTAAAATGAATTGCTTCTATTTGTCTAGAGCCTGTTCTCAAAAGCGAGTTGGATCGAATGATGCAAAATGCTGATATATACAGTATCTATTATGAATTATACCGTTCCAATTTTGCATAAGCCCTTCCAGTTAGTTTGCCGGAAGGCCGTGAAAATTTTTAATTATAGATTAGCGGTTCAGTTTTGAAAATGGGTTGGCTTTGAACGCTGAGAATGTAGTGTAGGGGACGAAATCGATTCTGAAGAAGTGTAGCGTTCGCCTTTATCCCCGGATTTTCTCCTATATAGGAGATTCAAAAAATCTGGGGATAACAGCGATCAAAAGAACGATTCGTGACCGGAACGGTTACTTCGCCAAACGTTAAGCACTTATTTTTAATTTTGAGCGCACATGAAATTTAAACATTGTTCATAACAGGAGGATTTTGAAATGAAACTTGGACTTATTGGATTAGGAAAAATGGGACTGAACCTGGGTAGAAACCTGATTGATCACAAACATGAAGTGGTTGCTTTTGACCTGAACGCTGAAGCGGTTAATGAAATGAAAGAATACGGCGCTGAAGGCGTATCTTCTTACGCAGAGATGGTCGCTGCGCTCGAATCCCCGCGTGTACTGTGGATCATGGTTCCTCACAACGTCGTTGACGCTGTACTGGCTGAAGTGAGCCCATTGTTGTCCAAAGGTGACATCATTATTGAAGCGGGTAACTCCCACTACAAAGAATCCATCCGTCGTTACGAAGAGATGAAACCTAAAGGCATTCACTACATGGATGCAGGTACATCTGGCGGTATGGAAGGCGCACGTAATGGAGCATGTTATATGATCGGTGGAGACCCGGAAGCTTGGGCAATTGTCGAACCGGCTTTCAAAGATACTTCCGTGGAAAACGGCTACCTGTATGCAGGTAAAGCGGGCAGCGGTCACTTCCTCAAGATGGTTCACAATGGTATCGAGTACGGTATGATGGCATCCATTGGTGAAGGTTTTGACGTATTGGAGAAAAGTGGATTTGACTTCGACTTCGAGCAAGTTGCGCGTGTATGGAACAATGGTTCCGTTATCCGCTCTTGGTTGATGGAGCTGACGGAACGTGCCTTCTCCAAAGATGCGAACCTTGATGAAATTAAAGGCGTAATGCATTCTTCCGGTGAAGGACGTTGGACGGTAGAAACGGCATTTGATCTTCAAACAGCTACACCGGTTATCGCTTTGTCCTTGCTGATGCGTTACCGTTCCCTGGAGACAGACACATTCACAGGTAAAGTGGTAGCAGCACTGCGTAATGAATTTGGCGGTCACGCTGTAGAGAAAAATTAATTTTATATATAACTGTTAACATATGATGAACAACGGGTAATGACTTATATCGTGTTTACAAATTCATCAAGTGGAGGGAACATATCATGAAATTTTTCTTGGATACAGGTAATGTGGAAGAAATCAAACGGATCGAGCGTCTGGGTCTGGTGGATGGAGTCACGACCAACCCGTCTTTGATTGCCAAAGAAGGTCGTGTATTTAAAGAAGTCATTCAGGAGATCTGTGGCATCGTTAAAGGCCCAGTCAGTGCTGAAGTTATCGGTCTCAAAGCCGAGGATATGTTGAAGGAAGCTTATGAAATTGCAGAATGGGCACCGAATGTAGTCATTAAATTACCGATGACCGAAGATGGGCTATATGCTTGTCATGAATTGTCGCAAAAAGGGATCAAAACCAATGTAACGCTGATCTTCTCCGCAGCACAGGGCCTGATGGCGGCGAAAGCCGGTGCGACATACATCAGTCCATTCGTTGGTCGTCTGGATGATATTGCAGTGGACGGTATGAAATTGATTCGTGATCTGCGTCTGATTCTGGACATGTATGATCTGCCTTCCGAGATTATCGCAGCAAGCATACGCAATATCAAACATGTCGAAGATGCAGCCCTTTCCGGTGCGCATATTGCCACCATTCCGGGTTCGCTTCTGCCAACACTTTGGAAACACCCATTGACGGACAGCGGTATTGAACGTTTCCTGAAAGACTGGGAATCTGTTCCGAAATAAAGTGGTAGACAACGCCAGATTCTTTGGGTGTCTAAACATAAAGCCTTTCGCATTGTGGAGTAATCTGCAAGCGGAAGGTTTTTTTATCTTTGTTTTCGTATGCTCCAATTAGTCAGGGGTGACTGCTTGTCTCTTTAATGTTGTTATTACTTTCTGTCCAGTGTCCACGTACTGTCCTTCTTTTTCGGGACAATGGTGCATAAGGTTAACATATAGCCTATAGCTCATCCCGCAGGGGAGGGACACTTCGATGATGAGAAGAAGATGGCGAAGCCGGAGACGTCGTAAGCCACCAAGCGGTAAACGCAAAATGTGGTTAATCATTTTATTGGTGACAGCGTTTTGTTTGATGCAGGGTTTTGCCTATGTGGATAAGAAAATGAAACCCCCGATCATGCATTTGGCCAAGATCAGAGTGAAGCAGATTGCAACCGAAGCGATCAACAAGGCGATTACAGCACAGGTGGCAGATGGCAAAACCAATGAAGGGCTGATTGACTGGAAGACGGATACCGCCGGGAAAGTGTCCGGTTTCATGCTCAACTACAATGAGCATATGCGAATCACCGCAAGTACGATGAATATCGTGCAATCCACGCTTCAGAATGTACACATGTTAAAAGAAAAGATACCACTGGGGCAGGCGCTGGGCAGTCCGGTGTTGGCCTCATTTGGTCCGAGTATACCGGTTCGTATCGAGCCTCAGGGTGCTGTCAAAGTGGACCTGAACACCCGTCAGCAGAATGCAGGTATTAACATGATCTTAGTGGAAGTGTACATCCACATTATTGCTGAGGTTGCAGTAGTGGTTCCCTTCGATATGGAGCCTGAAACGGTCGATACGGAAATTCCGATCTCTTATCTTCTGGTTGTCGGCGATGTGCCAATGTATTATTACGATAATCAGGGCAAGCCGGTAGGGAGTAACGGTAGTCAGGCCCCAGCTATTGCATTGCCATCGGGGCATACGGGGGTATCAAGCGGTGGTGATGGAGTCACTACGAATCCCCCTAGCCAGAACCAGCAACAGGCGCCATCAGACAATGTACATGGGAACGAGCTTAAATTTGAGCCGGATCTGCCAGATATCAATGGGGGATTGCAACCTAATAAGGATACGCAGCCATGATACACACAAATTTGAATTGCAAAGCAAAGAAAGGGGCCTCTAATAAAGAGGTCCCTTTTTCGAATGCTATCGTACGCTGAGCACAGAGAATCGACTTAATCCCGCCAATTTACAGGTTTGGGTCAAGACATGAGGTGTACTCCAAATTGCTTCCACGTACGGAGCATATCCTCGTCTCACTTGTTTTTCGTGTTCTTCTGTTTGCGTTCTTCCTGTTCCCAATGTCTCAGCTGTGGATAAGGATCGAACGACCATTCGTGCAGTCCGCTGTCCCGGTAGATCCCATAGTGCAGATGAGGAGGGAATTTACCCTGTGTCCCAGGTTTACCGTAACCCGAACTGCCAACCCATCCTACAACCTGACCGGGGATAACCACTTCACCGATGCGTGCACTCTTGTCAAAACCCGAGAGGTGAGCGTAGTAATGATAATGGTTGTTTAAGTCGCGAATACCGATGCGCCAGCCGCCAAACGGGTTCCAGCCTTTGATTTCCACGATCCCGTAACAGGTGCTGCGCACAGGTAGTCCATGCGGAGCGAAGATGTCTGTTCCCTCATGAATGCGATAGCCGCCCCAGCTTCGTTTCGTACCCCAGGTGCTGCGGTAGGAGTAGTTGGTTCCGAGCGGCACGGGAAAGGCATGTCCAAATAGATCCAAGTTGTCAAAATGCTCATATAACTTCGCGAATTGTTGTATCCGTTGTACAGCACGGGAGTTGTGATAATATTCCCACAAGGCAATGTTGAAGTCCTCTTGTTTGTGCCCGTAACCCTGAATAACAGAAGCTATGCTGTACAGCACATCCTGATCATTGTTGGCATCTGCCAGGCCATCCCCAGAACCGTCACGTCCATATCCGTTGAAAAAGAGAATGGAGTTCGGGTGTTGATCCGTCTCATCTGGATTTAGCCATCCTCTCCATGCCGGAGGGGTCATGAAAATACCTGTAAGTCGCTCAGGATGCTTGCGATCTTTCGGGTGTGCACGGGTAATCGTTCGTTCATACTGATCAATTGCGGCCAGCCTGTACCAGGGAATCTGAGTCATCTGACCGATGCTCTCATATAAATGGCGACGTGCAGCGAAAATTTCTGCGGGCTTTAGCTCAGCTGCCTGTGGTTTGGGAGCGGCCCCGGCGGGTTCACTGTAAACGTCAACAGGCAAGAATGGGAGAAGCAGAGTACCTGCAAGTAATGTTTTGATCCAAAAGCGGTATGTGTGCCTGAAGGTCAAGCGTTGTTGCACTGGGAAGCAGCCCCTTTCCATTAGAATGATACAAGGTACCCGATGAACCAAGCTAAAGGTTAGCGTTCTTCAAAAGTTCTCATTTTATCCATGTGAGCTGTCGTTATGAATCGATTGAAACAAATTGTCCAGATCAGGCTTGAATGCACAAGATGTGACAAATGGGAGTTTTTCCAGCGCTTTCATGGTATAATATGTTCCGAGCAACAGCCTAACTTCAGTAGAAAGAAGGTTTATGCATTGGCAAAACGTGTTAAAGAACCGAAACCGGATTGGATTCGGATCAAATTGACAACCGGCGATAACTATCAGGAAATGAAAACGATGATGCGTTCCAAAACGCTGCATACGGTATGTGAGGAAGCACGGTGTCCGAATATTTATGAATGCTGGGCCAATCGAACGGCCACTTTTATGATTTTGGGCGACATTTGCACAAGGGCATGCCGTTTTTGCGCGGTGAATACAGGCTTGCCAACGGAGCTTGATTTGCAGGAACCAGAACGTGTGGCGGAAGCAGCAGAGCAGATGAATCTGCAACACTGCGTAATTACAAGTGTAGCCCGTGATGATTTGAAGGACGGGGGAGCTACGATTTTTGCAGAGACGGTAAAGGCCGTGCGGCGGCGCTTGCCATTGTGCAGCGTTGAAGTACTTATTCCAGACTTTCTGGGCGATCGGGAATCTTTGCAGATTGTAATGGATGCCAAACCAGACATTCTGAATCACAATATTGAGACAGTTGAGCGGTTGTCTGACAAAGTGCGTGCCAAGGCGAAGTATAAACGTTCACTAGAATTGCTTGCTCGTGCCAAAGAAATGCAACCTAACATCCCAACGAAATCAAGCATTATGCTTGGTGTAGGTGAGGAATATAATGAAATTTTATTAACGATGGATGATCTTCGTGCGGTGAACTGCGATATTATAACGATTGGTCAATATTTGCAACCATCGGAGAAACATCTGTATGTTGAAAAGTATTATCCGCCAGAGGAGTTCGCTGCATTGAAACAGGAAGGATTGAAACGTGGATTCAGCCATGTCGAATCCGGCCCGATGGTTCGCAGCTCCTACCATGCGCATGAACAGGTGAAATCGGCTACCAAACATGCTGAACAGGCGGCAACACACGCGTGATGGAGGATACCGGATTGGAAGAAGAGAAAATCACAGAACAGATTCAGGAACAACTTCAGGAACAGATCCAAGAGCCGGTTCAGGAGTCAGGTGTTGAATCGGTTGAAGAAAAGCCCAAAGAACCGGTCATTGTACAGATCGGTGGCAAAAATTATGAAATCGTCCAGAACCATAAAGAGGGCTGGAATCCAGAAGTCTTCCGTGATCGTTACAGTGAAGTGCTGGAGCGTTATGATTATATTATCGGGGACTGGGGTTATAGCCAGTTACGGTTAAAAGGTTTTTACCGTGATAACCATCCCAAAGCTACGAAGGATTCCATGATCGCCAGTATGGTGGATTATATCAATGAATATTGTAACTTTGGCTGTGCGTACTTTGTGCTTCAGAAGAGCAAAGATCAACCCCAAGCCAAAGCAAAAAGCGGTTCCTGAGAAGGACCGCTTTTTTGGTGTGTATGTTAGTCCAGAAATGCCGTGCGGACCCGATTCCAGAATGGATAAGGACGGAAACGCGCGAAACTGACCTTGTGATTGGATACCTGACAGCGCACAGATATGAGATCCTCCACCATCACGTTCACATGATCAATCGTCATCAATAACCGCTGATCCTTGCGGGAGAAAATATCACAATGATGATGCTTGGGCAAAATAACCGGTGAACCGAGTGTCCGATAAACTCGGTTATTAATCGAAGCAATCTCCGCAATCTGAATGGCCTCAATGGTTGGATGCACCATGGCACCGCCAAGGGCTTTGTTGTATGCCGTACTGCCTGATGGCGTGGATACACAGATTCCATCCCCACGGAACATCTCAAAAGTCACATCGTTAATATCGACCTGGGCCACGACGGTACCGTCCACACCTTTTAACGTAAATTCATTAAGTGCAATGTAAGAGGAATTCCCCGACTTTTTACGAATCTCAAGCTCCAGGAGTGGATATTGTACAATACGTGGTTTGAGACGCTCCGGATCTCCTTTGCCACTCATCAATCTAACTAATTCACGTAATTCTTCCTTCTTCCAATCGGCGTAAAAGCCGAGATGGCCTGTATGAACCCCAACAAAAGCAATATCCGGAATGCGGTCGATGAAATTGTGAAATGCCTGCAACATCGTACCATCGCCCCCGATGGAGATGACGATCTCCGGCGATTCTGCATCCAGCTTGAACCCTTCTTCCTTCGCCAGCGCATGAAACTGCTGACTGAGATCAATCGATAACTGGTCTCCGCGGTCTTGAACATAGTATCTCAAGATGAAAGCTCCTTTGTGGTCATTATACTACCGATGATAATCAATTCCGCGGAAGAACACAACGTTTGGATGCATATTCAGTTAAATAGTGATGAATGGTAGGCTTATTTTTTGGCTTGTCGTCTAGGTTTGAGAATCGAACTTAAAATCGCTAAGAATAGCAACAACACGATGAGGCTTACAAAAACAATCATTCCGGACAAAAAGATCAGTCCCCAGTCCGGAGTATACGTCGATACTGATGGGATGAAACCGGAATCCATGAGAACAGGGGAAGAAGAACGCCCCATCATGGGTGTCCATAACAGCAGAACGAGCACAGGTGCGATTAGCGCATGAATCGCTCTGGCAAATAGAAAAGGACCGTATCTCATTGGTGTGTTACTGAGGACACTCATAATCTGCGCATGGACGGATAGTCCGCCCCAGGAGAGAACAAAGGCAGCTGCCGCTACTTTATATACGAGTGGAATAGAGGTGCTGGCACCTCCGGCTTCCTTGGCCCCCAGTGTTACTTCAAATAACCCCCCGACCAGGCTAGGAGATAAGGAAGGAGGTAAGCCGGTATGTCGCAGTAATTGCTCTGTTACCTCGTATAATCCGCCAAGCCAACCAGTCTGTACAAGCAACTCCATTATGACCGAGAAGAATACAACCAGCCCTCCTACGATAATAATAAGGCGAAGGGATGAGGAGACTGCCTGGCGCAACAGTTCACCAAATGCCCGTCCGTCAGCTTTTCTTGCTTCATGCATCGCATAGATGGCGCGGATCAGTCTGTTTTGATGCATCTCCTCCGATGAAGCTTTAGAAGAGATGTCTGGGTGTGAGCCTTTTGCTGTACCCCCGTGGAAACGCATGAGCACACCCACCAGAAAAGCAGCAGCATAATGGCTTGCAACCAATACTGGAGCGATGGCGACATTGTGAAAGAACCCAACCGATACAGCTCCGATCATGAAGATCGGATCGGATGATGTGGTGAAGGCAACGAGCCGTTCTCCTTCTTCCCGAGTAACCAATTTTTGTTCCCATAACTGGGCGGTCAGTTTAGCCCCTGTAGGATAACCAGATGCACAACTCACGGCAAATACAAAACCACCGCTTCCGGGAACACGGAACAATGGACGCATTAGTGGATTCAGCAACGTACCGAGAAAATGAACAATCCCGAATCCAAGCAGCAGCTCGGACAGCACTAAAAAAGGAAAAAGGGAGGGAAACAATACGTCCCACCAGATGGACAGTCCGCGTACACCTGCATGCCAGGTTTCCGCTGGGAACAAGACCATTAACACACAAAGGATCAGGAGAGCGAGTGTGATCAGGACATGGGTGAGTCGTTGTGGAGCAGCCATGAATTCTTCTCCTTTATTTTGGAATGGTCGGTGTGCAGCAGTCAGTGGCTCTTTTGCCATCAATATATGAAAAAAAGCGGACAAACAGTACAAAATTATATATAGAAAGCGCTTGCAAAAGTGGCTGTGTTTTTAAGTGATGTGTGCTAAAATGGGAAAAACGCCTGAACGTCACCTAATTGTCTCCAAGGTGGAATTCAATTCGGATGGAGTGATGATCATGAGTCTTGTCACCGGGATCCTGGTCTGTGCTTTTGTATATGTGATACGTGCCTCGCTGGTACGCTCTGAGGAAGAGGATTGGCGGAGTTATTAATGGATATCTAGTGCGCCAACCCATGCGGTTGGCGCTTTTTTTGTTTAATGTGCTGAAGAAGGGCCTATATACAGATAGCTGGTCATGCATTCTGATGATTTCATGTTATATAGGACTTTTTGGTTTTTTTTGATAGAATGGAGATAAAGGCTTTTGTAGCCTGAATATTGTTACTGTTTTCACAATGTTCACGGAACGTGTAATATATGGCAAAATTCGACATCAGAAAGGGGAATCAGACGAATGAATCCCAGTTTGAGTATTTATGACAATCTTGGCGGCGAGAAAGGTGTTCGCGCACTGGTCGAGGCTTTCTATCCGATCGTTCAGCAGAATGAGCAACTGGCTCCACTTTTTCCGGAAGATATTCAGCCGGTCATGGACAAACAGTATATGTTTTTGTCTCAGTTTTTCGGAGGACCAGGGCTGTTTTCCGAGGCTTTTGGACACCCGATGATGCGTGCCCGTCATATGCATTTTGAAGTGACGGTTGAGCGGGCTGAGGCTTGGCTTGCGTGTATGAATCAAGCGTTAACACAGATTGGTGTGGAGGAGCCCTTGCATTCGTTTATCCTGCAGCGTTTATCCGGGCCTGCACATCATTTTGTGAATACGCCATAGTTCCGAATACGAATATAAGCGTACGGGAGAGGAATGGGGAACCGAGTGGAATTAGAGCCGCTGTATAAGGTGAAAGTGACGTGTCATTATTGTGAAACCGAGTATGACACCTCACGGGTAAGACCGAGCTTGAAAAGGCCTTACCGGACAGATTCTGATTTTTGTGCATATTACAAGCTGGAGAATCCGGATTTTTATGTGGTTCGCATCTGTCCGCAATGCGGGTTTGCCTCCACGGAGAACGCAACGGAGCACTTGAATGATGCGCAACGCAAGGCTTTTAAGGAACAGATCGGTAATCGCTGGGTAAAACGTGATTATAGCGGAGCACGGACACTGGAACAGGCGCTGGCTACGTACAAGCTTGCTTTGCTGTGTGCACAGGTTATCCAGGAGAAGGACCGTGTCGTCGCTGGTCTGCTTCATCATATTGCCTGGCTGTATCGTTATATGGAGGATCATGCTCAGGAACATCGTTTTCTTGAATTTAGCCTTGAGGCTTATGTCAAGGTGTTCGAACGTGAAGGAACGGGTGGCAATGAAGCCAAACTGTTATATTTGCTCGGGGAGTTGAACCGCAGGGTAGGACGGTTTAATGAAGCGGTGCAATGGTTCGGCAAGGTCATTCATGACAAGCGGATCACAGATGTGGCCATGATTCGTGCTTCAAGGGAACAGTGGGCCGTGCTGCGCGAACAGATGATTTCAGGTAAGCTGGAACTCCCTGAAGAGATGCTGGAAGCAGAGAAAGAGGCTACGAAACGTAGCCCCTTCTAGGGTTAATCTTGGATTAGTTACGGACAGGACGACTGGATAACAAATAGTCACTGTCGTTGTCGATTACGGTCATGCTGGCACTACAGCAGGGGAAGACCAGTAATTTCTTTTTGCCTTCGCGAATGAGCACAAGCTCTTTCGGTTTAAGGGGGAGCAGCACATTGCTTGCATGACAGTAAGGGCATTGCTGTACATAGATATCTCCCATGACAATATCGTAAGGCCAGCTGTTCTCAAACGGAATCATTCCTGTTCGCCTTCTGTTGCGGCAGGTTTGGATGCTTCTTGTTTGGCGAGTTCCGCAATCTTCTGCATCAGGATATGTTGGGGCATGTGCATCAGGTGCTCCAAAGGTACGCCCAAGGATTCTGCTAATTTGACGGCTGTATCAGCCGATACTTGTAAAGGTTTCATACGTTTACCTCCTGAAGGTTGCTATAAGTATTTCTCTAGTATAGAGATACAGCATACAGAAAACCAGTTTTTAATTCAATCCTAACGATCCAATTTATAGAGAGAGGTGCCTGATTAAATGAAAACGCCATTACACCCCGTATGGGATCTGGAGTCCATTTTTAGTGGAGGTTCTTCCTCCGAATCATTCGCTGCATATCTGATCGAACTGGAAGAGGATGTACGTAAACTGCAACATTTGTTGAACGAAACACCTGCACCGACTTCATTAGAAGAGACGGCTGCATTTGATCCCATTTTGGAACTGCTGCAAAGCTGCTATGTCCGCATATCGGAAGGTTCTGCGTTTGTATCTTGCCTCTCATCACAAAACCAGAAGGACAAGAAAGCAACGCAGCTTCAGGGGGCAATCAGTTCCCTTAGTGCGATGTTGAACGGGAGTAAGTCGAAGTTCGATAATACACTTAGTCAGACATCGGATTCGGTGTGGGACGCGTGGAATGCTCGGGAAGATATTCAGCCTCTGGCATTTGCATTGAACGAGAGTCGCACGTTGGCTCGTGAGAAGCTGTCGCCGGAACTGGAAGGTCTTGCTCTGGATCTGGGTGTTGATGGTTACCATGGTTGGGGCAAATTCTATAACACGATTGTCAGCAAGGTAAACATTCCATTTGAGCAAGATGGGGAAACGGTGATGCTGTCCGCAGGACAGGCTGCCAACAAGCTGAGCGATAGTGATCGGAATGTACGCGAGACGGTATTCGCAAACTGGGAGCAGGCTTGGACCGATGTCGAAGATTTCTGCGCAGATACACTGAACCACCTCGCAGGATTCCGTCTGAAGTTATATGAGAAACGTGGCTGGGATGATATCCTCAAAGAACCTCTGGCCATCAACCGGATGTCACGTCAGACACTGGATACGATGTGGGATGTGATTAACGGGGCTAAACCTGCCCTTGTTCAGTATCTGGAGCGCAAGGCGGAACTGCTGGGGGTAGACAAGCTCAGCTGGAGCGATGTAGACGCACCTGTAGGCCAATCGAGTGGCAAAATCACTTATGATGAGGCAGCGATTAATATTGTTGAACAGTTTGCCAAGTTCAGTCCTAAACTTTCCTCGTTTGCAGAGATGGCTTTTGAGAAACGCTGGATTGAAGCAGAAGATCGTCCTGGCAAGCGCCCAGGAGGGTTCTGTACGTCTCTGCCACTTAGCAAAGCAACCCGAATTTTCATGACCTTCTCCGGGACGCCATCCAATGTGTCGACTCTTGCGCATGAACTTGGTCATGGATATCATCAACACATTATGGAAGAGTTACCTGCACTGAATCAGCGCTATGCGATGAATGTGGCTGAGACGGCTTCCACGTTCGCCGAACTGATTGTAGCAGATGCCCTGGTACAGGCGGCAACAGATGAGCAAGAGAAGCTGGCGTTGCTGGAAGACAAGATACAGCGTAGTGTGGCGTTCTTTATGAATATCCATGCCCGGTTCCTGTTTGAGAATCGTTTCTATGAGCAACGCAAAAAAGGCTTGGTGAATGCGGATGAGTTATCCAAATTAATGGTGGAGGCACAACAGGAAGCGTTCTGCGGTGCGCTTGCATCAGAGCATCCTCATTTCTGGGCATCCAAACTGCATTTCTATCTGACTGGTGTGCCATTCTATAATTTCCCGTACACGTTCGGCTATATGTTCAGTGCGGGAATCTATGCAAGAGCCCAGCAGGAAGGTACAGCATTCGCAGATAAATATGATGATTTATTACGTGATACAGGGCGTATGACGGTCGAAGAACTTGCTCAGAAACATCTGGGTACCGATCTGACGCAACCGGATTTCTGGCAAAATGCTGCGGACTTGGTTATTGCCGATATTGAGCAGTTTCTACAGATGACAGCAAACGATAAATAGGTTGAATATATATGAAATGGCTGCAATCCCGTGTTAACAGACACAGGATTGCAGCTTTTTTTGTTCGAGATCCCGATTTTCAGTTCTCGAATATTTTGTCGCAAATAAGTGAAAAAACTCGGTTTAAGGAAGTGGAATGGCAATTAATTGTGCAAATTATAGTTATAATTACCCAAATTTATCATTCTTTGTTGAATGAGCATATATGTTGTCATATAATGAGTCGTAAGTCCTTGTCGAGTAGGACTATAAGCTTATAGGAGGAGTGTTATTATGAAAATTGAACAGCTTTCATTAGCAAGACAGTTAGATTTGGTATTTAAAGAGCTTGATCATGAATTATCAGGTTTAGATTCAGGAGTAGTTTTTGTGCAAATACGAAACAACGTAATTGGGAAATTTGGAATTCGACATAATCCGATAACCGGACGCGATGGACAGATGGAAATCGAGGATGGAGGATTAAACGATACCCAAAGAACTTCTTTCCGAGCGATGGCTCTGGAAACGTTGAAATTCAAGCGTAATTGGACACATGGAGAAATAGCGTATGACTTCACGGTAAGACAAGGTATGATTTTGGTAGATGCAACGATGGAATCTAATTACAATATGGCCAGCCTTATGATTCGTTACCCTAGAACCAATACATACAACAAGGATTCAGGTATGGAGTCGACCTCATAATTCATTGCGCAAGAGAAAGCGGCACTTCCGAAGAAGGCCGCTTTTGCATTTTTACGCTACTTAAGCAAAAATTACGAGCTTACGAACGACCCGATAATTGCTGCTCAGCGATTTGCACCAGACGTTTAGTGATGTATCCACCCAGAGAACCTGTCTCACGGGAAGTATAGTTACCGTAGTAACCATCTTGTGGAATCGTCACACCCAGCTCTTGTGCAGCTTCCATTTTCAATTGTTGCAATGCTGCATTTGCTTGGGGAACGACCAGGTTGTTGGAGCGGCTACCGCTACCTTGGTTTTGACCTCCGTACATATGTGTCACCTCCTTATGGCTTGGTGATGTTAGTATGGTTAGAGAATACGGAAATATACATGATATGGCGTAAGGAAAAAAGTGGATGATTAATGGTAGATATGTCATATAAAAAAGCCGACCCAGTGCGGGTCGGCAAGTTGTATAAGGATATCAAAATATAGGTTCATATGCGCAAAAAGCAACATAGAGGATGATAAGCTAAGCTCGCTTAGTCTGTAGGAGGTATAACCTCAATACGTGTAAATAGCTCAACAGGTTGTTCCGGTTCCAGGCGAATCAAGCCTGTCTCATCATCCGATAAAGCGAGATTGGGTGCATCCGGGAGCCAAGTATACGGTTCAATGCACAAGAATTGATCGGATTCGCCTTTGGTAAAGAGAACCCAGTGTTTGAAAAATGCTTCATCTGCTGAATATTTCAATGTATATCCATCTTGTCGGCGTAAGTAAGCCGTTGCTGGTTCACCTTCGGTAGCTTTCAACAAAGTATCCCAGTTACGTCCATGCAAGTTGATGCCTTCGTTCAGAGCAGACCATTCACCTAGAGATTCTATTTCACCTGTAGGGAGTTGTTCTTCATTCTGTCCGTATAGTCCGGAAACAGGCACTTGCAATGTCCAGTCGGCAGGTTTGCCGTCTAGCAAAAACCATGTATGATATCCCATTCCGAAAGGAGCGGGTGTTGAGCTCAGATTGGTAACTCGCAGACGCTGGCTAAATACAGCGTTTTGCAATCTGAACGTCATCTCAAGCTTCAGGGGAATCGGGAATTGAGCCATCCAGTGCTCTTCATTTTCAGTTAGTAATTCGGTCGTAATTGCACAGCCGTCTTCATCTTCCTCAATGTCACTGACACACCAGGATTGGGTACGGTGGAGACCGTGTATATGGTTGTCATTCGCCGTATTTTGATCGAACTGGTAACGAACACCTTCATATTCGAATTGTCCCCGATGAATGCGTCCAGGTGGAATCAGAAGAGGAACGCCAAAATGGTACGGCTTCTGCAGATAAAAGGCAAGATCGTCTTCATCCGGACGACGGACGACATCTCTGTCCTGCACTAAATCGCGAATAGAAATAATATTATTTCCAAGACGCGGCAGCAGGGTGATTTCCAATTCACGGCTATGTAGGATATACGTGTCGTAACCATTCCATTGGCCTTTGGTCACTTGTTTCATATCGATGCTCCTTTTCCCACTTGAAATCTTCTGCAAGCAGTTGTGATGACTATACTGCTGCAGGCGTGTCATTGTGTACATGCCAGCTATTTCCTGCTCTACTTCGAGTGAAGTAAACAATAGGATAAGCAATTCCATCATAACAGATTTTGGTGTGCGGGGTAAAAAAGTTCATCTCATTTTGACATTCGCGCCTGTGCGCATTAAGATGGAACTCTGAAAGCATTTAGTTAGAATTAAATGACATGAAATCGATGACAGGGATAAGTAGGCCAAGAGAACCCTCTTCAGAAAGCCGGTGGTTGATGTGAACCGGTGTGAACTCTTTACCGAATGGACCCTTGAGTGTGGATTTGAACAGGCGCAGCCAGCAACGGGCTTGCCCCACTAGAGTCTGCCGTATAATCCACGTTACGGAACAATGAAGGCAATTCTTCGGCATGACTTGATTCAGGGTCAGGAGCAATGGAAGAAAAGCGAATAAGGGTGGCACCACGGTCTCACGTCCCTTGCGGATGTGGGGCCTTTTTGCGTTCGCAGAGAATGGCGGGAGCTTTTTATTTACAATCAGGGAGGCGTTATGTGCAATGAAAACAGTACTTTCAGGTATTCAACCGAGCGGCAAGCTCACATTGGGTAATTATATTGGTGCAATCAAAAATTTTGTAAAACTTCAGCATGACTATCAGTGTCATTTCATGGTGGTTGATCTTCATGCCATCACCGTGGCTCAAGAGCCGGCAGCATTACGTGAACAGTCAGAAGCTGTAGCTGCGCTGTTTATTGCAGCAGGCATTGATCCGTCGAAATCCAACGTATTTCTGCAATCCCATGTACCGCAGCACGCGGAACTGGGCTGGTTGATGACTACGCTGACCTCCATGGGTGAGCTTGAGCGTATGACTCAATTTAAGGATAAATCATCCGGTAAAGACTCCGTTGGTGCCGGACTGTTCGTTTATCCATCATTAATGGCTGCTGATATCTTGTTATACAATGCTGACCTTGTGCCAGTAGGTGAGGACCAGAAGCAGCATTTGGAGCTGACACGTGATCTGGCAGGACGTTTTAACCACCGTTATGGGGAGTACTTTACCATTCCAGATCCGTATATTCCGCAGGTGGGTGCTCGGGTCATGTCACTTGATGATGCATCTTCAAAAATGAGCAAAAGTAACCCTAACGCTGGCAGCTATATCGCTCTACTTGATCCGCCAGATGTTATTCGCAAAAAAATCAGCCGTGCTACAACGGATTCCGGGCGTGAAGTGGTATACGATCCGGCGAACAAACCGGAAGTTAGCAATCTGATGAGTATCTACGCGGAATGTGCCGGTATGACGCTTAAGGAAGTAGCGGAGCGTTATGAAGGCAAGATGTATGGTCCGTTCAAAAAGGAACTGGCTGAAGTGGTTGTATCTGTGATTGAACCGCTGCAACAACGGTATAATGAGATTCGCGAGTCTGGCGAATTGGCCGAAGTCTTGGATACGTCAGCCCGCCGTGCAGAAGAAGTTGCTGCTCAAACGTTGGATGCAGTGAAAGAACGTATGGGGTTTGTTCCTAAACGTAAACTGTAGTGCTGTACAAGATTATCATATTTCACGCAATGAATAGTTAACATGAATAAAGAGGAGCCCTAATGAAGGACTCCTCTTTATTTGTACGTTTATTATTGAATTATAAAATGACCTGTTCAAGAAGTAGGCTCTGAAGCGGTCGAGCGAACTTCCTGACGTTCTTTTTTGGCGCGAATCACAAATCCCCAACCAATGTTGGCAATGGACAGCACAAACAGTAGTCCGGCTAACCAACCAGAGTAGGAGATTGTAATTGCTGTAACCGCTAACAAGATGATCGAAGAGAATGCGAACCATAAGGATAAGCCTTTGCTCATTGGGAAAAACCTCCATCTACAAATTTAGTAAAATTCCGTATAACCTGAAGCGTACGAGCCATAATAATCTTGCAAGCTTGCAATACATTACAGACACAGATTGAAAGGAGATTATAAATTATGGCTCAAGGATCTCGTTCTTCAAACAACTTGGTGGTACCTCAAGCGACTGCAGCACTGCAACAATTGAAAATGGAGGCTGCACAGGAACTGGGTGTAACTATCCCACAAGACGGTTACTATGGTAACTACACTTCCCGTGAAACAGGATCTCTGGGTGGATATATCACCAAACGTCTGGTACAAATCGCTGAGCAGTCTCTGGCTGGGTCTGGCAAATAATTTATCTTAACCAAACAGCAACAAAACAGGATAAACAGAAAGCCCGGGGCGAAACGCTCCGGGCTTTCTCGCGTATCAGTTCCTATGTCTGATTGTGCCTTGCCATGCTCGCTTCGTCAAGGGCGTGCAGATAAAAGTTTTTTCTCCATCTTCTCATCACTTAACCAGCCCACATACGTATCGATTGTTTCGAAATTCCGATCCATCACGACTACAGCGACAAATGGATACTGTTTCCGGTGTCGATAACGTACATCTGCCCAGCGTACCTTGTAACCGGCAGGCAATTCTTCAACCTCGGCCACCGCATAGGAGGTAAAGTAGAGGAAGGCACTGACTTCCGGTGATTTGCGTGAAGCAGCAACGGCCGCATGAGTAGAAGATGAGGCGTGCAGGCTCCATGCCAGATTAGAACCATCCATTTTACCAATCTCATAACTGCCATCTTTAACTTTTTTAACGATATGCCAGCGATTCCAGGATATCGTCGGAATGACGATATATTTAGCTTGCTCTGGGCTGTTATCAAGACGTCTAACCTTTCTAACCGCTTGTGCACGAGCAATCGTCCGCCATACATAATATAAACCAGTCAAGCTATACAACGTAATGAAGATTGGTGCAGGGGCGAACAGATCAAAGGCCCATAACAGAATAGCCACGACGTGCGTGGTGAATAGAAACGGATCAAAAATATGAATGATATTCCAGGCAATCCAGCGTTCCGTAAAAGGCCGGGCAGCTTGAGTTCCATAGGTATTGAACAGATCAGTGAATACATGAAAGCCTACGGCTACAGCGGTCCAAGTGGCAACGTGACCCATAGGGACACCAGGGAATATCAGTGCAATGACGCCAGTGATGAGCAGAACCCATAACAGGAGAAATGGCAGAGAGTGTGACAAGCCCCGATGATTCCGGATGTAAAGCGAATTGCTTTTGAGACGTAACGCAGTATCGATGTCAGGGGCCTGGGAACCGGCGATCGTGCCAACCATTACCGCAGCTGCCAGCATAGGATTTGACGCGACGACCGGATCGACATAAGCCAGACCGGCTAAACCAATCCCCATGACAAAATGTGTAGAGGTATCCATAAACGTCTCCTTTGTGTGGTGTATCGTTCTAAGGCATATTGCTTCTCTATCTAGGTGATACCCATATATAGTGTATAATATCCGCCTGTCAGGATGCAAAACACCCCAAATTTCAAACTGATGACAATAAATGTATTATAACCAATAAATGTACGTGGTTTGTCAAACTATTTCCACATTTCCTATGATAAACTTTATATCGGATACAGAGAGAAATTACGCCAGAGAATGCACAATACAAATCGAATGATGTACAACGTTGAAATAATGTATGGGCATAGTTCCTTCAAACCGTTACAATAATATAGAATCTCATAAAAAGTAGGTTTCTTTGAATACATATGTCACAATGCATGAATTAAGCGTAACGGCCGTGAGGACTTTTTTGATTCACATATGTATGCGTATTCATTAGAGGAGATATAGAAGGGACGAGGAAGATGCTGAAAAAGTACAAATGGACATGGATGTTGCTGGGGCTCGCACTGATTATGGCTGTGTATCTGATGTGGGGCACCGTATTTGCCAGTAAGGAAAAATTACCCGAGATTCGTGAAATCCAATCCTTTTCGATGGAAAATGTAGATGGGAGTACGGTATCCCTGGAGGATACTCAAGGGAAAGTCCGATTGTTCTATTTTTATTTCACCAGTTGTCCAGATGTCTGCCCGATTACGACGTTTACGTTATCCCAGGTGCAGGATCTGTTGAAAGAGGACGACACCTTCGGTAAAGATGTCTCGTTTGTATCCATTTCATTCGACCCGAAAGTCGATACAAGAGAGAAGATTAAGACTTTCGCGGACCGCTTCCATGCGGATTATTCGGGATGGTACTTCTTGCGAGGGGATATGGACAAAACAAAACAGTTCGCCAGGGATTCATTCCAGATCCTGATCGAAGGGGAGAATAAGGACGATTTTGCCCATATGAACATGATTGGGCTGGTGGATGAGAACAACCAGCTGCGCAAGGTATATAATGCCTTTAATACAGAGGACGTTGTGCCTGCTGTAATTGCCGAGGATATTCGCAATCTGATCAACGAATAATGATCTGATCATCATACTATAAATGCTGCCTTCAGGTTGGATATCAACCCAAAGGCAGCATTTTTGTATTTCCATTTTAATAGAGAGGATGTTCAGGGTATTGGATGTATGTCTCTAACCCGGCCTTCTCCAGCTGGGCAATGATATACTCATCAGGCGTTCCTTCTACACCTGCATATCCTCGTCGTGTATACATCTGTACTGCATCCGGGAAAGCATCCCGAAGCACACCTCTAATTTTTTTGCCGGAACTATCATTATCCATAAATAAAAAAACTTCATCATATCCGACCTGTTTGCGCAGGGTCTCCAGCTTGAGTGAATTAAGCGTTCCAAACGTGCATAGAATGTTGATTTCGGGTCCAACCAAACGTTTTAATTTGCTTCGGTCATTCTTACCTTCCACAATGACATGAATAGGCATCTTATTCACCTCTTGTTCGAGAGCTTATGTCGACATTCCCCGGGAAATGTTGCAGCGAAAATCGACTGGATTATATAAAATGGACTGCTTTTCTTTACACTGTTCACTACACGGACAGGAGCACCTCTGATTTCTAAATTCTTTTTCACGTACCTCAGGATTTAATTTCTGATCAGGAGTGGCCGTTACGGTTACGGATCGTTCCTTCGATCGCTGTTGTCTCCAAATTTCTGATTGATTTTTTATAGGTTGAAATATGGAGACAAAGGCGAACGCTACCGCTTCTTCAAAATCGATTCCGTTCCCTTCACTACTTCCAATGATCATCCATACCCAATGACGGTATTTAAGAAAAAGATGAAATCCTAAAGACGGCGCTGATGATCCCTAGGCCGCTCCGTTCGTGTGTAAAACGTCAGTCCGTTGTATATAGTTTAGCTGTAATTGGGGGAATGATGCAAAGCTAATGCAAATACAGGCCTAATTCAATATACTTTTCGGATCCGACAGGGAAGCTTCGCGTCTGGAAGTATAGTATGGAAGCAGTAGCATGCCAATCATTAACAGAACAAAGGCAATGAAATAGGGAGATAACCCGACACGGAGTTGTCCGGCTGTGATGGGGCCGATGAAAGAACCAATGGAGGTGGCGATGGATTGCAGCGAGAAAATGCGCCCCAACTTGCTTCCTCCGCTTAGACGAATAAATAGGGTAGCCATAGCTGGAAAGATAATACCTTTGGACATCCCAAGTACAAACAATGCGGTTGACAACGGAATTTGCGGAATAGCTGCCATCACAAAAAAACATAAGGACATCAGGAGCACACCCGTAACCAGTCGCAGTTTCGGGGAATACCGATTGAGAAATAACATGCTGAGTGTGGAGAGGGCCCCGATACTGATTATGGAGAACAGTAGGCCGGTAGACATCATGGACGAATGTCCGCCTCCCCGCAGGGGTAATTCGAAAAAGAGAATCCCCTGAGCACAGGCGATAACCAGAGGCAAGGCAAAGTATCGCCAGGATACCGGCAGGAATGCACTTGTAGTATCTGCGGGTGCGACGTCAGGTTTCGCAGGTTCCGTTACTTTCTCATGCTGCTTGACAATACCGCGGGGCATGGTCAAAAATGCAATGACACCTGTGAGAATAAGTAGATAACCTAAGCCTGAGAATGTAGCGGAGAATCCCATAGAACCCACAATAATGGCACCAGCTGCTGGAGATACAACCGAAGCGAGCGTATGAACTACCCCGTGACCTGACATATACTTACCCTGTTTTACTGGATCGCTGGATAGCTGTGCAAGCAGGGCGAGACATGCCGGAGACAGAAAGGCCAGCACAAAACCGCTGATGGAACGCAGCGCCAGTAGTTGCCATGGGGTATGGACATGAGCTTGCAAAAGCAGGATGAATCCTGCCCCAAGCAGACTGAAAACAATGTAGCGGCGACTTCCGTGTTTATCAATTTGTGTTCCTGCAATCAGATTGCCAGGAAGATGCGTTAAGGAATAGATGCCCATCATCCAGCCAATGAAGGTAGGGGCGGCTCCAAGCGAGATGGCAAAAGGGGTCAGAATGGGATACTGAGCGTGCAAATCAAATACGGCAAGGAACAAAAATAGGTATAGCCAGATGGCTGTTTTCACATAAGCCCCTCCTTGTTAAGCGATGCATATTCACATTACAGGTCTTGAACGTGTTCCCCGTTCGCTAGCAGAACCTCATGGTACTACTTGTACGCCTGGCGGGACGAACTTAGACCGTTTATTTTTACGAGGGAGGGCTTAGCTGACAGCAGCTTCGGAAATCATGTATAATATTCGGGAAGTGTAACGAATGAATTCTAATACGGAAGGTGTAGTCATGAACATAGAAGTAATGAAAGAGTTTGTGATGCAGAACTGGCTGGTGATCGTGGTTGCGTTGATCATTTTGTTCTTTGTTCTGAATGTGGTCAAAACCGTATTGAAATGGGCGATTGCCATCATCATTATTGCGGCTCTACTGATATACAGCGGCATCTCCATTGATCAGATCAAACAGACAGTGACAGACGTACAATCCAGTACGATGGACACATTGAAGAAGGAAGCGACCAGCATGATGCTTAAGGAAGCTTCCAAAGCAACATACGTCAAAGGACAGGATGGCGCATTCACCATCACAAGTCCCAATGTGGAGATTAAGGGCCGAACACAATCGGATAAAGTCGATGTGACCTTCCGCGGAATTTCACTCGGCGAATGGAAACTCGACAATGAAACCATACGTACGTTTGTCGAACAGGCACAGGAGAACAAAACAGCACCAGCATCGTAGTAAAAGGGGGAATCAGTACGTGCTGCAGAATTGGCTGGACAGCCTGAAGGAGTTTAATGGCATCACCATTATGCTGCTGCTGATTGTGGCTGCTTCATTGTTGCAGGGATGGTCCAGAGGGGCTTCGCGTTCAGCAGGCAGACTCTTCGGGTTCCTGATGGATGGCATTATGGCGGTGATTGGTATTCTTTTGTCGATCGGTTTGACGATGTGGCTTGCGCCATATGTGCAGCAGTGGTTGTCTGCGTATGCTTCAGCCATGCCTAACCGTGAGTTGAATCGGTGGGAACAGATGTATTATACGTTGGTTACAGCGATTGCAGATTTCCCGCTGATGCGGTTCGCTGTATTATTTGTAATTAGCTACGGACTCATCCGATTGGTTCTTGGATTGCTGTCTTCATTTATGTTTAGCAGCAGGCAGGGGCTAGGCGAGGAAAGTGCTCCTAAAGGTATGTTTAGCAGGTTGACAGGTGCATTGATAGGCACGATTATAGGCTCTGTCCGCGGAATGATAGTCATTGCGGTGCTGTTCATGATTGTCAGTCTCTACCCTGGGAGCATGTTCAGCCGATATGTAGAGGCATCTCCCATATATATGCAAGGGGCCAAATCGGTTATCGAACCGTTGTCTGGCACGTTCATCAAGGACAAGCTTCCCGTATTCACGCAGGCTGTGCAGAAGGAACTGGGCGGTATCCTGCAACGCAAATATGAAGTCATTGACCATAATATTCCGACAGACATTAAATCTGCGGCTCGTGAGGTTGTTAAAGGCGAATCGACAGATGAAGCCAAAGCAAGAGCGCTATATGACTGGGTAGGTTCACGTATTCAGTATGACTATGGTAAAGTGGATGACTATGAGCAAAAGGGCATATGGCATGAACAGACTCCGCAGAATACATTTGATACACGCAAAGGCGTATGTATTGATTATGCCCGTCTCTATGCAGTGATGGCCCGTTCACAAGGACTTGAAGTCAAAGTCGTTACAGGACTTGGCTATAACGGCCAGGGAGGATACGGTCCACATGCGTGGAATGAAGTGTATTTGAGTGATTCCGAGAGCTGGGTTCCGCTTGATCCGACATGGGCGATTAGTGGAGATTGGTTTAATCCTCCGAATTTTGCCGACACCCATCTAAAGGATCAATCAGCTTGACAGTACAACGGACATGGGTCCTTCATATGACGACGTTGCCAGGTTATCATGCCGAGAAGAAACAGTTTGAGCGGTATGCATCAAGTCATGAAAGAGGTAGGATGGATGAAAAAGCATTCCAATGAGAAGGATGAACTTACAGACAAACGGCGATTTAGCTACCGAATGAACGTATTTTTCTTCGTTTCCTTTGTTATTTTTAGCGTTATTATTGTACGTTTGGCATTTTTACAATTTGTTGAAGGACCTGAGCTCAGTCAGGAAGAAGCGAGCAACATTACCAAGGATGTGCCGCTGCCTCCCGTGAGAGGCACGATCTATGATTCCACAGGTGAAGTGAAGCTGGCTTATTCCAAGCCCATTCAGTCGCTATACCTGACGCTGTATAAAAACTATGGTGATGTAAACGGCGAGCCGAATCCGAATATAGCTGAAGTACAAGACATCGCAACCCGGTTGCATGACGTGTTTGAACAGTACAAGCTGAAGGATTCAGAGCCACTTACGGTGGAGCAGATCATTGAAGCTATGGACTTGAACTCACGCAAGGCGAATGGTTTCATGCCCCGACTTATCAAGAGTGATCTGTCCGAGGAAGAAGTCGCTTATTTCTTGCAGCATAAGGATGAGTTTAAAGGCATTCAGATTGTCGAGGAAAGTGTACGATTCTATGATCCGGACACGGTAGCGGTTCAGACGATCGGTTATCTGAAGAAGTTCAGAAGCTCGAAAACCTTGAATAAGTACAAAGAGGTGGACGAGGCCAATAAAAAGCAAACGGATCCGGGCCTTGTGTATACGGAGAATGAATTCGTAGGCTTTGACGGACTGGAGCTGCAATATCAGGATGCTCTCCGCGGCAAAAGCGGATATACATCGGTTGATGTTGATTTGCGTAACTTGCCTGAAGGCGTGGCAGGTTCAACCCCGCCGGAGAAAGGGTATGACCTGATTTCCAGCATTAACAAGAACGTTCAGATGAAAACGGAACAGGCTATCCTGGATCAGTTGAGCTGGCTTCACCGGAACCCGGTTTCCGGTCGATTGCATCCGAATGCCAAGACCGGGTTTGCGGTTGCGATGGAAGTGGATACCGGGAAAATCGTATCTGCTGCCAGTATGCCGGACTATGACACCAACATCTGGAGAACGGGCAGTATCACGAATGATCAATATGATGATATTAAATATGTGTATCAAAATGGTACGATTCGTTCATTCCCTCCGGATGACTCTAAAAAGAGAGCCGAATCGATCGTGTTACTCGGCTCCACGATCAAACCGCTTAGTGTCTTGATCGGCTTGAAAGAGGGTTTCTTCACTACGAATACGGTTTATTCGGATAGAGGTTCAACGACCTTTGGTGGAGACAACCGCAGAGTACAGAACTCATCGGGGCATGTATACGGTGCGATGCGTCCGCATGATGCGATTCGTCATTCCTCGAACGTATTCATGATTGATGAGATTGGGAAGAAGTTGTACTCGAAATATGGCGCGAACGGAATTGACAAGTGGGATGAGTACATGAAGCAGTTCGGCCTTGGAGTATCCACAGGGGTTGATCTACCAAATGAGTTCCTGGGCATACGGGATTACATGAACGAAACGGAAAGCTCGCTGACTCGTCTCGTGTATGGTTCCTTTGGACAGCAGGGGAAATACACAACCATGCAGTTAGCACAGTACACCACAATGCTGGCGAACAAAGGAAAGCGGATGGAGCCACAACTGGTTAGAGAGTTCCGGGATTCGGAAGGCAACGTGGTCGAGAAAGTAAAACCGAAGGTACTCAGCACGGTGGAGTTTAACGATGCCTACTGGAATGAAGTACAACGAGGCATGGCAACCGAGGTATCCGCATTTAGCGGATTCCCATACGACTTTGCCAGAAAAACAGGAACATCGACACAGGTAGTAGGCGGTAAACTGGTGGATAACGGGGTGTTTATCGCCTATGCACCACGTAACAATCCAAAGCTTGCTGTCGCTGTGGTTATCCCCGAAGGGGGCTTTGGATCGAGCAGTGCGGCTCCGGTTGCACGTGCGATCTTCGATGCCTATGACGAGGAATTCGGTCTCGACGGTGTACCGAAAAAAGACAAGAATAAAGATTCAGAATCGGAATCAGGCACACAGTGATGTGAGGCATTGGTTACAGAGAGGACCCTTCGTGGGTCCTCTTTTTTGTTTTCACGCGGAGAATGGATCGTGGGGGGAAGGAATTAATTACATTAATGTGTAACCAATTGAGCTATGTCACGTTTATATAAGGGAAGGATGAACGCTTTCTGGAGAACGAGATAACGTTGATATGTCAGTGTTTACATTGAAATCGGTAGATTGGTTAATGTAACGGTTCTGTTTACGAAAATGTAACCAAAATTTGAAAGACGTGACAGCTAACCTTTGGTAGACTTGTATGAGATAGGATCAAAATTAAGAAATTGAACACGTACAGAACGGATTAAAGAATTTATTTTTATAGAGGAACGGGAGAGGCTTAAAAAGATGTTTAACCGATTAAAAAAGAAATCCATGACTGAGGAAGACACACCCGTTAACAAGCCTTCCACCGCAAGGTTGAATGTGTTTTTTTTCGCGGCATTTGTCATATTCAGTATCCTTATTTTCAGGTTGGCCTTTGTGCAATTTGTGGAAGGTCCTGAACTGACGTATATGGAAACGAGTCGTAATACCAAAGACATTCCGCTTGCACCTGTTCGTGGTCCCATCTATGATGCGACAGGGGAAGTGGCGCTCGCCTATTCCGAACCTGTACAGTCCCTCTATGTACTGTTATATGAGGATTATCGGAATGATGAACGCAGGCAGGAAGCGGAGGAACTGGCTCATGATCTGGCCGCTGTGTTTAAGCAGTTTAATCCAGGGGACAAAGAGCAACCGGACGCGGAAGAGATCATCAAACGATTGGATCTCAAATCTCAGAAGGCACATGGGTATACCCCTCGCCTAGTCAAGTCGGATCTAACCACGAAAGAAATTGCTTATTTTATGGAGAAGAAGGCGGAGTATCCAGGTGCCATGGTACTGGAAGAAAACATTCGAAAATATGATCCGGATGGTGTTGCCGTCCAGGTGATTGGATATACAAGAGAGTTCAAAGGTCAACAGGAAAACTTGGATAAATATATAGAAATAAGCAAGGCGGAGGCAACAGAACGTGATCCTGGACTGCGCTATACCCAGCAAGAAAAAGTGGGGGTCGATGGTCTGGAATTACAATATCAGGAAGAGCTTCGTGGACGTAGCGGTTACCAATCCATTGATATTAATTCACGTAATTTGCCAGAGGGGACGATGAAACAAACACCACCGGAGAAAGGCTACAGTCTGGTTTCCACAATCAACAAGGAAATTCAGATGGCCGCACAAGAGGCGATAACGGACGAATTGCGCAGACTTCCGAAGGCGATTACCGGATACGCAGTAGCGATGGAAGTGGATACGGGAAATGTGGTGGCTATGGCGAGTATGCCGGACTATGATCCGAATGATTGGGATTATGACAAAATCAAATATGTGTTCCGGAACGGAACCACCGAGTCATTCCCACCGAATGATGACAAGCCTAGTCGGGCCGAATCCGTTGTACTCCTTGGATCAGTAATCAAGCCGCTAAGTGTCCTTATTGGATTGAAAGAGGGGTTATTTACAGCAGGACAGACCTATCCCGATCAGGGATATGCTATCTTGGGGAAAGACGGACGACAAGTGAGGAACTCACATTCTGCTTATAATGGTTCTATTAATGCGAGAAGGGCAATTGAGAAATCCTCCAATGCCTTCATGATCGATATGGTTGGTAAACGTTTGTTGAGCAAATATGGCTCGGATAAAGGAATTGATATCTGGGACAAACACATGAAGGAATTTGGCTTGGGTGTGTCCACTGGTGTAGATCTGCCTAATGAATTTCTGGGTAGGCTAGAATATACTAATAAAGACGAATCAGCTCTAACACGTTTGGCGTTTGCCTCCTTTGGACAGCAAGCCAAATACACCACGATGCAACTCGCACAATACACGACGATGCTTGCCAATAAAGGCAAACGGATGGAACCACATCTGGTGAAGGAAATCCGTGATGCGGATGGTAATGTGGTGAAGGAAATCAAACCTAAAGTACTCAATGAAGTTGATTTTGCTGATGCGCACTGGAATGAAGTGCATAAAGGAATGGTGACCAAAGTAAGTTCATTTGACGGTTTCCCTTACGATTATGCTCGGAAAACAGGAACTTCAGAGCAGGGGACAGGGCCGAACAAGAAAGAGAATGGTGTGTTTATTGCCTTTGCACCACGGGATAATCCGAAGCTTGCTGTAGCTGTTGTGGTACCCGAAGGTGGTTTCGGGTCAGTCAGTGCTTCGCCAATTGCACGGAAAATTTTTGATGCATATGATGAAGTATATGGTCTCGATGGAACGCCAAAAGGGAAAAAAGACGAAGGAAAAGACAACGAGTAATGTAAAAGAAACGCGGCAGGTGTAGCTCTTTTAACATCATATCTAACAGGTTAATGAAGTGACCAACATATGAATTTGGAAAGGCAGGGGAAATTATCCCTTGCCTTTTTTTTGGGCTTCGGATAAAATTTGCACAAGGGAAACATTATTAGTCTTGATTAAAACTTGATACCTTGTACAACAAAATTAGATATGGACAATTATTTTAGGTGAGGGAAAGGGGACGTTTGAATTGTTAATGGTGAAAATGAGGAGTATTCAGAGGGGATTCATTACACTTGCGGCTCTGGTTCTGGTTGTGGTGCTTACAGCGTGTTCAAGCAATGCAGAGACAGGCAATGGAGGAAAAGTACAGGTAACAGCGACAACGGGTATGATTGCGGATGTAGCACGTGAGGTAGGCGGGGCATATGTTGATGTTACCGGTCTGATGGGTCCGGGCGTTGACCCCCACCTGTACAAGGCATCCCAAGGTGATATTCGCAAGCTGGAGCAAGCGGAAGTCATTTTCTATAATGGATTGCATCTCGAAGGTAAAATGACAGACATTTTGGAGAAAATGTCCTCAGGCAAGCTAGTTACAGCCGTTACAGAGACCATTCCAGTCGAGGAATTGCACTCAGGCAAAGACACAGGCGGTACGGAATATGACCCACACGTCTGGTTTGACGTAAGTCACTGGATGCATGCGGCAGAATCTGTACGCGATACACTGGTGGAGGCAGACCCGGACCATGCTGAAGAATACAAGGCTCAGGCAGAGACGTATTTAGCGAAGCTCGAAGCGCTGGATGCCGAGGTACGTGAGAAGATTCTGGAGATTCCGGAAGCAAGCCGGGTACTGGTTACGGCGCATGATGCGTTTGGATATTTCGGTCAAGCCTATGGAATGAAAGTCATGGGGCTTCAGGGTATCAGCACAGCAGCCGAATATGGTGCAAAAGATGTTAGCGAACTGCGAGATTATCTCGTGGATAACCATATCAAAGCAGTATTTGTTGAATCGAGTGTGCCTGCAAAAGCGATGGAAGCCATCATTGCCGGAGCAGCTCAAAAAGGACATACAGTCAGTATTGGTGGAGAACTGTTCTCGGATGCCATGGGGGCTGAAGGAACGGAAGAAGGCACATACATCGGTATGATTCGCCACAATGTTGAGACGATTGTAGAAGCCCTGAAATAATGATCACATGAAGAGAGGAGTTACAGGATTATGAATGATACAACTTTATCGGAACCAACTCCTACGAAACTGAACAACAGCCACTTGCAGGGAACGCAGCCAACATTGGCTCCTCTTAGTGTGAGGGATCTGGCTGTTGCGTATCATAAAAAACCAGTGCTTAGCAGCGTATCTTTTGATATCCCGGAAGGACAACTCATCGGAATTCTCGGACCTAATGGTGCAGGGAAATCCACCCTGATCAAAGCCGTTCTGGGACTGGTACCGAAGATGCATGGCGAGGTTCGGATATTCG
Organism: Paenibacillus sp. Negev47; assembly: GCF_058313655.1. Lineage (NCBI taxonomy): Bacteria > Bacillati > Bacillota > Bacilli > Caryophanales > Paenibacillaceae > Paenibacillus > Paenibacillus sp. Negev47. Next base: position 955,715 of record NZ_CM177754.1, read on the forward strand.
GACAATCGTACCGGGAACAACGTCGTCGTATCGGATATGTGCCACAACGGGAATCGGTCGACTGGGATTTTCCAACGCATGCACTTGATGTAGTTATGATGGGAAGATATGGTCATCTGGGCTGGTTCCGTCGTCCGGGGAAAAAGGAGCGAGACCTGGCAGCACACTGTCTGGAGCAAGTCGGCATGGGCGATTACATGTACCGCCAGATCAGTCAGCTGTCCGGTGGACAACAGCAGCGTGTCTTTCTGGCGCGGGCACTCGTGCAAGACGCGGATCTGTATTTCATGGATGAGCCGTTTGCAGGTGTGGATGCCACCACGGAGAAAGCGATCATTTCGCTTTTGGAACAGTTGAAAAAACAAGGCAAAACAGTACTGGTCGTTCATCATGATCTGGCGACAGTCGAAGAATACTTCGACCATGTGCTGCTGCTCAATGGACGACTGGTGGCAGGCGGACCAACAAGCGAAGTATTTGTACCGGATACACTGCAAGAGACGTACGGAGGCCGGATTGCGATGATCGGAAGCCGGACGGAGAAAGGCCAGGTGTAGTGCATGTGGAACTGGATCATTGCCGTCTTGTCCGACCCCAATACACGTTGGATATTGCTTGGCTGTCTGTTGCTGGGATTCAGTAGCGGAATTATTGGCACCTTCACCTTTCTTCGTAAGCAGAGCCTGATGGGGGACACCCTCGCTCATGCTGCTCTGCCCGGGATCTGTATTGCATTTATGTTGACGGAAACGAAGTCCGTAGGCTTATTCCTGTTCGGTGCTCTGGTGGCCGGTATTGTCGCAACCTTCGGAATCTCGTGGATTACACGCTACTCTCGGATCAAGCAGGATGCGGCGATGGGAATCGTATTAACCGTATTTTTCGGGGTTGGCGTAGTGATGCTGACGCGCATCCAGCATGGGGCGAGCGGAAGCCAAAGCGGACTTGATAAATATTTGTTCGGACAGGCGGCATCGATGGTCATGACGGATGTATATGTCATGGGGGGCGTATGTCTCGTATTACTGATCGCCTGCCTTGCTTGGTTCAAGGAATTCAAACTGGTGAGTTTTGACCCGGGCTTTGCACGAGGCATGGGACTGCCAGTTGCCATGTTGGAGCAGCTCATTTTGCTCTTGACGGTGATCGCAGTAGTTGCCGGGATTCAGGCCGTTGGTGTCGTACTTGTTGCGGCCTTGCTGGTAACTCCGGCAGCAGCGGCACGTTGCTGGACGGACTCACTCGCACTGATGGTGTTGCTCGCAGGCATATTTGGTGCATTGAGCGGAGCAACAGGAACCATCTTCAGCACACTCGTACCTAATCTGCCGACAGGACCTGTAACGGTGCTTGCAGCTACGGTATTGTTTGCCGGATCAGCTTTGCTGGCTCCACGTCGTGGACTGTTAGCTCGACGGTTGCGAAGTATTCAGGCGAAGTCCGCATATATGCGTGAAGAGCGAGCCACACTTCAGACTCTCGCCATACAGCGAAATCAGCAGGAAGGGGGGGAGATGTAATGGCAACGTTTTGGATTATCTTGACGGCTGTATTGGTTTCTTCTGCCTGCGCCATCCTCGGTTGTTTTCTGATACTGAGGCGAATGGCTCTGGTCGGTGATGCGATCAGCCATGCGGTTCTCCCCGGTATTGCGATTGCTTTCCTGTGGAGCGGTTCCAGAGATTCGTTATGGATGCTGCTCGGTGCCACCGTGTTTGGTCTACTGACGGTATTCTTCATCCAGAGTTTGCAGGCGGGTGGTCTATCGTCTGATGCTTCCATCGGAATTGTGTTCACAGCACTCTTCGCAGTAGGGGTCATTCTCATTAGTCTGAACGCCCAGCATATTGATCTGGATCTGGACTGTGTCTTGTTCGGCGAGATCGCTTATGTGCAGTGGGATACGCTAACCCTTGGAGGTACGGATGTCGGGCCGAGGGCGGTCTGGATGCTAGGCATAACTTTGCTGGTCATCCTTGTCGTCATTGGACTATTCTACAAACAGTTCAAGCTGTGTGCGTTCGATCCGGCGTTGGCTGCAGCCTGCGGCATTCCAGTAGTGCTGTTCCACTATTTGCTCATGGGACTCGTTTCCATGACATCCGTAGCTTCATTTGAGAGCGTTGGCTCCATTCTCGTTGTGGGTATGCTGATTGTACCTGCGGCGACGGCTTACCTGCTTACCGATCGTCTGGGAAAAATGATTCTGTATGCTGTTCTAATCGGAGCAGCTTCCTCAGTTGGAGGTTACATCATGGCTTACGCTCTGGATGCTTCCATCGCGGGCTGCATGGTGGCTGTTGCTGGAATTTTGTTTGTTCTCGTACTGCTGCTGTCCCCGAAACATGGCATTGTATTCCGTTACGTTCGTCGCAAATTCGCGGCACGTTAATTCATAGAGATTGTTAGCCGCCTGCTTTGCAGGCGGTTTTTTTTGATTGGACTGTGAACTAACGAAACAGCTATTAAACCTGTAAATAAACGAACTTTTGATGCACAGACTGATACTCATATAAAGGTTAACTAATGTATCAATAGTTCCCCAATCCTAAAGGTAGCAATGAGGTAGATGAATATAACAATCCTTACGGTTTCAAAAGCACCCGATGAACTCCTTGGCTTCCTCCCGGTGCGGTTCCGAGATATACATATTTACCTTGGCTTACGGCTGTGGTGATGCCATACAATGTTCCTTCCGGATCATGCCAACTACTAATAAGGTCTCCTTTTGGTCCATATTCTGCAACCAGTCCGTGTTTCACCGGGGCGCTGGCTCCATTTAACAAGGACTGTGGAACTTTGGACATCGTCGCTGCTAACCAAGGGTGACTATGCATGTAATCGGCAAAAGACAGACGGGTCGTGAATACCCCTACCCAGAAGTGTCCCTGTGCGTCACGGGTGATATTGTCCGGAAACCCAGCCAGATTCTCCGCAAAAATATCCGAGGTGCCTTGTTTTGGGCCCTTCAACCAGTACCGGGTCAACTGATAATGATACGATTCTGCGACAAGCACGAAGTCTTCTTCGGCAGACAGAACGACCCCATTGGCAAAATATAAATCCTTAAGCAGAACGGTCGTCTGCTTGGTCAGTGGATCATATTTCAACAATCGACCATGCGGTTTATTCTCGGCAATTTCTTTGAACATGACTTTGCCATAGTTAGAGGTATCGGAGAAATAAATCGATCCGTCTTGTGCAATGTCCAGCTCGTTCGCCAGGTAGATTGGTCCCCCATCTACTTCAGTGGTTAGTACTTCGATATTTCCGTTCGGGTCAATGGACAGCAGCCCTTTCTGAATATCCGCCACAATCAAATTTCCGGCAGCATCAAATTTCAGGCCGTTAGGTGTTCCGTGGGTATCGGCGAACACCTCGGCTGGCTGTGCCTTGTCCTCGGCGTCAAAGGTCACTCTGTAGATTTTGCCGTCGGAGTCACCCGCATACAGTCGCCCTTCTTTATCAAAAGTGATAAATTCCGGGAACTTCGCGCGGTCTGTAACCAATTCTGCGGAGCTAAGTTTCTTGTTCTCTTTCCAGGGACCCTCCTTCTCAAAAGAAGGAGCAGCAGGTGCAGACCAAGTAGCGGGTTCTACCGGGGCCGGCATCAGCAGAAATACAACGATTCCCAGCACAATTACCCCTAGCAGGGCCAGGCTCCATCTACGAATTTGTTGACCAGTGGATCGTTTGCGTTGTTTTTGTTCTGTTGACATATTAATCCTCCTAATAGTGTTTCTGTTGTCCTTTGTCATAGCGTGCAGTTAACTGCCACTACACGTTCCGGCGTGTCCTTCACGCCGACAGAGGCATCCTCCCCCTGTACCATTCACGTTGAGGGAGCCCATCTCCGTCGAGCTTGGGCACCGGTAGGAAAAGTGCACGCCACGGTTACGATTCCATCCAAAGGAATTACCTTGTTTTTTTAAGAAACAATGTTACCTAAACTCCGAAAAAATAATACAAATTGAGCTAAGACCATTTTTGGTAACACTGTTTCCCATAAGAATCATAGTAACCAAAAGGAAACTATTGTGTCAAATCCTTTTTTTATCATGATGACTTCATTGCAACTTTTCTGCAAATGGTTATAGCACTGCCCAGAAGCAAGGACAGATTTCGGACCAGGAAGAGACCGGGACTCTTGTCAGCACTATATGGGCATCGCTGCACGGTGTAATCCACCTGCATATGGGCGGGTTCCTTGGTGATGTAAAGGCAGCCCATACCGTTTATAAACAAACCATGAATTTGATGTTCCAATCCTTGTTTGCAGTATCCAAGCCAGACAGAGGAGAGGACAGGGGATAATAAGATTTAATCTTGGCTACGGGTTAGGCTGGGAAAACGAGCAGAGTGACAAAGGTTAAGCTAAAAGCGGTTCATCCTGTAGGAGGTGGATCGTTTTTTTATTTAGGAAATTATACATTACATAAAATGTAATAACTTCGATGTTTAATCCTGAGCGGGTTATTTTGTTGCAGGTCGATGATCTGTGGTAAAATGTCGTTAGCTGTGACGTCCGGAGCGTCCGTTTTGCGGATGCCGGGCGATCTTGTCGTGAGAGAATGTTTAAAATTAGATAAACAGAACCTTTAAGTTGAACTGGAGATACATTGGGAAACAGAGAGTGCAGAAAGGACCTAGAGAAGGGAACTACAACTACTCGAAAGCTTTTCTGCCCGCGTAGTGCCTGAATGGATATCCATGAGTTCAATTTGGAGAGAGACAACCTAGGAGGAACTACTGTATGAGTGAATTGAAATACAAATTGCTAGCATTGGATATGGATGGAACATTACTTAACGATAATCATGAAATTACACAGGAGACCGCCAAGTGGATTCAAATTGCCATTCGTCGGGGTGTACATGTGTGCCTTTCCACGGGAAGAGCCGTATTCCACGCGATGCCTTATGCGGTTCAACTTGGACTGGAGACACCAATGGTTACCGTTAACGGTAGTGAGGTCTGGAAAGCTCCGCATGATCTGCATATGCGTCATCTGATGGACCCGGCATTAATTCGCAAAATGCAGGAAATTGGTGAGAAATATAACAGCTGGTACTGGGCATACTCGGTGGAAGAGCTGTTCAACCGTGATCGCTGGACAGATAATATTGAAGGTCTGGAATGGCTCAAGTTCGGCTTCAATACCGAAGTGGATGAAGCTCGTCACCAGATAATGATGGAACTGCAACAATTGGGTGGTCTGCAGATGACGAATTCTTCACCTGTTAATATCGAGATCAACCCTGCTGGAATATCCAAAGCCAGTGGTGTTGCTGAGGTTTGCAAACTGCTGGGTATCGAGATGTCCGAAGTCGTTGCTGTCGGAGACAGTCTGAATGATCTGGCTGTCATTGAGGCTGTGGGTCTGGGTGTAGCGATGGGCAATGCGCAAGAGCAGGTGAAGGAAGCGGCTGATTTGATCGTAGCGAGTAATAATGAAGACGGCATCGTCGAAGTGATCCGTGAACATATTTTGAAGGGGGAGTAACTTTTGCTCGCAACCATTGCCTGGATTTTAATTGTGCTGCTGTTTGTAGTGGGGATGGCTGGAACGGTATATCCCATACTGCCTGGTGCTGTAGCGATTTTCTTCGCGTTTCTGGTCTACGGCTGGTTCTTCAGCTTTGATCCGTTCGGTGTGTGGTTCTGGATCATCCAGATTCTGATTGTTGTTGTGCTATTCGTAGCGGATTATGTTGTCAGCGCATGGGGCGTGAAAAAGTTCGGTGGCTCAAAGCTTTCGACCACGCTCAGTACCATTGGTGTTATCATTGGCCCATTTGTCATTCCGGCATTCGGACTGGTGCTGGGACCATTTATCGGTGCTTTTATCGGGGAACTGATTGGAGGGTCTTCGCCTTCCAAAGCGTCAAAAGTTGGATTTGGTTCTGTGGTGGGGCTATTTACGAGCACCGTAATGAAAATTATTTTGCAGATCGTCATGATTGTTCTCTTTATTATCTGGGTGGTAAGATTCGCCTAAACGTTAGGGATTAGCTTCAACGGGATGCACGTCCGGTGTGGAGGAAAGAAGGGGAATTGGTTTGTCTAAGAAAGAAACATTCATTAGGGGTACGCTCATTCTGGCGGCAGCTGCGCTAATCGCGAGGGTACTCGGATTGGTTCAACGGGTGCCGCTGGAGCATATCCTCGGGGATATCGGTAACGCATCGTTTACCATCTCTAATACGGTATATTTAATGCTGTTAACTGTAGCAACGGCGGGCATACCGAGTACGCTTAGCAAAATGGTGTCGGAACGCTATGCGCTCGGACGCGCGGGTGAAGCACAACAGATCTACCGTGCAGCCCTGATCTTTGCGGCTGTCGCCGGGGTAGTCATGTCTGCTTTATTGTGGTTCGCTGCGCCTTATTATGCTACGTATGTCTCCAAAGTACCGGAATCGGTCAGCGCCATTCGCGCCTTGGCCCCAGCCTTGTTACTCTTCCCAGCCATTGCGATGATGCGTGGATATTTCCAGGGACGCGGCAACATGACAGCAGGCGGTATTTCACAGATTGTGGAACAGTTCGCCCGTGTAGGTACAGCCATTATCGTGGCATATGTCATGCTGCAATTGAATTATGATGATCAGACAATTGCTGCGGGTGCCTCATTTGGTGGGGTATTGGGAAGTGTTGGTGCCTTCGGTGTCATGCTGTACTTTACCTTGAAGCTGCGTCGTAGCGACCGTGCAGCGCAATTGAATTACGAGCGTGCAGAGCAGCTACCGATTCGAGGCATTTACAGTGATATCTTCAAATTGTCTATTCCAATTGTGCTGTCCTCGCTTGCAGTTCCAGCCATTAACTTTATCGATTCATCCCTTGTGGTTCCACTGCTTAGTGGCCAGATCGGACTCGAAGAGGCGACAGGCGTACTTGCGATCCTCGGTGCCAAAGCCCAAAGTATTGCGGGTATACCGCCAATTCTGGCTATCGCTTTGAGTCAGTCGTTGGTGCCTGTCATTTCGGCAGCATTTGCCCGCAAGGATGAAGCTCATCTAAAGAATCAGGTTACACTTGCGTTGCGCATTTCGATTCTGACAGGTATGCCGATTGTTATTGCACTTTGTGCGGCAGCGTATTCGGTTAATGGATTGCTGTTTACCAATCTGGATGGAACGCCGATCATTGCCTTACTGACATTCGGCACCATTTTCCAGATTACAATGATGACCACCAACTCCATTTTACTCGGGGTAGGGAAACCGCGGATTACGATGATCAGTGTCGCAGCAGGTGTTGTGATCAAACTGATCGCAAGTCTGATTCTGGCGCCGATCTTTGGTATTTACGGCATCATTATTGCAACGGCCCTTTGTTTCCTGGTTATCACATACCTGAATCTGCGGGTCCTTCGCAAAATCGTTGATTTCTCCATCATGGGAGACCGCTGGAGAGGGTTTATCATTACAGTGGTGCTTGCAGCAGGTGTAGGATTTGCAGCGAACTGGATTGGAAATATAATCTTTGGACTCTTCCTACCAGCACGCGTATCCTTCTTGCTTACCTGCCTTGTGGTTGGTGCGCTTGTGGTAGTGGTGTATCTGGTTCTCATGGTCGTGCTGCGTGTACTGCGCAAGGACGAGCTGGGCAGTTACCCCCGCATTCTACAAAAAATTCTCCGTCCACTCATGCGTCTCCAACGTGGAGGCGTGCAAAGAGGCTAATCTTATACGAAGCATCTGGTCGCATCATTCGGTCAAAATACCATACAAGCTCTGTCTGCTGTCGAAGCGGACAGGGCTTTTTGTATATTTAACGGTCGTCAGCATTAATGTATGGTCGCTTTGGCATCATGAGCCAGTGCTGTCTTCAACATGCCATATCGGTGTTCATGACTCATCTCAAATAGCCATGGACGGCGCGGTGCCGTCAGATAACCGAGACAATCCCGAGTCTGAAGCCAGTCCTGTCGGGTGATCGGTTCATAAGGCGTGTCTCCCCATACGGCGAGCAGTTCCGGACTATACAATCGTTGCCCTTCGGGTAACCATTCTTCATGGAGCAGCTCCTGAGCGTAAAACGTACGATCACCCACCTTGTCTTCATGATGGGTAAAAAGGCCAGGCCAATACTCGGCTCGCGAACCACGATGGGGAACTGCACGAGCGAATTCCAACACTTGTGTGTGTACTTGCTCTACCCCGAACAGCAGGGCATATAGGCCTTTGCCAAACATAATTCGCTCATCCAGCTTGCCAAAATGTTCAATCACTCGCCCTGCGAGCCCTGCTTCCCGTCCAAGAGGGAAGACGATATGATTCAGACCGGCCAGATTATGCAGATGGAATGCGGGTTTGGTAAGTACTTCTTTTTGAAAATAAGGATGCTGCACCACCCGGCTTTCGATATAGTTCTGCTCATTAATAATTAATGCCACACTTAACAGTGAACTGCACCGTTCCAGCCAAAAGCGTTCCCAAAACGGCGTCATGAACTCCGATACGTGAAAGTGTGATAAGAGATGGAAACAGCTTCGTCCGATCCGGCGACTGTTCATATACAGCAGAAGCTGGGGATATGCATCCTGAAAAATGAGTGCATTGCACCGTTCTAACAGTCGATACATATGCTTACGATCGCTTGGATTCTGTAGATTATGCATCAAGTCACTCTGAAGATCGGTCATGTGATATCCGCCGTTGCGGGAGACCATATGAGCTAATAGAGCCCAATGCAGTTCGGGATATTGCTCATAACATTCCAGATAGGCTGCCGTGCGCGTGATGTTACTCCGATTATGCTCCTGGGTCAGTGTCTTAATCTCTTCCAGAATGATGCAATCTTCTTCGCATACGAGTGCACTTTGAACCTGATCAGTGCGTGCAAAAGACTTGCCGCTGGCAGGTAACAAACGCTCCACCTCAGACTGTAGGGCAGCTGCCGTATCTGTATCCCATTTGATCTCACGCAATGGGTGACGAAGCTGTGCTGAAGCTTGCCATGCAGCTTGTTTGCCACGCCAGATTTCCCGGGCAGCACCCGTAATGGAACGGACTATCTGCAGGAAGGACCCGTGACGGTGTTCGCTGGAAGAATCGGTTCTGGTGGAAGTCATGATATGACATCCTTTCATGATGTTCTGGGTTTAATTTCACAGACCATGTGGTTTATTCTAAGTATGCGCTGATTAGTTGACTTCCACTCCCCAATTTGCTTCACTTAGGGTAAGACAAGGTACAGAAAGGGAGATGAACCGAATGGAACAGATTACTTCCAAACCGGCTTTTGATGTAGCCATCCAATCCCCACGCCTGACGATTGCCGTATTCAAGGCAGACTGGTGTGGTGACTGCAAATACATCGATCCGTTTATGCCTGAAGTTGAAGAGAAATATGCACGTGAACTGACTTTGGTTGAGGTCGACGTGGATCAGGTTGGAACCGTTAGTGAAGAGCAGAATATTCTTGGCATTCCGAGCTTTGTGGCGTATGCCGATGGTCGGGAACTGGTGCGGTACGTGAACAAGCTGCGCAAGTCGAGAGAAGAGATTGAGCAGTTCCTGGATCGCGCAGTTGAGGTGTACAACACGATCCATAAATAATATTATATAAGTTCGATAAATGAATATTTACACAGACACTCCGATGACAGAATAACCTTCCGATCGCTGTTATTTCCGGAGATTGTTCAAGTTGTAAAAGGGTATACTAAAAAGAACGCCATTTCTCTTGAAATAGGGAAATGGCGTTTGTGTGTTCGACACGTTCTACATAAGAAACGTTTCTATACATATCTTTCGATGACCTACGGGTCATTATTTCACCAGACGTTAACATTTTGTCACAAAGCGCGACGTCAATGAACATTTTATCCGGTATAATGAATTTAGTTGTGAAATAAGTGTCAAAGTACCGAAACAAGCGGAGAATATTCTTCGCCATCTTAAACCAACAGCGGGTGAGAAAAATTGAAGCACTTAACTTTGTTTAAATGGTTAACCGTATTAACCTGTCTTGTCATGTTTCTGGCCACATTTGGTGGAGGCATCGTAACCAAAACGGAATCGGGCCTTGGCTGCGGAACGGAATGGCCTTTATGTAACGGAAAACTCGTTCCCGCACATACTGTGGCTTCACTTATTGAATATTCCCACCGCGCTGTAAGCGCACTGGCTGGACTGTTGTCCATTGCCTCGTTTGTTGCTTTTCTGCGGTTCGGCAAGTCACGCCGTGACCTGCAATTGTTTTCTTTCTTAACCCTGATATTTGTTATTGTTCAAGGAATCATGGGGGCTTTTGCCGTCGTTTTCTCCCAATCTTCAGCAGTTATGGCACTTCATTTCGGCTTTGCGCTGATTGCCTTTGCCAGTTCGCTTATGATGGCATTGGGCATAAGGCAGGAAGCAAAAGATGGTGGATTGGAGCGTCTGAATAAATATCCTCGGGTCAGTAAAAAATTCAGAAATCTGGTCTGGTTCTCCACGATCTATACGTATCTCGTGGTATACACAGGCGCATTTGTGAGTCACACGGATTCTGCCGGTGGTTGTTCCGGATTTCCGCTCTGTAACGGGCAGATTATTCCTGAGCTTTCAGGCGGGGTAGCGGTTGCTTTTGCTCACCGTGCAGCAGCTGCGTCTTTAGTGATTGTTATTGCAATTCTGGGTCACTTCGCGTATCGTAATCATCCGGATAACAAGGAAATGCGTACCCTTGGCGTTGTATCTGTTGTTTTGATTCTGATGCAAGTGGTCATCGGTATTTTCATGATGGTGACGATGAGTCGTCCGGAAGTATACATGTTCGTAGCTCTTGCCCATATGCTGGACATCGCCATACTGTTCGGGATCTTAACGTATATGAGTTTCCTGGTGTACAAGCTGCATCGCCCGGTTAATCGTTTCTAGATCCATTTCTTGGTCTTTGGGCTCAATATTGAAAGTCCACCATCCAGTGATGTACATCATTGGACAGGTGGACTTTGTTTGATGTCAGGGGGATCAGGGCAACCTATGGCATGCAGCGTTTACATGTTTACTCGGAATGATTATGTTTATATGATGAACCTTTATGGATCAGCAGAGTGGAAAGAGGAGGTTATATATGCTGCGAACGTTGCTGGGAGAAAAGCCGCGTGTAAACGAAGGTTTGCTGAAAGAAGCAATGGAGTCCATGGCGCATACACTTGAGCTGTTTCAGCGACAAATGCATGTGGACCATGATCCTACTCACGACTATCGGAAACTGTATGTGTGGACCCAGGGGCTTATCTCTTCCCTGGATGAACTGGAGCAAAGCTGCTTCGCTGCTGCTCATTTTCGAGAAAAGGTCGTTGCAGGTTCTACGGACGATATGACGCCAGCCGAGAAAGCTGAGTATGCTCGGTATGTTTATTTTTACAAAGATGGCTTCATTCGCTGCTTTGCCATTCTGGATAAAGTCGGCACCGTATTGAATGAGATATTCCAGCTGAATACTTCAAATACAAAAGCGCATTTTTCTTATTTTACCGTGTTAAGACAGTTCGACTTTGCGAGGGAGCATCATGATCTTGCCCTGCGATTGATTCAGATCAAGGACTCTTATCGTGAGCCGATGAGCAAGCTGCGCAAACGACGTAATATGGAAATCCACTACATGAACTCCGAAATGCACGATGATCTGTGGCAGTTACATCAGACCTTGCAAGGTAAAGTGAAATTGGAGGATCTGAATCAGCATGTGCAGGAAATGCGTAAGGGCGTGGATATGGTCTGTGAAACGTTAACAGCCTCTTATAGCTATATCAATAAAATATGGAAAAGAAATAATTCCCTTTGACAAATCGGAATACTTTGAATATACTGAGTTTCAATCGAATGTTACACGGATATAACTGATAATTCAGAAGTTAGAAGTTACGTTCACATTATAAAGCATAAACTACATGAACTTATAGAATCCTACAACAACATATTTCTTATCGAGAGCGGCGGAGGGACAGGCCCGATGAAGCCCGGCAACCGATTTGTAACGACACGACACATGTGTCATTCGTTATAGATGTTAGGTGCTAATTCCTACAAAATGGTGCAAGACACGATTTTGGCAGATGAGAAGGTATATTCTTTCACGTAAAGAGCCCTCTTTGTATCTGCAAAGGGCTCTTTTTTTGTATGTGTAGGGGAGTTTTCCTTTAGATCGGGTAAAGATACATGTAGGTGGTTGGAAAGGGGCAAGTGCGATTGATTGAATTAAAAGGTTTAACGAAAACGTACGGCAAAGGGGCAAAATCTACAACGGCACTATCCGAGCTGAATTTGAGCATCCAAAAGGGTGAAATCTACGGAGTGATCGGCCATTCTGGAGCGGGAAAAAGTACACTGATCCGTTGCATTAATTTGTTGGAGCGCCCTACGGAGGGTGAAGTATGGGTAGACGGGATCAACCTGACTGAACTGAACAAAACCGAATTGCAGCAACAGAGACGCAAGATCGGGATGATTTTTCAACACTTTAATCTGTTATCCTCGGCAACGGTGTATGATAATGTAGCTTTTCCGTTAAAGCTTGTGAATACGCCCAAGGAAGCAATTGATCGCAAAGTGAAGGAAATGCTCGCTCTGGTTGGTCTGGAGCACCATAGCAGCAAATATCCGGCTCAATTATCGGGTGGACAGAAACAGCGTGTAGGGATTGCAAGAGCACTCGCCAGTGATCCGAATGTACTCCTATGTGATGAGGCCACCTCGGCACTTGATCCGCAGACGACAAATTCGATTCTAAAGTTATTGCTCGACATTAATGAAAAGTACAACCTGACGATTGTGCTGATTACACATGAGATGCACGTCATCCAGAATATCTGTGACAAGGTGGCTGTCATTCATCAAGGCGGCATAGTGGAACAGGGACCTGTAACCGAAGTATTCCTGAAGCCGCAGCATGCCATTACGCGGGACTTTATGATGCGTGATCATGAAGTTGGACTTGCCCTTGAAGAGACTGCTTTGGCTAGTGCAGGTTTGGAATTACAGGCAGGTGCTGCTTCCAAACTTGTGAAGATATCCTTTCTGGGTAACAAAACGTATGAAGCGATTTTGTCCAGAACGGTACGTAAAACGGGAGTGGATTTTGCGATCCTGCAGGGTACGATCTCTACGATCAAACAGGTTCCTTATGGGCAGCTGACCGTTCGGTTCGAAGGCGATACCCATGCGATTGACCGGACGATATCAGAATTAACCGCAGAGGGACTTGATGTGGAGGTGCTACGTTAACATGGATTTTTCTACAGTTCGCTGGGAAGAGGTTGGTAAAGCTTCCATTGAGACACTGCAAATTTTGGGTGTATCAGGCTTGTTTACCGTAATCTTTGGTTTACCACTCGGGGTGCTGCTGTTCATGACAGCCCGATCTGCTTCAACCAAATCACGGGTGGTATACATTATACTGTCCCTGATTGTTAATATTTTGCGATCGATCCCATTTATTATATTGATTGTCGCTCTTATTCCATTCACTCGTTCACTCGTCGGTACAGCTACAGGGGTGCTTGGTGTTATCCCACCTTTAGTTATTTCAGCAGCTCCTTACTTCGCTCGACTGGTAGAGACAACAATGCGTGAAGTGGATCGTGGTGTCATTGAAGCAGCACAGGCGATGGGTGCATCGACCGGACAGATTGTAAGACGGGTACTGTTGCCTGAGGCACTTCCTGGTCTGCTTGCTGGAATAACCATCACTATCGTTACGCTTGTCTCGTATACGGCGATGGCGGGTATGGTTGGTGGTGGAGGCCTGGGAACGCTGGCAATTAACTATGGGTATTATCGGTATCAAAATGAAATTATGATCATATCCGTAGTGTCGATGATTATTCTAGTGCAAATTCTCCAGATGGCTGGAGATCGCTTGGTTACATTTTTCACCAGGAAATAACACATAGATAACATGATGGATATGCATTCTTGCGGACGCCACATGAAAAAAATGATTAGAGAAGGGGTTTTACACATGAAAAAATGGTCTTTTGCTCTACTTAGTCTTATGCTGATTGCGGTTCTTGCCGCGTGCGGAAACAACAAGGACGCCGACAGCGGCGCAGACAATGAAGGAGGAGCTCCGCGTACAGTAGAATTGAAAGTGGGAGCTTCACCTACACCACACGCAGAGATTCTGGAAAGCATCAAGCCTGAGCTGGAAGCACAAGGTATTCGTTTACAAGTGGTTACGTTTAATGATTATGTTCAACCCAACCAGCAACTGGCTGACGAAAAGTTGGATGCAAACTTCTTCCAGCATCAGCCGTACCTGGACACCGAGAATAAAGAACGTGGTTTCAACCTCGTTACTGTAACTCCTGTTCATGTTGAACCTTTTGGTGGATACTCCAAAAAGATTAAGTCTTTGGATGAATTGGCAGATGGCGCAAAAATAGCAATTCCGAATGATCCATCCAATGGTGGACGTGCACTGTTGTTGCTTGCGAAGGAAGGCGTCATTACCCTGAAAGACAACACAAATATTACATCGACGATTCAGGATATCACAGCAAATCCAAAAAACTTGGATATTATCGAGCTGGATGCAGCCATGATGCCTCGTCAATTGGATGAAGCGGATCTGGTATTTATCAACGCTAACTATGCATTGGAAGCCAATCTTAACCCTGAAAAAGATGCTTTGCTTATTGAAGATCTGCAAGGTAACCCCTATGCAAACATCCTCGTTTCCCGTGAGGATAATAAAGATGCAGATGCAATCCAAAAACTGGCTGCTGCACTGCACTCCGAAGAAGTTAAAACATTTATCAAAGAACGTTACCAAGGTGCAGTTGAACCTGCAACTGAATAATATTACGAAACAATATGATATGAAGATCTTACGAAAAAAGCCGAGTGTCTCTCCAAAGAGATACTCGGCTTTTTTGTATTTCCTAGTCTGTGCTGACATAAAAGTCAACAGAAGAAGTTATCGTTTATCAGATTTATCAACGTTAGATGGATGTGCAGATTGGCGGTAGTAGGATAATTCATTTTGATCAGCATATTGCTGTTCATCTGCTTCTTGCAGGTACGTTCTCTCGGTGGGAGAGAGTTTTTCTTCATCTCCATTTGAGCTTTTGATTTTGTATCTGATCCACCCAATCAGACCAAGAACGACAATGAGGATCAAGGCCCACCCTTTTTGGAGCAAAAGCAGAGCACTGAATTTTTGAGAAGCCGTGTACCCAATCCCGCCCATCAGTAGGCTGTTAAGCCCAATGGTGGATGTTTTGTCAGTCGAAGCGTTGTACTCCTCGTACGTATATCCGGCATTGATGCTAAGTTGATTAAGGACCGTTTCCTCGAATGCCTGGCGGCTCTGTTGAAAGTTGGCCGTATCTGTAACCAGAATGGCTGTGATATACCCTTCACGTGTCAGGAGTTTTACATTGTAATTCACCATGGCTTGCTGATAAGCATTCTTGAAACCAAGGGAGTAGACCAACTGATGCTTGGTCTTGTCGTATGCCGGTTCGATTTCCCACCCTGTTATGTACGTTCTATATTCAGGTTCGAGCTCTCTGTTGTCTTCTTCTGTGCCACGGATATAACTGCTTAACAGTTCTTCAGCACTCAGATTTTGATCGTCATCATGAATATGACCTGTCTTCACGTATTCGAACACAACATACCACGAGCCGAATTCGCTATTGCTGGTTAGGCTTCCAATTTCATTCCCATTAGGCTTTCCATCACTGTTAAGTATCGAGCGTTGGGTATTGGCCTTATCCAGATAGGAATGGCTTTCAGGAACTTCCAGGGTGGCCTTACCGTCCAGAGAGACGGACGCTGGTCCAGTAATCCAATCATACTCATCAGGCGCTTGGTCAGTCTCACTTTCCGCGGAAACCTGTAAGGCATTAGAGAATGCTAATAAAATGACCACTACTAGTGTGAGAAATAATATCGATCTTCTGTTTTTCATGTTCATGTAGAGATCCTTTCAAGTTATATCATCGACAGTACCATAGGTGTTTGATTTCAATCAAGATATATTTGGGATTTTAGGTGGATACTTCCTAAGAGAGATGCGAGTTGTAGGGGGAGGATAAATCTTTTATACTGGATAAGTGACTGCTCTTTGAAGAGGGGGATGAACGTGAAGGGAAAGATTGCCCTCATAACGGGAAGTGCCAAAGGTCTTGGTAAAATGACGGCCCTCAGTCTGGCAGATCAGGGGTGTCATATTGCCCTTAACTATGTACACAGCAGAACAGAAGCTGAGGCTTTAAGGGCTCAGATTACAGCCAAGGGTGTGCGGTGCATTGCCATCCAGGCGGATATATCCAAGGTGGAAGATATTGCTTCATTGGTTGAAAAGGTGGAAGACAAGCTGGGCAGCATTGATATTCTGGTGAATAACGCGGGTCCATTTGTTCGTGAACGTCGATTATTTGCGGACTATTCCGAAGATGAGGTCCAGATGCTTGTACAGGGTAACCTGTTAGGACCCATGTTGCTGGATCAACGTGTGTTGCCGGAGATGAGACGCAAGCAGTGGGGTCGCATCATCCATTTTGGCTTCAGTCATGCTGGAGAAGCGAGATCCTGGCCTCATCGTGCAGTGTATGCGGCTGCCAAGGTAGGTCTGGTATCTTTTACGAAGACACTCGCGGTTGAAGAAGCCCCGTATGGAATTACGGTTAACATGGTATGTCCAGGTGACATTCGTGGGGCGAACAAAGAGAAAACGATTGATGAGATGGCAGGCATAACCGACGTAGAGACGCCAAGAGGGCGTCCTGGCAGTGGTGAAGATATTGCGCGAGTCATTACGTATCTGTGTCTGAATCATTCTGATTTTATAACAGGCAACATTATGGATGTATCTGGAGGACTCGATCCGATTCGTCCGATCATACAGCGCGAGGATGCTTAAGGTGAGTTGGAGGAATGTACGTCGAAACTGTTCAGGGTGAAAGTGAAATGAATCTCTCTGCATCTGCACACAAAAAAAGAGCCCTCCGCTTCATGCGAAGCGAAAGGCTCTTGAGGTTTATTTCGTGAAGGATTGATTAGAATACTTGTACGACTTCTTGTACACCCTCAACTTCTTCGAGAAGGGCGCGTTCAATCCCGGCTTTTAAGGTAATGGTGGAGCTTGGGCAACTGCCGCAGGCACCGACCAGTTTCAGCTTAATGATGCCGTCCTCCACGTCGACCAGTTCCACGTCACCGCCATCGCGTTGCAGGAACGGACGAAGTTTGTCAAGCACATCAGATACCTCATCGTACATGGTGCTTTGTGCGTTTTCGCTCATTTTTTTCAACTCCTTTCCTTACTATATTATATTACAAATGGCCATAAATTAAAATGGTCAAACAAAGCAGGTGAACCTACATGAGACCGATTATTGAATTTTGTGCCAATAATATGCATTTTGGTACAGATGAAGTCATGGATCAACTGGAAGAAAATCCAGACTTTGATGTGATTGAATACGGCTGCCTCACCAACTGCGGCCAATGTTCTATGACTCCATTTGCACTGGTGAATGGCGAAGTTGTCATCACGGACAAAGTGGAAGATCTATATAACGCCATTTTGGCCAAAATTGCCGAAGCCGATGCCTGGGACGAGCTCGATCTCGACTAACCGAGATGGCGCTTGGACATCCAGAGCACACCACTTTTCAAAATACGAGGTACACGTCCCATCATGGACGTTTTGCCCATCAGCCCAAACCCAGACTTCTTGCCGAGTGCACCGAGCGTGCCACGAAGCTTGAGTGGATGTGGATTGGGCTGTTCGCCTTTCCAGAGGGCATGCTGAATATGGGCGATCTGCTCACCCTGCACTTCGGCAGCTTGACCGCTAGGTGCATAAGGGACACTCGCACAGTCACCAACGACATATACATCGGTATATTCCGGGATTTGGTAGTATTCATTCAGGACGACACGACCTTGAGGGTCTTTGGTTACGTCCAGATCCTGTACCACTTTTACGGGCTGAATGCCTGCAGTCCACACGACAGCATCCGTTAGGATCTGTTCATCCCGGTTATATATGGCATTCGGTTCAACACGTGAAATAGCGATATGCCCGCGAGTCTCTACCTGATGTTCGTTGAACCATTCATGCACATACACGGACAGACGTTGCGGGAAGGCGGATAATACACGTTCACCACGATCCAGAATGCTGATGTTCAGATCCGGTCTGCTCTCACGAAGTTCGGCTGCCATCTCGACACCACTTAATCCGCCGCCAACGATGTGCACATTACCATAGGCTTTGATCTCATTAAGACGCAGGTAGGTCTCGCGTGTTTTGCTGAAGCTCTGAATGGTACAGCTATAATCTTCGGCACCTGGTGTGTTGTGGAAACGGTCCGTACAACCAAGTCCAATGACAAGCTTGTCGTAAACGAGCGGGTCTTGGCCTTCAAATTCAATCTGACGCTGTTCCAGGTCAATCGAAGTAACTTCTCCATAACGGTAAGTGACTTTATCGCTCACTGGAAATTGGATACGCAGGTCATAATCGGATACGGTTCCTGCTGCGAGTGCGTAATATTCTGTCTTTAATCCCTGAAAGGGGCTGCGGTCCACCAACACAATTTGTGTATCGGCTGGAATTTTACCTTCCAGAAGTTCCTTAATAATGGTGAGGCCGCCATAGCCGCCTCCAAGAATGACGAAATTTTTCATGACTCGGCTTCCTTTCTGCATCAGTCCCACTGAAATGGGGCTGTAACCTGTGGAGCAGCTATGCAATGACATAGCTGCTCCTTCTGTTGGGATTTGAATAATTGAAAAGTAGACATTGAAAATTGAAGATATCATTCAGCAGTTTGCATCACTCGGATTCAAACGTCTCCCTATCATGAAAGTAGCGTTCTGGAGTGATGCGGGTGCAATATTGGCTTTAGATGTTGTTTTATATACTATTCGTACACTTGAATTTCATTGTAGAACGTATCACGTTCTACCGGAATGCGTCCTGCACCTTTAATGAGCCATATGAGCTCTTTGCGGGTGAGGCCTTCAGGTGTTAATGCACCTGCTGCATGACTAATCCGTTCGCGAACAATCGTGCCGTGTGCATCCGAAGCACCGAATCCGAGGGCAACTTGAGCCAGCTGTGGACCGATGTTGATGAAGTAGGCTTTGATATGATCAATGTTATCCAGCATCAAACGGCTGATCGCAATTGTTTTGAGATCCTCATACGCCGAGTTACGACGCATAATGCTCGCGTTTTTACTTTTTGGCTGCATGGAAAGCGGGATGAAGACCATGAATCCATTCGTCTCATCTTGCAATTCACGAATCTGCACCATATGGTTAACGCGGTCCTCATAGGATTCGATCGATCCATACAACATCGTTGTATGTGTACGCATGCCCAGGTTATGAGCTGTACGGTGCACCTCAAGATAACGATCCACGTTCGCTTTGTCTACACGCATTTTTTTGCGATATTCATCCGAAAGAATCTCAGCGCCGCCGCCAGTCAGGGATTGCAGACCTGCTTTTTGCAGCTCCTGCAGAACTTCCTTAATACTGAGTCCACTGATTCGAGTGAAGAAGTCAATCTCGGCTGCCGTGTAGGCTTTCAGCGTAACATCCGGATATTTCTCGTTTAAAGCACGCAGGGAATCGACATAATACTGAAAAGGAACATGGTTGTTATGTCCGCCTACGATATGGAACTCACGTACACCTGGATGAATATGCTGTTCCACATAATCGATCATCTCCTGACCGGATAATGTGTAAGAGCCATCTTCACCCTGGTCTTTGCGGAAATTACAAAAAGCGCAGTGAGCTTCGCATACGTTTGTAAAATAAAGACTCATGTTCTCGATGAAATATACTTTCTTACCATTCTTCCGCAAGTTGACCTCATTGGCCAGTTGGCCCAAAGTCAGCAGATCATCAGTTTCATACAGATATACGCCGTCTTCTACGCTCAGCCTTACGCCGTTCTGCACTTTCTCAACGATTTCAGCCATTCTTTTGTCTGTGAACGGTGTTACCAATGTAGACATATTGTTTCCTCCTGTTCTTAACCGGATTGGAGTTGTGTGTAGGATCTGCATACAGAACTACATAGCAAAGATGCGGTCATCTGCCGCTTCCTTATAAGGACTAAACTCTTATTTACCCGGTGCAGCGTGTGCTGCATATGAAAGCTAAATTTTTTCAAAAAATGGAGTCGGTTGACTCATATATGCATTGGGGACTGCGTGGCAGTCTCGAAATGTGAAAAAAATTACAACTCCAATTATGACCATCGTCTGAATAAGTCATGACAAAATACCGACATTTCAGTGCGACCACCTATTCATTATAAACCTCGTATCCCGGGGGTTCAATACACTGGGAAGAAAAAGGAGTTTAAGGGGAGCGGGGAAAGAGGCAAACATGACTTGAGACCCTTGACGGGGTGGAGTATAATTTAAGAAGAGTTAATGAAAAGGAGAGTGACCTGGCATGATTAATATCAGCGAAACGGCTGCTGACAGATTAAAAGAGATGCTTGCACAGCAAGAGACACCTGGTATGTTCCTGCGTCTTGGCGTAGCACCGGGCGGTTGCACCGGATTTTCGTACGCCATGGGCTTTGACGATAAAGAGTCCGATGAGGACCTGTATATGGATATTCAGAACATGAAGGTTGTAGTCGAGAAGGAAAACCTGAAGTATCTGAATGGACTTGAAATTGATTTTGAAGAGTCCGGCATGACGGGTGGGTTCACCATTCATAACCCTAATGCAGTAGCGACCTGCGGCTGCGGATCATCCTTCCGTACGAAGGAAGATGCAGGGGTTCCGGATAAAGATTGCTAAGATTATAGAAATAAGAATAAATGAGGCGCAGTTTCGGCGGGTAAAACCGTTGAAGCTGCGCTTTTTTATGTGCTTCAAAGTCAGATGGTCTCGGACATTCAAGGTGTTACTACTTTCTGTTACTTGGCGTAATCATTTCAGTCCACATGTTTCTGTTGGTGGTGAATGTCCATAAGATGTTGTTTTCGAAAAGTTCCAGGCGAGATGCCGGTTGTCTTCTTGAATATTCGATTGAAGGAAGTAATGTTCTGGTATCCCACGCGGACACTAATTTCGTTAATCGTCCAGTTCGTCGAAGCCAGCAGTTCACATGCTTTGCGCATGCGGATTTTTTGCAGATGCTCGCTAAAATTGATGCCGGTTTTATCTTTGATATACACGGAGAGATATGTCGTCGACAGATTCAGTTTCTCGGACAGATACTCGAGTGAGATATCCTCCATGTAATGAGAGTTGATAATCTCATAGAACACGACGATGGTGGGTTCTTCCAGTACTGGGAGTCCGCTATCCTGCATGATGGCAATGGATGAGTTAATGATATGCTTAAAAACAATCTCATAGTCTTCCTGCGAATGGCAATCCTGAAGCATACTTTTCCATTCGTGCAGAGATGTATCCGCTCTTTTGTATGACAGATGCTGATCTATAACTTCAATGATATGATTGGTTATGGCTAGAGCCAATTGCCTAAACTGAAGCACACTTGCCTCTTTTTTGACGAATTGGGCGAACGCCTGACGTATCCATTCCATGCAGGTGTCTTCTTCCAGCGAATGGAGTGCCTGATCGAACTCACGCCCCCGTTTTAACAGAGGTTGATCCAGATCGGGCAGGGGACGGGCCTCACTGATCAACTGCGTTTCCTCTAGCAGGCGGGCTTCGGAGGCAAGATCTCGTAATTGCTGGTAGGTTTCACTGAATTTGGTCGGTTGATTCATTGCCGGAAGGGTACAGATGGTCACGACGTAATAATGGCTTTCTTCATCCAGACTTGCTTTAAGTTGCTCTAGCAGAGCTTGAAGCTGGACGGTCGAAGCTCCTTTTAATATGGAGACGATCTCGTTTTTCTCCATTTGGAATGTATGATTGGCATGAAACATCTCTTTGGTTTGCGAATGAATATAATCCAGCAAGTGACGTACTGCCCGCTCCCGGTCAAGGGGCATACTTCCAACTTCCGATATCCGGAAACGGATGTCGTAATACACAATCTGATAACTTCCTCCATCCGCCAAGAAATCATTCCATTCACTCAGGTCTGTATTAATATTCTTCAGTTGATTCATATAGGAGTAATTGGTTAGAATTGCGTTCTGACGGTTAAGCTTGTCCACAATCGTATCCTTTTCTTTCTTCAAATCCTCGATCCTGCTCTGAATCAGATCATATTCCCAGATACGACTATCTCTTGCTCTGACATCACCGGCTTCATAACGTGATGTACGGTCCAGCAGGGAGGATAACATATGCTTGACCGGTGTATGCAGGCGGCGGCTTAAATAAAGGGATACCAGCGTTGCTGCCAGAAGTGAGAATACAAAGATAAGAACCATATAACCGGTCAATCGCTGTAATTGATCTGCAATGCGAGTATCTGCCAAAGAGGTAATATAGGTGAGCCCATCCGCAGCCTCTGCCTTGAAATAATATCTTCCATTCTCTTTGAGTGCAGTTGCTCCATTCTGAAAAACAGGTGTTGCTTCTTCCTCTGCTGATAAGCCCGAGTGGTAAAGGATATTGCTCTGATCATCCGTAATAGTCAAGGTATGTCCAGCTGTGGTGCCGAAAAAGGACTCCACTGCTTTCTCGATATCCACCATTGCAATGATCTGGTAAGCCGTGCCGGGTTTCTTGAACGTGTATGGCAGAAGCCGCCTGCTCTCGGGAGACCCTGCGTTCATATGAAAGGAGGTTGAAGGCGAGATCAGGAAAGTGTGAGGCTGATCCGCGAGTGTCTCCCAATGTTCCAATGGATAGGTATCGCTTTGATACGATGTGTTGAACATGTAATCCGAACTGCCGCTACCTGATTTGCCAAACGCAAAGTGGTCCTTAGGAAAATGCACGATCACATCTTCCAGCAAAAACAAAGAATTGTACACATATCCCCGAATGTCCATCATCACATTTTTGGCCTTCAGATAGTCTGCCTGTTCCAATCCCACTCTTTGCAATTGCCGGTTGAAGGCGACCAGATCCTGATTGTTATACATATGGAACAGCATGATCTGAATTTGTTCCATATGATTGGAGAATCGTTCCGCTGTATTCTTCGTTTCATTGTGACTGTTTTGGACAATTTCCTCCTGCAGACTCGTTTTGAATACATAATAAATCAGAATATAGAATAGGCAGAACAATGAAATGATCGCCAAAAAGCTGACAAATAATTTAAAAAACAGGGTTCGTTTTTTGTTCAACATCCAATTCATAGGCCAACCCCTCATTTTATTCTTCTACAGAGAACAAGTTATTTGGCCCATTCTACGCGTGAACTATTAAGCCGCAGAAAGCAGAGTATGAACGTGGTGTAAAAAGGGGCTATACCTTTTTTGCGAAAATGGCTGTTTTTTCAGGAAAGATCACGAATGATGTAAATTTCATAAGGATCGGACAAGATCTCAAAAACGGTGTATACCCATTGCAGGTAGTAAGCTGTAACATTCAACTTGCAGCTGAGCCAATTGCAAATAGGCAGGCAGAAGGGGGAATTGCTGATTTTGGAACAGATGATATCCGTCAAGGAGCAGGCATACGGAATTCGGGGGAATGGAAGCAGAGCGAAGAAATCCCGATTACGTTCATTTCGTAGAAATTGGGATCTGTATCTGTTATTTTCGCCTGTCCTCATCTACTTCATTGTGTTTCATTATGTACCCATGTATGGCATGCAGATTGCCTTCAAGGACTTTATTGCCAATAAAGGCATAACCGGAAGCCCGTGGGTGGGATTTAAGCATTTTGAACGGTTTTTTGACAGCTTTTACTTTTGGCGAGTTATTAAAAACACGATGGGTATTGGTTTGTATGAATTAATGGTGGGCTTCCCTATTCCTATTCTTCTGGCATTGATGATCCACGAAGTCAGGTCTGGGAAATTCAGAAGATTTGTGCAGACGGTGACCTACATGCCTCATTTTTTATCTACCGTCGTTATGGTGGGTATGATCATGATGTTTTTGTCTCCTGTCAGTGGATTGATTAATTTGGCAATTACGGCTTTGGGTGGAGAAGCCATCTCGTTCATGACAGAACCGGGTTGGTTCAAGAGTATCTTTGTATGGTCAGGTGTCTGGCAGACAATGGGCTGGAGCTCGATCATCTATTTGGCGGCTCTTGCCGGAGTCGATCCACAGCTACATGATGCAGCCAAGGTGGATGGTGCGACCAGACTTCAACGAATCTGGCATGTGAACATCCCGGGGATTGCCCCGACCATGGTTGTGCTGTTAATTCTTAATGTGGGGTCCATTATGGGCGTGGGATTTGAGAAAGTATTCCTCCTGCAAAACGCGTTGAACATGGAAGCATCGGATGTGATCGCAACCAATGTATATCGTAGCGGAATTCTTGGGGCACAGTACAGCTATTCCGCAGCTGTCGGCCTGTTCAACTCGGTTATCAATTTTATATTGCTGCTGACCGTCAACCGGCTCGCCCGCAAAGTCAGCTCCAGCAGTTTATGGTAAGGAAGGTGAGGAGATGGCACAAAGTCGTGGTGACCGGGCAGTCGAATGGATAATCTATGCTGCTCTTGCGGTAGTCTCTGTAGTGGTATTGTATCCCGTATTCTTTGTGGGTATTGCATCGATCAGTAATCCCGAAAACGTCATGCGCGGTGAGGTCTGGCTGTGGCCCAAGGAACTCTCGCTGGTTGGTTATGAACGTCTGTTTGCGAATAGCGAGCTGATGAAAGGATATGGGAACACCTTGTTATACACGGTGGCCGGCACATTGCTCAACCTGGTGATGACCATTGCGGCAGCATATCCGTTATCCAGAGCCGATTTTAGCGGAAGAACTGTTTTTACGGTTTTGATTGTATTCACCATGTTTTTCAGTGGAGGCATGATTCCAACCTACTTGCTCATCAAGGACCTGGGTATGCTGGACACCTTTTGGGTCATGATTATTCCGTCGGCGTTATCCGTATGGAATATGCTGATCATGAAGACGTTTTTTCAGAACTCCATACCGAAGGAAATTCAGGAAGCGGCTTTTATGGATGGTTGTTCAAACATAAAGGTACTGATGCGGATTGTTCTGCCTCTTTCCGGGCCGGTATTGGCCGTCATGGTTCTATTTTACGCAGTGGGGCACTGGAACAGTTATTTTAACGCCCTAATCTATTTGTCAGACCGGGACAAGTATCCGCTGCAGTTGTTTTTACGTGAAATATTAGTTCAGGGTCAGATGCAGGAAATGGTCGATATCAGTGACGATTCCCTGGGTCGAAGCATGATGGATGCTGAAGCCATCAAATATGCTGCTGTAATTATTACTAACCTTCCTATGTTGATCCTGTATCCGTTTTTGCAGAAATACTTCATTAAAGGCGTCATGATTGGCGCAGTAAAAGGGTAAACCATAATCCATTTGATTATAAGGGAGTGCATGGAGATGTTGTTTAAAAAGTGGGGCAACTTGACCTTATCCATCGTGATTACAGCGGGTTTAATGGCTGGATGCAGTTCAGGGGAGGCGCCTGCAGGGCAGAGTCAGGATAGTCAATCTAATCTGAATGCTACAGGCATGCCAGTAGTGAAGGAACCGATTGAACTGGACTTTTTCACAGGGAAGTCTACCACCAACGGGAGTAAATTCGAAGAAACACTAATCTGGAAAGCGTACAGTGAGATGTCGAACGTAAAGGTGAACTTCAATCTCGTTCCTTTTGAGACATTGACCGAGAAGCGGAACCTGGCTCTGGCAGGCGATGACTACCCGGATGTGTTTTACTCTGCTCGTGTGACTTCGGATGAATTGACACGTTATGGTGCCCAGGGTGTGTTTCTTCCGCTCAATGATCTGATTGATGACTATGCCCCGAATTTTAAAAGATTGATGGAGCAGTACCCGGATATTCGTAAAGGGTTGACGATGCCGGATGGCAACATCTATTCGATGCCGTCCTTCTATGATCCCGCTCTGTTATCCATGCTGATTGGTGCACCGCTGTGGATTAATGAAGATTGGTTGAAACAGCTGAACATGGAAGAACCGGATTCAACCGAAAGCTTCTATGAATATCTGAAAGCGGTCAAAACGACAGATCTTAACGGCAACGGCAAAAACGATGAAATTCCTTTTAGCGCTACAGGCATTACGGGCATTATTGATCATGTAAAAGGGGCATGGGGGCTTGGTAACCGTGGACTCGGACACAAGTTGGTTGATGTGGACCCCGGCACAGATGAGCTTCGCTTCACCAAAACATTGCCTCAGTACAAGGAAGTGCTCCAGTATGTGAACAAGCTACATCAGGAAGGATTGCTGGACCCCGAAATATTTACACTGGATGGCGGAGCACTGAATGCGAAAGGTCAGGCGGGAACGCTTGGTGCGACAACGGTGCCCAACCCGGAAACGGTCATGGGACAGAAAAATTTCATCGGTCTTGGTGCCCTGAAAGGTCCTGATGGGGAACAGCTGTATTCTCATGTAAAGGTACCTATGGTCCATGTAGGAGCGTTCGCGATTACGGACAAGAATGAGAACCCTGAAGCAACGATCCGCTGGATGGATCATTTCTATAGTGATGAAGGAGCCCTCCTCTACTTCATGGGGAAAGAAGGGGAGACTTATGAAAAGGATGCAGACGGAAATCTGCAGTACACGCAGGATATTACAGCGAATCCGGATGGTCTCACTCAAGATCAGGCATTGGCGAAATATTTCACCTGGCTCGGTGGAAGTTATCCGGGCTTAGTGAAGGAAGATTATTTCAAAGGCTCAGAGACACTCCCAAGCTCCCTTCAGGCAGCAGACAAAGCGAAGGACCAAGCCGTAGAGGACATCTGGTACAACTTTAACTTCACGCAGGAAGAATCCGAATTTATGTCCTCAGTTGGAAAAGACATTCAGGATTACGTGACCGAGATGGAAGCAAAGTTTGTGAATGGCAGTGCAGGATTTGATCAGTGGGAAACGTATGTGAACACTCTGAATAAAATGGGGCTGGACGAGTATATGAAGGTATATCAGGCAGCCTATGACAGGTATAAGACAGAATAGCGTATGAATTGATGACTGGAACAAAGACTTGATGAAGGAGGGATAAGCTGTGAGAGCTGCTGTACTCGGATGCGGAACGATGGGAGCCGTACATGCCAAAAGTTATGCCAAGTTGAAAAATGTTGAACTGGTTGGGGTTTGTGATGTGGAGAAGGATGAGGCTGACAGGCTGGCTGATGGTTACGGAACGACAGCGTACAGCCGTTTTGAGGATTTGTTGAGCGGGGGGCGCCCGGATGTGGTGAGCATCTGCCTCCCTACATCTTTGCACTGCACGTATACAGTCATGGCCGCTGAAGCGGGCGTGCATGTAATCTGTGAGAAACCGGTCAGTTCGACGGCCAAAGAAGCCGAAATGATGGATGTCGTCTGTCGTTCGAACAAAGTTCATTTGTTTATTGCACATGTGGGTCGCTTCTTCCCTGCCTATATCGATGTCGCCCGTCAGATCGCTGCCGGAGTTATAGGGAAGCCTGGGGTTGCCCATGCCAGTCGTATCGGACCCCATCCGGGGCTGATGAAGAACTGGTACAACGATGAGAGGCATAGCGGTGGTGTCATTATGGATCTGATGATCCATGACATCGATTATATGCGCAGTGTGCTTGGAGAGGTACGTTCCGTGTATGCCCAGCGACGAACCCTTCCTCATTTGGACTATGCCTGGGTAACCTTGAGATTCGAACAAGGAACTATCGCCAATCTGGAAGGGATGTGGGGATACCCGGGGCCGTTCCAGACAGCGATGGAATTCGCGGGAGATCGGGGAATCCTGCATGCAAATTCCGAGAAGGCCAAATCAGTGGTTATCCGTCAGGATGGAGGAATAGGCCGTATATCAACGAAGGGAACGGACGACAGGACACATACACCTATCGTTTTAAGGAAAAGTCCTGAGTTTGAAACGGCCTATGAACGTGAACTGTCTCATTTTATTCAATGTATCCAATTCGGGGATCAGCCTAAGATCACGTTTCAGGATGCCTGTAATGCGTCCCGAATTGCCCGTGCTGCACTCCATTCTGCCTACAGCGGAGACTCTGTCAATATGAAAGGTTTTGAGGAGAAGGGGGGAGCATTCAGATGAAACGATTGCGTATTGGCATGATCAGCTTCGCTCATCCCCATGCGTTCAGTTATTTTCGGGAGCTCGCCGCGATAGAGAATGTAGAGGTCGTCGCCATCGCCGATGATAACATGGAGCGGGTTATGACTCTTCTTGATCAAGGCCATATCTCGTATTACGAAGATTACCGCATTATGCTGCAGCTTCCTGAGATTGATGCCGTAATTATATGTTCAGAGAATGTGAAGCATGCGAGCATGGTGATGGAAAGTGCCCGTGCGGGTAAGCATATTCTATGTGAAAAACCGCTTGGAGTTAGCATGGATGAAATGAAAATCATGATCGAAATCTGCTCCAAATACAGGGTACAATTGATGACCGCATTTCCCTGCCGATATTTGCCTGCTGTATTGGAGACGAAAAGGGCGCTTGAGCGAGGAGACATTGGTCAAGTGGTTGCGGTTAAGGGGTACAATCGTGGTACAGCACCAGAGGGCTGGTTTCTGGATCCTTCCCAATCCGGGGGAGGAGCGATTCTGGATCATACAGTCCATGTAGCTGATCTGCTTCGATGGTTGTTTAACCTTGATCCGACCGCTGTATATGCAGAGCAAGGACATTTGTTTCATGATCTGGCGGTGGAAGATTCGGGCATGGTGCATATTGAATTGGATCAGGAAGTGATTGCGTTCATTGATACAAGCTGGTCGAGAAATCGGACATATCCCTTCTGGGGAGACGTAAAGCTAGATATCATCGGTACGGAAGGCGTCATACATATGGATGCTTTCGCACAGACAAATGAGGTATACAGCGATCTCGAGGAAAGAGCAAGGTGGAGCTATTGGGGTGAACGTATGAATTATTATATGCTGCAAGATTTCGTGGACTCACTCCTGGCTGGAAGAAGTGTTTTAGTCTCCGGGGAAGATGGTTTACAGGCCACAGCAGTCGCTCTGGCAGCATATGAGTCGATTCAGAAAAAAGGCAGGGTGATACTCAGGAAAGTGGAGGAACATGAAACACGTTACGAACAATAATGTGTGTGGTAAACCCATAATTTAGACCCGAAGTGATGGGATTAGTCTGTAATAGATGATCTATCAGGGTCTTTTTTTGTTGTACTGAGGGGAATTCTATAATTTTTCAGAGAGGAATAGTTGACAAAACATGTTGTAACTACTATAGTTACAACATGAGTTTTTACTACAAAACAAATCAGAGGAGAGATCATGATGAACATTGCAATCATTGGTGCAACAGGCAAAGCAGGAAGCGTGATTTTGAAAGAAGCGGCAGACAGAGGGCATGAAGTGACGGCGATTGTTCGTAATGCATCCAAATTGGAAGATAAAACCCTGAATACGCTGGAGAAAGATGTATTCGATCTTACAGCTGAAGATCTTAAAGCGTTCGATGTAGTTGTAAATGCATTTGGTGCACCAGCGGGTAAAGAAAACCTGCATGTGGAAGTAGGACAAGCGTTGATCAACATCCTGAAGGATGCACCAAACACTCGTCTGATCGTCGTGGGTGGAGCAGGAAGCCTGTTCACGGACGAGTCCAAGACATTGCGTGTCTTTGAATCCCCAGGATTCCCTGATGCTTACAAAGCAACTGCAACGAACCAAGGCCAAAACTTGCAGGATCTGCAAGCATCTTCAGGTATTCAATGGACATTCCTGAGCCCGGCTGGATTCTTCAATCCGGAAGGCGTACGCACAGGTAAATATCAAGCAGGCAATGATGTTCTCCTGGTCAACAGTGAAGGCAAAAGCTACATCAGTTATGCTGACTATGCCATTGCTTTGGTTGACGAGATTGAAAATCCGCAACACAAAAACGAACGCTTTACTGTGGTTGGCGAAGCGAAGTAATTCATCTCGTATAACGTATAATGAACCTTACAAAACGGACGCTGATCACGACAGATCAGCGTCCGTTCTTTTTGTGTTAGGATAACGCAATGAACATAAGTTACCTGCGTCTAATAGCTTGTTGGGAAAATATGAGAGGGGTTGAATGATAAAGATGACAGTATCATTTTCACATAAGCCCGAAGAATACGAATGTCCATTTTGTTGTATTTGGGGTATCGAGCGACCTGATCAGGGAACAAAACAAAGGGATATCATTTATCAGAATGAAAAGGTGACGGCATTTATAGCGAGAAAATGGTGGCCTAACAATAAAGGACATGTTCTTGGTTTAGGGGGGCGAACAAGAAACGATAAATCTTGAGTGCATTGATCAATGGCTAACGGACAGAAAAGAGGTACCAATATGCTAGAAATGCAAACAAAGGATAACCGAAAGTTCACAAATCAACTCCCAAAATGGGCAATTGGTTTTCATACAGGTCTGATTTCAATTTTTTCTATCATTGGACTCGGGTTAATCGCCGTAGCGGTGTTAAGGATGATGAACAATGAGACTGGTGTTGCGATCACGATTTTTGGAATAGGCGTTTTGATTAGTTGGCTAGGTTGGTTTTGTTTTAAAAACCTTCAAAAATATCTTGATTATGTTTTCAAAATAGAATTAAGACAGACTGGATATTATACGTATTTTAAAGATAAAAATAAAAATGAAGAAAGAGAAATTTTTTTAACTTATGAACGAATGGAGTATGTATTAATTGGGATGGATTATCAACTCATCCCTAGACAAAAGGTTCGAGCAGGCACGATAACTACTAAACTCGTTCCTTATAGGGCGGCAAAATTTATGTTCTATGGTAAGAATGCGGACGGACAACTCGAAGTCCTTTCTTTTACCCACTCGGACCTTGCGATAATTGATGCTTGGATTGACGTACTTCAGTCTAATAATGTGACGATACTCCATACTGACATGGCTTTAAAAGCAACACCTAACAATCCTGAAGGAATAAAAGCAGTGCCCAAGAATTCGTATGAGGGTTCACTTTTATTCACACCAGGATCTGAAGCCGAGGATATCGACAATATTTTTTATACCGATGAGCAGAAAAAGACTTTGGCACAAAAAACAAAAGCAAGACGAAAAAAGGGATTCTATTTGACTATAACCTTAGCTTTGCTGCAAGTGATTATGATTTACTTCTATTTTCCTTCATGGGACATTGAAGAAGGTTTATTTAGTGAAGATTCGGATGAGATCTTTGCAGTACTGTTCACTGTTATGGCTGTATTCGCTATCTACATCTATAAGCACCAAGTTAGGTGGTATGATCCAATCAAAGATATGTTAATTCTCGGAATAGGAATCTGGGTAGGTACCATGATCTCACCTGCAACTCATCCTGACTTTCAATCAGCTGTAGGAGTGTACTCAACTATTATTTTCATGATCGTACTTGTTGTAGTTTATCTATTCAAATTATTTGGTTGGATCGGTAAGATAAAGAAAGAATGGAAGAATAATAGAGAGGAATCAGGCTATAAAAATATTGGAGATTAAATTAAATCCTTGTGACTAAAGATTATGGCAATGCTACGGACCTGATCATATGTCGGAGAGATTTAATGTCATTTATGTCCCGGGAGCCGCGTAAGCGGCTTTTTAGTTTATCAAAATCTCATTGATTGAAGATTACAGTTGAGAATAGCCAAGTTTATAACCTCTTATTAGAAGCAAACTAGAATTAATTGCTCTAATAGGAGGTTTTCCTATGATTTTAAGTGAACTTCGGCATCATTATGAGGCAGAAACGATGATAGATTGGGGGCAAAGCTACCTTTTTCATTGAGGGAAGTTCCATGGCAACCCAAATTACAGCAAGATCTGAAAAGTAGGAGCAGGCCAAATTTGTTAAGTTATACTCGATAAGCCAAACCATAATAAGGAAGGGGCTGTAACAAAAAGGTTTAGAACATATGGAGGTTTGGAGTCAAAAACGTGTGATGTTGAGAAAAGACTGGATCATTTTATATACCCTAGAAGTGGAGGAATCATTGTGAATATAGTGCACGATAAAAAGGTTAGTCAATCAATAATAACAGTACATGATCTCAACCGGTGGTCAGGATTTATGGCAATAATAGCAGGGATTCTATATATCGTTATTCAGTTTATCCACCCGACAGATCATATCTCTTCTGTAAATACAAACTCTTGGGTAGTGGTTGCATCCCTGACTATGGCTATGTCGTTCTTTAATCTGATCGGAATTACTGGATTCTATGTAAGCCAAGCGAAAGAAGCGGGGTGGCTTGGCTTGGTCGGTTTCCTTTTGTTCAATCTGTTCTGGTTAATCTCATTCATTTTTAGTTTCATCGAAGCATTCGTTTTGCCGTTGTTGACAAGTGATGCTGAAAAGTTTGTGGAAGGAATGGTTGGGCTCGTTGGAGGAACAGTTAGTGAGGTTAATCTCGGGATATTCCCAATATTAGCACCGCTCGCGGGAGTAATGTATATGCTAGGAGGTCTACTGCTAGGCATCGCTACAATACGTGCCAGAGTAATGCCTCGCCTAGCAGGAATTCTATTGGCCTTCGCTGCGGTAGTCACCATTACTGCTGCAATCATCCCCCATCCACTTGATCGGGGGTTGGCGATACCTATGGGAATTGCACTTATATGGATGGGGTATGTTATTTGGTCGAAACGTAAGTTAGCATCGAACTAGAGATGCCTTCGGTCTGACCTATATGGATGTAATGAATAGTCCTCTGACGGTTTGGTTCCTCGGTACCATCAGATTTCCAGATCGTCAGGGAGTTTCTTGATTGGTGCGTAGATATGGTAAGTGGAGTCCAGGTTGTGGACGTCATTAAAAACTTGGATAAGTTCAATATCCGATTGATCAGCCTCTTGCTTGGAAATCTTTAAGAATCTGGCATAGTCTGATTTAAGCACTTCTCCAATATCAAGCAGGTCACCAAAATAGTTGAACCTCGCGCAAAAAATAGACGGTACATCAACCGTGAAATAAAAGGGTTTATCAATTTGAATGTCATGTGGGATTCCGAACAGAACTTTGAATCGGGTTGAATTTGGTTGACAGTTTGAATAAATGACAAAACAAGAACCATGTATGCTTTCATCAATATGGTTCAACATCATTTTTGAATGGGAGTGAATCTTCTTCTTGTAATCATCAGTGGCTAGGTCTACTTCAAAGGCAATCCCGCTTATTCGGGTTTCTTTGAACTCTGTCAGTGTGAAATCCGTGACGATATCACCATTGATATTTTTAAATGGTCTTTTAATCACAGTAGGTATTTGAGTCGGAGAGATTTTTTTTAAGCCTGCTCTTAGTGAACTTGGAGCTACACCGTAATGTTGTTTGAATGCCCGGGTGAATGAGGCTTGCGTACCAAAGGCTAACTGATAAGCAATATTGGTTAGAGACAAGTTGTTGTCATAAATGAGTGATAGGGTGGCATTCAATCTTCTAGATAGGATGTACTGATTTAACGAACAGCCCATCATGGCTGAAAAGAGCCTATGAAAATAGTATTTAGACATATTGAAAGTAAGAGCAACGGATGACACAGTTAAAGGCTGTTCTAAATTCTCCTCGATATGAATTAATACTTGTTCTATTATCCTATGATGGTTCATACTAACTCCCTTCATCTCACTTTCTAATTTTAGTGCTGAAGCTCTTATTTGTCTAGAATTGGGTAAACTTTAGTCCAAAGAAAATGTCAGTTGAACGGGAGCATAGCAACTGGCCTGACCTATTAATCTCTTTACTTAAGCGTAGATAGAGGCGTATAATCCCTTGAGTATCAGAGCATTGAAGAGGGGAAATGGTTATGAACAATGGATTAATCAACGCGATCATTGCGTATATCATGTGGGGGGTTCTCCCGCTGTATTGGAAGTTGTTTGAAAATGTACCAGCAGGCGAGATTCTGTCCCATCGGGTTGTCTGGTCGTTCGTCTTCATGGGTATTCTCGTTGCCGTCCAGCGCCGTTGGGGTGACATGAAACGAATTGTGGCTGACCGTTCGCTCTTGTTATCGCTCACAGCTAGCGGACTTCTGATCGCTATTAATTGGCTGATCTTCATCTGGGCAGTTAACAACGGTCATGTCGTTGAGACAAGCTTGGGTTATTATTTGAACCCTTTGCTGAACGTGTTACTGGCAGTTGTCTTCCTTCATGAAAAGCCAAACCGTGGCCAATGGCTCGCGATTGCTATTGCTGGTGTCGCGGTGCTTATCATCGCTATCGACTACGGACGTTTCCCATGGGTAGCGATCTCGCTGGCCGTGTCATTTGGCTTGTACGGTCTAGCGAAGAAGAAGATTAAGCAAGACGCTTCTGTGGGCTTATTTTCGGAGACAGCTGTAGTTCTGCCCATCGCACTCGGCTACTGGATCTACTTGGCCATCGTGGGAAAAGCAACAGCATGGACGCTGCCTGCGCCTATGTTCTTCGAATTGCTTCTATCTGGCGTGGTGACGGCGCTGCCGCTGCTTTTCTTTGCACGGGCGGCTGCCCGGATGTCGTTGTCCACGCTTGGCTTCGTGCAATACATTGGGCCGACGATCATGCTGATCCTGAGCGTGTTCGTGTTCAAGGAAACAGTCTCGCCAGTTCTGCTCGTTGGTTTCGCGCTGATCTGGACAGCGCTTATCGTATACGCAACCGCATCGATGCGTGCCACGAGACTGGCTAAAGTAAGCTGAACAGAGGTATCTTGGTATCGTTATAAATGCCCTGTCCGCCGATGAGGTGGACAGGGCCATTTTTACGTTTATGGGGAAAAGATAACTCAGCAAAATGAAGAAGGCATAAGATCAATAGAGTGGTAAAATACAGGAGTAGTCATCAAAAATAGGAATAAGAAAACGAGGAGGCAACAGATATATGATCGTTAGTAACCGTTACCGTAAACGTAAACGTGATCCATTATTTGTAAAGAATGCTGTAGTTCAGGTACTATTTCAGTTTGCTGTTTCAGCGATAATTGGGATCATATATGGATGTATGATGGTCAACCAGACGATAGGTAGATATATTAATGAACGATTAGCGAGCACGGATGGTCCGGATCTTCATTTATATCTGCCCATTGTGGTGACAGTGTTCGTCTACTCGTGCTTTATTCAGAAGAAACAATGGATTTTACTTGAAAAAATCTCATTTAGTTGTCTCCATATTTTTGTTGCTCTGCTAAGCTGTTTTTCTTCGGTTATCGTGTTATTGATGATCTAATCCGGATTCTGCCGTTTCCGCACCTTCAGCCCCATCAACTGCATCAACCACACCGACAGCGAGTGTTGTTACGGCAGCAGCAGTCAGAAGGTGTTTGGCGCCAAGTTTGGCACGCTCCATATCATCTTCTTTCATACCCACGACAACATCTTTACCGCTGTTATACACATACTTGGCTGATATCGCTATACCTTTTGCAGTATTAGTCACGGCATCTCCAATATCGGCAAGGCCCGCGTCCAAGGCAGCATCATCTTTTCGGATCGCACCACTTGCCAGATCATATGTCCCGCTAGCCAGTTGTCCAACCGTTTTGCCAGTGTTAATCGTAGCTTTTTCTACGCCGTTCCCGATTTCTTTGATAAAGGGACTTCCCGCAATCTCACCGACAACCCTCACACTGCCGCCTAGTACTTTCCCGGTAACTTCTCCAGCCAATTGGCCCATCCCTTTTAAAAACCTCATCCATATTCCCCCGCTCTTGTAATAAGCTAACCCACGTTCTGCATGATTTTCTCTTTATTATATTCATATGTAAGTGAAAAAACCATTCTGCATTCAGCCTGCTCATAAGACGATCCGCCTTGGAACGGTCCCTTGCAGCGCCCCATGCTACCAAAATGGTACCCTTAGCAGTACTACTCGCTCCAACGTAAAAAAAAGACGCTACTCCCACCTGGAACAGCGCCATTAGCCCTTGTTGTTTTACCTTACTACTTAATCCATTTGACTACACACGGTTTTAGAAGTGTCTCATTGAGCAGCAACATAGTGGAGGGGGCGGAATCGATTCTGAAGAAGCGAAGCGGTCGCCTTTGTATCCTAATTTCAACTTATGAAAGTTGTTCAAAAAATTAGGATACAACAGCGATCATAAGAACGATCCGCCACCGGAACGCCCACCACGCTGCCCACCAATACACTTCTACCCACCGTACCTAGTCAATAAATCCTTCCATGACTACCGTCGGCATCATATTCGATTGCCATGCACCTTTGCCATAGCCGCTGTTGTATCCTGGTGTAGCCTGAGGCTCCCAGTAGAATACGCCTTTGCCTTTACCATTCGGCAGATTGCGGATTTGGTTTTTCATCGCCGCAACAAAACTTTTACCAGCCGCAGCCTGGTTATTGTCCATGCCGATTTCAGAAATGATGATCTCTTTGCCATAACGGTTGATCATATCCTTGGCATTGTTTACTGTATTCGTCACAGCTGTGTTCCAGCCGGAAGCCGAAGGGTAGAGGGACATGGCAATCATGTCAAAGTTGGCTCCGTTATTGATCAGGCCTCCAATATTCCATACATAGAGGGCGTTATCATCTCCACCTGCCAGATGCACAATGGTTTTGGTGCCGCTGCTCAGGGATTTCACTGCATTATGGCCTGTGTTTACCAGCCACGCATAGTTTTTCATGTTGGTAGATGCTTTGCCATCTTCCCATAACATGCCGTTGCTTGTTTCATTCCCGATCTGTACCCAGTCCGGGGTAACGCCTTTGCTTTGCATTGTAGTCATGACATCACGTGTGTGATTCCACACCGCATCCATGAGCTGCTGGAACGTGTAGTTTTTCCAGGCAGCTGGTTTGGTCTGTTGACCAGGGTCTGCCCAGGAATCGCTGTAGTGCAGGGTGAGCATTACGCTCATGCCGGCATTCTTGGCACGTTGTGCAAGTGCAGCCGCACGATCCTTGTTCATGTAACCGTTCCCATAATCGTTCGTAGGATTAACAAAGACCCGAATACGAACGGAATTGATTTGATAGTCATTTTTCAAAATATCAATGATGTCACGCTGTACCCCATTTTTATCTTTCCATTTGTAGCCTTGAGCTTCCATTCCGGGAACCCAACTGATGTCGGCTCCTTTGGCGAAACTTGGTGCTGCGCTGGCATGCTGACCTGCGGGCAGCATGATGGAGGTGAATAACAAAACAAAAGCCAACATGATGGATATCTTGAAATCCCTTACATTTTTGAACATTACAAGATGCCTCCTCGGATTTAGGTTGAGTTGCATCCTAATTATAGCCATCCTGGTTTACTCTACTAAAGGGTCCATTTCCAATATTTTGGGTGTTTTCTCAACCTCTCTACGAAAAAAGACAAAACAAAAAGCCGTCCGAAGACGGCCTTCTACCCGTGGCGCTTTTTGAAACATTGATCCGTATCCCGCGCCTCCACCAGACTCATTTTATTTTGAGCTAGTGGATCGGGTAAGGGACACGTTCAACATGTGATTAGAAATGTTGACGCACCTCCTTTCCTTGTGGCAAGAGTATACAACACCTGGTTTGAGAAATCTAGTCTTTTTTTACGTATTTACGCAAAATTATTTTTCGGTCTGGAACATCGTTATATCTCGTGCATAGTGACTCTTCGTTCCGTCATTGTTTCGAATGCGTACGCTGTCTTCACTGATCCGTTCAACGATGCCACTACCCACCTCACAGTAGACGCCAGCCGGGTCTTCCTGCCAAGCGCTTACGATACATTGAGAGAGTGCAGCCGTGAAAAACTCTATATTTTTTTGTAACGTTCTAGGTTTGTTCGATTTCATTATATACTCCTTTAGACACTGTTATTTGGAAATGATAACAAGCAACCGGACCAAATCACACTGTACATCACTTTACTCTGTCTATTGCTCTTTGTAAAGGGATGGAAAAAGTTGCGTCCATGAGGTATCATTTACATAAATTTTACATAGCGTTTACACTGCGCTGACGCTTGATGTTGATTACGAATAGTACAATTATATGAGAACTTCTAACCAAGAATAGATATGCAACACATTCGGAGGCCATACATGCATAGAGACGTCAAAACAGGTAACTACGTTAATCGCGATTTGAGTTGGGTTGAATTTAATCGGCGCGTACTTCAAGAGGCCCAGGATCCAACGACGCCCCTGCTGGAACGCATGAGATTTCTCGGTATTGTCGCCAGTAATCTGGACGAGTTCGTCAGTGTAAGAGTGGCCGAGACGAAAGAGAAGATCAAGGCCGGATTTACACAAAAGGATTTTACAGGGTATACGCCTTCGGGATTGTACCGCAGATTGATCAAACGAATCGGGACCATGGTCGCCGAACAGTATAAAACGTATCGTGAACTTATTCGTATACTCGCCAAGAAAGGCATAAACATTCAGGAATATACCGATCTTAATGTGACACAGCAGCGCGCAATGGATCAGTACTTTCATGAGATTATTTTCCCGGTACTCACACCGATGGCGATAGACCAGAGTCGTCCGTTCCCACTGGTACACAACAAGTCTGTCTATCTGTCCGTGATGCTGCAGAAGGAAGGGGAGCAAGAGGGCGAACCGTTTATGGCTATTGTTCAGGTACCTTCCAATCTGCCGCGTGTGGTTCAGGCTCCCATTCGGGCGAATAGCAAAAAGAAAACGTTCATACTGATTGAAGACTTGATCAAACATCATATTCACACGCTCTTCAGCGGATATATCTCGCTTGCTGCACAGGAATTCCGAGTGACCCGCAATGCGGATCTGTTCATTAATGAAGAAGAAGCGGAAGATCTGCTTGAGGCGATTGAGAAAGAATTGCGACGCAGACGCCGAGGGGCTCCTGTACGACTGGAAGTCTGCAAGGACTTTCGTCCGGATGCCTTGCTCGAATTGCAGGATGAATTCGATATTCAAGACCCGGTGTACGAGATAGATGGACCACTTGATCTGAGTTTTCTGGCTGGATTCGTGGATAGTCTGGAGGGCTTCTCGCATCTGAAATACAGTCCGGTGAAACCCGTCTATCCACTGGAGTTCCTGCCCAGAGAAAGTCATTTCGAGCTGCTGCGCAGACGGGATGTATTGGTGCATCATCCGTATGAATCGTTTGAACCGGTCACCGATTTCATATTGGAGGCTTCGGAAGATCCAAGAGTGCTGGCCATCAAGATGACATTATATCGCGTCAATGGCGATTCACGCCTTATTCCGGCACTTGCACTGGCTGCTGAAAGTGGTAAGCAGGTCACGGTTGTGGTGGAACTGAAAGCCCGGTTCGATGAAGAGCGCAATATTGCGTGGGCCCGGAAGTTGGAGAAGGCCGGTTGTCACGTGGTATATGGACTGGTTGGACTGAAGACCCATGCCAAAATCATTCTTGTCGTCCGCAGGGAACAGCAGGGATTGAGACGTTATGTTCATGTAGGAACAGGTAACTACAATGAGAGTACAGCCAAAGTGTATACGGACGTGGGACTGTTCACCTCCAATCCGATTATTGGAGAAGATGCATCCGAATTATTCAATGAGATTACCGGATATTCCGGTCCGAAGGCATTGCAGGCGTTCCACGTAGCTCCGGATGGTATGAAGGATGAACTGTTCGCATTGATTCGTCGTGAGACGGAGCATGCCCTTAAAGGCAAACCTTCCAGAATCATTGCCAAGATTAACTCTTTGTCCCATCAGGATATA
Organism: Paenibacillus sp. Negev47; assembly: GCF_058313655.1. Taxonomy (NCBI): domain Bacteria; kingdom Bacillati; phylum Bacillota; class Bacilli; order Caryophanales; family Paenibacillaceae; genus Paenibacillus; species Paenibacillus sp. Negev47. Next base: position 995,413 of record NZ_CM177754.1, read on the forward strand.
ATTGATGAATTGTACGAGGCTTCTCAGGCTGGAGTGCAGATCGATCTGATCGTGCGAGGCGTATGCTGTCTGCGTCCAGGGGTGGAAGGACTCAGTGAGAACATTCGGGTCATTAGCATTGTGGATCGCTTCCTGGAGCATTCCCGGTTGTTTTATTTTGAAAATAGCGGCAACCCCGATGTATTCATCTCCAGTGCAGATTGGATGACACGTAACCTGAATCGAAGAATTGAACTGATGTGTCCCGTGTTCGATCCAGAGCTGAAGAAGATGCTGGTGGATATTCTTAATCTGTCCCTTATGGACAATGTCAAAGCCAGAGAACTTATGCCTGGTGGCAATTATGTATTTGTAGAAAATGAAAAGCCCCCGCTGAGAAGTCAGACGGAGGCCATGGGTATTATCCCTTGGAAGCCTGTTGAATGGAGTGCGTTAACGTAACGCCCCAGGCTTCCTGTAAATCCTTGACGGCCTCTTCCAGGCCTTCAAGTTCCAGTAACGGCTCGGCTGTACAGGTGAATTGCACCTGCAGCGAGTCGTTTTCTTTTGTTGCTTCGATCGAAGCGATGCTCTCGGATCGATTGATGGCTTCGGCTACGCGCAGTAGAGAGCCTATACGATGAGCATGCCGCTCATCCGAGTTTTTCAGAATGTCCCGGTGCTTATTCAGCAGCTGGGGCGTTCTTTTTTTGGGATGATAATCGGCTGCACTGGCACTGAGAATGGTCTCCCGGTGAGAGAGCCCATAGATGCTGGCATTCATGATCCAGTAGGCCGAGTGTTGAGTATATCGGAAATAGTTAATCTGCTTACCAGCCATATGCAGCATGGAGGACGCATACAGGATTCTGGCATCTGCTTGATCAGGCGCAGACCCTTGTAGTGCAGTATACAGGGTAATCGTATCCTGATGAATCCGTTGCAGACGTTTCTCTGGAATAGGCGGACCAAAATGGATAAAGTTACGGATACTGTCCTTCAGCGCGTCTGGAACGACCGGCTGACCTCCAGCCCTGTAATCTCGCAACAACCCGTCCCGTAGACCCGTACCACTAACCACATAACGATCTCCCTGTATTAACCGGAAGACTGTTCGCAGGATCAATACGCCCGGCACAATGATATCTGCGCGGTCTTTGGCGAGCCCGGGTACCTTTTTGCGCTGTGCCGAGGTGAGATGTGGCAAGGAGCGCGCGATGTTCTCCATCGCTTCCTCACCGATCTCATAATGATGGGTGACAGGCAGAGAATACTGGATTCGCTTCTGTTCCACTTTGGCGAGTGTACGCATCGTACCGCCAAGTCCGATGAGTGGCAGGCCAGGATGCTCACGAATCCAATCCTGTCCACGGAGAGCTTGAATGACTTCGTTGCACAGTGCATTCGCATTCTCTTCGGTCCACTGATCTTCGCCCCCATAACGGGCATGTGAATTCACGGCACCAATGGGAAGGGATATGCTATGTAACCTTTTCCGATCCCGAAAGACCGTAATCTCCGTGCTACCGCCTCCAATATCGACGACGTAACCGTCTGCCAGATCAATGGATTGAGTAACTCCCAGGAAACCATAGTAGGCCTCACGATCTCCGGATACACATTCGATGATAAGCCCCGTCTCTGTCTCCAGCCACTCGATAATCTGCAGGACATTGCTTGCATTACGAATAGCTGCCGTAGCTGCTGCACGGATCAGTGTGGTCTGATACGCCTCACAGGTCGCTTTGAATTGACGCAAGATGGTGATGGCTTTATCCAGAGAATGGCGCAGGATGGTTCCATCCGGCTCAACAACGCTGCTCAGACGAGCGGCGAATTTGTCTTCATGAATGATGCGATAGGCTTCATCCTGATCCAGTTCATATATAACTAGACGAATGGAGTTCGAACCGATATCAATAATTCCTAAAGTTTCATTATGTGTCATAAGCATCTCCTTCTACAGAGGTTCAACTACCCGAAGTGAAGCAGGGAAGCAATGGCTTCCGGTGAACCCGGCGGTGTGGCAGAGAAGGGCGTAGTGAGCATAACAACAATGATAAAGACGATGAAACAGGCAAATATAAGACAACTCACGGCAAAGCCGCGATTTCGCTTTTGAATAAACAGTCGGATACCTGTAACAAAGAGAAGTACCGTGACGGCTACCAGAACGATAGACATTGCAAAATAGGCTACGCCATACAGTGATTTAAAAAATGCTTCCATTTCTTCTGAACGCTCCTTAGATCCTCATATTTAAGCCCTTCCAAGCCATTCCTTAGTAGCATACGACAGATTGACTTGTTTGAAAAGCAAACCGGGCGCTTGTTCCCGTTTCCGCCATGATCATGGGACAAGTTTCATGGAAAAGGGGCCCCTGCCGTGGACAGACATCCAAGAAAGCAAGGCTTCTGTTGAGTATGTATAAGGAAGGACTATTGTTTCAAGGAAGGAGATCAACCCATGTCGAGACAGCTTGCAAGCAAATGGCGGAAGACAGCGGCTCTGATGAAATACCCGGTAGCTGCTGTCCATATCCCACAGACCAAGGCATTTAACTCGGGGAATCTGCTGCATATGCTCAGTCGTTATGGAATGGTGTATATCAAACCGATTGTAGGTGGCGGAGGTTACGGTGTCATGCGGGTATCGGTGAGCGGTGGGGCTTATCGATACACGCATATGAAAACGACCCGTTCTTTCGCAAGTTTTAGCCAAATGTATCGCTCTCTGGTACGTGTGAAGGCAAGACGCAGGTACTTGATCCAGCAAGGCATTCATTTGGCAACGATTCAAGGGAGACCTGTCGATTACAGAGTCAAAGTCGTCAAGACCGAAAGAGGCTGGGTATTCCGTTCCCTGGTAGGACGACTCGCTCGCCCAGGACTTTGTGTGACGAATCTGAGCAAGGGAGGCACCATGCTATCGGGAAGGAGAGCACTTGGTTTGTCCCTGCCACATATATCCGGTCGGCACAAACGCCGGGAGATGCGCTCACTTACACTGACATGCACGTACATTATGGAGAGCCAGTTCCCGGGTGTAGGACAGCTTGGATTTGATTATGGACTGGATTATTCAGGCAAGATTTGGATTCTGGAAGTGAATACCAGACCTCAATAGAAAATCGATGAAAAACCTCAAGAAAATTCAAGAAAAACCGATAATATATAGAAGAAAACAGTTTGAAAAACGTTTGAAATTTTACATTGCCGGGTAATTTACTCGCAACAAGTCTTGAAACTATGAATTTATTCCAAAAAAAATACGCTGATAAACGTTCTGATGGTAGTACATCTTACCTGTGCATAAATATTGTCCACACTATACACGTTGATTACTCAACATTTTTACCATTTATCAACAAACTATGCACAGGATTTCCACATGTTGTTGTGGATAACAAGAACGCTTGTTCTCTATATGAATCTCTGATATGATAGTTTTGAGGAAAAAAAAGGAAAGGTTGTGGCGGGAAATGGCTATGTTATCCGATGAGATGTTGTTGGATTCCTACCATAAAGCGATTGAGTTGAATCTCGAACGAGATTTCATCGCACTGCTGTTGGCAGAGATCCATAAGCGCAAACTGGGTACCGACGTATCTGCCATTCTTCACTAGAGATCCTCATTGCAGGCAATGTTACAGGTTTCCGGACAAGTCCCATAGTGAGACAGGCCATGGCGTGCTCGTCTGACAATGGTGACAGTACATCACATGATTGCAAACGTTTTCGGCTTCGTCTGCCGTGTCAGAGGAAGTTTGGAATACGTAGGGGCTGTATGGTCCGGTGTAATCGTCCAATTTGCCGCATTCTAACAGTCCCTGAAGGCAGTGGGGGCAAGCCTGCTCCGGTACAACCAGACCGTTACACAGCGGGCATATATAAGACAAGGGTATCCCTCCTGATATGGATTCACTCAGGAGTAAGATACCCTTTTTTGTATCAATTATGTTATTTCATAAAAAAATTAGCGTTTCATGTTGCTGCTGTGTCCTGGGGACAACTTGGCATCCGGATCGAAGTATACTTTCGCATTGTTGACTGCTGTTGGAGCTTCACCGAATCCGACAGCGATCAGCTTCAGTTTACCTGGGTATGTTGTGATATCCCCGGCAGCGAAGATCCCTGGAATAGACGTTTCCATGCGGGAATCAACGACGATGGAGTTGCTGTCAATTTCGATTCCCCATTCGGCAATAGGTCCGAGAGAAGAGACGAATCCGAAGTTAACAATCACGTCATCTACTTCGATTTCCTGTGTTTCTTTGGTTTTCACATGGGAGAGGGTTACTTTGGTAATCGTGTCATCTCCGTGAAGTTCCGTGATTTCGGTCGGTGTAACGACATTAACCTTGGAATTCATCAGGTTTTCGACACTGTGCTCATGTGCACGGAACTTGTCCCGGCGATGGATCAGCGTTACTTGCTCAGCGATGGGCTCCAGCATGAGTGCCCAGTCTACAGCGGAGTCACCACCGCCACTGATCAGTACCTTTTTGCCAGCGAAGGCATTCAGATCACTGATGAAGTAGTGGAGGTTGCTCTTCTCGAACTTGGCAGCACCTTCAAGCTCCAGGCGACGTGGTTCGAATGCACCTACACCCGCTGTAATAATAACAGCTTTGGCATGATATTCATTCTCATCGGTCTTCACGACGAAGTGTTGTTCATCCTTTTTCTCAACCGATACAACCTTTTCTTCAAGGCGGATGTTCGGGTTAAAATGACTCATTTGCTCAACCAGGTTATTCACCAGTTCCTGAGCCGTTACTTTTGGGAATCCAGCTACATCATAGATGTATTTCTCCGGATACAGAGCGGCAAGCTGTCCGCCAAGCTGTGGCATACTTTCAACCAGGGTAACGGATGCCTGACGCATCCCACCGTAAAATGCGGCGAACAGACCCGCAGGGCCTCCACCGATAATAAGCAAATCAGTCATATCGTGACTGGAATTCTGTGCAGTCAAGAATCAACAACACCTTTCATATTTTAATAGGTAGTTAACAGGAAGAATGTGCAGGCTACATATCGTAACCGACGTTGGGGCTGAACTGTCTTTCCTATTATAAACGGTGTATTCAGGGTTGCAAAGTTAGCGGCGTCACTAAACTGAGAACAATTGATGAAGATCAGATGATAATAGGATGAAATTGGAAATGAAAGGTTATGAAAAATAACAAAAAAAACCTTGATATTTACCAGAAATACAGATATCCTTGACCTGTACTATGTGTTTTTTTGTCTAATTTAGAGTCAATATGTAATGTGAAGACAACTCCCGTATTTTGTGGAAACTTGTGGTTAATTTCACAACTTGAAACGATAACTTGCGTGCAAACGAATCAATTTCATAAACCCTTTAGCTACTTCAATCAAGTCTAGATATAGTTTCACAGAATCCATTTTTAGTGAGTTATGAAATTGATGCAAACGTTTAAATAAATTCGCGAAGTTAACATTTGTCGTCATAATGGGCAAGACCTCATCAATATTTGTAAGTATGTGCATTTTGCATCTCACCCAAGATCGGGATGATGCAAGTGAAACCGGAAGGGGTATAGACATGAGCAGTATTCCCAAAATCGTCATCCTCGGCGCGGGCTATGGCGGGATTCTGACAGCCCAGCGGCTGCAGAAGGAATTGAACTATAACGAGGCCGACGTCACATTGGTGAACCGGCATGATTATCATTATATTACTACACATCTACATATGCCGGCAGCTGGCACGGATACCATTGAGCATGCAAGAGTTCCCATTTCCAAGCTGATTGATGAGTTCAAGATTGACCTGGTTAAATCTTCCGTGAAGGAGATTCGTCTGCAGGATCGGAAGATTATTCTGGAGGACGGCACGTTATCGTATGATTATCTGATTATTGGACTAGGCGGGGAACCCGAGACTTTCGGTATTCCGGGTATGCTCGACCACGCCATGACAATCCGCAGCATTAACTCGGTTAGACTGATTCGGGAACACATCGAATATCAATTTGCGATGTACAAAAACGACAACAAACGAAATCGTATTCGGTTTGTCGTAGGTGGAGCCGGTTTTAGTGGTGTTGAATTCGTAGCTGAGCTTGCAGATCGCATTCCACAGCTGTGCAAGGAGTTCGACGTGAATCCGAAACATGTGCACATCTACAATGTAGAGGCAGCGCCTTCAGCTTTGCCTGGATTTGATCCGGAACTGGTAGAGCATGCGATGAACGTGCTGAAGAAGAAGGGCGTTACTTTCAAAATTGGTGTTCCAATCAAGCAATGTCTCCCGGACGGGGTTATTGTGGGTGAGGGAGAAAAACTCGATGCTGCTACAGTCGTATGGACCGGCGGTATTCGCGGCAACTCACTGCTTGAACAGGCAGGCCTTGAAGTGATGCGGGGGCGTGTGAAGGTTGATGAGTATCTACGTGCGCCTGGACATGAGCATGTTTATGTCATCGGTGACAATTCACTGGTCTTCAACCAGGAAGGGCGTCCATATCCGCCAACAGCACAGATTGCGATGCAGCAGGGCGTGAACTGTGCCAAGAACGTCGTGGCATCCATTCGCAAGAAACAGCCACAACCTTTTGTATTTACGAGCAAGGGTACGGTTGCTTCATTGGGTAAAGGTGAAGCCATTGCTGTTGTAGGTGGCAAGAAATACAAGGGCTGGAAAGCGGCTCAGTTGAAGAAGCTGGTTGATCTGCGTTATCTGTTCATCATTGGTGGTATTCCGTTAGTCTTGAAGAAAGGGCGGTTTTTTGGATGAGACATTGCAGTGTTCAGGTCCGGGGACTATTAACGCGTGAGGAACTGGATCGATACAATGCCCTGATGCAGGTCGGTGGTTATCTGGAGGAACAAGATCAGTATGATCTGGCCTACATCGTGCAGAAAGAAGTGGATATTCTCATTTTGCCCGCGATTGAGCGACTTAAAGAGAAGGGTCGTGACCGTGATCGGGCCACAGCAGAGTTTCTCGAATCGCTGAAAGCGGTTGATGAGGAGGACGAGGATTAAGAATTAACAGAGACTTATAAATAGAGTGAACAACTGCAAATGGATCACCATCCGAATTGGTTGTCCACGCGTACATGAATGAGAAAAAGCACCGCGGACAGTATCCTTTACAGGAGATGTCGCGGTGCTTTATTGTGCTTTGCGCTATTTTTACAGCTTAAGCATGTCTTCCAGTGTTCCTTCGTTCAACAAACTTCCGACATAGAACGAACCGAATTCGCCATAACGGGCGCTAACTTCATCGAAACGCATCTCATAGACGAGTTTCTTGAACTGAAGTGCATCGTCCGCAAACAGTGTAACGCCCCATTCCCAATCGTCGAAACCGACAGAGCCAGTAATGATCTGTTTCACTTTACCTGCATAGCTGCGGCCAATCATGCCGTGACTGCGCATCATGGTGCGACGCTCGTCCATGGACAGCATGTACCAGTTGTCATTCAGCTCACGCTTTTTGTTCATCGGATAGAAGCAGATGTATTGTCGTTGCGGCAGAACAGGCTTCAGACGGGCGATAATCTCCGGATTTTGCATCGGGTCTTCGCCTTCTTTGCTAAGGTAGTTGCTCAGTTCCACTACACTGACGTAGGAATACGATTTGGTTGTGTATTGAGCAAACATCGTTTTGTTAAACGCGTTCTCAACAGCCTTCAGATCTTCCAGCGTTTCACGCAGGTGCATCATGACGAGGTCTGCTTTTTGACCTACAACCGTATACACGACTGTACTTCCTTTGGAAGAATCCTCGACTTCTTTCCATTCTTTCCAGAATTCCTGAAGCTCGTCCAGTGCTACAGCACGTTCTTCATCATCTGCTGCTTTCCAGGCGGCCCAGTTAATCGAGCGAAAATCATGCAGGGCGTACCAGCCCTCCAGTGTTGATGCGGCTTCGTTCATTGGTTGTGTTCCTCCTGCAAGATATATTTCCAAATCCCTATAAGGGACGGGTGAGTACTTTATCGTTTACATTGTATCCCAACATGAAGCAGAAGGGCAAATGAACAGAGCGTGAATACAGACAAATTTGTCCAGAAAGTTCGTTGCTTCGCCACATTTTTTGCGGTACACTAACTACTATCCAGAAGTGAAACCCGAATGTGTGAAAGAAGAGGTGAATGTCGCCCGATGCAATTTATACCTGTGTTGGTATTAATGGTATTATTTTTCGTTATGATGTTTGGTATCGGTTTCATTCTGAACATGCTGATGAAGACCACCTGGTTTCCTTCCTATCTGTTCATCATTGTAATTTTGCCTATCGTCGTGTACTCTCTATGGGATCATTCGTCGTCTCTGATGTCACACCTGGGTTCTTTCCAGATTGTAGACTATATGACGGGGATCGCTGGGCTGGCTGGCGCGGTAATCAGTGGCTGGACGATCCAGAAGTTGCGTCTGGGTGGGTACAGAATGTTTTAGTTTGCTGGAAGAGGTAACACGTGCATGTCTGTAATCGCGTGAAAGTCTTGTCTTTGTCGTAAACGCTTACGAGTACAAAGGGAAGGCTTTTTTGCTGTTCACTGATATAAGATGAATGATTGTACAGTTGTACTTCATATACATCTGGAGAACATTCTCTTCAGATCTTCACTTGTATTCTGCTGCTACAGCTTTTATAGTAATCTAGCGACTCTAGACATGTTTTTTTCGGAAGTTGCTTAATTCGGCGAAAACGTGAATGATGTCGACCTAGGACGAAACGGAGCGAGGACAGGCCATCTTTTTACCTGTTTTTGAGCATTTGAGGATCAGACATTTATGATAGAATAGATAAACATACTTTTGGGGAGAAGGAGATCAGGCTATGCGCATGAAGAATCTGCACCATTATACTGAACATCATCGCTACTGCGTATACAGGGAGTTTGGACTTAGCGCCCTGGATGACCGTATGCTTACAGGAGCATATCAGCCCATGGTAGGTGCTTTTGCGGTTGGCTTGTATCGGCTGTTGTTTCAGCATCTTCCCGGTGAACAGGTCGGTTATTCGCCACTTGAACAGCAACGGAGGCTGTTCATGACACTTGGGCTTGAGCCAAGTGAGAAAGGGCGTAAATATCTGGTAGAGCAGGCGTCCAAGCTTGAAGCGGTGGGGCTACTTCAGACTTCACGGTTATATATTCCGGAAAATGATGATTATATCTACGAATATGAGCTGCAACCGCCGCTCTCTCCGGCAGAATTTTTCCGGACACAGCATTTGACACTGTTGCTTCGTGACAAGATAGGCAAATTCGCCGTCCTTTCCCTGCGTTCCGGTTTCTCGGCAGTGGAAAATGGGGACGCGCCTTATCCGGCAGCCAATAAAGAGAATATTTCCGTTCCCTTTTACGATATATTTGAATTGAATACCCATGTGATTGATTACGAATTGGAGCAAGCATTGTCGGAAGTATCGACTACGGCCCAGCGGACAGGCACGAATGATGCAGCAGAAGAAAACAGTTTGAACTACGCCGACATTATTTTGCGTTTTCCGCGGGAGTCCGTCAATCGCCGTCATGTGGAGCAACTACGGTTCGATCACGAACAACTGGGCATTGTAAATTATGTAGTGAACAAGTTTAATCTCAGTGTGCAGGATGTATGCCGACTGCTGGACGAAGATGATATTTTCAGTCCGCAGGGCCAGCTGATTCTGGATGATCTCCAGCATAAGGCGAGCATGCAGTTCAGGCAGACGAAGAAGCGTCATGAGCAACAGACTGTACAGGCAGCCAAGGTCGTGGCTCTAAGACAGCATATGGAGGAGCCTGAACGGAAAGAGGACTCTGGTGAACCACCTGTTGAGCATGGGGTACAGATGGAATACTACGTCGAAGTGCCTCCGCAATTTATGACCAAGTGTGATATTCATCAATACAACATGATGCTGCGTAATGAGCCTTATACGCGTCTGTTGCAGACGTTCTTCCCAGGTGCAGTGCCGGACAATCTGATCGATATATTTGAGAAAATTGATCTGAGTTACAAGTTGCCTGGTGAAGTCATCAATGTATTGATTCATTATTTGATGGCGTTGCTTGTATCCGGTGGAGAGCAGCGGATTAACCGAAACTTCGTTGAGGCGATCGCCTCTAACATGCTGCTCAAGCAGGTGAACTCCTACGAGAAAGCTGTTCAATATATTCGCGACCAGGCCAAGGTCAAAGGCAAGCAGGCTGCTGGTGCAGCTGGAACCCGTACCCGTACATACGGCAAAGGAACCAAAGCCAAGCCCGAAATTCCGATTGTACAAGACATAAGCACCGATGGGGATGCCGTATCCGAGGAAGAGTTCGAAGAGATGATGCGATTCGCCCAGCAGATGCAGGCGAGTAAGCAAAAAGGAACTTCTTAATTTTTTGAATAAAATCAAAAAGGCGAGTCCCCGTTTGAACGGAGACTCGTCCTTTTGCTATATAAGTTGAACTACAGAAACGTAAGTTACGTTCAATCAACTCTTTTCATTATTTTGCAGGATATTTATCTAATTTAAACCACTGCTAAAAATCTTTCTGAGTAATCTTTTTTACAGGCTTAACTTTTTTGTTTTCTGTATCGTATCTGAAAAGAATCCATTGATCTGAAGGATACTCACTAATGTAATCAATACTTTTTCCGTTCTTATGCCATAAAATTAAACCTGTGCTGATATAGTTGGTTGCCCGAGGGAGATCAACAAAACTATCTTTCTTAGTATCGTATATTGCCAAAGTGTCTTTCTCCGTATTTCCGTAAGAAAATGCAATGATATCTTCTTTTGGTGACCAATTATATGAGGCTATTGTTTCTACACCTTGCTTACCTGCTTTTTCAAGACGATCGTTTAAAATCGGGTGCTTTCCTGTTTTAAGGTTTACGAGAATGAGGTTGCTGCCGGCACTTTTTTCTGCTTGGATAGCAATCCATTCATTCGATGGAGATCCAACAACACTAGTGGAGGCGGTTACGTGATGTTATTCCCTCCAGATCGTTGTGATAATCCAGAAAAAACTACCTAACTTAAGAGCATTGCTTCTCTCTGCATGCGGAAAATCAGACGACACTGATACTCTTTCCCACCAATCAACAATACACCAACAAACATAGAAAGACTTATTGAACCAGCAAAGAAAGAAAAAATTATCTTCAAGAGTTCCCAAATAAAGCTATACTCTCCTGCAAACGTTCCACAACCTCTATCGGTATTTCCCTGACCTTAATATCTCGACCTAGGAAAAGCAGCCAATTTGTTATTTCGGCCAACTCATCCGGATGATGAACATTGATGAAAGTTTTTAAAATAGCCGTAGTCTGAAAAGGGTTTGTGTATGAAATTGAGATTTTTAAGGGATGGTATTTTTTGAACTGGGCAATCGATTTTGGGCCAAGTTCTAGGACAAGGTTGATGGCTTCTTCCTGCTTGCGTAGTTGTTCTACAATCTTCTTCTTATTTATTCTTTTTTTCTTAGGGTATGGTTTGACATCTGTGAGATTGTCGACAGGAAAAATCCGTCTCTTTTCCTCCTCGAGATCAAAGCCTTCAATTTGCCAAGAGCTTTTTTCGCGGTAAAGGTGCAACAAATAGATGGGATAAGACTTTATTTGCCTCGATTCCTCGACGGAAACCATTAAATAGCTGTCCATAAGAATGGTTTGGATCAATTGTTCTAACATAGGATGGGGCAGATCTGACAGATCAAGCAGGTCGGGATTGTGGGGGTTGGTTCCTTCAAACAAAAGGGTTTGATTTAACAGAACGAGATCATCTTGCTGGCTTTCCGAGATAAGACCGAGTAATTTTTCCGCTAAAGAATGGCGACTCTTGAGATATGGGAGCTGTTGATTTTTTGTGGCCATGAAGGCAATAAATAGAGCTTTAATCTCATTATCGGTAAAGCGGACAGTCGGCAGGACAGAGTTGTTCATAACAAAATAACCCCCATCCCTCCCGACCTCGGCGACAAGAGGCATCCCCATTGCTTCAATTTCTCTGATATCTCTAATGGCTGTTGAACGAGAGATGTTAAATTCTCGCATGATTTCAGAAATGGTAAATTGAGCGCGGTTATTGATGTACCGCATGATGATGTTAATCCGTTCAATTTTTTTCATTTGGCCCTCTAAACAGTATCATATTTTGACATGATTTATAGCTATTATAAACGTATCAAGTGAAATAACAAATCATTTGATCCATTTCAGAAAAAGGAGTGTTAATCATGGCAGTGTATACCCTTGAAAAAAAAGACAGCTTTATCGTTCTAGGTATTGGCACGGAGCTGAAGAGCGATTACACGGATTATGCAGGTATGAACAAGGAGAAGCAAGACTTTTGGCAATCCGTGGCGCAGGATGGAAGGCTTGACGCTTTAAAAGCCGTCGCTGCGAACGACTACATTTTTGCCGTGAACGAAGCGATAAATCACAAGATGATGTATTATGCCGGCGTCATGACCGAAGCATCGGTACCAGAAGAACACCGAGTGATCCAATTCCCTGAAGGACAATACCTCGTCGTCAAAGGGGAAGGGAAGACGGCTGATGAGTTGAGTAATAGGCTGACAGGTATTGCCTTTGGTCAAGTCTTGCCAGCAGCCGACGATTTTGCTTATGTTGGCGGGCCCAATGCAACGGTTGAGATGGGGCAACGAGACGGCCTAGTATATGGGGAAATGTGGATTCCGGTTGTGGAGAAGTAAATGAAATCAGAGGAGGAACGAGGATGTCCCCTATCGTTGATTTTAAAAATGTGTCCACAGTTGCTCTAGAATCTTCACCAGTAGCAGAAGCGCTTGCTGGTATGCGAGCGAATGAAGCCCGTTACTTTATGAACAAATACAAGCATGAATTTACGGTCGTACCAGCCGGCGAGAGCCAGGAGACGCTTGCGTATGTGAGCCGAATTTTGAAAGAAGAACGTGGTATTGAGTTTGCGGCCAGACCATTGGAAACCTCTCACTTTCAAGTGGATAATATTAGATGGGCCTACGTCTTTTATGAAGATGGTCTGGCGGTCAACGTCATGTATACATTGGATAACCCCAAAAAGCGGGCTGTTGGTTTTAAGCTTTCAGAGGGGATGGAAGTACCTCAAGAGCTGGAAGAAAAGAAGTTTAAATTTGCTAGACAGAAGTCCAAACTGGCTGGGACAATTCGAGGTACGTTCTTTGTGATAAAAGGAGAATATTGAAGCAAACAGCACCCATAAGTTCAATTCCATTCCGCTATATTTGAGCGATTTCTTGTACATTTTGCATTACGTATCGACGCCTTCTCTTCATTGTGTTGGCTCCGGCCCATCGCTGTTCGGTTAATCCCCATGCCCGGAACGTTGCCAGCCCCGTCGGGAGGACATGATGAACTAATCCACCAAGAGTACCTGCCTGCTATTAAGGTACCCTTTTCACTGATAGACCCGTTAGCACAATTACAAACAGGTTGCCAGCACCTGCGAGATCGCGAAATAAATCCATTACTCGATGATTAATGAAGAACCTAGATATAATGAAGAGACCATAGCTCGTCGCTATGGTCTCTTTATGCGTTCAGTAACATTGCTAATTACGAAATTCGCCTCACTGACTTCAACTGTCCGTCAACGCCTACCGCTGAACCGTTGGATTGCTTCCTCGGTCACCGGCGTGAAGAGGTTAACAAGGTTACCGTCGGGATCGCGAAACAGAACGGCACGGTTCCCCCACGGCATCGTAGTAGGTTCCTTTACCCACTCGTCGATAAACGGCTTCAAACGCTCGTATTCGGCATCGACATCATGGACGTGGAACTCGATAATGACAGTGTGATTGTCGGCCGCCACTGCGGAACCATCACCGAACAGTTGCGCCGTCTGGGAGTGGCCGATCGCCAAGGTGCACGATGGCATAACGAATTCGGCAAAGACGGGCGCGGGGCGTTCCGCCGAAACACCCGTGATTTTCTCATAGAACTCGATGAGACGATCTACGTCGTCGGTAATAATGCGTACAGAAGCAAAATTCATGAGATACCATCCTTCCCATAATAAGTGATACAACGTATCGTATCATTTTGAACCAAAATACTTCGCATTTATCTCCTACTCCTTTACGATTACGTACTCCGACTATACAAAAACACTACTGACAACTGTATGTCAGTAGTGTTTTATGAAGAAACCCGGCTTTTATTTATGAATGGGGGAGGATAGCAGAAGAGAATCCTGACTAGGAACGCTTCCAACCCCGAAGTGGATATTTTGTTATATTCGGAGGGTTACCTGAATCAGAATGTAGAAGAGGCATATCGGTTGGCATCAAAGTGTGAGACTATGATTATATCCGGGGCACCGGATATTGAGAGGACAAGAACATGTACTGAATGTCGAATAGACATATACTTTGATCGCTTTAAGCTAACGGGCAGGTTAGTTTAAGGACATTGCCGTATATGTTCTAATTATTAAAGGCAATATGTAACTGAAGGATATCCATTCGCCGTTTAATTTCTCCGACAAACAGATGGGGCCTTATCTGACCAAATTACTGCACAAACAAAAAGCAGGCCTTCCCGGGTGAACTGTACGCTATATAACGGACATTTCTAAAAAAAGACCTATATGGCTTCAAGAGGGTGATCTCTGTATTCTAAAGGGGTCACCCTTTTTAAATTCCCGAGTGCTTGATTGGTAAACAAGAGTTACAAACCGGCCATATGATTTGTATAGTTTTTGTAGAGATACGATTGTTAAAATAAGATTTATAGAAAATGTGGGATTTGCCGACAACCACATGCAGCGATACTTAGATTTCTAAGGAGGTTGCTTAAAAAAGGGCAAACATTTGCCCTTATGTAAAAGTGACAAGAAAAGAGTTTGTCTAAAAATTGATTGGGGGAAAAGAACGTGTTTAAACAAAGCAACAAGTTTCTTAAGAAAAAGCATGGAGCGTTATTCCTCGCAGCAGCTCTGACCGTAGGTGGTTTACCGGTGGTTCCGACGGCTGTCAGCGCAGCTGATGCAGATCAGGCATTAATTACCACGTCAGGTGGCACATCCAGTTACGATTTTGTGGATGGACAGCAATCGTCTGGAGCAGTTATTGATCCTGGAATTGTAATTCAAGATTCCGCTTATACAACCAATTTGGACGCTGCCACCGTGTTGCTTGAAAATTTTCAAGCAGGGGATCAACTTTCATTTACCGCAGCGCCAGGAATTACAGGAAAATATAATACTGCAAATGGTGTATTAACGTTCAAAGGAACTGCGTCAGCTGAAGATTATATGCAGACATTGTCAACTGTTGCATTTTCAACAACCTCCAGCAATACGTCAGCCAGAACCGTTAGATTTACCTTGGGTGATGCCCTTCCTTATGATGCCAACGGTCATTTTTATAAATATATCAATAAGGGGAGCAATATTTCCTGGACTGATGCAAAAAATGAGGCTGCAGCAGCCGACTATTTCGGGCGCGAAGGCTATCTGGTCACGATCACAGATGCTCAAGAGAATGCGTTTGTCAAAGAAAAGACAGAGGGTGTTGGCTGGATTGGTGCACAAGATATCGAGCGCAAAAACGGCGGTGCTAAAGTCAATGGTGACTGGCGCTGGGTAACCGGGCCGGAGGGTCTGGAGGACAACGGGAATGGTCTGAGATTCTACCAAGGCTATCTAGGCGGTACGAAAATTGGGTATGCCAACTGGGCTACCAGCGAGCCTAATGATTATAGTGGTCTGGAATACGTAGCGCATATTTTTGGGCCTGGCGCCAATGCAGGACAATGGAACGATTACCCTTTGAGCAACAATGTTGTAGGGTATGTCATTGAATACGGCGGCATGGAGGGTGACGAGGATTTTGGAATCATCGCCGAGAAAACCGTTTCTATTGTCAATATTACCGATCTTAAAGAAGCTGTTGAGGAAGGGAATCAACTGAACGAAGAAGATTATAAGGCTTCGGAATGGACAGCATATAAAAAAGCGCTGGAAGACGCCAAAGCAGTGCTTGATAACAAAAACAAAACACAAGAAGAAGTAAATAAAGCACTTGAGCAATTAAAAATAGCGCAAGAGCAGCTTAAACCCATGCTGGTCACCGAGCCAAGTGGTGGTCTGGTCAATGAATCCAAGCCTGAACTCAAAGGTGTCGCAGACCAAAATTCGAAAATCACCGTTGAATTGAAGGATGAGAACGGAAATGTGCTTGAAAGAAGAGAAGTAGAAGCAGATAAAGATGGAAATTGGAGCTTTACCTCGTCGGCAGAATTGCCGGATGGAACATATACTGTTGATGTAACGGCAGTTAGAAATGGTAAAGTGGCCAAAGAATCCAAGACGCTCGTAGTAGAGTCTGCTCAAAAATCGCATCTCACCGGTCTAGAGCTGAGCGCTCACGATGGAACTTCGATTCCATTGTCTCCTGCTTTTGCCGAAAATACGCATAATTACACTGCTACTACTGCAACGTACAGCGTATATTTCAAACCAACACTGGACTCCGTTGCAGGTCTGGATCCGAATGCCAAGATTGAGTTTTCGCTCAATAATGGTGCCTGGACAGACGCGACTAGCGGTACAGCAAGTGATCATTTGCCTTTGAATGAAGGCCCCAACACAATTGTTGTTAAGGTTACGGTTAACGGAAGAGAGACCCTGTATACGCTGAACATTTTCCGTACATTCAATAGTGGAAATAATGGCAGCAGCGGAGGCGGGGGTGGCGGAAGCACAACTCCAACAACAACGCCAAGTACTCCTGAAGCTCCAAAGGGCAATTTTGACATAACTGTCGATGGCAAAGACAATCCGTTTGCAACAGGCACAACCTCAACTTCAGACGGCCGTACGACAACTTCAGTTAAGGTAGATCCGGACAAGCTGGGTGAAGCTGTATCAGAAGGTTCAGGCCAGGATCTGACGGTTCACTCGCCAAATGAAGGAGATCTGACGGTTGACGGATTGACAGCGGACACCTTGAGGAAGTTGGGCGATAAGGGAGCAAGCCTGAAAATCAGCAACCCGCTGGCCATTTATCCGGTACCTGCCGGAAAAATGAACCTGAATTCTGTCGCTGGTCAATTGGGCAATGCAGCGCTTAGCGATATCGGGGTTCGCATCGACATCAAGCCTTCTGCGGAAGGATTGATCGCATCTGCGAAGAACAAAGCAGCTGCGGGAGGTTATGAACTGCTGGTTAATCCGGTTGATCTGAACCTGACGTTTAGCCATGGCGGGAAGACCGTAGAATCCGGTCAATTGAATGGCTATGCAGCCAAATACATCGCTCTGCCGGAAGGCATCGATCCAAACCGGATTACGACAGGCGTTGTAGTGAATCAAGACGGCAGCGTGTATCACCTGCCTACCGTTGTAACGAAGATCAATAATCGTTATTATGCACAAATTAATGACCTGCGTAGCAGTGGTACTTACTCAGTGATCTGGAATCCAGAGGATTTCACCGACGTGAGAACCCATTGGGGTCAAGCGGATGTGAATAACATCGCAGCACGACTGGATCTGAAGGGGAATGGGGATAACACGTTCTCGCCGGAACGCAGTGTAACACGTTCCGAGTTTGCGGAGATCGTGGTCCTCGGTCTGGGTCTGATGCGTCAGGAAGCATCGCTGGTTAACTTCCCGGATGTCTCGGCTTCCGTCTGGAATAAAAATGCTATCGCCATTGCAGATGAATTTGATATCGTTCGTGGTTATGACGATGGCTACTTCTACGGCGACAAACAAATTACGAGAGAGCAAGGCTTCGCTATGGTAGCCCGTGCGTATCGCCTGATTCAACCCGATGCGGCTGCTGGTAATACTTCTGCCTTGGCTCAATATCCAGATGGGGCAAAAGTAGCCAACTGGGCGAAAGCGGATGTAGCGCAACTAATCGAAGCAGGTATCATTCAGGGCGAGGGTACTCAACTCAACCCGAAAGCGCCGATGAAGCGTGCGGAAGTGACGGCATTAATTGCAAGAATGCTGAAGATGACCAATTTAATTGACAAGTAAGTAAGTTTATTTAAACAACCACTGACAGCCTAAAACTGTCAGTGGTTTGTTTTTTTAGAGGAGGATGTCAGGGGACCCGAACATGCACGCATAAGAAGTCGCCATATTAGTCATAACTCCGTCAAATAGACACAAAAAAGACGCCTTAAGCTGTGGCCGTTTCCAAGCGGTCGTTTAATTTCTTTTGAAAACTTTCGTGGTTATAGAACGAGACGTATTCTTGGTTAGCTTGCTCCAAATCTGCAAGGCTTACAGACGGAAGTGAGACAGTTACGGGCGAGGCTGGAGAAATCGTTGTTCGAGGTGAACAGACCATGCTGGGGTATTGGCGCCAATTGGAGGCTACTGCCGAGACCATGCCTGATGGTTGGATCCGAACTGGGGATGTCGGTTGCCTGGATGTCGAAGGCTACCTTTATGTGTTTGATCGCTTGAAGGATATGGTTATTGTGGGCGGTTCCAATGTGTTCTGTGCCGAAGTGGAGCATGTTATTGTGACCCATGAGGCGGTAATCGACGCGGCCGTAATCGGACATCCTCTTCCCGACGAAGGCGGGAACTCGTCGCCTTCGTCGTGTTACGGGACGGTGACAGTTTGGATCTGACACGAGTGCGGGCGTATTGTGAGCCACACCTTGCTCGGTACAAATGGCCGACTCAACTGTTCATTGTGGATACATTGCCGAGAACAGCCGTGGATAAAATAGACAAAAAGCGGTTGCGCAAGCATTTATCCTCAATTTTATCCGAAGGACTAGGCTAACGGAAATGGTGTTCAAAGAGCAGTTGAGATCAACAAAAACAGCCCTTCAACTTCCTTTGGGAAGTGAAGGGCTGTACGTTTCTTTTCTGTTATGCAGGCGTGCACAAAATATACTTTGCAGTGTTACCTCAAAATCGTAGTAGCCTGATTGCCCGCATAATCCTCAATGACGAGCTTCAATGAGCTATTACCGGACGATGGCGTGAAAGTCAGTTCACTGAGCTTCGTTCTGCCCCGAATGATATACGGGAATTTCTGCGAAACATAAGTGACTCCGAACTCGCGTGGCACCCCATTTTCATAAACATAGATTTTGTACCAGTCCTCCAGATCAGGCAGGGCAAGTGTGTACTTTCCATCTTTTACCGTGACCTTTTCCTTGGCGTATGGTGTAATCTGAAGATCTGCGAGCTGCCCGGTATGGGTCACCGGGTTCTGATCGGCAATGGCGATGTTCAGCACGTAATGCTCACCGTTGGTCGGAAGTCCGGTCAGGACGGCAGACTGTTTTCCTTTTTTGACCTGAAGCGACTTGGTGAAAGGTTCTTTTGTGTATTCGGTTTGTAGTATGAGTTGAATCGACTCATTGCCTTTATCTTTACCGGTATTCTTATCTTTGTCTTTGCCCGAATCTTTCGCTTTCTTCGGGTTTTTCCAGCTTACAATAGCATCGCCATTCTTTTTGAATTTCACATCAATATTCTGAACGGATGCATTCAGATCATAAGGCAAGACGGTTGCTTCACTTTCGGTACCGTCTGCACCAACAGCACGTATAGACAGTTCACCAGACGGCTGTTTTAGCGATTTGATATAAAAAGTGGAATCATACACGCCGCCTACATAGGCGCCATTTTCATATAAATTGTATTGCTTGACCTCTGAATAGTCCTTCATGTCCCATGCGACAACCAGTTCATCAGTGTTGGTCAGTGCTTTGGCAATATGGAATCCGGTAGGTGCATCCGGAACAGCCACTGAACCATCGAATATACGGATCTCGCCAATATTCATCTGATAACTCTCAATTGCCTCGCCATTAGGATCAAAGGATAATCCCATAGCGGCAATGGTTTTGCCTTGATATGCGCTCAAATCCATTGAAACGGTCTTCCAGCCTTCCGTATGCTGGCCTGAATCAGGCACATTTACGTTGACCACGTTGGATGGATCATCTTCGAAGATTAACCCAACATGCAGGGAGGAAGCATCACTAGTGGACGGTTTGTTATACGTCAGTTCCAGTTTCGATCGTCCGTTGACGGACAGGTCGGTCTTGTACAGGCGCAGGAAGTTATCTGCGTTCAATGTACCGTTCACCACGAGAGAGCTGCCGCCATTGAATGCGCCAATGGAGTCATAGTTGTACCTTGCGCCTTTCTCATAAGATGGACCGTAGTCAAAATCAACACTGAGCTTGTCACCTTTACTATCCATCCACCATTGCCAAGTGACAGGGATATCCTGAATGTTGATATTCGACCATTCTTTATCGTTCGAGACGGCGCCGTCTTCATAATATTTCAGACCGTGGCCCGTATTGAAGCTGGTCGCAAAATTGGAGCCGTTGATGACGGAGCGTTCGGTCAGATACGCAGCGATTCCATCCCAATTCGTACCGGAAGCATACACATCTGACAGATCGGCAGACGCATTACGACGTGCATCTGTCGGGTCCTGATTTGGACCAGACCACCAGGCGCGATCACGTACAAAGGTCATCCACTGGTACTCATCCTCCGCACGATGATTCGTGCTCCCATCGCCCATCTCTTCATCCAGAGCGTTGTGGGTGAAATCGGCACCCAGTGTCGCGATGCTGTTCATGGGCTGACCGTTCTCATCCAGATTATGGCGCAGGTCATAGGACTGCTTCCAGCGGCCGAACTTGTCATGTCCACCTTCAACACCAGCAAATACGGTTTCCAGTGGATCCAGTCCCAGGCTAAGGGCATGATCACGGGAATCGCGGAGCATCTTGTGGTTCCATACATAGTTCAGGAAAATGGAATCCGAGACTCTGCCGAGAACGGAATCTTGTACAAAGGGGCTGTTGAGCCCATTGAATTGGTTCTGGTATTGAATCTTGCCCGTTGTATTGATGGTGGAATCATACCACTGAACGTACAGGCCTTCATCTCTTAGATATTTCATGAATTTCTTGTAGGAAGCGATATCCTCAGGGGCTACACCCCGGGCAACCTCTTCCTGATTGAAAAAGTATCCATCGAAGTTGTAGTACTTCGCCATCTCGGCCAATTTCTCGGCCACAGGGAAATTACCGTTTTCATCCTGGATCAGCATTTGTTTGTACGTCTGTGGTCCACGGTCATTATCCGAGAAAAAGATATTGGCAATGGACTTAACGCCATTCTTGTGGGCTGCATTGGTGTAGGCTGGATTCGGAATGTTCAATATGCCGAATTCGAAGTATTTCTCCGTCCACTCTTTACTCGGGTCGTACAGCTCCTCCGGTACTCCTGCGGAGGCCATACCGTGCCAATAGCTGTAGTAGTCTGTATACTGCCAATAATTAAACAGATATTGACTGAATTCATTGGTATAAGGTGTGCTATCAAAGAATGCATTGCCGTAATCACCACTCATTGTGAACAGTTGGGTGTCTGGACTAAGCTCAGGATAAGCTTGGGTGGCAGCGAACGCTTCATTGCGGGGCTGCAAGGGAACATGGGCACGAAGCAGATCACCATGGATATCACTTTCCGGTGTCCAGTTCAGAATCTGGGCCGAAGTATATCCGTGCTGATAGGGCTGATTCACCCCTTTGGCACTTTCACCAGTGTAAGGGAGCGTGTCTCCTGCGTATACGGATGATGCAACAACTTGTCCAAGCAGAGCCGTGGTCAGGACCATGGCAGTGACCTTGGGAATGAGGCCTTTTGGTTTGAGTTTGCGTGTCATGCTGTTCCTCCTTCAAGTGGAATGAATGTAAGGTATTCTTTTACACAAAGCTAAACTTATGGTTAACGATAGTGGATGAAAGCGTTTTTAAATAGGGCGAAATTAAAGAAAGGCAGGTATAAACTAAAGAAAAGTTGCAGGTGACAAGTTAATGTCAGAAGCCTAATGATATAATTCTATATAAGTTAAACTAATCATTTACACGAAAACGGAGAGGACAGAAAAAACCTGAAGAAGCGAAGCGTTCGCCTGAAAGCTTTCTGAAAGAAAGCTGCATCGGAAGCATACGCTATCACCGGATATTCCCTTAAGAAAAGGGAATCGAAAAAATCTGGGGATAACAGCGATTGGAAGGTTATTCTGTCATCGTAGTGTCAGTGTAAATAATCTTTAGTTCAACTTATATAGTCAGGAAAACAGCATCGGAGGGAACATGCATCTTGAAAATTGTTAGCGTTTACAATAATTTCTTCAAAAATAATATGTTTATGAAAATGCTCCTGATCTTCTCGATGATATCAATTATCACGATCATTACGTTGTCTTATATCATCTTCCTGTCGGTGTCCGACTCCACGATTCGCCGGGAACTGGCGATCCAAAAAGCAGCGATGGAACATGTGGATCGATATATTCATCAGCAGTATGAATCGGTGCAAAACATGGTGAGGGACATGCATCAGAATGAGGCGCTCTCGGCCAACATTACGTATCTGATGAATCACTCGTACGCTGAATATGTTCAGCACATGACGAATGGATATTACGCTAATCAGGACGATTACTCGGCCGATGTATTGAAACATTTTCAGAACATTATGGATCGCAATTCGCAGATTAAGCAACTCATGTTATATAGCGCTGAGCAGCAGGATCTGTCTACCTTCAATCAACACAAGCAGTTCCGCAAGCTGGACACCAATGTGGCTCATTCCTATATTCCGGACGTGATGGCGATGGAAACACCCAATATCAGTGCACCCAACTACTGGATACGCAAAGAGATTAATCATTGGGACCCTGCGGTCTATTCCATCCGCGTACCGATTAACAATACACAGACTCTTCGGAATCTGGGCCAATTTCTTGTCTTCTTTGACTCGGAGGGAATCGGTAATGCGCTGGATAACTACGAGAGTAATCTCAAGGGAGAAATCGTGGTGTTATCGTCGAAAGGGACAGTGTTATTTGACTCCAACAATCATTATTACGGGAAGAAGTATCCCTACGTGAATGTGGCCGATTCCCTGTTTGATCAGACCGATATGGATTCGATGAAAAAGGAGCAGAACATGTACGTGAACAAGTTCGTCTCCGCAGATCAGGGTTATGTGGTCATTGGGACCGTTCCGGTAGAAGAGATGGCCGAAACCTATGCGGGTATTCGCAATACCATCATCTCCTTTAGTATTGTATGTATTTTGTTTGCCGTGCTGGTTCCGGCGTTTTTCATTATTAACTTTGCCAAACGAACCCGTCGAATTATTCGCTTCACCCAAAAAGTAAAGTACGGCAACTTAACGGCTCGCATCGACGATCCGCGTGATGATGAACTGGGGCAGATCTCCCATAGCTTCAACGATATGCTGGACGAGCTGAATCTGTATATTGAACGGGTCTACAAAGCCGAGATCAAACAGAAGGAGACCGAACTGGTCGCATTACAGGCGCGCATCAACCCGCACTTTCTCTATAATACGCTTGAAGTTATTCGGATGAGGGCGATATCTCAGGGGGCCAGGGATGTCGGCGAGATGATCTATAGCCTATCTGTTTTGTTCAAGAGCCTGGTACAGCAGAAGAAAAACTATACACTGAAGGATGAGATGGAAGCATGCCGTTTGTATCTGGAGTTATTCCGAATACGCTACAAGGACATTTTCATCTATACGATCCAGATCGACGCTGCCTATTACCAACACCCTGTGGTGAAACTTTCGCTGCAACCCATCATTGAGAATTATGTCGTACACGGCATTCAGACCGAACGTTCGGATAACCGATTATCCATTGTTGTGGAAGAGACAGATGATGTGGTACAGGTGGAGGTCAGAGATAATGGTAAAGGCATTGAACCGGCACGCCTGACGGAAATTCTTGAAGAACTGGAACGTCCCGAAGAGTCCGGTCAGATGTTCGGGCTGCGTAGTGTTCATAGTCGATTACGTTTCCTGTACGGACCAGAGTTCGGCATTACCATAGAGAGCACCCTCGGAGAAGGAACACGGATCAGGGTGCGTTATCCACATACAGAAGGGACAGGTGTTTAACATGTATAAGGTGTTTATTGTGGACGATGAACCATTCATCATTGAAGGCTTATACGATATTGTGGACTGGTCTTCGTTTGGAATGGAAATTGTGAGTCATGCGGGCAATGGGCAGGCGGCTTTACATGCGCTCTCTTCTCAGCCTGTGGACATTCTGATTACGGATATATCCATGCCACTCATGAATGGTCTCGATCTGATTCGGGAAGCAAGGCGAGTGCAACCTGAGATTAAGGTCATTATCCTGAGTGGTTTCAATGAGTTCGAATATCTGAAGGAAGGCATGCAACTGGGGATCGAAAATTATCTTCTCAAACCGATTAATGTGGAGGAACTGGAATCCACGCTGAGCAACACGGCGTCCAAGCTGGATCATACGGTATCACCTCAAACCGATGATGCTTATGGCATCCAGATTCTGAAAGATAACATTCTTCACCGATGGCTTACGGGACAGATTGCGGCTACTGAATTTGAAGAACGTGCCGAGTTTATGAACCTTTCGCTGGATGCACCCGACGTTGCTGTGGCCGTCTTGCGGGACAAAGGGCAGACAGCGGGCATGTTTGAACGCGTCGAGGGGATGCTGAGAGACAGACCCCATCTGAACGTATTTCATGATATCGATGGAGACATTGTCATTATTGCCAACATTCATGGTACTCGCGACGAAGAACAGAAGTTAATGGATGGCCTTCAGGCATTATCTGATGCGATAACAGTAACCCATCCTGCGGTACGCATTGGAGCAGGCAGGTTGATGAAGGGGCTGTACCAGGCGCCAACCAGTTATGCTGAGGCCAAAAAAGCACTCCAGTATGTGATGATTTATCCCGAACTTAAAGTAATCGACCATGCCATACTGGAAAGGCGCGGAAGTTCAACGGCGACCTTCTTTATTGATTGGAGGGAGTACGCCAAACTCATTCTGTCCCGTAATACAGAACAACTTGCCGACCAGATTCGCATGGATTTTGAACAGCATCGGGATGGGCTTACGCCTGGGGAGCTGCAGAATACCGCATTGGAAGTTGTGATACGCTTCAAAATGGAACTGGAGGGCATCAAACATTCGGATGAGTCTGCCATATACCAACAAGGACTTCAACTAGTCCTGGACAGTGGAACTTTTGATGAACTCGTGCTGGCGCTTCAACAGGTTGGGGCGCAGACCATTCAATCCCTATTGCAGGATTTGAAGAATCCGATTGTGAACCAAGTGCTTCAACATATCGATAAACATTACGCAGAAGAGCTCTCCCTGAAGCTGCTGGGAGCCCACTATCATCTGCATCCGGTGTATTTGGGACAATTGTTCCATAAGGAGACCGGGGAGACGTTTGCCGAATACATCAACAAATACCGGATTGAACGTGCGAAGGAGCAATTGCGTAATTCCAATCTGAAGGTACATGAGATCGCCCGAAATGTGGGGTATTGGGAGACGGGGTATTTCTATAAGCAGTTCCGTAAGTATGTGGGGATTTCACCGACTGATTTCAAGGTGTTTGGTTGATGTTGTGGCTGGAGAGTTAGTCCGTGGACTAAAATACAAGAGACATACTGGGAACAAGAATGGCATGTAATGAGATTCGTGCCATAGGTTACCCGGCATGTCTCTTTCATGTAAGCGATTTATCGAAACAGGGATAAAATTAATCCTCAAGGACGATTTCTCTTTAATTTGTACCTCGAAAACTTAAGTTTATCTTCTTTTTGTAAATGCTTTCATTCGATAAGGTTAAAGCAGTTAGTTTGTAGAGACTAAGGGAACACGAAAAGGGAGGATCAAAGAAATGAGTAAACAAAGAAAACGCTTCTCGCTCGTTCTTGCATTGTTAATGGCCGTTACACTTGTTCTTAGTGCCTGTGGAGGAAGCAAAAATGCTTCAGAGTCCGGGGGAGCGGGAGATGACGCGGTCGAGTTGATCTGGTATACCATCGGTACCCCTCAGAAAGACGTCAATAAAGTGATGGAAGAAGTCAGCAAGTATACCAAAGAGAAAATTAATGCCACGGTGACGATGAAAATGGTTGACTGGGGTGACTACCCACAGAAGATGCAGGTTAACGTAGCTTCCGGTGAGCCAATGGATATTCTATTCACTTCATCTGGTGGATTCGACTATGTACAAAATGCCAGAAAAGGCGCATTCCTCGAACTGGATGACTTGCTTGCTGAATACGGTCAGGATCTCACCAAGACCATTGATCCTGCGTTCCTCAGCGGTTCGAAGGTAGACGGACACAATTACGGAATTCCAGCCAACAAAGAGTTACCTCAACAAGAGGTATGGCGGTTTAACCAAATGCTGGTTGATAAATACAAGTTGGACATCTCTGGCGTCCGTACGTTAGACAGTCTGGAGCCTTTGCTCAAAACGATCAAGGAAAACGAGGCGAGTGTAACGCCATTTGCCATGGATAAGAACTATGTTCCTTACGTGCCTTATGACTATGTCATCCAGAACCTGCCGATGGCAATCAAACTGGATACGACAGACTATAAACTCGTGAACATACTGGAAACGCCTGAGATGAAAGAAGCACTCACCACGATGCACAAATATTACAAAGCCGGTTATGTATCGGCAGAAGCGGCAACAACAGGTTCCACGAACGACCTGACAACATCGGGCAACTGGTTCCTGGATCGTGCACAGACCCAGCCGCTCGCGGATAATCAATGGTCTGCAAGTTACGGTTATGAGGTCGTTTCGACCCCAGCCAGTGATGCGATCATCACAAATACTTCTGTACAAGGCTCCATCATGGCGATCTCGGCCAACTCGGAATATCCGGAGAAAGCGATGGAATTCCTGAACCTGCTGAATACAGATCCTGTGCTGCGTAATATGGTGGATTCCGGTATCGAGGGTACACACTACAAAAAAGTGGATGACACGCATATGGAAAATCTGCCGGAATCGAAAAACTACGATATGCCTTCATACTCCCTGGGGAACAACATGCTGCTCTTCCTGAACAGCAATGACCCGGACAACAAATGGGATGAGTTCAAGAAGTTTAACGCTGAAGGTGTCAATTCTCCAATCCTCAGCTTCAACTTCGATGCAAGCAATGTATCTTCCGAACTGACGGCGGTACAGAACGTGAAAGAGCAATATTGGGCAGCACTGATGACAGGTACACTGGACCCGGCGACCAATCTGGATCAAGTGATTGAGAAGTTCAATCAAGCCGGACTGGAGAAAGTAATGGCTGAAGCCCAAAGCCAACTGGATGCCTGGAGAGCGGAAAACAAGTAACGATACATCGTAAGGATCGGGCGGCTGCTTATCGCGTCCGGTCCTTTTTCATTCAAGCCTGAAGGAGGATCTCCACAATGACTACATTTTTGAAAAACCTGATTAGAAACCGAGTCATGCTGCTCATGGTGCTGCCAGGCGCCATCTGGTTCTTCTTCTTCTCCTACTTGCCGCTCGTGGGCACCGTGGCTGCCTTTAAGGAATATCGATTCAGCCGCGAAGGGTTCTGGGCAAGTCTGATGAAGAGTGAATGGGTAGGCTGGGACAATTTCAAATTCCTGTTCAGTACAAGTGATGCATGGCTAATTACGAGAAATACCCTTTTCTATAACATCGCCATTATCTTCCTGGGACTGGTATTCGCTGTAGCATTGGCGATTCTGCTCTCGGAACTGATCAATAAACGACTCGCCAAAATATATCAAACGGGTATGTTCCTGCCGTATTTCCTATCCTGGGTTATCGTCGGATACTTCGCTTTCAGCTTCCTGAGCATGGACCGCGGTATGTTGAATCAGATCATTGGCTGGTTCGGGATGGAACCGATTCAGTGGTACTCCGAGGCGAAATATTGGCCCTATATTCTGATTTTTGTTGCACTATGGAAAACAATTGGTTACAACAGCATCGTCTATCTGGCTTCCATTCTGGGGATTGATAAATCGCTGTATGAAGCAGCCATGATCGATGGAGCAAGCAAATGGCAGCAGATTCGCAACATTACGATTCCGTTATTGTCGCCCATCATTACAATCATGACTTTGCTGGCTGTAGGCCGTATTTTCTATGCCGACTTTGGACTGTTCTATCAGGTGCCAAGGGATTCGGGTACGCTCTATTCCGTTACGAATGTTATTGATACGTATGTATATCGTGGTTTGAAAACAAGCGGTGAGATTGGCATGAGTACAGCTGCGGGATTGTATCAATCCGTGGTGGGCTTTGTACTCGTCATTATCTCCAATTATGTTGTGCGCAAAGTCGATAAAGACAGCAGCCTATTCTAGGACAAGGGAAAGGAGTGAACCACTATGGCTCAAGCAGGGCTCGTTAAAAAACGCGACTTCCACCACGTATCCAGCGGCTGGAACGTGATTATGAACATCATCGCCGGTCTATTCGCTCTGATCTGTGTATTTCCTTTTATATTTGTAGTCATCATCTCGTTTACGGACGAGAAAGCACTAGCCCGTGATGGATATCGTCTGATTCCAGCAGAATGGAGTCTCGCGGCATATCAGTTTGTCTGGCAGAGTGGGGACACGCTGCTGCGGGCGTATGGGGTTACCATTCTGGTGACGGTACTCGGTACTATTATCAGTCTGATTCTCATGTCGCTGTACGCGTACGCGATTTCCCGTAAGAGCTTCAGATATCGGAGATTTTTCTCCATCTTTGCCATTCTGACCATGTTATTCAACGGCGGGATGATTCCGACCTATATGGTCGTATCCCAGCTGCTTGGATTGAAAGATACCGTATGGGCACTGATTTTGCCGCTGGCAATGAATGCCTTCTACATTATGATTCTGCGTACGTTCTACTCGACCAGTGTACCGGATGCGGTCATTGAATCGGCAAGAATTGATGGCGCGGGAGAATTCTATACCTTTATGAAAATAGTGATTCCACTCTCCTTGCCGGGACTTGCAACCATCGGGTTGTTCAGTACACTCGGTTACTGGAATGACTGGTTCAACGCACTCTTATATATTGATAATCCCAATCTGGTGCCCCTGCAATCTATGCTGATGCGGATTGAGTCGAGCATCCAGTTTATTCAACAGAACTCTGCTAACAGTTCGATGAGTCTGGCAGCCATGCAGTCCATTCCGCAGGATACGTCCCGAATGGCGATGGTTGTGCTTGCCACGTTGCCGATTATATTCGCTTATCCGTTCTTCCAGCGCTATTTCGTACAGGGTCTGACGGTGGGAGCGGTCAAAGAATAACCGGATCACGCTATAGGATTGGAGAGATGCAGATTGATGACTTACAAGGACAAGAGCAAATCCGTAGAGGAACGGGTACAGCATCTGCTGGGCCTGATGACTACGGAGGAAAAGGTAGGCCAACTTACTCAGCCCTTTGGCTGGCAGACATATACGAATGATCAAGGAAACATTACGCTTAATGATTCTTTCAAAGAGCAAGTCGAGAACGGGGGGATCGGCTCCCTCTACGGTGCGCTTCGGGCAGACCCTTGGACTGGCGTTACGCTGGAAAATGGATTATCCGCCAGAGAAGGCGCAGAGGCAGTGAATCTGATTCAACGCTATGCGGTGGAGCATTCCAGACTTGGGATTCCCATCTTAATCGGAGAAGAGTGCTCGCATGGTCATATGGCCATTGACGGAACGGTCTATCCTGTCCCCCTTTTACTGGGGAGCACCTGGAATGTGGATCTGTACCGGGAGATGTGCCAGGCAGTGGCACGGGAGACACGTGCCCAAGGTGGTGCGGTCACCTATTCTCCGGTACTGGATGTTGTGCGTGATCCGCGCTGGGGACGTACGGAGGAATGTTTTGGTGAAGATCCGTATCTCATTGGGGAACTGGCAGTTGCCTCCGTGGAAGGACTTCAGGGTGAAAGTCTTGACCGTGGAGATGCAGTAGCGGCAACGTTGAAACATTTTGTTGGTTACGGCAGCTCGGAAGGTGGACGCAATGCAGGACCTGTGCATATGGGCTGGCGTGAACTGCTGGAGGTGGATCTGTATCCATTCCGCAAAGCGGTGGAAGCTGGCGCGGCATCGATCATGCCGGCATATAACGAAATTGATGGCACGCCCTGCACCGTGAATACGGAATTGCTGGAAGATGTTTTGCGTAAGGATTGGGGCTTTGACGGTTTGGTCATTACGGATTGCGGTGCGATCAACATGCTAGCCAGTGGGCATGATGTCGCGGCAGATGGAATGGAAGCTTCTGTACAGGCGATTCAGGCAGGTATTGATATGGAAATGTCCGGTGAGATGTTCGGGCAATATCTGGTACAGGCAGTGGCAGAAAGCCAGCTTGATGTGCAGGTTCTGGATCAGGCGGTCTCTCGCGTACTGGTCTTGAAGTTCAGATTGGGCTTATTCGAACAGCCTTATGTGGATGCGGATCGTGCAGCAGAAGTGATTGGCAGTGAAGCACATGTTCAGTTGGCGCGCCAGTTGGCGGCGGAAGGGGTTGTTCTTCTCAAAAATGAGGCTGAAACGCTACCTCTATCCACAGCAACAGCTGGGCGAATTGCCGTAATCGGCCCAAATGCGGATCAAGCGTACAATCAGCTCGGCGATTACACATCACCACAACCTAAATCCAAAGTGGCAACCGTGCTGGATGGCATTCGCAGTAAACTGGCTGACCAAGTGGAGCAGGTGCTCTATGCACCAGGTTGCCGGATTAAAGGGGATTCAAAAGAAGGATTCGAGCGTGCAATCGAAGTTGCCAGCCAGGCAGATACAGTCATTATGGTGGTTGGCGGCTCCAGTGCACGTGACTTTGGAGAAGGAACGATCGATCTGAAGACGGGTGCTTCCAATGTGTCGGATAACTCCTGGAATGATATGGAGTGCGGCGAAGGGATCGACCGTATGACATTGGGGCTTGCCGGAGTACAGTTGGAACTCATTCAGGAGATTCACAAGCTTGGCAAGAAGCTTGTCGTTGTCTACATCAATGGTCGTCCCATCACTGAACCTTGGGTAGATGAACATGCCGATGCGATTTTGGAGGCGTGGTACCCGGGCCAAGAGGGCGGGCATGCCATTGCAGATATTCTGTTCGGTGACGTCAACCCATCGGGCAAATTGACGATCTCCATTCCGAAGCATGTCGGTCAATTACCGATCTACTACAACGGCAAACGTTCCCGGGGCAAGCGATACCTCGAAGAGGATCTGGAGCCTCGTTATCCGTTCGGATATGGACAGAGTTATACCACATATGAGTACAGTGAACCCAAGCTAAGTGCTGCGTCCATGACAACTGTTGATTCAGTTACCGTATCAGTGAATGTCACCAACACTGGCCGTTATGCAGGTGCAGAAGTTGTACAAATGTATATCTCTGACGTGGTCAGCTCGCTGACTCGTCCCGCCAAGGAGCTGAAGGGGTTTGCGAAAGTGAGCCTGGAGCCTGGAGAAGCACGGACCGTGGAGTTCCACATCGGGGCAGAGCAGCTGCAGTATATCGGACGCAACTTGAAGCCTGTCGTTGAACCAGGACAATTCCATATTCATATCGGCAGCAGCGTAAACGATACGCAAATGGCCGAACTGACCGTAAGGGAGGCGTAAGACGTTGGAACGTATCAGACGATTTATTCGCGAGTTGTCCGAACATCAGTGGCTGGAGCAATTGCAGCTGCGCAGCTGGGACATTACCCGCGCTTATTATAACGTGCCAGGACAGTATGAGGATCAGGGAGAATACCCGGAAGGTCAGAATTTTGAGCGTTTTCCGAGCAAACAGGGAACGACCTACTTCTTTCGAACGCGTTTGGAGATCCCTGCTACATGGCAGCAAGCGCCTTATGGGCTTGTATTTGAAACAGGGGGAGAAGGCTTGCTGCGGGTGAATGGACACTCTTATCAGGGTCTGGACCGCAATCACACCTACGTCACGCTTGATCCGTCCAAAGTTGGAACCCATCCGGAACTGGAGATTGAGATGTTCGATCCGGTACCTGAACCTGTAGACCCGTTGAATCAACAGGCCGTTATTCAGCCGCCGATCACATCGATTACCAGCCTGCTGGTAAGACCAAATGAAGCGGTTCGCAGTCTCATGTATACGGTCATCATTGTGCGTGATTCGGCTGTGTTGCTGCCGGAAAGTGACTTCAGGCGGGTTCGCCTCTTAGAACTGGTGTATCGTGCGATGGATCAATTTGTAGGCATGTCTGCAGAAGAGATCAAGCAGGGAGAAGGAATTCGCCAGATTGAAAATAATCTGAAGCATCATGTGCGTGAGATTGGCGGCAACGCAGAAGGTCTGGAGCATATGGTGGGACAGTCCCATATCGATATTGCCTGGCTGTGGCCTGTGCGCGAGACCGTACGTAAGACGAGCCGTACCTTCTCCACCGTAGATGCACTCATGAATGAATATCCCGACTATGTCTATTCCCAGAGTCAGCCCTTATTATATGCATTTTTGAAGGAACATGATCCCGAACTGTATGCACGAGTGAAGCAGCGGATTGCAGAAGGCCGCTGGGAACTGGTGGGCGGCATGTGGGTTGAGCCGGATCTGAACATCCCGAGCGGGGAGTCCCTGATACGCCAGATGTTGTATGGTCAGCGTTTCTATATGGAGGAGTTCGGCAAGACATCACAGATTGAATGGTTGCCGGATACATTCGGGTACTGTGCTTCCCTGCCGCAGATTTTGAAGCATGGCAATGTGGAATATTTCATGACGACGAAGCTCGGGTGGAATGACACGAATGTGTTTCCATATGATCTGTTCCACTGGGTGGGCATTGATGGAACACCGATCCTGTCCTACCTCAATCATGGTGTTAACGAGCATACCTTGCCGAAGGACATTCATGATCACTGGCAGTCCTATCGTGAAAAGGCGGCTCATCCGGAGCACATGCTTCTGTACGGACACGGAGATGGCGGCGGTGGAGTAACACGCGAGATGCTGGAGTATGTGGATCGCGCAGACCTGATGGTAGGACAGCCTGCGAGTCGTTATAGTACGGCGGGAGCTTTCTTTGCCGGAATTGAAAAGGAGCAACCTGTGCTTCCGAAGTGGCATGGTGATCTGTACCTGGAGTTACATCGGGGAACCTACACGACACATGCACGAAACAAGCGTAACAATCGGAAAGCGGAAGTTCTATATCGTGAAGCTGAGTTGTGGAATACACTCGCTCTGCCTGAGATGGGGGCGGATGCAGAAGCTGGCGTGCGTTCGAATCTGCATGACGGCTGGAAACTAATTTTGCTGAATCAATTCCATGATATTATTCCGGGCTCGGCAATTACGGAGTCGTACGTGACGTCGGATGCGGAATATGTACAAGTATTTGAGTTGGGTAGAACCGGACTGGAGCAAGGTGTAGCAACACTGACAACGGGCATCAATACGCAAGGCCCAGAAGGTTCAGTGGCCTATGTTGTGTTCAACAGCCTGGGCTGGAAACGCAGTGCAGTCGTTCAGTTGCCTGTGCAGGATGGCTTTGATCGCTACGGCATTGATGAAGAAGGCCAGCGCCTGCGGATGGATCGGGAGGATGGCAGCATGTCTATTCTCGTGACAGACATTCCGGCGTTTGGATATAAGACGATTTGGCTGGTACCGGAAAATACAAGGGAAACGAATGTACGGGAAATGGCCAACCTTGCCGCGAAACCAACCTTTAATAATACATGGGACACCGCCTTTTATCATGTGCAGTTTAACGAACGGGGAGAGATCACTCGTCTGTGGGATAAGAGCGCGGAGCGTGAGATGCTGAAGCCGGGTGAACGGGGCAATCAACTTCACTTCTTCCACGATCGTCCGACGCTCTGGGATGCATGGGATATCGACAGTCGTTATGAAGAACAGATTGCTGGTGAAGTGGAACTATTGGAGAAAAAGCTGGTGCTGGCGGGCACAACGAAGGATGTCCTGCGCTTCCGCTGGAAGCTTAATCAATCGGTGATCACGCAAGATATCATCTTTTACCATGATTCACGACGTATCGACTTCCAGACAAAGGTGAACTGGAATGAAGATCACAAGCTTCTGAAAGTCGGTTTCCCCATCGATGTGGTGACCTCCAAGGCCACATTCGAGATTCCATTCGGTGCACTGGAACGCCCAACGCATCGCAACACAAGCTGGGAACAAGCCCAGTATGAAGTCTGTGGACATCGCTTCGCGGATGTATCCGAATATGGATACGGCGTGAGCCTGCTCAATGATTGCAAATACGGGTACGACGTACAGGGAAGCACCATTCGTTTGTCCTTATTGCGTGCACCCAAATGGCCTGATCGCACCGCTGATCTGGGAGAACATGAATTCACCTACTCCCTGTATCCACACGACGGTGACTGGCGAACTGCACACACCGTACGTCAGGCCGCCGAACTGAATCATGAAGTGACAGTACAACAAGCGGAGCAGATGGAGCAGGTACAGCGGAACGCAGGGGCTGAAGCAGCTCTAACGGCAACTGCCACACATTCTCGTCCAGCAACAGGCTCCTGGATTAACTTCAACAGCAACCATGTCATTCTAGATACAGTCAAAATGGAAGAGGATGGGCATGGTACCGTACTTCGGTTCTATGAATCGTCAGGCAAACGCGAAAACATTACGTTGCAATGGCCGCATGCCTTTGAGCAGGCATATCAGTCCAACGCACTGGAAGAACCGATCAAACCACTGGCCCACACGAATGGCCAGATCACATTATCTTTTAAACCTTACGAAATACAAACCGTGCTACTGCGGTAAACCTTTTTGAAATATTTTGAGCTATGTAAGATGAACTTAAAAATGTACACATAACGAGAGGACAGAAAGAATTCGAAGAAGCGAAGCGTTCGCCTAAAAGCTTTCTGAAAGAAAGCTACATCGGAAGCATACGCTATCCCCGGATTTTACCCTTTAGAAAAGGGAATCAAAAAATCTGGGGATAACAGCGATCGGAAGGTTATTCTGTCATCGTAGTGG
The DNA here is from genome assembly GCF_058313655.1 of Paenibacillus sp. Negev47. Classification (NCBI taxonomy): domain Bacteria; kingdom Bacillati; phylum Bacillota; class Bacilli; order Caryophanales; family Paenibacillaceae; genus Paenibacillus; species Paenibacillus sp. Negev47. The sequence continues at coordinate 1,030,266 of NZ_CM177754.1, forward strand.
CTAGTGTGAATGTTCTCAGCTTGATCTTTTATAGCGACACCCATTCAATTTGTTTAAGGAGTTGCACTCATCCATGGAACAATTCAGATTACCCAAAATACCCATGCCGCCTGTTGCCTTGCCGCAATCCATTCAGGCCGTACTCGAAGAAGCGGAACAGAAGCTGGCTCACCGGCCGAAACTGCTTCAATTATTCAAAAACTGCTTCCCCAATACCATTGAAACAACAACGAAGTTGATGGAGGATGGCACTACTTTTGTCATCACAGGAGATATTCCAGCTTCCTGGCTGCGTGATTCCGTGGAGCAGGTAGTACACTACATTCCGTTTGCTAAGGAAGATGAGGACCTGCAGCGCATTATTGGCGGGCTGATCAAACGTCATATCCAGTATGTTCATATCGATCCATATGCCAATGCCTTTAATGAGACAGCGAATGACTGGCACTGGAATACCACGGACGAGACTGAGATGTCGCCTTGGGTATGGGAACGCAAGTTTGAGATCGACTCATTATGTTTCGTTGTACGGTTGGCCTATTTATATTGGAAGGAAACCGAGCTAACCGATATTTTCGATTCAAGCTTCAAGGCAGCGATGCGTAAAATCGTGGACCTGTTCAAAGTCGAACAGCATCACATGGAACAATCTCCATATCGCTTCACTCGCAATAACGGTATCCCAACAGATTCCCTCCGCAATCACGGAAAAGGTATGCCAGTCAACTACACGGGTATGATCTGGTCCGGTTTCCGTTCCAGTGATGATGCGTGTGATTTCCACTACAACATTCCAGGCAACATGTTCGCAGTTGTAGCTCTGCGCCAAATGCAGGAGTTTGCCGAGTGGGTGTTCCGGGATATGGAACTTTTGCAGGAATTAAAGGATCTGGAGCAGGACGTGGATCACGGTATTCAGTTGTACGGGATTTATCGTCATCCGGAATTTGGACCGATCTATGCGTACGAGACGGACGGTTATGGCAATCACTGTCTCATGGACGATGCGGGTACACCAGGACTGATGTCCATTCCATATCTGGGTTACGTCACAGCGGATGATCCGATCTACCAGAATACCCGCCGCTTCGCTCTGAGCAAAGAGAACCCATTCTATTATGAGGGCAAGGTTGCCAAAGGAATCGGTAGCCCGCACACACCACCAGATTATATCTGGCATATGGGCTTATCCATGCAGGGACTGACTGCGCAGTCTGCCGAGGAGAAACTGGAGATTATTCGCATGCTCGAAGCGACAGATGCGGATACAGGTTATATGCATGAAGGTTTCCACGCCGATGATCCGACGATTTTTACACGAAAATGGTTTGCATGGTCCAACAGCTTGTTCTCCCAGTTGGTCTACAGATCGATGAAGGATGGCCTGTTATGAGTACTCAACCTCGTGTAAAAAAGCTGATTATCTTCGCTGATCCTGCGTTTCCGATGGAAGGCTCTTTGCCAACTCCAATGGCTCTGAATGCATGGAAAGCAGTCGAAGAGATCACCGTTGTAAACGCCGAAGAACTCGCAGAGACTTTGAATGCCACGGCAGGTGAAGGATGTCTTGTAAATCTGCACGCACCTTATTTCCCCAAATCCGCTTGGACGGAGATTGCAGCTTATCTGCATCAGGGAGGGAGCCTGATCAGTGTTGGTGGTGCGCCTTTCAAACGTCCGGTTCGATATGAAAATGGGGCATGGCTTGTTGAGTCGGAGCAGACCGCTTACCATCAGGAACTATATATTCATGAGGCGTTGAACGTATCTTCTGCTGGCGTGCAATCCTACACTTCATCTGAATATATCCCGCTCCTTGCTGGTAAAGAGGGACTTTTCGAGATTTCAGATACATGGAATCTGGTCCCACATACGACCAAAACAAGTGATCTGCCTCACCAGATGGGTTCATCGGGCCCGATGAGTACGCAGATTTACCCATTACTTCATGGCATGAGTAAGGACGGACGCAGTGTCGCCGCTCCGGTTGTTCTGTGGGAAAACTCCCGCGGGACTTTCGTAGGTTCACGCTGGATGTTCGTGCATCTGCCGTTGACCACCACATTCTGGGAGCAGGATGGCGCTGCCGAGATTGTGAAGTGGGCGCAATTCTGTGCGCAAGGTGTAACCGAGTTATCCCTGAAAACGAATTATGCTTCGTATGAGCCAGATGAACGGGCTGTACTCACACTTCAAGGCCAGATTTTACAGCGAGCAGGCAACAGACTTACAGAGTCCGAACTGTGGACGTTTGATCTGAGCGTTGAGCGAGAGAACCGTACTAGCGGCATGACGGAGAAGGTATGGAACCATCGGCTGGAGATGGAACTTTCCGGTGAGCAGCAGTTCAAACGTATACTTCTCCCAATCTCCATTGAAAGTGGGCTATATCGGATCGTATGCCGTGCGCAGGCACCTGACGGGGAAGTTCGAATCTTGCGTCAAGGCTTCTGGGGACAGGATGCCGCATTGCTGGCAGAAGGGAAAGTGATTAGCCGCAGCAGGGACTATTTTGTAAAAGAAGGACGTCCTCTCCCTGTTGTGGGCATGACCTACATGACCTCCGATGTGGCACGGAAATTTCTGTTTTTGCCGAACGCGGATGTCTGGGATCGGGACATGGCTCAGATGGCGAAAGCAGGAATCAACTGGATTCGGACGGGAATCTGGACCGCCTATCGCAATATGATGCAGGTGGATGGTCATATGGCGGAGGATGTGCTCCGTGCCATTGATGCATTTATATTAACGGCGAAACGGCACGGCTTACAGGTCACGTTCACCTTCTTCTCCTTTACACCGGAGACATGGGAAGGAACGAATCCGTATTTGGACCCGCAGAGTGTCGAAGCTCAGAAGCGTTTCATCCGCAGCATCGTCAGTCGTCACACGCAGACAACCCATGTGGACTGGGATCTAATTAATGAGCCATCGATGTTCGATCCGGTACGTATCTTCTCAGCTGGCCCGCGCTCGGCGAGGGATTCGCATGAACAGCAGGCCTTTATCGATTGGCTTCAGCAGCGTCATGAGACGATTGAAGCGTTGCAGGAGGCATGGAACATGTCACCGAAGCAGCTCCCCAACTTTGCAGCCGCGGTCATCCCGGAGCCCGAAGAGATTAATTTTGATGTACAGGACATGCACAAGGCCAAAAAAGGAACGTGCTGGCTCGATTACTGTCTCTTCTCCATGGAGATGCACAATGTATGGGCTAGAGAGCTTGTAGGTACGATCAAGGATCTGGTTCCCGATCATCTGGTTACCGTGGGACAGGACGAAGCCCTTGGTGCACAGCGTCCTTCGCCGTTCTTCTATGAACGTGAAGTGGATTATACAACCGTGCATTCCTGGTGGTTGAACGATGATCTGATCTGGGACGGCATTTTCGCCAAAACCCCACACAAACCGAATCTCATTCAGGAGACGGGCATCATGTATGTGGAAACCCCGGATGGACGAGCCAAACGTACGGAAGAAGAGCTTCGTGGCATTCTCGAACGCAAGTACGCCTATGCTTTCTCGACAGGCGGCGCAGGAGCGGTGCAATGGATCTGGAACACCAACTTCTATATGGATAATGCCAATGAGTCTCATATCGGAGCCCTTCGTGCAGATGGTACGGAGAAACCGGAGGCGGATGTATCTTATGATTTTGGCCGATTCATGCATGGCATTCGTGATCTCTTTGAAGACCGTGAGCTGGAGGATATTGCAGTGGTGTTCCCGTATTCCAATGACTTCTCCAACCGTTCCCTGGCCTATGATGCCACAACGAAGCTTACTCGTGTGATGTCCTATGATCTAAAACTGCCATTCCGTGCGTTATCCGAATATCATCTGGAAGCACTGGAGCAGCAGCCACCGAAGCTGATTATCGTGCCGAGTCCACATAATATGGACAGCGATGCACTGCAACAATTGCTCAAGTTCGCGGAGAACGAAGGCACGAGCCTGCTCATTACCGGGCCACTGGGGCTAGATGCTTATTGGAAGACAACTGACCGGGCAGATCATATCGTAGGCAAACGCAGTCTGGGTAACGTGCAGCGGGAAGAATTGCTGAATATTAATGGCGTGAATCACCGGGTGACCTATGGACGGCGTCGTATCGCAGAGGTCGCGAAGGAGACGTTGCTTCATGGGGATAATGGTTCACCAGATGAAGTAACCGTTTCGCCTTTGGGCAAAGGGAAATTAATCTGGACTCCGCTGCCGCTCGAGTTAAATGGACGGGACGAGCCACTTGCTGAATTATATCGTTATGCAACCAAAATTTCGGGTATCGAACAGGAGTTCGAATGGATTTCTGGAGGGGATATCGCAGGGATCTACGGGCGGAAGCTGAGTTTTCCAAAAGGGAATCTGTATGTATTTGTATCGGAGTTTGCCTTGAACCATGAGGTTCACGTAAGAGATCAACGTACAGGTGTATCGTATGCGTTCCAACTGGAGAAAAATCGTTCGGTGTTATTTGCCACAGATGCTTCCGGAAAGCTGAATGGCGTGTATCGCCCGGATGAGGTTGAGATTATACAACAAGATGAAAGAGGTGGGATAACACGATGACCAAGACGAAGAGAGCACACATCATTTCACATACCCACTGGGATCGGGAATGGTATTTGCCTTATGAGAAACATCATATGCGGCTCATTCAGCTCGTCGATTCACTGTTGGATCAGCTTGATGAGGGATCGGACTACAAAAGCTTTTATTTGGATGGACAAACGATTATCATCGATGATTATCTTCAGGTTCGCCCGGAGCAGAAGGAACGGCTGGAGAAACATATCCGCAATGGGCGGATTGTGATTGGGCCATGGTACATTTTGCAGGATGCTTTTCTGACGAGCGGAGAAGCCAATGTGCGCAACATGCAGGTTGGACATAAGGATGCCAAACGTTACGGCACACCTTCGAAAATTGGTTACTTTCCAGATACATTCGGATTGGTCGGACAGACCCCGCAGCTGATGCAGCAATCGGGCATTGATAATGTGTTCTTTGGTCGTGGTGTGAAGCCGACAGGCTTCAATAATACGGTCTCGGATGCCGGATATGAATCAAGCTTCTCGGAACTGATGTGGGAAGGACCAGACGGTTCGAAAGTGCTCGGCGTATTGTTCGCCAACTGGTACTCCAACGGGAATGAAGTTCCGGTAGACGAGTCTTCGGCTCGCAAGTTCTGGGAGACCAAGCTTGCAGACGCGGAGAAATATGCATCAACGAATGAGCTGCTCTACATGAACGGATGTGACCACCAACCCATTCAGCGGGATCTGCCAGAAGCCATCCGTATGGCTGAGCAATTACATCCCGATATCGAGTTCATTCATTCTAACTTTCCCGATTATCTGGAAGCTTTGAGAGCATCGGCTGAACATGAGCTGTCCACGGTCAAAGGCGAACTGCGCAGCCAGCGTACCGATGGCTGGGGAACTCTGGTGAACACGGCCTCGGCTCGTGTGTATCTGAAACAGATGAACCAGCTGGGCCAGACCATGCTGGAAAAAGTGGCTGAACCACTGGCATCCTATGCCTATCTGCTTGGTCATGCTTATCCACATGATCAACTGACATATGCCTGGAAAACGTTGATGCAGAATCACCCGCATGACAGCATCTGTGGATGCAGTGTGGATGAGGTGCACCGCGAGATGGTGACACGGTTTGATAAGAGCCGTCATGTGGCAGAGGCACTGATTGAAGAGAGCACCAGCCAGATTGCTACAGCCGTCGATACCTCCATATTTGAGCGTTACGGCGAAGGTGCCCGGCCTGTTGTGGTCTTTAATACAACGGGTTGGGAACGAAGCGGTGTGGTTCAGATGGAACTGGACGCGGCTCGGTTGTATTTCCGGGATGGATATACATTGGAAGAGATGGCGGCGCAGATGAAAGCCGTTGACCTGTCAGATCGCATACTTGTAGATGAAGAGGGTAACCACATTCCATGTACGGTGGAAGATCTGGGTCTGCAATTTGGCTATGATCTGCCGGATGATCGTTTTCGCCAGCCGTATAGTTGTCGGCGAGTACGTATTCGTTTTGAGACAGAGCACGTAGCTGCATTGGGCCTGAAGACGTATGCTTTGGTGAACTCAGTGGATCATGCCAAGAGTGGCTCTCAACCGAAAACGACTACGCTGTTGCGTGATGAGCGCGGCATGGAGAATCAACATTTGATCGTCACGATTGCAGACAACGGTTCATTCACACTCACAGACAAACGAACAGGCAGGACTTACAAAAACCTAGGCGTGTACGAAAATGTGGGCGATATCGGCAATGAATACATGTTCAAACAGCCAGAGAATGAAGTAGCATTGACAACACAGGCGCTTCAGGCTGAAATTCGGGTCCTTGAGGATACACCATACTTGGCCTCGTTCGAGGTGATTCATCATTGGGAAATACCGGAGTCAGCGGATGAGATGCTGGATCAGGAACAGCGAGAACTGATATATTATCCACACCGTAAAGCCCAACGTTCAACTAAAATGATTCCGCTCCAGATCCGCACGATTGTATCCCTTAGTCGTAGTGGAAAAGGAGTGCAAATGAAAACAACCTTCAACAATCAGGCGAAGGATCATCGGGTGCGCGCCCTTTTCCCAACCGATCTTGTATCTGCTGTTCATCATGTGGATTCCATGTTTGAAATTGCAACGCGTGATAACAAGCCTGCACCGGAGTGGCAAAATCCAAGCAATACACAGCATCAACAGAGTTTTGTAGATGTGAGTGAAAGGGATGCAGGATTGGTCGTTGCCAATCTGGGCCTGAATGAATATGAAGTCCTTCAAGATGGGCGTAACACCATCGCCGTAACGCTGCTTCGTGCTGTGGGCGAACTCGGAGATTGGGGCTTGTTCCCGACACCGGAAGCACAATGTCTTGGTGAACATTCGTTTCAGATCGAGATCATTCCGCATGATGGAAATGCTGCATCGTCAGGTGCATATATCGAGGCCTATCAGTTCCAGGTTCCGTGGACGTTGGTACAAACTGAAGTACACACGGGTTATCTGACACCTAGTAACACACCGTTTGCATGGCAAGGGGACGGATTGGCGTTTTCTTCACTCAAGGTGAATGAAGATTCCGGTGATGTGATGCTTCGCTGGTACAATATGAACACCGAATCCGCCACGTTGAAGCTTGCTGCATCGCAAGCGAATCCACATCCATTTGAAACGGCATATAAGAGCAACATCCTGGAGGAAAAGGGAGAAATACTTCATTCCCACAGCATAGAAGAGGCGTCGACATTATCATTTGCCAGCAAGGAATGGAACATACAGACTGGTTCATGCGAAATCGTAACGGTTGGATTACGGCGCTAATAGAGGTTGTTCCAAAAGTCCGCTTTTGATTACGAATCATGCCTAGTGGCATCACTAGCATCGAAGTTGAAATTCAGCCGAAATAAGTAGACGCTTTCGAAGAATGTTTCCATCGGGAACATTTTAGTTGCTCATGTAGTACGCCCCGTGGTAGAAGAGTTACGCTATTTACCAGATGTATCGGTTGAGTTATTAGTTGTTTTTCTATAGAATGAACAGTAGAATTGCAAGTGATCGAAAGTTACCATCCCATCCTTGATGGTCACAGGTCGACTTCAATTGTTCATTCTATATTGAAACATTAAGGGGGCTTGAAGCCATGGAATCCTTGGGAGGACTGCTTCAGCAGCTGAACCCTGCCTTTCGTGAGCAATCGCGGCGGATTGCGGCGGATTTGATGGAAGATCCGTACGTACGCGAATTCCGCGCAGGTCATCCTGAACTGAAAGATGCACAGCTTATGACCGATCTGAGCAAGCTGTTTCAGTACGCCAAAGACTCAAAGAACTGTGCGAATTGTCCGGGACTCGACAACTGCCCTAACGATTTTCAGGGCCACTTTTGTAAACTGGAAGTAGAACATTTTAACGGTAAACCCGAAATCATAGATATAAAAGCACCTTGTTCCAAACATACTGCCCGGCAAAATGAACATGTGATCAAGCAACGAATTCGCAGTTTCTACGTGGACGAGCGTGCACTCAGTGCCGGATATAATGATGTGGAGATTATGGGCAAGGATCGCATGCGTGCTCCGGCAGTGAATCAGGTGCTTCGGTATATTAGGGAGACCAAGGAAAACGGATTGTCTCCACAAGGGCTGTTCCTCGAAGGAACTTTCGGGACAGGCAAGACGTTCCTGATGTGTTATCTGCTGCATGAACTGGCGGTTGCAGGCCATACGGGTGTCATTATCTATATGCCTGACTTTGTGGAGGATCTGAAATCCATGATTAGTGAAGGGCAGAAGCTGAAGGAAATGACGGATATTCTGAAAAGTTGTGATCTGCTCATCTTTGACGATATCGGTGCAGAGAACTTGAACCCATGGGTTCGGGACCATGTAATGGGGTCCATTCTGAACTATCGGATGAATCGCAAACCCACATTCTATACCTCCAATTACAATCTGGATGGGCTGGAAAAACACCTTAGCTTTACCAACCGGGACGGCGAGGAAATGAATAAAGGCCAGCGTCTAATGGACCGTATTCGTCCATTCGTGGATGTTATCTCCGTTCGAGGTGAGAATCAGCGCGGCAAACGTTAATGTTCATTTTATATGAATTTTGACTAAAGTAGTCCCAAAAAAAGCCTGGTTTTCGCATGGTTGCGAAAACCGGGCTTTTCTGGCCCTGCGTGAGCCTGAGCAATCCTATTCGGTGATGAATTTGAAAATCACCATACCGAAAAAGATCACTGTCATCAGGCCAGCCATGCCGGCAACACCCACGATCAGATCAAAAAGATCGTTGCGGGGTTCCTCGTTCACATGTTCACGCGGGTCGCTGATTCGCACATTTGCGTCCATGTTTATTGCCTCCTTATAGGGAATGACAGCTTGCCCGTGTGGGGGCTGAAACCCGGAGTAATTTTAGTATACTTGGAAAAGAAAGCGTTTGTAAAGATTTTGCAGTTGGCATGCCACATCCTTTAATTGTGAAGATTTGATGTTGGGAAGATGAACATTGTAGCGTTGAATTCACAAGTTTGACGTACCTGTGTTATACTGGAAGTGTCGTTCACGACGTTACAGGTTAAAATAAACCGTAAGTATATATAAGGAGGACAATTTCATGGCTATTGTTAACGTATCCGATCAATCCTTCAACGCTGAAGTAGAAGGCGAAGGAACGGTTCTTGTTGATTTCTGGGCGCCTTGGTGTGGTCCTTGTAAAATGCTCGCTCCAATCCTGGAAGAGCTGTCCACAGAAGTTGGCGATGCAGTGAAAATTGCTAAAGTTAATGTGGATGAAAATCCGGAATCTGCTTCCCGCTTTGGCGTAATGAGCATTCCAACATTGATCTTCTTCAAAGACGGTCAACCGGTAGATAAAGTGGTTGGTCTGAACTCGAAAGATGCGCTCAAAGGCATCATTGCAAAACACCAATAATTTACCAGGCTTACACATACGCCTCCGGTTTACATGCCGGGGGCGTTTTGCGTCGAATACCTTTCTATAGGACAATATAAAGTATACAATTTATATAAAATGAAACTGGAAATTTACATGTTTAACGAAGAAGACAGAAATGAGCTGTAGAAGCGAAGTGTTCGCCTAAAAGCTTTCTGAAAGAAAGCTTCATCGGAAGCATACGCTTATCCCCACATCTTCCCCTTCAAAAGGGAATCGAAAAAATCTGGGGATAACAGCGATCGAAAGATCATTCTGTCGTCGGAGTATCTCATGTAAGGTGAGGATTTCAGCTTTTTCGGGAAGGAGGATTCACCGAATTATGGATCAATTCATTAATGATTTGCAGGATCAGGAGAAGGCATTGGAGCAGATTCGCCACAAGCTCGCTTTGCTGCCAGACATGTCTGGTTGTTACCTGATGAAGAACAGTGAAGGCACCATTATCTATGTAGGTAAGGCTAAAGTTCTGAAGAACCGCGTACGCTCTTATTTTATTGGCAGTCATAACGGAAAGACCCAGCGTCTGGTGTCCGAAATCCGTGATTTCGAATATATCGTGACGGGCAGTAACATGGAAGCACTCATTCTGGAGTGTAACCTGATCAAAAAACATATGCCGCGATATAACGTATTGCTTAAGGATGACAAGACATTCCCGTATCTTAAAATTACGAATGAAAAGCACCCCCGGCTGGAAGTAACCCGGCGTGTGCTGAAAGATAAAGCCAAATACTTCGGACCTTATCCGAACTCGTATGCGGCACACCAAACAAAAAAATTGCTCGACCGCATGTATCCACTGCGCAAATGTGGTGTAATGCCCAAAGAAGTGTGCCTGTATTATCACATGGGACAATGTCTTGCCCCTTGTGTGAAGGAAGTGGAGAAGGAACAGTACGACCAGATTTCACAAGAGATTGGTTCATTTCTGAGCGGTGGTCACGAAGAGATTAAGAAGGATTTGCAGCGAAAGATGCAAGAGGCTGCGGAGGACCTTTATTTTGAACGTGCCAAGGAATTGCGCGATCAGGTGATCGCCATCGATGCGATGATGGAAAAACAGAAAATTACGATGGCTGATGCCAGAGACCGCGATGTGTTTGGTTTTGCCATTGATAAAGGCTGGATGTGTGTCCAGATTCTATATATGCGTCAGGGAAAAATGATCGAACGCCACGTCTCTACTTTCCCGTTTTACGGTGAAGCGTACAGTGACTTCATGTCCTACGTGACGCAGTATTACAGCGATAATCCGGCATTGCCTCAAGAGATTTTGTTGCCGGAAATGCCTAAAGACCTCGCAACAGATCGTGACAGTGAGGATTTGGGATCTGTTGCTGACGGAACAGTACCTGCCGCTGTTACAGCGGAGCTCGAACAGACGGGACAAGTGGAGCAAAGTACTGCTTCCCAGCCACTGGTTGCTGAGACTCGTGCAGCTTACGGAAGTTCCGTTGAGACAGAAGCTGAACAAAATGAGGGTGCGCTAGAGGACGCTTCCATAACGGATCCATCTGTATCAGCTGAGAAACTCTCTGCAGGGCTGGAAGACCCAACTCAGGTTGCTGCTGCATTACAGGAGTGGTTGGAGATCAAAGTGCTTATTCCGCAACGTGGATTGAAACGTCAGATGATCACCATGGCCGTGGATAACGCACGTGTGGCACTGGAAGAGAAGTTCCGCCTGATTGAGCGAAATGAAGAACGGACATCCAAAGCTGCGGAAGGACTGGGACGCTTTATTGGACTGGATCAGCTTCGCCGTATTGAAGCGTTTGATAACTCAAATATCCAGGGAACCAACCCGGTATCTGCCATGATCGTATTTACGGATGGTAAACCGGATAAGAAGGAATATCGGAAGTACAAGGTCCGTTCGGTCGAAGGACCGGATGATTATGAAACGATGAGAGAGGTCATCCGTCGCCGTTACGAGCGGGTATTGAAAGAAAACCTGACCCAGCCTGACCTGATTGTGGTCGACGGCGGTAAAGGACAGATTTCGGCTGCGGTTGATATTCTTGAAAATGAGTTGGGGCTGTTTATTCCGGTATGTGGTCTGGTGAAGGATGCGAAGCATAAGACTTCACAGTTGATGATCGGTAATCCACCGGAAGTCATCTCCCTGCCTCGGGATAGTCAGGAATTCTACCTGTTGCAGCGGATACAGGAAGAGGTCCACCGTTTTGCCATCTCGTTCCACCGTGAACAGCGTGGCAAATCGATGGTCACGTCACGTTTGGATGCCATTCCGGGTATCGGAGAGAAGCGGCGTAAGCTGCTGTTGAAGCATTTTGGCTCTTTGCGCAAAATAAAAGAGGCCAGCGTCGAAGACTTCCGGCCTCTATCTATTGGTGACAAACTGGCAAATCAGATTATTGCAGCACTTCGGGATGAGGAGTCGTAACATACGGCTTCTCTTTTTGTTTTGGATTGAATCTGTAGACTACATATCCAACGATGGCCGGGAGTACAATCCAGAAGAGTCCGGCAGCCATATTCAGGGCATCGCCCATAAAGATCAGGCTAAGTCCCATCAGCAAGCTATCGAAGATCACATGCGCGAATACAACGGCAATGAAGCCGTGACGCAGCATGATCAGGCTGAACAGTAATCCAATCACCACCAGCTCAATGGGACGGGTGATTACCGGGTAGATCGGATACAATGTGTGCCCAAGTGCCCAAATGATGGTTGGGATCAGACAGGCAATAAACGTGTTACGAACCATCTTCTGCATCATGCGAATGCCGAACAGCCGATAGACGGTTTCTTCACCAATACCGGCCATCCAGGCCATAATCGGGAAAAGCCAGGCATAGGTCATATTAAATGTAGATTGATCTGCTGACGTTGTTGACCATGTGCCGATGCTCCGCTCCAGTATGAAGAACAGGATGGATTGCACACCCAGCAGAATGAAGGCCCACAGGTAACCAGCAACCATGCTGTGAAGTACATATTTCCCGTATCCCGGTTCTTTGGCACGAGGCCATGGGTTCAGACCAATCTTCCGCCACATGCCGTCTCCGGCAACCAGGGATAGATAGATGGTTGCACTCATGACCAGTGTAATTCCCATCTGCATTAACATCAGGAACGCTAGCATGAAGCTCGAGAGTCCCTGTGCCTGAAAGAGTGGAATCATGTTCAACGTACCAATTACCGAAGCTGCGAAATACACCAGCGAGAGAATAATCCCGCGTTTGAAAGACGTATGTGCTCGAGTCAGAATGCTATAGATGATAGCGAGTACACCCAGAACAAAGGTCAGGAATGCATAGCCGCCATAAGTCATCCAGTTGGCTTGGCGCGTTTGAGCCTTCACATAATCGGTATGGGATTCAGGGACCGAGAAGCCAGGATCGAATGATCGTACCGCACCCTCTTCAAAAGTAAAGTTCAGTTCAAGCTTGGAGTCTCCAATGGCTTTTGCAGAATCCGTATACTTCAGTCCAGCTTCACCATCGCGAGTTTCCAGTTGAAGGGCCGGTACTTCATAACCGAATTCGGTCAGAACGCCAGCCGCGAGCTGTTGTTTCTCGTCCAGAGATATATTACCTTCAGCAAGTACTTGCGATGTGGTCACTCGTCCACTGACCTGCTCCGCTTCAATGGCGGTATAGAGCGAAGAAGGCAGTTCTCGTTTGAAACCGACGACTTTTCCTGTTTTCATATGTACGTCAACATTAAGATAACCGCCTTTGTGCTGATCGGGCAAACGAACGCGGTATACATCGTAAGGATAAGTTGTTTCCCACTTCTGATTATACGTATCGAGTTGTTTGGTCTTGGCCATATACCCGTAGATATCGGAATGTGTCTGGTAGGTCACCAGGGTGTTTCCGGCATCATTTGGCAGTGTATAGTCATCCACAGAAGCTGCGAAAGATCGTGCGGATTGCGTCGCCTGCTCCTTGGTTATGAAAGATGTGGACGAAATTTCAGTTGTTTGCGAAGAGGTAGCAGGAAAGATCTGAAATACAAAAAATAGAATCAGGCCGATCGCCGCAAGCAACCCCAGACGCTTGAAGTTAGCCTTGAGTAGCAAAGGCTGCCCTAAGGGATTCATGTAATGGTGTTCCTCCTTTATTAATATGGATATTAAAGTAAACATAGCACAGGCCAAGCACCGAATGCCAATCATGTAACGAAAACAGGTGTAAATCCTTGAAAATGAATGAAAAGGACCGAAAGAATCTGATCCATCCGTCGCCATATCTGAGTTTTTCCCTTTTTGGCTGAATTCGATCCGATTTACACAAAAAACGTTTTGTCTGTAATCGCCGCAGCGCTTATAATTTTGAAGCAAATGTGCAACGATTCGCATGTCTTTCACCCAACAAGGGAACGAATAGAATATTCCAACTTCATTATATATGTCGTTTTAACCTGAATCATACATGTTTAACGTTTGGAAACAGCATTTCAAGTAAGGAAGGCTCCATGGGGTGTGGAGTTATTTTCATTTATGCAGAGGTGGATGATACTCAAGTGAGACTGAATGTTCAATGGATGCGACTATCGCCACCCCGTATTCTTGTGTTAGGGTTTGCCGGCATTATATTCGTAGGCACAATGCTGTTAATGCTTCCGACATCCAGTCGAAACGGTGACAGCCTTGCATTTATTGATGCGCTTTTTACCGCAACTTCGGCGGTCTGTGTCACGGGTTTGGTTGTGGTGGATACAGGGACTCACTTTTCGATGCTGGGTCAGGTAGTGATCGCAATTCTGATTCAGATTGGCGGACTGGGCTTCATGACGATGTCCACATTGGTTGCGATTGCGTTCAAACGGCGGATCTCGCTTAGGGAACGGTTGATTCTACAGGAAGCGATGAACCAGAGTACGATGGAGGGCATTGTCCGGCTGATCCGCAAAGTTGTGATCTACTCACTGATTCTCGAAGGGATATGTGGCACACTGTTTGCCATTCGCTGGTCGTTCGACATGCCAGTCGGACAGGCGATTTATTATGGATACTGGCATGCGATCTCCATGTTCAACAATGCAGGTTTTGATATGTTTGGTGATTTCCGCAGTCTGACCGGATATGTATATGACCCGCTGGTGAATTTTACAGCCATGTTCCTGATTGTCTCTGGGGGAATCGGGTTTGTAGTGTTGTCAGATCTTGTGGATTATCGCAAAACGCGAAAGTTGTCCCTGCACTCCAAAGTGGTGTTGCTGACAACCGGACTACTAATTATATTTGGTGCACTTGTTATTTTCGTATTCGAATTCAGCAATCCCCGGACGCTCGGTGGTCTGAACTGGGGCGGTAAAGTACTTGGATCATTCTTCCAGTCAGTTACACCGCGAACAGCAGGGGCCAATACGGTAGACATAGCCGGGCTCAGGCAGGCAACGCAGTTCTTCATCATCATTCTAATGTTCATCGGTGCTTCACCAGGTTCAACCGGAGGCGGGATCAAAACGACGACATTTATGATTATGGCTGGGGCAGTCATCGCCATGATGCGTGGACGGGAGGACATCGTATTTTTCCGCTACAGGCTCGTACAGGAACGGATATTCAAGGCGCTTACGATTACATTACTGGCGCTCTTGTTCATCATAGTCGTAACGATGGCACTAAGTACCACAGAAGACGCCAGTTTTATGATGATCTTATTTGAAACGACATCGGCCTTTGGCACCGTGGGGTTATCACTCGGACTAACGCTGAAGCTGACCACATTGGGTAAGCTCCTGATCTGTTTTACGATGTTTGCAGGAAGGCTTGGGCCGATCACATTAGCGTATGCACTTGGGCAGAAGAAGGGTAAAGAGTTATACAGGTATCCGGAAGGCAAAATGATTATTGGATAAGGGGTTCGTGAAGAACAATGAAAACACAGCAGTTTGCGGTGATTGGGCTTGGACGGTTTGGCTCTAGTCTGGCACAGGAATTAATGGAACTCGGCTACGAGGTGCTCGGGATCGATAAAAATGAAGAAGTCGTCGAAGACATGAGTGAGCTGGTTACCCATGCCGTTGTAGCCGATGCCACAGATGAGGAAGTGCTGCGCTCCCTGGGTATTCGAAATTTCGATTGTGGTATCGTAGCCATCGGGGATGATATACAGACAAGTATTCTCACTGCGATCCTGTTAAAAGAGTTGGGCGTCAAGACCGTTGTGGCCAAGGCCATATCCGTCCTTCACGGTCGAGCGCTGGATAAGCTGGGCATCGATCGTGTCGTCTATCCCGAGCGGGATATGGGTATTCGGGTTGCACATCAGCTGGTTACCCCGAATTTGCTGGACTACATTGAACTTTCCAATGATTACAGTATTGTCGAGATGAAGGTTCCTGGCTGTTTGCACAACAAAACGCTTTCGAGCCTGAATGCACGCGTCCGTTTTGGTTGCAGCATTGTAGCGTTACAGAAGGAAGCCGGGGTTATTATCGCTCCGACGGCACTGGATTCGCTTCAAATGGGGGATATTATGGTCATTATCGGTAATAATGCAGACATCGACCGGTTTGAGGAAGAGGTTATCAGCCAGGAAAGCTGATAAATAAAATGGAAGCCAGGCGAAGTAACCTGGCGGATTAAGATATAGACTAAGGCGTCGTGGTCCTCCGTGAGGGCAACGGCGCCTTTGCTGTAAAGAGCGCAGCCGTCTCCTTGACCCACTGTCTGGAGGTCTCGCTGAGGTCTTCTTTGTCCCCATAGATCATGCAGGTTGTTCTTCGGGTCTCCTGTAGTTGCGGCAAATAGACCGAAACCAGATCATTGTCCGCGAGCAATTGTGGACGGAGATACGACTTGGGCAATAGAGCAGCGGCTTTGGCAGAAGGCAAGAGTCGGATAATTGCTTCAAACGAATCAATCTCCATGCGAATGTCAGGCATCACGGCACAGCGTTGAAAGAGGTCGTCCGTTAATTTACGGTACCAGGTGCCTTTGGAGAACGTGATCATCGGCAGATCCTGCATATGCTCCATCCCGGCTTCCTTGCCGGATAAGGGGTGCGTAAGCGGTACAACTAGCTCCAGATGATCGTCAAATAGCGGTACGCAGTTCAGACCCACTTCGCTGATGGAGGAGGCGACAATGCCCACATCGGCTTTTTTATCACGCACAAAAGAGACAATCTCATGCGTTTTCCCCGTCAATAGTTTCAGTTCGGCATTTGGATGTTTCTCCATAAAGGCATTAACCAGAGGTGGTAAGGTGGTTTGAAGTGTCGTCAGGCTGGCGCCAAGTGTAATGGTGCTCTGTTCTTCGTCTTTATACTGGGCCAGCATGGTCAGGAATTTCTGTTGCTGCTGCTTCTGTTCCACAGCGAACGTATAGGCGAGCTGGCCCACACTGGTTAACTCGAGCCGTTTGCCCCGGCGGTGGAACAAGGCAACCCCGAGTTCATCCTCCAACTTGGCAATTTTGCGTGAGAGTGCGGGCTGGGACAAGTTCAGTAACTTGGATGCGCGGTTCAGGCTGGACTGCTCCACGACCGCCGCAAATGCGTTTAACTCCTCGAACATGAACAACAACCTCTTTTCTACGAGTGTGATTCTTGCCCTTGATTAATCGTTTTCCATGTTGTATGGCCTGTAAACCCAATGTTTCACTGCTTATACCTATAGGTTATAACATTTAATAATTATATTGCAATTCCCTTATAAGAAAAAAAGGAGTAACATGAATCGTGACACAAGTTGTTCACACCTGGCGAAAACGGAACAATTTGTCGAACCTTTTCATGGAAAAGGATTCGTGTCATGATAAGTGAAATCATTTATGAAAACGTTGTATTTAGCGAAAGGGGATCGACATTTTATGAAAGGGTTTTACTCCAGAAAGCTGCACTCCTTGCTTGGCGTCATTCCGCTCAGTCTGTTTTTTATCGAGCACTTGGTGACGAACTTCACGGCAGTTGAAGGCGGCAAAGAAGCTTTTTACGGTGCCGTTGCATTTCTGAACGGTTTGCCTCTTGTTATTGTGATCGAGGCGACACTCATTTGGCTGCCGTTGTTCTATCATGGCGTTTACGGTCTTTACATTGCCTATCAGGCCAAGCCTAACGTGGGCCGTTACGGCAATGAGCGCAACTGGCGCTACACGTTACAGAGGGTAAGCGGTATCATTACATTTGTATTCGTCATCTGGCACGTATGGGAGACGCGTGTGCAGATTGCGCTGGGTAATGTATCACATGAAGAGATTGGCGGCGTCATACATGATGCGGTGACGAATCCGATAACCTTTGCGATATATATGATCAGTGTGGTTGCGGCGTCATATCACTTTGCCAATGGTCTGTGGTCGTTCCTCGTTAGTTGGGGGATTACAGTTGGTCCGCGTGCGCAGCGTGTATCCTCTTACGTATGTATGAGCTTGTTCGCAATTGTTTCCATCATGTTTATTGCTTCACTATTTGCTTTCCGGAGCATTGATTTCCAGACAGCTACTTCGATGATTGACGCAGTAAAAACAGTTCTAATTTAAGCATTTAGCGTATAAATGCTGACTTATAAGGGAGTGAACAGCAATGGCATCAACGAATGTAATTATTGTGGGCGGCGGTCTCGCAGGCTTGATGGCGGCGATCAAATCGGCTGAAGCCGGAGTCCATGTTCATTTATTTTCACTGGTTCCTGTTAAACGATCCCACTCTGTATGCGCACAAGGCGGAATTAACGGAGCGGTAAACACCAAGGGTGAGGGTGACTCACCATGGGTACACTTTGACGATACGGTATACGGCGGTGACTTCCTCGCGAACCAACCTCCGGTTAAAGCGATGTGCGAAGCAGCACCTGGCATTATTCACCTGATGGACCGGATGGGCGTCATGTTCAACCGGACACCGGAAGGATTGCTTGATTTCCGTCGTTTCGGGGGCACAAAGCATCACCGTACGGCGTTTGCCGGAGCGACAACAGGGCAACAATTGCTCTATGCATTAGACGAACAGGTACGTCGCTGGGAAGCAGCGGGTCTGGTTACGAAATATGAGAACTGGGAATTCCTGCAGGCAGTTTTGGATGATGAAGGCGTATGTCGCGGGATCGTAGCTCAGGATCTGAAAACGATGAAAGTACAGACCTTCCCGGCAGAAGCGGTTATTCTGGCGAGTGGTGGTCCGGGTATCATCTTTGGTAAAACGACCAACTCGGTTATCAACACAGGTACAGCGGCAAGTGCCGTGTATCAGCAAGGTGTAAATTACGCCAACGGGGAGTTCATTCAGATTCACCCGACAGCCATTCCAGGGGATGACAAGCTGCGTCTCATGTCCGAATCCGCGCGTGGTGAAGGTGGACGGATCTGGACTTACAAAGACGGCAAGCCTTGGTACTTCCTTGAAGAAAAATATCCGTCTTACGGTAACCTGGTTCCGCGTGATATCGCGACACGTGAAATCTTCAGCGTCTGCGTGGACATGGGTCTGGGTGTGAACGGTGAGAACATGGTTTATCTCGACCTGTCGCACAAAGATCCGAAGGAACTGGATGTTAAACTCGGCGGAATCATTGAGATCTATGAGAAGTTCATGGGTGATGACCCGCGTAAAATCCCGATGAAAATCTTCCCGGCAGTCCATTATTCCATGGGCGGCATGTGGGTAGATTACAATCAAATGACCAACATTCCGGGGCTGTTTGCAGCTGGTGAATGTGAATATCAATACCATGGTGCGAACCGTCTGGGTGCAAACTCACTGGTATCCGCGATCTATGGTGGTATGGTGGCTGGACCGAAAGCGGCTGAATATATCAAAGGACTCAAAAAATCGTCCGCTGATATCCCATCTTCCGTATTCGAGAAACACACCAAACAACAAAGCGACAAATACGAAGGTATCTTGAAAATGCAGGGCACGGAAAATGCCTATGTTATTCATAAAGAGCTTGGCGAGTGGATGACAGCCAACATGACGGTTGTACGCTACAACGACAAGCTTGAAGCCACGATTGGTAAGATCAAGGAATTGAAAGAGCGTTATGGCAAAATCAACATGTATGACAGCTCAGGTTGGAACAACCCGGGCGCAGCGTTCACTCGCCAACTGTGGAACATGATTGAATTGGCAGAAGCGATGACTCTTGGAGCACTGCTGCGTAACGAAAGCCGCGGCGCGCATTACAAACCGGAATTCACAGAACGTAATGACGAAGAGTTCCTGAAAACGACCATCGCAAGCTGGTCGAAGGAAGGCCCGAAAATCTCGTACGAGCCAGTAGACGTATCCTTGATCCCACCACGTATCCGGGACTACTCCAAGGATTAAGTAAATCTCACAATATTCATGCTATGAATAGTTAAAAACCTGAACGAAGAAGGCAGGATAACTTTGGAGAAGCAGAGCTTCTTCAAAGTTACTGCCATCAAGTGATGGAAATGTCCAAAAGAAGCAAAGCGCTTCGCAATGCTTCAGCACTTCAATACTGCTATCCAGCAAGAATGGAGTGCAGTTTCCAGCAAAGTGACCTGCGTGCACGACGTAGCGAAGGAAGTGGAAATGACCTGAAGAAGCGAAGCTGAAAGCTTTCTGAAAGAAAGCTACTTCGAAAGCATACTCTTCGCCTTTATCACCGGATTTTAACCCTGTAAAGGGTTGATCAAAAAAATCCGGGGATAACAGCGGTCAGAAGGTCATTCCACTGACGAAGCGTTACCCGTGCACCCAAACAGTAACTTTGCGCATCAGCAACACCAATCATCGTCACCAAAGGAGGGGACAACGATATGGCGGAACAAGCTACAGCCAACAAAACCGTCAAGTTTATCATTACCCGTCAGGACAGCCCGGAGTCACCTTCGTATAACGAAGAATTTGAGCTTCCGTACCGTCCCAACATGAATGTAATCAGCGCCCTGATGGAGATACAGCGGAACCCGGTCAATACAGATGGCAAATCCATTGCTCCTGTGTGCTGGGATTCCAACTGTCTCGAAGAAGTCTGTGGAGCTTGCTCCATGGTCATCAATGGCAAGCCGCGTCAAGCGTGTGCAGCCCTGATCGACAAGCTCGAACAGCCCGTTCGCATCGAACCGATGAAGACATTCCCGGTGGTACGTGACCTGGTCATCGACCGTACCCGTATGTTCAGCGCCCTGAAACGCGTAAAAGCATGGATTCCGATCGATGGTACCTATGACCTCGGTCCAGGTCCACGGATGCCTGAGAAGAAGCGTCAGTGGGCATATGAGCTGTCCAAGTGCATGACATGTGGTGTATGTCTGGAGGCATGCCCGAATGTCAATGAGAAAACAGACTTTATCGGTCCAGCAGCACTGTCCCAAGTGCGTCTGTTCAACGCTCACCCAACAGGGGAGATGAACGCCGACGATCGTCTGGAAGCATTGATGGAAGATGGAGGCATTGAGGGCTGTGGTAACTCGCAGAACTGTGTGCAATCTTGTCCAAAAGGTATTCCACTGACAACCTCCATTGCCGAAATGAACAAACAAACGACCAAGCATATGTTTAAACGCTGGTTGGGCGTATAATCTCGTCATAGCATGTGCAGAAGTGTAATCTGCAACTTAGAAGAAGTCGTGATCCCGTGCAGCAACATGCCGGAGATCCCGGCTTCTTTTTACGAAGAAGCAGAGGAACCGGGCTGCCCATGCAGAATATGGTATACTAAGGGGATGGAAATAGAGCGTAGAAGGAGGGGGAGATATGGCAGAGACACCGCGTCAGGGCAGAAACAACTCGCCGTCCCAGCGCTCTCACAAGGCACCAGGTGCAGAAGAGTCTGTGTTTCCTGGAGAAGAAAAGGATCATGATCCCTCTCGCCGAAGTTTCTTATTGCGCATGGTTTTGATGACCGCGGGTGCCAGTTTGCTTACAGGAGGTTATGCCTGGCTTTGGGAGCCGCATCGTCTGGAAATCAAGCGAATGGAGCTGGAACTTCCGAAGTTTCCAAAGGCATTTGACGGATTGCGAGTAGTTCAGTTCAGTGATGCCCATCTTGGTTTTCATACCGGGGTGAAAGAGATGAAGAAGCTGGCAGCAACGATTGAGGAGCAGCAACCGGACTTGATTTGTTTTACCGGAGACATAGTCGAGAGGGAATCAGAGCCGATGCGTGAATGTATTCCGGTATTGGCCTCGATGCAAGCCAAGTATGGCAAATTTGCTGTTTTGGGGAATCATGATTATCGGGGCGGGCAGCAGAATGAAGTGGCAACCATGTTTCATGAAGCAGGATTCACCTTGTTAAGGAACGAACATGTGGTGATTGAACAAGGGGGTGAACGTCTGGCCATCGTTGGTCTGGATGACGCACTGACAGGCAGACCTGATCCCGCCCAAGCCATCAAGGAACTGGATCATGATGTGTGGAAATTACTGCTCATGCATGAACCGGATTATGCCGACATTGCCACTCCCTATGGTTTCGGATTGCAGCTTTCCGGTCATAGCCATGGCGGACAGGTGCGTTTCCCCTGGATCGGGGCAGTGACGACTCCGCGAGGTTCACACAAGTATGTACAGGGGTTGTATTACACGGATGTACAGGGGGTATATTACTCCACCCAGACACAGATGCCGGTGTATGTGAATCGTGGTTTTGGCATGACTCAACTGCCCATTCGTTTTCTGTGCAGACCAGAATTAACGGTGTTTGAGCTTAAAGGGTTAACCACATAAAAGGAATAGAAAATGAGTGAGAAACATAAAGGATTCAACATGAATGGAGGTTATCCAGATGGAACGAATTGCGGTTGTATCCGACATTCATGGCAACATGACTGCCTGGGAAGCAGTGCTAAAAGATATCCGAAGTCGTGGCGTGGAGCGAATCTTTTGTCTTGGTGACCTCGTGGGCAAGGGACCAGAACCGGTGCAGGTTGTCGATCGGGTGCAAGAGACGTGCGAACTTGTCATCCGCGGCAATTGGGATGAACTGGTCGCAGTTAACCATGACAATGAGAACTTCACCTGGCAAGCAGAACGGTTGGGTGAGAAACGATTGGCGTACTTGGGGAGTCTACCCTTCAGTCATCAGTTTCAGCTGAGTGGTCGCACCATCCGCCTTGTCCATGCTTCGCCTCAAAGTGTATACCATCGTGTACAGCCTTGGGACGCTATGGAAAAGAGGTTAGCGATGTTCGATCCCCCGGCTGATGAGCCAGAGCAAGGTATTGCGGATGTCGTGGGATATGGGGATGTGCATAACGCATACTTGCAGTACATGAATGGCAAGTTGCTGTTTAATGCAGGCAGTGTCGGTAATCCGCTCGATCTTCCGCAGGCTTCTTACTGTATCTTGGAAGGCGAAGACAGCAACGATAATAATACCCCGTTCAATGTTCAATTTGTGCGGGTGCCTTATGATATTGAGCGAGAAGTTCAGGTCGCACAGTCGGCGAATGTTCCTGCACTGGATTACTATATTCGTGAGATAAGTACCGGGATTTATCGCGGGTTGCAAGAATAGCCAGCACCTTTCCGCTCTAGCGATAGGAATCGAATGATGCAAATTGCGAATACTAAAGTTCGTGGATCAGTTCAAATGATATTATGCCGGATCATCTTCAGAGCATGCTTGTCTTACCGGACTAGAGCCCGTTTAGGCAAAAGGAGCGATTGTCATGCTTACCCGAAAAATGCTGGTTCAAGGCCTGCCGGCTTTGTGGACAGAGCGTCTTGTCCTGCGATCATTGCGTCAAAGTGATTACAGCACATTATCGGAACTCTTTTCCGATCCTCAGGTCATTCGATATGTGAATAGGGGAAGCCAGCCCACACCGATCAGGGCGAGACGGTTATTGAACCAGATACGGAGCAGCAGCGCCAAGCTGGATTCGTTACATTATGGGATCTGCTGGAGAGGTAAAGAACAGGTCATCGGGATTACGTCATTCCAGCACTGGAACGATCAGAATGGTACCGCACAGATTGGTTATATCCTGAACAGATCCTGTTGGGGCATGGGTGTGGCTACCGAGGCAGTAGAGCGGCTGCTGCAGTTTGGATTTGCCGAACTTCATCTATGGAGGGTGGAGGCACGTTGTTATGAGGCGAATGTATCTTCAGAACGGGTGTTAAGCAAAATAGGGATGTCCTACGAGCGGAGTCTTCCCTCATTCGGACTGCATGATGAGGATGATGAGGCATCTGAATCCTTAATGGATGTCAAAGTGTACAGTATGTACCGGGAACAATACGTCAGTCCGCTTCAGGAAAAAGACCTGGAAACCCTGGTATCTGACAAGCCGCAATAACATAGAGTAAGAGTAGTAAAACATAAATGAATCGAACTTCAATCATTTGTTACACAAATGAAATATAGCTGCAATTGAACTCTAACAGACAGGGGGTAAACTTATCTCATGACCCCCTTTTTGATAATAGATAATGCTGTTGGGACCCGCGCGAGCGGGTTCATTTTTTTTGTCCATATAAGTTAACTATGGAATTTTTACATATACACTCCGATGACAGAAGAACCTTCCGACCGCTGTTATCCCCAGATGTTTGATTCCCATTTTGAAATGGGAAAATCTGATAATAACGTATGCTTTCGATGCAGCTTTCTTTCAGAAAGCTTTTAGGCGACCGCTTCGCTTCTTCAAGTTATTTCTGTCCTCTTCGTTTTATAGTGTAGATGTTCAGTTGAACTTATATCATATTTTTAATTTAGAATTAAACCTAAAACCCCCACAGCGCGCTTGTCCACGCTGTGGGGGTTTCTCTATGGTCCATATATTTTATAGTGATACAACCTGCATCTGTTTTTGCTTGAAGTACACCCAGTCGGTGAATCCGATCTCCAGCAAACGTGTACGAACGTCATCCAGCTCGTCTGCAACCCGCTGGGGTTTATGAGCGTCCGATCCGAATGTCACCTTCACTCCGTAATGATGGGCCCGTTCAAGAATGGCATCTGAGGGATACCAGCCGCCGCTGATTTTGGTTTTGCCTGAAGTGTTAATTTCGATGGCTACGTTGGATGCTGCAATAACCTGCAACGTTTCATCAATGGCCTGATCAGCGATAATTTCCGAGAAGGGTGGATAGTTTCCTTTCATCGCATCAATATGCCCTAGGATCTGGAACATACCGCTGCGAGCCGATTGCCGGATCAATGAATAATAGCTCTCTTTCACTTCAACTTTGCGAGCATCGCTCAGTCCTTTCCACCGGGTTTTGTTGAAGATGCTCACATCCTCGGTATGATGAACTGAACCAATAATATAGTCAAACGGATACTGTCCCAGCGTGGTACGGTACAATTCTGCATGAGGAGGGAAGTAGTCGGATTCAATGCCGAGCAGCACATCAATTTTACCGGCGTACTCTTCTTTTAGAGCAAGGACTTCTTCCACATAATGTTGCAATTCCGACTTACCCATTGCGATCCGGGGAAACGCCTGCTCAAGCTCACTGCCAAAGTATGGCGTATGATCCGAGATGCCGATGGCTTGAAGTCCTGCCTCAATACCTGCCTCTATATAGTCGCGGATGTTGCCGTCAGCGTGACCACAACGAAAATGATGTGTATGAAGATCGAATTTCATATGGAATCCTTCCTTTCTCATGGCTCATTGTCATTCTGAACTGATGAATTGGGTTTCCGGCATGCCTTTGAGGTCACTTATGAATTGCTGCATTGCCGAGTTAAGGTATCTGCTGGACTTATAGATAACACCAACAGGATGGCTGACCTCCAACTCACTTAAAGGTATCATACGCAGAGTACCTTGTCGCAACTCATGCGCAACAGATTGTTTGGATATAACAGCTGCTCCAAGATCAATTTCGACCATTCGTTTAACTTCCTCGCTGCTTGATAACTCCATCACAATATTGGGTTCAATATTGTGTTTTTTGAAGATGGTTTCCGTAAAACGTCGTCCTACAGTATCAGGAGACAGCAGAATCAATGGGGTACTCCGAAGCACATCCACAGCAGCATGTTTTTTCTTCGCCAGCGGATGGGAAGGAGATACCACGAGTTCGAATGTGTCATAGTACAGCACAGATGTATTGAGGTTGGGATTGCGCTCCGTGAGATAACCGA
Source organism: Paenibacillus sp. Negev47 (assembly GCF_058313655.1). NCBI lineage: Bacteria > Bacillati > Bacillota > Bacilli > Caryophanales > Paenibacillaceae > Paenibacillus > Paenibacillus sp. Negev47. Next base: position 1,055,750 of record NZ_CM177754.1, read on the forward strand.
TACCGATATCAACCAGACCATTTTCGACCTGGGTATAGATCTGTGATGAAGGAAGGGATTGGATACTGGTTTTGATGAGCGGGAATTGATCCTGGAAATAGGATAACACCCTGGGCAGTATCTGAATAGCAATGGAAGTCGTTGTACCCAGCACAATATGTCCTTGAGGCGTTTCGTCAAGATCGGACAATTTCTGTTTCAATTCATCAACGATGTCGAGCATCCGTTCAGCATGCTCCAGAAATACCTGCCCACGGTCTGTCAGGGTAACGGGTTGATTGCGATCCACAAGAACGGTGCTGAATTCATCCTCCAGACTTTTGATCTGGGCCGAGACGGCAGGCTGGGTCAAGTTCAGAAGTTCCCCCGCTTTACGGAAGCTCATCGTTTTGGAAATGGTAATTAGTGTCTCCAGTTGGCTTATGTTCATAGGTGACCTCCTTGCAGGCAAAGTATCTTCGGTATGTAGTGTTTGATGCGATGAAATCCCGTAACTGGTTATTGTTCCGTTATCTTAAATTATAGGTGATTCAGGACAGCAGAGCAATGAAGGTAATTGTCGGCTATAAAAGTAGTTCAAGAGACTGTGAAAAAAACGCGAATGCAAGAATTTGATTTTTTTACAGTTGTGAGAAAACAGTAATAAAGTCCTAAATCCCTTTTGCCACGCACAATGATCAAAAAGCTTTCTTCAAAAGAAGAGAAAAGCTCTGTTTATTCGCTAGAATCAGCTATAAACATTTGCCCCACGGATGACGATAAATTATAGTACACATGGTTTAACGAATTCTTAATGAATTCTTGTACGTGATAAAGTATAATAAATTTATTGAATATGGGACTTTTGGTGTGTGACCAATAACCCAGTGTGAGGGGGACATAGACAGTGAAAGCGGAAGTGATTAATCCTTTCCTGGAATCGGCACGGAACGTATTCGAACAGCTCATCCAGGTTTCGCCTTCCACCGGGAGTCTTGGCGTGAAGAATGTAGAGTACATTGCAGACCATGTCTGGATCGTGATCGGAATGACCGGACAACTTAGCGGAAATATTGTATTTGGAATCAATGAACAAGTTGCACTGAAAATTGTATCTGCGATGATGGGCGGATTCGTCATTACTGAAATGGATGAAATGAGCAAAAGTGCTATTTCGGAACTCGGTAATATGATCAGTGGTAATGCCAGCACCATCCTGTCGAACCAGGGTGTTGTGGTCGATATTACACCTCCACAAGTGATGAAGTCCGAACATCTGACTACATTTAGTGCAACGAAAGCACTGAGCATTCCTTTGCTGATGGAAGGCATTGGTGAGATGGATATTCAGGTCATGATCTCGTAGAATAGAACCATACGCCTCAATAGGCAATATGTGTTTAATACGGGAGGACGTCGGGTATGCTGAAAGATCAGGTAGTGTTTATCACAGGTGCATCGAGTGGTATCGGTGCGCTTTGTGCCCAGATACTGATAGAAGAAGGAGCCATCCCGATTCTGGCTGCCCGTTCACGGGACAAGCTGGAAGAGATTGGTGCCTCGCTGAAAGGGCGGCATGAATTGCTTACGCTGGATGTTACGAATAGTGAGCAAGTTCAGGCAGCTGTGGATGCAATATTGCATAAATACGGACGAATCGACATTTTGCTGAACAACGCAGGTTACGGGAAGTTCGCAGCGATGACGGATATGTCTGTGCAGGAATTCGATGAGATGATGGACGTCAATTACATGGGCATTGTCCGCTGTACCAAAGCCGTACTGCCGCAGATGCTGGAACGGGGCAGAGGACAGATCGTGAACGTGGCCTCCATGGCTGGCAAAATTGGTACGGCCAAATCCGCTTCCTATACGGCTACCAAACATGCCGTACTCGGATTCAGTAATGCCCTCCGTCAGGAGCTGCGTAAGACCGGAGTTACGGTGACAACGATTAATCCAGGTCCGATTGATACGCCATTTTTCCATAGGGCTGATCCATCCGGCAATTATGTGAACAATGTACGCTGGATGATGTTGAAACCTGAAGACGTTGCCGGTCATATGATTCGGGCGATGAAGAAACGCAAGGAAGAAGTGAACCTGCCAAGACTTGCTTCTGCTGGCGTGTGGCTGTACCAACTGTTTCCACGTCTTGCAGATCGATTGTCGCACGGTGTAATGAATCAGAAGTAAAAATGCAATAATGGGCATCATATACGGAAAGAAAGGCTCCGCCGAGGGGCTTTTCTTTTTTTTGACGTGTATACATATGATTCTGGAATAAGATTTGGTACACGGGCTTTTTTCGCATATAATGAAAGGTAATGTGATGACAGGCTTCGGTTATACCGTACAAGCAGGGCTAGCATCAAAATGAATAAATTAAAAGGATGGACATACATGACGAATCAAACATTTGCTTCAATTGGCGTGGAACAGGATCTGGAGGCACTTTTGGCTAAACATGGCATTAACGAACCTTCACCTGTACAGGCTCAGACGATACCGGTGATTCTGGAAGGCCGGGATGTCGTATCCAAATCCCAGACGGGAACAGGGAAAACGCTGGCGTATCTGCTGCCACTGTTACAATCCATCAAAATGGATATCAAAGGTACGCAGAAGCTAATCATTGCACCTACGCAAGAGTTGGCGATGCAAATTGTACGTGAAGCGCAGCGTTATGCGGAAGAACGTAAAATTGGCGTATTGGGGCTGATTGGTGGTGCGGCGGCTAAACGTCAGATCGAGAAGTTGCGTGAGCATCCGCAATTGGTTGTGGGTACACCAGGACGACTGAAAGAATTGATTACACTCAAAAAACTGAAAATGCACAACGTTTCCACCATTGTCATTGATGAAGCGGATCAGGTATTCCAGCTTGGCGGCGTAAGTGATGTGAACTTTGTACTCAAGAGCGCATTGCGGGACCGTCAGCTGATTTTCCTCTCAGCAACCATTGATGAGCATACGGCTGAACTCGCGAAGCGTGAGATGAAGGAGCCTGTTCAGATCGGGATTGAACCGGACCGCGCTACGGCTGCGGGACTGGAGCATTTTTATTTTGTAGAAGAGAACCGCAACAAAATTGACATGCTGCGTCGTCTGGTTAGACAGTACAACCCGGATCGGGCAATCGTATTTGTGAATGCAACTGAGGATATTGGTGAAGTGGAAGCAAAAATGAATCATCTGGGCTTATCCGCTGCTGCATTGTACGGGGATGCTGACAAAGTGACCCGTAGCAACGTGTTGTCTGCCTTCCGTAATGGTAAACTTCAGTTGCTGATCGCCAGCGAAGTTGCTGCCAGAGGATTGGATATCGAAGGCTTGCCAATGGTTATTAACTATGACCCTGCTTTTGACTCGGAGCACTATGTTCACCGTGCAGGCCGTACAGGCCGGATGGGACGCTCGGGTATCGTTTTGTCCATTGTGGATGAAACACAGATCTTTATTATGCGTAAATTCGCACGCGAACTCGGAATTGAACTGCCAGAACGTGTACTCTTTGGCGGTAAAGTACTGGAGGCTGACCCGCGTCCGGATACGCGGCCTGAGGGACATTCGTTCTCCAGAAAACCAGGACAGTCCAGAGATCGCAAACCAGGTCAGGGCAATCGTAATGGGGGAACCAGAGCTACAATCTCCAATTCGCGTCCAGCAGGTAGCAAACCAACTGGCAATACAGGCCGTACGGAGCGCGACCAGGATCGTAAAAACAAAGGAGCACCCAAGTGGAGTAAAGACAAAACGCCACGCTCCGAAGAATAGAATCTGACGAAAGGGGTGCAGGGATAGATGGAAAACGTTCAATCGCCTGTTCTGCAAATCAGCGGGTTAAGCGGAGGCTATAGTGCCAAACGGCCGGTCCTTCACGGTATCGATCTGGAAGTCGGACGTGGTGAGATGGTCGGACTGATCGGATTAAACGGTGCTGGCAAAAGTACTACCATGAAACACATCCTCGGCTTGATGACTCCTCAACAGGGTGAAGTGCGAGTGATGGGCAAGAAGCGGGACGAGGATGCGCAGATCTACCAATCGGCGATGGCATTTGTACCGGAATCACCCGAACTGTATGACGAGATGACGGTGATGGAGCATCTGGAGTTTACGGCAAGAGCGTATAATGTGTCGGAGGCTGATTTCAAACAACGGACGGAGAAATTGCTGGCATTGTTCCGCATGAATGAGAAAAGTACAAGTCTGTCGACGCACCTGTCCAAGGGGATGAGACAGAAGGTCATGATCATGTGTGCTTTTGTGGCCGGACCGCCACTGTACATCATCGATGAGCCTTTTTTGGGGCTGGATCCATTGGGTATTCGCTCCTTGCTTGATTTTATGCTGGAGATGAAAGCTTCGGGATCATCCATCCTGCTGAGTTCACATATTCTGTCCACGATTGAAAACTACTGTGACCGTTTTATCGTTCTGCACCGTGGGCAGGTTATTGCTCAAGGGACGCTGAATGAATTGCGCTCTCAATTCGGGGAATCGGATGCCACGCTGGAGCACATGTTCTATTCCCTCGTACAAGGCAGGGATTGAGCATGGATCTCAAGCTGCTATGGAAGCAAAGACGCACAGGATTCTGGAACGGAATTCTTCCTTATCTGGGTTATGTGATCCAGAGCGGTGTAGCTATGGTCTTTTTATTTCTCGTCATTGCGTTCTCCGCCTGGTATACATCGTTTGTCCAGAACATTCCGGCGGGATTCCCGATTCGCTGGATTGCATTGTTGCTGCTGGCACCACTGGTGCTGTTTAGCAGTTATCGTACATATCTGCTTTCGGCAGATATCGTGTTCCTGCGACCACAGGAATACCGGATGCAGGAATATTTGAAGAACAGCTTTGCTCGGGGTGTCATCTATAAAAGTCTGGGCTTGCTGCTGGTGTTTGTTACACTGTGGCCCCTCTATGTCAGAGCAGATCTGGATGCACGGCCATTTGGCTTGTTCATCGTATTCCTGCTGTTGTGGAAAGGGTTGTCCAGTTATGGAGCATGGCAAGAGCTAAGAATGGTTCAGGTCGGGGCTTCAAGAGGGTATCGTCTCTTGCGATGGGCTCTGGCAGTGCTAGCTGTTGGCGCATGGCTATGGCAGCCACCGCAGCGCAGCGTATGGTTCCTGCTGTTGCTGGCTGTCGTCTATATCGTCGCCTTGCGTATACCGGTGAAACATCGGGTAGCGTGGGAACGGCTGATTCAGGTGGAGCAGGGTCAGGCTGGCAGGGTCATGCGGACGTTAGGCTGGTTCGTGGATGTACCATCATCCGGACAGAAGGTAAGTTCGCGTCGCTGGCTTAGCAAGTTGGGGAGCGGTCTTCCCTGGAATGCGGGGAAAGCTTACCGTTATCTCATTACCAAAACGTTTATTCGAACCGAAGTGTTCTCAATCGTGTTACGCCTAGTTGTACTGGGCATGTTACTATCCTGGTGGACGGCAGGCAGCTACTTCGGTGTAGGTGTGTATCTGTTCTTCCTGTTGCTTGCAGGGGTACAGCTGGGTGCGCTGCGTCGCAGTCATAGTGAATCGTTCTGGATTATGATTTATCCGATCTCGGGAGAAAGCCGTCGTTCACAGGTGCTGGGATTCATATTCCATCTGCATGCACTGGCTGCATTGCTCATGTGGCTGCCTATGCTGGCTGCAGGAGTGAGTGGACTAAGCATCACCGGAGTGGCACTTATTCTGGGGATACTGGTGATTGTAATCATGCGGCGTTCGCAAGGGAACAAGTGGTTGAAGGAAGAAGAGGACGAGTAAATCATCGTACCCTCGTACGTCTCGTCAGCCAAGATGGTGGTTCGAGGTGGACGGTGACTTCCAATCAAACTAACAAAGAAGGGTATTCCGGGCTGTGTCCCGGAATACCCTTCTTAATTTTGCAATCAGATCACGTGTTTCTCGCAGATGTTTCTGTATTGGGTACTAACAGAGGAACGATTTAGTGATAATCACGAGCAAGATGAACAGAACGAGAATGGCACCTGTGTTTGTAAATCCTCCGTAACCGCCGCATCCATAACCGCCTCTTGTATCTTCAACTCCAGACATGGTCATTCCCCTTTCAAGTGGTTGTTTGGCACGCCCTTGCGTACATCGTATATTATGTGCGCGGGGGTTAGGCTGATTGGGCCGATGCCTGGTAAAGCCAGAAATTGAAGCTTTTGGGCAGCTAAAACACGAAAGAACCCTCGGTATACCCGAAGACATGTCATGTCCCCGGTATACAAAGGGTTCTTATATGATTCAGGTTTCAGACATGATCCTGTTCCCCTGATCTATTTAGAATTGTACCTTCGCTACTGCTGGTTATCTAGGTCGCTTGCAGATCCTGAACTCCACGATAAATGGTTTCATACAGATCTTCAAGCCCGGACTCTTCAATACAGGAGAAGGCGATTCGCAGATCCGATTCACCCAGCGCGATCGTACCCACACCGTATTTGTGCAGCAAATGGCTTCGAAGTTCTTCAGCGCCAACTTCTTTTAGCTTCAGACACATGAAGTAACCGGAATTGAACGGATAATAATCCCATGCATCTCCATACTTGCCGCTATTGAGAATGGCCTTCACCTTGTTGGCACGACCTTTCATAATCTCGAATTTCTCCTGTTTTTGCCCTTCAAACTCCGGTGCTTTCAGCGCATCCAATACAAATGTCTGGGAAGGATGCGGGCCACTGGAGATGGTCGCCCGGATAATGCCGAGTGTCTTCTGTTCCAATGCGTGCAGAACGGCTGCATCTTCATGGGCATACGTAATGAATCCAACACGGAAGCCCCACACGAATTCTTCCTTGGTAGCACCATCCACTTTTACAGTCAATACACGTGGATGAATGTTGGCAAGTTTGCCAAACAGGGATTCATGAATCGAATCTTCGAAGAACAGTCCGAAGTAAGCATCATCTGTTACGGCAACCACGTTCACGCCGGCTTCAGCTGCCTGAAGAATGGTGTTCACAATCGCGTCTGCTTCTTCGAGTCCTGGCGTATAACCTGTAGGGTTATTCGGGAAGTTGAGCAGCACGATCGCTTTACCTTTGTCCTTCTGATTAAGGAGGGCCTGAAGCAAGCCTTCACTATTGAAGTTCAATTGATCATCGAACAAGGGATAATGAACCAACTGGCCATGACGACGAATTCCGAAGGTCAGCTCATAATTTTCCCAGTTTTTATCCGGATATATGACAGCGTCCCCTTCATCAGCGAACAGGTCGGCTACGATACTTAGTCCATGGGTTAATGCATTGGTTACAATCGGGTTACCGAACGTTTTATCTTCAAGCGAAGGCGTTTCCTTCAGCATCTTGTCTCTCCATACGGTCCGCAGTTCAGGCTTGCCTGCAGGCGGAGCGTAAGGGTACAGGTCTTTCGGCTGGAATGCAGAGAGCTTCTCCTGAATAACCGGAAGATGCATCGGCACACCGCCCTCCAGAGCGATACCAATCGTTGCATTATAGGTTTTGGCCAAGCTTGCTGCTTCAGCAGATTGACTCAAGATACCTTCTTTAGGAAAATAAATTTCTTTGCCGAGCTGTGACAGCATGGAGTAGACGTGACTGCTGCCTGCCTGAATACTTTCGTTCAACTGTTCAGCCAGTGGATTCATTCTTTTCATCCTTCCAAGTCTTTGGGATTCAACTGCCTAACATTATAACACCTTGACATCCCCCCGTCACGGAAATTACGTAACATGACAGTTATATCGCTTTACCGCGTTGTTGCAGAGGGATTTGAGGTGGGAATTAGCTGAATTTATCCCTGGATGAATCCTCTGAAGATGAGAACTATTGCTGATGAAATGGACAATATTTCTGCATCATTGCTGCGGTTTCGACATCTCGCCCCTCATTGCGCTGTTCCAGTTCACCACGGACATGATCCAAGCGATCGATAGACCAATTTTGTCCAAATTTAAACTTGGCGCTGATTCGTTCTGGCACGATTCTCACAACGGCTACAGCTTTAAGGTTCCCTGTGTAGCGTGAGTCAGTAGCATCAATGGGCACATATCCGCCTTGCGGCTGGAGTTTCTCCATAAATCGTTGCAGCACCTTGCCTTTGATATCCAGTTCCTTAACCGGTTCTGCCTGACCGAAAGCCATGACACTTTTGAAGAACGAAGTCGCGGGACAAGCAAGCTCGGGATCATTGAAGTAGGATGGAATCAGGGAGAACTCTTCCGCCACCGTGAAACTGACCGACGAATCCTGTTTGATCTGTCTCATCTTCTCGCCAGCCAGACTGCCGTGGAAATAAAAGCAACCGTCCATATAAACGAAATTCAGTGGTGTAACACGTGGTTGTCCATCCGGACTGACCGTTCCCAGAAACCCGAAGGAGCACTGATCCAGAAACTCGGTAATCTCCTGTTCTTCATCTACTGTGAATTCTTTCCTTCTCATGTGTATTCCCCCATCATTGAAATGTATAATAGAACGCCATATCTTATGGATAACAATAGTTCATACATTGACAATGAAATAGATCCAATTTACATTCACTTTAGTAGGCCAATTGCTTAGGAATCACGAATGAAGAAGGATGGAGAGAGGTGCACGATGGAATTGTGGCTGCCGATGGATACCTATGAACTTCAGCATCGATACAAGTATGAGGCATTGTACCATGCGTTACGTGATGCCATTCATGCAGGCACATTGGTGGGAGGTACGAGACTTCCTTCCACCCGTGAACTGGCAAGGCAATATGAGATGTCACGTGGTTCGGTAGCTCAGGTATATGACATGCTGCTTGCGGATGGTTATGTCCATGCACATCGGGGAAGAGGTACATTTGTAACGGAAACATTATCCACACAGGAAAATGAACAACAAGAAGCCGTTCTCAGGCTGTCTCCTTGGGGCGAACGAGTACAAATGTTGAATACGCAACATGAAGTCCTGCGGACTCAGATGTCTTCACCGAAGCCGTCCGTCATTAATTTTCAAATGCAGCGCATGCCTGCAGAACATTTCCCGCAAGGGGAGTGGAAGAGTGCACTCGCTGCGGTTCATCGCAGTGGTTGGCGAGAACCTAGTGGTGTAGCCGGTGATCCGGAACTGCGTGAGGCTATCGCCTCCCATCTCAGATGGACACGTGGCATCCAGGCTGAATCATCTCAGATTGTATTGTTCAGCGGTTCAATGCAAGGCATCACCCTGTTATCTCAACTGCTGATTACGGAGAATACAGCAGTTGTATTGGAGAACCCGGGGTATCCGGGCATTGCCCAAGCCGTCAAATCCTGTGGTGGGCATATCATCCCGGCAGATGTGGATGCCGCAGGCATTATTCCTCAGCCTTGGGAGGCACAGACGTTATTTGTCACCCCTACCCGTCAGTTTCCAACAGGGGCCGTACTGGGGTTGGACAGAAGACGTACCTTGCTTGCCTGGGCCTCGAAGCGGAATGCGGTCATTATTGAAGATGATTATGACAGTGAATTCCGATGGGGTGGAAGACCCATTGAACCCCTCAAAGTGCTTGATCGTGAACAGCGTGTCATCTACGTCGGTTCATTCTCACAAACGATGGTTGCTTCGTTCCGACTGGGCTACGCTGTTCTGCCGCCTGGTCTGGTGGAACCTCTGCTAACGGCCAAGGCTCTGTATGAACCGGTGCCTCCGGCACTGCTGGAGCAACGCGCATTGGCAAAGTTTATGACCAGAGGAGGTTACCTGCGGCACTTACGGAGGTTAACCCGTTTATACGGGGAACGGCATGATTTTTTTGTCCGAGAGATGCAGCTACAGTTGCCGGAGGCATTCACGATGCAGCTTGGTGATGCTGGATTGCATATCTATGCTACCTGGAATGGCGACATGGACAGTTATCAGCGGTTCAAAATACTGGCTCAGGAGGATGGCATATTGTTCCGGGATGCAGAGCGATACCGGTTGACTCGAGGTCATCCTGCGGTCTGTTTTGCTTTTGCACATCTGGAGAAAGAAGAGATGGCGGAGGGAATTCGGCGAATGCGGTTAGCCTGGGAGAAGTGCACATTTTCGTTTCGGTGAATTCCGCTGTATAATGGGATAAGTCGTTTCGCTCCTGTAGGGGCAGATACCATATATAAGCAAGTTGGTTTGAATGATTCAACATACTGAAATACATATGGCTGGATATTGAAGAAGTGAGATTCAGATCAGCAAGTTGCCATATGCAGAGAGATTAACTATCAAGGGGGAGTGGCGACATGCTGCAGGCATCGCCGTCATCATTTGTTATTTTGCCCGCTGTCGCCAAAATTGTCTGTGAACCGGGCTGGAAGTGGCAGAAACGGGAAAAACCGATGCAAAACTATGATCTATTTTATGTATGGAGTGGTGAAGGGACGCTTGTACTGAATGACCAGTCGTATGAAGTCGGCAAGGGGAGTTGTTTTCTGTTCAGGCCAGGCGATCATCCTACTGCAACACATAATAAGCAGAAACCATTGGTTCTGACGTATATTCATTTTGATGTGGACGTGCCTGTTACTGATGTTCCTCAGTCTTATCGTGAAGTACAGGAGACCGTGGAATTTGAACACTTGCTGGCGCGTTATGTAAGACTGTTCTTATCGGATGTGTATGGACGTGATGAAGAGAGTCGATTGATTCTGAAACAGCTGATGATTCATTTGCTTCGCGCCGATACGGAAGAACCTGTGGAGAAAAAGGTAAGCAACCAGCTGTCCGATGTGATCCAGGAGGTCGCCAATTATGTGCGTCAGCATCCGGGGATTACGCATCGGGTGGAAGATCTGGCTGCCCGGGCAGGCTTATCGCCCCGATACTTCTCGATCAAGTTCAAGGAACTGGTTGGATCATCGGTGCAATCTTATATTATCCGCATGCGTATTGAACGGGCAGAACATCTGCTGGTGCATACCGGCATGAATGTGACCGAAGTGGCTGATGCTCTGGGATACCGGGATATTTTCTTCTTCAGTCGTCAGTTCAAACAGTATACAGGCAAAAGCCCGTCCGAGATTCGTTAGCATTCTGGTTGAAAGAACATGATAACGATTCAAGTCTGGGAAGCAAGGGTAATGATCTAGCATTCCAGATGACCAAAAGGGGGAACTCGTGATGAACGGAAAACGTCGGGTCCGCAACCGGGGATGCTCAACGAAGGGATGCAATATTTTCCGGAACCGTCTGCGACGATTCAAACCGGCAGAGGACTTGCAAGATGTATGGTTTTGAGGAGAACTCAGCAGACCAATAACGACGGAGCGAAGCTTCGTACTGCATGTATACATGGATGAAAATGAATGCATAAAGAGGATGGCGCAATACCTGGTTACAGGTGCTGCGCCATCCTCTTTATTGGTGTATGACCCATTATTGCTTCGGTTTCAAACGACCAAGCAATGCGCCCATTTTAACGGAATCACCTGGCTGTAAGCCCGGTTTCGGTTCAAATGTGCCACTCTGCGTCAGCAGAACGACAGTGGAACCGAATTCAAAATAGGCCAGATCATCCCCTTGTGCCCAGGTACTTGTGTCCGTGTTCGCATATTGTATGCTACTTACGTTCATTGCGCCCACTTTGACAACCGCCACTTCACCGTAATCGTGTGCGATATACGTAATGAGCCGTTCGTTTCGACTAAGCACGGATCTCATATGGGTCAGGCCAAAATCGTTCACGGGATAAACTTTGCCCTTGATGTGTTCGCTCTCTATTTTGCGGCCGCTGACAGGTGCATGAATGCGGTGATAGTCGCGAGGGCTGAGATATAGAACGAACCCGTACCCGTGCTTGTACTTCTCCAGATGGGGAGAATGGTTTAATAATTCAGCAAGTGTATAATTTTGTCCCTTAACATTCAGGAGTGTCCCTGCAGATATCGGACCGGCTGCCGTAATCTTGGCATCTACCGGGCTGATCAGTGCATGCTCTGAAAGTTCCAACGGGCGCATGCCCGGTTTTAATTTGCGGGTAAAGAAATCGTTCAGTGAACGGTATTCCTTCCAGTCCTTCTCGGCCTCCTGAACAGGGATGTCGTAGGTCCGGACAAAATAAGGGATAAATGCCTTGCTTCCCCGGCTTTTGGAGAAGGCTCCCACAGTCCGGGAGATCCATTTGCGCGAAGAAAGCTCGGTCATTAATCGCAACAGCGTTTTTGCCATGAATATCCCCCTTAGGGTTAATGCGAACTTCAAGGCCGGCAAGACCGGCCGTTCTGCATAATATTGACACAGAATGCACACGAAATCAATATAATCCCCTATCGTATGTCTGCGGTTGTCTCGGAATCCTCGAATTCTGTTCCAGCAGAAGACGGCCATAGGCCATCGGTTTGCTGTAGGTTCTCTTCCAGTGTTCCGACATTCCTGCCTTACGAAAACCGTAGCGCTGATCTCGTCCATTGCATTCAATGAAATAAATCTGACCGCTGCGCGTTATACCGAGATCAAGACCCAGGTCAGCCAGATGTGGCAAACTGGAAGCCAGCGTCTGGGCAATTCGGAGTGCAACGAATCCGATTCTGTGTTCCAGTCGAGCCAGATCGAATGTGGATTCTGTTGCTCCAAGCGCCTCCGCGAGCGTCATGACTCTACCGCCCTGGGCGATGTTGGTAACAAACGTGTGGGCAGGAGCTGCTTTGGCAAACATGCCTGTAATTCCCCAAAGACCATCGCTACCCCGCTGCACGGATACCCTCAGATCAACCGGCCTGCCCTCATAACGAACCAACTTAATACGCTCTTCGATGAGGTAGGCATGGCGAAAGATCCGCCGCAGGGTGGAGGAAGGGAGCTGTCCTTTGCTCAATCGGAAGGTCGCCCATCCTTTTCGTGCAGCCTTCGTCTCACAGGTTAGCTTCCACTGTCCATCTCGCTGAAAGACCCGCATAATGCCATGACCGATACTACCGCTGCACGGTTTGATGACAAGGTCATCATAATGTTCCATCATATAGGCCAGAGACTCTGGCGTAGCTTTAACTGCATGGGGCAGGTGTTCTCTCAATGCGAGGTCTTGATGAAGCATGTCATGAATGTGATCTTTGCGGTATCGGTTGCGAACGTTGAATACCTGAATACCCTGCAACATCAGCTTAGTGATCTGGTGCTGTTCCGACCGACGAAGCTGGAGTGATCGGTTATGAATGACAGAGGGCAATGGCATACGCTCACGAACATATCTGCCTTCCTTTTTTACATAAGCAAGACATGTTTTCCGATTCGAATCAATATCTTCCAGTCGCAAAAAGCAGGGAGTTAATCCGTAACTGGCTGCTGCCTGTTCATAATTCGCGAGTGATTCCTGACCGGTCCTTCCGGCCGGTATCCCCCGGTACATGCGTGAATTGAACATAATGCCGATCGTTTCTTGGAGCATGACCGTTCCTCCTTCGATGTTATCGCGACATGGATCGTCCATTCATGGAATGCCGGCCTGTCACCGCATGGTTGGACATCACGATAACGTAGACCGGTGTGTAGATGCATTGCCATGCACCAGCGTGAGCTCAGACACAATATCTTATGACATGAGTGGGACGGGGGCGTGGACAGCCGCCTTTCCTCTGCTGCCCTGACACGCCTATTTCCACGAAGATCATCGAACCTTCCTGTCTTGACGCCTGTACATTCGTGCTCTGGAATCCGCAAAAGTCATAAATGAAGTGGCAGATGCCCATATGGAAGCATATGATGCCGGAGACGAACGTTAGAGGAAGGAGCAAGCTGCATGAGTAAAAATGGCAAAAAGAAGGTTCCGACGCCGAAACTGCGGCATGTGAGCCCGAAATTCAAGGAATTGGAACTGACTGATCGCCGGGCAGACAAGATGAACTCAGGTTTCACTGTGAATAGGGAAGAACGTTTGAATACTGATAAAAGGGATTCGAGAGCTGTTCAGGAGTCGGAAGAATTCCTATTTGAATCAACGGAGCTACCTGCTTCAACAAACGAGCTGGAAGAGCTAGAGAACGAAGCCAAAATCAAGCCGGAACCCGTAGAGTCTGATAGCAAGGCAGTCGAGACGCAAGATAGACTGGAAAAGCAGATTCAGGTCAGCAGCGTGGCCCCGCTTGCTCTGGAAGAAGAGCAGAGCACCAATAAGCAGGAGACAACAGGCAAGGACCGGTTAGAGGTCCTGAATCAGAACCAGATGCCGGGTCATACCGGACACTACATCTATACAGATGATCTGAGTGATTTTGCGGTAACGGAGAGCAAACTGGCTCCGTTCTCTGTGGATGACTCCAAGCTGAAGCCAGGTGCAGTCGGCAGTGAAGCATTGCAGGATTATGCAGTGACCAGCATTCACATTGCAGATGGGGCGATTGTTTCCGCCAAACTGGCAGAAGCGTCTGTATCCGATGAGCACCTCATTGACGGCTCGGTGTCCGGCCATAAATTACGCAATGCATCAATTGCTGGCGAGAAAATCAGAGATGGCAGCATTACCTCGCAGAAGCTGGGCAACCAGGTAATCGATTCAACAAAAATTGCCGACGGTTCCATCGGCACAAGGCATCTCAGCCGCATGCTGGTCACGGAAGATTTAATTCAGAATCATGCCGTAACCGGAGACAAGATCGCGATTAGCGGTGTGGATACGCGGCATCTCACGGGAGGGGCTGTGCACACGTCCAAATTGGCCGACGATGCGGTGACTACATCCAAAATTCGTGAAGCTGCTGTCACAGGCAGCAAAATCCATGAACATTCCATTGAGTCTCATCATATTCAGGCAGGTGCAGTTCAACAGGAGCATCTGGCAGAAGGGGCTGTCGGTCGTTCACAACTGTCTTTGGGCAGTATTGGTAGTGATCAGATTGAGGATGGATCCATACAAACCAGACATTTGGCTGAGGGTTCACTCAGTGGAAAACACTTGTTGGACGGTTCCATCGGTTCGAATCAGATTCGCGCTCAGGCCGTGGGGAAAGAGCAGCTAGGCAAAGGTGAAGTGGGCAGTGAGCATTTGGCCGAGGGAGCGGTAACCAGCAGTAAACTCGCAGACCAGTCGGTTGGAACAGCAAAATTGCTGGAACAGTCGATTACGGCTTCCAAGATTTCAGACCAAAGTGTCATTGCTTCCAAAATTGCAGATGAAGCTGTGCAGGGTAAACATCTTGCCAAAGGATCCATTCGTGCGGAACATATTGTCAATCGGGGAATTACGCCGGTACATGTAGACAATGCTGCAATTCACTCCATTCACATTGCAAGTGGAAGCATCGAGGCTACACATCTGTCAACCGGTAGTGTATCCGGAGAAACGCTTGCAGATGGCGTAGTATCTGAGCGGCATCTGGCTGAGGCGGCGGTGGGTACGTTTGAGTTACAGGATGCTGCAGTGACAGACGTCAAGCTCGCAGACGGAAGTGTGACAGAAGAAAAACTTGGAACGGCTTCGGTTAGCAGCAGAGCACTCGCTCCGGGAAGTGTCGTATCCTCGCATCTTGCGGGTGGTGGTGTCACGGGTACACATCTGGCTCCAGGCAGCGTGGGGTCCGAGGCCCTGAGACCTTATGCCGTGAAATCGGAGCATCTGACAGAACATGCCGTGGGTGTCCCTCACCTTCAACCGGGCAGTGTTGAAACAGATGCCATTGCAAGGGCAGCGGTCACAACGGACAAATTAGCTCCCGGTAGTATAACTTCGGCTCAGCTGGCCGGAGGGTCCATTTTTCCGCCTCATCTGACAGATCATTCGGTTACCTCTCCTAAGCTCTCACCAGAAAGTGTTGCTACGGATAAACTGGCGGATTTTGCTGTCACGTCAGCCAAACTGGCCGACGGCAGCGTGACTTCTTCCAAGATCATGGCTGAAAGCATTAATGCCAAACATATTCCAGCAGGAACCATACGCGGCTACCACCTGAAACAGCATGCCGTATCCCTGGAACATTTGTCGGAGGAGATACGTTCACCGGAATTATTCGCCGATGGCAGTATTACAGGCAACAAACTGCGGCATGGGTCGGTCACTGCGGACCATTTGACAGCAGACTCCGTATCAGGGACAGAGTTGCAAAAGGCAGCCATAAGCAGTGAGCACCTTCAGCCATCCGTTGTGCAATCCGAGCATCTGGCCGACGGAAGTGTGAAGTCTAACCATCTGGGTGATCACGTTGTGAACTCACAGCATCTGAAGCCAGACATTATTCATGAGGAGCATATTGCCGAACAGGTCATTACATCCCATCACCTGGCTCCTGGATCTGTCGAAACAGACCATCTGGCACCTTTATCCATCACTGCAGCCCATCTTCAGCCTGGTTTGATCAGTGGTTTGCATCTTCAGGCAGAGTCGACGAGTGCTGTTCACCTGCAGCAAGGAGCTGTACATTCCCGTCATATTCAAGATGGTGAGATTCTTCCTCATCATATCCATGAACGCAGCATCGGAACGTTACATCTGGAAGAAGAAGCGGTAAGTACGATTATATTGCAGGATGAATCTGTAACACGCTCCAAACTGGCCGATGGTAGTGTTGATGGCAGCAAATTAGCTACAGGAACGGTGGATGCGATCCACATTGCAGACGAAAGTGTGCAGTCCCGTCATATCCAGGAGGGAGCCATCCATGCTGATCATATTCAAGAGAGCAGTATTGGCACAACTCATCTTGAAGAGGAGTCGGTATGTGAGTTCCATTTGCAAAATGGATCTGTAACAAATGCCAAACTGGCGGACGGTAGTATAAACGGCAGCAAATTGCTCGAAGGTACGGTATCAGGGAGCCATATTGCATCCGCAAGTGTGCAATCCGGGCATATTCAGGAAGGTGCCGTCCATGCTGATCATATTCAGGAGCGCAGCATCGGCACATTCCATTTGGAAGAGGACGCGGTAAGTGCAATTCATCTGCAAAATGGGTCCGTAACAAGTGCCAAATTGGCTGATGGCAGCGTAAATGGAAGTAAGCTGCTCGAAGATGCGGTATCGGGAATTCATATTGCATCCGAAAGTGTGCAGTCCCGCCATATTCAAGAAGGAGCGATCCTTGCTGACCATATTCAGGAGCGGAGCATCGGCACACCTCATCTGGAAGAGGAAGCAGTAAGTGCAATTCATCTGCAAAATGGGTCCGTAACAAGTGCCAAATTGGCTGACGACAGCGTGAATGGAAGCAAGTTGCTTGAAGGTGCGGTATCGGATATCCACATTGCAGAGGTTAGTGTGCAATCCCGTCATATTCAGGAGGGAGCCATCCTTGCTAATCATATTCAAGAGCGCAGCATTGGCACTGCACATCTGGAAGAAGAGTCGGTAAGTGCAATCCATTTGCAAAATGGGGCTGTAACGAGTGCCAAACTGGCCGACGGCAGCATAAATAGCAGCAAGTTGCTCGAAGGTACGATATCCGGGATTCATATCGCAGCGGAAAGTGTGCAATCCGGGCATATTCAGACAAATGCCATCCATGCTGATCATATTCAGGAGCGCAGCATTGGCACAATCCATCTGGAAGAAGAGTCGGTGAGTGCAATCCATTTGCAAAATGGGGCTATAACGAGTGCCAAACTGGCCGATGGAAGCATAAACGGCAGCAAGTTGCTTGAAGATACCGTATCGGGAATTCATATCGCAACAGAAAGTGTGCAAAGCCGGCACATCCAGGAAGGCGCGATCCTTGCCGACCATATTCAGGAGAACAGTATCGGCACGTCACATCTGGAAGAGGAAGCAATAAGTGCGGTTCATCTCCAAAATGGATCTGTAACGAGTGCCAAATTGGCAGATGGCAGCGTAAACGGCAGCAAATTGCTTGAAAATGCGGTGTCAGAACTTCATATCGCAAATGGAAGTGTGCAATCCCGCCATATCCAAGAGAAAGCCATTCATGCGGACCATATTCAAGAGCGTAGCATCGGGATCTCTCACCTGAAAGCGGAATCGGTAAGTGCGATTCACCTGCACAATGGTTCGATAACGAGCGCGAAACTGGCTGATGGCAGTGTAAACGGCAATAAATTGCTTGAAGGTACGGTATCGGCAATCCACTTGGCAGACAAAAGTGTACATTCCGGGCACATTCAGGATGGAACGATCCTTGCTGATCATATTCAGGAACGCAGTATTCGCACCGTCCATCTGGAAGAGGAATTGGTAAGCGGAATTCATCTGCAGAATGGATCCGTAACGAGCGCCAAACTAGCTGACGGCAGTGTAACTGGCAGCAAACTGGGTGACCAAAGCATTACCTCCAATCACTTGAATGCGGGAATTGTTGGTCCTGCCCATTTAAGTGTAGAGATATGGAATGCGATTCGTCAGTTCAGTGGAGAAACGCTGGAACAGCTGGCAGCGATCAAAAGGAAAGAAGCATTTCTTCAAGCAAAAAGTGAGGCTGTACAGCCATCACAGCAGGCAATTGTCGAGGCGTTGCCGAGTGCCAGTCTGGAGAAACAACAAGAGTTGCTATCCCCAACAGACCAGCATGGAGTACCATTGGCAGCTTCATACACGACAGAGGAGGTTGTTCAGGCTCAGCAACCCCAGCTTGAACTGTCACAGGAGATCGGTGAAACTACGGAATTAATGGTTAGTGAACAATCCATTACACAGGAGCATCTGTGTGATAATGCCGTGGGCAGCAGCCAGCTGCAATCAGGTGCAGTTCAGGCCAAACATCTGGCTTTCCAGCCTGTTCGCAGTGTAAGCAAGCAACCCGTTGTACAACAATTCGGGATGGAGGCTTTTGTACTGCCAGAGAGTGAAGAATGCACAGAGGTAACCGTTGTTTTTGAAGAACCATTTGCTTCAGAACATTATGTGATTGTGGCCATGAGCAATGATCGGGGATTTCAGGTATCCCTTCTCTCGCAGAGTGAGGATGAAGCAGTACTTGAAGTGTCGCGTAATCCAGACTGCAAGCATACGTACGGCTTGTTATCATGGATTGCGGCAGGACCTTCGGAAGGATAATGAAGAATTGCATTTTCAATAATAGACAGAAAGACAAGAGCGGTGCCCAGAGTTGTCCGGGACACCGCTTTTGGTTGAACTAAGCTTGATCCGTTCGGACGGTGAGGGGTGTCTGAACGTTTCGTTACAATTTAAAATGAGTTCATTAGAAGTTCAACCACATTAAAGTAAGATTTACAGGCCTACTGCTTGATAAGCTTTGGTAATGGCAGTAGCTTCAGCGGAATTTGCGCCATGCAGATCTTTGGCTGCTTGAATGGTTGCTGTCTTGGCAGCGGCAAATTTGGACGTTGGCGTCAGGTAATTCACCAGTGTGCTGTAGAAAATCTGTACAGCTTTATCACGTCCAATACCAGTTACAGTCACACCGTTGTGCGTCCCGCCTTGAGCTGCAAGGTAGTAAGCTTTGTTGATAATACCGCTGTTGATATGAACGCCACCGTTGTCCTGTGTACCTGTGTAACGATCGCTGTATTTGTCAGGTTGACCATACAGTGTAGGATTGGACAGGGAGCGCAGTGCATCACCTGGAATGTTAGGTGTGTAGATATCATCACCAAGCAACCAGTTTTTGCTTTGGATGGTATTGCCCATAATATCGGCAAAGGCTTCGTTGAGTGCACCAGGTTCATTGCGATATTCCAGATTGGCTGTGTACTCAATAACACCATGCGTCAATTCGTGACCCACAACATCGAGGTCACCAGACAGGGATCGGAACGTTGTTCCGTCTCCATCACCAAATACAATCTGTGCCCCGTTCCAGAAGGCGTTATTGTAATTGGAGCCGTAGTGCACGGTGGATCTGATCAGCAATCCGTTACCATTAATCCCGTTACGGTTGAATTTGTTTTTGTAGAAATCATACGTGGCAGCAGCATAAGCGTGAGCATCTACAGCTGCGCGATCGGTCCATACATTATCCGAATCTGTAAGCAGGGTACCTGGCAGTGTGGAGCGATTGTTCGCTGTGTACGTTTGGATGCCATTGCCGCGAGTGGTATCTTTCAGTTGGAAGGTGCTGCCGGATTGAGTGGTTGTCAGGGTTTTGGTATCACCAAGCACACCTGTACCCGTTCCGGTGGCGAAGTTAATGAGGTCAAACTGGGATACGATACTGCCATCCACTGCGTTCACGAAATACTTGGTTCGCAGGGGGGCAGGTTCAAGCACGTTAACTTCTGTAATATAAACCAGATAAGTCTGGCCGTCTTCTTCATGATGATAGATGTTCAATTCAGCTTGAGGTGTTATTTCCGCTGCACCAAGCTCTCCAATGCGGGAGGTTGCTTCTTCGGTTGCAATCCGGATTGCGTCTTCTCCGCTGATCTCGGCTACACCATCATTCGGAATGGCCTGTTCTTCAATCGGTGGAAGATCACCAAGTGCGGAACTCACGGCCCCGGTTTTGTCCAAGTGGATCGTCTGTTCTGCACCATAGACCGGGATACCTTTAATATATTGTTTCAGGCGAAAGTGTCTTACGCCAGAAGTATCTGTGTTTCTTTTGACAATTTTGAGCTGGGATCTAACATCGGAATTCAGGAATTGTTCCTGTTGTCCAAGGTAATTGAAGATGGTGTCATCCGTTCCACTGGTCAATGGGATACCCTCCTCAGAGGCATAAGGGGCCTGAAGTGGAATGGATTGATCAGATAATGGAGCTGCAGTAGCAGAAGTTACGGAAGCGAGCAAAAGAGCTCCTCCAAGAATTGTTGGCATAACTTTGGCAAATTTCATCGTAAACTCTCCCATTCTTAAACTTATTTTTTTGGAAAAATATCATGCCAATCTCGGTGGGATTCCGTCTGCAACTTGGGCAGCGCGGAGCGTGGGGCTGAACCTGAAGATGGAATTAGACAAGAAACGATGGGAACAAAATCGGCTTCGCCCGGACAGGGAAGTGTTAAACACACCCCAAAGGATTACCGTTTATTCAGTTCAGCCCGAAGGCTTAATCGTCCATTGTGTTCCTCTTTCAGAAGCCGGGGGTTGTCCAATTGCGCAGGTAGAAGGTGTGTTTTACGAAAAACTGGGTTGTTCACTCCGGGTTTGCGTAAGTGGTGACAATGACGGTGTGTTCTGAACAGCATCACTCCTCTCAAGATCAGAATGCAACCATCAAAATTAACCTAAGGTCAATAAATAGTAATAAGAAGGTCGTTAGGAACTTGTGTTCCTCATAAGGTTATTTTTGTAAATAAATGGCTTGGAACGTATATTATCACAGTGTAAAACTTTGGAAAAGATGCAAATTTGGTTTTTTTCTAAAATTGTGTCTGAAGTAGGGGACAGGTAGCGTTTTTCATATATTTTGACGTATTTTGTCTGAAAGGAAGGCTTGTACCCGCGTATTCACAGAGAGAACCTGCCTGGTGCAAGGACATACGCCGTTTCCACTGCTCCACGAATACATAGAATAACGTGTACTCCCTTGGCATGCCGATGATTGAATGCGGGAGGTGAAAGTGTTGCGCAAAACCCGTACCACAGCACGTTATGCAACCCAATCGAAAATGACACGCAGAAAAGCAGTGCTGAAGAAAAGAAGATGGAAGTCTGGACACAAAAAGGGTACAAAGGCCTATACGTTCATTATTCCATCCACACAGCAGATGCCAGAGGAAAAGGATGGGGCCAAGAATGGAACCGAAAATGGGGCTGAACATGGCGTGAGATATCCTTCTCCACATGGGGAAGATGCTCAGCGGCCGATGCTCTCAGTGATTATCCCTGCCATGAATGAGGAGAAAACGATTGGTGCCGTTGTTCGAGAAGCGCTACGTATAAGTCGTGATGCTGAAGTACTTGTTATTGTAAATGGTTCAACAGATGGCACGGCTAACGCAGCCCAAAGGGCAGGAGCACGCGTGCTCACTTTTGCTGAAGCACTGGGGCATGATGGAGGGCGAAAAGTAGGCGCAGCCGCTGCCCGTGGTCAGGTATTGCTGTTCACCGATGCAGATATCGCCATTCCTGCCGAGCACCTTGCCCCTTATGTGCAGGCTGTGCTGAAGGGGACAGATGTAGCGCTTAACGATTACCATGGTCCGATCACTCGCAGTCCCGTTCATCCAGTGGTGGAGGCCAAACATATGCTGAACAGCATACTTGCAAGATCCGATCTCCGGGGGGCGTCGATGACAGCTATTCCGCATGCATTAAGCCGCCATGGACTTGATGTCATTGGGATATCCTCACTGGAAGTTCCGCCACTCGCACAAGCGAAGGCAGTGATTGGCGGACTCCAGGTGCGCGCTGTTCATCACGTACCTGTGGGCAGAATGAATGCAATTCGCATCAAGAAACGAACCGGACCTGATCCGCTAAGTCAAGTGGTGCTGAATGATCATCTGGCAGCGATCAGATGGATTACGGATACGCTCGGTCCCCGCGGAGGCTATTCCGATCTGCATCGTGTTCGCAGCCTGGCGAGGTAAGCATGTTGCATCGGATGATGCAGCATGCTGGAGGTGAGGAAATGAAGGGACGTTCAGGGGTTGTCCACCGCAGGCGGGCAACAAATAGACGAACGACAACAGGAAGCACACGTATCAACAAGCGTCATGGGAACAAGAAGCAATCAGTCACCCCAAAAAAGAGAAGAAGTCGATCGAAAGCTGACCTGCTGGATCTGCGCTTGATGTGGAAAGCTGGGCAACGTGCAGGAAGCCAGGCGAAGGTTAACAATACAGCGTCAGAAGAACACGCACGTCTCGCGTGGAATACACACGCGGCGAACGTTGCGGAGCTAGGCAACTTTGAGGTAGCCATGAACGCAGGCAAGGCATTTATGCAGGGATATGCCCATACCTCAGGACATTCATTTCAGATCGTACCTCTGCCCCTTCGTCATTCGGCTGCTGCCGTTGTCTGTGCCTGCAATGAGGAACGTACGTTGGGGCAGGTGTTGTCGCAACTAAAGCGTTTGCCTCTGACAGATATCATTGTCGTACTGAATGGAACGACGGATGACAGTTTGAAGCAGGTGCTAAGGCAATCGGGAATTACGCTTATATATGAACCGGATCGGGCAGGACATGATGTGGGCCGGTCAATTGGAGCCAAGATGACGGATGCGGAGACGGTTCTCTTTGTGGACGGAGATATGGTCGTATCGGCGGAACAGCTTGCACCATTTCTGTTCGCGGTGGATCGGGGACAGGATGTGGCGTTGAATAATCTGACGTCCTTGCTTCCTCCGTTTGCGGGGCAGGATGAGGTGAGCCGGATCAAGGCATATCTGAACCGGACATTAGGCAGGGCAGATCTCGGTTCCAATTCCATGACAGCCGTGCCCCACGCATTGTCTCGTCGTATGATCCAGACCGTGAAGCCGGCATCACTGGCCGTTCCGCCCAAGGCGCAAAGTCTCGCCATTCAGCATGGGATGAGCGTATCGGCACCAAGCCAGGTGGATGTTATTCGTTCCAATCGGTTGCGTCCCGGTAACACGGGGAGTGGGAATGATGTCGCCAGATTGATCATCGGAGATCATCTGGAGGCACTGGCTACCTGGCTGGATACGGGGTGGAATACGGCTCAGGCACGTACGCCATCCCGGGTAGAAGTGGCTTACAGGAGGAACGCCAGATGACACTGACGAGCATAATTATTCCAACATACAACGGACTGGATCTGATCAGGCCCTGCATTGATGCCATAAGACAATACTCGGGTGAGCCTGCGTCATACGAAATTATCGTTGTGGATAATGGTTCGACGGATGGAACGGCTGAATATTGCGCACTGGAGCGAATTCGTTTCGTCAGGTTCCCGGATAATCGGGGATTTCCGGCAGCGTGTAACGCTGGAATTCGTGCAGCCTGCGGGGATGAGCTGTTACTTCTAAACAATGATGTTACGGTCACGCCCCGTTGGCTGGAGAACCTGCGAACCGCTCTGTACAGTGATGCGAGTATTGGGATTACGGGTCCTGTCACCAATTATGCCAGCGGCATCCAGCAGATTGAACTGGCGTTTCGAAACATGGAACATTTTCAGGAGCTGGCCGCTTCCAACAATGTTGCGGATTCTTCAAGGTGGAGGGAAGTGCGCCGGATTGTCGGTCTGTGTATGCTGATAAAACGAAGTGTAGTGGAGTCGGTCGGACTGCTTGACGAGGCGTACTCTCCGGGACACTATGAGGACGACGATTATTGTTATAGAGCAAGATTACAGGGATATCGCTTGTTGGTATGCAGGGATGTCCTCGTGCATCATCAGGGAAGTGCAAGCTTCCAGAAGACAGATAAGTTGGCGTGGAAACAGCTGCTTGAGCGTAATCGTTCGATTTTTATGAGCAAATGGCATGTCGATCCGCTTGAATATATGGACACATCCGATGAAGGAGGGAACGTGGAATGAAAGGTGTAATTCTTGCCGGCGGAACAGGAACTAGACTGTATCCTCTGACCCGGCTCATTAACAAACATCTGCTTCCAGTCGGTAAACATCCGATGATTATGTATGGTATCGACAGGCTCCGCCAGGCAGGCATTGATGAACTATTGATTGTTATCAACAAACATTCCGCCGGGCTGTACACAGAGTATCTTGGTGGCGGAGCGGATCATGGGGTCAAGCTGACGTATCGCATTCAGGAAAAGGCGGGCGGGATTGCGGAAGCATTGGATCTGGCGACCACTTTTATCCTTCCTGGAGAAAAATTCGTTGTGCTTCTGGGGGATAATCTCTTCAGTGACGATCTGAAGCCTTATGTGGACCGTTACATGCAGCAACCTGCTGGTACAGCAAGGGTTCTGCTCAAAGAGGTGGATGATGCGCGTCGTTATGGGGTGCCTGTTTTTGATCCACAGCATCCGGAACGAATCTCGTACATTGAGGAAAAGCCAAGCCAGCCGAAAACCTCTTATTGTGTTACGGGCATATATATGTATGACGATCATGTATTTAACCTCATTCGAAACATTGCGCCGTCTGCGCGCGGAGAGCTTGAAATTACCGATGTGAACAATCACTACGCATCTGCTGGTGGATTGGAATACGATATTTTGCAGGAATACTGGAGTGATGCGGGTACGTTTGATTCGCTCGAGGAAGCAGCTGTCCGCATGAAAGGACAATTGCCCTAACATTAATGCGCCTGATGCTGCCGCTGTGCGGTGCCCCATGGGAGCAGAATGCCCTGCGCCGGAGCTGAAAGGATGCTCCGGCGCTTTGCGCAGCGACAATCCACGTGCATGCCAAAGGAGGGAATGGCGTGAGAGTAGCGACACGCACCGGGTCCACTGGGGCTATGGTGACAGGTAAACCCCGGGGCACGCACCCGTCCGTGTTCACGGGCAGTGGTATAGCAGCGGGAGCAGGGGTAGGGTCCGTTGGAGTCAGAGGTGTTAAGTCGGGGAAACGCAGTACCCAGGCAAAAGCGGGTACGTCTGCAGGCGCAGCGCACAAGGTCCGTGCAGCCAAAGCAGGCATCACGGGCAGTGCTGTGGGCAGAGCGAGCTATGTGCGTAGGGCAGGTAATACGGGCAAATCTGGCAGTGTAAGCACGGGAAATACGGGCAAACCCAGCCGTACCAGCAGGGCGAGCACCGCCGGCAAAGGCAAAGCCGGTCTGCGCCAGGCCACTGCTGGGCGCAGGCATGCACCAGCGCGGGGCGGGCGTGCCGCTGCCCGCGCCAAGCAGCGCACGGTGATGCGCCGTGCGCCCATGCCAGCACCGCAAGCCAGCACGCCACAGGCGATGCCTGCCAGCGGTGCTGGCCCCGCCCCGCGCCAGGCGACACTCCCGAAGGGTGTCGCCCCCGCGGGGCGGGAAGGCGCTGCCGCCGCGCATGCGGGCAGCGCAAAGGGCCTGCCTGCTGCGCCTGCGGAGCGCGCAGCGCAGGCGCAGGCCGTGCCCGGCGGCTACGCCGAGGGCTACCGCGACGG
Organism: Paenibacillus sp. Negev47; assembly: GCF_058313655.1. NCBI lineage: Bacteria > Bacillati > Bacillota > Bacilli > Caryophanales > Paenibacillaceae > Paenibacillus > Paenibacillus sp. Negev47. The sequence continues at coordinate 1,081,531 of NZ_CM177754.1, forward strand.
CGTATTCGCCGGCGGGGAGGCGCTGGTGGCGCAGCACATCCCGCCGGATCACATTCTGCCTGCCGTGGCGGCGGCAGATCTGATCGCGGCGGGTTTCCGCCAATACGCGCCCAGCCTGACCCGGCTGGCCAGCCCTCACGAGATGGCTGGCCACATCATGGCGGCGCTGGATGCGCAGCGCCCCTTGTCTGTCGTTCGCCTCGGAGATGGCGAACTGCTTACCCTGGCAGCCGATACGGTGCTGCCCGGCCATGAAGTGCAGGAGCTGGCACCGTTTTTGCCCTATGCAGGGGTGCCATGCTCAACGCCAGACATCCGCGCGGTGCTCGCGGAAGCGATTCAGGCCGCCGACTGGGTTGGCGTGCCGATCTCGCGGGCGCCTACGTTTCAGGGACTGCTCTTCCCCGTATTGCGCCACTTCGGAATCGACTGGTCTGGGCTGAAATTGACCAGCTCCACGATCAATTACAGTCTGCATCAGTCTGGTCTAGTGCTGCCCGTGCTGCAGGGGCGCCGGGTTCTGCTCATCGGTAGCCAGGCTGCAGAGCTTGGAGCACTGCTGCACAGCCGGGGGGTTCATGTCACAGGCAGCATTGGTTCTGTAGCAGGGGTCATGGATGTTCCGAGGGTGATGCAACAAACGGCTGAACATGCTTTTGATATCGCGCTGGTGGCGGCAGGGATTCCGGCGGTCATCCTATGTAGGCGAATCGCAGGTGAACTCGGTAAGGTCGCTCTGGATTTTGGACATTTGGCAGACAAACTGGTAACCGGAGAGCTTCAACTCTAGTGGACCGTCCGGGGGCAAGTACAGTGCGACACTGGCCTCACGGACGAGTGGAAATGGAGGAAGCAACATGAGTACATCCGATCAACAACGTGGGGAAGGACGTCACAGGCATAGTAACAAAGATAACGCTCGAAACGTCAACCGTCGTAAGGGGAACAGTCCCCATAACAACACTTCAAACATCAGCAAGCGCAGTGAGAACAAACGAAATGGCAGCATGAGCAACGACAAAAAAGTGGGCCGCCATGCCACACAGCAAGATATCTCGCGACCTGCCATGGCAGTCCTGCATGCAGCGGGTAGTCGCTCAACACGCAAATCCAGACGCAAAGGTAAAAGCAACCGCACAGCCAAAGGCGCCAGACTCTACAAACAGGGTTATCGCAGAGGCTACGACGAAGGTGTCCGCCAAGGACAGAGTTCATTTGGTCTTGTCTTTGAAGGGGTCAGCATCATTATTCCCACGTACAATCAGCGGGAGTATGTGCTGCAATGTGTGTCCAGTATCGAAAAGCATACGCCTGCTCCCTACGAAATCATTGTCGTGGATAATGCCTCCAAGGATGGTACTGCCGAGGCCATGCTCCGCAAAGGCGGCATGGTGAGGGTGGCTGCCCTGGATCAGAATCGGGGGTTTGCCGGAGGTATCAATCATGGACTGATGATGGCGAGAGGACGACATATCGTCGTACTGAACAATGATACGCTGGTTACCCCGGGCTGGCTGGATAATATGATGACTTGTCTTGCCAGTGATCCGAAGATTGGTGTGGTGGGTCCGGTGACCAACTATATTGGCGGGGATCAGCAGATTCAGGTTCCGTACCGTGAGGTAGAAGAAATGTGGTCTTTTGCCAGCACACATAATCGTCCGGATGCCGGAAAACATCGATTGACCGATCGCCTGGTCGGATTCTGCTGGCTGTTCTCACGGGAGTTGCTGGAGCGGGTAGGTTATCTGGACGAAGGTTACGCGGTGGGCAATTTTGAAGATGACGACTGGATTATCCGGGTGAAGCTGGCAGGATACCAGCTTGCGGTTGCCGGGGATGCCTTCATTCATCACTTCGGAAGTGTCAGCATGAAAGCACTGGGGGAACAGGACTTTGCTGTAGTGAACAAGGATAACGAGCAGTTTTATAGCCAAAAGTGGGGAGATCCCCATACGCTGGTTGCCGAAACCTCCCGCTTGGCAAGACAACAAACCTCTCTTAACCGATCTGGTCAACAAGAGGATAGGGATACGAACCCGACCGATCCGCGTCAGCGAATCTCAACGCAAGGTAGCCAGGATCCAGCACTACAGTTCAGACGCAGCAGTGAATTCTACCCCGAAGGCTCGTTCCTGTCTGATGCCAAAGGCGATGTCTATACATTGACTAGTGGGCGGCGGCGTAAGCTGAACATCCCTGTACCGCGTGGAATATCTCCTGTTCAGGTAGCGAAACTGGATCTGCTTGGCATTCCTGCCGGAGAAGCACTGATATCAGCGGGGGACATGCAAGGATGGCCGATGGAGTCACATCAGGTGCATACGACAGAGATTCAGGGTTCTCCGAATGCCTTGGCAGAAGGAAGTATTGTTGCTGCAGTGGATGCACCCGAGATTCGATATCAGATCAGCGGAGGCAAGCGCAGACGATTTGTATCCGTTTATGCCGCAGAACGTTGGGGTGTGCATTCCGAGCATATTGTCAGCGTGTCTGCGGACCAACTGAATTCGATGGAAGAAGGATGGCCGATTATCGCCCCACCTCAGCTCTTGAACCCAGATCTGTAATGTCAGGCGATCTGTTTATGCGAATCAGCAGCATGATGCGGAATGAAAGAAGCAGCGGTATCCTGTGGAATCGCTCTGCCTCATTCCGCATCCAAACATTACATACGAGTTGGAACTTATATCACTAGAGCGTAGAGATTGAAAGATCATCGATTTCCTTTTACACTATGACCAACACAATGATCACCAAGCGTAACGTTGGATCATGAGTAGGGTTAGGGAGGATGCGCGATGAATAATTCTGTAGTTAAACAAGCTGAGCAGATCGCCAGTGATTTTTTGCTGGAAAAAGTAAAGTTCTCACATCATATCGTGGGTAGAGGATTTGTCAATCAGGTGTGCCTGGTCGAGACGGCAAGTTATAAAGTTATTGTTCGCTTGAACAATAGAGATGAATATCCCACCTTTTTGAAAGAAAAATGGTGCATCGAACAAGCGGCGAGTGTTGGTATTCCAGGGCCACAGACATTGTCCGTGGGGCTTACCGCTGAACATGCCTATATGATTCAAACGTATATCGAAGGGGATAACGGATTAGACGCGACAGGGCCCACTTCCGTAATTTGGAGGAAACTCGGTGAGTTCACAAAACAGTTTCAATCCATCCCGGTGAATGGTTTTGGAAGGGAGATGCACGATGAGTTACAAAACCAATTTTATTCTCCTCCTCATGCAGGATCAGATGGCAGTTGGCAAGGATATGTGCAATACAATATCAATAGTCTCACGGAGCAAGATCCATTGATTGAGCTCGGTGTCATTACGATGAAGGAATCACAGGTCGTAAGGCAATGGTTCGAACAATTGAAAATGCAAAAGTTCCGTTTTGGCTTATGCCATGGCGATCTCTCCTTGAAGAATACAATCGTAAGTTCTACAGGTGAGATTACCCTTCTGGACTGGGGCAATGCGGAGGCCACTGTCGTGCCGTACGGTGATATTATTCAACTTATGCAATGCCAGCTGCGAGGTGAGGGTCCTGACAAGGAGGAATTGAAAGCGTTCTTAGAAGGCTATGGGACAAGTACACAAGAGCAGGAGCGTGAACTGAACCAAGCGAGGCATGTGTTGCTATTGAAAGCTTTTGACACCCTGAGGTGGGCCATAGATCGAAGTCCGGATCAGATCGAGTCCTTCACTGTATTAGCGAAACAAGCTTTTGACCAGGTTTGGAGGCATCGATAGGGATATATTATGGTGAAATAAGTCATCTTTCAAATTTAAAATTTAATCTTTCTATTTGGTTATAGGTTTATTCTATTAGCAGATCCATTGACGCAGGAAGGGCACAGGAGTACATTTAGAGCCATAATTCTTATTTAACAGATGGGAATTGAAGGTAACCAATCAGGAGGTATGTCGATGTCTTCATCTACCAAAAAAGTCGTGCTGTGGAGCAAAACAGGCTGTCATTTCTGCGGGGAAGTGAAAGCATTTCTGACAGAGCGAAACCAGCCTTTCGAGAACATTGAAGTGCAGGGTCATGACGTGCTGCGAGATGTGCTTGAAGCAAAATATGGCATTCGGCATGTACCCGTCATTGAAGTGGGAGGGAACGGCAAGTTTGAAGCCTTGCTGGAACCTGATCTGGAGAAGCTGGCTGAACTTCTGGCACGAGCGGACGAAGCGGCAGCGGTCTAACGGGAGTCGATATATACCTTTGGAGCCAGCCGTTCCGGCTGCTGCATGATGCAAGATCGCATTTGTGCAGCAGCCGGAACGTTCATAAGCTATAGCTCTCTTGGGATGTAGATTGTCATATTTACATCTTCAATACTCATATAGAAAAAATCTATTAGTCGCGATGTTGACCCTTTTACGGGGCAGTGATAAGATTTGTGAAATTAAAACAAACCAAACTCATAGGAATAGTTAACTTTTAAGTTGTTTCGCATACGTAATCAGTTCAGTTGGCCCTTGATATTTCTTTTGAAGATTCTAATCCAAGGAAGGCGGAGTGCATATGACAGCGAAACGCAGTTTGAAATTTGGAGCCATTATTCATGGGGTTGGCGGAAGCAACACCACATGGAGACACCCGGAGGTTCTATCAGATGCCAGCGTTAACTTTGGATTCTACAAACGTCAGGCACTGAAAGCGGAGGAAGGCAAGTTCGATCTGGTCTTTATCGCAGACGGTCTGTATATTACCGAGAAATCCATTCCCCATTTCCTGAATCGCTTCGAACCAATCAGTATCCTCTCCGCTTTGGCTGCCGTTACTTCACGCATTGGACTGGTGGGTACCCTCTCGACATCCTATAGCGACCCTTTCACCGTAGCCAGACAGTTCGGTTCCCTCGATCAGATCAGTGATGGCCGTGCAGGCTGGAACGTCGTGACTTCTCCGCTCGAAGGTACAGCCAAGAACTATAGCAAGAGCAGCCACCCTACGCATCCGGAACGTTATCGCATTGCCGCGGAATATTTACAGGTAACCAAAGGGTTGTGGGACTCCTGGGAAGATGATGCCTTTGTAAGAGACAAAGAGAGCGGTGTATTCTTCGACCCATCCAAACTGCACACGCTTAATCATGAAGGAGAGTTTTTCTCCGTACAGGGGCCCCTCAACATTGCGCGTTCACGGCAAGGACAGCCGGTGATTTTCCAGGCAGGTTCATCGGAAGATGGCAAAAACCTGGCGGCGCAAGAAGCGGATGCTGTTTTTACCGGCCACGATACAATTGAAGATGCACAGGCATTTTATAAAGATGTGAAAACACGGGCGGCTTCCTATGGACGTTCTGCACAGGATATTGTTATTCTGCCAGGCATCAATCCCATTGTTGGACAGACCGAAGAGGAAGCGGAACAGAAATATCAGGAGATTGCGAGCCTGGTGACCATTGATAAAGCGCTGGATTACCTGGGACGTTTCTTCGAACATCATGATTTCTCCCAATATCCGCTGGATGAACCTTTCCCGGAGCTGAATGGCATTGGAAGCAACAGTTTCCGCAGTGGAACCGACAAGATCAAGAAGGATGCCAAGGAGCAGGGATTGTCCTTGCGTGAAGTGGCTCTGCGGGCAGCAACACCGCGCAGCAAATTCCTGGGCACACCGGAGCAGGTTGCTGACAAGATTCAGGAATGGTTCGAGACGGAAGCAGCGGATGGTTTCATTATTGCTTCTGAGCTGCCAAGTGGATTGTCTGATTTTGTGGAACTCGTTGTTCCGATTCTGCAAGAACGCGGCCTGTATCGTACAGACTATGAACACGATACATTGCGAGGTAACCTTGGGGTGCAAATTCCAGTTAACCGTTATACGGCTGCCAAGGAACAAGTCGTATCTGATTTGGCATAACTGGTAGGGAGCGAGCGAGCGAACGAACATCTGATTTTGTCGGGCTGTTTTCTCCAACCGGTAATGAAATCAATTACTACGTTTCGTACTACTTTAAACCCGACTTAACTCATAGGATATATATAGTATTGGGTGTGAACATCAATTTAATGACACCTGTATACACAGAGGGGGAAGCGATATGAACAGGTCTATCTCATGGATGAAATATATGGCATTGGCAGCAGTATTGGTGATGGTATTGTCCGGTTGCGGAGCAGCGGGAGGCAGCACGAACAGTTCGGCACAGGCGTCAGGCGGGGATCAGGCCGGGCAAGCCGAAGGAGGCAACCTGACTTTTGCACTTGCAACTTCACCCGATACGCTGGACCCTCATCGCAGTGGGCTTGCCGTAACGGTGCGTGCCATCCGGACGATCTACGACAATCTGGTCGTGCAGCTGCCTGATGGTTCCATCAAACCTTGGCTTGCCACGGAATGGAGCGTATCTGAGGACGGAAAGAGTTATACGTTCAAGCTGCGTGAAGGTGTGAAGTTCCATGATGGTACACCGTTTAATGCGGAAGCCGTGAGATACAATCTGGACCGGGTGATCGACCCAGCCACCAAAGCTGCCAATTCTCTGGCCCTGATTAGACCCTATAGCTCCTCCGAAGTCATTGATGAATATACCATCAAGGTAAATCTGGAATCACCATCGCAAGCCTTCCTCGGCAACTTGAGCCAGGCGCTGCTGGGGATCGTATCCCCTACAGCTGCCCAAAAATATGGCGACCAGCTGGGCAAAAATCCCGTGGGTACAGGTCCGTATACCTTTGTGAAATGGGATGAAAATGCGGATATCGTCGTTGCCAAAAACAAGGATTACAACTGGGGACCTGAGACAGTTGAAAATAAAGCCGAGCCCCATGTGGATACGATCACCTTCAAGATTGTACCGGAAGAAGCGACGCGCATCGGAAGTGTTCAGAGTAGTCAGGTACTCGCTGCCGAGACGGTTCCACCGCAAAATATCGCTGCATTGAAAAACGATCCGAATCAGCAACTGTTGCAGGCCAACACAGTTGGGTTGCCATACACACTCTTTTTCAATCTGCGTAAAGCGCCTTGGGATGATGTGAAAGTAAGGCAGGCGGTACAATCCGCCGTAGATGTGGAATCGATTGTCAAAACATTGTATCTGGGCAACTACGACCGAGCATGGTCTGCACTGTCTCCTGGAATTCTGGGTTATCATGCATCGCTGGAAGGAAGCATCAACCCGGACATCAACAAAGCCAATCAGCTGCTGGACGAACAAGGCTGGGTGAAAGGTGCTGACGGTATTCGCGCTAAAGACGGGCAGAAGCTGACCCTGCGGTATGTTGATGGTTCGCCCAATCGGGAGAAACGCAATGACATTGCTGCCATTATCCAGCAACAGTTGAAAGAGGTGGGCATTGCCGTTGAAGTCGAGATTACAAAAGATATCGCAACAGTCATTTATCAGAACTGGGATTATGATCTCTATGGCAACAGTCAGGTCAATTCCGATCCGAATGCCTTGTATGCTTTCTACCATACGAGTGCAGAGGGCGAGCGTCCGACATTGTCCGGTTTGTCTGATTCGAAGATCGATAAACTGTTAGAGCAGGGAGCCGTCGAGACGGACCCCGATAAACGTGTGGAGATCTATAATCAGATTCAACAATATCTGATTGAGCAAGCGGTAATCTTGCCAATCTATGTATTCCCGTATACCGTCGCAGCATCCAAAAAGGTCGAAGGCATCAAGTTCGATGCGCTGGGGTATCCACTCTTTAACGATGTTCGCATTCAGCCTTAACATGAATGGCCAATCCCGATTCAGGAAGGAGATATCCCGGTATGGTTCACACGATACTGTCACGACTTGCAACATCGCTTCTGGTTATATTCGGAGCTTCGGTGCTGGTGTACTGCATCATGTATCTTCTGCCGGGTGATCCGGTTCTGCTCATGCTGGACCCGTCCTCGGCTACCCCGGAGATGATCGAGAATCTGCGGGTCCAGCTTGGATTGGATCAGCCGTTTTACATCCAGTTTGCGAACTATTTCGGTGATATGCTGCGTGGCGATTTTGGCAAATCGATGATTAATTCCGATCCGGTTCTGCCCAAAATCCTGGAACATTTTCCGGCTACGCTGGCTTTGACCGCACTCAGCTCGATCATTGCCATTACGATTGGAATTACACTCGGTGTATTGTCTGCGATTCATCGCAATGGCGTGATTGATTTCGTCGCCCGGCTCGTTGGACTGTTCGGCATTTCCATGCCAACCTTCTGGACGGGGATACTGCTCATCCTGTTATTCTCGGTACAGCTTGGCTGGTTCCCGGCGATGGGTTCGGACGGGTTCAGCTCACTGGTTCTTCCGGCAGCTACGCTGGGTCTCGTGGGTGCGGGGTTTATCGTACGAATGGTGCGGAACAGCATGCTGGAAGTCATCAATGAACCGTTTATTGTGGCATTACGGGCCAAAGGACTTTCGGAACGTGCCATCATGTATGGTCATGCACTGCGTAATGCACTTATTCCTGCCGTAACGGTAATCGGCATGCTGATCGGTGATCTGCTTGCGGGAACCGTTGTGGTAGAGACCGTCTTCTCCAGACAGGGCATCGGCCGAATTATTGCGGACGCGCTAATGGCCAAGGATCTGCCAGTGGTGCAAGGGGTTGTCTTCTTTACATCTATCATCTACGTTGTCTTGAACCTGCTGGTGGATATCTCGTATTCGTACATTGATCCCCGGGTTCGGCGTGCAGTCCGCACATGATCATGGATGGAACAGTCAGAAGTGTCCTGACCCGGAGTATGGAAGGAGGAGTTGTTGCTCATGAGCATGAAACCTTTGGCTGGTGACAAAAAAGCATGGGCGGGCAGTGCAGGACGTATTCGTCTGTGGAATCGCCGTCCTTGGCGCTATCGCGTCTCATTCGCGGTATCCCGATTATTCTTTTATGCAGCATTGCTGGTGGTGGTGTTTACCGTGGCATGTGCGATTGTACCGGGCTGGATTGCGCCCTATGATCCAACTCAGATGATGACGGATGCCATTCTGCAAGCTCCCTCTGCCGCGCACCTGTTCGGAACGGACTATTTTGGCAGGGATATCTTCAGTGTGGTTGTGCATGGAAGCAGGGATTCGCTGCTCATTGGATTTGCTTCGGTTCTGGTGGGCGGTATTGTCGGTAGTGCTCTTGGTATTATCTCCGGTTATGCCGGAGGAGTTGTCGATACCATGACCATGCGGGCTGTCGATATTCTGATGGCTGTACCCGGTGTGCTCCTGGCATTGTCTGTTGCAGCTGCTCTCGGGCCAGGACTGATGAATATTGCACTGGCTGTTGCCGTTTCCTCCATTCCGGGGTACGCACGGGTCATGCGCGGGCAGGTCATATCGGTTAAAGGTCTGCCTTTCATTACAGCGACACGTTCACTGGGCGGTTCCAATACACGTATTTTCTGGAAACATGTACTGCCGCATTCGTTGTCACCATTGCTGGTCATGGCTACGCTGGGCGTAGGGACATCGATCCTTACAGGCTCCGGACTCAGCTTTCTGGGACTTGGGGTGTTGAAGGAAATTCCGGATTGGGGCACATTGCTCTCACAAGGTAGAGGTTATCTGACGGTTGCCTGGTGGATCTGTACGTTCCCGGGGCTGGCGATCACTTTGTTTGTACTGGCGGTTAATCTGATTGGAGACGATATTCGCGACCTTTTGGACCCGAAAGTAAAAGGAGCGGCTTGACCGCTATTCCAAGGAGGAGATATTCATGTCACATGTTGTCATTATTGCCGGATCACCTTCCAAGCGTTCGCGTTTGACAGGTCTGACGGATTACAGCAGCCAAAAATTAACGGAGGCAGGCATTACCGTTGAAGTCATTCATGTTGTGGATCTGCCTGCTGAGGATCTGGTGCAAGCCCGGTTCGACAGCTCCTTCATTCGTGATGCACTTGCTGTCGTTGAAGCCGCGGATGCAGTCATTGTAGCTACGCCGGTATATAAGGCATCGTACTCGGGAGTACTCAAGCTGTTCCTGGATCTGATTCCGCAAGAAGGGTTACGGGGTAAGTTGATACTCCCACTCGTCATCGGTGGCTCCATTGCTCATCTGCTCGCCATTGATTATGCATTGAAGCCTGTTCTGGCAGCCCTTGGTGGAAGACATATTCTGGGTGGCGTGTATGCTGTGGATCAGGGAATCGAACGACTGGATGATGGGAAATTTGTGCTCACTGCGGATATTACTACACGTCTGGACCGCTCACTGGATGAATTGATATTGACACTGGAAAAGGATGGGATTACGATATCGTAAAACCAAGTAAGTATATTGGATAAATCAATATAAGATCAAACGTCTGCGGACGTGGATACGGAGGCGCTCATGAATATCGAGAATATTGAAGCATTTGTATATATCAATCATTATGGAAGCTTCAATAAGGCTGCCGAAGTACTCTTCTTGTCCCAACCTTCGGTCACAGCTCGCATTCAGTCACTGGAAAGGGAGCTGGGCTGCAAGTTGTTTGATCGGCTTGGCAAGCAAATCGTGCTGACAGAAGAAGGTCGGAAATTCCTGCCGTATGCGCAGCAAGTGCTGCAAGTGATTCAGAAGGGCAAGCAGAAGATTCAGCAGCGCCGGACAACACTGGATGCTCTCCGGCTCGGCAGCACAGTGTCGGTATCCAATTATGTCATTCCCGATTTTCTACCCAAGATCAAGGATGCTTACCCCGAAATTAATATCAAATTGACGACAGCAACGACGGATCAGCTGATTGCCAAACTGCTTGGTCAGGAGATCGATCTTGCTTTTGTGCGCAAGGTCATGCACCCTGCGATCCGTACGGTTGCTTTTTATGAAGATCCAATCCAGCTCTATGTGTACAAAGGGCATCCATTCATTGAGAGCGGGCATGTCAGCATGGAAGCCATCCGGAATGAGCAACTGGTCTTTTTCGAATGTGGTTCACTGGACTGGCTTCGCATTCACCGGGCTTTCGACTCGCTGGAACATCCGCCGAATATTACATACCATGTCGATAATTCGGAGACGGCGAAGAAACTGGTTATGCAAGGGGCAGGCATTGCCTTTCTCCCGGGACTCACGGTGAAGAAGGAAGTGCAGAATCAGGAGTTGTTCCCCATTCAGGTACATGAGGTGGCTGGTGTATCGTTGCAGATCAGCGTCGTCACGTTAAAGGAAGAATATTCGCCATTGGCAGAGCCCTTCGGGGAACTGCTGCGGAAGTTATAGAGCGTCTAACGTTGAATCTGACTTTTACACCAAAACGGAGAGTGCAGAACCAATCTGAAGAAGCATCTCCAGTTCAACTTAATAGTGATTCAAGAACAGTGGTTCAGCACAATCAAGGAGGAGAAGGATATGAGTATTCGTGTTGGCATTTTGGATCAGACCCCGATCTATGAAGGGGAAACGGCAGTGGATGCTTTTCGACATACGATTGATCTGGCACAGCGGGCAGAGCAGCTGGGATTCCATCGGTTCTGGGTATCGGAGCACCATGATTCAGGGCATGTTGCAGGTTCCTCCCCAGAGGTACTCATCTCCCACTTGCTTGCGCATACGAAGCGGATTCGTCTGGGGTCCGGCGGAGTAATGCTTCAGCATTACAGTCCATACAAAGTCGCCGAGAATTTCAATATACTCGCAGCGCTCGGACCAGGAAGAGTTGACCTGGGAATCGGTCGTGCACCAGGCGGGTTACCACGTTCGACACAGGCGTTGCAGGAAGGTATTCAGGAAGCCGCATCTCTTCAAGAGAAAATTGTTCAGGTGAAACGATACATCCACAATGAACCGCTTGAAGATCAATCGCATCCACTTGCAGGTCTCAGCGCTTCGCCTGTGTCCGACATTCCAGCGGAACTGTACGTACTTGGAGCAAGTGTCGATAGTGCGGGCATGGCTGCGGAACTGGGACTTCCATATGTCTTTTCACTGTTCATTAACAGTAATATAGAGGTAGCGCTGCAAGCCATCCGTGTATATCGTGAACAATTCGATCGTTCCCAGGGACGAGAGCCTTACGCCGCACTAGCCATATCGTTGATTGTGGCCGAGAGTGAGGAAGAAGCGGAAGGACTTGCGAGCGAGCATATGCTGGTGAAGATCCATCTGGAGAGTGGGAAGGTGCTGACTGTCGGTTCTGTGGAACAGGCGGAAGAATTCGGACGTCAATCGAACGAAACCTATCGGATCGAGATTCTGGAGCCAAGTGTGACCCGGGGTACGAAGGAAAGCGTAGGTCAGGCGCTGCTGAAGTTCCAGCAGGATTTTGCTGTGGAAGAGTTCATTGTGACGACAGCTACACGGGACTTTACCAAGCGAATTCGTTCATTCGAATTGTTGCGTGAGATTCTGGCAGAGCAGGGACTAAGTGAATTTGTACTGGAATCCAAGGAAGAAGCAGCAATCGGATAGAAGTAGACAGTAAATATATACGAATGGGAGGCCATGTGATGAAAAGTGATCTGGAACAGCCCAAGCAGCAGGCTGAGCAACAAGTACAGGGCCCCGAGCATGAACTTCACGGTGAACGGGCGGAAGAATTCGCGGAACGTTTAATCACTATTCGGCGACACCTGCATCGTAACCCTGAATTGTCTGGCGAGGAAAGGGAGACGACGGCAGCCATCCGCAGTTGGCTGGAAGAGGAAGGCGTTCGTATTGCAGACGAATATGCGCTGCGGACAGGGGTTGTCGCTGAAGTGGGTCAAGGGGACGGCCCTGTTGTTGCCCTAAGAGCCGATATTGATGCGCTGCCCATTCAGGAAGAGACGAAGCTGGAATTTGCCTCCCAGGTGGCTGGGAAAATGCATGCCTGTGGACATGACGCACACACCGCTATTCTGATTGGTGCTGCACGATTGTTGAAACAGCGTGAGTCCAGTCTGCCGGGAAAAGTACGGTTGATATTCCAGCCGTCGGAGGAAAAAGCAACGGGTGCACGCCAAGTGATCGAGAGTGGTGTATTGTCCGATGTTCGGGCGGTATTCGGGTTGCATAACAAGCCTGATCTCCAAGTAGGTACAGTGGGCATTCGGGAAGGCGCATTGATGGCAGCAGCAGACGGTTTTGTTGTCAAAGTGGAAGGTGTAGGCACCCATGCAGCCGTGCCTGAAGCCGGCATTGATCCGATTGTGGTTGCCGCACATATCGTTACGGCTCTACAGGCGATTGTGAGCCGTAATGTAGGAGCACAGGAGAGTGCCGTAATCAGCGTCACCAAGCTCCACAGCGGTACAGCCTGGAACGTCATTCCCGATGAAGCGATACTCGATGGTACGGTGCGTACCTTTGATGAGAAAGTGCGTGCACGGATTCGAGAGCGTTTCAATCAGGTAGTCGCTGGTGTGGCGGCAGCTTATGGCACACGGGCTACAGTTCGCTGGATTCAGGGACCACCTGCCGTGGTCAACGATGAGTCTCTCGCATCTGCGGCGGAGCAAGTTGCAAGTGAGATTGGATTGAACAGTGTTAGACCGCTGCCTTCTCCGGCAGGTGAGGACTTTTCTTTTTATCAAAAAGAAGTTCCCGGCCTGTTCCTCTTCCTGGGCACCTCTGGCCCACATGAGTGGCATCACCCTGGCTTTGATGTGGATGAACGGGCTCTGCCGCTGGGAGCACATCTTCTGGCTGCACTGGCTGAGCAGGCACTGCACAATGTGCAAGCACATCAAGAGTGAGGGATGCTTTGAATCCCTGGATCATATCCAGATCGAAACGGTTCCGTTCTGCGGCAACCGTTTTTCGTATTTATTGAATCAGATCAAACGTGTGATATTGGCTAGGGCTGGCGCATAAGCGTCAGCTCTGTTTGGGTTTTCTTACAGGAGGAGAAGTGAAGGGCCCAATGAGGTGCAGTCTGATTTAAATGGAAATATTTGTTGACGATCCCCAAAAGGATGTGCTATATTTTTCTCGGTTGATAATCGTAATCATTACTATTAGTATTTGTAAGGGAAAGTATACCATCGTAATCTTAATAATAAGGACAGGAGCAGCCGCTGCGATGAAACAGGAGATTGATTTTATCAAGTTCAGTCCCACCCAAAACATGACGATTCTGGTTAAAACGGATCATGCAGCCGAGCAATACAGTCATATTGCTACACGCTTAATGTCGTATGATAACGTTTACGCTGAGCAAGTGGGATTCATTGAACGAACGAGGAGACCAGAAGCCGCTGCCCATCTGGAAATGGCCGGAGGCGAGTTCTGTGGCAATGCTTGCATGGCACTTGCAGCACAACTCGCATCTGAAGCAGGGCTGAATCAACAGGAGTCTATGGACATCATGCTGGAGGTTTCCGGAACCGATCAATTGATCATGTGCCACGTGAAGAAGCAGCAGAACGAATACGACTGCCAGGTAACCATGCCGGTTCCGAAGCAGATCGAACAACGAACAATCCGATACGAAGGCATAGAGCTCGATATGGTGATCATCCGGTACGCCGAGTTCATCCATATCGTGATTGAAGTCGATGACTTCGACGATACGATGAAGAAGAGGGCACAGACCCTTGCAAGATTACTGGGATTAACCCTGGGAGATAAGCTGATCGGTATCTTGTTATATCAATCGCACTTGGAAGAAATGGCCCCACTCATCTATGTTCCGGAGCTGGATAGTCTGATCTGGGAGAGAGGGTGCGGTTCGGGTACGGCCTCCGTGGGGGCCTATCTCGCATGGAGCCAGCAGAGAGGAATTACTCAGTACATCAAGCAGCCTGGTGGTGCGATTAAAGTGGTGGCCGAGTGGGATGGTACAGAACTTGGGAGCATTACGATTGAAGGATCGGTTGGCATCGTGGCTCAGGGCAAAGCCTTCATAGACGCTCCAATGGAATGGAGTGGTGTGAATGCATGAGATTCATGGCCATGACAACAACAACATACAGGGGGAAAAGAAATGATCACATTGGTCCATTTTCAGACATGTTTGAGTGAGTTTGCAGAGAAATTCGATAAGCTCGCAAGCAGGTATGATCATACAATTCAGCATAGTTCGGAGCTGGAGGCTGTGATCAATGACTACTCCCGCTTTGTGACCGATCAGGAGAATAAGGCAGCCTGGGAACAGTTAGAGCAGTCGGAGCTCGAAGAGCTGGATACGCTTGTATGGGAATTAAGAAATAAATCAGCCCTGTGTGTGGCGATCATGGAGAAATATCGTGCATTGAAGTTAGAGAACGGGGATGTGCAGATTGCCGATTATTTCAAAAACATAGAAG
The DNA here is from genome assembly GCF_058313655.1 of Paenibacillus sp. Negev47. Taxonomy (NCBI): domain Bacteria; kingdom Bacillati; phylum Bacillota; class Bacilli; order Caryophanales; family Paenibacillaceae; genus Paenibacillus; species Paenibacillus sp. Negev47. The sequence goes on from NZ_CM177754.1 coordinate 1,096,705, forward strand.
AGTGCATCGATAAAGAATTTGGCAGCTTCCATGTTACCTCCGATTCCAAAGTATTACTGGTAGGCTCCGGTTCATTCCCTATGACCCCATTACTTATCGCCAAGCGAACAGGTGCACAGGTTGTCGGGATCGATATTGATGAAGAATCCATCACACTTGGGCAAAAAGTGGTGGAGACGCTGGGCGCAGGCTTGAAGATTCGTTTGGAGTCAACATTGCTGGAGAATTTGGATTACACAAGGGAAGCAACCCATATTATTTTCAGCTCTACCGTAGCCCCAAAATATGAGCTGCTTGATCAACTGCATGCCCTGACGAATGCAGAGGTGGTTGTAGCCATGAGATATGGTGACCAGTTAAAGTCCTTGTTCAATTATCCCATGAGAGAGACGGATAGCAGCAAGTGGAAGCTGGTGGACAAGATCCTGCGCCCGGATGATGTATTCGATATTGCATTGTACCAGAAAGCATAGGCATGCAAGAAAAGTCGAAGTTGAACTTTGAATAAAGGAGGATTACATGAGCATTCTTCAGCGAATTCTAATACTCGGAACCGGACCTGCATCCATTCAGCTTGCGGTAACGCTCAAAGATCATCTCAATTGCTGCATAGGCATTGCGGGGAGACAATCGGTTCGTTCAGCATCGATATTTGCAGCCCTTGAAGAGAGCAATCAACGTATTCAGGTCAGCATTCAAAATGAGAAGCATCAGCCACTCGCAGGTGAGTGTTATGTTGATCATGTGTTCAAGGGATATGACACCATTGATGGTGAGTGGGACACACTCATTTTGGCTGTAACAACGGATGCTTATATCAATGTATTGGAACAAATGAAAAATGAATTCATTAAACAACTGAAATGTATCATTTTGGTTTCTCCAACGTTCGGGTCGAATCGACTCGTGACCCATTACATGAGAGAGCGGAATGCAGAGCCGGAAGTGATCAGTTTCTCTACCTACCTTGGGGATACCCGTTGGATGCACGAACATCCGTCGAATCATGTGATTACTACTGGGGTCAAGAAAAAGGTCTTTATCGGTTCCACTTGTTATCCGTCTGAACAGGTGAGCAAGCTACGCCAAGTTTATGAGCGTTTGGGTGTTGCGCTGGATGTGATGCGATCCCCACTGGAGGCGGAAACGAGAAATATCTCGTTGTACGTGCATCCGCCCTTGTTCATGAATGACTTCTCATTAGAGGCCATCTTTGGAGCTTCGGATATTCAGCAATACGTATACAAGATGTATCCTGAAGGTCCGATTACACAGGTTTTGATACGGGAAATGAGGGCACAGTGGCAGGAGATTATGAATATTACGGACCGACTTGATATTCAGGGAGTCAACCTGCTTCAATTCATGACGGATGACAACTATCCGGTTCGATTAGAGAGTTTATCACGTCAGGATATCGAGAGTTTCAATCAGCTGCAGGTCATTCATCAAGAGTATTTATTATACATAAGGTACACCTCATTATTGATTGATCCATTCTCGGAACCCGACTCCGAAGGGAAATATTTCGACTTTTCAGCAGTTCCATTCCGTAAAACGTTCATGAACCGCGAAGGGGAGCTGGATATTCCCCGTATGCCCAAGGAAGATTACTACCGCATCAAAATCATTCAGGGCATTGCCAGACATCTCGATGTGAGCTGTCCAACTATTGATCAATTCATCGCCAGGTATGAGGCGAAGATTCAGGAAGTAGCTGACGCACACCCGGATCAGCGCTTGTCCGATGCCTTTGTGATCCAATCCTTTGACGAAGATATCCGCATGATCTGCACCGGACTTTCAAGGGTCTAATTACATCTCAAATTAATCAAGTTGAACCTGATGTTTACATCGTAACGAAGAGTGCAGAATCAATCTGAAGAAGCGGAGCGGTCGCCTAAAAGCTTTCTGAAAGAAAGCTACTTCGGAAGCATATGCTATCCCCGGATTTTCTCTTTGGAAAAGAGAATCGAAAAAAATCTGGGGATAACAGCGATCGGAAGGTTGTTCTGACCACGTAGTGGTCTTGTGTAAAGTTTGAATTTAATTTGCTCATCAGGAGGAAATGTTGTGAAAAAGGGTCTTACTTTTACATCCATACTATTGCTGGTGTCTGCCATTGCGCTGCTCGCCGGATGCGGACAGAGCCCAAAAGGGGACGCACAAACGGAGCCTGCCAATAGCCAGGTACAAACTGAACTTATCTATGCTTCTGCCAAGGATATCAATGATATGAATCCCCATCTGTACACAGGTTCCATGCCTGCGCAAGGGATGGTATATGAGTCTCTGGTGGAAAACACGCCTGACGGGATCAAGCCATTACTGGCTGAATCATGGGACATCTCGGAGGATGGCAAGACCTATACCTTTCTTCTGCGACAAGATGTGAAATTCCATGATGGAGAGCCGTTCAACGCAGAGGCGGTTAAACAAAATATCGATGCAGTCCAGGCCAATGCCGAAAAACACGCTTGGATCAAGCTGTCTACCAAGATCACGAGTGTAAAAGTTATCGATGAGCATACCGTGGAGTTGACGCTGTCTGAAGCCTATTATCCGGCACTGGTGGAATTGTCCATGACAAGACCTTACGTCTTTATATCACCCAAGGATTTCAAGGATGGCGGAACCAAAGACGGGGTAAGTGGTTTCCACGGCACAGGACCTTACAAGCTTACTGCTCATAAAGTCGAAGAGAATGCCACGTTTGAAGCCAATGAAGACTATTGGGGTGGTGCACCTGCAATCAAGAAAATCACATCCAAGATTCTTCCGGCTGGCGAAACGACATTCCTGGCATTGCAAAAGGGAGAGATCAACTTCGTGTTCACCGATGACCGGGGAGCAGACAGTATCGATGTCGAAGCCATGGACCAATTGGCTGAATCCGGTGGTTATCAAGTGGTTCGAAGTGAAGCGATGAATACGAATATGATCGTAGCCAATAGCAGTCGCCAGAATAGTCCGGTTCAGGAAACGGCAGTCCGGGAAGCGCTATGGGTTGGCATTGATCGAGAAACGATCAGTAAAGATATTTTCAACGGAACGCAGACTGTAGCGGACACGTTATTTTCAGCCAATGTCAATTACGCCAAGGTGGACCTTAAGAAACGGGAGTATAATCCGGAATTGGCTAAAAATCTTCTGGACCAAGCTGGCTGGACATTGGCAGACGGTGAAGTGGTGAGAACGAAGAACGGTCAGCCTTTAGCCATGAACTTATACTATGACAGCAACTCTTCTTCACAGAAAATACAGGCCGAATTGATCCAGTATTCCATGAAAGAATTGGGGATTCAGCTTGAAATCTTGGGCGAAGAGTCCACTTCCATTGCGAATCGGAGAGCTACCGGGGAATATGATCTGCTCTTTAATCAAACCTGGGGACTGGCCTATGATCCACAGAGTACCATTGCGGCATTTACGTCAGATTCGGCATACAAACATACGACAAGCGGAATTGCCGAAGCAGATGAACTGTACCAGAAAATCGATGCGGTCATGGTTTCCACGGATGAGATATCACGCCAATCCCTGTATGCCGACATTATGAAGATCGTCCATGATGAAGCGTTGTTCATTCCGATTACCAACGGGCGTGTCACCGTAGTCGCTCCTGAGAATCTCGATGGAATCTCATTCAAGCAGACCCAATATGAACTGCCATTTGATCAAATGAATTTCATAACTCATTAAAATGGATTTTTGTAGCTAGATATAGACAAATTGAATCGTTTTGATCTATATCTAGCCCTGATTGAAGCAGCTGAAGGTATTATGAAATTAATTTCAACAAATGAATTTTAAATAGAGCGGAGATGGATATGGGAAGTTATATTGTCAAAAGGATTCTGTTAGCCATCCCTTTACTGATTATTATTTCATTTATAACGTTCGTTCTGATTAATCTTTCTCCCTTGGACCCGGCGGTTGTTGTGTTACAGGCACAGGAAGTTCCACAGATCACGGAGGAATTAATTGCCCAGACCAACAAGGCATTGGGGTTCGATCAGCCGTTCATGATCCAGTATGTAAACTGGATCATGGCTGTTGTGCAGTTGGATTTCGGCAACTCTTATGTATCTGGTGAACCCGTATGGTCATTGATGGGGCCAGCTTTTATGAACACATTGAAGTTAACGCTTGTTTCGTCGGTATTCATTATTGCGCTGTCCATTCTGCTGGGTGTGATCTGTGCCATGAGAGAAGGCAAGCTGTTGGATCGATCGGTCAGAGGCATTTCCTTTTTCCTTACGGCCATGCCGTCCTACTGGCTTGCAGCCCTTATGATCTGGTATTTTTCCGTCAAGCTGGACCTGTTACCTACCAGTGGCATGGACTCGTATCGAAGCTACATTCTACCGGTGATCGTAATCACGGTGAGTTATACAGGCATTTACTTCCGAACGGTTCGAAGTTCCATGCTGAGCAATATGAATGAGGACTATGTATTATATGCAAGGGCAAGCGGTCTGAGCGAAAAGAAAGTTACCCTGCATATTCTAAGAAATTCATTACAGGTGGCCGTGTCCATCTTTTGCATGGCGATTCCGATTGTGCTAGGCAGTACGGTGGTCATCGAAAATGTATTTGCCTGGCCGGGACTCGGAAGGCTCAGCGTGAAATCCATTTTAAGCAGGGATTTTCCGATTATTCAGGCGTATGTTCTGATGTTGGCTGTAACCTTTGTATTGTTTAACACACTATCCGACATCATTAATGCGGCGATGAATCCCCGTCTGAGAAAGGAATTCTGATGCGAATATTGAAAAATCTGAGCAAAGACAAGCTTGCCATGACCTCCTTGGTGGTGATTATCTTCACAATTATGGCGGGCGTTCTGGCCCCTTTAATTGCACCACATGACCCTGGGCAAGTGAATATGAAACTTCGTTATGCCTCCTCGTCCTGGGATTATCTATTAGGCAATGATCATCTGGGCAGATGTGTATTATCCCGGCTTATCTATGGTATCCGTCCAAGTGTGTTATGGGTTCTGGTTGCGCTAAGCCTTTCTGTTCTGATTGGGGCTATAGTTGGATTCGTCGCGGGTTACTTCAAGGGAAAAGTGGATGCATGGATCATGAGAGTTTGTGACATTATGCTGTCTTTCCCCGGATATGTGATGACACTTGCGGTGGTCGGCATTTTGGGTGCAGGACTGGAGAATATTTTGATTGCCTTTGTGTGGATGAAATGGGCGTGGTTTGCCCGCGTTATTCGAACATCTGTGATGCAATTCTCCGATATGGATTATGTGAAATTCGCCAAAGCTTCCGGCACGCCCAATCTGAGAATCATAACCAAACATATTGTTCCCGTTACCTTTGCTGATATTGCCGTCATAGCCAGTGGCTCCATGTGTTCGATGATGTTGCAGATCTCCGGTCTTTCCTTTCTGGGGCTTGGTATTCAGGCTCCGCATGCGGAGTGGGGGATGATGTTAAATGAGGCGAGGGAAGTCATGTTCTCCAGACCTGAATTGATGTTGGCACCAGGCCTGGCCATTGTGGTGGTGGTGTCTGCTTTTAATTTTCTATCGGATGCCCTTCAAGTGGCTCTGGACCCCAAATTGATGACCTCTCAAGGTAAGTCTGACAAGTCTTACGAAAGTGAGGTGAGAAAGACCGCTTATGAATATAGTCGAGGTTGAAAATTTGAAAGTATGGGACACCAATACAGGTAAAGTGATCATTCATAACAGTTCATTCGAAGTCAAGCAGGGAAGCTGTATGGCTATCGTGGGGGAAAGTGGAAGTGGCAAGTCCGTCACGTGCAGGGCCATCATGCGACTGAACAAGCCATGGATTCGCCAATCGGGCACGATGTTATTTCAGGGAGAAGACCTGAACCAACTTTCGGAACCGGAGATGCGGCGTAAGCGGGGCAAGCATCTGTGTATGATTTTGCAGAATGGCATGAGTGCATTTGATCCCTCCTGTGTCATTGGTGTCCATATTCGGGAGACGCTTCAGCAGCATTTTGGCTGGAACACCCGCGAGATTGAGCGGAAAATCATCAATGCCATGGAAAGCGTCATGCTCAGACATCCGCGCGAGATTCTAAATCAATATCCACATCAGCTGTCCGGTGGGATGCTGCAACGAATCATGATTGCCCTGGCATTGGTGCTTGAGCCCGATCTGATTATTGCGGATGAGCCGACAACGGCACTGGATACGATCTCCCAATATGAAGTGGTGGAGCAATTGATTCAATTACGCGAACGCATGGGCTGTTCCATGATGTTCATCTCCCATGATCTCGGCGTCGTTCAGAAGATTGCAGATGACGTGATGGTCATGAAAGACGGCAAGATCGTCGAGCGCGGTAGTATGCATTCTGTTTTGACCAATCCGGGGCATGCCTATACGCAGTATCTGGTCTCTACCCGATTGGAGCTGAGCAATCATTTTAAGGCGTTGATGCAGGAGGACTTATAGATGCTAAAGGTGGAAGGTATTTACAAATCATATAACCAAGGCGGACTGTTCTCCAAGCACAGACAACAGGTTTTGAATCAGGTTACCTTTGAATGCCGGCATGGTGAATGTCTGGGCATCATCGGTGAAAGCGGAAGCGGCAAATCGACGTTGGGCCGTCTGATTCTGGGTATTGAACGGCCGGATCATGGGAGGATCTCGCTGGATGGTAAAGACGTACAGGATCGACGTGTACGGATGGGTAACCTCAGCGCCGTTTTTCAAAATTATACGTCCTCCATCAATCCGTTTCTTACCGTGGAAGCTGCCATTATGGAACCTATGCAAGCGCAGCAAAAGCTGCGAAAGGGTCAGGGCAACTCAGATAAGGTGGATCTGTTGCTGAACCAAGTTGGACTGGACCCTTCCTATAGATCCAAATATCCACATGAACTATCCGGCGGGGAGGCCCAGAGAGTGTGCATTGCCAGGGCCATCTCCACCGCCCCCAAATGCATCGTGTTCGATGAAGCGATTAGCTCACTGGACGTGTCTGTTCAGATTCAGGTGCTGCAATTGTTGAAAGAGCTTAAGGAAATCTACCAGCTGAGCTACGTCTTTATCACGCATGATATACAGGCGGCAGCCTATATCTGTGACAGGGTTATCATTTTCAGAGAGGGTCAGATTGAAGAGATCGTTCCTATTGAGCAGCTGAAGGATGTTCAGTCAGACTATGCGAAGAAATTATTGAAGCATTTAATTACATTTTAGGGGGAACACCCATTGTGAGTGGAGCGATGTCTTGGCCTTTTCTGCGCTTGTACATACTGGTTCTTCTTTATTTCAGTGCTAATGCTATTCTTAACGTGATGATCCCATTGCAAGGGGAGTCTTTGGGTGCGAGCGGTACAACAATTGGACTGATCATGGGCGCTTATATGTTCACAACCATGTTTTTCAGACCATGGGCAGGTCGGATTATTCAAAAGCACGGTCCGATCAAAATATTGCGTCTGATTCTGATCATCAATGGATTTGCGCTGATTTTATATACCTTTACGGGACTCGGAGGTTATTTGGTTGCTCGTATTTTGCAGGGTGTATCCACAGCGTTCTTCTCCATGGCCTTGCAGATTGGCATTATTGATGCACTTCCGGAGAAAGATCGGTCACAGGGAATTTCGTATTATTCGCTGTTCAGTTATATACCAGGGATCGTGGGGCCTGTTATCGCGTTAGGAATCTGGCAGACGGGTGGCATGGATTATTTTACAGTGGTTCTGATCGGCATTGCCGTCTGTACGGGCGTCTTCGGATATACCGCCAAAATGGAACCAAGCAAGGAGCAACCTGCTGAGAATCTTTCGGAGCAGAACGTGAGTATGTGGGAATCCTTTGCTCAGTTGGTGAAAAATCCGTTTCTGTTTCGATGCAGTGTATTGATGCTTGCTGCTTCCGTTGTATTTGGTGCAATTACAACCTTTATTCCGCTGTATGCGAGCCAAGTACCGAATGGGAATGCGGGTGTGTATCTGATGCTTCAGGCCGGGACGGTTGTACTGGCTCGAATCATGCTCCGGAAAAGGATTCCTTCCGATGGGAGATGGCATTCTCCTTTTATCATGGGAACCATGTTTCTTCTGGCCGTTGCTGCTCAATGTGTGAGTTTTTCGGTGACAGGGGGCGTAGTCTTTTTCTATGTCGGGGCTATATTCATGGGCATTGCTCAAGCCATCCTGTATCCGACGCTCACGACCTATTTGTCTTTTGTGTTGCCTAAGCTGAACCGGAACGTCCTGATCGGGTTATTTATCGCGATGGCTGATCTGGGTATTTCTCTGGGTGGTGTGATTATGGGACCCGTCGCTGACTTCTCTTCCTATTCATTTATGTACATGATGTGTGCTATCCTAGGAGCGGTAATGATCGTTTTTGCCTATGAACGGCGAAGACCCGTGACAGGTACATCTGTGAGTTGACTGCCAGAAGAGAAAGTGGTGACGAACGTTTGAAGTCTTCAATGACGGCAACATCTAATGGAAAATTAAATCCGGTATCCTTTTCGTTTATCCGGTTTTATATGCTGGCCTTTTTATTTTTTGCGGCAAATTCAGCTTTGACGATTATTCTGCCTCTGAGAAGTGAGGCCGTTGGATTAAATCAGGCTGAGATTGGTCTGATGATGGGGGCATATATGTTCACCTGTATGCTCTTGAGACCTTTTGCAGCGCAGCTGCTGGGTAAGCATGGGCCGCTTCGTGTAATGCAATGGCTATTGCTTTTGCATGCGGGCACGCTGCTGCTGTTTGTTGTTTTTGGTGTGGAGACGTATCTGTGGTTACGGGCCCTGCAAGGGGTAGCTACGGCCTTTTTCTCCATGACCATGCAGGCAGGCATTGTGGAAAAGCTGGAGGACAAGGACCGGGCACAAGGGTTGTCCATGTACACCCTGTTTACGATGGTTCCTTCTCTGGTTATTCCGATCCTTGCCATACAAATCTGGGAAAATGCCAGTGATCTGGCGTTTACGCTGCTGATGATCGGACTGGCGGCTCTGCCACTTCTGATTGGGTATAATGTGGATCTGCCCCGGAGTACCGTGCAGAACAAATCGTATACACTAGGCGACATGTTGCGTTCATTCGGCGGCATCTGGCGCAGTACGCCACTGCTGATTAGCAGTGTGGTGATGCTGTTTGCGTCCTGCGTCTTTGGGGCAACAGCGACCTTTCTTCCCCTGTATATGGTATCCACCGGCATGGCGAGTGCAGGCGTATTTCTGACAATTCAGGGATTGGTTGTAATCCTGTGCAGGTTTATTTTGCGTAAAAAAATTCCGTCCGACGGTAGCTGGAATACCTGGCTGATGGCAGGATTAATGCTGTGTGCTGCACTGGGAACCCAGTTGCTCAGCCTGATGGAGATCATCGGGCCATTGGTGTATCTCTCCGCGGTGTTCAGCGGTTTTGCCCTGGCATTGTTGTACCCGACATTAACCACATATCTGTCTTTTGTGCTGCCTGCGGATTCCAGATATGTACTCATGGGGATCTTCATGTCCTCGTATGACCTTGGATTCTCTCTGGGTGGACTGGCGATGGGGCTTATTGTGCAGGTGAGTTCTTATTCGACCATGTTTATGATCTGCACGTTGCTCTCTATTGCGACGATGATTCTGGTGGTCGTTTTCAGGCAACGGATGGAAGCGGGCAATAAGTCCAGCTCATTTTCTTGATTCCTTTTTTGTTCAGTTCAATCTATATAGCTGTGTTGAATCGGTCGCGGTACAGGCGTACTTTGAGTTTATATTGATATAGTCCGCTGTCCAGCCCATCCAGCATGTATTACGATATTTACAGAGGAGGTTTATGACTCACTTCTTGCCAAAACGTATCCTCAGGATGCGAAAGTGCGAGGGGAGGTCATCAGCCTTTTTTTGTTTTTTGCAGGTAGAAAATCAAAAAAAAGTTTGACAACGACCGTCTAACAGGATTATAGTCATTGTTATTAATCGTAATAATTACTATTAAGGTCTGGGTTACACAGACTGCAAATATAAGGAGTAGAGATCTATGACACAAAAGCAAGTTCCGGTAACCGTACTGAGTGGTTACCTCGGTTCAGGGAAAACGACGGTTTTGAATCATGTGTTGAACAACAGACAGGGGCTCAAAGTTGCGGTGATCGTCAACGACATGAGTGAGGTGAACATTGATGCTGCGCTGGTCAAGGGGGAGGCAACCTTGTCTCGAACCGAAGAGAAGTTGGTGGAGTTGTCGAACGGTTGTATCTGCTGCACCTTGCGGGATGATCTGATGCAAGAGATTGAGAAGCTGGTGAACGAAGGCAAGTATGACTATATTTTGATCGAATCCACCGGCATCAGTGAACCTGTTCCAGTTGCACAGACCTTTACATACGCCGATGAGGAGTCGGGTATTGATCTGACTCGCCTGGCCCGATTGGATTGTCTGGTAACGGTGGTGGATGCCAATCGATTCTGGCATGATTTTGGATCAGGACAGAGTCTTCTGGATCGTAATCAGGCTACCGGAGATGAGGACACCCGTGACGTCGTAGACTTGTTGATCGATCAGATCGAAACCTGTGATGTACTGCTGCTGAACAAATGTGATCTGGTCGATGACACCGAGCTGAACAAGCTCGAAGGCATCATCCGCAAGTTACAGCCAAACGCCAAGATCATTCGGACCGAGAATGGACAGGTGAACCCGTCTGAGATTCTGAATACGAATCGCTTTGATTTTGAGAAAGTGAGCATGTCCGCTGGATGGATTCAGGAGCTGGAGAAGGAGTCGCATACACCGGAAACCGAGGAATATGGCATTGGTTCCTTCGTCTATCGCCGCAGAAAGCCATTCCATCCTTCTCGTCTAGCTGAGTTCATGAGTTACTGGCCGGAAGAAGTAGTACGTGCCAAAGGATTGGTATGGCTCGCGGCTGAAGGGGATGTTGCTGCAAGCCTCAGTCAGGCAGGGCCGTCCATTCAGTTCGGTCCTGCGGGACATTGGGTAGCGGCGTTGCCGGAAGCGGACAAAGAAGAGATTTTACGTAACGAACCGGATGTTCTGGAGAAATGGGATGCCCAGTGGGGAGATCGTCAGACGGAGCTTGTCATGATCGGGATCGAAATGGAACGTGCGAGCATTGAAGATGAGCTGGACCAGTGCCTGCTTAGTGATGAAGAAATGCTGGCTGACTGGGGCCATTTCGACAATCCACTGCCATGGCCTGTGGAAGCCGTTTAACTCGGAAATTGATGGTTCTGAATTTGGAGTAACGCTATATAAGCACATCTATATAAATTGAAATAAACATCTACACAAAACGGAGAGGACAGAAAGGACCTGAAGAAGCGGAGCGTTCGCCTTTATCCCCGGATTTACCCTTTATAAAAGGAATCAAAAAATCTGGGGATAACAGTGATCGGAAGGTTGTTCTGTCATCGGAGTGTGCAGTGTAAATATTCTTTAGTTCAATTTATATAGATAAATAAAATAAATTCAATGGATAAAGGAGCTGTCATTCATGGCTAAAAAATCTAAAGTGGTACGTGAGAAGCAACGTCAGGCGATCGTGGCAAAATATGCGGATCTGCGCCGGGAGCTGAAGGAAAAAGGGGATTATGAAGCATTACAGAAATTGCCCCGGAATGCATCTCCAACTCGTTTGAAGAACCGTTGTGAAGTGACAGGTCGCCCGCGGGGCTATCTACGCAAGTTCAAGGTATCTCGAATTAAGTTCAGAGAACTGGCTCATCAAGGTCAGATTCCAGGCGTAACAAAATCCAGTTGGTAAAATGATCAAGGGATGGTATTTTGCTGAAAGGATGTGCATCTTCATGCTGGACTCGTTTACGTTACGAAGAATTCAGTCGGTGATGAATGGCTATATTCATGAGAAGGTTCCTGCGCCACTGCGTACGATGGTGAAGTTGACGTATGAGATGAATGACAATGAACTGATCCTGACCGAAGAAAGACCTGCCGAGGAACGGTATCAATGGGACAAGATGCACATAGCCCGATTTTACTGGGAAGAAAATCAGTGGAAAGTGTATGCCAGAGATGAACAGAGCAGCTGGAATCCGGTAGATGTTATTACACCTTGTTCCGATTTTGAGAATGTGCTCGAGCAGGTTGAACGGGATGAGGCCGGGCTGTTCTGGCGTACGTGAGCGAGTTCAAAGATAGCCATTCAATGACTATCTTTGGGCTTTTTTTGTGTCCAAGCAGAACTGAAGCAAAGAGGGGGGGATTTTTGCGTTATCTGTTCTTAATGGGTGAAAGAATAAAAAAAATCTGTTTTGCAATAAAAATTTATTGTAAAACGATAAATAATATGATAAATTCATATCACTTAAAACAAGTGAGGTGCTTTTTGTGAAGCGAGGTACAACTATCTTTTTAAAATTGGCTGTGTTGCTTATTGGTGTTCCCATTCTTGCCTTATGTATATTCGGCATTCCCTGGTTAGCGAACAATCCGGTGAATCCGAATTATGCAGGTGCACTATACCCCATAGTGATTATTATGTATGTGTCAGTTATTCCGTTTATCGTTGCACTGTACCAGGCATTCCGTCTGCTGAGCTATATCGACAAGAATGAAGCGTTCTCCCTAATGTCGGTGAAATCCTTAAAAACAATAAAATATTGTGCTATTGTAATCAGTAGTCTTTATTTTGTAATGTTGCCATTTGTTTATGTTGTAGCAGAGAAAGATGATGCCCCAGGCCTCATTCTTATGGGAATGGTTCCTATTTTTGCTTCATTGGTCATTGCAGTGTTTTCCGCGGTGCTCCAAAGATTGTTACAGGAAGCGATTGATATCAAATCAGAAAATGACCTAGTGGTCTGAGGTGAATATATGGCCATTATAATCAATATTGATGTGATGTTGGCAAAGCGGAAAATGACGGTTACCGAGCTTGCAGAGAGAGTTGAGATCACAATCGCCAATATTTCCATATTAAAAACAGGAAAAGCGAAAGCGATCCGTTTATCCACTCTGGATGCCATCTGTAAAGCACTGGAATGTCAGCCTGGAGATATATTGGAATATAAGGCTGACGAGGACGAAGACACGAACGAGCATTCATGAAAAATGAGCGAAGAAGACTCTGCATGTTATGTGCAGAGTCTTCTTTTGCGTCAGCTTGATCAAGGAATACGTGCCGTGCCTATAACGAATGATTGTGTATCATCCGGAATTGCATAGGCGTTACGTTTTCCTGAGTTTTAAAACATCGGATGAAGTAGCTTGACTGTGAAAATCCCGTTTCCAACGTAATTTGCTTAATGGAAAGGTTGGTTGTCGCGAGCAGCTGTTTCGCATGTAATAACCTGGATTCCATCAGGAATTCCGGGAAGGAGATTCCGAACGTTTGACTGAACTTTCGGCTAAAGTAGGTTGTACTGTATCCGGCTATCCCGGCAGCGTGGTCAAGTGTGATGTGTTCGTTACTATGGGATCGAATATAATTCGCTGCTTCTCGAATTCGCTCTGAAGTGTGATTGAGCGAAACATTAATCCGGCTCGCTGCGGATTGCAATCGGGTCAGAAGCTCATATAGTGTTGCTGCCATGCTGTGCTCGTCTTCCACTTGATAGCCTCTGCCTAGCTCCAGTAATCGATCCATCAGCTTGGTAATCACCGGGAAGTTGGAACATTGAAACAGCCATGGCTCGTCAACCCCTTTTCCATTTAAAAGCTCTTCGAGACGAACGCCGTAAAAGTGAATCCAACGAATATTCCAAGGCTCATCCGAATCTGAATAGTAGGTTTGTCTAAGACCGGGACCATAGAGGAATCCCTGTCCACGCGTTAGCTCATAACAAGTGGTTCCAGTGTCCAGGAATCCTTTACCGTCAAGTACAAGGTGCAGGTTATAGCAATGATCCAAGTTGATATCTTTCGTTTGATATTCCCGATTCACATGATGCTTCGGAAAATCACTGTACCCTCCAATAAAATCGGGAAAGCATACATGTCTGGGGAAAACCGGCTTGGGGAGAAAGATGTGTTCTTTCACGTGCATCCTCCATTTGAACGCAATATTTTGATGTAGTGAACTGAAATAGATTAAGCCCACTGTTATTTGAATCTCAGACAATGACAATATTTTATTATAAGTCGCATAATCTTGTCATTTATTATCTGTGAAGTATCCAATAGAATGGAGGCAATATGGCAGGTTAAGGGGGCAATTGAAAGTGGCAAAATCAATCCAAATGGATGAATTGAAACTGGGGGTCTGTTATTACCCGGAGCATTGGTCGGAAGCGTTGTGGGAGGACGATTTCCGTAGAATGAAAGAGATGAATATCACAGTTATTCGGATGGCTGAATTCGCATGGTCCATCTTTGAACCGGAAGAAGACCAATTTGATTTTAGTTTTTTCCAGAAGGCACTGGATCTGGCGCATCAATATGGTTTGAGTGTTATTTTGGGAACACCTACTGCAACTCCACCAGCATGGTTAACATCCAAATATCCCGAAGTATTGAATGCGAATAAGGACGGGGTATTGTATCAACACGGCATGCGACGCCATACCAACTACAGCAGTCCAATCTATAGACAGCAATGTGAAAAGATCGTGCGCAATATGGTGATTGCCTATAAAGACCATCCGGCTGTCATTGGCTGGCAGATCGATAACGAATTCAATTGTCATATGGATGTTTTCTACGCTGAGGCAGATCATGTCGCCTTCCGTGAATGGCTTAAGAATCGTTATGAATCGTTGGAGAATCTGAACAAGGCATGGGGAACCGTTTTTTGGAGTCAGACCTATACCGACTGGGAGCAAGTTCACCTTACCCGAAATATGGTTAGTCCATCCCCCAATCCTCATCTGGCATTGGATGAAAAGAGATTCATATCAGCCAATACGATTTCATTTGCGAAGCTTCAGGTGGACATCATTCGGGAACTGGATCCGGAACATTGGATCACGACTAATGGTACGTTCGGACACTTGGATAATCATGAAATGACAGAAGACCTGTTGGATTTCTTCTCTTATGATTCATATCCGCAGTTTGCCACGATCTTTCCAGGGACAGACGACAATTCATTGCAAGATCGGGCATGGAGCATGAAGTTATCGAACGTACGCAATATGTCACCGAATTTTTGTGTCATGGAACAACAGTCTGGACCAGGAGGTTGGGTAGATAGTATCGGCATGGGTACGCCAAGACCTGGACAGATCCGATTATGGTCATATCAATCCGTTCTTCATGGTACGGATCTGCTTGTATACTTCCGCTGGCGGACAGCAACGTTCGGAACCGAGATGTATTGGCATGGGATTAATGACTACCATAATCAACCTAACAGAAGAGTTCGCGAGGTTGCACAAGTGGGTGAAGAGTTTGCCAGAATAGGGCGCGTTATTGCGGGTACTACATATCAAGCTGATGTTGCGATCCTACAGGATTACGATAACATCTGGGATGGAGAGTTGGACGAGTGGCACGGTCCGCTTCATCAACAGAGCGTACGCTCCTGGTATAAGCAGCTCCAGTATCTTCATATTCCGACGGATCTGGTTACATTGCAACCAACGACAACACTTGAGGCGTTATCCGAATATAAGGTGATCATCTATGCTCACCCGGCCATCATGACAGACGAGACAGCAGAACTTCTGCAAGCCTATGTCAGTCAAGGGGGGACTCTGTTTTTTGGTGCTCGCACCGGTTATAAGGATCTCAAGGGGCATTGTTATATGAGACCATTCCCAGGGGCTGTCGCTGAGTTGTGTGGTGTAACCGTAGAGGACTTTACATTAATCAAAGGAACCGTTTCTGCAGCCGAGCTGCAATGGAATGGGGCGAGTGAGCGACTTCAGGAGGGAACGTTGACGGCCGGATTTAACGAAGTACTTCATGTGGAGCATCCCGACGTGCAGGTCATGGCCGAGTATGCATCAGAATACTATGCAGGGAGTCCTGCTTTGACCAAACGTGCGGTAGGTCAGGGGCAGGTATGGTATTATGGAGCGGCTTATAATGAACCGGTCGTAGATGCTCTCCTGGATGAAATAGGGTTATCTTCGCCAGTGGATGACCTGATAGAGGTACCTTCCGAAGTTGAACTTGGTATCCGTTCTGGTAAGGATAAAGCTTATGTATTTTTACTCAACTACTCGGATCAACAAGTACCCATTAAGCTTAAGAGGCAAACAAAAGAGTTACTATCGGGTACAACAGTTCAGGATAAAATTAACATGTCGGCGTATGGTGTATTCATCCTGGAGATCGATTTACCGCAATGAGGAGCCTATTCTTCAATATAATGAGTTATATATAGAATGAACCACCAAAAACGCCTTGCAGCCATTGCAAGGCGTTTTGTATTATGCATCGTATGCAACATACGTTTAGCGTGAATTGACATGGCTGTATTTTGTATGACTATGCTTCGTACAAAATGTGGCCTGTTCGGGATACGTCATATCCTTCGAATGACTGCAGTTCCTGCCTGAACTCCGGCGATTGTAGAATCCGCAGGACCGATTCGGTCCAGACTTCATTGCCTTGCTTCCTCAGCATGACCAGATCATAGCGTTCCTGAACGAGCGGGATAAAATCAACCTGTCCCACAAGTTTAGCAGCCTTTTCAATGCCAACCCCGACATCGGCTTCACCCGAACTGACTTTGGCGGCCACGCCCATGTGACTGGTTTCTTCCGCTTCATATCCGATCAGACCTGCAGCAGGAATTCCATTAAGCCGAAGTTGTTCATCCAGCAATACTCGCGCGCCAGAACCTTTCTCCCGGTTAGCCAATCGCAGCTCAGGCTTGTTGAGATCGTTCCAATTTTGCAAATGAAGCGGATTGCCGCGCCCAACATACAATCCTGCAGGTCGTGACAGCAGATTCACCACAACATAAGACCGTCCCGTCAAAATTTTGCGAATGTACGGCAAATTATATTCACCGGTATCTCCATCGAGCAGATGGGTACTGACCAAGTCGGACTCCCCGCGATACATCGAGATAAGCCCGTCCAGACTACCCATGAACGAGCGGAGCGGGCGAATGTCCCGTGTATGTTTCTCCATATGTCGCATCAGAATATCCAGACTGATATCCTGCCCAGTAATGACCAGATGCCGTGGCGTACCTGTCATTACATGGCTAGACATTGCTGGCGCAGATCCAGCGGGGGTTGCTGATTGTAGGGAAGTCCCCTGGGAATCACTATGACCGGGTTGAGTCCCGGATGCTAAGGTCTGATCTGGAGTCGGGATGCGTTGACCTGGGGATTGGAGTTGCTTGGAGCGACGTTTATATGCCTCCAGATCGGCTCTATCAATTCGCATTTGTTTACCCACACGGTATGCGACGAGGTCTCCCTTCTTGATCAGGTCATAGACCGTCAGTTTCGATATTTTGAGCAGCTTGGATATTTCTTCCGTTGTGTAGGATTGCTCCTCCGTCATAAGTGAAGATCCTCCTTCAAAGGTATAGAGCAATTATGGTTTTGTTATGAATGTTTCTTGTACTATACCATTAATTGAGGGATGCCATAAACTTGAGAACAGGGAAGAAACGCATAGGACAGGTAACAAAAATTAAATGTGATTGAAATCACCTTCCCATTTTAATCGTCTTGTGTATAATTAGTTATAATCAATTATATCTAGTTATAACCAAACATAATATTGGGGGATAAATGTATGAGCAAGAGGATCGGATATGTTTTGGGAAGTCTGTCACTCGGACTGGCTCTTATATTGGCTGGTTGTGGCGCAAACACGGGGACTACGGATACATCCACGGGTGCAGAACAAACGACTTCAGCGCCAGCGGCATCAGGTGAGAGTACATCAGCAGGAAATACCGATCCACAGGAAACGGTAGATCTGACGATCTCTGCGGCTGCCAGTCTCACGGATGCCATGAAGGAAATAGAAATGAACTTTGAAACAGCGAATCCCAATATAGAACTGAATTTCAACTTTGGCGCATCAGGTGCCTTGCAACAGCAGATTGAACAGGGGGCACCGGCTGATATCTTTGTGTCGGCGGCAACGAAGAACATGAGTGCGCTGGTGGATGAGAACTTGATTGCATCGGGCGATCAGAAGAATTTGCTACAGAATTCACTGGTGGCTATAGTGCCAGCAGATGGAACCCATACTGTAACCAGCGAAGCGGATCTCACCAGCGATTTCATTAAGACGGTAGCGATTGGAATTCCGGAAAGTGTGCCTGCGGGAACCTATGCCAAGGAAGCTCTGACGAATGCCAAGCTGTGGGATGAACTGGAAAGCAAGCTTGTGCAGGGAAAAGACGTTAGGCAGGTTCTTCAATATGTAGAGACAGGCAATGCAGATGCAGGATTCGTATACAAAACAGATGCTCTTACTTCGGATCAGGTGAACATTGCGTTTGAGGTAGACAAGAATAACTACACACCCGCCAATTATCCGGTAGGTATTATTGAAGGAACGAAACATCGTACGGAAGCCGATCAATTCTATGCGTATTTGCAAACCCCTGAAGTACTTGATATCTTCACAAAATACGGATTCTCCATTCCGGAATGAATGTGAACGCAATAG
Source organism: Paenibacillus sp. Negev47 (assembly GCF_058313655.1). NCBI lineage: Bacteria > Bacillati > Bacillota > Bacilli > Caryophanales > Paenibacillaceae > Paenibacillus > Paenibacillus sp. Negev47. Next base: position 1,115,240 of record NZ_CM177754.1, read on the forward strand.
ACTGGTCCGTATTCTGGTCACCGGTGCGTTTGTCACTTCAGGTTGCGCTGTTATCCAGTGTGGTGGCTGCCATACTTGGCATCGCTATAGCCTGGAAGATGTCACGCACTTCATTTCGGGGAAAGATTCTGCTGGAAACAGCATTTATGCTGCCACTAGTTCTTCCCCCGACGGTGGTCGGATTTCTGTTGCTTGTCATACTGGGACGTAAAAGTCTGTTAGGACAATGGATTGAAGCGATATTCTCTGCTCCGGTTATTTTCTCCTGGTGGGCTGCGGTGATTGCCTCGGTGGTGGTTGCTTTCCCGTTGGTGTATCAGACGATGAAATCGGGATTCAGTGCTGTGGATCGTGATCTGGAAGATGCGGGGCGTTCGATTGGGGCGAATGAATGGCAGGTATTTCGTTACATTTCCCTGCCGCTCGCAGGCAGAGCATTGATGACCGCCTTCATTCTGGGCTTCGCCCGTGCACTCGGGGAATTCGGAGCGACATTGATGATTGCAGGTAATATTCCAGGCAAAACGCAAACGGTACCGACGGCGATCTATGTCGCTGTGGATTCGGGCAATCAGACCATGGCCTGGGCGTGGACCATTTCCATTATCCTCATCTCGTTTATCATGTTACTGATGACCAGACAGCAGCGAGATGGAAAAAATGACTGATTTTATATGCGTCCATATTATATAAAACATGACGAAAAACCCGTGTTAAGGAAAGTGTTTCTTCCTTCACTCGGGTTTTTATTACCAATTTCATATGCATCAATATCAAACCGTTAACCGAATTGGCCCTAATGGAAATGTAAAGCTAATTTAACATAAAAAAATAAATTTTTTTCCGAAATTTAACCGTTCTCCACTCGCTTTCAGGGGGCTTGTTCCTGTAAGATAGAAGTAACTGATTCCAGCCAAGTACTGAAATAAGGAGAGACGACGATGAACACTAAACCTGATTGCGGCGTTTCGTTGCAAATCGATGACTATCTGGATCTTTTGCATTTTGCCATCCAAGTTCAAGATCAGGAATGGCAGCAATCCCTTATCCACCAACTCAAAATATTTCAGACGGCGACGGAGCAGCAGCGCACACCTGAAGAAGAATTATGGACACGGTTTGATTATATCAACAGCAAACTGACAGGTCTTTGCCATCAGATTCATGCCGCTCATTCCATGGATGAACGCAAGAAATTCGAGGAACGCATCGGGCTCTTGCAATTACAGCGATTGGAAGTCGCACGTAAAATTAAATGGGCGAGTCGCAGATAGATGAATCGTGTAAAACATCAAAATGGTGTAACACCAAAATAGTATGATCCAAGAGATTCGCACCTGAAAAAGTCATCCATCAATTCAATATTGGGGATGGCTTTTTTGTGTACTATAGAGAAGTTCTATAATCTTATCAGGATGTCCTATTAGTTTAGATATTGCCCAAGTATGACTGGTGATGATATTCTTTTTTCAACCTAATTCCAAGTATACAAGTAAGAATGGTTTGTTAAGAAATTAGAGGATAGGGAGCACACATCATATTCGCTGTGATAACAGCCTGTGGAGGAGATTGGGAATGGTTAAAAAACGGGGGATTCAAAAATTCCGGACAGCACTGCTGTTCATTACAATGTTAGCGGTACTGGCTGGATGCAGTACAGGAACTGCAAGCAATGAGTCAGAATCTGCTTCGGCAGCAGGCGACACCAAAGTGAAAAAGATCATTGTAGGAACAGGTACACAGTTTCCGAATGTCTGCTTCATTGATGAGAATGGCAAGTTAACAGGTTATGATGTGGAACTGATCCGTGAGATTGACAAACGCTTGCCTGAGTACGAATTTGAATTCAGCACCATGGATTTCAAAAACCTGTTGCTGAGTCTGGAAACAAAAAAAATTGACCTGATCGCTCACCAGATGGAAGTGAATGAAGAGAGACAGGCCAAATTCCTGTTTAATGATGAAGCCTATAATATTTTTCCTAATAAAATTGTCGTAAGTCAGAAAAATGAGGCAGTACAATCGATTGAGGATCTGAAGGGTAAAAAACTGATTGTTGGCGCGACGAGTAATGCAGCTGTACTTGCTGAGAAATGGAATGCAGCGAACGGTAACGGGATTGATATCGTCTATTCCGGAGCAGGTGAGGATACCATTACCCAGATCAAAACAGGCCGGGTGGATGCAACGATCAGCACCCCATTTGCCATTGATTATCAGAATAAGGCGGTGGATGCACAGTTGAAAACGGTAGGAGATGCCCTCTCCAACTCCAAAGTCTATTTCATTCTGAACAAAGATGAGCAGGAGCTCAAAACCAAAGTGGATGAAGCGCTCAAAGCGATCAAAGAAGATGGAACACTAGGCAAACTGAGCACAGAGTGGCTTGGAGCTGACTATACGATTGAAGAGTAGTCGGAGAAAGGTGTGCAGCGGTAATGGGAAAATCATTTGATCTGTCATTGGTTCTGGATTTCATCCCGGAACTGCTACGGTATTTGCATATAACACTGATTGTACTGGGTGGTTCCATTGTGCTCGGACTGGTGGGCGGCGTGCTTCTGGCCGTTCCCCGGCTGTACCGGATTCCGGTACTAAGCCAGCTGGCTACCCTGTACGTCTCATTCATGCGTGGCACACCGATCTTGATCAAGTTATTTCTGGTGTACTACGGACTTCCCGAACTGCTGAAACCAATTGGCATCGACCTGTCGAGAACCGACCCGTTGCTATTTGTCATTGTGACCTATGCGCTTAGTGATGCGGCCTCCTTTGCCGAGATCTTCCGTGGAGCAGTACGCAGTGTGGACAAAGGTCAGACGGAAGCAGCCTACGCTGCGGGCATGACGACATTCCAGTCGTTTCGGCGGATTGTTGTTCCGCAGGCACTGATTGTTGCTTTTCCGAACATGGCTAATACGTTAATCGGTTCATTGAAGGATACGTCACTGGCGTTCTCCATCGGTGTCATGGATATGGTGGGCAGAGGGCAGACGCTAATCTCGGCTACATCGCATGCGCTTGAAGTGTATATCAGTCTGTCCGTAGTCTATTATGTCATTGTCATTGTACTTGAAAAAGGGTTCGCCGTTGCAGAACGCAGACTTCAGCGTCATGAACGCAAAAGAGTCGTACACAAGTCGGCAGTTCGAGCCGAACGCCTGAAACGAATAGCGGGGTGAGCATATGTCGATTGATCTCCAGTTTATCTATACATCCTTTTTTCAAATCCTGAAGGCATTGCCACTGACACTCGTCATTACGATTGTTCCGTTGATTACAGGCTTCGGGATAGGTCTGGCTACGGCTCTAATCCGTATCTATCGCGTGCGGTGGATACACCGCATTGCTGAATTCTACGTTTCTTTCCTGCGTGGGACGCCGATGCTGATGCATCTATTCCTCATATATTACGGTATTCCGATGATTATCGATCAATTGGCTGAACGTTATGGCTGGGCTTTCCAATCATCTTCGATCCCGATTCTCGTATTTGTGCTGATTGCCTTCTCGCTCACTGCGGGCGCCTATATGTCCGAGATTATCCGTTCGGGCATCCTTGCGGTAGATATCGGACAGATGGAAGCCGCTCACGCTGTAGGCATGAGTACATTCCAAGCTTTAAGGCGCATCATTATACCTCAAGCGCTTGGGGCGGTGTTACCCAATCTGTGCAGCATGTTTGTCGGGTTCCTGCATGGATCAACACTCGCTTTTACTGTGTCGCAGATGGACATACTCGGTAAAGCAGACGTGGTGGCATCCGTCAGTCTGAAATTTCTGGAGGCCTTTATCGCCGCAGCGTTCATCTACTGGGGGCTGACCATCATAGCCGAGCGGATCACGGCTTTGCTTGAGCGTCGGGTTGCCGTGTACAGCAAAGGAGGCGTGTCATGATTACATTAACGAACATACACAAAACATTTGGCAAACAGGAAGTATTGAAGGGGATTGATCTGACCGTGGAGCAAGGCGATGTTGTAGCGATCCTTGGACCGAGCGGTTCAGGCAAAACGACATTGCTCCGCTGTGTTAATTTTCTGGAACGTCCCGATGAGGGCGAGGTTCAGATCAGTGGATTGACCGTCGATTGCAAGCATGCGCGCAAACATGACATTGTACAGTTGAGACGTAAAACGGCGATGGTCTTCCAGCATTATAATCTGTTCAAACACAAGACTGTGCTGGATAACGTCACCGAGGGATTGATTATTGCCCAGAAAATGTCCAAACCCGACGCTCGCGCTCGTGCCTTGCGTGTGCTTGAACAAGTTGGACTATCTGCCAAAATCAATGAGTATCCGAGTATGTTGTCCGGTGGACAACAGCAACGGGTGGGTATTGCCAGAGCACTGGCACTGAATCCCGAAGTCATTCTGTTTGATGAACCGACCTCGGCGCTGGACCCCGAGCTTGTGGGTGAGGTATTGTCTGTCATCCGCTCCATTGCTCAGGAGGGGATTACCATGATTGTGGTGACCCATGAAATGGGGTTTGCCCGTGAAGTGGCGAATCGTGTTGTTTTCATGGACGGAGGTTCCGTTGTAGAGGAAGGAACACCGGAAGAAGTATTTGTGCGTCCCAAGCAGGAGCGTACTCGCCAATTCCTCAGTCGATATTCTTCCGACTGGAGTTACGTCATTTGACGATATAGGCGCAAGCTGTAGTAACTGACGATCCCGGCCCGGCATATGCTGTAACAGGCAAATGCTGATAGGCCGGGTTTTTCTTTGGGTGAAGCAGGCCGTGACGGTAAGGAGGAGGACCATGCAGAGCAAAATTGATGAAATCATCACACATATTGCACATTCTCACCAGCAGATCGCACGAGTGCTGGATGCCAAACGCCAAGTCGCTGTACGCATGTCTGAAATCATTAATCATTTGCCAGATATCGAACCGGAGCTGGATGGCGTTGACGGTCTGCTGGATAGCTCGGGGCAAATCAACAAAAGCATTATTTCTTACTTGGGAGGCCTTGCAGATCTGGAAGAGGCTGTCGCCGAAACGCTGACCCAGGTCATGCGGGAGATCGCGGTTCAAGAAGAAGAATAAGCCCGGAAGGCGGGTGAAGGAGCATGAGCAGAGAACAGAGCCTCATTCTGATGCTGGATGCAGCAGCCAAGATGCAGTGGAATATTGCCCTGATTCTGGAGGCAAAAGCGGTTGAGGCCGAGAAGGTACGGAACTGGACGCTGAATCATCTGAATGGGGATACCTTTCTGACGCATGGGGATCAGGTAGGTGAGCCACTCAAAATGCATGATCAGCTGGTGGAATTGCTGGAAGGACTGACCCGGATGGAAACCGGACTGTGTAACAATCTCAAAGCGGTGATGGTGCAGAGCGATAGCGAAGATGGCAGCGGTATGGACGGTGGCATGTTTGGCGGCATGGATCTGGGAGACTTGGGAAAATGAGTCTGATGCGGCGCGAGCAGGAAGCGAAACTGGCTCTCATTGAATCCATAGCACACAGTCAGGAGGCGTTGGCACGCATTCTGGACAGTGTAGCCAGCGTGACCGCTCATTCGGAAGTATCCGCCCGCAGTCTGGCCGAGAACATTCGTCTGCTGAGTCGCTATCAGGAAGAGATGTCTCGTATGGTTACGGGCATCAGGCTGGCCCGAATTCAGCATGGGGAGCCTGGCTTGCCTTGGCTCAAAGACCCCGGGTGTGCGATTCGTATCGTTCGGGACATACAGGAGGAATGTTGACATGTTAAAGAAGAAGAAAATACGACTGAGAACCAAAAGAGCTTTGGTAGCCCGTGGAGCCCGTCTGCGCAAAATCCGCAAGCTGCGTGCGCTCAAAGCGAAACGTGTCCTTCACAAACGCCCGATTAAAGGACGCAGTGCGTGGCTCAAAAAAAAGAAACGTACGGTGCGGCGGCACCGGAGTCCGAAGCCCGTGCAACCATTCGTCCCGGCTACCCCTACCGATCCGAACCCGGACACTGCGTACAGCCAGGGATACAACGAGGCGTACAACGAGGGATTCAACGCGGGTTTCGCCAAGGGATTCGAGGACGGACATCAGCTGGCGTACAAAGCACAGTAACCGAGTAGACACGATTATTCCTGCATGGAATGATATCTGTAACAGTGCCAGTTCAAAAAGACCGGTTTTCAGTACCGAGAAGATGGGATGAAGCTAGAAATGGAGTAGCGGAGCGTAGGGAAAACTACGTGAGCAACGGACATTTCGGCTGAATTCCATATTCGATGCTGATGATGCCGCTAGGCATCCTCCGTAATCAAAAGCGGACTTTTTGAACAACCTTTAACAGTAGACGATAGCCCGGGGGGACAGATCCCTCCGGGTTATTTGCATCGCCGCAGAAGCGGACATGCCCGTACAGGCGGATGTGGAGGGCAAGCGCCAATTTTGCGCCTTGCAGGACACCCGTCCATGATGCATCTGACCCCGAGGCATATCCTTTAGAGGGAAGACCAATCACGGGGAGAGTCTGGAAGTGAGATCTCCTGAAGGAAGACAGGGTGAAGAATGTGGCAAAACGAAGACACCGTCCGCTGACCGAGGCGAAAACAGCTTACCGCGGCGGATACGCAGAAGGCCGCAGATTTGGCGGCTGTCAGGCCATGATGGAGCGGGTGCAGATGTTTGAACCAACGCTGCATGACATGAAGGTGCTGTATATTCCGCAAGGATTCGATGCCATCGATGAAGGTGTCACCCTGGCCCTGCAGCAGTCTGTACGTGAATGTGTTGTTGGATCGCCAGCAACGATGTTGCAGGAAGCCAGTCAGCATCGGCCGGATGTAGTGCTCGTCATGAATGGTCTGCATGTATTCCCCGCAGATCATCTGGAGCAGGTGAATAGCATACGTGCACTCGGTATTCGAACAGCCGTGTGGTTTGTGGATGATCCGTATTTCACCGAAGATACAGCGACCCTCTGTCAGCACTATGATGTTGTGTTCACACATGAAGAGGCCGCTGTGCCATTCTATCTGGGACATGGAGCAGGCCGGGTCGTCTATATGCCACTGGCTGTGAATCCGGGCATGTTTCAACCGCGGCGCACGGCACCGCAGCATCAGTACGACATTTGTTTTATCGGTACAGGGTTCTGGAACCGGATTGCCTTGTTCGATGAGCTGGCCCCTTTTCTCGCAGACAAAAAAGTGTTCATCGCGGGTAGCCAGTGGAACCGGCTGGCACGCTTTGATATCCTTGGCCGATTCATCCACGAAGGATGGATTGATCCCGGAGCGACAGTGGATTATTACAATGGCGCCAAGATTGTCATTAACATTCACCGGACTTGCGAGAATGGGGAAGACAACCGCAATACGCATCATCTGGAAGGCCGATCCATTAATCCACGGACGTATGAGATCAGTGCCTGCGGCACGATGCAGATTACGGATGCACGCGGAGACCTGCCCCGTTATTATCAGCCGGGCTATGACATCGAGACGTTCAGCAATGCGGCAGAGCTTCAGCACAAGATCCACTATTATCTGAAACATGAAGAGGAGCGTCAGGCGATGGCATGGCGTGGACTTCTCACTACGATGAATCAGCACACGTTCACGCGTCGCATTGCTCAGTTGCTGGAACATCTGTAATCCCCATATGAAGTACAGCACCAACGAGAACCCTATCCCAAAAATAAAGGAGTGGCGGTATGTCTCTCAAACACCGTAAAACCAAAAAGGTTCATGCACCCGTACTCAGCCTGGCAGATCAAGCACGCAAAAATGGGCAACATGCCGGATATGATGCGGGTAAGGAAGAAGGATATTTGCGCGGTCGCGCCAACTATATTGTGAATTGTGCACAGGAACCATTGCCTTTCCGGCAGCTGCATGTGCTGTATGTATCTTCGGGTAAAGGATTCCCGTACTCCCCGCTGGATGAGGCTATTATGGCCACACTTCAGGGTATGGTAGCTCAGGTAACCCTCTCTGATCCGCGTCAACCGGTTTCCGAAATTGCACTGCAGACGCGCCCTGATCTGGTGCTTGTGCTGGACGGAATGGATATTCCCATCGAGCATATCGATGCAATTCGCCAAGCGGGCATTCAGACAGCGATCTGGCTCACGGATGATCCGTACTATACGGATATGACACTGGAGATCGTGACCCATTTTGACCATATCTTCACACTGGAATTGAACTGTATCGATCTGTATCGACAGACCGGCTGCGCGTCGGTTCACTACCTCCCATTTGCCGCTTTCACCAATCATTACTTCCCGATTACAACTCCTTCCCCGCTGAAACGGGATGTCAGCTTTATCGGCTCCGCCTACTGGAACCGGGTGTACTTCTTCAACCCGATCATGGCTCAGCTTATGTCACATAATACGGTATTTAACGGCATCTGGTGGGACCGTCTGCCCGACTATACCGCCTATGGCGAGAAGATTGAACTCGGCCGCTGGATGAGTCCGCAGGAGACCAATGATGTGTACAATGGCACCAAAATTGTCATTAACCTGCATCGATCCCACGAAGATGATTCCGTCAATAACAATCACCTCAAAATCCCGCCAGCCTCACCGAACCCGAGAACGTTTGAAATTGCCGCGTCCACGACGCTACAGCTGACCGATACACGGGATGACATTGCGCGTTTCTACAAACCGGGTGTGGAGATCGAGACATATTCCTCCCCGCAGGAGCTGCTCGACAAGGTGGAATATTATCTTACTCATGAGAAGGAACGCCGTGAGATTGCCCTTCGTGGACTCGAGCGTACACTGAAAGACCACACGTATGGCAAACGGATTAATGAAATGTTAACCATTATATTCCCTTAATTTTGGCCGGGAGGAGGTGTGCACAGTACCCTGTATCGGGATGTCCGCATACAGGGTCCGTGCGGCCATGGCAACGAAACCAAAGCTGATGTTGTTTTCCCATGTGTGCAACACCCGCAGCATTACGGGCGCAGAGAAGCTGCTGCTTCATTTTATGAGGGAGATTGATTCGATCTTTGATTGTGTGCTCGTAGCTCCGCAGGAGGGAAAGCTTGCGGGGCTTGCACGAAGATTCGGCATTCAGGTCAAAATATGCAATCTGCCGATGCTTCACGGTGTGTACACACCTTACCGGGGCATTGCAGACGATGCGGAGCATCTTCGCCATACACCCGCGTTTCAGGAGGCGGTCTCCCTGATTCGGGAAACCGCTCCTGATATGGTGTTAACGAACACCTGCGTCAATGTGATGCCGGCTGTAGCGGCTAAGTCGCTTCAGATTCCGGTCGTCTGGAAGATAACCGAGATCATTCACTCAAATGAGCATACAACCGAGGCGATCCAGATGATTGGCCGTTACGCAGACTGGATTATCGGTATATCCGAGACAGCGGTAGCCCCATTTCAAGAAGCTGGCATGGGTGACAAACTGACCATCATTTCTCCTACCTGGGAACCCGCGCTGCCAGCCCCGGACCGCTGGGTCCATCTGCGTGAGCGCAAGCGCAAGGAACTCGGCTTCAAGTCATCGCAGACCTGTATCGGTTATATTTCTTCCTTTATATATGATGCCAAAGGGTTGAAACCTTTTGTGGATATGGCCTTGAAGATCTGTGAGACGCATTCGCGTTGTCGTTTCTGGATCATCGGTGCACCCTCGGATAAAAAGTATTACGACGAGTGTGTATCACGGGTGAAGAAATCCGGCTATTCGCGCCGATTTACTTTCACCACGTTCGAAGAGAACGTATCTCTGGCGTATACCGCCATGGATATTGTGGTTATTCCGAGCATGGTCAAAGAAGGATTTGGGATGACCGCTCTGGAGGGGCTCTACTTTGCCAAACCGGTCATTGCCTTTGCCCAAGGTGGGCTGAAGGAATTGATGGAATCCGTAGGAAGTGATGCATTTCTGGCCCCGCCGGGGGATACCGAAGCGCTTGTTGCACTGGCAACAACCTTGCTGAATGATTCAGAGCTGGCCTCCGATACGGGGTGGCGCAATCGGACAGAAGCGGAAAGGCTCTACGGGATTGAAACCTACCGAACGAAATTGCATACGATGGTGACACAGTGGTTGTTACGTTTTCCCGGATGGTTTGCTTATATCCAGCCTCCGATTGGACCTGTGTACACATGGGGGGAGGGCGGATTACGCACGGTACTGGTTCTGGAGCCGGCTACGGTTCGGACACTGTTATTCCCACTGACCGTCATCCAGGCGTTGCCACTTTCCTCATTACCTCCGATCGCATTGGGTCATGATGCTCAGAGTGCCTCAGCTGCTCGCTCCGCTGCAAAGGTCATTCAACAGGGTGGCAGAGCGGGAAAACGTCGTCGCAAGTCACTTGCACCTCATTCTCGCCGAGATCGTGAGGGGCTGAGACGAACTTCGGGAACTGGCAAACGCAAGGGCAAACCCCGGAAAACGAAGGGACTGCGTCCGCATACTGGAAAATCGGCTAGTCGCAGACGCAAATCTGCCAAGGCGGGACGTAGCCGAGTAGGGCGCAAAGGTTCCAATACAAGATGAAGGCAGGGATTACGATGAAGATCATGACGGTGCTGGGTACGAGACCTGAGATCATACGACTCAGCCTGATCATTTCCAAGCTGGACCAGTACGCGTCCAACCATATTCTGGTACACACGGGACAGAACTTCACGGAAAGTCTCAGCGGTCTTTTTTTCAAGGAAATGGGCCTGCGTGCACCGGATTACGTTCTCCAGGATGAAGCGGCCTCCCTGGGACGGCAGCTGTCCTCGATGTTTACACAGATGGAAGATCTGATATTACAGGAGAAGCCCGATAAATTACTGCTGCTCGGAGATACCAATAGCGCATTGTGTGCTGTGCTGGCTGAGCGCATGGGCGTTCCTGTTATTCATATGGAAGCAGGCAATCGATGCTTCGACCTGGATGTGCCTGAGGAGAAGAATCGCAAGGTGATTGATGCTATCTCCACCATTAATATGCCTTACACGGAACAGAGCAAGAAACATCTGGTTAGCGAAGGGGTGCCCAGCAGGCGGATCGTGCTCACGGGCAATCCCATCTATGAAGTGATGCAGCACTATGACGCACAGGTAAGCTCCAGCAAAATACTCAAGAAGCTCAAGCTGAAGTCCGGGCAATACTTTTTGGTTACTGCCCATCGGGCTGAGAATGTGGATCACCCTCCTCATTTGCTGGAGATTATGAAAGGACTGAACCAGGTCGCTGAGGAACATGGGTTGCGTGTGATCTGTAGCATTCACCCACGAACAGCGATCCGGATTGCGGAACATTTGCAACTGGAGATGAACCCGCTGGTGGAGTTTCATGAGCCGTTTGGATTCTTCGACTTTGTAATGCTCGAACGTCATGCTCGCTGTGCACTCACGGATAGCGGTACCGTGCAGGAGGAGTGCTGCATTATGGGTGTACCGACCGTGACCATGCGTCGAACGACAGAACGCCCGGAAACAGTAGATTGCGGTAGCAATGTGGTCTCCGGTCTGGATGCGGCACGTATCGCCGATTGTGTGAAGGTCATGACTCAGATGTCTAGCGATTGGGACTGCCCGCAAGGTTACAAAGCAACAGACGTATCCAGTAAAGTGGTTAAATTTCTGCTTGGAGGGAAAATGCATGTTTGAAAATAAGCGTATACTCGTGACTGGCGGTACGGGATCATGGGGTTATGAACTTGTGGCTCAACTGCTGCCCCAGCAGCCCAAAGAAATTATTGTGTATTCCCGGAACGAGTCCAGCCAAGTGGCCATGAGTCGTGAATTTGAAGACTCGCGTCTTCATTTCCGGATTGGAGATATCCGTGACAAGGACGCCTTGACGGCTGCCTGCCAGCATGTGGACTATGTATTCCATCTGGCTGCGCTCAAGCATGTTCCGGTGTGTGAAGATCAGCCGTACGAAGCACTCAAAACCAATGTCATTGGTACACAGAATGTGATCGAGGCGGCTATTGAAAACAGGGTGAAAAAGGTTATCTATATCTCGACTGACAAGGCTGCCAATCCGTCCAACTTCTATGGAATGACAAAGGCCATCGGCGAGAAATTAATCGTATATGCGAACTTGTTACACAGCGATACCAAGTTTGTTACAGTGCGGGGCGGGAATGTATTGGGAACAAATGGAAGTGTGGTGCATCTGTTCAAAAATCAGATCCGCCAAAAAGGCCAGGTATCCATTACGGATATGAGCATGACTCGATTCTTTCTTACCTTGAAGGACGCGATTACCCTGCTGTTCAAAGCATCGGTGGAGAGTGTCGGTGGAGAGATCTTTGTCATGACGATGCCGACATGCAAAATCGTGGATCTCGCTGAAGTGTTGATTGAGGATTCCGGCGTGGATAACGTGGCCATTGTGGAACGTGGTATTCGCCCAGGTGAGAAAATTCATGAAATACTGATGAGTGAATTCGAGAGCATGACTACCGTTGTTTACGATGAGCAGTACCTGGTCATTCTCCCAACACTCGGTATACCGGGGCTACGTGAACATTACACGAATTGTCCTCCGGTCTCCTTCAACAGCTTCAGTTCAGAACATCAACTGATGACCAAAGAGGAGATTCGTGAAATTCTGAAACGCGGAGGATTCCTGTCATGAAACTGCTGATACTTGGTGGGAACGGAATGGCCGGCCATATTCTGGTCGACTATTTCCGCCGTCAAGGTGTACACAGCGTCTTCTACACAACTCGGGATGTCACGGACCCGTATGGTCTGCTCCTGGATGTGAACGACAGCTTCATGGTCGACCGAATGGTAGAAGCGGTGCACCCGGATGTGGTTATAAATGCTGTAGGTGTATTGAACAGCTTCGCAGATGAGGACAAAATTACCGCATATCATATTAACGGTTTCCTGCCGCATCGTCTGCGGCGGGTTGCGGATACGGTTGGTGCACGTCTGATTCATATCAGCACAGATTGTGTGTTCAGCGGGGACCGGGGAGCATACCGGGAAGATGATGTCACAGACGGGACCTCTGCTTACGCCATCACCAAAGCACTTGGCGAAGTTCAGGATGAAGGCCATCTGACGATCCGTACGTCCATCATTGGACCCGAGATTCGGAAAGGCGGCATTGGTCTGATGCAATGGTTTATGTCCAGGACAGGTGAAGTTGGCGGATATACCCGCGTATTCTGGAACGGTGTGACCACGCTTGAGCTGGCCAAATGGGTAGACCATTACCTGACTTCATCCGTTAGTGGTCTCATCCACCTGGCTCATCCGGTACCTGTGAGCAAGCATGACCTGCTTGTGTTGTTCAAGCAGACCTGGGATAAGCAGGATGTGACGATTGTGCGTGATGACAGTATGGTGCAGGACCGTACGCTGGTGTCCACTCGCGAGGATGTGAAGACAGACCTGCCGGATTATTCTACAATGCTGAAGGAGCTGGCATTATGGATGGAGCAGAGCTGACAGGCAAGAAAGTACTGATCACAGGCGCCTCCGGATTTACCGGGCGACATGCCGTGTCTTATTTTGGGGAAGCAGGTGCAGTGGTTGCAGCGGTAGTCCGGAGACCCGACGTGTATTCATTCGGTAAAGGCGCCCAAGTCCATGTCTGTGATCTGAATGATAAACAGCAAGTGCGTCATCTGATCGACAAGGTGCAGCCCGACTATGTGCTGCATCTCGCCGGCAAAAATTCCGTACCCGATTCGTGGGCAGACCCATTGTTGGTCCTGGAGACCAATGTAATGGCCGTTCTGTATTTGCTGGATGCGCTTCGCAGTTGTCCGGCAGCACGCACCGTTATTGTGGGATCAAGGTTAAAATATACGCCGGAACCCGGCCGGATTCCCCAGCCTCCGCACCCGTACAGTCTCAGCAAAGCACTGGAAGAGATGGTGTCTTTGTCCTGGATGTCGCTCTTTGGACAACAAATTATGTTGGCGGAGCCGGGCAATCTAATCGGAGCCGGTCCATCCACAGGTATCTGTTCACTGCTTGCACGTCATATTGTTGCCTGTGAGCAGGCGGGCAAAACCGAGGCATTCCGCCTGTCCGGGCGAGATAGTACTCGTGACTTTCTGGATGTGCGGGATGCCGTTAGGGCATATGCGACTCTCTTGGTACACGGAACCAGTGGTACGGTATATCCTGTGGTGTCCGGAGTCGAGCGCAGTCTTGGTGAAATTGCAGATCTGCTGTTGTCCATGACAGAAGCAGAAGTCCCTGTTCGCTGGGATGGAGCGTCTTCCGGTCCGGATGGTGCGGGGAAGCAGGAGGAATTATCATTGCTGCGCAAGATAGGCTGGCTGCCGCTGATTCCATTTGCCACATCGCTACAGGATATTCTGAATGATGTTCGTGCCCAGCAAGGGAGGACGACAAGTTGAGTCCAAGAGTGTCCATTGTGATTCCGTTCTACAACTGCCCTTACGTGCCACAGGCGATTCAGAGTGCACTGAACCAGACGTATCCTGATGTGGAGATCGTTGTCGTGAACGACGGCGCTACCCGGCATGCGGAGTTGCTTCAGCCCTATCTTCCATATATTAATGTGCTTGGCAAAAGCAATGGAGGTACAGCTTCGGCACTTAATCATGGCATCCGCCATGCCTCTGGTGAATATGTGGTTTGGCTTAGTTCGGATGATTATCTGTACCCTGATAAAATCCGGCATCAGCTTGCGTTTATGCAAAGCGAGAATGTGCTGGTTTCTCATACGAATTTTCATTACATCAATGAACATTCTGCCGTGACCAAGTTGAACGGAGGAGCTGAACCGATGGCCGATCTGGATTGGCTGCGATTGTTCGTTAACGGCAATCCGGTCAACGGTTGTACCGTCATGATCCGCAAGGATCTGTTCAGCGGGGTAGGTCTGTTCGATGAGCTGCTGCCATATACGCACGATTTGGATCTCTGGCTGCGTATTCTTCTGAACGGTCATCGTTTTCCTTACCTGAACGAGCCACTTACTGCGTATCGTTGGCATGGAGGAATGGGATCAGTTCGTCATGCGGATGTCATCGGCAGAGAGGCATCCATGGTATGGTCCAGATATCGTGAACCGTTATTGCAGCGTATAGCGGCGCTTGGCGGGTAGCGTAGGAGGGCAGTTATGAGGCCGCAAGGTGGCTGATTAACGCCCTCTTTGCGCAGCAATTTTGCCGAAAATAGTGACGGTGGGAGAGCGATTGACGGTTCTTATATCACACGCTTCAGTATGCAAGTTTAGCGAGCCGATATGCTGGCCATCCGTATTGAAATGTGCTTATACAGCACTACAGATGTCCGATACCGATTGAAACGTTCTTCATATAATAGAGAAAAAGCAATGGCTGTGCAGAGACAAGCGGAGGAAGGGGAGGCCCGAATGGAGCCGAAAGTATCGATCGTCATTCCTTTTTATAATTGTGCGTATATCGAGCAGGCTGTTCACAGTGCCATTCACCAGACGTATCCGCATATTGAAGTCATCGTGGTGGATGATGGGTCAACGGAGCACGTGGAGAAGCTACAACCATTCATGGATTCTATCTGCTATATTCGCAAAGAAAACGGTGGAACCGCAACAGCATTGAACGAGGGGATCAAGCAGGCGACAGGGGAATATTTTGTCTGGCTCAGTTCAGATGATGTCATGCTGCTGGATCGGGTGGAGAAGCAACTGAAGTTTATGCGCGAGGTCAAGGCTTCATTCTGTCACGGTGCCTACCATTATGTGAATGCAAACAGTGAGTGGTTGGATACAGTGCAGCCTGAAGTGGGGAGCCGTCTGGAGATGTTGCAGGTACTGCTCGAAGGTTGTCCGATCAACGGCTGTACTGTCATGGTAGAGATGGATGCATTTGAGCGGTTTGGCTTGTTCGATACCGATTTTCGCTACACGCATGACTATGAGATGTGGATGAGACTATTTCCGATGTATGAGCTGTTCTATTACAATGAACCGCTGATGTGCTACCGTTTGCATGAGTCGATGGGGACCAAACGCCATTTCAAAGCACTGGTGGCCGAGATGGAGCGGGCTCAGGCGAAGCATCGTCCAACGCTGCTTAATCTGCTGCATGTGGGCGGATATTGGAAGTAAGAATATTTAACCGAGTGCAAATTCCATATTGAATACCGGCGACTTAAATTTGCCAAAATTCATGCTGAAAAAGGAGCAGCCTGCTTATAAACTGCAGACTGCTCCTAGATTATAGAACTAACGGTTACCGTTAGTTTAATGAATTAATCATGTGATGTTAATTTTTCACCGATCCGATTAGAACTTTAAAGTCCATAGTGACCTGCTTCAGATTCAACTGAAGAACTTTTTCAATGCGCTCTTCAGAAGTCCCCCATGATAATGGCGTCATACCCAACAACGGTTTGATTAATTGTGTATTTAAGTTCACCTGATATTGGATGCTCTCAACATCAATTAAATTGAATTGTTTCTTGAAGTGGTTGATTGTAAGTGAATTGGAATAATTTTGCTTCTTAGACCCCATATAAAGGATTTCTCTTAACTCTTTTAGATAGTCCTGAGTAGGCACGACTTTAATCACCAAACCATGATCACTTAATAACCTCTGAAATTCCGAATAATTGGCTGGCGAAAGGATGTTCAAAATGAATTCGAACTTTTGACTTTGAAAGGGGCAGTTCGCAATATCCGTGACACACCAGATAGCATTTGGATTTTCTGCTGCAGCAGAACTAATTCCCTCTTTAGAAATATCGATTCCTACAGCCAATAGATCCATAGGTTTTGTTCGATTTATTTCGGTGTGTATGTTATTTAAGTGAGACCCCTCTCCACAACCTGCATCTAGCACCCTTATCGGCTCATTGCTCAAATGGTTATTCATTATAATCTGACTTACCGCACCATATAATGGATTGAATATACCGTCTTTACTGATTAATCTTCTGTACTCAAAAATCTTTTTATCATATTTCGTACGCATACCTCGGGACAATAAGTTTACATATCCTTGCTTTGCTATATCGAAACAGTGATGATTGCTGCATACTAAACTCTGTAAATAGACAACTTGCATTGTTTTTTTACATAACGGACATCTAAATATGTCTTGATGCTTTTCAAGTATTGCAGCACTGATTAACTTTTTACTTTTTTGGAACACAAAGAAGCACCCTCTCATTCATAATAGGTGAATGGAAAAAGGCACAGTCAAACAAACCCTAGCTATTTTGTCAAAATTGCCGGGTTATGTGATCTGCACCTTACATTACCTATAGCGAATGAATTGGATGATCATGGTCAAACTCTCCTTCATGAAATACATTTTGAACACTATTAGTTTAACATGTTTCGCTTATATAAAAATACCTGCACGAATAATTCCCTGTATAATGAAACGTAATTGTACACAGAAGGGAATGGACTATGCGCAGATATCAATATCTTAAACCTAACTATTAATAAACTGATGGAGGTAAAAGTATTGATTACAGAGTTACACACAGAACGGTTACAATTGCGAAAAATGAAAGTAGCGGATTCGGCCAGTTTGTTTAAGATTTGGTCTGATCCGGATGTTACGAAATTTATGAATGTTAGTAGTTTTACGGATGAAAATCAAGCCATAGCAATGATTAATCTTCTGGAGGAGCTTTCTCAGGAAAACAAGGCTATCCGGTTCTCTATCATTGTACAAGAGTCCAATGAAATCATTGGTTCCTGTGGTTATAATTCGCTGGATTTTGAAAATCTAAAAGCAGAGATTGGGTATGACATTGCCAGATCCCACTGGGGGAAAGGATACGCTACAGAAGCGATCTTTTCTTTGTTAACTCACGCATTCTCGACTTTGAAGCTGAATCGAATTGAAGCAAAGGTTGATCCCGAGAATGTGAATTCGATCAAGCTTTTACAGAAGCTTAATTTTACATTTGAAGGAACACTTAGAGCATACGAGAGGACGGGCGAAACGTTCAACGATCTGAGTATGTATTCCAAATTGGCAGCAGATTAAAAAGATCAGGATTTTCCCTAGTTCCAAGCCTTTCGAGCTGGAAAACTGACCATGATGGACGAAATAACGTCTCTGTGATTCGTTATAAGTCAGACATGCGCAAAAGAAAGCAAATAGCGTGTTCTGGATTCGTTAGACACATGAAAGTAAATAAGGGGTGTCCCCTGTCATTCTTATGACATATGGACAGCCCCTTGTTTGGTATTCAGGCATGTTATTTAAACATGGCGTGGTAGTGGAAACTTAATCTTTTGAATTCAGTATCATCATGGATGCAGGATCAGGAAATACGTATCCTTTGGGAAGCTTCTTCATCAGTTCATTCATTGTAGCGTAATCCACGTCAATGTGAGGGGTGGAGACAGGCGTAGAGAACCAGCGATTGTACAAATCACTAGGCACAAGCAGTGTCATATGGAATGCCCTCCTCTATAAATGGCTTCCTGGTAGACATGTAATGTACGAAGTCCCATCTCTTCCAGAGAGCGGTTTTGTTCGGCCCAGGCTTTGGCCGCAGCCCCTACTTGTTTACGGGTAATATCATCCTCCAGAAGTGCATGCAGCAGTTCACGGAGGGAATCAACGTCCTGCGGAGGAACGACCCATCCTGTACGTCCGGGTTCAACCATCTCAGGCATGCCGGCTGTACCACTGACGATAACGGGTACACCCGCGAGTTGTGCTTCGGTCACGGAGAAAGGTTGCGTGTCCTGCAGACTTGGCTGGACATAAATGTCGGCATGTCGCAGGAAGGAAGGAATATTGTCCAGCTTGCCCCAGAACACAACATCGGCTGAAATACCAGCCGCCGTGGCCTGGGCCCGCAATTCATCAAACAGATTGCCTTCTCCTGCGATCCAGCAGACCCAATCAGAACGTTTACTTTTCAGACTGGCTAAGGCTTGGATTAACACATGAACGCCCTTGATATATTCAAGCCTTCCTGTAAAGGCGATGACTTTCTTGCCGGTGGGTGGTCGCTGGCGGAACTTCGTCGCTGCTAATGCACGGTAGGCCGGTAGATCCACGGCATATGGGATTATCCGGAACTTCGATTCGGGAACCGCAAGCTCTGTAAGCGTACTCTTGATCCAATGACTGGACACCAGAATGAGCTCAGACAGGGCTGCACTTCGTTCTTCCAATGAGAGAAAATAACGTCCGCGTTTCGATTGCAAATATGCAGGGAGGGTTAGCTGCGGGTTGGAATTTTGAGCATCATAGAAGGCTTCGCGTGCAAGTGCTCCATGATAACTGGTGACAAGCGGGATATTGCGGTTCAAGATGCGTTTTATGGCGACGGCAGCTACCGGATCTTGCGCATGGATGACATCATAGTGGTCCACCCCGAGATAAGCGGCGGCCATCTCGAAGGCATATCTGTTCAATTCATAATAAGCCAGAAGAGGATCAGCTGTGAATTGTGGCAGATCGGTCGGATTGAGCTTCGCTTGCAGCATAGGCCACACTTTATCCTTGGAGAATGCCCGGTTCAGATTACGAATATATACTTCGTTATTGGCACCATTCGTGCCCATGATATCAACTTCAACACCAAGTGTGATCAGCCTGTCAGCCAGCTGTTTGACATATGTCCATATTCCACCCATATGTGTAAGCTCCCAATACGTAACGAGCAGAACTCTCATAGCTACCTCCTTGTCACGGCCTCCATAGGCCGAGCTTCTATCCTTTTATTCTATGAAAAAAGAGGACCGGAAGGTCGGGCATTTCCGTTTAATTGCTTGGAAATGGGTGAATGCAAATGGCAATGGACGAGAGGAAGCATATCCTATCTACAGGAAGTTTCATGCAATGAAGGAGGGATCTATAGTGGCCGCATATGTACTCGAAATTCATGAGAATCTGCTACAGACTTTTGTTCCAGTGAAATATATAGACGTGGAATTAGCCTATGTTGGCGGAGAGGAAGGGACAGATGTATTTGTTGGTGGGGCCAGTATCAACGGGGAGCTATTCCGACATCTTTTTCATATCGGATCGGGATCGGGGGGAGCGGGTGGTAACCAGGTCATTCATAATCTGGATGTGTCATCCGAGCCTTATGAAATGAGGATCATCAGCAACAGTTCAGCACCGAATCATCTGGTTATTCGAATGTATTGCAGGAGTATTCACGGTCAGACGTTGGGCATACTGTCAGAATATCAGATGATTAAACTTGCAGATTGATATGGATATCATTGAATAGGCATGATCAGCCAATGTGTGGAACAGGGAAGTACCTGTTCCATTTTTTTGTGGTGCATTCATAGTAGAAAGTTCTAAAAAAATAGCTTGACAGCAAAGGTATTTTCATTAAAATTAGATCAGTGTTAAACGAAAGTTTAAAACGATAGTTTGAAATTAGCCGTAAAATATAGGCTGAGCAAGACGCAGAGATAAACCTGTGATCGGCTGGCTGGAAAAGAGTGTGGAGAACGTGAAAGAACAAACAACAGTATCCCAGGAGCCCGCAGAGTTTTCAATCAAAACGATTATACTGCCACTCTTGGCCATTATCGTCGGAATGATTATGGTCATTCTGGACAGCACGGTGGTGAACGTGGCCATTCCGAATCTGGTTCAATATTTTGAGACAGATCTAAAGACCATTCAATGGACGGTTACGGGTTATACCCTCGCTTTGTCTGCGGTTATTCCACTGGCAGGCTGGTTAACTGACCGGTTTGGTGCCAAAAGAGTATTTCTGTTCACGATTGTCATGTTCACCTTGGGTTCTGTATTATGCTCGATTGCTCAATCACCTGAGCAATTGATCATTTACCGTATCATTCAGGGCCTCGGTGGAGGCATGGTTGCTCCTATTGGTATGGCGATGGTCTTTCGTCTGGCTCCTCCTGAGCGAAGAGGCTCCATCATGGGTATGCTCGGAATTCCCATGCTGCTTGCCCCTGCATTGGGTCCGGTATTGTCCGGTTGGTTTATTGAATCACTGAGCTGGCACTGGATCTTCCTGATCAACTTGCCAATTGGTATTGCAGCTTTCATTCTATGTATCAAGTTCTTGCCTGATACGGATCGTGGACGCACGCCTGCACTGGATCTGCTCGGCATGATTCTGGCTCCAATTGCATTCTCGATGCTCGCTTATGGTGTGAGTGAGGGTGGAACGAGCTGGACATCTGCAACAACACTGACGGGTGTAATTGTGGGTGGTGTAGCGCTCATTTTGTTCATTATTGTAGAATTACGTCATCAAAATCCGTTGCTGGAACTCCGGGTGTTTAAATCATCTGACTTCTCGCGGGGGATTGTTCTCGCATGGGTGTCACAAGTGGCGCTGTTCGGTGCGATGATTCTGATCCCGCTCTATTTGCAGCAGATCAAAGGATACACTGCGCTGGAGACAGGACTTATTTTGCTTCCACAGGCTCTGGCTTCCGGCGTGGGTATGCCGCTCGGCGGTCGATTGTTTGATAAAATTGGCGCGAGACCTCTGGCTTTCGTGGGTCTGGGCATTATCTCGGGTGCATTATTTATTCTGTCCTCCATCACGGCAGAGACAGGTCTTGGTCTGATTATTACAGCTCTGGTTATGATGGGCCTGGGTATGGGCTTGTCCATGATGCCGCTCAATACGCATGTATTGAATGCCGCACCACGTAAGTTGGTTGGACGGGTTACACCGCTCACGGCTGCGGCACAGCAAGTGGTCGTATCCTTCGCAGTTGCAGGGCTTACGGGCTTCCTTACTTCAAGAATCGCAGACAATACAACAAGTACGGAGCCGACGGCTATAGTGCAAGGTCTGGTGGGTGGCTTCAATGATACATTCTTCCTGGCTGCTTGTATTGCATTGTTCGGATGTTTGCTCAGTCTGATCCTGCGCAAACCGAAACCAATGCCGAAGGAAGACCTTCAGAATGGCGACGAGCCTGATCCTGCAATGATGATGGGACACTAAAAATATCAACCCTTGTTAGAGGTTGTTCAAAAAGTCCGCTTTTGATTACGAATCATGCCTAGCGGCAACATCAGCATCGAAGTTGAAATTCAGCCGAAATGTCCGTTGCTCACGTAGTTTCCTACGCTCCGCTACTCCATTTCTATCTTCATTCCATCTTCTCGGTACTGAAAACCAAACTTTTTGAACACGTACTATTAAGGCAGTTCAGAGCATCCCTCTGAGCTGCCTTTTTGCGATCCTCAATGGAAAATACGCAAGGCGGTCATCATTTCACGGAAAGAAACGGCATACCGATCTGGTGAGAAAGACAAGCTCATATGCTGTCTGCCCTGGATGCGAATATATTCACGCAGTTTCTTGTTGTTCATGAGGTCCATTGCTTCGGAGACAGCTGCCATGACATTGCCAATCGGATAGAACTTTCCAGTCATGTTATGTGTGATAAATGAACGTACACCGTCCGAATCTGTACTGAGTACCGGGCAGCCACAAGAGATGGCTTCAGCGACGGCATAGCCGAACCCTTCAAGTAGGGAAGTGGATAACATGATGCCCCCTGAAGCGGCAATCATGGAATAGAAGGTAGGCATCTGAGAATGGGGAACATTGATGAAGATGCCAATCTTATCTTCAAGCCCGTATTCTGCCAGCATATGCCGGAAAATGACTTCATCTTCAGGATTAGCCAGAGTGGGATCGTGGAACAACCATAGTCTGGCTTGCGGATTTTTTTTGATGACTTCACTGGATATGGTTAGGTATTCACGCCAGTTTTTGTTGTGTTCGAGTCGGCCTACCCATGCGAGTACCGGATAGGGTGGGGTATCCACCAAGATCGGGGCAAAGGTGTCCGTATCCAGCATATTGGGAATCACAAACCGATGAAGCCAAGGGCAGATATGAATGAACATATCCAGCAGGTGGTCTGTGGGGGGCAAAACAGCAGCATCGCAGTGGGCTTGAAGGTAAGGTACAGCCATTTGGATGGTTTCCAGAGCCTGATCGCGCGTTCCAAGTCCTTGGGCTTCAAAAATAATTCGTCCGGTATAACCGAGTCCTCTCAAGCGGCCGGGCATAGCGATATCTGATGTGGCAATGATGGCATCATAATGATGTGTCTGAATTAAATGATGAATATCCTCGTCACTGGACGCGGTGAAAATGGGCGTATCACTGTTGTTTTGTAATCCCGATCCAGTGATGAGATACAATAAGTGCGCTTCTATGCCATGACGTTTCAGAACGGCGGTGCGCAGTCGATTTAACGTATCCACGCCACCGCTTGGAACATAAAACGTGAATAATACTTTCACACGATTCACCCTCTGACTTTTGGTCAGGAGCACATTCTCCTGTACTCTATGGTACGTTGGCTTTAAGCGCAGGGTGTGGGTGTTACTGCGAATGTTCACATTTTAGACAATTATTTTTAAGCTTTCTTTCAAGTGACATTAAGCTGAATTTAGGATAGTTCACGTAAGATACAAGGAACTTCCCGTGCCCAACATCTACTGTAATGATGGTGCACGGGTATTTTAACGGGAAAGGATGAATGATGTGCTCGAAGTGAAACAGGTCAGCAAAGTGTACGAAGGGCAGCGCGGCGTGCATCAACTCGATTTCACCATGGAACGTGGTGAGATTGTCGGGTTTCTCGGGCCCAATGGTGCCGGAAAAACAACTACAATGCGTATGATTACGGGCTATCTGCATCCAACCGCGGGTTCCATTATGGTGGATGGTGCATCGGTGCATGAGCAGGGCCAGCGTGTTCGTTCGAAGATTGGGTACCTGCCAGAAACGCCGCCCCTCTATCCGGATATGACAGTGCAGTCCTATCTCCGATTCGTAGCGAATCTGAGAGATGTCCCGGCCCGTGAGGTTAAGTTGCGGGTCAGTGAGATGGTTAGCAGATTGGGACTTCAGGGTCGGGAAAAACAATTGGTGCGTGGATTGTCCAAGGGGTACAAGCAACGTCTTGGACTGGCGGGAGCCATCATTCACAAGCCAGATCTGCTGGTCCTGGATGAGCCAACATCGGGACTTGATCCGAATCAGATTATCGAGATTCGGGATCTGATCCGGGAACTGGGCGAGAACCATACGGTACTGCTCAGTACGCATATTTTGCCGGAAGTGAGCACGCTCTGTAATCGAATGTTGATCATTAATCAGGGGCAGCTTGTGCTGGATGGTTCACCACAGCATTTCGGCTCAGCAATGGGGGATGAGTTCAAGGTTTCGATTGAAGTGAAGGCCACTGCTGAGCAACTACATAATGTGCTGACACCATGGGAGAAGGTACGGAGTGAAGTCATTCAGGCATCGGATACGAATACCGCCAAAGACACTTCACTTACATCAAGTTCAGTGGATACGGTTAAAATGCTGCTCACCGGAGAGAGCGCGGAAGATTTTCGGGAAGAGTTGTTCTACCTTTTGTCCGGTGCAGGATTACCGATACTGGAGATGAAGAAGGAGAATCTGAGTCTGGAGCAGATCTTCCTGAAGTTGACTACAACCGAAACAACAGACACGGACGTGAATTCGGCAGATGTGGATAAGGTTGCAGGGGCACAAACGGATCGGGACGTAACTTCGGACATCGACTCGTCGAGTATATCGGGAACATCAGCGAGTACATCAGAGGAAACTTCGCCCCATTCTCGCAAAGGGGAGGACTCCAAATGAGACGAATGATGGCGGTATGCAACAAAGAGCTGCAAGCTTATTTTCTGTCCCCGACGTCCTATTTTGCTTTTGCGGTATATGTACTGATGACCAGTCTGTTGTTCTACTCCAGCTTCGTGTATTATCAGCCGAGCATTGTCGATTATCGTCTCGTACTGGGGGACACGTTATCTATGCTGCTTTTTGTAGTTCCATTATTAACGATGCGACTCGTTGCAGAGGAATTCAGACAGGGAACGGATGAATTATTGCTAACTTCTCCGGCACGTGTCACAGAAATTATTTTCGGCAAATATCTCGCTGCTCTCGCCATTCTGGTCGTACTCATTCTGTGCAGTCTGGTGTACCCCCTCATCATGTCGTTCTATGGGACACTGGATATGACGACGGTATGGATGTCTGCGCTGGGTCTGTTCTTCCTCGGCGGAAGCATGATGGCGATAGGACTATTCGCTTCTACGTTATCCCAGCATCAGATGGTGTCTGCGGTCGCTGGTTTTATTATTTTGCTCGTTTTGTGGATGCTTGATTCATTCGCAGGCAATACGGGATCTGCTTTGCAACAGTGGCTGGATCCGTTTGCTCTGACCAACCGGTTCGACAGCTTCATGAAAGGTGTGCTCAGTGGACCGGATATATTGTATTATGTCACCCTTTCGGGTGTGTTTCTGCTGTTAAGCATTCAAATTGTGGAACGGAAGCGGTGGAGGTGAGAAAATGAAAAAATGGTTAAGTCATACCAACAGTACCGTGCTGTCCGTAGCGGTGATTGGCATCTTTATTTTGCTAACACTGTTCCTGAATTCACTTGGCGGTTTTCAGCTGGATCTAACCTCGAACAAACAATATACGTTATCTGACCAGTCTCTTACTGCGATCAAAAATGTGAAGGATGACGTCAACATTCTGGTGTTAACCGTCGAAAATACCAACAATACCGTCCTGAACCGTGAAGTCACGGATATGGTGGAGGAATACACGAAACGCAATAGCAAGTTGAAGCTAAAACAGTATAATCTGACGCAGGAACCTGCGCTTGCATCCAAATACGGCATAACTGGAAGTTCCATTGTTCTTGAGCAAGGAGATCAACACAAAGTGATTGATATCGCCAGTTTGTTCACCGCAACAGGCGACGGCAGTGATGGATCATATCAGTTCACAGGTGAGGAGAAGTTAACGCAGGCGTTAATGAATATGTCCTCTACCGAGATGCACAAAATGGTATTCCTGACTGGGCATGAAGAGCTGAGTCTCGCTCAGATGACTACGCTACAGTCCTCCCTGGAACAGAACAATGTGCAAACGGAGGAATTGCAGCTGAATCAAGCTGGCAAGGTTCCCGAAGATGCAGATGTGCTGGCCATTATTGGGCCACAACGTGATCTCAGTGATACCGAAATGAAGGCTATTCGCACGTATCTGAGTAATGGAGGCAAGTTGTTATTATCCCTCGGATTCGTGGAAGATATGAAATCCAGTTGGAAAAACATCGATGCCCTCATGGCTGACTATGGCGTTGTTGATGAGCATGCGGTCATGGTGGATAATCAGCAGGCCAGTACGATGGGGCCCCTCTGGGTGGTACCAGAGTATGGTACACATGCAATCACGGACAAACTCGCTGCCAGCCAATTGTATCCGATGTTGTCGCTGTCGATTGCGTTGACCAGCAAAGAACAGGATAAATATACACTTTCCCCATTAATTCATTCTTCGAATGATAGTTACGGTGAGACAAATATCGGCGGCTTATTGCAAAATGAAACGACCAATGATCCGGAAGAGGACATTCAGGGTCCAGTGGAACTAGGATATGCAGCCGATACGACGGATGGCCAACCGAAGGCGGTTATTCTGGGCTCGTCCATTTTCATGCAGGATTCGGAAATTGCGAATGGCGGTAATCGGGATTTTATTTTGAATACCGTGAACTATTTGAGTGAAAAAGAAGATGGATTGACGATTCGCCCACGGGTACAAGCCGGTTATGAGATGGCATATCTGAATGGTGAACAGGCCAGAACGATCTTCTTCGTGGCGATTGTCGCGTTCCCGCTTATCTTTGTTATAATCGGTGTACTCTTATGGTGGAGGCGCAGACGGGTATGAGAAAATGGGTTCCAACGATATTGGTGGTCATCGTACTGATTGTGGGTTGGGTGTACGCAGCCAGTCAAAATTATTTTCGGGAAGAAGAAGCGGTACAAGAAAAGTTGCTTGGCATTCAGTCCGGGGACATCCAATCTATCACGATACATGACACAACGGAGGATACAACTGGTGCAGTAGCATCGTCGACTGTAGAGCTTGAGAATGGCGTCTGGCAGATGGTTGAACCGAAAGCCTATCCTCTGAACGGTTACAGTGTAAGCAGTTGGCTGGATGCTCTGAGTGGTGCGAACCAGGAACTGTTGGTGGAAGAAGCACCGACGGATCTGAATAAGTACGGATTAGGAACAGATGCTACACGAATCGATATCAAACTAAAAGATAACCGGGAGATTAAACTGGCTATTGGCGGCCAGCTTCCAGCAGATGATGCACGTTATGTGCGCGTTGATTCGGGCCCCGTGGTTGCCGTGCAGACAGAGACGATGACCAACATCAACTTGTCACGTCGTAATCTGTTGGATACAACCCCTTTTAACATGGATGAGACGAATGTTGCTTCTCTGGAGTGGGAGGGTGAAGCTGCCACCTGGATGTTGAAATCGACATCGGGGGATGGTGCGGCAGAGCAGGTCTGGACACTGAATGGAAAATCCATTGAAGCCACAGATGCCGTATCGCTCATTGGCAAAATCAAAAACCTGTC
The DNA here is from genome assembly GCF_058313655.1 of Paenibacillus sp. Negev47. Lineage (NCBI taxonomy): Bacteria > Bacillati > Bacillota > Bacilli > Caryophanales > Paenibacillaceae > Paenibacillus > Paenibacillus sp. Negev47. The sequence goes on from NZ_CM177754.1 coordinate 1,142,595, forward strand.
TACAGCCGATGATGTGCGCAAAGCTTCGGAGCTGAAGGGTACTGTTCCCCGATTCACCCTGTCTGTTGAACAGACGGTAAGTGGGCAACAAGTTCGAGATGTGTACCGGGGGCTTACACTGCCATCCGAACCGGATCAGATCTGGGTCATTACGCCGGATGGTCAGTGGGCATATGTCATGGATGCGACGAGTCTGTCGGAAGCGGAGAAATTCCCGGATACGATTAAAGCATCAACAACTTCTTCAGAAGAGTCATCGAATGCCGCAGATGAGTCAACGAATTCCTCATCAGACGAGGAATGAACGTTAAGTAAGAAAGTGAGTATGACAAACTTAAAATGAAATTCAAGTTACCTTAAGGCAGTGCTGCGAATAAGCGGCACTGTTTTTTTATAGGGAAAGGTACCATATCCTTTCAGCATATCGGTACGTACAGAAGCGCATCCTATCTTTGTGACCAAAACCAACAAACATTGGAGGATGAGTACATGCCAGCAGTCAAAAAGGCAACAGCTATTACGTTATCATTGTCTACTGCAATCTTTGTAATGGCCGGTTTGACAGGTTGTGGTACGAATCGGGATACCAACAATATGCATACGCAAAGTGTTCGTGAGCAATCCAACGGGATTAACCGTTATGGTGTGGAAACGAATGGCATGGATGGTATTCGTGCGCAAAGCTATCGTATGCATAATGTGACTGACCTGAAATCCAGTGAAGAGCTGGCCAAACGCATTACGGAGATGAAGGAAGTTCAATCTGCCCGTGTCATGCTAACGGATCGTAATGCGTATGTCGCTGTTCGTCTGACAGATGGTCATGCAGGCAAGTTGGATAACAAGTCGAATGGTCGTACGAGCATGCTGGGTGGAACGATGCGTAATCATGCCAGTGATACCATGCGTGGTGGAAACATGAATCAAGATATGGGTGGTATGCGTGTGAATGGCGGCACGGGAACCATGTCCCCATACAGTACCAGCGGAATTGCTCCAGGATTGAACACGGGCTCAGCAACAGATCGTGGGCATATGGGGAATGACCGCAGCATCTATGGCACGATGGGCACAGGTACAGTTGGTATGATGCGTGGTCTGACGAACAGTGGCAGAACTAATACGATGAACGAAGGAATGCAAAGTGAAGGCCAACGTGTAAATAGCACGGACGATAACACATCGGATGAGATCAAAGGTAAGATTTCAGCCAAAATCAAGCAGTTTGCACCGAACATCGAGAATGTATATGTATCAGCCAATCCGGAGTTTGTGGAGCATGTGGAGAACTATGCCACAGATATGCGTAATGGTAAACCGGTGAGTGGCATGATCGATACGTTCCAATCGATGGTAGAGCGCATTTTCCCAACGAACGGAACAGATACAAATAACCGTGATGGCATCCTTAACGATGGTCTGATGAACCGTAATAATAATGACGGCATGATGAATCGAGTGAACCGGTAGTTTAGAATCAGACAAATAACCAATGTGCCTTTGCGGGGATGACAACATCAGCTGCAAGGGCATGTTTGGTTTAAATAATTTTTACATAAAAAATTGGAACATGTTCTATTGGGACAGTGAAACACATAATTATTGCCCATTTTTCTTATAAAACTGAACCAACGCCCTTGACCTGACATAAGATGAGTTGACTGTATCCCCTTAACCTTGTTACACCAACACAACCCGAGCAAGGAGGGGTGAACATTGAAGGGTATCGATCATAAAAGCAAATTTTTGTTGACCCACCGTGAACGCGAAGTATTCGAATTACTAGTTCAAGACAAAACAACGCGTGACATCGCAGGGCAGTTATTCATCAGCGAGAAAACGGTGCGTAACCATATTTCGAATGTGATGCAGTTTGAAAATAATCGCATAATAGATATTACTCAAGGCAGTTACGTACAGAGTAGAAAGTGAGTTCGAGTAAATGGTATAATATCCCTATACAATCAAGGGAGATGGATACCATACGCATTAGATTTGACACAACCCAATTACCAAGAATTATTGTTTTAGCAGTTATTATAGGTTTACTAATTTACTCGATTCCCAATGTAACTACACACAAGTTATTCGCAAATGGATTTACCGGAATACTTGAAACGACATTGAATCAGTTAATGAATATTACACCGCCTGACTTCTCAAATACAGCCCCTTAGAGGGCTTTTTTATTTTGTTTATGATGTAAAAACTTAGGGTATTATGTCGAAACGTGTTACAATAGAAAGAATCAAAACGTAAGGAGTTGGTTCTTTTAGTGAGGTTTAAACCAAACAATCATCGTAAAAAGCAACGGGTTAAAGAAGGTTACACTAATGGAAAGACATTAGCTCTTGTTAAGAAATATGATGAGCTGAGAAATGGACTTTTGAAGTGCAATTGCAGCAGATGTCAAAAAAATATTCGTTTAAGTCAAACTGAAGTCGGATCATATTGTGGTGAATGCATGAGACAGGGGATTTACTCTAAATATGTGCTGGCTGATTATAAAATAGATCGTACCAAACAAAGATATAAAAATGCATAATATCAGACAGCCTAGACAGCCCTCACACGGCTGTTTTTTGTTTGCTTACTTTTTAAAACTACTCAACTCCTAAAACTCCAGCATGGACAATCCTATCCCTTCACAATCGTGTCACCCGGTGACACTGTGGTTCCGAATTACGGAAGTGCAAAATCCACTCAAAAAAGTGTCATCAAGTGACACCTCTAAATTTTAATGATACCATGTTATTTTAGTGTAATTGTGATACCATACTATATGTATGGAAGGAGCTAATGTACATGAAGAGAGATAGATCAGATATTGAGCATTTAATTAATACACAACTTGAAGAAATAAGCGCCTCTAAGAAACTCAAATATCAATTCAAGTATCAACTCATTGAGCTTAATGTTCCTGTAGAAGTAATTGACTCACTCCTGAAAAAAGAAGAGTACGTTGTACAATACATCACACAAATTGACGCTTCAATATTGTACGGTGTATGCCAAGCTTTATTTAGTGTGACAGGTAATGAGCAATTAGATCCAAATCAACTTTTCGGTAAACGTGAGATTAGAGATGCTCAGGATAACCTTAATTCAATAGTCCAGAAAAGAATGGAATTACCTATTTCATTTTCAGACACTACCATGCTTAAATTTGACAGCTACATAACCAAGATTGCGATTGCAGATTTAGTAAAAATGTCTGAAAGTCAATTGATTGTTTACGATTACGAAACTCAACGTGGTGCTAAATATACAGTTAACCAGTCTGGAGGAGTCGTCAAAACACCAATTGTTAATAAGACAAGTGTTAAGAGGATTGCAACTAAAATGGCTGATAATCACTACTTTGAGGATATGATTACCTTAAACGTATATTCTACAGAAGTTGATCCTGTGACGTTCTACGAGGACTCTAGAATACTAACTATTAACGATGGGGCAGTTATATCTATACTTGATGGATTCCACCGCTTACAGGGTGCTATATCAGCATTACAAATGAATCCTAATTTAGATTTAGACATGATACTCTCCATTAGGTCATATGACCATGAGACAGCTCAGAAGTATTTTGGACAGATCAATACAATTAACGTGTTGAAGAAAGAAAGAAGAGATGAGTTGTCACAGGAAAAAATGTCTGACAAGGTAGTTGCCATTCTCCAGCGGAAGTCAGAGATAGGGAAACGGATTGCTTCATCAACAACTGTTAATGAATTAGCTGGAGAGTTGACCACCTTTGATATCATGAGTTACTCAATTGATCGCATTTATCATTTTGACAGACAGTTAGACGTTATTAAAACTTCAAATTATCTCAATGATTTCTTTACTTATTTGGTTGGTAGTTATCCAGATGAGTTCTCAATTGACGCTAATAAGCGTAAAACTCCAATTATGAGCCATCCATTAATGTTTATAGGATACATTGTACTTTCAAAGTTCATGAAAGATCATGATATAGGCTTAGACCAGATAGAGAAGTATATCGAAAGTATTATTTTTGACTATAAAGAACTTGAACTGCTTCTCAATGCTAAGAAAACACTAGCAGGAAACAAACGTATCCGTAATCAAATAATTAATCACTTTGAATCTACGCTCAGAGGGGAATAACAGTGAAAAAGATATACGATGATAATCTTTACAATGAGTCACAGAAAGAGCGATTTCTGCAAAGACAGAATGCGAATACAAAAGAAGCATACTCTAGGGTGCTTCGTAGAGCATCTGTTATTGAAAAACGGTTAGAAATGGATTTATATGATTTTAATCTAAATGAAATCAAACAAGTATTACTCCTGTTAGAATCCACTAAACTTGCTACTGTTAAAACTACAGGAAGCATTATACAGAACTATATTCGATGGGCGATAGAACAAGATTTGCGTAAGGACAATATAAATCCACTTGACGCTGTTTATGGAAATGACTTTTACATCCAGTTTGTAGATGATAGCAGAGCAGTACTGTTCAGTGAAGAAGACATTGGGAATGTTGTAGATGGATGTTTAAATTTTCAGGATAAGCTAATTGTACAGTCACTATTTGAGGGAATAATGGGTAAGGCAAACAGTGAATTGCTTAATATGAAGATGGAACACATAACTGGATCAGAGGATGAATTTAAAATAACGCTTTATGATGATACTCGTAAAGGCCGAGAAAGCAGAGAGATATTTATATCAAATTTTCTGTACAACATTCTAAGAATAGCTAACACAGAAGAGAAATACATCAAAAATAATGGTGTTCTCAAAGCACATATCAAAAGCGATTCCAATGAGTTAATTGATAACGACTATATAATCAGATCTGCTGTTAATTCTAGTATTAAGCAAGGGATAGATGAACCAGCATCTAAATATCTTGTTCAGTCTAGATTGTCTAAAATTGCAGAATGGCACAGCTTACCTTTATTGACGGTTACTAACCTTAGAAATAGTGGAATGCTAAAAATGGCAAGAGACTTGTATATCAAGCGTGGAAAACTGGAGAGAGAAGAATACTATACGATCTGTGAGCATTATAACGTAGGTAAGCAGCCAGATGGTTCGTACGCCTATTCAAGATATAAAGTTGGCTTTCTGAATATGGAGAATTTAGGTTTAATATACGGTATAGGATAGTCTATTGGGGTTGACATTGCGTCAACCTTTTTGCGTTGCCAAGTATTTCTCGGTTTCGAGAAAAAGTATGTGAATTTTTCCTAGACTTTTAGACCTTATGAATTGGATTATCGTTATACCGAATGTCGACATTCGATTTGAGTCCTAACCAATTTGGTTAACACTAAAAGGTGGTGTCTAATTTAACCATCCTTACAAACATATGCTTCTCGTCAAATTGACGATCACCTATTTGTCATAGTATTTCGGGATTGCTCGAATAAGTCTATATGTATCAACCACTTTACATTCCACCTATATGACCAAATTGGCAAGTTTAACTGTGTACTCAGTGTACACGTACCTGATCCTCAAATTTGAAGGGCAGCTTCCACGAAAATTTAGGGGAACCGTGTAGTAAATTTCTTCAAAATGTGCAGACATCCACATCCACATCCACTCAAACAATAGTGGAAGACAAAAGCACCCCAACCAAATGGAGTGCTTGTACATTACTTATATAGTTCAAGGATCTTCTCTGAATAATATATGATTTGTTCAGTGTATTTCTTTGTCTGCTGGAGGTTTGCTATATGTTTTTTTGAACCTTTAACCATTGTACTACGTTCAATTTCTAATTTAGCAATCAAATGTTTAAGTTTCTTGATTTGCTTTTGGAAATACGCCACTTTTTCTGCTACAGTACTCTCCTTTTTAGCAGCAGCTTCTACTTTAGGCTGAAGGGAAGGAACTGTAATTACAGTAGAAACCACAGAGAAGCAAATTAAGGCGCTGAAAATTTTAGTTAGGTTATTTCTTCTCACAAGCTACACCATCCCCGTCTCTATCCAATGCTTTACGATATCCTGGCTCACCTTTGTATAGAGGTGCTTTGCCAGCCTTTCTAACAGCAGTACAGTTCTTGTAATACACTTTTTTTGCTTCAGCTTTAGGTGCAGCTATCATTGATACGTTTGCAACCAAAATTGCGACTAACACAGTAAAAACTAATTTCTTTTTCATTATGGGACTACTCCTTCAATGTTTATGTAAGTTGCAAAGTTAGTTTACCAAAATTATATGTGTAGTACTACATATTTCCTAGTAAACAAATAAAAAAGACCCTTATTCAGAGTCCTTCAATGCTTTCCTTCTGATTTCATTTATCATTTTTTCCTGTGCTTCTAGTTGTTCTGGTGTCATGCTTGCAAATAAGTCATTTAACATTAACTGACTTAGAGAAGGATTCTTTTCACCCTCAAACTCTTCTCCATTAACCAGCCAGTCTAAGGAAACATCAAAAAATTTAGCTACTACAACCATTAAATCAACATTTGGTCTGTGCTTGTTATTCTCAAGATTGCTAATTGTGCCAGAGGTAACAGGCTTATGATCTATAATCTTATCTTTACTATAGACTGGAATGGCTAGTTGGTTAGCTAGTTGTTCCATGGTTAAACCTTTACGTGTGACTCTAAGATAATTGATACGTTCCCCGAGGCTCTCCATAATTGCATACTCCGATCTACGTCCTAATTTTTAATTGTAACGGTTATATTCAAAGTTAGAACTATTATACCAGATAACTAATATAGTTATAATCAGAGGTTTAGATTTATAATTAATTTAATTTCACTAAATTAGCTAAGTGATACTTAAAAAACGTTGACCATTTGTTTATTATGTGGTTTAATTACTTCATCAGCTAAGTGGATACTAAATAACAATGAGTTGATGAGCGAAAACATACCGGAACTTCGGAACTTCGCTTTTAAATATCTAAAAGCGAGTCACACCAGCAACAATGTACTGTAACTTACATTCATAAGAATAGTATCTTAGTAAAAATGTATTTCATGTAACACCTGTAAAATATGCTTACGGAAAATTATCCGAAAGCAAACTCATCAGTAGGAGCGATACAGATGTATAAACACGGCAAACTGATCAATCGACAATTATGTATACGTACTCGTAACGGTACGTGGGTAGCACTGAAATCTGTTGCAACTTTAGGTTAGCAAATTCCCAACATGTTGCGAAAGGAGTTATCACAATGATAATGTACTATTTTGATCAAAAGCGGGATTGGACACTGAATGAGATATATGTGGCTTGCGAAGTTCCTAAAAAGGCATTGAATATTATTCATGGAATTGAAGCACTTCTCACAACTCAAGAATTGCGTCAACAGTTTATGGCAAGGGTTCCGATTTATCCAACATCTATTCAAGTGTTTAGCCTTTTGTGTCAGTTCAGACGTGAACAGCTTGAATTGAATCCCATGAGCGATGAGGATTTCAAAGATATGTTCTTACTCAATCCTGTAAAGGCGCTCACACAATACTTTAAAGAACAGGTTTCGCCTGTATGCGTTGAACGTATGAGGACGTATGGTGTAACCATTGAGCATCTAATCGAGCAACGAAAGCTGAACAGACACATTCATGTAGTCAGGGCAATCGGAAATGTATCTCACATTTGATTCATACATAAACAATGTACTGTAACTATGGTTAAATAATTCTTATAACAACTTTATATGAACATAATATTCTCTGTGAAATCCTAGTTTTATTTCATTTGATGGACAGAAGAGAATGGAGGTTAACAGAACAGATGAACGTAAAAGAATTGTACAAGGCTGATTACGACAACTTACCACCAGATGAAAAGGCAGCTTGGACGTATGAGGAATACCAGCAGACCCGTGCAGCAGTCGACAAATACTTTATCTCATACGGCCTAGATATTGCCATGATCATAGAAATGACAGAGAGAGCAAAAGAGTTTAATATTAAGAATCAAACGATAATCGATATTATTGTTGCAAAACTCTTACCTCCATACAGCCTAGAGCTAGATAATCTTCAAATGATGATTTCCATTTTGTTTGATAAAGTATTGCGACCTCTACCGCCAGAGTTTTCAATCGAAACGAAGAAGAGGAGGATTGGTTATATTGGACACTATTAAAACTAGATTCGTAAGTGTGCGCGCAGCATACACAGAGAGTAGAACGAAATCCAATGCACAGTAATGAGACACTGTTCGAAACGATAATGAGTTTGAGGACTACGGAAATTCCGTATCAGTCACCCAGTAGTAAACATAGAGCCAAACCTATTGAGCCAAAGAAACAACGTCTAAATAAGCCTATAACAATTGATTCACGATACAGCTATCTAGTTGCTGAAGGATCAAGGTTAGATATAACAATTAAACGTAGGATAGAAATACGTGAGGAGTTAACATTGATTAGGCAACAGAAAAGAATGATGATGGAAATTGAATACTACATGTGAGGATGGCGCAAAGTTGCGCTGTCCTTTTTTGTGTTGTAAACAAGTACCCCTCTGAGGGTAACTGAGAAAGGTGGTATGTTGATCCTACATCCTCCAGTTGGACGTTGTGTCCAATTTCAACACGAGTGTCCATATTGAACATGCGTTGTACGCCATGTACAACCGTTTAACGCTACGTGAAACCATATCGAGCTGAATTGTGACGGTCATAGTGGACTTCACCATTATAATAAACTAGATGATCACTGTTATAGTGTGGGTCGAAACCACATCATTAATCTGAGAACGGAAAGTTCCGCATTCTAACTTCAAGGTTAAAAAGGACTTGAGTACATCATGTACCTGAGTCACCTTCAATCTGAAGGAGGGTTAATTTCACCGTCAAGTTCAACGAACGGAAAATTTTGGTTGGTCAAACTGAATTCTTTCATTCAGATATAGTAAAGAGGACAGCCCTCTTGTGGACTCTCCTCAATTCGAGTGCTTATTCTTAAACTCTAAATCCAATTTGTTTGTTTGGCTCCATAATTTGATCTTCTGTTTGAAATTGCTGTTCGTAATTCCATTGCTGAATTCTGAAAAAAGCGCTCTTCACACTAGAAACAAGAAGGCTGTTTGCCATTTCGTTAAATTCTTCAAATGTTCTTTTAGTCTCCAGCCGATCAATCCAGCCTATTTCTTTATTAATGTATACCTCACCGTTAACGTTAACCAGCAAATCAAAAAGAGTTACATATGCTGTGTTTTCTCCTTTGAAGTAGAATGACACCCTTCCAGTAAAGCGTGACTTGAAGGTTGGGTCTGTTAATACCTCAGTCATGCTCTCCATATGTTCATCTTTATTGAAATGTGTAATTGCCACTTCATCATGAACAACAAGATAAAATTTTGTATCAGAAGTTTCAAAACCAAACTGTTTAGGCGAGTCAATAAAAATTCCCGTCTTGGGATCTACTTCCTCATGACCGATTAACATTTTCAAGCATGATTTCAGATGATGAAAAGCGAAATTTGCTTTTTTATAAACATCGGCCTTAAGCTGATCTAGCAGTTGTTTTTGCTCAAAAATTGGTATAAGAGACATGATGGCACTTCCTTTATAGTGTGTTGTTATAAGCATTGTAAAGGTATATTATACCATAAAAATCAACACAAAATAATAGCCCTCTAAGGAGCTGTATTTGAGAAATCTGGTTTTATATATCCAAACGTGGTCATCAAGTATCTCCATGTTGATTAAACAAGATTATTCTTAGTGGTATAATATTCCTATCATACATAAGGAGTGATGTAGATGAACGAAGCAACAATGTCTAGTTTGATTGACATGATTTATGATATGAGGACGAAAGAGAAGAAGGTTGAGGACGCTCTAGGAGTGGATTGGAGTGTGTATGATAAATATATTGAAGACCTCGAAGAGATCATCTTAGATGCGGTAGGAATGCCTAAGGATAATACAGTTGAAATGATTAAACTGCATGGCGAGGACGCAGCACACGAGCACAAAGATATGTTTTGTAGGGACACTCCTTCTGAATGGTTTTATGCATATGGTAATGGAGAATTAAGTAAGGAACAGTTAATCTACAATGTTAAGAATTGGCGTGAATTGTTTGGCATGAAGAGTGAGTGGATTGATTTATAATAAAAGGAGTCGATTGATATGGTTAAGATTACTTTCTTAGATGGAACCGATATTACAATTAACAAAGAAACTGTGATATATGGTTATACAAATTTTTCCGATGATCCAGAAAAGGAATTCTACTTAAAAGAATTTTACACCAATTCTATTAATGGAAATGAAGGTAAGAAAACTTCCCGATTGACAACATATGATGAGAAAATTGGTATTATGGGATTCATACTTTCAGTTGATTGTTTTTTAATTGGTGAAGACACGAAGAACAGCATACTTTATCGTTCTACAGCAGTAAAATCGGTAGAAAATTTGGACTTCTATTTTGATTAATATAAAGCATCCTTCGGGGTGCTTTTGTTGTTTACAGAACATATATAACAGCCAAATGAAAAACTCCGCTGAAGGATATCCTCCAACGGGTAAAAATTGATAATTAAATGAATCTGGTGTTCTTGATAAGGAGGCTTACTCCACTAGGCAGTGTTTCAACTGTACCAAGTTCCTCAAAATCAATATTGTAGTGTAAAAGTAAGTCGCGAGTATTAGAGTTGATATAACTAAAGTAGTCATAGTCTGGGAAATTGGGATCTTCATAGGAATTGGTTGCATAGTGGAGTATTACACGCTCTTTTGTGTATGGTATTGCATTCTGAGCACGTGTGACTTGTTCATTCTGAAGAGGTTCCATGATTTGTCTTTGCAATATTCCAGAATCCCTTAGTGAGTCATGACCAATAACATAGTACATTTTATAATACACCTCCTTCTAACACAGTTATTTCGACATAAAGAGAGGTGAACCCTTCCTGCATGTCGAATTATACTTGTTAAAACAATAGCTAGGAGTGAACAAGATGAGTGATAAATTATCTAGCATCATTGAAAAGATGGGAGTAGAAAAGGTTAACATCGAAAAATTAAAAAATGAACAAATTGGTGCCCTTAAACAATTGTATAGCAGTGTAAGAAGTTGGTTTGAAAACAACGAAAGTAAGAGCGTTAAAATTACTGAGGAAGAGACGTTTGATATTACAACAGGATATACTGAACTTGAAATTCAATTTACTGAAGTTCATCGAGTGACTATTCGACCTCATGTCAGTTATCCCGAAGGCAAGTTCTTTGTTCATGTGAATTACTATAAAGAATACACAGGACTGTCTGATCTTACAACTTCCCCAGCGAACACAACTAAGCTGATCTATTCTTCAGGAGAATGGGAAATACAACCGAGTGTTAGTTTTGGGCAACAGAATAATAAGTTTACTGAAGATTCTTTCATGGAGGATCTTGAACGGAAAATGTTTAGGAATTAAGCATCCTTATGGGTGCTTTTTTTATGTTGACAGTGTAGATTGAGTAGTAGTCGAACTGACCACCACTGAGCAGATTCTTCCTTGAAACAAAGGTATAATTATAAATGGCATTGTATAATCATGGCAATACTTTAAATGGAGGATAGATATGATGACTGATGAGGAGTTTGAACAAAAAGCAATTAAGCAGGCAGAAAAGATAATCCTATTTAGTATGGGGTTAAAAGAAGAGTCAGATAGAGGAAGTGTACTAATGTCTGCTGCTTTTTTGGATGAGTACTTGAGTAGTTTATTGAAAGCTAACTTTATTGATGATGAAAAAACATTTACCGATCTTTGCAATGGTACAGGTGGACTTGCTACTTTTTCAGCTAAAATTGAACTGTGTTACTTATTAGGTTTAATTTCACTTGAGACTCGAAGAGATTTAAATATTATAAGAAGAATACGAAATGAATTTGCACACTCAATGGAGACTATTTCATTTGAAACAGAGAGTGTAGCAAATAGATGTAGAAGCTTAAATGGAAATTACTTTCGAGATATTCCTGCTACTGCAAGAAACTATTTTTCATCAGCTTCCTTTGGAATTGCTCGTCTTCTTTCAAGAAAACAGTATTCGTCAAAAAAACCTGAAGTACTAAACGATTATAGTAATGGTAATCGATACAATCGATAGAAACACTAAAGGATTGCACTCATTATTCAAAAAATACTTCCCTTCCAATTTTATTGTTGTTACCAATTCCACGACTCGACTGTATTTATGATGATGAAAATGTGTATCGTAAATCAGTCATGCCGTTGAGAAAAATTATTCCACTTTGTAATCTCTTTAGATGGCGTACTGATGATATAATAATGCAGTCTACATAACTGAGTGAGAACCGTAACCGATACGGATATAAACAAGGGGATACGAGAATGAAGAAGAAGATTGTAACACTAGTAATGGCAAGTATGTTATTTGCAGGGGCTGTAAGCGCTGCTAGTGTATGGGGGACTTACAAGGGAAATCAGATTATTAGAATTACTTCTAATGGAGTGGCATTGAAAACTCCAGATGTACCCGCAATAATTTACAATGGTCGAACTATGATTCCGATCAATATGTTGGGACAACTTGGAGTAGGGTACTCTTGGGATGCTAAAAATCAAACGGTTGATGTTAAAACAGCTTCGACTGGCACCACAAGAACGAGTTTAGACGCAGTTAAAAGCAACATACGATATGCAGATTACTTCCATTCACTGGAGACATTTGGAGATATGATGGTCGGTTTATCATCTAGGTATTCCACAGCTTATAATTTTGCGAGTATAAACAGCCATCAAACGGCTAATGTCCTTTCTGATATTAATAAAACATTGAATGAATTGATAGAAACTTACAATCAATTAAATAGTTTTTCCACTGGATATATCAGTGATCCAAATGTTAAATCTATACTAGATGGTTATTACTCTGCGATTGAACAGTACAAAAAGACAGCAGACGCGTTAACAATATACAGTGTTACTAAAAGTAGTACTTCTTTTAAAGAATATACCAACAGTAGCAATAAAGCGTTCAGTTTATCAAGTGACGCTCGATATTTAGCGAGCATAACCTACACCGCTTATATAAACGCAGCTTTGAATTCTAAATAGTCTCACTTACAAGTATCAACAGCATCCTTCAGGGTGCTTTTTTATTATTTAGACAATATGAATAGCCAACATTGAAATTTCAAGGGTTGAATCAGTAGTAGTGAAACTGACCACCGCTTAACACAGTTACATTCAGAAAACATAGGTAGAGAGACACTTGTTGTTGTATAATTGTGGTAGCAAAGTTAAATGTACTGTGAGAGGCAAGTGTAGTATGTACAAATACGTCATTATTATAAATTGCGACAATATTCTTAGTGAAATAATACTTTTACATAGAAGGGAAAGAGGGCTATGGATTCTGCTTGGATAGCAGTTTTTGGTACACTTGGTGGCTCTGCGTTAGCTACAGTGGGAACGGTGGTATCCACAAAACTTAAGGAACGTAGCGACAATAAGATAAGGAATTGGAACCTTGAAGACATAGAATTGAAAAGCCTCCAAGTCAAGAAGGAGGAGGAGTTTAGAGTATATAATGAAGTCCTTAAAGCTGATGGTGAGCACATTATTACTTCAATAAATGATCATGGTTTAGGAGAATTAAATGGCGAAAACTATAAACAACATGTAAGGCCAATTTTATATCGAAACCTTCACATACTCCCTTCAAATTTGAGAAGTAAAACTAGAAAATTAGACTCACTGTTGGTTCCTGAAGAGTCTTATAACTACAACACTTTGCAAGAATGGCAAGATGAACAGTATGGAGCATATCAGAATATTATAAGCACCATAGAAGCAAGATATAGTGAATGAACAAAGTTATCATCAACACATTCTTTTAATAGAATTAGTACCAATATTCTTGAGAGATAATGGATTTTTTGCGATATTTTTTTAATTCTACTATTGGAAGGATGGAATAAAGATGAAAATCATATATACGGCAAGTGAACTTATGGAGCGCGGACTTTGGCATAAATACTGTTCTATCACAGATTACGATCATTATTTAGTGCTTAATGGTCTTTCCCCCGGCGATGAAGAAATCACCTTATCAGAGGAATTATTAGATTCACTTGGTCTTTACGTTTCCACCACAAAATCCGAATAGTTAACTTAATTGCAATAATTTTATGGGCGGGGTCGAGAAATGCCAATCTCCAAAAGAAAACCTTGATTTATTTGAAACAGAAAGCAGTATTTATTTCCGCAAAGGGGAAGTATTTCACGTAAATCATTATGTCCCGCCCTATCGACTAAGACTCAGACTAAAAATTAATGCGTTGTTGTGAAAATATTAATCGAGGTTCAGCAGATTGTTGGCAGTTTAGATAAATTAATCATTATTTTCGATGATCGAATAATTAGATGTACAGGATTTTTTTAGATATATCAGTTGATATGAGTCTTTCATAAGGAGTGGAAAATAATGTTGACCGAAAAAGCAAAAGGTCTCATACATATCATTGATGAATTGGTAAATACGAAAGCAGACATTCTTGTAAATGGCGAAGTTACTTACAACCTTTCTAAACAATTGGCATATGAAGATGTCTTGATCTTGCAATCAATTATGTACATTGGGCAACAAGAGCAAAAGCCAGATCCCCAAGATTTCAGTAATTATTATGCCTATGAAGAAGAATTAAAGAGGTATAGACCTGAAAGGTTGCTGGAAGACTACATGAAAAACCTAGGGGCTCATTATGAGGCGCCGTCAGTAAGGCTTTATAGTATGTTGTCAAAAAGACCGGTTAGAGAATATCTTCAAAAAGGTCTCAATATTTTAGGGATTCGACATGAAATAAAGCAGATAACATAAATTTAGCATTTTCATTAGGTAAACAGAAAGGGTAGATATAAATGTTTAATGGAGAATATCCTGAAATAGTTAGTATGTACTGTAGATCTTGTGGAATTGTATTCAACGAAGAATATAGCCCCACTGGATTTAAATGCTCTAATTGCGATAAAGATTTAGCGCTTCATGTAATGGCTGATGATGGATTGAAAGAGGGTCATATGGCTTTTGTTGTTCCATCACATGAAATTATGGACTACAGGGGTAAAACTGTTCTTTTTAATGGATCAATCAATCATCAGATAATTAATGTTAACAGTATTCAAGGTGAAAAGGTGAGGGTTGCAGTTAAAAATCATACAACAATAAACTGCGATAAAGACTCATTTTGGATTGTTATTCATGGAGGTTGGCACAAAGATTGGCCTGAGAACTTATAAATTTCTTTAAAGGAGTTATTTTAAATGGAAAATAACAACCAGGATGCACTTAAATTATTGATGGAAGAGGAAAGGATAAAATTTCAACAAGAAGAGAAGGAAGTCAAACCAATTCTTGATGAACTAAGCGGGATTTACATGGCGAAAATTACCTATAATCACATAACTGAGACGGACTATTGGTTTGATATATACCTTCCTGACTTTTTTACACCAATTCCTTTACGAGTTGATAAAAAGACTGGCGATCTGTATGAGGATGGTGATCAATTATATTGCAGATTAGAATGTTTTGGTGGAAAGTGAGTTTCATTCTTTTGAAGGAAGGTTGGATGGTAGATCGCTTAACAGACAGGAATGATAACGTTGTGGAAAATTTGTACCTTGAACTCTTATGTAAATGTCAATACATTTTGGCTACCCCACGACTAAATAACAGAAGTATGCTTGCTTAATATCGATATAGTTTTACTTAATAAGGAAGCAAGTTATCACCTGAAGACAATCTTAAAAAAGTTCATTAAGAATTACATGAAAACAATCAAATAAAAGCTTACTTGCTCAAGTAGAGGGGAGAAGTATGGATTTTAATCAGTGGTATAATCAAAACAGTACTCTGGTAAGCTTTATTAATATTGCAGCCACAGTCTTGTTAACTGCACTTAATGTATGGTTTGCAAGAAAATCGCAAAAGTATAGTGCGGAGACTGTGAGACATAACGAGGAAATAAGACTTGAGAATAATACACCTAACATAATAGGGTTTATAGATTTAAATAATGCAGGACTGTGTTTTTTCAACCTCTCTAATCATGGATCTCTCGCAGCCAAAAATATTAAAGTTGAATTGAATGGAGTGAACGGAAGTTTAGTTCCTGACCCTTTTATTAAAACACATATGTACAGAAATGTGATTTCTTTTTTAGCACCTAATCAATCCCTGAGAGCGGTTATGTCATATGACAACTTATTCTCTCGAGGAATTGATAATCTGCCTTCATATCAATTAATTTTGAATTATGAGGATATTGATAATAGACATTATACCAGAGAGTATGTTCTGGACTTAAATATGTATAACTATCAGTTTGAAGTAAGAAGAGACATGCATGATCTCAATAAGGAAATACAAAAAGTTGAGAAGCATTTAAAGAAAGTTGCTGACATAAAGACTGCTGAAATCAGGATGGAGCAAGCTCTTAAAATCAAATCTTCTGACCGAGTTCATCGTAGAATTAAAAGATTTAAATGAAAGGGGCTTTTTCTTTTAGAACATAAAGCGTTAAGGAGGCAGCATATGTGGGAATACTCGCCTATACCCGAAGAACACTCTTCTGAGTTTAAAAGTGAAGCAAGGTTTTATTATGTCGTTACATTCGATGTACCCTCAAAGGAATATGAAGGGGGGATCATGGTTCCCTCAGATGAAGAATTAACAGAAGACGAGATATTTAACAAATCACAAGTTTATCTTACCAAGCACTTTAAAGAGAAGTTTGGTAAATTTCAGGAACATGTTAATGTATCAATTTCTGAATTCTATGATGCAACTTTGTAGATTAAACTATGATAGATGTGTTTCACAAGGAAGGATGTGCGACCATGACAGATAAGATTAACCTCTACGTAGACGACCTCAGAGACTGTCCTGAAGGCTTTGTGGTCGCTCGTACATACTATGAAGCAATACATATCCTTGAGAGTAGAGAGGTGGCTATTCTTACATTAGACCATGATCTGGGTGAAGATGTAGATGGTGTAGAATTACCTAATGGATATGAATTGGTGAAGTACTTCTGCGAACATGGATTAAGGGCAGATAAGATATACATACACACCGATAACCCAGTTGGGAGACAGAACATGTATGAGACTCTGTTAGCAGCTCAACGAAGAGAGTTCATTAGTGAGGATATTGAGATATATCATTATCCTATAACGGTGAATAGGTATTCTGGTGATTGACGCAAGTTATCTTATAAAACTCTTTGGGAGTGATCGGAATGTTGATCATGGGATTGGCCGAAAATGGAGTAGATTCATTTAAGGCTGCTTTTCTCACAATGCAAAAGATCAAGATGCTAGAGGATGGAAAAGTACACAATTTAAAAGATGCTGTAATGTCGTTAAATCATGGAATAGAAATACTATTTAAGCTGTTTTTAAAGGATTACGATGAATATCTTATATTTACAGATCTCGATAAATATATGACGGCAAGAAAGATAATGTTATCAAAAGGACTATCTAATGTTTTCGAGGCAAACCCACTTCTCAAAACTATTACATTGAATGAGGGAATCAGAAGAGCCAAATACTTATGCGGCTATGATATATCAGAAGATTTTGAGACAGTTGTTCAGTATTTAAACAAAATAAGAAATCAATTTATGCATTACGAAATTAGTCTCACCAGTGAGGAAGTACAGGAACTTCTGTTAAAATTACAGATTGGTTATGAATTATCTTATGATTTTTTTGTTGAATACAATGAAGACCTCAGAGATATGTTTGAGGATGCAAGATATGAAATAACCATAGATGATTATTCCGACGAAATTGCTGAGATGCATCGTAGTTTGATTGAGGAAGATCTTGCTGAGCAGGCATACGATAGATACTTAGAAGAAAAGTATGGGATATAGATTTGTTAAAAGGCATGTTTTAGCAGAAGAGGTTAATATTCTACACTGATCATTTTAACTATTCTGTTATCAGCCGCTTTAGTAGTTATAAGTGGCGCTGTGTTTGCTTATTATTATGACGGATGGAGTGAATTAATTTGCTTCAAATCAGCTCGGGAAAATTTTTTTATGACAGTGATCTACATGTTACCAAGAGGACTATTGTACTTTATTCCAATTTAAAGCATAATTCAGCGATCGAAACTAAAGTGGGTAGACTAGAGCCTACTTTTATTGGGAGCGATGAACAAGTTGAAACGTATTTGTTTACATTTGAAAATAAAATGCCAAAGGGAGGCATTTTGGTTGCTACTGGTGAAGAGGAAATAATTGAACAATTTATTTACTATTGTAGTATTAAATTTAAATCCATTTTCTCAAGAGATCTGGACGTAATAAAAAAATATTGCAATAATTCACCGAAAGACGAGACTTTAAGCAATAGTCCTCTTTCACTTGTTTCTCATTTTTTTAACAAAAAAATTATACCACTGATACAACTGTTGAAGATTTTATAGTTTCAATTGAGAAATTAATTGGCTTGCCGCGTAAGGTCTATTTAGGTGTAATGGCATGTTACCGCAATACATATCATTCGTTGTTACATTTAAGTACAAATGTCGACCTTGCGTACTCACAACTTGTATATTGTTTAGAGTCATTGGCGCAAAACTTTGATGGCTTTGTTCCAACCTGGAATGACTATGATCAAAATATTAGGCCAAAGTTAGACGTTTTACTTTCTGCAATTGAAAACGAAGAGTTGTCTGAAGAAATTAGAACTATTTTGCTCAAATCGTCAAATTTAAAAAATCAGTCGCGGTTTATAAATTTTATTCTGCAAAATACCAATGATAGTTTCTTTCAAATTGAAGCTTTCGAATCGAAATTTGCTATAAAGAAGCTTGACTTAAGTGTCGCTCTAGGTAATACGTATGGTCAACGCTCCAGCTTTGTTCATGCCTTACAATCGATGAAAAAGGAAGCTAAAATGCCAACAGTGACAAATGGTGAGGTTTTTCTTGAAGAGGGGGCCCCATTCTTAACTTATAGGGGATTAATAAGATTAACTCTTCACGTTTTAACAAATGTTACTAACGCTCAACCATTCTTAGAAAAAGAGGATTATAATTGGCATGATGACTTACCAGGTGTGGTAAAAATGAACTTAGCTCCCCAGTATTGGCTAGGCAACACTACGAACTTTAAGCCTGAATATGCCACTAAAAAGCTAGAAGGATTCGTCATTGCTTTTACATCAATGCTACAAAACAAGGAAAAAGTTTTGAAGTTCGATTTGCGTCCACTACTGGAACTATATGAAAAGTTGCTTCCGAATTCGAAAGAATTTGACAAGCTAAACATGTATGCTCTTTATATATTCTACCATGAATTGGTTGCCGAGGAATTGAAGCTTCCCAATTACTTAGCAACGATTGACAAGTATAAGGATTTATTAGCTAAATGTTCTATTGAGGCAATGTTGCTAGAACTTTTCTTGGAGGATTTGAGTGGAAATTGGGACGCAAATACAAGAGAACTTACTTTTATGCAGTATAAAAAGCAGAGTTACAAAATCAAAAAATTATCGTTGCCGAATTCAATTGAAGTAACCATAATCCTTGCAATAGCAAATGAATTTCTGGAAGAAAATAATGAATATAAATTTAAAGAATTGATAAATGTTGCACTCAATCAACTTTCTGGATCGATAAAACTACAAGAAAAATTATCAGAATATTTAAACAAGGATTGTGAATTTATATCTTTGGATTTTATATTAATGCCAGAAAATAATGACACAGATTTAAACATCGTTAAACATCGAATATAATATTTAGCACAGAAGAAAGACAATTTTCAATAAAATGTAGATATCCATAAAAAGGGCACTCAGACGAATTAATCTGGATGCCTTTTTGTGACTCATTTTTTATTGGTTTTGAGGTACATCAAGAGAGTTTGAACTGAAATAGCAAACAGACAATTTAATCTGTAATCAATTCCTTGAACTTACGCTTTTAAAAGTACTCATTATGGAGAACTTTTTACAAAGAAGTTTTTCAGTGCTTCGTGCGATCTTTTATGATCTTCTGAATCACCTGAGAATTTGATGGTCATTTTGATTCCTCGTTTGTTTTTATCAATAGACAAGAGTTTAGAGCCGTCAGGATTCTCCTGGTAGTCGTAAATATCCCCTAAGAAAGAGACTTTTTCCATGTAAACTAAACCTCCTATGAATACTATTGTTATTTAATATATTCAAATTGCTTGGAGATTATACTAGTTATTTATAACTTTCAAATGGTATTGTGATTTAGTCATCCAGATATATAGTTATCAAAGTCCTTGATTTTAATCTTGAAAAAATCAAAATATTGCTTAAATAAGTCATCATTTTAAGTAATCCTGTTACTATACGATTGAACTTTTGGAAAAAGCCGAAATTCCTTGTCCTGCCTACGTATTTTGATATTCCAATCGTAAAATTACAAAATTTTCTAAATTGTTAAAATTGTTGCTACGACTAGCTTTATAGGGTGTTGATGTTCATTCTACGATTGCGTTTACGATATAGGATAAATTGACCTGACAAATAAGCTGAAACGTTGATTTAACTGCATATATGGTCAGTTGTTGTATCGTACACGATTGGAACCATGATCTATGAGAATTAATCTGTCGATTCAGTTACAGAGACGGATTTCTAAGACAGGCTCACATTGTCCCAAGGGACTTCGTAATTTTCCGATGTTGTTCCAGTACCATATTGGTACGTGCCTACGATTGAAAGGGTATGGCTAAAAGTATACTTTTTGAAACACTCTCTTGGGGTATGTCAAAAGTGGTTATGGTATGTTTCGAATAGTTTGTAAATATATATGAAACATTTCAAAAGTGTATGTATACATTTTGACATTGAATTGTTATGGGAGAGATTAGACATCATGGATACATAAGAGTTTCAACTAAGGATCAGAATGAAGCGAGACAATTAGAAGCAATGAAGAACTTAGGGATATCGGAGCGAGATTTCTACATAGATAAGCAGAGCGGAAAGAACTTCGACAGACCAAATTATCAAGCCATGAAGAATGCTATTCGTAAAGATGATATATTGTTTGTGAAGGAATTGGATCGTTTAGGACGTAACGCACAGGAGATTAAGAAGGAATGGGAAGATATTACCCAGAACATAGGTGCTCACATTGTTATATTGGATATGCAAATCCTAGATACTAGACAGTACAAGAATGGATTAGAGAAAGTCATATCAAGTATCGTTCTTGAGTTACTGTCATATATGGCTGAGCGTGAACGTGAGAAGATAAACGGAAGACAGGCTGAGGGAATAGCGGCTGCTAAGAATAACAATGTAGTGTTCGGTAGACCAAAGCAAGCGATTAACGAGGAGTTTAAGCAAGCATACACGGAATGGAAACAAGGTGATATCACAGCCGTTGAAGCTATGAGAAGGGCAGAGATGAAACCTAATTCTTGGTATCGTAGAGTAAAGGAATATGAACAACAAAAAGCCAAAGCACATGGCCTAAGGTAATAATTGTTCGGGAATAGATCCTAAGCATGATCAAGTTTATGAACGGTTAAACCAAAGAATAAGGACTCATTTCGAGTCCTTTTTTTGTTCATTTGCTTTCTTTAATTCCGAAAGCATATCTTTGCTAACTTCTAATAGTTCTTTAGTATCTGCTGCTTGATCCTGTTGCGATTCAATACTTATATTCTGATTCTGTTCCATTACTGCATTGTGTCGTTTTTGCTCTTCTAGATCTTGTTTGGATATTTCAACCAATTCATCAGTGGGATTCGGTATCAAAAGATATGGGCCATAAAGATGAAGTATCAATATAATGGCATAAAAAAATAACTTAATGCTAGACTCAGTAAGCCCACTCTTGCTAAAATCTAGCTTTGCCCCAACCTGAGACGACAAAACTTCTCCCATACTATCTAGTATAGGTTGAAATTTAGCTTGAGTGTCGGTATCATTTTCTAATTCCTGTTCAAAATCATTAATATCAGAATAGAAATCATCAGGGATGGAATCTATGAGTGACTGTAAAGATTGAGTACCCATACTTGAAAAGGCATTGCTCATTGCTTTATATGAAGGCGAATCATAGAATGTTTGCATTGCATCTAACTTAATACCTGATAAGGATCTTATCTCATCAATAGCACCAATGAATGATGGAGAAGAGGTAGACCCCAGCAATGATCGGGAGAGTTCTTTTATTGGCAAGTTGTTCCAGTTATTAGATATCTGCAACAGAGAGTTGGGAAAACCTCTAATTGAAGTCATAGATGCCGAATTGTTATAAAGCTTAGCGTCAAAACCTACCTGTTCAACTAAACTAAAAATTCGCGGCTTAGTCATAGACTTTGCCACTTTAGAGATTGCGCTAAATTGGTCTTCCTGTAATGCAGAAATGCTACCTCTTAGCATTAATGAAATTTCAGACTCCTTATCTGTCATATAACACCTTCCTTATCATATTCGTCGTATATTACAGTATACCACATACATTCCTAAAGAAATAAGCCTAACAGATACAATGTCCGGTATCAGATGTAAACAAGATTATGTACATAGGGGGTATATTTACACCCAGAAAGTAATAATTTCTGGAAAATAATCCGCTAGCACTTGTCAATTGATCACTAAGTTGTTGCATTGACGATACATGTGACACATGGGGGGATATTTTAAATTTAAAATAGTATCCATTTTACAGAATATGCCCCTAGCACATCTGCTTCGACACGAGAGTTGAATTTTAACGAGTGAAATTCTATTGAATAAACCGAAACCATAATGCCATCCCATCTACACCCTCCATAGAGGAGGGGGGAATACACTATTTATTCTAGAGGACACAGAGGGGTAATTTTTCAATTTATTATCTTGTTCATATTTTCTTCAAGTACCTGTCTACAATATGGTGGACTTAATTCATAATCTTTATAAATCTTTGTAAGGGACAACCCTTCAACATAGTGTAGATTATAAATCTTCTCAAAGTCACGAGCTCGTCTTTTCATGCCCCTTTCTTTTGTTGAAAGTAGCTCTGCCCCCTTAGCTTTGAACATTTGCTTAATCGACCACCAATCCGTTTCAGTAGCTTCAGCAATCTGTTTAAAGCTAAGTAAGTCTTCATTGTACATTTTCAACATGCGGGGATACATGTGTTCAATCTCCTTCCATTTAGGAGCTGATGATTCAAGTACCCACTTAAGCTTATCGAAGTTGATTGAATCATAAACGTCGTTATAACTCAGAATCAAATCACTTTCAGCGGTGAATTTGTAGAATATCTCAATACGTTTATTATCATGTAAGACTATTTTATCGACGAGGATGCTCATTAATTTTCTTGCATCTTTCATCTGTAATTCGTTATTAATGATATTTTGATATTTTTTTAGCAATGGCCCCCCTGGTGAAGTATTCTTATTTTGTCTTTTGTTCAGCTCTAAATTGTCTGTGATTAAGCTCAGCTCTATGTTTAGTTCGCTAATTTCAGTATCTGCTCGTTCCAATTTAATAGAAAGATCTTCTTTGGATTTAATGATACATTCAGCGTATAGGTCAATGTATCTTGCCTTAGAAGATTCCTTATCTTTAATCAATTTTCCAATGTCATCTCTGTTTCTCTCCAGTTCTTTTACTTTGGATACATCAGAAATTCTTTCTAGCATCTTATCTATTATCGTTTTAGGATTGTCTATCAACCTCAATACTTCACTCCAGATTAAAGAGTCTACCATATCTACTCGCCAATTTTCTCCCAAGCAAATCTTGTTTGGCTCTCCTGTTTCAACGCTGTAGGATTTTCTTGTTTTTCTTGTGCAACTATAATATTTCAACAATCCATTTTGTGTCCTAGATGTGATACCCGATGAAACTGCTGCTCCACATCTTCCGCATCTAGCAATCCCTTTTAACAGGTAATCTTCAGATGGACGACCACCATTTTTTATATTACCGTCTAAGCACTTCTGTAAGCGTCCAAATGTAATCTCATCAATATAAGCAGGTATAGTTATCTTTTGCCATTGATCTCTAGGACGTGGTACTTGTCTTCTTTTCCCGTTCTGTTGTTCTACCTCAGTTTTACCATAGTAGTACGTTCCCATATAAGACTCATTTCTGAGTATTCTACTGATGGTCGCTTGATACCACTTGTCTCCCTTTGGTGCAGGATGTTTCTTTTTAGCCAAGTATGAAGCAACCTCAGAGCCAGTTGAACCTTCTAGTATCATATTAACCATTGTCAGATATCGCTCTTTTTCATATTCATTCTCAACAAGGGTGTTCAGGTCTTTATCATAAGTATATCCATAAATGCGATTCATTCCGGGTATCTTATTGTTAAATACCATGGTACTTCTTCCACGCTTAGTGTTCGCGAGAATCTTTGCCTTATTGTATTGAGCAATGGAGCCTTGGATATTGTAATTTAGCATTGACTCCGCATTGCCTTTTTGTAAGTCAAACTCAACAAAATGTAAATCGCATCCAAGTTCCCAAATTTGATGGGTAATTTGTTGTTGTAGGTGGAGATGTCTACTCAATCTATCTGGATGTAGGAAGATAACTTTAGTTCCCAGCCCTTTTTGTAGTAAAAAGAGGATATAGTTCAGCATTGGACGATTGGGGTTATCTCCCGATTCGGCCTCTTCTCGTAGAACAATAATCTCCTCCTCACTAATATCAAACTTATCTTTTGCATCTTTTACACATATGTCAATTTGAGACTCTAGTGAATAGTTATCAATTTGAATGTCAGATGATACACGAGTATAAACAATAGCCCTGATCTTACCGATCAAGGCTGTAATTTCACTTCTATCTAACTGTTCATGATCTTTGAGTACTCTCATCGAAAATCAATCCTCCGAATTTTGTTTATTTTCTATCTTTTTTTCACCGGAATAATTCAGAAGAGCAAATTCCATCCAATTGAGTAGTTGCTCTTCAATGAGCTTTTCTGGAACTGCACCTTCTTCGTCTGGGTAACGAGAAATAATCTTATATTCATACCATTTCTTATATCTCATAATGACCACCTCATAAGAATCAATTACTACTTGATTTTATTATCACCCAATTATTACATTCTATTCTTTTGAAGGAATTGAAAGAGTGAGGGAAGTAGAAGCTTGAGCATAAATAATATGATGGAAATCAGAGTCTGACGAATATTATTTCGCATTATTAGGGCGATGTAGATGATCATGTACTAGAAAATCTGTAGATTCTTAGAGGTGCGGTTATTTCATACGAATAACCTGTCATCTATACTACCCTTATTCTTCATACTATAATGTGGATATACCAAAGAGTAGGGGATATGATGAATGTAATAGTAGATGAGCAGCAACAACTTAAAGCACTTATTAGACAGTACATAGAGGACGAGAGCAAAGTGGAAAAGCTGGTGGATTACTTATCCAGGCATGAGGTAGTTGGATTAGAAGTGTTTGCATATTTGGGATTCGATAAAATGAATAAGTATTTGTTTCAACCAGTAAATAAGGAAGTATTTATTCGGAGAATTCCGTTCTATTTTCACAAGTCACAGAAAAGAAGCTTAGATAATCTTGGTACAGTTTATGACTTTGTTAGTCGTGTGCTTGAGTATTCTCGTAACAATTATGAAGAAGAACTAGAGCGTTTTTACACTACATTAGAAAAGCTATATTATGACTACAAGCTTGATACAGTTACTATCTTTAACTACACCATTAGGCAAACTGGATATGTGGGGGAGTTCGAATCTATTTACACTTGGCTACATTATCTTGAATTGGCTCAGAAACTTGGTGTGGAAGAGAAAACGCCAAAGCATCTTATCGTGGACTATAACATAGTCAGAGAAAAGGCTGGATTGAAACCGGTTATTTATCAGATTAATGATATGTACATTGGAGATTACATTGAAAGACACGGTAACATATTAAAAATGTCGGGGATATTTCCATGTGATCGCAATAATCAACCGATACTTAAATGGATTGGTGTGAGACATTAAGAATGCCAAGAGGATATGGGTAGATGTTAATGATCGACAAAAAGGATTCCTATATGTGGAGATTACACCTACAACAAAGGTGTGGGGACTTAATGTATATGGGGAAGAAGATGGGTCAGATATTTGGTATGACCTTTACACTGGCCCATTGCTGATGGAGTTTGATTACGCAGTGATCAGAAACAAAAGAGCAGAAAATGGAATGACACAGAAACAAGTTGCTGAAGCAATAGGTGCATCATCTAGAACATATCAGAAGTGGGAACGCGGAGAAACGACACCTGATGGTCACTTTCTGCTCAGGCTGATGAATATATTGGACATTAAGGAATTGAGTGAAGTTACGAAGATATATGATGTGGATGATGAATAATTAAGTGAAACTCAAATGACAGACACAACGGTTTATGTTGTGGATGAAGGTGAAGCGACAGCCATGGAGTGAAACGGAATGGATCTCGCCACCCATTATTAAGTGTGAGATGAGAAATTTATCACTTCAACTTCCTATAGTATTAACATTAACCTTGTAGGAAGTTAAAGTGACAAATTTAAAATTTGACTATTGTTATCTGTACTGTAGAAGTAGTAATCAGGAACGATACCATCCTAATTAAATCACTTCGCTACGCTCGTAAACGAATTAATTAGCCTATCGCGTTCCTCTTGGCTACGCCAATTCACCTTCCGATTCAGTTTGTTACATTCAAATTTATCCAAGTAATATATGCAGTTGAAATTGAAAACCTTAACGTATCAACGTTTTTTCACTGTTTTTAGTACTATGATATATCTTATATATATAAGTATTATTCCAGCCTATTTATGCAACAACAGCCGAAAACACTTGATAACGCTGACATTTTTGTGTTTTTCTCGAATTTAATTTTATTTATTGTGATCATACTTAGCCAGTACCCAATAAGTCTTGGTATAGTTTGGATTTGGTTCATTGTTTTCAAGTTTTCGTTTGTTGTCTTTCAATTTATCTTTGACGCTGTAATGAAGTTCATTTTCTGTGAAATATTCATTAAATTGTCTGCATCCACGTTGCAATCTATTTCTTCCATCTCTCAAATTGATCATTTTAATAAATTCCTCTTGCTTGTCTTTGTATAAGCGTTTCCCAATAATACTATCCAGGTAATCTGAGAGGGTAGCTTTTTCATGTGTTTCATCTAACATAGTGTAACTCTCCTTTTGAAGTTTATTTTTTATGTATTCGACATATCCATTTGTGGTTTCTTGTAGGAGTTTGAGATTCTTTATGTCGGCGCATTCTTTAAACAGTCTTAATTCATTCACAAAGAACTCTGGATTAGTCCGATCCTTGTTTGGTTCAACGTAGATTATGGGATTGTTATGATTCCGTTTATATTTGTCCATATAAGCAATTGATCCATTTTCAAGTAAATAAGTTGCTGGATTTATGATTCTGTTCTTATTTCTAATTCTTTGTCCAATTTCTTTATCAGTTATATTTCTTATAATCACTGTAACTTTGTCTGTATTATCTATAATCCTCTTTCTACCTAAACACTGTATGAGAACGTCCATATCTTGAATGTCACAGACTATGTACTTGATCTTCTTGTTTAGAAGATTGATACCATTGTCTAATGTTGATGTCGTAAATAGAAACATTTCTTCAAACGTTTCCTTTTCAAGCATTTGTTTAACTCGATCCTTGTTGACATACTTCTTGTAGTCAGAATTTCCTTCTGCACAAACAAACATAGAGTCCTCAAATCTTTTATGTAATTCATATGCTTTTGTTGCTTGAGTGAAGAATGCGATTACTTTTTGACCTTTCCTAACCTTACTAAGATACTTCTCCAATACTTTCTCATTCCTATAGAATAACAATTCTTTGATGTGGCTGTAGTCATGGGGAACGCTGTAGCTAATGAAATCTATCTGCTTAAATTTGAAAAAGTCGATAGTGATATCTGCTGTAGCAGACATAAATATTCTTGTCTTATCGGAATGTGCCATGATTAGCTTAAAAGAATTTTCTGTATTGGAATTGTACAATGACTCAGTTAAAAAATAATGAAACTCATCACAGACAATATATTCATACTCATCTTTAAATGTAGCATTCTTTTCTCTTCCCAATTTGCTCTCAATCTTCTGATACAGAAAGATTTCAATTGTGTCACCTTTATTGTCCTGTTCAATTTCACGTTGGAACTGATCCTTTAACCTAGTGCGATTAACTAAGAACAATATCTTAGTTCCTTCACGTTTAGCCTTCTCATACAATGTGTTCTTGACGAAGAATGACTTACCTACACCTGTACCAGCCTCAATTGTAATAATCTCACCTTGCTGCCATTGTTCAGCTTCATTGCCTATGATGTCTGTTACTGTTAGCTTCTTTTTGCGAGTGATATTGTGTGTCCTCCTTTTGATGATATTTAATTACACTAAAATAATATTTATTTAATATTATCACGCAGTGTTGGTTATGTCTAGTGTAATTTTGATAACCTCCCGGAAAATTTTCCGGAAGCAAATAGTAGAGGTTCCAGTTGAAATCATTGATGTAGATGAATGGCAAGCTGAATACATGTTGATTGCTGAGAATACAGAGCGTAGGGGAGAAGCTGAAAGTGATCCGGTTAAGAAAGGAAGACAGGCAGTATTCTTGAAGGAGTATTGGAAGGCAGGACATGGGGGAAATCGATCAACGGGACAATACGGCCTGTTGAAAAATGTTGCTGATGCTATAGGAGAATCAGAAAGGACGACTAAAAGACTGATTAAACTTAATGACCTGATTCCTGAAATTCAATCACTAGTATCTGATGGTTCAATAGGAGTGAGAGCAGCAGAGCAACTTGCCTATCTAACAGTACAGGAACAATCTATTCTATTTCAACAAAAAGGACACTCGCTTGGAGATATGATTAATTACAATGGAAATGAGCACTCACCTTTATGGGGGTCACTTTATACCAACGAGGACGGTTGTGTTCAAATTCCCTATTAATTAATCAAGGATATGAGGAAGAGAATCGATTATGAGGTGTCACCATAGTAGAAGAGAAAAGAATTTCTTAATTACACAAAAATAATACTTTACAAAATTAATTATTTGGCATTATATTAAGTACACAAGGTTAACGAATTCCAAGACAAACCCTTGGAACCTGTGAACACATATGAACGGGGGGATGAGATACGAGGAAGGTCAGATACGCATGGTATAGGTTAATGTGTTGGCTGGGTTTGGCTGGAAAGTGATTCAAGGTGACTAGCAAGGGCAATATGGATGAAGAAGAGTAGTAAACGAGTTTGATTAGTTTAACTAGGAGAATATTCATAGACGAAAATAATACATAGTGAATGGGGAATTGAATATGAGCAAGTTTGATGTTGTTGTTAAGTTAAAAGATGGTTTTGAATTTCGATTAGATGGATTGGATGGGAAGATTCTGAAGATTGAGGAAGCGAAACCTGTCTTGAACCAAATTTGTGCTAATTTTATCACTGGACTAACAAACAATAATCCAATTACTGTGAATGATGAAGATGGTAATACACGTCAATACAAGTATGATGATTTGGCATCCATCACAATAACTTTGTTGGGGAGGGAGAGTAAATGAGTGTTTGTAATATTGTGTTTATTAATGGTGGAGAAAAAGCATATATCTCTGCTGATTCTAGGGTATGTGTTATACGTGGATCAGACCCGGAGCGCTATCAATTACATGATGACGCTCAAAAATTACAGTTTTACTCTGGCGGCTTTGCGGCTTACATTAGTGGGAGCATGGATATCGCTGATACAGTAAGTAGAATTCTTCAAGAAACAGGAGAAAATGATATTGAAAAGATTGTAAATTTAACGAAAGATGTTTACGGTACATTTTTAGAAAATAGACCCTACCTTAAAGATTCTAAGTACAACATTCAGGTTGTAATTCCGGGCATTCGTGAAGACGGTACGTGGGGGATAGTTTACTTTGATGAGGTTGATAATTTTAATCCTGTAGATATTTCTGCTCATCCTGGTGAAGATTTGGTTATTGGATATGGAAAGGGACATTGGATTACTGACCCTGTAATTGAACGTTATCTGGGGAAAGAGGATATTGGGAGAGTATTGCTAAAAGCATATGCTGCTGCGGCAAATGAGCAATGTGGAGGTACTCTTACATATTTTGAGTTGGATAAAGAAAACACACAAATGTACACTGCGAAGATTCCAGATACAAAAAAATTGAAACGATATAAAGACTACTTCCCTGATGCTATTAAACATGGCGAAGGTGATGGAATGACTGCAACAAGCGGTAAGTATCAGGAAGTAAAATATAACGGAGGTCTATCTCAAACATACTATCAAAGCAATACAGGTCGAGAGAGAAGTGTACTTCTTGATGATTCAGGGATCATAACAACAGCGGATCAAGGAAAATATACTGCTAGAAGTAAAGAATTTCAATTCATTGCCACTGAGAACGGTACATATAGATTGAGTCTTTCTAATGGTTCAACTTTTGAATTAACAACTTCAGGTCTTGGGATCGACATTCAAGGTGATATCAATATTAAGGCCACAGGAAACATTAAAATGAACGGTAGTCGTATCGATCTGAACTAATCAATTAAACTTTTAGAGGAGAATATACATATGAATAAACGATTTGAGCTAGAGAAGAAACTGATGGAAGAACTACAAGAAACGAGAGACATGTACGAAACAACTATGGATGAGTACGATATTTTGATGAATTTTGTTATGCAACACAATCTTACAAAGATTCTGGATTCATACGTTCATCAACAATTAAAGGAGTGTAAAGATGAATACCTTATTAATCGCTATCTAAGGTTGGTTACAAATCCTCTAGAGGAGAATATCGAGAAAGAAACAAGCGTAAGTTTGGAAGCGTCAGGCACTCAGCCATTCTTTTTTATTAATGGGCAGGCCGTTGATGTCTCTAAAATTTTCGTAGAGAATTCTAAGTGATAGCATCAATGTAACCGATAATCCTATGGTATAGTCCTCCATACGGGCTATACCATATCACTCTATCGGAGGTAAATAATATGAAAAAAATACTGTCTAAGCTGCCAACTTTCATGTTGGGAGCAATTGTTGGCATTACAGTTACAGCAGGAACAGCAGTAGGAGCAGCTACATACCTCAAAGCAACACAAAGTAACGTGAAAATTGTGGTTGACGGTACTCAAGCAAAATTATCTGACACCCCACTTAATGTAAATGGAAAGCTATATCTTCCAGTCAGAGATACAGCAAATGCCATGGGTTACTCTGTTGAGTCTGTAACTAGTACTCAAGTGTCATTGAAAGAAGGAGTATCGGCAAGCAACACAACAACAAACAATGGTTCAACTGGAAATAGCGTTAACAATCCAAGCAATTCGAACAATATTACAACCACTAATAATACAGGAGGACAATACGTGCAAGGACTTCATGAAAAGTATTCCACTGATGGGAAACTTGATGCAGCAAAAGTTAAAGAAGCAATTACAACTAAAAAGATTACTGTGAACACACAAGATAAAGATACAGGAAACAGTCTGATGCATTATGTTGTATTGGAAAATAATTACTCGTTGTTTCTAACAATTAAACGTAATGCATTGGATGTCAATTTACTAAACAACCAGAAACAAACGCCGTTACATCTAGCGGTAATTAATAAAAACTCATTCTACTATGGGGAACTTGAACAATTAAATGCAAATCCCAAAATTGAGGATAAAAATGGTCTATTGCCTATCGACTATGCTGAAAAAAATTCCGTGTTTGATATTGGATTAGATGCTTACATGCGTTTTTATAAGTAATGATTAACTTACTTTAAAAACATTCAAACTCCAACAGAAAAAGGACAAAATAAAAACCAACTACTGCAAAGTCAACAACATCCCGCTAATACGCATTCCCTACTGGGACTTCAAAAACATCGACTCAATACTCACCGAGCGATTGACTGAATTGGGTGTCCTCTCCCCTGCTTTGGTTGAGGTTTAGGTTACAAAAGTTTAAATAATAACTAACGAATAGCGTTCACTCTCTATTAAATGAAGAAAATATTGTGGTCAAACTTGCTACTTTGGTATAATCTAGTAATAGGTACAAATTTACCTCAATTATCTTCGGGAGTGAGTACAATGACACAAACAACTCGTGAAATGCATACTCGTAATGGTGAATACGATGATCACAGGATCAAAGAGCATGACGGTATTATTGAAAAACTGCTTTGTGGTGCAGAGGGTAACGAAACGCCAAACTCTATCTTGCTTGGTGGAGGTTCAGCTTCTGGGAAAAGTCGCTCGTCTCGTATCTTGCTGAGACTTGATTCTATTGACAACGATGAACAAGAGCTAACGGTTGTCGACTGCGATTCAATTAAACTGATGATACCGGAATATTCTTATTACGAAGAAAACTTTAAGGATGACTGGGCCTTTTATCTGCATGATGAAAGTAGTGACATTGCCGACAAAGCTATTCAGCGCTGCATCGAAACAAGAAGAGACTTTATTTTTGATGGGACAATGAAGAACATTGAGAAGTATGAAACATTGATTCGTCAACTTCATACGGAGAGATACAAAGTAAATGCAATGGTCTTTGATGTTCCGATCCAAACGGCAATCGAAAGAAATAAAAAGCGTCAACTTCTTGAGGGAAGACTCGTGCCAGAGGATATTCTAATCCAAACCCACGTAGATGTTTCAAAAGCATTTTTACGGCTTAAAGATTTAGTAGACACCTATGTTCTATACGACAACAGTCTTGAATATCCTGATATTATCTCAATTCGGATTGATGGAGAAGAGAAAATATTAAACAAAAAAAGACTGGAGATATTCCTTGAGAAAAGTAGTGTCATTCTCAAAGAAACCGGAACATTTTTGTAACATCTTCAAACATGAATCCAATTTGTGTTATACTGTATTTGGAGGCGATTAATATGTTGGATTTCAAACAATTGATCGGTGAATTCGAAAAGAAGAAAAAAGAGCTTTACATAAGTGAAAATGAGCGTGAACAAAAGATTATTGAAGAAAAGAAAAAAGAATTAAAAAACAAAGAACTTCGTTTGGTCACTAAATAATTCACTTAACACCATGTTCAAGCTACTGATGGAGTAAACCCACTGTAGTCGTATGCAAGTATTGAGCATATAAATTAGATGTGTTCTGGTTGCTACACTGGTTTCCATCAAAATGAAGTCACCTTCTTATGAGGGTGGCTTTTTATTATATGTTCATGTTTTCTTTTCCATCAGTCTTAACGATTTGCCCCCTCTTGAATTATACTGTATATGAGAGGAGGAATTGAATATCAATAGTAAGACATAGCCTACACTATACATAACCAGATGAGTTGAGCTAGTTGAGTTGATGTAAGGATGGAATACTGCCTGTTAACAGGTTGAAAGTGGACTGTCGCTTGCGCATAAAATATAAACTAGAAGAGGATGATTTGATTAGTGATTAATAGTTCCTTGTTCAAATTTAATGAGAAAGATGTAAGAGTGATCTTTGTAGAAAGTGAACCATGGTTTGTATTAAGAGATGTATGTGGTGTACTTGGGGATCTGGCTCCACGTGCAGCAAAACAGCGTCTTTCAAAGGATGTATGTTCAACATACCCCCTTCAAACATCTGGTGGAATTCAAAATAGCACTATTATAAATGAGGATGGTCTATATGATGTAATCTTCGACAGTAAAAAGCCAGAAGCAAAGCTGTTCCGTAAATGGGTGACGGGCGAAGTACTGCCTACTATTCGTAGAGATGGAATGTACATATCAGATGAGGCTACACATGAGCAAGTTAAGTTTAATGTTTCAAACTTCATGGCTAATTTGGATGATTACAATATCACTAAGCTATATAGTCTTATCGAAGAGTTCTTAGCATTTCACAGACAGCATAAATCACGCTTACCATATAAACGGAAGAATTCTAGGCACCACGGAAACAAGAAATTGAAAGACCATATTGAAAGTATGGAAGATATTCGTAACGAGTTGGTAAGTTTTCTAGATATCAAGATACAACAGTTTAACGATTACCATCAAGCAGGTCTAGCTCAAGAATACGTAAGGATCAAAGGTATGGTCGAATGGAAAGTTGAGAATATGCGTTATAGAACAGCAGCTTGTAAATAATACATAGAATATCATAGTAAGGGGCTGCCTCATGTTAGAGGTGGCTTTTTATATACCATGAAAGCATACTTTTACCTAGTAGCGCATGGAATTCAACATTGTATGTGTTGTTGGACACACAATTTGTATGAGATCTCAAACACATTATATGTGAGTTCAATCGCACATTCTGTTGCATATACATTGTATATGTTATATGAAAATGGTATCATTTATGTTACCAGTACTTTATTCAGCTTTAGCAATTTGATTATATCCACTATTCTGTTGGGCGATGTGTATATTCTAAAATTTAGGGTATATACTTTAACAACTAAGGATTACGTGGAGGAGTGTAAAATGTGTGAGCCAAAGGAGGATGAGATGGAAATGAGTAACTTAGTTCATTTTCCCGCCAATCCAATCAATAAAAAAATTAAAAGTAAGAATTTAGATATTTTCTCTGACTTGTCAGATATCTTAGGGATAGATATGAAAAAAGTAATGGTTGATAAAGATACAAGCGAAATTAAAAGTATGCAGAAGAAACTACAAAAAGAAACATTAAGAATTCGATCAGAATTTGACAAATAATCTCGCATTATCTCCCTTCTCACATAAAAATGTGATACTATTAGACTAAAATTGGTCTAATTTTCCTAGAGAGAGGGATAAGCTTGTCAAATACTTTTATCAAGGGTCAAGTGTACACTGTCTATTTTCCGAAGCCTAAGTATGATCCAGAGGTTGAGAATCACGTCAATTTAATGCCAAAACCTCACACAGTCATATATGGGAAACATAAAGCAATTGTGCTTGCAAACCCTGATTCGACTGGTAAGGTTCTATCTGCAAACCATGTGCATGTGGTTGCAATTTCATCTGCTAGGTCTGCTGTGGAAAATGGGAATTTACTTGCCACCCACGTCCCATTGAAAAAAGAACTACATTCTTTTTTAGATCATGATAGTTTTGCTCTAGCATTTCAAATAATCACTGTCCCTTCTCACTGGTTGACCAATGATAACTATGTTGGTGAGATTGAATCTAAGACAATGAGTGCCATCACCATTGCAACACTATTGTCTACTGGAAGTTGGGAATATGTTCAAGCGATGGTTGACAAACTTAGTGAGCAGAAGTTTGCCCAGTTCCTTGAAGAGTATGAAGATGCAAGCACTTTTGACGATGCATCGGCAGACGAGTAAGGGTGCTTTAGTTAACAATTTGATATCGTTACATATTTAATAAATTGGATTGGGCAAAAAGCCCGATCCTTTCTTTATGAAATACCAAATTTACATAGAAATCAACTTTGAAGAAGCCTTAGAAGTAGGGTTTCTTTTTTTATTTTATGAAGAATGGATATTAAGAGTCTATTTTTTACGCCAATTACACTAAAATAATACTTGTTTAATAATAAAATAGGATATATAATACAACTATAAAGAAAACGACAAACGGAGTGATGAAATGTTGACTGCTGAAAAGACGGAATATAAACGGTACGAGCTTTGGTTTGCAAATTTACCAGCCGCAAGTGGTAGCATTCAGAGGGGAAAGCGACCTGTGTTGATTGTATCCAATGATATGGGAAATCGTCACAGCCCGACTGTACAGGTAGCTAGTGTGACATCTGTTAATAAGAAGGATATGCCTACACATGTTAAACTGAACGCTTCTGAATGCGGATTACGAAATGACTCAACTGTGCTGTTCGAACAGATGAGTACCATTCAAAAAGATCAATTGTTATGGAGAATTGGTAGTGCCAATACGTACGTACCTCAACTGGATCGTGCTCTCTTGGTTCAGGTTGGTTGTATCAATGCATGGGAGTAACCTACATACGATTTAAGCTGTGTATTATATAGATAGACACCATTGGATGTACATGTACAATAGAGGTGGTGATGCAAATTGACTTGATTAATGTTACCTGTCAATGTGTCTATCAAATATAAAAACATGGAGGAAAGTGTATATGCAGCCTGAATTGAGAGAAGTAAGTGAGAATGAAGAATTTGATTTTATTGAATTGATAAGCGGGGAAACGAAGGATCTTACAGTTGGAAAACAGTATAAAATTTTGGTCGATGACGGTTCAATTTTCACTGAAGATGAAAAATATGTGATCGATGATACATATACAGCCAACACAGAATTCTTCTATAATCCCAAACTACAACTGAAATATTTCAAGAAAGTTAGCGAGTAGCAATTATACAGATACGGGGGTCGGCTACATATCCGACTTCTGATTTTATTAAAAAGACTAAAATAACACTTTATTATAGAAAGGTTGGGTTATCGTTGTCAGATAAAAAGAGGGGTAGACCATACAAGGTGCACCCATCAGAGATAAACAGTT
Organism: Paenibacillus sp. Negev47; assembly: GCF_058313655.1. Taxonomy (NCBI): domain Bacteria; kingdom Bacillati; phylum Bacillota; class Bacilli; order Caryophanales; family Paenibacillaceae; genus Paenibacillus; species Paenibacillus sp. Negev47. Next base: position 1,179,083 of record NZ_CM177754.1, read on the forward strand.
GGATTGAAAAATATGGAGACAATACATACTTACCAAGAGGAATTCTATGCACACAGACTTTAATTGAGAACGAGATAATTGATGAAGAGCACGAATTTGCCTGTTATCTACTATTCAAATCAATAGAATCGCGTATCCATAGTTGTCGCTATGAACAAGGTGTCTATAAGGGAGTTTATTGTGCTTGGAGTGATCCAATTAGTGGAGTAATGGAAATTATCAAATACAAATCAGACATGTGGTTACAGTGGATTGAGCAGACAAAAATTTTCCTAGAGAAAGATCAACAGCAATCTTACCGTCCCACAGTTGACCGTACTGAGACTAATCCAGATGTAGGATACAGGTTATCTAATATTGCCATGCTACCGTTCGGTAAAAATTCTTATAAGGCACAGGCCAAGCCAGTTTATGCATTTGAGATGGGGAACAATCAATCCAATAGCTTAGCTACATTTAAAAGGTATGAAACAATTACAGATGCAAAAAAAGATATGGGCTTACCTAATTTAGAAAGCGACACTGGAGTTTTTACAAGTACACCTGATGGAAAAACGTTTATTTTGCAGTCAAGCGCCACAACGGTAGGAGAGCAATCAGTTGAATTAGATAGTAATGAGAGTGAACAGAAAGTATATACGGGTTACATACCGATAGGCCAGATTATGATTGATGGACAGCTATATACCATTAATCAACCATTCACCTTTGAACAGATGCAAATAAAACTGAAAAATCAACCCTAAATACATAACAGAAGACCAATCAAACTGTCTAGAATACCATTCTGAGTCTACTAGCCGTTACACCCTTGTAAGTTGTAAGTAAGTGAAACATACGGGAAAATGCTTAGAGTTGATTCTGGACAGCCTAGTATGGTCTCTTGGGGTGACAACAGGTGTCACCTTGGACAGACAGGTAGGGAGGTGAGTAAATATTCAAAGTACAGCGAAGACATTGTCTGTCATTCGTCCAAGCAGTATCCGCATAAAGTATCCGTATGACACTAATACGGGTGGTGTGCAACGAATGAAGGAGACAAATAAGAGAAAACAATCATTCAACTTTATTTTTATAGATGATAACCGTAGCGTAGAAGAAGAAAGAGAAGCAATTCAATTTGTAGTTGATACGATAGTACATAAAGCAATCAAAAATTTCCCTGCTTCAGAATATGACATCCATATTAAAACGGCAGAATAAAGGGGAAAGTTACATGAGATATGATGATGCAGCGATATACGTTAGGGTATCCACGACAAAGGAGTCCCAAAAATTTAGTCCAGAACATCAAAGGATGGATTGTGAAGAGAAAGCAAGGCAGTTAAGTTTAAAGGTTCGTGAAGAGTACATATATGTGGACAGGGATAGCGGAACTTCTATTGTTGGGAGACCATCCATCCAGACGTTGATTGAGGATGCGACTAAGGGTTGCTTTAAGACCATCCTCTTTTCTTCTTTATCCAGATTTTCTCGTGATACCTACGATTCACTTGGATTGAAGAGAATTCTAGTAGATAAACTTGGGTTGAGAGTTGTGTCATTGGACGAGAACTATGATTCAGAAGTTGATAAAGAAGAGTTTAAATTTCAAATATTCTCAGCAGTGAACCAAAAGTTGAGTGAGCAAATTAGCATCTCATCACGAAGAGGAATTAGACAATCTGGAATGAAGGGCAATTTTTTGGGCACGATTGCTCCACTGGGCTACGATAAAATCAAAATTGATGATAGGAAAACCATTATACCTAATGAACGTGCCAGCCTTGTACAACTCATATTTGATTTGTATGTCAACCAGAAGATGGGTGAAAAGGCCATAACTAAGTATCTGAATAAAGAGGAGATACCTTCTTACAGGGGTGGAAAATGGGGGATTACCTCAGTTGAACGAATATTGACAAATGAAATATACACTGGTAGGAATGTGTTCAATAAATTCACAGTGGTGAAAGTATATAACGATATTAACAACATGTCTGATCGATCTAAGAAATTAGTTAAGCGTGATAAGGAGTTATGGGAAGAGAGTGGTAAGCAGACTCATGAGGCAATTATTAGTGAGGAGCTATTCCAAAAAGCACAGGAGGTTCGCTTAAAGCGTGGAGGTGGGAAGCGTGGAGGGGTAAGAAATAAGGTTAATGTATTCGCTGGCATAATCAAATGCAAGCATTGCGAATCATCATTGAACATTGTGACCTCCAATGGAAAGAAGAACACCTATCGTTACTTAGTGTGTAGTAAGAGGAGAAGGCAGGGTGAAACTGGATGTGGCAATCATAACAGAATTCCGTATGATGACTTCAAAGATGCTCTTATTCAAAGTCTAAGTGAGAAACTAAGAGCCAAGATTAAATCAGGTAAAGCGATAACCATCACGAAAAAAGCAAGGGAAGACACCGGGAAATTAATTGTAAAATTAGAAAAGCAGATACAAAATGCACGTAAATTGCTTTTTGAAATACGAAAGCAAAAGTTAAACGATGAGATGGATGATGAGCAATATGAATTTGAGAAGGAGCAGTATGAGCAAGAGATCAAAAAGAAGCAAGAACAGTTATCCAAGATGAAAACTGATTTAGAAAGAGATATGAATGACAATGAACAATATAATGAAATAATCATTTCACTTGATGAACTATCGAATCTGAGTCAATTTACTGAAGTGGATCAAGTAAACCTGATTCTGCGAAAGTTAGTTTCAAATATCACTGTTGATAAAGCAAACAATGTTGAGATCCATTCCGTATTGGGTAGGCTATAGTTTTTTTTGTGTTTCAAACCATATTTCGAATGTGATGCAGAAACTCAATGTTAAGGGTCGTTCGCAGGCAGTTGTCGAGCTGATTAAGCTTGGAGAACTGAAGATCTGATGCGAATTACAGTTAGGATTAAGTAGCAGCATGAAAGCCTTTCTCTATTCTTTGTCATGAAGAATGGGGCAAGGCTTTTTTGCTGTTGATATATAGTTAATTAACCTCTGATTATGCGTTGTTCCGGGATTGAGTCACCAAACCATGTGGCCAGGGATCATTTTACACCGTTCCTTCACTTGAAAGTTGTGTGAAAATCCTCTTGATTTGCAGGATCGTCTTGATTAAAATGAAGTTATAAAAATGATTTTCTTATTTAATTGAAAATAAATAAAAATAATTTTCATGAAGTGAGGTCCTCATGGCAGCCATATTACGTGCGTTGCAGCAAGAACTGAATAACCTTCCGTCTCAGGAGCGACGTATTGCCGAAGTCATTATGCAATCTCCATCGGATATTCCCGGCTGGACGATTAGCCATCTGGCAGAGCAGAGTGGAACAAGTGCGGCGACAGTAACCCGCTTTTGCAAGTCGTTTCATTTCAAAGGTTTTCCCGATTTCAAAATGAAGCTCGCCGCAGAGTTATCACACGCTTCGGATGAAACGGCATATCAGGATATCGTCGCTGGCAACCCGCTCTCCAAAATTGTTGAAGCCATTGAAGCCAATCACCTTGCATCTATTGCAGATACTACTCGTTTACTGGATTTGGGCAGATTGGAGCATGCGGTTCAATTATTGTGCCAGGCTCGCCGCATCGATCTGTACGGTGTGGCTACCTCGTCGATTGTTACGCAGGATTTCTATCAGAAACTGGTGCGGATCGGAAAAAGCTGTACGGCTTTCTCCGACTCACACATGCAGATTACATCCGCATCTTCGCTCGCTGAGGGAGATGTGGCGATGGCCGTATCCTATTCAGGCGAAACACCAGAGACTATCGATGCCCTGCATTGTGCCAAAGAGGCTGGAGCTTCTACGATTTCACTGACTTCTTACGGCACGAACACACTTGCAGCTGTATCCGATATTCCACTATTCACGTCCTCTCTGGAAGAAGGCATGAGGCGTGGAGATATGGCTTCACGTATTGCACTTCTGCATGTGGTCGATATTTTGTTCACAGGCATGGTAAGTGCCGACTTTGACCGTTTTATCCCCAGACTGGAACAATCCTATCACAATGTGCAGTCTTATCGAGTACAACACAACGGAGGTGCTTGACAGATGAATATTCGCATTTTTGAAAATGAAGAAGATTTGAACGCCACGGGTGCTGGCCTCATTGCCAGTTTGTTGCAGACCAAACCACGGGCTGTATTGGGACTTGCGACAGGAAGTTCTCCTGTAGGCATATATAAACAGCTTATCACGTTGTATCAGAAGGGGCTTGTCAGCTTCTCACAGGCTTCTTCTTTTAATCTCGATGAGTATGTCGGACTTCCAACAGAGCATCGTGAAAGTTATCGCAGTTTTATGAATGAACAATTATTCAATCATATCGATATAGATCTGGCTAGAACCCATGTGCCTGATGGTCAGGCTGCCGATCTGGAACAGGTATGTAATTCCTATGAACAGCGCCTGGAAGAGCGTGGACCGGTAGACCTGCAATTGCTCGGCATCGGACATAATGGTCATATTGGCTTCAATGAACCGGGAACGGTGCTGACTGGGCGGACACATGTTGTGGATCTGAAAGAAGAGACCAGAAAGGCAAACGCACGCTTCTTTGCCAGCATTGATGAAGTTCCGGCTCAGGCGATTACGATGGGTGTCGGTACCATTTTGAAAGCCAAACAGATCCTGCTCATTGCCCGTGGAGAGGGAAAAGCGGAGATTATCCGCGAAGCGTTCATGGGCCCAATTACAACGGCTTGTCCTGCATCGCTTTTACAATGTCATCCGAATGTGGTGGTATTACTGGATCGTGCCGCAGGGAGGCTGGTAAGATGATTGCATCCAGTAACCATGTTGACGGAAGTGATCGAGAAAAAAACATATCGCTTCTTCGAGGCCAGCTGCTCCTTGCAGATGAAATGTTGGAAGACGGTGTACTAGCCTGGAGGGATGGGAAAATCCTCTATGCAGGGATAGCGGAAGGTCTGTCTGAACAGATTAGGAAAGAGGCCTTGCCTATACCTGTACCCGAACGTGGTCTCATTGTGCCTGGATTCATTGATATCCATGTGCATGGTGGGAACGGAGAAGACTTTATGGACGCAAGCCCGGAGGTATTGGACAAGATCACTTCTTTCCATAGTACACAGGGAACAACAGCAATGCTTGCGACTTCCATGACGGCTCCAAAAGAGCAACTGGAAAGCGTACTTGCGGAAGTCAACCGCTACCGCCGTTCTGGTTCAATGCCATATGCGCAGCTTGAGGGCGTACATCTGGAAGGTCCGTTTTTCAGTCCAAAATGGCCTGGTGCGCAAAATCCGGAACATATCATTCTGCCTGATGTATCTTGGCTCGAAGCATGGGAAAAGCAATATCCCGGTCTGATCCGTCAAGTAACGTTGGCACCGGAACGTGAAGGCGCACTGGAGGTTATCTCATGGCTGCGAGAACAGCGGATTACAGCGGCAATCGGGCACACGGATGCGACCTATGAAGAGGTGGAGCGGGCAGTCGAGGCAGGACTGCATCATGCAGTACACACGTTCAATGCCATGACACCGTTGCATCACCGTCTACCTGGGGCTGCGGGAGCCGTGCTGAGTGATCCACGCATCAGTGCCGAGGTAATTGCTGATGGCATTCACGTGCACCCTGCAGCGATATCAATCCTGGCTCAATTGAAGCAACATAACGATCAACTCGTGTTGATCACAGATGCCATGTCTGCTGCGGGTTTGGATGACGGAGAATACAAAATTGGCGACCTGCCCGTGATCGTGAAGCATGGAGAGGCCAGACTGAAGGACGGCGGCGCGCTGGCTGGAAGCACACTGACGATGATTCGCGGTTTCCGTTATCTGGTGCAGGGAGTGGGCTTGAGTCTGAAGGCAGCTTCACGGGCAGCAAGTCTAACCCCTGCACGTCTGCTCGGCATTGATCACCGGACAGGTTCCTTGGCTCAAGGAAAACAGGCAGATATCGTTTTGCTAAATGCGGAGCTGGGTATTGAGGGTGTGTGGGTGAAGGGCAGACGGATTGGTGAGTAAGATAATTTGTAGGGAGATGTGAGGAATGAGGACAGCGTAGTTGAAATCCATCTTCTTTGTTCGAGCTTAGCTTCTACAATACGAATGGTACTGAACGGTAACAACCTGAATATTGAAAGAGTAAGTCGAACTAGCAAGGACTGCCAAAGAGGAAATGGTATGGATAATATGCTAAAATAGATCTCAAAAAGACGGGATCTGCGGATCACGCATAACGGAGGCGTGAAACATGGAACGTAACGCTATGCTCGAACATGATCCGTTCATCACAGTGCTGGCGAAGAAGTTGCACATACACGGATACTATGCCTTTTATGGCGAGCATTACAATGAGACCGATATGGAGCAGTATCGCAGGCATCTGTTCACATCATTCAGCAACATCGTATGGGTAGAGCTGGATGCACGCAAAAAGTATATGATTGTGGATCATCGTGGACGTAACACGGTCATGAAACTGATCGAAGGTATGCTGAACACGCGCAGAACGCTGCGAGCGAACCAGGCTATGGCGGGCACGGATACCTCAGGAGTCCAGCAGGAGATTGCACACTTATCCCGGCTTGTGCACATGCTGAAGTTCACAACATTCCGCACATAATTGGAGGGAATGAGGGGAGTAGAATCTGGAGGATGTCCCGAAAGTGGGTTTCTCCTTCTAGTCACAGGGCTAATGAACGTCAGCCACGTTATTCCGGTAGAAAATTGATGAATGACATGCAAAACGAGGAAATAAAGCGTCTACGATTCGTTATTTCGTCAAAACTGCGGATTTTCGTCGAATAGCAAGTGCCCGGTTCGTTTAAAGTAAATAAACGAATATATCTAGATCTACCAATTACAAAAGGGGTGTACCGTCATGAAGTTGGACGGCACACCCCTTTTATATACTTATATACCTACACTACCCTTCATTTGTAAAGTAGGCTCAATCTTAAAATCAGTCATATGAGAAGCTGCATCGTAGTGAAGGGGACGAAATCGATTCAAACAAAAACGATGACCTGTAGGCCAGCGTTTTTGTAATATCTATCTGCCCCTACTCTATGAAGTTGAATAAATAATTTACACGTTAACGGAGTGGGGAGAAAAAAGCTGAGGAAGCAAAGCGTTCGCCTTTATCACCCGAATTTCTCCCTTTAGAAAAGGGAATCAAAGAAATCGGGGGATAACAGCGATCGGAAGCTTATTCTCCCCGCGTAGTGACCTCCGTGTAAGAGTATTTTTCAACTTTTACAAACTCTTCAAAAACTGAACAATCGTCAACAACCCTTTATCAAAGTTCTCCAGGTTGAAGTGCTCGTTCGGTGCATGCAGATTCTCATCCGGCAAGCCGAAGCCCATCATGACAGCAGGGATTTCGAGAACGCGTGAGAGCTTCTCAACAATCGGAATGGAGCCGCCATCTTTGGTAAAGAGGGCACGAACGCCATATACGTGCTCATATGCATCTGCCGCTTTTTGCAGAATTGGATTGGAAGGATCAGTATTGAAAGCAAAAGCTTTCTCGATCTGTTTCACATGCAGCGTTGCACCCGGTTGAACGTGAGCGCGCAGATGTGCTTCGATACGATCCAATACATGTTGTGGATTTTGGTCCGCAACGAGGCGGCATGTAATTTTGGCATGAGCTTCCTTCGGAATAACCGTTTTGCTGCCTTCACCCTGGAAACCACCCCATACGCCGTTCAGTTCCAATGTTGGACGAGCGCCAACACGTTCCACGAATGAGTAACCTTCTTCGCCGTACAATTGCTCCAGCCCGAGGTCTTGACGAAGCTGTTCCTCATTGAATCCCTGTTTCACAAATTCTTCTCTCATCTCAGGAGACAGTGGCAGAACGCCATCGTAGAAACCGTCTACGCTCACACGGCCCTGCTCATCATGCAACGAAGCGAGTAGGGACACGAGTGCATGCAGTGCGTTGGGTACACCGCCACCAAATGAACCGGAGTGCAAGTCGGTATTGGCTGTGTTCAGATCTACGTGAAGCGAACAGAGGCCACGCAGGCCAGTGGAGATCGCCGGTTTTCCTTTTTCAAGCAGGGACGTATCCGAGATCAGTATCATGTCTGCACGCAGCTTGTCCGTATGCTCATTCAGATAGATGGGCAAGTTCGGGCTGGAGATTTCCTCTTCGCCTTCGATGCAGAACTTGACGTTAACCGGCAGTTCTTTGTTTTCGGCCAGAATGGCTTCTACTGCCTTGATATGTAGGAAAATCTGTCCTTTGTCATCCGTCGCACCACGGGCAAACAGCTTGCCATCACGAACGGTAGGTTCGAAAGGAGGCGTCTCCCACAGGTGAAGCGGATCAACAGGTTGTACATCATAGTGTCCATAGATCAGAGCTGTCGGTTTGCCGGGTGCATGCAGGTGATCTGCATAGACAATCGGATGTCCAGCCGTTTGAATGATCTCTACGTTTTCCATACCTGCACGTGTGAGTGCATCTGCTGCCCATTGTGCTGCACGATTAACATCCTCTTTATGCTCGGAAATGGCGGAAATACTCGGAATGGATAACCATTCATTCAGTTCTGCCAGGTGTTTTTCTCTATTTTGTTCAAAATAAATCTGTTCTTTCATTAAAAAGGCCTCCTTCATGTTTGCTTTATCTCATTGTAATCCATTTTGTCAGGTTAATAAAACATTGGTTAAAAAAATGATCGGTTACATATCGTTTCATTGACCTGATGATTATGCGTATAATACAAGAAAAGGATTTCATCCATATATTCTCAGGGGAGTTGAGGAAGTTTCCATGACAGTCAGACCCGATGCGAGCAGGCAGGTGAGTACCGATGGAACCGACTAGGAGCGATCGAATATTGGGCAGGTTCAAACGGTTATCCGGATTAAAGGCAGGAAGACACAAAGGGCGATTTTATCGAAACAGCCTCATGCTTATTTTACTCATTGCCAGTATTCCCGGGCTAATCACAGGTATCGTCATGTATCAACAGGTTGTTGGCCGGATGGAGACCGAATTCAATCAGATGCATCAGAACCAGATTGAGAACCGGGCACGTAATGTGGATGACCAGCTGGCTTATCTGGAGATGAACTTATCTCATTGGGCTTTTGAGCCGAGGTTTGGCAATGCACTGCGAACGCTGGATTTTGTGTATTATTTTAATGAAACGCAGGAGATTGTGACTACCTTATATGTATTACAAGGTTCCCACCCACTGATCAAGTCAGCACAGCTGTATTTGCAGGAACCGAAGCCAATCTTGTTTAATCGGGATTATACCGAATTGAAAGATGAAGCCAAGATACAGGCATATGATCGTTACCTCTCCATGGGTAACCATGTGTACTGGACAGACTGGGTTTCCAACAACAACAGAGATACCGCACTTTTGACAAACGATAGTCTACTGCATACAGATGCAGGCAATGCACTGGTTCTTGTACATAAGATCCCGGGGGAGAGCATTAATCCATTTGGTGCACTGATTATTACGTTGGATAACGAGAAAGTCGCCAGTTTGTTGAAAACGCTTACTCCCTATGACGAAGGGTTAACGTTCCTTATGGATCAGGAAGGGAACACACTGGTTACCGGTAATCCGGGAACGGCGGGAGAGGATTCTGCTTTTGAGCAGCAGCTAAAAGAAGAAGTGGCCCTGCATGCAGACAGCCGCTCATTTCTGTTCCGATATGAGGATCAGACCTATTCCGTCTCGTATGGGTCATTGAGTCGGATCGATTCGGACTGGACTTATGTCTCCGCGGCACCTTTGACATCAGTCACTTCGCCGGTCAAGCTGGTATCCAAAATCATCGTTATTGCCAGTGCAGGCAGTCTAATCCTTGGGTTACTGTTATCCTGGTTTGCTTCACGCCGAATCTATTCGCCCGTAGCTCGGATGCTGCATCTGCTTACGCCTGGTAGAAACGAAACAACACCAACGGATGCAAAGCTGGACGAGTTTGAGCTGCTGGAGCAACAGTGGAACGAACTGACCTCCCGCAGTGTCACGGCACATCGCCAATTGCAGGAGCAGCTTCCCCATCTGCGTGACAGTTTTGTCTTACAACTTGTACAGGGGCATCTATATGCCTATAACGAGCAGGATCTCCAGCAGCGGATGCATAATCTCGGATTTGAACTGGAGAGCCAGCAGTATTTGCTGGTGCAGATGTATTTTACGGGATATGAGCAGTTGGAAGGCCGATTTGGAAGCCAGGACACAGGACTGGTTACTTTTGCGGCTGTGAATATCACCCAAGAAGTCGCCAAAAATTATTTCAGGCAGATCAGTGTCATGAACTTCCACGACCTGTCTTCGGCCATGCTTGTGATCGCTCCTCAGGACGAACCTGTGAAGTCACAGGCGCTCTCATGGGGACAGGAACTGGTGGAGGTCATTGGGCGAACGCTCAAAATGAAGGTGACTCTGATGGTCAGCCGTCCAGCGGCTTCATTACAGGAACTGCCCGGACGATTCGTCGAGATGGAACAGGCCGTGGCTTATCGCAGTGTGGAGGAAGGAAGCCAGATTCTCGATCTCGATGATGAGGAGTGTTTCCGCAGAAACGAAGCAGCTTCCTATCCATTGGGGCTGGAACGTGAGTTGATCCAGGCGATCAGGCTGGGCAAGCAAGCCGAAGCGGAACGTGTGCTGGAGCAATTCATGAGTGAGATTACGCAGACGGACAGTACCGAATTCCAGGTGCAACAGATGATGCTTCAATTACTGGGGAGTGTTCAACACATGATGCTGCAAACGGGGGTAACACCTTATAAGCTGTTTGGAGGTCGCAACATGTATGAGCAATTATCCGGTATTCGTGAAGCTACGCAGATGAGACACTGGATGGCTAATGAGGTATTCATGCCGTATGTACAAGAGATCGAGGAACGGTCCCAGGAACCGCTGAAGCTGGTGGTGGAACGTACGATGTTGTATATCGATAAGCATTACCAGAATGATATTTCGCTGGAGAACTGTGCGGATACAGAGCAGATGACACCCTATGCCCTAAGTAAGGCATTCAAACAGGTATCGGGCATTAATTTTATTGATTATTTGACACGTGTGAGAATGGATGCGGCGAAGCAATTGCTACGTGAGACAACGATGAAGATTAATGATGTTGCGGCGGCTGTGGGATATCAGCACAGTTATTTTAATCGGATTTTCAAGAAACAGGAGGGAGTTACGCCGAGTCAGTATCGCGATCAATGGTTCGGACAATAACCGTTTGTACGGCTGTCTTTTCTGACCGGAATCCGGAATTAGCGGATACCGGTTTTTTCTTTTTTACCGTGATACAAAGAAAGATAAACCTGCAAAAATGTACAATTATCCCTGCTACGATATATTCAATAACATGTGAAAATGGCGTTATAGCGGGCTTCTTGGTCATAGTACCAGAGGTATGCAAAAAATGAAGGTTGCCGGAAAAAGATCGGCTGTATAGTCTGAGTATCAGGTTAATTGATAACGCTTACATCGTTGAGGGAGGGGAGACATGATGAACGGGAAGACGGACTGGAATACCAATGCCACTGCAACTGTTCAAGCGGATCTGGCTACAAGACCCTTAAAACAGGAGTCCAATTGGAAAAGGCAGATCAAACGAAACAAATGGTTATATGTGCTTGTGCTTCCCGGTTTTTTGTACTTTGTGATCTTTAAATACTTGCCTATGTGGGGGATCGTCATTGCCTTTCAGGACTATCAGCCTTTCTTGGGTATCCGTGAGAGTAATTGGGTGGGGCTGGAGAACTTTACGAACTTCTTCTCCAATCCGGACTTCTTCCGACTGTTACGTAATACGCTGGTCCTTGCCCTTTATGATCTCATCTTCTTTTTCCCGGCACCGATCATTATCGCCTTATTATTAAATGAAATTCGGGTCGCTTTCTTCAAAAGAACGATTCAAACGCTGGTCTATGTACCCCATTTTGTATCCATGGTTATTATCGCCAGTATCACGTATGTGTTCCTGACCCCGCAAGGCGGGGTGTTATACGACCTGATCGCCTGGATTACAGGCAAGCCTATTGATGTGCTCTCCAGTCCGGGTTCGTTCCGTCCGCTCATTATTGTCCAGATGATGTGGAAAGAGATGGGTTGGGGAACAATCATTTTCCTGGCAGCCCTTGCGGGTGTAGATACGGAGCAGTATGAAGCTTCCATTGTGGATGGCGCAGGACGATTACGGCGGATGTGGCATATCACACTTCCCGCGATTCGCACGACCATAGTCATTTTGCTCATTCTCCGATTGGGGAACTTCCTCGATACCGGGTTTGAACAGATCTATCTGATGACCAACTCCCTCAACCGGGATGTCGCAGATGTGTTTGATACGTATGTGTACACGGTGGGGATCACGCAAGGTGCATTCAGTTACAGTACCGCTGTTGGACTATTCAAGTCTGTGGTAGGGATTATCCTGGTGCTTGGCAGTAATAAACTTGCGAAAAAATTCGGTCATCCCGGAATTTATTAAGGAGGAGCGCCCATGAACAGCCGTCTATACAACAGCCCTGCCGGCAAGGTATTTGATATCTTCAATTACGTCATGCTGGGGATTCTGGGCATATTAACCGTCCTTCCTTTCCTGTATATTATAGGGAATTCTTTCGCAACGGAAGCCGAGATCACCGAACGCAGTTTTTTCCTCATTCCGAAGGTGTTTTCCTTCAGTGCATATGAGTATATTTTTTCCTCGTCCACGATCTTTCGCAGCATTGGTGTTTCCATTTTCATCACGGTGGCAGGTACACTGGTCAATCTGTTCTTCACACTAACGATGGCTTATCCACTATCCAGAAGTGACTTCTGGGGGCGTAATGTCATGATGAACATGGTGATCTTCTCGATGTTATTCGGCGGTGGCATGATCCCGACGTATCTCGTCATTCGTGGACTGGGACTGCTTGATACTTACTGGGCCCTTATGCTTCCTGGCGCGATCAGCGCTTTTAACTTAATTGTTGTCAAAAACTTTTTTCAGCAAATGCCGCCCGGGCTGGAGGAAGCGGCCCGCATCGACGGCTGTTCGGATCTCGGGGTGCTGTGGCGAATCGTTCTGCCTTTATCGAAGCCGGTCATTGCCACGTTTGCCTTGTTCTACGCCGTAGGACACTGGAATAACTTTTTCTCGGCACTGCTGTACATTTCGGACAGTGACAAATGGCCGCTGCAAGTCATGTTGAGACAGATCGTATTACTCTCGCAGGCCAGTGTCGGAGATATGGCGAACATGGACCCCAATTTTGTACAGCCACCAGAGCAGTCGATCAAAATGGCGGTGATCGTTGTGGGTACCATTCCGATTTTGCTGGTGTATCCGTTTTTGCAGAAGCATTTTGCCAAAGGTGTCATGTTAGGTTCAATCAAAGGCTAAAGCCAAGGGGGAGAACGTATGGGACAAAAAACAGGATTCAAAAAAGGTGCACTGCTACTCTCTGCGTCACTGGTATTAAGTACAATCCTGGGAGCATGCTCCACCGACAAAGAAGGTTCAGGAACCGCTACGGGTGGCACCGATCAGATTACAATTATGCTGCCGAACTTTGAAGCCGAGAATCCGCCGGAGAATAGCCCAGTCATCCAGAAGCTTGAAGAATTGACCAAGGTGGATGTGAACCTGCAATGGGTGCCGAGCAGCTCGTACGAAGACAAATTCAACATTACACTGGCCTCGGGAAAACTGCCTCAGATTATGGTGGTGTTAGGGAAGTCCCCAAGTTTCATTAATGCGGCACGAACCGGAGCATTCTGGGAGCTTGGTCCATATCTGAAAGACTATCCGAATCTGAGCCAGATGAATGAAATCATCACCAACAATGCGTCAATCGATGGCAAAACCTATGGGATCTACCGGGCACGCGCCCTAGGACGTAATGGGGTCACAATCCGCAAAGATTGGCTGGAGAATCTGGGTCTGGAAGAGCCGAAGACGATTGACGAATTTTACAATGTATTGAAAGCGTTCACGAAGGATGATCCGGACGGTAACGGCAAGGCTGATACGTACGGTCTGGTTGCAAGCAAATTCACGGGCCCGTGGGATAACATGCAGGTATGGTTCGGTGCACCCAACAAATGGGGAGATGATGGTAGCGGAGGCCTGATCCCGGCGCATGAGACACCAGAATACATGGAAGCCCTGAAATTTTTCCGTCAAATCTATAGCGAAGGTCTGGTAAACAAGGATTTTGCCGTGATGGATGCGACGAAACTGCCAGATCCATTTGTAAACGGTCAAGCAGGTGTCATGGTGGATGTAGCAGATAATGCGCAGCGCATGGATCAGAAAATACTCGATAAAGACCCAAATGCGACAGGACGCGTAGATGTGCTGCAAGCGATGGAAGGTCCAAAGGGATTGCGCGATATGCCAACGTCCGGCTACTCCGGCCTGATTGCCATTTCCAAAAGCAGTGTCAAAACGGAAGAAGACTTGAAGAAGGTACTGAGCTTTCTGGATCAGCTGAATGAACCGGAACTGCAGGCATTGTTGTACAACGGATTGGAAGGTAAGCAATACGAGAAAAAAGAAGACTACATCGTACCGAGCACTGACAAGCTTGCACTCCGCGACCTGCAGGGCTTAAATCAGATTTTGATGTTTGTGCCGGAAGACAGAACGCTTCGTGTACAACAGACACCTGTCCGTGAAAAGGTTGCACAGGTGCAGAAAGCCAACGAAGAGATTGTCATCGCCAATCCTGGCGAACCGCTGATCTCTGATGTATACGCTCAGAAAGGACCGCAGCTGGATAATATCATTAACGATGCACGGATCAAATATATCGTAGGTCAGATTGATGAGAAAGGATTCGAAGATGCTGTTGCCCTGTGGAAGAACAACGGCGGAGACGATTATGTGAAAGAAGTCAATGAACTGTACGCTGCACTGAAGTAGTCGTATAAGCCAAAGCCTGGCAGCCGTGCTTTCAGCGTAACGGAGACAGCCGGGCTTTTTCTTATTGCTGTAGTGGCTTGATAAGTGAACAAAAATTTCATCCAACTTTCTGGAAATTATGACTTCCTGAATATGGTTTTTGATGTATAATCAAAGCGAAACAAACCTATTTGAACTTAAATGAACGCTATTGGTAAAGATTAACGACCACTCTTGAACATGCAGGGAGGAAGGCAACATGTGGAACAGGGATGCATTTGAAAATCCCGAGGCGCAGTACAGGGTCCATCCCTTTTGGTTCTGGAACGGGGATATGGAAGAAGAGCAGATTAAGCGGCAGGTGGCTGAGATGGCCACGCAAGGTGTAGGCGGATTCTTCATCTGTCCGCGTCAGGGACTACAGATTCCCTATCTCTCTGAAGCATGGTTCGATAAGGTGCGGGTTGCAGTGCAGGCAGCAGCCGACCATGGCATGCAGGTATGGTTATATGACGAATATCCATATCCAAGCGGGATGGCTGGCGGAGAAGTGACCCTTGATTTTCCTGAAGCGAAGCAGCGACAGCTCGTGCATCATCAGCTGGTGGTTCAGGGCGGAGAAGCTGTGGATCTGGAGTTGCCATGGGGACGAGTATTAGTTGCCAAGGCGGTTCCCAAGGATGCACAGGGCAAACGGGTATGGCATAAGTCCATCGATCTGCGCAGCAAAATTGGGAATATCCAGACTGATCAGGTCTATCAGGAGACCGGACTCACCTCGTATAATCGCAAGCGGTTTTTCACCTACCGAACAGCGTTCCGTCTATTGTGGGATGTTCCCGCGGGTGATTGGGAGCTTGTTGTTTTTCAGGAAAAGGAGATGGATGATTTCAAATATTACGGCAACTTCGTTGATCCTTGCCACAAGGAAGCGATGAGTCGATTTATTGAACTGACACATGAGCGTTATAAGTCAGCGGTTGGAGAACAATTTGAAAGCGTAATCAAAGGCATGTTCTCAGATGAGATCGCACCGCTGGGCCGTATCCCCTGGTCACCACAGCTTCCCCGTTATTTCAGTGAGCGTTGTGGTTATAGTCTGATCGATTCGCTACCGGCCCTGCTATATGGTGATGTTCCGGACGCGCATCGAATTCGGTATGACTATTACCAGTCACTCCACCTGCTTCTCAGGGAGTCCTATCACAAACAGGTGCATGATTGGTGTGAAGAAGCAGGAATCCAATATGCGGCTGAAGTGCCTGGCGTACGGATGACGACCCAGTTGTTCAGCCATATGCCAGGTGGTGATTCGGCACATGAGAAAATCGGACGGTCCTTATCGTGGATTCTGGAACGATACGGCCAAAAGATGCGTGACAATCCCAAGATGGTCAGTTCGCTTGCCCGGCAGCTTGGACGAAGCCGCAATCTGATTGAATGTTTTCACAGTGTAGGCTGGTCCATGACACTGCAGGATGCCAAGTGGATGATTGATCGAATGGCCGCCATGGGCACCAATTTTTATAACTTTCACGCCTTTTTCTATACGATTGGCGGGCTTGCGAAGCACGATGCACCACCATCTCAATTTTTGCAGAATCCCTACTGGAAGTATTTCCGGCAGTTGGGGGATTACACCGGACGTTTGAGCTATCTCATGAGCACCGGAGCAGCAGACATTCGTATTGCTGTGCTTGACCCAACGACGACATTCTGGAGTCTGATGGGTAATCCGCTGCATGGATTTGAGTATAGCGGCGAAGACGAAGCAGAACGGGTACAACTGGATCGTCTGACGAAGGACTGGATGAGGATCACGACACATCTGCTCGAAAACAGGCGGGATTATGATCACCTTGATCCCGAATTGTTGGCTGAAGCTGACTTGACAGATGGCATCATTCAGATCGGTATAGCGCGTTATGAGGTGTTGATCCTGCCACCGATGCTGAATCTGGAGGCCGCGGCATGGGAACAGGTGAAGAGATTCGTTCAGCAGGGAGGGACCGTCATTTCTGTTGGTATGCCTCCGCATATTGCGATCCAGCCGGGAAGTCCGGAGGGAGATGAAGCTGCCCAGTTCTTTGGTGCGGGCGAGCAGCCGCAAGAGGTGTACTGGGGCCGTGGCGGGATAACAGATCATGATAACCGTGAAATCATGTGGCATCAGGGTGAGGGGAATGCCTATTTTCTACCCGCAGGAACGGGGCAGGGAGATGACTTTTCGCTGGAGCTAATCTCTCTCCTGCTCGATCAGGTATTGCCGGAACCCATCTGCTGGATCATGGAGGAAGAAAGTGCATCCCTGCTGATGCACACCCGTCAATTGTCCGATGGGGAGCATATGGTTTTTTTGACCAATCAGGAGGGTCAGGATCTGAAGGGCCAATTAAAGCTGGTCGCCAGACAGCTGTGGGATGGGACGGAGCTCACAGAGAACACTTGTCTCGTGGCAGAACGACTCGATCTGGAGACAGGGCAGCTTAAGGCATTACCGTATACGAGCAGTGGCGGGGAATGGTGCATTTCACTAACGCTGGCGCCTTATGAAGCGCATGCTGTTCGTCTTACTTTACAAGCTGCGGGGGCAGAGGTATTAACAACAGGAGTGCAACAAGCCAGTAAGATCAGAATTCCTGCGGAAGGGCCATGGCGACTCGAAACGGTACAGCCTAACATCTTGCGAATGGGACAATTCCATCTTCAGGCTTCCAATGCTAACGGTGTAATTCTGGAAAGCCGGCATGTAGCTGTGAAACCATTTATTGATCAGGCGGCAGAATTATCGGAGCAGCAGCATCTGCCAGTCCAGTTTAATCAGGTATTTGGCACACCGAAGAAAGTATCCTTAGCCTATCCCATCGAATGCCGATATACGACCACATTCGAGCTGAGAACGGCATTGCCTGCATGTCTGTTATTCATGGACAGAGCGGCGATCTCGGGAACTTGGTCCATGGAGATTAATGGTCAACCGCTTGGGAAGGAACAATTCAATCCAATCGAAATAACCGACCACAATAACATCGCTTGTGATATCACGGCGTTGCTGCGCAGTGGTCTCAATGAAATGACAGTGATTGTTGAGGTAACGAAAGATGAGGATGGCATCGTGGATCCCTTGTATCTACAGGGAAGATTCGGCGTGGAGTTCCATCATGGAGGCATGGCTTCGCTCGTGCGGGAGTCGGACACGGCCCTTCGCATCGGACCTGAACCTCAGCCGCTGTATCCCTATTTTGCCGGGGAAATGAGTTATAAACGCACGTTCTGGCTGGATGAACCAGAAGAAGCCACCATCTTCGAACTGGAATTTAGCGATTGGCGTGTGCAGGATGTGGTGGAAGTGCGGGTGAACGGACACAGTCTTGGTGTACGATGCTGGTCTCCGTATTGCTGGAAGGGGGATATCTCATGGTTGCGTCCGGGAGACAACGACATTGAAGTGCGTGTTACCAACACGTTGATTGGCCTGTTGGAAGGCACTTATTTTGATTCGGAACATCATCGATTGCAGGATGCAGGTCATGTGCCTGCTGAAGAATTCAGATGAAGGAGTGGAAGTATGAATACAACCCAATTTGACCAACAAAGACTGGGCTCGGTCTGGGTCGCAGATCAGGGTGACGGTACATACCGCAATCCGATTCTGCATGCGGATTATTCGGACCCGGATGTGATTCGTGTAGGAGATGACTTTTATATGACGGCCTCCAGTTTCTCCCATACTCCGGGGCTACCGATTTTACATTCGAAAGACCTGGTGAACTGGAAGCTTGTAAGATATGCCATTGAACGGCTGGATCTGCCAGGATATGATGTGCCTCTTCATGGCAAAGGCGTATGGGCACCCAGCATTCGGTATCATGACGGGAAGTACTGGATTTTCTTCAGCACACCGGATGAGGGCATCTTCATGACCACAGCGGATCACCCTGAAGGCGAGTGGTCGCCGCTGCATCTGGTTCATGAAGTGAAGGGCTGGATCGACCCTTGTCCTTTATGGGATGAGGACGGGCAAGCATACCTTGTACATGCTTTTGCCCATAGTCGCAGTGGAATCAAGAGCAAAATCAAAGTGTGCCGGATGGCTACGAATGGCAGGAAGCTTCTGGACGAAGGCATGATCGTCTTTGATGGGACCGAACATCATCCGACCATTGAAGGGCCCAAGTTCTACAAGCGCGATGGGTATTATTATATCTTTGCTCCGGCTGGTGGTGTGAAGCCGGGGTGGCAGACCGTTTTGCGCTCTCAACAGGTATTTGGGCCATATGAGGACCGGATTGTGATGCATCAGGGATCTTCCTCTGTGAATGGGCCTCATCAGGGAGGATATGTGGAGCTGGAATCGGGGCAGTCCTGGTTTATTCATTTTCAGGATCGGGATGCATATGGCCGCATTGTTCATCTACAGCCGATGACGTGGATGGAAGACGGCTGGCCTGTCATTGGAATTGACCGCGAAGGAAATGGAACGGGTGAACCAGTGGATGTGCACATCAAACCAGATGTAGGAGCCTCCTATCCGATCACTGTACCTGAGGTATCCGATAATTTTCAGGCTGATCGTCTGGGGCTGCAGTGGCAATGGCAGGCGAACTCCCGTCCTGATTGGGCTGAGGCAGGTACAGAAAGAGGGATCGTATTGCCTGCTCATCCATATCCGGAGGGTGTTCAGTCTTTGTTTGGTACACCTCATCTTCTCTTGCAGAAGCTGCCTGCCTCTGAATTTGAAGCGACAACCCGGCTCATGTTCCTGCCTGGACAGGAAGGGGACCAGTCAGGTCTCATTATGTTTGGTGATTCGTATGCAAGCCTGTGCCTGTTACAGACAGAAGACGGAACCATTCGGTTATCCTTGATTCGCGGAGCCAAACGCGCAGACAGCCATCTGCATGCAGAAGAATGGGAGGAAACGGGATTAAACTGGGAGGGCCAGGGTTCTCAGGCAACCGGCTGGACCATTCATCTTCGGCTTACTCTGACAGAACCTGCTTTGTGCCAGTTTAGCTGGAGTGAGGACGGAGCGGAGTTTCAGCCGATCGGTACACCGTTTAACGCCACAACAGCACTCTGGGTAGGCGCGAAGATGGGCATCTATGCCGTAAACACACGGTTCGCGAATCGTGGAGGTCAGGGTGTTTTTCGCTATTTTAACGTGAAGGAAATTCAGAAATAGGGAGCAGGAAAAGAAGCAGAGGAGGAACAAGATGGGACATCGTATTCAGTTTGACCGCTATCCAGGTGGCGTGATGAAAGCGTTAACGCTCAGCTATGATGATGGAGTGGTGCATGATCGCAGACTGGTGGATATCTGTAATCGGTATGGACTGCGGGGAACATTTAATCTGAACTCTGGTACCTTGGGCAATCCAGGGCGCATCGAGCCGGGGGAAGTCGCGGAACTGTACGCCGGACATGAAGTAGCTGTTCACACCGTTACTCACCCTACGCTGCCTTATGTTCCGAATGAACTATTGACCGAAGAGATTATTGAGGACCGAAAAGCGCTGGAGAAGCTTGTCGGTTATCCGGTACGAGGTATGGCCTATCCCAACGGAGGTTATGACCGTGCGTTAAGTACGAAGCTGGAGTGGCTCGGCATCGATTATGCCCGTACCGTTGAATCACATGGCAGATACACGTTGCCAGACCGCCCCCTTGAATGGCATCCGACCTGTCATCATAACCATGATCTGGCGGCACATGCCGAACGTTTTATCCAACATTCCAAAACAGGTACACCCCTATTGCTGTACGTCTGGGGTCACAGTTATGAGTTCAATGACAATAACAACTGGGAGATTATTGAGCAGTTTGGTCAGCAGATTGGCGGTAGGGACGACATCTGGTATGCCACGAACATCGAAGTGATCGCCTATTGGAAAGCGGTGCAACGACTGGAGTGTTCGGCCGATCGCTCCATCATCCATAATCCGTCTGCCATTCCGGTTTGGTTAACGGCAGATCAGCAGGTTGTTGAAGTGCAGGGCGGAGAGACATTACGGCTAAGCGAACGAATCAAGGTATAAGGAAGGGAGCTGACGATCATTCGTTATTTTCATGAGAACGAGGCGATTGCGGGCAAGGTGTACGATTCAATTCCGGATATATTGACAACGGTGGCTCAGCGTTATATTGGCGATCATCCGAAACATTCATTTTTGTTCAGAGCCTATCATCAGGGAGGTTTTCGTAGACTTGGCGATTATCGCTATGACCTGAATCTGAATGAAAAATGCGTAGAGGCGCATGCAGGGCAGTACGTGTATGTATGGGGCAAGTTATGGAGCGAGCAGAATGCAACGTTAAGTACGGGCCTGAACTGTTATAGTCCGGTGACGATCCATGTGAACGGCGAAGAGGTATTCAAGTCTGAGTTGTTGCAGGAATTATTTCCCGAGCGAAGAACCCAGATTCCGATTTCCGTGAACTATGGCTGGAATGATGTGTTGCTGTGTTTTGTCAAAACAGAAGTGGGATTCGGCGGTATTTACGGAACAGCCTCTTTCAAAAATTTCCCGCTGCACTTCCTCACACCTGGGACAGATCGTCAAGGACAGGAGGGCTGGTTATATTCGGAACCCGTCGATGAACCTGTATTATCTCTTCCTCGTGACGGCATGACGGAAGAAGAAACGGGCCTTTCCTGGTATCCACGCAAGGCGTGGACAGACGAGGAGCGGAGCATAGGTTCTTTTGCCCGAATCTTTGGTACAGAACAGCCGGCTGTGGCCTACGCATGGTCCAAACTGGATGTAACCTTGCCAGGATCAACGCCAGTTATTTTAAAAGGCCGTCATGATGGTGCGTTGACCTTGTATGTGGATGGCACAGAAATATACTCTGCTGGAAGTAGCAATGACTTCCATGTTGAGCTCCCACGCCGCTACGGTTCCTCGGATTTGGTCGCAAAAGGTGAAGTTCGAGCACCTGGTGGCTCCTGGGGATTCACATTGGCAGATGCAGAGCGTTCGGGTTCCACAGGCTGGAGACTGAAAGCTCCTCATCCGGTTGCGGGATGCTCTGACCCCTGGCTGTACACAGGTGTGTTTGCTCCCGGAGCTGAGCCATCCCACGCCGACATCGTGCGAACAGATACCGTATTTGATGATGGCGCACAAGGTGTGTATTGGCGAGTAGATCTTCCCGATACGCATGTTCGTCCCTATCTGGAGAACACACATTACGGAAAGTGGAATTATCCGCTCGGCGTCACCCTGCTTGGACTGCTCCAGACGGGACAGGAATTGGGACGAGACGATTACATTCAGTACGTGCGGGAACATATTGAACTGAGTACTTCATTTGATCGCTATGGTCTATGGGATCGGGAAGGGTACGGTGCGGCAGGAATCAATAATCAGCTGTCTGCCATCGACAGTCTGGATGATTGCGGTTCGTTCGGATCTACGTTGCTTGCTGCGATGGAATTCGGCGATATTCGTGGGGGAAGAGATACCGCGGATCGGATTGCAGACTATATTACGGATGAGCAGGAACGTCTGGAGGATGGAGCCTTTTACCGGGTACGAGGCAGTGGGGAGATGCGTCAGGAGACGATGTGGTGTGATGACTTATATATGAGTACGCCTTTTCTTATGCGTTATGGTCAGTTGACAGAAGATGCAACGTACTGGGACGATGCGGTCAATCAGTTCCTGATGTTCCGTAAGTATCTCTACCTTCCCGAACAACAGATCATGTCCCATGTGTATGATTTTGTGCGTGGGCGCGCGACAGGCATTCCGTGGGGACGCGGGAACGGCTGGGTGCTCTTCTCCTTAACCGAACTGTTATCCATCCTGCCGCGTGATCATGTGAAACGGCCGGAACTGCTAACTTTCTACCGTGATTTAAGTCAGGGTTATCTGGCGCTGCAAGGGGAAAATGGACTTTGGCATCAGGTGTTAAACCGCCCGGATTCGTATGAAGAGACCTCCTGTACATCGATGTTCATCTACGCCTATGCCCGTGGAATTCGGGAAGGGTGGCTGGAACAACCGGAGCCTTATCTGGAGGCCGTACGTAAAGGATGGGAAGGCATGACGCGCTTGTCGATTGACTATAAAGGCAATATATACGGGGTATGTCGCGGTTCCGGGTACTCGTTTACCGCCTTGTATTATCGCGATGATCTGGGGTGGAATCTGAACGATACCCATGGGATCGGCATTGTGCTCTTGGCTGGCATTGAAGCACATAAGATGAATCAGCAGCTCCGTCAGAGGCATAAATGTGAAGTGCATAATTAATTCGAAGCAGAAGGCTTGATGAAGTCCTTTGAAGTAAAAGAAGACGATTTAGGCAATAAGGTGGCCTAAATCGTCTTCTTTTTGTTCTATTGCCACAATTATTATGGATATTTTGGATCAAACGACATATTTTGATAGAAAGTTACAAAATGATTTTATTATAATGGGGAAGATCCAATTATTCTGTAATGAGGAGGAATTGAATTGCAAAACAAAGGGAAATGGAAAAGGTGGACTGGAGCATGTGTACTAGGTCTAGGGATATTATGCATGGCTTCGTCCGTAGAGGCGGCAGGCAAAACGACCTATGTATATGATGCCAACAATCGATTAATATCTGTGACGACCGCCAATGGAAAGGTATATACATATCAGTATGATACCAACGGAAATCTATTAAAAATCGTTCAGCGTGCATCTTAGCGATAGGGAAGCTTGAAACTTTAAATTATCGTAGGGGAAATTACGCAAGAATGGTTCGCGTTCGTCCAACCTGGAAGTACAATTCCATACGAGGAGAGATTGATCATATGAAAAGAAGGCTATCCATTCTGCTCATTATCACTTTTTTGGCATCCATGTTATTCCCGCCAGAACTGGGGATACAACGTGCCGCAGCTTCTCCATCCTATGACACACCCTATACCGTGAGTGTGACAGAAGATGTATACGGCGATGATTCAATGAACCCAGCGTTGGGAGGCGCTGTGGATTCGAATGATCTTATCACCATTACGACCGTATCTGAGCGTTTTCAAGTGGAACGGGATTGGGTCATTTTTGAACTGGGAAAGGGCTACGCGTTAAATGAAATCTATCAGGCGTTGCTTACTCAGGAACAAGGGGGTTCATATGAGGCATACATACAAGAGAGATATCCAGACGCCTTAAATCAGTCATTTACGGCTAGTCCTGAATCGATTACCTTTGAAAATGAACCTGGTTCATTGGGACGGGTGGATGAGCCTTCGGTGACAGAGGCTACATACAACGATGAATATGTGTCCTCTTCTGTGACAGACGAGGTGTATTCATCGCCTCATTCATTCGCTCTCGCTGCCAACGGTTATGATGACATCGCCTTACAGCGTCAATCGATCAAGTTTGATAAGGCCCCTTATGGAGTTGGATCAGTGAATGATAGTATCTCCACGAGTGATGGCTCGCTAAATATAAGTGTGGTGGATCTGGTCATGCCCGGATCGAATGGTCTTGATTTTACCTTGCGACGCAAGTATGACAGTTCAATGGGAAAAGACCGGATTGATGCGAGAGTAAATCCCGATTTTAGAAATATAACTGAATCGACAACAGAGGAACAAAAATTTCCAATTGGTAAAGGCTGGACCTGGGATCTGCCTTATGTGAAACATGAAGGCGGTGGGACGTATGTTCATATCCCGGGAGTCGGTACATTTGCCGATTCTGAAAGAGGCGGGTTAGCGGGATATCCATGGGAGAATCTGGACTTTGGGCTTGTGCACTCCGATCTCTATGTTTCAGGAGAAAAAGCTCACTATGTTTTAAAAGATTACAATACCGGTATTGTTCAATATTTTGATCAGGCGGGCAACATTCTGCAAATTCGTAATCAGTATAATAACACCATTGAATTTTATTACACCACCAACGTAAATTACGGCACCGTTCTGAGTTTTGTTATGACTCGGGCTGGCAAGGGACAGCCAGTGCAGACGATGGATTTTTCATACAGCGCGAATGAGGTCAAAGCTTCCTTTAATGATCGGGTGGTCACCTATAAAACACGAAATGTGACGAGCAACAATCGTACTCAGCGCTTACTCGATCACGTCATTGATACAGAAGGAAGAGTAACGAAGTATGGGTATCTTCGATGGAATGGCTTACTTTTCAACCTGATTGATTTCTATAAGGATTACACGGGAGAAAATCAGCAGGTCTATTGGGGATGGAATGACTGGCTCGTTTTGGCCTCCATTGAGCATCCGACTAAAGCGATGACGCAATATACTTTTGGTGGAACCGTACTGCGAAAACTGGGACCGACTGGCGCGGAGACCCAGCCTCGATATGGTCAGCGCAGAGTGTACTACAGCACAGCAGGACAGGAAGTATCCAACCAAATCAATGTGAGTTATAGCGGCGATATTGGTGCAGTTTACGGACAAAACAATACCTTTACGACCACGGTAGAGGATGGGCTAACCCGAACCGAGTACAGTTTCAAGAAACAATTTGTTGCACATAACAAACCGGATGTGGTCTATAATACGCAAATCAGTAACGGGGCAATTCAAGGGAATCAGCGGCGGGTTACAGCCTATTCTTACAATGAGGCTGCTTATCGCAATGTTCCGACCCGGATTGAAGAACGTTCGTATGATACAGGTGGAGCTTCCAGTGCAGCGGTCACGACCCTGCAGTACAACAATTGGGGGCAGGTGATTGCCCAGACGAATCCACTGGGTGCAACGATCAAGCCCACATATGAGATGAAGTTTTTCAGCGGATACGACTTGTCACCAGTGATAGCCCTTACCCAAAGCACGGAAACGGGCGGTAGTAGCCAACAGGCAACCACCAGTTACAGCTATGATTCGGTTACCGGATCATTAACACAGTCAGTCATACGGGACAGTCAAGGCAATCTTCTCGGTCAGACCAATTATCAATATGATGGATACGGAAACCCGATTGTGCTCCAACTGAAGGGAGAGACGGCAGATACCATCGTTCGTCAGCAGTTTGGTTACAAGTCCATGCGGCCTACCCGGCAGGAAGTCAATGTAACGGATGCAGCAGGGAAGAGTTCCGCGGTCATCCTTCAAGCAGGGTATAACGCCACCGGAGAGATGAACAGCTATACGGACGGTAATCAGAATATAACAACGACGACCTATGACAAGCTTGGGCGTGTTATTTCCGAGAAGAATCCGGACGGAAGTATTACTACTCTGGCCTATGATGACGTGAATAATACGTTGACGGTAACGACACCTGATCTGAGCCAAACGGTATACCGTTTTGACCCGTTAGGCAGGTTGTCCAGTGAAACGAATGTGCGGGGCAGCAAGACGTATACGTATGATGCGTATGATCGAATGACCGCTCAGACGGATGCGACAGGACAAACAATCACCTACAGCTATGATGCGTTCAACCGGGTCCTTCGCCAGCAGGATGGAACGTCCACCACCCAAATGGCATATGATGATGCGGCGCGTACCCTGACGATCACCGATGGGGAAAACAACCGTATTCGGGAGACCTACAATGTCATGGGCCAAGTGACCAAAAAGGAAGAACTCAAGGCCAGCGGCAACGTGGTTTTGGCCACCTACACGTATGACAGCGTGGGCAACGTCATCTCCGTCACCGACGGAAACGGCAACCTAACCTCGAATAGCTATGATGCCTTGTCTCGTCTCACCTCGGTGACCGATGCCGAGAATAAAAAGACAAGTTATACGTACAATCTCGGTGGTGACCTAACCAAAGTAACCTATGCAGACGGAAAAACCGTCCAGAAACGTTATGATGAGATTGGACGTTTACTCGTCCAGACTGATCCCCTGGGACAAGTCACGACATATACGTATGATGCGAATGACAATGTGACAAAAGTGCTGGATCGCAAAGGGCAGGAACGCACCTACGTATACAACAGCCGCAACTTCCTGCTGGAAAACCGGGCCAGTGATGGCACGATCTCATACACCTATGATGCTATGGGCCGGAGAACCAGTATGGGCGATCCTACTGGGAGCACCCAATATGCCTATACACCCGTTGGTGAGCTGGAGAGCATCACCTACCCGGATGGGGCTACATTAACGCTGGGTTACGATGCCCGAGGTGCACGTACTCGTCAGACCTTCCAGCAAGGCAGTTACACGCTCAACCTGGGCATGACGTACAAGGGAGCTTCTGTACTTCCAGCATCGCTGAACTTAACCAATGGGAGTGGAACGACGCTCGGCAGCTTCGCCTACACCTACCGTGCCAACAATAGTCTGGCACAACAAAGTGCAGGGTCCGAATGGAAAGAAACCTACACCTACGATGGCCTAAACCTGAACGGGCTCACGCATACGTTTAATGGTACAAACGGTCCGAGTTACAGCTATGCTTATGATAACAACCGGAACATCACGAGCAAAACGGATCAAGGAACAGCCTACCAATTCACATATGACAAGCTGAACCGAATCCAAACGTCCAGCCAGTATCAGGAAACCTATACCTACGATGTACGGGATAACCGGAGCAGTCTGGAGAGTGACAGGGAGTGGAGCCCGCCCGTCGCAGCATCCTATACCTATGATGCCCGCAACCAACTGACAGGTGCCACGGTAAAAGACCAGACGGTGAGATACCGTTACAATGGTGACGGGCTGATGACTGAACGAAGCACGGGAGGTCAAACGACTCGGTACTATTATGATGACCGTGGACTACTGGTGGCCGAAGGCACGGTAAGCAGCACGGGAACGGTGCAAATCACAGTAGGCTATGTACACGATGCCCCCGGAAAACTGACCGCCCGACAGATGGTCGGAGAAAGTCAACTCCAGTCCTATGTGACGAACGGACACGGGGATGTAACGGAAATCCGGGATGCATCAGGTAACGTATTGAACCGATACACGTACGACATCTGGGGCAATCCGGAAAGGACAGAGGAGACCGTCCCGAACGTCCTGCGCTATGCCGGAGAGTATTGGGATGAAGTGACGGGACTACAGTATCTAAGAGCTCGCTGGTACGATCCGTCCACGGCTCGTTTTATCAACGAGGATACGGTGGAAGGGGAACTCACGAATCCATTGAGTTTGAACCTGTATACGTATGTGGAAAACAATCCATTGATCTATGTCGACTCCAGCGGAGAGTCCAAAAGACCGGCAAAGAACTCTTTAGAGGGGTTGGGGGCAGGGAGTGGAAGTGCCAGTGCTGGCGCAGGTAGATCATCTGGAGGAAGTTTCGGTGGGGGCGGAAGTAGAGGAGGTTCCTCTGGTAGTAAGCCGTCAACTTCCGGTAAGGTTAGTGGTTCCTTGAATGGTTTAACCAATGCAGAAAAGAAAGTTGTAAATGATTTGATTAGCAAAGGCAAAAATGTTGAAATTATTCCGAAAGATCCATATTCAAAAGTTAAAACACCTGATTTTAAAGTGAATGGAGTTAAAACAGAACTTAAGACATTAGAAAATGCTAACATTAACACTGGCATAACAAGGATACAAAAAGGATTGAAACAAGGAGCAGAAACAGTGATAATTGACGCTAGGGCCGCAGGATTAACTGTCGACCAAGCAAAGGAGATTATTAAGCGAGCTACTGGAACATACTCTAACAAAACAATTCCTGGCAAGGTTGAAATTTGGACAATCGAGGGGAACATAATCTATCCGTGAGAGGAGTGCTTTTATGGCAAGGTTACAATGCAAATGTGGTGCAACATTATCTAACTCGAAAGCACCTAATGACGTTGAATTAAGAGTATATACCGACAAAGAGTGGGATAATATTATTAATTTAGGGAACGCAATTGACCCAGTAACAATACCATTTCCTCGATATGATGTATGGAGATGTTTAAACTGTGAGAGAATTTATGTTTTTGATGAGGATACTGTAATAAAGACATATTTGTTGGAGAGCAACGATTAGAATAGTCGGGATACCTCTTTACTGAATAAGATATATACCTTAACGACCATCTGCTCAAAGCAGGTGGTCGTTTAATTAATGTAACCTTTGCAGATGGAATAACTGTCCAGAAGCGTTATGATGAGATGGGACGATTGCTCGTCCAGACTGATCCCTTGGGACAAGTCACGACATATACGTATGATGCGAATGACAATGTGACAAAAGTGCTGGATCGCAAAGGGCAAGAACGCAGCTACGTATACAACAGCCGCAACTTTCTGCTGGAAAACCAGGCCAGTGATGGGACGATTACGTTCACTTATGATGCCATGGGCCGGAGAACCGGCATGGTCGACTCCACTGGTAGCACCCAATATGGGTATACACCAGTCGATGAGCTGGAGAGTATCGCTTATCCCGATGGGGCAACGCTAACGCTGGGTTACGATGCCCGTGGCGTGCGGACCCGTCAGACCTTCCAGCAGGGTAGTTATACGCTTAACCTGGGCATGTCGTACAAGGGAGCTTCGGCCCTTCCAGAATCCCTGAGCTTGACGAGTGGTAGCGGAACGGCCCTGGGCAGCTTCGCGTACACCTACCGTGCCAACAATAGTCTGGCACAACAAAGTGCAGGGTCCGAATGGAAAGAAACCTACACCTACGATGGCCTAAACCTGAACGGGCTCACGCATACGTTTAATGGTACAAACGGTCCGAGTTACAGCTATGCTTATGATAACAACCGGAACATCACGAGCAAAACGGATCAAGGAACAGCCTACCAATTCACATATGACAAGCTGAACCGAATCCAAACGTCCAGCCAGTATCAGGAAACCTATACCTACGATGTACGGGATAACCGGAGCAGTCTGGAGAGTGACAGGGAGTGGAGCCCGCCCGTCGCAGCATCCTATACCTATGATGCTCGCAACCAACTGACAGGTGCCACGGTAAACGCCCAGGCGGTGAGCTACCGTTACAATGGAGACGGTCTGATGACCGAGCGAAGTACGGGAGGTCAAACGACTCGTTACTATTATGATGATCGTGGGTTGCTGATGGCCGAAGGCACGGTAAGCAGCACGGGAACAGTGCAGATTACGGTAGGTTACGTCTACGATGCCACTGGCAAACTGACCGCCCGGCAGATGGCCGGAGAGAGTCAACTCCAGTCCTATGTGACGCGGTAAATTCTTAGAATGTATAGGGATAGGGAATAACATACTAGATTTAAGCCGAATTGGTGTCAGGTACAATAAAGAGGATTATGTATATATACTCCCGGATTATCCTGGTATTTGTTTTGAGCTTGAGGATATTGACGAATGGAATGAACTCACTGCGCCAATAGAGTTTATTTCAATATTTAATGCTTAGTAAAGAATGATATTGATATTTTAAGATACAAAGCATATATAGGTAAATGTGGTGCAACATTATCTAACTCAAAAGCACCTAATGACGTTGAATTAAGAGTATATACCGATAAAGAGTGGGATGATATTATAAATTTAGGGAACGCAATTGACCCAGTAACAATACCATTTCCTCGATATGACGTATGGAGATGTTTAAATTGTGAGAGAATTTATGTTTTTGATGAGGATACTGTAATAAAGACATATTTGTTGGAGAGCAACGATTAGAATAGTGGGAATTCCTCTGTACTGAATAACATATACACCTTAAACGACCATCTGCTCAAAGCAGGTGGTCGTTTAACTAAAGTAACCTATGCAGACGGAAAAACCGTCCAAAAGCGTTACGATGAGTTGGGCCGTTTGCTCGTCCAGACTGATCCCTTGGGACAAGTCACGAAATATACGTATGATGCGAATGGTAATGTGACGAAGGCGCTGGATCGCAAAGGGCAGGAACGCACCTACGTATACAACAGCCGCAACTTCCTGCTGGAAAACCGGGCCAGTGACGGCACGATCTCATACACCTATGATGCTATGGGCCGGAGAACCGTTATGGGCGACGCTACCGGGAGCACCCAATATGCCTATACACCCGTTGGTGAACCGGAGAGCATCACGTATCCAGACGGAGCCACATTAACGCTGGGCTACGATGCCCGAGGAACACTTACTCGTCAGACCTTCCAGCAAGGCAGTTACGCGCTCAATCTGGGTATGTCGTACAAGGGAGCTTCTGTACTTCCAGCATCGCTGAACTTAACCAATGGGAGTGGAACGACGCTCGGCAGCTTCGCCTACACCTATCGGGGCAACAACAGTCTGGCTGAGCAAAGTGCCGGGTCTGGCTGGAAAGAGACCTACACGTACAACGGACTGAACCTGTCCGGGCTCACCCATACGTTCCAGGGAACAAACGGCCCGAGCTACAGCTATGCCTATGATAACAATCGAAATATTACGAGCAAAACAGATCAGGGAATCGCTTCCCAATACACCTATGACAAGCTAAATCGAATTAAAACGTCCAGCCCGTATCAGGAGACGTATACGTACGATGTGCGGGATAATCGGAGTAGTCTGGAAAGTGACCGGGAGTGGAACCCGCCTGTGCCAGCTTCTTACTCCTACGATGCTCGCAATCAACTAACAGGTGCTACGGTTAACGAACAGAATGTGAGCTACCGTTACAATGGGGACGGTCTAATGACCGAGAGAAGAACAGGAGGTCAGACGACTCGTTACTACTATGATGATCGTGGACTACTGGTGGCCGAAGGCACGGTAAGTAGCACGGGAGCAGTGCAGATCACGGTAGGTTACGTCTACGATGCCACCGGCAAACTGACCGCCCGGCAGATCGCTGGAGAAAATCAGCTCCAGTCCTATGTGACGAACGGACATGGGGATGTAACGGAAATCCGGGATGCATCAGGCAACGTATTGAACCGATACACGTATGACATCTGGGGCAACCCGGAAACAACAGAGGAGACCGTTCCGAACGTTCTGCGTTATGCCGGAGAGTACTGGGATGAAGTGACAGGGCTTCAGTATCTGAGAACACGTTGGTATGATCCGTCCACGGCACGGTTTATTAGTCAAGATACGTACGAGGGTGAACTGGCAAACCCGCTGAGCCTGAACCTGTACACGTATGTGGAAAATAACCCATTGAAGATCCTAGCGGAGAAGCCAAAAGAGGTGAAATGAACGCCTTAGAGGGATTAGGGCAAGGCAGTGGAAGTGCCAGTGGCAGTGCCGGTATGGGCAGATCGTCTGGTGGAGGCTTTGGCGGAGGTGGCGGTGGAGTAAAGGATGGAAGCTCTGGTAGTAAGCCGCCTACTTCCACAAGTAACGCAGGATGGTTGTCAGGAAAAAATGGAGTTGTAAACTGGAAAAGTAAGCCAAACCTTGGTCATACCTTCGATACTCATGGTGCAGGTAAAAAGAATCTAGAATCACTAAAGGGAAGAGCTAGAACAGTAAATGAGTCCGGAAAGATGTCAGAACAAGGCCAATGGCTCGATAATGAAAAGGCTGCAAAGTTCTTGAATTCATATGGCAAAGTCGATAAACCCACGATAGTAGATATACCAGAGGGTTTAGGTCAAATAATAAAACCTTCTTGGGATATAGTCTCAGCTAAAAGAGCTGTTATAATTCCCAATTTGAAAATAGGCACAATAAGAACGGCTTACCCAGTAAGTGATGCATTTGTACTAAAATGATTTTTGTTCAAATAATAACTAGTTGATAGATAAGAAGGAGGATTTAAATTGTTCAAGATGTATTTAGAGAATACAATCGATATTAAGAAAGTTGAGATTAATGATTTAAAATACGATGATGAGTTAGATAATCAAACTAGTGTTATCTTTGATATATGTAGTTGTTTTCAAAAAACTAATAGTGTAAATTTTGTAGTTGAAGGTTTTGGGAGCGGGAGGTGGCCTGTTGACTGTGAGTTTGATCTCCCTTCTATTATTGAAGAAATACCTGGAATTATAGAAAAATTTAACGAAAAAGATTATAACCATACTTTAGGGTTTTATGAGCAAGGTGTAATGAGAGAATTAATTATCAGGGAGACAGAGGATGGAAAGTTAATGTTAGAATGCAAAAGTTTAATAGAGGGATGGTCACCTTTGCCATCGAATATTGTAATAGAAAAGCTGAGTTGTATGCGAATATTTGAAGAAATGTATAAGAAGTTTATATCTCTCGGTGAAATTGTATGCCCAGAGTTATTGAGAGAGAAGATTTTTATAGATTGGATAAATAATTATAATATTTCGTATATATTAAAATAGTTTACTTTTTTAGAAACCCTGATTGTTAAACGACAGTCAGGGTTTCCTTTTTATGTTTTTAGCGATCTATACTTATGGATTAAATTTTAATTTGCTTAATTATAGAAAAAAATGTTTAATTCATAAATTATTGGAACTATGTGGGGAAATCCACGAGTGATGGAAGAGCAGACACCGAATGTGCTCCGCTATGCAGGAGAATATTGGGACGAGGAAACCGGGCTGCAATATCTACGATCCCGCTGGTATGACCCGAATCTGGAACGTTTTATCAACGAAGATATCTATGAAGGGGATAAAGCAGAACGGAACAGCCTGAACCTGTACACGTATGTGGAAAATAACCCATTGATCTACACCGATCCTAGCGGAGAAGCCAAACGAGGAGAGAAGAAGGCCTTGGAGGGCTTGGCTCAGGAAGCGGTAGCGCCAGTGGTGGTGCCGGTATGGGCAGATCCTCTGGCGGAGGCGGTGGAGTAAAGGGTGGAAGCTCTGGTAGTAAGCCGTCGACTAAAGGGACGGGTAAAGCTAATGTTCCAAGTACAAATACTAAAGTTAATGCAACCCCGGAAGTTAAAGCAACAACAACTATTAAATCTAGTGATGTTACAAAACGTTGGGAAGAATACCTTGGGAAGAACACCACGAATATTAACCCCAGAACTGGAAAAGTTGACTTTGACAGAATTTTTTCCGCAGATGGTACACGAAGTGTTCGATTTAGTGAGCATGAAATGACTAGTTCGGGGACGCCGAAGTATCATTATCATGAGGAAACATGGACTTATAATTCTGTCAATGACATAATGACAGTAACTAATATCTGCAACGGATTAGATGATTGGAGGAATTTCAGAATTGAAAATCAGAGTGGAAAAAGTTGATTTTAACGGAATTAACCAAAAGATTAACTTTTCAACAGAATACGGGCGTGCTGTGGCTAGTTGGGATGGAGATTTGCCAGAAGAAGGCAAGGAGTACTTTGTTGAAATAGAGATTAGCGAGTCATTGACACTTGGACGTAACTTGAAGATATGTGAAGAAGATAAGTTCGCTATTGGAATGGAGCAGGGCTCAATATTTTTAATTGGTTCTCTAGGGTCAATTGAAGAAGATGGTTATGCAGAATTAAGGATTGGAGAATCCATCGTCTCCTTAGTGCTTGCAGGGTCAGTTCCTACTAAAGGTACTTTTGTAAAGGTTGTACCAGATAAGCTCACCTTGTTCGATGCAAATTATTAATTAACAATTACTGGGATAGACCTTGATTGGCTTCGTGCCTTTCAAGGTTTTCTTCTTTGGTGTAGGCTACCCAGTGACAAATGAACTCATCATACAACCAAAACACAAATAACTCTTGTAATACCCGTATGAAGATTTCACCATTTTGATTGTAAGCACATTAATGCTTTAAGTTTATACCTTAAGAGGGTACAACCGCCAGACGGCAATGAGCTTGGACTCTCGTACAGACAGCCCCCTTGGGGCAACTCACGACCTATACGTATGATGCGAATGACAATGTGACGAAAGTGCTGGATCGCAAAGGGCAGGAACGCACCTACGTATACAACAGCCGCAACTTCCTGCTGGAAAACCGGGCCAGTGACGGCACGATCTCATACACCTATGATGCTATGGGCCGGAGAACCAGTATGGGCGATCCTACTGGGAGCACCCAATATGCCTATACACCCGTTGGTGAGCTGGAGAGCATCACCTACCCGGATGGGGCTACATTAACATTTGTTTACGACGCAAGAGGGGCACGTACTCGTCAGACCTTCCAGAAAGGAAGTTACACGCTCAATCTGGGCATGACGTACAAGGGAGCCTCCGCACTTCCTGCATCCCTGAGCTTGACCAATGGTAGCGGAACGACCCTAGATAGCTTCAGTTATACGTATCGCGGCAACAACAGTCTGGCCCAACAAAGTGCCGGGTCTGGCTGGAAAGAGACCTACACGTACAACGGACTGAATCTGACCGGGCTCTCCCATACGTTCCAGGGAACAAACGGCCCGAGCTACAGCTATGCCTATGATAACAACCGAAATATCACGAGCAAAACAGATCAGGGAATCGCTTCCCAATACACTTACGACAAGCTAAATCGAATTAAAACGTCCAGCCCGTATCAGGAGACGTATACCTACGATGTGCGAGATAACCGGAGCGGTCTGGAAAGTGACCGGGAGTGGAACCCGCCTGTGCCAGCTTCTTACACTTACGATGCTCGCAATCAACTAACAATTGCTGCGGTTAACGAGCAGAATGTGAGCTACCGTTACAATGGAGACGGTCTAATGACCGAACGAAGTACGGGAGGTCAAACAACTCGTTACTACTACGATGACCGTGGACTACTGGTGGCCGAAGGCACGGTAAGTAGCACGGGAGCAGTGCAGATCACGGTAGGTTACGTCTACGATGCCACCGGCAAACTGACCGCCCGGCAGATCGCTGGAGAAAATCAGCTCCAGTCCTATGTGACCAATGGTCACGGGGATGTAACGGAAATCCGGGATGCATCAGGCAACGTATTGAACCAATACACCTATGACATCTGGGGTAACGCGGAAACAACAGAGGAGACCGTCCCGAATGTCTTGCGTTATGCCGGAGAGTATTGGGATGAGGTCACGGGACTACAGTATTTAAGAGCTCGCTGGTATGACCCGTCCACGGCCCGTTTCATTAATGAAGATACGTATGAGGGACAACTCACGAATCCATTGAGTTTGAATTTATATACGTATGTGGAAAATAATCCATTGATCTATGTAGACTCCAGCGGAGAGTCCAAAAGACCGGCAAAGAACTCTTTAGAGGGATTGGGGGCAGGGAGTGGAAGTGCCAGTGCTGGCGCAGGTAGATCATCTGGAGGAAGTTTTGGTGGGGGCGGAAGTAAAGGTGGATCCTCTGGTAGTAAGCCGTCTACTTCGAGTAATGGTCAGTCTTCTGCTAAGGGGACGGGAAATGGTGGTCAGTCTACGAAACCTACTAATAATGGTCTAGTCAAAGATACTGGTAGTATTTCTAAGAACACTGCAAACCTGAGAAAATGGGCGCAAGCAAAAGGTTGGGTACAACAAAATACTTCAGGAGGCGTCGAACAATGGGGAATAAAAGGTAAGGATGGAGTATTTAGTTGGAGGCTGAAAATTAAATCTGAAGCAAGTACAAGAGAAGGCTTACAAGCAGGAAGTAATCAACCTCGTTTTGATGCAAGATTAGATGATAAGGGATCATATATCAATCCTTTTACTGGTGAAATGGGTGGTCGAAGCATAGGTACACATATTCCCCTTGGGAGCTGATAAGTATGAATAAAAAGATTCTAATGGAAATCTTGTTAGATCCTAAAACAAGTGATGCAGAGAAAGATGATGCAGTAATTGATTTGGGAATTAATTTTCAAGATGATGAGACAATTGATTTTCTAATTAATGTTTCAAACGATAATTGCTATGATGAAATGGTAGTGGCAAGTTGTGGTGAGTCTTTAGCACACATTTGGATTAAGAACGAACAAATTAATTATAAAAAATTATTAGAGCTAAAAGGTGTTGCATTAGCTGAAGCAATCTCATTAATTCAAGCACAACGTCCTGATTGGTATAGAATTTATTTAGATATGGATCAAATTTAGGTATGTGAAGCCCTGAAGGTTCACCTTTAGGGCTTTTTTGAACGTAGTCAATTTATTTGTGTTTTTTATATATCTTTTACTATTGAGAGTAGAGAAACTAAAGTAATTTGTAAGCGCTGATGTTTGTGATACCACGCTAATAAACGTTGTACATAAGGTGTTAAAATAGCTCTAGCTGCTTCGGTCCTTCTTCCTTCTCCGGTTCAGTACGGTCAGGAAAAGGCTTTACTGGCTGGTCCAGCAGTTCCATCATCATCTGGGCATTCGCCGCTGCATCGCCACCGGAGTTGTTGTTGAAAATAACATAGACATCCTTGCTCTGCTCCTGCAATTGCTCCAGATACCCTTTCCACTCCAACAGCTCTTCCTTGTTGTAACGATACAAATAACGGGTCTCGCGCCAATTGGGCGCACCATTCTGATGCCAGCCGGACACGTTGCGCCCATGCATGCGAACCAGCGTCATCTCCGAATCCGTGGCCTGCGGCACGATGGGAATGGAACCTGGACCCGCCTGGGGTTCGTCACAGACACTGTGAATCCAGCCTTGTTCCTTCATAAACGCAAGCGTCCGCTCGCGCATGCCATCTTCATACCAGCTGCGATGGCGGAATTCGAGGGCGCATGGAATACCCTCCATTCTAAGCTTCACTTCTCGAAGCTCTTTCACGTTATCCTTATTACACTCAAACCAAGGTGGATATTGAAACAAGGCTGTCTGCATCTTGCCAGCTTCAATGACGGGTTCCAGTGATTCTCGAAAAGCCTTATACATCTCCGACGTGCTCGTGAAGTAGGGTTTGCCTCGCAGATGTCCGGTCATTCCCTGATAGGCTTTGATGATAAAAGCAAAGGATTCGGGCGTCTCTGCAGCCCACCGTGCCATTCGATCCCGCGGTTGAACGGCGTAGAAGGAACTATCCACCTCCACAGTGGAGAAGTATTGACCGTATAGGCTGAGCTTGTCTTTGGCTTTGGTACGGTTCGGATAGAGATCTTCCTGATCCCCCCATCCGGTAAGTCCGATGCGAATCATAAGAACACCTCCTGTTGCTTATAGTTAACCGATTCGCAGGGGTATGCGCATGTTAAACATTATATCGTGTACATTTTTGGTCTTCAATGCGGCTGATTTACTGGAATTTTTTGAGTTTGCAGAATAAAGACGTTACAATAACTTAAAGCTTAGGGGAAATGATCAGGCCTGTACAACAGCGTACTATAGACAGAGGGCCAGTGACCATGTGGAGGGCGAGAATTAATGGAATGGTATGAAAAGAGTTTTGGAGAAGATTATCTGCTCGTATACAAGCACCGGGATGTACAGGGTGCCTATCAGGAAGTACATAAAATGATCAAGTGGTTGAAGCTTGAGCCGAGCTCTGAAGTATTGGATCTATGCTGCGGTATGGGACGGCACTCATTGGCACTTGCGGACGCAGGATTGCGAGTGACCGGGGTCGATCTTTCCGATGTGCTTTTGCGTGAAGCCCGCCTAATGGATGACGAACATCGAGTAACGTGGTGCCATGCAGACATGCGTGAACTCCCCCTGAAAGGCGGCTTCGATGCCGTAGTCAATCTGTTCACATCGTTTGGTTATTTCCTTGAGGACGGAGAACAACTGAAAGTATTACGCGCCATTCACCGTATGCTTCGGCCGGGTGGCAGCTATATTATTGATTTTATGAATACGGCTTATGTGACTCGTCATCTGGTTCCGCACTCGGTTCGAGAGGATGAAGGGCAGCGGATTGAGGAGTTCCGCAAGATTCATGATGGATTTGTGCAAAAGGAAATACGCATTACGGATACCGCATCCGGACATGAACCGCGGGTATATCAGGAACGTGTGAAGCTGTATACCCGGGAGCAACTGAGTGAGCTGTTAAGTGAAGCTGGACTTCAGGTAGATCAGGTCCATGGCGGCTATGATGAAGAGAAATATGACGAGCAGGATTCTCCGCGTATGATTTTTGTGGGTCATCGTCCTGTGGAGTGAACAGACGTCTGGAAGGGGAAAACGTATGAAGCGAACAGAAGAGATGTCCATGACAGAGGGCATACATCGGGTCAAGATTACCATGTCTTTTCCTCTGCGATGGGTGAACAGTTATGTGTTGTCTGAACCGGATGGAACGGTCACTATCATAGATCCGGGACCACGTAATTCGGAGACGGAACAGGAGTGGCATGAAGCGCTGGCAGATCTCGGCCGGACCTTTAGCGATATTCATCAAATTGTGCTGACCCACCATCACCCGGATCATCTTGGGTTGTCGGGATGGATACAACAGATGACGGGTGCACCCGTTCGAATGTCCACACGCTCCCGCCAAGAGGCCGATTATATGTGGGGATCTGACTCACGCATTAATACAATCTTACCTGATTTTTATGGTCGTCACGGTATGCCCGAAGACAAGACAGAGCAGATACATGAACATATGAAGGCATTTACTTCGCAGATCACACCACTTCCGAATGTGACTCCCATTGAAGACGGTGAGTGGCTCGATATGGGCGGGAAACGTTGGGTTGCTGTGGAGACGGGTGGACATGCCCCAGGCCATTTATCCTTTTATTCACCGGAGTCGATGGAGATTCTGTGCGGAGATGCAGTATTGCCACAGATTTCACCGAATATCAGTCTGCAACCGGGCAGTGACCCTCAGCCTTTATTTTCTTATATGGAAGGATTGCATCGTCTCGGAGCTCTGAATGTCAAGCAGGCGTACCCGGGACATCGAAATCCTTTTGCCCAGTTCAGCGAACGAACAGCTCACTTGCTTGCTCATCACGAAGAGCGCCTTCAGAAGTTGACGGAGCGAATTCAGGAGTCACCGGCCAATGCGTATGATATCTGTGAATACATGTTTGGTAATCGGCTCGGTACCCATCAACTGCGGTTTGCCATGAGCGAGACGATGGCCCATTTGCAGGAGTTGATTCGACGGGGGATGGCGAGACAAGAGCAGCAACCGGATGGCACGTTCTATTTTCGAATCTAACGAAATAATGATATTAATATGAAATGATAATACGCTCCTATATAAAGGCTTTGTACAGGCAATTCACCTGTTCAGGGTCTTTTTTTGTTTGAAACGACTCCCGTGAAATAAAGCTTTAGCCTCTCTTAACCGTTCATTCATCTATTTTTAAGCCAGCGCGCCTAAGATACACCTATGAACTTCGCTAGGGCGTGTCTTAGAACTCCGAAGGAAGCAGATTTTGCCGAGTTTTCGTTCCAAGCAAGGAAGTTTTTCGCAGGCGTGCCGGGGCACGGCAAGGGAAAGTGACGCGGCAGGGGGCGAAAAGACGGTAAAAGATGCACTTCAGCGAGTTTTGAGACACACCCTAAAGAAAGCAGGGAAGAGCGATGACCAGAAGAAAACGGAATCAATGGAGAAAATGGCAAGCTTCAGCGGCAGCAACGTTGACCGTGGCTGCACTCTTTCAATATGTAAGAACCTCGGATGCCTTTGATGTGGCCTATGCAGCAGCGAATGGCACAGATACAAGCGTTACTGCTTCAAGCCAAGTGAATACACGTGATGATGTGATGGATGAATGGATCAGCAGTACAACGGACAGCAACAACTGGAACACGCAGGGCAATGACAATAACGATAATCAAGATAATGGAACATCCGATAGCTCACAAGCCGCTGTGCTGAATCAGAGCATGAGTAACAAGGGAAGTTATTCAGATGCTCAGCGTTTTGGGCAAAATAACCAGGATACAGACTCCGGATACAGCAGTGGCAACTATCAGTCACGCACAGGTGCATCATGAGCCGCACGGAGCAAGTCGCTCGTCCGCTCAAATTTCAATTCCGTGCAATGAACACGGATGTTGAAGTACAATTGTCCGCTGGGCGGGAAGAAGCCGAACATGCAGCAACCTTGGTAAAGAATTGGTTTGAGACACAGGAGCAACGATTCAGCCGATTTGTGGCAGAGAGTGAATTGAATTGTCTGAATAATTCTACCGGATGGATGCCTGTCTCGGCTGCGATGGATGAAGTTTTGAGTCTGGCGTACGGTTATATTGGCCTGACCGAAGGGATTTTTCAACCGGGCATCTCGCAGGCTCTTCAGGCTTCGGGATACGATCTGTCCTTCGAGAAGGTGCAACAACGACAACAGCAACGTCCATTGTTTGAACGCATATTGCGAACGAGGACACCTGCATCATCAGGTATGGAAGATCGATGTGATCACAGTCGTCCGAGCTGGATTCAGCGGGAAGGTAGCCGGATGGTTCACCTGGACCCCGGAGCTGAACTGGACCTGGGAGGCATTGTTAAGGGCTGGGCAGTGGAACGCATTGCAGACTGGTTGCAGCGAACATTGCATATTCCGGCGGGTTTGATTAACGCGAGTGGAGATATTCAAGTATGGGGTACACCAGACCATCCCCAGTGGACCTTGGAAGTAGCAGATCCTTTGGAGGATCAGGGGAATGTGTCAGGTACGGTTCGCTTACAGCGAGGAGCTGTTGCCACTTCAGGTATTTCCCGCAGACAATGGCAGAATACGGACGGAAACCTTGCACATCACCTCATTGACCCCCGGACGATGGAGCCGGCGGATACGGACGTATTGCAGTGTACCGTTATGGGACAGCATGCTTCGCAATGCGAGATCATTGCCAAGACGGTCTGCATTTTGGGGAGTGCCGAGGCGGTAGGTTGGTTAAACCGACATTATGATCGGCATGACGTCCTGTGGATGACACGGGATGGGATTACTTATTTTAGAGGAAATACGGATACGCTCGCTGAGCACTGGCCCGGTTTTGATCCGGATCATCGCTTCAGTCTGATCTAAATCAGGACAAGTCTAACAGATGTGGGGGAGCCGGTTATGGCGCAATGGATTGTAGATTACCTGCCGACGTGGAATATCATTCGAATTAGTGGGATTGCTGCTTATGTGCTGCTCTTTGCTGGTGTGTTTCTGGGCATTGCTCAAGGGATGCCTATGGCTAAAGGCAAACCGAAAGCAGTTATGTTCAAATGGCATACCCGAACGACCTGGCTCGCCTTCGGATTTGGACTCGTACATGCGTTAACGTTATATATTGACCACTATAGCCCGTTTACCTGGGGAGAACTTCTAATTCCTTTTACCGCCTCCGTGCATCCGATCGGCAGTGGTCTGGGAACGTTAGCCTTCTATGGATTAGTGATCGTTCTGTTATCCAGTGACCTGAGGAACAAGCTGGGCCGCAAATGGTGGTTCATGTTCCACATGCTGTCCTACCCGGTGTTCATTGGTCTGCTGGTTCATGGCATGGTGACGGGAACAGATTCTGGCAATATCATCATGCGGATGATGTATGTATTCACTGGACTCAGCATCCTCGGCATCACTGTGCTGCGTGGCATGTTGCGAGAGCGCAAAGGCCCGGAAATCACGATTGGACCAAAATGGACACCATCTGAGACAGCTGCCGAAAAGAAGTGGGTTGAAGGTTATGGTTTGGCGGGAACGGTACGACCTAAACATCTGAAATAATAACGTGTAAATCATCAAAAAAGTATCGTACACATGCAAAAGAAGCGGCCATCAGGCCGCTTTTTTCATGAAAAGTTATTTCATCGAACAGTTATTTCACCAAGCATCCACACACATGTCCAATGTCCCACACGACTTCAGCTATGGAACGAGTTAAGTGTTATACAACATCATCGCTTACAGGTTTTTCTCCAAGTGCTTCTTCAAGCTCAGACTGTTTGCGATGGGCGATCCGACTGCTCGCTGCCGAGGCAATCGCGCCGACAATATCGTCGAGGAACGTGTGGATAGGACCCAGGTTCTTGTCATTCAGTCGTCCAAGCACCCCTGGCTTCAGCTTGTCCACATATCCGTAATTCGTGAATCCAATGCTGCCATATACATTGACGATGGAGAATGCCAAGATCTCATCCACGCCATAGAGTCCTTCATCGTTCTCAATCATTTCCTGCAAAGGAGATAACAGTTGACCCTGTTCTGCCAGGATATCGAGCTGAATACCGGTCAGAACAGCGTTCTGTACCTCGCGTTTGCGGAGAACCTTCTCCACATTATCGATACATTCTTC
The DNA here is from genome assembly GCF_058313655.1 of Paenibacillus sp. Negev47. NCBI lineage: Bacteria > Bacillati > Bacillota > Bacilli > Caryophanales > Paenibacillaceae > Paenibacillus > Paenibacillus sp. Negev47. Next base: position 1,221,816 of record NZ_CM177754.1, read on the forward strand.
CATTGTAAGATCAGGGTAGTACTTTTTCTGCAACAACATGACCAGTTCAGCGATTTCAGGGACCTCGACGCCCCGTTTATGCAGCCATTCTCTTGTTGCCTCCTCGACTTTACGACTATTTAGGCTGTAGGGAATTTTTTCTTGCTCAGGATGTTCCATGGGTGATTCCTCCTCTGATGTTAGCAATGTCCTTACTCTTGCTTCCTAATACGTTATTAACCTGTTTACGTTTCTTTAAGATTATAGAATTTATACGTTTTCAGCGAAGCTGAACAATTCGATTATCGCAAGAAAAATTCCAGCTAAACGCGGTCTGTCTTCTGTGAAAGTGCGTCGATAGATGTTTTTCTTATGATCTTTTAGTTATTTTTTGGACAAAGGCTCGTATACATGGTAGTACAAACTGTAAAAATGATGAGGGGGAACGTGATCATGAGAAAGACCCATTCTTTGCGTACGGTATCGGCAGCAGCGCTGCTGAGCATTCCTATGGTATTGTCAGGCTGTGGCATGTTTGGAGCACAGTCTTCCGAAGCTGTTGACCCACCGCCGCCCATCCAGGAAGCAGCCATGATTCAGGCAGCCGAAGGGAATGGTGCACTCGCAACGCTCCCATTAACGACGGTATATCTGCAAGACCAGCAGGGGCTGCTCGCTCCGGTATCCCTGACACTTCCTTCCGGAACCGATGCCAGCAGTCCGAAGACAGCACTGGATACACTTGTCACAGGCGGGGCCTATGCGGGCATGTTGCCTGAAGGATTTCAGGGCGTTCTCCCACAGGGAACGGTTGTTCAGAATGTAACGATTCACGCGGATGACAAGCTGGCGGTCGTGGAGTTCTCGGGTAATTTTGCCAAGTATGATGCGAAGGAAGAACGGAAAATGCTAGAAGCTGTCACGTGGACATTAACGGGAACACCTGATGTGGAGAATGTGCAGATCTGGGTGGATGGTAAAAAGTTAACGCAAATGCCGGTGAACAGCACGCCGTTGCCTGAATCGCTGAATCGGGCTGTGGGAATCAATTTGGATCTGGGCGATGCGTTTGTGACCAATAGCAGTCCGGTAACGGTCTATTTCTCCGCTGCTTCGCCAGCAGGCATCCAATATTATGTTCCGGTTACACGCCTGGTTACCCCTGGTGAAGATCGGGTACAGGCGGCTTTAAATGAGCTGATCAAGGGACCTGACAAAGGCGGGGAATTGGAAGAGGTCATGACAGGTGGAACAGAGCTGCAATCGGTCAAAACGGGCGAGGATGGCACGGTAACGGTTGCGCTGAAAGACGATATGTTTGCTGAAGGGGATATCGTGCCAAGCGAGCTATTACAGTCCGTCGTATTAACTACTGCAGAGAATACAGCCAGCAAGGATGCCAAAGTGCAGATCGAATGGAACGGCCAAAAAACGGTCATGGGTGACGACAACAGGGATTACAGTGCGCCGGTTTCCAAGCCTGAATATATCAACGAAATTCCGATTTAATGAGCAAGGAATGCTTAAGGATGCTTTTAACCGAACTCTTTGGTAAAATATAAGGGATTAGTAAAAGTGTGAACAAGCTCAACATTACAGGATGCTTAAGTCGTAGGAGGCAGAAAAAATGAGATCAAACGGACGAACCAGCGAACAGCTGCGCCCGCTGAATTTAACAGTAAACACGAATAAATACGCCGAGGGCTCTGTACTGATTGAAGTTGGAGATACAAAGGTTATCTGTACAGCTACAGTAGAAGAACGTGTTCCTCCCTTTATGAAAGGGCAGGGTAAAGGCTGGGTAACAGCTGAATATTCCATGTTGCCACGTGCAACACATACCCGGAATCAACGTGAAGCCAATCGCGGCAAATTAACTGGACGCACCATGGAAATCCAGCGTCTGATTGGTCGGGCACTGCGCTCGGTAGTGAATCTGCAGGCTCTTGGTGAGCGTACCATTACCTTGGACTGTGATGTCATTCAAGCCGACGGAGGCACACGCACAACGTCCATAACCGGTGCGTTTGTTGCACTGGCGCTTGCCGTGAACAAGATTTCCCAACAGCACAAACTGCAAGTATTCCCGATTACGGATTTCATTGCAGCGGTAAGCGTGGGTGTTGTGGGTGAACAGCCTGTACTGGATCTGAACTATGATGAAGATTCCAAAGCCAAGGTGGACATGAACCTGGTGATGACAGGTGGCGGTAAATACGTCGAGTTGCAGGGAACAGGCGAGGAAGCACCATTTGATCGCCGTGAGCTGAACGCAATGTTGGAACTGGGCGAGCAGGGAATTCTGGAAATGATCGAGCGTCAAAAAGAAGTACTCGGACCGATTGCGATCAAGATCGGCGCACGTGGATTAGGGGAAGCCTAAGATGAGCTTGGACAGCCCAATCCTCATTGTCGCAACCCGCAATGCGGGTAAAGTCCGTGAATTCGCTCATGCTTTCGCACCACTGGGCAAAGAGGTCAAGAGCATGTTTGACTATCCAGAGCTGCCGGATGTAGTAGAAGATGGCGTAACTTTTGCGGAGAATGCCTGGAAGAAAGCCAAGGCGGTTGGTGATGCGCTTGGATTGCCCGTTCTGGCAGATGACTCAGGACTTTGCGTAGATCTGTTGGACGGGGAGCCGGGAGTGTATTCAGCGAGATATGCAGGCGAAGGAGCAACGGATGCACAGAATAATGCGAAGTTGCTGGAGACGCTGGAATCATTGAAATCCGGTGAGGACACCGAGCAGCCACTATTGAGTCCCGCTCGTTTCGTCTGTGCGCTGGTACTGTACGATCCGACAACAGGTGATAAGTATGAAGCAGAAGGCGCTGCGGAAGGCTGGATCACAGCTGAAGCTGCAGGTGCTGGTGGTTTTGGATATGACCCGCTCTTCTATGTCCCTGAATACGAGATGACAATGGCAGAGTTGACGCTGGAGCAAAAGCAGGCGATTAGCCACCGTGGTCATGCGCTGAGAGCGCTCGTATCCAGACTTGAAGGTTGAGACTAAACGGAACATCTTGATTTAACTTCATGATATGTGAACATCAAAGCGTTAATGGAAGGACAGAAGCATTCCGATGGGATGGTTCACCCGCCATTAACGCTTTTTGTATGAAATGAAGTATTTGATCGGGTTTGGCGAGGTCCATCCATATACCTAAATGAAGATGGCTATTTCTGCGACTATATAGTAGAACGTATGTTCTTATACCTATATGAGAAATGGTTTACATTGCACGATTGGGAATCTACTTGGGACTGGAGTTGGAAGAAGTTGCAAGCCTTGTGTGGTATGGGTTAACATCTAAATTAACGAATCATATATGAACCTTAGACGGAGGGATTTGCTCATGCAAGAAGTGAAGCTGGTTGTATCCTACGATGATTATGAGGACGGCATTCGTATGGAGAAATTAATTAAGGAACTGGCAGCTAAACCAGAGGCCAGCTCACTGGAAAGTCTGATCATCGGAGATTGGGGACAGGCTTATGAAAACTCGCCTGACGGGTTCATGGGTACACTCATTGAGGAGTCGGCTCCAAGCTTTCCGTCATTGAAAAAACTGTTCATTGGAGATATGGGATTCGAGGAATGTGAAGTATCGTGGATTATTCAGACGAATCTCACCCCGCTGTTGGGTGCTTTTCCAGAATTAAAATCATTCTCTGTAATGGGGAGTAGCGGCCTTAGTCTGGAACCGCTTCAGCATGCCAAGCTCGAAGAACTGATTATTATTTGTGGTGGTCTGCCGAAAGATGTGTTATCTTCAATCACCCATGCCAAGTTGCCTGAATTGCGTAAACTGGAATTATATCTGGGCGTCGATAATTATGGTTTCGATGGTTCACTTGAAGATGTGCTTCCCCTTCTGGAACAAGGATTATTTCCAAAGCTGGTTTACTTGGGGCTGAAAGACAGTGAAATTCAGGATGAGATTGCGAAAGCAGCAGCTGAAGCGCCTATTCTGGATCAACTTGAAGTACTCGATTTGTCACAGGGCACATTGTCTGATGAAGGGGCTGAGGCCCTGCTTGCCAGTGACAGGATCAAGAAACTGAAACACCTCGATCTAAGTTACCACTACATGACCAATGAAATGATCAGTCGCTGGAACAGCTCTGGCATATCCGTAGATGTCAGTGACCAGCAACAGAGCGATGAGGATGACTGGCGCTACCCGTCGTTAACGGAATAGTTGATGTCAGGCGTAACGGAAATGAAGGAAAGCCTGCATCAACCCATAGATGTGCGCGATTCAACGGAAGATCAGCCCTTATTGTTGATTGGAAACCCAAATAATCGCCGAACCCAAGGGTTGCAAGAGGCCCGAAATAGATTGGGTTTGAAACCTGCGGTTGTACTGCCATATGCTCAATTGCTTCAGAACTGGAGACACGGCGGAACGATCGCTGATACAGTGCATTCCAACCTGCCTGTACCCCTGATTCGGATTGATGCTCCTGGTGAGGATTGGGAAGTAGAGCGTGAATTGCTATTCCTTGGCGCTATGAACAATACGCCACTCTTATTGGATGGAAGGGGTGCAGAAGCCTTCTCCGCAGAACAGGTACTTGGACTGGAACAGGAGTGGGGAAGAATCTACGCTCCTGCCCAGTGGTTCCGTGGCTGGAAAGCATGTCTGGATCGAATGGGCCGTGAGGCTCGTGAAATATGGCCTGAAGTCCGATTTATGAATGATCCTGGTGACATCCAACTGATGTTTGACAAGAGAGCATGTCAGCAGCATCTATCTTCTCATGGGGTTCAGGTACCGCCTACGCTCCAGTCTTCACAGCCGATCCGAAGTTACACCGACTTGCGTACAGCTATGCAATATGCCGGTATGAACCGTGTATTTGTAAAGCTCGCAAGTGGCTCCGGAGCTTCAGGCGTTGTGGCGTACCAAGTTAACCCGCGTACGGGTGACGAAATCGCTGTAACGACGATGGGAATGGAACAGGCACAAGGCAAGACGATTTTCTTCAATGAGGGACGTATACGCAAGTATACCCGCAGTGAAGAGATTGCTACGTTGATGAACTGGCTATGTGCAGAAGGTGCACAGGTTGAACGGTGGATGCCCAAGGCCACGCTTGATCAACGCGCCTATGATATTCGTCAACTGGTTGCAGGCGGACAGGCAGGTCATGCGATTATGCGGCTGAGCCGTACGCCGATTACCAATCTTCATCTGCGCAATGAGCGTATGCTGCCTGCTGAAGCAGGTCTGGATGAACAGCGGATGTCGCTAGTCCGGGCGGAAGCGCAAGCAGCCATGTCTGCATTTCCCAACTCGTGGTCAGCGGGGATTGATGTACTGCTTACTAGTGGCGCGAACCCACTTGCTTATGTGCTGGATGTGAATCCATTCGGAGATTTACTGTACAGAGTCCAACATCATGGACTTGGAACCTACGAATGGGAAATGGAACTTTTACGAAAGGAGCCTATTCAACATGACTGATATGAACACCATTGTGGGCTCCCATGATCTGTTAATGATTACCTTGGATACTTTGCGATATGACGTAGCCAAGCTTGAAGAGGAGAATTGTCCTAATCTGTGTGGTTCGGGTCCATGGGAGAAGCGTCATACCCCGGGCAGTTTTACATATGCGGCGCATCATGCTTTTTTTGGTGGTTTTATGCCCACTCCTGCCAATACGGACAAGGCATCTCACATAAGGCTGTTTCATTCCCGGAATACCGGACTCAAGACACATCCGCACACCTGGCTGTTTGATACACCGGATATCGTATCTGGATTCGCGGCTGAAGGTTACCGTACCATCTGTATTGGCGGTGTCATCTTTTTTACGAAAAAGAATCCGCTTGCGAAAGTATTACCCGGCTATTTCCAACAGAGCTACTGGCGAATGAACTTTGGGGTAACCAATCCCAAATCGACAGAGCATCAGGTACAGCATGCATTAAAGTTGCTTGAAAAGACCGCGCCGGATGAAAAGGTATTTATGTTTTTGAACGTGTCTGCTATTCATGGCCCCAATCGTTATTATGTAGAAGGAGCCAAGGAGGACTCGGTGGAGACTCAGCGTGCTGCACTTCAATATGTAGACGAGGCTCTTGGACCATTGTTCGAGGCGATGAGGAAACGTGACCGCCCTGCATTTTGCCTCGCTTTTTCCGATCATGGTACGGCTTACGGTGAAGATGGATATCAAGGGCACCGGCTTGCACATGATGTGGTCTGGACCGTACCTTATCGCGAATTTTTATTATAGAGACAGGAGGAAACCAATGGACAAACAATCACATCATACGACAACAGGCCATTCCACACCGTCTGGATCCAACATCGCTACAGGTCTCAGTGAAGTACTGGCATTCCCGTATCGTTCTTACTTATATTCATACCCGCACAAGACCGCATATCGGGAGCTTGACCCACCGCTGCCGCTGGGGCCACTATGGGAAAAAGAGAATACCGATACATATTTTTTATATATGCACATTCCCTTTTGCGCTGCTCGTTGCGGTTTCTGTAATCTGTTCACACTGCCGGATCGACGGGATGATACCCATGAACGCTATGTGGATGCGCTGGAACGTCAAGCGAAGCAGTGGGCACCCATTACATCTCGCAGACCGTATTCGAGGTTCGCGATTGGTGGGGGGACTCCTACATTATTGAATGAGGTTCAGTTGAATCGTTTGTTTGATATTGCCGAACATGTGATGGGAATGGACCCTGCTCATGCATCGATTTCGGTGGAAACGTCGCCGGATACGGTTACGGAAGCCAAGCTTGCCATTATGAAGGAACGAAGTGTGGATCGTGTCAGTATGGGGATTCAGAGTTTTATTGAAGCTGAAGCATCCGCCATCTATCGTCCGCAAAAACCGCAGGAGGTCGAACGAGCGCTTGAGAAGCTTAAGCGTTATGATTTCCCATTGTTGAATCTGGATCTGATCTATGGTCTGCCAGGGCAAACGGTTGAATCATGGATCTATTCACTGGAGAGAGTGTTAGCCTACGAGCCGGGTGAAATCTTCATCTATCCCTTGTATACACGGGAAAATACGATCGTGAAGCCTGATGATATTCGCCGTCAGGGACCTGATATTCGGATGGAGCTATACAAAGCTGCGCGTGAGACATTAAAAAGCAAAGGTTATGTGCAGTATTCGATGCGCAGATTTGCCAGGGAACAATCGTCCTCCAAAGCACTTCTGCCATACAGCTGTCAGGAGGAAGGCATGGTTGGTCTGGGATGCGGGGCACGTTCCTATACCAGTGAAGTACACTATGCTTCCAAGTATGGCGTGAGTTACAAGGCCACGCAAAGCATCATTGCCGATTATGTGGCTACTGAGCGCTACGATGTGGCGGACTATGGTATCGTGTTAAGCCGTGAGGAACAGAGACGGCGTTTCATTCTGAAAGCATTGCTGCATCGGGAGGGATTGACGTTGTCTGACTACCATGAGCGCTTCGGTACCGATGTGATGTCCGACTATGTCTGGTTGGCTGAACTGTTGACAGAGGGTATGGCCGAGCTGGAGAATGATGAGGGCAAGCAGGTACTGCGTCTGACTGAAGAGGGACTGGGTTACTCCGATGCGATTGGAGATTGGCTTATATCTGCCGAAATTCGTGAACAGATGGAAGGGTTTGTTTTCTCATGAGAGCGACTTTGTATTATCGGGGGAAGTTGTCTTCCTGTAATTACGACTGTCCATACTGCCCTTTTAGCAAAACGGTGGATTCCAAAGAGACGTTGGAAGTGGATGAACAACAATTGCGTCAATTTGTGAATTGGGTGAGGGAGCAGGAAGTTGAAGGGCATCAATTTTCGATTTTCTTCAATCCCTATGGTGAAGCTTTGGTACGGCGCTGGTATCGTGAAGCCATGGTTGAGCTGTCACATATGCCACATGTGGAAAAAGTTGCGATCCAAACCAACCTGTCCGTCAAGCTGGATTGGGCGAGGGAGTTAGATGCGAATAAAGCAGCCTTTTGGGCGACGTATCATCCTCGTGAGACAAAAGAAGCTTCTTTTGTAAAACAATGTCTGACCTTGCGTCAGATGGGGCTTGCTTTTAGTGTTGGTACAGTGGGAATCCGCAGTGCATTCCCCGCCATCGAATCCATGAGACAGGCTTTACCGGATGATGTGTACATGTGGGTTAATGCATTTAAAGATCGTCCGAAGTATTATACGCCGGAAGAGATTCAGTTTTTACGTGGACTTGATCCGCTTTTTGAAGGCAATCTGCAGGACTATGAGAGCTTGGGCAAACGATGTGCTGCCGGTTCGGAAGTGTTTTATGTACAAGGTTCAGGGCATGTGAAGAGGTGTTACAAGGATCGCCGGATCATTGGGCATCTGTATCGTGATGGTTTGCAGGCTTTGTCCGCGGATCGGCCATGTCGCATGAAAAAGTGTGGCTGTTACATTGGTTATATCCATATGGAGGATTCTCCGTTCAGGGATACGTTTGGCAGTGGGCTGCTTGAACGAAATCCGGTATTCATTAAGCAATAAGCACGGCAAGGGAGAACGAAATAAACATTAAAGTAGGTTCACTAAAAGTGTAACGATGGACGGGTTTCAATGTCCATTTCAGCACATATGAATTGATTTGTGTATAACAATAAGATGTCCGTCCGGTGAGCAACAGTTATGCTGTTCACCGGACGTCTTTTTTTTGTGAATGGAAATCAGAAGGCAATTCTATCGAATAGCGACTTTATACGTTCTCAACCAGGTATTGATCTGAGTCAGATATGCAAATAACTGCGGACCTGACATTAACTGTCCGAACCAGGGGAGATTGGAAGCTGCATCGGGCGAAGATGCAAGATTACGGATCTGAGCTTTATCGATCAAAGGCAAAATAGGAGATGTGGGATCATCCAGGATATCAAGTACCTGTTGTTTGACCGCAGCCAGGTATTGTGGATTATGTGTTTTCGGGTATGGACTCTTTTTGCGGTATAACACATCGTCAGGCAGGACACCTTCGAGTGCTTTACGCAGAATGCCTTTTTCCCTTCCACCCGTTATTTTCATTTCCCATGGGATGTTAAACACGTATTGGATCAGACGATGGTCACAGTAAGGTACACGTACTTCCAATCCTGCCCCCATACTCATCCGGTCTTTGCGATCCAGAAGAGTAGGCATGAAACGTGTGATATTCAGGTAAGACATCACCCGCATTTGTGCAGCTTTGCCCGTTTCCCCATCCAAAAGAGGTACTTCAGCCACGGCATCAGAATAGCGGTCTGCCAGATAGTCTAGTGGCCGAATCCATTCCCGAATGTCCGGGGATAATAAGGCTGCTCTCATATCAGGCGCTACAGACCACGGAAACGTACCGGAGTTCAGCATATCTTCCCGATGGAACCAAGGGTAGCCGCCAAACACTTCGTCCGCCGCTTCGCCTGAAATGGCAACCGTGGCTCCTTTTTTGATTTCCTTACAGAATAGATAGAGCGAGGAGTCCACATCCGCCATGCCGGGCAGATCCCGCACAAGCATGGCCTGTGTCAGTGCATGAACCAGTTCTCCGTTCTCGATCTCAATCCAATGATGATCGGTCTTGAGTTCATCTACCATTCGCTTAATCCACGGTCCATCTGCTCCCGGCTGGAAGGAATGGGCCTGGAAATGCTTGGCGTTATCCACATAATCGACAGAATACGTACGGACTTGGCCTTGCCCCGTCCGGTTGTAATAATCCACGGCTAATGCAGACAAGGCACTGGAGTCCAGTCCTCCTGATAAAAGCGAGCAGACAGGGACGTCTGATGCCAACTGGCGCTCCAGTGTATCTTGCAAGAGGGTTCGCACTTCGGCGGCCGTCTCTTCCAGGTTATGTTCGTGATTGTGGCTTTCCAGTTTCCAGTAGGCATAGGTACGAATTCCGTTTCGGTTGTAGATTAGCGCATGCGCAGGCTTGAGTTCGCTCAGTGAAGAATACACACCGTGTCCAGGTGTCCGGGCAGGTCCTACAATGAAGACTTCGGCTAATCCTTCTGGGCCAACAGCAGCTTCCACATCCGGGTGAATGAGCAGTGCTTTGGGCTCCGAGCCGAATACGAGGGTGTCTTTTGCATTACTGTAGAACAGAGGTTTCACGCCAAGGCGATCCCGTGCGATAAAAACCTGTTCACGTCCACCATCCCAGATGGCAAAAGCGAAAATACCGTTAAACCGGTCAACGCATGCCGGTCCCCACTCGATATAAGAGGCGAGCAACACTTCCGTATCACATTGCGTACGGAACTGATGCCCCCGCTGGAGCAATTCCTTTTTCAACTCGGGTGCATTGTATAGTTCTCCGTTATACACGACGGTATAGGAGGTATCTCCTTGTAACGCATGCATGGGCTGTGCCCCGTTCTCGGGGTCCATCACACTAAGACGCCGATGTCCAAAGGCACAAGGATTGGAGATCCATGTACCTGAAGCGTCGGGCCCCCGGTTCGACAAGCTGTCCGTCATCCGGACCAGCAGCTCTGATTCCTGGGTCAAATCCCGATTCCACTGTATGAAGCCGGTAATACCGCACATGGTTGTTCATCCTTTCTTGGTCGAGTCATTCATCCGTATGGCTGTTTGAGGCAATGACAGCCAGCAAATGTTGTCTTTTTCGTCAGAAGTCGTAACAAATATATGCCGAAAGCAGGCATAAAATGTCTGTCCTCTTCGGAAACTAGTTCTAGGGACAACGGCCTCAACATGCCTGTGAAGGAGAGAACATGCAATGGACAGTATGAAGTATTATGTGTCTGTCATGGGCCGCTCCGTTATTCCGGATCCGTCTGTAACATCGTATGAATGGATCATTCAGGCAACACCACAGGAAGCGGAGCAATTACTGGGACTGCTCAATCTCATGCAGGAAAAGGAGGAAGAGTCCTTTCCTGGCATGGTATTCCCATGGCCGGATACACCGGAGGAGTCTGTAAATCGGGCGTATGAAACGGTATTACAACAGGTGTATCGGGAGATTTATCGATTGGGTACACCAGAGACGCGATACCAGATTGAACAAAGTACATGATAAGCACAAAGGAAAAGGAGCGCGATACGAATGTATGCCATTCAAGATGCGAAAATACGCAGATTAACTGAGGTAGATGGATTGTCCTGTGCAGAGGTTGAAGTGCAGCCTGCAAATGCTGGAGACCCGTCATTACTTGTATACGTGGCCTCCACTCAGCCCGGAAATTCGCTGGAAGTTGTTCGAATTGTACGTAATCACTCCGATTCGGCGATCGACTGGTATAACAATAATATGCATACCGCATTTGAAGAGGCGACGGAAACAGCCTTTGAGAACAGTGAGGGCATTACTGCCGAAGAAGATAAAGCTCGGTTTCAAAGTGAACTGTTTGCCTTTGGTTTGCTTGGTCCAACACTTCAGCGCTATCTGATTGGGCAGGCTTAACAGGGAAGACTCCGGCAACACATGTAGTGATTCCGGATAGGAATTGGACGATGGACTGTTCAGCGTACACATTGACCTTCCTAATGCACCTGTAACTAGCAAACCCCGCCGTTGTTGAACGGCGGGGTTTGTTATGCGAGGTCAGATCCAGGTGGAGAGGTAATCAAGCATACTCACGAAGCACTTGAATCCCTTTGACCACGTTGTATACAAAGCTTAACCCGTAGATCACAAAGAATAGAATGACAAACCCGACGGCAGAACCCAGGCTATGCGCTGTCACGAAGAAATAAAATAGCGGAATGGCAGCGAGAAACGGGAATACATGTGAGAATAAGGCGCGTTTGGCATGTCCCTCAATGTAAGCATCCTTGGCAACAATCCATATAATGATCGGAAACAGGAACGGGGCAAAGAAAATGCTGAAATAGGATAGGGCTGATAAAAGTTGTCTCATGACGATTCTCTCCTTCAATGGAACATTGAAATGTATGTATGCAAAAGATTACCCAGCAATCCTGACATTGAAAATGTCTTAAGTAAATCCTAATCAAGTAGTACCCATCTCCTCAATATAGCCCGGTTCAAGCTATCATATTCCGAATGGTACTGGAGTATGAAAAATAACACAGAAAAGTACATTTATAAGTGTGATTATTAATTTTTTTATAAAACTATTGAAAAATATAGAAAACAGAGTATAATAAGAACCGCGCCGAAAATTTATTATACATATTTGTCTCAGTAGCTCAGCTGGATAGAGCAACGCCCTTCTAAGGCGTCGGTCGGGGGTTCGAATCCCTCCTGGGACGTAAAAAGAAAACTTCCTTCTGGGAAGTTTTTTTGCGTTCAGGGGAAGAGAACCCCAACGGTTCGTCGGAGTATTAACTTCGGTAGCACTACTTCGCAGTCTTGACTGTAGATTTATAATGTCCTCCAAAACGTAAAAAGCTCCTCAAGAACTCAAGAGGAGCTTTCGTTATTTCAAAAAAAGTTTAACTTAGAGCATTATACCTTGAATTTACCAATGACTTCCTGAAGCTGTTGAGCCATTTGGCTCAGACTGTCTGCGGATGCAGATACCTCTACCATGGATGCACTTTGTTGTTCTGTCGATGCCGCAACATTTTGCGTGTTACCTGCGGATTGTTCTGCAATGACTGCAACACTTTCAGCCATATTGACCATATTTTGCGCACTGGCGTGTACCTGTTCCACGATGGAAGACACATCGATGGATTCAGAAGCGACACGATCAATGGACTGCACAATATCATTGAAAGCCTCCCCAGTTAAAGAAACCAGAGATATTCCTTCCTGTACTACAGCTGTTCCTTCATTCATGGACGTTACCGCATTAGCGGTTTCTTCACGGACTTCATACACCAATTTGCGAATTTTCTCGGCGGATACCGTTGATTGTTCAGCCAATTTTCTCACCTCATCAGCGACTACAGCGAATCCGCGACCATGTTCTCCGGCACGAGCTGCCTCAATTGCAGCGTTCAGCGCAAGCAGATTCGTCTGACTTGAAATTTCGGTAATCAAGCCGATAATATTTCCAATCTCGTCCGTTTTCTGTCCCAATGCATGAACGACGTTTGAGGTATGGTTAACTTTTGCGGAAATAACATTCATTTGCGTTACCGCATGATTGACGACTTCTGCACCCTCTTTTGCTTTCTCGTTGGCGCTGGTTGTTAATTGAGTGACATGCTGAATTGATGTTGCAGCCTGATTCATACCTTTGGATATTTCCTCAGTGGACTGTGTAAAGGCAGTTGAATTGTTTACAAGCTTTTCGGAGCCGTCAGCAATATGCTGCACAGCCTCTGAGATAAAGTCGGCCGTTGTCCGGGTTTGTTCAGCGCTGGCTGATAATTCCTCTGATGTGGCAGCGACCTGTTCTGAATTAAATCCAACCTGTGAAACTAATTGTCTTAGATTACCGGACATCTGATTCACCGCTGCGGATAGTTCACCCAGTTCATCTTTTGAGGTAATCTTGACTTCGTTCGTCAAATCACCTGCTGCAATATTATTGGTAGCAACCATCAATCTTTTCAACGGTATGTCGATGGAGCGGATGACCCAGAATGCAAGTAGGGTGCCACCAACAATAGAAATGCCAATAATAATCAACGTTGTAATCAAAATTCCACGGCTTGCAGCTGAAATTTCTTCTACATCAATGATGCCAACAATTTTCCATCCTGTAAGCTCATTCGTTTGATATACAGCGATCTTATCGTTTCCATCGGATTCGAATTCTACATCGCCGGAAGGCTGAACATTCATTTGTTCAATATAAGTCTCCTTGTCTTCCGTACCAATTTCCATGGTTGGATGAGTTATGTATTTATAATCTTTATCCAAAATGGAGACAGTTCCTGTCTCGCCAACCTTGATCTTGTTTACCTGTTCAGCAAAATTAGTAAGACTCAGAACGATACTTACGACACCAGAACCATCAGCAGTTGCCATGGAAGGAACTACGATGACTTTGCCATCTTGGCTAATGATTGGGCTATTTACAAGTGCCTGACCTTTCTTATCCATCGCCATGGAGTACCATGCCCGTTCTCGTGGATCGAAGTCTTCAGCAAATGTTTGCTGTGGTGAATTCAAAAGCTTACCTTCTGTTGTGGCAAATTGAACATGATCATATTCTGATTTAACTGCTTTAATGGGATCGAGAATTTGTCTTAGTTCAGGGCTTTCATCACCTGCGATCATTCCATTGTTAACCGTTTGAGACAAATAATCCAGATCCTCTAAGCTGGTATTGATTAACGTGTCAATCTGAGTATTCACGCTTTCTACAGACTGACGGGTATTTTTCATAAATTGTTCGGTAATATCATCTTTGGCTGTGAGGTAGGATAACCATCCCAGACCTGCAGTTGGTAGGACAAGTATAACTAGAAAAGCGATACTCAGACGTGTTCTGATCGTTATATTTTTGCCCAATATAAGCTTGTCTAGTTGAAAACGGTTGTTGGAGGATGATGCTGTTGGCTTCTTCATTTCTCATATCCTTTCTTTTGCAATCGTATTTAAACATATAATCGTTCCGCATATGAAATGGGACAGTTCTTTATGTCGGTATGAAAACTTGAAAAGTTTAGGTATTTAGTCATAAAATTTATGAAAGCGTTAAGATTCGACGAATAAAATAGAATTATTTCACATAATTTAAGTATTTTTTAATAAATTATAATATTTTATAGTCTTAAAGACGTGTTTATTTGTGCATATAATCCAGAAAAATAGTCTTTAGTGCCTATTTGAAAATTGACAGAATGTGTACTTGTGATATAGTTAGCGAGAATATTTTAATATGCATACATAGGAAAGGTTGTTGGAGATGACAAGTAAGCAGACAGGAAAAACGATACGGCGATTGACGGCTGGGGTGCTTGCGTTGCAGTTGGGTTTTGCCGCAATCAGCGCTCCCGCATTCGCTTCTAAAGTTACCGTGGTTTCGCCCCATGGCGTAGAGACCTTATCCCCCAAAGGTGCCATCCAGTCGACAGGCACCTGGGATGTAGGAACTCGTGCAGGAGATTATATTTATGTGGCAGGTATGCGTGGGATTGATCCCAGCACGAACAAGCTAGTGGACGATGAAGAAGGACGGATTCGTCAGGCGTTTCTCAATATGAAACTGATTGCTGAATCCGAAGGGGCTTCGCTTCAAGATGCGACGCGTCTTGTCGTTTATGTAACAGACATGTATCGGTACCGTCCTATCGTCAATCAAATTCAGGAAGAACTATGGGGGGCAGGTCCTTACCCACCACGTACGATCATAGAAGTGGATCGTCTGAACCAAGACGATATTGTAGAGGTGGAAGGTACGTTCTATGCACCGAAAGTAGCATCTAAATCGGGGATTTCTCAAGGTAACTCCGTCAGTAATGGGAAAACGACAATAAACACCAATGTATCGCCAAATGGAGTAAAAACGCTTTCCCCTAAAGGGGCTATCCAGTCTACTGGAACATGGAACCTGGGTTCTAGAGCTGGAGATACCATTTTTGTTGCAGGCATGCGTGGTATCGATCCAAGCACAAATAAACTTGTGAGCGATGAAGAGGATCGAATTCGTCAGGCATTCCTCAACATGAAGCTGATTGCTGAATCCGAAGGGGCTACGCTTCAGGATGCGACACGTCTCATTGTATATGTGACGGACATGTACCGTTATCGCCCCATCGTCAATCAAATTCAGGAAGAACTGTGGGGGGCAGGACCATATCCGCCACGTACAATTGTAGAAGTGGATCGTCTGAACCAGGATGACATCGTAGAGGTAGAAGGTACGTTCTACGCACCGCAAGCAACAATGAATTCGGGGAATTCCAAGGGGAACTCCAACAGTAGTGGTAACGTGGCAAACGTTGTAACTTCGAATACCAAACCGTCAACCAGCATCACCGTATCCCCAAATGGAGTAAAAACACTTTTACCTAAAGGGGCTATCCAGTCCACAGGGACTTGGAATCTGGGGACTCGTGCAGGAGACAACATATATGTGGCGGGTATGCGCGGGATTGATCCAAGCACCAATAAACTTGTTGCTGATGAAGAGGGTCGAATTCGCCAGGCTTTTCAGAACATGAAGTTAATTGCTGAATCTGAAGGAGCCAAACTGCGGGATGCGACACGAATCATCGTATATGTCACAGATATGTATCGTTATCGTCCCATAGTTAACCAAATCCAAAAAGAACTTTGGGGTTCAGGACCTTATCCACCCCGCACGATTATTGAAGTGGATCGTCTGAATCAGGATGATATTGTCGAAGTCGAAGGTACATTCTACGCACCTGAACAATAAATGAAGATAAACCAGAAGGGGCCTGCATAACGTGGGCCCTATTCTAGCTGGATTTAATATAGGTATAACCTATCAAATAAATAGAATTTATATATTTAAACAATAAATTGTTTTGTGCCACAATGAGGATACCAATAACGAAAGCGACGGTGGTTCCATGAAATCATTAAATCAGTGGCAGGCAGAAGAATATGATAACAAACTGGCTTTTGTGTCCGGATACGGCAAAAATCTGATCTCTTGGCTTCAACCCCAAAAAGGGGAATACATCCTTGATCTGGGTTGCGGGACGGGGGATTTGACGTATGAAATTTCTCTGGCCGAAGCTGAGGTTAGTGGCATGGATGCATCGCCGGATATGATTCGCCGTGCGAGAGAGAAGTTCCCTGAACTTGAGTTCGTGGAAGGAGACGGTCATCAGTTTGAGATGAATAGACCGTATGATGCCGTCTTCTCCAATGCAGCTCTGCACTGGATGCGAAGTCCACGACTAGTAGTGGACAGCATATGGAAATCTTTGAAGCCCGGAGGGCGTTTTGTCGCAGAATTCGGCGGTAAAGGGAACGTGCAGATCATTGTGAATGCTATAGAGGAGGTATTGGAACGCAACACGGGGATTCGTGCATCAGAACGCAATCCGTGGTATTTTCCTTCGATCGGAGAATACAGCAATATCTTGGAACAAAATGGATTTTTGGTGCGACAGGCCTATCACTACGACCGTCCTACCAGACTGGAAGATGGAGAGCAAGGTATAGTAGGCTGGTTGGCTCATTTTGGAGACGACTATTTTGCAGGTTTCAGTTCTAATGAGATACAACAATTGTGTCAGGAAACCAGTCAGATTGTGATGCCTCACCTCTGGAAAGATGATGCGGTATATGCTGATTACAAACGTTTGCGTATTGAAGCTGTTAAGCCAGAAAATTAAAATTTGATATTATTCAATCTCTGTTAAAAGAATTATATTGGTCTTTTGTACAATATCTATCCTTCAAATTAAGACCAGGAATCTCTTGCTGATAAAGAGAATCTTGGTCTTTTTAATACATTATTATAAAAATGGAATATTCAAACGACAAATAATTACAAATGGATATTTTTATCATACTCAAGACCCATATAAGTAATTTCTATATCATATTTGTAATTATTTAGAAGGGAAATGTGGTATTTTGATAGAATAATTTACCAAGGGTCAATCCTCTTGCAGATAGGCGGTGGAATTGGAGTAAGTATTGCAGTACTTGCGAACAGCAGGAACCCATCATTTGGTGAGGTACTCACATTCAAAAAGGAGGGGCATAGCCTTGAGTAAACGATTGATATCCACGTTATTAAGTGTTTTGATGGTCTTTTCTATTATCCTCCCAGCGGCTGGAGCCGCTCCCGCAGATTCAGCTATTCAGCTTGAGAACATACCAAGTACAGCCGAAGCGAAACAATGGAGAGAGATTCTTGCAGGGCGAGAAGCAAAACTTGCCGCAGATCCATTTTTGGATAAAAGCTTGGAAGGCCTGGGTGGAGAAAACACCCGAGTTATCGTTGAACTTTCCAATAAACCTGTTGCAGTAGCGCAAGGCGAATCAACCCTCTCAGGAAAATCTTTTACCTCCTCTATGGAAACAAAGGCTGTGACTCAAGTTGAGCAACAACAACAGTCATTTGTACATAGCCTCACTCAGAAGAAAATCAAACATGAAGTATTGGAAGAGTATGCATATGCCCTGAACGGTGTAGCGATTGAGCTTAAAGGAAACCAAGTGGGACAATTGCTACAGATACCAGGCGTTGTCAGCGTATATCCTGACCTTGAAGTTACTATAGCTCCCGAGACAGATGAAGTGAACCCATACATGAAAGACACAGCACCTTTTATTGGTGCACCTGAAGTATGGGATCTGGGTTACAAAGGAAATGGCATCAAAGTAGGTGTTATTGATACAGGGATTGACTACGAACATCCTAATTTGCTAGAAGCCTACAAAGGCGGATGGGACTTTGTTGGAAACGACAGTGATCCGTATGAAGCAACATATCAAGAATGGAAAAGTTCAGGGGAACCTGAGTTTAACGCTAATGGAAGCGCCTATTACACATCCCACGGTACACACGTAGCAGGTACCATTGCTGCTCGCGAAGCGGGGGACTACGGCATTGTTGGCGTTGCTCCTGAAGCAGATATTTATGCTTACCGTGTACTTGGGCCGTATGGTAGTGGTCAAACGTCATGGGTACTCGGCGGAATCGATCGTTCGGTTGAAGATGGCATGGATATAATCAATCTCTCGTTGGGTAACGCCGCTAACGATCCGAGTTATGTTACTTCCGTTGCTCTTAACAATGCGATGTTGTCTGGTGTGACAGCGGTTGTAGCAAGTGGTAACAGTGGACCTAACCGTTATACACTCGGTTCTCCGGGTGCGTCTGCAATGGCCATTACGGTAGGTAACTCCACAGGTCCTAGCCAGCTTATTACAGC
The DNA here is from genome assembly GCF_058313655.1 of Paenibacillus sp. Negev47. Classification (NCBI taxonomy): domain Bacteria; kingdom Bacillati; phylum Bacillota; class Bacilli; order Caryophanales; family Paenibacillaceae; genus Paenibacillus; species Paenibacillus sp. Negev47. Next base: position 1,240,549 of record NZ_CM177754.1, read on the forward strand.
GGATACTCACTTCTTGATTGGTGAAGAAGGCGAGGAGACGTTGCCTGAACAACAACTGGTCCCAGAGGTTGAACAATCTCCTGAACTGGGGACAGCACCTGGAACGGAAGCACCAGAAGTTTCAGAGCAAGGTGTACCCGCAACTGCTACTGAGGAAAGTGCAGCAGGTGTGGAGGACGCAGTTTCTGATGAAACTTCAGTTGTTGGATCAGAACAAGAGGGAATTACAGCTGAAACGCCTGTCGACGCTGAAGTTCCGAATGTAGAAGAAGCTACAGCGGAAGAAAATACGCCATCTGCATCACCTTCTGCACCAGTTGAAGATTCTCCTGAAGCTGCCCCTGTGGAAGAAGAGTCTGTAATTGCTCCGACTGAAGCTCCGCTGGCTATTACAGAGTCGGTTTACCGCCTGGATCTGATGGGCTGGAGCCTGTCGGCAGACCCTGAAACTGTTTTGACAGAGAAATATGAGCTTGAATATGCAGCACTGGGTAAGCCAACTGATTTTGAAGGCAAGGATTTTACGGGTAAAGTCGCATTCGTACAGCGTGGTGAACTCGCATTTGTAGAGAAAATCGCCAATGCCAAAGCGGCTGGAGCCGTGGCTGTTATTGTATATAACAATATTCCGGGTCCGATCGGTGTAAGTCTGGGCGATAACTTTGAACTCATTCCGACCCTGAGCATGTCCAAGGAAGATGGAGATGTGATCAAGGCTGAGCTGGACGCAGGACAAGCCGTTGAAGTGAGCTTTAGTGATTTTGAACGTGCTCAAACTCCGGGCGATGAAATGAATTCATCCAGTTCACGTGGACCTGCAAAGGTAACGCTGGATATCAAACCGGATATTGTAGCTCCAGGTACGAGCATTTTGTCTACGATTCCTGCCTACGGCAAGGATGAGCCAGATGCAGATTACGCACAAGCATATGATCGCAAAACAGGTACAAGTATGGCTACACCTCATGTAGCAGGTTTGATTGCGCTGTTGATTGAAAAGCATCCGGACTGGACGCCATTTGATATCAAAGTTGCGCTCATGAACAATAGTAAAGTGCTGGATACGACGAAGTTTGATGTATTTGATCAAGGTGCAGGCCGTATTCAGGCTGTGAACACCATCGATCCTGCTGCTTTTGTCAAAGTGCTTGATGTTACTCAATACACGGAGAGTGGCGCAGTTGTTGAAAAGGAAAATATCACTGGAAGCATCAACTACGGTAATTTCCTGAGCACAGATGAAAAGACGATTACCAAAACGATCAAAGTTGAAGCGCTGAATGCTAGTGGTGGGGACTACACTGTAAATGTGAATCCGACTCGTAATGTCGCTGGCGTTTCCGTTGCCGTAGACAAGAGTTCGTTCACACTGAATGGTGAGGAAGAACTTGCAGTGACAATCACCGTTCCACGTGGGGTTACTGCCGCTACAGAAGCCCAAGGATACATTGAGTTGTCGAACGGAACCAATACCTTTACGGTGCCATATGTTGCTCATTTCAACGTTACGTTGACTGGAGTTAAATATATTGAGACGGTAAAAGGTACTGAAAAAAATCCATTCCACTATCCATTGAAGGCTGATGGTACATTGGATACGCTGAATGTTGCGATGGAATTCTATAATCCGATGACTTTCGCCCTGATTGAGATTTATGATGGTCTTAACCCTGAAGGTGGATACTATCAGGATGGATACATTGGCTCCATTTATGGTAACTATTTTAACTTCAACGCAAATGCAAGATATAACCTTGCTTGGGACGGCACATATGCAGATTACACGACCGATGAAGTGACTGAGATTCCGGATGGTTTATACACAGTTGACATCACTACCATTGGTACGGACGGCAAAACCTATAAGGAAGATACTTCTCCATTTTTGGTGAAAAAGACAGCTCCGGCTGTAACTGCACCAGAAGTGTTGGAATTCAAAGCCGATCAATCTGCTATCATTAATGGTAGCGTGGAAGATTTGTATTTCCGAGTTGCTCCTGCGCTTGCCAGTGGATGGGACATAACGTTTGATCCTGCAGCTTCTCTGGAAGCAACGTATGTTGTGAAAAACGAGGATGGTTCGGTTCAAAACGTGGGTGCTTTTGGAGTACAAGCGGATGGCAGCTTTAGCCTTCCATTGGTAGGGATCGAAGCGGGTGAGTATACCGTTGAACTTACGGTGAAAGACCAACAGGGACTTTCGGGTACAGCTAATACGGTACTGAAATTGGAAGCCGTGGAGACCGAACCTGAAACTCCGGCTACCAAGGCCCCAGGCACGCCTGTACTTTCTCACAATAACTGGGTGGGCAACGGCCTACCCGAAGGCTCGTATATCGTTACCATGAACCTGTGGTGGGGCGAGAACGCAACCAGCTACAAATTATATGAAGACGGGGTTTTGGTTGATACGCAGAAGTTGACTTATAACGCGCCTTCGGCGCAGTCTGCTCAGACGAAAATCACGGGCAAAACTAACGGTACGTATACGTACGTAGCGGAGCTAACTAACGACAAGGGAACAACGCGGAGTCAGACGTTGACTGTTAGGGTTACCAACGCAACGCCAGGCAAAGGGGTTCTCTCTCAGGATAACTGGGATGGCGACGGCAATTATAAGGTGACCATGAACCTGTGGTGGGGGACGAATGCTTCTGAGTATCGTCTCTATGAAAATGATAAGTTGATCGACACGCAAGAACTCCGTGCGGTTACACCTCTTGCGCAAAATGCAGTGACGACACTGTCCGGGAAGGTTTCGGGCACGTATACGTATCGAGCTGAGTTAATTAACGCAGCCGGGGTTACCAGCACAGACACGATTACGGTAAAAGTGAAATAAGCTTGTCCACCCAATAAGCTGATCGTTGATTAGATTATTGAAGGAACTGTTTTTCGCACAAACGGCCTCCATCCTGATTTAGCAGGATGGAGGCCGTTTCATTTTGTTTCTTTTCTGCCACATAAATGAGAGTGTGATTAACTAACTACGCGATCTTTGCTGGCCTGGGTCCCAGCAATAAGTAACGCAATGGCAAGAATAACCTGTATAAGCAAGGGAAGAGTCCATCCTTTTGTCCAGTCATGAAGCATACCGAATAGCAGGGGTCCCAATGCCGCGAGCATATATCCGTATGACTGGGCCATACCGGACAGACTTGCAGCTTGTCTGGCATCTCTTGTGCGAAGGACAAAGAACATCGTTACCAGTCCAAACGAAGAGCCAGCGCCTATTCCTGCCAGCATGACGCCGATGGTTACCAGTGAAGAGATGCCACTCAACAATAAAGCATACCCAATAATTAAAGACGAGCATGTGATCGTGGTCAAGGCACGTTGATCTCGTGTTCTGCCGGCCAGGATCGGAACGATAAAGGTAGCTGGCACACTGACCATTTGCATCAGGGAGAGCATCCAGCCTGCAGACGTTGCGCTGAAACCTTGCTCGGCTAGAATCTCTGGAAGCCAGGTGATTGTTGTATAAAATATTAGAGATTGCAATCCCATAAACAAAGTGATAAACCAAGCCAGGGAAGAGGTCCGTAGACGTACAGGTGTCCCTTCGCTCTGTGAGGCTACAAATAACATTCGTTGTCTTCCTGCGGCGATCTGGGGGAGCCACAAGAGAAGCGCCAGTATGGATAACAGGGCCCACATGCCCAGCGAAGTACGCCAACCCATAGATGTTGCTCCTGCTACGGGCACACTAACACCTGAGGCGATGGCGCCAAATATGTTCATGGATACAGAGTATAATCCGGTTACGATACCCACCCGCAATGGAAAATCACGTTTGATCAAACTTGGCAGGAGCACGTTGCTTAATGCAATGCCGCATCCCAAAATTGCGGTTCCTGCATATAAAGCCAAGACAGAAGGGGATAAACGTAAGGCCACCCCTAGGGTTACGATGATAATTGCGATCAGCAAGGCTGATTCGAGTCCTAAACGTTTGGCGAGACGTGGTGCAAAAGGAGAGACTGCTGCAAAGGCGAGCAAAGGAAGCGAGGTCAGAAGCCCTGCCATCGTATGGCCAATGCCCGTATCCGAGCGGATCATCTCCACGACAGGTCCGGTTGCCGTGATCGGTGATCTCATGGTAGCGGCAATGACAATAATGCCTGCTAATAACAAGCCGAATCTTTTGGATGTCGAAGAATGTTCTCCCCCGGCAAGAATAGATGATTGTTGCTGTATTGAAGATGACATGATAAAATCTCCCGTTTTCTAATAAGTTGATATGTATGGATTGTTACATTATCCACTCCACAAGCATAACATTCTGTGTCAACATCGAGCAATGAAATGGATAAGCAGCCACTGGAACGCAAGTGCTCTGACGAACCGTTGTGATTATTCTCATATCCAGAACGCAAAAAAACTTCCTTCGGGAAGTTTTCTTTTAATACGTCCCAGGATGGATACTCTCCTTGCAGTCGAGACTGCGAAGTAGGCGCTAACGAAGCGAATGCTCCGACGAACCGTTGGGGTTCTCATCCCCAGAACGCAAAAAAAGCTCCCCGAGGGAAGCTTTTTTTAATACGTCCCAGGAGGGATTCGAACCCCCGACCGACGCCTTAGAAGGGCGTTGCTCTATCCAGCTGAGCTACTGAGACATGAATTTTTTCAAGCAAAATTGATTTTATCATATGCAAACAGGAATATCAAGCATTTTATTTTAATATGTTTTTCATATATGATATTTGGCGTCAGTAACGTTTTTTTCATTATATTTAAGGTTATGTTAGAATATCAGGAGAACTCAGAAAATAGATCGACAATCGTTAATATATACATCTATTTATGTTGATTCCAACTGGAGATTCAGGATATAGAGGAGGTGCTCCCATTAAGGAATCCACGACCCCGGAAACCGAGCACAACAACAATATTGTGCTGTTTCCTAAGACGCTGGACTATTACCAGATTCAATTGACAGTGATGCTTGAAAATGAACGGTATGGTGAAGCGATGAAATTGCTTCACTTTTTGCTGCAATGTCAGGGACAGGAAGAACGCCACTATGATGAATGGCGCGCCCTTCTCGAATGGCTTCAGGCTGCGTTCCCTCATTATGAAGAGACCTCGCCTTCCGTAGATGAAGAACGGGAAGAGGAAGAGATCAGTGAGGAAGACATGGCACGGCAGCACGCCCGTTTGAAGCTTGAACAGGATGATGGTTATGCAGATAAGATGCTTCGCACAGTCATGGAAGAACCGTTGTCTGAACAGACAATGCTGGCTTTGGAGCAGCTGGCCTATCTTGATCTGCCGAAGATTGATGAGGCACTTACGAGTTGGTTAAAAGAGAAGTCGCTTCACCCTTTGCTTCAATTTCGGGTGCTGCAAACCTTGCGTCGCCGAGGCGTTCAAGGTATGATCCTGTTTACGAGAGGCGAAGAGCAGGTTGAAGTCGAGATTGATACCGTGCCTCTTAAACCAGAGGAATTCCCGCTCCAGATCGTTCAGATTCTGGAACGAGTGGCAGACCAGACGGAGGTTCATGAACCTACGCTCTTTTATTTTGCCCAGGAGTTATGGATACAATATGTCATGGCAGTGTATGGAACTCGTGATTATGTATCAATGCTGGAAGAAAATGATTCCATGACAGATATATGGGCAGCAGCTTTACATATGACCGTTGCAGACAGTCTGGGTGGCTCGCATGATGAGGAAAATACTCGCTCAATGTATGCTGTGACAGGGGCAATGCGCTTTCGGCTGGAGCAGGCTTATCGTTCCATGAAGCAGTTTGTATCTGCCGGATTGGATGGTCAATAGAGGCCGGAAACGTTTTCCTCAAACCGTATCAAGGGATTCCCCTTGAAAAAGAATCTAATCTTGTTTATACTAAAATGGTTATTTTGTACGTGATTGCCTACGTGAACATGTGAATTTTGGAGGGGAAAGTATACAATGAAAGCAACTTGGGAAAAGATAGAGAAGAACCTTGGGGTTCTTGAGGTTGAAGTGGATGCAGATCGTGTAACTGCAGCACTCGACAAAGCTTTTAATAAAGTGGTAAAACAAGCAAACGTACCTGGATTCCGTAAAGGTAAAGTACCACGTTCAATCTTCGAAGCTCGTTTTGGTGTAGAGAGCCTTTATCAAGAAGCAATCGACATTTTGCTTCCTGAAGCCTATACAGAAGCAATCGACCAAACGGATATTTTCCCGGTTGATCGTCCTGACGTAGATGTTGAACAGTTCGCTAAAGGACAAACTTTCAAGTTCAAAGCGAAAGTAACTGTGAAACCTGAAGTTACCCTGGGTGACTACAAAGGAATCGAAGTTGCTGTAGCAAAAGGTGAAGTAACTGACGTAGAAGTGACTGAAGAACTTGAGCGTCTTCAACAACGTCACGCAGAACTCGTTGTAATCGACGAAGGTTCCGCTGCAAACGGCGACGTTGCAGTAATCGACTTCGATGGTTCCGTTGATGGTGTACCTTTTGAAGGTGGACAAGCTGAGCGTTATTCCCTGGAACTGGGTTCTAACACATTCATTCCTGGTTTTGAAGAGCAAGTTGTGGGTCTGTCCACAGGCGACTTCAAAGACGTAGAAGTGACTTTCCCAGAGAGCTACCACGCAGCAGAACTTGCTGGCAAACAAGCGGTATTCAAAGTGAAAATTCACGAAATCAAACGCAAACAACTTCCTGCATTGGATGATGAGTTTGCTAAAGATGTTAGCGAATTTGACACACTGGAAGAGTATAAAGCTGATCTGAAAACACAATTGGAATCCCGTAAAGCTGACGAAGCCAAAGCTGCTCAAGAAAATGCAGTGGTAGAAAAAGTGGCTGAGAACGCTGAAGTGGACATTCCTTCTGCAATGGTAGAAAGCGAAGTACAAAACATGATGCGTGATTTCGACAACCGTCTGCGCAACCAAGGTATGAACCTTGAAATGTTCCTGAGCTTCTCCGGCCAGACTCAAGCTGACCTGAGAGGACAAATGCAAGAAGATGCTTCCAAACGTGTTCGCAACAACCTGGTTCTTGAAGCTGTAGGTAAAGCGGAAAACATTGAAGTATCTGACGAAGAAGTGAATCAAGAACTCGAAAAAATGGCTGAATCTTACAAGCGTCCTGCTGATGAGATCCGTGGCATCCTCGAGGGTAATGGTTCCCTGGACAGCCTTCGCGATGAAGTTAAACTGCGTAAAACGATTGACGTTCTTGTTGAGAACAGCACAGTTGTTGAGCCAGTTGAAGCTCCAGCTGAAGAAGTTGTTGCAGAAGCTGACGGAAAATAAGACAAGCTGTCTTGAATTAGACAGTTGAATAAATGATAAGGCACGTGAGTTATTGCGTGCCTTATTTTTAAATTATGACATCCATTTTATAGAAAATGAAGTAATGATATGGGTTATTACTAATTCTATTGGTCGGTGTACACTTTTTACATACCTATGTACTTCATGCAAATAAAAAATGACAAGACGGCATAGGATGGTTCCAATTTGCACATACATAGAAAACATGGTTAAATATGATCAGGCTGAAAAGTAAACTAACTGATGTCTGACGCCTCTTGTGAAAAATGACATTGTCACAGGAAAGTGTTAGAATGAGTTTGGGTTTGCTTTACAGGTGGCCTATGTCTAATTACATGTAGAAAAGAGGTTGGTCTCATGAGTCTGGTGCCAATGGTTATAGAACAAACCAATCGAGGCGAGCGGTCTTACGATATATATTCGCGTTTGCTGAAGGATCGCATTATCTTTCTAACCAGTGCGATTGATGACGATGTAGCCAATCTTGTCATAGCACAGCTTCTGTTTTTGGCAGCCGACGATCCTGAGAAGGATATCAGCTTGTACATTAATTCACCTGGTGGTTCTGTCACCGCAGGGATGGGTATATACGATACGATGCAATTTATCAAGCCGGATGTATCTACCATTTGCGTAGGGATGGCAGCAAGCATGGGTTCTTTATTGCTGACAGCCGGTGCACCTGGCAAGAGATATGCGCTGACGAACAGCGAAGTGATGATTCATCAGCCGCTTGGCGGCATTCAAGGACAGGCTGCGGATATTAAAATACACGCAGAATGGATTATAAAAACACGTCAGAAACTGAATCAAATATACGTCAATCGTACGGGTCAGTCTCTTGAGAAAATTGAGCGGGATACAGACCGTGACTTCTTCATGAGTGCTGACGAAGCTAAGACGTACGGTATTATTGACCAGGTGCTCAGTAGACCGATCAATTCCTAAAGGGGTGGTTTCATGTTTAAATTTAACGATGAGAAAGGGCAACTGAAATGCTCTTTTTGCGGTAAATCTCAGGAACAGGTACGTAAGCTGGTCGCTGGACCAGGCGTGTACATTTGTGATGAATGTATCGAACTTTGCACCGAAATCGTTGAGGAAGAACTCGGTCATGATGAAGAAGTAGACCTCAAAGATATTCCAAAACCGAAAGAAATTCGTAATATCCTGGATCAGTATGTCATTGGACAGGAGCAAGCGAAGAAGTCATTGTCTGTTGCGGTGTATAATCACTACAAGCGGATCAACACACAAAGCAAGATTGAAGATGTTGAACTGTCGAAGAGTAACATTTTGCTGTTAGGACCTACGGGTTCTGGTAAAACGTTGCTTGCGCAAACGATGGCCAAAATTCTGAATGTACCTTTTGCTATTGCTGATGCTACTTCATTAACGGAAGCGGGTTATGTGGGTGAGGATGTAGAGAACATTCTGCTCAAGCTGATCCAGGCTGCTGATTATGATGTGGAAAAAGCAGAGCGTGGCATTATTTATATCGATGAGATTGATAAAGTAGCACGTAAATCCGAGAACCCATCCATTACTCGTGATGTATCGGGTGAAGGTGTTCAACAAGCACTCTTGAAAATTCTTGAAGGAACCGTGGCTTCTGTACCACCACAAGGTGGTCGTAAACACCCTCATCAAGAATTTATTCAGATCGATACAACGAATATCTTGTTCATTTGTGGCGGTGCATTTGATGGTCTGGAGCAAATGATCAAACGCCGGATCGGTAAAAAAGTCATTGGCTTTAATACCGTTACTGAGCAAAAAGATCTGAAACCAGGTGAATACCTGGGCATGGTATTGCCGGAAGACTTGCTGAAATTCGGTCTGATTCCGGAATTTGTAGGCCGTCTGCCAGTCATCTCCACTTTGGAGCCGCTGGATGAAGATACGTTGGTACGGATTCTTTCCGAACCGAAAAACGCGCTTACCAAACAGTACCAAAAACTGCTTGAGCTGGACAATGTCAGTCTGGTATTTGAACCAGCTGCACTGCTCGCGATTGCAAAAGAAGCAATCAAACGTAACACAGGTGCACGTGGATTGCGTGCCATCATTGAAGGCATCATGCTTGAAATCATGTATGAAGTGCCTTCACGTGAAGATGTTACGAACTGTGTCATTACCGAAGAAGTCGTTGAGAAAAGAGTCGTGCCTGAACTAAGCCAAACGAAGGACGATAAGCAGGAAGAAAGCGCCTAATGAAGGCTTGAATCCCGTTGAACTCTGAAATATAGACTTGTCAGTTCTCCACTTTGGCAGAAGGCGAATTCATGTCTCTGTCAGGGTGGAGCTTTGACGTTGTGGGGAGAGAAATCACTCATGTATTTAAGACAAGATACACGTCCCGTAAAAGTCGGGAATGTAACGATTGGTGGCAGCAACGAAGTCATTATCCAGAGTATGTGTACGACCAAAACGGCAGATGTTGAGGCGACGGTTGCAGAGATTCTGCGACTGGAAGAAGCCGGTTGTCAGGTGGTACGTGTAACGGTAAATAATGAGGAAGCCGCAGCAGCCATTAAGGAAATCAAGAAACGTATTAACATACCGCTCGTAGCGGACATTCATTTCAACTATAAGCTGGCTTTGCTTGCGATTGAGAATGGTATTGATAAAGTACGGATTAATCCGGGTAATATCGGTAAACGTTCCAAAGTGGAAGAAGTGGTAAAAGCATGTAAAGAGCGTGGTATTCCAATTCGTATCGGGGTAAATGCCGGTTCCCTGGAGAACCATCTTCTTGATAAGTATGGGTACCCTACGGCGGATGCTATGGTCGAAAGTGCATTGTACCACATTGGTATTCTGGAAGAGCTTGATTTCCATGATATCATCGTGTCTCTCAAAGCATCGGATGTGCCGATGGCGATTGAAGCTTATACCAAAGCAGCTCAAATCATTCCGTATCCGTTGCATCTCGGGATTACCGAAGCAGGCACACTGTTCTCCGGTACAATCAAAAGCTCCGCAGGAATGGGAGCCTTACTGTCGATGGGAATTGGTTCAACGATGCGGATCTCGCTTAGTGCGGACCCGGTGGAAGAAATCAAGGTTGCTCGTGATCTGCTCAAAACCTTTGGTCTCATTACGAATGCAGCTACATTGATCTCCTGCCCAACGTGTGGGCGTTTGGATATCGATCTGTTCTCCATTGCCAACGAAGTAGAAGAGTATATCTCCAAACTGAAGGTGCCGATTAAAGTATCGGTGCTGGGTTGTGCAGTTAATGGTCCAGGTGAGGCCAAAGAAGCGGATATCGGGATTGCCGGTGCTCGTGGAGAAGGTCTCTTGTTCCGTCACGGTAAGATGATTCGTAAAGTGCCTGAGGAAATCATGGTTGAAGAATTGAAAAAAGAGATCGACAAAATCGTCGAAACCTATGAAGAGACAGGTGTTATTCCTGGTCGTTCGCACTGATTGATTCATATCTTGTTTCTGTAACAGCCCGCCAGCAATGGTGGGCTTTTTATTTTCTCGCATACAAATTCCGCATCGCCCGTTTACGTCGCGTTGAAAAGGCTATACTACCAAGTATTAGCATGATCTCATATGAGAATAGTGACAAAAATAGGAGGATGTGAAGACATGGAATTTGGTATGGTCATCATGTTGATTCAGTTATTTTTTGGAGTGGTGATTGGTTTGTATTTCTGGAACCTGCTGCGTGGCCAGAAAACGAACCGCAGTGCCGTTGAGCGAGAATCTCGCAAGGAACTGGAGAAGCTGCGTAAGCTGCGTTCAATCTCACTCACCAAGCCGTTGTCGGAGAAGACGCGTCCAGCTACCATTAACGATATCGTTGGGCAAAAAGATGGGCTGCGTGCCCTTAAGGCTGCATTATGCAGTGCGAATCCGCAACATGTTATCATTTATGGCCCCCCGGGAGTCGGGAAAACAGCGGCCGCACGGGTCGTGTTGGAAGAGGCTAAAAAGAATCCAACATCTCCTTTCAAGCCAGACGCCAAATTCACAGAGCTGGATGCAACAACAGCTCGTTTTGATGAACGTGGTATTGCAGATCCCTTAATTGGTTCGGTTCATGATCCGATATATCAGGGAGCGGGGGCCATGGGCGTTGCAGGTATTCCCCAACCCAAACCGGGTGCGGTGACGAAAGCGCATGGGGGGATGCTCTTTATCGATGAAATCGGTGAATTGCATTCCATTCAGATGAATAAGTTGTTGAAAGTGCTTGAGGATCGCAAGGTGTTTTTGGAGAGTGCGTACTATAACTCGGAAGACACGCATACTCCTGCTTATATCCACGATATTTTTCAAAATGGCCTGCCGGCTGACTTCCGCCTTGTTGGAGCAACGACACGCTCGCCTCATGAGCTGCCGCCAGCTTTACGTTCACGGTGCATGGAAGTCTATTTCCGTCCTTTATTACCTGAGGAGATCGGGCGAATTGCCGAAGACGCTGTTCAGAAAATAGGGTTCAGTCCATGTCCGGATGCCGTCGATGTGGTCAAGCGATATGCAACCAATGGACGTGAAGCGGTCAATATCATCCAACTGGCTGCGGGACTTGCGCTGACAGAGAAACGTGAGACGCTGCTGGCGTCTGATGTGGAGTGGGTGGCAGGTAGTAGCCAGATTCAGCCACGGTCTGATCGTAAGGTCCCTTCGCAACCACAGGTGGGGTTTGTTAACGGCTTGGCGGTATATGGACCGAACATGGGAACCATTTTGGAGATCGAAGTATCTGCTGTTCCGGCTCTCAAAGATCAAGGCCGAATCAACATTACAGGGGTTGTGGATGAAGAAGAGATTGGAGGCGGTTCGCGTACACTCCGGCGAAAAAGTATGGCTAAAGGCTCGGTTGAAAATGTGTTAACCGTATTAAAAGCCATGGGTATTCGTCCGAATGATTACGATTTACACGTGAATTTCCCAGGTGGGACGCCTATTGATGGCCCATCGGCAGGAATTGCCATGGCGACTGCCATTACATCAGCCATTCAGAGACGCCCTGTGGATCACGAGACAGCGATGACTGGCGAGATCAGCATCCATGGTCGGGTCAAGCCAATTGGCGGCGTACTGGCCAAGGTGGAGGCTGCTTTTCAGGCAGGAGCGAAGACCGTTATTATTCCTGCGGAGAACTGGCAGTCCATCTTTGAGAATCTGGAGGGCTTGCGCGTGATTCCGGTAGATACGGTGCAGGACGTATTCCGTGAAGTATTCGCTTGGGTTCCAGAGTCGCAAAAGGTGGAACAAACGAAGCTTGCAGAGGAGACAATTGCACCTGCACCGGAGATTTTCCCACCGGCATCTGCTTCCTATTTGCGTGCTGACGTGCCTCGCCCAGGACAGGTTACAGATTCGGGAAGCTGCTAAGTGCTTCCCTTCATTGGTTTTTTATGTGAACATTTGATAGAATAATGAATGACTACAACCTGAGAGCCATTGGAGGTGCGAAAGCGATGGGACCGAGCAAAGCGAAAGGTCGTCGTTTTCCTTTACTGCCTTTAAGAGGACTTCTCGTCTACCCGAGTATGGTACTGCATCTCGATGTGGGCCGGGAGAAATCGGTCAAGGCTTTAGAAAAAGCGATGGTAGAAGAACATTTGATTCTCCTATGTTCCCAAGCCGAAGTAAATATTGAAGAACCAACACAAGAGGACATTTTCAGAATCGGAACCGTGGCCAAGGTCAGACAGATGCTGAAGCTTCCAAATGGTACGATTCGTGTACTCGTGGAAGGCTTGGAACGGGCTGAAATTATTGAATATACGGACAACGAGGAATATTACGAAGTACTGGCAAAAGAACTGCCTGAAGAGGAGAATACTCATCCGGAGACGGATGCCCTCATGCGTACGGTTCTGAACCAGTTCGAGAATTATATTAATCTGTCCAAAAAAGTCACACCAGAGACACTTGCGGCTGTGTCTGATATTGAAGAACCGGGACGCCTGGCTGATGTCATCACGAGTCATCTTTCCCTGAAGATCAAGGATAAACAGGAAATTCTGGAGACCATTGATGTTCGGGAGCGTCTGGAGAAATTGCTGGATATTCTGAATAACGAACGCGAAGTGCTGGAGCTTGAACGCAAGATCAGCCAACGTGTGAAGAAACAGATGGAGAAAACGCAAAAGGAATATTATCTGCGCGAGCAGATGAAAGCGATCCAGAAAGAACTGGGTGAAAAAGAAGGCCGTGCAGGTGAGGTTGAGGAACTTCGTAATCAGATGGAAGAACTCGGCTTGCCGGACAAGGTGAAGGAGAAGGTCGAAAAAGAAATTGATCGACTGGAGAAAATGCCTGCAAGTTCAGCTGAAGGTGGAGTCATTCGCAACTACGTGGATTGGCTGCTCGCCCTTCCTTGGAGCCAGATGACAGCAGATGATCTGGATATTCAAAAAGCCGAGGATGTACTCAATGCAGATCACTATGGGCTCGAAAAGCCCAAAGAGCGTGTGCTTGAATATCTGGCTGTTCAGAAGCTCGTCAAGAAGCTCAAAGGGCCGATTCTCTGTCTGGTTGGACCCCCAGGGGTTGGTAAAACATCACTTGCCCGTTCGATCGCGAGATCGCTGGGCCGGGAGTTTGTAAGAATCTCTCTTGGCGGCGTGCGTGATGAAGCCGAGATTCGTGGGCACCGACGCACCTATGTGGGAGCCATGCCTGGTCGTATCATCCAGGGGATGAAAACCGCAGGTTCACTCAACCCGGTATTCCTGCTGGACGAGATTGATAAGATGGCTTCAGACTTCCGCGGAGATCCTTCCGCAGCGCTACTTGAAGTGCTGGATCCTGAACAAAATAATACGTTTAGTGATCACTTTGTCGAATTGCCGTTTGACTTATCCAACGTTATGTTTGTAACCACTGCCAATACAGTGCACAACATTCCGCGTCCATTGCTGGATCGGATGGAAATGCTCAACATCCCAGGTTACACGGAGCTGGAGAAGCTGCAAATTGCGAAAAATTATTTGCTGCCCAAGCAGAAGCAGGACCATGGTCTGGAAGAAGAGCAACTGGAAATTCCGGATGATGCGCTCTTGCGTGTCATTCGTGAATATACACGGGAGTCAGGTGTGCGTAACTTGGAACAGCAGATGGCTTCGTTGTGCCGGAAAGCAGCCAAGAACATTGTATCGGGTGTGGAAGGTCAGATCAACATCACATCAGATGAGGTCAAAGACTACCTTGGACCTGGTAAATTCCGTTATGGCATGGCCGAACTGGAAGATCAAATTGGTACCGTAACGGGTCTTGCGTGGACTGAAGTGGGGGGAGATACCCTTGTCATTGAAGTGACTGTTGTACCAGGAACAGGGAAGTTGACCCTGACAGGTAAACTGGGTGATGTCATGAAGGAATCGGCTCAAGCCGCATTCAGCTACACCCGTTCCAAAGCTACACAACTCGGGATTTCGCCTGACTTCCATGAGAAGAACGACATTCACATCCACGTTCCGGAAGGAGCCATTCCGAAGGATGGTCCATCCGCCGGGATTACGATGGCAACAGCGTTAATCTCAGCACTGACGAACAAACATGTGTCCAAGGATATCGCCATGACCGGTGAAATAACGCTGCGTGGACGTGTACTGCCGATTGGTGGTCTGAAAGAGAAATCACTGGCAGCCCATCGTGCCGGCTATAAAAAAATATTATTGCCTAAGGATAACGAACGTGACCTGCGTGACATTCCAGACAGCATCAAGGAAGATGTGGAATTTGTCCCTGTAGCCCATATGGATCAGGTATTGCAGCATGCACTTGTTGAGCAGGCAGGCATTAACCTGTAATCCACGTATCCGAAAGGTTCGTATGAAGAGTAGACCGTTCTGCGGAGGCTTCGGCGCCCGCTGGAACGGTTTTTTTGGTATGATAGAACAATCCATGGCATAATACCATCAACAGGTTATGCATAGCACAAGCGTTCAAGAGAGGAAAGATACAATATGAAAGTAAATCAATCTGAATTTATTATCAGTGCCGTTCGGCCTGAACAATACCCCGAGGATGGTCTGCCAGAGATTGCCTTGGCAGGACGCTCCAATGTCGGAAAATCATCCCTGATCAACCGTTTGATTAATCGTAAAAATCTGGCTCGGACAAGTTCAACACCGGGTAAGACACAGCAATTGAATTACTATAAGATTAATCAGGACCTCTACTTTGTCGATTTCCCGGGATATGGCTACGCCAAAGTTTCTAAAGAGCAGCGCTTTGCCTGGGGCAAAATGATGGAGAAATACTTGTTGGGACGCGAGGAATTGAAACTGGTCATGCAGATGGTGGATATGAGACATGAGCCGTCCAAGGAAGACAAGATGATGAATGAATGGCTTCGTCATAACGGATTGCCTTTGGTTGTTGTTGCCACCAAGATGGACAAGATACCAAAAACACGCAGAGCAAAACATATCAAAGTCATTAAGGAATCACTGGGTCTTCGTTCAGGGGATCTGTTTGTACCCTTTTCATCGGAAGAAGGATTGGGCAAGGAAGAGTTATGGGACATCATTACCCGTCATGCACGCATAGATAAGTATGCACCAGAAGTACTGGAAGCAGAGGGCGCAGCGGATGAGGGAGAAAATAACGAAAATTAACGGATGACCGAGATAGTATACCGTTTTAGTGCGGGAAAGTGAGCATGTTAAGTGAATCTTTAATGAGATCAAGGATTAGTCCGGTTTTTTATGGAATTTTGTGAGAATTCATCATGTGGGCTCGGAGCAAAATAGCGTTATGGTAGTGTACAATGAGCATAGGCGCATGTTGCCAACAGTACCAAAATACCGGCGTTGCCGGCCTGAAGAATTTTGAGATGACTGCTACATGTGCAGGAACGCAAAACAATCGGGAAAGAATCGAGGAGATTTGTATGGCTCAGCGGTTAGCCACAGAGTATGTGAAGGCCACTATGAAATTGTCAGAACCCCAGATGCATCAGTTTTTGCGCATGACAGAAGACGGCAGGCTTCATCATCGGGTTAAGGTGTTGGACAATGGCTGTCAGGAGGTTGTGCTGGGGGATGTGAGTGGAGAAGAAGTTCATTTCCCTTTTGACCGCATAGAAGGGTTTTATATCTGTGAGTTATCTTGCCGCCTGGTGAATCTGCATCTGACTAACGTTGTCCGGAAGCTCTTTATGACTTTTAAGGGTGACGGGGTCGTTCATCGGATCTATGAAGGGTTCATCATGACGTATGTTTATGCTCAAGGCACTGTCCGTAAAATTGTGGAGAAGACCGGGGAGAACACCCGTGTGATCTATGAATACAAAAATACGTTGCTTGAATTGCAACATCTGTTCCAGGCCCGGGATGTAGAACGTGAAATCAACCGTGTGTATGCCGAGATTGATTCATTGCTGGACACTAGAAATGGTGCGACTGCTGATCAGCTGCATCAGATTGATGAGACACTTGCTCGTTATCAAAAACGGTTGTTTGAGCTTGAAGCTTATTAACCTGAAAGTGTATGTTTATACACGTATATGAATGTAATGAATTCCCTTGTTTCTTCCGGGCACTGGCACTTGCCTATGCGGAGGTTGCAGGGGATTTTTTGATGCGAGATATTTATTTTACAATCTTCTGGAAAAGGGTTGCTTTCACTCTGATTCAATGTTATTTTTAATCTCGTTGAAAAGAATATTAGGAACCAGGATTCACTCAGGACATTATATGTTGCGAGAGGTTTTTCCCTCGGGAAGTGAATGACGTAGGTCCTAGCGGATGAAATTTTTCAAACATTTTATTCCTAGGAAGGGGGAACCGAAGGATGGAATATTCAACTTTCGGAAGACACGTTGCTGTTGACACTTGGGGTGTCGACTTTGATCTACTGAACAATGCGGAGTATTTGCAAGCCCAAATGGTTGAAGCAGCGGAGGCATGTGGTGCGACAGTGATGTCCGTACAGTCCAAGCAGTTTGATCCACAGGGAGCGACAGTGCTCGTACTATTGTCTGAGAGCCATCTCTCCATTCATACGTATCCTGAGAGAGGTTTTGCAGCGATTGATTGTTACACTTGTGGGGAGACCGTAGACCCGCAGCTCGCCATTGACTACCTGGTATCCGTATTAAAACCTGAAAAAACGTATGCAAAGAAGTTGGTACGTGGATTGGGCGAATTGCAAGTTGAAACACCAGAGATGAACAACCAGATTGAACTGGTGTAAAAAGAAGCACATCACATGAACAATGTTCACATATCGGGATGGACGCATAACCTCCCAAATCCTAATAGCCATGGAATAATTCCATGGCTATTTGTTTTAATATCCGGATCGTTATGAATATTCATGATCAGCACATTTTAACGCATAACGGTGAACTTTGGTGAGACACTACAATAAATGACAGTGCAGATGATGATGAACATGGTGATTTCATAAACATTTCATAAAAATGACCCGGTCACGGCTATGATGTGTGATATAATTAACCATGTCAATCATAAATGGATAGACATATGCAGTAAGCACTTTGATTGGAAATTTATTAGGCAGGTGAACTTGCAATGCACATCGTTGTCGTTGGTTTGAATTATCGCACGGCGCCTGTAGAGGTTAGGGAACGATTCACATTTGCAGAAAAGGACTTGTCTGAAGCGCTGCAGCAGCTCAAGCTGACCAAGAGTGTATTGGAAGGTGTAATCGTAGCCACATGTAACCGTACCGAGTTGTATGTTGTGGTGGACCGTCTTCACATGTGTGGTTATTTTATTCGAACATTCATGGAACAATGGTTCAATGTACCACGGGAAGAATTTACGCAACACTTATATATATATGAAGATGACCAAGCCATGCGCCATTTGTTCCGTGTCATCTGCGGACTAGACTCCATGGTCATTGGTGAGACTCAGATTCTTGGACAGGTGAAACAGGCTTTTCTGAAAGCTCAGGAAGAGAAATCAACAGGTACCTGGTTTAATAAGTTATTTAAACAGGCCGTTACGCTGGGCAAACGGGCACATTCGGAGACTTCCATCGGGGAGAGCGCCGTATCTGTCAGTTATGCTGCTGTTGAGCTCGGTAAGAGGATCTTTGGCATGTTCACAGACAAGAAGGTACTGATTCTGGGTGCCGGCAAGATGAGTGAACTGACCGTGAAACATCTCTATGCCAACGGAGCATCGGAAGTCATTGTGGCGAATCGTACGCTCGCAAGAGCCGAGGAACTGGCAGCCAAGTTCCGGGGAACCCCTTGTACCATGGAACAGGCAATCGCAAGGCTGAATGAAGTCGACATTGTGATTAGTTCCACTGGGGCCGAACGTTATGTTTTGGATGCTGGTGTAGTTCGGGAGAGCATGAAGCGTCGGCAATCGCGTCCACTGTTCCTGATTGATATTGCGGTTCCACGTGATATTGATCCGGCAATTGGTGAATTATCCAACGTATTTCTCTATGATATTGATGACCTGGAAGGAATCGTGGAGAGTAACCTGGAGATGCGTAAGGTGGAAGCTGCCAAGATTGAAAGAATGATTGAGCTTGAGATGGAGGACTATTACCATTGGCTCAAAACGTTGGGCGTTCGTCCTGTCATTCGTGCTTTGCAGGAAAAAGGTGTCTCCATTCATGAAGAAACGATGGATAGCCTGTTCAATAAACTGCCTGAGCTCGATGAACACCAACGTAAAGTCATTCGTCGTTTGACCAAGAGTATTGTGAATCAAATGACGACAGATCCGATTAACCGGATCAAAGAAATGGCAGGTACGAAGCAAGGTGATGAAGCTCTGCGTATGTTTACTCAGATTTTTGCTTTGGAAGATGCAGTAGACATGGCTGCTGAAAAAGTAAATCAGAGTGATGCCACGGCTCTGGGCAAACCAGCCGCTCACCTTAACGAAAACCGGCAAGACCCCGTGCCGGCTTATGCTCCGGCAGGCGTATAAGGCGGGTGGGCAGCTTGACCCTTGCTGAACAAGTCTATGAAGCTCTAATCTATATGTATGCCCTGAGCCTACTGTTCTATTTCTCGGACTGCATTCGACGCAATGCGGGGGCGAAGCGGACAGGCACAGGGTTTCTTGTTGTTGTTTGGGGGCTACAGGTAACGCATGTTATTTTGCGGATGTGGACCGAAGGACATTTCCCGATCTACACCACCTTTGACTTTTTGTTTATATTTTCATTCAGTATTGTGTTGATGTCGCTCGCCATGACACGAATCCAGCGTTCTGAGTTTGTCATTCTGTTGCTGAATGTTGTTGGTTTTTCCGTTACCGTATTGAACCGACTCTGGTTCACGGCTGGTGAGATATCACTGCACAACTGGCAAACCGTTCATGGATTACTTATTATGCATATTACCTTGGCGAATCTCGGTTTTGCAGCGTTAACCGTTGGTACGGTATTTGCCTTGTTATATCTGTTCTTGCATCACAAGCTGAAGAAAAAAAAGTGGAATGATACGATGCGACGGTTGCCAAGCCTGGAAGTGATCGGGAAGTACATGGATGGTGCTACTTTGATCGGGACACCGCTCCTTGGTGTTTCTGTGATGCTTGCCGTATTATCCATTGTGGCGGAAACACGCTGGAATCTGCTTTTGGATCTCAAAGTTATATCGACAGGTCTTGCCATAGCCATTTATGTCGGTTACTTTGTATCCAAAAGAAGGAAACAGTTCTCTACGATTATTATGGCAAGATGGACACTGATCGGATATGGATTTGTCATTATGAGTTTTTTATCCAATGCATATTCAGCGTTTCATCGTTGGACAGGAGAGTGAAGGGTATGGACCGTTACACGCCGATATTTGTGAATACTTCAGGCAAGAATTGCTGCGTGGTCGGTGGTGGACGTGTTGCCGAGCGTAAAATAAAGGGATTGCTGCATGCCGAGGCACAGATAACGGTCATTAGTCCGGAGCTTACTCCCGTGTTACAACAACTGCATCATGAATCCCGAATTCAATGGATAGCCCGGTCCTACCGCAATGGAGATTTGCGGGGGGCCTTTCTCGTATATGCAGCGACTGACCGTTCAGAGGTCAATACAACGGTGGTTCAGGATGCGGAGACCGCAGGCATACTGGTGAATGACGCGATGTCTTCCGAGCACAGCAGCTTTATCACGCCAAGCGTGGTCAGGCGAGGGAGATTAAGTATTGCCATCTCGACAGCTGGTGCAGGTCCGGCAGCTGCAGCGGAGATTCGTGCCACACTTGAACGACAGTTCGGGGATGAGTATGAGACGTACCTTGAATTTTTGCACCAGATGAGGACTGAGGTGAAGTCACGTGTAACTTCTCCGAGTCTCAGAAGCACGTTGCTCCGGCAGTTAACTGAAATGCACATATTAGAAGATATTCGTACAGGCCATTTCCGGTGGTGGACCGAAGAAGAAATCGGGGACTGGATATCCTGTAATCAGGAGGAATTGTAGATATGCGTACAATTAAAGTGGGAAGTAGACAGAGCGCGCTTGCGCTAACCCAGACAGGTCATGTCATTCAGGATTTACGCGACATTTGTGAGCGCGAAGGATTAGCTTTTGACTTTGAAGTACATAAGATTGTTACCAAGGGAGATCTCATTCTGGATGTAACGTTGTCAAAAGTGGGAGGCAAAGGATTGTTTGTCAAAGAGATTGAACAGGCGATGATTGATCGTACGATTGATATGGCTGTTCATAGTATGAAGGATATGCCTTCCGAGTTACCCGAAGGTTTAACGAATGGTGCTATTCCCCGTCGTGCAGATCCACGGGATGCACTGATCTCCAATGGTGGACTTACTCTGGATCAACTGCCAGAAGGAGCTAGAGTCGGAACAAGCAGTCTGCGCCGGTCCAGTCAATTGAAGGCCTATCGTCCAGATTTGCAGTTGGAATCGATTCGCGGCAATATTGATTCCCGTCTGCGGAAGCTGGAGACCGAAGGATTCGATGCGATTATTCTGGCAGCTGCAGGATTGTACCGTATGGGCTGGGAAGACCGGATCACAGAGTACCTGACGGAAACAGCATGCCTTCCGGCGGTGGGTCAAGGCGCGCTTGGTATCGAATGTCGTGAAGACGATGAGGAACTGTTGCACTTGCTGCAGCTGTATAACGATCCGGAGACAGCATTTCCTGTACAGGCGGAACGCCGTTTTCTCAGTGTATTGAATGGGGGTTGCCAGGTTCCGATCGGTGCTCATGCGGTATGGGTACCTCAGCAAGATGCAGATTCCCTGAATGGTGAAAACACGTTACAATTAACAGGTATGGTCGGCACGCCGGATGGTGGACTGATTCTTAAGGAAGCTCTGATCGGCAAGGACCCGGTTCGTCTGGGTGAAGAAGTGGCTTGGAGATTGATTGAACGGGGAGCAGAGCAGATACTGGCAGAAGTTAGGGGATGAAGACATGGTGGGGAAGGTCTTTTTGGTAGGGGCAGGTCCTGGGGATGCGAAGCTGATTACGGTAAAAGGGTGGGAATCCATCGGTAAAGCCGATGCTGTAGTCTACGATCGTTTGGCAAGTCCGAGATTGTTGAAACAAATGAAACCCGGTGCGGTCAAGATATACGTGGGCAAGCGCCCGGATCGGCATACGATGAAGCAGGAAGAGATCAATCAACTGTTGGTTGATCTGGCTCTGGAAGGTAAGGTTGTAGTTCGACTTAAGGGTGGCGACCCGACGATCTTTGGACGTGTGGGCGAAGAGGCGGATTTGCTGCACAAAAACGGAATTCCGTTTGAGATTGTACCTGGAGTAACCGCTGCGATAAGTGTACCTGCTTATGCTGGAATTCCTGTGACTCACCGTGACTATGCATCTTCCATCTCTATTATTACGGGGCATGAGAGTCCGGACAAGCTTGATCGCAGTATCCATTGGGATAAAGTGACGAATGCAACGGGGACACTTGTATTTATGATGGGGGTTGCCAAAATTGGATATATCAGCGAACAATTGATTCGTCATGGTCGTCCAGCGCAAACACCTGTGGCTCTGATTCGTTGGGGAACACGAGCGGAACAGGATACCATTACAGGTACCCTTGAAGATATAGAAGCGAAAGTGATCGCAGCCAATTTCCAACCGCCTGCAGTTATTGTGGTGGGGGATGTCGTCAATCAGCGGGAACAGTTGAAATGGGCAGAAGCGCTGCCGCTATTTGGCAAACGAATTCTGGTGACCCGTGCTCGCAGTCAGGCGAGTGAACTGGTGAATCGTATCGAGGAACTCGGCGGGGAACCGTACGAGTTTCCGGTCATTGAGACGGTTATGCCGTCCAGTGAATCTGCCAGGCAAAGTGTTAAAGACGCCTTCAGTGCTTTAAATACCTTTGACTGGGTATTTTTCACAAGTGTGAACGGCGTTGAGTTTTTCTTCCGCCATCTGGAACAGGAAGGCAAGGACATTCGCTCGATTCATCAAGCGAGAATTGCTGCCGTAGGACCTTCCACAGCAGATGCTTTGCGCAAACATGGCATCGTTGCTGAAGTTGTCAAAGGCCCTTTCCAGGCCGAAGGCATGCTTGAGGCTTTTGAAAGCGAACTGAAAGAAGGTCAGAGAGTACTGCTTCCACACGGTGATCTGGCCCGTACATGGTTGCGTGATCAGATGAGAGAACGAGGACTTCATGTCACCGAAGCCATCATCTACGATACGATCCTCGCTGGTGAGGATGACGATGAACTGCTTAAGTTGCTTGAAGAAGGTGGCATTCATGCGGTGACCTTTACAAGTTCATCGACGGTTACCAACTTCATGAGTATGTTGAAACGTATGGGATTGCAAGATCCATTGCCTTTATTGAAAGATGTGGAGGTTGCATGTATCGGACCTGTTACAGCGAAGACGGCAGAGGCCGCTGGGCTAAAGGTTACACTGATGGCAGAGGAAGCAACGATGGATAGCTTGATCACAGTTCTATGCGACTGGAAACGGACAGGCACCAAAGAAGGCGCTCTTCGAAATTAATACACATGTAATCATGTCAACATATGAAGCGTGCTGAATTCGATAGGATACCAGCGCGCTTCCCTTTTTGCTCTATTTAATTTCCAAGGAGGTCTACACGTATGAGTTTTCCAATTGTACGGCATCGCCGTTTACGTCAATCCACAGGTATTCGCAATATGGTCAGAGAGACCCATCTAACCGTGGATGACTTTATTCAACCAATCTATGTGACATATGGACATAATGTAAAATCCGAAATCAAATCCATGCCTGGCGTGTTCCGCTTCTCGCTGGATCGTCTTCAGGAAGAAGTAACGGAAATTGCCGAGTTGGGGATTCCAGCCGTGCTAATATTCGGTATCCCGGAGACCAAGGACAGTGTAGGTTCATCTGGTTTTGCTGAAGATGGCATTGTGCAGGAAGCGACGAGATTGATCAAATCGTGGTATCCAGAACTGCTGGTTGTTGCGGATACTTGTCTGTGTGAATTCACGGATCACGGTCACTGCGGTATGGTACACACCGTGGAGATTGACGGCCACATCTGCGGAGATGTGTTAAATGACGAATCACTGGATCTACTCGTGCAAACAGCAGTGTCCCAAGCCAAAGCAGGAGCGGACATTATTGCACCATCCAACATGATGGATGGATTTGTACAAGCGATCCGTGCCGGGCTGGATGAGAATGGCTTCAGTCACATTCCGATCATGTCCTACTCTGTAAAATACGCGTCGGCATTCTATGGTCCATTCCGTGAAGCTGCGGATTCCACACCACAATTCGGAGACCGCAAGTCGTATCAGATGGACCCGGCGAACGCGCGTGAAGCCCTGCGTGAAGCGGAGACGGATGTGCTCGAAGGAGCGGATATGTTAATGGTTAAACCTTCCCTATCCTATCTTGATGTCATGCGCACGATTAAGGATCAATTTGATCTGCCGCTTGTGGCCTATAATGTCAGTGGCGAGTATGCCATGGTGAAGGCAGCGGCGATGCAAGGCTGGATTGATGAGAAAAAAGTCGCCATGGAAATCCTGCTCAGCATGAAACGCGCAGGCGCAGATATGATTATTACGTACTACGGAAAAGACGCTTCACGCTGGCTGGCTGAGAAATAAAATAAATTATATTAAGGAGGATATTCATGACTGCACAACAAAGCAATCGTCGCAATGATGAGCGCTCACGCAGCGCATTTGAAGAAGCAAAGCAGTACATACCCGGGGGTGTGAACAGCCCTGTTCGCGCATTCAAATCGGTGGGGCTTACCCCGATCTATGCAGAGCGTGGAGAAGGGTCCAAAATTTACGATATTGATGGCAATGTTTTTATTGACTATGTGGGATCGTGGGGACCACTCATCATGGGACATGCTCATCCTGCCGTAGTAGAAGCTTTGCGTGAGACAGCTTTGAAAGGAACAAGCTTTGGTGCACCGACTTTGCTGGAGACCGAGATGGCGAAACTGGTATGTGAGCGTGTACCTTCCATCGATATCGTTCGGATGGTCAATTCCGGTACGGAAGCAACGATGAGTGCCATTCGACTGGCACGCGGGGTAACCGGACGCAGTAAAATTCTGAAGTTTGAAGGATCATATCATGGACATGCTGACAGCTTGCTGATTAAGGCTGGATCGGGTGTTGCAACGCTGGGTCTGCCAGATAGTCCGGGAGTACCTGAAGGGGTAGCTGTAAATACGATTACAGTACCTTATAACGATCTGGAGTCCGTGACGCTTGCTTTTGAACGTTATGGGGAAGAACTGGCCGCTGTCATTGTAGAACCTGTGGCGGGTAACATGGGCGTTGTACCTCCGGCTTCCGGTTTCCTTGAAGGCTTGCGCAATTTGACGACGCAGTATGGCAGCTTGCTTATTTTTGACGAAGTCATGACCGGTTTCCGCGTAGGGCTGAACTGTGCCCAGGGACGCTTTGGGGTTACACCTGACCTGACTTGTCTGGGCAAAGTAATCGGTGGCGGACTTCCAGTTGGCGCTTATGGTGGTCGTCGAGATCTGATGGAACAGATTGCACCTACAGGACCGATTTATCAGGCGGGTACACTAAGCGGGAATCCGCTGGCTATGGCAGCAGGGTATACCACGCTCAAATTGTTAACACCAGAGGTCTATGACCGTCTGGAGACATTGTCAGCACGTCTTCAAGCCGGATTCGAGAAAAATGCAGCTGAGACGGGTGTAGCGATAACCATTAACCGTGTTGGTTCGATGGTTTGTCCGTTCTTCAGTGCCGTTCCGGTAACCAACTATGACATTGCCAAAGAAAGTAACCTGGATCAATTCCGTCGTTATTTTGCGGCCATGATTGATCAAGGTGTGAGTGTTGCCCCTTCGCAATACGAAGGCATGTTTGTCTCTGGTGTGCACACGGAGCAGGATATTGATGATACGATCGAGGCGAATCGTAAGGCTCTTCAATCGCTATGACCATCAAAAGTTGGAAACGCCGCGGGGAATGGCTTGAGCTGATGCCAGGGAAAGCCGTAACAGACAGTTCAGACAAACAGATGGCTGCAGAACAGTGGCTATTGTCTGAGCTTCAGTTTCCGGAGAAAATGCTTCGTCAGCTGAAAGCAAACCAAGGCATACAACTTGCAGGGGACCGGCTTCGGCTGGCCCTTTTTGCGTCCCAGACGATTGATGTTGAGCCACGCTGGGCTGAGGTGGATGTATTGTATGAGGATGATTTCTGTCTGGTTGTGCACAAAACGGCAGGCATGAAACTGCATCCAGATGGAAGCCGTGTTGATCAGGCCATTACGCTGGATCATGCGGTTGCTTCCTATTATGAAATGAATGGAATTCAGGCGAACGTACGCCATGTTCATCGACTGGATGAGGATACAACCGGACCTGTCTTATATGCCAAAAATGCTTTTGCTCTCGCAAAACTGGATGAAGCGATGCGGCGCAAAGAGATTGGCCGCCATTATGTAGCCATTGCAGGTGGACAAATCCCCCTTGAACTCCACAAAATTGATGCTCCGATTGGCAAGGACAGACATCACAAGCAGCGCAGACGTGTCTCAGAAGGTGGACAAGAAGCTGTTACTCATGTAGAGATCGTCAAAGTATGGGAACGAACAACTCTTGTTCGTTTAAAGCTGGATACAGGACGCACTCACCAAATTCGTGTTCACCTAAGTTATGCTGGACACCCGCTTATTGGTGATGCGTTGTATGGAGGTAGAGCGGATGCCATTGGACGGCAAGCACTTCACGGAGAGATGCTTAAGTTTAGTCATCCTTTAACCGGAGCGATGATTGAAGTGAATGACCCTTGGCCATCCGATTTCACACAACTGGCGGAGCGTGAAAAGGTGTATTAATAAATGATATAAAGCGAACTTTAATAGTTAAACGAGAACGAAGAGGACAGAAATAACGTGAAGAAGCGGAGCGTTCGCCTAAAAGCTTTCTGAAAGAAAGCTGCTTCGGAAGCATAAGCTATCCCCGGATTTTCCCTTTGAAGAAGGGAATCAAAAAAATCTGGGGATAACAGTGATCGGAAGGTTATTCTGTCATCGAAGTGGCTAGGTGCAACATTCTCTATTTCGCTTTATATATCAAGGTTTTTCAAAAGGTGGCATGCCCATCCCATTTAAGGCATATAGATGTGATAACGAAGGATTTGGACCATGGATCAGTCCCATGAGAAGGATCATGGTGAACATATGCCGAAAGGAGGACGCCACCTTTGTTGAATCAACCTTATGGTTTGCGGTTCGATATTTATGAGCGCGTTCATTTGTCTGAGGGAGTCCCTGCAATTGAGGAATTGGAGGAAATTGAACTATACCCGCGCATTCAAGTCATAGGGCAGGATGATCATGCCACGTTAAGAGGGCATCTGTTACTTACAGGTGCGTACAGAGGAGAAAACGAGTCTTCAGAGGAGCTCAAACACTTCATTCCTGTGGAGATCACGGTGCCTCTGAACCGGGTCAGATCGATTGAGGATATTTCCATCGAAATTGAAAATTTTGACGTGGATCTGTTATCCAATCGTAGTCTGAACATTACAGGCGTGTTGTCGCTGCGAGGCATCGAGGGTTTTCCAGTTGAGGAGCCACAAGTGTGGTCAGCAGATGAGTTTACTGTTGTTCACTCACCTGACTCTCAGCAACTCAACCGTTCCAATGAAGCAGAACAGTCAGGCAGCGATCCCAATGCATTTGCACAAGAGTATCTACTCCAGCGGAGTGAGGAAGAGAGACTTGCGAATGCAGCAGAACTCGCATATGGCGCCCCGGAATTCGCTGATCTGTCCACAAGAGAAGAGACCTTAAGAAATAACGAAGAATGGCAGCAGGAATATGCGCTTCCGTCTTCGACCGAGTCAATTCAGTCGGAAGAGCAAAGCGCAGAGAATGCTAACGATCCCAGACAACCTGATGCAAACGAAGATCTCGCATCTCTGACAACGGATGGAGATGAATTGGCATCCCATGAGCAACAATACAGCGAACCTACTCCCATCTCGTCATTTATGGCTGAGACCGCTGATCGGCTAGCTTCTTACCCTGAATCAGAACCGTTGCTACCTCTCGAGGAAGAGTCTCCTGTGTTGTCCGAGCCTTCCGTAGATGCATTGCCTGCGAACCCTAGAAGTTCAGATCAACAAACCTCTGAGCTGGCTGCACAATCATCTGATGAGTTGGCACCACCGAGTGCACCGGATGCACCTGACGTATGGCACTTCGAATCAGCGAGATCTGTACCCCAGCAGGAGAATCCGGCCGTTGCCGATGTTCCGGTGGAATCACAGGCGGAGAACTGGCAGGGTGTATTTGCTTCGTCCGAACCAGACAAAGCGGAGGAGGATCGACCGACCTTTGAAGCGAATGGGGCAGACGAGTTCGTGCAGAACGAAGCATTTGTTCCTGAACCTGTGGGGGAGACGGAAGACAAGCCAGAGTTGAAGGTTGCTTTTGGCAGCAAGAAAGAATCCGCACCAAGGCAAGAGGAGGGCGTAGGCATCTCTTCCTTGTTATCCTCTGGTAGAGCAACGCGCGATGCCGAAGTGGAGCGAGGCGAGGAGATCCCTGCTGGTGTGACACAGGAAGAGACATATCCCGCGGATGATGTGGAGTGGAAGAATCTGTTCCTGGGGACGATCGTGGATCAGACCCCATTCCGCAAGGTGAAACTGTGTATCGTTCAGCGAGAAGATACACTTGATGCCATTGCAGATCGATACCAATTGAGCACGAGGGAACTTCAGTTATATAACCGATTATCTGAACAGGTTGTGGAAGAAGGTCAGATATTGTACATTCCTTAATCCGTAGTTAAAAGCCTTCGTTAGGACCCGTGATCCCCTTGAGGATTGCGGGTTTTTGCATTATTCGTCCTAACCCTGCATTCCAGCGCTCTTTTCCGCTGCTGTCAGGTTGACTATCCCGCACGAGCAAGGTATGATGTGTGTATGTTTTTTGAAGAACAACGTGGAACGGGAGTAGTAGACAGTATGACCTATCAGAGAGTGGAATTGTAGCGCTGTGAGATTCCGCAGGAACCAACTGATCGAAGTCGCCCGGGAGTTGCCTGTTTGAATACAAGGGATGAATGAGATTTATCGTCATCATTTATTTCTGAGGTAGGATGGGCCGGTCGCAGCCGTTATCTGCTTGAAGTGTCACGTCATGTACAGAGGGTGAAGTCTATCTTGCTGTCAGCGTGAAACAAAGGTGGTACCGCGAAAGCTAACCTTTCGTCCTTTGATGGATGAAAGGTTTTTTTTGTTTTTTTTGGCGAAGATGATAAGTAACGGAGGAATGACACATGTCTGAGGAAAAAAAATCAGCTGCAACAGAAATGCCGACCACTTACGATCCAAAGGCGGCAGAGGATAAATGGTACTCCACCTGGATGGAACGTGGATATTTCAAAGCCGGTCAACGTAAAGATGCCGAGCCCTACACGATTGTTATCCCACCCCCGAATGTGACCGGGATGCTGCACATTGGGCATGCGCTCGATTTTACACTGCAGGATATACTGATCCGTACGAAACGGATGCAGGGCTATGATGCACTGTGGCTTCCGGGTTCCGACCATGCAGGCATTGCTACCCAAACCAAAGTGGAGCAGAAACTGCGTGAAGAAGGTCTGACGCGTTATGATCTGGGACGTGAGAAGTTTCTGGAGAAAGTATGGGACTGGAAAGATCAATATGCCACTACCATTCGTCAGCAATGGGGCAAAATGGGGTTGTCGCTTGACTACTCCCGTGAACGTTTTACGCTAGATGAAGGTCTGTCCCAAGCGGTTCGCAAAGTATTTGTTCAATTGTATGAAAAAGGCCTTATTTACCGAGGCAAACGGATCATTAACTGGGACCCGGTGAACCGGACAGCTCTGTCTGACATTGAGGTTGAATATAAAGAGGTTCAGGGTCACTTGTACCATCTGCGTTACCCCCTCAAAGACGGAAGTGGCTACGTTACCGTGGCAACAACGCGTCCTGAAACGATGCTGGGCGATACAGCGGTTGCTGTACATCCGAAGGATGAGCGCTATGCAGATATGATTGGTAAAGTACTTGTACTGCCTATCATTGGGCGCGAAATTCCAATTATCGCTGATGATTATGTGGATAAAGAGTTCGGAAGTGGTGCCGTTAAAATCACGCCTGCGCATGATCCGAATGACTTTGAAGTAGGTCTTCGTCATGATCTGCCTCAAATTACGGTGATGGATGAGAGCGGCACAATGAATGCAGAGGCAGGCAAGTATCAGGGACTGGATCGCAGTGACTGCCGCAAGCAGATTGTTGCTGACTTGAAAGAGCAAGGCGTATTGATCAATATCGAAGATCACACGCATCAGGTTGGACACAGTGAGCGTACTGGAGCTGTTGTTGAGCCGTATCTGTCTACCCAGTGGTTTGTTGAGATGAAGCCACTTGCAGAGAGAGCGATTAAGAAACAACAGAGCGGCGAAGGGGTTAATTTTGTTCCGGATCGTTTTGAGAAAACCTATCTGAACTGGATCGAGAACGTTCGTGACTGGTGTATTTCGCGTCAACTGTGGTGGGGACATCGTATTCCTGCCTGGTATGATGAGGAAACAGGTGAAATCATCGTATCTGCTGAAGACCCGACGACGCTGCCAGAGAATGCCGGACGCAAGCTCAGACAGGATGAGGACGTTCTGGATACATGGTTTAGCTCCGGATTATGGCCATTCTCCACATTGGGCTGGCCGGAAGATACGGAAGATCTGCAACGTTATTATCCGACAAGTGTACTTGTGACAGGGTATGACATCATATATTTCTGGGTTGCACGTATGATTTTCACTGCATTGGAATTCACCGACGAGATTCCGTTCAAGGATGTGCTGATGCATGGTCTTGTTCGTGACGCAGATGGACGCAAAATGTCCAAATCATTGGGGAACGGTGTAGACCCGCTCGATGTGATTGAGAAATACGGCGCAGATGCGATGCGTTACATGATCTCAACCAGTAGCACGCCAGGTCAGGATCTGCGTTTCCGTTGGGAACGGGTGGAGCAGGCTCGTAACTTTGCCAACAAGATCTGGAATGCTTCACGCTTTGCATTGATGAATCTGGAAGGATTCACCTATGAGGAACGTGACATTAGCGGAGAGCTTGGCACAGCGGATTATTGGATTTTACACCGTCTGAACGAAACTTCTCGTGATATTACGCGTCTAATCGAAGCGTATGAATTTGGGGAAACGGGCCGTGTGCTGTATAACTTTATCTGGGATGATCTGTGTGACTGGTACATTGAGTTTGCGAAACTGTCCTTCTACGGAGAAGATCCGATTGCCAAGAAGAAAACACAATCCGTGCTGGCTTATGTACTGGATCAGACGATGCGCCTGATTCATCCGTTTATGCCATACATCTCCGAAGAGATATGGCAGCATCTGCCTCATGAGGGAGAGACCATTACGCTGGCTTCCTGGCCGGTATATGATCCTGCACTTGAGAATCCAGAGGCTGTTGCCGAGATGAACCTGCTCATGGACACCATTCGTGCAGTTCGGAACATTCGTGCAGAAGTGAACGTGCCGATGAGCAAAAAGATCGAGTTGATGGTCAAAGCAAACAGTGCTGAGACGTCCAGTATCATTGCGCGTAACAGTCACTACATCAAACGTTTCTGTAATACGTCCGAGTTCGATAGTGGGCTGGAGCTAAGCTCACCGGATAAGGCAATGACTGCGATCATTACGGGGGCAGAGCTATACTTGCCACTGGCAGGTCTTATTGATATCGAGCAAGAAGTGGCTCGCCTGGAGAAAGAGTTGCAGAACCTTGAGGGCGAAGTACTCCGTGTGGAGAAAAAGCTGGCGAATGAAGGCTTTGTAGCCAAAGCTCCGGCCAAGGTTATTGAGGAAGAGCGCGCCAAGCAAGCAGATTATTCCGATAAACGGGATAAAGTGATTGCACGAATCAAGGAACTGAAAGGTTAATATATCTGGGTCGGATGGAGAGTTGTTATGCCATCCGGCCGCTTTTTTCAATCAAACTCGGGACCGAAGGTGAATCAGATGACGCAATTAGACGGGACAGATGCAGCAGCTCCTTTACTTACGTATAACGAGGCCGTGGACTGGATCAATGGCCTTATTCCTTTTGGCATTCGACCTGGATTGGAACGAATCGAGAGTCTGATGTCCATGTTGGGCAATCCACACCAACGTCTCAAATTTATTCATGTCGCGGGAACGAACGGCAAAGGTTCGACTTGCGCTTTTTTGACGTCAGTGCTTCTTCAGGCTGGATATGATGTGGGCACCTTTACGTCCCCTTATATCACCAAGTTTACAAACCGTTTTCAATACAACGGTGAGGATATTCCCGAAGAGATCCTGCTTAAGCTCTCGAATCGGTTGCGCCCGCTGGTCATGGAAATGGCCTCCACTCCGCTTGGATCACCAACGATGTTTGAGGTGTCCACGGCTCTCGCGCTTCTGTATTATGCAGAAGAGTGTTACCCTGACGTTGTGGTATGGGAGACGGGGCTAGGGGGAAGGATGGACGTAACGAATATTGTTGCACCTGTTGTGTCCGTCATCACCAACATTGGTATGGATCACACGGATGTGCTTGGAGATACGATTGAGCAGATTGCCTGGGAAAAGGCAGGGATTATCAAGCCGGGAGTACCCGTTGTGACCTGCGCGACTCAACCCGAGGCTGTGAAGGTAATTCAGGAGAAAGCACAGCAGTCTCAATCAACCTTGTATTTGGCTGGAGATCAATTCTCTTATCATAGACTGGATAGCAATGAGAGCGGACAATCATTTCATTTTACAGGCCCGTTTCGTGACCTGGACGTTCGCATAAGCATGCAGGGTTCACATCAATGTGACAATGCAGCGGCCGCACTAATGGTGCTTGAATTGCTCAGACAATACATGGCATTTATGCTGGATGACAACGATATTGCACTTGGACTGGAGAATGCCTTCTGGGCAGGAAGATTCGAAAAAGTCGTCGATGAACCCCGAATTGTGCTCGATGGAGCACATAATCCGGAGGGGGCAGAGTCACTGGCCAAGAGCATTATGGATGTATATCCTCACAATAAGTTAATTTTGATGATGGGTATGTTGGCGAATAAGCATCACGAAGCGTATTTGCAGCATATACTGCCACTAGTGGATACGCTGATCCTGACCGAGCCAGATTTCCGACGCAAAATGGATGCAGCCGAATTGCTGCAGATTGTCGAACGGGTACGTCCCGCCATTGCGAAGCAGGAGCTGGAAATCATCGTCGAGCCCGAATGGGCAAAGGCACTTGATCTATTGAAGTCACGGACGGAAGCGGAAGATCTGGGGGTGGTCTCCGGCACACTGTACCTGATTGCGGATGTGCGGGCAGCCCTTTTGCATCAAACCGATTCTGAAAAAGGTTGGTGAAAGTTTTGTTAAATACATCGGAACACGTTCATTTTATAGGGATTGGCGGATATGGCATGAGTGCCATCGCAAGAGTTATGCTGGAAATGGGATATACCGTTACCGGATCGGATGTCGCTTCACAGGAGTTGACCGAGAAGTTGGCAGCCAAGGGAGCGAAAATATATATCGGACATACCGCAGAGCATGTCACTGGAGCAGACCTGGTTGTCTACTCTACGGCAGCGCCTGCAGATAATGTGGAACGGGTAGCAGCTGCAGAGCTGAACATTCCGATTCTGCATCGTTCCCAGATGCTTGCACGTTTGTTGAACGAACGTAAGGGCGTGGCTGTGGCCGGAGCCCATGGTAAAACAACAACCTCATCCATGATTGCACTTGTTATGGATAAGTGTGATACGGACCCGACATATATCATTGGCGGAGAAATCATGAATGTGGGCACCAATGCGAAGGCCGGTCAAGGTGATTGGGTTGTCGCTGAGGCGGACGAGAGTGATGGTTCATTTTTGCAGTACCATCCATGGCTCGGTATTGTAACGAATATTGAGGCAGATCATCTGGAGAATTACAACAGTGATTTTGAAGAACTCAAAAAGGCTTATGTGCAGTTCCTGAGCCAGATTCGTCCGGAAGGAACAGCCATTGTGTGTTCTGACGATGAGAATGTTCAAGCGATTTTGCCAGAACTCAAGTCACGGATCACGACTTATGGTATCGACCGTTCTGCGGACTATACGGCAACGGATATTGTACTGGGCGATCGCCGGATCTCCTTTACGATGAACCATCAGGGTGTTGCTATGGGCACGGTGGAGTTATCTGTTCCTGGTAAGCATAACGTGTATAATGCGATGGCTACTGTGATTACCTGTCTGGAAGCAGGTATTCCGTTTGAGAAGATTGTGGCGGCCATCATCCAGTTCCACGGAGCCAAACGCAGATTCCAGGTATTGGGCGAGGCACGTGATATGCTGATCATCGATGATTATGCTCATCACCCTACCGAGATTGAAGCGACCATTAGTGCGGCCAAAGCAACGGGCAAGCGCATTATTGCTGTATTCCAGCCACAGCGTTATACGCGGACATTCTTCCTGCTGGATGCGTTCAGTCGTGCTTTTGCGGAAGCGGATGAAGTGCTTATTACCGATATCTACTCTCCTGCGGGCGAAAAACAGATCGAAGGGGTAACCTCAGCAAGACTGGTTGAACTGATCGTTCAAAACAGTAATGCTTCTGCGCGTTATCTCCCAACGAAAGAGGAAGTTGTAGCTGATTTGCAGCATCGTCTGCAGCCAGGAGATCTTGTGATCACGATGGGCGCAGGTGATATTTGGAAAGTCGGCGATACCCTTGCCAAAGGATTGAAATAAATCAATTCAGAAAACGCCTGTCTTCGATAAGAAGCAGGCGTTTTTTTTGCGTTGAATGGAATGTCTTCTCCCGTTTCTGCATATAGCTGATATAAATGGGACAAAGGAGAGGGTACGGGTGAGTAATGCTAGAATGACGTTTCGCTTCGGGGATCATGAGTCGGACAAGCCTGAAAGTAAGAGGATTTCCGCGTCCAGTCCATTGGTGACGTTGAGTGAAGAATTACCGCACAATCATACGCTATCGCCTAAGCAGATGGATACAACCCCGTCCTGGACGCCAGAGGATATCCCCGGAGACTGGGGAGAGACGGTGCTGACAAGCTCTACTGTACCTGAACCTGAACAACGGATGAGCCCTGATTCGAACTTCGATGAGGCCCATTATCTTGGGGACCGATCAGGTTACGGTTATCATAATCACATTGCAGATCCGGATGAAGAGCGTCGCGATCTGTCCAATACCCATGATGATCAAGGACACGACTGGCTTGCAGATTCCGAGAACTATTCCTATAAGCGGAATCGCCCTCCAAGGGGCTGGAAAATGATTGGCTCTGTTACCGGGGCACTCGTTACGGGAGCACTATTTGGCATGGTTATTCTTTCATTTTTTAATAAAGAAGGAGCCGCGAAACCAGGTGATCTTCTTCCCGTCAATCAGGCAGTTTCCTCCGTGACAGACCAGGAGGGGGTTGCAGGAACAGAGCAGCAGCTTCAGGCAGCTGCGACTGGCAGCACGTATTATGCACTTCAATACGGCGTGTTTAGTTCACCCGAACGAGCTGAACAGGCCAAGCTTGAGTTGGCTCAAGCAGGTATAGCCGCAGGTTCTGATCCTGAAGATGGTAATCGGGTATATGCGGGTATTTCAGCTGATCGTGAAGAGGCCAAGCTACTTAGCACCAGGCTTAAAGCTCAAGGAGTCGAACTGTACGTCAAGGAGATCGTAAACCCTGAGATCAATCCGGCCATATTCGGTGGCAAGCAAGAGGATGTACAGCTTTTCTTTACAAACAGTTCTGCACTAATCGAACAACTATCAACCTTGTCCATTCAGCAACTGGGACAGTCTACCCCAGTAGCAGTCCCAACAGAAATGATGACCGCAATTCAGAATAAGCACGAGTCATGGTTGACCGGTTTGAATAGTCTTTCACCCGGCCTGACCGCAGAGGTACAACCTATTATTGGCGGAATGGAGAAATCGATGAACCGTGCAATTACGGCTATCGCGGAGTACAATAAAAACCCGGATGATGTGCACATGTGGTCTGTACAGTCCGATCTGATGGAATACGTACTGCAGCAGAAAAAATGGCTCGAAGCGATAAAGCAGTAACATGCTCTTTCCCATAACAACGCTTGGAAATACCTGTCCGGCAAGGAACTGGAAATAGTTCCCCTTGCCGGATTTGTGTTTGTATTGACGTACAAAACCCCGTATAATAATGTGGGTGTCAAAAAATGGCGAGGGAAGATTACCGATGAAAAAAAACTTCGGCATGTTATTGCTGTTTCTATTGCTCGGCTGGATGGCCGGAGCGTGGATCGCCAAGGCACTGCAGCCTGTTAAGGCAGTAGCCTTTCTTACGAAAGCCACGACCATACGGTGGTCGCCACAGGCTGATCTGGATATTATCAGTTACGATATTTCACTTCAATTTCAAATGAGCCTTCTGAGTCTGATCGGTATTATTGCCGCTGTGTGGCTGTATCGCAGACTGTAGGAGAATGACGAGTTATGACGAAAAAAATAAACCAGTGACATCTATTATCGTGATAAGGACAGGATGTTGCCGTAGCATAAGGAGCCGTTCATGATGAATAACACTCAGCAGCGCCCTATTATTCTGGCCTCCACATCGCCTCGGCGCAAAGAACTGATCGCATCACTCCACCTAGCGTTTGATGTAATACCAAGTCATGCCGATGAAGATACGCCACCAGAATGGACACCTGAACAGACGGTACAGGAGCTTGCTTTGCGCAAGGCGCTTGCGGTGTATCGCGGGCTAGAAGGCCGTGAGCAGGAAGCGATTATTGTTGGTAGTGATACCGTTGTTGTTCTGGATAATGAGATTCTGGGCAAACCCGTAGACGAAGCCGATGCTGAGCGGATGTTATCCCGGCTACAGGGCCGTGTACATCGGGTGTTTACCGGTGTCGCTTGTATTGATGCGGGTAATGGACAGTCTGTAGTTCATTATCGCCAGACCGATGTAACGATGAAAGAACTTTCGGATGCGACGATCCGTGCCTATGTGCAGACTGGAGAGCCTTCGGATAAGGCAGGGTCTTATGCCATTCAGGGCATTGGCGCTACACTGATTGACCGTATTGAAGGATGTTATTTTAATGTGGTTGGCCTTCCCCTATCCTTGCTGAGTGATATGTTGGATGGGTTTGGCGTCCATGTGTTGCCGCGAACATGAATGAAGCCAATTGACGTTTTGAAATGAAAAGAGGGAACATATGGAGTCGCCTCAATACATGATGCGCGACATCCCCCAGGAAGAACGCCCGAGAGAACGCATGATGGAATACGGGGCGGGCGCCTTAAGCCATGCTGAATTGCTGGCGATTTTACTTCGAACAGGCACAAGACAGGAATCCGCAGTGCATATGGCACAGCGGATTCTGGCCGAAGCGGGTGGCATTCGCTCGTTGATGGATCTGAGTCTGGAAGAATTGACCGCAATGAAAGGGATCGGCAATGCCAAGGCTGTGCAATTGAAAGCCGGTATTGAGCTTGGGCATCGAATTGCCAAGAGCAGACGCATACAGTCGACTTCAATTCGTACACCGCGTGATGCAGCCGATATCCTAATGGAACAATTGCGTTACTTGCAGAAAGAGCATTTTGTGTGTCTCTTTTTGAATAGCAAAAATCATATTATTGCCCAGGAAACACTCTCCATGGGCAGTCTTAACGCTTCGATTGTACATCCGCGTGAAGTGTTCAGGGCTGCCATCAAATGCAGCAGCGCGTCGATTGTGTGCGCACACAACCACCCGAGTGGTGATCCTACGCCCAGTCCGGAGGATATCCAAATAACCAAGAGACTGATTGAAGCAGGTGCTATTGTCGGCATTGACGTGCTTGATCATATTATTATAGGAGATGGAACGTACGTAAGTTTGAAGGAGAAGGGCTTAGTATAATATAATGGTTGGCGTTGATGTTTTCCTATGAATGTTAACGGCGTGGTCCGTAAAAGATAGGTTCACTTTACAAATGCAAAAAAAACAAATGCGAATATTAGCTCCACGTGTTGCGTGGGAATGAAAATTGTTACGCTCTGGATTAGCATAGAGCGGCTATATGAGGCAGAAAAGGAGATTATGTTATGTTTGGTGGTTTTACGAAAGATTTGGGTATTGACTTGGGGACGGCAAATACGTTGGTTTATGTACGAGGGAAAGGAATTGTGGTGCGCGAACCTTCGGTTGTCGCTATACGGACAGATACTAAAAGCATCGAGGCAGTAGGCGAAGCCGCCAAAAAAATGATTGGACGTACACCAGGTAACATTCGTGCCATTCGTCCAATGAAAGATGGCGTTATTGCCGATTTCGATACAACGGCAACGATGATCAAATATTTCATCCGTGAGGCGCAAAAGCAACGCTCCATGTTCCAACGTCATCCGAACGTGATGGTATGTGTACCATCCGGGATTACTGCAGTAGAACAACGTGCGGTTGAAGATGCAACAAAACAGGCTGGAGCACGTGAAGCCTATACGATTGAAGAGCCTTTTGCAGCTGCAATTGGTGCAGATCTGCCTGTATGGGAACCAACGGGTAGTATGGTTGTCGATATTGGTGGCGGTACAACGGAAGTGGCTGTTATCTCTCTTGGCGGTATTGTAACGAGCCGTTCGGTTCGTGTAGCAGGTGACGAGATGGATGAATCCGTGATCCAGTACATCAAACGCCAATACAATCTGATGATCGGTGAGCGTACATCGGAGCAATTGAAGATGGACATCGGATCAGCAATGCCATTGGAGCAAGTAGAAACGATGGAAATTCGTGGACGTGACCTTGTAACAGGTCTTCCGAAGACGATTACAATTACTTCGGATGAGATCAGCGAAGCGTTGGCTGATACAGTGAATGCGATTGTTGAAGCAGTAAAAGTAACACTGGAAAAATGCCCGCCTGAACTTGCTGCCGATATCATGGATCGGGGTATCGTTCTTACAGGTGGTGGGGCGTTGCTTCGCAACCTGGACAAGCTTCTGGCTGGTGAGACAGGAATGCCTGTCATTGTGGCTGAGAATCCGCTGGATTGTGTAGCGATCGGAACAGGTAAAGCGCTAGAGAATATTCATTTGTTCAAAAGCAGAAGCAGTTCGGCAGTTCGTTCCAGACGTTAATTGGTATTAGCCTAACTTGGCATTGCGACCAAGTGGCAAGGTATCGCTATAGAGGACCCGGTTAACCCCGGGGATGAGCTATTACCCGCTTAACAGGGGAGGATCAGCTGATATTCTCGCAGGGACTACAGGTCTGACAGTCTCCCCGCCGGGCATGGCTCGGAAGAGAATAATGGATGTTAGAGGGTGTTCGAACTGTTTAAACTGCTTGGCAACAAAAGACTTTTTGTTTTGCTGGTGGGCCTTGTTACATTTATCGCGTTAATGGGCTTTACGCTCAGTCCGCGAACCACTCTATCCTGGCCGGAGAAATTCCTGAAGGATTCAGTTGGATTTGTACAATACGTATTTTACAAGCCCGCTTCCTATGTAGCGGGCTTTTTCAAAGATGTAGCGAACATGCGTACGGTATATGAAGAGAATGAAGAGCTTCGCATCGCAATGGGCCACTATACGCGGGATCGCCTGAAGTACAATGATATGGAACAGGTGAACGAGCAGCTTCAAAAAGCACTGAATTTCACGCAAGAACAGAAAAATCGGTATAATTATGGTTCACGAATTGCCCAAGTTATCAGTGCCAATTCGGATCCGAACAGCAGAACTATTAATATTGATATCGGTGAGAATGCGGGAATTAAGCCGGGTATGGCCGTTACCTCGCAGGAAGGGCTGGTTGGCGTGATCAGTCATGTCAGCTCATATACATCAACGGTTAATCTGTTAACGTCGATGGACGCCAATGATCCAACATCCAATGCCATTGCAGCAACGGCAGTAGGTAAAGAGAAAGTATTTGGTATGATTGAGAGTTATGATCCGAAGACGGGCATGCTCAAGATGACCAAGATCTCAGAGGATTCAAACATTAAAGACGGTGATGAGATTATCTCCTCCGGAATCATCAATAACTTTCCGAAGTATATGCGGATTGGGGAAGTGAAGAGTGTCGAGAAAAGTGAATATGGTTTAACAAAAACAGCTACAATTGAACCATATGCAAGCTTCCTTGACTGGAAAGAGCTAATTGTCATTATTCCACCTGAGGTAAAAGAATAATGGTGACGCGCAAGCAAGTCTTGTTCCTGTTACTATTCGTTTTATTCATTGCGGAAGGCACGATTCTGCCGCTGCTCATTCCTTCCGGCTGGCACATGCGTATTGCTGCCAATCTGGTCTATATCGCAATTTTGTTTATCGCTGTATATCACCATCGGCACACAGCTTTAGTGCTTGGCATATTATTTGGACTATTACATGACGTCGTATTCTATGGCGAGATGATTGGACCTTACGGATTTTCAATGGGTTTATCGGCATACATGATGGGACTCATTTTTCAAGCACCGCGTGCACCACTGCCGGTGATGGTGTCGGTTGTCATTTTGGGGAGTCTGCTTAATGACACCATGCTATTCTTCCTGTACAAGCTCTTCCAACTTAACCACGTGACCTTTGACTGGGCATTGCTTGAATACATGATTCCTAATTTGTTCATTCATTTTGTGTTTGCCTTGATCATTTATGTCCCGCTTCGGAAACAACTGGAACGGATCGGCAAGAGACGGAGCAAGACAGAAGAAGCTTCCTAAATACATTTATGGAGCGCAAAGCAGGAACTTGGGGCCCCGGGCACGAAATGTAATGAGATGGGAGGGACAGGCTTATGACGGTAAAATCGAATCACGTAACGATTAAAGGCATCCGAGACGGCCTGGTTTTCCTGTTGGACGATCAATGTGAATTCGAGGAATTGCTCTATGAGCTCCGCTATAAGCTGGAACACAGCCATCAAAATATTTTGACCGGACCAATTGTTCATGTGGATATCAAGTTGGGTGCCCGCGAAGTGACAGAGGACCAGAAAGAAGCAATCCTCGATATATTGAAGCAAAAAGGGAATCTGCTTATTCGATCCATTGACTCACCTGCACTCCAACCGGAGGTTAAAGGACCGCCGCCGATTGTGACCATGAGTGGTATGGTGCGTTCAGGTCAGGTGCTTCATCATGAAGGAAATCTCCTGTTTCTTGGGGATATCAATCCGGGGGGCACAGTGACGTGTACCGGAGATATATATGTGTTGGGTTCACTCAGAGGTATGGCTCATGCCGGAATTGGCGGGGACGAAGAAGCGATCATTGCCGCTTCGGTATTTGCACCGACGCAGCTGCGGATTGCGGATATCATCAGTCGTCCTCCCGATGAATGGGAGAGCCGAGAGACCGGAATGGAATTTGCTTACTTACAGGACAATCAGATGCAGATAGACAAAATGAGCAATATCGTTCGGTTACGCCGAGATTTTAATGTGTTTAAAGGAGTGTAGCTCATGGGAGAGGCGATCGTGATCACTTCGGGTAAAGGCGGCGTGGGTAAAACAACCACCTCGGCAAACATCGGGACAGCGCTGGCGCTGCTCGGCAAAAAGGTTTGTCTGGTAGATACCGATATCGGCCTTCGTAATTTGGATGTCGTGATGGGACTCGAAAACCGTATTATTTACGATCTGTGCGACGTTGCAGACGGCCGCTGCCGTCTGAATCAGGCTTTGGTCAAAGACAAGCGTTTTGAAGAATTATACATGTTGCCTGCGGCGCAGACGAGAGATAAGAACTCCGTGTCCCCTGAACAGGTAAAGGATATTATCCTTGAATTAAAAAAAGATTTTGAATACGTCATTATTGATTGCCCAGCCGGCATAGAGCAGGGCTTCAAAAATGCGGTAGCAGGAGCAGATCAGGCCATCGTGGTCACTACACCGGAAAATGCTGCAGTACGTGATGCGGATCGTGTCATCGGCCTGCTGGAGAGTTCGCACATTCAATCACCGAAGCTGGTGGTGAATCGAATTCGCAATAATATGGTTAAATCGGGTGACATGCTGGATATCGATGGTATTTTACAAGTACTTAATATTGACCTGATTGGCATCGTACCTGATGATGAACTGGTCATCAAAGCAGCCAATTCAGGAGAACCTACGGTCATGAATCCGGATTCGCTTGCGGCGATTGCGTATCGTAACATTGCACGACGCATTTTGGGAGATACGGTTCCATTGATGCAACTGGATCAGAAAAAGGGAGCTTTTACTCGTTTCAAAAAGTTCTTCGGAATGGGTTAATTCGTTTAGATGCACTTATTCATTATCTGATTACACGACAGCCGTGGCTCATAGCCCGGCTTTTTTTGTTACCTGCCGACAGGCTTGTTCATATTATCAACCGCCTCTTCATAGGATGTAGTAAACAAGCCTCGGCGGGAGGACATTCCATGAATACGAAACTCAGAATCAAGCAGAGAAGAGAAGAACGCATTCGGCGACTGATGGACGGTGCGACTGTTGAAGTCTTACAGGAGCAAAAAGTAGGTTCGCTATTGGACAAGAATGAGATCATACAACGGAAGCCGTTTGCGTCTGGTGAGGAGACACAGGAAAGAGATCCGGAATGGCTGTGGAAAAAAGAGAATGGTCATTTTGTTCCAGGGGAGCAATCGAGATTCAACTTATTTAAGTCATTTCTAAAACGGACAGTCATCAGCGCTTTGATATTTGGCGGAGTATGGGGGCTGTTTCAATTGGATACGTCATGGACGGCATCAACTAAAACGGTCATTGCTGATGCACTCCATCGGGATATGAATTTTGCCTCTGCGGCGGCATGGTATGAACGGCATTTTGGAGGGACGCCTTCGTTTCTTCCGGTTCTTGGACATACAACGGATGCTGTCAATGGTTCAGGCATTCGGCAGTTACTGGATAGACCGATCTCAGGAACAGTGGTTCAGCCATTTGCGCTGAGCATGAAAGGAATTGAGATCGTTCCAGATGATGCAGGTGCTGAACTTATCCAAGTTTCCAGTTCGGATGCAGGGCGTGTCATGGAGGTTATCGGAGATTCGACAAGCGGGTTCACGGTGGTCATTAAGCATACAGGTAATGTCACGGCAATATACGGTCGACTGAACGAAAGTGAAGTGAACGTGAATGACTGGGTGGAAACGGGGAATCCAGTGGGGAGTCTCAAGGCTACGGGTGGTGAACAACCGGCAACGCTTTATTTTGCGGTCAAAGAGGGTGAGGAGTACGTAGACCCAGCGGAAGTCGTTGCCCTTGATTAGGGTGTGGGGAGTACGTATTACGTTTCATCCGTTTTTTGTAATCATCATGTTGGCCTCACTTCTCACCGGACATTTTATTGAGCTTATTACGTTGTTCGCCATCGTATTCATTCATGAATGTGGACATGCTGCGGCTGCGGCTCTTCTGGGCTATCGTGTCTTGTCGATCCAGATGCTCCCTTTTGGAGGAGTTGCGGTTATCGAAGATGGAGGTACTATCACGGCCTACCGGGAAATCATGATTGCTCTGGCAGGCCCATTACAAAACATGCTGATGGTTGGCGTTGTTTTGCTGTTGCAGTATGGCAATCTGGGCGATCCTGTTTTTCTCAGCTATATCATTCAGGGGAACCTGCTCATTGCCCTCTTTAATCTGCTTCCTGTACTCCCACTGGACGGAGGTAAAATTGTTCAGGCACTTGTCAGTCTGTGGGCACCCTACTATACAACATTAATGTGGACTTACAGAATTAGCATCCTGTGCAGCGCAGGAGTTATTTTGTATGCGATCAGCCGATGGCTGACCGGAGACTACGGCCTGCCGCTCAACATTCTGTTAATCGGCCTTTTTTTGTTTTATTCCAACCTGACGGATTACCGAAATGTGCCCTACCGCTTTATCCGTTTTCTGATGAATCGAGAGGGCGCGTTCGCCAGGCATGCGGCTACTGGCAGTTTGGCCCAGCCAATAATCTCATTTCCGGCGAAACCTTTGGACACTATTTTGCGTCTATTAAAGAGAGAAAGATACCATATGGTATACGTGATGAACAGACAGGGTCGAATTATGGCTGTCTTGACTGAGCAACGGATTATTGGTTCCTATTTTCAACAAAATGGTGATAAATTGTAGTGTTCTGGTGGACCAGTTCTGAAATGGGTTAATACATGTACAATGAGAATTATAAAGATACTGAAATGGATGTGGATGAATTGAATTGTCTTCTAGAGGTGAAGCCATGAAACAAATGATTGTACATAATGAACATAACCTCATGCAAATGGCGCTTCTGGAAGAAGGCAAAGCTGTGGAATTCACGGCAGAGCGTACACGTGAGCGTGGACTGCTGGGTTCCTTTTTCAAGGGACGGGTAGTGAATGTGTTACCGGGTATGCAGGCTGCTTTTGTGGATATCGGTCAGAAAAAGAATGCGTTTCTGTATGTGGACGATGTGTTGCATCCCCATTTGGAGAAGCAGCCCAAGGTGAAGCCTTCCATTTCGGAGTTGCTGCGTCCGGGTCAGGAAGTCATTGTTCAGGTTCTGAAGGAACCGGTAGGAGGCAAGGGAGCCCGGGTGACGACTCATTATTCACTGCCGGGCCGCTGGCTTGTCTACATGCCTGTTGCTGACTATGTGGCGGTATCCAAGAAAATAGCCCGTGAGGGGGATCGTTCCCGCCTTAAGGCACTTGGAGAACAACTGAGA
The DNA here is from genome assembly GCF_058313655.1 of Paenibacillus sp. Negev47. Classification (NCBI taxonomy): domain Bacteria; kingdom Bacillati; phylum Bacillota; class Bacilli; order Caryophanales; family Paenibacillaceae; genus Paenibacillus; species Paenibacillus sp. Negev47. The sequence goes on from NZ_CM177754.1 coordinate 1,284,977, forward strand.
CGGGATGAAGAGGGGCTTATTATCCGAACCGTATCCTCAGAAGAACAGCATGAAGCCATTCAGGCAGACTTGGAAACATTACGTGCGCAGTGGTATGTGATTCGTGAAAAAGCAGACAGTTTGCCTTCGCCAAGCCTCTTGCATCGGGATCATAGCATGGTGCAGCGAATCATCAGAGATGTCTATACACCAGGCAGTGACGAAGTCATCACCGATAGCGAAGGACAAGCCCATGAGGTAAAGGCGTTGCTGGAAGAGATTAGTCCGGGGCATCAGCCGAAGGTACAAGTATATCGGGGAGCAGAGTCTATCTTTGCTGCTTATGGTGTCCAGGAGCAGTTGAACAAAGATTTTGCCCGGAAAGTGTGGCTGCCCGGAGGCGGATATATTGTCATTGATCACACCGAAGCTCTAACTGTCGTGGATGTGAACACAGGCAAATACACGGGAGCTGGTGGTGACAGTCTGGAAGAGACCGTGACAGAGACCAACATGCAGGCAGCAGTGGAGATTGCCCGTCTGATGCGCCTGCGTGATATCGGTGGTATGATTATCGTCGACTTCATTGATATGGAGGAAGCCTCGAATCGGCATGAAGTGGCGGCAACCTTGGAGGGTGAGCTCAAGAAGGATCGGACCAAAGCCTTCGTAATGGGGTGGACCAAGCTGGGCCTGCTTGAACTGACACGCAAGAAAGTCCGGGAAGAGAGTACGTTGCCCTATGTGGAGCCGTGTTCTTCCTGTCATGGTACGGGGAAAAGATATATTTCACCTTTGCATTGATTTTTGATATACTGCGTGATATAATCTTCAAGTATGTGTTTAGCCTATTGGTCTTGCACATGCTGTAACCGCACTGGCCGGGTATAAGAACAGTTCCGCAAGGACACTGTCACCTGAGAACGGGCGAGTCTGAGACATGAGGAGGTGCAAGGCAAATGTACGCAATTATTGAAACAGGCGGCAAACAGTACAAAGTCCAAGAGGGCGATGTTCTGTTCATCGAGAAATTGACTGCGAACGATGGCGAAAGCGTAACGTTCGACCGTGTCCTGGCTGTATCTAACGATCAAGGTTTGACAGCAGGTACACCATTGATTTCCGGAGCTACTGTAACGGCTAAAGTGGAGAAACATGGCAAAGGACAAAAGGTTATCGTATACAAATACAAACCTAAAAAGAACTACCATGTGAAGCAAGGTCACCGTCAACCGTACACTAAAGTAACTATCGAAAAAATCAAAGCGTAAAGAAGGTGCGATAAGTGATTATCGTTCAAATCTTTCGTGATGAGGACGGGAACATCGAACGCTTTTCCATCGAAGGGCATGCTAATTTTGCCAAGCGGGGAGAAGATATCGTATGTGCCGGGGTATCCGCTGTTACAGTGGGTACGGTGAACTCGATTGAAACATTGACTGGTGTCGAAATGGACGCCAAGATGAAGAATGGCTTTTTAAGTGGTTCTTTACCTTTGTTAGAGAGAGGGGAAACTTGGTCCCAGGTACAATTGTTACTCGAATCCATGGTGGTTATGCTCTCTAATATTGCAGAGTCATACGGGAAGTATATTAAAATACAGCAATTCAAATAATCAAAGAAGGAGGACAACCAATCATGTTGAAATTAAATCTTCAGTTATTCGCATCGAAAAAAGGTGTAGGTTCCACGAAGAACGGACGTGACAGTAATGCTCAACGTCTGGGTGTTAAACGTGCTGATGGTCAAACTGTAACTGGTGGTAGCATTCTCGTTCGCCAACGCGGAACGAAAATTCACCCAGGAACTAACGTTGGCATCGGTAAAGATGACACTTTGTTCGCGAAAATCGACGGCGTTGTAAAATTCGAACGTTGGGGACGCGATCGTAAAAAAGTAAGCATCTACCCTGTTAATGTTGCTCCTGTAGCAGCTGCAGTAGAAGCGTAATATCGGCATTCCGCCTAAGGAGCCTTCGGCATTTTTGCCGGAGGTTTTTTGTATTCACGGTTATTCGATAATGAACTGGCAGAAAAGACATGTTATACTTGGTTACGGTGGGTTTAGACCAACCGAGTTTTGTAGAACGGGGAGAAGCCATGAAATCTTGGAAAAGAGTGCCGTGGATTGCGGCATGTTCACTTCTGATTCCTTTGGTTTTCGTTATGTTGTATCCGGCGATGATAATCTCGAGCGTCGTGTGCGCATTGTGGTCCGTCGCAGTATTGTTCATTTCTGTGAATGCGATGAAGAAACAGGCGGAGGCGGAGCGCAGAACCATCATACAATCCATGGAAAAGACAGCAATTGCTTCATTAAATCATCATCGACACGACTGGATGAACGACCTTCAGGTGTTATATGGATATCTTCGGCTGGGCAAACTTGATAAATCCCTGCAATGTGTGGAAAGAATAAAAGAGCGGGTAACGGAAGAAAGTCGAATCTCCAGATTGGGTATTCCTTCCCTCGTATTTTATCTTCAGTCTTTCCGCGCCAGTGGAATAGCGCTGGAATTGCATGTGGAAATAGAAGATGAGCTGCAGCTTAGTGCTCTGGTCTCTCCCGAGGATGGCGAGTCACTTACCGGAGCGATTGCAGATGCAATCAGGGCCTATCAATATGGCGGCGGCCGGTCGTCTTGGGGAGAGGTTCGCAAACTGACCTTAAATTTCGGACAGGATCATGGAGATGTGGTTGTCCGACTGGATGGGGATCAAACACCCGATCCGGAAACACTGCGGCAGCTTACTGCCGTACTCAAAGGAAAAAAAGTCAGAACGGAGCAACTTCCGTCTGAGGATACGTTTATACAATTCAGAATGCCGTGTGGAATATAGGAAGAAGGGGTTAGCCGATGTTTGTAGATAAAGCGAAGATTTATGTAAAAGCCGGAGACGGAGGGGACGGAATTATTTCGTTCCGTCGTGAGAAGTATGTACCAAACGGCGGACCTGCCGGGGGCGATGGTGGCAGAGGAGCTGACATCATTTTCCGCGTGGATGAAGGTTTACGGACGTTGATGGATTTCCGTTACCAGCGTCACTTCAAGGCCCCTCGTGGTGAGAAGGGACGTAATAAAAGTCAGCATGGTGCAAACGCTGAGAACATGATTGTGCGTATTCCACCAGGAACTATCATTTTGGATGAAGACAGTGGAGAAGTACTGGCGGATATGACACGTCACGGTCAACAGGTTGTTATTGCTCGTGGTGGTCGGGGCGGACGAGGTAACATCCGATTTGCCACACCGAACAATCCTGCACCTGAACTTGCCGAGAATGGTGAAGAAGGCCAGGAGCGTTACATCGTATTAGAGCTAAAGGTTATGGCAGATGTTGGTCTGGTTGGTTTCCCGAGTGTCGGGAAATCCACATTGCTTTCTGTCGTTTCGTCAGCCAAGCCAAAGATCGGTGCATACCATTTCACGACAATTACTCCTAATCTGGGTGTAGTTGGTGTAAGCGAAGGTCGTAGCTTCGTTATGGCCGATTTGCCTGGTCTAATTGAAGGTGCGCATGAAGGAATCGGACTGGGACATGAGTTTTTACGTCATGTTGAGCGTACCCGTATTATTATTCATGTCGTGGACATGTCGGGTTCCGAAGGACGCGATCCATTTGAAGACTGGCAGAAAATCAATGATGAATTGAAACTATACAATCCGCTTCTCGCTGAGAGACCGCAGGTTGTAGCAGCGAACAAAATGGACATGCCAGACTCGGAAGCGAACCTGGAGCAATTTTTGGTGCAAGTTCGTGAGGTGCAGCCGGATATTGAAGTGATGCCTATTTCATCTCTGACTCGTAAAGGGATTCAAGAGCTCTTGTATCGTGCCGCTGATCTGCTGGATCAGATTCCGGACGAGCCAGTGGTTGAAGAGGTGGCAGACGTATCCGAACGTAAAGTGTACAGCTTGGACAAAAAAGAGGACGATGGGTTCCGTATTGTACGTGAGAATGAAATGTTCATTGTTGAAAGTGCCAAGATTGATCGCATGATGAAACGGATGCAACTGAACTCGCATGAGGCTATACTGAAACTCGCACGTACACTGCGCCATATGGGTGTGGATGCTGAGTTGCGTAAGCGCGGAGCTGTAGAAGGCACCATCGTGCGCATCGGAGACTTTGAATTCGAATTTGTGGAAGGCAGCAGTTACTACTAAGTAGCCGTCTTCCGTGGAGACAGATAGATATATGAACGCAGAGAAGTGGGAAGTTGACCCGCGGCTCTGCGTTTTTTTGTTTTTTCCTGAATGGGAGAGGGATTAACTTGTATACTGTGAGGAACGTATTTCAAAAAATAGGCATGTCATGTATTGCCCTTTTGGCGTAGATCCTATATAATGTCCACTATATGAATACATGAGTCTTTGAGGAGAGGACGTTCTGTGAACGAACGCTATTACTTAGTACGGGAAGATATTTTACCAGAGGCTGTGGTGAAGACCATGCAGGTAAAAGAACTGCTGGCTTCCGGTGATGTGAAAACAGTGCATGAGGCGGTTGAACAGGTCGGATTAAGCCGGAGTGCCTTTTACAAGTACAAGGATGGAATTCATCTGATCAACCAGCTTGAGCGCGAGAGAATTGTAACGATCTCCATTGATCTGGAGCATCAGTCGGGGATCTTGTCTCGTGTGCTTGGACATGTGGCTGGTTATGGGGCCAATGTACTTACAATTAATCAGAGTATCCCGCTTCAGGGAAGAGCCAATGTTGTCATTTCAGTGGAGACGACACATCTTCACGGCGAAATTGGAGAAATGCTGGATCGGATGCAAGATATGCCTGGCGTGAGACGAACGCGTATTGTAGGCCAAGGTTAATTAGGCTTTATCATACAGGGCTGAGAAACAAGAATAGACATTAGGGGGTAGATCATTAGTGAAACCGGTAAAAATCGGGCTGTTGGGTCTGGGAACTGTCGGAACGGGAGTCGTTCGCATTGTGGAAGGGAATCAGGAGGATCTGAGCAGTCAGGTTGGATCACCGATTGTCATCGAGAAGATCGCCGTAAAAAATACAGAGAAAGAGCGTGTCATTGCTGTAGACCGCGCCAAGCTTACTGAAGATCCTTGGGAAGTCATTCGTCATCCGGATATTGATGTTATCGTTGAAGTCATGGGCGGCATTGATCAGACGAAGGAGTATATTCTTGAAGCGTTGGAGCGGGGGAAACATATCGTAACAGCGAACAAAGATCTCATGGCCCTGCATGGTTCAGAAATTTTGGCGAAGGCGCAGGAAAAACAATGCGACGTGTTCTATGAAGCGAGTGTTGCGGGAGGTATTCCGATCATTCGTACCCTGATTGAAGGTTTCTCTTCTGACCGGATTACCCGTATCATGGGGATTGTGAACGGAACAACGAACTTTATTTTGACCAAAATGAGTCAGGAAGGCGCATCCTATGAAGAAGTGCTGGCCGAGGCACAGGCGCTGGGATACGCTGAAGCGGATCCAACCTCGGATGTGGAAGGACTTGACGCAGCCCGCAAAATGGCGATCTTGAGTACGCTCGGTTTCCGCACCAATGTGGAGTTGAAGGATGTAACCGTTAGAGGGATATCCTCTGTAACCCGTGAAGACATCACGTATGCCAGAAGACTTGGCTATGAGATGAAGTTACTTGGTATTGCAGACCGTGTTGGCGATGAGATCACGATTAGCGTTCAGCCGACTATGGTTAGACAAAATCATCCGATTGCTTCAGTCAATGGTGTGTTCAACGCAGTTTATGTACACGGTGAAGCTGTAGGCGAGACCATGTTCTACGGTGCGGGTGCGGGAGAACTGCCAACGGCAACTTCTGTTGTAGCTGACATTGTGGCGGTTACCAAAAACCTTAAACTTGGCGTGAACGGTCTCAAAGCGATTGTGCCTTATAAGACGAAGCGACTGCAAAGCGACGAGCAGATCATGTCGAAAAACTTTATTTTGTTGCATGTAGATGATAAAGCCGGTGTACTGGCACAAATTACACAAATTTTCGCAGAATATGATGTCAGTCTGGCTTCGGTTGTTCAACAGCCGAATGAGCATAACCCGGATGCCGAGATCATTATCGTTACACATAATGCAAGTAAGGCAAGCATGGATAAGGTCTTAAAACATTTTGAATCACTCAGCGTTATTCGCCGCATTAAGAGTGTTTATCGGGTGGAAGGATAATTGTCCGTATTCCATACTGCATCTCAATTATTTAAGTTATAACGTACAATTTAATTATATCCGGTTCAACAGGTCATCATTTCAGATTATTAAAACATAAAGGAGTTTACCCACAATGAGATATCAAGGACTTTTGCAAACGTACAGAGAGCACCTTCCGGTTAATGAAAATACACCCCTGCTTACGCTTCAGGAAGGAAACACACCTTTGATTCATGCAGAGAATCTGTCTGAGGAACTCGGTTTGAATGTTTACTTCAAATACGAAGGTTTGAACCCTACGGGTTCTTTCAAAGACCGCGGCATGGTTATGGCTGTTGCCAAAGCGATGGAAGAGGGCAGTCGCACAATCATGTGTGCATCCACAGGTAATACATCAGCAGCTGCAGCGGCCTACGCCGCACGTGGTGGTCTCAATTGTATCGTGCTGATCCCGAATAACAACATTGCACTGGGTAAACTGGCCCAAGCCATGATCTATGGAGCTAAGGTGATTGCGATCAATGGTAACTTTGACCGTGCGCTGGAGATTGTGCGTGAGATTACAGCTAAACATCCGATCACGCTTGTGAACTCCGTGAATCCGTTCCGTATTGAAGGACAGAAGACAGCAGCGTTTGAAGTTATTGAACAACTTGGCGAAGCTCCTGACGTTCTGGCTATTCCGGTCGGTAATGCGGGCAATATCTCAGCGTATTGGAAAGGTTTCAAAGAATATAAAGAGGCAGGCAAATCCAGCACGCTGCCACGCATGGTTGGTTTTGAAGCCGAAGGTGCGATGGCTATTGTCAAAGGTGAGCCGATCCTTGAACCTGAAACGGTAGCAACAGCGATTCGAATCGGTAATCCCGCGAGCTGGAAAACGGCAGTAGCTGCAGCTGAGGAATCGGGTGGACAGATTAATTATGTAACGGATGAACAAATCCTGACAGCTTATCGTACGCTTGCTTCTCGGGAAGGCATCTTTGCTGAACCAGCATCTGCAGCTTCCCTTGCCGGTGTATACAAACTGAAGAGTGAAGGGTACTTTAAAGGCGGAGAGACTGTGGTTTGTGTACTGACAGGCAATGGCCTGAAAGATCCTAACATTGCAATTAAAACGGTAGCGACTGAGCCGCTTGTTGTTGAAGATACGGAAGAAGCGGTAATGGCGGCTATTGCACAACTGGAGCAGCAATCTGTATGAGTTTGCGAGAAAAGGTAACCGTAAAAATACCTGCAAGCACAGCCAATCTCGGTCCGGGGTTTGATACCCTGGGCATGGCATTGTCTTTGTATGCCTGGTTGGAAATGAAGCCTGCCGAGCAGACGACATTTCATCTTCACGGCAATCATTTGACAGGTCTGCCTACGGATAAAACGAATTTGATCTATGAAGTTGTACAGATGGTATTCCAAGAAGCAGGGGTATCCGTGCCTGAATTGGAGATTTCCATGTATTCCGATATTCCACTGACACGTGGGCTCGGGAGCAGCGCATCTGCCATCGTTGGTGCGCTGGCAGCAGCGAATGCATTAATCGGCTCTCCTTTATCTGATGCCAAGCTCCTGGATATGGCCACATCCCTCGAGAAGCATCCAGACAATGTAGGAGCCTCGTTATATGGTGGTATTATTGCAGCTGCTTGGGATGGTGAGCGGGTAGATCATATTCGCATTGAACCACACCAAGATTTGCAGGCTTTGGTTATTGTACCTGAATTTCAACTGTCTACTTCCAAAGCAAGAAATGTGATTCCAGAGCAATTTGGCATGTCTGATGTCGTGCATAACATTAGCAGATCCTCGCTGCTCGTTGCAGCTTTGGCAAGTGGACGACTGGACATGATTCAGAAGGCGATGTCAGATCGAATTCACCAACCATACCGGGCATCATTGGTACCGGGCATGGCTGAAATACTGGAACATGCCGTTGATCATGGAGCTTTGGGAGCTGCCCTGAGCGGAGCTGGACCGACCGTGTTGACTTTGGTCGATCGTCATGACACCCGCAAAGCGGAATTGGAACACTATTTGCTGAACACCATGGAGCAGGAGGGCATATCTGCTTCTGCACTGTGGCTCGATCCGGATCTGGACGGTGTAACCGTGCTGCCTGATCAAGACGAACGTCCTTTTTTGGACAGAATCAAAGGGGAAGTTAATGTATGAAACGAATTGCAGTATTACCTGAAGGCTCAGTCTCTCATGAGGCAATTGATTTCCTTTTCAACGGAGAACCGTTAGATTTGCTTCATTCCAAGCTGATTTCGGACGTGTTTCGAGCAACGGATAGCGGGAATGCACAATACAGTGTTATTCCGATTGAGAATACCATTGAAGGCTCCGTTAGTCTTCATATGGACTGGCTTGTGAATGAAGTGGATATTCCGATGCAAGCAGAGTGGGTATACCCATCCATCCAGAATGTTATTGGACATGGCTCGGAATTTAAGACAGAGAGTGGCGAGTATGACTTTGGTAGAATCACCAAGATTATGTCTCACCCTGTGGCTATTCCACAGTGTCAGAATTTTATTCGGCTGCATTCGCCTGGGGCAGACCTCGAAGGTGTGAACAGTACAGCTGAAGCTGTTGAAATTGTGAAAAAAAATCCGGGTAAGGGCTGGGTGGCGATCGGTACAAAGCTTGCTGCTCAGAAGCATGGCTTGGACATTATGGCTGAACGGGTTACAGATCATGACAACAACTACACCCGTTTTGTGCTCATCGGCCATGAACCTGTGAACATTCCACGTGAACCGGATCATGTAAAAACCAGCTTGCTGGTGACGTTGCCAGAAGATGCACCGGGTGCGTTGCATCAAGTATTGTCGGCTTTTGCATGGCGGAAGCTGAACTTGACCCGTCTCGAATCTCGTCCAACGAAGAAACGATTGGGGAGTTACTATTTTTACATTGATGTTGTGGAAACGGTCGATTCGGTATTGCTGACCGCAGCCATGGCAGAGATTGAAGCATTGAATTGTCAGGTGCGCGTTCTGGGTAGTTATCCTTGTTATACATATCCTTCGAGGTAATCGACCTGATGGTGGTTGGGAATGTTAGAAGGTTGTCATAAGTCGGGATAGAATGAGCGAGTAATGGCTTGTCATTTGGTGTACAATGGACGGGTTAATAGCGTTTCGGAGTTTAGGGAATGGATATTTTATGGAGGTGCAGTCATCCGTGGCAGAGCAATGGATCTATTTGGATGGTCAGTATGTGACCAAGGAGAACGCAACCGTTTCGGTATATGACCATGGATTTTTGTATGGAGACGGGATTTTCGAAGGTATTCGGATCTATAACGGAAACATTTTTAGATGTAAGGCCCATCTGGATCGTTTGTATGATTCGGCGAAATCCATCAGTTTGAATATCCCGCTGTCTATTGATGAGATGCTGGAAGTGATGGCCGAAACAGTACGACGTAATGATATGCGTAACGGCTATATTCGTCTTATTGTATCGCGTGGCCCTGGTAATCTGGGATTGGACCCGCTACGTTGCCCTAAGGCATCCGTAATCATCATCGTGGAGCAATTGGCGATCTATCCGGAAGAAGCGTATCTTACAGGGTTGAAAGCAGTGTCCGTATCCCAACGCCGGAACATTCCGGATGCATTAAATCCAAAAATTAAATCATTGAACTATCTGAATAACATCCTGGTTAAAATTCAATCCAACTATTCAGGTGCCGGTGAAGCGATTATGCTGAATTCCCAAGGGTACGTTACTGAGGGTTCAAGTGATAACATCTTCATCATCAAAAATGGTGTAGTATACACGCCTCCTTGTTATCTCGGAGCACTTGAAGGGATTACACGTCAAGCCATTATCGATCTATGTGGCGAGCTTGAGCTTGAATTAAAAGAAATTCCATTCACCCTTCATGATGTGTATATTGCAGATGAAGTCTTTTTCACCGGGACAGCTGCAGAAGTTATCGCCGCATACGAAGTGGATGGAAGAACGATTGGTACGGGTGTAGCAGGTCCGATAACGCTGAGACTGCTGGAAGCATTCCGCCAGATCGTTGACAAAGATGGCTACAAAGTGTGGGAATCTTAAGTTTGAATTGAATAGCATAGGGAATAAGAATCCTCCTTGTCCGATAAAATTCAGCATACCTGGTGTATGAGGATTTTAGAGACAGGAGGATTTTTTTTGTTTAGTTGATGTCATTAGCCCGGTTTCTGCATAGGATGTAGTAACGGTATGGGCGAATGTACTGCCCAAGTATGACGTCTAGGAGGTTAGTTCCCTGTGAAAATACACATGGTGAAAAAAGGCGACACATTATATCTGCTGTCCCAAAAATACAATGTAGCGCTGGACAAATTGATTGCGGCTAATCCGCAAATCACAAATCCCGACAAGCTGGACATTGGTATGAAGGTCAAAATTCCTGCAGAGCCAGTAACACCGAAGCCTGAAGGCGTGCTTCACAGTCACAAGGTTCAGCAAGGGGATTCGTTATGGAAGTTGTCACAAGCTTGGGGAGTTCCTTTGAAAGATATGATCAATGCCAATCCACAGTTGAAAAATCCGAACGCTCTGCTGGTGGGGGAAACAGTTTATATTCCATCTATGCACGCACAAGGAAACAACGCATCTAATTCGGGTGCCAGCAACATCGCTGCTCATGAAAAGTTGTCGCCTGAAGGTAAGGAATACACGGGAGTAAAAGAAGAGCCTGCACCACCGGTACCTGTCGCGCCAAGTCCTCCTCCGGTATCAGAGGTTCCAGTACCCGTCCCACCGCCAGCTAACCCGGTAATGCCGAATGTAATGCCAGAACTGGAGATACTGCCACAGTTGCCTGAGCTTCCTGAAGTGAAACCTGAAAAGGAAAAGCACAAAAAGGAAGAGGCTAAACCCGAAGTTCATGTAAAACCGGTAGCAGAAACCATGGAATACACAATGCCCAATCTTTCACCTGAAATTATGCCTTTGCCAGTAATGCCTAATACCAAGTCTCCGGTTGAGGTTGCACCATCAACGAAAAAGCCTTGTGGTTGTGGTAATAAATTGCATCATGCGCCAGCGGAGCACCCTTATGTTCAAATCCCGGTACCTGCACAAGAGGTGTACGTTGTTCAGCAAGACATGTACACGGCAGGAGCGAGCAACAATGCGCCATTTCCAGGTATTCCGGAAGTGAGTCCTTATGGTGGCAGTGATCTGCCGAACAGTCCGTGGACTGGGGCGGAGCAAAGCCATAACCACAACAACGTTATGCCAAATGTGTTCGCAGGCATGCAAAACAATTCATTTCCAATTGCACCAGCTGCCCATGTAAACAGTCCATTCCCAACCTATACAGCACCTAGCCATATGAATCATCAGCCACCGTTCATATCTCCGTATTCGATGCTTCCGTACCCGCCATGCGGATGTGGTTCACATACACACATGCCTCAGTATACTTATCCTACTCATGGTTATCAGGATTCGGCTTGGAATATGTACGGTCCTTCGTATGGTATGCCACCTGAAATGTCCACATCAACGATGCCGCATCAGCCCATAGAGTATGCTTATCAGAATCCATATCCTACACAGAACATGGTCCCTCCGTCCCCGCTTGGTGCTTTTGGTGATTTGTACCCTCCACAGGGCCAAGGCAAGGGTGGTAAAAAGGAGGGACGTGACGACGCTAACTTAAGTCAGGTAGCAATTGATGAGGCTGGAGCGGATTCGGAGGCAAAGTCCAAGCAAGACGGGAATAAGCCGGCAGCTGCGAAACGCAGAACAAACAACAAAGCTCCTCTGAAGAACAAATCCAAGGTATCCGTGTCCGGAAAAACATCCAGAGAAGGTGCAACATCTTCCAACCAATGGAAATCCAATAAAAAACGTCGTAATCCATGGATTCAAAACTAACCTAATGGATTGCAATTGGTGAAGTAGTAGGTACTTGTTATATCAGGCGAGAAGCCAGCTTTGTAAGAAAGAGCTGGCTTCCCGTTTACCTGGGTAGACATTGAGTTTCACATAACGGAGATAAAGTGTTCAGGACTGCTGGAGAGCATTTTGTTGCGAAAGTATTGTAAACCCTTTCAGAAGTGTGTTAGAATATTTGTACCCTATGAGCGCACCATTATGATAGGACAAGGTAGGGGATATTAGTGGCGGTTTTAGATAATGCAAAACTATTAAAGAAAAAATGAAAAATAACTGTTGCATTAGATTCAGCCATATGATATATTATTTAAGTCGCCGCTGAAACACACGGCTGACACGGGAAACACAATGAATGATGAAAAAGAAGTTTGATCTTTGAAAACTGAACAACGAGTGAGTAAACATTCTGCTTGCAGAATGAACGCGAAAGTTTGAAACAAGCCTTGGCTTGAATCGACTGGAGCAAAAATGAGATTTTTAATCTCGTCAGATTCAAAATGAGCTTATCGCTCTTTTCAAATATTTGAGATGAATTTCATAGCGTTTAACCACGCTACTGAAATTCATCTTTATTGGAGAGTTTGATCCTGGCTCAGGACGAACGCTGGCGGCATGCCTAATACATGCAAGTCGAGCGGAGTTGATAGGAAGCTTGCTTCCTGGATACTTAGCGGCGGACGGGTGAGTAACACGTAGGCAACCTGCCCTCAAGTTTGGGACAACTACCGGAAACGGTAGCTAATACCGAATAGTTGTTTTCTTCGCCTGAAGAGAACTGGAAAGACGGAGCAATCTGTCACTTGGGGATGGGCCTGCGGCGCATTAGCTAGTTGGTGAGGTAACGGCTCACCAAGGCGACGATGCGTAGCCGACCTGAGAGGGTGATCGGCCACACTGGGACTGAGACACGGCCCAGACTCCTACGGGAGGCAGCAGTAGGGAATCTTCCGCAATGGGCGAAAGCCTGACGGAGCAATGCCGCGTGAGTGATGAAGGTTTTCGGATCGTAAAGCTCTGTTGCCAGGGAAGAACGCTTGGGAGAGTAACTGCTCTCAAGGTGACGGTACCTGAGAAGAAAGCCCCGGCTAACTACGTGCCAGCAGCCGCGGTAATACGTAGGGGGCAAGCGTTGTCCGGAATTATTGGGCGTAAAGCGCGCGCAGGCGGTCATTTAAGTCTGGTGTTTAATCCCGGGGCTCAACCCCGGATCGCACTGGAAACTGGGTGACTTGAGTGCAGAAGAGGAGAGTGGAATTCCACGTGTAGCGGTGAAATGCGTAGATATGTGGAGGAACACCAGTGGCGAAGGCGACTCTCTGGGCTGTAACTGACGCTGAGGCGCGAAAGCGTGGGGAGCAAACAGGATTAGATACCCTGGTAGTCCACGCCGTAAACGATGAGTGCTAGGTGTTAGGGGTTTCGATACCCTTGGTGCCGAAGTTAACACATTAAGCACTCCGCCTGGGGAGTACGGTCGCAAGACTGAAACTCAAAGGAATTGACGGGGACCCGCACAAGCAGTGGAGTATGTGGTTTAATTCGAAGCAACGCGAAGAACCTTACCAGGTCTTGACATCCCTCTGACCGGTACAGAGATGTATCTTTCCTTCGGGACAGAGGAGACAGGTGGTGCATGGTTGTCGTCAGCTCGTGTCGTGAGATGTTGGGTTAAGTCCCGCAACGAGCGCAACCCTTATATTTAGTTGCCAGCACTTCGGGTGGGCACTCTAGATAGACTGCCGGTGACAAACCGGAGGAAGGTGGGGATGACGTCAAATCATCATGCCCCTTATGACCTGGGCTACACACGTACTACAATGGCCGGTACAACGGGCTGCGAAATCGCGAGATGGAGCCAATCCCAACAAAGCCGGTCTCAGTTCGGATTGCAGGCTGCAACTCGCCTGCATGAAGTCGGAATTGCTAGTAATCGCGGATCAGCATGCCGCGGTGAATACGTTCCCGGGTCTTGTACACACCGCCCGTCACACCACGAGAGTTTATAACACCCGAAGTCGGTGGGGTAACCGCAAGGAGCCAGCCGCCGAAGGTGGGATAGATGATTGGGGTGAAGTCGTAACAAGGTAGCCGTATCGGAAGGTGCGGCTGGATCACCTCCTTTCTATGGAGAATCGTTTCCTGTAACGGAAACATTCAAATAAGCAGGTTCACTGAACCTGCGACCGCAATTCATTTCGGTCCTTCACCTTGGTGTGGATGAAATGAATAGCGAAACCACTCACTCGTTGCTCAGTTTTGAGAGCTCAAACTCTCAAACAGCTTGCTTTTGCATGGAGCTTGTTCTTTGAAAACTAGATATCGAAACGAAAGTAAATGCGAATTAGAACATTCCTTTTTAGCTGAACTTGTGTTAAAACAAGTTTCAATAAAAACGGTAGTTAATTGCTTTTGCGATGGTATTGAATGGGAGTGACTTTTGGCTTTGCGCAAGCAAAACAAGGGAAGCGAGCAGTCAAAACCGGAGCAATATGGTTAAGCTACTAAGAGCACACGGAGGATGCCTAGGCGCTAGGAGCCGATGAAGGACGTGGCGAACAACGAAACTGCCTCGGGGAGCTGTAAGCAAGCTTTGATCCGGGGGTGTCCGAATGGGGAAACCCAGCTGGGGTAATTTCCAGTTACTCACAACTGAATACATAGGTTGTGCAGAGGCATACCAGGGGAACTGAAACATCTAAGTACCCTGAGGAAGAGAAAACAATAGTGATTCCGTCAGTAGCGGCGAGCGAACGCGGAGAAGCCCAAACCAGAGAGCTTGCTCTTTGGGGTTGTGGGACGTCTCACATGGAGTTACAAAGGAACCGGTTAAGCGAAGAGGTCTGGAAAGGCCCGCCAAAGAAGGTAAAAGCCCTGTAATTGAAAGTTGGTTCCCTCCGAGACGGATCCCGAGTAGTGCGGGGCACGTGAAACCCCGTATGAATCCGGCAGGACCATCTGCCAAGGCTAAATACTTCCTAGCGACCGATAGTGAAGCAGTACCGTGAGGGAAAGGTGAAAAGCACCCCGGAAGGGGAGTGAAATAGAACCTGAAACCGTGTGCTTACAAAAAGTCAGAGCCCGTTTTAGGGGTGATGGCGTGCCTTTTGTAGAATGAACCGGCGAGTTACGTTCCCGTGCAAGGTTAAGGTGAAGAGCCGGAGCCGCAGCGAAAGCGAGTCTGAATAGGGCGACTTAGTACGTGGACGTAGACCCGAAACCGGGTGATCTACCCCTGTCCAGGGTGAAGGTGCGGTAACACGCACTGGAGGCCCGAACCCACGCATGTTGAAAAATGCGGGGATGAGGTGGGGGTAGCGGAGAAATTCCAATCGAACTCGGAGATAGCTGGTTCTCCCCGAAATAGCTTTAGGGCTAGCCTCGGAAAACAGAGTCGTGGAGGTAGAGCACTGATTGGGTGCGGGGCCCGCAAGGGTTACCAAGCTCAGTCAAACTCCGAATGCCATAGACTTACTTCCGGGAGTCAGACAGTGAGTGCTAAGATCCATTGTCAAAAGGGAAACAGCCCAGACCATCAGCTAAGGTCCCCAAGTGTGTGTTAAGTGGGAAAGGATGTGGAGTTGCACAGACAACCAGGATGTTGGCTTAGAAGCAGCCATCATTTAAAGAGTGCGTAATAGCTCACTGGTCGAGTGACTCTGCGCCGAAAATGTAACGGGGCTAAACACACCACCGAAGCTATGGCTTGATACGATGTATCAGGGGTAGGGGAGCGTTGTATAAGGGTTGAAGGTGTACCGTAAGGAGCGCTGGACATTATACAAGTGAGAATGCCGGTATGAGTAACGAAAAGATCAGTGAGAATCTGATCCGCCGAAAGCCTAAGGGTTCCTGAGGAAGGCTCGTCCGCTCAGGGTAAGTCGGGACCTAAGGCGAGGCCGAAAGGCGTAGTCGAAGGACAACAGGTCGAAATTCCTGTACCACCGTAAGCCGTTATGAGCAATGGGGGGACGCAGTAGGGTAGTGACGCGGACTGATGGATGTCCGTCTAAGCAGTAAGGCTGATGTGTAGGCAAATCCGCACATTGTAAGGCTGAGCTGTGATGGGGAGTGAAAATTACAGTAGCGAAGGTCATGATCTCACACTGCCAAGAAAAGCCTCTAGCCAGGTGATGGTGCCCGTACCGCAAACCGACACAGGTAGGCGAGAAGAGTATTCTAAGGCGCGCGGAAGAACTCTCGTTAAGGAACTCGGCAAAATGACCCCGTAACTTCGGGAGAAGGGGTGCCCCGGTAGTGTGAATAGCACGAGGGGGCCGCAGTGAAAAGGCCCAAGCGACTGTTTAGCAAAAACACAGGTCTGTGCGAAGCCGTAAGGCGAAGTATACGGGCTGACGCCTGCCCGGTGCTGGAAGGTTAAGGGGAGTGGTTAGGGAGCAATCCCGAAGCTGTGAACCGAAGCCCCAGTAAACGGCGGCCGTAACTATAACGGTCCTAAGGTAGCGAAATTCCTTGTCAGGTAAATTCTGACCCGCACGAATGGCGTAACGACTTGGGCGCTGTCTCAACGAGAGATCCGGTGAAATTTTAATACCTGTGAAGATGCAGGTTACCCGCGACAAGACGGAAAGACCCCATGGAGCTTTACTGCAGCTTGATATTGAATTTGGGTACGATCTGTACAGGATAGGTGGGAGCCTTTGAAGCGTGAGCGCCAGCTTGCGTGGAGGCAACGTTGGGATACCACCCTGATCGTATCTAGGTTCTAACCTGGTACCGTAATCCGGTGCGGGGACAGTGTCAGGTGGGCAGTTTGACTGGGGCGGTCGCCTCCTAAAGAGTAACGGAGGCGCCCAAAGGTTCCCTCAGAATGGTTGGAAATCATTCGAAGAGTGCAAAGGCATAAGGGAGCTTGACTGCGAGACCTACAAGTCGAGCAGGGACGAAAGTCGGGCTTAGTGATCCGGTGGTACCGCATGGAAGGGCCATCGCTCAACGGATAAAAGCTACCCTGGGGATAACAGGCTTATCTCCCCCAAGAGTCCACATCGACGGGGAGGTTTGGCACCTCGATGTCGGCTCATCGCATCCTGGGGCTGAAGTAGGTCCCAAGGGTTGGGCTGTTCGCCCATTAAAGCGGTACGCGAGCTGGGTTCAGAACGTCGTGAGACAGTTCGGTCCCTATCTGTCGTGGGCGTAGGAAATTTGAGAGGAGCTGTCCTTAGTACGAGAGGACCGGGATGGACGTACCGCTGGTGTACCAGTTGTTCCGCCAGGAGCACCGCTGGGTAGCTATGTACGGAAGGGATAAACGCTGAAAGCATCTAAGCGTGAAGCCCCCCTCAAGATGAGATTTCCCAGTATGTAAGACCCCTTGAAGACGACGAGGTAGATAGGCTGGGGGTGGAAGTGCAGCAATGCATGGAGCTGACCAGTACTAATCGGTCGAGGGCTTATCCAATAGCAAGTTTGAAATCGCAACTTTCGTTTCGAATCTAGTTTTCAGAGAACAACAACTCTGAAATGTAAGCTAAGCTATGCGTTTGGTGGCGATGGCGGAGGGGTTCCACACGTACCCATCCCGAACACGACCGTTAAGCCCTCTAGCGCCGATGGTACTTGGACCGCAGGGTCCTGGGAGAGTAGGACGCCGCCAAGCGAACTCTTTCATCATACATAGAATACAGGCTCTGCATGTGGACGTTGTACGATGAGTTGCATTTGCACTGCAAATGCATATTATTCCCTGATAGCTCAGTTGGTAGAGCACTCGACTGTTAATCGAGTTGTCACAGGTTCGAGCCCTGTTCGGGGAGCCAGTAAGGCCCGTTGGTCAAGGGGTTAAGACACCTCCCTTTCACGGAGGTAACAGGGGTTCGAATCCCCTACGGGTCATATAGATGGAGGCTTAGCTCAGCTGGGAGAGCATCTGCCTTACAAGCAGAGGGTCGGGGGTTCGATCCCCTCAGCCTCCACCATATAACTTATTTTTATAACGACGCGGGGTGGAGCAGCCCGGTAGCTCGTCGGGCTCATAACCCGAAGGCCGCAGGTTCAAATCCTGCCCCCGCAATTATACTTTCCTTTGAGAAAGTGATCTGGAACCGTGGTGTAGTTGGCCTAACATGCCTGCCTGTCACGCAGGAGATCGCGGGTTCGAATCCCGTCGGTTCCGCCATTTTTATATTTATTAATACCGTATGCGGAAGTGGCTCAGCGGTAGAGCATCGCCTTGCCAAGGCGAGGGTCGCGGGTTCGATTCCCGTCTTCCGCTCCAATATTTGCGCCCTTAGCTCAGCTGGATAGAGCGTTTGACTACGAATCAAAAGGCCGGGAGTTCGAATCTCTCAGGGCGCGCCATTATAACTTCAAATTTGCCGGCGTGGCGGAATGGCAGACGCGCTCGACTCAAAATCGAGTGGGAAACCGTGGAGGTTCGAGTCCTCTCGCCGGTATATATAACGGGATGTAGCTCAGCTTGGTAGAGCACCTGGTTTGGGACCAGGGGGTCGCATGTTCAAATCGTGTCATCCCGATCTCGAAAAGTACTATCTATAATAAGATAGTACTTTTTTATATTCACTTTTATAAATCGCGATATTGCAAGTTATTTACTATCATGACAAACTCTCCAAAATAACATATCCATGGTTCCCCTTCAGACAACAGGTTAGTTTTGCATAAAGCCTCGTTTTTTAGGTCACAATAGGTTTAAAAAGTGATAGAAGGGGTTCATGTGAACACGTTTAACTTCAGAAAACAATTCAAGAGACGTTGGCGACGCTGGAAACGAACACTATGGATGACTACGGCTTTGCTTGCAGTAACGATACTGGCTTACAGCGGCTTGCCTATCTCATCTACGATTGAGCGATTACTGACGACTAATTTTAGTGAAGCAACCACTGTGATGGGACCTGTTACACAGGAAACAAGATCTGAACAGGAAATCCAAGTACTCATGGAGCAACTTGATTCTGATCCGGATCATTTAACGAGTGTGGTTTTGGAAACGCAGTACATCTGTGGAGTGGAGACCGAGCAGTTAGGGAAAATGGCTAGACCACAGTTGAAGATGCTGCTGGTTCAACATCCGGAATGGGTTGCTACCGTTGGAACATCAGACGAGCTACATTTAAAACAACGTGTAGATGACCTTTCACCGCTCTGTAGACAGCAAGCGTATATAAGTATAGATGCCGTAGGTAATCTTAATTTGTACGAGGGTAAGCCAGCAGAAGAGAAGGTCATTCGTACGTTCTTTCAGTTAGATGTTGGGACGTTGGAGAGTTCTTTGCCTGAAGGAGTACTGGAGCAATTGCAGCAGGGTATTCGGATCCAGGATAAAGACGAATATGACAGCGTGATCTCTACGTTCAGTGACTATGCAGTGGACGAAGATCATCATTTAATCCGCAATGGCGGGTAACGAGTATCTGACAACACTCAACAAAATACGTGGAGTGTGATAAGGACATCAAAGAGATGTCCTTTTTGTCGTTTGAACTAAAATACATGGAAATTCGAAATAACATGTAAAAAATTCACGAATAAAGGCGAGTAATCAGTTAGACAAAGTTTTTCCTGCCGCAGGGTCTATCTTTTGTTATAATGAAATGAACGATACATATGTTCGCTTTTGTGAGGGAGAGATGGTTTTGCGTTTTTTGGGAATTGACCCGGGGATTGCGATTGTTGGTTTTGGTTTTGTGGATAAAATCGGCAGTAAGGTGGTACCCGTACAATATGGATGTATTCAGACGGAAGCTCATACCCCTGAAGAGGAGCGGTTGCTTCACGTATATGAAGGTATGGTGCAATTAATTGATAAATACAAACCGGACGCAGTAGCGCTGGAGAAACTTTTTTTCAACCGGAACGTTACAACAGCGATGTCTGTCAGTCAGGCTAGAGGCGTCATGGTGCTCGCTGCCGCGCAGAAGGGTTTGCCTATTGCAGAGTATACGCCAATGCAGATCAAGCAGGCCGTTGTTGGGTACGGTAAAGCGGAGAAGAAGCAAGTACAGGAGATGGTCAAAATGTTCTTGCGTCTTCAGGTCGTTCCTAAACCGGATGACGTAGCGGATGCACTGGCTGTGGCCGTGTGCCACGCGCACTCTTATACATTAAATTCCAAGTTGAATGAGGTATTGCGAAAATGATTGATTTTCTAAGAGGACAGTTCATTCATGTAGAGAATGATTATATTGTGCTGGATGTTCATGGTGTGGGGTATCGCGTATTCTGTCCGAATCCATTTGCGTTTGCGAAGCAAGAAGGCGAAATTACGGTGTACACTCACCATCATGTGCGTGAGGATGCGATGTTGCTGTTTGGATTTGTTACACGGGATGAACAGCGTTTGTTCCGTAAATTGATTGAAGTATCTGGTATCGGTCCAAAAGTGGCACTGGGCATACTCGCTGGAGGTACACCAGAACATGTGGTTACGGCGATTTACCAGGAGAATCTTACGTTCTTGACCAAATTGCCAGGCATCGGCAAGAAGACTGCACAACGCATGATCCTCGATCTCAAGGATAAGCTGGACAGCTTTGGTGCGGCAGCATATGCAACAGGTTTGTTTGCTCCTCCATCGGAAGAGTCGGGAAGTGGTTCAGCCTGGGATGAGGCACGTGAAGGTCTCAAGGCACTTGGGTATACTGACAGTGAGCTTGATAAAGTATGGCTCAAATTGAAAAAGGATGTTACTACAGCGGATTCCGTTGATGTGTTGATGAAAAAGGCGCTGCAAATGCTGTTTACGGGATAAGACAATTTGCATATTATAATATAGCTGTAGCCTGCAAAAAAAGGTAGGGATGAACATGGATGATCGGATTATTTCCGCGAACCTGATGATGGAGGACCAAAATGTTGAGTTGAGCCTTCGTCCCCGGTATCTGAATGAATATATCGGGCAGAATCAGGTGAAGGAGAATTTAAAGATATATATTGAAGCTGCCAAATTTCGTAATGAGGCATTGGATCACGTTTTGTTATATGGACCACCTGGACTTGGTAAAACAACACTTGCCAATATTATTGCCAACGAATTGGGCGTTAACTTACGAACTACATCAGGTCCAGCCATTGAACGCCCGGGTGATCTTGCAGCATTGTTAACCAATCTGCAGGAAGGCGATGTCCTGTTTATTGATGAGATTCATCGTTTGCATCGTACGGTTGAAGAAGTCATGTACCCGGCTATGGAAGATTCCGCATTGGATATTATGATTGGTAAAGGTCCAAGTGCACGTTCCGTTCGGCTGGATCTGCCACCATTCACTCTAATTGGGGCTACAACGCGTGCTGGCTTGCTGTCTGCTCCACTTCGAGACCGATTTGGTGTTATCAGTCGCTTGGAATTCTACACGGTTGATGAGCTGGCCTATATCGTCTCACGCTCAACTGAAATTTTGGGTGTGGAGATCATCGGCGATGCTGCGGAAGAGATTGCATTGCGCTCGCGTGGGACACCGAGGATCGCGAACCGTTTGCTAAAACGAGTACGGGACTTTGCACAGGTGCGTGGTGATGGGATTATTACGCAGACACTGGCAGAAGAAGCGCTGCAACGTCTCCAGATTGATCCGCGTGGGCTGGATGATATTGATCATAAGATGCTCAAATCGATGATCAATAGTTTTCGAGGAGGCCCTGTAGGTCTGGATACAATTGCTGCTACGATCGGGGAAGAAAGTCAGACCATCGAGGATGTCTATGAACCGTATCTGCTTCAGATTGGAATGATTCAACGTACACCAAGGGGCAGGATCGTGACAGATCTCGCCTATCATCACTTGGGTCTGCCTGTTCCACCAAGAGACGGGAAATAATCGAGCCAGTTGAATATTCACCACAACCATTGAAATAATTACGTGTTAACCTGATATAAAATGAAAGAAATGCATGGAGAGGAGTCTGATTGTGGGAAAAGCAATACGAACGAAGAATTGGAGTCGTCGATTGAAGGTACTGGCGGCAGCTCTTTTGACAGTAGGTTGTCTACAAGTACCTGCTTATGCAGCAGGAAATGATGGACAGACGATCCGGGTAGCCATGTTTGCGAATTTGGGCAGTACGTATAAATCAACTACACCGCTCATTACGCTTGAATCGACGGGACAATGGAGTATCCAATCAGAGAGTGGCGCTAATTTAAGCCTTCCGACAGGGCAAGTCCGTTTCAGTGCTGATGGATTCCGAGTGAAGGTGTTGGAAACATCGGACTTTAAGGCAGCATCTGCAGCGGCAAAGTTGTTGCAGGCAACCGCGGATAAGCCGTTGTTGTTCACAACCTCTCTGAATGGTAATGCCATCTACCAGCTCTATACGGGCAACTATGCAACAGAGGCACTGGCTGGACAAGCTGTTACACGGGTACAAAAGGTAGCAGCAGCTCAATTGGCTGGTCAGAAGCCAGCTGTAACAGGAAGTAAGCGCCTGTCTGCTGGAACCTATGGTTCGATTCAGGAAGCAGAGGCAGCACAAGCCAACCTTTTGGCAACAGGAGTCAATGCTTATCCAGTCCTTCAATTGAATGGGGGAAGTCAAGCATATTCGGTATGGGTTGGTGAAGCTTCAACGGATGCGGAATTATCCACATTGAAGAACAGTGTGGAAGCCAAAGCTCCGGGGGTAAGCCTTACACCTGTCAAAAATAGTGCAGGGCTAATCATCCGTCAGGATGCAGGATTAAGTACGGATGCACTCAAAACAGCTCCGCATTACACGATTGCAGGTAGTGAATCCAAAGCATTGGTACAAGGAAATGGAAATGGTATCAAAGTCGTGGAACGATCCCAACGAACGTATCGTGGAGATATGGAAATCAGCATCTTGAGCGGTGACCTGGCGTTGGTCAATGTTGTTCCGCTAGAGCAATACCTTTACTCGGTCGTAGGGGCAGAGGTGTATTCCTCTTGGCCTGCGGAGGCTCTGAAAGTTCAAGCCGTAGCTGCTCGATCTTACGCCCTTCAACAGGGTGATCGCTTTAAAATTGCCAATGTGGTGGATACAACACTTAGCCAGGCCTATAACGGGATTGGTTCGGAGAATGATAAAGTATCCAGCGCAGTGGATGCAACGGCTGGAGAAGTGGTCAAGAGCGGTGGTAAAATCGTCGAGGCGGTGTTCTCCTCCAATGCGGGGGGCCAGACAGCTCATCCTTCTGAGGTATGGAACGGCGGAGCAGGTGTGTTCACCAATGTGGTTAGCTCAGGAGATACGTCAGCCCAGGCAGGATTACATACGTGGTACCATGTGCTGCTCAATTCAGGTGTTAGCGGGTATATTCGTGAGGATAACATCAAAGAATTAACGACCAAGACCGAGGCGGGACTGGCGAAAGTGACGGTAACGGCTCAGAATACCAATGTGCGTCCCATTCCGTTAATTCAATCCACTGTTGAACCTGTAGCTAAAATGAATCCAGGCAACGAAGCCGTTGTACTGGCAAAAGTCGCTCAATCCAATGACTATGCTTGGGTGAGAGGACCTTTCACGTCTGCCCAGTTGGTTAAGTCCCTTCAGGGTAAAACGACAGCATCTGTTCCTGCGTCAATCTCAACTTTGGAAGTAACCAAGCGTGGACCTTCCGGAAGAGCACTTGAAGTTACTGCCAACGGACAAGCTATGACGGTGAAATATGCCGATACATACCGCTCTGCGCTCGGTGGATTACCGAGCACTTTATTTGATATTGCAGGGACCGGAAGTTATACTGTATTAGGCGCTGACGGCAAAACAGCCAGTAAAACCGGCTCAAAAGGTGCCTCTGTACTGTCTTCCTCAGGCACAGGAACATCATCCGGTAATGCACTTGTGGTTATGAGTGGTGATGGTCAAGCGAGAGCGGTAACGCAGGGTCAGACCTACATGTTCATCGGTCAGGGCAATGGCCACGGATTGGGCTTGTCCCAATGGGGAGCCAAAGGCATGGCAGATGAAGGGTATGATTACCAGGCAATATTGAAACACTATTATCAAAATGCGACTATTGTTAAGGAATGAAACTAAAATGAATGTGAACTTATATGATTTTGAATTACCAGAGCAATTGATTGCACAGACGCCGTTGCTTGATCGCACGGCATCCCGGTTGCTTACCTTGAACAAAGATAGTGGTGAGATTAATCATCAAACGTTTCCTGATATAATCGACTTTCTGGAGTCTGGCGATACACTGATTCTGAATGATACACGTGTTCTGCCAGCCCGTCTGTTCGGTACAAAAGAAGATACCGGAGCAAAAGCTGAAGTATTATTGCTTAAAAATGTCGAAGGCGACACGTGGGAAGCTCTGGTTAAGCCAGGGAAGAAGCTGAAGGCCGGTTCGGTCATCGTATTCGGTGATGAACTGAAGGCAATCATTAATGAAGAGGGCGAAATGGGAGCCCGTACACTTACGTTTACGTATGATGGGATCTTCCAGGAGATACTGGACCGTCTGGGCGAGATGCCGTTGCCACCTTATATCAAAGAGACCTTGGATGACCGCGAAAGGTATCAGACTGTATATGCCAAGCATGAAGGATCGGCGGCTGCACCTACAGCGGGACTGCATTTTACGGATGAATTATTGGATCAGATTCGTGCCAAAGGTGTTAATGTGGCCTTCATTACGCTTCATGTAGGACTGGGAACGTTCAGACCCATGTCGGTCGACGTCGTAGAAGATCATGTCATGCATGAGGAGTATTACTCCTTGTCACAAGAAACAGCAGACCTGATTAACCGGACCAAAGAGAATGGACACCGTGTTTTTGCGGTTGGTACAACGAGCTGCCGTACTTTGGAAACGGTAGGCAGTAAATTTGAAGATGGATTACTGCAAGCAAGCAGCGGATGGACGAGCATTTTCATCTATCCAGGCTATTCCTTTAAAGTGATCGATGGGATGCTTACGAATTTTCATCTTCCGAAATCCACGTTGGTTATGTTGGTTAGTGCACTTGCAGGCAGGGAACATATAATGCAGGCATATGAGGAAGCCATCCAAGAACAATACCGTTTCTTCAGCTTCGGCGATGCTATGTTGATATATTAATATAACGATTAACTTTTAGAGGATGATTAAAACCAATGGCAGCAATTACGTATGAACATATCAAAACTTGTAAACAATCCGGTGCACGTCTGGGGCGTGTGCATACACCTCACGGTATTATTGAGACACCGACCTTTATGCCTGTAGGTACACAGGCGACCGTCAAAACAATGAGCCCTGAAGAGTTAAAAGAAATGGATGCTCAGATTATTTTGAGTAATACCTATCACCTGTTTCTCAGACCAGGACATGAAATCATTCGTGAAGCTGGCGGATTGCACAAATTCATGAACTGGGATCGTCCAATTCTGACGGACAGCGGCGGATTCCAAGTATTTTCTCTTAGTGAGATGCGCAAAATTACAGAAGAAGGCGTTAACTTCCGCTCCCATCTGAATGGAGACAAGAAGTTCCTTTCTCCTGAGGTGGCAATGGAAATCCAGAATGCACTTGGCTCCGATATTATGATGGCTTTCGATGAATGCCCACCGTATCCGGCTGAATATGAATATGTAAAAAAATCACTCGAAAGAACGAGCCGCTGGGCAGAACGTTGTCTCGAAAGTCACGCTCGTCCACATGACCAAGGTCTGTTTGCCATCGTACAGGGAGGCATGCATGAAGATCTTCGCCGTCAGAGCGCCGCAGATTTGACTTCCATGGATTTCCCGGGGTATGCTATTGGTGGACTGAGTGTTGGAGAACCGAAACATTTGATGTATGGTGTATTGGATTACACATTACCTTTGTTGCCGTCCAATAAACCACGTTATTTGATGGGAGTAGGTTCGCCCGATGCGTTGATTGAGGGATCAATTCGTGGAGTGGACATGTTCGATTGTGTTCTGCCTACTCGTATTGCCCGTAACGGAACAACGATGACCAGCCAGGGACGACTGGTAGTTCGCAATGCCAAGTTTGCAACTGATTTTGGGCCACTTGACCCTGAATGTGATTGCTATACTTGTCGCAACTATTCCAGAGCTTACCTGCGTCATTTGATCAAAGCAGATGAAACATTTGGCCTGCGTTTGACGACGATCCATAATCTTCATTTCTTGCAGAATTTGATGCGTAATGTACGTAAAGCCATTATGGAAGATCGTTTGCTTGATTTCCGGGATGAATTTTTCGATCAATATGGTCTTCATGACAATGACAAAGGTTTCTGATTGAGGTTTTAAGGAAACCTTCGTAACAAGCAATATCTGTATGTATAGTCGATAAGGGGGAGTTTGAATGTTTCAGGGAATGTCTTTAACAGCAACGGGAGCAGGCGGTGGAATTGTATCTTTGATCGTACCTTTGGTACTCATGGTTGCGATTTTCTACTTCTTGATGATTCGTCCACAGAACAAAAAGCAAAAGCAACGGAATTCCATGCTGAGCCAATTGAAAAAAGGCGATAAAATTGTAACGATTGGTGGCCTTCACGGCACGATCGCTGAGATTACGGACGATGTGGTTGTATTGCGTGTAAACGATGTAACTAAGCTTACGTTTGACCGTAATGCAATCAGTACGGCTGTAGCTCGTGACACGGCTGTTGAATAGTTACTGTAACATAGAATAACGAGGGTGCGTTTGTGGCGTATTCCGTAGTAGAGAACCAGTCTCCTTGGAGATCGGTTCTCTTTTTGTTTTTATGAGGGAAGGTCGATGTACTTCACCAGTGAATTAGGAACGATGCGTGTTAACGCCAAACATGCCACCAAGAGCTGAAATGAAGAAGGCACTGAGCAGTTGCAAACTATCTTTCCAATTAAACGAAGCATCCAGTGCGAGAAATCCGATCAACAGCACAAGGAGTCCATATACGATTCCGGTAATCCCTCCGTAGTACCATCCTTTTTCACCAGAGCGTTTGCCTGCCACAAAACCACCGACCAATAACGACAAGCCATGAACAACATAGGTATAGAGCGAGAGGTCCTGTTCCCGCATTCCGCTCATCCACAGAAACAAGGAGAGAATTAATGCTCCGATAAACATCCATACAAAAGCCTGACAGAGGCCTGACAGAATCGGATTGGACACTCGAAACGAAACCAAGCGGCGGATCAATTGCATGAAACAACCCCCTTGTACAAGTTATAAGTTAATACAGTGTATGGTCAAGCCTTCGGACTTATGAACTGAATTTCCATTAAATGAACGGATTATTTCTGCATGAGCATGTAAGGTTCAGGTCAAAATAGGGATTGCACTACAGCTAACTGTAAAAAACTCAGTTTCGAAGGAGGACCCCTGTTGTGAACTTCCCAGATGTCGGATCACATATCTTTCGAACCATTCTCATGTACTTTCTTGTGTATTGTGCTATTCGGGTTATGGGTAAACGCGAGATCGGTAAACTATCCATGTTTGATCTGGTCGTGTCGATTATGCTCGCTGAGATGGCTGCCTTTGTGATTGAAGATATAGGTAAACCTTTGTTTCATGGCATTGTACCTATGCTGACGGTTATCATCGTGCAAATCGGAATGGCCTTTGCCGGTTTGAAGAGTCGGAGACTCCGCTTGATGATTGATGGCAAACCTACTGTATTGATCTCCAAAGGCGTCCTTCATCGGGATGTGATGCGTAAACAGCGATATAACCTGGATGATCTGTTGTTACAGCTCCGTGAACAGAATGTAGACAGTATTGGTGAGGTTGATTTCGCAATATTGGAGACCACAGGTAAGCTGACCGTTTTTCCAAAAAATCAGAATGCTTCTAATGGCAGCAGTTCTTCGAACTCTGACTCAGAAGGATCTTCTTCCAGTAAACCCAAAGCAGGAAAAAATCAAATCGACGGATTTCCAAATATCAAATATGAAGGTCTGCCATTGCCTCTGATTATGGACGGTAAAGTCCAGGATCAGAATCTGGAACTCATCCAGAAAACGAGATTTTGGCTGAAAAATCAGATTCAACAGAATGGAATTCTGGATTTTAAAGATGTATTTATATGTTCCATCGACCACAATGGCAAAGTGTATGTAAGTCCAAAAGGTGATAAAAAATGAATATCATTTGCCAGACCGACGTTTGAACCATGAACCAATAAAAGGAGCACGGGACAGATCATGAAAGTCAATCATTTTGGTCCAGCCCATAACAATGAAATAAACGATAAGTCCGACTAAAGGCGCGAGAAGCATTCGCACCCAGAAAGGCAATATCATGACCGTCTCTTCGTACACAAGCAGGGTCGCTGCTCCCATAATAAACATGCCGGCACCCGTTTTAACCCAATCCAGGATCTTGAAGCGGAACTGTAGTAGTTTACGAACGCTTTGGATATGTAATAGCGTAACCACAGTAGAATTCACACAGATAGCGATAACCGCACCGAAGATGCCATACTCGGGCCGGGAAGCGAGCGTTAAAATTAACGTGACTTTGATAACAGCACCGATAAATGTATTCAGCAGTGCTTTACCTGGACGGTCAAGGGCTTGTAACGCAGCTTGAAGAGGAGCTTGAATATAAATGAATAAAGCAAAAGGAGCCATTAGCTTCAGCATGCTTCCGATCGATGCATCATTATACAGAACAAGACACATCGGTTCGGCAAGCACATACATAAATACAGAAAACGGAGCACCTGTCACAAGTGCCAAGCGTAACGCCTGATGCATTCTTTTGTGAATCAGTGCGCGATCTCCCTGAGCAGAAGCTTCGGACAGTGAAGGCACGAGTGATGTCGCAAGCGATGAGGTTAGTGCGCCTGGCAGCAGTAGCAAAGGGATAATCATGCCTTGTAGTGCACCATACTGTGCTGTGGCGAGTCCTTTGGATATGCCTGCCAGAGCAAGACTCTGGGCAGTAACGATGGTTTCAGCCAGGTAGGAGAGGGAGCCAACCAAACGACCTGCTGTAACGGGAATGGAGATCGCAAGCAAACGCCGAATGAGTCCGGTCTGCGGAGCACTCGTATCTTTTATAACAGGCGTTACTGTGGTTATAGGCTTGGCTGAGAGATTGGACATGTTCTGATGCTTGGCAAGCGGTAACTCTTTCTTCTGTCTGCTGTACTTCCACAATAAGACAAGCATACCGCCGAATTCTCCGACGAGTGCACCGAGCATGGCACCAGCAGCAGCCTGGGCAATACCGTGGGGGAGAAGAAGCCAGGCAAACCAAATGACACAGACGATGCGAATGATGGTTTCGACAATGGATGAAATGGCAGTAGGCATCATGTTTTGTTTGCCTTGGAAGTAACCTCTGTACACGGCAGATACGGCGATAATGGCAATCATGGGACTCATACTAACGAATGTATGATACACCCGCTCATCAGTGAGCACGTACTTGGTCACCCATGGGGCAAATATAATGCACAAAAACATGAATACTACGCCAAGCGTCAGGGTGAAGCTTAAGCTTATTTGCAGGATACGCTGGGGGGAATAACGATTGGCACCGGTGTCAGCTTCGGCTACGAGCTTGGCTACGGCGAGCGGAATACCACCTGTAATTAATGTCACCAGTACGATAAAAAAAGGATAGCTCAATTGGTAGATGCCAACACCTTCTGCACCGATGACTCGTGGCAGCGCTATGCGCGGGATGAAACCAAGTATTCGATTAATTATGCCTGCCGCGAGCAGGATCATGGCCCCCTGGATAAATGTCTGTTTCTTCAAGACTACCCCTCTTTCCCGGTTGAAAGTACAGGTTATCATCATAAACGGGACAAAGCCGTTGTTCTTCATCCTATGCCAGTCCTTTATCTTCTCATGACAACTTGGACACGATTAACAAAAAGAACCATAACCAGCAAGAAGGAATATGATTGGGCGAAGTCGAATGTTGTAATATTGATGCCGCATAAAGGCTTGGATGTACGAAGGGAGGCTCCCCGTTGGAAGAAATGAATGATGTGGAGTTGGAACAGTCAATAGAGATGCTCTGCCGTAGCAAGGCGGAGGAATTAAGGCTTGTCGGTTACGAATATGTCACCAGCAAAGATGTCTGGAATTGCGTCAGTCATAAATATGAAAAACAGGGCATTCCACCGCTTCACCAGCTGGTGAACGACATTTTGTCACTGAAAGCAACAAGCTTTATGAACTTTATGACCGTGTCTGCATACCGGGGGTCCTCTTTCTAGACGAAAGGGATCTTTTTTGTTGAAAATTGACTGCTTTTTACGGCATCGCTATAATAGGAATATTGAGAACGAAAGGGGATCTAGGAACGGCATGAAAAGAATTATCAGTTTCATTCTGGTCGTGCTTGTCACCACAGGAGTAATGGTGGGAACAAGCCCGGAGCTGCTCAAAAATATACGCTTGGGCCTTGATTTAAAGGGAGGCTACGAGATCTTATATGAAGCAGAGCCGCTTGATGAGGGACAACAAGTCACCAAAGCATCACTGGTGCAAACGGCCAAGAGTCTTGAAAGCCGCGCCAATGCGCTCGGAACAAGCGAACCGGAGGTAACTACTGAAGGAAGCAACCGGATTCGTTTGAAGTTGGCAGGGGTTACGGACGAGGCTGAAGTTAGAGCCAAAATGAAAGAACCAGCCG
Organism: Paenibacillus sp. Negev47; assembly: GCF_058313655.1. Classification (NCBI taxonomy): domain Bacteria; kingdom Bacillati; phylum Bacillota; class Bacilli; order Caryophanales; family Paenibacillaceae; genus Paenibacillus; species Paenibacillus sp. Negev47. Next base: position 1,315,553 of record NZ_CM177754.1, read on the forward strand.
TTTTGACCTTCCGTAGTAAAGCTGAGAATGACAAGGAAGGCGAATACACGAAAATTGAGCTTCGCGGAAATGAATTTGTTGAGAATGCAGCCAAAGTTGTGTTCACTCAATTGAATGAGCCTATGATTGACATTCAAGTAAAAGACAAAGCCAAATTTTCCGAGATTACCAAACGTTTGATCGGACAACCTCTCGCTATTTATTTGGACGATGAGTTGCTCTCTGCTCCAACCGTTAGACAACAGTTGACAGATGGTTCCGCTCAGATTTCGGGTGCTTACACACGTGACGAAGCAAACCAGCTTCGTGACACCATTAACCTGGGTGCATTGCCACTGAAACTTACAGAGAAATACTCACAAAGTGTTGGGGCAACACTGGGTAAGCTTTCTCTGGATCAGACGATTAAAGCTGGATTGATTGGCTCCGTTATCATCCTAATCTTCATGATTGGGCTCTATCGTATTCCAGGTATTATTGCGAGTTTCGCCTTGATCGCACATACATGGCTGGTACTTGCGATCTTCTATATGGGAGAGTTCGTACTTACCCTTCCAGGGATTGCAGCATTTATCTTGGGTATAGGAATGGCCGTAGATGCCAATATCATCACCTACGAACGGATTAAGGAAGAGATGCGTAGTGGCAAGTCGATCTTGTCTTCGGTTAAAGCAGGTGGTAAACATTCCTTCCGTACGATCATTGATTCTAATGTCACTACCATTATTGCTGCTTCGGTTATGTTCTTCTTGGGAACAGGTGCGGTTAAAGGGTTTGCACTCGTGCTGATCTTTGACATTGTCACCAGTATTATCACGAATATTTTCTTCTCCCGCTTCCTGTTGACCCTGCTCGTACGGGGTAACGTGTTGAAGAAGCCTAAGTACTTCGGAGTGAAGGAGAGTGAAATTCGTGCGCTTTAATTGGAATTTTGATTATGTTAAAGGTAGTAAGATTGCCTATACGTTTTCCATCATCCTGACAATTGCGGGTATTATTAGTCTCTTGTCTCTGGGATTGAATTATGCGGTTGATTTCCGCGCAGGCTCCAATGTAGATATCAGTGTATCCAAGTCGATTACTGCTGAGCAGATTAATCCGATTGTCAAGGATATCGGTGTGAACGAGGGTGACGTTACGATTACTCCGGGTTCAGACAGAGTGAATGTTCGCTTCTCCAAAGAACTGGATGAGAATCAAGAAAGTAAGTTCAAGCAGGAATTTACCAAATTAGATCCGGCTGCCTCTTACGAAGTAAATACGGTTGATCCAGAGATGGCAAAGGAACTTGAGCGTAACGCCATCTATGCCGTTCTTATTGCGAGTATCGGGATCATGATCTATGTAGCGATTCGATTTGAATGGCGCTTCGCTTTAGCCGCGGTCGTTTCCATATTCCATGATGCTTTTGTCGTGATAAGTGTATTCTCTCTCTTCCGTCTCGAAGTGAATCTGACCTTTATTACTGCTGTACTTACTATTGTCGGATTCTCCATCAACGATACGATTGTTATCTTTGACCGAATTCGTGAGAATCTGCGTTTTGCCAAAAAGTCTTCTAAAGCAGACTTGCGTGCAATAGTTAATCACAGCTTGTCTCAGACGATGACCCGTTCACTGAATACAACGTTTACGGTGTTTGCTGCATCACTTTGTTTGTTTATTTTTGGTGGTGAATCCATTCGCATGTTCTCGCTTGCGATGGTCATCGGGACATTTTTCGGCGCATATTCTTCAATCTATATTGCAGCTCCACTATGGTTTACACTTAAATCTAAACAAGTCACTAAACCTAAAGTTGAAGCCAAAACATCCAACTAAACACTTTATTGTGAAGCCGCGTCTGCCAGGCGCGGTTTTGCAACTTTATGTACAGAATTAAGGGGGAATATTCATGACCAGAGAACATATCCCATCTGCTCAAGCTGCCACATGGAGCGGTATTGCTGGTAATATGGGACTTGCGGTGATCAAGGCTGGGGTCGGTTATATGGCAAACAGCAAATCGTTGCTCGCAGACGGCTTGTATTCTGCTTCTGAAGCTGGTTCTGCCCTGGCTGGTCTCTTTCCCTCCAAGTCTGTACGCCATAAGAGCAAGGCACGCAGGGAACGGTTTAAAGAACATTCACGTGTTGCTAGACCGGGACTCTCAGTATTGTTATCTGTGTTGATCCTTATGGGCGGCTTGCAGCTTGCCATCTCCGCATTGGGTAGTCTTTCCGGAAGTGAGCCTGAAGCGCCAGGGAAGTCGGTGCTTTTGGTGGCTGTAGCAGCTCTGGCTGTGAAGGAAGCGATTTTTCAATTTCAGTACAGATATTTCCGTAAACGAAACCAGTCTCAGGCGCTGGCATATGCACAGCAACATCGCCGCGCACTTTATTGCTCGCTCACCGTATTAATCGGTATTATCGGTTCGATGACGGGAGAAGAGACGGGTCTGAGCATGCTGCTCTACCTAGACCCCACGGCTGCGTTGATTGCTTCCTGTTTTGTGCTCCACAAGGGTTACAGAATGATTGTGGACACAGTCTATGGTTCACTCGTTCAGGAACTGGAGCAAGAAGAAGCGTCAGATTTCAAAGAGACCGTACAGCGGGTATATGGCATCATTACCATTGAGCACTTGGTTGCACGGGAACAGGAACATGACGTTACGATTGAGCTGGTCATTAGTGTGAATCCGAGGATTTCAATACTGGAAGCACAGGAGATTGCTAATCGGGCGAAGACACTACTGCTAACCCGTTTTAGTCATGTGAAAGAAGTACAGATTCAAGCGATACCTTATGATCCGGGCTATCCTTATAAATCCAATCATGAACTGCCCGATCACGAAGCGACATTAATTCAGTAGTGAAGCGCGGGTCCAGTAGATCAGGAAAGGAGCGTTATCATTGCTTTATTCGCAATACCGGTGGAATACACCGAATATCGATATGGAGGCGGCTGCGGGACTCTCGCAGGCGCTTTCCGTTTCACCCCTTGTGGGACGTTTGCTTGTGAGTCGAGGAGTGCACAATGAGAAGGAGGCAGAACGTTTTTTGCATCCTGATCTGAATCAGATGCATGATCCGTATCTGCTACTCGGCATGAATGAAGCTGTACCTCGAATCAAGCTGGCTTTGGAGCGGGAAGAACATATTTTAATCTATGGTGATTATGACGCCGATGGCGTATCCAGTACATCGCTGATGATCCACCTGATGCGTCATCTTGGGGCCTCGTATGATATATATATCCCTCATCGCTCGAATGAAGGGTATGGGTTGCACAACCATGCGTTGGATTGGGCCCATCAGCAAGGCGTTTCATTGATTATTACCGTGGATACCGGAATCAGTGCTGTTGAACAGATTGCCTATGCGGCAACGCTCGGCATCGAAGTCATTGTGACAGACCACCACGAGCCGCCTGAAATTTTACCGGAAGCTTATACTCTTATTAATCCGAAACTTCCGGGATGTCCGTATCCTTTTAAAGGTTTGGCAGGTGCGGGGGTAGCCTTAAAGCTGGCTCAGGCATTGATCGGGGAAGTGCCCGGTGAATGGATGGAGATTGCCGCTATCGGCACGGTTGCCGATCTGATGCCTTTGGAAGGTGAAAATCGGGTTATCGTCAGTTATGGGATAGAATCTATGCGTGGTTCACGTCTCCCTGGTGTAAGTGCATTGCTTGAAATTAGTGGTGTGGATCAGAGTCAGGTGACTTCGATTAATATTGCCTTCGCCATGGCACCACGTATTAATGCCAGTGGACGTTTGGATCATGCGGGGCGGGCGGTGTCGCTGCTCACAACCGAGAGTCTGGATGAAGCTCATACGCTTGCCGGTCAGCTTGATCTATTGAATCGGGAGCGGCAGCAAGTTGTAGAGGGGATATTACAAGAAGCAACGGCACAGTTGGAACAAAAGATAGAGCTTCGTTCAGGATCAGTTCCAGATGTGATCGTATTGGCTGGTGAGGGCTGGAATGTCGGAGTGGTTGGTATTGTGGCTTCCAAATTGCTGGACCGCTATTACAGACCTACACTTATTCTTGGGATTGATCCCGAGAGTGGCGTCTGCAAAGGCTCTGCGCGCTCCATTGAGGGCTTGGATATCTATGAGGCACTCACAGTCAATAAACACACGATGGACCATTACGGAGGGCATCCGGCTGCAGCAGGTATGACCTTGCATCGGGATCAACTGGAAGAACTTGAGGCGGGCTTGAATGAGTTTGCTGCAACCGTGTTGACCGAAGAGGATTTTGTACCTCAGCGTCTTGCGGATGATGAATGCAGCATTAGTGATGTTCCGCTGAAAGTGATCCAGGAGATCGACAGATTGCAGCCTTTCGGGATGAGCAATCCTTCGCCACGGTTTGTGTTGAGAAGCGTGACTGTGAAGGAAACCAGAACGATGGGACGAGAGAAACGCCATCTGAAACTGGTACTTGAACAGGATGGTCAGCAACTGGAAACTGTCGCATTTGGCAAGGGAGCATTAGCAGAGTTTCTTCTCCCAGGTACCGTAATTGATGTGATGGGAGAACTGTCCATCAATGAATGGAATGGGATGAGAAAACCTCAATTGATGCTTCAGGACATTCATGTTCCTCAGGTCCAAGTGTTTGATTTGCGTGGCAATACCGAGCCGTTGAATGCGATGAAACAGTTCTTGAGCTCATTAGAGGTGCATCTGCGATACAAATCAGGTTCTATAGGTGCTATTGTTCGGAAAGAAACCAATGTTTCCGAGGGAAACTCATTGTATGAACCTTGCCTTTGGGTATATGATAGAAAGGTCGGGTTATTTCCGTGTAATGCTGCTGCACAGCATTATGGACAGGAACAAGTCCGGACGTTATTTGTGTTTGATACGCCGGAAACCCCGGAACAACTTGATGCCATGCTGGTTTTGTTCAGTGGAGCAGAGAATATCATCCTTCTGCACGGATCAGGCAACCGCCGAGATCGCCTTCAGATGCCTTCCAGAGAACTCTTCAAGCGTATTTATATGCAGGTGTTGAAATGGAAAGCTGAACCCGTGGAGGAACAAGAGATTACTCCTGTGCTCAGTCGTCAGTGTGGTTGTTCGCCGCGCATGATTACGATGATGTTGGATGTATTCGAAGAGTTATCCTTCATTACCCGTGATAACGGCAAAATTGCGTTTGTGGATAACCCGCCTAAGCGTGAACTAACCGCTTCGCGTCATTATCAGGCGCTCGAAAGCATGGCCGAGACAGAACAGGTGATGCTGGATGCATCCACGCCGCAACTGACACAATGGATGATATCCCGGATGAAGGGCGTATCTTAGATGGAAGTTTGTGTATTTATTTTAGGAGGAGATTATTTTGGATTTTAAAGATTATATTCGTGTCATTCCTGACTTTCCACAACCGGGAATCAGCTTTAAGGACATTACGACATTGTTGAAAGATGGAGAAATGTACCGCAATGCGATCAATGAACTGAAAGTGATGGTTTCTGATCTCAAAATTGACGTCATTGCTGGACCTGAAGCACGTGGTTTCGTTGTGGGCGCCCCTCTGGCGTACGCTCTTGGTGTCGGCTTTGCACCGATTCGCAAAAGTGGAAAACTGCCTGGAGAGACGATTGAAGTCGGTTATGATCTCGAGTATGGCAAGGATACACTCGCAATGCACACAGATGCGATTGAGAAAGGTCAAAATGTCCTGATCGCAGATGATCTGCTCGCAACGGGTGGAACGATTGCGACTTCCATCAATTTGATTGAACAATTGGGCGGAAAAGTTGTCGGTGCTGCCTTCCTGATCGAACTGTCTGATCTGAACGGTCGTTCTAAATTGCCCGAAATCGATGTATTCACATTGATGAACTATTAAGCTTAAATCTCCACACGCACTGCTGTGATGAAACGTGAATTGCTTTCCCCGTTTCCCGGGAAATAATATACAGCATTAATGATTATCAAAAAGCCTGTTCCTTCATCCGTTAAGGTTGAAGAGAACAGGCTTTTTTTGCTATATAGTGAAAGAATTAATCGGGCGTTTTTTCAGTGATAGGCTGTTTTCTGGAGTCTTCATTCAACCAACCCAGCACTTCAAACAACTTAAACAACAAGCTCATCAGGATTCCAACGATGGTTGCGAGTGCCATCCCTTTTAGATGAACGCCGTAGAAAATAACTTCTGTACCACTCAGTCCGATGACCAGTACAAGTGTAGTGAGAAGTAGATTGGTTGGTTTGGCAAAGTCGACTTTCTGTTCAACCAGAATACGCAGACCGGATGCGGCAATTACCCCGAACAGAAGCAGGGATACGCCACCCATAACGGGTACAGGAATGTTGGCTACAAGCGCCGAGAATGTTCCTGAGAAGGAGAGTACAATTGCAATAACCGCTGCGCCTCCAATAACATATGTGGAGTACACCCGAGTCAGAGCCATAACACCGATGTTCTCACCATAGGTTGTATTCGGGGTTGATCCTACAAACCCGGACAGAATGGTAGATACGCCGTTACCAAGCAGGGAACGATGGAGGCCAGGGTCTTTGGATAGATCTTTGCCTACGATGCTGCTGGTTACAAGCAAATGTCCAATATGTTCTACGATAACCACAAGCGCTACAGGCAAAATGGTGAAGACAACAGACCAGTCAAATGTAGGTGTAGTCACGGTTGGCAGTGAGAGGAAATCAGCGTTTCCAATAGCCTGTTTATCAACCAGGCCCATAGAATAACCAAGGATATAACCCACTACAATACCGATTAGAATATGAATGATTTTGGGGAATCCACGGAATGTTACGGCACCAATGACAGTGATCCCGAGCGTGGCCATGGAGAGTATAATAGGTTTCGCCTGAGGAATCCAGTTGGGATTAGCTACAGGATCGGAATTAATTAATCCGGCCATACCAGCTGCAACAGGTACAAGTTCAAGACCAATGAGGGCAACAATGGCGCCCATAACTGCCGGTGGGAATACCACGTTAATCCAGCCTGTTCCCGCATATTTCACAATAAGAGCTACAAGGCAGAAAACAATTCCTGTTATTATAAAAGCTCCAAGAGCCATGGAGTAGCCGTTCTCTGGATGTGTTTTTAACACTGAAGTGACAGGAGCAATAAAAGCAAAGCTGGAACCCAGATAGGCGGGAATTTTTCCTTTACACATCAGTATGTACAACAGGGTTCCAATTCCGTTCATAAGCAATATCATACTAGGGTCGACACCGAACAGGTTCGGTACAAGCACCGTACTACCAAACATGGCGAACAAATGCTGAAGGCTAAGCAGTGAACCTGAGCCGAGTGGCATCTTTTGATTAACCTGAATTTCGCGTTGCAATGAATTTCATCTCCTTTTCCGAAACACAAACTTTCAATAGATTACAGAGTTTCTCCTAATTAAGCAATAACATTTTTGACGTAGCACCGCGATAGAATTTATATTTTCATGAAATTTCCTTCTATTTCAGCAAATAACGGCAATAATACATAAGAATTAAGAAACATCTTCAATCACTTGTCGCTCTTAGGGGGAAGTACTTAGAAGTAGTGCAGATCATCAATATAAAAATTGGATAAGTACTCTTATTCGTCAGTAGTTGACGGGAAACGGGCGAAGCGTCATAATTATAGGAAATTACTTTTACGGGGAACCTGTGTTGAGACATTGTCACGGGTTCCATTTGGTATAGAAAGGACACGGAACAGATCAGAATGGGCATAGAGCAATTACTCGAGAAGGCTGGGGCATATATCAAAGAACCCGATCTGGTGCGCATACGAGAAGCTTACGAATTTGCTGATCAGGCCCACCATGGACAGACGCGAAAATCGGGAGAACCGTATATTCTGCATCCGCTTGCGGTTGCCGACATTGTTGTGAACATGCAGATGGACACCATCTCCATAATAGCAGCGCTTCTTCATGATGTAGTAGAGGATACTACGGTTTCACTTGAAGAAATCCGCAATCATTTCGGCAATACGTGTGCCATGCTTGTTGACGGCTTGACGAAGCTGGAACGTATTCAGTTTCGCTCCAAGGAAGAACAGCAGAACGAGAACTACCGCAAAATGTTCATCGCCATGGCGCAGGACATCCGTGTCATCGTGATTAAATTGGCCGACCGTCTGCACAATATGCGGACACTCAAGTTTCAGTCGGAAGAAAGCCAGCGCCGTATCTCTTATGAGACGCTGGAGATTTTCTGTCCGATTGCGAACCGGTTGGGTATCTCTGCAATCAAATGGGAAATGGAGGACATCGCCCTCCGTTATTTGAATCCGCAGCAGTACTACCGCATTGCGAACCTGATGCACAAAAAGCGTGCGGAACGTGAGCAATATATTGATACGGTTATGGACGGAATTACGAACAAGCTCGATGAGATGGGAATTCAGGCAGACCTTTCAGGCCGCCCGAAACATATCTACAGCGTGTTCAAGAAAATGACCACTAAAAACAAGCAGTTTAACGAAATTTACGACCTGCTTGCCATCCGTATTATTGTGGATAATATCAAGGATTGTTATGCTACCTTGGGCATTATACACACGCTATGGAAACCGATGCCTGGACGCTTTAAGGACTATATTGCAATGCCTAAGGCGAATATGTATCAATCGTTGCATACAACGGTAGTTGGTCCCAATGGTGAACCAACGGAAGTTCAGATTCGGACATGGGATATGCACCGGACTGCCGAATTTGGTATCGCTGCTCACTGGGCCTACAAAGAAGGCGCTGCGAATGGAAATCATTTTGAAGATAAAATTACGTTCTTTCGTGAAATTCTTGAACTTCAAAACGAGGCACAGGATGCGTCAGAATTTGTAGAATCGCTTAAAATGGATTTCTTCTCTGATCTGGTATTTGTATTTACGCCAAAAGGAGAAGTTATCGAATTGCCGATTGGCTCTGTTCCTCTGGATTTTGCTTACCGAATCCATACGGAGGTTGGTAATCGCACCATTGGTGCCAAAGTGAATGGTCGAATTGTTCCGCTTGATTACCATCTGAAGACAGGCGATATCATCGAAATTTTGACGTCCAAACATTCTTACGGACCGAGCCAAGACTGGATGAAAATTGCGAAATCTTCTCATGCACGAGCGAAGATCAAGCAATGGTTCAAAAAGGAACGCCGTGAAGAAAACGTTGAAAAAGGTCGGGAGAGCTGTGAACGTGAACTGAAACGCATGGGGCTTGATCCTTCTGCGTGGATGACGGATGACAAGTTGATGGAAGCTGCCAAAAAATATGCCTTTAACGATATCGAGGATATGCTTGCGGCTGTTGGATTCGGTGGGATTACCGCTGCACAGATCGTGACCAAAGCAACCGAGAAATTGCGTAAAGAGCAGGAAGAATCCAGTTTGCTGGAATTGAATTCCGAGATGCGCGAGCTGAAGCCAGCTCCTGAACGCAAAAATCGTCCAACCAATGGCATTCGTGTCAAAGGCATTGATAACTTGCTTGTTCGTTTTGCACGGTGCTGTAATCCTGTACCTGGGGATGATATCATCGGTTATGTTACACGGGGACGTGGCGTTTCTGTGCACCGGAGTGACTGTCCGAATATCCCGTCAAGTGCAGATGGAGAAGAAGCAGCTCGTGTTATCGAGGTCGAGTGGGAAGAGAATATTGAAGCCAACTACAGTGTAGATATTGAGATTACAGGTCATGACCGCAATGGATTGCTCAATGAGGTGCTTCAGGCTGTTTCCGAAAGTAAGACAAATATTTCTGCCGTCACGGGACGGACAGATAAAAATAAATTAGCATTGGTGCACGTGACCATTCTGATTCGTAATACGGATCATCTGCAATCCGTTGTAGAACGGATCAAACGGGTGAAAGATGTCTATTCGGTGCATCGGATTATGCAGTAAGGAGCCTGTAAGATGAGGGTGCTTGTACAACGCTGTAAAGAGGCTCAGGTTACCGTGGGAGACGAGCTGACGGGTAAGATCGAATCCGGATTAATGCTGCTCGTGGGCATTACCCACGAGGACACCGAGAAGGATGCTCAGTATCTGGCTGACAAAATTAGTGGGTTACGGATTTTTGAGGATGAGCAGGAGAAGATGAACCTCAGTCTGCTTGATGTAGGCGGTGCTGTGCTGTCTGTTTCCCAGTTCACCCTGTACGGAGATTGTCGTAAAGGGAAACGTCCAAGCTTTGCGGCCGCGGCCCGACCCGAAGCGGCAGAACTGTTGTATGAAACGTTTAATCAACTGTTGCGTGAGAAAGGTATTCGGGTTGAAACAGGCCGTTTCGGAGCGATGATGGATGTGTCGTTTACCAACTGGGGACCCGTGACTTTGATGCTTGAAAGTCCGGTTCGTCAGGAACCACGTGCATAATTTCATGGAGTACAGGCCATAATAAGGGTAATTCGTTGATGACTACTTATTAATCAAAGGAGTATCCACCCTATTATGCGCCAATCTGCAAAAGAAACACGTACGCGTACTGAACCTTTGGTATTCCCTGGCAACCTGTATGAATCATTACAACTTGCCCGTGCGGCTGCTGAATGTGTTGCAACGATCTGGGCACTTCAGGATTCGGACAAAGGGAAGCAAAATCATCTTCCACGATCTTGAATGTTTACACAGATATAAAAAAAGTCCTGGTTCGTTATCGAATCAGGACTTTTTGTTGTGTGTTAATTGTTTTCTAACCTTAACTTGTGCAACTTGCATCAATGAATACAAATGGAGTTGTTATAAATGGCTCTGGTAAGGGTAATAACAAAATAAGGCACAACGGCGTGCCCATGTACTGCGAGACCCGATTCCTAAAGAAAGTTCGAACACGGAAAGGAGAACATACGTTATGAGTAAAGTTGCTTTTTTATTGGCGAATGACTTTGAAGATTCGGAGATGCAAGTTCCGTATGACGAGGTGAAGAAAGCTGGTCACGAAGTGGAGATTATCGGATTAAAAGCCGGTGAGACTCTTAAAGGTAAGGGAGGAAAGGCCTCCTATACTACAGATAAGGCGATCGCTGATGTATCCTCTTCAGATTATGATGCAGTCGTAATTCCTGGTGGATCATCCCCTGAGAATTTGCGGAGTGATGCAAACATTCTGAAATTCGTTACCGAGATCAACAGTGCGAAGAAACCAATCGCAGCGATCTGTCACGGTCCACAGATTCTGGCCAGTGCCAATCTGTTGAAAGGACGAACCATTACGTCCTATCCGCCACTTAAAGATGACATGGTGAACGCAGGAGCAGAGTTCAAAGATCATGAGGCTGTAGTGGATGGAAATTATATTACATCCCGAACGCCTGAAGATGAGCCCGCGTTTGTGCGAGAACTGCTAAAAGTTATTTAACTTAACCAAGTTTAACTGACATAGATGGATGTATCTTAACTACGTTACATCGTGAAGCTTACAAAGTTCGCGTTGCATTTTATTCCGAAAAAGGAGGGTTTGACATGACAAAACATATTCAGGCGTATTTTCGAACCGAAGACGAGGCAGAAGGAGCAAGAACTTCTCTTCAGACGTTCCGTACAGAGCATTTGGAAGTAGGTCAGCTGGATAGTGCGGTTGGCAGAGACACACGTGTGATGGTACCATTGGTGCCATATAATACAGCAGGTGGTGTAGGCACCAACGGGGCAATGGGTGTGGGTGCTGCCCCAGGTGTTCCAGCCAGCGAAAATGTGATCCCTGTGGTAGCCAATGTGGATCGTGATGCAGAACGGGATTCTCGTGACAGAGTGAATGAGGATGGTGACATGCTTGATGCTGCGGACGTGTCCTCGGCCGATTATGATGATCTGCATTATGTTCTGTCTGCCAAAGTAAGGGATGAGGATTATGACGAGATTGTTCATAAGCTTCGTTCCAACCATGCCTATGTGGAAGAGTTGAATTAACGTGTAGATACTTCTTAGTCCTTGCACTGCTTGACTATACAGTCGAGCAATGTGCAAGGGCTTTTTAAGTGTGAGTATATTAAAAAACTTAATTATAAAGCGCTATCATTTTTGTAATATTACTGTAATATTAGTTACATAAGCCTTTAACATAGTGGGCTTATAATAACACACATGACCCCCTTTTTTTATATATCCTTTGAGCCTGCACACCGTGTGCAGGCTATTTTTTTGGATGAGAATGTATATGTTTTGAGGGAAGTGAAGCGAAGTTTACCCCTTTATATAAATTTTTGCTAGAATAGAGAAATGGATTTTGAATAATCTAATGCCGATTTTATTCATAAACATCAGTATGTTCAAGAAACAATTGTAAGTTATATAGAATGCCTCGTTTGAGAAATGACACCTTCATACTATAGCAACAGTGTCCTCATTCGAATGGCTGGTGACAGATTTAAGGGGGAATTAGTTTTGAGTAAGGTTGGAAGAAATGATAGATGCCCATGCGGAAGCGGGAAAAAATATAAGAAATGCTGTCTGGGCAAGGAGGCCTCTGCGGTAGAATCCATACTGCAACTGATATCAACGGAGCAGCCTGTTCAGGAAACCTCGGCTCAGCCGGAGAGCAAGCTGACCCTGACCAAGCTGAAAAAGATGGTGGAGCGCGAACTGAAGTGGGAGCAATCGGCTCACGAACAGCTGGCCCTGCAGCTTATTGAGAACATGAAGGGCCAATATGAACAGGAGTTGATTTTGGAAGCTCTGGTGCTATGGAACGGATATTCTCGCCAGACCCGTCCTACTGTGAAGAAGACAGGCTCGTTCTGTGCCGCAATTGAGTATTTGCTGTCCGAGGAATACGGCTTCAATGTCTCAAAGGCTGAGCTGGCCTCTAAATATGAGGTAACGACAGGAACGATCTCCCGAAAGATTAAGGAGATGTTTAATTACATCGAAGAATACGGTATGGGCGGCGAAACGGACGAGCTGATGATGCTGAACGGCCCAGGCACATCGAAGGAAAAAGCGCAGGCTCTGCTGCATAAGGCGATGGAAGCCAGCTCTACCAAACGCAAAATACAGCTGGCCGAAACGGTGCTGGAGATTTATCCTGACAGCCCTGAGGCGTATCTTATTCTGGCTGAGGAATCGGACAATGAGCAGGATGCACGGGTGTACCTTAAGGCCGGAATCGCTGCTGGCGAACGCGAACTGGGCGAACTGTTCTTTGAGAAGAACAAAGGGCACTTCTGGGGGCTTCATGAGACTCGCCCCTATATCCGGATATGCAAAAGCTACGCCGAATCCTGCTGGTTTGGCGGAGATGCCAAAGAAGCGGCACAAATCCTGGAGCGTATTCTAGAGCTTAATACGGAAGATAATACCGGAGTGCGTTACCTGCTCGCTGCTGTGTATTTGTACAGCAACCAATTGGATCAGGCAGAGCAATTGCTGAAGAAGCATGGAAAAGGTGAAGCCGCTACTGCCTTTGCTTATGACCAGATCATTCTGGAGTATAAGAAGAACGGAATCACCTCCCAGCTCAAAATGCTGTACCGTGCGGCCCGGGGTGTGAACAAGCATGTGCCTGATTACTTGCTGGGTTTGAAGAGACTGCCGCATAACCTCCCTGATTTTGTCGGAAGGGGCGACTCCAACGAAGCAATTGAGTATGTCATTATGCACTCCCGTCTATGGGCGAGCGCGCCGGATCTACTGAAGTGGATGCTGAAACAATAGAGGTAAAAGAAGTCACTAAAAGTTGGAATTCATTGGAGGAATCCAGCTTCTATTAGCAGAGATTTCTGTGGACTCTCTATCCCGTAAGGCGTAGAAGTAATTTTTTTGTGCTGTCTTTTCGTGTTAACCCTTGACTTTAGTACTGCGGTTCATTACAATCAGAAAATAATACGTTGACTATAGTCAATTTAAGTCGTTTCTTGAACTATATTATTGATTTGATGACGGGACCAAGTACTCCGTGCCCACATGACCAGAGAGGAATCCCCAGGCTGTAAGGATTCTCTTGATGAGCGGACGAATGACTTCCCCGAGAACAGACAGCGAACACAGCAGACTTGATCTGTTGACAGTAGCTGGCCTGCGCAGGACGTGCGTTACACGTAGAGCGGAATATCTGCTTGATCCAGGGGAGTTTGACAATCCAGATCATCAGAAGAACCTGAACGGCTAAAGTGTCAGGGTTCCGGAATGTGGGTGGTACCACGGGTGAATGTATATTACACAATCTCTCGTCCCTTTGTTTGCTGTATACAGCGACAGGGCGAGGGATTTTTTTGTTATATAAGTTGATTTAAAAGAAATACACGAAAACGGAGAGGGCAGAAAAAACCTGTAAAAGCGAAGCGTTCGCCTAAAAGCTTTCTGAAAGAAAGCTGCTTCGGAAGCATATGCTATCACCGGATTTTCACATTTAGAATGAAAATTTAAAAAATCTGGGGATAACAGCGATTGTAAGGTTGTTCTGCCCGCGCAGTGATCACGTGTAGAATTTTTAACTTTTACAGAGAAAATCAATGCTGGAGGGATCAAGATGGCTTTTCAAAAACCGACTGGAACGCAGGACTTACTGCCTGGAGTTGTCGAGAAGTGGCAGTATGTAGAAGAAAAAGCACGAGATCTATGTCGACGGTTTAATTACCGTGAGATTCGTACACCGATCTTCGAACAGACTTCTTTATTTGTACGCGGTGTAGGAGAGACTACGGATATTGTTGAGAAAGAAATGTATACCTTTGACGACAAAGGCAATCGCAGCATGACTCTCCGTCCGGAGGGAACAGCGGGTGTTGTTCGTGCGTATGTAGAGAACAAAATCTATGGTGAACCGGATGTGAGCAAACTCTATTACATCGGTCCGATGTTCCGATATGAGCGTCCGCAGGCAGGCCGTCAGCGTCAGTTCCACCAGTTTGGTGTAGAAGCCATCGGTGCGCTGGACCCGGCGATTGATGCAGAAGTGATCGCACTGGGCTACCAGTTGTGCGTAGAGCTCGGCTTGAAGGATGTCAAAGTGGAGATCAACTCGGTTGGTAACTCAACCAGTCGTGCAGAATACCGCGAGACATTACTCGGGTTCCTCAGACCGATGAAAGACAGTCTTTGCAAGGACTGCCAGTCCCGCATGGAGCGCAATCCACTGCGTGTACTCGACTGTAAAGTCGATCAGGACAAATTCGTAGGGGCACCGTCCATACTGGATAGCCTGGATGAAGAGTCTTTGAATCACTTTGCCAAGCTGCAGGCATACCTGGATGATTTCGGAGTAGATTATGCTGTGAATAATCGTCTGGTACGTGGCTTGGATTACTACACGCTGACTGCTTTTGAATTAAAAGCCCAAGGTATTGGAGCGATTGATACGGTTGGTGGTGGCGGCCGATACAATGGTCTCGTTGGGGATATCGGCGGACCTGATCAGCCTGGCATCGGCTTCGGTATTGGCTTGGAGCGCATTCAACTGATTCTGGAACACCAAAACATTGAGGTTACTACACTGGCTCCACTGGATGTGTACTTTGTTGCTCTGGGAGAGGCAGCTGATCGTGAAGTGAACCGTCTGTTGTTCAAACTTCGTCAGTCTGGACTGTCTGGTGAACGCGATTATCTGGGCCGCAAGATGAAAGCACAGATGAAATCAGCTGACCGTTTCAAATCTCGCTATACTGCCATCCTTGGTGATGACGAACTGGAGCGTGGTGAGATTGCCCTCAAGTCGATGGATACAGGTGAACAACAAACCGTGAAGCTGGATGATCTGGTAGCGGCTATACGCGAAGGTAAATAAGCACGAAGTGTAACAATAAGTATAAAACATTCAAGTAAAACAATTGATCCGGCAAAATTGCTGAGGTTCACCGGCGATTCCGACGAATCGGAAAAGTTGGCGGGCAAGAGGCAACATGCCTTTTCGAATACATGGTCTACAAGCAACCGGACTGTTAAAGAGCAGGCACGAACTGCCCACACAGAACGGAAATTCACATAATGAGGAGTTTGGTTATGAAAAGAAGTCATCATTGCGGCGCATTAACACCCGCACACATCGGTGAAACAGTAACATTGAACGGTTGGGTTCAAACCCGCCGTGACTTGGGGGGCGTACTCTTCATCGACCTGCGTGATCGCAGCGGGATTGTACAAGTTGTCTTTAACCCGGCATACTCCGGTGAAGCTCTGCAAATTGCAGATCGCGTACGTAGCGAGTATGTTATCGCTGTAACGGGTAAAGTCGTTAAACGAGATGCAGAGACTGTTAACAAAAACCTGCCTACAGGCGAAATTGAAGTTCAAATTACAGAAATCGAAGTACTGAACGCGGCCAAAACACCGCCATTCTTCATTGAAGATGGTGTCGAAGTCGACGAATCCCTTCGTTTGAAATATCGTTACCTGGATCTGCGTCGTCCTGAAATGTTCGAAACACTGAAACTGCGTTCCAAAGCATCCAAAGTGTTCCGTGACTACCTGGACGGAGAAGAGTTCGTTGAAGTGGAAACACCGATCCTGACCAAGAGCTCCCCGGAAGGTGCGCGTGATTATCTCGTACCGAGCCGTGTGCATGAAGGTGAATTCTTCGCCTTGCCACAATCCCCACAAATCTACAAACAATTGCTGATGGTGGGTGGCGTTGAACGTTATTATCAGATCGCTCGCTGTTTCCGGGATGAGGATCTGCGTGCAGACCGTCAACCAGAATTCACTCAAGTCGACATCGAGACTTCCTTCCTGCAACAGGATGACCTGCTGCCAATGATGGAAGAACTGATGGCCAAATTGCTACGTGAAACGAAAGGTATTGAGTTGGAACTGCCTTTCCAACGGATTACGTATGCGGATGCGATGGGTAAATACGGTTCAGACAAACCAGATCTGCGTTTTGGTATGGAACTGGTTGAAATGAACGATATCGTAGCCAACAGTGGTGTAAAAGTATTTGCTTCTGTCATCGAAAAAGGTGGAGAAGTGAAAGTGCTGAACGCCAAAGGCTGTGGTACATGGAGCCGTAAAGAGATCGATGATCTCGGACCATTTGCTGCACGTTACGGTGCGAAAGGTCTGGCTTGGATTCAAGTGAAAGACGGCGAGTTCAAAGGGCCAATCGTGAAGTTCTTCACGCCTGAAGAAATCGAAGCAGTCAAAGAACGTACAGGTGCTGAAGAAGGCGACTTGCTGCTCTTCTCCGCAGACACCAAAAAAGTGGTTGCTGACGTTCTGGGCGCATTGCGTCTGAAAATCGGCCGTCAACTCGGACTGATCGATGACAGCAAATTCAAATTTGCTTGGGTTGTGGACTTCCCACTCCTTGGATATGATGAAGATGCCAAGCGTTATGTGGCAGAACACCATCCATTCACACGTCCAAAAGATGAAGATGTACATCTGTTCGACACAGATCCGGGTGCCATTCGCGCTCAAGCCTATGACCTTGTTCTCAATGGTTATGAAGTAGGTGGCGGTTCGATGCGTATCTACAAACGTGATGTTCAAGAGAAAATGTTTGCTGCCCTTGGACTCTCACCAGAAGTAGCCAATGAGAAATTCGGTTACCTGCTGGAAGCATTCGAATATGGAACTCCACCGCATGGTGGTATTGCCTTTGGTCTGGACCGTCTTGTGATGTTGCTGGCGGGTCGCACGAATCTGCGTGAAACGATTGCCTTCCCGAAAACGGCAAGTGCAACGGATCTGCTCATGAATGCACCTTCCGAAGTAGATGATTCTCAATTGGAACAACTTCACATCCGTGTAGCCCGCAAACCGGTAGCGGAAAAGAAATAAAGGAGGCATCGATTCTCAATGCTCCATCAATTTTCAAGAACAGAACTTGCGATCGGACCTGAAGGTCTGAACACATTGAAGAATAGTACAGTAGCCGTGCTCGGTATTGGCGGTGTAGGTGGTATTGCTGTAGAAGCTCTCGCCCGCAGCGGTGTAGGTCGCATCATCCTGATTGATAAAGACGTAGTGGACATCACCAACATTAACCGCCAGATTCATGCTCTGACCACAACTGTAGGGCAGAAAAAAGCGGATCTGATGGTGGAACGTGTGAAACTGATCAATCCGGAATGTGATGCGATTGCCTTGAATATGTTTTACACGGAAGAAACGTATGAAGAATTATTCAAATATGAACTGGATTATGTGCTGGATGCATCCGACACGATTATCTACAAAATCCATCTCATTAAAGAGTGCCTGAAACGTAAAATTCCGATGATTTCCAGTATGGGTGCGGCAAATAAAATGGACCCGACGAAATTCCAGGTTGCAGATATTTCGAAAACGACCATGGACCCGATTGCTCGTGTTGTACGCACGACACTTCGCAAAGACGGCATCAAAAAAGGTGTGAAAGTGGTCTTCTCAACTGAAAAGCCGATGAAACCGCGTGCTGATGTTACAGAGAAGATCGTTCCCGAGAATGCACCGGAAATTCGCAAGGCCAAACAGCCACCTGCGAGTAACGCATTCGTACCTCCGGTAGCCGGACTGATTATGGTCAGTGTTGCCGTTAAGGATTTGTTAGAAATTGCAGAGAACAAGCAGCAGTAATATGCTGCCAACAGAACAGCGTGGATGCCGACAAGGCATCTGCGCTTTTTTGTGTGATCATACTTCGAACTCAGAGCAATCGGACGTCAAACGTCCATGATAGCCGAACTACATCCCCGCATAAGTGTCAGAGCTACGTCATGTACTTCAAAGTGAAAACCGTGTATGATATTGATTGCTGCGCGAAATGATGATACATACATAAAGAATTTGCAGCCTGAGAGAGGGGAATAGAACGAAATGAAACACGGATGGATGACCAGACGTCTTGGCATGGAGCCAGGAGACCAGTGGAAAAAGGAAGTTGTGGCGGGAGCCATTTCCTATTTTGCCGTGGTCTATATCGTTATGGTCAATGCTACAATTCTTTCCGATGCCGGAATGCCCTTGCAGGCCGCCATGGTTGGAACCCTGCTAACGTCCATTGCAGGCTGTTTGCTCATGGCATTTGGCGGGAAATCACCGATTATTGTTGTGCCTGGAATGGGGATTAATGCATTTTTCACGTATACACTTGTACACTCGATGAAATTAAGCTGGCAAGAAGCGCTGGCCGTGGTAACCGTTACAGGTATACTGTTTGCCATTGTTGCGTTTACGTCACTATACAAAATGATCAGCGAAGCGATTCCAAAGAATCTGCAGCACGGGATTACGGTGGGGATTGGCTTGTTCCTCACATTCATTGGTTTGCAAAAAAGTGGAATTGTCATCGCACACCAGACCACGTTTGTCGCGATTGGGCACTTCAATGATCCGAATGTCATTACAGCTTGCGTTACGCTGGTGCTTGCCTTGATTTTATTTATACGGAATGTACAAGGTGGACTTCTCATCAGTATTCTGGTCGGGACAGGCCTTGCCTATGTACTTGGAGCAGTGAACCCGGGTGAATCCGTATCAGCGATGGATGCGCTGCGTCAATACGGCGGTTTGTTTGGCGAATTGTCTTTGATGAAGCTGGCTGATGTAGCGTTCTGGATTGCGGTATTTTTGTTATTGCTGATTGTGGTGTTCGAAAATATCGGATTAATTACAGCTCAGACACAGATGATTGGTCGTCCGGAGCGGTTCAAAGGAAGTCTGCGCGCCCTATCGATTAGTACCGTGCTGGCAGGCGTATTCGGAAGTAGTCCTCCAGTTGCCGCAGCCGAGACTACAGCCGGGATTGCGGCAGGTGGACGCACAGGGTTAACTCCGCTCGTTACTGCCGTTTTGTTTGGGGCGACCTTCTTCTTCATCCCGCTGCTCGGTTATATTCCAGACAGTGCGATTGCACCCATTTTGATCATTATTGGTGGCCTGATGGTGCAAGGTGTGAAGGATATGGACTTTGGTGACTTTACAGAGGCTTTCCCAGCATTTCTAATCATGGTCATGATTCCATTTACATATAGCATCGTGGACGGTATGGCGTTTGGATTTATTGCTTATCCACTAGCGAAGCTGGCAGCAGGTCAAGGGAAACAGGTGCCTGTGGTCATGTATGGCATTTCCATTCTCTTTTTAGCCAATTTTGTGTTGCATGGCGTTTTGTAATAAGAGAAGGCAACGTCATGTGAGTTCATACGTATGATCTCTGGTGAGCAGATGGAGAACGGGAGGAACGGGAATGGAAGAGCAGCAACAAACAGGGCAGAATGAACCGAAGGTAGGAAAAAAGGGGTTTAAGGATTTCGTCAAGCTTATCGCTTCTACGAACCCGCCAAAACTGATCCTGATTCTGGCCCTCATCTTAACCCTGATTCAAACAACAGCCGGACTGATCGTGCCATTGATGACCAAAGGTCTAATTGATGGACTTACTACTTCGGCACTAAACAAATCTGTTATTTTGTTATTGCTTGGGGCGTTTGTGATCCAGGCAATTGCCTCGGGCATTAGCATTTATATGTTAAATTACGCCGGACAACGTGTGGTCGCAACGCTTCGTACCAAGCTATGGAACAAGGTATTGTCGCTGCGAATGCCATATTTCGATCGCAATCGCACGGGCGATACCATGAGCCGGATTACGAATGATACAAGTCAGATCATGACGTTGATCGCGGATTATCTGGTTTCCTTTGTATCCAACATTGTCGCTGTTGTAGGTGGCGTGGCGTTACTATTTTACTTGGATTGGGTGATGTCGCTCATTATCCTGAGTCTTGTCCCACTTACGCTGTTGATTTTGTTGCCGGTCGGGAAGAAAATGTACAAGATCTCCAAGAAACAACAGGATGAGATGGCAGGTCTTACGTCCGTACTTAGTCAGGTTATTGGTGAGATCCGTTTGGTGAAGGCCTATGGAACGGAGAAACAGGAATCAGAAGCAGGAGATTCGCGGATTCGTAAAATGTTTGCTTTTGGCTTGCAGGAGGCACGTATCCTTGCGCTGATCGGTCCTTTGTTTACATTTGTCATGACTGCCGTGTTGGTCGTTATTCTGGGTGTGGGGGGAATGCGTGTAGCTTCTGGCATGTTGTCACCTGGTGAACTGGTAGCATTCATTCTGCTTTTATTCCAGGTCATTATGCCAATGGGACAATTCACGACGCTATACTCCCGTTTGCAAAAAGTTGTAGGTGCAACGGAGCGCATACAAGCTATCCTTGCCGATGAGGAAGAGCCGCATGACAGTACCAAGGTAGCTCCAAAAGGAAATGAGACGATTGCATTCCATGATGTACACTTTTCCTATGTTACAGGTGAGGAAGTGTTGCACGGAATAAATCTGACGGTACCTACACGCAAAGTGACGGCGATTGTCGGTCCAAGCGGTAGCGGCAAATCAACGCTGTTCTCTTTGATGGAGCAGTTCTATATGCCAGATTCAGGCTACATTTCATATGGAGGACAAGCGATAACGGATTATTCTTTGGCCTCTTGGCGAAGCAAGATCGGGTATGTATCACAGGAAAGTCCGCTTATGGCAGGCACAATCAAAGACAACATCACGTACGGATTGGATCGTGAAGTCACGATGGATGAGATCCAGCGAGCTGCTGAAATGGCCTATTCTGCCGACTTCATCGACAAACTGCCACAGGGTTATGACACGGAAGTGGGCGAGAGAGGGATCAAGTTATCCGGGGGCCAACGTCAGCGGATTGCTATTGCTCGTGCCTTACTGCGCAGCCCGGATATTCTCATGTTGGATGAAGCGACATCCAGTCTGGACAGCACCTCGGAGTATGAAGTACAACAGGCTTTGTCCAACCTGATGGAAGGCAGAACCACAATCGTGATCGCGCACCGATTGTCCACAGTTGTGGATTCCGATCAGATTGTTGTATTGGAGCATGGACATGTTACCGGAACCGGAACACATGCGGAATTAATCAGCAATCATAAGGTATACCGTGAACTGGCTCAGAAACAGTTCGTGGCTCAGGAAGGTCAAAATTGAAATTTGAGCTAGATCGATTACTCTTTTTTAAAGATAAGGTTCAAATTTGGTTCAACTTCAAACCGTTGTTCATTCGCTCAATACGAGCGAGGGCAACGGTTTTATTCTTTTGCACCCACGTTACTGTAGCTTTTTGCACATCAATATGATATAGTGGGTATCCTTTTGCGTCGTCAGTGATTGGTGATGCAGAGCAAAACATATTCTTAGGAGGTAACTGAAACATGTCAGACAGCTTTCAAAGTGCCTATCAAGAAGAAGAGTACAGGTTAGAGCGAACGATGGAGGAAGTGGACAGTCAGCTGGAACGACTGCAAAATATTCCGGTTTATACCGGCCATGACTTCACAGAACAAGTGCTGGAAGCTGGACGCGAAGAGCGCCGCACCGCCTTGTCCAAGAGCGCGCAGCAACCCTATTTCGGACGCTTGGATTTCGAAGAGCAGGGCAGTGGTGCACGGAAACCGCTGTATATTGGCAAAATCGGCGTAGACCGCGAAGAGGTGGGAGAGCATCCGCTCGTCATCGATTGGCGTGCTCCTGTCGCCAGCCTGTTTTACTCATTTACGGGAGGCGAAGCCTCCGCTACGTATGAAGCCCCGGAAGGGCTTATTGAAGGTCTGGTCTATCTGAAACGAAACGTTGTCATTCGGCAGCGGATATTGGAACGTGTAGCAGATACATATAACCGTGACAGCGACCAGCCAGCGGTATCCGATGAATTTCTCGTTTATCGTCTGGGAGAGAACAAGGATAACAAACTCCGTGACATCGTATCTACGATTCAGGCAGAGCAGGATCTGATCATTCGTGCGGCGAGAAACACCGCATTGATCATTCAGGGTGTGGCCGGATCCGGGAAAACAACGGTTGCCCTGCATCGGCTTGCCTTTTTGCTGTATCAGTACAAGGAGCAGGTATCTGCGGAGAAAATGGTTATTTTTGCACCCAACCACATGTTCCTGGATTACATCTCGGATGTGCTCCCGGAACTCGGAGTAGGGGACATTCAGCAACGGACATTCCCGGATTGGGCGATGAACCTGCTGGGGCTGGAGATGCCACTCGCGGATACGTCGGAGACATTGAACACCTGGTTTGAAACGCCTGATGCACGGCCTGAATTGAATGATGATGTACCTGGACGTTACAAAGGATCCATCCGCTTCATGGAGCTTATTCGAGAGTGGCTCTCGGGCATGGAAGAAGATTCCGTACCGGATATGGACTTCTGTCCATGGGATGGTAAGGTGCTCAGCAAGGCGGAGATCGAGAACTGGTTCGGTCAGGAATACAAGCATTATCCACTGGCCAAACGCAAAGAACGGGTCATGGCGCGTGTTCACCGCTGGATTGAGATGGAACTCAAGAAACCGATGCCAGAAGCTGTGCGCAAAGAACGCAAGAAAAAAGCATCCATCCGTGAGAAAGCCTATGCCAAAAAATGGCCTCAATATGAGCCGCTTACGCTATACAAACAGCTGTTCAAAGCTGTAAAGGGTGGTTCTGTGCCAGCGTCACTCAGCGGGCTTATTCCAAAACTAGTCATGAAACAAACGGCAGCAGATCTGAAACAGGATATCGTCCGTGAAGAGGATTTGCCTGCATTGGTATACATTCATACACTGGTTCATGATATTGAGGGTTCGGAGCGGTTCGATCATGTCGTGATCGATGAAGCACAGGACTTTTCACCTTTTCATGTGGCATTATTGGATCAGTTCGTCAAAGGGCATTCCTTCACCATACTGGGTGACTTGTCCCAAGGAATTCATGAGTACCGTGGTGTTCATGCGTGGGAAGAGATGAGTTCTCTGTTTCCTGAGGAACAGAATGCATACTTTGCGTTGACCCGAAGTTATCGTTCGACGATGGAAATTATCGACTATGCAAATACGATTCTGGAACGTGGCGTCAAGAGTGGGATTACGGCGATACCTGTTTTCCGGAGCGGTGATCCGGTTCGAACATTAGCTTATGGAGGCGAAGGGCGGACCGCGAGTCTTGAAGAGGCTTTGAAGGTGTTAACGGTCAAAGACTATCGAACGGTCTCCATCCTGACCCGTACACTGCATGAAGCAGAGGAACTTCATCGTGAACTTCAGGACGCAGGCTGGGATCTAAACCTGATCGATGGTGGGAAAAAGCAGTACACAGGTGGACACTCCATTTTACCAGTCTATCTGTCCAAAGGGTTGGAGTTTGATGCCGTTATTGTGGCAGACGCAGATCAGAAGCATTATTTGCCGAATGCGGGTGATGCAAAACTGTTGTACGTTGGTTGTACACGGGCCTTGCATGAATTGTGGTTGTTCCACGAGGGTGAACTGCCGATCTATGCGGCTGCAACACATAATCCCGACGGCGAGCCGGTAGCCATTCAGGGTTGGCCAGAGCTTGGTTAGATAAAGTTTGCTTATACAACAAAAGGCATGACGTTTATGGGATAGATCCATAAGCGCTTGCCTTTTTCTGCTTTGTGCGAGAATCCGCTTAATTTTCCGACGAAGAACGACGGGAGCTCAAGTTATGTTACGCTATTTCTCATTCTGGATGAGCGACGGTTCACCAGGAATATACCGACACCAATGAGTAATCCGCCTGCCAATGCAAACCACTGAACGTGTTCTCCCAGCAAAATCCAACTCGACAATACACCAAAGAACGGTGCCAGAAACAGATACGAACTGGTTTGGGCGGGGTCACTATGTTGCAGCAAATAAAACCAGAGTGAGAACTGGATGATGGAGCAAACAAGCGTTAACCAGAGCAGCACCATAACCGAGGTGGTATTCACCATAAAGTGAGGCTGTTCAGTCCATACGCTCAGCAGAAGCAGCGCAGCACCTCCTGCAAGCATCTGATAGGCTGTTAAGACAAAGGTATCGTAGGCATCGCCCCAACGTTTGATGAGTAATGTCGATACTGCAAAGGAGATCGCACCGCCAAATCCAATCCAGGTTCCAGGGTTAAAGCTCATATGCCATCCAAAGGTTAATATAATCCCCACGAAACCGAGCAGAACACCAATCCATTGACTGAAACGGTAGGTCACTCTATATAAGAGAGCACTGAGGATAATGACCAGCAACGGATTGGTAAACGTAATAATGGCCGATTCACCGGATGTAATCCAGTTCATGCTGTAGTAGGCGCAGCCCATCACGCCTGCGGATTGGAACAGGCCAATGAGGATTATTTTCAACCAAGACTGCCACGCGGTAGGTAAAGGACGTTTACGCAGGAACCAGGCCATCAATCCACCAGCCAGTACATAACGTATGCCCATGAGCAGGAAAGGTGGGGCATATACCATGCCGATCTTGCCAACTGGAAAAGAAGTTCCCATGATTAACGTTGTCAAAATGATCAATAGTGTATATTTCAATGGTTTGATGATCCGGGTATCCTTTTCATGACTGGAGCTCATAACGTCTGTCCACTATCTACAGTAATTAGCTGTCCAGTCATGGAGTGCTGTTCAAGCGCAGCACAGATCATGTGTGCGATATCCTCAGGCGAGGCAATTTTCTGCAATAACAGCTCTCCACCGAGACGATGCATTCGATCCTCGTTTCCAGCCCACCACCTTGTAGCAACCGCGCCAGGAACGATAGCATTCACCCGAATATGTGGTGAGAGAGCGTGCGCAAGTGATAAGGTCAGACCGTGAACTGCCGCTTTGGAGACGGCGTAAGGAAGGGAGGAGCCTGAACCCGTACTGCCTGCGATGCTACCCAGATTTACGATAGAACCACCGCCAGCCCGCTTCATATCTTCCGTCACGGCACGAGCACAATGAAACATGCCTTTCACATTTACATCAACCAGTTCATCCCAGACGTCATCTGTAACTAATTCCAGATCGTGCAGGGGGATATGATGAGTGATGCCGGCGTTATTCACAAGCGCAGTGATTGGGCCATGGGTTTCAGTTATTGTAGTGACCATCCGCCGGACATCAAGGTCATCGGCAACGTTGGCTTGAACGGCCAATGCATGACCTCCTGCATCCAAAATATGTTGAACTGTCTCGTTTGCTGCATCCCGTGAGCGGGAATAGTTGACGGCAACCCACGCTCCACGCTCAGCCAGCATCAGACTTACAGCACGACCTATACCTGTTCCACCACCAGTGATCAAAGCAACTCTATTTTTCCAGTATGTCATGCTGAACACTCCTTATCATCATCCAGTCAGCTGACTGGTTTGGGATCTATATGAATTGTAGTCCGGTTTACACATGAAGTATAATGATTGGTAATGAAGTGGATATCATTTTGAATGATGTCAGAGTGGAGGGACCATGGAGAGCGGGGATCTTAGAATATTTCAGTGTGTTGCACAGGAAGGAAACTTGACCAAAGCTGCTTCTAAACTGGGGTATGTGCAATCGAACGTAACGGCACGAATCAGGCATCTGGAAGCAGAAGTGGGTACAACGTTGTTTATTCGTCATAATCGAGGCATGACGTTATCTCCAGCTGGAGAGATGCTGCTGACCTATGCGGATAAAATCATTGGTTTGCTAAATGATGCTTCCAAGGCGCTTCGGGCGACGAGTACACCATCGGGGCCGTTGCGAATAGGGTCTACACAGACGGCCGCAGCGGTACGTTTACCTGAGCTTTTTGCAAAATACTATAAACAGTATCCCGACGTGTCCTTGTCACTGGCTACTGGCAACTCGCAGATGCTTATTGATCAAGTGATTGGGTATGAATTGGAAGGAGCGTTTATTGGCTGTGCCTGTGATCATCCTGATATCGAGTCTATCGATGTATTTGATGAAGAGCTATTTGTAGTTTCGTCGGGTGTGGGACCAGAAGATGAACTTACCCGTAAGCCGATCCTTGTCTACAGCATGGGATGCTCCTACCGACAAACGTTAGAAGAGTGGTTGCTCTCAATTGGGGTAAACCGTCCGGTGATTATGGAATTCGGTACATTGGAAGCGATTATCAGTGGAGTAGCATCGGGGATGGGGATTTCTCTGTTACCGGAGATTGTAATTCGGCAGCAAATTGAAAATGGCAGCCTTCGCAAACATTCGCTCCCCTCCGGCATAAGCCACATGATGACTCGTTTTATTACACGCAAGGATGCGTTTGTCAGCAGCGCGCTTGGTGCATTTATGGCTATGTTACCGCGGGAGTATGATATGATAGAGAGTGGAGAACCATCAGAAGCGTAATTGTACACAAGGCAAGGCAATCCGTTAAGGAAGTGATGAGCAATGGATTTATTTTCGTTTCAACAGGATTCAAAGCCACAAGCTAGATTGCTTGCGGACCGCATGCGGCCAGAGCACCTGGATGAATATATTGGACAAGAACATATCATTGGACCGGGAAAATTACTCCGGCGCGCCATCGAGGCTGATCAGATTTCGTCGATCTTGTTATACGGTCCCCCAGGATGCGGCAAGACAACCCTGGCACATATTATTTCCCAGCAAACACAAGGACAGTTCGTTCGCCTGAATGCAGTGGAAGCTTCCGTCAAGGATGTGCGTGAAGTCATTGAGCAGGCACAAACGAACAAACAGCTGTATGGAACGAAAACCATTCTGTTCCTCGATGAGGTACATCGGTTTAACAGTTCACGTCAGGACGCGTTATTGCCAGCGGTAGAGAAGGGCACGATTATTTTTATCGGCGCGACAACAGAGAATCCCTTTCATTATGTCAATGGAGCCTTGATGAGTCGCTCCACCCTGTTCCAGCTGGAATCGTTGAACAAGGAGCATTCCCTTATTGCAATGCGCAGAGCATTGAGCGATGCGGACAAAGGTCTCGGATTCATGGAACTGCAGGCGGACGATGAGGGGCTTGAGCATATTGCCACGATGGCCAATGGGGATATTCGGCGTGCGCTTAACGCGCTAGAACTGGCTGCGTTGACCACGCCACCGGAGAAGGATGGATCCATTCATATTACGCTTGATGTGGCAGAAGAGTCTATTCGGCGACCGATTGTGAAGGCGGATGAATCGACACAGTATGATGTGCTGTCTGCATTTCACAAGAGTATTCGGGGTTCCAGTGATGCTGCGCTGTTCTGGTTTCTATACGCGGTGGAGAAGCTCGGCATGGACCCGATGACCTTTATTCGGCGTCTGATTGCAGCGAGCAGTGAGGATATAGGACTTGCGAACCCGCAAGCGATGACTCAGGCGATTGGAGCACTTGATGCGTACCGGAATAACGGCTGGCCCGAAGCCAAGCTGAACATTGCACAAGCGATTCTGTTCGCAGTGGAAAGTCCAAAATCCAATGCGGTGTACACCGCCATTTCCAAAGCCATGAACGCCATGGATGAGGTGAAATCGGCAGAAGTTCCGCTTCACTTGCGAGATACGCATTACTCGGGTGCCGTAAAACTGGGACATGAGGGCTATCAATATCCACATAACTATCCAGGGCATTACGTGAAACAGGAATACTTGCCAAAGCAGCTCTCACGCAGAGTATTCTATGAGGCCACGGAGCAGGGTAACGAATCGAAGATTAGGCTGAACCAACAACGACGCAGGGAATTGTAAGATCAGATAGATCACTCGGGAGATGCACATAACATGAAAGAGATTATATATATAGGAGCAGGTGGATTTCTCGGCACATTGACCCGATATGCCATACAGTTAGGGATACCAGCTGCTCATGTTGGGTTTCCTTGGGCGGTGCTGCTAATCAATGCGATTGGCAGCCTTTTTTTGGGCTGGTTTTTTACCATCGCTGTTCCAGGCAAAATATCACCACAACTTCGACTTGCGATTGGCACGGGTTTTACTGGCGCATTTACGACATTCTCCACATTTACACTGGATATTGTTCGTTTATCTGAAGGGGGAGAATGGGCTAAGGCAGCGATTTATACACTCGTAAGTGTGTTGGCAGGGTTGTTGCTCTGTGCGCTGGGAATGAGCCTTGGACAGCGTATGTTGGGATCACGAAGCCATGAGGGTGATGCCTCATGATCCTATGGATTGGTTTTGCAGGTGTGTTGGGCGCGGTTCTGCGTTATAGTCTGGGAAAATGGGTCTCTGGCTTGCTGGGAACGGCTTTTCCGTGGGGAACATGGATTATCAATATCAGTGGTTCACTTCTGCTTGGGCTGTTATATGGGTGGCATCAATCTGCAATGGTCTCAGATGGGATCTGGGTGATCTGGGGAACCGGATTCTGTGGTGCATACACCACATTTTCCACCTTTGGCTATGAGACGGTAGGGCTTATGGGTCGACAACAATACGCCAGAGCGGCGCTCTACGTTGTAAGTTCAGTAGTAGTCGGGGTGTTGGCCTCCTTGGCAGGAGTCTGGTTGACTGCATAACGAACTATTTTTAATTTTTTTGCAAAGAAAAGCAGGAAAAAAGCCATCCTTCATGGTATACATGAAAGACGGCTTTTTTAATAGGGATACACGGTATTGTGTATAATCCGCATTTTAATGGACAAGCTCTATTACTGCATTGCGGGTACAGGTACTTTTTGCACTTGATCGATCGTACCTCCGCCGAGGCATACCTCTCCGTCGTAGAAAACAACGGCTTGTCCTGGCGTAATGGCTTTTTGTTGCTGGTCAAATTGTACATCCACACTTCCATCTTCCTGCCAAGTCAATGTAACACCTTGATCCGGCTGACGATAGCGGAATTTGGCAGTACAACGGAATGGCACATTAGGCATGTGCTCTGCACCAGCAATCCAGTTCACACCTGTTGCGGTTAGACCTGTGGAGTACAGACTCGCGTGGGCATCTCCCTGAACAACAAGCAGTTGGTTCTTCTCCAGATTCTTATCTGCAACGAACCAGGGTTCACCATTGCCGGAACCACCAATGCCAAGACCTTGCCGCTGTCCTAGTGTGTAGTACATCAGACCGTCATGACGCCCTTTGACTTCACCGGTCGCAATATCAACCATGTCTCCGCCTTTGGCAGGCAGATAGTTACTCAGGAACTCTTTGAAGTTGCGTTCGCCGATGAAGCAGACTCCTGTACTGTCTTTTTTCTTGGCGGTATACAAGCCAGCGGCTTCTGCAATTTTGCGTACTTCCGGTTTGGGCAGGTGACCAATCGGGAACATGGCTTTGGACAACTGGTTCTGATTGAGTGCATTAAGGAAATACGTCTGATCCTTGTTGCTGTCCACACCGCGCAGCAGCTTGAACGTACCATCTTCTTCAATCAGACGAGCGTAGTGTCCTGTAGCTACATAATCTGCGCCGAGATCCAGAGCTTTGTTCAGGAATTCACCAAATTTGATCTCACGATTACACATGACATCCGGATTTGGCGTGCGGCCCGACTTATATTCATCAAGGAAATAGGTAAATACTTTATCAAAATATTCTTTCTCGAAGTTGACAGTGTAGTAAGGAATGCCGATCTGTTCACATACGCGGCGTACATCCTCTGAATCTTCTTCAGCGGTACAGTGGCCGAACTCGTCGGTGTCATCCCAGTTTTTCATGAAAATGCCGATGACATCGTAACCCTGCTCTTTCAGCAGCAGTGCGGTAACGGAAGAATCGACACCCCCGGACATGCCAACGACGACCCGTGTATTTTCAATTGTTTTGGACATCGTTATCACCATTTCTATATATAAATGTGTTTCGTTTCTTATTCTAGCATAACCGGACTCAAGATACGATACACCCGGCCAATTTTGGATAGTGTCCACCACAGACGCACATTTTGGAATATCGTCAATCTTTCTTTACCATAAAGCATGCAGATATGTTAACATTAGCTGAGGGTTATGATCGGAATACGGAGGATTAGAAGGTTAAAACTTAGTTCTATGAATCTCTGCTGTGGACAGATCGTGAACCAGACGGTTATGGACCACAGGATAAAATATAAAGTTTCCAATCGTTTCTGAAAATTGAAAGAGGTGACTCCTTTGAAAATATCGACAAAAGGCCGTTACGGCCTCACGATCATGATGGAGCTGGCTGCCAGAACAGGCGAAGGCCCTACATCACTTAAAAGCATTGCTGAGCGCAATCAGCTCTCGGAACATTACCTAGAGCAATTGATCGCTCCACTGCGCAATGCAGGACTGGTTAAGAGCATTAGAGGTGCTTACGGCGGTTATATCCTTGCAGGTGATCCTGCAACCGTGACTGCAGGCGATGTGATCCGTGTACTGGAAGGGCCCATCTCTCCAGTAGACTTCACAGAGGAAGATGATCCGGCGAAGCGTGATCTGTGGTTGCGTATTCGTGACGGCATTGCCGAAGTGTTGGATTCCACAACACTGAAAGACCTGATTACCTTCCAGGATCAGGACAAAAAAGACAGCTACATGTTTTACATTTAAGGTCATTAATTCGCATCACAGAAGACATACTAAAGCCCCCAACTTGGGGGCTTTAGACATGCCAGTAGAGGTAGTTCAAAAAAGTCCACTTTTGATTGCGAACGATGCCTAGCGGCATCATCAGCATCGAAGTTGAAATTTAGCCGAAATGTCCGTTGCTCACGTAGTTTCCCTACGCTCCGCTACTCCATTTCTAGCTTCATTCCATCTTCTCGGTACTGAAAACCAGACTTTTTAAAAACGCATCAATGGGTACTTTGTTCTTCAATTTCTACAGATTATTTTAATTGAGCAGGGCTATGTATTCAGCCGCGGGATTTACAAGATGGTCAAGTGTGAACTTAACTGGATAACTTGTAAATCAGCGACTTTTTAAGGTTTCTATATCAGCTTCCATGCGTAACTGACGGCGATTCAAAATATCGATGCTGTGCTGATGGGTATTCAATTCGGTAGTTACTTTGCGTTCAGAGGCGGAGTGGGAAGCGTCAAGACGTTTCGTAACGGTCAATGTTTCCAGAACAGCTTGTTGAAGAAGCGGAATGTTTTTAGTTTGTTCCTCAATGGCATTAAGTCTGTCATCGACAGTGTCTAGTCTGCTCTCTACTGCACCGAGTCTCTCTTCCATAGCATCGAGTCGGTGGTCTATTTTTTCAAGATGTCCATCAATACTGTCGAATCGTTTGTCCATTTGTTGAAGCTGATTCAGAATCTGCCCGAGAATGGGATCACTCATGTCTCTCTCTCCTTTTTGAAATGGATATAGAACATTATACACGAAGATGTGACAATAGAGCATCCGTTTCAATTTCCAATTTTGACAGTTTGCCATGAGATAGAAATTTAACATATAACGGGGTGAAGATAAATGCAACGAATTTATTTGGATCACGCCGCATCGACACCTATGCATCCACAAGTCGCAGAAGCGATGATGAACGTCATGACAGGGCAATATGGCAACGCATCAAGTATCCATGCCTTTGGGCGTGAAGCCAAACGGACCGTCAGCGGAGCAAGGGATGTCATTGCGGCGTCTTTGGGCTGTTTCCCGGACGAGTTGGTATTTACCGGAGGCGGCACGGAGAGTGACAATCTGGCAATCTTTGGAGCAGTCTCAACAAGACAGGATAAGGGGAAACACGTTATTACGACGGCAATTGAGCACCATGCTGTTTTGCATACGTGTCAGGAATTGGAACGTCAAGGCTATGAAGTAACCTATCTATCTGTTGACCATGATGGACGAATAAGCCTGGATGAGCTGCGAGAGGCTATCCGACCGGATACGGTGCTGATTACCATGATGTATGCCAACAACGAAGTGGGCACGATTCAGCCTATACGCGAGGTGGGTGAGCTTGCCCGTCAGCATGATATTCTGTTCCATAGCGACGCGGTTCAGGCTCTGGGCAGCCAGAATATTTCCTGCAAAGAACTGCCTGTGGATCTGATCAGCTTCTCTGCCCATAAAATCAATGGACCTCAGGGCGTGGGTGCACTCTATGTACGGCGAGGGATTGTGCTGGAAGCTAGAGCTCATGGTGGGCTGCAAGAGCGTCAGCGGCGCGCAGGTACAGAGAACATAGCTGGCATCGCCGGATTCGCAGAGGCCCTCAAAATTGCTTCAGCACATACGGAGACGCATCGTCAGCATGATCTGGAATTACGGAAACTTCTGCTGGATCAGCTCAAAATTCATGTGGGGACGGAGCACTTTCATGTGAACGGGCACCCGGAGTATACGCTGCCAAACATCCTGAATATCAGTTTTCCGGAAGTGTCCACAGAGACGATGTTAATGAATCTGGATATGGAAGGGATCGCCGTTGCAAGCGGCTCGGCCTGTACTTCCGGTTCGCTTGAAGTATCTCACGTGCTCAAAGCGATGGATCTGCCTGAGACTTTTTTACACTCTGCGATTCGATTCAGCTGGGGATTGGGTAATACTACGGAAGAAATCATGATAACCGCCGAAAAAATTGGAACCATTCTTGGGCGATTGCGTAATAGACCCTGAGGGGAACTTTACACATGGAACAGAAGGAGGGAAGAAGTTCCATTTCATCGGTTGGATAGAAGCGGTTTTGATGATCGGCGTCTGATTGCCACTCATCAACTTTGGGCATACCTAGCAATAGCGCCGCGCCTATTTAATGATAAGAAGATGAGGAGGACCCAACGATGAAGCTTCAGGAAATGATCGGACTTGCCGTTTTTGATGTTGAGGACGGGAAGCAGGTCGGTAAAATCCAGGATTTCATTGTGAATGATGATTGGCAGATTGAAGGCATTGAACTTGAGAACAAAGGCCTGTTTACCAATCATGTCAAAATCGTGCAGTGGCAAGACATCGTTGCCTACGGCGAGGATGCCGTCATGATCCGTAATCAACAGGCTGTCCGCAAGACGGGAGCCGACGACATAAAATACACGTACCTCCTCGGTCGGTCTAAATTGAAGGAGATGTCCGTGCTCACCGAAGAAGGTTTGCTGCTTGGACGTGTCTCTGATGTTTATTTTGACCAAGAGTTGGGAAATACAATAATAGGGATTGAAATTACGGACGGTTTTGTGTCCGATCTGATTGAGGGCCGTAAATGGCTGCCATGTACAAGTGATATGTCCATCGGGGAAAGTGCCATTATGGTGCCGCCGCTGAGTGAACAACGCTTGGAAAATGCCATTCATTCTGTTAATGGATAGGTGAATGAATATGAAATGTCCAAACTGTAGTTCCAAAGATATCGGGAAAATTGGTTCCCACCAGTTTTATTGCTGGGGATGCTTTATTGAATTAACGGTGAACGGTGAGAAAATGTCTGTATATCAGGTGGAAGAAGACGGTACGCTGAGTTCCCTGGATGATCTCTTTTTCGGGGACGAGCTGCCGCAAGACTTCCCTCATCTTCACGCTTCTTCTTAATAAGCAGGATAACTTCCTCTATATGCGGTTTCATGACAATCTCTGTCATGGGATGCTGTCATCCATTGTTGGCAGATGTATATAGATGCAGTTACATAATGGTTCGGAAAAGATATGGTTAATTATATGCTAACCCGGACCCCAAGATGCGCTTCCTTCTCTGATGAAGGAGGCGTTTTTTTGGTTCCGGAAAAAATGTGAGGATTGCTGCTTTCCACTTCTGCGCTGTGTTAATAAATATTACCTTTCCTACATATACTGACTCTCAGAGCCAGTCCAAAAGGAGGGATGCACGTGGAGCAATTAACTAAACACAAGCTGTTCCGTTACGCGATCTGGCTGCTGCTCGGGTTGATTATTCTTTATTTTATATGGCTGCTGCGGCCTTTACTGCTTCACATATATGCTTTCCTGAAAACAGTACTGGCCCCCTTTATCGTAGCCCTTATCATATCCTATGTACTCAATCCGATTGTCAGCATGCTGGGAGGGCGCAAGGTGCCGCGTACGATCGCGGTATTGCTCATATATGCCTTTTTCCTGACCTGTATCGGTGTCATTCTGATGAATGTCATTCCGGTATTGATTGAACAGCTGGAAGAACTCAACGAACATATGCCGGAGCTGTCCATGCGTGCCCAGAGTCTGATGAACAATATGGATCACAAATTAATGCCGCCAAGTGTCCGAACAGGCATGAACAGCTGGTTCTTTCAGATGGAGGATCGACTAACTCAGGGAATTGCCGTGCTCATGGACAATATCGGGGCGACCATCAATGTGTTATTCAATGTGTTTATCGTGCCTTTCCTGATCTTTTATATGTTAAAAGATTTTGAGGTATTTGAGCGCACCATTGTGGCGTATCTTCCGCGTTCAAGGCGTAAATCAATTGTATCAGTGATGAAAGAGGTTGATACTGCGCTGGGAAACTACATACGAGGACAGTTTATTGTCTGTGTCATTGTCGGTATCTTTGCCTACATTGGTTATATCGTCATTGATATGCCTTATGCTCTGCTGCTTGCGAGTATCGTGGCTGTATTTAACATCGTGCCCTATCTTGGGCCATTCCTGGGCGCTGCCCCTGCCGTGGTCATGGCATCGACGGTATCATTTAAAATGGTGCTATTTGTTGTCATTGTGAACACACTGTGCCAAGTTCTGGAGAGCAACGTTATATCTCCTCAGGTAGTGGGACGTACGCTGCATCTGCATCCACTGTCGATTATATTTGCGCTGCTCGTCGGAGGCGAATTGGCAGGCATTGTAGGTCTGATTCTGGCAGTGCCCGTTTTTGCCGTCCTGAAGGTTATTGTGCAACACTTTTTCGCCTATTACATCAAACGAAGGACCGACTAAATAGTAGCGTTAAAACATCAAAGAGGCCGCGTTGACACCCGCTTGTGCTACCGATATAATGAGTGTGTATGTTTAGAACATGAAATCGATGATGGAATGAAGTACGCCGAGGGTTCCTTTCCTCAGAGAATAGACTTCTTCGGATCAGGGTGAGCCTGAACTGATGGCTGGAAGAGTCTTGAAAGATGAAGCGGCGGAAAGCTAATTTCGGAGTGCAGGATAACCCTGCCGGGAGCGACCGTTATTTCGCATTAACGAGGAGATTGTTTGTTGATCCGGGCAGCAAGGGATGAACAGCAATAACCAGGGTGGTACCGCGATAACATCGTCCCTGATTATTCAGGGGCGTTTTTTGTGTTTATTTTTACAAAAGCAATGTTGACCAACCGGAGCGAATACGCAACGGACTATTATAATTTAATGGGGGCATCCAGTATGAAAGCCAGTGAAATCCGGTCCAAATGGATAGAGTTTTTTGCAAGTAAAGGTCACAAAATCGAGCCTAGCGCATCGCTCGTGCCGCACAACGATCCTTCTCTTCTGTGGATCAATGCGGGTATGGCACCGCTCAAACCATACTTTGACGGACGGGAGAAACCAGAGAACCCGCGCCTTGCGAATTCCCAAAAGTGTATTCGTACCAATGATATCGAAAATGTCGGCAAAACGCGCCGTCACCATACGTTCTTCGAAATGCTCGGCAACTTCTCCATTGGTGATTACTTCAAGGAAGAGACTGTTACATGGGCATGGGAGTTCCTGACCAGCAAAGAGTGGATCGGTTTCGATCCGGAACGCCTATCCGTTACGGTATATCCGGAAGATGAAGAAGCTTTCAAACTGTGGAATGATAAAGTGGGACTGCCTGCAGAGCGTATCATCAAATTGGATGAGAACTTCTGGGATATCGGTGAAGGCCCATGTGGACCTTGTACGGAGATCTTCTATGACCGCGGCGAAGCTTACGGAAACGACATGAGTGATCCCGAGATGTATCCAGGTGGGGAAAATGAACGTTATCTGGAAGTGTGGAACCTGGTGTTCTCCCAGTTCAACCATAACAAAGATGGTAGCTACACACCGCTTCCTAACAAAAATATTGATACAGGTGCTGGTTTGGAGCGTTTTGCTTCCATTCTGCAAAATGTGGATTCCAACTTCGACACAGACCTGTTCCAACCGATGATTCAGAGAACAGCCGCTCTTGCGGGTGTGAAATATAACGACAGCGTAGAGATTGATGTGGCATTGAAAGTCATTGCGGATCATATCCGTACCGTTGCTTTTGCAGTGGGTGATGGCGTTCTGCCAAGTAATGAAGGACGTGGATATGTCATCCGTCGTTTACTCCGTCGTGCAGTTCGTTATGGAAAAGTACTTGGACTTGACCGTCCATTCCTGTATGAACTGACAACAACCGTTGGTGAAGTAATGGGCATGTACTACCCTGAAGTAGTAGACAAGCAAGAGTTCATCGCTAAAGTGATCAAAACCGAGGAAGAGCGCTTCCACGAAACACTCACAGATGGTCTGGCTATTCTGGCTGATATCAGTGGCACTGCCAAATCCGAAGGGCGCACTGTTATTAGCGGACCTGAAGCTTTCAAACTGTATGATACGTACGGTTTCCCGTTTGACCTGACAGAAGATTATGCCGCAGAGCATGGTCTGACTGTGGATCGTGAAGGTTTTGATGCATCCATGCAAAAACAACGTGAGCTTGGACGTGCTGGGCGTCAAGAGAACGAGAGCATGAAAGTTCAAGGCGGACCACTTGCCGATCTGGAGGTTAAAAGTGAGTTTGTTGGTTATACTGACCTGTTGACGGAAGCAAAAGTGGTAGCCATCGTTGCAGGTGACGCTCTTGTTGACACTGTAGGCGAAGGACAGACATGCCAGGTTGTACTGGACAAGACTCCATTCTACGCAGAAAGTGGCGGTCAAGTAAGTGACCAGGGCTTGCTGCTTGGAGCTGCTGTAACAGCGAAAGTACAAGGTTTGTTCAAAGCTCCGCAGGGACAACACGTTCATCTGGTGACGGTAGAGTCCGGTGAATTGCGTGTGGGTGAAGTTATCCGTGCTGAAGTAGATGCAGCCAAGCGTGGGGACATTATCAAAAACCATACAGCTACCCACTTGCTGCACAAAGCACTCAAAGATGTGCTCGGAACTCACGTAAACCAGGCGGGATCGCTCGTTGAGCCACAGCGTCTGCGGTTTGACTTCTCTCACTTCGGCAGCATTACGCCTGAAGAGTTGACAGAGATTGAGCGTCAGGTAAACGAACAGATCTGGAATCGTCTGAACGTGAACATCGAGCTGAAAGCTATTGATGAAGCGAAAGAAATGGGTGCGATGGCCCTGTTTGGTGAAAAATATGGAGATATTGTACGTGTCGTTCAAGTCGGAGACTACAGTTTGGAACTTTGTGGCGGCTGTCACGTAAATAATACTTCAGAGATCGGAATCTTCAAACTGGTGAGCGAGAGCGGAATTGGCTCCGGCGTACGCCGGATCGAAGCTGTAACTGGCCGTGGCGCATATCTGTATGTGGAAAGCCAGTTGGAACTGCTCAAGCAATCAGCATCGTTGCTCAAAGCGAATGTGGCTGATGTGCCTAAACGGATTGAAGGTCTGAACCAACAACTGAAAGAAGCAGCCAGAGAGACCGAATCCCTGCAAAGCAAACTCAGTGCCATGGAAGCAGGTCAACTGACCGATCAAGTGGTACAAGCAGGAAATACACAATTGCTGGCAGCACGCGTAGATGCTCCGAACATGGACGCGCTTCGCACGGTGGCAGATGAATTGAAAATCAAATTGCCTAACGCCGTACTCGTATTGGGTGCCGCAGCCGATGGCAAAGTGAATTTTGTAGTAGCTGTACCTGCTGAACAAGTAAAACAAGGTCTGCATGCAGGCAAAATCGTCAAGGAAGTCGCGGCAGTATGCGGCGGTGGCGGTGGTGGACGTCCAGATATGGCACAAGCCGGTGGTAAGGACGCGACCAAGTTGGATGAAGCGTTGAAACTGGCGGTTTCATTAGTTAGCCAGTAAAGGACAAGTAAAAAACACAATTGCCTTATCCTTTGTTTACTTGTGGCAGTCAGAATATGTTATTATATAAACAGAAATCAATTCGGCAGGACATGGTCCCCATGTTCATGCAGGAGCGAGGTGTCATCAATGGACTCCATGGATAAGACGGTTAAATTTAATGTGAAAGGTGACGAACAGGAAGCATCATCCAAAGAGATTCTTCTCACGGTTTATGATGCATTGGTCGATAAGGATTATAATCCGATCAACCAGATTGTTGGGTATCTGATTTCCGGAGACCCGGCATATATTCCTCGTCACAACAACGCACGTAGTCTGGTCCGTAAAAAGGAGCGCGATGAGCTGATTGAAGAGCTTGTACGTTCCTATCTGGCCAATCACCGGTAATGTACGCCGCTTCCGCTGTGTTGCAGCTATGCAGGCAGCGGGAAATGAACCGACAGAAGACAGCCTGAAGCTTGAGAAGGCGACTAATCATCGACCTGAGCAGGCTTGAGGATGGGAGAGCATGGATGAAAATATTAGGTTTGGACTATGGGGACCGAAGAATCGGGGTTGCCGCGAGTGACGCCTTCGGTTGGACTGCCCAGGGATTGGAAGTGCTTGAACGCCGCCGTGATGAAGGCGAGTTCGCTCGGATTGCCGATCTTGTTCGTGAGCACGAGATTAGTGAGATCGTAGTCGGACTTCCCAAAAACATGAACGGCACCGTGGGACCGCGCGGTGAGATATGTATTGCTTTTGCCGAACGCCTGCGGGGCGAACTGAATTTACCTGTTCACCTTTGGGATGAACGGCTGACAACCATGGCAGCAGAACGTACGCTGATTGAAGCGGATGTCAGTCGGAAAAAACGCAAGCAGGTTGTGGACAAAATGGCCGCAAGCTTGATTTTGCAAAATTATTTGGATGCCAATAGTAGAAGGTGAGGGGGATCAACAATGGCTGAAGATCAACTGGGTATGGAAGAAGAAGCGGAGATTATTTACATTGCGGATGACGAGGGTAATGAAGAGGAATTCGAAGTCATCATGAAGTTTGAAGTAGACGGTTCGGAGGCCAAGTACATGATGGTTGCTCCGGTTGAACCTGAAGATGGCGAAACGGATGTTTATGCATTCCGTTATGAAGAAGAGGGCGACGATATCAAACTTTTCGTCATCCAAGATGATGCCGAGTGGGATATCGTCGAGGAGACGTTTAATACATTTCTTGCTGAAGATGAAGAGGAAGCGAACTAAATGACGGAATATAGCCGCAAAGACCTGAAATGGACAGATTCACTGCGTCTGGCATTCGGTGCTCATGTGGAGCTCGAGGAAGAGAACGGTAAATCACAACCGTATGACTTGTTGGCTGAGTTCGAAGTGAACGGTCAGCAGTACGCGGTGCTCCGCAGTTCGTTGCGACCTTATGACGAGGTTGAACTTCTGCGGGTATCACCTGGAAGTGAAGACCAGATCATGCCAGAGTTAGTTACGATCGACGATGATGATGAGTGGGAGAACATCTCGGAACTGTATGATGAATGTACACTCCCCATTGACGAAGATTAATCAGCTTCAAATAGAAGAAACCGGGAGGGCGGAGAAGTCCGCTCTTTTTGGTTGTGTAAAGGAGTTGTTTCTTTTTTGAAAGGGAAAGTAATAGTAGTCATACTGCTTATCATTGTAGTTCTTGCCGGAGGCGCGGGCGGATACGTATGGAGTATGATGCGTCCCGTGGAAGCTTCTACAGAACCGGTCGTATTCGAGATTAAGAGTGGATCGGGAACTTCGAAAATCGCGGATCAGCTTCAAGAAGAAGGCCTCATTCGAAGCGGGTTAACCTTCAAAGGGTATTTAAAGTGGAAAAAACTAGGTTCTAATTTCATGGCGGGTACATATTCTATGAATCCTGGCGTGACATATGATGAGATTGTTAGCAAGCTGAGTAGTGGCGAAGTTGTACCGGAGGAAATGGTGAAATTTACGATTCCGGAGGGTTATACTGTTCTGCAAATGGCGGGTAAGCTTTCTTATGAGCATGTTTTAGATCGGGATGAATTCATTAAGCTGGCCAATGATCCTTCGGCCTTTGATGTAGATATCATCAAAGATATTCCAGTGGATGAAGAACTTCGCTACGTATTGGAAGGATATCTGTTCCCGGAAACGTATGAGCTGAAGAAGGGAAGTTCCACGCATGATGTGATGCAACGGATGCTGGAAGAATTCCAGACCAAGATTAATTCCATTCCTGATTTGGAAGCCAAGCTCCAAGAAAAGAACCTTTCCCTGCATGAACTGCTGACGATTGCGTCACTCGTGGAGAAAGAAGTTGTGGTGGATGAGGAACGTGCTCTGGTTGCAGGTGTAATCTACAATCGGATCAATGAGGATATGAAGCTGGAGATTGATGCTACCGTTCAATATCTGCTCGACAAGCCGAAGGAGCGATTGTTTTTCAAGGATCTGAAGGTGCAAAGTCCCTATAATACGTATCTGAACAAAGGCTTACCACCAGGTCCAATAGCCAGTCCAAGTCTTCCGTCCATCGAGGCAGCGCTTAATCCGGAAGCTTCGGAGTATCTGTTCTATGTGACGAAAAAGGATGGTTCGTCCGGACATTTGTTTGCCAAGACGTATAAGGAACATCAGCAAAATATAGCCAAAAGTAAGGCTGCGCAATAAGCGGAGGGGATTATATGAGTAAGAAACATGAACTGCTCGTTACAGCAGCGAATGTGAAAGAGGCAGAAGTGTTGCTTCAAGCTGGAGCAGATGCTCTGGTTATTGGAGATGATCGATTCGGCATGCGTCTCCCAGGC
Source organism: Paenibacillus sp. Negev47 (assembly GCF_058313655.1). Lineage (NCBI taxonomy): Bacteria > Bacillati > Bacillota > Bacilli > Caryophanales > Paenibacillaceae > Paenibacillus > Paenibacillus sp. Negev47. Next base: position 1,356,898 of record NZ_CM177754.1, read on the forward strand.
AACTTCAGCGTGGAAGAGACAGCAGAGGTGGTTGCCATTGCAGCCAAATACCAGGCGCGTGTGTATGTATCCATGACTAATCTGATGTCCAACGATCTGCTGAAAGAATTGCCTGAATATGTTCAGGCTTTGGGCAGAATCGGTGTTGATGGTGTGGAGTTTAATGACCCATCCGTGCTGGCTACCATGAAGGAATACGCTCCACATGTTAAGCTGCACTGGAATGCGGAGATGACTTCAACGAACTATGCGACAGCCAACTATTGGGGAACCAAGGGAGCGAGTCGTGTTGTGCTTGCCCGTGAGCTGAATATGGACGAGTTGACGGAAATGGTTCCTTTTTTGAAGGTGGAAGCTCAGGTTCAGGTGCATGGTATGACGAATATTTATCATTCCAAGCGTAGTCTGGTGCAAAGTTATATGGCCCATCAAGGACGGCCAGTCGAGGGACATCTGGGTAAAGAACGTGGATTGTTCCTGATCGAGGCTGAACGCCGGGATGAGAAATTCCCGATCTATGAGGATATTAACGGCACGCACATTATGAGCTCGGAAGACATATGTATTCTCGAAGATCTTCATCTGTTGATAGAGGCGGGCGTGCACAGTTTCAAAATTGAAGGCATGTTAAAATCGCTTGCCTACAATGAAGCGGTTGTGCGTGCTTACCGGACAGCGATTGACAGTTATGTAGCTGATGCCGATGCATATGCGTTCTCTGAAGAGTGGTTGGATGAAGTGCGGAAATTACAGGACCCTGAACGTGAATTGTCGTTTGGATTTTTCTATAAAGAACAAGTGTATTAATAGAAGAGGTGAACAGAATGGAAACAGTGGCGGTACAGCGGAAGTTCTCGGGTAAACGTAACCGTCTGGACAAACCGGAGCTGCTAGCTCCGGCGGGTAATCTGGAAAAACTGAAATTTGCGATCCATTACGGTGCAGATGCCGTATATATCGGTGGACAGGCCTATGGACTGCGTTCCAACGCGGATAACTTTAGCTTTGAAGAGATGCGTGAAGGTGTGGAGTTTGCCAAAAAGTATGGAGCCAAAGTGTTCGTAGCGACGAACATCTATGCACATAATGAGGATGTTGAAGGTATAGAAACGTACCTGAAAAACCTGTACAATGCGGGAATCTCCGCGATTATCGTAGCCGATCCAGCTATTATTGAAGTAGCTCTTCGTGCTGTGCCGGGCCTTGAGGTACATCTGAGTACCCAACAATCCACACTCAACTGGCAAGCCGTGAAGTTCTGGAAAGATGAAGGCCTTCCGCGTGTGGTTCTCGGACGTGAGACCAGCTTCGAAGAGATTGAAGAGATCAAGGCGAATGTGGATATCGAAATTGAAGCCTTCATTCACGGAGCCATGTGTTCATCGTATTCCGGACGTTGTGTGCTCTCCAATCACTTTACGGATCGGGACTCCAATCGGGGTGGCTGTTGCCAGTCTTGTCGCTGGAAGTATGATCTGTTCGAGGATGCGAGAGAGGATACCGTGTGGGTCAGTGAAGAGGACATGCAGATGCAGCAGGCACCTGCGCCATTCAAACTGGGTGAGAACCAGCTTCCCCTATTCCAGGAGCAGGATAATTCATTCTCTATGGGATCTAAGGATCTGTGTATGATTGGTCATATCCCAGAGTTAATTGATGTGGGCGTGGACAGTTTCAAGATCGAAGGCCGCATGAAATCGATTCACTACGTGGCTACCGTGGTTAACGTATATCGTCAAGCCATTGATGCCTATATGGCTGACCCGGAAAATTATGTTCTGAAACCTGAGTGGGTTGAAGAAATGAACAAAGCGGCAAATCGTCCGCTCAATACCGGATTTTTCTATGATACACCAGACCATGAAGATCATATCTATGAACCGGAAGAAAAGGCCGTACCTTTTGACTTCGCTGGGTTGGTCATGGGGTATGATGCTGAAACAGGAATGGCAACCATTCAACAGCGTAATCACTTCAAACCAGGACAGGAGATTGAATTTTTCGGTCCGGGCGGTCACTTTTTCAAACAGATCGTAGGTGAAATACAGGATGAAGAAGGCAACGTTCTCGATGCTGCCCGTCACCCGTTGCAACGGATTAAAATGAAGGTAGATCAACCGGTTTCGTACTTCGATATGATGAGAAAAAAGAAATAGGCTCAAATACCTACATTGTGTCAATATTGTATTATGATTTAACAAAATAGTGTTATAAAATTTACATTTTGGACCTCCGTCTATCGGCATTTGGGGGTCTTTTTTTTATAGAAAAATAGGAATAAAGTTGTAAAATATTTCTGGAATGTGAAAGGTGAAAGAGGAAAGCTGTCGAATACTACATATTTATAGGGGAGAGAAAGAAAAATCCAACAAGTAAATTACTGGCAGGTGAATGGGATTGGTTCAAAAGAAGCAGAAAGACAGTGGGGAACAAGTGACAAAAGCCGAGCAGGTTAATCCTGAGAAGGTTCAGAAAGTGAAGAAAGAAAAAGTAGGCAAAAGCAAAACGACAGGTAGTGGCAAAAGAGGGTTTAAGATTGACCGCAGCAAGCTCAAGCTGGGCTGGATCAAGACTGATTGGGTGAAGAAACAATTGAAAAACCGGGATTGGAAAAACTTTGGGGGGTCTTCTTTCGAACAGATTAAGAAGGCAAATCCGGTTAAATCCGTAGGGGTTAAACTGTTCTTGATCTTCTTTGCGGGAATAATGATTTTTGTAGTGAGTTTGGGTCTATTATCCTATTCGAAAGCCAAGGGTACGATTGAGACCAATGCCTCACGAGCCAATCAGGAGACGATTGATCAGACCAAACAAAAAATGGACATCATTTTGGAGAGATTTGTGGACACATCCACACAGATTTTCTTTGATCCGGAAATGCAGTCCTTGCTACAAAAAATGTCAGATCAAAATCTGACTGCGTATGATACATTCATAAACTCAAGTTCAATCAACAAGCAACTGTCCAATGTTGCATTTACAAATAAATCTATGGAAGCGATTTATTTGGTACCTACGGACGATACAAAGTCCATTATGGGTACAGGTAGCAACAGTTCATCCATGGGCAACATTCGCCAGGAAGCATGGTACAGTGAGTTGATTGAGGCGGGCGGTTATCGTTGGCTTCCAACAGAGGTCAAGGAAGATGGATCAACCCCAACGTTTAAAATTGCACGTTCAATGAAAAACCTGCAGGGAACGACCCAGTCGTATGTTCTGGTTATTGAACTGAAACTGGAAGTTCTGGAGGAACAATTGAAATCGCTTGATCTGGGGCAAGGAGCTATTCTTCAACTGATTGCTCCGGATAATAAAGTGGTTGCATCCTCCATCCCGGATCGTACGGGACAAGATACAGAGCTTGCATTTGTCAAAGAACTGACTGAACCAGAAGGTAGCACGAATACGGAGTATACGGTGGATGATAAATCTACTGAAATGCTGGCTGTATACAGCACGATGGATACATCCAATTGGAAACTGGTTGGTATGATACCTACCTCTGTTTTGGTTCAGGATGCAAAAGGTATTCTGACCCTGACACTGTGGATGGCGCTGATTGATGCAGGTATTGCAGTGTTGATCGGGATCTGGATGGTGCGTATGATTGCTCGTCCACTCGGCAAATTGAAAGATCTGATGCAGGAAGGTGCGAAAGGTAATCTTAAAGTTCGTACCCCATATAGCTCCAAAGATGAAATTGGTCAGCTCTCATCGGCATTCAATCTGATGATGGAGCAGATCACGAAGCTGGTTGAACAAACCAATCGTTCGGCGCAAGAAGTATTGGATACGGCCTCCGAACTGAGCAGTGCATCCAAGAAAACAGCCGTATCTGCTTCTGAGATCGCCGTAGCGACAGAAGAGATTGCAGGTGGTGCAGGCAGTCTGGCAACTGAAGCAGAACGTGGCAATGAATTGACAGATAATATCTCTCGTCAGATGGAGAGTGTAATCGCTGCCAATGAACAGATGGGTGATTCTGCTCGTCATGTAGAGAAGTCCAGTCAGACAGGAACACAACATCTGAATCAGTTAATGACCAAAACCCAGAAGACAGAAGAAATGATTGGTGCACTGGTGAATAAGGTTGATTCCCTGAAAGAGAGTACATCTTCTGTTCTGAAAGTGCTTGAAGTGCTGCAAAACATAACGAAACAAACCAATATCCTATCCCTCAATGCGACCATTGAGGCAGCACGTGCCGGTGCAGCCGGACGCGGATTCATGGTAGTGGCTGATGAGGTTCGTCAGTTGGCGGCTCAATCCAGACAATCCATTGAGATGGTTGGAGAGATTACAGACAAAATCATGACCGAAATGAATGAGACTGTGGATGCTTTGTCGGCAGCATACCCGTTATTCAAGGAACAAATGGATGCTGTCAAAGATACCAACGTCATATTCGCTTCCGTACAGGAGCAGATGGGTGCATTTGTGGAACGTCTAGGTATGGTGACGGGGTCGATTGGAGATTTGAACAAATCTCAAAGTACATTGTCCGAAGCCATGAGCAACGTCAGCGCAGTAGCTGAAGAATCTTCTGCAACGTCACAAGAAGTAGCTTCACTGAGCAGTGAACAGCAAAATATCAGTAACCAGCTGGTCAATCTGTCTGGCAAACTGGAGAACGTGTCCACTGAGCTGAAAGAAACATTGTCACGCTTTACGGTGTAACAAGCCAAGGCTGAAATGAGGAGAACCTGTCCCGCACATGGGACAGGTTTTCTTTATGTTTACCGGATAATTCCAAGCCTAATCAGCAATAATATGTCAAAACGAAAAAAGGTGAGATTTGGATGCATCTCCTGGCAAAACGGCGTATTTATATAGCTTGTATTATTCTAACCCTTATCTTTGGGTTGCTTATATTACGATTGGGATGGGTTCAGATCGTTCAGGTGAATCAGACCATGCCTGGATTTCACCGAACAGTACGTGAAATGTCTGTATTGCAGCGTGAGCGCGGTGTGATGCTTGATCCAGGGCGGGGACAATTTACGGATTACAACGGCGAGGCATTGACCGGGAAGCTGCAATGGGGATTGATTCTTTTTCCACAAGCAGGTCCATTAGAGAAATTACGCAAGTATGGGGCATTAGAAGGCTCCGAGATGAGACAGTTGGCCGCTATATTACATACGGATCTGGATCAATTGAAGAAGGAATGGAATCAGGAGAATATACCTCATTTCTGGACAGCAGGTTCACATCAGCCTGTTCATTTGTCCGAGGCTCAGGTGCAGCGCTTACGTGGTCTGCATCTGCAAGGCGCGGGTATATATCCGATGATGACAAGGTACCTTCATGGGCACACGGGAATGCAGTGGCTGGGTTATGTGGCAGAACAGCCTGAATCTTTCAAAGGACAACCTGGACATCAGGATGAGGTAAGACAGCCTTTTGCCATGAAATCAGGGGCAGCTGGCCTGGAGAGAACACTTGAACCCTTGTTGCGAGGAATTGGCCCTACACTTGTGTCACGTATGGTCTCGGGCGGGGGAGAGATTATACCCGAGATTCAGCCGCGCGTCATCGCACCAGCCAACAGCCATTATCCTTTACGTGTGGAAACTACTGTGGATGGCAAGTTACAGCAAGGGTTGGAGCAGCTGACAGAAGAGTCTGGATTACAAGAAGGGGCTGTTGTTGTGCTGGATGTCGCTAACGCAGATGTTCGTGCCATGATATCCCGCCCTTTCTATCAGCCGCAACATGTGGACCCCAAACAATCAGACTGGGGGAATCGTGCAGTACAGGGAGCCGTACCAGGATCCATTTTCAAAATTGTCACTGCCGCTGCCGCTTTGGAGTATCATGCGGTTTCTAACGGAGAAGAGTTCCATTGTGGTGGCGAATATGGTAAGTATGGACTGTCCTGCTGGAAGGAGCATGGGCATGGGGACTTGAATCTGGAGCACGGATTCGCCGAGTCTTGCAACATCGTATTTGCAGAAACGGCACGCAGGCTTAGTATGGAGCAACTGGAGCAGACGGCAGATCGTCTGGGACTCGCGCGTCCGATTGGCTGGGAGGGTGAGCAGATGGCAGGAATGACGGTGCTGCGACACTTTGATCATGAAGATCACGGGCGAGTCAGAACAGAAGCAGTTTCAACTACGGATGAAGGCGCCAAAATACAGACAGCAATCGGTCAGCGAGATGTCTTGGTCACACCTTTACAAGCCGCGAATCTGATCGTGACATTGTTGCATGATGGGAAGGTTAGTGCTCCGCGTCTTGTTGAGCGAATCCGGTATGCCGATGGTGGCACCATGCTGGAGATGCCTTTGCATGATTCGCCTTCAGCAGCAGGACAGATTGCTCCCGCAACGGCACATACACTGCTGTCCTGGATGGATAAGGTAGTCCGTGAGGGCACAGGAAAATCCCTGCAGCGTGCACGATGGCATGTTGCAGGGAAATCAGGTACAGCTCAGGTACAGAAAATTGGGAAGAAACGCAATCACCAATGGTTCATTGGCTACGGACCGATAGAACACCCCAAGTATGCAGTGGCTGTGCTTGTCCAAAACGTATCGCCTGATAGTCATCATCAGGCGACGGCTATCTTCAAGAAGGTCATGGACTATTTGGCTGAGTCTTCGTGATCCTTCCCAGGAACAGGAGGTTGTACCGTCGACTCGGCAGAATGTGCTGAGGCTGTGTTAACTGGTGAGTCCATGACCAATGGAGAAGACTCAAATTCATCTTTTGGCAAGTGAATCCACTTTTGCAGGTATCCTTGTTGTAACAGTTCTTTCAGAAGAATCAGGAGCACCGGGGATAACACAACACCGGCGAGGCCGAAGATCGAAAGGGAAATCAGCATAAACGAAAGCATCAAATATGCCGAAGATACACCGATCGAGTTCCCCGATATTTTCGGTTCCAACAATTGTCGTGTCAGCATCGTCACTACGAGAATGACGATCAGGCCGATGGCCAGGCTGCTATTGCCTACAATGAACAAGTAGACGATCCATGGAATGAATACAACAGGAACGCCAAGCAACGGTACCAGATCGAAGACTGCGCAGATGGCTGCAATTGTAAATGCGTTAGAAGTTCCCAAAATCAACAAACCTGCATAAATCAATATGAACGTAATGAGCATCATGATCATCTGTGCCTTCAGATACGAGCGGATCGTCTTGAACACGTGATTACGCATGAACTCAATAGCTAACTTCAATGTTTTTGGCGTTTTTGCACGCGCAAACTTGCGCCAGGATTCGATCTCGATACTTAGAAAGAATGCCAGAATTATCGCAATTCCGAAGTTCGTAATAAACGAAGAGAATGAACTGAGGAAGCCGACGACGAACTGTGCTCCGCTAGTTACCCATTTGGACAGGAAGCCGGTTAGCGTTGCAAAATATTCGTTCGCTTTTTCCATAATCCCATCAGGGAGAGCATCTGACTTGTCTTGAATGAACAGCACCAGATTGGTGAATTCACGCTGTATCATTTCAATGTACACGGGGAAATTATCTTGAAGATTGGAAATTTGTGAAATGATAATCAAGCCTACCCCAAAAAATGCAGCGACAATCAGTGCAAGAAACAAAAAGACGGAGATGGCCGCTCCAAGCGTCTTGGGTAATCCTTTGCGATGTATAAATTTGGCCAGTGGTTCGATCATCCAATATACGATGAATGAGAGAAAAACTGGCGCAGCCAATTGATATAATTGACTGAAACTGTACATTATCACATACACGGTTAATACGAGTAACGCGATATCGAAGACGGTGCGCCCGTATTTTTTGTAAAGCGGCAGCATGGACATGGCTCCTTTGCAGGCAATCATTAGAATGTATTTATTGTACACGATAGCTAACTTTTTGGGAAAACAGGATTCAAGAAAAGTCTGAATTATGATAAAATTAAAGGCGGTTTATTTTAGATAGTGTCATTGTGCACCGTAATTCAGCATGAAAAGTGGGGAGCTTGCAACATGACAACGATACTTCATAGTATTCTACTGTGGTTATTGTATCTTTCATTTTTTTACGCCTTTATTCCGAGTTTGATTAGCAGGCTTTTCGGTTTTCGTGTGTTCAGACGGGGGAGAAGTGATACACAGTTTGCCTTAACCTTTGACGATGGGCCTGATCCGTACTATACGCCGCGACTACTTGATCTGCTCCGTCAGCATCGAGCGAAAGCAACATTCTTCGTCGTTGGAGAACATGCGGCGAGTCATCCGGAACTCATTCAGCGGATACATGAGGAAGGTCATCTTATTGGCATTCATAATTATATTCACAAAACGAACTGGCTCATGCGGCCGCGTACTGTTCGTAACCAGATTCAGCGAACAGGTCAGATTATCCATGAAGTAACCGGAGTGAAGACTTGTTATTATCGTCCACCTTGGGGGATTATGAACCTGTTTGATTTTTTCAGTAAGAAAGAACGAAAGATTGTACTGTGGTCTTCCATGTTTGAGGACTGGAGAAGCCGAGTGGGTGCCCAAAGATTGACTGAACGGATGCTGAAGGAACTAAGAGGCGGCGAGGTCATGCTGCTGCATGATCGAGGAACAACCCTAGGTGCTGATGCACATGCGCCGGAGCAGATGCTTCAGGCGCTGGAAGTCGTCTTGCAGGAAGCCCAACGGTTAGGTCTGCAAAGTGTACGCGTCGATACGTTGATGGGAGGTGTTACAGTGAACGAAGCTCAGAACAAGAATAAACCACAGACACCGTTGAAGCTATGGAAGCGAATCGTTGTTGCCTTGTGGCTGGGTTGGGAGAAGTTGTTCCACTGGGTATTCCATCTACGGACGGCTTCGCCAGAAGATCCGATGCTGCACTTCCGATCTCGTGTATATCACGGAGCGCGAGTGGAGATGAATGACGGCCATGTCATTCAAAACGGAGATCAGGTAATTGAACTACATTTTGATAATCGGAAATTATTCGAACTTGGAGTGACATCACGCTCCAATATGCACTTGGCTATTCGCATGATCCGTACCATGGAAGAGCAATTGCCGGATCTGGCGCGCATGGTTGCTTTCGAACCTGATTTACGTTCTGCCAAGGCCATATACGGTGTGAGTATGATTAACAGAGGGTCAGAAAAATTTGGCTTTACCATACAAGATCTACCCCCTGGACCGTTCAGTACTGCATCCAAAGTGTATCTGAAGCTGCTGTTAAGTGTGATCCATCCGGCAGGAACCAAACGTTTGAAACAGCGCACAGAACAATTGGTACCCAAGATGATTGCCATGCCGGTGGAGATGCTGTTAGAACGTTATGGTCAGCATATGACGATGGTGGCAGCAACGGCAGAAGAGTCCATAGAAGGTGCACTTGTGATCGAAAAAGAAGTACTTCCAGAGCAGAACTAATAAAAGAAAAGGGTTGCCCTTCGCCAAATCTGGCAGAGGAGCAACCCTTTATTTATTAGTCTGTCCTTTACCTCAAGTAAAGGATAGCTTGAATTAGATACTCAGTACCCCACCGTTGCTTGCATTTGTAACCAGTTTGGAATAACGAGCCAGGTAACCGGTTTTCACTTTCGGTTCAAAGCCTTTCCAACCTGCGCGACGACGTTCAAACTCTTCGTCACTGATGTGCAATTCGATGATACGGTTGTTCAGATCCAGCTCGATGATGTCCCCTTCTTCAACAAAGGCGATTGGACCACCTTCAGCTGCTTCTGGAGAGATATGTCCGATACTGATTCCGCGGGATGCGCCAGAGAAGCGTCCATCGGTGATCAGACCCACTTTGGCACCCAATCCCATACCTACGATCTGGGAAGTTGGAGCCAGCATCTCAGGCATACCTGGTCCGCCTTTTGGTCCTTCATAACGGATAACGACAACATGTCCTTCTTTTACTTTGCCATTAGCAATGCCTTCAAGCGCTTGCTCTTGGGAGTCAAAGCAGATGGCAGGACCTTTGTGGTATCCGCCAACCGAAGCATCAACTGCACCAACTTTGATGATAGCGCCTTGTGGTGCAAGGTTACCAAACAATACAGCCAAGCCGCCTTTTTCGGAATGCGGGTTGTCCAGATGGTGGATAACGTTCGTATCCTGAATTTCTTTGCCTTCAACGTTCTCACGGATCGTTTTACCTGTTACTGTAATGCAGTCACCATGAATTGCGCCTGGTTTCTTGAGCAATTCGTTCAGCACTGCGCTTACGCCGCCTGCATTATGAACGTCTTCAATGTGAAGATCGGAAGCAGGGGCAAGTTTCGCCAGATGCGGAACGCGGTTGGCTACTTCATTGATACGCTCGATTGGATACTCGATGCCTGCTTCATGAGCCAGTGCCAGCGTGTGCAGTACCGTATTGGTAGATCCGCCCATCGCCATATCCAGTGCAAACGCGTTATCGATCGCTTCTACAGTAACGATATCACGTGGTTTCAAGTCCATTTTGATGAGTTCCATCAATTGGGTAGCGGATTGTTTAACAAACTCACGACGTTCAGGAGCAACGGCAAGGATGGTTCCGTTACCTGGCATAGCCAGTCCCATTGCCTCAGCCAGACAGTTCATGGAGTTTGCGGTAAACATACCAGAACATGAGCCACATGTTGGACAGCCGAACTGTTCCAGTTCAAGCAAGCTCTTATCATCGATTTTGCCTGCTTGGTAAGCACCCACACCTTCAAATACGGAAGTCAGGGAGAGAGCTTTACCATTACTGTCACGACCCGCTTTCATTGGTCCACCACTTACAAACAGGGTAGGGATGTTTACGCGAAGCGCACCCATCATCATGCCTGGTGTGATTTTGTCACAGTTCGGGATACATACCATGCCGTCGAACCAGTGTGCAGATACAACGGTTTCCACGGAATCAGCGATAATATCACGGCTTGGCAACGAGTAACGCATACCAATGTGTCCCATGGCAATTCCGTCATCTACACCGATGGTGTTGAATTCGAATGGAACGCCACCGGCTTCACGAATAGCATCCTTTACAATTTTACCGAATTCCTGCAGGTGAACGTGGCCGGGCACGATATCGATGTAAGAGTTACATACGGCAATAAATGGCTTGCCGAAATCCTCTTCTTTAACGCCCGCTGCGCGGAGCAAACTCCGGTGCGGTGCACGGTCAAAACCTTTTTTGATCATATCGGAACGCATCTTCTTGGCTGACATGGTGTGTTTCCCCCCAAATATATAATATTGAGCAACATGAATGGAAAAGTAAAAGGCAGTGCATCTGTCGTTTAATTTCATCCGTACTCTAAAAAAGGACCGGCTTGCCGGTGTCGAGCTCACCGTAGTTTGTGAAATTCTTTGCTGCTTTAAACCCGTGAACACCCGGTTTTTCTATTGAGTCTATCACAACCGTCGTCATATTTCTACAATCAATAGAAAGAAGCCTCAAACCATTTTCATGGAATTAGACTTCTTGATTTGCGGGAAAGCTATGATTACGTTTTTATGTGGCGAGAGAGGTTCTGTTAGTTACTTCCGCCTTTGCGTCCAATTTCACGATAGAATTCCTTATTATGTGTTTCTGAGGTTGCTTCTCCGCCCTTGCGTCCAATCTGCTTGTAAAAGTCAGTATCATGGGCATCTGAAGTCGCTTCTCCGCCTTTTTTTCCAATCATCTGATAGAAGCTTCGATCATGGTTTTTGGAAGTGGCCTTACCACCTAATCTGCCGGCTTCTTCACGACTCATCTTGCGTTCTGACGTCGGTTGACGTGCCATTACAAATCACTCCTTACAACGATAAGTTGTTTTTTGTAGCGCGTATCCCTCATTTACCACATCATTTCCAGCCTGAAACAACATCACCAGAATGGTACCGAAGGAGAAGAGATCCGTCAGCGCGTTAGACCGACCGTTTAAACACCTCATGCCGATTGAAAGAAAAGCGGGATATATCCGGTTCAATTAAGGGTTTGAACGCGTGACGTACAACTGGCAGAGCCAGTGTGACTGCAAATAGTACGGCGATGAGAAGTATGACTGGAATATACGCCGAGCTTCCCATATAACTGTAGACTCCAGACCAGATCGCGAGGCGAACGAGAAACCCATGCAGCAGGAATACATAGAGTGTGCGTCGTCCAAGGTCCGTTAGTCTGGAAGTTAAGGACGGTACCCAGGCCAAGAATAGCGCTGCCGATGCGATCTCCAGCAGGTAGACACCAAGTCGGAAGATGCCGGCATACCATTCGTGATGACCCAGTTCGGCGTACGTCATACTGCCAAGTAACCATCCTGATGAAATATTGAAACCGCCATACCCAATCCATACCAACAAGGCGGCGGAGAGGATAGCTGCAGTTCTTCGCCCCCAACCGGGTAGCAAACGAGAACGGATGGATGCTCCATAGTCATAACCGATGATAAAGAATGGTAGAAATACAAACGTACGACTAAAGCTGAGCCAGAACCCGTCGACGGGCAAATAGCCGGCAATTACACCGAGTGCAATCGATCCAATCAACCGATACATCGGTTTCCATGAAATCGTAAGACGGAGTAAAAGTCTCCAACAGAAATGACTCGCGAGAAACCATAACAGCAAGTAAGGTGCAAAGAAGGATAGCCGCATATGGGGTGTATGGAACACGGTAAAGTCCATTAATGCGTACAAGGACTGAAACAGTACATATTGTAAGGCAATCTGCTTCAGAACGTTTCGCCCAGGCGCGCCTTGGAGCGAGTGTGTCGCAAAATATCCGGTTACCCATACAAAGAGTGGCATGTGAAACGTATATATCCACAGGAACAGAGCTTCCGCTCCTGCAAAGCGTGTGATGAGTGGTTCAAGTGCATTACCTGCAAGTACACAGACGATAAGCATAAATCGCAGATTGTAAAAGAAAGATTCCTGATCATCCCGGATCAGTGTCTGATTTTTCATGGTGTATCCCCCTTATAGACCCTTATTGCAAAGGTCATTTGCATCTGTAATAAGGGTAATATGGATGTACATTCTCTATTGTGATTTAATTCACATTAGTAAGCGTTATCTTTTCATAAAGCTGTGACAACAAAATGAACGCAACGGGATTGACAACGGTTGCATAGAGGATGACAATAGTAAAAGAAGATGAGGAAATGTAAATATAAGGAGGGAAGAACTCATGTCAACGATTCCCTATCCAAGCCCGGATATTATTACATTTGGGGAAAGTATGGGTTTGCTGACTGCCAAGGATACAAGAGGGCTGGAATATGCAGCCACACTGGACAAGTCGTTCGGGGGTGCTGAGAGCAATCTGGCTATTGGCGTATCCCGCCTTGGACATACCAGTGGTTGGTTTGGACGTTTGGGTAATGATCCGATCGGCAACATGATTCTAAAGGCCATTCGTGGTGAAGGCGTAGATGTATCCCGAGTCCGGTTAAGTGAACACGAGCCCACTGGTTTGATGATTCGTGAGAACGCTTCCGGGAAAGCCTCGGTGCATTATTATAGGAAGCTATCCGCTGCAAGTGCGATCACACCAGATGACCTGGATCCCGATTATATTGCCGGGGCTAAGATATTGCACGTTACAGGTATTACCGCAGCGATAAGCGCGTCCGGACTTGCTACGGTGGAAGCCGCCATACATATTGCCAGACAGGCAGGTGTGAAAGTAAGTTTTGATCCAAATCTGCGTCTCAAACTATGGTCAGCGGATGAGGCCCGTCCAGTTATACTGCGTCTGGCTGAACTGGCAGACTACTTTTTACCGGGTCTGGACGAGATGAAACTTCTATATAACGAAGAAAATGATCAAAAAGTGCTTGAGCGTCTATCTGCCATGAAGGCCGTGTGCATCGTGAAGGGTGGCCCTGATTTGACCTACGTATTGGCGAATGGTACCCTAACGGAAGTTCCGTACTTTAAGGCGGATCATGTTCTGGATACGGTAGGGGCAGGAGATGGATTCTGCGCGGGATTTTTATCTGGTTTACTAAAAGGGTACTCCCCGCAGGAAGCAACTCGTCTCGGCAATTTGACCGGTTCCATGGTTATACAGGCTGTTGGTGATTGGGAGGCGCTCCCGACGTGGGAGCAGGTCGAGGCCAAGCTGAATAACGTTGCCCATGTTGAGCGCTAGTCGCTGCTGAAATCATATATGTCTCATCTTCGTTCTGAAATGTAAGGCTTGTATACACAACCATCACATTGATAAGGGAGAGATTGAAATGAAGAAGCTTCAGCTGTTGCAAAAAATTACAGATAATGGGGTTGTTGCAGTTCTGCGTGCAGATTCTGCTGATCAAGTCATTGCCATGGCCGAGCAAGCGATTGCGGGTGGCATTAAAGTTATCGAGATTACGATGACGGTACCCAGCGCACTCAAAGCTATTGAAAAATTAAGCCGCGTATACCATTGGAACACACAAGACCCAGAGAAATTTGCGATTATTGGTGCGGGAACAGTGCTTGAACCGCAGACGGCGAGAGCAGCGATCATGTCGGGTGCCGAGTTTGTAGTCGGACCTTCCCTGAACCCGGATACGGTTCAGATCTGCAACCTGTATCGAATTCCGATTCTGCCTGGTGTGATGACGATTGCTGACGTTCAACGCGCATTGGAGCTTGGTGTGGACATTGTGAAGTTGTTCCCAGGCAACCTGTATGATCCTTCGATTATCAAAACGATGAAGGGTCCTATGCCACAGGCAAATTTTATGCCAACTGGCGGGGTATCCTTGTCTAATCTGGGGGATTGGATCAAGGGTGGGGCGGTCGCTGTAGGGATCGGCTCTGACTTGACATCGGAAGCTGTGAAGACGGGTGACCTGAGTCATGTCCGTCGCAGAGCGGAACAATATATGGATGCTTACCGCAAGGCCAAGGCTGAATAGCACTTCAATATGGAGAAGGGAGCCTGATGAGCGAAGGCTCCCGCTTCTGTGAGCCGCGGCACCTGCGGAAGTGAAGAAAGGTGATTAACGTTGAGAAATCGGTATAATACAGGGCGCAAGAAGAGGGGCATCGGGAAATTCCTGCTCGTACTTCTGGCGCTCATTGTCATTGGTTGTGGATTTGTTGCGTGGAAATTATTCACACCATACGGTCCACAGAAAACAGCTCAAACGGCCATGGAAACAGCCAATCAGGTGACGGTGAGCGAACAAGAGAACTGGATTGATTTTGTGCCAGACAAACCGACTGGGAAAAGTATACTTTTCTACCCTGGTGGACTGGTAAAACCGGAAAGTTATGCACCACTTGCGCATGAGTTGGCCGCTGCGGGTCATCACACCATTATTGCCAAAATGCCAGTCAACCTGGCAGTGATTAAGCAAAACTTGGCAGATGAGATTCTGGCCGCATATCCAGACGAACAATTCGTTATGGGGGGACACTCTCTCGGCGGGTCGATGGCTGCACGTTATGCATCCGCACATCCTGATGCACTTCAGGGCATCTTCTTTCTGGCATCCTACCCGGATGAAAAAGGAAGTGTAAAGTCACTGGGAATCCCTGCTTTATCCATTCTGGGAACTAAAGATGAGGTCGTGAATGTCACGAAGTACCAGAATGGACGTATGTATCTTCCAGAAGACACGGTGTATTACACCATTGAAGGCGGAAACCACGCCCAGTTTGGTGATTATGGTCATCAAAAAGGGGATGGCGAGCCGGAAGTGAGTGGAGAAGAACAGCTGAATCAGACCGTCAAGACGGTTCTGGATTGGTTAAGTGCCATCAAGTAGATTTTGATTATTCTGCATTAAGGGCTGTGCGCATTTATAGCATAACTTGATGGAGGTGATACGGATGACCATGCTTAAAGTACATGGAGCGCAGATCCCCTGTAAAGCTATCCTGTTCGATAAAGATGGTACACTGCTGGAATTCCTCCAGCTATGGGGGCCGTGGGCAGAGACATTGCTGAATCAGTTACAAGCTCGTATGAATGAGCTTGGAGCTTCATTTACGGTTGAACTGGAGCATGTTCTGGGGACCATCCATAATTCAGCAGGTCATATTGTCGGCTATGATCCGCAAGGCCCTCTGGCCATTGCGACTGTTGATGAGTGCACGGGATTGCTTGCCGGGCAGCTATATGCGGCAGGCATGCCATGGAATGAAGCGATCACAACGATACGCCAATTTTCAAGTGTAGCCATGCTAGAGGTTAGGCAGAGGAAACTAGCTGAACCGATGCCAGGATTGCTAGCTTTCTTGCAGAGCTGCAAGGCAGCAGACATATCATTGGCAGTCGTCACTTCTGACAGTACAGCGGCAGCAGAAACACATCTGGACTGGATGGGGATTCGTTCCTTTTTCACATCCATTGTGGGCTGTGATCGGGTGACTCAGGGCAAACCGGATGGAGAAGCAGCACTTTTGGCTTGCCGTGAATTACAGATCGACCCTGCGGAGGCCGTTGTTATTGGAGACAGCAATGGGGATATGCAGATGGGGCGGCACGCAGGCGTATCCTATACGCTCGGTTACTGTCCACAGTCAGATCAAGGATCTCATCTGGTTGATGCCCATGCCATTATTCGTCATTATAATGAGATAAGCGTGATTTTATAAGTCACCCTGGCTTGGTTGAACGATATAAATTGAACTCAACATTTACACAAAACGGAGAGGGCAGAAATAACCTGAAGAAACGGAGTGTTCGCCTTTATCCTCGGATTTTTCCCTTTAGAAAGGAATCAAAAAAAATCTGTGGATAACAGCGATCGGAAGGTTGTTCTGTCATCGGAGTGGCCAGTGTAAATATTCTTTAGTTCAATTTATATAGTAGACAAAAGGAGGAGAGAGGATGAACGCAACAGAACAACTGGCTGCCTGGATTCAGGAAAGCTCCCGTATTGTTTTTTTCGGAGGGGCCGGGACTTCAACGGAAAGCGGGATTCCCGACTTCCGCTCGGCTGCGGGTCTGTATCAGACGGAACAGCATTCGCCTTATCCACCGGAAGAATTGTTAAGCCGACATTTTTTTGATCAACATGCCGATATTTTTTATGATTTTTATCGAGGCAAAATGCTTCATCCGGGTGCGGAACCTAATGGGTGCCATCGACTGTTAGCTCGTTTGGAGCAGGAGGGAAAACTTCATGCGGTCATCACGCAAAATATCGATGGACTGCACCAAAAGGCAGGCAACAGCAATGTTTTTGAGCTTCACGGCTCGGTTCATCGTAATGGCTGCATGGATTGCAAACAGTTTTATACGCTGAATGATATTATGCAATCCCAAGATACCGTACCTCGCTGTACCGCATGTGGTGGTGTGATCAAGCCGGATGTGGTGCTGTACGAAGAGGAGCTGGATCAGACGACATTGTATCGCTCCATTGATGCACTGTCTTCTGCAGATCTGTTACTCGTGGGAGGCACGTCACTGACGGTATATCCAGCCGCCCAGTTAATTACGTATTTTCAGGGAAAACACACTGTTCTGCTGAACGCTACACCTACCGCTTACGACCGCAGGGCGGATTTGCTGATTACAGAGCCGATTGGTGAGGTAATGAATAATGTGGACCAGCTTCTTGGTTGAACGTATGGACTGAATAACCGCCTTCTCCGGCACAGGCCGGACACAAGAGGCGGAACCTGGGGAAAGAAGGGATTCATAATGGTCTACGTAGCAAGCGATACTCGCTATGAAACGATGAAATATAACCGCGTTGGACGTTCAGGTTTGAAGCTGCCAGCGATTTCACTGGGGCTGTGGCATAATTTTGGCGGTATTAATAACGCTGAGAATGGCCGTAATATGATTACCCGTTCATTTGATCTGGGCATTACCCATTTTGACCTTGCCAACAATTATGGTCCACCGGCAGGTTCGGCAGAGCAGCTATTTGGACAAGTACTGGCCCAGGATCTGAAACCTTATCGTGATGAACTGGTGATCTCCACTAAAGCGGGATACTATATGTGGCCCGGGCCGTATGGCGAGTGGGGCTCACGCAAAAATCTGGTATCCAGTCTGAATCAGAGCTTGAAACGTATGGGCTTGGATTATGTGGATATTTTCTATTCTCATCGTTATGATCCTGAAACGCCTTTGGAAGAAACAATGATGGCACTGGATCATATTGTTCGTTCGGGCAAAGCGCTCTATGTAGGGATCTCTAACTATCCCGCAGAGCAGACGAGACAGGCTGCCGAAATACTGAAAAGTCTGGGAACACCGCTGCTAATCCATCAACCGAAATACTCGCTGTTGGAGCGCTGGATCGAAGACGGTTTGCAGGACGTGCTGGATGAGTATGGAACAGGCAGTATTGCGTTCTGTCCATTGGCACAGGGTGTGCTCACGAACAAATATTTGAATGGCATCCCGGAAGATTCACGCGCCAAAGGGCCGTCGGTATTCCTGAATGAGAACAACATCTCTCCAGAGACGCTCCGCAAAGTGCGTGCGCTGAACCAGATTGCTGCGGCCCGCGGTCAGAGTTTGGCCCAATTTGCACTCTCCTGGGTTCTGCGCAATGGCAGGGTAACTTCTGCGCTGATTGGGGCAAGCCGTCCTTCCCAGATTGAAGAGAATGTGGCTGCACTTAGCCAGTTGGAATTCTCTACAGAGGAATTGGAACGTATTGAATCCATTCTGTCTCCGGAGCCTGATGACAAATAAATAAAGTGTAAAAGGTGCATCTTAGCCATAATGGCGGAATGCACCTTTTTTCGTTGTAATATGTAGTTCACCGTTTATTTTGTAGAGTGTTCTTCTGTAACCCCTGGTGTGACGGACGGGACAGTATTTTCTCTCGATACAAGCTGGGCGCTTCACCATGAAATCGTTTGAACTGTTTGGAGAAATACAGTGCGTCAGGTAGTCCAACCGATGCAGAAACCTGTTCAATGGACAGATCCGGGCGTTCACGGAGCAGTTGACGCGACTTGTCGATCCGCAGTTTTAGCAGATAAGTAACTGGCGAAAGCCCGGTTTCCTGTTTGAAAATACGGGATAGATATGCACGGTTGTATCCAAGACTCGCAGACATTTGTTCAATGGAGACAGGATAGGCATACTGGGTGGACATATATTGAATCATCTGTTTCACCGTACGCCGGATGGAGGATTCACCTGGAATTAAGGTTTGGCCCTGCGAAAGGTGATTCTGTGCTTCAGCTAGAATCATATATAACGTACCCAGTGATGTGAAATGGGAGCTCTCTTTGCGCTCGGCAAAAGCATCCTGCATCACGGATAGCCAATCGGATATTCCGCAGGATGGCCCGGCATGAAAAACGGACTTTTCCGGGCGGAATCCGGCTTCTTCGGTATGTTGGGCAGCCTGGCTGCCTGTGAAGGCAATCCAGCGGTATTGCCATGGGTTGCGGGCATGAGACTGATAACTTACCAGTTGCCCGGGATGAATGAGGAAACAATCCCCTGCGGATAACTCGTAGGTATGCAGTTCGGTACGGAACGTACCCGCCCCTTTTTCTACATAATGCAGTAGATAATAATCATACAGTTTGGGTCCGAGGGCATGACCCGGAAGTGTCTGGCTTGCCCCGGCAAACAGGACATGCAGTGGTCCTTGTTCATAATAGACGGGATTGGAGGCAACCGAATAACTGAGTGCTCCGCTTTTACCGGAAGGTGGTTCCTGAATTTTCTCTATAGAAGATGCAAGGGAGTCTTTCTTGGAGTTTGAGAGATCTGCCATGGTCGTTTCCTTCTTTCTGGGATGCTCCGATCATTATACGCCTTAAGGTCACATTTATCCATATGAAACACACATGGTTGCATTACAAGAGGCACCGCTTTCTTATATAATAACATTAAGAAAACCACAACAACGAGGCGAGGTGCACCAGCAGTGAACGTAACTGAATTGAAACAAAAGTTTATTGAGAAATACGGAGAGAGTGGAGCGGACATCCGTGTGTTTCATGCCCCGGGGCGTGTGAATCTGATCGGTGAGCACATTGACTATAACGGTGGATACGTGCTTCCGGCAGCACTGGAATTCGGGACAACATTGATTATTCGTGAGCGTCAGGACAATCAATTGCAACTGGCTTCCACGAACATGTCCTATGAAGGGGCACTGGATACCTCCACAATAGGTAAGGAGAAAACCGGAGAATGGATCGACTATCCAGTTGGCGTCATAGTTGAACTGCAAGGCAAAGGCGTGAATGTAACAAAAGGGTACGACTTCCTGTACCATGGGGAGATTCCAAACGGGGCAGGACTTTCATCGTCTGCATCTCTGGAGGTACTTACCGGATTCGCGATTCAGTCTCTGGAGGGTGTATCGGATATTGATACGGTTCAACTGGCGCTTCTGTCCCAAAAGGCAGAGAATGAGTTCGTCGGCGTCAACTGTGGAATCATGGATCAGTTCGCTGTCGCAAACGGTGCTCAGGATCACGCGATCCTGCTGATGTGTGACACACTGGAGTATGAAAAGGTTCCTTTCCGTACAGGCTCCTACAAATTAGTCATCGGGAACACGAACAAACGTCGCGGTCTGGTGGATTCAGCTTACAATGAACGTCGCTCCCAATGCGAGCAGGCACTTGCCATCTTGAAGGAACAGCTGCCTGCACTGAATTACCTGGCTCAATTGAAGCCAGAGCAGTTCGTAACACTACAGGATCAGATCAAAGATGAGAAAGTAAGACAGCGTGCACAACATGTCGTGGAAGAGAACGCACGTGTTCTCGCATCAGTGGAGGCATTGCGGATCAATGATCTGGAATCCTTCGGCAAGCTGATGAATGCTTCACATGAATCGCTTCGCGACTTGTACGAAGTAAGCTGTGATGAGCTGGATGTTATGGTTGAGGAAGCTCAGCGGATTCCAGGCACGCTCGGTGCTCGGATGACTGGCGCAGGATTTGGCGGTTGTACCGTATCCCTTGTGCATGAAGACGATGTTGAGCGTTTTGTGAGCGAAGTGGGCGCGGCGTATGAAGCGCGTACCGGTCTCAAAGGTGATTTTTATGTATGCGGTGTAGGCGACGGTGTTAAAGAATTGAAGGAGGCGAAGTAAAATGGCAATTTTGGTGACAGGTGGAGCAGGGTATATTGGATCTCATACGGTAGCAGCATTGTTGGAACGTGGGGAAGAGGTTGTGGTACTGGATAACTTGCAGACAGGGCATCGTGAGGCGTTGCTCGGCGGTAAGTTGTATGAAGGGGATCTGCGTGACAAAGAAATTCTGGCGAAGCTGTTCGCTGAGAATTCAATCGATGCAGTCATTCACTTTGCAGCCAACTCACTCGTAGGCGAGAGTATGAAAGACCCGGTTAAATATTATGACAACAACGTGTTTGGTACACTCTGTCTGTTGGAAGCGATGAATGCAGCGAACGTACGCCGGATCGTCTTCTCCTCTACAGCAGCTACCTACGGCGAGCCGGAGAAAGTGCCGATCGAAGAAAGTGACCGTACAGAGCCAACGAACGTATACGGCGAAACGAAGCTGATGATGGAACGCATGATGTCATGGTTCGATAAAGTTCAGGATATCAAATACGTTTCCCTGCGTTACTTCAATGCAGCCGGTGCTCATGACAGTGGCAAAATCGGTGAAGATCACCAGCCAGAGAGTCACTTAATTCCACTCGTACTGCAAACAGCTTTGAAACAACGCCCGCACATCGCAGTATTTGGTGACGACTATGCAACAGAAGATGGAACATGTATCCGTGACTATATCCATGTGAGCGACTTGGCTGATGCGCATCTACGTGCAGTAGATTATCTTCGCAAAGGTGAGAACAGCAATGTATTTAACCTGGGTAACGGTACAGGATTCTCGGTGAAACAAGTCATTGAGACAGCTAAAAAAGTGACTGGCCTCGATATCCCGGTTGTACAGGAACCACGTCGTGCAGGTGACCCGGCTGTGCTGGTAGCTTCCTCTGCGAAAGCGAGATCCGTCCTGGGCTGGAATCCGAAGTGGACCAATCTTGAAGATGTCATTCAAAGCGCTTGGGGCTGGCACCAATCACGTCCTGACGGCTACGGAAAAAACTAGGAGGCGAATACCTTATGTCACAGACTCATATTGCAGCAGGTGCCACAGAGCGGACACCGGAGCAGCAGGAAGCACTGCATGCCATTGAACGTCTGGTTGCATTTGCCTTGCAGAAACAATTAATCGAGGAAGCGGATTGGGATTATAGCCGCAACCTATTGCTTGAACAATTCGGATTCTCAGAGCCTTATGCCGGAGAGTTGGACACAACTGTGCCCGATGGTCCACAAGCTATGCTGGATACGTTGATTGATTATGGATTCACTATTGGACTCATTCCTGAAAATAGCGATACGTTCCGTGATTTGCTGGATGCCAAAATCATGGGCCATCTAATGGCTCGCCCATCCGAAGTGGTACGCGCATTCCGTCACACGGAGCAAACGGAAGGCATTGAGGCAGCCACCTCTCAGTTCTATGACTTGTCGATTAACTCCAACTATATCCGGATGGATCGGATCTCGAAGAATGTCTACTGGACACAGGACACGGCCTATGGAGACATGGAGATAACCATCAACCTGTCGAAGCCGGAGAAAAGTCCAAAGGAAATTGCCATGGCGAAATTGCTTCCGCCTCCGGTATATCCAAAATGCCAACTGTGTCGTGAAAATGTAGGCTACGCTGGTCGGGTGAATCACCCGGCTCGCCAAAATCTGCGTGTCATTCCGCTTGAGCTAAACAACGAGCCTTGGTTGTTCCAATACTCGCCGTATGTGTACTACAACGAGCACTGCATCATTTTCCATCACGATCATGTGCCGATGAAACTGACGAAGGATACGCTGCGCAGACTGCTTGCCTTTGTCGGGGAGTACCCGCATTACTTTATCGGATCTAACGCGGATTTGCCGATCGTAGGCGGATCGATTCTGACACATGACCATTTCCAGGGTGGACGTCATACATTCGCGATTCAAAATGCACAGCCTGAGGCCGTCTTCCGCCATGCGGATGCACCTGGACTTACACTGAGTCTCGTAAAATGGCCGATGTCAGTAATGCGTCTGGCTTCACACGATCCTGCAGAGTTGCTTGAAGCAGGTAATGCTGTATATGAAGCGTGGAAGCTCTACAGTGATTCTGCTGCGGATATCGAGGCATTCAGTGAAGTAGATGGGGAACAGGTACCGCACAATACGGTAACACCAATCGTTCGTCGCAGTGCAGACGGTGGGTATGAGATGGATCTCGTCTTGCGTAACAACCGCACGAATGATGTGCATCCTGAAGGGATTTTCCATCCGCACCGTGAGATGCACCATTTGAAAAAAGAGAACATTGGTCTGATCGAAGTGATGGGACTTGCCATTCTGCCAGGTCGCTTGAAAGAAGAACTGGACAGTATCGCGGATATCCTCGCTGGAGATGCCAAGCTTGCTGAAGCGGCCAAAGCTTCCGATCATGTCTTGAACAAGCATCTGGGCTGGGCGGAAGAATTGATTGGACGTTTCGGTCCTAAGTTGGACAAAGAACAAGCCGTTGCTATTGTACAGCAGGAAGTCGGTTTGAAATTTGCCGAGATTCTGGAGCATGCAGGTGTCTACAAACATGATGAAGCAGGACGTCAGGCTTTCCGTCGTTTTGTGAGCAGCATGGGATACACTGAATAATAATCAACATAATCAACAAATCAAGAACACCCGCCCAATCAGGAGCGGGTGTTCTTGTCATGAGTACGCATTGGAATGAACTTCCGAGCCAGTTATAATGGAGAGAAGTCCTAGGTAACACAATGAATTGAGGGAATGGGGTTAATGAATTGGAAAAGAAGGCATTGAATATTCCATTGATTACAGATGCAGAGGAACTGCAAAGCATGGTGGGGGAACCCCATGAACATGTGCGTAACAAGGCAATCTCATTTGTGGATTCACATGTTCAGAATTTTCTAACCATGTCGCCTTTATTTTTCCTCTCTACGTCCGATCGGGATGGAAATAGCGATGTATCGCCACGGGGCGATGGAGCGGGATTTGTGAAAGTATATGAACCATATCGGCTCGTTTATCCCGAGCGCCCAGGCAATCGGCGGATAGACTCGTTGTTGAACATGTTGTCTAACCCTGGTATCGGTATGCTTTTTTTGATTCCGGGACTGAATGAAGTGCTGCGTATCAATGGTACAGCATCCATTACCAAGGATGAGGAATTCATCGCCAGTATGGGCTGGAGTGGTAAAACCATAGGTGCAGCTGTCATTGTGGATGTGGAAGAGTGCTTTATTCATTGTCCTCGGGCATTCAAACAGGCTGGGTTATGGGCCACCGAAACATGGGCGAACGCTGAGGATTTACCTTCAACGAGCGAGATGTTTCGAGCACATTTGGAGATTAACGGGTTGTTATAAAGTGAGTGACTATCGATTTGTTTTTCTATAAACAGGGTACTATAATTGGAGTTGCACAAAAATTCTAAACTCCATTGGAGGCGACAATAGATATGAGATCTTTCCAATTCTATAATCCAACCCGGCTGATTTTCGGCAAAGGACAACTGGAAGCATTGAAAACAGAAGTGCCGAAATACGGTAAACGGGTTCTGCTTGTATATGGTGGCGGCAGTATCAAACGCAGTGGGCTGTATGATCAAGTGATCGGTTTGCTTAAGGAAGCTGGAGCAGAAGTGACTGAACTGGCTGGCGTGGAACCTAACCCGCGTCTTTCTACGGTCCATAAAGGGGTAGACCTCTGCAAAACAAATAACATCGACCTGATCCTCGCTGTAGGTGGCGGTAGTGTACTGGATTGTTCCAAAGCGATTGCTGTAGGTGCCAAGTATGATGGCGATATGTGGGATTTTGCTCAGCGCAAAGCCGTTGCACAAGACGCTCTTCCACTCGGTACGGTACTGACTATGGCAGCAACTGGTTCGGAGATGAACTCCGGTTCGGTTATTACGAATCAGGATACCCAAGAAAAACTGGGTTGGGGCAGTGCATACTCTTTCCCTGCATTCTCTATCCTGGATCCAGTGAATACATACACTGTTCCACTGGACCAAACGGTATACGGCATGGTGGATATGATGTCTCACGTATTGGAGCATTACTTCCATCTGGACGCCAACACACCGGTTCAACTCGGCTTCTGTGAGACGATTCTGCGTACCGTAATGGAAGCAGCACCTCGTCTGGTTGAAGATTTGGAGAACTATGAGCTGCGCGAAACAATTCTGTATTGCGGAACGATGGCATTGAATGGCGTGCTGAATATGGGTCTCGCAGGAGACTGGGCAACACATAATATCGAACACGCGGTATCCGCAGTGTATGATATCCCGCATGGCGGTGGACTCGCGATCTTGTTCCCACACTGGATGAAACATAATCTGGATGTCAATGTGGATCGATTCAAACGTCTGGCAATCAATGTGTTTGAAGTGAATCCTGAAGGCAAGTCGGACAGACAGGTTGCTGAAGAAGGTATCGATGCGCTCAGCAAATTCTGGACATCTATTGGTGCACCTAACCGTTTGGCAGATTACGATATCGATGACAGTCAGATCGACGTAATGGCTGACAAAGCGATGCTGTTTGGTCCATTCGGTAACTTCAAGAAACTGCAACGGGAAGATGTTGTATCCATCTACAAGGCTTCTCTGTAATTCTATAATCCCTGACAAGTGAACGGACACATGCTGTTGTCCGATAGCCGCAAGTCTCCTTCATGGGGGCTTGCGGTTTTTTTCATGTATTCGGGGCTGTACACGTGAATAACGAAGGAACATGAAGCAAGAAGAACAGAATGTCGTGATAATACCCATTATCGGCTCCAGAATACATTTGAGGAAAGAATTTGAAACATTTTGATGTTAGCTACGTATTTATTTACATGTGGAATGCTCAGTTAGAATGAATTTGCGGCAGAGGAGAGGAGGAACAGGGGATGGAGACAATTTATTGGGGGTGTCTAATCGGAGGAGCAATATTTGCGGTTGTCAGCCTTGTGCTGGGTGACTTGATTGATGGCTTGCTGGACGGAGCTTTCGAAATGCCAGGTCTTGA
The DNA here is from genome assembly GCF_058313655.1 of Paenibacillus sp. Negev47. NCBI lineage: Bacteria > Bacillati > Bacillota > Bacilli > Caryophanales > Paenibacillaceae > Paenibacillus > Paenibacillus sp. Negev47. The sequence continues at coordinate 1,382,835 of NZ_CM177754.1, forward strand.
TTTTTTCAAACCCGTTGTGTTAGCTGGTTCCATTACAACCTTTGGTGGGGCAGGCATTATGCTGACACGTTATAGTTCATTAAGTGCGATGTCCGGTCTAATATTATCCCTGCTTATAGGTATTGCTGCAGCCATGCTGGTATTCTTCGCATATATCAAACCGATGCGTAACAGCGATGTCTCCATTGCATTTTCAATGAAAGAGTTATCAGGCAAAATTGGGGAAATTACCATTCCGGTGCCGGAAAAAGGTTTTGGTGAAGTGATGATCCGCTTTGCATCCGGTAGTACGATTCAGACAGCATCCAGCTTTGAACACCTTCCCATTGCGGCGGGAGCACGTGTTGTCGTGGTGGATGTCGTAGATGGTGTACTGCGAGTGTCGGAATGGGATGAAAATGTACTTAAAGATTTATAAACTAGTCTAATCACCTAATTAGTTTAAGCACTCATCATGAATGAATAAGGGGAGAGATGTGGAATGGATTTAAATTGGGATGTGTTGTTGATTCCTGCAGTTGTTGTTGGTGTGATTCTGATTTTGGGTTTGGCTTTCTGGGCGAGATACAAAACGGTTGGACCGGATGAAGCGATGATCGTTACGGGGTCATTCCTGGGTAGCAAAAATATATCCGATGATGATTCTGGCCGGAAAATTAAAATTGTTCGTGGTGGCGGTGCATTTATCCTGCCGGTATTCCAGCAATCCGAGTTTATCTCCTTATTGTCCCACAAGCTGGATGTCTCCACACCTGAAGTGTACACGGAGCAAGGTGTTCCAGTTATTGCTGACGGTGTCGCTATTATCAAGGTTGGGGGCGCTGTAGAGGACGTTGCTACGGCAGCTGAGCAATTCATCGGTAAACCTGTAGAAGCGCTGAGAAGCGAAGCACAGGAGGTACTGGAGGGGCATTTGCGGGCCATCCTCGGTACGATGACGGTGGAAGAAGTGTATCGGAACCGGGATCGATTTGCTCAAGAGGTTCAAGGAGTAGCAGCTAGAGACCTGAAAAAAATGGGACTGCAAATTGTCTCATTTACCATCAAGGATGTTCGTGATAAACAGGGCTACCTGGACGCTCTCGGTAAACCGAGAATTGCGGCAGTGAAGCGTGATGCCGAGATTGCTGAAGCGGAAGCAATGCGTGATGCGCGTATTCAGAAGGCTAATGCGGAAGAACAGGGCCAAAAAGCAGAGTTGCTGCGGGATACCAATATCGCCGAGGCAGCCAAAGAGAAGGAACTGAAAGTAGCCACGTTTAAGCGGGATCAGGATACAGCAAAAGCGGAAGCCGATCAGGCATACCATATCCATGAAGCGCGTGCGAGACAGACCGTGGTAGAAGAAGAAATGAAGGTTGAACTCGTTCGTAAAGAACGTGAGATCGATCTGCAAGAAAAAGAAATCGTCGTACGTGAGAAGCAATATGATGCCGAAGTGAAGAAAAAGGCAGAAGCGGATCGTTATGCGGTGGAGCAGGCTGCCGAAGCGGATAAAGCCAAAAGAATGCGTGAAGCCGATGCAGTACAGTACTCCATCGAAACACACGCCAAAGCAACAGCTGAACAGAAGCGGCTTGAAGGTCAGGCCATGGCGGATGCGGAACTTGCCAAAGGTACAGCGGATGCAGAAGTTATTCGTTTGCGTGGTCTTGCCGAAGCAGAAGCGAAGGAAAAATTGGCCGAGGCGTTCCAGAAGTTTGGCGAAGCGGCTGTACTCGATATTATCGTCAAAATGCTGCCTGAGCTGGCTGGCAAAATTGCCGAGCCGATTGCATCCATTGATAAACTGACTGTGGTAGATACAGGTAAAGGAGAAGGTGCAGCGCGTGTAAGTAACTATGTTACGGAACTTATGGCGACGGCTCCAGAGATGCTTAAAAGCGTATCCGGCATCGATGTAGAGCAGCTGATTAAAGGCCTTACCAAGTCCAAAACACCTGCGCCGGTTGCCATTCAACAGAGCGAGGCTGTGACAACCCCTTCCATAATCGACAAGATTGTGGAAAGAGCTGGGGTTGACGAGTAACAACCACTTCCAATGTTGCGGTATACTCTATTGACCTTAAGGCGAATTTTTGTTACTTTTTAAGCGAGACGTCCGGCGCGGTTTGCCCGCTCCGGATGTCTTTTCGTTCGTAACAGGGTGTGACTTATCACACCTAAGATGGTGTGAAAAATGAGGTGCAAACAATGAGCAGCCTGCATGTAGATAAAGCGCTAAATAATAATGTAATCATTGCACAGCATCCTGATCATGGGGAAGTCGTTGTCATTGGTAAGGGCATTGGTTTTAACCGAAAACCGAGTGATCACATTCCACTGATGGCTGTGGAGAAAATGTTCATTTTGAAAAACCAGCAGGAGCAGGAGCAGTACAAGCAGCTTCTTCCACAGGTGGATGAAGCCTTGATCGAGATTATTAACGAAGTCATTACGTATATCGCAGAGCGTACGGACGTTCCTCTGAATGAACATATCCATATTGCATTAACCGATCATATTTCTTTCGCGTTAAAACGCAAGGAACAGGGAATTGTCATACAAAATCCATTTCTATATGAGACCCGCGAGATTTATCCTGAAGAATATCGGATGGGAGAATACGCTGTTCGTCTGATCAAGGAGAGAATGGGAGTAGACTTGGGGATGGACGAGATTGGTTTTATTGCCCTTCATATCTATAGCGCAATGACCAACCAAAATATATCCCAGGTACGTGAACATTCACAATTGATCACTGATCTGGTGAACGTGGTGTCTGACCAACTTGATTATTCGTTTGAAACGGAATCGCTGGACTACTCCCGTTTGCTCACTCATCTTCGTTTCGCCCTTGAGCGTGTACGCCGGGGGGACAAAGTCGAAGAACTTCATAAATTGGATTCGCTGCTCAAGTTGGAGTATCCGGAAATGTACTCGCTTGCATGGAAGCTGACCAAAGTGATGGAGAAAAGGCTGAAACTGCCAGTTTATCCCGCGGAAGTAGGGTATCTGACCATTCATCTGCAACGGCTGAATCAACGGAAGGAAGAAGAGAATAAGTGAAATCATTCCAGTGATGGAATGCGGGAAAATTTTTTTGGTGTAAAGGCTTGCAATGGATTAAAACTGGTGCTACAATGGTCTCCGTAATCAAGCAACTGAATTAACATAAGCGACGTGTTACTGACTCGATCAGGCATGAGTTAATAAGAGTGTGATTGTTCTTACCTTATACAGGGTATGCTATACCCCAAGGTTGGCACAGTTCACTTTATTAATTCATGCCTTTTTTTGTGTTCCCTTGCTTGCATAACAACATATAAACTTAGACGAAAGGGTGTAAGCGAAGCGATGTTTAAGAAGCTTTTTGGTGTATTACAAAGAGTAGGTAAAGCGCTCATGTTACCTGTAGCCATTCTGCCAGCGGCAGGTTTGCTGCTCGGAATCGGAAACATGCTGGTTAATCCAGACTTTTTGCAATATGTAACTGCGCTCGACACCCCTTGGGTGAACTCGATCGCCACAATTATGATGAACGCAGGTCAGATCGTATTTGATAATCTGGCATTGCTGTTCGCCGTCGGTGTAGCCGTTGGATTGGCCGGTGGCGAAGGGGTTGCGGGTCTAGCAGCCATCATCGGTTATCTGGTCATGAACGTCACACTGGGTACCGCAGTAGGCGTTACCCCGGCAATGATCGGCGAAGTACCGGGTTATGCCAGCATCCTGGGTATCCCGACATTGAGTACAGGCGTGTTCGGAGGTATTATCATAGGTATTGCCGCCGCGCTGTGTTACAATCGATTTTTCAAAATCGAACTGCCGTCTTACCTGGGTTTCTTTGCAGGTAAACGCTTTGTTCCGATTATCACTTCGGTTGTTTCCCTCTTAATCGGGTTGCTTCTCGTGATTATCTGGCCACCGATTCAAAATGGATTGAATGCTGTGTCTCACTTCATGGTAGATACAAGCCCGACATTGTCGGCATTTATCTTCGGTGTCGTGGAACGGTCATTGATTCCGTTCGGTCTTCACCACATTTTCTACTCCCCATTCTGGTTTGAGTTCGGTGAGTACGTGAACAAAGCTGGAGACGTCATTCGTGGTGACCAGCAGATCTTCTTCAATCAATTGCGTGATGGTGCAAACCTCACAGCGGGAACGTTCCAAGTTGGTAAATTCCCGTTCATGATGTTCGGTTTGCCAGCGGCCGCTCTTGCGATGTACCATGAAGCAAGACCGGAACACAAAAAGTATGTTGCAGGCATTATGGGTTCGGCTGCGCTGACCTCGTTCCTGACAGGGATCACAGAACCACTTGAATTCTCGTTCCTGTTTGTAGCGCCAATCCTGTTTGCAGTACACTGTATCTTTGCAGGTTTGTCTTTCATGACCATGCAAATTCTGGGTGTCAAGATCGGTATGACCTTCTCCGGTGGGTTCATTGACTTCCTGATCTTCGGTATTATTCCGAACCGTACACCATGGTGGAACGTTGTTATCGTCGGCTTGATTCTTGCGGTAATCTACTACTTCGGATTCCGATTAATCATTCGCAAATTCAATCTCAAAACACCAGGACGTGAAGAGGCAACGCCTGAAACTGCGTCTGGCGGAAGCTCCGGTTCAACGGATGAGCTGCCGCATAACATTCTCGAAGCTTTTGGTGGTAAGGAGAATATCAAACATCTGGACGCTTGTATTACTCGTTTGCGGATTGAAGTCAATGAGAAATCCAATGTGAAAAAAGATCGTTTGAAGCAATTGGGTGCATCTGGTGTGCTTGAAGTGGGTAATAATGTTCAAGCCATCTTCGGAACACGTTCCGATACGATTAAAACTCAAATGCAGGATATCATTGCAGGGCGAACACCAGCACCAACGCCAGCAGCTGCTAAACCGACTCCAGAAGAGGAGAAGGCTCAAGGTGAACAAGGCGAGCGTATCGTTGCTGAGGATATCGTAATGCCAGTTAATGGTGAGTTGCTGGACATTTCGAACGTACCTGATCCGGTCTTTGCTGAAAAAATGACAGGTGACGGATTCGCTATTTTGCCACATGATGGCACAATAACATCTCCTGTGTATGGTAAAGTGTTTAATGTATTTCCAAGCAAACACGCCGTGGGCATCATGTCCGACGGAGGCAAGGAAGTGCTTGTTCATATAGGTGTCAATACGGTGAAGCTGAAAGGTCAAGGCTTTAACGTACTCGTGCAGGAAGGTGATCTGGTATCGGCGGGTCAGCCGATTATGGAAGTGGATCTGGAGTATGTCAAAGCAAACGCTCCATCGATCATTTCACCAGTTATTTTCACCAACCTGCCAGAAGGCTCCACAGTGACCTTGAAGAAGAGTGGAGTGCTCAAAGTTGGCGATCAGCCAATCATTGAGATAAAATAAGAAGTGTTACGACGATGGCAAGCAAGTGTAAATATATGCAATGCCTAAACCAAATTACTGAAAGTGAGATGATTGTAATGCAACAAACATTTAGAATTACAGACGAAGATGGTATCCACGCACGTCCGGCGACAGCCCTGGTTAATACAGCTAACAAATTCAAAGGTGCAGAATCCTTTGCAGAAGCTAACGGTAAAAAAGTAACTTTGAAATCCATCCTGGGTGTTCTTTCCCTCGGTTTGGAACAAGGCGACACCATCAGCATCATCGTTGAAGGCGAAGGAGAAGCTGAAGCTCTTCAAGCTTTGACTGACGTTATGGTTAACGAAGGGTTGGGCGAAATTAATGCTTAATGTCTCCGGGATCGCGGCTTCGGCGGGTATTGCTATCGCCAAGGCGTTTATCTTGGAGCATCCTGATTACTCTGTAGAAAAACGCCAAATTAACGACGTTGACGCAGAGATCGCGAAACTCGACTCAGCTCTGGGCAAGTCCCAGACTGAGCTTGAGGCGATCAAAGAGCGCACTTTACAAGAGCTTGGCGAGAAAAAAGCAGAGATTTTTGCTTCGCATTTGCTCATTTTGAATGACCCGGAACTGATTGATCCGGTTAAAGCTAGAATTGCGGATGACATGATCAATGCAGAATTTGCTTTGAACGAAACGGCATCGCAATTTATCTCCATGTTTGAGAACATGAAGAGTGCTTACCTGCAGGAACGTGCTGCAGATATGCGTGACGTAACCAAACGTGTGCTAAATCACTTGCTTGGTATCGACTTCATGAGTCCAGCTGAGATCAATGAAGAAGTGATCGTGCTTGCGGAGGATCTGACGCCTTCCGACACGGCTCAACTGAACCGTCAATTTGTTAAAGGTTTTGCAACCAACATTGGTGGTCGTACTTCTCACTCGGCGATTATGGCTCGCTCTCTTGAAATTCCGGCTGTCGTTGGAACCAAGGACATCTTGGCTCAAGCGAAACAAGGCGATATGATTATTGTTGACGGTCTGGATGGTCACGTACTGGTTAACCCTACTGATGAAGTTATTGCTGAATACCGTGCCAAACAGGAACAGTATGATGCACAACGTGCAGAGTGGAGAAAACTTCGTGATGAGCCAACGGTAACGGTGGACAACGTTCATGTTGAACTTGCAGCCAACATCGGTACACCGAATGATGTAACGGGTGTTCTGGAGAACGGCGGCGAGGCTGTAGGCCTGTACCGTACCGAGTTCCTGTACATGGGCAGAGACAAGCTTCCTTCCGAAGACATTCAGTATAATGCTTACAAAGCGGTACTGGAAAAAATGGAAGGTAAACCTGTCGTTGTTCGTACACTCGACATCGGTGGAGACAAAGAGCTTCCATACCTGGATCTGCCAAAAGAAATGAATCCATTCCTCGGCTTCCGCGCAGTTCGTCTGTGTCTGGACCGTCTGGATATCTTCCGTACACAATTGCGTGCATTGCTGCGTGCAAGCGTACATGGCAACCTGCGTGTGATGTTCCCAATGATCGCAACACTGGGTGAATTCCGTGAAGCAAAAGCTGTCTTGCTCGAAGAGAAAGAGAAGCTGGTTGCTGAAGGTATTGCTGTTTCTGACAGCATTCAACTCGGAATCATGGTCGAGATTCCATCGACTGCAGTTCTGGCGGATCAATTTGCCAAAGAAGTGGATTTCTTCAGTATCGGAACGAACGATCTGATTCAATACACCATGGCTGCTGACCGTATGAACGAACGAGTGGCGTATCTGTACCAACCGTATAACCCGGCCATTTTGCGTTTGGTTAAAATGGTTATCGATGCAGCGCATCGTGAAGGCAAATGGGTTGGCATGTGTGGTGAGATGGCAGGAGACGAAACAGCAATTCCATTGCTGCTCGGTCTTGGATTGGATGAGTTCAGCATGAGCGCAACATCCATTCTGCCAGCTCGTAGTCAGATCACCAAGCTGTCCCGTGCGGATATGCAGGAACTGGCTGCCAAAGCTTTGGATATGCAAACGGCTGAACAAGTCGTTGAATTGGTTCAAAGCATTCAAGCGTAATTTTGCCGGGGTATCCTCCGGATTTGAGGTTTTTCTTTTTCCGATAATGAGCTGCGTTCATGCAGCGATTTTGCCGGTATCCGTGAATCATGTGGATATCGGCTTTTTTTGTTGCGCGAATGTATAGGGAATAAAGGGGGAGTACGAGGAGAGAGACCCTGTAATGTCTAACCAAAAAATGCTCTTACTGGTGTAGTTAACATCAGCAAGAGCATGGATTAGAAACTCACTTAGTTTTTAACTGCAAGCGCAGTTCAGAACAGGTTTGCGGGCTGCGGTAGTCTCATCGAGTCGAGTAACCGGTGTGCCATAAGGTGCGTTCAGTACCAATTCAGGTGTCTCTTCTGCTTCTCTGGCAATCCGTATCATCGTATCAATGAATCCATCCAACGTTTCTTTACTTTCGGTTTCTGTCGGCTCGATCATAATGCATTCTTCGACGTTAAGCGGGAAGTACACGGTTGGTGGATGGTATCCAAAATCAAGCAATCGTTTGGCAACATCCAGTGTACGCACACCATACTGCTTCAGTCCCCGTCCAGACATGACGAATTCATGTTTACATACGCCTGGATATGGAATCTCGTAGTAAGGGGCGAGACGGGCCATCATATAGTTGGCATTCAGTACCGCACATTCAGAGACACGGCGTAAGCCTTCTGGTCCATAGGTGCGAATGTAGGCATAGGCACGAACCAATATACCGAAGTTACCGTAGTAGGCTTTCACCCGGCCAATGGATTGATCGCCTTCACGATCGAATACAAACCTACCATCAGCATTCTTGATTACCATCGGCTTAGGCAGGAATGGAATCAGACGGCTCTTCACGCCGACTGGTCCGGCGCCAGGTCCACCACCGCCATGAGGCGTACTCATCGTTTTGTGCAAGTTCAGATGCACCACGTCAAAGCCCATATCACCTGGACGGGTAATGCCCATAATAGCATTGGAGTTCGCCCCATCGTAGTACAGCAAGCCACCAGCCTGGTGTACGATGGATGCAATCTCCTGTATGTCTTTCTCGAACAAACCAAGTGTATTCGGGTTGGTCAGCATCAATGCTGCTGTATCCGAACCGACGGCTGCACGGAGTGCGTCCAAATCAACCAGTCCGTCTGCCCGGGATGGAATCGTCACAGTCTCAAATCCTGCTACGGTTGCGCTTGCCGGGTTGGTACCATGAGAAGAATCGGGCACGATGACTTTGGTACGTTGTTCGCCACGACCTTCATGGTAGGCACGAATCATCATAAGTCCCGTCCATTCTCCATGGGCACCCGCGGCGGGTTGCAGGGTCACCGCATCCATACCTGTCAGACCTGCTAGGTCGTTTTGCAACGTATATAACAGTTCAAGTGCACCTTGAATGCTGGATTCATGCTGGTACGGATGAATTTTGGCGAAACCATTATAACGTGCAACATCCTCATTAATCTTTGGATTGTATTTCATCGTACAAGAGCCCAGTGGATAGAAGCCGTTATCTACGCCGAAGTTGCGGCGGGACAGAGCGGTATAGTGTCGAATAACATCTACCTCGAACACTTCTGGCAGTGCCGCTGCTTCTGAACGGAGCATTTCCCGGGGAATCAACGTATCGGCAGCCTGACGAGGAACGTCACATTCTGGCAGGGAATAAGCTACACGTCCAGGGCTGCTGAGTTCAAAGATCAATGCTTGCTCCGGTGCAGGGGATAAGGTCTGTGCGTTGAATTTTTCTGTCACAGATTGAGCCGAAGTGGAGACAGAGGTACCCGTTTCCGATTGTCCTTGTGCCGGTGTTGTCGTTGTCGTCGTTTCCTGAGTCACAGCGATCCCTCCAATGCTCGTGCGAATTCGTCAATCTCTTCCTTACTGCGTCGTTCGGTAACAGCAATCAGCATATGTCCGGCAAGCTCCGGATAATCACGTCCGAGTTCGTAGCCACCAATGAAGCCCGCATCCAGCAGTTTCAACTGAAGTGTATCCACGTCTGTTCCTTCAGGAAGCTTAATCACAAACTCATTGAATGTTGGTGCATTAAACGTCAGGCTAACTCCAGGAACCGCAGTTAATGTATTCAGGGTGTAATGACTCTTTTGCAGATTCAGATCGGCTACATCGATCATTCCTTGTTTCCCCATGATGGACATATAGACAGATGCGCTGAGTGCAAGTAAAGCCTGGTTGGAACAGATGTTGGATGTCGCCTTTTCGCGGCGGATATGCTGTTCACGTGCTTGCAGTGTCAGTACAAAACCGCGCTTGCCGTTGCGATCCGTGGTCTGGCCTACAATTCGGCCAGGAATTCGGCGCATATGAGGCTGGGATACGGCGAAATATCCGCATGTCGGGCCGCCGAGTGAAGCGGCGATCCCGAGGGGCTGCGCATCGCCTACTACGATGTCGGCACCCAGCTTGCCTGGAGCTTCCAGCAGACCTAGCGATAGCGGGTTAGCACTTACGACGAGCAGACCCTTGTGCGCATGCACGAGGTCAGCGGCTTGTTTTACATTTTCCACGGCACCGAAGAAGTTCGGGCTCTGGATCAGGACAGCAGCGGTATCGTCCGATATGGCGGCTTGCAGGGCATCCCAGTCAGTGACGCCATCCTTATAGCCAATCTCAACAATCTCTAGACTCAGTCCGTGCGCATAAGCCTGCAATACCTGACGGGCTTCCGGATGAACGGTACGGGATACGATGAGCTGTTTGCGACGAGTTGCCGCTGCGGCCAGATTACCTGCTTCCGCAAAGGCCGTTGCACCGTCATACATGCTGGCATTGGCTACAGCCATACCGGTTAATTCACAGATGTAGGACTGGAATTCGAAAATGGCCTGTAGTTCACCTTGGCTGATCTCAGGCTGATAAGGTGTGTAGGCAGTGTAGAACTCGGAACGGGATATGACATGATTGATGACGGAAGGAACATGATGATCATATATGCCTGCGCCGAGGAAGCTGGCATGAGTTTCGAAATTGGCGTTGCCGCCAGCCTGTTTGGACATGTGACGTGTAAGCGCATATTCATCAAGTTTGGAGGATACGGGCAGCTCGCCCTGATAACGAATCTCCTGTGGAATGTCCTGAAACAGATCATCCAGCGTATCCACACCAATGGTTGCGAGCATGGCGCTCTGATCCTGCTCGGTCATGGGAATATAACGGTGCTTGCTCATACTTGATCAACTCCTTGGGTAGGTGTCTTTGACGTACGTATCCGTTTATGAAAAGGGGTCTTCACGACCACGGCTTTCAGCTTCTTGCCGCGGATCTCAATCTCAAGCGGGGTTCCGAGCGCAGCGTATTTGCTGTCGATGAGGGCAAGCCCCAGATTACGTTTCAATGTTGGTGATTGCGTGCCTGTCGTCACTTCACCAATCTGTACGCCTTCGGCGTAAATCGGATAGTGGGGGCGGGGGATGCCACGCTCCAGCACTTCGATGCCGACCAGTTTGCGGGCGGGACCATCATTTTTTTGTTGTAACAAGGCTTCGTGTCCGATAAAGGGTCCAGCATTCAGCTTCACAAACATACCTACGCCAGCTTCGAGTGGAGAGATGGTTGCCGACAATTCCTGTCCATACAGAGGGAGCCTTGCTTCAAAGCGCAGCGTATCCCGGGCACCGAGGCCTGCTGGTACAAGTCCGTGACCTTCTCCAGCTTGCATTAATCCATTCCAGACCGCAGAGGCTTGATCCGCAGATATATATAGTTCAAATCCATCTTCACCGGTATAACCAGTACGGGATAACAGCAATTTTACTCCACAGACTTCGGCATTCTGCACAAAACGAAATGGTTCAATGGTGGATACATCCGTATCTGTAACTTTTCCGATAATATCTACAGCCAGTGGACCTTGCAGGGCGAGCAGCGCCGTCTGCTCCGAATCGTTGGTCATGCTTACACCAGGGATCAAGTGCTCTTGCAGCCATGCCCAATCCTTGTCGATGTTGGAGGCGTTAACCACGAGCATATACTGCTGATCTTCCAGCTTATACACGAGCAGATCATCCACCACACCGCCATTCGGATAACACATCAGGGTATACTGGGCTTGACCGGGAACCAGCGTGGTCACATCATTGGTCATCATTTGTTGCAAAAATGCTTCAGCCTGCTCACCCTGTACTGTGAATTCGCCCATATGGGATACATCGAACAGTCCAGCGCGCTCGCGTACCGCTTCATGTTCTTTCTGGATTCCGCTAAATTGTACCGGAAGCTCCCAGCCTCCAAAATCAATGCACCGTACGCCTTCATATTGCTGATATAGTGGGAAGAGTGGTGTTCTAAGCAAATCGGACATCAAATCACCTCGTCATGGGCCGTCAGCCGGCCGAATATGCAATCGTGGATCAATGAACCAGGGTATTTTTAAATTTTCATCTAGAGACCTTTAGTGGGTAAGTATGATAAGGCAGCTATGACAGCGCCGATCTGAATCCTGTTTTTCGTTTTTTGGGAAAAAGGAAAAGGACAGGCCAAAGAACCGGCATGCCAAGTAGCACGCTGTATTCTAAGGCTCTGTCCCTTGTACCTGAGAGTTACCCCGCCGCGTCGTACAGCAGGTTTCCCCTTGGGTGATCATAACGCCCGCACAGGGCGAATAGATGCTCTCCAGAGTTGCGTCCCGTAAAAGTCCTTTTGCCTGAGAGATTCACCTCCGCTTATCGGTGGTTTACTCCTTCGGCGTTACCTCATGTACATCCCGAGTCGGGTGTCGCGGGTAATCTCTCCCTTTACATTCATCCGCGGGTATAACATAGTCCAATAAACACGTTTACTCCTCTCATTAAAACGTGAATCCACTATCGATGTCAAGAACGATATCATAGAAAGTGATTAAAAACCGAATATTTAGTATAGTTTTAATATAATTGTTCGTGTATTTAAAAAGACTACGCTTACTATTCTAATATTCACCAGTATATGTAGAAAGAGTGTATTCAGGTTACGGTTTGAGGAGGGGATCAGCAAATAAATTGTAAGGTATCTTGACATTTGATTCATAAATATCATACGCTATGTTCTGGGAAAAAGGTTAAGGTCAAAGATCGCATGCACTCATTAATGAAAAGCGAGGCGGATATCGATGAGCGAATTGAAAAGTGATTTCCTGTACAGTGAAGAGCACGAATGGGTGCAAACCGTAGGGGAGGATACTGTACGTATTGGCATTACCGAGTTCGCGCAGCATCAGCTGGGTGACATTGTGTTTGTGGAATTGCCTGACCTTGAATCCAATGTAAAAGCAGAAGACAGCATTGGAACGATCGAATCGGTCAAAACGGTGTCGGACTTGTTTTCTCCAGTCACTGGTTCAATCATTGCGGTGAATGATTCGTTGCAGGACTCACCTGAACTGGTAAACAGCTCTCCTTACGAGGAAGGCTGGATGATCGAGATTCGTGTTGAGGGAGATCTGTCTGCAGCGTTGTCCACATTGATGAATGCAGATGCGTATCGCAAACATACCGAAGAATAGAATCAATGAACTTGTACTTATTAACATATGTTATTACAAAAATGAGATGTGCTTCATGTTATTGCGACCTGTGTGAGCTTGATGCTTGCACAGGTTTTTTTGTGTTTTCCAAGGAACGTTGTGAATACTGATTTAAGCAGATTGTGGATGCAAATTGTCTGATTAGATCAAGCTATAGGGTAGAAAATGATTTTGGAAATGATAAAAGTCATAGGCAAGAAAAGCCTTATGTACCAATGAGTTCAGCCATTATGCATAGATAAAAACGATTACATAACCTAATGTTGTCATCATTGTTCATGACGAAAGTACGCTTTCATTTCATTGAACAGGAGAGCATTCTCGCTTAGGATTACAGCAGGGGAGAAATGATACCCCTTTCATAATCATAATCACTTGATCCAAGGAGGATAATACAATGAGTAATTTGGACCAATCGTCCAATTCCAAAGGTGGGCTACGGGTTGGTGTTCAGCGTTTTGGCCGATTCCTGAGTGGTATGGTCATGCCAAATATGGGAGCGTTCATCGCCTGGGGATTAATTACGGCTCTGTTCATTCCAACAGGCTGGTTCCCTAACGAGACGCTTGCACAGCTAGTCGATCCGATGATCAAATATTTGCTGCCACTGTTAATCGGTTATACCGGGGGTACGATGATGCATGGTCAGCGTGGTGGTGTCGTGGGTGCCATTATGACCATTGGGGTCATCGTGGGTAGCGATATTCCGATGTTCCTCGGGGCCATGATCGCTGGACCTCTGGCAGCATGGATCATCAAAAAATTCGATAAATCGATCGAAGGTAAAATTAGAGCCGGATTTGAAATGCTGGTTAACAACTTTTCAGCCGGTATTATTGGCGGAATCTTGGGCATATTTGCGCTACTGGGCATCGGGCCTGCTGTAGAAGCGATTAGCAAAGTATTGTCTGCCGGAGTGCAAGGCTTAATGAATCTGGGTTTGCTGCCGCTGGTCAACCTGATTATCGAACCGGGTAAAGTATTGTTCCTGAACAATGCAATCAACCACGGTATTCTTACACCCATTGCAACAGATCAAGCGAGAGAATTAGGGCAATCCGTATTATACATGCTTGAATCCAACCCGGGTCCGGGACTTGGTATCTTGCTTGCTTATTGCTTCTTCGGACGCGGAATGGCCAAATCTTCTGCACCAGGTGCCGTTATCATTCATTTCTTCGGGGGAATTCATGAGATCTACTTCCCTTACATTCTGATGAGACCGATTCTGATTCTTGCCGCAATTGCAGGCGGTGTTGCAGGTACATTAACATTCATGCTTACAGGCGCAGGGCTTGTCTCAGCACCATCACCGGGTAGTATTATCGCTTATTCCCTTTTAACACCAAGAGGTGGATACCTCCCAATGCTCGCTGGGGTGCTTGTAGCAGCGGTTGTTTCCTTCCTTGTAGCAGCATTGTTGCTGAAAACGGGTAAACAAAAGGACGAAGATCTGGAGTCCGCATCCAGTCGGATGAAAGACATGAAGAGTCAAGGAACCGTGCCAAACGCTGGCATTACGGCTAACCAACGTGAAGCAGACAGAGCTGCGGATATGGCTTTTTCTACAGTGAAAACAGATGTGAAGAAGATTGTCTTCTCCTGTGATGCAGGTATGGGATCGAGTGCCATGGGCGCTTCCATTCTACGCAAGAAGATGAAGGCCGAGGGGATTGACGTTACGGTGACCAATACGGCCATCAGTGATATCCCGCCGGATGCAGATGTGGTGATCACACAACAAGTATTAACAGATCGTGCCCGCTCTGTGGCACCGAATGCAGAACATATATCCATCGACAACTTCCTAAAAAGCCCGGAATATGATGCGCTCGTTGAACGTCTGAAGTAATTGCACGAATTCGTTTTCCCTGAGCCGGAGGCTGAGATATGAGTATTACCAAAAGACAACGTGAAATCGTGGAGTTTCTGCTGGAGCATCCACATGAGGTCACTGCCGGCGAAATTGCCGTTGAAGTAAAAGTCAGTACCCGAACCGTTCACCGCGAGCTGCAAATGATTGAACAATGGCTTGAACCTTTGGGGATGAGACTGGAAAAAAAATCAGGAACCGGAATCCGAATTGAGTCCGGTTCGGATGATCTGACTGCATTGCGACAGCAACTGGAGGGTAAAGAATATGTAGAGTTTACGCCAGAAGAGCGTAAGCTCTTCATGCTTTGCATCCTGCTTGATGAGTCGGAGCCTGTGAAATTGCTTGCTCTTGCTTCGGATCTGAAGGTGACTGTATCCACGGTAACCACTGATCTGGACGATCTGGAGTCACGGATTCTTCAGGCTGGACTGAAGCTGGTTCGCAGGCGTGGATATGGTGTCAAAATTAACGGAAGTGAGACGTTTCATCGCACAGCCATAGCTGCACTTGCCCTCGAATTTCTGGATGAGTCCGACCTGTTCGGAAGACAGCCAGAACAAGGAGGCTCCATCGTAAACCAAAAACTGCTGGATATGATTGGACATGGTGATGTGCTAACGGTCGAAAATGCGTTATGGCAGCCGGATATCGAATGGCTGGAGAACATCCCGGAACGGCAATACATGAAGCTGCTGATTCAATTATCTGTTGCGGTCGTACGTATTCGTAAAGGCTTTGGCATTGGCCGTATATCTCCTCGGGAGAAGAAGGGAGATGACATTGCAGAGCAGGGTGAGATAAAGGTTCCACCGTATCTGGCTTCCCGCTTGTGCAGTGTTCTATCTACCCAGCTGGGGCTGACATTCTCCCAGGATGAGCAAGCTTATTTTCACAGACTATTAATTGAGACAGAACAACGCATTCACTCTTCACGGCTGTTGCCAATAGACGACTTGATTTTACTGGACAGGGTACATTCGCTGATTGATCAGATGCAGGCTAGAACTCATTATGCCTTTCATGAGGATCGTTTGCTTCGTGAGGGTCTGATTGGTCATATGCAACCTGTAATGGAGCGAATTGAAGAACAGCAGATCATTCGTAATCCGTTGCTGCAGCAGATTCGCAAGGATTATGATTCACTCTTCGAAGATGTCAAAAAATCCGTGCATCAAGCTTGGCCGGGTGTGGAAGTTCCGGATGAGGAAATTGGTTTCTTGGTCATGCATTTTGGAGCTTCCATTGAGAGGTTACGTGCATTGAAACGGGAAATCAGGGCGATCATTGTGTGTACAAGCGGAATCGGATCATCAAGCATGCTTTCCAGCCGACTGACAAAGGAGATTCCCGAGATTCGGATCATGGACAGCGTGTCCTGGTATGAAGCTACCCGAATCCCTACAGATGAATATGACCTGGTGTTATCCACTGTCGATCTGCCGATGGATGAGCATCAGTATTACAAAGTGAGTCCACTGCTCACGGCAGAAGAGAGTGAGCGGCTGCGCCATTTTATCAGAACAACAACGTTACAACGCCAGCATAACAAGCCGCTTGAAACAGAGATTCAGACGACAAGTCGTTACTCGGACCCTGACGGAATGGAAGCTCTTCTGGTTGAAATTGTTCGGATTATTGGAAAGTTTCAGGTGTACCCGCTGGATAATCGAGATATCGGTTTCTATAAAACCTTATATGCGATGTGCAACGTACTCCATGGATCTGGTGTGTTGAAGGAACCGGAGGAGATTGCGAAACGGTTGGAGGCACGTGAAGCAGTGGGGAGTCAGAAGATTCCCGGCACAAGACTTGCGCTGTTTCATACACGCAGTGAGGGCATCTACAGGCCGTCTATCAGCCTATTTCAGCTCACTGAGCCACTCCTTCGTACGCCGGATGATCCGGCAGGAGTTACCCATATCCTCGTGATGCTCGGCCCCAGGGAATTATCCAAGGAAAGCCTGGAGGTTCTCAGTGAGATCAGTGCCCTGTTATTGCAGGAAGAAATGATTACATTGCTGGAAAAGGGAATCAGGGATGAGCTCATTCATTACCTATCCCAGGAACTCGTTGGATTTTATCGCAGTAAAACTGAAATTGGAGGTCAAAAATTATGAGTATGTTAACAACAGATAAAGTCATCATGAATGCGACGGCTCAGGACAAATATGAAGCGATTCGTATGGCAGGACAGATTCTGAAGGATGCGGGACATATTACCGCTGATTACATTGAGAAGATGATTGAACGTGAAGAGATTGTCTCGACCTATGTAGGGAACGGCCTTGCGATCCCGCACGGTACGAAGGAATCCAAATCTTTCATTTTATCCACAGGTATCTCTGTCATTCAGTATCCACAGGGTGTTGATTTTGGCGAAGAAAAAGCCTATATGGTGATTGGTATCGCGGCTCAAGGCGGGGAGCATATGGAGATCTTGACTAGCATCGCGGTGATCTGTGCTGAAGATGAGAATATGGAGGCCCTGCGACTGGCCAAAACTGCTGAAGAAGTTATTGCTATTCTGGAAAGTGAAATGGAGCTATGAAGGCCCTACACTTTGGCGCAGGCAACATTGGACGTGGGTTCATCGGATTGATTCTGTCCCGTGCAGGATATGAGGTGATTTTCTCCGACGTGAATCAGGAATTGGTAACGGCTCTCCAGCAACGGGGAGAGTATACCGTAGAACTGGCTAACGAAAGTAAGGATCAGGAGACCGTCAAGGGTGTAAATGCAATCGATGGGACCCAGTTAGAAATGGTTGCCCAAACTGTGGTGGAAGCTGACCTGATTACAACCGCAGTGGGTGTGGGAGTGCTGAAACATATCGCACCAGGCATTGCGAAGGGCCTTGAGATTAGACTGAATTCCGGTCTTGCTCAGAATCCTCTCCACATTATTGCTTGCGAGAACGCAATTGGAGCCAGTACGCAATTGAAAGAGCAGGTATATACTTTGCTCAATGAAGAGGTACGTTCCCTTGCGGATCAGTACATTTATTTCCCCGATTCGGCCGTAGACCGGATTGTGCCTATTCAACATCATGAAGATCCTCTGCATGTACAGGTAGAGCCTTTTTACGAATGGGTGGTGGATCGCTCCCAGATGGCTCCTGCATTCAAACCGGTTGAGGGCATCGTATATGTCGATGACCTGGAGCCGTATATCGAACGGAAGCTGTTCACTGTAAATACAGGGCATTGTGTTGCAGCATATATCGGTAATGTGCACGGGTATGACACGATTCAGAAGGCTATTACTGACGAAAAGGTGAAATCCATTGTATATGGCGCTTTGCAGGAAACCGGGGCTGTTCTGGTGAAACGGTTTGGATTTAATCCTGACGAGCATGAGCAGTATATTGTCAAAATATTGGGAAGGTTCGTCAACCCGTATCTCACCGATGAGGTTACTCGTGTTGGTCGTTCCCCGCTGCGCAAGCTGTCTCCGAATGATCGTCTGGTTCGCCCGGCTCTTCAGGCCTATGCGGATGGAACTGAAACGACCTATCTGGCTATGGGCATGGCAGCTGCCTGCAAATTCGATGTCTCCGATGATCCGGAAGCAGTCGAACTGCAGGACATGATCCGCCAGAAGGGGATTGCGGCTGCACTCCATCATTATACGTCCATGGATGAGCATCATCCGGTGCTTCAACAGGCTGTTGCTCAGTATAACCAAATGTAAGAGCAGTGTTCGTAAGCTAATAGTATAGACAATGCATCATAAAAGAAGAGCCATACAGTCGTTAACTGTATGACTCTTCTTTTTGTTTGAGCACCTCGGCGTAGTCATCCAAACAGCGTTGACATATGCACGACTTTCGGCGCTGCTCTGGCGGAATGCGGTCAAATATACCTTCGGGGAAAGTAGCCCGGTTACACCAGCATTCCGAATGAGTATGTCCTGCGGCATAGGAACAGCTATTAGCTTCCCCGCATAAAGGGCAGACAAGAACATCGATGTTCAAGCGCTCCTGATTGTCTTGTTCTGCAGACATTCGGTTCTTCCTTCCTTGTGGAATAGCTATGAGTTGAAGATAAACATACTGATCTCAGTATAACAGAAACGTGTGGGTGATCATGGAATTCACTGTACTTAAATGTACATATGAATTCCACTTCACTATATTTGTTTTTCTCACTTAACTATTCTTCAGGCGGTAATTCGATCTGTAGACCTTCTACATGCTTGCGTCCCATTAGTTTGCGTTTCTTCCGGTTTTCTTTTGTCTCAAACACGATGTCCAGATCGTAGTCGTCGCCCGGATATAGTTCATCGGCAGATATATGGAGGGTCAGGCGTTTTTTATGGATTTTGACTTTGCGCCCTCTCAGTATGACTCCGATATTTCCCCGGCTATCCTCCACATCACAGACGATGCCCGACTGGTTGAGATAGGCCGCATACACCCGATCCCCTTTGCGAAAAGGTTTGGCAGGAGCAGGAGAATCAGACTCTCTGGTTGTTGTCTTTTTGTGGAGACTGACGGAATCCTTTGATTGCTTAGACTTATTCCGCCTGGTCAACTCTGCTGGGTCCTCTGCTCCTGTAACGGAACGATCAGGCGTCAGGACCGGATTCTCCAAAGGAGGTGACGTGAACACGAATGTACGATCTCTCGAGCTACTTTGATCCGATAGGGACTTGGAACGCTCGATAATTCGCTGTGGCATGCCTAGCTTCAATGCGATGGAATAAGCATAGCTCTCACCAGCTTCTCCTATACGCAATCGATAAAGAGGCTGGAGTGAGATCGTATCAAATTCCATGCGCGCATTTTCAAATCCTGGGGTGGCAGCTGCAAAATGTTTGATTTCCCCAAAATGCGTTGTCGCCACAACGGTTGCTCCGCGGCTGTGCAGTTCCTCCAGCATGGCGATGGAAAGTCCGACGCCTTCACCGGGATCTGTGCCGGATGCCATCTCATCAATGAGCACCAGAGTCGATGTATTGGCCTGTTCCAGTATGCCGATCATATTGCGAATGTGTGCAGAGAATGTACTGAGTGCTTGTTCCATACTCTGTCCGTCACCAATATCGACCGCTACTTCGTGATAAACGGCCATCTCGCCACCTTCCTCCACCGGAATAAGCAAACCGGATTGCATCATCAGGGTGAGCAAACCTAGCGTTTTGAGTGCTACCGTTTTACCACCGGTATTCGGTCCGGTAATAATGAGCGACGAGTACGTTCTGCCGATTGCAAAATCAAGTGGGACCATGGAAGAACCCATGAATGGATGACGTGCACGTTGAACACTGATGTGGCCTTGTGTATTGACTTGAACCGTACGTCCGTCCATGGTGGCCGCATATTTGGCTTTGGCAAACAGGAAGTCCAGCACGCCTACCGTTTCAGTGTTCAGTGCAATTTCACGGCTATAGGATTCAGCCAGGGAGGTTAAATCACCGAGAATTCTCATCTCCTCTCGGGACTCCTCAGCCTGTAGAGCGGCCAATTCCATCTGCAGGCCTACTAACTCAACGGGTTCAATATATACAGTTTGCCCGCTCCCCGATTCATCCAGCACACTGCCTTTCACCTGTTTACGGAATTCTTTCTTAATGGGAAGAACCGTTCTTCCTCCGCGTTGACTGATGACATGTTCCTGCATAATGGAGCGATGTTTGCTCACCAGAGAATCAAGCTTTCTTTTCATTCGTTCCTCATTCACGGTCATTTTTTTACGGATTCGAATCAGTTCCTTGCTTGCCTGATCCTGAATGCGTCCACTATGGATGCAACGCTCGATCTCACTCAGCAAAGGTTCGATCATAATCATGGACGCTGCATAACGACTGACGGTGGGGGAGGCCCCAGATTTGCCCTCCATGTATTTCATAAGTTGTGCACAGCTCCGCAGGAACTGTGCGAGATGACTGAAGTCACGTTCACTGAATAGATAACCGGTACCGAGCAGATCCATAATGGTTTCCATTCCATCCAGTGAAGGGAGGGGGATACTGGCGCCAAAACGAATCAATGCAGCCGCTTCAGCAGTTTCCTCCAAGCGAATCTGAATCAACTGAGCGTCAACCATTGGTTTCAGTTCTCTGGCATAACGCTTCCCTAGATAAGACAGGGCGCAGTCTGCAACGTTTTTTTGAATTTGTGGATAGCCCAGACTGTTTAAGGTGTTTTCATTCATGTGTAATCTCTCCTTGGATTTCAAATGGTATTTCAGTTAAAGTAGTGAAACGTATTCCTGAAAACGCAAAAAGGGCGGAGAATGAACAAACGTCATTCTCCGCCCTAAACGTATGGGAAAGCAGAGTCCACTACAGGTCTATAATAAAAAAATCCGCGCTGAACACAGCGCGGAAATAGACCCGGACAACTACAATCCCGGAGGCGATTTATGATATCCGCTGTTCTTAACTAAGTACAGGGATCTGGCGCATCATGAAATACACGTATGCCATAAGGGCACAAGCGCAATGAAAAGCCAAACTCCTGAATATGAAACTTGGTTAGTTAAGAACATTCACCGACATTAAAAATCTCTCCTTTGATTGAGGAATATGCAACCAATATAAACTGGAAATTGGTTTGAAGTCAACCTTTAGAATAAATGAGTGGACTTGAATAAGAATGGGTTTTAAAATAACAATAGTAAAATAATCCAATGAAAGCGATTTTATGAGAAGGAGGATGCTCTTCTTGCCTAAATATTTATTGCGTTTGCTTTGCTTTACCCTGATCCTCGGAGCCCTTCCGGTTATTGTTATTGGTTCCGTATCGTATACGATTGCTTCGCGTGACATTGAACAGAAAGTGCGTGAGAGTAATCTTCAGATATTGCATCAGACCCAAATGCGGGTAGAGCAAGTACTACGTAGTCTGCAATTGTCATCCATCCAGTATGTGAATTCGCCTTTGGTATTACAAGCGATGAAGAAACCACTGGACAGTAGTGAGTTTCAGGAGATTCGTGATCTGACATCCGGCTTCAACAACTTGCAAGCGGTCACGAATATTGACCAAGCCTATCTGGTTAATCTGGACGAAGATTGGGTTGTCTCGATGCGTTCTTTTGGCAAATTGGATGATTTCAGCATTCGAGACCGGATTGGTTCGTACCTGACCTATACGAACAGCCTGTTCTGGGTCACCCAGAATGCCAGTTCAGCCAAAGAAAGTGTACCCGTTTCAGCTGGCATGGGTGAACTAACACCCGAACAGGCGCCTACCCTTATATCATCCGATAATGTGGTCAGCATGGTATTCAAGATTCCGATGGTACCAACGAATGTGAAACCCAAAGGTTTTCTGGTTATCGATATTGCCGATACGGAACTAAGTACATTTCTGAGTCGCAATCCGAATTCAGGTGACCTGTACGTTCTGGATCGGGAACAGAAATATTTCTTGAATGATACAAGACAGAGTGCGAAATATGACACTTTAAATAAGGAAATCCACGAGATCGTCCAGACGACGGGGAAGCCAGAGGGCTTCTTTAGCGCGGAGGTGGAAGGTAACCAAGTAGCAGTCAGCTACAGACAGTCTCCGCTCAATGGCTGGTTGTATGTGTCCGTCGTATCTCTAGGGCAGATCACGGCCCAGTCGCAGAAAATAGCCCTTGTTACCGGCGTTGCTACACTGGTCATGTTATGTGTAACGGGACTTGTCGCCATATACGGCAGTCGGCGGATGTATTCACCGATCTCAAGATTGCTGCAGTTTACAAAGGGGCTGGATGCTCCAGTTGCTTCGTCAGGACGTCGTCAGGATGAATTTATCTATATCGAGGAACAGTTGTCAACGTTGTTCAGTTCAGAGAAAACGATGCGTGAGCAGATGAAGGGGCAGCATGTGCACCTCCAGGAATTTTTTATGACCAAGCTGCTAACAGGCAAAATCTCGGAAGAAGATTTCAGATATCAGGGAGAATTGTACGATTTTCCGACGGGGTGGGCCAGTCTTGGTGTGCTTATGCTCCAGATCGATACATTGGAAGGGACCAGATATGAGGAACAGGATCGGGACCTGCTGCTGTTTGCTGTCAACAATATGGTAGGTGAGCTTCTTCCTTCGGCAGTTCGGTTCACCCCTGTCATGCTGGATGATGCTCAGGTCACTGTACTTGCCTCCGAACTGACGGATGAGGTGAAGCTGAAGGAATGGATGCATACACAGGCAGACTGGATTCGGGAACGTGTCGTGACTTATCTGAATCTGCCCGTAAGCATCGGCATCAGTCGTTCATATTCCTGCATTGGAGATACTCCAAGAGCGTATCAGGAGAGTAGGGAGGCTCTGCAAGGTCGGGTAAGTCTGGGCAGCCGTATTATCTTGCATTACGAGGATATTCAGCCACGTGGTCAGATGGAGGCCGCGTTGTATACCCAACTGCGGATGATTGAAGATCAGCTCGCTTCTGCCCTCAAGCAAGGAGATGAGGAGAAGACGGATGCGTACTTCAAGCAATATTTGGGGCTGCTTGCAGACAAGAAGCTTCATTTCAGTGAATATCCTGTCATTATGGTTCAGTTATTGTCTCGTGTATATCAGCTTGTGCAGGAGCAAGGGGGAGATGTGGCTGAAGTATTGGGTGAAAAAGCATCCATGGCACATTTGCTGAAGTTGTCCACATTGGATGAAATGACCACTTGGTTCCGCAAGCGGCTGTTCCTGCCCGTCATCCGTTTCTGGCGAGAACAGGAAGAATCCCAATACATGAACATTGCAAGGCGCATGATTCGATTAATTGAGGAACGCTATGATCGTGAATTGTCGCTGGAAGCCTGTGCAGCAGAGCTTAATTTCCATCCTGTCTACCTAAGTCGGGTATTCAAGAAGGAAGCGGGAGTTAATTTTACTGAATATCTCGCAGAGTACCGTATGGAAAAAGCCAAAACATGGCTGCAAACGACGAATCTTAAAATATCGGAGATTGCCGAGAAATTAAACTACACCAACCCAACCGCATTTATCCGTACATTTCGCAAAATCACAGGAACGACCCCCGGTAAATACCGGGAGCAGCAGCGATAAAACAAACCTGCTCTGCCTGCCATGGCGGGCAGGCTTTTTCATGTCCGGATGAAGGAAGCAGTCCGATTCTGCCATGGAGTTAAGACAGGAATATCGAGGTTGAAAGCAGTTCATTGCTCCTTTTAATTCTGTGAAAGAAATGGCCTGATCCCTTGCTACATAAGGGAAAACAAGAGGCTAAAAGGAGACGATAGCCAGTCATTCGTTTATCCGCCACAATGAAGACATGAATTCAGGAAGTGATATTTTGTAATCGTTTCCAATGTGGGGAGGAAGACAATATGAAAGCCGAAACGGCGGCTCGGACACGGCCCGCTACCCGCAGTGACAAAAACCTGCTGTGGAGGGACATTATCAAAAACCGGTGGCTGTATATCATGTTAATACCGGGTGTGCTTTACTTTGTTATTTTCAAATACATACCCATGTATGGCATCACGATGGCTTTTCAGGATTACACGCCTTACAAGGGCATCTTGGGGAGTGAGTGGGTAGGGTTCAAACATTTCCAGCGTTTCTTCGGAGAACCGCAGTTCTGGACATTATTTCGAAATACGTTTTTGCTTGCCATCTATAACATCGTTTTCTTTTTCCCACTGCCGATTGTATTGGCACTCATGATGAATGAGGTTCGGCGTGAACGCTTCAAACGATTTGTACAAACGCTAGTCTATGTTCCACACTTTGTTTCCTGGGTTGTTGTTGTCGGTGTGTTCTACATGTTGTTCACAACCGAGGGCGGAGCCATTAACGAATTGCTCTATAACCTGACGGGGCAAAAGGTGGCTTTCTTGCTTGAACCGGGATGGTTTCGAACCATGATCGTCGGACAATCCATCTGGAAAGAGGTTGGTTGGGGCACGATTATCTTCCTGGCGGCACTTTCGGGTGTAGATACACAACTCTACGAAGCTGCACGGATTGATGGTGCCAACCGCTGGCGTCAAACCTGGCATATTACGTTGCCGGCCATTCGCAGTACCATCGTCATTTTGCTCATTCTGCGTCTGGGCAATTTCCTGGATACAGGCTTTGAACAGATCTTCCTGATGCTGACTCCGACGAACCGGGATGTGGGCGAGGTATTTGATACCTACGTGTACACGAAGGGTCTTACCCAGGCACAGTACAGTTATAGTGCTGCTGTCGGGTTGTTCAAATCGGTTGTCGGGCTGGCGCTTGTCCTTGGTGCCAATACGCTGGCCAAAAAATTCGGGGAGGAAGGCGTCTACTAACCTTCGGGAGCAGACGTTCTTCACCAGACAGGAGTGAACATTAAGATGCAACAGGATAAAACGTGGGGCAACCGGATCTTTGATTTTATCAATCATGGCTTGCTGCTGTTAATTGGAATTGTGACCGTCATTCCGTTCATTTATATTTTGGCGGTCTCGTTTACCAGTCCGCATGAAGTGGCTAAGGGAGGATTCATTCTTTTTCCTAAAGAGTTCTCTCTGGCTGCGTATCGTTACATTTTCTCGACAGATACCTTGATTCGCAGTCTGGGCGTATCGATCTATATTACGGTGATTGGTACCTTCATTAACCTGCTGTTTACGTCACTTATGGCGTATCCGCTCTCCAGAAGATATTTGCGTGGACGCCAGCCCATTTTGCTGGGTGTATTGTTCACGATGCTCTTCAGTGGCGGGATGATTCCAACATACTTTGTCGTGAAATCCTTGCATCTGACGGATACATTGTGGTCACTGATGCTACCTACCGCTATTAGTGCATTTAACTTGATCGTACTCAAAAACTTCTTCCAGGCTATTCCCGACGAGTTGGAGGATGCAGCTAAAATTGATGGATGTAACGATGTCAGCGTATTGTTCCGGATTGTACTACCGTTGTCCATGCCAGCCATGGCAACATTTTCACTCTTTTATGCGGTGGCCCACTGGAACAGTTTCTTCAGCGCTGTTATCTATATCAACGATAGTGAGAAGTGGCCTGTCCAGGTCTGGCTACGTGAGATTGTCATTCTGGCACAGAGCCGAATCGGAGACACGAGTATTGAAGAGACCGAGATCCAGCCGCTGACCATTCGCATGGCGGTCATCGTATTCTCCACGATCCCGATTATGCTGGTGTACCCATTCCTGCAAAAGCACTTTGCCAAAGGAGTGATGCTGGGTTCGGTGAAAGGTTGAGTCGGCAGATGGTTCAAAGTCAGTTCAGTATGACTGCATAAAAAAAGGGAGGTTTTCATGTTATGAAAGCAACAAAAAAGAAAGCCGTAGCTGTCTTGAGCACACTGGCACTGGTGACAGGTTTGCTGGCAGGATGCGGATCAGACGAGGGTCAGGCTGCCGAGGGCGGCGTACAGAATGTTTCTATAGCCATTGCACAGGTGGGTGATGTGCCAAGCAAAGGCAATGAGGTTCAGCAAAAGATTGAAGCGTATACCAATACCAAACTGGATATCCAGTGGATTCCGGCTTCGGCCTACAATGACAAAATTAACGTGATGATCGCTTCAAGCGATATGCCGAAAATTGTGAAGGTGCAATATAATCCAACAGTGACCAGCGCAATGCGTAATGACGTGTTCTGGGAAGTGGGGCCTTTGCTGAAAGATTACAAAAATCTGTCGGCACAGAATGAGCGTTTCTTTGACAATATCAAGGTAGAGGGCAAAATCTATGGGGTTCCCGTATTCTCGGATATTGCGCGGGCTACAGTGATCTATCGCAAGGACTGGTTCGAGAAGCTGAATCTGAAGGTGCCAACGACACCGGATGAATGGTACGAAACGATCAAAACACTGGCAACCTCCGATCCGGATGGAGATAGTCAGGATAATACGTTTGGACTGATGCTTTTCAAAAAATACAATGAGGACCAATATTCCTTCACGACGCGGCTTGGTGTAAGTTTTGGTGCACCTAACAAGTGGAAGGTCGAGGATGATGGCAGCTTCACGCCGGAATTCATGACACCGGAATATATGCAGGTGCTCGATCTGCTGAAACGCTTGTATGATGAGAAACTTTTGAATCAGGACTTTGCCGTATTCGACTCTACGGAAGCGGAGAAAAAGTATGATTCCGGTGTTGTTGGTATGCGTGTTGGTGTTGCTCAGAACGGGAAGAGTCAGCAAGAGCGGTTGTCCAAAAACAATCCGGATGGTGTGGTAGACATCGCTGGTTTGCTTGGACCGAACGGAGATCGTGTTGCAGGACAGACGGGTAACTCCGGAATTCTGGCATTCCCTAAATCAACGGTGAAATCGGAAGAAGAACTCAAGAATCTGCTCTCCTTCCTGGATAAATTGATGGACCCTGAGATGGCTACCCTGTTGATGCGTGGTATGGAAGACAAACATCACACCAAAGTGGGCGAAGATCAAGTGGAGATGAGTGACTTCGATGCATTCCAGCGTGAAGTGAAACCTTACCGTGACAACCTTCCTTATGTGGAAGGATATAACGTACCGAAATTGAAGGATACCGAACTGGGTGAAAAAGGTACGACACTTGCCAAGGAACTGGCGGAGCACGCTGTGCCAAACCCTGCGCTGACGTTATATTCTCCAACGTATGGTGACCGTGGGGCGGATCTGGATCAGGTGATTGCCGATGCGCAGACCAAATACATCATGGGCAAGATCGATCAAAGTGGCTGGGAAAAGGAAATCGAGAATTGGGGTAATGCTGGTGGAAACAAGATTCGTGAGGAATATGCCGAAGATTACAAAAAACAGGCTCAATAAAGAGCCGGAAGCGGAGGCTTGATCATGAAGGAAACATTGCAATTCACTTCGGTGCGCATGGCACAGCAGTTCATGGAAAGTTATCGCAACCATGAGCTGTACTCCACTTGGCATTATGAGAACGGCTGCTTCCTGAAAGCACTGGAGGAGCTGTACACGCACACGGGGGAGCAGAAGTATTTTGACTACATCCGTGAGCTGATGGATCATTTCGTTCAGGAAGATGGCTCCATTCGCTCCTATACGATCGAGGAATATAATCTGGATCAGATCAATCAGGGAAAATCGCTGTTCCTGTTGCTCGAGAAAACGGGGGAAGAGAAATACCGCAAAGCTGCGGAGTTGCTTATAACTCAGCTTAAGGGACAGCCACATACGAGTGAAGGCGGGTTCTGGCACAAGAAGATTTACCCCTTCCAGATGTGGCTGGATGGATTGTACATGGCGACTCCGTACCTGACCCAGTATGGCGCAGTGACAGGGGAAGAGAAGTGGTTCGACAAGGCTGCCCTGCAGCTCTTGCTGGTGGAACAGCGCACACGTGATCCACGAAGCGGTCTCTTGTACCATGCCTGGGATGAGAGCAAAGAGCAGCGCTGGAGTTCGGGAGAAACGGGATGTTCTCCGCATGTGTGGAGCCGGGCAATGGGCTGGTATGTGATGGCGGTTGTGGACACATTGGATCACCTGCCGGTAGATCATCCACAACGCGGACAGATTGTAGGGATCTTCGAACGGGTGGCGAATGCGCTTGTACATGTGCAGGATCAACAGACTGGACTATGGCCACATCTGCTGGATCAGCCGGGGCGTGAGCGGAACTATTTGGAAGCTTCCGGTACCTCGATGTTTGTCTATGCATTGGCCAAGGGGGTGCGTAAAGGATATCTGAGTGGCAAGTTCAAAGCGGTTGCAGAAAAAGGGTATCAGGGTCTGCTGCAGCATCTGCTGCAAACGGATCGTGAAGGCGTACTGTCCCTGACGCAGTGTAACGGTGGAGCCGGCCTCGGAGGAAGCCCGTATCGTGACGGGTCGTACGAGTATTATGTAACTGAATCCATTCGAATCAATGATCCGAAATCGGTTGCTCCGTTCATTTTGGCAGGAGTGGAGATTGAACTTTACAAGTCCAACTAACATGTACATGAGAACGGAGAGGGCAGAAATAATCTGAGGAAGCGAAGCGTTCGCCTTTATCCCCGGATTTTCCCCTTTTTAGAAGGGAACCAAAAAATCTGGGGATAACAGCGATCGGAAGGTTGTTCTGTCATCGGAGTGATCTGTGTACATAACCTTATCCAAAGGAGAGATGGTTCATGAGTCCAAAAGGTCCAATGTCCCGTTTAGGCGGAATCGTTGTAATTGGTGCAATGTCCGCTGGGCTGCTTGCAGGTTGCGGGGGAGAGAAAGCACCTGCTGCAGGGGAAGGTAAACTTCCCATTTCCATCTCTTTAATGCAGGTAGGTGATATACCCGCCAAGGAGAATGGGATTGAACAGAAGATTGAAGAATACACGAATACGGATGTCAACGTACAGTGGATTCCGCAGTCTGCTTTTGATGATAAAGTGAACGTTATGGTTGCTTCAGGCGAGATGCCTACCATTATGCGTGTGAATTATGTACCAACAACGTTTAATGCCGCCAAAACGGGACTGTTCTGGGAACTGGGGCCATACCTGAAGGATTATAAGAACTTGTCTGCCCAATCCGAGGCTTATTTTAACAATATCAAAATTGAAGGTAAGGTCTACGGCATTCCCAACTTCAGGGATATTGGACGAACTGCTATCGTATATCGCAAGGACTGGTTTGATACGTTAAAGCTGGATATACCCAAAACTCTGGATGACTGGTATGAAGTGATGCGCTCCATACGCAAGGACGACCCGGACGGGAATGGCAAAGAGGATACGTATGGTGCACTGTTATTCAAAAAATATAACGAAGGCGTCTCATCCCCTCTGACTCGGATCGCTGTAAGTATCGGTGGCGTTAATAAATGGGGAGTGGACGATGCCGGGAAATTGACCCCGGAATTCCTGACCACTGAATATGTGGATACGATGAAGCTTTTCAAGCGTCTGTTTAGCGAGGGACTGATTAACAGTGATTTCCCAGCTCTTGACCCTTCCGATGCGGACAAAAAAATGGATTCAGGCCTGGTTGGCATGAAGCTTAACGGTGTGGCTCAGAACGGAAAGTCGTCTCAGCAGCGGCTTACACCTAACGCTCCAGATGGAGAGATTGACGTTGCTCCGTTCCAGGGAACCGATGGCATTCGAATCGCCGGGGAGCCAGGGAACTACGGAATGTTGGTCATCCCGAAGGCGTCCGTACCGGATGAGGAGCAATTGAAACAGGTTCTCACATTCCTGGATCAGTTAATGGATGAGGAATTGAGTACGTTGCAGCTCCGTGGATTGCTTGATGTGCACTACACCAAGACTGCGGATGGCAAAACCGAACTTAAGGATTTTGACGCCTATCAGCGTGAAGTGAAGCCATATCGTGATAATCTGTTAAGTATTGAAGGGTATAACGTAGCTGAACTGGTCGATGTTCCGATCGGCATGAAAGGAACGAAAATGGCTCGTGAGAATGAGCAGTATGCCATTGCCAATCCGGCACTCACCTTGTCTTCGGCAATCTATACCGAGCGTGGTCAGGAGCTGGATCAGATGATATGGGATGCGCAGACCAAGTACATTATGGGTAAAATCGATGATGCTGGTTGGGAGCAGGAAATAGCGAGTTGGAGAAAAGCCGGTGGCGATCAATTGATCACGGAACTGGAAGCATCCTACAAGGAACTCAACGGAAAATAAAGAGGTCTTGAGTAAAAAAAGTGGTTGATTAAATGGAATGATATGGTTTACTCTAGGAGTAGATTTATTTTTCCAATATCATAAGAAAGACCACACCCTTAAAGCATAAGGCTATGAATCTGCGGATTCATGGCCTTTTTTTGTGTTTTGAGCGAATGCAGTGGGTCTATGGGAGGAGGGTTGCACACCTTGAAGTGATGGGGATGGACAAAAAATAATACCAATAGCCTAGTACGACATGGTAGAATATTGATTATTATGGCAAATTTAGGTTTTGGTTATGAAGAGAAGTAATCTAGGCTGACCAAGCAAAGCACCCCCATACTAAGGTACATAGGAGCGTGAGTAGATTGAAGAAGCAGATCAAAGGACACGAGAAGAAGAAAAAACGGAACGTTTGGATCGTCGGGTTGCTAACGACAGCTGTATTA
Source organism: Paenibacillus sp. Negev47 (assembly GCF_058313655.1). NCBI lineage: Bacteria > Bacillati > Bacillota > Bacilli > Caryophanales > Paenibacillaceae > Paenibacillus > Paenibacillus sp. Negev47. The sequence continues at coordinate 1,413,632 of NZ_CM177754.1, forward strand.
GCAGGAACAATATTACCTGTTGGGCCAATCCATTTGACGTCAACAGCGAGTGCTGCATCGGGGACGAGTGACACTGCCCTTAGCAAGTTCAAGGATATTAAAGGCCACTGGGCTCAAGCAACGATTGCCAAAGCTTACGAAAAAAAACTGATCTCCGGTTACCAGGACGGAACGTTTCGTCCCAATGGCAAAATCACGCGTGGGGAATATGCGACCATACTTGCCCGGGCGACTGGACTAGACAAGGTAGAGGGGCAGAATCCGTTTTCCGATCTCAAGGGACATTGGTCTGAAGCGGCGGTTAGTCAGCTTGTGGGACAAGGATTCATTAACGCTGGCGATTACGCCAAAGGGTTCAATCCGAATGCAGAACTGACGCGCTACGAGATGATGAAATGGATTGCCAATGGACTGATCAAGTCCGGGAGCAGCTTCCAGGATGCTTTTAACGATACGAAAAACACGTTGCTTCCCACACCGGAAGTGAACAAGGGTACCATTCGTGCCGAGCAGATTCCGTATCTTGCTCTCGTTCGTGGGACAGGCATTGTCGGTGGATTTCAGGATGGCACATTGAAACCAGCGGACTCCACCACTCGTGCAGAAGTGTCAGCCATTTTGCTGCGTTATATGGACGTGGAGGGCACGGATGCCGCGAAGTATAGTGACCTGAATGAAATGAGAGAGGTCGGCACGACAGGGACGAATTTAACGACCATTAGTAATTATAGGTATAGTAATAACTCCGCTAAAGTAAGTGACTTAGCAAGAGAAGAATTTAAATTATCCAATAATTCTGGTGTAGTTACACTGCATAGATATATAGTCGTGGATATTACTCAAGGTAAGGCAAAAGGTCTCTATGCAACATTATTCATTGGTCCAGAGACACATCTTTTCAAAGGTAATTATATGGCTTTTGCAGATATTTCTTTTACATCAAAAATTGAGAGATCCAATCCAATTACCTTTAATGGAGGGCTATATAGTGGTTTTTTACAATTTAATCGTTTGGATCTTAAGCAAGCATCCAAAAATGGCCTATTGACTATCCCTGAGAGTTCGAGTGATTTGATTAAGAAGGATGTTAAGAAGAGATTTTGGATCACATCCGTTTTGGATGGTAAAAGTGGGGCATATACCTTTAATGAAAAAAGTGGAAATATACTAAAAATTCAGAATATGTAAGTCGAATTTAATGGTGGTGGAATATTTTTGTGTGCCTATGTTGAGAAGAAAACCTTAATATTTATCTCGATTTTTCTTATTAATATACTATGTTTGAATTTAACATCCTCAATAGAAGCTGCAAGTTCAGATCCGTATGGACCTAAGAAGCAAAAAATATCAAATACGGTACAGTCTACAAAAAGGATAGCAAACCCAGGTGTTTACTGGTATCAACTTGATAATGGAAATTTCAAAGCAGACCACACTACTGGACCAACTTATTCGGATAACCTAAATCCTAATTCATGTTCTAGTCCATACCCAGATGAGAAGGAAATCCCTAATGAGGTCGATTTTTCTGAATGGCCTGCAATATCTTGGCCAGATTTTCAATCTCAGACTGTTACACAGAGAATGCTAGATAAAATCCGCATTAAAAGTGTAGATTATCAATCAAGCACACTACAGTCGTCTTATACTGGTGTTGGTAATACGATTTTAAGAGAAGGAAGTACAATCGTAAAAATTATTACCAAAACAGGAGGCTCACACACAGTTACTAATCGAAGGGATTTTGAGAATGGTGGTAAAACAATTCGAAACTGTGTGAAGCAAATCGTTGCCTACCATACACCAATGGACATCATCTGGGAAGGTGATCTGGTTGAAGAAAAAGAAATCGATGTAACACCAGATGCTAGTTTAACAATCGGTCAAACTCAGCAGATGATAGCCAAGGTGAAGACCAAAAACTATGGCGAAACCAATTTTAATGAGGGCATTGACGTATCCCGCAGGGAAACGGAGATCAAATGGTTTTCTTCTGACGAGACGATCGCGAGCATTGAACTGAAAACAGGAATGTTAAAGGCCGAAAGTCCAGGCACGGTCACTGTGCGTGCGATCTGGAACAATGGTACATATCTCATCTCAGATACAGCCACCATAACTGTTACGTCTGAGCCAGGACTCGTGGTGAATCTGCCGAATGCTTGTAAAGCCAATACAACACCACTACAGGCAGAAGCAGTTCTAACCAAACCTGATCGCTCTGTTCATAAACTGACGGCTCATCGCAAATTGACGTGGCAGAGCTCGAATCCGGCTGTGGCAACGATCGGCGCAGATGGCAAAATCACGACCAAAGGTCTCGTGGGTAGCACGACCATAAAAGCTCATTTTCTTGATCCAACCCAGCAGTTGGATGAACAAGGGACTCAGGTGCTGGAAGTGAAGGACTGTACGAATCCTGAGGGAGGCGGTAATGGTGGCGATCCGGGTGGAGACCCTGCGAACGCGTGCCCTGTGACCATCAGCCCGCCTAGTAGAGGTACAGTTATTGAAGCAGCGGTCATGGACCCATCTGTTCAAGGCGTGCTGAAGGCAGACGATCGAGGAGCTGAGAAATTTGATGTCACTCGCGGCATTCCAACTTCAGAAGACCTTTATGCCAATGTCCTAGCCAAAGGATATCTGTTCCAGCACCGGTGGGTTAACATGACTGGAACGGTGACTTATACCGTGAATGTGAAGAAGGTTTATCATAAAACATGGACAATCCCGGGAAGACCCTCTAGTGGTGAGGGGGATCCAGGAACACCTCCTGAGCCCAGAGAACTTGATGTGCCTGGGGATAAAACCATGCAAGTAACACGGACATATAGCTATTGGCAGATCGATAACCTGGAGGTTTATCAGTTAAATGAAGCCAAGGTATCTAACTATGCGCTAGGTGGTTATGGTGACACCGTGACCCTGACGCCCAATGCATATACACCACCGACTTTGCAATCGGCTATGGATCCTGCGGTTACCACTCATGTGAAACCTGCGCCATGCCGAGAGATTGATCTTGGTACCGAAACGGTTCCAGGTGGTTCGGCTGAACCTTCTACGCCCAATGAAACGTCATTGTTTCAATCGAAAGCTGAAGCTGAGGTTAAAGAGAATACCGTCAATAATGACAAGGTAACCTTTAATGGAGCGACGATTATGGACCCTGCTCCCGTAGAGAAAACTGCTCCAAGACCTGGGATGATCCCCCAGCCTGACATGATCGGAGACGATATTCTATACCAGAACCGACTGACAATCAAGAACACATTGATGAACAAAGCTAACCAGCCAACCACAGGTGAGATTACGTATGGACTGCTCCCTGGCAATATTAACGGAGGCCAGGATCAGAAGTTCCCCATTCCGGGCATCAACTCGGTGACAGTACATACTCCGGTTGTGAACTATGCCTGGGTGTCAGATGATCAGCCACATAACCAGAAGACAACACCTGATCCGACCAGAGCTGCACTTATTTTAGAGCGTCCATTCCTTGTGCGGATACCCACCTCAGGTCAACATCTGGATGTAGCGAGTTACCCTGGTTATGGAGACCGTGATTATGCGAAATATTTTCGGATCAAACAGGTTCGTTTCCCATTCGATGTCTATAACGGTGCCAGAAGCCAATTTATTCCGGCTCTGACATGGGTGGATATTCCGGTAAATCAGCTGGACACCCCTTTTTATCTCCCTGTATGGGTAGATGAAGGGAATTACCAGATCGAGTTCCGTAATATTGCCGAAAATGCTCCTGCAAACTTCACGGAGCAACAGGATGCCAATACAAATCTGACCCATCATGTCGCAGCAGATACCGTTGCTGTGGAGGTCATCGGACGATTGTATGATTTTCACATCACCGATATTTCAGACTACAACTGGGAGAATGTATTCCGCAGGCGGATGGGCAGCCCGGAACCAACGGGTGTGAGCTATTGGACCGGGGGAAACAGTATAGACGGAGATCCCCGAGGTAATCTGGCACCCTATGTACTGCCTATACGTCCCGGCAGTCATCCGGTACAGGGTTTCCGAAATGCAGCGGTGAAAACAGGGTACCATTTCAAGTTCGACCTCAAGACCAAGGGCAATATGTTTGGGAAACAGGATGGTATCCGAATCACCCCGACGTTCTCTTTTGTGAGTAAAGATGGCACCACCCGGCAAGAAGTGGATTTATATTACCACCGAGGACAGGAACGACTCATTCGGATTGGATCGGCACAGGATCTAGAAAAACGCTTTGTTGTCCTGAACTCACGATTGAGGAATGTACCCGGTACGGAATTAGGTGATACAGCGCGTTATCAGTACACTTATGAACTTTCTGAGGAGGAACGCGATCAGGGTACACTGGCGGAACATATGGTTCGTTACGTGGATCAGACTTCTCACCATAAAACGTGGGTAGGTCGGTATGACTGGATGATTCTCCCTTCACAGATCCGTACACTCATTGGTCCAAAAACAGATATTCCGTCCGGTGTTAATGTAGATCGGGCAAATGCAGCGATTCAGCGCTGGTATGGCGAATATAGCTTGCCAGCGGATGTATATGCTGTGTCCAAGGGAACCGATCTCGAATCGCTTGCCAGACAAAACCGGTTGGATGAGAAGGCAGCGGTATTCCTGAGGGACGGTTACATCGTGGTAAACTTCGATATCGAAACATTGCGCAACGGCAATACAAATGCACCACATCTGCAATATATTCATGCCCCGTTGATGAACCAATGGCAGATGGAAGGTTTTGATAATAACCCGGTAGATGGTCAGGGTAGAAGTTGGACGATGCAAGATGGAGATGTGGTTTTCTACCACGCCGATCAATCCAGCCGTAATGATTTTCAATCCCAGGTACCGCATTAGATAGACATCGTTTTACCCTTAAAGAAGGCAGGCGTGATGTGAATCCACATGGCGTTTGTCTTCTTTTACTTAATTCGGATTATGGTTGGTCAACAGAACGGGTATAAAGGGTAAGGGGTACTCGTTCCATCCATATTCATTAATTTCTCAACGAGAGGGGAACAACACACATGATTGAAGAGGATAAGCAGGGGCTATTAATTTCAGAAGATACATACGAAGGAAGAGATCTGGGTGTCATAGTAGAAGCACAAGCCTGTCACTTCAAAGTCTGGTCACCGTTAGCCGTTCAGATGGAACTACTCCTGTACCCGCCTTTGACAGGTGGGGGCCCGGAGGAAGAGCCCAATCAACTGAAACAGAGGGCGTTACCTATGCACAAGAAAGAACAAGGCATTTGGGCTCTGGAGCTGGAAGGGAATTTAGATAACTATCGATACATGTACAAGCCCACTTTTGAAGACGGACATTCTACCGAAGCTGTAGATCCCTACGCACGAGCGGTCACCATGAACGGAGAAATGGGTGTAATCATCAGCCTGGAGCAGACGCATCCGTATGGGTGGAGTGAGGATATTCGCCCTGAATTGACCAGTCCTGTAGATGCCGTTTTGTACGAACTGCATGTGCGTGATTTCTCCATACACCCGTCATCTGGAATCACGCATAAAGGAAAATACATGGCTTTTACGGAGACGGGGCTCCGGGATGCAGAGGGCAACACGCTGGGAATCGATCATTTGGTTGAACTGGGAATTACCCATGTGCATCTGCTGCCTGTATTTGATTTTGCGACAGTGGATGAATCCAGGGTGGATGGTGATACGTCTGATGCCTCCAACTATAACTGGGGATATGACCCACTTCATTACAATGTCCCGGAAGGTTCTTATGCCTCACGTGCGGATGAACCGAAGACACGAATTCGTGAATTCAAATCGATGGTACTTGCTCTCCATAACAAGGGCATAGGTGTCATAATGGATGTGGTATATAATCATACGTTTGATACGGCGGGCAGCTCGTTTGAAAAAATGGTACCCGGGTACTACTATCGCCAGAATGCCGATGGGACTTACAGCAATGGTTCAGGTACAGGCAATGAGGTGGCTACCGAACGCGCCATGGTACGCAAGTTTATTATCGATTCGGTTCGATACTGGGCAGAGCAGTATCATGTGGATGGTTTTCGATTTGACCTGATGGGCCTAATCGACACAACTACGATGAAGCAGCTTGCAGTGGAGTTGCACGCCGAAATATCCCCATCCATATTGCTATATGGTGAACCATGGGGGGCACTGGATTCACCACTTGGGGATGATATGACCCTAAAAGGAGCACAGCGCGGAGCGGGGATTGCCGTCTTTAACGATAATTTCCGTGGGGTGATTAAGGGAGACAGTGATGGTGTGGGTACGGGTTTTGCGACGGGCGCGGATGGAAAAGAAGACGAATTGTGGACAGGCGTACGGGGAGCCATTCATGATTTTACGGATGGCCCAACCGAAACCATTAATTATGTGACGGTGCATGATAATCTCAACCTGTGGGACAAAGTCGCACGGACACAAGGACTGCACGATACGCTGAATTTCCTGACCTATAACGAGGATGGAAGCATTCGGGGATGCCAAAGTGTGAAAGAGGCTGTAGAGAAGGCTAAGCCTTACCTACAGATTGATCCGAATCATATTCTGGAGAACGAGACGGTTAGGCGTTGTCTGCTTGCCAATGGTATCGTTCTCACCTCCCAGGGTGTCCCCCTGATTGCGGCTGGAGATGAAATGCTTCGCAGCAAATATGGGGATGCCAACAGCCATCAGAGTGGAGACGTGGTCAATGCCATTCATTGGGGGCAAAAGCAGCGGTTCAAGCCGGTGTTTGACTATTATTGCGGGCTGATCCGTCTTCGGCGAGAGCATCCGGCCTTTCGGCTCCGTACACGGGAAGAGATCGAGAAGCATATTCGTCTTCTTGAAAAAGGTAATGGTATACTGGCCTATGAATTGGAAGGTGCGGCCGTCAACGATTCATGGGAACGCATTGTCGTCATCTATAATGCGGCAAAAGAAACTTGTATCGTCTCTGTTCCCGCAGGGACATGGAATGTGGTCGTAGAGGAAGAGAAAGCCGGTGTTGATGCGATCCGTGTCGTACAGGACGGACAGGTAACTGTGAATGCTCTATCCATGACGGTGATGTATTCGAAGTTCTGATTGCCACAAAATATAAAACTAATCCCCCTTTCCGTCCGGAAAGGGGATTTTGTGTCGAGTTAAAGAGCAGGGGACTGGGCGAAGAGGTCTTCGTCATGCTCGACCTTTAATATAACGTCCGCCAGTTTAGTGCGTAGTTTAGTATAGTTTTCGTTCTAACCACGTGAGTCCTACAATGTATTCTTACATATTTCAAACTTTTTTGTCAGGACAGGTACAAATGCTGTCAATCTATGGCGCTTGTTTTCATATCTATATTTTGAAAGCGATTGCTAATTGAATGCTCGAATCGAACCGATATGTTGAGTACAGACAACCCCGGGTTGACAAACAACGTCCCGCTCCGTAACATCGGGACAACACGAAATCAATGGATATAAAGGCGGTGGGAACGATGCCGGAATGGACTTCTTTTCGTTACGAAGGCAACGATCTTGGCTTAACATATACTCGTGCAGCAAGTACTTTTAAATTGTGGGCACCTACGGCACAACAGGTTTATATATTGGTTTTTGAAGATGAAGGGCATTACAACGATAGTGGCAAAGTACAAGATCATGAAGGTGGGCAGGAATATTCTCTGACGCGCGATGCGGACGGAATATGGAGTCTGAAGCTTAACGGTGATTGGGCAGGACATTTTTATATGTACCGAATTATTCATGATGAACAGCGAATGGAAGTGGTTGCTGACCCTTATGCCAGAGCGGTAACAGCTAATGGGCAACGAACGGCCATTATAGATCCTGAAACGACCAATCCGGTCGATTGGGACCTGGATGTCAAACCTGCTTTTCTGCGTCCAGTGGATGCTGTCCTATATGAGCTGCATGTACGTGATTTCTCCTCCGATCCCCATGCGGACATTCCATATAAGGGGAAATACTTGGCATTCACAGCATCTGGACTCACCGATAGAGCGGGGAATAGCATTGGGGTAGACCATCTTGCCGAACTGGGAGTTACGCATGTCCATCTTTTGCCTGTGGCGGATTATCAGACGGTGAATGAACTCGCTACGGCGGATGTGGGTTCGAATGCCAGAGCACCATACAACTGGGGGTATGATCCCCAACATTATAACGTTCCAGAGGGTTCGTATGCGACCGATCCGTGTGATCCTGCGGTTCGTATTCGGGAGTTCAAATCACTTGTTCAATCACTGCACAGACAAGGTATTCGCGTTGTGCTTGACGTTGTCTATAATCATACGTATAGCGTGGAAGAAGGACCTTTTGATCGAATTGTACCAGGGTATTATTACCGTTATCGGGAGGATGGCACCCTCAGTAATGGTTCTGGTGTAGGCAATGAATTGGCGACAGAACGCCCAATGGTGCGAAAGTATATTCTCGATTCTCTCCGATACTGGGCAGAAGAATATCATGTGGACGGATTTCGATTTGACCTCATGGCTCTGATTGATACGGAAACGATGAATGAATTAACGCGCGAACTACGGGAACAGATCGATCCGGCATTTCTGGTCTATGGGGAACCCTGGACGGGTGGAGATTCGCCATTGGACCGCAAAACGTTAAAAGGAACACAGCGAGGTCAGGGATTTGCTGTATTTAATGATCATTTTCGCAGTGCAATCAAGGGAGACAGTGATGGTGGTGGAAAAGGGTTTGTCACAGGTGCCGGGGGGCGGGAATATGAGCTCTGTAGGGGATTAGCCGGGGCACTGGATGATTTTACATCTTCACCTGTGGAAACCGTCAATTATGTAACTGCCCATGACAATCTCAATCTGTGGGATAAAATCGCAACAACGATGAACATCAGACATGAATTAGGTTTTCCCGTATGGAAGGACGGACAGCCGGTGGGAGGCGGAAGTGCTGAGTCGGCTGTAAAAGCAGCAGATCCATATCGATATGTGGATGCAGATGATGTACTGGATCATGAGATGGTTCGACGTTCGTTACTGTCTTCCGGCATTCTGCTTACCTCTCAGGGCATTCCGTTTCTGCATGCAGGAGATGAGATGCTCAGATCCAAAGCCGGTGATCATAACAGCTATCGGAGCGGAGATGCGGTGAATACCATCACGTGGGCCAACAAATCGCGGTTCAGAACGGTGTTTGACTATTATCGTGGTCTTATCCATCTGCGGCGCACACATCCCGCCTTTCGTATGATAGATGCCGAACAGGTACGGAATCACCTTCGTATCATTCGTGCCGACGGCAATGTAGTTGTATTTATGCTTCAGGATAGAGCGAATCAGGACACCTGGAATCAGATTATGGTGATCTATAACGGAACGGAACATCAGCAGCATGTGGACCTGGGGGAAGGTGACTGGCATGTCGTAGTCAATGATCATCAGGCAGGTACAGACCTGATTGAGACCGTTCGTGGCACTGTTTGGGTAGAACGGTGGTCATTGATGGTTTTGTACGACACAGAGCGTGCTGGAGGCGCTGATCCCGCTACACTGGAGATTAGTTTTCCAAGACAGGTATATAGTCCAACAGAGACCGTTCAACTGCGAGCGATCGTAAGGGACAACATTGGCAATGTAGTAGAGAATGCCCCTGTTACCTGGACTTCTTCTGAGCCGGAGATTATTCGGATACAGCCTGATGGAACTATCCATGCACTGGAACGCGGAGAAACTTCAATTACAGTCCACTGTGGGGACATAACGGCAACTTGCATGTTACAGGTGGATCATCGTCATGCCGAGCGAATTGAAATTGTGGGCGAACCTGTCATGTACATGACTCGAATCAGCCGTTTCCGTGCATTGGTTCTGGATCAATTCGGTCAGCCGCTTCAGGATTCTACTATACGTTGGAGCTCGTCTCATTCGGAAATGGCAGCCGTAAGTTCAGCGGGGATCGTGCGGGCGATATCACCTGGAACAACGCAGATCATTGCTGAAGCTGGAGGAATCCGGGCAACACTTGGGGTAACCATTCTTAAACAGGTTTCGCGAACCGTCACGCTTCGATATGAACGGGAGGATCAGCACTATGAGGGCTGGGATGTCTGGGTCTGGGGCACTGGTATGGAGGATGGAGCAGTCCCGCTGGAACAAGTCGGAAATGCCGCTGAAGCCCGCTTCCGTGTTGCTCCGGGTCTGCATCACTTGGGATTGATCATTCGATTGAACGAGTGGGAAGCCAAAGACACATGCGGAGACCGTTACGTGGATATAGTACCTGAAGACGGTGATGTGCACATTATTGTTCGCAGTGGGTCGGATGAGATGCAGGTCATTCGCGAAAGCGATCTGAGAGAGGATCGTAACAGCGCATAATTTCTTTTTTTATAATCTCATATAGTCGTTCGGTAAAAGCTTGATAAACCAGCAGTTGGAAGAGATTCCGACTGCTTTTTTGGGTCTGATTACATGAAGCACTGGTTGATTCAAAAAAGAATTATCCTGTTGAGTGTTTGAGATCCTCTATCATTGGGGTAAATATAGATATGGCCCACGATTCGGCCACAGGAAAAAGACCATCGTGGTCTATGAGAGAAGCCTTAGCGCTTTCCAACAAATATAATGTAGTGATCCCTTGAAGGAGGATGTTCAATCATGAAATCCAACGGAAAAATGGCTCAACTTACAGCAACGCCCAGAACGGAAAAGAAAGGTGCAGCACTGCGCCTGTTAAGACAAGGTGGACGAGTTCCCGCTGTCGTTTACGGCCCGGGACAAGAAGGTGCCTCCATACATGTAGATGAAAAAGAAATGCTGAAAGTGGCACGCACAGGCCGCTCCGAAATGTTCAACCTGAATGTTGAGGGCGGTAAAACAGTTCCTGTGCTGATCAAGGATCAGCAAGAGCGTAACGGACGTTTGCTGCATGTAGACTTCCTGCAAATATCCAAGAACAAGCCGATCAGCGTAAGTGTTTCGATCGACTTCCAGGGAACAGCAGCCGGCTCGAAAGCTGGCGGTGTGTTCCAGACACAAGAAACACAATTGGAAGTAGAAGGATTGCCTGCGGATCTGCCAACTTCCATTGAAGTCGATGTCAGCGGGTTGGACATTGGTGATCGCTTGACTGCTGCGGATATCAAACTGGATAAAGGTTTGACACTCATAACATCACCTGAATCCATCATCGCTTCCGTTATGCCGCCACAAGCGGTTGAGGAAGAGCCAACAGCATCTGCTGAGGAAGCTGAACCGGCAGCTGAGGGAAAAGCTGCAGAAGAATAAGCCATGCTAAGGGATCTCGCGAGATCCGATGCAAACCCGAGCCCAGTCCTAAGGACTGGGCTTTTTTTATTTTCCGAGCAAGTTCAATAGTCACATCGTTCGCATGAATGTGGAGAATGTACTACAATTCATGTTAAAGGAAAAGAAGGTGGGTTTATTCAATGTTTGATCCAACGGTATATGACAATCTGAAAGTTGGCTTTGAAAATGTTCTATATGATATGGATAACCTGGATGAACGTATTCAGATTACGGGACGTAAAGATCGGCTGGAGATGGCAGTGATGTCCAGAGAGTTCATGTTACAATTCTGTCTCAGGGATCGTCCGGAAGTAAGAGGGGAAGTCGTGTTAAGCAGTTCCCTTGAGGAGCTCGCAGCGGAGATTCTGGAGACGCCTGGCGCTCATCCAGGTTGCCGTTTGGAAATCCGGTTTGGCATGGTTATGAAGGAGCCTGAGAGGCAGTGCCCAGCTATTCGTTCGATATTGCAACAAAGCTGGCCTGAGCAGCGGATCTGCCAGACTATCCAGTATATCTTCGATGAACAGCCAATCACGTATAACGTTACGGCACACGTACATTTTGACCGCAGTGTGAATGAAGACCAGATGGGAGATATTCCTGAACTCTGTGAGCATATGGCGAATGTGATGAAGCAATTGAATACCATTTCATAACCAGTAATTCCTAGAAATAGCCTTGTCTCTTTGAAGAGATTAGGCTTTTTTTGTATTAATTTTAGAAGTTTGTATAGGCTTTCAGACTTAGGTATAAGGAGTTTATGGTAAATAATTTACGCAAGCAAGTAAGAGAATGTATATTAAAAGAGGGAAAAAGTGCAATTGAACTATATACAGACGGTGAAATTGCGAAAATAATATTGGGACTAAAGATTTAGTTCTGTACTAAAGGAACTAGTTTTCCTTGCCGATAAAATATCGAAGGGGAGAAACTACATGACAGAGAAATTAATTCGTCTGCTGCGTATACTTCAAGCTATACAAGCAAATCCTGGAATTTCGGCCAAGGAGTTGGCGATGAAATGCGGTACGACAGTACGCACGATCTATCGTGATCTTCGGATTTTGGACAGGGTCGCCCCTATTATGAACGAAGGATATGGCAAGGGTTACCGATTTATTGGTGAGTTTGCGATGTATCCGTTAGACTTTACTGAACAGGAAGCCATGGTCTTCTCCATGCTTCCATCCGTAGTCGATACTTCTAAGTTACCTGCTGAATTTGATTCAGCTTTTGACAAGGTCATGTCGGCTCATACCAAATTAAAATCAAGAAACAGTGACATTGTAGAAAATATTGCGGGAATTATTCGAATGGGTACTCCGGCTTATCGGGAGGAAGGAAAAGACCCCAATTTGCTCATTCCCATCATCGAAGCGATCCTAAGCCGGCAAACGATTCGTACTCATTATCATACGCTGACCAGAAATGAGATCACGGTCCGGGATATTGATCCTTATTATCTTATTCCGAGAGATCAACGTTTTTATCTGATTGGATACTGTCATTTGCTGCAAAAAGTCCGATTGTTTCGAATTAGCCGCTTTCTGGATGTGGAGAGAACACATGTTGAATTCGACAAGGGTGATTTCAACATAACGCAGTACATGAAGAACACATGGTCCATTGACCGTGGCGATGAAAATATCCATTTCAAAGTAAGATTCTCTGAGAAAGTGGCCCCCTACATAAAAGAAGAAGAGATGTTTGTTCGCCCGCGAATGACAGATATGTCGGATGGGGGATTGTTATTTGAAGTGACACTGAATAGCGGCCGAGAATTTTTGAAATGGTTGTATCAATTTGGGCCCGAGGCAGAAGTACTTGAACCTCTTGAATTTCGTAGAGAGATACGGAAGCAACTCGTGGCGTGGTTGGAGCATTATGAGAACAATGAATCTTTGTAATGTTAATCATGAAGAATGCAGGAAAAGGAGCAGGTGATATGAGTACCAAATTATTCGCAGCTATGTATGGGATGGACCATTACCATGGCGTACAGGTTTTACATGTGGGGGATACCGTGTACCTCGTCAAAGATCCAGATAATCGCTTGGATCACCAAGCCATTAAGGTTGTCATTCCCCCAATTGGAGCCGTAGGTTATATCGTTAATGATCCGGTTGTTGTTCCTCATGGATGTTGGACCGGGGCTGCATTCTACGATGTATTTCATCAACTAACGTGTGCCAAAGTACGATTCATGATGAAAGATATGGTTATTATGGAGTTGATTGAAATGAGCCATATTCCCATTCCTCAGATGGATTCTTTTATTACCGGATGGCAATCTCGTGAAAAAGCTTGATCTTCTTAAATAATATCTCCCACTATTTGGGGTCAAGATGATTATCAAAACAGAAGGAGGCTCATTCACGGATGAGCCTGGTATAGGTGGCTTCCAGATGCATGGCTGTTCGGGTCCAACTGAATTGTGCGACTGCGCTATCTCGACCAGCCTTCCCCAATATTTCGGCAGAATTCGGACTGCTTGCAAGTTTATACAGGCAAGAGGCAAAACGTTGAGGACGCTTATAAGACGTCACTAGGTACCCATTGATACCTGATTCAATAATCTCACGAATACCTCCGTTATCAGAAGCAATAACAGGCAATCCCGAAGCCATGGCCTCCACATTAACCAGGCCAAAGGCTTCATGTTCTTGGGATGGACAGACGAGACAATCGACTGCCCGGTATAACTGATCGATATGCTCATGGTTTATCTGGCCTCGAAAAGAGATGTGGACTTTTTGTTTCCGGGCAAGCTCGCGAAGTTTACGCACGTAGAGCGGAGGCCCTTTGCCTGCCACAACCAGTTGAACAGGCGTCTGTTGCTGAAGAAGAGCAGTTGCCCGAATTAATATGTCTACGCCTTTGCCGGGGATGAGCCTACCGACATATAGAATAGAGAATGGTTTAGTGATTCCAAATTGCGTACGCAGGCGAAGATGTTCTTCACTGGACTCAGCAGGCCGGAAGCGACTTAGATCTGCACCAAGTGGAACAACGCTCATCCGGCGTTTTACAAATGGAAATCTGCGGCCCAGCCTTTGTCTCAAGGATTGGCTGTTGACGGCGATCCAATCGGCTTTTTTCATTAATGCATGTCTGGAAGCTCCAGGCTGCGCGAACGTTAGCGAGTGGAGATAGAGTACAACGGGGGTGTGTGGAAAAGCTTGTTTAATGGCAGCCATGCTTCTAGGCCTGTTATCCACTTGAATCACATCGAAGGGTTGTTTGGATAACAGTCGTATGGCTGCTTTGGTGTACCCGACAGGACTTGATGCAGACACGCGCAGAATGGTTATGCCGTCGATCTGCTCCGTGGCGGCGAGACCTGCCATTTGACGACTTATGATGGTCACCTGATGGCGATGGGCAAGTTCGCGAGCGATGCCCAGAATGCAGATTTCCACTGAACCATTACCGGGCAAAGGCAATTTCTCGGGTGCAACCATAGCGATTTTCATGATCAGGCTCCTCCTTGTCCGACATCTGTAACAATCTTCGTCATATATCCTATGAGCATCAGAAGCATTTGGCTCCTGTAAACAGGCAGGTGAACCACCCATATGAGTGTGCAGGAATAATCTGCTGCATGTATTGGAGCGGAAATCTGCGGCTTTTGTGATATACTGTACGGGAACATTGAGTTCGTTACATGTATAGAAGCAGGAGGAAAATAATGTTACATTCTATGCTGGGGCGCTTCCGGCTGATGTTGTGGTTGCAGGGGATTTCGTATGTGTTGCTGCTGTTTGTTGCTTTTCCATTGAGGGATGCCGGGATTATGCCGCAGGCTGTCACATGGTTTGGAAATTTGTACGGTTTTTTGTTTTTAATGTATTTGTTGTTTATGGTGAGTTTGTACACTTCACAGAAATGGCGTTTGCGCCGTCCAATTGCTCTGTTCTTCGTTTCCTTCATTCCACTGGGGAACATGATCTACGATATTGTTGTATTCCGTAAGTTGTCTCGTCAATTAAATAAAGCTTGACTTTATTTAACGTTATGAAATATGATGAGTACAGGTTAAACAACCCGTTCCAACTAAAACTACATATTCCTGTTAAAGGGGAGTAGCTTTTACAGTAAAGTCGTCAATTCGGGATCATATCCCCGGCTTTATTGGCAGCAATTTTGTTGTTAGCGAGACCTTTACCAAGTTTTCATGCTCGGTAAAGGTCTCTTTTTGTGGATATAAAAGGACCTTACCAGTGATGGTAAAGGTCCTTTTTTTTGTACATCATAAGAATATTAAGGAGGAGTCAATTTTGGATGTTTCATTATTATTAGAATATGGGTGGGTGCTTGCTGTCTTAGTGGTCCTTGAAGGATTACTCGCAGCAGATAATGCATTGGTACTCGCAATTATGGTTAAACACTTGCCTGAAGATAAGCGCAAAAAAGCGTTGTTCTATGGTCTGATGGGTGCATTTGTTTTCCGTTTAGGTTCGTTGTTCCTGATCTCTTTCCTGGTCGATGTATGGCAGGTACAAGCGATCGGTGCCCTGTATCTCCTGTACATTTCGATTAACCACATCGTTAAAAAGATACTTGGCAGTCGCAATAAAACAGATGAAGCAGCTGATTCAACTCCGAAGAAGCCGAAAAAACAATCCGGTTTCTGGATGACGGTATTCAAAGTCGAAGTAGCCGATATCGCATTTGCAGTCGATTCCATTCTGGCTGCTGTTGCTCTGGCCGTGGCGTTGCCACCAAGTGGATTGCCTCCAATTGGGGGACTTGACGGTGGACAGTTTATCGTTATCTTCCTCGGTGGATTCATCGGGCTTGTGATCATGCGTTTTGCAGCCACATACTTCGTGAAATTGCTTCATTCCCGTCCAGGGCTTGAAGTTGCGGCTTTTGTCATCGTAGGTTGGGTAGGGGTTAAACTGGCAGTTATAACACTTGCACACCCTTCGTTGGGTGTTCTGGATGAGCATTTCCCGGAAAATAAAATTTGGAAATTCGGATTCTATATTGTACTGATCACCATTGCGGTATGTGGTTGGTTCCTGTCTTCCAAAGCTCCTGAAAAAGAAGACGAAAATCCGGTTGAAGAGTTGGAAAAACAAGCAGGATTGTAATAATAATGTTACGCTAACAACATCATTATTAGCTGCAAAACAGGAGGCTGTCCTAGGACAGTCTCCTGTTTTTGTTTGCATATGAAATATGCGCATGGTCCATTTTCCAAGAAAAGGGTTGACACATGAATTCTAGTCCCCTTAATATAAGACTAACATTAACGAAGGGAGGCCGAGAGACATGATGCTTGGTTATGATTTGATTCAAACAGGGCGCAACGTAGACACAATAGCATATCCGGCTCATCGTTTCATTGGCCTCATACGGTCGACATAGGAGATAGGCATATCGCTTAACAGGTGTATAAACGATATGCGTTCTTCGCGCTTATATTATAGCGATGGATGACAGCCACAGCATATTCATGCTGCTCTGTTCTCCGTTATTGTCATTCAGTAGAAGTCATGGGCGAATAGCCTATGGCTTTTTTATGTTTATTTTATACAAGGAATCAGCAAACCGAATTTGCTGAACGTACAGGAAGGAATAAAACACATTTATGAATACAGAGTTTAATTTATTTACCAAGCAGAACGAATGCGCAGGTGACTATCGGCATGAAGTGAAATTGCCTGCAGGCGATCTGACCGTATATGCGGCGCAACAGCTCTTCTCTTCGCTCGATTACAAGGTGTTCGAGATGGCGAACAATAATCTTCAGATTCCGGGAATCTCTTATATGAGTTACACACCAGACGTACATGTCGGTGTAGGTACCTGCATTGGAACGACAGCTGTGTGGGATGCACAGAGCGGATACGTATCTCCCTCCATCGTGGGCAGTGATATTGGGTGTGGCATGCGAGTGCATATGACGAACCTGCACAAGGACGAATTGAAAGATATCAAACTCCGCCGCAAACTCGTTAAGGCCATTGAGAAAGTATTGCCGATGGAGGCGAACCAGCGAGGCCATTACTCAGATATAAGACTGGAACATATTGTTCGTAAAGGGCTGCATGGGTTACCGAAAAAGTATATTCCGGACAGCTATACCCCAAAAAAATCAACCTCGATGACGCATGTGGAAAGTAGTAAGTTCGTTTACGATGAGGATGTATTAAACCACATTCCAGATATGACGTGGCATCGTTCGCATCGTCAGCTTGGTACACTGGGTGGGGGGAATCATTTTGCCGAAATCCAGGCGATTGAAATTGCAGAAGAGAATCGTGAAATCGCCGAAGCTTGGGGATTGTACGATGGACAGGTTGTGGTCATGATTCATTCCGGCTCGCGTGCATGGGGTGGTTATGTAAGTCAGACGAGTTCGTCGGCCATTGCCAAAGTCATGCAGCGCCTTAACCTGGGAACATCCGATCCGAGACTGGTCTTTGCCCCGCTTGAGCATGCGGAAGGTCGTCATTATGTGAATATGATGTATTCTGCTTTGAATTACGCCGTTGTCAATCGTCATCTGATTGCGTATGCTATTCGCGAGGCTTTCCGGGATGTGTTTGGCTCCAAATGTGAATTTCGTACATTGTACGATCTGATGCACAACTATGCTTGGGAGGAATCCCACGCAGACCAGGGTTCCGTTTTTGTACATCGGAAAGGTGCGACACGTGCGTTGCCAGCAGGGCACCCTGATAATCCGAAGCCTTATCTGGCAACAGGACATCCCGCGCTTATTCCCGGTTCCATGGGAACTGCTTCGTATATCATGGTGGGTCAGCCACAAGGCGCCGATAATTATTATTCAATATGTCACGGTGCGGGTCGGATCCGTTCACGGACGGCAACGAAGCGACTGGTTTCCGTGGAAGATTTTGCTTCGGCACTGGGTGTGGGTACAGAAGATGAGATTGTGGTAAACCAGCGCTCGCTTGAATCCATTATTGATGAGTCACCTCAGGCTTATAAAAATGTAGATGAAATTATAGACAGTGTTACCGGCGCAGGCCTGGCTCAAGTTGTAGCCAAATGCAAACCGCTTGTAGCGGTAAAGGGAGCGAAATAATGACAATAAACGAAAAACAAACCGATCCAACGCAAGCGATTTATACCTATGACGAACAACATGATACCCGAATTCGAGTGGAAGGGTACGCTATCTATTCAAGGCTCATCCGTGGAATCAGTGAGGCACTCAATCAGCGTTATGGGGTCGAATACAAGCTCTATGCCAGTTCTGACCCGAACAATGAATATTGGGAGTTACTCCGGGAAGACTTGCAGAATGGTAGTGCCGAAGTGGAATTGGTAGCCCGCATATTCGAGGATCTGGAGCTTCAGACGTTGCATTACGACGATGATGGAGATGTGCCCACCTATGGTGTGCATTACTCCATTCGTAATAACGTATTTGCCTATCCGAAATGGGGCGTTGCGCTTGTGCGTGTTCCATTTTTCCGAGAGAACGGAATCTACAGTGAAGACTTTGTCTTTGCTGTCGGTGATGAGGAGATGAAGCAATTTCTGGGAAGTGTCCGCGAACGGGAACGTCAGCAAAATATGAAAAAAGTGACGGTTTACACCGATGCCCGGAATGGCAGCGATCGCCATGTCGAATCCATCACTCGTTCCGTGGGAAGGGAAGATGTCGTTCTCTCGGCCCAGATCAAACAGGATATTTTCCGCTCGCTGGATCAATTCTTTGAAGCGGATCGTTCTTTTTACCGAGATTATGATATCCCGTACAAACGGGGAATTCTATTGTATGGACACCCTGGAAACGGCAAGACCACATTGGTGAAATCCATTGCTGGAAGTATCCCGGGACCGGCTGCGTATTGGCAGATTACGGAGTATACCAATAGTGAATCGGTGCGAGAAGTGTTCGAGGCTGCCAAACGGTTGGCACCGATGGTGCTGATTATTGAGGACATCGATTCGATGCCGGATGAAGTCCGTTCCTTTTTCCTGAATACACTGGATGGAGCAACTTCGAAAGAAGGCATTTTCCTGATCGGGACAACGAATTATCCGGAGAAAATAGACCCAGGCCTGATGAACCGTGCTGGACGGTTCGACCGAGCTTATGAAATTCCGTTGCCAGATGAAGAGCTTCGCCTGCAATATTTGCGGCAACGAGGCTTCACCATATTCGCGGGTGAAGCAGGCACGGTAGAGGCAGCCCGCCTGACCGACACCTTCTCTCTTGCGCAGTTGGGTGAGTTGTATGTCAGCGTTGCGCTGGAATGGCATCAGAATGGACAGACAGACATTGTGAAAGTCATTCAGTCGATGCGTGGCGAATTGGACAAGAGCCACAAACATACCTGGCTAGCGCAGCCGGGTAAGGAACGTGCAGGATTTTATTGATTGGTAGGATCGATTCATAATCGGAACATGGCCACTGTGACGTATATGAACTTTTAGTATGGGACTATAAATAATCCTACCTCAATTGGTGATACTAACCTTGTCTGCTCTAACATACAATGACTTTCGGGAGGTACATAACGCAGCCCTGAGCTGGTGAGATGCCGGAAAGTGACGCGATCTGTTTCCGTACTGGGCCGAGGCCTGTTTTGCAGAGAAGGATGCATCGGGACAAAAGGTAATATGCAAAAAAAATTATGCCAATTGTTTAAATGCTTCTGTAGCGGTTAATAGTAGACAGACAACAACAAAAACTTTAATTAGAGGTGAATGATATGGGTTGGTTATGGTCATTAATTATCGGTGGTATCATTGGTTGGTTGGCAGGTCTGATCGTTGGTCGTGACATCCCGGGTGGTGTAATTGGTAACATCATTGCTGGTTTCATCGGTGGATGGTTAGGTGGAGTAATCTTGGGAGATATGGGTCCTGAGATGGGCGGATTCCACATTGTACCTGCATTGATTGGTGCAATCGTTCTTGTAGCGATCGTAAGCTTGATCTTCCGTTCGATGGGACGTAGTCGCGGGTAACGAATTCAAGATAACTTCTTGAATAAGTTGTCAGCCATATGTAGTACAAAATGAAGAGGTTGATTGAGAGCCATAACCATGGCTTTCAATCAACCTCTTGTTGTTTTAAAATATAAGAATGTATGCGCACATTAGCATCAGTATTCTATAGGTAGTTTCGATAAGAAGGGATGAACGGAATGGAAAAAGCTACATTCGCCGGCGGATGTTTCTGGTGTATGGTTACACCGTTTGAAGAACAACCGGGCATTCATGGCATAATATCCGGCTATGCCGGTGGTCACGTCGAGAATCCAACATATGAGCAGGTCAAAACTGGAGAGACCGGTCATGTCGAAGTGGTTGAAATAACATTCGATCCAGATGTGTTCCCTTATGAACGACTGCTGGAGCTGTACTGGCCCCAGATTGATCCGACGGATGACGGAGGCCAGTTCCAGGATCGGGGTACACAGTATCGTACAGCGATCTTTGTGCATAATGAACGTCAGCGTGAGCTTGCTGAACAGTCCAAGCAGGAACTTGCAGCTAGTGTAAGATTCGATCAACCCATTGTTACGGAAATTCGTGATGCTGTCGTATTTTATCCGGCTGAAGACTATCATCAGAATTACCACAAGAAAAACGAGAAACACTATAAGGAAGACCGTGCGTTATCCGGACGGGACGAGTTTATAGAAGAAAATTGGAAATAGAATAAGGATATCCTGACAGTGAAAAGCCGGAGAGTTCTTTAATAGAACTTTTCCGGCTTTTTTTGGCTAGTATATGGAACTAGAATCACTGGCATACGATAAAGATCCTGATAGACTCTTTTTTATTTTGCAGGAGTGGACTTCAGTACATATTTGGACAATGACTCATTGTTCATGGAATAGATGAAATCATCCATATAAGTAGAGATACCTTCTAATGAAGGAACTGAAGCACTGGTGGTGTAGACATGTACGTCCTCCAGTTTCTGTGGATCAAGAATGTATCCTGTTTTGGCAAAATCAAGCTGGTACTGTCCATCCTGCGTCTGGTCCACACGCATAAGTGCAGGTTGTGCGTCCTTGAATGTACGCTCGGTCACTTTGCCTTTCATCGTGTACAGTTCCAGCTTCTGCCCTGTCAAGACTGTATAGCCGTTGCCAGCTGTCTGAATGTAGGCATCACCAGCAATGGCACGTCCCCAAGCGAGCTTGCCATCGATGCCAAAGCCCATCAGTCGGTTACCCGTGTTCTCGAAATTGGCGCGCATAAGAATGGAACCATCGCCCAGAATAGCCAGTGATTCACCGCCGCCATCTCCTAGTGTATTCGCACTGGCGGGGAATTGGTAGAAGGACAGACGATTCAACGTACGATCATAGATCTCCACTTTGGGATTCGCGGCTTGTTGCCAGAAGTTGCCTACCTTGGTTTGTTTACTGGCATCCACTACAATTCGACCATGATCAGCTTTAAGCACAGCACCGTTAATCGTCTTTTCGGTAATCAGCTTGCCCTTTTTGTCATATAACGAGATGGCTGAGCGAACTGAACCATTCGATTGTACGCCCTGACTTGTAGCAACCATCAGCGTATCGTTATCCAGTAGGGAAATACTTGCAGGTGAATTCACCGTTTTGACCCAGTTGGTTTTGCCAGATGTATTGAATGAGTACAATTTTTTGGTTTTGTCCGAATACTCCATATACACAT
This sequence comes from Paenibacillus sp. Negev47, assembly GCF_058313655.1. Lineage (NCBI taxonomy): Bacteria > Bacillati > Bacillota > Bacilli > Caryophanales > Paenibacillaceae > Paenibacillus > Paenibacillus sp. Negev47. The sequence continues at coordinate 1,435,573 of NZ_CM177754.1, forward strand.
ATGCTGTACCGTTGCTTGCATATACCGAATCGGAGTAGGTTGTGTAAGGGCCACTTTTCTCATGGAATATCGTATTCCACTTCAATTGTCCAGTTGTCGCATCGAATGCCTGAAGGGAGTCCAGTTGCCAGTCCAGTGTTGTTTTGCTGCTTGTTTTGGTGACGGGCTGGGAAGCATGCACATATACGAGATTTTTCGAAGGCACGGCATAGATTTCCTTGATCAGGACATCTTTCTCTGTATTGGCCTCAGACAGCAACAGAGAAGATGATGTCCACGCCGGTTTGGGCATGGATTCGGGTGAGGCGGCAGCGTAACTCGTTGTATGCATGGTGAAGAGGAGCATGCCGCTAAGAATGAGGGCAGCCCATGTTTTGGACTTGTGTTTGGTCAATGTATGCAAGTGATAAACCACCTTTCTTCTTCGGTTCAAAATAGAACCGATTGTTGAATTTTACCATTGAAGTCAAGTTGAATTCAACCGAACATACTGTAACCTTTTATCATTCGTATATCGTATTATCTCTGTTTAATGAAGTGGGGCGGTTACAGGGATTTCATCTTCTTTCGATGAAGGGGGAAGTCTGATATATTTAGTGCGGTGACAAGCCATATCTGCATAAGACGTTGGATACAACATAGGAATGAACAAGGAGAAGAGCTATGAATTGGAGTGAAAATGTGACCCTATGGGTCATTGGATGTATCATCATATTGTTGATATTGACCTGGATTATTCGGCGTGTTATCGGGCGCGGGCAGCGGATCCGAAGTGAAGCCAATCCTCGTAAGATTACGATAAAGGACATCGACAAGATGGAGGACGGTTCGGAATTTGAATTATATCTCTATCATCTATTTGAAGAGCTCGGGTACGATGAGGTTCATAAAACGACAAGCAGCCGGGACTTCGGGGCTGATCTTGTATTTGTTGATCGACTCGGTAGACGAAGTGTTGTACAAGCGAAGCGATATGGTGCGAACCATCCCGTAGGGTTGAGTGCTGTGCAGGAAATCTATACATCCATGCGTTATTATGAAGCCGACCGATCGATTGTATTGACGTCTGCCCGTTACACCGAAGCCTGCAGGACACTTGCAGCGGTCAATGGAGTGAAGTTGCTGGATCGGGAAGACCTGATGGAGTTAATTCTGTTATTCAAAGCGAAAAGAATGGTAGAAGCACTGGAACTGATTGAGGAAGATGATCACGAACCGATTGAGACGTGGCAGTCCAGGCGAAAGCGGCAATCCCGCTAAGTACTTGGGTTGGGTGGAACCCTTTTAATGATGTATATGCCTATTCCAGTAGGAGCACCTTCACTTGCGTAGCTGCACATGATATATTGAGTGTATATCAACCAAAGGAGAGTGTAATCCATTATGGCACGTACACAAACACAAAAAGCATTACGCAAAGCAGAGCGGTCAAGTAAGTGGTGCTCGGAACAGAGCCGGAGAGTCAACGGTGATTATGGTGCGCTATCCCAGCATGTACGCCTCATGCCTACAAAGCAGGAAAAATTGCAAAAGGTCAAACACAAGAAGCAGATCATCCAGGATGGTGGTGCTTCTTTTTATTTTAGGAAGAACCTATACATATGACAACAGCGCTGCACATGAATAAGAAAATCGTTCGGCGTTTTTTGCTGCAAACACAAGCTTTACTGGGACGTTGGCCCGCAGTTTCCTTACCTTCGGGACCCGACCAAGTTTTGAGTCTGATCCGCTCCCTTGGCTGTGTGCAGATCGATCCTGTGGCTGCTGTAACCGGAAACCAGCATTTGGTGCTGGGTGCTCGTGACCCTGGTTATACTTCTAACAGTTTAAATGCGCTGCTGAGTGATCACAAGGTGTTTGAATATTTTGCAAATGCCGCCTGTGTCATTCCAATCGAAGTCTATGCTCTTTTTGAACCTGTGCGTGCTCGGTTAAGGGAGCGTCTGGCTCCGTCCTTACAAGGTCTGGAGAAAACAGTGCAGCATGTGTTACAGCGTTTGAAGGAAGAAGGGCCTTTACCTTCGAGAGCTTTCCGTGCTGTTGAACGGGTAAGTGGTTATTGGGACAGTGCGGATGTGCCGAAGACCAAGGATACAACACTTGCTCTGAATCTACTGTTGGACTCCGCTGTGATTCGAGTGGTGGCGAGGCAGGGGAATGAACGTTATTTTGATATTACCGAATCCGAATTGCAGCAACAGGGGCTTCCGATGAAAGAAGACATGGATGTGTTTGCCCAGAGACAGGCTCTACTGGATAAATACATTCATGCATATCGGGTTGTAGATGCCCGTGATCCCCGTCTGGGTTGGCTCAAATCTACAGCGGCTGAACGTCGCGCCGATATTGCTGCTCGTGTGTCAGATGGACGAATGATCCCGCTTGAGGTGGAGGACGTGGCGACACCTTATTATATTCGTGCTGAAGATGAGGATTTGCTACTACGTATGGAAAGGGAAGAGCCACACTATGATCCGTCAGGTCCGGTACGTTTCTTGCCGCCGCTGGACAACTTGTTATGGAGAAGAGAACGTATTGTGGATTTATTTGATTTTCATTATAAATGGGAGATTTATACGCCAGAGGTGAAAAGAACCTACGGGTATTATGCCATGCCTATTCTTCACGGTGATCGGCTGATTGGACGGATGGACCCCAGACTGGATCGCAAAACAGGAGTACTTACGGTCCGCTTGTTATCCATGGAGGAGACAGCTCCACCTGTGGAGGAATGGATCACGGATTTCAGAGAGGGGCTGCAATTCTTTGCATCCATGCATGGAGCGCGTTCCATCACCATGGATAAGACGGTACCGAAAGGGTTGAAAAAGCTGCTAAAATCGATTTGATTAGGGAATATGCGAGGAGTATACGGGTACGGGAATTGGAATTAATGAAAGGATCTAAAAGGACAAAAAAAAGGGGGAGCCCAAAATGGCTCCTCCTTCATTGATTTTAAAATTATAACTTTAGCAATACATCCGCAGTGCTAACGAAAACCTAAGCTCACGTCCACACAAAGAATTCTTTAGTTCACCAGATGGGGCATTTCAACGTTCGGATCAACATCTGCTTCATAATCCACGCCATCTGTCTCAAAACCAAACAGTTGGAAGAATTCGCGACGATAACCTTCCAGATCGGACAGATCGTAGATGTTCTCTGTGGTCAATTCATTCCAGAGGTTCGCTACTTCTTCCTGAACGTCAGCTCTCATCTCCCAATCGTCAATGCGAATACGGCCTTCGGCATCGGTTGGAACTTCTCCTCCAGCATACAGGCGATCAGCGAACAGACGTTGCAATTGCTCGATGCAGCCTTCATGCAGGCCTTTTTCTTTCATGACTTTGTACAATGCTGAGATGTACAGCGGCACCACTGGAATGGCGGAGCTGGATTGGGTCACCAGCGCTTTGGCTACTGTTACGTACGCACGTCCACCTTTTGCACTTAGACGATCATTCAGCTTGCGTGCAGTGGTTTCCAGATGATTCTTGGCCTGACCGATGGAACCATCACGATAAATGGCATGGGTAAGTTCAGGGCCGATGTAGGAGAAAGCGATCGTTGTTGCATCATCAGCAAGCACACCACCTTGTTGAAGGGCATCCATCCACAGTTCCCAATCGTCTCCGCCCATAACGGTTACCGTTTGACGAATTTCTTCCTCAGTTGCCGGTTCAAGAGTAACGGAACTGATCTCGCCTGTATGGAAATTCACTGTTTTGTTCGTGTAGGATTGTCCGATGGGCTTCAACACAGAGTTGTATACTTCTCCCGTGTTCGGATCAATACGACGTGCGGAGGCTACGCTGTATACAACCAGATCCACTTGACCGAGTTCACTGCGAATCAGTTCAACGGCTTTGTCTCTTGTTTCGTTTGCGAAGGCATCACCTGTGATGCTGTACGATTTCAGGCCTGCTTCTTCAGCGGCTTTTTCGAATGCAGCGGAGTTGTACCAACCTGCTGAAGCTGTACGTTTTTCTGTAGAACTGCTCGGACGGTAAATGCCGATCGTATTCGCTCCTGCTCCAAAAGCAGAAACAACGCGTGACGCTAGTCCGTATCCGGTGGAAGCACCGATGACGAGCACATTTTTGGGGCCTTTCAGTTCCGGCTGGGATTTTACATAATCAATCTGTTCCTGCACTTGCGCAGCGCAACCTACAGGATGGGAAGTGGTACAAATAAAACCACGTGTTCTTGGTTTAATAATCATTTATTTGCATCCTTTCATATTCAGCTCATGTTTTCAGCATTTCGATAAAATGCTCTTACACATACTCTCTTATTGTAAAACAATTATCTGGGAAACGGAAACCGTTTCGGTTGATTTTGCCGGAAGGTTGGTGTTATAACTTTATTTACTCACAGGTAATGTTATAGCCTTCCTCTGATTCGGTAATGCTTTTTGTAGAAATTCAACTTCTTCATTGTCGAAGTAATCGATCTTGGTTTTGCCTTAGACTGATTAAGGGCGTGTTGTGGCTGCGTGCTGATCATCTGCACGTTTGGGATACTGATGATATAAATCAGAAGTCCAATTCAAAGCGGGCTATTTCGGCAATCGTATTGGCTACCCTCTTTTTTTGTGAAGCGGAGTCTGCTTGACTACTACATGCAATCATAACACCCCAATTGGATTATGAAATTGTTTAATAGATTTGCATAGTGTATGGTTGCCATTATTGATGTCTTGGGCCCAGAAAACATAATGCCTCTTAAAGTCGCTAAAATAGCGACTTTTTTGGTTTTTCGCCCCGAGTCGAGTATAAGGACTGGTACCGATTAAGATTAGAACAGTACATTTCCGACCACCTTTCGTTAAGCTATTGAACATGCTTCTATCACGACTGTGATGAGAACTTGTTCAAATTAAGGACGGTCGTAAGGCAAGTCTATAAAAATCCGCCCAACCATAAGCGTTTGTTTGCATTCCTATTAGTCGATTGTCGTAGTATGTGGTCTGGTTTAGGTGGTACAAAAAGAATACAGCCCGTGTATTTCTGAGCCATTGTTCCGTTTCCTGGGTCTTTTGGATCCGTTTGTTCACATCGGGCTCGCTTTCGATCATACGTAATCTAATGTGTAGATGCTCATAAATCTCAGGGGATAGGTGCCTACGTACGACGTGACGATCATCAAACATAAGACGTAAGAAAGAAATAACTGAATTATCATCAACAACAGCGTTAGCTAATACAAGGTCTGCGGCATCGATTATCTCTGGCCGTATAAACTCTTCATAATCTCGAACCTCTACGTTGATTTTTATTCCATATTCAGCGCATTGTTCGCTAAACCAGCGAGCATTACGCTCCAAGGAATCCCCCAAGATATGATAGGTCAGAAGCGATAGTGATTGTTCTGGTTGAAAGGGAGGTGGCACTAGAAAAGTAGGTTCTGTTTTCAAGTAGCTATGATCATCATTCATACATTCATGCTCTTGCATTCGGTCCGCTATTAGGCTCCATTCTGGGAGAAAACTGTATGCTGCACTATAGGTATGATCGTTGAGACCAGCATTCATGCGTTGCGGATTAGCTGCAAGACAAAGCCAGCGACGAAAATCGCTAGATTTGAGAGGTCCTGGCTTGTTCAACTGAAATGTCATATACGTGCATCCCGCTTCAACTTTTTCAATGTCAGGTGGACGATTGTTTCGTGTGTGAAGTTGAAAAGGATGAATATAAGGGAGCGTATCCCCTGCCATTTCCTTTATCGGCAATGGACGATAACGAGTTTCCGGTATGATCCACAGTTCCACTCGGTCGAGCTGAGCTCGTCCCGAAAAATAAGCAGGGAAGGCCTCAAGGACAATCTGGAAGTTATCGTTCTCAATCACCCGGAACGGGCCACTTCCAATAGGAAAACGTGCAAATTCCCCAGGCGATAGTTTTGAGGAAGAAAGGGGAAGGATTGAAGCACGCGGAGAAGCAAACAGTTGGGGAAGAAGATGATAAGGTCGTTTAAGCTTAATCTCTACACAGTAAGGGCCTAATGCTCGAATACGATCCAATGGAAGCTCAGTCCATTCCGTTCGTCCAAAATCAGTAGATGTTAAACGCTTAAGGGTATAGACAACATCCTTCGCATGCAATTCGGAATTATCGTGAAAGAGTATCCCTTTTCGTATGTAAAAAGTCCATGTGGTTTCCATGTTATCCGTTTCCCAGTAATAAGCCACATGAGGAATGATTTCGTTGTTGTCATCACTCATAGTAAGAAGCGTATCAAAGAGTTGCCTAGCCATATGCCACTCTGTGCGTCGAAGGGTAAATATAGGATCTAGATTAGGCATACTTCGGTAAAAGGGCAGACGCAGGGTGTCTAGTTGATAATTCTCAGTCTTATCGACTCGGTAACCATACTGTCCCTCTAGCCAATGTACAAAACGACCACGTGTTATATCATCCACGTCATGCTCTTCAAGTAATCTTATTCCATCATGAAACCTTCCTTTACTCGTTGCTTCCTGGGCTAGTGTAAGCACTACCTCCGCTTCAGAAGTTAATATCGTCAGTGTTGAACGATTACCTCTTCCGCGCCCTGGGGACCAAGCAATCCACCCAATCGTAGACAAACGACGTACGATCCACTTTACATTACGTGGTGTACAGTTCCATACTGTGCCCAGCTCTTGTAAAGTCGTCTTCTGTGAAATCTGTGGTTCTAGCTTGCCAAATAATTTTTTGAGATTGAAGAAATGCTCCGATAACTGCAGAAGATTCACCTCCAAATAAAAGGGGAAGTTTTAAATCGAAAAGTATACTCTTTTTATATCCCTTTTTTCAACTACAATCATAGCATACGAACCATAAACTTAGCTGGATGGGAGGCTCATATTATGGAAATTATTTTTGCCACTTGGAATCCAAGAAAAACTCAATGGATAAAGGAAGGACTATTGAAATTACCGATTCCAATAAGGGCGTTGTTTGCAGGTGAAGTGGACGAAGTTGATGAGAATGGAAATACCTTTGAGGAAAATGCACTTTTAAAAGCCAACGCAGTTCAGATAGCATTAAATAGGATAATCGTTGCGGAAGACTCAGGATTATGTGTACATGTTTTAGACGGAGACCCAGGTGTTCGTACTGCCCGGTGGGCTCCAGGTACGGATGATGATCGAAGTTTAAAATTGCTTAAGGAGTTAAAACATGTAACCAACCCTTTACATCGTGCAGCACGATTTAAAAGTGTAATCGCAATCCGTTTTCCGGATGGTAGTAGTTCTTTTACATATGGAGAGTTAGAAGGAAGAATTGCGTTCAGTCAACGTGGTAAACTAGCGAGCGGGTATTCTCGCATCTTTGAGTTACCCAACGGGCTAACCATCGCTGAAAATGGATTACCTACCGTTGAAGTCAATGATCATCATTCGCAGGCTTTAGCAATGGCAACGGAGCGTATTAAAGAATGGATCATTGCTCACGAAGCAAGAGGTGATTCTCTTGACTAAGGATAGAGTAAGTCATTTTGGTAAAGTCAAAGATCATTATTTCCTCGCCATTGGTGCAGCCGTATTAGTCACCTTGCTGTGGTCGACTTCTTACATCCTAAACAAGATTGCATTTCAACATCATATTGGACCTTTTACACTAGCTGGATTACGATACAGCGTTTCAGCAGTAACATTGGTGCTCGTTCGGTTGATTCTGGTAAATCGAAATAGTATAGCACCAAACAAGCATGTTCAGAAGGAAAGAGTACGTATCCAATTACGACCATATTATATAATTGTTCTAGGATTATCTGGGTATCTAATGGCACAGGGACTGCAGTACGCAGGACAGATACTAATTACACCAACACAAACGAGCATGATGCTCTCCGTTGGTAACACTGCAGCTTTAATTGTACTAGACGTTTGTTGGCTTAGAGAGTTACGTTGTCGCTCATCATTTTTAGGGATATTGGCAGCAATGGCTGGTGTTATCATTTTCTATTTCCCTTGGGATTTTGGGGGAAGCCATTTTACTGGAATTGTTCTAATACTCGCTTCTTGTGCTGGATATGCTATCCATCTGGGACTAACAAGGCACTTACTTAAAAACGGAAAAGCAAGTCCAGGTGATTTAGTTCTCATGCCCATGGCGATTGGTGCCTTTGGGATGTTAGCAATCGGTCTGATTTTTGAAGGTTTACCAAGCTTCTCTTGGCCACTTGTCGGGATCATACTTTGGTTAGGGATCATTAATGGTTCATTTGCATTCTCCTTATGGACTTGGAGTCAAAAGCACTTGCGAGCCTATGAAAACAGTCTAATCAACAATTTGATGCTATTGGAGGTAGCTGCATTGGATATTCTCATTTTACATCGTAATTTTTCGGTTGTTGAAGTTTTGGGACTACTGATTGTAGGATTCGCTGTAGTATTCGTACAAATATACTCTTATTTTAAAAGACCTACTCATCAGCCAGATGATGATTGCTTAAACAACTAGACCCCAATTAGTGGAATTCCAGTAGAAATGAAGCCCTGAACCTGTGAACCCGAAAGCCTTGTATTTTGAGGAAGTTAACTCTAAAGAAGCCGATTCCTGCAGGAGTCGGCTTCTTGGGGGCGTTAGCAAGCAATCAGACAATGCCTAGGCGCATTCGGTAAGAAAAGAGTACTGTTCTGGATTGTCCATCGAATATTCGGTTTGCGAGTGCTCTGAAATCGTCTGCCATCTTATTAAATTCCGTTGCTCCGAGCTTCAACGCCGTTTGCAAGCCGCCTTGACTCAAGGCTAGATTGACGTAACGATCGGCCGTGAATGTCTCGTGGTGATGAAACACAATTTCCCGAACATATCGGAACAAGCCAGATTGCTGGATCTGCTGCAGATGTCCATCCTTGCTCCACTTATGTGCCTGATTCTCTTGGCTAGAAAGTTGGGAAGCGCGGTCATCTGCTGTATAGACTAATTGTTGGTACGCTTGTTCAAGCTGCCAATTCAGCATTGGAGGCCAGTCACAGTCATAAGCGGCGAAGATGCCTCCTGGTCGCAACACGCGGGCGAACTCGCGTAGTGTGGGTTGCGGCTCCATCCAGTGAAACGATTGGGAGCAGGTCAACACATCGACACTACCATCCGGAAGCCCCAGGTCATGAGACAAGCCGGACACGAACCGGAGGTTATCCGGCTTGCCCGCAGATTCCCACTTGGACTCCGCTACAGACCTCATGTCATCGCTGGGTTCGAAGCCAATAATGCGTTCTGCCTTATTAAGCCAGATCCACGAGGATAAGCCGGTCCCACAGCCAACATCTGCGACCATACGTGGCGTGCTGCCAAGATATGTCGTTAGAATATCCACTACTTCAGTGGGAGCAGCAGGTCGATTCTGATCGTATAACGTACCGAAACCTTTGAAACGTTCCACATTGTTGCGTCTGATGTCCTGCATGGATAAACCTCCTTCGGTCAGATGTAGAATGAGAGTCACCTGTAATCAAAAGTTGTATAGGCCTATATTATATCATTCATTGTCGGGTTATTTGTACATGACGTTCTGCAAATGTTCAACGGCTTTGATGTGGCGCCTGAGCAACTCTTGTCCAACATGAGCGGGCTCGATTACGGTCAACTCGGAACCAAACGATAGCAGGAAGGAGTAGAGCCATTCCCCTACATTTAGATCGAGAGAAACACGGAGCCTGCCATCCGGCTCCTTTGTAATGAGAGACGGTTCAAAAAAATCATGAACTCGGTATGCGATAGTGCTAGAGAATGAGAGTGTCAGAGACGTCAGGGCGGTGGCAGCCTCTGATTCAGGATGGGTTGATTCTGCAGTGACGGGATGATCATGTTTTCGCGTCAGAAAAGTCAACTGGGTGATCCGTTTCATCTTGAATGTCTCGAATTCTCTCCGATCAGGATCATCATGAATATATCCTTTGAAGTACCATGTACTATTTTTGAATATAAGCTTCTGTGGCTCCACGGTTGGAATACTCTTCTCACCATCCGAATTAATGTAGTGAAACGTAATCAGTTGATTCGTTAATATGGCTTGTTTCACTTGATTGAACACTTCTCTCTCCTGCAGGGGGATACTGCCCCAGGGTGAAAAATTGAATTCGATCCAGTCCAGCTTATGATCAAACAAGGCGGTTAACCGTTGAAGCATATGGGCGCTGTTCAGATGGGGAATCGCACTGACGCTATAGAGACCCATCAAAATTTCATTTTGGTCTTCTTCCGACAGCAGCGACTTGTCCATGACATAGTTGTCCATCAGATGTATACCCCCATGCTTGCCGGTCGTGGTATAGACGGGAATGCCCGCAGCGCTCAGCCGGTCGATATCACGGTACACCGTGCGTACAGAAATCTCGAACAAACGGGCGAGTTCGGGAGCAGTAGCTTTCTTTTTCTCCAATAACAAAAGCAACATTCGAAATAATCGGTTATTTTCCATGCCATAATTATACCATGACAATAGGTGTCAGGGTATGGATGGTACACTGGTCATATAGTCTTGTTGAGATATGAAGGAGGAACTGATCATGACAATGAAAGAAGGATTCTACTGGGGTGGCGCAACGGCTGCCAATCAATTCGAGGGTGGATGGAATCAAGGTGGCAAAGGACCGAGCACGTCTGACATGATGACAGGGGGAACCCACACGATCCCACGCCGGATTACGCCTGTATTGGAAGAAGGCACGTATTATCCGAGCCATGAAGCGGTTGATTTTTACGGACATTACAAAGAAGATATTGCCATGATGGCAGAGATGGGCTTCAAAATGTTCCGCATGTCCATCAACTGGTCCCGGATCTATCCAAATGGTTACGATCTGGAGCCAAACGAAGAGGGATTACAGTTCTACGACAACGTCTTTGCCGAGTTGAAAAAGTACAATATTGAGCCGCTCGTAACGATCTCCCATTACGAAACGCCATTTGGTCTGACACAGAAGTATAACGGTTGGGCTTCCCGTGAAGTCATCGACTGTTATATCCGTTATTGTACAACGCTCTTCAACCGGTACAAGGATCAAGTGAAATACTGGTTGACATTCAACGAGATTAACTGTCTGACGATGCCGATGGGTGCTTATATGGCTGCAGGTATTTTGTTTGAAGGCAAAGAGACGCTGGTCGACGGAGTGGATGATCCACAGACTCGTTTCCAGGCATTACATCATCAATTCGTCGCGAGTGCCAAAGCAGTGAAGCTGGGACATGAGATCAACCCTGATTTCCAGATCGGCTGTATGGTCGCTTTCATGACAACCTATCCAAACACATGTAACCCGGACGACATGTTGCTTGCACAGAAGAAAGACCAAATCTCCAATATGATCTGCGGCGATGTTCAGGTTCGTGGTGCATACCCTGGATTCGCCAAACGGTTCTTCGCGGAGCAGGGCATCCAGATCGAGATGCAACCGGGAGACGAGCAGACTTTGCGTGAAGGTTGCGTAGACTTCTATTCCTTCAGTTATTACATGTCTTTGGTTGAAAGTGCAGACGAGTCACTCGAGAGAGCAGAAGGTAATCTGCTTGGCGGTATCAAAAATCCATATCTCGAAGCCTCTGACTGGGGTTGGCAGATCGATCCGAAAGGACTGCGTTACACGTTGAATCATCTGTATGATCGTTATCAGATTCCATTGATGGTGGTTGAGAACGGTCTGGGCGCTGTTGATGTGGTAGAAGAAGACGGCTCCATTCAGGATGACTATCGCATTGATTATCTGAAAGGTCACATTGAACAGATGAAAGAAGCGGTAGCTGACGGCGTAGATCTCATTGCCTACACGATGTGGGGATGTATCGACCTGGTTAGTGCTTCAACTGGAGAGATGAAGAAGCGTTATGGCTTCATTCATGTCAATAAGGACAACGACGGTAATGGGGACCTTAGCAGAACACCGAAGAAGAGTTTCCACTGGTACAAAAAAGTCATTGAATCCAATGGTGAAGAATTATAATTTGGCGTAAAAATACAAGACATGCCTGTTCCCTTAAATGGGACAGGCGGGTTCATATGGTCCTGAACGAGTTCAGAACTACTGTACATGAATGTAGAAATACCCGGCGATCCTTCAGTTAAGGAAAGCCGGGTATTTCTTTGTGCAGTACAATAGCTATTCTATGCCAGTCTTCTGGAATGTAATTGGGACATGCGCTCCAAATGACGCTGATAAAACCATATGCATGTGGAAAGCCAGCAACCACTTAAGAAGTATCCGCCAACGATATCACTTGGATAGTGCACACCCAAGTAGATACGACTTATCCCGATGGTCAGTATAAAGACGGCACTGGCAATGATCATCAGCACACGTCCGGTGACGGTAGGTACATGTTTCCAGATCAGAAAGGCCAGTCCACCATATAGGCTGAACGCCGCCATGGAATGTCCGCTGGGGAAACTGTATCCACTCACTTCAATAATACGGTTAATGGTAGGTCTGGCACGTTGGAATACCAGCTTGAGCAATGCATTTAACAGGGTTGAACCGACGAGTACGCAAGCCAGGAAAAGCAGTTCGCGTTTGTGTCGAAGGCACACGTATAACACAATCATGGCGATGATTGTAATGATGACCACGGGCTTCCCGCCGCCAATCCAGGTGAACAACTGCATGAATTGCGTCATACTGGCGGATTCCAACCCCTGAATCCATCCAATTAGGGTATCATCAAATCGATGAATCTGGTTGTCACTGATGGACAGGGCGATGCTTACAAAAGCAATCATGCATAACGCTGCAACGAGCAGCGGGAATGTGATGTTCCTTTTCCAGTTTTGCATCAAATGTTCAGTTCCTCCGCGATGTTTGATTTCGTATGTTGTGTCTGCGAAATGCGATCATAGACATATTGGTATTATGCTATAATTTTACAATAAATATTGCAGCAATAAAAATATGTAACCTTAACACGGTTGTTTGAGCAGAGAATCTAATAGGGGAGTGGGCGGAATGAAACGACGGTTGGTGATGTGCATGTTGGTCTTACTGTTGGTTATGTCAGGGTTAGCTCTATTTCCCGGAGAGAAAGTGTATGCTTGCAGTTGTGTCGAGAGTGATGTTCAAGAGAGATTGAAGACGAACACAACGGTGTTTACAGGAGAAGTGGTGAAGAAGGGACGTTCTCAACAATCGAAGCATGATGGCTTATTAAGAGAGTATACCTTTGATGTAGAAACTGCATGGAAGGGGGTTAAGGCCAAAAAGATGAAGATCCTGGGGAGTGACGGAGGATCTTCGTCGTGTGGTATTCAATTTGAAAAGAATCAATCCTATCTGATCTTTGCTTATCAATCTGAAGTGGATCAAAAGCTGCATACGAATCTGTGCAGTGGCAATGTTCCTATGGAACAAGCGGGAGACGACTTGAAATTGCTGGGCGCGGGAAAGGTTGTAAGTAAAGAAGATTTTGGAGAACCCAACGAAGGGCGAAGTGGGCCTTTCTATCTCATCATATACGGTGCAATCATTTTATTGGCAGCGTTGACAGTAGTGTGGGTCTGGAGACGAAAGAAAAGAATCTGATCGCAGGTCTGATGTAAAAGTTGGATTGTATAACATGAGGTTTGTATGACGGAAAAAGAAACTAATCCCCGTACAGAATGTTAAGGTTCATTAACTTTCTATACGGGGATTTTCAGGAGTAGCGTCAAAATTATATCCATTTGGGGTCGGGACTATCGATCCGATGGAACTATATAAATTGAACTAAACATTTACACAAAACGGAGAGGACAGAAAAAACTTGAAGAAGCGGAGCGTTCGCCTTTATCACCGGATTTTCCCTTTATAAAAGGGATCAGAAAAATCTGGGGATAACAGCGATCAGAAGGTTATTCTGTCATCGGAGTGGCCAGTGTAAATATTCTTTAGTTCACTTTGTATAGTTTAACTGCAACATGTATTCATAAGCCGTGATACCGAATACCCGTTTGAAATGTCGGTTCAGATGGGTCAGATCGACAAATCCGCAATCGGCAACAGCTGCATAGACGTCTTTCTGCATTTCAATGGCTTGACGGGCACGCTCAACCTTGCAGTTCAAGAAAAACTGGTAGGGGGATATGCCCGCGTGTGACTTGAATTCGCGGATAAATTGAAACTTGGACATGCCAAATTCGGAGCTCAGGTTGTCCAGCTTGAGCACATCTTCGGTACTGCAAAACATGATTTCCTTCGCTTTTCTAACCAGGCTGTCCTGAGGCAACCAAAGCTTGGTATCCATCTCCTTCTGAGCCAGAAGGTGAACCAGATCGAAGAGCCGTTCGCTGCACTCGGCTTCGTCCTGTCTGAGTTGAACAGCGTCGTTCAACATTAGGATGTTACGTGCAAGCTCGGGATCATAGACGATGGGGTTTACAAAACGCAATTCCTTTTTACCTATAATCTCCTCTACCAATTCCGGCTTCAAATACAGCATCACATAGTCAATGCCAGCCTTATCATAAGAGCTTCCATCATGAGACTGTTCACGGTTGAACAACATGACACCATTTTGGTGAGAAGCCTGATATTGTCCGTCCAGGTTGTATTGTTGAATGCCGCGCAGGGTTACGCCCACCGCATACTCTTCGTGGCAATGTTTTTTGTATGCAAAATCAGTAAAGCTGGCGGATAGTGCCAGCACGTCTTGCGACTTTTTATAGTTAAACCGTTCCATGCAGCACACCTCCCAAGCTTTAGATTAATCCGGATACTATAATGGCTGAGTATAACAAAAAAAGGGCCATGAGAATACTTAGTAATTTTTGGTGTCGATTCAGTAATGTCTTGAAGACCGTACCGAACACAACCCAACTGGAATAGGCCAGAAAACCGATGAAGGTAATGAGCAGCACGAACAGGAACGAAGAAAATGAATTTTGATAAAAGGGCAATACATAGCTTGGAATGACAGTGAAAGTAAACAAGACGACCTTTGGGTTCACAAATTGCATGATGAAACCGTTCCAGAATCCGGTAACTTGTTTCGGTGCATCCTCGGTGGTACCCATCTTGTAGATCTGGTACGCCAGATAAACCATGTACATGCCGCCGACGATCTGCATCACCTTCAGGATTCCGGGCAATACTCCGGCAAGAAGTTGATTGAGAAAAGCTGATGCGGTAAGCAGCAGACCAAATGCCAGCGTAGCTCCCCACACATATTGCATCGTTTGACGCGCCCCAACCTGCTGCACGGAAGAAAGAATTACGATATTGCTGGGGCCGGGGGTGAATGTAACGACGATGCAGTAGATTAAAAAAGATGCAAGATTCATGTTGATGCTCTCCTCAGGTTGTAGTTTAGTTCCATGATCATCATACGTCCAGAGGGAGAAACCATATAGTACATTATTGCAGCAGGTACATGGTTAGCAACAGGAGCTTCCTTTTTAAAAGAAGAGGGGGAGTTTTCTTTTTGAATGATTGCGTTTACAATTTATACGAAGTACAAGGTGATCAGACTACTTGAGGAAGTGAACAGAATGAAAAAAATGCTGCTGGTTTATATTTTGCTAATCTCAGCATTTGCGCTGTATGTATTGAGATTCGAATACACCAGTCAGGTAAACAGTTCATGGGAGGACCGGGGGTTGCGCGGCGATATCGGGGAGACGTATATCATGATTACATTCCAGTCCGGGCTAGAGTATTGGAAGAGCCCGCTCAAAGGCTTCGAAGATGCCGCGGATGCGCTTGGCGTGACCGTAGAATATCGCGGGGCTACCCGGTATGATGCGAAAGAGCAGACCATGGTGATTGAGCAGGCCATCGCTCGTAAACCCGCAGGCATTGCCATATCTGCGATCGATCCGCAATCGCTAATTCCAGCCATTAACAAGGCAATCGACGCAGATATCCCTGTTGTATTATTCGACGCGGATGCACCTGGTAGCCAGGCCTATTCTTTTCTTGGGACAGATAATTATAAGTCGGGTGTAATGGCTGCCGATAAAATGGCTGAACTGCTGGGTCGTGAGGGAGAGGTCGCGGTATTAACCCTGCCTGGACAACAAAATCATGAAGAACGCACGAAGGGCTTCCGCGATACGATTGAGGAGAGATACCCAACCATGCAGGTCGTTGAAGTTGCAGACGGACATGGTGATGCGATGGTATCCAGAGATGAAACACTGAGAATGATGATGGAACGTCCGGAGCTGGCGGGTATTTTTGTAACTGAAGCCACTGGAGGAGCAGGAGCGGGTGAAGCCGTTCAAACTGCCGGGGACAGACATCCAGTGCAGATTATTTCGTTTGATACGAATAAGGCTACATTGGATATGATCAAGAACGGTACGATCTCGGCTACGATTGCACAGGGAACCTGGAACATGGGATATTGGTCACTCCAATATTTGTTCCATCTGCATCACCAGTTAACGGTTCCTGCCCCATCCTCATCTGGTGAAAATGCACCGCTCCCCGTGATGGTGGACACAGGTATCTCTGTGGTGACTCGATCAGATGTGGATGATTATTATGCCAAATAACAAGAAGTATTCCAAGAGGTCGAGGCGCTGGAGCATGAGAGATTTTCTCTCAACTTTCAGGAACTGGATTCGGCGTTTACGCTTGCGTAATATGCCCCTTCGCTACCAGCTGATGCTGCTTTTTCTGCTATTCGCCATTGTACCTTCCGTAGGACTCGGGTTGCTTGTGAACTGGACGGTGGAGCGGGTAGTGGAGCGACAGGTTGAAGGGCATACCATGCAACTGATTGGCAAAGTGAATGAAGCTCTGAACAGCAAGATGGAGAATTTGCAAAACATGACGTATCTGATTGCGTTTGACCCGGAAGTTGATGCTTTTATGGACGACAAAATGCCACCGAATGATGATGCAGGCATCGAACCGATGAACATGGACACAGATGCCGAAACGGAGCAAAATCGGTTATATGGCATCAAGCAAACCTTGCAGGGGTTCACAACGTTGTATCCTGAAATCGCCGGAATTGTTCTCGTCAATGGAAGTGGTGATTATATTAGCAACGAGATGTATCCCCGAGATGAGCAGAGCCTGACCCAGGAAAGTTGGTACCAAAAAGCTTCGGCCAATCCGGGCATTTTCATGGTATTGGGTCAGCCAAAAGAGCGTAATCTCACGACACATGTACGGTACAAGGATGATGAGATTGTAACGGTTGCGCGTTCCATAACGGATGAAGCGACAGGACGTGTGCGTGGCGTTATTATGATTGATCTTAAACTAAGGTCCGTCTCTCAGGCTGCCCGTAATGTAACCTTGGGGAAATCCGGTTATGTGATGGTGACGGATGGAGAGGGTCAAAGTGTGTACAAGCCGGAACATCCGCTAATAGAACACATCCCTACAGACTGGTTCCCCTCCGGGGAGAGTGGAACGTTTACCGCCGAAACAAAGGGTGGAGCGTTATTATTCATGTACCAATCGTCTACTTTTACGGGTTGGAGAACGGTCGGGGTATTTCCTACAAGAGAATCGATATCCGAAGTACGCCAAATCCAGTTTTACGTGGTTAGCTTTGTATTTGTGGTGTGCTTGTTCGGCCTGAGTGCCTCTTTATGGTTCTCGCGTTCCATTGCTCAGCCCATTTTCCGGCTCATGTCCTATATGCGCAGGGCGGAGACCGGTAATCTCAGAGCAGGCCGATGGAGTGATCGCGCTGATGAGATTGGCATGCTTGGCAACAGTTATAACCGAATGCTGGCACAGATTCGACAACTGATATCGCTAAATGAATTGCGGGAGCGGCAGAAGCGCGACGCTGAAATGCGAAGTTTGCAGGAGCATATCAAACCTCACTTTTTGTACAATACCCTGGATACGATTCATTGGATGGCACGCAAAGAGGGTGCAGCAGATGTATCCGGCATGGTTAGTGCGTTATCTCGATTATTTCGCATAGGGCTTAGTAAAGGACAGGATTATATTCCGCTACACTCCGAGATTGAGCATATGACCAGCTATCTGCAAATTCAGCAGACACGATACCGTGATCGTCTTCAGTATACATTGAATATTCCAGAGGAGCTGCGGGATCTTTTCGTGTTAAAGCTGCTTCTTCAGCCTCTGGTAGAGAATGCAATCTATCATGGAATCAAGGGCAGGCGTGGGCCGGGACACATTCGTGTGGAGGCCAGATTAGAACATAGCAGACTGCTGCTGACCGTTCAGGATGATGGAGCGGGGATGTCCAAAGAACGGCTTGCCGAGATGCAGCATCTGCTCAAAGCTCCTTTGGCAAGTTTGGAAGCGTCTTCGCCTGGTATAACGGGCAAAAGCTATGGAATGTTGAATGTACAGGCACGTATCCGACTGTCCTTTGGCGATGAGTACGGTATTGTGCTGGAGAGCGAGGAAGGTGAAGGAACTAGTGTGACCGTCATTCATCCGTTGATGCGAGAGCTTCCACCAACGCAGCAATTCAATAACGAAGAGAGGCAGGAGAGTGAATGGAAAAATTCATAAAACCGACAGCGATGACTTTCACTGAAACAGATGATATATACGCATCAACCAACGTAATTGAAAATTCTCCGGATAGCCACATGGCGAAGAAGTACCGCGTACTCATCGCCGATGATGAGCCGATCATTCGTGAGGGAATTCGGGATGCAATCGACTGGGAGGCTCTCGGAATGGAGGTTGCGGGTGAAGCAGAGGATGGTGAAGAAGCACTGGAACGGGCTGCTGACTTGGGTGTGGATATTGTTCTCGTCGATATGAATATGCCATTCCTGAACGGAATTGAACTAATTCGTGCTCTGCAGCAGAAGTGCCCGGGCTGTCGTTACCTGATCATTTCGGGACATGATGAATTTGCATATGCGCAGGAGGCGGTTCGTCTTGGCGTAGAGGATTACATCTTAAAGCCTGTACAAGCAGATCAATTATATGCTGCGCTTGAGCGATTGCATCAGCGGCTTACTGAAGAGCATCAGAGGACGTCATATGTACAACAGGCAGCCCATCAGATTGAACGCAATATCCCCTTGCTTCGCCAGCGATTTATGCTGGAATGGCTGGAAGGGCAGGCTGAGGGGAAAAATCTGACCGAGCAGCTTGTGTTTTTGCGTTTGCCCGCCATCCCACCTGTGCAGATCGGGATCGTGCGCTGGCCTGCAGCTGAAGCACGTCAGACGATTATGAGAGAGAATGATCGTCAGTTATTTCTGTTTGCAGTGGAAAATATAATCAGTGAACTGCTGGGAGACCTGCATCATGTCCTGTTTCGGGACGCAAGCGGATTGATTGGCATGTGTCTGTGGCAGGAAGCCCCTGAAGAAATAAAGTCCCTTCTGGAACAGCAGATCAGTTCTTGCCTCAATATTGCCATTCATGCTCATGTGGAGACACATGCAGGAACACTGGAGGAAACGCCGGAAACGTACCGTCATTGCCGTGAACTGGTATACGGGGAAGTGCAGTTGTCCCCTCTGGTTCGGCGGGCAAGACAACTTATTCATGAAGACTATGCCGAACGGGAACTGACCTTGGAATCGCTTGCTTCCCGTCTACAAGTCTCTGCCGTATACCTTAGTCGTGTACTGAAGAAAGAGCTGAACGATTCCTTCGTCACGCTCGTCACACATGCTCGCATTCGAAAGGCTATACAGTTGCTGGACTCAACAACACTGCCAATTCACACCATATCCGAGCGTGTAGGTTATGACACCCAGCATTATTTCAGCACCGCGTTCAAAAAAACAATGGGCATTTCGCCTGCGCAGTATCGAAAGAACGGAGGGACGGCTCATCGTCCTTCAGCGAATCGAATATAGTACTACAGTTGTTCATTCCGACGTGTGATGAATGAGATGGATATGTTCTACTTCGTGTGAGGCGAAGTGGAGCATGTCCTTTTTTTGATCCTGAAATGATCCTTCATGGATTACACTCGCAATTGACGTTTTCATCAAAAGTTAAATTTTTATAAAAAAGGTTCAAAACGTGCAAAGACCTTGCGGCATCTCGGATGCTACCATTGGTCTCAGATAGGAACGGCAAGCAACAGGATGCACCACATGCATTGTAAGCGTTATCTTAAAACTCATTCAGAACCGTATGACGTGAGGAAAGGGGAACTTCATATGAAAAAAGGAGCAATGCTCATCTTGTTTCTGGTGATGACTTTGATGCTCTCGGCCTGCAATCTGGCAGAGAGTGGTCCAGGCAGCAAGGAGAAGGGATATGTCGGTATATCGATGCCAACCAAATCATCAGAGCGATGGGTGGGAGACGGGGAGAACATGGTCCGTCTGTTTCAGGAGCAGGGGTACAAAACCGATCTTCAGTATGCTGAGGATGTGGTCGAAAATCAGATTTCCCAGATTGAGAACATGATCACCAAAGGCGTGGATGTGATGGTCATTGCGTCCGTGGATGGCAACACACTAACGGATGTAATCCAGAAGGCGCATGATGAAGGGATACAAGTGATCTCGTATGATCGGCTCATTCGCAATACTCCCTATTTGACCTATTACGCCACGTTCGACAACTTTAAGGTGGGTGTGCTTCAAGCTTCCTACATTGAACAAAAGCTCGGACTTAAGGAAGGAAAGGGACCATATAACATTGAGCTGTTTGGCGGGTCTCCGGATGATAATAACGCCTATTTCTTCTTCGATGGTGCGATGTCTGTCCTGAAGCCGTACATCGATTCCGGCAAGCTGGTTGTACGCAGCAAGCAGATGACGATGGCCCAGATTGCAACCTTGCGCTGGGATGGTGCACTGGCCCAGTCACGGATGGATAACCTGCTTAGTGCCTACTACTCGGGTGATAATCTGGATGCAGTTTTATCTCCTTATGATGGAATCAGCATTGGTATTATCTCATCCTTGAAAGGGATCGGTTATGGTACTTCGAACAAGCCGCTGCCTGTCATTACGGGTCAAGATGCCGAACTTGCCTCGATCAAGTCGATTGTTGCCGGGGAACAGACGCAAACCGTGTTCAAGGATACGCGGAAGCTAGCCGAGCAGACGGTAGAGATGGCCAATAGTATTTTGCAAGGAAAACAGGCGGAAGTTAATGATGCAACATCATATAACAATGGGATTAAGGTTGTCCCGGCGTATCTCTTGGATCCGATCTCCGTGGACCGTACGAATGTGGAGCAGGATATCGTTGGTACCCAGTATTACACGAAGGAAGAAATCGGACTGAAATAATGAATGAAAGGAGCACATCTCATGGCTGGAATCATTCTGGAAATGAAGAACATCACCAAAACCTTTCCTGGCGTCAAAGCGCTGGAAAATGTCAATCTGAAAGTCCGGGAAGGCGAAATTCATTCCATATGTGGTGAAAATGGCGCAGGTAAATCTACGTTGATGAAGGTGCTGAGCGGTGTATATCCACATGGCACGTATGAAGGCGATATTTTATTTCAGGGCAAAAAGTGTGAGTTCAAGGATATCAAGCAAAGCGAGGATCTGGGAATCGTCATTATCCATCAAGAGCTGGCTTTGATTCCCTACCTTTCGATCGCGGAAAATATATATCTGGGAAATGAACGTTCCAGCAGAGGAATCATCGACTGGAAGGAAACTTTTGTGGGTACACGGGAGCTGCTCTTGAAGGTGGGGCTGAGCGAAAATCCAAACACGCTGGTATCCAGCATCGGCGTAGGCAAGCAGCAACTGGTCGAAATTGCGAAAGCGCTCTCCAAAAAGGTGCGGCTGCTTATTCTGGATGAACCAACTGCTGCGCTGAATGAGGACGACAGTGAAAATTTGCTGCAATTAATGCTGGAATTCAAGAAACAGGGCATCGCCTGTATCCTGATCTCGCACAAGCTGAATGAGGTATCCAAGGTATCCGATTCCGTGACCATTTTACGGGACGGCAAAACGATTGAGACGTTGGATATGAAAAAGGAAAAAGTGACGGAGGACCGGATTATTAGCGGGATGGTAGGACGTGATCTCACCAGCCGATATCCGGAGCGTCATGCCACCATAGGGGAAATCATCCTTGAGGTAAAGGACTGGACGGTATATCACGAACATCATGCCGAGCGAAAAGTACTGGATCAGATCCATATGAATATCAGACGTGGTGAGATTGTAGGGATTGCCGGGCTGATGGGCGCTGGGCGTACCGAGCTTGCCATGAGTATCTTTGGCAAATCCTATGGCCGGAATATTTCGGGACAGCTCATCAAGGATGGTAAACCGATCCACAACAATACCGTCACAGAGGCCATTCAGAATGGGTTTGCTTATGTGACAGAAGACCGCAAGGAATACGGACTCATTTTGATGGATGACATCAAGCGCAATATTTCCTTAACGGGTCTGAGCAAGTTGACGCGAAACGCGGTAGTGAACGAGCGCGAAGAAGTACTGGTAGCGGAAGAGATGAAGAAAAGCATGAATATCAAAGCACCAAGTATTTTGCAGAAGACCGGCAATCTGAGTGGTGGTAACCAGCAAAAAGTGGTGCTCAGCAAATGGATTTTTGCCGGACCGGATATTCTTATCCTGGATGAACCCACCCGCGGTATTGATGTGGGAGCGAAATTCGAAATCTATACCATCATTCATCGGCTTGCTGCTGAGGGCAAGGGCGTACTGGTAATCTCATCCGAGCTTCCGGAGGTTCTTGGCCTGTGTGACCGGATCTATGTGATGAATGCCGGGCGAATCACCGGTGAAGTCAGCCGGGAGCAAGCATCGCAGGAAACGTTGATGAGATATATGACCAAGTCTGGAGGCGGCAAGCATGGAAATGATAACAAAACTGTTCAAAAATAATATCCGTCAATACGGCATGATTATTGCCCTGGTAGTGATTATGCTCTTGTTCGAGGTACTGACAGGCGGGCTGTTGCTCAAGCCGATTAATATTACGAATCTGATCTTGCAGAACAGCTACATTTTGGTGCTGGCGATCGGAATGGTGCTGGTCATCATTACCGGGCATATTGACCTGTCTGTCGGTTCCATTGCAGCCTTTGTCGGTGCCGTTGCCGCGATTATGATGGTTGATTGGCAGCTTCCGGCTTGGCTTGCAGTCATCGCTTCCTTGCTGGTTGGCGCTTTGATCGGTGCATGGCAAGGCTTCTGGATCGCCTATGTGCGAATTCCGGCATTTATCGTGACGCTGGCAGGTATGTTGCTGTTCCGCGGCTTGACGATGATCGTGCTGGAGGGGCAGTCGATCTCTCCTTTTCCGGGTGGATTCCAGAAAATAAGCTCGGGCTTCCTGGCGGACATTCAATTCTCAGGTTTCGGTCTGGTATCCATTATTGTGGGTCTTGTGCTCACCGTCTGGTACATCGTTAATGAATTGCGGGAACGCCGCTCCCAGCGAAAATATGGATTTGAGGTCGTTTCACAGGGACTGTTTCTGCTCAAGCTGATTGTAGTGGCTGTCGTGACGAATCTGTTTACGTTTGTCCTCGCAAGTTATGCGGGTATTCCGAATATCCTGGTCCTGCTGTTTGTCTTGATCGTCGTGTACTCCTTCGTGATGAATCGTACCGTCATGGGACGTCATGTGTATGCGCTTGGAGGTAATGAGAAGGCCGCAGGTCTGTCCGGAGTCAAAACGAAAAAGGTAACCTTCTGGGTTTTCGTGAACATGGGTACACTTGCCGCAGTATCCGGTTTGATCTTCGCCGCACGTCTGAATGCTGCTACGCCAAGGGCGGGTACCAACTTCGAGCTGGATGCCATTGCGGCCTGTTTCATCGGTGGTGCTTCCGCTTCAGGGGGTATAGGTACGGTATTTGGTGCCATTATCGGTGGTTTGGTAATGGGTGTGCTGAATAACGGGATGTCCTTGATTGGTCTCGGCATTGACTGGCAGCAGGGGATTAAGGGATTGGTCCTGCTGCTGGCCGTAGCGTTTGATATTTATAATAAAAATAAAAGATCGGCGTAGCACTTGATAAAATGAAAAAACAGACCATGATCTCAGGATCAGGTCTGTTTTGCTGTATGCCCAACTTATTTACATCAAGGCATCGAGGAAACGTGTGGCGATTCCAAAGTAGATAAACAGGGACAAGATATCATTCAATGTGGTGATTAACGGGCCAGAGGCGACAGCAGGGTCGACTTTGAAACGACTAAGTAGAAGCGGGATGCATGTACCGGTCAGTGTACCAATGACCAGAGTGAGGAACAGAGACACCCCGATAATGGCGCCCAGTAGCCAGTCCCCTTGCCAGAAATAAGCAATGACGGTGATCAGTAATCCGCATACCAAGCCAATCATCGTGCCTACTTTGATCTCCCGACCAATCAGTGCGAGTACGGTGGCTTTGTCGAGCTTGCGTCCGATCAGTCCACGTACCACAACAGCCAGAGATTGCGTTCCTGTGTTCCCCGTCATACCGGCAATCATCGGCATGAAGAATGCCAGTGCCACAACCTGATTCAGTGTATCCTCGAAGAAATCCACGATACTTCCCGAGATTAGTCCAATCAAGAGAAGCAATATGAGCCAGGGAAGCCTGCGTCTGACGGCAACGAGTGGTTTGGTATCAAAGTCGATATCTTTACCACCACCACCCATCTTGGCCAAATCTTCACTGGCTTCATCCATAATAATATCAATGACATCATCCATCTGAATGATACCGCATAGCCTGTGATTCTCATCCACCACCGGAAGCGCATTGAACTCATAACGCTGCAGAAGCTGTGCCGCTTCTTCCTGGTCCATATCCACTGTTGCATGAATTACCCGCCGGGTCATCAGTTCTTCAACCTGGGTCTTGTCGTCAGCCAAGGCAAGAGATCGATAACTCACGACACCAACCAGTTTACCTTCATCATCGGTCACATAGAGGTAACTGGAGGCGGAGATATGCATGGTACCTTGGGATTGCCGTAGGGCTTCCTTCGCTGTCTCATGAGAGAGCAGGGTCCGGTACCGATCTGTCATGATGCGTCCTGCTGTCTCCGGCGGATAACTAAGCACGGATCGGATAATGGCAGAGTGATCCAGGTTCATGTTGGACAGCAATTCTTCTCTGCGTTTGGCAGGCAAATCGTGCATGAACCGGATCAGATCACTTTTGTCCATCTGCTGCATGACTTCAAGCGTTCGTTCCGGCCCGAGTCGTTCAAACAGCTGAATCTGTTCGTGCAGCTTCAAGGTCTCGGCGAGATCCGCAAGGGCATCGGGTTTGAACAGGAGCAGAAACCGATTGATTTCTTCTTCAGGGAACTTTTTATATACAAGTGATAGGTCGTAGGGATGCAGTTCTTTCACCAATGTATAGAAATCGGGCAGGTTCCCAGATTGCACATATTGTACGAGTTGTCCGGTGATCTCTTCAACAGAAAAATCTTTCCTGGAATCAGATTCTTTCATATCGACACTCCTTTCTAAACGGTTAGCTTCATATTTTTAAACGGAATGGGTTAGCGGTTAAACAATGAATGGAAAATGAGAGTACCAAAATGATATTGTAATCTTGCTCAAACATTCGATATGGGCTTACAAACAGTCGCTGCAAGGATATACTTGTTGTACAGCAACAAACGAGGAGGACATGTGCGAGTGGAAGCAGATATCAGAACACAATTGCTCAGCCTGGCTGAGCCGGAATATCAGAAATTCTCAGCTGCGCTCATTCCTAATATCACCAATGTACTAGGTGTGAGATTGCCAGCTTTACGGAAGATTGCCAAACAGATTGCTGCCGGGGACTGGCGCACGTATCTGGAGACGGCAGACGATGAATACTTTGAAGAAGTGATGCTGCAAGCGATGGTGATTGGACATGTACAGGCCGATCTGGACGAGCTGCTGAAGGCCATTGAAGCATTTGTACCGAAGATCGACAATTGGTCGGTGTGCGACAGCTTCTGTGCAGGACTGAAATATACGAAGGTGCATTCGGAGCCAATGTGGTCGTTTTTGCAGCCCTATCTGAGATCAGATCAGGAATATGAAATCCGGTTTGGCGTGGTGATGCTGTTGAATTTTTATCTGGATGAGCGATATATCGATCAGGTTCTAACTGCATTGGATCAGATCCGGCACGAGGCGTATTATGTGAAAATGGCAGTCGCCTGGGCCATCTCGATGGCTTATGTGAAACAACCTGAAGTGACCATGCGTTATCTGAAGCATAATACCCTGGACGATTTTACGTATAATAAGGCACTTCAGAAAATCACGGAATCTTATCGCGTGGATCCGGAGAGCAAGCAGATCATCCGCAGTATGAAACGAAAGGTGAAGAAGCAGGTTACCTCCTAGCATTAAGCATTCCACCGGGAAGAGGGCGATAAACGGATGAGAAAAAAGTTGATGTACACCACGATGCAGTTGGACGGTCGTCCATGGGTGCTGCTGGCTACGGAACATGGATTGTGCCGAGTGGTTATGCCCAATGAAACACTGGAGGACTGGGGCGGCTGGGTACAAAAAGTTGCACCTGGTGTGGAACTGGAAGAGAACGAGGATGCTCTGAAACGAACAGGTATGACGGACTGGCTGCAGTCCTATTTTGCAGGGAAAACCATGGCTTATACAGATGCAATCCCACTGGACTTGATCGGAACGAACTTCCAGCAGGAGGTATGGAGAGAGCTAGGGCGTGTGCCTTACGGAGAAATTCGGACCTATGGTGACATCGCCGCTGCGATTGGAAGACCTTCGGCTGTGCGAGCAGTTGGTGCTGCAAATGGAGCCAATCCAATTCCGGTTCTGTTACCATGTCACCGTATTATCGGGGCGAATCGCAAGCTGACCGGATTCCGTGGAGGCCTGGAGATGAAGCGCAGACTACTGGATATCGAACAGATTGAAGGCGTGACCGATGGAGGGCATGCGCGGTTTCATTTTTAATGCAGGCACTTCATTGTGCCTGTTTTTTGCATTTATTAAAGTAGAGTAATGTAAACGATCCGCGTATGGAACACCAACGTTTTACATATTTTTGTACGGTGAAACCGTATGGTACCATATGGATCATAGATCAATTGGTATCCGGGAGACGTAATGCCGGGTGAGAAAAGAGGGATGACACATGAAGCAGGCCTACTGGTTAACCAATGTGACTTTGGAACGGAGTTATGTTCGAGAAGGGGACCAGGTGACGGGGACACGGACAAGCCCTGCTCATCTACGGATTGAAGATGGAGTGATCGCGGAGATTGTGGAAGGAAACGACCCGCTGTCTAGCGATCTACGACAAGTAAATGGCAAGGGACTTTTGCTGCTGCCTTCGTTCGAGGAGGCACATATTCATCTGGATAAAACGTACTACGACGGGCCGTGGACAGCAGTAAAGCGGATCTCTAGCATTTTCGAACGTATCGAAGAAGAGAAGGTTCTGTTGCCCAAGTTGCTACCAGATGCGAAGCGCCAAGCGGAGAGTATTCTGACCTTGATCCAGGGGTATGGCTCCACTCATGTACGTAGTCATTGTAATATAGAACCGGTCAGTGGATTGAAAAGACTGGAAGCGACGCGGCAGGCACTGGAATCATTTTCGGGTAAAATCTCTTCGGAAATCGTGGCTTTTCCGCAACATGGACTGTTTCGCTCCAATTCAGTGGAGCTTATGGGCCAAGCTATGAAGGAAGGTGCAACGCATGTGGGTGGACTTGATCCTCATACTGTGGACGAGCAGATCGAGAAATCACTGAACACCATGGTTGAACTGGCCGTTCAGCACCAGGCGGGCATAGATATTCATCTGCATGATGGCGGACAGGCGGGCAAACAAACGTTGCTGGAACTCGCGAATCTGACCGAAACAGCAGGGCTTCAGGGCAAAGTTACGGTAAGTCATGCATTCTGGTTCGCCCGCGCAGAGCAGCAGGAAGCAGAAGACATGGCGCAGCGAATGGCCTCGCTCGGGATGGGCATTGCTTCCACGGTGCCCATTGGCAGAACGATGATGCCTCTTCCCATGCTCCACCGTATGGGTGTGAACGTGAAGCTGGCCACAGACAGCCTGACGGATCATTGGTCTCCTTTTGGCAATGGGGATCTGCTTGAGAAAGCGGGACGCTTTGCAGAACTGTATGGATACAGTGACGAACTGTCCTTGTCTCAATCTTTGGCATTCGTAACAGGCGGTATTACACCGCTTGATTCACAAGGGGAACAAGTCTGGCCGAAGGTAGGCGACACCGCGAGTTTTGTATTGGTGCATGCGAGTTGTTCGGCGGAAGCCGTTGCGAGACGATCTGCGCGGCAGGCCGTATGGTACAAGGGCCAATTGGTGAGCGGATCGACAGCGGATTGAGGAAAATAGAGCGTCTAGAGCCACGGGAAACCGTGGCTTTTTTCCATGGGAGAAAAAGAGGAAGGAACTGTTCGCATATACCACATTTTGGGTTATGATGGACGTAGTTAATGAAGGGGCAATTCCAATGAAGATTGAATATGCAACGGAAGCCGACTACGAATATATTATTGAGAGAGATCGGCATGTCCATCAGCCACTTGTGAAAACGAAGATTATATTGATCAAGAAAATCTAGTAAATAAGCTGCAAGGAGAGATGATTGTGGATGTAAAGCAAGAGAGAAGTGATTGCCAGCAAATCAGGCTATCGCATGTTCCGCATAACATTGCGGCTAACTCGTTATATAAGCATTGCGGATTTCAGGACACGGGTGAATTTGAGGACAACGGTGATATCATTTTAAGTTATCAGATGAGGTAATGGGAGGGGAAGTTTGATGATAAGAGAGGCAGAAGCTAGAGATGCAGCAGTTATTGAAAGGTTATATAAAGAATTATTGCCGAACAACTTAAACACAAAGGTACTGGCAGAACGGATCGAAGAAGTTCGGAATAATCCAGACAGTTTCTTGTTCGTTTATGAGATGGGAAATCAGGTGATCGGCACGGCTCATTTGCATATTTGTCTGGATGCTCTGGTGGAGAATAGACCCTTTGGCGTAGTTGAGCGGGTTATGATTACGGAACATGTGCAGAGCAAGGGATATGGATCTGAATTGATGAAACATATAGAGCATGTGTGTGTGCAGAAAAATTGTATAAAGGTGTTTCTAACCAGTGGATCATCCAGAAAAGAAGCACATCACTTTTATACGAAACTGGGATACAACGGAGATTCCAGCAAGGCCTTTAAAAAGTATTTATAACATTCATCAGGGAAAAGGAAGTAGAAAGAGCAAAATGAAAGATAACAAACATCCGGTTCAAGATCTCCGACTTATCGTTACCTTGCTCGTGGCTACTTTATGTTGTCTAGGTGTTGTTATGTATTTACGTGCTCAAACAGATACGAATATGTATCACTTTTTAAGCTGGGATATGTTCCTGGCATGGGTACCATTCATCATCTCATCTTGCATTAGATACATATTCAATAAGAAATTAACAACAACGAGCGTTATATGTATCGGGCTGATGTGTGCAGTTTGGCTATTTTTGCTACCGAATTCGGCCTATCTTTTTACAGAGATCCTGCACTCATTCAGATATTTCGATGCTCAAGGGGAAACCAGATTCTGGGTCAATATTGATTTTTGGTATAGTCTTACTCTGACGTTTGCTGTAGCTATAATAGGATTGCTTCTCTCGACTTGTTCGATTATTCAAATCCATGGCATGTTAAACAAATTAGTCAATAAGTACATTAGCATGATGGTTATAGGCGTTATTTTGCTCTTAAGCAGTATAGGAGTCTACATTGGAAGATTTAATCGGTGGAATTCGTGGGATGTGTTGTCGAGGCCTGGGGAGATCTTTGTGGATCTTGTAAATGATTTCTATGCAGCGAATAGCATGATGGTTGAGTTTGTGGCTATCGTATTTACAGTTCAAGTTTTTGGATACGTTATTGTGTCCTTGCTAACCGCAAGGTCTGGCAACTAATCTCCATTTGATTACAATTTTATAAAAACAACGCCAGAGCTTGCATACCTGACTTTCGTATTTTGAGAATCCGTTTAAGGACATGTTGGATTTGTTCGAACATTTGGAGGCACAGAAAGTGTTAATTCATGTTCACGGGGTGGAATATCTAAAGGTTCTTTAATTGGTACAATTAATTAAAATTGAGGAGGAATGACGTATGGGTTTAACCGAGTGGTCCACAGATATTCTTCAATATGATCTTTCGGATGAATATTCGCTTCGAATGGCTGAGCCTGCGGAGTGGGGCGTATATTGTTCCGTTTATTATAATATGCGTTATGTTGGCTTTTTTAGGGAAGAAGAATTCAGTTCCTCGAAGAGTAACGCTTATTGGATCTACAAGGAAGAATGCAAAATAGGCGGGGTACGAATGGAGCCTAACTAGATTTATCATTTGTTCTTTATACCACCATTCCAACATTCATTTGAGGTACTCAAGCTTCTAAGAAATATGTTAATGCAATGGTCAGATCGTACAAAACGTATACAGACATTTGAAGTTCTTCCAGACCAAGTGGATCTATACGCAAGAGCTGGATTCTGGCCAGTGGAGTTCAGATGTCGCTGGATGCAGCGGCCTACAGATCATTTTGAGATCGAGTGGGACAGCAGAGTAACTGTAAAGAGTCTGGAAATTATCGAAGATGAATCGGGTACCCGAAAGTATATGAATGAGGCTGAAATTGCTCAATGTGATCTGGATAGTTTTGCAGGAAGTCTTGAAGCTACACGAAGAAATAAGACCTCCCTTGCGGATTTTATACCTGACGAAGATCCCAATTATACGAATGAGATTCTTACTCAGGCATCTACACTTGTATACGATAAGGAAACGGGGCAGCTTATTGCCAACTGTCGCCTTTGTCTGCAAGACAATCAGGCTGCCGTATATAGCATAGGGGTTCGTCCGGCATTTAGAGGAAGAGGGCTTGCTACACAGATGTTACAGAGAGCATTGAATGCGCTTAAGGGTGAGTATCCCGTTCTGCGATTGTATGTAATGCAGGGAAATGATGCCGAGTCCGTATATCTGAATATGGGATTTATTCCGGGCGTACAGGAGATTCAGACAATGTATATTCCAGAGGAGGAATCACAATGAAGGTTGCCATCTTAACCGATATTCATGGGAATGTTCCTGCGCTTCAAGCGGTATTAGCTGATATCGATTCCAGAGTGGATGTTGAGCATACATTTTGTTTGGGAGATATGATTGGCATCGGCCCTTACTCCAATGAAGTGATTGAGATGTTATACAGTCGTGAAAATATGATAGCGATCTCAGGGAATCACGAAGAGGCCGTATTGAGTTTGCTTCAAACTAAGGGTCCATTAGAAGGGCACAAAGGCATGGCTGAGCATCATGAATGGATTGGTCAGCATTTGAGTGCAGAATCGATCAAGAGAATACAAGCTCTACCGAAATTCGTTGAAAAAGAGGTCGAAGGACATCGGTTTCTTTTGACTCACTATCATATGAACAACGACAAGCTGGATGTCATCGATAAAGAATCATCCGGAACCAAATTGGACACAAAGTATCAGAATACGGCCTATGATTTGGTTTGTTTTGGTCATCATCACATTCTTCATTATTATAAGACAGATCAACGAATCTATATGAATCCGGGAGCTTTAGGCTGTAACGATCTTGCCATTGCCAGATACGGGATCGTGGATCTCCAAGTGGGCAAACTGGATGTGAAATTCATTGGCGTTCCATATGACAACAGGGAGTATCTGCAATCGTATGAACGGTTGAACGTTCCAGATCGGGCTTTTATTTTGAAAGCATTCCATGGGAATCAGTTGGAGAGAGAGGGTATATAGGGGACAGTAAACGTTCGTAGT
The DNA here is from genome assembly GCF_058313655.1 of Paenibacillus sp. Negev47. Classification (NCBI taxonomy): domain Bacteria; kingdom Bacillati; phylum Bacillota; class Bacilli; order Caryophanales; family Paenibacillaceae; genus Paenibacillus; species Paenibacillus sp. Negev47. The sequence goes on from NZ_CM177754.1 coordinate 1,467,245, forward strand.
AATGAGTTGCTTCTGAAAGGAGAGATGTATGTGGGGATGATCATTATGTTGGTGGTGTATCTGTTTCTCGGTATTTATGTCGTGAAAATTGGAATAGATAACTCAAAAAGTAGCCAACACACAAAAGAAATATTATCAGAGTTAAGGGAAATTAAGGACCTGTTGAAAGAGCAAAGGTGAAGATTGATTAGGTATGTGCTTCAAATTATCTGAGGAACAGCATTTTCCGATGTATCCCTCTCCTGCAGGTCAGGAAAGGGATGATTCCTGTGCAGTGAGCCGAATTAACTCAATACACGAATAACAATATCCTGATCATGATTACCAAAACCGGAACCATAGATCGTTAAACCACCCACGTTGGGGCTTTCCTCGTCAACTGTGAAACGTAGCGTCCAGAACGGCTCGCTAAGCTTAATATCCGCGAGTGTGATGTCCGACATCCGCTCACCATCCATATAGGTACCAGAGGCATCAATGCGAATGGTCTTCAATAATCCATACTGATTCACATTGCGATGCCACCATTCTGGTGTATATTTGCCTCGCGCTGCTCTGCCAAAGTCGGCAGGGCTTGTCCACGTTCCGAGAGAAACACTATTGAAGGTGAATCGAATATCCGAAGGCCAATGATCCCGTAATCCCGGAGCTTCAGACGCCAGTTCCATCGAAATCTCAATAGCATCGGTTGTCTGGTCAGGAAGGACAAAGTTTGGAGTTTTATATTCGACATAGCCCTTCCCAAACCACAAGATAGCGGCGTGTACACGTTCGGGATCAAGAAAGTAGCGCGGATCGTCCCATACGCCGATTTCCTTCTCAAGAGTTCCTAGCCCACAGGTTGGATGAATATCAAAAGCAGTGTAGTGCCCGACGGCTATCGTCTGCTCTTTGGTTCGTGAAGTTCGGCTTGCGGATGGCAGCTCGATCTCAATCTGATTTTGCTTGAGGTAACATAATTTGTGTGTTCCTCCGTTGATCCGAACTCGTCTGCTTCCAATTAGCCCCGCATCCTCCAGTTTGCGAATATGCATCGTGACAATGGAGGGGCTAAGCTCTAATGCTGCCGCAATATCCTTCACATTCTTCTCGCGATCTGCAATCATATCCATGATTCTCCATCTGACTTCGCTTGCCAGCGCCTCATATAAAGGAAGGGACTGGGGCTCTCCATTTGCTTTGATCATCGGTACAACTCCCTACCCTTAATCTATAAAATCACATATATATTAATTTAATAAAATTAGCTCCAAGATGCAATCCAGATTCATTGCAAGTTTACACCCAATAGTGTTTAATTTTTTTAGTTGCTACGAAGTTGAATTCTTATATTTATGAATTTTATTATTAGAGGTGGAGTGTAATGAAATACAATAATCCTGTTATTAAAGGTTTCTATCCAGATCCTAGTGTGATCAAAGCCAACGATACGTACTATATGGTGTGCAGTTCTTTTCAATACTTTCCGGGCGTACCGCTCTTTGAGAGCAAGGATTTGCTGAATTGGAAGCAGATTGGTCATTGTCTCACTCGTAAAAGTCAGATTCAGTTGGAAACTGTGAACAGTTCCGGGGGTGTATTTGCCCCAACCATCAGGCACAATGACGGGCGTTTCTACATGGTGACAACGAATGATACGACGCATCAGAATTTCTATGTATGGACGGACGATATCTACGGAGAATGGTCTGAGCCTATCTATGTGGATCAAGGCGGGATTGATCCGGATTTGTATTTTGAAGATGGGAAGACCTTGTTTATGAGTAACGGGGTAGATGATGAGGGTGTTGGTGGAATCGTCCAGTGTGAGCTTGAGATTGAAACTGGCCGCAAACTGACCCCGAGTCGTTCGATATGGAACGGAACAGGTGGGCGATATCTGGAAAGCCCGCATCTGTATAAAATAAATGGATACTACTACCTGCTTGCAGCTGAGGGCGGCACGGAGTATGGTCACATGGTTACGTATGCTCGGGGAACTTCTTCTTCGGGACCGTTCGAAGCCTATGCGCACAATCCGGTTTTAACTAACCGCAATCTAGGTGGATATGAGTTACAGGGTGTGGGTCATGGTGACCTGGTTGAGGATGATCTGGGGAACTGGTGGCTCTTTCACTTGGGATTCCGGCAGATTGGCAGATGGGCTACGTACCATCATCTGGGCCGGGAGGTGTTCCTGACTCCGGTTACGTTTGGTGAAGACGGATGGTTTACAGCTGGGCATGAAGGTACGACGCTGACGAGTTTTGAGACCAATCGTATTCCGGGCACGGTGATCCAGCAGGATAAGAAGAATTATACGTTTGAAAATACCGACTGGAACCTCGACTGGTGTTATCTTCGTCATCCGAATACAGAGCATTATCAACTTGAGTCAGACAAACTTACGCTAAGAGGAACTGAAGTGACGCTGGACGTTCCGGCATCGCCGACGTTCATTGGGTTACGTCAAAAAGACTTTAATGCTACAATCTCTGTCGATGTCAGTCTAACGAACGGCGAAGCTGGTATCACGATTTACATGGATGAGAATCATCATTATGAAGTGGCAATTCGTCAGGAGCAGAACGGCTATAAGGTGATCGAGCGTCTGAATATCGGTGATATCAAATCGATTGAACATGAAGTGGATCTGGGAAATAAACAGCATGCAACGCTAGTTATCCGTTCAAGTCAGGAACGATACAGCTTCCTGCTTCAAGCAGATGGTAAAGAGATTCTGCTAGGCGCGTCACAGACGAGATACCTTTCCTCGGAGGTGGCAGGAGGTTTTACAGGCGTACTTATTGGTTTGTACGCGAGTGGACAAGATGCTTCGGCTGAGTTTACAAATTTCAAATGTGAATATCATTAAGAAGTGAAGGGGAGGGCTTAAGGGTCCTTCTCTTTTTTTTAATGTGTGTCAAAATATAGATATATTAATACACGCCAATAGAGAAGAGGTGTTTAGACTAGGAAGAAGCTTCTGTTATCTTTATCGCATCCTTTAAATAATCTAAATGTAACAAAAGGTCAAAAGAACTTGTTATTTAATTATATAGCTTGATTGAATATCTAAGGAGGAGTTGCATGGAGGATCAATGGAGAATTGCAAAGTATGATCCGGCATGGCGTGATTTGTTTCTCGAAACGGGTTCGAAATTAAGAAAATCCAGATAAGACTAAACGATACTTTCGGGAAGTGCCCGGAAGCAGAAGGATACATATACATGTTAGACAGGATGGGAGTTTCTCTGAGCAGATGACCTTGCTGTTCAGAGACTATTTGAGGGAACATCAAGAAGATCGTCTGAAATATGCGGAAGAAAAGCACAGACTCATGTCATTGTATAAGGATCAGCGTCCCAAGTATGTTGAAGGAAAAGGACCGACGGTGTGGAGCATATTACAGAGAGCGCATAGTTGGTCTCAAGAAATCGGTTGGCAACCGGCAAAATCTGACGCATAAGAACATCCAATGAATAGAGAAACCTTTATTGGAGTGATGAGATGAATATGGGAAGAAAGCTGATGACGACCGTTTTAACCATTATTTGTTTTACTTTGGCTGCAAGTATCCTATCGATAAATAAGTCCTACAGTTTTGATTTTTATATTGTTGTTTATCTGGTATACGCGACTCCCCTGATCATATTGATCGGGCTACCTTTTGATATAGGATTGGAAGTCTTATTAAAAATGCGAGGAAGAAAGATTTGAATTAAATTGATTCGTCAGGAGGAAAGCAAGATGACAACGCATTGTGCACTTCTAATTATTGACGTACAGGTAGCGATGTTTGATGAGGCAGATCCTGTATATCAGGGGGAACAATTGCTTCAGAAGATCCAGATGTTAATTGCCAAGGCCCGTGAAGCAGGCCATTCCATCATATATATCCAGCACAGCGAAGAAGCAGGCAGTCCACTGGAACGAGGAACTCCGGGGTGGGCCATACATCCGTCCATCACACCGATTGCTGGTGACCTCGTGATTGAAAAGGAGACACCGGATTCGTTTCACGAAACCGATCTGCATCTGAAATTGCAAGAAAATGGTGTGACGGAGTTGATCCTCACGGGTATGCAGACCGAAGTATGTGTAGATACAACTTGCCGCAGAGCGTTCAGTCTGGGATATACAGTCAATCTGGTTCTAGATGCGCACAGTACATGGCATTCAAACACGCTTAAAGCGGATCAGATTATACAGCATCACAATACGGTGCTGGGATTGTTTTCCAAAGTGGTGGATACGGAGAATGTGTTGTAATGATCCAAAATTCGAAACGAATCTGGGTAGTTGTAGGGGCGGTCGTCGTGCTCCTGATTATCCTGTATATATCTAAACCGAATATGAATACACTCATTTCAAGGGATCAAGTGGCAAGCTCAGAGATGAGCATCACTGTGTATACGAAGGTAAGAGACGGAGCCAAAATTAGTAATGAGGTTGTTGCGTTAAGCAGAGGAGACATTAATCGTATTGTCGGTTGGATAAACTCAGCCCTGGAATCAGCCCGAACATCAGTGGATAACGTTAGCGAAAGTATCATTGCAGGCATCGCTTTGAAGTTAAAGTATAACGCTGAGGTTAGAATACAATACGATCTTAAAGATATCTATATTACCCAAACACGTATGTTTAATAGAGATTCGAGATATATACTTGATCAAAAGGACTTAAGAGACTTTATGGATCAAAAGCTGGAGGGAACATACTTTGGAGAAGATCCCGTCAGTGATGAGTAAGGGGGAGAGGTATTGACGATTAACAGAAGAATAATGAATCTATCAGCCTGGCTTGCTGTGTTAGCTGTCATTATTATTCCCGGAAAAGCATACACGGAAGGGGCACCTCGAACAGAATATGGTTTCCCATTCCGGTTCTTCACGGATTATCACTATGCGAAGCCAGACGATACGATATGGTTTGTGTTTACAGTAAACATCAATATTCTTGAATACTTGTTGAATGTCCTGATTATTTATAACGTCATTTTATTTATGAAAAAGAGGATAAATCATTCAAGAGAGTAGACTAATCCTGATCCAATCGTTCTTGAAGCACAAATGAAAAGGGGGTTTCAAATGGAAACATTTTTTCGTTATAACTGGATGGTACGTGAGCAATGGTATGTGTGGTGTGAAGATGTATCGCTTGAAGAATTGCTTCGGCCCCGCACAGGCGGAGTAGGCAACATATTACAAACGTTTTTTCATATCATTGATGTAGAGTGGAGCTGGCTTCAGTTGCTTCAGGGCAAACCGGATGATGCAGAAGATTTTGCAAACTACCAGAATCTTGAGGCGGTAAGGCGATTGGATCGCAAGTTACGTCCTGATGTGGAGGTATTTGTTACAGCTTGGGAGCCGAGTATGGAAAAAAGAGCTTATATTGATCAGCGCTCAGCTGGCAAGGTCGGTACAGATTCATGGGGAGAAGTCATGCGACATGTGATCGCCCATGAGATTCACCATATGGGACAGCTGTCCGTATGGTCCAGAGAATTGGGCAAGCAGCCGGTATCCGCCAATGTAATCGGCAAAGGCCTGATTATACCTGACTAACAGGGAGAGAGCGGTATGACATGAATGAATGGAGGAGAACGATGACCATTCAACTTAACCAGATAGATTGGATGCAACTGGATGAACGTGTCCAGCAGGTGATCGAACAGGAGCATCGGATCATTCCCTTGGTACCTGGACTGGAAGCGAGTGTGATGACAAACTGACACGGTTGGCTGAGCGATTAATGGAGGTCCACCATTATCCGGTGAATAAAGTGGGTGATGGAGAAGATAGAGAATATATATCGAGAACCGATTTTGTTGAATACTTTTTTCCTCAAGTTGAATTACATAAAGATATTCATGAGCATCTCGTAAACCTGATCCAGCTTGTTCAGATCAGACAGGACCATTTGATTCATGGCGATTATAATCTGGGAAATATTCTTGAGAGGGACGACTATTACACCATTATCGATTGGACCAATGGGCAATACGGCGATCCGAGGTACGATATGGCATGGTCTGTTTTTCTGATCACCATCTATAATGGGGAAAGTAACGGCGAGATGTATCGCGCTCAATTTGCACGTTCTGCAAGTCATACGTACACGCTGGAAGAGGAGCAGGTTTTTGAAGCTGTAGCTTGTCTTCGCTGTGGATTCTGTTAAAGCGCGTTGGGGATGTACCTATGGGGCCAAAAGTAGTGGGACGAGTTCACAGCATGGCTGACCATAATCCATATTTGAATGAACACCTGCTGTGATTAGGAATAGTAAGACGACATTTTTGCAAATAAAATAAACAGCCTGTCCTAAACCAGCGTTCCTTGCATACCTATGGTAGTAGAGGAGCGTGATCGATATGGAGCAGAAAGTGCAAACCTACTTTGAATTAAAGCAACAGCAAAAAAATATTGAGCAACAGTTGTCTGTGCTACGAGATGAGATTGTCGCGTATTGCACGGAACAAGGTGTCTATGAGACACAGGTTGGGAATTACACGGTGAAGACGGTGCTTCAGCAACGTAAAGAATACGATGATCAGAAGTTGTATGCTGCTCTGCCTGACCCAGATATCTGGCGATTGTTGTCCAAGGTGGACAGCCATAAGCTGAAAAGTCTGATCAAGCTTAACATTCTGTCCGAGGAGCAGATTAATCCGGCATGTACACTGAAACAGGTGACTTTATTACAGGTCGACAAGCTATAACGCTTAATACCATTTCCAAACCTGAGTTGAATCAACGGAATATCACTATTACAAAGCACCTTCCATGAAAATAGTTCTGTTGCCCTGGGCAGTGGAACATGGGGGTGTTTTTGTTTTACGAACAGGGATAGGGATCAATAATAGTTAAATATGAGGGGAAAGATGTTTAATCTGTTCATGGTAAGCGCATTCATAAAGCGGTATGATGGATAAAAACAGGCAGGGAGGAATTGTAAATGTCATCAGAAATTCCATCACTACATGCTGCTTATGCCAACAAGTTCAAAATAGGTGCTGCTGTACATACCCGAATGTTGCAGTCCGAAGGGGAGTTTATCGCCAAGCACTTCAATAGCATCACCGCTGAAAATCAGATGAAATTCGAAGAAATTCACCCGGGGGAGGATCGTTATACATTTGAGGCAGCGGATCAAATTGTTGATTTTGCCGTCAGTAAAGGAATAGCTGTTCGCGGACATACACTGGTATGGCATAATCAAACATCGAAATGGGTCTTTGAGGATACCTCAGGTGCTCCTGCTTCCAGAGAGCTGCTATTATCTCGCTTGAAGCAACATATTGATACGGTAGTAGGTCGGTATAAGGGGCAAATATATGCGTGGGATGTCGTCAATGAAGCTATTGAAGATAAGACGGACTTATTCATGCGGGATACGAAGTGGCTAGAGCTGGTCGGGGAAGATTACTTGCTGCAAGCGTTCAATATGGCTCATGAGGCTGATCCGAATGCCCTGCTTTTCTATAATGACTACAATGAGACGGATCCGGTCAAACGGGAGAAGATCTACAATCTGGTTCGGTCTTTGCTGGATAAGGGAGCGCCTGTACACGGGATTGGTATGCAGGGGCATTGGAATATTCATGGTCCTTCGATTGAGGATATCCGAATGGCTATTGAGCGTTATGCTTCTCTGGATGTGCAGTTGCATGTTACCGAGCTGGACATGTCGGTGTTCCGTTATGAGGATCGCCGTACGGATCTCACTGCGCCCACTTCGGAAATGGCTGAGCTACAGGAGCGTCGATATGATGAGATTTTCAATTTGTTCCGTGAATATCAATCCTCGATTACCTCTGTGACATTCTGGGGAGTGGCTGATAATTATACCTGGTTGGACCATTTCCCGGTACGTGGACGCAAAAATTGGCCTTTTGTGTTTGATCAACAGTTACAGCCAAAGGAATCATTTTGGCGTATAATTAAAGATAACGAAAAATGAAGATGTAGGGGTATCGAATCAAATTTCTGTCCGAAATGAGATGAGTATATGGATCGCATCCGCAATTACCTGATGATATATGCAGGAAACTTGGTGGCGACCTACTTCATTTTTGAAGAGGGTACTCTTGCCAAGCCGATGATGTTTGCCACATTCATACTGTTACTGGTCATGCTGATCGATTACATGAAGAGCAGAAACAAATATTTATTGGAGTAGCATACCTCCATGGTTTTAAGCGATCCTGTGACACAGGGTCGTTTTTTTATAAAATGAAAAATGAATGTTAGAATAACAGCAAGGAGGGCATGTTTTGCTACGGAATCGATTCAAACAGCGGGCTGAAGCCCTGACCTGAATCGGTAGGATTCTCCCCGCAATGATTCGGACAACGGCTTCCATTTACATCATGACCATTGTTCATTACACTTGATTAGTAGTACCTCGTTAACTCAATTCAGATCATCAGGAGGATATCATTATGCATCAATCCGCACATATTCAGGAAGCAAGAGATTACATATTAAGCCGAATCCATACCAAGCCTGCCGTAGGTATGATTCTGGGTTCGGGGCTGGGAGCACTCGCGGACGAGATCGAGAATGCGACCGTTATTCCCTACACAGAAATTCCGTATTTCGCTCAATCCGAGGCCATCGGCCATGCCAATGAACTGGTCATTGGCGAACTGATGGGCAAAACGGTGGTGGCAATGAAGGGACGTCTTCATTATTATGAAGGTTTCACACTGGATGAAGTGACGTTCCCGGTTCGTATTATGAAAGCGCTGGGTGTTGAACAATTGCTCATCACGAATGCCTGCGGAGCCATCAATACAAGCTTTGAGCCGGGGCAACTGATGCTCATTACTGATCATATTAACCTGGTAGGCAATAATCCGTTGATGGGACCGAATAACGCTGAACTGGGTGTACGATTCCCTGATGTGTCCCAGGTGTACAATCGCGAACTGCGCAGCATTGCTCTGAAGGTTGCAGAAGAGCAGAATGTTGGCCTGCAGCAAGGTGTCTACGCGTGGTGGAGTGGTCCGGCATATGAGACACCAGCCGAGATTCGCATGATTCGTACGATGGGTGCGGATGCTGTGGGCATGTCCACGGTACCTGAAGCCATTGTCGCCATTCATGGCGGGATGAAGGTGCTGGGTATTTCCTGTCTGACTAACATGGCCTGTGGCATTCTGGATCAGCCGTTAAGTCATGATGAAGTCATTGAAGTGGCTGCCCAAGTGAAAACAACCTTTATCGGTCTAGTAAAAGGCATCTTGAAAGAGATCTAATCGCGAGATTGTTTTTACTAGGCCGCGATGGATAGTATAGATTTCCATACAGTCGAGTCGAAATCTGAAAAAACCGTATGCTTCACGAGCTGTTACTCGTGAGACATACGGTTTTTTTATTTTACAGAACTATGAACCATCTGAGAACTAGCAGGCATGATTGCTGGCGTGGACTCCCTGATGATAGGTTTGGTCACAATATGCGAGATCTGATACGGCTGTGTCGGGTTTTTAATTCGGGATAATAGCATCTCTGCAGCCTTAATGCCCATTTCATTGCTGTAAATATGAACCGTCGTTAGCGGAGGTTCAATAATTCGCGATTGGGGTGCGTTATCGAATCCGCATATCGCAACATCCTGTGGAACAGCGACATTTCTGGCTTTCAAAGCCCGCATCAGATCGACCGCAATAAAATCATTGGCACATACGTAAGCGGAAGGTAAGGATGCCATCTCTGCCACTCGCTGGTTCAACCATCCGGGCTTGGAGAAACACAGGCGATCATTATCTACGATGCAATGGGACAGATCGACCTGTAGGCCCGCTTCCAGCATAGCACGGTGATATCCAGTCCATCGTTCATTAAAGCTCTTGCAGTGATTGTAATCTCCGGCAAATCCGATACTTGTGTAGCCGCTCTCAATTAACTTTTTGGTTAACTGGTAGATGCTATGTTCATTCTCCATAAGTAACAAATCTGCTTGGAATTCGGGATAACATATGTTGGAAGCGCAATCGATAAAGATCGTGGGGATGCCGAGATCCGTAATAAGCTGAGTGTATTCCAGATCAAATAATTCAATGCAAATGATTCCGTCTACTTTGGCGATATCAAAATTGTTGGGCAGTGTAAGCGCATCTTGATCGTCTTCACGCACGATATGAATCGAGAGATTGTATCCCTCCGCACTGATTCTTTTCTCCAAACCACTAATCAACAATGACCCAAAGTGGGATGTATTAGGCAGATTTTCAGTTAACAGGGCGATATTGCTCGGAGCCTTGGTTAGAACATGCTCATTTTCCATATAGGCGAATTGTTTATATTTAAGTTCAATTGCTTTTTTAATTACACGGTTTCTAGTCTCATCCGGAATGTTTCCGCTATCGTTTAATGCTTTGGAAGCCGTATTCCTGGAGATTCCCAAAGCATCGGCGATGTCTTGTATCGTGACTTTTTCCTTTGCCATCTAATGCCTCACCTCTAATAATCAATAGTCATCCATATTCTTCTCTACGTCAAATGTATAATAGAACGGGACAAATAGCAATCTTGAATTTACAAATGCACAATTTTGTTTACATTCTGAAATGAGTGCATGTTTTTTGGTTTGATCATAAGGTTCTTTTTTCATTAGTAACAATGATAGACCAATTATGGTGATAACGTGGGGATTCCTGGGTTTGATTTATAAAAATAAATACTGTCTATATGCAAATTCAGTAATGTTTAGTCACATTGATGCACAAAAATATATTTCAAATGCACAAATTATTTTTACAAAACATATTGACTAAATCCTCTGATACCTGATAAATTGTAAATTATTAAATAGGCAATTGTAAATATTGAAAGCCCTTACCGAAATCAATTGTCAACTTCAAGAATGAAACGGGGGTAGCATGTTGGATAACATAGCAGACAGCAAAAAGGGCAGAGGAAGGGTACTGAAAGTGAGGACGACCAGCGGTCATAAGTTGCAGCAGCTCAAAAAGAATTACTTTTTATATATGTTGCTCGCACCAGCCTTAATCTTGACCCTTATCTTCAAGTATATCCCAATGTACGGAGCCATCATTGCATTTAAGGATTTCAGTCCGATCAAAGGCATCATGGGCAGTGATTGGGTAGGTCTGAAGCATTTTGAGAAATTTATAGCTTCACCCAATTTCGATATCATTCTAATGAATACGCTTAAACTCAGCTTTTTGGGATTGATATTCAGTTTCCCGGTGCCCATTATATTGGCACTCATGCTGAATCAGGTACGCAAAGCTGGCATCAAGAAAAATATTCAATTGTTTCTGTACGCACCCAACTTCATATCCGTTGTTGTCGTTGTGGGAATGCTGTTCATCTTCCTCTCACCGACAGGGCCAATTAATCAATTCGCCACTTGGATTACAGGTCAGCCGATCATGTTCATGTCTGAACCGGAATATTTCCGCTGGATCTACATTTTGTCCGATATCTGGACCGGAGCGGGTTGGGCTTCCATCATATACGTTGCGGCTTTGGCCAATGTTGATCCAGAGCTTCACAATGCGGCCAATCTGGATGGAGCGAACCTCCTTCAACGTATTCGGCACATCGACCTTCCAACCATTCGTCCGATTATGGCTATCGTCTTTATCCTGGCAGCTGGGGGGATTATGTCCATTGGATTTGAGAAGGCCTATCTGATGCAGACATCCATGAACCTGCCTTCCTCCGAGATCATTGCCACATATGTCTACAAGGTGGGACTGCAATCGGGAGATTACGCTTATTCAGCGGCAGTGGGATTGTTCAACTCGGTTATTAATGTGATTCTGCTGGTGACGGTGAATCTGATCGTGAAGAAATTGAATGAAGGCGAAGGCCTCTACTAGGAAAGGAGATTATCCATGGTTGTAAAACATACGGGAATGGATCGATTGATCCTCACACTCAATGCCATCTTTCTCACCTGCGCTGTACTGGTTGTCGTTGTTCCCTTGATTTACATTGTTATCGCCTCATTCATGGACCCCACAGTGCTATTGAACCGTGGACTATCTTTCAATGTATCCGACTGGAGTCTGGACGGTTATCAGATGATATTATCCAATCCAGCCATGATCCGAGGTTTTGCGAATGCGGTATTGTACTCGGTTTCCTTTGCACTGATCACCGTGACCGTATCCATATTTGCAGGCTATGCATTGTCAGATGAAAGGCTAGCGGGACGCGGATTTTTCATGATTATCTTTATCATCACGATGTTCTTCGGCGGGGGATTAATCCCTACGTATCTACTCATACGTAATCTCGGCATGCTGGATACGGTGTGGGCGATCATCATTCCTGGAGCCGTCAACGTCTGGAACATTATTCTCTCCAGAACCTTCTTCAAAGGAGTCCCTCGGGAACTGAAGGAAGCCGCGAATGTGGATGGCGCCTCCGAGATGAAGATTTTCTTCCAGATCGTCATTCCGTTGTCAAAACCGATCATTTTTGTACTCGCACTCTATGCGTTCGTTGGGCAATGGAATTCCTATTTTGATGCAATGATCTATCTCGATAATCCGAATCTGCATCCGTTACAGCTCGTTCTGCGTTCCATTTTGATTCAGAATCAGGCTGCTCCGGGCATGATCAGTGATCAGCTAGCGATGGCAGAACTGAAACGGCTCTCCGAGATGATTAAATACTCAGCGATTGTCATTTCGAGTCTGCCACTTATCATCATGTACCCGTTCTTCCAGAAGTATTTCGAAAAAGGTGTCATGGTCGGTTCCCTCAAATAGTGAACAGCCTGCAATACAGCAAGTTCGATCCAATCCAACCCATGGAGGTCATGATTATGAAAAAAGTGAACAAGTCCAGAAAAGCCGTTACAACGGCATCCATTTCCATGCTGTCTGCGGTGATCCTTTTAACCGCTTGTGGAGGGGGTGGAGGCGGAGCTGCAAGTGAGGCGCAATCACCTGATGGTAAAGTGACATTGAATTTTATCACACAGAGCTCCCCTCTGGCTCCTGCTGATCCGAACGACAAGCTGATCAACAAGCGACTCGAAGAGAAAACCAATGTGCATATCAACTGGAAAAACTATACGAGTGACGTGTTTGCGGAAAAAAGGAATCTGGCGGTAGCTAGCGGTGATTTACCGGATGCCATTTTTGATGCAGGTTACGGGGATTATGATCTTCTGAAACTGGCGAAGGATGGGGCAATCATTCCGCTCGAAGACATGATTGAACAGTACATGCCCAATCTGCAAAAGGTGCTGGAGGAAGCTCCTGAATACAAGAGCATGATCACTGCACCGGACGGACATATATATTCTTTCCCATGGATTGAAGAACTCGGCAGTGGCAAACAACGCATTCAGGCAGTGGATAATTTGCCCTGGATTAATGTGGAATGGTTGAACAAGCTTGGACTGAAGATGCCGACGACAACCGAAGAACTCAAAGAAGTGCTGATCGCGTTCAAAACCCAAGACCCGAACGGTAACGGCAAGGCTGACGAAATTCCGCTTTCTTTCATTAACAAGCCGGGCGGAGAAGATCTGACATTTCTCTTTGCGGCATTTGGACTCGGGGAGAACTGGGATCATACCGTGGTAACGGATGAAGGAAAAGTGGTCTTTACAGCAGCCGATAATGGTTACAAGGAAGCGGTTAAATACATTCATGAACTGGTTCAGGAAGGTCTCGTGGATGTGGAATCGTATCAGCAGGATTGGAACACGTATCTTGCGAAAGGCAAGGATAATAAGTACGGCATGTACTTCACCTGGGATAAGGCTAACATTACAGGCATGAATGATACGTATGATGTTCTGCCTCCAGTTGCTGGACCTGACGGAGAGGTCAATGTCACAAGAACGAATGGTATCGGTCTTGATCGTGGCCGCATGGTCATTACCAGCAGCAATAAAAACCTGGAATCCACAGCGAAGTGGGTTGACCAATTGTACGATCCACTCCAATCCGTACAGAACAACTGGGGCACCTATGGAGATGAGAGTCAGCAAAATATTTTTGAATTCGATGAAGCCAAGGGCATGCTGAAGCATCTTCCACTGGAAGGCTCTGCACCTGTGGAACTCAGACAAAAAACGAGTATCGCGGGACCATTGGCCATTCTCGACAGTTACTATGACAAGTACACAACCAAACCGGAAGATGCAGCTTGGCGCATGGAACTTCTCGATAAGGTTATGGTTCCGCATATGAAAGCGGAGAACGTATATCCAAGTGTGTTCTTCTCCATTGATGAACTGGATCGATTGTCCACCATTGAGACCGATCTATTCGCCTACGTGCTGCGTCTGCGTACGGAATGGTATCAGAACGGGAAGGTTGATCAGGAATGGGATGCTTATCTGAAAGAGCTGGATCGTCTTGGACTGCAGGAATGGCTTCAGATTAAACAAGCGGGATATGACCGTAATACTAAATAAGACAAATGAGGGAGAGAACATCATGTCAACCATACTTAATCAGGATCACAGAGGCGCCTATCATTTCACACCAAAAGAAAATTGGATCAACGATCCGAATGGCATGGTATTTTTCAAAGATGAGTATCACTTGTTCTATCAGCATCATCCACATGGAACCACATGGGGCCCCATGCATTGGGGCCATGCAGTGAGCAGGGACCTGATCTCCTGGGAGGAACTTCCGATAGCCTTACTCCCTGATGAGAATGGCACTATATTCTCCGGAAGCGCCATAGTGGATTGGAATAATACGACCGGATTCTTTGAGGATGAGCCAGGATTGGTTGCAATTTTCACCCACCATCTTGAAGTTGAAAACCATGATGCCATACAAACCCAGAGTCTGGCGTATAGCAAAGACAGCGGCAGAACCTGGACTAAATACGAGGGTAATCCGGTATTAAAGCATGAGTCCTTTGTCGATTTCCGTGATCCCAAAGTGTTCTGGCATGAGCAGACCAAGGAGTGGATTATGATTATCGCTTGTGGTCAAACAGTATGTCTGTACCGTTCTCCCAATCTGAAGGATTGGACGCTAGGTAGTGAATTCGGCGCCGGGATTGGTTCACACGATGGCGTGTGGGAATGCCCCGACCTATTCCCCCTTGCAGTGGATGGAGATTCAGGGCAGGAGAAATGGGTGATGCTCGTTAGCATCGGTGCAGATCCTGCTTTTATTGAAGGCTCCAGAACACAATATTTTACCGGAGATTTTGATGGGACTACATTTGTCCCAGACGAGGCATCCCATACGATTCGCTGGATTGACCATGGCCGGGATAACTACGCGGGCGTTAGTTGGTCTGACGTTCCTGAGGAAGATGGAAGACGCCTCATTATCGGCTGGATGAGCAACTGGATGTATGCCAACCAGACGCCAACCAATGATTACCGTGGAGCAATGACCATTGCCCGGGAGTTGACACTGGAGACAAGAGCGGGAGAAGTTATACTGATTCAACGTCCTGCACGTGAACTTGAGCAAGCTCGTACGCCGATAGTGTCCCTACAGAATGCTTCGATTCGGCAAGTGAGTGAGCAGTTGAACGCTTTGCAACTAGTGAACTATGAGATTCATGCAGAGTGGGCTCAGGATCAGTCGTTCCATTTTGCGCTAAGAAGCGGCGCAGATCACGAGACGGTCGTTGGCGTAGATTCGATCCGAAGTGAAGTGTATCTCGATCGTAGTCGATCGGGCATCGGCCATTTTCATGAACATTTCCTGAGCCGTCATACAGCTGAGTTAAAAGAGGTGAATGGGAATCAACGATTGCATATCTTTGTAGATCATTCATCTGTGGAGGTATTTGCGAATGATGGTCAGGCCGTTATTACGGATCTGATCTATCCGGATGCGGATTGCCAGGGCATCTCTGTTCATGCTGAAAATACGGATTTGGCATTCTCTTCACTTCATATCTATGAGATATCACCGACCAATGCTAACGGTCAATTGTAATGAAGGGAAGGAGTGCAGAACGATGCGTATTGGAGCCATTGAAGCGGGCGGAACGAAGTTTGTATGTGGTGTAGGTAACGAGCATGGACAGATTGAAGATCGGATCAGTTTTCCAACAGAGCATCCTGAGACAACACTTGCCAAGGTGATCGACTATTTCAAGGATAAAGGTGTGGAAGCCATGGGGATTGGCTCCTTTGGTCCGATTGATCTGCAACCGGATAGTCCCACGTATGGCTATATTACGACCACGCCTAAGCCTGGGTGGGAAAACTGTAATGTGATTGGAACT
The DNA here is from genome assembly GCF_058313655.1 of Paenibacillus sp. Negev47. Classification (NCBI taxonomy): domain Bacteria; kingdom Bacillati; phylum Bacillota; class Bacilli; order Caryophanales; family Paenibacillaceae; genus Paenibacillus; species Paenibacillus sp. Negev47. The sequence goes on from NZ_CM177754.1 coordinate 1,483,438, forward strand.
TTGAAGCATGAATATCCGGTTCCCTTTGGATGGGATACGGATGTGAATGCTGCTGCGCTCGGTGAAGTGACGTGGGGAGCAGCGCAAGGACTGGACAACTGTGTATATTACACGATTGGCACAGGCGTTGGTGTTGGGCTCGTGGCAGGGGGCCAACGAGTACACGGATTGTTGCATCCCGAGGGTGGACATATTCGCACAAGACGCCATCCGGACGATCACTTTGCCGGATTATGCCCGTATCATGGTGATTGCTTGGAGGGGATGGCTGCAGGGCCAGCCATTGAAGCACGGTGGCAGAGCCCTGGCAGTGAACTGCCGGCAGACCATCTGGCGTGGGAGATCGAATCCTTTTACATTGCGGAGTCGATCACCACGGCTATCCTGCTTCATTCGCCGCAGAAGATCATCTTGGGCGGTGGTGTGATGCAGCAAGATCATCTGTTTCCTATGATCCGGGAGCAGGTAGTGCGGAATCTCAATGGTTATGTGAATGCAGCTTCAATTACGCAACATATCGATCAATATATTGTCCAGCCCGGATTGGGCCAGCATGCAGGCCTGTGTGGTGCACTCGCTTTGGGTCTGGAAGCATTGCAACAAGCAGCACAAGCTTCACATGCTTCGTAATTCTCTAAAATAATATACATCCCAGAAGGGACGGCCGCGGGTTCGCTTGTTTAGTTAAGCAACTGCACCGTCCTTTGTGGGCTTTTTTATTTTTTTGAAGAGTTAAGTAGTTTGAAAAATATAGTACGTTCTAAAATTCGATGTTGCTCAAGTGAGCTGCCAAAGGTATATTTTTAGTGTCCTATCCCTATCGTGCGATAAGACATTCCAAATTTAAATTTAACGTGTCTCAAAATGAAAGGAATCCAACCAATGAACCAAATAACAATGCGTCAAGCTGTACAGACAGACCAAGAGCAACTGGCCGATTTGCGAGCGTTGGTATTATACGATGATTTAACCAGACTGGGAAGGTACGATGATGTGAAGGTACGTGAACGTTTCCGGAATACATTCGACCCTGCCCACACCCATATTATTGAAGTGGAGGGTTCAATGGTAGGTTGTGTCGCCTTGAAGCCCAAGTCTGAGGCATTTCTATTGGAACATTTCTACATACATCCCGATTATCAGGGCCAGAAAATAGGAACTCAGGTACTGAAATTGTTGCTGGAACAGGATGAAGTTCAGGGGAAACGGGTTATTTTAAATGTGTTGCAGGGAAGTCCTGCTCGACGATTGTATGAACGATTTGGGTTTATCCTGGACACTGAAGATGAGGTCGATGTGTTTATGTCGGTTCAAGTGCAGTAATTTTTACTGTACATCTATATAAGTTGAACTATTCTTTTACACAGAAACGGAGAGGGCAGAAAAAACCTGGAAAAGCGAAGCGTTCGCCTGAAAGCTTTCTGAAAGAAAGCTACGTCGTAAGCATAGGCTTATCAGCGGATTTTACCCTTGAGAAAAGGGAATCAAAAAAATCTGGGGATAACAGCGATTGGAAGGTTGTTCTGTCATCGGAGTGTTCAGTGTAAAATCTTTAGCTCAAGTTATATAATAGACCCATTCATTTGATTCTTGAATGGGTCTATTGAATTTTTCTATTATACTTTCCAGTGGTCGTACCCTAATATGGGTAATAACCTACTTTTTATATAGGAATTATATAGTATGGAGAAGCCAAGATGCCACAATGGAAGCGAAATCTGTATATTCTGTGGTTCGGCCTGTTTTTCAATCATATGGCGTACTCACTATCCGTTCCGTTCTTTCCTCTATTTCTGCAAAATGATCTTGGTATCCAAACCGGGCTGGAAGCCTGGTCCGGTATTTCCATCTCGATCAGTTTTCTGATCAGTGGATTATGCGCACCCTTCTGGGGATCGCTGGCTGATCGATATGGAAGCAAATTGATGCTGGTCCGTTCAGGCGTTGGGCTAGGCATAGCGCATCTGGCTAACTTTTTTGTTTACGATCCGTATACGTTTATCGCGGTAAGGGTCTTTCAGGGGCTCATGGCTGGTTTTCATCCCGCCTCAATTACACTGATCGGCACCAATACTCCAGAGAAACATGTGGGTTATGCACTTGGCGTGATCTCCACGGCCAGCGCCGCGGGCGGGATACTGGGTCCTCTTGGCGGAGGGGTGTTAAGTCACTGGATTGGACTGCGGGGATGCTTCATTGCATCGGCTGTGATTACGTTGCTCGCGGCGCTGATGGTTCTGGGTGTTAAGGAGTCACGGCTAACTCGTACGGTGGTTCCAACAAGGATCATGGGGGATTTGAAGAGAGCCGCTTCTACTCCCGGATTGATGCGCATCTACGGTTTGATTTTGCTGGTTTCAACGTCAGTGCTCATTATCGAACCGGTGCTGACGCTCTATGTCGTACAGATTGGCGGAGATATCGGCAGTGCAACACTTAGTGCTGGTATTGTCTTCTCAGCCATTGGTGTGGCAACAGTTATTATGGGGCCCCGGTGGGGGAAGATTGGTGGCAGGATCGGATACGAGAAAACATTGTTTATTGGACTGATTGGTGGTGGAATTGGCAGTCTGCTGCAGATGACAGCAACGAATCTGATTTATTTTGGCAGCCTGCGATTTGTCTATGGTCTGTTCTTTGCCGCGGTCTATCCGGCGCTCAATGCGTTGATCATCAAGTATGCTGATCACGATTTCCGCGGGAGGGCTGTCAGTCTGAGTCAGACGGCGAGTCAGTTCGGCATTGTACTGGGACCGTTAATCGGCGGTTTTCTTGGTGGATGGATCGGCATTCCGTTTATTTTTCTATTTACAGGGATTGTACTCCTGGGAGCGGCTTGGGCAGTCCGCGTAAGTGATGTGAAACAGGCGGGTAAACCGGGTTTGCGTATGACAGTAGACTCTGGCACAACACATATGAAGAAGTGAACGTTCACAATGAAATAGGGAGGAATATATATGTCACAACGACGATTGAAACTGGGAGCCAATCTGAACGGCGTAGGGAACAGCATTTCCTTCTGGCGTCACCCCGACATTCCCGTTAACGCGAGTGTTAGTCTGGAATTCTACCAGAAGCAGGCACGTATCGCGGAGAAAGGGAAGTTCGATCTGCTTTTTATTGCAGATGGTCTCTTCATTAACGAGAAGTCCAATCCTCATTTTCTCAATCGCTTCGAACCTCTGACGCTTCTGTCCGCACTCGCCGGTGTAACTTCTCACATTGGGTTGGTTGCTACATTGTCTACTTCATATAGTGAACCCTTCACGGTTGCGCGGCAATTTGCCTCCCTGGATCAATTAAGCGGTGGGAGGGCCGGGTGGAATGTGGTCACTTCACCTCTGGAAGGCTCGGCACTGAACTTTGGCAAAGGCGAACATCCGAACCATGCTCTGCGCTACGAAATAGCGGAAGAACATCTGAATGTGGTCAAAGGCCTGTGGGACTCCTGGGAGGACGATGCCTTTATCGGAGATAAGAAGCAGGGCATATTCTTCGATCCTGCGAAGATGCATACGCTGAATCACAAGGGGGCGCACTTCTCCGTACAGGGGCCTCTTAATGTGGGACGTTCGAAGCAGGGTCATCCGGTGATTTTCCAGGCGGGTTCATCCGAATCTGGTAAAGATCTGGCTGCCCGATCGGCGGATGCCGTATACACAGGACATGAGACGCTGGAGGAAGCAAGGGAGTTCTACCGGGATGTGAAGGCAAGAGCAGTGGCATATGGACGTCAGGCAGAGGATATTCTGATCTTCCCAGGCATCGGTCCCATTATGGGTAGAACAGCGGAAGAGGCTGAGCGGAAGTATCAGGAGATTGCTGAATTGGTCAGTATTGACCAAGCGCTGAATTATCTGGGACGGTACTTCGATCATTATGACTTTTCCCAGTTCCCGCTGGACGAACCTTTTCCCGAGATAGGGGAGATCGGCAGCAACAGCTTCCGCAGTACAACAGATAAGATTAAGCAGCAGGCACGGGAACAGGGGCTGACCCTGCGCCAAGTGGCGTTGCTGGCATCGACTCCACGCACATCGTTTATCGGTACACCGGATCAGATCGCAGATCAGATTCAGGAATGGTATGAAGGCGAAGCGGCAGACGGATTCAATGTTCGTACCGTGGTGCCCCATGGACTGGAAGATTTCGTGGAACTGGTTGTCCCGGTTCTGCAAGAACGAGGGTTGTTCCGGACTGAATATGAACAGGATACGCTCCGTGGTAATCTGGGTCTTGAAATTCCGCGTAATCGATATACGTTAGAGCGAGTGAGATAGATATATTTTAATTGTGAACCTTATAAAATAAAACAAAACGGTAATCACATCCATGGATAGGACGTGATTACCGTTTTTCTGATGCAGAGCATTTCTGAGCATACTCCAATCAGAAGAAGATATCTTAAAATGCCTGAAACGCGGCCCAGATGGCTACGATCATGCAAGCTATACCGCCAATTTTGCACATGAGGTAATAAAATTCGCTAGGTTCGGGATCTTTTAACCATATCCAGCGGAGGGAGAGCAGGAATTGAAACTTTTGAAACCTTGGATAATAGAAGCTGCACCATCCATAGATGAGTCCGGCAAGTGCAATGAACAGGAGAACAGGCGTACCTGGCGTATGATGATAAACCGGATAGGCAGCGGTCACGAGCGTGGCAGGAGTATAGCGCTCTTCGGCATCCTCCATGACTCGTTGGTTGTCTACATACATGTTGACCCGAGAGAGCATCTTCCCAGTTTCATCGTAGCTTAATAATTGCTCGGATTGCTGTTCAACTGTATATTTGCGGTCGTTAGGGTATACCACGTTATACGTTGCAATAGGGGTGGATGCGATATGGGTAATGACATAGTTCTGCTGATCGATGCTGACCGTACGCTTCTGCTGATTGACGGTGACCTGAATGGGGTCTGCTGTACTGCTCTCATACGTAATTTGATTGCCTTGCTCGTGATCGTAAGTGTATTTATGCTGATCTACATAAAATATGGGCTCAGTAAAATAGGGTCTGGATAATGCCCCGACAAGTAAGGATACAACGACAACGCATACCAGAAAAACAAGGGTAGGGACATGCTTTGTGGGTATGGAGAGCATTTTCTGATTACCATTCCCTTCCTTAATTAGATGTTGGTTTTAATACGTGATAATTGGACATAAGTTGCAATGACTTGTTATGGTATTTCAAGAATGGGACATTATGGTTTCTTTTTTAGAGAGTGCTGTTATTATAAAATTATGCCCTGTTCAAACCAGAGTGTTGGTTAAGGGGACAAAAGAGTGTTGGACAATCTGTAATTCCAGACGAGTCACAGGAGGAGATTGGGATGATTAGAGGGTTAACAAATGCGGGTTTGGGAAACATCGAGTCTGATGAACAATATATCACAGATGCGGCCAAGCACGGATTCGGGTCTGTAGATTTGAATCCGCTCTCATTGATTGAAACGTATGGCAAGGAACAGGCACAACATCTGCTAGAGAGCAACCAGGTGATCATCGGTTCATCGGGTCTGACGGTGGAGTGGCGGACGACAGATGAACAATTCCGTGAGGGATTGCAATCGTTGGTCGCTATGGCAGAAGCTTCTGCTTCGCTGGACTGTTACAGCTGTTGCACGTATATTTTACCCTCAACGGATCAACCGGCAGCGCAATTTATGGCAGCGGCTACGAAACGTTTGAGACTTTGCGCAGATATCTTGGACGCTTACGGGATTAAGTTGGGTCTGGAGTTTGTGGGCTGCCATCACTTGCGAACGCAATGGAAGAATCCGTTTATCTGGCGTGTGGAGGATACGCTGGACTGGATCGAGACGATCCATGCGCCTAACGTAGGTTTATTGGTGGATTCCTATCACTGGCATACGAATGGTCTACCGATGGAAGATCTATTGAAGCTGAAGAAAGAACAGGTTGTTCATGTTCACATTAATGATGCTTATGATCTACCCGTTGAAGAATTGCTGGATTATGAGCGTTTGTACCCCGGCGAAGGGGTCATTGATCTGGGTGGGTTTCTGAGAAATCTGCAGGCTATTGGCTACAATGGTGTGGTGGCTCAGGAAGTACTGGCTCCAGCGTCGACTCTAAGTTCGAGTGAAATATTAGCCAAGTCGAAAGCGGGTTTCGACAAGGTATTTGCGACAATCTGAGTTACTGAGAAAAAGGAGGGGTTGTTCCTAGCTGTGTTTATGGCTTATGGAACACCCCTGTTCTTTTTCGATTAGTCCAGCAAGCCGTGATCTTTCATCAGTTGTGTCGTAACGATCCACAGTCTGCTTTGCATGGCCTCATCTCCGCCAGGATGTATAGGAACAATAGATGCTCCAGTGCCCACTTTGAAATATCCTCCCGAAACCTCACCATATCTCGGTTCCACAGCCAACCGAGTAATGATATCCGCACCCCGGCGCGGGTCGCCGATGTGCAAAAAGGTTAACATGCGTTCAAGCACACTTGCAAACCATAGCTCTCGTCCAAGACCCGTAACATTAAAGCCAGGATTCAAGGCATTTACGCGAATTCCGGCTCCGCGCCATTGTCTGGCTAGTTCACCAGTAAACATAATATTGAGCAGTTTGGTTTTGCCATAGATTGGAGAGGAACCGCGTGCAGTAAAAGGAGTGATATCCGTTAAGTCATCTGGCAACACCAGTGTGCCGTGATTCCGCGAAGCTTCAGATGCAACATTGACGACACGGGCATGGCCCGACTGAATCAGGGAAGATTGCAAGGTGTGCGTTAACAGCCAAGGCGCCAAATAGTTGACGGCAATCATCTCGGCATATCCTTCGGACGTGACTCTCTGTTCAAAAGCATGAAGTCCGGCATTATTCAAAAGTACGTCTATACGCGGATAAGCGGCTGCAATCTCTAACCCAATACGTTTTACATCACTCAGTAAGGACAAGTCTCCATAGAAAAATTCGATTTTGGCAGAAGGCATGATTTCCTTGATTTTGTACCTGGTAGCCTCTGCACGTTCCTTGCTTCGGGCTGTGAGTATAAGATGTGCCCCGCGTTTGGCGAGTTCGATGGCAGCAAGCTGCCCTAAACCGCTTGTTGCTCCGGTAATTACAATAATGGGATGTTTAGTTTTCATGAGTAGATCTCCTTTTGACACGAATAGATTCGGAATTATATAATGGACATAAATCAACTATAAATATTAATTGATATTTGTCAACTATATTTCCGGAAGTCTACTTTCATGTATTGAGGAGAGGGAGTTAACAATAATGAGTGAAAATCCAGTCAAAACCAAAGACAGAGCAACCCTGGAGCTAGCGCTGGGTGAGCAAATTCATGCACTGATCAGTGCTTCGCATGCGCTTAACGTTCGATCTGCCGAGCGTTTTGATGCGAACCTGCAACCTGCCGCTTTTCACCTGGTTCGGTGGCTGTACTCTTATGGTCCTGCAAGCGCGGCTGCTTTGGCAGAAGCGACGGCAATGGACCGCAGCTCGGTCAGCCGATTAATCAAACAACTCGAAAAGTCGGGATATGTTAGCAAAGAGCCAGACCCCGAAGATCGGCGCGGGGTGTTACTGTCTCTTACGGAACTTGGTCAACAATCGACGGTTGGTGCGCTCAAGGAGAAGGAGTCAGCTTTTTATGACCGTATATCCAGGTGGGATGATAAGGAACTGGAACGTTTCACCGCCATGCTAAGGCAGTTTAACGGATTGGAAGGTAAGTGAGAGGTCCTATATTGTGGATTGTATTCGATACACGAACCATAGGACATGACCATTGAGCGAGGTAGACTACAAATTCATAGCAAAAGCGGACATCTGGTGATGTCCGCTCGTGATGTTCCCAGATCATTTTATAGTTTCCAGGGAAGCTGCGGGATTTTATAACGGAAACCCTGATGGTTTCCTTTTCTCACATATATCCAAGGTGGTGGGACAGGGGTGCCTAGTGCTTTATACAAGACCGTTCCTTCATCGCTTGCGGAATATTCTTCGATACTACTTTGGATATCCTCCCAATGAACCTTACCTTGGTAAGACAGTGTCTGCCCTTGAACGATAACATGAGGTGCACCTGAGATAACTCTCTGCGTTATGTTGAGAACTCCAACCTTTCCTGAGGACAACATCATCAATTCGCTCATGAAAAGTATAATAATCAAAATGACTATGCTCACAATCCATCGCTTTTTTCTCATTTTGTGACCTCCACTACCTAGGGAATCATTTCCTCATACTTAATGTCTTTTAATGACATAATCTCGTCAGAGATGATATTGATTTTGACTGAATAGGGCTTAATAGCTTGAAGGAATTCATGAATGATTTTCTTGCGATCCTTATCAAAGACGGCAGATGTTATGTGATTCTCTTTTAATACGTTATCCTTCATTATGACTTGTTTAGAATAACTAACTGAATTACTATAATCGATTAGATGCGTGACCCCCGTGAATTTGCCACTAGTTAATGTACCTTTGGAGAATTCGGATGGTTTAATCCCAATATATTTTTCAGAAGAACCGTGTTTCTTTTTATAATTGATAATCGTGTCAAAAAAGTCCTGATCTCCAGTTAACTTTTCGTTGAAATAATCATTTTTGAGAGCAATCGTAGTTGTATGATCAGTATATCCTAGTGAGACAGTATCTGAAGAGTGGATTGCGTAATATCCCTGAGACATCTTGCCCTGATTGAATGTTCCATCGTTAATGGTGTTGTTGTAACGGTCATGTACAGGGTAAACCTTGCCATCAGAAGTAAGATACTGTACTTCTAACCATTGCGTAATTTCTTTTCCTTTACCATGATATGTATCATTAATCCATGATCCGGTGTAGGTTTTTGTAGTGAATTCACCTGTTCCATGGCCCATATTAGATTCATTGTAATCCTCAAAGGGGACACCTCCACCTTCAACTAATGTATATGTATACTTGCCTTTTCCTTGCCGCTTACCACTCACCCAATCTCCAGAGTAAACTTCGGTTTCTCCCCATCTTGCGGTTCCTTTACCATGAGGTTTCCCGTTTAAAACTTCACCATAGTACGTCGCTCCATCTGACAATTTTAAGTTTACTTTCTTCGATGCTGCTTCTGTTGGAGTAGAGCTTGATAATAGTCCAATGATAATAGTGATCGTTAATCCAAAACCTAGATAGAATCTTTTCAAAAGTGTGCAACTCCTTCAATGAATATGATCTTTGCGTTGTTCGTCATCTTCAACATTATCGGTTTATATATCGTATTTTTCCAGTATGAATATAAAGTGGAGATAGGTCGGATTTCACAAACAACTCGTCCCCAGTTCACAAAAGATTTTCTTCAGATGGTATGTAAGACGGTCCATTGCTGTAATTCACGAAACAAAAGGGCAAGTTACTGTGATAGAATGAGTTAGGTTTGGATGATGAAACGGTGGGGGCTTGGAAAATGAACAAAACGGAGCGGCAGCTTGCGATTACGCTTGAATTGCAGCGAAGAAAGATGCTAAGAGCAGAAGATTTAGCTGCTCAATTTGAGACAAGTGTACGGACGATATATCGAGATATTCAGGCCTTAAGTGAAGCTGGCGTTCCAATTATGGGAGCTCCGGGTCATGGTTATTCCCTCATGGAAGGATATTTCCTGCCCCCGGTAAGCTTCACAGCAGAAGAAGCCGTTTCCCTGCTCATGGGAGCTGATTTTATCGAACAGAGAATGGATACAGAATACGCGATGCAGGCTAAGTCGGCTCAACGAAAAATTGAAGCGATTTTACCAGAATCCGTTCGTAATGAATCCACGCGTGTTCGGGAAACGATGAGGCTGCTTCATACGGTTGAGCCCTTAACCAGAGCGAGAGTGAAAACATACCTTAACCAAATACGTAATGCCATTTTGGAACAACGTAAAATCAGCTTTATGTACCTGAAAAAAATGCCAGGAACGGATGGCAATCGGTATAACATGCGTGAGGTTTCACCATATGGACTCTCACTTGTTCAGGAGAATTGGGTGTTGATCGCACGTTGTGATATGCGGCAAGATATTCGCCATTTTCGTTTGTCACGCATGACTGAACTTTCCGTGCTGGAGGATCATTTCCTGTTGTCGCCGGATTTTGATCTGAACAGTTATCGACCTCCTGAAGACCGTAACGAACAGGTGTTAATTAGGGCGAAACCCGAAATTGCTGACAAAATTATGGAGGCCCTTCATTTTTACATGGATGCATTTGAGGAGCAAGAGGAAGGTGTCATTTTTCATTTTCGTGTCCGCTATCTGGAGGAAATATTGCATTATTTACTTGGCTGGGGTGGAGGTATCGAGGTATTGGAGCCAGAGCCTTTACGCTTCCGAATGCAGGAAGTAGCCAAAAATATCTTAAAACACTACTGACATACTCTTGTCAGTAGTGTTTTTTTATACTTTGGTATATTACTAAAGGCATCATCCGGAACTTATTAGCGCTGTAAATTAAGAATAACATTACTGTTTATAGAACGAAACAGTTCTATAATGATTGTGTCTCCAGCTATGATCCTGAACTGTAACGGAACGGGAGGTTGTCTGATGAAAAGCCAGAAGAAATTAAGCGGGGGAGACCTCTATACAGGCTGAAATATTTCCCCTCATAAAAAATAGAAGGATCACGGCTGATACTTGCTGCTTCTACCCGAATACGTACCTCGCCTGTTCCTAATTCTGCTGTTTGGAGCTGATAATTCGAATATGTTCTGGGCCTCCAAACGCATGGAGTTGTGCAATTTTTACCACTAATTCCCCCTATAATGTAGAAACTAATTATTTAACCTTTACATATACAGAACTGCTCGGTTCCGTTTTAAAAGGATATCATTCTGAATTAAAGAACGATATAGTACCGTATTTATAACTAGATTTTCTTTCCGAAGTTTTCACTTGTTAAATCACTCATTTGTAAGTTAGTGATTGGTTTACTTGAGGATACTATGCAACTTATAGGTAAGTATCTGTAAATAAAGTGCGTACTTACCAAAATGAAACAGGCCTTCTATACTAAGAAATGTAATCAAGACACCAGCAAGGGGAGGAACTTAACATGAACAGATTTACAATTCCGCGAGATATTTATTACGGAGAGAATGCATTAGATATTTTGAGAACGTTAAAGGGCCGTAAGGCCGCTTTGGTTGTTGGTGGAGGTTCCATTAAGAAGCAAGGTCATTTGGATAAAATAACACAATTACTTGGAGAAGCAGGCATGGAAACACTGCTTATAGAAGGGATTAATACTGAACCTACTGTGGCTATGGTCCAATCTGGAGCTGCACAAATGAGAACATTCCAACCGGATTGGGTGATTGGTATAGGTGGTGGATCACCAATGGATGCTGCAAAAGCGATGTGGATCTTCTATGAGTACCCAGAATTGACCTTTGAACAAGCTGCTGTTCCTTTTTCTTTACCAGAGCTTCGAATCAAAGCTAAATTTATTGGAATTCCTACTACCAGTGGTACGGCTGCGGAAATCTCCAATCTTTCGGTGATTACGGATGAGCAAACAGGCATTAAATATCCCTTGGCAGATTTTGGGCTCACACCGGATATGGCTGTTATAGATCCTGCTTTGGTTAGTCATATGCCTCAACATATGATTGCTTACAGTGGTATGGATGCAGTAACGCATAGCATTGAAGCTTATGTGGCTAAACCACGTACGATTTTTACCGATGCACTTGCGATTGAAGCCGCTGAGGTACTAAAAGATCGTTTGCTGACTTCGTTCCAAGGGGATATTGCTTCAAGAGAGGAAGTTCATTATGCTCAGGCCATGGCAGGTATGTCATTTGCTAATGCAGTCTTGGGGAATGTTCACAGTTTGGCACACAAGAGCGGTCCGATTTTCAATATTCCTCATGGATTAGCAAATGCCATCTATTTGCCGTACGTAATTCAGTTTAATCGCAAAGTCGTGGAAGATCGTTACGCTAATCTCGCGGCTCGTCTAAATTTAAAAGGGGACACTCCTCAGGAATTAACGGATTCCTTAGTGGAATGGGTACGTCATATTAACCGTGAAATGGGGCTTCCCGCTACATTACAAGAGTTTGGTATTAAAGAAGCTGACTTCTTCCAGCATGTAGCAACCATGGCTGTCAATGCAATGAAAGATCCATGTACAGGCACAAATCCTAGAGAAACGTCCACTGAACAAATGAGAAAATTATATGAAGCTGCATTCTATGGCATCGACGTAAATTTTTAAGATAAAGACTATCTCAAATGCTAAATTAAGGGATTTTAGCGTAAGCCAGAAAGGATAACCAAACCAAAAGGCCCATAGATTGTCTATGGGCCTTTTTGCTTTAAGGATAATCATATCCTCCACCGTTGATATTACATTTTCGAAGACGATGAATCCCTAGGGAAAGACCTTTGACCGCCCCGTATTTCTCAATAACTTGAATCATATACATAGAACAACTTGGCTCAAAACGACATTTGTTTCTCACTTCAATGGGGGCAAAACGTTGATAAATTCTAATACTCCATATCAGGATCACTCTAGCACGTCGTAGAACGATGAAGAACATACTTGCTATAAAAACAATCTGGGCACTCAGCAAAGCATACACTGGAATGAATGGATTCAAGAGATAGAAACATATCATAGAGATGATTAGCCCTGTGAATAATGCAAGTGTAAGGTTAAGCAAAGACTTCAACCAATCGATTTCTGGAATAACATGAGTTCTTATATAGAAACTGCTTCGAGGATCGTTTTCTTCATGATGTGTATGTAAGAGTCTAATAAGTTCTTCTTCGGATGGCATGTTATTATATATCAGTTCCTCAGATTCTGAGTTTCTCATGATTGTTAAACTATTACTGAATCTCTCTGTAGAAAATAAGCATATAATGATGCGTTGTAACGGGTTGCTGGAGACAACCGGGCTTCTCGGTGACAGCTAGCGACTCCATGGATTGATAGATCCACCCGGATTGTGCTTTGTGATTGATGATATCAGAAAATAAATTAATAGCAGCCTGAGTATCACCTCGGTTTACTTGAACATTTTTGGGACCTGGAACGACTGTATACTCTCTCATTTAAAACATCCTTTCATTATGTTGGAATTATGATAATAGACATTCCATTATTTTACTATGGGTATGGTTAACTGTCGATTGAAACTTATTATACGAGATTGGATTAAATTAAATTATAGGCCATCTAATAGGATGGTCTTTGTTGCTATTAAGGTTTAAATTCATTTGGAAAAGTCAATAAAAGCTTTGTAAGCAAACGCTGTACAATCCACAGAAAACCAGTACAATTGAACCTATAAAACCATGAGATAAAGAGAGGTATTTCTCCATGACCGATACAAGTGGGAATCGCAAAGTTGACGGCTATCTAAAGAAACTCAAAACGTGGAAGGAAGAGTCCACAAAGCTGAGAGAGATTATTCGGGATTTTGAACTGACCGAAGATATGAAATGGATGCACCCTTGTTACATGCTGGATGGAAAAAACATCGTCTTAATCCATGGATTCAAAGAGTACGTGGCCATTCTGTTTTTCAAAGGTGCTCTGTTTAAGGACACGCATGGCATTTTGGTCCAGCAAACGGAGAATGTACAGGCAGAGCGCCAGCTTCGCTTCACCAGTCTGGAGCAGATTGTGGAGCAGGAGGCTATGATCAAAGCCTATATCCAGCAAGCGATTGAAGTGGAACAGGCTGGATTGCAAGTGGAAATGAAAAAAACTGCCGAATATAGCGTTCCCGAGGAACTTCAGCAGCAGTTCAATGAAAATCCTGCCTTCCAGGCCGCATTTGAAGCACTGACACCCGGACGGCAGCGGGCATATCTCTATTATTTCTCACAACCAAAGCAATCCAAAACGAAAGTATCACGAATAGAGAAGTACATGCAGCCGATCCTGGAGGGTAAAGGTTTGAATGATTAATCTTATAACAATATATTTGAGGGAAATTAAGAGTGAAAACGAGTTGAAAGCCTTTCAGATATAATCCGAAAGGCTTTTTGCTGTTTTTTCTAAAAGTGTAGATAACAGGAGAGTGTCCCATATAATTCGAACTTACCAATACTACGCAGTTTTTAATCTTGCCGAAGATAGAATTAATGTTACATTTCCTGATTTGCCTGGATGTATCACCTGTGGGGATTCAGTTGAAGAAGCCTTATTCATGGCGAAAGAAGCACTTGAATTATTTTTGGATGGAGAACCTGTTGAAGATATTCCGCCTCCTCAAAGGATAATGCCTGAATTATTGAACTCTAAAGATAAAGCATATTTAATTGAAGCAAGTATTACGTACTGTTGATGAACTCTATATTTACATATCTGAATTCACCAAACTGAATTTAGTACATCGTCGACTTCTTTGAATCACGACCCTTGAGGCTGCCTGAATTCTTTAGGGGTCATCCCACATTTTTCTTTAAATATCCGATAAAAGTACTTCATATCCTGTATTCCTACCTCTCGGGCAATGGTTTGCACACTCCAATCGGTTTCGGATAACAGTTCGCAACTTCGTTGTATACGTTTATTTTGTAACATCTGCGTTAGGGTGAACCCGGTAACCTGTTTGAATGTTCTTTGGAAATGGCGAGGGCTTATGGCAAATCGCTCGCACAAACGAGTAAGAATGGCGGATTCATTATAATGATTGGATATATAGTTCACTGCAAGTTGAATGTGGTTGGTCATGTCCCCTTGAGTAGACTGAAGATCACTTGGCTCGGTATGCCGTATGCGAGTTAACAAGTCCATCAGATGAAGATACAGTCGGTATCGATATCCTGATTCCTTACATTGAAGTTCAAGGTGTAAAGAGTACATGATCTTTCCGAATTCTTTCTTGTGCTCAGATACTTTGAAGCCGTTCCCCAAAGTACGGAATGTATGAGTGAGCTCATCAATATCATCATAGATCATACGATCACCGATAGCTTGAGGCCCCGATAATATGTGCTTCTCCACTAGGCAATTCATGAGCGTGACAGGCTGATTCAATGTGGTCTGAAACACATGTCTCGTATCTGTAGGAATGAACAACAGGTCTCCACGAGTGATTGGGATACAGCTGTCATCAATCGAGAGTGTTCCTTGACCTGCCGATACATAAGACAATTCATAGAAGGAATGCGCATGCTTTTGACATTGGTTATTTCGTATTTCTACCGGATGCATGGAAATGGGAGTGTCATGGAAAGGGTGCTCCATGTAATAGGTTGAATCGTTAAAATTCATAAACAGGAGGCCCCTCCCTCTTCAATTTTTTATTATTTAATTTTAATGGATCAAGCGAATGACTTCAATCAATCAGATGTCGCATTTGCCCATAGGCTGGTCGCCCTAGACCATTTTTTATATAGGGTGAAGTCCTTAAAATGAACATGAATAAAGGATTGGAGGAGAGAATCAAGTGACATCAACATTAATGAGTACATTGCCTCAGACAAGAAAGCCTTATTTACTTCGTAAAGGAGAGGGCACGAGTTATACGTTTGGTAAACAGATAGTTACGATCATGGCGGATGCTGACAGCACAGGAGGACAGTTCGAAATGTTCACCATCGCTGGGAGTAAGGGAGAGGCGTTTCCCCTCCATTTTCATAACAGCAGTTACGAATCATTAATGGTTCTGGAGGGAAGAGTCGAGTTGGTAATCGAAGGGAAATATTATCTTCTGACTTCTGGAGACTATGCACATATACCGCCAGGGACAAGACATGCCTATCGGTTTGCAGGTCATCGAAATCGTATAGTTTCCTATTCGCTACCGGGAAATATCACGTCTATCTTTCCTGTAATTGGTTTGGCGTATTCCTTCAAGGATTACCCGCCGCAGCCCCTACACGAATGGACGAAAGAGGATTTGATCCAAGCCTCCAAGGTAGCCGATATTTGTTTTGAAGATGGAGAGTTACAGTGGGGTACATCCCAGCTAGTTGAGACAGGAGTAGTGCACGGTGGAGTCGTTCCTTATGTATTGGAGAGTGGGGAAGGGGATCGTCTCTTGACCGGAGATCAATTGCATCGCATTCTTGCGTCTCAGAAAAATACAGATGGTACCTACATTTTTGTATCTACCGAAGGACCGAAGGGTGAACCTATTGTAGAGCATTATCACGAGAACCATGTGGAGACTTTTTATTGTGTACAAGGCCAGATGACCATGTGGGCGAATGGAGAAGAAATTCAGCTTCATGAAGGAGACTTCCTCCACGTACCGGAAGGTACTACCCATGCTTATCGTCTCGATGCACCGTATACCCGCTTTGTCGGAATGCTTGCGTCTGGTTTGTTTGAGCCATTCTTCCGTATATTGGGAGAGCCGTATGAACATTTTATTTTCCCGAATGAACCTGGCCCGTTACGGATGGACCGTGTTATGGCTAATATGAATACACTGGATCTGAAAGTGGTTGCCCAATCACCGTTGCATCGCAATTGAGTACATGATGGATAAAAAAATAAACCTTACACAACGATCACAATCGTATAAATTAATTTGGATTTTAGCCTTTGCGATGGTTATTTCCGTGATGAATTCCACCATGTTTAACGTGGCACTGCCTGATCTTAAAGAAGAATTTGGACTGACCTCATCCCAAGTTAGTTGGGTGGTAACCGCGTATATTATTATATACGCCATAGGGTCGGTAACGTATGGCAAGCTGGCTGATATGTTCAAGTTGAAAAATTTGATTACATTTGGATTATGCTGCTTTGCCGTGGGGTCACTAATCGGAGTGCTGGCGGACAGTTATACGTTCATCATTGTGGCTCGAATTCTACAATCGGTAGGAGCGTCCGTTATCCCGGCCTCTTCCATGTTGATTCCAATTCGTTATGTGGCTGAAGAGAATCGTGGCAGAGCCTTGGGGATTACTTCGGCGGGTATGGCTCTTGGGACAGCTATTGGTCCAATCATTGCCGGGTTCGTTCTTAGTATGGCAAGCTGGCGTTTTCTTTTTGCAATTTCTATTTTGGTACTTGTTACATTACCGTTCTTTCGAAAATATCTGGGTAATGACAAGGGTGTGAGAGGACAGGCCGATCTTCCAGGGGGTCTATTGCTGGCGGGCGTCATTACGCTGTTGATGCTTGCGATTACAAGACAAAGCTTACTCCTGATGCTGCTGATGCTATTGACCCTCGTGCTGTTCTGGATAAGGATGAGAAGATCGACAGCACCGTTTATATCTCTTGAATTGTTTAAAAACAAACGCTACTCTCGCGGACTTCTTATTGGGTCTATGGTGTTAACTTTGAATTTATGTGTACCTTATCTGATCCCCCAGATGTTAACCAGTCTCAATCAGTTGTCGGCGTTACAGATTGGATTAGTGATGTCGCCTGGAGCCTTGTTTGCCGCATTATTTGGACTCTTGGGCGGGCGCATTACGGATAAAAAAGGGAATCGTTATCTGTTTTCGTGGGCTTTCGGGCTGCAATTCATCGCCTATACGCTATTGTACCTTTTTACAGGTGGTTCGTACGGTGTAGTTCTGTTCGTTCTTATCGCTGCAAACACAGGGCTGACGTTTGCCCAGATTGCTCTTGCGAATACCGTATCCAGAACTTTGCCGAGACATGAGGCGGGTGTGGGAATGGGTGTCTATATGATGTGCAGCTTCATCGCTGGTGCAATTGGAACAACGATTCTTGGAACCACATTGGATGCAAAAGGGGCGGGCACTCAAGTATTCGGTTCAATTTATATCTTTTTCGGGATATGGATTGTAGTCTCAGCGGTATTGTTTCTTTCCTTTACCAGAAAAAGAGTGTCCGAATCTGGATCAACCTAGGTTGTACCTGGTATCGCCGGTTTAAAATCGATAGAGATTTTCTGTCATACGCAAGTTATTGAACAGGCTGTCCCACAAGTCCTCTAAAGGGATGGGGCAGCCTATTTGTTACTTTATATTTACAGAAAGATCCCAGTATCCTGAAGCTAAAGAAAAAAGATCGGAATAAATAAGGCAGGCAACAGATTCAACACTTTGATCTTCGTAATCTTCAAGATGTTTAACCCCGTACAAAGCGCCAGGATACCGCCAATCAGAGTAATTTCGTTCATGATGTTTGTCGTCATGAAGACGGATAAGAAATCAGCCGAGAAGAAGACCAGGACTTCAATAACCAAAAGAATAAAAGCTGAGAAGATGATGCCGATCCCGAAGGTGGATGCCAGAATCAATGAGGTAATGCCGGAAAAAATCGTATTGATCTGTAAAAAGGTATTATCCCCCTGTAACGCACTTTGTAGTGGTCCCAGAATCGGGATCGATCCCACGCACAACAATGATATGGCAACCGTTAATCCTTCATTTAAGCCATTGGACGAGAATTTGGTCATGATGTTGGACAAGATGTTCTCGAAATTAATCAGTTGTCCAATGATGCCGCCTAAGGTGAGGAAAATGATAAACATAATCTGATATTGGCTGGTGGATATGCTGCTCAAGGTTGTACTAATGCCTATGATGAGCGCGCTGATTCCAATCACTTGATTGAGTATGGACTTATAACCGTCATTCATGAACCTTTTGGAGATGGCTCCAAGGGTACTTCCGCATATAATGGAAAAACAATTGATCAATATACCAAGCATGATTTCACTCCTGAATTCACCAAACTGAGTTTAGAACATCGTCGACTTCTTTGATTCTTGTGACAGATGGTGTTTGAATTAGATTTCCTTTGACCATGACCATAGCGATGTCAGACAAGGCCTCGATATGTTCGAGCGGATTTTGCTCCATGATAATCAGATCGGCATGTTTCCCGATATCCACCGTCCCTGTAACATCGTCAACACCGAGGATCTTCGCATTGGTTCGGGTCACCATGTCAATGACCTGTTTGTTGTTCAGGTTGGCCTGTCTCATGTAATGGTCCATCTCTCTCCACATATCATAGTGAGTCACGTAAGGCATAGCGGCATCAGTACCTATACCGATGGTGATGTCGTTTTCGATCGCCTGTTTTACGCCTTTGAGCATTGAATCGTAGACGAGTCTGGAATTCTCTTTTACCGTTGCACTTACCTTCGTTACGCTGGTATCCAGTGAAGCGGATGGATAGGCGGCTTGCAGGGTGGGGAGGAGTGCGGTGTAGCCATTCAGGGCATTGGGATTATTTTTGTACAAACGAATGATTTCGTCGTCCATCTCCGAACCGTGCTCAATCGTATCGACGCCACCTTGTAACGCAACCCGTACGCCTTCCGTGCTTTCCACATGAGCTGCCACCCGCAAACCGATCTTGTGGGCTTCATCACAGATCGCTGCAACTTCCTCCACCGTCATCTGTAAACGTCCAGCTTCGCCCACCATCTTCGCATCCGTCACGCCACCCGTCACACAGATTTTGATCAGATCGACGCCGTGTTTCACATTGATGCGTACATTTTTTCGTGCTTCCCACGGAGAGTCGCCAACCAGAGCCAGGAATGGAGCGCCGTGTCCGCCCGTGACACTTAGGAAAAAACCGGAGACAAGCAGATTAGGGCCGACAAAGTCACCGTTGTTAATCTCATCCCGCAGCTGGACGTCGGTGTAAAAAAATTCCCCCACACTGCGCATCGTTGTGACACCCGCATGGAGTGCGGTCAGTGCGTTGCGTTTCATTCGTTTTTTCAAAACGTTTCTACCAAACTTGGTGTTCAATATTCGATCATAGGCAAACTGCAACAATCCTTCACTGACCGAGAGACTGAACGGTTTACAATCTGCAAAGAGATGCACGTGGGCGTTGATCAGTCCAGGCATTACGTATTTACCTGAGAGGTCGATTGTTGTGTAGTGACTTGGGATATTCAGATCATGATCTCGTCCGATATCCTGAATAAGTCCTTGTTCATTGACGAGAATGGTTATGTTTTTTTGCAGAGTGCGATTTAGATCACCGTGGATCAGATTGACGTTTTTCAATGCGTAAGCGGTGTTCATGTTGTGTTCCTCCTTAGAATGTGGGTGGGGCTATATAAGTTGAAAGAGGTATGTACACTTGCCACTCCGATGACAGAACAACCTTCGGATCGCTGTTATCCCCAGATTTTTTTGATTCCCTCTTAATAGGGGAAATCCGGTGATAAAGGCGAACGCTTCACTTCCTCTGATTATTTCTGTCCTCTCCGTTATTGTGTAAAGGTAGGTTCAACTTATATAGTTTGGTAATGGTAGATACTTGTCTTAAAAATGAATTATAAATTCATTTTTGGGTCAAAAAAATAGAGTGACTAAATGTTAGAGATTTTTTTGCGTGCAAACCAAGTGAAGTTGATCTGATCTGCACGCTTTGTCTAACCAGCATAAGTGATGAGGTGGAACGTTATTCGTTGAGACTCTTCATACCGTACAGTCTGTATACATACAACGCTTCGAAAATTTGTTTCCGGCTGTCTTCACTCATATCCCGCTTCAATAGATCCAGGTTCATGTCGATCACATTGTGCGCGAGAATGTTCAGCAAGATCAAGTTCTCCTCGGTGCCAATCTCATATCGTTTATATTGATTCTTCAGATAGGCCTTCTTGGTTTCGATCATCAGCTCAACAAGTTCGTTCTTGGCGTTGGTGTAAATCGTACCTTTATTCTTTTCGAAAATAATCACGATCTGATTCCGGTACTTACTTAGCACATCCACCTGTTCCTGCAACAGCGCCGACTTTCGCTCGCTATCCGTTTCCTCGAACAAGGTCTTATTATCAAAGTGAATCGTCTCCACCAGCACATTTTTCAGATAATCCACCAGATCCGGCGGCACGACGGCGTAGAATAGTTCTTTCTTGTTCTTGAAATAAGTATAGATATTGCCCACGGAAATATTGATCTCATTCGCAATATCGCTCATCTTGGCATCCACAAAACCTTTTTCAAAAAAGACCTTGAGCGCTGCGTATTCAATCTCTTTCCTGACTTCGTCTTTCTTGGCTTGCACCATCGGGGAACGACTCCTTAATAGTGAATGATTGGTTCGTTATTAGGATAGACCTTTTTGAGTGGGGTGTCAAATGGATTACATTGATAAAAATAAAATACTATTGAAACAGAACATATGTTCCTGTATAATCAAATTATAAATTTTATTATAAAAAAATATTCTTTATTCGACTAATATCGACAGGATGAATCGTCTTTACATGATATTCTTTATAAAAAGTTTAGGTCGTAAGTACCTAAAAGGGAGGTCATGTAGTTGTTAGAATCAATCGTTGATATATCCGGAGATATTAAAAGAATTATAATGATGACTAAGGGAAGAACCTCTCATAAAAAACTAATTTGCATACAAGAATACATGAGAAGTCAACATAACCTTAATTGGAATTTAGAAAGTGTTGAGGATTTAGAAGAAAAACTAAATGATGTCAATATTGACCCTGAGATGATTTCTGAAATTTATGAATTATTAGATCAAAGCTTTTCTCAGGGATATCCATTCTTTGTATATGAATTATCGTTACTAAATAATGTTTCAGAGGCTAACTTAAAGGAATCAATAGAGAAATGTTTCAAGTTAAATGTGGAATGTACTCCTTATCAAAAATCCTACATTTATTTGAAAAGGATAAGTGAAATCGAACACATTCAAGGAGACTCTTTGCGTTTTTCTGTTGTTTATGAGCAATTCGAAGAAAAACCTATAAGAGGAGGGGGGATAGAAAAAGGTAAGAGTGAAGAAAAGACTACTTTTGAAGTATTCTTTGATTTTAAGTTCTCATTATGTTATTTCAAGTCTGGTGATAAAAAACATACCCTTTGTGTACAAAAATACTTATCTCGTAATATTAGTACCCTATCTTTGATTTCATTTTCTGTACCAACCAAGCTTAAAACAGTGACCTTTCTAGGGGATATTCCTATGGATAATCAAACTGCACTTATTTTAGATTTTCTTGAAGAACAATTGGAAATGGAGGAGTTCTTAATCACGGATTATTTCAGCATAACATTTGAAAATCGCAAAAGCACTAAAGTGAAAGCTGTAAGACTTAGTGGCAGTAATCTGTTTGAAAGCTATGAAGTAGCAGAGCGAATGAAGTATCAAGATAAAATAAAATCAGTAAAGTTCCAACTCGTGAAAGAGAAAAAAAGATTAGATGGTAATGTTTCTGTGGTACTTTCTGCGGTAAGAATTGATTTTCCGAGTACTTTCAAGGTTGTATTTAGTGAAATGCCAAATTCTGTTTACTATAGAGAGTTTATACAGCATATTATCACAAGTATGAAAAAATCAATCTCTAAAGAACATAGCGCCTCGGAAATTGAACTTCGAATGGCGAGATTGATTAGGCTTGCTGAAGTTAAGGATTCTTATATTGTGCAACGTACATTAAACGAAATTAAAGATAAAATAGATAAATTATCACTAGAAGACAGTAGTAAAGAGGCAGTTTTAAAGTTGCTTACAGAGTATATGCCTGTGAGGTGAGTATAGAGTGAAATATAGCGATGCATTTTTTCTTTATCATATAAAGAAGAATGAATCTGCAGGAGATATGATTAAAAGTCACCAAAGTTATTGGGTCAGATATCAGGAGGTGGATAATTATGTATGCTACTATTATTACATAATGGAATATGGCTTTCATGAAATTCCAGTATGGTTTAATTTCCATCTTAACTATGCAGTCATCTTTGTTAGTAATTCTGATTTTATTACAAATGTTATACGGGAGATCGAGCAAACATTTTATTTTCAATGTGAAGTGTTGGTTGTTGAAGATTTTAATCAAATAAACAATATAAATATAATTCCTAATGCGGGTTTTGTTCTTACAGATCTCTTGAAATTTGATTATGATCGTATCAAAACAATTAAAAAAGTATTAGGTGATAGGATTGGGTATGAAAGAGAATCTTTACATGAGTATTAAGGCTTTTTTCGAATACGTTTGGAGTTTATTGGTTGATTCAAGTGATGTAGTAGAATATGTAGGTTGGATAACAGCTAGTATCTTTGCAATTATTGCTGTTTTTTCTATTTTTTTAGCATTTCAATTTCAAGTAAATGTTAGCGATTCAGGAAAATTGATTGGAAAGATGAGAGAAGTATTTAAAAATAGAAAAATTGAAGACTTGATTAATGTACGTGAAGAATTCATAAGTGTTAATTCTAAATTTGTGATAGTTACGATTGCAGTGGATATTACACAAAGAGTAATTAAATTTCTTATCGGAATTTGGAGTGTGAGTGGTTTATCAGTTTTGGCTAGAGAGTCTTTTAGTGATGATATGGGATTTAATTTAATTCGATTCTGTTTGATAGCGAGTGTAACAATTCTATTTTTATATTTTGTTTCTAAACTGTCCCAAATAATTAGTGACTTTTCAAGTACAGAAGCAGAGAAAAATCAAATCCATAATCAAGAAGATCTTTGTGATATTGAGAAGTTAATTCCTATGAGAATAGATATTACTGATATTATTTATCTTTCTAATCCAGCCTTTAGTTTCTCTACTTGGGGGGACGAGCCGTATGTTGAAACATCAATAGAACAAAATGTAGTATTCAGTAATTTCAACATCTTGTTAACAATTATTTCCGAGGAAGTACAAATCTTCATTGGTGCTTCAATAAAAAATCCTAAAAAGTCTACTTCCGTTCTATTTAGCTCACTAAATGATAGAGAAAAGATTAATCAATTTCTTTTTGAACATGGATTCACCTCATCTGATATATCTATCACAATTAGTGCTGGTGATATGTTGAGCCATTATATGGCTCAGGTTGAAGTTTTAAATGAAGATAATTATAAAATAAGTATGGGAACAGAAATAAATAATTCTTGGTCACCACCATCTGACAAGATAGATCTTTTGAGACAGGGGCAAGAGTTTGTCTCAGTCCATTTTAATTAATAGCACTATATTTCTCTAATCTCAATAATCTCCCTTATGTCGTCAATATCCAGTGCTTCTGCAATCCGCTCAATATGAGCAAAATTGATATTCTCTCGTTTCCCAGACTGCAACTCACTTAAAGCGGCGTGGCGAATATCGGCCATACGTGCTAATTCTCGCAGTGAAATGTTATGTTTTTCCGTGAGTTTATGAATATTGACGACGACTTTCTTAGCCATAAGTATCACTCCTAAATTTCCCATATGGTCTTGACGTTACGCATGAGCGTACCATATACTTTTTGTATATCTGGTACTCTTATGCGTACCAATTTTAGGAGTGGTGACATGACAAGTACCAACAGCGAAGACCTCGCTTTGCAGTACGCACAACTTGTCCAACAGGAAGACGATTACGTCGATCAACTAGTCACATGCAATAAACTCATCCTAGATGCCATGGACATCATCGCGAAGCAGGCAGGTGTGCTAGACATGGATACCGTGAAACAAGCAGCATATCACCTTCATTCCATGGAACAGGATCTAAACCGAAAGTTATTTGAAGTACGACTGGAGAAGAGCATCTTGGCCCATCAAATGAGTCAGTCTACATAAAACCACCTTAACAAAAGGACAGCGCAGGATCATATAAGATGATCTTGAACTGTCTTTTTGTCTTTCCATCCATACGGTTTTCGTTCCTAAATAAGCATTGACTTTCCCCACAAATCCCCCTACACTTCAATTATTAAAATACTTTTAAAAACATTCGTTGAATGGTTCGAAATCAACGAAAGGAGGCATACAACTAACCATGTTACCTACATCTCACAACACCCAGCAGGTGAAGCGCATTAACGTTGAACTTGTGAAGAATACGCTCCGATCCATGGGCGTAGGAACGAAGGCTTCTATTGCAAACCTGACGAAGCTCAGCGTAGCGACATGCGGCACGATCCTTAACGAATTGCTTCAGACAGGTGAGATTATTGATCTGGGTCCAGACGAATCGAGTGGGGGGAGACCTGCGAGTCGGTATCAGTTTAATGCGGACTACGCGAGTGTGCTCTGTCTGATTATTCGAACGGAGGGCGGCATTCACTCGATCACACATACATATGCCAATCTGAACGGAGAGAAGGCGGACGAACAGACGCTCATTTTGGATGAGATCAATGTAACGGTGGTAGAGGATCTGATTGCAAATCTGATTGAACAACACCACAATGTGCAGGCGATTGGTATCGGCATACCTGGGGTGGCACACAACGGCGTTATTGGGATCTGTGATGTACCGGAGCTGATGTATCAGCCGCTCGGCCCAAGGCTTAAGGAGCAATATGAAGACGTAGAAGTGGTGATTGGCAATGACATGAACCTGACGGTCTACGGTCTGTACAACCAGCAGCAATTTGAAGAAGAGAAGAATTTCGCGGTAGTTACGTTTCCTGAGAATCATTTTCCGGGTGCGGGCTTTATTATTGATGGTCGTCCGCTGACAGGGAACACGCAATTTGGGGGCGAGGTATCTTTTCTACCATTTGGCGTGTCACGGGAAGAGCAGTTGCGAATGTTGAAAACGACAGAGGGTTTGAAGGAACTCGTCGTACAAACGCTGGTATCCATCATCGCGATCATTAACCCGGCCACGATTGTAGTCACAGGGGATACGATGGACCCGGCTATGCGGGATGGCTTGAGGCAAGGTTGTCTGGATCGAATGATTCCACTGGAGCATATGCCGGAGTTGATCATACAAAGAGACACTCGGCGCGAATATGTGACTGGACTAGTTGCTGTTACGCTGGAGAGCCTGACCTACCGCATTCAGGTGATTGAGAAGCAATGGTAAACAACTACTTTTATGAAGCTAAGCAAAATATCTCACACGATAACGGAGAGTGCGGAACCAATCTGAAGAGCGCCTTTATCACCGGATTTTCCCTTTAGGACATGGGATCAGAAAAATCTGGGGATAACAGCGGTCGGAAGATGGTACTGCAATCGTAGTTATGAAGTGTAACCATTTTTCTGAACACAATGGAGGAACTTATTTTGAATCAGCAAGCAGGTACACAAGGAAACAAACGAAAGTTCAACAAGCTGTACGCCATGCAATTGGCAACGATCTTTCTTGGATTTATCGTATTCGGGATATCGGAAAATATTAAGGGGCCAGCCGTCCCGCGCATTCAATTCGACTTCAATCTGGATGAGAAACAGCTCGGGACGTTATTGTCCCTGAATGCACTAGGGTACCTGATCGCCTGCTCCTTCACGGCTATTCTGGTTCGCAAATGGGGCATCAAGGCGGTTAGCATCATATCATTTGCATCGATGATCCTCTCGGGGGTGTTCATTTATGTGTCTCATACCTATCCACTCTTTGCTTCATCGTACTTCTTCATGTATATCGGTAACGGCATGCTGGAGATTGCCTTGGCGATTCTGGGTGCGCGGATCTTTGTAAAAAACACAGGTACGATGATGAACCTGTCCCATTTCTTCTATGGGCTGAGTTCAACGGTGGCGCCTTTATTGGCGACAGGTGTTATGTCTTTGCGCGTGTTCGGACACGAGCTGGACTGGCGCGGTATGTATCTGGTGATGTTGTCACTCTGTCTGCTGCCGATCATTGCGGCGCTGCGCAGCAAATTTCCGGGGGATGATCTTCCTCATGAAGATCGGACATCACTCAAGACGTTAACACGTGATCCTGCCCTTTGGCTGATGGTGCTTATTCTTTCTTTTGGCGTGGTATCGGAGCTGGCGGTTGGGGGTTGGCTGGTTAATTTCCTGGAAAAAGCCTACACGTGGGACACGGTCAAAGCCTCCGGGTTGTTATCTGCGTTCTTCCTCACGTTCTCGCTGGGACGCTTGCTGCTTGGACCATTGACGGACCGGATCGGATTTGTTTTGTCACTGATTCTGTTCTCGGCTTTCTCGGGAGTATGTACGTTCGTGGCGCTTGCAGGGGGAGAGCGGCTTGCGATTTTCTTTGCGATATCTGGCGCGGGAATAGCGATGATCTATCCAACAGTTATGGCGTTTATCGCCCGCAGATATCCGAACGGCAGTGACACCGCGATCACGTTCACGGTTACTCTGATGGGTGTTGGCAGTGTCATCGGTAACTATGTGATTGGCTGGGTCATTGAAGGCGTGAAGAATATGTACGGCTCAACGACGCAGTTGGGCCTGCTACGCGGACTTCAGGCGGGGTACGGATTCATCGGTTTATGTGCTGTGATCTGTGCGGCATCTGGCGTAGTGTTGTATGGTTATTTGAAAAGAAGGCAGGAACTGATTTAGTTGTTAAGTAACACAGCTTTATAAAGAACTCTTTCTCACTCGAACTACGGAGTGGAAGGAGTTTTTTTTATACTGCGAGAGAGACTTTTCATACATATAGATCAGGATCAACTGACCAATTGGTACGATATAGACCTTCAGTCCGACCAGCTGGACAAAATGTTACAAAATAGCATTATTTACTTTAACAAGCTGAATATTTTGGCGAATTATATATAGGAGGCATTATGGATACTTCAAAAAAATGAGTGTAGCGGCTATAGCAACGATAGCTCATTGGGAGACGGAAGTTCTTATCGATGGGAATGGACCTACGTAAAAGATGCTTTAACGATTAAAAACACAGATGGAAATGGCTCCCCAAGCTCCCGTTCGTTCGGCGGACATGGCAGTTATTCGGGTCCAGGAGTTGTCTCATTGATCACCGAGCAATTATCCATAGAAACGGGTAACACGATCGATCCGTTAAAGGGAGAAGCAGTCATGCATATTTTTGGAGTGCATCCTTCTCCGTTAAAACAAGAGTTGGAATTGGTTGAAAAATATGATTAATCGATTGGATATTAGTTTCCGTCCACCTGGATCGATTCGTCTGCATTCGTTGGTTGATTGGTCGGCGTTCCGGAGCACTTCCGCGGAGAGAATGGCCAAGCAACCATGAGCTTCGGTTATATCTTAAAAGTCTAGTGATCGTATCAATCGATGTAGGAAGTAGAGACCTCTTACCTGAAGATTAATCGTTTTGTTCAGGTAAGTTCGGATTTGTTCTGCAAGCTTGATCACCTGCTCGATGTTTTGGAATTCTAACAGTGCAATTGATTGCTTTAAGTGTACAGTCTCCTCGGAATAAACAGAGCTTTGCAATATCTGGATCATCTTAATTTTAAGCAGGTGTGCTTCATTATATAGACGGTATTTGTTATCACAGTTACGTTCAGTAGTGAACAGGCCACTTTTCTCCCAGTATCGAATCGCTGATTTAGGGACCCCCGTCCGTCTAGAGACCTCGTGGATGTGGAAGCGCTGGTTCAAGCCGAAAACTTGACCTTCGTCGGAATACGAATTCAACTCCTCTACCAGTTGTTCCAAACTTGCTTTTTCCTGATGCAGTTTGACCTCCCTCTCCCTAACGACCCACAATGCGTCATCCAACTCATTTCTTTGGAGACCATGTAGCACCTCGGTCGTCACGTCCATCCCGAATGCAGGGGCCATGGCTTGAATACATGCCAGATAGGCTTCATGCCTTTCCGTATACATGCGATAACCATTGGCAGAACGCTCAGCAGGAGGAATTAACCCCTTCGCTTCGTAGTTTCGCAACGTGCTAGCGCTTATCATAAATTTATTCGCCAGTTTTTTTGGTCGCATTCCCATGTTATCCCGCCTTTCTAATAAAAAGAACATTGAAACTATTGTAACGTTAACTCTATCCTTATGTTGATTTTATTTGAACTTTCCTGAAAAACCTTCCAATTGGCTTACATGTTGTATGATGAAGGTAATACAAATCAAGGAGGAATAAAAATGACCTTTAATCCAGTATTCCATTACGAGATGACAATCGAGGAGATTAGCCAGGTAGGCAATCGGTACATTGAATCGGCATGGAAGCCCTTGTATGACTCTATGCACGATCAACTAATGGTCGCTTTTCATGAGATCGAGGATGCTGCCTATGGGCTGTATTTAGACAGGCTGATGCCTCTTTTTTTTGATGGCCTTGAGGACGCCGGCTTTGAAGCAATGGAATCACTCGATGATCATGATTTCGTTATCGGCAAATGTTTACTATTTCGAAATTCGCTAGAAAAGTGGGGAACGGAGGAAAATAGGTCCAGGTTATTTTGGAATGTTGTACGTAGTAAAAAAAGCCAACAACCTATTGGAACTTTATTGACGGAAATTCCTCATTCCCATCTGAAATTTGAGATTCCTACAGCACCTGTACTCTATTCGTTGAGGGAAATTGAGAAAGAACAGATCGTGCAAGGAATCCGACGCATTAAGGGATAGATCGAGATTGACGAACGCAGTGCCAGCATAAAATGATTCATTGGAAGGTGGGGTTGATTGGAACGATGTATGGGAAACTAGAGCTAGTGAACGGAAGGTGGAAGTTAAGCGAAGTTCACCCGCATGTTGTAATTCGCTTGAAGCAGCTGTTTCCACGCGTTGCTATGAAACAAGCGGGCACATTTTTGTTTTCGAACAGATCGAATATATGTACGGATCTTGTCTGGTTTACTCAGCGGTTTCCGATGGAGATAACTTCTGAAGACAGGGCTAAGTTATTGCGTGGCCACGATAAGTTCTTTGAGAAGAAAGCGTACATGGAACAGATACTCACTCCTGATTATGACCCCATCTTACGCCTAGGCCTCAAACCTGGACAAAAGATTCGCCACTATCAATTACAGGCTATCGATCTGTGCTTGGAACGCCGTTCTCTGCTCCTCGGTGATGATCTTGGCCTCGGAAAGACGTACACAGCGGCTGGTATGCTTCTGGAACCGGATACACATCCCGCTGCCGTTGTCGTTCAGGCTCATCTCCAAGACCAATGGAAAGAGAAGATTGAATCCTTTACGGAGCTTATTGTTCATAAAATTGAAAGAACACGACCATATTCGCTTCCCGTTGCAGATGTTTATTTGTTCAAGTATAGCCAGCTTGCCGGTTGGAAGAACTTCTTTGCAGGCGGCTACTTCCAATGTGTCATATATGACGAAATCCAAGAACTTCGAACCGGTCTTACAAGTAATAAAGGCGAGGCCGCGAAAATTTTGTCCGATGCAGCAGAATTCCGGTTGGGTCTTTCGGCAACACCGATTTACAACTACGGTACTGAGATTTGGAATGTCTTACAATTCCTCGACCCCGACCTATTGGGAACCTATTCAGAGTTTATTAGGGAATGGTGCCGTAATGATCGGAAAGTTCATGACCCGGTTGTACTAGGCAGCTTCCTTCGCGATCAGAATGTCATGCTCCGGCGGACGAAAAGAGAAGTTGGCCAACAGTTGCCCCCCGTCAACCAGATCGTCGAGGTGGTCGAGCCCGATTTATCAAAGTTAAAATCGGTGAAAGCACAAGCAAAACAACTTGCCTTAAAAGCTTCCCAAGGGACATACCTGGAACGTGGTCTAGCAGCTCGTGAGCTGGACCTTTTGATGAGACAGGCAACTGGTGTGGCTAAGGCTGCAGGTGTTGCGCAGTATGCGAAACAGTTGTTGGAAGCAGGCATCCCCTTGCTTCTTGTTGGATGGCATCGCAATGTTTATGAGATATGGCTTAAGGAATTGGCAGATTATCGGCCAGCTATGTATACGGGCAGTGAGTCAGATATTCAGAAGATCGAATCCGTTAGGCGGTTTGTTCAAGGGGAGACAAATGTATTCATATTATCGTTGCGTAGCGGTGCAGGGTTGGACGGTTTGCAGTATCGCTGCTCGACTATATTGTTCGGAGAGTTGGATTGGTCGCCTAAGGTACATGAACAAATCCTTGGTCGTTTAAATAGGGAAGGTCAAGAGGAAAAAATCACAGTAGTATACTTAAATTCAGAGGAAGGTTCCGATCCGGTCATGCTAGACGTATTAGGCTTGAAGCAGGCCCAATCAGAAAAAATAATCGACCCTCACGACCTATCGAACACTAAGTCAATTCAAAAGCTAAACAAGACCCAAGCGCTTGTCAATCAGATTCGATAAAGGAATTGAATTGTACGAACACCCTTGTCGCTCCACAGCATCGCATCGAAAAAATATTTCAATTTAACGGAGACGACCTACCATAACGATTCTTCTCCGAATGGCTTCCTACTGCTGGATACGAAAAGGTCGATGGAATGGAATTTGAAATTACAGGAGTTAAAGACGGACTTAATTTCGTTGAGCTATGGTTTGCAGATAAGGATAATAACTTAGGTGTGATTGTTTAAAAACATCTTCTTTGATTATATTCAAATCCAATAGAGCAGTTTGCAAGTTGTCAACTGCTCTATTTTTTCGTTTAGCCCTAAGCAGATAAAACTAAACAAACTTGTTCGTTAATGAACTGGATCAGCATAGCATGACGTATGAGCAACATAAGCCTTCCAAAAATGTTGGGAAGCATGTCCAAATCTACAAATGCTTTTTCAGTTTATTTAATATGTGCTGAGTTCGGTACTATGAAGGATACCGTAGTTCCCCCACCAGGTGTACTTTGAATCGCTAAGCCTTGTCCATATATTTTTTTGAGACGACGATCCGTATTAATTATTCCCACCCCGGATGTCCCAGCTTTTTTCTTGCCATCCAATAGGGAAGAAAGTTTGCTCTCATCCATACCGACTCCATTGTCGTGTATGACGAATTTGATGCAGTTTTCTTCTTTCTTAGCTGTTATGGTTAGTTTTCCTCCGCTTGCCCGGTTCAATATTCCGTGACGGATTGCATTTTCAACGATAGGCTGTATCGTGAGTGGAGGAAGTTTGGCCTCCAGATGATCGGGCAGGTTCCATTCGACTTCCAAACGCTCTCCAAACCGTTCCTTTTCGATGTATAAATAGGTTCGTAGCAAATCAAGTTCATGGGAAAGGGGAACTAGACGCTCCAAATTTCTCGAATTAAAGCTTCCCTTCAGATAATCACCAAATGCTACGAGCAAGGCAATCATTCGATCTGGATCTAAGAGGCTGAGTGAAGCGATAGAATTGATCGTGTTGAATAAAAAGTGAGGCTGAATTTGAGCTTGGAGCCAGGCAGCTTCCATCCGCAGCTGCTCGTCAACGGATTGCTTGAAATGGATTAATGCACGGACTCTGGATTGTAGCTCTAACACTTCAACCGGTTTTGCCAAGTAATCATTGGCGCCTGCTAGAAATCCAGTATGAATATCCTCAGGTCGGATTCTTGCCGTAAGCAGCAATACGGGCAGCTCGAAAATGGTGAATTTCTTACGTATCAACTCGGTAAGCTCATAACCGGACATCTCGGGCATCATGACATCCACAACAACCAGATCCCATTGGTTATGGCTAATTTGTTTGAGTGCCTTCTCAGCACTGTTCACAGTTGTAACTTCATAACTGTTCAGCTCCAGCAATGACTTTATAACCTTCAAATTGATGGCATCATCATCAACAATAAGGATAGACCCAGTGACACTCTCCATCTTGTATCCGTTCTCTGAAGAAACAGCTGCCTCACTATTTCCTTTCATCGTGTGTTGTATCTGAACGGGATGATCCTCTATGACGTTACCCTTATTTAAGCCCTCTATAGATGATGTTTTTGTTGTTGCTGCCAGAGGAAGGTTGAAAGTGAAAATGGACCCTTTTCCCAAGACAGATTCCAGCTCCAATGTTCCGCCATGAAGTTCCACTAAATTTTTGCATATACTTAGCCCTAGACCTAAACCGCTACCTTGAGAGGTGATACTCGAATCAGATTGTTCATAGGGGGAGAAGATTCTATGCTTCATCTCCTCGTTGATACCGATACCCGTATCCGCAATATGGATATAAACAGTCTCATTCAGGACTTCTGCACGAAGGGAAACACGGCCTTCCCTAGTATATTTCAGAGCATTATGCACTAAATTAAATATAATTTGAATAAGGCGGTTTTCATCTGCTGCCACGTTAGGCAGTGAATCGGGAATTTCATTCACCAGCTGCACGTTTTTATCCACCGTCATATAGTTAAGCATCTGGATTATGCCCCCTGACACAGCAGATAAAGAAACACTCGCTATATTTAGCGTGATCCGGCTGTCTTTGAGAAGAGTGATGTCTATCAGGTCATCGAGCAGATGTGACATACGTTGTCCAACTTTAGTGATCAGCATTAAATCTTCTTGGTCCCTCGTATCCATCCTACTGTTCCTTCGAATGATAATGGATTGAGCTATATTAATGATCGCGTGTAGCGGATTTCGAAGTTCATGTGACGTATTAGCAAGAAATTCATCTTTCTGCTTGTCCACCTTTTTGAGCTCTGCGGCTTGTTTCTCAGCACGTATTGCCGTTTTGGTGAAGCGTACAAACCAGAAAGAGGCAAAAACGACAAAAGCCACAATAAGGTCGATGGGGTAGAAAGGTAGATCATTATCAAACCTAGACTTTAAAAATCCGCTGAATATCATATTGATTGAAACGGCAATTCCGGCAAGTAATATTGAAATTGCTGCTTCTTGGCCTGTCCTGACGGCTTGCCTTGAAATAATAGGGACAAGTAATATGGCCGAGAGCATAAAAATGGCAAGAATCTTAGATGTGTAATCTAACCAGGCAAGAGGGAAGAATAGGTTAATAGCTGCATAAGAATAAAAGAAAATAGAGAAGATAATGATCAGTTTCTTAAAACTATTAACAGACAGCAGATGCTTTGTACATAGCACTAAACAGTATGAAAGGGCAGAATATCCAATGATTCTCATCCGTATTGCCCATTCAAAGTTTATAGGAAGCCATTGAAGCAGCATTCTGTCATCGTCCATCCACGTAACAATCAAGGCAAATATAATAATTCCGGCAAAATAAAAAAGCTCTTTCTTTCGATGGCCGACGAAAAGCAGGATAACGACATATAACATGTGGAGCAACAGAATAATGCCGACTAGCAGCTGCATGTTCTCACTATTATACTTTTCTTTCATGACTGCAGCTGAAGTTCCAAATTTGATGGATTGAATAATTCCGCCTTTGTTATGATAGTGGAAATTGCTGACGTGAATCACAATATCAATGTTTGACTGCTCCACTGTAAAGTTACCTGTATACGGTACGACCTTAGAGATCGTTCCAATTGAAGTTTCATCAGGGTGGCCTGATTCGTATAACAGGTTACCGTTAATATATAAGCGATAAGCAGTCTTGATTTCAGGAATATGAATGCCATAGGACGTATTCGATTTAGGCAAAATTACGCGAAGTCGATAAGTTCCGAAATTGGATTCTGGACTCGTATCATTAAAAGTACCGGGAACCTTTGTTGGATTTACAATACTCCGCCTATCATTGAAGGATTTACGGGGAGAAAGGAAGATATCAGGGGAGAAGTTCCATTGCCCGTTCAGTGTGATCGTCTGTCTATCATCAAATTGCCAACTTGATAAATCAAGTTCCCCTTGTACTGCATGAGGTTGACTTGGAGAAGAGTACTCCGTATACCATAAAAGCCTCATTCCCATTAAAACTGCTAAGTAAATTAGAATAAGCCATGCCAGCCTGAGTTTTAATATGTTTTTCTTAATTTGAATGAATGATGGCAACATTAACAATCCTTTATCATACGTATAGTGGAAAAAATACTGACTCTCCTAGGGAGTTGGCACAAGATAACAACATCTGCCTAAAATGCTGATTTTAAGCGGCTATGTTTCCTTTCCCATCCCCTAAACCATTGTTGAATATCGTCTCCTGGGGGCATATCGTACTCCTCTTCTAGTACTTCTACGAGTTCTTGATAACACTCAAGGGCCTTTTTTGGTTCATCTATCTTGTCATAGAGCTTCATCAAAGCAAATGAAGAATTTTCCTCGGCCGGATTGAGACGGTTTATCTGTAAGTATATTGTCAAAGCTTCGCTAAGTTTCTGTTGATCTTCATACCACTGTCCTAAACATAGTGCTGTATTAAGCCATAATTGTTTGAGCCTTTGCCGCTCTCCCTCTGCCCACCAGTAATCATATTCTTGCAGATAATCACCTGTATAACTGTTGAATTTCCTAAGGTAGATCTCTAGGTTGTTTTCCGATATATCTTTAACGTCCGGAGAGGAGTCCCACTCTGCCACATCCAGGATAACATTCTCTAGCTCCAATAAGTAACCGTCATTCGCACTCTTGATCTGAAACCTCTTTCCATAAGGGTTGAGGCTTTTGCGAATATGGTAAATCGTTGTGTAAAGTTGTGAATATGCTTTATTTACATCTACATTAGTCCATAGCGAGTCCACGATAAATGATTTGCGAACTAGCTGCCCTCTGTGCTGAAGTAGATACAAAAAAAGTTCCTGCGCTCTGGTGGTTCTCCATTGGATTAACGAGAAGTGGCCAGATGTTTGCGGCTCTTCAATCATGACTTGTTTGAACAACGTCATCTTAAGTGGTTTTAGAGAATCAGCATGATTAAAGCTCACGGTATTACTACTGATTATCCGATTCATCGTTTTGGACAATCGATCAAAGCGAACCGGTTTTATAAGATAATCAATGGCGTTCACTTCGAAGGCTTTTACAGCGTATTCTTGATAGGCCGTTACAAATACAACGATCAAACCAGGTTCATGCTCCAGCAATTTTTCGGCTAACTCAATACCACTCATCTCGGGTAATTCAATATCAATAAACGCAATATCCACCCTTGTATGTTTTGATATATCTATGGCGTCATAGGGGTTTGTAAACTTACCGATAATTTCAAGACTGAAGTTATCCATCTTCATTAAATGATGCTCTAAATAAGACAAAGCTAAAAGTTCATCGTCAATAATAATAGCTCTCATCTTGAATACTCCTTATATAACTAGTGAGTTTAGTTTACTATATTGATTTTATCACGGATGTTGAAAAATGGAATTAAAACTCGAAATATGTAGTCACCTATACATATTCTTATACAAAGAGATGATGAATAGAGATGATTTCAAAAGAATCTCACGGTAGGCGAAACCCGTCTGCGTTGGGTGTAATAGCTCCTGTGCGAAGCTCGTGACGGATATTACTTATGTCCGGATTGGACATGATTTTGCTTACCTATCGGTTGTGATGAATCTGTACAACAACGAATTGTAGCCAGAGAACTCTCCGAGCGAAATGACTTAAAACTCGTTATGGACACAGTGAAGAAACTGAAATGTGGACCAACCTGCAGTTGTATTTGGAGAAGCCTCAAAATCTGGAACAAGCAAGGACCCAAATTATCGAGTATATTTCGTTTTACAACAAGGAACGTTTCCAAAACAAACTCGGCGACCTCTCTTAGTCACGGCGTGCACGAACCAAAAAAAGCAGGACATCCATGTACTTGGGTAACTAGTTTGAAATTCCATAAACTGATAAAGCCCCACTGATCGTCGTGATCGGTGGGGCTTTGCATATGAATATACGAGTAGATTAGTACGGTATATCATCTATCACTAGTATCTTAACAAATCATAACCACAGGCCATATAAAGTAAGGATTTTTTTCATCATATATCAGCTACTCTACTATACAGTCCTCATTTTCTCAGCAAGTCTATGACTTGTTCAAAGCCGTTCTTCTTTTCCAACGTTTCAAAAGCACATACAATCCAAAAGCGCCTAAGAAGATCGCCGCTGCCGGAATGATATAAGGTTTAACAATCTCGTCCACATGCTCCCATTGAGAGCCCAATTTGAAGCCTAAGTAGATGTACAATGAGGTGATCGGAAGCATGGCCAAGAATGTAAAGATACTGAATTTAAACACATTCATCTTCGCCATACCACAAGGGATGGAGATCACTGTCCGAATGCCGGGAACAAAACGTCCATAGAAAGCTACCCCGCTGCCATATTTCTCGAAGAACTTATCGGAAGCGTCCAGATGGTGGGGGCGAATCAAGAAATACTTGCCGTATTTTTCGACCATCGGTCTGCCGCCATATCGTCCCAGGGCATATAACGTTAGAGGTCCGAACGTTCCACCTACGGTACCAGCCAGAATTGCCAGCCAAAGCTTCATATCTCCAAGATACACCCAGTACCCCGCCATGGGCAGCACAAGTTCAGCGGGTACAAATTCAAACGACAAGGCAATGACCAGACCTGCGTACGATAAATCTTTAAAAAAGAGTATAAATTGCGTGATCCATTCAGTCATGCTTTCCCTCCAAGAATCTACCTATTTTTATATAAAAGAAACACTCCTGTACAAAGAGTAACAATAGCGAATAGAGCTTGTCAAAGCTTACATGGATATCCATTAAGCCCGTCATGGCGGGATATGTTAGGTGTTACATACGTCTGGACACGGTTCGACACGAATCAGCAGACGCTTACTTCTTAAGCAACTTGACCACTCTTATCCCCTTTCACAATGGAAAGCCGATATAACTCTCTGAAAATGTTTCCAAATATAGTATGATAAGACTATCACTAGCTTCTTCACCATCCTATACATAAAGAGAAGGAGATCAGAACATGACCGTAACTTCGATTATCGAACAAATTCATATTATTGAATACGATCCCTCTTACGCTGCCGCACTCGCGGATATGTGGAACCGCAGTAATGAAAGCTGGGGAGGTGGCACCAACCTTAGAACAGAGGAAACGGTTCGCCGGGAGATGGAGAATTCGTCCAATCTTCATGCATTTCTAGCTGTTCATGGGAAAGAGGTGGTTGGGTTTTGCAGTTTCGCCCACTACCGCTATGACGAGAAAGCCCTATATGTACCGCTGCTTAACGTACGCCCCGACTATCACGGGTATAAGGTCGGACGCAATCTGATCCTGAATGCTGTGCGCAAGACTGTGGAGGCTGAATGGCCACGCCTGGATCTGTTCACATGGGCAGGGAATACGAAGGCTGTACCGATGTACAAGAAATGTGGATTCTTCTGGGAGAAAAAAGATGAACATGTGCATCTGATGAATTTCATCCCCACCATCTTGCAGACCGAAGCACTCGCTCCTTATTTTGAGGAGCTGGATTGGTATGCAGACAGTACGCGGGAACTCGTCACCGAGCCGGATGGCCGACGGGAGCGCGGTTTTGATTTCTTTGACTACACCTGGAGTAAGGGAGATGTCTCCCTGCGGGCTGAATTTGAAAAGTCGGGTCGCGGGCTGACTGCCCTCGAAACACCGGATTACGAAATCTCCACAGAAGTCGACGATCATGATCTGGTATTCGGTTCCAGCTATAAGATTCGCTATCGCATCAAGAACACTTCTGCGTCTGAACTGGCGGTTGAGATCAAGGGTCAGAATAACAAAAACATTCGATTTTCGCTGGAAGCTGCACGAGCAGTCGCTCCGGGAGAAACCATCATCGTGGAGGGTGAGTTTCACCTTGATCCGATTACAGAGGAACAGAATAACAATAAGACCCATCCCGTTGTCGCCAGCACATGGCTGATTAACGGCAAGAAAGCGGAGTTCAGGTTGGGTATCGCCCCGAAGTTCCCAGCCAAGATTAAGACTGTATTGCCCGTGAAAGAGCTTTACCCCGGCATCCCGGCGGAATTGGTTCTGAACGTGGAAAATAATGTGGATGCAGAAACGGAGTTCAGCTTGGACCTGCCTGAGGATGAATTCCTTGAATGGGCAGAGCCTTCGGTGCGCTTTACGGTACCTGCCAAAGGCAAAGTGTCAGTGCCAGTGCCTTTCACTTTGCGTTCGTATGGTCTCTATTCCCAAGAAGTAGAAGTGAAGGCAGTCCCAGTGGGGAACCATGCGATCTCTTTTACAAGTAAACTTTCTGTACTGATGAAGGGAATCGAAGGGAAATATGGCGGGCAGGTTGAGGATCAATGGGTGGCTGTCAATGGCGCATTCTCCATCCATATGAGCAAACAGGAAAATAACATGT
The DNA here is from genome assembly GCF_058313655.1 of Paenibacillus sp. Negev47. Lineage (NCBI taxonomy): Bacteria > Bacillati > Bacillota > Bacilli > Caryophanales > Paenibacillaceae > Paenibacillus > Paenibacillus sp. Negev47. Next base: position 1,522,140 of record NZ_CM177754.1, read on the forward strand.
GGATTGAATATCCGGGCTCCCGTCATTCGTTCTGGTGGACTTATCCGAAGCTAGGTAAGCCGTTTGCCGAAGAGTTATCCAAGAGACAAGCAAAAGAAGTGAATATCTATCCCGAAGGGGCACGTCAGGTTCTTGAGGCACTGTATGATTCGGAGGATTTCCCTGGCTTGCAGATCAAGTCCGTGGTCAAGCTGTCTGCGAATGGAATCGCTGAATTCCACCACGAGGTTGAGAATACACGAGACACCGCCTGGGAAGAGGACCTGTTTCTGATGAATAACTTCGGATTCTACGGAAACCGGCTAATCCTCCCGTACCAAGACCGTTTTGTGGATATGGGCGATGATTATGCAGGTGATCCGAATCATTGGGATAGTGCGCAGATTACAGAAAACTGGCTGTTTTGCAAGGAAGAGTATGGCGCGTGCGGCATCTATTGGGACCCTTCCCTGAAGCTGATTCGTCCGGAGTACACGCTGGGGTTGCAGCATGAGCTTGGACGTTTGGAGGCAGGCGCTGTAGCACGAACAAAGGAAACCGTGTTTGCCTTGAACACGTTTGCCAAATGGTCAGATTTCCGTGCGTTTGCTCGCAAACAGCGTAACCCGATTATTCCGTTGCTGGACAGTCATCTGGATCTGACACTGAGTGAGGGGAATCCATTTGCCCCGGATGTGCTACAAGCTGCGTTGACTGAACACAAACTGGTTCCGCTTGCGGGCAAGCTGGAGCTATACGTACAGCAGGGTGGCGAACCGGAGGTTATGGCAAACGTTAAGGAATTCAATCCGGAGCAGAATCTTAACTCCGCGAAGCTGACATTTTCACCTGACGAAGCGGACCGCCATGACCAACACGTGAGTGGTTGGAAAGTTCGTGGGGTATACCGGGGTGAAGATCGGATTCAGGAGCGAACGGCCCTTTGGTTCCCGCAGAGTGGAACAGAGGTTAAGCAAATACTTGAAGAAGGTTCATCTGGACCTTTGTACACCGTAGACAATGGAGTATTGTCGATCGCCGTTGCTCCTGAATTCGGGAGTGTAGTACACTCTCTGAACTATGCAGGAGAAGAATGGCTGGACAGCTCGTACCCTGAACCGGCTCCACGCTCGTGGTGGAATCCGTGGTACGGCGGGCTGGGTGTCGGGATTCCGGGCATGAATGGTTTCAGCCGTCAGTTGGAACAGAGAGCCGCTTCCTGGACAGAGCAGAAGGATCAATACGGCAACGTCTGGAAGGGTGTAAAGCTGACCACCCGGATTGAGAAGCATGAAGCGAATCGGGGAATCACGATCCACCAGCATTATCTGATGCTGCCGGGTGTCCCTATACTCTGCACCCTGCTTGCCGTGACAAACGAAAGCGGACTGACGCTGACGAATTATTCGCTTGCGGAGGAACGTTTCCTCCAGCCTTCATCTGTATTTGCGGAAGGTTGGATAGAGCAACCGGGTAAAGATCGATTCCCGCTGGGCAAGGTGGATGTGGGCCTGCCACTTGAAGACCTTTTGCGAGTAGGATCGGTTTCGCGTGAGAACATGCTGCATGCGGTCCATCGTTACCCGAATCAGAGTGCATGGGGGTTTGCCAACAATCAGGTGACAGGTCTGAACGTGAATCATCATCTGACACTCCATCACGGGGAGACGGTCTGGACGGAGCCAACATATCTTGTCCTGGGGCCAATCCCGCTGAATTCAACGGATGTGCATGACCTTCTCAAACTGAATTTTGCAACTTCTACCGATGAAAAGGAGGCTTCACATGCCGATCATTGATATTCACATTCATCTGTCGGACATCGACAGCTTTCACCGAACAGCAACCGATCTGTCTAAAGTGGATTACTCTGCCGCTGGTCTTCAAGCGGAGTTCGATAAGAACGATGTCATTCTGGGTATCGGAATGGGGGTTACGGAGCAGACGAAGGGCGCGTTCCCGGATTCCAGTTCCCCTAACCCGATGGGACTTGATCTGGAAGAGAAAGTTCCGTCATTCCTCATGGAATGCGTGGGGATTAATCCCAATGCGCTAGATGGTAAACACGCTCAGGATGAGCTCGACCGGATTGAAGCAAGACTGCAATCCCCGGAGGTAGCCGGAATCAAACTCTATGCCGGATACTATCATCACTATGTGTATGACAAAATCTATACCCCGGTCTATGAACTCGCAGCCAAGTATAACTTGCCTGTTGTCATCCATACGGGAGACACGTATTCCATGAACGGGTTGCTCAAATATTCGCATCCACTGACGGTGGATGAATTGGCTTTTCAGCAGCGAGGTGTGAACTTCATGATTTGTCATCTGGGTGATCCTTGGGTGATGGATGCAGCTGAAGTGGTGGCGAAGAATCCTAACGTGTATGCGGATTTGTCTGGTCTTGTGGTGGGGGATCGGCCTCATTTTGAACGGTTCATGAACGAGCCTTTGTTCATGGATCATTTCCGCCGGGCCTTGGTCTATTCGGATCATTACGAGAAAATGCTGTTTGGCACTGACTGGCCGCTTGCGCCCATCGATCTGTATGCCGAATTCGTCCGCCGGCTTGTACCGGAGCAGCATCATGATAAGGTGTTCTACGAGAATGCCTTTGGGCTGTTTCCACGTATTGGACAGCGTATTGCCGATCTGGGTTAAGCGAGGGATATGATTTCAACATGGAATTCGTGATTAATTAAGCTTATATCACAAAATATACCCTATGGAGCAGACACGTATAAGTCTCTCTGTAGGGTATTTTTTTGCATGCGTGTTCGAGATATTTTACAACGAGTATAACGAAATGAAGTACAGCATGAGAACGGAAAACAATACGATCCAGCTTATACGGTATACTCAATATCAGAAAAAAGCCTGACAACATTGTCAGGCCCCTTTGGAGTTAATCCTTTGCTTCGATTACTGACTCATTGACACGAGTATCCTTTCGTTTCAGATACAACTTGCTTGGACGATGCAAGAGCACGATGAGCAGGGCGAAGAGATGAATCAGGGTGAACAGGTTGCTTTCATTGGGAATGGCAACGAGTAACGCCAGACTCAGAAACGTCACAGTGAGCTTGAACTTTCTCTTGGTGATGAATATAACAGCGAGCAGGCTTGGGCCAATCATAAACAACATTCTGCCTATGATTACGCCAGAGGCGTAAGCCAGATCATCACCTTTACGCGAGAAAGCAAGGTAAGCTTCCATGTTCTGGTTGAAGTCAATGAGGAACACGATAAAGGACACGATCACGTAGATCAGTTTTACACTCAATAAAATGCGCACGACATTTAATAGCGTGGGTAATGCTGTTTTTACCATACCACTTCTCCTATTCTACTTCGAATCTATAACCGCAGATTCTCCTGGTTGTATTCTCGCGGAGGGCCTTCCTGCTTCAGATACACCTTGCTAGGCTTATTAAGCAACAGACAGAGCAACATGAAGATGTGCAGCAAGACGAGGAAATTCTGAAAGAACACAACGCCAAAAAATAGGGCCAGGCTCATGAATGTAATTGTTAGCTTATAGCTTCGTCTTGAGATAAATATGATAGTTAGAATCGGCGGAACCAGAACCATGAGGACTCGGAACCCGATACTTGTAAAATAGGCGACCTGATCAGATAGCGGAAACGCGGAGTAATCCGCACTATTACGGAATAGATCTGCAATAAGGAATGTCATGGAGATCCCAATGAAGATGGATTGTACCCCTAACAGGGCACGGATGACGTTTAATAAAGTGGGCATTTTCGTATTCAATAAGTCGTCCCTCTTCCTGCACGATATGTATTTCATACATTATACGATGTTGATATCATATTTTGTATTAACCCAAAGTCTACATTTTCCAATCGTCTGCAGTGGCCTTTGACCTACAATCATCCCGCTTCAAAACAAAATAGGAATACGAAGAAACCCACCTCTCCAAAGAGAACCGGGTTTCTCGAAAATGTGAGCATCTGTACCCATCTAAGGGTACAGGTGTTTTTTGGTGATGTGCTATTCTCCACGAACGGATGGTGCATACGCCAGCACTTCCATTTCAATTAAATAGGGGCCTAAACCGCTGAATACGGTAATACGGGCGGGATATGGTTGCTTAATCATTTGCGCATATACTTCGTTGTATTCGGGCTGATCTTCTACACGGGCCAGATGCGTGGTTGCCTTCACAATATGGTCAAGTGTAAGTCCGGCTTCTTGCAGAATAACCTCAATATTGCGAATGCACTGTTCGGTCTGTTCCTTAATGCCGCCAATGGGCTCAAGCGTCTGTGGATCGACACCTACTTGACCTGCGACGTAGACCATATCTCCTGCACGGACAGCATGGGAGAAAGGAAGCGGGAATTGGGGTGCAGCACTTGCATGTATGATGGTAGACATAGTCGTTGTCATTCCTTTCCTAATGAGTGTGTATGTTTGGTGTTAACTGATGCCAGTTCGTAGCCTGCTGATAATGATGAGCGATGGACAACAAGCGGTCTTCTCGCATAAGTGGACCAGCAAGCTGCATGCCGATAGGCATTGGCTTCCCTGAGGTGGTATCGAATCCGATGGGAACGGTGATGGAAGGTAGCCCTGTATTGGTGAACGGTCCGTTGAAAATAGGGCTACCCGTCTTGTAGCCATATGGGGCCGCATATGGTGTTGATGGAGTCAATAACACATCCACCTCATCGAAAAGCATCATCATCTCACTCCGGAATATCGTTCGGATGCGCTGTGCCTGCAAATAATCTACGGCACTCGTCTGGTAGCCAAGCTCCAGCTGCTCCCGCATCGTATGTCCGTAACGGTCAGAGGCTTCTGCAAAACGCTCCTGATGGAAGGCGGCAGCTTCTGCCCGCATTACCGTACGATGAGCAGCACATGTCTCTTCCATATAAGAAGGCAGGTCTACCTTCTTCCATTGCATGCCCAGCTTCTCAAGTACGGTGATTGCCGACTCTACGGCTAACAAGATCGCTGATTCATCGGTTTGGAAGAAGTTGCTCGGCAGACCGATGACCATTCCTGAGATAGGATGCTCAAGAGCGCTAGTTAAGTCTGGCTTACCGTGAGGAAGCGTGAAGGAGTCCATCTCATCTTGCCCGGCCATCGCTTCAAGAACGATCGCGTTATCTTGTGCGGATCGAGTGAAGGCGCCAATATGATCCAGGCTCCAACTGGCTGTGATGACACCGTTACGGCTAACCCTGCCGTAAGTGGGCTTCATGCAAGTTAATCCGTTGTAAGCTGCGGGTCTAAGCAGAGATCCGAAGGTCTGTGTTCCGAGTGTGAAGGAAGCCATGCCAGCCGCTAATGCGGCCGCGGAGCCGGAACTGGAACCGCCCGGGGTATGCTCTAGATTCCACGGATTGCGGGTTGGCGGTTCTCCTCCCTGGAAGGCATATTCCGTCGTTGTCGTCTTGCCGAGCAGGATAGCGCCTGCAGCCTGCAACTTATGAATCACAGTAGCATTCGTCTTGGGTACAAAGTCAGGATAGGTACTTGATCCAGCCGAGGTGCGTATGCCAGCGGTATGGATAATATCCTTGGCTCCATATGGAATGCCATGCAGAGGACCGAGATATTCGCCATTCATCAGTTTGCGCTCAGACTCTTTTGCAGCCTGCAAGGCTTGTTCTGCGGTGACTGTTACGAAGGCTTGCACAGCAGGTTCTACTTTATCAATGCGATCCAAATAGGATTTCGTAAGCTCGACAGGAGATACCGTCTTGTTTTTGATCAGTTTTGCGGCTTCAGCAATCGTCAGCTCGTTAAGTGGTTTCGTAATCATCGCAGAGGCACTCTCCTATGCGGGGGATTGGGACCTACTTCTTCTGGCAGCTTGAAGCTTCGAATCAGCTTCAAGTCGGCTGTAAATAGGGCAAGCTCCTCGCTGGTAATAACTTCGTTCGCATATCTGGCGCTTTCTGTACGCCGGTGTGTGTGATAGTCGTCCTGCTTCAGAGTAATCAACCTTTCTCTCTCTATTTGGTGAAGCTTGAATCGATAATGTCCTCGTAAGCGAGGTCTTCCTTCAGATTGCCGATGAAGCGCTGCATGCCAATTGCGGTCTCGAATGCTGATTCATTGATGAGTCCCTCCGCAGGGTATACCTTGCTGTCGATCATGCGTTGTACCGCTTGCTCCACGACGTTCTTGTCTAGATTCGGGAATTCCTTCACTGCGACTGCTTTGGCGCCTTCAGGATTCGATTGAATGTAGTCCAGAGCTTGCTCGATTGAGGTCACGAAGCGCTGGGTGAGATCAGGATTCTTCTCAATGAAGCTTGCGGTTGTGTTCATCGTTGCAAAGGCGAAGTCTGGATAATCCTTCGTGAAATCATGGACAATATGCAGCCCCTCTGCAATGCCTTGATCCAGCTGAGGCTCGTAAACGATAGCAATGTCGGCTTTGCCGGCTAATACCGCCCCAAGCTCGGAGCCATTTTGGACCTCTGTGATCGTCACATCCTTGTCGATATCAATGTTATTATCAGCGAACAGCTTCCGCAGTAAGCTGTTCGAGCTTGTAGGTGCCAAGCCCACTACGATGGTCTTACCCTTAAAGTCCTCTGTGGTGTTTACCGTTACTCCTTCCCTCGCGACTGCCCATACTGGAGCGCTGCCGGATAGAAGGACCAGTGAGCGAGCATCTCCGCCCTGCGCATTAGCGAATGCGACATGCTCAGGACCATGAAAGGAAAATGCGGACTCGCCTGAGATGACCGACGACAATGCTGTTGGTCCGCTTCCGGCAGCACGGATGGAAGATAGCTCAATGCGATTTTCCTTTAGAAAACCTTGGTTGTTCGCTACATACAAGGGAAGGTAGAGTAGGTTGTGATAAACCTCGGACACCATAATTTTGTCCACCTGCGTATTTTCTTGCCCCTCGCTATTAGATGCACCTGCGCCGGTAGCAGGTATGTTGGCATTGCCGCCACACCCGCTGAGCAGTGTAGTCAATAGAAGTGTCATCGCTGCCAGAATAGCTATCTTTTTGAATGTACGCATCAGTCATCAGGCCCCTTTAATGGTTGTAGGTCAGCTATACAGATGTGGATTTGCTACTGGTCTTGTTGTCATTCCATGGAAGCAGACGGGATTCGATATAACCGACACAGGTGTAGAGGAGCATGGCGACCAGCATAAGCATGAACACGCCAACCCATACGGCCGGAAGGTTGAACAGGTTACCTTCGACGAATACCATATGTCCGAGTCCTTTATCTGAAGAGATGAATTCTCCGCCTACGACAGACACCAATGCTAATCCGATATTGATACGGAAGGCCGAGATGATCCATGGCAGAGAGGATGGAACGATAATTTTGCGGAAAATTTGTGACTTCTTCGCACCGAAGGATTTCATCAGATTAATCTGGGATTCGTCGATCTGATGAGTCGCTTGATAGGCGGATAACAGCGCTACGATAAATGTTGCCACGGAGGCAAGAGCAATCTTGGAGAAGATGCCTGAACCGAACCAGATAATAATCATGGGAGCGAGCGCAATTTTCGGAATGCCGTTCAACGCTACGATGAATGGATCGAGCACACGGGCAACGGACTTGGAATACCACATGAGTAGTCCTGCTAATGAACCAATTAAGCTTCCGGTTACAAAGCCGATAACGGTGGCATTCACCGTTGCGAACGCGTCTGTAAGTAGTTGCCCTGAGCTGGCCATTGTGATGGCTGCATCGAAAATGGCGCTCGGTGACCCCATGAGGAAACCGTTAACCAGTTTCAAGCGAACGGCGGATTCCCATATCACGAGGATGACTGCAACAATAATGAACCGCCACAGCATTGTTACCAGCCATTCTTTGGAGAAGGTGGACTGTCTACGTTTGCTCTTGCTCTTCGTAACTCCAGCAGGCTTTCCGGCAAGGGTGATTTTAGGTGATGTGCTCTTCATTAGCTGATCCTCCCCATCTGGATATCAAGCTCTGCCCAGATCGATTCAAAATACTGCTTGAACTTCTGGTCGGAGCGGGCTTTCAGTGCTGAGCCATATTGCGAGGCGAGACCAATGTCATACACCTGCTTCACGGTTGTTGGTCTTTTGCTCATAACGGCAATGCGGTCGGAGATGGCAATCGCTTCCTCGATGTCATGCGTGATCAGGACGCCTGTCTTGCCCTCGGATTTTAGAATGGACAAGATTTCATCTTCCAGAATGAGTCTGGTCTGATAATCAAGTGCTGAGAAGGGTTCATCCAGTAATATAATATCGGGCTGGGTAACGAGGGTGCGTATGAGGGCTACACGTTGGCGCATACCGCCTGATAGTGTGGAGGGATAGGCTTCTGCGAATGAAGCCAGGCCGTAGCGATCCAGATAATCCATGGCAATATCGCCACGATCCTTTTTGGACATGCCCTTCACTTCCAATCCTAACGTGACATTATCCAGGATGCTTCTCCAAGGAAGCAGTAGATCCTTCTGCATCATATAGCCAACATGCCCGGTAGTCTGGTCGATCTCTTCGCCACAGACGATAACTTTGCCATTCGTTGGCTTAAGCAGACCCGCGATAATATTGAAGATCGTACTCTTACCGCAACCGCTCGGTCCCACGATACTGAAGAACTCCTGCTTCTTGATTTGCATCGAAACCTCAGCCAGGACCTGAATATCTTCTCCGGTTGCACTGACAAATGATTTGGATACGCCTTGTATTTGTATAGCCATGATAGGTAGCCCCTTTCCTACAGCCTGTTGGTTGTTGTTTCTTGGTGCGAGTTCGTGTTAATTAATATGACATTGATGATTATATTCCTAATCATATAGACTGTTTGCCCAATTGTCATTAGTTACTATGAACATAAAAATAGAATTGAATCAGTTAAAATGTACAAAATAGGTTGGGTTGGGAAAAGAAAATAAAAGAACGTGTCATTATACATGACACGTTCTCGGTTTAAGACGTATGATTAGCTTCGCTAGGGGCTGGATTGACATTCAGCAGCGACTCCAGTGCGAAGGCGAGGCGGAAGCGCAGACTCTCACTCGGATCCTTGATGTTCCTGCCGGTCAATTTTTCGCATTTCTCAAGCCTGTAGATGACGGTATTGCGATGTACGAACAGCTCTTTCGCCGTATCGACGATCTGGCAGTGATTCTCATAGAAAGAAGACAAGGTTTTCATCAGTTCGCTGCGCTCGTTTGGATCTCGGCCAGCGAAGGCCTTAAAGGTTTCTTGATGGAACTGAAGCATTTCATCATAAGGTATCATGCGCAGCAGGCGGCTTATATCCATAGTTTGATAGGAATGAGCGAAGCGGGTCTTTCTCATCTGATAGCCGGATTGAAGCGCCTTGACTGCTTCCTTATAGGATAATCCGATATCCAGTACATTCGTGTAGGGATTGCCTATGCCAAAGGATAGGCTGAGCTGCGATTCCGTATATAGGGTGCTCGCGATCTGTTCAAGTTGCTGAACCACGATGTGTTCGTCCCAAGATGATTCGGCCAAAAAGACGAGTATGCCGAACTGGTCGTTCTTCGTGAACATGACGAAGGAGAGATCTAGTCTGGCGAACTCCTGCTTAATCAGCTCGTAATAAGCGTCTCGTTCCGAGATGTGTCGCTCTTCTCCAGGGGGAGTGAGGCTCTGGTTAGGCATGCTCGATAAAGATTCGTCCTTTTTAGCAATGATGAGAACGGAGTTCCCTTTTGCTTGGAGCCCATATTTCTTGCCACGATGCAGCGCTTCTTGTTCAGAACGAATGAAGCCCTGAATGAGATCGGAGAAATATTCATTTTTGTAACGGCGTGAACGTTCCTTGACCGCTTGCTTCTTGGTTAACTCCAGACCGATCACATTGACGGCTTGTTCCAGTGCCAGAGTGGAGAGTTTAGAGTTTGCGGAATTGTCGAATAGTGCGATCAAATAGCCTTCGTGCCGATCAGTAAAGATGGGATGTAGCTCAGCATGTCGATATTTATCGGCAGTAAGCAGGCAGATCGAGATTGCGGTATGGAAGGAAGGGTGCTGATCTATAAATGTCAGTATGGGCGCGGCGAGAGACTGGCGATCCATCTGTTGTGCATAATGGGAGCTTGCCGTAATCTGCTTCTTCGAACCAAGCAGAAGTACAGGTGAGGATAGCAACTGAGACAGCGTATCTACGATGGAGGGTATACCTTTTCCCTGCATAACCATCGTGGAAAATTGTTTGTGAATAGATAAGGCGTAGTGGAGCTCATGGGTTTTATTCTGAAGGATGGCACTGATTGATTGTTGAAATATTTCACCGAGTGTATTGTCTATCTCAGATAGTTCGATGATGGGAAAACCCAGCTTATCGGCTGTCTGGAGCAGTTGCGGTGATAATTCAAGCGAGAAGCGCTGTGTCTTGACCGCAAGCGCCGCACAACCAATCGCGTGCATATCTGTAATGAATGCAAGATGAGCATCGGGGCGGTCTTTCAGGATATAGCCATTCGTCAGCAGCATATCTCCCGGCTTCAGGAATTGCACAATATCTGGCGCATCCATAATATTAATCGATTGTACCAAGCGATCAAGGCCGCGATGTCCGGCAATAACCTTTGCTTTGGAGAGAATGGGGATAGTCAATAAATGTTGCAGATCCATCTTCAACCCACTCGCTTTCATAATGATATGTTATAAAATCTAACATTAAGTAAGGTGGGCGTAAAGAAGAGTTTGGATAAAGAGGCTAAAAGATAATTAATTTTTAAGCATATAGTACAAAATGCTGAGATGGACATGTGTCTTTAGTGTGGAATATGAATCTTGTATATGAGCTAAGATTCACAACTGGTTAACTTTGTGAGAAAATGGAAATTGAAAGGTGGTGTAGCAATGCCAGCGACCTGGACATGTAATGCAAACAAGAAGAGACGTTCTCCTTAATAAGAAAATAATCTTATTCTAGGAGTTGTTCAGAAAATGAAAATTTCAGACCGACTATTAAGGCAATATTTAGATCACGTTTATTGGATATGTGGAGGCCCTTGCGGCGGCAAAAGCACGATGACAAAGTTACTTTCTTCAAAATGGGATATGAATTATTATTCCTCAGATGACCACACTTTCGATTATCAAAAAAAGGCTAATCCGCAGGATCATCCAGCAATTTTGCGACACTTCATTGATTGGGAATGGTTCTTTTTAGGGCGTGAGAACGATAGAAGCCACTGGTTAAATTCCGTGTTTGATGAAAGCGTAGAGTTTATTATTTTGGATGTGTTACAGATGGGGAAAGAGAAGCCAATTGTAGTAGATACTTTTATGGAACCTGCTTATCTAAGGGAGATTGTTAATCCCAACCGAGTTGTTTATATGTTTGCAGAAGATGACCTAATTCGAGCGGAGTATCTGGATCGAGATCATCTGAGAGGCATGGAGGATTTGTTCCCTAGTTTATCAGATCCACAACGTGCACGGGACGAAACATTAAACACGGTGGTTAGAGCATCGAATCATTACCTGCAACAAGCGGAGCAGTATCAATTAAAATGGTTTATGAGAACATCTCAGTCCAATAAAGATCAGATGTTATTGGAAGTTGAAAAGCATTTCGGTTTTCGATGATACTTTAAGTGTCAAATTATATTAGTCGTCATTTGTTACACTAAAAGTATACAGTAGATCAATCAGACAGCAGTCGATCAAGCTGATCGGCTGCTTATGTTCAGCAACGGGCAGGTAAGTCAATGCCATCTTGCGAATTACAGGTGTAACTTTTATTGATTGATAGCGTTGTTCATAACGAGGGACTTCTTATAGGTTTTTAGAATAATTAATAAAAGAATACGAGGAATGAAGTAATGAAGAAAAAGAGACTGTTTTTTACGGTTGTAGCATTAGCTTTAACAACAGCGACCGTAACTGCTTGTGATTCAACAAGTCCAACTCAAGAGAATATGTCTACTCCAAAATCTGGTTATTATCTAGCAAGTCCGAAAGTACAACCCTTTCTAATTCTTTAAGCGAACAAGAGAGCAAACCCTCCCACTATATTGCTTCTGGAGGCGCAACGGTACAGCAACCCTTTTCCGTAAATCCGGAATTTGTACACATAAAACTGCTTATGAAGAACAATAGTAGCCATGAAGTCAATGTTAGTTTAACGCACTTAGATACTAGTAAAGTGTATTTCGCTAGAACGATTGCTGCCGGGGAATCTTTTGATTGGATAAATAGTAAAGAAGGTTTCACCCAAGGTATGAATACTGGAGGTTACTTGCTTCAATGGAGTGGTGGCGGTTATAGCGTTAATGGGGAAGTATGGGGATCAGTTGGTTCAGACCCGGGCGAAACTGTTCATCTAACTTATTGAACTAACGGGCAGGATAGTTCGCTGCCGGCGACAACCGTGTGGTCCCCAAATTATAAGTTATTATACATATAAATAAAAAAGGAGCCTGTTTAAGGACTCCAGTAGTCTTGTACCGCGTTGGTTCTACTAAGAATAAACCCAGTCAGGAATTTCCGTCTTGGTGTAATTGTATGAAACGACTCTCCAGCCAGAGCTATACTTGCTTACGTTAACTTTGTATGAGTGTGTGAAAATGTATCTTCCGTACTCGTCTTTCTGTCCAGTGCTAACGGTAACTGCTGCTTTATCAGTTCCAGAGTAAGAGATTGAAAGACCGTAGTATAAGTTGTCTTTATCTTCCTCGAAATATTCCTTAGAATCTTCGTGTTTGCTGAATAAAGGTTCCACCAATTTGAAGTCTTGGGCATTATCCAGTGTTCCAAGATCGACAGTGAAGTGTTCTGAACTAGCATCCAAATCAGCTGGGTGCCAGACGATATGGTCTTGCTCAAAGAATGTTTCGTTGAACTCTCGGAACTGGACGTAAACTCGATTGTCCAACATTTTTCCATCTTTATTAACAGTTGCGGTTTTAGTTTTCTGATTCCAAGTTGTTACTGCTCCGATCTGAGCACCCGCGGCTCTTAAGGGCATAAATACTCGACTATCAACCAATTTCCCATTGAGATGAACTGCCTCATCTGCATGAGCAGCTATTGGACTAAGTAGTAAAGCAGTTGATAGGAATCCGGCAATAAATTATGTCTTCATGTTGATTCTCCCTTTCGAAAATTGGTATCTATGATACTTACACTATCTTTAAATCCGATAATTATTATAGAGTATTATGGTGAAGACAACAGAGGCACTTCTTTTCACTGCTCTGCGAGGTTGCTGAATTAGGTGGTGTCTAATTAACATACTGTAAAGATTAAGCTAACGGGAAACGTTAGCTCAATAACAACAAGAAAGCAGCTGATCATTGTGATTGGCTGCTTTTACTCAACTAACGGGCAGTTTTGCTGAATAGATCTGCTGAGTATGTGGAGCATCTGGCCTCTCACGGTTGGTTGCGGACAAGAAAGATAAAAATCGTAAGGTACAGGAGTAATCTGGCAGATACGATTGCGAACAAAAACTACCCATGACGCATGTGCGTCATGGGTAGTTTTTAATCATTTCCATACGTTCAGGAGGGGGCAGTGTGAAATAGCGATGTCCTAATCACTTCGTTGGACAGACAGAGTGGACAGACAGTGTAAAAATGGCCACCGCCCGGGAACGGCCATTCTTCATATACATTTCTGCACTGACTTACTTCACCGGCCCCATCCAGGTTGAGATCGTCTTCTGCTGGTGCGGCAACGGCGGTTTCAACTTCCCGTTATCGATCAAATGTTTCAAAATATAAGCGACAAGCCGGCCTCCGCCGGTGTTGCCTCTCACCATGTAAGCAAGCTGCGGCTCCAAATGCTTCGGCTGATTTTGCAGGAACAGGTTGAGCATTTTGTCGTAGAGCTTGCCGACAGCAGGCGCATACAGAGCGGACAAATTCGGCATTGCCTTGTTCAACCGATCCAACGTTTGCGGAGAGTCGATCCAAACCGCATTGAACTTGTACCCCTCCTCCGTCTTGCGGATGTACCCCTTCTCCAGCAGGAACGAATATTGCTCGGCGTTCTCTTCGTTGTCGGGCAGTTCCCCTTGTTGGAACGCATGACAAATCTCGACATTCCGGTATTCCAGGAAACGCCAATCCACCTGGCGGTCGCTCCAGTAAGTATTGAATTGCCACAAGTATAAGGGAGTGTCTTCGACGTAGCGGAGCGACGGACCGAAGGTGACGTAACTACTCAAATCAAACCCCGGATCGGCATTGTGGCTCCGGTTTAACGCCGCATAGGCAATATACTGACCTCCGTCCTTTCGCATTGGTGCGACCGCATCGAAGTTTTCGCCCGCTGGCATGCTCCGCCAAGATTGCTCCTCGACGTTCTTGGGCAGCAAGGTCCAGAGCAGGAAGTTATAGTCGCCGTCCGGAACGTACACTCCGCTATCCTCGACTTGCCGGCGAACTTCCATTAACGCGTCAAAATGAACATCGGCCACTTCGGCGGCGCAATCTTGCCAGAATTGATGACCAGCTACGGCCAACTCGAAGAGGTCCCAGACGATGGTGTTGCTTTGATATTTGCCGGGAGAGGTTTGGATGAGAAAATTGTAATCGGCCAGGTGCCGGACTTCACCTTCCAGCAAAGACGGCGGCATTCCAAGCTCCTCCGCGATTTGATGTACGGTACGCGCCTTATGATAAGCCGCGTAAACGATATTTTGCGCCAAGGCGCGTCCAAGAAAATCGTTGGTTTCGCCCAGTCTGCCGGCCGAACCGGAATGGCCCATTTCCCCCATACTGACCGGATTGACACTTAAAGTTCCTGTTGCACGCATACGTTTCATCCCTTTCCGTAACTTCTTTTTGGCCTCGCTCAAATGCCACTTCACCGTGTTGACAGGAATGTTCAGAGCAATCGCGATATCGCCGATTTTAAGCTCGTCGTAGTAATGCATGACCACGATCCGGCGATGGATGTCGGACAGAAACGCGACTTCTCGGCGGAGCTCGCGGTAAGCTTCGGTTACCAGCAGCCGGTCAAGCGGCTCCCGGGAAGGGGCAGCAGACAGTTCGGACATGCCGTTGATTTCGAACGCTTGGGGAGCGTGCGCACGCTTTTTCAACCAATTCACCCAAGTGTATCGGGCAACCGTCCAGACGTAAGCGTCAAGGCTTCTAATGTCCCGCACCCCAGAGAAGGATTTTAACAACTGCAACATAATCTCCTGAGCCAGATCCTCCGCCTCGGCCCGCTGCTTGACCCGGTTTAAGGCAAAACCGAAAATCGGTTTGACATAGCTCCGAATCGCTTCCGCCGCTTCTTTTCCTTTTTTACCAATTGAATCCATCTTTTGCCTCCATAGTTGCATCTGTAATTCCTGACAATTATATAGTGTGCCAGGCGAAATAAAGGTTGGGATTATTTTAAAAAAATTTGGACGTCCTACCGGATCACTCATACACGTATAATTACAAACATCAACATCATGAGTATGTCATTTAAATGGTTAAAGAGACGTTATGAACTTTTTGTTAAACAAGATGAAGATTACTTTAGATGTAAAGGTCTCACTTTTAGTATATAAAGATACTTCTTTTCCGTTCAACTATGGGAGGATACAAACTAGGAGCACGAGCCGAAGTTCTTCTTCGGGTACTTGGGGTACTCCTTCGTTCCGTGGTTAACCAGGAGTGGTCTCGATTAATTATTCAAATGCATAATTAAGGTTCATTAAACTAACGGAATGGTTACGTTTTTAGTAAATGAGCAAAATTATATACTTGACTCTAAAGTACTATAGTGGGTATTATTTCCATATATTGATGATTAGGAGAATGGCCGATGTTAATTTTAGAATTAAAACAATCTCACCATCATGAAAAGCGTTAATCCATTCCTAAAAAAATTTGGGATGGGTTAACGCTATTCGCGCTTCTCATCCTGTGAAATATGAACGCGCAGGACTTAGGTCTAGCGCGTTTTTTTATTTTTGTTACAAAAGAAATGGAGGAGTAAAATTGGCAATCATGACAGATTCAAGAGGTAACATTTTTTTGGAATTTATTCGTATCGAGTACGATAAGGTCATTACAAGCACACTGGATGCTCCACTAACACATGCTCTAATTGTGGTGAAGTGCCAAGGAAAGTATCTATTCATGCAGAATAAGTGGAGAAACAACTGGGAACTTCCAGGTGGTATTATTGAAGCTGGAGAGAATGCTCAACAATGTGTAATTAGAGAATTGTTTGGGGAAACCAATCAAAATATTGATACGGCGGAATTCAAAGGACTAATGAAGTTTAGACTCCAGCCAAGTTTTCATGGACCTGAACGGACAGAATATGGAGCTCTGTTCATGGGTGAATTGTGCCAACTTGATGATTTTGTTGAAAACGATGAAGCTTCTTCAATTATCCTTTGGGATGGTACATCGGAGATTGGTGATATCGCAGAAATAGATAGGAAGTTAATTGAATTCGTGTGATACAGGATTGAACTAACAGTAAACGATAGTTCAGGGAAACCAAGGACAAATTGAGCAACCCTTTCTATACATCATTCGTTAGAGTATGAGAGAGGTGATATGAAGTTAATAAAATGAGTAGTAACATCTTAATGTTGGTATTAGTGGTATCCATGATAATAGCTGGGTGTTCATCAACCGAAAAAAATGAGGATAATGTTACTGAACGTGTAGTGACATCTGATTTCGTTCTTGAAGTAACAACACCAACAGTTTTAGGTACTGGTGAGGCACTGAAAGTAAAAGGAACTCTAAAATATACAGGTATTAAACCTGTTGAAGTATCTCATGGAGAACCAATCATTCGTTTTTTCTTCTCCGGTAGTAACGAGGAGCGTAATTATGCGGATGTGGGATATGTAACTGAGTTTAAGTCAGGTCAAGTGGTTGAGGTTGAAGATGAGTTTATAGTAACCAAAAAAGGGAAACAAAATCTCTTTGTGGATATGACCGCGGATATCTCTATAACCATGAATCCGATTGAAATTCTTGTGAAGTAATCTGAGTAATATTGATTGGCGGGTTTAGAAGTAGGCTTAATGGATTGTGTGCAAAGAAACCAAAACAAAGAGAGCCTGACGTTTAAGTCAGGCTCTTCTTGGCGATATATTGTGTCTCTGTGTCATTTGAATCCTGGTGCTTTAAAAATATCTTACTTGGTCGATGTAAGAGCACAACTAACAAGGCGAATAGTTGAATAAGTCCAGTTAATAGTCCTTCATTCAGTAGTCCGATAAATAAAGCGATACTCAGGAACGTAACAGTCGATCTGAATTGTCGTTTGGTGATGCAAATGATAGCAAGCAAACTAGGAATGATTAAAAATATGATTCTCCCAGTAATTTCATTAGAGAAATTAATCAAATCATTGCCGTTCACTTGATAACCGGCAAAGGCTTCAGGATTTTGACTGAAAATATAGAGAAATACACTGAAAGAAACAATAAGGTATATAACTTTAATACTCAACAAGATGCGGACTACGTTCAGGATTGTGGGTAACTTCATAAGTTTCAATTTTCCTCCTCGACACTTCTAAACGGATACAATGTTCTAACCGTGTTTTTGGTATAACTAGACTTATATCTTTAATTAGGTATTCCGTTTTGTGTATCTCCTAAATTCATATGTGGTTATCTAAGTATACGGTTTACTTGTAATTATTTGTATTAAACTAAAGTCTATATTAATTAATCAAGCTTTCACCTCTTTGGTCCTGAAAAACTTGTTGGAAATAGAGGGCAGAGGTGCAGAGGCACTGCACGAATATGAAATGTTTAAGAAAATAATGCCTAATTAACTCATTAAAATTGATAAAAAACCTCCCGTCCCGCATAATATCTGGGGTCGGGAGGTTTTGATTATAGTGCTGATTCAACGTTTATCGTACAAACCATCCGGTGGGCTGAGGGGCTACGTCTGCGGTATCTCGTAAATCATGGACCTTGACGTTGCTGCCATAGATCATGGAATCACTGCTCAGTCGGAACGAGGGGAAACTATGCTCGGATTGCAGACGCAGACAGGGTTCAAAGTAAATCTGCTGCTGTTTGTTGATTACAAACGGAAGCGAACCCGCTTCTACAGTAACATCATCGCTATCCAGGTCGTTCAAGATCAGAAGTACCGCAATTCCGTCACAACCGCATCCATCGGTATCATAAAACAATTTGAAATAGCCCGGTCGATCTCCCAGCTTTTCAGTAAGTCTTGCTTCTGCCAGCGGACTGACTTGAATGATCATGACGTCGTTCACACTCCTCTAATCTCCAATGAATTCGCTTACAATTTAATATATGGACCATAAACGCAGATTAGAAGGTGAAATAAAGAAAATCAAACATGTCCTGTGAAAATAATGACACTAATGAGTAATGCATCGGACACACACGTATGAATGTCATCCCCGGAACTTCAATTGGTCCAGTGTGAAATTATTCGCCCGCCAATGAAACCCATTTCATCGCCATTCCTTATCTGGTATGATAAGCAGGGAAAATAGGGAAAATTAGAGAAAAAGGAAGGTTCCGCTATGACACCGATCACCATATATGACATCGCCAAAGAAGCAAACGTATCTGTAGCAACGGTCTCCCGGGTGCTGAATGATACAGCACCAGTGCGTGCAAGCACCCGAGAGAAGATTATGTCCATCATTGAAAAACACCAGTTTCAGCCCAACGCGCAGGCGCGCAGTCTAATCAAGAAAGAGACGGGCACCATTGCCATTATCCTGCCGGACATTACAAACCCCTTCTTCCCGGAAGTCTTCTGGGGTGCGGAGAATGAGGCTCGCGGATTGGGGTACACGTTTTTTCTCTGCAATACTGCAGGTGACTATAACAGGGAATCTGAATATTTGTCCATCCTGCGAGAGAAGCGGGTAGACGGGATTATTTTTCTCGGCGGGCGAATCAATATGCAGGTCTGTCCGGATGACATGGCTCAGGAATTGATTGATATGGGCAAACGTATGCCGATCGTGCTGGTCAATGGCAATATTGCCAAAGGCGGGTTCCACCGGGTATACACGGATGAAGGGGCAGGGGCAGCCCTTGCAGCTGAGCATTTGCTTGAACTGGGGCATCGCGATATTGCGTTTGTCGGCGGTCTGAAAGAGTTGTCCACCACCATGGTTAAGGTCAGAGCTGTGCAGAAGAAACTTCGCGAGCATGGGCTCGAAATCCCGAAAGAGCGTCAGCTCCTCGGTAGTTTCTCCATTGACGACGGCAAACGCGAGATGTCCAAACTGCTGGATCGTGACAATCCGCCAACCGCAGTCCTCTGCGTTAATGACAACACGGCGATTGGTGCCATCAAGTCGACGATTGAGCATGGGCTCTCCATTCCGAAGGATATATCCATTGTGGGTTTCGATGACACACCGCTCGCCAGTGCCGTTATACCGGAACTGACAACCGTATCCCAGAACACGTATCAGCTTGGCAAACAGGCTGTGGACGTGCTGCATGAGCTGATTAACCAAGGCAAACCGAAGAAGCAGATCATTCTGCAACCGGAGCTAATTGTGCGTCAAAGTACAGGACCTGCTGCAAGATAAGGGGGCCTGTAATTGAAAAAGAAAGCGTTGACATTTCCTTGAAGGGTGAAATATAATGAGTGCGTGAATGAAACCCCTTTCATAAAGTGGAACGGGTTTTATGTTTCAGCTTAATGAAACCCATTTCATGAAACGGGTTTCAGTGTAGTCATCCATTCATTAGTTCAAGGGGGCGTAACGTATGAGAAGAAGTCTTAAGGTCATTTCGTTATTGATGCTGGTCATGGTAATGGGTCTGACAGCCTGTAGCAGCGGGAGTAACAACGGTTCTTCCGGCGAGTCCGGTGGCAAGGTGGATCTGAGCATGACGATCTGGGGCTCAGAGGATGAGAAGAAGATCTATCAGGAGCGACTCGACATTGTGAAACAGACATATCCCGATATTAACGTGAAGCTCAATGTGGTTGCAGGAGATTATGACCAAAAGGTACAGACGATGATCGCCGGGGGAACAGCGCCGGATATCATGATGATTGCCGAGAACTATCAGGCTTACGCCTCCAAGAATCAGATAATACCGCTGGACGACATGATTCAGGCGAACAATGTGAACATGTCCGAACGTTATTCCGATGATATCGCAAACCTGATGAAGTACGATGGCAAGCAATTCGGTTTGCCGGATCGTGCAGGAGCGATGGTCCTCTTCTATAACAAAGATCTGTTCGACAAGGCTGGAGTGGAATATCCAACCAAAGATTGGACGCAAGACGATCTGATGGCGGCAGCTCAGAAGCTGACGGTGAAGGAGAATGGCAAAACGGTGCAATGGGGTTACTACCCAGGCAGCTGGTGGCCGCAATGGATGCAGCTTATCTACCAGAACGGTGGCTCACTGTTCGATGAGAGCGGTAAACCGACCTTCAATACAGAGCCTGTGCGTAAAGCATTGCAATTCATGAACGACTTGACCTTCACACACGGTGCGGGACCAACGCCAACCGAGATTGCCGACATGGGTAATATCGGAGCTGATCCGCTGTTCGCTCAAGGCAAGATCGCCATGGAAACGACAGGGTTCTGGAACATAGGTTCGCTTGCCAAGGTGGAAGGCATTAACTGGGATATCTCTCCGGTATGGGGCGAAACGAACGCATTCTTCAACGGGTTAACGATTACCAACGCTTCCAAACACAAGGAAGAAGCATTCAAAGTGATTGAAGCATTGACCACACCTGAAGCACAGATGCCAATGGTCAAAGCCGGTCAGGATGCTCCTGCAACCAAAGCAGGTCTGTCCAGTGATGAATTCCTGAATGCCGAATATGGCGGCAAGAAAATCAACATGGCTGCGTTCAGTGAATCGACCATCTATGCAGAACCGTTCAACCCGCAGTGGAACGAAATGATGAAGCTTATTAACGATAAGCTGGGTGTGTACTTCAACAACAAAGCTACGCTTGATGATACCGTAACTGAGATCCAGAGTGGACTGGAAAGACTCTACAAATAGAGGTTGTTCAAATAGCATCGACAGGAGGACAGGTGGAATTCGGCGTGAATGCGGGTTCCATCTGCTCTCTGCGTCATGGGAGGGCTTAACGTGAGAAAAAAGGACGGGAAATGGTTCTACATCTTCATCTCGCCTTGGCTGATCGGGTTTCTGGGGCTGACCCTGGGGCCGATCCTGTTTTCCATCTATATGAGCTTCACGAATTGGGATCTGTTCCAGTCCCCTGAATTTATTGGTATCGACAATTACAAAACGCTATTGACCGATGATCCGATCTTCTGGAAGTCGGTGGGCAATACGTTTTTCTATGCACTAATATCCATTCCGCTGGGCATGTCGATCTCGCTCTGGATTGCCTATTACCTGAACAAGAAGATCAAAGGGATTACCTTCTTCCGTATTCTGTTCTACCTGCCTTCCGTCGTTCCGGTAGTTGCGAGTTCATTGCTCTTCATCCACTTGCTTGCACCGACGGAAGGATTGATCAACCAGGCACTTGCGATCTTTGGTATTCAGGGTCCTGCCTGGCTTCTTGATCCCAACTGGGTTAAGCCTGCATTGATCCTCATGTCCCTATGGGGTGTGGGTGGTGGCGTGGTATTACTGCTTGCAGGTATGAAAGGAATACCGCAGGAACTGTACGAGGCCGCTGCCATCGATGGGGCGAAGAGTACACAGTCGTTCTTCCATATTACATTCCCAATGCTGACGCCCGTCATTTTCTTCAATCTCGTGACCGGTATGATTGGAGCGCTCCAGACTTTTGCGCAGGTATTCATTGTTACTGCCGGGGGACCTGACAATTCAAGTCAGATGGTTGTGCCCTACTTGTTCCAGAATGCGTTCCAATTCTACAAAATGGGATATGCATCGGCGATTGCCTGGGTACTATTCATCATCATCATGGCGTTGACACTGGTTGTATTCCGTTCATCGGCGCTATGGGTGCACTACGAGGAGGGAAAAGCCAATGAGTAATCCATCGACTGTGGAGAAGACGATATCCTATATTTTTCTGATTCTGGTCGGGGTGCTGCTTGCTTCGCCTTTCCTGTACATGATCTCCATTGCACTGGCAAGTGACGCAACAACCGTCAAGTCAGCCTTTACCTTCGTACCGCTGGAGTTCCAATGGTCGAACTTTTATACGATTTTTACGAATAACAATCTTGGCACGTATCTCAAAAACTCGGTCATCATTACCGTCTTTACGATTGTCGGATCGGTATTGTCAGCTTCGATCGTGTCCTACGGCTTTGCCCGAATCAAGGCGAAAGGCAGCCGTTTCCTGTTTATTGTGTTGCTTAGTACGATGATGATTCCGGGTGAGGTGACGATGGTGCCGCAGTTCATCATCTTCCGTCATCTGGACTGGATTAATACATTTTACCCGCTGATCGTACCGAGCTTCTTCGCCGGAGCGTTCAACGTATTTCTGATTCGGCAGTTCGTCATGAGTATTCCCAAATCACTGGATGAAGCCGCCATGATCGATGGTATGGGACATCCGGGAATCTACTGGAAGATCATCATGCCGCTGACTTATCCGATACTTGCAGCCATTGCGATCTTCTCTTTCTCCTATAACTGGGGGAACTTCATGGGGCCGCTTATCTATATCAATGATCCGGAGAAAATGCCGCTGGCACTCGGGGTGCAGCTGTTGACTACGGTAGGTGGCGGTCAGATGCCACCGTGGAACCTTGTGATGATCGCTTCCCTGTTCCTCACCATTCCGATGGTGCTGGTATATCTGTTCGGACAGCGTTATGTCTATGAGGCCAACATTAGCGGCGGAAGCAGTGGAATCAAGTAACAGAAGGTGTCTGTAGTGTGTTTATGTATTGGACCTGACGTTCAAGGCCAACGGAGTAATCAACGTACATGGAGAAAGGATTGTTTAGCCCATGGCGCATAAAGAACAACGCAGCAGAGGCAAACGGAGCTATATCCTCATGGGTGTCGCCTTGATTGCCCTGCTGGCAGGAGGAGGAATTGTTATCAATCATTTTGCCAATGAGTCATCCAAAACACTTGTGTTCCAAGGGGAGCCGGTACGTCTGAAGCTGGATCAGTCCTATGATCATTTTGAAGGTTGGGGTACGTCACTTGCCTGGTGGGCCAACGATCTTGGCGGATGGAAGGATCAGGCGAAGGTGAGTGAAGTGATGGATCTGGTCTTTGATCCGGAGAAAGGATTAGGTCTGAACATCGTTCGTTACAATATTGGCGGCGAGGAAAATCCAGAGATGAAGGCTCTTCGTCCCGGCGGGGATGTACCTGGCTTCCAGCCTGAACCTGGAGAGTGGGACTGGGATGCTGATGCAGGCCAGCGTGCTGTATTACAGGGATCGATGGAGCGCGGCGTGAACATTGCCGAAGCATTCTCCAATTCACCACCTTACTGGATGACGATCAGTGGATCGGTTACTGGAGCCGTGGATGGCAGCAATAATTTGCGTGATGATCAGTATAATGCCTTTGCCGATTATTTGACCGAAGTCGTGAAGCGTTATCGGGACGAGTGGGGGATCACCTTCCGCACACTGAATCCGCTCAATGAACCTTCCTCCGACTGGTGGAAGAAGGGCAATATGCAGGAAGGCAGTCATTTTACGAATGAGAAACAGGCCGAGATTATTAAGAAAGTGGCCGCTTCCCTTCAGAGCAAAGGACTGGACGGAACCGTCATCAGTGCCGCAGACGATAACAGCATTGATGAGACAGTGTTCAATTTCAACCTCTATGATCAGGACACGCTGGACGTGATCCAGCAGATCAATACCCACTCCTATAATGGTAGCAAAATGGAAGAACTGCGCACGCTGGCAGAACGCCATGGCAAGAAGCTGTGGATGTCCGAGTACGGAACAGGCGGCAGTGAGCCGCACAGTCATGAGGATATGACCTCGGTGCAGGAGCTGGCAGAGCGGATCATGTTCGATCTGAAAATCATGCAGCCATCCGCCTGGGTATACTGGCAGGCCGTTGAAGATGAAGGCGCCAATAACAATTGGGGCTTCATTCATGCCAATTTTAACGGAGAAGAACAGTATGAGATGACCAAGCAGTATTATGGCATGGCCCAGTTTACGAAGTTCATCCGTCCTGGAGCGACAATTATTCCAACGGATGGTGGACGCACGCTGGCTGCCTATGACGCGGAACGTCAGAGACTGGTGCTGGTAATTCGTAATGAATTGTCAGCGGGTACAACGGCGTTTGAACTGGAAGGATATGCGTACGGAAAATCATCCACCGCTCAGGTGTATCAGACTTCACCGGATCGGAACATGGAACAGCTTGAAGACATTCCGGTGTATGCCAACGGACTGGAAGTACCTACCGCAGATAATTCCATCACAACCGTTGTACTGGAAGGCGTGACGGTGCAGGCGAACTGATGACAGCGATTGGAAGGTTATTCTGTCATCGGAGTGCCAGTGTAAATATTCATTAGTTGTACTTATATTGTAGATGAATCACAGGACATATGAACCTAAATACAGAGAAGGAGGGGATATCTTTGACAGAGAAAGCATCCCTTTTGTTTCAGGAACAGGAGAAGAACATCACCAGGGCTGAGAACGGTGTTCAATCCGAATTAACATACGATGCACGCAGTTTCTTCCTAAACGGAGAGCGTGTATTTCTGAACAGTGCAACGATCCATTATTTCCGTATGCCGAAGGAGGAATGGCGTGAGGTTCTGTTGAAGGCGAAGCTGGCAGGCATGAACTGCATCGACACCTACTTTGCGTGGAACGTGCATGAACCGGAAGAAGGACAGTGGTCCTTTGAAGGGGATAACGATTGCGGTGCATTTCTGGATCTGTGTGCGGAACTGGGCATGTGGGTCATTGCGCGTCCGGGTCCATTTATCTGTGCAGAATGGGATTTTGGCGGTTTTCCATACTGGCTGGGTACGAAGGATGGCGTGAAATTTCGTGAAAATAATGAGACGTATCTGCACTATGTGAACCTGTACTTTGACCGGATTGTGCCGATCATTCGGGAACGCCAGCTATCCGCTGGGGGCAGGGTCATTCTGGTTCAAGTGGAGAATGAATACGGGTACCTGATGGATGACGTAGCGGCAAGTGACCATATGAATACGCTGAGAGATGGATTGTTACAACGTGGCATCGACGCTACGCTGATCACTTGCGTTGGCGGGGCGGAAGGCACGATTGAAGGGGCTAATTTCTGGTCGGGTGCTGACGGACATTATGAGAAACTTCGTGCCAAACAGCCGGAGACACCGAAGATGGTCACGGAATTCTGGACCGGATGGTTCGAGAACTGGGGAGGACCCTCTGCCATTCAGAAGACGGTACCTTTGCTGGAGAAACGAATCATGGAAATTCTGCGAGCCGGGTATTCCGGAATCAGCCATTACATGTTCTACGGCGGCACGAACTTCGGTGGATATGGCGGCAGAACGATGGGTAGCAGTGATATCTTCATGATTACGTCTTATGACTATGATGCACCGCTGAATGAATATGGACGAGTGACGCCGAAATATGCGGTAACCAAGAATCTGTCTTATTTCGTCCATGCATTCGGGGCACTTCTCATGCAAACAGAGGAAATTCCCGCAGAGCAGAACCATGTACGTCATCCTGAAGGCGTGTCTGTGCGAGGCAGACAAGCGGGTGACCAGAAGATATGGTTCCTGGAGAGTCACAAGGATGAACGGGAGACGATGCAGATTACGCTCGAAGAAGGCCACACTCTTCCCGTAGCGCTGAATCCGGGGCAGATTATTCCGGTACTGGATCAGGTACCGATTGCCGAACAAGTATATCTGACTGCAGGAACGATGATTACGGGCAATGAAATGATAAACGGAGAATTGACCCTGTTCATCGTGGCTGCTGCCGGGCAGCGCTCTGTTATCGAACTGGAAACTGGTGCATTGAACGTCACGGGCAGTACGGTGCAAGTGCTTGTCGAACACGATTCGGCTAGGAACGTATACCGCTTCGATCTGTTTCATTTCCAAGAGCCGGGAACGATCCAACTGGAAGCAAACGGTACACCGATCCGCTTCATCATTCTAGATCAAGAAACGATGAATCGAACATGGCGATTGGAAGCAACAGAACAGAAGGGACTTCGTTATGCAATAGGCCTCGACGATGTAGACGTGTTGCCATCCGGCCAAGTCAAGGGCATGATCTCTAACCCGGATCGGACAATTACGTTGCTGGGTGACTGGGCCGATGGAGAACGGACGTTAACAGGTCACGAGTTCCTTGCCAGTCAGGAGTCCATCGCTGGAATACAGCAGCATCCATGGACATCGCCAATTGCACCGACGTTATCTGTTTCCCCCGAGTTGTCACGTGTTACGTTAACTGCGAAGCAGTGCACGGCGAGTGCACAACCGGAAGACTTTTCCCGGTATGGACAAGATTTTGGTTATCTGTTGTATGAATGCGATTTCGAGAGTCCGAAAGAAGAGATCACTAATCTCATTTTGCCGGATATCCAGGATACCGCCAGAATAATCGTTAATGGTGTTCAGCAGGCATTCGTGCGTCAGGTAGGTGCCGCAGGAGTGCAGTTACGAGTAGTCCAAGGGAAGAACACACTTCAGATTCTGGTACAGCATATGGGCAGATTGAATTTCTCTCCACACCTGGGTGAGAGCAAAGGTCTGGCTGGTCCTGCATATCTGGGTGGCATAGTTCAGGATATACGTCGGGGTTGGCGCATGGAGAGTGGAAGTGTGCATCTTGATGAAGTGAATTCTCTCCAAGAGACTCCACATCTAAGCAGAAGCTTTACGCTGGATGGCATGGATCGTGCGATTCTCGTGGGTGCACTGAGCAAAGGTCTTCGTATCAACGGCATCGAAGTTCCGATGGATGGATATCAGGACTGGTTTGCCTTTCAGACGCTGGATCTGTCCCTCTACATCAAGCCGGGAGAGACGAATACATTGGAAATGCCGTATAGCCGTTCACCGTTGAACCGACTGGAACTGATCACGTATCCGAGTGAGGGAGAACTGAAGGATTGGCGTATGGCAGGGACAGATGCATTGCTTCCGCAACAATGGGAGAGCTCCGATGTAGGACAGAAATCGGTCCATCCTGAAGCACAGGGGTCAATTCAGCGTGCAGCACACCCTGGTATCGCCGAAGGTGGCAATTTAAGTGCCAATCGGGTAACCCATACCTCGGGTGAATCGGTCAATCGTGCTATGCTGAACGAGAAGTCTCACCCTGTATCCAACCATGATTCAGTCCAAGGCTCGTATGGTCAGCCGGTCTGGTACCGCTGGCGTTTCGCGAAGCCTGCGGTTTCGGAGCATCATAAAGTGAACCTAATGCTTCGTCTGACCGGGATGAGTAAAGGAACCATTCATCTGAACGGACATCATCTGGGACGTTACTGGCAGATTGGTCCACAAGAGGATTACAAGATTCCAGTCGCTTGGCTACAGGAAGAGAATGAACTGGTTTTATTCGATGAAGAAGGCAGAACGCCAGGACGTGTACGATTCATGTTGGATGAACTATCCCGTTATCCTTGGGTTGTCGTGGAATAGCGCTCAAAAATAGCATCTATAACGCAAACGCAAACGCAAAAATTACCTTTTACCGCAGTCATACTACCTCATTTGCTTAGTCAAAATAACTCGGGTTCATGAGTCTTCGGATTCAGTCTTAGGAGTAAATTGGGCTAAGGGAATGGGGACTGTGGTACTTAGATCTGTACAGTGAGCAAAGGTGAAATTTGTAACTTCATTATTGTAACCGTTTACATAAAAGAGAGTGTTCATCCATGATTTGTGAAGGGAGTGATGCTTCATGTAATTGGAATTCGAACAGGTAGTCGTGAGGTGTTGCTCATCAGGTACAGTCCCAGGTACGTCTTGTCTTTGGTAATACAGTGAGGTATTCCTCTGTTCATCACTTATGGATAAGGAGATGACCCAATGTTAACGAAGAAGGAAGAGGGAGTAGGCGTAGGAAAGTCCAGCGGTTTCAAGTCCGGGATGATTCTGCTGCTCGGAACAATACTTCTATTAACGATATTATTCCCTAATACAGCCAGAGCAGCAACAAGTGTCTATACAATATCAGCTTTTACGAACACAAGTGAGTCCAATATGTATATCTACGAATCTTATAATGCGACCCACTATGGTTTGCTGAAAGGGCCAGCCTACACACCTCCGGCCGATCTGATCCGCGATCCCAGCATCATGAAGCACACAGATGGTCTGTACTACGTCGTTTACACCACGAACTGGTCAGGTAATTCCATCGGTATCGCCTCCAGCCCGGATAAGGTAAACTGGACGTTTGTCCGTAACATTACATTATCCACTCCTACCACGATTGCACACACATGGGCACCGGAATGGTTCAAAGACAGCAACGGCAGTCTGAACGTTATCGTGTCCCTCTCTCCAGGCAACTATGAAAATTTCAAACCTTATGTCATTACTGCTTCAAGCAGCAATCTGACGTCTACCTCATGGTCCTCGCCTACTGAACTGGCAGGCATTGCTCCCAATTATATTGATACCTTTATCGTTCAGACAGGCTCAACCTATCATGCCTTTACCAAGAACGAAACCACCAAATACATTGAATATGCGACAGCGACCTCGCTGACCGGACCTTATACCTTTAAAGGCACAGGGGATTGGGCCGGCTGGGGCTCTTGGGTTGAAGGTCCGGCGCTTGTGCAGTTGGATAATGGTTCATGGCGAATCTACTTTGACGGCTATGCGACACAAAAATATTATTACAGCGACTCTGCTGACGGTTTCCAGACCTGGGGTGCCAAGCAGGAGATTGCGGGTCTTACCGGACTCGTCCGGCATATGACCGTATTGAAAGAATCCGGACAGCCTGGCGATATCCGCAAGTTGGAATCATTCAATGTACCGGGCAGCTTCATTCGTCATTACAACTATCAGGCCCGAATCGATGGCAATGTTAGTCCAGCCGAAGATGCACAGTTCCGTATTGTTCCCGGGCTGTCGAATGCAACAGGAATTTCGTTTGAGTCCATGAACTATCCAGGTTATTTCCTGCGCAATAATAATGGCAACATCACATTGGTGAAAAATGACGGCAGCGCCACATTCCGAAATGATGCCACGTTCAAACGTGTCAATGGACTTGCTAACGCCGCTTGGACTTCGTATGCCTTGTTTAGTAACCCGAACCTGTACCTGAGACATTACAATAATATGTTGAAATTGGAAGCTGTCGTTACCGCACTCGATAAGTCAGACGCGACCTTCCGAGAGGTTGCACAATAATAGGTGTTCGTGTTTAAGAAGATATAAATAAGTTAAACTTTTTACACGATAACGTAGAGGTCAGAAATAACTTGAAGAAGCGAAGCGTGCGCCTTTATCCCCGGATTTTCCCTTTAAAAGAATAATTAAAAAATCTGGGGATAACAGCGATCGGAAAGTTGTTCTGACATCGGAGTGCAAGTGTAAAATCTAAGGAGTGAAGCGGATGAAGTGGTTAAAACGAATGAGCTCGCTGCTACTGGCAGGAAGTCTGCTAACGGGCAGTTTGGGACTGGGGACAGAGGTATCTGCTGCGGGAGCTTACACGGCTGTTGCCGATCCATCGAAGCAATATCAGACGATGGAGGGATGGGGAACATCTCTCGCGTGGTGGGGCAAAGTGGTAGGGGAATACTCCAACCGGGATGAGTATGTGGAGAAAATGTTCAACGCAAATACCGGACTGGGTCTGAACATCCTGCGGTACAACATTGGAGGCGGGGATAATCCATCGTCCAATATTCTCGAATATCGCAAAGCCGTTCCCGGTTATCAGCCTTCTCCGGGTGTGTATGACTGGACTGCGGATGCGAACCAGCGTTATATGCTGCAAGCTGCCAAAGCGCAGGGTGTAAACGTCATTGAGGCTTTTGCCAACTCGGCACCCTACTGGATGACGATCAGTGGCAGTGTATCGGGTGCAGCGAATGGAGGGAATAACCTCAAGCCTGAACATTATGATGATTTTGCAGATTACTTGACCGAGGTTGTGAAGCATTTCCGGGATAATTGGGGGATTACATTCGATAGCGTAACTCCGCTGAATGAACCGATCTCGACGTGGTGGAAGCAGGGCAATGACCAGGAAGGCATGCACTTTGACCGGGCGGATCAGAACTCGATTCTGAGTCAGGTACAAGATTCGTTGAATGCGAAGGGCCTGTCCACGAAGCTGAGCGCACCGGAAGAATACAGTATCGATGATACCGATGTTTCATTCAACAGTTACAGCAGTGCGGTCAAATCATCCATTAGTCAGATCAACACACACACGTATGGCGGAAGCAATCGCACTGCTTTGCGCAACACAGCGACGTCTGCCGGTAAACATCTGTGGACCTCGGAATATGGAGACGGGGATGCAAGCGGACTTACGATGTCCCGTACCATCCTTAAGGATATTCGTAATATGGGGGCCAGTGCATGGGTGTATTGGCAAGCCGTGGATAGTGCAGAAGGATGGGGATTCTTCAAGAACGTGTTGAACAATACGCAAACGACCAGTTACACCGTGAACCAAAAATATTATGTCATGGGCAATTACAGCAAATTTATTCGTCCCGGATACAAGATTATCGGCATGAGTGATGCCAATACCCTTTCAGCCTATGATGCAGCTTCCGGTAAAATTGTACTGGTCACAACCAATTCGGAATCGACAGATACAACGGTAACCTATGATCTCAGTCGCTTTACTAACACAGGCACGTCTGCTCAGGTATATCGGACCTCTTCAACAGAGAAGTTGCAGCAACTGACCAATATTACGGTGCAAAACAAAACCTTTACGGCTACAGCCAAAGCCAATTCGGTCACAACCTACGTCATTTCCGGTGCAACTTACAATGGCAGTACAGGATATGAAGCCGGGGCCATCTACAAGCTGATTAATCGGAACAGTGGACTAGCACTCGATGTGAACGCTGCTTCTACTACAGGTGGAGCAACGATTATTCAATGGAATGATAATGGAGCCGCCAACCAGCAATGGAAGCTGGAGTCGGCAGGTAACGGATATTACAACATCCGCAATGTAGGCAGTGGTCTTTTACTGGATGTGAATGCGAGTTCCACACAAGGCGGAGCCGCTTTGATCCAGTGGCAGGATAACGGGGGCAACAATCAGCAATGGCTGCCCATTGATGTGGGAGGATATCTGGTACTTGCGAATCGAAACAGTGGCCTGACGGTCGACATCAATCAAGGATCTATGACCGCAGGTGCCTCCACGATTCAGTGGGCAGACAATGGCGGAGCCAATCAGCAATGGAGCCTCATCAAAGTTCATTAGTGCGCTTGCGCTTGCATTAACGTTCTAACGTAGCATACTTTCCTGGAGGTGCAGTGCTCTGAGCAACACTGCACCCTCTAAGGAAGTAGCTGTTTTATACATACATATGTTCAAGTTGATTCAGCAGGCTTGTACTTAACGAAAACGGGACAGGGCGAACCTTCCAATATCCTGATCTGTGTGTCCTGTTTGAACCAAGTCGGATAGAACTTGTCCAATGGCACTTGCGAACTTGAAGCCGTGACCGGAGAAACCGCCTGCCAGCCACACACGCTCATGGGCAGGGTGTCGGTCGATAATAAAATCTTCATCCGAAGTGAATTCATACTTGCACACACTACCACGTTTCAATTCTCCAGCTGCCTGAGGCATATGAAGTTCGAGCAGCCTGCGCAGATCACCCTCGTCCGTTTCTTCAGTACCAAAAGGAGCCATCGTACTTCCTGGTGTCCACACCTGACCCGTATCATGACGACCCATCTTCAGACCTGATCCGCCAATGCTCGGGAATCCGTAATAGGTCCCTTCTTTTCCTGCCAGTGTGAATCCGGGGAAGTGCGCCTCGCCATACAAGGCTTCGGGGGAATCAAACCATCCAACTGTTTTACGTACAGCCTGGATCGGGAGATCCACGAAAGGTTTTAACGTCTGAAACCAGGCACCCGTGCTCAGGATGATTTGATTCGCATGGTATGTATCACCACCTGAAGTCTGAACTGCAACGGAATGTGGTCCGTATTCGATATGCTCCACACGCGTGTGCGTTAACAAGGTGGCACCGTGAGCCTCGGCTGCCTTGCGGAAGGCTCGAATACAGGGTTCACTATACAAATAACCCGCATCAGGCTCATACATGGCCTCGTAATGTTCAGGTACTGTAATACCTGGCCAGCGTTTCATCACCTCGGTTGCATGCAACGTTTCATAACGAATGTCTGCATCATCTGCATGGCTCAATCGGCTTTGAAAGGAATGAATCTCCGGGTCAGCTATATTCAAGACGCCTGAAGGAACAAACAGTTGGTCTCCTGTCGTTTCCTCCAGCTCATGCCATAACTTCTGTGCAAGTAGTGCCATGGCAACATAGTCAGGCCCACCACTGTACACATGGCGAATCAGTCTGGTATCTCCGTGATGGCTTCCTTCCGTATGCGGAGGATCAAAGGCATCTATTAATAAAACTTTGCATCCACTGCGCGATAGATAATAACCTGCACTCATGCCCATGGAGCCGGCTCCAACGATAATAACGTCATATGATGGTGTGGTCATGGTTCCGCCTCCTAGTCTATTTCCAACGTTAATCTTCTAAAGCATAATGTAGTCTCCACACTTTTAATAGTCAATAGAACAGCTTATAGAGAAGAAAGAGATGTTAATAGAACATATTAATAGTAAAATGACTTATATAATGAATGTGATAAAGGAGACCACGCATGGGTGAGCAATTTACGTTTGACCTGTTTCCCCTAATCCAGACCGAACGATTCATCCTTCGGTCGGCAGAGGCAAGGGACAGCCAAGACCTGTTGGAGTTATATTCGGATGAAACTGTGGTTCAATATATGCCGTTTGCTCCCTTTGAATCCGTGGAGGATGCAATGGGTGAGATGAACTGGTATGCGAAGATTTTCAAGGAACACACGGGTTTACGCTGGATGATTGAAGACCGTGAAACTCGTAAAGTGATCGGAACCTGTGGGTTCCTGAACTACGAAGATGTACATAACCGTGCTGAGATCGGATACGACTTGCGTTCGGCTTTCTGGGGCCGCGGTGTTATGACGGAAGTGGCCCATGCTGTGCTGCATTTTGGATTCACGAGCATGCAACTCAACAAGATCGAAGCGAAGGTTGAACCGGAGAACGAGGCGTCGATTCGCCTGTTACACAAGCTTGGTTTTCAGAAGGAAGGCGTACTTCGACAGCATGAGTTCGAGAAAGGCAGATATATTGACCTTGCGGTGTTCTCCAAGTTACGAAGCGATATATAGGCAAGTTAATGTCATTTCCAGGCCGTGAACCTTGTCCTCCTGAATTCGCTCATGCTATATTGGAGAGATGTGAGGAGATGAGGATATGAAGCTGGTGTCCTGGAATGTGAATGGCTTAAGGGCATGTGTGACCAAAGGATTTATGGATTATTATCAGGAGAGTCAGGCGGATATCTTCTGCCTTCAGGAGACCAAATTGCAAGCCGGGCAGATTGAGATGGACCTGGGGGAAGACGTGTATCAATATTGGAATTATGCGATCAAAAAAGGATATTCCGGCACAGCTGTATTTAGCCGAATCAAGCCTGTATCCGTTCGTTATGGGATGGAGGAAGACAGCGAACCGGAGGGCCGGATGATTACACTGGAGTATGATAATTTTTATCTGGTGAACGTCTATACCCCTAACGCGAAGCGGGATCTGACCCGGTTGCCTTACCGTCTGGAATGGGAGGATCGATTCCGAGGTTATATTTTGCAACTGGAGCAGACCAAGCCCGTTATCGTCTGTGGTGACCTGAATGTGGCTCATCAGGAGATCGATCTGAAGAATCCGAAGCCCAATCTGGGTAACTCCGGATTTACCCTTGAAGAGCGCGGCAAGATGACCGATTTGCTTGCTTCTGGTTATGTGGACAGCTTCCGCCATCTGTATCCGGATCGTACGGATGTATACAGCTGGTGGTCTTATATGCCGAAGGTTAGAGAACGGAATGTGGGCTGGCGCATCGATTATTTTCTCGTGTCCAATCAATTGGCGCCGAAGGTTGCTGATGCACATATCGACTGCCACGTGATGGGCAGTGATCATTGCCCGGTGGGTCTAACATTGGAACTCTAGGTACGGATCATCGAGAGATGGATGAAGGTATGAGGTTTGGAATATAGATATAGATGAACTGCAAGTTTCCTTAATCGGAGATTTGCAGTTTTTTTACGTCACGGGTAGGGGAGTGAGACTGGACTTTGGTTGGGGAAAGGACTGGACTCCGGATTGTTTCAATTCCGCTATTTCTTGGGTACGATTGAAGCATACATATATAGATGAACCTTTGGAGTAAGGGGTAGAGAAGATGAAGAAGGGGTTACGGAGAGGGTTAAAAGTGCTGGGAGGTCTGATGCTTGCTGCAGGACTTTTACTGCTGACAGGGGTAGCCTATGAGGCGTATCAATCCACGCAGGATATGAAGTCTTATCCTCCGCCAGGCAAGTACTATGAAGTGAGTGGTCGCAACATGCATCTCTACACCGCTGGCAAAGGAGAGGTCACGGTGGTTTTTGCCTCAGGTTGGGGTACACCCAATCCGTACGTGGATTTCAGTCCGTTGTATGACAAGTTGAAATCAAAGGTGAAAATTGCGGTATATGATCGATTTGGGTACGGATACAGCGACTATACAGATGAACCTCGTGATGTCGATACTATCTCGGAAGAGATTCATCAGTTACTGCGAACATCCGGCCAACGTCCACCTTACATTATGGTAGGCCACTCCCTTGGAGCTCTGGAGACTCTCCGATTTGCGCAAAAGTATCCCGATGAGGTAGCCGGCATGGTCATGATTGATGGCGGAAGTCCTGAATATTACAGTTCGGTGGAAATGGATACGCCCGAATGGTATTTTACTTCAGTCCGATTCCTGGTTAAAACAGGCATTGCGCGTACATTGCTGCATTCGGATCAGATGATGGCAACACTGGTCATTGACCCAGAGTTGGTTTCTGCGCCGATGAAAAAGGCTGCCACCATTTCTACCCTGAAGCATGCATACAATGACAACGTGATGGATGAGATTCGTCATTCCAAGATCAATGCATTACGTGTGCTGGAGAACAAAAAGGAGTTTCCTTTCCCTCTGACGATCCTGACAGCCGGATCAGATCAACCAAGTGAGGGGAGTCGGGCATGGCAGGCAGATCAAGTGAATTTTGCCTCATGGTCCAGACAAGGAACCCAGCAGATTGTCCCTCACGCCGAGCATTACATCCATAACAGTCAGCCGGATATTGTCGCTGCCGAAATCTTGAAATTAGTGACACCGTCCAGTGACCTATGAGTAACATGATTCCGCAAACACATGATGAACAGGATGAGGAGGAGGGATGGATGAAAAAGGTTAGAGTTGTCACCCGATTCCTGTCCATACTTGCAGCCAGTTGTCTATTGTCATTGAGTGTATTATCCGTATCCGTCATATGGGTCAAGAATAACGTTGATGCAGTACCTGTCATCCAATCGTTTGAACGGGATTAGCGCATAAGATCAAGAAGAAGGAGTAGTAATTGCTGGAACCAATGAGTTGCCAGAGAACTTGCCAAGTGACTTCCCTCTGCTGGAAGATGCAACCATTCGATTAGCCAATTCAGGTGAGAACGAAGGCAAGCATCAGCTATGTTGATTTTCTCCACAGAACAAGACATGAAAACGGTATTCCAGCTCCTATAAGGATTACTTCAACACCAAATAGTTGACGGATGCAGGAAGGCGTCATTGAACTGACATTGACCTGGACAGAATCTTAAGAATCAGATGAGGAACATTGTTCTCCTTATTTAAAATTAACGAATAGATTCCATAATACCTTGCATGCGGAACAGCATTATTGCTGCACCGCTGTAAGGTATTTTTTTATTCGAACTGGAAACCTGACAAGTTACATGGTATGTTATATCATTATACAAGAAGTAATAGACAACTATAGAAGAAGACAGGAGAGGATTGAACATGATTAGAGTAGGTATTGTAGGGTACGGTAACTTGGGTAAAGGTGTGGAGAAAGCCATTTCTCAGAACGAGGATCTGGAACTGATTGCTGTGTTTACACGTCGTAATCCGGAGCAGATGGTCGCTGAAAGCACAGAAGTTCGTTTTGAGCATATCTCTGCAGCTGAGCAATACATAGGCAAGATCGATGTTATGATCCTCTGTGGTGGCTCGGCAACCGACCTTCCGGAGCAGACACCAGCTATCGCCAAGTTGTTCAATACGGTAGACAGCTTCGATACGCATGCGAAGATTCCTGAGTTCTACAAGGAAGTTAATGCTGCGGCAGAGCAAGGCGGTCACGTGAGTGTCATTTCCACAGGTTGGGACCCAGGATTGTTCTCCATGAACCGTCTGCTTGCACAGTCCATCCTGCCAGAAGGAAAAGAGTACACATTCTGGGGTAAAGGTGTGAGCCAAGGTCACTCGGATGCCATTCGTCGTGTTCCAGGCGTTAAGGCGGGTGTACAGTATACTGTACCTGTAGAAGAGGTCATCAACCGCATTCGTGCAGGGGAGACGCCAGAACTGTCTACACGCGAGAAGCATCTGCGTCAATGTTATGTGGTAGCAGAAGATGGTGCCAATCAGGATGAGATCCGTGAGACGATTGTGTCAATGCCTAACTACTTTGCAGATTACGATACGACAGTAACATTCATCAGCGAAGAAGAATTGAAATCCGAGCATGAGGGCATGCCGCATGGTGGATTTGTAATTCGCAGTGGGGTTACAGGTGCCGGTCAAAAGCAAATTATTGAATTCGGTCTGAAACTCGACAGCAATCCTGAATTTACAGCGAGCGTACTTGTGGCGTATGCGAGAGCCGCACAACGTTTGAGCGTGGAAGGACATAAGGGAGCGAAGACGGTATTTGATATTCCGCTCGGTCACCTGTCTCCGAAATCAGCTGAGGATCTTCGCCGCGACTTGTTGTAATTCGTAATGTCTTCCTGTAGTTGATATAACAAAAAGCTCGTCCTATGCATCATAGGACGAGCTTTTTTTGCCGTATGCAATTCGAAATTTGGCATGAATCAAGCATGAAACTTTTCCGCTGGTGGTTGTGTGCTCTTGTCGAGATGGCTCCTCTACGTCCAGTGCGTGGGAATAGTTAAGTGATCCGGCAGCTTGGTATGCCTATCACCTTTGGCTGCATTAAGCTGGGATTGTGTCAGGAAGATGCCACCTCTCAGGTCAGCACCGCCCAGATTCGTATCTCGCAAATCCGCGCCAATCCAATCGGAATTTCTCACATCTGCATTTTGGAGATCGGCTGCAATCATTAAAGCCCCTCGGAAGCTCGCGCTCCGCAGGTCAGCTCCTCTTAAGTTGGCGCCAAAGAAGTCACTTCCGGTGCGTTTTTTGCCCTTCTTCGACTTTTCTTGTCCATGAGTTGCAGGTGGTACATTCGCGCGTACCATTTCACTTGCCTGGACCAAGAGCTGATTCACAGTGGACCGATGTTCAGTAATATCCAGACGCAAGAGGGCCGCAGGCTCCAGATTACTCAGACGCTCAATCTCCTGATATAACTCACCAAATGCCGAGTGAAGCGATGATGTCTCCGGTCGCATCATCATTTCATTCATATAACTTAGCAACTCGTGAAGTTGCCGCAGGGCAGGCAGACAATCAAACATCTCAGTTGCAGACTCCGGATGATCCCGCCAATCTTTGCCCGCGTAGGTCACTTGAGACAGCTTCTGTCCGGCTCCAAAACAGTCGTATACGGTACATCCCTTGAAACCTTTCTGCCGAAGCTGGGTATGGATACCGCAGCGATTGTCATTGCGCAGATTGGAACAGGGTGTGCCGCTGGCCTTGTCAAAAGCAAAGTCCGATGACTTGCCATAGGGCAGGGCAACACAGCACAGGCCGAAACATTGCTCGCAGTCTGCGCTCAGATGAGGACTCGCAGTACTGGCAAATGGTTGGTTAGACAATATAAACACTTCCTTATAATAGTACACAAAGATGAAATCACGTCAGTACCACTTTACCATCGCCCTGGGATTAGATCAATTGATAACAAGGAAAAAGGGGCGTTCCCCAAGTTCATAGGAACGCCCTTTTGTCGTGGAGAATCCTTCCGTTATTCAGGTATCTCTCCATAGTTATTTTGTATTTAAATTAAACCACACCTTGAGCAATCATGGAATCGGCGACCTTGAGGAAACCGGCGATATTCGCTCCAGCAACGAGGTTGCCTTCACAGCCATACGCTTCAGCAGCTTCTACACAGCTGGTGTAGATGTTCTTCATGATGTCATGCAGCTTCGCGTCTACTTCTTCAAATGACCAGGACAACCGCATGCTGTTCTGTGACATTTCAAGAGCAGACACGGCTACGCCGCCAGCATTCGCCGCTTTGGCTGGGCCAAACAGCACGCCAGCACCATGGAAGACGTCAATGGCAGCCAGGGTGGAAGGCATATTCGCGCCTTCGCCAATGGCCTTCACGCCACCTTTGACCAGGAGGGCTGCAGCTTCTTCATCGATCTCGTTTTGCGTCGCACACGGAAGAGCGATATCACAAGGAATAGACCAGATTCCTTCACACCCTTCGGTATATGTAGCATGCGGGTGTTCTTTGACATATTCGCTGATGCGAAGACGGTCAACCTCTTTCAGACGTTTCACGGTATCCAGGTTGATGCCTTGTGGATCGTGTATGTAGCCACCTGAGTCACTACACGCCACGACTGTAGCTCCAAGCTCCTGTGCCTTCTGAATGGCATAGATGGACACATTACCAGAGCCAGAGACAACGACCGTACTGTCTTTGAAGCTGAGTCCTTTGGATTGCAGCATCTCATGCACGAAGTACACACAGCCGAAGCCAGTTGCCTCTTTGCGTGCCAAGCTTCCCCCGTATAGAAGACCTTTTCCAGTTAATACGCCTGCCTCATGCCCGCCATGAATACGTTTGTATTGACCAAACATGTAACCAATTTCCCGCGCGCCTACACCAATGTCGCCAGCAGGTACATCGGTATCGGAACCGATATATTTGTACAGCTCTGTCATGAAGCTTTGTGTGAAACGCATCACTTCCAGATCTGATTTTCCTTTGGGATCAAAGTCGGAACCACCTTTACCACCGCCAATAGGCAGGCCGGTCAACGCATTTTTGAAGATCTGTTCGAAGCCAAGGAACTTGATGATGCCCGAGTATACGGATGGATGGAAACGCAGCCCGCCTTTGTAAGGGCCAATGGCACTGTTGAACTGTACCCGGAATCCACGGTTAACCTGAACTTTGCCCTGATCATCTACCCACGGAACACGGAACGTAATTACACGCTCAGGTTCAACAAGCTGTTCCAGCAGGCTATGGTTCTTGTATTTGGGATGTGCTTCAATGACAGGAATGAGGGAATCCAGGATTTCTTTGACAGCCTGATGGAACTCGTCTTCATGCGGATTTCGGGCGACAACCGACTCATAGACGGAATGAACATATTCTGCGGCAGTAACTTGAGCTGACTCTGTAGTTTGTTTTGTTATCGTGGACACTTTTTCGATGCACTCCTTTATTGTGTTAAAGTCTGTAGATGCTTATTTGTATAAATTGCATAAAAGTTTGTAGTTAAATATACAGGAAAGCAAATAAAAATACGAGATAGAAATCCATAAAATGTTTTTTATGCCGTAATTAAAATGTTCTATGGATCTACCATCTAATGTAAAGAATTAGATTATTAAATGGATGATACAACCAAATTAATTGACATTAACAGCAAGTTAGCCTAATACACTGGATTAATATTTTTCTTTTGGTAAGATGGTATGAAGGTCTCATGTTCTGAGGTCTATACGAATAACAAGGAGGAAAACAAGATGATCAATAGAAATATGCGAATCAACGTGGAGAACAAGGCTTGTATAGGGGGTGAAATTTATTATGAACCATAGGACTTCCCGCCAAAATTGCAGAGAGAAGCTGGTAAGCCAGCTATTTACATTGGGTGAAGAGAAAAGGACATTTCTCGACGCTTATTTTGACGTGCGCGATCCGCAGCGAATACAGTTGGAAAAACAGCTGTTGACATATACGCAGTATGTGGAGAAATTGCTCCTTGGCCCGGATGAAGATCTGGACTCGGTTGTATTGATTGGTAGTCTCATTGAATTTGAATACATCGATTTTCACACATCGGATTCGTTCGTGATAGTCATGCCTGATGATACTGATCCTGATAAGGGGCGTATTTCCTTTCTCTCCCCAGTAGGAAGTCAATTATTGCTAGGCAGTAAAGGGGAAGTCCGGTCCGTTCAGACGCCATCAGGCTCCATGCGGATACGCATCACGGGAATTGAGCTGCAGAGCAAAGCTATGAACGAATCGACTCTGGGGGGTGCAGATCATGCACTTTAAGGAGACCGATTTACCGGGAATTGGACGTAAATACTGGCTGCATACCCGTAGTGGCGAGCATCTGGTCATTGTAATTCATAACGACGAGCGACGGGACCTGTTTCACATGGAGGCAGGGGATACGCCTGAAGAGCTGGGGGATATGGTATCTCTGGTTACCCTGGACGATGATGAAGCGCGGGCGGTAGCCGCTATTGTCGGTGGTATGACCTACAAACCGAAATTTCAGAATGAGCGGGAAGTCATGCTCGAAGGGCTGTTAATCGAATGGCTTCGAATCGAGCCTCACGCGGCAAGTATAGGTATGACAATTGGTGAACTGGATATCCGGCAGGCAACAGGTGCCGTTATTTTGGCTGTTGTGACCAAGGACAAGGAGAAGCAATTCAATCCAGGTCCAGACTATGTTTTTACCGCTGGAGCTACAATTGTGGTCGCAGGTGAACGGGATCAGCTCAAACAGCTCAAACAATTGTTAACTGATGGACGGACATAGCCTATGGATATGCTCATATTCGAAGTGGGAATTGCCGTTGCGCTGATTACACTTACGGGGCTGATATCTTCACGATTACGATTTTCGGTCATTCCATTTTATATACTGATTGGTATGGCTGTTGGACCACATGCACCACAGATTGGCATTGTGGATTTACGTTTTATCGAAAGTTCGACCTTTATTGAATTTATGGGCAGGCTGGGCATTTTGTTTTTGCTATTTTACCTGGGTTTGGAGTTCTCAGTCTCCCGGTTACTGAAGTCTGGTAAAGCCATTCTAACCGGGGGAATGTTCTATGTAGGGCTTAACTTTGTCTCTGGTCTGTTACTGGGCTGGTTCATGAATCTGCCGCTTCAGGAGACACTCGTTGTCTGCGGGATCATGACCAGTTCTTCTACAGCCATCGTCGCTAAAGTGCTCGTTGACCTGAAGCGCACGGCGAACCCGGAGACAGAAATTATTATGGGTATGATCATGTTTGATGACTTGTTCATCGCGATTCATATCTCCATCCTGACCGGACTTGTGCTTAGCGGGGCAACTTCATTCTTAAGTGTCCTGTTGGTATCACTGTCTGCTCTGCTGTTCATTGTACTGTTCCTGATCATCGGCAGGAAAAGCATCAAATATATTGATAAGGCACTGAACATCAAGTCGTCAGAGCTATTTCTGCTAACTGTCATGACACTGCTCTTCCTGGTGGCGGGATTCTCGGAGACACTTCATGTAGCGGAAGCAATTGGAGCCTTAATGATGGGACTTGTGCTGGGTGAATCAAGGCATGTCAGCCGAATTGAGCATCAGATCATGCCTTTCAAAGACTTTTTTGGTGCTATATTCTTCTTTAGCTTTGGACTGACCATTGAGCCATCGTCACTCGGCGGAGCTGTCGGCATGACAATTATTGCAGTGATTCTGACGATTGCCAGTAACTATGGTGCAGGTATGATCGCTGGCAGATTGGCTGGAATGAGCCCAAAGGCTTCACTGAATGTAGGCTTTACCCTGGTATCCCGGGGCGAATTCTCTATTATTATGGCTAACATCGGCAAGGCGGGGGGACTGATGGCCTCCATCCAATCGTTTGCCGTATTATATGTGTTAATCTTGGCTGTGCTGGGGCCTATCCTGACCAAAGAATCTCCGCGGATCTATGCACAATATGAGCGTCTAAGGAAGCGGATGAAACGAAGGGAAACGGGGTGAGCCGAACGCCGGCTTTCACGGGACAGACTAAGAATCCCGACCGTAGTGTTTAATAAGCGTCACACCATTTGAAGAGAGAAATCACTCCGGGGTGTGGCGTTTTTTATTATTGAAACCGATACAATACCGCCTTGTTATTAAGTGCATCCACCAATTTATGGTATGTATCCATATCTTGTGCGTGGTCGTGAATGTTCAAGTCCGGAGACGGGACTTTGGATGCGATTTGGTAGGTATGGATTGAAAATAAACAGTTATTATGTAAAATAATGTTATATTCAAATCTAGTAGTTGAACAGATATTAGAACGGACGAGGAGGAATAGTTCATGAATAAGAAAAGTAGATTTCAACGGTTAAAATGGGCAGGTACAGGGATGTTGCTCAGTCTCGTATTATTTGCTCTGCCTGCATCAGCTGCTTGGAACGATACATATCAGGGGTATGCGACGTACACAGGTTCAGGTTACTCGGGAGGTGCGGTGTTGCTTGATCCCATCCCGGCAGACATGAAGATTACTGCACTCAATCCGTTCCAGCTCAATTATAACGGGGTTAAAGCTGCCTTGGCGGGAGCCTATCTCGAAGTACAGGGACCCAAGGGCAAAACAACGGTCTATGTAACAGATCTGTATCCTGAGGGTGTTAGTGGGGCACTGGATCTTTCACCGAATGCCTTTAACCTGATCGGTGACCCGAAGGCAGGCAAAATCAATATCAGCTGGAAAGTGGTCAAAGCGCCAATTCAAGGCAATGTCTCCTATCGGATCAAGGAAGGCAGCAGTCAGTGGTGGGCAGCCATTCAGGTCCGCAACCATAAGTATCCGGTGCTGAAGTTCGAAGTGAAACAAAAGGATGGCACGTGGCTTAATCTCGAAAAGCAAGATTATAATCATTTTCTCGGAACCGGACTGGGCAAAGAAAAACTGAACGTTCGCATTACCGATATTCGCGGTCAGGTATTGAATGATACAATTCCAGCTCTCCCTAATGATGGGTCAGGCGGGGCATATATCGTACCGGGCAATGTACAGTTTCCGGATTGACAGAATTATGAAGTTGTTATAAAAAGAAGTATGGTCATAGACGTTTTTAACGAAAAGTCGTACACTGTACGGCTTTTTTTGGTATAGGAAAAGAGGAGAATGTACTGCATGAAGAAAAGTTTACCTTCCTATCAGACAACACATCCCTATTGGAAACAGTATCAGAACTTCTTCCCGGAAGAAGTGAGGCTGGACGATGATACAGCTCCTGAAGAAGAATGGTGGGAATCGAATGGCGTTCATCTTCATATCGATCGATTACCCGCGCCTGAATCTTCAATCAAAATCTTATTTATTCATGGTGCGGGAGGCAATGGCAGGTTGCTCGCTCCTTATGCCCGAATGTTGCAGCGACATGGATACGAGGTGGTATCGCCAGATCTTCCCCCGTATGGGCTAAGTTATGCGCTGTCTGGCACACGGATCAACTATGAACTATGGATTGATCTGCTGGTTTCACTTATCGAACGGGAATATATGAGAGACGGCAAGCCGATCGTTGTATTGGGAAGCAGTATTGGAGGCATGCTTGCCTATCATACCAGTGCCCGCAGTGAGCATGTTAAGGGTCTGATCGCAACTACATTTGTAGACACGAGTAACCCCGATATGCGTGATCAGCTTGCACCCAATCGTCTGGTGAGCCGGGTGGGAAAACGTATGATGGATCTGTTCCCGATTCTGCTGGATCATATGCGGATTTCGGTCAAGCAGGTATCCCGGATGCAACTGATTACCAATAACCGGGACTTAACTCGGCTCATTATGAACGATCCACAAGCGGCAGCCACACGTATTCCGTTGGAACTATTAAGAACATTCCTTAATAAGGAGCCGGAGGTAAACCCGGAACAATTCTGCCAGTGTCCAGTCTTATTGGTTCATCCTGAATTGGACCCCATGACACCGATCAGGTTCAGCCAATCTTTTTTTGATCGACTGGTGGTAGATAAGGAATGCATCATTTTGGAGGGTGCAGGACATTTCCCGATAGAGCAGCCAGGGCTGAAGCAATTGGATGCGGCGGTGCTACGATTTTTGCAACAGATTCAATGACAACCAAAGGCTACTACACTGCTTCGCATAAGATAGTTTTCATATCTTAAGTACGTAAAACACCTCCCACTAAGGGAGGTGAATTTGGTTATTTTCAATATGAACGGCGCTACCGCCAACCTGAATCTGTGTGTTTTCATTGGAGCTGCCCAGAGTTAATCGGGCTCGAATCTCGGAGGGACGGTTCATGGTATACCCTTGTCTGATCGTATACGTGTGATGATGAGGATCTGTGAGCTGGTTGTATTGATACAAATAACAGAGCAGTGCGCCATTAGATGTACCCGTTGCGCTCTCTTCGTCAATATCGTAAAGTGGAGCGAAATTTCGACATTCTGCCAGAACGCCCTCTGCATCGGATGCGAGTGTGAACACGTGATAACCTATGACATGATGTGCTTTACATATTTCAGTAATACGCTGGAAGTCAGGATCAATTGTGGTCAGTACATCAACATCTTTAACGGCTATCAAGATATCATGTAGCCCGGTAGAGACGATCTGTACAGCAATTCAGCGTGTATATCATGCAAAGGAATACGCAATGAATCGGCAATCTGCTGCCGGTCCACGATCTGCCCGAACTTCGGTAATGTCTGTGACAGATAGACTTCACCATTGACCTCGATAACGACCTCAAGAATTCCGGCCAGTGTCTCCAGTGTATATGTACCAAACTCAATGATGTGCTGTGTCTTCATTAGATAAAATAAAGCAATCGTGGCATGTCCACATAGATCGACTTCATCACTTGGGGTGAAGTAACGTACTTT
Organism: Paenibacillus sp. Negev47; assembly: GCF_058313655.1. NCBI lineage: Bacteria > Bacillati > Bacillota > Bacilli > Caryophanales > Paenibacillaceae > Paenibacillus > Paenibacillus sp. Negev47. The sequence continues at coordinate 1,567,139 of NZ_CM177754.1, forward strand.
GAAATCAGCCTGATCCGATGGCATAACAAACGCTGTCTCTGAAAAACCGACTTGTCTGGCAACCTCTTGCATCTGGGATTCAGATAAATGTGCTGCTTGTAACACATTCTTGAATGAATAGGTCAAGTGACCTCCGGGAAAGGGTAATGATAGAGGAGAGCATAACGATAATGTAATGGAAAGGCTGGGATCTCTAATGAAAGCAATTGTGATTGAGGAATTTGGTGGAGCGGAACAATTGAAGGAAAAGGAAGTAGCTAAGCCAGCATGTGGAGTGAATCAGGTGCTAATCCGAACGCATGCCACATCGGTGAATCCGGTGGACTTCAAAATCAGACAAGGACATATGAAAGAGGCGGCAGAGAACTTTCCTTTGATTCTGGGCGGCGATGTGGCGGGTACTGTAACTGAAGCAGGCTCGAATGTTACGCGATTCAGAGAGGGAGATCGGGTATTTGCACGCCCACGTCAATTCGGAACCTATGCTGAATATGTTGCTGTCGATGCGGACATTATTGCACGTATACCGGAGAACCTGAGCTTCGAGGAAGCAGCGGCTATTCCCCTGGCTGCGATGACAGCCTGGCAAGCGCTTGTAGTTCATGGACGATTAGCCAAAGGGCAGAAGGTACTCATTCATGCGGGTGCCGGTGGTGTGGGAACATATGCGATTCAGATTGCCAAGTCCCTCGGTGCTGAAGTGGCTTCCACAGCGAGTGAATCCAACGAAGCATTGCTTTGCTCGCTGGGGGTGGATCATTTTATCAATTATAAAAAAGAAGATTTCTCGGAGATTCTCTCCGGTTATGATGTTGTACTGGACACGATGGGCGGCGATATTCAGCGCGACAGCTTCAAGGTGTTGAAGTCTGGTGGGCATCTGGTATCCCTTGTGGAGCAACCGGATGAGAAGCTTGCCAAGGAGGCCGGAGTAACGGCCAACGTATTCATGATGGAGCCCAAAGGGGATCAACTGGATCAATTGGCTGAACTGGCCGCGGAAGGCAAGCTCAAATCGGTTATTGATGGAACTTATCCGCTAAGTGAACAGGGAGTGCGTGAAGCACACGAGAAAAGTGAAACCCATCATGCCCGTGGCAAACTGGTTATTCGGGTTGAATAGAGTGCATTAACTCGTAGAAGTATTTTGACTCATGAGTCCGATACAGGTTGAACCAAGCCTGTAAGGTTTCTGGTGCAAAGACATCCAACAAATTCAACACTTGCATCGCAAATTCTAACGGAGCTATTCCTGATGCAGTAACTACATTTCCGTCGGTTACTGCAGGCTCCGTTACATAATATTTTTCCCCAGTATAATCTGGGCATATCATCTTCAGGTATTCTAAATCATTGCTTGTATGCTGTCTGGAATCCAGCATCCCTATTTTTGCAAGTCCAATTGTTGCACCGCAAATCGCCGCAATAACCGTACCTTTTTCTACAGAGGCAGCTACTTTTTTCAATAGAGGATCATGGATGGTGTCCAGCCAGGTGTTTCCTCCTGGAAGAATGATGACATCATTACTGTTCAATTCACACTCATCAATAGAAATATGAGGAAGGATGTTCAATCCTCCCATGGTAGTTACCGGATGTTTATCTACGCCTACCGTTACGACCTGTAAAGGCTCGATCTCTCTCCTGAAATATCTTCCTGAGTTCAGTTCAGCAGTTAGATATCCTACCTCCCAGTCTGCCATCGTATCGAATACATATAGATATACGTTCTTCGTTTGCATCATACACTCTCCTTCTGTTATTCAAGATTGAATGGATTACTCTCGTATTATAAAAAAACTTCACTGACAACTACGGTCAGTAAAGTTTTAAACTTGATAATAGTCAATGAGGTCGTATAGAACTTCAACCAGTTTGTGCTTCAAACTGAGGGGTTCTAGGACTTGAACAGATCTGCCATAGGACAAAAGCAAGCTCGGGACGTATTTATGCATATGTTCTTGATCTATTAAAAATATAGCTTCCTTAGAAGTGCGTTCTTGGAGATGATTTCCCAAAAACCAATGCTGGCATAGGCTATCGAGTGTACTTGTTTTACCTGCCAGAACCATAGAAATAAATGATTCCGAATGGTCTGCTTCTGGAAGCAGGTTACTAGTAAAAAATTCACTTGCCGAAAAATGCGGCGGAGGGTTGAACGTTATTTCTGTCTGGTGAATACGGATGATCCGCTCCACCCTAAAACTACGAATTTCATTCCGCAAATGACAAAAGGCTATAACATACCAGTTAGTATTCCAGTAGATCATTCCGTAGGGGTCGACAATTCTACGTTTGGGTTGCTCTTCATGACTTGTGTGGTAATCCACTTCTACAGACCATTTGTTTAACACGCTTTGCTCCAATTTTCTCAATATGGGCACTATAGTTGGTTTTTCAAGGGGGCCTATGACTTCAATCCCTTCGAAATGTTGCTTAATCATGCTTTCCTGTTCTTGATTTGAGTGCATCATAAGCTTTGAAGTTGCGCTATCTAACGCCTCCCCTAAAAAATATCCAGCTTCTTTTGCGAAAACAGCGGCATGTAGTAATGTTGTTGTCTCCTCTACATCAAAAAGAAGAGGACTCTTAATAAAATGATTCAACAGAGTGTACCCGCCATGATGACCCGTGTCGGATATAATCGGTACACCACTAGCACAAAGTGAGTCAATATAACGGTAAACCGTTCGTATGTTCATTTCTAACTTTTCAGATATTTGTTTTGCCGTAATTTTTCTGCCTGAATTCAGCATCCATAGGATTGCCAGCATGTTATCCAGTCTAGACATTAGTTTCACCTCAGAGATTACTATAACATTCATTCCGAAATTTGGGTCTGGGTTGGAAGAAGTAAGAGTGCCTGCTCCCCAATTCTAGTGCAATAAGATATAATAGGAGAAATTTATTCCATTCTGTGCATGAGGTGATAAAAGGATGTCCAACGAACTTATTGAAGCCATTCAATTGTTAAAAGAAAAGAAGTGGGTGGATCTGACCCATACTTTTGGACCGGATTCTCCACATTTTTCAGCTTTTGATGCAGCAAAATTCGATACATTGTTTGATCATGATCAAGGTTTCTTTGCCCAGAGCTTTAAGTTCCCCGGTCAATATGGCACACATCTCGATGCACCGATCCATTTTGTACGTGATACTCGTTACCTCGATGAGTTGGGCTTGAAAGAGCTCGTATTGCCGCTTGTAGTCATTGACCAGTCCGCTGAAGTGGCGAATAACCCGGATTTCACACTGGGTGTGGAGCACATTCATGAATTCGAAAGAGAACATGGTGTGATTGAAGCTGGTAGCTTCGTAGCCTTGCGTACGGATTGGAGCAAACGTTGGCCGAACCATGGAGCATTTGATAACAAGGATGATGAGGGCAACAGTCATGCACCGGGATGGTCGGTTAGTGCGCTCATGTTTTTATTTGAGGAAAGAAAGATCAAGGCCATTGGCCACGAAACCTTTGACACAGATTCAGCCGTGGATTATCAGAAGAATGGAGCACTTCTGGCAGAGTATTATGTACTTGCCCAGGATACATATCAGGTCGAACTATTAACGAACCTGGATCAGGTGCCGGCCAAAGGCGCAGTCATCTTCAATATTGTACCCAAAGCGGAGAAAGCTTCTGGCTTTCCAGTCCGATCATTCGCCATTTTGCCGTAAAACGAGATAGATCAAAAGCTGAAATAGATAATCACATAAATCAGACACTAACGAAGTCTAAATGATTCACATATGTAAATAGCAAGGGAGGCGTATTCCGCCTCCTTTTTATGTTGTTACTTTTGATCCGAGTAGGGATCTTGATTAAATCTTTGAGAGATTTTCTTCTCCATTTTCTTACGTCGTATCCAGCGCTTCAGCAAGCCCTCTTCTTTGCGTTCTTGCAGTGTTTCCTTCAATCCTTGAATCATAAATTCCGATCTTCGTCTGTCATCCCGACTAATCTCGCGTAATTCTTTAATAAATTTGTCGTCCATATCTGCCTCTCGCTTGTTCAGGATAATTCCATTATACCGAACGTACGTTCTTTTATCAAGTTTTACCATGTTGATGGTTTGAGAATAACTCTCCATGAATGTATAAAGAACGAGAGAACGGAAGGAGCAATTCATGATGAAGTGGAGTATAGGCAGGTTTTACCAGTTTTTTGTTTCCGGGAATTATCCTATTGCTTGTTCTTGGCGTAATGCCTCTAGTGATTGGTATTTCGCTCATGCGCTACGTTCATTGGGAACGGGGTGAGACACTTAATCTCTATGACCGCTACTGGGCTTGGACATTTTCTTTGTACACGGGTTTTGCTCTTATCATCTGGCTTATGGTGCAGGTGTACTGGATTCAGGATGTTTCCATCATTAATCATATTGACAAAAATACATCATCCTCACATACTTACGATATACACTTTATAAAGTTTATTTACTAAGTTTGCTAAAAGGAAATGGACTCAAGCTCATGAGCTATCAGATAGTCGTCGCATATGATGCAACCGCATTGCTTCCCCACTGGCTTGCAGAAGCGACCAACCGAAAAATCAAGATCCGCAGGAAGCAGGGAGGTGAGTATGGATGGTCTACGTTATTATGGCAGTTATCATTTGGGCAGGTACCTATGCAAGTATAGCCTTGTCCAAGCAACCGATAGAAGTGCAGCCTGTGAAGTCGATGGATGATTTGTTTGAGTGAACCAAGCAGCTCTGCCGATTTCGATCCTTTGCCAGCACGATGGAACTCATGTGTTCGAGTAAAGTATTATGTTATGATATGGAGTAAAATTACATGCATACCATTGCTTTGGTTCAATTGAACCAGAGTAGAAACGAGAGGGTTATGAAAAAAGCCAACGCTACAATGATGAAATACATCAATTTAAATAATGTGCGTGAAGTCATGCAGCAGATTGAGACGGCGACCAAACCGCAATTAGCTTCACTAACCAATCTTAGTGTGGTTACCATTAATGCGCTGATTCAGGAATTATGTGATGGCGGAGAGTTGTTCCAGGATAAAGTGGTTCCGTCTAACGGTGGTCGTCCTGCTCAGGCATATCGATATAATTATAACTTCAAGCTTGCTCTTGTTCTTTACATCAAAGAGATGAAAGGTCAGGAGTTAATTTCGGCAACGATAATGAATCTGGAGAATAAGGTTGTGTTGAAGGAAGAGAGTATCTTGCCTGCTTTCGATAAACAGCATGTGCTGCAACTTATCGCGCGTTTCATTGCGGAGTATCCGTCCATTGATATGATCGGCATCGGTATTCCGGGGCAAGCCGTAGATGGAGACATCACGGTGAGCAGTCATGAAGAGCTTATCCATTCACATCTGATAAGGGAGATCGAAAGCGAGTTCCAACTGAAAGTTCTCGTGGAAAATGATGTTAATGCAGCGATTAGCGGATACTGTACTCAGCATGCTGATATGAAGGAACAGAATGTAGCCGGAATTTATTTTCCAAACCGATATCCGCCGGGTATGGGCATGATGTTGAATGGACAGATGATCCGCGGGAAAAACGGGATGTTTGGTGAGATCAAGTATCTTCCTAATTCACCTGATTGGCAACGTGAAATGAGCAAAGATGATTTTGTAGTGCAGGTATGTAAAATCCTGCAAACGATTAATGCAGTCGTTGCCCCGCACCAGATTGTCATTTATCAGGAACGGGTGGAGCGAGAAGAGCTGGACTTTGCATGGAAACATTACGGGAAGGATCATCCCATGCCGTCGTTGCCCGAGATCGTACATCAGGACTCGTTTCAACATGATTTCGATGCTGGGTTACGAGAAATGGTTCTTCAAGCGTTGAAGTCAGGCATTCTATCAAACGCCTTATGACCCACAGTTCATGTCGGTGGATTTTATTCTACAAATTGCAGGAACAAGTGTAGAGGAGGATTCATGATGCGTGAAGAAGAGAGAATCATGAAGGGCATGTTGTTTAGTCCAAGTGATCCGGAATTAAAGATCATCAAAAGGCGGGCCCATAATCTTAGTCAGCGTTACAGTCAGACCTTTGAAGAACAGACTGAGGAAAGGGATCAGATATTACAACAGCTACTGGGGGAGATTGGAGAAGGCGGATTTATGCAAGGACCCATCTTCTTTCATTATGGTGTGCACACTCGGATAGGTCATCATTTCTTTGGCAATTACAATCTGACGATACAAGATGACGCTCAAGTGACGATCGGGGACTATACCAGTTTTGGGCCAAACGTTACGATTGTTACTCCTGTTCACCCCCTCATTGCCAGCGAGCGGAGACAGATGGTGGACCAGAACGGTGATGTGAAGTCACTATGTTATGCCAAACCTGTCACGATTGGAAACGATGTATGGATCTCGGCAAACGTCACAGTGTGCGGGGGAGTAACGATTGGAGATGGATGTGTCATTGGAGCAGGTAGTGTGGTGACTCGTGATATTCCACCGCATTCTTTTGCAGCAGGCGTACCGTGCAGAGTTATTCGCAAAATTACTGAAGCGGACAGCATGCGAAATTACCCCGATGTTCTGGCAGATTGCCGTGTGCTGGAAGAATAAAAAGGCTGTCACCAGGATCTGCAGATGATCTGGTGACAGCTTTTTGTTGTTGTACGCTTATTTGGAGGCGTTATAGTTACTCAAGAGTTCTTTTACTTTTGCAGGATCAGCTTTCAATTCATTCCCGGTCTGAACGAGCGGGCTTACTGTGGAGTATGCTTTGAGTTTGTTGTTCTTGTAGAAACTCAAAATCTCATCCTGATTAATGGAGTACAGCACGGCTTTTCTCAGGTCACTGCTCTTGGCAACTTCACGATTGGCCGTGTTGAACAACAGATAGGAGACAGCGTTACTTGGCAGACTTTGCAGTTTCAGTTTGCTGTCATTTTCGATGATGTCATACTTGGTTTCAGGTACACCGTAGTATAAGTGGATTTCACTGCTGCGAAGAGCAGAGAGGGCGCTGTCTGCATCCGCGATGAATCGGACGTTAACCTGAGCAATTTTTGGTTCATCTTCCGTGCCTTTACGGTAGGCCGGATTTTTTAAGAATACACCTTCATAGTCATTTTTATAAGACAAAATATAAGGTCCGCTAGTATAAAGGGTGTTATTGTATGCTGCGCCTTCAGTCACCGTGTTCTGATCACCGTAAGGTATATCTTTGTTGACGTCAAAGGAAGCTACATCATATGTGTTGATGCTCTCCACCTGTTTTTTGGACACGATGCCAGCAGATTGGTGGGCCAAGTAGTTCAGTACTTGCGGGAAAGGTTCAGTTGTTGTCAGTTTAACCACCTGATATTTACCTGCACTATTATCTGCTTTGGTTTTGTCAGTCACGAGTTCTGTAATCTTGGTGCCCAATCCTTGTTCCAATGCTTCCAGAATGGTGCCGTTGCCGCTGGATTGTTTAACAGATTGTAATGCACTCAGATCCGTTACAACCTCAGCTTCTTTGATGTGTTCATGCAGAGTGTATGTCCGGTGATCCGGAACGGAATCTTTGTTTTTAGCACGATCCAGGGAGAAGATGACATCATCTGCACCCACACGTTCTCCTGTGTCTACAGCTTTTTTGTTATCAATCTTCGCAAAGTTGATATCGTCTCTGAGAATGAAGTAGTAGTCGGAATTTCCTTCAGCAATACTGAAGTTATGGGACAGTGATCCATCTGCTGTCAGTTGATCGTCATCGGTCAAGTTAACGAGACGTACATACATATTGGTATTCAACTGGTTGATGGAGCCGTCATTTCCTTTGATGGGATCAAGGGAAGTCAGTACAGATGCGCTTTGCGTCAGAATCAACGGGTCTGTGGCATTTTTGGAGCTGTCGTTGAATTCAATGGGTTCCCAAGCCATGGCGCGGGATTTGGAGAGACGAACCGTGTCGACATTCAGAATGTCTTTGTTCACAGCCTGACTTTTCAGGGAAATGTACAAAGGAGCGATATAAGCCTGGTCAGTTACCAAGCGATCTTCCAATTGTTTGTAAGTGTCCTTATATTGATCTGGCGTTTGGGTAGCTGCCTGATCGATGAGTTTATCAATCTCCCCATCAGCGAGGATACTGTAATCTCCACCTGTTTTGAAAAGGGAACGTACCGCATAATCGGGATTTCCCGTTACCGTTGTCCAGCTGGACAAGGCGATGTCATAATTCCCTGCATCCTGCTGGGATTTGAAGCTGCCGTAATCCGGCTGCAGGTTCAGCTTCACATTGAAGCCGTTTTTGGTCAGCTGGTCGCGGACAATGTTTACATCATTTTCGGAAGAACTCATGGCGAGCAGTTCAATGTCTGCCGGTTTTTGTGCAGTCTCTGTTGTGTCCGCTGGTGCGGTTTCCGCCTGGGATTCCGTCTTGGTTTTTACGCTGCAACCAGATATCACAATGACGAGAATTAATAGCAATGAGATCAGTGTACGTTTTTTCATGGGATTACCCTCCATATCTTGAATGTGTGATGTGTGAATTCTTTTTTCTGTAACAGTTCAACGAATCGTTTATGCTTTCTCCAGCTTGGGATCAAGCGCATCACGCAGGCCGTCACCGAGAAAGTTAAAAGAAAGAACCAGTAGAATAATAGCCAAGCCTGGATAAATCGCCAGATAAGAGTGAGTCTCCAGGTATGTACTGCCGAGCTTCAGAATGTTACCCCATTCCGGAATATGTGGCTCTACACCGAGTCCCAGATAACTCAAACTGCTGGTAGCGATAACCGCTCCACCGATCGTGAGTGTGGATTTGATAATCATGGGTGCAAGTGAGTTGGGAATAATGTGTTTGAAAATAATAGTTCGATTGTTGTACCCCAGTGCACGTGCAGCTTCCACGAATTCAAAAGTAGATACATAGAGTACACTGGCTCTCATGGTACGGGCATAAGTTGGAATTGATCCCAGACTTAGCGCCAGAATGAGATTGACCGTATTGGCTCCAAACGCCGCAATAATCGCAATGGCGAGCAGAATACCCGGAATGGCATAGAGAATATCGAGCAGCCGCATGATGATGTTATCCGTATGTCTTCCGTAGAAGCCGGAGAATGCTCCGAGGACTCCGCCGATCAACACAGGAATGATGGTCGACATGCAACCTACGATCAAGGAGATCCGGGCACCGAATACAATCCGGGAAAATAAACATCGTCCGAAGTCATCCGTTCCCAAGGGGTACGCCAGGGAAGGAGGTTGAAGCAGAGCGGAGTAGTTGTTTTCCACAGCCATGCTGTAATCAAAGGTAAAGAAGCTGCAGATCGATATCGAGAACAGAAAAATGATGAAAAACAAACCGGACATCGCAGTCATATTCGGAGCAAGACGCTCCCACAGATCGTTCCAGAAGTTTGATTTTTGTTTCCCCTGTCTGCGAATTCGTCCAATAATGGAAATGCCGAGCAATAGTGCAAATACATTACCTGTGATCGAGGTCAGAATCAGTACTGCACTGACACCTATCATCCAGCGAGGGAGGATAGAGGTCGCGTTATATCGGGATACGATAATCAGTACGACCAGGTCAATGACCAGAATAAATATCAGCACCACCATGGCTGGCAGAAAGTTGTCAGCCACATAGGGTTTGAAAACATTTAACGCGGATACACCGATCACGAACAACTGGGTTAACAGCATATACACCGCAAAGGTATACTCCACATTTCTAGCTTTTCGAATCAGATGAAAGGCTGCCGTTACGATAAATATATTGCCTGAAATGATAGCAAGCAGTTGAACCCAGGCGATCCTGCGGGTCAGAGTAGAGATCGTACCCGTACGAATCAAGTCTTTCCGAATCCGAAGGGTGATGACACTTTGGACCAGTGTGAAGAATACATAGATCCCAAGTATCGTTAGAAGAAATGGTTTGAACGCCTGCTCGCTCCAGTCATAACTGTTGAACAGCAATAATGCAGTCAAGAGAAGGGACGTGATCCAGGCAAAGCTTGCCTGACTGTATTCTCGAGAAGACTTAAGCCGGAAACGCATTTCTTGTGTTAAGGATGAGTTTGTCATAGTACACCTGCTTTAAGAGGTAGTTCAACACACACTTTAATATTGTTTCATCTTGGAGCGCACTCTTGGATCAATAAAAGCGTACAGCAGATCAACCGCTACATTGATAATGGAGATTGTAATCGCTGTGTATATTACTCCGCCCATGATACTCGGAATATCAGGGATAAATTGCTTATCCACAATATAGCTGCCGAGACCGCTGATATTAAACACTTTCTCCGTTACCGCTGCCCCGCCCAGCATAGCTCCGAATTGAAGTCCAACCACAGTTACGATGGGAATCAATGCATTGCGTACAGCGTGTTTCAGCATGACCTGACGTTCGCTTAACCCCTTTGCGCGGGCGGTCATCACATAATCCTCATGAATGACTTCCAATGTGGAAGACCGAGTCATCCGCGCCACCGCAGCCGTGAGTCCCGTGCCCAGCACAATAGTTGGCATAATGATCGACAGCCAATTTTGCGGGTTGAAGGTAGCGGGAAGCCACTGCAATTTGATTGAAAAATTCAGAATGAAAATGAGTCCTTGCCAGAAATTCGGGATCGATAATCCAATCAGAGCGATAAACATAAACGTATAATCGAACCACGAATTAGGCTTAATCGCTGAGATGATACCGATGGGCAATGCAATGACAAGTGCTAATAGCAGGGAGATGACCGCGAGGGTCAAGGTAATCGGAAACTTCCTTGCAATCGTTGCTGTGACATCTTCATTTCCCGCAAAAGATTTGCCAAGATCGAAGAGAGCAACTCCCTTAATATTGTTCCAAAGCTGTGTAAGATAAGGCTGATCCAAGCCATACACCTGATTGAATGCTGCAATCTGTTCTTGCGTTGCTGTCTCTCCGAGAATGTTAGCTGCCGGGTTGAACGGAGACAGATACAAAATCGTAAATACGAGTGTTGCTACACCCAGAATGACGAATACCGTCATCAGTATTCTTTCAAATATGTACTTTAGATAAGGATTTCCATACAAAAACAGGATGCCATACATCAGACAGCCGGGAATAATGGATATCGTGAAAAACCACGGTTTTTCCAAAAGCGAACGGAACGTATCGGCCATCGTTAGACGGTGACTTCCCTGTTCCTGAAGTATGCGAGAAGTCCGCTCCCTCAACTCTTTCTGAACCGTCTCTTCCAACCATTCCTCTGTCTGACGTCTGAATTCTTCCTCACTGACCTGTTGCTGGAAGAAACGATGTTTGCGTCGCAGCTGATCTTCCACTTCCAATTTAAGCTTGTTCCGGTAGGAAGATGCGAGCAATTCTTGCTCAGCCGTCTGCCTGGCAGCTACCCAGCCGTCATTTTTTCGATTCGAACGCCATATTAGAAAAACGACCAGATTGATCGGTAATCCAAGAATGAACAGAACATATCGGTAGGAAGGATGAAGCAGCATTTTGCCATAAATAAAACTTAAATTGTACACCAACCGCGAGAGTCTGCTGCCTTCTGCAAGATTCAAACCAAGCGTGCCTCCTTTCATTCAGGTTTAAATTGCATTATTCCGATTGATATAGTATATATTATTTAGGGTCTAAACAATTGTCAAGGTAATAATTGTATACATATGCGTATGTGAAAAACGGATGAGAGCTGGTGATAACATGGAACCTTTATTGAAAGTTAATGATCTATCTGTCTCTTTTCATTCTGGAGAGAGTGAGTTTCAGGCAGTGCGAGAAGTGAGTTTTGAAGTGCGCAAAGGCGAGACGCTGGGCATTGTAGGTGAATCGGGCAGTGGAAAGAGTGTGACCGCACGTTCCATTATGAGGCTGCTTGCTTCCCCGCCTTCACAGATGAAAAAAGGAGAGATTCTGTTCAAAGGAGTCGATCTGGCGAATAAAACACAGAAAGAGATGGAGAGCATCCGTGGGCGTGATATTGGCATGATCTTTCAGGACCCGATGAGTTCTCTTAATCCGACCATTAAAGTAGGGAAACAGATCTCCGAGAGTCTGATCAAACACCAGAAGGTTTCCAAAAGGGAAGCCAAGAAGCAGGCTATTGCGATGATGGAACGGGTGGGGATAACTCGCAGCGAAATACGCTACAACCAATATCCGCATGAATTCTCCGGAGGCATGCGCCAGCGGGTCATGATCGGTATTGCACTAGCTTGTCGTCCTGAATTGCTCATTGCCGATGAGCCGACAACCGCACTGGACGTTACCATTCAGGCTCAGATTCTGAATTTGATGAAAGATATGCAGGACCAACTGGGTACATCAATTATTCTGATCACGCATGATCTGGGCGTAGTAGCAGGCATGTGTGATCGGGTTGTTGTTATGAAGGAAGGACAGATTGTGGAAACCGGGACAACGACAGAGATCTTTTCTAACCCCAAACATCCGTATACCATCAGACTTCTGAATGCATTACCACGTCTGGATCAGAAGAAAAAGCCGAAACCTGTATCATTGGTCCCGAGAGATCCGGAAGACGATCAGCCGTTGCTTGAGGTGAAATCGCTCAGACAACATTTTAATCTGGGGAAAGGCAACACCTTAAAGGCCGTGAATGATATCAGCTTCCATATTCGTCAAGGAGAGACACTTGGCGTTGTGGGGGAATCCGGCAGCGGAAAATCAACCACGGGGCGTGCGATTCTGCGGTTGCATGAGCCAACGGGTGGAGATGTACTGTTTAAAGGAGTCCCGCTCAATCGCTTGTCAGCTTCGGAGATGAAAACGATGCGCAGACATATGCAGATCATCTTCCAAGACCCCTATGCATCTCTGAATCCCAAAATGAGGATTATGGATATCATTGGAGAAGCGCTTGATATACATCAACTTGCAGGTACTGCATCTCAGCGGGAGAAGCGGGTGGAGGAATTACTGGAGATGGTAGGTCTCGATCCCACCCATGCGCAGCGTTACCCGCATGAATTCTCGGGTGGGCAGAGACAGCGGATCGGTATTGCACGAGCTCTGGCTGTGGAACCTGAATTCATCGTATGTGATGAGCCGTTGTCTGCCCTGGATGTATCGATACAGGCTCAGATCGTACAGCTACTTGAAGAATTGCAGCAACGATTAGGGTTGACGTATCTCTTCATCGCCCATGACTTGTCCATGGTTAAACATATCAGTGATCGAGTGGCGGTGATGTATAACGGGAAGATTGTTGAGCTGGCAGAGAGTGAAGAACTCTATTCCAACCCGCAACATGCCTACACCAAGGCATTGCTGTCTGCTATCCCTGTGCCTGATCCGGCCGTAGAAGCGAAGAAAAAGAGACATGTTGTAAAACAAACAACAAGAGAGAATATTGAAGTAGAGGACCGTTATAATCTGGAACATTCCAAGTGGGTAGAAATCACGGAAGGGCACTGGGTAGCCATATCCAGTTAGTGCAAGACATCTTCAGTAAAAAAAAACCCCGATAATGATCTCTATAGATCGTGATCGGGGTTGAGTTATATGTGCTTTGTATAATGGCAGTAATCGAAAGCGATTATTTGAATTGAACCGATTTCTTGATGGTATCAGTCTCGGCTTTGGTCGCATCATCCATGTAAGTGAAGATGAAGTTGAAAGCATAGCCTTCAACAATCGTACTATAGTAATCCTGAGTAATCGTTGAACCGTCACCTGCATCCATCGTGATTTGCATCAGATCCATCTCTTTACCACCGATGGTTTCAGTCGTGATTTCTTTGTAATCGTAGGGGAACTGGCTATCCACCATGAATTTTTTGGTTGCTTCCAGGTAGTCTTTACCTGTACGAATGCCTTGCAACAAGCTTACTTTCTCAGCAATGGCCATAGCGGAAGGGCCAACTTGACCTCCGTCCAATGGGTACTTTGAAGCCATAAGCAGATTCAATGTTTTGGTCTGAGACAGTTCAATTTGTTTTTTCTTCGTTTCATCATCCCCAGCAATCGCTTCGGATGAGGCACTTGTCAGCTCATTCATGCCTGCAGCATCCTGGAACTCCCATGCGTCCGGGAATTTCAGAGATACGCCGAAATAGTCATTGGTGTAAGAACCTTTTTCTGTCGTCCCCAGCTCAACGTCTTGGGAATTATCGGTTTCCTTGGACTCTTCGCCAGCTGGCTCTGTGTTCTCTGTATTTTCCGTGCTTGCTGTGTCAGCATCGGTGCCAGTTGTTGTTTCTGTCGGGGTGGAATCATCTGTTGCAGCCGTGTTATCTGCTTTATCACCACAAGCGGCAGCTACCAGCATAATCATAATGAGCATGGCGAATAAAGAAGCTTTTTTTGGAATTGTCATATTACCCTCCTGAAGTATGTGTGTTTGTTTCTCTCTCTCTACATGTTGCCTGCTTCTTAAATTGTAGCACAAACGTTCTCATATGCTACCTATAGGAATCTATAGGGGGTCTTCTATACATAAGACATTCGGCTGGCAATTGAAACAGCTTCTGTGCTGGATTGCACACCTAATTTGTTAAAAATCACTTTTTTGTGATGATTCACGGTGCATTCCTTGATCTTTAATTTCAATGCAATGGCTTTTACCGTGAGGCCTCCGGCTATCATCTCCAGAATGGTTAACTGACGCTGGGTGAACTCCACCGCCGGTTTGTCGCACCGTTTAGCAGTCTGTTGACTCTGATAACAGTTCTGGATGTACGCTGGAATTAGCTTGGCAATGGCGATCAGTTCACCCTGCATATCCGCATTAATGGTGGACACATCCAGATAACCGAAATGTTGTGATCCCATGAACAGAGGTGTGGCGTAACAATGCCAGCTTTGAAAATAAGGACTTTCATGCTGCTCGGGCAGCAGCAGTACAGGCTTATTGTTATCCATCGTTTCTGATATGGCGTTGACTCCACAGCTTTTTGCGGTGAAGATCATACCCGGACTTATAGGGGAATGTTCCACCACAGCTTCAAGATCTGAACTGTAATCCATGGAGAGTAACACACCGTCCTTATCTGTGAGTAGAAAAAGATAGGTGCCCGTTAAATTTTCTTTGATATCCGAGATACTGTTCTGGAATGCATGAATCAGGAAATGATTGATTTTGCGAAGCCTGTCCAGACTGGATTTTGGTGAATAGTCGAACGGAGCCGTTCCTGCTACATGCGAGCGAGTAACGGACTCATTGTGCCGTGAGGCAAGTGTAGTGGCAGGCATGTGGTTTCCTCCTTGCTGCACAATCGCTGAATACAAACGTTGTTCTTTTAAATGAATCTGAGGGTGTGTTCTCACCCAATCGTTTGAATGACGTGTCCTTCCTGGTTCTTAATCTCTGTTTTAACAATCTGAACAAGAAGATGATCTAACGAAATAATCTCGAATGTCCCTTCGATCGGGCGAAGGTTCTGTGCCAACTCCTCAACAATCTGCGTGTTCACCGTCAGTGTAATTTGTCTATCTGATTCCGACACGGCAGGGTACTCTCCGGCTTCGAACAGGATATTGATATCCGGTCCGATCAAGGACAGAGATTCACTTTTTGATATTCGGCTGCGAAGAATGTTACCGATTAAAACGGCCTGTTTGGCTCCAAGCTGAAGTTTGGCCGGAACCGTTTTTTGTAGTGTTTTTTTGCGTGGGAACTCCCAACCCAGTTGTTGTATGAATAAAAAGGCTGTGCTGGACCCGTCTTGTTCAATTCCATGCTGGACCGCCTGCATAACCGAAGGGATATCTGCGTACGAATTTCTCATGAGATCTGTTACATATTTGGGAGTGAAACTGGAACATGCAGACAGAAAGCCACGGGTATTCCAAGTTTGAATCATCTCCAGTTCACGACCTGAAATACCCACGATCTGAATAAACTTCACTGAACCATTAGGTGTTGATATCTCGGGCAGATCAGGGTCTTCTATAAAAGCGAGTGCTGTCAGCAGTGTATCCGACTCCAGGCAGATCGGTCTATTGGCGTCCATGTAATCTCCTGCGTGAAAGACATTTCCGCTATTGAAGACATATCGTCCTACATTTTGTAATAGATTTAGTGCCCAGGCAGGTGGTTCGGTCTCTTCTTCACTACGTGTAAGACGAAACGTGAGTTCAAATCCATACCCGCTCCTGGATGCATCCTGCATCTCTTTTTCATATAATTCAGAGAAACCGTAGGTAACAAAATGCCAATGATGCATAGGTTTATCGACAGCATAGACGCTGATACCATCAAGCGGATCAGGTCCGCCGAGCATATACGGAAGGGCAGTACCGTAGTGTCGTGGCTCTTGTTCACCGTATAGATCACCGATAGCTTTATCAATCGCATCCCAACCGGATGTATTTTCTTCGTGAGTCATTTTCTGAATCCTCCCTGACTGTTCTTTCCCCGAAAAAACATTTAAAATTAAGTCTACCTGTTACAGAAGTGGATTCAAGCGGCTTTAGGATGAATTGTTTTAAATAGGACCACAGGGTTAAAAATGGCGATATGGGGAGTGAAATTACATGAGTATGAAAGGTATTTATTTCAGGGAGTTTAAGCAGGCAAGCTGGGACTCATTTTCCGAACGGTTTGAAGAACTTGAACAGAAGATGGACCCCACTTGGGCAGAACGTGCGCGAGTACAAGGGATTCCGCCGGATATAAGTCGGGTGCTTTGGTGTGAAATGGGGGAGTACGCTTTGGAATGGCTGGCGAAAGATATCCCGGCTTTAGGGGACCAAAGTCCTGCTGCTTACCTGGAAACAGAGGAAGGAGCGCAGGCACTAAGGGCAGCCATTATGCGTATGCCGCGTTAATTTTCCGATGGAGAGAGTGTGCGAACGATCATATAATCCTGTGAAGTTGATTTTGCAAAATAGATATGTTACGCTTACATTACAAGAGCAAACACAAACAGAATACGCAATAACATCTTTTGATGGATTGTAACTGTGAAGACAGGCAAAACCTAAACTGATGGTGAAATGAAAGCCCCTTTTTTTGGTGCTATTTTACCTTGAGTTTAGGTTTTTCTTGTTTTCTGCTCTGAATTACAGTTCGTTACCTAGAAAAACCAAAATAAATTTCGAAAAGAGGTTGTTGTTCATGACCACGGCAAAAAAAGGATTCCCCGAAAACTTCCTATGGGGCGGCGCTACAGCTGCCAATCAATTGGAGGGTGCATTCGATAAGGACGGCAAAGGCCTCTCCACAGCGGACATGATCGCTCATGTTCCGAAAGAGAAGCGTACAGGCGGACATGCCATGGAAATTTCCTCTTCCCGAATCGAAGAGATTCTCTCCGGCAAAATTGAAGAACGTTTCCCGAAACGTTTTGGTATTGATTTCTATCATCACTTTAGAGAAGATATTGCGTTGTTCGCTGAAATGGGCTTCAAAGTTTTCCGTTTGTCCATTCACTGGGCCCGTATTTTCCCGAACGGTTATGACCAAGAGCCGAATGAAGCTGGTTTGAAATTCTACGATGAAGTCTTCGACGAATTGTTGAAATACGGTATTGAGCCGCTCGTTACATTGTCTCACTATGAGACTCCGCTAGGCTTGACGCAAAAATATAATGGCTGGGCTGGCCGCGAAGTGATCCAGCACTACGTTCGTTATGCAGAAACGGTGTTTAACCGTTATAAAAATAAAGTGAAATACTGGCTGACGTTCAATGAAATTAACGTAATGCTGTTCAGCCCGTACACTGGTGGCGGCATTCTGATCGATAAAGTGGACAACAAGCTGCAAACCACATATCAAGCGCTGCATCATCAATTTGTAGCCAGTGCATTGGTAACGAAGCTTGCACACGAGATTATGCCTGGTTCCCAAGTGGGTTGTATGCTTGCTCGTATGGAAACTTATGCAGCAACATGTAATCCGGTAGATGTTCGTCTGGCTCAACATGAGAATCAGATCAACCTCTTCTTCACGGACATGCATGCTCGTGGTAAATACCCGAACTACATGGCTCGTTATTTTGAAGAAAACAACATCGTGATTCAAAAAGAAGCAGGCGATGATGAGATCTTGCTGAACAATACCGTTGATTTCATCTCCTTCAGTTACTACATGTCCGTAACCAAATCTGCATCCGCAGACAAGGAAGAAACAGCAGGTAACCTGACTGGTGGCGTGAAAAACCCTTATCTGGAAGCGTCCGACTGGGGCTGGGAGATCGATCCGATCGGTCTGCGCGTAACCCTGAATAACTTCTGGGATCGTTACCAGAAACCATTGTTTATCGTTGAAAATGGTCTGGGTGCATATGACCGTGTTGAAGAAGATGGTTCTATCCATGACTCCTATCGTGTGGATTACCTGAAAAAACACATTGAACAAATGAAAGAAGCCATCAAAGATGGTGTGGATCTGATTGGATTCACAGCATGGGGCCCGATTGACCTTGTGAGCATGTCTACGTCCGAAATGTCCAAACGTTATGGTTTCATCTATGTCGATCTGGATGACGAAGGTAACGGAACACTCAAACGTTCCAAGAAAGATTCGTTCGACTGGTACAAAAACGTGATTGCAAGCAATGGTGAGCAACTGTAGTTCTCCCGTTTTCAGGATTGTTACCGCATAAAAAGCGGGCAAAACCTAACACGAAAGTTGGCATTCAAGGAACTAATATTCCTGATGACCCTTTTAGTTGGAGATTGTCCGCTTTTTCCTGTCGGCAAAGGATAGAGTAAAGCATTTATACAAAGAATGAAAATATCGTTAATTAGAGAGGAATGATTGATATGACTACACCATTTCCGAAGGATTTCCTATGGGGCGGCGCTGTAGCAGCCAACCAACTTGAAGGAGCTTATAATACAGATGGCAAAGGCCTATCTGTTCAAGATGTCATGCCTCACGGGATTACAACGCCGAGAACGGAAGGTCCTACAGAGGACAACCTGAAACTGATCGGGATTGATTTTTATAACCGTTACAAAGAGGATGTTAAACTGTTTGCCGAAATGGGCTTCAAAGTGTTCCGTACATCCATCGCTTGGTCCCGTATCTTCCCTAAAGGTGATGAATTGGAGCCAAACGAGAAAGGTCTGCAATTCTATGATGACCTGTTCGATGAGTGTCACAAATACGGTATTGAACCACTCGTAACGATTTCTCACTATGAGACACCCCTGCACTTGTCCAAAACGTATGATGGCTGGGTTAACCGTAAAATGATCGAGTTCTACGAGCGTTATGTAACAGTGCTGTTTAACCGTTTCAAAGGTAAAGTAAAATACTGGCTGACATTCAATGAGATTAACTCCATTCTGGAGGAGCCATTCATGAGTGGCGGGATCTACACGCCAAAAGCAGAACTGTCCAAGCAGGATCTGTACCAAGCGATCCATCACGAACTGGTAGCCAGTGCCCTGGCTGTTAAACTGGGTCATGAAATTATGCCTGAAGCCAAAATCGGCTGTATGGTACTGAGCATGCCTACGTATCCGCTGACTCCGAATCCGGATGATGTGGTTGCAGCGATGCATGCTGAACAGCGCAATGATATCTTTGCTGATATTCATGCACGTGGTTACTATCCGAAATACATTAACCGTTATTTCAAAGCGAATAATATCAATATTAAGTTTGAAGACGGCGATGCTGAAATTCTTAAGCATACCGTAGACTTTATCTCGTTCAGTTACTATGTAAGTATCTGTGAGACAGGTGATCCCGAGAAACGGGTTGAAGGAAAAGGAAACCTGTTCGCAGGTGTGCAAAACCCTTATCTCAAAGCGAGCGAGTGGGGCTGGCAGATTGATCCGCAAGGACTACGCGTAACCCTGAACAAATACTGGGACCGTTATCAAAAACCATTGTTTATTGTCGAAAATGGTCTGGGTGCAGTAGATGAACTGATTACGGACGAAAAGGGCAATAAAACAGTGAATGATGATTACCGTATCCAATATTTGAATGATCACCTGGTACAGGTGGGAGAAGCTCTTGAAGATGGCGTAGAAGTGATGGGTTACACGTCATGGGGCTGTATTGACCTGGTGAGTGCTTCAACTGCCGAAATGAAGAAACGTTATGGCTTCATTTATGTAGATCGCAACAATGATGGTTCAGGAACACTGGATCGTTACAAGAAAAAATCATTCCACTGGTACAAAGAAGTTATTGGTACGAATGGCGCAAGTCTTAAGAACAACAACGAGTAAATATTAGTTCTTAAAGCATGGTTGTACATGCACCTTCTTATGTCACATTATTGCACATTAACCGCTTTCACAAAAACATTGTCATATGGATAATTATATGGTAAGATGGGCCTAAGGCTAATGAATAACTGGATTGTTACTGTTCAATCAGGCAAAACCAGAAGCAGGGCATATCTCGTGACCTGCTTTGGTTTTGCCTTTTACTACTTTGACGGTGCAAGGTGATGTGAAGAAATGAAAATTGAGAAGGTGCTGAACAACAACGTAGTTACCGTGATTGATCCGGGAGGAAACGAACTGGTCGTTATGGGACGTGGAATTGCCTTCAAAAAGCATACTGGTGAATCGATAGACGAGAGTCTCGTCGAAAAAATATTCTCGCTCGAAAGTAAAGAAGTATCACAGAAACTCAAAACACTTCTGTCTGATATCCCGGTTGAATATGTCGAGTGCTCGGATGAGATTATCCGTTATGCCGAGACGGTATTGGGTGAGAAGCTGCATGAGAGCATCTACATTTCACTGACGGATCATATTCATTTTGCCATTGATCGACATCGTCAAGGATTGCAGATCCGTAACGCACTGTTTTGGGAAATCAAGCGCATGTACCGGAAGGAATATGCCATTGGACTCAAGGCGCTACAGATTATTGAGGAAACGTTAGGTGTCCTGCTTCCTGAAGACGAATGCGCATTCATTGCGATGCATCTGGTTAATGCCCAGATGAACGGTGAGATGAGGGAAACGATCAGCATTACGAATATCGTTAAGGACATACTTAACATTGTAAGACGTAGTTTTGTAATCGAGCTTGATGAAGATTCATTGAGTTATTATCGATTTTTAACTCATCTGAAGTTCTTTGCCCAACGTGTGTTGCAAGGAATGGCGATTGAAGATAAAGAAGAAGATAATCCTCTTCATGACTTGGTGAGCAAGCAGTATCCGGAAGCACATGCATGTGCAGTAAGGATCAGTGACTATACTCGTAAGATCTATAATCGGGTGTTGTCCAAGGAAGAAATACTGTATCTGACCATTCATATTGAACGAGTTGTCAGAAATGAACAACCAATCGAATAAAATTGGGATTGTTACTGCTAAAAAGGCAAAACCTAAACGTTGAATAATGATAAGCTTTTCTGCTTTGTCATTATTCAGTGTTTAGGTTTTTTTTTAACCTTCATTACACATAAAAGGAGCAAAACACAATGGATACACAACAATTGTCCAAGGATATTTTGAAGCTTGTTGGTGGCGAAGAGAACATTGATCAAGTCACACACTGTATGACAAGACTCAGATTCAACCTCAATGACAACAAAAAAGCGGACAAAGCGACGCTGAAAAATACACCAGGCGTTATGGGTGTTATGGAGAACGGTGGACAGTTCCAGGTCATCATCGGTAACGATGTACCTATCGTGTACAACGCACTTGTTGGCAACATGTCCAAATCTCCAAACGCAGATAATGCAACATCAAGTGCTTCAACTGGGGAGAAGAAAAAGAGAAATCCGGTAAGTGCGTTGTTCGACTTCATTTCCGGTATATTTACACCGATTCTGCCAGCGATTACAGGTGCAGGTATGATCAAAGGGATCGTGGCTATCCTGGTTGCCCTGGGGTGGTTGTCCGATACCAGCTCAACTTACATCATTTTGTCCGCAATCGGTGACGGTGCATTCTACTTCCTGCCAATTATTCTGGCGATAAGTGCTGCACGTAAACTGGGTAGCAATATGTACATTGGCGCAGCACTTGCCGCAGGTATTATGCATCCAACGATTACCGCGTTACTTGCTGAAGGGGATTCGACATTTGCGGGCATTAAAGTCATTGCCGCAACGTATTCCTCCACAGTAATTCCGATCATTCTCGCCATCTGGATTGCTTCTTATGTAGAGAAGGCCGTTGATCGTGTAACACATGCTTCACTTAAACTCTTGGTTGTTCCAACAGTAACACTGTTAATTATGGTTCCACTGACGTTGATGACAGTAGGTCCATTGGGTACGGTTCTTGGTAATGGTTTGTCCGGTGGTATTTCATGGTTGTTCGATAACATGTCCATCTTCGCAAGTATCCTGATTGGTGGTACGATGTCACTGCTGATCATTACAGGTATGCACTATGCTTTGTTGCCGATCGTTGTTGGTTCAATGACAACACTGGGTTACGACTTTATCATTCCACTGATGTTTGCAGCTAACTTGGCACAAGGTGGCGCGGCATTTGGTGTAGGTCTCAGATCGAGAAATGGCAAAACCAAATCCCTTGCTTATTCCACAGGTCTTACGGCTATCATGGGGATTACGGAACCAGCGATGTACGGTATCAACATGAAGTTCAAAAAACCGTTTATTGCAGCCCTTATCGGGGGAGCGATTGCCGGTGGATTCATGGGTATCTTCAATGTTAAATCGTACGTTATTACAGGACTTGCAGGTCTGCCGAGTGTGGCAGCATTTATCAGTCCAGCAATTAGCACACTGCTCTATGCTCTGGCTGGTGGTTTGATTGCCATCGTAGCTGCGGCAGTACTGACGTACATTCTTGGGTTCCAGGAAGAAAATGCAACTGAGCCAGCAGCACCAGCAGCTGAGCCAGCAAAATCAGCAGCAACGACTTCTGTTGTAACTGAAGAAGCAAAAGCACAAGATGAGCAAGTATTCAGCCCGATCACAGGTGAAGTTAAACCGCTTAGCGAAGTTCCAGACCCTGCATTCTCTGAAGAGATTATGGGTAAAGGATTCGCGATTCAACCATCTGAGGGCCGCGTTGTTTCTCCGATCAACGGTACAGTATTCTCGTTATCGAAGAGTGGACATGCCATTGGTCTGGTAAGTGATACCGGAGCAGAGATGCTGATTCATATCGGGATTGATACGGTGAAGCTGAAAGGTCAATTCTTCTCTCCTAAAGTTCAAGCAGGTGCGAAGGTTACCGTAGGTGATGTACTCATGGAGTTTGACCGGGAACAGATCGAACAAGCCGGTTACACGACGATTACACCTGTTATTATTACGAACATGCACCAGTATGAGACCATTGAATCTGCTGGTCGCACTACGATCAAAGAAAAAGACTTGTTGTTCACAGCTAAAGCTTAACTATAAAAATGAAGCAGCAGCCTTACCGGATTACATTCCGGTAAAGCTGCGCTTTTTTTGTTTATCAAGTTCTATACCACGGGAAGCATATCCTGTACCAATTGCACAAAGTGTTGTGCAGGCTTGGACAGATAGCGGTTCTGTAGCCAGACCAGCGCCGAGCCAACCGTGGAATGCTGATCCTGGATGCGATATACGTGGAAAGGGTGCTCTTGGTATAGCTGTAGTACCGTATGAGGCACGATGGAACTGGCGAAGCCGAGTCGGACCAACTCCAGCAACATATTAATGTCTGAGCATTCACCCATGATGGAGGGGGTAACCTGGTGCTCCCGAAACCTGTCCAGAATCAGCTCGAACATGCCGAGTCCCTCTGTACTTGGAAGCAGTAGAGGGATGCTTGTAAGCTGTTCGAAGTAAGTCCCCATCTCCGCTCTTAGGCCCATCTCCGTCGGGCGTTCTAGTGGTGTCGAAGAAATGTAGAAGAGCGGCTCCTGTGGCAGGTGCAGCACTTCATAGCGTTCTGTCTGGACAGGCATGCGTACACAGGCGAGTTCGACTTTGCCATCTTCCAGCAGGCGGCATAATTGTGCGGATTCATTTTGCTGAATTTTATAGGTAACCTGTGGATGTGTGGTGCGGAACTGTTGAAGTGCTTGCGGGATCAGACGATCAGATATGGTATTGATGCCGATCGCAAGTTTGCCACGGATGCCATGACGGAAACTTTGCATCTCCATTACAGCTTCCTCCATATATTTGGTCAAAGTAACTGCATAATCATAGAAGCTGCGACCCGCCTGTGTTAGTTCCATCATACGTCCTTTGCGTTCAAACAAAATCACGCCGAGCTCTTCTTCCATTAACTTAAGCTGCTGGCTTAAAGGTGGCTGAGCCATGTGCAGTCTTCGGGCAGCGGCTGTGATCTGTTTTTCCTCAGCAATGGCAACGAAATAGCGACATTGTTTGATATCCAAATGATTTTCTCCTTCGCTTGCAATGTATATGCAATTCGTATGGAAAGCCAACAAAACATGTATTTTTAATATACTACGATCTTATGTTACCATACATTAGATTTGCACACCTGAATGAATAACAGTAGAAGGACCTTACATTGGAGGATGAAGCAACGTGGGTAGAACAATACATGATGCCGCTCAAGCGGGGCATACCGATGAGGTCATTCGATATATCACACAAGGTAGCCGGCTGAATGAAAAGAATGCATTGGGGAGAACACCTCTGATGGCAGCCGTACACGGTAACAAGATAGACACAGCAAGGATGTTAGTTGACGCTGGAGCGGACATTAACCTTCAGGATGCACGATTGGACAACCTGCTATTATATGCGAGTGCTGAGGGTATGTATGACATGGTTGAATTGGCTATTGCCGGGGGTGCGGATACCCGCTTAACAAATCGTTTCGGCGGTACAGCTCTTATTCCTGCAGCGGATCGGGGCCATGTGGACATTGTAGAGCTTCTGCTGACACGCAGCGATGTGAATGTGAATCATATCAACAATCTGGGATGGACAGCCTTGCTGGAAGCGGTCATTTTGGGGGATGGTGGACTGCGTCATCAGCAGATTGTTGCCCTGCTTCTGAAGTATGGTGCAGATCCAAAGATTGCGGATCGGGACGGGATTACACCGCTCGAACATGCGCGCCAGCATCAATATGCCGACATGGAACGACTACTAACTCAAGTCTGAAGAGACTTATGCGTTTATGATACAGAAGAGTGAAAGGATATTACTAACGAATGAACAGACATCAAGAGCATTTTTCACAAAAGAATATGAAGGACGTATCTGCACTGGTTTTGGCAGGCATACAGTGGTTTTTCTTCCTCTTTACCAATACCGTTGTTGTTCCGCTATCCATTGGACATAATTTTCATCTGTCCCCGGATGCCATCGCTGCCTCCATGCAGCACGCATTTATACTTACCGGAGCAGTGTGTATGCTTCAAGCCATATTCGGTCATCGGTATGCGGTCATGGATGGTCCGTCAGGATTATGGTGGGGACTAACGCTAAGCTTGACGGTATCTGCTTCATCAGCGGGTATGAGTCTGGAGCGTATTGGTGGTGGGCTGGCTGCAGGTTTCCTGTTAGCGGGACTAACGATGATGATTTTGGGCTGGCTGGGAGCAGCGCAAGTGCTGCAAAAGCTGTTTACGCCCATGGTCAAGAGTGCCATGCTGTTTCTGATGACGATTCAATTAACCATGAACTTTTTCAAAGGCATGATTGGATATACGGAGTTTGGGCGCTTCGATCTGCCTGTTGCCGCGCTATCCGTTGTCATTGCATTTCTGGTGGCATGGATTCAATTAAAGGGGAGGGGGAAACTGGGGAACTACGCGATCCTCATTGGGATTGTGGCAGGCTGGATCGCCTATAGTCTCTTGTTTCCTGGACAACATGGCGGACAGCCGAATCAGAACCCAGCAGGTCTCACGCTGTTTCCGTGGGGAGTACCCAGATGGGAGCCGGGGATCGTCATTACTGCTTTCTTCGTGGGGCTGGTGAATATGACGAATTCGATCACCACATTAAGCACAGTTGAGAAACTATACCGGACAGAGACGACGAGTCGTCAGTATCGACGCTCATACGCGCTAACAGGTCTGTTCACGATGCTATCAGCCTGTGTGGGTGTGCTACCGTTTGGTTTATTTGCATCTTCCATCGGATTCCTGGAGAGTACTCGTATCCTGCGCCGTGCTGCCTTTATTATTGGAGCAGGCTTACTATGTATGATGGGTCTTACACCTTCGATCACGGCATTCTTTGCACAAATACCACCAAGCGTAGGCAGTGCTGTTCTGTTTGTAGCGTATCTGCAGATGTTTGGCACGGCATTAAGAACGCTTGAGGGTACGACATTTAATTCTAAGACCATCTATCGTGTAGCATTGCCGGTTCTCACTGGAGTTGCTGTCATGAATATTCCTGCTGAAGCCTTTCAAACCTTGCCCATGTATCTCATTCCGATTATAAGCAATGGTCTTGTAATTGGGGTATTGGTCTCACTAGTTCTTGAAAAAACCGTGAATTGGTCCAACATGGAACAACCAGCGACAGTCAGTAAAGCGGCATAAAAAGTCTAAATAATAGGACAGTCCAACTTGTTTGGGCTGTTTTTTTGTGTTTTTTGTTATCAGGTCTATATGGCTATTTCACAATAATTTTGCCTTGTCCTGCAAGCATTCTCATCTCCCGGGAGAGACGGTCCTGGTTACCATCTTGAATCTCAAGCTGGACACCATAGTGCCATGAGGTATTTTTTTCTTGACCCCAGCGGAGAGTGCCTTCCATATATAGGGGGTCTTCAAATAGCAACATATTCATTCCAATCCGAATATCATTATTCTCTACAGGAAGGGACAGGGGAAATGACAGCTGACAGCCGGATCGACTGATATCACATAGCTCGGCCTGAATGGGTTTGGGTGGTGCAATGACCCCGTTGATGCTGAGAATATAGATTTCAAAGTTGATCGGTTCCTTCAATGTGTAGCGAAAGGGTTCTTTTCTATTGTTAATTGACATGGCTTCCTCCATCAAGTTCAAAAAAGTCAGTTATGCTTATATCGACCGTTTGGAACCAGAAATGAAGAGTTACGCAAGCAGAGTTGGCCCCCGGGTTCCTTTTACACGTGTACGAGCCTTGATATAATGGTGGGATATGGTTCTATATCAGACTCGAATCAGACAGAAGGGGCGGATGAATATGCGAGGAACATTTCAAATGGTTACAGATACGGCAACATTGTGCCTGTATGATCTGGCGGCGTTGAGGCACCGGGTCCAAGACACATCAGACTGGTGGTCCGTACCGGAGGATGAGCTGGCTGAGGTCAATGCAGGCCATTGTCTGTTCCTGAATCTGGGTGCGGATGGAGTATATGAGGTGGAATGGAGCCTGGAGGATGCAGATTCAGATCGAGATCCAGATTGCGTAGCAGAACAGGGAAGTGTGTATCATCTGCAAGTTCCGTCGGGCAACGTCTATCTGGGAGCAGCAGAAGATGTTAGTGGCGGTGAGCTGGAGCCGGATGAGTCGTGTGAAGGTGTCCTGTTTCAATTAAAGCCGGGAAACTATGCATGTATCATATCCAGAGAAGCCAGTCGCATCTCGATTCTCATGAAACCAAGTATGCAGGGTAAGAACACGCTGGATGAATTAATCCGGATGTAATATACATATGCGAACAGACAGGAGAGATTCATATGCAGGATTGGAACGAGATAATAGTGATGAATGCAGATGCTCTGCGTAAACGGATGAGGATACTCGCTGCATTGGACATCATTTTTTCCGAGGAAGAATGGCTACGCGTACATCGCTATGAAGCTGAGCTTCAGCCTGGTGTGGTATGGGGGAGTATTAATAATGGAGCAGGGGATCATCTGCATGTATTGTTTACGGATTCGGGCACGTTGATCAAAGGATTCGATCATGAATCACCCTTGAGCCCACATGCTCGTGAGGATGGAGAAATCTATCCAGGCATGTACGATGATGTGCCGGAGACACTGATGGCTGCTCTGCGGCATCATCAGGAGGCATTGGATCTGGAGGATGTCACTTTTTGCCTCTGGCAGGAAGGGAACGACTTGCAATGGAAGGCTGGTAGCTGGATTCAGCTGGCGATGGTCGAGGAAGACGAAGCGGACACCAGAGGTGGAGCGGACTTTTTGCTGGGGTATATGGAGAAGAACCCGGAAGATTACGTTGATTGGGCAAAAGCATACTATGACTTACAGGAATTGTCACTGGAAGCCGTAGCTAAAGTATATGAAGAAGAACCATTGACTGCTAGCCTGATTAAGCAGCTGTGTCCTCAGCGAGATGTGGCAGCAGCAATGGATGAATTGCAGCAACGCGGGTACGTCGTCGAACGACCGTTAATAGAGTAGTGAGGGAGGAGAAGTAAGGAAGAAGAGGATTGGGATGTGCTAGAGCACGAATATCTTGATCCAAAATGGTCGGCAGGCATGCTGCACAGATTTTGGCTGTGGCATCTCCATGAATCTGATCGTTAAGGGAGCCTCCTGCGGAGAAATCTGGTTTGAACTCTGATATGTAGGAGATTTGCCTGAAACAGGAGGAGGATTCTATATGGCTAAAAGATCAAAGAGAACTATGGTCGAAGTAGAGATGGAAGATATGCTGTTCATATATAATGAAGACTTTGATCTTATTCGTCCGGCATTGGATCGAATGTTCCCGTTAACTGACCCTCGATCTGGAGAAGAGAAGAAGGAACTTGATCCCTGCTGGGACAATCCCGTTATGAAGGAAGTGTGGGTGGAGGTTCCGGAAGAGTTGGGTCAACAGGTGGTTGCAGAGCCTGAATTGCGTGTGTTTTTGGATCAGTTCACCACTTGGGTAAGAACTCATCTACAATTGGCCGAAGGGATCGAAGTAACGGGTAATCTGTAGGTTAGTTGATATGAAGTATCTAAATTACACGTCAATCAGATTATCTTCGGCTGAAGTCCTATGTAATCAAGCTCCCTCATGATGATGGCGGAGCTTTTTTTGATGAGCAAATAATAAAAACCGTTTGATTCACTCACCCGTCTTATACCACAGAAAGAGAGAGAAGGAGGGATGCGGGGTGGAAACAAAAGCAGAGATGAACCAGAGGATATATGTACAGACCGAAGACGAGACGGAATTTGTGCAATCCATTATGGAGCATCAAGATACGCTTATTTCCATTGCTTACAGTTACCTGCGTAATCGGCAAGATGCGCTGGAAGCGGTACAGGAGATGACGTGCCGGGCTTGGATCAAGCGTCGTACGCTGAATAATGAGAAGGCGTTCAAGTCGTGGATCATTCGGATTCTGATCTATGTCTGCATCGATGAACAGAGACGCCGCAAGCGAGCGACACCTCTGGCCAAGGAAGATCTGGAGGACAGCATTCCGGCTTCTTGGATGATCAGCGTTGATGATAACCGAATTGCTATGGAATCTCTTTTACAAAAGGTGAAACCTAAATATCGCCATGTATTATTGCTGAAATATTATAACGACATGACACTGACGGATATTGCCTCCATCCTCGGCAAACCGGAAGGTACGATCAAGACCTGGCAGCACAAGGGACTTCAGCAGTTGCGCAAGTTGATGAGGAACAGGAGGGATTGGCATGACCACTAACCCGGAGGAGAAAGCACTTCTTGCAGACGCATATCAGGTGAAAAGAGAGAACCAGCAATGGAATCCGGCGGACACGACTGCGGCAATTCAACGTGGTCTCGCAAAGGCCAGAACAAAACGATCAGGTAGGACCGCTCGTATCAAATGGATCACGGCAGTGCTGGTCACGGCCCTGGCTGCGAGTTGGTTTCTTATGGGCCCGCTTGGAAACTATGGGCAACAACCGGCAACATATACTGAGCCTGCAGTCCATTGGGGAGTACTAGAGCCCTTTCGTGACATATCAACTGATATGGAAAAGGCTACGATTACATCAGCACTCAATCATGGTTATGTGCAACTTGTGGATCGGACGGTTACATCGGGTATATATGAGTTTACCGTGAATGCGGTTATGGCAGATGAGAACAGGATAACGGTATTGTATACCGCCAGAACGGATGCTTCGCAAGAGATATATTCGACTGTTAATATGAAGATGACGGATGCAAGAACAGGTTATGTTCTGGATAACGGAAATATAGGAGGGGTGCGTTTCTCGAATGATAAACATACTATCTATGGTCGAAGTACACTTGAACGAAATCGAAACAAACCGTTGCCTGAGCAAGTGAATCTTCAATTGCAGATTTCTTCTGTTGTTCCTGGCGTCGTAAAATATTCTGAAAACGGGGAAAAGGAACGGGAATATCAATTTTCCAAAAAAATGAATCTTTCTTTTGCGCTGGATCCCAAATTCTCTATCCCCAAAACGGAAATAATCAACCTTAATCGGACCTTTAGCATTGGGGGTCATGAAGTTATGTTAGCAGAAGTGGAATTTTCACCGCTTGTGACTCGGGTTAGATTTGTTTTTGAGCCGGAGCAAGAGATCAATTACAAAACGAAGTTGTTGATCAGTGAGGTAGTCCAGCCTCTCGAGATTGTCACTACTTCTAAAGACGGGAAGCAAACAAGTTTATCCACGATATTAGGGACCGGAACGGAAGACGGAATGATGTATTCTTTCAACAGCAATCTGCTGGACAATCCGGAGTCGATGATATTAAAACTTCGTGGCAAACCAGGTAAGGTTTATGATGATTTGCAGGAAGCCAAAAATGATGAACTCGGAATCAAAATCAAATAAACAAACTAACTGGAAATACTCTTATACAAATTAGGTGGACGTTAGTAAAATAAGAGAAGGGATGTCCCTCAAGGTCGTAAGCCTTGTGAGACATCCCTTCTTAAATATGAAAACGGCTGATCTTATACAGTTAGAATATCCACTCCCAGAGCTGGAAGAGTCATCTTCTGATCCAATCTCTCGCTGGTCAACAAGCTGCGATAAGGAACGTCCAGCGTAATCTCTCGTTGCTCATTCGTCAAATTGATCAGGAACAGAAAACTTTGCTCCCCCTTCGTTCGAATCGACAGCTCGACACCTTCTGGCAGCTGGATCTTGGGCGCCAATTCCTTTTCCTTCAATATGCCTTCAAACAGCTGATAGAAATACGATGGTTCCGGCCAAGTGCCGATATAATATACTTCACCTTCACCAAACTTATTGACAGTAACCGCTGGTACACCCTCGTAAAAGTCGTTGTCATACCAGGCGATCGGCTCTGCACCTCGCAGTTCCAGTAGATCACACCATTGCTTCGCAGCGAATGTCTTGCCCTCCGCGTTCCGTATCCGATGCTCACTGTTGCCGATTGCATCATATTCACTTACGACAACACCCGCCGCTTCCGCCAGCAGCCCCGGCAGAGGCAGCATCTCACATACATTCCTCATGTTCTTCACACCAGTCCGATTGGTGAGGACAACGGTCCCCCCTTTGGCTGCGAATCGCTCCAGTCGCTGGGCTATTTCTTCACTTAACAGGAAGAGGGAAGGGACAATGACCAGCTTGTACCCGTCAAGTTCCTCGGTCCAGTTGATAACGTCCGTACCGATACCCATTTTCAGAAATGCATTATGCATAGAGGACAAGTTGTCTATATAGTGCATTCCTCCTTCCGCCTGCGGCTGAAGGGAGAGCGCCGTATGCTGATCATGCGAATGCAGAATCGCAACCTGGGTAACAATGGTCGAGTCGGCTAGCAGTTCTCCTAACTGGTTCACCTCGCGAGTAAGCTCGGCGAATTCCCTGAACCTGCGTCCAGGAACATTGCTGTGGTCAATCAGCCCATGCCAGAATTGTTCAGCTCCGACGGTTGCACTCCGCCAGCGGAAATGGACGACCATATCCGCACCGCGGGCGATTGTCTGCCAAGAGCGAGCTCGGATCAGTCCAGGATAGGGGGTGCGCTGAATCGGCATCCAGGCGCCCTGCGCTCCGCTGAGCTGTTCCATTACCCAGAAATTCCGGCGTTTGATGCCGCGAACCAGGTCCAGCGTAAGCGCTCCGTTCCTCGGAAACCGATCGCCATAATCGCGATACAGCTCATTCGGATAATAATCGACAGAGACGAAGTCCAATTCGTTGTGCAGATCATAATAGTCCAGGCTATTCGGATATTGCCACATGTTATGCGTCACGAATTGGCCTGGACAGTTACGGCGTAAAATCTCAAGCTGCCATCCCAGCAGATGGCCTACGCTGTCGGAACAGAACCGCTTGTACTCCAGAAGATAGGAAGGATTCATCGGTTTGCTTGGTCCGAGCGGCGTTGTTACCTCAGCCCAGCTGCTGTACTCACCACTCCAGACGACCGTACCCCACTCCCGGTTCAACTCCTCCAGATTGGAATAACGCTTTTGCAGCCAAGTGACAAATGCACGATTACATGTATCACAATGGCATTCCTGGTAGTGCATCTCGTTATCGATTTGCCAGCCAATGACGGCGGGATGCTTACCATAGCGCTGTGACATCGCTTCCACAAATTTGGAGCCCAGCATTCTTAAGGAAGAGCTGTTGTTACAACGATGTCCACGTACACCTGGCCGGATGATGTGGCGTTGCTCATCCATGGGCAGCACATCCGGATAACGGGTTGTCATCCAGTTCGGCGGGGTATTGGTGGGGGTGCATAAGACGATTTTCATACCGTGCGAAGCGAATACTTCTATAGCCGCATCCAACCATTCAAACTGATAATTACCCTCGGTCGGTTCCATTCTGCTCCAGGCGAACTCCGCCATTCGCACAACAGCAACCCCTGTCTCTTGCATAAGAACGGCATCTTTCTCCCATAACTCCGGAGTCCATTGCTCTGGATAATAATCAATTCCTATCTTAATTGTCATCCTGTGATCTCCTTTATTTATCAATATATTGCGATTATATGATATATTAATTCGAGTGAATATCTTAAATAATTAATATGACATAACAATATTAAGATAACAGGAGAGTTAGTCGCATGCCTCATCCCAATCGCAATTTCCCGGTATTATCTGCCCGAGACAAGCTGCTCCCTTTTTATTTGCTTGGCATCGGCCTGCATCATGAACAGGAGCACATCCGTCGAGACCAAGGCATTCAGGATTATCAGTGGATACAATGCCGCAGCGGTGTGGGCAAGCTCAAACTAAGTGAAACGGAACATATCGTCAAGCCAGGCATGGGCATGCTGTTGTTCCCTGGACAGAAGCACGAATACTATGCGCTATCCGAGAGCTGGGAAGTCGACTGGATCATTTTCGATGGCAGCGGGTCAGCGAGCTTGTTTGAAACCGTTGGCATTGTTGACACATGCGTATACACGCTTGCATCGCCTGAATACCTTCTATCCCGAATGCGGGAGTTGCTGCAAGCTGCCTTAACACCACAAGAGCAGACATTAAGCAATTACGCCTGTTCCGCCATCCTCTATACCTTATTGACAGAGATTATTCAACGCGTTTCTGTCGAGGGCAGCGATACGGTCGGGCAGCAGTATGAGCGATTAAAACCGGTTCTGGACTATATTGAACAGCATTATGCTGAAGAGATTACTTTGCCAACGCTGGCTGGACTGATCTGTGTCACACCGGAATATTTCTGTCGTTTGTTCAAGAAGACGACAGGCATTCGTCCCATCAGCTATGTTAATCAGGTAAGGGTCAACAAGAGCAAGGAACTGCTGCTCGACAATGTGCAGCGCGGGATGGAGGATATTGCTCATCAAGTCGGCTTCGAATCTACCAGCTATTATGGAGCAATTTTCAAGAAGATTGAACGACTTACACCCGGTGCCTTCCGCCGCAGCTATCAGAAGTCGTGATATATTATTATCCGCAAGCGATGGTTTTTCGTCAGAGGTTTTAGGAACTGATCCGAGGGCGGATCAGTTCCAAGTTGTATCTCACAGTACTCGTTTATAGAGCCGCTAATTAGCGGCTCTATTTTGTATGAAAGAAAAGTCTATTTTTGTTTTTCACTATATCTGATCTGCTGTTGCAAAAAAGAGAATATTGTTGTCTTTTTGCAATCATTATATTGTCACAGCCAAAGTTACACGATATAATCGAGTTGTCTTCGAGGATAATATTATAAAGGATGGTGAAATTTTGAAGAAATTTTCGATGCTTTTACTCGCGATAACTCTATTGTTGCTGACTGTATCCACGGCCCCGTCTACCTATGGTGCGGCCAGTTATCCGAACACAGGTACGAACGGGTTAACCGGTTTTGCAGGCAGTGCCAAGAATGAAAGTGGTGTATCCAAGGCAGCCACGACAGGCGGCAAGAACGGTCAGGTTGTTTACGTTAGTAATCTCAATGACCTGAGAACACATATGGCGGGCTCTACAGCCAAAATTGTCGTCGTTGAACAGAATATTTCTTCCTCCTCGCTGCAAAAAGTTGAATTTGGAGCGAATAAGACACTTGTCGGTTCCTTTGATAAACATACATTAACGAATATTCATTTCAGATCTACAAGCAGTTCAAGCAATGTAATTTTTCAGAATCTGACATTTCAACATTCAGCAAATATCAACGGGAATGATGATATCCAGGTGTATATCACTTCTGGCTCCAATTATTGGATCGATCATGTGACGTTCTCTGGCCATAGCTACAACTCCGGCGGAAGTGATCTGGACAAGCTTCTGTACATTGGTGATCGCGCAGACTATATTACGATTAGCAATTCCAAATTTGCGAACCATAAGTATGGCGTTATTCTCGGACATCCGAATGATGGTAACAGCAGTTACAATGGCGTCCCTCATGTGACAATGTCCAACAATTACTTCGAGAATCTATATGTGCGTGGACCTGGACTTTTAAGATATGGTTACTTCCATCTCAAAAACAACTATGCAAACAACTTTAATCAGGCCATCACAATTGGTGAAAAAGCGCGGATTTATTCCGAAAACAACTACTTTGGTGCTGGCGCTGAAAAGGGCGGCATCTTGGATGACAAAGGAAAAGGGGAGTTCACCGATACGGGCAGTACGCCAGCCCTTAATAGCCCGACTTCTCCTAAAACGAACTGGAGACCAAGTTCCAATTACAGTTATCAGGTAGAGAGTGCCAGCTACGCGCGTGAATTCGTCACCAAGTATGCAGGCTCGTCCAATACGACACTTGTATTCGGAAAGTAAGAGTTTGTCCCGTATATGCGCATTATGCCAAAAAGCCTGTCCTATACGCCAAGACGTATAAGACAGGCTTTTTGTTTGTAAAAATGATATGTCTGCATATCATTTTATAATTCATATTAATTTTTAATTAACAATACCGATATACATAAAGTAGCGCTGGTTTCATACTTATGAAGTCAATATGTACTATGTTAAGGTGCCGCGTATTTGCGATTTGCGCATAAGCAGGGCCAGAGACTAATAGATGTAGTACAGAAAGGCCCTACAACTTACATTTAACCTACTTAAAAGGACGGGGTATGCATGGATCGTATGGACGAAATTATTTGGAAAAGGAACAAATTAATCGGTATCATTTTGTGGATTATCGTTGCCATTGGTATGGGTCTGGCCTTTATGATGCCGAAGTTACTTGTGTCCAATGGAGTAGCTCTGATCTTTGTAGTTTGGATTACATACGCTAATGCGAAAAAGAAGCATATTCATCTCATTCCATGGCTGATTACCGTATTAATGACAATATGTGGAGTCTATGTCGGGTGGGGAACGGTCAATTTTGCGTTAAGTTTGGTCATAACCGCAGTTCTCCTGTTATTTCCTAACAAGAAATTTTTTATGGTTGGATTCTCGGTATTACTAGTCAACAGTGTTCTTCAGTTATTTGTTATGAATACCGTTGATTCTGTTGAGCTAATAGGTAATATCGTCAATGTGGGACTATTTGCTCTCACAGGAGCCGTTTTGATGCTGGTCTCACAGCTGAATCAAAGGCTCTTCCGTGAAAGTGAAGTACGCCAGAATGAGGTGGAGCACTCTAAACAAAGAGTGGAAACCATGCTGGAACGTGTGAAGGAATCCGTCGAAGGTTTATCACGTTATACGGATCAATTGAAGCAAAAAGTGAATGCGACTGGCTCCATCACCAATGAGGTGACGCTTGGGTTCAGTGAGGTTGCAAAAGGTGTTGAGTTCCAGGCGACCAGTGTAGCCGAGATTTCGGAATCCTTGTCTGTGTCAGATCAGCATATCAAGGACGTTGCGTCGTATTCCCAGCAGATGAAAGAGTTGTCCGCAAGTATGGCAACGAGCACGCAAACAGGAAGCACACAGATGGACCAGCTGAACATCCAAATGCAAGAGCTATATGAGACAATCGATACCACTGCAAATGACATGCGAAAGTTTAACGAGGAAAGTGAATCCATGACGCTTATGCTGAACAGCATAGCGGATATTGCGAGTCAGACCAACTTGCTCGCACTCAATGCAGCCATTGAAGCAGCTCGTGCGGGTGAGCATGGACGCGGGTTTGCCGTTGTATCAGAGGAAGTTCGCAAGTTGGCCGAGAACTCGGGTCAGTCCGCAAGTGATATTGCAACCATTCTGTCTCGATTGAAAGGACAGACGCAGGCGCTGACGGATCGATTCGAACGCATTCGTCAATCGTTACAACAAGGAAGAGACAGTGTGCATA
Source organism: Paenibacillus sp. Negev47 (assembly GCF_058313655.1). Taxonomy (NCBI): domain Bacteria; kingdom Bacillati; phylum Bacillota; class Bacilli; order Caryophanales; family Paenibacillaceae; genus Paenibacillus; species Paenibacillus sp. Negev47. The sequence continues at coordinate 1,603,534 of NZ_CM177754.1, forward strand.
CGGCAGAGGAAGTGTTTCGTACAATCAACAGTAACTCTCATCATGTATTGAATCAAGCGACAGATATTGAGACTAGTTCGGCGACGATGAAGGAATCTTCCACCAGAGTTGTGAATGAGGTTTCCGAGATTTCGAGTGTGACTGAGCAATCCAGTGCAGCGACAGAAGAGATTCTGGCGAGCATGGAAGAACAACGTAACCTGACACAGAAGATGGTAGAGAGCTTTGGAGAACTGGAGCAACTGATTGTAGACCTGAATGAATTGGTCTCGGATCATCAGGCTTCTTCCGCTGAGAACAAACTTTAATAATAAATAGTTTGAGAGCCTGTCGGTACGTATTTAGCGTGCTGGACGGGCTTTTTTTTTCCTCTGGAATACAACTTGAAAGCAGCATTTTTTTCCTATACAGTGTGGTGTAGAGTATGAAGGGTATGGGGGAGTATAAGCTTGAAGAATAAAGTAATGAAAGATAGATCGGCCTGTGATGATCGTACATACGAGGATGAAAGTGGTAACCGTGTTGAACGCGTGCGTCTGTATGATCAGCATTCGATCAAAGGCATGGACTGGCCCGATACAGAGGACGGAAGATATGCAAGAGCCTATTTGGAACCCATTATGCTGGATGGGACCCGGAGTTATATGGCGAACGTGGAGGCCACATTGTTGCTCGCCCGGATCGATGATCTCGTTCTTCCGCTAACGGTGAATGAGGCGGAGTACGACAATGCCTATGTATGCTCACCGTATACGCATTATGTAAGTTACGCCAAGCAGGAATTGACCATGTTGCAAAAGCCAGTGTTGGAGAAAGGGCTTTCTGTGCTGCTCAGTCTATTGGGTTGGGGAATGAAGCAATCACAGATCAACAAGGTCGTGCATGTGAACAACTGGCTGTTCTCCACGAACCTGTATCCTTCCATGTCCGGCGAACAGGCTGTCCGTATGCTTGCAGTGATACAAGAGCTTACCCTGAGCATACCATCGTCTTCCGCTCCTTGTGCCCGGAGCTTCACCCCGACCTGACGAAGAAGCTGAGGGAAGCAGGGTGCCGATTGATCCCGAGCCGGCAAATCTACCTGTACCGTGCGTATGATCCGAATTTTGGCAATGCAAAGTCGCGCTGGCTGCTGAAGCGGGATAATCAATTGCTCACCAAGCACGGGTATGAATTCGTTTCCGGAGCGGATATGACGGAGGCGGATATTCCACGGATCGTAGAGCTATACAAACTTTTATACCTTGAAAAATATTCCTACGACAATCCGCAATTCACCGAGCGTTTTATTGCCGCTGCGCTGGCGTCTGGAACGCTCATACTGCACGGACTGCGGAAGGAGGGGCGCCTGCACGCGGTCATGGGTTATTTCTGCCGGAATGGAATCATGACAACACCGCTGTTCGGTTACGATACGGCGATCCCCCAGTCCGTCGGGCTATACCGCATGTTGTCCGCATGCCTGATCGGACAGGCACGCGAGAATGGCCATCTGTTACACGAGAGCGCCGGGGCGGCGCAGTTCAAGCGCAATCGCGGTGCTGTGGCTGACTTTGAGTACTCCGCTGTGTATGAGCGTCATCTTCCGTGGGGCAGACGCTGGTGCTGGCTGTTACTTGACCGCTTATTGAATCGCGTAGGTGTGCCGCTGATGCGCCGCATGAAACTATAAACAGAACTAGTAGTGTGTTTATGTAGCCCTAGGTTGTGCATGCAGGGTTGATTGCACGTAAAACTGGTCATCGTGATACATACACTCATTTTACACTCGCCTAATTAAGCATGCTCTGCAAGCTGCACCTCGAAGCCGTCAGGATCGGTAATATAAATGAATCGCAGGTGAGGATTGGGCTGGATGGGTCCGCGCAAAATCGGAATATTCAGTTCAGCCAGTCGCTCCATGGCTTCCTCCAGCGAGCTCACCTCATAGCCGATTGACACGCCAGCCTCTGGTTTAAGAACGGATTCGCTGCCTTCAATCAGTTCCAGCTTTGTTTCATTTTCCATGCCCAGCATGGCAATCTGCCGTCCACGGCTTTCGAATCTGCGCTGGATTGGAAGTCCGAGCATGTCGTGGTAGAACCCGAGCGAATCTTCCAAATTACTGACCCTCAGCGTGATCCAGTTTAATTTGATCAACATGGGTGAATCTCTCCTTTTGTATCCTATTTCTGAGCATTATGTTCATTATACGATAAGCGGGAACAGGGACATACTGCTTATCAGAAAACAACAAAATAGCTGCCGAAATATTCGGCAGCCAAATGGTTTAATCTTCGGTAGTTCCAGTAGTTCTAACGTATTATTGGATCAGATCAACAGCCATTTGTGGAACAAACGCATCTACACCGTTGTAAACAATGACACCTTCCAAGGCTGTCTTCTTGCCGTTCACCAGTGCAATATTTTTGTAGATTTGCAGTTCCAGCTTGGTGTTACCTTTTGTAACGAGGATCTTCGGATTTTTGGCGTCGGTCAGATCCAGCTTGTACGTCGCTCCTTTGGCTGTAAATGCCTGTTTGGCAGGTACAAACAATTGTTTGTTCACACTGTCGAGATCCAGATCCAGTACACGAGCCATATACTTGGCTACATCCGTGTTGTCGATTACCCCGAATGGACGGTCATTGTTCGGAGCATACGTGTACAACACAACATCTCCACCTGTATGACCACCAGTTGTCCAGCCGATCCCTGCACGTTTGCTGATCATTGGGCCGATTGCATAGTTAAGGCTGCCTGGTTCGGCTGCTTTAATGGTGGCAATCTCTTCGGAAGTCAGATCGGTAATGCCATAGTATTGTTTCATCACTGCTTTGATGTTCGTGCGCTTGGCATTCAGTTTCGCTTCCACGCCTTCACCTGTCAGCTTGGCCTTTTTCAAAGGTCCGATAAATGTGGACAAGGGCTCTTTGTCGTATGTGCCACTTGTTGCATTGTTACCAATGGTGAGTCCACCATTACCATGATCAGTTACAGCCACAACCGCAGTCTCTCCGTCGGCTTTGGCGAAATCCATGGCTGCTTTTACGGCATCATCAAAGGCCAGCACGTCACTGATAATACCAATCGGGTCATTGGCATGAGCTGCCCAGTCCACTTTACTACCTTCTACCATCAGGAAGAAGCCGTCTTCATCTTTGGACAGAACTTCGATGGCTTTGGATGTCATCTCGGCAAGGCTTGGCTGCTTCGCAGGGTCACGGTCCATATTGTAAGCCATGCTCGTGGGAGCGAACATGCCCCAGAGTTTATTTGAGTCGGATGCTTTCATTGCAGCAGGTGTAGTTACGTAATCGTAACCTAGTGCCTTAATGGAGGAAACCAGATTCTCCCCGTCTTTACGCCCCGCTGGCTCAAGGTACTTGCTACCCCCACCCAATACAACATCCATGCCATTGTAGACTTGCTGTTTGCTGAGCGCATCGTAATTTTTGCGATCCGGGTAGTGAGCAGAGAAGTCTGCTGGCGTAGCGTGCATAATTTCGGATGTTGAGATAATTCCAGTTGCTTTGCCTGCCAGTTTGGATGCTTCCAGTACGGAAGCAACAGGTTTTCTTGCGTCTCCAGGCGCAATCGCCTTCTGCCCAGGCATCGTAGCCTTGTCCGGCAGTACACCGACAAATCCGGTATGAGATTTATATCCTGTAGCAAAAGCTGTTCCGGCAGGGGCCGAGTCCGCAATCGGCGCATCTGCAGAGTGTGTGCGAACCATACCACTTGCCATGGAGTCCAGCGTCAGGGAAGAGCCTTTATACCAACGAGCCAGAGCAGTCGCATCGTTAGCCATGCCGTCAGGAATGAGGATAATGACATTTTTAATCGGTGATGCAGATGTCGTTGAGGTCGTGTCTTCCACAGCCCACGCTGCACTGCTTCCTCCGAGTGTAGCCGTAACAATCGTCGTCACCGCGAGCATCATTTTGGCTGCACGGATATTGAACCGGTTTAACATGGATGCATCCTCCTAGAATATATGTATCGTTTTTTTTGTATCCAAAACCCAGTGTACACAACAAATGCTAAACCAGCGTATGAAATGGATTAACTAAGTGTAAAATTTACAATTATAGAAGGAATATTGGCGGAGCTTGTTTTGAGAAAGAGATACTATCAGTAAAAATATATTGCGAACGCTTACATTCTGTGCTAACATCACGATAACAACAGGATTGTAACCGTATTCAGGGCAATACCTGTGTCAGTTCATTCGTTGACTCTTTAGTTATTAAACGATTGATTGCGTATACATGATCATATGGAATGAGCCTCATTCCTCAGGGTTGTTACTGATTGCAGGCAAAACCTGAATTGAGGGCAGTAGACCACGCTAAAGCGATGTCTGTTTGCCTTCGGTTCAGGTTTTTTTATATATAAAAATGCCTGATGGCATGACCGTAAGCGCCGTAGCAGATAGGTTAAGCAGAAAGGAGCGTAGCAGACCATTTTTCCTAAATAGAGATATAGACTCATCCAGACATTGGAATACTGATTCTAGATACGCATATCAAATGAACATTTCCAATGAAATTATCCCATCACACACTATTCGACAGCGAGGAGATTTATGACATGAAAACCATTAAACGTTCGATTGCCGTCGCAACAATTCTGGGGTTATGTGTATCCGCTCTACCAGCTTATGCAGCAGGGAACACAACAACCTCTTCTTCAGCAGCGATGGACAAGCTGATTCAATCCGAACTTATTCGTGGCAGTGGTCAAGGCGTTAATGCGGCTTATCTGAACAAAAAGTCTACACGCATTCAGGCCGCAGTACTTTACTTGCGTCTGTCCGGATTGGAGAAAGAAGCGCTCGCCTACCAGGGGAATGAAACGTATGACGATGCGGCTCAGGCAGGCAAAGTATTGCAACCTGTCGTTGGGTACTTGAAGCAGCATCCGTATGTGGCTGAGATCGTGACAGGAACGGAGAAGTTTGAACCTAACGCACCACTGACAGCGGAAGGTTATGCCCGAATGCTGCTGAAGGTGCTCGGATATGAAGCGGGTACAGATTATCCGCAAGGAGAGGCTTCCACTTATGCGGCTGGTAAAGGAATCAAGGCGCTTCAAGGAAAGGGAGCAAGTCAACTTACCAATCGCTTGATGGCAGAGGCAACAGCACAGACTTTGCAGACGCAGCTCAAGAACGGCAGTGGAACCTTGGAACAGAGCTGGTTGAAACATAAAGAAGCTGGGACGTTCCAACCTCAAACGGTGCAACAGACCAAGTATGGCGCCATTGATGGCAAAACCTATGAGCAATATGGCACGCTTGGCTGGCTCGGTGTTCCTTATGCAGCACCTCCGGTAGGTGAACTGCGCTGGAAAGCCCCACAAGAACCGGAAGCGTGGACAGGAACCAGATCGGCTAAGGAATTTGCAGCGAACAGCTTGCAGATCTCCGGCAAGACTACAGCCGGAAGTGAAGATTCGCTGTACCTTAATATCTGGCGTCCTGACACAACCAGTTCGAAACTTCCGGTTATGGTGTTCCTGCACGGCGGCGGGAATATGACCGGATCAGGCAAAAATTTCCAGGGTGAACAGCTTGCACGAAGCACGAACAGTATCATCATTTCCGTGAACTACCGACTGGGAGCACTTGGATTCTTCGAGAACGCTGCGCTGAAAACAGGCAATGCCCTGGATGACTCAGGTAACTATGGTCTGCTTGATGCATTCCGTGCACTAGAGTGGGTACAGGATAATATCGAAGGGTTTGGCGGAGATCCAGGCAATGTTACATTAGCCGGACAATCTGCTGGTGCACGTGATGTGCTGGCAACCCTGATCTCACCACTTAGCAAAGGACTGTATCAAAAAGCAGTTGCTTTCAGCGGAGGATTGACGACAGCATCACCGGAAGAAGGCGAGCAAAAATCCGAGGATGTACTCGTGAAACTGCTCGTGCAAGAGGGGAAAGCGGCTACCGCAGAAGAAGCAAAAGCGTGGATTGGCAAGCAATCTCCGGCACAGCTGGAGAGCTACCTGCGTGCACTGCCTGCGGACAAGTTGGTCACAGCGTTTGGTGCTACCGCAACCCGTATGGACCCGTTCCCGCATCTGTTCCGTGATGGCACAGTGATTCCAAAAGAAGGCTTTGACGCCATCAATGACGGCAACTACACGAAAGTACCTGTGTTGCTGGGCAGCCTGGAAACGGAATTCTCTGGCTTTGCCTTCGGTGATCCGAATTTCTCTCCATCCATCACGGATGAGACTCTGTTTACTGATAAAACCAAGGCGGAACAATATGCTGCTGCGTTGAAATACGGTAGCGAAGCTTATGCAGGCTTTAATGCAGAGCGTGTAGCGGAGCAATTGACGAGTGAAGCAGGTCAACCACCGGTATATGCTTATCGTTTTGCATGGGGGACGCAACATGGGGTCATCTCTGAGCGGTTGCTCACATTACTGGGTGCACCGCATGGTGCGGATATGGACTTCTATACAGGACACGCAGACGGAATTGCTGCCTATTTCCCTGAGGGGTACTTTAGCGACATGAACAAACCAGGACGTGATCAGTTGTCTGCCGCGATGGCAGCATACCTGAAGCAGTTCCTGTATACAGGCAATCCAGGTACGGGCGGATCCCCTGATTTGGCGGCATGGACACCTTGGACGAAAGATGCCCAAGCACCAATTATGCGTCTGGATGCAAGTAATACAACGGCAGAGATTGGCATGTCCACACAATATAATCAAGACAAAGAAGCTGTTATGGCAAAGATGAAAAAAGAATTGCCTGAAGAAACATACAAACTGTTGACGGAAAAAGTGTTCGCAGGTCGTTTCTTCTGGGAATAAGTATTACCGGATAGGAAGGTATATATAGATAAATTGAAAGCCAAGGGAGCATGCTCTCTTGGCTTTTTAGGCTGTTCGTTATGCTTAAATATGGTATTGTTGTAAATATAAATTAATAAGATATGGGAAAGGGGAAAACGTACATTATGGATGGAGCTAGTAATTTTGTTATTGCTGGGTTTATAACTCTATTGATTTTCTTTATTATGATGGGCCTCGTATTATATCTTATCTTCTATCTTGTGATGAAGAGGTCTGGTGTCAAAGAGGAAGTATCCGCATTAAGGATGGAAGTACGAGTACTACAAGAGGAAGTAGATAGGAACAGGCGTGAATTGGAAAATATGAAGCATCGATAACCTTTACATCACTATACGTGGAATAGCGTGTACGACAGGATGAGAGGATAGGGGCTTTTCGCCCCTCCCAACTCAATACAAAGTGAAAGTGTTCATTTCAGTCTTTGTCTGTCATGGATACTCGATCTATTTCTTGGAGAAAAAACTAAGCGTTCCTGTGCTTTCATCTGCACTCACAAACAGGCTGCGTCCGTTAACACGATGAATTCCCTCTGGTGATTCTCCGGCTGTAGGAATCAGACCCAGATAGTCCGGATTGACCGGATCAGCAAGATCGAAGAACAGAATGGCATCTGCACGTTCAGAAGCTACGGCTGCATACGTAGTGTCGTCTACAGTAGAAACAGTTAGATTCTCCACTTCACTTCCCTTGTTGGGACTGCGATCATCCGGATACAAGCCGACCATAGCGGTTGCCTCGTCAATGAGGTTCTGGCTATCGTACATCCGCTGGCCTTGCAGATCCCAGACAGCAATATTGCGTCCGCCCGCTTTTACACCATCCTCAAATTCATTCTTGCCCAAGTCCCCTTCATTGGCTGTCAGCAGGTATTTACCATCTGCAGAGAAAGCAATTCCATCCGGTTCATAACGAGCGGTTAATGTCTCTTTAAACTGAACAATACCGTCATCTTTGAGATCTGCTGGATGTGAAGTGGTGCCAAGAGCGAAGATTGAGCTGATCTTTTTCGTCTCCAGATCTACAACGGCAACGACATTGTTTTCCTGTAGCGTGATGGCTGCTGTTTTGCTATCTGGGCTAATGGCAACATACTCCGGTTGCGGATCATGCGGATAGATGGCACCTTCTACATTGTCCAGAGATACCGGCAAGTTGGTGATTTCACCCTCCAATACGTTCCCGCCAGCAAAAGATACAACCATAATGCTACCCGGACGTTTGGTGTTGGCATAATCAATTTCATCGGTAGCTGTATTCAGTTCTTCATCCTCTATGGCGATCACCGCATGCAGACCGTCAGGTGACAGTGCAATCGAGTCAGGACCAATACCGAGTTCATATGTTTTTACCGTTTTGTAGGTTGTCAGATCCACAATGGCAAGCAACCCTTTGCTTCCTTCACTGTCTGTATCACCTGTACGAATAACAGCAAGACCGTATTTGCCATCTTTGGACACGGTTACGCTCGTAACTTCAGCTTTGGCGGAGAGGTCAAGGAAGCTTACCGTCTTCAATACGTTGATATTTTTCAAGTCAGCAATGTCCAGCACGGAAATGCTGCCATTGTCTGCTTCGGTTACAAGCAGGCGCTGTCCATCTGGGGTGGAGGCTGATATTTCAGCTTTACCACCAGGCATCTGATAGGATGCTGTCCGTTCAAAACCGGTTTTATTTTGGTTGAGGATCAATTGATCTGTAATTAATTTTAGCGTTTGGGAAGATACATAGGTTGTCCCGTTGGTAATATAGCTTTTACTGTCCAATGGAGTTTTTACACCGTTGATGGTGGCTGAGGACGTTCCTACAGGAAGTTGAACTTTAGTATCTGCGATCTGGATATCGATACTGCGACTGCTTCCGTTCCATGTGACCGTACCCTGCATATTTTGGATGGCTGTACGCAGTACGACATGATCATTGGTGGTTTTAGTTGCGTCAGCGGCATGAATCATTGATGTGTAGCTGGTTGCTCCTGCGGTAAGAATGGCAGTCATCGACAGAACGGCGAGCCATTGATTTCTCTTTTTCAATGTTCCAGATCCCCTTTATGGTTTCGTGTGTGATGGCATGTACAACTGCTTCAGTATAAGAAAGAAACGTTAAGCAATGGTAAAAAAGCAGGTCGAATTGTGTAAAAGGTTAGACGGGAACCTTCATATATATAGGACTGGTCGAAAAAGAGAAATTGCGGTAGAATTAATTGAGAATCATTATCAATTAATTCAGGCTTTCTTTACTGATAGTCTGATCAGTTATAGCGAGGTGACTACCATGCGTACTGATGATGCATTAGGCATCATGTATCAGCATTATTTAACCCGGGACCCCTACAGTCAGCAAGATGAACATACATACCTGATCTCCGCTAAGGCGGGCAGTGGAAGTATAAAGAGACTGACCACATACAGTGGCATCGAGATTCTATGTTCTCATGTAGAGTATTATCAGCCATGCCCGACGTACTTTGCGTCCGAGACGCCCGTAGTGGAGTTACAATTTGCCTTGGCGGGTCAACGGCATGTCGATATCTCTGGACAAGAGTATTCGTTATCCATTGGGCAAGGTGCCCTCATTTTCATGCATGATTTCGAAGCGTGGTTCCATCCTCCGACCAGGGAACCGTATACTTCTTTTTCACTGGGGATTCCGGTGAATCTGTTCAATTATGCAGCAGCACAACTGGGCAGTTTCAAGTCCATTGATTTTAAACAGGTGTTGGGACGAAAAGTGTTCAAGCCGATTGTATTTCAACTGGATAACCGAATACGAACGATGATTGACAGTCTGATTGTGGAATTAAACAATAGTTACCGATCATCCTTAATGATGGAAGCGACAGCCTTGGAGATCTTGAATCGATTTATGATCCAACTGTTTGATCTGGCGCCAATCCCCGCGGGATTCTCGAGAGAGGACATCCGGAAGTTACATACGGCACGGGAGATTATGGAGGCTTGTATGGTAGATCCTCCATCCTTGCTAGCATTGTCCAGACAAGTGGGTCTTAACGATTTTAAATTAAAAAAAGGATTTAAGGCGCTTTTCGGAAGCACGGTCTTCGAATATTTGCGTCAGGTTCGTCTCGACAACGCCATGAAGCTGCTGCGCAATCAGGATAATAACGTGACCGAGGCCGCCATAGCGGTCGGTTACAGTAATGTCAGTGCCTTTTCGCAGCAATTTTATCGCAAATTCGGCGTGAAGCCCTCTGAGATGAAAAAGATTTATTAAATAAATCCGCCTTGCCGTGAATTGTTCCGTATAGAGGCAGTGGGGATTCTCTCAGCCTTGTATACTCCAGGTACAGTGGATACTGTACTGAAATATAGAGGAGTGTATGAGCATGAACAGAATCAGAGGAAGTATTTTTTTTAGCGTATTTGCAGCCATGTTGGGTCTGATGCTGATTGCACCCATTATGCCACCGCTTATTCGGGAGTTAGGCATGAAAGAAAGCCATTCCGGTCTTATTATTTCGCTGGGGTCCATTATGATGGCTGTTATGGCTCCGGTATGGGGAAGATTTAGTGATTTGAAGGGCAGAAAACCAATCATATTGATTGGATTCATAGGTATGGCTGTTAGCTGTGCGTTATTTGCTATGGCATTGTATGGGGGATTGAATGCATGGATCGGAGGAGGCGTATTGCTTACCCTTCTGATTGTGACGCGCAGTCTGATCAGCATGTTCATTCCGGCCGTGCTCTCTTCTGCCCAGGCCTATATGGGTGATGTGACAGAGGGGGAGGAACGGGGAAGCGGGATGGCGATTATCAGCGCTGCGAATGGACTCGGCCTTGTATTTGGGCCTGCTATCGCAGGAGCATTTACTATCATCGGTCTGCTGTGGCCGCTTTATTTTGGCATTTTTATAGCGATCGCTGCATTTATTATCGCCTTGTTGTTAATTCCAGCAGCCAAACCGGTCATTCAGGCAAAGCCGCCTAAAGTCAACCCGCTCCAACGTGGGTTACGAATGTACCTTGCAGCGGGCTTGGTTACGATGATTGGCATCATGACATTGCAGGTTGTCGGGGGATTTTATTTTCAGGATCAACTGGCTCTCTCCCCGGCGGCGACGGCCCGCATGGTTTCGTTTGGACTCATGTTCTCTGGAGCAGCCATGTTGATCATGCAGGTCATTCAGATGAAGTGGTTGCAATGGCAGCCGCGTCCAATGATTTTGCTAGGGTCCCTTTTTCTGATCGCAAGCATGATCCTGTTTCTGGTCTTCAATGTGTTGTACATGTATTATCTCTCATTCTTCCTGTTCGGCTTGGGTTCGGGTCTGATGATGCCGGGGTTCATGGCAGGTGCTTCGCTCACGGTCAGCAAAGAACAGCAGGGAGGTGCAGCGGGGTTGGTAGCAGCGATTCAGGGGGTATCCGCCGTCATTACTCCGTTACTTACAACGACACTCTATCAGGTGGACAAACATATTCCATTTATGTTAGTAGCCGTTCTTGTTGTTATAATGGCAATCTTGATGCTGGGAATGCGGAAAAATGAATCCAATACTGTAGCGGACGCCATTCATTCGTTATAGTCAGACTAGGTCAGAAGGTCAAAAAAAGTCAAAATGGAAGAAAAAAGGATCTATTTTAAAATAGTGAACTAGGGTGGAAGTAAATCGTTTTATTTCGACTTTTACGGACTTTGAGCCTGATCTGCGCTGGTATTATAATAATCCATGTAAGCAACAACAATAAACCAACCACACAAAAGGAGCTGATTTTCATGTTTGATCTGATTCCGTTTCGTAAACGAAATGAAGACCCATTCGGACACATGTTGAAATCCTTCAATGACATGGTTGAGACCTCCTTCCTCTCCCCTTTTGGAACTCGCTCCCAGCCATTTCGGACCGACATTCGAGAGGAAGAAGACAAATATTCAGTAGAAGCCGAGCTGCCGGGCATCGCCAAAGAGAACATAGACATTCAGGTTCAAAGTAATGAATTAATTATTCGTGCCAAACGCAATGATATGGTGGAGCAGAAGGATGACTCCAATCGAATCATTCGGCAGGAACGCCGATCCGGTGAATTTATCCGACGTTTCTATGTTGATCATATTGATGAGGAGCATATTAAGGCCAGATTGGAAGATGGTGTGCTGAAACTCGAGATTCCGAAACGTCCTGGTAATGATCAATCTCGCAGACGCATTCAGATTGACTAATATACAGAGAAAAGAATAGTTTCCTAATATGGTGAAAAGCATGCAGGAGACATCCGTAAGGATGTGTTCTGCATGCTTTATTTTTCACTGAGTTGGAGCGATATAATTGAATATCTATTTTGCTGAGTCCGTGTTATTTCTCTGCTGCTGCCTGCATTAGTGCATATATCTTACGTGTGGTATTCACGTTTCTTACGGTCATATAAGTATAGACTTTGGACCCTACAAGCTTGTTCATGCCACTTCTACCTGCGTCCTCTCTGCTGACTGAATATAAAATGGATCCTGGAACATAGATCAGTCTACCGATTTCCGGTTTGATGGGCAGTTTGTCCAGCACAGAAGGATCATTGATTTCATCCCAGAGAAACAGTACATCACTTTTGGCCGTGTCATCATTAGCCCATTCCGCTGGCAACGCCTGTATAACGGATTGGATTTCATCCATATTCCGCACCATCACCTTGATCTGTAAGCCGAAATCGGCCGCGATGGCCTGTTCTAACACATGGGATATCTCCACATTAGCGTTGGCACGTTCCTGATGATCGGCAAAAATAATATTGCCAGAGTTGATATATGTAACGACATCCAGCATGCCTGCTTGTTCAAACGTTTCTTTCAGCTGCTTCATATTCATTTTATTGTTTCCGCCTACATTAATGCCCCGTAGCAAGGCCACATATATCATAGGGATGCCCCTCCAATTCCTTTAATTCAACGGTTAACAAAAGGACAGATACTCGAACAGATGTGCAGTATACTCTTCTCCCAATAGATCCTGCAATAAAGGTTCAACTTGCTCCAGATACTCGGGCTTGGTTTCATAGGTTTCTTCATCTTTCACTTCCCCGGCATAGCTTCGTGCCGTTTCTATTAGAATGGATAAGGCGGTGAAGAAGTCAGACAGCGATTCAGCGACACGATGAGGTTCTCCCCCTGTAAAAGCCACATATACAGGAGAATTCGGCGATTCAGTATCTACGATTAACGGATCGTCGTTAAAGTTTGCGATAACGACGTGACTTTTTGGCCAAGTAGAGGACTCCTCATATGGTTCATTCATGCCAATCCAGCGGAAACCTAGTTGCTGACGAAGCAGATGTTCAGGTGCGACAAAGGAGATTAGTGCGGCATCACCGATCTCGATGGCGGCATTTTTCATTTTAAGTGTACCTTCTGCATTGGCATCCACCATTTCATAGTGACTGTAGAGGTACTGCAGTTCCGGTGAAAGAGGTATTCGCGCGTCTACTTCCGGCTGATGATGATGTTCGCGGGGACGCAGATCATGATTTTTGAAAAGTCCATAAGCTTCATTATATAAATCCTGCTGTTCTATAAAACGGCTTAAGGCCGCATCCAGTTGTTGCATGGTGTCTGATTCCTCCTGGTAACATTCTTTTACAAGTATTGCTGATTCATTTGGTAGCTAACTATAAGCATTATACTATATCAAAGATGAATTCAAAAAAATGTTGAATACGTTTACATTCTTGCGTGAACATGGTATACTTTCATTCAAATAGGATTGTTACTGCTTCGGGCAGGCAAAACCTGAGTATCATTATGCGTGGACTTGGTCCCGTTCATAGTGATGTTCGGGTTTTTTTGCATTCTACGGTCCATATTAAGGATAGTAAACAGAGGACGTACTGATCCCAACACCAACATCACGCTGTACAGAAGAAAGGGGAACATTATGAACAAAAGAAAATGGTTAAATAGTCTTGCTGCGGCTTGCCTCAGTATGATTCTGGTGATTAGTGGATGCGCATCCCAAGCGCCACAAACCGCGAGTGATACACCGAATCAGACGACAGAACAGGCAGAAAATGAAACTCAGGAACCTGCAAACAATCAAGCGGCCAAAGGCAGAACGGTGATTACAACCGACGGTGAAGTGGATGATATGAACTCGGTCATTCGTTTCCTCTTGTATTCGAATGAGATGGACCTCGCCGGAATTGTACTGACCAGTTCGGTGTATCATTATGCTGGAGACGAGGAAGCGGGGATCGAACCGTTCCGCTGGACAGGCACACAGTGGGTATACGACATGATCGATGCCTATGGCGAGATCTATCCAAACTTGTCCAAACATGCGGATGGATACCCAGAGCCAGAACAGCTTCGAGCGATGACCAAGATCGGTAATATTTCCGATAAAGGGGAGATGGAGAAGGAAACCGAAGGTTCCGAGTTCCTCGAAACTCTTTTCCTCGATGATGACTCCCGTGATCTGATTGTTCAGACATGGGGTGGCACCAATACGACAGCCAGAGCACTGAAATCGATTGAGGAACAGTACAAGGACACGGCTGAATGGGAAACGATCCGCAAAAAAGTGAGTGACAAACTGGTCCTGTATATCATTCTGGATCAGGATGACAGCTACAACGAATACATTGCGAAGAATTGGCCGGATATCCGCATTCTTAATGACCAATCGAACTTCTGGCATTTTGCCTATGCATGGAAGATGCATGCCGAAGAAGTGAACAGCAAGCTTCATGGTGACTGGATGATCAAGAACATTCTGGACGGACATGGCAAGCTGATGGATATGTATGCATCGATGGGTGACGGCAAAATGATCGAGGGCGAACTGGCCGAAGAACAACGTGGAAGTGCTGAATATCTCAAGAACAATCCGCAATATGACAAATACGATTTTATATCTGAGGGTGATTCTCCTTCCTTCTTTTATCTGATCGATAATGGGCTGCGCAGTATGGAAGACCCTTCCTACGGCGGTTGGGGTGGACGCTTTGGCGTCGTGAACGACAAGCTGTTTAGAAATAATGTGCTTGATTACGATCCCTATACCAAACGGTATGAAGCCGAGTACTCTTTGATGAGATGGTTTGACGATGTCCAGGATGATTTTGCAGCGCGTGCAGACTGGGCAGTTGCAGACACTTACGAAGGTGCCAACCATAATCCGTCATTAACGATTAAGGAAGGGCTGGATTTGAGTGTTAGTCCTGGGGAGGAAGTTACTCTTCACGCGGAGGGCACAGACCCGGATGGAGATCAACTGACGTATACGTGGTGGAGATATTTCGAAGCTGACACGTACGAGGATTCCAAAGTAGAACCGAACAAAGTTCAGCCGGAAATGGCGGGTGACTTATTGCTTGGCTTGCATCGTGAACTTGCCAAGGATGAGCAGGTGGATACGATTAAATTGCAAGGCAGTGATACCGAAGCGGTGACATTCACCATACCTGATGATGCCAAATCGGGCGATACCATTCATATCGTTGCTGAAGTACAGGATGATGGAGAGCATCAGTTGAAGCATTATCAACGTGTGATCTTAACCGTGAAATAAGAAATAGAGGGGCTGTCCCAAAAGTCATTAACATGGCTGGCGGGACGCCCCTCTTATTTGTATAGTCTCATCGTAATCGATCCGTTAACGCTGGATGCCTGACCAGAAGACATTCCAGGTAATCGCTAAAGCCTGCTCATAGGATTGCCGTGTCTCATACACGAGCTGCACATCCAGTCCATCCATCACGGTAACAAATGCTACGGTAGCTTCTTCCGGACTCAGGCGTATATCGGGATGTCTGGTAAATACGGCTGCCAGCTCTTCCTTCAGTGTCCCGAGGTACGTTCGATACTGCGCGAGCACAAAATCATGCACCTCCAGCGGTGTGATAAAGGACAGGATATACATAAAAGCAACGTTCGGGTGAGTCAGGAAACGATTTTTGTGTTCATGCAAAAAGGCATATAGCTGCTGATCCAGCGTTTGGGCAGCAGACGTACTAAAAAATTGGCGCACAAACTGCTGTTCCTCCTGCACAACTTCCTCATATAACTCCAGCAATAACGCTTTTTTGGATGAATAATGATAAGCCAGAGATTGCTTGCGAATGCCTGCCTCTTCGGCAATCTGCGCCATCTTGGTTCCCTCGTAACCCAGGCGATTAAAATGTTGAATGGCAATTTCCTTGATTCGTTTTTTACTCAATGTCTACCTCCAATTGGTGAGCTGTATGCCTCTGCTGTTTTTGGGAGTATACCAAATATAACAAGATATATACCACAAAAATGCCTATAGAGATAGCATACACCACCGTATAGGAAAATGCAGAAGCCACAACGCCCAGGATCAACGAACCACCGCCAATCCCAAGGTCAAAGAAATTAAAGAAGGAAGCCATCGCATTTTCATGCTCATGTTCTTCCACAAGATTCACACACCAGGTCTGAATCGCCGGGAATATGGCACCAAAGCCAAAGCCGTATAACGCGCCGGCGATCAGGAATTGCACATCACTCTGCGCGATAATCAGAACCAGCAGTCCTGCAATTGCAAACAAGGCAGAAGGCAATAACACGGAGCCTGGCCCCAATCGATCAAACATTTTTCCCGAGAACAGTCGGACGGCGAAGCTGGCGATGGCGACGATGAAGAAAAACCAGGCTATATTCTCAAACCCTCTTTCGGCGGCGAATAAAGCTACGAAAGACATGATCGAACCGGCTGCAACACCAACGAGCATAATCAACAGGGAAGGGAAAAGTACTTTCTTCTCGATGAGTTTCACTGAAGGGACATGGGTTTGCGTGGACTCGCTACGTACTCCGGTTTTCGGCTTTCTGGATACAAATACTGTCATCAGGAGAGCTAACAGCAAAATGCACGTGCCTCCCATAAACAGGCTCTGATAGTCGTAACTAAACAACAGACTGGTGCCGATCAACGGACCAATGGATATGGCGACGGTTTCCCCTACACCGAAGTACCCCATGCCTTCTCCCCGGCGATCCTTGGGTATGTTTTCTGTGGCAATCGTCGCAAAATATGTCGTTGCCAAACCAAATCCGAATCCATGGATCACTCGGAATACGAGAATCATCCATATACCTGACGATAGGTAGTATGCACCTGTCATTAATGCACAGATGGTGATACCGATAATCAACAGATATTTTTTATCTATTCGAGCTGCCAAAACAGATGTGAAGGGTCGAATTAAAATGGCAGAAAACATAAATATGCCAGTAACAAGTCCAATCTGGGATGCTCCTCCACCCAGACTTGAGACGAACAAGGGCAAGGTGGGAAGTAACATTTCAAAGGCCATAAACAATAATGCGTTGGCTAACATGATAAAAATGAATGATCTTCCCCAGAGTTGCTGAGGTGTTGGACTGTGTGTTGAAGTAATCATGGTTCTCCTCCGTAAATGTTAATCTCTGTCGCGCGACATGTTAACTGAGTTTACCTGACGTTAGTCAGATTGTAAAGTGTATATTTAGAGCAATGGTTCATGAATTATTTGTGGATGAGAGAAGCAATTAATAATTTTTAATCCATATCCCAACATTTTCCGATATAATAATCAGATAAAATGATTCAAGAGAGTACTACCTCAGAGAGGTGATATGAAATGACGATTGATGTGCTTGTCAGAAATAATGTTAAAGTGCTTGGCTCAGGTAGCCAAACCATTGTATTTGCGCATGGTTTTGGATGTGATCAGGACATGTGGCGTTACATCGTCCCGGCTTTTAGCGAAAACTATCGTGTGGTTTTGTTTGATTATGTTGGATCTGGCGAATCTCAAATTAACTATTATGATGCTGTCAAATATAGCAACCTTGAAGGATACGCCCAGGATGTGCTGGAAATTATGGAAGCACTTGAACTAAGAGATACCATATTTGTCGGACATTCTGTCAGCAGTATGATCGGCATGCTGGCATCCATTCAGACCCCCCAATATTTCAAACAGATCGTCATGTTGGGGCCTTCCCCACGTTATGTGAATGATCTTCCAAGTTATTATGGAGGTTTTGACCGGAATGATATTGATGAATTGCTTGAGATGATGCAGATGAATTTTATTGGCTGGGCAAGTTATCTGGCACCCATTGTGATGAACAATCCGGAACGGAAAGATCTGGCGAAAGAGTTGGAAAAAAGCTTCTGTTCCAGAGATCCGCATATTGCGAGACAATTTGCCGAAGTGACGTTTTTATCCGACTGTCGTATTGATCTGGAGCAGGCAACTGTACCAACGCTGATTCTTCAGTGTTCCGAGGACAGTATTGCCCCGGTTGAAGTAGGGGATTATTTACACGCTCATCTGAAAAATAGCAGGTTGCAACAGATGACGGCCAAGGGACATTATCCGCATCTAAGTCAACCGGAAGAAACGATCCGAATGATTAAGAATTATTTGACGAGCGCATAGAACTCGGAAGAAAGGCTGTTATTGATGGATACCCAACTAGATTCAGCGCCCTGTGGATACTTCTCTATCTCTGATTCGGGCATTGTACAATCGATGAATCAAACTTTTCTGACGATGCTTGGATATGAACGCGATGAGTTGACAGGGCAACATATTGAGTCAACCATGTCGGCGAGCAATAAGGTATTTTTCCATACGTATTTCTATCCCTACATCCAGTTATATGGACATGTGGACGAGATGTATTTCACGTTCCGTACTCGTGACCAGCAGGCTATTCCTGTGCTGCTTAACGGAGTTCGTCAGACCCATAATGGGGAAAGTGTCGTGGATTGTGTCGTTGTAGTCATGCGTAAGCGAATCGAACATGAGAAGGATATTTTGCATACCAAAACCAAACTGCAAGAGCTGTATCAAGCGACCCAAGAAGCGAACAAGGAGCTTGAACGATTACACGAGGAATACAAGATCAAAGAGCAGGCGCTAATCAAGGTGAATGATCAGTTGGAGACTCTGGCTTCCACCGACCTCCTGACAGGACTGAAGAATCGCAGGTTCTTCCAGGAAAAAATGGCTGAGAACTTATTGCTGTTCCAGGAGAAGCAACGTTATTTCTCTCTGCTGGTTGTGGATATTGATCATTTCAAAAGTATTAATGATACGTACGGACATCCGATCGGTGATCTGGTACTCGGCAATCTGGCGGGGTTGCTGCAATCGGTATCACGAGGTACGGATGTGGTGGCACGTTACGGCGGAGAGGAATTTGTCATCATCCTTTCGGATTGTGAAGAGGAGCAAGCGAGTGGCATCGCAGAACAATATCGTTCACAGGTTGCTTCAGCCGATTGGGGCGAATATAACATTACCGTGAGTATTGGTGCGGCCACTGTAGTCGAGGGAGATACAGAACAGTCCTTGTTCCAAAGAGCGGATAACGCCCTGTATGCCTCCAAAGCTGGAGGACGAAACCGGGTGACACATGCAGCGCAGATGGAAAGAAGTTAAGGGTTGGGTTGGGTCAAAGGAAAACCATAAGGAGCCTGTGCAATATGAGGGAGATAATTCCCTCATGCACAGGCTCCTTATATTTGCGTGAAATAGGCTGGCTAATCCACTTAAGTAGTATCTGATTAACTTTACCTTGGGGCAAGATAACCATACGCCTTCGCAGGAGAATTCGCCTGAAGACGAAAATCTTCGTTGGGTTCGTCCATAAATGCCGGGTTCACATATATGGAGTGTGCATCGTTACCAGATCCCTTGATGTAGGCGGCGATGCCGGAGTAGGCTTTATTTTTCCAAACCCACAGAGCATCTTCCTGTTGTCCCGGTGAGTAATAGACATTATGGTCAAATACATTGCCTATATTACTGGTATATTCATTGTATATCAGCACATCCGAGCTGCCCGATACGAGAATGTTATGCATGAACGTATTGTTCATCGTCCGTGATTGCATGAATAACTGTCCATTGCCTGCATCCAGCGTATCATTCCCAACCAGGGTATTATACATGATCTTACTATCCTCGGTAGCTCCTCGTTCCTCGTCATAACCTCCCATGGCAATCCCCGTCAATCTGTTGGAATAAATCAGGTTATCACGCACGGTAATGTTGCTGGTTGAACGTCCGGCATGCTCTGAGGCAATCTCAATTCCGATGTCGCTCCGGTATACCCGGTTCTGGTCGATGATATGATCTTTCCCGCCATCTACATAGATGCCACCGGCCGAGTTGGTATCATTGGGTAGGTCTGTACCGTAGGAGGGATTGTTATTGGACGTAATATCGTATACTTCGTTGCCTCGCACCATACCGTTCCGGGCCTGATCGTATGTATCGTCCTCGGACGTGCCTTCAAACCCAATCAGATCAATGCCAATATTGTCGGAATCATGGATGGTATTGTCCAATATAGCAAAGGTATCGACATTGCCGTTGACTGCAAGTGACTCACTGGAACCGAGTGTGAGGTCATACAATTCATTATCCTTGACGATGATATCGCGCAATGCTTGAGGGTGCTCTGTGCCATATATGGCAATACCGTGGGCATCTCTACCTTGCAAATCGGGACCTTCAGGTGGTGCGTGATTAGCGATCGCGTGTATGGTGTTGCCCAACAGCTGAATGTGCTCACCTGCTCCGTGGATATAGATCCCGGTTGGAACTTGGCCCCCAAGTGTGGTTGTAAAGTTACGAATTTCGAGATTCTGAATCGTGATATAACTGGCATTCTCAATTTCAATTAACCCTTCAATGCCCCGGACAGTTAGACCTTTACCATCCATGATAACCTTCTCCTGAGGATAGTTGGTAAATCGGGTTGGATTAGCGGAAGAATTACCGCTCCGGGTGATTTTGACTTTCTGATGATACACACCTTCCCGCATATAAATCGTGCTTCCCGGTGAAGCGTGGTTTGCTGCGTGCTGCAACGTTTTCCATGGAGATTGAATGGTTCCTTTATTCGAGTCGTTTCCTTGGGGTGATATGTAATGGATTACCTGGGGATCGGACTTTTGAACAGAAACAGGTTCCTTCATGGAAGCTGTATGATTCTGACATCCGGATACGAGCAGCATCAGCATCGGAATCATAAGTAAAACGAAGCGAGTCATATCGTTTCCCCCTTGCATTTAGCCTTGAAGATAGATTATAGCAGATTTGAACGGGTTAATAAGCCATGATATGCTCTTATAAAATCAGCGAGGAGAGTGCTCATGAATACATTAACTATAGCTGAATTAGTAGATCGGGAGAACTACGCATGGGAAGAACTCAAGCAACTCCTGGACGGCGGGCAAAATACATATGTGTATGTTCCAGCAAAGCGGGAGGCTGGAGAGGATACTCTCTATCGTCTGCAAATAAGCATCAAATCCTATTTGGGGGCTGTTGCTTATGAAACAGAAGGCATTGTACTGGACCATGGCTGGATCACGCTGCTTGGTGCGGGTGGTGACAGTATATCTGGGAGTCTAACCAGTTGGAATGGTGTGAGTGAGCAACCTTGGGTAGATGTACTGGAAGGCATGATGGTTGTCGCATATGATGCGGCAGGCGGTTTCTTCGGAATGGATACAGGCAAGTATGGCCGCACGGGACAGGTCTATTATTTTGCACCGGATGCATTGGAATGGGAATCGACAGAACTGACATATTCAGGTTTCATGAATTGGCTCGCAAATGGGGATCTGGAGCAGTTCTATCAGACCTTTCGCTGGAAAGGCTGGCAGGAAGATATGTCTCAGCTACAGACAGGACAAGTATTTGGCTATTATCCACCACTTTGGACACAGGAAGGCAGCGGTGAGAGCAGTAGTAAAGCCCCAATTAGCATAATGGAGGCCTGGAAGTTCGCACTGGACGGGAAATAGTCAACAAGCTGCTGTAGTATGAAATAAGGAAAGTAACCGGTAAGTTCATTGAGTGATCCACTTTTAAAAATCGGCATTTCTGTTTCAAACTAAAAGAGGATCGCGCTTGGCGCGGGCCTTTTTTAGTTTGAACGTTTAATTATCGGATGCAAGCTGTTTAATGCCTGAGCGTGATGCTCTGCTATGCCAGATGGTCAACCCGAGTGAAACAAGGCAGATGAACAACAGACACGCATACACCACATGATAAGCTTCCTCTACTGAGACTCCCGGAATGCTGTGCAGCAGTAGCCCACACACCGCTACAGACACTGAACCACCGAAGAACTGAATCAGTTGTAGCATGCCCATACCGGAACCTATTTGCGCTTTGGGCAGCACTCGTGACGCTTCATTATTCAGTGAAGCCATGGAGGCTGAGAGTGCCGGTGAGAAAAAGAGATAACCACTGGTAATGATCAAAGCGGACTGATCAAGTCCGAGCATGAATAAGGCTAGTACCGCTGCGAGCAGGGTGTGCCCGATGATCATGAATCGCATATTGCCATAACGGTCGACCCAGCGCCCGACGAAACGAGTGCAGAATGCTGCAACGATTGCTCCAGGAGCAATCAGCAAACCAATGGCGAGTGAAGAGCGCCCATACAGATCAGCGAGCACAAGCGGCATCAAAAACAGATTGCCCAGATTCACGACGAGCACGCAGAATCCGATAAGAATTAACCGGGTGTATCCCGGCGTTCGGAACACTTGTGGATTCACAAACGGCAGATTCGCTTTACGAATATACAAGAGGTGTGCAATAAGCGAGATAACGCCTATGGCGAACCATAACCAGGATTGCTGGGTGATCGCTACCAGAAGTGTAGTGGCATTAATGACTGTTAATATGGCTCCAATCAAGTCGAACGGCTGATTCGTTTTGACCGTTTCCCGGGGGAGGAAATAGAGCAATACGGGCAGGGCGAGCAGGACAAGCACCGTTATGGCAAAAAGTCCATTCCAGCCCCAGTACTCACTAATGAGTCCGCCGACAATGGGACCCAGCCCAAAGGCCATCGCACTACCTGATGAGATCAGCGCGATGGCAGCTCCGCGCCGTTCCACCGGGATGTAACGACTCGCAATGACGAGACCCAGACCGGCCATAACTCCTGCACCCGCAGATTGCAGTATGCGTGTCAGCAACAGGATCGCGAAGCTATGCGCGAACAATCCCAGTAAGGAAGATAATCCCAGGATCAGGAGCCCAACCGTTAGCAATTTGCGTACCGGGATGCGGTCTGACAATCGACTGTAGATCACCGTCGACAAAGCGTAACCAATCGAATAGCTTGAGATAACCCAGGACCCCAGATCTGAGGTGATCTGAAGATCATGAATAATGACTGGCAAAGAAACATTGAACATGGTGGTGTTCATCACAACGATGAACAGACAGCATGTCCAGAGTGGCATGACAATTTTATCTTTCACGTAACCATTCCTGTCTTGGGTATGAATATGAATTCGGATAGAACCTCAAAGGAAATTTGTATAAAAGCAATATATCATTTTACACTCCATTTCATCATATGGCAATAATGTCATACTGATTCGTTCGAATGTGATGAGCACAGATAAATATTAATAATAAACCATAGACGAATTTCCTGAATTTAACTAAAATGATCATTGAACATACATAAGCAGATGGATCAGCGGTTATGTAACTAGATATCTGAGTAATTAGCATGCTGAAAATGAAGGAGATTATACCCATGACTCATGCATTATTAATGTCCCACAGCGTATTTCCGACGCTTGATATGAGGCGAACCGCGCAGTTTTATGAAGAGAAGATGGGCTTTCGGATGGTCGAATATCTCGATGCCGAGGAACCTCATGTCTGTCTGTATCGTGATCTTACCGAGATTATTTTGACCCAAAGCAATGGACAGAAGGTCATTCCCAACAGAGAATTATATGGCTATGGATATGACGCATATTTTATTACCAAGAACCAGGAAGATCTTCAGCAGGAATTGATCAACGCAGATGTAAAAATCGTACGTGCCCTTAATCACACAGACTATAATAACAAAGAATTTGTGATTGAAGATATAGATGGACGCTGGATTGCTTTTGGCATCAAACAGGGGTAACTAGGTACAGACAACGGATGTATTAATCGCTAATGATGTTCAAATCAATACCTGAGTATGTGAGGGAGCAATCTACATGGTAGAAGGGTTTTTGTTGTTGTTTGCCCAGATCGGTATAATAATTGGAGTGGCTTTAATAGCATCTGGATTAACCAAGGGTTCAAACGGAAAAGAAAAGTTTAAGTGGTCGGCGACCATCCCCTTGGTATCCTGGGGATTATTTATCCTTATCGTGTCAATCTATTGGTTAGTAAGTAGATATTATTTTAATGCTTAAACATTGTGCGGGGAAGTTATAGTAAACAACAGCAAGTCTGTAAAGTGTACTTTGTCTGTGTAAAAAATAAACGGCGCCCTGATGAAGGGCGCCTGTTTGTTTAAACGCATGCCTATAACTTTTATGCCACAGTAACTTGTTTACCGCGATTGCGAATCCACTTGATGACATCCATCAGAATGACGGCAACGAGAGCGAGTCCGCCTGCAATCAGGAACTCATTCCAGCCAAACGTATCCGGGATGGCGAAGACGCCGCGAACACCTGGAATCAGTGTGATTGCATAGAGACAGAGACATACCAGGATGGAGCCAAGCACGAATTTGTTGGTCGTAAAGCCCACCTGTAAGATGGTCTGTGTGTTGGAACGTGCTGCAAAAGTCTGAAGACTGCGTGCCAGAATCAGTGTTGTAAAGGCCATAGCCACACTGATTTCCTCCGAGATACCAAGTCCGATATATTGGGATACGATAACAGCCGCCCCAATCAGGACACCACGCGTAATCACAGCTTGCAGGGTTCCACCTGCGAAGATGCCTTCGTTAATATCACGTGGTTTGCGCCGCATGACATCCGGCTCGGCCTTCTCGGTACCCAGTGCAATGGCAGGCAGGGAGTCATTCACCAGATTAATGAACAGCAGTTGAAGGGCCGTAAATGGATTAACCCAGCCGACGATCAAGGCAAACAAAATGGCGATAATGGCGCCGAGGTTACCGGCAAACAGGTATGCGATGGCTTTTTTGATATTATCAAATACCATCCGCCCAACACTGACCGCATTCACGATGGAGACAAAGTTATCATCGGTCAGAATCATGGCAGCCGCATCTTTGGCAACATCTGTTCCGCTACCCATTGCTACGCCGATGTCAGCTTGTTTCAGCGCTGGTGCGTCATTAACGCCATCTCCGGTCATGGCTGCAACCTTGCCTTTACGCTGCCAAGCCCGAACAATCCGAATTTTGTTCTCAGGAGATACCCTTGCGTAGACCGAGATGTGTTCGAGTTGTTGATCCAGCTCCTCATCAGACATTTTGTCCAGTTCGGCTCCGGTAATGGCGAGATCGTCCGGTTCGGCAAGGCCAATATCCACACCGATGGCCTGAGCCGTCGTTTTGTGGTCACCGGTAATCATGATGGTGCGAATGCCCGCTTTTTTGGACTCTTCAATAGAGCCGTATACCGCTTCGCGCGGTGGGTCAATCATCGCTGTCAGGCCAACAAGCGTCAGATCATGCTCGTCATCAATGGTGACCTGGTTTTTATCATCGAATTTTTTGTACGCATAAGCCAACACACGGAAAGCCCGTTTGGAGAAGGCTTCGTTCTTTTCTTCAAATTGTGTACGAATCTCAGGTGTCAGGGGCTGAACTTCACCATTAATAAACACATGACTACAGCGGCTGAACAACACATCCGGCCCACCTTTGGTCAGTAAAGCTGTCTGTCCCTCAAACGTATGAACCGTACTCATGAGTTTTCGATCCGAGTCAAAAGGAAGCTCGGCTTCACGCGGGAATTGGTCACGGATTTCATTGTAATCCTTATTCATCCGGTTGCTGAAGGCGATGAGGGCCACTTCGGTTGGATCACCCAGTTCCTTGCCTTCCTGGTTAATATTCGAATCATTGCAGAGCACTGCAATATGTAACAAACGTCGTTCCTCATCAGACCATTGATCGGGATCATCGGGGAATTCGTCCTTGGTGCCATGGGGAATGTAATAATCCACGACCGTCATCTTGTTTTGCGTTAGTGTTCCTGTTTTATCAGTACAGATGATGCTGGCAGAACCGAGCGCTTCCACGGCAGGCAGTCTGCGAATGATCGCATGCTGTTTGGCCATCTTATTCGTTCCGAGTGACAATACAATGGTCACAATGGAGGAGAGTGCTTCAGGAATGGCAGCAACCGCAACGGCTACCGCAAACATCAGTGCATTTACAATGGACGGTCCGATATTTTCCGTACCTTCGGTCAACCATACCCGACCGGCTTCAATGGCAAAGATGAGAATCGACAAGCCAAGAATGAAAAAGCCCAGTTTTTTGCTGAATGATTCCAATTTACGCTGTAATGGCGTGTTCTTGGCTTCGGCATTTTCAATTAATTCGGCAATTTTGCCGATTTCGGTTTTGAGTGCCGTACCTGTAATGACGAGCATGCCGCGTCCATATACGACCAGTGAACCACTGAAGGCCATATTGCGGCGATCTCCAATTGGAGCTTCATCCGGGATGACATCGGCGTGTTTTTCCGCAGCTTCGGATTCTCCGGTCAGCATGCCTTCGTTAATTTTCAGACTGCCTGATTCCAAGATACGTCCGTCGGCCGGGACATAATCTCCTGCGTCGAGCATAACAATATCACCGGGCACGAGTTCCCTCGCTGGTATGGTCTTTTTCTGGCCATCACGAATGACCTTGGCTTCGGGTGCAGACATTTGTTTTAACGCGTCAAGCGAACTCTCGGCTTTTTTGGTCTGCACTACACTGATCACGGCATTAAGCAAAATAACCAGGAATATGATCAACGATTCAATCAGGTGTCCAAGTACAACCTGTACGGCGGCTGCAATCAGCAGCACGATGACCATAGGGTCTTTGAAATTTTCGAGGAACAGTTTCCAGACTGGCGTTGCATCTTTACCTTTTAACTCATTATATCCTTCCGTTTCAAGTCTCTTGGCAGCTTCGGAGTTCGTGAGTCCCTTAGAGGAACTCTGCACATCCTGAAGGGTTTCCTCTGCACTGTGTCTATAGTGTTGCAATTGACCAGCTCCTTGAATATTAGATTTCTCTGTGTATTACCCTTACGAACAAAATCTAGAATCGTTTCATTTCCATAATTTTTTATGATTATAGAATTTATAAGTTTTCAGCTGTTATGTACACAGTATTTTTCATAATGAGCCGAGATATGCTTCATTCCCAATGTTATTATTTCCAGTGATGCAGAGACATACGGAGAACCCTATATAGGTGTTGGATCAGAAAACTGTGTGCACCATCACACATGGACATATCGGGGTCTGTTACGCTATTTCATAACGAACAGTGTTTAATCTAGTTTGGAGGGGACCCATATGTTTTGTTATCAGTGTGAACAGACGCCAAGTGGCGGGTGTACCGTGGTTGGGGTATGCGGCAAAAATGAAACGATCGCAAGTTTGCAGGATACGATGATCTTTGCGTTAAAAGGGATTGCTGCTTATGCAACACATGCACGCCAGTTGGGATATCATGATCCTGAGGTGGATCGGATTACACATGAGGCGTTATATATGACATTAACGAATTCGAATTTTAATGTTCAAGAGCATCTGGAGATGGCGATGAAAGTCGGCAATGCAGCAATCCGCATCATGGACGTGCTGGATCGTGCGCACACAGACCGCTTTGGTGTACCGCAGCCGATTACGGTTAGTCAGAATCAGATCGAAGGACAGTGCATCGTGGTAACGGGACATAATCTGTATGCACTGGAGGAGTTACTGCGTCAAACCGAAGGCAAAGGAATTAACATCTATACCCACTCGGAAATGTTACCTGCGCACGGTTATCCGGCGCTGAAGAAATATGCCCATCTCAAGGGCAATATCGGCAAAGCCTGGTATGATCAGCGCAGACTGTTCGAGCAATTCCCGGGTGCCATTCTTGCAACGACCAACTGTGTCATGCCGATCAAAGGCACGTATGCAGACCGCTTTTTCTCATACGAAGTGGCGGGTCTGGAGGGTGTTGCCAAGATTATGGATGACGACTTCTCACCTCTGATTGAACGCGCATTGTCACTGCCTGCGGCTGATGTACAATCCGAGCAAGTCTTAACGACAGGATACCATCATGAGACAGTCATCGGACTTGCGCCCGAAATTATTCAAGCGGTAAAAGACGGCCATATCCGAAGATTCTTCGTGATTGCGGGCTGTGATGCGCCAGGCAAAGGCGGCAACTACTATCGTGAACTCGCTACATCGTTGCCGAATGATACCGTTATACTGACAACCTCTTGTGGCAAGTTCCGCTTCAATGATGTGGATTATGGTACGGTTGGGGACACGGGCATACCGCGTTATATCGACCTGGGACAATGCAATAATTCCGGTTCCACCGTGAAGATTGCAATGGCATTGGCCGATGCTTTTGGCTGTACCGTGAACGAGTTGCCTGTCAGCATTGTGCTGTCCTGGTTTGAACAAAAAGCAGTGGCGATCCTGCTCGGACTGTTCAGCCTGGGCATTCAGGACATTCGGATCGGACCGAAACCACCTGAGTTCATATCGGAAGGTGTATTGGATGTACTGGTGGATATGTTCGGTCTGAAGTTAATTACAACGGCAGAAGAAGATATGAACGCGATGTTGGCATTGTCATAAGTGGATAAATGGAACATATAGAAATGTGTTAGAGCCTGCGCTTGAGCAGGCTTTTTTGTTACGTAAACGATGTCATAGGTCCATATACCTTGTATAAATAAACATGCAATGTAAGGAAAATTAGTTTTATTATCCTATTGAAGTTCTTTCGTGGAAATGTGTATATAGATAGAGGCATATTAGATCGAACACATCACAAAACACGGGTTTACCGTAACATGAGGAGATTGTACATAATGCATGACACACAGATTGAAGATTGGTTGAAACTCGCAGGTGGCGAGGAGAACATCAAGCTTGTAGAGCACGATAAGGGTACAACGATGCTGATACTGAAGGACAGTACCCAATTGAACATGCCGGTTTTGGCCTCCACAGATTATGAGGCAGATATTCGGGTAACGGGGGAGCAGTGCCATCTGGCAATAAAGGATGAATCTTCACAGATCTACAATACTTTACTGAATATGGGCGTGGGGGAAGCGAAAGGAACAGCATTGCAGGAAGCAGGACACGCGATGAAGAACAGATTCTCGATCTTACATTTTGTATCCGATGTGTTTAGGCCCTTGATGCCAGCGATTCTCGGAGCCGCCGTTATTAAGATTTTACTCGCTATTATTACGTTAGTGGATACCTACAGTTCAGGGGATTCTTCTGCACTGATGGACAGCCAGACCTTTACGATATTCAGGATCATTGGAGACAGTGTTGTTCATCTATTGCCTGTATTGGTAGCAATCAGCACAGCGTACCGGTTGAAGAGCAATATCTATGTTGCTGCATCTATTGGCGGATTGATGTTCCATCCGGAGATGATCTTGCTAATGTCAGGTGAAAAAGACGTCCATTTCCTGGGCTTGCCACTCGTGTCCCAGCCTGCTTTTTACACGACTGCCATCTGGGTTATTTTAACAATCTGTGCCGCGTCTTATCTGGAAAGAGCCGTTCAACGAATAAGTCCAAAATTCTCCAAAGGGATTGTTGCTCCGTTCCTGACGTTATTGATCCTGGTTCCACTGGTATTCATGATATTTGGTCCTATCGGTACCTGGATCGATGAATATCTGCCGGAGGCATTGGATTTACTGTTAGCTAATGTTCCAGTGTTGACGGTGATGTTACTGGGAGCGGTCTTCTCACTGATGTTAATTATGGGATTACACTACTGGCTGATTGCCATCCTAATTAATGAAATGGTTATGAATGGTGGTTCGATGATGATTGCTGCCATGTTAGTGGCGATTGTTGGACAAGCGGGGGCCGCGCTTGCAAACGGAATTCGCTCGAAAGAGCCAGCATCCAGAAGACTTGCTTTCTGGGCAACGGGAACAGCCCTCCTTGGAGTCGTAGAGCCTGCATTGTATGCGGTCAACATGAGAAAGAGATCCTCTTTCTACGCGGCAATGCTGGGTGGAGCTGCGGGTGGATTGTATTACGGATTGTTATCTGTCAAGGCATTCGCTGTCGTTGGGAATCCAAGCTTGATCAACCTGCCGCTATTCATCGAAGAGGGTAGCCTGAATCTGTTACACACTTGCATTGGTGTGGTTATTGCTTTTGGTGTTTCAGGTGGACTGACATATTGGATGGCGGGAAAAGGACAGAAACGGGGACAGGGATCACTGAAAGCTAGCATCGAATAGTTGTAAAATGTTACAAAATGAGCTAAGCGAACATAGTAAGCCTGTACCTGGAAAGACAAGCGAGAACGTTCGATCCAACGATTGTATTTGGTCAGGAAATTGCTGAGCTTGAACGAAGCGAGGACGGTGTATTTGAACTCATTTCCAAAACAGGCGAACGTCATTACACACGTACGATCCTGCTATGTGCTGGGAGAGGTATGACGCAGGTGCAAAAGCTGGATGTTGAAGGTGCCAACCGTTATGAGCTTACGAATCTGCATTATACGATAACCGATCTGTCCCGATTTGCCGGGAAGCGTGTTCTGATCTCGGATGGCGGCGATTCCGCAGTCGACTGGGCGAATGAAATGGGCAAGATAGCAAGTGAAGTCACGGTAGCACACAGACGCCATGAATTTACCGGACACGAGTCGCCTGTTGCTCAAATGAAAGCTCTCTTCAATACGTAAAACTGCATATGAATAAAAGATAACATGTCATAGCAAGAAGCCCGATCTGTGTCGAGATTTTTCTCAAACACGCATCGGGCTTCTTTGTGAGAAAATCGTGTGTTTCTCGTAATGAAAGAGATATTAAGGTGCTTATCAATCCAGAATTAAATTATTTCTATGAGAACCTAGATAAGATATTTTGTCATAAAAACCACGTTACTGTTGATTAGTTAAAACCTTTGACGAATGAAAGATTTCCCTCAACTATTAAATTATAATTGTAGAAATGATGATATCTGGGGACTTGCATTTGATTCAGCCTCAATCCACCGAGATAACAATAGAAGAAGCCATATATAAACACGCCAAAAACGTAAAAAGAACAGCAAAAAGATTTTTCTACTCCAGAATGTTATACGGCAAGTGGCTATTGGATGATCTTACACAACAAGGCTATTTAGGACTTATAGAGGCGTATTCGAAATTTGATTTTAAAAAAGGACATGAGTTTTTTTGGCGTTAGGCTTATAAATTCGTAAAGGGAAGAATGATAGAGTTTACAATACAACACTATAATATTGTACGACCTAGCCAAAAAATAAATAGTATAATCCTTAAAATAATGAGTCGAAACCTATCGGGTATGTCACCAGATGTTATCTCGCAAGAACTCGGATGCTCTTACAATATGGCCGTTCAAGCTTTGCATTTTTATGTAATTAGGCGTCAATTATACTTATTTGACTCAATTAATTCAAAGCAAGAAAACCAAGATGAAAGACAGCTTATAGATGTGATTGCGGTCGAAGAAAATCAGGATCAAATATTTCAAATCGAAGTTGTAGGAAGCTTTTCTACAATAGAACAGAAAGTTGCTGACAAGCTAATAGAAGGCTACAGCAGAGAGAATATAATAGAATATTTTACGATCTCCGCAGCTCAATTAAGAATAAATATTGATGAAATATTAAGAAAATGCGATTTCGACTACCAAAAAATTATCAATAGAAATGAGGCGTTACTATTGCAAATTTCAGCACTCAATCTAAATGGTCAACCACAGCAGAATAGTGATGATAATTTTAAATGGGTGCCAATTGAATATATTTTTGCTAATCCCAGTAACCCCAGAAGAGATCTAGCCGTCGACACAAATCAATTACAACCTGGGAATCACAGTTTTTTTTATCTGAGAATTTAGACGGATGAAATATAATATGTTTTAAGAAATGGTATAATATTGTCGAATAACATCAAAATCTGTTAGCTGATAAAAAAATGTTGGAGGTAGCAGATGAAAAAAATAAACAAATTTATATCTTCTCCTCTTGAATTTGAGGTCTTGGAGCATGACCAGGTGATTGCCAAAGTGAAGTTGGATTATAGCAATCAAACGGTTGATGTGTGGCAAGATAAAAGTGTATCGCCTGTTTTTCTCCCTTTTCCAAGCAAGTCTAAGGTGACCGTAGGGGATGTACTGGATTATTTTGAATCAAGATGTTTCCCTCGCACCAGACATCATGCCGATAAAATTTTGCAATTATTAGGTCTGAATGATTATGTAGCTTCGGAGATCGTAAAACAAACACATGGCGTGTTATATGATGATTATGTCTGGATTCGATTTTCTAATGAGGAGTTGACCTGTGCTGATGTCCATCCCCGTTTTGCAGGTGAGCAAGGATTCTCGTAAGACTTTTGTCAGTAGCAGCAAGGGTGACCAATTAAAATGGAAAATTGAGAATAAGTGGGGAAAAGCTAATAAATTTGGTTATGAAGGACTGGCGGAGTGGGTAGCATTCGAGCTAATTAGTCGATCCAATATTCCATCAGGACTTATAGTTCCTTATACGCAGTGTGTTCTGCTTGAGGAAAACGTTGAATATCCGGGTTGTTATTCTGAAGATTTTCTGCAGCCGGGAGAGAGTATCATTACTTTGCATCGCATTTTGGAGAGTTATGGTGTCAAATTTGATGATTTACAGCAAGGACAGAGCACACGAGATTCCGTGCTTTTAGTTGTTGATTTTCTCAAGGATGTATTGAAATTAGATACGCTAGAGTACTTCTCAATCATGTTACCACTGGACGCGATTCTGCTAAATGAAGACCGACATTTGAATAATATCGCTTTTATACATGGTCCTGATGGATATAGACTCTGTCCACTTTTTGATCACGGTCTAAGCCTTTTGTCAGATACAACAGACTATCCGCTAAGCATGCCAACAAGTATTGCGTTGCGCAAGATTAAGGCGAAGCCATTTAGCAGTGATTTTTCAAAACAAGCACGTGCGCTGGAAACAAATCTTCGATTTGATCGATCTTCAGTTATTCAATTCATTGAACAGCATGATCAAGTTCTTGGGAGAGTTACTCAAATTTTAAGATCCCAGATTCGAAAGTATGAACACTTATTTGTGTGATTAGATAAAATATGTCGACGTATCCTTATTGAAAATAGCGACATATTCATACCAAATAAACAGCGCCACCTGAATCGTTC
Organism: Paenibacillus sp. Negev47; assembly: GCF_058313655.1. Lineage (NCBI taxonomy): Bacteria > Bacillati > Bacillota > Bacilli > Caryophanales > Paenibacillaceae > Paenibacillus > Paenibacillus sp. Negev47. The sequence goes on from NZ_CM177754.1 coordinate 1,636,565, forward strand.
TGGTGGGCGCTGTTTGTGTAACCTTTTTTTGAGATGGATAAAGAGTCTTGAATCCCCAGACTGCCGATCTTGGCGAATGGATAGATGATTTTTTAAGGAACTCAGGACATCTTAATTGGCCTTCAGGTCCTCTTTTTAAATTCTAAGGAACATCAGACACGTTATCTACCAAAGTTCCCTTATAAAAACACTGAAAACGGCTTTTTAATTGGATATAGAGTGCCTCAGGTTCCTTAGATTTCTGCACGCGCTTCAAATCGTTGAATAAGACGCCTCAGATTCGTTAGCGCTCGCTCCATGCTATGATCCAACCGCGAGCCGAGAGGACGACCCCGAATCCCGCGATAATGGTCCAGTACATGGACTTGACCAATCTTCAGGCAAACCATGGCAGAAGTCCATCGAGACAGATCGTGTTATTAGCCTTGACTGGAATAGATATTTCCTCTCCGACCCGTTGTCTGCGGTGCTGCAAGCCGAGGAAATGGCAGATCGAATTATGGCATATTAATTGTCGCTCACGCAATGAGCAGTAAGACTTATCGACCAGATATCATATATGCATATCCCGAATTGAGCCAACCATATATGTGAATATCTGGTGAATTCCGTGCTGTATAAGTCCATGTTGGTTCGTTCTCCATTATACTTAAGTAAAACAGACGAGGAGATGGACTCCAGATGAAGAAACAAATGTGGATTATTGCTAGTGTTGCAGTTGTAATTGTAATTGGAACCTATCTGTTTGCGCACAATACGGGCAAGGAAGGTGCGGGTACAACCAGTGCGCCCAACATTAGAAAATTGGTGGAAGATATCAGCACAGGTAAAGAGACACCTGAATCAGCTTCCATCAATGCCAAACAGTTAATTGTCACCGATCAGGATAAAAAGACCACTACATATGATTTGCCTGAAAATGAATTTTTCCTTTCCATTGCGCCTTACGTGGACCAGACCCATCCCTGTGCAATTCATAGCTTGACCGGCTGTCAGGGGGAAATGGTAGATGAGGAGTTCAATGTTACCATTCACGATTCCGAGGGCAACACCTTAATGAAGGATTCCATGATGAAATCGGGTGCAAACGGATTTATGGATCTATGGGTGCCCAGAGATAGAACTTATCTCATTCGTGTAGTTCATGATGGGAAAGTTGCAGAGACCCAATTGTCTACATATGACAACGATGATACGTGTATCACTACAATGCAGCTAAGTTAAATCAGATCTGATCGATCCAAGGGAAGGGGATTGCTGAAGAGCAGTTCCTTTTTCCTGTTATTCGGAGAATATAGATCACAAGTGACTTTGCATTGACAAAAATCCATTCCTACGGCATAATCCAATAGTGATAATGATAATTGTTATCATATAAATACATATAAACAGGGGAGAATAAAGATATGAAAAAAGGATTAAACGGACTGTTGATCATGCTGGCCTTTGTGCTGGTCTTGGCGGGTTGTGGTAAAACCACGAATACAACAGATACAAGTCAAGGTAGTGACTCCGGTAGTGCTCCGGCTGAAGAGACAGCAGGTCCTGTTACCGTGAAGCATAAACGTGGAGAGCTTCAGCTGGACAAGCCGGCTGAGCGTGTCGTTACACTTGAATGGACGTATACAGAAGATGTCGTTGCCCTGGGAGTTCAACCAGTAGGTAACGCAGATAATGCTAACTATAAACTTTATGTAACATCCGAAGCAGCACTGGATGACAGTGTTACGGATATCGGAACACGCAGTGAGCCGAATCTGGAAGCTATTGCTGCTTTGAAGCCAGATCTGATCATTGCCAATGCGGATAATAATACAGCGGTCTACGATCAGCTGAATGCAATTGCACCAACGATTGAATATGATCCGTATGATGGTGACGGCTATGATTATGACAAGATGACAGAGATCTTTAATAACATTGCAACGGCTCTGGGTAAAGAAGACAAAGCAAAAGAAGTTCTGAGTGATCTTGATCAGCACTATGTAGAAGCCAAAGAAAAACTCGCTGCTGCGGGGAAAGAAAACTTCAACTTTGCACTGACACAAGCGTTCACATATCAAAATGCAGCCAGCCTGCGTATGTTTACGGATAACTCTGTTGTTATTGGTACGCTCGACAAGATTGGCTTGGTTAATGATTGGCAGCCGGACAAGATGGAGAGTTATGGCTTCTCTACAGTAGGCATTGAGTCATTATCCACTGTACAGGACAGTAACTTCATTTATATTACACAGCCAGACGATGACGTTTTTGGCACAGCCATGAAAGATAACTCCGTTTGGAATGGACTCAACTTTGTGAAGGATAAACGCATATATCAACTCGATAGCACAACATGGACATTTGGCGGACCGATCTCCTCCAAAGTATTGGTTGATGGGGTAGTAGAGGCGATTACAAAATGAGCTCGGTTCAAGGATCTAAGCCAGCTATGAATTGGCGCACAATAAGCATATATGGGGGCGGTCTAACCGCTCTTATCGTGCTTTTTTTTGTAAGTCTATGTTATGGAGAGGCATCCATTCCTTTGCATGTCGTATGGGACGCTCTTACGAGCAGACAAAATACATTAGAGCACAATATGGTCTGGGACTTGCGTATGCCACGTACAGTGATCGGTATTCTTGCAGGAGGTGCACTGGCTGTTGCGGGCGCATTGTTGCAGACCATTACTCGTAATCCACTGGCTGCTTCAGATACACTGGGCATTAATGCAGGAGCATACTTTGTGGTGGTGCTGGGAGCTATCGCTTTTCCAGGTCTGATAAGTCAGTCGCCTTTTCTCTTCGCAGCTCTGGGTGGTTTGCTGGCAGCATTTGCGGCTTATTTCATGGGCGGCGGACGAACATCAAGCCCGGTTCGACTTGCGTTGTCCGGTATGATTGTATCGATGGTGCTTGGTTCATTTACAAGCGCATTACATATTTTTTTCTCGATGGAGACACAAGGGTTATTCCTGTGGGGCTCCGGAACACTCGTTCAGAATGACTGGAGTGGTGTGTCCTATGCTTGGCCTTGGGTAGTTGGCATTACTATTCTCGCGTTAATCCTGTCCAGACAGTGGGATATGCTTGAACTGGATGAATCAACGGCTTCTTCCTTGGGACAAAAGGTTGGATTGGCTCGTGCCGGTGGTTTAATTCTCGCGGTATTGCTGGCTGCTGTGATTGTCAGTGTAATCGGGCCGATTGGCTTCGTCGGACTGGTTGCACCTCATCTGGTTCGATTGAGTGGTGTACGTTCCAATCGATTACTTTTACCTGGTGTGTTCATATGGGGAGCAGCACTCCTGGTTGGGGCAGACGTCCTCGCCAAGATGGTGCATAACTCCAGCATGGAGCTGCCAACGGGTGCCGTTATGGCGATCATTGGTGCACCATGGCTCATCTGGCTTGTTCTTACACGCATGAAGGCTGCGAACGGATCAGGCATGTCTACTTCAATGAGCACAGGAGGAGCCTCGCGTCGCTTTGCATTTGGCCCGATGGCTGTATTATTCTCAGTCATAACGGTCGTGCTTATCTTGATCAGTACGATGTTTGGCGGTATGCGAATTCCGCTGGCCGATTGGTTGCCGAGTCTGTTCCAATCGGATGGACTGTTCTCCGCGCTGATTCAGCTTCGGATTCCGCGTACACTTGTTGCCGCAGGTGCAGGAGCTGCACTGGCAATCAGTGGCGTGCTTATTCAGATGGCGGTACGTAACCCTCTGGCAGATGCTTCAATTGTCGGTGTGTCCTCAGGTGCAGGGCTTGGAGCGATGATGGTCATCATCTTATGGCCGGGTCTTCCGATATACTTGCTGCCCATTGCGGCAATCATCGGTGCAGCCATTGCTGCAGTGGTTGTGTTCTCCCTCGCCTGGAAGAAAGGACTGAACCCTTCGGCGGTTGTGTTGCTAGGGATCGCGATGTCTGCCATTGCTGGAGCAGGTATTCAGATTCTGATTGTACGTGGTGCCGTCTACGGTAGCAGCGGGTATATCTGGCTGACAGGAAGCACCTATGCTCGTACCTGGGAACAGGTGAAGGTTATCGGATTATTTTTAGTTATTCTGTTACCTGTGGCCTGGTGGCTGGCGCGTAGATTCGAACTGTTGGTATTCGACGACAATAGTGCATCTGGACTTGGACTGGGTGTACGCCGTACACGATTACTGGCCATGGCAGTTGGTGTATTACTTGCAGCAGGTGCTGTTGCTTGTGTAGGAACCGTCGGTTTTATCGGTCTGATTGCACCACATATGGTTCGGTTACTGACGGGGAATAAGTTAAGACGTTCGATGTTTTTATCCGCATTAGCCGGTGCAGTCATGTTGGTACTGGCCGATACGATCGGCAGAACCGTCATGGCGCCAACAGAGATTCCATCAGGCATACTCATTGCAATTATCGGAACGCCGTACTTCCTGTATCTGATGTATCGTTCCAACTGGCGGAAGTCGATAAAGTAAAAGTGTACTTCAAAAATATCACATATGAATAAATGCTAAAAAGCCCGCATGCAGCGGGCTTTTTAGCGTTTATTCTCATTTATTTATAATGATGGATGAATATCTGGAGGAGGATCATGACCCGGGTTTTTGCATGAGAGCAGAAAGAGCACCCCTTCACCGAATAAGGAACGGGTGCTCTTTGCTGATGATTAATTCGGTACCAGTATGCTGCTGTTTTCCACGGATTGCAGTGCCAGTTCCAATTGTTCCCGATCCTGGACAAGGGCGAGCCGGACATATCCTTCACCTGAAGGACCAAATGCACTTCCAGGCGTAACGATGACGCCCGCCCGACCGACCAGATCCATGGCAAATTGCTCGGAACTGTCATAATGAGCGGGAATCCGTGTCCAAATAAACATCGTGGCATCAGGCTTCGTTATTTCCCATCCGAGTCTGCTAAAGCCTTCGCACAGAATGTCCCGACGATCCTCATAGATTGCCCGTACCCGATCTACGTCACTCTGATCCCCGGTAATGGCGGCAATGGCTGCCTTCTGAATCGGGAGGAACATGCCGTAATCCATGTTGGATTTCAGCTTTTTCAACATGGATACTATCGTTGCGTTGCCCATGCAAAATCCGATTCGAGCCCCGGCGAGCCCATAGGTTTTGGACAGAGAGTTGAATTCAACACCGACGTCCATGGCACCAGGAAAGGCCAGAAAACTTCCGCATGATTCCCCTTCGAACACGAGCTCGCTGTATGCATTGTCATGGAGAACGATGATATCATGTTTCTTGGCAAATGCGATCAGGTCCAGGTAGAACTGCTCTGGTGCCATTGCTGTTGTTGGATTGTTGGGATAGGAAACCAGCATGAATTTGGCTCTCTGTGCTATATCCTCGGGTATCTCTTCCAGCTGAATGACATAATGATGCTCTTCCTTTTGAGGCATGTAATACAGCTCTGCTCCCGCCAGAAGCGGCCCGTCCGCGAATACCGGATAACAGGGGTCCGGAACAAGGACAAGATCGCCTTCATTCACGATGGATAATGAGATATGTGCCAGACCCTCTTGTGAGCCAAGCAGGGAGCATACTTCGGTTTTGGGGTCCAGATCGACCTCGTACCTGCGTTGGTACCACTCACTGACAGCCTTCAGCAACTCACTCTGGTCATTGAGGGCATAGGTATAATTCTGTACATCTGCTGCTGCCTCACATAGAGCCTGAATAATATGCTGCGCTGGCGGGGTGTTGGGTGCGCCTACGCTAAGATCGATGACGCCCAATCCCTGTTCCAGACGTTGTCTCTTAATTTCAGATAATCGAGTAAATATGCCTTCATTAAAATGGTCCATTCGTTTGGCAAATTGCATGCTGCGTATCCTCCAGTCTGTTCAAACGCTTATATCTATAATAGATTGGCGAGCTGCAAATGAGAAGAGACGCTGACAAACTCTGTTACATCGTTTGGCCTTTCTGCACCTGTCACTGCCTAAAGTCGAGCGTCTGTGCGACTTTTCAAACATGCAGAACCTGCTTCAGCTCGAATTGGATTTTATGAAATCATTACAGGAGATCGACAACCTGTGGACTGCGGAACAACTAGAGGTGCTGGAATTGAAGGAGATACATACAGGGATTAAGGCGGAAGACTTTTCTGGTTTATTAAAAATGGATTCTCTAATGCAGTTTGATTTCTGCTTTATCGATCACGGCAAAGGCCGTATTGCTGCGCAGACAAATGACTGATGCGGGGAAAGGGTATCTTCTCTACGAAAATATTCCTGAGGAACAACGGATCCCCTCCATGGCTCATGTGCATCTTTCCAAATTTCTGATGTAGAAAAATAATGAACAAGCCCGCTGTCAGAGCGGGCTTTTGTGTATTTAGAACGACCCAGCTTCTCCTTCTAGCGCTTGATTAGCCATGACCGGAGGAGAGGAACGGGTCATCACCCGCATGACGCTTGCGATATTCTCCGGGAGTCAGCCCGTATCGACGCTTGAACATGCGGATGAACGAGTTCGCGTTTTGATAACCGACCTGCATGGCGATGTCCTGAATCCGCAGATCCACATTCACAAGCAGCTCCTTGGCCCGTTCAACCCGAAGATTATTCAGATACTCGCTGAAGTTGATGTTGGTCTTTTCCTTAAAAATACTGGAGAGGTACCCTGGGGTTAAATTTAACTTGTCGGCGACGATATTCAAATTAATATCTTCCCCATAGTGATGATCCAAATAGTCCAGCACAAAGCTGATGACCGGATCGCGCGTTTCCGATTGACTGCGGACTGCCGCAAGTACTGGTTGAACGAGCTCCCGAAGCCATTGCCTGTACTGCTGCACGGAATGAAAACCCGCAAATGGCTCACCCAGTGGAGAAGGATGAAGGTCAGACCCGATGGGACTCAAATTCAGCTTCATCACTGTTTTGCCGATTTGTTCCACTGCGCCAAGAGCAAAGGTGCGGAAGTCCTCTGCGGCCGCATCCTTGTGCTGCAGTTGTTCCAGCTGGCGATTCACCCAAGCGAAAACGGCCTCCTCATTACCTGATTGCAGCAGATTGTGCAGCTCCTCCCCATAGGTTACCTTCACATGAAAGGCATTGGAGGAGGAAGCGCGCGGCTCTACAATTATCTGCGTTTCCCCATTCAGTCTCCGCTCTTTCAACAGGATGGACAGATTGCTGTACGCATCGGTAAACGGGATTTCTCCGGAATATACTGGACTCACTGCGATGGTCAGGTAGAGGGATTCTTCGGTAGCGAGTAATTCCTTAAGTGTATCCAGCGCCTGTAATATACCGCTCTGCGGACCGGGATCAAACATCAGCAGTAACAGCTGATCCTGCTCGGGCTGAAGGGCAACACTGTTGTTTTGGCTGCTGCTGAACAGGCTCTGAATCAGCTTCCATAATAACAGGGTATGCTGCCCGAATTCATCTGGCAGGGATTTGAAGCCAACCTTAAACAAAATGGAGACATAGGGCTGCTCGGGTTGCCGAACATCCTCAAGCTCTGCCAGGTAGGAGCTGAGCGGGATATTTTTCACTTTATGGGTATAAGCATACTGGCGTACAAGAGAGTTCTTCTGCGCAAGATCGCTTTGAATGTAGCGGTTATTCTCCAGAATAGAGCTCAAACGGTCGCCGATCATGGCGAATTCCTTTACACTGCTCAACTTGTCTGGCCCGCTGCCGGAATCTCGGTCAAGAGCGGCAATAAGGCGCTGAAGCGGCTGATTTAATCGCAGGCTGAAAAACAGGGACGAGAGCACGCTGATCAGTACAGCGGCTCCGAGCAGGAGCGCCAGCAGCAGTTGCATGCCGCGCATTTCCGCGCTAATTACCGCGGCCTGGGTTACCTGGACATAGGTGAACCCGGTTTGCTTGCCTTTCTCATAGAAGTAATACTGATCTCCAATGCGTTCATATCTGCCTCCGTCTGCAGGAAGCCGTGGATTTTGCACGTTTCCTTCTACCGTGGTGAACAGAAGGCGCCCCTCGTTGTCCAGAATGTAGAACGGATTATTACCTGCATCGCCATAAGTGTCCTGCATACGCTGGGGATTCAGCATAACGATGCCGTACACGTCCTCATAAGGAATGGCTTTCATCATGACTGGCATCAGTTGCCCGAGGGAGCGGGAAGAATGAATGGTGTTTTCCATAAAAGCTGCCGCAGGCATTACTTTGAGGAACTGATTGTTCATGGTTTGAGTTTTCCAGTATTCCGGTGGATATTCCTTACTGTAATAATATTTGCCGAACATATCGCTGACACTGCTGAGACCTTCCTTCTCCAATATATAGTCTTCTTGCTTGAAATAGAGGATGAAATTGTCGATATGCAAAAAAGGATTGGCATACAGGGTGGAGAGGTCCAATTTGACCTCAGCGGGAACATCGTAACGGCGATTCTCCTTAATGTGGCTCAAAATGCCCAAATTGGCTGTCCAGGTGTCCGATTGAGTGAGGGCCAGAATCATGTTCTGGGTCAGCCGAAAGTGATTCTCATACCCTTCGACGGTCTGTGCAAGGCCCATTTCATTTTGTCTGACCATCTCCTGGTAAACTTTGTTGCTCAAGTACAGATGGGAGAACAAATTAAATGAAGCCAAAATCAGGATGACACTGAGGAAGCTCAGCATTAGCTTGGCAAACAGGCCATTCGACGCGAATTTGCTTGTAAGCAGTCCCTTCATCATGACATTCCCCCTTGGATACAGCCGAAAATCGTTTGGTCTAATCCTATCATAGCGGCATAAAGCTGACACAAACAATATGCACTTTTACTGATTTATACGCGGATATCTGGAAAATAGGTGTTTAGGCGAAAAGTTATATAACATGTAGATAGCGCTTTCCTTGGATTAATCGGTATAATTCGGAGACAAACCCGGGATATTCAGGGTAAGTTATCTAACATTCAAGTCCGTTTTCAATCATCCAATAAAGAGGGGGCATGCTGATGGCTGATGCTGGCTTAATGCAAGACAAACTGCAAAAGAAAGTGAACCATCCACCTCGACGGAAGGCGCCGATGGTCCGAATCTGGAACAAAAACAAGGCGCTATGGCTGCTCTTCCTGCCATGCCTCCTGTATTATTTGATCTTCCGCTATGCGCCGATGTTTGGGCTGGTCATCACCTTCAAGGATTACAATCTGTTCAAAGGAATTTGGGCCAGTGATTGGGTGGGATTCAAATATTACCGGATGTTTCTAGAGAATCCCGATTTTTGGCCCCTGATGAAGAATACGTTTCTGCTGGGACTGTATAAGCTGGTGTTCGGCTTTCCAGCCCCGATCCTGCTCGCGATTCTGCTGAATGAGGTGCGCAGGGCAGCATTCAAGCGTTTTGTGCAGACGGTCAGTTATCTGCCGCATTTCATCTCGAATGTCATTGTGGCAAGTATGGTGATTATGTTCCTGTCTCCGACCGGAGGACTGATTAACAATCTGCTGGCAGTGATCGGCATTGGACCCATCAATTTTATGAATGAGCCAGGATTGTTTCGTGGCATCTATGTTCTGTCGGAAATCTGGCAGCATATCGGCTGGGAGACCATTATTTATCTGGCCGCACTGACGACCATTGACCCGCAGCTGTATGAGGCCGCTGATATGGACGGGGCAAGCCGAGTACACAAAATCTGGCATGTCACACTTCCCGGTATATCTCCCGCCATCGTCATTACGCTGATTCTGAATATTGGCAAAGTGCTGGAGATTGGTTTCGAGAAGGTGTTCCTGATGCAGAATCCGGCAATCTACGATACGGCGGATATTATTAGCACATATGTCTACAGAGTGGGCATGGTACAGGGGAACTTCAGCTATGGTGCGTCCATTGATTTGTTCATGGGAGTCATCAGTCTCATTTTCATCTATACGGCCAACTGGCTCAGCCGCCGATTAAGTGAGACCAGTTTATGGTAGAAAGAGGTGTGGCGTGAAATCATTCCAATTTTCCTGGTTTAACGTTGTGGCATCCCTGATCCTGCTGCTGGTTGTGGTGGTCACACTCTATCCGTTTCTTCATATGCTGGCCGTCTCCCTCAGCAGCAACGTGAACGTCATTCAAAACAATATTTCCTTCTGGCCCAAGGGCTTCAATCTGAGCATGTATAAACTTGTGCTGGGAGATCCGCAGATCTGGACGGCTTACCGAAATACGCTCCTTTACACCGTGCTTGGCACACTGATCTCGCTGGTGGTCACCTCGACGGGAGCCTACGCATTGTCCAGAAAAGATATGGCGCTGCGCAATAGCTTCACCGTGCTGATTGTCATTACGATGTTCTTCAGCGGGGGGATGATTCCAACCTTCCTGGTGGTTCGTTCCCTGAATCTGGTGGACACCATCTGGGGAATGGTTCTTCCAGGAGCAGTCAGCACCTGGAACCTGATTCTGATGCGCACGTTTTTCTCGGGCATCCCCAAAGAGCTGGAGGAATCGGGCCGTATGGACGGCCTGAATGATATCGGCATCTTCATTCGGATTGTCGTTCCGCTGTCCAAGGCATCCTTCGCCACCATTGCCTTGTTCTATGCCGTGGGCATGTGGAATAACTTTATTTTCCCTCTGCTCTATCTAAGGTCTCCCGATTTGTTCCCGCTGCAGGTACTGCTGCGTAATCTGGTGCTTGCCGGCACGGCAAGCTCAGGCGACGTAACGTCCATTGGGGGAGATAACCTGGTGGTGGAGGAATCGCTCAAATATGCAACCATCATGGTCTCAACCCTGCCGATTCTGGTCATCTATCCGTTTGTACAGAAGTATTTCGTTAAGGGAGCTATGGTCGGAGCGGTCAAAGGCTAGATTTGGAAAACAAAGCAATTCAACGCAAATTCGGATTAAGGGAGAGAAGCTTATGGGCAAATGGAAATCGGTAATACTTCCCCTGCTGGTTGCAGTAACGATGATAGTGGGGTGCAGTGGAGGCGGCAACGGTTCCGGCTCGCAGACGGATGCGCAGGGGGATAACGGCGTAACGGATAACTCCAAGGGAACGGGAAAGACTTTTACGGCGCTGCTGGATAACAATGCCACGTTTCCTTATTCCAAGAGCTGGCCCATTTGGAACTGGCTGAAGGAAAAGACCGGCGTCACGCTTGAAGTACAGACGCCTTCCGGCAAGCTGGAAGAGAGCTTGAATCTGGCGATTGCCTCCAAAACGCTGCCTGATCTGATGTATATGCCCAATCGCAAGGAATCGAACAAGTTTGGACAGCAGGGCGCGCTGGTAGATTTAATGGAGCATATGGACAACATGCCGAATCTGCAAGCATGGATGAAACAATATCCCGAGGAAGCGAAGGCTACCCTCTCCGCCGACGGCAAGATGTATATGTTCCCCAATCAGGGGTTCGGCGAGACGAACCGCATGATCTGGATGTACCGCAAGGATGTGTTCGACAAGGAAGGCATTCAGGTTCCTACAACCTACGAAGAGCTGCATGCGGCCCTGAAGACGCTGAAGGAGAAATACCCGGACAGTTACCCTCTCTCCATCCGTTACGGGCAGATCCCGGATGAGATGAATGCAAATATGACGGTGAACTACGGAACCGGGGAAGGTGCCTACTATGATTTTGACCAGAAAGAATGGCGCTATGGACCGACCGAAGACAACTATAAAACGATGGTGGGGATGTGGAAAAGTTTCTATGACGAAGGATTGGTTCCGCCCGACTTCTTATCGCTGCAGACTAAGCAGTGGCAGGACATGGTCTCTACAGGCAAATCATTCGTGACCATCGATTATATCAGTCGGATTGATTTCTTTAACAATGCCATGCAGCAGGAGAACCCCGAGTACGACATGCAGTTCATGGCACCTCCGGCCGGCATTTCCGGCGGCAAACAGCTGAATCCGTATTTTCATTATATGGAAGGCGGGTTGACGGTAGCTTCCACCTCCAAGAACATTGACGATGTCATGAAGTACATGGACTTTTTCTATTCCGAGGAAGGGCGTACGCTCAGCAGTTGGGGCATAGAGGGCGAGACCTACGTGAAGGAAGGAGATGCGATCAAGTTCAAGCCGGAATATAACGATGTCATTGAAATGCGCAAACAGACGGGACTTCAGACCAGCGGCACCTATACCTGGATTGATTTTAATGCCCATTTGTCGCTGTTCTCGGATGGCCTGAAGCACGCTTATGAAGAAGCAGTGAAGTATGATCCTTCCGCCATGCAGCCAAGACCTGCGTTTACAGAGGCGGAAAATGAAATCATATCCATTACCGGGCAGGCCATCAAAAAGCACCGCGATGAGAGCTTTGCCAAATTCGTGACTGGCTCCCGAAGTCTGGCGGATTGGGAGAAGTATGTAGAGGAGATGAATAATCTTGGCGTAGATCAGCTGCTGAGCACCTATAAGGAAGCGTATGACCGTGTTCTGAATATTCAGTTGAGCGCAAAATAGAGCGAATATACGGCACAGCAATGCTAGACCATTAGTACAGAATGGCAAAAGGAGGCTTCGCTTATGAAAAAGCAGCATCTGCGTGTGTACTCCGGATTCAGGCTAGCCATGGTTCTGTTGATAGGTATGGTATTGGTTGGAATACCCTTTCCTGGTAAGGTGGGAGCTGCCGGTTCAATCTCGCTGGATGCGCCCGTGGGTGGATATGTGTCGGACGGAGGGATGGTAGAGATCAGGGGCAGTTATACCGATGTGTACGACATTCGGCTGTATGTGAACGGAACGTCCCAATATGAGGTGTTGATGGATGATCCCGACGGGGATGACAGTGGCACTTGGTCTTATATGCTGGATACCTCGGGATATAACGGGATTGTCGAACTGGTGGTTCGTGGGCTGGATACGACCTCTCGCTATGGGGTATGGGGTGTGCCCGCCATCCTTACAGTGAATAACCCGGCAGGTGCTGTCCCTGATGTAACGATTATAAGTCCATCCGAAGGCGTGTCGCTTAGTGGTCCGGTGGAGATTTCGGTCCAGGCCAGCTCGCCAATCCCAATCACACTGGTCGAGATACGGGTGAACCGCGGGCCTTGGAAGGAGGCTGTTCAGCAAGGTTCTGCGTATGTATACACCTGGGACACGGCGGGACTTGGCGATCGGACGGTCAGCTTGGAGGCCAGAGCGACCAATGCACCGGAACGGTATGGTTATAGTCCAACGGTGTATGCACAGGTTGGAAACGGGACGCATGAACCAGCGGTGTCTTTGCCCGGTCAGGACCGGGCCATGTGGATCTGGGAACCGGAAAGCTACAAGCTGCTTCTAAACCCCGGCTCACGCCAGGTGCTGGAGTCTTTCATCACGGACACACAGACATTCGGCCAAGAGCCGGTCCGGACGCTGTATCTCGCAGTGGGCAGTTATGCCGGATACAATGCGCTGGAAGAGCAGGAGGTGGAGCTGCGCTCGTTCCTAAGCTGGGCTCACAGCAAAAATCTGCAGGTACATGCATTAATTGCTGGCGGCACTTCTCCGGCCTATATGGGTGCATACGAGAAATATCACAGCCACGCGGTGCAGGAAATGGAGAAGGTTATTAATTACAATCTTGCTGCGGCGGATACGGAGAAGTTCGACGGCATCAATGTGGATATTGAGCCGTACATTTCCCCTGACTTTAGAGATCCAAGCCGATTCCTGCAGAAGGAATACCTGGATGTTTTGCAAAAGATGATTAATCGCCGAGATGTTGCGGGGATCCGGCTGCCATTCGGCCCAGCTGTGCCCAAGTGGTATGACACTTCGGAGCAAGGGGCGAATATTGTGTGGAACGGCACCACCAAGTGGCTGTCCGAGCATGTTCAAGATATCTCCGACTATATCTCCATCATGGATTACCGGGATACAGCGGATGGCTCTGCCGGCATAATTGCCGGGGCTGCCGGAGAATTGGCTTACGCCGACCAGATCGGCAAGCCGAATTCCGTAGTGATTGGTGTGGAAACACTGGATATTGCGAGTAGCGGCGATCCGGAGACGATCACTTTTTGGGAGGAAGGACGCAGTCATATGGAATCCGAGCTGGATAAGGTATACACGGCTTACGGGCAAAGCAGCGCTTTCGGCGGCATTGCCGTCCATCACTATGATTCCTATCGGGCCCTGCCTTCTTACTGGGGACCGGGCGGTGTATTTTGGACAGCTCCGGAGGACCAGGAGGCCCCTTCTGCCCTTGCAGGACTGCCGTTCGTTGAGGCGACGGATTATCAAACTGTACAACTGAAATATGGAATAGCTTCGGATAACATGGAAGTGGAGCGCTATGTGATTTATCGGAGTACCGTTCAGGGTTTCACACCTGCTGCTTCGGAAGTGGTCGGACTCGCTCGCGGCCTGAATTACCAAGACAAGGGACTGCTGCCGGATACAACGTACTATTATCGGATTGCGGCCCGCGATTTGCAGGGCAACATCGGACCACTTACCGATGAAGTGTCGGCGACCACTGGAAGTACTATACTGAAACCCATGATTGTCTCGGATATGAATCTGGCTTATAGCGGTTCAGGAGTATCCGTCAACATGAAGGTTAGAGATTACGCTACAGGCGAGGTACTGGAAGGGGCGAAAGTGGAGGGAAGATTCACTTATGCTGCGGGACGGTACACCAGCGGAATCACAGGAGCGGACGGAAGTGTAACGCTGGCTTCGGAGACGGTGATGCCGGAAAGGCAGGCTGGTTTTGAACCACGAAGAATCCGTTATAACGGTTATTACTATGCGGGAGAGCATGATTTTCCGCATACGACACTGCTGATGCAAAATGCCGACAATTGAAGCATCGGGTAAGAAGCTGTTTGGAGGAGGATGAGGAACATTAATGTAAATGGCATGATAAAGCCGTTGGAGTCGCGAGTCGTAGAGCGCATGTCTGTACAGGTTTATGCAGACCGTGATCAGATGGGGGCAGCTGCAGCTGCTGCGGTTGGAGCTGAGTTAAGACAGCTGCTTCAGGATTCAGGGCGCCGGGTCCGCATGGTATTCGCTGCGGCACCTTCGCAGAATGAATTGTATGAGGGGCTTGTGATGGAGCAAGGCATTGACTGGGCGCGGGTGTGTGCCTTTCATATGGATGAATACATTGGTCTGCCGGATACGGCCCCCCAGCGGTTCGGACGATATTTGACAGAACGGCTGTTCAGCCGGGTCCAGCCTGGGCGGGTGGAGCTGATCGACGGTTTGGGCGATGTGGAGCAGGAATGCCAGAGGTATGGAGAACTATTACGCTTGGATCCAATAGATATCGTCTGTCTCGGGATCGGAGAAAATGGTCACATTGCCTTCAATGATCCGCCTGTAGCCAATTTCGAAGATCCGCTGCTTGTGAAAGCAGTGAAGCTGGATGATGCTTGTCGCCGTCAGCAGGTAAACGATGGTTGCTTTGCCCGGCTGGATGACGTGCCTGCGGAGGCGTTGACCCTGACTGTACCGGCGTTAATGGCAGGGAGCAAACTGTTCGGGATCGTGCCAGGGGCGTCCAAGCGGAGTGCGCTTGCAGCAACTTTATATGATCCAGTCAGTACGGCATGTCCAGCTACCATCCTGCGTACACATCCCGCAATCACGATGTTTACGGACCGGGAAGCCTTCGGCCTGTGAGCGCGCCGATTGTTGGGAGACACTACCGGACAGGACTGCCCATTGAGGTGAGATTCACAGAAGAGCGAATTACTGCCGTTACCGAGCTTGACGTGACGCCTTCCACGGAACATCTTCCCTGGATTGCTCCCGGTCTGGTCGATTTGCAGGTCAACGGCGGCTGGGGGCTGGATCTGAATACAGCTCCGCTGAATCCTGATACGGTATTGAAGCTGACGTGGATGCTGCAAAACCAGGGTATTACAAGCTATTGTCCGACGTTGATTACAAACAGTTCCGACCGGCTGGCTGAGGCAGCTTCCACTATTGCGGAAGCTGTTCGGCTGAACCCGGATGCGAGCGGAGGGATTGCAGGTATTCATCTGGAAGGACCGTTTCTTTCACCGGAGGACGGTCCGCGCGGTGCACATCCGCGGCAATATATTGTTCCCCCGGATTGGGAGATCTTTAGCCGCTGGCAGGAAGCGGCTGAGGGGTTGATTCGCATCATTACTCTCTCCCCGGAGTGGCCGAATGCGACTTCATTTATCGCCCGGTGCTGCGAATCCGGCATCCTTGTCTCGATTGGTCATACGGCGGCAACGCCCAAGCAGATCAGGGAAGCGGTCGCCGCAGGAGCCGTCATGTCCACGCATCTGGGCAATGGCACGCATCTGTCGCTTCCGCGTCATCCCAACTACCTGTGGGAACAGCTCGCGGCAGATGAACTGTATGGCTGTATGATCGCGGACGGCCATCATCTCCCGCCGTCCGTGCTGGCGGTGATTCTCCGAATGAAGAGGAACCGTGCTGTTCTGGTCAGCGATGCTGTCTCACTGAGCGGTATGCCACCAGGGTCGTATCGACTGCACATTGGCGGAGATGTAGTGCTAACCGCGGAAGGTCGGCTGCACATTGCCGGACAGCCGCAGCTGCTGGCTGGCTCGGCGATGATGCTGCCGGAACAGGTGGGCTATCTCGTGGAAGCAGGGTTGATCGGGCTTGCCGATGCCTGGGATTGCGCTTCAGTGAATCCTGCCGGGCTGCTTGGGCTTGAACAGGCAGCGGGGCTTAAGGCGGGAGCACCTGCGGATATGGTTAGTTTTACCATGAACGGTGGGAAGTTGAGTATGATGCAATGCTGGAGGAATGGCCGGTTGAGTCCACGGAGCAACGAATAGGAGGAGAGCGATGCAGAGCTTGATACCACAACCGAAGCAGATTGCAGCGATTGAGGGAGGCCCCTTGCGATTAGATGGCGAGACAAGACTGAGTCTTTACATGGAGCAGGATGAATCGAGACTGGAAATCCATTGCCGCCGCGCATTTCCGGGGATGGAGTATACATGCTCAAGGGTAGACAAAGGTTATTTGCTTATTGTAGAACGTCTCTCAGAGCAGGAAACCCAGCAGGGAGACCGTGAGGTACATGGCGCCCATGCAGTACATGAAGTTTTGGGAGCGCAAAAGAAGAGCCCGGACATCTCTAATTTCAGTTCATTTACCGAAGAGGGCCAGACAGACTTGGGACTTACCGGACACCCACAAGGGTACAGGTTGAAGGTATCAGCCATAAGGGCGGAGGTCTGCGCCCAAGATGCGGAGGGTTTGTTTTACGGATTGCAGACTTTGGTACAACTGCTTGGGGCGGATGGAGACATCCCGGCGGTGTCCATAACCGATTGGCCGGATACGGCTGTGCGGGCAATGAATTTGGATCTGCGCCAGACGTTCTCGAAGCCGGGACTGCTGACAGCATATTTGGCGGAATTTGCCCGGTATAAGACAAACGCGGTTCTGATTGAATATGAGGATAAATTTCCGTTCCAGGTGTACCCCGAGTTCGCACATTCGAAGCATGCGTTAAGTCGTTCGCAGCTGGAAGAACTGAAGCGTAACGCCCACGAGCATTTTATGGAGATTATTCCGCTTCAGCAGAGCTTCGGACATCTGGAATATGTACTGCGCCACGAAGCTTGGCGGCATCTCCGCGAGACAGAACAGTCCACCGGGGAAATCTGCCCGTCCCACACGGAATCCTTCGGACTGATTACCACGTTGCTCGGAGAGATGATCGATGCGCATCCGGACTCGCGCTATATCCATCTCGGCTGTGACGAGGTCTACAGCTTATGCGAATGCGAACGCTGCAAAATCGAGTTTGGAGGTGTGCGGGAACGAGCCTTTATCGCCTTTTTGAACCGTCTGATTGCATTTACGGCAGAGCGGGGGAAACAGCCGATTTTCTGGCATGACATGCTGGATAAATGTCCGCCAGAGGAACTGGCCAAACTGGATCGGCGGAGTGCGGCCATGATCTGGATCTACAACGGGCGTAATATCGAAATGGAGGTTACTTCACATGCGGATAAATTCAGGTCGCTGGGCATTGATGTCATGGGAGCTCCAGCCGTCCGCAGCTTTGACTGGGCGGAGCATCAGAATTATCCGGTTTTATCGAACCGTACGGACAACTTGATTCAGTGGGCAGAGACGGCAGGCAAGTTGGATCTGGACTGCATCGTTGCCACCAACTGGACGGGGCCTTTCAGCCTCGGTGTGCCCTATGGTATTTTCGAAACCACTTGGTACCCCATGCTGCTGCATGCGGATCTGGCTTGGAACCGCAAGGCGGATGCCTCAACCTTCATCGACCGATTCCTGGAACGCTTCCATGGCATTGATCCGGTTACCGGGCATAATCGGCTCGGAAATTATCGACTGGAGGATTATTACGAGGTGATCTGGAAGCTCCTGGACGAGGTGCGCGAGCATAAGGAAGAAGCGGAACTGATTGCGATTATGCATGATTTTGAGGTGGCGACAGATCGTTCGCGGGCGATTCACAAATACGCCTACCGCTGGGAACTGTATCCTGGCGATGAGGCGGAGTGGCGCTCACTCCAAAACAATTACACGAGAAACCACCGTGGACGCGAGGAGGTTTTTCCACGCATGAAAGCTGCGCTGGAGCGTTACCAGCCGTCTGATATGGCGGAACATTTTGTGAAATCCAGGTTCTATCTGCATGATTATTTGGAGCGCACGCTATATCATGAGCTGGGACTGAACGCCATCCATCCGCAATCTGATCTGACGGCAATGAGCTTGGAAGACAAAATAGCCATGATGTGCGTAATAGGCACACCATCTACCCGCGCCGAGCCAGAATTTCGGGGAAGAATAGCGCAGCAGCGGTTTGGCGGAATAGGCATCTTTCCCCACAATGTCGAGAGTGAGCAGCAGACGCTTGCGCTACTCACAGAGGTACAGAACATAGCTGGAAATCATGGAAGCCCGCTGCCTTATTACGTTTCGGTAGATGAAGAGGGAGGCACCCTGTCCAAATTCAAAACCTTCTTCCCCTATATCCCGGGAAACCGCGCAGTTGGATTAAGTGAAGACCCGGAAACCGCCTATTTACTCGGTAAATTCATCGGCAGTCAGCTGCATTCTCTCGGTATTCCGATGAACTGGGCACCTGTATTGGATGTGAACACGAATATAGATAATCCGGTCGTGGGTGTTCGCTCCTTCGGAGAGGACCCGCAGCTGGTAGCCCGATTCGGCCGCTCCTACATCCAGGGGATGCATGAAGCAGGTGTGGCCGTGACGGCAAAGCACTTTCCAGGTCACGGGCAAGTGAGCGGAGATTCTCATATCGTTCTGCCAGAATGTGATCTGACGCTTGAGCAGTTAATGGAAGGTCCTCTGCTCCCCTTTGTGGAGGCGATTGAAGCTGGAGTGGACTCAATCATGATGGGGCATCTGGTGTTTCCGAACATCCCGGAATCCGGCGGACTTCCGGCTTCGCTCAGTCCTTATTTTGCCTCGGAGCTGCTGCGGAACAAGCTGGGTTTTGAAGGCGTAATCTGCACTGATGATATTGAAATGGGGGCAATCCGCAATCATTTCAATCCGGATGAAGTAGGCGTACTGGCTGTTCAGGCGGGGAACGATATGATCCTGATGTGTCATACGCCAGAGTATCAAAGCAGGGTGATCGAGGGTATTTTGGCCGCTGTACGGGATGGACGAATCAACGAGGCGCAAATCGACGAGTCAGTTCTTCGTATCCAGCAGCTCTACGGTAAATTCCAACAGTATCAAGCGGCTGCAAAGCCCATTCTCAGGGGACAGTGGGAGGAGCAGGCACTGAAGTTGGCTCGTATGACCGTGAAAGTTAGTCGGGACCCGCAAGGCCTGCTTCCGCTTAACCCTTCGCTGAAATATTTGCTCATTCTGCCGCAGCAGGAGCAGCTGACCCGGGCCGATAACAGCGGTGCAGCCGAGATCAAACTGGCATCCTTGTTGAAGGATGCAGGCTTGGCTGTGGAGACGCGCTGCTGCGCAATGAAGCCTGATGCGAAGGAGATTGCATCACTTGTGCAGCAGGCTGCTACCGCGGATGTCGTTATCCAAGGCACTCTTAATGCTCATCTGTTCACAGGTCAGCTGGCGATGGCCGAGGCACTGGCTGCGGTTAAACCACTGTTTAATCTGGTGCTGCGCAATCCCTATGACGACGCTTTTCTGCCGCAGACAGCCGGAAGCATACTGCTGTGTTCGACCTCTGATTATTCACTGCGGGCGCTGGTGGAACGGATGACAGCTTCGAAGTGACTTGTTAGCACCGGACTCGGACTGTATACAGGAGCGGTGAAACGTAGCTAAGAGATTAAATGTCGTATAGACTTGCCGACCTTCATCCTTGGAAGTGGTTTAACACTTTATTCCATAGTGAAAAGGTAAAAGCCCGCGATAATAGCGGGCTTTTGATATCAAAGTAATTTATTTTTCCTGGTTATGAGGGTTCTTCATAATTGGAGCGGACCCAATTATGTGTTTAAATCTGTTATTGCTGGAATATTAATTTCTTTTACGCAGGCTGCTTTGGACAGGCTGACAATGCATTTTACGATGGAAACCATATCCTGGAGGGGGATACGTGTGCCATTATATTCAGCAAGTGCACGTTCGCTGCCCTCTTCATAAGGAATTTCAGCAGCAAGCTCCCCGGGGTTGATGCATGTAACGGCAATGCCATCGTGTCGCGTATGCTCCCTCAAGGCCTCTGTGATTCCTCGAATGGCAAACTTGGAGGCGACAAAAGAAACTTGTGTACTATTGGCGTTATTCAGACCCGCTGTTGAACCAATAAGAATGATTTTGCCCGCTGCTGATTGCCGTAGATGAGGCAATAATGCCTGAATACATACTATGGTTGAAGTGATATTCACATGGATCAGCTGACTGATATCCGCGGGCTCGTCTTTGTCGAACGTGTAGTGATCCTCGAAGCCTTCTTTCTCCCAAATGCCTACATTGTATATGAGTACATCCAAAGGTTCGTTCTTTAACTGTTCCTTGACAATGGTCGCGGCGCTCAGCTCAGAGAGATCAGCTTGTATCCATATCCGCTGTACACCATCACTCAAATCCAGGCTTTCCGGTCTGCTTCGAGAAACGACCCAGACTTTGTCGCCCTGTTCGGGTACACCTCTGACGAAGGCATCTCCTAATCCTTTACTTGCACCGAACACAAGATAACTTTTCATGTGGACATCCTCCTTGTGGAATTGAGTATCTGTAGTTTATTGGAAAGTCCACATCATCTTACGATAGAAGTGAGGGGGAGAGAATGAAGCTTGAATGAAGATATGTTAAATGTCGATATTTCTACGAAGTCGGATTTTTGTCTTCCAACAATACGATATCTTCTCCTCGGTGTTGCCTAAGTGCTATGTTGTCTCGTCCCCACGCACACATGACATCGACAATGGTATTGGCGGTTATTCCATATTCGGTCAGGCCATATTCAACTTTGGGCGGCATCTGTTGATACACATGCCTTCTGACAATCCCGTCCCGTTCAAGCTCACGCAGCTGCTGAATCAGTACTTTTTGCGAAATACCTTGTATGCTGCGTTGTAGTTCACTTGTTCTTTTCACGTCGCACATTAGTAAACAAATAATTAACGCTTTCCACTTGCCCCCGATGATTTCGAGTGTGGCTTCAATGCCAAGGTTATATTGCTTCATTACGTCTCACCTCGTATATACTGCTACTTGTTCATAGGGTATAAATATATACTTTCTCACGATGATGGGGAAGAAGTCCATACACACTTTGAAGTAACCATCTTACTTTATTGTGTGTATTTTCTTTTGCTCGGGCTTATATGATAATGGCGATATTCAAAAAAAGATATGATTTTGACCGAAGAAAGGGATGGAATCAATGAAAACACTTGTCATTCTGGCACATCCGAATATGGATGATTCGAGAGTAAACCAGCGCTGGAAAGAGGAACTAGGGCAGCATGCGAGCGAAATTACAATCCATGAACTATATAGAGAATATCCTGATTGGAATATCGATGTTTCCAGAGAACAGAAGCTGTTGGAGGCATATGACCATGTCATCTTGCAGTTTCCGTTATATTGGTACAGTTATCCGCCTTTGTTGAAAAAATGGTTTGATGATGTTTTTGCCTATGGGTGGGCTTATGGATCAAAAGGTAATAAATTGCATGGGAAGAAGCTGGGATTGGCCATGTCCATTGGGGATAAAAAGATAAATTACACGCGGGATGGTTCAGTTTCCTTCACTGTAGATGAAGTGATCGTGCCTTTCAAAGCCAGCATTAATCACGTTGGGGCAGTAGCTTTACCGTATTTTGCAGTTTTCGGTGCCTCATTTCAAGCAACCGATGAAGAAATCAACCAAAGTGCTCAAGAGTATCTTCGCTATATTCGTAAGTATCAGAATGAAGTCGATAACGAGCCATATGTTGCTGGATGAGTTTCCTAAGATGATTACTGAAGTTTATTAATGATGGTCAATTTCCTCCTGTGTTTTGTACACTATCGACTGGATTGATAGAAAACAATCCGGTTTCCGGGGTTAGACGACACAACAGGTAACAATTAGATTGGTAAATCGGGCTGCTGTGGACTCTATAACAGTATCCGTTCAGGGGTATGTGATTATGCTTAAAATCTAGTCAAAAAACAGGGATCCCTTGCCGATCATGGTGAGTGGTCCCTGTCTATGTGTAAGCACAAGTAGAGCATAGCGATAGCGAAAATTAACTCTCGGAATTTGCTTAACTGCTTACTGATGCACTTGGGCTTACAGCACAGGAACTAAAGATGTGTTACTAATGCAACAGGTCATTTTGTTGAAAAGGTATGATTTGTACGATCCATAACGTTACATTCATCTTTTCTTTTCCCCTCACTTGCTCGATTTTGATATCTGACTCTATACTAAAGTGTGCAGGCACAATCTGGAAGTAGGCACTTAAACCTAACCAGGTAACCAAAAGTATATCTGGGCATGGTCAGAAGTGAGGAATAAGAATGACGGTATATTGCAAATTCGGAACAGCGCTGGATCACATGGAGAAGCTGCACGGCGAAGAAGACGAAATAGGAGCAAACCCATCCGAACTTCGGAAGATCGATTCCTTGGGGTGATAGGGTGACAAGGGAGAGTTGGCTTTGAAGAAACAAAAAATTGTGATTGTTGGCGCAGGGATCGTTGGGGCGTGTATGGCCTATCATCTAGCCAAACGAAATCAAGACGTAACCGTTATTGAACGGCACCACGCCGCGGCGCGTGAAGTCACGGAAAAATCTTTTGCCTGGATACATA
The DNA here is from genome assembly GCF_058313655.1 of Paenibacillus sp. Negev47. Lineage (NCBI taxonomy): Bacteria > Bacillati > Bacillota > Bacilli > Caryophanales > Paenibacillaceae > Paenibacillus > Paenibacillus sp. Negev47. The sequence goes on from NZ_CM177754.1 coordinate 1,659,750, forward strand.
CGACTCATAGGGTGGCTCCGGAATACTGGCATTTGTACGATGCAGCTGTGGAAGAATACCACACACTTCAGCAAGAGTTGTCCGAACTGAAAATTCATTGGCATGGAGCGCTAACTTGGGACACTCCGCCTCTAAGGGAGCAACACCACTTTCAAAAATTGAACCGTGAGCAGCTTGAGGCATTGGAGCCGAATCTGAAGGAATATCCGGATGAAGCGATGTTTGTCAGCGAAGAAGGTGCGGTGGACCCTATCGGGGTAACGGAGCTGTTGTTGAGCAAAGCGCAAGAGTACGGAGCAAAGATTCAGTTCGGCACCAACGTTACACAGCTGCAGCAAGGGGGTTCCCGCCTGCTTGGCGTTCATACGTCCAAGGGTTTTGTGGAGGCGGATGTTGTAGTATTGGCCGCAGGTACAGGCACACCCGAACTTTGTAACCCGTTAGGTTGTCATGTGCCGGTAACGTCGTCACCTTCCATTCTGATTCGGATGAAAACTGCGAATAAACTGATACACACATTAATCTCCAATGCGCAATTTGAAGCGCGTCAGCTGACGGATTATACGCTGCTGGCTGCGGAAGATTATATCGACGAGTCGGAGGAAAACGGACCACAGGTTGTCGCTAAGCGAGCGTACGACACATTGCGTCGCAGTCTAAAGCACGGAAATCAACTGGAACTTGAAAGAGTAAAGGTCGGATGGAGACCCATGCCTGAAGACGGCTATCCGATCGTGGGCTTCCAAGATCAGATTAAAGGACTTTATCTGACGGTGATGCATTCTGCAATTACGCTGGCGCCGCTGATTGCGCATCTGGCTGTAAGTGAAATTATTGATAGGGAATCGAGAAATGAATTAGACCCTTGTCGCCTCTCCCGGTTTTAGGATCACTCCACAACGAAAAGTACATTCATATTTGTTGGAGTCTTCTACACTTCCCCCGTAGCCACTGCATTCCCCTCATAACTGATCCAGTCACTTCAGCTTCCGGCATACACTTCGAATTCGTCGTGGGGTTCTGCTAGAACTGAATGCAAAGCCAAGATGGGCCATTGTCCTCAGAGGAGTGGTATTTACTGACCATTGATTTTGGAAAGTGAAGTGGTCACAATAGTAATATTGCCATAAATGACGGAATTGTTATTTTTGAAAAAGCTCAACTTTCAATGATAGATCGTCGATCCTTCGATGTCCGTTTAATGCTAAGTAACAGGGAGGAGCCATCCATGCAGCAGGATGACCGGAGTGTCACAAAGGGACGTAGTTCCGCAAGGGCATTGGCCACGCAACTTATTGAATGGTCTGGAGGAACGGACAATATTATCGAAAGCACCCATTGCACGACACGACTCCGACTCCGATTGCAGAACAGTGATCTGGTGGAACAAGAACGTCTTGACGGTATGCAGGAAATTCAAGGGGTGTACGTTCGTGCTGGACAACTTCAGATTATCCTGGGTCCCGCTCTTGTGTCGAAGGTTAATCGCCAGGTGAATGGCATGCTTCAGTCAGCTGCTTCGTCCATACCAAATGAAGACGACTCGAATGGTACTATCACACCACGGCTACACGAAAAAGATCATACTGATTCCTATCCACTGCCGTCCGTGTCTACCGCTAGTATGTTATCCAATGAAAAGGGGCTTCATTTACGAGCGTTGTTACACAGGTTGATGGACGCAATCCAATTTTTTTCGGATATCGTTGTGCCCATTATTCCGCTCTTCGTCGGTGCTGGACTGCTGTTGGGTCTCATGGGACTTGCAGGGGCATTCGGTTGGGATGATCCAGGCCAAATGTGGTTCCGGATTCTGTCACTGCTGACGGGCTCAGCGTTCCAGTTGATGGCGGTTCTTTTCGGATACAACACGGCCAAACGGTTTGGGGGAACCCCGGCGCTTGGTGCCGCTGTTGGGATTGTCATGACTCACCCGGGGATTCTTCCGTTCACCGACATCGGTGGAGATCCAGCCTTTGCTCAAGTTTTGCCGGTATCACCGCAATTCGGGTATCAGGGAGCCATAATCCCAACCGTTCTTGCGGCGTTTATGCTTACGATAATTGAGAAAGGACTACGGCGATGGATACCGTCATCCGGAGCTGTTCTTCTCGTTCCCTTTTTAAGCTTTAGCATCGCGGGCAGCCTTGCGGTACTGGTGATTGAACCCCTTGCTCTGGGTCTAGGCCGCTCGCTGGGAAGTATTCTGGAATACGTCTTCAACTACGGGAGCTTGCTATTTGGCCTTCTGCTTGGCGGGATGTACAGCTCCATAGTGATCACCGGTCTTCATCACGGGATTCAGGCTGTCGAAGTTGGACTGATTTCCAATCCGGATATCGGCTTCAATTTCTTGCTTCCGATCTGGTCCATGGCGAATATCGCGCAAGCAGGCGCTGGGCTTGCAGTGTATGCCAGAACCCGGGACGAAGCATTGAGGAAAATAGCTTTGCCTGCCTCGATCACGGCGCTGTTCGGTATCACCGAGCCAGTCACCTATGGTGTTAATCTTAAACTTGGGCGCCCCTTTCTGGGTGCTGCTGCAGGGGGAGCCGCCGGAGGGGCATATGTCGCTTTTCATCAGGTTGTGGCCAATTCATTTGGACTAACCGGAATCCCGATGATCGCTTTTATCGTACAGCCGGGGCTGATGAATCTTTTTCATTATCTGATCGGTTTTGTGCTTGCTCTGGCTACGGCTTTTAGCGTTACCTTGCTGCTCGGTGTGGATCGCGTTGTTCGACCAGAAGCTGATAAACTTAACGAACAGGCATAGGAGACTAACATGAAGATCAAAAAAATACTCAACAATAACGCCGCTGTGGTTAACGATCATGGAGAAGACAAAATTGTCATGGGGGCGGGGGTTGTTTTCCGAAAAGGAAAAAATGATATTGTAGACCCGAGCCTTGTTGAAAAAGTGTTTGTGATGACTGATCCGAAACAGTACAACCACCTTCAGGAAATGCTGGGGACCCTACCCGAAGAAGAAATTGCGGTCACCCAGCAGATCATCACTTTCGCCGAGAAGGCATTGGGTGTCACGTTTCATGAGCATATCCATATCGCGCTTACAGACCATCTCTCGTTTGCCTTGGAGCGGATTGGCAAGGGAATCGAAATTCGGAATACGCTTCTTGAGGAGATTCGTATCCTCTACCCAAGAGAGTTTCAGCTCGCGCTTCATGCCAAGAGTCTGATCTACAAGAAATTACAGGTAGTCATCCCGGAAGATGAGGTTGGTTATATCGCCATGCATATCCATACTGCCTGGAAGAATGCAGGCATGCGCCATAAGGCTCCGGAAAAGACGGCCATGATCAGGGATATCGCGGAAGGTGTGGGACAAGTTGCTGGTGTGCTGGATCGTGGGTCTGCGAACTATGAGCGACTTTTGACCCAGCTTGAGAATATGCTGCAAACGGATGAATCAGGCAAACTCCGCAATGAACTGAATCCGGAGCTTGTAGCGATTGCGAGGATGAATTTTACCGAAGCATATACACAGGCCCGCGAGATCGGTGAAATGGTTGAAGAGGATTATGGATATGCTTTGACCGAAAGTCAACTGGTTGTGATCGCCATGGAGATCAACCGGATAGATCATCGACTTCATCCATCCTCGGATTGATTCTTATGCTTGGTAAACTGAGTCTCTGGTCCTTGATCTGAATCGGGAGTTTTGATCTATAGCCAAGTTTTGATCCGACCATATAGAATAGTTATCGACAGTTGAATATGTCGGGATTGTTACTGGTAAGCAGGCAAGACCTAAAAGTCCGTTGGGATCGGTGTATCCACCATACCCTAGCGATTTTTAGGTCTTTTTCTGTTCTCCGGAAAAAAATGACAAGAGAGAGGGATTAATCAATGAATTTCCAGAAGATGATGAGAAGAGTGACAGCAGTAACGTTTGCAACAACATTATTGGCAGGTGGGGGAGTTTCGGCTTTGGCAAAAGAAAGTTCAGACTACAAAGAGAGTTATGGCATCTCCCATATTACACGCGCAGACGCCCTGAAAATCCCTAAGGAACAAATCAAAGAACAATTCAAAATTCCTCAGTTTGATGCTACTGCTATCCAAAATATTCCTTCCGCAAAAGGATATGATGAACATGGTAACGTCATCGACATGGATGTGTGGGATACCTGGCCGCTGCAGAATGCGGATGGTACCGTAGCTAACTATCATGGTTATCAAATTGTTTTTGGTCTGGCGGGTGACCCGGATCGGGGATGGGACACATTCATCTATATGTTCTACAAAAAAGCAGGAGACACATCCATTGATGCCTGGAAAAATGCAGGCAGAGTGTTCAAGAACACCGACAAGGACGTTCCGAATGACCCAATTCTGAATCACCAGGCAGAGGAATGGTCCGGCTCTTCTACACTGACTGCGGATGGTCATATTCGTCTGTTCTACACCAATCGTCATGGCTGGGACCCGGCCAACGGATTTTATGGCAAGCAAACCCTGACGACTGCTCAGATCAATGTCTCCGAACTTTCGGAGAACACGCTTAAGGTGGACGGTGTTGAAGATTTCAAGTCGATCTTTGATGGTGACGGCAAAATGTATCAAACCGTGGATCAGGCTTTCAGCGGTGGGGATTATTCCGACAATCATACATTGAGAGATCCTCACTATGTGGAAGATAATGGTCACAAATACCTTGTTTTCGAAGCCAATACTGGAACAGAGATGGGCTACCAGGGCGATGATGCATTCAATAACAGGGCCTTCTACGAAGGAAGCAAGAAGTTCTTCCAGGCCGAGAGGGAAAAATTGCTGCAAAGCCCTAATAAAAAGTTTACTTCCTTAGCCAATGGCGCTTTGGGGATCATTGAACTGAATGATGACTATAGCTTAAAACAAGTGATGAAGCCGCTGATTGCATCCAATACGGTAACCGATGAAATTGAACGCGCAAATATCTTTAAGTTGAATGGAAAATGGTATTTGTTCACGGATACAAGAGGAGCCAAAATGGTTGTGGATGGTGTCGATGCTGAAGATATCTACATGTTGGGATATGTATCTGATTCTCTGACAGGACCTTACAAGCCGTTGAATGGTACTGGACTTGTATTGCATCAAGATCTGGATCCTAAGGATGTTACCTGGACTTACGCACATTTTGCTATTCCGCAGGTGCAAGGCAACAACGTGGTGATCACGAGTTATATGACCAACCGGGGAATGTTTGAAGATCATCATTCTACCTTTGCACCAAGTTTCCTGGTGAATATCAAAGGGTCCAAAACATCCGTAGTGAAGGACAGCATTCTGGCACAAGGACAATTAACAGTGGAATAAACAAATTTCACAGAGAGTCTAAAAGAAAGAAAATGTCGATATCTATTGGCGTTTTCTTTTTTTTACAAACGAGGTATCTGTTATGAATAACAAAATCAGAAAGCAAATGGTCATAGGGTCTGCTGTCTGTGGTGTGATCACGCTCGCCTTCACTGTCATTCCGATCCTGACCAACAGCCCATGGACTACAGTGGATACGGGAGCAGCCTCTCCTAGCGCGAGCCTGCGAGCTAACTTTCATTTTACAACGCCAGACAAATGGAAGAATGATCCCCAAAGGCCGATATATCTGGACGGGAAGTACCACTATTATTATCTGTATAACGGTGATTACCCCAAAGGCAATGGTACGGGATGGCGGCATGCAACATCGGTCGATCTGGTTCATTGGAAGGATGAAGGAGTGGCAATCCCCAAATACACGAACCGGAACGGTGATCCATGGTCTGGCTCATTGGTTGTGGATGAGTCAGGTACAGCTGGATTCGGCAAGGGAGCAATTGTTGCGATCATGACGCAGCCCTCTGCCAGCAGCGGACAGCAGGAACAATATTTATGGTACAGCACCAATCAAGGGAAAACGTTTAAGCCTTATGGAGATCAACCGGTGTTAAAGAATCCGGGACAAAAGGATTTTAGAGACCCTAAAATCATCTGGGATGATCATTCCCAAAAATGGGTTATGGCTCTGGCTGAAGGGACGAAGATTGGGTTCTATGAATCGGTTAATCTGAAAAATTGGCGGTATACCGGCGGCTTCTTCACGGAAAACGTGGGGTTGGTGGAATGTCCTGATCTATTTGTGATGCGGGCAGATAACGGAACCTATAAATGGGTGCTCGGCGTAAGTGCCAACGGCAGATCATCAGGACAACCCAACACCTATGCTTACTGGACCGGAAGCTTTAATGGCAAAGAATTTGTTCCCGACCTTCATGAACCACAATGGCTGGACTATGGCTTCGACTGGTATGGAGGAGTTACATTTGAAGATGGGGCTAGCAGTGACAAAACCGATCATCGCTACGCATTCGCCTGGATGAATAACTGGAGTTATGCCAACAATACGCCGACACTGCAGGAAGGTTACAACGGCATGGATTCAATTGTTCGTGAAATTAAACTTATTACATCAAAAACGGGTCAATATCGACTGATCTCAAGACCGATCGATGCTATGGAGCAGGCGGCAGTCTCGGAGATGGCGTTCAAGCCATTTACAGTAAACGGAGCCCGCTCGCTTATTGTAAAGGGGAATTCATATTATATGGAGGCCGATATATCGTGGACTCAGGTCAATAACATTGGACTAAGGCTGCGCGAATCTGATGACCAGAGCAGACATGTGGATGCAGGTGTTAATGTAAAAGATGGTTATGTGTATGTGAACCGGACATATACGGGGAACCCTGATCGCAGTGGTCGAGACTTGGAGAGTCGGGCGGCGTTTGTTCCCGAGAAGAACAAGGTTCATCTCAAGATTCTGGTAGACAAGACCAGTATCGAGGTCTTCGTTGACGATGGCTCATTGGTGTTATCCAATATCATTTTCCCCCACTTGAACGACCGCGGAATCACGTTATATGCTGAAGGGGGGACGGCAGTATTTAGCAACCTGCAGATTAAATATTTCGATTAATCAGCGGCATGACAAAAAGCCCGCATCGTTGGATGTGGGCTTCTTTGCATTTACTCTTCCCCCGTCGCCACCGGATTCCCCTCATAACTAATCCAGTCGCTCCAGCTCCCGGAATACAACTTCACATTCGAGAATCCCGCTTCTTCCAGTGCAATCACGTTCGGGCAAGCTGATACGCCGGAGCCGCAATACACGATAATCGCACCATCCTTGTCCAGCTTACTAAAACGCTCTTCTAACACCCCAGTACCTGTCCAACGTCCATCCCAATCCAACACATCTTTCCAAAAATAATTCACCGCACCCGGAATATGTCCGGCCTTGGCATCAATGGGTTCCTCCAGACCCGCGTAGCGGCGGGCATCGCGAGAATCTATTAACACAGCACTGCCACTTGCCGAAGCCTGCTGAACATCCTCAACACTTGCCAACATGCCCGGCTGCACATTCACCTCAAAAGAAGCCGGGATCTGAACTGGCACATCCACGGTCACCGGGAATTTGGCGTTTTTCCAAGCGGAGAAACCTTCGTCCATGATATACACCTGCTCATGACCGATGTAGCGAAGCAGCCACCATAACCGAGAAGCATTCATGCCGCCTTGGTCATCGTAAGCAACAATTCGACTATTGGAGCCGATGCCAGCTTTGGAGAGACGACTTGCGAGCACAACCGGATCAGGAAGCGGATGACGTCCTCCGTGTGCAGAGACAGGAGCGGACAGATCTTTTTCCAAATCGAGATAGACAGCCCCTGGAATATGTCCAGCTTCATAGGCTTGCTTTCCAGCCTCCGGCTGACCGAGCAAGAATCGGCAATCTGCAATGACGACATCCGGTTCATACATTCTGGCGAGCAGCCAGCGCATGGATACAATATTTTTCATGAAAATACACCGCCTTATGAGAGTGGTAGAGTCGTATATAACTATAGATTAAGAAAAAATACGTTATACCGTTGTAGGTTCAATAGGCCCTTTTCCCGTAACCGAAGCTTCTGTTGAAGCCATTTGAGGTTTGGTTTTACCATATCGAATGAAGATCCATACCCCGAATATAATGACGACGCCGGCAGACATCTGTAATGCACTGAGGGATTCGCTGAGCAGCATCCAGGCCAGCAAAGAGGAGAAAACGGGTTCCCCAAGTACGCCCATCGATACCGTCGTGGCATTCATATATTGAAGCAGCCAGTTGAAGAGATAATGTCCGAAGATCGTTGGCACAATGGCCAGCAGCAGGAAGATTCCCCACTCCGAAGCAGCGTAACCCCCGAACGGATGGCCCATGATCAGATTATATACCGCCAACGTACAAGCAGCGACAAAGAATACCCAGAAGTTATACGAAAATGCACTAAGCCCCGCACGCAAAAATTGACCCAACAGCATATGAACGGCGACTGCGATTGTACCAAGCAAAGACAGAACATCACCTTGCAGAGCAGTACCCGCCAACTGGAAATCTCCTGCACCAATGACGATCGACCCAAGCAGGGCAATTCCCATGCCGATGATCATCATGCGGTTAATTTTGGCTTTGAACAGCCATACCGAACCCGCGAGAATCAATATAGGCTCCAATGCGAGAATGACGGTGGAACTGGCAACACTGGTGAGTCGCAGCGAACCCATCCAGAGTAGAAAATGAAGAGCCAGCATCACACCGGATGCAAGCAGCAAGCCCCACTGCCGTAAGCTCAGACGCATCATCTCATGTCTGTATTTCCAGACAAAAGGGAGCATCAGCAGATTGGTCAGGAACAGACGGTACATCGCAATGACCGCAACATCTGCAGTAGACCAACGTACAAAGATCGAAGAGAAAGAAATGGCGATAATGCCGACAAAGAATAGCAGATAAATGGATCTGCCGGCACGGTTCAAGCTTGTCATGGGTGTAGCTCCTTCTTGAAGTCTGATGGCGTAAATCACTTCATTATACAGGAGAAGGTAACTGCAGGAAAGATAAAGAGAACGAAGAGATAAGTAGATTGTAACCGGGCTTGTAACTATTCTGTCATTCTCCCGAACCATTTTTCTATTAATCTTCTATATAGAGGCATGGAACGAGATAATACACCAATAATCGGGAAAAATTGAAAGTAAGGAAGTGGCCTGGCAGTGAGAGTTCAACAAGAGAGAGCGGGAGAACGTGGCAGTATTCCGCCCAGCACAAGTCGCACGAAAACACATAAACGAAGAAAAATCCGGTATGGAAGGCTGAGCATAGCTCTAATGCTCCTGGTACTGTTCGTTACCGGTATTACATATGTATTCCTTGGAATGACGCATTGGATCAAAAGCGTTGTTGCGCCGCCTCCGATTACTGTAATAGAACAGCCCGCCAAGCTCGGCATGATACAAGTTACTCCGGATGCGAAAGAGGAACCGGCGCGGTTCCAGGGTCAGGTTCGCAAATTGGCATACATAACGTTTGATGATGGGCCAACAGAATATACGGAACAACTGCTGGATATATTGAAGCAGCATGAGGCGAAGGCTACCTTTTTCATGATCGGACGCCAGTTGAATCAGCATCCAGAAGCAGTGAAACGGCTGTTGAAGGAAGGAAGTTATCCTGGGCTCCACAGCATGACACATAATTATAAAAAACTGTATAAGAGCGGCAGCTCTGCAAACTTTGTGAAAGAGTTTAAGAAAGAGCAGAAGATGGTGCAGGACCTGATTGGTTTTACACCTCATCTGATTCGTGCACCTTATGGAAGCAGCCCGCAGATCGGAGAAAAATTCAGGGGTGATATTGCTGCAGCCGGCTTCAAAATGTGGGACTGGACGATAGATTCACTTGATTGGAATCTCCCCGGTCAGCCGGATAAGATTGTGGCCCGGGTGAGCAAAAGTGTACATCGGGATAAGGAAGTAATTCTGATGCATGAGCGCGAGCAGACCGTTCAGGCTCTGCCTCGTATTCTGAAACTGCTTGAAGATCGGGGTTATGAGTTCGAAGTATACGATCCGGATGCACACTGGGTAACCAATTTTAGCGGAGATAGCCGCTTGTAATATAACAACAAGATGATGATGCAAGAGAGGAAGGACTTGGGTGCTAACGAGTAAAAAAGTGGCGCTTGCGGCAGTCAGCGTATTGCTAATTCTGCTGGCAAGTGGTTGTGGAGAGCCGCAGGAGCCTGCGGCAAATCAGGTGAACCAATTGGTGCTCAGCGGACAGGAGATTGAACAGAGTTTGAAGGCTCTGGCCAGTCATGAGCAGGAAGACATGAAGTTATACAAGTCCATTTTAGACAAAGGCAAGAACAAAAACAGTGATCTCGAAGCACTGCTGGATCAGGCAGCAAATCATATTCATGAACGAAGAACGTTGTTGAAGCAGGCCGAAGGGGTCATGAAACAGACCAGCGAGCAGACGGTAGCTCTGCGCAGTTCACTGAAAGACCTATCATTTGAAAACGAAGAAACATTGGCCCAGGCTGAGAAGGTGCTGGATCAATATGAAGCAAGAGTACGTGCTTTTGACAATTTCGTAGCTTCGTATCAGCTGAGTCTGGATGCCGATGAGCAGTTATATGGCCTGATGAGGGGAACTGTAGAACCTAATCTGGTTAAGATCAAGCGAGCCATTCGAGTACGGAATAGTGAATATGCGCAGCTTGCTGAATTCCGTAAGCAATTCAACCTGCAGACCAAAGCATTTAACGGAGCCAATGCGAAACTGGTACAGATGGATCAGGCCAGTTAGGTAGAGGACTACAGTAATCGTTCAGACATTTTGCATGATTGAGCTGCCTTTCTCCCGTGTAAGTACTAGTATACAGCCAAGCCAATGAATAAAAAGCAACATGGACAAGCATCATTGCGTATAAGCTAACGGAGGTGTTCATATGCGAAAAGGAAATACAATGAAAGTTAGTACATCACTACTGGTTTTACTTATGGGATTCTCGCTTGTGGCCTGTGGGAACAGTAGTCCTGCTGCACAACCACCTGTCAATAATACGGAAGAACAGTCCCCAGCACCGGAGCAAAAGCCGGATGAAAGTGCTGCAATAGAAGCGGAAGGTATTCTCACTGGATGGGCTGATCCGCACACCGTCGAGATTCGAGTGAATGAAAAACCGATGTCTTTCCAGGTGGGCGAAGATCTGCAGAAGTCACTGGATGATATCGATGACGAAGATTCCGTGCGTTTCAAATATGTAGAGAAAACCATTGATGCAACGACGAAACAGTTGATACTTACAGAGATTGCAAAGATTGAATCAAATGATGACAACAACGGCTCCAGTGCAGGCGGTGCTGTAACGTCCGATCGCCCGAAGACGTCAGAGCTGGAAGTATCGGTAGAAGGAATGACCGAGAAGCGCCCAGTGACATTGGCACAAGCGAAAGGTTATTCACTTTATATCTTTGAACCGATGGCTTTTGACGCGGAAGATCATGAATTAACAATGAAGATTGATCCGGCTTATGAGGTAGAGATTGAGAAACTGCCTGCGGACTTCAATCTGGATATGCTGAAGATGGATGCCAAGGAAGAGTTGTCCGAGACCGGAGAAGTGAAGCAGTTAACGACTGAACAACTCAGTAACGGCCCGATGAAGGATGCCAGATTGTACATGATGTCCCAGAATGATAAGAAAACAGAGTATTATATTGTCAAAGAATTGGACGGTAATGGTTTCATTTTCCACATCCAAGCACCCATTGGTGAACCTTCGGAAGGTTTCCTGCCGATGGCATACGCATCCCTCAATTCCATCATGAATGAGTAGAAAAGGGATGAGCCACGCGGGTTAAACCGAACGGCTAAGTGAATGATAACGATCAATAAAAAAACAGCGTGTTTCCTTGAGAGAGGAGATACGCTGTTTTATTGATGTTGCTATCCTATGAATGACCTTGCCGTGCAAAGACAAAGAGCCGGAAGGAGCGATGCTGACGCATAGGTTCCTCCCGGCTTCTTGGCCGTACTTCTATTCAGTTTGCGGGATCGAACCAATGACCCTGATCCATTACTCAGGTTAGTATAGTCGATTCCTTGCGCCCTCTGAGTTCTTGATAGCGGGCGATCACATTCTGATGAACGGGATGTTCGTCGGGAATTCCCATGCGTTCACGGATAAAGGCGGAGACGCCATCTTCGTGAATCATGTGCTTAAGCTTCATGGCTTCCTCGTCGCGTTCATCATTGAACAGCATTGCGGCCGCCATAGCAGAAGTTAAATGGGGAATTTCAATTCCGAATTCACTGGCCTGCAGCGCTGGGCGAACAAGCCGGTCATGAGGCGAAAGCTTGCGAAGGGGGGAACGTCCGACCCGGGTAACCTGGTCCGTCAGGTTAGGATTGGCGAAGCGCTCCAGTATGGTATCGATATATTTGTTATGCTTCTGTGCGTTGAATCCGTGCTTCTGGATGAGCATCTGACCCGTCTCTTCCATAACATGGCGGACCTTGGCCCGAAGGGTGGAGTTACTCATGACCTGTCTGATCGTCTTGAATCCTTCGAGATAGCCGAAGTATGCGGCGACACAATGGCCTGTATTTACCGTAAACATTTTACGCTCAATATAAGGCTCAAGGGAATCCACATAATGGACACCATCAATTTCCTTGTAACCATCCAGAAAGGCAGGACGATGAACGACCCATTCATAAAAAGGTTCAACAGTGACCTGCAGCGGGTCCTTGTGGTTTTGAGCCGGAACAATCCGGTCCACAGCTGCATTGGGGAAAGAAATATAGCGTTCGGCTTTTTTACGAGTAGGTTCATCCAGGAATGGATAGATGCGTTTCTTCAGCCTGGTGCTGCCACCGATGGCATTCTCGCAAGCGATAATATGCAGTGGAGCCTGATTATTGTTTTTCATGCGAAGTTGAATGCCTTTGGCGATCGGCTCGGCGATATCTCCGAGTGCAGATACGCCCACGGCGGTTGTGATCAGATCGGCTGAAGCGATCTCTTCAGCAACCAGATTTTGATCACTTACATTGATAGCCGTCACGTTGTTAACAATCGTTGTATCCTGATCGCTATTGGCAAGTGTAATCGGATATTCCTGTCTCTCTTGAAGCAAGGAGATTTTCTTCGGGTTACGTGCGACAAAGCAGACTTCGTAATCGGAAGCGGACAACATATGACCGATAAAACCGCGGCCTATATTGCCCGCACCAAAATGTACAGCTTTCATGTGTGAACTCCCCCTTTAAGGATTGAATCGCGAAATTCGTGCAGGACCTTAGACGGTAGTGACGAGTGGCTTCGAAATCAAATCATTAAATGTAAGGTCAGTCAAGCAAGACAGCCGTTGGTGAGGCATGTCGAATTCCAATGTTCCTGTAATGGTATTCGAGATGACTACGCAGTGTATACCAGCCGCAGCAGCTGCACGCGCGCCGTTAGGTGAATCCTCAATCGCTACGGCTTCGTCTGCAGTTACTCCAAGGGCTTCAAGCGCTTGATTGTAGAGTTCCGGGTCAGGCTTCACGTTCGCAACATCATCTGCCGTACGGATAACTTCAAAATAATCTTTCAGTTTCAGTTGTTCCAGATGCTGTTCTACCCACTCTCGTTTGGAGCTGGATGCTACAGCAAGTTTTAGTCCAGCTTTACGCGCTTCATCAAGATAGTTCTGAATACCCGGACGAATCACCTCTTTGTTCATCAATGCAGCGTGCTGCAACTGAACGGATTCCCTGAACGCTTCCCGATCGATCGGAAGATTCAAATCTGTGATGAGGTACTCATACGGATTAAATGTTTTCAGACTGGTACCGATGCATTGTGAATACATCTCCAGGGTTAAATCCACGCCGTGTTCCTTGTAAGCATCACGAAAAGCAATATACCATGCTGTTTCTGTATCAATAATCGTTCCGTCGAAATCAAACACCAGTGCCTTAATCATAAATTTGTTCCTCCTGTTTCAGAATTAGTTTTGGGATAAAAATGAAAATTTTCTGCAAATTCATTCCCGTGCATTCATTAACCTGCGGGATATTAGTTGACGCAATAAACCGGAAATGAATATTGATTTGGGAAAAAATAAGCGTTGAAGCTAATAAAACCGTAACATAGGACAAACTGAAGGGTCAAGCACGTCATGATAGTTTACATTGAAAATTTTCAGATGGATGACGTTTTTTCTGAAAATGATGGACGTTGCAAACCGTTAACCCCTTTACATGTAAGCGGTGTACTGAATAAACTGTTTTTTCAGCATAATAAAATAAAACTTTTTTTATGAAAATTGGATGATTTGACCGTTCAACAGCTTTCGACACTTTTATAATAGAAGAAACCATGCCGTGTGCTTTTGTTTTTATTAGCTTTACGCAGGATTAGAGCATGTGGGAAAATGGAGTAAAAGATCTTGAAAATCAATGAAATAAGGGGGGATATCGTCATGCTTCAAAGGGATCGTTTCGATGGATGTTTGATCGGGCTTGCAGTAGGTGATGCGCTGGGAACTACTGTAGAATTCAGTAGCCCAGGAACGTTTGAACCTGTTACCGATATCGTGGGAGGCGGTGTATTTGAGCTGGAAGCAGGACAGTGGACCGATGATACATCCATGGCTCTGTGTCTGGCAGAAAGTTTGGTGCGCCAGGCAGACTTTGATCCTGCAGATCAGATGCGCAGATATACCAATTGGTACAAAGTCGGGTACATGAGCAGCACAGGTAATTGCTTCGATATTGGTGGGGCTACACGAAGCGCCTTGGAGAGGTTTGGCTTAACCGGAGAAGCCTATAGCGGGTCAACCGACCCGATGACGGCGGGCAATGGATCTATTATGAGGCTTGCTCCTGTCGCGATGGCTTATGCCAATCGTCCCCAAGAGGCAGTTCATTATGCCGGGCTTAGCTCCCGAACAACACATGCCGCAACGGGAAGTGTGGAGGCCTGTGAAGTGCTGGTCGCTATACTTGTTGCTGGCCTAAGCGGAGCGGACAAGAGCGTCATGCTGATGCCGGAAACATGTCGACAGTGGAGGGAAGATCCTGCTTTTTCACCCGCAATTGAAGAGGTTGTCATGGGTTCGTATCAGAGCAAAGAGCCGCCCGAAATTAAGGGCAGTGGCTATGTGGTTCGTTCACTTGAAGCCGCATTATGGGCTTTCCATAAGTCCTCAAGCTTCGAGGAAGGCGCGTTGTTAGCTGTTAATCTGGGTGATGACGCGGACACCACGGGAGCCGTATATGGACAAATCGCAGGTGCTTATTATGGACTCAGCGGCATTCCGGCACACTGGCGGGACAAGCTGGCCATGCGTGAAACGTTCGATCAACTAACCGATGCATTGTGGTTGAAAGTGACAGGAAATCATTGATAAAGAGACAGAGGAGAAGAGAACATCTATGAGCAGGGCAGAACACATAACAGAATCAAAAGCTTCGCAGTCTGGTAAACGAGGGGCGTTTCCATTATCCCTGTTTTGCCTGACGATTGGGGCTTTTGCGATTGGTATGACTGAGTTTATTATTATGGGCTTACTGCCCAATGTAGCGACAGACCTGAATGTAAGTATTCCACAGGCGGGACAACTCATTACGGGATATGCGCTTGGTGTAGCAGTAGGTGCGCCGATCTTGACCGTGTTCACGCACAAGATTCCGCAGAAAAAACTGCTAGTGCTGCTGATATGCATTTTCATTATCGGTAACGCCTTGTCTGTCATTGCTCCTACCTATGGACTGCTGATCTCGGCACGGATTCTGACGGCATTTGCCCATGGTACGTTCCTAGGTGTAGGTTCGATCATGGCAACACGGCTCGTTGCACCTGAGAGAAGGGCAGGAGCGGTATCGGTTGTTCTCGCAGGGCTCACGATTGCCAACATTATTGGCGTTCCATTTGGTACATTTATCGGGCAACAGCTTGGATGGCGGTCGTCCTTCGGGGCAATCACCATTCTAGGCATTATCTCGTTGATTGGTATCATTCGTTTCATTCCCGTTATCCCGCAAGGCCCACCAGCGAATCTCGGGCAGCAGTTCCGAAATCTGGTTCGTCCACAGGTATTATTGGTTCTACTCATTGGCGCGTTGGGCTGTGGAAGTCTGTTCGCCGTATTCACTTACATTACGCCGATGCTTGTAGACATTAGTGGTTTTGCCGAGCAGAATGTGACCTGGATTCTGGTGCTGTTCGGTTTCGGTGTGACACTTGGCAACATGGTTGGCGGTCGTCTGGCAGACTGGAAGCTGATGCCTTCCTTGATCATCAACTTCGGCATCCTGGCCGTTCTTCTAGCTGCACTTACGCTTACGCTGGACAATCCTTATCTGGCGGTAATTACCATATTCTTCTGGGGTGTTGCGGCTTTTGGCATTATGCCAGGATTGCAGATTCGAATCATGAACATGACCCGAGAAGCACCGCTGCTGGCGACGACCTCAAGTCACTCCGCGTTTAATCTGGGTAATGCAGGGGGAGCCTATCTGGGCGGGTATGCCATTACCCATACGGGACTTATATCCGTACCTCTGTATGCAGCAGTCATTGCCGCATTGGGGTTAGTGGGTTTGTTCGTCAGTTTGATGATGGACCGTAAAAAGCGTTTGCCGGAGATTCCGAACGTTGTGGAGCCAGTATCGGTGAACTAGAACATGGCATGTGAAGCCTTTGCTCCTGCATCGACATGTGGGAGTGAAGGTTTTTTTCTAATATCGATTCGTGTGATCTCATTGCCTTCTTTATCTGTTTCACTTCGGTCAGAGGTAAAATTCTTCAGATTGTTTCAAAGAGGGCAGATGTAATAGCATCTCAATCTTTATAACAAGAGTATTCCTGCCTGCTTAGAACGTGATTCTATAGGTTATTGTGAGTATATTGGTTAAAAAATATAGTGACTGAGATTTTTAAGAACCGCTTGTTCACTTTTGTTTATAAGTTATCTCTATTAGGGAGTCGGTGACATGTTTTATTATAAAGGTGCGTTTCGGGAAACGGATAATTTCATCTACTTCAAAAGCGATGTTCCATTAGCTGAGAATGATGTCGTCATATTCGGTGAGAAAACATATTTTATTCAAAGTGTAGAGAAGGAATTCCTCCTTCTTCAGAAGGTGGGCTCGATTGTTTCCGTAAATGTGTGAAATCTTCACAAGAGTATTTCCTTTTTCAGGTGTACGTGCACTTCTGGGCCCCTGCCTACATACAATAGATCGACCCTGTTCCCCCACACGTGCTCAGGCCAGATCGTTGTAAAACTGCAGGAGGTGTCATCTGTGCCCGGATTGTTTACCGCTATTGCTCTATTCATTAAGGAGTTAACGTTACTCGTCTCGTATGTCAAAAATAATGCGTTTCCCCAGCCCCTGGCTGAGGATGATGAAGCCAAACATTTACGCCTTATGGCTGAAGGCAATGCTCACTCCCGCAATCTGCTCATTGAACACAATCTGCGCCTCGTCGCGCATATCGTCAAGAAGTTCGACAATACGGGTGAAGATCAGGAAGATCTGATTTCCATCGGAACCATTGGTTTGATCAAAGCCATCGAAAGTTTTCAACAAGGCAAAGGAACCAAACTTGCCACATTTGCAGCGAGATGTATTGAAAACGAGATACTTATGCATCTGCGTTCCCTGAAGAAAACACGCAAAGACGTATCCCTGCACGATCCCATCGGTACGGACAAAGAAGGCAACGAAATCACACTGATCGATATCCTCGGAACAGAAGCCGACGACGTTGTAGATAAAGTGCAGCTCAAGATCGAAAAAAGCAAAATTTATCGCAATCTCGATATTCTTGATGATCGGGAGAAGGAAGTTGTGGTTGGTCGATTTGGTCTGGAAGCGGGCGGGGAAGAGCGTACCCAGCGCGAAATTGCGAAAGAACTTGGAATTTCACGCTCTTATGTATCGCGAATTGAGAAGCGGGCGTTAATGAAGCTGTATCATGAGTTCTACAAGCAAAAATAGTATAGCTTAACAGATCAGGGGGCACCTTCATCGGGAGCCCTTTTTACTATACAATGAAGTATTCTTAATAATAATTTAAGTTGGATCTAACTAACATTAAATCTTTTGATTTATAACCTAAATAAAGGAATTTATCTCTGAGTTGAAGAATTTCTTATAAACATAACAATTTAATACATAAGGAGTATAAATTATAATGAAGCAGCTTTTACAGCAGATGCCACTCTGGTATTGGTTGGTCTGAATCGTTGGGATGATTATGATCACGTTTAACATGTTTCAATCGAACTCGGGTATCATTAACTCGCTTGCGCTAATCATTATTAACGTTGCTAATGCTATTCGAGTTTGGAAAAAAGAACGTTCATTAGCGATTGCCTTTTTAGTTATTGCTGCTCTATGCTTAGTCTTAATTTTAAAATATTTCTATAGATATGTATCATAAACATGATATGAGATAGCATGAAAATAACGAAAGATCGTACATAAGCGCTGTATCAATTCCACTAGTACAAGCTTACAAGTACACCAACAAGAGCACAAAACCAGGAGGGCGCCTTGCACAAAGGTGCCTTCTTTGCTGTGCAAAAAAATATATAAAAGAGGGATATGTATTCTGGGCAGATTATTATATGATGAATAATAATATTTTGCATCGTAGAGAGCATGTGCAGAAAGAGAGTGGTGGTTTATCATGCAGCAAGAAACGTTAACAAGGGGATTAAAGAACAGGCATGTGCAGCTGATGGCCATTGGAGGGGCGATCGGAACAGGTCTGTTTCT
Source organism: Paenibacillus sp. Negev47 (assembly GCF_058313655.1). Classification (NCBI taxonomy): domain Bacteria; kingdom Bacillati; phylum Bacillota; class Bacilli; order Caryophanales; family Paenibacillaceae; genus Paenibacillus; species Paenibacillus sp. Negev47. The sequence goes on from NZ_CM177754.1 coordinate 1,678,405, forward strand.
CGGAGCAGGCAAAACGATCCAACTGACAGGGCCATCCATCTTGCTGGCCTATATCATCACGGGTGTTGTATTGTTCCTGATCATGCGTGCATTGGGGGAACTGCTGCTTAGCAACTTGAAGTATCATTCCTTTGTCGATTTCGTGCGCGATTACCTGGGAAATATGGCGGCATTTATTACAGGGTGGACTTACTGGTTCTGCTGGATTTCCATTGCTATGGCTGACATTACCGCCGTTGGATTGTATACGCAGTTTTGGTTTCCGAATGTACCTCAGTGGATGCCGGGGTTAATTGCGTTGGTCATATTGCTAATCATGAACTTGGCGACGGTCAAGCTGTTTGGTGAAATGGAATTCTGGTTTGCCCTAATTAAAGTCGTGGCCATTCTGGCACTTATTGTTGTTGGTTTATATATGATCTTCAAAGGTTTTACCACGGATCAGGGTCCAGCGAGCTTCAGTAATCTCTGGAGTCATGGGGGATGGTTCCCGAATGGACTGCATGGATTCATCATATCGTTCCAGATGGTGGTATTCGCCTTTGTAGGCATGGAACTGGTGGGGCTGACAGCGGGGGAAACCGAGAACCCGGAGAAGGTTATTCCGAGAGCGATTAACCAGATTCCGATCCGGGTACTGCTCTTCTACGTTGGCGCATTGCTAATTATTATGAGCATATACCCGTGGAACGCCATTGTGCCTACGGAAAGTCCGTTTGTACAGGTGTTTGCCGCTGTAGGTATTGCGGCCGCTGCAGGGATTGTGAATTTCGTTGTGTTAACATCAGCGGCTTCGGCGTGTAACAGTGCCATTTTCAGTACAAGCCGTATGGTGTTCTCCATGGCAAAAGATAACAACGCGCCTGAGTCGTTTGCACGACTGAACAAGCGAAAAGTCCCTTCCAATGCGCTGTATTTCTCTACAATCGTTATTCTGATCGCGATTGTGCTGAACTATGTGATGCCGGAGGGCGTATTTATACTGATCACGAGCGTGTCGACTGTATGCTTCATCTTTGTCTGGGGCATCATGGTGATCTGTCATCTCAGATATCGTCGTACTCAGCCGGAACTGGCGAGTCGCAGTCGCTTCAAGCTGCCACTATATCCGTTCTCGAACTATTTGATTCTGGCGTTTCTGGTATTTGTGCTGGTGGTGCTGGCATTGGCCGAGGATACACGTGTTGCACTGTTTGTTACGCCGGTGTGGTTTATTCTTGTTGCGGGGATCTATCTTTTTAAAAAGAGAAATTTGAGTAATAACAGACAGTAGGTCTTACCATCATTGCAAAATAAAGCCGCCCAATGATATTGGGCGGTTATTCGTATTTAAATTCTTGCAGCCTCGTTGCCTTCACGAATGCTCGCATAGATGGCATCACAGATATCGGTGGTATACTGGCCCGACATCCCTTCAAGTGCCGTGTTGGTGAATGCTGCAACAGTAAGTTCTTCTTTTGGATCAACAAACCAGGAATGACCGTACGTTCCACCCATTCGCCACGTACCCGCTGATTCCGGTGTACCGGCTGCGATAGGATCTTTAAGTACGGTAAAACCAAGGCCAAACCCTCTGCCTGGCCAGTATGGCATCACGAGATCACCGATTTGATTGGTAGACATCTCAGCCGCAACGGCTTCTGTAAGGAGAGGCTGTCCTCCTTGTCGCAATGCTTCAAGTAAAGTAAGAAAATCTCCGGTACTACCAACCATACCCGCTCCGCCTGATAAGTAAGCAGAAGTATGATTCGCACGATTGGGTGCCAGTCGGAAGCCAGCAGTACCCTCAATAAAAGGAATCAGCTCCAACTCGTTATGAAGGAGACGCGGTTCTTCAGAACCATCAGCGTAAGCGGCTGTCAATCGATCCGAATCCACCGCAACAAAGTCAGTGTCGGTCATGTGGAGTGGATGAGTAACCAGCGTTTGAACAGCTTCTCGTAGTGACATCCCAGTTACCTTTTCGATAACGGCACCAAGTACATCTGTCGCAATGGAATATCTCCACATGTTTCCTGGCTCATACAGAAGAGGAGCAGAAGCTATCCTTTGCAGATTCTCCTCCAGACTAATTTCAGACCAATCCATTCCGTCCGATACTCCTGCAAGCTCATAGGTTCCCTGGCCTTCTTGGAAGAAACGGTATGTTAAGCCTGCGGTGTGCGTCATCAACTGATGTACTGATATTGAAGCGTCCTGACCATTGGCAAGTTTGGGCCGGAATGCAGGAAGCCAGCGGGTCACCGGATCATGCAGACTCAGCTTTCCTTGTGAGATTAATGCCAGAGCTGCTGTCGATACAATAGGTTTGGTTACGGAAGCAAGTCGAAACAGAGCGTTTTCCGACATGGTGCGCTTTTGCTCCCTGTCTGCGAAACCAGCAGCCCGGCTGTATACCAGTTCCCCTCCTAATGCAACCTGTACAACTGTTCCTACGATTCTTTTTTCGCTTAGAGCGCGGTCAATGGCTTCATCCACATAAGTATGCAATGTCGTCATGTCTTCTTTTCCCATGTTTATCTTCCTCTCACCAACTGATGTATTTGATTTCTCGTGTTAACTGTGTTTATTATATAAATGATTGATCTTGTATTACATGGTTTGTTAAAGGCATTATAATGAATTAACGAATATACTTAAGGTAATTTCTGAATATATCTTATGTAATTAAAGGAGTGGATTATATGGATGAAATAGATCAGCATATCCTGTTTCACTTGGAGAATCAGGCGAGATTATCCATGACCGAACTAGGCAAACTGGTGGGGTTATCTCAGCCGGCCGTTACTGAACGAGTCAAACGAATGGAAGAAAAGGGAATCATCGAGGAATATCGAACCGTGATCTCCCCCTCCAAATTGGGCAAGCAGAGCACAGCCTATGTACTTTTTCGTACCCGGGATTGTTATCCTTTCCTGGATTTCTGCCGTGCGTCACCTGAAGTTGTGGAATGTTATCGGATAAGCGGGGAATACAATTACTTGCTGAAAATCCTCACAGACACCATTCAAGGACTCGAGGAGTTTGAGAACAAGTGTGATCCGTACGGCACTTACATGACTTTAATCACCATGTCTTCTCCAATTGCACATAAGAATCTCGTGGAAGGACCAAATTTGCTGGCACAGGCAGAATAAGATTCTGGTCTTTATAATGAAAAACAGAAGAGGAGTGCACATCAAGTGCACTCCTCTTTCTCCTGCTGTAACACATGCAACATGTCTTCCTGTTAATTTGCTCTGGTAAATCCATATTTATAAGCACGCATAGCTACAAGCAACGCAGGAATGAGCAAGATAAACAGCGCCCCAGAAAGGTATCCTGCTCCAAATACTTCAAGAAGGATGCCCCCGATGATGCCTCCTCCGCCAATCGCCAGGTTCCATGCTGTAACCAGCATCGATTGGGCGACATCTGTGCTTTTGCCTCCGGCTTGAGCGATGGCAGTTTGTAACAGTGTCGCGGCTCCGCCAAACGTAAGTCCCCAGATCATGACGGCAAGAATAATAATGACAGGTTGATGAGTACCGATTCCCATCACGACAGAGGCCAGAGCGAATGATGCCAGGCTGATGATAACCAATCTCCTCAAAAACCGGTCAATGAGCATTCCGGTTAACCAAATCCCCACAATGGAAATAATACCGAAAATGAGCAAAATCAAGTCTACTCTGTTAGCAAATACGGTCTGGGTAAGGTAGGGAGAAATATAGGTGTAAAGGATATTATGCGCAAGCATCCAGGCCAGAACAACAAACAGAATGGGCCTAACTCCCGGAATTAAAAACACCTTATGCAGCGGAAGACGTTCCCCAGCGGGCTCTCCGGCAAAATCCGGCATTTTCCAGAGAACCCATACGATTAAAGCTACGGTCAGAAGAGATACTATCCCGAAGATGAGGCGCCAGCCGATATAAGAACTAAGAAAACTACCGATTGGAACACCAAGAGCTAGTGCCACGGGGGTGCCGACCATAGCCACAGCCATGGCTTTACCTTTTAACGAGTCGGGGACCATTCGACGTGCATAACCTGCTGTCATTCCCCATAACACACCCGCAGAGACCCCGGCCATGAAACGAGCGGCAAGTGTCAGGATATAATCCGAAGATAAGGCGGTAACGGTGTTAAAGACAAGAAAACCGCTAATGCATACCAGCAGAAGAGGCCGGCGTCTCCATCCGCGTGTAGCAGCAGTCAAGGGAATGGCAGCAACAAGTGATCCAATGGCATAAAGAGTCACCAACTGTCCGGTAAGAGCCTCTGTGATCCCCAAGTCTTTTGCAATTTGCGGTAGCAGTCCCGCAGGCAGACTTTCAGTGAGGATGCAAATGAATCCCGCCATGGCTAATGCAAGAAGCCCAGCCCACGGAAGGCGTTTTGAAGATATGGAAGGAAGCTCCCTTTGGTTTGGGAGGGTTGTGTGAGCGGTCATGAACAAAACCTCATTTCTTATATTTTAATCCTATCCAGAACTATGCATATAAGCTTATCTGAAAAAATCAAACTTTTGCATACAGGATTAAAGGTAAGAAGGAGGTTTTAACATGATATTTAATTTATTTATTGAGTTTATTTGTTAATTCAAAGGAATGTTGTCTGTGTAACCATTCAAGGGTGATATCGACAGCTTCCATGTACCGTTGGCCTACCAGTATGCCCGTATGGGTCGTATCCCACAGTCCGGCATATTCAGCATCCAGCTGCTTGGCAGTTAATTTGCCTCTCAGATCTTCGTCTTCGCAGGATACAGCCTTGATCACCAAGCTGGGGCAATGGATCAGGTCGCCATTAATGGATACACCGCCATCTGCTCCAAACATAACGGAAAAGGTGCTAAATGCTTTCGAAGACTCCATCTGAAGATATTTACGCTGAAATGCAATGTCATCTGCCGTCTCATCTATACTGGTCAGTTCATCACGGACAGGTGCAGGAATGATGATCCCAGGTGTGATACGATCGCTTTCCGGGTAGGGTATTAACCCATGAACTTCCTTGCTCAGACTGCTGTCAATTACAATCAGGCTTGCCAGAGTAGCGGTTTCTGCAATCTTTTGACTGAGAATCCCACCCATGCTAAAGCCGATAAGAACGGGAGATTCGTTGAACTCAGCTAACACTTCACGAATATCCTCCAAATAATCGTCAAACGTAATCTTTGTCATGTCCATGACCCGACTCTTGTAATGACTTCTCAAGTTCATGACATAACAGGTCCAACCGTGCTGGGCAAAGTGGGGGATGTATTTGCTCCACATCCAGCTGCCTGTGTATGCACCATGAACAAACAGGAGTGGTGGCTTCTTGGTCTCTGTTTCTTCGTCATGAGGTGGGGTTCCTTCGAAAATTTCCAAGTGTAAATCATGTTCTCCGATCTTCTTCACCTCATGTTCAGGTAACAATTGGATGTAGTCCGTCATACCCAAAACCTCCTCTAATATATTGGTTTGATGTCAAACTATTTCTCCAAAAAAAATTAGAAGTTACCATGAATTTTCATTAAAATTCGAAGCAGTTCTTTTTTCTCCGCTTCCGTAACGTCCGCATAAAATGTGTCTAGCACGCGCTGCGATATATCTTCGAAGACCGGTTTTAAATCTTCGCCTTTTGCAGTCAAAGCCACATGAACAACTCGCGAATCTGTTGCATCACGCTCCTTGTCGACGTATCCTGTCCGCACCAATTTGTCCACAAGTGCGGTCACCGTGGATTTATCCTTGCCAATTTTTTTGGCGATCTCGGCCATGGTCATCCTGTGATTGTTATACAGGGCATAGATAATATCCCCATGGGACGTAGCGAGTTCCTGGATTCCCTGCTCAGCCATCTCGGCCAGGATGAAGCGGTTGGCCTTCTCTTTAATTTTGGATATGAGTGAAATAGCGTCTCTTGTTTTCATATGTGTAATATAGTTTGTTATCAAACTAATGTCAAGCCTTGTTCCGTGACGATCTGCCCAAGTTGTGCAATATCGCTGTACAGGCTATCGAGTGTGCCTTTGTGATTCGTCGTTTGCAGGAACGTACGTATATTCATGTCATTCAATCCATCGACGGTACCCACGCCCCAGTCTGCATCAGCGAACAGGTCGCCCCGTCCGAGTACCAGATCCGGACTTGCACCTACAACCAGCTCTTTACCTACATGAAATTCTCAATCGTGAGCGGGTACGTTGTTTTATTTGTATTCTCAGCAGGAGCAGCTGCTTATGGATGTGAATTTAATTGCACGATGAACCTCTTTTCTATGTGTTTTTTTAATTGACAAAGATAATCATTCTCAATTATAATCCGAGAAAACACATTGTAAATAGCTAAATTCAATTTATTTTACATTTTACGCGAATTAATGGGGGAAGAGATGGCACAGACAGTTCAGGTTCAGACACATCGTATGGGGAAAAGAGAGTCTCTGGTTCATAGTAAAGCCGGGTTTTCTTTACTGATTGCAGCTTTAATCATTATTACGATTATTTCTGTAGGGATCGCGGTTTCGATTGGACAGGTCCGTATTCCGCTTGCGGAGTCATATCGTATTCTTTTAACCAAATTAACGGGATTTCAGTGGGGGGCAACACCCATTGAGGCAGGCTCATTTACCGATATTATCTGGCAGATTCGTTTTCCACGTGTGCTGATGGCGATGTTTATCGGTGCAGGGTTGGCCTTGTGCGGTGCTGTTATGCAGGCTGCTGTGCAGAATCCGCTAGCTGATCCTTACATATTGGGTATATCCTCAGGCGCCTCACTCGGAGCAACCTTTGCAATTCTCATTGGATTTGGCGCGATTGGCTGGCTGGGTCAGACCGGTGTGGCTTTCTGGGCATTTGCCGGAGCGATGGGAGCTTCTTTGCTGGTACTCACCCTTGCGGGGATTCGGGGGAAAATGACGTCGGTCAAGCTGGTGCTTGCCGGAATGGTCATTAACGCGCTGTGCAGCGCCTTCTCCAATTTTATTATTTATTTTGCCAACAACGCCGAAGGAATCAAAACGGTGACGTTCTGGACCATGGGTAGCCTGGCGGCTTCCGGATGGAACAAGCTTCCGTTGGTTGGTATCGTCGTGTTAGTAGCGATTCTATTCTTCCTGTTGCAGTCAAGAGTTCTCAATACGATGTTATTGGGGGATGAAGCAGCCGTTACGCTGGGCATTAATCTGAGTGTGTATCGCAGGCTGTACATGCTGTTAACGGCTTTGGTGACAGGTGTCATGGTGGCAAGCTGTGGCATGATTGGTTTTGTCGGATTGATCATTCCGCATATTGTTAGAGGTCTGGTGGGTTCGGACCATCGTAAAGTGATGCCTGTATCTGTGCTGTTCGGAGCCATTTTCCTCATCTGGACGGACGTGATCGCACGATCCCTCATATCCAGCGTGGAGTTGCCGATCGGTATCATTACGGCCATGATTGGCGCGCCGATGTTTATGTATATGCTGGTCAAAAAAGGCTACGGCTTTGGAGGAAATTAAACATGAAGCTGAACGTAGAAAATGTATCCATTTCTGTGCTGAACACGGAGATCATCAGGGACATTTCCTTACAGGTGAACGCCAAACAGTTCGTTGGGCTCATCGGGCCGAATGGTTGTGGCAAATCAACGCTGCTCAAGAGCATCTATAAAGTGATCAAACCGCAGCAAGGCAAGGTTTTTCTGGATAATACAGATATCCTCAAATCCAGCCCGAAGATCGTTTCCAGACATATGGGCGTTGTCGGCCAATTTAATGAATTGAGTTTTGATTTTACGGTGCGCGAGATGGTCATGATGGGTCGTACTCCACACAAAAAAATGCTGGAGACAGATAATGAACGGGATCACGAAATCGTGGAGCAAGCTCTGGAAAAAGTACATCTGACTGGACATGCGGATCGCAATTACGTGTCCCTGTCTGGTGGAGAGAAACAGCGTGTGGTATTGGCTCGTGTCCTGGCACAGCAACCTGAATTCCTGATCCTGGACGAGCCGACCAACCATTTGGACATCAAATACCAACTTCAGATTCTAAATATTGTTCGTGGACTCGGCATTGGTATACTTGCAGCGCTTCATGATCTCGAACTCGCCGCAGAATATTGCGATTATCTCTATGTGGTGAAAAAGGGCCAGATTGTGGTGCATGGCAAACCGGCTGATATTCTGACTCGTGAGATGATAGGTGAGGTATTTGATGTAGATTGTGAAATCTATAAGAACCCGGTAACGGGTGGATTGGGTATTGCTTACCTGAGTACACGGTGATTAGGACCGTACCTTGTTTAGAGCACTGTTGATAAGTGCTTACAGGTGCGGTCTTTTTTTTTGTAGTGTGAGGACGTAGCTATTGAAGTTTCGGATCGACGGGCTGAACATGAGCACCTTTGCTGACTTCTTCGAAAATATCTGAGGAGTTATCGCTGGAAGACTTGCTGCTGTTCTGGAGATGGAGGAATTATGCAGTTGGCTGAATCCGTAGCTTTCATTACGCCTACCGGATCGTATACAATAGGGTATTGATTGAAGTGAACAAAGGAGCGGGTCACAGTGGCGAAACAGAAATACTATGTTGTCTGGGAAGGTAAGAAGCCAGGCGTGTATAGCACATGGGCAGATTGCAAAGCGCAAACGGACCATTATACCGGAGCAAAATATAAATCCTATGAGTCCAAAGCGGCCGCTGAAGAGGCGTATCGCGCCGGATGGAAAGGGAACTGGGGATCGAGTGCCGGCGGCAGTGGGTCGAAGACGAAATCGGTTAGTAGCGGAAGAAGCGCAGGTATGGAAACGTCGGAGGAAGTGGATTATGACAGCATCTCTGTTGATGTGGGTACACGCGGTAACCCTGGACCTGTAGAATACAAAGGGGTGGACACCCGCACAGGTGAGATTATTTTCTCCGTTGGACCGATCTCCAAAGGCACGAACAATCTGGGCGAATTTTTGGCCATTGTACATGCCCTCGCACATCTGAAGAAAGAAGGCAGTACCAAAACGGTGTATACCGACTCGGTCAATGCCATGAAATGGCTAAAGCAGAAAAAAGTAGCTACGACATTAGCACGGGACAACTCCACGGAAGAGATCTGGCTGATGATTGACCGGGCGGAGCAGTGGCTCCAGACCAATACGTATAGCAATAAAGTGTTAAAATGGCAGACAAAACAGTGGGGCGAAATCAAGGCGGATTACGGCCGAAAATAAGTATTTTTCTATAATATGAGCCCTTAATTTCTTGTCTATTATAATCGATATTTACAATTTCCAGTTTCCGCTCTATAATCATCTGAATATGATTAGTTAAACATATGGAGGAGCCTGTCATCTGCAGGCCCTCTTTATCTTTTTGGTCCATTGATTAGCAAGTCCATTCACTAGAATAAGTTATTTGAGTATATATTGCAGGAGGCAGACATGAGTTCCATTTATAGAAGTGAAGAAGGCAAGAGTAGCATTCTTGAAGAGTATGAGATTTATTTGAATGAGTTGGGTGAGGGATTTACACGGGAGTATGTGGAGACACGTTTTGGGAAGACGCATGTTTTATTGACAGGTCCTCAAGATGGCAAACCCTTATTTATTCTACAGGGCGGTAATTGTGTGAACCCGATGACGTTGTCATGGTTCTCTTCCTTATTTAAAGATTACCGAATTATTGCTCCTGATACCATCGGTCATCCCGGCTATAGTGAGGAAGCCAGCATCTCGACACGGTTTGATAGTTTGGCATTATGGGTATCGGATCTGCTGGACCACTATGATATTGAAAAGAGTGCGTTTATTGGTCCATCCTTTGGAGGAGGCATCATCCTCAGACTGGCTACCTATATTCCGGAACGCATTTCGTGCGCCGTATTGGTTGCTCCTGCGGGTCTCGCGGTCAATTCCAAAATTAAAACTGCTCAAGATATTACACTGCCGCTCGTCAAGTACCGTATGACTTCTTCACCCTCTTCTTTGCAAAAAATTACGGACAACATGTCTTGCAACTGCATGAAGGAAATGGATAAAAACATTATCGGCAAACTTTTCAAGTATGTCAGTATCGAGCAGGATCTGCCTAAGCTCACGGATCGGGAAGAACTGGTGAACTATACATCACCAACCTTGTTATTAGTCGGAGAGAAGGATGTCTTTTTCCCCGCGGATAAGTGCATTGAACGGGCTCAAAAAATTATTCAGAATGTTCAAGCCATCAAGTATGATACTGGACATTTTCCTTCACAGGACGTATTGGTTCAGATGAATGAGGAAATACAGCAGTTTTTACAAAAAAATTATTAAAAAAATCTGCAAGAGCTGGACGGAGAAAATGTTTTTTTCCAGTTTAATAAAGTAATTCGCTTTATCTGTCGATAGAGTATATAAGAGATATTTTCTTCTATAGAAGAGCTTGATATGGATTAAGGAACAGATCATAGCCAGTGTGGTATGATTAATATTTAAATATTTCGTGTTAAGGTGTTTCAAATTGCATCATTTGGTTTATATGTATAGTTGGCGATGAATTGCTTACGGGTTGAACCAGATGATGCATTTATGCGGAAAGTCTTCCGATCGACAAGGTTGAAAAGAGGTCTGTTATGAGAAAAGACAATTGCAAAATGGCATTGCAGCGCAATGTGATTATAAATGATACATATCAGGTAAGACAGGTATTAGCCAGCAGTGAGTTGGCTATCGTATATGCAGGACGAGATCGGAACACAGGCGCCAAGGTAGCCATTAAGGAATTTTTCCCCCAGAGAATAGCTGAACGTCAGGCAGACAAGCGGGGTGTATTTTGCTCTTCGCGTGGATACGGTGGGCAATACCAGGAATTGCTTGATGTATTTCTACTCGAAGGTGAACTGTTATCGAAACTGAATCATCCTCATATTGTTTCGTATATGGATCATTTTGAAGCGAATGATACGGGTTACCTCGTTATGGAATACTGCACGGGCATTACGCTAACCGAGTATCTGAATGAACATAATCATGCTCTTGATGCTGCCTTCATTACAGAAACGCTGCTTCCACTGGTGGATACGCTGGATTATATACATAAACAAGGAATTCTTCACCGGGATGTGAAACCTTCCAACATTATGGTGATGGAGGACGGTACTCCGAAGCTTCTCGACTTCGGCTCGGCTACCCGCTGGCCTATGCAATCTGGTGAGAAACAGGCGATATTTACATCGGCAGGTTATTCCCCACTGGAGTTCTATTCAGAGAAATCCAGTCAGGGACCCATGTCGGACATCTATAGCCTGGCGGCACTGCTCCATTATTGGACATGTGGGCAACCTCCCATGGATGTGAAGCAGCGGTTATTCCAGGATGAATTGCCATCTGTTCGCTCACATAACGAGTATGTAAATCCTTGGCTCGCTCGTGTTATTCATTGGGGGCTGACGGTGCGTTCCGAGAAACGCTGTGCTTCCCTGGCCTGGGTCAAAAGCTCGCTGCGAGTTCAAGCCTGGGTGTGGAAAGTGCGCAAACCAGGTACAGTGGAATGGTCTTTTGCCGAGAATGAACACACACAGGTCTATGAAGCGCCGAAGAAGCAACATGAGACGGCATAAGCAGGCGTGATTTTTCTAACGAAGAAGAGTTTATTTTATCGATGCATATCAAGTGAAGGTGAGCCAAATCAACTCGTGATCGGGGGATTTGGCTTTTTCTTATCCTAGTCTAAACAGCAGGCCGAAGTGAATCGATAGAATTTGATACGAATACCCTATCTCCGATACAATGTTCTCATAGAGTATGAGAGATGAACCAAATACGGTGCAGGAATGGAGAAATACAATATGACTGATTTTATCAACGCTGACGATATTAATGACGTAATCCTGGCTGCCGCGGCAAATGAGCTGGAGCAGATGGTGGACAAAATGTGTGAGCTGATCGGCACACCCTTGGAACAAACGACGGAACTGGAGCGTCAGGTGATGGCTGCTTTTGGGTTTGGTGCGGTGTATGGCATTACGAACAGGGATCAGCTGGCGGAGCCACAAGCGCATGCACTAAGTATCCGGATGCTGATTAAGCCGTTTAACTACAGTGAGCAGCAGGCCGTCGACTTTGCCGACGATCTGATTCGGGTGGCTTCCGATCGGGAGGTTCATCCGGTGATGAATACGATTATCCAACGTGGGATTGATGGACACCGCCAATTCAATCAGGAAGACGATGAGGGATTGGCACGTAACATTCAGGAGATTTTAACAGCGGTTCAGTCGCAGCAATAGACGAGTTTTATTAGATTGGGGAGATGATTGCATTGGATCTGATGAAACTAAGCAAGGAACTCTCATACGCTCTGCGTCACGCCCCATGGGAATATGGGCTGGAGCTGGACGAAGAAGGTTGGGTGGAAATCTCGCAATTGCTGGTGGCTCTACATGAAAGTCCACAGTGGAAGGAAGTAACGGAAGCCGATCTGGAGCAGATGATCCAAGCTTCGGAGAAAAAGAGACATGAGATCCATTCTGGCCGTATTCGGGCATTGTATGGACATTCGACTCCGCATAAGATATCCAAGTCATCTGCTGAGCCACCGGAAACCCTTTACCATGGTACCCCGGCACGCGCAGTAAATTCTATTATGGAACATGGCTTACAGCCGCGGCAAAGGCAATATGTACATCTGTCCGCAGATATCGATACGGCCACTCAGGTGGGACGAAGACGTGATGATCAGCCTGTTATTTTGAAAATTAATGCTGCCCAAGCGGCTATAGACGGAATCCTCTTTTATCATGGAAACGAAAATATCTGGCTAGCCGATCATATTCCCGCACGTTATATTCTTGAGCCATGAACTATTGATCGTTAGCTACACCAAAAAGGGACGCATCCAACATTCGTTGGTGTGTCCCTTTCTCATATCCAAAACTTACTTGCCTACCATCGCTTTAATACCTTCGCTCAGTGGCTGAGCCGGACGGCCAAGCAATGTCTCCAGTGTATCACTCTCTACAGCCAGTGCGCCTTCACGGATGGCACCTTGCATATCAACGAGCATTGATACGACAAAGTCCGGTAGACCTGCGCCTTTCATGATGTCAGCATAAGCGGCATCGTCCACGTTTTGCACGCTGATATCCTGTCCGAGCACTTCACCAACAATGGCGGCCAGTTCAGCTTGAGTGCGCAGTTTGCCGGACAACTCATATACGGTATTTTCATGTCCTTCACCTGCAAGTACAGCTGCAGCAGCATGAGCATAATCACTGCGGGTAGCCCAGCCTACTTGGCTATCGTTGGTGGCATGAACCCAAGGTGCGCCTTGCATAGCCGCTTGAACGCTACCTGCTTCATTTTCCAGATACCAGTTGTTGCGCAGGAAGGAATAAGGGATGCCGGATTCACGAATAGCTTGTTCCGTAGCGCGATGAACTTCAGCCAGGGAAAGGGTGTTTTTCTCTGTATTCACAACGCTTGTGTATGCGATGAAGCCCACGCCTGCGCTCTTGGCAGCGTCAATGGCAGCCTGATGTTGGCGAATACGCGTTTCATTGTCACCATCGGTGGAGATGAGCATCAGACGATCTACACCCGCAAAGGCTTTTTCCAACGTCTCCGGTTGATCGAAATCACCGTGACGAACGTCAACACCTTGAGCGTGGAGAGCTTCCGCTTTCTCCGGATTACGTACACTTACTGCCAAATCCTTGGCAGAACCCGTTTTTAACAATGCTTCTACGACCAGTGAACCCAATTGACCTGTTGCCCCAGTAACCAAAATTTTCATCTTCTATTCCTCCTATAATATGTGTTGTGGTTGGATACGCCTTACTTAACCCAGCCCGTATCCGTATATTGCATATGGATGTAATCAAAGGTGTTATAACAGGTGTGATTACAACGAAAAGGTTAAAAAAAGCTCGCAATGAGCTTTTTTTATTCAGAGACATGAACCTGATCCATCATCTGTTGTATCGTTACACGATTCAAACGCTGTTCCATAGCTTTCTGAGCCTCAATGAGTTCGGCGCGCAAGGTGTGTTCAATCATATTACCAACCGGACATTGCGGGTTCGGGTGTTTGTGGAAGTTAAACAGTTCTCCATCCTCCACGACCTCAAGCGCTCGATATACATCGAGAAGGGTAATATTCGCCGGGTCTTTCAACAAGGAAGCACCGCCCACACCGGGTCTGACGTCGATCAGACCAGCCTGTTTCAGCTTGGACATAATTCGCCGGATAATTACGGGATTCGTATTCACACTCTGAGCGATAATATCTCCGGTGCATTCATTGGGCATAACAGCGATCAGGGACAGGGTATGAACCGCGATGGAAAAGCGACTGCTGATTTGTTTCATTGATGATCACCACCGTTGTAACCATAATAGTTACAAAGTGATCTTTTGTCAAATCCTATTTTTATTTCTTCTTAAGTGAAATCGGGCATGCTTTAAAAACTTTATAGCTGGCTTTTCTAAGTGAATCTAGCGATAGAAAAATAGAAAAATATGTTTTAATTGACAATTAAAAATAGAGTTATATAATCTGGCTAGATGTCTCGTAGTGAAATGAATTGCGTTGGTTTGGAATAACCTTGTATGAAAGGAGCTGGGCATGTATTTTGCCAGATAAATAGGAACAACTTGTAGATGAGAGGAGCCATGTCCGTTTATGCTGCTACGAATGCTGAGAAACGATATAACGAGAAAAAAAGGGATTACGGCTGCGTTATTTATTTTTGTACTGCTGGCCGCCTTGCTGGTATCTTCGGGGTCACGAATGATTATGGAACTGACGAGTTCCATCCAATATCTATTTTCTGAATCCAAAACACCACACTTTGTGCAAATGCATGCCGGAGAACTCGATCAGGTCAAAGTGAACACATGGGCTGAAGAAAATGCCATGGTCCAGCAGCATCAGATTGTGGAAATGGTCAACATTGACGGCTCTAATCTGTTTCTCGGAGCAGAGTCCGAAAAGAACAGTGTTATGGACATTGACTTTGTTACACAGAATCAGGGTTTCGACTATTTGTTGAATCTGGACAGTGAGATTATTCAGGTTAACGATGGCGAGATCGCGGTTCCGGTATATTACATGCAGCAAAATAAATTAAGCGTGGGCGATCAGGTTCGGATCGATAATGGTCAATTTGAGCGTTCTTACACCATCGTTGATTTTGTCCGTGATGCTCAGATGAATCCATCGGTTGTGCACTCCAAACGTTTTATTGTGAGTGATGGGAATTTGCAGGAATTGAAGCAGAGCATCGGAGAGATGGAGTATCTCATCGAATTCCGGTTGACCGATCCCGGACTGACGAGTGAATTTACTCAGGCTTACCAAAATGCTGGACTTCCAAACGCGGGTCCAGTCGTAACCTATGGGCTGTTCCAGGTACTGAATGCCATGACCGACGGAGTCATTGCAGCCGTTATTATTCTGGTCAGTCTTGTACTGATTCTGATCGCGATGCTCTGCATCCGATTCACGATGCTTGCGACCATCGAAGAGGATTATCGTGAGATTAGTGTCATGAAAGCGATTGGGATCGCAGAGAAGGATATTAAGAGACTGTATCTGATGAAGTATGTATTTATGGCCGGATTCGCATCCGTGCTTGGTTACATTGCATCACTTGGCGTTAACAGACTATTTGTTTCCAACATCATGTTGTATATGGGAAAAGCACCTGCAACCCTGTTGCATTTCGCGATTCCGTTATTAGCCGCTGGAATAATATTTGCAATGGTTGTTCTGTTCTGTCGAACGGTACTGCGACGTTTTCGTTCCATCTCCGCGGTGGATGCTCTCCGTACCGGGAGCCTGGGAGATACACAGATCATTCGAAACCGGCTCAGTTTGTCCCGCAATCGCTGGTCTTCCGTACCTGTCTTTCTTGGTCTGAAGGAAGTGATACAGCGAATCAAGATGTTCCGATTATTGTTGTTCGTCTTTGTAGTCAGTTCATTTATCATGATTGTGCCGGTCAATTTCCTGAACACTTTGCAGGCGCCAAGTTTTATTTCTTATATGGGTGTTGGACAAAGTGATATTCGCATTGACTTGAGGCACACAGACGATGTGGAGCAGCGTTATGACAATCTGGTTGCCCAGATCCAAAAAGATAAAGACATCAAAACGTATTCCCCATTGGTAACAAGCCAGTTCAAGATTAAAAATGCGGAAGGAAGTTACGACAATCTGAGTGTAGAAACTGGGGATTTCAGTGTTTTCCCATTGTCTTATGTTAGCGGTAATGCGCCAACTACCGAAAATGAAATTGCGTTATCTGATGCAAACAGTAGCGAGCTGCGCCTGAAGACTGGTGAGCAACTTACCTTGCTGGTTAATGGCAAGGACCAGATGATGACGGTCAGCGGAATATACCAGGACGTTACGAATGGTGGGAAAACGGCGAAGGCCTTATTGCCCTACAACGAGGATAGTGTGTTGTGGTACGTGGTCAGTTTGGATCTGAATAATCGTGGGGACATGGCTACCAAAATTGCTGAATATGAGGTTGCTTTCTCGCCAGCCAAAGTAACCGATCTTCAAGGTTATCTGGATCAGACGTTAGGCGGAACCATCCAACAATTGAAATTGGTGACGATGCTGGCCTTGGTCATCGGTGTCTTCATATCTATTTTAATTACAGCACTGTTCCTTCAGATGTTAGTAGCCAAGGACAACAACGACATTGCTGTACTGAGAAGTCTTGGGTTTGCCTTGTCTAAAATCAAGTTCAAGTATGTCGTGATGTCACTTGTCATATTAATCTTAGGGGTTGTTACTGGAACGATATTGTCCAATACGTTGGGTCCGTTGCTGGTTAGTGCCATTATGTCGACGTTCGGAGCTTCCAATATTGTTTTTGTTGTTAACCCGTTACAGGCATATATATTGTGTCCATTGTTACTTGCGGGCACGATTGTTCTGACAGCATGGATTAGTATCCAATCGATCAAGGAAACGAGCATATCCAAAATGATTGTGGAATAGGGAGGATCAACGATGACAACTATACTTGAGGCTAAAGACGTGAATAAATCCGTAGCGATCGGCGAGAATGAAGAACATAACATCTTGAAAGATATCAACCTTCAATTAAAAAAGGGAGAATTTGTTTCCATCATGGGGCCGTCTGGCTCAGGCAAGTCTACCTTACTGTACAACATAAGCTGCATGGATCAGATTAGTGCTGGAAGTGTCTATTTTAATGGTAAAAAAATATCGGCATTTCAGGAGAGCGACCTGGCAAGTCTACGTTTGACCAAGATGGGGTTCATCTTTCAGAATATTCATCTGCTCAAGAATCTGAATCTGTTAGACAATATCGTACTTTCCGCGTATCTGGCCAAGAATAGCAGCAGAGAAACGATTAATACACGGGCGATGTCATTAATGAAAAAAATGGGGATTGATGAGCTGGCTGGGCATAACATCACCCAAGCCTCAGGGGGACAGCTTCAACGTATTGCCATCTGCCGTGCGCTGATTAATAATCCGGATATTTTATTCGGCGATGAACCAACGGGGGCGCTGAATTCCAAATCAACGTATGAGATCATGGATATTCTGGGCGATATTAATGCAACGGGTACAACCATTCTGCTTGTGACCCATGATGTGAAAGTCGCTGCCAGATCGGAACGTGTACTGTTTATGATGGACGGTAAGCTGGTTGCAGACAAAAATATTGGAAAATATGCAAGAGAGGGTCAGGATCTAAAAACTAGGGAAAGCCATTTGGCGCAATGGTTGACTGAAATGGGGTTCTAAAAAAGGAACCTCATGACTACAATAGACCGACAGTCGGTCGATGTATTGGAGGCCAGAATATGAGATTGATAAAGAACCCGGAAGAACGCAGGAATGAGATTTTGAATGCAGCCGAGATTCTGTTCGTGACAAAGGGATATACCAAAGCTACGGTCATGGATATCCTTCGGGTATGTAATATCGCGAAGGGCACATTTTATTATTATTTTCAGTCCAAGGAAGAGGTTATGAACGCCATTGTCATGCGTTTTATTCTGAGCGGGGAGGCATCAGCCAAGGCCATAGTGTTAGATCCCAAACTGAATGCCCATGACAAAATTTTTCGCATCATGATGGCGCAGAATCAGCCAGACGACAGAAAACATGATCTCATCGAGCAATTGCACAGTGTTCATAATGTGGAGATGCACCAAAAGAGTCTTGTAGAGACGGTAATTCGATTAAGTCCCATCTTGGCCGAGGTGGTAGAGCAGGGCATTCAGGAAGGGGTATTTCATACGCCTAACTCAAAGGAATCCATCGAATTCCTGCTCGTATCGTCACAATTTTTGCTGGATCGAGGCATCTTTCAATGGGAGGAGGAAGAACTCCAAAAAAAGGTTGAAGCATTCACAGATATTTTGGAACGTGTTCTGGGAGCAGAAAAAGGAAGCTTCGCCTACGTCACTCGTCTTTATTTTCCGAATCAAGCTTAGCCGAGAAAGGAGTATCATCCATGGAACATACCGTTCAAAAATCATTTAAAAAGTTTCTGGTAGTATGGTTCGGTCAGCTCATCTCCATGATTGGGATTGGGCTTACAGCCTTCTCCCTGGGGGTGTATGCCTTCGAAAAAACGAATACGGCAACAAGTGTTGCACTGATTACCTTATTCACGTTTCTGCCGAATATCCTGCTTCGACCTATTGGAGGGGTACTGGCAGACCGATTCGACCGTCGAACGATGATGATTATCGGCGACCTGGGGGCGGCAGCCGGTTTGATTTTCATTCTGTCCATTATGCTCACAGGTGATATCCAGTTATGGCATATCTATGTGGGAGTGGCCTTTAGTTCCGTGTTTTCCGCGCTGCAGAGCCCGGCATATAAGGCCTCTGCTACAGACTTGCTGGATAAGGATCAATTCTCAAAAGGAAGCGGTCTTGTACAACTGGCTGAATCCTCGAAGTTTCTGTTTTCACCCATCATTGCGGGCATTCTGCTTAGTATAACAACCATTGAAGTCATTCTGGTCATTAATATTCTGACATTCCTGGTTGCCATTCTGGCTGTGCTGGTTATTCGGAAGAGCATGAAGGTGGAACGAGAGGATCAAGAAGACAAAAATTGGATCACTGATATTCAAGAGGGCTGGAGGGAAGTTGTAACCAACAAGGGAGTACTGTTGCTGGTGGTGATTATTTCACTTGTCACCTTTTATCTAGGATTCCTGGAGACACTCATTGGTCCGATGCTTCTGTCATTCACGGATGCAAAGACACTTGGAACGTTTCAGTCTGTTAGCGCTATCGGCATGCTGATTAGCAGCTTGTGCATCGGCATATTTACAATAACAAAGAGATACGCAAGTGTGCTTGTGATGGGTCTGATTTTGTGCGGTTTGTCCTTTTCGCTTCTGGGGATATCCACCAATATTTATTTTATTATCTTCGCAGGCTTTCTGTTCCTGTCATCGCTGCCGTTTGTCAACATGAGCGCAGATGTGCTGGTGCGAAACAATATCGCCAACGAAAAGCAGGGCAGGGTATGGGGAATCATTGGTATTCTGTCACAACTCGGGTTTATTATTGCGTACAGTTTGGCTGGATTTCTGGCCGACCATGTGTTTAATCCGTTGCTGATGGAGGGGGGAGCACTGGCTTCGTCTGTTGGTCAAATTATTGGAACTGGGCCAGGCAGAGGTATTGCCTTTCTGTTTATCATCGCGGGTCTGTTTGTTATTCTGATCGCAATAATCACATCCCGCTTGAAAATGATCAAATCTCTGGAGCAGAGCCCAGATATAACGGCTCCATCCGATGTTGGCGGGTTGGCGCACGATTAATTCGAATCCAACAGCGTAGGCCCTTGTCCGCAGCAGCGTGCAATACTTCTTCTGTACGAAGAAGTTATTCACACTATGAGCAGACAAGGGCTTTTAGTGCTGAGGAGTCAGCAGATGTATTTATACAAGATGCGTTTGTGAATTTGGATTGTCGGTGGAGCTTACCCTTTAACCGCCCCTGAAGTTAGGCCTCCTACAATATACTTTTGCCCAATGAGGAACACAATCAACACAGGCAATGACGTAAGTACAATATCTGCGCTGACCAGATTCCACTGGGCACTGAATTGTCCGAAGAAGTTATACACAGCAAGGGTCATCGGCCACATCTCCACTGTATTCAGCATATAGAGTGGGGCAGTAAACTCATTCCAGACACTCAGGAAATTAAGAACAAATACCGTTACCAACACCGAGGTTAACAAAGGTACAATGATTCTCAGGAACAGCTTGATCCCATTACATCCGTCCATGATCGCGGCTTCATCCAGCTCCTTCGGGATGTTAGACACGAATGCATACGTAATGAACAGCGAGATCGGAATCCCCATAGCCGTATAGAGCAGAATCATGCCGAGATGTGAATTGATCATGCCCATCGACTTCATCACTTCCATCAGCGGAATGTAGTTAAGCGGTAGGGTGATGCCAAGAATCAGGAAGAAATACAGGAACTTGCTGAGCCTCGAATGGTTACGGGATAACGTGAAGGCCGAGAAAGCCACAACAAAGACCAACAGCAAGGAAGAGGCCCCGGAATGCAGCAGACTGTTGAAAAAAGAACCTCCCAAGTGTCCTTGTTCATAGACGATTTTGTAATTTTCGAAGATAAACTTCTCGGGCAGCGTCAGCTTCAGCACTTTGGCCTCGGCGTCCGACTTGAATGAATTCAGTACAATGACGACAAAAGGAATCAGGACCACCAGGCTAAGCAGCCAGGCGAGTACATTTAACCCGATGGAAGCCAATCTTTTTTTCAATCGCATGTCAGTATTCCACCTTTCGGTTCATCAAACGGATGATGAAGAAGGAGATGATCGCCATGATGACAAACAGAATGGTAGATAGGGCGCTACCCAGTCCCCAATACCCTTTGGCAAAAGAGGAATAGACCGCCGTGTTAATCACATCTGTGGCATTACCAGGCCCACCATTAGTCAGCACGTATACGGCATCGAATACCCGTAATCCATACGTAATATTGAGCACCGTGGCAATGGTAATCGTAGGCATCAGCATCGGAATCGTGATCCGGAACAGCTTTTGCCCGAACCCGGCGCCGTCAATGGACGCTGCCTCGTAATAATCGCGGGGGATGGCGAGCAGTCCGGCGATGAACAGCACCATGATGTACCCCATGCCTTTCCACGTGTCCACTGCCATGATGGATGGCATGGCCCAGGTTAGGGAGCCCAGCCAGTTCTGGGCGAGAACATCCAGCCCTAATGAACGCAGGGTCACGTTAACGAACCCGTTGTTGGGGTCGAGCAGACTTTTGAACACAAGCCCAACAATGAGGAACGACAGCACCTGCGGGGAGAAGATGATCATCCGGTGCAGATTGGCGGCCTTTACACCGCTAACCAGGAGTAGAGCCAGGAACAAGCCCAGAACGGTCTTGGCGATGGAGGTAACGAGGGTGAACAGGACTGTGTTTTTAATAAAAAGCAGATAGGTCGGATCACCCGCCAGAATGGTGCGGAAATGCTCCAGACCGATAAAGTTCTTCTCCGAACTGTAGCTGTTCCAATCGGTGAAGGAGTAATAGATGCCCAACAGGGCGGGAGCGACGATGAACAGCAGATATAATACAATCGCTCCGGATGAGAAATACCAGGGATAGATTTTGTTCGCATTCATAATCCGTAACACCTTTCCTTCCTGCCAAAATACATGAGCGGGCATGTGCCCGCTGCATGTAACGCTGTTCAGCGTTTATGTTTATCTGAGATTTGCGCTGTTATTGCCACGCTTCATCCTTCAACACTTTGGCTTGTTCAGCCCGGCGTTTATCAATATTTTGCAGAATCTGATCCGGTGTCATTGCGCCAGCGAACATGCCTGACAGGTCCTTGCCGATATCCATCCATTGTGGATCAATGTATTTCACAGCGGCCTGCATGACCGTACCTTTTTCATGATTTTTCTCATAATCAATATAATCCTGTGTCAGCTTGGGTTCGATTTCTGGCCAGCAGATTGTCAAGTTACCTTCACCTTCATCGAACACACGTTGAAGATGATCATGCTCGGTGATCCAACGGAAGAATTTCAGCACTTCTTCGGGATGTTTACTGTTTTTGTTACCGAACATGGCAGCAGAACCACCCGGGTTCACCCCAATCGTCTGATTGTCTCCCCAAGGCATGACGAAGAATCCCATATTGTCTTCCATCGCCGGATACGCTTCGGACACTTCTTTTTCAGTACCTGGCACCCGCAGCAGCATAGCCGCTTTCTCCTGACCAAACGCTTCAATTCCCGCTTCTACCGTATTGGACAAGAAGTCTTTGCCGAAATAACCGAGATCCGCAAATTCCTTCAACTGCTCAATGACCGTCTTGAGCTGTGTCATATCGGCCACTTTCATCTCATTATTGTTCAGTTTCTCGTACGTTCCCGCTGTCGTTTGCTCATAGTTAGGTCCCGTTTCGAACAAAGGCAGAACCTGATACCATCCACTGGCCGGTGCCTGATAGAACGGAATGATATCTTTATCCTTGATTTTCTGGCTGATTGCCTTGAATTCCGCATAGGATGTAGGAGGCTCAATGCCTAAGTCTGCGAAGATACGTTTGTTATAGTACACATACCAGATTTTCGACGGGGCAAAAGAAACCCCGTACACCTTGTCATTGTGACTGACAGTGGGCAAAATCTCTTCGGACATCCGACCTGTGAATTCCTCATTGGTCAGGTCAATGGCATTTTCCTCCGGTCTTACGTTGGCCGGCATGCTCAGTGGGTCCACATCGACATTGAAAATGTCAGGTGCTTCGCCAGAAGCGAGCTTCACCTTGATCAGGTCACGCCACTGTGCGTCAGGTACAACCTGAAAGTCAATTTTGACACCCGTCTCCTGCTCATATTCCTTGGCCATTGTCTGCATGATGCCTGTACGCGGAATACCGGATTGGCTCGTTCCAAACGTGAGTGTCACCTTACCCGAACCTTCCGCACTTTTCCCTGAGTTGCACCCGGCAAGTAGCAGGGTGGAGAGCAGGAGCACACTTGCAAGCGAAAATAGAAATCGTTTTCTCATCATTGAACCTCCCGGAATATAAAGAAAATTGTCACTTGCCGAATCGCTTAATGTAAGCGTATTCTTATGTGGATAACTTTACGGCGAACAAGGGATGCGCTCAATAGACAAAAGCGTTCTGTTGGGTGGACATTTTCGATGGATGTAACAGATATGATCATAGGACGAGGTGTGTGGGGATTGAGGTATCGATTTGGAACGCTTCAGCAAAGCCTGTTTGCCTATTACTCTGCGGTATTTATTATCTTTTCTCTCATTGTGGCGGGGCTTCTGTACGTATTTCTTGCGAGTGACATTCGTCATCGAAGTGAAGAGCAGCAGAAGCAACTGGGAGTATCGATTGTCGGCAATCTGGATCAGGAAGTGGTGAAAATGAATAATTTCTCCATGAATATCGTGTACTCCAATCTGGTGAAGGAACACTTCAGTCATTATTTGGCACCAGCGGAGGACAGTGAGCGGACAATGACGAGTGATCCGGCACTGTACAAAGATACAACCACACTGATTGACGTCATTCTGGCGATCATCAGCAGCTCCAATACAGCCAAGCAGGCCAATATCTATGACGTGAATGGCAAGATGTTGGGAGCGGGTGCATTCAACGGTCAACTGTCGGTGGATCTGACTCAGCGACCGTGGTACAAGGAAACATGGGAGCGGAGTGGCTGGCGGGTGATCCGTCTGTTAGAGGGGGGAGCTTTGCCCATGCCAACAGGAAAGGGGAAATCGGATCAACCCTACATTTCACTTACCCGGGTATACAAAGATGGCAATTATGTCAGCCAGGGTGTAGTTGAGATTTTGCAGGATGCCGGAACTCTGTTCCAGCATTTGAATGATTTGCAGGCGAGTAACGACGATCTTCGCATCTATGTGATGGATGAACAAAATACACGGTTATATCCACTTTCTTCGGGTGCCGATGCTTCCCAAGCAGGCTATTTCGATGATGTGGATTTGATTCAAAATCGTACATTTCCGCCCGATACCATGCAGGAAGTGACTGATCCTCTGAATCATTCCAAGCAAATGATGACCTACATGACTTCACAGGAGACGGGATGGACCGTTGTTGTCATGCAGTCCAAGCAGTCCCTTTTCGCCAATCTGAATCGGATGGCTGTGATGTTTATCGGTGCCACGTTAGCTACCCTGATGTTGATCTTGATCCTTTCGTATCTCATCTCCAAACGGGTCACCTTGCCACTGCATCGCTTGCAGCGCATTATTCAGAAAACGGGTGAGAACGATCTGGTATCGGGTCAGGATTCCGGCCAGTTATTCAAGCTAGAGCATCCCGGTTCCATCCGGGAGATGGATGAGCTGAATGATACGTTTATCCGGTTGAATCAACAGCTTGTACAGTCTTTTCAGGACAGGCTGGCGATGAAATCTCAGGAGACAGAAGCGAGATTGCTGGCGTTGCAATCCCAGATGAATCCGCATTTTTTGTATAACAACATCACAAATATTAGCATCATGGCGGAAGAAGGCATGAATAAACAGATTGTCGCATTCTGCGGAAATATTGCGTCCATGCTTCGTTATATCTCTACTCCGGGCAAGAATGGCGTTCCACTGTCCCAGGAATTGGATTATAGTGAGCGGTATCTGGAGTGTATGAAGATTCGGTTTGAAGATGACCTGCACTATGAGTTCCATATTCCGCCTGAGATGCAACATATTCAGGTTCCAATGTTAATGGTACAACCACTACTCGAAAATGTCATGAAATATGGACTGAGTGATACGCCCCCTTGGAAACTGGTCGTTACTGGAGAGTTGGATACGGCAGAGGAGACCTGGCAGATCCACGTGGAAGACAATGGGCCTGGCATGGAACCCGAGGCACTTGCCAAAATGCTGCATTATATCGAACAGTCACAGGAGTGGGAGCGTATGCCTGAGCTTGAGATTAACGGGATGGGCCTCAAGAACATCTGGGTCCGCTTGAAATTGTGGTATGGCACGGCAGCTCGGATGCAGATTACGAACAAGTCCTCCGGCGGTGTCCAGATTACAATAGGTGGTTCCATTCGAAAGGAGCATGACTGAACCCGTGACGAACAAATATAGAACGATTATTGTGGAGGACGAGGCCTTGATTCGCCGTAATGTCTCGCGCAAATTCAGAGAGCTCGACAGCCGTTTCGAAGTGATTGGTGAAGCGAGGAACGGTCAGGAAGCTTTACAATTGATCGAACATTCCGTACCTGATCTGGTCGTAACCGATATTCAGATGCCGGTGATGAACGGATTGGAACTGGCCAAATATCTGTATTTTGCCTATCCGCATGTGAAGATTGTGATTCTAAGTGGTTATCATGAATTTGAATATGCACGGCAGGCGATCAGTTACAAAGTGGAGGATTATCTGCTCAAACCATTGTCCGAAGAACAGCTTCGTACACTGCTGGATGCGATGGAACTGAAGCTCGGGAGCGCTACGGATTCGCTTGCCCATGTCAGTGCTGTGCTGGATGAGCAGGTGAAGCCAGAGGATATTGCCGAGGCCGTTAAGCTGTATCTGAAGCAGAATTACATGCATGAGATTACACTCCAGGATATGGCGGGGCAGATGCATTTTAGTGTGGACTATGTGGGGAAGTGCTTCAAGAAGGTGACGGGGGAGACTCCGCTGAAATATATGACAGGCTTGCGAATCAATGAAGCGAAACGCATGCTCGTTACACACGAGAATATGGATATCAAGACGATCGGCGGAGCGGTAGGGTATAGTGATTCCCATTATTTCAGCCGGATTTTCAAAAACAAAACGGGGATGTATCCTAGCGAGTATCGATTGAGCTTACAGCAACGAAAAAAAGCCCTGTCCATGGATGATGGGGATCCAGATGACCTGAGCTAATTTATTGAAGTAAAGCTTCTTCAGTTATTTTGCGAATATCAAACGGGGATCGAATACCTTCTTCGATGATATCAGGCAGGATGTGATTGAGGAAATAACGGACACAGTGGAGATCGATGTTTTTGATCTTGACGAGAGCGTAACGGTACATGACGATGAACTCTTTCTCCGTGTTACCCCGTTGCAGTTCCGCAAAAGCTTCATACACTTGATCCA
The DNA here is from genome assembly GCF_058313655.1 of Paenibacillus sp. Negev47. NCBI lineage: Bacteria > Bacillati > Bacillota > Bacilli > Caryophanales > Paenibacillaceae > Paenibacillus > Paenibacillus sp. Negev47. The sequence continues at coordinate 1,704,523 of NZ_CM177754.1, forward strand.
TCTTGTCTGCAACTTCGAGAATCAGTCCTTCGATCGATTGGTCTTTGCCTTCACGCAGTTGTCTGCGGAAAATTTCTTTGAACTCTTCCGGGATATTCTCGTTAATAAAATGTTCAACCATACCTTCTTCCACCTGCTGAAGCATGGAACGAAGTTCAAGTGAATAATGTTTGACCGGGGTCTTGATATCACCGATGAAGATTTCGCCATAGTCATGACTGCTGGTAATCTCGTATAGCTTTTTCCAATCAATGCTTACGCCTTGCTGTTCTTCAATATCGGCCAACGTTTTGGCGTACTGAACCACTTTCCAGGAATGGGCGGATACACAATGTTCTTCGAACTTGAATTTGCCAGGGGTCCGAATAATGCGTTCAAGATCATTCAGTGATCTGAAGTACGTATGAATTCCCATAAGAAGAGATCATCCTTTACAAGTTTAAGTGGTCGTATACACTGACTATACTTCAGTTATATTAACCACGGATTAACGATGTATGCATTGAATGTAAAATGAAGCCAGAAAGCCACGATGGATGACTAAACGTGAGTTCGTCATCCATCGTGGCTTCATCTGTGCAAATGTTATGCTACCTAACGTAGATAAGTGCAGTTGGGTCAACGATTCATGCTTTTTTTCGCACCGGCGAAGTGTACCAGTACGCCATTCCGACAAAGAGGGCACCACCGATGATATTACCAAGTGTCACCGGAATCATGTTGTGGAACCAGCCTGCCATAGTGATCGTATCCGGGTGGTTCGGCAGTAGCCAGGATAAAGACAGTAATGTCATATTGGCAACACTGTGTTCATAGCCACTTGCGATAAATGCATACAGACACCACCAGATGAGAACAAGTTTGGCGATATCCTCTTTGGAGCGAGCGGCCATCCAGATTGCCAGACAGACGAGCCAGTTACAGAGAATGCCGCGGAAGAACAGCTCAGATACGGGAGCGGCCATTTTTTTGGCAGAGACGACAAACAGCAGATGTTCCGGCGTAGCCGTCTTGAACAGGCCGCTACCGACTATAAGCAAACTTAGCAGGATGGCACCGAGCAGGTTACCGATAAAGACGAGCCCCCAGTTCTTCAACGTTTCGTTAACTGTGGTTCGGCCTGCCAGCGTACTCATGGTGAAGAACATATTGTTACCTGTAAACAGTTCCGATCCGGCAAAGATGACCAGTGTGAGCGCGAGTCCGAAGGACATGCCCATCAACATGGTTTGCAGTGGTGACTGCGCCGCAAGGAGCGGAGCACCAATACTGAAGATCAGAACGATGCCAAGTCCTACATAAGCACCAGCCATCAAGGCAGCAACCATGTACCGTGGCAGGCTTGCATTCATTTGATCCCGTTTTTTAACCGCAGCTTCAATAATTCCCTCAACACTTGGTGTATACATCACGGTTTCCCCCATTATTTTGCATCAATCTGTGAATGTTTCAATGGAGCTATATTGCAATCCAGACCTGGCCGTTCTCTACTTTCACTGGATACATCTGTACTTGACCGTTGTCCGGTGCTTGCACAAAACCGGTAGTCAGGTCGATTTTCCAATCATACAGTGGATCGTACAGATAGTGTCCGGACACGATACCTTCAGCCAGCGGCCCACCCTTAGGGTGGGGGTTGTGATTATCCGCAGCGAAGATGGTGCCATCCGATGCCAGAAAGACAGCAAGCTGATGATCCTTAATTTCAACTACTCTTCCAATGCGTGGCAGGAAGTCTTCAACTACTCCGGCAGGGAAGTAGGTACCTGATTGTTTTGTCGTCATCTTGAACCACTCCTTTTATCTAATTAACATTGATCCCGATTCATCTTGCCAACTTGCTTATGGACGAGCTGACACTTCGATGCCGTGGAACATTTTACTTTGGCCTTCTTCATTGCGAATCGCTTTTTGCCAAGGTTCTTCAACATGCTCAAGTGCAAACTCAATCCGCTCCATCAAAGCTTTTCGTTCTTCGAGGTTATCCACGACAACCGAGCGAATATGTTCCAGACCCATGCGTTCCACCCATTCGGAAGTCCGTTCCAGATAGTTACCTGTCTCGCGGTAATATTGCATGATGGCTCCGCACAGTTCGATCAACTCTTCATCCGTTTTTACTTTGCATAGGGAATCAGCAAGTCTTGCTTTAATACCGCCGTTGCCGCCGATAAAGATTTCCCAGCCCCCGTCGTTACCAACGATACCGATATCTTTTGTACATGCTTCGGCACAGTTCCGCGGACATCCGTTGACGGCATATTTAAACTTGGCTGGCAGATCCAGACGTTCGAATTTGCGTTCGATTCTGGCGCCCATAGCCATGGAATCCTGTGTACCGAATCGGCAGAATTGGGAGCCGACACATGTTTTGACCGTGCGCAGCGATTTGGCGTATGCATAACCTGAAGGCATATCCAGTTCAGCCCAGACTTTGGTCAGATCTTCTTTTTTGACACCAATCAAATCGAGACGCTGACCGCCAGTCACTTTGACTGCTTTAACATCATATTTGACGGAAACGTCAGCGATGCGTTTGAGGTCTGCCGGTGTAGTCACCCCGCCATACATCCGAGGTACAACCGTATACGTTCCATCTTTTTGAATATTCGCGTTCATGCGTTCGTTAACAAAACGGGATTCCTTCTCATCTTCGTGCGTATCTGGTGCAATCATGCCAAGGTAATAGTTGATTGCCGGACGACATTTGGAACAACCTTCTGGCTGACTCCATCCAAGTACATTCATGACCTCTTTGGTCGTTTGCAATCCTTTTTGACGGATCTCGGCTACAATCTCATCCCGACCCATAGATGTACATCCGCAAATGCCCTGTTTGGCTCCAGTACTGAAGTTGTCTCCAAGTACATATTGCAAAATCTGTTCCACAACCGGTTTACATCCACCACAAGAGCGGGTTGCACCGGTACAGGCTTTGATTTCATCTACAGTGGTCAGGCCCTGGTTTGTAATTACATCGACAATAGTTCCTTTAGTCACCCCGTTACAACCGCAGACGATCTCGTCCTCGGGCATCGTTTCAACAGAGGTAGCTTTCTTATGACCACCACAGCCTGTGCCCATGAGCGAACCGTACAATTCCTCGGTCATTTCGGTTTGATTTTTGATCAACTTTTGCAATTCGGCAGAATCCGTAATGTCACCGAAGAGCACGGCACCAACCATTTTATTGTCACGAAGCAGAATTTTTTTGTAAGTCCGTTTCCAGTCATCTTTGTGTGAAATGACGGTATGCTCAGGACTGTCGATGAATTCACCAGTTGAAAAGACGTCCACACCGGAAATTTTCAATTTCGTGGATACAACAGAACCTTCATAAGGAGCCGTCTCAACCCCGCAGATATGTTTCGCCAGAATCATGCCTTGTTCGAACAATGGGGCAACGAGGCCGTAACATACCCCGCGATGCTCTGTACATTCCCCGACCGAGTACACATTCTCAAGTGAAGTCTGCATATAGTCATTTACGACAATGCCCCGATTCACTTCCATACCGCTTTCACGGGCTACATCTGTATTGGGTTTAATCCCTACAGCCATGACAACAAAATCAACATTCAGTACGGAATCATCAGCAAAACGAATCCCTTCAACCCGTTCGCCGCCCAGCAATTCGGAAGTCTGCGCACCCATCTTGAACCGAATACCCTGACGTTCCAATTCAGCTTTCAACATGGCTGAAGCTTGCGGATCGAGCTGACGTTCCATCAGATCTTGCATCAAATGCACTACGGTAACTTCCATGCCGAGCTGTACCAACCCTTTGGCAGCTTCAAGGCCAAGCAGTCCGCCCCCGATAACGGCCGCTCGTTTATACTGTTTAGCAGCTTCCAGCATGACATTGCAATCGGCGATATCACGGAAACCGACGACACCTTGTTTGTCATGTCCAGGTACGGGGAGAATAAAGGAGTTAGAGCCAGTCGCAATGATGATTTTGTCATAAGGGAAGCGAGTTCCTTCCTCCGTCACGACCTCATGGGTCTCCGAATCAATGCGGGCTACGGTTGTTCCTGTATGGAGGGTAATACCATAATCCTGATACCAGTGGAGATCATTCAGTACGATGTCATCCAGTGTTTTGCTTCCTTCCAATACATAGGACAACATAATGCGGTTGTAGTTAGGGTAGGGCTCTGTGCCAAAAACGGTAATATCAAATCGCGATGTTAATTTCAAAATTTGTTCTACAGTACTGATTCCTGCCATTCCGTTACCAATGATAACGAGTTTCTCTTTTTTTCCGTTCATGAGTGTATGCCTCCTTGGATAGACGCTGTACATTACCAACAATTTTAGTGGTTTATATTTGAAATTATACAAGTAGTTGAGGACAGTTTATGTGATTTAATTCACTAATAACGATAGAAGAGTCATAAATATAATGATGTGAGCCCCATCACAGAAAGTGATATTTATTTTCATGTAAATAAGAAATACGAACTATTGTTCTTGTTTTGGTTTCGTTGTACTATCAAAAGTGGGCTATGTATGTTCCCTATTTCTTCGAAAGGAAGTTTTTGCACCATGATGGGAAGATCCCACCTGATGATCGGGACAGGCGTATCACTTTCTGTACTTCAGTTGGCTGGTATGCCGGTGACTGCACCGGCAGTTACAGTTGCTCTGATTGGTTCCTTATTGCCTGACATCGATGAGCCGAATTCGCTGCTGGTATCGAGAGCATTGCCTAATAGCCTGATCAGGCTGTTACAGACCATTCTTTTGCCGACAGCTGTATTTGTGTACTTTTATGTTCATGCCAAACCGTGGAACCTGTTGCTTGCGATCCTCATTGCACTTGTGTCATTTCTACCCTCGCGTTCACTACGCAAAGTGCTGATGTTTGCGATTGGACTCGGGCTCGTTTTCTATGGTCACTCATTTGCGCCATGGAATCTGATTGCAGGCAGTCTGTTAATGCTCTGCACCACCCTAACTCACAGGGGGCTGACACATACCCTATATGGAACCGCAATATGGGCTGGCTTACTTTACAGCACGACCCAGCAGCAGGGACCGGAGATTTGGGTAGCGGGAGGTACGGCATATGCGATGCACTTGTTGGCTGATTCTTTGACCAATCGGGGCATCCGTCCGTTACCACCGCTCAAGTGGCGGATACGAGCCAATCTGATGAGTACAGGAACCAAGCGTGGAGCCATTGTAGAGAATGTCTGCATTGTGCTTACTCTTATTTTGGCCTGGATTGTATTCTCACCGCTATTTTTATAGCCACCAAAAACGCCAGCCCGCATATTGTGGACTGGCGTTTATAGTTATGCATTTCATAATGAATGGAGCGTAATACGTACGCCAATTCAGGATTGAGAAGGTGAATCGGTTAGATCGTCAATATCGGAAGAACCAAATACAAATAAAACAACAAGAATGACAATGATTAATAGTTCAGCGAACCCATTTCCGTCAAAGTCAGACATCACTTCAACCTCATTTCTTGGCCTTAAGAATTGATTCTCTGTTGGAAAGCACGTATAACATCATTCAACGTCATATCCCCACCAATCTCATTCAGGAATTGCACCAGTTTGTCTTGATTCGACGGTGTAATATTTTGTAACGTTTTATATTGACCGACCAGTTCAACGACCAAAGTAGCTTCTCGAAACAATGTGACCGCATCCACTCTTAACTTCCCGCTTACCAGTAATGCTGCAACGATAAGTTCCAGATTTCTCCCTTTAAGGTTGCCATTGAGAAGGGTGTTGGCGGCATTTGTTTTCTTGGAACCTTTATTTGATTTTCCATTCCTTCTCACTGCCATAAACAGGTCCCCCACTGCTTGGTGTTTGAATCATCTACCGTTATTGTATCTTATGTGTAATTCCCTATAATGTTCGGCCTATTAATCCTCCGTGTAAATGTGTTCAACTGATATCGTTGTGAACATAAAAAAGAGACCTCCCGATATAGTTAGGAGGTCTCTTATCAACTGCTACGCGTTATTAATGATGGTATTCATCGTTGTCCGATCCAGACCTTTCACCAGCTTCACAATCAGCTCCTTGGCAGCATCATAGTCATCTGTGTGAATGATGGAGGAAGAGGTGTGAATATAACGGGCACAGATACCAATTACCGTTGAAGGTACACCAATTCCACTCAGGTGAACTTGACCTGCATCGGTACCGCCTGGCGAGATGAAATACTGCATTTTGATCTGATTGGATGAAGCTGTGTCTTGCACATACTCCACCATTCCGCGATGGGTGAACATACCCGGATCAAAAATACGAAGTAATGCCCCTTGTCCGATATGTCCAAATGACTGTTTATCCCCTGTCATATCATTCGCGGCGCTACAGTCGAGTGCGAAGAAGATATCCGGTTGAATCAGATTGGCTGCTGTACGTGCACCGCGAAGCCCCAGTTCTTCCTGAACCGTTGCACCAGCATAGAGCGTATTAGGCAGTTTTTCCTTGTGCAGCGCTTCAACCAGTTCAAGGGCAAGTCCAACGCCATAACGATTATCCCACGCTTTAGCCATAATTTTCTTCGGATTGGCCATGGGTGTGAATTCACAGATCGGCACGATCTGCATCCCCGGATGAATGCCCCAGGATTCTGCTTCGGCCCGGTTGTCCGCTCCAATATCGAGATACATGGTGTTCAGATCTACAGGTTTGCTCCGTTGGGATTCGTCGAGCAAGTGCGTAGGTGTAGAACCAACAACCCCCATAATTCGGCGATCAGGTGTGATAATTTCCAGTCGTTGAGACAGTACAGCCTGACTCCACCATCCACCGAGTGGACGGAATTTGACCATACCCGTTTCCGTAATGCCCGTAGTCATGAAACCCACTTCGTCAAAGTGTCCGGCTACCATAACTTTAGGGCCGGATTCCTCCCCGCGTAATACACCAAAAAGACTCCCAAGACGATCCTGTACGAATTCATCCGTATAAGCGGACAGTTGCTCTTTCATCCAGCCCCGAAGCTCACGTTCAAAACCGGATGCGGAAGGGAACTCCGTTAACGTGCGGAACATATCCATCGTTTTTTCATTCATGTGTCAACAACTCCTCTGTTGGTATGTAAATCAGGTCACAGTAGAACGGCTACCCGCCTGTTGTCCTTTAAATGTAGTTCATAAAGTCCACTTTTGATTACGAATCATGCCTAACGGCATGATCAGCATCGAATATGAAATTCAGCCGAAATGTCCGTTGCTCACGTAGTTTTCCTACGCTCCGCTACTCCATTTCTATCTTCATCCCATCTTCTTGGTACTGAAAACTAGACTTTTTGAACATGCACTTTAATATGCTGAGGACTTGTTATTTAACCACTGGTCACATTACAGTATGAACCTTGCGCAAGTGATTGTCCATGTTTATGTCACGTATTTAAGGCATGTTTTGGGCGCTTACCTTTCCAATTTTCATGACTCTATCCGCTGTAGTCGTAACCCTGATGCCACTTCAATGAATATGAATATATGGAGGAGATGTCATCATTTTGTGATGTTCTTTTTGTTCAATATTTGTTGGTCTGTTTATTAGGAAGGAGCTATATATCCAATGAAGCCTCCAGAAGAGGGCACGGAAAAAGTACTGTTTATCGTTCTTTTTATCTTGCTCGTGATTGTTCTTCTTTATTTATAGAACGTATCTAAACGTCCTCAGCACCGGCGTATTCCCATCCTGCTTCCACAACATGATCTTGTTGGAAACATATGCTGTCTGTCGCCGGATACATAACCTTCTGATTATTAACAAACAATGAATATAGGATTACACACATAGGCATTCATCAGCCGCAGCTGTTGATTCATTCACATAAAGGAGGTCTTGTATTTTGCCAGCTCAATCTGCATCCGGAAGCTCAAAAAAATCATCGTCTCTGTCCATGGATGAAAAGGAGTACAAGAAAGTCGCGAAAAAACATGAGCCGCCTCGGCCGATCCTGAAAAACTGCCTCAAGGCATTTCTGGTTGGTGGAACCGTCTGTTTGATCGGACAGGCCATTCAGGAGGCTTTTATGGCTGGCTTCGACATGACATCGAAGGAAGCATCCAGTCCAACGGTTGCTGTCATGATCCTTATAGCGGTTATTCTGACCTGTCTGGGCGTTTACGATAAAATGGCTCAATGGGCAGGAGCGGGTACCGCTGTGCCGGTTACCGGATTTGCCAATTCCATGTGCTCTGCCGCACTGGAACATCGTGCTGAAGGACTGGTGCTCGGTGTAGGGGCCAACATGTTCAAGCTTGCTGGTTCCGTTATCGTGTTCGGTGTCGTGGCAGCATTTGTCGTGGGCATTGTTTACGCCTTTTTAGGATTCGGAGGTGGGCACTTATGAAACGATTGGGTCGCCAGACGTGGCAGTTTGAGAATCGTCCGCGGATCATCGGTAAAGCTGCAGTTGTAGGACCAGAAGAAGGCGAGGGTCCATTGTCATCTGATTTCGATTATGTCTATGACAACCTCGAGATCGGCGAGAAGACGTGGGAAAAGGGAGAACGCAAACTGCTCGAACAGGCCTCCCAACTGGCTTTGGTTAATGCAAATATCACCAAGGAAGAGCTTCACTTTTTTGTTGGTGGAGATCTGATGAATCAGATTATCAGCAGTTCCTTTTCAGCACGAAAACTGGGAGCACCTTATCTGGGTGTCTTTGGTGCTTGCTCCACATCCATGGAAACATTAGCTTTGGCCTCCATGATTGTTGACTCGGGAGCTGGAGATTATGTCCTTGCAGGAACGGTGAGCCACAACTGTACGGTGGAGAAACAATTTCGGTATCCGACGGAGTATGGCTCCCAAAAGCCGCCTTATGCGCAATATACCGTCACAGGATCAGGGTGTGGTGTGGTCTCCCGTACGGGTGACGGTCCCGTTGTTACCAAAGCCACAATTGGACGAATTATGGATTTGGGCATCAAAGATCCCTTTAATATGGGTTCAGCCATGGCTCCAGCAGCAGCCGACACTATAATCTCTCATTTCAGGGATACGGGATTGGAGCCCGGCTATTATGATCTCATTGTGACCGGGGACCTGGCTTCCGTCGGTCTGCCGATTACGAAAGAACTCCTACAAAAAGAAGGCATTCCCATGGAACAGACGGTTTTTAATGACTGCGGCCTGATGATCTATGATCGGGAGAAACAACCTTATGTTGTTGCCGGGGGAAGTGGCTGCGGATGTTCTGCCACCGTAACCTATGGTCATATTTTGAACCGAATGCAGAAGGGTGATCTTAAGCGGGTGCTCGTCGTTGCTACCGGGGCACTGTTGTCTCCAATTTCGTACCAGCAGGGTGAAAGTATTCCCTGTATTGCTCATGCCGTAGCCATAGAAAAGGAGGGATAAAGGTAATGCAGTTCTTGTGGGCATTTATTGTTGGCGGTTTGATCTGTGTTGTCGGACAGCTTCTAATGGATGGGGTTAAACTGACGCCAGCTCATACCATGAGTACACTTGTTGTAACAGGTGCGCTTGCGGATGCATTTGGCCTGTATGACCCCTTGGTTAAATTTGCAGGTGCGGGTGCTACCATCCCCATCACAAGTTTCGGTAATTCCTTGGTGCACGGGGCATTGACGGAGCTGGAAAAAGAGGGATGGCTGGGTGTGATTACAGGGATTTTCGATCTGACTGCGGCGGGGATTTCGTCAGCGATCATCTTTTCTTTTCTCGCGGCATTGGTGGTTAGACCAAAAGGCTAACATAGAATGGGGAAATCTACTTGAACATATTGCGATTCAGCAGAGGCTTCGGATAACTCTATCCGGGCCTTTTTGTCGTATTCATGCGTGAACTGCGGTGAATCTGACGGGTTGGAAACAAATTGTGAGTTCCTTCGAGTGTACTCGTGACCCCGGATCATGTACAATAAAAGGAAATCTGTATGCTTTTTTAGGAGGTTAGACCACATGCCTGTGCGCAAAGAGTCGATCCAAATCATATCCGCAGTTCGTTCGAATCTGGAATCCTGCATTATGGGGAAATCCTTTGAAATTCAACTTTTACTTACAGCTTTGCTTGCAGGCGGGCACGTTCTGATTGAAGACGTACCAGGAACTGGCAAAACGCAGTTGATCAAGGCATTATCGAAATCCATGCGCGGAGAGTATCGACGCATTCAATGTAATCCTGATATTTTACCAAGTGATATTACGGGTGTATCTGTGTTCCATCCGAAGGATGAGCGTTTTTATTTCCGTCCAGGCCCCGTCATGACCAACATCTTGCTTGCTGATGAGATTAACCGGGCAACAACGAAAACCCAGTCAGCTCTGCTCGAAGTCATGGAGGAGCGCAGTGTAACCGTTGATGGCGATACGTATGATCTGCCACACCCGTTCATGCTCTGTGCAACTCAGAATCCGATTGATTTTGAAGGTACGTACACATTGCCGGAAGCGCAACTTGACCGGTTTATGTTGAAAATAAGTCTCGGTTATCCCGATAAAGAAATTGAGAAAACCCTGCTGAAGACGCATCAGTTGGGCCAGCCTGTAGATCGGCTTGAATCCGTAACCCATATGGATCAGATCTCGGCAATCCAACAGGAGATCAAGGAAGTCTTTATCGGTGATCCTGTCATGGACTACCTGCTGGATGTTGTTCGTCAAACCCGCTCCCACCCATCTGTATTGCTGGGTGCCAGCCCACGGGCAGCCATATCCTTTATGATGGCCGTGAAGGCCTTTGCTTTCTTGCAAGAACGTGATTATGTGCTTCCGGATGATGTGAAGACGATGGCCCCTTATGTGATCTCTCATCGTATTGTGCTCCGTCCCGAATCGAGATTGGACAGTATGAGTTCCGAGGCCGTTCTGAATGCCGTACTTCAGCAGGTTCGCGTGCCCGTCTCCATGGGGCAATAGTTCATGAAGCCGCTTTTGAGTACAGTGAACAGAGGACTGCGCCACCCACGCGTATGGAGCATCGCAATGGTGTGGATGTGCTGTCTGGCTTATGTTTTGTTTCAGGGCGGGAAGACATCCCTCATGTTGCTGTCGATGGTGACCCTGCTCTGTGTGTATCTTGCCATTGCCGGATTTAGCGGAGTGAGACGTGCTCAAGGAGTGCGAAAGCTATCCTCTGGCCCGGACCACGAAGGATTATTGCATGCAGGTGATCAGGTTCAAGTACAGCTGAGTCTGACTATTCCGGGATTCCTCCCGCTTCCTTATGTTGTAGTACGTGAAATGCTGCACCGGCATAACGGGGAATCCTGGTCGTTCAAGGAAAGTTTGATTCCCAATATGCGAGGAAATGGCGAGTTGTCTTTCCAGACACCACCACTTGAGCGGGGCAAGTATTTTTTTTCAGAAACAGAATGCGCCAGCGAGGACATATTTGGATTGATTGAACATCGAGGAAAGTTTAAGGCCAAAGGTGAGTTTCGAGTACTGCCAAGAACGGTATTTATTCCATATTGGCAGCTATACGACCGCAAATCACGGTTATCCGGTCCTCAGACGGCTCTAACCCGCTCGCGAAGAGAGACGACCCAGATTAATGGTGTGCGTGACTACGTATACGGAGATCGACTTTCCCGCATTCACTGGAATGCAACGGCGAAGACGGGGAACTGGAAGTCCAAGGAGTTCGAGCATGAGTCGGTACCCAAAACCATTCTGGTTCTCGATGGGCTAACATCAAGTTATGAACATGGGGATGCATTTGAGATTGCCGTGTCCACAGCTGCCTCTCTGCTGGAGTATGGTGCCAGAGAACGAATGGGAATGGGTTTGTTGACATTGTCAGACGAGACATCCTTCATGGCCCCCAGTGAAAGTCTGTTGGAACGGCAGAAGATGATACATCATCTGGTGGATATTCAACATAACGGGCAGGATACGCAGCTGTTGCCTGGCGTGGAAAGAATCGCACGTCAACTGCCTCAGGGAGCTTACTTTGTCGTGATTTCTCCCCAGAAGGATGAGAAAATATTAGAACTGTTGCGCTGGGCCGATACGCGGGGCATGACTCCATGTCATATTCTGATCGATACCAGTGAATCCCGCCGGAGTGCCGAGTGGAATGCCATGTTGCGTGGAAGAGGCACGAGGTCATTCACTGTTTCTCATTTGCAGGAGCTTCCAACGGTGATGGGGGGAGGTTCTGTATGAGTACAAAAGGAAATGAAAGTGTTACAGGCAAACGATCCTGGTATCATGCAGCATCATTGCTCTGGATTTTCCTCATTGGAATGCAGTGGATTTCATTTACACAGGAATCGTGGTATACAGAAACGACTTCTCTGGTGTTATGGACACTTGCAGCGGTCTGTGTGCTGGAGGTCATTCTGCCCATCAAAACGATATATCGCACGATCATCAAGGCGGTTGTCGTCGGTTACATTTTGCATAAAACACTAATTGATTATACGGTATACATCCCTTATGGCTCTTTAACGGATCGAGCGGAGCAATTTATATTGCATATGGCGCCGTACATCTGGTTCTCACTGTGTGCATGGGTGATGCTTGAAGTTGCCCTTCGCCTCGTGACCACCACACGTCGCATTCTTGTTTTTCTGGGTGTCAACATCATTTCGATGGGCATTCTCGATTCTTTCACCCAGATCCCACTTTGGATTGAAATCGCGTGGGTGATGTTTGCAGGGATGGGATGGCTCGTATGTCAGCATTTCCGCAATTATCAGCTACAGTATCCACAAGGTTGGAAGCGAATCATCCGTCATCCTTATAAAGTCCTAGCCAATATTGCCATTATCTTTTCTTTAATTATTGTGGCCAGCGTCAATATGCCGGAGATTCCACCCACCTTGACAGACCCATATACGGCGTGGCGTAACTATACCGGTACTTCCACAAGTCAGGCTGGTAACGGCAACCTTGATATTCCGGCGGCTACCGAATCGGGATACAGCAGGGAAGACAATCAGCTTGGTGGAGGGTTCAACTTCGACTATACTCCTGTCATGTCTGTCACCACCAATGAGCGTAGTTACTGGCGCGGTGAGACACGTGCAGAGTATACAGGTACGGGCTGGGATGACCGGGGACGGGGTGCGACAGAGAATGTTGAAGCAGGACAGCCTCTGGAGAATGATGAATCCGGAAACGTGAATACCAAACAAGTAACCCAGAATGTAACGATGCTGAATGATAATGTTTATCCGATACTCTTTGGTGCGTATTCGATCGCTGAAGTGAGTTCGATTAACGGTGAGGACAGAGCAGAACGTATGTTGTGGAATGCTGAACAGGCTGAACTGCATGTGGTGACAGACCGTCAGCAACCACAGTATCCCAAGACGTACACCATCGTATCGGAAGCTCCTGTGATTGTGGAGGATGAGCTGCGTACAAAGTCTTTTGAAGATCTGTACAACAGTAATCCGGCAGACGATATGTACTTGCAGTTACCATCCCGTTTCCCTGACCGGGTGTCAGATTTGGCAACTGAAATAACGGCATCTGCGAATACCCCGTATGAAAAAGTAGCATTACTGCAAAACTATTTACAAACCAATTTTGAATACACGAACAATCCGGATTTATCTCGAAAAGTAAGCAGCGACTTTGTGGAAGGCTTCCTGTTTGACATTATGGAAGGCTACTGTGACTATTTCTCCACTGCGCTGGTAATGATGGCGCGCTCGGAGGGCATCCCTGCAAGGTGGGTTAAAGGTTATGCGCCTGGACAATTGTCCCTGAATTCGGACATGCAGGCTCCACGTCAACCTGGCGCGGAGATTGAGACGACTTACACCGTTACGAATGCAGATGCACACTCTTGGGCAGAGGTCTACTTTGGTGAGTATGGCTGGATTCCTGTTGAAGCAACGCCGGGCTTTGATATGCCTTTGCTCACGGAACAACCTGATGTACAGCCTGTAGATGAGCCTGAAGAACAGCCAGAAGAGGAGCCGGTACAAGAGGAAGAGCAGACTCCTGCACCAGAGCAGGCCTCGTCCACCATCCCGACTTTTGTCATCTGGGCTGCAGGAGCCATCATCGTATTGTGGATAGCATATATGTTCTGGCGTAATCGCTTCTCCTTACGATTCCTCCTGCTTCGTTTACGGACAGGTGGACCGCTCACCCCTGAACAGAAGGTGGTGGCAGAGACCGAGCGTTGGATACAATATGTGAAACGCAAAGGTCTGACCCGGAGCGGAGACGAGACACTTCGTGAATCGGTAAACCGCTGGAGCCAGGCCAAACCAGCTGCAGAAGCTACATTGCATGAGCTTCTCATGAAGTTTGAACAGACTCGCTACAGTCCGGCTTCCGTAACTGTTGACGACTGGAAGGGTATCTATCAGACAGCCTTGAAGCTGCGGAAGGAACTGAAAGCGGAACGGGCATAGTTGCAGCCCGTCCCGTTTTTCCTTTTTTCCTACGCCATCAGGCGCTGTATGCATTTTCAGGAAAGACGGATTTGTGATATAGTGTGTCGTATGAAACTGAGGTGACTTCTTTGTTTAAAATGTTAATGCCCAAGCTGCGTGTAGACACGGTTTTTGACATTAATCTGGAAGAGCTGTACGCTCAAGGCTACCGTGGAATTATAACTGATCTGGATAACACACTCGTTGGAGCCAAAGCCCCTGACGCTACGCCCGAACTGATTGAATGGTTTGCACGTGTGAAAGAGGCAGGTTTCAAGCTGATGATTGTGTCCAATAACAATTTGAATCGTGTATCCCTGTTTGCTACCCCGCTGGATATCCAGTTTGTGCATAGTGCACGCAAACCATCGAATGTACCGTTTCGTAAAGCAATGAAAATGATGGAGTTATCTCCTGAAAAAACGATTGTAGTAGGCGATCAGATGCTTACGGATGTCTATGGAGGGAACCGAATGGGGCTATATACCGTTCTGGTACTGCCAATCTCCATTGGGGACGAAGGCTTCATGACCCGCTTCAATCGACGCGTGGAACGAATTGCTCTAACGAGTTTACGCAGGAAAGGCTTATGGCTTGAGGAGGAAAAGAAGAAATGACAGAACCGCATAACGGCAACCTTGCCGTAAGGTGCAGCGGATGCGGCGTGCATCTGCAAACAGAAAATTCGGAATTACCAGGGTTTATCCCCGAGAAGGCACTGGATCGTGAACCGGTTATATGCCAGCGCTGTTTCCGTATCAAAAACTACAATGAGTCATCATCCGTTACGGTGGATCAGGACGAATTCCTGGCTCTGCTTAGCAAAATCGGGGATAAGGATGCACTTGTCATCCATATCGTTGATTTGTTTGACTTTGATGGCAGTATTATCTCCGGTCTGCAACGTTTTGTAGGTAACAATCCGGTCTTGCTTGCTGTGAACAAAACGGACTTGCTTCCGAAAGTAACTAACTGGAACAAGGTTCGGAATTGGGTACAAAAGCAAGCCAAAGAACAAGGTTTGCGTACAGTGGATGTAGTCTTGTGCAGTGCGAAGCAAAATCAGGGATTCGACCGACTGCTTGAGTTAGTTGGAACCTATCGCGAAGATCGTGATGTGTACGTGGTTGGCGGTACCAATGTGGGCAAATCCACACTGATTAACCGTCTGATCCGTGATTACAGCGATCTGGAGCAGGAACTGACCACATCCCGTTATCCGGGAACGACTCTGGATATGGTGAACATTCCGCTGGATGATGGGAAATATATTATTGATACGCCTGGGATCGTGTATCCATGGCGTTTCAGCGAGATTGTTTCCCGTAAGGATCTCGCTGCCATCATGCCTGAAAAACCGCTTAAACCGGCTGTTTATCAGTTGAACTCTGGTCAGACGCTGTTCTTTGGCGGCATGGCTCGATTTGACTTTGTTGAAGGAGATCGCCAATCGTTCACTTGTTTCATCAGCACTGCGCTTGATATTCACCGGACGAAGCTGGAGCGTGCAGATGACCTGTACCGCGACCACTTGGGGGAATTGTTATCTCCGCCAACCCGTGAAGATGCAGCAGAGATGGCTGAATGGACAAGACATGAATTCCGTATCAAACGCGGCAGTCAATCGGATGTATTTATCTCTGGTCTGGGCTGGATTAAGGTGAATGGCGATATTGGAGCACTTGTTGCTGTGCATGCTCCAAAAGGTATTCGTGTACAGATCCGCCCATCCTTAATCTAATGTAATCTCAGAACCTGTACATCAGAGCGGATCGGAGGCGGACCTATGTTTGAGGAAAAAAAGTTCGACCCTTCACTTCCCGTGTTGCTTGGCGTTATGGGTAATCCTATTGCTCATTCCAAATCACCGGCAATGCACAATGCGGCCCTGCAGGCTGCTGGAGTGAATGGAATGTATATGCCACTGCATGTTCATCCTGATCAACTGGAAGCAGCAGTTCGGGGAATTGTGGCATTGGGCTATTGTGGTGTCAATGTCACCATCCCGCACAAAGAGCAGGTGATGCAGTACCTGGATGTGATCGATGAAAGTGCTCGCCTGATTGGTGCGGTGAATACCATCGTCAATGAAGGTGGAACACTGACAGGGTACAATACGGATGGTATTGGCTATGTCCGATCCCTGAAGGAAGAGGCTGTGCCGGAGCTTGCGGGCAAACGTATTGCTGTCCTGGGAGCAGGTGGAGCGGCGAGAGGTGTTATATACGCACTTGCATTGGAGAAGCCTGAGCAGATCCATATTCTGAACCGTACAGCGGACAGGGCTATTGCACTTGCTTCGGATTTACGGGGCCATGGCTTGGGAGAAATCTCGGGCGGTGGCATGGAAGACGCTGCGACGGTCTTGGCTACGGCTGATATTGTGATTAACACTACGGCTGCCGGAATGCATCCCCATGTTGATGACGTACCGGTTGATCCTGCACTAATTCGTGAAGGCGCAGCTGTGAGTGATCTGATCTACAATCCGCTGGAAACCCGCTTGCTTCGGGAGTCGCGGTTACGTGGATGCACAGTGCACGGTGGTCTGGGAATGTTTGTATACCAGGGCGCTGTAGCCTTTGAACATTGGCTCGGCATTCCGGCTCCTGTGGAGACGATGAGACGTGCAGTGTTAAAAAGTTTTGAAATGTGAAAATATAATTGAACGGTCAGGTCCGGACAGTCTTTGAACTGTCAATCAGGGCCTGCTCAATATAAGGAGTATGGAGTATTCATGTTAAACGGTAAACAAAAGCGCTTTTTGCGGTCACAGGCACATCACCTGACCCCTGTATTTCAGATTGGTAAAGGTGGAACAAACGAGCACCTGTTCCGTCACATCGAAGATGCGATTGAGAAGCGCGAATTGATGAAAGTGCAAGTGTTGAACAACAATGACGAGGACAGAAAAGAGATGGCAGAAGAAGTTGCCCGTGAAACGGGAAGCGAGCTTGTACAAGTCATCGGTAACACAATCATCCTGTACAAAGAATCGCGCGATAACAAACAAATCGAACTACCTAGATAAGGGAGCGTGACGCGGGTGAAGATCGGCATCATGGGTGGTACGTTTGATCCGATCCACATGGGACACCTCCTGGCAGCTGAAGCGGCAAGGGATTCGCATGCACTGGATGAGATCTGGTTCATGCCCTCCCATGTTCCACCTCACAAGCGCGGAGCCGGAGCTTCGGGACAGCAACGTCTCGACATGACGGAAGCGGCTGTGAAGGGTGTGCAGCAATATGAGGTGCTCGGCATCGAGATGGAACTTGGAGGAGTGTCTTATACCATCGATACGATGAAGGAACTGTGGCGTCGCTATCCTGAACATGAGTTCTATTTCATTATCGGGGCGGATATGGTGAACTATCTTCCCAAATGGGAGCAGATTGAAGAGCTTGCAGAACGCTTAACCTTTATCGGAGTTGGTCGGCCGGGCTTCCAGTTACATCTGGATGATTTACCAGACGAGTTACAGGATCGGGTCCTACTGGCCGAGATGCCCTTGGTCGATATTTCATCGACAGCCGTGCGCAGACGTCTCGCCAAAGGACATTCGGTACGCTTCATGATTCCTGATGAAGTGCACCAATATATTGTAAGGAGCGGTTTATATGGGACTAAGCCGTGAGGAACTGATTCAAGCCGTATCCGGACAAATGCCGGAGAAACGCTGGAAGCATACACTGGGTGTAATGGAATCGGCAGTGATGTTGGCTGAAAAATACGGTGCTGATCCTGTAAAAGCGGATCTGGCAGCGATTTTGCATGATGTGGCGAAGTACTGGCCCGTATCGGAGATGGAAGCGGTCATCCGTGATAATGGATTAAACCAGGAACTTCTGCAGCATGACAAGCAGCTCTGGCATTCCGAAGTCGGTGCTTTTGTAGCCGAGCGTGATTACGGTGTTGAAGATTCTGAAGTTATTCATGCCATCCGGTGGCATACCTCGGGTCGGGTGGGCATGAGCCTGCTGGACAAAGTGGTATGCCTTGCCGATTACATTGAACCGGGACGAGATTTCCCGGGAGTGGATCACATTCGCGAACAGGCTGAACATAGTCTGGAGGAAGGTTTAATTGCCGGATTCGACTCGACGATCAGCTTGTTGATCTCGCAGCGCCGTGTCATTTATCCTTTGACCATGCTGTCGCGGAATGACTTAATTGCACAATTATAGAGGTTGTTCAAAAAGTCCACTTTTGATTACGAAGGATGCCTAGCGGCATCATCAGCATCGAATATGAAATTCAGCCGAAATGTCCGTTGCTCACGTAGTTATCCTACGCTCTGCTACTCCATTTCTAGCTTTATTCCATCTTCTCGGTACTGAAAACTGATCTTTTTGAACACACAATTATAGATTATGGAGGTTGGTTCATGACAGTATCATCGAAAGAACTTATGAATATGGCGGTTGCTGCCGCTGACGACAAAAAGGCATCCAATATTGTAGCTTTGGATCTGATTAATATTTCCCTGGTGGCTGATTATTTTGTTATTTGTCACGGGAATTCCGATACACAGGTACAAGCCATTGCCACTGAAATTCGCAAACAGGCTCATGCAGCCGGAGCGACGATCAAAGGTATCGAAGGTATGGATTCCGCACGTTGGGTACTGATGGACATGGGCGATGTCGTTGTTCATATCTTCCACCGCGACGAGCGTGAATACT
The DNA here is from genome assembly GCF_058313655.1 of Paenibacillus sp. Negev47. Lineage (NCBI taxonomy): Bacteria > Bacillati > Bacillota > Bacilli > Caryophanales > Paenibacillaceae > Paenibacillus > Paenibacillus sp. Negev47. Next base: position 1,723,566 of record NZ_CM177754.1, read on the forward strand.
ACAATATTGAACGTCTATGGTCTGATGCCAAAGTGGTGGAAACCGTATGAGTTTGATTGCTGGAACAGTCGTCTCTTTGCCGGTTTCACGTGAAGTGTCTCCGTTTGGCTTCTTTTTGACGACAGGATCGGAAGATGTACTTCTTCACTATACCGAGTTAACGCGGGATGTTAAGATTGGCGAGACGCTTGAGGTCTTTGTATTCTTTGATACAGAAGACCGTCTGGCCGTAACGATGAAAAAGCCTTATCTCATGCTCGGCGAAATGGCACGACTGGTTGTGGCTGATGTTCACCCACGACTGGGCTGTTTCCTGGAAATGGGACTTGGCCGGCAATTGCTGCTTCCTATTCGTGAACTGCCTGAACTGGAAGAACTGCGTCCTCAAGTAGGGGATGAAGTCTTTGTAATCATGGAACATGACAAGCAAGGACGTCTGCGTGCCAAATTGGCCGGGGAACGTGAGCTTTCACCACTGTCTTTCCATGCTCCAACTTCATGGTTAAACGAGTGGGTTGAAGCGACGGTATACAAGCCACTGCAGATGGGTACTTTTGTACTTGTAGAGGGCGGTGTACTGGGCTTTGGCGCGATTGGTATGATTCATTCATCTGAACGCAGTCATATGCTGCGTCTTGGTGAGAAAGTTAAATGTCGGGTGACACTGGTACGTGAAGACGGACGTGTGAATCTGGCCATGACTCAACTAAAACAAGTTGGACGTAACGAAGATGCAGACAAGCTGCTCGCCTTTATGAAAGAACGTCCTATGGGCGGCATGCCATACTCGGATGCAACTCCGCCGGATATCATCAAGCAGCGCTTTGGCATCAGTAAGTCTGCTTTCAAGCGTGCCTTGGGCAAATTGATGAAAGACGGACTGATCGTGCAAAAGGAAAGCTGGACGTATTTGTCCGAATCTGCACCTGCGGATCAGAATGATTCGAAGTAATTGAAATGGATTAAGTGTATGTCATATTGAACTCGCAGAAGGCAGGGTTAGGCTGGGTAAACACCGGATGCCCCTGTCTTTGCTTTTGTTATATAAATTGAACTAAACATTTACGCGAAACGGAGAGGACAGAAAGAACCTGAAGAAGCGGAGCGTTCGCCTTTATCCCCGGATTTACTCCTTTATAAAAGGAATCAAAAAAATCTGGGGATAACAGCGATCGGAAGGTTGTTCTGTCATTGGAGTGTCCAGTGTAAATAATCCTTAGTGCAACTTGTATAGACCAGGATTGAAAAATGAAATTGAAAGTGCGGTGCCTGACATGTCTTACCGGAAATTTGCCTATGTCTATGATGAATTAATGGAAGATATGCCTTATCCGGACTGGATAAGGTTTGCAAGAACAGCCTGGGAACATCATGGAATGCCCAAAAGTGTTGCTGAACTTGGCTGTGGAACGGGCTCGATTACGATCCCGCTCGTGAACTCCGGTTTTGAAGTTACAGGCATTGACCTCTCAGCAGATATGCTGTCGGTTGCGCGCAGTAAGATGGAGGCCACGCCTCAGGGTCATCGCTTGTACCGCGAAGGCAGTGTACGTTGGGTGCAGCAGGATATGCGGGATTGGCGAGTTCCGGAGCCTGTAGACTCCGTTATATCTTTCTGTGATTGCGTCAATTATCTGCTCGAACAAGAAGATGTCGTTCGTACATTCCAGCGCACATATGAGATGCTGAAACCTGGTGGAACGTTCCTGTTTGATGTTCATCATCCCAATACCCTTATTCGTTATGATGAGGAACAGCCTTTTGTGCTGGATGAACGCTCCGTATCGTATATTTGGACCTGTGGATTGGATCAAGATCGATGTGAGATTGAGCATCATCTGAGTATCTTTTCGCGTGTGGATGATGGTAGCAAAGATATGTATCAGCGTTTTGAAGAAGTCCATGTCCAGCGTGCATATCATCCGGACTGGATGAAGCTGGAGTTATCCAAGGCAGGCTTCAGAGACGTAAAGGTATATGCCGATTTTGAATGGGAAGAAGCCGGAGACAGCGCACAGCGCTTGTTCTACGTTGCTGTGAAGTAAGAGCGAATGATGGGAGCTGTCCTTATGGTACATAAGGGCAGTTTTTTGTTTGATTTTCCATGGAGCATGAATAACAAGCTTCTGTAATAGGCAAAAGGAAATGCGAGGAAGACTTACGAGCGTGACAAAAAGTATTGCTAGTTATAGGGAAGGAAGCCATAATGGTTGGATAGAAAGCGTTTTCTAACCGAATTAATTGTCAAAGTGAGGTGCAGTAATGGAAAGTACATATAAAACAAGACTCACGCCGGAACAGCTGAATGCCATAATCAAACAACATTTCTCTACAAGTATACAGGATTATAAGGAGATGGTGGATGGCTGGGCCAATCATGCATATCTCATTACCCTAAGTGATACACAGCGGGTGGTACTCAAAATTGCCCCGTCGGCTTCGACAAATCTGATGCGCTGTGAGCAGGACCTCATGATTGCCGAGGTTGAGGCATTACGCCTCATTACGGAATTACAGGATGTTCCCGTACCGCAAGTGCTGGTTTATGATGATTCGTTAACCATTGCTCCAGCGCGTTATTTTATCATGGAGTATATGTCTGGAACACCCTACAATCAGGTCAAGGATCAATACGCGCCGGAAGAGCAGGAAGCTATTGAACAGCAGCTAGGTCGTTATAACCGTCGGATTAATGAGATCAAAGGCGAGAAGTTTGGATATTTCTCGGAGCAAAAACAGCGTTATTCCACTTGGAAAGAAGCATTTATCCATCTGATGGATGACATTCTTACCGATGGGGAAGAAGCTGGTATTACATTTTCGATTGAATACGCTGAATTGAGACGCTTGGTTGAAGAAAAATCGGATGTGTTGGACGATGTAAAAGAACCTGTACTTGTCAGTTGGGATCTGTGGGATGGCAATGTTCTGGTAGACGCAGGTCGTATCACAGCTATTATTGATTTTGAACGTTCTCTGTGGGCAGACCCTTTGATGGAGCATTACTTTAGTCATTTTAACTATACTCCCGGATTCGTGAAGGGATACGGACAAACGATTACGACTGAAAGTGAGCTGATAAGAAGAAGTCTATACGACTTGTATTTTGATCTGGTATTACGCATTGAGTGCGCTTATCGCCAATATGATAATCAGGAACATGTGAATTGGGCCATTCATAATCTGGAGGAAGGCATCGAGCGTTTTCGTTTATCCTGAACAGCAACGAGTGTCATTGATCGGTACGAACCGTGTGCCTCAAAAGGGTGATTATAATGTATAACATTGACTTTGGGCTTGCTTTTTTATATAATGTTCCCGATATTGTATACATATTTCGATGATAAGGATCAGTAGTAATTCCTGTACATAACAGAGAGCCGGCGGTTGGTGCAAGCCGGTTGACAGTGATTTGCGAACTCGCCTTGGAGAAATGCGGTGATTACACCATTCTGTTTAACCTACTTGTAAAAGCTTGGGCTCAGGAATGGAAATCCGCATCGGTTAACCGCCGTTACAGGTCCAAAGGGAGTGGATGACGAAGCACGTTCGTCCGCTAACTAGGGTGGTACCACGGGAATTCAACCTCTCGTCCCTAGCGCTGCAAACGCTACGGGATGCTGAGGTTTTTTTGTTGCAATTAAAATGCGAATAACCTGAAGGAGGAACAATAGATGAGTGAGAATAACCAGCCGAAACACGGCTATCAGCCACAAGTCATGGAAAAAAGTTGGCAGCAATACTGGGATGCAAATAAAACGTTTAAAACGGGTGAGGACCCTGCTAAACCGAAATTTTATGCACTGGATATGTTCCCTTATCCATCCGGTTCAGGTCTGCACGTAGGCCACCCGGAAGGATACACGGCAACGGATATCGTATCACGTTACAAGCGTATGCGCGGTTACAATGTATTGCACCCAATGGGTTGGGACGCTTTCGGACTGCCTGCTGAGCAGCATGCACTGGATACAGGTGAACATCCACGGCATATTACATTCCGCAATATTGATAATTTCCGTCGTCAGATCAAATCGCTCGGGTTCTCTTACGACTGGGATCGTGAGATCAGCACAACGGACCCTGAATACTATAAATGGACGCAATGGATCTTTATCCAGCTGTACAATAAAGGCCTCGCTTATGTGGATGAAGTGGCAGTTAACTGGTGTGAAGCACTTGGAACGGTACTGGCTAATGAAGAGGTTATTGATGGCAAGAGTGAACGTGGTGGACATCCGGTTGTACGCAAACCGATGCGCCAGTGGGTCCTGAGAATTACCGAGTATGCGGAGCGTTTGTTGGAAGACCTGGAAGAGCTGGATTGGTCTGAAAGCATCAAGGATATGCAGCGTAACTGGATCGGTAAATCGACAGGTGCAGAAGTTGTTTTTGCCATTGAAGGTCACGAAGAAGTTATCAAGGTGTTCACAACCCGTGCAGACACATTGTTCGGTGCGAGCTTCGCGGTTCTTGCTCCGGAACATGAACTGGTAGAAGCAATTACGACCGATGAACAACGTGAAGCTATTCAGGCTTATCAGGAGCAGGCTTCTCGTAAGAGTGATCTGGAACGTACCGACTTGGCCAAAGATAAAACGGGTGTATTCACAGGAACCTATGCCATTAACCCGGTTAATGGTGCAAAACTGCCAATCTGGATTGCCGATTATGTCCTTGCTGGTTACGGTACAGGTGCAGTTATGGCCGTTCCAGGTCATGATGCACGTGACTGGGAATTTGCCAAGCAGTTCGGTCTGGATATCATCGAGGTTATTCAAGGTGGAGACGTTACACAAGAGGCGTATTCTGGTGATGGCGCGCATGTAAATTCTGACTTCCTGAACGGACTGAACAATGAAGAAGCGGTTGCCAAGATGATTGCTTGGCTGGAAGAGAACGGCAAAGGACAAGGCAAAGTAACCTATCGTCTGCGCGATTGGCTGTTCAGCCGTCAGCGTTACTGGGGTGAGCCAATCCCAATCCTGCATCTGGAAGACGGAACGATGAAGACCGTACCGGAGGATCAACTTCCACTGCTGCTGCCTGATATCGACCAGATCAAACCTTCGGGTACTGGAGAATCACCACTGGCGAATGTTACGGAGTGGGTGAATACGGTAGATCCGGAAACGGGAATGAAGGCACGTCGTGAGACTAACACTATGCCACAATGGGCGGGAAGCTGCTGGTATTACCTGCGCTTTATCGATCCGCACAATGACAAGGAACTGATCTCCAAGGAGAAGCAGCAACAGTGGCTGCCAGTTGATCTGTACATTGGCGGAGCAGAGCACGCCGTGCTTCACTTGCTGTACGCTCGTTTCTGGCACAAAGTGCTGTATGATCTGGGTGTTGTGGATACCAAAGAGCCTTTCCATAAACTCGTGAATCAAGGTATGATCCTGGGTACGAATAATGAGAAAATGAGTAAATCCCGTGGTAATGTCATTAACCCGGATGAAATCGTTAATGAATTCGGTGCAGATACTTTGCGTCTGTATGAAATGTTCATGGGACCATTGGAAGCAACAAAACCGTGGAATGCTAACGGGGTTGAAGGCATGCACCGCTTCCTGTCACGTGTATGGCGTCTCTTCATCAATGAAGACACAGGAGCCATCAATGACAAGATTACGGTGGACGGTGGAACAGACGAGTTCAAGCGGACGGCTCACAAAACGATCAAAAAAGTTACGGAAGATCTGGAGCATCTGCGTTTCAACACATCCATCAGCCAGCTGATGATCTTCATCAACGATGCATACAAAGCCGATACACTGCCTCGTGAAGCGATGGAGAACTTTGTGCAGCTGTTGTCACCACTGGCACCGCATATGGCAGAGGAACTGTGGAGCCGTTTGGGTCATGAAGGTGGAATCTCTTACGTGGCTTGGCCTGAATATGATGAGTCCATGACAGTGGATGCGGAAGTAGAAATCGTTGTTCAGGTAAACGGTAAAATCGTAACACGTGCTACAATCGCGAAGGATCTGGATGCACAGGGTATGCAGGACTTTACGATGGAGCTGGCACCTGTTAAGCAGGCGCTGGAAGGCAAGACCATTCGCAAGGTCATTGCCGTTCCAGGCAAACTCGTTAATATTGTTGCCGGTTAATCTCACCGGCTCGGAATAGTTCATCCAGCTTTAACAAATCTTCATCATACTTGTCATGCGTTGTGTGGATCAGGCTGTCGAAAACGCCGTCGAGGCTAACCTTCAGCAGTGCAAGTGCCTGAGCGGTTATACCGCCAGGTACAGCGACACGAGCCTGAAGTTCTTGCGGCGTGTAACCTCCTTCGGTGAGCAGCTTGCCTGTTCCCAGGAGCATTTCGCCAGCCAGAGCACAGGCATCTGCCCTTTTGATGTCTGTCAGCTTCACTGCACTTTCGATCCACTGTTCCAAGAAGAACGATATGAATGCTGGTCCGCAGCTGGAGAAGTCGGATGTAATTCGTGTACAGGCTTCATCCACTTGGTACGGCCTGCCTATATGACTGAGCAGACTTTCTAACACAACACGGTCTTCACTGGTCATTCGTTCACCGTGTATGCACAGGGACGCTCCGCTGCCGACCTGGTGTGTGACGCTGGGAATAACCTTGGAGACTTTGCAAGGAAGTGAAGATTCCAGATGGCGCAGCTGCACGGGACTGGTGATCGAGACAATTATATGATTGGGATTCACGACAGGCAGGATGTCTTCAATGACATGTTTGAATTCAAGCGGTTTCACGCACAGGAAGATGATATTGCTTCGGATCACCGTTTCCCGATTACTCTGGGATTCATGCAGACCAGGGTAACGGAGGGATAACTGACGTACTTTGGACGGGGTTCGATTGCTGGCGGCGATCTGCCGGGGCTCGAGTGCACCCGATTGGATCAGGGCATAGATCAGCAGGCTGCCCATGCTGCCGGTTCCGATAAATCCAACCTTCATTGTTTCAGGCCTCCTTTCATGCTTTACGGTACTGGCGCAGTTCATTCCCTCTATATCTATGCGTGAGGACCTGTTTCACATGACATGAAAAATGCACAACTTGTTTCATCAGGAAAGTTCAACGGTTCGGAAGCACCGCCCGTATTCGAAATGAATGATTTTGAATTCAGGGAGAGGTGTGGAAGAATGAGATGGAATAAAGGAATGACCATCGCTGCAGCGGTGGTTGGAAGTATACTCATATTATGGTCGGGCAAAAGTGAACAACCACCTAGTGGCTGGGAACCCTTGCAGCTCGGCACCGAGAAGCCGACGATAGAGCAGGAACTCCCTGCTGTACAGTCGGCTACTTCGGTTCAGGGCAATACAGGAGCATCTTCGGGAACGGATGCAAGTGGGATGCAGACTGGGAAGGATGCACAGGCAGGAGAATCTAAAGAGCTTTCGAACGCAGGAGTTGAAGGTGATTCTGTATTTCAAACTACAAACCAGACGAATGATAATGCAACGGATGCCTCTGGTTTGACTGAACCGATTGTACCAAGTACGAATTCGAATCCTTCAGTTAACTCCGAGACGGCTTCAAACAGTAATCCATCTGTAGTTCGTGAGGAACCTGGAGACAATGGCAAGATTGATGTGAATACTGCACCTGTCTCCAAGCTTACAGAGCTTCCCGGAATCGGGGAGAAGAAAGCTCAGGCCATAGTGGACTATCGGAATGCACATGGTCCTTTTGCGAAAGTGAGTGATTTGACGAAGGTCAAAGGAATCGGCATGAAGATGCTGGAGAAGATGGCACCGTATGTGCAGATCCGGTAATATTAGAATAAAATTTGTATTGAGCGGGAGGAAAGCAGCATGAGTACAGAGGTACGCAAGGACTGGGATACGTATTTTATGGACATCGCATATATGGTCTCAACCCGTTCCCGCTGTTCGCGTCGTCATGTGGGTGCCGTGCTTGTTCAGGGGAAGAAACTGCTGGGAACAGCCTATAATGGTGCACCCACGGGCGTCCCGGATTGTTCTGAAGCAGGTTGCATGATATCGGAAGAATATGAGTTAGTCGTGACCGATGGGCAAGAAGAAATGGTCAAAAAGCAACGCTGCATTCGCACAATCCACGCGGAGCAAAATTTGCTTTTATTCACAGACCGAATTGACCGCGAAGGCTCGTCCGTGTATGTGACCGACGAACCTTGCTGGACATGTGCCAATATGCTGGCGAATAGCGGGATTACAGAGATCGTATTTCATCGCCCTTATCCTAAAGATACCGGCAAGGTTACGAATATGATGCAACAGAAGGGCATAACGTTTCGCAGGTTGGAGAATTACCAGCCTCCGCGGGAAACGATGATGACCGTGAGCAACTAATACGAATATGGTCTAATATGCGAGGGAGAACCTCCGGCAAGCCTGAATCGGCTTTCCGGGGGTTTTTCTGCGTTCAATGGGTGAAATGAAGGAGGGGAAGGAATGAAAGGCAGACCGTTACTAAGTTTTACGATTTGCTGGTTATGCGGGAGCGGGATGGCATGCGCATTAACAGGCTGGGCTTTGATCTGGGGGTTCATTGGAGCGCTGGCATGTCTGCCACTTCTACTTCGTTTTCTGGATGTGCGTGGATGGTCTGTTTTATTCTTACTCGCTGCCTTTATTGGAGGTGCTGCATATTGGGAGTGGAATGACACACGCAATCACAGCAGTCTGCCGGAGACCATGCACATCGCTGTTGATGCGCTGGACGGTTGGCCAGCCGAAATTCAGGGTGAGCTAGTGTCAGATGTACGCATTGATGGAGACCGGGCTGACTTTAAGATACAGATGTCTTCAATATTACCCATATCGAATTCATCAACAGATGCAGATCTGGCAACATTATCTGGATTCAAAATAGATGAACAATTGATGGTGCAAGTCAGATTGGCGGAGGAAGAAGAACAGCAGGTAGCGGCAGGTTGGAAGAGGGGCGATTCAATCACGCTTAATGGTTCTTTTGCCCTTCCTGGTGAAGCCAGGAACTTTGGCGGGTTTGATTATCGCAGCTATTTGCGAACCCTGCACATCCACTGGTTGTTCAAAGTGAAGGGAGCCAGTTCAGTAACAGCAGCTCCCCCTGAAGGGGTTGGACAATTTAACGTACTACGGTGGACGGATTGGACGAGGCATACGTTGGGTTCAGCGGTCGAACGGTTATTCCCCGAGCCTCATGCAGGGTATATGAAGGGTCTGATTATCGGAATGGCTAATGATATCGATCCAGGTACCTATGGTCAGTTTTCACAACTGGGTCTAACGCATATCTTGGCAATCTCCGGAACTCATGTCGCTGTATATGTAGCTTCTCTTCTCCTTATTCTATCCTGGCTAAGGCTTACCAGAGAGACGGCACTCACGGTTGTTCTGATACTGGTACCAGCTTATGTTTTGTTGTCCGGTGGTTCACCTTCAGTGATTCGGGCAGGGATTATGTCCATGATTGGGTTGTATATGGCTCGTCGTGGTCTTGCCAGAGACGGCCTTCAGATGATTAGTGCAGCTGCGCTACTGATGATGTGGTGGGATCCGTACTTTTTGCTAAGCGTTAGCTTTCAATTATCTTTTCTCGTGACCGCAGGTTTGATGATCTATATGCCTTTGATTAACCGACTGTTCAGCAGTTTGCCGAAATCTCTGGCTGCAACAGCATCCGTTGCGGTGACAGCTCAACTGATTTCGTTTCCGGTAACCATCCTGTATTTCAATCAGTTCTCATTGCTCTCATTTGTGGCTAACTTTCTGCTTGTTTCTTTGATTAGTACCATTGTATTACCTCTGGGGACGGTCGCCATGCTGTTGTCTTTCATATGGGTTCCCTTGGCGAACCCCCTTGCATGGGTTGCAATTCAACTGAATCAGCTGACATTTACAAGCGTAGAGTGGATGAACAGCCTGCCGGGTTTTGTACTGATCTGGGCTACGCCTTCCCTGTTGTGGATTGCTGCGTATTACGCCGTGTTGTATGCTCTTTTGTATCTACTTCATCAGGGCAACGGTACACAGCAAGAAACAGTGGTTACTGAGGAGGATACGGCTCCTCTTGTCATGCGACAGCCTTCTGTTGCAATGGGGAATGTGGGTATTCGCTCTTCGATGTCTACCGGGGAACAGTATCAAGGTAAGAACCGTCTAGATAGAAAAGAAACTTCATTAACAACTTTAGGAGCCAGTATCGCATGGCCGGAGTATACGAGTGCATTTACTGCACGAGGTGCAGGTTATTATGCGCATCAACGAATGAGTAAAGTTCAACGATGGTTGTGCGGCTTGCTCGCGATCAGCTTTGTTGCTGGATTGTGGTGGGCATACCAGACTCCGAAGCCTGCTGGAACCGGCATTGTGCAATTCTTGGACATTGGTCAGGGAGACAGCACGTTGATTACAACGCCAGAAGGCAAACATATTTTGGTGGATGGCGGAGGCACGGTGAGCTTTGGGAACACCGAACAATCATGGAAAACAAGGCGTGATCCTTATGAAGTGGGAGCTAAGGTCGTTGTTCCTCTATTGAAAAAGAGAGGCATCCATCAACTTGACGCTGTAATTGTAACGCATGCTGACCAGGATCATGCTGGAGGACTACAGGCTGTGCTGGAACAGATTCCGGTTAAACGATTCATGTTTAATGGCACAACCAGTGGTAAGGAAAACTTTGATAAATTACTGAACACAGCCATGGAACGGAAGATTCCACTTTACGCCATCCAGCAGGGCATGTCTTATAAGGCTGACAAGGAGACGGTTTTACATTTTATAGCTCCAGACCTGGAACACATGGTAGCAGAAGCATCTGGCAGTTTGCCTGTGTCTGAACATCAGAATCATGATTCCGTTGTCTTTTTGCTGGACATGGCTGGGACATCCATGTTGTTCACTGGGGATATGGATGCAGCGGCCGAACAGGACCTGCTCTATACGATTCAAGATGGCTCGCTCGCTGAAGCGTTTGAACAGAGAGGTGCAGATCTTGGAGTTACAGAGGGCGTTGTACAAAGGGTACTTACACGCCCGTTGCAGGTTAATTCAAATAATGTTTCATCAGCATCTGTCTCTATTGACGTGTTAAAGGTCGCACATCATGGTAGTAAAACGTCGTCCACCGAAGCCTGGCTTCAATACTGGAACGCCAAAACCGCGGTCATATCTGCGGGTGTTAACAACACATATGGTCATCCCAACTCAGGAGTGATGGAACGTCTGGAAGCTACCGGGTCAGAGATCTATCGAACAGATCAGATGGGTGAGGTCCAGATGAGAGTGAGAGATGGGAAGATTGATATTCGGTACAAGTTGGTTGACAAGGAGGGATGAGTTTTGGCTGGCCTAAATCGTTTTTCTGAATGCCTTTGACTATTATGGATTGATATCCTGTATAAGATCGAATTCAAAGTGCCCATCACCTATAGCATGATGGGCACTTCTTCTTTAGGAAATTTCTTTACCGTATCTAATTGAATTCGACGATCTGATTGATATCTGTTCCTTCAGTATTTTTGCCCAGTAGTCGACGGAACAAGAACTTGGCCATCTTGAACTTGTTGCCGGTATCCCAATACTCGGCAGTTTCGGCTTTGACCTTGATGAGAACGAGGTTCGGATCATCATACGTGGTTTCTAGTACGTTCTCGTAGACCGGGCTCCAAAATTCCTTTATCTTCTCAGAGCTTTCCACGAGTTCGGCTTCGCCACGGATGGAGACGAAAGATTTACCCGCATATGCGATGTTAACTTGCTGGTTGTGAAGCAGTTCATGAAATTTGCTCGTATCTTTCTTGGTCAGGAACCACAGGTTGCTGTCGAACTCGACATCCTGGGTTTTCATTGGGCGTGAAACTAGCCCTTCTTCTGATACCGTTGTAAGCATCGCAACGTCGATGTCTTTGATCAATTCCTGAATTTTCTCGATTGCTTCTTGGTGATCTGAAGTTGGATTCATCGTGTGATTCATCCTTTCGATGTGTAGTATTATCACTATTTCCCTCGCTAGGCTTCGCCAAACCTGAGGGCTTAAGTTAATACCCCGTTTACATGGCGGTGATACCAAACGAATATTAAAGCTTTATCATTTAAGATGACAAACGAGGGAATGAGGACTAAATCATGAAGAATTATCCCATCATCGCCTCCATTACGGTAGACGAGCAAATTTCTCAAGCTATAGCAAGCGATGTGAAGAGAGTTATTCTGATGACAGGCAACATCACCAATCTTGGTTCAATCATAGACAGTCTGCATCAAGGCGGCAAACAGGCTTACGTGCATACCGAGATGGTCTCCGGGATTGGACGAGATGCCTCCGCCATTCAATATCTTGCTGATGTGTTTAAAGTCGATGGGATCGTGACGACGAAGAGCAATGCGGTTTCAGCGGCAAAGCAAGCAGGCATATTAAGCATTCAGCGCATATTTGCCATTGATTCAGCTGCAATTGAGACTGCAGTTCGGATGATTAAGAGCTATAAGCCTGATGAGGTTGAATTGATGCCGGGACTTATGCCCCGAGTTATCCAAGAACTGAAAGAACGCATCACGCAGCCGTTGATTGTTGGAGGACTTATCCGGCATGAGGAAGAAATTCAGGAAGCATTAAAGAGCGGGGCAGATTTTGTTTCGATAGGCCATGAGAAATTCTGGACTTAATTTCATACATTTATCCTTGGGTGGAGACGACGAGAAAACCCGGTGGTAAGTAAATCGATAGAACCTTGATGTTGAAGGAGGGTGATTTGCTGCTGGGTTTTTTGTGTTGTCCATAAAATACAACGGGAGGTAACTTTAGCATGACCATTCAAGCAGTTGCTCATCGCGGATACCCAAAGAAATATCCTGAAAATACGATGTCTTCCTTTTTAAAAGCGGTGGAGCTTGGGTTCACACATCTTGAACTGGATGTACATCTCAGCAAGGATGGAATCCCGGTTGTCATTCATGATCATACGCTTGACCGCATGACAAATGGGACGGGCAGGGTAGCCGATTATACAGCTTCGGAGCTGCAATCTTTTAAAATAAAGCAAGATGAGCATATTCCAACCCTTGAAGAGGTGCTGCGTGCTTTAAAGGGTAAGATTGGGCTTAACATTGAGCTTAAGCAAATGGGTAACTATTACCCTCAGCTGGAGGAAAAGGTACTTGAAGTTATCAAAGAATTCAACCTGCTGAATCAGGTAGTCATTACGTCATTTGATTTTGATGCCTTGGAGAAGATCAGGCAATTATCTAGCGATGTACGCATCGGTCTTATTACTTTTGGGTGTTCGAAGGCTATTCTTGACTGGTCGTTAGAGATGGGGGCGACATTCTTGTCCATGCACCATGCCTTCGTGACCGAAGATTACATTCATCGATGTCAAGAGCTAGGAATTCAACTGATGGCTTGGACAATAAATGAGACTTCCATAATGGAGAAATTTCAGGAATATCCGTCCGTATGGGTCTGTACAGATGAGCTCGAATGCTTCATGAATGTATTGGAGTTGTCCAGCTCAGTGTGAGTGGGCAGGGTTAAGGTCATGGAGGATTTGTATGCTTACGATGCGTATTGCTTCGATTTAGACGGGACGATTTATGTCGGCCAGATGATGCTCCCTGGCGTAAATAACTTAATTAGTGGCTTGCGATCACGAGGCAAGCGTCTCTTGTTCCTTACGAATACTCCCGTTCATACCAGGGAGGATTGCTACAAGCGGCTGCTGAATTTGGGTGTTTCGTGCCAGCTTGATGAAATTCTGACCGCAGGCTACGTGTCAGGAATGTATTTTACAGAGCATGCCCCGGACGCCAAGGTGCTGGTTGTCGGTGAGGAGGCTTTGCAGAGAGAACTTCGTGCAATCGGGATAGTCATTACCGAAGATCCGTATCGATCAACGCATGTGTTAGTTGGCATGGATCGGCAGTTTCATTACGATAAGCTTCATTTAGCGGCAAAAGCAGTTCGTCATGGGGCGGTTCTGCTCGCAACGAATCCGGACAACTGCTGTCCTGTGCCAGGAGATATCATTCCGGACACTGGAGCCATTCTAAGCTCGATCGAGGCAGCTAGCCAGCAGAAAGCATCGGTCGTGATTGGCAAGCCTTCCCGCTATTATGCAGAGAAGGCGCTCGAGCTTTTGGATGTGGATAGCAGCAGATGCCTCATGATAGGTGATCGGCTGGAAACGGATATTTTATTTGGGCAGCAGAATGGAATGAAGACTGCGCTCGTGCTTACGGGTATCTCCTCAAGAGAGGATATCGGAAAGACCGGTATCATTCCGAATTATATATGGCCTTCCTTCAACGAATGCATCATGGAGCAGGATGACCATTTAAAGCCTTCAGATGTGTTGCAGGTGGAGAGAGCTTGAGCAGCAAGGTGTCCAAAATAAAGATGGAGGTGGCGTTTAATGCGTCTGGCGTTACTAGGTGATTTTCACTATTCAAGTATGAGTCACGGGACCGAGGAAATGAAGGCTGCGAGAGTCCGGGCATACGAGCATATGCTCGAGGCTTTTCTGAAGGAAGAGGCGGACGTTCATATCTCTATTGGCGATTTAACGCATGAAGGAACGGCTCAGGAACTTCGATCGATTTACTCCATTCTTGCAAGAAGTGAACGGAACTTTATTCATGTACTGGGCAATCATGATACCTATTCGATACCAAAGCATGAAATTTCCACGCTAACAGGTCAGGATCGCTATCGAACGATTGACACGCCTCATGCCAAGCTGGTTTTTCTGGATACTACCCAGGAAATGAACCGTGAAGATTGGGGAGGAGAACTGGACGGAGAGCAACTGGCATGGCTCAAAGACCAGCTTGCCGATTCGCATAAGAAGCAAGTACTCCTCTTCGGGCATCATCCGGTATTCGATACAACTGCGCGTTCGACGCTCGATAAGCTGTATGTCCGTCCGGAGGATGAACTGAAGAGCATATTCAATAGTCAGCCAGAAGGAGGCATCTATTTTTGCGGGCATAATCACATAAACTCCATCGTTAAGCAAGGAAAATGGCATTACGTACAGACCGCAGCTTGTCTCGATGTACCCGCCTACCGCGTTATTGAAGTTCACGAGGGAAAAGTAGCGATAACTCACCGGCTTATACAGGGTGCCGGTCTCATCGACGATATTCAGAGCTTTTGTAGTGATATGCCGGGCTTTGGACCTGTCGCTGATGCATTGGGAGAAGAAAGCGACCTTGTCTTATCCATTCAATTAGCATCGGCCGCTCAGTAATGTAAAGAGAAGGAGGGAATGTCATGGCACAAATTGTGTTGAAGCAGATTGAAAAAAGCTTCAAGCAGGATAAAGTCATCGAGGGTCTCGATCTGACCATTGAGGATGGTTCCTTTACCGTATTGGTAGGCCCGTCCGGCTGTGGAAAATCGACGACACTCCGCATGATCGCAGGACTTGATAAGGAGTCGGGCGGTGAAATTTGGATCGGAGACCATTCTGTCAATGGATTGGAGCCGGGCAAGCGCAATGTCGCCATGGTATTTCAAAACTATGCATTATATCCAATGATGACGGTCAAGGAGAACATCGAATTCGGATTAGTGAATCGCAAGGTTCCCCGGCCCGAGCGAGAGCGGCTCGTTAAGGAGATCACCGAGGTCGTCGGCCTAGCCGAGTATTTGCACAAGAAGCCGCAGGCTCTGTCCGGAGGTCAGCGTCAGCGGGTTGCCTTGGCTCGGGCCATGGTGAAGAAACCCGCAGTCTTCCTGATGGACGAACCATTGTCCAATTTGGATGCCAAGCTTCGCCATCAGATGCGAACGGAGCTAATCCAGCTTCACAAACGACTAGGCGCAACCTTTGTCTTTGTTACGCATGACCAGGTTGAGGCCATGTCCATGGGAGATCGTATCGTCATCATGAATAAAGGGCGTATTCAACAAGCAGATCGTCCAATGAAAATCTACGATGATCCGGATAATGTTTTTACAGCCCAGTTTATCGGTACACCGCCGATGAATGTAATTAATCGTGAACGTATCCTGCCTTATTTGAATGGGCAGCTTCATGACGACATTGGGCAGATTGGCTTTCGACCAGAGAAAGCAACGATGACACTTGAGAATAGACCGCAGACGGGACATGTTCAATTCACGGCCCAGATCATGACACGCGAGACTCTAGGTGCAGAAATTATCTATCAACTGGATTCGGCGCTTGGACCTGTTGCCGTGAAGAGCTTTTTGAAGCCTTTGGAGTCAGCCTCCGAGGTAAACATCACGGTCTCTATGCAGGATCTGTACTATTTTGATCGGAACGGAGTCCGTGCTCGTCAGCATGAGCGGTCTGAAGCTAGAGAGCTCATTGTCCTGGGAGGGAAATCTTCATGACCGTTTGGTCCAGATTCCGTCCTTATGTGATGGTGGCTCCTTCCATCGTGGTGTTCTCCATTTTTTTCATTTATCCGATCTTCTATATGATCTTCCTAAGCTTTTATAACTGGGATTTCATTAATCCGGTTAAGGAGTTCGTGGGCTTCAACAACTTTGTTGAGTTATTTAAGGATAGTGCATTTCTTCAGGTGCTGAGCAATTCCTTGAACTATACGCTTCTTTCCGTATCCTTATCCATTGTGATTTCGCTACTGCTAGCCATATGGCTGAATCGGGAAGGAGCATGGTATGGGTTTGTTCAGGGTGCACTATTTAGTCCACATATTGTTTCGCTTGTATCTGTATCCCTGGTGTGGATGTGGCTAATGGATCCCAAATTCGGTTTGCTTAACGGTTTGTTGGATATGGTTGGCTTGCCCAGGCTGGAATGGCTGAGTAGTCCCGACAGTTCATTACTGTCGCTAGTACTTGTTTCGGTCTGGAAAGGCGTGGGCTACAACGCTCTCATCTTCATCGCTGGTCTCCAAAGCATTCCGAAGGATGTGTATGAAGCCACAGCTCTGGACGAGGCCAATTGGTGGCGGAAGTTCTACAAAATTACGCTGCCCATGCTTTCGCCGACTCTGTTTTTCTTAATTATCATTAATCTGATCAGTTCATTCCAGGTGTTTGAGACCATTGCCATTATGACCAACGGGGGGCCGATCAATTCAACTAACACGCTCGTCTTTTACATCTACGAGTACGGATTCCGCTACTTCAAGATCGGTTACGCTTCTGCAGCGGGAGTTATATTGCTCGTTGTCGTCGGTTTGCTTACGTTAATCTACTTCAAGTTGCTGAGCCGCAAGGTTCACTACCAATAGAAAGGAGAAGGGAAATGTCATGGCAAGGAAGCCAGTGCTGCGTATCCTGAATGTTACTGCCACGGTCGTATTGGTTGCGATTTTTGCTATCCCTTTTCTATGGATGATTTCAACATCATTGAAGTCTTACCCGGAGACAGTGATCTTTCCACCCAAATGGATTCCCTCCAAGGTGATGTGGAGCAACTTCCAAGCGGCGTGGGAATCGGGGCCTTTTTTGAAATATCTAATGAATAGCGTTGTTGTATCGGTCAGTATACTCCTTCTTCAATTTACAACCATTATATTGGCTGCCTATGCGTTTGCAAGGTACTCCTTCAAAGGAGACAAGCTGTTATTCGGGATAACGATGGTGACCTTGATGATTCCTGGTCAGCTTATTTTCCTGCCTGTGTATTTGTTGCTCAGCAAGTGGGGACTCATTAACAATTTGTTGGCACTTATTCTTCCTTTCTCTTCCAGTGCCTTTGGCATATTCATGCTCCGGCAGTCATTCAAGCAAGTACAGGAAGAGCTCATTGAAGCGGCACGGCTTGACCAAACACCGGAATGGAAGATCATTCTCAAAATTATGGTGCCCATGGCACGGCCAACGCTGGTGACCTTTGCATTGTTCAGCTTCATTGCACACTGGAATGATTATTTCTGGCCGCTCGTAATGACGACCTCCGATGCAGCAAGAACGCTTCCGATTGGGATCTCTAAGCTGCGCGAGGTCGACGGAGGAGCCGCCTGGCACATTTTGATGGCTGGAAACATGATTTTGGTCGTTCCGATTCTGATTGTTTTCTTATTTGGACAACGGCAAATTATTAAAGCATTTGTCTATTCGGGTGTGAAGTAATCTAATTCATAGGGGGCTTTATCCATGAAAAAATTTGGGTCAATTTTGTTAGCAGCAACGCTTGCACTTGCAGTAACTGGTTGTGGTGATTCCAATTCCGCGGGTTCAACCGATAATGCTGCTTCAGGTACTTTGAATGGCACGGCCAATAAACCGATAGAGATTACATATTGGTACTCATGGGGGGACAAGATCGCCGAGAACAATGAAAACTTGGTTAAAATGTTTAATGAATCCCAGGATGAAGTCATTGTGAAGGCGGAATACCAGGGATCGTATGCAGATCAGCATTCCAAGGCACAGGCTGCTTTTGCAGCAGGCAATGCCCCTGAAGTTTGGCAAAATGAAATTGCTTCAGTTGGTGTCTTTGCTGAATCTGGCATGACTCAGGAATTGACTTCATTTGTTGAGAAAGATCAACTTGATATGAAGGATTTTATTCCAGGACTAATGGGAAATTCTTACGTGAATGACAAGCTGTATGCACTTCCTTATTTACGAAGTACACCAATCCTGTATTTGAACCGTACAATGCTGAATGAGGCGGGACTTGATCCTGCTGGACCGAAGAATTGGACGGAATTTGAAGATTATGCACGCAAGCTAACAGTTAAGGATCAGCGTTACGGTATCTCGATGCCTGTTGATATTTGGTTCTATGAGGCTTTTGTTAGACAGAGCGGAGGAACAATGATTAGCGAGGATGGGAAAAGTGCAGCATTCAATAATGAAACCGGAATTGAACCAGTGAAGTTGTGGCTGAAGATGAAGAATGAAGGCATCATGAGCATCGGTACGACTGATGATGCAGGTACACAAGCGAAGACGGATTTCCACAATCAGCGTGCTGCGATGCTCTTCTCCTCAACTGCGGACTTGACCAATAATATGAAGGTTGCAGAAGAGCAGGGTTTTGAACTTGGGACGACATTTATGCCTGCGAATGATACGTATGGAGTGCCAACAGGTGGTGCCAACCTGGTGATGACTTCCGGACTGTCTCCAGAAAAGCAGGAGGCAGCGTGGAAGTTCATTAAATGGATGACCGCCAAAGAGCAAACGATATACGCAAGCTCCTTCACGGGATATTTGCCTAGCCGAGTCAGTGCAGTGGAAAGCGATGATATGAAGAAGCTTTATGAGGAAAAGCCGTTGTTTAAGGTGGCGGTAGATCAACTGGAATATGCAGGTCCGCGACCAATGCAGAAGGTGTATCCAGAGATTGGTGAGATGATCAAGGATGAGATTCTTCGCGCGGTTGTTGATTCGTCCATCACGGCAGAGGCAGCTATAGCTGAAGCAGCGAAGAAGGCCGATGCCCTACTGAATAAGTAAAATGATAAGACTAAGAGGCTAGGCGGTATAATTTCCGCTTAGCTTTTTTGTTGTATGAGTCCATGGAAAGTCGCTATTTAATTTGTACTTAGCAGCCCCTAACTTGCTTTCAGGAAATGAATTATGCTACTAGTAATTTGTCCATTGCAATTTTACTGGAAATACATATACTATTCAGATCTTTGATCATTTGAACACCAAAGGAGGGCTAAGTGCGTGTCTAAGGAAAAAAAACTCATTATAGAAATGCTCTTTAATAACTGGGGGGGGACATCGGACCGACTCACCAAACAATGGATAGAATACAGAATAGATATATTCATGAAATATACACTCAAGAGCCTGCTCCTTCAATCTTCTCAGGATTTTACCTGCTACGTGCTATATGATCCGAAGTCTGAGAACCTCGTACAAGGGACACTAAAAAACTACCCTCCCCTGCCTTCCAATATCTGTTTTGTTACACCTATATATTACAAAGCTCATGTATTCCAAGATATTGAGGAGTTCAAGTATTTGTACCGTGTCTATCTGTCCAGCGACGATATGTACCACAAAGATTTTATTAAACAACTGCACGTCTATGAACCACAAAAGGGCACGGTTGCCTTGATACCTCAATACGGTTACATCTACGATTCAGTACAAAAGCGACTGGGGAATTTTTTTTTCTGGCTTCCCAGCTACGGTGTAACACTTATCCATGTAGATGAGTGTTTAAAAGGACAAGCAGCCAGTTATACCTGGCGCGATGCACTAAAGGTACCCAGGGAATTTATTCATATCAAAGAACCCATCTGGATCAATCATATTCATGGACAGAATACAGGAACGACTTTTGACAATGTACTGGATTGGAAAATAGCTAATGTTCATGATGCTTGTACGTTGGAGCCTTGGAATAACAGTAAGCAACCTAGAGCAGTTTTTGGTCCTGAAATTACAAAGCCAAATGAAATCGAACAGATATTGAACAACTTTTTCTGAATATACGCTTCTTTCCCGGAAGAGGATCCAACAAGCAAAGCCCGCTTTCCGTTACCCTCCACGAGGGAGAATATCGGAAAACGGGCTATTTCTTTAAATGGTTGAAATAATATAAGAACTACTCAATGCCATCCTTAAAGTGTTTGTTCCAGTGTTTGTCGCCTTTATGCAGCAGATCTTCTACCGTTTTCTCAAGAGTCATCAACAGCTGTGCTCTAACATCAAGTACGGTTTCTCTGTACAGGCGTTCTTCCGATCCAACGATTTTATCGCCGTATAATGCCTGTGCAGCAACGTACTTCCGATGTTCCTCGACCAGAGTATCAATGGATTCCAATGCATGTTCCACAAAATGGGAAATGCTTTGATATTCTTTGGGCATTTGTTCTTTTAAAGCTTGAATTTTCGCAAGAGCTGGCATGCTCATCACCTCGTGTTTATGAATGTAAATTTACAATACACTATTTTCATGAAAGTTACATTAAAAATAGCTTAAATTTGGACTTTATTTATTTTTGGGACCAAAAAAGTGTTTAGCTATAATGTATGCCATTGCATTAGAATTGAGTCGTGTAAGTAATGGAATCCCTTTTGTACTCGTTTGGTGACTCGTTATGCGATTTCTGTTATTCTAAGAGAAGATTTCAGCGGCCCTAATACATACGCCGTTATTTTGTTATGGCAAATTAAAAAAATACTTAACTTTGCAACAATTTTATTGATGATCACGTCTGTAAGGTTGCAGGGAGAGGGGGATCCTTTGTGGTAGAGCCGGAACTCATCAGAGCCGCTCAATCGGGCGATCGCGACGCTCTAATTACCCTATTGCGGGAGATTGAACAACATGTCTATCGGACCGCATATTACATTCTAAATAATGAACAGGACGCTTTGGATGCTGCTCAGGAAGCGTTGATCCGAATTTACACCAAAATCAACTCATACGAAGAAAAGGCCCAATTTAAAACATGGGTACAACGCATCGTCACGAACATCTGTATTGATAAATTCAGAAGAACCAAGCCGTCTGTCTCCATTGACGAACATGACATGGTTTTTCAGGATAATCAGGATGTGGAGTACGAGGTCATGTCTACATATGTGGCCCAAGACATTCAGGATGCGATCAACAAGCTTCCCGAGCATCATCGTACCGTTATTGTTCTAAGATATTTGCAGGACTTATCCTACAACGAAATTGCGGATTGTCTCGATCTTCCGTTAAATACGGTGAAATCTTATCTATTTAGAGCCAGACAACAATTACAGAATCTACTACAGGAATATCAGAAAGGTGGTGTGACAGGATGAAATGCGAAGAGGTGGTGGAATGGATGCACCGCTATCTGGATCATGATCTGGGCGAGGCGGAAACCGCACAGATGCTACAGCATGTGGCGAAGTGTCCGGAGTGCGCCGAGAATTTTAGTTTACTCAGAGCTCTTTCCAGAGAACTGGAGGAGTTACCGCAAGTAAGCCCGAAGTTTAGTCTGGTGGATGCGATTATGCCACAGCTTGATGCCATTGACGAAGCGCGGAGGGAACAAAGTAGCACCATACAAGAAATGAGTCCTGTCCCCGCTGCATTTGAGAATTTACAACGTTCAAGTGAGCGGAAAACGAAGCAAAAATGGCTTAACTCGATGGCAGGACGTATGTCCATGGGTGCAGCGGCTGCGGCAGTTATATTGGGATTCGCCATCTGGGGAAATCCGCCTGAACAGATTGAGAATGCCGATTCCATGCTGATGAGCTCTGGAGCTTCTCAAGAGAGCGGTAATGTGGATGAGAATCCATTAAGCAAGAATATTGAAAATTATGATCCTGCCATTTCGTCCCAACCAAGCAGCAACGATGTGTTTGTGGATCAATCGAATGTTTCACCAACTGAACCAGATAACCAAGACGTAGAAACAATTCCTGAAGAGAATGGTGGAGATAAGGTAGAGGAGCCTGAAGTTCAGGTAGATCAAACACCTAAACAACCGGCAACCGAGCCAACGCCTGCTCCAAACAAAGGAACGCAAGATGATTCGTCCAATTCTCCTTCGACGGATAGTCAGAAGGACCTGACGCCGAATCCGGATTCCGAGCCGCAAAATCAGGATTCGGAAAGTGCTCCTACTTCTTCAGCAGATGGAAAAGTGAATCGGACAACGCAACCAGATAGCGAAGATGATCAAACCTTCACTTCTCAGGATACAGCACCTAATATGACTGAAGATGCTCCGGTAGAAGGCGATGCAGCTACTGATTCCGGTACAGGTGCAGACTCCTCTGGAGGTAACAAAGGATTCGCAGGACCAGATCAGGGGATCACCTCAACGGCAGCATCCAAAGAATGGAAATCACCTGACGGCTCTTATGTGGTTATGCTTATTGGTGATCAAATCAGCATATACTCCAAACCTGTGAATGAACCCGATGTTCTGAATCTGGTTGAACAGCGAAATATAGAGGGGACACTGAAGTCAGCGAGTTGGTCGAAGGATGGCACCCTGTTTAATTACGAAACGGACAAGGACGGAACAATGGCGAAGAACTCGTTTAGTGTACCTTCTGTTTCAGGTGGAGCTTCTGCCAAATAAGTGGAGTTAGGGATTCCAATCCTATAAAACAAAAGAACATCTTCAGTATGACAAGCATATATTGGAAGTAACAAAACGTCCTATCTCAGTTCAACCAACTGACGTCGTATGACCGCACACCAGCTTTTTCTAGAACTGCTGGTATCTGCGTTTATATAGATGTAGGACAGGGGACCTTCATCCGTAACTGGATGTAAGGTCCCTTTGTTGTCTTGCGCTTTTTCTGGTAGGATAAGAGGGATAAGGAGGCACCGTGAATGGATGTGAAAAGTGCAACAAAGGCAATACGTAGTGGAGAACCAGCTCCGATCTATGTGCTGTATGGAACGGAGAAGTATCAAATACAGCAATTTACGGATATGTTAAAAGAGCAGGTTATTGAAGAAGAACATCGCGATTTTGCGATTATTCCATATGATTTGTCTGAAACGGCTGTGGAGGTCGTTATTGAAGAAGCGGAGACCGTACCATTTCTGGTTCCCCGCAAATTGATTATTGTACGCGATGCCAGCCTGTTTACTGCAGGTAAAGAATCCAAGATTGAACACCAGGTTGATCGTCTGCTTACATATATGGACAATCCAGCAGAATACAGTACGATTGTTTTTCTGGCACAGGGGGACAAGCTGGATGAGCGTAAGAAACTGGTGAAGGCTGTCAAGAAACAGGCAGTGGTTCTTGCTTTTGCTCCATTAAGTGGAGATGAGCTGTTGAGTTGGATTGTAAAACTGGCGAAGCAGCGCGATGTCTCTTTTGAAGCTGGTGCGGCGGACACACTTGTTAGCTATGCGGGAACAGGGCTTCAGACGTTATCTGCTGAAGTAGACAAACTATGTTTGTTCGCGGGTAATGGGGGGACAATCAAGCGTGCTGATATTGAATCGCTGGTTGCCCGTAGCACAGAGCAGAATGTATTTTCCCTAGTGGAAGAACTCGCCAATTTGCGATTAGAGAAAGCATTGGCTCTTTTCTATGAGTTATTGAAACAGCGGGAAGAACCGATCAAAATTGCAGCTTTAATCGCACGCCAGTTTCGGATCATGATTCAGGTGAAAGAGTTGGGCCAACAAAGTTACTCCCAGCAGCAGATTGCCAGTCAGCTTGGTCTGCATCCTTACGCTGTTAAGATTGCAGGTGAACAAGCTCGTAAATTTCAGCCGGATCGTCTGAGAATGATCCTGAGTCACCTCAGTGAACTGGATTACCAGATGAAAACTGGAGCTGTGGATAAAGTGCTTGGTCTGGAGTTGTTCCTATTAAGACTTGGTGCGTGAAGTGATTCGTACACCTGATAGAATCATAGTATGAATAACAAACAAAGCGACCTTTGCTCCATGATGGTTAGATCATTGGAATAAAGGTCGCTTTGTCTGTGTCTTATACTTATCGAATCAGATACTAAAAAATCCTGAAAGCCTATGCTGTTCAGGATTTTTCCATTGGATCGTATAAGTAACGCTTCTTACGCTTGTGCGGAAAGAGCGTTCAGTTTTTTCGCCAAGCGAGACTTTTTGCGTGCTGCAGCATTTTTATGAACCAGACCTTTAGTTACAGCCTTGTCCAGCTTTTTGGAAGCAGCTTGAATCGCAGCTTTTGCAGTATCAACTTCGTTACTTACCAGAGCAGCATCAGCAGCTTTAACAGCTGTACGGAGTGCAGACTTCTGGGAAGCGTTGAGTGCGCGGCGCTTGTCGCTCGTTTTTACGCGTTTAACAGCGGATTTGATGTTTGGCATTACATTCACCTCCTGTAAGGCATTTGCATGAATACAAACGTTTCACAACTTAAAATATTCTATCACGCTAGCATGTAAAATGCAACAGATATTCCTACGATGTTCGACATGCTGCATAAAGAAACTCTTTTCCCCACACAATATGCTCAAATGCGGTAAGGGAGGCAGGGACAGAATGACACTGGATTTGCAAAACTATACAGTTCGTACCGATTTGGCAATCGACTCCAAGGAAATGGCGCAAGGTGGACAGAAACAGACGATTCCCGGACTACGGGAAGATGTAGAGAAAAAAGAGGGTATTACGATTACACGTATTGATGTACTTAATGATGAAGCAGCCCAAGCCATTGGTCGGGTGAAAGGCCACTATGTCACTTTGGAGGTGCCGTCACTACGGAATGGTGATACCGTGCTACAGGAGCGTGTTGCCGCTGAGTTCACGCGTGAGATGGAAGACTTTATGATTAAGGCCGGGATCAACAAAACATCCAAGATCCTGATTGTGGGTCTCGGTAACTTGCATGTCACCCCGGATTCACTTGGTCCGCTTGTGGTGGAGAATCTGATGGTGACCCGTCAGTATTTCGAATTGGTGCCGGATCAGGTCGCACCAGGGTATCGGGAAGTCAGCGCGATTGCTCCCGGCGTGCTGGGTACAACGGGCATTGAATCCAGTGACATTGTACAGGGTATTGTTGACCGTACCAAGCCGGATGCCATTATTGCGATTGATGCCTTGGCCTCCCGTTCTCTGGAACGTGTGAATACAACCATTCAGGTAGCGGACATCGGTATCCATCCTGGTTCAGGTATTGGGAACAAACGGCGAGGCTTGACCCGTGAGATATTGGGTGTTCCCTGCATCGCCATCGGCGTACCGACCGTATGTTATGCGTCCACCATTGTGAACAATGTCATTGAGATGATGCGCTCACATTTCAACCAGGAAACGGATCAGACGAAGCAAATTATGGGCATGCTGGACGACATCGGTGAAGAAGATCGCCTGAGTCTGGTGAAAGAGGTACTGGAGCCATTGGGTCATGACCTAATCGTAACCCCGAAGGAAATTGATGAGTTTATCGAAGGCATTGCCAATGTTATTGCTACAGGGCTTAACGCCGCACTTCATGATGCAGTGAATCCGGATAACGTTGCTGCCTATACACATTAAAACTAAAAACTACTCAGAAGAAGGTCCGAATCTATCGGACTTTCTTTTTTTTTGTTCCTGGAATCTTTCATTTTCCTGTTCTATCAAATCTTGCAGGCTCATAGAGTTGAAGTATAAGAGTTGTCCAGCAGGGAAGGAGACAGCAGAATGAACAAGATATTGGCCTGGAATATTGGGAAGTGGAAAAAAAGATGTCTGCACGTGCTGGCCATGGGCCGTACGTTGTTGTTGCTTATGATCATATCCGCTTTGTTTTTTGTCGTACTTGGTCTCGGGGGAATGGCAGAGAAACGCCTAAATAATTCACCCGTTTCTTCCATGAAAGGATTTGCGAGCGCCGTATCAAGCCGCTTTTTCGTCGATATGCTCGGTATGGAGATGCCCCATCTCACCCAGAAAGAACAGACTTCTGCCATATCAGGAGAGAATCTCACCTCTTTTGTCTTCCAATTACTGACGAATGTAAACCCTCAAGACCCCAAGAGCCTGATTGCGAGAGAAATGCCCGGCATGGGTTCCAACCAACCTGTACTGCTCCGGCCTGGCTCTGGTAACGAAAAGGCCGAGGCTCCCGAAGATTATCAGCCCGGTCCTGGTCTTACGGATACGGCATCTGCGGGTGGAGGGAAACCCGGTAGTGAGCTGCATGTTCCACCAGGTCAGGACAACACGGATCCGCCTGATTCGAGGGAGCCTGGAGATGGAGAAGTTAAAGAAGACCCCCCAGCGAAGGATGGCGAGAAAGACAATAGTGGCTCACCGACATCAGGCAGAAAATCAGTTCTTATCTATCATTCCCATCCACGGGAAGGCTACAATCCACTGCTAGGTACGAAGAGTGACAATCCATCATCCGGCAAATCAACAGGCAATGTGTTTCAAGTGGGAAGCTATCTTTCAGACAGTCTGGAGAAGCTGGGAATCGGCGTAGAGCATGCAAAAGATGATTACCCTACCAAAGTAAAGGATTATAACTGGAACTATTCCTATAAATACTCCCGTCAAACCGTAAAAGCGGCACTTGCTCAAAATGACGATCTGACGTACCTCATAGACATTCATCGGGATTCACAGCGTCATGGCAAAACAACGACTACCATTAACGACTTGGGTTATGCCAAAGTGTATTTCATTATTGGACATGAAAATCCGAATTGGCGGCAGAATGAAGCCTTTGCAGCGAAAATTCATAAGAAACTGGAAGCCAAGTATCCAGGGGTATCCCGAGGTGTGTGGGGCAAGGATGGCGGAGGAGCCAACAACGGAGAGTATAACCAAACACTTTCACCCAACAGCATTTTGATTGAGATTGGCGGCATTGACAATACAGGAGCTGAGCTACAGCGCACATCCAAGATTCTCGCTGATATGATTGCCGAGGTGTATTGGGAAGATCAGAAGGTGGACAAAGCCAGTGCAGAGAACTCGTCGCAGGGTGGATAGGAACTATATATGTAAGAAGACAAAAAATAGTAGAGTGACGGGAGGCAAAGCATATGTCCAGATTCGGTAAAAGACTGTTATCCATTGCTGTATTAATGTTG
The DNA here is from genome assembly GCF_058313655.1 of Paenibacillus sp. Negev47. Taxonomy (NCBI): domain Bacteria; kingdom Bacillati; phylum Bacillota; class Bacilli; order Caryophanales; family Paenibacillaceae; genus Paenibacillus; species Paenibacillus sp. Negev47. The sequence goes on from NZ_CM177754.1 coordinate 1,750,969, forward strand.
CTGGGTGTTTTGTTCGGAATGCAGCTGGCTGGCAGTAACTTTCATATCGGTAATCCATCAGGTGCCACACCAACCGCCGTGACAACAGAGCGAGCGACATCGGTTACCGAATCTGTTCAGACTGCACCTGTCCAAAAGGAAGTCAAAGAACCACCATTTGTACCTGTACAATCACCAAGCCAAGTGCTTGGGGCAGATCAGAATAAAGCTCCGGTTGATGTACTGGCAGACAAAACGGCTGGACTATTGCAAAATCTGTCTCACAGTGGAATCAAGTGGGTGGTCTCTCTTTTTAGCGGAGTTGCTGAATAAAATACCATGATTTAAAGGTACAATATAACCTCTGGGAGTGAATGATTATACTTTATTATAAAAGTTAGGACATCACGGGATTGATGCACTCTGCATCAACTGTTATAATGAAGTGATTGACACTAGGCTGTTTCTGGGGGTAAGGAATGACTGATATTCGGGCAAGACAACGTAAAATTCGTAACTTTTCTATTATTGCACATATAGATCACGGCAAATCAACACTTGCGGACCGGATCTTGGAGTACACAGGTGCGCTCACTTCACGTGAAATGCAGGATCAAGTTCTGGATAAGATGGATCTTGAACGCGAACGTGGAATAACGATCAAGCTACAGGCAGTTGCTCTGAGCTACAAAGCTGATGACGGTGAAGAGTACTTATTGAATCTGATTGATACACCGGGACACGTAGACTTCACGTATGAAGTATCACGCAGTCTTGCTGCATGTGAAGGTGCTCTGCTGGTTGTGGATGCGGCTCAGGGAATTGAAGCCCAAACACTTGCCAACGTGTATCTGGCATTGGATAACAACCTTGAAATTTTACCGGTTATCAACAAAATTGACCTTCCGAGCGCTGATCCTGAACGGGTGAAGCAGGAAGTGGAAGATGTTATTGGTTTGGATACGAGCAACGCTGTTCTGGCTTCGGCCAAGTCGGGTATCGGGATCAAAGAGATTCTGGAGCAAGTGGTGCAAAGTGTTCCGACACCTACTGGTGACCCGGATCAACCGCTGAAAGCGCTGATTTTTGACTCGCATTATGACCCGTACAAAGGTGTAATCGTATACGTACGTGTTGTTGATGGCAAAATCAAATCCGGTTCCAAAATCAAAATGATGGCAACAGGTAAATCATTTGAAGTCATTGAAGTTGGCGCGTTCAAACCTCGCATGACCATCGTGGACGAGCTGAACGTGGGTGATGTTGGATTTATTGTTGCCGGTATTCGGCATGTAGGCGATACACAAGTCGGGGATACGGTGACAGATGCCAAAAATCCAACACCGGAACCTCTGCCGGGTTATCGTAAAATTAACCCAATGGTGTATTGTGGTCTCTATCCGATCGAAACATCGGACTATGTTGATCTGCGTGAAGCGTTGGAGAAATTGCAGTTGAACGATGCGTCTCTGAGCTTTGAACCGGAAACATCCAGTGCACTCGGTTTTGGATTCCGTTGTGGATTCCTTGGACTGCTTCACATGGACGTTATCCAGGAGCGGATCGAGCGGGAGTTTAACATTCCGTTGATCACAACGGCCCCAAGTGTAATCTATCACGTCACCTTAACCAATGGTGAAGTGATGAAAATCGACAACCCATCCAACTATCCTGAGGTGGGACGGATTGATTACGTCGAGGAACCATACGTCAAGGCAGATATTATCGTACCGAATGATTATGTAGGTACCATTATGGAACTGTGTCAGAACAAACGCGGTGAATATGTGAATATGGAATATCTGGACACGACCAGGGTTACCATTACGTATGAGATTCCGTTGTCCGAGATTGTATATGACTTCTTCGACCAGTTGAAATCCGGTACCAAAGGATATGCATCCCTGGATTATGAGCTGTCCGGTTACCGTCAGTCCAATCTGGCGAAAATGGATATTGTACTCAATGGCGAACAGGTTGATGCTCTGTCCTTCATCGTTCACCGGGACCGTGCCTATAATCGCGGACGCATTGTCTGTGAGAAACTGCGCGAGCTGATTCCGCGGCAAATGTTCGAGGTGCCAATTCAGGCATCCGTGGGTACCAAGGTCGTTGCTCGTGAAACGGTAAAAGCAATGCGTAAAAACGTACTTGCCAAGTGTTATGGTGGTGACATCTCGCGGAAACGGAAACTGCTTGAGAAGCAGAAGGAAGGTAAGAAGCGGATGAAGCAGGTTGGTAACGTTGAGGTGCCGCAAGAGGCGTTTATGGCGGTACTGAAAATTGATGACTAATAATTCAATTTCGGGTACATCACAGAGTGTGTGTATCGAAATTGAATTGTTGCAAACATGGTTACAACACAAAATATTAAATAACTAAGCTGAAAGGGAAGCCGGATGGCTTTCCTTTTTTCAAATAGAGGGGGACTTGCCATGACATTGGCAGCACACAGCCGGAAGACAGGTGCGCCCCAAGCGGTGTATCTTCACATTCCCTTTTGCACGAATAAATGTTTTTATTGCGACTTTAACTCTTACGTTCTGAAAGATCAGCCCGTGATGCAATATCTCGAAGCGCTGGAACGGGAGATGGAACATACAGTTAAGGCCAATCCACCGGGTGAGATCAAGACCATATTTGTAGGTGGTGGTACGCCAACGGCTCTGAAATCGGATGAGATGGCGGTATTCCTTCGTTCAGTCAAAACGTATTTCCCGAATTGGGCGGACGACATCGAATTTTCGATGGAGGCCAACCCGGGAACAACGGATGCAGAGAAGCTCATTGCGATGAAAGAAGGCGGAGTCAATCGCGTCAGTTTTGGCGTACAGGCTTTTCAGAATGATCTGTTGACAGGCATTGGCCGTATCCATAATACGGATGATGTATATCGCAGTCTGGAGAATGCTCGCAAAGCAGGCTTGAATAACCTCTCCATTGACCTGATGTTCGGGTTGCCGAACCAGACCGTAGAGATGTTGAATGAGAGCATCGACAAAGCGCTGGAACTGGATCTGCCGCATTACTCCATCTACAGCCTTAAGGTAGAAGAAAATACACTTTTCCATACACTGTATCAGAAGAACCAGTTACCACTTCCTCATGAAGATGACGAGTTGGAAATGTATCTTCTATTAATGAAACGGATGAAAGAAGCAGGCTATGGACAATACGAGATCAGTAACTTTGCCAAGCCAGGCTTCGAGAGTCGTCACAATATTACCTACTGGCGTAATGAGGACTACTACGGTCTCGGTGCAGGTGCACATGGATATGTGGGCCGCGAACGGCATATGAATATTAAAGGTATAAATCCTTATGTTGAAGCTTCACGTGCAGGACTGCCTCGTCTGGATCATTTCGAGATCGCTCGCCCGGAAGCCATGGAAGATTATCTGATGGTTGGACTGAGAATGCTGGAAGGGGCTTCAGCCTCACGGTTCAGCGAACAGTTTGGAGAGTCCATGGAAGAAGTGTTTGCGAAGCCTTTGGGCAAAATGTTAAACGCCGGCTTGCTTGAGCGGACGGCAGACGGCTTCCGACTGAGCGAGCAGGGTATCCTGTTCGGAAATGACGTTTTTGCGGAGTTTATCGGGTCCATATCGCTGAATTCGTAGCTTGAAATTCTATACGCTCTGTTGTATATTTATTCATATTGATTTTACAGAGCGTGTTATTTTAACAACTACGAAGTCAGCTTTCCTCTGGAAAGCTTGGTAATAGGAGGAGAGCAGGATGTCGGTAATATGCAGAAAAGCCGTGCCGGAAGATGTTGAACCACTGTATGAAATGATTAAGGGCTATGCAGAGCGTGGGATCATGCTTCCGCGATCACGGGAAATACTGCACCGACAGCTGGAACACTTTGTTGTAGCCGAAGTCGATGGTGAAGTGGTGGGTTGCGGATCGCTTTGTCGTCTGGGGAATGATCTGGTGGAAGTCAGATCACTAGGTATTTCGGAAGGGCATAAAGGGCTAGGTATTGGCTCCCGATTGCTGGACCGGCTGGTAGAAGAAGCGGAGAAACAACAGATTCCGAAGGTTATGGCGTTAACCTATGAGGTGTCCTTCTTTCTCAAAAACGGATTTGCCGTGGTGGAAAAAGAGATTTTCCCCGAGAAAGTATGGACCGACTGTGTTCATTGCAGCAAGCAGGATTGCTGTGATGAGATCGCCGTATTAAAAGAGCTTAACGTATCGGCCTAACAACAGAATGGACTGCATGGATCGAGCCGAGTCAACCTCTGCCGAACATGCAGTCCTTTTTACTTCAAACTATCTTCAGTAAAGTTGTTAGTACACCACGACATTGGTCTATACTATAAATAGATGAGCCCACTCATCAAACTCACTTGACAATGTTCACGTCAGTTTGGTATTTTTGTATTACCGCTTAGCACTCATCTAACCGGAGTGCTAACGACATGGGACAGTACAGTCAGAAGGAGGGAATACTCACCATGTTAACAGAGCGTCAACGAATGATTCTGAACGCTATAGTGGATGACTATATCCGTTCAGCTGAGCCCGTAGGGTCCCGGAGCATTTCCAAAAGGGGAGATGTTGGATACAGTCCGGCGACGATCCGTAATGAAATGGCGGACCTTGAAGATATGGGTTTCCTGGAACAGCCGCATACATCGGCAGGACGCATTCCTTCCCATAAAGGCTATCGATATTATGTCGATCATTTGGTTCCTTGGAATCAGGTGGAGCCCCAAGAGTTGGATGATCTGAAGTCGTTCTTCGCCGAAAAGCTGAACGTCATGGAACAAGTTATTCAGCATGCATCCAATATTTTGTCACATATGACAAATTATACTTCGATCCTGCTTGGACCGGAAGTATTCCATACGTCCCTGCGACACTTCCAATTGCTTCCGCTGAACGAGAGTGAAGCTGTGGCAATCATTGTGACCAATACCGGTCAGGTGGAGAACAAGACGGTCCAGATTCCGCCAGAAATCTCGGTAGCCGAGATGGAGAATGTGGTTCGACTGTTGAACACCAAGCTGGTTGGGGTGCCAATTTACAAATTGAAATCCCGTCTCTATACCGAACTTGGGCAAGAGATGGAACGGCATATTACACGTTATGAGGAAGTTATGCAGGTGCTGAACAGTGCCTTTGACAATGAACATGATAATCGTCTGTTCCTCAGCGGTGCCACCAACATGTTGACTCAACCGGAGTTTAAAGATATCGAAAAGGTAAAAGATATTCTTGATCTGCTTGAGGAGACACCAACACTCATGAAATTGATGATGCCCGTGCCGGGTGGATCTGGTATTCAGGTGCGAATAGGCACCGAGAATGACCATGAAGCCTTTGCAAACTGCAGCCTGATTACAGCATCCTATTCATTGGACGGCGAGGCTTTGGGTTCAATCGGTATTCTGGGACCCACGCGGATGGATTACGCACGTGTCATTCATATTCTAAATACACTATCCCGTGATTTGACGGCGATGTTGACGCATCGTTTCAAATAAGAGACGGGAATGAACCATTTCATTCGCATAAGGAGGTGAACATCTTGAAAGAGGAGCAATCATTTACAGAAGAACAAGAGGTAACAGCAGCTGAGCAGGAGCCTGTCAATGAAGCTGGCGCTGCAGAAGCACAAGCTGAAGAGATCGCTGAGCAGGAGCAGGATGAGCTTACACGTCTGAAGGCAGAAGCTGAGGAACAACAGCAGCGTTATGTCCGTGCACAGGCTGATTTTGATAACTTCCGTCGTCGTACACAGAAGGAAAAAGAGGAATTGGCTAAATACGCTTCGATGAAGCTGGTCACCGAACTGGTACCGGTTATTGATAACTTCGAGCGTGCAATGGCTACTGTACCGGAAGGAACAGAGTCCGAATCTTTCTCCAAAGGTATCCAAATGATTTTCCGTCAATTGGAAACTGTGATGACGAATGAAGGTCTGACGGCGATGGAATCGGTAGGACAACCGTTCAATCCTGAATTCCACCAAGCAATCATGCAAGTGGAGAGCGACGAGTACGAAGAAGGTATCGTTGTTGAGGAAGTCCAAAAAGGCTACATGCTGAAGGATAAAGTGCTTCGTCCGGCTATGGTTAAAGTTAGCTCATAATTTCCATACAGGAAAGAATGAGTCAGCTCCATGGTTGAATAATGTGGTCGAAGCTTAATATAAAGGTTTGTACACATAGAGCACGATTAGCAACATGAACATCCAATAAGGGTCATACCTGACCCATTCATTTTAAATTGTCGAGGAGGAAATTTTTCCATGAGTAAAGTAATCGGTATTGACTTAGGAACCACAAACTCATGCGTAGCGGTAATGGAAGGCGGCGAGGCTGTCGTAATTCCAAATCCCGAGGGCGCACGTACAACCCCATCCGTAGTAGGTTTCAAAAAAGATGGAGAGCGTGTTGTTGGTGAAACAGCAAAACGTCAAGCGATCACGAATCCGGATCGTACCATCATGTCGATCAAACGTCACATGGGTACTTCCCACAAAGAAACAATCGATAGCAAAGACTACTCCGCACAAGAGATCTCTGCAATCATCCTGCAAAAATTGAAATCCGATGCTGAGGCTTATCTGGGTCAAACGGTAACTCAAGCAGTTATCACTGTACCAGCTTACTTCAATGACAGTCAGCGTCAAGCGACTAAAGATGCGGGTAAAATTGCAGGTTTGGAAGTTCTGCGTATCGTCAACGAGCCAACAGCAGCAGCTTTGGCATACGGTATGGAGAAATCCGAAGACCAAACCATTCTCGTATATGACCTGGGTGGCGGTACGTTCGACGTATCCATTCTTGAACTGGGTGACGGCTTCTTCGAAGTTAAAGCAACTAGCGGGGACAACCAACTGGGCGGGGATGACTTTGACCAAGTGATCATCGATTATCTCGTAAGTGAATTCAAAAAAGATCAAGGCATTGACTTGAGTAAAGATAAAGCAGCGGTTCAACGTTTGAAAGATGCAGCGGAAAAAGCGAAAAAAGAACTTTCCGGCGTATTGACTACAACGATCTCCTTGCCGTTCATCACTGTTGCTGATGGCGTTCCTCAGCATTTGGAGTTGAACCTGAGCCGTGCGAAATTTGAAGAAATCTCTGAAGGTCTGGTTGAGCGTACGCTCGAACCAACTCGTCGTGCATTGAGCGATGCGGGTATGACGGCTAACGATATTGACAAGATTGTATTGGTTGGTGGTTCCACGCGTATTCCTGCAGTACAAGAAGCAATCAAAAAACTGACTGGTAAAGAGCCTCACAAAGGCGTTAACCCGGATGAAGTTGTAGCTTTGGGTGCTGCTGTACAAGCGGGTGTACTGACAGGTGATGTGAAAGACGTTGTATTGCTTGACGTAACTCCATTGTCCCTGGGTATCGAAACAGCGGGTGGCGTATTCACTAAAATGATCGAGCGTAACACAACGATCCCTACAAGCAAATCTCAAGTATTCTCCACATATGCAGACAATCAACCAAGCGTTGAGATTCATGTTCTGCAAGGTGAGCGCGAGATGGCAGCGGGTAACAAATCGCTTGGACGTTTTATGTTGGGTGATATTCCACCAGCTCCACGTGGCGTTCCACAGATCGAAGTTAGCTTCGATATTGATGCCAATGGTATCGTTAACGTATCTGCAACAGATAAAGGTACAAACAAAACTCAAAAAATCACAATCACTTCTTCCAGCGGTTTGAGCGATGCTGAAGTTGAGCAAATGATGAAAGATGCTGAGCTGCACGCTGAAGAAGATAAAAAACGCAGAGAGCTCGTTGAAGCGAAAAACAGTGCAGATCAATTGATCTACTCTGTTGACAAAACGATCAAAGATCTTGGCGAAAAAGCTGATGCTGGCGAAGTTGAAAAAGCAAATGCAGCCAAAGAAAAACTGCAAGGCGTTTTGGCTTCCGACAACCTGGAAGACATCAAAGCCGCTACAGAAGAACTGACAGAGATCGTTCAACAACTGTCCGTGAAGCTGTATGAGCAAGCACAGGCGCAAGAGCAAGAAGCACAAGGTGCTGAAGAGCAACAAGGTTCCGCAAAACGTGACAACGTTGTAGACGCTGATTACGAAGTTGTGGATGAAGATAAAAAACAAAACTAATTCGTAGTTCTACGCGAATTAAACATCGGTGACGTTCGAATTAGAGGGAAAGTCATAGCCGGGGCTCCCGTGCTTTGGCTTTCCTTTTGTCACGATGTGCGATAAGGTGAATGATATGGGGGTGGAAGAGTGGCTGAAAAGCGTGATTATTATGAGGTGCTTGGCGTTAGTAAAACGGCTAACGACGATGAGATTAAAAAGGCTTACCGTAAGCTTGCCCGTCAGTATCACCCTGACGTAAACAAGGCTGCTGATGCGGAAGCCAAATTTAAAGAAGTTAAAGAAGCTTATGATGTCGTGAGTGACGGTCAGAAGCGTGCACAGTATGACCAATATGGTCATGTCGATCCGAATCAGGGTGGATTCGGTGGTGGCGGTGATTTTGGCGGCGGCGGATTTGGCGACATCTTCGACATGTTCTTTGGTGGCGGTGGCGGCGGACGACGTGATCCAAATGCTCCGCAACGGGGGAATGACCTGCAGTACACGATGACCATTGAATTCAAGGAAGCAGTATTCGGGAAAGAAACCGATATTACGATTCCACGTACCGAAGGCTGTGATACCTGTCATGGCTCAGGTGCCAAACCTGGAACGAAACCGGAAACATGCTCGGTCTGCCAAGGTAGCGGTCAGCAGGAAGTCGTGCAAAATACACCGTTTGGTCGTATGGTTAATCGTCGTGCATGTTCGAACTGTAGTGGTTCGGGCCAGATCATCAAAGAAAAATGTACGACGTGTAGCGGTAGCGGTAAAGTCCGCAAGCAACGCAAAATCCATGTTCGCATTCCAGCGGGTGTAGATGATGGCGCGCAACTGCGTATGACAGGCGAGGGCGAGGGCGGTCTGCGTGGCGGACCAGCGGGAGATCTGTATATTGTCATCCGCGTGAAATCACATGATTTCTTCGAGCGTGAAGGCGACGATATTTATTGTGAAATCCCACTCACCTTTGCCCAGGCAGCTCTGGGAGATGAAGTTGAGATCCCGACGTTGACCGAGAAAGTGAAGTTGAAAGTACCAGCCGGTACACAAACGGGAACGTATTTCCGTCTCAAAGGCAAAGGTGTACCACGCCTGCGCGGTATGGGGCAAGGGGATCAGCATGTGAAAGTGGTTGTGGTTACACCTAGTAAGCTGAATGACGAGCAGAAAGATCTGCTTCGCCAGATTGCTGCGCTGGATGGAGAGCAAACACATGAGCATGAGCAATCCTTCTTTGACAGAGTGAAACGCGCCTTCCGTGGCGACTGAGGATAAAATATAGCAAGCCTAAAAGGACACCGCAGCGGTTTTTACCGCAGGGTGTCCTTTTTTGCATGCCCTTTGGAGTGGCTATCCACTGGTTTTGGCAAAATCCATGGATTTAGGATACGAAGAACGGCAGCAAATTGTGGGAGCATTCGGTATATTCTGAGCGAACTTGCGGAAAGATAGCATGGCGAGAATGATATGCATAGCTGTTATGCGAGAAATTAGGGAAGCAGGTGAAGCGGATGACCGAGAAAAATATTTTGGCGTACTTTAACAGCCCGGAGCAAGCTCAAGGGGCAGCCAAAAAACTGGAGGCATTGCGAGTGGAGGACCTGTCGATTAATCGATTCAGCCGATATGCGGGTGTAGGACCAAGCGGGGCTTCCTACAAGCCGGGCGTTTCCGGCAGTTTTTCATCATGGGTGCCCGATTCAATGCAAACGAATGCCAGTGCTGGAATCATGGCTGCGGCGGACCCTTCTGCAAGCGGCATGAGTGATGGTGGACAGGGTGGACCTACAGGAAGAGACGTATTACTAACTGTCGTCGTAGATGAGTCGGTACATCACCGTGCTATGTCCATTATCGAACAAGCCGGTGGAATGATCTAGTTTCAGGAAATCTATATAAGATGAACAGAGAATTACACTTTAACACGTATTAGTTCATTTTAATTTGAGGGAGGAACATAACAATGGCAGAACACGAACGCCCAGGCAAGATTCTCACGAAAACGGAAAAGATGAAACGATTGCAGTCCGCCAAAAATGAAGACGTGGAATTCAGCGCTGAAGCTGCGGATCATGAAGATATAGAGGCACTACGCCGCAGTGAAGCGGCTGATCGACGTCAGGGACGGGAGCTTCATGACTGAAGATCGCTCGGCAGTGACCCTCGAAGCTGTTTTTACCAGCTGGACTGAGGCGGAGTCTGCACGCAGAGCCCTGGAATTGTTGCACCCGAACCAATTAAGTATCGAGAGCGTTAGCAATGAAGCGTCTGCATTGGACTCACACGATGTTACGGGCTCCGATAGTTCTCCTACGGCCGTCGTCGGAGGATTCAGTGGTGAACTGAACGTACTTGCCCTGATTAGTGATGAAACGGAAATGTTATCAAATGGTCAGGTCTATGATACGCCCGAAGAGGATTCGGCAAACAGGCTAAAACAAGAGATATTGCTGACTGTTTCCGTCTCCAACGATTCGTTACCGCAAGCCGCAGAGATGATCACTCAGAACGGTGGACGTTTTTGCTAAATGAGCATTTTGCATATATCCCGTGAGCGATATGATTCGAATTATGTCAAATGCTTAAGTGAGTGAAACTGATAATAATGAATACATGACAGGATATTCGTGCGGTCAAGCTGCGGATATCCTGTTTTGTTTTTCTTTTACTGATGCGGCTTTGTACTCCGGCTCGCTTGTGTAGTACAATAGTTGGGATGTTTGAAAAATGAGGAGGAAAAACCAAGTATGTTATGGCATGAACTAACAATACATACCACAGAGGAAGCTGTGGAGATGATTTCGAATTTTTTACATGAAGCGGGTGCTGGAGGGGTTTCAATTGAAGAGTCCGGTACTTTAAATAAAAAACGGGACACGACATATGGTGAGTTATACGACGTTCCTTTGAATGATATTCCTGAAGGCTTTGCGGTCATCAAAGGGTACTTCTCCGAAGGTACGGATATGGTTGCATTGCAGTCAGAAGTTAACCCGAGAATTGAGGAACTCTCTGAATTCGGAATTGATACGGGTGAGGTTCGTTATGAGACGCGTACAGTGGACGAAAATGACTGGGCAACGGCCTGGAAGCAATATTTCAAGCCGGTACGTGTATCAGAACGTCTGACGATTAAACCAACGTGGGAAGAGTATACGCCAGAAAGTCCGGATGAGAAAATTATTGAGCTTGATCCAGGCATGGCATTTGGTACAGGAACTCATCCAACGACTTCACTCTGCTTGCGCACACTGGAAACGGTTATTCAAGGCGGCGAGGAAATCATTGACGTAGGTACAGGTTCTGGCATTTTGGCAATTGGAGCGATAAAGCTTGGCGCTAAACATGTGTTGGCGCTCGATCTGGATCCAGTTGCGGTAATCAGTGCCAGGGAGAATGTGGAACTGAATGGGCTGGAGCAACAAATTACGGTTAAAGAGAGTGATCTGCTGTCCGTCCTTGGGAATCAGGACCCTGCACTTGGAGTACAACTGCCTGTTAAGGTTGTGGTTGCTAACATTTTGGCAGAAATCATTTTATTGTTCGTGGACGATGTCTATAATGCACTTGAGTCTGGGGGTACTTATATTGTATCGGGCATTTGGAAGAACAAAGAGCAGGTTGTGCATGATGCACTGGTAGCCTCCGGGTTTGAAGTGAGTGCCATCCACCGTGATGAGGATTGGCTGGCGTATGTAGCCAGAAAGGGGTAACGTATGGACTTTTGGAATTCGTTCTTTCGTTATCCGATCGATCAGCTGCCATTCTTCCTGCTGACCATTCTGATCGCATTTACGGTGCATGAATTCTCGCATGCATATTTCGCCAACAAATTCGGTGATCCGACAGCCAAGCTGTTGGGTCGGGTCACGCTCAATCCAGTTGTGCACTTTGACTTGTTTGGTGTGCTGTTGCTCATTATAGCCGGCTTTGGTTGGGCGCGTCCGGTTCCGGTTAATCGGGCTAACTTCGACAAGCCTAGATTGATGGGCATCATCGTATCCGCAGCAGGGCCTCTGAGCAATCTGTTGCTCGCGATCATCGGTACAATCATCTATGCTTCACTGGTTGGTTCGGGAGCACTCGGCGGCATTGATAATGAGCGGTTGCTGACAGCAATCACGACGTTCTTCGCTATTTTTAACCTGACAAACTTTTTCCTGTTCCTGTTTAACTTGATTCCGTTACCCCCGCTGGATGGTTATCGGATTCTAGAAGATGTACTGCCACCTTCAATCAGCCGCAAGCTGCAAGGTGTGGAGCAATGGTCCATTTTTATCTTCCTATTGATTCTTGTTATACCTCCGTTGCAAAATGCGACGATTCAACCTTTGTATGAGTTTGCGCAAACAATGTATGTGGATCTGGCAAAGCTGGTTATTGAATTATATCGCTAAAAGCGCATTGTGTTATGGACTGGAATACTGGTCAGAAACACGTAAAAGTTGTATGATCATCTGTGGCGATTGGATTCACGCCTGTCATCAGGTGGAGTGAATTCCAGTCATAACAGGACAGAATGGGTGGATTGACTAATGCAGCGATATTTTTTATCTGCAGAACAGTTTAATGAACATGCTGTGATCATCACAGGTGATGATGCACGCCATATCGGCAAGGTTATGCGTGGTAAACCTGGAGATAAACTGATTGTCAGTGACGGAGACTCCAGAGAAGCACTAGTGGAAATTGAAAGTATTGAAGCAGGCCAAGTGACGGCCAATATTGTAGAGTCTTTGGTTATGGACCATGAAGCGCGAATTCGCGTAACCGTTGCACAGAGCTTACCCAAAGGCGACAAGATGGAGACAGTCATCCAGAGATGTACCGAGATTGGGGCGGTATCATTTGTACCTTTCCTATCAGAACGTACGATTGTGCAATATGATGCCAAGAAAGAAGGCAAACGGTTGGAGCGGTGGCGGAAAATTGCCAAGGAAGCTGCTGAGCAGAGTCACCGGAATCGCATTCCATCCGTGGAGCAGCCACTTTCCTGGAAAGGGCTGTTATCTTCTTTTGAGGGCTATAGCCTGGTATGTTATTGTTATGAGAAAGAAAACGGTAAGCAGCTGAGAGACGCGCTGAAACCGTTTGTTGAGCAACTTGCACCTGATGCAAGTGCAGAAGTTTTGATCGTTGTTGGACCGGAAGGTGGATTTTCTGAGAAGGAGACGGCAGAGGCCGATCAGGCAGGTGCTGTATCTGTTGGGCTGGGCAAGCGCATTTTGCGTGCCGAGACAGCTGGAATGGCGGCACTCACTTGTGTGCTATATGAATCCGGAGAAATGGGAGGAATGTAATTATGCCATCCGTGGCGTTTTACACCTTAGGCTGCAAAGTTAATTTCTATGATACAGAGGCGATTTGGCAATTGTTCAAAAACGAAGGATACGATCAAGTGGACTTTGACGAACAGACAGCAGATGTATACTTGATTAATACTTGTACAGTAACCAATACCGGCGACAAAAAGAGCCGTCAAATTATTCGTCGTGCCATTCGGCGGAACCCGGAGGCCATTGTGGCCGTTACAGGCTGCTATGCGCAGACTTCTCCGGCAGAGATTCTGGACATCCCTGGCGTAGATTTGGTTATCGGTACACAGGACCGTGACAAGATTCTGCCATATGTCAATGAGATTCAGGAGTCCCGGCAACCTGTTAACGCAGTGCGTAATATTATGAAAACCCGTGTGTTTGAAGAGATGGATGTACCTGATTTTGCTGATCGTACCCGAGCTTTCCTGAAAATTCAGGATGGATGCAATAACTTTTGCACGTTTTGCATTATTCCGTGGTCACGTGGATTGTCTCGTAGCCGAGAATCCAACAGTATCATCCAACAGGCACATCAACTCGTACACGCCGGATATAAGGAAATTGTCCTTACAGGTATTCATACAGGTGGATATGGGGATGACATGGAGAACTATGATCTAACTGATCTGCTGTGGGATTTGGATAAAGTAGAGGGCCTGGAGCGTATTCGAATCAGTTCGATTGAAGCCAGCCAGATCGATGATCGCATGCTCGACGTGATTAAACGTTCGGATAAACTCGTTCGTCACTTTCATATTCCGCTGCAAGCTGGCGATGACACGGTATTAAAACGCATGCGTCGCAAGTATACGACAGAAGAGTTCTACAACAAAATGCTTCGCATTCGGGAAGCGATGCCAGATGTGGCGATTACGACTGACATTATTGTTGGATTTCCGGGTGAGACGGATGAAATGTACCGTAATGGCTATGAGTTGATGCGAAAAATCGGTTTTTCCGAAATGCACGTATTCCCTTATTCCAAACGTACGGGTACTCCTGCAGCACGGATGGAAGATCAGGTGGATGAAGAGGTCAAAAATGCACGTGTGCATGAACTCATTGAATTGTCTGAGCAGATGCAACTGGAGTACGCCAAACAGTTTGTCGGACAGGTACTGGATGTTATTCCCGAAGGTGAAGCCAAAGGCCGCGAGGGAAGTGGCAAGCTGCACGGATATAGCGACAATTACATTCAGCTGGTCTTTGACGGTACCATGGATATGGTCGGTAAAGTATGCCGAGTCAAATTGGTTGAAGCTGGCGTGAACGAAAGTCAGGCTACGCTGGTACGTGTATTGGAAGATAATCTCAAGTCCGCCGCGATGTAATCGAGGCGTCAGAAACAAGGATTTCATTTCCTTGGGGAGCTTACCCGTGGAGATGAGGTCCTTCTTTTGCGAAAAATAAGATACAGATATCGAAGTATGGGGGAGAGCACGATGAACAAAAAAGAAATTTCAGCAGGCGGAGTTGTTTATAGAATAGGGGAAGACGGACGTCTTCAAATTCAGCTTATCGTAGATCGTTACGGTAAAACGACTCTCGCCAAGGGCAAAATGGAAGATGGGGAAACGGTTGAACAGACCGCACTGCGCGAGATTCTGGAAGAGACGGGTATGGTCGGTCGCATTGTGGAGCCGGTTAATATTATCGCTTATACGTACCAACATGCAGAGTTTGGCCCGGTAGATAAGGAAGTTCATTACTATCTCGTTGAAGCCGAGAGTGGTGATTTACAGCCTCAGATTGAAGAAATCAAGGGTGTGGACTGGTATGCTCCGGAAGAAGCATGGTCCCTACAGCAGCAGAGTGGATATGATAATAACGATGACATCTTGCGTGTAGCACTGAACAAGTTGGGTGTTAACGTATAACAAATTATTGTTCTAGTCAGTTAGCCGCGCGGTTCTATAGGTTTGGAGGCAGATCATCAAGCCACGGGTGACTTCGCCGCGGGGGCGTGGACCGGTGGTTTTTTGTGCCAGATTGGCAAGTAACAGAACGGCAAAGCAAGCAGTGAACTGGTGATGTTAAAAAGGGTCTGGGCATGCGCGATCTGTGCCCCATTGTCCGCTGACAGCCAAGCCGAAGCTGCATGCAGCTGGCCGATCAGCGGCATGAACAACAGTGCTCCCGCAATGTTTAATACAACATGGGAGGCTGCGACAAATTTGCCTGCGGATGCTCCGCCCGCGGCAGCAATTACAGCAGTGATGCAGGTCCCCACGTTGGACCCGATCACAATGGCGATACCGATCTCCACAGGTAATACCCCTGTGGCTGCGAGCGTAATCGCCATGCTAATGACAGCCGCGCTGCTGTGAATGAGCGCCGTGAGACAAGCGCCTGCCAGGAAGCCCCACCACAAGCTGTCGGCCGAGCGGTCGAGAAACCATTGAAATACGCCCATGCTCCGCAGTGGCAAGGCAATGGATTGCATGACCTGAATGCCTGTCATGACAAGTGCAAATCCGGCAGCTGCGAGGAAGCTGTATTGGATGTTAAACAGAGTCTGCCGTGTGCGTTCAGGAGCGGCTAGATTGCGTTCACCAAGTACAACAAACATGGCCCAGCCCGTCAGCGACAGGACAAGCAGGGGCAGGGAAGCACGTCCGATCTGCAGACCTACCAGCTCCGTTGTCAGGCATGTCCCGATGTTGGTGCCAAGGATGATGCCGAGTGTGCGTCCATAGGTGATCAATCTGGCATTAGCCAGTCCTATGGTGAGTACGGTGACCGCAGTACTGCTCTGCAACAGGGCCGTTGCCCCTGCGCTGAAGGCCATGCCTTTCCAGGGAGCAGAGGTAGCCCGATTGAGCCAACCTGCCAGCATGGGCCCAGCCATGCGCTGTAAGGCGGTTTCCATCAACTTCATGCCACCAAAAAAGATAATAAGCCCATATAGTAGGGGCAATATAACATCTCTAAACATAAAAATATCATTCCTTCCGTTCCGGTTCCTTAACTCATCCTATGAGTAAATAAAGACAACCATGACAAGCCTAAAGGAATTCAGAGGGAAGCGAACCTTAATCCCCCCATTCGAAAGATACGGTGATTCGAGCAAACGTAGCGAAGAAGACGAAATTGTTACCGAGGAAGCGAAGCGCTCGCCTTTATCCCCGGATTTTCCCTTTGAGAAAAGGGAGTTCAAAAAATCTGGGGATAACAGCGATCAGAGGAACAATTCGTCGCCGTAGCGTCACTTAACTTCCGCACCCCAATTCGAAAGATACGGTGATTCGTGCAAGCGTAGTGGAGGGGACGAAATCGAATCTGAAGAAGCGAAGCGTGCGCCTTTGTCTCCGGATTTTCCCTTTAAGAAAGGGAATCAAAAAAATCTGGAGGCAACAGCGATCGGAAGATCGATTCGAACCCGGAACGCCATTTACGCGCCGCACCAAACCTATCTTTTCAACTAACTATGAAAGAAGTGGATCTACCTTGCCATCAGTTACACTCGAACGCAGTCGCAAAAAGCGGCTTGAACATGCACATCCATGGATATTTAACAACGAAATTGCCTCTGTTGACGGAAAACCGGAACCGGGAGATCTGGTCAATGTATTGAATCATCAAGGTCGCTATCTGGCGACAGGGTATTACAATCCCGCATCTCAGATCACAGTAAGGGTCGTAGCGTATCAACCGCTGGAGTCCGAACAGATGGACACCGCGTTCTTTGCAGCGCGATTCCGCGATTGCTTGCGTCATCGGGAACGCTTTATCCAGGATGGAGAGGCATATCGTCTCGTTTATGGAGAAGCTGATTTTCTACCAGGACTGATTGTTGACCGTTTCGGTAGCATCCTTGTTGTACAGTTGCTTACACTCGGCATGGATCGTTGCCGTGAAGCTATCGTACAGGCACTCATTGAAGTGATGCAGCCGGAAGGCATATATGAGCGCAGTGATGTCTCGATTCGTGAACTGGAAGGTTTGGAACAAACCAAAGGCCCACTGTACGGGGATTGCCCGCGGCATGTCACCGTTACAGAGAACGGACTACTCATTAAAGTGGATATCGTAGAAGGACAGAAGACAGGTTACTTCTTCGACCAACGCGAAAATCGTGCAGCCATCGAACCACTTATGAAGGGGTGGGGGTACAAGAGTGGAATCACACTCCAACAGACCGAGCAGGATGGCACAGAGCAGCTGTTGCCTGTGAATAAAAGCGGTAAAGTGGTTACATTCCCTTATTGGGATGGCGCCACCGTGCTGGAGTGCTTCTCACACACAGGCAGCTTCACGTTGAATGCTTGCAAGTATGGAGCCAAAAAAGTGACATGCCTTGATATTTCGGAACACGCCATTGAGAGTGCACGAACGAATGTGGAGCTGAACGGTTTTACCGATCGCGTAGAATTCGTTGTTGCTGATGCATTCCAGTACTTGCGTGAACAAGTGAAAGGGCTGGATGAACGTACCGCACGTGCACGTGCAGGCGAACAAAAAGTAGATACATCCAAAGCGCTTGCAGCTGGCGGTAAAACATTTGATGTAGTCATCCTCGATCCTCCTGCGTTTGCCAAAACGAAATCAGCAGTTAAAGGTGCATGTCGCGGTTATAAGGATATCAACCTGCAAGGAATGAAACTGGTTAATGAGGGCGGATATTTGGTAACAGCCAGCTGTTCGTATCACATGCGTCCTGATCTCTTCCTGGACACGATTGCGGATGCAGCGGAAGATGCAGGCAAGGTGCTGCGTCTGATCGACTGGAAAGCAGCAGGTAAGGATCACCCGCAAATTCTGGGCGTGGATGAAGGACATTACCTGAAATTTGCTATTTTCGAAGTGCGCAGTAAAAAGAATTAATTGTACGAATTAAGTTCCAATGAAGTATAGGTCAAGTCTAAAGTCCACAGTGTGAATAGCTGCGGGCTTTTTGCTGTTTTGCTGTGTTAACGGAGATGATCTCCGGTTTTACCGGATAGTGGCAAACGTATGTTCCGAACCAAGTCAGATATGTTATACTGGGAATTAAAATCTTGTACGTGTGGTTTGGAGGATTAGACATGTCCGTTCGTTTTGTTATTGGCCGGGCAGGCAGCGGCAAAAGCTCGCTGATTACCCGGGAAATTACATCCCTGCTTCAAAAGGAGCCGCAAGGTAAACCTTTGATTTTACTCGTTCCGGAACAGAGTTCCTTTCGAACAGAGCAAGCATTGGTGTCTTCTGGAGCAATTAAAGGTACGATGCGTGCAGAAGTGCTCGGCTTTCGCCGTTTAGCCTACCGCATAATGCAGGAAGCAGGCGGTTCTGCTCGTATTCCAATCGGAGCCGAAGGCAAAAAGATGCTGCTCTACAAAGTCATCCAGCGCCGTAAGGATGAATTGAAGCTATTTGGTGCATCTGGCAGCCAGCTGGGTTTTATAGGGGAATTAAATGACTTATATAGTGAATTTAAACGTTATGAAGTTGATCCATCATTGCTGGAAGAAGGGTTGTCTGGATGGAATACTTCATCCTCTTCGCCGATTCTGGAGGATAAGCTACATGACTTGAATCTGATATATCGTGACTATGAACAGGAACTGACCGAATTATATATTGATGATGAAGACACGTTGACCGAACTGACAGAGCGTTTGTCGGAAAGTTCATTGCTGCAAGATGCCCAGATCTGGATTGATGGTTTTCAGGGATTCACGCCACAGGAGATGAGTGTGATCGGTAGGCTCATGTTGCAATGCTCTTCCGTGACGATTGCCCTGACATTGGATCGCCCTTATGATCACGGTGCATTGCCTGGAGAACTGGAGCTGTTCTATCCCACGGCAAGTGCTTACGCGCGTCTCAAAGGAATGGCCGAAGAACTGGGTGTAACGAGCGATACAACTGTACTTGATCCGGAGACTCCACCGAGATACAAGGATCGTCCGGGACTTGCTCATCTGGAGGCAGGCTTTGATCGCCGAATTCGCTGGAAAAGTGAAGGCCTTGATTCCGGAATCCGACTAGTCGCAGCTGAGAACCGTCGAGCTGAGATGGAGGGAGCACTCCGTGAGATGCGGCGCCTGGCGCAAAACGAAGGTGCGCGTTATCGGGATATGGCCGTACTTGTTCGTCAGTTGGATACCTACGCTGATATAGCTGAACCGTTATTCAGAGATTATGGCGTGCCCGTCTTTCTGGACCGCAGAAGAAATGAACTTCATCATCCTTTATCCGAGTTTATCCGTTCCGCACTCGACATTGTTCGTCGACACTGGCGTTACGAGGATGTATTTCGCTGCGTCAAAACGGACCTACTGCTTCCGCGTGATGGTTCCATCACCCGTGAAGATATGGACCAGCTTGAGAATTATGTATTGGCTTGTGGTATTCATGGGTATCGCTGGACTGACGGCAAACCGTGGAAATATGTGCCAAGCCTTTCGCTTGAAGACAATGGTCAGGATGGCCGTAGTCGAGGACGGGATCAGATGCTGTCTTTAATGGAGAGTTGTCGAACGGTCATTACAGATTCCATGGGTGCTTTTGAGAAACGAATGAAAAAGGCAAAGACAGCCAAAGCCCAATGCGAGGCACTATACAGATTGCTGGAAGAGGCCGAGATTCCATGGAAACTGGAGAGTATGTCTGCTGAAGCTAAGGCTCAAGGTGACCCCGAACGGTCGAGAGAACATCGGCAGATGTGGGGAGCTGTGCTGGATTTATTGGATCAGATGGTTAATATGATGGGGAATGAACGGCTGGATATCACTCTATTTGCCGGGATGATCGAGACCGGATTGACCGAACTGAAGCTGGGTCTGGTACCACCAGCACTTGATCAGGTATTGGTCGGTTCCATGGATCGTACACGTCTTCAGGATATCAAATACGTATTTATTCTCGGTGCAGTGGATGGTGAACTGCCTGCTGTACCTCAGGAGGATGGAGTATTAACGGAGCTGGAAAGATCGTTGCTGACAGAAAGAGGCGTGGCGCTTGGACCAGGAGCAACAAGACAGATGCTGGATGAACGTTTTCTGATCTATACAGCACTTACAGCGGCAAGCAGCCAGTTGTGGCTGAGTTATCCGGTTGCTGATGATGAGGGAAAAACACTGCTTCCTTCCGAGATTGTCCGTCATGTACGGAAGATGTTTGGTTTACAAGAACAGCCATTGCTCGCTCAACCACCGGTTACGAACTCGGAAGAAACTCATTGGTCCTATGTCACCCATCCGGGTCAGAGTCTGTCTGCGCTCATTGGACAATTGCGCAAATGGCGCCGTGGAGAAGACATTCCAGAAATGTGGTGGGCGGTCTACAATTGGCATGTATCTCGGGAGACAAGCAGACCTCAGCTAGAGCGGTTGCTGGGATCGATCTTTTACCGTAATCGGGCATTGCCCCTACGTACAGCTACCAGTCGCAGATTGTATGGCACAGAGGTGAGAACGAGTGTTTCACGAATGGAGCGGTTCGTAGCTTGTCCGTTCTCCCATTTTGCTTCGCACGGGCTGCGCCTCAAAGAACGGCAATTGTACCGTCTTCAGGCTCCTGATATCGGACAACTGTTTCATGCTGCATTGAGCCAACTGGCTATGCGATTGCGTGAAGAAAATCGTAGTTGGGGCAGCTTGACTCCAGACCAATGTCGCAAGGAAGCCGAGCAAACGGTGGAGCAGATTGCACCGCAACTGCAAGGAGAGATTTTGTTAAGCACCAAGCGATACGGTTATATTTTCCGCAAGTTGAAGGACATTGTTAGCCGGGCATCCGTTATTCTCGGTGAACAGTCCAGGCGTGGAAGTTTTGAACCGATTGGGTTGGAGCTTGATTTTGGACCGGATAAAACACTGCCACCTCTGCGTTTTGAACTGGAGAATGGCTGTGTGATGGAGATTGTGGGTCGGATTGACCGTGTGGATGTGGCAGAAGGAGAGAACGGTCTGCTATTGCGTGTCATTGACTACAAGTCCAGCCAGACGGATCTCAAGCTGCATGAAGTGTACTATGGTCTGTCATTGCAGATGCTCACCTATCTAGAGGTGCTGCTTAGTGCTGCCGAGGAATGGCTTGGAGAAACGGCTATGCCGGGAGGAACGCTGTATTTCCATGTGCATAACCCGTTGTTGCAATCCGCAAATGGCATGACATCGGAGCAGGCCGGACAAGAACTGTTGAAAAGGTTCAAAATGAAAGGTCTACTGTTGGCGGACCGGGATGCAATTGCGCAAATGGATAATACCCTGGATAAAGGGTATTCAGCCATTATTCCGGTTGCCCTTAAGGCAGACGGCAGTTTTTATAGCAGCGCCGCAGTAGCTACGCCTGAGCAATGGGATACGCTGCTTGCTTCGGTTCGGAGTAATATCCGCGAGATTGGCACCCGAATTACGGATGGGGATGTGGCCATTGAGCCTTATCGTATTCAGCAGGAAGTGGCCTGCACGTTCTGTCCGTATAAGCCTGTTTGTCAGTTTGATGAGAATATTGAAGGAAATGAATATAACCTGTTGTCCAAACCGGGCAAACAGCAAATCTGGGATATGTTATCTCACACCAAGGGAGGGGAAACATCATGACGAATATGCCAAAACCGGAAGGAAGCTTCTGGAGTGATGACCAATGGAGTGCCGTCTCCGAAAGCGGAGAAGACATTCTGGTTGCCGCTGCGGCGGGATCAGGCAAGACAGCTGTATTGGTTGAACGAATTATTCGCAAGATTGCAGATCCCTCCCAAGGATTCAGTGTGGATCGCTTACTTGTAGCCACGTTTACCAAAGCGGCGGCCGCCGAGATGAAACAACGGATTCGGGAAGCGCTGGAACGTGCGCTGGAAGAACAGCCTGGAGAAGAACATTTGCGTAAGCAGCTGTCGCTGCTTGGGCGTGCATCTATTACAACATTGCATTCATTCTGTATGGAAGTCATTCGCCGTTACTATCAGCAAATTCCGTTGAACCCGGCTTTCCGTATCCTGAATGAAAATGAAGCGGAAATCATGCGGCAGGAATTGCTCGAAGAACTCTTTGAGGAAAAGTATGGCGAAGAAGATGAAGGCAGTACATTCCGTGAGTTGGTGGACTGGTTCAGTGGAGAGCGAAACGATGATGCCATGCATCGACTTGTGCAACGATTGTATGATTTCTCCCGCAGTCATTCATGGCCGGATCATTGGCTCTCAGAGATGGCATCCGCTTTTCAGGTAGAAAGCGTAGAGGAGCTTGGACACTCAGCATGGGTTCAGAGCATTTTGCGTGATGCGGCACTTGCCTTAAGTGGTGCAGCAGGACTGCTCCGTCAAGGCATCCATATTTCCATGCAGCCTGAAGGTCCGGCACCATATGCAGAGACGTTAAAAGAGGACCTGGTGATGGTGGAAGAGCTGTTGTCTGCGGTTGAGGTTATGCCATGGGAGAGGTTGCCTGAAGTGTTTCAACCCGCTGCATTTGGCAAACTGAAACCCTGCAAAAAAGATCAGACGGACCCGGCATTACAGGATCAGGTGAAGGAACTCCGTGAAGCTGCGAAAAAGGTAGTTTCCGACCTGAAAGGTTCATTGTTCGGAAGAACTGCGTTTTCGTTCTGGCAGGAGCTGGAGCAGGCGGCGCCACTCATGCAGGAACTGTCGAGGCTGGTTAGTACATTTGGAGAACGTTATCGACAGGCCAAACAGGAACGGGGGCAAGTTGACTTCAGTGATCTGGAACATTACTGCCTTCACATTTTGCGACATGAGGATTCAACGCCTGAACTGTCGATGCCTTCCGATGCGGCTATGGAGTACCGTTCGCGGTTCGATGAAGTATTACTCGATGAATATCAGGACACCAATACGGTTCAGGAAGATATTGTGAAGCTGATCTCCAGAGAAAATCCGGGTAACCGATTCATGGTAGGTGATGTCAAACAGAGTATCTACCGTTTTCGGTTGGCTGAGCCGGGTCTATTTATGAACAAGTATCGCCAGTATGGAGCGAGCACACGTGAGGATGGAAGTGTTGAAGATCGCCTGAATCGTACAGGTCAACGTATTGATCTTGCACGGAATTTCCGCAGTCGTGCAGAAGTCGTGCATTCAGTCAACATGATATTTCGGCAACTCATGAACGAAGGCGTGGCAGAGATTGCTTATGATGAACGAGCTGAGCTGGCATATGGGGCTACGTTCCCGTCAGAGACGCTTGGCGACGAGGCGTATACACCTGAACTCATGCTGATCGATCGCCAGGGCAGTGGTCCTGATCTGACAGAGAGTACGGATGAGAATGGGGATGCATCGGTCTCCGCAGAACTGGAGAGTGCCGAACTCGAAACAGCTCAGTTGGAAGCGCGGGCGATTGCAAGACGTATTCGTGAAATGGTTGGGGACACGGACAAGCCTGCGCTCCATGTGTATGACAAAGCCCTGCAAACGATGCGCCCGGCACGTTACGGCGACATGGTCATCTTGTTGCGTTCGACCTTGATGTGGGCTCCGCTCATGATTGAGGAATTCAGACAGCAGGGAATTCCTGCTGGAGGAGAACAGAGCAAGGGCTACTTCCAGGCTACAGAAGTGGAAATCATGATGTCTCTGCTTCAGCTTGTTGATAATCCAAGACAGGATATTCCGCTCGCTTCAGTGCTGCGTTCCCCGATTGTCGGACTGGATGAAGAGGAACTGGCACAGATTCGGCTCGGTGACAAAAGACAGTCATTCTATGATGCGGTTATATCGGCTGCTGGAGAATGGAACAATTCCTCCACGAATGCCGTACAACAATCCCGGCAGGATAACGATCCTGATTCCAATATGGTCCAGTTGCAGTGGCCGGAAGCCTGGTCAGAGATGGAACAGGGACAGCGGGAAACTGCAGCTTCTGTCGAGGCAGAGATCCTGGATGATGGATGTGAATTCGGTGTGCATACAGATGGAATTCAAGATGCTGGTTTTACCGGGAGCGCAAGCGAAGATATGGGCATAACGGAGATTTCAGGCTCGGAGCTTGAGCAAAAGTTGATCCGATTTATGCGTCAATTGGAGCAGTGGAGACTTGAGGCGAGACAAGGCAGTCTAAGTGAACTGATCTGGCGTATGTATCGGGAAACCGGGTATTTGGACTGGGTTGGTGGTCTTCCAGGAGGCCTGCAACGTCAAAGTAATCTTAAGGCACTGTACGATCGCGCACGACAATATGAGGAATCAACTGCGAATCGCGGCTTGTTCCGCTTCCTGACTTATGTCTCCAGACTGCGGGAAAACGGGGGAGACCTCGGAACTGTAGCAGGTAGTTCAGGTGAGCAGGACAACGCCGTACGTATTATGACCATTCACCGGAGTAAAGGTTTGGAGTTTCCGATTGTCTTTGTCGGGGGCATATCCAAAATGTTCAATCAGCAGGATCTGAACGCACCGTTTCTCATGCATAAGGAACTGGGATTTGGTCCGAGGTTTGTGGATCGTGAGAACCGGGTTGCCTATCCTACACTAGCCAATCTGGCGATTCGTCGTCGGGCCCAATTTGAACTGCTTGCTGAAGAGATGCGTGTGCTGTATGTTGCGTTGACCCGTCCCAAAGAGAAAATGATTTTGCTGGGTACCGTAAAAGATGCATCGAAAAAAGCACTGGCGTGGTCTCAGGTCAAGGATAGCCCTGATCTGGCATTGCCGGACTATCTGCTTGCTGCCGGACGGAGCTACCTGGACTGGATTGGGCCATCCCTGATGAGACATCCAGATGCGGCTGTGCTGCGTGAACTTGCAGGAAGCAATGATTCATTCTCAGCCTGTCTTGCAGATGATCAATCACGATGGGCGATTTCTATTATTTCTGCCGATCAGGTATCCCGTGACCATGTGGTGGATCAGACACTCGGAGAAGAAGACGGGATGACTGAGGTGCGGAAAGAACGAATTGCTGCGCTCAAAGCGGTTCAGCCTGTGAGGTTGGCTCCATCCTCAACTGTAAAAGAGCTGACGGAGAGTGCACAAAATGTAGCTAACCAAAACTTTGGAGATGAAGGTACAGATCCAGGAATCTCTCAAGCAGAAGAGACACACCTGATTCGCGAGGTTGATCAACGGCTTTCGTGGACTTATCCCTATGAAGCAGCAACTCAAGTAGCAGCCAGCACATCTGTGACCGAATTGAAAACGTTACTTGCGATGCAAGACATCCAGTCCGTAGAGGTGATGGAGGAACTGGGAGAACAGTCCGAGAGATTATTAGATCACAACACTTTAGGAATGAATTACATCAAGGGTGAAGCAATCCATGTACTACGTGGCGCATCCGTTGAATCTATCGAGCATGAGGCTGAATTAGGGTCAGTTTCAAACAGTACGGTGAACGTTTCGGGTGCGGGATCTGAGGGTGCGTCTTTCAAATTGCACCTGCGTCGTCCCAAATTTATGGGGGAGAAACAACTGACTGGGGCAGAACGAGGGAACGTGTATCATACGTTGATGCAGCATCTGCCTATAGATGGATCAGGCATTGATTCACAGCTTATTGAGCACACAATTGGGCGACTGGTGGAGCTTCAGATTTTGCTGTCCCATCACGCGGAGGCTATCGAACCTGAAGAACTGGTCGGATTCTTCGATACAGAACCAGGGAAAGAACTGTTGCGTGCAGAGTGGGTAAAACGGGAGATTCCGTTTGTGTATGGACTTCCGGCACATCAGTCCCCTGTGGAATGGCTCCATGAACGTGCAGCGAACTCAGATATGCAGATGCTAAATGAAGATCGCAAAATGCAGGCAACGATTGAAAACGAAACGGTGCTTGTACAGGGCATTATCGATTGTCTGTATGAGGTGGACGGCGAGCTTGTCCTGCTTGATTACAAGACGGATCGAGTATTGGAGCATCGTGGTGGTTTGGATCAACTCACCAAAAATTATCGCTTCCAACTGGATCTGTATGGACGGGCCATTGAAGATATACTGGGTCGGAAAGTTGACCGGAAATGGCTGTACTTTTTTGACGGTGGACATGCAGTGAAATTGTAAAAGAGACGGATTGGAATTCAGAACCATGGATCTCACATGGGAGAGGGGTGGTACGGACGATGCGTATTTTGCATACAGGGGACTGGCATTTGGGAAAAACGCTGGAAGGACGAAGTCGACTGCGTGAACAGGAAGATTTCGTTGATGAACTCGTCAGGTTGGCTGATGAGCAGCAGGCGGATGCCATATTGATGGCCGGAGATGTATATGATTCCGTCAATCCTCCGGCAGCGGCGGAACAACTTTTTTATGAAGCGGCTGCACGTCTGACGGAGCACGGAAGGCCTCTCGTGGTGATTGCAGGAAATCATGATCAGCCAGAGCGGGTGGCTTCTGTGACTCCGCTTGTAAACAGACAGGGGATCACACTCGTAGGCATGCCTACTTCAGAAGCAGTAACCATCCATGCACAGCGGACCGGAGAGACTGCACAGATTGCGGCATTACCTTATCCTTCTGAAGCAAGATTGAATGAATTGCTGACAACGGATGGGGATGAAAATGTGCTTCGTCAGGCATATAGCCACCGGGTAGGCATGTTAATGCAGCGTCTGGCAGCTTCTTTTCGCCCGGATACTGTGAACTTGGCCATGAGCCATATCTATGTGCTCGGCGGACTTGAGAGTGATTCGGAACGTCCGATTCAGATCGGTGGGGCCTACACGGTAGATCCTTCGTCTTTATCGACTGGTGCGCAATACACGGCACTCGGGCATCTTCATCGTGCACAGGCTGTCAAGGGAGACGGTGTGATTCGATATAGTGGCTCTCCGCTGGCCTACAGCTTCTCGGAAGCGGGGCAGAGCAAGTCTGTCACGATGGTTGATCTTGCACCAGGCGGAGCTGCACAGGTAGAGGAAGTCTTGTTAACGTCCGGGCGTCCGCTCGTTCGTTGGCAGGCGCGTGGTGGTCTGGCGGAAGTATATCGCTGGCTGGATGAGGGACGTGATCCGCAGGCTTTTATCGACATGGAAGTGTGGTTGGACGAGGCGATGTCTCTGAAGGAGATTCAGCAGCTGCGAAAATCACATGAGGGTATTATTCATATTCGACCCGTGTATCCCGAGATGGCTGCAGCAGGACTTTTGGAGCAACGATCTGAACTGCCGGTCCACGAACTGTTCCGTAAATTCTATCAGCGTCAGACGGGTGGCGCACAACCGGAAGACAGCCTGGTACAGCTTTTCCTGGAACTTGTCGATGAAGATGAGCCGGGTGTGCGTGAGGAGGTCGAGGAAAGATGAAGCCGATTTTATTAAAAGTCGCCGGACTGCAAAGCTATCGGGAGATGCAGGAAATTGATTTTACCGTGCTGACGGAGACAGGGTTATTCGGTATATTCGGTCCAACAGGCAGTGGTAAATCTTCCTTGCTTGATGCAATCACACTCGCCATGTACGGAAAAGTGGAACGTGCGGTGAACGGCACGCAGGGCATTATGAATCATGCAGAGGATTCGTTGTCGGTTGCTTTTACATTCGAACTGATGTCAGCAGAGGGGACTCGAAGATTTCGGGTAGAGCGACGTTTCAAACGAAACAATGAAGTATCCGTGAGTAACACGATCAGCAAATTCATAGAGACAGTTCATGGCGAAGAACAGGTACTTGCCGACAAATTGGCAGATGTTAATCGCTGCGTTGAAGATGTGATCGGTTTAAAAATGGATGATTTTACACGTGCAGTGGTGCTTCCACAAGGAAAGTTTGCCGAGTTTTTGTCACTCAAAGGCAGTGAACGTCGCCAGATGCTGCAACGCTTATTCCATCTGGAGAAGTATGGGGATCAGCTGGCCATCAAATTAAGTCGACGGGTCAAGGATAATGATATGGTTCACCAATCTCTTGCTGCCGAGCAACAGGGACTTGGCAATGCCAGCAAGGAGACACTGGAAGAGACCAAACGTCTTCTTCAAATCGCAGTGCAACAGTCTGAATTGTCTCGCAAAGCGCTGGATGAAGCGGCGAAGGAAGCCGAACAGCTGGGTAAAATACGTGAGCTAAGTAACGAACGGCAGGCCCGTTCAGATGAACAGCAGAAGCTGAAAGCACTGGAACCACAGATTGAGGCAGGCGAACAACGGCTGAAACAATCCGTAGCAGCAGATGCAATACTGCCTGCGTTGCAGACGGTTCGAGAGGCTATGGCTACGCAGAAGCAACGGCAGGCTATCGCAGAGACAGCTCATCAGCAAGCGTTGGAACATGAGCGTCTGTCCGTTCAGGAAGCGGAGAAGGCCGAGACCGCACGTACGCAAATGGCTGAGGAAGAACCGAAACTGCTGTTGCGCCTGGAGCAACTTGAACAAGCGAAAGAGCTGCAAAGGGAACGGGACGGTCTTCAAGTGGATTGCTCGCGCCTCATGCAACTTCTGGAACAGGGACAGGGCGAACAGAGTGCGTTGGGACAGCAGCTTGAGAAAGAAAAGGAGTTGCAGCAGCGCGGGCGCAAACGGCGTGAGGAGCTACAGGAGAGCCTCAAGGCGAATGAAGTGAAGTCAGAGGAACGCAGGCAGCTTCAGGCTGCACTTGAACTGAAGCATCGTGTGGATACTGCCGCGGAGCAGTTGCAGCAAAACAAGGCTGACATGCAATCCTACAAGCAGTCAGCAGAACATGGAGCCGACAAGCTGAAGGCGGCGGCTGAGGAAGAAAGACGCCTGAGCGATCAGCGTCAGCATCTGATAGAACAGGCGTCAGCAGGTCTTGAGGCCTTGCTTGCCTGTGAGCAGGACATTAGCCGCGAACAGAGCCTGCTGGCCCTTGCGGAGGAACAGCTGCGTGACACGATGCGTGAGCAGGAGCTGCACCGGCTGTCCTCCGCTTTGCGCGCCGAACTGAAGGGCGGCGAGCCATGCCCGGTGTGCGGCTCGCCGCATCACCCGCTCCCGGCTACGCCGCCGGGAGAAGGTCCGCACGCAGGCGATGCGGACCTGGAACTGCTGCGCAGCCTGCACGCGGAGCTGCAGGAGCTGCGCTTTGGGCTGCGCCAGCAGCTGCACGAACGTCGCAGCCTGCTGACGCAGCTTGGCGCTGCGGCCGGCGAAGCTCCGGCGGCCGCCGAGGCCGCGCCTGCGGCAGCGGAGCCCGAGCCCGCCGGGTCGCCCGAACACGGGCGATCCCCGGCAGCCTGGGCATCGCGTGCCGCTGCGCTACGCGAAGCCGCGCAGGCACTGGCTGGCGCAGCAGCGCCGCTCCAGGCGGAAGCCGCCGCGTTGCAGCAGGCGGCTGTAGGCGCGCAGCAGCGCCGCATGGAAGCGGCAGCAGCCCAAGAGGCCGGCCGTGCCGGTCTCGCCCAGGCGGAGCGCAAGCTGGCCGAGAGCGAGGCCGCAGCGGCTGCCTTGCAGGGCCGCTGGGCCTCGGAACTGCCGGGCATCGCTCAGGCGGAGGCCAAGGCCCTCTATCAGGCGATGCAGGAGCGCGACGCGCGCGCCGAAGACATCAAGGAACGTCTGAACAAAAGCGTGACGTTCCTTGAGGAAAAAGATCAGATCATCCAATCGCTCCAGCAGAAGCTGGTTGAATTGGACAAACAACTGATCCAGTGGCAAACGCAGTGGCAGGGTAACAGCAAACAGCTGGCCGAGAAGGAAGAACGCTTGCGTCAGTGGGTTGGGGAGCAGCGGGTAGAAGACCTGATTGCATCGGCTCAGGTTCGTCTGGATGGACTGCGAAAAGCAGCTGCCGAGTCGGCACAACGCTTCAAAGAAGCAGACACCCTGAAGCAGGAGTCAACCAAGAAAGATGTCATGGCACAGCAAGCCGCCGTCTCGGCCGCAGAACATTTGCAACAGGCACAGGAACGCTGGCGGCAATTGCTGGAACAATCTCCGTTTGACTCGGATGATGCTGTCGTGTCCGCGGCGATTCCATCCCAGGAGGCGGAACGACTGGCAGGAGAGATCCAGCAGCACCGTGAACGTGAGCGTGAACTGGCATCCCAATTGCGCGAACTGGAACAGAAGTTGGGTGGTGCTAATGTATCGGATGAACAGTGGTTCGCCTGTACCGAACGTTTGCAGCAAGTCCGGACTGAGGATGAGGCGGCTCTTCGTGCCAAAGCACGGGCAGAACGTGATCTCGAGGATGTAGAGCAGCGACATGTTCGCTGGACCGAACTGGAGAACAAACGGGTGGAGGTAGGCCGTCAAGGCGAACTGCT
Source organism: Paenibacillus sp. Negev47 (assembly GCF_058313655.1). Taxonomy (NCBI): domain Bacteria; kingdom Bacillati; phylum Bacillota; class Bacilli; order Caryophanales; family Paenibacillaceae; genus Paenibacillus; species Paenibacillus sp. Negev47. Next base: position 1,781,462 of record NZ_CM177754.1, read on the forward strand.
CAGCAAACTTCAATCCGCGTTCAGAGGCAATGCTTTTGTCGAGTATATTGCTGAAGAACAACTGATGCAGGTTAGTCATGCGGCTTCTCAGCGTCTGCGTTTCCTGACCAAACAACGCTATTCACTGGAGGTGGACTCCGGTGGTGGTTTTGTAATCTGTGATGATGCCAATGGGGGAGTCAAACGACCAGTATCAACGTTGTCAGGTGGCGAGACGTTCTTGACCTCATTGTCATTGGCGTTGGCACTGTCGGCCCAGATTCAGCTGCGAGGCCAGTACCCACTTCAATTCTTCTTCCTGGATGAAGGGTTCGGTACACTTGACCCGGAGCTATTAGATACAGTTATCACTTCTTTGGAAAAACTGCATGACGACCGATTGGCTGTCGGTGTAATCAGTCACGTTCCTGAACTGCGCGCACGCTTGCCGCGTAAGCTTGTGGTGATTCCGGCAGGTGAAGGCGGAGGCGGTTCGCGGGTGGTCTTGGAGACCTTGTAGAGAGCAAGATGTACTCTGTCTGAAGACTAGGGCTGTCGTGCAATTTTCATTTTTGATGAATCGAATGTTATTGTAAAAATATTTCTTTTCTTGCTTTTTATAACTTAGCGAAGTGAGTTACATCACAGATACAGGTTCATCCCGCTGTTATACTACAGTTAAGCCGACAAACTTTATTTTAAGTACCCCGGCGGACATCTGATCAGGACGCTTCCTGAATAGATGTCCGCGCAGCAGCCTTCCAAGGAAGCCGCTACGGGGTGCTTCTTTTTTTGTATTTTTAACGTTGTGTCAATTCGCCCAGATCTGAATACCATGAAAAGGTGATCAAGAGCAGATTCAGGGAGGCGTTGGCAAGTGGAAAAGGTGGAAGCGAAGAAAATATGCAAGGAACACATGCACCGATATGTATGTGTGCAGATGAATGACGGCATGCAATATGATGGCATTATGGAAAACGTGGATGATGAAATGATTTATCTGGCTGTTCCAGTTGGTCCTGAAGCTGTCGTACATCATGCGAACTGGGCTCCAAATGCAATGCCGGGAGCGAATTATCCTATAGGTCATACCCGCGGATTCTATCCAGGATACGGGTACCCTACGCCTTATCCTTATTATGGTTACGGCCGCAGACGTTTTAACCGACTCGTGCTCCCGTTATTTGCACTCACTGCATTAACGTTGCTGCCTTATTATTGAACCATGCACTGGCGTAAATTCTGATCAGTTGCCTAGATGGAGCGAAATGGGTTTCAACTGAATAAAAAATCTTATTATTAAAGAGATGGCTCAAGCATAGAACCTTTCTCATCTTCACGCACTTGAATGGAAATCATTGGGATGCAGAAAGGTTTTTGCTTTTAGATAATATCTGTTCATTATCTCCGGTTGATAAGTTCACTTGATTGGTATGGAAAGAAGAGTCTTTAACATGCTGAAACTTGTAAGCAAAAAAGATGTTCACCAGTAGTGAAGAAAATTGGACTAGACTTTTTACTTCGGGTATGATGTACAGGAATACATAATTTTGAAAACAAAAGGAGGGTATGAACTATGGATTGCTTATTTTGCAAAATTGTAGAGGGCAGCATCCCCTCCAATAAAGTACTGGAGAATGACCATGTTATTGTTTTTCATGACATCCAGCCCGCTGCGCCTACACATGTTCTCGTCATTCCGAAGAAACATATTGCTTCCATGAATGAAGTTACCGCAGAAGATCTGCCTTTGATCGGTGAGATTCATCTTGCTGCTCAAGAAGCCGCCAAACGTCTTGGCGTGCACGAAACAGGATATCGCCTGATCAACAACTGTGGTAAGGATGGAGAGCAAACTGTCCACCATCTGCATTACCATTTGCTTGGCGGCACCAGACTTGGTGTACTGACAAGTTTATCTGATTCTCACAAATAATCGAGCTAATGTGTGCTAATATCACGGATTTAGACATATGCTTAAATCTATGAATATGTGACCTAACGCTCGTATAAATGAATCAATTCATAATACCTTAGCTAACTCAATAAGGTTACAAAAATCTATTTTTAGTGAGTTATGAAATTGATTCAAATAAGTGATCATTACATTGAGGTTGACACCTTTATTACCTTTCGCCTATAATGAAAGATGATGAACCGTGTTATTGCTCTTGGACGGTCTGGTCGGAGGGAGGGAAAACTGGTGTCTGAAACTAAAGTTCGCAAAAACGAGACTATTGATGCTGCACTTCGTCGTTTTAAACGCTCCATCGCTAAAGATGGCGTATTGGCTGAGGTGAAGAAACGTAAGCATTATGAGAAGCCAAGCGTAAAGCGCAAGAAAAAGTCCGAGGCTGCTCGTAAGAGAAAGTTTTAGGAGGATTTTAACTACATGAATCTTAGCGAACGATTGAACGAAGATATGAAGCAAGCGATGAAGAGTAAGGACAAGTTCAGACTCTCCAACATTCGGTTGATTCGTTCGACGATCAAGAATCTTGAAATAGATTTGAAAAGAGATTTGGATGACAACGAAGTGCTTGATATCCTGAGTCGTGAAATCAAACAGCGCAAAGATGCCCTCCAAGAATTTGACAAAGCGGGCCGTGAAGACCTCGCGGCAAATGCAAAAGCGGAAATTGAAATACTTATCCAGTACCTTCCCGCACAGCTTACCGAAGAAGAAATTAAAGTTATTGTACAGCAGACCATCCAGGAAACCGGTGCTTCTTCGAAAGCCGAGATGGGGAAAGTCATGGCGGCGCTTATGCCGAAAGTTAAAGGCAAAGCGGACGGCAAACTGGTAAATCAAGCAGTTCAACAATTTCTGCAATAAAGCAAATCAATAAACACCTTCTGACTTGTCAGGAGGTGTTTTTTCCACTTACAAGAACGCATTATGTCCTTAATAGCAACTATTTCTTTTAAATGGTTAATATATATTATTATGGTTTTAATTCTTGCAATTGCTCCAGTTTTCAAATATAATTTTAAGATTTTGAAACGAAATGTTGCATTGTACGTAATAAATACCATAAGCTGGACAGTATAACATTAATGGAAAAGGGGGGACTATTGTGAAGGGAAAGCGCCGGAAGAAGCTTGCGGGGCCATTGATGCTCTTAATGCTGCTGACGCTGTTGCTTCCTGTCTGGATTGGATCACCGTCAGCGCATGCAGCTGAGAAGAGTGGCGCCGTATATATTATTCCGGTTGACAAACCAATCGAGCAGGGACTTGGCAAGTTCATGGAACGCGGGTTCAAGGAAGCGGAAAAGATGAACGCTGGCCTGATCGTTCTTGATATCAATACGCCGGGAGGCCGTGTCGACACTGCGGAAGCGTTGGGTACCCTGATTAAGGACAGTCCGATAGAGACTGTTGCATTTGTCCGTGGAGATGCTGCTTCAGCCGGAAGTTTTCTGGCTCTGAATGCAGATAAGATCGTAATGTCGCCAGGCAGTATGATCGGTGCGGCAGCAATGGTGGACAGTTCAGGCAAACATGTTGATGATCCGAAGCTTGTTGCGTTTTGGAAAAGCAAAATGCAGGGAGCGGCTGAGATTAGTGGCCGTGACGGCAAGATCGCGGCTGGAATGACGGATGTTAACATGGTTGTGGAAATGCCAGAGATCAATAAAACCAAGCAAAAAGGTGAAATTATTGCTCTCTCGGCTGAAGAAGCGCTGAAAGTCGGTTATGCCGACCACATCAGCAACACACCGGAAGAAGCGGCAACCTGGCTCGGTTACAGTCAGGATGATGTATTCAAGGTAGAACGGACGACAGTAGAGAATATCTCATCTTTTCTTACCGATCCTGTTGTCATGACCGTATTGTTGTTCCTCGGAATCGCGGGTGTAGCCATTGAACTGATCGTTCCTGGGTTCGGGGTGCCTGGTATTGTCGGTATTGTGTGTTTTGTCCTGTATTTCTCAGGAAATTACGTTGCCGGTTTTGCAGGAGCAGAGACGTGGGTATTGTTCACTGTCGGACTCATCTTGATGATTCTGGAGATGTTCATACCAAGCATGGGTATTTTGGGTATTCTGGGATCAATTGCGCTAGTTGCCGGTGTTGTGAGGGCTGCTTATGATACGAGTGATGCATTCGTTTCTTTGGGTATCGCTTTCGGAGCAGCATTGGTAGTCATTGCGATTATCGCAGTACTGTTTAAAGATCGAGGGATATGGAATCGATTCATACTGAGTGACAGTTTGTCTGCGGAACGTGGATACTCGTCCGCTACCGAACGTAAAGAGTTGATTGGACTGCAAGGCATCAGTCTGACACCGCTTCGACCTTCTGGAACAGCGATGTTTGAAGGGGAACGAATTGATGTTGTGACAGATGGGGATTTCATTCCGATTGACACGCCGATTATTGTGATTAAAGCGGAAGGTACCCGGATTGTGGTTCAGCAAGCTTTACCGGTGTAGCCCGCTCTGTTGCCGAAGTGGAATAACGCTTTGGTAACATACATAACCACCTAGCTGAAGCTGCCAGAGAGGTGGTGCATTTATTCATCCATTTAGCAGCTGACTCAGTAATGTCTTTTCTGATGTGTTTATCAAATTCAAATTGCAAATGGAGGAAATTAAACAATGGAACCAACCATGATTACGGTTTTGCTCATTGCGGTAGTTGCCATTATCGTATTGAGCGTATTCTTCAGCTTTTTCCCGGTAATGCTCTGGATCTCGGCAATTGCATCCGGTGTGCGTGTTAGTATTATTACCCTGGTCGCGATGAGACTCAGACGTGTAACACCTAGCCGAATCGTAAATCCGATGATCAAAGCAACTAAAGCAGGTATTCAATTGTCGATGAATCAACTGGAAAGTCACTTCCTGGCCGGTGGTAACGTTGACCGTGTGGTTAACGCTCTGATCGCTGCCCAGCGTGCAAACATTCCACTCGAATTTGAACGTGCTGCTGCGATTGACCTTGCTGGTCGTGACGTATTGCAGGCGGTTCAAATGAGTGTTAACCCGCGTGTTATCGAAACGCCTGTTGTATCTGCGGTGGCAAAAGATGGTATCGAAGTCAATGTTCGAGCAAGAATTACAGTTCGTGCGAATATCGATCGACTCGTCGGTGGTGCTGGTGAAGAGACAATCATTGCCCGTGTCGGTGAAGGGATCGTAAGTACCAACGGTTCAGCAGAAACGCATAAAGTGGTGTTGGAAAATCCGGATCTGATCTCTCGTACAGTCTTGTCCAAAGGGCTGGATTCTGGAACTGCCTTTGAGATCCTGTCCATTGATATTGCGGACGTGGATATCGGTAAAAATATTGGTGCTTTCTTGCAAACCGAGCAGGCAGAAGCTGACAAGCGAATTGCTCAGGCGAAAGCAGAAGAGCGTCGTGCGATGGCTGTAGCCCAGGAACAAGAGATGAAAGCGCGCGTTGTGGAAATGAGAGCGCGTGTTGTTGAGTCAGAATCAGCAGTACCACTTGCAATGGCAGAGGCTTTACGTAGTGGTAAGATTGGTGTCATGGATTACATGAATCTCAAAAATATTGAAGCAGATACTCAAATGCGCAATTCATTGGGAAAACCTGTTGAAGGTTCGAGTTCCAACGATCAGGGTGATTCCAAAAACGGAAGATAGGCGGTGAGTGCATATGGGCCTATTTGAATGGATTTTTGATAATCTGTATATTGTAGCCGTTATCGGCTTTATGCTCTTCTCCTTTTTGGGGAAAGCGGCCAAATCGGCTGATCCGAACAAAAAGCGTCCTGGCAACGGGATGCCTACGTTTGGAGGCAGTGGTGATTCAGACCGAGATGAACGCTCAAGAGACAACTCATCTCCGCAACAGTCTTCCGGACATACTGATCCCCGTTATGATGAACAGTATGACGATCGGTACGAAGACGAACAATATGAGAATCAGTATGATCAGCCATATTCGGAGCCTGCTGCTTCTTCTGGCACAGCCAGTAACCATAGAAGTGAGAATTCCTCAAGAGGAATGGAAAGCTCACTTGATCAACAAAAGAAAGACCTGGAACGACAGGAGCGTTTGATTCAAGAGAGGTTAAATCGCTTTTCTTCTGCAAATAAACCTGTTGTGTCTGATTCCAGTTGGGATATACCCGGCACAGGTGAACAAGTGTCTCCACTTCGTCCTGAAGATATTCGTACTGGTGTTATATGGGCAGAAGTACTGGGTCCTCCCCGTTCCAAACAGCCGTTTGGTACAAGAGGGAAACTGTAACCAAGTTTCATAATGAACAGAAATAGAGCCGTCTCTGGTGAGCAGAAAGCCGCCGGAGACGGCTTTTTTTGTGTTCTTTACTTTTTTCTCAACATTCGTCCCTAACACGCCCCGGAATTTTCATAAATTCTTGAATCTGCGCATAAGTTGAACTGTAGAGGAAGGGGGAAGACCTTCGAATGACCCGGATCAGCCGCAAGCTGCGCAGATGGACCAGTGAAGTGCTGGATCTGCCGCAGGATGTGCTTTATGATATGCCACGGTTAACCCTAATCGGCAGCAAGCAACTGTATATAGAGAATCATCGCGGTGTCATCCATTTCACGCCGGATCGCATCGTGCTGGCTCTTTCCCAAGGCCAGTTGGAGATCAGAGGAACTGCCTTGGTGATACGCAACATTTTGCCGGATGAAGTAGCTGTTGAAGGAACGATTCTGGATATTCATATGAATGGAGTGGAGGGGAACGGATGAAGCAGCCCAGTCTGTACAAACTGCGGGGAGCAGTCCGAATCACGGTCACTGGGGGAGACATTGAAGCATTAATCAACACGGTGGCAGAGCAGGGACTGGAAGTGTGGAACCTGCGTGCTCACGATGGACGCGTAGCAGAGATGAATATTCTGCTGCCGCATTTTTTCAGGCTGCGTCCTGTGTTGAAACGGACAGGCTGCAGAGTGAAAGTAACCCACCGTAGCGGTTTTCCTTTTTTTGCGGCCCGACTATTGCGAAGGAAGTTCTTTCTCGGTGGAATGCTGTTTTTTGTGGCAGCTTTGTTTGCGTTGTCGTCTATGGTATGGAATGTGGAGGTCAAGGGGAACGTTACCATTCCCACGGACGAAGTGCTCGCAGCAGCGAAGAAAGAGGGGGTATACCCTTTCCAGTGGGGGTTCCGCTTGCAAAGCCAAGACAAGCTCTCCAGGCAGCTTGCACTCGCTCTGCCGGATGTAACCTGGATTGGAGTAAGCAAAGAAGGGACAACCATTACCATTCAAGTCGTGGAGTCCGCACAACCGAAGCGCGAACCGTTACTGAATCCGAGACATTTGATCAGCAAATCAGATGCTGTTGTCACTCAAATCTATGCGGAGCAGGGGCGTCCTGTCGTTCAGAAGGACATGCGTGTCAAAAAGGGTCAGGTACTGATCTCGGGCATTCTTGGAGACGAAGAGAACACCAAGACTATTGTTGCCAAAGGCGAAGTGCGTGGACTGGTATGGCGTGAGTATCAGGTACAGGTTCCTCTTGTGCAAAAACATAATACGATGACCGGTGAGAGCAAAGAACGGTTTTACATGGTGCTGGGGAAATGGGCGATCCAATTGTGGGGATACGGAAGTACACCGTTCAGTTCCTTTGATACCGAGAGTAATCATAAACCACTAACCTGGAGATCCTTTACACTACCCATGGGCTGGTTGACAGAGAAGGATCTGGAGACCCGTGAACATGAGGAACAACAGACCATAGAGTGGGCCAGAACGAAAGGATTGGAAGGAGCAAGAAACGATATTATTGCTAAAAACGGCAAAGGAACGAAAATTATAAGTGAAAAAATTTTGCATGAGAAGAAAGAGAATGGTAAAGTTTATATGAAAGTCTTATTTGAAGTAGAAGAAAGCATTGCGGAAGAACTTCCGCTATTCCATAGTCAAGGAGAATGAGGATATTTGTCAGAGCCAACACGCAGCATACAAATCTCCCTCCAGAGTGCGGGAGAGGGCCAATCTCTTTTTGGACCCCAAGATACTTTTCTTAAACTGATTGAATCCGAGATTCCCGCCCAGATTGCATCCCGTGAAGCGGAGATTGTGATTTTCGGCAATGCACAGCATGTGGAATCGCTTGAACAATTATTTGATGTGTTACTGCAGTTGATACGCAATGGATATGTGTTAACCGAAAGAGATGTGAAATATGCGATTGAACTTGCCAAGGATATGCGGGCAGATCAGCTATTGGATCTGTTCAAGGGCGAGATTACCACGACATACCGAGGTAAACCAATCCGTGTTAAAACCATTGGACAGAAGCACTATGTAACTACAATTAAAAAACGTGATATTGTATTTGGTATTGGTCCTGCAGGTACGGGTAAAACCTACCTTGCTGTTGTACTGGCTGTTGCCGCAATCAAGGAAGGCAGCGTCAAACGTATTGTGCTCACACGGCCTGCTGTTGAAGCAGGAGAGAGTCTTGGTTTTTTGCCAGGTGATCTTCAGGAAAAGGTAGACCCGTATTTGAGACCACTGTACGATGCCCTGTATGACGTTATGGGACAGGAACAGACCGCGAAGGCACTGGAGCGAGGGTTAATCGAAATCGCACCACTCGCATATATGCGGGGGCGTACGCTGGATGACTCCTTCATCATTCTTGATGAAGCACAGAACACAACACCGGAACAGATGAAGATGTTCCTGACCCGTCTTGGTTTTGGCTCCAAAATGGTCATTACCGGAGATGTGACACAGATTGATTTACCGCGTGGTAAGAAATCCGGGCTTGTGGAAGCGAATACGATCTTGAACGAAGTTAAAGAGATTGGATTTGTCTATTTTGCCGAGCAAGATGTTGTGCGGCATTCCCTCGTCCAGAAAATTATCGTGGCTTACAACCACGCCGCAGAAAATCAAGCATAGAAAGGGATTGTCTAAAGTGACCTCGAAGGAACCGTCAAAAGGCAAATCTTTTCAGAATAAGGCTACAGGATGGAAGTATAGCGTGTGGGCACGCTATCTTCTGTTTTTGTTTCTGGTGATTCTTTTCTACGTGAGTCTGGCTTCCAAGTTGCTCCCCGAGCGGTATGATATTCAGGAAGGTACACGGAGTGAAGTGGACATAGCTGCGCCCATGCAGATTCCAAATAACAAGGCCACACTCAAAGCACAGGAAGAAGCTGCTGAACGGGTACAGCCGATATTTCAGATTGTGCAGATGCGAAACGAAAATTTGATGACGACCCTGCTTGATCGTGTAGATCGATTGAACCAGGATGATCAGATTTCAAGTCAAGACAAGATTGATATTTATCGGGATGAAATCCCGCAGCGTCAGAAGGATTTTGTGACCAATTATATCAATAACAATCGGAAAGCCGGTACATACTCCGAGACTCTGTTGGAAGAGATCAGAAACGTGGTACAGGAGCAAAGCTACCGTATTCCCGAAGAAACCTACATCAAAATCTCGCGTCTGACATCGGATGATATCCAAGAGATGAAACCAGTTGCGAGGGATATTGTTGCCCGGTTAATGACAGATCAGATCAACGATGCAACCACTGCACGTGCGAAAGTAGCCGAGATGGTGAGTGTCAGCTCGCTCAGTAAGCGTACGCAACGTGAGGTGGTGCAAGAACTTGCTCGCCTCGTAGTGACCGCTAACCGTTTCTATGACGAAGAGGGAACCAAGGAAGCGAAAGTTCAGGCGCGTGAGAACACGCAAACGGTCTTTATCAAGCAAGGGGACACATTAGTTGCCAAGGGTGAAATGATCACCCCGGAAATGTATACGCTTCTGGATGAGAATGACTTGCTGAAAAATGAAGTAAACTACTGGCCGCAGCTTGGACTTCTTATGTTTTCCTGCCTGTTGTCGGCAGCAATTCTGATGTATATTCAGCAAGGCAGCGGAACGCACTTTAAATATAATAATGCGCAGCTGTTGATGCTTGTTCTCATTTTTATTATTACGATTGTGGTTATGCATGTGACGGCGATTATCCAGACCAATGAGAGGTCTTATGTAGGTTTCCTTGCGCCTGTTGCGGTAGGGGCGATGTTAATTGCACTTCTCCTGGATACCTCGCTTGCCTTTGTATGTTCGATTTTGATCGGTATGTTGTCCAGCATTATTTTGAACACGCATCAGGGTCAGCTTTTTGACTTTGAACTGGGCTTCTTCGCTGTATTAGTTTCGTTTGTTGCGATCTTCGCAACTCATAAGGCTAGCCAGCGATCAACGATCCTGAAAGGGGCCATTATGGTCTGTCTGTTCGGATCCATAGCCGTCTTCACCCTGGCCTTGATTGACTCGGGCGATTGGAACCGAACCACGACACTGTATGGCGTTGGGTTTGCATTTGCGGGTGGCGTGCTGACTGCGATCTTGGTGATTGGGCTGATGCCATTTTTCGAAACTTCATTTGGTATCTTGTCAGCGCTCAAACTGGTGGAATTGTCCAATCCGAACCATCCGCTTCTTCGCAAGTTGCTGACGGAGACACCGGGTACCTATCATCACAGCGTTATGGTAGGTAATCTGTCCGAAGCTGCAGCAGAGGCCATTGGAGCTAACGGATTGCTCTGCCGAGTGGGATCGTATTATCATGATATTGGCAAGACCAAGCGACCCATCTATTTTATTGAAAATCAGAATAATATGGAGAATCCACATGATTCGATCGATCCGAAACTGAGCAAATCCATTATCATTGCCCATGCGCGTGATGGTGTGGAAATGCAGAAGGACTACAAACTGCCCAAACCTATTCGGGATATTGCGGAACAGCATCACGGCACAACATTTCTCCACTATTTCTATCACAAAGCACTGCGCCAAGCAGAAGAAGCAGGAGTTGAACCTGATTTCACGGAAGAGGATTTCCGTTACCCTGGGCCGAAGGCTCAGTCCAAGGAATCTGCTATTGTTGGCATTGCCGATAGTGTGGAGGCTGCTGTGAGATCTTTGCGCAAACCTACAGTGGAGCAAGTGGAGTCGATGATTGAGAAAATTATTAAAGGGCGATTGGACGATCATCAGTTCAACGATTGTGATCTCACGATGCGTGAACTGGATATCGTCGCCAGAACATTGAAGGAAACGGTGATGGGTATCTTCCACTCCAGGATAGAATATCCGGAGGAGATTAAGAAACCGAAGCCGACTTCGCCCGAAGCAGGCTAGTTCAATAATATGAGCAGACAGGAGTTATGGAAGAATGAGTCTTAATCTGGCATGGAATAATGAACAACAGGACAAAGAAATTACAGAACCAATGATTGCAATGCTGGAACAGTTGCTGAATCTTGCCGGAGAAGCGGAAGGTGTTGCAGACGGGGAAGTGGCTCTGACTTTTGTGAACGATGAGCAGATCCATGAGTTGAACCGTGATTATCGCGGTATTGACCGTCCTACGGATGTATTGTCTTTTGCGATGAACGAGACGGTGGATGAAGAGCTTGATATTATCTATGAGCTGGACGAAGATGAAGAAATGGAAGAAATGCCGGATGTTCTTGGAGACATCATCATCTCCGTACCACGGACAATCCTGCAAAGTGAGGAGTATGGACACTCATTTGAACGTGAGCTTGGTTTTCTGTTTGTTCATGGCTTCTTGCACCTGCTCGGATACGACCATCAGGATGAAGCCAGTGAGGCTGAAATGATGGGCAAACAAGAAGCGGTATTGGCCCAGGCCGGGTTGACACGATAATGAAAAGGCGCTCCTGGGGTCTGGTATTCCGCAATGCTGCGGAAGGAATCGCATATGGGTTGCGGACTCAGCGTAATGTGAGAGTTCACACGGGAGTGGCTGTTTTGATGTGTATAGCCGGCTTTTTTTTCAGAATCTCAAGAACGGATTGGATGTTTGTGCTGACCGCTGTCTTTTTGGTCCTGGTGACTGAATTGATGAACACGGCTGTAGAGGCTGCAGTTGATTTGGCACATCCCCATATCCATCCGCTGGCAAAAGCGGCGAAGGATACCGCGGCCGGAGCAGTTCTGCTGGCTGCGGTATTCGCCGTCATCATCGGTTGTATCGTTTTCATGAAGCCGGTGATGAGCTGGCTAGGTTTGATCTGATTTCGTTTTAACTTTGATTTGTTTTGTCTTGTTTTGATGTTAATACTACACACTAATATAAAGTTGGATCTTTTTTAAGTTGAACTTGTAGACGTTACACGATAACGAAGAGGACAGAAATAAACCTGTAGAAGCGAAGCGTTCGCCTTTATCCCCGGATTTTCACTTTGAAAAAGTGAATCAAAAAATCTGGGGATAACAGCGATCGAAAGGTTATTCTGGACTCGAAGTGGCAAGTGTAAATTTGGCTTTGGTTGAACTTAACTTGTAGGTAGTAACTTTATATTGCACCCTAAGGGAGAGAATAATGATGGATAACGGTTTGTTAATGCAGGAAGCAATTAAGGCACGTACGAAGGCGTATACGCCTTATTCCCATTTTGGTGTAGGTGCGGCTTTGCTTGACAGTGAAGGACATGTGCATCATGGTTGTAATATTGAGAATGCTGCTTATTCCCCAGGTAACTGTGCTGAACGTACAGCGATGTTCAGTGCCATTGCAGGTGGACAGAAGCCTCGCAGCTTCAAAGCGATTGCCATTGTAGGAGACACGGATGGTCCGATTGCTCCTTGTGGTGTATGTCGTCAGGTCATGTACGAGCTGTGTGAACCGGATATGAAAGTCATCTTGGGGAACATGAAAGGTGATCTGCAAGAGACGACTGTTGCCGAACTGTTACCTTGGGCTTTTGGGCCTACTGATCTGAATTCTGCCAAAAAATAAACCAATATTCCAGGCCTAGGCGCCTGAGGAGGAACATATGAAAAAACAAGCATTTAAATCCGGTTTTGTAGCCATTATTGGACGTCCAAACGTAGGTAAATCCACACTGATGAACCAGGTTATCGGACAGAAAATTGCGATTATGTCGGACAAGCCGCAAACAACCCGTAATAAGATTCATGGTGTGTATACATCAGAACATCAGCAAATCGTTTTCCTGGATACACCGGGTATTCACAAACGTCAATCCAAACTTGGCGATTACATGAACCAGACTGCTCTGAACACGCTCGGAGAAGTGGAAGCAGCACTGTTCTTGATTGACGCTTCGGAAGGAATGGGTGGCGGTGATCGTTATATTGCGGAACAGTTGAAAAATATCCGTACTCCTGTCATTCTCGTCATGAATAAAATTGACAAAATTGAGCCGGAAGCGTTGCTGCCCCTTATGGAGGAGTATCGCAAACTGCATGATTTCGCTGAAATCGTGCCTGTATCTGCCAAGCTGGGTAGCAATGTAAGCACCTTGCTCGAACAGCTTGGGAAGTATTTGCCTGAAGGTCCACAGTACTATCCTGATGACCAGGTCACTGACCATCCGGAACAGTTTGTATGTGCAGAGTTGATTCGTGAAAAGATTCTACAGATGACTCGTGAAGAAGTACCTCACTCCATTGCTGTAACGATTGAAGATATGAAAGTACAGGATAACGGTGTCGTTTATATCTCAGCCGTCATATTTGTGGAACGGGATTCGCAAAAAGGGATCATTATTGGGAAGCAGGGTGCTCTTCTGAAAGAAGTGGGTAAACGAGCTCGACATGACATTCAGAACTTGCTTGGTTCCAAAATTTTCATGGACCTATGGGTCAAAGTGAAAAAGGACTGGAGAAATCAGGATCGGGTTCTGCGTGATCTTGGCTTTGGCCGCGATTAATGATTTGAGTTATATCCAGTAATTGCAACACATAGTTTACCTTGCAAGACTCCATCCTATTTGGTAGATGCAGACGTCATTTCCGAAGAGAGGATGAAATTCCGATGCGAGATTTTTCGTGGAAGGTTTTTGCGATGACGGGGGATGTGGAGTCCTATTTGTTATATACCGAGGCGTGTAACTCGTTAGGACAGGAGTCGGAACCTGCAAGGGAAGTGATTGAAGATGAAGAAGCCGAAGGATAACTGGCTAATTCGGGAATGGTTAGGTGACGAGGCATGCTATACAGGGTGGAAGGGATTGTCATCCGCAGCATGGACTACGGCGAAGGGAACAAAATTATTACGCTTTGCACCGAAAGCGGCGGGAAAGTAGGCGTACTCGTCCGCGGTGCCAAAAAACCCAAGAGCCGACATGCTGCACTGGTGCAGCCGTTTACGTATGGTCAATATGTATATTTCCGCAATACGGGTCTAGGCACACTGAATGCTGGAGAGATTGTTGAATCCTATCATGAGTTGCGTGAAGATCTGGTCAAGGCCTCTTATGCCTCGTATGCGTGTGAACTATTGGATCGCGTGCTTCAGGATGAAGAGACAGGTACATTTTGGTTCAAACAGTTAAAGGCGTGTCTGCAGGCGTTGAAGGAAGAGAAAGATCCGGTTGTCATTACAAGTCTGTACGAAATGAAAATATTACAGGCATCCGGTTATGGTCCGCAGTTCGATGAGTGTATCTCCTGTAACCAGGAGCGACCTGATGAGCAGTTGTTTATAAGTCCCAGACTTGGCGGCGTCCTGTGTCGTGCATGCAAACATTTCGATCCTCCGGCGATGTCAGTCAGTCCAAAGGCTCTGAAGTTGTTGCGCTTGTTCGCTCGGTTGGATCTGCAGCGCTTGGGGAATATATCAGTGAGTGAGTCTACCCGTAATGAGATCAAAAAGCTGATGCGTGCCTTTATGGATCATCAGCTTGGCCTGAATCTTAAATCCCGTTCTTTCCTCGATCAGATGGAGAAGTACGGGATTTGAGGCGTTTATGTGGAAGTGAAACTATATCTTGACTTCATACTAGATTTTATATATTATGAAATATAATTTCTCTTTATGAGACATGCATTGAACGAGAAAGTAAAAGACTGGATTTATTGCATTTGTGGGGACAAGTCGTTGTAGGACACTTGCGCATCATGAATGAGCGAGTTGGGGATGGTGGAAGCCTGACTGAATCGGTTTTTGAAACGGCACTCGGGAGCATGAATGGACACGGAAAAGTGGGCTTGAATAACAGGATTATCCTGTTTGATCCAAGCCAAGTAGGGTGGAACCGCGGGAATAGCTCTCGTCCCTACGTCTGTACAACAGGCGTAGGACGGGGGCTATTTATTGTTGTTTTCGCCGTTCTAAGCCTACTAACAAACCATTGAAAAGGAGCATGATTATGAATTTTCAGCAGATGATTCTAACGCTGCAACAATTCTGGGCCGAGCATAACTGTATTATTGTCCAGCCATACGATACGGAAAAAGGGGCAGGTACGATGAACCCGATGACCTTTTTGCGTTCGCTTGGACCCGAACCTTGGAAAGTGGCCTATGTGGAGCCTTCCCGTCGTCCTTCGGACGGACGTTATGGCGAGAACCCTAACCGGCTGTATCAGCATCATCAGTTTCAGGTAATCATCAAGCCTTCTCCGGACAATATCCAGGAAATTTACCTGGAAAGTCTGAAGCGTCTGGGCATTGATCCGCTCAAACATGATATTCGGTTTGTTGAAGATAACTGGGAGAATCCTTCACTTGGTTGTGCAGGTCTTGGTTGGGAAGTATGGTTGGACGGAATGGAGATTACGCAATTCACGTATTTCCAGCAGGTTGGTGGAATCGAGACGAATCCGGTAGCCGTTGAAATTACGTATGGTATGGAGCGTTTGGCTTCTTATATTCAGGAAAAAGAGAATGTGTTTGATTTGGAATGGGTGGAAGGTATTACTTATGGTGATGTGTTCCGTCAGCCAGAATTCGAACATTCTAAATATACATTTGAAGTATCCGATGTCAAAATGCTGTTCACTCTCTTCAACATGCACGAAGAAGAAGCAAACAAAGCCATGGCGCAGCATCTGGTATTCCCGGCATATGACTATGTGCTCAAATGTTCCCATACGTTCAACCTGTTGGATGCACGTGGGGCCATCAGTGTAACGGAACGTACGGGTTACATCACACGTGTCCGTAATCTGGCTCGTCAAGTCGCTGCAACATATATGGAAGAGCGTGAGAAGCTAGGCTTCCCGCTAATCAAGAAAGGGGGAGCCGAGCATGTCTAAGGATCTGTTGTTTGAAATCGGGCTGGAAGAAGTACCTGCACGCTTCATGCGTGCAGCAATCGCACAGCTGCAAGAGCGTGTCGTGAAATGGCTTGAAGCATCCCGCATTGCTTATGGTGAAGTGAATGCGTATGCTACACCTCGCCGACTGGCTGTTTTGATTCAGAATGTGGCTGAAAAGCAGGAAGATATCGAGGAAGAAGTGAAAGGTCCTTCACGCAAAATTGCACTGGACGACAGTGGCAATTGGAGCAAAGCTGCACTTGGATTCGCCCGAAGTCAAGGTGTTGAACCGGACCAGTTCACGTTCAAGGAATTGAACGGTGTCGAATATATCTATGCAACGAAGAGCAGTAAAGGTGTGGAAACGGCTTCTGTGATTGGGGAAGGACTGCTTTCTGTATTGCATGCCATGACGTTCCCGAAATTTATGCGCTGGGCTTCCTATGATTTCAAGTTCGTACGTCCAATCCGCTGGATTGTAGCTTTGCTTGGCAGTGAAGTCATCGAGCTTGAAGTGGCCGGAGTGAAGTCTGACAATGTCACACGTGGGCATCGCTTCCTTGGCGATGATGTGGTAATTTCGAAGCCTGCCGTTTACGTAGAAGTCCTGCGTTCCGAACATGTCATTGTAGATATTCAGGAACGTGAACAGATGATTGTATCCCAGATTCAAGCACTGGCTGCTGAGAAAAAATGGGATATTGCCATCAAGGAAGACCTGCTGGAGGAAGTCCTGTTCCTGGTGGAGACACCTACGGTGTTGTTCGGAACATTCGACTCATCATTTTTGAATATTCCACAAGAAGTATTGATTACTTCCATGCGTGAGCATCAGCGTTATTTCCCTGTATTGGACAGCGAGGGACAATTGTTGCCATTCTTCGTGACGGTGCGTAACGGTGGAAGTGACTCACTTGATGTCATTGCTAAAGGGAATGAAAAAGTACTGCGTGCGCGTTTGTCTGATGCCAAGTTCTTCTATGAGGAAGACCAGAAGCTACAGATTAAGGATGCATTATCGAAGCTGGAAAGTATCGTCTTCCAGGAAGAGCTGGGTACGGTTGGAGATAAAGTACGCCGTATTCGCAAGATTGCCGATGGAATTGCTGCCAAACTGCAAGTATCCGGTGATGTTGCCGAATCCGTTAGCCGCTCAGCTGATATTTGCAAGTTCGATCTGGTGACACTGATGGTGGGTGAATTCCCGGAACTGCAAGGTGTGATGGGTGAGGATTACGCTCGGAAAGCTGGCGAAAAAGAAGAGGTGGCCAAAGCCGTATTTGAACACTATCAGCCACGTTTCGCCGGAGACCAATCCCCCGCTTCGCTTGTCGGTGCCATTGTGAGTGCTGCGGATAAAATGGACACAATCGTGGGTTGTTTCTCCATCAACATTATTCCAACAGGTTCTCAGGATCCATATGCGCTGCGCCGTCAGGCTGCAGGTATTGTACAGATTCTACTGGATCATAAGCTTCCGCTGACATTGTCAGACGTGTTCGGAGTGGCGCTTCAAGTGCATGCCCAGATGAACCTGTTGAAACGTGCAGATGAAGAGGTTCGTAAAGATCTGCAAGACTTCTTCGGTCTTCGCGTGAAAAAATTATTGTCCGAAACCGTCCGTTATGACGTAGTGGATGCCGTAATTTCTTCCGGATTCGATGATATCAGCGCTGTGGTTCCAAAAGGTGAAGCATTGATGGCGGCTGTTCTGACAGGTGACGCATTCAAAACAACGGTTGAATCGTTCAACCGTGTGGGTAATTTGGCTGCCAAAGCATCCAATGCTTCCGTGCATCCAGAACTGTTCACAGAAGATGGAGAGCGTCAGTTACACGAGTCATGGAGCAAAACGAATGCAGAATATCGTCAGGCGTTGACTCAGCATGATGCTGCTGAAGCACTGGCTATTGCATCAGCTTGGAAGGATGGTATTACCTCATTCTTCGATTCGGTCATGGTTATGGCTGAAGATGAGGCTGTCCGTGCGAATCGACTTGCCTTGCTCGCGGCTATTGATCGTGACTTGAAAGGATTTGCTGATTTTTCCAAGTTGGTTTGGTAATTGGGCGTATTTCATGAGTCCTTTTCCACAGACTTGGAGCAAAGCTAAAATTCAGTATTAAAGAAGGATATATGAGGGTATAAATATACGGAACGGGTTGTGAAATGTATTTTTTACAACCGCTCCGTATTTTAGCCTTTGATTTCCCTTGTTCCGGCAGAAGGATTTTGCCTGGCCGGGGTCGTATATTACAATATGCAGCTATTTTATGAAACCGGGTGGTCTGGGTTTGAGTGAGTTAAATATACGCCACATTGTTGTGGATGGTGATGCTTGTCCGGTCAAAACCGAGATTGCGCAAACCGCTCGCCTTTTCAACATCCCTGTACTGTTGGTCTCTTCATTTGATCATTTGCTTCAAGGAGGAGAAGGGGTGCGTACTGTGCAAGTGGATCGAAGTGATCAGAGCGCAGACCTCTATATTGCTAATCATATTAAGCCATACGATGTGGTTATTACTCAGGACTATGGACTTGCGGCACTTGCGCTCGGCAAACGTTGTTATGTTTTATCCTTTCGTGGTCGTGAGTTTAACGATCGGGACATTGATTTCATGTTGGATTCTCGTCATACTGCGGCCAAAGCACGAAAAAGAGGCCATTACGGGAAAGGCCCAAAGCCTTTCACAGAGCAGGATCGAGAAATTTTTCAACATAAACTGACAAAACTTTTAAAAGATTTGCAGGAGAATGTGTAAGTTTATCGAATTATATTTACGACGTGTTGAAGAGATGAAGGTGGCCAGAGATGAGTACCGGACAAGGCGGTATACCCGAAAGTATTATTGAATCGGTGTTACAGCAGAATGATATCGTCGATACGGTGAGCCGATTTGTGCATCTGACCAAGCAGGGGAAGTATATGAAAGGCCTCTGTCCTTTTCATTCCGAGAAGACCCCTTCGTTCACCGTTACACCTGAGAAACAAATTTTCTACTGCTACGGTTGCGGCACGGGCGGAAATGCCATCAAATTCAGGATGGAAATCGAAGGGTTATCCTTTCCCGAGGCTGTCAAGACGATGGCGGAAGAAAGCCATATCTCTATGGGGGACTGGCAAGGGCGTGAATCTGCTCATGTGAATCCGGAGACGGAACGTCTGTTGGAGGCCTATGAGCTTACCGCAAAGCTGTATCATTTTTTGTTAAAAAATACAGAACACGGCAAGTCAGCCATGGAATATTTACGCTCAAGAGGTTTTGGCGACAAGTTGATTGACCAGTTCCAGATTGGTTTTGCACCAAATCGTTGGGATACACTGGTACAATTTCTCGAAAAACGTAACTATCCGCTTGAAGAGATGGAAAAGGGTGGTCTTCTATCACCGCGAAATGAAGGTCAAGGATATGTGGATCGATTCCGCGACCGGATTATGTTCCCGATTAACGGCAGGAGCGGTAAGCCAATTGCATTTGCAGGGCGCATATTGGGAGACGGGCAACCGAAGTATCTAAATTCACCGGAAACCCGGTTATTTAACAAAAGCCGTGTTCTCTATAATCTGCATCATGCCAAAAATGCAATTCGCAAACAAAGGCAAGCCATTTTGTTCGAGGGATATGGTGATGTCATCTCCGCATGGGATCAGGATATCCAGAATGGTGTTGCGGCAATGGGTACTGCGCTAACTGAGAATCAGGCACTGATGCTCAAAGGCATGTGCGACGAGGTCATCATATGTTATGACGGTGACCGAGCAGGACAGGCTGCTGCACTCAAAAACTTCCCGATTCTTGAGGAAGCCGGATTGCAGGTCAAAGTGGCTCTCATTCCTGAGGGACTTGACCCGGATGATTTTATCCGGAAGCATGGTGGGGAACGGTTCCGAAACCAGATTGTGGACGGTGCTGTGACCACTACAAAATTTAAACTTATAAACCTAAAAAAAAGCCATATACTGCTAGAGGGTGGCGGACAAATCGCCTATTCAAAAGAAGCGGTAAAATTGATTGCCCCCTTACCTTCTCCAACAGAGCGGGAAGTGTATCTTCGAGAACTGGCTGCAGAAGTGGACGTATCCTTCGAAACATTGAAGCAGGAGTGTAATGAAGAACGGGAGGCAATGAAAAATAACCTCCAGTTTGGGGATAATAACCCGAAAAGGTGGAATAATGGTAGGCAACAAAATAGGCAGGTGCCTACACCCAATCTGTTGCCAGCTTACCACGCTGCTGAACGCAAACTGATCGCCTGGATGTTGCAGGATGATGAGGCCGCCCAGTACGTGAACGAGCATCTTGGTGAAGCTTTTAACTTGGATGATCATGCAGCTATTGCTGCTTATCTATATGCCTACTATGCGCAAGGCAAACCGTCGGATACAAGCCGTTTTATGTCTTCACTGCATGACGATCGCCTGGAAAAAACGGTCAGTTCAATCTCGATGATGGATGGTCCAGGTGAATGGAGTATTCAAATGCTCGATGATTGCATCAGGGAAGTGCTGAAGTATCCGCGTAAGAAAGAGTACGATTTGAAAAAAGAAGAAATGATTGCTGCAGAGCGGGCAGGTGATTCTGTACGCGCGGCACAGATTGCAATTGAAATGATTGCCCTAGAGAGACAGTGAATGTCTGATTATTGGATGTTTCTAGGGAGGAGGGAGTCGAGTTATGGCGAATGATCAGCATACTGAACTAGAAACAGAATTGACACTGGATCAGGTTAAAGATCAATTGATTGAATCAGGTAAGAAAAGAGCTTCGCTGAATTACAAGGAAATTATAGAGAAACTCTCTCCTTTTGAGCAGGATGCAGAGCAAATGGATGAGTTCTATGAGCAACTGAGCGATCTGGGTATCGATGTAGTGAATGAAAATGATGAAGAGGTTACACTTCGTCCTAGTGAAGATTCCGAGAACAACACCAGAGAGGGAGAGGACGAATTCCACTTTGATGATGATCTGAGCTTGCCGCCAGGTATCAAAATCAATGACCCTGTCCGTATGTATCTCAAGGAAATTGGTCGTGTGCCATTGTTGTCGGCAGATGATGAAGTACAACTGGCCAAACGGATTGAGAACGGGGATGAAGAAGCCAAGCGTCGTCTGGCTGAAGCGAACCTGCGTCTCGTAGTCAGTATCGCCAAGCGTTACGTTGGACGTGGAATGTTGTTCCTTGATTTGATTCAGGAAGGTAATATGGGTCTGATCAAAGCGGTTGAGAAGTTTGACCACAAAAAAGGATACAAGTTCAGTACGTATGCTACATGGTGGATTCGCCAGGCGATCACTCGTGCGATTGCTGACCAGGCGCGTACAATTCGTATTCCTGTTCACATGGTGGAGACGATTAATAAGCTGATCAGGGTATCCCGTCAGCTGTTGCAGGAACTTGGGCGTGAACCGACTCCAGAAGAAATTGCCGCTGAGATGGATCTGAGTGTAGAGAAAGTTCGTGAAATTACGAAGATTGCACAGGAACCGGTTTCTCTTGAAACACCGATTGGTGAGGAAGATGATTCCCATCTGGGTGACTTTATTGAGGATCAGGAAGCACTTGCTCCGGCAGATGCTGCTGCGTATGAGTTGCTGAAAGAACAGCTCGAAGATGTACTGGATACTTTGACTGAGCGTGAAGAGAATGTTCTTCGTCTACGTTTTGGTCTGGACGATGGACGGACGAGAACGCTGGAGGAAGTGGGCAAGGTATTCGGTGTTACGCGTGAGCGTATTCGTCAGATTGAAGCCAAGGCTCTTCGTAAATTGCGCCACCCGAGTCGTAGTAAACGACTCAAGGATTTCCTCGAATAATCGAACTATGGGAGACTTTCCGCAAGACGCTTTAGCGGCGGCGGGGTCTCCTTTATTTTTAATTTGAACGTCTTGATTTCTTGGTTTTGGAAATTCATCCTTGAAATGTTTGATTGGATTTTATTTTATCGCTTTTCCTTGTTCAATGCAAATCAATAAATTAAATGAATGGTGTAGGTGTGCTTCATGAAACTTTCGAATCGATTACAGCGAATACATGATCAAATTCCCGAGGGCAGCCGCATGGCTGATATCGGTTCAGACCACGCGTTGCTGCCAGTAGCCGCGATCCGCAGTGGGAAAGCCGCAAGCGCAGTAGCTGGGGAAGTCAACCCTGGCCCTTATGATGCTGCATGCAAACAAGTCAGCGACGCTGGCATGAAAGAAAAAATTACGGTGCGTCGTGGAGATGGGCTTGATGTGATCTCTGCGGGTGAAGTGGATGTCATCACCATTGCAGGTATGGGTGGTGCCTTGATTGCTTCTATTTTGGACAGAGGTATATCCAAACTGGAAGGAGTTCAGTTACTTATTTTGCAACCGAATGTGGGAGAGGACATCCTCAGACGCTGGTTGTTGGAGCATCACTGGGTGGTTGTAGCAGAACAGTTGCTCGAAGAAGATGGCAAGATCTATGAGATTATAACGGCGATGCCGCAATCCGTAAGCCCGATTGCAAATGTTGAGGTGTATCGTGCACGTCCGCTTCAAGGCGGGGCAGAATTGACTGAAGATTTGCTTCTGCGGATGGGACCGTATTTGGTGGATCGTCCAACGGATGTATTTTTTGCCAAATGGGAAAGTGAGATCGTCAAACTGCAAGGGGTTGTAAATTCCATCTCCAAATCGGATCAGGATTCTTCCCGGGACAAGGCGGCTGAGGTAGAACGTCTTATCGCAAACTTGAAGGAGGTTTTGGCATGTTTGCCAAAGGTCAAACTGTAATTCAACTGATGGAGCAGCTCGCTCCTAAACATCTGGCTGTGCCGGATGACCGCATCGGTCTGCAGCTCGGCAGTTTGCAAAAAGAAATCAGTCACGTGCTCGTTGCTTTGGATGTGACGGATGAAGTGGTGGATGAAGCAATTCGTATCGGTGCCAATCTGATTATCGCCCATCATGCCATCATTTTCCGACCGGTTAAGTCACTGAGCACGGATACGCCTATGGGTAAACTGTATGAAAAGCTGATTAAGCATGATATTGCTGTCTATATCAGTCATACGAACCTTGACGTGGCCGAAGGTGGCATGAATGACTGGATGGCTGAAGCACTTGGCATTGAGAGCAAGGAATCGCTGGAGGATGTACATACAGATCATCTGTACAAGCTGGCGGTATTCGTACCTCGTACGCATCATGAACTGGTGCTTCAAGCCATCCTAGAAGCCGGAGCAGGAAGTATCGGTCAATACAACAAGTGCAGCTTCAACATGGAAGGTACAGGAACGTTCGTACCCGGAGAAGGGACACAACCGTACATTGGTACTCAAGGGCAGATGGAACGTGTGGAAGAAATGCGGATTGAGACAATCGTGCCTCAAAGTCTGCGCAGTAAGGTCGTTCAGGCGATGCTTAAGGCTCACCCGTATGAAGAAGTCGCCTATGACCTCTATGCAATGGATTTAAAGGGCCGTACGCTCGGTCTGGGACGCTTGGGACCCCTTAGGGATCCTAAGACATTAGGTGAGCTGGTGGAGGTCGTGAAGACCCAATTCAACGTGCCTCATGTTCGTGTTGTAGGGGATCTGAACAAACAGATCAAAAAAGCAGCGGTTCTGGGCGGTTCTGGCAGTCGTTATGCACTCACTGCCCGCTTCAAAGGTGCGGATGTTATTGTGACCGGAGATATCGATTATCACACGGCACATGATGCGTTAATGGCAGGCATGTGCATCATTGATCCAGGACATAATTCCGAGAAGATTATGAAACCGAAGACAGCCGATTGGCTTCGTTCCCGTTTGGAAGATAAACGATATGATACGCAAGTTACGGCTTCTGAGGTGAATACAGAAGTATTCCAGTTTATCTAAAAAGACAGGTGATGTGGGATTCCCAGTAATATTAAGCTTGTCTGGGAACCCAAATGCCTGTATACTATGTAATGTTGTTCGGAAAGCTTGACAGACAATCGCTGGTGGCCTTTGTTGCCACGAGAGGAAAGTCCGGGCTCCACAGGGCAGGATGCTGGATAACGTCCAGTCAGCGCGAGTTGAAGGATAGTGCCACAGAAATGGACCGCCGATGGCCGGATTTCCGGCACAGGCAAGGATGGAACCGAGGTGTAAGAGACCCCGAGGAACGCTGGTGACTTCGTTCCTGGTAAACCCCATCTGGAGCAAGACCTAATGGGACACAGTCACCTCTTCGGAGGAGACAGCCTTAGCCCGAGGTGTGTCTAGGTTGGTCGCTTGAGCTGTGCAGCAATGTATGGCCTAGATAGATGATTGTCGCTTCTGGTGGGAGGGTAGTTCCCGCATGAACCACGAAGAGCACAGAACCCGGCTTACGGTAAGCTTTCCTAACTGCAACAACAGCATTACAGTGTAGTCCACCTATCAGTCGAGGACAATCCTTGAGATTCACCGATGGCCTGACTGATCAGAAGGACCCATGAAATTTACCACAATTGCATACATCCTGTTCATGACAGGTCATATAAAATACGGCGGCAGTTCCGAGATTCTCGGTCTGCCGCCGTATTTTTGTTATATCGAGAAATTGCTTCGTACACTTTCACATTCTATGAATGGAAACAGTTGAAAATGACAGTGAATTACAGTGTAACCACACGGTCAGATTGTAATTCGGCATGCCAGCGTTGGATGGCGCGATCCATTCTTTCCACGGCTTCCGGAAGAAGCTCAGGATCTGTATGGGTAAAGTTGATTCGCATACGGTTCAACTCTGGTATGCCCGCATAGAAGGAATCACCTGGGACAATGCACACTTTCTCTTGGATACCGTAAGTGAACAGATTACTTGCCAGCATGCCTTCAGGCAGCTGTAGCCACAAGAACATGCCACCTTGAGGTGAATTCCACGAGATACCTTCCCATGATTTGGCTGCCATGAGTGTGGTCAGTGTTTTCATGCGTTGCTCGTAATCCTGTGAAATATGGCGGATATGTGCATCCAGATCGAAAGATTCAAGCAATGCATGAAGAGCTCTTTGGTCGATGCTGCTGGAATGCAAGTCGGCACCCTGTTTGGCCCGTGCTGCCATTTTGACAATATCAGGAGCAGCCAGTATCCAGCCGGTACGAAGGCCTGGTGCTACCGTTTTGGAGAACGTACTGGTGTAGATAACATTGGAAGGGGCACCATAGGCGGCTGCATCCAGTTCTGCGAGAGCAGGGACATCCAATTGTTCCGGATTGAATCGAATTTCGCCATACGGATCATCCTCCAGAATGAGCACACCATACTCGCGGCACAGATCCACAGTTTGTTGTCTTCTTTCTCTTGACCACACTTTACCCGTAGGATTGGAGAACGTCGGGTTGATATAGACGAGCTTTGGACGATGAAGTTGGAGCTGTTCCTCCAGAGATTCAGGCAACATGCCATGATCATCGCAGGCTACGCCGTGAGATTCAGCCTGATAGGAATGGATGACTTGCAGAGCAGCGAGATAGGTTGGTGATTCAACCAGTACGCGGTCACCCGGGTCGAGAAGGATGCGGCAAACCAAGTCAATGGATTGTTGTGAGCCCGTAGTGAGAAGCATGTGGTCTGGTGAAGCGGGAATGCCCTTGGATTCAAGACGCTCGGCAATTTTGGCGCGAAGAGGACGGTATCCTTCAGTCTCCGCATATTGAAGAGCGGCTGCTCCGCTCATAAATACTTTTTCATATGCAACGCGGATGGCTTCCAGCGGGAATGAAGTCTGGGCTGGTAATCCACCGGCAAGTGAAATCATTCCAGGTGCCTGGGCGGCCTGGAGCATGTCGCGAACGACAGAGGACGGGGTGTTTTGTGCCATTTTGGACCAAGGGATACTCATGTTATTCTCATCTCCTGTTATTCACTGTTATACTGATATTATAAACTATTTTAGACGGACTGCACTATAACAGTAAAATGAAGATCATAACAGTTGGGGGGAGCACGTATGCATATTGAATTAAAGCGGGGAAGCAGTACCAAATTGTACGTGCAGATAGCGCTAACGATTGCCGATCGCATCAGATCAGGACTCATTGAACCCGGAACCCGACTTCCTTCTGTTCGTAAAATGACCGCCGATCTGGGTGTAAGCCTGGTCACCGTATCGAAAGCCTATGCTGAACTCGAGGCAATTCAATTGATCACTTGCTCCCAGGGTAAAGGTTGCTATGTAAGAGGCGTGTTGCACACCGATCAGACGGAGGAGATGGAAAGGACGCAGCGGATGAATGGTAATAGTGAATCCAGTACGCCTTGGAATTGGCAGATGGCACTGGTGGATTATTTACCAAGAGCACAACTCTGGAGACATTTTGATACGTCACCTCAAGTACGGGTTGAACTTCATATGTCAGCGATCCAGCCTGAACTCTTGCCTACACGCGAGATTATCGATAGTGCCTACCGCCTTTCCTCGGATCATGCAGAGCGTATGGCGGCGTATGGATCTTTTCAGGGAGATCGGGAACTCAGACAGACCTTTGCGGAACATTTTGCTGAGCGTGGACTACAGGTGACACCTGAACGCATGCTGATTACAAGTGGAGCCCAACAAGGAATTGATCTTGTCGCACGGACTTTTGTTGGACCTGGGGATGTAGTGTATATGGAGGCTCCAAGCTATACCGGAGCCATTGATGTGTTTACCAGTAGAGGTGCGAAGATCATTACGGTCCCGATGGACGACGAAGGTATGCGTATTGATCTGTTAACCCGGTTATGTGATACATATCCTCCCAAGTTGATCTATACAATCCCGACCTATCATAACCCAACAGGCATTACGATGAGTGCAAGAAGACGAGCACAGCTCTTGAATCTCGCGCAAAGTTACCACTGCCTCATTCTGGAGGATGACCCGTTTGCAGATCTTTATTTCCGTGCCCCTCCCCCGGCTTCCATTAAATCGATGGATGGGACGGGCCACGTTGTGTACATCAAAAGCTTCAGCAAGGTGTTATCTCCTGGTTGCCGTATAGCTTGCGCTATTGCAGACGGAAGTGTATTGACCCGACTTGTAGCTGCGAAGTCTACGGCGGATTTGGGGAGCCCGCTCCTTACACAGAAGGCACTGCAATCCTTTATTCAGAATCAGTACGGAGTGTATGTATCCCGCTTGAGGGATGAACTGTATTCTCGCTTATGCGCAGCAGCTGAAGTACTGAAAGAGCATGCTCCTATGGGGATGCACTGGCGTTTGCCGGATGGGGGACTCAATCTGTGGCTTCAACTGCAGGATAACTTGGATATGCGTGAACTTCATCGTCAGTCACTTGCCGCCGGGGTGTCATTCCTGCCGGGTTCCGCCTGTTATGTGGGTGAGACGGATACATCAAGTCTGCGCATTTGCTTCACCGTGACGAACGTTGAGCTTTTGTGTGAAGGGTTGCGCGTATTGTGCGATGTCATTGACAAGGTTACACCTCAGGAAGGCGGGGCAGTGGCGGACAGGCTACCGCTCATATAATTTTTCGGACTATGGACATACATCCAATCCACTTTCGACCTGCTGCAATAGGTTATAGTATCACCAGAAAGGGAGTTGGTTTTGAAATGAACCATTACTGTCCACCGCTTTGCCCGATTGTCTGTGACCCGATCCAGGTTGTTGAGGATTACTACATCCCACAAATCGTGCCTGTAATTCACCCGATTGAAGTTATCAAAAAACATCACTGCGTTCCAATTCACCACCACATGTACCCAGTTGTTGTAAAAGAAGAAGATCCTTGCTATGTATCCAGTCACAATGCGAAGAAGAAATCCGTGAAAAAATCAAGCAAGGCCCGCACAACTTCTCACAAACGCTAATCGCAGCGGGTGCCCCGGGGAATTGGATATAAACCAAAGAGCAGCGTACGCCCCGGGGCGCAGCTGCTTTTGTATTTTTTACAGAGTAGCGTCATTACGCTTACTGCGTATACTTTTTCATCGTATTATCCATTTGTTTTCTGACATGCTGGGGCCAAAACTGCAAAGGAGCGCTGTTGCCTGATGCGGCTTGCAGTGCTTTATAGACATCGATTTGTCCATAACCGAAATACTTATCGTGACCCGGATCACCGAGGTCAATGACACTTTGGCGCATTAGATCCATCACTTCCGTGTTGGTTAAGTCCGGGTTCAAGGAACGAATCAATCCTGCAAGTGCTGCTACATGCGGGCTAGCCATGGATGTACCAGACAAAGCTGCATACTGATTGTCCGGATACGTACTTGCGATACTGGACCCTGGGGCCATCACATCCACATAATCCCCGTAATTGGAATAGGAAGCTTTGCTCATATCCGGGTCTGTAGCGGACACGGCAAATACCTCCGGGTAGGCAGCAGGGTATCCTGGACGCTCGGTATTATCGTTCCCTGTAGCTGCAATCAAGACGATATCCCGGTCAAAAGCGTATTTAATGGCGTCATGAAGAAATTGGGCATCGGCATAATTGCCAAGACTCATATTGATGACTTTGGCTCCATGATCAGCTGCCCAAATGATACCTTCAGCAACGGCATACGTGGTGCCTGAACCCGAGTTGTCCAGTACTTTAACCGGAAGTACCTTGTTATACCAGCTCATGCCTGCCACGCCTTCATTATTGTTAACAATAGCGCCGATAATGCCGGCAACGTGTGTGCCATGTCCCACATCATCCAGTGGCTGGCTTCCCGGATCGACCACATTATATCCCTCTAGGAGCTTGCCTTTCAGATCAGGGTGATTCAAATCAACCCCTGTGTCGACCACTGCAACGATAACATCCTTGTTCCCCTTGGTAATATTCCAGCCGCGATTCGTTTCGATTGCAGGCAGGTTCCACTGATAATCGGAGAACAAAATATCGTTGGGTATCGTTACATCTGTTTGTTCAGTTACAGTATCATTGGTTAAATACATGTAGTGGGGTTCCATATAGAGTGGATTCCATTTGCTTTCGAAATAGCTATGCAATTGCTTGTAATTCATGTGTTCTGACCGGAAAACATACGTGTATCCCAGCTTACGCGCAGACTTCGCTCTTAGATCAGATTTAATGATACGCATATCCCGGTCACCAGGATCTTGCCGAAAACGGATAACAATTTCATTTTCGTAAAAATGACTGGCATTGGCATTATCGTGCCCTGTTTTAACCGTGATTTCGTTAAGGGTATCCGGGTGAACGGACTCAATTTTGAACTTACCTTCACGTGGATATGGGATCATGCGCAGATTTTTGCGCTGGTGTTGTTCAACAGCATTCAATACGTTCTGACTGAACAAGGCGATCACAGCTCTTTTACCATCTTTCGCAGGTTGCCCCATCACAAAATATTTCTCTTTTCCCAAGGGGAAAGAAGAGGATTCGAAGCTTTGACGTTTGTTTACCGCTTTTTTGGCGAGGTTCAAAGCATGTTCAAGCTTCTGTTGCTCCAGCTTGCTACCTTGCTTGGATGCCTGATCAAATGGCTTGTTGAATGAACCGTTGGTATCCATGAGATGAATGGATCTAATATGTTTATGCGAACTTTGGAGATCATTCATGTATTGATTAAGCTGCGAAGTATTCATGGTGGAGGTTTTCTCCAGCATGATGCTGAGGTGTTGTTTGGCATCCATGCGGGTCAGAAGATCTGTTGCTTTGACATCCTGTACTTTCAGTCGCTGTTTGTTCGTGTGCTCTTCATGAGCAGAGTCGGAAAGGGCGCTTGGCTTAGGTTCGGGACGATTGGATGTTGGAAGCAGCAGAGTCAGGGCGAGTGCTCCCGCACCAGCTGCTATGGCCCAGTTAATCCATTTCGGTCTGGACATGGGGGTGGAACCTCCTTCGTTCATTTTGGACAATCATCAACAGTGCTTCATCATTGTCACTGGTTGTATCTATCGTTAGGATAAGCGGATATTTTTATGCAGGCGAGTTCGAGTCTAACTGCGTATAATAGGCATGTTTGATGGTAGAAACGGAAAGCATGATTAAGGGATACCGCTCGTCATCTTTTTATGGTAGGATTATAGCTGAGAATTCAAAGGTCAGGGGAAAACCACCGTTGGCCGACCTATATGTAAGGACTTATTTAAGGGGGAGCTACCTTTATGTCAGCAGCCAATGTACAGAAAACATGTGAGTCAACTAGGGAAAAGTTAAAACCGGCTATCGATCGGATCGAAAAATTTTTGAATGAAAATGCCTTGCCTGAACTGGATCAGAATCAGACGGAAGAATCAACAGCCTTCTACAAAGGATTTCTTTCAGATCTCCGTCATTTGCTCGTTTTTTCTGAAGTTTCTTACGAAAAACTTGGCGTTGTGCTGCGTCGTGCCAACTTTGATGTCGATTTTGCCGAAAAGGCTCTTTATAATACGTATCACCAATGCGTAAACAGCTTTTTCTATCCTAAAAATGAATGTTATTCTGAAGACGGAAGATATGCTTATACGGGACAAGATGCCATTCGTTTCCGTGACAAGCCAATCCGTTCGGTACGGGATGTCATTCTTGAGGTTTCCAAAACGTACGAAGAATTGCGCGATGATCTGGCATATTATGAAAGTGACTACCTGACTCAGCGCCGTATGCAGAATCAGCGTAATCACGCCTAATTCCTGTTAAAACCTGATATGAAATTGGACAAAACCGCCCTTGTGGCGGTTTTTTTGTGTCTTTATATAAGAATCAGACCAGGACGAGATCATGTCATCATCTGGCATTTCGACGGGGAATATCGGTTTTGTGGCGGGGAGACAATAGTACTCGAGGTGATAAAAAAATGAGCCAAGACAAACCTATTGTCAAATGCAGCGTCTCCAACTGCAACTTTTGGGGAGAAAACAACTTCTGCCAAGCTGATGCCATCATGATTGACATTGACCAACATGCCACCCGTCGTCTGCATGAAGAATTTGCCGGTGAAACATTTGACTCAGATCACCATGATCATGCACGTACATCCTCTGCAACATGCTGTCACACGTTCAAACCCAAGTGAGCAGTCATCCCTATTTCATAACGGAGGTGCTTCCAAATGAAAAATGACGATAATAAGTTTAATTTTAAAGATCGCCCTGAAACCAATGTAGAAGGTGAAAAACAGCGTATGCGTGTCGATTATCCAAGAAAAACACATCGGGAAGAATATGGGGCAGAGGTCGCTCCTCCGACTGTGGTAAGAACTGGAGGCACCGAGCGCACAGAACAGGTACCTGAGAAACATGAGGCAGACCGTGTTATGGAGTCAACAGGCAAAGTCGCGGGATATATAGGGCTTGCCTTCGGGATCGCGTCCTTATTCATGTGGTCAATCGTACTTGGACCGGCGGCAGCCGTACTGGGTTACTATGCATATGTAAATGGTCGGAAAACAGCGGGAGCTTGGTCCATTGGATTGGGTGTTGTAGCCACGCTAAGTTATTTTTTCATGATTCCATTCGCTCGCTAAAGTGTAAAGTATTCATCAAAAGCCTTCTGTTCTCACCCCAAAGTGGTGAATTACAGAAGGTTTTTTTCGTATATGCGAAGCATAAGTGGTCAGATTCATATATTTTTTTGAAAACAATGGAACCTTGCTGTAAAACGATGTAGAATAAGGTCATAATACGCTTAATTATACGGGAGTGGATATAACGCATGCAGATTGATCCACGCGGATCGCGGCAGTTGTTGGAACTGCAATTGTCCAATGTGAATAACCAGACCAATGGATCAGCCCCAGATGCTGGTTCAACAGTGGATTTTGCCAATATGATGGACGGGCTGTTAGGCACGGGTTCCAATTCGACGAACATGACCGGTTCAACCGAAACGATCTCCAAAAGATCCAGTGATGGTCTTTTGTGGCTGCAACTTGGAAGCACGTACAATCCGGATATGAATACGGCAGGGTCGTCCTCTGTCTCCAATAACATCGTTGAGTCTTTATTATCTTTATCCAATACAGGCATGGTGGATTCCGGTGCATCTGTACCTACGGATTATGAATCTATAATTGCGGAGGCAAGCGCCAAGTATGGTGTTCCTGAATCGTTGATCAAAGCCGTCATTGATACAGAATCCAATTTTAACCCGAATGTGGTGTCCTCCGCAGGTGCCAAGGGTCTTATGCAATTAATGGATGGCACGGCTGCAGGGTTGGGTGTGAGTAATTCATTTGATCCTGCCCAGAACATTGATGCGGGTACTAAATATCTCTCCCTTCAGCTCCAGCGTTTCGGTGGAGAAGTGAAGATGGCACTTGCTGCATATAATGCAGGACCGGGTCGTGTTTCACGTCTGGGTGTGTCGAGTGATAGCGAATTGATGAGTGTACTTAACCGTCTACCTTCAGAAACTCAGAATTATATCTCCAAAGTAGAGAAGGCGCAGTTGAAATATGTGATCTAAACTCACAGAAAGACCTTTGCGATAACACATCATTGCAGGACAAGATCAAATGTGGGAGCAGTAGCGCTTAAAACGCCTGTTCCCGGTTGGTCTTTTTGTGTTGTATGGGTATCGTGTTACAATGCTCACTGTAGATTCATGAACGAAGAGATAAGGGAGGTTTAACCTCATTTGAAATATTTTGATTATGCTGCAACCACACCTCCCCATCCCGATGTGATTCGTACGATGGCCGAAATTATGGAGACACAATTCGGGAATCCGTCCTCCATTCATGGGTATGGAGAGCGTGCCGATCAATTGTTGCGTCGTGCTCGATCCGGATGTGCTGCGGCAATAGGCGTTAAGCCTGAAGAGATTGTATTTACTTCCGGTGCGACCGAGAGTAATAATCTCGCGATAAAAGGTGCGGCATTACGTTACCAGTCAAGAGGCAGACACATCATCACAACAGCTACCGAGCATGCCTCGGTGTATGAGAGTTTTATGCAATTGCAACAGTGGGGATGGGACGTGACGCTAATTCCTGTCAATTCCGATGGTGTGGTTAATGCTCAGCAGGTTGTAGACGCGCTCAGGCCCGACACGGTGCTTGTGAGTCTGATGCATGTAAACAATGAAACAGGGGCCATTCATCCGATTGGAGAGATCGGCAAACAGCTCAAAAAGAAAGCACCACGCGTGCTTTTTCATGTGGATGGTGTGCAAGGGTTTGGAAAAATGGAAGCAGCACCTGCCGCTTGGGGGGCAGATCTGTACAGTCTGTCTGCTCACAAGATCCGTGGACCGAAGGGAGCAGGCCTCTTGTATGTGCGAAGGGGAGTGGAGCTTACGCCATTATTGTCAGGTGGATCACAGGAGCATGGCCTACGGGCAGGCACGGAGAATGTGGCCTTACTGGTAGGTATGGCAAAGGCCGTGCGGATGGCAGCAGAAGATCAGGTTGACTTTGCAAGACGTACAACGGGACTTCGTGATCGATTGATGAATACGATACGTGCCATTCCTGAATTTGAATTGAACAGCCGCCAAGAGGGTGCGCCTCATATTGTGCACTTCTCCTATCCCGGGATGAAGGCAGAAGTGGCGCTGCACACCTTGGAGCAACTGGGCGTAACGATATCCACCCAATCGGCCTGTTCTTCGCGTTCGGCTGAACCGAGTCGGGCTCTGCTTGCGATGGGCAGAGAGGCAACTTGTGCTGCTGGGGGATTGCGTATTAGTCTTGGAGATGAACATACAGAAGAAGATGTGGCCTTGCTTGAGCGGGCTTTACATCAGATGGTGGCGCAGTTGCGACCCCTCGAAAGGCGGATGTGAATGGATATGAATTATGATATGCTGCTTCTCCGTTTCGGAGAATTTATGTTAAAGGGAAAGAATCGTGCCCGATTTGAAAAAACGATCATTACTCAGGTGAAAGCTTTGCTTAAACCTTACCCTGGAGCGAGCCTTCGTAAAGAATATGGCCGTGTCTATGTAGATCTCGGCGGTGAATCACATACTGAACTGATTAAGGTGCTGAAGCGGGTATTTGGCGTGATGTCGATTAGTCCGGTTAAAGTTACCCCTTCGGAGCTTGATGAAATTGTGAAAACGGCAGTTGCGTTTATGGATGAAAGGGAAGACGAATTCAAGGAAGGTACCACATTCAAGGTCAATGTAAGGCGGGTATGGAAGGCGTTCCCGTACTCTTCACATGAAATGAATCATCTGGTTGGTTCCCCGATCCTTCGGAAGTTTCAGCAATTAAGTGTTGATGTTCGTCAACCTGATATTGAACTGAGAGTGGAAATCCGCGAACAGGGAACGTATATTTTCAATGAAACCATTCCCGCAGTAGGTGGGTTCCCTCTTGGTACCAATGGAAAAGCGATGGTACTGTTGTCTGGCGGCATAGACAGCCCGGTTGCAGCATGGTCTTCCATGCGTCGAGGATTGGAAGTGGAATGTGTGCATTTCTATAGTTATCCGTTCACAAGTCAGCGTGCAAAAGAAAAGGTCATTGATCTAGCACGTGCACTTGCCGATCACGCAGGAACTATCAAACTGCATCTGGTTCCATTCACAGAGATCCAAACGGCATTTACCCAACTGGGTCAGGATAACCTGATTATTACCCTGATGAGACGTTCAATGCTGCGAATTGCATCCAAACTTGCCGAGCGTGAGCGTGCACTTGCACTGATTACAGGAGATAGCCTGGGTCAAGTAGCGAGTCAGACTCTTCCAAGTATGAATGTCATTGGTCGTGCGACGGATCTGCCGCTGTTGCGCCCACTGGTTATGATGGATAAACAGGAGATTATCACGCTGTCCAAACAGATCGGAACGTATGACATTTCCATTTTGCCATATGAGGATTGCTGTACTCTCTTCGTACCAAAGTCGCCTTCAACCAATCCGAATCTTCGGATTGTGGATAAAATTGAATCGACAATGAGTTTATTGCCGGAGTGGCTGGATCAGGCGGTAGAGCAGACAGAAACGATCACACTGCATGCCGGTGAAACTTCCGTGGTATCGAATCAGTCAGGTGATAATGGGTTGAAAGATGATTGGTTCTAAACTTGATAAAAATTAGCATGGCTGACATAATAAGGGCTATGTTAACTGCAGAAAAGGACTGAACGATGTAATATCGTTCAGTCCTTTTCTGTATTCAGCACACATATAGATTAGATTAATTTATGAATAGGAACACTGCTGTTCCCCGCCAGATCCCTTGTTGCTGGAGCGTTTGCGATAACCTGCAAAGACTACACCTGCAATAACGACAACAATGAAGAGAATCCGCAATGCCGGATGTTCAGTAAAGTAAGGCAAGAGTCGCTGCTCCTCAGTGATCATATTGGAAGCCGTATACCCGAGAACGATGGCCCCGACATAGATGATCCAAGGGAAATGATTGATGAGCTTGATAAACAGGGTACTACCCCAGACGATGATCGGTACACTGATCAAGAGTCCAAGAATAACAAGCACGAGATGCTGCTGCGCAGCTCCAGCGACTGCAATCACGTTATCTAATCCCATGGCTGCATCCGCGATCACAATGGTACGAATAGCGGTCCACAAGGAAGTTCCCGCCTGAATATCATTGTGTTCATCCCCCTGATCCGCCAATAATTTATAGGCAATCCAGATCAGAAGTATGCCCCCTACAAGCAAGAGCCAAGGCACCTTAAGCAACCATAACACGACAACCGTTGCCAAAATCCGAATCAGAAGTGCACCGCCAGTTCCGTATAAAATCGCCTTTTTCTGCACGGAAGGGTGCAAATTTCGAGCTGCCAGGCCAATGACGATAGCATTGTCTCCAGCCAGAATGAGATCAATAAAGACAACGTTCAGCAAAGCTAGCCAGAATGTGGGACTAAATAGCTCCATATGATATGTCACTCCTTATATACGGTTCAATCATTAAGAATAGCATGGACAACTCTCACATACAAGTTAAGTGGGGGGGATGAGGACATGGATACACTATGGCTGTTAACTGAAATTTTAATGATCAATCTGGTATTAAGTGGAGATAATGCGGTTGTGATTGCGCTTGCCAGCAAGGATCTGCCACCAATACAACGTAAAAAGGCGGTATGGTGGGGGGCTTTTGGTGCGGTACTACTACGCTGCGTATTAACCTTCGTAGCGGTATTATTGCTGGGCATTCCATTTATTCAGGCGGCAGGTGGGCTGTTGCTACTCTGGATTGCAGTGAAGCTGCTGCTTCAGAATGATGATGAAGTACATATTCGAGAGGCTTCGACGACCTGGAAAGCCATTCAAACGATTCTGATTGCTGATTTTGTAATGAGTCTGGATAATGTCTTGGCCATAGCAGCATTGGCGGATGGAGATCTGGCTTTGATCGTGATCGGGATTGCGATCAGCATCCCTATTGTCGTATGGGGGAGCGGTCTAATCGTTGGTTTGTTGAAGCGATTTCCAATTCTGGTGTTCGTCGGCTCAGGCATTCTGGCCTTCACAGCAGGTGAGATGGTTATGAAAGATCCCAAGTTGGGAGAATGGCTGGGAGGAATGGCATCAGAGGTGCATACGCTACTACCCACAGCGATGGCTTGCCTTGTGGTCGCGGTTGGAGGCGCACATAAATTTGTGCGGAAGAACGCATAGTTTGATTTCGGGAAATTGCTTGGACAAAGGGCCGTCTGAACCATCCGGTTTAGGCGGTTTTGTGTAGAGAGAAATACGCTTGACCATGAGTTCTCATTGGGCTAGTCATAAGTTGCAGATTTTAGGGTAATACAGGTAAAGGGAGCAAGCAAAGTACGACATAAAGTATAGTTTTTTGCCGAAACATCGGATACACTAGAAGCAGGATTACAGGTTAGGAAACCAAAAGTCATCATGGAATGCGCATCGATTATAAGAGTAAAAGTACATAGCCAATGGTATAAGAGGTGATTGCAGATGAGGATGAGAAATGAAAAAGCGATTGGATTATTTATTGTAGCTGCGGGGATTATTATTCTGCTTGGCAAGTTTGGCGTGTTTGGGTTCATTGGTCGTAATTTCTGGCCTTTGCTGATCCTGCTACCAGGCATCGCCCTTCATGCGTTATATTATGCGCGTATTTCACCATCGTGGTCACTTGTTCCTGCCGGCATACTAACGGTGTATGGTGTTTTATTCAGTATAACGAATACATGGGGTGCAGGACTTATGAGCAGGCTGTGGCCAGCATTCTTGCTGGGGATCGCCATAGGTTTACTGGAATATGCAATGGCAGAGCGGAGAAGACCGGAATTTGTATTACCTGCGGTTTTGATCCTTGGTGCGGTGTCCATCATATTATTCGGATTCACCCTGCTTCAAACGGGAATAATCTATGTGCTGGCTGTCCTTTTGATCTTGGGCGGAGCCTGGTTATTGCTTGGTCGAGAGCGTCAAGGGAGAGGCTGGTAACATTCCCAGTGGTCTTTTCATGCGAAATATCTTGATTTTTACCTATAATAAACTATAATATAAGGGATATAGACATGCGTCGGGATATCACCGACGCTTATTTTGTGAGTAACCTGCGAAATTGCGGGAAGTTTAGTAGATAAGAATTGAAATTGGAAAGGATATGGATACAAACCATGCATTCAAGAGAACACATTCGCAATATTGCGATTATTGCCCACGTCGACCACGGGAAAACTACGCTCGTCGACAAGTTGCTCCAGCAATCCGGTACTTTCCGTGATCACGAAACGGTACAGGAGCGCGCAATGGACTCCAACGATTTGGAGCGTGAACGCGGTATTACGATTTTGGCCAAAAACACGGCTATAACTTATAAAGATTACCTGATCAACATTGTGGATACACCAGGACACGCCGACTTCGGTGGTGAAGTGGAACGTATCATGAAAATGGTTGACGGCGTATTGCTCGTTGTTGATGCATATGAAGGCTGTATGCCACAAACGAAGTTCGTACTTCGTAAAGCACTGGAGCACAACCTGACACCAATCGTTGTTGTAAACAAAATTGACCGTCCAGCGGCTCGTCCGACTGAGGTTATTGATGAAGTACTGGACCTGTTCATTGAACTGGGTGCCAACGATCAACAACTTGAATTCCCTGTTGTATATGCTTCCGCATTGAACGGAACATCCAGCATGGATAATGATCCTGCGAAACAGGATGACAACATGATGGCGATCTACAATACGATCGTTAGTCATATCCCTCACCCAACAGAGAATGTTGAAGAGCCACTTCAATTCCTCGTTACTTTGATGGACTACAATGAATACCTTGGCCGTATTGCCATTGGTCGTGTTAACCGCGGTGTGATCCGTCAAGGACAATCGGTAACGGTTATTATGCGTGATGGTAAGAGCAAAACTGCACGTATCGAGAAACTGTTTGGTTTCCAAGGTCTCAAGCGTGTTGAGACAGAAGAAGCAGGAGCAGGCGACATCGTTGCGATTGCAGGAATCAAGGACATCAACATTGGTGAAACCATCGCTGATCCGAACAATCCAGAAGCACTTCCAGTTTTGAAAATTGATGAGCCTACACTGCAAATGACGTTCCTCGTGAACAACAGTCCATTCGCAGGTCGTGAAGGTAAATGGGTAACTTCCCGTAAACTTCGTGAACGTTTGTTCAAAGAGTTGGAAACAGACGTTTCTCTTCGTGTTGACGAAACAGAGAGCCCAGATGCATTTATCGTTTCCGGACGTGGTGAGCTTCACTTGGGTATCCTGATTGAAAATATGCGTCGTGAAGGATATGAGCTTCAAGTATCCAAACCAGAAGTTATCATTAAAGAAGTTGACGGTAAGAAAACAGAGCCTATTGAGCGCTTGTTGATTGATATCCCTGAAGAGAGCATGGGTTCCGTAATGGAGAGCCTAGGCGCACGTAAAGCAGAGATGGTTAACATGGTCAACACAGGTAGTGGTCAAGTTCGTCTGGAGTTCCTGATTCCAGCACGTGGTTTGATCGGATATAGCACAAATTTCCTGACATTGACTCGTGGTTACGGTGTTATGAACCATGCATTTGACAGCTACGCTCCGGTAGTGTCCGGTCAAGTGGGTGGACGTCACCAAGGTGTACTGATCTCAACTGAAACTGGTACATCTACGTTCTATGGAATGATGGGCGTTGAGGATCGTGGTACGCTCTTCCTTGAGCCTGGAACAGAAATTTACGAAGGTATGATCGTTGGTGAGCATACACGAGACAATGATATCGTTGTCAACATCTGCAAAGAAAAACAACTGACTAACGTTCGTTCTTCAGGTAAAGATGATACGGTTAAAATTAAAACTCCGATTATCTTCTCGTTGGAACAGGCGCTTGAATATCTGAATGACGATGAATATTGTGAGATTACACCGAAATCTATTCGTCTTCGTAAGAAGATCCTGAATAAATCCGAGCGTGAACGTGCAGAGAAACAACGCAAAATGGCTTCAAAATCCTAATAACAACAAAATAATCTATATAAGTTAACGTTTGATGGAACACAGAAGTTAACGATGTTATGCACAGTGGAAGTAGTGAAGGGATCGGAATCGATTCTGTAGGAGCGAAGCGTTCGCCTGAAAGCTTTCTGAAAGAAAGCTACATCGGAAGCATACGCTTATCCCCGGATTTTTCCATAGAGAAATGGATCAAAAAAATCTGGGGATAACAGCGATCAGAAGAACGAGCTGAGACCGAAACGGTCACGATGCACGTATTGGCTCTATGTACTAGAGGGAATTCCATCAACCAGTTAACTTATATCCTAGCATGATAACGAAAGGAGCTGGCTGTGCATGCAAGCATGGTTCGCGTCAAACCCGATCGTAGCCTACATCGTCATCTTTGTATTGATTACTTACGTATATAACAAGGTGTTTCGGGTACGTCAGAAATTACCGCTTGGTAAGGAAATCGTTCTCTATATATTGATGGCGATGGGCACATTCATGCTTCTTATTTTTCAGATCGACAAGCTTCCCATCATTCAATGTTTGTTGGTGGCAGTCGGTTTGATGTTGTTAGTGAGAGTGCGCTATTTTATTGAAGGTCGTCAAAAGAAAAAAGCGGAAGCTGCCGCTCGAAACTCATAAATCCTGTCTTGTACAGACCATCCGTTTTCCTTAGGGAAAGCGGTTGTCTTTTATTTAGACAAAAACAGATGTGATAAAGGTGTTGAAGATATGAACTCGAATTCGAACGGACTGCCTCCACGGAGACAGGCACCGACGCAATCCGGCGCTTCTGGGTCGAAGAATGGCAAGGGTAAGCAGCCTAAGAAGAAAAAGAGAATGAATGCGTTTGGTAGAATCTTTTTAAGTCTATTGGTAATTGCCATTGTGGTAGGCGGCGGATATGCGTATTGGGTATACAATCAAGTCGTGGAAACAGGCATCGACAAACCGGTACCTCCGGGGATGTCAGCCACAACAAAACCGATCACGATGCTGTTGCTTGGTACAGATAACCGTCCGGAAACTGGCACGCATCTCTCGGATGTCGTTATGGTGGCTTCGTTGAATCCGGAGACCAAGACGGCAACGATTGTATCTTTGCCCCGAGACACGCGTATTCAACTGGATGGGTATAAATCTAACAAGCTGAACTCCTATTATCCGAGGTTCAAGGCACAGGAAAAGACTACTGGCAAAAATGCAGAGGATCAGATGAAAGAAATGATGGGCAAGTATTTGGATGTAGATATTAATTACACCACCGTCCTGAATTTCCAGGCATTCCGTGATGCTGTCAATGCCGTAGGTGGCGTAGATGTGACTGTGGATAAAAATATGTGTTACAGAGATACAGCTGACGGTACCGATATCAATCTGGTCGCAGGCGCACAACATCTCGATGGTAAAGAGGCACTGGATTTTGTTCGTTACCGCAAATCCAATTGTAATCCAAAGACGGATGAGTCCAACGACTTTGATCGGAACAAACGTCAAAACCAAGTGCTGAATTCCATGCTGGATCAGATGAAATCTCTTGGTGGCATTACGAAGATTAGCAAAGTGATTGGTGCAGTTGACGATAACATGACGACAGATGTGGAATCGGAACAAATGAAAAACTTTATCTCGACGTATTGGAATATCTCTACCTCAGATGTGCATTATACTCCGGTTACCGGAGAGTGGAGAAGCCCGTATGTGTATATTAATGAGACGGAACTGGCCAATGCGAAGCAGGCTTTACAAGATACACTTTCTGGTAAAGTAACAACTTCACCTTCAGGTGAATAACCTCCATTCTTTTGGGATTGGAAGCACGTTAATCGGTATGCTATAATAACATAAACCAAGTTTAAGAATTGCATAAAGAAGTTTAGGGGGCTGGTTGAATGTCCGAAGCCGTCACACAATTAACTGAATCTCTTTTACAGCAATTCAAGAATGAGACCTTTGTGCTTCTGAGCACCGTGGATGCAGAATCCGGAGGTCCGACTTCAACAGCCATCTCCTGGATCTATGCGGAGAATGCTTCTACTTTTCGTGTGGCGATCGATCATCGTTCACGCTTGGTGAACAACATGCTCACTAATCCGATCATTACGGTTACTGTCTTTGGAGAAGAGACGGTGTACGCAGTGAACGGACGTGCGACGGTACGACAAGATCCGCTGCAGGATGTTCCATTTAATATGTGCTGTTTCGACATCACGATTGAAGCAGTGAGGAATGCTCTGTTTTACGGCGCTCAACTGTCCTCTGTGCCTCAATATGTCAAAATATATGATCAGCGTGCTGCTGAGAAATTAGATGAGCAGGTTTTTGCTGCCATGAAAAAAGCCTAGTGAGAGATCACTGGGCTTTTTGTTGTCTTTTGTCATTTGAACGCTGCGGCATTTGTTGTTCTTGATCCACGTGTTCATCCGGATTTTGACGGACTTTGACGTCTTTCGGAAGTTGGGGAATAATTCTTCCCACCATGTCAGCGAGTTCTGAAGCAAAACCGGATATCGGGTGTCCTTGACGAATATGTTCACCAATTTCTTTAATTCGTTCAGTAACATCGGCATCGGCAGTAACAATAGAATCTACACCTTCGGGATCTTTGCGAAGTGCTTCGGCAACAGAGTACTTAATCGTACCCACCCGGGCACGTTCAAGTTCACCATCAACATCTATGCCAACTACGGCAGTATTTCCCAGTATAACGCAGTTCGCATCTTCAACACCTTCCACTTGCTTGGCAAGGGCTTTCAGGTGATTAATCCGTTTTTCATTTGACATTCGTCCACTTTGATCATCTTCAACAATGTCCATGTCATGGACTTCGCCTGTATTTTCATTGAAACGGTCCAGACGTGAAGGGTTCATTCGATCGTCCTGTGTATAGATCGGTTGGGTCCCATTCTGTTGATTTTCTCGTGTTTCAATATTGCCTCCGTAACTTCTGGGATGTGACGTATGCGGTTCTTGTGAAGCACTTCGTGAAGTGTTGTTACAACCGGTAATTAAGAAGATTAGAAGCAACGTGCAAACCCAATTTTTCATAAATGTTCATCCTTTCTTGGAGTTTTTCAGAATGGTTGACAATTATTTTGTCCTAGTCGAATACATTTATGTATGGGAGCATGATTGTCCATGCCGCTGCTGATAAGATCATACAATCAAAATGAACTCGGGAATGAAGGGAAACGGGCTTCCTTCCAGGATAATACAAGGATTAATCCGACATTCCCGAGTTTTACGTTCCAGCCCATGCCTTTAACGACGCCGCTTTGGAGGGGATTGAATGAAAAAGATTTTTGTATTGGATACCAACGTGCTTCTGCATGACCCCAATGCCATATTTGCCTTTGAGGAACATGAGGTAATCATTCCCGCGGTTGTACTGGAGGAAATCGACTCCAAAAAAAGAAATGCCGATGAAATTGGGCGTAACGCCCGCAATGTATCCAGACTGTTGGATGGATTACGTGAGCTGGGTCACCTGCACAGTGGGGTGCCTTTGGCTAATGGAGGTAATCTGAAAGTAGAGCTGAATCATCGGAGTTTCGTGAAAGTTCAGGAAATGTTTGGTGAAGTGTCCAATGATAATCGGATTCTGGCTGTCGCGTTGAATTATCAGATTGAGGAAAAAGAGAAAGAGATTGTTGAATGTCAGGTGGTGCTTGTCAGTAAAGATGTACTTGTGCGTATCAAAGCGGATGTGCTTGGTCTGTTCACACAGGATTACTTATCAGATCGGACGGCAGGACTCAGTGAGTTATATCCAGGCTATACGGCTCTAAAGGTTCATCCGTCAGTGATTGATGAGTTTTACACATATCGTTTTTTACCGATCAAACCGTTACAGTTGTCATATTCGCTCTACCCGAATGAATTTGTCATTCTCAAGGATGAGATGGGAACCAATAAATCGGCTTTGCTGAAAGTAAATACAGAGGGAACGAAGCTTGAACCGCTTTTCCTCAGTAATGATAATGTCTGGGGCATTAGCGCTCGTAATGCGCAACAACGTATGGCACTGGAGCTGCTTTTAAATGATGACATCCCGCTGGTTACGATTACCGGTAAAGCTGGAACAGGGAAAACCTTGCTGGCGCTTGCAGCAGGTCTGCTTAAGGTAGAGGATGATCATAAATACAAAAAACTGTTGATTGCTCGTCCTGTCGTTCCGATGGGGAAAGATATCGGTTACTTGCCTGGTGAGAAGGAAGAAAAGCTCCGGCCATGGATGCAACCGATTTATGATAATCTGGAGTTCTTGTTTGATACCAAAAAATCAGGAGATATCGATAAAATTCTAATGGGGCTTGGCAGTATTCAGGTGGAGGCTCTAACATATATTCGTGGAAGATCGATACCTGGACAGTTTATCATTATTGATGAAGCTCAGAACCTGTCCCGCCATGAAGTGAAGACGATTGTATCAAGGGTCGGTGAAGGCAGTAAAATTATTTTGATGGGAGACCCTGAGCAGATAGACCATCCGTATCTCGATTCCGCAAGTAACGGCCTCACGTATATCGTGGAACGGTTTAAACAAGAGGGGATCAGCGGACACATCATGCTCGAAAAAGGAGAACGCTCCAAGCTGGCACAGCTTGCAGCTGATTTATTGTAAAATTCAGGGTATTTATTTCCCGGAAAATGGTATCTTGGAAGCCGGCTCTTGAAGCCGGCTTTTTGCTGAAAAAATGAGAAAGCGTTATTGCACAGAACTCGATATGCTCTTAATATGCAAAAAGCCGGAAAAGTGTTTTTTGGCAGGGTAGGACAAGAGCACTACTTATTTGTTACAATAATTGCTGCAGGAAAAAACGAGGTGAGCAGGGAGGGAAGTTAATGAAGCGTAGACATCAGGTTGTTTTATTCGCGATATTGCTGCTTTCGTTAACGATCCTGTCTCCGAGTTTTGACTTCAGAGGGTCACAGCTTAATCAGGAACGTGATCAGGAAAAGGATACCTTTCCTGGTTCTTCATCCCGTAATGAGAATGCTCAAGCTCCACTGGAGATTGTAGTCGCCATGTCGGATGAAGAGTTTGAAGCCTTTCAAAAGATAGCAAAAGAAGTCGCTGCTTCTCAGCTGGTAGAGATCAATCTTCGGAATGAGAAGCCGGATACATATAAACGTGTTCTTGATCTTGAATTTTCGCTAGGGGAGAACGGGGATGTTGTTCTGCTTGATAGTGAGGAAGTGCAATACTATGCCCGAAAAGGGCATCTGTATCCGTTGAACGGCACGACATTATCGAAGTCGCTTGGAGAGACGGTTGCAGGGTTACGTGGAATGACAGAGTGGAATGGTTATCAGTGGGGCATGCCCTTTGATTTTGACCCATACATTCTAGCGACACAATCTTCATTTCTGAAAAAGGCGGGTCTTCAGACGTTACCTCAT
Organism: Paenibacillus sp. Negev47; assembly: GCF_058313655.1. Classification (NCBI taxonomy): domain Bacteria; kingdom Bacillati; phylum Bacillota; class Bacilli; order Caryophanales; family Paenibacillaceae; genus Paenibacillus; species Paenibacillus sp. Negev47. The sequence continues at coordinate 1,826,151 of NZ_CM177754.1, forward strand.
AGTAAAGATCAGTGGGCTAAATTAACTCAACAAGCCATTGCGGAAGGAATACATTTAATTGGAATGAACCTGAACGATGTGTACGGAACGAGTGGATGGTTGCATCATTTGGAACCGGGGATGGCACCAGATCAAGTTAAGGGAGCGCAGATTTCTTCGCAAACGGGGGATCTCCAACAAGGAATTGAGTTAATGAATCAGATTCAACCGTATATCATGGGCCAGTCTGCCAATCCGGATTTCTCTTCATCTGCTGACCAGAAAGTAACACCGATGATTGTATCATTGTTATCTCTATTATTAAAAGCAGAACAAGCGAGTACAGTTGATAAAGATTCCATGGAGCGTATTTCTATCGAAACGTTGGAACCTGTAAACTCGAGAAGCCTTGTGATTACCGCAGGTTCGGTTGAGGCTGAGGAAGCAAGTAGATGGATTGAAGGCATGACAGCTGCTGGTACACAGTTGAAATGGTACCAACAGACTAGTCGGTTGCCCGCAAAGCAACAGGAACTGGATGTGGAAACTGAGAAACTTGCGGGACATTATGACTTGACCAAAGGACAATCCTGGTTTTTAACCGAAGATATCCCAGCTGTAACGCCTCAAAGCCGTGCTTTGATTATCCGTTTTCATAAAAAAGTGCAACAGTTCTTAAAGGGAGAGATTACTGCTAATCAATACGTAGATAGTATCAGAACGACAAACTAACCTTAAAATGATATGGCGAGTTTTACTTCCAGTATGCCTTCACTTGATGAAACATCGGTGGCTTTGACGAAGGACAAGATTTTCTGTGGATAGAATCCGAGGTCGAACTCTCTTTCCAGCATTCGGCGAGTGGTGTCTGGTAATTCAAGCTGATTGAATACAAGTTTGTCCACATGAAAACGAATAGAGTTTTGAGGCTCATTTTCTACCGTATAATGTCCTTCAATACTTAATTGCAATTGATCTCGCTGACCGGAAGCTGTGATCTTGTCCTGGTTGAATTGAAAGGCAAAGTCTTCAAAGATGGAATTCTGGGAACGTAAAAATGCATTAAGCTCATCCTGCCCAATTCGAATCGTATACGTTGTTCCGGTCGTGGATATGCCCCCATTCTGCTCTTGAATAAAATCGGGCAGGTTCTGCATGGCAGATGCCAATGCTTTGAAATATCGTTTCACCTCATAGATGCCGATGTTCTCCCAATATAGGGTCAGTTCATCCATCAGTTTTTGAATCGCCGCCGCATCTCCGCTGGTGGCTATTTGGGCGTCCACTTCCTTTTGCAAGGCGACTACACGTTCCCGCTGGTTTTGAAGATTAGTCTTCATTTCAGATAATTCTGATGTAGTTTGACGAATTTGAGTGGAAGTCTGTTGCAGATTGCGATAACGGTCCTGATACTTGTCCAGCACAGCCTGATCCCGTCCAATAATGATCTGGTAATAATCATACAGTACAAACAGGTCTTTAAATGACCTGGCTCCCAGGACCGTCATGAGGAGACTGTCACGTTCTCCCGTGTAGTAGGACCTCACCACAACACCGGCCCGATCTTGCTGAATATGTATCTGTTGTTCCTGTTCCTGAAGCTGGACGGATAATGTCTCGTATTGTTGAGCCAGCTGTTTTTGCCTGTCTGCGATGCGTTCGATTTCATGATCGATTTCGACGATGGATAGACTTTTTTGCAATATTTCACGTGTATCCTCGGGTGAAGACTCTCCATAGGCATAGGTAGAAGGTAGCTGTGTGAATAAAATGATGCATAATAAAAAGGCGGCAATGCCGTATTGACGATTCACCGATCATTCTCCTTTCCATTCCCTAAATGATAATAGTACAGGCTTGTAGTCTTTCAGACAATATATGAAACAAATACGTGAAATATCCTTAGTGGTTACATAACACCACGAACAAACGTGTAATCTGAAAACAACAAAAAAGCAATCCGACTGATGCCGGATCACTTTGATGTTGCAGGTGGATTAGAGCGGCAACCCCATTTGGAATACGGTCCAGTAGCTGAACCCCGTGAAGGTCACGATCATATAACCCCAGAAGAGCAATATGTACGTTCGTTCAGTGAATTTCAAGTATCCCAAAATGACAAAAAACGCAGTCTGCAGGAAAAAAAGCAAAGCCATTTCGACCAGATCTCCCGCAAAAGCCATCAGGCCAATCGCAAGCGTGAAGAACCCGAGTACCCGAAACATGCGTGCCACGGTAAATCCTCCTCTCCTAAGTACGATCATAGATTGTCTACACAACATTATACCGGGAAAGGAAAAACGTGTAAACAAATTTGGATATGAAAGCGAATTCTTTTTTTGTCCCAAAGCAAGATGACGGGAGTAGTTTTACAGAAGTTACGTATGAGCAAGCCTAAATGTGGAAATACATTTTAGTATGAAATCAATTCTATGAACTCTATGAGAGGCATAAGAATGAATGAAGCAGCTTTTATACCTAATTCACATACCGGGTTTCCGGTAATGCGGACGGTTATTTTAGGATGTTGTTAGGAGGGTATTATAGCATGACTGCAGTGAGACAGGATGCTTGGAGTACAGAGGACGATTTGATATTGGCTGAGGTTACTTTGCGTCATATTAGGGAAGGCAGTACACAACTGGCCGCTTTTGAAGAGGTGGGCGAAAAAATAGGCAGAACTTCTGCCGCATGCGGTTTTCGCTGGAACAGTTGTGTGCGCAAAAAGTATGAGTCTGCCATCAGTAATGCCAAGGCACAACGGCAAAAACGTAGTTATCTCAGAAAGCAGCCGGCTATGCTGGGACCGCAGGTTGCAGCTCTGTCTACAATGGATACCGAAGAACATCTGTACAAATCAGATGGGATCTCGGACGATTCATTATCTATGGATGCAGTAATTCGCTTCCTGCGACAATGGAAAGGAACAGTGCAGGAGAGCAGTCGTCAACTTAAGATGCTGGAAAAGGAGCTTCGAGAGAAAGAAGATGAATTGCTTGAACTGCGCTGCGAGAATGACCGTCTCTCCAAGCAAGTGAACGAAGTACAGACGGATTACCGTGTGGTGAATGACGATTACAAGGCTTTGATTCAGATTATGGATCGGGCTCGCAGACTCGCATTTTTGTCCGAAGAAGAAGAGGAACTCAAAACCCGCTTCAAGATGGATGCCAACGGGAACCTGGAACGGATTGAATAGTAGGAACAGGTGTTTGATTTGCGATAGTCAGATATGAACCCGCCACACCTCCGTTACATAACGGCAGGTATGACGGGTTTTTAGTTTGGTCTTTTTGTTCTATGATAGATAAAATGAGAGTAACTACTGAAGCCGAGAGGAGTGAATTCATATGATCATTGACATCGTAGGAGCAGGGTCACTGGGTCTTTTGTATGGCGGGAAACTGCTCGCGGCGGGTAATCAGATTCGATTTTGGACCCGAACAACTGATCAGGCAGACCTATTAAACCGTAATGGAGTAACTATCGCGGAACAAGATAGGAAGATACATATTCAACCGGATCAGATACAGGCAAAACCGATCAATGAGTTGTCTGACGCATTGGAGCGCACGCCTGGAGAATGGTTATTGCTAATGGTTAAGCAGACAAGCATTGACGATTTCCTTCATGAGGTTGGTCTATTGAAAGATCAGGTCCTGAACATCGCGTGTTTTCAAAATGGGATGGGCCATCTGGAGAAACTAGAAGCTACTTTGCCGCATTCATTTATATGTAGCGCGATTACTACAGAGGGGGCAAAGCGTACCGAGTACCAGGTGACTCGTGCAGGCACAGGTGAAACCAGACTGGGAAAACGAAACATATATATGGAAGCTTCTACATCTATAGAGATGGAAAAAACATTTACTCTATCGAGACTTATGCAGCAGGCAGGATTTGACTGTACAGTGTCGAATGAAATCGATAAGCTGATATACAGGAAACTGTTGATCAACGCGGTCATAAACCCGCTTACGGCATTATGGCGTATTCCCAACGGTGAATTAATCATCAAGGAAGATCGCAAGCGGTTTATGCGTCAGTTATATGATGAAACATTGGTGATCTACTCCGCAAGTGGAATATACCTAGATCAGGATATGTGGGAGCAACTGATAGGTGTCTGTCGTTCCACAGCCTCGAATACGTCCTCTATGCTTGCAGATGTTCTTCAAGGACGTGGTACAGAAGTCGGATCCATCAACGGACATATCGTAAGGATGGCACAAAAGTCAGGCCTTGCTGCACCTACACATAAAATACTGCTTGATCTGATTGAAGGAATGTAACCGGAAGGAGTGAGTTAATGGGATTATTTATTGTGTTAAGTATACTACCCTTTTTTCCGTTCTTTCTTGTATATTGGGGCATGTACGGGTGGAAAAAAGACAAACGCACAGCATTGCGGATGGCAATGGATGTAACGACCTTTTTTCTTGTATTTTCAGTTTCGGCGTTATTCAACTTAACATTTGACTCGAATTTTGGTTTTTATCTGACACTATTACTCATACTACTAGCACTTGGATTCATCGGAGGGGCACAAAATCGACTAAAGGGGAAGGTCAATGGGGGTAGAATGTTCCGGGCCGTTTGGCGCATGGCCTTCATCATTATGAGTTTCGGGTATGTTTTGTTTACTTTATTTGGATTATTTAGATACTTCATGCAACAGATGTGAGGATACATAACGCAAAAGGGCTAAAAAATGTGTCGATTTTGTCGAAAACTGAAAAAAACATTACTTTCTGAAAAAGTAATGTAGATTTTTTTGACCGGTGGTTGTATAATCTATAAACATATAAACCATATCAATTTAGGGGGAACGTGTTAGATGAAAAGGAAAAGTCTATTAGTCCTTTTGACGCTGATTTTGGCGTTCGGTACCGTACTTGCAGCGTGCGGATCGAAAAACGAAGGCACAGGTAACACCGATACTGGTTCTGCAAACGAAGGAAATGGTCTTGCTAAAGATCAAATCCTGAAAATCAACCTGTCAGCTGAACCTCCTACGTTGGACCCGGCTCAAGCAAAAGACAGCCAAACCAACACTGTTCTGAAGTTCTTGTATGAAGGTCTTGTACGCATTGATGCTGATGGTAAAGAACAAGCAGGCGTAGCTAAAGACTGGACAATCTCCGAAGATGGTTTGAAATATGTTTTCAACCTGAACCCGGAAGCTAAATGGAGCAACGGTGATGCAATCACTGCCGAAGACTTTGTTCGTTCTTGGGAACGCGCTTTGAAACCGGAAACAGCTTCTCCATATGCATACCAATTGTACTACATCAAAGGTGCTGAAGGTTTCAACCTCAGCAAAGATGAAACATACACTGGTACTAAAATCACAGATTTCTCACAAGTAGGCGTTAAAGCTACTGATGAGCACACACTGGAAGTAACGTTGGAAAACCCAACACCTTATTTCTTGGGTCTGACAGCATTCTACACGTACTACCCAGTACATGCATCTGCTGACACGAATGACAAATTCTTCACAGACTACAAAAACATGATCGTTAACGGACCATTTGTAATGGATCAATACGCTAAAGGTCAAAAAATTGTTGTGAAGAAAAACGATAGTTACCATGCAGCTGCCGATATTAAATTGGCTCAAATCGATATGTCTCTGACTAACAGCAGTGCTTCCGAACTGCAAGCTTACAAATCAGGACAATTGGACTACACTGGTGCACCTAACGGTGAAATTCCATCCGACCAAATTCCTTCTGTAAAAGCGGAATTGCCGGACGAGTTCAAAGCTACTGGTATTGCAAGTACTTACTACTACCAGTTCAACGTAAACGAAGCACCATTTAACAACGTTAAAATCCGTAAAGCATTTGCAATGTCCATTAACCGTCAACTGATTGTTGACAAAGTAACACAAGGTGGACAAATTCCAGCATTCGGCTTTGTACCTCCAGGTATCCGTGGTGAAAACGGCGAATTCCGTGATGAGCACAAAGACGATTACTTCACAGAAAATGTGGACGAAGCAAAAGCATTGCTTGCTGAAGGTATGAAAGAAGAAGGTTACACAACATTGCCAGCTGTTACCTTGATCTACAATACTAGTGATGGTCACGCAAAAATCGCTTTGGCGGTTGCTGACATGTGGAAACAAAATCTTGGTGTTGATGTGAAAACAGAAAACCAAGAGTGGGGCGTATTCCTCGAGAACCGTCAAAATCAAAACTTCCAAGTAGCTCGTGCAGGTTGGTCTGCTGACTACAACGATCCATACAACTTCTTGGAAATGTGGACTACTGGAAACACAAACAATGATTCCAAATTCAGCAACGAACAGTATGACAAAGATGTTAAAGAAACTGTAAAATCTGCTGATCCAGCTACACGTATGGCTGCATTTGCTGACGCTGAGAAAATCCTGATTCAAGATGAAATGGGCGTTTTGCCAATTTATTACTACACTAACGTATCTTTGACCAAGCCTTACCTGAAAGGCGTACAACTTGATTTCAGTGGAGCTATTGACTTCACGCGTGCATATCTAGAAGAGAAATAAGTTGTTCTGAAGTCTAATATGAATACTTCGGGATATATATGTGGAATTCCATATATATCCCGATTTTTTGTATGTGCACCGATTTTCCTTATAATTCTTGAAATTTCCGATAAATGGATTGGACTTTATTTCTGTCTAATTCTACAATCGATTTGTATACAAAATATTGTTTGTGGAGGTGTGCAAGGGTTGGTTAAGTATGTGTTGAAAAAACTATTATTTATGCTGCTATCGCTTTTCATACTCGCATCTGCAACCTTCTTCCTGATGAAGGCTATTCCGGGTGACCCTTTTACATCCGAGAAAAAAGTATCGCCTGAAATTCGGGTCTTGCTGGAACAGAAGTATGGATTGGACAAACCGATGTATGAACAATACCTGAAGTATATGGGTGGAATCATTAAGGGAGATTTCGGGGTTTCAATGAAATATCTCAATCGAGATGTAGCCGGAATGATCGGCGAAACATTCACCGCTTCGCTGAAGCTTGGAGTGTTTGCAATTGTTATCTCCATTATCGTGGGTGTTTTACTGGGACTTATTGCTGCAGTTTATCATCGTAAACTCATTGATGATGTCACGATGATCCTCGCTGTCATAGGTATAGCTGTTCCGAGCTTCTTGCTTGCGTCACTATTGCAGTATCTCTTTGCTACTAAATTAGGCTGGTTTAACGTTATGGGCTTCGATGGTCCATTAGATTACGTTCTTCCGGTTGCGGCGCTATCTGCATCTCCGATTGCTTTTATCGCTCGTTTGACGCGTTCGAGCATGCTCGAAGTCTTGCATGCAGATTATATCAAAACAGCTAAAGCCAAAGGTCTGAAATGGCCTGCAATTATGTTTAAACACGTTGTAAGAAACGGTATTCTACCGGTAGTAACTTATGTTGGTCCAATGACAGCGAATATCATCACAGGTTCCGTTGTAATTGAACAGATCTTTAACATCGGGGGAATTGGTAAAGTATTCGTAGAGAGTATCACAAACCGTGATTACACCATGATCATGGGGATTACGATTTTCTATGGTATCCTCCTGATGTTGGCGCGTTTCTTTACGGATATCGCTTACGTGCTGATTGATCCTAGAATTAAGCTGGAAAGCCGGAAGGGGGCATAACGTTGTCTGGCACGAATAATAAAAACAATGAAACGGCGAACACTGACCTGACTAGTCAGGCAGCGGTTAAACCGCAAGAAAGTGTATCCCTTTTTAAAGATGCCATGTACAGACTTGCAACCAATAAGGCTGCAATGATTAGTCTAGGTGTATTGTTTCTTGTCGTGATTTTCTCTTTGATTGGTCCAACTTCTTTGTTTACAAGTTATAATTATTATTCCAATGATTTGATGAATGCCAATGCAGCGCCGAGTGCGGAGCACTGGTTCGGTACGGACGAGCTTGGTCGTGACGTGTGGGTAAGAACTTGGGTAGGAGCACGTGTATCCCTTACTGTAGGTTTGGCCGCAGCCTTGATTGACCTTGTTATCGGGGTTATTTATGGAGCGATCATGGGTTTCTACGGTGGACGTGTAGATGGAATTATGAACAAGTTTTCCGAAATCCTCTATTCCTTGCCGTACATGCTGGTTGTAATTTTGTTGCTGGTTGTATTGGAACCAAGTCTGACAACGATTATCATTGCCCTCACCATCACAGGCTGGATCAGCATGTCATGGATTGTGCGTGGTGAGATTATGCAACTCAAAAACAGAGACTTTATTCTTGCTGCACGATCCATGGGAGCAAGCACAGGGCGTCAATTGTTCCGTCATTTGCTGCCCAATGCAATAGGACCGATTCTTGTAACATTGACGTTGTCCATTCCAAATGCAATCTTTGCCGAAGCGTTCCTGAGCTTCCTTGGATTAGGTGTATCTGCACCAAGATCTTCACTTGGTTCTATGATCAATGATGCACTTACAGGCTGGACGCTATTCCCGTGGCGGATGTGGTTCCCTGCAGGTCTGATGGTTCTTACAATGCTTGCATTTAACTTGCTCGGAGACGGACTGCGCGACGCACTCGATCCGAAATTACGTAAATAGAAATAGGAGGTGGGATTATGGAGCCGATTTTAACAGTCAAAGACCTGAGTGTGTCGTTCTCAACACGTTCTGGTGAATTTGATGCCGTTAAAAATGTGAGTTTTGAAATTGGCAAAGGAGAGACGCTGGGGATCGTAGGTGAATCGGGTAGTGGTAAGAGTGTTACCGCCCAAACCATCATGAAATTGATTCCCTCCCCGCCTTCGAAGGTCAAAAGCGGAGAAATTACTTTTCACGGGCAAGACCTGCTGAATAAGACGGATAAACAAATGGAAGCCATCCGTGGTAAAGATATCGGTATGATCTTCCAGGATCCAATGACTTCTTTGAATCCTACCATTAAAATTGGTAAACAAATAACGGAAGTACTTCGGAAGCATCAGAACATGTCCAAGCAAGAGGCTAAGAAAAGTGCTTTGGAAATGTTGGAGCTTGTAGGTATCAAAAATGCAGATATCCGCATGAACCATTATCCTCACCAATTCTCTGGTGGTATGCGTCAGCGTGCGATGATTGCAATCGCGCTTGCTTGTCGTCCATCTCTTCTGATTGCGGATGAGCCGACAACTGCACTTGACGTTACAATCCAGGCTCAAATCCTGGATGTAATGAAAGATATGCAGCAAAAGCTTGGAACATCAATTATGCTCATTACGCATGACCTTGGTGTTGTAGCAGGGATGTGTGACCGTGTTGTTGTTATGAAAGAAGGCGAAGTTGTTGAAACAGGAACAACTGCTGAAATCTTTAGTAACCCTCAACATCCATATACGATTAAGTTGCTGAATGCTTTGCCTCGCCTGGACGAGCCCAAAAAGGAGAAACCAACTCCGGCTGGTATTATCAAAGGCAGCAACAAGCCTTTGGTACAAGTGAAAAACTTGAAACAATACTTTAATATGGGTAAAGGTAACATTCTCAAAGCGGTCAATGACGTAAGCTTTGATATCTTTGAAGGTGAAACACTTGGCGTTGTAGGCGAGTCCGGCTGTGGTAAATCCACAACAGGTCGTACTATTCTGCGTCTTTATGAGCCAACTGGTGGAAATGTTAACTTTAACGGAACGGATATCTACAAGCTGTCCCCGCGCAGAATGAAAGAAATGCGTAAAGATATGCAGATGATCTTCCAAGATCCATATGCATCCCTTAACCCGCGTTTCAACGTTATGGATATTATCGGGGAGTCCCTTGATATTCATGGTCTGGCTTCCAGCTCTAAAGAGCGCAAGAGAAGAGTGGAAGAGCTGCTTGACCTGGTAGGTTTGAATCCAAGTCATGCACTCCGTTATCCGCATGAATTCTCTGGTGGTCAAAGACAACGGATCGGGATTGCGCGTGCACTTGCTGTAGATCCTAAATTCATCATCTGTGATGAGCCATTGTCTGCTCTGGATGTATCCATTCAGGCGCAGGTCGTTAAATTACTTGAAGAACTTCAGCAACGTCTCGGCTTGACATACCTGTTTATTGCGCATGACTTGTCGATGGTTAAACATATCAGTGACCGTGTAGCCGTAATGTACATGGGTAAAGTGGTTGAACTCGCAGAAAGTGAAGAACTGTATGCGAACCCGATCCACCCTTATACCAAAACATTGCTTTCAGCGATCCCTGTGCCTGATCCGGAAGTGGAAGCGAACAAGCGTCGCATCTTGCTGCCGGAAGAGCATATGAGCCCGATTCAGAATGGATCTGGCGGTCCTGCTAATGACCCGTACAACCTGGAAAATGCTCAATTGATTGAGGTTTCCAAAGGTCACTGGGTTGCAGAACCTTACGTATAATAGAAATTCTAAAGCGATATGCTATTATTGATGTATTAACTGCCGCCGACTTGTTCGGCGGTTTTTTCGTTTTTTAATTACTTTCTTTTGACGAAGCGACCCTGAATTCGGTACAATCAAGTAAGGCTCTTTGAAGCAGAATAGGAGGCAGACCTCATGAACGGTATTACCGAGGCACTCCGCAGCGGATCAAAACTTGCAGAAGATTATATCTGTTCAAGAGAAGCTGCGCGTGGCCTTTACGAGTATGACATTCGCTGGGAATCAGGACTTCATGCGCGTGCCGAGTGGTTGGACCAATCGGAAAACACACGCATTGATCGTCGTGATCTGGCAGAGTATTTACGTATATATAATAAACGGGTGAACGACCATGGAGAAGTTCATGCGTCCATCACACGTTTGGCAGAACAAGGTGCATTGGTGGTTACAGGAGGACAGCAGAGTGGTTTGCTCACCGGACCACTGTTTGTCATATACAAAGCCGCCAGCGTAGTTGCAGCTGCGCGTGAAGCCGAAGAAAGGCTGCAGCGCCCGGTAGTTCCAGTATTCTGGATCGCGGGTGAAGACCATGACTGGGATGAAGTTAACCATACGTATCTGCCTGATCACCAGGGAGACATGAAGAAAGTTAAGTTACCAGGACGATTCGCAGGAAGAGATTCTGTGAGTAATGTTCAAGTGGATACGGAACAATGGATGAATGTAATCGAACAGGTGGAACATCTGTTACCTGATACGATACATAAACCAGGATTGATGAAATGCATCACAGAGATCCATCAATCCAGTTCGAATCTGAGTGATGCCTTTGCCCGCATGATGTCCGCTTTGTTTGCCAACAGTGGACTTATTCTAATGGATGCATCAGATCCAGACTTGCGCAGATTGGAACAGCCTGTTTTTGAACGGCTGATCCGTAGTAATGAAGTGCTGCGTAACGCTTATATACAAGGATCTTCGTTAGTACAACAAGCTGGTTATGCTATGCCTGCCGAAGTGGCAGAGGATGGAGCCAATCTGTTCTATATCCATGAAGGTGTGCGTTTGCTTTTGACGCTGAAGGATGGCTTGTATACTGATCGTAAAGGTCTGGTTTCTTTCACAGAGGAACGTTTGCTTCAGGAGCTAGGGGAACATCCTGAGCGCTTTAGTAACAACGTATTGACCCGGCCCTTGATGCAGGATTCCGTTTTGCCTGTAACAGCTGTTATTTTGGGGCAAGGTGAAATTGCATATTGGGGTTTGACTCGCGAAGCATTCCGTCAGTTCGGGCTGCAAATGCCAATTTTGTTGCCGCGGTTGTCCTTTACCATTATGGAAGATGTTCATCACAAACATATGAAACAATATGGACTTTCCTTTCAGGATGTTCAGTATCATATGGAAGACAAGAAGGAACAGTGGCTTGCGCAGCAGGAGATATTTCAGGTAGAGGAACAATTTGCTAAGGTTCAGGAAGCGTTTCTTGATCTGTATGGCCCATTGTTGGATGAGATCTCGGAGATTCACCCGGGGTTGGAACGAATTGGGGATACCAATTTGAGTAAAATCACCGAGCAAATGCATTATCTGAAGCAGCAGACTCACAAAGCCATCGAAGATAAACATAATGTAAGTCTAAGGCACTGGAACGGCATTCAAAACTCCTTATTCCCGACGGGCAAACCGCAGGAACGAGTACATAATGCACTCTTTTACCTGAATCGTTATGGCACTGAGTGGATCGATGAACTGATTAAGACCTCAAGCGAATTCCGTGGAGAGCATAAGGTTATTGCACTGTAGAGACCTTTATAATAGAAGAAACACATAAACGAGGAGGAGATGGAATGACTACACCTGCATTGCAAAACAGTATTGTTAAAGATATGGGACTCGCTTCAGAGGGTCATCTGAAAATTGACTGGGTAGAAGCACATATGCCGGTATTGAACCGAATTCGTCGCCAGTTTGAACAGGATCTGCCTTTTAAAGGTTTGAAGGTAGCTATTTGTCTTCATCTGGAGGCCAAAACAGCTTACTTGGCAAAAGTGATCCAAGCCGGTGGAGCAGAAGTAACGATTACCCACAGCAACCCATTGTCTACGCAAGATGATGTCTGCGCAGCATTGGTAGAGGATGGCGTAACTGTATATGCGAAGTACAACCCGGAACCTGCAGAATTCAAATCACTGCAACTTCGTGCGCTTGAGGTGAAACCTGATCTCATTATTGATGATGGCGGAGATTTCGCGACCATTATTGCATCTGAGCGTCCTGACCTCGCAGCGACCATTCGCGGTGGAGCAGAAGAAACGACAACGGGCATTATTCGTCTGAAAGCATTGGCGAAAGAGGGCCAATTGAAGTTTCCGATGGTAGCAGTTAATGACGCTTACTGCAAATATCTGTTTGATAACCGTTATGGCACAGGCCAGTCCGCGTTTGACGGTATCATTCGTACCACCAATCTGGTGATCGCTGGGAAAAATGTAGTGGTTGCCGGATATGGCTGGTGTGGTAAAGGTGTAGCGATGCGCGCCAAAGGCCTTGGAGCGAATGTGATCGTAACCGAGATTGATCCAATTAAAGCGGTAGAAGCACATATGGACGGATTCCGGGTAATGACGATGGTGGAAGCTGCCAAATTGGGCGATTTCTTTATCGCGGTTACGGGCAATAAGGATGTTATCACGGGTGAGCACTACGATGTGATGAAGGATGGAGCGATCCTGAGCAATGCCGGTCACTTCGATGTTGAAGTGAATAAACCTGAACTTGCTAAACGTTCGGAATCGATTCGCACAGTTCGCCGCAACATTGAGGAATATTGTTTCAAAGATGGTCGTAAAATGTACCTTCTTGCAGAGGGTCGTCTGGTGAACCTGGGTGCAGCAGATGGTCACCCTGCCGAAATCATGGATACGACGTTTGCTCTGCAGGCGCTTGGTCTGCGTTATGTGAGTGAAAACTATGCTGAACTGGGTAAAAACGTGGTTAATGTACCTTACGATATCGACCAACAGGTTGCGAGCTATAAGCTTGAAAGCCTGAATATTGGCATTGATTCCTTGTCAGCTGAGCAGGAAAAATACTTGGATAGCTGGAAGTTTTAAGCTCGATCCAATATTTACAAGCTGATGAACCGATTCAAAGGGTATAGAATGGTTTATTGATGATATGGCTCATGTACGGGTAGACATACGATTGTCCGTTTACGGTAAACGTCTTTGATCCTGAGTGACAGGATCAGAGACGTTTTTTTTATGCTTATAAAATAAAAAATCAAGCAATGCAAGAAGGGTTTTGATTTTTTTGTGCGAATCTATTATGCTTAGGTGGTGGAAAGTGGGGCAAAGTGGGAGAATCGGGTGAGGAGTGAGTGGTCCAATGTTTATGGGGGAGTTCCAACATAGCATTGATGATAAGGGTCGGGTCATCATTCCGGCTAAATTCCGCGAATCTCTGGGACCGTCTTTCGTTGTCACACGAGGTTTGGACCAGTGTCTTTTCGTGTACCCCATGGAGGAGTGGGGGGTCATGGAACAGAAGCTCAAAGCACTGCCATTGATGAAATCTGATGCACGTGCGTTTACCCGTTTTTTTTTCTCGGGTGCAACCGAATGTGAACTGGACAAACAGGGCAGGGTAAATCTGCCGGGCAATTTAAGAGAGTATGCCAAGCTGGACAAAGATTGTGTTGTTCTTGGTGTGTCGAACCGGGTGGAGATTTGGAGCAAAGGCATATGGGAGAGTTATTTCAATCAATCCGAAGAAGCATTCAACGACATTGCCGAAAAGCTGGTCGATTTTAATTTTGATTTATAAAGTCAGGAGGGGTGCAGGTTGTTTCACCACATAACCGTACTCAAAGAAGAGGCAACAGAGGGATTAAACATCAAGCAGGACGGTATATACGTGGACTGCACTTTAGGCGGTGGCGGACATAGCTCCGTGATTGCTTCCAAGCTCGGTCCAGGGGGACGTCTGATCGCACTTGATCAGGATGATTGGGCTTTGGATAATGCTCGCGAGAAGCTCGCTACCTATGGAGAACGTGTAACATTGGTGAAAACCAATTTTCGAGATCTGGAACAGGTACTTAAGGATCTGGATGTACCGATGAAGGATGGTGTACCACAGGTCGATGGTATTTTGTACGACTTGGGTGTGTCATCTCCGCAATTCGATGAAGGAGAACGTGGATTCAGCTACAATCATGATGCTCCACTTGATATGCGAATGGACCAGGATGCAATGCTTACAGCCAAAGAGATTGTAAACGAATGGTCAGAAGAAGAGATTGCTCGGATTTTCTATCGCTATGGCGAAGAGAAGTTTTCGAGAAGAATTGCCCGTGTAATCGTTACAAAACGAGCTCAGTCTACCATTGAAACCACTGGTGAACTCGTAGAACTGATCAAGGAAGGCATTCCGGCGGCAGCTCGCCGTACCGGTGGACATCCTGCCAAACGCAGCTTCCAGGCATTACGGATTGCCGTCAATGATGAGTTGGGTGCTTTTGAGGAAGGCCTGCATCAGGCTGTTCGTTGTCTAGCACCAGGAGGACGTGTATCTGTTATTACCTTCCACTCCCTTGAGGATCGGATATGTAAACAGATTTTCAGCAGTTATCTGGAGAAATGTACATGTCCACCCGATTTTCCGTTGTGTGTATGCGGCGGCAAGGGTACCCTGCGTTTAGTTAACAGAAAACCGCTGATTCCAACGGAAACGGAATTGGCCGAAAATTCACGTGCTCGTTCAGCCAAACTGCGCGTAGCCGAGAAATTGTAGATCAAGAGTGGAGGAGAGAATCGGAGTATGGCATATACACGTGGTAATCTCGCTGTAAAAGAAAAAGCGTCCCAGGAACGTGTGACCCAGCAACGATACAAAGAAACCACCAAAGTGGTGACCCGTCGTACGGGTCTTCCGGCACGCGAGAAGATTTTGTATCTGATTACCCTGGTTGCAGTTATCCTTGTTGGAGGAGCCTTGATGTCTCGTTATGCTCATATCTATGATCTGAACAAGCAGGCACAGGCCACTATTTCAGAAGTCAAGGGGTTTGAGAAGACGATTGCAGACCTGCAAGTGGAAAAAGAAACATTGAACAACCAGATTATTGAAAATGCAAAACAACTTGGTTATGTTGAAGCTTCCGGCAAGGATGTCATTTTTGTACCTCGCTCCACAAGTTCGACTAAATCAACAGGTACTGAATCGTCCTCGAATACAGCGAGCAGTAAGTAAAGAGGTGTTCCGATGATAAAAAGAATAAAGATGCGCACGTTGCTTATAGGGGGATGTATTACCCTCTTTTTTCTTGTACTCGTAACCCGAATCTTTTTCATCCAAGTTGTGAATGGTGGTGTATGGCAGGAACGGGCGGCCGGTTTGGTAGAGCGGGAACAGACGATTAAGGCTGCACGTGGAACGATTACGGATCGAAATGGTAACATTCTGGCTACCGATGCGCCTGCGTATACGGTTTCGGTCAATCCTCTTTTAATTAATGAACTAGGTATAGAGGATGTTGTCACGGAGAGGCTCTCTGCTCTTCTTGGCAAAAATGAAAGTGAAATGCGCGTTCTGGTTACAGCGAAGAATAAAGATGATGAATTCTATCAGCAACGCGAGGTGCGTAGCGAGGGATATAAGATTAGTCCTGAGCTTGCGGCACAAGTCAACGAGCTGCGTGAAGAACTGCAAGATGAATACAAGGCCCGTAACGCAATTGTGATGGCTCAAGAGTCGAAGCGTTTTTACCCCGAAGAAACACTTGCTTCTCACCTCTTGGGGTATATGAGCCGTGATGGGAAAGCTGTCAATGGACTTGAAGTCTCATATGATGAAGCACTGACTGGTACAGACGGGTATCTGAATTATCAGAAGGATGCCAAAGGCATTAAACTTCCGGATTCACAGGATAACTATCTGCCACCTCAGAACGGGAAAAACCTTACACTGACCATCGATGATACGATCCAGTTTTACATCGAGGATGCCATGAAGGAAGCCGTTGCCAAGTATAATCCTCTGAGCATGACGGTTATTGCTGCTGATCCGAACACAATGGAGATTCTGGGGATGGCGAACTGGCCAAACTTTAACCCGAATACGTATGCGAGCACGCCTGATCAAAAGAACTTTATTAATCATGCGACGCAATCGATCTATGAGCCGGGTTCTACATTCAAAATTGTAACGCTAGCAGGAGCTGTGGAAGAAAAACTCTTCGATCCCAATGCAAGTTTCGAATCGAAACCGACCTATATTGGCGGATATACGATTAGTGATAACGGTCATTCTTACGGCCGAATATCTTATCTTGAAGGTGTAAAACGCTCTAGTAACATTGCTTTTGTTAATCTGGGTTACAGCATGCTTGGCGGTGAACGTTTACGTCATTACATAGACCAATTTGGTTTTGGCAAAAAGACGGGCATTGATCTGCCAAGTGAGGCGGCATCACCAATTAAACCACTGGTTTTTAAATCCGAGATTGCTACTGCTGCCTATGGTCATGGTCTTGTCCAGGTAACACCTATTCAACAGGTCGCAGCGATTTCGGCGATTGCCAATGGTGGCAAGTTGCTTGAGCCACATCTGGTGAAGGAGATCAAGAATCCGAATGATGGGACAACGGAAGTGATTAAACCTAAAGTTGTTCGTCAGGTGATCTCCAAGGAATCTTCCAAACTGGTGAGCGGTTATCTGGAACAAGTGGTTGCAGACCAAACGATTGGTACAGGTCGCAACGCTTATATCGAGGGTTACCGTGTAGCTGGTAAGACAGGTACGGCAAGAAAGGTAGTTAACGGGGCATACAGCAAGTCGAAAGACGTTGTATCGTTTATTGGATTTGCACCCGTGAATAATCCCAAGATTGCGATACTAGTTGTCATTGACCAACCTGATGGTACCAATATTGGGGGAGGAACTGCAGCTGCCCCTGTATTCAAAAAAATCGTTAGCCAAACTCTTCAATATATGGGAGTTCCGAAGGATACAGCCAAAACTGCTGACAAAAAGTCAAAAGGAGTCCCTGTCGTGCAAGCTAAGGCACCGGATCTGAGTGGCAAGACAGCCAAACAGGCCAGAAGCCAACTTTTAAGTGCAGGTATTGCTTATGTGACTCTTGGTCAAGGTGATAATGTAATTCGGCAGTATCCGGTGGCTGGGGCATCCATGAATCCAGGCCAACGAATCTACTTGCTAACGGAAGAAAGTAGCAAAATGAAGATTCCTGACCTGACAGGTGAATCTCTCCGCGATGCTCTTGAAGTGCTTTCTCTCATGAAAGTTGGAGTTACCGTCAAGGGTGAAGGCTATGTCGTGAAGCAAACGGAGCAGGTCGCAGGTGAGCAGAGAACCGTGCTACTGAATTTGCAGACTGCCAAAGCCGCAGTCACTGGCATAGCGGATGAGGCTCCCGTTTCTTCTGATCCGTCGTCAGATGCTGAAGTGAAGGAACAAGAGGGGTCCGGCGGAGAAGGTAAAAGCGATGTAACAGAAGAGACAGATAACAACAATGCTTCTGCCAATGAATCCGAATCCTCTAGCGATCCAACAACAAACGGGGCTTCTCTTCCATAAGGAGCTCTGACAGCTTGTTCTAACCCCCGGTTGTCCTGAATATTCATGAATGGAACGAATGTCATGATTTTGGGACGAGTGGGGGGATCTTTTCGTGAAGGGAACAAGCGTAAATCTGCGGCGCAGGCTGCTATGGAGTTTAATGATTTTAGTTCTGTTATTTTCGGCCCTGGTGATCAGGCTTGCTTATGTACAACTCGGGAAAGGCCCTGAATTGTCAGCAAAAGCAGAAGAATCCTGGCGGCGTAATATTCCTTACTCTGCTAAGCGAGGGGAGATTCTGGATCGTAATGGAACCTCTCTGGCCTAT
Organism: Paenibacillus sp. Negev47; assembly: GCF_058313655.1. Lineage (NCBI taxonomy): Bacteria > Bacillati > Bacillota > Bacilli > Caryophanales > Paenibacillaceae > Paenibacillus > Paenibacillus sp. Negev47. Next base: position 1,844,397 of record NZ_CM177754.1, read on the forward strand.
AATGTCACAACACCGACCATTATGGCCATTCCGGCACAAGTCAAGGAAGCTGAGACGACAGCCAGAGCGCTGGCTCCATTGCTCGGGATGACTGAAGAGAAAGTGCTGGCAACCATTAAGAAACGAGAATTGATTGTAAGACTACAACCCGGTGGCCGCAAAATTACGATGGAGAAAGCTCAGCGCATCCGTGATTTGAAGCTTCCGGGTATCGTTGTTGCTGAGGACAATAAACGTTTTTATCCTTATGATGATCTGGCTGCTCATATACTTGGTTTTACGGGCATCGATAATCAGGGTTTAACGGGCGTCGAGAAGAAATATGATGACAAGCTGAATGGTTTAAATGGCAGTGTGTCCTACTTGTCCGATGCGGCCGGAAGGCTAATGCCGGGCTCATCCGAGAAGTATGTGGAACCGAAGGACGGCCTTAACCTCAAGCTGACCATTGATAAATCCATTCAGTCCATCATGGAGAGAGAACTGGATCAGGCCATGGTGAAATTCCAGGCGAACTCAGCACTGGCCATAGCCATGAACCCCAAAACAGGTGAAATTTTGGGGATGTCCAGCAGGCCGGGATACGAACCTGCTGATTATCAACAATATCCCGCAGAGATATACAACCGGAATCTACCGATCTGGATGACATACGAGCCGGGCTCCACGTTTAAGATCATTACTCTGGCAGCGGCGCTTGAAGAGAAAAAGGTTAATCTGCAGCAAGATCAGTTTTTTGATCCAGGATATGTTGAAGTGGGGGGAGCTCGTCTGCGTTGCTGGAAAAAAGGCGGCCACGGTAGCCAGACCTTTTTGCAAGTTGTGGAGAACTCATGTAACCCGGGATTTGTGGCATTAGGGCAGAGGCTGGGTAAAGAATCGCTATTCTCCTATATCAAAGACTTTGGCTTTGGTACCAAAACGGGAATCGACCTCAGCGGAGAAGCCAGTGGAATTCTGTTCAAACTGTCCAGAGTAGGACCGGTCGAGCTTGCAACGACTGCTTTCGGTCAAGGGGTATCTGTAACGCCTATTCAGCAAGTAGCAGCGGTGTCAGCGGCCATCAATGGGGGTAAACTTTACAAGCCCTATGTTACGAAAGCCTGGGTCCATCCGGTAACGGGAGAAGTGATGGAAGAAGCCAAGCCGGAACTCGTTCGCCAAGTGATTTCGGAGAATACGTCCAAGCAAGTACGTGAAGCACTCGAGAGTGTTGTCGCCAAAGGTACCGGGCGTCCGGCGTTTATTGATGGATACCGGGTCGGTGGTAAAACAGGTACAGCCCAGAAGGTTATCAACGGACGTTATTCCTCAACGGAGCATATCGTATCCTTTATCGGTTTTGCTCCAGCAGATGACCCACAGATTGTGGTCTATACCGCAGTGGATAATCCCAAAGGGATTCAATTCGGAGGTGTGGTTGCCGCCCCGATTGTACAGAACATCCTTGAGGATGCCCTGCATTACATGAACGTCCCTGTCCGGAAGGATCAGGTCGCCAAAGAATACAAGTACGGCGAGACCAAAATCGTGACGGTTCCAGATCTGACAGGTGCTACTGTTGAAGATCTATACGAAGACCTGAACATGAATTTTATGTTGGCGAAGTCCGGCAGTGGTAAATATGTCATTAATCAGGCGCCTAAGCCTGGGGCAAGGGTAGATCAGGGTTCAACCATCCGCATTTACATGGGGGATGTGCTGAATGATGCGCATGATCACACGAAGGATGAATAACGGAAGCTTTGAAGCCGTTTCGACTTCAGGCGCAACAAAATTCATCCAGGCGCGTTTCATTATGTGTCTGTATTGACGATATTAATCAATACAGACACAAGCTAGAACAGAAGTATAATTGGAAAAGTGAGGTTATTCATGTGCTTTTAAAACAATTCGCATCGATGCTGACCACCGCCCGTATTGTGGGCGAATCGAATACAGAATGCCACAACCTTCAGACAGATTCCCGGCAGGTAAAACCGGGTGATCTGTTTATCTGTCTTCCGGGACATACGGTAGATGGTCATGATTATGCAGAAAAAGCCGTAAATGCTGGTGCAGTTGCATTGGTTGTTGAACGGCAGCTGGATCTGCCTGTACCACAATTGCTGGTGAAGGACAGCCGGTTTGCGATGGCTGTTCTGGCAGATTTCTTTTTTGACTCGCCAAGCCAGAAGATGAATATGATTGGTGTAACGGGAACGAACGGAAAAACGACCACTACGTATCTGATTGAAAAAATCATGAGCGATTATGGACGTAAGACGGGATTGATCGGTACCATTCAAATGCGTTATGACGGTCGTACCTATCCGATGTCAGGAACAACACCAGAGGCACTTGATCTGCAGCGCAGTCTGCATGATATGGTTCAGAAGGGGACTGACTGCTGTGTTATGGAGGTTTCTTCTCACGCACTGGAACAAGGCCGTGTGAAGGGAACGAATTTCCGTACTGCGGTATTCACTAACCTGACACAGGATCATCTGGACTACCACCATTCCATGGAGGAATATCGCGGAGCCAAAGGATTGTTCTTTGCACGATTGGGTAACGGATATACGGAAGACACTTCACAGCGTAAATTCGCTGTCATCAATGCAGATGATCCGGCAGCGGCTTATTTCATCTCTGTGACTGCGGCTGAAGTGATTACATATGGCATGGGTGAAGAGGCGGATGTACGCGCATCCCAAATCTCGATTACCTCACAAGGGACTTCATTCCACGTGGATACATTTGCAGGCAGCACGGATATTCGCTTGCGCATGGTAGGTAAATTCAATGTGTACAATGCAATGGCAGCGATCTCTGCAGCACTGGTAGAAGGCATTCCGCTGGAAGAGATCAAGCGCAGTCTGGAGACGGTTCCGGGCGTGGATGGACGTGTTGAAGGAGTGGACGAAGGACAGCCGTTTGCTGTGATTGTCGATTATGCCCATACACCGGATGGACTGGAGAATGTGCTGCGGACGGTGAAGGAATTTGCCGAAGGACATGTGATCTGCGTGTTTGGCTGTGGTGGTGACAGAGACCGTACGAAACGACCTCTTATGGGTAAAATTGCTGCAAAATATAGTGATTTTGTACTGGTCACTTCCGATAATCCACGGACAGAAGATCCGGATCTCATTCTCAAAGACATTGAACAGGGCCTGATTGAAGAATCCGTTCCTGCTGAACGTTATACGATGATTGTGGATCGTCGCCAGGCGATTCATGAAGCTATTGAAATGGCAAGCCCAGCCGATGTAGTATTGATTGCGGGCAAGGGTCACGAGACCTATCAGATTATCGGCACAACCAAAACCGATTTTGATGACCGGATCATAGCCAAAGAAGCGATAAGGGGCAAATCCAATTGATAAAAAGAACATTGGCACAATTGGCCGAGATGTGTGGAGGAACATTAAGTGACGTTGCTGTTCATGGCAATGTAATGGTCCAAGGGGTGTTTACCGATTCGCGTAAACCTCTGGAAGGCAGTTTGTTTATTCCGCTAGTGGGTGAAAGGTTTGACGGACACGAATTTGTGCAAGCCTGTTTAGAGAAGGGTGCCGCAGGGGCGATCTGGCAAAAGGATCATGGGATTCCGCCACAAGGAGCAGTTATTGTTGTTGACGACACACTTGTCGCACTGCAAGCACTCGCATCTGCTTATCTAACGGAGAATAAAGCTGCTGTTGTTGGCATTACAGGCAGCAACGGCAAGACAACAACGAAAGACATCGTGGACGCCATTCTCTCGACTACGTTTAAAGTGCACAAGACGCAAGGCAACTTCAACAATCATATCGGGTTGCCACTGACTGTACTAAGCATGGACCCGGATACAGAAATTATTATTTTGGAGATGGGCATGAGTGGCCGCGGAGAAATTAACGAGTTATCGGTTATTGCTCAGCCTGATGTAGCGATCATTACGAATATTGGTGAATCTCATCTGCTTCAGCTGGGGTCCAGATTAGAGATTGCCAGAGCCAAAGCCGAGATTGCAGCGGGATTGAAGCCAGGCGGGTTACTGATCTACAACGGAGACGAGCCTTTAATTGCTCAAGTCCTTGAAGAGCCGGAAACGATCCAACCGGAGGGATTGCAGCGGTTTACATTCGGTCTGCAAACCGACAATGATGATTATCCTACCGGACTCATGAATGCGCAGAATGGGGTCGTTTTCACCACCAAACAGTTTGGAGACCTTGCAATTACACTCCCGCTGTTAGGAACCCATAATGTCGTTAACTGCTTGGCTGCCCTCGCTGTAGCCCGTCATTTTGGAGTGACGACAGAACAGATTGCTGCGGGTTTGTCCCGCTTGAAACTGACAGGCATGCGCATTGAGGTTACTCAAGGCGTAAGTGGTCTGACCATGCTGAATGACGCATACAATGCAAGTCCAACTTCCATGAAGGCTGCCATTGATGTATTAGAGGGTCTGAAAGGATACCGTATGAAAGTGGCTGTGCTTGGTGATATGCTTGAACTCGGTCCTCAGGAGCAGGATCTGCATCTTGGAATCGGTGAGTATATTACACCTGCCAAAATGGACATGGTGCTGGTATATGGTCCGTTATCAGCAAAGATTGCTGAAGGAACAAGAAAGCATATGCCGGCAGAGGCTGTGCATGCTTTTATAGATAAAGAAGAAATGACCCGTTATCTACTGGAGAAACTTCATCCAAGAGACGTTGTCTTATTCAAAGCCTCAAGGGGCATGAAGCTGGAGGACGTGGTCGAAGCACTACAAATAGCACCATTACAGAATCGAGTAGACTAGAGGGGTGAACCCATGGATTTTCAGGTATTACTGTTAACAATCGGCGTTTCATTTATTCTGGCGGTGATTGCCGCACCGCTCCTGATTCCGCTGTTACGACGAATGAAATTCGGACAGCAGGTTCGGGAAGATGGGCCTCAGAGCCATTTGAAAAAAAGCGGAACACCTACAATGGGTGGCGTCGTCATTTTAGTTGCGTTCACATTGGCCTTTTTGAAATTTTCGGCAGTCAAGAATACAGACTTTTATGTCTTGCTTGTAGCTACGTTGGGATTCGGGCTTATAGGCTTCCTTGATGATTACATCAAAATTGTATTCAAACGTTCGCTTGGACTGACGGCCAGACAAAAAATGCTGGGGCAGTTGTTCTTCAGTGCAGTGATGTGTTTCTTGCTGATTCAGAATGGACACAGCACAGCCATCTCTATTCCGGGTACGTCATTCTCGTTTGACTGGACCGGATGGTTCTATTATCCGTTTGTCGTATTCATGATGCTTGCCATTACCAATGCGGTTAACTTTACCGATGGTCTGGATGGTTTGCTGTCCGGGGTAAGTGCGATTGCCTTTGGTGCGTTTGCCATTGTGGCGATGCAAGCCACGTCCATGCCGGCAGCAGTGTGTGCAGCAGCGATGATCGGAGCCGTGCTTGGTTTTCTGGTATATAACGCACATCCGGCCAAAGTGTTTATGGGGGACACAGGTTCTCTGGGGATTGGCGGTGCGATTGGTGCAGTGGCCATCGTAACGAAAACAGAGCTTCTATTTGTCATCATTGGCGGTATTTTTGTCATCGAGATCCTGTCGGTTATTATTCAAGTGGTATCCTTCAAGACTCGTGGCAAACGTGTATTCAAAATGAGCCCCATTCATCATCACTTTGAATTAAGTGGTTGGTCAGAATGGCGTGTTGTCATTACCTTCTGGGCGGTAGGCGCAATTTTGGCCGCTCTTGGACTTTATCTCAACAAGGGGTTGTAAATCATGAACCATCCTGAATCATATCGCGGACAACAAGTAGTCGTTCTGGGATTGGCCAAAAGCGGCGTACAAGTCGCCAAAGTGCTGGATCGTGCCGGAGCGAAGGTTACAGTGAATGATAAAAAAGAAAGAGATCAGTGTCCCGAAGCTTCCGAATTGGAGGCTTTGGGAATTTCTGTTGTATGCGGTGGACATCCGGATGATCTGATTCAAAGTGATGTGAAGCTGGTTGTCAAAAACCCGGGTATTCCTTACAACGCTGCTCCTGTGCAGCAAGCTCTGGCATTAGGGATTGAAGTGGTCACGGAGGTGGAAGTCGCCTATCATCTGTGTGCTGCACCCATGATCGGTATTACAGGATCCAATGGGAAGACAACAACGACGACTTGGGTGGGGCAAATGTTGGAACATGCCGGCCTCAAGCCGATCGTTGCCGGTAATATCGGAACCCCTCTCTGTGAAGCGGCAGAGCAGGCTTCTCCGGATAACTGGATGGTTGTCGAGCTTAGCAGTTTCCAGCTCAAAGGAACGGCCGATTTCCGTCCGCGTATTGCGAGCCTGCTAAACGTTGCAGAGACGCATCTGGACTATCACGGGGACATGGATGATTATGTGGCTTCCAAAGCCAAGCTCTTCGCCAATCAGCAACCTGACGACGTGGCCATCCTGAATTGGGATGACCCGGTATGTCGTGGTCTGGTTCCTTACATCAAAGGCAGATTGCTCCCCTTCTCCATGACCGAGAAATTGGATGCAGGTGTGTATGCAGATCCTCCTTATGTGGATGGCGAAGAGGATGATGTGAAGCGCCAGATTATTTATGCGGATGAAAACGGAGATCACCACATCATTATCGATATTGAGAACATTGGCATCGCTGGACGATTCAATGTGGAAAATGCAATGGCTGCTGTGGCCATTGCCGTAGCGGCAGGAGCTGATCCGGCGGTGCTGGCTGCTCCGCTTGCAGACTTCAAGGCGGTTGAACACCGACTCGAATATGTTCTAGAACATAATGGCTCTGCGTACTACAACAACTCCAAAGCGACCAATTCGAAGGCTACGGTCATGGCCCTGAATTCGTTTAAGGAACCGGTGGTGTTAATTGCCGGTGGGCTGGATCGTGGGTCAGACATGATGGAGTTGTTACCCTTGTTCCAGGAACGGGTAAAAGCTGTCGTTGCCCTTGGAGAGACACGGACAAAAATTGCCAAGGTCGCGGAACTTGCCGGATTAAAGCAAATTAAGGTCGTCGATAATGAGGAGGACGCTGCCCGGACGTTAACCGTTGCTGTGCAGGAAGCATCGAAGCTTGCCAGTGCCGGTGATGTCGTTTTGTTATCCCCGGCGTGTGCAAGTTGGGACATGTTTGCTTCCTATGAGGAGCGGGGACGCATTTTTAAAGAGGCGGCGCATAACTTGTAAGTAGGGGGGTGGAAAAGCCCCTACTTCCATGCAAGGGGTGGCCTCCTGATGAAACAGACGCGACCGGCACCAGATATTTGGTTGCTGATTTGTATTTTGGCATTGCTTGCCATCGGCATTATTATGGTATATAGTGCGGGCTCGGTGCTTGCCTTTCATGACTATGGCGATTCATTTTATTTTGTAAAAAGACAGGCTTTGTTTGCAGTGCTTGGGCTTGTGGCCATGTTCGTAACCGCTAATGTAGATTACCGGGTCTGGAGGAAGTATGCGAAGCCAATATTAATTGCCTGTTTTATTATGCTTATTGCGGTTCTAATTCCTGGAATCGGTGTAGTTCGTGGCGGCGCACGAAGTTGGCTGGGCATAGGTTCGTTCGGTATCCAGCCATCAGAATTCATGAAGCTGGGCATGATTCTGTTTCTCGCTCACTGGTTGAGCAAGGAACCTGGCAAAATCAAAACCTTCACAACGGGGCTAATGCCACCGCTTGGATTGATCGGGTTGGCTTTTGGTATTATTATGCTACAGCCTGATTTGGGGACAGGCACCGTGATGATGGGTGCATCCATGCTTATTATTTTCACAGCCGGAGCACGAATGAAGCATCTATGCTTGCTTGCTCTCGGTGGCGTAGCCGGGTTTGCAGCGTTAATCGCGGCAGCTCCCTATCGGTTGCAGCGTATCACAGCGTTTTTGGACCCTTGGTCTGATCCGCTGGGTGCCGGTTATCAGATTATTCAATCGTTATATGCGATTGGTCCGGGTGGACTTGCGGGACTTGGACTAGGAATGAGCCGACAGAAATACAGTTATGTACCCGAACCGCAGACGGACTTTATTTTTAGTATCTTGGCCGAAGAACTCGGCTTTATAGGTGGAATGATTGTCTTATTGTTGTTTCTGGTGCTCGTGTGGAGAGGAATGCGTGTAGCAATGACCGTCCCGGATGCCTTTGGCAGTCTGCTTGGTGTTGGTATTGTAGGAATGGTCGCCGTACAGGTCATCATTAACATTGGTGTTGTTATTGGAATGATGCCTGTGACGGGCATTACCTTACCTTTGATCAGCTACGGCGGATCATCATTAACCCTCATGCTCACAGCACTGGGCATTTTAGTGAACTTATCCCGTTATGCGAGGTGACTATGCGATGCGAGTCGTTCTTAGCGGCGGCGGTACGGGTGGACATATCTATCCGGCCGTTGCCATAGCAAGACAATGCGAGGCGGAGAACCCGGACTCGACATTTCTATATATTGGAGGAACCAGAGGGCTGGAAAGCAAACTGGTTCCCCAGGAAAATATTCCTTTTAAATCCATTGATATTACTGGTTTTCGGCGTAAATTGTCCATCGACAACCTGAAAACGGTCATGCGTTTCATTCAGGGTGTACGCAAATCTAAAAAAATGCTGAAGGAATTCAAACCGGATGTTGTGATTGGTACGGGTGGATATGTGTGCGGGCCTGTGGTGTATGCAGCAACAAAACTGGGGATTCCGAGTATAATTCATGAACAGAACGCTATTCCTGGTCTCACTAACAAATTTTTGATGCGTTATGTGGACACGGTTGCAGTTAGCTTTGAAGGTTCTGAAAAATCGTTTTCCGGTGCGAAAAAGGTGATCTACACCGGTAATCCACGAGCCACTACGGTAGCTCAGGCAAGCCGTGATCGTGGTTTTGCCACGCTAGGTGTACCGATGAACAGCCGTGTTGTTCTTGTGGTTGGTGGCAGTCGCGGAGCAAAAGCAATCAATCAGGCCATGGTGGACATGGCTCCAATGCTGGAACAACTGGATGATGTACATGTGGTTTACGTGACAGGGGATACCTATTTTGATGAAACGCGTGAAGCCATTCGTAGCTCACTCGGGACAATGCCAAACCATCTGCATGTTTTGCCTTATGTACATAACATGCCTGAGGTACTTGCCTGCACATCCTTGATTGTAAACCGCGCAGGGGCATCATTCCTTGCGGAGATTACATCACTGGGTATTCCTTCTATTCTGATTCCTTCACCCAACGTGACCAACAATCATCAGGAGGCCAATGCACGCACGCTTGAAGGTGGAGGCGCGTCACTCACGATGCTGGAGAAGGATCTTACAGGCAAAGTACTGTACGAAGCCATCGCAGGTATTATGAATGATGAATTGGGTCGCAAACGAATGGCTGAAGCCTCCCGTAAACTGGGGAAACCCGATGCAGCTGAAGTGCTTGTAAGTGAAATTCAACGTCTTGCTGCACGCCGGTGAAGTGCGTTTGTGGGCGATTGTCACACACATGACGGGACTGACATAAGATACCGTATAAATCGTGATCATCGTTCCATGGCGCCAGAACACGGTCTGTAGCAACAGAACATATCGTGTTCATCGGTTTTGAAGCAAAGGAGGAATCAAACATGCACCAGTGGATATCGCACCTATCCCAGATTAATGTTGGCAGAGTTCTTGAAAACGAATCGCTAGCCAAATACACCACATGGAAGATCGGCGGTCCTGCGGATGCACTGGTCATTCCGGAGAATAAAGAGCAGATGATGAATCTCGTTCAATGGCTTCACAAGGTTCAGATTCCGTGGATGCAACTGGGACGGGGTTCAAACATGCTGGTATCAGACAAAGGAATACGTGGTGTTGTAGTGAAACCAGGCGCAGGCTTTGATTATGCCGAATTTCACAAGGGCAGCGTAACCGCCGGCGCGGCGCATTCTTTTGTCAAACTCAGTGTGGTTGCTGCCAAAAAGGAATGGACTGGTCTGGAATTCGGCAGCGGTATCCCCGGCACTGTCGGTGGAGCCGTGTACATGAATGCAGGTGCCCATGGATCGGATGTGTCACGGATATTCAAATTCGCTGAGATTGTACTGGAGACAGGGGAATTGGTACGTTACAGCAAGGAGGACATGGATTTTGCCTACCGCCACTCTGTTCTGCATGACCGGAGAGGCATCGTGCTGGAAGCTACATTTGAACTTCAGCAGGGAGAGCGCAAAGTCATTTCGGAAGCCATGGCGGCTTACAAAGATCGCCGGCGCCGCACACAGCCACTACAGATGGCATGTGCAGGCAGTGTATTCCGTAATCCCCCGGGTGATCATGCAGCCCGCCTGATTGAAGCAGCAGGGCTGAAAGGATTGACTCAGGGAGGCGCACAGGTATCCTCCATGCATGCCAATTTCATTGTCAATACAGGCCAAGCAACAGCAGAGGACGTTATCACCCTAATGCAGCAAATTCAGAGCACTATATCATCTCAAAACGGTATTAACCTGGTACCGGAAGTCTTCGTAGTGGGTGAGCGGTAAACCCCGGAGGTGATACATTGGACAAATTGGTGATTGAAGGCGGGAAACCCCTCTCAGGATCCATACGCATCCATGGAGCAAAAAATGCCGCTTTACCGATTATGGCCGCAAGTTTGTTGGCAGATGGAGAAGTTACGCTGCATAACGTTCCACACTTGCTGGACATTGAAGTGATGCTGTATATCCTGGAACGGCTTGGATGCACGTGTCGGCATGAACAGGGAACAGTGACGATTAATACCTCGTCTATCCGGTCATATGATGTGCCAGAAGATCTAATGAAGCAGATGCGCTCTTCCATTTTTTTGATGGGACCATTGCTGGCTAAGTTTGGGCAAGTGTCGGTGTACCAGCCAGGGGGCTGTGCCATTGGAGAACGCAAAATTGATCTTCACCTCCGGGGCCTGGAAGCGCTCGGAGCTTTGATTGAAGAGCAGGACCAACAGATTATCTGTCATGGGAAGAATCTGGTGGGTACAGATATTCATTTGGATTTCCCGAGTGTGGGAGCGACCGAGAATATCATGATGGCAGCCGTTATGGCTAAAGGTACAACAACCATTTGCAACGCGGCAAGAGAACCTGAAATACAGGATCTGCAGCATTTCCTTAATGCTATGGGTGCAAGCATCATTGGTGCAGGAACGGATACGATCACGATTAATGGCGTTGAGAAACTGAAGCCTTGTTCGTATGAGATTATACCGGATCGAATCGTTGCTGGAACCGTGATGATTGCAGCCGCGGCAACGCGAGGCAATGTTACGCTTACACACTGCAATCCTGCTCATCTTACTTCACTTATACATGTGTTGAAGCGCACTGGTGTTCAAATCACAGTCTGCAATGATATAATGACGGTGAGCTGTATGAGCCGTCCCAAATCAGTGGACCGTATTGTGACTTCTCCGTACCCTTCGTTTCCGACAGATCTGCAATCGCAAATCATGGTGCTGCTCAGTCTGGCAGACGGATTCAGTGTGATGAAGGAAACGGTATTTGAGGGCCGGTTCAAACATGTGGATGAGCTGAATGTAATGGGGGCTGATATTTCAGTCGATCTGAACGCAGCATTTATCCGTGGTGTTCCCCGTCTCTACGGGGCTACAGTAGAAGCAACCGATCTTCGCGCAGGTGCAGCTCTCGTTATCGCAGGCCTGGCAGCTCAAGGCAAAACGGTTGTGGAGCAAGTGCATCATATTGACCGGGGGTACGACCAGATCGAGAAGTTGTTCCAGAGTCTTGGAGCATCGGTTGAGCGACAGTCGCCCGTTTCGAAACAGTTGGATTTTGCCAATTAACGTCCTTGGCGTCCCCTTCTTGAAGGGAGGGGACCTGAGGCTTTGTGGAGCGCTACTTATGCCTAAAAGTCAAATTCCGGTTTTGAAGAAGAACCGGCCAAAAGGAAACACAAGCCGCAAAATTGTAATTATTCTGTTATTACTTTTTATTGTATTGCTCGCTGTATTATTCTTTCGTTCTTCCATGAGTCGGATTTCAGCAATTGAAATTACGGGTAATGTATACACAGCGACTCCAGAACTGCTGGAGAAAAGTGGTCTGAGAGAAGGCGATCAATTTTTTGGGACAACTACTGCCGAGGTTATTGAGCGTCTTAAGACAATCAAGGCGATTTCGACCGTTACCGTGGACAAGCAATTTCCGGGCATCATTCATATTAAAGTTCAGGAATATGCCACGGTGGCGTACGAACTTGATACGGATGGTACGCTAAAAGCGATACTGGCTAGTGGGACAAGCTTGACGGTCCCGGCAACGATCGGTGTTGCGGTAGAGAAGCCGATATTGACCCAATGGAAAGCTAATGATCCGCTCAAAGCCAAACTGAGTGAGACGCTGGCTAAAATTCCGAATGAATTGACGACGGATATTTCGGAGATTATCCCGAATCCTACGCCTTCATTTCCGGACCAGATCCGGATGTATACCAAATCACAGTTTGAAGTGATTACAACCGTCTCTCTTTTATCCGATAAAGTGGAGTATCTGAATCAGGTGATCGAGACCGAACGGCCTGGAAAAATTACCATGCTTGAGGCAGATACCTATGTACCTTTCATCCCGGATGACCCGGAAGATGATGCTGAACTGGGAGCAACCCCCTGATCTTTGCCATCATGAGGCCGAATTGATTATGAAAGCCTAGGCAGGTCGGGGTTTGGCCCCGTCAAAGCAATGAAACTTGTTCTTTCTGAGATGAAGAAAAAATGATACACTTGAACTTATGGCACATGAGTTGCCTCCTTCTTTTTTCTTCAATGTTTTATGTCTCGCAACCAGATTTTGACACCTAAAAACATTGTAGAAAAAAGAGGGAAAGCCTGAAGTGTGTTGAATATGTTTTAAGAGTGTTTAAACCCGAACGTAATTTACTATTGGAGTCAGGAGGTGCCACAGACTTGAGCAACAATGACATCATTGTTAGTTTGGACATCGGTACATCCAAAATTCGCGCTATTATTGGTGAAATGAATAATGGAACCTTTAATATTATAGGAGTTGGATCTGCCGACTCGGAAGGAATTCGCAAAGGTGTAATCGTAGATATCGATCAGACGGTGCAGTCGATCCGCAACGCAGTGGATCATGCAGAACGTATGGTAGGTATTCAAATATCCGAAGTGTATGTTGGAATCTCGGGAAATCATATCGGACTGATGAGCAGTCACGGCGTCGTGGCTGTGTCTAACGAGGATCGTGAAATCGGAGAAGAAGACATGGAGCGGGTGTTGAAAGCAGCCGAAGTGATTGCAGTTCCGCCGGAACGGGAAATTATTGATGTTGTCGCCAAGCAATATGTTGTAGATGGCTTGGAGGGCATACAGGACCCCCGTGGTATGATTGGTGTTCGTCTGGAAGTTGAAGCGACAATCATTACGGGTGCAAAAACCGCGATACATAATCTTTTGCGCTGCGTGGAAAAAGCGGGTCTGAAAGTAAGCGATCTGGTACTCATGTCGCTTGGAGCGGGTCAACTGGCTTTGTCCAAAGATGAAAAAACGATGGGTTCAGTACTTGTGGATATTGGAGCAGGTGCAACAACCATCGCCATTTTTGAAGAAGACAGTCTTGTCGCAACATCAACGTTGCCTATTGGCGGGGAATTTGTAACGAATGATATCGCCTATGGCTTACGCACGTTAACGGATCAGGCGGAGAAGGTGAAACTGAAGTATGGTTGTGCCTGGTTGGATGATGCTGCTGCGGATGTGATGTTCAAGGTAACCCGAATCGGCAGTAATGTAGACAAGGAATTCTCACAGGAGGATCTGGCGGCTATTATTGAACCTAGGGTTCAGGAAATATTCCAGATGATATCTCAAGAAGTGAAGCGCCTTGGTTACAACGAGCTTCCTGGAGGTTATATACTAACGGGAGGTACGGTCTCTATGCCGGGGGTTCTGCAGGTCGCTCAGCATGAGCTTGCTGCTTCGGTACGAGTTGCAGTTCCGGATTATATTGGTGTGCGTGACCCTGGTTATACAAGTGGAGTCGGCATATTGCACAGTGTAATTCGCAGTTTGCGTATTCGTCCCTCGATCAACAACGGCAGTGGAAATAACAATAATAATAACAACAAGAAACCGACCAACCGTCCGAAGCCGAATGCGGCACAGGAATCGGAGCAAAAACCTGGTCTGTTCGAACGGCTGAAGAATATGTTCAGTGAATTTATATAACAGGTTGGATCCATTTCATACATTCTTGAAGCCGTCTGAATGCGCTGGTACTAAAATAAACGCTTTCGTTCGTCGATATATGAAATTGATTCGGTTCAAATCAAAAATTGGACGGGCCATCCATGCACATTGAGGGGGAGATGGAATAATATGTTGGAATTTGATTTCGAGATGGAGAGCTTGGCTCAAATTAAAGTCATCGGTGTAGGCGGCGGCGGAAGCAATGCAGTCAACCGTATGATTGAAAATGGTGTACAAGGTGTTGAATTTATTACGGTAAATACGGATGCGCAGGCGTTACACCTGGCGAAATCCGAGCATAAATTGCAAATCGGTGATAAATTGACTCGTGGTCTTGGCGCTGGCGCCAACCCGGATGTAGGTAAAAAAGCAGCGGAAGAGTCCCGCGATCTGATCATGAACACGTTGAAAGGTGCAGACATGGTATTTGTTACAGCCGGTATGGGTGGTGGTACAGGTACAGGTGCGGCTCCGGTTATTGCCGAAATCGCTAAAGAGTGTGGTGCACTTACAGTTGGTGTCGTAACTCGTCCATTTACATTCGAAGGACGCAAGCGTTCCAGCCATGCAGAGCAAGGTATTGAAGCCCTCAAGGAAAAAGTCGACACACTGATCGTGATTCCTAATGATCGTTTGCTCGAAATCGTAGACAAAAAGACACCTATGCTTGAAGCATTCCGTCAAGCGGATAATGTACTTCGTCAAGCAGTACAAGGTATCTCTGATTTGATCGCAGTACCGGGTCTAATCAACCTCGACTTTGCAGACGTAAAAACAATCATGACCGAGCGAGGTTCAGCGCTGATGGGTATTGGTGAAGCAACTGGTGAGAACCGTGCAGCTGAAGCAGCTCGTAAAGCCATCATGAGTCCTTTGCTGGAAACTTCAATTGAAGGTGCGCGTGGTGTCATTATGAACATTACGGGTGGCATGAACCTGTCTCTCTATGAAGTTAATGAAGCTGCAGAGATTGTTACTTCTGCTTCTGATCCGGAAGTGAATATGATCTTTGGTGCCATCATTGATGAAGATCTCAAAGAAGAGATTAAGGTTACGGTTATCGCAACAGGTTTTGAAGACAAACCTGCTTCACCACCACCAGGACGTAAACCAGCTCCAGCAACAACGGAGACAACGGATACGCGTTCGCCGAACCTGCGTCCGTTTGGAAATCAGCCGAGCAATGATCAGCTGGATATTCCGACATTTTTACGCAATCGTTCACGCAATAATAACAACGATTAATACTCATTTCGATTTATCGAAAACCCGGTGCTCCTGATGGAGTTAACCGGGTTTTTTTATGTTCTTTAGATATCTTAGCATATAGCAATGAACAAATTCTGAACATCAGGTCTGCGCAATTCCGACAAAAAAAGTTGGAAACACACCCCCATGATTAGACAGACTTTGAACAGGGGGCTCCGTATACTTGTGAATATGCTCATGAATATCGGAATATCACTATTTCGATATGTTGGTTGCAGGTAGGTGAAGAGTTTGGTTGTTTATGTGGATCTTATTTTTTTGACAAACCTGTGTATTGACGGTGCTCTCATCGGACTGACCGCCTGGATGCGCAAAACGAAGCTGGTCTGGTGGAGATGGTTGCTATCAGCCATTGTGGGCGCATTATACGTAGTCATGATGTTTGTGCCGGAGTTTGATTTTATGTTCACCTTTTTGATCAAGTTTGGATTCTCTCTGGTTATGCTCAGTATCGCTTTTGGTTTTAAGGGTCTGCAGGCTTTTGCGAGAACGCTCGGTACCTTTTATGTCATTAATTTTGTCGCTGCCGGAGGTATTCTGGGTGTGCATTACATGCTTCAGAGCTCCGGAGAGCTGTTTAACGGCATTTGGTTTACGGCTTCAGGTGGAATGTCATTTGATCTGAAGATTGCCTTCTGGTTCACGTTTATTGTATTTTTTGCTGTCCTGTTTTTATTCAAAGCTGTGCAGAGCTCAAAACGGAAAACGGATCGCATGACGACCTATTTGGGTAAAGTCGAGGTCTGCATCGATGAGGTAGTGATTTCTTGTACAGGCCTTCTGGATACGGGCAATCAGCTCACTGATCCCTTAACACGTATGCCGGTCATGGTGATGGAGATTTCGTTATGGCAAGACATGTTACCTGCTTCATGGAAGGGCAGGCTCAAGGACGAGGCGCCGGACAACCTTATTATGGAGCTTGATCAAGAGAGTTTTCAGTGGCAGGATCGACTGCGGCTTGTGCCCTATCGGGGCATTAACAAAGGGACTGCGTTTATGCTGGCGATGAAGCCGGACCGGGTGAAGGTAACGATGGAGGAAACATGCTATGAGACGACAAGGGTATTAATTGGGCTGGATGGAGGTGTTTTGTCGTCGGATGGCAAATACCAGGCCGTGATTCATCCTGAACTTGTGCAAGACGCTGCTTCTGCGCAGTCTACGGCTCTCTCTGCGGGAGCAACAGAAAAGCCGCTGAATGTGGTATAGGAGGAACGTACATGCTTGTGAAATGGAAACTGGTGGCGCAGCTGCAATATTATCGTCTGTTATTTTTGTTGGGACTCAAAAGTGAAGAGATTTATTATATTGGGGGAAGTGAGGCACTTCCGCCGCCATTGACACGGGAAGAAGAAGAATTTTTGCTGCAGAAATTATCATCCGGAGACTCGGCTATTCGCGCGATGCTGATTGAGCGTAACCTTCGTCTGGTTGTATACATCGCACGTAAATTCGAGAATACAGGTATCAATATTGAGGATCTGGTTTCCATTGGAGCCATCGGATTGATTAAGGCAGTCAATACATTCGACCCGGAAAAGAAAATCAAACTGGCAACATATGCTTCACGTTGTATCGAAAATGAAATTTTGATGTATCTGCGACGCAATAGCAAGATCCGAACTGAAGTTTCTTTTGATGAACCGCTCAACATTGATTGGGATGGAAATGAACTATTATTATCCGATGTACTGGGTACAGAAAACGATACAATCTATCGGAATATTGAAGAGCAGGTAGACCGCAAACTGTTGCATAAGGCACTGGAAAAATTAACGGAGCGCGAGCGAATGATTATGGAGCTTCGTTTTGGCTTGACGGATGGGGAAGAAAAGACCCAAAAAGATGTAGCGGATCTACTTGGAATCTCCCAATCCTACATCTCTCGTCTCGAAAAAAGAATCATTAAAAGACTCCGCAAGGAGTTCAATAAAATGGTCTGAAATACATCGTTGATCAGAATGGGTATTACTGGCAAGGGTGCCAAGTACGAATAAAAAAGCCTGCCCCGGAGATAATGTACATTAATGTTTCTCCTTGGGAGGTAAATCACGATGACCCGAAACAAAGTCGAGATTTGTGGCGTGGACACCGCAAAATTGCCTGTCCTCACCAACACTGAAATGCGGGAATTGTTTCATTCCCTTCAGCAACACCATGATCGCTCAGCAAGAGAGAAATTAGTGAATGGCAACCTGCGTTTGGTACTTAGTGTCATTCAGCGTTTTAACAATCGGGGGGAGTTTGTCGATGATCTGTTCCAGGTTGGTTGCATCGGCCTGATGAAAGCCATTGATAATTTTGATTTATCCCAGAATGTCAAATTTTCAACCTACGCGGTGCCGATGATTATCGGTGAAATCCGTCGATACCTGCGTGATAATAACCCGATTCGGGTATCTCGCTCCTTGAGGGACATTGCTTACAAAGCACTTCAGGTCCGTGACAGCCTGACGAATAAAAATTCCCGGGAACCGACGATATTCGAAATTGCGGAAGTACTGAATGTGCCGAAGGAAGATGTTGTTTTTGCATTGGACGCCATTCAGGACCCGGTTTCGCTCTTCGAACCGATCTATCATGATGGAGGAGATCCGATCTACGTCATGGATCAGATCAGTGATGACAGAAATAAAGATGTGTCATGGATCGAGGAAATTGCGCTCCGCGAAGCGATGCATCGCCTTGGTCAGCGAGAAAAAATGATTCTGTCGATGCGGTTTTTCGAAGGGAAAACCCAGATGGAAGTGGCTGATGAAATTGGCATTTCTCAGGCTCAGGTCTCACGTCTGGAAAAGTCAGCAATACAGCAGATGCAAAAGCATGTAAAGTCGTAATACGAAGCAAGGACAGGAGGACGATCAATCGGGGGAGTGTATACCGTTGATCGTCTTTTTCTTTTGGCGGTTTCCACATTCAATGAAAAACAGGACATTTTTCGCCCCTGAAACATATATTGTATAGAAGGGTAAGGAACGGACAGAAGAGGAATAACAGGGGGCGGAAATGAATGAAAGTGAATACAAGCGAAGTAGCGGCAAGAGGCATGAAAATCTCGGACTTTCAGACAAAGGATGTCATTAACATTACAGATGGCAAACGTCTGGGGCAGATCAGTGACTTGGAGCTGGATCTGAAGCAGGGACGAATTGAAGCGATTGTAGTGCCAGGGTATAGTCGCTTTATGGGGCTCTTTGGAGGGGGCATGGATCTTGTGATTCCCTGGAGAAATATTGTGAAGATTGGTTCAGATGTGATTCTGGTGAAGATGGATGAGGTTAAGGAAAACACGTATGACGAGCGTGATCGGGAAGCGCGTCTGTATGATGAACAGCAGCATA
This sequence comes from Paenibacillus sp. Negev47, assembly GCF_058313655.1. NCBI lineage: Bacteria > Bacillati > Bacillota > Bacilli > Caryophanales > Paenibacillaceae > Paenibacillus > Paenibacillus sp. Negev47. Next base: position 1,863,233 of record NZ_CM177754.1, read on the forward strand.
ACCGCACAGAACGTGTGGAACGCATTGAACGATCGGAACGTAATCAGCGTCGAACGATATAAATGAGACAGAATGTGGCTCATTTGGTACACTGGAAGTGGTGAGGTGAGAGAATGGAACCATTTGTATTGAATAAGGAATTACTTGAACGGACAGTGAACCCAAATTCAGATTTCGGTTCTGACCCGTTATTATTATATGTTGCGCCTTGGAGAGATCAGTTTGAAAAGTTAACGGTCGGGTTTACGACAAGACATGGTGGTGTCGGAAATGTTCCTTATGCTACCCTCAATTGTGCTTATCATGTGGGGGATAATCCTGAAGCTGTACTTAACAACCGCAGGCTCGTAACCGAGAAGCTTGGCTTTGCAGCGGAAGCCTGGACCTGTGGAGAGCAGGTGCACGGCAAACATGTAGCTGTAGTTAAAGCTGAAGATCGGAGCAGGGGATTACTTGATCGTCAGTCTGCGTTACAGGATACAGATGGATTGGTCACGAATGTGCCAGGCGTGCTACTGACTTCTTTTTATGCTGACTGTGTTCCGCTTTATTTCTATGACCCGGTTCAGCAGGCGGTAGGTCTTGCTCATGCCGGCTGGAAAGGTACAGTCGCGGGTATCGCTGTATCCATGGTGGAGACGATGGAACGGGAGTATGGAAGCCGCAGACAGGATATTCGGGCTGTCATCGGTCCGTCCATTGGGGATTGCTGTTATGAAGTGGATGAGGCGGTCATGCAGCATGTACGGGTTTGGTTTGAGGATTCACCGGTTAATGATAAATACGAGGATTCTGCTTCTAAACAAGCATATCGACCCGTGAATAACGGTAAAACGATGTTAAACTTGAAAGAATGTAATCGACACATTATGATGAAAGCAGGAATAATGCCGGATCATATCGAATGTACAACATGGTGTACAAGTTGTCATCCCGAACTATTTTTCTCCTATCGGAAGGAAAATGGTGTTACAGGGCGGATGGCGAGCTGGATTGGGCTGGAAGAGAGGTGACCCTCTGTGTCATTGGAGGAGCGTATACAACAGGTAAACCAGAAGATCGAGGATGCATGTCGGCGCAGTAACCGTCAACGTGATGATGTGAATGTGATTGCGGTCACGAAGTACGTCTCACTTGAAACAACGGGATCGGTGCTGGATCATGGTCTTGAGCATATTGGAGAAAATCGGTGGCAGGATGCACAGGCCAAAAGGGAAGCTTTTGGTCAGCAGGGGACTTGGCACTTTATCGGCCATTTGCAGACGAACAAGGTGAAAGACGTGATTGGCAAGTTTCGTTACATACATTCACTGGATCGTTTGTCATTGGCGAAGGAGTTGGATAAGAAAGCAGCTTCACTTGGCATCCAAGTGGAAACGTTTTTGCAGGTGAATATTTCGGGTGAAGAGAGCAAGTATGGCTTACAGCCAGAACAGGCAAGTTCATTTTTGCGTGATATTCGTTCGTTCAACAATCTCAAGGTTGTCGGCCTGATGACCATGGCACCTCATGAGGAAAATCCGGAACTGACGCGTCCCGTATTTCGTGGATTACGTGAGCTGAGAGATCAATTGAATGGACAAGCCCTCACAGCAGAGCCATTGACCGAGCTGTCGATGGGGATGTCCAATGATTTTGAAGTGGCCATTGAAGAAGGGGCAACCTGGGTACGGCTAGGATCGATTCTTGTAGGAAAAGAGGAGGGTTCACGATGGGCGTAATGAATAAATTTATGAATTTCCTCGGACTTCAGGAAGAGGAAGAGATTGTGGAACGTGAACGGATGGCTGCACAGGAGGAAAATGAACCTGAACAGCAGGAAGCTGAAACCTCCAGTCTCGATAAACGTAGAAACCAAAGGGGGAATAATGTGGTGAGCATTCATTCCCAGAAAAATGTTAAAGTTGTCCTGTATGAACCTCGTTCTTATGACGAGGCTCAGGAAATTGCCGACCATCTGCGTTCGCATCGTACCGTTGTGGTGAACTTGCAACGTATTCGCCAGGACCAAGCGCTGCGCGTTATTGATTTTTTGAGTGGCACGGTATATGCATTGGGTGGCGGTATTTCCAAAATCGGCGGAAACATTTTTCTCTGTACGCCAGATACGGTTGAAATTCAGGGCTCAATTACGGAAATACTGGCTGACAGCGAGCAAGATTATAACAGAATGAGGTGAGCCACTTTTGTATCAGATTGAAAGCGTGTTGTACACGTTATACCAGATTTACTTTTACATGGTCATTGTCTACATATTGATGTCTTGGCTTCCCAATGCGCGGGAAAGCTTCATCGGTGAATGGTTGGGCAAATTAGTAGAGCCATATCTAAGACCTTTCCGTCGATTTATACCACCTTTGTTCGGTGTGCTGGATATTTCCCCGATTGTGGCGTTAATCGTTCTCCAACTCGCGCTTAACGGGTTGATCTCCATTCTCCGATACTTTATATAATGTTGGGTAGGGTGACATAGATGAGCGGTGAAATTTACGAACATTTTAGCCATGATGAGCGGGATTTCGTAGATAAAGCTTCGGACTGGGTTGAGCGGGCAGGCAAGTATCATGACATGAAGCTAACTGACTTTCTTGACCCAAGACAGGTTTTTATTTTACAAACTCTTGCCAATCGTCGCAATGACGTTCAGATTCGTCTGGATGGTGGTTACGAGGCTGCTGAGCGCAAGCGTGCGCTGGTAGCACCGGATTACATGTATCTGGATGATGAGGATATGGGGATGCAGGTGCTCAGTATCACGTCTGATGATCAGAAAATCTCGGAGCTGGAGCATGGGGACTATATGGGTTCCCTGCTCGGGCTTGGGATGAAACGTGGAAAGATCGGAGATATCCAAGTGCTGGAGGACGGTTGCCATACAGTGGTGGCGGCGGAAACCGGCGCTTTTTTATCGCTTCAACTGAATCAGGTGCATCGGTTACATGTGTTCACAGAGTTACTTCCGTTGGATCAGATGCGATGGTCAGAGAACAAACTGGAGACGATGGATATTACGGTCGCTTCTCTTCGTTTGGATGGAATCTGTGCAGATGTGTATCGGCTTAGTCGTAGTAAGGTGCTGGTGCCAATCAAAGCCGGTCGCTGTCGTGTGAACTGGAAGGTTGAGGAAGACCCCTCCAAATCGTTAAAAGCAGGAGATGTCGTATCCATTCAGGGATTTGGCCGATTCAAGGTTATTGAACAGGACGGGATGACAAAAAAAGGACGCTGTCGAGTGAAAATCGGCAAATTTGCCTGAGACTGTTGCAGGAAAATTGGCTTTCTTGTCGAAATGTTTAACGTAAAGGTGTAAAAAATACGCGGTGTTTCCGATATACATTAAGTCAAAGGTTTAAATGAACGTCTGAGGATGCAATTCGGATCCTGCATTCCGTATAAGTTGATGAGTTAGGCATCAACGATACGGCCCCTTGGGTGGAACCCATATGCTGCAACCTTCTCTGAACGGGAAGGAACTTTTACAGGAGGTGGACAGCATGCCATTAACGCCGCTGGACATACACAACAAGGAATTTTCCCGACGTTTGCGCGGGTATGACGAGGATGAAGTCAATGAATTCCTGGATCAAGTCATCAAAGATTACGAAGGCGTCATTCGCGAGAACAAAGAGCTGAGCAATCAGTTGCTGTCCGTTCAGGAGAAACTGGATCATTTTTCCACGATTGAAGAAACGCTCAGCAAAACGATCATCATTGCGCAGGAAGCTGCTGATGATGTGAAGGGGAATGCCAAGAAAGAAGCGCAGTTGATCGTGAAGGAAGCAGAGAAAAATGCAGACCGGATCGTGAACGAATCACTGGGTAAATCGCGTAAAATTGCTTTGGAAGTGGAAGAACTGAAAAAGCAGGCATCGATTTACCGTGCACGTTTCCGCACGCTTGTTGAAGCGCAGCTTGAACTGTTGACTCAGGATGGTTGGGAAGTGCTGGAGAGCCGGGAGCAGGAAGTGCGTGACCGTGAGCGGGAGATGAAAGAAATTTATTAGTCTGTCGCCTGGTTGACTTTTGTCTGCAAAGAGGCTATAACTATATTCATAATGAATAGTGATTCCATGACGGGTTCAGTACGTTATGATCTCATCCCTCAGAGAGTTGGTGGTTGGTGCAAACCAATGGATGAGTTATAGCCGAATATCTCCCCGGAGAAGTGACGCTGAAGCGGTGTACTTGAGTGCCGTGTGTAAGCCGAACCGTAAGCCGTACGTTATAACGGCACCCTGCGGTAGTATAGCGGGGCATAAGCGCTGTTGATGACAGAGCATACCCAGGCTTGCTTGGATGTGGTTTGTGATGAACAGAATTAGGGTGGTAACGCGAGTAAAGTCTCGTCCCTTTCCAGGGATGGGGCTTTTTTTGTGTCCAAAAAAGGGCGAACGCCCATGAGGCCCGAAGGGACCTCAAGGAGAGAGCCACCCGCCGGGGGAGCGAAGCACCCGGCAATCGGGTTTCGCCAAGGCGAACGCCCATGAGGCCCGAAGGGACCTCAAGGAGAGAGCCGCCCGCCGTGGGAGCGAAGCGCCCGGCAACACCGGCCTCGCAGTAAGGCCATGCGGCGTTCCCGGAGGGAACAGCCGCAGAATGGCCGCCACCACGCACATAAACCCTCGCCCATAAGCGCCACCGTTCCCCAAACGACAACCTATCCCGGGTGTCCAGAGGGCGGAGCGCCTATGGGGTCCCCCTTGGCAAGGGGGATTTAGGGGGATTGAAACGCTTTTTGTGGACGGTCCACAATCTAACTAAAGAAAGGGAAGTTGATCATCATGCAACGAGTTGACGTCAAAGAGAAGGCACGTGCCAGAGAATTACGCGTGTTAGATAAATGGAAAACGGAAAATACATTCAAAAGATCCATCGAAAACCGGGAGGGTAAGCCAAACTTCGTATTTTATGAAGGGCCGCCTACAGCGAACGGCAAACCGCATATCGGTCACGTACTGGGACGCGTAATCAAGGATTTCGTGGGACGGTATAACACGATGAAGGGTTACCGCGTCGTTCGTAAAGCGGGCTGGGATACACATGGTCTGCCTGTAGAACTGGGTGTACAGAAGAAGCTCGGCATCTCTCACAAGTGGGAAATCGAAGATTACGGCGTGGAGAAATTCATTAACGAATGTAAAGCGAGCGTATTTGAATACGAGCAACAATGGCGTGATCTGACAGAAGGTATTGGTTATTGGACGGATATGGATAACCCGTATATCACCCTGGATAACAACTACATCGAGAGTGTATGGAACATCCTGGCGACGATCCACGAGAAAGGGCTGCTGTATCGTGGTCACCGTGTGAGCCCGTATTGTCCATCTTGTCAGACGACACTGAGTTCCCATGAAGTTGCACAAGGGTACAAAGACGTCAAAGACTTGAGCGCTACAGCCAAATTCAAGCTGAATGACAGTGGAGAATTCGTACTCGCCTGGACGACGACGCCTTGGACACTCCCTTCACACGTAGCACTTGCCGTGAATCCGGATATGGACTACTCCCGTGTTCGCCAAGAGGATGAAGTGTACATCATGGCTACCAATCTGGTTGAGAAAGTGATGAAAGATACCAAAGGTGAGTATGAAATCATTGGTGCACTGAAAGGTGCCGATCTGGTTGGCAAAACGTATGATCCTCCGTTCAACTACGTACAGGCTGAGAAAGCCAACATCATTCTGGGCGCAGGTTTTGTAACGGATGCAAGTGGTACGGGTATCGTACACATGGCTCCTGCCCATGGTGAAGATGACTATCGAGTGTGCCGTGAGAATGGCATCAGTTTCGTCAACATGGTGGACCTGGAAGGCAAATTTGTCGCTGAGGTTACTGACTTTGCCGGACGTTTCGTGAAGGATTGTGATATTGATATCGTGAGATATCTGTCCGAGAAGGGACGTTTGTTCAGCAAAGAAAAATATGAGCACAGCTATCCATTCTGCTGGCGTTGTGATACACCGCTTCTGTACTATGCGATGGACAGCTGGTTTATCCAAACGACAGCCATCAAGGACCAACTGATTGCCAACAACAGTGAAGTGGACTGGTACCCGGGTCATGTTCGTGAAGGTCGTTTCGGGAAGTTTCTTGAAGATCTGGTGGATTGGAACATCAGCCGTGACCGTTATTGGGGAACACCGCTGAACATCTGGGTGTGTGAAGAGACTGGCGAACAATTTGCTCCACACAGCATTGCTGAATTGCGTGCTCGTGCGGTAGGCGATGTGCCTGAGAATCTTGAATTGCATAAACCATATGTGGATGACGTTAAAGTCATGAGCTCTTGTGGCAAATATGAAATGAAACGTACGCCGGAAGTGATCGATGTCTGGTTCGACAGCGGATCTATGCCGTTTGCTCAGCAGCACTATCCATTTGAAAATAAAGAAGTGTTCGAACAGCAGTATCCTGCTGATATGATCTGTGAAGGAATTGACCAGACACGCGGCTGGTTCTACAGCTTGCTGGCAGTTTCTACCCTTTTGACAGGCAAAGCGCCGTACAAAGCGGTTATGGCTACAGGTCACGTCCTCGACGAGAATGGACAGAAGATGTCCAAATCCAAAGGTAACGTCATCGATCCTTGGGAAGTGATTGAAGAATATGGTACAGATGCATTCCGCTGGGCTTTGTTATCTGACAGTGCACCGTGGAACAGCAAACGTTTCTCCAAAGGCATCGTAGGCGAAGCGAAATCCAAAATGGTGGATACACTGGTCAACACCCATGCATTCCTGACGCTTTACGCGACCATTGATGGATTTGATCCACAGGCGCATCCGTTCCAACTGTCCGCTCACAAGCTGGATCGCTGGATTCTGTCGAGACTGAACAGCCTGATCCTGGTTGTAGAAAAAGCGCTGTTGGTTAACGACTATCTGAACTCTTCCAAAGCGATTGAAGCGTTTGTTGATGAGTTGAGTAATTGGTATATCCGTCGTTCCCGTGATCGGTTCTGGGGAAGTGGCCTGACAGAGGATAAATTGGACGCTTACCGTACATTGACTGAGGTACTGGTGACTACAGCGAAGTTGGTTGCTCCGTTCACGCCGATGCTGGCAGAAGACATCTATCTGAACCTTGCAACAGGTGAGAGTGTGCACATGGAAGACTATCCAGTAGCCAATGAAGCGCTGATTGATTCAGGATTGGAACAGGATATGGAGACGGCCCGCCGTGTGGTTGAACTTGCCCGTAACGTTCGTAACGAAACAGGTATCAAGACACGTCAGCCGCTGTCCGAATTGATTGTTTCCCTGGATAAAGGCTTTGATTTGGCAAGTTATGAAGAGATCATCAAGGAAGAGATCAATGTGAAAGGAATCCGTACGGAGCATAATGATGCGGAATTCGTTGACTTTACATTGAAGCTGAACCTGAAGGTCGCAGGTAAAAAATACGGAAAAAACGTAGGTTTCCTGCAAAACTTCTTCAAGGGAATGTCTGCAGATGAAACACGTAAAGTGGTTTCGGAAGGTGTGCTGAACATCGTTTCTCCAGAAGGTGAAGAGCTGCAAGTGACGAACGAAGAATTGTTGGTCGATAAACAGGCCAAATCAGGCTTTGCCTCAGCATCTGGTTACGGTCTGACGGTTGCGCTCAATACCGAAATCACGACAGCATTGGAACAAGAAGGTTGGGTCCGTGAAGTGGTTCGTGCCGTGCAAGATACCCGGAAACGACTGGATCTGCCGATTGAGAAAAGAGTACGTTTGACGCTGGATGTGGATGCAGCGCTTCAAGAAGCTATTCAGGCGTTTGATGATGTGTTGCGCGAAAATGTACTCGTGACAGAAGTGACATTTGGCACGAACGAGGCCATGGAACGTGTTGAAGCCGGAGGCAAATCGATCGGTATTTACATCGAGGTGTAATTCGGAGTATCTTCCATCCAACGAGGACAGCATATAGAGTATGGACCAACGAGCCGCAGAGGCAGGGAACATTTTCCCTGTATCTGGGCTCGTTTGGTTTTTGGGCAAAAAGGAAATGATTCTATTGTACAGTCAATCTATATTGATCAAAGGAACGGAGCAAACATGAGCGAACATGATGACAAGCAATCTGCATCCATTTCACAATCGACATCAGATGATCTGACTTCACATGACAAAATTGAAGAGTTACATACCTTGACTAACCGCCTGGCTAATGAACTGGAGCGTTCCCGAATTGCGCAATACACGGAATTGTTAAACAGACCCTGGAAGCTGATTGGACTGAACTTGTTGTCTGGAGCCGCACGAGGTGTGGGGATCGCAATTGGGTTCACTTTTTTCGCAGCAACGATCATTTATGTTTTACAGCTGCTTGGGGCGCTCAATCTTCCTATTGTTGGGGATTACATCGCTGATATTGTGCGCATTGTCCAGCGTCAGCTTGATATGAACACCTACTAAGTCATGTAGGGATTGATATTAAGGTGCAATTAATACATGTCATCCGTGTCCGTGTCCGGTTCTAACAGACCATCGCCTTCACCATTCTCCAGGTACTGGCGATATTGCCGGTTGCGCACAATGGATACGTCATGACCGTAGATATCTGTTGCAACAAAGCTTTCGTACGCTTCAACGCAGCCTTCCACTTCATCTGTTGCTTCAATGGCCATAACATCATAGCTGTCAATATCTCGTCCTTCAGCCATGGCTGGTGAATTCGATGTGCCCCAGCTCTCAACGATCTGCCAGGCATCCTCGCCATCGAAGCCATTTTGGTCATCACGTTCGTCCAGACTTGTTCGACCAAATGCCGGGGCGAGGAATTCTTCCTCTACAGGGCGGTTTACGGAGACAACCGTTTCCGGTTGATGTTTTTTGCAATATTTGGTGTAGGGCACAGCCTCCATACGTTCATATGGAATGGGTTGCTGGCATACCGCGCACGTACCATAATGCCCTTCTTCGATGGAGTGCAGTGCCGAGTCGATACGCTCCAATTGGAACTCATCGTGTTCCAGCAGGGAAATATCTTTCTCGCGTTCATAGACCTCCGTAGCTATATCACCAGGATGGTTATCAATCGGTGATAGTTCACCTGTCTGTAGTTTGAGGGAGTCTCCGAGGCCATAATGTTCGTTTTCCGACAGTCTATGTTCAATGTCGCGCTTATCAGTCATCAATTGGGAACGTAAAGATTGTAGCTGTTTGGCAGTAAAATGTGACATGGTTTTCCCCTTTCTATTCCGTGTGGAATCCGGATTTTGTCTCTATTGTAGGATGTACCATTAAGGACAGGATTACAGAAGGGAAATGTTATCGTTTTTGCCAAGAGCGTGGCAACACAGCGCGTCGTGGACGATTTCCAAACAGCTGTGCTACAATAAACAAGTCTGGCGTAAGCCTGGTATCGTTTGGAAAAGACAAGAACGGAGTGACAACAAACGTGGTGTATTATATCCTCGCTTTTATCGTATTTTTATTGGATCAGGGAACTAAGTTCCTGATTGCAACCCGGATGGAACTCAGAGAAGAAATTCCGGTCATCGGCAATTTCTTTATCATCACATCACATCGTAATTCAGGTGCAGCTTTTGGTATTCTGCAAGACCAGCGTTGGTTCTTTATTGTGGTTACGGTGATTGTAGTCGTTGCCTTGATTTGGTATTTGCAAAAGGTAAAAGATACCCCGCACAAATTGCTGCCTGTGGCGCTTAGTTTAGTGCTGGGTGGAGCGATCGGCAACTTCCTTGACCGGGCCTTGACCGGAGAAGTTGTGGATTTTGTACAGCTTAACTTTGGAAGTTACACGTTTCCCATTTTCAACATCGCCGACTCGGCAATCTGTATCGGTGTAGCGTTGATCATTGTGGAGACGTTGCTTGAAGGACGGCGCGAAAAAGCAGCCGCGAAGATTGAAGGGAATGAACATCATGAGTAATCTGAATGAGGAACAGATCAACGACGAAGAACTATTGAATGGCAATGAGCGTATGGAATGGACCGTTGCCGCTGAACATAAGAAAGAACGCATTGATAAATATATTACGGAAGCTGTGGACAACGTATCTCGCTCCCAAGTTCAATTGTGGATTGGAGACGGGTTAGTTACGGTAAATGGTGCTGTAGTTAAAGCCAATGCCAAGTTATCCGAAGGTGATCTGATTGAACTACAGATTCCTGAACCAACTTCCGTTGAGATCATTGCCGAAGATATTCCGCTGGAAGTGGTATATGAAGACAGTGACTTGATCGTGATCAATAAACAGCGTGGTCTTGTGGTGCATCCAGCACCAGGACATACGTCGGGTACGCTCGTCAATGCGCTCATGTACCACTGCAAAGACCTTTCAGGTATCAATGGGGAATTGCGCCCAGGTATTGTACATCGCATTGATAAGGATACGTCTGGTCTTATTATGGCTGCCAAGAACGACCGTGCGCATGCCTCACTGGCTGCTCAGTTGAAGGACCATACAGTAAACAGACGTTATATCGCGCTCGTTCATGGTCATCTTAATCATGATCAAGGGACCATTGATGCACCGATTGGACGTGATACCAATGACCGCAAAATGTATACGGTCACGGAACGCAACAGTAAACATGCAGTTACGCATTTTACCGTTACGGAGCGGATCAATGACTACACCTTGCTGGAATTGAAACTTGAGACAGGACGTACTCACCAGATTCGGGTTCACATGAAATTTATTGGCCATCCGCTTGTCGGAGATCCCACGTATGGACGGAATAAAGGCATCAAAATGCAAGGACAGGCTCTTCATGCTGCCATTCTTGGATTCGTGCATCCGACTACGGGAGAATACCTTGAATTTACAGCTCCGCTTCCGCAGGATATGGAAGATGTACTTGCTTCACTGCGCAGTCGTTAACAGCTCCAAGAAAGTACAAATGTTCAGATACTTTGTCCATGGCTTTGAATACGCAAATCCTTCATATTTAAGTGTAGAAATTTGCGTCAAATGAGGAGATGAACAACGTTATGAGTATCGATAAATATCAAGAAACTTACATTCAGACTAATTTTGCCGACCGTATCGGTGGCTCCAACTATGGTAAAGACACGAACATTTATAAATTCGAGAAAATCAAACGCGCCAAAGCTTCGGCCAAAAAAGATTTTCCCGATGTGGAACTGATTGACCTTGGTGTAGGTGAACCAGACGAGATGGCTGATGCAGGCATTGTCGCTGCACTTGCAGAAGAAGCTTCCAGACCTGAGAACCGTGGTTATGCCGATAATGGTATTCCTGAATTCAAAGCTGCTGCTGCTTCTTACCTGAAAAACGTATTCAACGTAGAAGGTATCGATGCAGATACTGAAATCGTGCACTCCATTGGTTCCAAACCGGCTTTGGCGATGATGCCTTCATGCTTCATCAATCCGGGTGATGTAACGATCATGACCGTTCCAGGTTACCCGGTTATGGGCACACATACAAAGTATCTGGGTGGAGAAGTGTTCAACATTCAATTGACGAAGGAGAACAACTTCTTGCCTGATCTGACGGCTATTCCGGAAGATATCGCAAAACGTGCGAAGTTGCTCTACCTGAACTATCCGAACAATCCGACTGGTGCAAGTGCCACAGTGGAGTTCTTCACTGAAGTAGTGGAGTGGGCGAAAAAATACAACGTAGTCGTTGTCCATGATGCTCCATATGCAGCACTGACGTACGATGGCAAAAAACCATTCAGCTTCCTGTCGGTACCTGGTGCGAAGGATGTCGGCGTCGAGCTGCACTCTCTGTCCAAGTCCTACAATATGACGGGTTGGAGAATTGGCTTCGTAGCGGGTAATCCGCTTGTAGTCAAAGCATTCAGCGACGTGAAGGATAATAATGATTCCGGTCAGTTCATCGCGATTCAGAAAGCTGCAGCATATGGTTTGAATCACCCTGAGATCACGGAAAAAATTGCAGAGAAATATTCCCGTCGTCACGACATGCTCGTTGCCGCACTGAATGAACTGGGCTTCCAGGCTGAAAAACCTAAAGGTTCCTTCTTCCTGTATGTTGAAGCACCAAAAGGTGTAGTTGGTGGACGTCGCTTCGAGTCGGGCGAAGATTTCTCCCAATTCCTGATCCGTGAGAAACTGATCTCGTCCGTACCTTGGGATGATGCGGGTAACTTTGTTCGTTTCTCCGTTACCTTTGAAGCTAAAGGTGAAGAGGAAGAGAAACGTGTTATCGCTGAGATCAAGCGTCGTCTGAGCGACGTACAATTCGAATTTTAATTGCAGCACCCTATAGCTTCATTACGTACAAAAAACGAAGAGACCGGAAACGGTCTCTTTTTTTATGTCCATATTAGATTTTTTTTCATTTACTCCCTTTACAAAATTATACAATCAACATATGATTAGATCTTTACGTTATTTGTTATATACAGAAGTTGTTTTTGAAGGGAGTTATTACAATTGTTATCATCACGAACGAGTACGGTGTCCTCAGCGACTACAGAAAATGGCAGTACAGTTTCAGGATTAATCAGATTGTTAAGACCCAAACAGTGGACTAAAAATCTGCTGTTATTTGCTGCGTTACTTTTCTCTTTTGAAGAGATTCGGACGGAAACCATTCTTGCGACGTTGCTTGGTTTTATTCTATTTAGCCTCGTTGCAGGCTGTGTTTATATTTTGAATGACTTTGTGGATCGGGACAGGGATCAGCGGCATCCGGTGAAAAAGTATCGTCCCATTGCTTCGGGTCAGGTGAATCCGGCTCATGCTTTGTTGTTCGGCATTATCCTGTTAATCCTTTCGGTTGGAACAGCCTTTGTAATGAACCCGCTATTCGGGGTATTATGTATCGTCTATTTCCTGTTGAATGTGTCATACTCCTTTGTGCTGAAGCATCTCGTTATCTTGGATATGATGACTATTGCAGCGGGTTTTGTACTTCGTGCTATTGCCGGTGGTGTACTGATCCATGTACCTTTCACACCGTGGTTTTTGATCTGTACAATGCTGCTATCGTTATTTCTGGCCATTGGCAAACGGAGAAATGAACTTACCTTGCTTGAAGGGAACACAGGATCACATCGTAAAGTTTTGGATAACTATTCCATTACCTTGTTGGACCAATTTAATACGATTGTGACGACAGCTACGATTATCAGCTACTCCCTGTTCACATTCACTTCAGATCGAACCATTCATCTGATGTGGACAATTCCGCTGGTCATTTATGGCATGTTCCGTTACTTGTATCTAATCCATATGAAAAACCAGGGGGGCTCGCCTGATCGTGTGCTGTTTGAGGACAAGCCCATATTAATTACGGTTATATTGTATGTGATAAGTGTTGTTACAATCTTTACTATCTTTGAATAAGACTGAGGGGGATCAGGGTGAAAAGCACGAAAGTCGCGATCTTTGATATTGATAAAACGATTATACGCAGTGATTCCATGTTTCAATTTGTACATTATGGTGTTCGACGTTACCCTTGGCAGGTATGGAGATTGCCTGTCATTGCATTACATACGGTGTTATTCAAGGCGGGATTCATGACTGTGGAACGAGTCAAGCGCTCCTACTTTCAAGAAATTGAGCGCATGTCTGAGAAAGATCTGGAGCATTTCTTTGATACCCGCTTGCGTACATCCATTTTTGCTGAGGCCAGTGTGGAGATGCAGCATCGCAAGGAAGCAGGCTACCATGTCTTGCTTGTCACCGCGTCTCCGCATGCCTATATGAAATATTTTAAAAACTTTCCCTGGGTGGATCATGTAATTGGGACTGAACTGGTCCGTCATGCGAATGGTTACACGTGCAGAATTGAAGGCAGTAATTGCAAAGGGGAAGAGAAGGTGCGCAGAATTCAGGCTTATCTGAGTGAGAAGAACATGGTAATTGACTATGATCAGTCATGTTCCTACTCGGACTCCTTATCCGACCTTCCGGTCATGCAGCTTGTGAGTCAGCGTTACTTTATTAACAAGCGTGTTCCGGACATGGAGGCATTAACGTGGGGGAAATGAAGTCGCGTCATGCAGGTAAATGGTTGATGCTCGTCTCCGCTTTTCTCACAGCCACGGGTCAATTGTTCTGGAAATGGGGACTAACCGAGTGGATATACCTGGGTGTTGGTTTTCTGTGTTATGGACTTGGGGCGATTCTAATGATTAAAGCTTTTGCTCTGGAAAAACTTTCAGTTGCATATCCTCTGATGTGTGCCAGCTACGTGTTTGCTTTAATCTATGGATATTTCTTGCTCGGTGAAGAAATTACGGTGCAGAAACTGGCCGCCGTTGTGCTGCTTGGAATCGGGGTGACATTAACCAGTGTTGATCGATAGTTGGATGGTTGCTGTGTTAATTGTCATGACGTTGTGCGGTGCACTGGGCGGGGCCGGATTGAAAGCTTATGCGACGAGTCGCAATCGTCTGCATGTGCTCTTGGGACTCGGATTCTACGGGATGGGTGCGTTACTGAATATTGTGTTGTTGAAGTTTCTTCCATTAACCGTCGTATTACCTGCCAACGCATTAACATATGTCTGGACTCTCATCATAGCGCGGTTGGTATTTAAGGAGATGGTGGGCCCTTTACGCTGGATTGGTGTGGCATGTATTATGGGCGGGCTATGTTTATTGGTGTTCTAGAACTTATTTAAATTGGATGTGAAATGAAAGTATGAAATTTTTGGATTACATATTTTATAATCGCAGAGTCAACTATACAGCTTTTTTCCTGTTTGCGGGATTTGCTTTGTTCTATGGTTTAATGAACGGCTCGTATGTTCTATATATTGAAAATAACGCAGAAATGTTGGGGGCGTATACCCCATTTAATACGACACTGTTTCCAATCAATTTATTCAACTTTGATCCTTCGATGTATTATGGGGACAACAGTTCTTCCGTTATCCACCCGCTCATTTCTTTTCTGGCAGTTACCCTTGCAGCTGTAGCGAAGCTGCTGGGAGGTAACTGGTTCTTTCTAATCTTGCAATCGTTGATCAATGCGGGTTCGGTGGTGCTGGCGTATCTGTTCTTGAGTCAAAAAGAAAACAGACCGACGATCACACCGCTGCTGTTCGCCTTGTTGTTTGGTTTCAGTTCCTACTTGATGTATACCGCATTGATTCCGGACTCGTATCCGTATGTACAATTCGTTATCCTTCTCTCTGTGGTTTACATGCAGTATACTCGTGAGCGTCAGGACGTACGTTATGTACCCAATGCATTGCTTGCATCGATTAACTTCGGGCTAACCTCAACAAACATCGTACCGTTTGCTGCTGCTACATTCTTCAATATGCATGCATGGCGCAATAAGGCGGGGTGGAAGAAATATATTGGTATCATGGCGCTAGCAGTTCTGATGATTGCCGTGTTTACCGGCATTCAGTATGTTGCATTTGGAGGTAAGAGCTGGGTTAGTAATTGGCTGTTAGGCATACAAAATGGCGGAACCAGCTATGCAACGCCATTCCAGTTCGCTGTTCATTGGAAAGCATTGAACATGCTAACCATTAATCCGATGCTGACACCGAAGATGCATTTGCTGGACCCTGGCATGGCAGCCTTTGTTACGGATCTGTCCCGTTCCAATCCAATCTACGTGCAGATTACAGGTATCTTTATTTTACTACTAGCATTCATGGGCTTCATTAAGGGCATTCGTGAACGTGAAGTGTGGACCCTTGTGCCATATATTATGTTTGCCTTTTTGCTTCATGTTGTTGTGGGCTTCGGTCTGGCCGTCTTTCAATACGATATGTACCTGTATGCGGGACATTATCTGTTTGCGTTTTTCCTGTTGGGTGGAGGTTTCGTCATCCGTATTCGTCCGGGTTTGGGCAAAAATGCACTATTCGTTCTGCTTATGTTATCCGTGCTTATTACGGCTGGTAATAATATATATCGTCATATTGAGACCTTATTCACGATTAAGCAGTCCTATGAACAGCTGGAGCAGGATCGTATGCTCCTTCAAGATTCAGACTCAGTCCATTAAAAGTATTCTTAACCCTTTACCGCATCTGTGGATGCAGGTAGAGGGTTATTTTGGCTATATCGAATTTCTCATTTGCCTATGGATAAATATACAGAAATGTTGTATAATTATGAATAACCAATGAGATGTAATGTGCATGGATGTTTTTCGGCCTAACTGCTGATTCTAAGAAGAACGTAGCAGAGGATTTTCACCTGCGATGGTGAGGTGTTGACAGAGGGTTGTCTATCTGTCATAATTCATGAAGACAAACGGACATATTGAGTACAGAACCCTGTGAGGTCCTGCAATATGAACGACATGAATAGCACCTTTAAATCAGTCCCGTGAGACTGGCAAGGTAACGTGAACGATACATCGTTTTTTGCTGCGGCAAATGAAGCGATGCATCCCCGAGAGTAAACTTTCTTCAGAGCGGTCTGAAGTTCGGAGACTCCTTGCCAATAAACACGGCAAGGAGTCTTTTTTGTTCTCCTCGTCACGGGGCCATGATGCTGAAGGGAAAATCCTGAGGAGGCTGAACGCATGAGCACAGAGACACATGTCATTATGGATGAGACGGCGATCCGCCGCGCATTAACACGGATTGCCCATGAGATATTGGAAAAAAACAAAGGAATCGACGATTGTGTATTGGTCGGTATTCGTACACGCGGGGTTTACCTGGCTGAACGGATTGCCGCCAAGATTGAAGAAATCGAAGGCGCCAAAGTCCCCTGGGGAGAACTGGATGTGACTCCTTACCGCGATGACCGCTTGGACGAGAATAAAGCGAATCGCAAGGAAATGTTGATTATGACACCTGAATCACTTTCGATCCATAACAAAAAAGTGATTTTGTTCGATGATGTGCTCTATACCGGACGGACGATTCGCGCAGCGATGGATGCCCTGATGGACTGTGGAAGACCGCAGAACATTCAGCTAGCTGTACTCGCAGACCGCGGACACCGGGAACTTCCGATCCGACCTGATTTTATCGGCAAGAATGTGCCGACTTCCAAATCAGAGGAGATCGAGGTTGCACTCATGGAAACAGACGGACAGGACGAAGTCAAAATCACTCAGAACCGGGGGGAACAAGCATGATGATTACACAACCAGCATTGAGAGACCGGAGCTTGCTTGGACTGAAGGAACTTAGCCGAGGAGAAATTGATTCGATTCTAAACAGAGCGGCTCACTGGGAAGCGCAGAAAGAGAAACTGGTTCCGGTACTGGAATCACGCTTCGTTGCCAATATGTTCTTCGAAAACAGCACTCGTACCCGCTTCTCGTTCGAAATGGCAGAGAAACGCTTGGGCGCACAAGTGCTGAACTTCACGGCAGCGGCATCCAGTGTGGAAAAGGGAGAGTCCATCTACGATACGGTACGCACGCTTGAGTCGATGGGCATTGATGCAGGGGTAATCCGGTTGAAACCGGCAGGCGTTCTGCAACAACTGGCTCAGAAAGTGAATGTACCACTCGTTAACGCTGGAGACGGTAATAATGAGCATCCTACACAGGCACTGCTGGATCTCTACACAATGCGGAAAGCATTTGGCGAACTGAAGGGCCTGCGTGTCTCCATCATTGGCGACATTTTGCATAGCCGCGTAGCACGCTCCAACCTGTGGGCACTGCAAAAGTTTGGTGCAGATGTACGTTTCTGTGCACCACCAACGATGCAGGCACCGGAACTCGCAGAGTATGCGCCTTATGTCGGTCTTGAAGAAGCGCTGGATGCAGATGTAGTCATGATGCTCCGTGTTCAATTGGAACGTCATCAACATGGCTTGATTACTTCAGCTGAGGATTATCGCGAACACTACGGATTGACGGAAGAACGTGCGTCACGCCTAAAACCAAGTACGATTATCATGCACCCTGCTCCTGTGAATCGCAACGTCGAGGTAGATGACGCGGTTGTGGAGAGTGAAGCATCGCGGATCTTCCCGCAGATGGCAAACGGCGTTCCAATCCGCATGGCGGTTATGGAACGTGCGATGAAACTGTAACAGGGTCTGGCTGTGGGTCATAGGCTGATGGTACGGAAGTTCTTATAGAGCAATATGAGAGTACACGATAAAGAAAATCATCCGGCTTGCCTGGTAAACCGGACAGAACCGAAGCGGAGGGCAATTATGCTACAAATTATAAAGAACGCCAACATCTTGAACAAACAAGGGGAACTTGAACGGAAAACCATCATTATAGATGAAGGTAAAATTAAAAAGATCGTTGGTCTGGAAGACCAAGCCGTAGTGGATGCCGAAAAGTCAGCGCATAGTGTGACAGACGCATCAGGGAAACTGGTCATTCCAGGATTGATCGATATGCACGTGCATCTGCGTGAACCTGGATTCGAACACAAAGAGACAATTGAAACAGGTGCCCGTTCAGCAGCACAAGGCGGATTTACAACGATCGCGTGCATGCCGAACACAAGACCGGTAACAGACACACCGGAAGTTGTGAAGCTTGTATTGGATAAAGCCAAAGAAGCCGATCTGGTGAAAGTGTTACCTTATGCAGCGATTACGAAAAACGAACTGGGTCGTGAACTTACCGATTTTGCGGCATTGAAAGAAGCAGGGGCTATTGGATTCACGGATGACGGTGTAGGCGTACAAAATGCTCAAATGATGAAGGATGCCATGAGCCTCGCGGCAAGCATGGATATGCCGGTTATTGCACACTGTGAAGATGACTCACTGGTTGTCGGTGGATATGTGACAGAAGGCGAGTTTTCGAAGCGTCACGGCATCAAAGGGATTCCAAATGAATCCGAGGCCATCCACGTGGGCCGTGATATCTTGCTCGCGGAAGCAACCGGAGTTCATTACCACGTCTGCCACGTAAGTACAGAACAGTCGGTTCGCCTGATCCGTCTGGCGAAGTCCATCGGCATTAAAGTAACTGCTGAGGTGTGTCCACACCATCTGGTGTTGTCGGATGAAGATATCCCGGGCATGGACGCTAACTGGAAAATGAACCCACCGCTGCGCTCACCACGCGATGTGCAGGCTTGTATCGAAGGATTGCTGGATGGCACGCTGGACATGATCGTAACTGACCACGCGCCACACAGTGAAGAAGAGAAAGCCAAAGGCATGGAGCTGGCACCTTTCGGAATCGTAGGATTCGAAACAGCCTTCCCGCTGCTTTACACAAAGTTTGTGGAAACAGGACTGTGGAGCTTGGATTTCCTGGTGAAACGAATGACTGCTGATCCGGCACGTGTATTCCGACTGGATACAGGCAAGCTCGAAGAGGGAGCACCAGCGGATATTACGATGATTGACCTGAACGAAGAAAAAGCAGTTGATCCTGCAACGTTCGCAACCAAAGGAAGAAACACCCCGTTCACAGGCTGGAAGCTGAAAGGCTGGGCCGTACAAACATGGGTGGATGGCAAAAGCGTGTGGAGCAACACTGTACAACAATAAAACAGTACCATGGTAACTCAATAAATCATTAGATCGTTTATCTTGAATTCTTCAAAAAACAAGCCTTTATAACTCTAAATTTACAACTTTTACACCAGTAACATCTTTACAACTAACTCGAGGCAACTGATGCCGAGAGTCCAATATACGAAACAAACAAAGTTGAATGTCATGATTTTGAACTTGGACACCAACGTTACTGCGGAGTGGGCAGAAGAACCCGAAGAAACGAAGTGCTCGCCTTTATCACCGGATTACATCATTTGAACAATGATAAAAAGTAATCCGGGGATAACAGCGATCAAAGGGTCTTCTGCCCACGGAGCCGCACCAAACGTAACGTCCCCCCATGTTCAACCCCAATGCATTCAACGTTGATAAACACAGAGGAGTGAAATGGGATGCAGGCACAGGCAAGATTATTGTTGGAAGACGGCACACTGTTCACCGGGAAAGCATTCGGTGCTGAAGGTGAAACTACAGGTGAGGTCGTTTTTAATACGGGAATTACAGGCTATCAAGAGGTGCTTTCGGATCCTTCCTATTGCGGTCAAATCGTGACCATGACGTATCCGCTGATTGGAAACTACGGCATTACGCGTGATGACTTTGAGTCGATTCGTCCATACGTACACGGTTTCGTTGTGCGTCGTCATGAGCCAACGCCAAGCAACTGGCGTGCGGAATATAGTGTAGACAATCTGCTCAAGGAATACGGTATCGTAGGAATCAGCGAAATTGATACACGCATGTTGACTCGCCGGATTCGTCACCACGGCACAATGAAGGGAATTCTCACAACAGGATCGAAGCCTGTGGAAGAACTGCTGGAGATGATGGGAGACACCACCATCGCCGAGCTGCGTAACCAGGTGCCAATGACTTCGACGGAGCATGTATACAATAGCCCGGGAACGGCTGAACGTATTGTACTCGTGGATTACGGTGCCAAAACAGGGATCTTGCGTGAACTCAGCAAACGCAACTGTGACGTTGTCGTTGTTCCACACGATGTAACAGCAGACGAGATTCGTCGCCTGAACCCGGACGGAATTCAACTGTCCAACGGCCCTGGGGACCCGAAAGACGTACCTCACGCGGTTAATATGATCAGTGAACTGCTTGGCGAATACCCGATCTTCGGCATCTGCCTGGGTCACCAGTTGTTTGCACTTGCGGCTGGAGCAGACACCGAAAAACTCAAGTTTGGACATCGCGGAGGAAACCACCCGGTGAAAGAACTGGAGAGCGGACGTTGCTTCATCACATCCCAGAACCATGGATTTACTGTTAACGAAGAGTCTGTGAAGAGCACGGACCTGGAAGTTACACATATCAACAATAACGATAAAACTATTGAAGGTCTGAAACATAAATCATTCCCGGCATTCTCGGTTCAATACCACCCAGAAGCAGCCCCGGGTCCTTACGACAGCAGCTATCTGTTTGACCGCTTCATCGAGATGATTCGCGAGCACAAAATCACTAACCCGCAAAAGCCGCGTCAAGCCGTATTGGCAGCCGCAGTGAAAGGAGCACAATAACATGCCGATTAACAAAGATCTCAAAAAAATCCTGGTGATTGGTTCCGGTCCAATCGTCATCGGTCAAGCGGCCGAATTCGACTATGCCGGTACACAAGCATGTCAGGCACTGAAAGAAGAAGGCGTGGAAGTTGTACTCATTAACAGCAACCCGGCGACCATTATGACGGATACAAACATGGCTGACAAAGTATACATTGAGCCAATCACACTGGATTTTGTAACCCAAATCATTCGTCAGGAACGTCCGGATGGCTTATTGCCAACACTGGGTGGTCAGACTGGTCTGAACATGGCTGTGGAACTGGCACGTGCTGGAGTTCTGGAACGTGAAAATGTAAAATTGCTCGGAACACAGTTGACATCGATCGAGAAAGCGGAAGACCGCGATCTGTTCCGTGATCTGATGCGTGAACTGGAACAACCTGTACCTGAGAGTGTGATCGTAACGACACTTGAAGAGTCACTTGAATTTGCAGGTGAGATCGGTTATCCAATCATCGTGCGTCCAGCTTATACGCTGGGCGGAACAGGTGGGGGAATCTGTGCGAACGAAGAAGAGCTGCGCGAGACTGTGGCAGCGGGAATTCGTTACAGTCCGATTGGGCAATGTTTGGTTGAGAAGAGCATTGCAGGCATGAAAGAAGTCGAGTATGAAGTGATGCGGGACAAAAACGATAACTGCATCGTTGTCTGCAACATGGAAAACTTTGACCCGGTAGGTGTTCATACAGGCGACAGTATCGTCGTGGCACCAAGCCAAACACTGTCGGACCGTGAATATCAAATGCTGCGTTCAGCTTCCCTGAAAATTATCCGTGCCCTGAACATTGAGGGTGGATGTAACGTACAATTTGCACTGGATCCACACAGCTTCCAATACTATGTTATCGAAGTAAACCCACGGGTAAGTCGTTCATCGGCCCTGGCTTCCAAAGCAACGGGTTATCCGATTGCGAAAATGGCTGCCAAAATTGCCATGGGTTACACGTTGGATGAAATCGTCAACCCGGTAACTGGTCAAACATATGCTTGCTTCGAGCCTACGCTGGATTACATCGTGAGCAAAATTCCTCGCTGGCCGTTCGACAAGTTCATCTCGGCGAACCGTAAACTGGGAACGCAGATGAAAGCAACAGGCGAAGTTATGGCCATTGGCCGGACATTCGAAGAGTCGATTCACAAAGCCGTTCGTTCCCTGGAAATTGGCGTACATCGCCTCTACCTGAAGGATGCCGAAACGCTGGACGAAGCTACACTGAACGAGCGTCTGATCAAAGCAGATGATGAGCGTATCTTCCTGATCGCCGAAGCATTCCGCAGAGGGTATACGTTGCAACAGTTGCAGGATCTCACCAAAATCGACTGGTGGTTCCTGGACAAAATCGAAGGACTAATCGCATTCGAAGATCGCATTCGTGAAGAATCCGAACTGTCTTCCGACATTCTGTATCAAGCGAAACGCCTTGGATTCACAGACCGTGCTATTGCTGAACTGCGTGCGCAAGGTCAACCAGGAGGCACATTAACAACTGAAGCGGAAGTTAGAACTCGTCGCGAACAAGAAAACCTTCGTCCAGTTTACAAAATGGTAGATACGTGTGCAGCTGAGTTCGAAGCCACAACGCCTTATTACTACTCGACTTACGAGACAGAGAATGAAGTGATCCCTTCAGACAAGAAAAAAGTTGTTGTGCTTGGCTCGGGTCCAATCCGGATCGGTCAAGGGATTGAGTTCGACTACTCTACTGTACACGCAGTATGGGCATTGCAAAAAGCAGGCTATGAGGCAGTCATTATCAATAATAACCCGGAGACGGTGTCTACGGACTTTAATACATCTGATCGATTGTACTTCGAACCCTTGTTCTTCGAAGATGTCATGAACGTGATTGAACAGGAGAAGCCAGTAGGGGTTATCGTACAGTTCGGTGGTCAAACAGCCATCAACCTGGCAGCACCACTCCGTGCCGCAGGTGTAACGATTCTTGGAACGGATCTGGAAAGCATTGATGAGGCGGAGGACCGCAAGAAGTTCGAGCGTCTGCTCTCCCGTCTGGAGATTGCACAGCCGAAAGGTAAAACGGTCATTTCCATCGATGATGCAGTAGAAACAGCTCAAAGTCTGGGTTACCCTGTTTTGGTCCGTCCTTCCTATGTACTCGGTGGTCGTGCCATGGAGATCGTATACTCGGATGCAGAATTGCTCACGTATATGGAGCAGGCGGTTAAAATCAATCCGGAACATCCGGTCCTGATCGACCGTTACATGATGGGTAAAGAAGTTGAGGTTGACGCCATCTGCGATGGTGAAACGGTATTGATTCCGGGAATCATGGAACATATCGAGCGTGCAGGGGTTCACTCTGGTGACTCTATCGCGGTATATCCTCCTCAACATCTGTCCCAAGATCTGAAAGAGAAGATTGTAGAGATTACAATCAAAATTGCGAAAGAACTGAAAACGGTAGGTTTGGTCAACATCCAGTTTGTTATCCATGATGGCCAAGTATACATTATCGAGGTGAACCCGCGTTCGTCCCGTACCGTGCCATTCCTGAGCAAAGTAACCAACATTCCGATGGCGAACCTGGCAACACAAGCCATTCTGGGTGTGAAACTGAAAGATCTAGGTTATGTTGACGGGCTGTGGCCTGAGTCGGACCATGTATCTGTCAAAGTTCCGGTCTTCTCCTTCGCGAAGCTACGTCGTGTTGAACCAACCCTTGGACCTGAGATGAAATCGACAGGTGAGGTTATGGGTCGTGACCCGAATTATGCGAAAGCATTGTTCAAAGGTCTCATCGGAGCTGGAATGAAAATACCGGCAACCGGAGCGATTGTCGTGACTGTAGCAGACAAAGACAAGGACGAAGCTGTACCATTGCTCGAAGGTTTCTACAGACTGGGTTACAAAATCATGGCTACCGGCGGAACAGCAGCTGCGCTTGAAGCAGCGAACATTCCGGTAACGACTGTGAACAAATTGAGTGAAGGTTCGCCGAACATTCTGGATATGATTCGCAGCGGCGAAGCGAACTTTGTTTTCAACACGCTGACCAAAGGCAAAACACCGCAGCGTGATGGATTCCGTATCCGTCGTGAAGCGGTAGAGAACGGCATTGTATGTATGACTTCATTGGATACGATTCGTGCGCTGCTGATCATGCTGCAAACGATCAACTTCTCATCGGAAGCAATGCCTGTCTTTGTTAAATAAATAAGTCTTTGATGAAGGACATCAGTCAGCCTGCGGGCTGGCGAGATGTCCTTTATATCGGGCAAAAACGGAAAAATGAGCAAGTGGAAGGGAGCGCTGTTGATGAATCACACGAATTTCAATGAAATGGCTGGCCGTTTGATGGTAGCACTCGATTATCCTGGAGCGAAAGAAGCTCAAGAATTGGTACAAGCTCTTGAGGGCATTCCCTGTTATCTCAAGGTGGGCATGCAGCTGTTCTTCGCAGCAGGACCTGACTTTATTCGGGAGTTGAAGTCCAAAGGCTACTCCGTTTTTCTGGATGTGAAAATGCATGACATTCCCAACACGGTTCGAGGTGGTGCTGAGAGTATCACGCGTCTGGGTGTAGACATGTTCAATGTGCA
Organism: Paenibacillus sp. Negev47; assembly: GCF_058313655.1. Taxonomy (NCBI): domain Bacteria; kingdom Bacillati; phylum Bacillota; class Bacilli; order Caryophanales; family Paenibacillaceae; genus Paenibacillus; species Paenibacillus sp. Negev47. Next base: position 1,887,747 of record NZ_CM177754.1, read on the forward strand.
TGCAGCGGGCGGAACCATCATGATGCGTGCTGCACGTGAAGGCGCTGAGGCGGCAATTGCTGCTAATCCTTCCTTACAGAGACCTGAGATCATTGCAGTTACCCAATTGACTAGTACAAGTCTGGAAACGATGAATAACGAGATAGGCATCCCGGGAAGTGTGGAAGCTGCTGTGGTTCGTTATGCAGCCCTGGCCCAAGAGGCTGGACTGGATGGAGTTGTTGCTTCTCCACTGGAAGTGCCCGCAATACGGGCAGCGTGTGGCAGTTCTTTTCATACCGTTACACCAGGAATTCGTCCAGCGGGTAGTGGTCTCGGGGATCAGACACGCGTCTTGACGCCGGGTGAAGCCATTGCCAGAGGCAGCCATTACATTGTTGTAGGCAGACCGATTACAGGCGCTCCCAATCCGCGAGAAGCGGCAGAAACCATTTTGAAGGAGATGTTGAACGCATGATTGAACTGAATGAGATTCCAAATCATATTGCTTCCCAACTGTTGAAAATCAAAGCCGTGGCGTTGCGTCCGCAGCAGCCATTTACATGGACATCCGGCATCAAATCACCGATATACTGCGATAACCGGTTAACGATGTCCTATCCCGAGATTCGTAATGATATTGCTGAAGCCTTTGCAACGATTATTCGTAACCAATACCCGGATGCAGAAGTCATTGCAGGTACAGCAACTGCAGGTATCCCGCATGCTGCCTGGGTGGCTCAGAAGCTGAATCTGCCGATGGCCTACATTCGTGATAAAGCCAAAGGACACGGCAAAGAGAATTTGATTGAAGGGCTGATTGCCGAAGGACAGAAAGTGGTCGTCATCGAAGACCTGATCTCTACAGGTGGCAGTTCGATCAAAGCAGCAGAAGCCGTACGCGTAGCAGGTGCAACACCTCTCGCCGTGCTTGCGATCTTCAGCTACCAGCTGGATAAGGGGGTTAAAGCGTTCGAAGACGCAGGAATTCCACTTCAGACGCTGTCCAATTACACGGCTCTGATGGATGTGGCTTTGGCTCAGGGAACGATTCAGGAGAGTGACTTTGAATTGCTCAAATCCTGGCGTGAAGATCCTTCTTCATTTGGTAAATAATATCATTGATAGCCCGAAAAAATGTTCATGACTGAACGGTATCAAAATTGTAATGATTGCCGTCATAGCGGCAAAACCATCGAATATGCAATAGGCATCCCGCACTTTGGGGTGCTTTTTTCGTTTGTTCATCAAAATATTAACTTTTTCCCTCTACCGTTGTAAAAAGCTTGTAACTTTTAGTTGGGATCGGTCGTTTATAATTCAGTGTAGGTTGGAACAGATTTCTAATTTTAGGTTTTTTGAAGAAATGAACGGGATTTCAAGAAAGGATGAGCGTGATTGCTGGCATGAAGAATTTATTTCTGAAAAAAAGACCTGCCAAGAGCCAGTCAGGCGATGAATATCAACAGGGGGAAGCGCAGCTGGAGGCATCGACGGTTTCGGGAGCAAATACATACGAGAATGAACACGATCACCCGACGAGTGAACCTCCGTTACCTGAAAGTGAAATCGCTTCGGATGAAGTGGCTGCAGCTGCTGTCACTACCGTTGATGAACCCCAGAAGAAGATCAAACCGAAGAAGGATATGCTGCCTCCATATGATGGACCTGTACTGGAGGTTCGTAATGTACATCGCAGTTTCCAGACAGGCAGTCGCATCATCCATGTGCTCAAAGGCATTGATATGGAAGTGAATCCGCAGCAATTGGTCATGCTGAAGGGGCGTTCAGGTTCAGGCAAAACAACGTTGCTGAATATGCTCGGTGGATTGGATCAGCCTTCAAGTGGAGACATTCTGTTCTCCGGTCAGCCTCTTCAGGATTGGGGAGACCGGCGGCGAACCGCTTTGCGGCGCAAGGAGATTGGTTTTATTTTTCAGGCGTATGCACTGATGCCCTTATTGTCTGCTTGGGAAAATGTAGAATTGTCGCTGCGAATGGCGGATGTACCGCGAGCGGAATGGAAGGACAGGGTTGGTCATTGTCTGGATCTGGTTGGACTATCCAAAAGGGTGAAGCACCGTCCTTTTGAGATGTCCGGGGGAGAGCAGCAGCGGGTGGCTATAGCCAAGGCGATTGCCCATAGACCCAGATTGTTGCTTGCGGATGAGCCTACAGCGGAACTGGATTCCAAGATGGGCGCACAGGTTATGGCGGTATTCCGCAATATTATTGAAGTAGAACAAGTAACGATATGTATGACAACACACGATCCTACAATTTTGGAGGTTGCGGACCATGTTTATGAAATGGCGGACGGCAGATTTATCAAGTAAAGGGGCCGCTCCGAAGAGGGGGAAACGCGCAGCAATTATTGTAATTGGTGCGATAATGGTTGCAACGATGTCCGGTTGCTCATTGCTGCCGTCAGAAACAGAGGAAGAAGTGCTGCCACCAATTACGCCGCCAACCATCTCCAAGAAACCGGAATACGAAGTCCGGACGGAAACGTTGGAGAAAAAAGTAAGTGGTAGCGGCAAGATGATGAGTCAGCGGGAAGAGAAGGTGTACTTTACACTCGATGGTATGCATGTCAAAGAGTTGAATGTTAAACCGGGGGATAAAGTGAAAAAGGGTCAACTTCTCGCTGTGCTCGATGTGGAGAGTGTAGAGAAGGAAATCCGTGGCAAGAAACTGCAGATTCGCAAATCCGAAGTTCAAATGAAGGAAACCCTCCGCAAGCAGGATGAGATGGACCCGGTGGAGTTCGAAGAGGCAACGATTGCGTTTGAAGAACTGCGCCAGGAACTCGCTGATCTGGAGGAACAACTGGGCAAGGCCACATTGACCGCTCCGTTTGGTGGCACCATTATTGCTGTGCAGGTAGAGAAGGGTGCAGCCGTGAAAGCGTATGATCCGATTGCTACGATTGCGGATACATCGAATCTGGTTGTGGCAGCTACCTTTGCCAAGGAAGATCTGGAGAAGTTCTCAGCTGGTATGAAGGCAGAAGTAGATATTAATGGAGCGGGTAAAGTTGCTGGCAAAATTAAAGTCATGCCTATCGCGGAAGCATCGGGAAGTGGCAGTGGCGAAGGAACGGGTGAAGGCGGTACGCCTCCGACGAAAGAAACGCTGGATAAGTATGTTATCGTTACACTTGCAAAAATGCCAAAAGGTGTGGAACGCGGGACACCTCTATCGGTCTCCATCGTAACGCAGCGTACCGAGAACGCGATTGTGATTCCTGTATCTGCTTTACGCTCCATCGGTTCAAGAACGTATGTGCAAGTGGTGGAGAGTGATGGCAGCAAGCGTGAAGTGGACGTTGAAGTGGGTCAGCAGACATCGACAGATGTTGAGATTCTGAAAGGTCTGACCGTAGGCCAGAAAGTAGTGGGACGCTAATGGGGCTGCCATTGCTTCGGCTGCTGTTCCGCAAAATGTGGAACACGCGCTGGATGACCTTCAGCACACTGATCGGATTGATTGTGGCGGTAGCGTTCACCGTCAGTATCCCAATGTATGCCGATGGTGCACTGAAACGGGTCGTCGCGCAGACGCTGCAGGATAATAGTGAAGGATTGCCAGCCGGTTCCTTGCTTATGAGTTATCAGGCACCCGGTGGAGTCAAGACAGACACACGGGGTCTGGATGAAGTAGATCGTTTTATTCGTGAGGATGTTCCTCGCGATATTGGGTTTCCTTTTCATACGTATGTGAATTCCAGATCCATTCGGAGCACAGAGGTGAGTCCGGAAGATCCAACCAAAGTGGACGCCAGCCGGGTGCGCAGTATGAGTATGGGCACGATGAGTGGACTGGATGCGCAGGTGAATTATTCTGCCGGAGTGAAACCTGGCAACCAGATTAAGGACGATATCATCGAGGCAGTCATGTTGGAAGAAGGCATGTATCGTAACGATCTGCATATCGGCGATATTCTGGAATATCCGGTATATAGCGGCCTTGATATCACGTTACGTGTGAAGATTACGGGGTCCTTCAAGGCAGATGATCCAAACAGTCCTTACTGGGTACAGGGATTTGACGGGATGATGAATGGACTTTATTTGGATGAATCTGTCTTTAATGATGTATTACTGAAGGAAAAAGGCATTCCACTTCAGAATTCACGTTGGTATTATGCTTTTGATCTGAAAGAAATTCAAACCAGCCAATTGTCGGGTCTGACTTCCATGCTGGAAAGGCTGGACATCGATCTGTATCAGCGGTTGAAAGATACGAAAGTGGATATCACCTTCGGTGATCTACTCAAGCAGTTCCGCAGTCAGAGTCTGCAATTGCAGACCATGCTGTTTACCTTGGCAGCACCGATGATTGCGATGGTCTTTTATTTTATTGCGATGAACGCCAGACAGTCATTACAGAAGCAAGAGAGTGATATTGCGGTATTGCGCAGCCGTGGAGCTTCAGCTCGGCAGATATTCTCTCTTTACCTGCTCGAAGGCATATTCCTTGGTGTTATTGCGTTGATTATTGGACCGTTGCTCGGTTGGTTTATGGCCAAGAGTATTGGTTCAGCAAGTGGCTTTCTCTCGTTCGTAGATCGGAAGTCGATTCCGATTGGTATATCCAAAGAAGCTATTCTATTAGGCGTAGCAGCAGTACTTGTTGCCATCATTGCGTCCCTGATTCCGGCGATAACCTACGCACGAGCAACCATTGTGTCGGCCAAGCGGCGCCAAGCAAGGACAGACCGTGCTCCGGTATGGCAGCGCTGGTGCCTGGATGTTGTGTTACTCGGCCTGGCCGGATACGGATACTACCTGTTCTATGAACGTCAGATGTTGACCTTCCAGACCGGAATGACAACCGATCAGCTGCAGGTACAGCCGTTTCTGTTTTTTGTACCCGCACTGGCGATCTTTGCGCTCGGACTGTTCTTCCTGCGCTTGTTCCCGTGGATTTTGAAGCTCATCCAGCTGATCGGTCGCAAGTTTCTCCCGGTCCCGTTATATCTGACATTAACGCAGCTATCACGTTCGTCTTCTTCTTATTATCCGTTGATGATACTTCTTGTATTGACACTGGGACTTGGGGTGTACAACTCGGCTGCGGCTCGGACCATTGATCTGAATTCTACCGAGCGTACCCTATACCGTTATGGTTCTGATGTGATTATGCAGACCGTGTGGGAAGGAACGCCTGAGATTAAGCCTGGTGGTTCCGGACAAAATGGTGGTTCGGGTGGAGGTCAACAAGGTGGAGGCGGAGGTTCTGCTGGTGGTGGCGCTTCTGGCGGAGGAAATGGTGGTGGAGGTGCTCCAGGTGGAGGCGGTGGGTCTTCGCAGCCCTCCAAAGTCATCTACTCCGAACCTCCATTCGAGGTATTCCGCAGATTAGACGGGGTTGAGCATGCAGCAAGAGTGCTGCAGACCAAGGGTAATATTATCGTCTCTGGTAAATCGGGTGGACAGGGAATGCTGGTCGGAATTGATAATGTAGACTTTGCTCAAGTGGCATGGTTCCGCAACGATCTTTTCCCAGCACATCCTTACAAGTACCTTGACTTGCTTGGTAAATATGAAGGGGCTGTATTGATCTCTTCCAAATTTGCTGACAAGTTCAAGCTAAAAACCGGAGACCTCGTCTCGATGGGTGTGCAGGGACAGGCAATTGAATTCGTCGTGTTCGGGATCATTCCTTACTGGCCAGCCCAGTATCCGGATCAGATGCCATTCTTCGTGGCTAATCTGGATTATATCTATGATCAGGTGCCTCTGATTCCTTATGAGGTGTGGCTGAAAATGGAACCGGATGCCAAAGTGGCTCCATTAATGGAGAAGCTCGCAGCAGAAGGTATTGAGTTATCGTCTGTCCGTGACGTACGCACCGAATTGGTATCTCAGGGCAAACATCCGTCACGGGGCGGTGTATTCGGGATTCTGAGTCTTGGTTTCCTGGTATCGGTTATTATCTCGTTGATTGGATATGTGCTGTACTGGTTCTTCAACCTGTCCGGACGTGTTGTGCAGTTTGGTGTATTACGAGCTATGGGGTTATCCCGAGCGCAACTGAGCGGCATGCTGCTGCTGGAACAGGTGTTCACGGCGGGGCTGTCGATCCTGCTCGGTATCGGTATTGGTCAGGTGTCGAGTCGTTTATTCCTGCCATTCCTGCAAACGACGGATAATGTATCTGCTCAGGTACCTCCGTTCCGGATTGTCTTTGAACAGCAGGATATGTTGCAACTGTATGGAGTTACCGTGGTGATGTTGGTCATCGGTGCAACGATGTTGCTCTGGCAGATTCGCAGGCTGCGGGTTCACCAGGCGGTCAAAATGGGAGAGGAGAGGTAAACGTGATCCAATGCGAAGGACTTGTCAAAATTTTTAAATCCAGCGATGTGGAAGTCGTTGCCCTTCAGGGCCTCAACCTGACTGTCAATCAAGGTGAAATGATGGCGATAATCGGTAACAGTGGTAGCGGTAAATCCACGCTGCTGAATATTCTGGGTGGGCTTGATCGGCCTACTGCCGGCACGGCTGTTGTAGGAGATTGGGATCTGCTCAAAATGACAGATGCTCAATTGGTCGAATACAAACGTCATACCGTAGGGTTTATCTGGCAAAATAACGGTCGTAACCTGCTGCCTTATCTCACGGCATTGGAAAATGTGGAGACACCCATGATTCTGGGAGGCAAACGTGACCGTGCTTATGCAAAACAATTGCTCGAATGGGTAGGCCTTAAGGATCGGATGCATAACAAATTGCATCAATTGTCAGGAGGAGAGCAGCAACGGGTAGCGATTGCGATCTCATTATCCAATCGCCCCAAAATTCTGCTTGCAGATGAACCAACAGGTTCAGTCGATTCCGAGACATGTGACACGATCATGGGGATTTTCCGAAGAATGAACAAGGAACTCGGTGTTACAATTGTCATCGTTACCCATGACTTGACGCTTGCTGGTAAGGTAGACCGGATCGTTGCGATTCGGGATGGCTTGACGAGTACCGAGTTTGTGAAGCGTAACCCGAATCTGGATGATGAGCATAGCTTGTCCGAGGCGGGTATGCCAGACATCCATGAAGCATTCGTCATTATAGACCGTGCAGGACGACTTCAGGTGCCAAAAGAGTATCTGGAGGCCTTATCCATTGATAACCGGGCTACATTGGAATTTGACGGTGAACGTATTGTCATTACACCGCCAAGATAATATTAGAGGGGGAACTGGAAATGAAGAACAGTATGTGGGGAAAACGTGTGCTTGCTGTCATGGCTACAGCAACACTGGCACTGCCGCTGATTGCCGGTTGTACGGCAAGCGAGGCCAAGGATACGGAGCAACGTGTATTGCGCGTGGCTACAATGTGGGGAGGACAGGATGACAGTTACTTCCGTCAGCAATTTACCGATGCTTTTGAACTGACACATCCCAATGTAACCATTGAGATTGTAGCCGCCGTTGATCAGAGCAGCATGTATGGGTATGGCAACACGGAAGAACAGCAGGAAGTTCCGGATACGATGGAAAGTCTGAAGAAAATTATGACTGGCGATAACCCGGTTGACGTCATCGTTGCCGATACGTCTACAGTCAAATCATTAATTCAGGAAAATCTGGTAAAACAGCTGGACCCGTTGATGCAGGAAGACAAGTTTGACACCAGTGACATTGTTCCTAGTGTACTGGAGGGAATTAAAGACCTTGGAGATCAGAGCATTTATGCGTTAACACCAACGTTCTCCTCTTCGGCTTTGTTCTACAACAAGGGCATGTTTGAGAAAGCGGGCGTGGAACCACCAACGGACAATATGACGTGGGACGATATTTTCAATCTGGGTACACGGCTTACGAAAGGGGAAGGTAAAGACCATGTATTTGGTTTCTCCTTCACCACATATCAGGGTGGTTCGCCTTACTACTCCATGCAACAATACTACAGTTCTTTGCAGCTGAAGACATTCGACGACAAAGCAGAGAAGATGACAGTGGATTCTCCTCAATGGGAGAAAGTGTGGAGTACTATCAGCAAACTTGCGATTGACAAAGTGATCCCTAAAGGCGACGAACCACAGGATCAGGATCCAAGTGGACGCTATGATCCGGTTCAGGGTGATCTGTTTCTGAGTAGCAAGGCAGCCATGGTTATTGGTGATTATAGCTATATTAATCAATTAATCGATGCGAATAAAAATGCAGATAAAATGAAAGATTTTACGAAGGTAGATTGGGATGTTGTAACACCTCCAGTTCACCCGGAAGCTCCTGAAATTGGGGGAAGTATCTATTTGAGCAATCTCATGGCGATCAATAGTGCGGCGCAGAACCCGGATGATGCATGGGAATTGATCAAGTACATGAACAGTGAAGATTGGGCCAAGATCAAGGCACGCAGCAGTTATGAGATGGTATCCCGGAAGAGCTTCATTAAACCAAAAGATGGCTTGGATTATAACATTCAAGCATTCTACTCACTGAAGCCTATTCCGCCAACGAATACCAATCTGGATAAACTGTATCAGAAATCCCCAGGCTTATGGCAAGTAAGCGAAAAAGGGATGGAATATTTCAATCAAGTACTTGAGAACAAAAAGACACCAAAAGAAGCGCTTGGCGAGTGGGCGGCTAAAGGAAATGAGATGCTTGAGAAACTGAAAAAAGACCCTAAAGCCACGTTTCAATGAGATTTGATGATGTAGTCCGATCATGACGAGGATAGCCGCTGAAGATTTTAATCTTTGGCGGCTATTTTTATGTGAAATGGGGTATTCTACAAAAAGCAGGAATAAATGACGACTCCGGAAAGGACGAGCGGTATGCACTGGGTGTATTTCAGCAAGTTGTATGCAACCAAATTTCAGGCAGGATGTCTGGCCAAACGAATGGAGCAGGACGGATGGATCTATGGTCACAATGAACCGGCAGAAGTCGAAGTGTATCGTTCACGCAAAGGTCGTTATGGTGTACGTTTTATTCCCTGACATTACCCCTTGACTTATTAAGGTAGTATGGTGTATATTAATTAAGTCGCTGTTTTAATATTTCTTACTGACGCGGGGTGGAGCAGCCCGGTAGCTCGTCGGGCTCATAACCCGAAGGCCGCAGGTTCAAATCCTGCCCCCGCAATTTAGTTTCACTTGGATGATTCACAGCCATCATCTGCACGTTATACATTATGTCTAGGGCCCTTAGCTCAGTTGGTTAGAGCGGTCGGCTCATAACCGATTGGTCACAGGTTCGAGTCCTGTAGGGCCCATACTCTTGAAACCCTTGCTGAGCAAGGGTTTTTTTCTGTCTTCATTTAGGTGCTTGCAACTTCTACGTTTAGCTTGAGCCTCCTGGCCCTATGTAAACTAGATCAATATCTTTCTTAAATGAAACAGATCATAGGCCTGCCCTCAAAAGCAGGTTTTATTCTTGTTGAAGGGGAACACTGAACTCCATCGAGTAGATAAGGTTCTATGATATAATACATTACAGAGATTGGAATGGTATTCGATAATAAAGTAGTACGTGAACATCTAAGAATCTTATGAAATTATAGATAGAAAGCAGGTTTAACGTTTAATGACGTCAAAAGAAAGTCAACGTTTTCGTTACAGTGAAGCTCCGGTCTGGGATTGGCAACGAGCTTATTATGAACAGAAAGGGCTAGAGGCATGGACTGAGAATCAGGTGCCTCAATATATCACCAGTAATCCAATGATTGCAACGGCGTATGCAGAGATGATTTTTGGTTTTCTCCAGGACCTCGCGAACAAGGGGCAGATCACTGAGACCGTGACCATTCTGGAACTTGGGGCGGGAGTAGGGCGTTTGGCACATCAAATCCTCGTTAAACTGATCGAGTTAAAGGATTTTGCCGGAATAAAGTTACCTCCATTCAGATATGTGATGACTGATCTTGTAGCGGAGAATGTGCTAGGCTGGAAAGAGCATCCATCGATGCAGTCCTTTATTCAACAAGGCATATTGGATTTTGCGCGTTTTGACGCTGTAGAAGATACGGAGTTAAAACTGGTCGTCGCAGGTACGGTTATTCAGCCGGGTAATCTGAAACAACCGTTGTTGTTGATTGCCAATTACTTTTTTGACAGCATCCCGCAGGAACTAATCTACATTGGGGATGGCGAGATATATGAGTGTGATCTGCTTGTTCAGTCTCCGGATCATCGTGAACTTGATCCCGCTGAGATGCTGAAGAATATGACGCTGAGTTATGAGTATCGCCGGGCGCCCGAATACAGTGCAGATAACTATCCGTATTCGGAGCTTATCACATTGTACAAGGCGGAGCTGGAGGATTCACATATTCTTTTTCCTGCCATCGGCTTGTCCTGTCTTGAACGCTTGAACAAATTGTCACAGTCAGGTTATGTGTTGATTACCGCTGATAAAGGGGATCATCGGCTGGATAACTGGAAGTTCGCAGAGCCACCTGAATTCGTTCTTCACGGGAGTTTTTCTCTAACAGCCAACTACCATGCGATTCAATATGTCCTGGAACAACAGGGCGCCCATACTCGATTCACGACACATCATTATAAAGATCTGAATGTTGGGTGCATGTTGATGGTGGAAGAACCGATGAATTATGTGAACACGCGGTTAGCCTATCATCGATTTGTTGAACGTTTTGGACCGGATGACTTTTTCAGCATGAAACAATGGGTAGACTCTCGAATAGAGAGTATGGAGTTGAAGCATATTTTACCGTTTTGGCGTCTGGGCGGATATGATGCTGAGTTCTTGATCCACAGTGCTACGCACATTTCCAGTCTGCTTCCTGATGCAAGTGATGAGGAAATGCTCGATATTCAGTCTGGGATTCATACGATGTGGTCGTCCTACTATGTGATGGAGCAGCAAGGGGGACTGGCATTTCTGGCGGGGCAGTTATTATATGAGATGTATATGTATGAGGATGCCAAACGGTTTCTGGAGATATCGTTGGTTGCAGATCCGAGTAACCATAATCCGGCAGTTTTGTACGATTTGGCTGTGTGCTGTTATGAACTTGAACTGGAAGAAGAAACCCTGGCTTATACCCATAAAGTACTGGCCCTAGAACCTGATCATGAAGAAGCAGCAGCGTTACTCCAGAGTTTCGAGTTGATCTAAACAACAACATAATCGTAGTCTTATCTCCGTATGTATCAACAGAAGGAGACAGGGCTATGAAGAAATTGTTATCCGTTGTATTGTATCCATTGGCTTGGGTACTGGGGGCACTAAGTGTTTTATCAGGAAATGCAATCAGTGTGGCAGACAACGCTCTATTGGTGAAAGATATCGCTACAGATCGAAGCTATGATGGACAGGCTATATATGATAATATTGAACGTAGAAATGTCTAACTACATACCATTGAACTGTAAAGGTAATTGTGTCAGCGATTAATGGCTTTAGAACAATTACTCTTGAAGCGAAGTACGATGAGCAGGAATCTGTTCGTACAACCTTTAAGCCGGTTTCGTACCTTATTTGGGTATGAACCGGCTTTTATTATTGAAGGGGGGATGCCAGTTGAAAATTATCATTGGACAACCGAGGCTCGAACAGCATTTGCTACAGCTTGAAGCCGAACTCAAGCAACACCCTGATGCAGATGTATTGTTCTTTCCTGAGGGTTATCTGAACCAGAATGTTGAAGAAGCTTGCCGCCTTGCGGCTGAATACGGAACCATGATTGTATCAGGTCACCGCAGACTGGACGAACGTCCGAAGGACCGATCCATCATCATCAATAAGGCCGGAGAGATTGTCTTGGAGAAAGCCAAATACACACCTGCTGAAGTGGTTGAAGAACAAGGGTGGGTGATTAGAACTGTATTATGTGATGAGCTGGTGCTGCAAGGATTTCGCAACGAAAATATAGGACACGTGGACATCATTATGCATTCGATTGGTGTGGGCATGTTCAGTGAAGAACAGTATAGCGAATGGGTCGAAGCGGCTCGGCAGATTGCCTTGCAGCATCAATGCGTCGTCATGGGGACAAGCCATGCGGATGGTTCCTACCGCGATAGCGAGATCTCTATTTCCATCGCCTATTGTATAGCGCCCGGCGGAGAGGTTGTTTTGGCATCTCATAGTGATACATGTACTCGTACGATTCTTCTGAATAGAGGAGAAGATTTAGCTCCTTCAAGTCACACGACGCAAGAAAACCAAATTAATATCACTGTCAGTCCATCCGCCTAAGCATCGAGCTTGAATCCCGGATGAATAGGCTGATGAACTTGCCGAATCGCCCGGTCACTTGTGCAGAATACGCATATGTTATGGCATACCTTGAAATTCAAAGGAGGCCAATCAAATGAGTCAAGTTGGATACGGTTATGGTGGTCATGTTGGAGGATTTGGCGGCGGATGGACTTCTACAAGTGCAATTCTCGTACTGTTCATTCTGCTCGTAATCATCACAAAATCTTTCTGGCTGTAAGTCACGTATAGAATCGTGCAGGCAATGGCTCCGCTGAGACTTCAGCGGGGCTTTTCCTATTGAATCAAGCGTACTATGACATTCGTGGCATTTGACAACTGAAAACAATGTGCTTAAAATCACATAAGAGACTATTAACAGAGATTGAAGGGATAGCAATGCCGTTTATTCGCTTTAAAGGATTCACAGGTCCTCAGCTAGAGGAAGTTGTACCCCAAATTACAGAGCAGATGGCCCTTATTACTCATATTCCACGGGAGAGAATGAAGGCAGAGCGTCATGATGTACAGGCGCTAACACCTTCTCCAGCTTCTATAGAGATTCTGATGTTTCAACGTGATCAGGAGATTCATAACCGGATTGCATCGTCGTTGCAGGCTATTCTGGAAGAAGCATATATGCCGGATGTGCATATTTTCTTCAATATATTGTCACCCGCTTTGTATTATAAACAAGGTAAGCCGCTGACAGATTATCGATTGGATTGAGATTGTGAGAGACGAGCAGATGGTTGCTCGTCTTTTTGATTTACATATATTTCGTATGTTTAGCGATGTGCTGCTTTCTGTGAACCCGGCTCAACGATAAAGAGCATCGCGCAGACACGATAAACAAGGCTGCACCAATAAGGTATACCCATCGAACGCCCAGTTGATCAGCGACTAGACCGAAGATGACGATGGAGATACTCATGACTGTAGAGATCAAGATACCATGTGCGGCGTATACCTTGGATAGGGATTCGACAGGGGTACTACTCTGAAGCGCTGTCTGCTGAGCCGCATTACGAATCTGATAAACTGGACCCATAAGTAGGCATAACACCAATGCGAGCCAAGGCAGGCTGTTTAGACCATAAGCAATGGTCATCAGGCTGAAGAGAAGCGACCCCATGGTCATGCTGGCGATCAGGTGCTTCTGAATCCATTTGGCCAGAGCAAGAGCCAGAATGCCACCAAGCAGGGTTCCAACAGCGTAACTGGAGTTCATGAGTCCCCACCAACCTTCTCCTCGTCCCAGTGCTTCTTTCGCAAAGGCCAGTGTAATAGCACCAATCCAGACGGAACTGGCCAGACCCTGGGCAATGTCCATAAGTGTGATCAATCGTAAGGATGGGTTCTTCCAAAGCATACTCCATCCTTCTCGCAGGACATCTCGCTTGACGGTAGATTTCTCGGGCTGTTCTACAATATCCCGTGTGAGGGAACCAAGGGTAATCAGGAAGATCAGAACGGCCCAGGACAGGCTTGTAGCTGCCCAGAATATCTGTGACGCACCCCAGTTCATCACCGCGAATCCTGTCATGGCATACCCGACAATGGTGACAGTCTGATTGGAGAATGAGAGAAGGCTGTTGGCCTTCACCAGGTCTTCTCCCTGAACCAATCGCGGCGTTAGGGCATTCAGTAGCGTAGATTCCCATCCTTCCAAAAAGGAGAGAAGGACAACACCCATCAACAGAAGTGGCAGTTGTGTGCTCAAGTGAGTTAACGAAATCGCGATTCCAGTCATGATGAATGTTTTGACTACGGGAATGCCGATCAACAGTCTGGAGAATGGGAAACGGTTCACAAGTAATGGTAAAGTAAAGCCTGCTGTTATATGTACGATCATCCGAATGAATGGAAACATCGCAGCATAGAGTACCGATCCAGTCTGACCGTAAATATACGTAGTGATGACCATGATATATATGATATTAATAAGCGTGAGCAGCGTTTTGGCAGCCCAGTACGGATAAAATGCGATGTTCATGCCAAGATGTCCTTTCCGAAACGATATGTCTATATTACGGGCATTGTCATCTTCGCACCACAAACAAAGTTATCATTTTCCCGTCATTTCAACACAAAAAAAGAAACTGCCCAATAGGACAGTTGTCTTCGGATTTCTATAGTTCATGCCATAGTCAGAGTGAAGGCGATAAGCAACATCAACAAGCTGGTCATTCTGACCATAGTCATATAAGGCCTGCTGGGCTCAGTTTCACCCCGGGAAATCCAGCCATACCGTAGATACCAGCCGAATTTTGGGAAACAGAAATTGATGATGCACAGGATCATGAATATAAAAAAGAAGGTTCTCATACCCATCTTCCTTTCTTGACTTACATAACAGATCTCATCTCAACGTTTGCGTCGGGTAAAGAAGACTACAATCAGAATAATAATGATGATAATTAACAGAAATTTCATTTGTGTTCCTCCTGATGACAAGTTTAATTAAGTCGAATGTTAGTTATGAACTATTACCCATGAATCACATCATTTGAATAACTGTGTTACAATTAAATTATATTGGTTTTATATCAACACATACCATTTGGTTAGTTGTATCTTCATATTAAATACGAAAACGGAATATACAAACAGTAACGTGTATGAGATGAAGGAGGAAGGCATGAGCCAAAATAATCAACTCTCATTACAATGGGAATTTATCATCTCGAAAGTGAAATCCTCCGTGACGGTGGTCGATGCCACCCTGCCTGAGCTTCCGCTTATGTATGTAAATGAACATTTCACCCGGCTGACAGGATACACCTATGAAGAGTCTGTTGGACAGAATTGTCGGTTTTTGCAAGGACAGGACACAGACCCCGAAACAGTAATGCAGATTCGGGATGCATTAAAAAAGCAACAGTCCATTAAGATTGATATCTTAAATTATACAAAAAGTGGCCAGAAGTTCTGGAACGAACTGAATATTGATCCCATCTTCAATGAATCCGGAGAGTGTCTGTATTTTGTAGGCATTCAGTACGATATTTCTGAACGAAAGTATGCCGAGCAGCAGTTGAAATTCGCGACTTCCATGGCTGAGATGAACAGCAGAGGACAGTTGGAATTCATTGGCAAGCTGAATCACGAGCTTCGTACCCCGCTTAATGGCATTATGGGCATGATTGAACTTGCCAGTATGGGTGAAATCAACGATGAGCAGAAAGAATATCTGGAGCTTGCACGTCAATCGGGTGAGGCGCTCCTGAACATCATTAACAATAGTCTGGACATGGCGAAACTCGGCAGAGGGAAAATGGCTGTGGAGAACATTGAATTTCAGCCTCTGAAACTGATTCAACAGATAATGAAGACACATGAGCCTGCAGCACAGGATAAACAAATACGTCTATTCTGTCACGCTGATCTGAATGTTCCTGATGTGCTTGTGGGTGATCCGCTAAGACTTCGCCAGGTACTGGATAACTTGCTGAGTAATGCGATTAAGTTTACGGAACAGGGGGAAGTGCAATTACAGGTGGATGTCAAGCAACAGTTGATGGACACCGTTGTATTGGTATTCTCTGTACGTGATACGGGAATCGGTATTCCTCAACATCATATGGAACAATTGTTTGATGCATTTACACAGACAGACATCTCCCATGCACGCCGATTTGGGGGAAGTGGGCTTGGTCTGACCATCTGCAAAGAGCTGCTGGAACTGATGAATGGTCAGATTTCGGTGGAGAGTACCGAGGGGAAAGGTACACAGTTTGAGGTTACACTGCCATTGCTGCGCCAACAGGCCATTCCCAATGTAGGATAATCATTCCATCAGAACAGCCGGGCGGTCTCGGCTGTTTTTTTTATTGTATTGTATTGTTTTACGAACGGGCGTTCTGATATAATGCAAGTGGTGAATGGGGGAGACACAGCATGAGTAAGAGACGCACAAGACGAACACGCAAAGGTAAGCAAGGCTTCAAAAAGCAGATACGGACGTTGGTAGCAATGCTGCTGGTAGCCCTCTATGCATGGGCTGGGGGAGAATGGCCAGAGGAGATACCTTCTCCATTCGGGGGGACTAACAAGAGTGTGGACCATACCATTACGTTCCCTTCAGAGCGCTATCCCGAAACGGCCAACCATATTAAGGCTGCCATCAAGGCAGGGCATTCGGATGTATGCACCATTGATCGTAGTGGAGCCGAAGGGAATCGGGATTTATCACTCAAGGGCGTTCCGGTCAAAAAGGGTAAGGATCGGGATGAGTGGCCGATGGCGATGTGTGCAGAGGGTGGTACGGGTGCAGATATCCAGTACATTACCCCGAAGGATAATCGCGGTGCAGGTTCTTGGGTAGGGAATCAGTTAAGTACATATCCAGATGGAACACGAGTGAAGTTTGTAGTGAAGTAACGACAGGGTATGGGTGAGCAGAAAAAAGGATAGTAAATCCTTCATTGCGTGGCAGTGGCAGCATGGTACAGGAAAAAGTGAAGAGAAAAACCAGACGTTCAGGCGTCTGGTTTTTCTGGTATAAAGTGCTGGCATAAATGGATCTTGCTGACGTATCTATACAAGAACTGATTTTCTATATGATTATAGATCCGACTAAACGAGTTGCATTCCGCTTAAATGATGAGACCGGATACTTAACAGACGCGTAACATGTTCAACCTCATCGAACGGTATCCACAGATTGCCGTGAACGGTACGTAAAGAGAGAATGGATGTATCGGCAGTACGCTCGGGAAATCCGGTTACCGTCTGACCGCTTGTATTACGAACCATGATCTGTTGTTTGCGCCGGATGGCAATTTCTACCTCTTTTTTCATAAGTCATTGCTCCTGATTATGAGATGTTAAATCCATATGTCAATGTTTTCAATGGTTAATTTGACTTCTTTATCTAGTCTATCAGAACTAGGTATAGATTTCCAGAAGAGAAATCAATAATTCTATAGGTGATTTGTCTTAGCTATGGTTCAGCCGTTTTTGAATGGGGGTTACGGGGTTATATTAGGATAAAAGGAGGGGAACGGAATGACACAATTGATGATTGGGCTGGCCCGTACCGAGAACGAGGCGATATTGATGCTGAATCAGGTGAAAGAGGAAGGCATTAAGGATAAATATTTGGGAGCGGTGGCGAAGGAACAGCTTAATCTTGAGCTGGTGAGCGAGAAGACAGGTCTGCCCAAACCGTTGAAAGGTGCTGGAACAGATGGTGCCTTTGGTGCTCTGAAAGGCATATTGGCTGGTCTGGGGAAGCGAATGGATCAGACGATGTCGATCGGAAATGCAGTACGCAGGCTCGCTGGCAATGAGATTGGGAGTGAGACCGATGATTTGGTGCTAACACTAACGGAAGCAGGGATCTCGGAAGAGGATGCACGGTACTATGAAGATTGGCTGTTAAAGAACCATATTCTGGTTATCGTGGAATGCAGTGAGGATGAAGCTGCTCGCGTTCGACCCATTCTACTTTTTTAGTTTAATTTAAGGCTGATTTTAGGTTTCTTTAATGTTGGGGAGGTATTCTTATCTTACACCTCCCTTAATATAGATTGGTTTACCGGAAGTCCGGGACCGCAACTCGGACTTTCTAGGCACTGTGAGCTGACGCTTGCAGTGCCTGTTTCATTTTTTTATTATTTTCAATAAAAGGTGTTGCAAAGTTAATTCATTCATGGTAAGATATTTCTTGTCGCCAAGAAATAATATCCATGCCGGGGTGGCGGAATTGGCAGACGCACAGGACTTAAAATCCTGCGGTAGGTGACTACCGTACCGGTTCGATCCCGGTCCTCGGCATCCATTAAGAAAAGGAAACTCCTTGATACATAAGGGGTTTTCTTTTTTTTTTATAGTCTGGATTGAATTGCTTGAGTCACAGAGATTGAGCGTCTTTTTTGCCGTTGGGGACGGATTGGGGACGAGATTTAGGATCGAAGACATCGAGGTGTGCTGTTGTTTTGCGACTTAATTTCTTGGTGACGTGAGCATATGTGTCTGTGGTCACCTGGGATGTCGAGTGTCGTAGCCGATGTTGGATCTCTTTAATAGATGCACCCTGTCCAAGCAAATAGGTCGCATTTGTATGCCGAAGACCATGTAGGGATACATTGCGGAATCCATTCCGCTCACACCATATTGTCCACTGTTGCGATGGGGAAGTATGATAATAAGGTTTACCAGTCCCTGCATGGAATACAAAGTTTCTATCTCCGCCTTTCCATGTCCCCGCTGCTTTAGCTTCAAAGCGTAATTTGCGCATGGCTTTGATGTGTGTTGCCAATTGCTCCATATACCATTGTGGCATATCTACATAATCTTCGGATGCTTCGTTTTTTGTATCTGTAATGTCCGCCTGTCCGTTTTCTGTATTTGAAATGCTTTCATCGATACGCAACCGGTTATTTACAAAGTCACAGTCGTCTTCATCTAAAGCGATCAGCTCCCCTCGTCTGAATCCTCCAATAATCGCTCCTAGGAAGTAGAGTCTCCAGCGCGTGTCGCTCTTTACTAACGTTTCAATGACCTCAGTGGCTTCGTCTTCCTCGAAAAAGTTCTTACGGTCTTTCTTTGCCTTTTTGTCTTCCTTGCTTATCTGGGGGCGCTGTACGCCTTCTAGTGGGTTCTTGCTAAGGACGCCCCATTCTACAGACCTTTTGAAAATACTCATGGTCACATCATAAACATATTGAATGGTTCGAGAACTAATGGTTTCTTTACCGCCTCGCTTATCAATCCGCGCGCCAGGTTTACGCAAGTCATTAAATAATGTCACCAATCTCATTGTAGTGATCTCATCAAGTTGTAAGTGCCCTATGACGGGAACAACATGATGATTGATCTTGGAGCAATGTGACAGATATGTGGTTCGCTTTAGTTTTGGCTCACCGTATTTAAGCTTCCATTCATTCTCATAAAATTCTTGAAAAGTAAGCTTAGAGGGCGCAATGTAATTGCCACTCAATACTTCTTGTTTAAACTTCGCGAGCTCGTCATCCAAATAATCTTTTAGTTTCTTAGTTGTTTTCAGCAGTGCTTTATCCTCAACAGTTATTGTCTTTCGAGGACGATTTCGGCTGCCGTCATTATTAAGTCCCAAATCTACGGTCAGTCGCCACTTGTTTTCCCCTCGTTTTTCTATACTTCCTTTTGCCATCTGTTTTCCTCCATTCGAACGTCAGTTCTGTTTTTGTGTATGGTAAACAGCCTTGCGGCTGGAAAGCGCAAAGTTACATTTCTAAGTTATGAAGCTGTTTCGGTATGCCGCATCTCAAGAGGTATGTTTCTTCTGTTTCTCCTGGCTCGCGCTCAGTGAGTTGTGTTAACAGTTTTACAGCAAAAATATTTGCCTGTCGTTCGAATTTGCCTGTATTGAAGAAAGTATGCTCATCAATCCAGAATTGGCTTAGGCCCGAATGAAGTCGATCGTGTCCAAGTTCATGAGCACACACTACACGTTGCCACTCTTCAGGCAAGCCGTTATGTATAACAATAAATCGCCTTCGCAACCGTCTGTAGTACAAGCCTCTCGTACCGGGTCCGAATTCCGCGTGTTGAATTATTATATTAAGTCCTTTAGCTATTACAAAAGGATCGTTGGTCTTGAATCTGCGAACGAGCTTGCGAATGATCTCATCCAAACCGGTCACCTACTCTTCGTCTTTAGGGGTTGCCTTTTTCTTACGTCCATAAGTTTTCTTGTTTAGCTCTTTAGCTTCCCAAAGTAGCCCGGTAAGAATGTCCATAGCTCTCTGACGATTTTCATCTGTAATTGGCACCCCATCAAACAAGACAGGTTGGTCTTCTTCAAGGATTTTCTTAATATCGGCTAAGTCTTTAGCTGTGGCCCATTCTGGAGCGTTGTGAGTAGTGTCTTCACTCTCAGTGAAGTGGTCAAGCGGCTTGTTAAAATAATCGGCAATTATCTTAATCAAGTCAATCTTAGGACTTTTTGTTGCTCCGTTCAGAATCTTAGTGAGTGTTGTATAAGGTATACCTGTGTCTTTAGAGACTCTATAGGCGCTTAGATTATTCGAATCCATCAATTCTTTAATTTTATCTGACAGCATTAACATCACGACCTCCGATAGTATCACCTAAAAAGGATATAACCCAATACGGTTATAATAAAACAAAAAGAGGAGATATGTCAAGCTTAAGAGAGGATCAAAGAGTAAACATATAGTTTTATAACCTAAAACGGTGATGGATGAGTTTTACTATAACCTAAAACGGAGATATAGTGTGTTAAGGGGGTGAACACAACATGGGGTTAACAATCGGAAATAACGTTCAAAAGTTCCTTGACGAAAGAGGGTGGACGCCGTACAGGCTGGGTAAGGAAAGCGGTGTTTCAATGACTGTAATATATGGCTTGAAAGAAAAAAAACAGGGGCCAAACGCTGAAACGCTTGTAAAACTTGCAACTGCTTTAGATGTAACAGTTGATGAATTGGTAAGGGATCATCAATGACCCCAGTATACCATACCTCAATAGAAAGGAAATGTGAAATGGATAATCCCTTAGTTTTACTTGAGGCAGCAATTCGTTCAATGATATCCGAGCATGTAACTATAGCAGAAAATCGACTTAGGGCTGAATTCGCTGGACTGAGTGATAAAACTTTGGACGTAGCAGAGACGGCAGCACACATAGGGATCTCTGAAAAACTGATATACCGTATGTGTCAAGAAGGAAGCATTCCACATGAACGTTATGGGACATCAGGTTCCAGAAGACCTGTAATCAAGTTACGTCTTTCCGATTTGGAGGCATGGAGAGCTGAGCAGCGGGCTGCTAGTTACAAAAAAGGAAGCTGAATTTCGCTCTAACATGCCGATGAACTTCTATTTTCTGTTTGAAAGGGGCCTTATCTTGCTCATAGACATTAATAAAATTAAAGTCAGCGATCGTATCCGCAAGGACTTCGGTGGTATTGAAGAACTTGCACAAGACATTGATCAAAACGGACTTATCAATCCTATAGTAGTAACACCAGATTTTCAGTTAATTGCTGGAGAGCGTCGCTTGCGTGCTCATCAATATCTGGGACGCAAAGAGGTTGTAGTCCGGGTGATGGAAATCAGCGATTTTGAACATCAGCTTCGATTAGAAATATCTGAAAACGAGCACCGGAAAGAATTCACCTTCTCAGAGCGAGTTGAGTGGGCTAAACGGTTGGAGGATGTAGAACGCATCAAAGCTAAAGAACGGATGGCTGGAGGCAAGGAAAATGTTCCTGAGCATCCTGCTGGACAAGTCCGTGATATCGTAGCTGACCAAGCAGGCTTTGGATCAGGCAGAACCTACGACAAAGCTAAGTTCATTATGGAAAACGCCACACCGGAAATCATTCAGCAGCTTGATGCAGGGATCATTTCCACACATAAAGCTTATGTGGAGACAAAAGAGCGACTTGAAGCTGCTTTGCGAGATGCTGAGACTCGGGCTAACCAAGCCGAGCAGGAGAAGGAAGAACTCCAGCGGCGGTATAAGGATGCAATTCCAGCAGATCAGGTGGATGAGGCTGTAGCGGCGGCGGTTGAGCGGCGAGACGAGGAGACGGAAGTTATCCTGGCGCAGAAAGCTCAGGAAGCTGCTAAGCAGATTAAAGAGCGTGACCAATACTGGAAGGCAAGGCTTCAAGAAGGCGTGGAAGCTGAGAGTCTGAAAGTGGAGGAACTGAAATCTGGATATCAGAGGGCCAAAGAGGAACTTGAGGCAATCAAGCTTCAGCAACCTGACGACTTCGATGAACAGCATGCCGCAGCTCAGATGAAGAAAATGCGTTTTGAAGCAGATTATAATTCGGTACAAGTTAGCTATCATGTGAAGCAGTTTCTCCAGAAGGTTGGAATCACATCGTTCATGCTTGGTGCAGTATCTGGTGCAAGCACAAGTGAGAAAAAACGGTTGTCAGAAGGTCTTGATATGCTTCAATCCTTCATTGACCAACTTCGTCCGGCAATTAATTCAAGAAAGGTGGTAAATCCAAATGACATTGATGAATCCTAATCAGCCTGACTTCTTATCGGTTGTCGAAAGGCAGATGCAGTTAACAGAAGCTCAAGGTATGGCGATTCGCGGTTTGGTGGATGGCATCAAACATATGCAAGAGGATGTAGCAGAAAAGGTTGGAGAGGTCCAAATGATGGTTCAGGAGGTCCGGGACAGCGTAACGTTGACGGATGCTGAATGCTACCAACTCCAATCTCTTGTTCGCAAGAAATCTAATTCACTAACCAAGGATCGCTATAAAGAGTCAGATGAAAAGTTCAAGGACATGGTTGGCCGTTATCGCCGGATGATCTGGAGTAAGTTGAAAGAACGATTTGAAGTCGCGAAATACAGCCATGTGCGGCGTATCGACTTTGATGATGCGGTTGAGTTCATTAAGGAATTTCGTCCGGAAGATTATATCTGAGGGAGTTGAAACCGATGAGATTAAAATTCATGACGCTTGACGATTTGGCACGTATCTGGTCACACAAACCATTGCAACATGCAATTATTCAAAAAAACATTGCCAAAAAGAAATGATGATACGTGCTCATGAGTTATTGCAAACCAGAGTACTGCGAAGACAGATTAGAGATTTATGTGATACTGCGATTGATGCATTAGCAATGGAACGCAGCATCAAACCCATCAAACAACAAATTAAGATGCTCCGTAACGATCTTGAGGAATTAGAACGCTCAATCGATAAGAACGCAGAATATGAAGGACTAATCTGGAAAGAACCATCAGGCTATAAGGTTGAAGGGACAGTGATTGGTTTGTGTAAACACTGCGATAAAGAAGTGTTCTCGGGACAAAAATTTCCTGATCCAAAAGAAGAAGGACTCTTTTGTAACTACTATTGCAGAAGAGTCTACCGCAACAACAGTATCAAATGAGTCCTAAAGTTAATCGTGCTACCAACACGATCATTTGAAAAACAATTCAACGGAATTATATCACGGAAATTAAATAATGCAAATAGGAGGTCTGCTTCGTGAAAGGAAATAAGGATTTCACTGTATGGGGCACAAGTCTTGCTGTTAGAGGAGATAAAGAAATATCTCACCCCACTTTCATTAGCATGTTAGACATGATGAATGGAAGAGGCTTCACTATTGGATCAGATCCACATATAGATCGTAATTACTCACTTCTTTCAAAAGATCATTTTGCAGGAAGTAAGGGCGATCTGCTCTTCGTAGCAGAGAAATATAACTGTGGCGCAAAAATTGAGTTCTATCAAGAAATAAATGTTGAGAATCGAAACGGTGGAAGATACGACTTTGATAAATTCGATAAGATGTCGTATCTGCTGCAAAAACGATTCTTGGTTGAAATAAAACACATGGAACATTTTTTGATGAGTGAAGGATACTCTTGTGACACTGAGCCAGTTTTGAAAACGTCCCACGATAAGATATTTCATGAACTCAACTCACCAAGCAGACATTGGAGTTCAGAAAATCTTCCTGATTATAACGCTTTGGACAAGGATGGGAAGAGAATATCCAATGGCGAAGTGAAGTATTTCAGGGATCGAAAAGGAACGCTCATGCGCGGCACTGTCTATCACAATATCAATAATATGTGGTGGACTATTCTGAACAAAGACACGTACAGAAACCTGGCATGTTTCGAATTATTTGACCTTACAACAAAACCTGAGAACAGTGTAAGGAAACTGTCTAAGAGATCAGGGCATCACAATCCGAAATCTAGGTTTGTTCCCACTGAAGAAAATTTAAAACAATATAAGTCGTTAGCTAAGCAAGCAGGGAGATTTGGCAGAGCAGATTTAGCTAATAGAGTATTGACTTATCTGTATGAAATAAATTGGATGTCTCGTAAATTCGAGTTTATCAAGAAAGAAAATGGACGTCTGGGATTAGTAGAGACAGAAGGGAATCCATACTTCATGGGACAGCGTATTGGAGAAAGGAAGTATGATCCTCCCCAAGCAGTAAAGTTATACTCGCGAAACTTACCAATGTCGAGTACAGAAGCATCATGGATTACAGGACTGCGTGACTATGTTACAGGTGGGAAGCCCACTATTTCAAAATGGTTCTGTAAGGATGGAAACGGAGAAGGTGGACAGGCTTACCTTTGGCCGGAGGTTAGGGAACGATTACTCCATATTGGAGCGCAGGTATAAGTAAGGAGTGACTGCCTTGTCTCTACAAAAACAATATACATTAGGTGAGTTATATAGCCTAGCAGAACAGTGCAGTCACGATTATCCGGCTACACTGGCTCGGAAGATCGAGTTTTTGACCGAGGTACAGGTTATTTTGGGCCGTAGAGCTGCTGAAGCAGTGAGAGACTATAAACGTATCTACGCCCAGAGAAAGCGTGAGTACGCAGAAGCATACCTTGCTGCTGGCAAAGACAAGGCTCAGCGTGCGGAGCTGGCAATCATTGAGATTCGTCTTAAGGAAGCTGATGCTGAGGCAGACAAGGTTCGCTGGCATAACGCAGTGGAAAGTAATGATCAGGTTATCAATTCGTTGAAATATAGCTTGAAGGTTCTTCTGGCGGAATTCAACAATCCAGCCAGTGGAAAGAGATAGTAATCAGAATTTTCCGGGGTGAGGAGAGTGGCAAGTCCCCAGTTAAAGAATGGATTCATCGGGATTGCTAATGAAATATGGGATGAGATAATCAGCCGGAAGTTCACAGAAAGGCAACAAAAGATTCTCAAGCTGATTCTAAGGCTGTCGTATGGCTGCCAGAAGAAAGAGGCTGTTATCCCCCTCTTGAAGCATTTCGAACTATGTGGAGTACGCATACAGGACGCTAAAAAAGAGATCACTTACTTGGGTCAATGTAAGGTGATTTATTGGGATGGCAAACAGGTCTATTCTCTCAACAAAAACTATGATGAATGGCGTGTCAGTCTTGTGAAAGAGTGGGATCGCGAAAAATTTACAGAACTTATCTCTCTAAATATAGGCAGTAAAAAAGTTACGAAAAGTGTAACTCCAGAAAGTGAAGAACAAGATGGAAGTTACGAAAAGTGTAACTCCGAAGTTACGAAAAGTGTAACTGACGAGTTACGAAAAGTGGAAGTCGAGGGGAGTCCAATCCCTTGTGGCAGTGAGGCTGAAGGCACCTCTAAAGACATGTTTAAAGACAGTATTAAAGTTGGTTGTTGTTTAACTGATCCTAATTCCGTATTTGAACCATACAAGGGAAACCCGGATTCTGTTCCTAATACCGAAGCAGATACTGACTCTGATCGGGAGGTTTCCCAAACGGAATATCGTAATCAAGTGGCAGCTCGTTATCTCCAGAGAAGAGGCAAGGGACTGGAGATAACCTTAAACGATGAAGATGCGGTTAAACAGTTCATAGCTGAGAGGATTCCGCTCCAAACAGTTATCGATGGTATTGACCAATCGTTTGACAATTTTAAACCCAAGAACAAATGGGATCAGATACGAAACCTGAGTTACTGTGCAACGGTTGTATATTCGTTGCATGCCAAACGTGAAAAATCAAACACAGCCGAAATTAATATAGCTACTTCCGTACCAGATGCGCCGATTGAAACGGCATCAAACGTGACCGCAGATGATTTAAAAGAGTTGCTTGCTAATCTAAGGTCAAAGCAAGGAGTGTGAGTACATGGGCAGCTTTCAGGAGGAACTCAAGGCACTAATTCCCCCGAGGTTTGCAGAAAGACAGCAGGCAGCTATTCAGCAGATTGATAGCCATCCGGAAATTAAACGGCTCAGACAGGCCTATCCTGATCGCTCAGGAGACCTGACAAGACCAAGACGGTACAGGGATGTATCCGAACATTTGACTCAATGTGATGCATGCGCCACGTGCCCTGGTCTAATTGGCTGTCAGAACGTCCAGAAGGGTCATAGGAGCGTTGAAGAACCGAGCCCAGATAAACAGGACGAGTTGGTGTTCAGGCTTAAAAAATGCGAACTGTTGAAGTCTTACGAGCGGCAACAGGGCATAGGAGAACGAATTAAGAGTCACTTCATTCCTGAGCATATTTTGAACGCCACCTTTGACGACATTGAACCTGATCCTCCGAGGATGGCAGCTATTGCGGGAGCAGTGAAGTTTTGTAGTGAATTTGTTCCCAAAGAAACGGTACAAGGATTGTATTTGTACGGCCCAATGGGAGTGGGCAAGAGCCGTTTTGCCGGAGCTATCGCACGGGAGTTAGCTAAATGTGAAGTGGATGTCCTTATGGTGTACGTACCCGACTTTATCGAAGAGGTCAAGGATGCCATTGGTTCCAAGGAAAGCGTCGCGAAAAAGCTGGATGCTCTTAGAACCGCTCCAGTTCTCATATTGGACGATATCGGGGCAGAAGCCATGAGCGGATGGGTTAGGGATGAAATCATTGGCCCCGTGCTTCAGAGACGTATGGAACGGTTGCCGACCATCTACACGTCGAATCTGACCATCAAAGAGCTATTCAACCATTTTGCCAATGCCAAGGGTTCGCAGGATGATAAGAAAGCAGCCCGAATAATCGAGAGAATTGAACCATTTGTAAAGTTACTGCCTGTTGGCGGAAGAAATAGACGGAGGGGATAGTAGGATGTGTAAAACATGCGATGGCGCAAAGGTAACTTACCAATTTAAAGGTGCAATGATGATGTTGGGTCCTTGCCCAACATGCAATCCTCAAGCTAAAAAAGAAGTAAAGGAGGGAATCCGACCTTATGAAAATAGTCGTGGATAGTGAGCTGCTGGTTGAAGCTCTCGAAGATGCAAGTAAGGCTTTTGCGAGTAAGAGCCTCATGCCGATTCTTGATTGCTTCTTGATCGAAGCAAACAGCGAAGGATTGAAGGTTACCGGGACGGATACACGTACAACGATTCAGTCTTACATCTTTAGCAAGGATGTCCAGGTGGAGGTAGATGGACAAATCGCTATCCCTAAACTGTTATTGGAAATGATGAAGAAACTCAATGGTGATGTGAGTATTGAAACAAAGGGAACAACTGCGATCATTAGGTCCCGAAAGAAAGAAATCGACATGGGCGTTTTTGATCCGGAGGAATTTCCGCGAGTGCCGGATATCGATGATAGTGAGTTGTTTGAGACTACTGGCAAGGAACTCAGGAGACTATTCAAAAAGGCAACGTATGCAGCCGATCCTACGGGTAAAAATGCGGCAATACTCGCAGGAGCACACATCTATATCGATGACGGTTTGATTGGTATTGAAGCGACGGATAGACATCGACTTGCGAAAACGGAGTATGCCACAGATGTTACTAAATTAGGTGGAGCTGTTATCGAGGCCAAGGCACTCGGGGATCTCCAAAAGATAATTTTGGATAAAGACAATATTGAATTTGGCTTCTCGAAGTCTTTTACTGGAGAAGTAGTTCACGTATTTGCTAGGACGGACCGGTTCACCTTCTATTCCCGAGTGTTAGAAGGAGCATTCCCGGATGTGGGCCGGATGTCAGTTGTGCCTGAAGGTGTCACCAAAATAACAGTAGATAAAAAAGAGTTAATGAATTGTCTTGAAATGATATACACACTGGCAAAGGAAGATAAGCACAACAAAATAATTCTAAACATTTCAGAAGATGAAATGAGTATTCGAGGTCAAGGGAAAGAGACTGGCAAGGCAAGTGAAAGCATTGTTCCTCTGTCGTTTAGCGGTGAAGATTTCGCTGTTGCCTTAAATTCAAAATACTTCATGGATGCTATCAAAGCATTGGATGGAGATCAAGTGACTTTGGTGTGCTCAGGTAAAGTCAAACCTATCTATATTCTGGATGAAAGTGATGAAAGATCGGTCCACATTGTACTTCCTTATAGGACGGAAGAAGTGTAATGAACAAATACAATGCAACAAAAGTTATCGTCACTGAAGACGGGACCCTGTTCTCAGAATGGATCGTCAAAAAGCACAACCTTGATATAACCGGTATACGATTCGATAGCATAGCTGAGGGAGAGTATTATCAGTTCCTTCTCCAGCAAAAGAGGTTTGGGGAGATTAAAGCCTTCGAATGTCATCCTAAATTTGTTCTTCAAGAGAAACCGAAGGTCACTTACTCTGCTGACTTCCTGGTAACAGAATTAGATAACAGTCAACGGGTGGTGGATATTAAAGGAGTGGAGACCTCCACGTTCCGCGTCAAACTGAAACTATTTCAAGCTAAATATCCGACTTTAGCAATAGATATACTTATTAAAAAGCGCGGAGAATTCATTCCTCTTGCACAATACAAGAAGGAAAAATCAGCGCGTAAACGAGCGGCGAATGCACTTAAAAAACGAGTAGATGAAGGGAGAAAGTAAAATGAAAATCAAACATACCGTAATCAAAAACGAGGACATTAATAAGCATCTTAACCAACAGGAGAAAGAAGACTTGCTGCGCTTGTTTCATAAAATTCAGTATGGTCGAGTATCGGAGGGGAAAGTTGGGTTCAACATGTACCTGGTAGTAAATACTGACGAAACTTACGCTGAAGATGTTGTACGGATCTTACAAGAAAACGGTCATTGGGGTCCAACACACGATCCAAATCAAATCGAGTTTCGGCAAGATGGTAATACGATGGAGCTTCCAGAAACTGAGGTGGAGGCATGAGTGGACAAAGCCCTGACCCAAGGGCAAAGGAAACATTTCCTTACCTCATCTTAGGAACATTCTACTTGAACTTAATAGTCAATTGGGAGGTGTGCTCTGTGACTGAAGCTGAGAAAGATGAATTCTCCACAGCCTTATATGAAAGGTATGCACAGGTTAAACAATTAAGTTCTTCTAACAGAGAATTGATAAACAATTGGGATGCGGTGATTAGTGACTTGCCTCTCGATATAAAATCAAAGTTTGAAGAAAAGCAGAGTCAACTTTCGGCTTTGTAAAGGAGGTTTGGATGCGAGTACTGTAGATTTGAACAATTTTGACGAACAGCCTACCGAAGTGCAACGAGCTATAGCTTTTTATGTTGGATACACAGTAAACGGTGTACAGGCTATGCTCAGGAAAGACAGGTTCATTACGCTGTTTTAGAGCGTGTTGGGTTGTTGGAGCCTATCAAATCCGTAGTGGGTATGTAGTAAATTAGGTTAAAAATATAAGCATAAGCACAGGAAATGCAAAGGGAAAGGCGGATGAGTAATGGCCCATCAGACATTCTGGAAACCGGAGAAAAAAGCGAAAGAAAAGAAAGCGAGCAGCTTCGGACGTAGCAAGAAAGAAAAGCGACCTGTTCCGGAATGGAAGAAGGGAATATTATCTCATCACCAATCCCGGCCAGGCTCCAAGGAACGCGGTGATTTCCCTAAGGATGTCATAGCTCAGCTTATCGACGAATCAAACGGGATTTGCGAATCCTGCAAGATTGCTGAAGCGACAACTACTCACCATATATATCCGCGAGGTAGGAAAGGCCGTGGAGTTAAGACAAACGGTCTTCGGCTTTGTTGGCCCTGTCATGATCGGATTCAAACCAATGAAGATTTGCTGCAGTTCTGGATTTCAGCTTTCCGCGATAAGTATGGGGATCGATTCTGGTTTGATGAACAGGATTGGGATGAATATAACCGGAAGCAAGAGGTGCAGCAGAAAGCGGATCAGGAGAAACAGAACCGTCAGCAATCTTTGAACCCGGTTAAAGAACTAATTTCTTCTGCGGCAGGACGTTCATTGAAAGCAAAAGAGGTCAGGCTTATTGAAATGATGGATGATAAACAGATCGCAATATTCGAGACAATGATAAACGATGTCGTAAGAATTGAAGAGAAGCATCAAGTACCGTTTGGATATGGGCACTTTGATGATTAAGATATATTTAGTTCTCCTAACAACGAAAATTAAAGACTTTTAGGGGATGGGGAGGGGATAAAGCATATGAAAGAAATCATTGTTGATAATTTCGCAGGCGGTGGCGGAGCAAGTACAGGTATTGAGCTGGCAACAGGCCGCAGCGTAGATATAGCAATCAATCATGACCCAGTAGCTATTGCAATGCATGAGGTCAATCACCCAGATACGGAGCACTATTGTGAATCTGTGTGGGAAGTGAACCCGGTTGAAGCAGTAAAAGGTCGTCCAGTGGGGCTGGCTTGGTTCAGCCCTGATTGCAAACACTTCTCCAAGGCTAAAGGAGGCAAGCCGGTTGCAAAAGAGATCCGCGGTTTGGCATGGGTCGCCGTTCGGTGGGCAGCAACGGTTAAACCGAGGGTTATCATGCTGGAAAACGTGGAGGAATTCACGACATGGGGTCCGTTAACAGAAGATGGTTACCCAGACAAGGAACAGAAGGGCCGGACGTTTCGTACCTTCGTGAATGCTCTAAGTCGACAGGGATACAAGGTCGAATGGAAAGAGTTGCGAGCATGTGATTATGGAGCGCCTACGATCCGCAAGCGGTTGTTCATGGTTGCGCGGAGGGATGGAAGTCCCATTGTCTGGCCCGAGCCAACGCACGGAGCACCGGACAGCCCGGACGTGAAAGCAGGGAAACGGCTTCCATGGAGAACAGCAGCTGAAATTATTGACTGGTCTATCCCTTGCCCTTCGATATTCGAACGGAAAAAGCCTCTTGCCGAAAACACGATGCGCCGTATAGCACGTGGCATGCAGAAGTTCGTCATAGACAATCCTGAGCCATTCGTAATGCGCGTCAACTTCTCTGGCAGCAATCACCATTACTGTGATTCTGTAAATGAGCCGTTGAAGACAATCACGGCAAAGAACGGATGGGGATTGGTTACACCATATATTGCGAGGATTGGGCAGACGGGATATGCCGGGGATCGGTTGCAATACAAGGCTACTGACCCGCTGACGACCATTACAACCAAGGCAGAACATTTACTTGTGACTCCGGTTCTTGGGGTTAATACAACAGGGCATCCTGGTAGCCCTCCAGACGAACCACTTCGGACGGTGACGACAGGAAATCAGCACATGTTAATCAGCCCTGCACTGATACAGATGGGTTACGGAGACCCAGAAGGTCGAAGGGTGCTGGATCTGAATAAACCGCTTGGAACGGTGACAGCAGGAGGAAACAAATTCGCCATAGCTTCAGCATTCATTGCCCGTTACTTCGGAGAATCAGTTGGCAGCTCAGTCGATGAACCGATAGGAACTGTAACGGCAGGAGTAGGCGGGAAAAGCGCCCTCGTCACAAGTCATCTGGTCAAGATGCGCGGGACCAACACAGGTCAGCCGGTTACAGACCCGCTTCAAACGATTACGGCAGGTGGGCTGCACTTTGGAGAGGTTAGGGCCTTCCTTCTCAAGTATTACGGTAGCGCTGAAAACGGCCAGACCATAGACAAGCCGTTGCACACGATAACAACCAAAGACCGGTTCGGGCTAGTGACAATTAAAGGCGTGGATTACCAAATTATCGATATAGGAATGCGGATGCTGGAGCCGCACGAGTTGTTTGCCGCTCAGGGATTCCCGAGCAACTACACTATCGCAGTTGATGCGAACGGTCAGAAGTATTCCAAGAGCGCCCAAGTAGCTCGGTGTGGAAATGCGGTACCTCCACCGTTTGCTCAAGCTTTGGTCCGGGCTAATCTGCCGGAAATATGCACAGGATCGGGAAATAACCTTACTCTGGAGCGGTATTCAGAGCAGGAAGCTGGGCAGATGGCATTCAGTATATAGAAGGGAAGGAAGAACTGTCATGAAGGCTATAACAATTATTCAGCCGTGGGCGACATTGATCGCCATTGGAGCGAAACAATATGAAACACGCAGTTGGCCTACTAAGCATCGTGGCGAGATTGCTATCCATGCCGGGAAGAAGATCGACAAGGATGCCTGCAAGTATCCTGAAATTCGCGCAGCACTAGAACAGCACGGATATACGGTAGATAACCTGCCAACGGGTGCGGTTGTAGCGATTGCTAAACTGACCAACTGTCTTAAATCGGTGGATACATGGACAGATGGTTATGAGTTGGAAGGAAACAGATTGGTTTACTCTCCTGAATATGAATTTGGAGACTTTGAACCTGGGCGATATGCATGGGAAATGTCGGATGTAAAGATGCTTATGAAGCCTCTAGCAGCTAAAGGCCAGCAAGGATTGTGGAACTTTTTAAACCAATCTTAAGGCAAGGGGCCTTTGGGCCTCTCCCAAATAGGAGGATATACAAGATGAATATAAAAGCACCGCGTGCATGGTACAAACCGCTGGGCGTTATGATTCAACCCGAAAGCGTAGAAAGCATCAACTTTGAAACGAAGGTTATCGGCGTTTACTTGGAAATGGACGGACGAGGATTTCACCGCCTGCGGCTAAGCGATTTCGAAATAATGCATTACGCGGGATTTCATGACGATTCTGATGATGAGGTTGAGGTATACCAGGGTGACGTTGTGCAATTCGAATATGAAGGCGAAGGACATACATGCGAAGTAAAGCACGAGGGCAGCGGATTTATGTTCGTAGCGAATTCATTGCCAGACGGTTTCCTTTGGGCATCTGAATTGATTGAGTTTGACAGATCGTACTGCTGGGCAGAAGGCGTAATGGTGGTCGGAAACGTACATGATGACCGTGGGTTGGCTCCCAAGGAAGGAGCGGAACAATGAAACAGATTAAGGTGAGATGTACAGACTCGTTTGAAGAGTTCAGCCTTGGCAACGGTCGATTAGTGTGCGCAGTCAATTACGGTGAGGAACTGGTAGCAGATCTTCATGAGGAGTCAGAAGAATATTATTCGACAGATAGCGAGGGAAGAGAAGTATACGTAGGATGCTTGGATATAAACGGGACACTTGAACTGGACGAGTGCTTCGAGTTGGTTAAGGAAGGAGCGGATAAGCATGACGCTGTATGAATTCGGAGCAAGAGCATGGGATACCGAAACCAAAGAGATGTCATACGAATTCTTAGATCGGAACTGGTTGAAGGTATGCGTATGGTCACCGTACATGGTGTTGATGCTTAAATCCGGGGTGAGAGACAGCAAAGGTAAGGATTACTACGATGGCGATATCGTTAAAGTAAGCAAGTTGAATTTTGAGAGTAGCGGCCCATTGCCTGAAAATCTGGTAGTGAGGTTATACGGAGGCATGTTCCAGTTATTCAGACACAAGGAATCTTTAATGGGATTGCATTTGGGATATATAGCAGACGGAGAAGTGATCGGTAATGTCTACGAAAACCCTGAATTTTTGGGTGGGGAAGGAGCGGATACAGAATGACGGTGTATCAACGGCTCCTTTATCTCAACTTCAACAATTATGTATTGTTCTTTAATAATGTTTTAACTATTTTCAATACACCAACCAAATCATCATACCTCTTAGCTTTAGAGAGTAAATTCATTCTCAAGATATTGTTGAGTAATATTGAAACATATGAAGCGAAGATTGCCAGTGCAAATAAGACACCAAGCATCTCCCATCCCTGCCCGATCTTTGCACCAACAAATTCACTCCAAAGAGGAAACATAATTAAACTAATAATCGTTATTGGTGTCCACCTTCTTGATTTTATACTTGTACTTTTATCGGAGAAGAAGCTAATCAACTCGTCAATATCTAATTTTTTGAAATCTTCCTCTTTAAAAACTTCTAAAATTTGTTTACACCTATAAGCAAATATAAATTCATAGTCATAACTGAATAGGATTAACTTTTTCTTAAAAAGGGGATTATACTCTGGATATTTATATTTAATGAACGAATGTGATAGCCAAATTGATAAATAAAGAAGAATCATGGCAAGTGCACTAAGGCTTAAGCAAACAATAAGAGGCCAGTATTCATCAGCATTTGTGCCTATTATTAATGAATAAAAAGGGGCAATCATTGCTAGTATAATTGATACGAATGCCCCTATATAAGTAAGTTCAGCTCCTTTGTTATTGGTGACCATTATCTTGAAAACTGATAGCTCGTGTATAAACTTCCTTTCTAGTTCTTTTGTTAATATGAAGAATTCCACAGCAGAATTATTGGACAAATTAATTCCTCCTTTGTTTAGTTTTAAGTTATTACAGTTCTTCTATATGTTCAAGGTTATAAATCGACAAGGAGATAACAAAATGCCTAAAAAAATTATTGTATTGGATTCAACTGAATATGATACAGAAGATACGAGCAAAATCATTCAACTAAACTTTTTCTCGGATGTAGATGAAGTGGATATCCGTAAAACAAAGTGGTTGCTCGGAAAATATGTAGACATGATAGACATCATACAAAATTATGAATTTGCACTTAAACAGATCGAGAATGGAATGTCAGCGTATGAGTTGCTGTCTGCGGAAGGATCGGTTGCTAAACGTGAATCAGGTCATGAATTGACTGCTGACGTCACTGCAAACGCTGTTATCATGAAGGACAAGCGGCATGCCAACTACGAGCTATACATGTTCATATCCAACAATGTCCGATTTGCTATAAACAACTTAAAAGATGTACACGAAGGTGTAGCAGCAAAGTTGTTATTCTTGGAAGGAAAGAAATACTTGAAAGCGCAGGAATACATGGAAAAAGGCTATCGCAAGGACGTACCCGGCATTGCAGCAACAACATTTGCTGACAAGCGGCGCAGGGCTATAGCCAACATTGCCAACAGTCTAAAATTCAATCGGACGCTAGATTTTGTAACAATTGACTATGGAAGAGGGCGGAATAACGAAGGGGAAATAGGCTTACTGATTCCGAGATGAGAAGCCTTGGGATGGAGATTACTTGAGTGGGGCGATTAAAAGAAATACATCCAGTCGATGCATTGACTGGATGTTTTATCATTACTGATACAACTTCGGCTCACCAATTAAAATGTTTGCATAACCACTCTTTGCACTGAACTCAATTTTCAGTTTCAGTACACCCTCCAGATTAATATCTACAGGTACCGCATGATCTCCGCCCTTCAAACCTTCATATGACTTAATGATTTCTCCGTCACCATAGAAAGTAACTGTATACTCTCCTGAAGTATTTTTGTACTTATCCTCAATTCCCGCGAAAGCCGTCAGACGTTTATATTTTCCGTCCAGGTTGTACTCAACCGATGTAACCTTCTCATTTTTATATGCAGCGTCAACCATTGTGAGAATGTTATTTCTGTACTCCGTCCCTGTCACCGTTTTATCGGATTCATTGAACCACATACGATCACTATAGGCATCAAAACGTGCATAATCCTTGGATGTCAAATTGATACCATAACCATCACGTTTACCAACCCATATAGCTTTGTTTTTACCGTCATACTCCACTTTCTCACCGAGACCTTCGCTCACAAAACGTAGAGGAACATATGTAGTACCCTTATAAATGAAACTTACTTCTCCTGCTGCCTGCTTTTTTTCTACATTGTTAAACATAAACTTGAGGTTTGCGATATCAACTGTTACTGAATTACTCGCAGCTAATGCAGTCGCTCCAAACAGCATTCCAGCTGCTACAAAACCTGCAATAAATCCTTTTGATCCTGAAATCTTTTTAGTCATTATTTTCTCTCTCCTAATTCAATATTTACCAATTTTAATTCTATCGTATTACTTATTTTAGGACAATAGTAATATTTATGAGGGCTGAAACGTGACATTTGAACCAGGATTTAATGCGCGCTTGCATAGAGGGATGAATGGTGGTTACTAGAATGGGGGACTAACGTCTTGTATTGATTAAACTATTCCTTATATTATCCTTGTCACCAGAAAAACGAAGTAATCCTGAATTAAAAACATGTTATCTTAAATCCATATAATAACGTTAATAAGAAGGTCGCTCATGTGAGCGGCCTTTTTGTATTGGAGGGAAGAGTATGGATGGTCATTTTTACAGCAGAAATGAACCGGCTATCCCGAGGATTTCGGACAAGCAACCAGAGAAATGTCGGGGCTGTTGTTTGGGAACCTGGACAGGGGTTGTTCAGATGTGTATTATGCCGCGCTGCTGGAAGTCGAATCATGGTCAAGAGAAGGTGACTAAATGAGAAAGGTACAGCCGATCCGTGATGAACGGGTTATAGATGGAATGAAGGAATACTTCTATATACGAAGCATGCGGAATTACTTATTTTTTTGTATGGGCATATACAGCGGACTTCGTGTTTCTGACTTGCTTAGTCTTAGGGTATGGCAAACCAAGGGAACTCACATAAGCATGGTTGAGCAAAAGAATAAGCATGCTAAAACATTTATAATTCATCCGAGTATTCGATCAGATCTCGATGAGTACACTGCGGACATGTTACCGAATGATTGTCTATTTCCAAGCCGCCAAGTTAAAACAGTAAGTCGAATGCGGAAACAGCCGATTGATCGGACTACTGCATATCGTTTTCTGAGTGAAGCAGCACGTGAATTCAGATTGAAAGATATAGGCGTTCACTCATTGCGAAAGACCTGGGCATACCGTCTGTATATGGACGATCCTGAAAATTTAGCGTTACTAATGGAGATGTTCGGACACAGTGATCCGAGGGAAACTTTGGACTACATTGGGCTAACTCAGGACATGATGGACAGAGCAATTCTCAAGTTGAGGTGAAATGAGTGAAACATAATACAACGATTAGTTCACTCATAAAAGAAATAACATGGCATTAGATGAAGAAACACAATATTTTATACCTAAACTGAGTGAAACACTATTACCTTTATGTTTCAGTCAACTTACATTATTTAGTGGATATGAGTACAGAACAACAGCCTGCGATTCTGACGGAGGCTTACTTTGATTCGTAACGTTTGACTATTACTGACCTTAAATAGGAATTCCAACTCAATTTCATGAAAGTGGTGATAATTTTGTGAGCAGAAAACAGAATCCGAATCGTAAGAAAGCGTTCAAAATCTGGAAAGAAAGTGGCGGGGCGATGAAGCCGAAAGAGATTGCTGAAAAGTTGGGCATTACACCCGAATCGGTCCGGAAGTGGAAATCACTGGATCAATGGGAAGGGAAGATGGCTAACGCTAAACCTGGTGCTCCTCGTGGCAATCAGAACGCTAAAGGTAATCGAGGTGGAAAAGGGGGGCCGCTGGGCAATCAGAAAGCTGTAACACATGGATTGTTCCGTAAGTTCGAGCCGCAAGATCCTGAGTACCTGGAACTTATTGATATTGTGCAGCAGATGGAACCGATAGATATGATCTGGCATAACATCACCCAGGGATTCCGTAAAATCATTTGGGCGCAGCGTATTTTCTTCATCAAAGACAAAGAGGATATGACCAAAGAGTTGAAAAGGGAGAAACCAGGTGAGTATGGAGATGAATACGAATGGGAAATTCAATTCGCTTGGGATAAATACGCTAGTTTTATCAAGGCAGAGGCTACAGTTATGCGTGAGATTAGGGGAGCCATCAAACAATTCCTTGATATTGCACCACAGGAAGACGAGCGCCGACTGAAGTTGAATCAGATGCAGGCCAAAGTTGATAAAACCCGCCTTGAAATTGAGAAATTGAAGAACGGTGATGGAGATACCGAGGATGATCTGATTGAAGATTGGGTGAAGGCGGTGGAAACTGGTGAGTAAAGAGTCTCCACAAACGAAACGCCGTTTTGCTGCATTCAAAAAACGCATTCCTGAGTACCGGAAGAATCCGGTTCTTTTTTGCGTGGAGCTGCTGAAATTCACTCCTGATGAGTGGCAAGCAGAAGTTCTGATGGACATTGCTGGTAATCCTCGTGTTTCAGTGCGATCAGGCCAGGGAGTTGGGAAAACAGGTTTGGAGGCAGCGACGGCATTATGGTTTCTCTCTTGCTTCCCATTTCCGAAAGTTATATGTACAGCTCCGACACGGCAGCAGCTTCATGATGTCCTTTGGGCTGAAATTAGTAAGTGGCAAGAGAAAAGCCCGGTGCTCAAAAAGATACTTAAGTGGACAAAGACTAAGATTTACATGCGAAATTACGAGGAACGATGGTTTGCTACAGCCCGGACAGCAACCAAGCCAGAGAACATGCAGGGTTTCCATGAAGACTACATGCTTTTCATTGTGGACGAAGCTTCGGGGGTTGAAGATCGTATCATGGAAGCTATTCTGGGAACGCTCTCGGGTGAATTCAATAAGCTGCTCATGTGTGGAAACCCTACTCGGACCAGTGGTGTCTTTTATGATTCTCACAACAGGGACCGAGCAGATTACAACACACACAAAGTTTCCTGTCTTAACAGTCCTCGTACAAGTAAAGAGAACATAGCTATGCTTGAACGCAAATACGGCAAAGGATCTGACGTATGGCGTGTCCGAGTTGAAGGGGAGTTTCCACGGGGCGAGTCAGAAACCTTTATCGCTCTGGAAGTGGCTGAATTTGCAGCGAAAAATGTGAATTTAGAACCTGTTGGCGATACCTTGACTATCGGCTGTGACGTTGCTCGTTTTGGCGATGATGAGACTTCTATATACGCGGGGATTGGTCCAGTAACAATCGGGCAACATCATCATTTTAAGAAAGATACAATGGTTACTGCTGGATGGGTGATGAACTTAATAAGAGAATTGTTACCACAGTACCCAGAAGTCATTCATACGAGAATTAGGATAGATGATACTGGTGTAGGTGGTGGTGTAACGGATCGGTTGAATGAAATAATAGCAGAAGAAGGGCTTCCTTATGAAGTCATTCCAATTAACAACGGTTCATCTTCATTGGATGAGCATTATGGAAATTTAGGAGCAGAGATGTGGGCATACATTAAGGGGCAATTGGAACAGAATATGAGCAATTACATGAACGGTGATCCTGCTGTTTTACAATTACCTGATGATGATGTGCTGACAACCCAATTGACTACAAGAAAATGGTCTATGACGAGCAAGGGTAAAATACTGCTTGAAAGCAAGAAGGACATGAAAAAACGCGGATTAAAGTCACCTGACAGAGGTGACGCATATGTTCTTACCTTCGGTGAATATTTACTGGGCACACCTCAATCTGTAATGATTCCAACGATTGGTGGCGTAACAATAAAGAGATAATATGAATCTTAAAGTTAATAATAGACAGGGATTAAAGCAACTCATATCAACGATTAACGATACACTTTTTCCGTTCACCCTCAGTGACAGCACTATCAAGCGCAAAATCGATGAGGGACTGGAGAGTGTTGCAAATACTTTGAAGCTTATCGGCTTTTTTGAGCAAG
Source organism: Paenibacillus sp. Negev47 (assembly GCF_058313655.1). Lineage (NCBI taxonomy): Bacteria > Bacillati > Bacillota > Bacilli > Caryophanales > Paenibacillaceae > Paenibacillus > Paenibacillus sp. Negev47. The sequence goes on from NZ_CM177754.1 coordinate 1,926,983, forward strand.
ATGATGCTGAATTCTAAAAGAGAAGCTGACGAGTTGATCGTCAGCTTCTCTTTTTTTGCACCATTATCCTTTTATGAAATCTTGCAGTTCGTTCCTAAAGAATTCCAGTTTTTCTGGAGTGTTGTTTAACACTAATTGAGTGAGTTCCATTCCATGAACAATTTTATTGTAGTGTAAAGAGTAGCTTTCAAATAAGCGTTCTAACACTTCGCTTCCAACGACATCTTTTAATACATTTGTAGAACCTTTCCTAGGGAATAATTTATTGTCATCGATTGATAATAACAAATGGTCGATTTCGCTCTTTATTAGATCCGGATCTGTAGAAGCTATTGATGAATTTCGGTTAATGATTTCAGAAAGCTCTTGATAACAGTCTAAAAAGTAGTTTTCGTACTCTCGTCGTCCCAAGATAATTATACTATTTCCATAACTTTCTCTTAATGTGAGAAGTTTTTCGTCTGTTTTGTTATCTGCATCAATAATTATTTTATAAGGTATTGGGCTCTCTGATATGCCACTTAGAATTAAGTCGAGTTTGCCTTTATACTCTCGCATAGAAGAATTTTTAGTAAAATAATTACCAGTTCCCTTCATATTTAATATTCTGTAATTATAACCGATCTGTTTTAAGCCGAAATGAGAGAGGATCATCGGAATTACAAGTTCCTCAGTTTGTCCTTCTACAAATATTACTTTATCAGATAAAGCAAAGTCACTATTGCTAACACCTATATCAGACAACACTTCTTGAATATGTTCTAACTGTATAAAGGAGCTGGTCCCGTTCAACTTACTAACATGGACTAAGTGTTTTTCGGCAGGATAATTAATTAAAATAGGCGAATGAGTAGTGAAAATATATTGATTCTCATCCATTTCGTTTACTAAATCATATATAGCTTTCTCTGATGAAGGATGTAAAAATACTTGTGGCTCATCAAAGAGAATGATTATATTTTTTTTAGTAAACAAGACACATAACAATAGTAAAACATGGGTAAATCCACTACCACAATCAGATAAAGGAATTGGTTCATCATAGCCTTCAAAAGCTATACTTATATAAGTCTCTTTGTGCTCATTGATAGGCGTGCTTATAGATTTAACATCCGTAAAGATTCGAGTGAAGGATTTTAGAATTATATCAAAGGTACTCTCACTATTGTTGTGTAACGTAAACAGGTAAGCATTAAGATTTCTCCCGTCAATATACAAGGATTTTTGTAAACTATAACCTTCTTTATCATGTACAAATCTAGAACCATTGATATATAGGAATTTATTCTTTAGTAAATGAAAGAAATATTGTATGAAATAAGGAATTCCTGACGTTGTTTCACTTCGCCCGTAAGGTAAGTTCTCAATTACATATTCTCCAGCACCTCTAGCAGTATAAAAAGACTTGAATATATCATCCTGGTACATTTCTATTTTTCTAACGGATGTTACATTTGATTGAATATCGTGTTCAATAAATAATCTGAAGTGTTCCACAGTTAGCTGGTGAACTATGTCTGTACTCTCAAATAGTAATTTCAATTCGTCAGGAGTTACATAGACCTCCATAACTAAATGTAATAAATTTGAATTATCGGAGAAAACTTCGCTAAGCTGTCCATTCAAAGTCTTATAAATTGCTTCAATAAATGCTGACTTACCTGTATTATTTTTTCCGGCTAAAGCATTAATTTTTTTGTGTAGATCTACATCGAATGAGTCCTTTATACTTTTGTAATTTTTAATACGAACTTTATGTATTATCATTGAAACCCTCCTATTCTTTATTTTGATTTAATATAACAATATCATTATAGTCTATCTTTGCATTTAAGTTAGAGGGAGATTTATTGACCCTAACGTGAACCAAGTCTGACATCATCTTGAGACTATGTTGGACCCCACATGACCATTTTTCCGTGATACATTAGGAGCATAGAAAAAGGCGCGAATGAAACGCACGGCTGCACAAAAGCAGCATTAGAACGTGGCGTTCCTCTTCGCGCTTTTTTTAACCTTTTGGCGGGTAAGGATCGTTTCCATGGCTGTCTTTGGATTGAATTTTTCCGTTTTTGCCATGAATAATCAGTTCTGATTTTTGGTTTTTAGCAATTTGTCTGGCTGCATCAACAGCTTCTTTTTTTGTTGTCGTAATTTTGGTTGCTTTACTGTTTCCTTCGCCCTTAACAGCCCAACCATTGTCACCATTGGGTACCACGTGTTGGTTCGACATTTCATCCCTCCTTTTATAGGACAAAAGTTCGATGAATTGGCAGGAAAATCCTTCTTTATTGTCGAATTATTGTCGGTACCTTATAAAATGGAGGGAAAGCTGTGGCAAGAAGAAAAAGCAAAGCGAAGCAGGAAGAAGAACTATTTCAGGGTTTAGCAGGCATGGCAATGCTGGGAGGGATTATTGGAACCTATTCGGTAACAAGATCATGGCAAGCATCATTGGTTGTTGGCTTGCTGGGTGTCGTTGGAGTTATTGTTTTAATGGTAATCATTCAACAGAAGCGTGCTGAAAGATTAAAGAGGTCAGGGATTGCCGAGATCGATAAAATGGATGGAGTACAGTTTGAGCACTATCTTGGACATCTGTTCCGTTCACAAGGATTTAAGGCTGAAGTGACAAAAGCTGCAGGTGATTATGGCGCTGATCTGGTTATATCCAAAGATGGGAAGCGAATCGTCGTGCAAGCTAAAAGGTATAAGAAAAATGTTGGATTGAAAGCTGTACAAGAAGTTCAAGGAGCCAAGGCGCATTACAGAGCAAATGGAGCATGGGTTGTTACAAATAGTAACTATACTGAACAAGCATATCAGCTTGCTAAATCAAACGGGGTACGGTTGATCGCTAGGGATGAACTGGTTGAGATGTTGCTTGTTATGAAAGAGAAATTATCTGCTTCAAAGAAAACGGCAAATGTAAAGACTACTGCCTAAGATAATAAAGAGGAAGTGCAAGTGAATCATTTTTCTACCTCGAAAGTACTTTAACAACAAAAAACAATATTATACATATCACAGCCAAAGTCGTTCCTTCACTGGATCGGCTTTTTTTATTGGAGGTTTATATGATTAGTAGTAGATGAAGGAGGAAGTAACGAATCCATCCCAACAGGCAGCCAGAGAAATGCAAAGGGTGTGATTTGGGGCAGATGGAACGGGGGGAGGTAGTTTTGTAGTAGACCAGTATGTCAAAAAGAGGTAAAATATCCCTGATACTTTTAATTTCTTTAAAAGAGGGGGAGATTTTTTGACAGTAGAGGACAGTGCTTCTACATCCGCTTTGTATTCAGTTCAATTAGAGATTGTTAAGGGTTTAAACCAATCAAGAGATAAAATAGTTGAACTGATTAAAAATGAAGGAGATTCAGAATTAAAAATTCTGTTGTTAGAACAGTTTAAAGCCATTAATAAAACATTATCGGATAATTTGGTTGCAGACGTAAACCTAGTAGTTCACAGTAGGTTAGATACCATTATGGCTGAAGTGAAGAAAATAAGAAAACACTTGAAGATTACTGAAAAAGAAATAGAAAAAGATAAGTGAGCACCCATTGAGGTGCTTTTTCTTTTGCCTTCATATGACAGAATGTGCACCGTTCTGAGCTTCTTAACATGAGAACGTCCATTTGCAGGGATCATTCCGTTAGAGAGTGGAGAACATCAACTGAGTGAGCATACGCACGAATATGAAGCTCCCCCATACGTTGAAACCAACTCAACACAAATATTAAAAAAGGAAAAGAACGGATATTGTCGAATTAACATTTGTGGGATCATATTTTTTAGAGAGAAGGTACATATATGACGACTGTTAATGAAATATTAGGAATTAGTCTGTATAATAAGCAGAAAATTAGTCAAGGAGAGTACGAGGTTATCAACTGGTTACTTGCTTCAGAGTATCGCTATGACTGTTATTGTACGGAATGTGGGAGAGATAGTGTATTCTCTAAAGTCAATGAACCTGCACGAAAGTCTATCGGAAGTACGACAGATTTAGGGTTAAAGCCTGTTGATACGTTGCCTTATAGAGAAATAAAGTTTCAATCAGTATTTTTATGTTGTACTAGACAAGAAAATCACAAAATAGCCTTCTTTTTCTCGATGTACAAGCACTCCTCATATATAGATATAATAAAAATAGGACAAACACCTTCACATGCAGATCTATTAAATGCTGATACAAAAAAATATAATAAAGTACTCGGTGGTAAGGATAGCCACGAGTTAAGCAAAGCCATTGGCTTATTTTCACATGGTGTTGGTATCGGTTCTTTTGTCTATTTAAGACGAATTTTTGAGAACCTCATTGAGAAGGCTCATCAACAAGCAACTCAAACTACTGGATGGGATGAAGAAGAATATTTAAGAGCAAGAATGCATGACAAAGTAGGCAAGCTAGCAAACTATCTGCCCCAGTTTCTTGTTGAAAATAGACAGATTTATTCAATACTTAGCAAAGGAATTCATGAACTCTCAGAAGATGAGTGTTTAGGTGCATTTGATGCTGTGAGAGTTGCAATTGAATTGATTTTAGATGAGGAAATAGCTAAAAAGGAAAGTGAAAAAAAGAGGCAACAAGCAGCCCAATCGCTTGCTTCATTACACCAAGGTTTAAAATAAGTCACTCAAAGAGTGGCTTTTTCTTTTACTCATAAAAAAAGAGGAGGCAACGAGAATGAACATAAGAATCGTGAAGATCAATCAGTTTAATGCTGTAGCCTTAGAACCTCCAGTCGATCCAGAGTATTAGAAGCTCCGCCGTAGTATTCGGGTAAGTGGAGCGGATCGTTTGGAACGAACGCACCGGGAACATCGTCCCGTAGCTATCAATGTACTGATCAAAAATAAAGCCAGTTAATAAAAGCAAGGATTTTGACAGTGTTTGTCGAATGACTAACTTGAGGTGGAAAACGTGGATGAATTAATTAAAAGAATTACAGCATTTAGAGATGAACGAAACTGGGGACAATTTCATAATCCGAAGGATCTTGCAATCTCTTTAAATCTGGAGGCGAGTGAGCTGCTCGAGCTCTTTCAGTGGAAGAGCAGTGTGGAAGCAATCGAGCAAAATAAAGACAAGCTTCAGGATGAATTAGCAGACGTGCTTTATTATGTGCTGCTGTTGTGCAACGATCTTGATATAGATCCGAAGGAAGCGTTGCTTAAAAAGCTACAGAAAAATGCCGATAAGTACCCTGTGGAGAAGTCTTATGGCTCAAATAAGAAATATACAGAATTACAGGGGGATAGCAATGAGTAAGGTGATTTTACAGCCATCAGGAAACAAAGATGCTCGAGAACATTATGAGGATACAATTCAGAATCCAGTGCCTATCGAAGTATTTTCTGAATATCTACCCGAGGAAACTTTAGACCAAGTAAAAACTTTTTACCCTGATGGATTAGTTCCAACGTGGGGAGTAACTCCAGGCAAAAACAATGTTAACGTCTCAAAATGGGGAAAGATTCAAACAGGCGATGTTACAGTATTTTCAGCAAACGGGCAGATATTCGCCTCTGGTGTTGTTGTAATGAAATTACGACACAAAGAACTGGCTGAAAAGTTGTGGGGTTACGATGGATCGGGTCAAACATGGGAATATGTTTATTTTCTCGATGAGATCAAGCAACATAATATCCCCTACATAGATTTCAATAGAACCGTTGGATATTCAGACAATTATATTATTCAGGGATTCAATGTATTGAGAGAAGAATTAAGCGAACGAATGTTATTATCATTTGATATGAAAAGTGAAATCTATCTACCAGATGTTTCTCCAGAAGAATATGAAGAGGAAGTACTACTGTTTGAAGATCATGATTCTCTTGACACACATCGCACAGGCAAAGGAAGAAAAGAACAACCTTTCCTTAGGAAACAGCTATTTAAGAACAAAAAATTAGGGTCATGTGGTATATGTGGGAATCAATATCCCGTTGATCTCTTAGTTGCAGCACATATCAAAAAGAGATCAAAGTGTTCTAGGGAAGAGCGTCTAGATTACAAGAACATTGTTATACCAATGTGTAAATTTGGGTGTGATGACTTGTTTGAGAAGGGATATATTATAGTTGTTGATGGCAAGGTACTTAGAAACTCTAAAAAGTTCTATACTCCGCATTTATTGGAGAAGGTTGTCCAAATTGAAAGTAGAGAATGCCAACATTGGAACGACAACACTCGAAAATATTTTGAGTGGCACCAGCAACAATAATTACAAATATATCATGTTATCATGTTGATCTGTCTTAAAGAGAAGGAGTTTTTTTGAATGAAAGATAAAAAAAATGAACGTTTTCCGGATAAAAAAGATCTAACGTACTGGATGCTCATCATATTAATTTTATTTACTGTCGTTGCAACTTGGAAAACGGAAGATCCTGGGAGATTATCCGCTGAGTTGGCTTTGGGTGGAACAATTCTTTCAATATTATTAGGTGTTGTAGCAATTATTTTCTCATTTATCCAATCATCGAGTAGCTCTCGGCAATCTGAAAAATTGATTGATAGAATAGCGAAAATGACAAGTACAGTCGAAAGTCTTTCAAGAGTAAGTGATTCTTTGGAGAAAGTAAATAAACAGCAGATTGAGAGAATTGAAAATATTGGGACGAAGCTTCATGGTTACCTGAATGAAATAGGGACAAAGCTCTCAGAAGATAAGGAAAAACCCAATATTGCTGGAGTTGAAGAAGTGGTTGGAAAAATTAATAATCTTATGGACTCTGGTTTTGTAGTGATGGGGCCAAGAGCTCTTCTTAATACAATTAAGAAGTTGGTTGGAAATGATAATACAGTTCACATACAGGCAATTTGGGCAAATTTATTTGAAAATGGTATTGGAATGAGTATGAGCGAACTCAAAGAAAAGCTAAAAGAGATCGAAAAGTCTGGTCAAATTGAAATTTTAGAAAGTAATGATTTTGTAAGATTATTAAATCGAGATATGTGATTGAAAACTGAGCCTGAAATTTTAGGGCACATTTTTTGTTGGGGGTGGTGATGATGGTATGGTATTGCTGAGTAAATCCGTAGTAACACTATAGTAACTCGATGATATTATAAATCCATAGAAGTATGAAGAACTTTAGAAGGCAAGGAAACTTTTCCTGCCTTCTATTTTTATGTCTGGAGGTGAAACATTGAAATGGTATCATAAAGCCATTTTTTCATTTGCGAATTCGGTTCTTCCGCCTGCTGTAAAGCGACAGATGATGGGCTTTGGCAGAATGACCACACCAAGATCGTCAAACGGATGGGATATTTTCAATTGGCTCCCGAAAAAGTACCAGAGCGCTCATAATATTGATCTGACCAAACTACAGAATCACACAGCAGAGGAACTACTTGAGATTCTTGTATCTGTTCATCCTGATATTTCGCATGCGCTCTACAACTTTCTGCGCATGGGCGACACACCACTTACATTTACAGCAAAGAAGCAGAGTGGTAGTGACGACAAGAATGGGCAGAGATCGTTAGATGCAATCAAGAACTTACTGGATTCTCCACTTCCCTCACCTGGTTATCAGCATGGAAGGTCGCTGGACAAGCTTGATACGATTCAGCGGATGATGATCATGGTACGAGGTGCTTGTGCTGGTGAAGTAGTTTTGAACGAGCGCTGTAACGATGTGATTGATATCGTACCTGTTGACCCTGCGACGATTTGGTTCAGGAGAGAAGAGGGGACGAATCGACTTGTGCCTTGGCAATACATCAAGAATCCACGTCAACGTTGTGGTGAAGAATGGTTTGGTCAGTACAAAAAGATTGATACGCCGACATTCATTTATGAAGAGTTCGATCCGATGATTGATGATCCGTATGGGCGAACACCAATACTGCCTGTCCTTCAAGCGGTCTTTTTTCATTTACAGGTTTTGCAGGACTTGAAGGCAGTTGTTCACAATCAAGGATACCCAAGACTGGATATATCCGTGGTTGAGGAAGTTTTATTAAAAAACATGCCTAATCAATATAAGAATAATCCTGCTGGACAGCAAAAGTGGTTAACTGAACGTATGAGTGAAATTATGGGACATTTTAATTCGCTTAATCCAGATGACGCTATGATTCATTGGGATAGTGTGAAAGTTGAATATCTCAAGGGTGGTAATTCAGGACCGATGATCGACATCAAAAAATTGATTGATATTATCGATACTCAGATGGCAACTGGATTGAAGACTTTGCTCACATTACTGTCTAGGCATCAAGGTTCCACTGAGACATACAGCTCCGTGGATACTCAAATATATATCAAGTCCGTAGAGTCCGCTCGAAACGTAACCAAGCGTTTCTGGAAGCGGGCTTTTTCTATTGCTGCAAGAGTGAGAGGAGTTCAAACCCTGGTAGAGGCAGACTACGCTCCGATTGATCTACGTTCTGAAATGGAGAGAGAGCGTGATCTGAGAGCGAAGCTTAACAATTATGTACTGGCTGAGAAAGAACGCTACATCACTGCCAAAGAAGCAGCGACAGAAGCACGGTGGATTATGGGGCTTGATCCTAATATACCGTCTGAGTTGCTTGATGGTCTTGAGAAGAAGTTTGGGTCTGATGATAACGATCATGATTCAGCAAGTTGAGAAAGAAGAGTCGTTTATTACATGAAGGAGGTGAAAAGGAGTAGATGGCAAAGCCAACAACTGATCAATTAGCGAGAATTAATCAACTTGCGCGTGTTCCACTCACGGAAGAAGAAGCCTATGTGTTTCCTGCAAAGCTTGTGGGGGATCAAATCATCCCACGCCGATTTTACCGCTTGACACCGAACTTCCTTCGAAAGATGGCTGTCCAAGCCAGAGAAGGTGTGTCACTGCTTTTGGATCACTCATGGGCCAACTTAGGCATCATGACAATTCCACTCGGCAGAACCTTTGACAGCCGATTGCAAATGGATGGCGATGAACTGGCATTATATGCAGACCATTACATGAAGCTGGGCCAAGAGGTCGGAGACATCAAGATAGATCAGATAGCGGAAGGTATTGATGCCGGAACGATCTTTGATACCTCAATCGGTTTCACGGTAAGTAGCCAAACGTGTTCCATCTGTGGTCAGGAATATTTCGGTGGGAATTGCCCTCACATACGCGGCAGAGAGTATGATACAAAACTCTGTACGGTTGATATTAATGACGGTGATCTTATGGAGAACTCACTCGTCTTTGACGGAGCTTATCCGGGTGCTGGAGTAGTGGGGATGAGCAATGCCACTGAGCAACAACCAACTGTGAAATGGGAAGCTTTATCTGAAGATACGAAGTCGCTTCCTAGTGGCGGACGTGTCTTTTATTCTTTTAGCGGAAAATCCGGTCTTGATGGATTCGTAATCAAGCAAGAAAAAAACAATGTGGCCGAAACGCAGGCCGAAGGAGATGACACTTTGACAGAAGAACAAAAGGCTGCTTTGGCAGCATCACAAACTCAAACAATCGCGCTGACTGCGGCGAATAGTGTGCTCGGACAAGTCCGGGCTGCGCTGGGCGTTGAAAATGATGCGGACATTACCTCAAAGTTGGCTACACTTAGCGCTCAGGCTGCTGATGGTGCAGTCTACAAGACAAAGGTTACGGAGCAAGCTTGCGGAGCTGGTGTACGTGCGTTGGGAGAAGCGTTTAATACGGAAACTATGAAAGCTATGCTGTCCCACTTGCCAGTATCCGAGATTGAAAAAATCGGCGCGACTTACGAAGCTCAGGCTCAAGCTGCATTGGGTGGTGGTGGTCGTCATACCGAGGGTGATAACCCTGATCTTCCTGCAGGAGCTGCCAATGGAACAGCGCCAACTAACGCGCAGGCTGCTGGTCAAAAGACACCAGAACAACTCCAAACAGAGGCAAAGGAAGCGGCTAGAGCTGATGCTATAGCTGCCCTCAAAAATACCGGCAGAAGTAATCTGCTGAAGGAGGATAAGTAATATGATTGGATCTCAATACAACGGTGCTCCGGGACCTGGTCAGATTAACACACAGGAATTTGTTGAAGTTCTTGCTTCCACGGACTTGCAAGCGCGGATTCCTGGTGGCGTGTTGCTTGCAAAAGGGAACGGAGTAATTAAGAAAGGTACTGTCCTTGGAAGGGTAACAGCTACTAATAAATTCGTTCCCTATCTCTCTTCAGCATCCGATGGTTCGCAAGACGCTGTTTGCATTTTGGACAATGATCAGGATACTACGCTTACCGATATGGGCGCTTCAGCGTGGATTGCTGGAATTTTCACTGAATCAAAATTGACCGGCATTGATGCAGCGGCTAAAACAGCGCTGAAGCTTTGCTACTTTGTATAAGGGGGAACAACATAAATGGCAAACGTACTCGACCCGTACTTCCTTACGGAAGTCGTTCAGAACATTCGGACAGATATTAACAGTTTTCGAGGTGCTCAAATCCTGACAAATGGTGTGGATTTCAAACCAGAACTCGGGCTGACAATTAAATATGATGTTACCTACGACGATACCGGCATGACCCCACCTACTGGACTCAATGATCCCTCACCGATCCACGCCGCTCCTGTTGTGAAACAAATGGAGTTCACAAATCAAGAATGGCGTGAGAAGGCAATTATTGATCGAGAGAAGATTGCTACCCTTCGCAAGCCGGGCAACAGCCTTGAGCAAACTTGGGGCGAGGAATACATGATTGAAAAAATGGTGAATCTCAACCAACGTCTTGAAACTCGATTCGAGTGGATGCGTTGGCAAGCACTTACAGGCAACCTTGTTGTTCCAGCAACAGCAAATAAACCTTCTCGGACAATCGACTACGGCGTTCCGGCAAATAACAAGCCTACCGCTGATGTTCTTTGGAGCAATACCACAACCGCTGATCCGCTGAAAAACTTGGATGAATGGCTACTTAGATTCAGGGGAAGCGGCGCGAGAGGTGTTAAAGTTGTAGCTAACAAAAAGGTGGATACGTACCTAAAGCAGAATGAAAAGATTCGTGATCTGATTAAATTCACCTACGGCAAAGATATTGTTACGGATGGTTCGCTTTCAGAAATCGTCAACCAAAACCTGAATGGGCTGCAATACGAAGTGTATGATGGTGGATACATTGACGATACAGGAACGTTCTACCCGTTCATCCCTGACAACGCTGTAATTATCATTGGTCAAGGCATGACAGGTTCCATCATGGACTTGGTGACTAGCCCAAACAACTACGAAGACATCTTCACAGGTCACACTGGCAAATTCGCACTTGCTAAACTAATTCAAGGTGACCCGGACCAATGGCAAGTAATCAACGGCGCAACAGTGCTGCCGCGTCTGAAATACGTCAACTGGCATATCTTTGCTACAGTGGCGTAAGGGAGGGACAACCGATGACAATCGTGAGAGTTTTGGTTGATGCTGTTGGTGATTACAACGCAGGGGACATCGTAGAAGATGCCCCTGCTGGACTTATTGAGATAGCTAAAAGGCAAGTTCGCAATGCTGCAACGGGAAAACTCTTAGCTGAGATTATTGAGGGCGATATAGCTTCTACGCATACTCCATCGGAACGTGAACTAAAGCTTCAGGAAGAGTTGGACGAATCGAAGAAGCGCGAAGCGGAGCTTTTGGCTCAAATTGCTGAACTGCAATCCGATATTCAAAATGGTGATTTGGACGATGAACTAAAGGAATTGAAATCTGTTGCTAAAGAAATGAAAATCACCGGCTACACAAAAATGAGTATCGAAGAATTGAAAGAGGCCATTGCCGCAACTGGCGGTGACGCTGGTGGCGAATAAGATACTTACGACAGAAACATATCACGAAGAAATAAGAGGGCGTCTAGGCGTTGGTGAGGATGTAATAACTGACTCCGACATAGACGCTATTTCTGTTTTACCAATCGCTGAAGCGAGGATTGTAAAGCAAGTTCCAGATTACGCTGATTTGATTGGTGATGATAAATCCTATGTATATGCAGCAGCTATTTGTATGGTTGCTGCTATACTGGCTCCATCTATGGCTGCGAGAATCAAAAAAACGATGAAAGATTTCGATTTCTCTTTCGAAAATCAGGCAGTTAACTGGGATAGACGTGCCTCACAACTCGTTGAAGAGGCAAATGAATTCATCGGCTTGATCTCTAGTTTTCAAGAGACCATGGATGCTCCATTATTTATGTTGTCTGGTCCCACTAGGGAGAAGGAAAGGAGGCGTTTCTGATGTTTAAAGATTTCGTTCATAGACATTCGCCCTGCACTGTAAATGGGGAACAGGATAAAGTCATTCTGTCCAGAGAAACAAAGGCGACTACGGTTCTCGGTAAAGAGTACATGTACAACGGCCTTTTTGCTCCTAAGTCTCCTGTATTACCTGGGGATGTCGTGCAGAGTGATATGACATTATTGGTCCAAACTCTCCGTTATACTGCAACCAAAGACAAATACTGTTCCTTAATCAAAACGAACGTTACCGTGGAAGTTCAAAGGTACATGCAGGAGTTCGATGCGAATGACAATCCAAAGGGCAAACCTGAGTTTACACTCGTAGCTGGGGATATCATTGGTTTCGCTCAACATGTCTCTGCTCAGTTGAGACAAGAAGAACCTGGTCTTCTATCTACAACTTCCCTTGTTCTTCTTTTGCAGACTAGTATTGATGTCAGGGAACCGAGTGATCCGACATTGGTAAGTCCAGACCGCATCGTGATTGCTGGTAAGAAATATCAAGTGGATGTGGTGGATCGGATCAAGTATCCGAATCTCCTACATATTCAGTTGTGCGAGGACAGGCGATGATTACCGGGTACGATGCAGAACGTGCAGCGAAGGACTTGGAAAACAAGTTGGCAGTTGAAATCACAGGTCTGACGAAAATCGTTATGCTTACTGCTAAGACTGGTATCAGATATTACCCTGCTGTCAGAGAGAGTTTGGAAATGCAAATGACTTTGCTGGCGAACCAAATGATTTCAGGAGACATCACTGCTGATTACTGGCAAGCCTGGCTGGAACAGTTCGGTAAAGGATCACTTATGGCTGGACCGAGTCAAAACCCGGGTCTGGTAAGTTACATGAACAGTGAAGCTTGGAACAAGCTGAGGTCAAAGGGTAGCCGGGTAGTTGTAGGCCGGGGTAGAGGTACTTACCGAGCTATCGACGGCACAATTAAAAAGTCCAAAGGCGGATACGCAGGTGTAGATTTGGAGGAGTTAGCAGAACGCGGGGACCTTGATCCTTCGTTCAAAGCTACTCCTCCTACTTATTTCATGCGTATAGCTCTTGAATCCAATCGTGATCGGATATTAAACGGGATTAGTCGTGTCATTACCGAGTTTCCATATCATCGTTACTTCAGGGAGGTGAGAGATTGAGTCTTCAATTGTTGGATGCAGTTCAGCATGCGCTTAAAGGTGATGCCGAACTCATGGAGTTACTTGAGCTTGACTCATCTTCACCTTCCGAGGAGGTAGTGAAGAGATTGACAAAGGGAATGGAACCTGAAATCACGGTAAGTAACGAAACGGTTCCTCATATTTGCCAATATGTTATGCCAGGACGATTTTCACCCAATCAGTTGGTTTTCGAGGGTAAATTCTGTCTGGACTTTTATGCAGGGACAGGTTATTCAGCGAAAGAGCTTTTTGAAAGAGCCTTTCGAGTGCTGCATGATAAACGTATTACAATGCCAGGTTGGGCGACATACCTTTGCGTATTAACGTATGATGCTGATTTTGCAACGGGAATACAAGGTGTCAAAGGATATAAGGCCATATTTGATGTGGACTATCTCCGAATGAATTGAGGTGAGGATATGTCTGAAAAACAAGCCGAAGTAACAAATACCAAACCGGAACCTAAGGAAGAATTTCCTGAACTGGAGAAGTTGATCCGAGAAAAGGTTCGTCTCGCACAAAAACTCGGATTGATGGATGGCAAGGAACCAGTTGAAGGGTATGAAGACACGAAGGAATATAAACGAATTGAAGAGATTGATGCACGGCTCTGGGAGCTTGTTTAATCAACTCTATACCCAAGGAGGATAAATATGAGACCACTCGTTTTTGATGGCGTAGGAACAATCGTAGCCCGTAATTTGGATGGAACAATTAAGTACGTTGAGGACAAGGTAACAAAGGTTACGTTACAACTGCAATTTGACTGGCAAGCGGTCATGGGCGGCGACAGTGGATATGCATTCCACTACACAGCAGGGGATCTACAAGACAAAGTCAGTATTGAAGTGCCACGTTACTCTGCGGCAATCGCTGATATGTCTCAAGGTGGTAAAACAGAGAAGAAAGAAATTGTGTTTGACGAAACAGAAACAGCTTTTCTGAAGAATGGCGAATACAAACTGGCCTTCGGAGAAACCTTGGTAGCCGACAGTGACGAAGTCTATCTCAAGGACCCGGATACAGATGCATTGACTCAACTTACCCGTGTGGCATCAACGCCGACTGATCAACAATACACAATCACTGCTGAGGGAGTGATTGAATCTACCACGGCAAATAATGATAAAGAGCTGCTTGTTACCTACAAGTGGTCTAACCAGGGCACGGAAACTTCATTCGATGGAACTCGTCGCCCAACAGCGTTCAAATTCACGCACAGATTCAAACTGATCGATGACAAAACGAGTAATGAGATTCAATGCCAGCTCACTATTTACAAAGCGTTGGGTGGCGGTACGCTCGACGTATCCCAAGAACGTAAAAAAGCTAATACTTCCACCATGGATTTGCAAGTCATGGAGCCTGAACGCACACCAGATAACCCGAATGGTCATGCAATGACTATCAAGTTCGGAATTTAAACTATCACACACAACCCTGCCGGTAATCGGTGGGGTTCTTTTTTTGGTAAAAACTATATTTCAATTCAAAGGAGAATGAACATGAGTGAAGTTGAACAAGCAGTTGAAACCCAAGAAGAGAAAACGTTGGACCAGACCTTGAACATTGGCAGCACTGTACGTTTGGCTGAGGGACTACAGAAGACAATTAAGGTCGGAACGATCAAGTTGATTCGGGAAGTTCGGCAGCAAGCGAAGAACTTCAAGGGTATTCGCTTTAGCTATGTAATTGGACGGGATGCCATTGAAGCAACGCAAGTTGGTGAGCAGGATATCCCAGCTATTGACTGTCCGGCTATTGAGCAGGCGTATCAAAAAGCCTTCGATCTGATTTTTGTTGAGGGCCTAACGGATGAAGAGTATGAACAAGTGGACATGGAGGGCATCCAGGCTTTGGATAACGTTTTGGATCGATTTCTATAAAGAATCTTTTCCTCCAGATCCTGATTCCGCTGAAGATGATGAGGAGTCGGAGGATGGTGAAGTAGATCAACCAGGAACGGACTGGATGGGTCTGTGGGCGCTCTGTATCAGCAATGGAATTTCAGATACAGAGTGGCCTAATATGACCATACCTAAAATCCGAGCACTCATGAATGAAAAACAACGTTCTCGTGAATTCGAAATTGTTCTTCATGGTGGTACGGTCGAAAACAAAAAGCCGAAGAAAGCAAAATACTTATCCGATCTTGGTTTCTTCCAGCCAAGGTAGGAAGGAGGCAATATGGCAGAGGGTACAAATAGAGATGTCGTTGCTGCGCGGATTAATTTAGATACAGGCAAAGTCCTTCAGTCTTTCAAAAATATCGATACTGGAGCGCGAGGAAACGCAGATGCATTTAAGGCCTTAAATGCTGAACTATCAACCGCTGAGAAATCTTACAAGAATATAACTTCAGCAATGGATAAAATGGCTTTAAGTTCGGATCAGCGCCGTCAGAAGATAATAGCCGAATATGAAGCTCAACAAAAGCAAAAACTTGCTCAAACTGCTTTGCTCGGTGCAAAGGCTCAACAGATCGAGCAAACTAACCGCTTGATCGATGCTAAAATGCAAGCGCAGCAAGCCCTGATTAAGAGACGAAATCAGCAGATCGAACAATCCGAACGTGAGCACCAGCAGAAGATGCAGATTCTGCAAAATCGTTCAGTTAAATCAGGTCAAGAGGCTGCGAAAGCAACAGGTACGGGTACAGACGAGCGCACGCGGGAACGTGTCCTGCAAGAAGAACAGAAGATACGCACTGCTCTTACAGAACGGCAAAGGAAAGAAGAAGCTCTCAGGGAGAAAGTGCTAGCGGAGGAACAACGGATTCGGCAAGCGTTGTCCCAAACTGAACAACAGACCAAGCGCATGGGTACCACTATGGATGCTGTCTCTAAAAGCTGGATCGGTAAATTAGGTGACATGGCTACACATGCCGTTGTGTTCAACACAATGTATAAAGCAATGCATGAAGTCACACAGGCGATGCATGAGGGCTTAGTAGACATAGAGTCAAACATGGCTGGATACGTGCAGACTAATGAGCACTATTTTGTTCATTTTGAAGATGGAACGAACAAAATGATCATGGACACCCAGAAGCTCAACAAGGAGACGCAACAGTTCATCCATACAGCTCATGAACTCGGTTCTAATATCATGGATGTCACGGAATCTGCTCGACTCTGGGGCCGAATGTATAAGGATGTCAATGTGGTTCAAGAGCTTGTAAGACAATCCACCAAGTTGTCTACCGTTGACATGGTTGAACTGGAAGAAGCTACGAAATCCATGGAATCTGTCATGTCTCAATACGGAGTACATATTACCGATGCCAATGATGCTATGGTGATTGGTAATAGGGTTCTTGATTCTTGGTCAAGGGTTGCGCATGATACGATGGCGCCTGCACGAGACCTCGGAGCTGCTTTCCAACGAACAGGAAAAATCGCTGCTGAAACAGGCGTTTCATTTGATTTTATGAACGGTCTAATTTCAGCAGGTGTCCGGAATACCGCTTTAAGTGGCGAGAATCTAGGTAACATGTGGAAAACGGTCTTAGGCACAATACGGACAGATAAAGCTGTTGATGAAATCGAACGCCTTGGTGTGAAAACTAAAGAAGTTGTAAAAGGTGTGGAAGAGTGGCGTAAAGCGGAAGACATTCTCTTGGATCTCTCGATCCAGGTTACTGACAAAAACTATGACCTTACGCAATCCTACGCTGATATTTCACGAGGTGTTTACCAGTACGCAAAACTCGCGGCATCTCTAAACGTGGGGGATATCTTGCTTGGTACTGCCGCTTCAGTTGGTTCTACAGGTTCAACAATGCAATATCTTACGGTTCAGATGGATACCATTCAACGTAAAGCTGCACAGACTAGAACCTCCCTTCTTGAAATTTTCAACACAGCTGGAGAAGATGGACTGAGACAGATGATTAAAGACGTGTTGGATGGCATAGACCAGTTACTTATTGGTCTAACTAAAATCCCAACAGGAGTGTACGCTGCTGCGGCTGGTTTGAGCGGTCTACTACTAGCATACAAGGCTTTGAGTGGTCCAATTATGGCAGTGGTAGCGGCAATTCAGGTGTTGAATGCTTCCAAAGTCCAAGAGACTGCTTCTACTGCTGCTAGTACTGTTGCGACCACAGCCAACACTGCTGCGAATAGCGTAAACATTGTTTCTGGGGAAGGTGTAGTAGTCAGTACGGTTCAACAAACGTCCGCAAGACAAGCGCAGACAGTAGCAACAGGTGCAGCAACCGTTGCTACTAGCTCTCTCAGCAGAGCGCAGGCTGCGGCAACCGTAACTATGGCAGCAGCTACAGCTGGATTGTCGCTTCTTATTGGAGCAGTTGCTATTTTCGCCATGAAGAGCGGAGAAGCGGAAAAAGCTGAGCGCGATCGAATGCAACTGGCCAAGGATAATGACTCAGCAAGTCAGCAGATGATTAGTCAGTACCAGAGACAGATTGATTTATTGCCTAAGATGGTCAATGCACACAATTCACTGAAAAAAATGATCGAAAGTGGGACTCTCTCAGCTAGCAAACAAGAGCAGACAAAACGTCAATTGGATGAAGTCTCCAAGGCATTAGCAATGACTATCGGTAAAGAAGGCCTGGCTCAATTAGAAGCAGCTGGTTACACTGACGAAGCTACGAAAAAACAAGTTGATAACCTCAACGAGTTAATTAGAGTGAGAAACGAAGCTCGAAAGTCACTTCTGGAGGGGCAACAAGGCAATCTACAAAATCAGATTAATGAAAATGATGCAGCTATCGAAAAGACAAAAGAGAAAATAGATTCTATAAAGAATAGCCTAATGTCCGGAGGAATCGACTTTTTAAAAAATGTATTCAGTTTTAAAAGTTTGGATGAAGCGTCTAACTCCTTGGAAAACTTGGAGTTTAAACTCGAATCATTAGAGACAAAAAATCGTGAACTATTGGCAACCATGGGTGATACGAATATTGAAATAGTTCAGCTTACTGCGAACACGCAGGATGCTAAAGAAGAAGTAGATGGATTGGCAGGATCTAGTGGTCAAGCCGCCGAGGCTATTGATCAGGCGACTGAGGAAATGAATAAACAACTCGAAACGCTTAGAAATGTAACTCAATCAAGCATTTCAGTTGTTGCTGAATTGAATCAAGTTTCATCCAATCTAGCTGATGGACAATCTCTTAGCGCTCAAACAGTCGGTGATCTGATTCTTAAGTATCCTGAATTAGCTTCTCAGATCAGAAAAACAACGGATGGTTGGATATTTGAAGGACAGGTTCTTGAGAAGGTAAGACAAGCTAAGATAAAGAAGTCCATTGATGACATTAGAGCAGAACGGGATACAACAAAAACCGCAGCTCTGGAAAGTTTAAGACGAATTCAGTTTTATGGGACGGAATTTTCGGCTATCACTAGTTTTTCGGAGGCTCGCCAAAAACTGGCCGAGATTGAAAAAGGAATATCTTCAGAAGAGAAAAACGCAGCTGATTTGAGTAAATCTCATTTGATTACTCAGGGGATGGCGAATTTACTTCAACAAAAAGCGAACGAACAGATGGAAGCTAAACGACAGAAAGTTAAGGAAATCAATGATGTCATCAAGCAATATGCTGGACAGTTGCAGCTAAGCAACGATCAGATCGAAGCGATGACCGAACTACTGAATGATAATACATTTGGAGTGAATGAATCAAACAAAGCACAAAAAGAGAACATTGAGGTTTTAACGGATTTGCAGAAAGCGATTGAGGGGTATAACAATGCACTTGAAAAATTGGATTCCCAGCAGAAGCGTGTTGCGAAGTCATCCAAAGAATACCTTGATATACTCGCTGAGAAGCGTAAAGCATTGCTGGAGGAACAAAAACTCTACGAACAAGGATACAATGATCCCTCCCAGCTCGTGTCCTCTCAGACCGAGATAACAACAGACGGAGTGCCTTCTTCAGACATCACAAGAATGCTTTCCACTGCCGTCGACCTGGCTAACTCAGGTGTGATGAGATACAAAAAAATAGGCGGTGAATTTACCGGTTCGTTTGATGATTTCAAACAGCGAGCCTATTCAGACTGTTCTCAGTTTGTGCAGGAAATGTTTGAAACGATCGGGGTACAGGTACCGCGTACAGCAGCTCAACAAGCTAAAGCTGGAACTGCGATATCAAAGAAAAACCTACAAGTTGGAGATCTTGTATTTTTCAATACGAATGGCAAGGACAACTCTCACGTTGGGATTTACATGGGAGACAGTAAGTTCATACAAATGGGTGATTCGGGATTAAAGGTCTCCGATTTAAATAATAGCTATTGGGCGCCGAAATACAACGGAGCAACTCGTATTCCTGGGCTTTCAACAGATTCTGCCTACCCGACATCCTCCAGTTCCCAAACAACCTCTGGCGGAGTGGCATATGCCGGTAAATACGCTTCTGAGATTAATGCTGCTGCTAATCAATTTAATGTTGACCCATACCTTGTCGCTGCTGTGATCCAACGCGAATCAACTTTTGGAGCCAATGGCGTAACCAATGTCATGCAAGTTAATGGCATGAACAATGCGACAGTAAAACAGAGTATTGATGCAGGGACTAAGATGCTCTCCGAGCTACTGAAGAAATCTGGTGGAGATGTCGCCATGGCTCTGGGCGGATACAATATGGGATCAGGGATCATTGATTGGTTCAAAAAGTCTGGTGGATACAATAAAGCTGATATGGCCGCGTATTCAGAGAAGTACAAGAAAGTATATAAAAGCAATGTATACGGAGATGTAGGGTATGTAGATAAAGTGTTGGCTGATTATTCTCCACAAAAGTCCAGTACAACTACACAACCTACACAGAAACAATTGAAGGATGCAAAAAACACTGCTGATAGCGAACTGCTTCGGATTAGTGATGAACTTTATAATATTGATGTTTCAGAACTTGAGAGTAAACTCGGAATCAAAGATATGAAAATCTCTGACAAAGAGTTGTCTTTAAAACAATCCGAAGCACGGCAGAAGAACATGAAGAAAGACTCCCAAGAGTACAAAGCCGAATACGAGCTTCAATTGAAACTCAAAACTGAAATACAGAAACTGATGCAGGAGCAGCGTCAGATGATCGAACAATCCGGGCTGAAATCAGATGAGTTGACAAATAAGCGGCGAAGCCTGACTGAGAAAATTGGGGATGTGCAGTCCGAGAAAGAAGACATGAAGGATCAGTATGCTAGCGATCAATTTGATACCGCACAGTCCAATATGGAAGCTCGTGTTGAACGCATGCGTCAACAAGGCCGTTCCGAGATGGAAATGACCAAGACGCAGCTTCAGTTTTATCAGGGACAACTCAAAAATACGGCCCTAACTGAGGAACAGCGTGTTGAATCAGCTAAACAAGTGTATGACCTGACAAACAAGGTTACGGATCTTAAATTTAAAAATTCGACTAGCTGGATCGATAAGCAAACCGACCAGATGGAAAGACAGGGCAAATCAGAGGTTGAAATTTACCAAATGCAAGCCGAGGCTTACAACCGGATGCGAAACGATACCACGATAAAAGCAGAACAACGAGCCGAAGCAGAGAAAATGTATCAAGATACTTCCAAGAAACTGATTTCGTCTCGTTATGAGTTCTCAGAGAAGTGGATGACTAAAGAAGCTTTGAAAATGGAAATGTCCGGTGCTCAAAAAGTAGACATCATGAAGTGGGAGCTTCAAGAGTTTCTGAAGATTCAAGCTGATAAGACTATGTCTTCTGAACAGCAATGGGATCTTGAACAGAAAATATATAAGCAGCGTAATGATCTGGATAAGGAATACTATTCTGCTGCTGAGAAACGAATTAATCACTTGAAGGCCATTGGTGAAATGACTACGGAGCAAGAGCTTGCTGAGTACATGAAGCTTCAGGCATCTTATTTAGTTGGAAGTGATCAACGAATGGACGCCGATGAAAAGGTATACGATCTAAAGAAAAAACTGATGGACGAAATGACCAAGGCAGTATCTGAATCGGTTACTAAGCAGAAAAAGTTATTGGACAGTGCGAGAGATGAGGAGATTAAACGTATCCAGGCGGAGAAGGATGCGTTCACCTCAGCTCAAGAAGCCAAAATCAAAGCCATTGACGATCTTATACAATCGATGGAGCGAAGTAACGATCAGGATGACTACGAGAGGCAACGTGCAGAAAAGGTTGCTCGTCTTGAATTGCTTCAGTCCGCTGTCGGTCCAGAGGGTATTGTAGAACGGAAACAAGTCCAAAAGGATATAGAGGATCTGGATCGAGAACATGGTCGTAAGCTTGCAAAACAAGCGCTGGAGGATCAGAAAACGGTATTGCAAGAGGAAAAAACTACTCGTGAAAAGGATTTTGACGATAAAATTCAGGATGCTAAATCTCATTATGATAATCTCTCTTCCGCTTTTGATGAATTTTCTTCAAACACTGAGCTGTCTGCTGAAAACCTAAAAAACATCCAGATACTGAAGGAAAGCGAGAAAAACGAAACTATTCTCGGTATGCTTGATGCATTTGTTTTGGAGTACCAGAGTCGTCTTGATCAGATTGCTGCGGCAAACGCTGCGATTGGAGTGACTGACGTTCCTGGTGGAGCTTTGGCTCCTGGTACTGCATCGAAGGACCCTTCATATCAGAAAGAAATTGATCTTTATACGTACAATTCCAACAAGGATGCCTGGGACGCAGCTAAAGCTCGTGGTGATGCTGAAACCATGCGGCTCCTTCAAGAACAAAACGATGCCCTTCGTAAGAAATACGGCATTGAGAAGGACACAGGTAAACTTCAGCATTTTTCCGAAGGTGGGGTTGTCAAAGGTCCTCGCGGTGCGGCTGTTCCAGTTATTGCTCATGCTGGAGAGGCTATTCTTAATGACCGTCAACAGGATTCGTTGTTTAATCTCTTGAATCTACGAATGCACAGACTAGACTTCACAATGCCTGAATTCTCAGTTCCTCAAGGTTCAAACGGAGTAAATCCGGAGAGAACCAGTAATCAATTCGTAATTAAATCAGGAGATACTTATATAGCAGACGAATCGGCTGCGAAGGTTTTCTGGAGTGAACGCGATAATTTGATGCGGAGGATGCAGGCTAGAGGGGGCAAGGGATAATGATAAATGCTACTGCTGATGGCAATTCCTTTCTACAGATCGGGCTCGGGCTTAAAAAGCATAATATCCCGGTATTACCACCGACGAGGGACTACAGTCTTGAAATTGCAGGACGGGATGGAGAGATCGATTTTGGTAGCACCTATGGTCCAAGAGTAATCAATTTGGAGTGTATCGTCATGGCTGATGATACTACCCTTGACTATCATAGAAGAGTCGCCCAAGTGGCGGCTCTTTTTAATGCTAAAAAAGGGGATATCGTATTCACTTTCGACGATTTACCCGGAAGAAGATACATCGGTCGGTATGCCGGAACGCTTGATATTGAGAAGATTCTTTTTGATGGAGAACTGACAATCCCGATCAAGATGGGTGAACATCCTTTTCCAGAAAGTGAAGAGAATCTAAAGGAGATTGTTATAACGAATTCTCCCCAAACTGTTTCTATTACGTCTTCAGGAGATGAGAAGGCGAGTCCGGTTATCGTTTTAACCAATCAAGGTACTAATGCAATTCGTAAATTCAGAATAGCCAATGAGTATTTAATTGAATAGGAGGGATTATCTTGGCAGACATTTTACTATCGAAATCAAACTATTGGAAGAAAGCTTCAATCAATGCGGCTCTCCGAGCTGTTAACTTTACTGCTCCACCCAAAGTATACATTGCACTTTACACATCTAACCCTACAGACGCCGATACAGGACAAGAAGTGACAGGTGGAGGCTATGCCCGGCAGCAAGTTGTTTTCGGAGACCCTGTTATTTCGGACCGGAGGGCAGGAGTTCAGAATACAGCAGATGTATCTTTCCCTATTGCAACAGCGGATTTGGGCCTGATTACACATGTAGGCATAAGGGACGCTGTTACAGGCGGGAATCTCTTGTATCACGGAGCTGTAAAAACGCCAAGAACAGCACTGACCAATGACCTGATTCGTTATCTAGCGGGTCAACTCAAGATTGATGAGGGGTAGGTAATCTTATGAGAAAGATGTATCCGGCAATCGTAAATTCTCCCAAAACGGAACTTGCGACGGCTATCACGCAGACACAAACAGATATTTCGGTTACTGATCCAAGTGTACTCTTACCAGGCGAGGGGATAGCCGTCATAGGTAATGGGGAAACAGCAGAAACGATAACTTATACATCTGTTGAAGGAAATACCTTAAAAGGTTGTTTGCGGGGGTATCAAGGCATTGCACGAGCTTGGACGCCTGGTACAAGGGTTGCTCGTAATTTTGCGGCTGCAGATTGGGATGCAGCTCGTGAAAATATATTGGAACTAGCTGATAGGCTGGATACTCCTGAGCGTACAGCTATTACACTCCAACCAGGTATCCACGTAGTTCAGGCAGAACAGGAAGCCCCGTTTTCCTTGAATGGACTCAAGGGCAGAACGTTGGTTAACTTGCTGGGACGTGTCGGAGGAATGGAGGACTTATCAAAGATAGGTTATTATAATTCATCAATTGCCTCAGACTCCACAAATAAAGTTCAAGGGCTTAAAGGGTTGATGGTAGCCGTTTCGGAAAGTCCTTCCGGAGTAGCAGCCATTTCAACATCAGTAAAAGCCGGAAAGTATTATATCTTCATTGTAGAAGCAAAAAACGGGAATTCTACCAAAGTGACGTTTAGCCTCCCTGCAGTAGGATTAGGAAAAGAATCAAGCTCATCAGTCTTCACGCCTATGTCCATTCGATATGCACCGTCACAAGATGGAACATTTAATATTGACATGGGAGTAGTGGGTCCGTCCGGATCATACGCCTATTTTGATGCTGTTCGTCAATATGAGGTAAGCGAAGCAGAATATAACGCTCTCGCTTCGATGACGGATGAACAAGCCGCTGCTAAGTATCCTTACGTTGATAGCGTTCAACCCGTGCGAAATCCGTATGCGATTCGTTATGGAGAAAACTTGTTGCCGCCGTTTTATGATGAATGGCAAAATGCCCCTCGTAACGATTCTACAGGAAAAGGATCTATTTCAAGTCCTTACGAGTATACGGTGGTAGCCAACGCAGCAGAATCATGGATAGGCTCTCCGTGGATTCCTGCAATTCCGGGTAAGGCGTATACGTTTAGTGCCGAACATAATGGTCAAATACATCTTGTATTCGCTGATAAAGACAAGATAGCGATTAGCGGGACTGGATATGCCGCCGGACAAACTGCAACTCTCGTAGCCCCTGTCAATGCGGCATATGTTGTTGCCTATTTCAGAAATACAGGAAGCGCAGCGGGGACGTTCAGCATTAAAAACCCAATGCTCGTTCTCGGCACAACAGCCAAACCATTCAAACCACGTGAGGACGTTATGCTCGCATTGCAAGCGGATCTATACGCTAATCCACTAACTGGGGCGAATGCTGACGAAGTGTTCGAGAAGGACGGTCAATATTTCAAATTGGCGAAGTGGAAAAAAGCTTCAATCATTCCTACAGGTGATTATGGCGTTAATGCGTCGAGTTACACGGGATACAAACAAGTAACATTGTTCATGCCTAAAAATGTCGATACGTCAAATGTCGCCGCGTACATGACTAAGTATGACGGTAAGTTACTTGAATTGGATAGAGTTAGCTCGCCTTTTCCTAAATCAGATTTATTTAACGTAGGCAACGAATCAAATAAGGGTTATGTATGGACGACAGTTTCCAACGCAGACAGCGGATGGGGAGACTCATACAATCCGACAGCAGCCGAGATTAAGGCGTATTTCATGGGCTGGATTATGTACCTCTCGGGAACTGGAGGAAGCGGCAAAAGCGGTATTACGCCGTATAACGGAACAGGAACGAAGTATTGGGCAAGGGTAGCATCTGACGGCAACACTTTAGCAGATGGAACAGCAGTTTTACCGACGACTCAAGCGCCAAGCTACACGCCATACCAACTCGTATATCAACTTGCAACGCCTACTGTCGAACCAATCACTTCGGAGGGACAATTGACGTTCTTTGAGGGAGATAATCAGATTGAGGTAGGAACGGGGATTGTGTTGCGCGAAGGCGTGAAACCTTACGTTAATTCTTCTATCGGTTACGCTGGGATTAATGCTCCGAGTTCGCCAAACTATCCGGGAACAGGGTTACAAACTAAGGTGAGTAAACTCCTGAAAATATATAAGAACGGCAGGGATGATAACGAATGGAATGTACAATCAGGCGGGAGCATTACTGGCGGCGGAGAAGAATACGCGGATATTAAATTATCTCAATATGACGCCTCAGCCACGTACACCGTAACATACCTGATGCTGGACACGTTCCCGGCTGCTCCATTCGTCGGATCGGTAGCTGAGAACGAAAAGGCGCTGCTTACGGACTTGGTGCAGGATGTTCAACAAGCTACCGCTCGGCTTAGTGTTGTGGAGTCGAAAAAGGCCGAGAAGGGTAGTCCGGCGTGGATTACGCCAACATTAGTAAATGGGTGGATCCAATATCCCGGTTATCCAACTGCTCAATACGTTAAGGATTCAAGCGAAAATGTACACATTAGAGGATTGATTAAAGACGGAGTTAGGGATGCAGGTAAGAGATTGTTTGTCTTGCCCGAAGGATTTCGCCCAAAAACAAGACGGATATTTAACGTACTTTCCTTCGAAACCCCCACTCCGGTAGGTACAACAGTCGAAATAACAGAAGACGGAAACGTATACTTAGGATCGACTGCCGCATCTCTATGGCTGAACCTCGAAGGTATATCATTTAATATCAATATATAAAGGAGGTAACACATGAAAGCCGTACCTAAAGTGAATACAGACGGACTCTACTTAGAGGACGAGTTGGTGGACGATGCCTTTTCTGGTGTCGTCCCTTTTTATGCCGATCCTGAGCCTGTGGTATTCAATCCCGAAGCGCCTGAACAGCCTGTGGGGCCTGAAATCCCGGATGACGAGGAAGAAGTAGAAAGGGAGATTGTAGGGTATATCGTAGGCGTGCCAGTTCCTGCTGGATTGTTTCTGCCGAAGTTCGATCTGAAGGGATGGGAAGCACATCTCGAAGAGGAAGTGACAGCACGAACTGAGTATCAATCTCTTTATGATGCGTGGCTTCAATTGCCGGAAGAAGAAAAGGAAGAAGCACCTCAATATGTTGATCCCGAGTTGCCTGACTTGTGGGTGGAGGGTTTAAGCCAGGAAGAGATTGACGAATTGATCAAGCCACCGCCGGAAGAACCTTCTGAGATGGACCGTTTTGGCGAACAGTTGGTACAGCGCGAGCTGGAGTCGCTTGAAATAAAGCGACAAAATGAAATATTGGGTGCGCAGATCGTTCAACGCGAACTTGAAAACGCTGAATTAAAGGCTCAGAACGAAGCATTAGGTGGTCAGATTGTCGGCATTGAATTACGTATATTGGCAATGGAAACAGAACCGAAAGGGGAAGATGCGAATGTTTAATTCTGACTTCGAAAGACTCCAATATTACTATGAAAAGAAATGGGCCAAGGAACCGCAGCTAAGACAGTATGTATCATTTGGCGTAATTACTCCTGATGAATTCGAACAGATTACAGAGCAACAATACGAAGCGTAAGGCAGAAGGAGGCGCGGTCTTGTTCGGTGGAGGATTTAACGAAATTGCTTTTAACACTGGTGGTGGAGAAAACATCATTGATATGTCGGCTCACCTTTCTGGTGGTGCTCAGATGTATACCAAACGAGATGCAGATGAATATGAGTTGGAATACGCCATGGAAATGACCCTTTCATCGGATATGTCTGGGGAATCCCAGTTACAAGCTGATTTCGTTCGGGAAATTGTATTAGAAGCTGTTCCTATGTCAGGCGAAGCTCGAATTAGCGGGGAATATGTACGTGAAATAAACATGCGCTCAGAATTGTCTGGTGAAGCAAGATTGATTGCCGCAGCTTCCAGATATCATGTGGATTATATCGAATTCGAAGACGTGTTCAATCCCGGTGATCAGATCATTATTGATATAGACAAATTTAAAATCTTACGCAACGGGCAGAACGTTTCTCATCTATATAACGGAGACTTCTTTTATTTAAATCTTGGCGAAAATAACCTGACCTGGACTGATCCTGAAACGGGTAGAACAGTTCTAATGCGAATTACACATCGTGATAAATTCCTTTATTAGATATTGAGGTGGAAAATGCCTAACCCAACTATGCAAGTCTTCGACAAAAATCTTCGGCGTGTAGGTACCCTGATAGACAGTCATGAAATTCAACGAAGAAGACGTATTAACAGTGACTACGAGGTAACATTCATGGTCCCAATGACCTCAGATGATTACCGCGAAAAAATAGCAATCAAAGGCCACGTTCAAGACGAACGTGGCCAATATTATGTTATTCAGTCTAGGAGCCGGTCCCGTGAAGGTCGGAAGCTGATGGCTTCAATTTATTGTAATCATGTCATGTTCAAACTAAATGACTTCAAGTTTCCTTATACCTCATACATTGATGAGGCTTATGGGATACACCTAAATGAACTGACGGAGTTAATTACAAAAGCTACTGGCGGGAGATTCACTTTCGTTATCCACGATACGTTTGATCTACATGACGTTAAAGATTTTGGGCGAGGGACATGTCTTGAAGCTCTGAACCGGATTGTGGAAATGTATGAATGTGAGGTTGAGCCTAATAATTTTGTGATTAACCTTAAAAAAAGAATCGGATCTGACCACGGCTTACAGTATCGGCTCAAGAAAAACATCGTATCAAGCTCATTCAAGGACAAAGGCGAATCGCTTGTTACCCGGATGTATGCTCAAATGAAAGATGGCCGTACATTCATCGGTATGGATGCGTCATTACTGACAGATCTGGAAAGAAGCCTATTGTCGAGCATACCAGGAACGATTGTGAATGGTAAACTTGCGGTTAACTATCTCATATCACCATTTGCTCAATATTGGGCGAGTGATTCGGTTCCATTTTACGATGGAGAGATCATCGAACAGGATATTGAAGAAGCAGAGGATTTGCTGAAGGCTACACGCAAGGCGTTGCTTGAGCAAGAGGTTGTTTCTCTGGAAGCAACTATATCCACGGCAGACCTGTTTAAGATTGACCACACGGAACCAAAACCTCATTTAGGTGATGATGTCATGTGTATCGATCCAGATATGGGTATGAACCGGCTAAAAGCCCGTATCACTGAACTGACAGAGTATCCATACAGTTTAGACAAGCATGCTGAACCGACGATATCCAATATCAATTTAAGAGATTATGATGATATTATCAGTGACCTGGAACGAAATAAGAATATCACCAACAACCTGTTTTCAAACGGGAAGATCCGGACGGATGTCTTTGAATCATTTGCCAAGCAAGCGGTCATTGACATCAACAACAGCAAGACTGAACTGATCTATCCACCAGAAGGTGGAATACTGGCTCAAGAAAAAACGAATCCACTGGAGCAAGTCAGGCTGACATCAAAAGGGGTTGGGATATCTACAGATGGTTGGCAGTCAATACGTGCTGCTATAACGGCACGAGGTGTTGTTGCTGAGCAAGTAATAGGCCAACTTGGTAACTTTGTCTCCATGTTGATCGGTAATGGTGAGGATATTGTCCAGATCAATACAAACGGTATTGCAGCGGGAGCATCATCGTTTAATAGTGCGCCTTTCAGACTAAATATGAAAGGTGATTTGATAGCGAATAGCTTAACAGCGAATTACGCAAACATTGAATATTCCAACTTTAAAAATGGTGCAATTGTAGGTTCATCCATTAATGTGGGGAACGGGATGTTTACCGTGACTTCCGGAGGGATCATGTCGGCTGTAGGAGCAAACTTCTCTGGATCAATAACCGCCTCTGCAATTTCAGGAACAAGTATAACTGGAGGAACGATTACGGGGTCATTAATACGTACAGCAGCAACAGGTCGTAGAGTAGAGCTTGATAACAACGGATTCCGAACCTACGATTCCAACAATAACAACCGAATTCGAATTAACACTGATTCTGATAATGGTATAGCAGCTATGTCTTTCTTTGGATCAGGAGGAGCATTTGCTGGAGAAATAAATACTTATCAGAATAGTGGAGGCTTAACTATTTTCGGAAACGATATATTCATCGGTTCAAATAGTACCGGAAATCCTATCAGACTCCAAGGAGCAGTTATATTTGGCGGGGGCGCAACTTTTAGAACGGGTTTTGTATACGGAATTTCCATCTCTGATATTGTTGGGTTGCAGAGCCAACTAACTTCATTACAGAATAAGATAGATTCATTACAATATTCATACGACAATCACAGACACAGTGTCACAACTGCAAACCATAATCATGGCAATACGGCAAACAATCCGAATACTGGTGGTGGAACCTTTACGACAACCACTCCGTAATGTATCATATTAGGTAAATTGCACCAATACGGGGGTAGGGTTATGAAGAAAGTTGCACACAAAGTTGCGTATGTAGCTGGAGGTATTATTATTGGGATTGTTTTTTCGACAACAGCGGGAGCATTTGCGGACTCTGTTAAGAGCATGGTCGGCAAAAGAGTGACTGGTGAATATACAATTGTAGTTGATGGCAAAAAATTGTCGGACAAGGGAGCTGTCATTGACAGTAAGGCAAATGTTCCAGCTCGTGCCCTGTCCGAAGCGTTAGGAGCTGATATTTCAGTGAGCGGAAAAACAATAAACATAACCACTGAAGACGGAACTGTTACAACAAATGATGATAAGTCTTCTTCTCATACTGTGACATCACAGACAAACAAATACATCGGTGGGACTAAATCTAGCTTGGAGCAATTAAGAGAGAGCACAGTTAAAAATGTTATTGCTCCACTAAAAAAGGATAGAGAAAAAATAGCAGCAGCTTATGATGAACTTATAGATACAGGTGATAAAGCTGGAGCAGAGCTGTCTAAACAACGGTTGGATGAATATGACGCCGATATTGCAAAATACGAGGCTGAATTAAAACTAATTGATGAAGCATTACTTACTGCTAAGTAGAATAAGTCTCTGAGGGTCCGTTATCTGCGGACTCTTTTTTTGTTTCTGTGACTATAAATCCGTAGCCACTCCGCAACAAAGATAAAAGATAATAAATCTATAAAGCCCTATTCCTTAACTGGAAGGGGCTTATTTTCGTATAGAGAGGAGGAAAAGTATTGGCAAAGATGACACATACACTCCAAGTTGAACTGGATTTGAATAAACCTGTTGAAGAATTGACCCAGATAATCTCTGCGGTTCTTAGCTCACATCCACTTAATCAAAAAGAGATTCTGACTGCTTTAGATCTGGAGATCGGGAATGCACTAGCAGCTATTGAGATTCAAGAACAAAAAGAAAGTACGGAGACAATTGAATAGGGCAGGAAACATTTCCTGAACAGAGAGACGGGGGAGCGGGATGGAATGGACTGTATTGATCAGTGTAGTCGCAGCAATTAGTGGTCTTATCTTGGGGTGGTCGGGACGCACTAGATCTTTTAGACAAGACATTATCCAAGAAGCAGGGGCTGATGCCTTGCAACGCGCAGATGTTGATTACATAAAGCGCGGGGTGGATGATATTCGGCTTGAGCAAAGAGTTCAGGCACAGCGTGTAGATGCACTGTCAGAGCGGGTGACACGGGTCGAAGAGTCGGCTAAACAAGCTCATAAGCGGATTGATCGAAAAGAAGATATTGGAGGCGTATAGGATATGGACTGGAGTACTGTATTTTCACTTATTGATCCTAAGTTATTTATTGTATTGGCTGCATGCTGGGTACTTGGTATTGGAATCAAACGCATACCAAAGATCCCTGATTGGACCATTGTTTTCATCGTGACTGCATTCGCTATTGTTATTACGTGTTGGACACTGGGATGGTCAGCCGAGTCGCTCGTTCAAGGGATTCTGGTTGGGGCATTCTCAGTATACGGAAACCAATTGGTCAAACAAACTAAAAAGGGAGTTGGTACAGATGCAGGCGCGTAAACAGGGGAATGCACAGGGGATTGACGTATCCCATCACAACGGTAATATCGATTTCAAAAAGGTGGCAGCGGACGAGATTTCATTTGTCTTCATGAAAGCCACACAAGGCAAGTCCTTCAGGTCATCAAAGTTTCTCAAGTTCGTGAAGGATGCCAAGGCAGTTGGCCTGCTGATCGGTGCATACCACTATGTGGATGACTCTGCTGGCAGCGTTGATGCAGCAAAGGCAGAAGCACAGAATTTCTACAGAGCCATTCAGGATGCTGGTGGGATCGGCGTTTTCGATCTACCGCCAGTTATGGACTATGAATCAAACAAAAAGGGCTACAGTAAAGCAACGATTACGGCAGTAGCCAAGACGTTTCTGGAAGAGATTCATAGGCTTACAGGGGTTAAGCCACTGGTGTACACGTATCCAGCATTCATCGGCAATTTCAGCGGTCTGAGCGGGTACCCATTATGGATTGCACGTTATAGCACACAAACGCCTGCTGATGCTTCTGGTTGGACACGTTGGGACTTCTGGCAATACAGCGATGGCGCGGCTGGTGGATATCTGCCACGCGGTAAAAGGAAGGTTGACGGGATCAACGGTCCGGTGGATCTAAATGAGTTTGACGGAACGGTTGCCGAGCTGAAAGCGAAGTATTCAAAGAAGAGTGAACCTGTTAAGGAGGACAAGCCAGTGAAGCAGGAGAGAGACGTTAACGTTCCGAGCAAGTGGGCTGAAGCGTCATGGAAGGAAGCGCAGGCTAATGGGTACTTTGATGGAACGCGTCCAGGTGCGCCGATTACGAGGGAAGAAACGGCCATTGTGATTAACCGCTTGCGGCGTAACTTCCTGTCCCTGATTGCAGGTGTTAACGGTGATGTAAAAGGACTTGATGAACGCCTGAAACAGATTGAAGCGACTCAGGAATAATTTCAGAATATTATACACCCAAATTGACAAGTCTTCCCCGCAACTATCTCACTAAAACATGAGAATTTTGCAACCATAAATCCCAATCGCTTGGGAATAAATAAGGCCCTATCAGCTCATAGCTGGCAGGGCCTTATTTTTATTTGAACAACTTTTTGATTACCTGGAAAATATCAAACGAAGTCTTGCGGTACACCTTGTTATATACTGCTTTTTTCGGGTTCCGGAGCCACACATATCCGCGAGGCATTTTTAGTCCAGACCGATGTATAATTTGACGTTTAATGCTGGTACGGGCTGATATCCGTTTTTTAGGCTGGGCATCCGGAATCCAAACTTCATTCAATGCACCGCCGATCTGTTATTTTAAATTAGCTACTGCGTATTTAGCTTCTTCCTTGGTGAATTTCTCACCATAGTCAGATACCAACTGATCATAAATGGCGGAATCAGACATACTCATTGATTCAGCGTATGTTTGAGCTTTCTTTAAAGCTGCTTGTTTCCAATCAAACTCAATGTTATCAATGGCATATTGAGCAGCTTCCTTTGGAAAGTTTTCACCATATTCAGATGTCAATTGGTCGTAAACACCGGCTTTGGACATGTTCATAACTTCAGCATAAGTAATTGCTTTTTCTAGTGCAGCCTTGTGCTCTCTTGGTACGCTATTTGCTTCAGCTTCCTTTTTAGCCAATTCTGCTGCCGCAGCTTCATCTCTTGCTTTCTGTTCCTCAGCAGCTTTTTTGTCGGCTTCAGCTTTCTCTTTGTCTTCAGTCGTTTGTTCAGTTGGTGTTTCTACTTTCTGTGATTGTTGGGTGGTTGCTGAGGCGGCAGGTTCGTTAGCTACAGTCTCTTTCTCTCCGAGATTACCGATCACTCCGATAACAACTACGATAGCGATCCAGAACCACCATTTCTTATAAATCGGTTTTTTGTTCAAGGTACTTCCTCCTATGTATTTAGATAAAGCTAGTCTATCAGACCTAGGAAAATGTTTCTATATTTATTTGAAACAATTTACAAAACTGTCGAAATGGGTTACTATATGACTAAATCCGAAAGAATCGGTGAAAAGGACCTCACTGGCCATGTGTGCTGGAGAGGTCCTTTTTTTAATTTAATTATATGATTATTATAAATAATAAAATTAAAACACTGTACTCATTTAATGGTATATTATACTTAAAAGTTAAGGAGGGAGATATATGAGTAACAGCTTAGAATCTTTTTTCTCAAATCTTAAAGAAATAAATAGATTGCCTATCATGTTTATCGGTTCAGGGATGGCAAAAAGGTATACTTCCAATAACTTTGATTGGAAGGGCTTACTGATAAAATGTATTTCAGCTTATCATGAAATGCCAGATAGAAAATATAAATGGTATATAGAAAAAATTAAGTCAGAACATAATGTTGAAAACGATAGTCACATGATGTATAAGCTTCTCGGATCTTACATACAATCAGACTTTAATATGGAGTTCTATGAAGGAAAGTTTGAATTAGAGGGAATTGGTGATGATCAGATTCCTTTAAAGTATTTCATTAAAACAACTTTGGAGAATTATTCAATTAAAGATGAAATGAAGCCAGAGCTTGAGATGTTGAGACGTCTCAAAGATAAAATGCTGACCGTGATAACTACAAATTATGATACATTCTTAGAAGATTATGTATTTACGAGCCATGAGAAAATAATAAAACAACAAATTTTCACAGGTTCAGAGCTTGGAACCCTTATGAAGATTCATGGCTGTGTGTCTGAACCGGATTCAATGATCCTTACACAAAATGATTACGAAAATTACTACAAAAAAAGCAAAGTCCTTGCAGCAAAGGTAATCAATATGTTTGCGGAAAATCCAGTTCTGTTTTTTGGATATTCAATCACTGATGAGAATATCAGAGACTTTTTGCATGACGTATATTCATGCTTAGAAACTAATGAGGAGCTGGATCATTTTGAGAAGCGTCTAGTAATAGTAGACTACGATTCGTCAAAATCAGAACCTGTAATCGGCCCTCATACTATAGACTTTAATGGAACTCGAATAAATATGTCTAAGATATCAATATCTGACTTTTCCCAATTATATCAGCAAATGATAGGATTAAAGACATTTACTCAACTTCGGGAGATAAGACGATTAAAAAACCTTGTGTATGATATCGTTCATGATTATCAAGGTGAAAAGAAGCGTGTCGTAAATCTCATGAATGATGAAGAAGATGGAGGGGATGAAGTTGTAGTAGTAATAGGTAGATCGTCACAGGTGATGGAACTAACTGGAGTTACTGGCGTGTTAAGCGATCAAGTGTTTAGGGACATACTCTATGACGATCTTGCTTCAATGCTTCCTATAGAAATATTCGTTGATAGGGGGCTTCCTCAGCTGCTAAAAGGAAATTCTGTTATCCCTGTTCACAAATATCTACGCAGACTACCCTCGGAGAAGGATGTTATCCTTGATAAAAATGTAATTGAAATGAGAGATAAGAATCCTGAGAATCTTCTAACAAAAAGTATGATAAGGGACTTAGATTCATATGAGGAGTATAGATTTAATTCTTTAGATGAAATTTATCTATCAAATGTTCCTAAAACGAAAAAACTTCATTTTCTATTATTTTGGAGCATTGCGGCACTCACTGAGGAGATAGATGAAATAAGAGAATTTTTAATTAGGCATTATGAGGAATTAAATGCAAACTCAAGAACAGTTTTAAGAAAATTAATTATTGTCTTAGACATAAAAGAAAATAAAGAGAGCACCCCACAAGGGTAGCATTAGTCCGACTAATACGCCTCATAAAGTGCTCATTTCATAATCATACGTTATCATAATAGATTTTATTCGTCAATACTGCGATTGACCTCAGATTTTTTTATCGTACTGACAAAATGCCCTGTTAACCTTCAACGGTTAGCAGGGCATTTTTGGTTTATCGGCTCAGTTTGTACAGGCAATACTGATTCAGTGAAACACTCTCCGCGGCTGCCCGTTCAACCAATTGCCGGTGCAGACTCCGTGGTACGCGCAAATTGAATTTACCGCTGTACTCATCCTCACCAATTGGCTCAGGAATGGCGTCACCATATTCCAGTTTCACTGCCAGGTGTCCCTCCATAGCTTCACGAACACTTTCGTAGGCTTCAGCAAAAGTATCTCCATTGCTCTGGCACCCATCTAATTCCGCAACAGTTGCGAAGAAATAATCACCGCTCTCGTCTTTAACGGGTCTGATTTGTATCGTATACGGGAGGGCCATGTAGTACGCTAAATCCTTCTTTTGGCTATGATTTGCCATTAATAATCGGCTAGGATATGATGAGAATTAAGGAAAGGGGAGGTGCTACTCCCCAATCCGGTCCAGTACGTCTTTGACGTATGCCGCCTTTAGTGGTTGTTCCTTTTTGATGGTTATCAAGTCTCCTGCTTGGTTTCGGAAATGGAAGTGCGAGCCGTTGCTTCTCACTAATCCATAACCGTGATGCCGGAGTACCTTGGCAACTTCATCATATTGGATACCACTGGGGCGGTCTTTCATTTTTTGGACCAATTTTTCTATCCTAGCCATGTCTCACCTCCTTCACATATAGTACCGTATATAGTACTATTATGCAAGGCGCTTTTTTTGATTCGCATGTATTTATTTTTTGTTGTATAATTGTTCCATCCTTCTGAAAGGGGGACACCGGAATGATAATTCGCTTTTGGAAGTGGCAGCTTGTTATCTTTTTCTTCCGGGCCAAAAAATAATTTATTATTTTCTGGTCCTTGGTTTGATGGAGGTACTTATATTATTTTCTCCCTCAAAAGTGCGGGATTCAAATGAATTCACCGTACTATGTGACGCTGAAATGCGTCGCATCCAAGGACAGGTGCTAAATAAAGTAGTGTTTGATTTTAGTTTATGTTGATTTTAATTACACGTAAAAAAAATTTCTACTGCTAAGGGTAGAAATTTTTTTTGTTGTATAAAGAGCGTACGTTCGCATACAAACGTTCTTACCTTGCGTTGATAATCAGTCAACATGTTTATGCCCCCTATGCTGTAATACTAATCGGATGACATGCCAGCAACCCGGACTCCCGGAATGTACGCGGCTGGCCAGATAGCAGATCATCAGCTTTGATCATTCCTGAATGTATGTTTTTCACCTGGATGCGGCGTTTCGTGATCTTTCCATTCCGATCCTCATAGATAATCTCGACCAACCACCCTAAATATTCAATGGCATGCTCATCACTCCCAAGGCGGATCTTGTACAACTACAAGGGGGGCGGCGAAGGCTTCCCAAGATCCACGAGATAACGGTTAAAACGGGAAAACAAAAGACTGATGTCATGAATGCTTTGTACGCTCTTGTAGCCGCTGAATACATATATTGAAAGGACCGCGGTATAACACGATAATTTCCATTATGGTAGATATTACCTTCGTATGTTAGGATTAAAGTACTATATATACATGGGGGCTAAGAATGTGCGTAGAAACAACAAGATGTTGCTTTTGGCTGCAGGATGTATTTCTTTATCCATAGCAATAGCCGGTTGCGGAGGACCTACTAATGAAAATGTAAATACGAATAATTCATCGGAGACAGCACCTACAGCTGATTCATCAATTGTGAATGAAGCAACAGCAGGTAAAGAGGATTACAGTTCTACCGCGTCTGTTGTAAGCGACAAACCAATTATTGAACCATTGATTACGAAAGATGGAGGGCTTGGTGATACGAAGGAGGCTATCGAACAAATTCGCGGTGCAAGTGAGAATAGAGAAGACGCCACCTTTAGTTCTTATCAAAATGATAAGTTTGTCATTTTATATGTTGAAGATGAAGTGAAAAAAAATACAGCTATTAATGTGACCTTGCAATTTGAATTTACGGACATACCAAGGCGTTCTAAAAAGGAAGCTTTACTTGAGGCATCTACAGTAATTCCAAGTGATGCAGTAAAGGTCAAGGAGTATAAGGCAGATGAGGATCGGTATGTTATCCAGTACGAAAGTAAGTTGCTTGCTGGACGTCTAGAGGGTTTTTATGATCTTCATAAAGATGATCATGAATTCAAACCTGGCACCTTTATAGTTCTACTGAAGCACGATGAACAAGGTTTTTTTTCAGTCGTGGTTGGTGCTGGTGATAAACCGTAATCGGGGCATGAACAAATAAGGCGGGCTTTTAAATTGGCAGCCGTTTCTTATTTAAACTATCGGGAGGATAAGATGAAGAAATTGAAGAAAATTGCGTTATGGAGCTTGTTAGGACTATTTTTGTTTGGAGTAGCTGTACAGATCACAGGCGATTTTGCTCTGCTTATTTTAGCTCTGATATTGGGTTATTTGGGTTACAGAAGGTTTAGTTCTAAAAAGAAAATGTCAAATAAAATTAGCAAAGGTTCAGTTGCACTGTTCTTATTATCTGGCTTCTTTCTATTAACCTTTGTAGCAGTTATGTCTGCTCCAAATGAGCCGAATCAAATGGCGAAAAATGAACCAACGTCAAGTGCCGCTGTAAAAGATAACAATACGGTACCTTCCGCGACTTCAAATGAAATTCAAGAGGTAGCAGCCACTACTGCTGATGTTAATGACAAGTCTGAAGAAGAGACTGATACCGGAAAAAAGACAGACCGAATTCCAGTGAACTTTATCGAAGCTACAGATGGTGACACCTTCAAAGTATTACTTGACGGTAAAGAAGAGAAGGTACGCTTGCTACTGGTGGACACGCCTGAGAGTGTTAAACAAGGAACGCCAGTTCAACCGTTCGCCAAAGAAGCATCTAATTTTACATTGGCTCAATTGAAAAAAGGGAATCTCACTTTGGAACTAGATGTATCTGAGCGTGACAAGTACGGCCGCCTGCTGGCGTATGCCTGGGTAGGAGATAAGATGTTAAATGAGCTGTTGTTGGAGAAAGGTTATGCCCGAGTCGCTTACATATATCCACCTAACGTAAAGCATGTAGACCAGTTTGAAAAGATCCAGGTGAAAGCTCAAAAATCAGGATTGGGAATCTGGAGCATTGAGAATTACGCACAAGAGGATGGATTTGATGTGGCCGCAGCTAATAAATCCACTGCTGAAAAGCAAGAAACGATAACCAAAAAAACAGAATCCCTTAGTAGCTCCAGCACGACTAAATCAACAACATCGACTCCTAAAAAGGAGACTGTCCCTAAGCCAGACCCTAAACCATCATCCGAGGTATACTACAAGAACTGTACTGCGGTAAGAGCAGCTGGGGCAGATCCAATCTATGAGGGAGAACCAGGGTACAGTAGGAAGCTTGATCGTGATGGTGATGGAGTTGGATGTGAGAGATGAATCATTCCTTAAATAGGAGTGTTAGAGCATGTCTAGAAGATCCGATATTTATAAATTATAAATAGGATTTTTATCCTCCCAAGCCAAAGTATCAGTATGACACGTTCTTGAGGATCAGTAATATCTTATGGGTACAAAGAAACTAAAGGCTCTGCTGGCTTATCGTTGGCAGGGAGTAGATACTTCCGTGATCGGTTTGAGTTTAGGGTACAAAAATAGAGCAGGAGGGATAACCTCACTGCTCTTTTTACGTTCAGCCTACCTCTTTTATTAAATCCTCATTGTTATTCCTCACATTACCGACTTCCTTCGGCACCTCATATGCTCTCATCTCAGAAGCTTGATAAGGCTTAAGCAAATCGCTTAGAGACTGCACATCATCATTGTTTCTTCCGAGCCACTCAGCCTCATCCTCAGGACGCAAGATGACCGGCATACGATTATGAATGTCTTCCATCAGTTCATTGGGCTGGGTAGTAATAATGGTGCAAGTACTCAGTTTATTACCGTCTGGATCTGTCCAAGTATCATATAAGCCAGCCAATGAAAAGATACTGTCGTCTTTCATCAATATACGCATCGGCTTCTTGGTAGATCCTTCCTTGCTCCATTCATAAAATCCGTTCGTGGGGATGATGCAGCGCTTGGAGCTGATTAACCGTTTAAAGGCAGGCTTCTCTACAAGCGTCTCAGCTCGTGCATTTATCATCTTATTCCCGATCTTATCATCCTTTGCCCATGAAGGAACGAGGCCCCATCGGAGCGAACCCAATCGATTTCCTTCCTTGCTGCCTATAATTGTAGGAATGTATTGCATAGGGGCAGCGTTGTAATTAGGCTTGTACTCAAATCCATCAGCGATAGATGCATAGTACCTGTCCATTATTGCATCTAAGGGGTCAGTGATCGTAAATCTTCCGCACATGGTAATGCCTCCTTTGAGACTCTATACTATGTAATTTTACTCAAATATTTAAGAATAGAAACGGGTAATTTGTGGAGATACGCATCCAATATAAAATAAAAATGCAATAAATTAGATGATATTTATAGATCAGCAAGTTTATGTTTAGACAAAGAATGAAGGAATGAATTATCTTAATATCTGGTCAAAAGATTACTGAGGGGATTGATTCGAAAATGAGGATCGGAAAGAAAATTGGTGTTTTATTTGGAGTATTAATGCTATTATCAGCAATGCTTCTAAATTCTTCTATTTATGCGGCAACTGTAGGGCAGAGACTTGATGAACCTGAGGCAGGATGGCAAAGATACGATGATATATCACCGTTTTTAAACTATTCAGGGAGTTGGACTAAAGCACGACCATCAGCCCAAGGAAATCATTACAACAATAATTACTCATATACAACAGATACTAAAAACGGAAAGCTTAATTTCGTTTTCTATGGTACTAAAATGAGATATATTGGCCAAACATATTCAAACAAAGCAAAGATAGTTAGGATAAAAATTGATGGTCAAGAAGAGACTTTCAGGCAACAAGGTGCAGATACATATTTAATCGTGAACTACGAAAAACTTGATTTGCCATTGGGTTACCATAAAGTAGAAGTTACATTTGATGATTCAATGCTGATGGTGGATGCTATAGATATTGATGCGGATGGTCGGCTTGTAAGTGAAAATACTCCTCTAAATTTAGAAGCTTCTGGTGGGGATAGTCAGGTCGGCCTGAATTGGAATGCTGTTCAGAATGCGGAGTCATATACAGTTAGATACGGGACTGAGCCAGGTAAGTATTCAGAAACAGTAACAGCCACTAAAGATTCATATGGGAACCTTCTCATCCCCGGGCTAACTAATGGAACAAAATATTACTTTGTGGTGAGTGCTGTTGTGAATGGCGTAGAGTCCGAGTTTTCAAATGAAGCTTCTGCAACTCCTCAAGGACCAATCGTAGAGCCAGAAGAGCCATCAGGTAATCGTGCAATCCTAGTCGTTACAATGACAACTGGATTGGAAAAAGAATTCGATCTGAGTATGCAAGAAGTTAACAGCTTTATCGATTGGTACGAAGCAAAACAAGCTGGAAGCGGAAAAGCATCTTATGCAATCAACAAACATGATAATAACAAAGGACCGTTCAAGAGCCGTAAAGACTACATCCTATTTGATCGAGTCCTAACGTTTGAAGTGAGCGAATACTAAGCTATCAATAAAAAAGACTCTGCATTGAGTTGCGGAGTCTTTTTTGCATTATCTCAGACAATAAATTGATCAAACACGGGTATACGTAGCACGCCTGACTTTGTCCAGCTGCGCATTTTGACCCTGGCTTGTATACGTGGTTCTAGGTAAACGTGATTCTTGTCCTCTCCGGTCACGAGTTGCTGGCACACTCCGCGGAACGCTTGCTTATGTTTTGGACTCGGACCATGCTCGATGATCCCTACTGGGCGCATCCTACCAGTTGAATCCGGAACAGCAGCAAGCCATCCAAACTCAGATTTTTTGTACCCCGTAATGTAAACATCAGCATAGGACCAGTTAATGACCTTCATCCAATCCTTTGACCGTCTGCTGACGTACTGGCTGTCTTTGCGCTTGCCAACTACACCTTCCATTCCCATAGTCTCTATCTGAGTGTATAACTCCTCTCCAGCGCCTTCTATATGGGGTACAACTCCAAAGTTAGAGGAAGGAAGAGATAGACTGTGTAGGATTCTCTTGCGTTCCATAAGAGGTAGCTTACGTAGATCTCGTCCTTGGTAGAAAAGAATATCAAATATAGCAAATGTGGCAGGCAGTTTATGAGTGAGCTGCGTTATCTTGCTGGTCAGCTTTGTGCTGAATCTACTCATGACTGCTTCAAAGTCGTTAAGCCCTGTCTCTGGATCAGTGCAAGCGACCTCGCCGTCCAGGATAATATCAGAGTCAAACGGCAGAAGCAATTCCGGGTACTGACGGGTACAGCCGTTGTTGTGACGAGTGAATAGCCGGACTACTCCGGCTTG
This sequence comes from Paenibacillus sp. Negev47, assembly GCF_058313655.1. NCBI lineage: Bacteria > Bacillati > Bacillota > Bacilli > Caryophanales > Paenibacillaceae > Paenibacillus > Paenibacillus sp. Negev47. The sequence continues at coordinate 1,968,629 of NZ_CM177754.1, forward strand.
TTGCGAATATATCAACCGGTGTCCATCAACCTTAGGTTCAAAAAGGTAATCGGAGTGGCTGAATGGTCCTGGTGCCGTCTCTAGTAACATAGGGCTAATAAACATAAAAACACCTCAACCCAATTATAGCTGTTTGCTACAAAGGATTGAGGCGGTAAGTTTTGGAGAAATCCTAGGTAAATATAGTATTTGCACGTATAAAGTCATGCTGCTAACGATTTTATAAAACGAGGTTAAGGAGGGAGCTATTTATAACTCATCTAAGACTTTAACGTATTTATCAAACTCAGTTTGACTCATTTTATTACTCATTTGTAATAATACATTGTCTTTAACGTACATGTGTGAATTAAACATTGACGAAGATTCTTCGGATTCTTCATAGACATCCTTTAGCTTCTCAAGATTACTCTGGGTGTCAAACAAGAATAGATAACCACCCTCACCTTCACCTAATGCCGGCACAAGAATGCGTTGACCTTCGATAAAACCTAAGCTACCTAACGCATGTTCTTCAGTAATTGATTCAGTTGGAGTTTCGATTTCTAATCCTGCTTCTTTGAATTTGTTGACAATGATACCAAGATCGATCGGAGATTCGCTTTCACTAGAAGAGCAAGCAGAAAGTATGCTTACTAAGAAAATAAAGCAAATGTAAAGACTTAACTTTTTCATGTTACGTACACCTCCTGCTGCAATTAAAAGTGATTACAGTTTACCATAATTGGATATTTGCAGTCATCTTTTATATAGATAAAAGAGTGAGAACAATAAAATGCAGTAATTAAAATGTTGATAAGATGATTGAAATCAGAATTGGATTAGTAGGAAAGTTTATTTATGTTAAGCTGAACAACTTAATGTTTTGTACAGAGAATTAAGATATTGGGTAAGATTCACTTACCAAATATTTAAAAGACAAAGGTGCTAGAATTTAAATTCTAGCACCTTTGTCTTTTGATTAATAATATTTTATGTTTTACACATTTCCATCTGCGGTGTAAGTATCATTTCCGACTAACAAATTCATAACAATAGTATTAGTAGATAATGCAGTATTTACTTTGAACGTAAAGTTAGCTCTAGCCTTTTCATATGAATTTTCAGTGGCTCTTTGGATACCCCATTTTTCTACCTCATAATTAGTGCCTGAGCCAGGGATGATGACTCTTCTATCATATACTTTTTGGATAGAATCATAACCATCTTTGACTAATGTAAAGTCGGCTTTGTATGTTGCAGTAAATATAACAGCATTACCAGTTACATTCATTCCTTGGTAGATAGTTGCGCCTAAAGTGTAAGTTACTTTAGTTTCGCTGTCACGCCCAACATCCGCCATGGGTGTAATAGCCCCTTCCTCTGGAACAGATCCAAAGGTTTGAATTATAAATGATCCGTCTGGAAAAACAAGTTTAGTTTCATTCTCTTTTAATTTCACTTCGGTTGCAGTTCCACTTTTCTCTGGATTTAGTGAATCCCATGATTCTCCATTTGCTAGTTTACTAACCAAGCTATCTATCGTTGCATCATCAGTATCATATTTTTTTAATTCGTTTCTTACAAAACTTAGATACTCTTCTTTTTCAGCTGCAGTGCTTACAGTTACATTTTCTTGAGTGCTTAATTCATTTGCTGAGGTATTCGCAGTGAGGAGGAGACTCCCACTAAATAACAAAGATCCAGAAAGAATAATTGGTGCAATTTTTTTCATTAAATACATGTTAATTTCCTACCCTTCCATTATTTTGTTTTTGTTACTGGGAAAAGCATATCATAATTTGGTGAAGGTATTTGCTTTTTTTGGAAATTTAATTATAAATACCTATCTTAATGATTACAAAGACTATAAATCCTATAGGTCTATATGATTATTTTTATTGATCTTAGTAAGAGTTCAGAGTGATTTTAATTTAATCTTGCAGTGAATATGTTGTTGCTTGGTCATTTCCTGTGCAATGGAATACCACCGATTGTCTTTAATCGGCTAAGGAAAAATATCCTGAAGCTGATCGCAGGGGTTAATGGAAACGTGGCTGACATGAATCGTGGGAATGGTAGTAGTAATCCTTCTCCCATAAACATTGATGGTACCTAGTCTTTAGACTGGGTATTTTTTTCTGTTGATTATCGAACATATATTCGCATATAATAGCTAAAAGCAAACGAATGTTCTTATTATTGGAGGGGTGAACATGCCAGTGAAATACTTGGGTTGGTTGGTTGAAATTATCTATGAGGATCAAAGTGGAAAGATTACCAAACGACGTATCCAGGTCAAGAGCATACGGTCGGGAATGATTAAAGCTGATGATCTATTGTCGGGACAGCCACGTACGTTTAGGGAATCCGGTTTACTGGCATGCCGTCCAATAAGAACGACAGCATAGGGGGTAGAGTCATGTTATCTGATTACGAACGGAAGGTATTACGGATCTTATACAACTACAAAGGGGGACGACGTAGGTTTCCCACGGTCCACGAGTTGACCGTAAAGACAGGCAAACATAAACCAGACGTCATGGCTGCTCTCGACGCTCTTATAGCCGCGGAATACATACATTGGGATGACAAGTCGAATACATCTAACATAGTCATTTTGGAAGGCTGGGAGCGCGAGGCAGAACGACCTAAGGTTGACCACACGCCACCCCCAGGGAACATTGACTATTGGACTGAATATTAAGGAGGAGTTTATTATGGCTAGCAAATTGATGGCTAACGGCATATATGAGGGATCGCGTATAATTCTTCCTGAACATCGAGAAGCTTTTTTAAGGGATCAGAAAGAACAAGAGAGGAAGGGGAAGCCTGTCTTGGATGAACAGGAAATGCAGCTCATTGAAGAAGCGATCCTTGAATCTTACCAAGAATGCCGATCTGTTACGTTGACGGTATTTAACCCATTCGATGATGAAATCATGCGGGGCGTTGTGACATCGATCGATAAGCCAAACAGAAGAATCAAACTTGTACGCGGTGATGAGGATTACAGTTGGCCGAGGATAGAAGAGATAATTTCAGCATCAATATAAGATTTAGAATAATTAAAATCCGTCAGGAAAGCACCTGTCGGATTTTTTATTATCCATAAATCATCCCAAAAACAACTCTACAAACTACCTCCAATGCCTACTGTATGTATTAAAATCAGACTTGTATTCGACAATTTAGTAGATTATTAACAAGAATATGTGTTCTGTGTACGCTGTAATATTTATCTATAATACAAAGTCAATTCATAGTTTAACGAAGTAGAAATATGTAAAGTTTTACCTTCAGGACGTTCGACACATTGCGACACCATATGTCATAGGAAAAAGGTATTGTTTACATATCTGTTTTAGAACAAATTGTTCTAAATTTTCCGGGGGAGTGCGGTAACACCGCCTCATGCACGCTTTACTTTGTACTCATATAGATCTTCCCATTTACACCCCAATAACAGCACGGCAGTATACATATCTTCAGGCAGCATCACACGGGTATTGTTACAAAAATGGGATATCATTCGCTGGGATCGTCCAGATCGATTAGCATACTCGGTCTGAGTAAAACCCTTTGCGTTAATGAGTTCAAGAAGCCTACATCTCCCTCGAGAGATTTCCACTTATTGACCTCCAGTAGCCAGTATTCCCACGATTATAACACTGGAAAGCTCTGGGGGTAAACTGAAACTAAGGGGCGTTCACCATGCGATCACACCAAATTGATGTTCATCAGACGCTTACTCAAGAAGCAGCTAAAACCCTTGCGCAGGTTTTAGTTTCTGCGCAAGGGATAAAAACTCCTGTTCTAGTAAAAGTGGTCTCGCCGTCTTTAGATCACACAGTTTTGCTTGAATAAATCAGGGAACGGGCTGGGGACGAATTGGGGGCAGACTGTAGGTCAACCCATAGAAACCAGTCCAAATGAGAACGACACACGAACAGCTTGAAGCCTTGTTATTACTATATTTTAGCCTGTCGTTCCATTTCAGACCAATCAAAACTCATGTCTTAAAATCCTGCGGTAGGTGACTACCGTACCGGTTCGATCCCGGTCCTCGGCATCTTAAAGAAAAGATCGTATGACGCTTGTTAATCAAGCTGCATGCGATCTTTTTTTATGTTCTTTTATATGAATGGAATGTCATGATCCACTACTTCACCATGCAGCTCATAAACACAAACGCTGCATAATACATATCAGAAAGTGGATTCGACGGTCTTTTTATGAAGAGACGGGACAATGGTGTATACTATCCGTAGGCATATATTACCTTTACCTTGCTGAACGATATAAGTTCAACTACACATTTACACGATAACGGAGAGGACGGAAATAACCTGAAGAAGCGAAGCGTGCGCCTTTATCCCCGGATTTTCCCTTTCAAAAGGGAATCAAAAAATCTGGGGATAACAGTGATCGGAAGGTTGTTCTGTCATCGGAGTGCCCATGTAAATAAGCATATTTGAACTTATGTAAAGTCACAAAACCAATAAAACAATCTTATGGACGGAGGACTCAAGTTTATGTTGAAACAGCTTAAGCCATACAAGGTGTTACAGGAGCGCAGAATCGAAGAACTGAAATCGGATGCGTATCTGTTGGAACACCAGAAATCCGGAGCCAAAATTGTACTTTTGTCCAATCAGGACGACAACAAAGTATTCAGTATCGGTTTCCGCACACCTCCGGAAGACAATACAGGGGTAGCCCATATTCTTGAACACTCCGTGCTCTGCGGGTCCAAGAAATTTCCGGCCAAGGATTCTTTTGTTGAGTTGTTGAAAGGTTCATTGAATACATTCCTTAACGCCATGACGTATCCCGATAAGACGATCTATCCGATCGCGAGTCGTAATGATCACGACTTCCATAATCTGATGGATATTTACCTGGATGCGGTATTGAATACGAATATTTATGAGAATGAAAAGATATTTCTGCAAGAGGGTTGGAACTACAATCTGACCTCTGCCGACGATGAGTTAACCTATAACGGAGTTGTATATAACGAGATGAAGGGTGCCTTTTCTTCACCGGAACGAATGGTGCGCAGAGAAGTGTTAAACTCCCTTTTCCCGGATACAACATACTGCTCCGAGTCTGGCGGATTCCCGGAAGCTATTCTGGATCTCACCTATCAGGGGCTACTGGATTTCCACACGAGATACTATCATCCGTCCAACAGTTACATCTATCTGTACGGCGATATGGATATGGAAGAGAAGCTGCAATGGCTGGATGAGAACTATCTGAGTGCATATGATCGAATCGAGATTGATTCTGCTATTCAACTCCAGCCTGCCTTTGCAGAGCGGGTGGATACGGTCAAGACCTACTCTGCGGGAAGTACGGAATCGGAAGTGGATAACAGCTTCTTGACCTACAATGCGGTGATCGGCACAAGTCTGGATAAGGAACTGAACATTTCGTTTCAAATTCTGCTATACGCACTGCTGAACGCCCCGGGAGCGGTACTGAAGCAGGCGTTGCTGGATAAGGGCATTGCGAAGGATGTCTACGGTTCGTATGATGATAGCCTGTATCAGCCTGTATTCACGGTTGGACTGAAGAAGAGCAACCTGGCGAGCAAAGAGGATTTCCTGGGAACGGTAAAAGAAGTGCTTGAACGTGTGGTGAAAGAAGGCTTCGATCCTAAAGCGCTGCTTGCAGGAATTAACTCATATGAGTTCAATCATAGAGAAGCAGACTATGGCAGAATGCCGAAGGGACTGATCTACGGATTCTCCTCCCTGCAAAGCTGGTTGTACGATGAAGATGCGCCTTTCACCCATTTGGAGGCCAATGACGTATTTGCTGAGCTGCGGACGAAAATGAACGAAGGTTACTTCGAGCAATTGATTGAGAAATATATACTGCAAAACACGCATACTTCCTTTGTGGCGCTTACCCCGGATAAGGGGCTGAACTCACGCAAGGAGGAAGCGTTGAAAGAACGTCTGAAAACTATTCAGGCCGGTCTTAGTAAGGAAGAAGTTCAGACGTTGATTCAGAAAACGGAAGCACTCGCCGAATATCAGAATACACCTTCAACCAAAGAGCAGCAGCAGGTCATTCCGACGTTATCGATCGAAGATATCGAACCAAAAGCCTCTACGTTGCATCAAACGGTGAACGAGGTCGATGGCACAACCATTCTGCATCATAACCTCTACACGAACGGAATTGGTTATCTGAGACTGTTGTTTGATATCAAAGAAGTACCACGTCATCTGTTGCCGTATGCAGGATTGCTGAAAAATGTACTGGGTTACGTGGACACTCAAAACTACTCGTTTAATGAATTGTCCAATGAAATCCATATCCATTCAGGCGGTATTCATAGCGGGGTTGGATCTTATGCCAACTCGCATAAGCACAATGAATTCAAGGCGACCTATGAGTTCAACGCGAAAGTGTTGTATGACAAGCTTGGATTTGCCTTTGACATGATCAAAGAAATTGTGTTCACATCCCGATTTGATAATTCGAAGCGATTGTACGAGATTATCTCCCAGATGAAAGGCAATCTGCAACGTAATCTGATCAATAGCGGACACTCTGCGGGAATTGGCCGGTCTTCGTCCAAACATTCAGCGGTTGCGGATTTCAGAGAAGCTGTGAGTGGCATTGCCTTTTACCAGTGGCTTGAAGATCTTCAAGCGAACTTTGAGGCCAGAAAAGAAGAGTTATCTTCCAGCCTGCATGAGTTGACAGGGTATATTTTCAGACCGGAAAACTTGCTTGTTAGTTATACTGCCGATGAGCAGGGATATGAGGGACTGGAGCAACAGGTTTCCGATCTGAAAGCGAAGCTGTTCACACATGAGATTGCCAAGGAAGAGTTTACGTTCACACCTGCTACTCATAAGGAAGGATTCCGATCCCCATCTGAGGTACAGTATGTCGTGCAAACGGGTAATTATATTGACAAAGGATATCAATACACGGGTTCACTCCGAGTTTTGCAGGGGATTCTGTCTCTGGATTACTTGTGGACCAATATCCGTGCCAAAGGCGGAGCCTATGGTTGCATGTCAGGCTTTAGACGCAATGGAGACAGTTACGTTGCATCGTACCGAGATCCGAACCTGGATAAAACGTACAAAGTATATGAAGAAATGCCGCAATATCTGAACGATTTCCGGGCAGACGAGCGGGAGATGACGCGTTATATCATTGGTGCAATTCAGGATCTCGATACGCCGAGAACGCCTTATGGCGAAGGAGCATTCTCTCTGGAGTGTTATCTGTCCAATGTGACTGAAGCAGACCTGCAGAAGGAACGTGACGAAGTATTAAGCACCAAGGAAAGCGACATTATCGGTTTTGCCGGACTCGTATCCGCTATACTTGAACAGCAACAGCGCTGCGTGATTGGGAATGAGAACAAGATTGAGGAACAGAAGCAAATGTTTGACGAGACGCTTGATTTAATTAAAAATTAAACGTTTAGTCTCGCCGATCCACAGATCCCCGATCCAATAGGCGTCAAATGCGAAAGGCACTTGTATGAGCTGGTATGAACAGCTTATCAAGTGCCTTTTTTCTATAAAAAGGGCCTATCCCCATCCCATATGAAATGAATGATCCGCCTCGTTGTTCAGGTGACGGCGAGCATATTGTATATTTTCAACGTTCGCAGATCTTCCTTTGAGATTTTCAATTCATGATATAACTCCTGATTCTCAGGCAGCGGAGTTCTGGAGAATAGCATTTTGAGCGCAATAGGCATGAAAGGTCGGAAGGAGACACCTGCCATCAGTCCCCACTTTTTCTCCGACTCTTGAAAAGACGCCAAAATATTAATATATAGATTCTCCAGCGGCGTGGCCTGATTTTTCAAAATCAGCGTGGTCAGTGTATCGTAATGCTCGGTGTGACCCCAATACATATTCTCGCACTCCTGGTAGTTCTCGAAGTCCTTCACATTCATATACATCACGGTGCGATAACGGTTGGCATCCGACTGTGCCATCATGTCAATGACACAACGAATGAGACTGTTGTTACGCCCATCATAGAAATAAGAATAGAAACGGGTGGAGTTTTTGAAAAAGCTGGATGGGACCGCATTCATCAGGGGAGAAGCATGCCTTGGCTCTTGGTACAAGAGTTGCTCCACCTGAATGTTGAGCGCATCTGCAATATGATGTAACGTGACCAGATCGAGTGAAATATCTCCGCTCTCATATTTGGATAGTGTGCCCTTGCTCTTGAAGATCTGATCCGCAAGCTGTTGAATGGTCAGTCCTCGCCACTTCCGAAAGTTTCGTATTTTCTTGCCGACTTCCTGGTTGATATTGTTCATAACCGGTTCTCCTTATGCCATGTTTCTTGAGAGTACGTGAAAAAGATGAAAGTCATTCAGAAAAATGATGCTATATGAGAAATATATCACTTTTTCACGGAAATACCTATTTTGGAGAAACAATAACCTTGATTTGTTTCGTCTGAATAGATTCTGTTGCATTTGATGCAATTACTGCGTCATGGAATAATAGAGGCAAACGACATGAACCGACAATGGAAAAGTAGAGCAGACAGAGGAGCAGAAGCTATGAAATATAACTTTGATGAGATTATAGATCGTACAGGTACGAATGCCATGAATACGGATGGTTTCCGTCAATATATTTTTAAAGCGACAGAAGATATGACATTTCCATTCAAGGACGAAGAATTCATTCGCATGTGGATTGCGGATATGGAGTTTGCCACACCTCCCGAGATTCTGGATGCAGTCAAACAGCGACTGGATCGTAGAATCATGGGTTACTCCCAATTGTTCGATCCGGCATACTATGAAGCTGTTTCGAATTGGATGAGAAGGTACTATGATTGGTCTTTCCCCAAGGAGCACTTGGAGACCTCAAATGGAATCATTCCGGCTTTATATGAACTGGTGGAATATATCTGTCAATCGGATGAGAAAGTACTGATCGTGACACCTTCTTATGGATTTTTCAAGTCAGCTGCAGAGCATAATGATCTTGAACTGGTGTGTTCGGATATGATCAACGAGCAGGGGCGTTACTCGATTGATTTCGAGGATTTTGAAGCCAAGGCGAAGGATGAGAAGGTAAGGGTATGTATTTTCTGTAACCCGCATAATCCGTCTGGACGTGTCTGGACAACGGAAGAGCTGCAACGTGTGGGTGAAATCTGCCTGAGTAACAACGTATGGGTCATCTCGGATGAAATCCACTGTGATCTGCTTCGGACTGGCAAGAAACATACACCACTCGCTAAGCTGTTCCCGGATACGGATCGAATCATTACATGTATGTCCCCGAGCAAAACATTCAACATGGCTGGTCTGATGTTCTCTAATGTCATTATTCCGAATAAGGCACTTCGAGATACCTGGCAGGCGCGCCATTATGGTTTCAAAAACCCGCTGAGCATCGCTGCCACTCAGGCAGCTTACGAAACGGGTGATGAATGGCTGACAGAATTAAAATGTTACCTGGATGCCAATTTTGCCTACGTAGAACAGTATGTGAAGCGACATCTGCCACTGGCGGTCTTTCACATCCCAGAAGCCACATATCTGGCCTGGATTGATATCTCGGCATATGCTCCCAAGCATGTAAGTCTACCTTTATTCTTCGCTGAGCAAGCGGGTGTGTTGCTCGAAGATGGTCATATGTTTGTAGCGAATGGAGAGGGTTGTATTCGGTTGAATCTGGCTTGTCCCCTTTCTGTCCTTCAGGAAGGGTTACGGAGAATTAGCAGTGTGCTTGTGAAAGAAGTCGAAGAGGTACCCGTTCAAGTGTAAAGTCACCCATCCCCTGATGCGCGATTCTGGCCTGCTGTCCCCGGTTATGTTAAAATGGTGGATAGTCTATGAGTCGCATGACATGCGGCTCTCAGAATGAAGAGTCTCGTAGTTAGGCTGCACGAATCTGCATTCATCAGGGGAAAGGAGTCTATACATATGTTTGGAAACGACTGGGACAAGGTGCTTCAAGAAGAAACGGAAGCCGAATATTTCAACAAGATTCGTTACACACTCGCTGCCGAGTATAAAACGCAGACGGTCTTTCCGCCCAAAGAAGACCTGTTCTCCGCATTGAAGCTGACTCCGTATCATCAGGTTAAGGCTGTAATTATTGGTCAGGACCCTTATCACGGAGCGGGTCAAGCCCACGGATTAAGCTTTTCGGTTAGACCGGGAGTTCGCGTACCGCCTTCTCTGAAAAATATATATAAGGAACTTCAGGCCGATCTGGACCTGCCGATTCCGAATCATGGATCTTTGGTCCATTGGGCGCAGCAGGGAGTCCTGCTATTAAATGCCGTTCTGACGGTCCGTGAAGGTCAGCCTAACTCGCATCAAGCACTGGGGTGGCAGACATTTACGGATGCTGTAATTCGTGCGCTGAATGAACGTTCAGAGCCAATGGTATTTATGCTATGGGGCAGTCATGCCCAGAAGAAAGGTGCTTTTATTAACAGGGACAAGCACCTGGTACTGGAATCTACACATCCCAGTCCGCTGGCTGCGCATCGTGGATTCCTCGGCAGTCGTCCCTTTTCCAAAGCCAATGATTTCTTGACCTCCAAAGGTATTGAACCGATCGATTGGAAGATACCTGAAAACTAGACAGATGGAGGTGAGAACATTGCGACATTGGATAGGACGAAAAGTAGCGGTATATCGTGCGACAGGCATACGGGAGCCATTGAAAGGAACGCTTGTCGAGTGGGATGAAGAAGCGGAATGTGTACGGATCGGACCGAAACGGATCAAGGTATCGTTTGACAATATCGCAATGATCAGACCTCTTCCTGAAGAGAGTCTCCCGTTAAAGAAAGCACGTTCTGAAGTGCACAAGGTTGGATATGTGATGAAAAAGGCGATTCAGTTCGAAAATGCCATCTATTTCAAATCACAGGTTATGATCTGGCGCCGGGCCAAAATTGTAGCATTATCCACGACGATTCTGCGTCATGACGAGGATCAGGTTGAACTTGCAGATGGCCGGGTTCTTCGTAAAGACAAGCATATGTTTGTCGTTCGTTCACGCCGTGGGATACGTTAGTACCAAGAAGATTTAATATTCATTTCATGCAAAGATCATACGGATTTAATGTTCGGTCTGTATATTAGGTAGTAACAACCCCTTCTAAATTGATATGTATTGAAATGGGAGCCCGGCCGGCTGCAAACGGCCGGGTATTTTTTTGTCCATTGGTTCTGTTAACCTGTTGTACATACCCATAACATTCATGTTATATATTATTAAAATAGATCATGAGAAGGAGTGAAACTCATTGAAACGTATATGTGTTTTTGCAGGCTCTAACCCGGGAAATCATCCCGATTATACAGAAAAGGCTGTTCAACTGGGCAAACACATTGCCGATCGCGGATATGCACTAGTCTATGGTGGTTCTTGCATGGGCTTGATGGGTGCAGTTGCCGATGCAGCTCTTAAGCAAGGTGGAGAAGTGATCGGTGTCATGCCTACCGGATTGTTCCGGGGTGAGGTTGTTCATGGAGGGCTTACACAGCTGATTGAAGTGGGAACCATGCATGAACGGAAGGCTACAATGGCGGAATTATCCGATGGATTCATTGCACTTCCCGGAGGCATGGGTACATTTGAAGAACTATTTGAGGTACTGTGTTGGGCACAGATTGGCATTCATCGCAAGCCTGTGGGCTTATTGAATGTCAACGGATATTATGGCCCGCTGATGAAGATGGTAGAACATAGCGTACAGGAAGGGTTCTCCAACACGTCACATCTTAGTCTGTGGAGCCTGGAATCCGATCCAGCTGAACTGCTCAACCAGATGTCGTCCTATATTCCGGCAGAGTTGACCCAGAAGTGGTCACAGCTGAACGGACAGTGAGTGTACAAAAATAGGGAGCTGTAGCCAATCGCTTCTGAGGAGAATTTTCGATCTGCCCAAGCAAGTCGCGCTATCGGACATAGTCTATAGTGTACTTTAGTGAAGAGGGGAGTGTCACTCATGAGCGAATTCAAAGGCACAGGTTACGGATACGGCGGAGGCTTGAGTGGTGGAGCATGGACATCGACAGGCGCAATTCTGGTGTTGTTCATTCTGTTGGTTATCATCTCTCGCACATTCGTTCTCTAATTCGGCCAATATTCCGAGACGGGAATAGCGTTGCAGGGGCAGCGTCCGAATAAAAAATGACCTTTCCAAAGAGACGCCGGTATATGCTGGCGTTTCAGGGGAACGGTTTTTTGACGTTTTCTGTATACGCGAATGAAAAAGCAAAAACCTGCCCCTGAATAATAATATCGTCAGAAGCAGGAGAGAGCCTCCTTAGTTAATCGCTGCTTATCAAGCAGCTTACACCACAACAGCAGTTTGATCCGGATTACTTAACGATTTCCAGGCGATATATAGCCCGATGGCGGCCGCAATTAAGGAAAGTATAGCTGCAACAATAGCCAGCTGATCCAGTGTGTTGGGTGAACTGGAGTTAAACGAACGCTGATTAGCCGTCTTGCCGGATTTGTTTTTGATATGGACAGATGCTCTGGAATGCCTGGAAGCCGACTGTAATTGGGATGTGCGAGGGCGTGTAGGTGTCGATTTTTTCTTTGAGGAGTTCAATAGTCAACCTCCTTATAACGGAGTGCAGTGCTTCCATCGTTCATACTATGTTATGTCGATTTCCAGATTGAGTTCGCAAAAATGAGTGAATCCCCAGCCCGTTGGATGTTCAACTATATAGCTTCCATTGGCGGAGTAGTCATGTAATTAAACGCTCTGTTAATACAGGTCTAACAAACAGTGTTTATAGTGAGGATCATAGAGTTAATGTTGAACGCAGGAGGCGCTGGAATGAGGAACATGGAGATTATTGCCCATCGCGGCGCATCTGCCGTATGCCCTGAGAATACGATGAGTGCTTTTGAACGAAGTCTGGAACTTGGAGCGACAGGTATTGAAACCGATGTGCAGGTAACGAGTGATGGCAGATTGGTGCTAATTCATGATGAGACGTTAAGCCGAACTGCGGGTGTGGAAGGTTGGGTTAAGGATACAACTTATGATGAATTGCGCACACAGGATGCCGGGTCCTGGTTTCATGCCGATTTTGCCGGGGAACGTATTCCTTCTCTGGAGGAGCTATTCAAGCTGGTACAGGGGAAAGGCACCCTGCTTAATCTGGAATTAAAAAATGGTATTGTGAGTTACAAGGGAATGGAAGAGAAGATTATACAGGCAATCCGGGATTGGAAGCTGGAGCAACAGGTCGTCCTGTCCAGTTTCAACCATGCTTCACTGGTGAGATGTAAGCGTCTTGCCCCGGAGATTCGTACAGCGCTTCTATATATGGAAAAGTTGTATCGTCCCTATGACTATGCCGCCAAACTTGAAGCTTCTGGTCTTCATCCCTACAAGCTGGCAGTTACACACGAAGATATTGCTGCAGCACTGGCACATGGTGTTGTAACCTACCCATTCACGGTGAATGATCCCGCGGAGATGCAGGCCATGATTGACATGGGTGTACAAGGAATCATTACCGATGTTCCGGATGTTCTGGCATCCTTAATTTCGGTACATGCCCGATAATCAAGTTTGTGTTTTACATGTGTCTACATAAGCAATGACTAGGCTACGTTCGAGCTTTTTGGCTCCGCGTAGCCTTTTTGCGTGCAAATTTGTGTGCAAATCTTCATATATGCAATAAACATGTCCCATTTGTCCATTGCCAGAGACCGTGGATTCACTTACAATGATCTATGGGAATGAGAATCAATATCATTAAAGTTCGGTATTTATAGAGAGGTGATTGTTATGTACATAGGTTTGAGCAGCTCTACTCATAACGAGGGTGGACGCGTATGAGTTCAAAAGCTTCACCAGCAAATCATAATCCGGAATCCCCCACAGCGAAGATACATACTCGTCCGTGGGCAGCCACACTTATTCTTACAGGGGGAATTTTATTACTCGCTCTGGGTATGGCTTTATCCATTTCTTTTGGTGCTGCTGATATTAAACTCGGTGTAGTCTGGAAGGCTATTTTCGACTTTAATCCTGAACTGACTCCGCATCAGATCATATGGGAGATTCGGTTACCGCGTATTCTTGGCGGAGCAATGGTAGGTGCCTGCTTCGCTGTAGCTGGTGCGATCATGCAAGGCATGACCCGTAACCCGCTGGCCGATTCCGGTCTGCTTGGGCTGAATGCGGGTGCTGGATTTGCACTTGCGATCTGTTTTGCCTTTTTCCCGGGCTTGCCATTTATGTACATCATTATGTATTCCTTCATTGGGGCTGGGCTTGGGGTCCTGTTGGTGTATGGTTTTGGTGCAGCTTCCAAATCGGGTCTAACTCCTCTACGCCTTGTCCTTGCAGGTGCTGCTGTATCAGCCATGTTGTCTGCACTCAGTGAAGGGATTGCATTGTATTTCAGAATTGGACAAGATCTGGCTTTCTGGACAGCTGGCGGTGTAGCCGGAACGAAGTGGTCTCAATTGGAGGTTATGTTCCCATGGGTACTCGCGGCACTGATCGCAGGTCTTCTCATCTCCCGTTCCATTACTTTACTTAGCCTCGGAGAAGATATTGCTGTTGGCTTAGGCCAACGTACGGGTCTGATTAAGCTCGTGGGTCTGATTGTTGTACTAATACTTGCAGGTACGGCCGTGTCCGTCGTGGGTGCGGTTGGTTTTGTTGGACTCATTATCCCCCACCTTACGCGAAAGTTGGTTGGGGTAGATTATCGTTGGATTATTCCATGTTCCGCAGTAATGGGCAGTCTGTTGCTTGTATTTGCGGATCTGGCTGCACGTATGATTAACCCGCCGTACGAGACGCCAATTGGCGCATTGGTTGCCCTTATTGGGGTACCATTCTTCCTCTATCTGGCGCGGAAAGAAAGGAGGACTCTGTAACGATGGAATCCTCAACAATAGTTGGAGCAGAGCGCAAAAAGAGAGCCAAGAGTACGATAGTCCTCATTGTGCTTGCCATATTAATTATTACGGCTTTTGTGGTGAGTATGAACACAGGTTTTACCAAGCTTTCGCCGCTTGAGGTGATGCGTACCCTGTTTGGCGGAGGCACGGCGAAACAGGAGTTAATCCTGTTTGAATTCCGTCTGCCGCGTATTGTGATTTCGGTAATGGTCGGTGCCGGACTCGCATTATCTGGTTGTATTTTGCAGGGGGTATCTCGTAATGCGCTGGCAGATCCGGGTATCCTCGGGATTAATGCAGGTGCTGGACTGGTTGTCATGCTTTTCGTTTCCTTCTTCCCGACAACGACAGCAGCGCCGGTATTTCTGTTGCCAATTCTGGCACTGATCGGTTCGGGTTTTGCTGCATTTCTGATCTACGTACTCTCTTACAAAAAAGGAGAGGGCATTCTGCCTACTCGTATGTTGCTTACGGGGATCGGGGTAGCGGCGGGAATTAGCTCTGCCATGATCGTGCTTACATTGCGGCTTAGTCCGGAAAAGTATCAATTCGTAGCTACCTGGATGGCTGGCAGCATCTGGGGTTCGAACTGGAAATTTGTAACGGCATTACTGCCGTTTCTGATCATTCTTGTACCGCTTGTCCTGTATAAGGCACGTGTACTGAACGTACTGAATCTGGGCGACCAGACTGCAAGTGGACTCGGGACTCCGGTTGAGCGTGAGCGGTTGATTCTGCTTGCGGCTGCTGTAGGGCTTGCGGGCTCATGTGTATCTGTGAGTGGGGGGATTGGTTTTGTCGGTCTGATCGGACCGCATTTGGCGCGTCGTCTGGTGGGTCCAAAACATCAGTTCCTGTTACCCGCATCTGCGCTGATCGGTTCATTGCTCGTGCTGGTTGCAGATACGCTGGGCCGTGTCATACTACAGCCTTCGGAGATACCTGCGGGTATCCTGGTTGCCATTATTGGAGCGCCATACTTCCTGTACCTCTTAAGCAAGACGAAATAGAACGTAATCATCATGGTGTGGTTGCATAAGGAGGACATTAGTCCATGCTTCGTCGTTTCTTTGCCTATTACAAG
Source organism: Paenibacillus sp. Negev47 (assembly GCF_058313655.1). NCBI lineage: Bacteria > Bacillati > Bacillota > Bacilli > Caryophanales > Paenibacillaceae > Paenibacillus > Paenibacillus sp. Negev47. The sequence goes on from NZ_CM177754.1 coordinate 1,984,622, forward strand.
CCTTACAAAAAGCTCTTTATTCTTGACTTTAGCTGTGCGATTCTGGTCGCGCTGCTGGAGCTGGCTTTTCCACTGGCAGTCAACCGGGTAGTCGATGATCTGCTGCCAGGCGGCCGCTGGGATTGGATTCTATGGGCGTGTCTGGCATTGCTGGGCATCTACTTATTGAATTCATTTCTGAACTTCGTGGTTACCTATTGGGGACACAAGCTGGGCATTAACATTGAGACGGATATGCGTAAAAGTCTGTTTAATCATGTGCAGAAGTTATCGTTCCGTTTCTTCGATAATACGAAAACAGGACACCTCGTGTCCCGTATGACTAACGATCTGATGGATATCGGTGAGATTGCCCATCATGGTCCAGAGGATGTATTTATCGCGGTGATGACACTGATTGGTGCATTCAGCATCATGATGAGCATTAACGGCAATCTGGCCGTGTTAACTTTTATCATCGTACCGCTGATTATTTATCTGTCGCTCTACTTTGGCAGTAAAATGTCCAAGGCATTCAGTCGAATGTTCGGGGATATAGCGGACTTCAACGCTCGCGTTGAGAACAATATTACAGGTATTCGTGTTGTTCAGGCTTTTGCTAATGAAGAGCATGAAAAAGCACAATTCGCTGTAAACAACGGTCGTTTCCGTCAGACCAAACTAATCGCATACAAAATTATGGCCTGGAACTCCTCTGTCAGTTATATGCTGATGAAGCTGGTATCCCTCTTTGTCCTGGTATGCGGAACGTGGTTTGTCATTAATGGCAGTATGACCTACGGTCAGTTCATTGCATTTATTATGTTGTCCAATGTGTTCCTGACACCGATCCAGAAGATTAACTCGGTTATCGAGACGTATCCCAAAGGGATTGCAGGCTTCAAACGGTATACGGAGCTTCTTGATATGGAACCGGATGTGGAGGATCGTCCAGGAGCTGTTAAGGTATCACACTTGCGTGGGGATATTCGTTATGAACAAGTGACCTTCGGTTATTCGGATCAGGAACCTGTTCTCAAGGGTATCGATCTAAACGTGCATGCAGGTGAAACGGTGGCTCTTGTCGGTCCATCGGGTGCAGGGAAAACAACGTTGTGCAGTCTGCTGCCAAGGTTCTATGATGTGCTGGAAGGTCGCATCACGATCGATGGCCAGGAGATACAGAACATGACGCTGGACTCCTTACGCAGTCATATCGGTATTGTACAACAGGATGTATTCCTCTTCGATGGAACCATTCGGGAGAATATTGCCTACGGCAAGCTGGATGCATCCGAAGAAGAAATCTGGATGGCCGCCAGACGTGCACAGATGGAACCTTTGATTCAATCGATGCCGGAAGGATTGGATACGTTAATTGGTGAACGAGGCGTGAAGCTATCCGGTGGACAGAAACAACGCTTGTCCATTGCCCGTATGTTCCTGAAAAACCCACCAATTCTGATCCTGGACGAAGCAACTTCCGCGCTGGATACAGAAACGGAAGCAGCGATTCAGCAATCCCTTGCTGAGCTGTCCGAGGGCCGGACGACGTTAGTCATCGCCCACAGGCTGGCTACGATCAAAAATGCAGACCGCATTATTGTCGTTGCTGAACAAGGTATTACCGAGCAGGGGCGCCATGAAGAATTACTCGCAGCAGGTGGGGTGTACAGCCGCCTTCACTATGCACAGTTTGGCGCGTAACGTATCCGACGTGGATATAACAATGTAAATACGAGAAGTAACGCCATCGTTCATGACTTGGAAGGAGTCAGGACGGTGGCGTTTTTTTCTTTTTTCATGATCAAGTGTGGGTCAGGGGTACTGTGCTCTTATCTGCCTGTGATCATGGATATGGAAACGGGTAATATAGTAAAGAGAACGCTTAACGTGTAAGATATGTTCATCATCTTGCAAGATGTAGGAGGTACACGATATGCAGTTGAACGATATGCTGAAGATTCTTATAACCTGTCTATTATTTATTCTGATTTGGTGGCTTCTGACTCAAGGGATTCGCAAACTTTCTAGTACTCGTGCGGGGTCCGGTTTCCGACGCTGGGGTGGATGGTCCATTGGACTTTTCATTGTTGGCGCCGTGCCACTCGGTTTTTCGCTATACACAGAGATCTTTGATAAGCGTCTGGATGCTAACATCGGGTTGGGGCTTGCCATGTTTTTTGTATGGGCTTATTGTGTGATCTTGTTGTGTGCGGCGTTGGTGGTATGGGGAAGGTATGTGTACAAAAGGGATATAAAGAAATGAATATTTGGTTTGATCGTGCTGAGCCCGTCAGGAAGTTAAGGGTGAACTAAAGGCTATATTCGCAACAATAACATGACATGGAACGTTAAATTTAGAAAGAGGTGTTATTAAAGGGGGATTTACATATGTCCAATCTTCGTCGAGTCCTCATATTGCTCTCAATCCTAATCGTATGCCTTACTGGATGTTCAGGACATATCGAGTGCAACTCTGTGCAGGCTCAAGCCAATGCACCAAGTGAAGATGGATTCACTGGTTATGTGATTGAACGCAAAGACAATTCCATTCTTGTTGTTGATCCTGCATATGAGGATTTTAGTTCCAATGGAGGAAAGAGTCGGTATTATCCGGCAAAATGGTTCTCCAATGCGCCTGATCCGCAGATCGGCTCCTATGTTGAAGTCTGGACGGATGGAGGCCCGGAAAATCAACCCTATCCTGGGCAGGCCAGAGCAGAAAAGATAGCGGTATCTTGTCCAGTGGCACCGGATGGTGCGCACATGACGGATGCGGATGCGATTCGTAGCGGACTGCATTCACTTGATACAGAGAACATGCATATTCCCGTCATAGAGGACACACGGTTTGATGCAGATACAGGGACATGGACCATTCAGATGCGAGATGCGAATACAGTGAATGAAGGGCAAGTAGTTCATGTGACCGTGAAGGATGAGGAGAAGGTTAAGACACAAGGCGGAGAATAAGGGGTTCATAGCTTTATGATGGTGGGGGAATGCGTGTTGCACATGAATATGATTCAAATTGAAAGAAATGATGTGGATTAGATTCATTGCAAGCTATCATGAATTTTGAACCGCCTGTAAGTTCCCTTACTGTCCATCATGTATTATGATTTTATAAAAATGGAAAGGAATCTTCTGCTTATGGAATTATCAAGGTCTCAGCAATTAGCTCAAGAGCATGTAACCAATTATGCAAGAAGCCGAAAAAATGAGACGGAGCAAACCATTAGGGAAATTCTTCGTATGTCCAACATCGAGCTTAATACATTTGAAGATGCTATCACTAAACTAAAATCTCATGCAAGTATCGCGTTACACTTTCACCCAGATCGATTAGATCCGAATATGAAAAGCGTGGCTGAAGCACTACTTGAGCAGGGAGTTTATAAAAGTCAATTTGAAACTTTTTTATCGAATGGAAGTGTATCCGCATTTTCAGGCGGTGAACGTGACGTTTGGGAGAATAAAATGTTTGGCGGAGCGTACCAAATAAATGGCTCAACCAATAGCGAACGTCCCAAGTATGGGGCACTCAATGTCATGTTACATCCCGATGGACCTGCTCCGCGTTTTGGATCATGTTATTTCCTTTTATCCACTGAGGTCTCTCAACGTTGCACGTATACATATTTGGATTCTCATCAAGAACCTGAGGAAAAGGGAACGTATGAGGAATTTGACCTCATTTTGGCTGCTCTCATGAGGGATGTATTCTATAGTAATTTTGCCATTGGTGAAAGAAATCTAACGGTTCAAAAGTTAATTGACCATATGCACGTCAATCTTGAGAAACCATTCCAAAATCCATCAAACAAATCGAAGCGCAGGTTCATGGTGACATTTCCCTTGAAAAAGATGTAAAGATGCTTGTTGCCGACCCATCATTTAAAGGCACCCATACAGGAAGAATCTTAGAGCAGATATGTTTAAAGTATTCAATTGATCTCCACTGGCACATGGGCTTTACACTATTAGTTAATGACGTTCCTATGGATTTTCGAGGTCCTTCGATGCCTTCACTAGCCAAGAGAATTGCAAAAAGTGATTTGATTGATGCAAATATCATTGGTTCTGCAGCTATGGACTTGAAACGAAACCCAAGCCATTGGAGCGATAGAGGAACCTACAAAGAAGTTCTACAAGAGTTAAAATTACTCTGGCATGTCTTAGTGAGATATGGAAAGCCAATGGAAGAGTGAAAACATTTTATTGAATATGTAGTGATAAAAATGCTAAAACACCAAATTCTTTTTCCTACTTGTTTGCGTATCTCCTGAATTTTAAATTGTTACTCAATAATAGTATTCTAACGACCTTGAGTGCCTAGCCGTTCAAGGTTTTTTTATCATTCAAACGGATTACTGACTATAGATTTATCTATGAATCTGTTGTGACAAAAACGAACGTATGTTTTACAAATAAATTGACTTTTTGTCCTGGCAATAATATATTATTGTCAGGACAAAAAAAGAGGTGAAGCAATGTCCGCCAAAAAGATGGGGCGGCCTAAATCTGACAAACCCAAAAGCAGAACGATTGAAATACGTGTTGATGAGGAAATTATGAACAAGCTCGATATTTCGGCTGAGAAGCTGAATACGAATCGATCAGACATCGTTCGCAAAGGGATTGAGAAGATTTACGACGAGCTCCAAAAATAAAAAGGAAGCAGCGCTAGTCCCACGAAGAACACGCTGCTTCCTATACCGCAATCACTTGAATGAGCGACTGCATAAATATCCTACCATGTGTAGAACGTTCAGGAGGATGCACATGAATTCGATATTAGAAGCATTATATAATGGACGACTTCGACCGGATGAGATGATGATGCCGACACATCCTGAATACCAAGCGTTAGGGCGGCAGATTGCAGCTCTGACAGAGCAATGGAAGAATCGTTTGAGCGAGAATGAATTTCTTGAGCTTGAACAGTTATTTGACTTGTGTGGCAGATGTGAGGGCATGCATACGGAAGCTGCGTTTGCACAAGGTTTTCGTCTGGGTGCCAACATGCTAATTGAAGTCATGAGTCAGCGGGAGGAATCGGTGTTGGAGTTTAACTAAGTTTAACGATGTGAACAGAGATCCGGTTTACTTTTACAGCTAAATTCTCAGGAAATGACGTGCATACAACATACTCATTTTGCACCATAAAATTGTATCATAAATTTAGTAGAACAAAGCCCTCCAACCCTCTCTGCATTCAGCAGCAGGGTTGGAGGGCTTTACTTAAACATAGAGTTAAAAAATCTATATATAGGGAAAGAACCTGTTAAACAAATTGTTCCTTAATCCGCAATATTCCCCGCCATCTTCAGACGGCGAGCAATTTCCTTGAAGTCTTCCTGAGAGATGCCTGGTGCGAATTCTTCCTCCACTGCCGGAGCTTCCGGAATCGGGAATCCCTGAGGTATGCCTTGGATAACCTCCAAAGGTTGTCCATCTTCGGGGTGCGTTCCTTTCCAGATCTGATCGATGGCATTAAAGTCTTTATCACTATAGGTATACAGCTTGGTGTGTACCCCTTTTTCCTCATATTTACGAGTTTCATTGAAAGCCTTATTATCCAGTGAAGGAATCGGAATCAGTTTGGTCACATTTACGCCGGTTGCAATTTCGATTGCTTTCGCATAGGCAACCACGTGTACGCCGCCACGTACAAGCAGAAAACCGACGACTTCGCGGGCTGCTGGGTGATCTGTCATTTCATATACTTTCATTTTATGCGTACGCGCACCACATTCGAGGAAGAAGTTATGCAGCAGATCCTCGACCAGATTACCGCTATTGAAGACATTGGCACTGGTCCACGGATTACCCATGGAGTCGAAAGGCATTGCTCCTTGTGCTCCTGCCAGGAAGTGATAGGACAGACGAGCATCCTTCACGGAACCAAGGGGTGTATCATCGGGTTCTTTGTATTCGGTTGATCCTCTAAGGCATTTGTTAATACCATGAGACACTAGCTCAACATGCCCCAATTCTTCGGCGGTAATACTCATGACGAGGTCATAGAAAGGCTTCAACTTTTCTTTGGATCGAAAATTAAAAGATTGATAGAGGTAGTTGTTCAACGTTGACATTTCTCCGAATTTGCCGCCGAGCAATTCTTGTATGGCTGCTGCTGCATTCGGATCTGGCTTTTCGACATTAGGAATCTCAATCAGGATTTCATCCAAGCGTTTGAACATATAGGGATAACCTCCTCGAATGTGGTGTTACAGATCTTGTGGGGATTCAGATCGTGAAGTCATTCTGTCATGGCTCATTACACGAATATTTCCGTTTTTAAACATAAAATCAACCAAATGGGACTTAAGTATTGCATATCACATGCCTCATCTCGTTTTCCATTTTCTATTACCAATATGTTGAATGTTATGTATAATCTAATTTTCAAATGAGTCTTCCATGTACAATAGATACCCTATATCGGTGAAGGAGAGAAAGATGAACAAAAGGTACATAAAAATAGCCCGGATTTTGATGTTTCTAATGATTCTGATGTACATAAGCAGCGGGACTATCACGGCATATGTCGCTACGAACGAGGCTCAGGTGGACGAACAAACGAGGAAGTTACTTGAGAAAAATACGGTTTGGAACGTCCTGAGGAGATACAAACACAACAACATTTATTTTCAGGTGACTGGGGTAATAGCTTCCAGACTGGGCCTCCTGATTCGTTTGACCGACTTGTCCATGTAGCTCCCTTCTCCTTAAGGCCACTGGCCTGGATCTTTCGTTTATTCGTGTAAAATAAAACTCATACGGGCAATATAACAGAAACATATTGTCCCAAGGAGTGAGTGAAATGAGAATGCTCATCGTTACCGTCATGGCGATAGTCCTGAGTTTAGCCGGAATCACGTCAGGAACAGGTGCCGCCATCCCGGATTATGCGAAATGGGGAATTATTGCGGTCAAAGAAACACAAACCAAGTACAATGTGGATATATTGGACTACAAGCATATCGGTCGGACATCTCTCACAGCAGATGAATCACGAGAACAGTTTAAGTTGTGGGTTCGTGCTAAGGATGGTAAGCAATTCGCAGTCTATGTCAATGTTGACTTTAATCCGTCCACGCAGCAATTGAAAAAAGTACAATTTTCGGAATCGGATCGACATTGATTCGGCACAGGACTTGGTGACAATAAGTCATGTTTTTACATTAGCTATACCATTAGTAGGACCAGACTGCCTTAATCTCTAAGGTGACAGTCTGGTCTTTTATTTATTATAAAATCCTTTTTTTACTATTGAATAAAGAACTTATGTTCGCATATAATGATAAATACAAACAAATGTTCTTATCGGAGGGATGATTATGCTAGGAAAATATATTGGCCAGATGGTGGAGCTTGTCTACATGGATCGTGCTGGACAGATTACGCAGCGACAGATTCGCATAAATAGTGTACGTGGCGGGATGATTAGGGCCTCAGCAGGAAAAGAAGGCTCACCCCGAACATTCTTGGAACAAGGTATTCTGGCATGGCGTCCTGTTAAGGATATGAATGGGGAGGTAAAGTATGCTGAACGACTTTGAACGCAAAATTTTGCGAATTATGGTGAACTATGCAGGACAACGGCGCCGACTACCACGTATGGATGAACTGGAGAACAAGACCGGACGAAGCAAAGCATTCATTCATGAGTCATTGCTGGAGCTTGAACGTACGGGACATATCGCTTGGAATAACCATTCCACTCTCGAAGGGATACAGATTTTGCAGGCTTGGGAACAGGCACAACAGCCGATTCGCAAAAGCCAGCCTTCCGGGGACTCCGTAAAATATTTTACGGACTATTAGTATAAATAAGAAACGCCAACCCGGATAACCGGATCGGCGCTTACTGTGTCACACGTACGACGTGTGTATCTATTTTAGAAATGGGGGAGTTGGTCCAGGTTGTTGGTTGGGTCGCCGTCGGCATCGCCGCGAATGTACATTTCTCCATCCTTGCCTTTAAATACATTCACGCCGGCAATAGCCCCAGCTTGTACTTCTGCAAGTGCCTGTTGATAATCCAGCACGCGTCCTGCTGAAGTCTGAAAAGCTGTCAGGTCACCATCGCCGTTTTTCTGTACTGCTGTGAAACTCTCGCGTGTCGTTTGATCCATGATGTCACACTCTCCTTATATGACGAGATAGGAATCTGTTTACCTGATTAGCCTATCCGAATTCCTCGGAAGTATGCACCATGTGGTGATAAGACCTGCCTAGGCAGAGGTTTTACAGACTCTTTCTCATACGAACATGCAATATATCTGCATCATAAAATGGTTCTTCCGAAATCACTTCATAACCTAGTTTCTCATAGAATTTCTGTGCCTGACATTGAGCATCGAGTACGGAATAGGATAAGCCGAGTTCACGTGCCCGTTCCTCCATCGCCAACAGAAGCACACGTCCATAACCGAATGAACGATGAGACTCAAGCACCGCGATCCGCTGCATTTTGGCAGTATCCTTACTGTAATAGATCAGACGTCCCGTGGCCACAGCCTGTCCATCTGTACTTAATAATACATGATGCACATCCGGACTGATGACATCGTATTGATCAATCTCAATCTCGGCAGGCACCTGTTGCTCAATCACAAAAACGTGATGGCGAATCCCCAAGGCTTGCTCCAGTTGTTCTTTCGTCGTTACATAACTAATCTCAGCTGCCAATTCCATTCCTTCTTTCTGCTCTTGCGCGACATATCAGACTGAATTATACAAAAAAATGCTTTTCCTGTATAGTTAAGTCTGGGACATATTGGCAGAGGAGGGGCTAGTGATGGGCATGGCAGGCATCATGGTAATTACATTGCTAATGTCGGCGGGAATGATTACTCTGTTGTATTATGTGACCAAGAAAGCATACTCACGCAAGTGGGATGAAGATGAGTAATTCCTCTGTTTACTCTTCATGGCAAGACTTCGCTGCTTCCTCCCGGAGAATATACATCCTGAATCACAGATTTGGAGTATACGTCCAGCCAGACAGGCAGAGATTCGCCATTTTCATTGGGCTGTTGTAATTGTTGGAATTGTACCGTATGTTCATCTCTCTCCAAGCTGCAACCGGTAACGGTTGTAATCAGAACGATAAGCCCAACAAAGGGGAGGAAGCATTTTGTAAATATATATTTATCGTGGTCCCGGCGTTTTGTTTTGTTTCTCATGGGGAATTCACCTCGTTGCAGAAATGGTAATCTTTCCTTTATTGTGCTCCATTTCAGGTGATTTATAACCAAATAAATTATTGACAATGAACACGGTTACTTGATATGATACTGTTACTTGATTGGGAAACAATTATATCTCATGATCTGTTAGCTCAGCTGAATATAGTAGTATGATCGTGATTGATACATTTTAATTATTACAGGGCGATAGCTCAGCGGGAGAGCATTATCTTGACAGGGTAAGGGTCGTGGGTTCGATCCCCACTCGTCCTATTCGAAAAACCGAAAGCAATTCCTTTTGAGATATCTCAAGAGAGTTGCTCTCGGTTTCTTTCATTTCAAAAATAATAATAAATTTTATGGCTACCTGCATGACTATGTGTAGGTAGTTTTGTTGCTGAAAAATAGGGTTAATGGTACAATTTGGATGTTGTTTATATGGTGAAAGTAGTAATGGATACTGAAAAACATAGCACAGAAAAAAAGATATGGTGGTGGAAAAATGGTGCAAATTAAACGGGTAGCAACTCTGTATCGTGTATCTACAAAAGGGCAGCTAGATGGAAATGATATACCAATGCAACAACGATCATGTAGAGGAATGATTGAAAAGAAGGATGGTTGGAAACTGGTAAAAGAATATACTGAAAAAGGTGTATCCGGCTTCAAAGTATCCGCTTCTAATCGTGACGTGATCCAACAGGCTAAAGAGGACGCAGAAAATAGCTTGTTTGATGTATTGTTAGTCTTTATGTTTGATAGGCTTGGGAGAAAAGAGGATGAAACTCCCTTTGTGCTTGAATGGTTTATAAACAAAGGGGTTGAAATGTGGTCAGTAATAGAAGGTCAGCAAAAAATTGAAGCACACACAGATCGGATGGTCAATTATTTAAGGTTTTGGCAGTCAAGCGATGAAAGTAGAAAGACCTCTGACCGCGTCAACGAAAAACATATGCAGATGGTCGAAGATGGTGTTTTCAGGGGAGGGGGTATCCCCTACGGTTATAAAAGTGTTGATTCAGGTAATCTAAATAAAAAAGGGAAAGCACTGCATAAACTAGACAAGCACGAAGAAGAGTCAAAGATCGTACATAAAATATTCCGATTAGTTCTCGAAGAAGGATATGGACAATTAAGAATAGCTAAACTTCTAAATGAAGAAAATGTCCCGACAAGAAAAGCAAAGCAATGGGGGGCTCCAACTGTAAATGTCATACTTAAGAATCCAATTTACAAAGGAGTGATGAGATACAGAACAGAAAAGGGAGACGAAATATTCTCAAAACAGATCCCTGAATTAATAATAGTTTCAGAAGAGGAATGGAAGACTGTACAGGAAATAATAGAGAAAAAGAATCCTAAGAATTACAAAACAAACGAAGCATCCATTCCGATGAGTACTAAAGGGAGTTTGCTTTTAACTGGGATAGCCAGATGTGGTTGTTGTAACTCTAGATTGACATCGACTACATTTGTAAATAAATACAAAGCAGCTAGTGGAGAAATTATTAAATACAATCAGAATAAAAGTTATCGTTGTAGTGGGAAATTGCAAGGGAAAACTGATTGTGACGGACAGGCAACCTTTTCTTCAAAGAAAGTAGAGAGGCAAGTCTTGGAGAGAGTGGATATATACTTAAGTCAACTCAGCACCATAGATTTTCAATCACAAATTGAATCAATAAAACAGAATGTTTCTAATGAAGAAGAGGAGAAAATTAAAAAACTGCAAAGTATACTGGAAGGGCACTATGATGAGCTTGCGGCGGCATTAAACGCTGAAGTTCCAAAAGCTATCATGGGTAAGAGCGCTTTCAATCCAGAAATGCTTAATAATCTTATTAAGAAAAAAGATAACGAAATTCAGGAAACTTCTGAAGATATCAAGTGAATAGAGAAACTATTATCTTTAAAAAAAGTGGAGTTATCAGAGATGGAGACTCTAAAAGATTACCTCCCAGTTTGGGAGGCCACTGAAAAACTTGCGTTTTTAATTTGTTAAGATTTATTTTAAATCAAAAAGGCTATATTTCGTTCATATTGGAACGGAATATAGCCTTTCTCTTTATCCTTTTACTTTGAGGCTTTTATGAGTGTAATGATTCGCTTGAGATTAACAGTAAATATGGCCATGGCACCTTGCATTTGCATGCCAACAAGACCCGAGGACGATGCAACATCATACCCGTGTCTATGCTTGAGTTCACTATTTTTTGCTTCAATTTTATAACGTTCTTCGATTTTTCTTTGAAACCATCGCTATTTTGAAATGCCTCATGTTCCTTATGTTCGGTCGATTTGATGGTTACAGAATAGGTTTTACTTTTCGCACCTTCTTTATAGCACCCGTCTTTCATTGGGCATACTTTGCATTTTTCAATGTCAAACATGTAGGTATTCTTTTGGTTATTATTCATACCTTTCTTACCTGTACGCGCTCTTTGAATCGCCAAATGTCTAGCTTTACAAACGTACATACCTGCATCTTTATTAAACTCAAATTCATCTTCTTTTTTACGAGTTCCTTGTGTGATATTAGGGTTTAATTTTGATATTAATTGTAATTCGTTGTGATTGGCATATTGAATATTATCTTTTTCAGAATAGGCAGTATCTCCAATGACGGTATCGATCTTCATACCTGTGTCACGACTTTTTTCAATGAGAGTTTGAAGTTGTTTTCCATCACTTTTCTCACCAGTCGTAACCACCGCAGCTGTAATAATTCGTTCTTCATTCATAGCAAGATGTGTTTTGTAGCCGAAGAACGAGGAGTCTGCCGTTTTGTGACCTATGCGTGCATCTGGATCATTGCTGAGTTGAAAGTGCTCATGGTGATCAGCTACGATTTCTTTTAAGTAGTTCAGCTTTTCTTTCACCTTTGGGTATTCACGTAGGGATTCTTCTTTTTCTACTGCATCTATAACTTTTTGGCAATAGTCCAGTTCATCAGACAATTCGTTCGTCGTTGTTTTCGGTGGGAATTTATCCTTCATTTTTTCATCGATCTTGTAAACGGATTTTCTCAACAACTTAGACTTTTGCATTAATATTTCTTTGGGTGATAGCTGATTAAATCGTGCTTTCGTATGGGTGGCATCCACAATAATTGCGCTGCTTTTGATAATTTCTTTTTCCAACGCGATCTCCACGGTCTTTTGAATAAGTATGTCGAGCAGGTTCACATCTTTCAAGCGAAGCCTGCGAAACTTTGTTAGTGAACTAGGATTAATGACTTCGTCTTCAGGTGCCATATCTAAAAAGTACTTAAAGGACATGTCATATTTAGAACGTTCCACAACATCCACATCGGATACATCGAAAATGGATTTCAACAATAGGTATTTGAACATTCGAATGGGAGGCACTGCATTGCGACCATTGTCGAGGCAGTATTTATGCTGTAATTCTACATGAACAAATGAAAAATCTACGAGATCATTTATTTGACGAAGCATATTATCTTTAGGTACGACGATATCGTATATGGCCATAAATGGACTAAGGTTAAGAGATTGTTGGTTTGAAATCATCCGAGACACCACCTGAAATTAATCATTTAATTATACAGGAGAACAGATATCCCTCCTCAAAAAAATGAGGAGGGATATCTGTTTATAGATGTTGGACTTTTTCAGTGGCCTCCTGCAATACAGAGATCATCTTCTAGAAGCAGTGTAGATGCCTTTTTACCGATCTTTTTATTTTTATCCTGGTGAGTTTTTTTATTGAACTAACGTTTCCCGTTTAGTTTAATGACTAATTCTGTGTTAATCATAAAAAATTCTTTATTTATTCTAGCTTAATAAGTTTGTCCTCCTCAATAAAATGTCAATTATAGAGCTACTAGACAACAAAATTGGGAGAAATTTATACAAGCAATCATGGCCTTATTTCAAATACATGAACGGCTTAGTTTATAATCATTGCTATTATATATCGAATGCGTTCTCTTATCATCAAAGTATTAAATTCAAAGTGTATGAGTGTCTAACTCATCCAATAACTTCAAGTATTTATCAAATAATTTTTCGGAATCCTTCACGTTGTATATTAAATGCTTTCTTTCCTCTTGTACTAGATTTGTTATATAATTCTCGATTTCATAAGTTGTAGGAATAGATTCAACATTTCTCACTATATTGTCTATTACAATTAGGATTGAATTTAAAATCTCAATAAAAACGACTAATGATAACTTTTCATCGATCAAAATTTTTGACTTGAAATTTTTGGATAAGGAGCTAACCACAGTTTGACATAGCTTGTTGAGAATATTTGAATATTTATCATCTATTATTAAACAGTGCCTAATGTCACCTATTGATGATAGCTCCGGCATTAAGTTATGCACGTATTGATTACTCGAAGTGGTAAAAAGAGTAGCCAGTTTTGAGTACGGTTTACCTATTAAATCCATCTTACTTTGAATTTTACTTTTTGTCGCTTGATCCTTGTTATCTCTAAAATTAATGAGATCAGACTTTAAATCGACTAGAATATCGTCACTACAAGATAAAGTGAATTCATCTAAATACTTTGTTAATTTAGAGTTTAGCTGTTTAAAGTCTTTCATTCGCGTTACCACCTCTAGAATAAAATTAATCAGAAAAAACCATAGAAGCAGTGTTTGAACACTGCTTCTACTTATTTCTATAATATTAGAAGAACGAGTGACCACCAACTCTGTTCCATGTATGGAAATGGTAATAGTAACCAAACCCAAGACCTGCACCATGAATTTCAGGGCCAACTGCTTCTTTACCTCCACCAGCTCGCTCAGCAACCTTAGCTGCTCCCGATAAAGTTGTTGACCATACATCATTACCGGTAATTGTAGAATCTCCATTAAATGATTTTAATCTCGCAGCTGCATTAATTAAGGAGATAGAAGGTCCAATCCATACATCACCTTGCACTATTTTAGCGTAGTAATGGTCGTACTCTCTTTTATTTCTCAAGTTCATTGCAATTTCATCTGTTCTTGCAAATTCGATATGATTGATAATAATGACAGCAGCAATAAGAAGAAGTGCTTCTATTAGCTTAGCGCCCACTATTTGCACAAGAGGAGCTAAAATTACCATCATTGGTTGAATAACTGAATCATTATTACTGATAGTTGACTTCTGTCCTGTTTCCTCATCCTCATATGTTATAGTTGCGCCAAACCCTGTTGAATAATCATCGATTGTTAAAGAATATTGTTCTACAAGATTATTATCAATAGATTCAACAGACATTAAGGAAACAGGCGTAAGTTTTGATTCTTCATATGTAGTAAGAGTAGTCTCCAATGTCTCCTTATCTTGAACTAATATACCAACAACACCATCAATCTCAGTTTTCAATCTAATCTCTTGCTCATTATTAACCACAACCTCAACACCATCTAACTCCGTTGTGATGTTGTTATTCTGAGCTTTAACATTAGATGGAGTAATCACACCTACACTAACAAGAACAAATACAAGGAATGTTGCCAAGAATTTTACAAAATTTCTTTTAAGTAACATTGTATTGGATATCTCCCTTTTTTATAGTGTGTTTTGAAAAAACTAAAAACTAAGCTAACCTCCTTTTCCTCATATATTGTAAATATATACTAAAAAAATAGTATTCATCAACAATAAATATAATTTATTTCATGTTATGGAATTTAAAACACAAAAAAATTATATATAAAATTATTACATATTTATCCATTATCAAACTAGTCTAACTGGCAAACGAACTAAGGAGTCGATTAAGACATCCAACCCTAAACCCCCCGTTGCTCTTGGCCTAAGACGAACTTGCACTTAAACCTTGTTTATAACCTTGTCTCTACTACTGTTATATTTCACCATGATCTTAACAAAGTGAATATAAAAATTTGCATATTTACGGAGCTCATTTTAATAGTTATGTAATTAATCGTAACCTTTTATCTCATGCAGGAGTCGTTCTTTGGCCATTTTAAGGGGGTGAATTTCTCCGAAAAACTGCACTACCCTAGAAGAGGTTAAACGAGAGGTGAAAGCCTATATAAACTACTACACCATTGCAGATAACAGTGGAACCTAAAAAGGATGACCCCTGTGCAATACGTTTGGCAGGATGTATTTAAAACAGCTTCTACAGAAAAGAAGAAAATGATGTTAAGTATATTGCTAGAAGTGGTCTATATTAGTAAAGATAAAATATTGGTTGAAATCAAGGGTAGATTAAAAGAACTACTCCGGTCATCTATTCAGAGAGAGTATGGAAACGAAGAACTCACTTTCTGAGAGAATAAGGTCAGTGGTTCGAGCCCACTACAGATCAAAGAGGAGAAGCCTTACGATGTAAGGCTTCTCCTCTTTTTTAAACAAAATTTAAATAGAACATAAATTCAACGTAAGGTTCGTCTTCTATACTTGGTTCTGAGATCAACCTAGAATACGAAGAGGAGAGAATTTATGAATTATTCAAGTCCCTTTACATCAAAGATAGCCAGAGTAGGGATCGCAAGTACACTGGCCTTATTGCTGGCAACAAGTCCACTTGGGAACATGAATTATACTGCGGCTCAGGCAGCGCCCACATCTGCAACTGTAGAATCTGCTCTACATAACACACAGAAAGATACCCTAGAGCAGACCCCGATTCAATACGAGATCCAGGCTCGGCTCAATGAGAAGGACATGACCCTGCAGGGTAGCGAAAGGATAACTTATCGTAACACAAGCAAAGATACACTTCAGCAGTTGGTCCTCCATACTTATGCTGATGCGAACCTGACGAAGTCTACACAGGCGACCATGTTTCAACAAGACAATGAAATGATCAGCACAAATAATCCAGATAAGAAACCCGAAGATTTCCTTGGAGGGATGGATATTCAGGGAATAACAACAAATGGCCAATCGCTGGATTTCCACAAGGAAAACCAAGTGTTGAGCGTACAGTTGAAAGAGCCCGTTCAACCAGGCGAATCTGTAGTATTCCAGCTGGAATTCCAGCTGAACATTCCATATGGATCGCAGCGAATTTCCTACTACAAGGATATGATTAATGGTGCACACTGGTTTCCGGTGATGTCTGTCTACGACGAAGTTAAGCATCAGTGGAACAAGGCACCGTATAGTCGAACCTTTGAGAGCGATTATTACACCTCATCAGACTTCGATGTTCGATTAAATGTTCCTGATAAGTATCAGGTAGCCATGCCGGGTATGATTACCACTCGAGACAGTACAGAACAGGGGCGTAAAGTTGTTTCTGCTGTAGCCAAGAATACAAGGGAGTTTGTTTTCTTTGCCAGTCCAAACCTTCAAGTGGAGAGCGTTACTCGTAAAGGTCTGACGGTGGAATATTATTATTCCAACGATGATCCTTCCAAGAAAGAGCTGGTTGACCGATACATTAATCAGGCATTCAAGGTTATTGATTTTTATAGTGAGAAATATGGGAAATATCCCTATCCCGAGTTCCGAATCGTCGAGACGCATGTACAAGGCGTCGCTGTGGAGTATGCAAGGCTAATTCAGATGGGACAGATTCAAAGCGGTGTTGTTCCAGAAAAAGATACAACATTTGTTCATGAAATAGCACATCAGTGGTTCCATGCATTGATCGGTAATAATTCGGAGACAGAATCCTTCCTGGATGAAGGATTTGCTGATTTCTCCATGGTGTATTTTGCAGAGAAACAGGGAGACAAGCTAAATGGTTTCAGATCCATTCAGTTTGATAGTACGCCCGTAGATATGACCATTGCGTCAACAAACGATGAAGCAGGGGATTTGGCCGGTCTGGTGTATTATCAAAAGGGAAGACAAGCGATCTATCAGCTTTACCGTTCCGTCGGTGAAGAGAAATTTGATGAGTTGATGAAGACATATCTCAAACGCTATGTGTACCAAAATGCAACGGTAGAGGGGCTGCTTCATACCATTGAAGATGTGCTCGGTAAAGAAGTACGTACAGAAATGCAGATGGCCCTATATCAGCCTAATTTTGTCTTAAAGCAGGAATACCAATTATCACAAGAAGAGACCGCGGCCTATGTGCATGACATCTTACAACTACAGTATCAGACTGTTATGGGGATGATCCCTGATCTGCCTTATGAAGTGATGAATCGTTTGATGGACAAAATCCTTCAGGGCGAGGAGTTAACCATTGTGCTCAGCGATCAGGTGAGTAAGCTTGCAGCTAAACAGCAGGAAAATATGGTTCATCAGTTGACTGGATTCCTTGATATGAGCGGTGTGAGATACGACGTTATACGGGATCGCAAGGAATTGAAGCAAAAGATGAAAAAGGAGATCGGCACCAGCAACCTTATTGTAATTGGCAATGCAAAGTCAAACGGTCTGGTGCAGGCTTTAAAATCCAGCATGATCGACCGAGCGAAACAGACAGGTTTTCCTTGGAAGAATACTATGAATGAACCTCTCACTGCTGGTGCATATGTGATCAAACATCCCTATAACCAGAATCGATTGATGCTTCACTATTTCTGGAATGAGGATCATCTGAGTGATGCAGCATATGAACCTTTTAAGCTGAAAATACAGGAGTCTATCGGATTCACTAACGATTTTTACCAATACTATCTATTGGACAACCAAGGCAAGGAGAAATCCAATAAAAAAATAGCGAATCCCATATCTTCATTGTTTGCGGAGCAATAAGTCATTGGCTTTAGAAACGTGAAGAAAGCATCCCTTGTGACACGACGAAAAGACTTGTTTAAGAGAACATCTATATTGCAGTTTCTTCCTCTAATCAGGTTAGCCAATTGTTATTGGTTAGCCTGTTTAGTCATTTTAACAAAAGCAAACCGATGGTTGCATAACTCACTCCCCTTCAAAGGAAAGATATAACCTTCAAAAAGTCTAAAAGGGGATAAAATTTTATGTTGTTTTGCAAACCAGTCTTGGAATATTAGGGCCATAAAATGGGTATGATGCTTTAACAGAAAGGTAACTTCATGAATATACTTATCGTGAGAAAAC
This sequence comes from Paenibacillus sp. Negev47, assembly GCF_058313655.1. NCBI lineage: Bacteria > Bacillati > Bacillota > Bacilli > Caryophanales > Paenibacillaceae > Paenibacillus > Paenibacillus sp. Negev47. The sequence goes on from NZ_CM177754.1 coordinate 2,002,788, forward strand.
AATAGGAGGGATTAATATGAAGGATCAACATTATCCGGGCATGCCATGGAAAGAGACAGTCACTGATCACAACGGTAAGGAAAGCAAAGGAATTAACAAAATGAAAGCGTATTCATACAATACAGGCATTCGCTCTATCATTCGTGTTATTCAGGGGCCGGCTGCGAATATGGGTAATGTTGTTGATCTCTCAAATCTACTAAAAGTCACATCGGAATTAGTATTCTTCTCTCCATTGGACATTGTCACCCTGCACGTTAAGGAGGTTGTGTAACATGTCAATGGTTGAAAAAAATATCCAGGCAGAACAGACTGCTAATGTCACAGCCAACAGTGTCACTTCGCCTTACGATTATTGCGATGCAGAAACCAAACGGATGTACACGCCTCAATTTGATAAAAAAATGGACAATCCTATGTATACCGCTGTAATGGCGGGTCTTCAATCGATCTATTGGTTTCGGGCGATCAAGGTAAAGGGGCTTATCCCCGATGCCATGGCTGATTATTATGCCACGTATTCTACCAATCATAATCACATCGGAGGAATTGGACTAGCCTACTCGAACAGCCCGACAGGACCATGGACGAAACACGGACAGGTATATCTGGATACTGTGGTTGGGAATTCGACGGAAACTCCATTTGTAATCTGGAACGATGTTGAACAATTATTCTTCATGTATTATCAACAAAACGGGCTGGGGATTAATCAATCAACCGCACTTGCGACATCTGTGGACATGATCAATTGGACAAGAGTGGGTTTGATTTTGGATAAACCTCCCGGTTTTCCGGGTGATGGGCATACGGGATACTTCTCATGCTTCAGAAATGGCGGCAAATGGATCGGTTTCTCGGTGATGGGCGGGGGTGACTTTGGCCGTAAATGTATCTGGCACTCTCATGACGGGCGCTGCTGGTTAGCTGATCCCAGACCATTATTGGGCGGTAATGATGCCACTTTAACTGCGGCAGAGAACATTTCGAGATCCAATGCTGGTGTATTTATGTATAAAGGAAGCATGTGGTGGCTAGGCATGTTGTCAGCTTATGCTTCAGGTGGGGCTGCGACCGTAGCCCGGCCTGCGATCGCCAGGATCAGCGCAGACTTTCGACAGCTGCTGGATAAACCTTCAGATATACATTTTCCGGCATTGACCTGGGAAACGACGAACATGCAATCCATGATGGTGTCTGTTATGGACGGTGTAGTGTACGTGTATTACAATACCGATCATAATATCGGTGTAGCCTATTCGGTGGGGGTGTAGAGATGGTTATACGTGATGCAGCGGGTCAGATCGTACCCTTCGGAAAGGTCCACAAACAGCTTGTGGCCGATTTTCTTCACGGAACGTTACCGGACTGGCTTGAGGTGGTGGGTACACCAACGTTTGAGCCTTTGCCTGATAGAGGAACCATTACAGTCACAACAGCGGCAACGGCAGGAGCATCCGCAGAGTTGAAAATGAAGCATCTGATTGATAGCTCGAAAGTAACCGCTATTGCGTTCACATTGGAAGCGCTACAATTGAACGGGAATATTGGTATCTCGGTTCAGGTCGGCATTAAATCAAAGGATAGCAAAGCAGGAATCACCTTTTTTCAGAACGTCAATCAGAAGTATGGTATGGTTCGAGCCTATAAAGCAGACGGAACGTACACCGATTTCAAGCAAAACATGGTGTTCTTCACCACACATGGCATAGCAGGAGATGAGGCACAGAACCGTAAAAATCTCACTGTGCTGCTCTGTACCGGATTACAGTTCTCAGCTGGGTTCGAGAGACCGTCTGTATGGCTTGGTGCAGATGACCAATACGGCGGTGTTGCTGCTGATCTCAGCGGTGGACTGTTCCAACATGGAAACCTGCAATGTCTGTTAAAATTGACAACAAGCCCGGCAGAGGCGAAGTATTTCAAATGTGCACAGGTGAAGGTCGATATCTGGAGTAACTGATTGGTTAGACAGGTTGGGGAGGTATTTGACGATGAACACGATCCATTATTCAGCAGAATCACTTGAAAATGTGGAGCAGTTACTAACTTTATATGAAGCTTTGGGATGGAACTCGCTAAACTTAACCCTTGATGAGTTGGAGCGTATGTGCAGACAGAGCTGGTATGCATTATATGCGTATGACCAACAGCGCTTGGTCGGTATGGGGCGCGTAATATCCGATGGGGTCATCACAGGCATCATATGTGGAGTAGGTATTCTGCCTGACTACCAATCCCGAGGAATCGGTAAGGAGTTGTTAACACGAATCATTGAACATTGTGAGAAAAATAAGGTGATTCCACAATTGATGTGCACCGAAGGTTTGGCAACCTACTACGAAAAACTCGGATTTGAGAGATTTACGATTGGAATGACGAAGAGAATAAAGCGATAAAAGCTGTTCGTGAGTATAAACATGTATGATCTGTCCTAACGATAAAAAGTATATTTAGAAGTCGCTATGTAAGCGGCTTCTTTTTTTGTTTCAAATAATCATTTACAAACACGATTAAATTGTGTACAATCAAATTGTTAGCAAAACAAAAAACAAGAAATCATGTTTAACCAATAAAATTAAATTCGAAGAGGAGTCTTTCACATGAAAACATTATATGAAACTACAGTAATTAATACAGGCGGACGTCAAGGAATCGTACAATCCCCAGATAACGTGTTTATGTTGGATGTCGCTGCCCCCCCTGAACTTGGAGGCAAGGTAACGACGGCTACGAATCCGGAGCAGCTGTTTGCAGCAGGATATAGTGCTTGTTTTAACTCCGCGCTGGAGTTCCAATTGAAGAAACACAAAGTTGAAATTGAAAGAAGTACCGTAGCTGCAACCGTAATGTTGGTGACGGACTCTGAGGATAATGGCGTGAAGCTTCAAGTAGATTTGGAAGTTAAAATTCTCGGTCTGGATGAGGAGACAGCACAGAAGTTTGTGAAACTTGCCCATGACTACTGCCCATATTCCAAAGGAATCAAAGGGAACGTGAATGTTAACGTGGAACTGGCGTAATCATTGATACTATGTATAGTTGATTAGAAACCTCCGAGAAATCGGAGGTTTTTTGGTGTTTTATGCAGAAGAATCAAATTCTCCCTCTAATATGGGTTATAATGGTATAAGGATTAAACAAAGCTGCTGAAAGGGGAATGTACTTATGATGGATTTTAGCAAACCACCCCATGGCTCTGAGACTGATACCCACCGTCAGCGTCATCAGGAAAATGAACAGAAATACCTGTCCGGAGGGAAGAGCATCTGGTATGAAATTAGTAATTGGCTCATTCTCGCAGGCATCCTTCTGGTCATATTCTTATTATTTAAATACGTTTTCTAAATAGACACACAACCGGGCGAATCCCCATATGATGCATTACATCAGTAAGCACTTGGGGAAATGGGGAATCCGGGATGGCAAAGGCAAAAGGAAAGAAAGCTCCCGCGCTGAAGAGTGACAAAATTCGTGTGTCCATGAAGTTGGTCACTTCGGATGTATGCGAGAGATGTAAAACACCATGTACACGAGGAATGGAGTACGCTGCACGGATGAGAATTGAAGGGGCTGTAGGTAAAGGTGTTCCCTGTATACTGACCCGCCATACTTCTTCGTAACTCTTCATGTAATCCCGTATATATAACAATAATAGGATAGGGGCATCCTTTAATGAGGATTGCCTCTTTTTGCGTATTCCAATGGGTGGAAAAAATGTTGGATAAAAAATGAAAAATGATGAAAAACAGCGCAACTTTGTGGATGAATCTGCAGTATAAATGTACAACAGCTAGCAGCAGGGGAGGGAATATTGACGGGATGAAATGGAAACGAATATTGCTGTGTGTCACGGTATTCTCCTTGCTCGGCGGGTCTTTATTGTTTGCGGATTCGGTGAACGAGAAGATTCGAGTTCTCATTAACGGCAAGGAAGCAGCTGACGGAGGTTACCTCATTGATGGAACGACCTATGTACCTGTAAGGGAAGCCGGAGGCGTCGTCAAATGGGATAGCAGTAACAAGAGAGTAACGGTGATTAAACCGAATGTACATATTTTTCTCTTCAAGGGAGACACTGTATTTGGTAACGTTAACGTGGGTAAACTGAAATTCAATGTATTTTCACAAGTGGACAGTTTAACAGCAGATGTAGCTGCCGTGAAAGTAACCATCACCAATCCAAGCGGTCAGGTGAAGGATATCCAGTCACAGGAGCTTACAACGCAGAAGGATAATTTCTGGTTCCGCACATATGATTTTACGTATGATTTCAGTCGTGCTGGCAAGTACCAAGTCGGTTTTCATATTAAAGAAAATGCAAACAGTAACTACGTCCTGGTAGCGGAGAAAATCATTACAGCGCTGAACGATTGAAGCGAAAGTAACGCTGCCCTTTTAAATTGACCTGGCTCAATGAACATGTTACGATATGCAAGGTTACACAATTTCTATTTAAAAAGCGAGGTATTTCAATGAGCGATCACACACATGAACACGGCGATGGCTGCGGATGCGGGCAAGACCACGACCACGACCACGAGCATGAAGAAGTCCTTCTCACATTAACAGACGAGAACGGCCAGGACGTGGAAATGGTTTTGGTGGAGACGTTTGACGTGGAGAAGCATGTTTATGCGCTCCTGCTGGAACGTAACAATCCTGAAGCTGACGGCATCATCCTGCGTATGGAAGAAGAAGACGAGGAAATGGTGCTCTACAATATTGAAGACGAAGAAGAGTGGAACCGCGTTGAAGCGGCTTACAACGAACTCGTTGCATCACAAGAATAGTCAATCTTTTGGAACATAGCATGAAGGCTCCTTGATTTCAAGGGGCCTTTTGTTTGTTTTCAAGAGGTATTCGAGCATTATCAAGCCCGTATGGTCAGAAAAATAGACGGAAAAATGCAAACTTGCTTTTCTTATAAAATAAAAAAGGACCAAGCTTAAGGCTTGGTCCTTCAAGTTCATTCCATTCACAGGGTAATGGAGTTGCTTTAGAAAATGGCATCGGCTTCCACGATCACTTTAACGTTGGTTACGCTGCGATCTTCGGGCCCTTTGACAGGTAATCCAACTTCGACATGGTCGATGATATAATCGATGTTCTCTTGGGTAATAACCTCACCCGGTAACAGGATTGGAATTCCTGGCGGATAGACATAGATGAATTCCGAAATAATACGTCCTGCGGATTCCTTGAATGGAATCACTTCGGTATCACCATAGAATGCATCCCGTGGAGTAAGCATCAACTGTGGAATATCCGGAACTTTAACCACCAGTTCATGCGCCGGGTTTACTTGATAATAGGTACGGGAGAGATCCTGCAAAGCGTTCAGCAAGATATCCACGCTGTCATCCGTATCTCCTGGGGTGATGAGACACAGAATATTGTACATATCACTAAGTTCGACCTCGATGTTGTAATGTTCGCGCAGCCAGTTCTCTGTCTCATATCCTGTGATGCCCAGATGGCGGACATGGATCGTTACTTTGGTGGGATCATAATTGAAGGTAGCTTCTGTACCCAGTAGCTCTTTGCCGAAGCAATATAGTCCGTCCATATCGTTAATCGAACGTCTGGCGAAATCAGCCAATTCAATCGCCTTCTGAGCAATTTCACGACCGTTGAGGGCCAGATTACGTCTGGATGTGTCGAGTGAAGCGAGCAAAATATATGAAGTTGATGTTGAAGTGAGAAGGCTCAGGATCGTCTGTACACGCTGTGGATTCACGAACCCGTTCTTCGTGTTCAGGTTGAGTACAGAGCTCTGCGTCATGGAGCCACCGAGCTTGTGAACACTGGTTGCAGCCATATCGGCACCTGCTGCCATCGCTGACAACGGCAGATCCTCATGGAAATGAATGAGTACGCCATGTGCTTCATCCACAAGCACAGGGACTTGATAGCTATGTGCCAGCTCAACAATCTCTTTCAGATCGGTAACCACACCGTAATAGGTCGGGTTAATCACCAGCAATGCCTTCGCATCCGGATGACGTTCAAGTGCGCGGCGGATAGACTGTGTGGTCACTCCATGGTCAATGCCCAGATTGGCATCTTGGGAAGGAGAGACAAATACGGGCTTCGCGCCTGAGAAAATAATGGCGGACAGAACCGATTTATGCACATTGCGGGGCACAATAATTTTGTCACCCGGTGAGCATACAGACAGAATCATGGTCATGATGGCACTGCTTGTGCCTTGTACACTAAAATAGGTATAATCGGCTCCGAAGGCATCTGCTGCCAGGATCTGTGCTTCCTGAATGACACCGGTTGGCTGATGCAAGTCATCCAGCGGTGCGATGTTAATCAAATCTATGGAGAAGGCATTATCGCCAATAAATTCACGGAATTCAGTATCCGCTCCCAATCCTTTTTTATGGCCCGGAATATGAAACTGTACCGGATTGAGTGCCGCATGATTTTTTAAAGCGGTAAACAGCGGCGTACGGTGGTGATTCATCAGTGCTGTCACAACCCTTCCTAATAAAATTGGTAAACAAAGATGAGTATAGCAAATTAAGAACCGAATGCAAGCAGTATAATCGACAATTTTTTAAATTGCCGAGATTTGGTCACATTCCCCAGGGTTACACTATGGATAGGGGATAGGCAAATGAACGCCGAAAGGGGAAAAAGAATGCAAACCGATACGAAACCAGCCAAAATTTTGCGATCACCATTTTTTATCGCGATGTGGCTTACACTTTTTCTAGTTGAAATTATCAAAGGGGCCCTGTTGGTTGCTGTTCTGCCCGTGTATATGGACAATATTCTGGGACTATCTGCTGGTGTCATCGGTGTGGCGTTTGCTCTTCAATATCTGGGAGATAATCTGTTCCGGGCACCTTCCGGCTGGGCAGCAGAACGGATCGGATTCCGTGCAACGATGGTCACAGCACTAATCTGTACCTTAATCGCTGTAATTATGATCCTTTTTCTTAAAAGTGCCTTTGGACTGGCCATGGCCTGTCTGATCCTTGGCATTGGTACGTCACCGCTTTGGCCTTGCGCCATGACAGGGGTGACTGCGATGTCAGGCCCGCAGAACAAGAATGGTACAGCGATGGGTGCACTGGAGATGGCTGCTCTGGGCGGAACCGGGCTTGGACCAGTAGGCATGAACTGGTTGCTGGAGCGTACACATCATGATTATCGAACCATATTCCTCGTGCTGATGGGGTGTGCCATACTGGTTATCCTGGTAGCGATGATTCTGCCCGGACGTGTCATTGTCGAAGGAGGGCATGCCGAGCAAGCGGCGAAGAATGGAGATGTGAAATATCCAGCCAAACCGAATCTGCTCACGCCGTTCATCCGGCTGCAAAAGAGTGTGAAGGGCACATTGCAAAGAGTGCGGAGCACGCTTAATGTCAATCCGCTGGTGTATCCTGCCTTGTTTATGCAGTCATTTGTCATCGGGCTGCTCAGTCCTGTAATTACGCTATATACACGCACAGACCTGCAGATTTCACCGAACCTATACAGTTTGTTGCTGATTGCGGGTGGTGGAATAACGGTTATTGCCTTGCTGCCTGTAGGTAAAATGGTAGACAGGTTCGGCACGAAACCGTTCCTGAACGTTGGTTTTTTGATGGCGGCCGCGAGTCTGTTCGCGTTTTCCTCCATAACGTCTATTCCGGTGGTGTTTGGCGTTGTCATGCTGGTGGGGATCAGTTATGCCATGATTTTGCCAGCCTGGAATGCTTTTGTAGCTACGCTGATTCCCAAAGGGGAGCGGGGAGCGATCTGGGGATTCTTCCTTACATTGCAGGGATCAGGCATGGTTGTAGGCCCCATCGTATCCGGGCTGCTGTGGGACCATGTTAGCCATCCGGCTCCATTCATCGGGAGTGCCATTGTCATGGCAGGACTTGCCGTAGTGCACTTTGTATTATCCCGAAATCCGTTTCGTACCGCTCCAGCCAAATAAGAAAAAGAAAAGGGAGTTCCGTCAACCGTCGTGGTTACTGGAACTCCCTTTTGACGTGGCGGTTGTTGTTCCCGCCACGTCATTCAGTGCAAATATCCTTTGCACATATATAGCTGCTTGGCTTAAGACAAAGACATTCTATAAAGCGGCAGCAAGGTTTGGAACGTTGAACGGGCCGTTTCCAGGAACTTGTCCCCATCCGCGGCAAGCGGATCATCCCGATCAATACGCAGTCCGCACATCACCTCGGCTTTTTTCACTGTCTTCAGCTTGGTCATGATTGTTTCATAATCCTCATCCTGCATGTCCTTTTGCAGTGTGCCAATCCGAGAAAGTCATCTGCATACCTCCATTTCGCGTCCATTATATCATGAAAATCGGGGGCTTGCCCCTGTGCGCCTGCGGAAAGCTGCAATCCAGAGGTCCTTTCGGTGAAAAATAGTCAAATAACCAAGTACCCTTACATAAAATGAAGTATAAAATAGGGTAAGCCGATTGAGTAGAAGCGATTGAAGACGAGGGCCGGAGCAAATCCGGTACAGATGGAGGGAGTGCCGTGAATAAGAGTTATGAAGTTGAATATTGCAATCTGGAGCTGCGGTTCAACCGTCGGCATATCCAAAATTTGATCAAAGACCTTATTCGTGAGGGGTATTCACTATATTGGAGCGAGGACGAATCCTTTTTTATCCTGTCTGTCCGTACCGGCCGCAAGCTGGTAAAGCTCCGTTTTCAACAGACACGCAGTGGGAACTATAAGATGACAGGCGATTATATTATCAAGGACGCCAAGCTGGCAGAGTGGTTGGAGAAGCTGATTGGAGATACACGTGGGCATGCGGTTGTGAAGAGGTTCAAGGATCAGCAGATGACTGTGGAGAACATTTTGTTCGGTGAAGTCATTCGTCTCGTTGAAGTGTCCGGGTTCAAACAGCGTGTCATTTTTCAAAAGGAACCTGCGCCAACGGCGGAAGAGATGGAAGAAATGTTCCTCTCCCGCGAAGGCGAGGAGCGACTGATGTTGTTGCGCATGGAAGTGGACGATGAGCTGGAGCGCCTGTACACGGCCATGCAGATGGATAATATCCAAAAAGCAAATGCTTGTCGTGAAGTCTTAAAACAGCTGTCTGGACATTTGTTAATGCTGGAAGGCTGATCAAGACAAGGCCGTATTTATGAAAATACGATGAACACCTCAGCAGATTGGGGTGTTTTCTCGTTGCGTAACTGTGCCACGGGGTTCACTTCTATACATAAAACCGTTAAAATGGGAGTATTGTTGAGAATTTATTTCAATAAAATTAATTGGAGCAAAGGATGGAGGACCAGATGACAAAACAACAAATCGGCGTAATTGGCCTGGCTGTCATGGGCAAAAATTTGGCCCTTAACATTGAAAGCAGAGGTTTCTCGGTATCGGTATATAACCGTTCCCCGGAGAAAACCAATGATCTTCTGAAGGAAGCTGAAGGTAAAAACCTGACAGGCTCATTCTCCATTGAAGAGTTCGTAGCATCCCTGGAATCCCCGCGCAAAATTTTGATCATGGTACAAGCCGGCAAAGCGACCGACGCTACTATTGAACAACTGCTTCCTCACCTGGATGAAGGCGACATCATCATTGATGGAGGGAACGCATACTTCCCTGACACGCAACGCCGCAGCAAAGAGTTGGAAGACAAAGGCATTCGATTCATCGGTACAGGCGTATCCGGTGGTGAAGAAGGCGCATTGAAAGGCCCTTCCATTATGCCGGGTGGACAGGAAAGTGCTTATAAATTGGTTGAACCGATCCTGACGGCGATCTCAGCCAAAGTCGGTGACGATCCATGTTGTACATATATTGGACCTGACGGTGCCGGACACTATGTGAAAATGGTGCATAACGGAATCGAGTACGGAGACATGCAATTGATTGGTGAAGCGTACCACTTGCTCAAATCCGTATTGAATGTTTCCGTTGAAGAGCTTCATGCAATCTTTACGGAATGGAACCAAGGGGAGCTGGATAGTTACCTGATCGAAATCACGGCAGATATCTTCTCCAAATACGATCCTGAAACTGGAAAACCAATGGTTGACGTTATTCTGGACGCTGCTGGACAAAAAGGAACAGGTAAATGGACAAGCCAAAGCGCGCTGGATCTCGGCGTACCATTGTCCATGATTACAGAATCCGTATTCTCCCGGTTCTTGTCTGCGATGAAGGACGAGCGTGTAGCAGCTAGCAAAATCCTGAGTGGACCAGCGACGGAAGCATTCTCTGGCGACAAAAAGGCATTCATCGAGAGCGTGCGTAAAGCCCTCTTCGCAAGTAAAATCGTATCCTACGCACAAGGATTTGCACAAATGCGTGCAGCTTCCGATGAGTATGGCTGGGATCTGAAATACGGCAATATTGCCATGATTTTCCGTGGCGGTTGCATCATCCGTTCACAGTTCCTGCAAAACATCAAGGAAGCTTATGATAAAGACGCAGCACTGAAAAACCTGCTCTTGGATCCTTACTTCCAAAACATCGTTGAGTCTTATCAAGGCGCTTGGCGTGAAGTTGTAGCTGCGGCTGTAAAACAAGGTGTTCCAGTACCTGGCTTCTCCAGCGCACTGTCTTACTACGACAGCTACCGTACGGAGCGTTTGCCAGCAAACTTGTTGCAGGCTCAACGTGACTACTTCGGTGCTCACACGTTCAAACGTGTGGACAAAGAAGGCAGCTTCCACCACAATTGGATGGAGTAGTACCACATATATGAGTCGATGAGATTGGTAAAGCGCCCTTACGCAGGAGCTTTGGCCCGTTGAGAGACTCGAAAGAGGCTTGGCGTTCCGGTTATTGCCGGTTAACGCCAGGTCTCTTTTCGTTTTATACAGCCGTGTTATTTGTGAAAGTACTTCAGTATGATCTGGCGTCCTTAAGATGCGGAAGTTACTTGATCTGCCTTGGAAGTATTCATGGATGTTCGAAATGAAGTCGTAAGGCGATGGTCTTTCCCAGTCCGCAGGGCTGTGTTATGATAGGACAAAAGTGCTCACGAATTGCTTGGATTAAAGGAGTGTACACCTTGAGCAAGTCTAATAATATTATTCTCATCGGCATGATGGGAACCGGCAAATCAACCGTCGCTGACATGCTTGCACGCGAGCTTGGTTACCGATTGATTGATGTGGACGCCGCGGTGGAGAAAGAGGAAGGCTGTACGATTCCAGAACTGTTCACTGGCAAGGGCGAGACGTATTTCCGTGATGCCGAGAGTCGCATGTTGTGCTCGGTACTGGAGAAAAAGTCACAGGTGATAGCGACCGGCGGTGGTGTAGTGCTGCGTTCGGATAATTGTGACGTGATGTCGAAGAATGGTTGGGTCGTTGCCCTGACTGCTGATCCGGCAGTGATTGTAGAGCGTGTTAGCGGTTGTGACAATCGCCCGCTTCTCGCAGGCAATGCAGAGGAACGCATTCAGACGATTATGGAAGAACGAAAAGATGCATATCGGTTCGCGCATTATACGGTGGATACAACCGAGTTATCCGCTGGTGAAGTGACTCGTTTAATTTTAGCGCATTACCGCGTCTAAGCTTGTTATCATCGAAGTTTGTTGCTTGATAAAGAGTGGCAGATATAAGAAAACGGGCCATATTGGCCCGTTTGCAGGAGTGGAGTATAGTCACGAATTTATAGTGTCATAGCTCAGATTCCTTCTAGTCTTCCTGTTGCCATTGAAGCATGCCGCCGACCATGTTCGTACAGCCTTCATATCCGAGTTGCTGCAGATATTCACAAGCACGTTCACTGCGGTAACCGCTACGACAGATGATGATAATCTCGCCTGACTTATCAATCTCAGTCAGTCGGTCCGGAATCTGTCCAAGCGGGATATGCTTGGCTCCTTCGATCATGCCTTGCGCGACTTCATCGTCCTCGCGGACGTCTATCATCTGCAGCTTCTCTCCCGCCTGTAAACGGCGACGTAGCTCAGACGTTTCAATTTCAGCTATTTGTGTCATATTCAGGTCCTCTTTTCTGTATGGACTTAACGCCTATAATGATACCCAAGCGATGTACGGAATGTCAATTTGGCGACAATATAATCAATGAAGGAGAATTTCATCCATGGACGTTATTGTTAAACCAACCCCTACCCTGAACGGGGAAATCGGAGCTCTGTCCTCCAAAAACTATACTACCCGCTATTTGCTGGCTGCTGCGTTGGCAGAGGGCACAAGTACCATTCATTTCCCCGCACACAGTGAAGACAGTGACGCTATGCGCAGATGTATTCGCGATCTTGGGGCAGTGCTTGAAGAAGACGACAGCAAGATTGTGATTCAGGGCTTCGGCAGTCATCCCCGTGATGTGCGTGAATTGAATGTAGGGAATGCAGGTGCTGTACTTCGTTTCCTGATGGGCGTTACGGCGCTCTGTCCTGAAGTTACCTTTGTGAATACGTATCCGGATTCGCTCGGCAAACGCCCGCATGATGATCTAATCGATGCACTGGGTCAACTGGGTGTAGAAGTACAGCACGAACAAGGGCGCTTGCCGATTACGATCAAAGGCGGCAATGCCAAGGGTGGGCACATTCGAGTATCCGGCTCCGTTAGTTCCCAATATCTGAGCGCATTGTTGTTTGTTACGCCTTTGCTTGCAGAAGACAGCACCATTGAAGTGCTGAATGACCTGAAGTCCAAGGTCGTGATTGGACAGACCCTGGAAGTGTTGGAGCAGGCAGGTATCGTTATCCATGCAAGTGATGATTACATGTCTTTCCGTGTACCAGGTGGACAGGCTTACCAGCCAACGACCTACACGGTTCAAGGAGACTACCCGGGCTCAGCAGCGGTTCTTGCTGCAGCAGCGGTTACACAGTCTGATGTGAAGATTTTGCGCTTGATGGAGCAGAGCAAACAAGGTGAACGTGCTATCGTTGACGTGCTGCGCATGATGGAAGTACCACTCACACATGAGAACAATGTGGTTCATGTTCAGGGCAATGGCAGACTGAAAGCAATCGAATTCGACGGGGATGCCGCGACAGACGCCGTTTTGGCTATGGTAGCCGCAGCTGTGTTTGCGGAAGGCACCTCACGGTTCTATAATGTAGAGAACCTGCGTTACAAGGAATGTGACCGAATCACCGATTATTTGAACGAACTGCGGAAAGCAGGAGCGAACGTGGAAGAGCGTCAGGCTGAGATTATTGTACACGGACGTCCGGAAGGCGTCGAAGGCGGCGTTGAGATTAACGCTCACTACGATCATCGCGTAATTATGGCGCTCACTGTCGTTGGACTGCGCTCCAAAGAACCGCTTCGTATTCGGGATGCACACCATGTAGCCAAGTCTTATCCGCAATATTTCGATCATTTGCAGGCGCTTGGCGCTTCGGTTCAATGGGTAAAAGAGTAAAACAACTGAAAACCTGTCTTTTGAACACGCACTTTTAATCAGAAAAGGATGGTGCTTGAACATGGAATTTAACAACCCTACTCGTGAAGAAATTGGACAACTTTTGCGCAAGGCAGGCAACATCGCAGTCGTCGGCTTATCAGACAAATCGGATCGCACATCCTATATGGTAGCAGAAGCCATGCAGAGCAGAGGCTATCGCATCATCCCGGTTAACCCACAGGTACAGGGGGAAATTCTCGGAGAGACGGTATATGCCACGCTTGCGGATATTCCAGAGCCGGTAGACATTGTTAACGTGTTTCGCCGCGAGGAGTTTTGTGCGGATGTGGCTCGTGACGCTGCTGCCATCAAAGCGAATGTACTGTGGCTGCAGCTTGGCATCCATAGCGATGAAGCGGTCCAGATTGCTGCGGAGAACGGCATGACAGCGGTAACGAATCGTTGTATCAAGGTAGAGGATTCCATCGTTCTGCGCGGCGCTGGACGCGGCTGAGAAGCCCGTTCACCTGTGATCTGATGATCTCCTGATCGCACCCAATTGAATGTATATAGGATGAATCCCGTTAACTTGAAGTTGACGGGATTTTTTCTGTGCTATTTTTGCCGTATTAATTACCAATTGGTTACTGTTTTGCTTTGACAAAACGTTGCGTAAAGCTTACCATCTAGGATAGAAAGGAGAGGTCGCCATGAATTGGCTCGGATCCTTGCAGCAGCTCGGACGAGCGGTAATGCTGCCTACAATGGTCCTGCCCGCCGCCGCAATTTTGCTCAGTGTGGGCAGTCTGCCCTGGAACGCCTGGGGATTGGAAGTTGTCGGTGAAGTGTCTACCGTGGCCGGACACGGTATTTTTTATTTTTTACCGTATCTGTTCGCTGTCGGTGTAGCCCTGGGACTCTCCAACCAGGCCGGGCAAGCGGGACTCGCTGCGCTGGCTGGTATCGTGATATATGATCAGGTGACTCGCAACTTCGGCGACGGCACCGTTCAGCCCGCTTCCTTAATTGGAATCATACTCGGCGCGCTTGCCGGGGGAATGCATAATCGGTTCAAAAGTATTAAACTACCCGAAATCTTACAATTTTTCGGGGGTTCAAGGTTTGTTTTGCTTATCGTTGGACTCTGTTCGGCTCTGTTCTCTTGTTTTATGCTATGGCTCGCTCCGATTTTACAACATGGATTGAATGCCGTTGCCACTTGGGAATACAGTCTCGGTGGGTTTGGACTGTTCATCTATGGAGTGTTATACAGGGTGCTGGTCGCTTTCGGACTTCATCACCTGCTTAACAATGTGTTTTGGTTCCAGTTGGGAACCTTTGAGACGCCTGATGGTAACATTGTGCAAGGGGATTTGCCCCGATTTTTTGCAGGTGATCCAACTGCAGGATTCTTTATGGCGGGTTTGTTTCCCATCATGATGTTTGCTATTCCGGCGATAGCCTTCGCTATTATTCAGGAAGCCAGAGAAGATCTGAAACCGAAGATCAAGAAAACTTTTCTGACATCAGCACTCGTTTGTTTTCTGACGGGGGTATCCGAGCAGATTGAGTTTGCTTTTTTGTTCGCTGCACCTTATCTGTTCATCGTGCATGCAGTCATGTCCGGTGTTGCCATGTGGATCAGCTACTGGCTCGATATCCGGCACGGCTTTTCGTACTCCGCAGGTATTATTGATTACATACTCAATTTCCATCTATCGGAGAATGCTTGGAAACTCATTCCGGTTGGCATACTATATGGGCTGGTTTACTACTTCCTGTTCCGATGGGCGATTCGTACATTCAAGATTCCAACACCGGGACGTGAAGAGGGATCGATGCTGGAAGATTGGGTAGGGAACATTCCTTATCAGGCCCCTTTGATCCTCGAAGCATTGGGTGGAAAAGGAAATATTGTACAGGTTGAGGCCTGTATTACACGCCTTCGCCTGACTGTGCATGATGACCGACTGATCGACACGGGGGCCATGAAGAGTATGGGGTCCGCCGGACTGATCAAGCTGGGCGGCGGTAACGTACAGGTGGTATTCGGTACCTACTCGGAATTGATCCGGGAAGAAATCGCGAAGCTGCTCGAAAGAGATCTGCAACAGGTTCTGTTCTGTGCTCCCGTTCAGGGTAAGATGCTACCGATTGAAGAGGTTCCAGATCAGATCTTTGCAGCTAAGCTTGTCGGGGATGGGGTAGCCTTTGTCCCGGAACGCGGAGAGCTGGTATCACCTGTGTATGGAACGATTATGCATCTGTACCCGACCATGCATGCCCTGGGGATTTCCACCCGTGAAGGGCTTGAGGTGTTACTGCATATCGGCATCGATACATCTCAGTTGAAAGGTCATTTTGAAGCTTTTGTTCAGGAGGGCGATACGGTGGAGCCAGGGCAGTTGTTGATCAAGTTTGATCTGGCGGTACTTCGCGAGCAAGCGGCGTCACTGACAACACCCATGGTAATTACGAATCCGGATCGTGTAAAATCATGGAGTTTTGCTCCATTTAAGCAAGTTAAGAAAGGTCAGGCATCCGTTATGTCCGTGGTGCTCTATGACAGGAACGTTGGAGGGGTAGAATGAAGATACAAGGCATCAACGGAGCTGCAGGCATAGCCATCGGCAAAGCATTTGTCCTGCCCAGTTGGGAATGGGATCTGCCGGATCAGAAGATGGATTCGGTAGATCTCGCCCAGGAGTTCGAACGGCTGTATGAGGGCATACGGACATCAAAGGATGAGATCGAATATATCAAGAATGAGTTCAAGGAAGTCGTTGGTCCCGAGGAGTCCAGTATTTTTGATGCACATCTGGCCATCCTCGAAGATCCGGTATTCATGAACGAAATCCGAGGCATTATCGAGCGTCAGTACAAGGCGGCAGAAGTGGCGGTGAAAGAAGCCATTGACCACTTTGTTACGATGTTTGACCTGCTGGAAGACGAATATATGAAGGAGCGGGCTATTGACATCAAGGATGTGGGTAACCGTCTGCTCAAGCATCTGCTCGGCGCACCGGAGATTACACTTCCTTCGGATACCCAACCTTATGTACTTGTTGCGAAAGAGCTGTCGCCGTCTCAACTGGCACACCTTAATCCCACTCATGTGCTTGGCATTGTAACCTTAATTGGCGGGAAAACATCACATTCAGCAATTATGGCTCGTGCACTTGGCATTCCTCTCGTTTCCGGTCTGGAAGCGAGTCTTGGCATGCCGGTAGAGACAGGTGATATGCTTGTGGTAGATGGTGACAATGGCTTGGTATTTACCGATCCGGACCGTAAGACGATAGAACGCTACACGATGCTTCGCAGCAAACAGTTGAAGAAAAAGGAACAGCTACAGGTGCTTGCAACGGTGGATGCTGTAACCAAAGACGGAGCTGTATTACATCTTGCTTCCAATATCAGTTCCGTGAAGGAACTGGACATGGCTTTGAAACATGGAGCGAAGGGTGTAGGCTTGTTCCGGACAGAGTTCCTGTATATGGACCGGGCTACATTCCCGGGAGAGCAAGAACAATATGAGGTATACCGCCTTGTGGCAGAGAAAACAGCAGGCCAATCCGTTGTCATTCGTACACTGGATATTGGTGGTGACAAGCAGCTTGATTATTTTGAGCTTCCAGAGGAAGACAATCCGTTTCTGGGATACCGTGCCATTCGGATTAGTCTGGACCGCAAGGATCTGTTCAAAACACAGCTTACAGCCATTCTGCGTGCCAGTGCCGCCGGTAATGTCAAAATCATGTATCCGATGATCTCTTCGGTGGAAGAGCTTCAGCAGGCCAATGAGATTCTTCGTGAGGCGATGGCCGATCTGGACGAGCGGGGACTGTCATACGATCCTCACATTCAGGTGGGGATCATGATTGAAGTTCCAGCAGCAGTGATGATTGCAGATCTGCTGGCTGAGGAAGCGGACTTCTTCAGCATCGGTACGAATGATCTGGTTCAATATGTACTGGCAGTAGATCGAATGAACGAACAGATTGCCCATATGTATCATCCTTATCATCCGGCTGTTCTGCGGATGCTTCGTGCCACAGCAGATGCGGCTCACACAGCCGGCATTGATGTGAGTGTGTGCGGGGAGATGGCGGGGGACGAACGTGCCATTCCGCTATGGCTGGAGCTTGGCATTCGCCATTTGAGTATGTCTCCACAATCCCTGTTGCGTGTGAAGCACAGAGTGCTGAACACAACGGCATCAGCAGCCAAGGAAGAAGCTCGTAAGTGCTTCACCCTACGGACCAGCGGGGATATTGAGGAACGTCTACAAGTTTTTAATGACTCTACGGGGAATTCGGACGAACAGAGTGGATCAAATGCATCGTGAAATGGATAATTGGATATAAATACCTTTAAGTTAATATATTTACATTTGTGATAATTATTTATCGGTAAACTTAGTTAACAAAATAACCCCACTGTGCATGAAATCAGCACAGTGGGGTTATTTTTATTTGTCAGCGAGTGCATCGCAAAATGCCTTACCGTAAGGCGGAAGATCGGGTGGACGACGTGCTGAGATGATATGTCCATCGACAACAACCGCTTCATCTTTCCAGATGGCACCTGCATTTTCCATGTCATCCCGAATACCTGGTGTAGAAGTTACCGTAACCCCGTCCAGAATTTTGGCGGAGATCAGGACCCAACCAGCATGACAGATCTGTCCGATCGGTTTCCGGTCTGCATTCATTTCCTTTACAAGCTCGAGTACTTTGGGATAACGACGCAGCTTGTCCGGTGCCCAGCCGCCTGGTACGAGAATTCCATCATAGTGTGAACTGTCGAGTTCATCAAAACTGTATTCAGCTTCAGCCGGGACGCCATATTTGCCAATATAGGTTTTTCCTTTTTTCTCTCCAGCCAGATGTACCTCTGCACCTTCTTCGCGTACACGATGCACAGGGTACCACAATTCCAGATCCTCGAATTCTTCATCGACCAGAGCGATGACTTTCTTACCCGTTAATCTCATATCCATCTCTCCTTTTGCGGTGATTAGGGATGTCGCGTCTTTAATTGTAACAGATTCTCCGCGGGACTTCATGGAAGTGCATATTCACTTTTGAGGAAGCGATTACAAGTCAGTGACTGCCTATATTTCGACAACCTTGATCTGGTGGGAGTGGTAATTTGTGCAACCTCTCGATTACAGCAGGATTTGAGCCGAAATAGGTCGAATGGTACTTATATAAGAGTATAGAACGAATGAGGTGATGGTTGTGCGCAAGTCGTGCAGATGTGGACATGTTATGGAATTGGAATTAAGAACAGTGGTATACGCCAAAAAGGTGGAGATTCGAAACGTACCTGTATTTGCATGTACAGACTGTGTATCATACGAAGTGCTTCAGCCGGTCAAGCCGGATTTGACAGAATGCATAAGCACGCTGGGCGAACAACCCGTGAAGCAGGACGTATCTTTTGGTGAACGCAATGAACTGGCAGACTTGTTTCACGAGCAACTGCTGGCCTGGCCAGATGCGACCGATCGGGAGATGGAATATCGCATGCAGCAAGCGGTGGAGGGGCGTATTAATCTGCTGTTGGATATTATGGGTTACGCAACCAAGTCTGGAGATGCATCGTGGATTGAGAGCACGGAGCGCAGATTAAGTCAATTATCCGGATTTGTGTGGCAGGAGTACTTCTCGAATGCTGTCTAATTTTGACGTGTAAAATGCTTGTTTTCATGAAAATTGGCTTTTTCTCGCACTTTTTGTTAAGATATCGAAGAGTGAAAACGCTCAACATAGCGGTATTCCTGGTAAAGGGGGATGTATATCTAATGGCTGACATGACTAAAATGACAAGTATTGAACAGCTAAACTCCGCGGTGGAGGCTACCAAGGATCAACCCTTGCTTCTGTTTAAGCACAGCACACGCTGCCCGATCAGCTCGAACGCTTATCAGGAGATGAACGATTATTTGCATAACAATCCCAATGAACAAGTGAAATATGGCATCATTTATGTCGTGGAAGATCGCCCGGTATCCAATGAAGCAGCAGACAAGCTGGGTGTTAAGCACGAATCTCCACAGGCGATCCTGATCAAAAAGGGAATTCCTGTATGGCATACTTCCCATTCAGATATTACTAGCACTACACTTACAAATGTTTTGAGTGAGTCCTAAAGCCTATTTTAATTGATTAATGCAAAAAATTGTCGTAATATAAATCTTAATGAAAATGGTATGAAAATTTACTGGTAATGGAGAGAAGTACTGTGACGGTAACCATTTATGATGTGGCACGTGAAGCTGGAGTGTCTATGGCAACGGTATCACGGGTAGTTAATAATAACCCTAATGTCAAACCGCAAACGCGGAAAAAAGTATATGAAGCCATCGAACGGTTGGGATATCGTCCTAATGCGGTAGCCAGAGGTCTGGCGAGCAAGAAGACAACCACGGTCGGGGTCGTTATTCCGGATATTTCGAACTCAACCTTCGCGGAGATTGCCCGCGGAATTGAAGATATTGCGAATATGTATCACTACAATATTATTTTGTGTAATGCGGATAAGAAGAAAGAAAAAGAAATTCGTGTTATTAACACTTTGCTCGAAAAACAAGTAGATGGACTGCTCTTCATGGGCGGAACAGTAACGGACGAACACATTCAGGCGTTCCAGTCTGCGGCTGTGCCGATCGTACTTTGTGCAACGAGTGATGAGAAGGGAACATTCCCTTCTGTGGATATTGACCATGAGGCGGCTGCGTTTGACGCAGTAAATACCCTGATTCGTCATGGACACAAGGAAATCGCGATGATCAGTGGTACACTGCAAGATCCTGCGAATGGTTACGCGCGTTTCCAAGGTTACAAGAAAGCACTGGAAGCAGCAGGCATGGAATATCAGGAGGATCTGGTTCGTATCGGTAACTATCGTTATGAATCCGGTGTGGAAGCAATGAAATATTTCCTCGGACTGAAGAAAAAGCCTTCGGCAATCTTTGCTGCAACAGATGAAATGGCGATTGGTGCCATTCACAGTATTCAGGATGAAGGCCTGAAAGTACCGGATGATTTCTCCATTATTAGTGTGGATAACATTCGTATGGCTTCCATGGTGCGTCCTCAGTTGACGACAGTGGCTCAGCCGATGTACGATCTTGGCGCAGTAGCGATGCGTTTGCTGACGAAGCTGATGAAGAAGGAAAATGTAGAGAACCCACGGGTTATTTTGCCGCATGAAACGATTCTTCGTTTGTCAGTAAGTCACGCAGATGTAGTTTAATCGGGATGTTATATAGAAAGGGAGAAGCTATTCTCTCTACATAATGGATATGCGAAAGCTCCGGAGACGGAGCTTTTGTGCTGAATGAGATTAAAATGTAAACAGGGGGTATCCGAAGATGCGTGAAACGATCGGTATTATCGGAGCAATGGACGAGGAAGTAGAACTTTTGCTGGCAGGTATGAAGCAGCTTGAGACGGTCAAACAAACCGGTATTACTTACGTTGCAGGCGAGTGGCTTGGCAAGCAAATTGTCGTGTGTAAATCCGGTGTAGGTAAAGTAAACGCAGCAGTTACAACGCAGATATTGATTGATCGGTTTCAGGTTGACCGTATTATCTTCACAGGTGTTGCGGGGGCGGTTAACCCGGAGCTGAACATTGGAGATATGGTTATTTCGTCCGTATGTGTACAGCACGACATGGATGTAACGCCACTAGGGTTTGAGCGCGGGGTTATTCCTTACCAGGAGACATCTGCATTCCCTGCCGAGGCTTCGCTTATTACACTGGCTGAAGAAGCGTGTAAAGCGCAGGGAGCCAATTATCTGATCGGTAAGGTGTTATCGGGAGACCAATTTATCGCAAATAAAGATACGGTTAACATGTTATATACTGAAATGGACGGTGCATGTGCGGAGATGGAAGGGGCTGCAGTTGCTCAGGTCTGTTACATGAATCGTGTACCATTTGTTGTCTTGCGTGGGATGTCAGATAAAGCGGATGGTTCGGCACATGTGAACTTTGCTGAATTCACCGTGGAATCTTCGCAACGTTCACACGGCATTGTGGAGCACATGCTCGAAAATATGTAACGGTATAGCATGGAATGTGATGCAATCCGTTATGAACGAAAAACCGCCCATCGGTCAGCTGTTCCAGGAAGTATGGAGCAACGCTGCGAGAAGCGGTTTTTTATGTATATTGGTTTTCAAAAGGTTCCTTGAATCATCAATACATGAACCGATGGCGGAAGCGAACACGATCAAACTGTTCTTCCGATGTTATGGGCACCTGACTTCCGATTCGCACCATCAAACAGTTTGCTGGGTGTGAACAGATTTCGGGATCATCCGTTGCATACCAGGTCATATCGATCGTCTGCATCAGCCTCTCCATCATTTTGCGATAATCCCATACGTTTAGTCCACTACCCTTCAGATCCCAATGCCAATAATACTCTGTGGTGAAAATAATATAATTCTCCATGTGTTTATCATCCAACGCTGTAAGCAACATTTCACGTCCAACGCCAAGCGAGCGGTAGTCGTCCGCAACCTCGATTGCCCCAAGCTCAATCAAATCAGTCATGTTGCCCTCGGACCAGCGTTCGCATTCATCCGCATAGTGAAAAGTTACGTAGCCGATAATCGTTTCATTTTCGTGTGCGATGATGATTCGTCCTTCTGGCAATGCTGCAATCTCGGCCAATGCTTCCTGCTGCTCGGCTGGGCGCCGAAAGGCATCCAGATCGGAATGAAAGGCAAAATTGGTTATCTCCTTGGCCTGCATGTGGCCTTCAATCGTAATTCGATGGCCGGACTTGAAGATGGAACGCATGTGATGTTCCTTGATATGTTCCATGGTTCATGCTCCTCTCTCCCCCTACTTATTGAGGTTGTTCAAAAAGAACGCTTTTGATTACGAAGGATGCCTAGTGGCATCATCAGCATCGAATATGTCATTCAGCCGAAATGTCCGTTGCTCACGTAGTTTTCCCTACGCTCCGCTACTCCATTTCTAGCTTCATCCCATCTTCTTGGTACTGAAAACCGATCTTTTTGAACACGTATTTATAGCAAAAACCCAAAAAATTGAAAAGCCATAGACGACGATTGAAAAGATTTGCTATAATTGCGTAGACAAAAAATGTTCACAATTCAACGCAGTATGGATAACATCTGTTTGGCCGAGCAAGTACATGATGAGATGTTCTCTCTACTAATGTAAGCGCTAACTGGAAGTTCAGTCAACACAAAGGCAATGAGAATTAACCCACAACGGGAATCGAAATGTCGAGTTGAAGGAGGCTGGCAAGCATGAGTCAAGCACATGGTGAGATGCTGCAAACGGTTGTGTCCGAATCTAACCTGGGCGATTACACGGAGGCGAGAAGCCGGTTCGATTGGGAATCGGTGGAAAGGCACTTTACGTGGCACGCCAGCGGAAAAGTGAATATGGCGCATGAAGCGATTGACCGTCATGTCCTGGAAGGAAGGGGCGGAAGAACCGCTTTATTGTATAGCGATGCTTCGCGCGAAGAGGCCTATACTTTTGCTGATCTGAGTGAACAGTCGAGTCGGTTCGGAAATGTTCTCCGCAAATATGGCATAGCCAAAGGGGAGCGTGTGTTTATTTTTATGCCACGCAGTCCGGAGCTGTATTTTAGTCTTCTGGGTATATTGAAGGCTGGAGCCATCGCGGGACCTTTGTTCGAAGCGTTTATGGAAACGGCAGTGAAGGATCGGTTGGAGGATAGCAGGGCTGTAGCACTCGTCACGACTCCGGAATTGTTGGGGCGAATCAAACGTTCCGAATTACCCGAACTCAAACATATATTTATTGTGGGTGGCGGCGCACAGACGGAAGAAGGACTCATTGATTTTGATGCAGAGATGTCTGCCGCTTCGGATGAGATGGAAGTGGAGTGGCTGAACCGTGAGGATGGTTTGCTTATTCACTATACCTCAGGCTCTACAGGTAAACCCAAAGGGGTGTACCATGTTCAGAATGCCATGATTCAACACTATTATACAGGTAAGGTTGTGCTGGATTTACGTGAGGATGACGTGTACTGGTGCACAGCTGACCCTGGTTGGGTGACAGGTACCTCTTATGGGATCTTTGCCCCTTGGCTCAATGGAGTAACCAATGTGATACGTGGCGGTCGTTTCAGTCCTCAAGATTGGTACAATACCATCCAGAAGAACAAAGTCACCATCTGGTACAGTGCACCAACGGCCTTCCGTATGCTGATGGGAGCGGGGGAAGAGACCATTGCCCAGCATGATCTGAGCAGTCTGCGCCACGTAATGTCTGTTGGTGAACCGCTCAATCCGGAGGTCGTTCGTTGGGGATGGAAAGCCTATGGTCAGCGAATTCATGATACATGGTGGATGACCGAAACAGGCGCACAGTTGATCTGTAACTATCCCGGAATGCCGATCAAGCCCGGCTCCATGGGACGTCCATTGCCTGGAATTGAGGCAGCTATTATTGATGATCACGGGCAGGAATTGCCGCCATACAGTATGGGCAATCTGGCCATACGCACACCTTGGCCATCGATGATGGCGAAGATCTGGAATAACCCTGCGAAATACGAGGAGTATTTCAGGCTTACAGGCTGGTATGTATCCGGGGACTCTGCTTATATGGATGAGGAAGGGTATTTCTGGTTCCAGGGACGGATTGATGATGTGATTAATTCGTCAGGAGAACGAATCGGGCCCTTTGAGGTGGAGAGTAAGCTCTTGGAGCATCCTGCGGTAGCGGAGGCGGGTGTAATCGGCAAGCCGGATGTGACACGTGGGGAGATCATCAAAGCCTTTGTAGCGCTTCGTGAAGGATATGAGGCGACCCCGGAGCTGAAGGAAGAGATTTATCGTTTTGTTAAAGAGGGCCTGTCTGCCCACGCTGCTCCGCGTGAGATTGAGTTCAAGGATAAACTGCCTAAGACTCGTTCCGGCAAGATCATGCGCCGTGTGCTGAAGGCCTGGGAGCTTGATCTGCCAGCAGGAGATCTATCTACCATTGAAGACTAACGAACCAGTGTCAGGATCGGATCATTAAAGTGTCAAAGGCGATGTCGATTTCGATACAAAACGATCCAGGAGAGAAGTCATTACTAAACGAAGCCCAACACGGCGATCCTCTCTATTAAAATCGGTTGTGGAAGCCCGCTTATGCCCACGGCATGAAGCGGGCTTTTAGCTGCACAAGCACATGAAAAAGCCGCACCCTCATATACGGTCTGAGGATGCGGCTTTTTGTGGATCACTACGTTGAATCAGGGTTGAAAATGTACGGCTGCAGAAGGCTCGGATTCACCCGCGCTGTTGCTGGCAGATACTTTGAACCATCCACTGGTAGACGCAGGCACTCCATAATCCATGGTAGTTCCCGACGTTGTTCCAATTTTGGTGTAAGGAGCCGAGCCTGTTTCACTGTAATATACAGCGTAACTATCTGTGTTCGGATTGGACGCCCATTGAATGCGCAGTCCTTGAGTGAGAGCAGATACGCTGACTTGACCAGGTGTGCCTGGGGCTGTCGTTGTGGCACTATCGTTCTGCGTTTCTCCTGGAGTGATGACTGTACCTGGAACTTCAATCGGTTCATTGATCTCTTCTTCCACAGGAGGGACTACACTTCCCGTGCTATTGACTGTAGCGCTTGGAGCAGACTCTCTGCCTGCAACATCCACTGCAGTCACATAGAAGGCGAAGCTGCCACCTTGCGCGGCATATGCCGAGAATGATCTGGATTCACCCGTCAGGACAACCTGACCCTGGTTCTGGAATCCTCCACCGTTTACAGACCGGTACAGACGATACCCCACGACATCATTTTCAGGTGTGGCATTGAATGTGATTACAGCTCGGTCGCCTGAGGTCGAGATTCTTACGTTACCTGGTGCATCAGGAGCTTTGCCGTTATCTGTTCTTGGATCGATCTGTGTCGGCATGTCTGCATCTGCATCTTCAGGGAGGTAATAAGCAAGTGACTCATGTCGACTCATACGTGAGAATGCATTTTGCAATTCTTTGATGAGATCCGAAATTGGTTTTTTACGCTTGATTACCGTTTTTTCTTTCAACATGTCCGAAGGTGTTCCATCACGCGGAATATAGTTTACACCATTGAAAGTAATGTATTTGGCTTTGGCAACACCGTCATCGCTATCCTTAGGAACGAATTTGCTGTTGAAGATATCCGTAACAAATTTGTCAGTCAGTGATGTTGGTAATTTGCCACTGTAGGCCGATACCGTCCGCGTTTCAATACCAGATGGTTTTTGGAACGAATCCGTGACGAACAGATCTTTTTGCGTATCGATCACTTCATTCAGGATTTTCGACCACAGTTGTTGCGCACGTTTTCTCTGTGATTTGCTTTCCAGCGTATTCACTGGCTGTTTGTATCCAACCCATACGCCAAGTGTGACATCTGGTGTGTATCCTTCAAACCAAACATCCGCATAGTTTTGAGTGGAACCCGTTTTACCTACGATCGGCACACTCTTGGAATATTTGTAATTCTCTCGTACTTTATCTGCCGTACCTTCCGTAATAACGGTCCGCAGCATATCGGTCATCAGGTATGCTGTTTGCTCCGAGAAGGCTTGCACAGGTTCAGTATCGTGTTTATAGACGATGTTTCCCTGGGAATCTACAATTTTGCTAATCATGTAAGAATCGTTATACACACCATTATTGGCGATGGCACCATAGGCACTGGTCAGTTCTTCAACGGTTACACCGTATTGGAGCCCTCCGAGAACACCTGTCTGAGCCTGATAGTCTTCCTTCTGAATGGTGGTAATCCCCAGTTTCTTGGCGAAGGTCCAAGCCTTCTCGATCCCTACTTCTTCATTAAACAACTTCAGAGCCGGTATATTAAGAGAATAATTCATTGCTCTGCGGGCAGTAACCAGTCCCTGATACCGGTTGTTGGCATTCTTGGCAATGTGGTAGCCGCTCGGACCATTTTTGAGGATGATCGGTGAGTCATCAATAATAGAAGCAGGTTGGACAAGGCCTTCATCCAGAGCTGGCAGATAAGCTGCAATAGGTTTCATCGTTGAACCTGGCTGACGCACCATCTGTGTTGCATAGTTCATCTGTTCGTCCTGGAAATCCCGTCCCTCAATCATACCTAGAATAGCACCGGTTTTGTGATTAATCAGGATGGCAGCAGTTTGTTCTTTCCCTTTGACAGGATCATCTGTTGAGAAATTGCTGTCATCTTCGGCAATGGTACGCATCGTTTTGTATATGTTTTTGTTGATGGTTGTGTAGATGCGATATCCGCCTGTACGCAATTGCGTCTGGGCTTCTTCCAATAGTGCACTGCTTTCCTTCTGAGGTGTTTCGTCATCTGTAGCTTCGCTGCCGGATTCAGCTGTGTCTGAATTCAATTGTTTCATCAAAATCTGTGCAGCTTGTCGTTCCGTTTCCATCATAAGATATGGATAAGTATTGTAAGCCTTGATGGTCTTCGGAGCGAGTGAACTTTTGATATCAAATGCAAGTGCTTCATCGTACTGGGATTGATTGATTTTACCCAGTTCAAGCATACGGCGTAATACCAGATGCTGACGATTGATTGCGCGGTCAAAATTTTCCTCTACAAAATCGCCTTTACCGTTAAAGGCAGAGTAAGAGGAGGGTAGTTGTGGCAATCCAGCAAGATAGGCAGCTTGAGCAATATTGATTTTTTCAAGATCATTAATGTTGAACAGTCCTTTGGCAGCCGCCTTAATTCCGTAAACGTTGTATCCGCTGGAACCATTACCAAAAGGAACCTTGTTCAAATAGGCTGTCATGATCTCGTCTTTGGTCAGGAAACGTTCAAGTCGGAGTGAAAGCAAGATTTCTTTCACTTTCCGATCTTCCGTACGGTCCAGATTTAGAAATACACGACGTGCTAATTGCTGAGTCAGTGTACTACCGCCGGTTTGTACTGATTCTTTCAGCACTTTTTGTTTCACGGCACGGAGCGTTCCGCTCATGTCTACACCTTTATGTTCGTAAAAATGATTGTCTTCAATCGAAATGACAGCATCAATAACCTTTTGTGGGATCTGGTCCGTAGTGACCGGACGCCTGTCTTCTTCCGTACGTAATTGACCGATCGGACTGCCGTCGGCAAAGTAAGCAAAGCCTGTGATGGAGTTTTCGCTGACTTTTTGTTCAATCAGGGCCCTTGAACGGACAGGCTCGTCTTTCACAATGGAACTGACGTATCCCATCAAAGCACCGCCTGCAAATAGTGCCCCCATAAATCCAAGGACAACCATCCATTTGACGAAAGTTCCCAGTCTGCGGGCAAAGCTACGCTTGCGTGCAGGCTGTTCATCGGGCTTTTTCTTATTAACATCAACCATTCAGTGTCTTCCTCCTTTTAACAGCACTTATTATAGCATAAAAAGGCGGGTTTGCATGCCTGAGAAATACAAGTAATGGTCGAAATTTGCCATTCTGCCATGGATTATGCTATATATCATGCGATATTGAAGCACATTTCATGAGTTGTAAGCCAAAAATAAGCAGGCCACCTCCATGCTGAGGTGCATAGGGTGGCCTGAATGAAGTGTCGTATTTGAGTTCTTCTACATCAGGTTCTGAAGCGTTGAATCAGTTCTACAAGTTCTTGGGTTAGACTAGTCAGCGATGCAGATGCAGCTGTAATCTCTTCCATAGATGCAAGTTGTTCCTCAGAAGCAGAGGCAACACGAGTCGGGTGATTTGCTGTCTCATGACCAATGTTTTTGAGTTGCACACAGGTGGCATCAACCTGCTGTGATCCTGCTGATATCTGCTGCGCAATGGCTGAGACATGCTCAATCTGCTCATTAGACTGCAGGCTTTTGTCGTAAATGGATTTCGTGTTAAATGCAATCAGGGCTCAAATGATAGAAAAATGCATAGAAAAACAGCTGCCGAGAAAATCTCGACAGCTGTTTGGATTGAAACTTTAATGTGATTGCAACGATTAACGGTTGTAGAACTCGACGATTTGTTTTTCATCGATGTCTTGGGACAATTCAGCGCGCTCAGGCAAGCGGATGAATTTACCTTCTACAGCTGCTTCGTTGTATTCAACGTATGCTGGAAGATGCGAACGGCCTTCCAAAGCTTCTTTAATGGAAGAAAGAGCGCGGCTCTTCTCACGCAAGCCGATTACATCGCCAGTGCTTACTTGGTAAGAAGCGATATCGACTTTTTTGCCGTTTACAGTTACGTGACCGTGTGATACCAACTGACGCGCTCCAGCGCGGGAGTTAGCAAACCCAAGGCGGTAAACGAGGTTGTCAAGGCGGCACTCAAGCAAGAACATGAAGTTTTCGCCGGCGATACCTTGCATTTTTTGAGCTTTAGAGAACAGTGTGCGGAATTGCTTCTCGCCCAAACCGTACATGTGGCGCAATTTTTGTTTTTCTTGCAATTGCATACCGTAGTTGCTCATTTTTCTGCGTTGGTTAGCTCCGTGCTGACCTGGAGGGAAAGGACGTTTCAATTCTTTGCCTGTTCCACTCAGGGAAATGCCGAGGCGACGGCTCAATTTAAATTTAGGACCAGTGTAACGTGCCATGTTTAAAGTAGCTCCTTTTTAGTTAAAGTTCATATTAGGGCTCTGTTTGCGCTCCAATTTGTTGATGCGGGCTTGGCCTCGCATAGAACGATCAGGAAAGTTCAGCCGCTGTCCTGAAAGCAACAAAAAGAATGAGGGTGACACAACCGGTAATGCCCAAATTTAAAGACCCATTAGTAGTCTTCATCAACAATTTATATTACAGTTTAAGAGAAACAAAGTCAAGCGTAGAATAAAAGCAAAAAAACGTCTAAATTTGTCGATAGGTCATTGGGCCTAAAATAATGGGACAATTTTCTGAAATATGGATGCAAAAAAGCTTTAAACAGAGTAAAATAGATTGTGTCTTAACTTTAAATCATCTTTATGTAACAAGGTTATCGCAACGAATTTGCAGGTTTGCGATAACGTCTGCAGATTAATGCATCCTGATGGATGCAAAAACGGTGCAAAGGAGCGCCTGACATGTTAGAACATCTAAGAAGTTTACCTGCCAGCTTGAATTCACGAAGTTCGGGCGATTCCGCATCTTTTGCCGCTCCTCATTCTCATGAAGAGCATGTGTTGTGGATGCAAAAAATGGATATCACACCTTTTGATTTTTCATATTTGGGCAGCTTGCTAGAGCAGGCTTACCGTGACTGGAACTCCAAAGTAGATTCAGGACGGACCAGGACATCAACATTTTACAGCGTATGGAACACGGATGGTAATTGTATAGGGTACGACAGCAATCGCAAAGTTGATTCGGGTGTGGATATACACAGTCTTGTATTGGAATGTATCGATAAAAGACAGGTCCTGTCCTTCAGAGGAACAAGCGAACGTGGAGAATATCTTCTAATAACACATCCTTTATTCTCTAGAATGAACAAGGATATGTTTGCCGTATTCACTGCTGTAATCTATGAATCCAATCGATATGAAACGTCTGAAGCTGTGGTTCGATCTGAGGCATTGCATTACCGCACCTGCTTTTACCGAAGATTTGAATACATATTTATGACGGACCTGTTACATGCTCATGAACACACAGCACGTGAAGAACACCGGAGGTCTATCCTCTTTCAAATTGTTCAGCGAATGCATGACAAAATGGATGTCGACGCTATATTGGATGAAGTATTTGACAGTATGGACTATTTGTACCCAGCTACGTATATCAAACTCTATATGTCTCAGGATCAGAGTAACTTTAATCCTCGGATTATACCGTTGCTGGTACACGAACGAGGGGAAGATATATGTGTGCGTTCGTTTATGGAAGGCAAGCTGATCATTTCTCGCTCAGATGTTGGAGAGAATCGCATCATAGAAGTGGGTCTTCCTCTGAAAGGAAAACAAGGCATATACGGTGTGTTCCATATCGAAATGAATGATGAGATCATGGAAGAATCAGATCTGCAATTAATTACGATGATGGTAGACACCGCAGGCACGGCCTTTGAAAACGCCAAGTTGCACGAACAATCCAATATGTTGATTCAGGAACTTCGTTTAATTAATGACCTTACCCAGCGCTTGAACAAAAGCCTGCATCTTTCGGAGATTTATCAACTATCCGAGCAAGAGTTGAAGGAAATATTTCAGGCTGAAACGTGCTGCATTCTTCAACTCAATGATAGTACGAATGACTTTGAAGTCATGTCATCTAATGTGAAAGATGTTTTTCACCAATCATTTTCTGTAGACTACGGTATCGCAGGCTTGCTGTATCGAACAGAGGAACCACTTATTATATCCAATTATGCGCAGTATGATAAAGTGTCGTCCTTTTTCATGGAAGATACCGGATCCATGTCACTGATTGCATCACCGATCAGAGTCAACGGTGAAGTGAAGGGTGCCATTTTGTTGGGACACAGTAGAGAGCAATATTTTTCATATGATAATTATCGGCTCTTGCAGATGCTGTCCATTCATATCGGACTTGCCTTGTCGAATGCCACGCTTCATGCCGAGGTTCGGCGTTTGGCTAATCTGGATATGCTGACAGGGTTGTACGTCAGGCATTACCTGGATAGTGTAATTCACGAGCGTCAGGCTCACGAATTCTGTGGCTCGCTCATTGTGGTGGATATTGATCAGTTCAAGCAGGTCAATGATACATTCGGACACCAGACGGGCGATCAAGTGCTGAAGCAAGTAAGTGAAATAGTTACCAGCTCTGTTCGCCCTGAAGACATCTGCGCCAGATGGGGTGGAGAAGAATTGGCCATCTATATGCCGCAAGTAAGTGTCCACCAGGCGTTAGAATACGCGGAAGTGATTCGAAGGAGAGTCGCGGAGGAAACCAGACCTCTTGTCACGGTATCCAGTGGCATTGCCGATTGGAATTGGATGGATGAGAAGGTTAGTGTGGAGTCCTTGTTTTATCGGGCTGACATGGCTTTGTACAGCGCCAAGAATGGCGGTCGGAACAGAATCGTTGTAGAAGAACAGGAAGTAACACGTTAAGAGAGAACCATTCCGATTGCGGAGTCGTTCTCTCTTTTTTATGTATTGAAGATCAAGTTGTTTATAGAAGGAAGTATAAGCAAATACGGGCAGGGCAATCTATGGAGAAAGTTGACGGAAAGGTGAAGATGGACATGAACATGCTTAACCGCCGGTCGGTACGTACTTTATGGTTACTCGTGATTATCGTGATTATTGGCGTTCCGGGTTGTGGATTAATCCAGCGTGATCAAACGCCTGAAGAAGTTTTTTCCTTGGCTTTATCCGGGATAGCTGGTAAAGAAACATTAAGTTTTGAGGGAGAAGCTGGACTGCGACGGGAGAACAGTGGACTGTTCGAGAATCAGTTCAAATTTGAAGGGAAGCTGGAAAATCATGATCGTCTTACCCTGCAGACCCGATTGCCTGGAGAGGTAACCGCTGTGGGCACGGGCATTCATACGACTGCTGTAAACAATAACGGACAGCCCAGTGGGTTTAGCGCCTCTTTCAAGCGGAAACAAGGGCAATGGTTGGCACTGTCTGCGCAGCATGAACCGCTGCGTGGTTCTCTTTCCCGCTTTAATCCAATCGCTCAATTGGAGAAGATTGATGGGTTAAATAAAACGATTCAATCCGAGTATGGGTCCGGTCGTCGAACCAGAACCTTACGGATTGAACTTGCGCCGGAAGATGCCAAAGCATGGGCTGTAGCCCAACTAAACGACGAGATGAACGCCATTAGGTCAGAATATATGCATAAGGCAGCTACGGTGAAAGGAGCGCGTAAGGAGAAGCTTGAGAAGGATCTGGAGAAAGTATGGGAACAGGGTGAAGCAACGATGCAACAGATGATGAAACAAGCGAGCGTGCAGACGGTATACCATCTCACAGTCGATCGAAAGAGCAGTCTGCCTCTTCGCTTATCCTCTGAAAGTCAGGTGAGTTACACGGACAATAAACACAAAAACAATAAAGAAGCCCTTGTCACGGATGTAAACTTCAAGTCATATCAATAATGAAGTGAGGGACTGCCTGCTGACGGGATGACTGTTCGCGTGCTACAATAGTATCGTAATTTACCGTTGTTCAATTCAAGTATGGCAGATGACAGGAGGATTTTACCAAGATGAAAGACCCTAGAATTCAAAAGCTTGCAGCAAGCCTGGTGGGCTATTCTGTAGATGTACAGCCTGGTGAAAATGTATTGGTTGAGATGATTGGATCGGAACGTGATCTGATTAACGCGATTATTGAAGAAGTAGGTAAAAAAGGCGGTAACGTCTTTGTACAGTTGACGGATAAAACCGTACAGCGCGCTATGCTGAAAAATGCGACAGAAGAAATGATGAAAACGTGGGCAGAGATTGATCTGAACCGTATGAAACAGATGGATTGTTATATCGGCATTCGTGCGGGAGAAAATGTGAATGATCTGTCCGATGTGCCGGAAGAAAAAATGAAAATGTACAATTCCTTGTACTCCCACCCGGTACATAGTGAACAGCGTGTCAAACATACGAAATGGGTTGTACTTCGTTACCCTAACGCAAGTATGGCACAACTCGCGAATACGAGTACAGAAGCGTTCGAAGATTTCTACTTCGACGTATGTAACCTGGATTATGCCAAAATGGACAAAGCACAGGACTCATTGGCTAACCTGATGAAACGGACGGACAAAGTTCGCATCACGGGACCAGGAACAGAACTTAGCTTCTCCATTAAAGATATCGGTGCAGAGAAATGCTCTGGTCAAAAAAATATTCCGGATGGCGAAGTGTACAGTGCCCCTGTACGCAACTCCGTGAACGGAACGATTAGCTATAACTCGCCAACCCTGTACAATGGAGTTACTTTTGAAAATATCAAGTTCACGTTCAAGGATGGCAAAATCATCGAAGCGACAAGCAACGATACAGAGCGCTTGAATGAAATCCTGAATTCGGATGAGGGTGCCCGTCATATCGGTGAATTCGCGATTGGATTCAACCCGCATATCCTGCACCCAATGAAGGACATTCTGTTTGATGAGAAAATCGCAGGAAGCTTGCACTTTACGCCGGGTCAGGCTTATGAAGAAACGGACAATGGCAATCGCTCGTCCATCCACTGGGATCTGGTGTTGATCCAGCGTCCGGATTATGGTGGCGGAGAGATTTATTTTGATGATGTGTTGATTCGTAAAGACGGTATCTTTGTTATTCCTGAGCTGGAATGCCTCAATCCGGACCGTTTGAAGTAAGAGCAGGATTTTGCTGTTGCTAGGAAAGCGGATTCACGGTATCATGTAGTGGTAATTAATAGATGATACCAAAGTAAAAAGACGGAGGGATTCCTATGTCGAGTAATAACGCGGCTGTAGTAGAAATTGCTCAAACAGCAGGCAAGTTTACTTCTTCAATCGTGCTTCATTCGGAGAACAAGTATATCGATGTGAAAAGCATTCTCGGATTGTTTACAACGCTGATCAGCACGCACAGCTATGAACTGCATGTTCATGGTCCCGATGCAGTTGAAGCGAAAGCAGCCATGTCAGAAGTGTTTGCCAAGCATGGACTGAATGTAAGCATGGCATCTGAGTAATAGCTCTCAAGAAGCACCTCTGCGTTTTTGGCAGGGGTGTTTTTTGGCATTGCATGACTTGAATACTCATCCGGACATCCCTGGAACAGCGGGAATAAGCTGAAATAGAAGGCTTCACTTTGTGGGCTTATTTTGGTCAGGTTCTTGTATTAGCTCTTCATTTCGTCTAATATTAGAGGTAGAACGTCTTTACGCGATTTTTGGGACATAGGGGGGAAAAATGCATGACTTCATCTGATCTGCAGGACCAGCTGAATTTGAAAGCGATCAGTCTTCTTCAAGAAGATGCAGATAAAATACAGAAGCTTATTGAAGTACAGATGGAGAATCTGGCTACCCGCTACTGCCCTCTCTATGAGGAAGTATTGGATACACAGATGTATGGGTTCTCCAAGGAAGTTGACTTTGCTGTTCGTGCAGGGCTCCTTCCAGAAGGTGCAGGTAAGCAGCTGGTTAGCGCGCTTGAGCGGAATTTGGCAATTTTATATGAAGCCTTGAACAAAAAGAATGAGCAATAGCCTGCAATCGTGCGGGTCAGAATAGAAGGCATGCAGGCGTTTATGCATGCTTTTTTTGTACGTCTGAACGGGATTGTGATGCAACTCACCCAGAAGACGTATATAAGCGAAGAGACAGCTCGACATGGATATTCGAGCTGCCTCTTGTGGCTTGTTTATTTTAAAAAGATGGCTTGGCGATGGACTTGAACAGGTTACACCAGGAAGAAGGATACACCGAGTATGATATATACCACGAGCAGGAGTAGCCCTTCATACCAATTCGTTGAACCATCTTGGGTGATGGACTTTGCAATAAATACGGATACGCCGATGGCGACCAGCTCAATCGTTGTAAATACGATATCCATGGTTCTACCTGTGAAGTAGCTGACAAAAATCAGCACAGGGGCAACAAAGAGCGCAATCTGCAAGCTGCTGCCGACAGCAATCTCGACGGCTGCTCCGATTTTATTTTTCATGGCAAGCATGATGGCTGCACTGTGTTCCGCTGCATTACCGATGATGGCGACAAGGAATGCACCGACAAACAGCTCACTAAGTCCAAATTCCGAAGTGAATACTTCGAGCGTCCCGACCAGCCATTCACTGACGAAGGCAACCATGACCGTTGCGAGCACCAGGTAGAGAATTGATTTTTTCTTGGACCATGCCGGAGCATGCTCATGCGGTAGCTCTTCATCACGATCCTCAGTGACGTCCGCAAGGTAGTTCTTGTGCGTCACCATGGAGAATAGTAACCAGGCGATATACGCGAGAATGAGCAAACCGGCCACGATGAGGCTAAGTGTATTGGTGTCTTTCTGTGTAATGGAATGTGTATTGAGAAAGACTGCCGGAATAAACAGGGCTATGATGGCAACAATCATCAGGGAACCATTCAGGCCTGCAAGTGATACATTATAATTCTGGATTTTGAACTTGAGTCCTCCAGCAAAAATACTTAACCCAAGCACTAACAGCAGGTTTCCGATGATGGAGCCTGTCAGACTTGCTTTGACCATGTCGAACAGTCCCTCTTTGACGAGGAAAATGGCGATGATCAATTCGGCTGCATTGCCGAAAGTCGCATTCAAGAATCCACCTAGCCGCTGTCCGGCATAGTGGGCCACATTTTCGGTGGCTTTACCTAGAAAACCGGCCACAAAAATAACCGAAATGGCTGATATCACGAACTGTAGAATCGAATCCCATTTCATGTAGTGGGCGATGGCACTGAGTGCAAAGAAAGCAATCAGCAAAATGGATGAAATCCGGTTTCTCACAACAAACACCTCGGTTATAAAATATTTTGTTTTGAATTGCCATGTAAAACGCTTATGAGATTATTTTCATATTTCAATATAACCAAATGGTGGTAGGTTGTAAACGCATCTTTTTGAGTTTAATTTGCTTTTTGGGGTGGAAAGGATTTAAAATACGAGTAACGAAGTGAAGGAGGATGTGGCATGGCAGAACAACTTCAACTGGAGAGCGGAAACATCCGGATTGCCGATGACGTGGTTGCGAAAATTGCCGGAATGGCTGCAATGGAAACGCCCGGAATTGCCGCAATGTCTGGAGGATTGTCAGAGGGCTGGGCGAAGCGACTCAGCGGTAAAAACGTACAGAAAGGCGTGAGCGTTGAGGTCGGCCAGCTGGAAGCAGCCATTGACCTGCGCATCATCGTCCTGTACGAAACCCCGATTCATGAAGTTTCCCGTATGCTTCAGCAGAATGTAAGAGAAGCGGTAGAGACCATGACCGGA
Source organism: Paenibacillus sp. Negev47 (assembly GCF_058313655.1). Lineage (NCBI taxonomy): Bacteria > Bacillati > Bacillota > Bacilli > Caryophanales > Paenibacillaceae > Paenibacillus > Paenibacillus sp. Negev47. The sequence goes on from NZ_CM177754.1 coordinate 2,038,985, forward strand.
TTACGCGTGGTTGAAGTCAATGTAAAGGTAGAAGGCGTATCTTTCAAAGGCGACGATCTGTAAAATTTCGCAATCCGCAATGGAGTACAGAGGCATATTGGCCTTGTTCTTCATCTTGATAGACAGAGTGTACCCAGTACACACAAAAAGGCTGTGCATCCAATCGGGTGCACAGCCTTTTCTGTGTTGCTTTTCAATTGAATGGCTCAAGCTCCGTTTCTGTAGGAACAGTCCCGTTTACCGAATTCGACGGATGGACTCCCGTGAACGAAGAGCAGGAGAGGTGCGAGTCTGTGTCTGTACAGTCACGGACTTGGTTTTCTCTTCCTTGATCACGTCCAGATTATTGGTGCGAGAGATACTGAGCAGAATGCCCATGGCAACCATCATCACAAAGAGTGAGGTACCCCCATAACTGATAAACGGAAGTGTCACCCCCGTTACCGGGATGGTTTGAGTTACGCCGCCGATGTTGATAAATGCCTGTATTGCGATCAATCCCATGATACCTATGCCGACTAGTGTTCCGAACGGATCAGGGCAACGCAGTGAGACAATAATACCTCGCCAGATGAAGTACAGATAAACCAAAAGGAATAATGTACTTCCGAGGAATCCGAGTTCTTCCCCGATCACAGAGAAGATAAAGTCATTGTACGCATTTGGCAAATAGTGCAGCTTCATCGTACCTTGTCCAATCCCGGAACCCGTCATGCCGCCATCTCCAATGGCAACAAGGGAACGGTAGAGGTTAAGACTTCCGCCATTAATGTCGGATAATGGATTCAGGAAAGCCTGAATACGTCCGATCTTGTAGTTCTGCTCAGCAGTGACCGCTGTTGCAGCAGTCGTCGTGTCTGAAGGAGACATTGAAGAAAACAGGGAATTTGCTCCGAAAGCCAGTGCTCCGCCGAGTACAACCAGGAGAATCGAACCCAGGATATGTTTCATACTGGCCCCGCCGGCATAAATCAAGAGACCACAGGTGGACACCAGGATGAAGGTAGTACCGAAGTCTGGTTGCAGCATGATCAGTCCTGCGATGAAACCAACGATGAATAAGACGGGAAAATATCCTGTCTTGAAAACTCTGAATTTCTCACCTTTTTTGGTAATAAGAGCAGAGAGATAGAGAATGATCGCAATTTTGGCGAACTCCGCAGGCTGAAGACTGAAACCAAAAATGTGAATCCAGCTTCGTGCACCGTTCAATACCGCGCCTGAGATCAAAACAATCACCAGCATGACCGTAGTGAACAGAAAAAATGGGGCATAAAGCTTTTTATACTTGTTGAAGCGGATATTCATGGCGAAAAACATGCCAAATAGACCGATAATCGCCCACATAAGTTGTTTTTTCGTGAAGTAAAGGGCATCATTGTTAAATCTTTCGCTTGCGATTGCAATGCTGGAACTGGAGCTGAATACCATCACCAGTCCGAAGCCCACCAACAATAAAGTGAGGATTAGCAGTTGAAAATCCGGCGTGCCTCTCTTCGTTTTCGTTTGGGCCGTTTGTTGTTTCATCGTTTGGCCCAGCCTATGCTTCCAGCAGTTCTTTGAGCTGCTGTAATTTTTCGGCTGCCAGCTTCACGACTGGCTGCGGAACGGAAGAGTCATAATCCAGACCGTGAGGGAAGGTAGCTTTGCCAAGATAAACGGCTTCAACAGCAAGGACGGTATCCGGTTTTTCCAATTTGCCTTCCACTGCGCGGGTATTAATGCGTACAAAGTATTCTGATTTGGTTTGTTCATCTTCAATTTTGTAGTCATATGTAGCACGGTAATATTCCCATTGCCACCGGACAAATCCGACTTTCTCGGCGCTCTCATCCAGGTATGCCAAGTCGCTCTTCAAGCCATCCAAGCCTGTATTCTCAAAAATCATAAGCGTTTGATCCTCCTCATCAGCTTCCGAGTGTAATTTCTCGTGCATTTCTCTAGTTCATGATAGTATGTTTCCCCTTCCCGTGCAAGCTTTCCAGGGGTGTTTCGTATCGGTTTTCTTCCAATTCTGCTACAATATACAGCAATAGGTTTGAAGAGGAAGGTTCGGGCTTGATGCAAGTCCCGTTCATGATTGAAAGGGTGGAGAGATATGACTAATAATATATGGTGGGAAGATCTGCAGATCCACATGGTGGAATGGCGGCGTCACCTTCATCGCAATCCTGAGGTTTCCTTTCATGAGGAGAAGACATCCTCTTTTGTAGCGGATATGTTGGAGAGCTTTGGCGTTGAAGTGAGACGTCATGTTGGCGGTCACGGGGTCATCGGTACACTTCGTGGGGACAAGCCAGGGCCTGTCGTCATGCTGCGGGCCGATATGGATGCACTGCCGATTCAGGATGAAAAGGATATAGAATATGCGTCACAACAAGCAGGAGCGATGCATGCATGCGGCCACGATGGTCATATCTCGATCTTGCTGGGTACGGCATTGTATTTCAGCCGTCACAAGCAGGAGATCCGGGGCGAAATTCGGTTTTTGTTCCAGCCGGCAGAAGAACTGCTTCCTGGCGGTGCAGTCCAGGTCATTGCGGATGGGGCGCTTGAAGGTGTGGATGTCATATACGGCATTCATCTGTGGACCCCACTGCCTGTAGGTGTTGTTGCCAGTAAAGCAGGGCCGATGATGGCCGCTGCGGACGACTTTTACATTGAGATCAAAGGCAAAGGCGGGCATGGCGGGATGCCGCAATCCACCATAGACAGTCTTATCGCAGGTTCTGCGCTTGTGATGCAGCTTCAGACGGTTGTCAGCCGTTCGGTTGATCCATTGCAACCAGCAGTGCTGACTATTGGTACAATGCAGGCTGGCTCCGCTCAAAACGTGATTGCAGAGCAGTGCAAAATGAGCGGCACAGTGCGAACGTTTGATGAAGAGACACGAAATGCAATGAAAGAGCGAGTACTTACCATGGTAGCCCAGACAGGGGCAGCGTATGGTGCGGAGACTCAAGTGAAATATATTATGGGATACCCACCTGTGGTGAATGATGAACAGGAAACTGCGCGCTTCTTCAGGGAAGCTACTGAAGTATTTGGGGCAGACCGTGTACAAGCGTCCCCGATGCTGATGCCGGCGGAAGATTTCGCGTATTACCTTCAGCAGGTTCCAGGGTGCTTTATGTTCGTTGGAGCAGGCAACCCGGATAAAAATGCGATCTATCCGCATCATCATCCGATGTTTGATTTTGATGAAGACGCCATGCAGACAGCCGTGAGATTGTTTATCGCCATGGCCAAGGGTTACACAGCAGAATGACTTTATAGCCAGTTGGGCATCCTGTTCATACCGAGGTATGGGCAGGGTGCTTTTTTGTATTTTTATAGAGGTTCATTTTCGGAACTTACCGGAACTGGACTTTTTTTGATAGGAGGAAGGCTCGCATGGGAGGAACAGAACATACGGAAAGAACGGATGCATGTATCGTTCAACGGGATTTTACGGTTTTGCTGGAAGTCGGCCACCCCGGATTCGAGAGAGCAAGAGAGCAGCTAGGAAAGTATTCAGAACTGGTCAAGACACCGGCGACGTTTCATACCTATCGAATCACTCCGTTGTCGCTCTGGAATGCGGCGGCACTGGGATGGAATGCAGATCAGGTCATCGCAAGTCTGGAGTTGGTATCCCGTTGGAACGTGCCTGCTGCACTCATACAGGATGTTTGCAGGATCATGGATCAGTACGGCAAATTAAAGCTGCATTCTCAAGCAGATCACGCCAGAATGCGTCTTTACAGTGAGGATGAACGGTTGCTGGATGAGTTAAGTGGATTGAAAACGATAGCAGCCTTTCGCATGGAACGCACGGACGCCCATGAGCTTCTGCTCTCAGGGGAACAGCGAGGGTTATTAAAAAGGGAATTAACTCGGCTGGGTTACCCGGTGCTTGATTACGTGGGATATCGGGAGGGCACCAAGCTTACATTTGGATGGCGAACCAATGATTCGGAGGACAACTCAGAGCATTTCGCGTTGCGTTCCTATCAAAAAGAGGCCGTGGATGCATTTGAAGGCAGTGAAGGCATGGGAGGAAGTGGCTTGCTTGTGCTACCCTGTGGGGCAGGCAAAACGGTCATTGGCATGGCCGTTCTGGAAAGGCTTCAATGTGAATGCCTTATTTTGACGTCCAATACGACGTCTGTGCGACAGTGGATTCAGGAGATTCAAGACAAAACAACGATTACCAGTGAACAGATTGGTGAGTATTCAGGTCAGAAGAAACAAGTGAAACCTGTGACTGTAGCTACATATCAGATTCTTACACACCGGAAATCAAAGGATGCTGATTTTACCCACATCAAATTGCTCAGCGAGAGACAATGGGGGCTGATCATTTATGATGAAGTGCATTTACTGCCAGCGCCGGTGTTTCGTGCCACTGCAGATATTCAAGCTACTCGAAGGCTGGGATTAACGGCCACGTTGGTTCGAGAGGATGGCTGTGAACAGGATGTATTTTCGCTGATTGGTCCGAAGCTCTATGATATGCCATGGAAACAACTGGAGCAGCAAGGGTGGATTGCCGATGTACAGTGTCAAGAGATACGCATCCCGTTCTCCCCGGAACTAAGATCGAATTATCTCCAAGCCGAGGTGAAGCACCAATTTCGATTGGCTGCCGAGAATCCGGCAAAGATACGTGTAGTCAAGCGTTTGCTGGAACGTCATCGAGATTTGCCTGCGCTGGTGATTGGACAATATCTGGACCAACTAGAGATGATTGCCCGGGAAATTGAAGCACCTCTGATCTCTGGGACAATGTCACAGCAAGAGCGAATCAAATGGTTTTCCGCATTTCGGCGTGGAGAGATTAAAACGATTGTTGTGTCCAAGGTTGCCAATTTTGCCGTGGATCTGCCAGATGCTGCGGTTGCGCTTGAAATATCCGGGAGCTTCGGTTCAAGGCAGGAAGAAGCACAGCGGTTGGGACGAATTCTAAGACCGAAAGCAGGAGAAAACAAAGCTTACTTCTATGCGCTGGTTTCAGAGGATAGTAAGGAACAGGATTTTGCATTAAACCGTCAGATGTTCTTGGTAGAGCAGGGATATGAGTATGACATCGTTCATGAAACGGAATAGGTCATTTACACTCGCGAAAAGAGGAGGGAAAAGGATATGTCTTCATTTGAACCATTAGATGAGCCTGTGGTACTGGATATTGATTCATGGTCAAAACTCACTTCAATGGAGCAAAAAGTGTTGGGTGCAATTTTTCACAAACATGCCGGGCAGCCTTTTACCTCTCTCCCCCCGAGAGAACAGTGGGCCATCGAAGGATTAAGTGGTGCAGAGGCCAAGTCTTCATTTGCCAGCCTAAGGCAGCAAAGATGGATTGAATCTGTTCATAAAAGTTGGGGGGAACGTTTATTCTATATTCCTGCTTCCCGATTGGAGACATTGACGATTGCGTGTGTGCAAAAAGTGGGCCTTGCCGTTGAACAAATGACGATGCGTGCTCATGTCGTACAGGAGGGAAAGCCGGATATCGCAGCAGAGCTGATTCATCTGATCGCTTGGATCGGAAGAGAAGGGCTACCCTTGACAGGTAAAGGTACGATACATAAGAGAACGGTTCAAAAATTAAGTGCAATAACAGTACTATCCGCTACAGACTTTGAAGGTTTGGGGATTCGATATGAACATTCAGATCTATATCCGGTTCACGTTGCAATCCTTCTCGACCTATTGCTCAGTCTGAAACTGGTTCAGAAGGCAGAGGGGCGGATTCGGATCGTAGATCGTCAATTACAAGAGTGGTTGAAGCTCTCGTGGCAACAGATGTACCGGGAAGTGTATCAAGCTTGTGTAGAAAGATACGCGGCTGCTGAACCAGCATTGCAGCACTTTCGTTATCAATTGGCAGTGCTAACTCCGGAGAAGAACGTATGGTGCCGTATAGTAAATGCGAATTCGGAACCAAAGATTAGGGACTGGCTATACGCATTGGCTGGCTGGGGTTATGGTGAGGTTGGAGAAGATCCGTCAGGAGAAATGGCATTCCGCTGGCTGATCAACCCGCAGAGCTTGCTATATCGAGGGCATGAGGCGGTGAGCGAGATGGAGCCGTGTGGATTTTACGTGCAGCCTGATTTTGAAATGTTGGTACCACCGGAAGCAGGGCCTGGTGTGATCTGGTTGCTGGAGCAATGCGCCGAACGGGTTACGCGTGATCGGATGTCCATTTATCGAATGACAAGAGAGCGAGTCGTATTGGCTATAGCCAGAGGATTTGAATTACACGAATTGATGGAGTTTCTGGATCAATATGCTCTGACAGGCGTGCCGGAGAATGTAAGTATTGCGTTAAAGGGTTGGGGAAAGGAAGCGGATACTGCATCATTGACTATAGATCGAAACATGGAGTTATGTACAGGCTCTACAGAGGATCAGGAGTCATTAGAAAAAGATGTCTTGAGCGGTGTATATTCTTTCCACACACCCGATAATCAAGGTCTGGTTATTATCCCTGCATTTTTGCATGGGATGGAGCGTGATCATTCTGTAATTGAGAAGACGTTCTCTCTGTTAGGGATTGAGGAGATACCTGAGACCTGGTACAGGGAGTGGCGTCGATATCACAGTTCAACAGCACGACAGATTGCTGCCAAAGCCATTGAGTGGCAGACCAAGCTGGGGATACAACAGAATCATTGTACACAATACCTCATTCCACATCAGGTAGAGGGGCATGAAAAATGGACATTAAGCGGATGGTGTATTCTGGATTCAAGTGAATGCTCATTAGAGACAGAATGGCGTACATTCTCCCCGTCGGAGTGGGATACAATGCGTCTTATCCTGCCAGATGATGTCATAACCTAACTATTTGAGTGAGTATCAGGTTGAAAGACGAATTTCCAAGTTTCCCTTATTTCTAATTGCAGGAAAAACTCTTCTTAACTATTCATGGATATGCTATGATGAGGTAGTCTACGTTAAGTAGAACTTTATATATAGATAGGATGAATATTTCATGAGCGTAGCGGAAATGAACACGGTCGATATGGCACAAGTGTTAACGGGCGCATATGAACTGGGCGACATGATTAACCAATCTGCCGAAGTATCGGATTATTTATATTGGAAGCAGCAAGTCGAGACTACCCCTGAGATTCAGATGGGGATTCGGAAGCTGAATGCCAAGAAGGAATTGTTTGAAGAAACACAGCGTTTTGGTCATTTTCACCCGGATTACCATGCAGCGAAAGACCAAGTGGAAGCGCTGGAACAGGAGTTAGAAAATTTTGAGGCGGTAGCCCGCTTCAAACAGGCAGAGAAGTCCCTGGATGATATGTTATTCCAGATGTCAGAGACTATTGCATTCGCAGTGTCAACGACCATCAAGGTACCAAGCAATGATCCGAATCCGAAGGGCGGCTGCGGTAGTGGCGGCAAGTGTGGTTGCAGTTAAGCAATCGGATAGAGTAATTAATTCAGACTCATGACAGACCGGACCTTTAGGGATGAATGCTTGCTCGGTTAAGTGACCGATCAACAAACATCCGGGGATGAATGCTTGCTCGGTTAAGTGACCGATCAACAATCATCCTCTAGGCGCCGGTCTCCATTATAGAAGGGCGGGGACGATGATGTTTGCGGAAAGGACAGGATTCATTATTTGGGTCAGTGATTTGAAGGCTGCCCGTAATCTCGAAAAATATGGCACCGTGCATTATATCTCCCGCCGTATGCATTATGTGGTCATGTATGTTAATGCAGAACGGGCAGAAGATACGATGAAAAATGTGAAGCGACTTTCCTATGTGCGCAAGATCGAACGTTCGTATCGAAACGAGATCAAAACCGAGTATGCCAGTAAAACCATGGACAAAACGAGCTTTTACGGAATATAGACGAGAAACTGGAGGGACCCTGTGGGGTCGCTCTTTTCTTGAATTATGCACAAACGGACTTTTATGAAAAAAAGTTAAACTTACGCCTTGAGGTTACGGGACTTATGTTGTAATATATTTGGTAATAAATAGATAGAAAGTCCTATCTGGTGGAGAGTGATTCCCATGCGTGATAAGGTGATGCAACGTTGGAGCACCTACGAGCCGTTTTTCGTGGCTCTTGGAGACAAGAAAGTGGCCGACATCGTCATTACCCATCATGCCAAGATGCGGTATGCAGACCGTATTGAGCCTGCACGTAGTGATGATGATCATATTGCAGCGTGGTTATGGGAGTGTCTGAAGCAGGACCGTATAACACCATACTACCGTAATGAACAGGACGTCTACCTGATTGATGAGGATCTGGTCGTGGTCGCCGAATTTTCCGAACTTGAAGGAGAATATGATATTGCGGGCAACCCGCTGCACAAAATGATTGTAGTTACGTTTCTGGGACGTATGTCGGAGACCATTGAGTTGAGGGACCTGAAATCATATTACTCATGGTTAAGACATTCAAGAAGAATGACACTGGTCAAAAATAGTCGCAAGCATAAGTAAGTTGAGTAGATTTAATATGTTGAAATCATAGATTCAAGTATCATCGCATGCAGACAAGCTGCATGCTTTTTTTGTTGCCAAGCGAGAAATCGGCTACAATGTAGAGAGTGTAATCGAAGAGGGGCGAAGATATGAATTTTCACCAATTGCATATTTTTTATACGGTAGCAGAGAAAGGCAGCTTCTCGGCTGCTGCACAAGCATTACATATGACTCAACCTGCAGTAACAATGCAGATTCAATCACTGGAGGATTATTTTGGAACCAAGCTATTACATCGTTCCACCAAAAAAATAGAATTATCCGAGGCTGGCCGGACGTTATTGCCTCATGCGAAACGGAGTGTGGAGCTGGTCAGACAGACGGATGAGGCGATGTCTGCGTTTACCCAGATGTTACAAGGCCGACTCCAGCTTGGAGCCAGTTTAACGATCGGAGAATATGTACTCCCACGCATGCTCGGACCGTTTGCACTTCAATATCCCGATATTTCCATCGTCATGAAAGTGATGAATACAACGCAAATTATGGATGATATATTGAAGCACCAGCTTAATTTTGGTCTGATTGAAGCGCCAGTGCACCACCCGGACATGATTGTAGAGCCTGTTATGCAGGACGAGTTGAAACTGATTGTACCTGCCGGGCATGATCTGGCTAAGCGTAGCAAAGTGAATCTTGAAGATGTAATGAATTATCCCTTTGTGCTTCGTGAGAAGGGTTCGGGAACCCGTCAGGTGATGGAAGATCAATTGCAAAAGAAAAAGATTGATCCACAGGACATGAATGTTGTGATGGAACTCGGCAGTACTGGAGCGGTAAAATCGGCTGTTGAGGCAGGAGTAGGCATTACGATGTTATCCCCCTCTTCCGTGCAGCATGAGCTGGCCCTGGGACTCGTTCATATTGTGGATATCCGTGGACTTGAATTCAAACGGCAGTTCTATGCCATCCATCTAAAATCGTCCTTGTTGCCCCTGTCAGCCGTCGCTTTCCTGAACTATCTGCGTCAACAGGAGCAACATAAGCCCGAACGCAAAACAGGTAAGGCATAATAGCAGGCAATATTAATAATAGATAAGTTAATCACAATCCACTTTTGAAGGAAAGGAGCTGTTATGCATGAATCAAAGCCTAGGACGCTGTGATCTTCATACCCATAGTCAGGCCTCCGATGGAACGCAGCCACCGGCTGATAATGTGAAGCTTGCCAAGCAAAAAGGACTATCTGCGGTTGCCCTAACCGACCATGATACAGTGGCCGGTGTAGCAGAAGCAGAGCGAGCGGGGAAAGAGTATGATATTGATGTCGTAGCAGGTGTTGAGATCAGCACTCGGGCTGGCGGCAAAGATATTCATGTGCTGGGTTATTACGTGAATACGGAGGATGAGCAGTTCCTGCAACGGTTGCGCGGATTAAGAGAAGCGCGAGATGAGCGCAATCATCTGATTATTGGCAAGCTCCAGGAACTGGGGCTTGATATAAGCTGGCAGGAGGTACTGGATGAGCTGGGACGCCCGCTAGAGCCGGATGAGAGTATCGGCAGACCACATATGGCTGATGTGTTGGTGAAGAAGGGGTATGCTGTCGACATGCGGGATGCATTCGACCGATATCTTGCTGAAGGCAAGCCTGGTTTCGTATCTGTCCCCCGAGTTGCACCAGAGGATGCGTGCGAGTGGATCAGAGCCGCAGGGGGAGCTGCTGTTATTGCCCATCCGGGTCTCTATAATGATGATGAATTGGTACGTCGAATTATCGCAGACTCCCGTCCGGATGGTATCGAAGTATTTCATTCGGACCATGGCCCGGAAGATGAACGCAGGTATGTGGAGATGGCAAGGGAATATGATCTTATTGAAACAGGTGGATCGGATTACCATGGGGAACGACAAGGTGTTGTTTTCCACGGGGATCTCGGTAGCAAGACGGTAGCGGTTGATGTGTTGGAAAGACTGCAGGCGGCTGCACACAGCAAGAGATAGTATAACCTAGACAGGTTAACACTTTATCGGGCTATGAGTTTTTTTGCTTATAGAGATACATCCTAAGGTCGAAGGAGTATAGGACATGGAAACATAGTAGGTTAAACCTGCATGTAGTCATGTCCTTTTTTTGTTAAAAAGAGTCTATGAGATCGAATAGTTTACCCAATCACCACGTGTAGCCCCGAGACGTTCGAATAATTGCTGCGCACGCTCATTAGTTACTGCGGTGATCCAGGACATATAAGCACATCCATGTTCACGCGTATATTGCTGGCAGTGTGCAAATAGTTGGGCTTCCGCTTCACCTTCTCTGAATGTTTCCGTAACAAAAAGGTCATTCATAATGGCTACACGCTCTGCTTTCATCGTGCTGTAGGTGAAGAACAAGGTGGAAAATCCGATAAGCTTCCCGTCCTCTACTGCCACGAATTGAGCACCGATTTGCTGATTAAGCAGGTTGTTGATCAAAAGGTGGATGGATTGATCTCCAGGCCATGGGTTGTTGTAGAATCCCACCACATAGTCATGCATCAATGCAGTCAGTGGTTTCAGATCATCAGGTTGAGTTTCTCTAATATGTATGGTCACAGTACACTTCCTTAACAGTAGTTTTTATTCATCACAATTGAATTATTATACATATAAATGAATTAATATTCAATTAAAAAGCTGAACTTCACTTATCATTCAAATAAATAATGCAAATACAAAAATCCCCTGACCATTAGATGGTCAAGACCCCATTTAACAGACATTGAAAAAAACACCCTAGGCTATAAACTGGTTCCGGAACCCTACCGGAGGCAGTTTATTTAGTTTTCGTTGTGGTCGATGTTGGTTGTAAAAATGGATATACGCTTCAATTCGCCTTTGTGCCTCGTCCATATTTCGGATATCATAAGGCTAGAGCCCTTCCGTTTTGAGATGCGAGAAGAAGCTCTCCATCGAGGCATTGTCATAACAATTTCCTCGGCGTGACATGCTGATTCGGGCGCCAACCTTTGGCAGCATGTCGTGGTAAGCATAGGACGTGTACTGGAATCCCTGATCGCTGTGAACGATCAGTCCCGTCACGTCTTTTGTCTTGTTAAAGACATGCTCAAAGGTCTGCAGCACCAGCTGATTGTCGTTTCTCTGACTCATGTGATAGGCTACAATCTCATTATTAAATAAGTCTTTCATGGCAGAGAGATAGATCCACGACTCACCCACACGGAATGGAGTGACGTCCGTGACCCATTTTTGGTTCGCTCTATCTGCTTTAAAGTCACGCTTCAGCAGGTTTTTAGCAACACGTCCTTCAGTTGAAGAAGCGTAATTACAGCGATGTTTCCGCCGAATTCGTGAGCGGATTCCAAGCGTCTGCATCAGCCGTAGTACTTTCTTATGATTCATCCAGACCCCGTGGTCCTGTAGCAAAAACAACTGAATCTGGCGGTAGTCATACACTCCGTTATATTGGTCGTAAACTTTCTGTACAAGTGCCTTGTCTGTTTGATCCCGATCTTGACTTTTGCGTTTGAGGTAAGCATAGTAGCCACTTCTAGAGACTCCAAAAACCTGACAAAGTGCGCTCACTGGATACTCTTTTGCGGCTTTCTCGACACTCATATATCTTTGTTTTTCATCTCCTGCATCCAGTTTTCCAAGCACTTTTTTAACATTTCATTTTCACGTATCAACCGCTTCATCTGTCTGTCTTGGTCAACGTATGTCTCGCGTCTTCCGCGATGATCGATGAGTCCAAACTCACCGGATTCTTTGTACTTTTTCATCCAGGCTTTGAGTAGATGTCTGTCTGTCATCCCAAACTTCTCCATGATTCTGCGGTAAGTCCAGCCTTCCACCAAGTGAAGATGTATTGCCTCCATCTTTATCTCGAAAGAATACTGTTTAAACTTTTGACCTTTAACTGCTGGCATAAAAAAATGCCCCCCTAGAATTTCATCGGATAAACCAGGGGTTTATTCCAATGTCTATTCTAAGGGGGGCACTTCATTTAATGGTCAGGGGATTTTTCTAATGTTACTGTTACATCTCAACTTACGAAATAAGTCTCTTATCCATTTTTAATGGTGGATGGCAGACTCTTGATCAATTCATCATTTGGCGTGACAAACAAGGTCTTCTGGTGATCATAGATGACAAAACCTGGCTTCGCACCACTTGGTTTGCGTACATGACGGATAAACGTGTAATCCACAGGCACACTGCTTGATTCCTTGGCTTGGCTGAAATAGGCAGCAAGCTGTGCCGCTTCTTCCAATGTAGCTTCACCAAAGTCAGTACTGCGAATGACCACATGTGAACCTGGAATGTCTTTGGTATGCAGCCAAGTGTCGTTGGAAGAAGCGAGACGGTTGGTCACATACTCATTTTGCAGGTTGTTTTTGCCCACAAGAATATCAATCCCCTCGGAGGAGGTGAATTGGTGTACGGTCGGACGGTCGCTTTTCTTCTTCTTTTTACCCTTTTTGTTACGGTCACGAAGGTATCCCTGTTGCACAAGCTCGTCCCGTATTTCCTCAATGTCGTTCATGGATGCAATGGACAGCTGTTGCAATAGGTTATCGAGATAGTCAATCTCGTCTTTGGTCTTGCCAAGCTGCTCATGAATGACAGCCAGACTGTTCTTGTATTTGTTATACCGCTTGAAATAACGTTGTGCGTTATCAGACGGTGTAAGCAGCGGATCAAGTTGAATGGTAATGTTGGCTTGGTCTTCATCATAGAAGTTCACAAGCTCCACGCTCTTGTCCCCTTTGCGGACCTGATGCAGGGAGGCGAACAGCAACTCACCCCATAGTCTGAACTTGTCTGCATCATCCGCTTCGAGCAGATCCTTGTTCAGGTTATCCAGCTTTTTGATGTTCTTGCTTCGCTCATTCTGCAGAAAACGGAGCAGATCACTTACTCTCTGTTTAACCGTGTCCCGTTCAGCCTTGTCTCCGTAATAATCTTCCATGCACTTGCTCATCGTGTCATAGGTTTTCTCCAAATCCTGAATGCTCTGAAGATGAACGGCCGAGAAAATCATTTTGCCTTTGGCGTTCATTCCAGTTACAGGCGTGTAGAGATGATCTCTGACAGGACCCATCACGGCTTCAAAAGCGTTCCAGAGCGCCCCGACCTCAATTCGACTCGCACCCTCAACCACAGCCTGAGTGTTAACTGTGCCTTCAGCAGCAATTCCACGGGCAGCAATCTCTCCTGCAATCAGCGGGCTAAGACCGCTAAATGAATTCACAAGCCAGCGTGATGCCTCTTCTTCAGCGGTATGATAGCTTTCCTCGAATGCTGCACGGCTCACTTCGAGCGGATTACTTTTATGTTGTTCAGGTGGGGCGGTGTACGAGAATCCGGGCATGATTACCCTGTAGCTACTGATGGACGGAGTCACATGATGAATGCCATCCAGAATCGTTCCTGTTACAGGATCAAGTAAAATAATATTACTGTGACGCCCCATCAATTCAATGATGATCCGTTTAACCGAAATATCCCCCAGTTCGTCGCGCTGGCGCACATTGATGTGGATAATACGTTCCATGCCAATCTGACGGATCTCCTCAATGATTGCACCTTCACAGTGCTTGCGGAGCAGCATACAGAACATGGGTGCTTCCGTCGGGTTAAGGAATGTTTTTTCCGTAAAATGCACACGGGGATAGGTCGGGCTTGCCGAAACAAGCAATTTACTATTTCCGCGCTGAGCACGCAGGGTGAGAACTACGTCATGGCCATTCGGCTGATGGATTTTGCTGATACGTCCACCAATGCAGCCTTGCAATTCATGAACAATGGCCCGTGTTACGATGCCGTCCAATGCCATTTTTCCACTTCCTCTCTCTATCGAGCATCTGCATTTTATCATGCCAAATGCTTCATCTATATAACTGAAACGAGCAACCAGGTTATGTAAAAAAACAGGACTGGCTGCAGATTCTTCGTTGCTTGCCTGTTGAACGCTGGAATCAGTACTGCGCAGAACATCGCAGACTTTTATTTTAGCTTATTCTGTCCATCAGGGAAAGGATTCACCTTGCGGGTGCTAATCACAGACCTGTCCGAATACATATAGAGCAGGTAGTTTGTCCGGCATAGTGTACAGCCTGTCGACCAGCGCGCCGGTGAAGCATGTGAGCTTATTTTGCAGATGAATACAGACTGGGAGGGAACCTTGAAGCATGGAACATACCAAGTGGCATCAACTAAGTGATGAAGAGCTTCGCAACACTCTTGGCGTCAACCCGCAGGAAGGATTGACGGATGAAGCTGCAGCGGAGAAGAGGAAAGCTATCGGTTCGAATGAGCTGAGCGAGGGGAAACGTATTTCTCCAATCACATTGCTCTTGAATCAGTTCAAAGATTTTATGGTGCTGGTATTGATGGGAGCAACGTTGGTATCCGGATTGCTGGGTGAGTATCTGGATGCGGTAACGATCGTGGCCATTATTGTGCTGAATGCCATTCTGGGGTTTGTGCAGGAATTCCGGGCAGAACGATCTCTTCGTGCATTGAAACAGTTGTCCGCACCTCTCGCCAAAGTGCTTCGATCGGGCCAGGAAGTACATCTTGCCGCCAAACAACTTGTACCCGGGGATATTGTCATGGTGGAGAGTGGTGACCGAATACCTGCTGATGTACGCTGGCTGGAAACGAACAGTCTGGATGTCGAGGAGTCGGCACTTACCGGGGAATCTGTCCCCGTAAGCAAACATTGCCTTCCGATTGCCGACGAGGATGTTCCACTTGGCGATCAGAAGAATATTGGTTTTATGGGTACCATGGTCACTCGTGGCACGGCCAAAGGTGTGGTTATCCGTACAGGAATGGAGACCGAGATGGGCAAGATTGCCGATCTGATCCAGAATACGGAGGAGCAAGAAACACCGCTACAGCACAGGCTGGAACAACTGGGCAAAATTCTGATTTTTGTCGCGTTGGGATTAACCGTTATGGTCGTCGTGGCAGGTATATTGCACGGACAACCAGCTGTCGGCATGTTTCTGGCAGGGGTTAGCCTCGCGGTGGCTGCCATACCGGAGGGTCTGCCGGCCATTGTAACCATCGCACTTGCCCTTGGCGTGCAGCGGATGATCAAGCGTAAAGCTATTGTACGTAAGCTGCCTTCTGTCGAAACTCTGGGCTGCGCGTCCGTAATCTGCTCGGATAAGACAGGCACGCTCACCCAGAACAAGATGACGGTAACGGATGTGTGGCTGGAGGGACGCGACATCAAGGTTACCGGGGATGGTTATGCACCCGAAGGACAGATGCTGGAGAACGGTCGCATGGTGGAACTGAAGAGTGACCAGTCCCTGCGCAGAATGCTCCAGATCAGTGCGCTTTGCAACAATGCCAGTATTGTGGAGAGCGTTGCAAGCCAGATGGGGAACAAGAAAAAGGGCAAGGATACGAAAAAGGAAAGCAAGAAAAACACGAAAAAAGAGGATCTCCAAGAAGAAACGGTCAAGGGAGAAAATGTGTTCTGGGAGCTGAAGGGCGACCCGACGGAAGGGGCACTCGTCACACTGGCCTCCAAAATGGGACTTACCCCTGCTGGCCTCAAAGAGTTGTATGCCCGCGAGCAGGAGTTTCCGTTTGATTCGGAGCGAAAACGCATGTCGGTCCTGGTTCATCACCAGGGGGGCCGAATGATCTATACCAAAGGTGCACCCGATGTGTTGATCGGACACTGCAGTTATATTTTATGGGAAGGCAAGGTGGTACCTTTCACTGGAACGCTGCGGCAGAAAGTGATGGCAGCAAATGAGAACATGGCCGGAGCGGCACTGCGTGTTCTCGGAATGGCCTATCGTGAAGTTCGGCCGGAAGAAAAAGTGGCTGACGAACACGCCGCCGAAAGTCAACTTGTCTTCGTAGGACTTGCAGGTATGATTGATCCACCGCGTCGTGAAGTGAGAGATGCGATTGCCACATGCCGCAAAGCGGGTATTCGCACCGTCATGATCACAGGTGATCATGGAACAACGGCAGAAGCCATTGCTCATCAGCTGGGTATTCTTCCACGCGGAGGCGCTTCGTTAAGTGGTCAGCAACTGGCAGGCATGACGGATGAGCAACTGGATAAACAGGTAGAAGGCATCTATGTGTTCTCCAGAGTGTCTCCTGAACATAAGCTTCGCATCGTAAAATCGTTGCAGCGCAAAGGGCATGTCGTCGCGATGACGGGGGATGGGGTGAATGATGCTCCAGCGATCAAAGCGGCAGATATCGGCATAGCGATGGGCATTACAGGCACAGATGTGACGAAGGAAGCTTCGGCGCTCATTCTGAGTGATGATAACTTCTCGACCATTGTGGCTGCCATTGAAGAAGGCCGTAATATCTATGAGAACATTCGCAAGTTTATCCGTTATTTGCTGGCATCAAACGTGGGCGAGATTCTAACGATGTTCTTTGCGATGATGATGGGCCTGCCGCTACCACTCGTGCCTATTCAGATTCTGTGGGTTAACCTGGTGACGGATGGTTTACCTGCAATGGCGCTGGGGGTAGATCAGCCTGAGAAAGATTTGATGGAGCACAAACCCCGGGGAGCCAAAGAAAATATATTTGCCCGCAGACTGGGTTGGAAAATTGTCAGTCGGGGTGTATTGATTGGATTATGTACACTCGGAGCGTTCTGGCTCACCCTTCAGGCTGCACCGGATAACCCGGGTCAACTGATCAAAGCACAGTCTGTGGCTTTCGCTACACTCGTTTTGGCGCAGCTCATTCATGTCTTTGATTGCCGTAGTTCACGATCCATCTTCCACCGGAATCCACTACAGAACAAATATCTGGTTCTTGCCGTTATTTCATCGGTTGTGCTGATGTTAATTGTTATGTACGTTGAGGCGCTTCAACCGATCTTCAAAACTGTACCTCTAGGTTTGCGTGAATGGGCGATCTGTATTGTTGCTGCAGGCATTCCAACGTTCCTTATGGGCGCAGGCAGCGTGTGGGGTGGTCGTCGTAACCGCCGTCGCATGGGGGGTTCTGGCCGCTTCGTACCGAAAAGTACAAAGTTTTCGGCATAAAATCAATACCTTTTCCTTACCCATTTCGTTATGCTATCCTCAAAATGATTCGAAGCGGCAGCTTTGGCATTTTGCAGGATAGCATTTTTTGGTGTAACTGTTGAATATGAATTTCTATGGTGATCCTGTAGAAGAGCAAGAATATAGCTTTGGCAGCAGACTGCCAAAAGGAGTGGGCAAGGTTATGGAATTTACGAAAATGCATGGACTTGGTAATGATTTTATCGTTGTATTTGGTGAAAAGAAGCTTCCGGCTGATGCTGCAGAATTGGCTGTGAAATGGTGTAACCGTTTCTTCGGCATCGGTGCGGACGGCCTGGTTTATATACTGCCTTCGGAGAAGGCGGACTTTCAGATGCGCATCATGAATTCGGACGGTTCCGAAGCAGAGCAGTGCGGTAATGCCATTCGCTGTGTGTCCAAATATGTATACGATCATGGTCACGTTAGCCAGGAGCAGATCACCATTGAAACGATTGGTGCAGGCGTACAACCGGTAAGTCTCAACATTCGTGATGGTAAAGTGGAAACGGTTCGTGTGGATATGGGTGAGCCTATCCTGAATGGCCTACAGGTACCTACAACGGTGGATGCGAATCCCGTGGTCGATCATCACATTGAAGCGAATGGACATGCGTTCAAATTCACTGCCGTATCCATGGGTAACCCGCATGCGGTCATCTATGTAGATGATGCTGTGAATTTTGACCTCACAACTTGGGGACCACTTCTTGAAGTGCATCCGCTGTTCCCGAAAAAAATCAATGTGGAATTCGCCACAGTTCGTGACCGTGGATATGTGGACATGCGTGTATGGGAACGTGGAGCTGGCCCAACACTTGCTTGCGGAACCGGGGCATGTGCAACACTGGTATCCTCTGTCCTGAATGGGCATACAGATCGTACGGCAATCATCAGCCTCAAGGGTGGGGATCTTCACATTGAGTGGAATGAAGCTGACAATCATGTGTACATGACCGGACCTGCTGAAGTTGTTTTTAAGGGAATCACTTCATAAAAAAGTGGAAGGTTTAACCAAAGGGGCCTGTGGGCCTCTTTTTTTAATCTGCATCAAAAACCTGTGTTTTTCTTCGTTTTTTAGCGTTTTTTGTGTTACATTAGTATGAAAATGATCACAGCTAGGCGGGGGGAAAAGGGATGAAGGCGGATTTGCGCAAAGTTATGCAGGAACGTGTTCTCGTTGGAGATGGGGCCATGGGAACATTTCTGTACCAAATGGGGTTTCCGGTAGGGATTTCATATGAAGAATTGAACTTGATTTCACCTGAAGTGGTGGCGGATGTACATCGCCGTTATCGGGATGCAGGTACAGAAATATTTGAAACGAATACGTATTCTGCCAATTACGACAAGTTGTCCAAGTTCGGTCTGGAGTCCAAGGTGGAGGATGTGAACCGTGCCGGTGTACGTATTGCCAAAGAGGTGGCTGGAGCTGACGGTTACGTTCTTGGTGCAGTAGGCTCTATTCGTGGCGGCAAGCGGACGAACGTGTCCACAAGTGAACTCAAACGCTTCTATCAACAACAGATCTCTGCTCTGCTCGATGAAGGTGTAGATGGCATTTTGCTTGAGACCTTCTATGATATAGAAGAGATGGATATTGCCCTTTTGCAAGCACGCAAGCTGAGTGATCTGCCTGTAATTGGACAGTTCGCGGTAGAGGATGTAGGGCATACGCTGGACGGATATACGATGCCTGAAGCCTTCCGGATCATGCGGGAGCAGGGTGCGGATGTGATCGGTTTTAACTGTCGCTCCGGTCCAAACGGGATAATGCGTGCCATGGAAACCGTCTCTGGTCGTATTGGTATTCCGATGTCCGTCTATCCGAACGCGGGTGCCGCGGATTATGTGGATGGTCAGTTCCGTTATGGTGCAACTCCGGAGTACTTTGGTCAGACGGCAGTGCAGTTTGCCGAACTGGGCGCTCGTATTATCGGCGGGTGCTGCGGGACTACACCTGATCATATTACCGCAATGAAAGAGGCGCTCGCCGAATATGTACCTTCGCCTATTTTGGAGCCCGATCCGTCCGAATCCAAAGCTCGTATCGTGTTGCATGAACATGTGGATGAGCGTTCCGGACGTGGAGGACAGCCTACAATCGTTGATCTGGTCAAGCAGCGTCACACGGTCATTGTTGAACTTGACCCGCCACGTGACTTGGACATTGCCAAGTTCATGAAGGGTGCCGAGACACTGAAAGCGGCAGGAGCAGATGCCCTGACCCTGGCGGATAATTCACTAGCGGTTACACGGATGAGCAACATGGCGCTGGGTCACCTCGTTCAGGATCGCACGGGCCTTCGTCCACTTGTACATATTGCCTGCCGTGACCGGAATCTGATTGGAACACAGTCACACATGATGGGTTTTGATGCTTTGGGGATTAATCATGTACTGGCTGTAACAGGAGATCCTGCAAGATTTGGTGATCTGCCGGGTTCAAGCTCAGTATATGATCTGACTTCTTTTGAAATCATACGCATGATCAAGCAGTTGAACGATGGAGTGGCTTTCTCAGGTAAACCGCTGAAGCAGAAAGCCGGTTTTGTCATCGGAGCGGCATTTAATCCCAATGTGAAATATTTGGATAAAGCTGTACAACGTCTGGAGAAGAAAATTGCCTCTGGCGCAGATTACATCATGACACAACCGATCTATGACCCTGAGTTGATTGTAGCAATGCACGAAGCGACCAAACATCTGGATGTGCCCATTTTTGTAGGTGTAATGCCGCTGGCGAGTGGACGGAATGCAGAGTATCTGCACAACGAGGTTCCGGGGATTCAGCTATCGGATGAAGTGCGTTCCCGGATGGCGGGTCTGGAAGGAGAAGAAGGCCGTGCTATGGGTGTAAAAATTGCCAAAGAACTGCTGGATGTAGCAACAGTCCATTTCAAAGGCATCTATCTCATGACACCGTTTATGTTCTATGGCATGACGGCCGAACTGACTCAATATGTATGGGAGAAGTCGGAGCATCAATGTCCTACTTGTTTCAACCCTAATAATCAATTACAATAGTAAAACGGATGTGATGCCGATGTCATTCAGTATGACCGGATACGGTCAATCCGCCTTTCATTTTGGCGGCTATAAGGTACAATTAGAGATCAAATCTGTTAATCATCGTTATTGCGAAGTGATGATGCGTCTGCCAAGAGAGTGGACGTATTATGAAGACGGTTTGAGGAAGATCGTACAGGGTCGTTTGAAACGTGGGCGGATTGATGTTTATGTAATGAAAGAAAAAGAGGAAGACCAGGCTCTTCCCGCTGTTCTGAATGAACAGACGGTCAGGGCCTATCTGCAGGCTGCAGAGCAACTGGAGACTCAGTATGGAATGCAGGGCAAACCAAGTATTGTGGATATGCTTGGGCTGCCAGACGTCATGGTTCATTCGGATGGGACAAGTTCCATTCCGGAAGAGCAGAAGGACGAATGGGAGCGAGTGCTGCAGGAAGGATTGAAAGAGGCTTTGTCCAGCCTTGAGCAGATGCGCGCTCGCGAGGGTCTTCATCTGGCCAGTGATCTGGAACGGCGGATTACCCGTCTGGAGTCGCTGCATACCGAGATGCTTGATCTTGCTCCGACTGTGGTAAGTGATTACCGTAACAAGTTAAGGCAACGGCTTACGGAAATGCAGGAAGAAGGCTCTTTCCCTTTTGATGAGCATAAATTGGGTATGGAAATTGCAATGTTTGCCGATCGTTCTAACATAGAAGAGGAGCTTACACGTCTACTCAGTCACTTTGGACAGAGCAGGGAACTGCTGAAGAGTGATGAGCCGGTAGGGCGTAAGTTGGACTTTCTAATTCAAGAGATGAATCGGGAAGTCAATACGATTGGATCAAAAGCCAACCATTTGGCTCTGGTGAATCGTGTTGTCGAGATGAAGGCGGAGCTGGAGAAGATTCGTGAGCAAGCGGCGAATATCGAATGAACGGCCATATTTCGGCATAAGAGTCGCATGTATAGGGGGAAGAACCTGATTATGGCAATCAAACTCATTAACATTGGATTCGGTAACATCGTATCGGCGAACCGGATTATATCCATCGTGAGTCCGGAATCGGCGCCGATCAAGAGAATCATACAAGAGGCAAGAGATCGTCACATGCTGATTGATGCAACGTACGGAAGACGTACTCGTGCCGTAATTATTACGGATAGCGATCATGTCATTCTGTCTGCAGTTCAGCCTGAGACGGTCGCCCATCGTCTTTCTTCGAAAGATGATGACAACGACGAATAAAATGGAGTGTAATATGTCTAAGGGATTACTGGTAGTGTTGTCCGGCCCATCAGGGGTCGGGAAGGGTACTGTATGCAGCGCATTGCGCAAACGGGTGCCGGAATTGATCTATTCCGTATCGGCGACAACCCGTCAGCCTCGTCTGGGTGAAGAACATGGTGTGAACTATTTCTTCAGAAGTCATGAAGAGTTCCAGAACATGATTGCTGAAGATCAATTGTTGGAACATGCGGAGTATGTTGGTAATTATTACGGAACACCGCGTGATTTTGTAGAGAAAACGATTAACGAAGGCCGCGACATCATTCTGGAGATTGAGGTTCAAGGCGCGTTAAAAGTGAAAGAGAAATTCCCGGAAGGGATCTTTGTTTTCCTGCTTCCTCCTTCATTGGACGAGCTGAAAGATCGCATTCAGGGGCGTGGTACCGAAAGCCAAGCGACCATTGATCACCGGATGTCTGTGGCGGTCGATGAGATCAGTCTGCTGGAGCAGTATGATTACGCTGTTGTTAATGATGAAATTGATTTGGCGTGCAAGAGAATAGAAAGCATCATAATCGCCGAACATTGTAAGATCAATAAATAATCCCTTTTGCCGCTGCAGAATGCGATATAAGTGGGGCAGTTGTCATATCATGTATTGAAGCAGTCCATCTTGGACTGTCCAAATGTGAAGACATGCCACATAAGTTCTGTCAGGCGGCAACTTGCGATTATACTAATGCGAAGAGGTGTTTGTTAATATGCTGTATCCTTCTATTGATGAAATGATGAACAAAGTCGACAGCAAGTATTCCCTTGTTGTTGCTGCTTCCCGCCGGGCTAGACAGCTACGTGAAGGTGAAAAAACGGATTTAAAAGGTGCGAGATCCCATAAACAAGTTGGCGTTGCACTGGAAGAAATCTATGGAGACCTGCTCGTTGTCATCAAAGGACAGGACGAAGAAGAAGAGTAAGCCGCCTGCGGCTGCTCTTCAACTGCATACGGCGCAAGCCGGATTAATTGACAACCGCGAGGTTGTTATTTTTTTACGAATAAGCATATTTTAACGGAATCTTAATTAGACGTCGTATAAATATCGGGGGAAATAAACATGTTGAACGGTAAAAAAATCGTGCTTGGTGTGACAGGCGGCATAGCCGCTTACAAAGCGGCAACATTATGCAGCAGACTGGTGCAAAAGGGGGCGGATGTTCATGTAATTATGACAGCTTCCGCTACACAGTTTATTACCGAATTAACGCTGCAAACGTTGACCCGAAATACCGTATATACCGATACATTTGATGAGCGTGAACCAGCGGTTGTATCTCATATTCATCTGGCTGATCTGGCTGATCTTGTTCTGGTAGCCCCGGCTACTGCGAATGTGATTGCCAAGATGGCCCATGGTATGGCAGACGATATGCTCTCAACAACTCTTCTTGCCACGACTGCTCCTGTAATGATTGCCCCAGCCATGAATGTACATATGTATGATCATCCGGCTGTACAGCATAATATGAATCTGCTTGCTGAACGGGGAACCTTAATGATTGAGCCGGGTGAAGGACAGCTTGCATGTGGTTATGTCGGCAAGGGACGTCTGGAAGAACCGGAGACCATTGTTGATGTGGTAGAGCGTTTCTTCGAACAGCGTGAATCTGAAGATCGAGCTCAAAAGGGACAAGATTTACTGTTACAAGGCAAAAAGGTTGTGGTGACGGCTGGGGGCACGATTGAGCGTATTGACCCCGTACGATACATTACGAACGATTCGTCTGGCAAAATGGGATTTGCCATAGCCGCGGCTGCGCGTGAACTGGGGGCAGATGTGAAATTGGTTATGGGCAATACCCAAGCGAAGCCACCGGAGAACGTTGAGTTGATCCCTGTACAGTCTGCACAGGATATGTATGAAGCTGTCACACGCGAGTGGGATGATGCAGATATCGTGGTTAAGGCGGCGGCAGTTGCCGATTATCGTCTAAAGGAAGTTTACACCGAGAAGATCAAGAAGAAAGGCGACACGCTGTCGCTCGAACTTGTTAAAAATATAGATATTCTTGAAACGCTGGGCAAACAGAAAACCCATCAGTTTTTAATTGGTTTTGCTGCGGAGACTCAGTCAGTTGAGATGTATGCACGTGAGAAATTGGAACGGAAAAACTGTGATCTGATCGTAGCCAATGACGTAACCCGAACGGGTGCAGGATTTGGAACAGACACCAACGCGGTACATATCTATGACCGGGAGGGTTTGGTGGAGGAGCTTCAAGTGATGGCCAAGCACGATGTGGCTCATCGGTTGCTCCGGATTGCGGCGGAGCGGATTGCCGGGAGGAATTAGAATATGGAGATTGCCAAGGTCATTGTCGATGTTCCTGTGAAGGAAACAGACCGGCCGTTTGATTACTTGGTACCTGAAGCGATGAGGGAATGGATCGAGATTGGCAGCCGGGTGGGTGTACCTTTTGGCCATCGGACGGTACAGGGATTCGTGATTGATCTTGTGCCACGTACCGGGGAGGAATCATTCAAGCTGAAGCAGATTCAGGAGTTGCTGGATATTGTTCCCCCACTGTCAAAAGATTTGGTTGAACTGGCCGAATGGATGAGTGGACGTTATGCCAGTAACCGGATTTTGTCATTGCAGGTGATGGTGCCGACGGCATTGAAAGGGAAAGCAGAACGATACATCTCGCTGGGAGATGCACTGGACGGAGAGGTCGCCAGTACACAACCGGACGATGAGGTGTTATTTGTTTGGGGACAAGAGTCTACGACCGAGAAGGTGCAGCAGGATATCATCCGTTTTGTCAAAGGTCGGGGTCAGGTACCCCTGCAACAGCTCAGTCGGAAATATCCGAATCATGCTGCGCTGATCAAGAAATTATTGCTTGGTGGTGTACTGCTGGAAAGTCAGGCCATCAAGGACAAGCTGAATAAGAAAACAATGAAGTCTGTTGATCTGGCCGTAGATATCGCTGCTGCTCAGGAAGCACTTGCTTCGTTCCCGGCGAAAGCACAGCGGCAGAAGGAGATTCTGGCTTTTTTGCTGGAAATGAAAGAGCTTCTGCCCATGCCGATGAAAGAAGTGTTATCTACACTGCAGGTATCGGCAGCAACGATCAAGGGTCTTGAGGAAAAGGGACTGATTGTAACCGAGGACGTCGAGGTTTTTCGTGACCCTTATCAAGGCAGGAAGTTCAAAGCGACTGAACCGTTGGTTCTGACCGATGAGCAAAAACATGTTTATGACAATATCAATGGCCGATTGCAGGAACAGCGCCATGGGGTATTTTTGCTGCATGGTGTCACGGGTAGTGGCAAGACGGAAGTCTATCTTCAAACCATTCAACAATGCATCGAGCAGGATCGGCAGGCCATCGTACTGGTGCCCGAGATTGCATTGACACCACAGATGGTAGAGCGCTTCAAGGGACGCTTCGGCGACCAGGTTGCGGTCATGCACAGTCGTCTGTCTGGCGGTGAACGTTATGATGAATGGCGCAAGATTCGTGAGGGTCAGGTGAAGGTTGCGATTGGGGCACGTTCAGCCGTATTTGCTCCGTTCAGTCGGCTTGGGCTGATTATTATGGATGAAGAACACGAGACTTCCTACAAACAGGAGGAAACTCCGAAATATCATGCCCGTGATGTAGCGGTAAAAAGAGCACAGCAGCACCAGGCCGTGGTCGTTCTGGGTTCAGCGACACCTTCGCTGGAAAGTTATTACGCTGCACGATCGCAGAGTAATGATGACTTTGCACCGCTCTTGCTCGAGATGCCAACTCGGGCACTGGGGAACAAGCTGCCTGAAGTGCGGATCGTTGACATGCGTGAAGAGTTAAAGGACGGCAACCGCTCCATGTTTAGCAGGGCTTTGCATAAAGGGCTGGAGGAGCGTTTGGAACGTGGTGAACAGACGGTACTTCTGCTAAATCGCCGTGGATATTCGACCTTTGTCATGTGCCGAAGTTGTGGATATGTGGCAGGCTGTCCCGAATGTGATATTTCATTAACGTACCATCAACGCTCCAATAATCTCCGTTGTCACTACTGCGGATATGCGGAAGCGGCTCCTGAAGTGTGCCCGGACTGTGGAAGTGAGCATATTCGATATTTTGGTACAGGTACGCAGCGGGTCGAGGAAGAGCTCGCGAAGCTCTTTCCAGGTATTCGGGTCATTCGAATGGATGTGGATACGACAACAGAAAAAGGGGCGCACGAGAAGCTGTTGAAACAATTTCGTGAGAAAAAGGCGGATGTATTACTGGGCACCCAGATGGTTGCGAAGGGACTCGATTTCCCGGATGTAACCCTGGTTGGCGTGATAACAGCGGATTCAGCACTGAATTTACCTGATTTTCGTGCTGCTGAAAAAACGTTTCAGTTGCTAACACAGGTAGCTGGCCGAGCGGGTCGGCACCAATTGCCTGGTGAAGTGTTTGTCCAGTCCTATACGCCGGAGCATTACTCCATTGGGCATGCGAGCCAGCATGACTATGTATCGTTTGTACGTGAGGAACTACTGCATCGTCGCAATTTGCAATATCCGCCTTACTGTCGCCTGATTCTGGTGACCTTTTCGCATGAGCAGCTTCCGGTATTGATACGCCTTGCCGAGAACTACACGCGAATCCTAAAGGAGAAGGCTAATGCAGCCGGATGGCTGGGCAGTCTGGATCGTTTCAGTAATGATGCCTTTGATGTGCTGGGGCCGGTAGCGTCCCCGATTCCACGGATCAAGAATAGATACAGATTCCAATGTATGATAAAATGGCGGGGGGATGTAGACGCCATAGGACTTGCTCTGGCAACGGCCCGGCGCATGGATGAGGATGTTCAGGCGCAAAAACTACTCATTAGTCTGGATGTAGACCCGCAAATGTTAATGTAAGCATTTTGCAGCAGTGCGGATGTAAACAAGCGGTATAAACATAGATTAAAAATGAATACCCCAAAAATACAGATATCGTCCTGAAATTATGATGAGGATTAGGAAGGTGCTTACAACATGTCGATTCGCATTATCGTTCAAGAACCAGATGAGGTGCTCCACAAGAGAGCCAAAGAAGTAACCAAAATTACACCAAACGTACAAAAATTGCTGGATGATATGGCTGACACCATGTACGATGCGGAAGGTGTGGGTCTTGCGGCACCACAGGTCGGCATTTTGAAACGTCTGATCGTAATTGACGCAGGTGATGAGCAAGGGCTGATCAAGATGATTAACCCGGAGATCATTGCAAGTGAGGGAGAACAATTCGGACCAGAAGGTTGTCTGAGTATCCCTGGAATTAATGGTGACGTTCGTCGTTTTGAGACCGTGACGGTCAAAGGTCTGGATCGTGAAGGTAAAGAGTTGATTATTACGGGTAGCGGCCTGTTGTCCCGTGCATTCCAGCATGAAATTGATCATCTGGATGGCGTACTCTTTACGGATATCGCCGAGAAAGTGTACGAAATTGCAGCAGATCAAACGGGACCGCGTCGTAATTAAGGAGTGATCGATTTGAATATTGTTTTTATGGGAACACCTGAATTTGCAGTTCCTTCTCTCGATATGCTGATTGCAGAGGGATACAATGTGGTGGGTGTGGTGACTCAGCCTGATAAACCACAGGGGCGCAAAAAAGTACTTACGCCAACACCGGTTAAGGCCGCGGCAGAACGCCACGGTCTGCCGGTGTTTCAACCTGTTAAATTGCGTGATCCGGAAGCCGTAGCCCGCTTGGCTGAATGGAAGCCGGATCTGATCGTTACCGCGGCCTTTGGACAGATTCTGCCCAAAGCCGTGCTGGATATGCCTGTTCGCGGTTGTGTGAACGTGCATGGCTCTCTTTTGCCGAAATATCGTGGAGGAGCCCCGATCCAACGTTCCATTATTAACGGAGAATCCGTGACAGGAGTCACATTGATGTATATGGCTGAAGGCCTGGATACCGGAGATATGATCTCGCGTGTGGAACTGCCAATTACGGATGAAGATACATCAGGATCGATGTTTGATAAATTAAGTGAGGCTGGTTCCAAACTGCTTCAGGCAGAAATGCCACGATTGATTGCAGGCGAGACAACGGCGGTCCCTCAGGATGATGCCGAAGCTTCGTATGCCCGCAATTTGACTCGGGAAGACGAGAAAATGGACTGGAGTCGTACTTCACGCGAATTGTTCAATCAGATCCGCGGCCTTGTGCCATTTTCGGGTGCATTTACGATGTGGGATGATCAGGTCTTCAAGATCTGGGCTGCGGCTAACCCCGATCAGGTGGATCTGGCAACTTCTTCGGATGCTGGACAAGCAGAGCCGGGAACGGTGTTGCAATTGAACAAAGCAGGGATTGAAGTTCGTACAGGTAATGGCTCGCTCTGGTTAACTGAGGTGCAGCCTGCAGGCAAAAAGGTGATGCAAGCCGCTGACTTTGCTCGCGGTGGTACACTGAAACCGGGAACGGTGCTGCGATGAGCGGTAATACATCGGGGCGTTCGTCAGGCAAAGGCCATAAAGCCACAGGAAATACATCCGGGCGTGAAGGAAACCGTCGTCCGAATTCAGGTAAATCGGGTGGCGTAGGAAATGCTTCCGCTAATGGTGCATCTGGCTCCCAGAAACCCAAAACATCTGCTCGTGCCTTGGCAGTGAAGGTGCTTAGTGCAGTTGAGCAAGATGGGGCATACAGTAATCTGGAGTTGAACCGTCGTCTGAAAGAGGCGGATTTAAGCCCCGCGGATGCCGGACTAGCTACTGAATTAGTGTACGGAACAATCGCTAGATTGAATACACTTGATTACTTTTTGGAACGTTACGTTGCCAAAGGGGTATCCAAACTGCAACCTTGGGTTCGCAGCCTGCTGCGGATTAGTGTATATCAGATGATATACCTGGATCGTATTCCGGAACATGCCGTGGTGAGCGAAGCGGTCAATCTGGCCAAGAAACTGGGCCATCAGGGAATCTCGGGCATGGTGAATGGTGTGCTCCGCAATATGATCCGCAATCGGGATGAACTTCGTATTCCAGAACATCTGCCCGTTGCCGAACGTATTTCACTTGAGCATTCCCACCCGTTATGGATGGTTGAACGCTGGATTGCCCAGTACGGCGAGGAGACGGCGGAAGCTATCTGTCGTGCGAATAACGAGCCGCCAGCGGTGAGTGTTCGGGTCAACACTACGATGACCACACGGGAGAAACTGATGCATGAGATGAGCAGCACAGGTGCAGTTGTTGAAGCTTCTCAGCTGAGTTCCGATGGTATTCTTGTACGTAGTGGCGGAAACATGGCTCTAACGTCCTGGTACCGGGACGGATTGTTCTCTGTACAGGACGAAAGTTCCATGCTCGTGGCTGAAGCGGTTGCGCCTGAAGAAGACCAACTCGTATTGGATTGCTGCGCAGCGCCAGGTGGTAAAACAGCTCACATGGCGGAGAAAATGCACGATCGCGGTCGTATTGTCGCTAACGATGTACATGCTCACAAGCGCCAGCTGATCCTGGATCAGGCGGAGCGTCTCGGTCTGAGTTGCATTGATGCTGTAACAGGGGATGCTCTTGATCTGAATGAGCGTTATCCGGAAGCGTCGTTTGACCGTATTTTGCTGGATGCACCATGTTCCGGTCTTGGTGTTATTCGTCGCAAGCCCGATGTGAAATGGACCAAATCCGTAGAAGATATTGAAGATATCTCCAACCTGCAGCGTGAACTGCTTGATCGTGTGGCGCCGTTGTTAAAACCAGGCGGGATTCTGGTTTACAGTACGTGTACCATTGAACCTGTCGAGAATGAGGTTATGGTCGCAGACTTCTTGAACCGACATCCGGAATATAGTCCAGCGGAAACGTCCGTCTGGCCCGATGCGGAGACAGTGAACCTGAAGGTCGTCAACGGTGGCGTTCAGATTTTGCCACAATTCGCTCACAGCGACGGATTTTTCATCGCACGGTTGACAAAAACAGTGGAATAACAGTTTAATAGAGCACGGAAGGATGGCCGCCGAGGGGAACTTCGGCGGATTTCTTTGTGATGGGACTTCGAGTTTATGGTCAGACAAAAGGGATGACAGGGTGCGATGGTGGCATTGAGGTGTTATAATGCATGAAGTACAGACATCAAGGGTATACATGGATGTAAAGTGGTCTTTGTGATAGAATAGGACGAATGGAACGTAAAGTAGGAGCCAAACGAAAAGAAAAGAAGGAATAGGTGTTGACAACAAAATGAAACCTTTTATATATGATTATTCTCTGGAAGAACTGCAGCAATGGGCTGTGGAGAATGGGGAGCCGGCGTTTCGCGGTGGTCAAATCTTTGACTGGATTTATGTAAAACGCGTGAACGATTTTAGTGAAATGACGAATCTGTCCAAGCCATTGCGTGAAAAGCTGACAGAGCAATTTGAATTTGTAACGCTTAAGGAAATTACAAAGTTTGAGTCCAAGGATGGAACCGTAAAATTCCTCTTTGGTCTTCATGACGATCATGCCATTGAGACAGTAATCATGAAGCACAACTACGGAAACAGTATCTGTGTAACCACACAGGTTGGATGTCGTATTGGTTGTACGTTCTGTGCGTCTACATTGGGTGGGCTCAAGCGTAACCTTACGGCTGGTGAGATTGTTGCACAGGTTGTGCAGGCCCAGAAAATTTTGGATGAACGCGGCGAGCGTGTCAGCAGTATCGTGATCATGGGTTCGGGTGAACCGTTCGAAAACTATGAAGCAACGATGACTTTCTTGCGCATTATGATTCATGAAAAAGGACTGAACATTGGTCAGCGTCACATCACGGTTTCAACAAGTGGAATCGTTCCGAACATCTACAAGTTTGCGGATGAAGATACACAGATTAACCTCGCCATTTCGATCCATGCACCAAATGATGCACTGCGTTCGAAATTGATGCCGGTTAACCGTCGTTTTCCTTTTGAAGACGTGATGGAGTCCCTTCGTTATTATCTGGCCAAAACAGGTCGGAGAATTACGTTTGAATATGCACTCATTGGTGGGGTAAACGACCAGCCAGAGCATGCAGCAGAACTGGCAAGCGTGCTTAAAAACATGTTGTGCCACGTGAATCTGATTCCGGTTAACCATGTTCCTGAACGCAAGTATGTAAGAACATCGAGAAGCGACATTTTCAATTTTCAGAAGATTCTCTCGGAACAGGGTGTTAATGTAACCATTCGTCGTGAACAGGGACATGATATTGCTGCCGCTTGCGGTCAGCTTCGTGCAAAGCATATGGAGTTGAGGTGAGAACGTTTTGATCAAAACAGTTCATGTGAGCCATATCGGACGGGTGCGTTCGGTGAATGAAGATTCAGCCTGGATTCGTGATCTCGATACAGGATATATTCTGGGTATTGTTGCCGATGGCATGGGTGGACATCTTGCAGGGGATACGGCAAGCCGCTTGGCAGTGGAGACGTTGGTGCACGATCTGGGAACGCTGGAACCAGGTCTGTCGCATGCGTCTCTGTCTGCAGCTCTCAGCGATGCTATTTTGCATGCCAACGAAGTCATATTCCGCACGGCATCTACAGATGACAAGTACCACAACATGGGAACAACGGTGGTTGCAGCGTTATTGAACGATACGGAAGGTG
Source organism: Paenibacillus sp. Negev47 (assembly GCF_058313655.1). Taxonomy (NCBI): domain Bacteria; kingdom Bacillati; phylum Bacillota; class Bacilli; order Caryophanales; family Paenibacillaceae; genus Paenibacillus; species Paenibacillus sp. Negev47. The sequence goes on from NZ_CM177754.1 coordinate 2,070,362, forward strand.
TTATTGGACACATCGGTGATAGCAGAGCTTACAAAATTGCGAACAAAGCTGTGATCCAGCTGACCGAGGACCATACACTGGTGAATGAATTGTTCAAAAACGGCCAGATCAGTAAAGAGGATGTGTCTCATCATCCACGTCGCAACGTGCTGACTCGTGCGCTTGGAACAGATGCCGAAGTGAAGGTGGATCTGGATACCGTTAAGCTGGAGGAAGGCGAAGTTCTTCTCCTGTGTAGTGACGGTCTCAGTAACCTGGTCAGCAATGAGCAGATTATTCAGGTTGCCGGCAATCAGGAGCTGGCATTGGAAGATCGTGCAGACCGACTGCTTCAGTTGGCTTTACTTGCTGGTGGAGACGATAACATCACGGTTGCATTGTTCGAGTTACAGAAGGAAGGTTCCGTGGATACGGAAACGGGGTGTGAGTCATGATTGGGCACCAGCTAGGCGGACGTTATGAAGTGATTGAGCGAGTCGGCGGTGGCGGCATGGCTCTCGTATACAAAGCCCAGGATCTTCTGCTGAACCGGAATGTAGCGATCAAAGTCCTTAGACAACAGTTTGTGCATGACGAAGAGTTTATTCGCCGTTTCCGCAGGGAAGCTCAATCGGCAGCCTCACTTTCTCATCCCAATGTAGTCAGTATTTATGACGTAGGACAGGAAGATGACGTTCATTATATTGTCATGGAGTATGTGGAAGGCAAGAACCTGAATGAAATCATTAAAGAACGTGCGCCTCTGCAGGTGGATGAGTCGGTAAGAATTGCTTCCCAGATCGCAGACGCGCTTGATCATGCACATCATAATCAAATCATTCATCGGGATATCAAACCCCATAATATATTAATTGGCCGGAATGGCCGTGTGAAAGTAACGGATTTCGGGATCGCTCGTGCCGTTACATCTACAACAATTACGCAGACAGGTTCCGTAGTCGGTTCTGTACATTACTTCTCACCGGAGCATGCCAAAGGCATCGTTACTGGCGAAAAATCGGACTTATATTCTCTTGGGATCGTATTGTACCAAATGCTGACTGGGCAACTTCCGTTTTTGGGGGAAAGTCCAATCAGTGTAGCATTGAAGCATTTGCAGGAAGAGTTCGATGAACCACGCAAATTCAATCCTCTGATTCCGCAAAGTGTGGAAAATGTCATTCTGAAATCGATGCGCAAAAATCCGCAGGAACGTTATCAGTCAGCCAAAGAAATGCAGACCGATCTGGAAACTTGCCTGATGCCGGAGAGACGCAATGAAACGAAGATTGATTTTCCGGATGAGGATGATATAGACCAGACTCGCGTTATGCCAGCCATCAAGCCTGAACCGCGCGGAGTTACATCGACGGGTGCAGTGCCTGTGATGGAGTCTGACGATGAAGCAGGCAAGGGCAAAGCGAAAGCTAAGAACTGGAAGAAGCCAACACTACTGATTTCATTAACTGTTCTTATTCTAATCGCCATGGTGGGGGTTGTATGGTATGTCAAGGGTATGTTAGTTGTACCTGAAGTTACCGTACCTAACGTGATCACCCAGACGGAAGAAAAGGCTCGGGAAATACTCGAGGAGAAAGGACTCGTCGTCAGTGATGAGGTCATCCGTCTGTATCAGGAAGATGTCGAACCCGGTATTGTCTTTGACCAGAGTAGAAAAGAAGGCGATGTCGTCAAAGAAGGTTCCGAGGTCCAGATCAGTGTTGGTGCAGAAAAAGAACTGGTGAAGATGATTGATGTCAAACAAGAGACTTATGATGAGGCTGTCAAGAAATTGACTAAGCTTGGTATTAAGGAAGATCAGATTCAGCGGAAAGATGAGTTCTCCAATGATGTGGCTTCAGGTACTGTTATTTCCCAGACACCTGGCGTCAATGAGGAAGTCGATCCAGAGGCGGTTCAGATTGAGTTAACCGTAAGTAAAGGCGCCGAAACGGTCAAAATGCCTGAACTGAAAAATCTTACCCGCAGTGAAGCCGAAGAAAAAATTAAATCTGCTGGACTTGTGCTTGCTCAGGTGCAGGAAGAGTCAAGTTATACGATGGAACAGGGCAAAGTGACGCAGCAATGGCCTGTGGAAGCTGGCGCAGAGGTGAGTCCTGGCGATAAAATTACGATCTTTATCAGTACAGGGTACCCGCCTGAAGCACTCGAATATCCGTTCAATATCAATGTATCACCCAAAGAAGAGGGCAAAAACAGTAAAATCCGTATCACGTATGAAGATGCACGCGGTAAGAATCAGGAATGGGGAACTCGCACCGTCAATTCAACCCAGACGCTGACCATTCCACTTGTGCTCGCTCCAAATGAAAATGGTGCAGTGTCCGTGTATCGAGATGGACAGTTCCTGGACACGTATCTTGTCTCCTACAGTGAAGCCAAAAACGGAACAGTGAGTGTACCTTCCATTGACCCTGAACAAAGCACACAGCCACCGCCAGAGAATGACCCTGATCCGGGTGCAGGTAGTGGCGAAGAGGGCAGTGTTGACCCCAACCAGGAAGGTGAGCCTGAGTCTATACCGGCAGATGGTGAGGGTGACAGTGAAGAGGAAGACACCTCTGCCATGAACAACGACAAAGGTCATGGCAAAGGAAAAGAAAAGAAAACGGAAGTCGATAACGCATCAAGCCGTCCATAAGGGCGGCTTATGCTGGCGTCTGGAGTAAATGTACCACCATCTAAAGGAGGGCGACGGAGCTATGCCAGAAGGTATCATCGTTAAAGCGCTAAGCGGTTACTATTATGTCATGCCAGTGGAAGACAACGGGGTTCCTTCGGTTGAAGGTTCCGCCGTTCAATGCAGAGCCAGAGGTATCTTCAGAAAGCGGGGAACCTCACCGCTTGTAGGTGATCGCGTCAGCTACATGTTGACTGAGAATGGAGAAGGAACGGTAGATGAAATTCGGAAGCGTGAGACGGAACTTATCCGTCCTCCTGTAGCCAATGTAAGTTTGGCTGTTTTGCTGTTCTCAGTGAAGGAACCGGATATGAACCTGAATCTGTTGGACAAGTTCCTTGTTCACATCGAACAGGCGGGGCTGGATGCACTCATTGTGTTGACCAAACAGGATTTGGCAGATCCAGCCAAAGATATCGTTGCTGAAGTGAAAGCATTGTATGAACAGGTGGGTTACGAAGTAATCTCGACAAGTTCTTTAACCGGTGAAGGCAGTGAATTGCTCAGGGACCGTCTGGCTGGTAAGATCAGCGTATTCTCCGGACAATCCGGTGTAGGCAAGTCTTCGATGTTAAATGCATTGATGCCGGGCCTGACGCTGGAGACAAATGCGATCAGCATGCGCCTCGGACGAGGGAAACATACCACCAGACACGTGGAACTTATACCCCTGGATAATGGCGGGTTCGTCGCAGATACGCCGGGATTCAGCCAACTGGACTTCCTGGAGATCGGTGTGGAGGAACTCTCTACTTGTTTCCGGGAATTCGCCCAGTTTGCAGATCAGTGCAAGTTCCGAGGCTGTACCCATACACATGAACCAGGATGTCGTGTGCTTGCGGCCAAGGAGGAAGGTCTAATCTCCGAAAGCCGATATCAGCACTATGTGCTGTTCCTTACCGAAATGAAAGATAAGAAGCGGAGGTATTAACATGATTAAAATTGCCCCATCGATATTATCAGCTGATTTTGCCCGACTTGGTGCGGAAGTTGCAGAAGCCCAAGCTGCAGGAGGAGACTGGATTCATGTTGACGTTATGGACGGTCATTTCGTCCCTAATATTACGCTTGGACCTGCGATTGTAAAGGCGATCGCTCCACATACAAGCTTGCCGCTCGATGTGCATTTGATGATTGAAAACCCGGAGCGTTATGTTGAGGAATTTGCCAAAGCGGGCGCAGCGGTAATTACCGTTCATGCTGAGGCTTGTGTACATCTGCACCGCGTTATTCATCTGATTAAGGAGCAGGGAGTGAAGGCAGGGGTTGCCCTTAATCCGGGAACGCCAGCGTCAGCCATTCTCGAAGTTTTGGATGATGTTGATATGGTTCTTGTCATGACAGTAAATCCTGGTTTTGGCGGACAGGCATTTATCTCGGGCACCATGAACAAAATCAAGCAGATTCGTACCTGGTTGAATGAAAAGGGGCGCCATGATGTACATATCGAAGTAGATGGCGGAATTGCTGCGGACACAGCCCCGCTTGTGGTAGAAGCTGGAGCAGATGTACTTGTTGCCGGAAGTGCCGTATTTGGCCGTGAGGATCGTGCTGCTGCGATTACTGAAATTCGCCGTAGCTACGGAGGCTAATCTATGACCCTTAAGGAGACGCTGTGGACGATGGCTGCGAGTCTTGCGACGGGACTCGTGCTTGCTTTGTTTGCGGTTATTCAATCCCCGTATAATGCCATTACGTCATTGATCGGGGTGGGCGTTGTTATTATGTATTTCCGCAAATTTGATCGTACGGGACATCGGGTTACTTTTGTTATATTCAGCATACTGTATTATTTACTGAGTGTTTTCATGATCGCTGTCTATCAATATATTCCTTCCCAAACGTAAATGACCTGATCTTCGGGCTTGTCATTGTGGAATAGGGATCGAAGGTTCCGCATAAATATGGTTACATGAGCAGGTTTCTCATGTAGCCTTTTTTGTCGTGTTTGAGGTAAAGAAGGCCTGGAGCATAGGATACGGCGGACGCATGAGCATGATGGGGAGGGTGAATTATGAAATTTTACACATTCAAACTGCCGAAGTTTTTGGGAGGGTTTGTAAAGGCGATTCTTAATACGTTTCAAAAGAACTGATCAGATTGATAAGGTAACAGGGAATACCGCCGCTTTGGCTCAGGCTTATCTGGAATTCGTACCTGCGAAGCGCCATGCGGCGGCCATTCACATGTTAATGAGCGTATTCAAGATCCCTTTTTTTGAATACCAAAAAAGCACCTGCAAGGAACAAGGTGCTTTTTGCTTACCCGATTTATAGTAGCTTTGCGTGATTATACGCGAGTCACTTTACCGGCTTTCAGTGCACGGGTGCTTACGTATACACGTTTTGGTTTGCCGTCAACGAGAATGCGGACCTTCTGAACGTTTACGCCCCAAGTACGACGGTTACGGTTGTTAGCGTGGGATACGTGGTTACCGGTGCCCGGTTTCTTACCTGTCACATAACATTTGCGAGACATAGATTACACCTCCTATCCTAAAATAACCAGTTGCCTTCGGAAACGAGAGATCATTCCATAAGGACTAAATTGTTCTTCCTGATCCATCAAGATCAGGTTTCAGTAGCTAATGGTGTTGTTCAAGCCGGATGACCGGATCATTTCCATTACTTAACCTGCATAAAACAATACTTGAATATAATATCATAATCAAAAAAGCTTCGTCAACTGATCCAAAAACTTTATTTATTTCTCCTGTCTAATATAGTACAATGTTGAATAGTCCATAATACAGTGGTGAACAGGCTGTTGCCGCGGGAAAGTCGGAGAATAAACCGTATCTAGAGGTCGGTGGTCTGCTTTTTTGGCAACGCTGTGAGCTGCGGCATTCCATCAATTGGCACCAGTCTCCATGCGGCATTCATGTCGGCTCTTGATACCGGTGCATATCCGTATGCCCCGAAGTTAGGGGTACAGAGAGTGCAGGATATTGGTAGCCCGGCCGCCCAGACCGTTAATCCGGCTGACATTATGTATTGTATGCCTGTGCCGGACAAGGTATGGACGAAGAATAACGCAGTCCGCGTTAGCGCATGAACAGACCAGACACATCTTGGTGCAAGGTGTTCGTGTATCAAGCTAGGAAGGGGAATTCTCACTTGAGTATACGTTCTTTAAATGGAACAGATTTCACCGCAATGGTACTTGCCGGAGCGGAACAACTTGGACAGCATGCAGAGCACGTCAATTCCCTGAATGTTTTCCCTGTGCCGGATGGTGACACGGGAACGAACATGAATTTGACAATGAGTGCAGGAGTTGCAGAGATTAAAAGAAAAAGTTCTGCCTCCATCGGCGAAGCTGCCGGTATTCTATCGAAAGGCTTGCTTATGGGCGCACGGGGGAATTCGGGAGTTATTCTATCGCAATTGTTCCGTGGATTTAGTCGTTCAGCTGCTCCCTTTGAGGAACTGAATACGCTCCAATTTGCAGCAGCCCTGCAGAACGGTGTTGACGCAGCTTACAAAGCTGTCGTAAAACCCGTGGAAGGGACCATTCTTACCGTAGCCAAAGAAGCGGCCAAACATGCCAGCTACTACGCAAGACGGACGAATGATATTACTGAATTAATGAATGAAGTTTTGTTAAAAGCAAAAGAAGCACTGGCAATGACTCCGGAATTACTGCCTGTACTGAAACAGGTTGGTGTTGTGGATTCAGGTGGTCAGGGGCTTGTATATATCTACGAAGGCTTTATGGAAGTGTTGCTGCAAAGTGACGGAGGAAATCGTACTTCCTTGAAGAAAGAATCGACTCCAGCTGCGGCAGCATCTGCATTGAAACCGGCAGCACCGGCAGAAGTGGTTGTCAAGAAGCCTGCACAGCAGGTAATTGCACCGGAGATGCCGTTGTCTGCTCAGGCGAGATTGGAAACGGAAGATATTGAGTTCCTGTATGATATGGAATTTTTCATTAATCGTGAGCTTGGAGAGAACGCAGGAGTGGCATTCGATGACGAGGCATTCCGGAAAGAGTTGTCAGTTAATGGGGATTCGATCATCATCATTGCCGATGATGAAGTGATCAAAGTTCATGTCCATTCCAAGACACCAGGTGATGTATTAAATCTGGCGCTGCAATATGGCGAAATCACACAGATTCATATTCTCAATATGCGTGAACAGCATCGGGATCTGCTGACGGCAGGAATGGATATTGCGCCTTCACCTGAATTGTTTGCAGACATTCCACCTGAGGCAGCGCGAAGCCTGGAAGAGGCTGTGCTTCCTGCAGATGAGATGGCACCGTATGGTTTTATTGCGGTATCCTCCGGTGATGGTATTGCAGAGATCTTCCAAAGTCTTGGCGTCGATGTCGTTCTGTCCGGTGGACAGACGATGAATCCAAGTACTGAGGATTTTGTGAAAGCCGTTCGTTCAATTGCTGCGGAGCAGGTATTCATACTCCCGAATAACTCGAATATTGTACTGGCTGCCGAGCAGGCGCGTGAATTGCTTGAAGATGAGCGCCGGATTACGGTTATTCCAAGTAAGACCATCCCACAGGGAATGGCAGCTGCGTTTGCTTTCCAGGAAGACGAGTCTGCGGAAACGAACCGTGACCAGATGCTGGAGGCAATCAGCCGGGTACAGTCCGGTCAAGTGACTCATGCGGTTCGTGATACGCAATATGATGACTTGGATATCAAGGCCGGGCACTATATCGGTATTCATAACTCCAAAATTGTAGCGACGGATGAAACCTTGCTTCAAGCATGTGAAGATCTGCTCAAACAGATGATGGAGAGTGGAGATGAAGTGGTGACGATCCTTGAAGGGGACGAAGCTGACCCTGAGGTTACCGCTGCCCTCGCTGCATGGCTTGAAGAACACTATCCTGATGCTGAGGTAGAGGTACATGTTGGAGGACAGCCAGTGTATTATTATTTGTTCTCCGTAGAGTCCTAATAGCACTCTAGCGAAGAGGAGGAGAGTCATGAGCCACAAGGTTGCGATTGTAACGGACAGTACGGCAGATATTCCCGAAGAACTCATTCGTAAGTACGGGATGCACATTGTTCCACTGCGTGTTCTGTTCGGGGAAGAAACATATGCAGACGGCATTGATCTGACTTCGGAACAGTTCTATGAAAAATTGAAGAAGGTATCTGTGTTGCCCACAACTTCACAGCCATCTCCAACCGATTTCATGAATGTGTATCAAGCACTGCTGGATGAGAACCCGGAACGCCCGATTGTATCCATCCACCTGTCATCCGGCATGAGTGGTACCTATCAATCGGCCATGCTCGGCAAGTCTTTGCTGGAGCGTGAGGGTGACATCACCGTGCTGGATTCGAAGTCAGCATCTTATGGATACGGTCTGATGGTGGTACAGGCTGCTGAACTTGCCGAACAGGGCAAGTCAGCAGTCGAAATTACTGCGGCTATTGAAGGGATGCAACAATCTCGCAAGTTGTTCTTTCTCGTAGATACTCTGGAGTATCTGCAAAAGGGCGGTCGGATTGGCAAAGCTTCAGCCATCTTGGGAACGCTGCTAAATATTAAGCCGATCCTGTCTATTGATGAAGAAGGCGTTATCTACGCAGTTGAGAAAGTCAGAGGTCATAAAAAAGCAATGACACGCATTATCGAGCTGTTCCAGAAGGATCTTGCAGGCAAACGGGTTAACCTGGCGGTAGGGCATACCGCAGACCCGGGTTCAGCGATCGCTTGTGCAGAGCAGCTGCGTGGTCATTTTACACTGAATGAAGTGATCTATACCAATATTGGAGCTGTAATAGGCAGTCATGTTGGGCCTGGTGTCATTGCGATCTTTATGTGGCCTGTTCCGGAATGAGGGATTAGACATGAAATTGGAAGAAATATCGGTTAAGCAAATTAACGGCGTGAGTGCTCTCAAAGAGGGAGAGCTTCACGCCTTTGGCATCTCTACTGTTAAAGATCTGCTGGAATATTATCCCTTCCGTTATGAGGATTATCGTCTGCGTTCGCTTAGTGAAGTGAAAGATGGAGACAAGATCACCGTCCAGGGACAGGTGATGGGTATTCCTGTATTACAACGATACGGCAAAAAGTCCCGTCTCACCTGTAAGATCATGACGGAAGAATGGATGATTACAGCAACGTGGTTCAATCGCCATTTCCTCAAAGAACAGCTTACGCCCAATCGGGAGATTGTGATTACAGGAAAATGGGAACAAAAACGTATGCAGATGACGGTCACTGATTCAGAGTTCCCGGATAAAGGCGATGGGCGTTCAGGCACATTGCAACCTGTATACTCGGTAACCGGGAAGCTCACGCAACAATGGATGCGCAAAACGATCAATCAGGGATTAATCCAATTCGGAGATATGATTCCTGAAATATTACCCCAATCGTTGATGAAGAAATATACTCTGATGCCACGCAAGCAGGCGATTGCGGGGATTCATCGTCCGCAGGACAACCGGGAAGGTCAACAGGCCAGACAGCGGATGGTGTATGAAGAACTGTTTCTGTTCCAGTTGAAAATGCAGGCGTATCGTGCATTGAACCGGAATCGCATGGATGGCATGGTACATACTACGGACAATACGACGATTCGTGAGTTTGTACGCAGTTTGCCTTTTGAATTGACAGATGCCCAGAAAAAGGTGGAGCTTGAGATTCTGCATGATATGCGTTCCCCCTATGCAATGAACCGCTTATTACAGGGAGACGTGGGCTCCGGTAAAACGGTGATTGCGGCGATTGCGCTCTATACAACGGTTCGATCCGGTTTTCAGGGGGCTCTGATGGTGCCTACAGAGATTCTGGCGGAGCAGCATATGCGGTCACTGCAAAAACTGTTTGAACCGTTTGGGGTAACCGTAGGGCTGTTAACGGGCAGTGTAAATGGGCGTAAGCGTAAAGATCTGATCGCATCGTTGCAAATGGGCATGATTGATATCGTGGTGGGTACACACGCCCTGATTCAGGAAGATGTCTTCTTCCGTGATCTGGGTCTTGTGGTGACGGACGAGCAGCATCGCTTCGGTGTGAATCAGCGCAGCGTTTTACGACGCAAAGGATATAATCCGGATGTGTTAACGATGACGGCTACACCAATTCCGCGGACACTGGCCATTACGGCATTTGGGGATATTGAGGTATCCACGATCTCGGAACGTCCGAAGGGACGGATTCCAATCTCTACGTATTGGGTCAAACATGACATGATGGAGCGCGTGCTCGGTTTTATCTCCAGAGAAGTGGATCAGGGACGTCAGGCCTATCTGATCTGTCCACTCATTGAAGAGTCGGAGAAGCTGGATGTCCAAAATGCAATTGATCTGCATGTACAGATGCAGCAGAACTTTCCAAAATATCGCGTAGGTCTGCTGCATGGCCGGATGACGGCCGCGGAGAAAGAAGAGATGATGCGCGACTTCTACAGCAATGATATTCAGCTTCTCGTCTCGACTACCGTTGTGGAGGTTGGGGTCGATGTGCCAAATGCAACATTGATGGTCATTATGGATGCGGACCGCTTCGGGCTGTCCCAGCTGCATCAGCTGCGTGGTCGGGTGGGGCGTGGGGCCCACGCATCCTATTGTGTACTCATTGCCGATCCAAAGACGGAGGTTGGGCAGGAGCGCATGAAGGTGATGACGGAAACCGAGGATGGATTCGAGGTATCTCGTCGGGATCTGGATCTTCGGGGTCCAGGTGATTTCTTTGGTACAAAGCAGAGTGGATTGCCTGAGTTCCGTCTTGCCGACATGGTTGCCGATTTTGCTGTACTGGAACAAGCCAGAGATGACGTAACCCACTTGATTGAGGATGCGACCTTCTGGACGTCTATGGACTACGCACCTTTGCGTGATTTCCTACAGCAACAGCAAGTGTTCAAAGGCGATTTAATTGACTAAGGTTTGCCGATACGACTGGATTTTTCATATTACCTTTGTAAAAACAGACAAGTGTACAAGCCCTCCCGACATATGAATAGGAAGTGAGTTTATTCTTTGGGAGGTGCTGTACGTTTTGGGTTACCAACAATATGGAATCAGTCCGCAGCTGGTGGAGCGGATCAAATTAAAGATGAAAAATCCTGCTGTCAAAGAGCGTATCAAAAGGTTGATTGATGGCGTGACCAAGTCTGATTTGCAAGATAAGGCCAAGGTCAGAAGGTTGGTCAAGTCTTCGGCAGTCATTATGAATGAAAATTTCTCTACGGCGCAGGAGGAGCAGTTCGTTGCTTTTGTACTCGCACAGAAGATTGATCCGAACAATACGTTTCATCTGATTAAGCTGTGGGGGATGTTTAGGTAGGGATACGATGTAATGTTGGGTGGGTTAAAATAAACTACAGGGTGTTACACGTGGCCACTACGAGTGCAGTACCATCTTTCGATCGCTGTTATCCCCGGATTTTTTTGAATTACCCTTTGAAAGGGTAAAATCCGGGGATAAAGGCGAGATTATGCTTACGAAGTAGCTTTCTTTCAGAAAGCTTTTAGCTTCGCTTCTCCAGATTGGTTCTGCACTCTCCGTTACTGTGTAGCTGGAGTTCATTTTATAAAAAACCAAATTACATCGAATGTGTATGAGGTAATTTTAGGTAAGGGCGGACCCTAAGTCAGAAAGATGACTTAGAGTCCGCCCTTTTTGTTCGTTATAAGCAGGGACAAGCCTTATGGCAACGTCTCGGTTGAATATGCTCAACCCAAATCCCTTGAAAATGATGAAGCACTTTTAGATGGTGATTCAAGATCGATTATAAATTCCTTTCTAACAATGCTCCCACTCGTTGTGCCATATAGTGAGGGGGGGAGGGCTTTCCATTCTTGAACCACCATTCCACTACCCCTACGATAGCAGCTCCAAAAAATTGAATAATCACATCTTCACCGTCACCGTGACTTAATCCTTGAGAACTTCCTTCGGTTATGTTTTCTACATTCTTTAACTCTTGGAGGACAAATTCAAGGAACCGACTGCGAAAAAAAGGTCCTCCTTGATTCGCCAACATCGTTGAAAAGAATAAATAATGACTCTCAAAGTACTCGAACCATAACAATACCGCATCAAAATAAACGGTATTATTAGCTGCTAATTCACAGAGTTTCCGTAGTTCATAAATATGTTCTTCGATTAGCTTATCTAGAAGATCAAATTTATCTATGTAGTGAAGATAGATGGTTCTTCGGCTAACATTTGCCCTATCGGAAATTTCTTGTATAGTAATTTGATCCATTTTTTTTTCAATCATCAGTTCAATCAGAGCTTTTTTTATCGCTTCTTGAGATTTGATTATTCTTCTATCCACCTTAGACACTGAGAGTCACCATGCTTTCTAAAATAAATTACACAACTTCAAATGATTTGTGAACAAATGCACGAATTACGGTTATTTGGTCATTGCTGGCGCATTATTTTTTTGTTTATGATTATACACAGTTGTTACCTAATACACCATTGTGCATTTTTATGTGGATATAAATTGAACCAGTAGGAGCCGATCTTCTTCGCGGTTGGCAAGCTGCGTCAAAGCTTTGGCAGCCACCCGTGCTGTCCAGTAAAGCAGCTATGAGTAGAAGTAATAATGATCACATTCGAAGGGGGATCTACTTAATGAAGATTACGGTAATAGGAGCGACGGGTGCGACTGGCAGGAAAGTGATAGAGCGAGCACTTGATTTGGGGCACGAGGTTGTAGCCGTGGCTCGCCGGCCGGAAGTCATCGCCCCCACAGCACGCCTCAGCGTCCGACAGGGAGATGTACTCGATATGCCGAGCATTGCCAAGGCCTTGGCCGATACAGATGTGGTAATTAGTTGCATAGGTCCTACCGGAAACTTTTCGCAGGGTACCGTCATATCGGAGGGGATCTCGAACATCCGCAAAAACTTTTCGCCAGGCACCATCATGTCGGTGGGCATTACGAACATCCTAGCAGCCTGTCAGAGCGCCGGAGTTAAGCGCTTCGTCATGCAGAGCGGCATTGGTCTGAGCGATGGAAAAGAACTTTCACCACTAAATCGCTTGGCCATAAACATTTCGGGTCGCATTTTCACGAAGGCGGTTGAGGACAAGGCCATTGCCGAGCGTGCAGTACAACGGAGCGAATTAGATTGGATCATTGTACGACCGCCAGCTCTTAGCGACGTAGCCACCACTTCGAAATATACGGCAGGCCCCTCGACCCGCATTTCTCCGCTCCGGCCACTTTCCTTCACTGACTGCGCCGACTGCCTCGTAAGGGCGGCGACGAATGAGCCAACCTGGGTCAGGAAGATCGTTAACGTTGGGCGATAATGGGGTTGTCTTAAACGGAACGTTAGTTTTCGTTATTCTAATTTTGATATTTCTAAGTATTGTTCTTTTGAACTCTTTGCCGGTTTTTGGAGCAAGACCGACCAGAAAGTAGAATAGCCAATTCCAACAATCCAAGAACTTCGTAAAAGGGAAGTTTAAATATCCATTTGAAATCGCGTGTTGACTACAAAATGAATGTTGAAAACTATCCCCTTCCAAGGTAAGATCAACGAACTTTTACCTTGGGAGGGGATTTTTGTGTCGATAAAGATTGTCCAGAATGGATGAAACCCGCATTGGAACAGCGTTTTTAGATTCATTAGAACACTTTAATCTAATTTATCTCTCTTTGTTAATACCGTTAAAAGAACGAGTGGCTACTAATGAAGCGATGAACACTAAAATTAAAATGTTGTTATACGGGTTTCCTTTAAGTATGTAGACTTGAACGATGAGTGCCAGAGTTGAGATGCTTAAGATTATTCGCAGGACAATCGCCGATGAGCGATCGGGATTCTGACTTCGTTTGGAGAGAAAAGATAGGGTGTACCATAGAAGACTAAAAAGTAGAAGGAAACCTAGGAGTAGAATTGCAAGCATGCATGAACACCTTTCTGTATTAATGTACAATTGGAATAACCTGACAACTGATTATAACATAGGTTTTTCGGGAATCGCAGATTTTCATAGAAGTTAAGGGATGAACTATGGTGTGCATGGTGCAGTATTGTTGATGCATTTTCACAGGATGGACTTTGCTTTCCTCCGGGGGGAGCGGTAAACTGTTGCATACGAGATGAAGGAAATTGCGTTACAATGAGACATGTTTTTATTTTGGACAGATGTGGAGGAAGTACGATTGGAAATGTTTACGATGCTGCTGGGTTTATTTGAACGGGCGGCGCTGCTGATTATATTTTTATTCTTTCTGTCGAGGGTGCCGAGATTTAGGCAGATTCTGCAAAAAGGGAAATTAAGGTGGCAGGAGTATATTGCGGTTACCTTGTTATTCTGTGCTTTTGCCATCTTCGGCACGTATACCGGCATTAATGTTGAAGGTTCACTGGTGAACGTGCGGATCATCGCCGTGCTATCGGGTGGTATTTTGTTCGGAGCGCCTGTGGGTATTATTACGGGTATTGTCTCCGGGGTGCATCGGTATCTGATTGATATCGATGGAGTCACAGCCATACCGTGTCTGATCACGAGTATCCTTGCAGGTCTGGTCTCTGGATATATACATAAGTATACGCCCAAGCCCAAGCGATGGATTATTGGTATTGGTGCCGGAATGATCTGTGAAGCGCTGACGATGTTACTGATCCTGCTATATTCCTATCCCGATCCACTGGGTGCTGATATTGTTTCGCAGATTGCCTTGCCTATGATTCTTGGTGAAGTCAATATTGGGCTGATTGTGCTATTGGTGCAGAGTGTAGAAGGGGAAAAGGAGATGATTGCGGCTCGTCAGGCGAAGCTTGCGTTGGAGATTGCGAACAAGACCTTACCATATTTCCGTTCGATTGATGAGGATTCTCTGCGCAAAATCTGCCGGATTATTCAGGAGGATATTCAGGCTGATGCGGTTGCGATTACGGATACCCGGAATGTACTGGCTTATGTAGGATTTGGTGAGGAACGATATCATATTGGCAATGAGATTATTAGTGAGATGACGAAGAAGACGATATCCAGCGGGGAGATTACGATCAGCAATGATGTGATTGATGAAAAAACACCGGATATTCACTCGCTGTTAATCATTCCGCTCAAAGAACGAGGAGACATCACAGGTGCGCTCAAAATCTATTATCGCAAAGCGTACAAAATTACGTATCCATTGCAAACGATGGCTGTAGGTCTATCGCAGATCATCTCGACCCAGATGGAGGTATCGCGGGTAGAGGAGATCAAGGCAGCTGCCAACAAAGCAGAGCTGCGTGCATTACAGACAACCATTCACCCTCATTTTCTGTTTAATGCGCTAAATGCGATTGCTTCGTCCATCCGAACCAAACCGGATCGTGCGCGGGAGTTGATTGTCAATCTATCCGGATACATGCGCTACAATCTGGAACTGTCGGATGAGTTAATCGATATTCACAAGGAACTGGAGCAGGTCCGCAATTATGTGGAGATTGAGAAAGCCCGCTTCGGCAGTCGACTTAATGTGATCTATGAGATTGATGAGGTCGCGGTGCATATCCCGAGTCTTGTCATCCAGCCGCTCGTCGAAAATGCAATTATACATGGCATTCTCAAGGTGAAAGGACCCGGGACCGTTCGAATTCGGGTACAGGATTATCCGGAGTTTGTGCGAATCAGTGTCAGTGATACAGGAGCAGGCATTGGAGCAGACATTATAGAACGGGTCTACCATGACCGCATGCCGGGTAACCAGATCGGGCTGTATAATGTGCATCGCCGGGTTAAGCTCATCTACGGACAAGGTGTAACCATTACAAGGCTGGAGCAAGGAACCGATATTTTATTTGATGTGCCCAAAGGAGATGTCGTAACAAGGTGATGATGGATCAATGAAAGCTCTTATTGTGGAAGACGAGATTCTGGCAAGTGAGGAATTGAATTATTTAATCCAGGAACATAGTCAGATTGAGGTGGTGGATCGCCTTGAAGACGGGCTGGATGTACTGAAGTTTTTGCAGGAACAAGAAGTTGACGTGATTTTCCTCGATATCAATATTCCCTCGCTGGACGGCATGATGCTGGCTCATCATATCGGGAAGTTTGCAACTAAACCTTATATTGTATTTACTACGGCGTATAAGGAACATGCAGCAGAAGCCTTTGAGTTGGAGGCGTTCGATTATATTCTGAAGCCTTATGACGAGAAGCGAATCGCTGCGATGCTCCATAAGCTGGAGGTGGCTTTCAAGCGTGATCATGCGCCGGTGGAGCAACATGTTGAGGAGAGAACAGCCCCTACGGCGGACGGATCTGCTGTGCAAGGGGAACTGTTACGAGATACGAATTCCCATACGGACAGAAGAATTAATTTGCTGCGGAATGACAATATTATTGTTACGGATACGGCAGACATCTACTATGCGGAAGCGCAAGAGAAGGTGACGAAGGTATATACTAAAAATGGTGAGTTCACCATGCCAGTGAGCATTTCGGATTTTCACAGCCGTCTGCCACAGGACACGTTCTTTCGCTGCCACCGTTCGTACGTCGTAAATCTGTCGCAAATCCGTGAAATAGTGCCTTGGTTCAACAATACGTATCTGCTCCGTTTGCGCGATTTGGAAGCTGAAGTGCCCGTGAGTCGCGGGAAGGTCAAAGAATTCAGGCAACTCATGCGCATCTAGAAGCATTTCATTCCGCATCTGATGCAACTCATGCTCAAACCGGTGTAATGAATCCCCTTTCATGTATGATTAGCTTGTGAACGCATTCATGTATATGACATCGGCAAAGGGGAGATCACGATGAAAGCAGCAATTTCATCAGCACCTACATCAACATTTGCACCTACAAAAATGAACCGCTGGCTTATTGTTTTGGGGACTATCATTGTACAAATGGGTCTTGGAACCATCTATACTTGGAGTTTATTTAATCAACCGCTGTCTGATCGTTTCGGATGGGACGTCAGCTCGGTCGCGATAACTTTTTCAATTACCAGTTTTGCATTGGCATTTGCCACATTGTTTGCAGGACGGTTGCAGGAACGTTGGGGCCTCCAGCGCCTCATTCGTGTAGCCGGGGTTGTGCTTGGACTGGGTCTGATTCTGAGTTCCCAAGTTACTTCCCTAACACTGCTGTACATTTTGGCTGGATTTGTCGTTGGTTTTGCAGATGGTACGGCGTATATTACGTCGCTGTCTAATCTGATCAAATGGTTCCCGGAGCGTAAAGGCCTGATCTCGGGGATCTCGGTCGGAGCTTTCGGTACCGGTAGTCTATTGTTCAAATATGTAAACTCGGCATTGATTGGTGCCGTTGGTCCTGCTCAGGCATTTATGTATTGGGGTATTATCGTTCTGGTTCTGGTCGTTGCGGGATCATTCCTGATTCGTGAAGCGGTTGTTCGTGAACAGGCTCCGGCAAGTAAGGAAGGAACGAAACAAGTCGTGGCACGTCATGACTATACGGTAAAAGAGATGCTGCGTACGAAGGAAGCGTACATGCTGTTCGTTATTTTCTTCACGGCGTGTATGAGCGGACTGTATCTGATCGGTATTGTCAAAGATATCGGTGTACAGCTCGCTGGACTTGATGTAGCTACAGCTGCGAATGCAGTCGCCATGGTTGCGATCTTTAACACGGCAGGACGTATTATTCTTGGTGCGCTGTCGGATAAAGTAGGACGAATGAAGGTCATCGCTGGTGCGCTGCTGGTTACAGCCGTAGCTGTCATGACACTTAGTCTGGTTCCACTAACCTTCGGAATTTTCTTCGCCTGTGTAGCGGCCGTTGCATTCTGCTTCGGTGGTAACATTACGGTATTCCCGGCGATTGTGGCCGACTACTTCGGACTGAAGAATCAGAGCAAAAACTATGGCGTGATCTATCAGGGATTTGGATTTGGTGCTTTGGCTGGATCGTTCATCAGCGCCCTGCTGGGCGGATTCCATCTAACCTTTATCGTGATTGCTGTACTCTGCGCTGTCTCGCTGTTGCTCGCACTGATCATTACACCTCCGGGTCAAGGTCGTCGGGCACGTCAACGTGAAAAACAGATGAACCTTAATCCTTCATCACGGGCAAGCTAAGCAACATGCACTGAAAGCACCGAATAGGATATTTCTTCATTGTAAAAAGTAAAAGAGCGGTCTCCAGATGAGGCCGCTTTTTGGTATCTACTAGCCTGATTGCCGGCCTGTTGGTCTGTTGAACTATCTGGCTGATTGCGAGCGTGGTGCCTTGTGTGCATTCCCTCATTCGCTTCTGTTATACTCTAGGTGATTCCAAGAAGATTAAGACCAAGTTATGTACGCCAGAGGAGGCATATCATGAACTTCATTAAATACACACAACCTGATTTTGATGATTATTATGCGTTGGTTTCCAATATGGAAGTGATGAAACAGATTACAGAACGTGCAATCCCGGAGCAAGAGGCGAGATCGCAATTCGAGTCCATGCTGGATTTTAATGAGCGTTCCACTTGTGGACATTACCGAGTATTTAGTGAAGATGGTGCCGGTGTGGCGTATGCCAAATTGATCCCGGATGAGGCAGACCCGAACCGGGCCGAAATAGGTTATATGATCCTGCCTGAACATTGGGGCAAAGGCAAGGGAACTGCAATAGCATCTCGGCTGATTATACAGGCACAAGCCGCAGGGATTGGATCACTCTATGCAGTCATTGATCCATCTAATGTCGCTTCCCGTCAGATCTTAACCAGACAGAACTTTGTGTCCACCTGGACTGGCGATTACGAAGGTCTTCCTGGTGAGATCTTGGAGTTAAATCTTCAAATGAAGCGGTAAAGGGAACATTTTAGGGTAATCAGATGCTTATATAGAGATGTGGAGGAGATGACATATGAGCAATTCAACCATGGAACGTCTGAATGCATTACTGCCGGAGTGGCTGGAGACCAGTCGTTTGCACACCGGGCAGGGTAAAGTGGCTTCTTATATTCCAGAGCTTATCAAAGCCTCACAGGATGAGCTCGGTATACATATCATGGACGCCGAAGGTAATTATGTGTCGGCTGGGGATTGCGGTGTCCCATTTACGATGCAAAGTATCTCCAAAGTATTTACCCTTATTCTGGCCTTAATGGATCATGGGGAAGAAGCAGTCTTCTTTAATGTAGGAAAAGAACCTACAGGCGACGATTACGATTCAATGGTTAAGCTTGAACTAGTCGAACCCGGTATTCCCTTTAATCCATTGATCAATGCAGGTGCAATTACGGTGTCCTCGCTTGTTGGAGGAGACTGCAAGGAAGAGAAATCACGGCGCATTCTGGAGTTTTTCCGCAAGCTGGCACATAATGATCGGCTGGGCTATAACGAAGAGGTGTTTCAGTCCGAATCGGAGAGTGGTCATATGAATCGTTCACTTGGCTACTTTTTGAAGCACAACGGAGTCATTAAGGATGACGTGGAAGACGTGCTAGCCGTGTATTTCCGTCATTGCTCCATTGAAGTGACGTGTGCAGATCTGTCTCGAATGTCACTCGTTCTGGCCTACGATGGAACAGATCCAATTACGGGAGAAGAAATCATCCCTCGTCGCTATGTTCAGATTGCCAAAACCTTTATGACCACCTGTGGTATGTATAATGCATCAGGCGAATTTGCCATCGAGGTCGGCTTGCCCGCCAAAAGTGGAGTATCCGGTGGGATTCTGACCCTTGTACCGGGACAATTCGGCATAGGTCTTGTCGGACCGGCTCTGAATCGCAAAGGCAACAGTATTGCCGGCGTGCATCTGCTGGAGCGTCTTTCCAAGGAATTCGACTGGAGCTTATTCTAAGAAGTTTACTGAAAAAAGAAGTTATACCCTTATCTGTAGCCGATGAATCACGTATCTGATATTTTGCTTCTTTAGAACGAAGTGAATGGTCTGGATATGTCTCGTCGGCTACTTTTGGTATTCACCAGGAAGTGTAGGAAGACAGTCCTGCATGGCAACGGCAATGCTGCATCTATCATGGAATATCCACAACATCGGGGTGGGTATATACCCCTTCATTCATTGGCAAGCGCCACATCCGTAATGAGGTTCATCTGAATATCCCGGGACCCACCTTCCATCAGCAATCGGAGAGTACGGGCAGGACGGTCCAGCCGAAGCACCTGCCCCGTGTAACGGATATCGTCATGTTCGTGAAACAACGTAATGGTAACGATATCTCCAAGCATCATCGAGTTGCTGAGCAGACGGGACATTTCTTCTGCGGCCTGGGCATCCAGGGATGGGCGGGTACGAGGAGCGAGTTGTTCCTGATGAAGAATATAGGCTTCCCGATGTTCGGGGAGCATCATGCGTGAGGACTCGAAGATACCGTTTTGCTGCAATTTTTTACTCATTTATAATGACCTCCAATTTTATGAGAACGTTCCTGTGCCTGCGCGGATGAGCATAGGGAGGATGCCCGCATGATGGCGGTATCTCCATATCTGCGCTTAATGTCATCCGTGGCACGTTCCAGTTCTCTTTTGCGTTCGCGGTCATCGAACCAGGACAGCTGCACTTCGGAATCAGGCACTAGTCCGGTCAGTGACACGCTGATGCGGCGGATGGGTAATCCGTCCCAATGGCGCAGGAACAGAGCTGCTGCCGCATCGTATACTTCATCCGTAATGTTGGTGGGTTCATTCACCTTCATCTGGCGGGAGAAACCGGTGGGCCGATCATAATCCTGTCCGCGACATCCAACCGAGACAACATGGCCCATGAGCGATTTGTCCCGGGAACGTCGACTGACGAGCTCCGCTAGCTCAAGCAGCACCACCTTGATATCTTCCCAGGAGTCATAGTCCCGGGGGAGGGTCATCTGATGTCCAATACCCTGCTGCTGATGAGCATATGTCCCGGGTTTGACTGGAGAATCATCGATACCGCGGGCAATACGCCACAGTACCTCGCCATTCACACCCCAACGTTCTCTCAGCCGAGACAGCGGAGTCTGGGCCAGATCACCAATGGTATGAATGCCCATCTTGTAGAGATGCTGCGCCATGCGGGAACCGACCATGAACATGTCTCGCACAGGCTTCTTCCAGATGGTGGACGGCAGATCTTTACGAGGCAGCGTGCAGATGCCATCAGGGACTTTTTTGGCATACAGATCACAGGCCATCTTGCTGACGACCTTGGTATCACTGATACCGATTCGAATGTACACACCCGTCTCATCCATCACTCTGGATTGAATGCTGCGGGCAATCGTCTCGGGACTGCCAAACAGATCCAGGCTTCCGGTGACATCGAGGAACTGCTCATCAATACTATAGGGTTCCACCAGATCCGTGTAAGACTGCAGGATACGCGTAATATGAAGGGATACCCGAATGTACTCGGCCATCCGGGGGCGAACGACCACAACATCCGGACATTTGGCGAGCGCTTCGCCCAGTCGTTCTGCTGTCGTAATTCCATAGGACTTGGCGAGTGGACAGGCCGCAAGAATAATACCCGAACGGCGCGCCGGATCTCCCGCTACAACGAGGGGTCGATCCTTGTATTCGGGGTGTGCAGACTTCTCCACACTGGCATAGAATGACTGGCAGTCGGCCAGCATGATGACACGTCTGTCTTGGCGGGGCATAAGACTTCTCTCCTTATCCATGATGCTGTGCTCTGTTAAGCATCGATTATCTTCATTTGAACATCGATATTTAACAGTTTATTTACAGTATGGAACAAGTGTTCCTGTTTTATAAGCATATCCGACAATTCTAAATGCGGCAACCGGAATTATTTTGCAAATTGGACACAATTATGGATTAGCTATATTAGAGGCAGAAATTAGGAAATAAGATGTGCTTTTTTACATTTAATGTGAGAGATCCGTGACCTCTGGGTGATGACAGGGCGTTCATTTAGGTTTTTGTAAAAGGTTTATAAATGGGCACAGACCTATAGAGGGGGACTGACGTCCTTTTTTGATTTTCTGCATTTTTCAGAAAACCTTGATGTGACGCGGAATATCGCTGATGCGTTATCGGACTATAGTATCAATTTTGTAATCTTTATGGTTAATACTGTAAAAAGGTCCGCAACTTTAAAATATGACTCGCGTTTAATGGGGTATGTGTTCCAACGGCAAACGATGCCTGTACCCGCGTTGCACATAACAATAAAGGTTCCAGAAGTGCAAGATCAGCAGGGCATCCAAAGCATCAATTCCAGCAAATATTAGTGTTCGGGAATCAGATGTATCCCAGAGGCTTCCGAGTGGTAGTTGATGGACCTTTTTACGAATTATGGGCAGAATGTTCCATATCATGTTTGCTTCCATCAGCCTAGTTACAAATGCAGAGTCTTAGCGCTATAGTGAGAACTACACCGCTGACATCTCTACCAAGCGGACATCCGAAGCGGAATGATTCCTATGCTTCATGTTGGACCATTCGGTGTTGAAGCAGGATGCATAATAGAGAGGTGAGCAATCTAAAGACATGAGCAGACAAAGACGAAGACGCTGGTTATTAACGGTGTTGACAGGAGCGGTGGTGGTGACTGGCGGGATATTTGCCGGATGGCACTATATGCAACCCAAGCTCGTTACATACACAGCGGAGAATGGCACGGAGATGAAATTCAAGACCGATGGAGACCGGTTCATGGAATACGGGCCGGATAGAACGTGGAGGGAGATGTTCGTCAAAGGTGTCAACCTGGGCGCAACTTCACCGGGGCATTACCCGGGAGAATTCCCGCTGACCAAAGAGGATTACTTGCGGTGGCTTCAGCAGATCGAGGATCTGGGAGCCAATGTGATCCGGGTATACACGGTTCACGAACCGATTTTTTACTCCGCATTGGTCGAATACAATCGTGGCCGGGAGCAACCGTTATATTTTATACAGGGCATATGGTCACCTGAAGAAGAGTTGATTGAGAAGCAAGATGCCTATGATGCCCATATTGAGCAGACGTTCAAGCAGGAGATTGAAAAGGCAGTATCCGCTGTCTATGGCGATGCGGACATTCCTGCCAAGCAGGGAGAGTCCAGCGGCAAATACAAGACGAATGCTGGAAAATATCTGATGGCCTGGCATGTGGGTACGGAATGGGACCCGGCGATGGTAGACAATACGAACGCGAAACATGCGGACGTGCCGCAATACAAGGGAGTTCATTTCTCCGCGAGTCCAGAAGCGTCACCGTTCGAAAATTGGCTGGCAGAGCTGCTGGATCATACGGCGGTTCTGGAGAAGAAGTATGGATGGGAGCATCCGATGACTTTCACCAACTGGGTAACCACCGATGTGCTGGATCATCCCGGCGAGCCGCTGTATGAAGAGGATCTCGTCAGTGTAGATGCGCGTCATATTCAGCCGGAGGCGTGGCAGGGAGGTTATTTTGCAGCCTACCATGTGTACCCGTATTACCCGGATCTGTTCCATATCGATAAAACACTCCAAACGATCAAAGATGAGAACGGTGAGTACAACACGTACAAAAGTTATCTGCGTAAGCTCAAAGCCGAGTTTTCCGATATGCCTGTGATGATTACAGAGTATGGTGTACCTTCTTCTCTGGGTATTTCCCATCTGGGTATGGGAGGCCGAAATCAGGGTGGACATAACGAGGTGGAGCAGGGAGATATTGACGCGTCATTGACGCAGGATATCTATGATGAAGGGTACTCGGGAGCGATTGTGTTCATGTGGCAGGATGAGTGGTTCAAAAAAACATGGAACACGATGCCACTGGAAATCCCGGCTGATCGCCGGGCATACTGGCTGAACGTGCTGACGAACGAGAAGATGTTTGGTCTGCTTGCCATGGACCCGGGTAAACAGGAACAGTTGACCATCGACGGGAAACTGGATGACTGGGATGATCTGAAGGATGAAGAAGTCACCACCTGGCAGGGCCAAGTGGACGGCATTCAGGAGATGAAGCTGACCCATGATGAAGCCTATCTGTATATTGGGCTGACCTTGGATCAACCTTTTGACCCGGATCAGACGGTGCTGCGAATTGGGACGGATACCCTTGCCGGAGGCAGTCAGCCTGATAAGTTACTCCCGGGCCGTACGCTTAGTGATGGTCTTGAGACGGTGATTACACTGGGGCAGGATGAAGAATCTCAGGTGGAAATCGCCAAGGATTATGACTTTAATCAGCGTCTGTACGGTAAGGATGGATACGACATGTTACCAGACAAGCAGTCTGATTCCACAGATCCGTTCCATCCATGGAATCTGGCAGTCAGCCTGAAGATGACACCGCCGGATACGCGATCTGCCCATCCGTTCATGAATGAAAGGGTCGGGACATTGAAACGGGGAACCACAGCACCCGGTCAGCCCGATACAGATTCGTTAACGACATGGCAGTATAACGGCAATCAGGTAGAGATGCGAATTCCCTGGATGCTGCTCGGGTTTGGTGATCCGAGTTCGCTGCAAGCGATTGACTATGGACCGCTCAAGAATGGCCGTGAGTTCTCCACAGTTGCTGTGGAAGGTGTTACTCTCATTCCATGGCTCATGGACCGCGCCACGGAAAAGGTGTCCTGGCCTGGGGGAGAACAGACGACCTTGGACCTGAAGACGTTGCCGGTGTATAGCTGGCAGCCGTGGGAACAGGTCCAGTATAGCGAGCGGTTGAAGCTAAGCTACGAGAAAATGAAGCAGAGCTACGAAAAAATTCCTAGTTTTCAGATCAAATAAATGAGTATAAAGGAGGACCTTTTCACATGTTTTCAAGTTTGGCTTTGGCCTATCTGTTTTTGTACATCTGTATCGCACTTGTTGTTGTAGGCGTCATCGTATTGTTTGCCATGAAAATGTCCCACAACGGCAAACGACGCAAGATTGCGTTCTATGAATTGAAACAGCGTGACTACTTCACTTATCTGCAAACGGCCTTGACCGAGAATAGTCCGCTCAGACTGCCACCAGGCAAGCTGGCTCCGCTCGAACGCCGGGTCATCCAGGACAGGCTTATTGAATGGATTGACCAGTTCAAAGGGGAGTACCGCGACAAATTAATTGCACTGTGCCGTGAAGCGGGATTCGTAGAGCACGACCTGAAGGAACTGGGTCGTCTGCGTTACGGTCGCCAGATTGAAGCGGCTTATCGCTTGGGTGGCATGCGTTGTCCCGAAGCTGTTCCGGGTTTGATGGAATTGCTGAAGGATGAGAAACCGGGCCCGATGGCCATTATGATTGGTCGTTCCATCTCCAGATGTACGACTCGACAAGGTGAACTGAAAGACATGCTGGCGTTGCTGTTAACCAAAGGCAAGTCCATTCACCATCTGGCAGCAGATATTCTGCTTGAAGCGAGTCTGGATACGAGCAGAATTCTAATCGAATTGCTGGAAGACCGGAATCCTGATTTTGTCAAAGTTGGACTCGTTGCGATGTGGGGGCAAGCTGTACCTGAAGTGATGCCTGCGCTCGACAGACTCGTAGGCGCCGAACATCAGGATGTACGCGCCGAGGCGGTGAAGCTGTATCTTAGCGCAAGTCTGGCACTCCGGGATGAGACAATTCTGAAGCTGATCCAGGACCCTGATCCGGAAGTTCGCGCCGAAGTGGTGCAAGCGCTCGGTTCGAAGCATGCATCTGGCAGCATTCCATTGCTGCGCAAAGCGCTGCGGGATGAGGACTGGAGAGTTCGCTATAACAGTGCCGAGAGTCTGAGCAAGCTGGGCGAACCGGGATTCGAAGCGCTATGTCAGGCTGCGGTGCAAGGTACAGGTGCTGAGCGCGAGATTGCGATGCAGCAGATCGTGAGTACCATGCAGCACACGAGAACTGAGGACAGCGCAGTAGAGCAGATGATTGCACATAACAAAAAGAGACTGCTCTATGATCGCTATTTTGGCCCTGTACGAGAGAACAGAACCAGCAAGAAACGCACAGGTGTGGCTACGGTAGGAGGGGATTACACTGCTTAGGGATCTACTGTTAATCTACGGCATGGTCGCAATCTACTATGTTGTTTTCGTCAATACGCTCTACTTTTCCATTCTGGCGTTATCATTCCGTAACATCTGGACGATCTTCCGGCGGTCGCATTATTCCAAATACAATACATTGTCAGGCTCGGAATTGGTGCCTTCGGTTTCCCTGCTGGTACCAGCGTACAACGAGGAACTGACGATTATTGAAAATGTGAACTGCCTGATGACGCTGAATTATCCAACGTATGAAGTCATCGTCGTGAATGATGGCTCCAGTGATGCTACGCTGAAGATCCTGTTGGAAGAATATCGCCTGAAGCCGGTACCCGATACGAAGATTCGGGGCAAAATTGCTTGCCAGAAAATTCGCGGGATCTATCATAACCCGGAGTTCCCGGATCTGTATGTCATTGACAAGGAAAATGGCGGGAAGGCCGATTCCCTCAATGCAGGAATCAACCTGTCCCATTATCCGCTGATCTCTTCCATTGATGCCGATTCGTTGCTGGAGAAGGATGCCCTGATCCGCATGGCACGCATGTATATGGAGAATCCGGAAGAGACGGTAGCCATCGGTGGAGATGTAAGGATAGCCAATGGTTGCAAAATTGAAAACGGGGCAGTGCAAGATGTATCGCTGCCGCGTAAGATCTGGCCCATGTTCCAGTCGATTGAATATCTCAAAGCCTTCCTGGGCGGGCGGATTGGCTGGAGTCACATGAACGGTCTAATCATTGTCTCCGGTGCCTTCGGCATGTTCCGTAAGGACGCTGTTATCGCTGTAGGTGGATATCGGGATGGTTATCCTGGGGAAGACATGAACATCATCATCAAGCTCCACCGTTATATGTTGGAAAACAAATTGAAGTACCGCGTCGCCTTCTGTCCTGAGGCCGTATGCTGGACGCAGGCACCGGATTCCTACCGGATCTTGTCCAGTCAGCGCAAGCGTTGGGGCCGCGGGAATCTGAAGAACATGATCGAGAATCGTGGCATGTTGTTCAATCCGAAATATAAGGTTATGGGTATGGTGACCATGCCATATAACGTTATTTTTGAAGCGCTGAATCCGTATTTCCGAATTACCGGACTTCTGGCACTCGCCGGATATGTGCTTCTGGATATGACCCAGTGGCCGATCCTGGTTCTGTTCGGATTACTGAACTTCGTGTGTGGTTACCTGCTGAGTGTAGGCGCACTTATCCTGGAGGAGATTGCATTCAAGCGTTACAACAAGCTCTCCGATCTGGTCAAAATGCTGGTCTACTCCGCGCTGAAGTTCGTCGGTTACCATCAGCTTGGCGTACTGTGGAGATTGCAGGGACATGTGCAGTTCATGCAAAACAACAATTCATGGGGTACTATGACACGCCAGAGCTGGTCCGAGGATGAGAAGAAAACAAGCGAAGCCGCTTGAGAATGAAGATCATGGCACTATAGCAACAACAGATAATCGAGGAGAAGGGTGGAAAAGAACATGCCAAATACGGCGACATTGCAGCGTGAGGCTGCCGTTAATGTGTACCGAAGTGTAGAACAGGGATTGAAGGAAATGGGTGCCGAAACATGCGGCTTAATGTTCATCCATTGTGCAGGACATGCCCAACCTGAGCAGCAGGTCAGGACACTTCTGGAGCAGACGAGCGAGTCTGCTTTCCAGGTGTGGACGGATGGGGCCACTCAGGCGATTGCTGTCCTGCTGCCAGGATTGTCACTGGATGAGGTTCACTATGAAGGGCTTCGGATCAAACATGAGCTGCAAGAGACCGTTCCCGGTGCCGATCCACAGATTACACTGGCCAGTTTCCCGGAGGGGGAGCGCCCTTCGAAGGCAACCATTCAGCATATGGCTGAATCCTCGAAGCTTATAGATTCATCGGAGATTCATATCTACACGCTGGACACGACGGCGGACGAGCCGGAACGTATTTTGATTGTGGACAACGATCCGACGGTACGCGAATTCCTGCAGCTGCGTCTGAAAATGCAGGGATATGAAACCTATGAAGCTGTCGATGGACTGGCTGCACTGGAGTTGATTGAGAAAGTCACACCTGATCTAGTGCTCACCGAACTGAATCTATATGGCATCGACGGTCTGCCGTTCATACATCATATCCAGAATCTGGAGATGGAGCAGCCACCCAAAATCGTCGTATTGACCGAGCAACGTGTAGAGCAGACGATCAGTCAGTGCTTCCGAAGCGGAGTGGATGATTACATGACCAAACCGTTCTCACCTGTAGAACTGGATGCCCGAATTAGACGCTGCCTTCATTAGAAGACAGCTTAGAGCAGTAGCCAACCATCTATTTACATGGATTTTAAGCACCACCAAATACATTGTCCGGAGGGAATATCATGGAGAATCAACAATTCCACACATTACTGAATGCAATTGAAAATAAAGAAGCTGTACTCGGCGTCGTCGGGCTCGGTTACGTAGGACTTCCACTTGCCGTGGAAATGGTCAATCAAGGTTTCACGGTAATCGGAATTGATCTGGATGCGTCCAAAGTTGAGAGTATCTATCAAGGAGATTCCTATATTCACGATATTTCGTCTGATGAATTGAAAAAAGTAATGCAAAGCGGCCGTTTCCAGCCAACGACGGATTACAGCATGCTGCGTGTGATTGACGCACTCAGTATCTGCGTACCTACACCGCTCAGCGAGAATCAGGACCCGGATACGTCTTACATCGAGACCGTTGTGGATCAGATCAAACTGCATATGAAACCAGGTATGCTGATTACACTGGAGAGCACTACTTATCCAGGTACAACCGAAGAATTGATTCAGCAGAAGCTGGACAAGATCGGACATGAAGCGGGTAAAGACTACTTCCTCTGCTTCTCGCCTGAACGTGTGGACCCGTCGAACGGACGCTTCACGACATATAATACTCCGAAAGTAATCGGGGGCACGACCGAAGCTTGCTTGAAGCTCGGAACAGCACTGTATAGCAAGTATGTTGAAACCGTAGTGCCGGTATCTTCGCCGAAAGTGGCTGAGATGTCCAAATTGCTGGAGAACACATTCCGCAGCGTGAACATTGCCTTTGTGAATGAAATGGCGATGATGTGCGACCGCATGGGCATTGATATCTGGGAAGTTATTGACGCGGCGGCGACGAAACCATTTGGTTTCATGCCATTCTATCCAGGCCCAGGCATCGGTGGACACTGCATTCCGCTGGATCCAATGTATCTGTCATGGAAGGCCAAAGGCTTCCGTTTCTATAGCAAATTCATTGAGCTGGCGCAATCCACCAATGACAACATGCCATATTATGTGTTGAACAAAACATCAACGATTCTGAACGAATACGCTAAATCCGTACGTAAATCCAATATTCTGCTACTCGGCATGTCGTACAAACCAAATATTGCCGATCTGCGTGAATCACCAGGACTGGAAGTATATGAACTGTTCAAGGAAAGTGGAGCCAACGTCGGCTACTACGATCCACACGCGGATTCCTTCCAGGACAAGCATGGGGAGACCGTACACAGCGAAGTGTTCAATCTGGAGCAGTTCAAGAAGTACGATTGCATCGTGCTGATCACCAACCACAGCGATTTGCCTTACTTTGATATTGCCGAGATGGGTGTACCGATTCTAGATACACGTAATGCATTCCGTTCATACACACATCCGCATATCTACAAGATTGGTCACTCGGTACAGCATCCTGTGCTTGAGCCAAGTGAAGCGTTGCTCGTCTGAGGAAATATATGAGGCAACGGGGCAAGCTGGTAGGTATGGCGAAATGGGCCATTCTGGCTGTGGTGTTGTGCCTACTGCTTCTGTCCTGGATGTTCAAATGGTTCTCGACGGAGGAACACAAAGCGACCTGGCTGTGGGACGCGTCCATTATTGCAGAGCAGACGCCGGAGATTATCGCCTTTTCCAAAGAACAGGGTGTGGATACCATCTTCCTGCAAATACAGGATGAGGTGCCTGATGCAACATATCGCAAATTCATTGCGGCTGCCCGGCAGGCTGAGATTGAAGTGCATGGACTAAACGGTCATGCAGACTGGGCCTATGAGGAGAAACGGGATGAAGGGCTTGCTTTTATTGAGCGGGTACGAGCATACAATGCGGCTTCCGCCAAGAATGAACGCTTTCAGGGTATTCAACTGGATGTGGAGCCTTATCAACTGAAGCGCTGGGAGAACGAGGAGAGCAGCGTTATTGCAGAGTGGCAGAACAACATGAAGTCCTGGACAAAAGCAGGAGAGGATGCCGGACTGTATATGAGCGCTGCCATTCCGTTCTGGCTTGATGCCCGTCAGTCGGCTGAAGGGGATGGTACATTCAGTCGCTGGGTGATCTCCCACTTCGATGCGGTGGCAATTATGGCTTACCGGGACAGTGGGCAGCAGATGTATGATCTGTCCAAGGAAGAACTGGACGAAGCGGATGAGCTCGGCAAGAAGGTTTGGATTGGAGCGGAACTCGCGGACACACATGAGGGGGATCACCTGACCTTTTTCCGTAAACCGGTTAGCAATATGAATGAGGAAATGGCGAAGGTGTTCGATCTGGGTTCCTCTCATTCTTCTTTTGCAGGTGTAGCTGTGCATCATTATGAAGCATGGTATGCAAAGGAGAACGGTATTCCACTTGCGCGCAAGGATGAGAAGAAGGAATAGCGTTAGGTAGACGAAAAAAGTTTCTGGTCCCTGGTACGTGCGGTCAAGACTATAGTATAGAAAGAAGGCAAGTCCCGGGTTGAAGGGACTTGCCTTTTTTGGTGGTGGATTAAGTAATGAATTCTGCAGCACGCACGAGATATGGATCATAGGCTGGGGAGCGAAAGGCCGCTCCTTTACTCTTTAGTACTCTCCGCTGTACGATAGCGATTGGGAGGCAGACCGACGTGCTTTTTAAATGCTTTGGAGAAGGAAAACAAGTCCGGATAACCTACGGAATGAGCCACCTCTGTTAAGCTTAGCGGCGTCTGCACGAGCAGGCGTTTGGCCTGATTCATTTTCAGCTGCTGGATATATTGCACAGGGGAGACACCATAGGCTTTGCGGAACTGTTTGGCAAAATGGGTTCGATCCACACCAGCATGAGCGGACACACCTTCCACGGAGATGCCGCCTGCAAAATGAATGTCCATGTAATCCTTGCCTTTCTGAAGCCAAGGTGTGGTTGAATCCGGTTGCAGTCCTTTGGTTGCAGGGGAACGGGCTATCCGGTCAAAGAGATTCAAAAACCGGGTGAGTCGTCCCAGATCGCTCGCTCCATCCTGAGGTTTGCGAACATCCTCCATGAATGCGCGCATGGCGCTTGCAGTCTCGGGGGTCAGTACACCTGAACGGTACGGTGAGTCGGGTGTAAGTCCAATTCGAGACAGCAGTTCGGCTGCATGTGCACCGTCAAAGGCAATAAATATTTTCTGCAACGTGTTCTCTGGATCAGTCCAGTACTCATGGGGAACATGTGGAAACAGACAGAATGCATCCCTGGCTCGAAGGGCATGACGCTGTCCGTTCTGTATGAATGTCCCTTCCCCCTCCAGCACAAATAGCAAATAATGATAAGGCGTAGTACGCGGGCCAATATGATAGTTGGTCTTGGCTATATTGCGGCCAATGCGAATCGGCCAGGCGCCACCAGCTTTCTCGAATTCAGATGGCGTGAAGAAAATAAGTTCCAAAAACTCATGGTGGTCCTCCTTCATGCTCTCGATCATCAGGAACACCTCTTTAATATCAAGTATCGTTTATATAATCTAAAAGTTTCGCTTATAACCCATTATACAGGTGGGTTTTATATATATTCAAGATCAGGAAGTCCTAAATCTGAGAAAAGACCACAAAATGACAAAATGAAATTACCGCGAAATGACATTGCTCACAGACAAATCAATTGTTATGATGTCCATACCTATTAAACCAAGTTAATTAATCGGCATTTAAGTTTGTTTATGCCTAATAAATCAATTTAAAGAATGACACGACAACGGAGGGGACAGAAAGGACCTGAAGAAGCGAAGCGTGCGCCTTTGTCCCCGGATTTCCCCATGTAAGGGGAATGAGAAGAAATCTGGGGACAAGAGTGCTCGAAAGGTTTTCTGTAACCGAAGTGCTTGAGTGAAACATTTTTAGAGCAATTTATCATAGAAGGGATTGACTTTTGTGAGCGAACAGGAAGAAATGAAGTTTGGATGGTTTTTGCCAACAGCAGGGGATGGTAGGTATGTAGGGGTTGCCCCGGAGCGGGAGCCGAGTCTGGATTATCTGGTCGATGTGGCACAGACGGCGGAGAAGGCAGGATTCGAATTTGTACTGATTCCGACAGGGGGAGCCTGTCTGGACGCATGGGTGGTCGGCTCGGCTGTGATGAGTCACACGAAGACATTGCGTCCCCTTGTCGCCATTCGTCCAGGTTTGGTTACACCGGTACTGGCTGCACGCATGGGAGCGGCACTGGATCAGCTCTCTGGCGGTCGCGCCATGATCAATGTGGTGACAGGTAGTTCTGTTCGAGATCTGGAGGAACTCGGCGATCCACTGGCACATGCGCATGATGAGCGGTATGTGCGGGCGAGCGAGTATATGGAAGTGATGAAGCGTTCATGGACCCAATCGACGGGACTGAATCTGACGGAGTTTGCCGGAAGCGGTTCGAACTCTAGCGCAGATGCACCCAGCGATCCCAATCCTGAATTCAACGGCCAGTATTACAACTTCAAAGGACCGGTAGGCATGCCGGAGACGGTGCAAAACCCGCATCCACCATTCTATCTGGGAGGAAGTTCACCGATTGCCAAGAAGGTAGCTGTTGAACATGCGGATACGTTCCTGATGTGGGGCGAGCCCCATGACTGGATTCAGGAGCAGATCGAAGAGATTGAGGTCATTCGTCAGCAAGTGAAAGAGGAAACGGGACAAGATCGTCAGCTGCGTTACGGCATGCGTGCCCAGGTGCTCATTCGGGATACCGAGGAAGAAGCATGGGCAGCAGCGTGGGAGATTATTAGCCAAGTACCACCAGAAGCCATTGAGAAAGCCAAAGCCGCTTTTGCGGAGACGGACGCAACCAACCAACGCAGACAGAACGAGCTACGGGAACTGTCCGAGAAGCAGCAGTTTGTCGTAGGTCCCAACCTGTGGACAGGCTTGTCCGTTGTACGTTCCGGTGGTGCGATCCTTATTGTGGGTACAGCCGAACAGGTCGCTGAACGCTTGATGGAATATGGAGATCTGGGCGTAACGACGTTCATTCTGTCCGGTTACCCGCATCTGGAAGAAGCCGAAATCTTCGGCCGCACAGTGATGCCGATCATTCGTGAGCAATGGAAAACAAGACAGAAGCAGCATTCAGTTGCTACCAATTAAGTAAGTTCAACTAATCTTTTTATACGAAAACGGAGAGGACAGAAATAACGTGAAGAAGCGAAGCGTTCGCCTTTATCCCCGGATTTTTCCTTTTATAAAAAGGAATCAAATAAATCTGGGGGTAACAGTGATCGGAAGGTTATTCTGTCATCGGAGTGGTCAGTATAAATATTCTTTAGTTAAAATATCAAGCATCCTCAGGAGGTCACCTTTTCATGAAAAAAAATAAAAAATTGATCCTGCCCCTTGTCAGTATGCTGGTCATGTCCATCCTGCTGTCAGCTTGCGGCGGTGGGGATAACGCGTCATCTGGAGAGAACGGCTCTTCAGGTTCAGGCAAAGTGACCCTCAGCTTCATGCACTGGCGTGGAGAAGATGTGGAAGCATTGAATAAGAGCATTGACGCATTTGAGACAGCAAATCCGAACATCAAAGTGGAGATGCAGACGCTACCCTCCGATCAATACCAATCCACCGTTCAATCCAAAATCAGTGACGGTTCGGTAGGGGATGTATTTGCATCCTTCCCGGGTGCACAGTTCGAAGCTTTCACCAAAGCTGGCTTGTTCACGGATCTGACCGGATCATCGTTCCTGTCGGCTTACAATTCAAAGCTGATTGAATCAGGACAGCACGATGGCAAACAATATGCGATTCCATACCAACTCGTATATAACGATCCAATCTATAATGTGAAACTGTTTGAACAATACGGCTTGACGCCGCCAACCGATTGGGAAGGCTTCCTGGCACTTTGCCAGAAGCTGAAAGACAATGGCATCATTCCGATTGCCTTTGCCGGAGCGGATATTGGTCCAGGGCAATTCATGAATACAATGGTGATGAACAATGCACCGAGTGACGACATTTTTACCAAAGTAGAAGCGGGCGAAGCCAAACTGACGGATGAGTTTTGGGTGAAAACATTGACTCAATTAAAGGAACTGAACGATAAAGGTTATTTCCAGCAGGATGCTTTGGGCACGAAGGACCCTGCGGCTGGAGCGCTGTTTATTCAAGAGAAAGCAGCGATGCTGGCAAGCGGATCGTATCAATTGGCTCAGAACAAGCAGCAGAATCCGAACTTGGAGCAAAAATTGCTTGCACCGATTACGGTAAGTGCAGATCAGGCGAAGTATGAAGGGGTTCATACGACCACATTCATGCTCGCGGTGAACAGCAAGTCAAAACACCCGGAAGAAGCGAAGAAGTTCATCGAATTCCTAAGCAATCCGGAAGTGGCTGGCGAATACGCCAACCAAACGGGACAGAATGTAACGGTAAATGATGTGAAGTATGATACACCTGAGCTTCAGGTAGCGGGAGATTGGGCAAGCAAAAAGACCGTGTTCCAGCCACGGTTCACCATCCTGAACGGAGACAATCAAAAAGCCGTAACCAACTCCATTCAGGCCGTGCTGAGCGGCACTTCTCCAGAAGAAGCAGCACAGCAGGCACAAGCGATCATTGATCAGCATATCGGGAAATAAACGATGAAAAACCGTCTTCAGCTATCCCTGTTTCTGATCCCTGGGTTGCTGCTGTACATTGGATTGTTCGTATTTCCTACATTGACGGGGCTGTTCTACTCCTTTACGGATTGGGACGGGGTATCCCCGTCGTATGCATTTGTAGGGCTGGATAATTACAAGGACAGTCTCAGCAGCATCGTATTCCGCAAAGCCTTCGGCAACAACGTGGAATTCATGTTAACGGTTGTTATTGCACAAACCTTTATTTCACTTGTCCTGGCTCTGCTCCTGGTACGTAATACCAAGACACGCATTGTGCTTCGGGCATTGTATTTCCTGCCTGCGATTCTGTCCTCCGTATCGGTCGGATTGATCTGGGCATTCATGTATGATCCATCTATCGGATTGATCAACTATGGACTAAATGAAGCGGGGATGAACAGCATCGCCCGTAACTGGATTGGTGATCCGAAGATCGCTATCTATTCCATCGCTGCGGTGCAAGTCTGGGCCCATGCTGGGCAGATGATGATCGTATTCATTGCAGGTCTGCAAGGCATTCCGGCAGAACTGTATGAAGCGGCTCGTATGGACGGCGGCAGCAAATGGCAGGTATTCCGTACCGTGACTTGGCCGCTGCTGGCACCTTCGGCAACGATTGTTGTGGCTTATACGACCATTCAGTCGTTCAAGGCATTTGACCTCATTTTCACAATGACGGACGGAGGCCCGAATTACGCAACTGAAATTTTGACAACATATATCTATCATACCGCCTTTGGCAGCTATTCATTTGGTCTGGCTTCTGCCGGTTCCATGATCTTCCTGGTGTTGCTCGCGCTCTTGACGTTATTGCAGTTCAAGGCACTACGCGCTGACCGGGTAAGCTATTGAGGTTGATGTTGGAGCATTCATCCTGCAACCGAGGCAGAAGGGAGTTCACATGTTCTTAAAATGGTTCAATCGCCTGATCTTATTGGTGTACGCACTGCTGATCCTGGTGCCGCTGTACTTTGTATTCGTATCCTCGTTCAAAACAAGCAGCAACTTCTTCACCAGTCCGTTCAGTTGGCCGGACCCGTTTACGTGGGATAACATTACCGGGATGTTCCGTAACCAGCCGATGTGGCAATATTTCGGGAACAGTCTGGTCGTAACGCTTGGTACGGTTGCAATAGAGTTATTGCTGAGCAGCATGATCGCTTACGCCATAGTCCGCTGGGGCGGCAGCGTAGGCAAAATCGTGTTTGCTCTGTTCGTAGCCGGTCTGATCGTTCCTTCCCAGGTGAGTATGCTGCCAATCTACTCCCTCACGCGTACGCTCGGATGGTCGGACAGTCTGACGGGATTGATCGTCGTATCCGCCGCGATGCTGATGCCTGTCTCTGTATTTATGTTGACAGGCTTCATGCGCATGCTCAATTCGGAGATTTTGGAAGCGGGCAGTATGGATGGAGCAAGCGAATGGAGGCTCTATACCCGGATTGCACTGCCACTGGCTGCACCTTCGCTGGCGGCAACGGCTACGTTCCTGCTCGTCATGGTATGGAATGACTTGCTTATTCCGATGCTGATGCTCAGCAGTAAGTCCAAGCTAACGTTACCGCTCGCGCTTATGCAGTTCCGCGGAGAATACGTGACGAACTATCCGATGATGCTCACGGGTGTGCTGGTAACGGCCATTCCGATGATCGCGCTGTTCCTGCTGCTTCAGCGTTACTTTGTTGCAGGTCTGACAGCGGGTTCACTCAAGGGGTGAGTTATCGCAGAAATCGGAAGGAAAAGCTTATTTTGCATTGATTTCTGGAGCATTCTGCATAATAATGATTTAGTGTCAGAATGACTACATAGAGATCAAGGGAGCTATAAGTGATGAGCAAACTGGAAGTATTGCGGAATCCCAAGCAGCGCAAGCTGCTGTTCAGTGCCGGCATGAGCTGGCTGTTTGATGCGATGGAAGTCGGCATGATCTCCTTTATCGTGGCTGCACTCGCCAAGGAATGGAGTCTCAGTCCCGGACAAGTCGGAGTGCTTACGAGTATTAACTCCATCGGTATGGCGCTAGGTGCTTTGCTTGCAGGTGCACTTGCGGACCGTTTTGGACGGAAGGCCATACTGATGTGGACCTTGCTAATCTTCACGATTGCAAGCGGTCTATCTGCACTGGCGACTGGGTTCGCCGTATTGTGTGCACTACGTTTGGTCGCGGGTATCGGACTCGGCGGAGAGCTGCCCGTGGCATCGACACTGGTATCGGAGTCGATGCCTACAGCGGAGCGGGGACGTGCCGTTGTGTTATTGGAAAGTTTCTGGGCTGGGGGCTGGATTGTATCCGCGCTCATAGCCAACTTTGTCATCCCGGAGTATGGATGGAGAATTGCTTTTGCCATCGGTGCACTTCCGGCGTTCTATGCACTGTATCTGCGTCGTGCCATTCAGGACCCGCCGCGCTACAAGAATCATACCAAGCTTCATAAAATCACGTTCCGCGAGAAAGTGGCTACCGTCTGGTCAGCACCACATCGCCGTACAACGTTGATGCTTTGGATTTTGTGGTTTACCGTCATTTTCTCTTATTATGGGATGTTCCTGTGGTTGCCTTCGGTTGTGATGGCGAAAGGATTTACGTTGGTTAAAAGCTTCCAGTACGTGCTGATCATGACGATCGCACAGTTGCCAGGGTACTTCACCGCGGCGTACTTCATTGAACGTTACGGTCGCAAGTTCGTACTTGTTGTGTATCTTACTTTGACTGCATTCAGTGCGATTGCGTTCGGACTGGCAACAACGGAAGCGACGATCCTGACCGCAGGGATCTGTCTTTCCTTCTTCAATCTGGGAGCTTGGGGTGGCCTGTACGCCTACAGCCCGGAATTGTACCCGACATCTGTTCGTTCGACAGGTGTGGGTCTAGCTACATCGGTTGGCCGGATCGGTGGCGTACTTGCCCCATTAATGGTCGGTATGCTGGTTCAGCGCGAAGTGGCAATCAGCCTGATTTTCACGATTTTCTTCGTGACAATCCTCATTGGCGCAGCCGCTGTGCTGTTCTGGGGCCGGGAAACAAAGGGTCAGGAACTAGCTGAGTAATTGTCATTATATTCAAGCGCAACTTTTGTACGGGTCTGCCAGCCTACGGAAATGCCGGGTTGGACAAGCGGTACAAGGTTGATAGAAGAAGGGGTATGACCATGGTGTGACCATGGGCTCATGCCTCTTTTTGCTATGTTCAGCGTCGTTTTTTCACTGCGTCATCGGTCCGATAGACTTCATTTTTTCTATATCCTATAATGACACTCGGGATGTAGGGCCGTGAGGATTCAGGGGAAAGAAGTGGAATCTGGATTCAGAAAAGTGGAGGTTAATGGAATGATGAAGAACAATATTGGAATGGATCGAACGAATGAAATGAATGAAAAGAATATGATAACTGAATTAGATAGCACGAATGAGGGGCTGGATCTGTTAGCGATTGCTGGCAACATGGAACCTATCACCGTCAGTCGGAAAGTCACTCATGGGAAGGGAAGAACGGCTGGCAAAAGAGCAGGGCGGGTCAGCGTGCTTCTCGGTGCCTGTGCGATGACGCTGGGATTGACCGTGGTAGCTCCTTCTGCAGGAGCGCAGAAGCTGGAACAGGGCATTCGTAGCGAGCATGTGCTGCAATTGCAGGAGCAATTAAGCGATCTGGGGTACTTCGACGTCGGAATGACTGGATATTATGGTTCGATTACCAAAGGTGCTGTCCGTGAGTTCCAGCAGGATCAGGGACTAAGTGCAGATGGCGTGGCAGGTCCTGCGACGCTGAACAGGCTGAACAAAAAGGCCAAAGCTGAGGGCGAAACGCTGCGCCAGTTGGCGAAGCTGATCCATGGTGAGGCGCGCGGAGAATCTTTTGAAGGGCAAGTCGCTGTAGGAGCGGTTGTGTTGAATCGGGTGCAGTCTGATGAATTCCCTTCATCCATCTCGGAGGTCATCTTTCAGAAAGGTCAGTTCACTGCGATAGACGATGGGCAATTTAATACCAAGCCAACCCAGACCTCTTACAGGGCTGCTCGCAAAGCTTTAAATGGTGCTGATCCTACGAACGGAGCGCTCTATTATTACAATCCGAAGATTGCCACTTCGGTGTGGAGCAAGAGCAGGCCGACGCTGCTGACGATTGGTCAGCATGATTTTACGCGGTGAGTTAGGTAGAGATAGGTAGTGTAACATTTGAAATGATAATGGTGAACCTCGGCTGTACGCTGCTGAATGCAGACGTGCTACCGGGGTTTGTTTTATATTTTGCTTGTGTAGGCGAGGAGTGCGGGGATTTCTTCCGTATCTTGATGTCCCTCTTTTCAATTGACAATGATTATCGTTATCGAATATCATCAAAGGATTACAAAGGGATTTATTACTGAATAACAAGTTCAGTATGGGGTCAATCGGGGGAGAAAAATAGTGAACTGGGAAGAGTATATTCAAATGTGGGACAATTCATCGATTCAGCTGGTGGATATTCGCCAACTTGTAATAAGCATTGGGGAGAAGCAACAATACCATCTCCCAGTCAGCGGTTTTATATATATCGTGCAGGGACAAGGCTCCATTTCATTAGATGATGATATACATATATTTAAACGGTTTTATCTACTGCATGCAGGAAAAGGAAGCAGGATCAGAATCGAAGCTGGACAAGATGAGGTCACGTACTATTACATTTTATATAGAGGTAGTATGTCTCCCAAAGCTAGTAAAGAAATTCAGAACAACTATGACATGAATAACCCCTTTCAGTTACCGTATGCCTACCAGCCTCTCGCTCCGCTCAATCTATATCGCCATGTGGATTCAATGTACGAGGAATGGAGCCGTAGACAGGTGTTTGAACGTTTTCATGTGAAAATCGGCTTTTACCAGTTCGTATACACACTTGTTCAGCAACTTAAGCTTCAAGGGGTTTCTTCAAAAGAAACGGATATGGTAGAAGAGATTATCCAGTACATTCATGAACATTACAATGAATCGATTTCGCTTGAGTCATTGGCCGAACTATGGAATTACAGCATTCAATATTTATCGAAGCAATTCAAACTCCGTACGGGGAGAAGTCCTATCGAATATGTGATTCAGGCGCGGATGGCTAAAGCGAAGGAATTAATGATTCGGACAGATGCCATCGCACAGGAGATTGCTTCAAGTGTAGGGTATAGTGATGTTTTTTATTTCACACGTCTGTTCAAGAAGCAGGTCGGGATGACACCGAGTCAATATAAAAAGAAAATGAAGGATAGCTTGTCCGATTCAGATAGTCCATGGGAAGGGTTCGTATCCTCTATGGGCAAAGATTCTTCTTCTTGTTATGTTATTAATGATAATCATTATCAATATAAAACAGAAGGAGATTGGCAGATGTTTAAAGGAACAAGATCGAAGATGGTATTAACACTCATGTTATGTTTTACGATTATACTTTCAGCCTGCACAAGTGGGAACTCCAGTCGAACGAATAATCAAGGAGTAGCAGGTGGAAATTCAAATCAGAGTGCAGAGTCTACTCAAAATGTGTCTTCCAACGAGGCCAAAGAAGATACGAGCACGCGTAAATTATCAACGGTCATGGGAGAAGTGAGTGTTCCGGTACATCCCAAACGTGTTGTGGTGGACTGGGACTTGGGTCCGGTCTTAGCTGTAGGCGTAACGCCAGTTGGCGCGTCCAGTACACAAATGAACTTTGCAAAGTTTCTAAAACCTTATTTGCCTGACACCGTTGAAGATATTGGGTTGGAGGGAAGTATTTCTTTGGAGAAGGTGTTGGACTTGTCTCCCGATGTAATTATTACTTGGAATCCGGCAGCCTATGAAAGTTACTCCAAAATTGCACCAACCGTCGTATTTGAGACAAGCAAGTACTCCACCATTCAGGAAGAAATTACGGCAATGGGCGATATCCTGGGTCGACAAGAAGAAGCTGAGAAGTGGAATGCAGATTTTGTAAAACGTACCGAAGCTGCCCGCAATAAAATCAAAAATGTCATTCCAAAAGATGCAACGATCTCCATTGTAGATTACGTCACGGTAGACAAATTTTTGATGGTGATCGGCAATGCAGGGGAGCGTGGGGGAAGAGCTACATACGATATCTTGGGTCTGAATCCAACACCTAAAGTAAAAAGTGATATCATTGACAAAAATGAGGATCGTATTGAAGTGTCATGGGAGACTGTAAACGATTATGTGGGCGATTACGTCATTGTGCTCAAAGTTGAAGGCCAAGAGCCAACCAATCTTCCAGCGACGTGGGCATCCTTAGATGCGGTCAAAAATAATCATGTGATTGAGATTGAAATGGAGAAATACTTCGCGGCGGATTCATTCTCATCCCTGTTACAGGCCGAAGATATTGCTGACAAGATCACGAAAATGGCCGCGGCTGCTGAATGATTAATCCGGTGTGAGATCTTTATCAATGAGGGTATGCTCCGATTGGATTAAAGATTTTTCAATAGACAAGCATGCAATAAAAGATTAAAAGCATTCACCGTTAAAGATGCTATTCTTACAAACAATCTACTTGACCAAAGTCGCCTACATGGTGGCTTTTTTCTTATGGCTTAAGTCAGTTGAGTGCGTGAAACGCGCGAAACAAAAAAACACCCGCTATGCGGGTGGAGGAATCAGCGATTTGATCACCAAGACCTTCCCGATAAAAAATCCGTGGAATTCCCTTCATCGATCTCGGAGATGATTTTCCAATTGTAAATATTAAATTACCCCCGGCTGTACGCTGCTGAATGCAGACGCGTTATTCAATTCAAATATATTCACTGGGAGTCAATTGATAATCCAGTTGCGTTTGTAGAAAAGAGCGCGGCTGCTGCACGGGCTGTAGGAATACTTCCGAATAAGACCAAAAAGACTAAAAAGTAAATAGAAGGCAGTTTTAGTTATAAATCTGTTAAACACGCAAAAAGGCGGATCCATTAGGATCCGTCCTTTTGCGTGTTTAGTGTGAAATCCAATCCCTGTAGGTGGGTTTGTGAACTATACCCGTATATTTCCCTCACTCAGAAGGCAATTGTAAAAAGTATTTAAATTCACACCTTATTAATCTTGATTTTTTATTTTTCGGTAGCATATTGAAACATGGCGTCCCCATATACTCTGCTATCATGGCATATTTAAATGGTCTACTTATTAAGTGTGCTGAAAGGTGGGATAAGGTTTGTCGGATCCTTTTGTTGTCAAATCATTAGACGAGATACGTTTTTGGTCACGCATTATGAAAGAACATTCCTTTTTTCTTCGACTAGGATTTAGGTGTGAAGATACGCAGTTAATTAATGAGGCCAATCAATTCCATGCAATCTTTGAGGATATCGAAAGAAGATCACATTCTTTTCAAGCAGATACGGATCCGCAAACCATTAGACAGTTTAATTCAGAAGTTCACAATGCGGCTGCACACATATGGGCATTTAAAAGAAAAGTACTTGGGCTTATACTACGGTGTCAACTTCCAGGGGGAACCAATTTCCCTTTGCTTGTAGATCATGTTAGCCGAGAAGCCAATTACTTTAGAAATCGGTTAGAGGAACTCAATAGCGGGAGACTTGAGCCATTACCTGATGCGATTATCGATGAAAATGTATTTTTTCTCAAAATCATGGCAGACCATGCGAAATTTATAGGTCATCTTCTTGATCCATCCGAGCGAAAACTTGTGGAACAAGCAAGGGAATTTAGTCAAGATTTTGATACGCTGATGTTCCAAGCCATCGATTTAAGTTCCATGCGTCCACAATCGCAAACCCATCCCTTACTAAGTCAATTTGTTGATGAAAACCGCGTTTCAGTTCAATCGTTACGAGACTTTAAGAAGACTGCACGCGACTTAATTGAGGAGTGTCGAATCAAAAGCATCATTCACCCCTTATTAGCAGACCACGTTTTTCGTGAAGCCGAACGATTCTTATTTGTTCTTGACATGTTTGATCAGTCATTGTCTGGCATGAAGGTAAACAAGAAAGAAATCATGCATTAAAATACAGTGGATGGCAGGCCATAAAGTGATAGTCATCTGACCCTAAGTTGAACACCATAGGATGGTTATACCGTGATCGTATTTAAACCATAAAAAAAGGTGAATATAATCATGAACCTCCGGCTGTACGCTGCTGAATGCAGAAGCGTTGCCGGGGGTTTGTTTATTTGAGCGAAACTGCTGAATATTACTTGTTTGAAAAAGGGCTGAGACGTGGGTGGGCACTACTCTTAAAAGTTAAAAGGAATGTTCAACGAAGTGGGCTCTACAATGGTTTTTCCAGTGTCGTAGTCATAGATTTTATTGAACACAAGTTCAATGGATTCCAGCTCATTCGGGTCATCGGTATATACCAAACCATAACTCGTATTATCAATGACTATGCCATCATATTGATTATAGACATATGATTTTCTCATAAAATTGCGATCTGCGGAGATCGGTTTGCCCGTGTTTGGATGAACGGAGTTTAAGCCGTAAAAACCGATATTCTGATCGGTTGTATTTTCCACAGTGTAGAGGATATTGATATAAGTGATCTTAGAACCGATATCTTCTCGATTCAGAATGGAAATGTTTTTCTGTGAATCCTCAGGAATATCGCTGGCCTCTAATAATTGAGCATGAACAACATGAATGGTTAGTGGCCCACGTTCAAAACGTGCATCCAGAGGTACAGACTTTAGCAATTTCAGATGTCCGCCGTAATCGAAAGTCCCTGTATCGCCAGGTTTGGATAGGATCGGTGATACAGCACTCTGGTAAAGCTTATCTTCAAGCATGCTGGCGGCCTGCTCGAATTCATCGAGTTCTGGCTCCCATCCATTATAATTGCGTTCGGACCGGAAAGGTTCTAAACCAGTTTCCATGACCTGTTCAGGAGAAGCATCCATAGGCTGTGATTGGTTGTTGATTTCTAGTTGTGTAGAAGTGGCATAATTTGAGCTGCCTGAGCTGCCCAAAAGTGCGATAGCAAGTAGTAATTGAACAATAAACATGTAAGGGACACCCTTTCTCTCTAAAATATAATTAAATAAGAACATCAACCCCACCTGGTTGTTATTTGAAAAAAATATCACTGTTATGGTATTGGTGGAATGAACTTAAGCCCAAAGTAATAATAATCATAGCAAAATGGAGCATTGAGATAATGAGAATAACGACCTAACTTCAGGTAATAGAAGATTGACGAGTGGATAAAGTAACTTAGATATAACGACCCAGGCGATAAAGAAGGAGTTTTTGTTCCGTAAGGACCAGGGTCGGATAGAGTGGATACATAGAACCGTTTTAGACGAATATCAATGAAATTTATCTGAGGAACAGATCAAACAGATTCTACAGGCCGGACCGATTGTGTTAGAATATAGGAATTATGGAAGTTGGAGGATTGAAGTGGGAATACATAATGAGTTAAGTCAAATTAGAGTTGAAAACCAATCAAGTACTAAACAAAAAGCTTTTTCAATTGTAAGTGCGATAACGATCGGGGTGATTTTAGGTTTAGCGGCAAAGCTTGTAGATGCTCAGGGGACTAACCCCATATTTGACGATATTGGTGGGCGTCTAGGTATTTGGATTTTTGTTGCAACACTCATATCGGTTTTTAGTTATTCTCCTAAACTAGCAGCAGTTAAGGTATTCTCCTTTTTTGTATCGCTGCTAACCGTTTATTATCTATACACAGTGTTTTTCCTACATTTCGTTCCAATGAGAGAGATTGTTTTTTGGGGGATGTGTGCAGTGATATCTCCGGTATGTGCTTATGTGATGTGGTATGCACGTGGCAATGGATTTGTACCTAGTTTAGTTTTGTCCCTTCCAACCACAGCTCTACTGTCCGAAGGGTATCAATTGCGCGACGCTTACTTGCCCGAGCATACTCATTACTATTTGATCCCAATACTTATGGGAATATATCTAATCATGGTCATTGTTTTATTATTTTTTGTTCCTACGAGCA
This sequence comes from Paenibacillus sp. Negev47, assembly GCF_058313655.1. Taxonomy (NCBI): domain Bacteria; kingdom Bacillati; phylum Bacillota; class Bacilli; order Caryophanales; family Paenibacillaceae; genus Paenibacillus; species Paenibacillus sp. Negev47. The sequence continues at coordinate 2,114,703 of NZ_CM177754.1, forward strand.
GACTTAAAATTTTGATTATACTACCCATATCTATATTATTGTCTTTCATCATAATATATTTTGATGTTCTAGGGCGGTTATTCGGTGGCTTGAACGGAGTGTTATAAATCACTTTGGCAGGAAGAGGCCAATACATTAACCGAACTTTACACGAAAGAAGTTTTTTCGGAAATATAGAATAACGTCAGGATGAATAGAGTTGAAGTTTCTAAAAGGATCATTGATTGTAATCACATTAATAATCATAGCTTCTGTCACAAGTAACCTGTGGCATAAATTTATAGTTTTAATTTTGGTTCGTATAGGTTACGCACTCGAAGATGCCATCAAACAATTTGATGGTTCTTTTTTTTTGTGTCAGTAGGGCAGCATCGGCTACACGTATGCCACTTTCCTAATAGGAATAACTGGGTACTGGACGTCCCTCACTCACCATTTTCTTCGCTACTTTAACTAATAGGTTCGATTTTGGGATGCTCACAAGCGGTAAAACAAGACGGACCGCATATCCTTTTTCGATGTAGAAATTCTAGGGCTACAAGAAGCGGCGTAGGATATCATTGAAACCGAATCGAAATTACAAAGTATATATAAAGGAGGATATAAATTATTAATTATAGATTTGGATGAACGGAGAAGTTACATTTAAACAGATGTAGATGGAGCTACAGTAGTTTGTGAAGTTAAATTTGGCTACGAGGGTTCGCATGGGATGCGATTAAGCGTAGATGAAATTTAAATTAACTATCTGGATACCTTCACCCAGATGAGGTTTGTGCTCGATTACATCCATAGAGGGGAGGACGAATATGCCGTTTATTGGGGGAATCATTTTAATTTTTATCCTAGCATTTATTCTCTGGTCATTAATGTTCCCACTATTCAATAAAATAGGTAGTAGAATTTTGAAGAAATACAATAAATTCAAACAAGAGGAGAATGTAGATGAAAAATTCAAAGACGTTTAGAGTAGGGGCGATTACGGTTGCATCCGTTATTATTGTGGGAGTGTTACTGGTGACCTTTTTTTTAACACGAATTCCTAATGGATATGTTGGGGTCGTGTACTCACCAAATGGAGGCGTAAAAGATAGTACACTGAGTCAAGGATGGAAGCTAGTTGGAGCATTTGATAAAGTGACGAAATATCCTATCCGAATTCAAACGGTGGAATACAGAGATATTCAGATTGCTACTTCTGACGGGAAAAACATCACAATCGATTTTGCTTACAACTACCAAGTAGAACCAAGTAAAGTATCTTCGATCTTTAATACATTTGGGCCAATTAGCATTCAAGAAATTGAGGATACATATCTCAAAACACGTTTCCGTGATGCAGCTCGTAAAGGTATTTCCAAGTTTACAGTAATTGATGTTTATGGTGAAAAGTCATCCGAAGCAGGCGTAGACGTCGAACAACGTTTTTCTGATGATGTTAAAGAGTTAGGTTTTATTGTATCAAACGTTACCGTAGGTGTTCCTCAGCCTGACGCTAAGACTCAGGAAGCAATCGATAAGCGTGTTGAAGCTTCTCAAGAACTGGAACGTAAAACGACTGAACTGGAGATCGCTAAGAAAGAAGCAGATCGTAAGCGTGTGGAAGCACAGGGTAATGCAGACAAACTATTGATCGAAGCAGAAGGTCAAGCTAAAGCAAATAAAGAGCTTCAGCAATCATTAACAAGTCAACTCGTTGAATATGAAACAATCAAGAAATGGGATGGAGCCCTTCCATATGTGAGTGGATCAAACACGCCAATGATTCAATTGCCGACTACAAAAACAGAGCAAAATAGCGGCGCGGGAAGTGTATCTCCCTAATTAGCGATTTGAAATGTACGCCTTGCTTTTTCACCAATCTAATGTGTTGAATTGTAATGAACAAGCCGGTCCAATCGTGGGCTGACTTGTTCATTTTTGAGTCTTTTCAAACGTAGCATGAGGAATTTAGTTAAGCCTTGACATTGGATTCACCTAGCCAATCCTGTACAATGAATAACGACAAAAACAACGGTAGATTAAGGATGGATCAGCATGATGAGAATTATCATATCACCCGCCAAAAAGATGAAGATCGATACCGATCTTATGGCTATCGCACAGATGCCGCATTTTATAAACGAGTCAGAACAGTTATTGAGTCTGCTTCAAAAGTTATCCTATGACGAACTCAAAACGTTGTGGAAGTGTAACGATGCAATCGCCGTACAGAATGTAGAGCGGATTCGGAATATGAATATAAAAGCAAATCTTACGCCAGCCATCTATGCCTATGAGGGTATTCAGTATCAATATATGGCTCCGGGTGTTTTTCAAAATGAGGAACTGGCGTATCTGGAGCAGCATTTACGCATATTATCCGGTTTTTATGGCATGTTACGGCCTCTGGATGGGGTTACACCTTATCGGTTGGAGATGCAGGGCAAGTTGCAAGGTCCAGGTTTCAAATCGCTCTATCAATTCTGGGGCAGCAAGTTGGCAGATCAGCTTCAAGCGGACAGCAACTGTATTCTGAATTTGGCTTCCAAAGAGTATAGCAAAAACATCACTCCTTTTTTGAGCGAGGAGACCCGTTTTATCACTTGTGTATTTGGACAAATGGTCGATGGGAAGCTGGTTGAAAAGGCAACTCGGGCCAAAATGGCTAGAGGTGAGATGGTACGTTATATGGCAGAGCGTAAGATTACAGATGTGAAGGATATCAGTAATTTTGATCGGTTAGGTTTTGTTTTCTCAGAAGAGAAGTCGGATGAGAGCAATTATGTATTTATATATTCAGAGGAGAAATAGGGAGAGTTTGACCGTACTTGAGAGTTATAAGATAGTTTTCTGTAGGCTAGGTAGGACTTTTACTGGAGACGTGCTTCAGGGAAAAAATAAGTGAACGTCGTTTTTATACTAGCATGATTTAATATTAACTTTGACTCAATCACACTAAAAACGAAAAATAATACTAGCGGATTTCCCGCTAAATCTCCATCTTACCTCATCCCTTGCGTTACAATCTTCCTGAGGTGACCTTAACATGAAGGATAACATGTCAAACCTGATCGAAGATTTGTTTCACGGGAACCTGCGGTTGGACGAGTCGATTCATCCTGAGCATGCCGAGTATCAGGAGATCAATCGCCAGATATCGGACCTCATGCAAGGCTACAAAACAAAGCTTACCGAGAACGAATACGATGATTTGGAGCAATTAGTAGACCTGATCGGACAATCCACATCTATGTATGTTGAAGCAGCGTTTGAGCAAGGATTTCGCACAGGCGGTAATCTCATCATTGAGGTTTTATGCAAACGGTGAGCATCTATCAATCCAGAAGTCGGCAGGATATGCACAGCAACTCAAAAACCCCCTTCTCCAACACCAGCATCCGGCTGATATGGAGAAGGGGATTTCATCTTTATTCCGTATTGGTTGCTCCACATGTGAACATATCACACATGTCTTACTCTAACTCCAACTAAGCTACCACCTACCGCGCACCAATATTCGTACCCGATGGCGTACCTGAGCCAACCAAATCACTGCCGCCCGCTAGCTTCAGGAAATTGCCCAAGACAGGCGTTCCATCCGCGCTACGTGTTACCGAAGGCGCGAGGGAGACAAAGTCGGCTGCGCTGGCGAGCAATCCTTTGGCATTGACGCTTTTCTTGTTCTTCCACCAGACGTTGGTGCTACTGACATCGGTTCCACTGGTTTTGTCGCTGGCACCGCCTTGGAAAGACAGGTTGTTGGTGAAGATATGGGTGCCTATATCGAAGGCAAAGTTGCTTTGCCCGTTGTTCCAAGAGGTGTTGTTTTTCATCTGGATCGAACCGGGATTGCTGTTGTAGGTGAAGCCGTGCTTTTTATTATTAAATGCAATGCTGTTCTCAACGATATGATTCACCGCAATCTTCTCGCCGCCGAGCTTGAATCCGTTGCCATCGCTGTTGGAGGTGGAGGTGCCGTCTGATGTTGCCCCGTTCGCGTAGGCGATGCTGTTGCGGATCGTAACCGCGCCGATGGCGCCTGTGTCCGTTTTGCTATACAGATCCCAGCCATCGTCTACGTTATAGGCCGCAATACAACCGTCGAACACGTTGCCCGGGCCTACGGTCAGTTTTGCTGCAAAACCGTCTGCATCCTCGCCGTCATCCGGGTCATAGTTATTATGGGAGTACGAACGAATCACTTCATTATATGCAGGCCATTCACTCTTGGCGGCCGTGGAAGCATAACGTCCCATTTGAATACCCGTATCCCGGTTATGATGAGCCTCGATCTGTTCCAGACGGTTATAGCTGCCTCCGATGAAGATCCCGTTGTCGCCCGCGCCCTTAACTTCAAGCCCTTTAACGAACCAGTAGTCTCCGAACATTTGCAGCCCGCGGTTGGTAGAAGCGAAGGCTTGTGCGGAGAAATCAAAGACTGGTTTTTCCGATCCATACGCCACCAGATTTTTGCGCTGCCCTGAAGTACCGCTGTTGCCTCGTTGAATCGTAACCGTTTCTGAGAAATTGTAGGTACCTCCGCGTAGATAGATCGTTTTACCCGGTGCGATCTGGGTCAATGCGTTAGCGAGTGACGTAGGGCTGTCCAGTGTTCCTGGATTGCTGGCTGAACCGTTAGGAGACACATACAGATCACCAGCAGCAAGCGCGATATTCGAAGTCGCCACCGATTCAGAGGGATTTTGCAAACTGCTCTCGATCAGCTCTTCAGCACCAGCCGATCCACCACCAATCAATAATAGAGGGAACGCGGCACTCAGACAGATCTGGGCCATTTTCGATTTCAGAGAACGTTCGGATCGTACAGATGCATGAGTGGATGTAGATGGGAATAATTTCATTACGCAAACCTCCTTGGTTAATTGGGAATAGAATGAAGAGCATGTGGTAGCCGTGTACCAGACCGTTATCTAAGAGATAAGACATGCCGACTGGCTAGATGCAATCTCTAGGACACAGCTTTATGGTAAATGTTGTAAGAGTTATCATCAATAATCATCTGATCAGATGGAGTTACATGCAGGCAGGTCAGGCCTGGAAGCTTCCAATGCCTGTAATATCATGGGGGTTATGTAATCTTTCCATTGGGTGATAGCTCTCATTTAACGAAGAATCCTCTGAAATGAACGTAAAGAAGCACGCTTTTCCATCCTCAGAGCACCAGTCTTACCTTTGATCCACTCAAATGAACTTCATTTAATTTAAAATAAATAGCAGCATGCGTCCTGAAGTGGAGATTCGGAGATTACAATCAAGTTAATCAAAAAAAAGCCCCGATAGCAGCTGCAACTGGCAACTTGACGATCAGGGCTATGTTTAATTCAGAACGCAATCTGCTTATCCAAAATACTCACATGTACTAACCGTATCAAACTTACCAGTCTAATCGCTGTCTATCTACTTAATAACCGTCCGTCTCACGACTGCGTTTCTCCGCTTGCTCGACGCTTGGTTCATGTTTCGGTTGTACCGTTGCACTATCATCGGTTGGCACAGAGGATAGTCCTTCGGAGACGCGCCGACCGTAATCGGCATCGGCCTGGGTGAAGTAAGAGATCATACGCTCCCGGATATCCGGTTTGCATTGTGCCAATGCGCTTACCATGTTGCTGATCAGCTCATCCCGCTCCCAATCCTCGAACGCCCGGTACGTATCTCCCGCCTGACCAAAGTCATTCGTACGCTCAATCTTCTCGCGGACAAGTCGGCCTTCCACCAGGGGTTCATGATCCTTGCCACGAGGGGTTGCTTCCTTTAAGCCACCGAGCGATGAAGGTTCGTAATTGACATGCGGATTCTGACCTGGCGCCCGATCCACCTGATACTGCATTTGACCACCAGTCTGATTGGTAGCTACCCGATTTTTCGGTGCATTTACAGGCAGTTGCAGATAGTTCGAACCCACCCGATGACGCTGGGTATCCGAATAGGAGAAGGTGCGTCCTTGCAGTAGTTTATCATCCGAGAAATCGAGCCCGTCCACCAGAACGCCTGTACCGAACGCTGCTTGCTCGACCTCATTGAAATAGTCTTCAGGATTACGATTCAGCGTCATTTTGCCCACGGGTAGAAAAGGAAACTGATCCTGCGGCCACAGCTTGGTCGGGTCCAGCGGGTCGAAGTCCAACTCTGGATGCTCGCCGTCCTCCATCACCTGAACGCACAGCTCCCATTCGGGATAGTCCCCTTGTTCAATGGCGTGATACAGATCCAACGTCGCATGATTGAAGTTCAGTCCCTGAATCTCGGTCGCATCTTTTTGCAGCAGGTTGCGTATCCCTTGATTGAGCGGTTCCCAGTGATATTTGATGAGCACGCCCGTGCCTTCCTGATTGACCCATTTATATGTATTGACACCCGAGCCCTGCATCTGCCGATAATTGGCCGGAATTCCCCACGGAGAGAAGAGGAATGTCACCATATGGGTAGCTTCAGGACTTAGCGAGACAAAATCGAAAAACCGCTCCATATCCTGTGCATTGGTTAACGGGTCGGGCTTGAAGGCATGTACCATATCCGGGAACTTGAGCGGGTCGCGAATGAAAAAGATTTTCAGGTTGTTACCTACGAGATCCCAGTTGCCATCTTCCGTATAGAATTTTACAGCAAACCCGCGCGGGTCTCGAAGGGTCTCCGGTGAGTGCCCGCCGTGAATAACGGTGGAGAATCGAACGAATACGGGCGTTTTTTTGCCTTTTTCCTGAAACAGACGTGCACGTGTGTACTTCGATACCGGTTCATCTCCGGCCGTTCCATACGCTTCAAATACGCCATGAGCGCCAGCGCCGCGGGCATGAACCACCCGTTCTGGAATACGTTCGCGGTCAAAATGCGTGATCTTCTCGAGAAAATGATAATTCTCCAGTGTAGTGGGCCCCCGGCTGCCAACAGTTCGTACATTCTGATTGTCCGTGATCGGATGACCTTGTCGATCCGTTAATATGTCAGCTGTCTTGTCTGAGGAATGCTCTGGTTGTGAAAACTGATGATTCATGGAGTGGAGCACCGCCTTTCCTTAAAGTGGATTCCTGTATATATTTTCCCTGAAAATTGGTTCTATACATTCAACCTCGCAAATAACCTAACAAAAAAAAGCTTGTCACGAACCTTACTGCGTGAGATAATTAACTTTTGCCCTGCGGCCTTTTTTGAACGGAAAATGAAAGAGGACCGCGTCTAAGAATGGAGGCTGACCTAGGATTGTCTACACAACGTTATCCTTTTGCATATGATCCGGCTGAACCTTTTGTATCCCGTCTGGGAGAGTGGGTTGCTGATGTTTTTTACGATATTTTGCCAGAGTTCGGCTTCGAGGTACGGGATGAACAGATTTTTATGGCGTACCAGCTCGAACGGGCCTATGGAGATAAAAAGACTATTATGGCTGAGGCCGGTGTAGGAACAGGCAAGACGTTAGTCTATCTGCTCTACGCGGTCTGTTATGCACGTTATACGGGCAAACCGGCAGTGATCGCCTGTGCCGATGAGTCTTTGATTGAACAACTTGTGAAGCCCGGTGGAGATATTGCGAAGCTGGCTGCGCATCTGGACTTGGAAGTGGATGCACGTCTGGGTAAGTCACCGGACCAATACGTCTGTCTGAACAAATTAAGTGCGGTGCGATTCGCGGATGAGGATGCGCCTGTCATTGAAGAAGTGCATGAGAGCCTTCCGGATTTTGTGAATACGCCGGGTACACTTCAGGCTTTCCATCCGTATGGTGACCGCAAACAGTATCCGCATCTGAATGATCGCCAGTGGAACAAAATTAACTGGGACCCGTTCCAGGATTGCTTCGTTTGTCCAAAAAGACAACGATGTGGCCTGACGCTGTCGCGTGACCATTATCGCCGTTCCAAAGACATCATCATCTGTTCCCATGACTATTACATGGAGCATGTATGGACCTACGATGCGCGCAAACGCGAGGGACAATTGCCACTGCTGCCAGATCACAGCTCAGTTGTATTTGATGAAGGACATTTGCTGGAAGAAGCAGCCCTGAATGCACTGAGTTACAAATTGAAACACCGTATCTTCGAGGAACTCGTGACTCGCCTGCTTGAAGGAGAGATTCGTGAATCCCTCGCGGAGCGTGTGGATGAAGCGATTGAGAGCAGTGAGCGACTGTTTGCGTTGCTGGATACGTACACGGTGGCGATTCCGGGATCGGAACGGAAAGAAGTTCGGGTAGAGCCGCCACTGCTGCGTGAGATTGAACGACTGACCAGTGTGCTGGATGCGATCGGCGAAGAATTGGTATTTGAGAGCGGATTGTTCTCGCTGGATGGGTACCAGATGCGTGTCGTTGAAGAACATCTGGACATGATTCAGTCTGCACTTGCATTGTTCCGTAAGGAAGACGGCTATATCTGCTGGGCGGAAGAGAGTGAAGATGAGACGACATTATCGATCATGCCGCGTACGGTGAAGGAAATGCTGAATGAGCGTGTGTTCAATACAGGCATTCCAATCGTGTTCTCATCTGCAACGTTATCCGTGGATAGTTCATTCCGCTATGTGGCGGACAGCCTGGGCATTGATGATTTTGTATCCTTCTCCGTCGCTTCACCATATGATTACGCCGACAAAATGCAGATGAAGATTACCAATGAGGCCTTACCAGGCCACCCGGAGAACGAAAATCGCATGCGGGATGCAGTATCTTTACTTCAGGAGAGTGGGGGCCGTGCACTGATCCTGTTCCGTACGATGGAGGAATTGCGTGCGTTCAAGCAAGACATTGTTCATGTCCCTGAAGCAGAAGGGTTGCGCTTTATGTACGAGGGTGACCGGGAGATCAGTGACCTGATTGCAGCGTTCCAGCAGGATGAGGAGAGTGTGCTGTGCTCCGTCAATCTGTGGGAAGGACTGGACGTTCCAGGACCGTCATTATCCAACGTTATGATCTGGTCGCTTCCTTATCCGCCACAGGACCCTGTCTTCAATGCGAAACGCAGTGCATCGGCAGCACCTTACGAAGAGATCGATCTTCCGTATATGCTCCTGCGCGTGAAGCAAGGTCTCGGACGTCTGATTCGGACGAGCAGTGATTCGGGATCTGCAGTCATTCTTGATGAATCGCTGTATACCAAAAAGGAAGCCAAAGACCGCATTGCGGCTCTGCTCCCTGAAGGTGTGGAATGGACAACCTTGACACACTAATTAGTGTTAGATGTTATAGCGAATATACTTTTTAATGTTTTCACATTTTTTAAAAGTGATATTTGCCTTCATAAAGTCCTTGTTCTCTGCGGATTAAACATTCGTAGGGGTACAAGGGCTTTTTTGCGTTGTTCAGGCTTTTTTTGTTCTTTTACATGTTTCGTTTTGTTGAATTCCTAATGCCTTTTTGTTAAAAAATACCCATGCTCAGATACCGTTCCCCGGTATCCGGCGCAATGCAGAGCACCCGGTGTCCCGGCCCCAGTTCCTTCGCAATGCGAAGGGCGGCCCACACCGAAGCACCAGAGGAAGGGCCGAGCAGCAGCCCTTCCCGGGCAGCAAGCTGCCGCATCGTATCCAGTGCATCCTCATCGGACACCTGGATAATGGCATCCCACACGTCGGTATTCAGGATGTCCGGAATGAACCCCGGACTTGTACCGACGAGCTTGTGTGGTCCGGGCTCGCCACCGGACAGCACTGGAGAGCCTTTTGGCTCCACCGCATAGATACGGATATCGGGCAACTGCTTGCGCAGTTCTTCCCCCGTTCCGGTAATGGTTCCGCCAGTTCCAGCGGTGGCAATAAAAGCATCCAGTTTGCCATCCATCTGCTGCATAATTTCGGGAGCCGTAGTGATCCGGTGAATATCCGGGTTCGCCTGATTCTCGAATTGCTGGGGAATGAAACTTCCCGGAATGTCTGCCTGAAGCTCTTTCGCTTTGCGAATCGCACCTGGCATCCGCTCGGCAGCGGGGGTGAGCACCACATCTGCACCATAGGCTTTCAAGATGTTGATGCGTTCCTTGGACATGTTGTCCGGCATGATCAAAATGGCTTTATATCCTTTGGCAGCAGCGTTCATCGCAAGACCGATGCCGGTATTGCCACTGGTTGGTTCGATAATGGTTGCTCCGGGGAGCAGCAGTCCTGCCCGTTCAGCCTGAACGATCAGGTTGTAGGCCGCACGGTCTTTGACACTGCCACTTGGGTTGAAGTATTCCAGTTTCACGTATACGTCAGCGGAGTCGCTGCCTGTGATTCGGTTCAGTCTGACGGCAGGTGTCTGGCCGATCAGTTCGGTCACATCTGCGGCAATGCCTGTATGTGCGGGTGTTAGCTTAGTCGAATGTGTATTCGAATCCATGAAGTACAGCTCCTTGATTGATAAGACGTTGAGAGCATATCCGGATTGAAATCAAGTCCCACTGAACCAGTCTGTCCGCCATTGATGGCAAGTAGGCTGGTTTTTGTTATAGGAATTGAATTCAGTTCATGCCTTATTGGATTGGTTGGATATTCTATTCCATCTTAATGAACGTAACCTTCCGTGGTCAACTTGTTTTGCTGGGGATGGATATCAACTCTGCGCCAGGTCCATCTGCAGATGCCAACTGAGTTCTTTTTTGACTTCATTGCGTGCGAACGTCCATAACATGTAGAAACGTTGCCAATACCCCCTGCACATATACAGAGTTTCGATGCCATCGGCTTCACGTTTCTCTTCCAGTACTTTGACACCACGAGTTCTCATCTGTTTGCGAAGACTCAGCATCTCCTTGAGCACATTGTTCTGAATACGGGTCAGTGAGAGAATGTAGACTTCAGGCATCTTAAGTGACAATGTATCCAGTGTGCGAATATCCCGTTCAAGTACATCCAGCAATAGCGTGCGTACAACCAGACCTTTAATCAGGCTGTGGTCTTCATCCGCAGGGGATGGGGCGAAAGTAGAGGATGTCATATGTTCACTTCCTTAACCTTTAATTGGAATTTTTCGTTTACAGAACATGTGTTCCTATATTATAATCAATATATGTAATGGAGATACACAATACAACCGAGAAATATTGGAAGCAAGCACTAGCGCATTTTCCTGAAGATACAGATAGTAAATGAAGCTAAGGCTTTAAGGACAAGCTCACTCCAAAATTAGGTATAATTTATGGGTTTTGCAGGAAACCTAAGGCCATAAACCAAATGAGCCTTATGCAATGCAGTCTGCTACAGAAGTAATTACAAGAAATGAATTAAAGCAATTAAAAGCAACGAATTACAATAATGATTCAGGATGACTTGCCGCAACCCGATGATGCCAGGTCAACGAGAAGAAGCAGTTGTATTTTGACGAAAATGAGCAACAAAAAGGCCCCTGCCTTGGGCGGCGGGGCCTATGGAATACTGCCGATTCAGCGGCAGGCTTGATGATGTGTACAGAAATTAAGCAAGATATTGAGGCTTTTCGTAGAACGCCTCTTTTTCAAGGATGACCTTATAAGGTCTTTCCTTGCCCTTCAGGGAGGGCCCAATGGTAGTTAGCGGTACGGCCGGCTTGTGGAAACGATCTTCTTCCTTGGGTTCCGGAACCGGTCGTGATGATTCGGGCGCAGAACTGAGGCGTACCTTTTTTTCGCTGCCCCAGCGCTTGCTTATTTTTTTCGTTTCCGGTTTCATTCCGGTTCGCCTCCTAACAAATCGTTGATGGCGTTGAACAGTTGACGATTCTGTAGGTCAATCTGCTGAAATACCGCCTCATCCGCTTCAATATGTCCAATAATGTGAACGGTGATTACATACCTCTTGGCTACAGGATAGCATAGCAAATATTCTTTCTCAAGGTAATCATCATACAGGTTGATCTTGATCTTGTTTTCCCGGTAAGAATCAATCACCAGGATGCGCTTGGGATCATCCGGTTGTTTGTCGTCATTAGCGGACAAGTCATACTTTCTCCCCGGTTCTCCAACATTACCACATAATTGCTCAATATAACCACTGTCATCTGTACGGTATATGGCTGTGCCACGTACGGCAAATGGAGGGTGAGAGACAAAGGCGGTACGCAGGGCATCGCTCATTCGCTCCAGCATTTTGGCATCTGCTTTGCGGGTACGCAGCAATTCCCTAAAGAACCGCAGCAACTTGAGCAGTTGTAACCTTGCTTCTCCCTCAGTACGCTTGTGCTTCTCGATGATATTCTCCAATTCTGGATCACTCCAGCGTCCTTGTTCCTCAATACTGTCTGCGATTTTGGAACAAGCCACCGAGACAGCTGGCGCCCACTTTCCGTCAGAACGAATTTCATACACGAGTGGATTTAATCCCAGCAAATCTGTGGGCATACGCAATCCCTCGACTTTGGTCGTGTCCTTGATGTTCGTAATATCTTCAGGAAGAATGAAAAAAATACGCTTTCGTCCCAGACGGCCCATAAACAGACCCATTTCAAGCATTGTATTATCCCGGACCGACGCGTAGTACTTCCCGCGAATTTTGGATATATCATCCGGATGAAAAATAAAAATGGCAAAGTCTGTTGTACGGACTTCTGCTTCCAGGTCGTCCATGGTATAGCTGCTTGGATTAAAAACTCCAGAGTACCAGGGGGTGACTTCAGCTGAGAAACGTAAGTTTTCGTGTACTGCGGCTGCAATCGGCTTGGCTTCCAGCGAGCAGCCAATAAAGACTCTTGGCTTTAACGTTTTCATCAATCCGCCTCGCTTAACGGTAGTGGGATTCAATTGTTATATTATACCATAAACAGCAGGGTAAGTATGGAAACGTTTGAGCTGGACCGATAATAAGCCGATTACGTTTGCTATAGTGTATGTTCAAAAGGATAATGATTCCTTAACAAACCCCCAGAAAATAAAAAAAGGCCCCATTTTGTCACAGTTGGGTGACTGACAGTTATTTTTGTGAGCTTTAGTCATAGAATAAAGGAGCAGGTTGCACCATTAGCAAGCATTGCTTATCCTGGTGTTGCTGTACGACTGCTGGAGCAGTCCAAAGGCTGCTTTATGCGCGTTTTTGACGGGTCTGCTGTTTAGACCCGGTCACGTTGGTGTTATATAATAGAAGAACAAGCAAGTTAGCTTTGGTGTTTAAATTGATTTAAATTGCAACTGCTGCAAGTTGGAGATAGAATTTACACAAGAACGAAGAGTGCAGAACCCATCTGTAGAAGCGAAGCGTTCGCCTAAAAGCTTTCTGAAAGAAAGCTGCTTCGGAAGCATAAGCTATCAACGGATTTTCCCTTTAGAAAAAGGGAATCGAAAAAATCCCGGGATAACAGCGATCGGAAGAGGGTACTGGAATCGAAGTGATAAGTGTAAAGTTAAATATTCAAGCTTCTGCATTGTTGTTATTTTTCAGTTTAACCAAGCACAGCTAACCACAACAGAACAGAAAGGATCAGGATACCATGAGTTCCCGAAGGACAATCTCCCCAAGGACGATCTGGAAACGTTACGATCTCTCATACACATAGCGCCCCTTGTAGAGTACACCAACCGGTTCAAAAAAACGGCTGACTCTGCGAAAGAGGGGATTGGAATGAATATTCGAAGGACGTACACGATGATTTTTTCCAGGCTTGCCTTTTGCAGGGTACGGTCGGTCTAAAAAACCAACCTACAAACTGCGAGGGAACCTGAATGAAGAGAACATCGTTAACCTTACAACACGTTAAAACAGAGGCGATCAAGTTCGCCATTATGCTGCTCGGTACATTTATTTTAGCTTTTGCCTATTATCACATTAACTTTCAGAATCATTTATCGGAGGGCGGATTTGTTGGTCTGGCCCTGCTCGGAAAATACGCAACAGGCTTATCACCTGCTATCGGGATGTTGCTACTGGACATTCCGGTCATGATCCTGGCTTGGTTCCTCAAAGGATGGAAATTCATGATTCAGGCATTGCTTGGCGTCGGTGCATTTTCCCTATTCTATGATGGCTTTGAACGATACTCCACACTGGTGATGTCGTTTAACGGAAATCTGTGGATTCCGGCAGTTCTATCCGGTCTAATGACAGGGTTAGGTGCTGGGATCGTGCTTCGATTCGGTGGAGCGACAGGCGGAGACGATATTCTCGCCGTGCTGGTTAGTCGCTGGAAGGGATGGAAGCTGGGAACAGTTTTCTTTGTCAGTGATGCTTTTGTATTGGGATTGTCGCTTTTCTTTCTTCCGGTAAAAGAAACTTTATATACGATTCTGGCCGTATGGATCGCCAGCAAAGTCATTACGTACGTCGTTAGTGTTCCGGCTCGCGGAACCGTGGTTACGACTTCAGCTGTGAAACTGCCGGTGCCATCGGCTGCAGCCAAAGCAGTTAATGCTGCTGCTGTTTCACAACGGACTACGGTGGCTAGAGGGGTATCCCATTGACCATACGTTTCAGAACAACCATAACCTGTGTGCATCATATTCAGGTCTTGATAGTTAAAGTTCAAATAAAATCCCCTTTGTCTGCTCTTCAGCAGCAAAAGGGGATTTTATTGTTTTAGCTCATACAATCCGTGGTGAATAATTTTGCCATTTTCCCATACCATCCGATTCATTCAGGGCTTGATCGAAGAAGCAATCTGACCATCCTGATTATGGATAATCGCTCGAATATTTTGTTTGTTACTAAGTTCTTTGGCCTTATCTACAGCTTCTGCCTTAGTATCAAATGCGGACAGATAGGTGGACTTGCCTTCTTCCTTGATCGCCCAACCGGAGTCGGTAGGCACGACATGGATGTTGTCATGACTTTTGGACGAAGAGACGGGCTCGGAATGACGACGCTCCGTAGAAGATGACTTTTTATGGTTGGAATTTACGGAAGAAGATGTGGAGTCCGATTTCGAACCTTCCGCTGCGGGATGATTCTCATCCCACTCTTCCGCCTTAGCTGTGGCAATGGCAATCGAGCGCCCTTCCTCATACCCGTCATCGAGTAGAGCATTCGCGATTTCAATTGCTTTGTGTCTGACACGTGGTTCCAGGTTCTTCATGGATACCGGATAATCCTGTTTGTTCCAAGGCATATGAACCCCTCCTGTACAATAATGGATTAGTTGTATATTACCCAGTGAGGGAAGGGATAAACGATGATCCAGAAGGATCTTATTTCTATACTTTTACAAGACAGAGGAGTATAATGCTGTCCATGAAAGAAATAAGTTCAACAAAAGGAAGATAAAGGAGTACATACATATGTTTAGTCTTAGTCTGGCAATACCTATGCTGTTCACCATGCTGATTCATGCCGCAGACAGCTTGTCATATGCGCTTCGTCTTGGTGGATTACGGACCCGCAGAATCGCGCTGGCCATTTCATTGGCGGGTATCTTGCTGTTGGTTTCTCGAACCTCGAATATGGCTCAGGGGCCGATGGTAGGTAATCTGGTGGATACGGCAACACGTGGAGCCAATCCGCACTTTGCAGCACAGCTGCATTGGTTAATGGGGGCGGCAACGATAGGAACGGCATTAGCCATATTGTGTTTCCCAACCATGGTGAAGCTCTCATCAAGAATGGTTGTGCATTTTGAAGCAGCCGGTTCCATCCCTGCAATGGTTCGCGGTATGCTGAAGCGAAGCAAGATTAGAAATGCAACGTATTACATCACCCCGCCATCCTGGAAGATGGCTAAACGATTGGTAAGGCATGGGATGCCAAGACGGTTAATGTTGCTGAATGTAGCGGTAACCGCAATCTACACCACGGGTGTCCTGTCCAGCTTGTACGCAGCTTACCTTTATCCAGCGCAGGCTG
Source organism: Paenibacillus sp. Negev47 (assembly GCF_058313655.1). Lineage (NCBI taxonomy): Bacteria > Bacillati > Bacillota > Bacilli > Caryophanales > Paenibacillaceae > Paenibacillus > Paenibacillus sp. Negev47. The sequence goes on from NZ_CM177754.1 coordinate 2,130,417, forward strand.
TAGCTGCATCCCAATCAACAGGGCTGATTAACGGAATAGCAACTATATTGCTGACCATCCTGATTGATCCACGAATTTCCTTGCTCAGTGACAAATCATTACGTGGTGAGATTCGTTTGGATCGGATGAATCAGATCTACGGGTGTATGCTCGTATCCCGTCTGTTCGGTACAGTTTTAGCACAGTTGCTATTAATTCCATTTGCGTATTGGATCGGTTGGATTGTAAGTATGATGTGATAGAGGCTGGCCTTATCAGGAATGTATTCATACATCCCGAGGGCCAGTTTTTTTGTGAATTTTGGCTCAAAGTGATTCATAAAAAAGACAAAAAAACTCATTTTATATTGAAAATTTACATAATAAGTTATCAAAGTGCAAAATATTTAAAACAACAGTGGTATACTTGTTTAATATGGGTTATTATGAAATGGGCATTGGTTTTCACTTTAATTCCCAAGATATGATAATAATTACATGATACATAATGTAAACACTTCAGATAACTTCCATTTTATACCACAAAAAGGCAACCAGACAACGTTCTCTTTGCTTCTCCTTTACAAGTCACTAATTCCAAGGAATTAACCTCTGATTCAATTTCACTAAAACTATAACGGGTGACACTCTGCTAAAACACAAACAATGAACATAATTAAACCGAACAGTCTGTTTTTTTTGGAATTTCAGGATCTATATTTTTGACACAACTGCAATCAAAAAGGCTATACACATGGTGTTTTAAACCGAATAGTCAGTCTCTCAGCTCGTAAGTCATCCTTTTTCGAATTTCAATATTGGAGGGATACCTGCTTATGATCGTCATGATTGATAACTTTGATTCTTTCACGTATAACCTTGTGCAGTACTTCGCTGATTTGGGTGAGAGTGTAAACGTGTATCGTAATGATGCGATTACGGTAAAAGAATTGGAAGAGATATCGCCGGATTATATCGTAATTTCTCCAGGTCCATCTAATCCGTCTAATGCCGGAGTTTCTCTTGAAGTGATTCGATATTTTGCTGGAAAGATTCCGATTCTTGGTGTATGTCTTGGCCATCAGGCTATTGCTCAGGCATTTGGAGGAACAGTGGAATCAGCCCGGCATTTGATGCACGGCAAGACCTCGGATATCTCGCATGATGGTAAAACGTTGTTTGAAGGTATGCCTGCCGTTCTGAACGTGGCAAGATACCACTCGCTTATTGTCAATCCTGATCTCCCGGAAGAATTGGAAGTTACCGCATGGTCCAGCGATGGGGAAGTGATGGGACTTCGTCATAAGAAATGGAGTATAGAAGGGGTTCAGTTCCATCCGGAATCCATTATTACGCCATCCGGCAAACAGATTCTGGCTAACTTTCTGCAGAACTGTTCTCAACAAAAGACGGAATCTGACTCAAGTTACGTTACGCTCTAAACCAACTTCTCAAGGAGGTATTCTTGAATGAATCAACCCGATGCCAATCCGTATATCTTATTTGATTTTGTAGGCGAGGATCGTTGTAAACAGCGTAAAATCTTCAGAAATCCTGTTGAAGTCATTAAAGCGACATCCATTGAAGAGGTAAAACCAGCGTTGCGGCAAATTCAGGACGCTGTTGATCAGGGGTATTATGCCGTAGGTTATGTGTCTTACGAGGCTGCGCCAGCTTTCGATCCCGCTTTTCGAGTTCATTCAGATGTAGTTTTACCGCTCATATGGTTTGGTATTTTTGGAGGGTATGATACAGGTTATGCATCTTCATCTGATGAATATCGGATCTCAGAATGGGAACCAACGGTTACAGAGAAGACCTATCATCAGAATATACATAAAATTCACGAGGCCATCGCGCGGGGAGACACCTATCAGGTCAATTATACGATGCGTCTTCGGTCGGAATATAAGGGTGACCCATACGCTTTTTATACAAAGCTATGTGATGCACAACAGGCGGATTACTCAGCCATGCTGCAGCTCGGTGATATCAGTATCTTGAGTGCTTCACCTGAATTATTTTTCAAAAAGAATGGAAATCAACTGGAGACTCGTCCGATGAAAGGAACAGTGAAACGGGGGTTCTACCAGGAACAGGACGACGAATTGGCTGACTGGTTGTATCAATCCCCCAAAAATCGGGCTGAAAATGTGATGATTACGGATTTACTCCGGAATGATCTTAGTGTTATTGCCGAGACGGGAAGTGTGCATGTCCCGAGACTTTTTGATATTGAGAAATATTATACTTTGTTTCAAATGACCTCTACCGTTACAGCAAATACCAGGTCGCACATACAGTTGGAAGACATGTTCTCAGCACTCTTTCCCTGCGGTTCCATCACTGGGGCACCGAAGATCAGCACAATGGACTTAATTAATGAACTTGAAGATACACCAAGGGAGATCTATTGCGGATCGATTGGCATGTTGAGTCCGGATGGTTCATCCGTTTTTAATGTAGCGATTCGGACCGTGTGGATTGATCATCAGCGGAATCAGGCTGAATATGGTGTGGGCGGAGGCATCACCTGGGATTCGACAGCTTCAGATGAATATGCAGAGGCCAAAACAAAAGCGTTGATGCTAACGGAACAAAAGCCATATTTTGAATTATTGGAATCGCTTCGATTGGAGAACGGACATTATTCCCTCTTGGAAAGGCACCTTGACCGGATGATGGAGTCTGCATCCTATTTTAACTTTGAGGCGATTAGAGAGGATATTCATAACCAACTGACTGCTTATGCCAACGAACATTCAACCGGCCTTCATAAGGTCAGAGTGTTGTTATCTCCAGTAGGACAAATTTCGGTTGAGAGCACGCCTCTTATTGAAACAAAAGAAACACAGACGGTAGCTCTCGCGAAATCATCAATTCTCTCCAGTCAGCGCTTCTTATATCACAAGACCACGTATCGGGACATGTATGATGTTCATCGTATGGCGTGTGGAGATGGCTATGATGTTCTGCTGTGGAATGAGCATAGGGAGCTTACTGAATTCACAACAGGAAATGTTGTCATTGAGCAACAGGGTAAAAAATATACTCCACCCAGAGATAGCGGATTATTAGCAGGTACATTACGAAATCAACTCCTGTATGACGGAGTTCTTGAGGAAAAGGTATTAACATACAGAGACATAACCGAGGCAACAAATATATGGCTCATCAATAGTGTTCGTGGGTGGATCCCCGTTGAAGTTTCACAGGAAAGTCTGGAGCATTCGTTACATGAACTCACCATTACCTCAGGGCAGTGAAAGGAGAAACCGTTCGAATGTCATTTCATACTAGCCTCCAACGTTATATAAGACATGAGCTCCCGGTTCAACAACTTTCTATATCCATGGGGGCAATAGCCTCTTCGGGGGCCTGTGATGAACATTGGACCCAACCGACTGCTTCCAGCATATTGAAGGCGCAGGAACATTTCAAATATGGTCAGAGACCCAAGATGTGGGAATCACAACCAACTCTTTCGGCTGGGAAGCCAGCAATTCTGATAGGCGAACCACTTGATTGTTCAGGACATCCTAAGACACTTGCCGAGGCTTTTGATCTGACCGTCAGGAATCATCCAAAGAAGAAATTGTATTATAAGAAAGAAAATGGGGAAGTCCGAATATCAGATTATATGGAATTGTCTCAGGATGCTGAACGCATCCTTCAAGGACTGATTCAACAAGGTGTCCGGCCAGGGGAATCTGTCATTTTGCAAATTGAACGCATAGATCACCTAGTAGCTGCACTCTGGGCTTGTATACTTGGCGGTATGAACCCAGCACCGCTGAAGCCAGCTCTTCACTTGCCATCCGATCACATGGATCACACAAAGTTGAAACAGGTGTGGAAGTTATTGAATTGTCCGCTCATTGTAGGAGATTCTGCTGGTACTTTCGAAGGGGAGGGCACAAGTGAAGAAGCGGTAATTTCGGTAAATGAGCTGTTGCGGCATGAGCGTTCCCAGGAAAGGCACAGTAGTGACCCCCATGCCCCTGTCCTTACCCTCTTTACATCAGGAACAACAGGTACTCCGAAGTGTGTCCGGTATCAGAATCGCCAGATTCTTGCGAATATTATTGGTATCAAACAACATCTGGGCCTGACTTCTGAAGAGATCACCTTGAATTGGATGCCTCTCTATCATGCTGGTGGATTGTTAACCAATCATATCCTCGGCGTTGTGTTGGGCAGTGAGCAAGTGTTAAGTTCCGTTGAGCGTTTTTTGAATTCTCCCACTTCGTGGCTGGAAGATATAGAGGAGCATCAAGTCACATTCACCTGGGCTCCTAATTTTGCCTATGCACAGATGAATCAGCGGCATGAAGCCGTTCATGCCAGACAATGGGATTTGTCATCCATTCGTACCATATTGAATGTAGGTCAGCCGATTTCAGCTCGGACAGGCAAAGAATTCCTTCATCAATTAGTTCCGTTTGGGCTTAGAGCTGATAGCATTGTTCCTGCCTATGGCATGACTGAATTTTCCGGCAGTCTCTGCTTCAGCAGAACGTTTAATCAATCCGAGACAGGTGGAATTCAGCATATTGTTAAGGGGTCGTTGGATAGCGAATTGATCTTTGCAGACTCCCCCATTACGGACGAAACAATAGCCTTTGTCGAGATTGGAGAGGTGATTCCCGGAATAAGTTTGCGGATCGTAAATGATTGCAATATTCCGCTTCCCGAAGCTCATGTAGGGAGGGTTCAACTCAAGGGAGATTCAATCATAACGGAATACTTCAAGAACAAGGAAGCGACTAACAACGTATTGACAGGCGATGGGTGGTTCGAATCAGGTGATCTCGGTTTTGTTAAGGATGGAGTGTTGACATTAACAGGCAGAGAAAAAGATGTGCTGATCATGAACGGCAAAAATCTATACAACTATGAGATTGAAGCAGTAATGAAGCAAGTATACGGTGTTGATGCTGACTACGTGGCAGCAGCAGGAATATCGGGTGGAGAGTCCGGCAATGATCAACTGTTGTTATTTTATACACCCCAGAATGACGATGAAGGCTTAAATCTGTTCGTCATTCAGGAGATGAGAGGTAACATATCGAGACAATTTGGCGTAAATCCGAGGTTTATCGTTCCGGTGAGCAAAAGGGAATTCCCTCGTACACCTACAGGTAAAATCCAGCGGCTACAACTTGTAGATTTACTACTCGATGGCCAATTTGATGAAACGCTCAACCGAATAGAGTGTATGCTGCATGAACGTCAGCAGGCTCAGATAATGATGGAAGAAGAGGTTGCAGCAACTTCTGTTGAACAGGCTGCTTGGGTACAGGCGGAAGAAGAGGGTTCCGGGGGAGCACAGATCCAGCAGGACAAGCTGTGCATTATTCATTACACATCAGAGCAGCATCATTGCCATGAAGCTTTGGTGTACACCAAAGTACGTGAATATGTAAAGGAACATAATGTACTTCTTGACCGAATTGAAGTGTACAGACAACCTCATATAGGTGAAGGAGCATCGGTTTCTTCTAAGCACTATCCATTTCTTGAAAAGGCATTTCAATCGGTCTTGGGATTAACCCAAGTGACCCACCATGATGATTTTTTTCAGCTTGGTGGTGACTCCCTCCGCATGACGCGTCTGCTCGCGATGATTGCTTCCGAGTATAAGGTGCGTATTCCGGTACAGCGTTTTTTCAGACAAGCAACCATCAATGGAATTCTTCAGGAATTGCAGAATGCGGAACCGTTGAAGAATCATATTCCTATCCCGGTACAGCAGCAACGAACAGAGAAACTTCCGCTTACATTGAAACAAAAAAGTCAATGGGTTCTGCACATGATTGCTCCAGAGAGCGCCTTTTATACCAATACTTTTTCAATTCACTTTACCGGTGTTTTTCATATATACAGGCTTCAGAGTGCTTTAAAAGCACTGATTATGCGGCATGAGGCTTTGCGTGTTCGCTATGGTATTCAAGATGGGGAACCTTATCAATATGTTACGGAGCTAGGATCTGAAATAGAAATTAGACGGATAGATCTTACCCAGCTTCAGGAAAATGAAAGGCATGTTGGAATCAGGAGGGAGATTGATTGGGAAGCAAACTTGCGGTTTGACCTTGTGAACGATGCATGTCTTCGTATGTGCCTGATTGATTGCAGCCCGGACAAGCATATTCTGGTTGTGTCCATGCATCACATTATATCTGATGGCTGGTCAGTGGAGATTTTCACCAACGAATTGGTGCAATTATATAACTCGGAGTTGGGAGATTCGCATCGAATGTTGTCGCCACTTTCTGTCTCCTACTCGGATTATGTGCTGTGGCAATCCTCCATGGAGCAGGGCAGTGATTCTCCCCTGTGGGAACTAAAAGAGTATTGGATCAATAAGCTAAACCGAACATTACCCATCATACAGGTACCATGTGATTTTCCATATCCTGAGGCCAGAACGTACAAGGGAAATACGATCGAACGTATCGTAGACTCCCAATTGACCTCCAGGACATTAGTGAAGGCAAACCGGTCAGGGATTACGCTCTTTATGCTCTTATTCGCGGTGTATGGCTACCTGATCCATCGTTTTAGCAGACAGCCCTATATTCCCATTGGTACCGTCATGTCCAACAGGACCCGTGCTGAGGTGGAGGATCTCATTGGATTTGTAGCAAATACCGTTATTTTGCCCGTCGAGTTTAGTGAAGATATGACATTTGATGATCTGTTGGAACAGGTTAAAGGAATGTCCTTGGATGCCTATCAACATCAGGAAGTACCTATAGAAATGCTGCTACCTGACCTTTCGTATCATACTGCACCGGGATCAACACCGGGTTTTCAAGTCATGTTCACACTGCAAAATGAATTTACACACCAATATCAGCTTCAGGACGTATCTGTCCAGTTGATGATTGAAGCAGGAAGTACATCCAAGTATGACTTGATTCTACATGTATATGAAGAGTCCGATATTCTTAGGCTGCGTATGGAATACAACACGGATTTGTACAGAATGGAAACCATCGAAAGGCTTCTTCAATTCTATATCACCATGTTGGAAGGGGTTGTTGAGCATTAAGCTGTCGAGTCTGAATACATTGCCTGATACCGAGAGGCGTATACTTCTGGAGCAATTCAATGATACGAAGACCACATACCCGCGAGAAGCAACACTGATCAGTTTGTTTGAGGAACAGGCGAAACGATCCAGTGAACGGGTTGCCTTGCGTTATGAACATACGGAGATGACGTATGCATCATTAAATAATAAGGCCAACCGATTGGCGTTATATCTTCGACAGCAAGGCGTGAAACCAAATCAGGTTGTAGGCATTTTGTTTTCACGTTCACCCGGAATGGTTATCAGCATTCTTGCCGTACTTAAGGCAGGTGGAGCTTATATGCCGATTGATCCCGAGTACCCGAAGGAACGTATTCAATACATGCTTGAAGATAGTAAAGCACAATTCTGTATTACGGAAGAGCAGGAGTATCTGCCTGAAGAGATGTCGATTAAGGCAATCGTTCCAGACCTGCTGGATGACGATGGGATAGAAGGCAACTACGCAACAAATCCGAAACAAGTGAATCGACCATCGGATTTGGCTTACATCATCTACACATCAGGATCAACGGGCAAACCAAAAGGGGTCATGATTGAACATTCCAATGTGGTCAGATTGCTTTTTAATGACCGAAACTTGTTTGACTTCACCAAAGAAGATGTGTGGACACTGTTCCATTCATTCTGTTTTGATTTTTCGGTATGGGAGATGTATGGGGCGTTATTGTATGGTGCCAGGTTGATTATAGTTCCTCTGGATGTGACAAGAGAGCCAGCACAATTCTTATCATTACTACAGAAGGAACAGGTCACCATTCTGAACCAAACGCCGACTGCCTTTTACCGAATCGCTAAACTGGAAGTACAGTCAGACTTGGATACACCGTTGGCTGTTCGAAAGGTGATTTTCGGGGGAGAAGCTCTTCAACCTATACAACTACTGGAATGGAAGAAGAAATATCCTCAAGCTCAACTAATTAATATGTATGGAATTACGGAAACAACGGTACATGTGACATATAAGGAAATGGGATGGGATGATATCCAAGGCAAAACAAGCAACATTGGGAAACCCATTCCTACGCTTCAAATTTATATTCTCGATGAACAGCGGGAATTGGTTCCAATCGGTGTGGAAGGGGAGATTTATGTTGGCGGTGAAGGCTTGGCCAGGGGATACCTGAACCGAGAAGAACTGACCGCCGAACGGTTCGTTCCCCATCCCTTTGCACCCTCGCAGCGGTTATATCGAACTGGAGATCTCGCCCGCTGGCAGATGAATGGTGAACTTGAATATTTGGGAAGGATCGATCACCAAGTGAAGATCCGAGGTTTCCGAATCGAGCTTGGTGAGATTGAATCCAGACTTTTGGAGATAGATGGAATACAGCAAGCAGTCGTAACGGTCAGGGAAGGGGATACAGGAGAGAGCGTTCTCTGTGCATATTATGTCTCTGAACGACTTCAGCAGAGCAAAGATTTACGAACAAGGCTGTCTCAACATCTGCCGCAGTATATGCTGCCTGCTCATTATATTCAAACGAAGGCCTTGCCAATGACACTGAGCAACAAAGTCGATATCAGAGCACTTCCTGCTCCTAGCGACAGTGTGACTCCAATGGATGTTACCGATTTGGTAATGCCAAGCCATGAACTGGAGTGGCAGATGCTGAACATTTGGCAGGAGATGTTGGATAACCGCAATATGGGGGTAGAGTGTGATTACTTTGAGCTTGGCGGAGACTCCATTCGTGTAATTGAACTGATCAGCCGAATGAACAGAGAGCTTGGACTTCATATCCAAATTGCTGATATGTACGATTATCCAACGATTCGAGAACTGGCTGGACATCGTGCTTCCCTTCATGCACCCGATCCCGTCCGGAACGAGATTGAGATGGAGTTATTACAGATGCGTACGGAGTGGCTGGCGAACCCGACATTACGAGCCTTGTTACCCTCCAATGTGGAAGACGTGTATCCCATGAGCGATATTCAGCAGGGAATGGTGTTCCATTACATGAAAAATGAAGGTCTGGGTGTATATCACGATCAGTTTATATATCAGATTCATGAGCATCGAATTCAGGCGCTGAATCTTCAAACAGTCATGAATGAACTCATAAACAGGCATCCCATTCTGCGTACTGGTTTCAATATTTCCGATTTTCCCGTACCTGTCCAATATACTTGTGAACGTATACATTTTGATATTCAGGAGGTCATACTGGATAGTCTGGACAGCGAATCGATAGAACAGGAAATTCGGAATTATATGGAGCTTGACCGGAAGCGGCCATTTGATATCCAGCATGCTCCGCTGTGGCGTCTGGTGATTTTCACCTCTCAGGAGGAGTCATATGTGGGGTGGATCTTTCATCATGCCATTCTGGATGGATGGAGCGTTGCCGTCTTTATGTCGGAATTACTGAATTTATACGGTGCTCTCAAAGGAGGGGAAGTCAGTGCCTGATCCGTTAAAAACGAGCTACAAAGATTATGTTATAGATCAGATGGCCCAAGCTAGAAATTCGTCCATTATGGAGTATTGGCGTGAAGAACTGCTGGATTATCGAAAATACTCATTCCCGGAACAGTCCGAGATTCATAATGGCAATTCAGTAGCCAACTCAACAGTGACTCTCCTTCCATCGGAACTGTACACCCAGTTAAAAGAAGCGGCACGTAATCAGCGTGTTACGGTTAAATCCTTGTGTCTGTCTGCATTCGTCACTTCATTATATATGCTGTCCTATGAGGATGATATCCTGATTGGGCTTGTCGAGAATGGACGTCCTGTCCATGAGGATGGCGCACGCATATTGGGCTGTTTCCTAAATACCGTTCCTATGCGCACACAATTTGACTCTCTGGTGAACTGGGGAGACATTACTCAAGATGTGTATCGTAAACAAGCCACACTCAAAAAGTATGGCCGGTTGTCCCTTGTTCAGATTCTAAATGCAATTGGGGAGCAAAGCAGCCGAGAAAATCCGCTATTTGATATCGCTTTTAATTATATTGATTTTCATGTGTATGAGTCTGTGGAAAAAGGAATGTTTGAATTTAAGTCTTACAGCTATGAGAAAACAAACACTCTCCTTGATTTTAGTATTTCAGTAACTCTCGGTGAGTTGTCCGTCAAGATGGTGTCATCTTATCCAACAGCATTCACAGATCGGCTGCTTGACGTATATCTGAGGGTTCTTGGTTGCTTGATTGCCAAACCTGAACAGAAGATCGATACAGCTGATATTATCACGGAGGAAGAACATACGTTACTCGGAACTTACAATGACACAACTGCCGAATACCCTTATGAGGCAACCGTTGTAGAATTGCTCGAGCAGCAGGTCATACAGCAATCTGAGCGAACCGCAATTGTCATGGGGGAGGAGCAGTTATCATACCGAGAATTCGGTGTGCGAGTTGATCAGTTTGCAATTCAGTTGCTCGAATCTGGTGTTGAACCTGGACAGAATATTGGACTTATTTCAAGGCGGTCCATAGAAATGATAACGGCCATTTTCGCCATTTTGAAAGCAGGATGTACCTATATTCCGCTGGATCCGGAGTTCCCGACTGAGCGAATTCGTACCATACTTGCAGATAGTGATGTGGCTGTACTTATTGCTGAGAAAGATCTGTTCATCAGCGGCTATGAAGGTAAGCAGATCAATCTGATCAAGCAAGAACAGTTGCGGAGTGACTGCGAGCGGCAAGCTGTGGACATATTCACGAAATGCTACAGATCCGCTGAAGATGTGGCCTATATCATGTATACATCGGGATCTACAGGTAAACCGAAGGGCGTACAAACGACACACCGTAACATTGTGAAGACCGTAATCAATAACGGTTTTATGGATATTCATGAAACGGACCGGATGTTGCAACTCTCCAACTATGCATTTGATGGTTCAACATATGAAATATTCGGTGCTTTACTCAACGGAGCTACGCTGGTGCTGATTCCCAAGGAAACCGTCCTCAACGTGTCGGAGCTTGCTGATACGCTGGAGCGTGAACGAATCACTTCGGCTTTTATGACTGCTGTACTGTTCAATGCCGTTGTTGAGTGGGATGTTCAATGTTTGAAACATGTGAGAAGGCTTTTCTTTGGCGGAGAGGCTGGATCCAAAAAGCATGTGGAGAAGGCTCTGCAGGTTCTGGGGAATGACCGGATTGCTAACGGATATGGTCCGACCGAAACGACCGTTTTTGCAGCGACTTATCTGGTCAATCAACGTTTGCTGGATTATAACACAGTTCCCATCGGTAGACCTGTTCACAATACCCAGGCCCATGTAATGAATCGAAAAGGACAACTTCAACCTGTTGGAGTACCTGGCGAGTTGTATATTTCCGGAGATGGACTTGCGCAAGGTTACCTGCATCAGGCTGAATTAACCGAAGAACGTTTTGTAATCGGTTCTGCTGGAGAAAGAATGTACAGAACAGGCGACCTCGTTCGCTGGCTGCCGGATGGAAACCTCGAATACATGGGAAGATTGGATCAGCAAGTGAAGATTCGTGGAAACCGGATTGAACTTGGCGAAATTGAGAGCAGGCTATCCAGGATTGAATCGATTCAGGATGCTGTGGTCATGACAGAGAAGGATGAGCAGGGACATACCTATTTATGCGCGTATATCGTCCCAAGTGATAACAAAACTCCTGTGTTGGACTGGAAAAAAGAGCTGAGGCAGACCCTGCCTGAATATATGGTTCCCAATACGTTCGTTACACTGGAAGCCTTTCCCATGACACTGAACGGTAAGCTTGACCGGAAGGCGCTTCCCAAGCCCACGAGAAGACAGTCCAACCATTTCGTTGCTCCAGCTAATGTGTTTGAAGAGAAATTAGCACGTATCTGGGAAGAGATTCTGGATATACAGAGCGTCGGAGTAGAGGAGCATTTCTTCGAAATTGGAGGGCATTCACTTAAAGCTATGATGCTTGTGGCCAGAGTACAGAAAGAAACCGGCGTAAAGGTTTCACTACAGGATGTATTCATCATGCCTACGATTCGGGAGATGGCCATGTGGATCATGGCAGCACGCTCGACAGACCACCCTGGAGAAGAACTTGTGCCCGTACCCTACAGGGACACGTACCCGGCGTCTTCCATCCAACAACGGATGTACATTGTTCAGCAAATGGAAAATGCAGGTGTAAGCTACAATATGCCTTTTCTGCTTCGGTTAAATGGCAAGCTGGATGTGAATGCCTTGGAGAAATCAATGCAGATGCTGATTCAGAGACATGAGGCATTGAGAACTTCATTCGAGTTACACCATGGTGAACTGCGGCAACGTATTCACGGACCTGATCAGATATCTCTTGAACCGTTGCGCCTCGAAAAAGCTTCATTAGCAGATACGGAGGAATCGGCTATCCAGTCGTTTGCTGAACAATTCATCCAGCCATTTGATCTGGGAGAAGCTCCTTTGTTCCGAAGAGGTTTACTTCGGATTAACGAGGAGTGTCATGTGCTACTGCTTGACCTGCACCATATTATTTCGGATGGACGATCAATAGAGATTCTGATATCCGACTGGGTTCGGTTGTATCAGGGGCAGTATCTTTCGGACCTGAGTGTGCAGTACAAGGATTATGCTGTCTGGGAACAGGAGAGATATCTTCAACAAGAGGCATACAACAAAAGTCAGGAGTACTGGTTGTCCTTGTACAAAATCGAAGTCCCTGTTCTTGAAATACCAACAGATCATCTGCGCTCGCCGATCCGCCGTTTTGAGGGAAGTCGTGTGAACTTAACGTTAGAGCCTGCTCTCGTGAGTCAATTAAAAGATGCGGCAATGACCAATCAACAGACCTTATTTATGCTTATGATGGCATCCTATCAGATTCTGTTGTCCAAATATTCAGCTGCAGAAGATGTTATAGTGGGCACTCCTTTTACATGCAGAGATACCCTCCAGCATGAACAAATGGTAGGCATGTTCGCCAACACGCTGGCACTTCGGAGTGAACCCAAGGCAGAACTGTCGGTAAGCGTATATCTGGAGAAGATGAGAGAAATTACGCTGGCAGCCTATCAATACGGCCGATATCCACTGGAAGACCTGATAGATCGCTTGTCACTGCCGTTTGATTCAAGTCGACATCCATTGTTCGACACGATGTTTATGCTACAGGATTCGGCAACAGCACAGATGCATATACCGGGACTTGGGGTCGAGTATGCAGAGTGGGATCATCATGCATCAAAATTTGACATGACATGGGTCTGTACATATTCCGAAGATGATATGACGTTATCTGTTGAATATCGAACGGATCTGTGGGAGTCACATACCATAAAACGGATGTTACAACATTATGTACATTTGCTGCAGCAGATCGTGGCTTTCCCAGAACTGAAAATCGGGGAACTGGAGCTTGTAACCGAATCTGATATTGCACAGATAGATGTATGGAATAACAGCGATGCAGATTATCCTCTAGATGCTTCTGTGGCTGAGCTGTTTGAGCAGCAGGTTGAGCAGCAGGTTGAGCTCGGCAGCGCGAATCCGGCTGTCGTGATGGACGGGTACCGTGTTACGTATCAGGAGTTAAATGATCGCGTGAATCGTCTTGCACGATACCTTATTTCACAGGGCGTTCAGCCTGGGCAACGTGTCGGGCTAATCATGGACCGCTCCATTGAGGTCATTGTTGCAATGCTCGCCATTGTCAAGAGCGGAGGGGCGTACGTCCCTATTGATCCGAGCTTTCCAGGGGACAGGAAGACATTCATGTTGATGGATAGCGGGGCAAGGTGGTTGATTGTAGACCATCCTGATCAGATCCCCAACTATGAGGGTGAAGCTCTGATTTTTAATGAAAATGTCTGGGCACACGAATCCAATCAGAATCCGGTTCTTATCCGAAATAATGTGAATAACAGCGCATATGCCGAGTCTCCTGGACCGGAAGATCCCTTATATGTCATGTACACCTCTGGTTCAACCGGCACCCCAAAAGGGGTAATTACGACACACCGCAATGTGATCAAGACGGTAATTCATAATGGTTACGTGGATATCACCCCTGAGGACCGCCTGCTACAGATATCTAATTATGCTTTTGACGGATCGACCTTTGACATCTATGGTGCCCTGTTACACGGTGCTGAACTTGTTCTGTTGAAAAGGGAAGAGGTGCTGGATGGGGGTGCTCTCGCCAAGGCCATTCGCGAACAACATATCACGATCGCTTTCATGACAACGGCACTATTTAACACACTGGTAGATCTGGATCCGGCATGCTTGAACGGAACTAGGAAAATTCTCTTTGGCGGTGAGAAAGTATCCGGGACACATGTCAAAAAGGCCGTTGATCTACTTGGCAAGCATAGACTTGTACATGTATACGGCCCGACAGAAACGACGGTATTTGCCACATTTTACTCCATCGTTTCTGGTGAATACATTCCAATTGGTCAGCCAACGAATAACACAAAAGTGTATGTGCTGAACCATGAAGGCAAGCGATTGCCTGTTGGTATTCCTGGCGAGTTGTATATAGGTGGACAAGGACTTGCCCAAGGATATTTGGGACAACCGGAGCTCACCCGTGACAAATTTATAGCTAGCCCATTTATTCCGGGAGAACGTCTATATCGCACTGGAGATCTGGTTAAATGGCTGCCGGATGGAAATCTGGAATTCATTGATCGAATTGACCATCAAGTGAAGATTCGTGGCAATCGGATCGAACTAGGGGAAGTGGAGGGACGCCTGCGTATGCTATCGGGTATCCATGAAGCGATAGTGATGGCGGATCGTGACGATCAGGGTCACTCCTATCTATGCGCGTACACTTTACTTCAGGATGGAGAAGCCAAGCAGCCCTTTCAAGAACTGGTAACGATGTGGAAGCAGGAACTCAAACAACAAATACCGGAGTATATGGTCCCAACCGTCTTTTCCATTTTGAATGAGATACCGCTTACTCCGAATGGAAAGATTGATCGGAAGAAACTTCCGAAGCCGACAATTGTACGAGGTCAGCAATATATTCCAGCAGAGAACCCGGTCCAACAGAGCTTGATTGAGATATGGGAAAGCGTTCTAGGCATTAAGAAGATAGGAATACAGGATCATTTCTTTGAATTGGGCGGACACTCTCTGAAAGCCATGTTACTAGTAGGTAAGATTCACCAGGAACTTGATGTCAGACTTACCTTGCTGGATGTATTCCAGGCCCCAATTCTTCGGGACATGGCTGGATGGATTCAGAAGGCCGCTAGGAATCAGTATAGAGCCATTGAGCCGGCTCCGGTGATGCAATCATATCCTGTTACATCGGTTCAGAAACAGATCTATTACGCCCAGCAATATGAGTACAGCGGAACAAGTTATAACATGCCAATGTTATTTGAAATCTCAGGCGCATTAGACACGGCTCGTCTGGAAGCATGTTTTAGACGGATCATCGCACGCCATGAAGCCCTGCGGACATCATTCGATATGGAAAATAGCGAGTTAACTCAACGCATTCATTCGATAGATGAAGTGGAGTGGAAGCTTGAAAGGTGGACTATGGATTCATTGGAATCCTCGATCCAGGAATCTGATGGAACTGAAACAGATCTAATATCTGGCGTGATGTCCACTTTTGTTAAGCCGTTTGATTTGGCAGAAGCACCGCTGATCAGGGCATGTGTAATTGAATTCGATAGGGAACGGTATGTACTGGCGCTGGATACACATCACATTGTGTCTGACGGGGTGTCTACTCACCTGATATATGATGAACTGTTTGATCTTTATCAGGTACGGACGCTCGATCCGATCCGTGTTCAATACAAGGATTATGTGATGTGGAAGCAGAAACAGCAGGCAAGCCGTACGTATGAGGAAACGCAGCAGTTCTGGTTGGCACAGTACTCGGAATTTGAAAGTTCCGCTGAACTTCCAATGGATCGTGCACGTCCTGCCATCAGATCGTACCGGGGGGCATCCTATACATTTGGCCTGCCAAGTAAGAAGGTACAGGAATTGAAAAGAGCAGCTGCGGGTTACGGGGCTACTCCATTTATTCTTCTTTTATCGGTGTATGGTCTGATGTTGTCTAAATATACGGGTGATGAGGACATCACCCTAGGGGCACCGATTGCCGGACGAGAACATGTAGATGTGGAGCCCACTGTGGGGATGTTTGTAAACACGCTGCCTTTGAAGCTTAATCCAGCTGCTGATCTGACGGTTGGTGAATATATCCAGCATGTCAAAAAATATATGCTGGAAGTGCATGAGCGAGGCATGTATTCTCTCAGCGATCTATTAGACAAACTTCATTTTTCTTTTCAGCCGAACCGCAATCCTTTATTTGACACATTGTTTGTACTGCAGGATATGACGCTCCCCGTCAAAACACTTCAGGATATATCTGTTCGCAAGTTGGAGTGGCATGGACAGCAGGCCAAATTCGATATGTCCTGGGTATGGCATGAAGATGGGGATGAACTCGTGGCTGAGGTTGAATACAGTTCAGACCTATGGGACCGGGTTACCATCGAACAAATGACTCGTCATTATGTTTATTTGCTGGAACAACTATTGAATAACATGGATACGAAACTGCGGGATCTGGAGTTGCTTACCCTGCAAGAAAAGAAATATTTTAGAGAGCTTAATAAAACCGATGCTGAATATCCAAGAGACTGGACTGTTACGGAGGCATTTGAATCCATAGTATCAGAGCAACCTGAACACGAGGCACTCCTGTACGGTACAGAGAGGGTGACTTATGGACAACTGAACGAACGCGTAAACCGGATGACAGCATTACTCAAGCGACGAGGAATTAAGCCTGGTGACTACGTCGGACTGTTAACACATCGTAAACCGGAGATGATCATTGCCATCCTGGCGATATTAAAAGCAGGAGGAACGTATGTCCCTCTCGATCCCAAATTCCCTGAAGACCGACTAATCTACATTCTGCGGGATAGTGGAGCTGAGTGGCTCATCATGGAGCAGAATCAGACCCTTGATTCCTACACGGGAACAATCATCCCGCTGCTCGAACCACAAGTTTATGCAGAGGGTAGTTCAATACAGACACCAATCTCCTATTCAGCAGAGCAGCCGGTCTATGTCATGTACACCTCGGGATCTACCGGAATGCCCAAAGGTGTGGTAACGAGTCACCGCAATGTAGTGAAAACCTGTATCAATAACGGATTTGTTGAAATTGGGCGAGAGGATCGAATGTTACAGTTGTCCAATTATGCATTTGACGGGGCCACCTATGAAATCTTTGGAGCACTTCTTAATGGAGCAACGCTCGTGCTTATGCCTAATCAACATGTTCATGATGTGTCGTATCTTACACGCACATTGAGACAAGAGAGGATCACGAGTCTTTTCATGACAACCTCCCTGTTCAATACGGTAGTTGATTATGACGTACACAGTCTGCGTGGTATGAGGAAACTGTTTATTGGCGGAGAAGCTGCCTCGGTGAATCATGTTATTAAAGCGTTGGATGTGCTGGGAGAACATCGGATTGTAAATG
Source organism: Paenibacillus sp. Negev47 (assembly GCF_058313655.1). Lineage (NCBI taxonomy): Bacteria > Bacillati > Bacillota > Bacilli > Caryophanales > Paenibacillaceae > Paenibacillus > Paenibacillus sp. Negev47. The sequence continues at coordinate 2,147,964 of NZ_CM177754.1, forward strand.
GTTATGGCCCGACGGAGACAACCGTATTTGCAGCAACGTATTCCATTGATGAGAGAGTAAGGGAAACCGGGCGTGTTCCCATTGGCCGAGCCATTCATAACACAAGGCTTTATGTATTGAATACATGGGGCAAGCCTCAACCTGTTGGAGTTCCTGGAGAGTTGTACATCGGAGGCGAGGGTCTGGCTGCCGGATATTTGGGACAGCCGGAGCTGACGGAAGAGAGATTTCTGGCCTGGCACATGGAAGGGGAAGATAGGGTCTATCGTACAGGAGACCTCGTAAGATGGTTAAAGGATGGCACCATTGAATATTTGGGTAGATTGGATCAGCAAGTGAAAATCCGTGGAAATCGGATTGAGCTGGCAGAGATCGAGGATCACATCCTTGCTCTGAAAGAGGTCAACGAAACTGTAGTTACCGCACATCGTGATGACCAAGGGCATTCCATGTTGGCGGCGTATGTTGTAATTGACCCTGCAAGTGTACTTGCCCGAAATGAAACGAAGAACGAGCATCAAGCCGAGAACTGGAGAAGAATCTTAAAAGAAACACTTCCTGAGTATATGATTCCATCCGTATTCATCGAGCTCTCATCCTTACCGCTTACACAGAACGGGAAGCTGGACCGAAAAGCTCTGCCTAAACCTGACCTTGCCAGACTGTCTTCAAATTATGTGGCTCCTTCAACACATACGGAGAAGGAACTGGCACAATTATGGACTGAAGTTCTGGACCTCGCACAAGCGGGCTTGCAAGATCATTTCTTCGAAATGGGCGGGCATTCACTGAAAGCAATGGTTCTCATAGCGAAGGTACAGGAGAAATGGGCTATCAAATTAAGCATGCCTGATTTATTTAATGCTCCAACGCTGCAACAGATGGCCTCCTTGATTGACCAAGGGGATAAGCAGAATCATACTCGGATTCCGCGCGTCAAAGAGCAAGAGGATTATCCGGTGTCGTCGGCACAGAAGAGATTATATCTGGTGGAACAGTTCGAGGATACCGGGACAAGCTACAATATGCCCATGGTACTGAGGATGAACGGGAAACCCGATGTGATCCGTCTGGAGCTTGCGCTGAAAGGTCTTATTCATCGGCATGAATCACTAAGAACCTCCTTCAGAATGGTTGATGGTGAGCTGCGACAGCACATTCATGACCTGAAGGACATGCATTGGAAACTGGAACTTAGATCCGAACCTGAAACGCTTGCTGGTCTTGAGAGGAATGAACAGTTGGCTCGGTATATTGGCACATTTGTCCGGCCCTTCGATCTGGGATGTGCACCGCTTATGAGAGCAGGGTTATGTGTACTTTCAGACAGAGAATATGTGTTGGTCTTGGACATGCATCACATTGTTTCGGACGGAGTGACGACCGGATTTCTGTATCAGGATTTTATTCAACTCTATCAGGGACATCCTCTTGATGAGATGACAGTTCAATATAAGGATTACACAGTGTGGATGAGTGAACAGAAGAGCAAGTCGGCCTACCTGATGAGTGAAGATTACTGGCTTAAGCGGTACGAGAGAGACATCACCGTATTGGACATTCTCACAGAGGGTCGTCGTCCAAGCCGGCGACAATTCACAGGTTCTTCCCATACGTTTGAACTGAGTCCTCAGCTGAGTGGCGCAGTGAAACAGTTAGCACAACAGACAGATGCAACACTCTTCATGGTGATGTTGGCAGCGTATAACATTCTTCTGTCCAAGTACACGGGGGAAAAAGATATTGTTGTGGGCATTCCATTTGCGGGAAGGACTCATACGGATATCTCTTCCGTTGCAGGCATGTTCGTTAACACGTTGCCGCTGAGACAAGAATTGCGTGGTGATCTCCGGATTCACGAGTGGATCGGTCATGTGCGCAGGGACACGTTGCTGGCTTATGAACATGGAGAGTACCCACTGAATGAACTTATTGAGAAGCTGCAAATCGCAAGAGATCCAGAGCGCAATCCGTTATTTGACACCATGTTTGTTCTACAGGATGCCAAACCCCGGACGGTAGAACTGCAAGAGTTGCATATTGAACCACTGGATTGGACGAGTAACACTTCTAAATTCGATATGACTTGGGTAGTTCACGAGAATAAGGAATCTCTTAAACTGACCATAGAATATGCGACAGACCTTTACGAACATTCTCAGATGGAAAATATGGCGCTTCATTATGAGCATGTGTTAAGTCAAATGTCCACCTCTCCAGACATATTACTGGACGAGATCCAGCTGATCACTCCCTCGGAAGAGCAGGAGATCCTGGGACAGTTCAACGACACCTACGCAGAGTATCCGCGTGATCGTACGATTAGCCAGCTGTTTGAAACCCAAGCGTTGCTTCGTCCCGATCATACGGCGTTGCACTTTTATGGGGAGACGCTAACTTATCAGGAACTTCACCAGAAGGTTTGTCAGCTTGCGAGTTATCTTGAACAGAGCGGCTTACGCCGTGGAGATGCTGTCGGCTTGTTGGCAGACCGTTCGATTGACATGATTGTGTCGATCTTGGGAATCTTGCGAGCAGGAGGCGTATATGTTCCGCTGGACCCATCCTATCCACAGGAGAGAATGATCTACATGCTGGAACACTGTAATGCAAGTATGCTCGTTGCTCCATCGGATAGACCTCTCCCTGGGTTCAAAGGGTTCGTGGTTCCACTGGAAGAGTCAAGTCGAATTCTATTAGAGAAGGACAGATTATCTGTTCAATACGATGGGAATCCAACGACATTAGCGGATGAAGCGACCATGCCAGCGTACATTATGTACACTTCTGGATCGACCGGATTGCCGAAAGGTGTGGTCACTACACACCGAAATGTCATTAAGACAGCGATGAATAATGGATTTATCCATATCGATGAACAGGATCGTATGCTGCAGCTCTCCAACTATGCCTTTGACGGATCCACTTATGAGATCTTCGGTGCATTATTGAACGGGGCAACGCTTGTACTGATCAGCAGAGAGGACATGCTGGATATCAACAAGCTTTCCTCTATTATGAAGGGGCAGCGGATCACATCTGCCTTTGTAACTAGTGTACTGTTTAATGCGCTGGTCGATCATGATGTAACCTGTCTGCAACATGTGCATCGATTATTCGTCGGAGGAGAGGCACTTTCCAAATCTCATGTCATGCAAGCTCATCAATATCTGGGAGATGATCGGATCGCGAATGGGTATGGTCCGACCGAAACAACTGTTTTTGCAACGACATATAATGTCGGACGTAATCTGGCAGGTCACGGTTCGGTTCCTATTGGAAGACCCATTCATAATACGAAAGCCTATATTCTCAATGCGCAAGGCCATCTTTTACCTGTCGGTGTAGCAGGTGAACTATATATTTCCGGTGAGGGTGTAGCAGAGAGATACGTCGGAGATCCGGATCTGACGCTGAACAGGTTCATGGAAGATCCATTCTGCCCTGGTGAACGAATGTACCGGACAGGGGACAGAGTCCGATGGATGCCTGATGGCTGTATTGAATTTCTTACACGGATCGATCATCAGGTCAAAATTCGTGGGCACCGAATTGAACCGGGAGAGATTGAGTCAAGGCTGATACAGCATTCTGACGTACAGGAAGCGGTCGTTGTTCCTCGTCAGGACAATACAGGACATTATCTGTGTGCTTATATCGTTTCATCGGAAGGATTCCAAGAACAAGAGCTCAGAAAGTATGTTCAGCAGAGTTTGCCCGAATACATGGTACCGTCGTATTTTGTACCGATTGCAACGCTTCCGGTAACGCGTAACGGCAAGTTGGATCGAGGTGCTCTCCCTGCACCGGATCTGAACAGCATAAAAGGGGATTATCGTCCACCTGTAACTCAAGAAGAACAAATATTGGCCCAAGTCTGGTCGGAAGTACTGGGTGTGGAACATGTGGGAATCGACGACAACTACTTTGTCCTCGGAGGGGATTCCATCAAATCCATACAGATTGCTTCAAGACTCACTCGTCATCAGCTCAGACTACAGGTCAAACATTTGATGCTGTATCCGACAATCGCGGAGTGTGCCGAGTTTTTGGAACCTATGGAAACGAGGAAAGAGCAACAAGAGAACATTGAAGGAGACATCCCTCTCACTCCAATTCAACAATGGTTCTTTGCACAGGGATATAGCAACATGAATCATTGGAATCAATCCATGATGCTATACAACCGAGAAGGATGGGATACGAACACGGTAAATGAGGTGTTCCATAAACTTTGTGAACACCACGATGCGCTACGTATCCGATTCGATATCCGGGCGGATGATGTGGTACAGAGTATTTCCCCAATAAACAAAGATAAGGATTTCCCTGTGGAAATACATGAAGTGGAAGCTGACTATGATCATGCCCACCTTGAACGTCTTGCGACAGCGATTCAATCCAGGGTGAACCTGGGACAAGACTTAATTCAGCTTGGTGTGATCAGGACACCTGAAGGTGACCATCTGCTTATTGCAATGCATCACCTTATTATTGACGGTGTATCGTGGCGAATTCTGCTGGAAGATTTCCACTGCTTGTATCAGGCTATTCTCCTGGGGGACAAGACGGTGAAGTTGCCCGAGAAGACGGATTCCTATGCCTTCTGGAGTCGTGAACTTCAGAACGTAGCCACATCTGAAGAGATGAAGTATCAACAAGCGTACTGGCACAATCTAAATCAGAAAGCACTACAACTTCGCGATCATCACGATAAACCTGGTTTGCTCAAGCAAAACAGTGACTTTGGAACTGGAACCTTACAGAACGCGCCAGCTATTGACTGAAGTTCATCGTGCGTATCATACCGAAGTCATGGATATCCTGTTGACGGCTCTCTCCATGACGTATGCAAAAGACATTGTTATCGATCTTGAAGGACATGGGAGAGAAGGCATACTGGACCATGTGGATACCACAAGGACCGTAGGCTGGTTTACCACGATCTATCCTGTGCTTCTTAGTACAGCTCATGAAGAACTTGGTGAAGCGCTGCGTCATACAAAAGAAATGCTTCGTGGCATCCCTGGCAAGGGAACCGGATATTCCATCTTGAAATATCTAACCTCCGAGTTGAATTTGGAGGAGTCACCGTGTGATCCCGGCATTGTCTTTAATTATCTGGGGCAATTTGGAGGAGATACACAAGGCGAGTCGTTTACCATGTCATCCATGCCTATGGGCGAATTGATTAGTCCACTTAACCGAATGTCCCATTTCGAAGAGTGGAACTGTGTTGTCGATGAAGGGAAATTCCAGCTGATCCTTCGTTATGATCCTTCAAGGTTGGATGAGAAAGAAGCTATGGAACAAGTAGCCAGCTATGGCTTGAATCTGGAGAAATTGATAGTGCACTGCCTGACTCGTGAAGCTGAGGAGTATACACCCAGCGACTTTAGCGATGCAGACCTCACGTTGGATGAACTTGATGATATCTCGGATATCATTGGCAAGCTGTGAGTTTTCCGGAGATTCCTGGAAATGGAAAGGAATCTCCGGGGCTCCTTCGGCTATCTATAGATTTAAGGGGAGGACATAAGGGATGATGAACAAACCGGAAATTGCTGATATTTATCCATTATCTCCAATGCAAGAAGCACTGCTGTTTCATTCGCTTTACGACCAGGGAGATGTATATTTCGAGCAAATGATTTTTACGATTGAAGGATTCATCGATGTCAAGGCATTGGAACGCTCCATGAACAAAGTTATCGAGAGATATGATACGCTTCGGACGATCTTTATTCACGACAAGATTAACAAACCACGACAAATCGTGTTACGTAACAGAAAAATAAAAGTAGAATCCTATCACTTGACTGAGTCTGATCCAGTCGAGCAACGGAAGATGATCCGGCAGATGGCAGAAGAAGACCGCCAGCGACCTTTTGACTTGTCCAAAGATCTCCTGCTACGCCTGCAAATTATTCATACCGGCCCGGCGGCATATACGCTGATCTGGAGCAATCATCATATTCTGATTGATGGATGGTGCCTGGGTATCATTTTTCAGGAGTGGTTCTCCCTCTACAAACAGGAGATTCACGGAACACCTGCACAACTTGATCGTGTTATTCCCTATAAAAGATATATTAAATGGTTGGGTGAACAGCAGGAGACGGAAGCCAGAACCTATTGGAAGAAGTATCTCTCTGGTTATGAGATCGGAGCGGACTTCCCTGCGGAAATAGCTTCGGATTCAGCGGGACCACCGTCGATTCAGGAGATTACGTTTAATTTGGGCAAGGTGTTGACAGAGCAATTAATGGATGTTAGCCGTAAATATCAGGTCACGATGAGCAGCCTTTTTCAGACGTTATGGGGAGTCGTGCTTCAATATTACAGCAATTCTGACGATGTGGTTTTTGGAACCGTAGTGTCTGGAAGGTCGGCTGCCATACCGAATGTGGAGAAAATTGTAGGTTTGTTCATTAACGCTGTACCTGTAAGAATAACGTCGAAGCATGGGAAACAGACGTTTGCCCAATTACTAAAAGAGACACACCAAAATGCCATTCTGTCCGAGGAGTTCAGCTATCTGTCTCTCGCTGAAGTGCAGGCGGAAGCAGGCCAGAATGGTCAGCTATTTAATCATATCATGGTGTATGAGAACTACCCGTCCAGTGCCAGCATGTTTGATACCAAACAGTCTGAACTGGGATTTGATATTACTTCCATTGAAGCCTATGAACATACCAATTATGATCTGAACATTTCCATAGGTCCAGGTGAGGAGATTCGGGTCAAGATCAATTACAACGAGCAAGTATATTCGGGTCCTTTTATCGAGCGGTTGTTTGTTCACCTGAAGCAAGCCTGTCTATTAATCGCCCGAGAACCCGAGATAAGTGTTTCAGATATTCGTATCCTGACCCCGGAAGAAAACCATATGCTGGCGAAAGGGAACGAGACCACAGCAGACTATCCGAGGGACCAGTCCATTTCAGAATTATTTTTTCGACAGGTAGAGTTATATCCTGATCATCCAGCGATTCAATTCGCTCATCAGACATGGACTTATGCAGAACTCCATGCTCTGGTTGAAGATTGGGCCAAAGCTATACAGTGGCATGGCATAAAGCCAGGAGACAGAGTAGGTCTGGTTGCCCGGAAATCCATGGAGATGATTGCAGGCATGTTGGCTATAATTCGGGCTGGCGCTGCCTATATTCCACTTGATCCCACATTTCCCGCCGAAAGATTGACCCATATGCTTCACGATAGTGGTGCACGATCCCTGCTTCGTTTCACTGAATTAGAATTGCCTGGCTATGAGGGAGATATCTTAACCTTGGATATGTTGATGATGCATGAACGTTCATTCAACTCGAACAACCACCAAGAGATTGATATCCTTTCGGGTCCTCGGGATGCCGCGTACATTATCTATACTTCGGGTTCAACTGGCAAACCTAAGGGCGTGGTTGCAACTCATCAAAATATCATCAAGACTGTGCGAAATAATGGTTATTTGGAACTGAACTCCAAAGATCGGATTCTGCAAATTTCGAATTATGCTTTTGATGGGGCTACCTTCGATATATACGGGGCATTGTTGAATGGCTCGACGCTTGTACTGACTACTGAAGAACAGATGCAGAATGTAGCTTCGCTTGCCGATATGTTCACCAAGGAAGAGATTACGGTCGCTTTTATGACAACTGCACTATTTAATACGATGGTGGATTGGAACCCGAGCTGTTTCAGCAAGGTAAGACATCTTCTGTTTGGCGGTGAGAAAGCTTCAATCAGGCATCTGAACAAAGCATTAGCTGTCTTGGGACCGGAACGATTATTGCACATGTATGGGCCAACAGAAACGACGGTGTATGCGACATATTATCCGATTACACGGCCTGATCTCGTACCCATAGGCAAACCGATCCACAACACCACTGCTTATGTCATGAACTCCAAACGTAATCCAATGCCTGTTGGTGTGACGGGAGAATTATACATTGGCGGTGAAGGGTTGGCCAGTTACCTGAATGCTCCAGAATTGATGCTGGAACGCTTTGTGGATAACCCATATGCTCCCAATGAGAAAATGTATAAAACTGGGGATTTGGTTAAACGTCTGCCTGATGGAAATTTGGAGTTTATAGATCGTAAGGATCATCAGGTCAAAATCAGGGGTCACCGCATTGAGCTGGGAGAGGTGCAGGAGAAGATGAGGGCTCTTTCCGGAGTGGAAGATGTTCTTGTTTCGACATGGCGGGATGCTCAGGGGAGTTCCAACTTAAGTGCATATATCATCCCTGTTCAATATGCAGATGCTCATGTGGAGCAGAATCAGCAAATTCAGGATTGGAAGTTGGCGTTGAAAGCCCGTTTACCAGAATATATGATTCCTGCTGAATTCCAGATTCTTCGTGCATTTCCTCTTAATTCTAATGGCAAAATCGATCGGAAAAACCTTCCTATTCCAAAGGTGATGGGTCAACCCAAAAATCAGCCACTGTCTGGAGATACCGAACATAAGCTGGCTCAGATCTGGGAAGATGTATTGGGCATTAAACCAGGTGCCGGGGATCACTTTTTTGAACTTGGGGGTCACTCGTTAAAAGCTATGATGCTGGTAGCCAAAATACATAAGGAGATGGACGTAAAGCTTTCTTTGCATGAAGTGTTCCATGCAGCAGTACTGCGGGACATGTCTGTATGCATTGAAAATTCTCGAAAAAGTGTATATAAGGCTATTCCTGCCGCGGAACGACAGGACTCGTACCCGGTATCCGCATCGCAGAAAAGAGTGTATATTGCACAGCAACTTGCTCCCTTGGAGACCAGTTATAATATGCCAATGGTACTGGAGATTGAAGGGAAACTTAACCGGGACAAGCTCGAAAGTGCCTTCATACAGCTTATACAACGGCACGAGGTTCTAAGAACTTGTTTCATCTGGTCTGGTGAACACTTGCGGCAACATATTCTGGAGCCTGCGGAATTAAACTGGAAGCTATTCGACTATGAAATGCAAGAACAACAAGTGGAGGTGTATCTCGGCAAGGATGCTGTTGATGGTAAGAAAACGATGATTGCCTCACATCTCGAGACATTTGTACAGCCATTTGATCTTTCAACCGGTCCATTGATCCGTGCAGCCCTTGCTGAAGTAACATCCGATCGAAGTCTCTTGTTCATTGATATTCATCACATCGTATCTGATGGTGTATCTACCGGAATCATTTATAAAGAACTGACCCGATTATACGAGGGCGAAGAGTTGTCACCCGTAAACCTACACTATAAAGACTACTCCGTATACGAACAGAATGAGCGAACAAGTCAGAGATATGAGGATAATCGGAAATACTGGTGTGCTCAATTCGAAGGTGAACTTCCGAGTACAGAGATTGTACCTGATTATATCAGGCCTTCCGTTCGATCTTATGAGGGGCATTCGATCTCATTTCAACTTGAATCTGAGCTCACGGATCGCCTAAAAGGTCTTGCTGCTAAGCATAAAACCACACTATATGTTGTCTTGCTGGCTGCCTATAATATCATGTTATCCAAATATACCGGAGAAGAGGATATTGTGGTCGGTTCACCCACTGCCGGAAGATATCACGAAGATGTTCAGCCTATGGTGGGTATGTTCGTCAATACGCTGGCCCTGCGTAATCAGGTGCCAGGTGAACTTACAGTGGATGAATTCATAGGTCGGGTGAAGTCCAATTTTGTTGAGGCGCAAGAGCATGGAGAGTTCCCTCTGGAGGACCTGCTTGAGCATCTTCAACTGTCAAGGGATCTTAGCCGGCATCCGTTGTTTGATACCCTTTTTGTACTGCAAAATATGGATATTCACCCAATCGAACTGACGGGAACTACATTTACTGCAGCAGAGTGGGACTGGAATCATGCCAAATTTGATATGACATGGGGATGCCAAGAGGATCGCCATGGCTTGAACTGGACAGTGGAATATGCTTCCTCCATCTATAGAAAGTCAACCATTCTGAAGATGATTGATCACTTCAAAAACATACTTGTACAAATGGGTGATGCCGGCATCATGAGGCTGAGGGAAATCCATTTGTTAACGAACGATGAGCAATCCGCTATGCTTGCTTGCAATGAAACTCAGGCAGAATACCCACGTCAATCCAGTATTTCGTCAGCAATTGAGGAGCAGGCTGCCCGAACTCCTGATCAGATTGCGGTCATGGATAAGTATCAGAGCTTGACCTACAGGGAATTCAACGAAGTGACAGATCAATTTGCACGCGTATTGATGGGCAAAGGAATGAAGCAAGGAGATGTCGCAGGTCTGTTGACAGATCGTTCTCTGGGGATGATCATAGCTATTTTTGGGATTCTCAAGACAGGTGCTATGTATATTCCTATTGATCCTTCTTTTCCCGAAGAACGCAAGCACTACATTATGGAAGACAGCAAGGCCAATTGGCTGATCACAGCCAATGAATTAACTATGGCTGGATGTACAACACATCATCTGTCACTTGATGCAATACTTCAAGAGGCAGCAAGGACGAAGCAACAGTTCAGAAATTGGAAGTTGCCAGCAATCCCACCGGAAGCAACAGCGTATATGATGTACACTTCGGGCTCGACCGGTAAGCCCAAAGGGGTTATGACCAGTCATCGAAATATTATTAAGACAGCCATTCACAATGGCTTCAGTGAACTATCCCCTGCCGATCGGGTACTTCAAGTATCCAATTATGCATTCGATGGCTCAACCTATGAGATTTTTGGGGCACTATTAAATGGTGCATCACTCCTATTAATCGCCAAACATACTTTACTCGATGCTGCCGAGCTGGCCAGAACGATGGATGAACAACGAATTACGTCTGCCTTTATGACGACGACATTGTTCAATACGATGGTCGACTATGACGTTACATGCTTCAAACATGTGAGGAAACTATTCTTTGGTGGAGAGAGCGCATCGATTAAACATGTACTGAAAGCACTGGATTACTTGGGTGAGCATCGTGTTGTGAATGGGTACGGACCGACAGAAACCACTGTTTTTGCTGCGACATATTCGGTTGAAAACAGTTTGCGTCAACATGTTCGGGTTCCCATCGGAAGGCCAATACACAATACACGACTATATGTGCTTAATCGCTGGAACCAACTCCAGCCTATAGGGGTTCCTGGTGAGCTGTACATCGGGGGGGAAGGTGTATCGAAAGGATATCTGAACCAGCCCGGTTTGACGGAAGAGCGCTTTGTTCCAGATCCATTTGTCCCTGGAGAAACGATATATCGGACAGGAGATTTAGTGGTTTGGAGAGAGGATGGCCAACTAGAGTACTTGGCAAGAATGGACAATCAGATCAAAATTCGGGGCAACCGGATAGAACTTGGTGAGATTGAAACCAGATTGAAAGAAATTCCCTCCGTGAATGAAGCAGTGTTAATTGCACGCAAAGAGGAGCGTGGCGAAGGTTCCCTCCTATGTGCATATGTAGTGCCCGAAGATCTTGCTACGAAGCAGATGGACAGCTCCGATCTGGTTTCTAAGTGGAAGGATGAATTGAGACAGTCACTTCCGGAATATATGATTCCTGCATTTATTCTTATTGTGGACACCATACCGATGACATCCAATGGTAAGGTGGATCATGCTGCTCTTCCCAAGCCTTCGGCTAAATGGAATATGGCGGAGGTCATACAGCCTGAGAACCCGTATGAAGAGCAGTTGCAGCATATCTGGTCCGAAGTTCTCGGGAAGGATTTTCCGGGCATGATGGAATCATTTCTGGATCTTGGAGGACACTCGCTTAAAGCGATGACCATGGTAGCCAAAATACATCAGATGTTTGATGTAAAGCTAAGCCTTCAGGATATCTTCAGCCATCCTACCATTCGGGAGCAGGCAATGCTTATCCAGGGGAACGACAAGCTTCACAGGCATGTCTCCCTGCCTACTGTGAATCAGGATACAAGTTATAATGTGACTTCTGCTCAGAGAAGATTGTATATCATTCAGCAAAATGAAAATATGGGTACCAGCTATAATATGCCCATGGTATTACGAATCGAAGGTCATCTGAATATTGAACGACTCGAAAACGCTCTGCTTCAGTTGATTGAGCGCCATGAGTCTTTACGAACCTCTTTCTTGGTGGAAGACGATGAGGTTAGACAACAGGTACACGCGCCGGGCGAACTGGACTGGAAACTTGCTATGACAGAAGTAAATAATGGCACATCGCAATACGGGTCTATAGATCATGACGAGGCGTCATGGGTGGCGTCATGTATTTTGCCTTTTGATTTGTCAGCTCCAAGCTTGTTTAGAGCTTATGTCCGCAAGCAATCGGATACGCAGCATCTATTATTGCTGGATGTTCACCATATCGTTTCGGATGGGATATCAACAGCGATTATGTACGACGAATTATTCAGAATATATGAAGGTGAAGAGCTACCTCTTCTGCAAAAACAGTATAAAGATTACGCTGCCTATGAGCAGCTACAGCAATCAACGGAAGCCTACAGTGCTGCTCGTGATTATTGGCATCGACTGTATGAGGGAGAGCTGCCGATATTGGACTTCCCTCTGGAGAATGTGCGTCCACGAGTACAGCGCTATGAAGGAGCGCAGCATACATTCCTGCTGGGTGACGTTCTTGCCAAGCGCCTGACCGATCTCGCGGGGAGCCAGGATACAACCTTGTATGTACTGCTGTTAGCCGCATATTACATTCTGCTATCCAAATATAGCGGACAGGAAGATATCATTGTGGGTACACCGATCGCAGGCAGAGATCATGTCGAAACGGCTTCCATGGTGGGGATGTTTGTTAAAACGTTGCCTTTGCGCAGCGAAATCAAGCCGGAACTTACGGTTGCAGGGTACATGGCTTCATTGAAGCAACGTGTACTGGATTGCTCCAATCATGCGCTGTACCCACTTGAAGAGCTGCTGGATCATCTGCAAATGGTCAGGGAGCCGAGTCGTCATCCCCTGTTTGAAACGTTATTTGTACTACAGAACATGAACATGGCTCAGCTAAAGGCGGATCAGCTAAATATTAATCAGATGGAGACAACAACAGGGCGATCCAAGTTTGAGATGACTTGGGCTGGACATGAGTTGAAAGAAGACATCTCCATGACGATTGAATATAATACCGACTTATTTTCCCATGCCAGGATCCAACAAGTGTCTTCCCATTATGCGCACATTCTTGAACAGATGGTCAACGATCCCAATCTGAGTCTCAACGATATTGAATTGTGTACATTGGAGGAGAGCCTGTACTTTGAGAAGAATGAAGGACAAGTTGTTGAATATCCAAGAGAAGAAACAATACCAGTGCGGTTTGAAAAACAAGTGAGACAGCACGGAGATCGTTCTGCGTTGATCATGGGCTCCATGAGCATGACCTATAGTGAGCTGGGTATGAAAGTTAAACGGATGGCTGAAACGTTAAAACAGGAAGGGGTTCGTCCGGGAGACAGAGTCGGATTGTTAACGGATCGCTCTATGGGAATGATCGTGTCCATTCTCGGCATTCTAAAATCCGGAGCCACGTACGTTCCACTTGATCCGGGCTTTCCACAAGAGCGCATGGCCTTCATGCTTGAAGATAGCCAGGCACAATTGCTCATTGCTGAACAAGGTCGAGCTGTACACGGATTTTCTGGGAAAACGATAGTGTTAAATGAACAGTGCTGGAGTGGACCTTTTAACGAAGAGTTCGAGTGGGATCAAAAATCCCAACCGGATCATGCAGCTTATGTAATGTATACATCGGGTTCAACCGGGAAGCCAAAAGGAGTCGTAACCACACATCGTAACATTATGAAGACCAGTATCCGGAATGGATTCATTGACATGATGCCTACGGATCGGGTACTGCAGTTGTCCAATTATGCTTTTGACGGATCGACTTATGACATTTTCGGAGCTTTGCTGAATGGTTCCGCGCTTGTCCTGATTTCCAGAGAGGACATGCTGCATATTACAGAACTGGCCCGTACATTGGATGAACAGCGAATTACAACTGTCTTCATGACGACGGCACTGTTTAATACGCTGGTAGACTACGACTTGAGTTGTCTGAAACATGTGCGAAGACTGTTTTTTGGTGGGGAGCCTGGTTCCAGAAAACATGTCCTGAAGGCACTGGATTATCTTGGTCCCCATCGCATTATTAATTGTTACGGCCCAACGGAAACGACTGTTTTTGCAACAACATTCTCTGTGGACGAGAGTATGCGGGACAGAAGCAATGTGCCAATAGGCTGCCCAGTTCACAATACACAGGTATATGTGCTTAATCCGTGGGGAAAGAGACAGCCAATTGGGGTACCCGGAGAACTCTATATCGGGGGAGAAGGACTGGCACAGGGTTATTTGAATCAACCAGTATTGACGGAAGAGCGGTTTGGTAAGAATCCGCTGAAGTCAGGAACAAGACTCTATCGTACAGGAGATTTGGTGAAGTGGTTACCTGATGGAAACTTGGAATTCCTGGATCGTTTGGATCAGCAGGTCAAAATTCGTGGCAATCGAGTGGAGCTGACAGAGGTCGAAAGCAGGCTTCTTGTATTGCCGGAAGTTAAAGAGGCGATGGTAACATCTGGACGGGATGAGCAAGGGCACTCCTTTCTCTCAGCATATATCGTTCCTTATTCAACATCTGAGCCTAGGCTGGCGGGTATTATTCGGGAACAGTTGCTTCACGATCTTCCAGATTATATGGTGCCTTCAACTTACACCTTGCTTGACTCTTTTCCGCTCACCAGTAATGGCAAAGTGGATAAGAGAATGCTTCCGAAGCCACAACCCCTGGTAACCGAGAGTTATGTTGCACCAACCAATCCGCTCGAAGCTGAACTGGCCGAGATTTGGACCAATGTTCTGGGGTTATCAAGAGTGGGCATTCACGACCATTTCTTTGAACTTGGAGGGCATTCTCTCAAGGCTATGTCTCTTATTGCCCAGATCCATAAAGCTTTTGATGTAAAGTTGACGGTACAAGATGTGTTTACCTACACTTCCGTGTTGGATCAGTCCAAGTTTATTCAAAAAGCTAGAGGGACCCATCGTTATGCATCATTGCAACCAGTGACGGTTCAAGATACCTACCCTGCTTCGTCGGCTCAGAAGAGACTATTTTTCCTTCAAGATATGGATCAGCAGAGTACCAGTTACAATATGCCAATGATATTTGAAATTGAAGGTGAACTCTCTGCTGAGCGACTCGAGGAAGCTTTCATCTCCCTGATCCATAGACATGAATCTTTGCGTACGTCTTTTGAACTTGTTCAAGGGGATCTCAGACAACGCATTTGGCCTGCAGCAGACCTGGAGTGGAGGATGGAGCGTACATTTGCTGATGGGCAGGAAACAGCTACAGCTGATACAAGGACGTACGTTCATTCGTTCATTCGCCCCTTCAATCTGAGAGATCACAAGTCGCTTATTCGTGCAGGCTTGTTAAGTACTTCAGCAAATAAGCATATTCTGGTTATGGATACTCACCATATTGTTTCTGATGGTACATCGACCGGTATTATCTTCAGTGAACTGTTTCAGTTGTATGAACAACAAAAGTTTGAGCCGCTTCCTGTTCAGTACAAGGAGTATGCTGTCTGGGAACAGGAACAGAAGAATGCGGAAAGCTATCGAAGCAGTGGGGAATACTGGCTGAATCTATTCCAAGGTGAACTCTCGGTGCTGAATCTTCCTTATGACAATTCCTATGGCAGAACGGATAGAGCTACTGGGGCACGAGTAGAGATGCAGCTTGGAGCAGAGCTGACTGAACAGCTGCAGATGCAGGCAGAAGAGAACAAAACAACATTGTATACGGTAATGATGGCGGGCTATTCCATCCTGTTGTCCAAATATGCCGCACAGGAGGATATCGTCATCGGTGTACCTACAGCCGGGCGGGAACATGCAGATACTGCATCCGTGGTTGGCATGTTCGTGAATACGTTGGCATTGAGATTGAGACCCGAGGGAGAGATCGAAGTACAGAGATACATTCAACAGGTTCACACCCTGTTGCTGCAGGGCTACGAAAATGGGATGTATGCTCTTGAGGAGTTAATTGAACAGTTGGCATTGCCCAGAGAACTGAACCGCCATCCGCTATTTGATACGATGTTTGTGTTGCAGAACATGGAGCACTCATCACCTGAAGCGAGTTCGATCTCCATACGTCAGATACCTTCTGGATCGAGTGAGCCCAAGTTCGATATGACATGGGGAAGTGTTGAGCACGATGGAGGCCTGAGCCTAACCGTTGAATATAATGAAAATCTGTTCTCTTCGGAAACGATTGAGCGCATGATGCATCATTATGAACATATTTTGCAACAAATGGTGATTCGCCCTTATGAGCAAATCATGAAGATTGAGATGTGTACTCCGGAGGAAAGGCTGCACCTGGCAAGTCTC
This sequence comes from Paenibacillus sp. Negev47, assembly GCF_058313655.1. Classification (NCBI taxonomy): domain Bacteria; kingdom Bacillati; phylum Bacillota; class Bacilli; order Caryophanales; family Paenibacillaceae; genus Paenibacillus; species Paenibacillus sp. Negev47. The sequence continues at coordinate 2,164,363 of NZ_CM177754.1, forward strand.
GAAGGAGAGATCGTAGATTACCCGAGGGAAGAAACAATATCACAAAGGTTTGAAAAGCAAGTGCTGCAATATGGGGATCGTCCATCCGTTGTGATGGGTACGGAGGAGATAACCTATGGAGAGTTGGAGATAAGGGCCAATCAGCTTGCAGAGATACTCCGACTGAAGGGAATCGCCTCGGGTGGAGTGGTAGGATTACTGGCTAATCGCTCCATAGGCATGATCGTATCCATTATGGGGATTTTGAAGGTGGGAGCCGCATATGTACCGCTTGATCCGACATTCCCGGAAGATCGGTTAGCCTACATGCTGAGAGATAGCCAAGCCCAACTATTGATATCTGAAATTAATCTGGGCGTACCTGATTTTCAGGGTCAAACGATATTGCTAGACGAACGCTTATGGGATGAAGTGGCCAAGGAGGAGGTTGTATCTGATCGGGTTCACACATGGACGGCTGATTCACCTGCCTATGTCATGTACACATCTGGATCGACGGGTGCACCCAAAGGAGTCGTCACTACGCATCGGAATATCATGAGAACAAGTGTGAATAATGGTTTCATGGATATGGGGCCGGAAGATCGGGTTTTGCAGTTGTCCAACTATGCATTCGATGGATCAACCTATGAAATATTTGGCGCATTGCTTAATGGGGCCGTTCTGGTGCTGATACCGAAGGAGGACGTTGTACACACAGCTGAACTTGCCAGAACGCTGAAAGAAGAGCGGATTTCTTCTGCTTTTATGACAGCTACACTGTTCAATACCCTTGTGGATTATGATGTGACCAGTCTGACACATGTTCGCAAACTATTTTTTGGAGGCGAAGCAGCCTCCCGAAGTCATGTTCTAAAGGCTCTGGATTATCTGGGACCACACCGATTGGCTAACGGATACGGACCTACAGAGACGACCGTTTTTGCTGCAACCTATACTGTGGATGAAACGCTGAGAGATAGACGGAATGTACCTATTGGGCGTCCGGTTCACAATACCAAAGTCTACGTGCTTAACCGTTGGGGACAAAGACAGCCGATTGGTGTTCCAGGGGAACTCTATGTTGGTGGGGATGGCCTGGCCTTGGGATATCTCAATCAGCCTGCGCAGACATCAGAACGATTCATTAAAAGTTTTATAACACCTGGAGAGATCATTTATCGTACTGGTGATTTGGTCAGATGGTTGCCTGATGGAAATCTGGAATATTTGGATCGCCTGGATCAGCAAGTCAAAATTCGTGGCAATCGTATTGAACTTCCCGAAATCGAGGATCGCTTGATATCACTACCTGAAGTGAGGGAGGCTGTAGTTGTTCCCAAACGGGATAAACAAAACCATTCCTATCTTGTGGCCTACGTTGTACTGCAATGGGAAGAACAGGCTGGACAGGAACAACAGGCCCATATCAGGCAAGAGTTAAGTTCAATGCTTCCACAGTATATGATCCCGTCTAGATTTGAGTTTCTGAATAATCTGCCGCGCAACTCCAATGGGAAAATAGACCGAAAAGCCCTGCCAGAGCCAGTCAATCAACTGATGAACGGCTATTGTGCCCCCCAAAATACGCTTGAACAGGATTTGGCAATAATCTGGGCACAGGTACTTGGCATTGAACGTGCAGGTACAGAGGATCATTTCTTTGAACACGGTGGACATTCACTGAAAGCCATGATGTTAAATACACTTATCCAGGAGCAGCTTCATATCCGGATAGATCTGCATGATGTATTTAAGTATCCGACGATAAAGTTGTTGGCCGCTTACATCAAGCAGCAAGGAACAGCCCTTTATCATGATGAATATGAGCCTATTCTTCCTGCACTTGAACAGAGCACTTACCCTGCAACGCCTTATCAAGCTTACGGTTACGAAGCAAGCGAGGACAATAATCATTGGAATATGCCAATGGCATTTCATATCAAGGGAAGACTTCAGGCGAAGCGGCTGGAGAATAGTTTTAGGGCTCTAATTGAACGCCATGAAGCTCTGCGTACCTCATTGCACAACGAGGGAGGACAAGTGGTTCAGTGTATTCACCAAAGGACTCCTTTTGACCTGATTCAAGAGAACGTTGAGTCAGAGTCAGACAGAATACGTATCATGGAATCTTTCATTCAACCGTTCAATACAGCACGGCCACCACTTCTTCGTGCGAAGCTGCTCCATATGGGAGAAGAGGATCACGTACTTCTGATGGACATGCATCACGCCATATCGGATGGTACATCCGTAGGCATTCTGATGAACGAATTGATTCAGCTCTATCAGGGGATAACGCTTCCGCTTGTTCAGTTACAATATAAAGATTATGCCGTTTGGCAAAAAGACAGGCTTGATCGGGGAGAATACGCAGAATCCCAAATCTTCTGGAAGGAAGTACTTCGCGGCTACCAACCTTTTACGGTAAGTAGCGAACGTGTAAGTGACAAGGACATCACTTCTTATGTGGGAGATCAGATAGTTGTGAAGCTACCTGCAAGCCATCTCGTACAACTTAGAGAAAAGCTCCATGATTCAAGCTTAACGGACTACGCTATTTTATTTTCGGTATATCTGCTTACGTTGCATCAGAAGACGGAGAGAACGGACCTGGTTGTAGGAACGTATGCATTTGGCAGAAGAAGACCTGAATTACAGGACACGGTTGGTTTGTTTATTAATTCAATTCCCTTGCGAAATATAATATCAACAGGCGATACGTATCACCAATATCTTCTTAAGCTCCAGGCTAACCAAATAGATGCATTTGATCATCAGGATTATCCGTTTGAAAAAATGATGGAAGATGCAGGTTTCTCTTCTGCACCCGATGGGGATTTGCTATTTGATACCATGTTTAACCTCAACAATTTTGCTCAGCGCACTGTAGAAACTTCTGAAATTCAGATTACTCCATTCAAGTATGAATGGAAGTTCAGTGAGTATGAGATCTATGTTACAGCTCAGAAAATTGCAGAACATTTCAGTATCCACTTTGACTATCGGGTGGCAAGTTTCACCCGGGAGGAAATGGAACAGTTTACCAATCAGTATCTGAGGTTATTCGAACATATTGTGGAGAAGCCTCATATTCTTATTGATCATCTGAATCAAATGAACCATTGGAAAGATTCTGTGATACACTAATATAAACCATTCATAGGAGGAGAAAAACATGAGCAAATTTTTCAAATTCGGAGTTGTAAGGGACGAGGAAGTACCCGAAGAGATCAATGAATTGGTGGAAGAAACAGAGAAACTGCCTGAGACGATTAGACAGGAATTAAGCGACGCTTTCAAAGAAGAAGATGAAGATAAAAATAAATAATAAATAATAATTTAAGTTTCCATAATGTACCCTCTTGCAAATCTCAGGAAAATATGAGATATGTAAGAGGGTACATACATAAAGTGCATTGACGGAAAAATTTGGGTGTGATACTATTAGACTGAATGGTCAGTCTTTTGATGGAGGGGTCTTCAATCGAAGTCAAACGGAGAAAAGATGTTGCTCAGATCAAGAAAGATATTGCTCGTAATACCAAAGAGTTATTTGCCCAAAAGGGATATAGTGCAACCTCCATGGAGGAAATATGTACAATCAACAATCGAAGTAAAGGCAGTATATATTATCATTTCAAAAGTAAGGAAGAACTCTTCATGTATCTCATCAAACTCAATAACGAAGAGTGGATGGATTCATGGCTGGAAAAGGAACATCAGTACGAGACGTCCGTAGATAAACTGTATGGTCTTGCAGATCATTATGTTGACGATTTGGCGAATCCGCTCAATCATTCGATTAACGAGTTTGTCTCGGGTCAGGTGGTCAGTCAAGAGATGCTGGATGAGATGCTTTCCCTGATCCGAATTCCTTATATGACTTATGAGCGGATCATCTCGAAAGGGATTGAGGATGGCGAACTGAAACCGGAAGACCCACAGGACTTAATGCACATTATTAACGGTCTTTTTAACGGATTAAGCACACTTTATTATGAGAAGGACCTGACCGATATCAGACGACTCTACAAAAAAGGTATTGCCAGCATGTTAGTGGGTATCCAACAACTTCAACAATGAAAAGCTGATGTATAATCAGTTTTTCTTTTGAAAATTAATAAACCGGACAGTCGGTTTAAAGGGAGATGGAGAATGAGCACATTGTTCAGGAACAAAGCTTTTCTTATCGTCACAGGGTCTGATCTACTGCAAAATCTGGCTATATGGATACGGAATATGGCGATCCTCTATTATGTGATGGATCAAACCCAGGGCAATCCCATAGCGGTCTCGCTTATAACGGTCCTTGAGTACGCTCCGATTTTCGTTTTCTCCATCATTGGCGGTGCACTTGCTGATCGCTGGAATCCCAAACGTACAATGATACTGGGCGACGTGCTCAGTGCATTATCTATTGTAATGATTATTGCCGTCTTGTCTTCTGGTTATTGGCAGATTCTATATGTCGCCACTTTTGTATCCTCTATCGTTAGTCAGTTTTCACAGCCATCATCAGTGAAAATCGTGAAGCGAAATGTAGAGGAAGAGCATGTGCAGTCTGCAATTGCCATTACACAGAGTGGTCAATCTCTTTTCTTAATTCTCGGGCCTATCGTCGGAACTTTTATATATACCGTTATGGGGATTCAAACCTCGATGTATGCATTACTTATTCTGTTCATGGCCTCCGCTATTCTTCTTACTTTTTTGCCGAAAGATTCCGCCCAGCGGGAAACGGACACTTCATTACTGGCGGATATCAAGGAGGGATGGCAATATGTCGGGCAATCCCGTTCATTAAAAATGCTTAGTTTGGTATTCGTCTGTGTGGGACTCTCTTCAGGTCTTATCAGCCCACTTGAAATATTTCTGATCACCGAACGATTGGGACTTGAGCAGACGTCATTACAGTTCCTGTCTGGTGTATCTGGATTAGGTCTGTTGATCGGTGGGGGAATCGCTGCTGCTATGAGTGGCAAGTTGAATCAAACGTTGACTCTAATGGTAGGGGTGCTGTGTCTGGCTGTAACCACGATGGGTGAAGTATTATCCAGTTGGTTCTGGTTGACTCTTGTGATAAGTTTCCTGAGCTCCATCAGTCTGGCTTTTATCAACGTCATTATCTCCACGTACTTAGTTACCCAGATTGATGAGCACTTAATTGGGAGAGTTAATGGTACCATCACCCCGCTATTCATGGGGGCCATGCTTATCGGATCTTCCATGGCAGGTGTACTCATGAATAACACATCCTTAGTTATCGTCTATATCATCTCGGTTACCGTGATGATCTTGAGTATCCTTCCAGGTATGAGAATTCAATTTCGCAATGAGCAGACTGCTCCCGTGAACACATTGAATCCGGAAGTTGCTCATCAGGCCGTAGACTAGGAAATTGGAGGAAGTTCATGAATTGCATACATCTCATCTGCTTTCCTTATGCTGGGGGTTCATCCATGGTGTATTATCGCTGGCGTAATAACCTTCCTTCTCATATTCAGTTACATCTGGTTGAATTGTCCGGAAGAGGTCGAAGAATGAACGAACCTCTGTACACATCCATGGAACAGGCTGTTGAGGATGCCTATTTATCTATTCCGTCCCACTTGTTCGAGGAGAAGATTGTTCTATTTGGATATAGCATGGGAAGCCTTATTGCTTATGAACTGGCTCATTACATCAAGGATAAACAGGGCAGAGATCCAGCGCATCTTTTTGTGGCTGCGAGAAAGGCTCCACATATAACCAATCATAAAAAAGCGATACATGCATTGCCTCACGATAAGTTTATACAGGAAATGCTTCAACTTGGCGGCATGTCACCAGAAGTATTTGAGAATAAAGAATTAGCGGAGATCTTCGTTCCCCTGCTCAGATCAGATCTGCAGATCGTTGAGAACTACCAGTGGGCAGGGTCAAGAGAGCCGTTAAATACAGATATAACCGTTCTTGCGGGGGCTGATGACTTGATTCCCATGGAACACATGCATGCATGGAACCAAGTAACGAAGGGGAGTTGTACGCTAAGTGTCTATCCGGGTGACCACTTCTTCATTCATCAGCAGTATAATCGGATCACGGAGCAGATCGCCCGTGTACTGAGCGAGTATCGTGTATGATAAGAGCATAAGCTTATCGGTTGAGGAAGTTACAGCATTATGCATCTTAACTCAATCCCTATAAATAACAAGAACCATGATCATGTAGGGTCCCTGTAACGTGAGTCTTTGACTATGGGGACTCTACATTTTTATTTAGAAAAGGAATGTATATCAGCATTTTGCATAAATCCAAAGAGTGACTTTCAATCAGCAAGATATAAATCGAAATGGTTCTATTCGTCTATACGTTGGTTGGATCAGGATGCTTCTTTCTGTCCAACTCTTGTACCCGGGAGCGAGTAGAATCGAATTATGCAAAATGCTCATATAAAAAGAGCAGCGGGATTACCCGCTACTCTGGTGTTAGATCTTATTTTATTGGAAAAGGACGGCGTACTCACCGTATCCTTCTTTTTCCATGTCTTCTTTGGGTACAAAACGAAGTGCCGCAGAGTTGATGCAATAACGCATTCCACCTGCCTCAGCCGGACCATCGTTGAACAGGTGGCCCAGATGGGAATCGCCCTCACGACTTCTCACTTCGGTACGAATCATGAAGTGGCTGAGATCGGTTTTTTCCTTCACGTTGTAGTCACGCAATGGACGTGTGAAGCTCGGCCAGCCGCAGCCGGAATCGTATTTGTCAGTAGAACTGAACAATGGCTCGCCCGATACGATGTCCACATAGATTCCGTCACCGTGGTGATCCCAGAATTCGTTATGGAATGCAGGCTCTGTTGCGCTGTTCTGAGTAACTTCGTATTGAAGCGGCGTCAGACGCTCTTTCAGCCCGTCTTTGTCCACATTGCCAGACCAGTTGCGTTCGATGAAATCTACGCGCCCAGAACCTTTGCTGTAGCGTTTGTAATGGGCAGGGTTCTTACGGTGATAATTTTGGTGATGTTCTTCCGCTTCATAGAACGTTTTTGCTGGCAAAATGGGTGTGAAGATCGGTTTGTCAAAACGTCCACTTTGTCCCAGCTCCGCTTTGGAAGCTTCCGCAATCTGACGTTGCTCTTCGCTATGATAGAAGATGGCGGTCTGATATGAAGATCCACGGTCATGGAATTGTCCGCCTGTATCCGTAGGATCAATCTGCTGCCAGAATAGTTCAACCAGTTTCTTATAAGGGAAGATGGCAGGGTCGAACGTAATTTGCACAGCCTCTACATGGCCCGTTGTCTCCGAACAGACCTCTTCATATGTTGGATTCTCGGTATGTCCTCCTGTATAACCCGATACGATCTTATGAATACCGGGCAGTTCTTCAAAGGGGGATACCATACACCAGAAGCATCCGCCTGCAAAAGTTGCTAACTCACTTGAATGTTGTTCCATGCTATAGTCACTCCATTTCTGATGAAGATTTAGCGCTCGTGTTCGAGCTCCAGCAATCTACTGTTTTTATTGAAGCCTAACACAAGCAATTGGCTTGCTTTTCTATTATATCCTGAATTGGCTAGCCAACCAAGCCGCATTGAAAACAAGCTGGATCTGAATAGCTTTTGAGATCCGTATTCAGACTTTGTTGCGTGAGCGAAAGCGAAATAAGAGCAATACAATGGCCATGAGAACCAGATATCCGGCAAGGATTCCCAGGCTCAGCCAGATGGAGCTTTCAGCCTGTGCACCTGCATAGGCAAAAACAAAAATCGCTGGCATTTTGCCAATGGCCGTAGCGACCATGAAGACCCAGAATGGCGTATACGTTATACCTGCGTAGATATTAACAGCCATCTGAGGCACGACCGGAAGCAACCGCATCGACATGACTCCCATGAACGGATGTGCTTCCATCCACGTTGTGAAACGGTTCAAACCCCGAATGCGTTCGAGGTACGATCTCGCCTGATGCCTGAAGATAGTTCTTGCTCCGCCATAGACGAGTATGGCAGCAAGTGTTGTGCCGAGCCAGCATATCCAGGCTGCTGTGGTGGTACCGTAACTGTAACCAAAGGCAATAATAACAAACTTATAAGGAATTACAGGCACAAGAGCAAACAATGTTGCCATGGCGAGTAAAAGCGGGATGGACTGATGGAGATCGGTCCAGGCCAGCAGTTCATATCTGTAAATAAACGTGACTCCTGCAAGTAAAACATATAACAGGAGCCATAACCATTTTCGCAAAATTCCAAACGCTCCTTTCAGATCAGGCAGGTCTAGTCGTGTCCCGATCTGTACTGCTGTTTCTCTTAAGTTTACCACGTTCGCCCATTGTCTGAACAATTCGTGCCGAACTGCTGCAATCACTGGCAAGTTGCTGTCCGAAGGGTTACACTATAGGACGTGGAAATATAGAACCGAACTGAAGGTGGAATGATCATCATGGAAAGAACCAAACGTAAACGAATTGCAATTATCGGCCTCGGGGGTATTGCACGTAAAGTATATTTGCCTTTGTTGACCGCTCATCCGAACGTGGAGATTGTGGGGATTATGAACCGATCTCCGGAGCCGGTCAAGGCTATTCAGGAGGCGTATAGATTAGAAAGGGGAACCACGGATCTGAAAGAATTGTTGTCCTGGGATCTGGATGCGGTGTTTGTACATACAGCAACGGAAGCGCACTTTGACATTGTTATGCAATGTCTTGAACAGGGATTGGCCGTTTATGTAGATAAGCCATTATCCTATACGCTTCGGGAGTCGGAAGAGATGACGGCTTTTGCCGAGGCACAAGGTCTGTTACTGGCAGTGGGCTTCAACCGCAGATTCGCACCGATGTACCAAAAAGCGAAAGAGTGGATGCAGGGCGGAAAAGGTTTCGAGTCCCTCACAGTGACCAAACATCGCACAAGTATCCAGGATCGTCCTGCGGCAGAAACCATTTACGATGATCTCATCCATATGCTGGATCTAATGCTGTGGTACTCGGATCACAATGTGGAGCTGCTCCATCAATGGATTCGGAAGAATGATATGGACAGACTGCTGCATGCGACCGGAACGGCCAAGCTGGGCAGAACAGCCTACGGTCGATTCGATATGGTTCGTGAAGCTGGGGCAGATCTGGAGAAAGTAGAACTGCATGGTGGTGGGCGATCTGTCGAAGTCGTGAACATGGACACGATCAGCTACTTGGAACAGGGGAGTCTGGAAACCAAAGAAACCTTCGGGAGCTGGGATACCGTGTTAGCACGCAGAGGTTTTAGCGGAGCCGTCGATCATTTTCTGGCGAGTCTGGATACACCGGATGATTGCCTGATCAGTGCAAGTCATGTCATGGACAGCCACGAATTGGCTGAACAATTGATTCGCAAATAGTTGCAAGAATACACATATGGGGGAATACACGTTATGGATGAATATGAAAAGGAACGAAGTAAACAGATCGAGGAAGCCGTCATTGAAACGTATAAACAAGAAGAAGAGATGATGATTCTGGTATTTGCCCAGTGGTGTGTCAATCATGGATTGGACCCGGAAGAGATGTACCGGCAAGCCTACCCGAATCAGCAAAGCAACGAGCGTTTGCAGCAGGTGCAGAAGCTGATTGTATCCAAGGAGGAAGCCGGTGAGATACCGGATGATACAGTACTTGGTGTGCTGTCCATGTTTGGTAATGAGGATTTGGCGATGGTTGTATCCGAGGCTATAGCCGCGCGCAAATAAGTTCAACTTACGTATACTAATATGATTACATCTGTTCCCGGTGAATAACGCGGAATTCCTTCGGGGACATGCCGAACCGGGAACGGAATACCCGATGGAAATAGGTATAGCTGTTAAAGCCGGAAGACTCAGATACTTGCTCCAGGGTCATTGGACTGAAAATAATCCGTTCCCTGGCCATGTTCAGTCGTACGTCGAGCGTATATTGCATGATGCTTTTGCCAAACGCTTCTTTAAAGAGATGAACACCCCTTGAGACACTGATGCCAATATGTGTTGCCACATCATCCAACTTGAACAAAGAGGAAGCGTTTTCTTCAATATAGTTCTTGATCTCATAAGCCACATAATTGGTGTTGGTTACCGTCGGATGCTCCGAGAGCAGACGATCCACTTCGAGACATAAGATTCGCATATAATAACTTGAAATTTCAGGGTAAGGATTGGAGATGCGGCGCTGTTCCAGCACAAGTTGTCGAAACAGGACTAGCAGACTTTCCGTCAGTTCGACTTTGATTCGGGTCGGTCGTTTGTGACGTTTCCACCACTCATCTACCCAGGAACCATTGAAGAAGATGTGATAGTCTCCACTCTCCACCAGCCGTTCTCCCATCGGATTAATTTCATTGTCTATTCTAAGCTCATAGGGCTCGTCAGGATCAAAAAGAAGCAAATCGCCCGCATCTACCAGGGACATGTTCCCGTCAATACGTGCACGGCAACGTCCGTCTGTTTGCAGTCTTAAAAGGTAGTTCTTCACCCCTTCAGGCTGCACCATAGCATAAGGTTTACGATGAAATGAGAAGCCTGCTGTAAGAACTTGGCAGGATTGATCTGTCGACATGGGCATACTCCTTGCAATTTGAAAATTATGACCAGATAGTTCATGTTTCAATCATATTATTCATTTTAATTGAAGCTGAAACGGAATACCATAGTATTAGATTTAAGGAACAGGAAACATCCAACAAAACATATGGTTCTCAACCATTCAAACGCGGATATTCACCATGCGTAAGGAGATGAACGTCACAGTGAAGAAAATGAAAGCAGGCATCATCGGGTGCGGTAACATCAGCGCCATCTACCTGGAAAATCTCAAAAACAACCCGGTCATTGAAGTCGTGGCTGTTGCGGATTTGATTCGTGAGCGCGCTCAGGAACGGGCAGATGAATTTAATATCGCAAACGTTTACAATGTAGATGAGTTGCTGCAAAATAACGAAATTGAACTTGTGTTGAATCTTACGGTTCCAGGCAGTCATGCCATGACTGATCTGGCTGCACTCGAAGCAGGCAAACATGTGTATGCCGAGAAGCCGCTGGCGATTTCTCTTGAGGATGGTCGCAAGGTTGTTGAGCTGGCTGAGGAAAAAGGATTGTATGTTGGTTCTGCACCAGATACTTTCCTTGGCTCAGGAATTCAGACCGCTCGTAAAGCCATTGAGGATGGACTGATTGGCAAGCCGATTGCAGCGACTTCATTCTTCATGGGCGGAGGACCAGAAGCATGGCATCCTAATCCGGAATTCTTTTATGTCGCAGGTGGTGGACCGATGTTTGATATGGGACCTTACTACTTGACCGCGCTGATTACGCTGCTTGGACCAATACGCAGAATCAGTGCCTCGGCTGGAATACAGATTGCGGATCGCAAGATTGGCTCCGGACCGAAGGAAGGTACGGCGCTGCAAGTAGAGACGCCTACCCACTTGGCAGGAACCATTGATTTTGCGGAAGGTGCTATTGCAACCATGATTACCAGTTTCGATATTCGCGGAGCTTCGGATCTGCCACGTATTGAAATCTATGGTACAGAAGGTACGCTTAGTGTACCGGACCCCAATTATTTTAACGGGGAAGTGAAGGTTCGCAGATACGGTCAAGACACTTGGGAGACGGTCAAACCAGTCTTCGAAAGTGGGCAAAACGAACGAGGCATCGGCGTAACCGAAATGGTTGAATCCATTCGTGCCGGACGCGAACACAAAGCCAGTGGCAAGCTTGCTTATCACGTACTGGAAGCTATGCATTCATTCCAGCGTTCTTCACTTGAGGGCAAGCACATCCATCTGGAGAGCAGCTATGACTCTTTTGCAGTAACTCGCACAGTTCAAACTGAAATTGAAACCGTGGAATCGCACTAGAATGGAGTACCAAGTGTTTGAAGCTTGATACTCTTTCGAGTGGAGGAGAATAACCAGTATTCTTACGTTCAATTTCAGGATAGAAACACTCTCGATTTTCCACACTAATCAAACAGGCATGTGATCTGAACGGTAATTGTATACAGTTCAATATTCATGAATTCAGCAATCATACGATATCTAATCCAGGGAGGAATCGCACTTGAAACTCGGCGTATTTTTGGTACTATTCGGAGGACGTAAATTGGAGGATGCTCTTGATTATGTAGCATCCAAGGGATTAAAAGCAGTAGAGATCGGAACAGGAGGACATCCAGGCAATGCACACTGTAAGCCGGATGAATTGTTAAGCAATCCTACAGCACTGAAAAACTTCAAAAATGCAGTGGAATCACGTGGTTTGACGATCAGCGCACTCAGCTGTCACGGTAACCCGTTGCATCCGCAAAAGGATATTGCTAAAGGATTCCATGATGATTTTGTCAAAACGGTAGAACTGGCTGAGAAGCTGGAAGTGCCTGTAGTGAATACATTCTCCGGTTGTCCGGGAGACCATGAGGATGCCAAATATCCGAACTGGCCTGTTGCACCATGGCCGAATGACTTTCAGGAGATCCTGAAGTGGCAGTGGGAGAACAAGGTTATCCCTTATTGGACAGAGTGGGGTAAATTTGCAGCAGACCGTAATGTAAAAGTTGGACTGGAGCTGCACGGTGGATTCTCGGTTCATACACCTGCAACCTTGCTGAGATTGCGTGAAGCAGCGGGTGAAGTCATTGGAGCGAACTTGGACCCGAGTCACATGTGGTGGCAAGGCATTGATCCAGTGCAGGCGATTCACATCTTGGGACGTGAAGGTGCGATCCATCACTTCCATGCGAAAGATACAACGATTGATCCGGTAAATGTGAACAAACACGGTGTAACGGATATGCAAGATTATACAAATATGCTGGATCGGGCTTGGCAGTTCCGCTCGGTAGGTTATGGACATGATAACAAGACTTGGGCAGATATTATGAGTGCCCTGCGTCTGGTCGGATATGATTATGTAGTAAGTATTGAGCACGAAGACGGTCTGATGTCGGTTGAAGAAGGATTCTCTAAAGCTGTGCAAAATCTCCAGCAAGTATTGATCGAAGAGCCGCTGGGCGATATGTGGTGGGTTTAGAGCTACACTAGGGGGAAATTGAATATGATCAACGTCACCATTTGGAATGAATTTGTCCATGAGAAAATTCACGATGAAGTAAGGGAAGTCTACCCGGATGGTCTGCATCGAGCGCTGGCTGACGGACTTGGCGGCGAAGGCTTTGCTATTCGAACGGCTACACTGGATCAGCCAGAACACGGATTAAGTGATGAAGTGCTGAATTCCACGGATGTGCTCATATGGTGGGGACATATGGCACATGATCGCGTAAGCGATGAGATCTCGCAGAAGGTTGCACAGCGGGTACTGAACGGCATGGGGATGATTGTGCTTCATTCAGGTCATTTCTCTAAACCATTCAAAGCGCTGATGGGAACAAGCTGCGATCTGAAGTGGCGTGTAGCAGACGAGCAGGAAATTGTATGGTGTGTGAATCCATCCCATCCGATTGCGGAAGGCATCGAAGGAAAGATTGTATTGGAAAAAGAAGAGATGTACGGGGAGTTCTTCGATATTCCAGTACCGGATGAACTGGTGTTTGTAAGCAACTTCCAGGGTGGAGAAGTATTCCGGAGCGGATGCACGTTCCGGCGTGGTGAAGGTAAAATCTTTTATTTCCGACCAGGTCATGAGACGTATCCGACCTATTACAAACCGGAAATATTAAGAGTGATTAGCAACGCTGTGAAATGGGCATATCCTGCCCGCAGCTTTAAGCCGGAATTTGGCAAGAGCGAACCTGTAAGACCATTTGGTGGCGTACTGGTCTAATTCACAATTTGCTTCGTGAATTGGATATATAAGTTATAAGCAAGCATTTACCAAGGAACCCTTCTCCAAGTCAATGATGACTGTGGCAGTTGGGTTCTTTTTGGGTAAGATAGTACTATGGGGAAGTTATACGATATTTCCCATGGTTATGGGACAGGGTGTACTGTATACTGGGATGGGGATGTAACATCCGATCTGGGTGATATGCTTCTAAAATTTAAACTTTTTAGTTGCAGACGTTTTCTTTGAAGCTTAAATATGTTATTATGAAATATACTAACAAAATGTAAGTTGAGTGATCTCTAAAGAGGTGATTAATGTGGAAGGTCAAGACTTGCGGATGTGTCCGCGTTTTGAGACGGCGTTTTCTTTTTTGGGCAAGCGCTGGAATGGTTTAATTATTCAAACGTTGATGAGTGGTTCGAAGCGATTCAAGGATATCTCCAATCTGATTCCGTCTATGAGTGACAAGATGTTATCTGAACGGATGAAGGATCTTGAAAGTGAAGGTATTTTGGTTCGTCACGTCTATCCCGAGACGCCGGTTCGTATTGAATATGAACTGACGGATAAGGGGAGAGCACTCCAGCCTGTCATGAATCAAATTCAAGACTGGGCTGAGAAGTGGGTTGACTAACGTATAAGCAACATCACCCGCTTTCGTTGCATGAATGACATAGACCCCTGATTTCTGTGGAAATCAGGGGTTTTTGTCTTAAGTATAATGTGGATTGGCGTTTTTCTCTTGGGCTGTGCACATGTTGTCATGAATTGTAGTATAATCTATAGAAAATGGCCACAGACGGCCGGAGCGAAGGAGGCCACTTGTCATGAGAGAAGAAAGCTTATCCCGCGAAGTACGCTACGGCAAGCAAGATATTGCAGAACTTGAGAGCGCATCCATTCAGGTCCATCTAATCTACAAAAAAGCTGCAGAGTTGTTCAAGCGCACAGCATATTCCCGTTCGGTTAAGGATGATCTAGCCGAAGTGAATATGTATCCTATGAACAGCGATGGTCCGAAATCAGCTCCGGCGGTGCTGCAAAAATGGATTCAAACGTCCAGGGGCTGGAAGTGTATTGGATGTGAACTAAGGCAACCTGAATCGACAATGTCCCAGATGGAGCAAGCCACGCATGGAAAGCGACTAATGCTGGATGTAGGCGAAGGTCGGTTGGCTCAGGCAGAAATGCTGATTCAGGCGGTTGTCTGGTCTCAATATGAGAAGATTCGAATGTTTGCCCCGTGGCTTGGGGATGAACCCTTTTATAGCGTGCAGGAACTGGATGTCATTGCCCGCTATATTGTGCCTACTTATTTTTCGGAACGACCTTTGCATGAGCAAGGCAAGGTATTCAAAATACACCAACAATATGGTCAGATTCCGCTATATCAGGAGTATGTAGATGCACCTTCCTGCTGCGTGCAGCTGGACGGTGGATTGCTTGAGGGCCGATTGCTGACAGGGGTATATGTATCTGAGGAACAGTTCTTCGGACTCAATCCATATCTGAAAGATGGCGGTGGAGGACGGACATACATGCAGGCTAGTGTCCAATGATAACGTAACCAATAAGAACGTAAAAATGATTTAGATTGGAGAGCCTGTGCGCAGGCTCTCTTTGTTGTACAAGCCTTGTGTGGAGAGTATGCTTCATAAAAGTAACGGCTTTGACACTTTTTTTTGTTGAATAATGTGCCATAATAGAGGTTATGGACAACAGGGTGAGTGATTTTACGCAGGGTGGTGTTACCTACATGAAGAAGAAAATCCCCGGTTACATAGGTGTATGTTTGCTCCTACTGGCGATCTTGGCTGGTTGTAGTGAGACACAGCCTTCAGAGCAGCCAATTGTGAAAGAGACAGAAACAACGAATACGATTACAGTGGCTGTAGATGGAAGTACGTTTTTGCCTGATGCAACGAAGTCCATTAAGCGAGATTTTAGTGAGGGTTTGACACTCAAAAAAGCATTACTGAATAGCGGACTGGTTGATTTTACAGCGGATGGCAAACGGATTCAATCTGTTGGTGAAGTCTCTCTAGATTCTTCGCTTAGCTGGGCTGTCAAATTGAACGGCAAGGATATTGAACAGGAAGATTGGGACATGGAGCTTCATGCCAAAGATGAAGTGATCATTTACGTGAAAGCCGCTGACAGTGGGGGGGATGGCGTTGCATACCAGACAACGTTACTCAAGGTGAGCGGTGGAAACATTATGCCAACTCTCAATCGTCAATATGCTGGCGTCTATGTTCAGGAATGCACAGTTCGCGATGTCTTGAAGTCCAGTGGGATTGTGAGAATGTCGGAGAATAACAAATTTGTCGTTTCGGTCGAGAATGTTACGCCCCGCATGAATCAGCGGTGGGTCATTATGGTGAACGACAAGGAATTAATGGAAAATGGTTTGGACATGAAATTGAATCCACGTGATGCGGTTAAGCTTGAATTGACCAGTGCATCCTAAGCATACAACAAAGCCCAATCCCTCTGCAGAGGAATGGGCTTTTTTCATTCAAAGATATATAAGCGACATTCTGCATAGCATAATCGAAGATTAAATACGACAGATCTCGTTCGGGCAAAGTTCACAGTGACAGATCCCTTGCAGCATCTTCAGATCTTTGATGACAATCATGCCATTGTCATATTCAATTGCATCTTTCTTGCGCAAATCGCTTAACATGCGGTTTACACTTTCACGAGTAGCTCCAATCATATTGGAGAGATCCGTGTGGGTAATCTTTTTGTGAATAATGACATGCTCTCCATGAGGCTCGCCATACGAATTCGACAACCGAATGAGGGTGGAGCAGAGCGCACCCGGTTTGCCATATAACATGAGGTCCCGGAACTTGGTCTGTGTCAACCGGTGGTGGATGCCCATCCATTTCATAAAGTCGATCGCGAAGTCACAATGCTGGCAGATCAGCATTTCCAGGTCTTTGTGCTCCAGTACACCAATCTCACTGTCTTCCAGCACTTCCGCTGAAAAGCTATGCTTGGAGCCAAAGAAGGGATCAGCCTGGCCGATCATATCACCGGACTGATACATGTACATGATCAGTTCCTTGCCCTCATCCGTGGATTTGGTGATCTGGGCACGACCCCGTTTCATATAATAAAGTTTGTCAGAGACGTCTCCTTCCCAATACAGGTGGGTACCTTCCGGATAGGTTCTATCTTTCATTGTAACCAGCAGATGGTTGAAATTTGCTTCCGAGAAACAGTTGGTATTGCCGCGCTTTTCCAGTACAGTCGTTAGTTCTCTCATAAGTCTATCTCCCCTTTATGTCCATCGGACGGCCTTCTGTAGCTTGCAGTAGCCTCCGAGGTTCGCCGCAAACCGTTGCCGTCCTGATCAGGGTCATCTCGGCCGGGAGGAAGGACGGTACAAATTGCGGTGGTTCAATTTTTAAGTTCAGTATATACCTAAACTTACCTTTTGGGGGGCATGGGAAGGCATCAAAAATGGCGAAATTTCAAACATTGTGATTAAATTCACTTTTAATGGGGAAGGATGTGTTCGATAGCCCTACACTTATTATAGGAAGAGGAAATCAACTTGTTAGCAGACATTACAAAACTAAATTTAAATTTGTTATACTTTGTGAAAAAAATCACATGATTACGTTTTTGGCTATGGTACGATGTGAATGTAAACGAGAGAGACAAACTAATACGAACCTTTAGGAGGATGAGGGAGATGGCTGTAAAGAACGAAGTCGCCCCAGCAAAAGAACCGACAGCAGGTCAGTATATTCAAACGTTAATCGACAAAGCGAACAAAGCACACGCCGCATTTATGAAGATGGACCAGAAGCAGATTGACCGGATTGTGCAAGCCATGGCGCTTGCGGGTCTGGATAAACACATGATGCTCGCCAAGATGGCCGTAGAAGAAACAGGCCGCGGAGTGTATGAGGATAAAATCACCAAAAATATATTTGCAACAGAATATGTGTACCACAGCATCAAGTATGACAAAACCGTAGGTGTGATTGAAGATAACGAATATGAGAGCTTCCAGAAAATTGCGGAGCCGGTCGGTATTATTATGGGGATTACACCCGTCACGAACCCAACATCAACGACGATGTTTAAAGCACTGATCTCCATCAAGACGCGTAACCCAATCATCTTCGGTTTCCACCCATCTGCACAGAATTGTAGCCGGGAAGCTGCTAAAATCCTGCTGGAAGCGGCTGTGAAACATGGTGCACCAGCAGATTGTATTCAGTGGATTGATGATCCTTCCATGGATCGCACGAACGAACTGATGAATCACAATGATGTGGCTCTCATTCTGGCAACAGGCGGATCAGGGATGGTACGTGCAGCGTACAGCTGTGGTAAACCTGCACTGGGCGTAGGACCAGGTAACGTGCCTTGCTTTATCGAGAAAAGCGCGGATATTAATCAGGCAGTTACGGATTTGATTCTGTCGAAGTCCTTCGATAATGGCATGATCTGTGCTTCCGAGCAAGCGGTAATCATTGAAGAACCGATCTTCGATCAAGTGAAGAAAAAAATGATTGCGAACGGTTGTTACTTTGTTAACAAAGATGAAGCAGCTAAATTGACAGCAGGTGCGATTAATGCCGAGAAATGTGCGGTGAACCCGGCGATTGTTGGTCAATCAGCGGTGAGCATTGCGAAGTTATGCGGCATTGAAGTTCCGGCAGGCACCAAAATTCTCGTGGCCGAGATTGAAGGGGTAGGTACGAAATTCCCATTGTCGGCTGAGAAATTAAGTCCGGTACTCGCTTGTTACAAAGTCAAAACGGCAGCAGAGGGCATTGAGCGTGCGGCAGAAGTAGTTGCTTTTGGCGGCATGGGTCACTCCTCGGTTATCCACTCAACAAATGAAGAAGTGATCGGCAAATTCGCAGATCGTCTGCAAACCGGACGGATTATTGTGAACTCACCATCCACACACGGTGCGATAGGGGATATCTACAACACGAACATGCCGTCATTGACACTGGGATGCGGATCATACGGACGTAACTCGACTTCTTCCAACGTAACCGCTGTGAACTTAATCAATGTGAAAAGGGTGGCTCGCCGTACCGTGAATATGCAATGGTTCAAAGTGCCGAACAAAGTCTACTTCGAAAAAGGGGCAACGCAGTATCTTGCCAAAATGCCTGACATCACACGTGTTGCGATTATTACGGATGCCATGATGGTGAAACTTGGTTATGTAGAAAAGGTAGAACATTATCTTCGTCAACGCCAAATGCCAGTAGCGATCGAAGTATTCTCCGATGTAGAGCCAGATCCATCCACAACAACGGTAGATCGCGGAACGGAAATGATGCGCCGCTTCCAACCGGACTGTATTATTGCACTCGGCGGTGGATCACCGATGGATGCTGCCAAAGCGATGTGGTTGTTCTATGAATATCCTGATACCGACTTCAACGACCTGAAACAGAAATTCATGGATATCCGCAAACGGATCTACAAATATCCACGTCTCGGCGTAAAAGCGAAATTTGTAGCGATTCCAACCACATCCGGTACAGGTTCTGAAGTGACATCGTTCGCGGTTATCACAGACAAAAATCAAGGTAACACCAAATATCCATTGGCCGACTATGAGCTGACTCCAGACGTAGCGATTGTCGACCCGGAATTCGTATACTCCTTGCCTAGAACAGCCGTTGCAGATACAGGGATGGACGTATTGACACACGCGATTGAAGCTTATGTGTCTGTCATGGCGAATGATTACACGGATGGACTTGCGATCAAAGCCATTCAACTGGTGTTCCAATACCTGGAGCAATCTGCGCTACAAGGAGATAAACTGGCACGTGAGAAAATGCATAATGCTTCCACGATTGCCGGTATGGCGTTTGCCAACGCATTCCTGGGCATTAACCACAGCTTGGCGCACAAATGGGGCGGTCAGTACCACACTGCACACGGACGCACCAATGCAATCCTGATGCCGCACGTTATCCGTTACAACGCGAAAAAACCGACCAAATTCGCATCGTTCCCGAAATATTCGCACTTTGTAGCGGATGAGCGTTATGCCGAAATTGCCCGTATCTTGGGATTGCCTGCTCGCACGACAGAAGAAGGGGTAACCAGTCTCATCAATGCCATCCGTAATCTGAACAAAACATTGGGCATTGAAGAATCGTTCCAGGAAATCGGATTTGATGCCAAAGACTTTGAAGCACATGTGGATTATCTGGCAGACCGTGCCTTCGAAGACCAATGTACAACCGCCAATCCGAAGTTGCCGCTGGTAACTGAATTGGCTGATGTGTACCGTAACGCTTTCTACGGAAAGTTTGAATAAGGAATTAGAACTAAGCGTGCCTTACGGCAAGAGGATCAGGGTTCTCCGAGATGGGGGGCCCCGATTGCCGTCTTTCACACGATAACGAAGAGGGCAGAAAAACAGAAGAGCAAAGCATCTGTTTTTCAGGGTCTATTTTAAGATTTGATTTGCTCCGAGTATAGAGGAGCAATGGTTCGGTTCTAAGAGGTTACATGGAATCCGTGATGTGGCTGTTTGAGCCAGATGTTCACAAAATAACGAAGAGGGCAGAAAACGGAAGAGCAAAGCATCTGTTTTTCAGGGTCTATTTTAAGATTTGGTTTGCTCCGAGTATAGAGAAGCAATGGTTCGGTTCTAAAGAGGTTACACGGAATCCGCGATGTGGCCTTTTGAACAATCCCTTTACACGACAACGGAGGGGCAGAAATAACCTGAAAAAGCGAAGCGTTCGCCTTTATCACCGGATTTTCCCTTTTCGAAAGGGAATCAAAAAAATCTGGGGATAACAGCGATTGGAAGGTTGTTCTGCCACGCAGTGATCCTGTGTAAAGTTTCGGTTCAATGGGACAAATCGTAGGTGGAGTGAGTGAGTTCACTGACTTTGTGACAAAAATCACAGATGATGAAAGCCCCAAGACGTATACTGAAAATGTAAGGAAAACATTCATCCCGCGGTTCCGGTTCCCAGGTAGAGAGAACATGATCCGGTTTATGTGAAACAATTCACATTAATCGCGGCTCTGGGCACACAATGATACGAATGAAGCAACATGTTATGTGTCCAGAAATCCAAATTAGTGGAGGGATTACGATGTCGGTGATTGAAAAAGATGTCAAACAACAAACAGGCTGGAGAAACTTTACCAAAGGAACATGGACCAAATCCGTCGATGTGAATGATTTTCTGGCACACAACTTGTCTCCGTATTACGGTGACGAAGCGTTTCTCGCAGGTGCAACCCAGAATACCAAAGAATTGTGGGAGATCGTATCTGATCTGACCAAAAAAGAACGTGATAACGGTGGTGTCCTTGATGTTGACGTGAACACACCAGGTACTATTATTTCTCACCAACCCGGTTATCTGGATCAATCCAAAGAGCAGATTGTCGGCGTTCAGACCGATGCTCCGTTCAAACGTTCCATTCAACCAACAGGCGGAATCCGCATGATGATCGACGCATGTGAGGCATATGGCTTTGAAATGCCACAAGGCGTGATTGATATATTTACAAACATTCGCAAAACGCATAACCAAGGGGTTTTCGATGCTTATACTTCCGACATGCGTGCAGCGCGTAAAGCAGGAATTATCACGGGTCTGCCAGATGCTTACGGCCGTGGCCGGATCATCGGTGACTATCGTCGTGTAGCTTTGTACGGGGTAGACTTCCTGATTCGTAACAAAAAAGGTGAATTGAATGCACTCGAAGTTGATGTCATTGATGAAGATGTCATTCGTCTGCGGGAAGAATTGTCTGAGCAGATTCGTGCATTGCAAGAATTGAAGCAATTGGGTGATATGCACGGATTCGATATTTCCTTGCCAGCGACGACAGCGAAAGAAGCGTTCCAATGGTTGTACTTCGGTTATCTCGCTGCGATCAAAGAACAGAATGGTGCTGCGATGTCACTTGGACGTGTATCTTCTTTCCTGGATATCTACATTGAACGTGACCTGCAAGAAGGCATTCTTTCCGAAGAACAGGCACAGGAATTGGTTGATCATTTCGTCATGAAACTGCGGATTGTCAAATTCTTGCGTACACCGGATTACAACGAACTGTTCAGTGGAGATCCAACATGGGTAACGGAGTCCATCGGCGGTATGTCTGTGAATGGCGAAACACGCGTAACCAAAAACAGCTTCCGTTTCCTGCATACGCTGAACAACCTGGGCCCTGCACCAGAGCCAAACCTGACTGTACTTTGGTCCACGAAACTTCCGGAAGCTTTCAAAGATTATTGCAGCAAGGTTTCCATCGAAACCAGTTCAATCCAGTATGAGAATGATGATCTGATGCGTCCGATCTACGGAGACGATTACGGTATTGCTTGCTGTGTATCAGCGATGAAGATCGGGAAACAAATGCAATTTTTCGGCGCTCGTGCCAACCTGGCAAAAGCTCTCCTGTATGCGATCAACGGTGGTCGTGATGAGAAATCCGGAGCACAGGTCGGACCTGAGTATCCTGCCATTACAAGCGAAGTGCTGGATTACAATGAAGTCATGAAACGCTTCAAACCAATGATGGAGTGGCTGGCGAAGCTGTACATGAACACTCTCAACGTCATTCACTACATGCACGATAAATACAGCTATGAGCGGATCGAAATGGCATTGCATGACCGTGACATTGTACGTACGATGGCTTGTGGTATCGCGGGTCTGTCGGTTACAGCAGATTCACTGAGTGCGATCAAATATGCCAAAGTTAAACCAATTCGTAACGAACAAGGCATCGCTGTTGATTTCGAAATCGAAGGAGACTTCCCTTGTTACGGTAACAATGAAGACAGCGTAGACAGCATTGCTGTTGAACTGGTCGAGAACTTCATGGGCATGATTCGCAAGCACAAAGCTTACCGTAACGCAGTGCCAACACAATCCGTTCTGACGATCACTTCCAACGTGGTATACGGTAAGAAAACAGGGACTACACCGGATGGTCGTAAAGCAGGTGAACCATTTGCTCCAGGTGCGAACCCAATGCATGGTCGTGACAAAAAAGGTGCACTGGCATCCCTTGGCTCTGTAGCCAAATTGCCTTATGAACACAGTCTTGACGGTATTTCCAATACCTTCTCCATCGTGCCAAAAGCATTGGGTAAAGAGGAGACTACACGTAAATCCAACCTGACTGCGATGATGGACGGTTACTTCGGTCAAAACGCTCATCACCTGAACGTTAACGTATTTGATCGTCAACAATTGATTGATGCGATGGATCACCCGGAAAACTATCCACAACTGACTGTCCGGGTATCCGGATATGCTGTTAACTTCATTAAACTGACTCGTGAACAACAGTTGGATGTAATCAACCGTACGTTCCATGGCTCGATGTAAGTAATTTGCAAGTAGAGGACCGCTAGAGCAAGGCATTCCAAATCATATTAAACGCACAGCGGATGCGGATACAGAAAGGAAGAGGCAGCATGGTTAAAGGACATATTCATTCACTCGAAACTTTCGGGACGGTTGACGGCCCAGGCATCCGCTTCGTGCTTTTTATGCAAGGATGTCTACTCAAGTGTCAATATTGCCACAACCCTGATACATGGGCGCTGGATGGTGGAAAAGAAATGACGCTAGAGGAGGTACTGGCTGAAATTGAGCCGTATCTATCCTACTACCGCAGCTCCGGAGGCGGGCTCACGATATCTGGGGGAGAGCCGACGTTACAGGCCCACTTTGTAGCCGAAATCTTCAAGGAAGTGAAGCGGCGCTGGGGATTGCATACGACGCTGGACAGCAACGGGTTTAACGAACCGGAGCGGATTCACGATCTTTTGGATAACACAGACCTGGTTCTGCTGGACCTTAAGCATATGGATGACGAGAAACATATCAAGCTGACAGGCAAATCCAACGAGAGAACGTTGAAAACGGCCAAATGGCTATCGGAGCAAGGCCGGAAAATGTGGATACGCCACGTGTATGTGCCTGGTATTCATAACGAGGAAGAGGATCTGCTTAACCTCGGAAGGTTTATTGGAACATTGAATGGCGTCGAAAAGTTCGAAATTCTCCCATACCATCAGATGGGGATCTACAAATGGGAAGCGCTCGGTAAAGTATATCCACTGGATGGTGTTCCTTCGCCAAGTGAAGAAGAAGTGGAGCGGGCGTATCGCCTGATCGAACAAGGTCGCCAGGAAACGGCTGGCATGGCTTGTTCAGGTAAGTGATCTAACCTTTATATATGGTAAAACAATCAACCAAGCAGCCTCTGCGAACATACTTCGCAGGGGCTGTTTTTTTTGTTTCTTAACATGTGGCAAGATGGATTATTTGTCCAGTGAAGGATTTTATCCCTCCATTGATGAATTGTCATCCTTACGATGTAAGCTCCGGCTTTTTATAATCAGAGTGTAAAGTCAAATGCTCAATATCTTGAGGAGGGTCAACCAGATGAAAAAAGGAATGACGTTGCTGCTTTCAATATTGCTTATCACTTCATGGACTTTGGCGGGATGTGCAAGCTCAAGTAACGAGCCACAGCAGGGCGCGGGCAATACACCTGCGGGGGAGACAAGTAAGGAACCGATTGAGATGCTTCTCCGCCACACTCAAGTAGGGGCTGACAAACAGAAACGATTGGCTATCCTGCAGGATGTTGTGGACAAAGTTGAGGGTGAGATACCCAACCTGACCTTTACGTTGGATGGCGTCGAATCCGATGTAAATCGCAAGGAGAAGCTACGCGGGGAGATGGCGGCAGGCAACCCGCCGGATATATTTGAACTGTTCGGCAGTCCGGATTCCAAAGTCTATGCCAAGGAAGGCATGCTGCTTGATCTGACTCCGATTTTGCAAGAGCTGGGCATTCAAGACCAGTTCACATCCCTTGAACCATTCACGTATGAAGGCCAAGTATATGGACTGCCGATTGGCGGATCGGGCGAAGGTTTTTTCTACAATAAAGAGTACTTTGAACAAAAAGGATGGAAAGCCCCTACCACCATGGCTGAGTTGGACCATATTCTCGCCGAGATCAAGGCCGATGGCAAAGTGCCGCTTGCTTCTGCATCCAAGGCAGGCTGGGTACCGCTCATGTTAACCAATCATCTGTGGTCCCGATATGCCGGGCCGGAGATTACCGCAAAGTTTGCAACAGGTGAAGCGAAATGGACCGACCCGGGTGTTGTGCAAGGTTTTGCCAAGCATAAGGAATGGGTCGATAAGGGTTACTTCAAAAAAGGCGAACTGGGCTTCGAGTATGCCGAATATACCACGCAATTTACGAGCGGAGAAGCGGTGTTGATGTATGACGGAACATGGAAATCATCTGTATTCAAAGAAGGCCAGAGCGGTGAATCGCTCATTGGCAAGATTGGATTCTTCAATATGCCTCCGGTAGAGAACGGAGCAGGCGATCAGACGTCTTTGATGCGTGATGTGAACAATGGATACGGTTTCTCCGCATCCGTGGCAGACGATCCGCAGAAGTTGGAAGCAGTGAAAGCTTTTATCAAAAATTTCTACAATGAAGATATGCAGATCCGTGGCCTTGTGGAAGATGGGGTATTGCCTGCCATGAAGCTGGATGAGAAAGTGCTGACCGATAGTATAACGGATGATCTGATGAAAGAAATTGTGGCCGTCCTAAATGCGTCCAAGACGTCGTTCCCGGCATTTGATGCACTCGTTCAGGCCGATGTGACGACAGAGATCAGCAATCTGCAGATTCAGAAATTGATTGGTGGCCAGACTACGCCAGAGAAAATGGCAGAAGAGCTGCAAAAGGTACAAGAGGAAGCAAACGCTTCAGTGGAATAAACCAATTCAAGGTGAAACTGCGATCGTTGAAGTGACTGAAGGAGGCTGACCATGAATACTTCACTCCGCAGCCCGTTAATCTATACGTTGTTTGTAATGCCGGCCCTAATCCTGTTTGTGATGTTCTTTCTATACCCTATTGGGAGTTCCCTGTATTACAGTCTGACGAGTTGGAATGGGGTGTCGGCTGAGCCACGTTTTGTGGGCTTATCCAACTATGTGAAGGCACTGACCGATGAACGGTTTTGGATCTCCACACGGAATAACGGCTTTTTTATCGGATTTTCGGTACTGATTCAAGTACCCCTGATCGTCTTGTTTTCGCTTCTTATTGCCAATGTGAAAAGACTAAAAGGTCTGTATAAAACAGCTGTTTTTTTACCATCGATCATGTCCACAGCCGTTATCGGTATCTTATGGGGATTCATCTATGAGCCCAATATCGGACTATTAAATAAAATTCTTCATGTGCTGGGCATCGATCCAATCTACTGGTTATCGGATAACCGATTCGCCATGTTGTCCATTTTGGTGACCAACGCCTGGCAGTGGACGGGATTTTACATTGTCATGGTGCTGGCGGCCATACTGGCGATTCCCCGTGATCTGGATGAAGCGGCTGCAATCGATGGTGCAACGGCGGTACAACGTGCAATGCGAATTACCTTGCCGCTGATTCGGCCGATCATCTCAGTGGTTATCATGTTGTCCATTGCAGGTGCAATGAAAGCAGCCGATATCGTGATTGTCATGACCAAAGGTGGGCCCGCTGGGTCCACCGAGGTTCTGGCTACATATATGATCAAATATGCGATTACCAACTTCAAATATGGTTATGGCAATACCATAGCAGTGCTGATCTTTGCTCTGACACTTGTGCTCACTGCGGTGTATCAACTGCTGGTGGCGAGGCGGGGCGAGAGGGTGGAATATTGATGGCGAAAAGCATAAAAAGCAGTATACCTCATGTGTTGTTAATGTTGTATTTAATCGCGATTTTGTTTCCCTTTTTATTTGTAATCTTCTCTTCCTTCAAGCAGGATAACAATGAAATCGCTCTGAATCCGTTCGGTCTGCCTACAACATGGGAGTTTAACAACTACGTGGAGGCCTGGGTAAATGCCAAGATTGGCACGTATTTTTGGAACAGCCTGTACATTTCGGTTCTGTCGTCGGCATGCACGATTGGGCTCGGTGCCATGTTTGCTTTTGCCGTAACCCGCATGAGACATCGGAGATGGAGTTTGTTTCTGTACAGCCTGATTCTGGCCGGCATGCTTATACCCAACAATGCACTTATGCTGCCGATCTATCTGCTTGTTCGCAAAATGGGCATATTGGATACGCATCTGGCGTTGATCGTGCCTTATGTGGCGAATGCGATCCCTTTCACAATAATTATACTGGCCGCATTTATGCGTTCTCTGCCTGGAGAAATTGAGGA
Source organism: Paenibacillus sp. Negev47 (assembly GCF_058313655.1). NCBI lineage: Bacteria > Bacillati > Bacillota > Bacilli > Caryophanales > Paenibacillaceae > Paenibacillus > Paenibacillus sp. Negev47. The sequence continues at coordinate 2,191,389 of NZ_CM177754.1, forward strand.
AGCTGCTGTCATGGATGGCTTGAGGGCCCCGGGTATCTTTGCTAAAATAGTGATACCTCTTACAGTTCCCGCCATCGTTACGGTTTTTATCGTTAATTTCCTCGGCAACTGGAACGAATTTTTGCTCGCCAACTATTTCTTATCCACTGATAAATTGCGTACGCTGCCTGTGGGCATGGTCCAGTTTCGGGATCAATATCAGATGAACTACGCCCAGATGTCGGCAGGCATTGTGTACAGCGTTGTACCTGTACTTGTGATCTACGCCATACTGCAGGAGAAAATTATTGAAGGAGTAACTGCAGGTGGTGTCAAAGGTTAATACCATGAACCAGTGAATAGGGAGAACGGGATATGAACTTGCGAATGAAGCTGGCCTTGGCATTTCTGCTGCTGATCATTGTACCGATGTGTGCGCTGGGCATTGGCATGTTTCTGGTCACGTCACATACGATTGAGAAAAAGTACAATCAACAGGCCGAATATGCGCTTCAGGCCATTAGCTACAATATCGAGAATGTATTTCAGCAGATTAACAATGTTACCGACAACGGGATAGCGACATCGGTTTTTCAAATGGCATTGAACGCCAAAGATCCGACCAAGCAGGATCTGGGAACCGGTAATCAGTTATCCCTGAATGCCAGCCAGCGCAATTTCCGTTCCCTTCTATATAATTATCCGTTCATCAGTTATGCCTTTTTATATGATTTGCGTTCGTCCGAGAATAATCAAATTGTCTCCATTTTCACCAAAGAAAACTTTCAAGCCCTTCCTTTTCAGCAATTCAAAGTGCATCCCTTATATAATGAAATTAAGCAACTCAATGGTGTCCCTAAATGGCTCGCACCTCTGGAATATTCCGAATTAACGGGTGTAGAACCTGTCTTCACCCAGATCAGACTGGTCAAAGAACTCAGTTATTTTCAAAATATCGGCGTGCTTGTTGTTCAGATCAAAAAAGGAGAGATTGACCGAATCTTCCGCCATCTGCAAATCAGTGATTCAGCGCAAGATACGTCATTTCTGTTAATTAATGAGGAAGGGCTAATCGTCTACGACCCCTCCGGACGTTACAATGGCGAGAACATGGAAAATCTGGGATCGAAATCCGGCGGTTATGGTCCCGGCTTTAGCAGCGTCAGAACGGTCTTTGACGGTACGGAGAGTATCATTTCACAATATCATCTGAAGAATTATAACTGGAGTCTCGTCAGTGTCACTTCATGGGAAGCCTTAGCTGCTGAAACGAATGCCTTCGCAGGTTGGTCCGTCATTATTATTCTGTTATGCCTGTTCGCCGCCATGATCTTCAATCTTTTTTTCATGAATCGCATTACGGGCAACATTGCTGTACTTGTAAGATTTATGCGTCGTGTGGATGATGGTGATTTCAATGCGAGGGTGGAAGGAAAAGGATTTGACGAGATGCAGCTGCTTGCGCAGGGGTTCAATGAGCTGTTGGACCGTATTGGCGGATTATTTCGTCGTGTTCGGGCCGAGCAACAGCAGAAGGCTCAAGCGGAATTACGTGTACTGCAAGCCCAGATCAAACCCCATTTTCTGTTCAATACTCTGGAATCCATTAATGGATTGGCACTACGTGGCGAGGGGCGCAAAGTAAGCGAGATGGTCACCAGACTTGGCAATATGCTTCGCATTAGCATCCAGGATCAGGAGGAGATTCCGCTGGGTGAGGAGGTAAGGCATTTGCAGAGTTATCTGGAGATTCAACAGTACAGGTTCAGTGATTTGTTTACGTATGAGATTGACATTCCACCTGATCTATACACCTCAATCGTGCTTAAGCTCACACTTCAACCACTGGTGGAAAATAGTATTCAACATGGGTTTGAAGGGATCACATATCCAGGTGTGCTGCGGATAAGCGCTTATGAAGAACGTGATCATCTGGTGCTACAGGTTGAGGATAATGGCATCGGTATTCCCCAGGAAATGCTTGCACGATTTGAGTATATGGCGGCAGATCCGCCGGAATATATGTTAACTGAAGAAAGGGAATCATTGTCCGCCATAACGGAACGCAGAGGATTGGGATTACGAAGTGTAGCAGATCGCATTCGTATTCAATACGGGGCCGGGTATGGCATATTTATATGTTCAGCACCCGGGTATGGCACAGTTATTCAATGTATCATTCCATTATATGAGCAGGAGGAAGCCGGATGAATCTGACTGCAATGCTGATTGATGATGAACTGCCGATTCTGGAAAATCTAAGTTATATTTTACCCTGGAAAGAGATGGGGATCGAAATAACGGGTACAGCAAGAAGTGGCGCAGAAGCGCTGGATAAAGTGACTGAAAGTCATCCAGACATTATCTTATGCGATATCCGGATGCCGTCCATGGATGGATTGGAACTTATTCGATTGCTGCGAGAGCAGGGTGAAACGTGTGAAATTATTTTACTGACGGGATACCAGCAGTTTGAGTATGCTCGGACCGCTATCCAATATAACGTACATGAATACATATGCAAGCCCATTGATTATCTGAATCTGGAACTTAAACTGCGTGAGCTTGCAGAGCAGATCCAGAAGAGACGTCAGGAGAACGAGTCGAAGCGATATCAAAGTATGGAGATGGCAAGTTGGATCAGACAAAAACAGTTGATTGACCTGTTGCGAGGAGAAGCAACGTTGAAGATTTCTGATCCTGTCTCTGTGCCTCAATTCATGCTTCCTTCTGTAGGTTATACATTGCTGCTGATAGATGCAGTCGGTTATTTTCGGCATTCCATTGGCTGGTCCAAGAACCAGCATCAAAGATGGCATGAGGCGATGAGTTCCAGGCTAAGGGAAGTTACGGACAGAATTTCTAATAGCTGTCAGGTTCTGCGTACCCGCAAAGGAGAGTGGTGCATCTTGCTCGAGGCATCGGGTGAGTGGAAACTTCAGTCAGAGGAATTGGCACATCAACTTTTGTTGGAATTAAATGAGATATTGTCCATGGATTCAAACGTAAGAGCAAGGGTTGTTCAGGATGATGTACCCGTGAAACTGGAACAGGAAATCCTTGAGCGGTATCAGCATTGTCAAAGAATTCTAATGACACATCCGGAAAGTACAGACAGGGTGCTGAAACCGGAATTCTCGTCATCTTCTTTATCATTTGGGTTTGAGACTTCCATTAAGGCGGGCACATGGATAACAAGAGACGATCTGGAGCTTGTCACACGCTTCATTCGGCAATGGAATAAGCAGGGGTTACTCGATGTAATAGATACGCTTAAACAGCGAATGAGGATCGCTGAGCAATCATTAGGCAGCATGGATGAAACCCATGTTCGCTATATGCTTGTACACATGCTTCGTGAACTGCGCGAAGTCAATGTCGTGGCCGAACAGGACGAAGCGAATTTCTGGGATGCGCTGCAGCGGGCTGTGTCCGTGAGAGAACTGATTGAACTCGCAGAGGTCATCACCCATTCCTGTCAGGGTAAACAATCTCAGCCGCGTCCTTCCATATCGGAACTAATCCGATCTGCATGTGATTACATGAACGCCAGACTGCAGCAGGACTTGGGTATAGATGAAGTCTCGGATTGGCTTGGAATCAGCCCGGGTTACTTTTGCCAGCTATTCAAAACCCATATGGGGATAACGTTTGTTGAATATATGACTCAGAGACGTATGGAAAATGCCGCCTTGCTGTTGAGTACAACCGAATGGAGCATTACAGCGATCGGAGAAGCAACAGGATTCAAGGAGCGCCGTTATTTCTCCAAAGTGTTCCACAAACACTTTCATATGAAACCATCGGAGTATAGGCAGAGCAAACGGCTGGGTTCGTAGTCTCCAAGGGGAAACGGAGGGAGAGATTGCATGAAACCATTGAATAATTTGACGTTGGAGCAAAAGGTAGGCCAATTGTTCATGTGTGGATTTCACGGTCAGCACGCAGATGAACAGATTACTCGCTTGATCCGTGAATACCACGTTGGGGGTGTCATCTATTTCCGGCGTAATGTAGAAAGTGTAAATCAATTGACGCGACTGTCCGCTGAACTGCAAGGTATTGCTGCTGAAGTGGGGGAATTGCCACTCATGATATCAGTGGATCAGGAAGGTGGCATGGTCGCACGGATCGACAAAGATGGAGTGACCCAAGTGCCGGGTAACATGGCGCTAGGTGCGACAGGTAATCCGGAATATACGCTTGAATGTGCCCGAATTCTGGGTCGTGAGTTGAAAAGCATCGGTATTGATATGAACCTTGCGCCAGTGGTGGATGTGAATAACAATGCTCTTAACCCGGTGATTGGCGTACGGTCATATGGTGAAAATGCCGAGAGGGTAGCTGAGCATGGAGCAGCGGCTATTACCGGTTATCAATCACAGGGCATAGCTGCAACAGCGAAACATTTTCCGGGGCATGGGGATACCACGGTAGATTCTCACCTCGGTATGGTCACAGTACCTCATGATCGAAACAGGTTGGAAAAGATTGAGCTGTTACCGTTCCACCAAGCTATTGAGGCAGGGGTCGATGCCATTATGACGGCTCATGTTATCTTTCCGGCGATTGAACCGGAGCCTGTTCCGGCAACATTGTCACATAAAGTGTTAACCGGACTGTTACGCGAAGAAATGGGCTTCGAAGGAATTATTATTACAGACTGTCTTGAAATGCATGCGATATCCAAGCCATATGGGGTAGCTGAGGGTGCCATTCGTGCTGTGGAGGCAGGCGCGGATCTGATCCTGGTGAGTCACACTTTGCAAGACCAGGTCGCTGCTGTAGAAGCGGTCGTTAGAGCAGTCCGAACGGGGCGGATAACGGAAGAGGTCATTAACAAGTCACTGGAACGTATTATTACATGGAAGGCAGCGCGTTGCGGTTACAGGGAGACCGGTCTGATTTCACCAAAAACGAATGAAACTGCCAAAGCAGTAGATAATGAACCCTTTCATTCCAATGAATCCATTGAATCGACCTTGTTCAAGATCGCTTCGAGCAGTATTACAGTGGTTCATAATGAAGGGTTGCTGCCGCTGAATCCAGATCAGGACGTGTATGTCATCTGGCCTGAAGTTGTGCAACGGACAGAAGTGGATGAACCTTGGTCCCATACAGATTCCCTTGGCGTGGCGTTATCGCAGCTGCGAGGCAGAGTTCGTGAGCGTAAAATAACGACTCAGCCATCATATGATGAAGCGGATCGGATTTTGAAGGATGTGTCAGAGGCTGAGCAGGTCATCGTATGTACTTACACATCTGCAGGTCATCTTCCGAAAGGGCAACGGTATTTAGTTGAAAAGCTTAGTGAAAATCATTCGCTAATTGTGATTGCTCTGCGTAATCCATATGATCTGCTGGAAATTTCGATGCCCGGAAGTTATGTGTGTACCTATGAAAATACGCCTACAGTCGTCCGGGCACTCTCTCTCGTGTTAACCGGTGAGTTGGAGCCTACAGGAAGCTTACCTGTCCGTTTAGGTTAGACATATTCAATCCTTTATCTCTCTATGGCATGGTACTAATCTACCATTTCCTGAGAGATTTTTTTGTTTGGATTTGCTATTGGGTTAATTTGGGGGTAGATGCTAAAAAAGATTATTGATAGATAACTATTTTCATAGTATTTTCCTTCTATTAAAAGTTTACAATTCTCCTCTTAACTTTTTAGCAACTTTTCCCGGTTCCAAGCGTCTAATAATATGACTTTTTGAGGGGGATATTTATAAAATGGGAGCAGAAGGAGCCAAAGACAAAGAATGAATTTGAAGAAAAAATTGTCCATACTTACCGCTTTTGCTGTTTTTCAAGCGTTTGCAGTCATTCCTGCCAATGCACAATCAGCTGATCAGAGCGATACTACACCAGTGAATACAGCCAAAGTTAAATCCGTGGAGGTTGTGAAGAAAGAACAAACCATCGCGGAATCCGAAGTGAAATCCGGAACAGACACTCCAACATCAAATAATGAAACAACTGAAGAAGTGAATCCTGAGACAGATGTTCCTACAGGAACAGACGCGACTCCTGTTGAGCCGGTAACGGAACCTACGGACGAAGAAGGTACAGCTGAGGAAACACCAGCACCTGCACCGGTAGAAGTGGAGCAACCGTCTACAGGGAATTCAACTGTCGCTGGAGGCGGGGGTGGAGACCTCACGCTGTATATGAACAGCAACAAAATGATGCAAGATGGCAAAACATATCTTGCCGGACAGCCAATGGCTGTTAAAAAGGGTGTATCCTATGTAGCCATCCGTGCTCTGGTAGATCGGGTCGGCTATGATGTTAAATACGATAACACGACCAAAGAAACGATCATTATTAGTGGTGAAGATGAGCTGCGTTTCAAAACAAACAGCACAATCTATACCGTTAATGGCGTATCCAGATCGATGAAGGGCCCTGCTTATCAACAAAAGAATACGTTCATGGTGCCACTGACGTCGATTACGCAGGCCCTGAACATCACATATAAAGTTAATCAACCGGCCAAAACGGTTGTATTGAATCTGAGTACCAAACCGGTAGCCAGCTTCACGGTACAAAAAGAAGTATTTGCTGGAGACCAGGTAACCTACACAACCAGATCCAGTTCACCCAAAGGACTCAGCATTGTTGATGAGCGTTGGACTGGCCGTCAGGATTCATTCGACCAACCAGGTTCATATACGGTAACCTATGCGGTCCAGGATTCGAGTGGTCAATGGAGTGATCCGTACTCGGTTACGATTAAGGTTGAACGACCGAATCTGCCACCTGTCGCAATGTTTATGACAGATAAGGAAGAATACAAAATGGGTGAGAAAATCACCTATATTGATCAAAGTACAGATGATGAGAATGCGATTGTAAAAACAGAATGGGATAACAATGCACTGGCATTCTTTGTTCCAGGACCGAAGACCGTAACGATTACAGTTACCGATAAACATGGTGCTAGCGACAGCTATACCAAGATGATCAATATTACGGGCGAAACGCTATACAGTTTGACTGACTTCAACCAATTGTTCACACCAGTAGGTGAGAAATTTACATTCGACGGTGGCGGCGTACCGGCATTGGAGAAAGTTCCTTTCACCTATTATGATGAACCAAGTCTGCTGATCCGCAGTAACAGCCCGGAAACCGTGAATACGGAAGGCATTGTGTACAAGGAATCTTCCTTTGGACAGACACGCTTCATGATTCACCATGTGAACAACACGGGCAAAAATGTGAAAATGTACGTTGTAGCGACAAACAACAATGCCTACACGGCGTCCATTGAACAGCAAAACATGGGCTTTGCAGGACCGTCTCCTTTTGCAACGGTAGCTGGGAAGTTATCCATTGACCGTTGGTTCCAGTCCATGCAGAATGGCACCGGACAAAAGAAAGTGTACATCCAGCCAGGAGAAAGCAAGCTGATCCTCAATGATCTGAGCGTTCTTCCGATGAAACAGGGACAAGTCATCTCCTTGTATTCGGATGTATTCAGTGACTATGAACTGGATTACAACATTATCATGATCGAAGAGAACAAGGACCCGATGGAAGTGTTGTCGAGCCTGCCGGTTCTGGATCGTGATGGGGTTCACAACCGTGGAACGTATCCAAATGCAACACGGATTATTACGTACGATCAAGAAGTAGGGTCGAAGCCTGCACGTCTTCCACTTGGAGATAATGCAAGTGATCCAAACCTTGTAGGAACGGATCCTATGGCGTATACAGAAGCTTCAAACGCAGGTAACTTCGGTGTATTGTACAAAATTACATTGAATAACGTTGCTCCACGTACTTTGATTTCATTCAACCCTCGTGGGGGCAGATACTCAGGTGTGGCACTTGTGAATGGACAGGTCGTTCAGATTTCCACAGGTAAATCTGTAACGGCACCAAATGAGCAAAGCGTTATGTATCGCACAGGTTCGTACGGCGAGAGTGTAACCATTCTCTTCTCGGCGGCACCAGGTAGTAACCTGCCTGTTAACCTGCTGTTCACACCGCTTCCGGCTGAAAAGTAATATCATGAACATGCACGGACGGTTTGGAGTGAAAGCTTATATCATATATACCCGTTCACCCCAAAAGTCGCCCGAACGATTGATCATCTGAACCGTCAGGAAGGGACTCCATCAAAATGCAATGTCATTAGCTCAAAGCTAAACGTAATGACATTGCATGTGCATGGAGTCCTTTTTATGTGTTGTTGGAATGATATAACCCGGTGTCTTCGTTGACTCTAATCGTAATTTGATGCATTATTAGAGGTATACAAGAAAGCAAAAGTTTTCGCTTTTGCCGAATAACTGTCGCTCTATGAATAATGCAAAATGCTCGTATGACAGGAGGTGCTTTAGATCATGCTGTCGACAGAACAGATTATTTCGACCATGTCCTCACAGGGGCTCCGCATTACCGATCAGCGGAAAACATTGGCCCGGTTATTTGCCGAGTCGCCCGGGTATCTTACACCCAAGGACGTCTATGAATATATGGGTAAGACTTATAGCGGACTGAGTTTTGACACGGTATATCGGAATTTGCGTGTGATGCAGGAACTGGGCGTACTGGAACAGGTCATCTTCGAAGATGGCGTCAAATTCAGAGCACATTGTAGTGAAGATCATCATCACCATCATATGATCTGCCTGAAGTGTCAGAAGACATATCCCATTGTTTTTTGCCCGATGCAGCTTGCGGATGCGCCTGAGCAATTTCAGGTTGTAGATCACAAGTTCGAGGTATTTGGTTATTGCAAGGACTGTGCTGATCATGCTCCGGCCAAAGCGGCGTCTGGACATCAACACGCTCACGGGAAGCACTGACCATGAAGTTATCTCGCAGAATTGCTCAGGCACCCATTCGGGTGTACCGCAACTATATCTCTCCATTAACGCCGCCAACTTGCCGGTTCTATCCGAGTTGTTCGGCTTACGCCATGGAGGCGATTGAAGTACATGGTGCTCTCAAGGGCTCCTTGCTAACAGCGAAACGCATAGCCAAATGTCACCCGTTTCATCCAGGTGGCGTGGATCTGGTGCCGCCGAAGGCGGAAAAGTCTATGATGGTATCGGAGTAAACGATATCGCCTGAAGTAGTAGGGGGCCCTGGAAGCAGGCCAGGGTTGAAGTTGAGTAAGCTGTCCACTTGACAAAGGTGGCCGCATTTCAGTATATTTTTCCTATATGATTTCCAGTGAAGGGATAAGTACAGACACACCCCCAGTGCAGAGAGCCGGATGAGCTGAGAACCGGTCTGGGAGGAGGATGGAACATGGTCCCGGAGGAACCTCTTTCGAGCGTGCAGACAGTGATTTAAGAGCTGCTGTCGTAAGGCTGAGGCGTGATCCAGCGTTAATGGGCGGTCGAAGGACCGACAGAGCCTGTGTTTTGCGAAAAACACGGGGAATTTGGGTGGTAACACGTGAGAGCAACTCTCGTCCCATAGGGGCGGGAGTTTTTTTGTGTTCTTTTTTAGTGTTTTTAGACGAAAGGGCGCACAAGAAGCAGGAACATTTGAAGGAGGAGAAGTCATTCATGGCTGACCAAAAAACATTTTATCTGACAACCCCGATTTATTATCCGAGTGACAAATTGCATATTGGGCATGCGTACACAACAGTGGCGGGAGATGCGATGGTTCGTTACAAGCGTCTGCGCGGTTATGATGCTCACTATCTGACAGGAACCGATGAACATGGCCAGAAGATTGAGCGCAAGGCACAAGAGAAAGGACAATCACCGCAAGCTTTTATCGACGATATCGTTGTGGGCATTAAGGAACTGTGGAACAAGTTGGACATTTCCAATGACGACTTTATTCGTACAACAGAAGAACGCCACAAAACCGTAGTTCAGGATATCTTTGACCGTTTGCTGAAGCAGGGAGATATCTACAAAGGCGAGTACGAAGGCTGGTACAGTATTCCCGATGAGACTTATTACACGGAGACACAATTGGTTGATGTGGAAAAGAATGAAAAAGGCGAGATTCTTTCAGCCAAGAGTCCGGATAGCGGGCATCCCGTGGAACTGGTCAAAGAAGAATCCTACTTCTTCCGCATGAGCAAATATGCAGATCGTCTGCTCCAATATTATGAGGAGAACCCGGGCTTTATTCAGCCGGAGTCCCGCAAGAACGAGATGATCAACAACTTCATCAAGCCAGGTCTTGAGGACTTGGCCGTATCACGTACCACATTTGAATGGGGTGTCAAAGTCAAAGGCGATCCAAAACACGTGGTCTATGTGTGGATTGATGCGTTGTCCAACTATATTACAGCTCTGGGCTACGGTTCATCCGATGCATCCCTGTATAACAAGTTCTGGCCAGCGGATGTACATTTGGTAGGTAAAGAAATTGTTCGTTTCCATACGATTTACTGGCCAATCATGTTAATGGCGTTGGATCTGCCTTTGCCTAAGAAAGTCTTCGCACATGGCTGGTTGTTGATGAAGGATGGCAAGATGTCCAAATCAAAAGGCAATGTCGTTGATCCGGTGACCCTGATCGACCGCTACGGTCTGGATGCATTGCGTTATTACCTGCTGCGTGAAGTGCCGTTTGGTTCTGATGGTACATTTACACCAGAGAGCTTCGTAGAGCGTGTCAACTCCGACCTCGCGAACGATCTGGGCAACCTGTTGAACCGAACAGTTGCGATGGTAGATAAATATTTTGAAGGCAAAGCCCCGGCATTTGCTTCGAATGTAACGGAATTTGATGCTTCGCTGGAAGAAGCAGGGCATGCCACGGTGGAAAAAGTGGAACAGTCCATGGAAAACCTGCAGTTTTCCGTAGCGCTGACGGCGATCAGCCAGTTTGTCAGTCGCACCAACAAATATATCGATGAGACGCAGCCATGGGCGCTGGCTCGTGATGAAGCAAAACGCGATGAACTGGCATCCGTTATGTCTCACCTAATCGAAAGCTTGCGGATTGCTTCCATTCTGTTGCAACCATTCCTGACACGTGCTCCTCATAAAATCTGGGCACAGCTCGGCATTCAGGAAGGCGAACTCACGGCTTGGGATTCAGCCAAGCAATGGGGTCTGGTTCCGGATGGAAACGCCTTGCAAAAAGGGGATCCAATCTTCCCGCGTTTGGATTCCGAACAGGAAATTGCTTATATCTCAGAAGCAATGACTGGCGGCCAAAAAGCGGCACAGCCTGAAGCAAGTCAAGCAGATGCTGGAGCTTCGGCAGCTGTTGAACCGGTAACTGCACCTGAGGGTACGGAAGAGATCGGTATTGACGATTTTGCCAAAGTAGAACTGCGTGTCGCGCAAGTCATTGCCTGCGAACCGGTCAAAAAAGCAGATAAGTTGCTGAAATTGCAGCTGGATCTGGGTTATGAGCAGCGCCAGGTTGTATCGGGAATTGCGAAGTTTTATTCGCCAGAAGAGATGATTGGACGTAAAGTCATCTGTGTGACCAACCTTAAACCAGTGAAACTCCGTGGTGAACTGTCCCAGGGCATGATTCTGGCAGCGTCGCACGGCGACCAACTAACACTGGCTACAGTACCTGAAAACATGCCTAATGGCGCACAAGTGAAATAAGAATAATATAAATATTGTCATAAAATTGACATAAGGTGGCCCGATGTAATTCGGGCCCCTTTTTTTATTGATATAATTCGCATCTTAAGGGAAGAGAACAAGCATATACTGTTATGAACTTCGTACTTCGGGAGAGAATGAATAGGACGAGATAGCTTGACAACTGGGTTCAGGTTACCTATAATTCTTTCAGTAATGTTTACGATTAAGAGATGCGGAGTGAATCATAATGACATTTTATAAAGTGCAACATCAAGTTCGGGCTAACCGGGCAGGGAAGATGAACAAAAGAGGCAACATGAAGTTGCTATGGACGGGTCTGCTTATTCTCAGTTTGCTGGTATTATCTGCGTGTGGGCAGAATAGTTCCGATAATGCCAAGATGGTGGAAGGTAAAGTAAACGTCGTGACGACATTTTATCCTGTATATGCTTTTACAACTGCAATCGGTGGTGAAGATGCCAATGTCATTAACCTGCTGCCAACGGGAGTTGAGCCACATGACTGGACTCCGAAGAGTCAGGATATTGTCAATACGTCCAAGGCACAGCTGTTCTTCTATAATGGAGCTGGATTGGAAGGATGGGTACCAAATTTCCTGAAGTCGCTGAACAGTGATACACAGGTGAAGTCTGTTGCCGTCAGCGAAGGCGTTAAGCTGTTAACCGCTGAGGGTGATGATGGCCATGGTCACGGCGAAGAACACGAAGACGAGCATGCAGATGAACACGCAGATGAACACGCAGATGAGGCTACCAGCGAAGATGTAGCTGATCATCATACTGATCCACATACGTGGGTTAGTCCGAAATCAGCCATGATCATGGCTGAAAACATTAAAAATAGTCTGGTCGAGGCAGATCCTGATCACAAAGCAGGTTACGAACAACGTTATGAAGCGCTTCGTACGAAGCTTGAGACGCTGGATCAGCGTTTTACGGATGAATTGGCTACAGTACCGAACAATGAAATTGTTGTCTCGCACCAAGCGTTTGGTTACCTTGCGCGTGATTATGGATTAACCCAGCATGCCATTATGGGACTCTCCCCCGATGCTGAACCGACAGGACAGGATATTGTGAAGCTTGCGAAATTGGTTAAAGATGAAGGTATCAAATATATTTTCTTCGAAGAGTTGGTATCTGACAAATTGGCGAAAACACTGGCGAGCGAAGCAGGCGTGGAAACCATGGTCCTTAATCCAGTCGAGGGATTGACCAAAGAGCAAGCAACAAACGGGGATGATTATTTCACCCTGATGGAGAAAAATTTGCAAAATCTGCTGATCGCATTAAAATAAGATAGAATGAAGGAATCAGACATAAGAGTCTTTACCGTTCGCGGTGAAGGCTCTTAGGACGCTATGAGATCCTTATATATAATGAAGGGCGGCTTTGCCATGCAGCAAATCATGCCATTATGTCATGATCCAATTATAGAGATCGAGAAACTATCATTTTCCTATGGGGACCAGCGAGTGATTGAGAATCTCGATTTTATGGCCCAGGAGCGGGACTTTGTCGGGATTATCGGTTCCAATGGGGCGGGTAAAACGACATTGCTGCGCATGCTGGTAGGATTGTTACCTCCTGCGCAGGGAGATATCAAACTATTTGGACAATCGATCCGCAGGTTCAAAGATTGGGACCGTATCGGGTATGTGCCGCAAAAGAATGCATTTAACCCGTTGTTCCCTGCGACCGTTCGTGAAGTGGTCATGTCCGGCTTATACAACAACAAAAACATGTTCCGTCGTATGTCTCGCAAATGTCAGCAACAGTGCACGGATGCAATGCAAGTCATGCGGATCGAGGATCTGGCGAACAAACGTATTGGTCAGTTGTCCGGCGGTCAGCAGCAGCGTGTATTTTTGGCACGAGCGCTTATCAATCACCCGGATCTGCTGATTTTGGATGAACCAACGGTAGGTATTGATGCTGAATCACAAGCCAGTTTCTTTGAACTGATTACGCATATGCATGAACATCACCGGATGACTTTTCTGATGGTGTCTCATGATATGGACCGGATGGAGAGTTATCTGGGTTCCGAAGCTGCGGTAACGAATGGCAAAATTAATTTCCATGTCCGTCATTCGCATGAGTTGCAAGATTGTGCCGAGACCAATCTGCAACATACTACTGCACAGGTACGTTAGCCGTGTTTATGGCCCATTAGATTAGAGCAAGGCCGAAGGAGTCGTGTTTGTTTTGGAAATATTAATGAGTGATTTTTTTCAGCGTGCGCTGGCGGGTGGATTGTTAATTGGCATCACAGCTCCGCTGATCGGACTGTTTCTGGTGTTACGGCGGTTATCGATGATCGGAGATACCTTGTCTCATGTGACCATCGCCGGCGTTGCACTCGGATTCCTGATTGAAGTGTATCCCATTGCGGTAGGTTTGATATTTGCCGTTCTTGCTTCATTTGCAATAGAGAAATTACGCAAAGCGTACAAGAGTTATGCCGAATTATCGATTGCCATTATCATGTCCGGAGGCGTGGCGCTTGCTTCATTGTTCTTCACGCTGGGCAAAGGATATAATGCAGATGTCATGAGTTATTTGTTCGGCAGCATATATACATTGGATGCGACGGATCTGAAGCTGGTAGGTGTGGTTACGCTGATCGTGGTGATCGTAGTGGCGTTGTTACATAAGGAATTTTTCCTGCTGAGCTTTGAGGAAGATGCGGCAGCTGTCACAGGATTACCTGTGAGAATTCTGAACATGTTAATCACTGTGATGACAGCACTTGTTATTAGTACGGCGATCAAGATTGTGGGTGCGCTTCTAGTATCGGCGTTATTGACCATTCCGGTAGCTGTCAGCCTATTGATGGCCCGAAGTTTCAAATCTGCCATTATTCTGTCCGTGGTTATCGGTGAAATTGCCGTAGTCCTTGGACTGGTTGTAGCAGGCATCTGGAACCTCGCACCTGGAGCAACAATCGTATTATTGCTGATCATGATGCTAATTCTGACGATGATTGGAAAAAAAGGGTTCCGAGCCTGACGATTGAACGAGCAAGCACGTGGGCCCAGGGAAGGGAGACATCCGCTTCATGCCTGATGTTAATGTATGGATGGCTTTTGTAGCAGGCTTGGTCTCATTTATATCACCATGTTGTCTTCCGTTGTATCCATCATACCTTTCCTATATCACAGGTATGACGGTGCAACAATTGAAGGATGACCGCAATCAGCGAGAAGTCCGCTTTAAGACGATGACGCACACGCTGGCGTTTATTTTAGGCTTCTCGGCTGTATTTTATTCGCTTGGCCTTGGTGCCGGACTGTTTGGCCAATTTTTCAATGATAACCGCGAACTGATTCGTCAATTGTCTGCGATTCTGATTATGCTTATGGGATTGTTTTTGCTTGGTGTGTTCAAGCCGCAGTTTCTGATGAAGGAACGCAAGTTGGATATGAAATGGAAACCTGCAGGATATCTGGGCTCTTTTATTTTTGGCATCGGTTTCTCGGCAGGCTGGTCGCCCTGTATTGGCCCCATTCTAACAGCGATTATTGCGATGGCTGCGAGTGAGCCAACAACCTGGCTGGCGCTGATTACAGGCTATACCGCAGGGTTTGCAATTCCTTTCTTTATTTTGGCGTTCTTCATCGGCTCGACACGCTGGATTTTACGGTATTCCAATGTCATGATGAAAGTCGGAGGAGCATTAATGTTGTTCCTTGGCGTATTACTTTTTACAGATCAGATGACGAAGATTACAATCTGGTTGCAGCAGATCACGCCAGACTGGATGATTATTTAAACGCATAAACTGAATTTTAATTTAAAAAAGTATGGCAAAGCAGGCTACATAAAACCAGAGTTATTCTGGTCATGTAACCTGCTTTTTAATCGTTTGTTAGGAATACTAATATCAGCTATGATTTTGGGCAGTTTTTCGGTTAGGTGAAATAATCAATATTAGCTAATGGAAAATGCTCAAAAATCCGTTCCGTAATAAATTCGCGAAGCGCATCCTGCTGGTCATCTTTATACACATACTTGTACTGACCCCAGCGGCCCCATTTCATCTTGCGTTTCTCAATATCCATCTCCAGCTTGGTCTTGGGATAACGCTTCTCAATGGTCGCTTTGGCCGTTTTGGTAAAACGGTGTTGAATCATCTCAAACGTAAGATCATTGGTCGCTTCCTCTGGAAGTGTATCTGCCAGCTTCTGCAACAGATCCGAGTATCCTTCTTCCCAGCCTTTATACCACATAATCGGAGCGATAATGAACCCCAGAGGATAACCGGCGTGTGCAATTTTTCCAGCAGCTTCGATGCGTTCTTCAAATCTGGAGGTAGCCGGTTCAAAGTTTTTGATGACATAATCCGAATTGACGCTAAACCGGATACGGGTGTGGCCATTATGTTTAATGTTCAACAACGGATCAACGTGATGATATTTGGTTACGAATCTCAAGCGTCCATATTCTTCTTCAGCCATAAAACGGATCAGGTCACTCAAATTTTCCGTGATATGCTCAAGTCCCACAGGATCGGAAGTACAGGCTGCTTCAAATCGCGTGATTTCAGGCGCGCGTTCTTCGATGTATCCTTTTGCAGCCTGAATGATCTCCTCGGTATTGACGTAGACACGGACATAAGGTTTGGCCCCAAGTGTAGTTTGAAGATAACAATAATGGCAGTGCCCCATACAGCCTGTAGAGATGGGAATGGCATATTCCGCTGAAGGTTTCGACTGGTCGAACTTGAGTGTTTTGCGCACACCGACGACCAGAGTACGCTTCGCCATCCGGTACTTTTCTTGTTCGGTTTCACCCGGCAGGTTCGTGATCCGGTTATGGGATGTGGTCATCTGATAAGGGATGTCTTTGGATGTTACCCATTCCATAATTCGTTTGCCTTTATCATATTCCAACGCACCGGGTTCAAAATACACCAAATCGGGAATAAAGGGTTTAGTACCTTTTGCTTTACGAACTGGCGCTTGGGCGACGCTTGTACTCACGAAATCACTCCTTTCGATGCGGAACCTTAATTAGTTTGCCTCGTTCGGGGAATAGTCACGCCTTCCAATTAATTGCGTAACCATGCACTCTGAATTGTGCAGGACTTGCCAATGCGTATTGATAACATGTATCATTATAAGATAGGGACCTGGCACGAATAGGGCCGGTCAGAGAGAAGAGAGGGAAGCAGATGCCAACGCCCAGTATGGAAGATTATTTGGAGCGTATATACAAATTAATTGATGAAAAGGGCTATGCTCGTGTGTCTGATATAGCTGAAGGACTGGAAGTACATCCTTCATCGGTGACCAAGATGATCCAAAAGCTGGACAAAGACGAGTACCTGATCTATGAGAAGTACCGCGGGTTGGTACTTACGCCAAAAGGCAAAAAGATGGGCAAACGTTTGATGGAGCGCCATCATCTGCTTGAACAGTTTTTGACAACGATTGGTGTTCAGGAAGAGAACATCTATAATGATGTTGAGGGTATTGAACATCACTTGAGCTGGGATTCTATTACTTGCATTGAGTCTTTGGTTGAATACTTTCGTCAGGATGAAAGTCGGTTACGTGACCTCAAAAATCTTCAGGACGTCATGAGTAATACGGAGTCTTGATTTACAGCAGTTAATTTAAACATGGTGATATACAATGAATCGTATCCTGTGATCAAAGGATGCTTCTTGCCGTTTCAATGGCAGGAAGCATTTTTTTTTGTGCATTCACACCATAATTTGGTGATATTCGCAACTAAACAACCGTTAGGAGCGTCTATTAAACTAGTAGAATTTACCGCAAATTATAATGATTTTGGAGGATTGCACTGATGAAGCTTCGTAAAGGATTGATGCTGCTGCTCATTTTTGTACTTGGATTACAGACAGCAGGTATGACAGCACAAGCAGCTGGGCAGAAGGAAATCGCTATTTTTCTTGATGGCAACCGCTTGGAATCGGATGTATCACCTTACATCCTGCCTAAGGTAAATGTAACGATGGTACCTCTGCGTGTTATTAGTGAAGGACTGGGTGCGTCTGTTCTATGGTCTCAGGCTACACGTACCGTGACGATCCAGAAATCCGATTCTGTCATCACGATGACGAGCGGACGCCAGCAGGCTACCGTGGATAACACTGTAGTTGGTCTGGATGCATCCGTAGAATTGAAGCAAGGTCGGGTCATGGTACCCATTCGATTCGTCAGTGAGAATCTTGGTATTCGGGTGAACTGGAATCAGGCAGCTCAGACCATTGATCTGTACACAGGGGGCGAATCAGTACCGACTCCTGAACCAACACCGGCAACCCCAGCAGAGCCTGGAGGTACAGGCTCTGTACCAGCTTCTGAAGAGATGCGGGGAGCCTGGATCTCCACTGTGAATGGAGACTGGCCTTCATCCGGGGCCAAGGGAAATATGGAGAAGCAAAAGCAGGAGTACACGAAACAGCTCGATACTTTACAAGGTATGGGCATTAATGCCGTATTCGTTCAAGTGAGAGCCAATGGGGATGCCATCTATCCTTCAGGTCTGGTACCTTGGAACAGCGTATTGACAGGAACACAAGGTAAAGATCCCGGCTATGATCCCCTCGCGTTTATGGTGGAGGAAGCACACAAACGTGGCCTGGAATTCCATGCCTGGTTCAATCCGTTTAGAGCAACGAATTCGGCGAGTACATCCAATCTGGCTGCAAATCACATTTCCAAGCTTCATCCAGACTGGATTGTGAACGCGTCCGGCAAAATGTACATTAACCCGGGTATCCCCGAAGCCAGACAGCATATTATTGATACGATCATGGAAGTGGTCAATCAGTATGATATTGATGGTGTACATCTGGATGATTACTTCTACCCGTCCAATGTGACCTTTAATGATGATGCAGCCTTCAAAACTTACAACACATTGAATACCAAGGACCGTGCTGAATGGCGGCGAGACAATATTAATCAATTCGTCAAGCAGCTTGGACAGAGCATTCACAGAGTGAAAGCTAACGTTGAATATGGAATTAGCCCATTTGGAGTCTGGCGTAACAAATCCGTTGATCTGACAGGTTCTGATACCAAAGCAGGAGTAACCGCGTATGATAGCATGAATGCGGATGTGCGGACATGGATTAACCAGGAGTGGATCGACTATGTCGCCCCTCAGGTGTATTGGAGTATGACATTGAACGTAGCCCGATACGACAAAGTCGTGGACTGGTGGGCGAATGAAGTGGCTAACACGAATGTAAAATTGTATATCGGCCACTCACCTTATAAGTTAGGTACGCCAGAGATTGGCTGGCAGACATCACAGGAGATCATCGATCAGCTGAACTATAACAAGAAGTATTCTTCGGTTAAAGGGGATATATTCTTTAGTTCACAGTACCTGACGAAGAACCCTCTCGGCTTAATTGCCAAATTAAAAGCTTATTATGGTCTCTAAAACAATTTAACAATACAGTTATAAGACAAACCCTTGTTCTCATAGAGTGGCAGTAGAAACGTGGCTGCCTGGAGAACGGGGGTTTTGTTGTGTTAATTAACGCAGTGTTTGAAGGTGGAGGCGTGAAGGGAATCTCGCTTGCGGGAGCTGTGCAGGGTGCTCAAGACTGCGGGATTCAGTTTAATCGGGTGGCTGGGACGTCATCGGGTTCCATTGTAGCTGCTCTATTAGCGGCTGGTTACCGGGCCGAAGAGATGAAAGTCATTATTGAGAATACGCCGTTTGCTTCATTGCTGCGTCGTTCCCCCATATTTAATACCCGATGGATCGGGCCCGCAGCGAGGCTGTTCTTGAAGAAAGGTTTGTATTCGGGGGAAGCACTGGAATCATGGATTCGCAAGATGCTGGAGCAGAAAGGGATTCGCACTTTTGCCGATTTGCCGCAAGGCAAGCTGCTCATTACCGCATCAGATATATCCAATGGGACCATTCTGGTGCTGCCAGATGATATTCGGCGCTTCGGAATTGATCCTGCCAAGCTGGATGTTGCGAAAGCGGTACGTATGAGTTGCAGTATTCCTTATTTTTTCGATCCGGTCGTGATACGCAAATCGCCGGTATTCTCCAAAGGTCTGCCTTTTCAAGATCAGTTCGTTTATGTTGTGGATGGTGGATTGCTTAGCAATTTTCCGCTGTGGCTCTTCGATGGTGATCGTTCGGAACGAGGGGGAGACATTATTCCGGTTGTCGGATTCAAAATGGTGGGTAAGACGGAAGTGGAACCTGCACGGATTAAAGGACCGCTAAGCATGCTTCAGGCTCTTGTGGAGACGATGCTCACAGCCCATGATGAGCGCTATATTGAACAGATTAACCGGTTCCGTACAGTGAAAATACCAACGCTTGGGATTAAACCGACACAGTTTCATCTATCAGTACAAGACAGTACGGCTTTGTATCGATCTGGTGCTACCGCGGGAACCCAATTTTTCAATGGATGGAATACGAAAATGTATGATGCTCAGCTGGACAAACAAAGAAAAGAGCTCCGCAAGAAACTAGCTGAAGCTCCGCCTCTGATTCCTTTATAAACACGAAAAAAAGCAATTCTCCACTTGTTGGAAGAATTGCTCTTTTGTATGTTCAATAACGTTTAGTGAAATTTCGGTATATCTTCATCGCTTTTACCTTTTTGTCCCTGAATCACTTGGAAAGGATAATCCTTGCGTTTCTTCGAAGAGCTGCTGCTCTTTCTGGCACTGGACTGTGCATTGACTTTCGCCATAGTTCGTGCCGATGGCTTAATCTTCGGTGATTTGGCTTTTTGTGCCCAGCGACGAGGCGGATACTTATACAGCAGGAATACAGCTCCGAACACGACCAGAGGAATAATGATCCTGGATGGATTAGCGCTTCCCAGCCAAGTCAAGACTCCAACAGCAGCTAGTGCGATGAACGTCCAAAATAAGATTGCCTGCTTGTTCATATCATTCACCCTTTCACAGGATCGAGTGTTGCAACAGGTACTTCTGATCTAGCCGAGACATTGGCGAGCTTGGCATCCAACTCACGCATACGGTTAAACGAAGCAATGGATACTTCAACCTGTTCGTTGGTCGGTTCTTTTGTTGTCAGCAATTGCAACCATAATCCCGGGTATCCGAGATAACGCAGTACAGGAATATCACGTACCGAATTCGTAAGCTTTAACAGTTCAAAAGAAATACCCAGTACAACAGGCAACAACAGCAGACGCTGACCCATCCGTTCCCATAGGTTATCGTACGTGAAGAGGGAGTATAGAAACACTCCAATAATGACAGTCAGCATAATAAAGCTGCTTCCGCAACGGTAGTGCAGTCGGCTGTATTTTTGCACGTTCTCCGGTGTCAATTCTTCACCAGCTTCATGTGCGCTGATTACTTTGTGTTCTGCTCCATGGTACTGGAAGAGACGTTTGATCATCGGGGTCTGGGAGATCAACCACAAGTAGGCGAGCAACAGGATCAGCTTGATGCCGCCTTCCAGTAAATTATGCAAAAATTGATTGTCGAATGCATTTTTAAATAGAAAATTCTCAATGACAACAGGAAGCAATGTAAGCACAACTTTACCGAAAAGGAATGAAAGGATGGCTACCGCAGTCACACCAATGATCATGCTAAGGCTCCAGCCTGAACCTTCTTTCTCTTTTTGCTTGGCTTTCTCTTCCGGTTCCAGTTCATCATCAGCATAGGCGTCAGCAGAATAATTGAGATGTCTGCTACCTTTGACACTTGAATCTATAATGCTGACAATTCCGCGTAATAAAGGAATCCGCCGCAATTTCGTGACCCAGGACTTGTCTTGCTTGGGAACTTCCAGATACGTAATTTCGCCGTCTTTTCTACGAACAGCTGTAACGTTGACATGTTTCCCACCGAACATTACGCCTTCAATGACAGCTTGCCCCCCATAGCTGACAGGCTTGGATTGTTGAGGCAAATTATTCACCTTCCTATTCTGTTCTAGACCTTCGCGATCAAAGGCAGTTTAATAACCCTATTGTATCGAATTTTAAGAGCAATTTCTAGTTTGTGAGTCAATCCTTGAAGGATGTTGTTAAGATTGTCCTGTTTTGAACATACTACCTCGTAGAATCAGGCACAAAAATCGAGTCATAATACGGAGTTATCAACTGAAATAAAGGAGAATATCGATGACAGAACGTAAGCATGATGATACATCACATGATGAGGGTCAACGACCGAATGAGCGTCAGCAAAAAGATAAGGGCAGGCGCCCTACTCAGAGACAAGGTCAAGCGCACTACTATACCAAGCCATTTTCCTTTGCATTAGAGCTTGGCTTCTTTGCCGGGTTTATATGGGGTGGATTACACTGGCTATTCTATCTGCTGCATTTTACAATTGTGCCGGTGGGATTTCTGGCCGAGCCTTTTTTCAAACATGAATATATATATACTGCAGCCGGGCATTTGACAGGCTGGTTGTTTTTTATCGTTTTTTCCATCTTGGCTTCCTTGCTCTACACGTTCACGATTAGAAAATTAAAAGGGCCTTTACCCGGCATGGTGTATGGAATCGTCTGGTGGCTGATTCTCTTTATCCTGGTAGGGCCGAAACTGGGGATGATGAAGCCTCTGAACGGTTTAACGTGGGATTCAATCATCACGGAACTCTGTTTCTTTTTGCTATGGGGGCTGTTCATTGGTTACACGGTAGCCATGGAGTACACGGATGAACGTAAACGCGAGCCAGAGCAAGCGGGGGCATAGCGCAAAAAAGCTTCTCAATCCGGCAATGGCTGTGTTAAAATAGCAGATGGTTATTTGCAGAGAGGGTGGAGCAGCGATGAAACGAATTATTGTGATCAATGGTCCGAACCTGAACATGCTTGGTGTACGTGAACCGGGCATCTATGGAACGCTTAGTCTGAAGGATATTGAGGACAAAATTCGCAGACAGGCTGATGAACTTGGCGTCTCCATCGCTTTTTATCAATCGAACCATGAAGGGGACATCATTGACCGCATTCATGCAGCGATGGGTGAAGCAGACGGACTGATATTGAATGCCGGAGCATTTACCCATTATAGCTATGCTATACGTGATGCAATCAATGCTGTAAAAGTCCCTACAGTGGAAGTACATCTATCCAACATTCATGCACGCGAAGCGTTCAGACATCATTCAGTGATTGCAGCGGAAACAATCGGGCAGATTGCCGGATTTGGCGAAGTAAGCTATGAACTGGGATTGCTGGCTCTTGTGCGTCATCTGGACAAACAAACCTGAGCCGGGAACCCGGGAATGTGAGAGAAAGAAGGGTTACCGATGGAAAACAAACGAGTAAATAAGTTGCGTGAAGCCATGCGTGATCGTGAACTCACAGCAATGCTGATTACAAACCCGATTAACCGTCGTTATATGACGGGCTTTACAGGCTCGGCGGGATATGTGCTGATTACGGAACAGGATGCATATTTGCTGACTGATTTCCGTTATATGTCACAAGCGCCTCAGCAAGCCAAAGGATTTACCGTTGTGGAGCATGGAGCTAAGCCGATGGATACGGTGCGCGAATTGCTGACATCCGCGAATATCAAAGAAGTGGGCTTTGAGCAGGATAGTGTCACATTCGGCACGCATTCCGCTTATGCTGAAGCACTTCAATCTATCGAACTGAAAGCTGTATCCGGGATTGTGGAACAACTTCGCATGTTCAAGGATCAAGACGAGATTGCGGTTATGCAGAGAGCAGCAGATCTGGCGGATGCCACGTTCAGCCACGTTCTGCAATTTGCAAAACCAGGCATGACGGAGCGTGAAGTGGATCTGGAGATGGAGTTTTTCATGCGCAAACATGGAGCAACGTCCTCTTCGTTTGACACGATTGTAGCATCGGGTGAACGTTCTGCTATGCCTCATGGTGTAGCGAGCAGCAAGGTCATCGGTCAAAATGAGTTAATTACATTTGACTTTGGTGCACTTTTGGACGGATACTGTTCAGATCTGACACGTACCATTGCAACAGGCACACCTGTACCTGAACTGCGCAAAATTTATGACATTGTACTGGAAGCTCAGTTACATACGCTGGAGAACCTGAAACCGGGTATGACCGGACGGGAAGCAGATGCACTGGCTCGTGATATCATCGCAGGTCACGGATATGGAGATCAGTTCGGACACAGCACAGGCCACGGTCTGGGCATGGAAGTTCACGAAGCTCCTCGCTTGTCCAAGCTTAGCGACGATGTATTGAAACCGGGTATGGTTGTTACCGTTGAACCGGGTATATATATTGACGGGCTTGGCGGCGTGCGTATCGAGGATGACGTGGTGATTACCGAGACGGGTATTCATATTCTCACGAAGTCGGACAAGAAGTTCACCGTAATCGGCTAAATTACAGCCACCAGGGATATAAGACGATTTTTAATGTGTTATTTAAATTGAAAATAAGAAATTCAACCATAACGGAGAGTGCAGAACCAATCTGATGAAGCGAAGCGTTCGCCTTTATCACCGGATTTTCCCATTAATAATGGGATCAAAAAATCTGGGGATAACAGTGATCGGAGGATGGTACTGCAATCGAAGTGAACAAGGTGGCCTTTCTTGAATCATTTTACATATAACATTAACTCATCGTCTTATATCACCTACTTTTCAACCATATCAGGAGGGATTTTTTGTGATTTCAGTAAACGATTTTAAAACAGGTTTGACCGTGCAAGTAGATAACGATATCTATACCGTACTTGATTTCCAACACGTTAAACCAGGTAAAGGCGCTGCCTTCGTACGTTCCAAATTGAAAAACCTGCGTAATGGTAACACCGTTGAAAAAACATTCCGTGCAGGCGAAACCATTGGTCGTGCCATCATCGAAAACCGTGGCGTATCCTACCTCTATGCAAGTGGTACAGAGCACACGTTCATGGATAACGAAACATATGATCAGTTCACATTGACTAGTGAGCAACTGGAATGGGAATTGAACTTCCTGAAAGAAAACATGGTCGTTAAGATCGTTAGCTACCAAGGTGAAATCCTCGGAATCGACTTGCCAACAAGCGTTGAGTTGAAAGTTATCGAGACTGAGCCAAGCGTAAAAGGTAACACTGCACAAGGTGCTACCAAAAATGCAAAAGTGGAAACAGGCTTGAACGTCCAGGTTCCTTTGTTCATCAACGAAGGTGACGTTCTCCTGATCGATACACGTGAAGGTAAATACTCTTCCCGTGCGTAACTTTCACAACTTGTAAGCTAAAAAACGTTACTAACAACCCTTTGCCATTCCTTTGGCAGAGGGTTTTTTCGAAAAAAGATTAGCCTATCAGTCGCTTTCGTAATATACTGGGTTAAAGTCATTTCTCGTAGAGAATAATGACGGTGGACATCAATTATGCATACTGCACAAGGTAGGGAGTGGATTTGCGTTGTCATTGTACGTCATGAAATTTGGGGGCAGTTCGGTCGGAGATACAGAGCGCATGAAGCGTGTAGCCGGACGTGTTGTAGAAAAAGCTGATGAAGGACATCGGTGTGTAGTCGTGGTTTCGGCCATGGGGGATACAACCGATGATTTGATTGATCAGGCAAAACAACTGAATAGTGATCTGCCTGCTCGTGAGATGGATATGCTCTTAACGACAGGAGAACAGATTTCGATCTCTTTGTTATCGATGGCTATTCAAGCGCTTGGACGCAAGGCAGTATCATTTACGGGCTGGCAAGCGGGATTCCGTACAGAGCCGGTTCACGGAAAAGCACGTATACATGATATTCATCCCGACCGTGTGAATGCAGCGCTTGCTGAAGGTAACATAGTTATTGTTGCTGGCTTCCAAGGCATGACGGAAGACGGCGAGATCACAACACTGGGTCGTGGTGGTTCGGATACAACAGCTGTAGCGCTGGCTGCAGCCATTAAGGCTGATGCGTGCGAGATCTATACGGATGTAGACGGAATCTATTCTACAGACCCGCGGATCGTTAAGGTTGCGCGCAAGCTGAAGGAAATATCGTATGACGAAATGCTGGAACTCGCTAATTTGGGAGCAGCGGTGCTGCATCCGCGTGCAGTAGAGTACGCGAAGCATTCCGGTGTGCCTTTGATTGTAAGATCCAGCTTTAACCATAATGAAGGAACGGTTGTGAAGGAGGAAGCAGCAATGGAACAAGGCGTAGTGGTTAGTGGTATTGCCTATGACAAAAACGTGGCTCGCATCAGTATTTTGGGTGTGCCGGATGTACCAGGAGTTCTGGCTGAAGTATTTGGTGCGCTTGCATCCAATCAGCTGGATGTGGACATTATCGTTCAGAGCGGAGTGATGGATGGCAAAGCGGACTTCTCGTTCTCTGTTGCGCTATCTGATCGTGAGAACGCATTGCGTGTCATTGAAGGCCTTCACAGCCGCTTGCCTTACCGTGAAGTCACATCTGAAGAGAACCTCGTTAAAATCTCCATTGTTGGCGCTGGGATGGTCAGTCACCCGGGTGTAGCTGCCAAGATGTTCAAGGTCATTTCTGCTGAAGGCGTGAGCATCAAGATGGTGAGCACTTCCGAGATCAAAGTATCTTGTGTCATTGATGGAGAGAAGCTGCATGACGTTATTAAGGCGTTGCATACAGCATATGATCTCGATACCGCCGAGCAAGCCGTTATTGGCGGACCACAAGATCGCAGATAAGTTGTTTCTATATTTGTAAACATAACAAAGGTGTACTGTTGCCAACGGGCAGCAGTGCACCTTTTTTTCATAGCATTTCTCACAGCAACTTGAATATCTTCTCCCCGCGTATCCCCCGATAAGGCGCCATACGGTTCCCCTCCCCCATCTCCGGAACACAATCCAGCAGGTTTAATTGAGAACAATACGAAATATCATGAACCCTGCCTAACTTCTCAAGCCTTCGCCCACCAGACGATATTCTCATCATATCCGGGATGCTGTCCTTACATTGGGATACCGCCTGATGAAGGACTATACCGAGATCGTTCAATTGAATGGGGGAATAGGATTGTCGGTGTAGCTCTTCGATAATGCATCCAGCACACAAGCCATCCTCCAGTGCAAATTCATCCTGTGTCCCCGCACATAGCAACAATACATCTCTTTGCAGTTCGCATAGAACTGCTGCGACAGCCTGCACATTGAGAAATGATCCAGCGAGTACATGTTTCGCCTTGGAAGCTTTGATCAAGGCCCGGGTCCCATCGGTTGTAGTCAATATGATCGTTTTATCTGCAACACCTTCAGTCATATATTCATAGGGGGAATTACCCACCTCGAATCCGGTAATTTTTTTGTCAAACCGCTCCCCGCCCCGAATGCAATCTTTCATTTCCATTTGTTTGGCTTGTGGAACCGTCTCTACGGCAATCACAGCTGCAGCATCATAAGCCAGGGCTGTAACAATCGTACTGGTCGTACATAATACATCAATGACAACCGCACTACGCCCTGCAACATCAATGGTGCGTAACTCATTCACATTGCCTACCACATCAACTCGCACTCCCCACAACTCCTTCCTGTATCTGGGGATCGGTAGTTCTATTTGAACTGGAATGGAACTTACCTATCTGCAATTACCATATGCATGCGCATCTAGACGGGTGCCTAGAGCAGTAGGTTGATCTATGGTTTCAACTCTCAACCGCATTCTGAAGAAATGATAGATTTCAGCGTCATAAATTAAATGTACAGGCATAAACTTGAGATATGAACAAGCGCCAGAAGCGTGAACCATATGATCTCAAAGTTGGAGGAGCCTACTCATGAAGGTGAACTGGAAGGAACTTTTTCCGGAACCGATCCGCACCATTCTCGGAAGAATGCCACCCGCTCTATTGGAACAAGTGGAGGAAGTACGTATTCGTGAAGGCAGACCGCTGGAGATAAATGCAGGCAACACATACCACTTCCTGACACCTCAAGGTAGTCCGACAGGGAACCCTGAAGAGGCGTATGTTCCTCAGAAAGAAGTGACGCACAGGTTGCTGGATCTGATCAGTAACCACTCACTCTACACATTGGAAGAGGAACTGCGCAAAGGGTTCATCACCATCCCCGGGGGACATCGAATTGGACTTGCTGGCCGAACCGTACTAAGCGGTGGGCGTGTCGAATACCTGCGCGACATCAACGGATTTAACGTCCGGGTAGCACGTGAGGTACATGGAGTAGCTGACCGTATCCTTCCTTATCTTCTCGATATGAAGAGCGGACAGGTCTTCCATACGTTGATCCTTTCACCGCCTCAACAAGGAAAAACGACGTTGCTGCGAGATCTGGCGAGACAAATTAGCAGCGGAACGAAGCTTACGGGGGGCAGTGAACTGGTACAGGGAATACGTCCGCGTCTGAAAGTGGGCATTGTGGATGAGAGGTCCGAAATCGCCGGTAGCTACAAAGGAGTACCTGGATTCGACGTGGGCCCACGAACAGATGTGATGGACGGTTGTCCGAAGGCTGAGGGCATGATGATGATGCTTCGCTCCATGTCGCCCGATGTCCTGATTGTGGACGAGATCGGTCGTCCGGAGGATGCCGAGGCGGTGATGGAAGCCCTGCATGCAGGAGTCTCAGTAATCGCGACTGCTCATGGCCGTGACCTATCGGAGCTGTCGTCCAGGCCTGCGCTCAGAACCTTAATTGCAGAGCAGATGTTTCAACGTTATGTCCAGCTGCAACGGACGAGCCGAGGCATGACCTTTCGGCTGGCTGATGGCAAAATGCGTGGTTTGCAGCAGACCGGGGCAGGAGGTGAAGCCTTTGGTTAACATGCTTGGTGCGGTAATCATCCTGCTCGCCAGCACCCTCGCCGGATTTTACAAGGCCAGACAGTATGCATTAAGACCGAGACAGTTGCGAGAACTCATTGCAGCCCTCCAGCGACTAATGACGGAGATTAACTATGGGCTCACTCCCCTTCCTGATGCCATGGGCAAGATGGGAGCCCAGACCAAAGAACCTGTAAAGACGCTGTTCCTTCATGCAGCCACACAGATGGAACCTCCTCATGGACTCACTGCCCGGGAAAGTCTTCAGTTAGGCGTAGATCTGGCTTGGGGAAGATCGGCCATGAAGGCTGACGAGCGGGAAGTCATGCTGCAATTAAGCTTCAGCCTTGGCACAAGTGACCGTCAGGATCAGACCAAACATATATCGTTAGCCATTCAACAACTAATGCATGAGGAATCCCGTGCGCAGGCCGATCAAATGAAATATGAACGAATGAGCCGAAGTCTCGGGATGCTTGTCGGAGCGTTAATCGTCATTCTGATCTTCTGAAATAGCCGGGATAGTGAGGTGCCAAGGTCATGAATCTAGAAGTGAACGCAATCTTTCAAATTGCGGGTATCGGAATCATTATTGCCATGATTCACACGGTACTGAAACAAATGGGAAAGGAAGATATGGCTCACTGGGTGACCGTAATCGGATTTGTCGTTGTATTGTTCATGGTGGTCCGTATGCTGGACAGCCTGCTACAAGAGATCAAATCGATATTTCTTTTTCAATGAAAAACGGTCATGAAGCCGGATGGTGGTGACCTGTGGAAATTATCCAAGTTGTAGGTTTGGCGCTCATCGCAACAGTGCTCATTCTGGTCATTAAAGAACAGAAGCCGATGTTTGCCTTTCTGATTGCTGCCGCGACCGGCATTGTGATCTTCATGTTGTTGATTGGCAAGATCGGTGCAGTCATTGAAGTGTTGAAGCGGCTTGCCGAGAATTCAGGCATGGAGAGTATTTATCTAAAAACGGTGTTGAAAATCATTGGCATAGCGTACATTGCTGAATTTGGTGCACAGATCGTCAGGGATGCAGGCCAGGAGAGCATTGCGTCCAAGATTGAACTGGCTGGTAAGGTGTTGATCCTGGTACTTGCTATACCGATCATCAGCATTATTATCGAAACCGTCATGAAGCTGATGCCGGTGTAGAAGGGGCGTGCGGACTTCATATGAAATCGATGCATCATAAGCCGCAATGGCGCCTTACGGTTGTGCTGATGCTCTGTTTTCTGTTCGGTATTCTGGGACAGGTTACTGCAAGCTCGCCTTCCGGCGAGTGGATGGAGCAACAGGCCGATCAGCTTCCCAAGGATCAGGTGGAGAAATACTGGGATCAACTGATGCAACAATACGGTGGTTTTTTCCCGGATGGGAAAACCCCTTCCTTCATGGATATGTTAGTCCCCGGCAATGAAGGGTTCAGCCTGAAGTCGGTGTTTGTAGCCATAGGAACCTTCTTGCTGCATGAAATTTTATATAATGGCAAGCTTCTGGTCACGATTGTGATGTTAAGCGTACTGAGCATGATTCTGGAGACCCTTCAGACCGCTTTCGAGAAAAATAATATTAGCAAAATTGCCTATTCCATCTGTTATATGGTCATCATCATCATTGCGATTAATAGCTTCAGTGTGGCGATTGGATACGCCAAGGATGCCATAACCGGCATGATCAACTTCATGATGGCGATGGTTCCCTTGTTATTCACACTGCTCGCGTCCATGGGTAACGTTATCACTGTTTCCGTGACCCATCCACTCATCATTTTCATGATCCACCTGGTGAGTACATTGATTCACATGTTGGTATTCCCGCTACTCTTCTTCTCAGCTGTTCTGCATCTCGTCAGTTCATTGTCTGACAAGTACAAGCTGACACAGCTGGCTGACCTCCTGCGCAATATTAGTGTGGCACTGCTGGGTATCCTGCTAACGATGTTTCTGGGCGTAATCTCGGTTCAGGGAGCATCGGGCTCCGTAGCGGATGGAGTCAGCCTGAAGGCCGCCAAATACATCGCAGGCAACTTTGTCCCTATTGTGGGCAGAACATTTGCGGATGCGACGGATACGGTAATTACAGCTTCTTTACTTGTCAAAAATGCAATTGGACTCACTGGAGTTATCATCATTCTGTTTCTATGTGCCTTTCCGGCACTCAAAATCCTGGCTCTTGCCTTGATATACAACGTTACCGGTGCCATTATGCAACCGCTAGGAGACACCCCGATCGTAGGATGCCTGCAGGCCATCGGCAAGAGCATGATATACGTCTTTGCGGCGCTGGCAGCTGTCGGCTTGATGTTTTTCCTGGCGATCACCATCCTGCTGACTGCAGGGAATCTGACTGTCATGATGCGCTGAGTGCAGGTTGCAAGAAAGGGGTTGGAAAAGGATGGGGTGGCTGAGCAACTGGCTCCAGGAATTGATCATGATCGTTCTGCTGGCGACTTTCGTGGATATGCTGTTGCCCAATCGATCCATGGAACGTTATGTCAAGCTTGTGCTGAGCCTTCTCATCCTGCTGACCCTTTTATCCCCCGTTACAAAGCTCCTTAGAAGTGATCCGGTTGGTGAACTGAAACGGGCAATGTCGGCAATGGATGCTCCATCGAATGGGAGTGCAACGCTCGAACAGATTCTGGCTCAGGGCAAGCAGCTGCAATCAAACGAACAGGAACAATCCCTGCAATGGACAGCCAAAGAACTGGCTAATGTCATGAAAGGCCAGATCGAAGAAACAACAGGAGCGAAGGTTCGGTCCGTAGAGGTGCAACTGGCAATGAGTAAATATGAAACGGAAATGGAAGCTGCCTCGTCAGTCGAACTGCCTGTAATCCAGCGTGTGTTGGTTGAGATGGCAGGAGAGAATGCAGGAGGAGAAGTGAAATCAAGCCAGCAAGAAGTTGCTGCAAATACACAACCCATATTCGGCACAGATACAGAGTCAGATAAGGATGAATCGCAGAAAACACAGCAGCCCATCCAGATTGGTCAGATTGAAGTGCCTGATGTACAGATTGATGTGAGTAAAAGTCAACATGATGGAAATGAAGCATCTTCCGAGCCTGTTATACGTGATCAGGCAGATGAGACCAAGACCCCAAGCGAGACATCTTCACGGTCAGAACATGCGGTGAAAATTATTACATTGTTGACTGAAAAGTGGGATGTTGATGCGAACAACGTCCAAGTGAAAGAGCCGAAAAGTGCTGAAGTGCTCTGAGAAGGAGGGTGTCCGATGAAACAATGGTTCAAAAAGATGGAAACCTGGATGGGTGGCGGTGAGGGTGGGGCAAGGCGGAGCCAAACTTTCCGTTGGTTGATTATCCTGGGTTTGATCGGGGTGGGAATCATGCTGTTCAATTCCTTCGTCAATGTCAAAAAAATTGATTCCGAAAATATCGGTCGGGAACCACCTGATCCGGCAGCATCCATGGCATCCATACAGAGTGATCCGATGGATCAGAACCCTTTTCAGGCAATCGAAATTGCATTTGAGGACAAGATCAAAGGTGTGCTGGAGAATATAGTTGGTGTGGGGACCGTTGATGTGATGGTTACCGTGGATTCCACAGAAGAACTGGTTGTTCAGCGGAACGTGAAGGATTCTCAGCAACTTACCGAAGAGACTGATGCTAACGGGGGCAAGCGACATATGACGCAATATACCCGCGATGGCGAGATTATTACGTACGAAATATCAGGGGATCAGACACCGATAGTGACCAAAAAGCTCAAACCGCAGATCCGTGGTGTGCTTGTAGTTGCGAGGGGTGCAGAGAACAAGGTTGTGAAAGAACTGATAACCGATGCTGTGGAAAAAGGACTGAATGTGGCCGCCTACCGGATCTCGGTTGTACCGCGCAAACAAGACTAATCTGGTGTGATGAATCGCAAGATTCAATTCTCATAAGAGTGAAGCCAATTTGAGGAGGAAGTTCTAATGAATAACAAACGTCAAACGGTATGGCTCGTTTCCATGCTGAGTCTGATGGTCATTTTGTCCGCGTATTATCTGTTCACTGAGGATTCTGGTCCAGTCAATGCACCGGTGGCTGACAGTCAGCAAGTCGATGGAATCAAGCAAGGGGAAGCGACGGAAACAGCAGGCATTCTTGATCCTACAGAAGGTCTGGTCGTGAATGAAGTGGTGAATAGCGGCGAAGTTGAAAGTGATCCAAGTACGGCTGGCACTACTGAAGAACCTGCGGCTACAGAAGATAAAGAGACTGGAAATACAGAGAAAACACCTGCTGTTGAATCAGGCGAGAATAAGGGTGAAGCAGGAAAAGAAGCCGACAAAGAAACGGATAAAGGGGCAGCAAGCACACCGGGGACAGACGGTCAGGCAGAAGGTACGGCAACGAAGACAGATGAGGAAGTTCTCAAGGAAATGGAAGAGCAGAATACGACAGCATCTGCGAGCAGCCAGTTCCAGAACTACCAGTGGCAGCGTGAGGAAAGCAACAATCGCAAGTATGAGGAACTGATGACCGTGGCAGGTGATCTGAGCAAAACGCCAGAGGAGAATGCCAAAGCAACGGAGCAACTCCGTACACTGGAAGAAAAAGAAGCCAAAATTACAGGCATTGAGGAGACGCTTTCCCAGCAGTTCGCCAATGCGATCGTTGAAGAAGATGCAGACAAGTATAAAGTCGTAGTCCTCAGTGACAAACTGGACGTAAAACAGGCGGTATCCATTGTGGATCTGGTCATGAAAGAATTGGCTGTATCCCAGAACAAAATCAGCGTTCAATACGTTACAGAAGAGTAATCCAAATCATGGAAATGAAGTCCCGGGAGCTGGTTGTACTCTCGGGCTCTTTCCATTTTTAACGATTATGATATAATACATAAAGCCATATGACCGTCCTAGTGAGACTGGCATGATGCCGAAGGAGTGAATAATGGAAATGTTTAAATTGAGTGAGATCAAAGAACTGATCAAACTGGTAGATGAAAGTTCCGTTCAAGAGTTGGAAATTGAAAATGAAGGATCACGGTTATCGATCCGTAAACCGGGCAAAACGGAGTATGTTCAGGCAGCTGCTATGCAACCGCAAATGATTGCTGCTCCGCAAGTACAGCCGGCTGCTGTGGTAAGTGAAGCTGCTCCGCAGGTCGATACTACAAGTCATTTACATAAAATTGTATCTCCGATGGTAGGTACTTTTTACAGAGCTTCCTCGCCGGAAGCGGGTCCTTTTGTGAGTGCTGGTGATAAAGTTGTTGAGAAAACAACGGTATGTATCATCGAAGCGATGAAGCTGATGAACGAGCTTGATGCGGACATCAAGGGAGAAATCGTTGAAGTGCTGGTTGAGAACGGACAGCTGGTCGAGTACGGGCAGCCCCTTTTCCTGGTGAAACCGGAATAACCGTCATAGCTGGTTAACAGCTAACCGCATGAGCTTCGAAGGAGGACAAAACGAAATGAAATTTCAAAAAATACTGATTGCGAACCGTGGAGAGATTGCGGTACGTATTATTCGTGCCTGCCGCGAAGTTGGCATATCGACGGTAGCCGTCTATTCGGAAGCCGATAAGGATTCACTGCATGTTCGCCTTGCAGATGAGGCCTACTGTATCGGACCGACACCGTCCAAGGACAGTTACCTGAATTTCACAAACCTGATGAGTGTAGCTACGCTGACGGAATGTGATGCAATCCACCCTGGATACGGTTTTTTGGCAGAGAATGCTGATTTTGCAGAAATCTGTGGTTCCTGCAACATTACATTTATCGGCCCTTCACCGGAAGCCATTACCAAAATGGGAGACAAGGCTGTCGCCAAACAGACGATGAAAGATGCGGGAGTGCCTGTTATTCCTGGATCAGACGGTCTCGTTGAAAATTTGGATGAAGCAATCATGATTGCTAGAGACATCGGATATCCTATCATTATCAAAGCTACTGCTGGTGGCGGTGGTAAGGGAATTCGGATTGCCGAAGATGAAGAAACGCTGATTAAGCAGATTACAGCTGCTCAGCAGGAAGCACAGAAGGCTTTTGGCAACGCTGGTGTGTATCTGGAGAAATTCTTGACAGGTATGAAGCACGTGGAGATTCAGATCATTGCTGATAAACACGGTAATGCTGCACATTTGGGAGAACGTGATTGCTCGGTTCAGCGTCGTCGCCAGAAATTGGTAGAAGAAGCTCCGTGTCCGATAATCTCCGAAGAGGTACGTACTCAAATGGGCGCAGCAGCGGTACGGGCAGCTCTTGCCGTAGATTACTCGGGAGCGGGCACCCTGGAGTTCCTGCTTAGCCCGAATGGCGAGTTCTATTTCATGGAGATGAATACGCGCATTCAGGTAGAGCATCCGGTAACCGAGATGGTTACTGGCGTTGATTTGATCCGTGAGATGATCTCGGTAGCGGAAGGCAACCCACTTTCATTCTGTCAGGAAGACGTGGTAATCAATGGTTGGGCTATTGAATGTCGTATCAATGCGGAAGATCCGGATCGTAACTTCATGCCATCTCCAGGTAAAATCGGATTCTACCTTGCACCCGGAGGACCGGGCGTGCGTGTAGATAGTGCTGCTTATCCCGGTTACACCATTTCACCTTTCTATGACTCCATGATTGCAAAATTGATTGTGTGGGGAGCGAATCGTGAAGAGGCAATTGCCAAGATGAAGCGTGCCCTTGGGGAATTTGCGATTGAAGGCATATCTACAACCATTCCTTTCCATCAAAAATTGCTGGAGCACCCAACGTTCATTCGTGGTGACTTTGATATCAAATTTCTTGAGGAAAACGAGATTTAAAAGGTATATTGGGCTTGTTTGTCATAATGTAGCCCAAATGATATAGTATGTAATAATAAGAGCGCATGTCTCCTGCAAAGGATAAGCCCGCACCTCGCGGATGTTTGCAGGAGTTCCGGTAAAGCCGGACCGGAAGGGTTCTGAAGGTCAATTGACCTGAGTCCAGCGCCCTCACGGATGGCCGCAAACTTATCTCGCGAAAGGTGTGTTGAACAGTTATGAGTACACTACCGACTGAATTTGAACGAACGGATATCGGTGAAATCCAGATCGCACCTGAAGTTATTGAAGTGATTGCTGGATTGGCAACTCTTGAAGTGAAAGGTGTAGCAGGCATGAGTGGCGGATTCGCAGGCGGATTTGCTGAATTGCTTGGTCGCAAAAACCTTTCCAAAGGCGTTAAGGTTGAAGTGGGCCAACGTGAAGCTGCAGTCGATGTTTCCGTAATTATCGAGTACGGATACCGTCTTCCACAAGTGGCTACCGAGATTCAACAGAACGTGAAACGTTCCATTGAGAACATGACAGGATTGAATGTGAATGAAGTGAATGTGCACATTCATGACGTTCAGTTCAAGAGCACTGAGAAAGTGGAAGAAATTGACCTGAACAGTCAGCGCGTAAAATAAAAGAAGACAGATTCCCCCGGCATCATCTGCCGGGGGTTATCCCGTCTTGGACAGGTCTTCAAGATAGCGAAAGCTAGATGGAGATCTGATTTTGCTAGTGAACAGGTTAAGCGATGTTAGTGAGCAAGGGAGGCTGTGCAGTTCGTGGCTAAAATACTGGATCGGCTTCTGTTGTTTATATACAGCATAAGCGTTGGAGCAATATCGGCAGCCGTCATTCTTCTGATTAGCGGTGTGCTGCCTTACGAATTGAATTACCAGCAGGAACAAAACGTTATTGTTGCGTCGGTTATTGCAGCAGCGATTTTGTTTATCCTGAGTTTGCGATTTTTCTACATCTCGGTTCGGCGTGAGCGTGCTTCGTTGCCGTCTGTGGATCAACGCACAGAATTTGGTGATGTACAGATTTCGATGGAGACGATTGAGAATCTCTGTTTGAAGGCGGCTTCCCGTTTCCGGGGAGTACGTGATGTCAAGGCACGTATACGTGTGGTTGAGTCAGGACTGGAGATTATGATCCGTGCAGTAGTGGATGGCGAGACACCTATTCCTGCGCTGACTTCTGATCTGCAAAAGGCTATACATGATCATGTGCAAGAGATTACGGGCATTCCGGTATCTTTTGTCACGGTGTATATCGCTAATGTAACCCAGTCGCCTAACTACAAGAGTCGAGTGGAATGAGGTGAGTTTCACTGATGCTGTGGAAAGAGATTTGGGATAGTCACAGAGGCCGAATTACCGGGATTATCGGCGGCATCTTTTTTGGATTTCTTTATGTATGGATCGGTTTTTGGGATATGTTGTTCTTTGCACTCTTGGTGTTCATCGGTTATACGTTAGGCAGACGAAGCGATTCTAAGCTGGGTTCGTCCATTCCCTGGAGGGAGTGGGGACAATGGCTTGGCGATCGCTGGCGTCCGTTTAAGTGACCTACCTGAACCCTGCAATATGTTTCTTCCGAAAATAGAGCTGTAGTTTAGGTTGCCCGTTTTTTGGAGGAAACGTATTGCAGGTTTTTTTGTGAAAAGGGATAACAATAACAATACCATGGAAGCCATCCATCTATCCGATACAGGATATGATGCGATGTTTGCATGATTTTAAAATAAGCATGATGACGCTCCAGACGGAGCGCTGCAGGAGGCAGGACATGAAAAGACGTTTGGCAAGGGAAATTGCAGTACAAAGTTTGTATCAGATGGAAATGAATGAGGTAGGTGCAGCGGAAGCTGTGAACATGTTGATCAATGAAGCCGCTGAAGATAATGAAACCGAAGTGGTCATTCGTGATGCAGACGTAATGCGTACCTATGTTACTGAGATGGTACAGGGAGCCTGGAATAATAAGGAAGCGATTGATGGGCTGCTCGTAGATTATTTGAAAGGCTGGCAGATTAGCCGTCTGTCGCGTGTAGACCGCCAGATTCTACGACTGTCAACGTATGAAATGGTATTCCGTGATGACATTCCGGCCAAGGTATCGGTCAATGAAGCAATCGAGCTGTCCAAATACTTTGGTACAGAAGAATCCGGTAAGTTCGTCAATGGCGTACTTGGACGTATGATTCAGGAAGTTGACGCCATTAAAGCAAAATTATCTTCTTAGTTCGTCAGTTATTTAATTTATATTCACATAAGGGAGAGAGAGTACAATGACAGCATCTATTATTAACGGTAAAGAAGTATCCCAAGAGATCCGCGCAAGCATGACAACAGAAGTAAAACAGCTTAGCGAACAGGGGGTAGTACCTGGTCTGGCTGTTGTGCTCGTCGGGGAAGATCCGGCATCCCAAGTATATGTGCGTAATAAAGAAAAAGCATGTCATGACCTCGGCTTCTATTCCGAAGTGCATCGCTTGGATGCAGACACGTCCCAAGAAGATCTGCTTGCCCTGGTGGACAAGCTGAACAATCAGCAATCCATTAACGGAATTCTGGTTCAGCTCCCACTGCCGAAGCATATTGAAGAGAAAGCAGTTATTGATGCGATTGCCGTGGATAAAGACGTAGACGGATTCCATCCGGTGAATGTAGGTAATCTCGTTATTGGAGACGATAGTCTGCTTCCATGTACCCCAGCGGGTGTAATCGAACTGATCAAGCGTACTGGACTGGAAATGTCCGGTAAACATGCAGTAGTCATCGGAAGAAGCAATATTGTCGGCAAACCGGTATCGCTGTTGCTCCAACGTGAGAATGCGACGGTAACGATGTGTCATTCCCGTACCGCCAACATGAAAGAAATCACACGTCAGGCGGATATTCTGGTTGTAGCCATCGGCCGTGCCAATTTTGTGGATGCTGATTTTGTGAAACCGGGTGCGGTTGTTATCGATGTTGGCATGAACCGTTTGGAGAATGGCAAGCTGGCTGGAGACGTTGATTTCGAGAGCGTGAAAGAAGTATCTGGTCCAATTACACCTGTTCCTGGTGGTGTTGGTCCAATGACAATTACGATGCTGATGCAAAATACATTGATCGCTGCCAAACGCGCTCACGGATTGGCCTAGGGTTCTGTCTGTGGCAGATCAAAAGATCTACTCCATCAAAGATCTGAACCGATACATTCGAATGAAACTGGAATCGGATCAGGTCCTGTCGGACGTCTGGTTGCGCGGGGAGATTTCGAATTTCACACATCACTCCAGCGGCCACATGTATTTTACATTGAAGGACAAGGACAGCCGGATCAAGTCGATTATGTTTGCATCCCATAATCAGCGATTACCCTTTGTACCGAAGGAGGGTGCAAGGGTTATTGCCCGTGGTAATGTCTCGGTATATGAACGGGATGGGCAATATCAATTCTACGCTACCCATATGCAACCGGACGGAATTGGAAGTCTGTATTTGGCTTACGAGCAATTGAAGAAAAAGCTGGAGGATGAAGGGTTATTTTCACCTTCGAGAAAAAGACAGATTCCTCGTTACCCACAGACGATCGGGGTTGTAACTTCACCGACGGGAGCGGCGGTGCGGGACATTATGATCACACTCCAACGCAGATACCCTTCTGCCAAAGTCGTTTTATATCCTGTTCTGGTCCAAGGTAAAGGTGCAGCACCTTCCATTGTTAAAGCGATTGGCAACCTGAACCGCATGGGAGAAGCCGATGTACTTATCGTTGGACGCGGAGGCGGTTCACTGGAGGAATTGTGGGCGTTCAATGAGGAGATCGTGGCAAGAGCAATTGTCGCTTCGGATATTCCTGTCATTTCTGCGGTTGGACACGAAACGGACTTTACCATTGCTGATTTTGCGGCCGATTTGCGTGCGGCTACACCTACAGCAGCTGCTGAACTGGCTGTACCTAATCGAGCCGAGTTGCTCGATCAGATCGGACAACGTCAGCGCCAGTTACAGCACAGCTTGCGTCAGCGTGCTGTACATAATCGTGAACGGCTCGCAAGATTACAGCGTTCGCCGGTGCTTGTTCATCCAAGACGTACCTTGATGCAGCACACGGAACGTTTGGATATGATGCACCAACGGCTTTTGAGAACTGTGGATACGCGTATGAAATGGACGGGAGAGAAGCAGGAACGTCTTCGGGCCGCACTGCAACGATTCAATCCTCGTGATCAGGTCAATGCAGCACGCCGTGAAAACGCGGCAGCACGCAGACAACTTGAACTTGCGATCAGGTCCATAACCAGATCGAAGCAGCAACAGTGGAAGTCATCTGTGCGGCATCTGGATGCGCTTAGCCCGCTTAAAGTTATGTCACGCGGATATAGCCTCGTTTATGACGAGCAGGAACAACGATTGATCAAGTCGATGAAGGATGTACAGCCTGGAGATTCGATCAAGATTAAATTAACAGACGGACAGCTGGACTGTCAGGTTTGGGGAATGAAGGAGGACGACAATACCCATGGCGAATGAACCGGAATTGAATTTTGAAGAGGCAATGGCGGCATTGGAAGACATCGTAGGTCAGCTTGAGCATGGTGATGTTCCGTTGGAACAGGCCATCGATCTGTTTCAGCGCGGGATGAAACTTTCGCAACTTTGCGGTCTGAAGCTGGAACAAGTGGAACGCAAGATCGAGATGATCGTAGAAGAAGATGGAGAGCTTCGCAAGAAGCCATTCGGAACTGCTGACGATGAGAGCGGTGAAGTCCATGAGTAATCGTCCTTCGTTTCAAGCATACCTTGAGGAAGTCACAGCTGAGGTGACTGAAGAGTTGAAGCACACTCTTCCCGATCATTGGGATGTACCTCAATCGCTGAAGGATGCGATGCAATATTCACTTATGGCCGGAGGCAAACGCCTTCGTCCTGTTCTGGTCGTTGCTGCGGCGGAAGCCTTCGGTGCACAGCGTAAAGCTGCAATGCCGGTAGCCTGCGCCGTGGAGATGGTTCATACGTATTCGCTGATCCACGACGACCTGCCTGCTATGGATAATGATGATTACCGCAGGGGGAAATTAACGAATCATAAGGTATATGGTGAAGCAACAGCCATTTTGGCAGGTGATGCACTGTTAACGCATGCTTTTTATAGTATTGTTCAAGCAGGTCGGCGCAGTGGCGTGGCATCAGAAGCTTTGCTGTCCATCGTAGAGGATATGTCTGAACTCGCTGGAGCAAGAGGTATGGTCGGTGGCCAAGTTGCGGATATGGAAGGCGAGCAAGGGATGACTGATCTTGCGCAGCTCCAGTACATTCATCTGCACAAAACGGGCGACCTGATTGTATTCGCCCTCATTGCTG
The DNA here is from genome assembly GCF_058313655.1 of Paenibacillus sp. Negev47. NCBI lineage: Bacteria > Bacillati > Bacillota > Bacilli > Caryophanales > Paenibacillaceae > Paenibacillus > Paenibacillus sp. Negev47. The sequence goes on from NZ_CM177754.1 coordinate 2,231,788, forward strand.
GAGCGCGAATCGGTGGAGCTACAGAAGGACAGTTAGAAGCACTGCGTGTGTTCGGCCGTGATCTGGGGATGGCGTTCCAGATTCAGGATGATATTCTCGACCTGACGGGCGACGAGCAAAAGATGGGCAAGAAAACACAGAGCGATGTGAATCAGCAGAAGGTAACGTATCCTTATTTTATTGGGATGGATGCCTCTATGGAAGAGGTGAAGTCCCTTACACAATCTGCAAAAGATGCACTTGAAAGAGCCGAGTTACCTGATGCATCCAGATTGGTGGAAATCGCAGATTATCTGATGAGTCGAGACCATTAGATTCTGAAGGAACACGTTGTTTCAAAACCTGTAGAACAGTGTAATGAATGTAATGTCCTTTTTCCGAGTGGATGGAAAAAGTCTGTCCCGAGTAGATTCGGGAATACATACGGAGACAGATCATAGATATTTTGCTGGCGAAAATGCTCGTTATCGGGAGTATGGTGCAGTAAATTATGATTCTTGTTCTTTTATGTTATAATGATTTAATGTCATTTGATTCATAATGTATATAGGGATTTACACTAATAATTAAACAATCTAGGAAAGCGGGGAGATTCTCGTGCTGCTTCCACAAATTAAACAACCCAGTGATCTAAAATCGATGTCTCAGGATGATCTTGCGCTTTTGTCAGCAGAGATCCGGCAGTTTCTTATTGAGAAACTGTCCGTTACAGGTGGGCATCTTGCACCCAACTTAGGAGTGGTTGAGCTCACGGTAGCCCTGCATTACTGCTATAACAGTCCAGCAGACAAAATGATTTTTGATGTAGGGCATCAGGCTTATGTGCACAAAGTACTCACAGGGCGTATGGATCGCTTTGATACATTGCGTCAACACAACGGACTCTGCGGATTTGTTAAACGTAACGAAAGTGAACATGATGTATGGGAAGCTGGCCACAGCAGTACTTCATTGTCCGCTGCGATGGGGATGGCCCTTGCACGTGATCTGAAGGGTGAAGATAATCAAGTCATCGCAATGATTGGTGATGGAGCGCTTACAGGTGGTATGGCATTTGAGGCCCTCAATCATATTGGTCATGAGCAGAGAAAACTGATGGTTATTCTGAATGATAATGAAATGTCCATTGCTCCAAACGTTGGGGCTATGCATAAATATTTGAGCAAAATTCGTTCGGATCGCCATTATCTGAAAGCGAAAGATGATGTCGAGGGAATGCTCAAAAAAATCCCTGCTATTGGGGATCGTTTGGCCAAATCGGCGAGCTGGATCAAAGACAGTGTCAAATATATGATGGTGCCAGGGGTTCTTTTTGAAGAACTGGGTTTCACGTATTTGGGGCCGATTGATGGGCATGATATTCCCAAATTGATCGAAACATTTAAACAGGCAGATAACGTGGATGGTCCTGTGCTCGTTCATGTACTGACAACCAAAGGAAAAGGCTATAAGCCAGCAGAAGCTGATTCACACAAGTGGCACGGAATTTCTCCGTACAAAATTGAATCCGGTCAAGTGCTGAAGGCTGTGGGAAAACCGATGTATACGGAAGTGTTTGGTCAAACGCTGATTGATCTTGCGAAGCAGGATAAGCGGATCGTAGCTGTCACTCCAGCAATGCCTACAGGATCAGGGCTCATCCCGTTTAGTAAGGAATTTCCGGATCGCATGATTGACGTGGGGATCGCTGAACAACATGCGGCGACGATGTGCGCAGCATTGGCCATGGAAGGCTTAAAACCGGTCTTTGCCGTGTATTCCACGTTTATGCAACGTGCATATGATCAGATTGTACATGATATTTGTCGTCATAACGCCAACGTGATGTTTGCCATTGACCGTGCTGGGTTTGTGGGTCCGGATGGGGAAACACATCAAGGGGTATACGATGTGGCGTTCATGCGTCATATTCCAAATATCGTTCTGATGATGCCAAAAGACGAAAATGAATTGCGTCATATGATGAAAACGGCGCTTGATTATAATGAAGGTCCGATTGCTTACCGTTATCCACGAAACAATGTGGTGGGTGTACCTCTGGATGATGTGCTTGTTACGATTCCGATTGGAACATGGGAGCAATTGCGTCCCTCGGAAGGATATGCCGTCATCGCTTCAGGATCGATGGTGCAGCTTGCAGAAGAAGCAGCAGAGTTGCTGAAACGGGAAGGCATTACAGCAGGCGTAATCAACGCTCGCTTCCTCAAACCTCTGGATGAGCAGATGCTTCGTGATTTGGCTGTTCGAGGTACCAAATTAATTGTGCTTGAAGAAGCATCCCAAGCAGGTAGTATGGGCAGTGCGGTTCTGGAGTTCTACGCAGAAGAGGGATTGCATGATGTACATGTACAACTGATGGGGATTCCGGATCGCTTTATCGAGCATGGCAGTATCAAGGAACAACGTGAGGAAGTGGGTCTTACCGTTGAAAATGTATGTGCTGAACTGCGTAACATGGCTGTTCAATCATCTTACGGCATGCCCAAAACACGTTTTCCTTCGTAAAATTACATGATAGGAGAAAGACATGTCACTCCCGAAAGAACGAATTGATGTTCTGCTGGTTGAGCAGGGCTATTATGAAAGTCGTGAGAAGGCGAAAGCAGCGATCATGGCTGGACTGGTGTATGCCAACAATGAGCCGATTGAAAAAGCTGGTATGAAAATTCTACGGGAAGCCGAGCTGAAGGTTAAAGGCTCGGTACATCCCTATGTTGGCAGAGGCGGATTGAAGCTCGAAAAAGCGATCCGTCATTTCGGCCTTGATATGAATGGACTTGTCATGCTCGACATCGGTTCATCCACCGGTGGTTTTACGGATTGTGCACTACAGCATGGTGCATCTCACGTATATGCCATTGATGTGGGCTATAATCAGCTCGACTGGTCTTTGCGTAATGATGAACGGGTTACCGTGATGGAACGAACTAATTTTCGCTATGTGACTCCCGAAGATCTGACGGGACCCGTGCCAAATTTTGCGAGTATTGATGTGTCCTTCATTTCACTACGCATCATATTGCCGCCACTCCTGGCCCTTTTGAAACAACCTGCAGATATCGTAGCATTGATTAAACCTCAATTTGAGGCAGGGCGTGAAAAAGTAGGCAAGTCCGGTGTAGTACGTGATACGAAGGTACACAAGGATGTATTACAGACCATGCTTCATTTTGCGAGTCAACTTGGTTTGGATCTGCAGAGTTTAACTTTTTCCCCTATAACCGGTGGAGAAGGCAATATCGAATTTCTCGCTCATTGGCGTCTGGAAGCACCAGAGGCAACACAACCAGAGAACGATCCAGCTTCACTTGATGCACTTGCGGAGCAAGTTGCGAAGGAAGCGGCGCATACATTTACGGGAAACTCATCATAAGATGGGTTTCTTTTCGCTGGAAAGGTGATCGATGTAAAGGGAAATCATCACTGAATCTCGAATATGTCTTCGAGGTGAGCGATAATGAATGGTCAATATGACACAATCGTTATAGGTGTTCTTGCTGTCTGTCTGATCTTGTGGCTGTTCTTCGGCCTGCGTAATTGGGTGAACCGACCGATGCCTGTAAGCTTGTCTGGAATGCAACTGAATGTAAAGATTCAGGATTCCCCTGCATTAGATCTGCTTGAAGCGCAGGGTTACGAAGTCATCGGTGGTAAAATGAAAGTCCCTCTGGCTTTTGAGGCCAACGAATCCGTATTTTACAGCAGATTATTCATTGATTATGTTGCAGAGCGGGAGGATCTCAGATACCTGGTCAAAACATCGCGTCGCAGACAGCCGCTTGAATTGACTGGACCTGCGCTAAGGGATCGCTTCCTCAATTATCTGTTGTTATATCCTGGTTGTGAAGGATTGCTGTATGTTGACTTGGAGGATTCCGATATTAAGTTAATCAGGCTCATGGACTATCAGGAAGATGTGTATGATGGGGATGATCTGGACTAATATAAAAGAGTGAACATGGTTTGGCGAAATCTGCGGCGAACTACAATTGCTGCTTTATTGCAATACATTTAACTGGAGGCATGTATGAAAGGACAAAGGCACATCAAGATTCGTGAAATCATTAGTCAAAATGAAATTGAGACTCAGGATGATCTGGTTGAAGCACTGCGCAAATCAGGTTTCCAGGTGACTCAAGCTACGGTATCCCGGGATATCAAAGAACTTCTGTTAATCAAGATTCCGATGGATGACGGACGGTACAAGTATTCTTTGCCAACAGATCAACGATATAATCCGATTCAGAAGCTGAAGCGTGCACTCGTTGACAACTTCCTGCACATTGATCACACGAACAACCTGGTTGTGATGAAATGTTTACCGGGAACAGCGAATTCCATTGCTGCTTTACTTGATAATATTGAGTGGAATGAAGTCATGGGCACGATCTGTGGAGATGACACCATCCTGATTATCTGCCGGACTGAAGGTAACAGTGTGACCGTTATTGAGCGGATCATGGGTTACATTTCCTGAATAAGTGATTCAAAAACATAATTTCTGAGTTAGTTCATCCGGAGGTGTTTTTGCAGATGTTAGTTACTTTATCGATTCGCAATCTGGCTGTGGTGGAAGAAGTAGATGTTGTATTCCACCCGGGATTCCATGTACTCTCTGGGGAAACGGGTGCAGGGAAGTCGATTATTATAGATGCACTTGGTTTAATTGCAGGTGGACGCAGTTCAGCAGATCTGATCCGGTACGGATGTGACAAGGCAGAGATGGAAGCCCTGTTCGAGATGGAGCAGAGTCATCCCGTATGGCAGACATTGGAGAAGCTGGGTATCCACTGTGAGCCGGAAGAACATTTGGTCATTCGACGTGAGCTGAACATGCAGGGGAAGAGTACGTCCCGCATTAATGGACAATTGGTCAATCTCACCATGCTGCGGGAAGTAGGCGAGAAGCTGATCAATATCCATGGTCAACATGAACATCAGAGTTTGCTGCGCGCTGAGAGCCATCTGGGGCTTCTCGACACCTATGGCTCTGAAGTAATCGGACCGATCAAAGCAAAGTATCAGGAGCGCTACAGCAAGTTTATCACAGCGGAAAAAGAACTGCGTGCGCTCCAGGAGTCCAGTCAGCGTGCTTATCAACTTCTGGATATGTATCGCTTTCAGCTTGAAGAGATCGCAGCCGCAAGCCTTACACGAGGTGAGGATGAATTACTCGGGGAAGAACGGGTCAAACTATCCCATAGTGAGAAAATGATGGACAGTGTTGCCGGAGCGTATGATCTGCTCAGTGGTCAACGCGGACTTGAAGCTGTAAGTATTGCTCTTTCAAGAATTGAAGATATATCCGGATACGATAGTAAAGGTCTGCAACCGATTGTAGAGCAACTGCAATCGGCATTTTATCAATTGGAAGATGCGACTTTCCAGTTAAGGGATTACCGGGAGAAGATTGAATTTAATCCGGCAAGGCTGGAAGAAGTGGAGCAAAGGCTGAATCTGATTTCTGGCCTCAGACGGAAATACGGGGACAGCGTGGAACTTATTCTGAGTTATTATGATCAGATTAGCCATGAAACCGACCAATTGGAGAACAAGGACGAACGTCTGGAGAAATTGCGAGCTGAACGTGATAAAATGCTTAATCTTGTGATGGAGTCTGCCGAGGAACTCAGCAAGGTTCGCAAACAATGTGCCGAGGAACTCGCTGCGCAAGTGGAAAGTGAGCTTAAGGATCTGCAGATGGAAAGAACTTCACTGCGTGTTCAGATTACTCCATTTGAAGATCCGAAGGGCATTGAATGGAAGGGCCGCCGTATTCGTCTGAATCGTCAGGGTGCGGACAATGCCGAATTCCTGATCTCACCGAACCCAGGTGAACCACTTCGACCATTGGGCAAGATTGCTTCAGGTGGAGAGCTGTCGAGAATGATGCTGGCGATGAAGAGTATCTTTGCGCGACATGATCGGATACCTGTTTTGATTTTTGATGAAGTTGATACTGGCGTTAGTGGGAGAGCAGCTCAATCCATTGCAGAAAAATTGTTCCGGCTGTCTTCGACTTGTCAGGTATTCTCAATAACTCACTTACCACAAGTGGCTTGTATGGCAGATCATCAGTATCTCATCGAGAAACATGTCTATGATGGACGGACGATGACGCAGGTAGAATCGCTGTCAGACGAAGGCAGAGTGAAGGAATTGGCACGTATGCTGGGCGGCGTGGAAATTACAGAAAAAACACTGCATCACGCACAGGAAATGCTGAATTTGGCGGAAGCCAAAAAAGGGTGAAACGGACGGCTGGCGTAATGATTGACAGTAATAAAAGCCTGGGGGCGAGGTTATCTTAAAGGTACGCAATTGGCGACCACCTTTCGTCAAGCGAAAGAAGCAAAGGGAGTGTGACAGCCATTGAATTCCCCCCTCAGGAAGAAATTGCTAGGTCTTTTATTTGCCTTCTTTCTTTGTGTGATTAGCCAGGCCATTCAGCCTGTGCAAAGTTATGCTTCACTGCCGGATGAATTACAGGTGTTTGCTGGCAGGCAAGCGGATGTCCGGCTCGCCGTACCTGCTGCTTCAAGCGCCGTTGTAGATCGTCCTGATATCGTTGGTTTGGATGATCAGGCAGCGATGCACTTTACCAGGCAACAACCTTTGCATCTTCACCCTCAACAGACGGGACATGCTAAATTAACGTTGAAGTTGTGGGGTAAAATTCCCGTGAAAACAGTTCAGGTAAACGTGATACCGGATTTGCGTGTTGTACCCGGGGGTCAAACGATTGGCGTCAAAGTTAAATCGGCAGGTATTCTGGTGGTTGGACATCATCTGGTCCATTCTGACCAAGATGAGCGCGTATCGCCCGGAGAAACCGCGGGCATTAAGCTTGGGGATCTGATCACGCATATGGATGGTAAACGTCTCGATGGTGTGGCAGGTGTCTCCGAAGCCGTTGAACTTGCAGGCAAAAGTAAAAAAGGGATCGATGTGGTATTGAAACGTGGCAAGGAAACAGTCAAAACACGATTGACTCCAGCGTATGACTCCGAGGATCAAGCGTGGAGGCTTGGCTTGTATATTCGTGATTCTGCAGCTGGTGTTGGTACTCTTACCTTCTATGCTCCCGATCAGGGCGTATATGGCGCACTGGGCCATGTCATTACAGATATGAACACACAGACATCCATTGTTGTGGGGAGTGGTCAGATCGTTCAGTCAAACGTTACGTCAATTTCGAAGAGCGAGACCGGTGATCCGGGTGAAAAGCGTGCTCATTTCCTCAAGGAAAGTAAGATTTTGGGCAATATTGAACGCAATACGGCTTTTGGCATCTTTGGTAAAATGTCCGGAAATCCTGAGCACAGTCTGTATTCCAAAGGTATTCCCGTTGCTTTTTCTCATGAAGTTAAAGAAGGCCCGGCCGAAATTCTTACCGTGGTTGACGGTCAACAAGTTGAACGCTTCTCCATTGACATTGTTCATGTAGCAGATCAATCTGAGCCAGCGACTAAAGGTTTGGTACTTCGAATTACAGACCCGAAACTGCTGGATAAGACCGGAGGTATTGTTCAAGGCATGAGTGGTAGCCCAATTGTGCAAAATGGTAAATTGATTGGTGCAGTGACTCATGTATTTGTCAACGATCCGAAATCAGGGTACGGTTGCTTCATTGAATGGATGTTACAGGATGCTGGTGTAATGATGAAAAAGGAAAACGCAAAGAACCTCAAGGCTGGATAAACAGCCCTGAGGTTCTTTTTTGTCGAAAGCAAACATAATATATCGGATAATGAAATAAATTATTTATTATATAGGATCAAGAAAAAAAAATAAAGAAAAATAATTTTCGACAGGAGGAATTTAACCTGCTGTGTCGAAAATTTAACCTGTAAGGAAATGTACGAAACGATGTTTAATTTAAAGGAGGATACCGTTTTGCAAAAAATTGAGGTATTGCTGGCCGATGATAATCGTGAATTTACGAATTTGCTTGCCGAATATATATCTGAACAGGAAGATATGGAAGTAACCGGTATTGCATACAATGGAGAAGAAGTACTGCAATTGCTGGAGCAAACACGAGATGTGCCGGATGTGCTGATTCTGGATATCATCATGCCACATCTGGATGGACTGGGTGTGCTGGAGCGCTTGCGCAACCTGAACCTGTCTCCACAGCCTAAGGTCATTATGCTTACGGCATTCGGACAAGAGAATATCACACAGCGTGCCGTGCAACTCGGAGCTTCCTATTACATTCTTAAGCCGTTTGACATGGAAGTGCTCGCGAATCGTGTACGCCAACTGGTGGGAACACAGACCGCGATGTCCACAAGCAACGGCTCATCCATGTTCATGAAATCTAATGTCGTGCCAATGGGCAAACACAAAAATTTGGATGCCAGCATCACGTCCATCATACATGAAATCGGCGTTCCTGCGCATATTAAGGGATATCAGTATTTGCGCGAAGCCATTACGATGGTGTACAACAATATCGAAATTTTGGGAGCCATCACCAAAACACTGTATCCGGCCATTGCCGAAAAATTCAAAACAACGCCGTCCCGCGTCGAATGTGCGATCCGTCATGCCATTGAGGTGGCTTGGACGCGTGGTAACATCGACAGCATCAGCCACTTGTTTGGCTATACGATCAACATCAGCAAGTCTAAACCAACAAATAGCGAGTTCATCGCGATGGTCGCTGACAAGCTGAGAATTGAGAATAAGGTGAGCTGAAAGAGTTAGGAGTAGTGAGCCGGCAAGGAAACTTTGGTTCAGAATAGATTTCAGCCAAATGAAATTTGGTTAAAAATATTTGGATTTTGTTTTATGCCGATAAACTTTGTGATATATGCCAACGAATACCGTCATTTATTGGATTGAAGATTATCCAATAGATGACGGTATTTTACATTACGAAATAACGGAGATTATGATGATGAGACCTATTTTTACAAAGTTACTTCCGATCATTAAGGAAGAACGTATCTCTTAGTAACATTTTAGAATAAGAAATATTTTATAAACTTTACCTTGAGTTAACGCTTTTTCAGTTAGAAAGTGGTACGATGTGACCATTGACAAAGACCTACTATATACTTTGGAAAGCTTGGATTTGATGCTTCGAATAGAGGGGTAGAGTGGTATGTTTACGCAAATAGGTGAGATTGCTGAACCAATTCCTATAGTACGATCTGATACAAAATGCGATATCGTCTATCAGCTGTTTAAGTCCAATCCCAGTCTGGAAGGTGTAGCTGTTATGGGGGAGAAGGATGTGTCATTGATGATGCGAGCCCGGTTCTTTCAACAGATTGGTACACAATATGGCTATAATCTGTATATGGGACGCCCTGTAGAGCTAGTGATGAATACGGAGGCACTGGTCGTGGATTATTCGGAACAGATTACAGATGTAAGTGTTCTTGCGATGGATCGAGATGAAGGGGATTTATATGACCTTGTGCTAATCACCTCGGGCGACAGTTTCTTTGGTGCGGTAAGTATTCGCCGTTTGTTACTTGCGGTTGCAGATGTCCGGGCTGAAATGGCGATTTTTATGAACCCGCTAACAGGTCTTCCAGGGAATCATATCATAAATGAACGGTTAAATCAGGCTCTACAGATGGATCATTTTAGCGTACTTTACGTCGATCTCGATCAGTTCAAATCCTACAATGATAGCTATGGTTTCAAGATGGGGGATCAGCTTATTCAGGCAACAGCTAACTTGCTTCGCAAGCTTTTTGTGTTTCCGGATGCTTTTCTTGGACATATCGGGGGTGATGATTTTATTGCAATCCTGAATCATCATAATTACCAGCATATTAGTGAGGAAGTCATTTCAGGCTTTGAGGAAATAAAGAGGACGTTCTACAACGAACATGATTGGAGTCATCAATATGTTCTGGGGGAAGGACGCTCCGGGTTGAATCGGCCCATTCCTCTCGTTTCGGTATCCATCGCTGTTGTGACCAATAGTAAGCAAAAATATGAAAACATAGATCAGATTATCGATGAAGCAACACGGATCAAAAAAGGTTGTAAAGCGATTGCCGGCAGCATCATCTGTGCAAATGATACCGCCAGTAATCCATGTTAGAGTAAGCATTACTCATAATAGATGCAGCTAGCGTGTAAGATGCAAGAAAACCGCTACGCATCTGGCGTTAGTACCTGTCATAGCGGTTATTCTATCATTTGGATTAGAGTCGAAGGTGGTGTTACAAAATCACTCTAACCTCATTATGTATACATATAAGAATGTAGGATCAGAACCTACTCAGATTCGAATATCAACAGATGGATATGAAGCAGTAGGAGATGCAGAAGCCGAAGTTTGCAGGCGGTTTTCGGATACCTGATTTGTGTTTTCGCCATCCGATGACTTCTCCGTATTTCCAGTTTTATTACCTTCATTTACTTCCTGATCTTCTTCCCCAGATGCTGCAGATCTAGGAGGTTGGACCGCTTCTTTAGGCACGAATTGATGGATCTCTTCCACCAACTCCCCAATCTTCTGATTGACTTTGCTCAACTGAGCATTGATGTCCTGAACTACTTCTCGTTTTGCCTGGAAGACAGTGCGCTCTGCGTTTTCCAGCATCATTGATTTGCCGAGATCGAGATCATTTCCCGGAGGATTGATCTCCAGGACAAGTCGGTCGAAGCGGGTTTCTCCCTCGGTAGTCTGTATGGAGCCCTGCATGCGATCACGCATACCGACCAGCTTACCCAATTGATCATAAGTCTGACTATTCTTGATCAGGTGATCAAGTGAAGGGGATTGTGCCTCGTCGGTTGGTTTGGGCTGTTGCTGATGAGTCTTTTCGGGCTGTTTTAATTTGTTCTTTTCCTGCAATTCTTCTGCTTTAATTTGGCAATCTGGCTGTCGACTTGGGATATGGAGTTTGTTAAGGATTTAATTCGCTCAGCTTTTGTTTTGGTATCCAACTCGTCATTGGCTTTCACGCCCTGCATTTCTTCATTAAGTCTGATCTTCTGTTGCATGAGTCCCTGAATTTCTTTATCCCGATTGGAGACTTGGTTCCCGGGAGTGAAACTGCTTTTGGTTGCAGATGAGATTGAATTCATTACCCTGTTCTCCTTCTACGTTTAATTGTGGTTCTATGTACATATATCGGATGTTAACGGAAGTAAATGAAGATCAATTGCTTCGTTAGAATGGATTCATTTACATAGTCTATTTCGTACTTAATCATTACACGAAGAGACCGCCTAGTTCGGTTAAGCGTTGAATAAAGAAAAAGAATCTCCATGATAAGATGAAATCCAATTCCAGCCTAAAATTACAGTTGATAATGAAAATTATTATCATTTATAATGTAAGGAATATTAGTGAACCTCTGCTACGCATGTATTTCAAGGATGGGTGGCAGAATGATGACCTTGCAAGGTCTTTGTTGCGGGTGAGGCTGGGATTGGAGAGTATTCGATGCAATTAGATGAACAGATGAAATGCTGGAATCATGCCGCAGTTAAGGTCCTGGATATACGCCGGATTGTTATGGAGGCGGGAGCGCAACTGGAGTCCTACATACTTCCGGCAAATGGTTTTATATATGCGATTCGAGGATCTGCTGTACTACGATTGGATGGGCAAGGATACAAGGCAGAGCGATTTTACATGCTTCATGGGGCGAAAGGATCCTCACTGGATATACAAGCTAACGAAGATTTTGAGTATATTTTGCTCTACTACAGAGCATTCATTGCCTTTCCTAGTTATCGCAAAAAGTGGTTAATGGCACAACCTGAGGTTGCACCGTTCTCTTTGCAATATGGCTTTACGCCAAGTAATCCACTTAGGTTGTTACGTTACCTTGACGAGCTTGAGAATGCATGGGTGCAGTCCGGCAGTCTGGATCTGCTTCATACGAAAAGTTTATTTTACCAATTCATTCATGAAATGATGGTTCAGTTGGCAGAGCAGGAGATCAAAACAGAGCTTGCTGACCCGGTGAAAAAAACACTTCGTTATATACAGAATCATTACAGGGAACAGGTCACACTTGATTTTTTGGCTGAACAAATGAACTACAGCTCCCGTCATTTATCGATGCAATTCAAACGACAGACGGGTTACAGTCCCATTGATTATTTAATTCAGACCCGAATCGCCAAGGCTCGCAATCTGCTTGTACGATCGGATGCAACGCTGAGTGAAATTGCAGCAGAAGTGGGCTATTCGGATGTGTATTATTTTAGTCGTATCTTCAAAAAACATGTGGGGATCTCTCCAATTCTGTATCAACGAAAGATGAGGGAAGAAGCTCGAACAGAGGATCGTCCATTGCAAATCTCTGAATCGTCCATTGGCCGGAGATGGAAGTCGGGCTATATTGATTATGAGAATCATTATCAATATATAGACGGAGGGTCTACACCAATGAAAAGAAGAAAAACAAGATCCAGTATGATCATGGTTGCATTATTGAGCATAACGATGCTCCTCGCAGCCTGCTCTTCAGGTACTGCAACAACACCAGTAGCTGGCGAAGGAACGGGTGCCAGTTCCAATAACAGTCGTACGGCCGTGTCATCGGACACAGGAAGCCAGACGAACAAAGACAATGAAACACGTACGGTCTCAACGGTTAAAGGTGACGTGGTTGTTCCAGCGAATCCGAAACGGGTTGTTGTATTGTATCTCCAGGGGGATGTTGTTGCACTTGGAATTAAGCCAATCGCTACCTCAGAAGTATTCGCCGGCGCTGCATACAAGGGCGAACTTGAAGGTGTAAATTCACTGGGCGCCTGGTTTGAACCGAATCCTGAAGCTGTCATAGACCTCGATCCGGATCTGATTATTGCGCCTTCAGAAGAGACGTATTCGTTGTTAAAGGATATCGCTCCTACGGTATATATTCCGTACGAGAAAATGACTACAGAAGAAAGACTCCGGAGTATAGCGAGTATTTTTGGCAAAGAACAGGAAGCCGAGACATTAATCACTAATCTCAACAGCAAAGTTGAAGAAAGCAAGAAAACACTTGCAGATGCAGGCATATTGGACAAAACGGTTTCCATTGTGGAGGGCGGTTTGAAAGGTATGGTCGTTGTAGAGAGCAAGCAATATGGCCGAGGATCTCAGGCACTATATGAGTACTTGGACATGAAAGCTCCTGAAATAGTGCAGAAGAAAATTGATGTGGTTTCGGAAGCAGGAGGCTCCAACTTGTCCATGGAAGTACTGCCTGAATATATCGGAGATTATGTGTTTCGTTCGGTGTATGAAGGGGCAGATAACCTTACGAATGATCCAATTTGGAGTAGCATACCAGCTGTTAAGGAAGGCCGTCTGATCGAGATTGACTTTGAATTTTTCTATTATTCCGATATCTATTCAGTCAATAAACAACTTGATTTTGTCGTAGAAAAGATGTTGGCGGCTCCAAGAGAGCAATAGTATAGAGCGGTTCACAGAAGTTTTGTACAAGAAATGTTTGTTATTTAGTCATTGTAATTTGATAAGATTGCCATTAAACTAGATTTAAGTGATAATGAGAATCGATATCAAATACTCGATGTTCTGGATCGAATTAACGGAGGTATTTTTTAATATGAATCAGCAGTTGGAACTCTATGATGTAACCATTATCGGCGGTGGCCCTGCGGGCATGTACTCTGCCTTTTATAGCGGCATGCGGGATATGAAGACCAAGTTGATTGAAGCACGTGACAGATTGGGCGGTCGCATGCTCTTTTATCCGGAGAAAATGATCTGGGATGTTGGAGGTGTGACGCCAATTCTGTGTGAAGATCTGATCAAACAATTGGAAGAACAGGCACGAACTTTTGAGCCAACCCTTGTTTTTGAACAACAGATTGAAGGATTCGAGCGTCAACCTGATGGCACGATTCTGTTAACTTCTGCAACAGGTGAACAACACTGGACACGTACCGTCATTTTGGCAATTGGATATGGTATATATAAAATGGCCAAGCTGGAGCTTGAAGGTGCAGACCGTTACGAGGTTAGCAATCTGCACTATACTGTGCAGGAATTGGAGCCATTCCGCGGTAAACGCGTGCTGATCTCGGGTGGAGGCGACTCTGCTGTGGATTGGGCGAATGAACTGGAAGCACTGGCAGAGCAAGTTACGGTAGTGCATCGTCGTGACCGCTTCGGCGGGTTGGAGCGTAATGTACTGCGCATGAGAGAATCCTCGGTGGATGTCCGTACACCTTATGCGGTAGAGACACTGCATAGTTTGAGTGGTGATGTGATTGAACAGGTGACCATCTCACACGTGGACACAGGTGAAACTGAACTGCTTGAAGTAGATGCTGTCATTGTAAACCATGGCATGAAGAGTGATTTTGGTCCAATCCGGGATTGGGGACTTGATCTTGGGGAATGGCATGTCACTACCACAGAGAGATTGCAAACCAATATTCCTGGCGTATTTGCCGCAGGTGATTTTGTAGATTATGGTAGCAAACTGTACCTGATTGCGGGTACTTTCACTGATGCAGCCCTTGCAGTAAACAGTGCGAAGCTTTACATGGACCCTGAAGCAGAGAAAGTGGCTTATGTTTCTTCCCATAACAGCCGCTTTAAGGAGAAAAATAAAGCCCTTGGTGTTGTAGAAGAATAAAGCTCCGCAATTGGTTATATTAAGATGACTTCGGGTTCATTCCGAAGTCATCTTTTTTGCATAAAATGGGTAATAAGAAGGCATAATGGCACAAGATAGAACAGGCCCCGAATTGAACATGTACGACCAAATGTCTATAATAAGCCTGAGAAACATTTGATTAACAACAAGTTATGATAATAGATCAGAGTGGAGTGCGGCGTATGAAAAAGGGTTCACAACCACAACGAGGTTTCACCTTCATTCAGCGTTGGTTTAAACGACCTGACAAGAAAAAAATCAAATGGTCTGAAATTTATCTCGCACTTGCTGGTGCGCTTCATCGTCTGTTGGTTGAAGGTCGGCGTGAACGTTCAGCAGCCAAACGGTTACATCGGGACTTGCCGATTAACGCATTGGGCGAGATGAAGTTGGAGCCAGGGGATATCGTGTACACGCCAAGCTCGGAATCAACGTATTACGCCGGGCATATGGGTATTATCGGGCTCGACGGCAAAGTGTATCATGTGCACCCTTATGGGCCTGTATTTGCTGATTCACTGGATTGGTATATCACCCGTTTCTATGAAGGTGATCGGTTCATTGTATTCCGTTCCAGACTGAATGAGGCAGGCATGAAGGCAGCAGGCTGGGTACAGGACCATTACAAGCAGGTGAAATTCTACCGTTTGCAGACCAATCTGCAGAGTATTGAGCGCAATTACTGTTCCAAGTTTATATATCAGGCCTACCAGTTCACATCCGGATTGGACCTGTGGAGCCGTAAATTTACCCGAATGAAGCAGGGCTACATCTACCCTTTTCGAATTGAGCGCTCACCAGAGCTGGAAGTTCTGGGAACTTTTTATAAATGAGGTTGGAAACCGACTACAATGCTGTTTTTTCCAAACTAAGGAGAGCAGGTTCTGTCGGTTTTTTTTATATGTGCAGAGATTAAAAACAGGAAAAACGCTCAAAACGTCGAATAGATTATGAGATAGGCATGCACAACTTGGAATCGTATACATAAAAAAAGGCGCGATGATTTTTAGCCCAGAGCGAAAAAACGACTACAAAAGTAGGCGAACAGAAAGAGTGAAGCGAGATGAAATGGCCGGGCTTCTTACGCCGATTCCGACTGAACAAAAACGTAGTGAAGCTATCGGACTACACCCCAAAAAAGGAAAGGAGGCACTACTGTTCCATATGCAAGAAAAATGTTAAATCGGTCGTGCATTATGCGGCCCCACAGGGAAATGTTTCAGGTGTATGCAGTTCTTGTAAGTCTTTGGCGGATGAACGAGGAATGTTGCCCATTTAATAAGAAAAGATGCGCTCAGGAAATAACATTGCTTTGATTTATGCGCGTTTTTGTAGTACATTAGCAAATGTATTCGAAGGAGGATTCTAATGTACTCAGGTAGACAAGACGATACTTTATACATCATGACCTACACCTTAAACAGCGGTATCAAGGGTACGGTTCCACTGTCTAATAAGCAGATTATTGAGTGGCTGGATTGCTACAGAAATGAGAAGCGCTTCGTGACCGAAATTGGCAAGGAGTTTTTTGGATTGAATGCAGGATTGGTTGCAGATTTCAAGGTTCAGAATCATTTATCGGATTATCAGCAGACGATTATGCCTACACAGCAGCAGGATAACCTGGAACGCTTGTCTAGTGCTTACAAATCAACCGAGTTATTAATGAAGATTGATTGTAAATGCGGCACGGCTTACGTGACGGAATCTCCATATAAGCGTACGAAATGGTACTGCACCAAGTGTAAAGAGATTGTATTTTTGGATGCCAAAAAAGGAATGGTGGAAACGTCGCGTGGTGACGCTTACTACATGACCAACAAATATTTTGTTTCCCGGGACTAGCGGGAAGTGACCCTGCAAGCATCGCTGAGAAGCGGTGCTTTTTTGTACGATTGCTCAGCTACAACAAAAAAAGCCCATAAGGGCTTTTTGGAGGATCTCAGAGATCTCTTAGAAATTATGAAGAGCATTCAACTTTGTGAGGAGGAATGAAGCAGCAACGACAGCGAGGCTCGTAAGCTTCTGAATCGCCGATCATGACAACCGGACCCAAGGTAACGGGTTC
Source organism: Paenibacillus sp. Negev47 (assembly GCF_058313655.1). Taxonomy (NCBI): domain Bacteria; kingdom Bacillati; phylum Bacillota; class Bacilli; order Caryophanales; family Paenibacillaceae; genus Paenibacillus; species Paenibacillus sp. Negev47. The sequence continues at coordinate 2,248,465 of NZ_CM177754.1, forward strand.
ACCATTAACGATACGTTGCGTAAAGGCGGCATCCGGGCTACCACATACGGCACAGAAAGCCGAGAGTTTCTCAATGTCATCCGCCATGGCGAGCAGACCGCCGACATATCCGAATTCCTTACCACGGTAATCCATATTAAGTCCGTCCACAATAACATGTTTGCCACAATAGGCTAGCTCCGAGACTAGTTCCATAATGGCGCTGCTGAAAAATTGTACTTCATCAAATGCAACAACATCAGCATCTATGGTTTGGTTCAGGATCATTTCTACGGATTCCGGGGTTAATTGCCGGGGAATGGAATGAGCAGGTAATCGATAACCAATTCGGCTCACGATCTCGTCCTGGGCAAATCGATCATCCTCGGCTGGTTTGTAGGCCACAACCTTTTTACGGCCAAATTGAATTAATTTCTGACAACGGCGAATGAGTTCACCGGATTTTTCACTGAACATGGGTCCAGTAATTACGGTAATACGTCCTGTTTGCACGGTGCTGCTACTCCTCTCACATACGGGATTCAACAAAAAAAGCGACCATTACAGAGTACCACAAAATCTTTAGTAAGAGCCAGAACTAATCTGTACAGCTTTGTGTTACTATATGGAATGTTAAGCCGTTGGTTCAGGCAGCTATTTAACAGGAGTTGGAAAAGAGGTGTTTACGATGAGTGAAGCATTAACATCACTGCAAGCGCAATATGAAAGCCTGAAAGAACAGGGGTCTCTGGATGAAGCGACGCAGGCGTTATTTGTAGAACTGTTCGCAGAAGCGGAGAGACTGCAGGCAAGTAACCTTACCTTGCGCAGAACGATATTGAAGTCCTCTTCCAAAGAATCACGTATGTCTACCAAACTGCGGGATGCATTATACGAATGACTCGGAGGTTACTCTGGGTCCTCTTCTGTCTTTAATTTGCGAGGGAATAGAATACCTGCTGTAATTCTGGCAATCATGGCAAAGGTAAGCCCAATGCCGGCAAACATGTAAATCACGGTAAAGGCTTTGCCGAATCCGGTGGCGGGCACAAAATCAGGGTGTCCCACCGTAGTTAAAGTAACCGCACAGAAATAAAGCGCATCGATCCATTGCAGGCCTTCAACGCGCGTGTAAAACAAAGTGCCTGACAGCAGAGTAGCTGCAGTTAATACGAACAAAGCCAGAAACTTGGGGTCCTTGAACGCATGAAAAATGCCTTTGAGCAATCGTTGCAATGTGATTAAAAACGATACCATGAAGATCCATCCTGTCTATGTATAATTGTCGGTGTGATGCAGAAAACACACAAAAAGCCCGGACTCATGGAGTCCTTCCGGGCGTCTCTGCTTTTTCAGGTACACTTTTGGATCGGAAACGGGGACCTACATAATTTCGCTTGCGGTCACGGAACAGGATCCAGCCTCCCAGAAAACTCATACCTGCCGCGAAAAGGACAAGTCCACCGCCGAAGGAAAGCCACTGGAAACCTGGTGAAATCAGTTCGTTCCCGTGCTCGGCATAATATAGGAACAGGGCATCTTTCATCATTAGAAAACCCTTCATTGCCATTAAACCGGGAATGACCAGAACAACAATCGCCAAGAATCGAGCAAAGACCAATCTTGTATTCATGAGCATTATACCCTTTCTGCCAGAGTCGACATAAAATAAAGGTTACGCTTACAGATCATGCCTGATTCCATCATAGCTTGGAATGCATGGGCTGTCCATGTGTGATTGGTTCAAACTTTGAGTTGACCGCTTAAGGAGAGTACAATGGTATATAGAGATTATATGCAAAACCATGAGTTAACCTATCATCAATTAATACATTTATATTGAAATTTGATTCATAGAGGAGAGCATGAGAGATGCCAATTACATGTGATGTTGCAATTCTTGGAGGAGGTACTGGAGGGTACGTTGCCGCGATCCGGGCAGCACAACTCGGAAAACAGGTTGTTATTATTGAGAAGGACAAACTTGGTGGAACCTGCCTGCATCGTGGCTGTATTCCGAGTAAGGCTTTGCTGAAAAGCGCGGAAGTGTACGCCGAGATTCAGGAGAGCGAGACGTATGGTATCGAGACAGCTGGAGCCACACTTATATTTCCCAAAGTACAGGCGCGCAAGGATGCGATTGTGGAGCAGCTCCATCAGGGCGTTCAATATTTGATGAAAAAAAATAAGATCCAGGTTGTACACGCGAAAGGTCGCGTCATCGGACCATCCATCTTCTCACCGCAGAGCGGAGCAGTAGCAGTGGAGTTTGAAGATGGAGAGATGGATACAGTTGTGCCAACCAATCTCATTATTGCTACAGGTTCACGTCCACGTGTGCTGCCGGGCCTGGAACCGGACGGCAAGTTCATTATGAGCAGTGACGAAGCACTGCGAATGGATGAGCTTCCAGCATCACTCATCATTGTTGGAGGTGGTGTGATTGGATTGGAGTGGGCATCCATGCTGAAGGACTTTGGCGTAGAAATCACAGTGGTAGAAGCAGCTGCTCACGTGTTGCCTGCTGAGGATGAGGATGTTGCCAGAGAAATGCAGCGATTGCTCGGCAAACGAGGTGTTCGTTTCCTGACAGGCGCCACCGTTCTAACGGAGACATATAGCACGGATCAAGAGGGTATACAGATTGACGTGGAGCTTGGAGAAGCAAAACAGGAAACGTTGAGAGCGGAGAAAATGCTTGTGTCGGTTGGACGTCAGGCCAATGTAGAAAATATCGGACTTGAAAATACAGATATTAAATTGGAGCGCGGCTTCATCGCTGTGAACAAACAGCTACAAACGGGTGAAGGTCACATCTATGCCATTGGTGATTGCATTGGAGGTCTACAGCTTGCACATGCCGCAAGTCATGAAGGTATTCTCGCTGTCAATCATCTGGCGGGCGAAACGGTACATGCCGTAGAATCCCACCTTATTCCGCGCTGTGTGTATACACGTCCGGAAGCAGCCAGCATCGGATTCACCGAGCGTGAAGCCAAAGAACGTGGTTATGATATTAAAACAGGCAAATTTCCGTTTCAGGCCATTGGTAAATCGCTCATTCACGGAAGTCGTGATGGATTCGTGAAGGTGATCGCAGATGCCAAGACGAATGATATATTGGGAGTACATATGATTGGAACCCATGTGACGGAATTAATCGCTGAAGCCTCACTGGCTCAGATGCTGGATGCTACACCTTGGGAAGTCGGACAAACCATCCATCCACACCCTTCTCTGTCGGAGATCATGGGTGAAGCCATGCTGGCGGTCGATGGAAAGGCCATTGGAATATAAGTCAAACAGGCTTATGAGAAAGGTCCTTTCCTTTTTTGGGCAAAAGGGATTATAATAAGGTTAAGCCAAGTCTTAGTACCAGGTTATAAGATCGGGTAGTAAGAATGGCACAGGCTCTGATTAAAAGGAGGTACCTCATATGAGTTCAAAAGGTACTGCAGACGCGGTCCACAGGCATCAACAGCTGGGGCTTAGCGATGGTGAAGTATTGGATATGTACAAATACATGCTGCTCGCGCGCAAGTTTGACGAGCGTTGCTTGCTCTTGCAACGGGCCGGCAAAATTAACTTTCACGTATCCGGTGTAGGACAGGAAGCTGCGCAAGTAGGCGCTGCTTTTGGTCTGGATCGGGATCACGATTATTATTTACCTTATTACCGCGATTACGGCTTTGTACTGGCGGTAGGCATGACTCCGCGTGAGTTGATGCTGTCTGCTTTTGCGAAGGCAGAAGATCCGAATAGTGGTGGTCGGCAAATGCCGGGTCACTTCGGTCACAAAAAGCTGCGGATTGTGACGGGTTCCAGCCCGGTTACAACACAGGTTCCGCACGCTGTTGGATTTGCGCTCGCTGCCAAAATGAAGAAGCAAGATTTTGTTTCTTTTGTTACGTTTGGTGAAGGATCAAGCAATCAGGGTGACTTCCACGAGGGAGCCAACTTTGCAGGTGTGCACAAATTGCCTGTCATTATTATGTGTGAGAACAATCAGTATGCAATTTCGGTACCGATTCACAAGCAGTTGAGCGGCAAAATATCCGATCGAGCACTAGGATACGGGTTCCCCGGACTGCGTGTAGATGGTAACGATGCATTGGAAGTATACGCCGCAGTGAAGGAAGCGCGTCGCCGTGCCATAGCCGGAGAAGGCCCAACACTTATTGAAGCGATGATGTATCGGTTGTCTCCTCATTCCACCTCCGACAATGATCTGGCTTACCGGACCAAAGAGGAAGTGGAGGAGAACTGGAAGAAAGATGGCGTTCCTCGCATGAAAAACTATTTGATCGATTGCGGCATCTGGGATGAAGCACGGGATGCGGATCTGGCTTCCCAGCTTGCGCTGGAAATGAAAGAAGCAACTGAATATGCAGACAACGCGCCATATCCGAAACCTGAGGACACTCTGACGCACGTTTATGCGGAAAGCGAAGAAGGGGGACGGTAAGTATGGCAGTGATGGAATATATTGATGCAATCCGTCTCGCGATGAAAGAAGAGATGGAACGGGATGAAAATGTTTTTATCCTTGGTGAAGACGTAGGTCTTAAAGGTGGTGTGTTTACCACAACTAAAGGGTTGCAAAATCAGTTTGGCGAAATGCGGGTGATGGATACACCTTTGTCTGAATCCGCTATTGCAGGTGTTGCCATTGGTGCTGCGATGTACGGGATGAAGCCGATTGCCGAAATGCAATATTCGGACTTTATGCTGCCAGCAACGAACCAGATCATTAGTGAAGCGGCGAAAATTCGCTATCGTTCCAACAATGACTGGAGTTGTCCGATTGTTATTCGTGCGCCGATTGGTGGCGGAATCTTCGGTGGGTTGTACCACTCCCAATGTCCGGAATCGATCTTCTTTGGTACGCCTGGTCTGAAAATTATAGCTCCCTACTCGGCATACGATGCCAAGGGGCTGCTCAAAGCGGCCATTCGCGACCCGGACCCGGTACTCTTTTTTGAGAATAAAAAATGCTACAAGCTTATCAAGGAAGATGTGCCTGAAGATGATTACATCGTTCCGATTGGCAAAGCCAACGTACTTCGTGAAGGTGCGGATATTACCGTGATCGGCTACAGCCAGCCATTGCATTTTGTGATGCAGGCTGCTGAGGAACTCGAACGGGAAGAGGGCATTACAGCCCACGTTTTGGACCTGCGCACATTACAACCATTGGATCGCGAAGCGATCATAGCTTCCGCTCGTCTGACAGGCAAGGTGCTGATCGTACACGAAGATAACAAAACCGGTGGTGTAGGTGCCGAGGTTGCCGCTATTATTAGTGAGGAATGTCTGTTTGAACTGGATGCACCGATTCAGCGTCTTTGCGGACCTGACGTGCCGGCCATGCCAATTAGCCCAACATTGGAGAAATTCTACATGCTGAGCAAGGACAAAGCCAAAGCAGCAATGCGTACACTGGCCGAGTTTTAATTTCGTTTTTTGGATCGTTTAAAAGTAAAGTTTGGAGTGATAATCAAATGGCTGAACGTATGAAATGGATCGAGGTCATTATGCCGCAATTGGCGGAATCGCTGGTCTCGGCTACCATAGGCAAATGGTTGAAAAAACCGGGCGACCGTGTGGAACAGTACGAGCCGATCTGTGAAGTAATCACCGATAAAGTCAATGCCGAGATTCCATCCACTGTGGATGGAATTATGGGTGACCTCTTGGTGGAAGAAGGCACAACGATTGCTGTTGGTGAAGCAATCTGCCGCATGCAGGTCGCTGCTTCTGACGAAGAAGCGGCTGAGCAAGTAACACAAGTATCGCAACAACAGGAGCAAGTGCAACATAATGCCAGCCACACTCCTGTTCCTGCCTCAAATACAGCAGCACATGACCCTAACCAGCCGATGCGCAATCGGTATTCCCCGGCAGTGCAATCCTTGGCAGCAGAGCATGGCTTGAACTTGCAAAGCATCCAAGGTACTGGGGCCGGTGGTCGGATTACCCGCAAAGATGTGCTGACATTTGTTGCACAAGGAGGTAACGCGGCTGGATCGTCTGCACAAACATCATCTGCAGCAGTACAGCATGCGCCTTCTGGCGTGCCGTCTGCTTCTCCATTCAGCGGAGTGAATCGTGGAAATGGCGAAATGGGTTTAACCGCCGGAGAAGCGATCTCAGCATCCGATGCAGGTGTTCCTGTGAGACATTCTGGTATTCATCTGACCGAAAGTCCGAAAATTCCACAGATCGAAGTGGAAGGAGGAGGTCAGGGAAGATCGGAGTATTTCATCGATGTTACCCCTGTGCGTAATGCCATTGCGCGGAACATGCGTCAGAGCGTATCTGAAATTCCGCATGCATGGACGATGATTGAAGTAGACGTAACAAATCTCGTGATGCTGCGCAATAAACTCAAGGATGAGTTCAAGCGTAAGGAAGGCATTAATCTGACGTATCTGTCCTTCATGATGAAGGGAGTCGTTAATGCGATCAAAGACTTCCCGATCATGAACTCGGTATGGGCAGTTGACAAAATTATCGTTAAACGGGACATCAACCTGTCCATGGCAGTAGGAACCGAAGATTCCGTACTTACACCGGTAATCAAACATGCCGATCAACGAAATATCGCAGGTCTGGCTCGTGAAGTGGATGAGCTGGCTAGGAAAACGCGGGAGGGTACATTGAAGCTGGACCATATGCAGGGTGGTACGTTCACGGTGAACAATACGGGTTCATTCGGTTCAATCCTGTCCCAGCCAATCATTAACTACCCGCAGGCAGCGATTCTTACTTTTGAGTCGATTGTCAAGAAGCCAGTGGTCATTAATGATATGATCGCCGTTCGTTCAATGGCGAACCTGTGTCTGTCGCTGGATCACCGAATCCTGGATGGCGTAATCAGCGGACGGTTCTTGCAACGTGTCAAAGAGAACCTGGAAGGATACACCATGGAGACTAAGGTTTATTAAGAAAATAGTTGAAGGACGGGAAAGTGTATGTGCCGAAGGCCGTGCACTTTTCCGGCTGTCTACGGACAGGTGCTCAATTTTGCATTGAACATGAAGCAGAAGGGTGTGGGGAAATCATGAGCAAGCCGCTGGATGTTGCATACATACCGATGCTTGATTATGAAGAGGCATGGAACCGCCAGAAAGCGATTGTGCAGCGATTGGACGAGGGCGAGGGAGCGGAGCAGATGCTTCTTTTACAGCATCCGCCAACGTATACGATCGGGTCACAGAATCATCCGGAGCATCTGCTTCTCAGTGAAGATGAGTTGCGGGAGCAGGGAATCTCCTTGTTTCAAATTGACCGCGGCGGTGATATTACTTATCATGGCCCGGGCCAATTGGTAGGCTACCCGTTGTTGGTCCTTGGTCGGGATGAAGATCTGGATCTACACGGATATTTACGGAAACTTGAGCAGGTCCTTATGGATTATCTCGCAGACCAGGGCATCGAAGCCGGACGCAAAGAGGGGTACACCGGTGTGTGGATTGGTGATATGAAGATTGCTGCAATTGGCATCAAGTTTAATCGTTGCAAACACCGCCGTGGTTTTGTGACAAGTCACGGGTTTGCTTTTAACATCACCTCAGGCATTCAACATGCTGGTTTTCAGGGTATTGTTCCTTGTGGGATTGAGCAGTATGGCGTTACCTCCCTGGAGGATATAACAGGCAAGTCCTATGCAGTGGAGCAGGTAGCGAAGGAGATTGTTCCGTATTTTAATCGCATTTTCCCTTATGAGATCACTTGGGTCACCGAAAAAGAAGCCCTTCAACGTCTGTAAACAGATCATCGAAAGGCTTCAGGGGTTGCTATCCGAACAATAACGGTTCGAGAGCTATGAAAAGGGTGGACCCGATCATGGCGATCAGCATGAGATAGATGATGATTTTGAACCATTTCTTTTTTTGCATGATGAGAGAACTCCTTTCAACAAAAAGTAAACAAGCCATAGTAATTATATTGTACCGTATCCACGAGAGGGAGGAAAGTCCTATGATTAAACACCAACGTGTTATTGATCAGTTCATGGAACTGGTGCAGATTGATAGTGAAACGAAAAACGAACAGAACATCTCCAAGGTGTTAAAAGAACAGTTTGCAGACCTCGGTCTTCATGTCTATGAGGATGACACCATGGAGCAAACGGGACATGGCGCCGGAAACCTCGTCATTACCTGGGAAGCCGAAGGAACAGAAGGGGTCGCACCGATCTTTTTCACATGTCATATGGACACCGTAACGCCGGGACAGGGAATTAAACCTGAACTGGGTGAAGACGGCTGGATTCGCAGTGACGGAACAACGATCCTGGGAGCAGATGACAAGGCCGGAATTGCAGCATTGTTCGAAGCGATTCGTGTGATTCAGGAAAACAACATTCCGCATGGTAAATTACAGTTCGTCATTACGGTCGGCGAAGAGTCTGGTCTGGTGGGTGCACGTGCCATGAATCCAAAAGATATCGAAGCCGAGTTCGGCTATGCGCTGGACTCCAACGGAGCTGTAGGCACGATCTGTGTAGCTGCACCGGCCAGAGCTGAAATTCAGATGAGGATCTATGGCAAGTCTGCCCATGCGGGAGTGAATCCGGAAGACGGGATCAGCGCCATTCAGGTGGCAGCCAAAGCGATTGCAGCGATGACACTGGGCAGAATTGATGATGAGACGACAGCGAACATCGGTAAATTCCAGGGTGGATCAGCACTCAATGTGGTATGTGACTTTGTACAGATTGAAGCGGAAGCTCGCAGTATTGTGCAGGAAAAAGTGGAATTGCAGGTTGCGCAGATGCGTGAAGCATTGGAAACCACTTGCCGGAAATACGGTGCTACGGCTGAATTCAGAAGTGAGATCCTGTATCCCGCATTTGGTTTCCATGATGAACATGAAGTTGTACAGCTTGCACAGCGTGCTATTCGCAGTCTGGGCCTGGAGACAAGTACGTTTGCTTCCGGCGGTGGCAGTGATGCCAACATATTTAATGGATTTGAGATTCCGACAGTGAATCTGGCGGTAGGGTATGAGGATATTCATACAACCAAAGAACGCATTCGTGCCGAGGATATTGTGAAGTTGTCTCAGGTGGTTGTGGCTATTATTCAGGAAAACGCAGCAGATAAGAAATAAAAATAAAAAGTGAAAAGTCCGAACCCGGTACAGACCGAGTTCGGACTTTTTGGTCATTTCATGTTATATTTTATGGGTAATGAGCCAATAAATGATTGTCTCAAAGAACCATTGATTTGCGTCCAGCGAGCAGATCGCTTAACTTGGCATCAGGGCCCCACTCGCGCATCCATTGCTTGAGTATGAGCTGCACTTGCCGGGCTTGTCCTACCACGTGTACGGATTGAGGCGTCAAATAACTGTTCATCGAAAGTCCCCCTGATTCGGTTTATATTTGCTGTGAGAGTTCTATACGCTCACCATATGCCCAAAATCAGAGAATTATACATTAATCGAATATATAAATTGAGCTAATCCTTTACACAAGAACGGAGAGGACAGAAATAACCAAGAGAAGCGGAGCGTTCGCCTTTATCACCAAATTTTATCTATTAGAGAAAGAAATCAAAAAATCTGGGGATAACAGCGATCGAAGGGTTGTTCTGTCATCGGAGTGGTTAGTGTAAGTATTTTTAGTCAATTTATATATAATCCAACGATATGGAGTTGAAGAACAAATGAAACCAAACCAATCTGCCCAATCCATTCATGCGGCACAACCTGCTAATCCGAAGCTGGATGAAGTGACCGTATCCACCAAGCCGATCTTCGAGGGGAAAGTGATTTCACTTCAGGTCGATACCGTTAAGCTACCGAACGGTCAGACGGCTACACGTGAAATTATCCGGCATCCTGGCGCAGTAGCTGTACTTGCTCTGAACGGGGATCGCATGCTTGTTGTGGATCAATATCGTCAGGCAATGGGACGCACCGAAGTAGAGATTCCTGCGGGGAAACTGGACCCGGGTGAAGAACCAGAGGTTGCAGCAGCACGTGAATTGCGAGAAGAGACTGGATATGTAGCCAAGTCACTGCGTCATTTGCGTTCGTTCTACACCTCACCAGGGTTCGCAGATGAGATCATTCATCTCTACATCGCTGAAGAGCTGGAAGCTGGAGATATGGAGCTGGACGAGGATGAATTCCTTGAAGTATCCGAGATCACACTGGAGGAAGCCTATGCGCTCATGGACGCGAACCGGATTAGCGATGCCAAAACAATGATGGCTGTGTACGCATGGGATCTTTACAGAACGACAGGACGGTTATAAGGATGCAGGATCAACTGGCAACGTCCACTTTGTGGGAGCCCTGTTATACGGACCTGCATATCCACATCGGGCGTACGTCCCGTGGAGAGGCGGTTAAAATCAGTGGCAGTCGGGATCTGACATTTGAGAACATTGCTCGGGAAGCTTCGGAACGCAAAGGGATTCATTTGCTCGGTGTCATTGATTGTCATTCCCCAGTAGTGCAGATGGATATTGAGCAATTACTGGAGGATGGCACGATGTCCGAAATTGAGGGAGGCGGCATTGCCTACCAGGACACAACTATTCTACTGGGTACAGAGATTGAGCTCCGAGAGCCTGGAATGCGTGAGTTCCATATGCTGGCGTACTTTCGTGATCTGAGAACGATGAAGTCCTTTACGGACTGGATGAAGCGTTATATGAAAAATGTGAACCTTAGCTCTCAGCGGGTATACGTGCCCGCTCTAGAGATGCAGGCCGAGATTAAGGCTCGTGGTGGACTTATTGTACCTGCGCATGTGTTTACACCGCATAAAGGCATCTATGGCAGCACGGCGCCCCGTATGGGCGATGTACTGGATACTCGTCTTGTGGATGCCGTCGAACTGGGGTTAAGCTCCGATTCATCGATGGCCAGTTATATTCGGGAATTGGATCATGTTCCGTTCCTGACCAATTCGGATGCACATTCCCTCGGCAAGATTGGACGGGAGTATAATGAACTGCAAGTGGCTGCACCTTCTTTTGATGAATTCCGTATGGCACTCCAAGGAGAAGCAGGCAGAAGGATTACTGCCAATTATGGTCTGAATCCAAGGCTGGGCAAGTATCACCGTACCTACTGTGCAGCATGTGGCAGTATTATGGACGAGCAGGCGATGTCAGCAGAGCGTTGTCCTCACTGTGGCAGTCAGAAGCTGGTGCAGGGGGTGCTGGACCGCATTCTGGCGATCTCTGATCGGGAGAGCCCTCAGGTTCCTGCAAACAGACCGGCCTATCATTATCAGGTACCACTGGAGTTCATCCCGGGACTTGGCAAAGCCAAACTGCGTCAACTCCTGGAGCAGTTTGGTACGGAAATGAACGTACTTCACCGTACCCGTGAGGAAGAGCTTGCTGCGGTCGTTGGACCTGTGCTAGCAGGATTTATCGTGGCCGCACGGAACGGGCAACTGGAGCTGTCCTCCGGAGGTGGAGGTACGTATGGGAAGGTTGCAGTTCAAGAGAGAGCATCAGAGTAGAGAGCAGCTTTCACTTCACGAAGAGCCAATCTGGACAAGGAGTCATACAGGTGCGTTTCGGTTCATAAGAATGACTATGAGGATATGATTGAGCATCCTTGCAGCATGACAACCGGAAAGGGGACTCGTACCTGTATGCGCTCTTCCTACTTTACATTTAAAGGTCAGACTTCGTTATATGTATTCGTGGCTGTCTTGTTTCTGGTCGGCGTCATTTTTGGCGCGCTTATGGTCAATGCATTGTCTCTTGAGCAACGTCAGGATCTGGAGGGCTATCTTGGGAACTTCTTCATGACGGTGCAGCACAGCGCACAAGTGACGGAGACCGGGGCATATTGGGACATTGCTATGCTTCATCTGAAATGGGTAGGTCTGATCTTTATTCTGGGTTTATCCGTCGTCGGACTGCCCGGTATACTGGTTCTGGATTTTCTAAAAGGTGTGCTCATTGGATTCACAGTGGGGTATCTTGTTGGGCAGTATTCCTGGAAAGGGTTGTTGTTTGCGCTGGTATCCGTGGCACCGCATAATTTGTTCGTCATTCCGATCCTGCTGATCTGTAGTGTGGCAGCCATGACGTTCTCGTTATACATCATTCGCAATCGTGTTTTGATGCAGCGAACACCGGGTCGACAAAGACCTTTTGCTTCATATATAGTGTTAACTTTGGCCATGGCTGCACTGCTGCTCGGCGTGGCATCTTTTGAAACATGGGTTACACCTGCGATGATGCGTTGGGTCACGCCAATGTTACTGCCGGCCTAGCGTGTACCGTATAGTGTAAAATGTTGACTTTAATTACGCACTCCCCCTATAATGAAAAGAGTGGGTTAAGTTGCAGTGTGCAGTGATTTCCTAGGGGGAGGGAGAAAATGGAAGCACGGATCGATAAAATTAAGCAGCAACTACAGTCCCAAGGATATAAATTAACGCCCCAGCGGGAAGCCACCGTAAGAGTACTTCTTGAGAATGAAGAAGATCATCTGAGCGCAGAAGACGTATTCATGCTCGTTAAAGAAAAGGCTCCCGAAATCGGTCTGGCAACCGTGTACCGTACCCTCGAACTGCTGAGTGAGCTGCATGTTGTAGAGAAAATCAACTTCGGCGACGGTGTAGCGCGTTATGATCTGCGCGGAGATACATCCAAGCATCACCATCATCACTTAATCTGTGTTCAATGCGGAAGTATGGATGAAATACGTGAAGACTGGCTTGGACCGCTTGAAGAGCGTTTGGAGCGGGAATTTAACTTTTCGGTAGTAGATCACCGACTGGACTTTCATGGAATTTGTTATCGTTGCAAAGCTAAAAATGAACAGAAGCCCAAAGATGAAGAATAACATAGCATATCTTCAAGCTCTCACCGGCGGTTTTGACGGGAGAGCTTTTTTGGCACCGGACATGATCTGGAGTTTACCTCCAATGGCATAAACCTGTGTTTATGGACATACCCTGATTTCAAGGACAAAACCGGATTCGAATCAGGAGGGGGACACACCCATGATCATATCAGTGCGGAGAGGGCTCCGTTTTATTCGATTTATCCTATTTTTTGCTGCATTAGTTTATCTGTTTTATCATGTTCTGGATCTGTTTAATGGTTGGATCTCACCTGTGGATCAGTATCAGATGCCGACTGGAAATGCGATCAAAGTATTTCAGGAAACGGATTGGCCGGGTAATGGAGAAGGACGTCCTACGATGGCAGAGCGTCTCCGTTTATTCTATTGGTACGGGGAGTAGCTTCGAACAGTCAGGGATGCAAATACGGGAGCAGTCTGCCGGAGCGGCAGATCTGTCAGTTGAGGAGCGTTGTACATGAAACAGACGATACACGCCTATGCCTTATACTTGGAAGATGATAAAGGGATGTCAAGCAGCACACTTGAATCGTATCTCCGAGACGTGGACAAGTTCATTGAATTTGCAGATAAGGAATATGGCATACACGAAGCCGATCAGGTCAGACGCACACATGTCGTCCTGTTTGCAGGTCAGCTCAAACAGGCAGGACGTGCCAACGCAACGATTGCCCGGAGTATCGTATCTCTGCGCTCCTACTTTCATTTTTTGATGCGGCGGGGTGATATCATACAGGACCCTACGTTCGATGTGGAAGCTCCCAAGGCGGATAAGACGCCTCCACAGGTGTTAACCATCCCGGAGATCGAACAGTTGCTGACAGCGCCTGATATTCGTTCACCGCAGGGTGTGAGAGACCGAGCGATGCTTGAGCTATTGTATGCTACAGGCATTCGTGTCTCGGAACTGATTGCGCTGGACATTCGGGATGTACAACCGGACATGCGCTTTATACGATGTGGTGGAGCAGGCAAAGAACGCATTCTTCCCATCGGTGCGCCAGCCGCACATTGGGCAAGTGTGTATGTGGAGGAGTTCCGCAATCAGTTGCTCAAAACCGATTCGGACGAGCAGGCACTGTTCGTGAATGTGTCTGGCAGGCGTTTAACCCGGCAGGGATTCTGGAAGTTGCTCAAAAAAGCGGCAGTGGATGCGGGAATTTCGGGAGAAATTACCCCGCATACGCTCCGTCATTCGTTTGCAGCACACCTGATTGCGAGTGGAGCAGACACACGTGCCGTTCAAGACATGCTTGGCCATGTGGAGCAGCCTGGACAACAATATGGCAATCATGGTCGGAGAACCATGAAAGAAATCTATGAAACTCATCATCCGAGGGCAAGATAGATTTTGACGCATGGCATTCACAAATAAATGCGGAACATGGTGCCGATTTAGGATAAAATAAATTGAATACATCTAAACGCCGTTATACATAAAGACGGATCGTTTCAACTCAAGGAGGAACATACATCGTATGACAGCATTAAACCAACAAATGATTTCGGAAGCAGCATCTTATATTCAAAGCAAAAGCTCCATCAAGCCGGAAGTCGGTTTGATTTTGGGTTCGGGTCTTGGCGTACTGGCAGAACTGATTGAAGATGGCGTAAGTATCGCTTATCAGGATATTCCGCATTTTCCGGTGTCCACAGTAGAAGGACATGAAGGTGAACTATTGGTCGGAACCATCAAAGGTCGTCCAGTCGTGATGATGAAAGGCCGCTTCCACATGTACGAAGGATATGGTCCCGAACTGACAGCCTTCCCGGTACGTGTCATGAAAGAACTGGGTGTAAGTAGCCTGCTTGTAACTAATGCTGCGGGCGGCGTGAATACGTCGTACGAAGCTGGAGACTTGATGCTGATCTCTGATCACTTGAATCTCACAGGCAAAAATCCACTGATCGGACCGAATGACGCTGCACTGGGTGTGCGTTTCCCGGATCTGTCGGAAGCCTACAGCCGCCGCTTGCGTGCACTGGCGAAGGATACGGCCGCATCACAAGGTTTTAACGTACGTGAAGGGGTATACGCAGGTATGCTTGGTCCGAACTACGAGACACCAGCAGAGATCAAAATGCTGCGTATATTAGGTGCAGACGCAGTGGGCATGTCCACTGTATCGGAAGTGATCGTGGCACGCCATGCAGGTCTGGAAGTGCTCGGTATTTCCTGTATCAGCAACATGGCAGCCGGAATTCTCGACCAGCCGCTGTCGCACGATGAGGTTATGGAAACGACTGAACGTGTGCGTGAGTCGTTCCTGGCGTTGGTATTGGCAGTTATTCCACAAATGTAAGCAAGATTTGAGTAGAGAAGGTTACCTCTTCGAATGAGAAATCATCGGGGGTAACCTTTTCTTGTTATGTTGAACGTACGGTTGCTCATGAGTTGAGTGCAGTGCGTTTTTTTGCTTTGAGCTCCTTTTCTACAAAAAGTTCGGGAAATCATAGGTAAGATGGAATAATTTACTGCAAACGCGCCGACAATGATTAGCAGTACATGCATGGAACATGCAGTAAGCAAGTCATTTGAGGAGGTAACCTAGTGAAAAAAAGAATAATGGCATCGTTCATGACCCTTTGTATCCTGCTGTCCCTTTTGGCATCAACGGCATTGGCTGAAGAAAAACCAAAGGCAGCTGGAGCCGCTGATTTGGCCCCGTCGGCGCTTTCTGCGATCTTAATGGATGCAGATACAGGAACCGTTATTTATGAGAAAAACAGTCATGATCAGCTGCCTCCGGCAAGCATTACGAAGATTATGACGATGTTGCTCACGATCGAAGCGATCGACACGGGCAAGTTGAAGCTGACGGACAAGGTAAGAACGAGCGAATACGCAGCATCCATGGGCGGTTCGCAGATCTTTCTGGAGCCCGGGGAAGAAATGACGGTCGATGATATGTTAAAAGGGATTGCAATGGCATCAGGCAATGATGCCTCGGTAGCGATGGCAGAGAAGATCGCCGGTTCGGAAGAAGCCTTTGTACAGCTGATGAATGAACGTGCGAAGGAGCTTGGCATGAAGGATACTCATTTTGCCAATTGTAACGGCCTTCCGGTCGATAATCATTATTCTTCCGCCCATGATATTGCCGTCATGAGCCGTGAACTACTGAAACATTCCGGGATTACGAAGTACACCGGTGCATATCAGGATTACCTTCGCAAAGATACGGAAAAGCCATTCTGGCTGGTGAACACGAACAAGCTGGTTCGTTTTTATGAAGGGGCAGATGGTTTGAAAACAGGTTACACGTCCGAAGCCAAGTTCTGTCTCTCCGCTACAGCGTCCAAGGATGGACTGCGTGTCGTTTCCGTGGTACTCGGTGAACCGAATACCAAAACACGGAACAGCGAGGTGTCTTCGATGTTTGACTATGCCTTTAGTCAATATACGATGAAGGCGCTATACAAGGCAGGGGATCTGCTGGGTAGTCTGAAAATTGAAAAAGGTGAAGTTGCCGAGTTGCCTCTGAATGCCACGCAAAATTATAGTGTGCTGATGCGTAAAGGAGCCAAATCCAATGACATCCGGCATGAATTGTTGGTCGCCAAAGAATTGAAAGCCCCGATCAAAGCTGGGCAAAGTATAGGTAAACTGGTGGTTTACCAGGGCAACGACGTCATTAAGGAATTCGACATTCAGGCTCCACAGGACGTGAATAAAGCTGGCTGGTGGAAGCTGTTTAAGCGGACGACGTCCAATCTGTTTGATTAAACGGCGAATTACGCGAGTTACACACATTCTTCGAACATATTTTGTAGTTAAATAGGGGTTTTCTTCTAGTTTTGTCGGGGGGCAGGAAAAGCCTTCGGAAACGTAGAAATCCTTGTTCAAGACAGGGAGGAGAGTGGGCAAACGTGAACTTGCATGTGGAAATGGAACACCATCGCGGGATTCTGATTGTACGATTATCCGGGGAGCTGGATCACCATACAGCTGACATGGTACGGATGCAAATGGATGAAGCTATCCAGCGGAAACAAAGCGAGCATCTGGTACTCAGCCTGAAAGATCTGCAATTTATGGACAGTTCGGGTCTGGGTGTCATTTTGGGAAGATACAAGCTCATTAAGAATAAAGGCGGCAAGATGGTAGTATGTGACGTCAATTCGCCGGTGTATCGTTTGCTGGAAATGTCGGGTTTGTTCAAGATTATGCCGATATACGAAAATGAGGGAACTGCTCTCTCAGGTCTGGAGGTCGTCTCATGAATGAAGGAACAGGGACAAATTTCATGAATCTGCAATTCGCGGCCAAGTCAGAGAATGAATCGTTTGCACGGGTAACCGTTGCTGCATTCATCTCCCAGCTTGATCCAACGATGGACGAGCTCAGTGACCTGAAGACGGTCATTTCGGAAGCCGTGACCAACAGCATCATCCACGGATACAACAATAACTCCGAGGGTGTTGTGTCCATCCAGGCCGAGATTCGGGAAGACATGATCACAATTATTGTGGAAGACCGCGGTGAAGGAATCGAAGATCTTGAACTGGCGAAGCAGCCGCTATATACGTCCAAACCCGAACTTGAGCGGTCGGGCATGGGCTTCACCATTATGGAAAACTTTATGGATGAATTCGAAGTCAGCAGTGAGCCCGGCAGAGGCACCTCCATCAAGATGAAGAAAAGGATTGAATCCAAGAAAGCATTGTATAATTAGGGGTTGGTGTTCTTATGGATGCTGAAGTGAAACCATCTTCACAGACCTATTTGGACGATGCCGAGGTCAAACGGCTGATTGCGCTCAGTCAGTCGGGTGACCATGTCTCACGGGATACGCTGGTGAACTGCAACATCAGACTCGTCTGGTCCGTCGTACAGCGTTTTATGAACAGGGGATATGATCCGGAAGATCTGTTCCAGATTGGTTGTATCGGTCTGCTCAAGTCAGTGGACAAATTCGATCTCAGTTATGACGTGAAGTTCTCGACCTATGCGGTGCCGATGATCATCGGAGAAATCCAGCGATTCCTGCGGGATGACGGTACCCTGAAGGTCAGTCGTTCACTCAAAGAGATGGCGAATAAAGTCCGCAAGAAAAGGGACGAACTGTCCAAACATCTGGATCGTCTACCAACGATCAAAGAAGTAGCCGCAGAGCTGGGGGTAACCCCGGAGGAAGTCGTATTTGCCCAGGAAGCAAACAAACCACCGACCTCAATCCATGAGACCGTATTTGAGAATGACGGCGATCCCATTACCTTAATGGATCAGATTGCCGACGAGTCTCAAGAACGTTGGTTTGACAAGCTGGCCCTGAACGAAGCCATCGGTGGTCTCAGCGAGCGGGAACGGTTAATCGTCTATCTTCGGTATTACCGGGATCAGACCCAGTCGGAGGTAGCCAGCAGACTGGGAATATCTCAGGTGCAGGTATCACGTCTGGAGAAAAAAATACTGCAATCCATCCGCGACCAGATCGCGCAGTAATTTCGTGGATTGCAACAACAATATTGGTGCTAATATACCAATATACGACAACTAACAACCTTCTATCGCGCTTTATGGCGAGGAAGGTTATTTGTTGTTGGCTGTGCATCCAAGGGATCATTACCCTTCAGATAACGATTTGTAGATAATTAGTTTTTCAGTCTCCTTAACAATCACCTGATCTATTGAATTTTCATTTTTGAAACGATAGATTTCTGTTCCCACTGGAAGTTGCGTAGACATTAGATTCTTAAATTCTCCCTCTTGTATATATTTGTTTTCAATTGTTCCTAACTTTTCACTTAATTGGTCAGTGTTTCTGGTTTCCTCTTCTCTTATATACACTCGATCTTTAAGTAAAAAGAAATCTGCAGATGGATCAGTTTGAATCAGCTCATTCGCTAAAATATCGCCAGTACTCATCATCTGGAGACTGGTTTCGGTAACAATTGCACCGTTGTTCTCAAATTTCAAAATAACCTCAAAAACTCATCTTTTAAATCCTCCCTGCCCACTCCCCAGCATATTTATTATAAACGTTTGGAAACGGGAGGACAATGGGTAGCGAAGGGATGGAATCGGTCAAAAGGAGCGAAGCGTGAGGGCTTGCCTAATGATACACAAGCAAGGCAGGCGGCAGATTAGACCTGAAGAAGCGAAGCGTTCGCCTTTGTCTCCAAATTTCTAACACTTAGAAATCAATCAAAAGAATTTGGAGACAACAGCGATCAGAAGGTTGGTCTGCCGTCGGAGTGTCTGCATGAATCCTCCCCCGAGCAACAGCGACCAATGACCGATCCATCCCGCAGCGCCCCACCGCCTCACGATCTTTTCCAACCAATTTGTAATAAATTTGCACATTCTTCAAATACTAACCTAAATTACGCAGTAAAGGAGTGCTATGGATGTCCCAGACACCCACTCCAATGGTCTACGTTCGTCTACGCAGCCGTATTCGCATCCAGAGGGGCAGAGCAGTCAAGCTTAGAGATATTGCACATGTGCTGACCACTTCTGAAGATCAGGAGGACAGGCTACTGGAGCTTGAACTGCTGCACCCTGGACCGGAGGACGGCAATCTGATACTCATAGATATATTGCAGATCATTCCCCGAATTCGGAACATCCTGCCGGAGGTAAGCGTGGAACTGATTGGATCAGGCCATACGCTTGTTGAAGTCATTGCGGGAAATGGTCAACCTTCCAAGTCCCTGTTCATATTGGTTTGGCTGCTGCTGTTCTTTGGATCGGCCTTAACCATTATGAATTTTCATGCCGATGTGAACATGCAGGAAGTACAGATTCGAATTGTGGAGATGCTTACTGGGCATCGGGACGAACATCCCTATCTGTTCCAAGTGGCGTATTCCATTGGCATTGGATTCGGAATGGCGGTATTTTTCAATCATTTGTTCAAGAAGAAGTGGAATGAGGAGCCTACCCCGCTGGAAGTAGAGATGTTCCTTTACCAGCAAAATGTGGATAAATATGTGGTGATTGAAGAAAGCGAACGGATGCATGAGCAGGAACGCGGGGAGATGAATGCGGATGAGCGTTCTTAATGGAGCAATCAGCATTGTGCTGGGTATTGCAGGGGGGATTGCCGTAGGAAGCGGCGTAATTGCGCTCATTCTGGTGCTCGATATGATTCCCAGATTGGCTCAACTTACGCAATCGTATGACAAGACCCACTGGTACGAAGGGGCGCTAATTGGTGGTTCACTGCTCGGGACTGTGGCGGACTTCTGGCACTGGAAAATGCATGGGGTACTGCTGCTAAGCCCGGTGGTTGGTCTATTCTGTGGCGTGTTTATCGGTCTGCTGGCTGCGGCGCTCACTGAGGTGCTTAATGTATTGCCCGTATTAGCCAAACGGCTGGGCATGAAACCTTATTTGTTTGGATTACTGCTCGCCATGATTTTAGGCAAAATGACAGGTTCTCTGTTTGATTTTTTTATATATCAGCGGTAGATCGGGGCCATAGGAGGATGGAAAATGGATGAACGTTCGGATCATACAGGCCAGGAAAATAGTGAAGGTATAACGGAAGAGAGGCCACACAAGTCTGCTTACAAGATTCAGAAGGAAGAAGAGAAGAGAGCGTACAATAAGAAAAAACAGAATGAGATGTCTGACAGCATTGAGGAATCGGTGCGGTATTGGCAGGAAAACGATGACATCTCCCCTCGCATGAATGACAATAAATATACACTGCAACAGGTACTCGGGCTGGGTGAATCCTTTGATGTTAATATGAGGGAAATGGTTCTGGGTGGCAAACACGTTGGCTTGCTGATGATCACCGGTTTCGCGAAAGATGAGATATTGCTTGAAGTATTAAAAAGACTGACCTATCTTACCCCTGAAGATGTGTCAGGTCATGCACTCAAATCCTATTTCGAATGTTACATTCCCCATATTCAGGTGGAAAGAGTGGACAAGATGAGTGCCGTCATCAACAAGGTTCTTACCGGCATGAGTGCGATGTTCGTTGAAGGGGATCGTTCGGTCTTAATTATGGATACCCGGAGTTATCCGGTACGTTCACCCGAAGAGCCTTCATTGGAAAGGGTCGTCCGAGGTTCCAGAGACGGTTTTACCGAAACACTCCTGACCAACGTAACCTTGGTGCGCCGCAGAATACGCGACCCAGGACTGAAGTTTGAGATCATGCAGGTGGGCCGGAGAACACAAACCGATGTCTGCGTGGTGTACATTGATGATATTGTGGATAAAGTACAAGTGGATTCGGTCCGTGAGAAAATACAGCGAGTGGATATCGATGGTATTCCCGCTGCCGATAAACAGCTGGAGGAAGCGATTATCAACAAGGGATGGAATCCGTTCCCGCTCGTACGTTATTCGGAACGACCGGATGTGACAGCTTCCCATTTGCTGGAAGGGCGAGTTGTGGTTTTCGTAGATACTTCCCCCAGTGTAATGATTCTGCCGACGACCTTCTTCGACCTGTGTGAGCATGCGGAGGAGAACAGACAGACGGCTTTGATGGGAACGTACTTACGTTGGGTGCGTTTTGCAGGGATTCTCATATCGCTGTTTTTGCTACCGCTGTGGCTTCTTATGGTCATTGACCCTTCGATTAAACCGATGGGACTCGACTTCATTGGTCCACAGGAAAATGTAAAGCTTCCACTAATTCTACAGTTTCTTCTGATCGAGCTTGGCGTCGATTTATTACGGATGGCAGCGGTTCATACGCCTACACCTCTGGCATCGGCCATGGGCTTAATCGCAGCCATTCTAGTCGGGGATATCGCGGTGAAAACGGGATACTTTGTCAATGAGGTTGTACTCTATATGGCCATCGCAGCCATCGGTATGTTTGCCACGCCGAGTTACGAGCTGGGACTCGCCAACAGGCTGGTCAGGCTGGTCCTGCTAATCGCTGTAGCGATATTTAAGGTTCCGGGATTGGTCGTGGGCAGTACACTGCTCATATTGGCGCTCACCGTTCACCGGTCGTACAATTCTTCATATCTCTGGCCTTTTATACCGTTTAATGCAAAGGCCTTGGGCAACTTTTTATTCCGGCTTCCATTGCTGCAAAATAAAAAACGTCCATCATTCAACAAAACACGTGACAACACCAAAATGTCCGATGATCCCGACGGCGAACTGCGAAAAAGTAAAAAACACAAATGATCTGCCGAAAAATCCATTCATCTCGCTGCCTAATTTGGTATACTGGTGTAAAATCATTGGAATAGCAACTGTTCCAGTATATAAAAAGTGAGGAATGCAGATTATGTATTTACATGGTACAAGTAAAATAAATGCGCAGGGACATCTGGAAATTGGCGGAGTCGATGCAACAGATCTGAAAGAACAATTTGGAACTCCCCTGTACGTGGTGGACGAGCAATTGGTTCGTGAGCGTTGCAGAGAATACATGGAAGCATTCCGTGCTTCCGGACTGGGCTTCCAGGTTGCTTACGCAAGTAAAGCTTTCTGTGTAATGGCGATGTGTGCCCTTGCAGCTGAAGAAGGACTTTCCCTGGATGTCGTATCTGACGGTGAACTGTTCACAGCACTTCAAGCAGGATTCCCTGCTGAGCGCATCCACTTCCACGGTAACAACAAAACGCTGGAAGAGATCGAAATGGCTCTTGATGCAGAGATCGGATGCTTTGTTGTCGATAACTTCAATGAATTACATCTGTTACAGGCTGTAGCAGCTGACAAAAATCGTAAAGTAAACATTTTGCTTCGTGTGACGCCTGGTGTTGAGGCACACACGCATGAATATATTTCTACAGGTCAAACGGATTCGAAATTTGGATTCGATATCGGGAATGGTACAGCATTTGAAGCGATTGAACTGGCTTCCAAGCAATCCAACCTGGTTCTGTTGGGTGTTCATTCCCACATCGGTTCCCAGATCTTTGAAGTTGAAGGCTTCCAGATGGCTGTTCAACGTGTTGCTGAATTTGCAGCAAGCGTATATGAGCGTCTTAACGTTGCTTTCAAAGTAGTTAACCTTGGTGGTGGATTCGGAATTCGTTATATCGATGGAGATACGCCACTTGAAGTTGCACAATACGTGAAGGCTATTACAGATGCCGTTAAAAATCATTTTGCTCAAATCGGCTATGCCGTGCCTGAGATCTGGGTTGAACCAGGCCGCAGCATCGTGGGTGAAGCGGGAACAACGCTGTATACCGTTGGAACAAGCAAAGACATCCCAGGTGTGCGTAAATACGTTGCCGTTGATGGGGGGATGACCGATAACCCACGTCCTGCTTTGTATGAATCCAAGTATGAAGCTGTGCTTGCGAATCGTGCGAATGAGGCTGCTCAGGAAACGGTATCTGTTGCGGGTAAATGCTGCGAGAGTGGTGATATGCTGATCTGGGATCTGGACTTGCCAAAAGTCGAAAGCGGCGATCTGCTTGCTGTAGCTTGTACAGGTGCATATAACTACTCCATGGCAAGCAACTACAACCGGATTCGTCGTCCGGCCGTTGTATTTGTCAAAGACGGTCAAGGAGATGTAGTGGTACGCCGTGAGACGTATCAGGATATCATCCAGAATGACCTGGTACCTGCGCGTATTGGCAAACAGCCAGTTACTCGCTAATTCGTCAAAGATAATGCGTTTTTGCATTATTCAAATTACATGGATTCCACAGTTGAAGCAGATGAAAAGGGAACTTCCTTTTTCGTCTGCTTTTTGTGTACTCGGACTAAATAATGAAAAAAGTTGCCGTTTTTTTTGCGATCCAGACATTTTCGGTGTACACTAAGAAAAGTGCTATAATGCTTGGCCCAGGGTCATGCATTTTGGCACCATTAACGATGGTCAATACGAAAGGAGTCATTTACATATGGCGAAACAAGCGAAAATTAAATTGGCAAACGGCGGAGAAGTTCTTATCGATCTGTTCGATCAAGAAGCTCCAAACACAGTAGCAAACTTTGAGAAACTGGCTAACTCCGGCTTCTACAATGGTCTTACATTCCACCGCGTTATCCCGGGCTTTGTAGCCCAAGGCGGATGCCCTAATGGTTCCGGTGCAGGTGGCCCAGGTTACACAATCAACTGTGAAATCAACCCGAACAAACATGAGCGCGGAACACTCGCTATGGCACATGCTGGCCGTAACACAGGTGGAAGCCAGTTCTACATCTGCTACCAACCGCAACCACATTTGGATGGACAACATACTGTATTTGGTAAAGTAACAAAAGGTATGGAGTTCGTGGACGCTTTAGAAGGTAAAGACAAAATGGAAACTGTTGAAGTTGTAGAAGCTTAATTCCTTCAGCTTAACTGGATCCAAACATGAAGTGCTTCTTTTATAGAAGCACTTTTTTTATTTTTCATATGTTACGTGTTACGTATTGAAATCGATGAAGAAAGGATGAATGAAACCTTGGATATCGTTACTCAGCTAAGCTTGTTAAAACAAATTTATAGTGAGCGCATGTTGTGGGACGAAGAACTGCAGGCATCGCGACATGTCGTACCGGATAGTGTATCCGTACAGGATCGAGAAGCGCTTGAGGCAGCCGGGCATGAACCGAATCGATTTGTGCGTCCGCAACATGATGAAACGATCACTGAACTGAAAAAAGTTGCGAATCAATGGACGATAAATGATGCAGCGCAGGCCTTTATATCCTCTTTGTGGTCAGCACCCATGATCTGGCGCTCGCTGCTTACGGGCAAGCTTATTGCAAGCAGTATGCCAGATCATGAACACACGCCGTATCCATCTTCGAGCACTTGTAAGATCTGCGGATTAAGCGTAGATCAAGCAACCGACACGACGTTGCAATGGTATTGGCGGATGACCAATGGAACCCCTTTGGACGGTGATCCCTTTGGACAAATGCTAGCACTTCGAGAGCTGGCTGCCGCACAGGAGCTTCCAATCCCAAATGAATACGACCGCTGGACATTCCGTGCGGTGTTAACGGTTCTTCGCGAATTACCTCCCAAAACACGCTACAGCAAGGCAGCAATAGCGCTCAAAAAGGAACGTCTTTTGCCTACACAAAAGGAATATGCCTATCGTGACTTGCTCGAGACGTTAGCTCTGATTGGGATACTGGATACACCGGAACATCCCGGAATGATAACTCAATTTACTTCTTACATACAGCGTGACGAGCGTCCCAATGTGCGGGTTGAAGTACAGGCGCCTTTGGCGTCGTGGCACTCATCTATCGGAATTAATGAGAACAACCTGAACAAGATATTCCATGGTTTTGATTCGAGTAGTATATCTCTTGAAGAGAAGCCTGAAGAGAGCCCACCTGTAAAGGACACGATCTTAGGAGCATTGGAGAAGAAGAGAAGTGTTCGGGGAAAAGTACCAAAGGCATCTCCTGATGCAGGTACCGGGGAGGTACAATCTGGAGATGTGTATGCTGTGCGGGTCCGGGAAGGTGTATGGGTGACCGTATACTGTCATGAAGTCAGAGACAAGCGGGTCATCGTCGAATATCTGGATGGTGTGTTTCATGAGATGCCGGGAAAAGCAGATTTGCATGAGACATTTCGACCGAGAACGAATGGACGCTGGAAGTGCTCGGCTATTGCGATCGATTCCACAAGTTGGGTCAGAAGAGTGGCAAGAGAGTTCCCGCTTCCGACTTCGACCCTGCAAGAACCTGACCGCATTCCATTTCATAATGCCAAAGAATTAAAGCAAATGGCGAGCTGGTGTTTTCCCGAATTGTAGAATGAGATGGTGGATATGAAATACTTCCAAGCAAAAACCGTGCCTCCTTGAGAGGAAGCGGTTTTTTGTTGTTTCTTGACTTATTAAAAGTTAGTATGTGACAAAAAGGAACAAAAAACAATTGATTTTTTGGCATTAAAGTGCTAACATCCAATTAATAACGAAAGCAATCCTTCAGGGCAGGGTGCGATTCCCTACCGGCGGTGATGCAGGAAGTGTAAGGACACATGTCCAGCACTTGATGCAAAGTCCGTGACCTGTCTGCCTGTGGCAGATGGCTGATCTGGTGTAATTCCAGAACCGACAGTATAGTCTGGATGGGAGAAGGAGAGGTGCAGACCTAACAGGTCTGCACTCAGCAGGAGTATTGCTGCACAGTCACTATTCGTGATGTATTGCACTGTGCAGGGAAGATCCGGTTACGCCGGACAGTTCCATACATGTGCCACACTATAGAAGCTCTTTACCTGTGATTGATGTTCATTAAGGTATGTGTCTATTTTCACTTGCCCGAAATGAAGTTTTGGGCAAAGTGTTGGCGTGCTGTATCCATTTCACTCCTGCTGTTGACATTTGTCTCTCATCATCCCCATCGAACTGATTGTTCGACGGGGATTTTTTTCATAATCAAGACTTTAGACCGCGGGGTGAACGGATTTGGAAATGATCAATGATGAATTTTATATGGCACTGGCACTTGATATGGCGGAACGAGCACAAGGACAGACGGGAATTAATCCGGTCGTTGGATGTGTAGTTGTGAAAGAAGGGCGTATTGTAGGCCTGGGAAGTCATTTGAAACGTGGAACCGGTCATGCAGAGGTGCATGCATTGAACATGGCAGGCAGCGACGCAGAAGGCAGTACGGTATACGTTACACTTGAGCCCTGTAGTCATTATGGCAAGACGCCACCTTGCAGTGAACGCCTGATTCACGAAAAGGTGAAACGTGTCGTGGTATGTTGTGAAGATCCAAATCCGCAAGTATCCGGCAGGGGCATTAGCATGCTCCGTCAACAAGGCATTGAAGTTGAAGTTGGCGTATTGCGTGAGCGTGGAAGACGGATGAATGAAAAATTCATTAAATTTATTACAACAGGCCTACCTTTCGTGACGCTCAAGACAGCTACAACTTTGGATGGAAAGATTGCTACACGTAGCGGAGACAGCAAGTGGATCTCTAATGAGCCCGCTCGTGAGATTGTGCATGCCCTTCGTCATCGTCACCAGGGAATTATGGTTGGCGTAGACACAGTGATTGCCGATAATCCGGAGCTTACAACCCGTTTGCAAGTGGAAGGCATCAGTCCGGTACGCATTGTGGTGGACTCCAAGCTACGTCTTCCTTTAGGTGCCAAGATGGTTAAGGATGGTCTAGCCCCAACATGGGTACTGACAACAGACGAAGCCAGTCCTGAAGCTGCTGAGCGTTTGGAAGCCTATGGTGTCGAAATTATACGCTGTGGTCCTGGACCACGTGTGGATCTGTTAAGCGGACTTAGCAAGCTGGGTGAGCGGGAGATTGGTTCAATTTTGCTTGAAGGTGGAGGCACCCTGAATGGAGCCATGCTGGAGGCAAGGTTGGTCGATCGACTGCTTATGTTCATCGCTCCAAAGATTGTAGGCGGTTATGATACACCTGGAAGTTTCCGCTTTGAGGGTGTGGAACGCATGAATCAGGCGATTCAATTGAATCAGCTGGAGATCGAACAAGTTGGGGATAATATCAGCATTGGCGGTATTCCGGTATGGCCTGAATAAATAAATGGATCTTAAAGTAGTAAGTTAGGGTCCTTAGAAATGATCGAGGGAGGCGGCAGCATGTTTACCGGTTTGGTGGAAGAAGTCGGTCAGATTCGGCGTATTGGTCGGAAAGGCGAAGCGATGGTCCTGAATATCGGAGCTTCCGCCATCATGGACGATCTGAAGATTGGCGATAGTGTAGCAGTGAACGGAGTGTGCTTAACTGCAACAACGCTGGAAGGTGGAGGTTTTACCGCCGATGTAATGCCTGAAACGTTTCGACATACCAATCTCAGTCAGTTGCAATCTGGCAGTAAAGTCAATCTGGAGCGAGCCATGCAATCAGGTGGCCGTTTTGGCGGACATATCGTTCAGGGCCATGTCGATGGTACTGGAGTGATTGGCAGTATAACACGTGATCAGAACGCGATTGTGTTTGAGATCAAACCTGATGATCATCAGTTGTTCAAATATCTGATTCCTAAGGGGTCCGTTACATTGGACGGCATTAGCTTGACTGTTGTTCATACGTCGCAGAGTGCATTCACTGTTTCCATTATCCCGCACACCATTGGTGAGACTGTACTAAATGTCAAAAAGACAGGGGATACCATCAATATCGAATGCGATATTTTAGGCAAATATGTGGATCATCTGCTTCAGTATGGAAGAGGACATCAGGAGACAGGTGCTGGCAAGCCGCGTAGTATCAGTGAAGATTTTCTTGCCAATCACGGTTTTGCATAACATCTACACAAGAACATAGAGAAAAGAAATACACTGGAGGTGGACCAATGTCAGAACAATCCATTCTGGACACGGTAGAAGAAGCCATATACGATCTCATGCGTGGTAAACCCGTCATTGTTGTGGATGATGAAGATCGGGAGAATGAAGGCGATTTTATCGCTTTGGCCGAAAAGGCAACACCTGAAGTGATTAATTTCATGATCACTGAAGGCAGAGGTCTGGTCTGTGTTCCGATTACACAACAACGTGCGGACGAACTCAACCTGAAACCCATGGTTCAACAAAATACAGATTTCCATGGAACGGCCTTCACCGTCTCTGTGGACCACAAAGATACTACAACAGGTATCTCGGCACATGAACGTTCCATCACCGTGAAGGGGCTGATTGATCCTGAAGCGAAAGCTGGGGACTTCCGCAAGCCTGGTCACATGTTCCCTTTGATTGCAAAAGATGGTGGTGTGCTGCGCCGTGCCGGACATACGGAAGCAGCTGTAGACCTCGCTATCATGTGTGGTTCCTACCCTGCAGGCGTAATCTGTGAAGTAATCAAGGAAGATGGTACGATGGCCAGACTTCCGGATCTGCAGGAGATTGCCCGCAAGCATGATCTGAAGCTGATCAGTATTCAAGACATGATTCGTTACCGTCACGAAAAAGAGCAGCTGGTTCAACGTGAAGTGGCTGTGCGTATGCCAACAGACTTTGGCGAGTTCCAAGCGGTGGCTTATACGAACGCTGTGGACAACAAGGAGCATGTGGCTCTGGTCAAAGGTGAGATTGATGGTTCGAAACCTGTACTGGTGCGTGTGCACTCTGAATGTTTGACAGGCGATGTATTTCATTCCCATCGTTGTGATTGTGGTCCCCAGTTTGATGCGGCACTCAAACAGATTCACGAGGAAGGCAACGGTGTACTGCTCTATATGAGACAGGAAGGTCGAGGGATTGGCCTGATCAACAAACTCAAAGCTTACAAGCTCCAAGAAGAAGGTCTGGACACCGTGGATGCAAACCTGAAGCTGGGCTTTGCTGCCGACTTGCGTGATTACGGGATTGGCGCTCAAATTCTGAAAGACCTTGGGGTTCGTCAGATCAGACTGCTGACCAACAATCCTCGCAAGATCAAAGGTCTGGAAGGATATGGACTTGAAGTGGTGGAGCGGGTTGCGATTCAGATGCAAGAGAACGAGGACAATACCGTCTATCTTCATACGAAACAAGCCAAGTTGGGTCATATGCTCAAGTTCGATGATATCGAGCAGAACGAAGAGTAAATGTATTTTAAATGAATAACTTTTGATATGTAATTTATGGAAGTCGTTACTAAGAGACATCCGGTGCTTACATTAATATACCGTTAGGGAGATGACTTGAATGCCACAATTTTTTGAAGGACATTTAGTATCAGAAGGATTAAGATATGGAGTTGTTGTTGGACGTTTCAACGAATTCATCACGAGCAAATTGCTTAGCGGAGCGCTCGATGCATTCAAACGTCACGGCGTGAAGGATGAGGAAGTGGATGTAGCCTGGGTCCCAGGTGCGTTCGAAATCCCTTTAATAGCGCAGAAAATGGCGGAGAGTGGCAAGTATGATGCGGTGATTACGCTGGGAACTGTCATTCGTGGATCAACTACACATTACGATTATGTATGTAACGAGATGGCTAAAGGGGTAGCGGCAATTAACCTGAAAACAGGCGTGCCTACAATCTTCGGTCTGGTTACAACAGAAAATATTGAACAAGCGATTGAGCGTGCCGGAACCAAGGCGGGTAACAAAGGTTGGGATGCAGCTACGGCGGCAATTGAGATGGCAAACTTGACGAAACAGCTAAAATAGTGCTTATTTAATAGTAGTGCCCTGCTTTGCGCAGACGAAAACGGGAGACCGGATTCGGACGGCTTAGCAGGGTTTTGTATTTTTCTGGCGGGAGGATTCGTCTAGTGACGGTAGTTACATACAAACTGGAGACTTTTGAAGGGCCTTTGGATCTGCTGCTTCATCTGATTGATAAGGCTGAAATTCATATCCAGGATATTCCCATCAGCGATATTACCGATCAATACATGGCGTATCTGCATTCGATGCAGGAACTGGAACTGGATATTACGAGTGAATTTTTGGTCATGGCAGCAACACTGCTGTCGATCAAGAGCAAACTTTTACTGCCCAAACCACCGGTAATTGAGGATTTTGAGGATTATGATTATATGGAAGAAGAAGATTATGATCCACGTGCAGAGCTGATTGCACGTCTGATTGAATATCGCAAATACAAGGGCATTGCGCGTCATCTTCATGAACGGGAGTGGGAACGGAGCCTTATTTTTTCCAAAGAGCCCGAGGATCTGCGCCCGTATATGCCTGTAGAAGCCCCTTCGAACCCGGTTGAGGGTTTGCATACCTCTGATCTGATTGCTGCATTTCAGAAGGCGCTACGCAAGGCTGAGAAGCGTACAACTGTAACCCGGATCAAACGGGATGAAATTTCGGTTAAGGATCGGATACGGGATGTCATCGGCGCTTTGGAAAGTATGGGGCCGGGAGGCAGGCTTTTATTCTCCAAGTTAATGGATGAGCATATCTATCGCCATGAGATTGTCGTGACTTTTCTGGCGGTGCTGGAACTGATGAAGATGAAGCAGATTGTCTGTTATCAGGAACGGATGTTTGAGGATATCGTTATGGAGTGGAGAGGGGAAACAAAGAATCATGGATTTTCCGAAATTGAAATCGATTATTGAAGGCCTGCTGTTTTTGTCCGGAGAAGAAGGTCTGAGTATCAAACAAATTGCCGAGATCGTCGATCAGCGAGTCGAGCTGGTAACGGACGCGATTGAGGAAATGATCAGTGAATTTACACAGCAGGGACGAGGTGTACAGATTCTCAAAATCGCTGGCGTAGTCCAGCTGGGCACCTTGCCTGAGCACGCAGTATATTTTGAGAAACTTGCATACTCTCCAGCGCGTACCTCCTTATCGCAGGCGGCTCTGGAGACGCTGGCCATCGTTGCATACCGGCAGCCGATTACACGGGTTGAGATTGAGGAAATCCGTGGTGTGAAATCGGAGCGGGCTATTCATACACTTGTGAATAAGGATCTGATTATAGAAGTGGGACGAGCCGAGGCGATCGGACGACCAATTCTGTACGGAACGACCAAGTCATTTCTAGATTATTTCGGACTGGCTTCACTGAAAGATCTGCCAGAACCAGGTCTGTTCGAAGATTCGGAGAACCTGGAGGAAGAGACACAACTGTTATTCAACAAACTGGATTTGCAACAACTGGAACCGGAAAGTGCTGATCCGGTGGATGATCTAATTCATATCGACAACGAAGATGATTACACGGATTCTTAATTTAATCTGGAAGTTCATATTAACCGACACCATCAGTGGAGTCGGTTTTTTTGTGCATTGGGATAACAGCGACCGGAAGGTTATTCTGTCATCGGAGTAACCAGTGTAACTATTCTTTAGTCCAATTTACGTATATAAAAGGTATAACGGACCGTTTCCAAACAAATACGAAATGGAATTTTTAGGTCCGACGTGAATTTTTTCCTATTCAAAGTGCCATACTAGACGAGAAAAGAATTGAGGGCTTGGAGGTAAGGCCTGTGTGGATTTGGCTTGGAGGAATCGGGTTGTTGATCGCATTGCTGATTACCGCAGTCCTCATCTCGAATGTTCATGTTCACTTTATTTTTAACAAACATAAAAGTGATGACTACGCCAATATTAATGTTCGTCTTCTTTATGGGATTGTTCGAATAAACTATGAGATCCCGAGTATTGTTTTTCGCAATATGAAGGAAGGTTTTCTGGTCAAGACCGAACAATCCATGAATCATTCCAAAGGGAGGACCGAGGGAAGCGAGCGAGTTAACAAACGTAAAGTTAAAAAGTGGGTTAAAGATGTCAAAATCATGCTGAGGGCTACCGATGCGCTGAAGCTCTGGCTGAAGCAGACCCTTACTCGTGTACATATGACCCAACTGTCCTGGTCTACTCACATCGGGGTGAGTGATGCTGCATATACGGCTGTTCTTACGGGCTGGGTGTGGGGTATCAAGTCGATTATCATTGGTTTTCTGACCTATCGGGTTAAGTTTGAAAAGACGCCAATGCTTGAAGTTATGCCGGTATGGTCAGATGAGATGGAGTTTCGGACGGAACTTGAATTCAGATTGAAGATTCGGATCACAGCCATTTTGTTTGCGGGAATAACGTTATTAACTCGTGTGTTACAAGTCGAGGGCGGATGGCGGATGTGGTTCAAGCTTCTGCGGGAGCAGCGTCGTAAACACAAGGAGAAACAAAATCTCGAAGGGGCAAAGCCATAACTTTTTGAAGACAGCGATGTGTTATTCGTTCGTGTTTACCCAATTTGGAATGGCGGTTTCTGATGGATACATGTGATGCTAGGACACTCGATACACATTTTACCAGATGAGTCTGAGAAATCGCAGGATATGGATAAAATGCATTTGTTACATAAGTCCCCTGTTGTTTGGGGATCATATGGTTAGATCAAACCTAGCTTACATTGAAACTGGAGGGAATTCAGATGTCAGATCATCCAATTCAAGGCTTAATGGAAACTGCAATGGAAAATATCAAGGCCATGGTGGATGTCAATACTATCGTTGGCGATGCAGTTGAAACACCTGACGGTACAGTCATTCTGCCGATCAGTAAAGTGGGTTTTGGATTTGCAGCAGGTGGTAGCGATTTTCGTGTAAATGATGAAAAGAACAAGGAAACAGGTTCGACGACTGGAGCCAAAACAGAGCATGCTTCTGTATCTTCACCTTTTGGTGGAGGTAGTGGTGGTGGCGTATCCATCCGCCCAATCGCATTTCTTGTCGTTGGCAAACAAGGGGTACACATTGTACCACTCGATAACTCCACGCATTTGTTTGAGAAGCTCATTGACTCTACGCCGTATGTTCTTGACCGAATCCAGGGCATGTTCCAACGTAATACAACACCAACGAATACAACACAAACGAACACAACACAAACGAATACAACAGATGTACCCGTTACACCAGACCCATCAACCTATAGCTAAGATCTATACGCAACGATCCCTTCCGCACCCAATGCGAAAGGGATTTTTGTTTTTTGTTTGATGCGTGTTGAACGTTTTTTTTGATGGTTTCCGTACTGTGTGAGACTTATATCTGTAATCCGCCTAACCTAGACATGAAATAGGTTTATTGAAGGGGGAACATTAATGCACAGAGACACTGTTTTTATGGTTTTGTTTGGCTGGCTGCTGTCTGCAGGAGTGTATTTGGTAGGAGGAATTGATCACCTGTTTATTGCAGTGACCATCTTTGTGGGGCTGGATTACATCACAGGGGTGCTGTCTGCATGGTATAGGAAGGAGTTATCCAGCAGGGTAGGATGGTGGGGGCTTGCTCGCAAATCTTTGACATTTATCTTCGTCATTATTGCACATCAACTGGATATGGTTGCAGGTAATTCAAATGATTTTATGAGGGATGCGATGTTAATGTTCATCATTGGTACGGAAGGAATCAGTATTTTGGAAAACATGGGCAAACTGGGCCTGCCTGTACCTAAGTTTATCACTTCAGCTCTTTTCAAGCTTCGAGGCAATGAGGATCAAGTTGAAGACAAGGAGAAAATGTAATGATACAGATCACCAAGGACTACATACCCGTAAATAAATATAGTCGGGCCGGCCTGAAATTAAAAGCAAAGCGAGGAATTGTGTTGCACTATACGGCTTCTCCCGGAGCGCCCGCCAAGAACATTAGCAAATACTTTGCAAGTTTGGCACAACAGGATTCCAATAAAGCAGTGAAAGGCCGTTATGCAAGTGCACAGTTCTCGGTAGATCGAACTTCGATATATAACAGTCTACCGGATGATGAACTAGCCTACCACTGCGGTAGCGCAACATATACGAAGGAAGCTCTAGCCAAGCTTGGGACTTATCCGAACAATAGTACAGTGGGCATTGAGATGTGCATTGAAAAGGATGGCAGTATTCATGAAGATACATTCAATAACGTTGTAGACCTTGTGGTATACCTAATCAGGGAACGGGGCTTCCCACCCGTCTTCTTCACGCATAAAGAAGTGGTTGGATGGAAGGAATGCCCACTCCCATGGATTAAACAACCAGGTGAATATGAAAGATTTAAACGAGCAGTACATACAAAATTAAACCCGCTGCAAGAAATAGCAGTCACGGAGGATGATGATATGAATACCGTTCTGAATTACGCACAATGGGCCTGGAATGAACTGGATCAGTACATTGGAGATGCCTACAACGACAAAGTAATTGACGATTCGGCATGGGTAGAGAAAGTGCGCAAGAAGAAGTTAACGTATGGAGAGTTGCTGTTGCTGAAGGTTTTAATTGATGAACGCAGACGCCAAAAGGCCTAACAGAAAGCGTATTTTGTTAGGAGCTATGGATGCCTGCTAGTTATCCAAGAGCTAAAGTGAGCTGGATCTTTCAAAAAATAAAAATGTTCTATAATCACGATACGATCAGGATACTCGTGTTCATATTGGGTCTGAATCGATGATGCATCGAGGACTCCAATGACATCGAGTGGATCTGTTTCTATCACATGTGTTGATTTGGCTGGGTTCATACAACCATCCTTTCGTTTATTAGGTCAGAGTCAATAGGGGCGATGGAGATGTCCATGGTCCCTAGATGACCTATACGAAGCAGGATGGAGAATGTTAAGCTGATCAGGCTCAAAAAAATGACTCATAACATTGAAAAGCAGAACCCCACGTCGATGTGACGTGGGGTTCTGCTTATGTAACTACTCTTTTGAGAACGTGTTTAGGGCCTCATCGGTAAGATGAAGTTCTGCGAAAGCCCTGCATATCTTTTGGAATGATCTAATCGTATTCGTCTCGTACAACATCTCAATGGGATCAAAGCCCAACATGACAAGCGAATCCACAAGTTCTGTCTGATCTACTTCAGTATGGTGGAGCGCTTCAAGCATGGTTTCAATAACTGCTAAAAATAAAATGGCTTTATTTACTGTCTCGATCGGTGTCCCCTCCTTCGTGATACTACTAGAATAAGCGGAGAGGGACGGAAAATAACGAGAAAGTCCATTTTCTCAGTGATGAATCTATTCAATCTAAAAGTGTGGAGAGAATAATTGTTGATGAAAGTTTAAATTAGTTGATAGATATCCCCTTGTATGTAAGATTAGGCCTTTTCGTTTACTTCGTGGAGAATGGAATCAATTAATTCATCATCAATCAGAGTGCTAGCTTTTTCGAGTGCCAACAGAATACCTTGTGGTTGTTCAAAAAAGACTGTAGAGAGGATAGGGGCAACATCATCAAGATTAATCTTCTCAGCTTTGACCATACTGATCAAGGCAACAACGATCTCGTGTCCCTCCACGTTACCTTCCATAAATCTGGTTCTTAAATGAGTTGCTACTGTTTCGGTCTTTGACTGCGAGTGCGCCATTACATTTCCCTCCAACGGTTTGAATATCTTAGCAGAGCTCCTCTTCATGCAAGTCTAAACCAGGTTAGATTAGGAGTTATCTTAACAATAATAAGGCAGATAGTTTAAATTATCAACAGCCACTAAGGCGATAAAATCGGATTAGAATCACGGGTTTGCTCAGTAAAAAAGACCCGGAGAGGGTCATTTTTTGGGTCTACCTTCCCAATAATCGGGAAATCCATTGTAATCCCAGGCATTCAGATTTTCGGTATCGGCTTGAATGGCAACATCTGCTCCAGAGCCGAAATCAACACCCACGGTTTGCAGTTCTTTTGCCTTTATAGCCAGTACCTTTCCGGGTGCACCTGCGCATACCAGAGCGAGCTTCCACGGTGTTTGTTGGTAGATATGTTCCATTTGTTTGGATGCCGTGCTTACATGAGACCAGGAGGGGCAATCAACCGTTCCCACGATGCTTGTCCACCCGTATCTCCGCTCCAGAACTTCTCGATATTGCTCGGCCTTGGCTCCGCAGATCAGAATAGGCATGGTCTTGAATGTTTCATAGAATAACTTGAATCGGGCGATGTAATTATTTTCAAATGCATAGAAGGTCTCCTTGGGTTCAACCTTGTAATATGCAAGACACATATCGAATAACGGCTTAAAATACCAGTGATCTGTCTGGATCAGATGTCCGACGTAATCTGCTTTTCGCAGGCAGTGTACGATAATTTCTCTCGCACTCGCATTGGGTAAGGTTATGCCGCAATAGGTAGGATCGTTCAACCAGCCGTAATGAGACTGAATGAAATCCATAGTTAGAACGGTATCGTGAGCCAGAATGGTGTTGGAAGCATCTCCAAATCGAACAGAAGCATGGGCTTCTCCATCAGAGGCCATTTGGAACCAGTTACGGATTAATTCTACGCTCCCGAGCATGCATTTCACCTTCTTCCCATGTGTGAATAATGGTTTCTTCGGTATACATATTCATCATCTCCTTCTGTACTAGAATAGGAAAAATGCTTCGTTCTCTCTCTTCTTTTGAGGAATAACTCCTTTTTTGCTCAACGTGCGAAGGTTATTGAGGAACAGTCTAGACTATGTAAAAAGGGAGAGGGGATGGACTGTGAAAAACGTATTGATAGGTAGTCCTGTGCGAAACAGGGCTTGGATTATGGAACGGCACTTGCAATCACTTGAGCAACAAGCAGTGCAGAAGCATTATATGTACATCCTGAATGATAGTGAAGATCAGACGGAGCATATCCTTGATCACCATCAGATTCCTTATCTGACTCACAATCTGGGGAAAACATATGGTCATATGCGTGGGCAATATTCCTATCACAATCTGGCGTTGTTGAGAAATATACTTCTGAATGAGTTTCTGAAATCGGACTGTGATTATCTGTTCTCGATTGATACGGATATCCTCGTTCCTGAGCATAGCCTGCAGCAGTTAATGGATAATGACAAGGATGTATGCGCCATGCTTATCCGGAATCATCCAAAGTTGAAGGCCCATAATGCCATGATCGGCGGAAAACATATACCTGAATTCAAAGCGGGCATATTTCCGGTAGATCTGACAGGTGCCGTATATTTGATTAAGCGTGAAGTGATTGAAGCAGGTGTACGATACGGTTCACATCCAATAGGTGAAGATGCACCATTCTGTGAGCAAGCACGAAGACTTGGGTTTGAACTATTTGTAGACACCCGGCTGCGTCCCGTTCATGCCTATACGGAAGGGGTGGAGTTGATTGCTCAATTGGCTGCTTCGTAGAAAGCAACGTGAAATTCCGGTTTTTGAAAGTATAGAAATGACCATTGTCTACCCGCCTGCACTTGACTGGAACCTCTTGTTTCAGCGTCCTCAACAATTGATGACCGCATTCTCTAATATTCCAGGTATACGGGCCATCTTTATCAATGAAGAAACGTACAGAAAGCAGAGCCGCCCGATTGAAAAGTTAAATGAAGATCTGTTTCTTGTGCAAAAAGGAGTGAATTACGATCATCTGGTCAAAGGAAAAAAGGTGCTCTGGTTCTCCAATCCAGGTCAGTACAATTATTCGGATGGGCGGAAGTTTGATTTTACCGTATTTGATTACCTTGATAATTCAGCTGACGAGTTTGCTGTGTGGAAATCCTACATCCCGAAATGTTTTGACCGTGCGGATCTTATTGCTACGACTGCCAAGGTGATGTATGAAGCCCACAAACATGACGGCAAACCGATCTTTATGTGCCCGAACGGGGCAGATGTTCATCATTTTGAGAAAGCGCGGGCAGTTCTACCCAAACCGGCGGACTTCCCAGAGGTTCATGATGGGCAAAAGGTTGTGGGTTTCCATGGGGCAATGGCATCGTGGGTGGATTATTCGCTGATTACCGCTATTGCAGATAAGGGTTATCGTGTCGTTTTGATTGGAAACAATACCCTTTATCAAAAAAATATTGTGCATCCCAATGTGACTTGTCTTCCGCACAAAGATTATAAAGTGCTTCCCGCCTACATTGCCCAGTTTGATGTCTGTATCGTGCCATTCAAGCTGACAGAGATGATCCGTGGCTGCGATCCGATCAAATATTACGAATACTTATCTGCAGGCAAGCCTGTATTGACGACGCGTATGGAGGAGATTGTGCATAAGTACAGTGATGTAACTTACTTTATGGATCAGCATAATTGTGGATTGATGTTGGAGAAAGCCATTCGTGAGAATACTGCTTCCAAAATTGCAGCACGGGTAAACGTGGCTAAATCTAATAGCTGGGATGGCAGGGCAATGGATGCCGTGCGGAAGATTAATCAGGTCATGGGAGGCAGAGATAATGAAAAAGATCTTTAAACGAATGTTCGGTATCCAATCAACACCACCACCAATTGAGCTTGAAGAAATAGAGATTGATGCAACGGAGTTCAATGTTACGACATACAGCCCAAACACGGATACAACGATTGTATATCTGCCTGCGATCGATTTCCATAGTGAACGATTCAGGCGTCGACCACAGCGACTGTTAAAAGCACTCGCGGAAGTAGGCTACAATGTAATATATATCAATTCGAGTGATGAGTTTTATCAGGTTGATGCCTTGGAGTATCCTCATCCGGAGCTTCCAAACTTTGTCGTAGCTCGTGTGGGCCAGAATGTCCGTACGCTTTTTCAGGGTGATCGAGTGATCTACTGGGTGAACGATAGCCGGCTGGCAAGTTCTGTCGAGACAGCATATCCTGATCTGGTGGTATTCGATTCATTGACCGATCCGGATCAATATGAGAAGCACAAGCACAAGATGGAAGCTGTTGCTGACGTTGTCTTCATTACACCCGAGAGAATCTATGAGCATGGCAAATACTGCTCGCATGTTCATCTGGTTACTGCCGATGAATTTGAGATCAAAGAACGTGCAGAACAGGTAGCGCAAATTATAGATGCTTTGCCAAACAGAACGGCCCCTCTAATGTAGGGGTCTTTTCTTTGACCTTATATGGCACTATTCCTTTTCCAAAGATGACAGGGCTAATCGTGCTTCAATATATTTCGTTTGCATTATCGTTAGGGAATGAAGATAGCGTTCTACACTATAAAAAGCAGAGACGGCGAACAGCCAGACGGGTTAAACGAAAAGGATCTCCCGATCATCAAGTCCTTAACCTGATCCAGGCCTAAGCAAGTCTCAGTAGCTAAAATTACATACTATCCTAAGGAGTGGACTGTTCAATGGCTAAAAAAATGATTATCAAAGGTGTAGGTACGTTCATGGCTAAGCGCCTTCCGGCAGATCCGATGGGCGAAATTGAAGTAGTTACCCTGGGTACCCTGCAAGATCTGAAAATTGACCTTAACGTGGAGCTTGAGGATATCTTTGGTGGTGACGGTCTGTTCGCCATTGATGTACTGGTGAAGTCCAAATCGATCGAAGTATCGGCAACAGACGCCAAATTCGATCTGGATGCGATCCAGCTGATGATGGGTTCAACGGTACAAGAGCAAGTGAAGTCCTATGTATGGGTGCTGAATGAGCAGTCTACAGTGGCTGCAGGCGTATCCAATTCTGGATTTGCTGAAGCCAAGCCGAAGCATGCGAGTGAAATCTATGGAAGCAACGGTGGCATCACGGTGCGTCTCAAAGATTCCAACACGTTGCTGAAACAACTTACTTTGAAAGGAACGGCCGTGGAACCGAATGAGTTCTTCTACGACGAAGCGAATGGTGTAGTCATCCTGAATGCGGTCCATATCGGTAAAGAGATTGTGCTGAACTACAAGCGAGATCAAATTGTAGACATGGTTGATCTATTGGTTGACGAAGTACCATTCCCGATCTCTGTCATTCATCACGGTACGTTCCAGCAAAAAGATGGTTCGTATGCGGGTGTTGAAACCGAGCTGTACATGTGCCGTGCAAAAGGAACATTCAGCATCAATGCCCAGCGTGCTGCCGCTTCTGCATCTGCAATCTCCTTGCAGATTCTTGATCCTGAACGTGCTGACGGAAAAATCGGCAGTATCAAACGCTTCAGCGCACCAAGCAAGATCTAATATCTAATAAGGTTGATTGCTCCTGGCAAGGTATTACATGGCATCTGTGTCCTCCCCTTCACAGAGCCTTGCCTTGCCAGGTTTTTTATTATATGGGGGAGAATGTCCTGGGGAGGTCTTTAAATTCATGGAAACAGAACAAGAAAAAGCCGAGCGTGAGCTTGCTGAAAAGCTGAATGAGGAAGCGGCGAAACGAATCAAAGATGATCCGGAAAACAAACGGGTGACTCCGGAGGAAGTGGAAGCTGCTGAGCGTGCATTCTTTGAAGATGATGAGATTATTACGCTGCGGGATCGACGGAAATATCGTATTCCGCCATGTAATCTGAAGGATGCCCGCCGTCTGATGAAGTTGCTGAAGACAGTGAATATCGATGCCATTATTCTTAACTTCATTCCGACTGAGAATGATGAACTGGACGAAAAGCGGCAGCAGGATTTATTTGATGTATTGGCAATGGCATTCAAAAATTATCCTCATATCGTGACCAAAGATGAACATGGCGAGTATATCATCAATCGAGAATATCTGGATGAGTATCTTGATTTGAACACAGCTCGTAAAGTCATTGATATGCTCATAGGGCTCAACGGTTTAAAAAAGTAGAACGCACCGAGGGGGAGTCTTTGGAGGGAACCGAAATCCGTGATACGGAAACACAGGAATCCGTTCACTGGGGAGAGATCTTCTTCACCCTCCATAAACACTGTGGGCTGAACAAGTGGGAGATTTGGGAGTACACACTCCCTCAGGTTGCGGAGCTGTGCAAGTCAGCCGAGAAATATATTCAATTTGAGGTTGAACTTATGACAGCACCTCTTCGCATGTTCGGTGGCGGTGGGGGCGAGGAAGTTGAAGAAGATGGGACCGTCAGACGTAAAAGAACCTTCAATGACGAGGATTACACGGAGATATCAGAAGATGATATCGGTATGCTTGCACAAGCGCTCGGAGGATAAGAGAGACATCCCGTTTTGCCTAAATGAAGGTAGAACGGGATTTATGCATAAAGGCGGTGATTCTTTTGACTGAAACAGAAGGACAAGGAGATAAACATTCCTTAACACAAGAAATATTAACAGATATGGATCAATTAACTGGACAAAATACAGCGCTGAAAGGAAGCTACCTTTCGGGTGTTAACACATTGGTTAGACGTGTAGAGACAATCAGAAGTGATATGCAGTCGCAAATGATTGAAACACTGACTACCGATTTGCAGCACTTTTATCGTGGAGCGTTCAGTGAAATGAAGGATGTGTCTGCAGCTGGCTCACAGGGGTTGATAGACTCCGTGATGAAAACGATGAAATATATTTCAGCGGGTGAAACCAAGGGGTATTCATCAACATTACTCAAAAAATCCCTTGACTCGTCGCAGCAGATGGATCAACAGATGAGCCGGGCCGACCAAAATTTGGAGCTTAGATCGTCTGGGACAACGAATGACAGTGGGCAATTCACACAAACCGGAACGGTCAAAAATCTGCAACGAATTGCACTGCAACATGGTATGGATCAGGAAGATGTAGGTCTTGCGTATCGCATTGGTTCTCGTAATTATGATCATGCATCTGAAGCAACTGGGTTTGCTGAAGAAGTAGCCAAGCTGCATTCAGCGGGCAATACGGATGTAGAACAGACGGCAAGGAGTTTGGAAGCTGTTACTTCGGCATGGGGAAGCAGTGGGTTTGATCTGTCCCAAGTCACAAACATGATGATTAGAGCTTCAACGATGTTGGATGTTGGCATTCAGGACTTGATGGATATGATGCGTCAGACCCTTCCAATGGCTGGTAACCCTGATGGAACGCTTGCACAAGAGGATGCATTAGCCAACTGGATTAGCAAGGCTGGATTGTTGGTTCAGTCAAAAGGAGATAAGGCTTCGCAGCAAGCTTTTGCATCGAATCGAGTCATGTTCGATCTTCTTGCTGAACAATTGAAAGCTGTGGATGCAAACGCGTCGATCCATCAGCGCACCGGTAGTAGAGACAACCTTCAATTCCGACAACGAGAGATCGAAATCGCATTTCAGATTGCAACACATGAGGCGATGCAAGGGTTGAAAGAGGAATTTGCCGAGCTGGGCGATTATCTTATCGCAGTCATGCGGTTAATTGGTGATCGTACGGGTGGCATTGTTGATCATATGGAACTGCTTAACCGAATTATGGATGAAGTCGGTGTTCAGGTTGCGTGGGATAAGTTCGGTGAAGTGATGAATGAAGGGGATCAGAAACGATACGGTGCTACGAATGCAGATCCAGGGGAAGTCGAAAATATGGGGAGCGATGTTCCCGAGCGACTTCGAGTCACGGATGTGCAGCGTGCTGGTGTAGCGCAGGAAATGGGCAGACAACAGAGTCGTCTGCAGACTCTGGAACATCGCAGAACAGAAATTCAAAGCAGGGCCGCCTCCAAGCAAGATGATGTACTTCAGGCACGGACTAACCGAGATCATCAACATAAAATATACAATCAGGCTATACAAGATGGGGATACAGCGGCTTCTTCCATTTATGCAGAAGAACGTGACGAAGCTGAGAAGCGAGTCAAAACGTATAGTCGAGAACTTCTTCTGTTGCGAGAAGAAATGCATTCTCTCGATATTCAGATTGCGAAGACGAAGCGAAGTCTAGAGTTTCTAGGCCGAGAACTGGATGACACGAGTAGAGCAATGATGCAACTTGAACACCAAGCTAGAGTTTTGATGATGGCAATGGATGAAATGGACCTGGATGCAGTTGAACTACGAAACAAGTTGTATTTCCTTAATGCTGAGTTTACATACGGTTCAACGGATGTTCAGCGCTACGAATCCGAGATCCAGAAGCTGCGTAAGCAGTCGACTCTATTGAATGACGTTCTCTCCGCTTTGAGAACCGAAGTTAATGAATTAAATGCTTCTTTTAGACAGGGCATGATTGATGCTACATCATACATATCCAAACTGAAGGAACTTGAACAGGTTCAGCTCGCAAGTATGATGAATGGTTCAGGAGGATTACTAGTCGTTCCAGGTGCAGGAAGCGTTGGATCCCCTGAATCCCCTGTTAAGGATGACAAGAAGGATACCAAAAACAAAAGCTTTGTAGCTCGTCATGAAGACCTGATTAAAGATGTCATGAAAGACGCGATAATGGATGAATTCAATCCGGGGGGCGACTCGAAAAAAGGGAATAAAAATACACCCAAAAGAGGCCTTCTTTCCAGGTTTAAGGATATGAAAGACACGGGCAATCGCAAAGCATTTTTTGACAGCAATGCCCCGATCCGTAATAAAGATGGAAATATTCTTCGTGATAGACAAGGCAACTCGATTACTCAGCGTGACATCAATGCGGAGCAAGCTGCCCGTGGGATTAAAACACCTGGAAAACTATCGAAATTAGTCAAATCCGGCGGGAGATTATTGAGGCCTTTAAAAGCTGTACCGGCACTTGGGTTGGCGATGACCGCCATGGATGTCGTCTCTGGTCTTGTCGATCCATTAAACAACATGGGTAAGTCAGAAGCGGAGAAGCAGAGTATTCGCGCTACCAATAAGGAAGAGTTGGCCAAAGATTTCAAGGATATGGAGCAGTCATCTTTTGTAGGGAAAGTGTGGAAAGGGTTAAACCTGGGAATGGATGCCGCTGTGTCCGGCACAATGAGTTCAATATTCGGAGAAAGTGCAACGAATAACAAGTTCGGGGACTACTGGAAGGGATTTAAGGCGGTATGGAGCGAAGACGGCGGAGATGCAGTTGAGAAGAAACTGGGCAAAGAATACAACTACAAGCAGGAGAAAAAAGAAGCCCAGATTCAAATGGATAAAGAGTCTGGAAAGCCGCCTGGGGACAGCAAACAACAACAACCACAGATACAATACATACAACCTCAAATGCAGTATATTCCTGCTGCGGGCGGAATAGGAACTATTGCTAACGGTTATACGCCTCAGCCACAGAGCAATGGCATTGATGAAATGATTGCCAAGATTAATCGGCAGCTTAACAAATCGACAAGTGATAACGATACCAATTACCAAGTCACTCGATCCCGTCTATTGATTAGTGGTGTTCGCGAAGATTCTGGTCAGATGCGCGCACTAATGGAGAAATATTTGCAAGAGAATATCAAGTTCTTCGATAAGGCCATTGCAAGTTTACAGAAGACGTACGACAAGATGGCTGAAGGTAAGGGTAAAGATGAACTGGGCCTGGAGATCAATGAGAAGAAACAGCAGAAGGCACAATCAGAGCTTGAACTGAATGGTGTTAAAAACAGCCAGATTGATGAGCTTAGACGAAAGATGAATGATCAGTTTGAGTTGACGCAGTTGGATTATGATAAACGAATGTATGATCTCCTGGCGGCTAATGGGGGTAAGGAAGATGCACCAGAATTAATTGCATTGAACAAATCCCGTGCATCTGAAATGAACTCACAAATAAGTACGATCAAGCAGGATTGGAAGAATCTGCTGAATAGTGGTGTGTTTAAACCAGGGTCAAATGAATATATGGAGATTTTTAAACAAATCCAGTCATTGGGTGTAGAACAGTCCAAAAATTTGTATGAAATTAGCAAAAAAATGGATAAACCGATATCTTCATTCAACATTCCAGCAGGTCTTAAGGTCATGGATTACTTTGATTACATGACGAC
This sequence comes from Paenibacillus sp. Negev47, assembly GCF_058313655.1. NCBI lineage: Bacteria > Bacillati > Bacillota > Bacilli > Caryophanales > Paenibacillaceae > Paenibacillus > Paenibacillus sp. Negev47. Next base: position 2,293,142 of record NZ_CM177754.1, read on the forward strand.
GAACAATACACATAAAAGTGTGATGGTTGGCTCAGGTGATGTTACAGTTCATGTGAACATCGATAATATGACAGGCAGTACAAAAGATGTGGAGAGACTGACATCTACGTTGGACAAGACACTGCGGCAGAACAACCCGGGTATGGTGAACTATATGGCTAGCAATGTAGGTGCAAGAATGGGAAGCAATCATATCCCCAGATAAAATAGGTAAGGAGGGCATCTGATATGACTCAGCAAGACCCGTTTGGCTTAGTTAATGACCGGTATAAAAGAAAGCTGTATGTAGATACAGGCATGAAGTTCGAGCCAGTGAACGGAAGAATTATTGATCCGTACTCTTCACCTTCGCCCAATCCGCAAGTGAGGGAAATTAAAATGATTAATGCTCCCTCGCATTTTCATCAGATGGGAGTATCTTCGTACAAGGCCATCATTAACATCTTGTTTAAAGATAAGCAATCCTATCACGACTACGCCATGTACGTAGGCTGGACTCACAAATTTTATGATGAGAAGGGTAATATCTATGTTGGTGTTGTAGAGTCCATCAAAGTTGACCCTATTTTCTACCATCAGGATACGATGGATAAAGATCAGAAGGGGTACAAGGTCGAATTGACCATGACCCTGATCAAAAAAGATGGATATGACCGTAAGAGTGCAATACAGTTTCAGGATTTACAGACAACAGAAGGGAAGGACCACTGGGCAAGAGATTCCATTGAGCGCATGGCTGATTTGGGACTGACAGTTGTAACACAATTGGATGGCACCCCAATTCTATACTTCAGGCCAGAAGATTTTATAACCAGAGCAGAGTTTGTTACTTTCCTGATGCGAACCAAGCGTCTGCTGGAACGAACAATTCGAGAGTAGGGTGACCTACTCTCTTTTCTGTCTATTCTAAAGATAGGGGGTGTTTATCATACGAAAATGGGTTGATGTAAACGAAGGGGACTGGTTCTATAACGATGTTATGGAAGCCACGAATATGGTTTTGGAAGATGGTGAAGTCTTTGTGGCCGGGATCAACTATAACAAGTTTGAGGAAGGTAAGCCTTTTGTATATGAGGAAATCAAAGGGCAAGCGGGGCAAACCTCATTTAGTCTGCCTGTGCTGATTAAACCAACAGATGACAATCCACTGTATGTGTTTATTGATGGTGTACAAACGATCTACCAAACGGCTGAAACCAATAGTAAGGGATTAACCGATGTAGAGTTGTATACCGGTGTGAAAGCAGGTCAGGTGGTGTCTTTCTGTAGTTACGGTGAACCACTGCTGGACAGTGATTGGAAAAGGCCACCCGTGTCCTGGACTGGAGATCTGCCCAGAGCTGCACTTAGTGCAGCGACGACCTATTTCTATGATCCGTTCAGTCGTAATCATCAGGAATATTTGTATGCAGCAGGCCAACCACTTCGCAGACTTAGTATTCCTTCCGAGGTATGGGCAGACACCATGGGGGATGCGGAGGCGGTAACCAAAATTGCAACAAAGGCTATTGGTTATCGAACGGATGTATACTGTGTCAGTCCGGGAGGATCGGTGTTTCTTCCCTTTAATCTGAACGGTGTCACTTGCAAGTTCAATTATTGGACTAAGAATAGCGGTGGTGCATTCAAATTCAAAAGTGAAGACATCAAAGCGACAACACTCAAACCAGCATACAACAATTGTTTTTTTCCTAATGCAATTATACAGCGGGGAGAAGCCTTTCATCTGATTAACAAGTTACGCAAGGTTTTCTATGCCAGATTTACGGACAAAGAAGCACCAACGACGGGGATTGATCAAACCATTCCCGCTTTTCAAGGGCAACGGGTCTTTAGACTTAATGGCAATTATCCGGCAGGTAAAAAGAAACTTAAAGTTACAGTGAAATTCAAAGACGAAAAAAAAGATAAAGTCCAAGAAACACCAGCTTATTCGGAAATTGACAACCACACGGTTGTTTTCAATCAGCCTTTGTCAGAAGGCGACGAAGTGACTTTCTATTATCTCAAAGATGTGAGCGAGAGGTTCGCAGACGTTGGCAAAGATTCGGCCATTTATTATCAAACCAAAGGTGAGCGAGTAGAACAGTCCAAGGATGCTTTCTGGAAAATAGCCGTCTCGGAAATGGAAGACGAAACATTTGCGAACAATGATCCACTAATTGCTGGCATTCCGATCAATAACAAGCTGGATGGTGCAGCGATAGTAACAGATATGGGGAGACCTACAAATGGCACAGAACAGGCAGAGGTATGGTTCCTTGGGAATTCCGCTATGACCCGGGCTGAAGCCGTAGCTTTCCTGGACCGATTCATGAAATGGACCATCGAGCGATTCAAGTAAAGGGGAGATTACAATATGATTCCAATTTCGGATGAGGTTATGAATGTGCTATCCCAGCGTCTGAAGCTGGGGGAAGGAGCGCTTCCCAATATCCGGGTCGAAGTAGATCGGCTGGCATTTATCCCGGGACGGACAGAAGAGTTCAGGCATATCGTAACCGAGCAGGTACCCATCATCAGTACAGAATCCGTTTGGGTGGATGAGTCGAGTAATGGTATATATAACGGTTCGACTCAAGCGAATGCTCAGGAGATTTTTTTTCCGGTTAAGGGTAAAACGATTGATAGTATTACAGTTACAGATAATTTTGGCTCTCCTCGTGATAAAGGTACAAGAATTCATAAAGGTATTGATTTGTTTGATGAGATTGGAACGCCGATTTTGGCTGCATGGGCTGGAAAGGTTGTTCGAATATCCTATAGTAAAACAAAGGGTGCTGGTAATGCCGTAAATATAAGACATGCTAATGGTGTAATCACCAAGTATTTTCATTTAAAAGAGATACTCTGTTCGGTGGATGATGAAGTAGCTCAAGGTGCTGTCATTGGAACACTAGGCAATACGGGTGGTGTATATACCGGTGGTCATAAGGTGTCTGCGGCTGAACGTGCGGTGGGCAAGGGACGACATCTGCATTTTGAAATTTGGGAAGGAGTCAATCCAACAACGAGAACTGGAGAAGGTGGTAAGGCAGTTAATCCTCAATTGTATTTCAAGGGACAGCGCAAGTTGCACGGAAATGCGAAAACAACATTTACTGATGTAAAGCCGGTTCAGGTCGAAGGATATCCCGGAGAGATTAAGCTCAATGAGAAGTTCGACAAGCGAAACTGGTATGAGAAAAACGTTTATACAACCGGATTGAAATTTTCGGATTATGCCAAGATTGAATCGGGCTGGACTATGTTTGATTCAGGAGGCAAGTTGCTATACACCTTTGAAGGCAAAGCCGCCGTAGCTGAATTTGAGATTAACGTGACGAAACTGAGTATGCCCACCCAAGGGCTGCTTAGTATTGGAATGGGGACTAATTTTAGTGAAGTGGAAGGGGATTCTTTCGCTGTGGTGATTGATGGTAAAACGTATGCCTATGTCAATAAGTTTAACGGGGCATATGATCTGACCAAACTCACGGAATTGAATAATATTGTGATTCCTGCAAAAGCCAAGAGTATCAAGATTAAGGTGACCTATGGGGGCAAACAAAACCCCACTGTCCCAACCGGGTCTGTTCCTGCTTCGAGTAAGAAGTATAAAAAATTCGCCATTGATTATATTCGCATACAAGAGTTGTTGCCTGCTCCGTTGAAGAATCAAAAGAGTGAAGAAGGGCTCGATCCGTCTAAAGGATATTATAAAACGAACAGCTACGGAGATTTTATCAATAATAGAAGGACAGAGACGGATGTTATTCAGGTCGGGTCTTTTGTCTATATGGACACGCAGGTTCTTCCCAATATCATTAGTGCCGAAATCGATGATCAGTTTGATTCTGAAGCCCGGGAAGCACGGTTGACCATCTCCAATCCGAGAGGATTCTTCTCCCCGGATTATAATCCTGCTCATTTTCCTGAGCTTGGGGGCGTGCCGTCTCCATGGTCTTATTTCGCAAACGGATTCCATATCGGAGTTCTGAGTGAAAATACACCGATACGCATATATATGGGATATGGTCAGCACATGATGCGGGTATTTACTGGACTGATTGACAAGGTGGACATCAATGGCGAAGGCTCCACGCTGGAGATTACGGCCCGAGATATGTACAAGCGCATTATCGAGAAAGTCATTTCCGAGAAAAAAGCCTATCCAGAAGTAGATGAGATTGATAATGTGCCAGATCCGGTGCCGCCTGCAGCAGTTGGCACGGATCGGACATCATCCATAATTCAGGCTGCACAGGCCCAAGCTGCAGCGTATGGTGTGCCCGATCATAAGTTTTTGCTTGCGATATGCAGGCACGAGACCGTTCTCGGAACACAGGGGAAGGGCAAAGAAGAAAATGGAAGCTTTATTCTTGGATATGGCTGTCCTAGTACAAGTGCTTGCAATCCCCTTTACAAGGGAATTCAGGAGCAGATGAAGCGCGGAGCAGAGCGGATGTCCAAAGCACTGGCTTCCAAAGGAAAGAAAGTAACTTCCAAGGCGGATGTACTTTATTTCCATAATGGTGGAGACATTGCTCCGATGACCTGGAGTCAGGATCGGGAGAATTGGGTGAACAAGGTATGGACCTTTTATCAGGAGATGCTTGCAGACCCTGCAAGCTGGACCATCACATCAACCTCCACTCCGGCAGTTACACCGACACCAACTCAGCCTGTGGAGCTTGAAAAGCCGGCTTGGGTCAAATCAACGGTTGTACTGGATCTAATTAAACATGCAGGTATGGTGGGTTGGCGGGCTACCAGTGAGGATCGCTCTTATCCTGACTACGTGATTGACGAGACCTATCTGATTGAGGTAAATCAGAAGACGGGTAGGGTCATTGTCCCCGTACCGGGTCAAGAAGGTGAGTTTGAAGTCAAGGATGCAAGTACAGTGCTGACACCGAATGGATGGCTTAATCCATTTATTGAGGAGTATGGCAGGACGTTTGAGCAATGGTCTGCCAAAGTTACGGAAGCTGTTCAGGAGGTGATCTCGGAGATTCCGTATCGAAGCTATTGTGACCGTTATGGTACATACCGACTGGAACGCCTGAATTATGACAAACCTGTCGTGGCAGAGTTTTCCGAGAATGACAATCTGATCTCCATTACGAAATCCACGGATTGGTCCAGAGGAAGAAGCCACATTGTTGTTATTGACTCGAATGATAGTCAGAGCAGTTTCGTAGACAAGGAGATTTTGCTAGAACTCAAAGGAGAAATCCGAACCATGGTGCTGGCCGTTCCTTGGGCGAAGACGGTTGAAGCTAAAAGACAGGTGGCAGAGCGAGCTTTTTTTGACATGAAACGTATGTGCCGTACGCTACAGGTATCCATTCCTGCGAATCCTGCGCTTGATCTGCTCGACAACGTTATTGTGACGGATAAAACGACCACCACACGAGCTGTATATACGATTAAAAGTATGAAAACCAGTTATTCGGTTGACCGTGGCATGTTACAGGTCATTGATATGATGTGGGCAAGAAAGGGAGTGATGGTGTAATGGCCGGCATTGTGAATGAAAATATTGTATTTCCCGTGCTGGATCTAATCCACCGGGAGCTTCGCAAATATAGCAGTATCTCCAATTCGAATGTTTCTCCTCTGGAAGGTGAGCCTTCCGTTACATTATATCGGGAGCACATGCAGGACCCGGACAGGGTGACTGGAGCAGACCTCTTGTATGAATCGGCATGGAAGGTTTCGATCTGGATGAAGTTTGGCTCAGAGGATGAGGATTACTTTCCTTCCGGAGTGGGCTATTCCCACCCGGATTATGATTATTACAAGTATTTCAGGCTAACGCAGGTGACGGCCCGTACATATGATCCGAGTGGAGAGTCGATGTTCACTTACAATATTGGTCTAAATTATGATGACGAAGGACGCTTAACTGGAACGAGCGTAAGTCGTATATAACATGTAGGAGGTGGTTCCATGGCATTTAATGTATCTTACATCGCGGGTGGCGTCATCGACAAAGTGCGCGAGCTGCCGTACCCACACTTCAGTAAAAAGACGATCCCGTTCATTCGGGGACAGATGTTGGACATTCCGGCGGCGAAGACCACCAAGTCTGATACGTTCACTTTGGCGTATGACACAGAGTTTCTGAGCATTGCGTTTGCTGCGAGCCACTACTGTGTCGGCGATTACTGGGAGCTGACCATTGGGACGGAGCGAGTATGTCAAACCATCTATACGAAGGAACTTCCCGAATCAGTTTCTATGGGGAACAGTTTCGGAATTGTCTACCCGATTCCGGCGGGGACGACCATTAAGTTTGACTTCTACAACGCGGTGGCTGAAGCCAAGTCGGTCTGGTACAACATTAAATTTTTGAGATAAGGAGGGTGACGATGGCACTGCAAAAACCGCAGACGAACTTTGCCGCTTATATTGACGGAGAGTCGGAAGCACAAAAATTGATCAACACGCTGGCCGATGAAATCGTAGGTGCTGATATTCCCAGAGTAGAGGGCGGGATTGACGCCAATCGCTGGGAGAAGGTTTACGAGGCAGAGCAAGATTATTGGGTAACATATACTCCTAAAACTCGGCCTAATATTCAAGGGAAGTATCTTCATACGGATGGTAACTTGTATGATGTGTTTAAGATTCCTGACTACAGTAAACTTAAATTCAAGAATGGAACACCTGCAGTTGAAAATGATGGTTTTCTTTACGAAGTGAGTTCAGTTTATTGGAATCCAGTTGTAGAGGGTAGTGAACTTCCTAAAGTAAGAGATAAGGATTATGGTAACTATAAGACGGGAAGAAAGGTTCAGGTCGTTCAGTTTTCTTATACGGATAAGACAGGGGCTAATATTTTTGTAGATGTTCCTAATCAACTTGCTATTTTGGTTACAGACCTTACTAAACCTGATGGTGTTTCTGCGTATATCGTAAAGCAGAGACAAACTCTTAGTACCGATGAAGTAGTTTACTTGGATGACTGGAATGAATTTGAACTGGTTACGGAACTTCCGGATGACTGGAACTATGCTCTTAAGACGGCTTATCAGTGGGAGTATGTAAGATATTACGATTATTATAGTCCATGGACAACTTTAAAGAACAGTCTCGTAGAACCAGGTAAATCAAAATACACATTTACTGAGCGTTATTATACTGCTGATCCCGTTCATGATGTGCCTTCTAGAGTAGTGATTAAAGGTACGCCAACTGTACCAACTGGAATTCCTGTGCGAGAGTACTCTGTAATGTTGGAACAACCAACGAATGATTGGAACTATATTAATATTTATTATGGTGAAGAGTTTGAAGGTACAAATACTACCGGAGATTCTACGACAACGTTTATAGGAGCTTGTGATCCAGCTACGGTTAAACCGGGGTTAACACCTACAGTTACAGATCAGGCCAAAGCCCAAGCCATTTATGAGATGTGGAACACAGATACGATTGTCAAAACATTCATCCCACCGTCCACGAAGTGGAAGCTGGATTATGACGGCAAGACAGAGATCGTAAGCCCGGCAGCTCGCTTTTTCCACGGCAGACATTCTACCACGTCATGGTTGCCTAACAAAAAACGCAGACCGGATTACCTGGTAGCATACACTTTATCGGTAAACAATGATCGAGTTGTTCTTGTTCTGGAAGGTGATCCTTCACCGAATATTCATAGCTATTACCGCAGTTTTGGATACATAGGCAAGATCGTTCCGTTCAATGATTACGACCATGGAGGAAACTTTGGTGTCACCGTAGGTATGGGTGATCTGCGAACAGATATGACAGGTTATACGAAAAATGATATTCTCACGGATCTTAATCCGGATCTCTATGCCAAATACGGTGAGTACACATCAAATGGTATGGACTCCATGTCCATGTTGAAGACACGCAGTAATGTCTTGTTCCAGCGCTATTACCCGGCATTTATTTCGCATCTTCCGAACTATCCATCTGTGGGTAAACTTCCCCCTGGCCTTTCGAAATTGATTGTAGATGCGGCTGGGTTCCAGAAATCCCTCTGGACAGGAAAGTATCACGCGAGTCCAATCTACCTTGTGCATCAGGCAGAGGGATACCGGGGTTATATGGACGGTGTAGTTGCGATATACGATCATAATTTGGTCAACCGTGATGAATTAATCGTAGACACAGAAATTCTGAAAGATCCTTCCAAACCTGCGTTGGGTACGTGGACAGAGGTTTACAAGTTTTTCAGTATCAAGAGTCCGTTGAATCTATTCAAGCATTCCCCATCACCAGATGTAATTACGATTGCATTTTTGAAAGAGATAAAATAAGGAGGATTACATAATGGCAAATTTTAAATATGTAGAAACAATCACCACTTCACAGGACGTATTGACAAAACTGAAGGAGGAAGTTACAGGGTTTAAGAGTTTCCCATTTGAATCCACTGCAGGCGAATCTCAGGAACAAAATCTGTGGGAAGTATTTTACGAAGAAAAGGACAGTAGTGACCGAATTCAGGAGCTTATTCTTCGCGGGATCATGACGATCGGAACACAAGCAACACCGATTACTAAACATTTCTATGTAAGCTTCATTAATCATGCTCTGGTACCACGCGTCGTTGCACCTGTTGCAGCCTATGAGGAGCATAGTACGTTGACTGTTCAGTTGCTTGAGGGATTCGAGGGCAGTGAACCAGCCGCACTACCGGTTACCACTCGCCCAACATTCAAGCTGACAGGACATCCGGTACTCTACCAATGGGCACTGGAAAACTACACACCAACCGATCGGAATAAAGAAAAACCTGTATACATGTATGTGAATGTCATGAACAATCGTTTGGCGATGGTTCTCGTCGCGGACCCTGCAGTAAATTTCTTGGATTACAAAAAATCCTTCCTGTACGCAGGTGCATTGAAACCATTCAAATACAACCTGAATGATGTAGACGGAAACGTAATGCTGACAGCTGGAGCGGTAATTGAGGAACCGGATATCTCTCAGATTGCCACAACAGGAACGTATTACTACGGTCAATACACCTCTGCAGGTAACAACACACTTCAGATGTTGAAAACCAAATCAGGTATTGAATTCCAGCAGCACTATCCTTCCTTTATCACACAAGCTCCACCGAAAGGTAAAGCTTATCAAGATCCGGAATTGGGGGATACGGGTTTGGAACTGGAGCCTCAAGGCTTCCAGGCATCCAAATGGACATCCAAATATCACTTGTCTCCGATCTATGTGGTTCACCCTTACGAGGGCTACCGAGGTCAATTCGATAACTGCATCGCGGTTACGAAGCATAATATCCTTCACCTGGATGAGTTGATTATTGATGTGGAAGGCAAGTCTTGGGACCAAGAGGTGTATCGTTACTTCGATACCGATACGGCACAGAATTTCATGAATCTGTCTGCCAACCAGCGTATGGGTGTGGCTATTCTGAAGGAAGTCCGTTATACGGCGTAAGTTAAACTGAATCAAAGCTGAGTCGTATAGATTCAGTGAGAGGGAACTTTCTGAGACTCCACTCAGGGGTTCCCTTTTTTTAGTTGGAAGGGGGCAGTGACGTGAGTCAAGTAGTCAATAAGTTTGATTTCACCGTTATAGATTACACGACAACTCAGTACGGTTACCTGTTTACAGTCGGAACTACAGGAAGCAGGCCTGAGGATTATCGATTTATATACATGCCTTACAGCCGGTATCCAAGTGTCCTGATGCTTGATTTCTACATGGCAAGATCGATCTCACATGGATTTAATCATCAACTTGTGGAAGCGATTCGCAAGGATCTTGAAGGAGAAGAAAGATTTATTGTCCTAAGTGATGCTAAACAGGATAAAGAAGGACTTCTGCACAGTTCCACGGAAGGATCGAGCTCAGCTACCAAGCAAGGCGATATTATGGAATTTTCGTTCGAAATGGAGCGATCTGCGTTAATTGAAGCTTTGGAGATGGATCATCACGATGAGGGGCACAGACCCGGAGGCTTAAAGGATTCATTGATTCATGAAGATATGTCAGAGGGCTGGCGTGTAGATAATGACAAAGAGCTGAAGATTGTCCGTAATTTGGGTCTAACTCGTAACTTTGTGAAGAATCTGGATAAGCTGGAGCCTGGAAAAATCAGTTTCAGGATCAGTGAATTTGGGATGATTGCAGACTATGCAGATAGTGCAGAGCAAGATAGCAGTTCTGAACTGGTGATTAAGCAATTGATACACTCCGTTCGAAACGATAAACCGGATATGGATGTGGCAGAGGTTTTCGAGAAAGTGGAGAAGATCGTTGGACGCCGGACACAAAATGATTTTTTGTTAGAAGCCATTCAAGACCACTTCAGAAGTACAGAACTGGAGAGAAGCCTTCAGTCTCTGAAAGTAAGCAAAAAAGATGTGGAAATTTTGTATCAGGACCTGCTAGGTTTACGTGAAGGTCATAAAGAAACATTTACTGAACAAGCTGCCATGAATGGGAAAAGGGTAGATGATCATCAGCAATTATCCATTCTCTCGGATATGTCGACTGCTTATATTCGTCGATTTCAGGAAATAAAGTATATGCACCTTGATCGCACGTTGCCGTTAGCCCAAAGAGTGTATAACACTTCACAATTTACACTCATGCAGACACTGGGAACAGCTGTGCGAGCAACAACGTTTGGTGGAACGACTACAGGCAAAATTGTTCAAGCAATCAGAGACATCGAAGAGAATATGTTTCTTTCACAACTGAATCAGGCTACGCGGGTTATTAAGAATGAAATGACAACTCACGAGAATGTACTTGCCAAACTGAAGGATCGTCAGTACCCCACTGTTCTGCATACCGAAATGAGAAGTACGCGAGAAGTCGACAAGCAACTTTACTTTCATGATGATCTCAGTCAAAGCAGCCGTGACCAATATCGAAATGCACAAGTATTTCGTCCAAGTGATACCCTTTGGCATCCGCTCCAAGCTCACAGAATGATAGACAACCATCCCGCAACTACAGCATCCGGTATCATTTTGGCATCCAGAGATATAGGGACTATTACGGATGTGGAAAGGCAGTTTCCTTGGGCAGCTCGGGATCAAGCGGAAGATATGAACGTCATAGGTGATCTGACTACGGGGCAAAGAGTTTATTTGGAGAAAATGTACATTGAGCATGAGCGTCCTAAGGCGCGGCGGATTTATGTGGTTCTTAGTGAGGTAGACCGTCATGCAGAACAGGCTTATCGTGAAAGTATGGAGCACGGTTTTGTTTTTAGAGATTTGCAGGAGAGCAGAAGGATCAGTAAGGTTCCTGGGTATGTGGAAATGGAAAGTAGGCCAGGCAAACGAGTGACTGCAGAGGCTCTTGAAATACTCAACAAGCAATCACTCGGTGAAAGGGAAAGCGAGTTAGATAGCTATATTGAGAATAACTTCCATACTGCAAAAACAGAGAAAAAGAATTTGTACATCCCGAACAGCGAGGAAGGTGCAGAAAGAAAAGCATCCTTTGAAAGCTATACGGCTGGTTCAACAACGGCAGAAAGAGCGGTGGCTCATGATTTGTGGTTACCTGAGTCCGAGGACCATTTGGCTGACAAAGAATTATTACGTTCTACCATGCTCGAAAAGCTAAATTCGTATGGAAAGAACGACGAACAGAAGCATGTACATCTGACAGAGAAACCACTTGTGTTACATAGAGATCGTAAAAAGCTACATCTGGAAACGATCCTGCAATCCATCCGAGATAGTAGTCGACCAACCATGATTCGAGAAGAACTTTTGGACAAATTGGTTGGTGGAGGATGGTTGGGGAATAAAGCATACCCTGGATATCTGGATGAGGAATTTATTGTTGGGGAGATCTTGGAGAACAGCCCGGCAGTCATTCTGGAAATGATGATGGAAGCTGTGAATAATGCCGACGCTTCGGTTTATTTTGATGAACCGTTTTTGGCCGGGGTTAGAGAGCGGGTAGATGCGTTAATCGATTGTGGGATCTTAACAGCTGACAAAGAAGGAACCAGATCAGGCATCATTTCCTTTAATTTCGAAGGTGCGAAGGAATCTCAGCTTGGTGATATAGGGACGGAACTCGCAGAAGCATCCAAAGAGTTGAGCATGACAATACTTGAAGATGAATCTAGATCGGCTGAACTGAACAGACGTAATTCTACTCTAGAGACAGACATTTTCGAGGGAGTGAAAGTAAAGGAAGATCAGCATGGCGAAATTACGGAAGTCATTTACGGCGCAGATTTTAATGCAAGACCGGCTATTATTGAGTTTGAAGATTCATTAGGTTACCTGAATCCTGGAGGGGGATTATTCCCGGATGACCCAGCGTATGAAGGAAATCAAATTGAACGCAGAGGACAGGCCTTTGATGAGTACGGGATAGGTGAGAGATACCAACGGGACGGAATGGTTCTTGACCATGATGTTGTGAGTTCCAACATGAACCGTGAAAGCGTAATTCATACCGAATTTAATATGGGCGGGGTTTCCCGGTATCGCTATGGAATTATTGATGATGAATACACCATGGGTGGCACGAACTTACGCCAGATGCTTTTGAACAGCGAATATGCTATTGGAACGTCAAAGACTCGTGAGGGATACTCGTATGATCGACAACTTATGGCTACTAATTCAATAAGAGAAGGTTTAATCAGTGGTGAGTACTCTATAGGCACAGCCAGGATTAGACAGTTGTATTTGAATGAGAGCTATACTATTGGCATGATTAAACCACGTCAGGCAGCTATTAATATCGATTACTCACTGGCCACTATGGAATGGAGATCAGCACGGCTCAGCGACGATTATTCCATAAGCAGCTCGAAATATCGAGATGGAGTAGCTGAGATTGGATATACGCTTGGTTCATCGTGGGCAAGAGAAAGTGCGATGGATATTGAGTTTAATGCAGGTATGCGGCAAGCATGGGAATCTACGTTGGTAAATATTGCTCCTGAAGCGATTAGGGGAGATCGATATGGATCGGTGCAAGATGAGATATCTCTAGCCACTACTGTAATGAAATCTGCGAATCTTGACGATATGCTGACGGCTCATTCAATCATGCGCAAAGGACAATTGAACGTTGAAATCATTTCGGATAACATGAACAGATTATCTCTCATGCTTGAAGATAACCATTTTACAAGAATCGTGAAAGAGGCATCAGTTCATGAGATTGAGAGTGAAGTTGTCAAGTTACGCTTAAGTGAATTGAATGGTGAGGGTTGGTACGGTGGTAAAGGGTTCAGAGATACTGACTTGGTCGAACAGATCTATGATTCGATAAAGAGTAAAAAGGATTCGGCACTGGATCATGATGTGATCCTTGCCTACAAGCATACTCATGATGCTTACCTTCATGAGACAACAGAGAGCGTTATTGAAAAGACTGCTAATCTTGAAGATCAGTTCGTAGCCGATAAACCGCAATATGGGTACCTCGACCTCACATTACCACTAGGCGGTACAAATCTAAAATATGCTGATGTTCCAGTGGAATCCGTGGGTGGGACGGGGCTCAGTTATGGAGATATACCTGTAGAGATTGTTGGCGGAACAAATCTGAAATACGGTGATGTTCCGGTTGAGATTGTTGGTGGAACAAACTTGAAGTATGGAACAATAGAGATCGCGCTCTCAGCGGATAAACCACAGTACGGTAATATGGAAGAGAATCTGCTCGCTGACAAACCGCAATATGGATATTTGGAAGAGAACATGTATGGTCTGAAAAATGCCAAAGATTCCACTAGTGATGAGCAAATTCATGCGTTTAAAAACGGTAAAGAAGTCGATTTGATCCAAACGCTTGAGTTAAATAAAGAGGATAGGTCAGCATTCCTGCATAACAACCTTTTTGGGGTAAAAGCTGAACGATGGGCGCATTCCCATGAGACGATCAATGATGTAGTGAAGCTGCGAAATGGGTCGTTGGATCAGGACATGTTCTACGGAAACAAGGAATTTAATGAATCCATTTTGGACATGGAACTGGTTGGCTTCCAATATAAACAGCTAGACCTGATCCAAAGCGAATCTGCTTACCTTAAAACGAGAGAAGTTCATATTGAAGATAACTCGTTCATGAGCTCCAGAAGTTCTTATGACGCGTATAACCATCAATTGGATTCTGGATTGAACTTGTTAAGAAGCACGACTCTGGATTGGGAGCAATTCGCAGCGGGGAAAATGGACCGTTATGGTCATTCACATGAAATGGAAAGTGGCGTTGGGGGTGAGCGAGCCGGTGAGCATTTCGATGGGATATATGGGACCACACTCCAGAGGTTTGCATTCTCCAGTGAGGAGTTAAGTTACGGAAATAGTCTTTCATACACAAGTTACATTGTTAATGACGGCGAGACTTTTGGCAGTAAGTTAATAGACTCGGGTTACTTTAGTGAAATTGATTTTAAAGCAATAACTGAGGAACGTGAATCCAGCATAGAAAGAGAGTTACCGAATGGGACAGCGAATGCCAGATTGTCTGTAATTGAAGATCCTGATTCTCTCATGGCTTCATTTGAAGAACGCTGTTCTCAAGTCATCACAGGTTTTATTTTCGCTGAAAGACCTGAGAAAAGAGCAGCGTATCTGGAACAGTTGCACGCGTTCCTTCCCGAGAGAACAGCTCATCTTATGGAAATGTATCACGAAGCCAAGATGGAACCACGTGAGAGCTTCATACTGACTGATCACCCGGTGGCTGAACGGGAATCCGCTGATGCTTACATTCCAATGATGGATACCATGGCACAGGGTCTCATATTCGATTACTCGGAAGATCTGCTCGATCGAGGGATGGATCCTGAAGATTGGGAAGGTGGTTTGGGTGTGCCGGAGGACTATGATCCGAATGATCCATTTAATGTGTACTATCCGTATTCCAAGGATATGGATGCGCTGGAATTATCCCAGTCTGACGATTGGACTAAATTCGGTCAAGGCGATTGGGATCGGGATCCATTGCTTGGAAAGTTTTATTCCAAGGCAGATACGAAGGACATCAGTGGATGGTACCGTAATAATTTCCTGGCTGAGACGTATAAGTTCTCAATTGATTTCAAGGTGGATACAAGTACGGATGGAGATGGCGCAGGAATTATTTTCAAATACTTCGATGAAAATAATTATTGGATGTTTATGGTTCACGGAGGAGATAGCGATAACAGTCTGGATATGAGAACGCCGATGCAGCTATATAAAATCGTTGCTGGCAATCCAACTGCAGTGGGTTCTCCGATGCAACCCTTTAAGTGGGAGAAGGGAAAATGGTATACATTGTCCGTGTCGGTCATGAAAAATAAACTCCAGATCTACACAGATTCGAAATTGCAATATGATCTGACGGGCACCGATTAACTCGGTGCTCTTTTTGTCGTATAGAGAGATTGGGAGGTGATTGGTATGGGTCATACATTTGGTTTGTTCTCCAAATCACAGAAAGGTGTATTGTTCGCCAATATGAGAGCGAAGATTGCGGACGAAAGTTACGGCAACCCCAATAACCCTGCGTATTTACCGCAGAGTCCCAATGCACCGAGGAGTGAAACGGACCGGCATGGCGAAGAAAATAATCCTATTCTGGGTGATCCAGGTTACGGTCAGATAGGACGATGGCAGACGGTTCAATTGGATGCACTGGAAAACAGTATTGATCAAATCATTGAGCAATATCTGAAAGATAAGTCGTGGTATGCGAGTGTACGATGCCGTGAAGCACTGTGGAATATGTATCGCAGGATTGAATGGTGGGTAGAACAACAGCAGCCTCCAGATAAAACACAATATCAGCGAGTACTGCAAATGGTGAAAGACTGTATTCACAAGATTCTTGAAAATGCCCAGAAGCCTGGCGGTAGTCATCATGGTGTGTCATTGCCCGTCTGTCCGGCACCCTACTACCATCATTTTAGTGGGAATTACTTCAATCATTTTGATGCAACCGTATATGAGATCCCGCTCTTTTCGATGAAAAAGGACGTCCCGTTCTCGAATAAATTCCCTGATTTCTTCAGATATGTATCATCGACGGAGGATCAGGAATGGGTAGCTGTCCACTCCGTAGGCAAAAATGAACAATCTGGTTCAGAGATGATCTTAAAACTGGATTTAGGGCTTCTGGAGATTGGCAACTCATCCAAAATTACATTTAATTGGCGTGTGAAGCGTTATGGACAGATCAGGTTCAAGTACCTGGCTAGTGCCAAGCGCGGTAATGGCATGCTGTTCTATATTAATGGGCAGCAAGTCGGAGGTGAATGGAGCGAGAATAGCGGATGGCAGGAAGCTGCATTTACGTTGCAGCCAGGACAGATGTACAAGTTCGACTGGTTAATTCGTAAAATGAGACCCGAAGTATGGCAGAACAATGGTATTTATATCAAGGATGTTGAAGTGGTTGAGATTGTGGATACACGCAAGCCGCCTGCGCCTCTGGATATTGATCTGGATGGGGAGCAATGGGACAGTGATTGGTATGTAAAGTCATCCAAAAGTATTGCGCAAGCCCATTTTCAAGCTCAGTTCATTACAGATGAAGAGCGAAGTAAGACGATGAAAATGAATCTGGATAATGAATGTGACGGTACAGTTTCTTTTGCTTACTACATGGGAATAGACAAAGAATCTTATCCAGTTAAAGATTATGATCTGTTTTTTGATGATATTTTCGAATCCAGAACTCAGCATGGAAAAAGCAGTCATAATAGTGAGGCTCAATCTGTACACGGTGTAGAGTGGAATCTTAATGAGGAATATTCCGAAACAACAGCTAATCAAGCCAAGATTGAATATGAAATCATAGCAGGCCCTGAGACGACTGTGGATCTAAAAGGTGTAGTTGAAGTTGTATGTCCAACGTACGAGATTGATCATTGGGAACCATCGCTTCATGGTCAAGGGATTGGGAGTTATCAGTGGCAGATGTCGGGCAGCCCGCCATGGGTAAGATCAGGGAATGTATTAAGGCTGGATGAACCTATAGAAGGGGATATGATTGCTCAAACCGAAGTGAACTTGCAAAATGAGGGTTGGTTTTTGTTTAGTTATTCTCATCAATTACGAGCTACGGAATCGTTCGAGGTGACTGTAAATGGCATGCTTGAATACTATTCAACGATGCATAGCCAGGGGGAGCAGATACGAATTCCGCTAGAGGAAGGTTTAAATATTATCCAATTCTATATTCGAGATTATTACACTGAGCAGCCTTTCATCGATAACATAGAAAAATTATTCACGTACGGGAACAATACTGGCAATACATATCGAACTGTAACTGATCTAGGTTCGTACGTTGATGTGACACGTGGATGGGATGTAACAGATGCAGGCGCTAGAACTGAAAAAAATGGTGATACCATTCGATATAATGCAGAGTTAAATCCTGGAGCTAAATTTAGCATTCAAGAGCATATGCGTATCTATCCAGCGATGGACTCGTCATACGATCCAGACAAGGGGGTAACAAGAGATTTTAACGTTTTTGAAGAATTGTTTAATGAGGAAGGCAAGTATCATGAAGCATTAAGATTCTCTGGAAATTGGGTGTGGAAAAAAATTGTGAACGGCGATGGGGTCATGTGGGCACAGGGACATGATCAGGATTTTATATGTGATTTTGAAGCTCATTTAGTCAATTCGGGTTACATCTGTTGGCAATATGGAGGGCAATTTGATCCAGGAGAAAAATTGGAATTACAAATTGATGGTATCTCTGTATGGACAGGAAGCCAGTCGAATGACAGTGAAGGAATCAACTGTATGTATCCTCTACCATCGGGGAATCATCATTTCCGATGGAGATACCGAGACGGTAAAAAATATACGCCAGGTAACGGAGAAGGTGGTTCGGGAAATTCCACTGGAACAGGTACGGGAACTGATCAGCAAGGCAGTGCAAAGAAAGATCCATATGGAGTGAAGTGTTATACAGGAGATTCAAAATCGGATAACATCCAATACGCGCAAAAATCATATGGAGGGCATTCACCACGTGCTGCTAAGTTTGATGCAATCAATAGAGGTGAAGTTTACTCATCCTCTGGTCAAGCGTACGCATTGGGTGTTACAAAGCAAAATTCGACAATTGTTCGTACGTTTACTGCCCCTAAAATTGGAAATTTCAATTACTCTGAATTGTTGACAGTCTATCCAGTAACCAAGAAAAGAGTCTTTGTGAAGAGAGCACTAAATAATAAGAGTGCTGAATATGATCGTGCTGAGGCTATTTACAAATCAAATGGTACAGTGGACTATTACTCGTTGGATGTTTCTGGTAACAATCCTCAAAGTCCTCAATATAGTTTATTTGGTCCAGATACCAAGAAAATAACTTTTGATTTTTATTGTGTTGAATCATTTGATATTAATTTCAAATATCTGTGTCATTTAACTGAAGGTACACTAGCTGGGAGATTTAGAGTTGCGTATTATCCTGAAAATAAAACTGATCTAGCAGTAACAATTCTTGATCGAACACGAAATATTGGAGACCAGACAGGCTTTGATAGCAAGAAACTTGATTCTATAAAATGGGCTAAAGCAGAAGACTATTCCAAGACAATACCAGTAACGAAACCAGGGAAATATGTATTAATTATAGGCCTAACTGATACTGTTGATAGATATGAAAGGGGAGCATCAGGTAAGTACTATTATGCAGCCGTCAAAGGCCTTGTGGTTAAAACGGATGATCCTGATGCTGTAAATCAAAATAAACTGCTAAATCCAGTTTTAGTGGATCGAACAACTTATGTGAATGTGCAGTGGTTTGATTTAACAGACGAAAAAAACAAATTTAATCCGATTAAAATATCCGTTGAAAATGGTCAAAAAGTTAGCGATTACATTAACAGCCCTCCCTCATTAATACCCGGGCACAAATATAAAGTGGTTTACACACTTATTAAAGATAAAACCTCAACCAACGCGACAGGTCTTGATGCAGGTGGATTTACATTAAGTGAAGGTAGTTTTTCCGAAAGATGGCCTAATTACTGTATTGATGCAAGTGGAAACATGTTCCTTGAGGGCAATTCTCCTCACCCAGGCGAGGAGCCATCGAGTCCACCAGACACCACAACACCAGATGGTGGGAGTCATGCTTGGCTAGATGTTATTCGTCTATACCAGAATAACAGCAGAGCGTGTTCAGGGACGAAAATCGTTATTGATACCTTCGAAGAAGGGCAATTGCTTCACTCCCGAGATGTGACGAATCAAGAAGACACGTTGGTTACAATTGAAGTGGAAAATACCTCAGATGAGAAGCGTAAGTATGAAGTTCAAGTTCGATTCGAGCAGGACTGCCCGGGAGATGGCGCAATGATCTGGGGAGGGAAACTGAATATTGATGACATTATTAAAGTTGATCCATCCTGGGCAGAAGTGACTCACTTTGAAGTATGGGATAACAAACCGATCTGGATGGGCGGCTGTGATAACAGTAATATGCAAGTGAAAATCACCAGAGAAGATGGAAAGGTACTTTTAGATGAAAAGTATTACGGCAATGGTTTCCGTGGCTTTAATCTGGACCACCTGGCTCCCAAGCCTTATAGCAAGTATAAGGTGGAGATTACAACAGATCAGAAGGGGCAAATCAGCGATTGGACAGGAAAACGATATCTGACCACCTTCAGGGTACATGACTTCAAAGCCTACGAAAGATGGGTATGGGTGCCTGAGCCGTTTGATTGCCAACTGGATTTCTTCATAGATAATGAGCTGATCAAAACATTCACTCAAGAGGGTGGATACTATACTTTTTCACATCCAGTACCCAAAGGCAAACATGAGTTCAAATGGGTGTTCACCTCGCTTCAGGAAGTGGGTACGCGTAGTTACGAATACGCTAATCTAGACTGGATGGAACTGACCAACTGGATTTGTGATGACGTCTATGTCATTCCTTACTGCGAAGGTGGTGGGGGAGACAAGTGTGTTGAAGCGCTTATTAAATGTTTGCTGGAAGTGTGGAAAGCAAGGCCCAAGATGTGTGTGATCGGTAAACGCATCTGGCTATTCACGTAAAGAAAGGAGGTTCTGTATGGGTGTTGCGAGATTGAAAGAGTCAGGCAGGATTTATGAGGATGCGTTCGTAAGCTCCAACCTGGATTCCAAATGGGAAGTACTCCCTAACGATGCTACTCGCTATGAAGCGGGTAGTGGCGGCCTGGTGCTCAAACATGGTCAAGATCCGCTGTATATGTTCTATAAACCTCTGACAGATATGAAGCAATTCGTCATGGATGTGAAGAACAGTTACAATCCCGATACAGAGGGATGCTACGGTGGAGTTATCGTATTTGTAGACGAACATAACTACATGGAGATTGAAGAGTTTTTAGATATGTCCTTGCCAAAACCCTTGCTGAAGACTTACCCGTGGATACGTTTGATTCGAGACTATAACTATTATACGGCGTATTGGTCGGATGATGGCGTGATTTGGAACATCATTGGTTCTGTAGAACTGGTGGGAGCCCCTAAAATTGGTCTTTATCTGAAGGGTGAAGGGGATCACCCCATGCATGTCCAGTATATTCGAATCAACAAAGGAACATCTATTGCCGTAGACAATCTAACCAAAGGAACTGTGGTTGATCTAATAGACCAGAGTGGTGTTGTGCTTGAGTCCAGGGTATGCCGATCTGAAGAAACAGTTGTACATTTTAACATGGATCCATATCCATATCCGTTTGAGGGCAATTTCGGGATTAGGCTTCCGGATGGAAATCGGTTTCAGGCTATGGATTCTATAAAGTTATACAGGGGAGACCTAATGTATTTTGAGGTTACACCAGATTTATATTACAAAGAGTCGAATCCTGAAACAGGAGAAGATTTCGATGTGCTTCTTTATCCTAACACGGATCGTTTTCTAGGCTATTTAACGGCAGGTGGTTCTGCTACACAAGAAGTTCGAATGTTTGCCAAGAACCCCATGATATCAGGAGACTTTAAAAATGTAACCTTTGCGCTCACAAGCGGGACGGATAAAGTGCAGATTGCGCCTGATGTTGAAGGCATTCCTGGGTCCTTCAGCTACTCGATCACCGCGTTTACCATTTTTCCAGGAGCGTCCTATCCATTCTGGCTGCGAATGGAAAGGGAAGAATCTCAAGACAGGTATGCTTCCCAGGTCAAATTCTCGCTACAGATGTATTCGACATACATATGACTTAATAGTATTGGAGTAATTACGTATAGATCATGTAAGGCATGAATGGAGGTGGTCAAATGTCAGTAAGAATTAACCAGTCTCATCGATCATCCGCCAAGAGTCATAAGGAATTGAGTGATATTGGGGTCCGTACACATGATGAGATTGATTCCTATCTTGCAGAGTTGGATGAAGCCAGAGGGTCTGCACTCAGTCTAGGGGACCGAATCACACTCGTAGAAGAGTCTGCACACGATAGCCGAGATGCAGTAAAAGATCATGAGCAGAGAATAAGCGATGTCGAGACTAAGGTTATTTCAAACAGCTCACGATTGGATGATGTTCAGCAGGATATTCTGACGGCAAGAGCAGATGTCAATACCCTTTCCAAGAGTCAGGATGACCATGAGAAGAGATTGAGCCTCGCTGAGACGGAAATGAAAGACGCACGTGGAGCAGAGGCATCCATAGATCATCGATTTGACACGTTGGAGAAAGCGATTGAAGTTGTAGCGAAGCAACCCATTCAGGATCTCAGTGTTACCAACCCCACGTACCTAGATGCAAATAACAGTGTTCAAGTCACGATTAATGCAGGACGAGCCAGTATCAACAAGGTTATTGTAGATCAGTTTTCTCAGACATTCAGCATTCCAGACATTGTGGCCAATACGACATATTATATTTTTCTTCATGAAAATGGGGAGTACTCTTACGGTTCAGATCAAAAAGAGCCCAAGGATGCCATGATCATTGGTGGACTCGATGTCGGAGTTTCTCCAACAACTTCACTCACGGCTTTGGATTTCAGGTATTTCTTAACAAAGGGTTCTGTTGAAAATGACATGTCAGCATTAGGAATTCGTGTAGATGATCTGGAAAAAACCGTTGGTGAGCAAACCACAACAATTGCTACACATCATACGGCGATCAAAGCGATGGAAGCCCAATTAGAAGCAACTGCTGAAGAAGTTGTGGTTTCAAGAAAAGATAAAAACGGAGTAGTCTATGATGCTCTCAAGGACAGACTCGACAACATGCAAAGCCGTCTTGAACTCGCTGAGAGTCGAGGAACTATGGAGCATCAATCAGTATTCCATTTCACTTCTGCTCCTAACAGCAGGTTGTCGACGACTAGAGATTTTCAAGTGCCCAGATATGTGATTGGTTCAAATTCCGCAGAGGTATTTCTGGATGGAATACGCATGGATGCAGGAGACGATTACATTGAATATAGGGATACGCTTATACGGTTTACTTTTGATGTGCCCAAGGAAGCCCGAGTAACGGTCATTGGTCGTGGGTCAATTATTAACACCACTTCGGTAACCGAATATACCTATTATCCAGATGGAAAAGTGCATACGGAGAAGATTGATGGAGGGATTAACCGCATCATTGAGCACTTCTATAGCCCGGATGGAAATCTGGAACGACAGGAGGTTACCGAGAGTAACGGACAGATCAAGTCCATTGAGTATCAGCGTGACATTACGGGTAAAGTACTGCGCGAAATCAACAATGGTGCAGAGTATTATGTGCTTCAAGGAGGTGCTACCTTCGATGACACGGACATCCGAAGGAGACTTGTCTTTCTTGAAGGAAATACACTTGAGCTGGATGTCGTATATAACTACTTCTCTAATGGTGACATTGAGTCAGAAGAAGTGTTCTCAGTCAATTTGACTCCACAGCTATTGAAGAAAACATCGTTTACTTACAATGCAGATGGAACCGTTAAGACTGAGACCTTGATCTATGACGGCCAGGGAGTTCAGAAGGCATTTGAATACGATGCTAGCGGTAACATCAAACAAGTAAAAATTAGAAAGGTTGTGATTTGACGTGACGAGGACCGTGCAGGATGTGAAGTTTGCACTACATGCCATTATGGATAAATTAGTGGGCAATCACTCGGATCCATTCAGTACAGAGGAAATTGAAATCCTGATTTTCGCTTTTGAAAGCAATATCCTGTTTGATAATGTGGCTCATAAGTTTCTCCCTTCACTTAAAGGGCTACCTGAAATTCATGTGGCTGCTGCTAGTGATGTGGAGTCAGAGGATGAAGCTGGGAACAAAGAGCAGTCTTATCAAGAGAATCTCATAACAGAGAGAAGCGACATGGTGAAAACAATTCTGTTAACCGTACTAAAAGAGAACATCTTTCACGAAATGAAAATCAGATTTGGTGCCTAAGGAGGTGGGATAGTTGGCTGAAAATATTTTGTTAGGTGCCTTGCGTCGTTATGAGTTTTATTCGTATTGTACAAATTTCATTCAAACATTATATGATACGGTGACACAAGATCTCTATGGAGATATTCACTGGGAGTGGTCTTATAGCAACACTAATAGTTATGCACAGCCTAAGTCATGGAATACAAATGTAAATAGTATCAGTAATCAAGGGACGATCACGGCCAAAAATCTTAAAGACCCGAATATGTTTTTTACGCTTTCTATGAATGCATCTTCTTATCAATATAATAACAATTTTGCAGCGGTGTCCAAAAATTATATTTTAAGGACAGGGCTAAATAATAATGGATCTTCTGTATTTCCTGATCTTTACACACAACTAGGAACTGTTACAGAGATTCCATTTCATACGATGGATTCAACAACTGTATATAGCAGTAATTTTGGTCACATAAATGCAGCAGTCAATGTCTACTGGAAATGGAGTCTATTTATCACGGAGAACTATATATTTCTCTTTGGCGAACCTCAGACAAACTTAAATCTAGCATATCCATTCCGTATGTATCTTGGAAGAGTAAAACCATTCGAAGGAGAAGATCCTTTGATTGCTAACGATAACGTCGGTATTTTCTCTCACTTCCCCCACGGTTTAATTGACAACGACGATGAACTTAAATATCGGGCAGGACGCGGGTACATGCGGTCTTCACGAAATGGAACACCAAATGCGTTATATCACTTTGCAACGAGTTCACAAGTACCTTCACCGGGTGTGGGAGGAAGATTTTTCATTTCACCATTTTACGTTTGGCATGAAACAGAAGGTGCCAGAGGAGAGTTCCAAGGTATTAGAACTGCAGTACTTAAGGATGCCAGTAAGTATCCCGATGGATCAATCTTGGATTTGGGCGATGAAAGATATTATGTCTTTCATGCATTCGACCAAGCTCATCCTGCTACGAATCAGCAGTTTTATGCAACAAATGGTACTGCGTACGCAGGTCAACCCTACTTCTTCGATTCAGCGTTACTTCTCGGTGGTGGACAGCGGGTGCTGCTTTTCGAAATTGAGAAGGAGGTGTAGTGCATGACAATGATTCGCAGACACGAGTTTACGAGCACTCTTAGTTTATTTGCTTCAACACTTGTAAGTACTTTGAAAGATGCACTCGACCCATACTGGGATACGATACATACGGCCGAAACGACATATGCCAATTGGGGAAACGCGCTGCTTACCAATAAAAAAAATACATCCATGCGATTTACCATGTGTGTGATTGCACACACCAGGGGAGTCAATATTCGTTGGGGATTGAAGAACCTGGGAAGCAGTGTGGCATCGCCAGATCTATTCGTAAATCCACCAGTAGACACGGATAAATTCATGTTGGAAACGCCATTTTTGTGTCATAACGTACAGAACAATGTGAACTATAAGTGGTCTGTAATTACGAATGAGGATAT
Source organism: Paenibacillus sp. Negev47 (assembly GCF_058313655.1). NCBI lineage: Bacteria > Bacillati > Bacillota > Bacilli > Caryophanales > Paenibacillaceae > Paenibacillus > Paenibacillus sp. Negev47. The sequence continues at coordinate 2,317,946 of NZ_CM177754.1, forward strand.
CATGTTTATCCACGGAGAGAGTCTGAACTACCCGGAACGAGCTTACCCAGTACGCATATTCCTAGGTAAATGTCAGTCATTAGAGCAAGAGGACCCGGCGATTGCCAATAAATTTTATGGGGTTTTTCCACATATGCCTTTGTCTGCTTCGGATAACAACACAGCAGATCAATATGATACACCGAGGGGTGTCGTGATGACCTCACGGAATGGAACGGAGTATGCACTGTACAATTTTGGAACAGAGTCAATTCCTTCTCCAGGTGTAGGTTCAAGATACTATGTTACGCCTTTCATGGTCTACCATCCATCTGAAGGAGCTAGGGGTGAATTCAAGGGTATGCGTTCCATTGTATTTAAAAACAGTGCTCAGCACCCCGACGGGTCGATTCTCGATCTTGGCAATGATGGCAAGTATTACGTGTTTCATGTCGTAGATCAGGATTATCCGAATACAGACTATGGACGTTATTACTACAATTCGAACCAAGCTCCTGTGTACTCAAGGCCGAAGTTCTTCCACGGTGCCAGACTGCTTGGTGGCGGACAAAGAGCGTTACTTTTCCAAATATAGGAGGTGTTTATGAGGGATGGCTAATTTCACAGGCAAAGTTAAGATGAATGAATTATTTGCGAATATCGTCCAAGGCTTTAAAACGATTGCGGGATCTCCCTGGTCCGTTTTTTACGAGACAGCAAGTGTGATCGTCCTCAAATCGGTAGGCACAACGGGGACAGAGAAACTGTTCTTCAGGCTTGAGGTTGGAAACACGAAGGGTACTACAGGAAACAAATTGACAGTGAGCGTGGCCGAAGATGTAATGGCAACAGATGGTAGCATTCCTTTGGGCAGAACCGAAGTGAAAAAGGATTTTCTATGTCATACGAGTGCCGTTGATACGAATCTATTAATCGATTACCAAGTCTCAGTACAACCAAACCGTATTATTATTTATTTGCAGGGGGATGTGAACTCGGTTACCGGTATATCCAATCTGGGCTACTTCGGAATTCTGAACAGGTATGCTACAGAGACAGATTCCTCGAGTTTGAGTGTCGGCCTCAGCTACAACGGAGATAACGGCATCCGCACGTTGCGCGATAAAGATAAACAGATGGTGAATAACATTTATGATGCTTACTCTGCCATGCTTCCTGTTAATCCAGGCTGGGGGTCTCTTTATCATCTTGCTCCGGTTATTATGTGCAATGGTGTAGAAGGGCCGAGAGGTGAGCTGATTGATATCTATGCGGTACCTTCTGCTGGAGTTTCCCATGGAGATGAGATCAAAGTGGGTACCAAGACATATAAGGTATACTCTCTGTCGATTGGTGGACAGAGCTTCTTATCAGGCGCTACGGTTGCTGTCCTGATGAATTAAGGCGGTGAATGGACATGGCTATACATCAAGGGAAAGTTCTAGGGACCGCTGCGAGCGGTTCTCTTTTTACCCAGAGTAAGGCGACAGTTCCCCATGGCATTGGATACGATCTTGATGCTGTTCCGTTAACCATTGAAGGCAAGGAAATGGTCTATTCATTAGGAACGTTATCCACTACGGCTGAATTAATAGACATCTACCGTTGGGGTACATGGAGGATGCTGGACAACCATAATGATCAATTGATTGGATACGTTACGGATAAGTATATTTATGGACCAAGAACCAGGGTAGGAGTTCCTAACGAAAAAAATATGATACTTAAGCATAAATTTTTGACCCAATCCAGTGGAGTAGGTTTAATTCGTGATACCATAAGAGGCCTAAAAGTGAAACAAAATTATGCCGGGCTCGATTGGTGTATTAAGGTCAAGATTCCTGTCCAGCAGGCTGGGTTGGTTGGGAAAACGTGGGGGGATTGGTCTTACAGCGGAAGTGGCAACACCTCTGGCAATCATCTTCGTCCACGACGGTACCCGGATACACATATTCCTAGAAGGAGGGAAGACTCTTGAACAGGACATGGAAACTGATGGAGGAGATGAGAAACGTGCTATTGCCAGTAACGTTTGCCCAAAGAGTAGAGTATGTTGGCGGTGGGGCAAAGGCAATGATTGATATTCCTATGGATCATCCTCGCTTCATGATCAAAACGATTAGGGTCATTCCGTCTAGAGAGACGAATGTGGAAGTTCGTGTATTGAACAGTGCATCTCCGCAACCGGAGGTTCTCTACTTCAACAATGCTCAATACTCGACGGGGAATTTTATGGAAGGAATTTATGATATGATCGATTTGCCTTATGAGGACGTAGATGGGACCTCAACACTTCACTTGTCGTTAAAAAACCTGGGTACAGATGTGGCCAACTTCGATATTGAGGTCGTTGGTTTGACTACGAGGTAGGGGAGGACCACCACATGGATATTGTTTCATTCAGCAAAGCTGCCAAAGTAGAACGGGAAGTTAAACAAGCCAGGGATTCTTATGCCTCACTTGATGGCAGACTAGACGCGGTGTCTGTAGGAAACGTGGTCTCGGTCAGACTAAAAACAGAACTGCCCACCGTAGGTGTAGCAGGAAGATTATATCTGGTACGCCAAGACTCAAGCAATCAAAATGAATCAACAACATATACATACAGCGGCGGGGAATATGTAAAGGTGGGTGGTGATCGAGTTTCAAACCATCCGGAGAATGGTACCATTAACCTCAATGGTACCAAAACGGTGATCTATAACCATCCTGATACACACAGTGCTGATATGTTAACAGATGGAAGTCATAACGTAATTATGACTCTGGACGAACGTGAAAAATTGTCCAACATCGAGCGTGAGGCCAATCATTACACACATCCAGACGTGCATAGTGCCGATATGATCAGCGATGGAGAAACGCATGTGAGCATGACCTGGGCTGAACGAAAACGCCTCAATGTCATTGATCCTTGGGAATCGATCAGCGACTTGGTGGATTATACAGATGTCGTTACTTATTTTGCTTTTGACATGCAGGGAAGAGTTATTCGACAAATCGTTACAGACAGCTACACCGAGCAGCTGGTTAGAGAACCTGTACTTACCATGCCGGCTTCTCCTGAGGGTTATGCACAGGATGAATCTTTCCTGGTCATTTCCATTGGTGAGATTTATCGCTTTGACGGCCTGGACTTCGTGCAGCTTCCTACTTTGGTTGACGTGATTTATCAATATGATGATGAGGGAAGACTGGTGGCCAAGTCCATCACCAGGTTGGGAACAACACCTGTTCAAACCAACTTTAAATATATATATGACTCTTTCGGCAATCGCATAGCGTTTAAGAAATATGAATAGAGAAGGATAGCATTATGCTATCCTTTTTTTCTTTAACAACGAAATAGTTTGTGAACCCACATTTAAATATGAAGATTAGCATTAACAATTTGATGATCAAAACGTATAGAGAAAGTAGTATGAGAACGTAATTATTCCGGGAGGTATTGTAATATGAATATTGAACTTACTGCTCATTTCTATTTCAAGGGAAGTGGGAAGAAGAAAACGGTAAACTGGATGGAAGATAATCCTAGACTGCAACAGAAAGAGAAAGATTCGGATAAGGTCGTACGCGAAATCCCGTTAACTGCCGATGAAGTGAAGCAAGAATATCGCCGACTTTTCGCCAAACACAAGAACGAGGGGAAATCGATTACGCTGGGAGATACAGACGATGTGGTTCATATCATTGATCTTACCGATGTACGAAATATTGAATTGACTTCGAAGGAGGGGAACGCAGATGCTGTACAGGCTGACCTTCGCACTGAATAATGAGGAGATTGTTACTACCGAGATGACTTCGGATAAGGAGGATCTGGTTGGAGCAACGGAAGAAGCGTTCGACTTAATTGAAAGGGAGTACGGTGCCAATGTCGTTTTGAACCTGGTAGCGTTTAGCCTACTCAAAATAGAGATTACCAATGAAAGGATAGATTAAATTAAGCGTTTACGCAAGCTTATGTTAGCTTTTCAGTGATAAATAAAAAAATATTTTAATAATTGTAAACTATAGTTAATAAAGTGATATACCCCAAGCCTAGTTCTGGGGTCTATTCCTTTTTCATGAAAAGATTCTAGCGACTTGACTTAATCCACGCATTGAAACTTGTCTTGTATAATGAGTTTTGATTAAACTAGGTTGAATTCATATATTTAAGGGCAGTAGATGCGGTCAGGATGATTGGCAAGGAGGGATGGGATATTGAGATAAAAGACTTGGAAAGAGAGCTCGCAAAGCTGGCATCCAGAATAAGAAAGGATTTTACTGAACGCGGGCCGGTAGATACCAGAGTCTCCATCATGAATCATTTTATCATCTTAAAGTTTACAGCAAAATTCACCAAGCCTGAAGCATTCATGCTGGAACATATGCAATCGCACTCAAGTCAAATTTTTGCCGAATACAAGATGAAGCTTGCACATGTGATGAAAGAAGATTTCAATCCTGTTTTCTCTTATATCAACATGGGTCTGAGGATTGAAGACATCGAAACAACGTTTTTTGGACATGATTTTGCGGAACAGATTACAGTCTTCAAGATGAACAAGGATGTTGAAGTGCTGCTGAAAAATGACGAGATAAACATGCCTTAAGACCTATTAAATAACGTGTGAATACTGGAGAGGTTCTTAGGAACTATTTTTTTGTTGACAATATCCTACATATTTCCTTATACTACCCTTATGGCGATTGAATAGATTAATAATCTTGACGAAGCCTATAACCTTGTTAAAGAACTTGAAGACCATATCTTCGGTAATTGGGACGAAATAGATGTCAGACCAAGACCGACACATTCCACCATTTTGGTATTTTCCAGTGGTGCGCTCTGTGTTGGTCTTTTTGTTTGTAAAAAATGCCTCTTTACCTTTCACCGCATACTTCGTATATAGTCAGTAAAAGGCATATAAGCGAACAAAATAAATAAATGTTGCGAACATTAGTTCGTATTTGTTATTCTGAATGTAATAGGATGGGAATGGGGAGGCGGATCAACAGCGAAGTTTTGAATCATTTGTATGTAATGGGCTTATTTAGTTTGACAAGACTACATATGGGGAATGAGATTTAGAAGTAATAGCGAGATATGCTGAATAGCTACTAGATTGTGAAGAAAGTATACGAATTACTGATAATTAAATAGTTAATGGGGGAAATGTATAATGTCTGCTACAACTGCTATGGGTTTTGATGATTTATTTGAAATTGGGGATATAGACATGTTCCTGAACAAAGCTCAGGAGAAGTGTCGTCACAAGCTTAGAGGTAAAACGTTTGCCGGAATGGAGAAAGAAGATGTGACCCAGGAGATCATGATCAAATTGGTTAACTCCCTGGACAAGTATGATGCTGAAAAAGCGAAAATGTCCACGTTTGTTGATCATCTTATCGAAAATAAAATCAAGGACATGTACCGCAAGTGCATGTCTGAAAAAAATCTCAGTGTGGTTAACGCTGTACAGATCATGTGCACGGATCAGTGTGGTGGCGATGACTCGGAAGGCTCAGATATCGCATTAGCGCTTGGTCATGCGGGGTTTGCTTATGAGAATTTTGAGTTTGTAACAGATATTATGGAGAATATGAAGCTGAACGAACGCGAGAAGCAAATCTTTCAACTTCGGACCTCAGGATATGAATTTGTAGAAATTGCAGGAATACTAGGTGTATCCAAAGCACGTATATCCCAGTTGTGGAAAGCAATCCGAGAGAAATACGAAGCATTGTAGTCATAAGTGGCAATTAATAGCCTAAGGTTCATGAAGATAGAGTAATAACCTACATAGAACAGAGAGCGCACCCTTAACTGGGTGCTTTTTTATGTCGTATAGAGAGTAAAAGACAGAATGAAAGGCGGAAAAAGATGCTTAGTGTGGTGGGTTTGGGATTTGCAATGAAACGTTTAGAGGAATTTTCGGATATCGCTTGGGCAAGTCATGATTCTTCGACAGCTTCTGATTTAAGTAACAGGGAGTATGCCATGACCATAGAGAAGGTAGTCGTACAGGCTGATGCAGTCTTGGTTAATCTGGATATGGATCATTTGAGCTCTACAGAGATTGTGATCATGCATCATGCGTATATTCATAAAAAACCGATCTTGGGTGTAGGGTTCAAGCGGTTGGAACCTGTTATCGAAGAATTTGTATCCAAAAGAGTGGCTGATCTGGACATGGCTGTACTCCATATGCGGGCGCACTATACGTTACTAAGCAGCGGAATAAGTTCTTCATCTGCGCCTCCAATTTAACTGAATAACAGATAACACGTATAGAGAATGTACGGGCACAAACGTCCGTCAGACTTTAATCCAATGGAGGAATAATCCGATGACACAATTGATCAAAGCAAAAGAAGATATATTAACGGAAGAAATCGTTGCAAGTATGATCGGCAAGTATGTCCACGCGCCGACCAATATGCATGAGGTTCAGACACCAACTGGTGCAACAACGAAAGCCAACGTATGGTTTGCTGGTAGTGTAGCTGGTTATGAAAAAGCCGTTATTGGATTCAACTACGAAGAGGGTAACTTTCATGAAGAACCACAAACATTTTATAACGTTCATTTAACGGATGGTATGGGTTACATCCTGACGAGTGCTTTCGATTTGGAGATTCATGAACTGACTGAAGAGGAGTTTACTCAACTCATTGAAGAGAAGAAGGAAGAGGAGCAAGACTCTTCTGATAAAGAGCAATGAAGGTGTTGAACTACGCCTCGGATTTAGCTGTAAAAACGTTCGTGTCTTCTAGCGCTGCCGGTGTAGAAGAATTGATCAACGCATGGTTGGTATCCAAACCACACACATTCGTTACCGGACTGGAGTTCACCTCCACGGTTGATCCACTCAGCAACACGTTGGAATTTGCAGCAATCATCGTATATCAGCCAAGTGAACAAGACCAATCTTAACTTATGTAAAAGATTATTCCTTCTATAATATAGAGGCTTTCATTAAGGAGGTGAGTGAATCTGTTGCTCACTTTAGAAAGAGTAATAAGTATTGTGATTGCTGTTGTGGTATTAGTGTCACAATACGGGAGTATATCGGGATCAGGAAATTGCAAACCGGTCGACGAAGAAGTACTTGACCCCAAGAGATTAAAGCAAGCAACGGACGTAATGCAGGTAAAGCAAGAAAAACAAGAAAAACAAGAAAAACAAGTTAAAGATGAATCGGTTGCTCCTACGCTCATACAATTGACGGATATGCTTGGGCAGTATATAGAACTCCATCACGAGAAAACAGTAAGCCGAGTAAAGCTACTAAAGTATGTGAAGTGGGTAGTTCAATACACGAAGGATACGGAGATTGATTCTGTGTGGATTCTCGCCATGATGTGGCAGGAGAGCCGAATGTTAGAGGAAAGTGTATCATCCCATGGAGCGATTGGACTACTTCAGATTCTTCCAAGCACAGCCAAGTCGTTCGGTGTGAGTAAACATGAGTTATATCAGCCGGAAACGAATATCAGAACAAGCATTACATACATGGAATATCTTATGGATAAATACGATGGGAATCTTCGTACAGCAACAATTGCGTACAATCAGGGGGAAGGCAATGTAGCGAAGGGAAAGGCTCGCTCCTGGTACTACAATCAAGTGAAGGAACACCATCACAAGATGCTTGAAATACTCAAAAAAGGTCAATAAACATCACTTAACAATAGAATTTGAATATTATAAAATCGTTTATCAATTTTACATAGGGAGATCCAAATGGGAAAATTTCCAGAACATATTAGCACGAATTTGAAGGTGGATAAGAAGTATTACACAATGGACGACATAGAAAATATTGAACGTTGTAAGCTCGATGAGCATTTCCTCGGGGATTGCATTCTTGTCAATGAGAACCTGATTTGGCATTCCGTTCATAAGTATATTGGAAAACCTGAAATGATTACTAAGAATCATTGTGTGGAGAAGGATGATATTCTTCAACTGGGCCGTCTCGGATTCATCAAAGCGGTTAAGGCATTTGATACGGGGCGTGGTGTAAAATTCAGTTCATTTGCAGTCACTGCCATTGTCAGAGAAATCAGATGTTTTCTGAGAGACAGCGCAAGCATTATTCGGCCAACTCGCACAGCTACTGAATTAATTAACCGTATCAATCGACTTGAGCACGATATGGGCTACCTGCCACTATCACATGAAATTGCATTGCTGCTTGATGAGGAAGAAGAGAAGATAAATAAGGCACTTCAGGTGGGTAAAGGTGTGAAATACCTGGATGAGCCTGTAGGTACTGATGATCAACAAACCCAGTCAGTTACGTTGATGGACACCATCTATAGTGGGGAAAACATTGAAGAGGGTGTTCTGGACAAGCTATATGTTGATGCGATTATTGATTCGGTCAAGCTCAAGCTTAGTGAGAAAGAAGTAACTGTATTGAAACATCGAGTAGAAGGGCTCAATCAAACCCAGACGGCAGATATGGAAGACATCAGTCAGATGAGGGTCTCTAGAATTATGCGAAAAGTGGCTAAAATGCTGGATAAACCAAATCAGACTTAATCGTTAGCCTAGCCTTTCATCACTTACATAGCGTCTCATACATAACGTCCCTTCCGCATCCAATGCGAAAGGGATTTTTGTTGTTTTTGCCCTATGGGACATACTCCAAGTTGTCCGGACATAAGATAGTACAAGATTCCAAGTGACCCGGAGGAATGAATTGATGCGAAAAATAACGAAAGTCATTGTATGCATGCTTATCCCTGTCTTCTTGCTGTCTTCATTTGGGGTTTCTCAAGCCCAAGCAATGATTCAAGGTCCGTCTACACATGCGCAAAGCGCTGCTCTAATTGATGTCACCTCAGGCCGGATCTTATACAGCAAAGATGGGGATAAGGAACTGCGAATTGCCAGTTTGACCAAAATCATGACGGCAATCGTTGCGATTGAACACAGCAAGCTGGATGAAAAAGTTAAAGTGACGCCCTCGGCTTTTGCCAAAGAAGGATCATCTCTCTATCTCAAGTTAGGTGAAGAGATGACGCTTGAAAACATGTTGTACGGGCTAATGCTCCGTTCAGGCAATGACGCTGCCTCTGCGATCGCAGAACATGTGGGTGGTTCGGAAGATGGCTTTGTCCTGTTAATGAACAAAAAGGCGGAGCAAATCGGCCTGACGCATTCCCACTTTATGAACCCTCATGGACTGGATGCAGAAGGTCACTATTCTACAGCTAATGATTTGGCCCGATTAACAGCATATGCTTTACACAATCCGGTGTTCAAACGTATCGTAGCCACGGAGGACAAATCCGCGCCGAATCCCAATGAAAGCTGGGAATACTCCTGGCACAACAAAAATAAAATGCTGCGGATGTATGAAGGTGCGGATGGAGTGAAAACCGGCTACACGAAGAAAGCTTTTAGATGTTTGGTCAGCTCCGCTACACGTAATGGTCAGCAGCTCGCCGCGGTAACGTTGAATGATGGAAACGATTGGAACGATCATGCTCGGATGCTTGATTTCGGGTTTGAGTACTTCCCGTTGGTAGAGGTCGCGAAGCAAGAACAGCCTGTGCAAAATACAGATGTCGTTACGGGGCGCGGATTTTGGTACCCACTGGCTAAGAGTGAACAAGGCTCATTGACCAAGAAGTTGATCCTACACGAAAATCGAGGACAGTCTGAAACGGAAGGCAAGGAACAATCGACAGATCCTTCGTTCGGATTGGCAGGTCGCATTGATATGCAGCTTGATGGCAAACTTGTAGGCTCAATTCCGGTGTACCGCAAAGGTAGTTATATCCCTCCTGAACCGAAGACAGAAGATGCAACGCTGGGCGGAATTGGCGATGTCTCTTCCTGGGCAGCTGCATGGCGTGCTGTATTAAGTCACCTGTTATCGCCTTAGCTAAATTCCCATTGAAGGGAGGATGTAACCCATGATTAATCTAATTTGGCTACTCATGATCTTAATCGGATTTGCTTTTGCAGCCATCAACGGCAACATCGAAGTGGTGACGCAAGCTGCTTTTGATGGAGCGGCAACGGGAGTCACGGTCTGTTTTGGACTCATTAGTGTGCTTGTGTTCTGGATGGGGATGATGAAAATGGCTGAAGATGCCGGTCTTCTGGCGAGGATTGCCAAGCTGCTCGGTCCTGTTGTTGGCTTCCTGTTCCCCGATGTCCCCAAAAATCATCCGGCGATGGGTTATATTCTCTCCAATATGAGTGCCAATCTGCTGGGGCTTGGAAATGCGGCTACGCCGATGGGAATCAAAGCTATGCAACAGCTGCAGGAGCTTAATCCGGATAAACAAACAGCTTCTCCTGCCATGTGCACCTTACTGGCTCTCAATACGGCAAGCATTACCATTATTCCGACAACCCTGATTGCCATCCGGTTAAACTATCATTCTGCAAATGCTACAGAGATTGTGGGCACCACACTGATGGCTACCATTATCGCTACACTTGCTGCTATAATCGCCGATCGCTGGTATCGAAACAGGGCATTACACAAACCGCCGCGTATACAGAAAAGTGGCAATCCCGGCATGAAAGGATGAGCACCCTTGTTAACCTTCATCAACTGGATCTCTGTCTGGGCCATCCCGGTTATTATCGCGTTTGTTCCATTATATGCGTTTACCAAAAAGGTCCCGGTATACGAATCCTTTGTTGATGGGGCCAAAGATGGATTCTCGACTGCAATCAGCATTATTCCGCATCTCGTGGGCATGATGGTCGCGATCAGCGTATTTCGTGCCTCGGGTGCACTGGATTTTGTAATTAGTCTGTTCGCTCCGCTTGTCTCCTGGATGGGTGTGCCGGGAGAAGTGTTACCACTCGGGATTTTGCGTCCGTTGACCGGGACAGGCTCCCTTGCATTTACGACGGATCTGATCAAAACCCATGGCCCTGACTCTATGATCGGACGCATGGCATCTACGATTCAGGGGAGTACGGATACCACCTTATACGTGTTGACTGTCTATTTTGGAGCTGTGGGTATTCGTAACGGTCGATATGCACTCAAAGTGGGGTTGTTTTCTGATGTCGTTGGTTTTATCGCTGCCCTAGCCATTTGTTTACTCGTTTTCGGTTAAAAGATATCTCCTCTCCTTCCGATATATTAGATATGCTAGAATGATAGCGGAGGAGAGTGAGACATGCAGAAGAGTTGGAAACGAATGCTCCGTTTCGGAATGTCAGGCGTGCTTGCCGTTGCAATGCTCGCAGGATCAACGGGACTGGCGGCGGCCCAAGCCGTTCAGACAATACATTTTACAGGCTACTTCGACAAACAGCTGCGTGCACAAATGGCAGTCACAGCGGATTCTTTTCCAGTCGTGAATGTACGTTTGGTCAAGCAGGATGAGCCCGATATGGTATATTATGATGTTGGTACCTCGATCCTGATCTCGAAAGATGAAGTGCTCACGAATTACCATGTCGTTCAGGGTTTTGCTGAACTGTCTGATGGCGATGAAGGTACACTGACTGTTGCGAGTCCTGGTTCCTTGGGGAAGCCTGTGAAGGCGAAGATTATTAAGACAGATCCGGTGACAGACATGGCACTCCTGAAGCTGGACAAGGAAATAGACGCCAAACCGGTCACATTCACGAATGCAAGGGATAATCAGGTTGTCTATACGATTGGATTTCCCAAAAATCCCGCTGGTGATCTTGTCATCCTGGATGAGGATTTTCCTTCAACATACAACACCATAGCCAAAAGCCGAGTGTTCAGCTCCCAAGCTTCGGATGTTCCAGGCAAAAAAGGAATCGGCAGTATTGTGAAATCCGTGGCCCAAGGTAATTCTGGTGGTCCCGTTCTGGATCAGAACAACCGGGTGATCGGTATGATGACATTTGTGTACGGTGGGCGGACCTATTATATTACTTCCAAAACATTACAGACTTTCATTAAAGACAGCAGCACGCCTGCCAAAAAGCAGGTTACCGTTGCCGGTAAAGTTTCCAATTAAATGATTTGAAGAAAAGGCTTATCTTTACGCCATCTGTGAGAAACAGGTTGTGTGAAGGTAGGCTTTTTCTCCATTAATCTGGTGGGGGAAGATAACCTTAAATGAATATTCGTGGCCCCAGTTTACAAAAACATTGGATTATCCTTGTGATTTCCCTGTTTGATGGGTATCATTAGTGTGAGGTGACATGACAAACATGGAAAGATTACAAAAAATTATCGCACAGGCAGGCATTGCATCCCGCCGCAAGAGCGAGGAACTGATCCTGTCCGGCAAAGTAGAAGTTAACGGGGAGGTCGTAACCGAACTGGGTACGAAAGCGAACCCCGAAGAGGATATGATTACGGTTAATGGAAAACCGATCCGCAGTGAGAAAAAAGTGTACTTGATGTTAAACAAGCCAAAAGGCGTAATTACGAGTGCATCTGACCCTGAAGGTCGGAAAATTGTATCCGACTACCTGAAAGGTGTCAAGGAACGCGTATACCCTGTGGGGCGTCTGGATTATGACACAGAGGGATTATTAATTCTGACCAATGATGGTGAGTTTGCACATTTGCTGACGCATCCGAAGCATCACGTACCCAAAACGTATCATGCAACGGTTAAAGGTGTGCCGCATGGTACAGCTCTGGAGAAATTAAAGTCAGGCATTATGCTGGATGACGGCATGACTGCTCCTGCAGAGGTGGAGTACAAAGATGTGGATACGGCGGCCAATGAGTCGGTCATTTCCATTACGATCTATGAAGGACGTAACCGTCAGGTTAGACGCATGTTCGAGGCAATCAACCATCCGGTAACCCGTCTGAAACGGATTTCGTTTGGTGGGATTTTGCTACAAAACCTGAAACGTGGTTTGACGCGCAATCTGACCAAAGAGGAAGTCAACAACCTGATTACCCTCGCACAATCAGAACCAGCCAAAAAAATGAAAAAAAGGTAATGTGAGGACACATAATTTTCATAAAACCGCCGCAGTTTTGTGACGAAATTCGCTATAATTGTTCATAGGATGTTCACAGTTGTCTTATACCAATGAGATGCGAATGCTACAGTCACTTAAAAGGGGAGCAGCACATGGGGAAATCAAGAAGAACGGTGCAAATCGTCATTTTGTTATTGATCCTGGTGTTGGGCGGATATGCGATTACCACATCGGTATCCGGCTCGAATGGCAAGCCAAAGGAAGGGGACAAGTCTCCTTCTTTTGAATTGCTGGGCCTGGATGGTCAAGTTCATACGTCTGATGAGTACAAAGGAAAAGCGATGGTGATCAATTTCTGGGGCACGTGGTGTGAACCTTGTGTTAAAGAAATGCCTGCACTTCAGGCGCAAGCTGACAAATGGAAGGACCAAGGAGTACAATTTGTCGGGATTAATGTTGGGGAAGACCAGATGACCGTGGATAATTTTGTACGGCAGGTTGGGGTTACGTTTCCAATCATGCTTGACCGGGAGAAAAACTCGGTTCGTGATTTCGGAATCTCTCCGATGCCAACGACATTTTTTGTATCCGACACGGGCAAAATCTCTACCATTCATATCGGGCAACTTGATTTGGACACACTTGACGCTCAAATTTCGCAACTGGCGAAGCAGCCCTGACAGGAGGTCTATTCGTGTTCCAAAATACCAAATGTGAGTGCGGACACCAAAATCCAGTCGGCACTGTGCTGTGTGAAGCATGTGGCAAGCCGCTACTGGAGGCAGAAGCTAAATCGGATGAAGTGCTGGAAATGCGTTATGATGGCATGGCGCGCCGTTCACAGCGCAGTAATCCCAATTTCATTGACCGCATATGGAACTTTTTTTCATCCGTCAAAATTGCCGTCTATATGATTGTCTTCACGCTTGTAGGCTCCATGCTTGGCACGATCTATCCGCAAGAAAGTACGTTTCTGAATATTGATCCTTCCGTGTATTACAAAGAAACCTACGGCCAATTGGGTCATATTTATTATCTGTTGGGTCTATCCCATACATACGAATCCTGGTGGTTTATTCTGCTACTGGTGCTCATTGGCGCATCATTGGTGATATGCAGCCTGGATCGCGTCCTACCGCTCTACAAAGCACTGAATAAACAGAAAATACGCAAACATACACAATTTTTGACAAGACAGCGTCTGGTCTATCAAGGTTCCATTCAAGAGGCATCCGAAGACTGGATTAAGAAAGCGGTTACGCCGCTGAGAAAGAAAGGATATCGCGTGCACACCCAGGGTGATGCATTACTCGCCGAGAAACAGCGATTCAGTCGATGGGGGCCATATGTCATCCATATTGGACTCATTATATTTCTGCTGGCGGTGCTTGCGCGAGGGTTACCTGGCCTGAATCTGGACGAGCATGTTGCTTTTCCCGAAGGTGAAATCAAGAAGATCCCGAATACGTCGATGTATCTACAGAACGAACAGTTTAATGTTGAGTTCTACAGCGAGGAGGAAATACCCGAGCAATTCCGCCACCTGAATAAAACCGTTCCGAAACTGTTTGAAACGAAAGTTGTTTTATATGAATGTACAGCAGATTGTTCGGATCTCTCAAAGAAACCTCAATTAGCTGAAGTGGCAAGACATGATGTGCGGGTGAATCATCCATTGAATTATAACGGTCTAAAAGCCTATCAGTTTGACTATGATCTAACACCCACCATTCGGTCCGTAAAGCCTGATCTGGTCAATACGAAGACAGGTGAAGTATATGGGGCGATTAAGATCGATATGGTAGATACCCAAAGAACATTTGAAGCAGGTCCTTATGAACTGACGGTAAAAGAAAAGTTCATGGACTTTGGGTTGGATGAGAATGGTGAGCCCAAATCAAAATCGCCTTCACCTAATGCACCTGCTTTTCTCTTTCTCATCAAGGGACCGGATCTGCCGGAAGAGGGGATACAATATCTGTATTTTGCGAAGCAGATTGATAAACAACGGTTTCAACAGGATGCAATTAACCAACAGCTGATAGGAACAGAGATTCCTTTACAACTGGAAGTAGACAGCATGGACAAGGTCGATATTATTCAGTCCGTAAGTTATCTCAATATACGTGTGGATAAGGCAATGCCTTTTGTTTGGGTAGGAGCTGGAATTGTTATGTTGGGTCTGATCATGGGTTTTTATTGGCATCATCGCCGCATCTGGATTCGTTTTGATGATAGACAGCTAACGCTGGGTGGACATACCAACAAAAACTGGTTTGGCTTCAGGCGTGAAGTTGCGGCCGTCTTGAAACAGATGAACTTGGAAGTGGAAGAGAAGTCGTTGGATAACGGGGGGAACCAAGCATGAGTTTATTGGATTTCAGCAGCGACGCATTTATCGTAGCTTTCTTTCTCTATTGTGCTGCATTCTTGTTATATGCTGTTGCGGTAATGGGCAAAAAATGGAGTAATCGTGATCCTCTGGACCATATGAATCGCTGGGGGAAAAGAGCCTTCGTCGCTTCGACTGTCGCCTTGGCGGCTCATATCGTATTTTTTGTAACCCGATGGGCTGGGGCAGGTCATATCCCGGTTAGTAACATGTATGAGTTCATGTCTTTTCTGTCCATGATGATCATGGTTGCATTTATTGTTGTATATGCCATATACCGCAAGTCATTACTGGGTTTGTTTGCTTTACCACTTACCATCATCATTATGGCGTATGCCGCTGTGTTTCCTCAGGAAGTACAACCATTAATCCCGGCACTTCAGTCCATCTGGTTGAAAATTCACGTGACGTTGGCTGCGCTTGGTGAAGCATTCTTCGCCGTTGGTTTTGCGGCAGGGTTCATGTATTTGCTCCGCACCGTTGATTTCAGTGGTAAAGACAAATCTTCAAGACGCCAGCGTGGTTGGGTCGAATTCACCCTGATGACGATCGTCGTAGTCATCGGATTTATTGGAACGGTATTTGCCTTTCGTGCGGCTGGCTATGAGACGGTTTTTGTGCAGAAAACGGTCAGCATTGACACAGAGGTACAGGAAAATAGTACAATAGAGAAAGTGATTTATCGCATGCCTCCGATTTTTGCTCCATATAATAGCGAAGTGGAGAGCATGACACCGTTTCTTGGCATGAAAAAACCTTTACTTGAGACGCCTTCCTGGATGAACGGGGTAAATGCCGGGCGTAAGCTGAATACGGTGGTTTGGTCACTCATTGTAGGTCTGATCCTCTATGGAATTGTACGACTAATTGTTCGCAGACCACTTGGACAAGCATTACAGCCGATGATGGATGGAATCGATGCCGATGATCTGGATGAGATTAGTTATCGCGCGATCGCCATTGGTTTTCCGATATTTACGCTGGGGGCATTAATCTTCGCCATGATCTGGGCTCAGATTGCCTGGAGTCGCTTTTGGGGATGGGACCCCAAAGAAGTGTGGGCATTAATCACATGGCTATATTATAGTGTGTATCTGCATTTGCGTTTATCCAGAGGTTGGCAAGGTCAGAAGTCTGCATGGCTTGCAGTTCTTGGTTTCTTGGTCGTGATGTTTACGCTGGTTGGGGTGAATCTGATTATTGCCGGATTACATTCTTACGCTGGAGCGGACTAGGGTGAATCGTATTGCAAAGGTTAAGTTTAGAAGCGGGAAACACAAATTTACCTTTTAATTGAAAGGTATTCAAATATTGTTCGCCAGATCGAACATAATAGAAGTGATGAGGAGTTATTGCAAAGGGGCTGGAGAGGCATGGCTGAACATGAGAATCGTATACTGGTCGTGGATGACGAAGAGAGAATCCGCAGACTTTTAAAAATGTATCTTGAAAAAGAAGGTTATGAAATTGATGAGGCAGAAGATGGGGAAACTGCGCTGCGTAAAGCAACAGCAGGGGACTACGGGCTGATTTTGCTTGATGTTATGTTACCGGGTATGGATGGAGTTGAAGTGTGTACCCGCCTTCGTCAGGTCAAATCAACGCCGGTTTTGATGCTTACTGCAAAAGGTGAAGAGATTAACCGGGTTCAGGGCTTCGAAGTTGGCGCAGATGATTATGTTGTTAAACCATTCAGCCCGCGTGAAGTGATTTATCGCGTAAAAGCGATTTTGCGTCGATCTTCCGCTACAGCTTATCTCTCCAAGGAGAGCAATTCGAGTAACAACATTGTGTTCCCGCATCTGGTTATTGAGCATGATGCACACCGGGTAACGGCTGGTGGCGAAGAGATTAGTCTTACGCCCAAAGAATATGAATTGCTGCACTATCTGGCAACATCTCCAGACAAAGTTTTCTCCAGAGAAGAATTGCTCAAAGACGTATGGAACTACGAATTCTTTGGCGATCTTCGTACCGTGGACACGCATGTGAAGCGTCTTCGCGAGAAACTTAACAAGGTATCGCCTGAATCGGCGGCCATGATTACGACGGTGTGGGGTGTGGGTTATAAACTGGAAGTACCGAAGTAGTTTTAATTTCTGGAGATCGCTGGTCGGGAAGTTATGGATCACTATAATCTGCCTTGTGGGTTGTGTACTTATAGCGCTGGGTCTTTTTTTGCTGCCCTACATTGATACGAACTTTGCAGAATCCGAATCCAGAGATATTAAGCGGCTGTTCACCTACATCTGTATTATTGGGTTCAGTTTAACCACGTTCTTTGCATTGTTTCTGTTCACCAAAATTACGCAGCCCATGCAGCAGTTGATTCAAGCAGCCAATGCGATTCGCAAAGGGAATTATGGAACGCGCCTCTCCCTGGTGACAAGTGATGAGATTGGTGAGCTTGCCAATACGTTTAATCATATGGCCGCACAACTTGAAGATAATATTCGAAACCTTAACCATGAGAAAGAGCATTTGGCGAGTGTGCTTCGAAGCATGACCGATGCGGTTGTTACTTTTGATGGTGAAGGCAAAGTTATCCTGACCAATCCGCCAGGTGAGAAGATTATGCAGGCCTGGTATGACCTGGATTGGGCACAGATGGATGAAGGACTAGATTCCGAGCAGTCCTACAAGTCTTCACGGGGTGTACCGGAGCCCCTCCTTCCTTTGTTCAGAACGGTGATGGAGCAAGGTGGGGATCAGAACTCCAACGTTCATGTACAGCAAGGTGTCTGGTCTGTTCAGATGGCGCCTTTGTACGCTGACAGTGTTGTCAGAGGTGCTGTGGCTGTCTTGAGAGACGTAACAGAAGAAGTGCGGCTGGAGAAGATGCGGCGTGATTTCGTGGCTAATGTATCTCATGAGATACGTACCCCATTATCCATGATGCAAGGCTACAGCGAAGCGCTTCTGGACGGCATGGCAACCTCACCCGAGGAGAATGAAGAACTCATTCAGGTCATTCATGATGAGTCATTGCGGATGGGAAGACTGGTCAAAGACTTGCTTGATCTTGCCCGAATGGAAGCTGGACATACGGACATGGTGATGAAGAAGGTTGACCTCGGAGAACTGTTGGAACGTATGTATCGGAAGTTCTCGGTGCGTTCAAAAGAACAGGGAATCCGACTGCAGTTTGAATGCAAACAGCCAACCATTGAACTTCAACAGGCAGATGAGGATCGACTGGAGCAAGTATTCACGAATTTGCTGGACAATGCGTTCAGGCATACGCCTTCTGGCAAAGATGTAATGATCTCTGCTGAGCTGGTCACACATCTTCGTGCTCCGTTTGTCAGAGTATCTGTAAAAGATCAGGGTGTAGGGATTCCTTCATCCGACTTGCCTTTTATTTTCGAACGATTCTACAAAGCAGACAAGGCGCGTGTTCGGGGGGAAAGTGGAGGCACAGGACTCGGTTTAGCCATTGTGAAAAATATTATAGATGCCCACCAAGGCATCATTAATGTGAATAGTGTATTAGGCGAAGGTACGGAGTTTATTTTACAATTTCCCGTAGATTCATCGAAATAGCCTGATATCATACAAAAATTGCGAAAACACCCTCTTGTGGAGGGTGTTTTTTTGTTGAAGAGTACCGTTTAATCTTGTTCAACGTGGAACATGAATCATCGTTTTTATTTTGACTAAAAAGAGTGTCCAAGATAATTTCCCCTCCTATGTTACATAAGCTTGAAAAACAAGCAGATTAGAGGAGGATTGAGTTAAGCATGTCCGATGATCGAAAAAGGGTCAATATTAAAGCATTTCTGGAAGGCAGGTCTTTCAGAGCAGGCTCTCCGTTCATCCCAATAACATCAAGTGAACTGGAGCAGTTCGACTCTATTCTTGATTCTCTGGCTGTGACTGTTCCTGCTGTGATCAGTCAGCCAACTTCAGCCAATATACTAGCATTACAAAACGGGTTGCGTCAGTTGCTTACTTTTGTAAATAATTCTGGATTTCGTGCGGGTGTAAAAGCGGAGTTGCAAGCCGTATTAGAATTGACGATTGCGGGCTCAGAGATTGTGCCTGCCCCTCTAATTAATCTCGCAGGAAACTTGCAGAACTTACTGGATGACTTATTGAGTGTAACGTTGCTTCTGGAAGTTCCGCCTGCAGCAAAAGATAACCTTGTGGGATTAATTCGTTCCATATCCGTATCCTTAAGTCGGGCCACGACGACATTCGGAACTGGAGGGATTACCGGACCGGCTGGACCACCGGGAGTTCCAGGGGTACCAGGGGTTCCGGGAGCACCCGGTGTACCAGGCGTGCCCGGGGTGAAAGGGCCTGCGGGATCTGCAGGAGCAATTGGACCCGTGGGACCGGTTGGTCCTCAAGGTGCACCAGGTCCAGCAGGAGCACCTGGTGCTGGCTTGAACAATATTACGGCGTTTGACCCCACGCTTGGACCGACGTATGCACAAGGGCAGGTCGTCAGTTTTAACGGAAGTCTTTATGTTGTTAATGTAAATGGCCCTATAGGCACGCCCGGAAGTTCACCAGATTATACTCTTCTATTGGCTGGTGGAACGACTGGAGCAACGGGGGCAACCGGAGCTGGTTTGACTGGAGCCTTAGCATTTGATCCAGCGCTCGCGCCGGGTTATCCCGCAGGTCAAGTAATTACGTATAACGGTAGCACTTACATTACAAGTGTAGCTGGTCCAATAGGAACACCGGGAACTTCTTCGGATTATACATTAATTGCTGCTGCAGGGGCTACAGGAGCAACCGGGGTAGGTTTAACGGGGATAACCTCTTTTGATCCAGCCCAGTCCCCGACATATCCAGCGGGTCAGGTTGTCACCTA
The DNA here is from genome assembly GCF_058313655.1 of Paenibacillus sp. Negev47. NCBI lineage: Bacteria > Bacillati > Bacillota > Bacilli > Caryophanales > Paenibacillaceae > Paenibacillus > Paenibacillus sp. Negev47. The sequence continues at coordinate 2,338,040 of NZ_CM177754.1, forward strand.
TAACGGTAGTACTTATATTACAAATGTTGCAGGTCCTGGAGGAGTGCCCGGAAGTTCACCAGATTACACGCTGCTTGCGGCTGCAGGAGCGACGGGCGCAGGAACGACTGGAGCGACCGGAGCCACAGGTGTGGGTTTAAGTGGCATCGTCCCATTCGATCCAGCATTGGCACCAACATATCCCGCTGGACAGATCGTCACGTTTGGAGGCAGTACCTACATTACAAATGTAGCATCACCAACAGGTACGCCAGGAAGTTCACCAGATTTTACTTTGTTAGCAGGGTCGGGAGTCACAGGTGCGACTGGAGCCACGGGCATCGGCCTAAATGGTGCAGTCCCATTTGACCCGGCAGTAGCTCCGACGTATCCGGCTGGTCAGGTTGTTACCTATAATGGCAGTACGTACATTACCAATGTGGCTTCTCCCACTGGTACTCCGGGTACTTCGCCAGACTTTACTCTGCTTGCAGGTGCAGGACCTACAGGGCCCACTGGGGCATCAGGTGTAACGGGAGCGACAGGCGTAGGTTTGAGTGGAATTGTACCATTTGACCCCGCAGTAGCCCCGACGTATCCAGCGGGTCAGGTCGTAACGTTTAACGGCAGTACGTATATTGCGAATATAGCATCGCCAACGGGAACGCCGGGCACATCGCCGGATTATACATTACTTGCTGGTGTAGGAGCCACGGGAGTCACAGGGGCAACCGGAGTTGGAGTAACAGGAAGTACAGGTGTTACAGGTGTTACAGGTGTATCTGGCGTAACAGGAGCGACAGGCGTAGGATTGAGTGGAATTGTGCCATTTGACCCCGCAGTAGCTCCGACGTATCCAGCGGGTCAAGTCGTAACGTTTAATGGCAGTACGTATATTGCCAATGTAGCATCGCCAACGGGAACACCGGGCATATCGCCGGATTACACATTGCTTGCGGGCGTGGGAGCAACGGGCGTTACTGGGGCAACCGGAGTTGGAGTGACAGGAAGTACAGGTGTAACAGGTGTAACAGGCGCGACAGGCGTAGGATTGAGTGGAATTGTACCATTTGACCCCGCAGTAGCCCCGACGTATCCAGCGGGTCAAGTCGTTACCTTTAATGGTAGTACGTATATTACCAATGTGGCATCTCCAACAGGTACACCAGGCACGTCGCCAGATTATACACTGCTTGCAGGAGCTGGGCCTACGGGAGCCACTGGGGCATCAGGCGTAACAGGGGTGACAGGCGTAGGTTTAAGTGGAGTTGTCCTGTTTGACCCAGCAGTAGCCCCAACGTATCCAGCGGGTCAAGTCGTAACGCTCAACGGTAGTACGTATATTGCCAATGTAGCATCACCTACTGGAACGCCTGGAACTTCCCCGGATTACACGTTGATTGCTGGTGCGGGAGCAACGGGTGTTACGGGTGCGACGGGCGTTGGAGTGACAGGAAGTACAGGTGTAACAGGTGCATCTGGCGTAACAGGAACTACAGGTGTAGGTTTGAGTGGTATCGTGCCATTTGACCCAGCCGTAGCTCCAACGTATCCAGCGGGTCAGGTCGTTACGTTTAATGGTAGTACGTATATCGTCAATGTGGCATCGCCAACGGGAACACCAGGCACATCACCAGATTATACGCTGCTTGCCGGTGCAGGAGCCACCGGTGTTACGGGTGCGACTGGCGTCGGAGTAACGGGAGAAACTGGGGTTACAGGGGCTTCAGGCATAACAGGAGCCACGGGGGTAACAGGTGCAGGTCTGACAGGAATTGTACCATTCGATCCAGCAGTAGCTCCGACGTATCCAGCAGGTCAGGTTGTTACATTTAACGGCAGTACGTATATTGCCAATGTAGCATCACCGACGGGAACGCCCGGCACATCGCCAGATTACACATTGATTGCAGGTGCGGGAGCAACGGGTGTTACGGGTGCAACTGGAGTTGGAGTGACAGGAAGCACTGGTGAAACAGGAGCGACTGGTCTCGCTGGCTTGACAGGTGCGACTGGGGTTACTGGAGTCACGGGAGTCGGCGTAACCGGAATTACGGGATCAACTGGTGTAACTGGTGAGTCAGGAGCGACTGGTCTTACAGGATTGACAGGTGCGACAGGTGAAACGGGAGCTACTGGTTTAAGTGTAACCGGAAGTACGGGATCAACTGGTGTAACTGGTGAAACAGGATCGACAGGTATAACGGGCTTGACTGGGGCAACTGGAGTAACGGGAGCTACGGGAGTCGGCGTAACCGGAAGTACAGGATTAACAGGTACAACTGGTGAAACGGGAGCGACAGGGATTACAGGAGCTACGGGAGTTAGTGTAACCGGAAGTACGGGATTAACAGGTACAACTGGAGAAACAGGAGCGACAGGTGTAACGGGACTGACTGGTGAAACAGGAGCGACGGGTGTAACGGGACTGACTGGAGTAACCGGCGTTACAGGAGCCACAGGCGTCAGCGTAACCGGAAGTACAGGATTAACAGGTACAACTGGTGAAACGGGAGCGACTGGTCTTGCAGGGTTGACCGGTGCGACTGGTATTACAGGAGCCACCGGAGCTACGGGTGCAAGTGGAGAAACAGGGGCCACGGGCATTACAGGAGCAACGGGCGTGACAGGAACCTCGGTCACTGCAGCTTCATCCTACGCAGAGAATACGAATGGCACCATTCTTGTTATTCTGGGCGGAACAGCCGTTGCTCTTCCTGCAAACCAGAACATTGGAACAGGTATTACGGTAAATGGAGCGAATAATACCTTCACTTTGGCTACAGCAGGCAGGTATTATATTAGCTACAAACTTAATCTGACAGCAGCACTCGCCGTACAATCACGGATATTGCTAAATGGAGCAGTGGTTCCAGCGAGTGTGATCTCACCAGTGCTCTCTCTAAGCCAACTGGCAACCGATTTTATTATCACGGTCACAGCGGGTTCGACCATTCAGCTTCAATTGTTCGGCCTAGTAGCAACAGCTGTTCTATCCCCACCAGGTGCGACACTCAACATTATCCGCTTAAGCTAATTACGAAAAAAAGAGACGGACCCTTTGCCTTTGGGGTTCGTCTCTTTTGATTTTTACTGAATGATAAGTAACTATTCCAGCACGATTTCAACAGCTGTATTAATTTCCGGAAGTGCAGCAAGCTGAACAAGAACATCTTTGGGAACTGCTTTATCCACGGTCAGGATCATGATCGCGGCACCACCAATGATTTTCCGTCCCACTTGCATGGATGCGATGTTGACATCATTCTGTCCAAGCAGGGTTCCTACACGTCCGATAATACCTGGTTTATCGTTATGGGAGATCAAAATTTGATGACTTTCCGGAGCGATATCTACCGGGAATTTGTCCAGACGAACAATACGTTCTCCATAACCTGCAAGCAATGTCCCCGCTACGCGGCGTTCCTCAGCATCCTGATTCGTAACCAATGTTACGGTAATCAGGTTAGTGAATCCTTTGGTTGCGGAGGTTTGGCTTACAACCACATTCAGATCACGGATTTTGGCCAAATGCATGGAGTTGACGATGTTGGCTTCTCCACCCAAATGTCTGGCGAGAATACCCTTCACAATGTAACGAGTGAGAGGAGACGTATCTACTTCAGAAAGGTCACCAGCATAGTCGATCCGAATCTCCTGAACTGCATTTTGTGTAATCTGTGCTGCAAAACTACCCAGTGTTTCACCGAGTTTGAAATAAGGCTGTAGTTTATTCATAACGGTAGGTGCAACCGCTGGCATGTTAACTGCGTTCTTGAATGGTTCGTTACGCAGGATATGAAGAACTTGTTCCGATACGTCAATAGCTACATTTTCTTGTGCTTCAACAGTGGATGCACCAAGGTGAGGCGTGACAATTATGCTAGGATGATTCAGAAACGGGTGGTCTGGAGCAGGTGGTTCACTTTCGAATACATCAAATGCGGCTCCGGCAACAATTCCTTCGTCAATTGCTTCCACAAGTGCCATCTCGTCAACTACACCACCACGAGCACAGTTGATGATACGCATGCCTTTTTTCATAACTTCGAATTGTGGCCGCGAAATCATGTGCCGTGTTTCCGGTGTTAATGGCGTGTGAACGGTCATGAAGTCCGCATTGCGAATGATATCATCCACACTTGCCAATTTCACCTGCAGCTTCTCGGCACGCTCTTCCGTGAGGAAAGGGTCGTAAGCAAGAATATCCATTCCGAATGCTTTGGCGCGCTTGGCAACTTCACTACCGATCCGTCCCATGCCCAGTACACCCAGCGTTTTGTTTCTTAATTCCACACCCAGGAAGGTTTTACGATCCCACGTACCTTGAATGGTTTTGGCATATGCCTGAGGAATGTGTCGTGCCAGTGCCATCATCATGGCAAACGTGTGCTCACAGGTTGTGATGGTGTTGCCATCAGGTGCGTTAATAACAATAATACCGCGCTGTGTAGCAGCTTCCAGATCAATGTTGTCTACACCTACCCCTGCACGTCCGATCACCTTAAGGTTGGTACCAGCCGTCATAATACGATCTGTAACACGAGTCTGACTACGAACCAAGAGGGCATCATAATCACCAATAATGGCAACAAGTTCATCTTCACTAAGACCGGTTTTCTTCTCAACAACAACATCATTTGCATCCACCAGTTGCTGGATCCCCAGATCACTGATTGGGTCCGACACTAACACTTTGTACATGGTTTCTTCCTCCTTAGGTATGTGTATCTATATCGTCAAGGTCTGACCTCAGCAAGAGGTATTCCTTAAAACCAGGGTGATTCTTCCGCCCAACAACGCGGTGTCGCAACAGAGGGGGAAGGTGAAGCAAATAGAGTGATTCCACAGATATCCTTTAAAATAAATCAAAAAACTCTCAATCCACATACTGCTTGCGCAATAAGGGACGAGAGTTGTCGTGGTACCACCCTAATTCACCGCCGTTTCGCAACGACAGTCTTAGCGGTCAATGAAGACCGAAGAGGATAACGGGTCTAAACCGATTGCACCTACTCCAATTTCAATGCAATAACTCAGGAGCGCTCAAGATCATCTGCCTGCCACCGATTCACACCTACCATCGGCTCTCTGTAAGACGAAGCAACGTCTTTTTTCCATCATCGTGTTTAACGTGACTAATTTTTTCATAATGTATCATGGCTGACATGAGCATGTCAATAGGCTTAAATGTTTTAAATTACATTGCAGATGTCTTTTCATTCAATCGTAAACAAAGTCATCATAAGCTATATAATAGTTACTATACATACCACAACGAGATGGAATATATGCTGTTTGACGAACCGGATTTTACTGCTTTAATGAAGTAATGGCATTGACCTAAAACCGGGACTTCGGGCAGGCCTTGAACCTATTTGGTTTTTTGGCTATCATTTAGTATACTATCCGATTGGACAACGTAACGGTTATCCATCAAATTTAACTCAAGAGGACAGACGCATCCGATGAAAAAATTCAAGTTTCCCAAGTTCAAGATTCAGAAGGCTGAGCCACAGCAGCTTACCGAGCGATTGCTTTTAATCAATCTATACTTTACACAAGGTCTGACACTGATAATCGGAGTTGTATGGATCTTATTGCAAAAAAGAAACTTGTTAGATGTACTCGCATGGCCTGACAATTACCAATTCATATGGTGGGGTCTCGGTCTTGCTGGTGTCATGCTTGTTATGGACTTGGTACTGTCGTATGTTATACCTCAGGAAAGCATGGATGACGGTGGAATTAACGAGATGCTGTTTCGTGGGCGTCCAATCTGGCACATTGTATGTATAGCAGCCATTGTTGCGGTGTGTGAGGAATTATTATTCCGCGGAGCCATTCAACATGCTATCGGTCCATATTGGACGAGTATTTTATTTGCAGTTATCCACATTCGTTATTTGCGTCACTGGATTCCAACAGGGTGGGTGTTTGTCTCAAGTTATGGATTAGGTTGGATTTACATGCAATCCGGCACGTTATGGGCGCCTATATTGTGTCACTTTATTATTGATTTGGTGTCCGGATTAGCGATACGTTTTCGGAGGGGATCATGAATCAGCCATTAAGTAGAATGAAGACATATGGCAGTCAGCGCAATCGTCAATCGGATAAAAAAGAGACATCCGAGCGTCAGGTAGCTTCTCAAGTCAGCTTGGTTGCCGAGACGGCAGCCGCTGCAGAGGTTGGGGGAATTACACCAATAACTTCCGTTTCCATACCTAGATCACAGCGCAAGCCTTATAAAGAAACGCTGGAAAGTCCAGTACTTCCTCAGAGGGCCCCGGCACGTTCCAAAAAAACACCAAAATCAACTGAAGAATCGATTCCCGAAGCAGGCTCGCTTCCAACACGAACAGAGTTACATCCTTCTAGAAGGTTGAAATTAAGCAAGAGGTTTGTAAATTCACTCATTTTTATTTTTGTCATGCTAACGATTAGCCTGGTCTGGTGGGGGGTTGAAGGAGCGCCTCCTCTGAATACCTTTCTACCTTTGCCGTGGTAATGCTATTATTCGCAGGTTCACTCATACTGATAGGAGGTTTATTACTCCTTCATATGTGGCGTGAAGCCCATATTCATCAAATGATCGAAGAAGAGGTTGAAGTACCTCATCTGCCAACAACCTTTGATGGGACTGTGATTCTGTATCTATCCGACACTCACAAGCGCAAGCTGAAGGTGAAGGATTTTGAAAACCTTGAAAAGAAGGTCGACTGGGTACTGATCGGTGGGGACGTTGCAGAAAAAGGAATCTCCTGGTCTGTTGTTAGACATAATATGAAACTCTTATCAAACATTGCTCCCTCTTTTACGGTGTATGGCAATCATGACAAGAGAGCCGATACAGCTCAACTTGCCCGAATCCTTTGGGAATCGGGTGTTCAGCTCCTTCAGGATAACGCGGTTTATCTGCGAAGGGGCAACGAAAGATTGGGACTGATCGGTGTAGACTATCGTTCCAAACAGGGAGATATATTGCTGGAGCAAATCGATGATAAGTATTGTAAAATTGCAATCGTTCATGATCCTTTGCAAGCCCTTCGATTGGAGCAGAATGCAGATCTTATCTTGAGTGGCCATACACATGGCGGACAATTGGTGTTACCATTTTTCGGCCCTGTGTTTCTGAGCAAGGCGTATCGTCCCATATCGAATGGATGGTACTCCCTGAAGCGCAATTCAGAGGACGTTCATCAAGAAGGTAAAATGCTTGTCAGCAGAGGATATGGTACGAATCATCTCCCCCTTCGACTAGGGTGTCCTGCAGAGATGCATCTCATCACATTAAGAGTGCCCACGGAAAAAGCACTCACAGAGAAACAGCCTTGATCCATTGGATCAAGGCTGTTTCATTTTGAGGCGAGAAATATCGATTTAACGAGCTTCCAGTTCGATCGCACGCGGATCTACAAAAGAATAGCCTTTTTGTTCGAGCTTGGTCAACAACTCATCCAATGCTTCAACCGTCCATGGCAATTCATGCATCAAAATATTACTTCCTGGATTTAACTGTTCCAGTACATTTTGAATGACTTTCTCCGGTTTGTCTTTGGTGCTTTTATCCCAATCGAGGGAACCATTAGACCATGTCATATATAACATGCCATTTTTCTTCACAGCAGCCTTCAGTGGATCATTACCCGATCCAAAAGGGGGACGGAAAAACTGCGGTTCCTCACCAATGGTATCCTTCACAATTTTTTGGACATCCGTAACCTGCTTGGCTGCTTCAGCGCTGGACATTTTTTTGAGATCTTCATGATCCCAAGCATGATTGCCTACAATCTGACCTCGTTCATGGATGAGCTTGAGCAATTCAGGATGACTTTTTACCCGAGTTCCATTGACGAAAAATATCGCTTTGGCGTCGTGTTTATCTAAAGTGTCGATTAGTGAATTAATCATCTTTTCTTCTTTGGGTCCATCATCAAAAGTTAACAAAACCACTTTGTTTGGGCTTGTGTCATCATTCGGTTTAATATAATAATTTGAATTCATATGATACGTCTGTTCCACTTTTTCTTCTGCTGGAGCTTGCTCGGAAGGTACAGATTCTTCTTCTGTTACAGTTGACTCGTCCGTTGAAGGCTCGGTTTCAGCAGTTTCAGACTCTCTTGTTTCACTTAAGTTGGGACCACTTTGTTCTTCTTGAATCGTGGTCGTGGGTTCGCCCGCTGGTGTGGAATTTTTTGATGCTTTTTCTTCCACCGTCCCACAGGCTGAAAGCAGTAAACTTGCAGCAATAATCAAAGCGGCGGTATGTCTGAACATGATTTCAACTCGCTTTCCTGTATTTATACGGAATGAGATCGCTCGCTCCCGCAAACACTACATGTGATTTTAACACTTAAAGGAGGTTGGTGTAATGAAGGCGTCATCCTTTTTTTGGGGAATTGCAATTGGCGTTGCAGCCAGTTCTTGGTTGACCAAAGGCAAGTTGCCCATGCTGTCTTCGGGTTCATCACGAAATATGATGGATCAGGCAAAACATAAGATGATGGAGATGACTTTCCCGGGTATGGATGGGTTCACCAGCAAGCAAAATCAACATGGCGAATCTCATAAAACCCCAGCAGTAAAAAAGGCAAGTACAATCACTCCGCAGGAAAAAGAAGCGAATATGAGCATGCTCAAGGATTTTATTCGCACTAATCCGGATGTGAAGCATGAAGTTGAGCAGATTTTAAATCAAACAAACACAACAGTACCGGGTTTATAAACCAAAACCACCAATTAGAATCATCCACAGTCTGGATCTGCTGTGGAATGATTCTTTTTTTGTCGATTTTACTTCGTGCATTTAGAGGTATAAAATGATAACATAACTACATAGATTTATTTTCAGCACATATTGTTTTGTGCTTCATAATCTGTTATAAGACTTGCTTATAAAGGGGAGATCCTGTATGAAAATAGAACGACTAAGTCACGATAAGATACGGATTTTCCTGACCTTTGACGATCTGAGCGAGCGCGGAATACAAAAAGAAGATATGTGGCAGGAAATACCTAAGGTTCATGAACTGTTCACTGAAATGATGGATCAGGCCTATTCCGAACTTGGATTTGATGCCACAGGTCCACTTGCTGTCGAAGTATTCGCACTTCCCGCTCAAGGGATGGTTGTCATTGTCACACGTGGAAAATATGATCCGCAACAATATGGTTCAGGTCATGAAGATGATCTTCCTGAAGAAGTATATGAAATGGAAGTTACACTCGAGCAAAGCGATTCCATCGTTTATGCGTTCAAGGACTTTGAAGTGCTCATTGAAGCTGCACATATGTTGCGTCAGCATGTTACGGATGCTGGGAGACTTTATTCGTATAAAGACAAGTGGTTCTTGCATTTGGAACCAGATGAGGTGGATTCCACCAAACATGCGGCATTGATTGCCTTGCTTGCTGAATTTGGTGAAGGTTCTTCAGTTACTCCGGCAGTTATGGAAGAGTACGGTAAAGTTGTTATTCCTGCACAAGCGATTGAGGTTATCTGCACCCACTTCAAACGTCAGGATTAATCTCTAGTTGTAATCGCGTCTTTAGTCAGAGGAGGGAATTTCGGTGCTTTTGTTTTCGGTCTTAGCGGCAGCAGTTGCCCCGGGTCTCGCCTTGTTAACATACTTTTACCTGAAAGACCGTTATGATTATGAGCCACTTCATATGGTATTGCGGGTTTTCCTCATGGGGATTCTGATGGTACTGCCTGTGATGATTATTCAGCGTGGCATGATGATGTGGCTCGGGGATAATCCTTATCTTGAGGCTATTATGATCTCGGGTGGCGTGGAAGAGTTTGTTAAATGGTTCGTGCTTTATCATATCATCTATAATCACACCGAATTTGATGAGCCATATGATGGAATCTTATATGCAGTCGCTGTTTCACTTGGGTTTGCCACAGTAGAGAATGTGTTGTATGCCTTTGCGGGGAATGCATCCGTCTCAGCCATGTTTCTTCGAGCACTGCTCCCTGTTTCAGGGCATGCAATGTTTGCGGTGATTATGGGTTATTACATGGGCAAGGCCAAGTTTATCGGAGGCAAGAAAAAGCGGTGGTACCTGGTTCTTTCACTCGTGTTACCTTTTTTCTGGCATGCACTGTACGACGTCATCATGAACACCATGGTGAATCATTGGTTATGGTTTATAGCGCCACTAATGGCGGGCTTGTGGTATGGGGCAATGGGTAAAATCACACGAGCCAATAACCGTTCTCCGTTTCGTTTTGTGAAGCGGGAGGAAGAGGTTAAATTATAAAAATACGGACACACTGGTGGACATAAAGCGCATATTGCGCCTGCTGCCCCGGTGTGTTTTTATTTTTTTTCGGATAAACTCCCGGGGAATGACCAACAGAAACGGGGATCGACTGTGATGAGAATTAAAATTAAAATCAGATGCAAACAATGCGGTGAACGTTTTACATTGCGAGGCAAGAAAGAACGTGGGCGGATCGAGACGGGATTCAAGCAGTGTCTCTGTGATAACAGGGATCAATTCGAAATCGAAGAAGAAGGCATGGCTACTGGGCTTCAGCTGAATTAAAGGAAATCTACAACGCTACATTAGCAGCCTGCTTGTGTAAGGACTGGAAATCGCATGCATAAGAGATCTTTCTTCGATCCACAATAGAGGTAGTGGTTTAGAAGAAAGGAGACTCTACGGATGTATAAACGTTTAAGTTCAGTCATGTTTCCGATATTTGCGGTACTGTTGGCCGGTGCACTCGTGTGGGGCTATCAGGAGAATCAGGAAAAGAATGCAATACTGATCAAGGCAGAGAATCAATACCAACGTGCCTTTCACGATTTATCTTTTCATATGGATAAATTGCATTCCGAGATTGGCAACACCTTGGCGGTTCACTCCACGTCACAGGGGATGCATCGTAAAGGTCTGATGAATGTATGGCGACTCACCAGTGAAGCGCAAAATGAGATCAACCAACTGCCACTCACCATGTTGCCATTTAACGAGACAGAGGAGTTTCTCTCGCGGATTTCGAACTTTGCCTATCGGGCGTCAATGCGTGATTTGACTAACGAACCGTTAAGTGAGAAGGAAATGGGGAACCTGAAAAAGCTGTATCAGAATTCATCGGAGATTACCAAGAATTTGCAGGATGTGCAGCAGAAAGTCCTTACGGACCGTTTGCGCTGGATGGATGCAGAGACTGTTATGGCAACGGAAGAACAAACAATGGATAACTCGATTGTAGATGGATTCCGTGCCGTGAATAAAAAGGTACAGGAGTACCCGGAGCTTGATTGGGGACCTTCTATATCGAATATCTACGCCAAACGCTCGGTAAAGAAACTGGATGGTCTGCCGATGACCAAAGAACAGATTCAGAGCAAAGCTGCGAAATTCTCTGATGCAGACAGAAGCAAAATCCAAGTGCAAGAGAACGGTAAAGGAACGGACTGGGAATCGTATACTGCGACAGTCAATCATGGCAACAATGGTAAACTGATGATGGATTTCACCCGTAATGGGGGGATGCTTATCTCTTACAGTGATACACGTCCGGTTGGAACTAAAAAAGTATCTCGTCAGGATGCCATGGCAAAAGCAGATCAATTTCTAACGAATAAAGGCTACAAAGATATGAAGGCCGTAAATTACGATGAATATGGTAATTTGGGTAACCTTACTTATGTGCGCAAGCAAGGGGACACCTTGATTTATCCCGAGAAAATGTCAGTTCGAGTTGGATTGGATACAGGGGAAGTAACCGGTTTCCAGGCGAGTGACTTTGTCTACGAACATAATGACAAGCGCAAAGTTCCGAAAGCAACTCTTACGGAGCAACAGGCTCGTCAAAAACTTAATTCCGAGTTCGAAGAGAATTATGTTCGTAAATCACTGATTGAAAATGATTACAGCAAAGAGGTATTGTGCTATGAATTTGGAGGGAGAATTAATGGTTCCCGTTACCGGATATACATTAATGCGAATACGGGGATGGAAGAAGCCGTTGAGGAGATCAAACCAGTCAACGCAACCTCATAAACAGCTTTAGATAGACGAATGTTAAGGTGTTCAAACAAACAAGGCAGACCACATTGTGGTCTGTTTTTTTCTAGTTCAATGTGAGAAAGGTCATGGTATAATAGTCCTTGTACATACGAAGATAAATACATAAAGTGGCGGTGAACCAATTGTTTCCTAAAATAAATGAAGTTCTATACATCCATATTGCTTCCGCAGATGAAAAAGAGGAAAACAAAGAGTACAAATCACGCATTGCAGATATGGATGACAACGGTTTTCTGATTGAGGTCCCGATGCAACAGGGAAGCAGCCAACTGAAAAGGCTCTTTTTCGGCGAGGAATTGTCCATTTCATATATTACAGAAGATGGAGTCCGGCATTATTTTAATACCTATGTTACCGGATTTGAAGAAGAGGTGGTCCGTCTTGTCCGTATCCGTAAACCTCTTCCAGACGATATATCGAAAATACAACGCCGCAGCTTTCTTCGTGTTCATGCAAACCTTGAAATGGCCATTCAAAGCGAAGACCTGACCCGTGCCGTAGGCTTGACTGAAGATATCGGTGGCGGTGGATTGTCCATCTATGGCGAAACAGGATTTTCAATAGCTGAAGAACAAAAATTGAAATGCTGGCTGCTTGTTCCATATCGTAATTCAACAATTGAACATGTGAATTTTGAGGCTGAAGTGGTGCGGATCAAAACACTGGAAACAGGCAGAATGTTGTGCATGCTGAAATTTGTGCAGATCTCAGACTCGGAACGCCAGAAAATTATCAAGTTCTGTTTTGAACGTCAATTGGATTATCGTACAAAATAGGAATTTGTGGCATAAAAGGAGGGCGCTGTGGATACCGTAATGAAAAAAACGGAGGATATGTCATGAGTCATCGTCATGCAACCCGCAGATATGAACGCCTCTATTATGTCTTCTCCAGGCGAATGGAAAGAAGGGTGATGATTATGATCACAACCCTTCTAATCCTGCTTATCGTGTATCAATTGCTGCTGCTCGTACCTGGCTTTAAAAAAAATATGACCACCATTGATCGCCTGGAGGGAACGCCAATTCGTGTGCAAACGGTGAATGAATACGAACATCATTGATTTGTCTGTTTTTGCATCCATGTGTAGAGTGTGGTATAATTTTCACGATGCAGGCAATGCCTGTTTTTTTATTGAGGTTTATCGTTTGAGGAGGAATGCCCCGTTGGCAAGCCAGAACACATCAGAGAACGGGAAAATGAACGTTGCAATTGACGGACCTGCCGGTGCCGGGAAAAGCACGGTGGCCCGATTGGTTGCAGAAGCGCTCGCGTATGTATACGTCGATACAGGCGCAATGTACCGTGCGGTAACCTTGCATATGCTTCGGAAAGGAATTACACCGGAAGATGTGACACAGGTACTTCAGGAAGCCCAAAAGCTGGTCATTGATTTACAACCGGATCCCGACGGACAGAAAGTGTTCTGTAATGGGGAAGAAGTAACCTCGGAAATCCGCTCCCGTGAAGTGACGGGAATCGTGTCCCGATATGCGCAAATCGAGGGGCTGCGTACGCAATTAGTGGATACTCAGCGGCAAATGGCTTTGCGCAAGGGCGTCGTCATGGATGGACGCGATATCGGAACGACAGTATTGCCCGATGCGGAAGTGAAAATCTTTATGACTGCCAGTGTGGAAGAGCGTGCGCTTCGCCGCTTCAAAGAACTGGACCCCTCTGAAGGACTGACGTTGCAACAACTGGAGCGAGACATTGCCACCCGTGACAAATTGGATGAGAATCGGGAAATTTCCCCACTTCGTTGTGCTGAGGATGCAATCGTTCTTGATACAACTGAGATGAACATCCATGAAGTGGTTGACAAAATCGTATCTTATTGCACAATGGTCAGAGGAGAGATCGGTCTATGATTTACACATTTTGCAGCACATTACTGCGGATCATTTACACCATTCTTTTCCGCTTGGAGGCCGTCGGACGGGAGAATATTCCGAAAGATGGCGGCGTACTTTTATGTTCCAATCATATCAGTAACTTCGATCCTCCAACCGTTGGTATCAAAATTCGCCGTCAGGTGCGTTTCATGGCCAAAAGCGAGTTGTTTGATATTCCGGTACTCGGCCGCATCATTAAAGCCGTGGGCGCTTTCCCCGTTAAACGTGGAGGTGTCAGCAAGGAATCCATCAAGACCTCACTCAATATTTTGCGTGATGGTGGAGTGCTTGGAATCTTCCCTTCAGGAAGCCGTCAGAATGACGGAGGCATCGGCAAAAAAGGAGCAGCGAGTTTTGCTCTCCGTAGTGGAGCTACAGTTATTCCTACTGCTATTATCGGTAACTACAAGGTTTTTCGTAAGATGAAAGTTGTATATGGAGCACCGGTAAGTTTGGACGAGTTCAAGGAAGACCCATCCGGAGAAGCTCTGGAGAAAGCGACTGAGAAAATTATGTCCAAGATTAACGAAATGGTCCAAACGGGCGTGCCGAGCAAGTAACGGCTTCGTCGATAGCTGAGTGCATGTTTCCATATTTTTGAGGGAGACTAAGCTTGAGTACTCAGTGATGAAAGTGTTTTGAACTCTGCTACAGGCAGGTTTGAATATAATGGGGTTTTTGAATTGAGGAGGGTATTTGACATGTCGGAAGAAATGAAAAATCAAGAAGCAACCCAAGATGAGTTGGATCAATTCGTTTCCTTGAAAAAAGGAGATACCGTAAAAGGAACCATCGTCAAATTGGAAGATAACCAAGCCTATGTGAGCATTGGATATAAATATGACGGTGTCATTCCAATTCGTGAACTGTCTTCATTGCATGTGGACAGCGCGTCTGATGCAGTAGAAGTTGGACAAGAAGTTGAAGCTAAAGTTCTTAGCATCGACGACGAGAAAGAAAAACTCGTTCTGTCCAAACGTGCAATCGACAGCGAAAACGCATGGGATCAATTGCAAAAGCATTTTGAAGACCAAGACGTATTCGAAGTTGTTGTAGGTGATGTTGTTAAAGGCGGTCTGGTTGCAGACGTGGGCGTACGTGGATTTATCCCGGCTTCCATGGTTGAGCGCCATTTCGTTGAAGACTTCAGCGACTACAAAGGACGCACACTGCGTGTTAAAGTGAAAGAGATCGACCGTGAGAACAACAAAGTGATCCTTTCCCAAAAAGACGTACTGGAGCAAGAATTCGAAGCAAATAAAGCTACAGTAATGGCTGGTTTGCAAGAAGGTCAAGTGATCGAAGGTACAGTACAACGTTTGACTCAATTCGGGGCATTCGTTGATGTGGGCGGAGTTGACGGTTTGGTTCACGTATCCGAGCTGGCTTGGACACACGTTGAAAAACCATCCGACGTTCTGTCTGAAGGCGATAAAGTTAGTGTGAAAGTGCTGAAAGTTGATCCTGAAAAAGGCAAAATCAGCCTGAGCATGAAAGCTGTTCAACCAGGTCCTTGGGAAACAGCAAGCGAAAAATTCAATTCCAGCGATATCGTAACAGGTGTTGTAAAACGTCTGGTAGACTTCGGTGCATTTGTTGAAATCGCTCCTGGGGTTGAGGGACTTGTGCATATTTCGCAAATCTCCCACAAACACATCGGCACTCCTCATGAAGTGCTGAAAGAAGGACAGGAAGTTCAAGTTAAAATCTTGGACATGAACCCTTCTGAGCAACGTGTAAGCTTGAGCATCAAAGAAACAGAAGAAGCTCCAGCTCAACCACAAAAATCAGAAAGACCTGCAAGAAACAACGCTCCACGTGAAGAAATCAACAATCCAAACGTTTCCTTGAACAATCAAGGTATGAGCACTACACTTGGCGAACTGTTTGGTGACAAACTCAGCAAATTCAAATAAGTTAACAATGCATGGTTCTTAGTTATATACTGCATATTTTGCTGAATAACAAAAGCAAGATCGGCGAGCCCTAGGCGGGTTCGCCGATTGTTTTTATTACGAGTGTATTGGCATGAAACGTTAGCCAAGACATTTCTTTTTTGCTATGATGAGTATCGTAAGTATGGACAGGAGGAGTGGAATGTATGGCAAGACCCGTTGTGGCAATTGTCGGACGACCGAACGTGGGTAAATCCACCATTTTCAATCGAATCATCGGCGACAGACTGGCCATTGTGGAAGACAAGCCGGGCATTACCCGTGACCGCATATACGGAATCGGTGAATGGAACGGTAAACCATTCAGTATTATTGATACAGGTGGTATCGAAATTGATGGTGAGGATGTCATCTTAAAATCAATCCGGATGCAAGCAGAGCTCGCCATTGAAGAAGCTGATGTTATTGTATTCATGTGTGATGCAAAAGCAGGTATTACACAATCGGATGAAGAGGTCGCAGAGATGCTGTACCGTTCAGGCAAGCCTATTGTTGTAGCCGTTAACAAAGTGGATAATATCGGACGAAGTGAGCTCATTTATGAGTTTTATGGTTTCGGCTTCGGTGATCCCATCGGCGTATCCGGAAGTCACGGTACAGGTGTAGGTGATTTGCTTGATGCGATTGTGGAGAAGTTGCCAGAACTTGAGGAAGAGACTTACGACGAAGATGTCATTCGTGTAGCTCTGATCGGACGTCCTAATGTGGGTAAATCTTCACTGGTGAACGCTATCCTTGGTGAAGAGCGTGTCATTGTAAGTGACGTGGCTGGAACAACCCGTGATGCAATTGATACCCCTTTTGAAAAAGACGGCCAACGTTACGTGCTGATTGATACAGCAGGTATGCGTAAGCGTGGTAAAGTATATGAAACAACTGAGAAATACAGTGTAATGCGTGCTATGCGTGCGATTGAGCGTGCAGATGTTGTTCTGATTGTCATTAATGGTGAAGAAGGCATTATTGAACAGGACAAGCATATTGCAGGATATGCATTCGAAGCTGGCAAAGCGTCTTTGTTTGTCGTGAACAAATGGGACGTGGTTGAGAAGCATGACAAGACGATGAAAGAGTTTGAGAAAAATATTCGGGATCACTTCCTGTTTATGACTTATGCTCCAGTCGTATTTTTGTCAGCCCTGACAAAACAACGCTTACAAAAATTGTTGCCGGTTGTGCAACGGGTAGCAGAGCAACACTCGTTACGTGTGCAAACACATCTACTTAACGATGTAGTTTCTGATGCGGTTGCAATTAACCCTCCTCCAACCGACAAAGGACGGAGAATGAGAATTAACTATGTAACGCAGGTTGCTGTTAAACCGCCGACCATGGTTATATTTGTGAATGACCCTGAGTTGATGCACTTCTCATATGAGCGCTATCTGGAGAATAAAATCCGTGCAGCGTTTGATTTCGAAGGAACACCAATTCGCATATTTACTCGGAGGAAGTCCGACGAAAGTTAGGGGAGAAGTGTGTGATTTTACAAATCGCAGCGATTGTACTGAGTTATCTGCTCGGTTCGATCAGCTTTAGTGTCCTCCTTGCAAAAGCGATTCGGGGGATCGATATTCGTCAGCACGGAAGCGGAAACGCAGGAGCTACCAATACATTACGTATATTGGGTAAAGGACCAGCAATTGCTGTTCTGCTACTTGATGTAATGAAGGGTGTGGCAGCTGTATGGATTGGAATCTGGCTGAGCGACGGTTCTGCCTGGATTCCTGCACTCAGTGGTATAGCAGCCATTGCAGGACATAACTGGCCGATTTACTTCCATTTTCGTGGAGGAAAAGGGATTGCCACAGCCATTGGTGTTCTGGTAAGTCTTGCTTTCCTGCCTGCGTTATGTGCTGGGGTGATCGCCATTCTGTCCATTGTATTGACACGATATGTTTCATTGGGGTCTCTGATTTTTGTGGCATTTACGCCCATCTTTATCTTGGTATTACCCGGATATTCAATGAATATCTTCTGGGGGAGTCTAATTATTTGTCTGTTTGCGTTCTGGAGACATCGTACCAATATTGCGAAGCTCGCCAAAGGACAGGAAAATAAATTGGGATCGAAAAACCCTGGAGGGGGTAAACGAGTTGTCTAAAAAAGTTGCTGTTCTAGTCGCTGGGAGCTGGGGAACGGCTCTGGCCAGTGTGCTAGCTGCTAATCAATTAGATGTGATGATGTGGACTCGTGGTGAAGATCAAACGACGGAAATCAATAGCAAGCACACCAATACTTGCTATCTTCCGGATGCGGAGCTTTCACCTCGGATTCAGGCAACAACTGATATGGAAGCTGCGGTAGAAGGTGCAATAGCTGTGTTGATTGTTGCGCCTTCTTCAGCCATGCGTGCAGTTTCGAACCAGCTTAAGGCTTATTATAAGCCTGAGATGTTAATCATTCATGCAACTAAAGGTTTTGAGACAGAAAGCCTGAAACGGATGTCCACAGTCATTTCAGAAGAGCTGGAATGCGAAGAAGGACGTGTAGTTGTGCTTTCTGGCCCAAGCCATGCCGAAGAAGTGGTGAAGCGTTGCCCTACGACAGTGGTTGTGGCTTCACTGGATAAGACATCTGCCGAGGCGGCCCAAGCTTTGTTTATGAATGCTTATTTCCGTGTTTACACCAATCGTGACATGCTCGGTGTTGAACTGGCAGGCGCATTCAAGAATATCATTGCTCTTGGTGCAGGCATGTCCGATGGTCTTCAATTCGGTGATAATGCCAAAGCGGCGTTGTTGACCCGTGGTCTGGCGGAAATCACACGTATTGGTGTGGAGATGGGGGCAAATCCTTTAACGTTTTCAGGACTTGCCGGAATCGGGGATCTGGTTGTAACGGCTACAAGTCAGCACAGCCGTAACTGGAGAGCGGGTTCCATGTTGGGTCAGGGACAGAAGCTCGATGATGTCCTGAAGTCCATGGGCATGGTGGTGGAAGGCATTCGAACTACACAGGCTGCCTATTTCATCTCTCAAAAATACGGTGTGCAAATGCCGATTGCAGATCAGTTGTATCATGTTTTATTCCAAAAGAGACAGCCGCGTGATGCGGTTGAAGCCTTGATGGGACGTGACCCGAAGACCGAAATGGAAGTCATGAAGCTTGAAACCTGGGAGCAGTGGCATTCCTGATTGTTATCAGCCTAAACGTATCTTGTGAAATAAGGAGCTTATTCACCTTTTCTGTAGCGGACTCATACTATACACATGAGTATTGCCGGAGGAGGGGAGACGAATGGGTAACAACATTTCCAAAGATGCACTGAATGCAATCAACAAAAAAACGGGTAAAACGATAACTGAAGGTGCCGTCAAGAAATTGGCAAGCACGGTGAAACCAACGACGATTCAGAATGAAGCTCAGTTGCGCCAATTGATCAAACAAGTATCCGCCATGGCGAAAGTTCCGGTATCTGAGGATACGGTTAAGGATATTGTGAGTGCGGTCAAGAAAAGCGGACTGAATCCAAACAGTATGGAGTCGTTAATGAAAATGATGATGAAAAAATAATAGATCACGCCTGCTTGTGCAGGTGATCGAGTAAGACAAAAAGACGAGTCGGCTTCTGCCGGCTTGCTTTTTTGTCTTTTTTTTGGAAAGTTAAGCTGAATTTCGTGTTATAATAGTTGCAATTGTCACAGTGTCAGTGATGAATATCGGACTAAAGGGGAGACTGCTGGATTATGAGCGCAATGGACAAGATGTGGCTGTCATTGGTCGCCATCCTCATTATGGGATTATCTGTATTCCTGATTACGTTTGCTCGTGCCAAAACAAAAGGCATTGTACGGGGGATTCTTTCCTTGATTGCATTTTTAATTATGCTGATTGGCTTTTTCGGCGGAATCGCTTCTCTGACCTGATTTCCTACGCCTGAAGGATCACATCCGCATAAGCACATCATAAGAACTGACACAATGAACACGGATGAGGGGAGTGTGAGCCAATGAGGCCGCATGACACGGAGGGTCGGACAGAGCGTTATCCGGAATTACACGCGGCTTTGCTGGAAACGGCCAAAGCCTGGAACACTCAGCCACATACATGGTTGCTTGGAGGAAGCTGCGGGTTGCTGCTTCAGGGGGTGGAGTTGCAACAGGCTCCCAGAGATATTGATATCTATGCGGATCTTGCTGCAGCAAAGGAACTTCACCGCATTGCTCCGGGGGAAATGCTAGACGAGCCTGCTGTGGATAAGACAGGACCTTATGCTTCCCTGCTGAGTCACTATCAGGTTGGAGCATGTGCGCTGGAACTGGTTGGTGGTTTTGAAATTTGGGCTCGCAAAAGTTGGTATCGCATCGAGATTGAACATGTACTTGCTCCACATGCGCCAGTAGCACAGGTGGGTTCGTATAACCTGCGCCTGATGCCGCTTGCCCATGAATTGTTGTTTAATCTGCTACGGGGTCGTGAAGATCGTTATGTACCCATTGCGAGACAGATGTGTCAGCAACCACATGTACATCAACCTATAATGACACGGTTAAGTCAACAGAATGTATGGACAAGCCGCTTCAGAGCAGAAGTGGAAAATCTTGTTGGCTTTGCATGGACCCAGTAGGTTGAGGGAGGAAAATGATGGACTATAAGATTACTTTTTTACCCATGAATAAATCGATAGCGCTCAAACCAGGGGCAACACTTCTGAATGCGGCAAGGCGTGCGGGAGTCAAGATTACGACCCGATGCGATGGTAAAGCCGCTTGCCTGATGTGCAAAGTGAACGTGGACGAAGAACATCGGGCGGAACTGTTTCCACCAACAGATGCAGAAAAACGTAAGCTGGGTTCACTGTTGGAAGCAGGTACACGACTGTCTTGTCAGGCCAAGGTGTGTGGATCTCTATCGGTTCATGTTCCTGAGGACCCTCTGAAGGCAGCCATTCGAAAACAATTGGAACGTCAACAACAGGAAGACGACTGGTTCTGAGATAAGAGTTATTCAAGGAGGATACGGATGATCAGGAACAAGCCAAAATGTGTAGAAGGAAGCGGACGGCAGCGTCTCATGCATCAGATTGGGGGGCTGCTGTTACTCCTGTTGTTTGCTTTTACAGCAAGTGGTTGCATGTATCCATCCCAGAGCACTACGGATCCTAAAATAGCTTATCGGGAAAGTGTGAGCCGTATCCAGAATGCGGTCGAAACATTCCAGCAAGATGAGGGTATTTTGCCAATCATCAATGCAGATATGCAAACCCCGAAATATGAAAAATTCAGAGTGGATCTGCCCAAGTTGAAGCAACTGGGGTATCTGTATGAAATACCGGGAACAGCTTTTGAAAGCGGTGGTAGCGCTTACTTTCTAATTCAGGATGAAGAGGTGAATCCAACCGTTAAAGTGATGGATCTTCTGACCGTGCAGAAAGTAAATGATGTGCAACGAATGGTTAATCAATACAAGACCGTACATAACAATAAGTTGCCAAGCGGGGAAGAACTGTATCCGGGTCTATATGCTGTGGATATGGAGCAGGCTGCACAGGCAGGTACTCCTCCTATAACGTTGAATAGTGTATATTCGGGGCAGGAGTTACCTTTTATGATGGATGAGGAAGGCAATGTGTATGTGGATTATGCTTTTGACATTATGCAGGCGGTGGAAAAGTCTGATGTGTCTCCAGCGGAGACTGAAGATGTTCGGGATGTTCTGTTGGAACACTCCTACTTCGTTCCTGTTAAATCCGTTCCATACGCATGGCAAAATAATATACCGGTTGCACAACCAACCAATTAAAGATTCGTGCATTTCAAGTGGTGTAAAAGTATATGCTGCCATTGATCCAATGGCTTAAGAAGAGATATTCCGCAAATACGGGATATCTCTTTTTTTATTCTAAAAATCATAAGCATTACAGTCATAAAAGCTTCGCGGATCACATAAAGTAGATTGAAATAAAGACGCGCAGTCCGAGATCGGGGGATTCTCCTAATGTCATCACCATAAGATAAAAAAACAAAAATACGCGTCATATTGCCGCATACGGATACATAAGATGATACTAGTCCAATTGCATGTACGAGTTAACGCCGCTCTCGCCGGTTTCATCAGAATGCAACGTTCGGCGGCGGACGACTTCCGGGCACTCACAAAGGCGGCTCTACCGTTGCAGGGATTTCAGTCTTCTGATTGAAAAAACGAAGCGGATGCTCTTTAGCATTTTTCCTTCGGAGTAATTTAGGGAGGGGATTTCATTGGAGAAAGTGGACATTTTTAAGGACATAGCTGAGCGGACCGGAGGGGATATTTATCTCGGGGTTGTCGGCGCAGTCCGGACGGGAAAATCAACATTTATCAAACGATTCATGGAAACCATTGTATTGCCAAACATCACAAACGAGGCTGACCGTGGTCGGGCGGTGGATGAACTTCCACAGAGTGCAGCAGGTAAGACCATCATGACCACGGAACCCAAATTCGTACCGAATAACGCAGTTCAAATCAAGGTAGCCGAAGGACTCGATGTCAATGTGCGCCTTGTGGATTGTGTAGGTTATGCGGTGGAAGGAGCCAAGGGATACGAGGATGAGAATGGTCCGCGCATGATCTCCACGCCTTGGTTCGAGGAGCCAATTCCGTTCCAGGAAGCAGCCGAGATTGGAACTCGCAAAGTCATTCAGGAGCATTCCACTTTGGGTGTTGTGGTAACAACAGATGGCACGATCGCTGAAATTGCCCGCAGTTCTTATGTGGAATCCGAAGAACGAGTCATTGCGGAATTGAAAGAAGTGGGCAAACCGTTTGTCCTGGTCATCAACTCCACTCGTCCTCGCAGTGAAGAAGCCCTGCAACTGCGTAGTGAGCTTGCTGCCAAATATGACATTCCGGTAATGACACTTAGTGCAGCCACGATGACAGAAGATGATGTGACAGGTGTCCTTCGTGAAGTGCTCTATGAGTTCCCTGTGCATGAAGTGAATGTAAACCTGCCGAGCTGGGTTATGGTACTGAACGAGACTCACTGGCTGCGTAGCAACTACGAAAATTCCGTACGGGATACCGTAAAGGATATTCGCAGACTTCGTGACGTGGATCGGGTTGTGGCTCAGTTCATGGAATATGAATTCATTGATCGCGCGGGTCTAAGTGGCATGAATATGGGGCAGGGGGTAGCCGAAATTGACCTGTATGCGCCGGATGAATTGTATGATCAGATTCTCGTAGAAGTGGTTGGAATTGAAATTCGTGGCAAGGATCATCTGCTGCAATTAATGCAGGAATTCTCGCATGCGAAGAGAGAATATGACCGCTTTGCAGAAGCGCTGGAGATGGTCAAAACGACCGGATACGGCATTGCTGCTCCATCTCTCGCCGAGATGGCTCTGGATGAACCTGAGCTCATTCGCCAGGGCACCAAATTTGGCGTACGCCTGAAAGCAACGGCACCGTCCATTCACATGATCCGGGTTGATGTGGAATCGGAGTTCGCTCCAATCATCGGCACGGAGAAACAAAGTGAGGAACTGGTGAGATACCTGATGCAGGACTTTGAGAACGATCCGATCAAGGTATGGGATTCAGACATGTTTGGTCGTTCGCTGCACTCCATTGTGCGAGAAGGTATTCAGGGCAAGATTGCCATGATGCCGGATAATGCAAGATACAAATTGCAAGAGACGCTGGGAAGAATCATTAACGAAGGTTCAGGCGGCTTGATCGCCATCATTCTGTAAAATACCAAAAGACCGTAAGGGGGTATCCCCTCGCGGTCTTTTTAGTGTGATTTCTTAATTTTGGATGAAATGGATAGGAAGGAGAGTTCTTTCGAAAAAACTTAGCGGTTTTTAGCTTTAAATTACTAAAACCCATTTACATACTAGGGATTAGCCGTTATATTAATATTCAACTATTGTGATCGAGATCACAGAGAGTGGACAGGGGGAGACAGAGATGAAAAGAAGAGAGACAAAATGGGTATGGTTGAGTGTGTTTTTAGTATTCACATTGGCGCTGTCCGCTTGCGGAATCAAAAAAGAACCGGCAGCAACTCCGGCTTCGGGTGCATCAGATGATACACCAAAAACGGAAGCAGTCACAGGCCCTCTAAGCGGCAAACGGATCGCACTTATTATGGAATTCAATACAGGTACCTTCTCGCAGCAATATGTACAAGGAGTCAAACAAGAAATCGAAAAATTCGGTGGAGAACTGACTACGTTTGTTGCCGATAATGACAAAGCGAAGATGGTATCCTTGCTCGATAGCGCAATTAACCAGAAATTCGATGCCATTCTCACAGATCACGGGGATTCCCTGCTAGAGCCAGGTGTGAAGAAGGCAGTAGAACAGAACATTCCAGTCGTCGTGTTCGACGCAGCCATTAGTGTTCCGGGAGCAACAGTCCTGTCGCAGGATGACCAGAAGATGGCTGAACTCACGTTGGAGCAAATGAAAAAAGATATCAATGGACAAGGTAACATCGTCAAAGTATGGGTAGCTGGTTTTGCACCAATGGAACGTCGTCAGATCGCATACGGTGAATTCCTGAAAGCTAATCCGGACATCAAGGAAATAGCTACATTCGGTTCCGCACAGAACCCGGCGCTGGATACACAGGCCAAAATGGAAGCAATTCTCAAACAATATCCAAAAGGTGAAATTACAGCTGTATGGGCTGCATGGGATGAGTTCGCCAAAGGTGCAGCGCGTGCGATTCAACAAGCTGGACGTGACGAGATCAAAGTGTATGGTATCGATATGAGTGACGAGGATCTGCAAATGATTCAAGACCCGAAAAATCCTTGGATAGCTTCTGCTGCGGTTGATCCAACAGATATCGGTCGCGTACAAGTACGTTATGCCTATCAGAAACTGAACGGGGACGAGACGGAAGATGCAGTTGTGCTTAATCCGGTCTACGTTCAACGTGAAGCTTTGCCAGATAAACAAATCTCCACTTCAGAGCTGTCAGAGTTCGTTGAGGGTTGGGGAGGCAGTACACAAGGAATCAAGGATTGGATGAGCGAATACGGCATTACTGCTAAATAAGCAGCGTAAGGGAAGCGCGCCGCAAGGCGCGCTTTTTCCACCATAATGAAGATATGCGAGATCTGGATGGGAAATGGGATACTCCCGTGAGGGAACGATTGGAGGTTAACATCATGAGCGCTACACCGATTCTGCTTCAAATGGAACATATTCACAAGCAGTTTTCTGGAATTCCTGCACTGAAGGATGTGGATTTCGCTGTAAAAGGTGGGGAGATTCATGCGCTGCTGGGTGCCAATGGTGCCGGTAAGAGCACGTTAATGAAAATTCTGTCCGGTGCCTATCCATTGGATCAGGGAACGATTCAGTTGAATGGACAAGCGCTTCACTTGGGTTCTCCGGGGGACGCGAAGGCAAGCGGGATTCACTGTGTGTATCAGGAAGTGGATGCTGCACTGGTGCCACAGCTGACGGCTGCGGAGAACATTATGTTGGATCAGCTGGCTACATCTGCTGGAGGTTGGTGGAAAAGTCCGCGAAAGCTGCAACAGCGTGCGGTTGAGGCGTTGCAGCAATTAGGAGCAGACATATCTGTTCACCAAAAAGTGGCCGATCTGACGCTCGCAGAGAAACAGATGATACTGTTGGCAAGGATTTTAATTCAGGATGCCAAGGTCATCATTTTTGATGAACCGACAGCGCCGCTGAGTCAGGAAGAAACGAATGCATTTTTCCGAATCGTTCATCTCCTGAAGGATCGGGGTGTAGCTTGTATTTTCATTACCCATCGCCTTGCTGAAGTAACAGGTCACTGTGATCGCGTTACGGTCATGAGAGATGGACAACATGTGTTTACCGGTGAAGCAAAAGGACTGACAATTAACGACTTGGTAACACAGATGCTGGGCAAACCATTCGAAGAAGAGTTTCCGAAAACGGAAGCACCCGTGGGAGAATTGTTACTGGAGGCACGTGGGCTTCGTCGTGGAGTGAAGGTCAAGGGTGTTGACCTTTCTGTACGCCGAGGTGAAGTCCTCGCTGTAGTGGGTCTGGTAGGCGCCGGCAAAACGGAAAGCTCTCGCTTGCTCATTGGCGCAGATCGACTGGAGGGAGGCGAGATCCGGCTTAACAACCGTAACCTCCGGCTGTCTCAGCCTGCAGATGCTGCGGCTCTGGGGATTGTTTCTGTACCGGAAGAGCGACGTAAACAAGGAATCCTGATTCAGGAGAACGTGGAACGGAATTTAAGTCTGCCTTTGCTTAGCCGCCTCAGTACACTAGGGTTTGTAAGCCGCAAACGGGAGCGTCAGAATGCGGAGTCATTAGTGAAACAGCTCGGAATCAAGACATCGTCAGTGAAACAGGAAGTAAAGTATTTAAGCGGTGGTAATCAGCAGAAGGTAGCCATTGGTAAATGGCTTAATGCGGATGCGGATGTATTTATATTTGATGAGCCAACCAAGGGCGTGGATATTGGGGCGAAAAGTGACATTTTCCGTATCATCAATGAATTGGCATTGGCAGGTAAGGGTGTAATCTATTTTACCTGTGAACTGGATGAAGGCATGGGGATTGGTGACCGCATTGCCGTCATGTGCGAAGGTGTTATCGTAAAAGAGTTCAAGCGGGGCGAGACTAACCAAGAACAGCTGCTATACTATGCAAGCGGTGGACAAGAGGTGCAATCATGAAGGATAAATCACTGGATTTTGCGTTCCGTTACGGGGCGATCATTGTCATCATAGGTGTTATTGCATTTTTCGGCATTAAATTGCCTTATTTCTTTACGTACAGTAACTTGACTGATATTTTGGGCTCGATCTCTATCGTTACGTTTGTAGCGATCGGTGTTACGTTATCTCTCATTGTGGATGGGTTTGATCTCTCGGTAGGGGCGACCGTTTCATTAACTACCGTCGTTACCGCTTCGTTAATGATCTGGTATCAGCAACCACTCGCGATTGTAATTATCGTGCCACTGATCATTGGAGCTGTTATTGGTTTACTGAACGCTTTGCTGATTGTGAAACTGCGTATTCCTGATCTGCTGGCTACCCTTGCCACGATGTACATTATTGGAGGCATTCACAAAACGTATGCACAGGGATATACCATTTATAATCACATGCAGTTCCCTGATGGAAGCAAAGCTGCGGGGGAGATGGACCCGACATTCCTGCTCATCGGGCAGGGGAAATGGCTGGGTATGCCGATATCTGTGATCCTACTGTTTGTAGCTGTCATCGGTGTTCATATCTTTTTGACGTATACGAAATATGGGCGCCAGATGTACATTACAGGTGGTAATGAGGAAGCTGCGCGTCTGTCCGGTATCAAGGTGAAAAAGGTGCGTACGCTCGCCTATGTAGCCGCTGGAGTGTTTGCAGCAATCGGTGGTATCATCTATGCTTCCAAAGTAGGGTCCGGGCAGATTGATGCGGGATCACCGTTGTTAATGGAATCCGTAGCTGCTGTATTTGTCGGTTTCTCTGTGTTTGGCGCGGGTAAACCCAATGTCATCGGAACCTTCATCGGTTCGGTTCTGATTGGTGTACTTGTGAACGGTTTGACGATGATGAACGTACAGTATTTCACGCATGATATTGTAAAAGGTGGGGTTCTTGTGCTTGCCCTGGCGGTTACATTTTACGTCTTAAACCGCAACCGGACTTGAAATTGTGGGCTGTCTGTATTAGTATGAAATTTGTTCGGCGTCTGAAATGCCCTTGGTTTCAGGCGACATTCTGCCGAAAATGACTGTTGACCGCTGGCGGAGATTTGTGTTCATCGCTCAAGATGTACGTAGATTTTTTGCGTATGAACGTATATTTCGCTATAAAACGGAAACACAGTATAACATTCAGGACATTGATTCAGGAGGTGAAAAACAAATGAACAAATCAGACTTGATTACACACGTATCCGAAGCGACTGAATTGTCCAAGAAAGATGTAACGAAAGCGGTTGATGCCGTATTCGAAGCAATCTCTGAGGCTCTTCAAAGCGGAGATAAAGTACAATTGGTTGGTTTTGGGAACTTCGAAGTTCGCGAGCGCTCTGCACGTAAAGGACGCAACCCGCAAACAGGTGAAGAAATCGAAATTCCTGCGAGCAAAATTCCTGCGTTCAAACCAGGTAAAGCGCTCAAAGACGGAATTAAATAAGATTTCTACATATTCCATATGTCGACAAAAAGACCGTGACTTGTTCACGGCCTTTTCTTTTGCCCTTTAATGATGATTCTTTCGGGTATCCGAGGGCTCAGGATCATCCGGTTGCCCGGCATAAGCAACGAGAATCAATTCTTCGCCAGCTGCTGCAGACAGATGCTGTTCAATTTCTTTTAATTGATGAATATGCTCGTCTGTGAGTGCGGCAGGGGTGTACTTCATGCAGATTCTCCTTTCTGTGGATGTACAACTGTAGTATGACCCTAGGATATCCGATTCTTGCGGTTTATTCGCATAAGGCGCTGGTTGACAAATGAAACAATCTTAATCATCATTAACGCTATCGAACTAGAAAAGGGGACGTGCGTGATGGATCATCCAACCGGCAATGATTATATTGTAATTAAGGCAGAGGAAAATGGTGTCCAGGTGATCGGATTAACCAGAGGTCAGGATACACGTTTTCATCACACCGAGAAATTGGACAAGGGTGAAGTAATGTTTGCCCAGTTTACCACTCATACTTCAGCTATTAAAATCCGGGGCAAAGCCACGCTGATTACCAAGCATGGACAGATTGAATCGGAGTAATGGTCGGTTGAATACGATCAAATGAAGATTGCAGGCATAGCCTGCTTTTTTTCATTGTACAATGAGGTATGAGCCTTTACCGGACAGACTACACTAACAGGTAAAGGCAGGGAGGCGTATATGAAACCGCGGATGATTGTTACTGCTTCAATGCTGGCAACGGTTGCGGCGGTCTTTCTGCTTGTTGCGATACAAACCTTACATATGCGTACATCAGGCGGAGAAAACGTTCAGCCAGTCTCCGCATCACATCAACCAGTCCAGCTAACGGAGGACAATCTCGTAGATGTGCTTAGCACCATGCAGCTATCTACGCCCATTGCGAGAGTAGAATGGAAACAGTCCATTTTGACACTGGACCTCAAGGTAAAGGGCACGGGTACGAGTTACACTGAAATCTATGAGAACATGGCAGCTGTGGCGGAGCTGAGTTTTCGGACTCTGGATAACGTCGAACAGGTGCTGCTGCGTGTGATGGCAGAAGATGAATGGATGCATAAAAGACATCTGTTACTTGCGGCTGATATTCGGCGTGGAGAGTGGCCCCTGTATGCGATTGAAACATTACGGAGCTGGAAAAGCGCCACCTTTTCGGATGAATTGAAGGACTGGTTTCATCTGATGGAGACCGAACTCTGGAAGAAGCAATTCGAAATGACAAGTCAGGGGTAATAGAATAGCAGGATTCAGTGCGTGCCCGTTCAACATATGATATAATATATAAGATTGTAGTGCAGAAATGGTTTAACAATGTATAGGCTCGGAGGCTGAGAATGAATTCATATCGCGTACCCCAACTAGCAAAGAAATTTACGGATTACGACATGATTCGACAACATACGGAAATCCCATCATTTCCGGATAGCCGGGCACGTCTGCTGCAGGTATTTGTGGGCCGCACAGACGAAAAGGTGCACCATGAGCTATACGCTCTTGCAACCTCGCTCGTTCAGTTGGCCATGGATACGCATGATCGAATCGATACCATTTCCGGAGAGCGTAGAGAGCAGGAGATGCGTTCGCGTCAGCTGAATGTGCTCGCCGGGGATTATTTAAGTAGCCGTTTTTATCAATTGCTTGCCCATGCGGGCAGAATTGAAATGATTGGCAAACTCAGTGGTGCAGTATCCGAAGTGAACGCACGCAAGATGACGCTGTATGAACGGATGAAGAAGCTTCTCGTTTCGGCTGATGAATACTTGCGTGAAACGGTACAGCTGAGGATGCAGCTGTTTCTTTCATTTACAGGCATGATTCATGAGAATGAAGAGTCGTTATGGAACAGCCTGTTGACCGAATTCAGCTCCTGCGAGACGATCGTGGAAGAGCTGAAGCGGATGAATGACGAACAACAATTTCTTCACAGCTATGCATTCTGGCATATATACGAGCATGGGAATGACGATGAGCGAAATGTGCTGCGTCAGTCTGAACCGGATGCACGCGCATGGAACGCTATGTTGATGAAGCATAAGGTTGGCGAAGCTCTGCTAGACAAGCTTCGCGAGTGTACACACCGCATTCAACTGTTGTTGCAAGACGAGGAAGGGCGAATGGGCTTGCATGAGTTATATGAAATACTTGAACCTTACTTGACATATTTGCAGCCTTCACATGCGGCAGTAAGGGAAGATTGAGGGGAGACAGACGAATGGGGAGCGGAGAAACCAAACCGAAAGAAGAATATGTCCATTCGGTTTTTCAGAGTATAGCCGGTAAGTATGATGTCATGAATGATATTCTGAGTTTCCGCAGGCATAAGGCTTGGCGTAAATTCACGATGAAAAAGATGAATATGTCCAAAGGCGATACTGGTCTTGATTTGTGCTGCGGCACATGTGACTGGACGCTCGCCATGGCAGAGGCAAGTGAAACGGGGCACATGCACGGACTTGATTTCAGCAGCAATATGCTGGAGGTCGGTCAGACGAAGATCAATGCAGTGCAGCGTCAGAAGCAGATTACTCTGACACAGGGGAATGCCATGTCACTTCCTTATGAAGATAATTCATTTGATTATGTGACGATCGGGTTCGGTCTGCGCAATGTACCTGATCTCAGACAGGTGTTGTCTGAAATGCAACGCGTGGTAAAACCGGGCGGTATGGTTGTTTGCCTGGAATTGTCCAAGCCAACATGGCAGCCGTTCAAAGGCATTTATTATTTTTATTTTGAGAAGGTTTTACCGAATCTTGCCAAAGTGTTCGCTAAAAGTTTTGAGCAATACAAATGGCTGCCGGACTCTCTGGCAATTTTTCCGGGAAGGAAGGAACTGGCAGACATTTTTGCAGAAACCGGATTGCAGCAAGTGCAGGCCTACCCTCTGACCGGAGGCATCGCGGCACTGCATATTGGAACCAAGGAGAATCAGCATGTTTAGGAAAATTCGCATCTTTTTAGAAATGATCAAGATTGAACACACGCTTTTTGCTTTACCATTTGCATTTATGGGAGCCATCCTCGGCTCCATGGTAGTGAACGGTACGTTCCCAACCTGGATGCAGATTATGTGGGTATTACTTGCGATGGTCGGTGCACGTAGTGCAGCTTTCGGTTTGAACCGAATTATTGACCAAGCCATTGATGGCAAAAATCCGCGTACAGCGATGAGAGCCATCCCGGCAGGGCTGTTGAAAAATGGTGAAGTGGTTATATTCGTCATCATCTCATTTATATTGTTATTCTGGGCCTCATCCAATCTTAATGTATTATCCATGCAGCTGTTACCCATTGCTGTGTTTATGCTGGTACTGTATTCGTACACCAAACGATTCACATGGTTATGCCACATCGTTCTTGGAATGACGATTGGTTTGGCACCACTTGGTGGTTGGGTAGCTGTAACGGGTACGATGGATTGGACAGCGATTGTGCTGTACGTTACGATTGTGTTCTGGACAGCAGGTTTTGATATTATCTATGCATGTCAGGATCTGGAATTCGATCAGGGAGAGGGTCTTCATTCCATACCTTCCCGTTTTGGCTTAGCCAAATCATTGCAGATCGCCAAGTTCTTCCATGTGGTTACGGCGGTTGGTTTTCTTGCGTTATTGTTGATGACAGATCTGAGCTGGTGGTATGGCGCAGGCATGTTGGTTACGTATGGAATTCTTTTCTATCAACACTATATTGTATCGCCTAATGATATGAGCCGTGTACAAACGGCATTCTTTACCATGAACAGTTTGCTCAGTTTAATCGTATTTACGTTTACTTTGATTGATCTGGCGGTGAAGTAATGGTACAGCAGCCGGACAATAAACGACTGGTTGTCGGAATTACCGGAGCGAGTGGCAGTATATATGGCATTCGATTAATTGAAACGCTGCTTGATCTGGATTACACCGTTCATCTGGTCATATCCAATGCAGGGTGGCGTGTACTGAAAGAAGAAATGGACTGGGATGTGACGAATCGAGACGCGGTGCTGGAAGAAAAATTCGGAAACCGTGCCGGTTCGCTGATCTATCATCCTGTGAGTGATATAGGGGCCTCCATCGCAAGTGGTTCTTATTTGGCCGAAGGCATGGTTATCATGCCTTGTTCCATGGGAACTCTCTCATCCATCGCGCAAGGATCTTCGGATAATCTGATGTCCCGCGCAGCTGATGTCATGATGAAAGAAGGAAGGACGTTGATCCTCGTACCACGTGAGACGCCTCTTCATGCGATTCATCTGGAAAACATGTTGAAGCTCTCCCGTCTTGGTGTACGAATGATACCAGCAATGCCTGCTTTTTATTACAAGCCTCAGAGTATGGATGAGTTGATTCTGTTTTTGGTGGGGAAAGTGCTGGATAGCTTGCGCATCCCACATCAACTTTTTAAAAGATGGGGAGAACCGGATGAACGGGGATGACGATTGAGTCCGATCCACGGCTGTCTTTTTTGACAGGGCGTTGCGCGGTGTCGTTGTCCCCCGAATCCCGGGGTATTGGTGAGTGCTGATGGTTAGTCTTCATATACCACAGTCTTGACCCATGCTCCGGCAACTTCTGTACTTTTGTTTCAGAACAAGTCGCAGAGTTTAATTTCCGGGTGTCGGCCATGACATTCGAAGAAGAATAATACGTTAGATTACCTTATAGAAGAACACAAGCAAGAACGGTAAGCCGGGTTTTTCGTGATGCCTGCAGGCCCGACTTGCTGGAGGGGAAGGTAAGCATGGATTTATGGACTGACAATACGCTGATACGGGTGAACGAATGAAACTATTGGATATTTTCGGGTTGTTAAAAAAGGACATGGATTATATTGAGAAAGAGTTGTATCGCAGTGTTCGAGGAGAACAGAAGCTGCTTAGTGAAACGTCGCTTCATCTGCTTAAAGCAGGAGGAAAACGGTTGAGGCCCGTTTTTGTGTTACTTGGCGGGAAATTTGGTACATATGATATTGAGCGCCTGAAGTTGGTTGCGGTTCCGCTGGAACTCATTCATTCCGCTTCCCTTGTTCATGATGATGTTATTGATAATGCGGAGACACGTCGTGGGAAACCAACGGTGAAGTCAAAATGGGATAATCGGATTGCCATGTACACTGGAGACTATATCTACGGTAAGGCACTTGAAATGACTGCCGGATTATCTGACCCGGCTATTCATCGCATACTTGCCAAAGCCATGGTACAGATGTCTATCGGTGAGATGGAGCAGATTCGGGACTTTTTCAATACGGGACAAAGTGTCCGTAACTATCTGCTACGGATTCGCCGTAAAACAGCACTCCTGATTGCGGTCAGTTGTCAGTTAGGAGCTTTGGCCACACGTGCCCCTGAGCATGTATCTTCCCTGCTGTATACTTATGGCTACAATGTGGGGATGGCTTTCCAGATTCAAGATGATGTACTGGATCTGGTAGGTACGGAGAAACAACTTGGCAAGCCACCTGGCAGTGACATGAAGCAGGGGAATATCACTCTTCCTGTGCTGTATGCGCTCCAAGAGTCTGAGTTGCGTGAACCTCTGCTAAAGGAGATTTCCCGTGTCCAGCATGAGGAAGGACGGGCGAGTGCATCGGATGCAATTGGAATGATTCGCCAAAGTCAAGGAATTGCTAAAGCAGAAGCCCTTGCTGACCGATATATGAAGAAAGCGCTCGATGCTCTGGATCAGCTGCCTAACATCAAGACGACCAAAAATTTGCGTGATATCGCTCATTTTGTGGTGAAACGTACACATTAACATCGTATGACCGAAGACTCACATGTTGGACTGGACAACGCATAGTTGATTGGGTCTGACAAAGGTGCTCACAACCAAAGTTAAACAGACGTGTGAAATTCCTCATTGGGAGGATTTGGACATGTATGTTACAATCAGAGGGATTGCGTTTACATAGTGATTAACTTTGAACCGTGAGTGAGGAGTGAGCTGATGGATCGTACATTTTTGATGGTGAAACCGGATGGTGTGCAGCGTGGTTTGATCGGTCGAATTATTAGCCGTCTGGAAGACAAAGGATTTAAGTTGGTGGCAGGCAAATTGGTGCAGATGTCTGAGGATCAGGCAAAACGCCATTATGCTGAACATGAGGGCAAACCGTTTTTCGATGATTTGGTTCGTTTTATCACGTCTGGGCCTGTATTTGCCATGGTGTGGGAAGGGGACGATATTGTGGCGCTTGCGCGCATTGTCATCGGAAAAACCAATGTGAAGGAAGCAGCTCCAGGTACCATTCGCGGAGACTTCGCCAGCCACACACCACATAATCTGATTCATGGGGCAGATTCGCCGGAAAGTGCTTCCCGTGAAGCAGCAAATTTCTTTGCTTCAGATGAACTGGTGGTATACGACAAGAGCATCGCAGCCTGGTTGTAATTATTAGCCAAAAGGGTGATACACGATGCTGGAGCAAGAACAACTACTAGACCCGGATTACACCGGATTCATTCGTAAAATCAAAGAGAGCACAGGCATTGATCTTGCTCAATACAAGGAAGGCCAGATGAAAAGAAGGCTGACCACACTTCGCAACAAAAACGGGTTTCATACATTTTCTATCTTTTTTGAGGCTATGGAGAAAGACAAATCATTGTTTTACGAGTTCCTTGATCGCATGACGATTAACGTGTCGGAATTCTGGCGTAATCCCAATCGCTGGGAAGTACTGCGAGACGAGATCCTGCCTGAGCTGCTGGGCTCCAAGCGTCGTGTCAAAGTCTGGAGTGCAGCCTGTTCAACAGGTGAAGAACCCTATACACTTGCCATGATTCTGGACACGATGGGTATTTTGAAGGACAGTTCCATTACGGCAAGCGATCTGGATGAAGGTGCATTGGCCAAAGCCAAGGAAGGCCGTTATATGGAACGCTCACTTAAGGATGTGCCAAAGGAAACGGCGAACCGTTATTTCAAGCAGGATGGCTTGGTATACCGTATTGATGAGCAACTCAAAAATTCGATCAAGTTCATGAAACAAAATTTGCTCGTGGATCGTTTTGACGATGGGTACGATCTGATTGTGTGCCGGAATGTCATGATCTATTTTACCGAGGAAGCCAAAAACCTGTTGTATCACAAATTTGCAGCAAGTTTGCGTCCAGGCGGTATTTTGTTTGTGGGCAGTACGGAGCAGATCTTCTCCCCGGGACAATATGGTCTGGAGACAGCAGAGACATTCTTCTATCGGAAGAAATAATGATATTGGTTGTTGAGCCGTCTGAAGCACATGTACATGTGTTCAGGCGGTTATTTGTATATCAAGTACAAGAAAGAGTCGACTTTCTTGTCAAAGCCGGTCAGCTATACTATAATAAGCAAAGAAATTATGGGATTTTAGCAATGTGAAGTTTAACAGTTTAAAGGGGGAACGTATTATGAGTTTACGCTATTTAACCGCAGGGGAGACGCACGGACCCCAATTGACCGCTATTATTGAAGGATTGCCAAGTAATTTGACGATTAACTTTGAAGA
The DNA here is from genome assembly GCF_058313655.1 of Paenibacillus sp. Negev47. NCBI lineage: Bacteria > Bacillati > Bacillota > Bacilli > Caryophanales > Paenibacillaceae > Paenibacillus > Paenibacillus sp. Negev47. The sequence continues at coordinate 2,373,530 of NZ_CM177754.1, forward strand.
ACTGAATTTCCAGCTTCACCGCCGCCAGAAGGGATATGGCCGTGGACGTCGGATGCAGATCGAGAAGGATCAGGCCAATTTCGTTGGTGGTATCCGTCACGGATATACAACAGGTGCCCCAGTAGCGCTGGTTGTTCAAAATAATGACTGGAAACATTGGCAGAATATTATGAATATTGAGCCGATCGAAGGCAGTGACGAAGAGAAACGTCGCGTTCATCGTCCGCGTCCCGGACACGCCGATCTGAACGGTGGACTCAAGTATAATCTCAAAGACTTGCGTAACGTACTGGAGCGTTCTAGTGCGCGTGAGACAACGGTACGTGTGGCATGCGGTGCCATTGCACGTCAGTTCCTAGCTGAATTCGGGATTAAGGTAGCTGGGCGCGTGCTTCGCATTGGAGAGATCGAAGCTCCTTATCATGACCTTCCGATTGATGAACTGATCGCAGTGACAGAAGCTTCCTCTGTACGTGTCACAGATGCTGAGACAGAGAAGAAGATGGAAGTCTACATTGACCAGATCAAACAGGAAGGTGACTCCATCGGAGGAATTGTGGAGTGTATCGTTGAAGGTGTTCCTGTTGGTCTGGGAAGTTATGTTCAATACGATCGCAAGCTGGACGCACGAATCGCTCAAGGCGTTATGTCCATTAATGCATTCAAAGGTGTAGAGATTGGGATCGGATTCGAAGCCGGAGTCATTCGTGGTTCACAGGTGCATGATGAAATCATGCATACGGATGAGCGCGGCTACCACCGGGCAACCAACCGTCTCGGTGGATTCGAAGGTGGGATGACGAACGGTATGCCAGTGGTTGTACGTGGTGTGATGAAGCCGATCCCAACGTTGTATAAGCCACTGCAAAGTGTCGATATTGATACGAAAGAAGCATTCACGGCTCAGGTTGAGCGTTCAGACGCTTGTGCTGTACCCGCAGCGAGTGTGGTTATGGAGCATGTCGTAGCATGGGAAATTGCCAAAGCATTCCTGGAGAAATTCGGCGGGGATTCGATGGAAGAGATCCGTGCGAACGTTGCCAGCTATAACGCTCAGCTGGAGAATTACTAATATGCGTCAGCTGACGGTACAGTTGGAGGAGCGCTCATATCCGATTCTGATTGGTAGCGGCCTATTGGCGCAAGCACCTCAATACTTTGAGCAATATGGCTTGACCAAAAAAAGTCCGTTACTCATCATTACAGACGAAAATGTGGCTCCCAAATACTTGTCAGGTTTGGAGCAAACGTTGCGTACGGCTGGTTATACAGTCGTATCGGCGGTTGTCCCCTCTGGTGAAACATCGAAATCCCTTTCGGTGTACCAGGATATGATGACGGTTGCCATCGAAGGCAAACTGGATCGGAGTTCTGCGATTCTGGCCCTGGGTGGGGGTGTCGTAGGTGATCTGGCTGGCTTTGTTGCTGCTACATATATGCGTGGAATCAAGTTTGTTCAAGTACCTACAACGATTTTGGCGCATGACAGCAGTGTGGGCGGCAAGGTAGCTGTCAATCATCCGCTGGCCAAAAATATGATCGGTGCATTCCACCAGCCTGAGCTTGTACTCTACGATGTGGATACACTACAATCCTTGCCGCTACGAGATGTCTCGGCAGGTTTGTCAGAGATGCTGAAGCACGGGCTGATCCGTGATGAGGCTTTTGCACATTGGTGTGAGGAGCATGCGGAAGAACTGCTTGCGCTTAATCCGGAAGCACTGGGATACGGCTTGGAGCGAGGGTGTGGCATTAAGGCAGAGATTGTATCCAGAGACGAACGTGAAAATGGAGAACGTGCGTTGTTGAACCTGGGACATACGATTGGTCATGCCATTGAAGCGATTGCGGGTTACGGAGAATTCCTGCATGGAGAAGCGATCTCGATCGGTATGGCTGGATCAGCATTGCTTGGTGAGAAGCTTGGTGCGCCAGCAGGGCTCTATGAAGATACGGTCCGCATGTTGCGTTCACTTCGCCTTCCGACAACAATGCCTGCGCATCTGGACACGGATGCATTAATGGAAGCGATGATGCATGACAAAAAGTTCCGTGAAGGTCATATGGTGTTCATCATTCCTGATCGGATTGGAGCTGCAAGAATTGTGAAGGACGTACCTGTGTCGGCAGTTCGGGACGTCATTGAAATGCTCAGGAAGGGAGAATAACAGCAATGGTCACACGGGGAATTCGCGGGGCTACAACAGTCACGCAGAACAACGAAGAACAGATTTTGAAAGAAACGGCTGTATTGTTGCAGGAGATCGTGGATCGCAATGAGATCCAACCGGAAGATATCTGCAGTGTATGGATTACGTTAACTGGAGATCTGGATGCTGCTTTCCCGGCAAAAGCTATTCGCCAACTGGATGGCTGGGAGCTTGTACCACTGATGTGTGCACTGGAAGTTCCAGTTAAAGGTGCCTTGGCACAGTGCATCCGTTTCATGGTACATGTGAATACGAACAAGAGTCAGAAAGAAATCAATCATGTGTACCTGAATGGTGCACAGGCATTACGTCCGGATCTGGCAGCACCTTCTGGTTCTTAAGCAAGTGGGTTGTCAAACCGGTTATAATGATGTATAGTGAGAACCAGTTGAGTAGAGTAGAGATTGAGCTGAGAGCAGCTGAGCTAGTGGAGTATATAGCAGAGTCCAGTGGGTGGTAACCGGGGCAACAGAAACCGGTCAACTGATTCACGGTACGTCGTGCTACGGAATAGGTAACAGGAACAGGGCGAACAAATTTGTCTGTCTTAGGACATCTTTTGTTTTGATATATTTTGGTATAAACACAATCAATGAACTCTCCCTTATTAATGAAATATTGGACTGAGTGGTTGACGTGTTATGACTGAAGTATTTTCCTGATTGAATGATGTGACTTGCATCCATTCAGCAACCTGTGCATAATCCGACAGCGAAGTATAGGGACTTGTTATTTATGAAGCATCACCCTGTTAAATACAGCTTATAACCAAACCTCTACCTGATGGTAGAGGTTTTTTTCGTATATATAACTTTTTCTTCTACCTAAATCTGAAAGGACGTGATCTGATGATAACGCCAAACGTTAATCAAGTACTGAAAATGTCGAATGAGTATAATCTGATTCCGGTAGTCAAACGGATTCTGGCAGACATGGAGACACCGATTCGAATATTCCGCCGTTATGCTGACAACGACCGTGCATTCCTGCTGGAAAGTGTAGAGGGTGGTATTCAATGGGCGAGATACTCCTTCATCGGTACAGATCCGTTCCTGATGATTTCGGCGAAGAAAGGCCGGATTGTTGTAGAAGAAGCAGGGAAGACCCGTGAATTGCCAGGAAAACCGATTGAAGAACTGAAAGCATTGCTGCGTAAGTACCGCAGCCCGAAAGATGATGAACTGCCACCATTCACAGGTGGGGCAATTGGTTTCTTTGGATACGATCTACTGTCCTATTATGAGAAGCTTCCAGCTCACGCGCTGGATGATCTGAATATGGATGACATTCGCTTTATGTTCTGCGACCAGATTATCGTGTTTGACCATGTGAAGCAGCAAATGCTGTTAGTCGGTAATGTACACGTCAAAGACGGAGCGACGGATGATGAGATACGGCAGGCGTATGCAGTGACTTCGGAGAAGCTGGAGCAGGCCGCAGAACGTTTGCAGCAGCAAGGACCCGGGGAAAACCTGAATCCGCGTTCCATTCCGGGAGACGTGGAGCTGGGGGACATTCGCTCCAATCTTACGAAGGAGCAGTTTATCGGCAATGTGGATCGAGCCAAAGAATACATCCGTGCAGGTGATATTTTTCAAGTGGTATTATCCCAGCGCTTTCATATCGATACGGAAGTTTCTCCGCTTCACGTGTATCGCGTACTTCGGACGCTAAATCCATCGCCTTACATGTACTATCTCAAGATGGATGATGAGATTATCGTCGGCACCTCGCCGGAGGCACTGGTCAAGGTGGACGGAAATCGTGTGGAGACACGACCAATTGCGGGCACACGTCCTAGGGGGGCAACAGAAGCGGAAGATCGTGCACTTGCTGCTGACCTGCTACAGGATGAGAAAGAACGTGCGGAACATTTGATGCTGGTAGATTTGGGCCGTAATGATCTGGGCCGCGTATCCAGCTTCGGCAGTGTGAAGTGTGACATGTTCATGGAGATTGAACGGTATTCTCACGTTATGCACATGGTGTCCAACGTTACGGGCGAGCTTAGAGACGACAAGGATTTCTTCGATGCATTCCTCTCATGTTTGCCAGCGGGTACCGTATCCGGTGCACCGAAACTGCGTGCAATGGAGATTATCGCGGAACTGGAGAAAGAGGCACGGGGTGCCTATGCAGGAGCGATCGGATACCTCGGTTTCTCGGGTAACATGGACTCCTGTATTACGATTCGTACGATTATTTTCAAAAAAGGAAAAGCATATGTACAGGCCGGAGCGGGAATCGTGTGGGATTCCGTGCCTGAGAAGGAATATGAGGAAACCGTTAACAAAGCCAAAGCGCTGCTCAAGGCGATTCGGACAGCAGAAGCAATGTTTCCTGCCAAAGACAAAGACAGCACGTTGAGACTGGCGAATGCAGACTATTTTGTCACACCAACCGCCGCTAAGAACTGAGAGAGGAGAGACCGGAGAATGAACATGAACCCAATGATGAATGAGAAACCAGTAACACCCGTAGCTGAGATTGCTCGTGAGGAAGGTATGAAGAATGGCTTGGCAAAGGTTTTGGAGGGCAGTCATCTGGAGCAAACCGAAGCACGAGATTTGATGTATTCGATCATGAGAGGTGAGGCTACGCCGGCTCAAATCGGAGGTTTGCTGATGGCGCTGCGGATGAAAGGGGAAACGGTGGATGAGATCACTGGTTTTGCTGAAGCCATGCGTGGTCAGGGCGGACGAATTCTCACGGATGGCAGCGGCTTGCTGGACACTTGTGGAACAGGTGGTTCGGGTATTCACAAGTTCAACATTTCCACAGCATCCGCCATCATTGCTTCGGCCGTCTCGGTTCGGGTCGCCAAACATGGCAACCGTTCTGCTTCAGGCAAAGCGGGAAGCGCGGATGTATTAGAGGCACTCGGTGTAAATATCCATCTGAACGGCGAGCAGGCCAGACAGTGTCTCGATGATATCGGAATCTGCTTCTGTTTTGCCCAGGTATATCACCCTTCCATGCGGCATGCAGCAGGACCAAGAAAAGAGCTGGGTGTTCGTACAATATTCAACATGCTCGGACCTTTAACCAATCCTGCCGGAGCGGATCGCCAATTGCTTGGCCTGTATGATCGCTCCCGGACGCCGATGATTGCTGAAGTACTGAATCGTCTTGGTCTCAAAAGAGCGTTGGTTGTGGCCAGTCATGATGGTCTGGATGAAATCAGCATCTCGGCACCGACTCAGGTATCTGAATTGCGCAATGGTGAAGTGCACACCTATGATATTGATCCACGTGATATGGGCTTGTCTCTGCATCCACTTGAAGCAGTGCTTGGAGGAGATGCGGCACAGAATGCCGAAATTATTAAGAGGATCTTCCAAGGTGAGCGGAGTGCCTACCGCGACGTCGTTCTGCTGAACGCCGGAGCGTGCATCTATGTATCGGGTCTTGCAGATAGCATTGCTGAAGGGGTGACACTTGCCGCAGAAGCAGTAGATTCGGGGAAAGCTGCCGGGAAGCTTGAGCAGTTAATTCATACAACGGAGGCGTACAGTCATGTATCTTGATCGAATCGTTGCAACCAAACATAAGGAAGTTGAAGTTCTGGCACAAACATTTCGCATGGATGAAGCTATCCAAAAAATCGAACAACTACCCGCAACCCGGGGGTTTGAACAAGCATTATCGAGCAGACGCAATCGCAAACTCGGTCTTATTGCTGAAGTGAAGAAGGCTTCGCCGTCCAAAGGGTTAATCCGTCCGGATTTTCATCCGGTAGAGATTGCTGCTGCTTATGAACGAGCGGGTGCAGACTGCATCTCCGTATTAACAGATGTGTCGTATTTTCAAGGAAGTAATGAGTACTTGCAGGCTATCCATCAGGCGGTGAACATTCCGCTATTACGTAAGGATTTTATTATAGATGAACGACAGATTGCCGAGGCAAGATTGCTGGGTGCAGATGCGATCCTGCTGATTGCCAGCATTCTGACACCGGAACAGATTCGACACTATCTGGAATTCGCCAAAAGTCTGGGGCTGGATGCCTTAATTGAAGTCCACGATCGGACAGAACTGGAGCAAGTATTGGAAATTCCGCAGGCAACCCTTGTGGGCATCAACAATCGTAATTTGAAAACATTCGAAACCAGTCTGAATACGACACTGGATTTGATGGAATTGATTCCGAGTGGTGTCACCTTGATCAGCGAAAGTGGAATTGATGGACCAGAATCAACAGTACCTTTAATCGAAGCAGGGGTTCACGGTATTCTCGTAGGGGAGCACCTCATGCGTAAGGATGATGTCGAGGCAGCTGTATATGATCTGATGGGACCCAAATGATGAATACCTCCATACAAGATGGCACAGGCGATAGTCAGTCAGAACTGAGAAACCCGCTGCCAGCGGCCGTAAAAATATGTGGACTTCAGGACGTTGAAGTGCTAAAATCGATGATAAACTTGCCTGTGGATTACATTGGTGTTGTTTTTGCCAAGTCACGCCGCCGAATCGAACCTGAGCTGGCTGCTGCATTAAGAACGGTGTTGTTCGAATGGTCTGCTTATGATCGACCGAAGCTTGCCGGTGTATTTGTGAATCCTACTCTCGAAGAGCTGGAACACATTATGGAGGTTGTTCAACTGGATGTTATTCAACTGCATGGACAAGAGACTGCGGAATTTTGCCAGCAGGTGAAGCAGCGGTGGAATGCCGAGGTGTTCAAAGCTATTTCTTTTCCAAAAGTTGAAACGGGTTCGGAAGCTGATGATACAGCCATAATGGCTCTTGATGCTTACGATAAATTCGTGGATGCGATATTGCTCGATACCTATGATCCTCAGTATGGAGGAGGCTCCGGCAAAACCTTCGCCTGGGAACGTATTCCTGCCTATGCCGAATGGGCGAAAAGTCACGGCACGGGGATGTTCGTTGCAGGAGGTTTGCACCCGGACAATGTACAACAACTAATACAGACATATGCACCTTTCGGCGTCGATGTATCCAGCGGCGTGGAGACTGAAGGTGTGAAAGATATCGCCAAAATTACAGCATTCGTAGAAAGGGTGAAGCAGGCATGACACATCAATTGCCGGATCAACACGGGCGTTTCGGTCCCTTCGGAGGCCGCTTTGTACCCGAGACACTAATGAACGCACTCATTGAACTAGAGGAAGCCTATGGCCACTTCTCGGAAGACGAGGAATTTAACAAGGAACTGAACTATCTGCTAAGCGAGTATTCTGGACGTGAAACGCCATTGTACCATGCAGAGCAATTATCTCGTCGCTTGGGCGGACCTAAAATTTATCTGAAACGTGAAGATCTGAACCATACAGGTGCACACAAAATTAATAACGCCATTGGACAGGGTTTGCTTGCCAAACGTATGGGCAAAAAGAAAGTGATTGCCGAAACGGGAGCAGGCCAGCATGGCGTTGCAACGGCGACAGTAGCTGCATTGCTCGGACTGGAATGCAAAGTATTTATGGGCGAAGAGGATACACAGCGACAGCAGTTAAACGTATTTCGGATGAAGCTGCTTGGAGCAGAAGTGATTCCGGTTACGTCTGGAACACGTACATTGAAGGATGCAGGTAATGAAGCACTTCGTTATTGGGTCAGCAATGTGGAGGATACGTTCTATGTCCTCGGATCAGTTGTTGGTCCCCATCCTTATCCGATGATGGTTCGGAATTTCCAGCGTGTGATCGGTGATGAGACCCGTCGTCAGATTCAAGAGATCGAAGGACGTTTGCCAGATGTGATTGTAGCCGCTGTCGGTGGCGGTAGTAATGCAATCGGTATGTTCTATCCTTTTATCGGTGATCAGGATGTGAAGCTTGTTGGCGTTGAGGCCGCAGGCAAAGGGGTGGATACCGAGTATCATGCGGCGACAATGAGCAAAGGTACGCATGGTGTATTCCAGGGTTCCATGAGCTACTTGTTGCAGGATGAATATGGACAGGTACAGGAAGCACATTCCATCTCGGCAGGGCTTGATTATCCGGGTGTTGGTCCGGAACATTCCTATCTGAAGGATATTGAACGGGCGAAATATGTACCGATCACGGACCAGGAAGCTCTGGATGCTCTGCAATTGCTATGCCGGACGGAAGGAATCATTCCTGCTCTGGAGTCTGCACATGCGGTTGCCCAAGTTGTTAAATTGGCCCCTGAACTCACAGCGGACGATATCGTTGTCATCTGTCTGTCGGGACGTGGAGACAAGGATGTTGAATCCATCATGAAATACACGGGAGGCGACTTGGCATGAATCTGATGGACCAGACCTTCCAGCAATTGAAGGAACAGAATCGCACGGCACTTATCCCCTTTCTAACCGTTGGAGACCCGGATGTGGAGACAACGATCGATATCATCAAGGAGCTTGAGCATGCCGGAGCAGATATTTTGGAACTGGGTGTTCCGTATTCTGATCCGCTTGCGGATGGACCCGTCATTCAGCGTGCTTCCGAACGGGCATTGAAGAGCCGGGTTACCATTCGTACTGTCATGGAAACAGCTGCAAAAGCTCGTGAGGCAGGTGTGAAACTGCCTTTTGTGCTGTTCACCTATTATAATCCGGTGTTGCAGACTGGACTGGATGTGTTCTTTGAAGAGTTGATCAAACACGATATTAGCGGCATGATCATTCCGGATCTGCCAATTGAGGAAGCGGAAGAGATGCGTGAGCGTGCACATCGTGCCGGTGTACATCTGGTTCCGCTCGTTGCACCTACGTCTAATGAACGGATTGAGCGGATTGTGACGGGAGCGAGCGGATTTATCTATTGCGTTTCTTCCCTTGGTGTAACCGGAGAGAGGGCTTCTTTCTTTGATGGTGTAGAAAGCTTCATCGAGACGGTGAAAAGTCTGACAGACCTGCCGGTGGCGGTAGGATTCGGTATCTCTAGTCATGAGCAAGTGGAGCATTTCTCCCGCATCTGCGATGGTGTTGTTGTAGGAAGTGCTATCGTTCGTCAGGTGGAAGACGCGATTCCTTTGCTTGGAAATCCCGATACGCGTGAAGCGGGACTGTTGCAAATTCGCAACTTTGTGGCACAATTAAAAGGATAGGGATGTCCTGAAAGTACATCTTTGGACACGTGCAGTACACGCTGATTCGTATCCAACATTATTTCAATAACAGGAGGCGGTCGGGTTGAAACCGAAATCCCAGATTGTCAATCTGCCTGTGTACCAGCCGGGCAAACCGATTGAAGAAGTGAAACGTGAACTGGGGCTTGAACAAGTCATCAAGCTGGCCTCCAACGAAAACCCATACGGCAGTTCTCCTGCCGCTCTGGAAGCCATTACGAGAGAAATGACTAACATAAGTATATACCCTGACGGTAGCTCAGCTGAGCTGACAGGTGTTCTTGCCAAGCATCTTGGTGTGGAACGGAACAATCTGATATTTGGTTGTGGTTCCGATGAGATTATTGCTTTGATCACGAGAGCTTTCTTCTTACCCGGAGATGAAACCATTATGGCTGATCAGACATTCTCCGTATACAAAAGCAATGCAGATATTGAGGGTGCCGTTACCATTGAAGTGCCTCTGAAGGATGGAACGCATGATCTGAGCGCCATGCTCGCACAAATCAATGACAAGACCAAAGCGGTATGGGTATGTAACCCAAATAACCCTACAGGAACGATTATTTCCGAACAGGAACTTATCGCATTTATGGATCGCGTGCCTGCTCATGTGATGGTCATACTGGACGAAGCGTACTATGAATTCGTAACAGATGAAGCATATCCGCAAAGTGTGCCATTGATCGAGCGGTACCCGAACTTGGTCATTCTGCGGACATTTTCCAAAATTTATGGTTTGGCTTCGCTCCGGATCGGGTACGGCATTGCACGTCCCGAGATTATTGATTTGATTAACCGTGTACGTGAGCCGTTTAACACCTCGCGTTTTGGACAGGTTGCAGCAACGGCTGCACTACTGGATCAGGAGTTTGTTCAAGAGTGCTCGAAGCGGAATGCAGCGGATCGGGATTTTCTGCAAAATGAATTTACGCGGTTGGGATTGTCGTATTTCCCTTCGCAGGGTAACTTTATTATGGTTGATCTGAATATGCCTTCGGCAACGGCGTTCCAATCCTTGCTCAAACAAGGCATTATCGTTCGCCCAGGATTCCACGTATACCCAACATACATTCGTGTGTCCGTCGGAACATCAGAACAGAATCGTGCATTTGTCACGGCACTGGAGAACACGCTGGCTGAGAAGGCGGTAGCACGCCCTTAATACTGGCGATGAAAGAGTGAGGACCCATGAAACTAAAAATTGCAATGATCGGTGTAGGACTCATCGGCGGTTCACTGGCGCTTTGTTTCAAAGGCAAGCCAGGTGTATCCGTGATGGGCTACGCCCATTTGGAGGAACTGAAGGCCAAGTACATAGCGAGCGGTGTAGTGGATGATGCTACGCTCTCTCTGGAAGAAGCGGTAGAGGATGCCGACTTTATTTTTTTGTGTGTGCCCGTAGGTCTGCTTGAATCCTATTTCGAACAGCTCTCCAAGCTGCCATTGAAAAAAGGATGCATTATCACGGACGTAGGCAGTACCAAAGCTTCCATAGCCGCTTGTGCCGAGCATGTGCGGTTGACCGACGCTTACTTCATTGGTGGTCATCCGATGGCAGGTTCGGAGCGTGCAGGCGTCGATGCTGCCTCAGCCGTGTTGTTTGAGAATGCATACTATGTCTTGACCCCATCAGCACATGTGCCTGAGGAAGCGTACAGCAGGTTGTCGGAGCTACTTGCGTATACGCGGGCACAGATCGTGCGTGTGGAGCCATTGCTTCACGATGATATTGTAGGGGCCATTAGTCATCTGCCACATGTTATTGCTGTTGCGTTGGTAAATCAGGTGCGTCAATATAATGAATCGAATCCGCTATATAAAATGCTGGCAGCAGGTGGTTTCCGGGACATTACCCGGATTGCGTCCAGTGACGCCATTGTATGGAGAGATATCTTGCTTAGCAACCGGGATGTATTGCTGGGCTTGCTCAAGGACTGGAATAGCCAAATGACGGCCTTCACAGATATGCTGGAGCATCAGAATGGTGAAGGGATCGAGGATGCATTCCGTCAGGCCCGCGAGTTCCGGAGTATATTGCCAGAGCGACGTAAAGGCATGATTTCGCCGTTATTTGATCTGTACACCGATGTTCAGGATGCACCTGGTATGATCGGTAAAATTGCAACCGAGCTTGGTGCGAATGACATCAACCTGAGCAACTTGGAGATTATCGAGAACCGGGTGGATGTGCCGGGGATCATGCGTCTGTCCTTCCGTCAGGAAGAGGATATGGAACGAGCGAAGACGTTGCTGGATTCCTTGGGATATCAGGTGTGGATATAAGACGACGAGATAGGGGGCGAAAGCCCTCTTTTTTGTGAAGTTTTATTGGAGTTGCTCATTTGATTCTTGTCCACAAAAAAAAGGAGTTATTATCCTGAATTTCCGAAAGCTATAATGAATTCAAACAATTTTACTTAAAGTGTTGACAAAATGAAAACGTATACATATAATAAGGGTACAGTATGGTTTCTCTCCACTCCTATCCAATAACTGTATTGCTCCACGTGAGCAATGGCCGCTTATGTAAGCGGTCTTTTTTTTGTCTTAAAAAGGTATTTGAAAGGGTTTTATATGTTGATATTTACACATATACTTACATCCTCTATTTACATCACCCTCCTTAATCTGTTAGGATACCTTAGATCAAAAAAATATCACATTTTTGTAACCTTTTCAGAATTTCGTTCGTCTATATAAGCAAGGCTTACCAAAAAGGCCCAAAATGAAGTCATGAACGTGAAAAACACTGCATATGAATGACAGGTCGGGTTACTGTGGATAGCAATGGATTTGCCAGGATGATGCAGACCGTTGTACAATAAATACTGTTAATGTAGAAACGTTGGGGAAATTGCCATTACATAGGGGAATTTGGCGGGAAGGCCAGTTATGGTGCTGAACGCTGTTTATATGCGGTGAGAACCGCAACTTTTTTGTGCCTGTTCGGTAATACATGGATAGAGTCGAACGGGGAGAAGCACATGGATGGGCGAGGAGGGGTCGCACTCAAATGACGGATTCCCAGTTGATTCGAGAGATCAAGGAAGGTAACCTGGAGTTATATTCCGAGCTGATGAGTCGTTATCAGCGTAAAATACTGGCTTTCGTATATCATATGTTGAAAAGTTCCAATATGGAGCTGCTTGCGGAAGATCTCTGTTCTGAGACTTTCTATAAGGCGTTCCGCAGTCTGCACTCTTTCCGTGAGGTGGATGCCTCATTCTCAACCTGGTTATACACCATTGCGAGAAATACGGTACTGAGTGAGCTTCGCAAACAGCGCAGCGGAAATGTCCCACTTGAAGAGAGCGGGATTGTGCCCGTTGCTCCTTCGGAGAATACACCGGAGTATGCTGTACTACGCAGCGAGCGGGTGATGCTGGTTAGGGATGCGATTAACAATTTGCCGGAGAAGCAGCGTTCTGCGATTATACTCCGTGAGTATGATCAACTAGACTACCAAGAGATTGCCAATATTCTTGGGCAGAGCGTCAGTTCTGTGAAATCGCTATTATTCAGAGCAAGATCAAGCGTGAAAACTCAATTGGAACCTTATTTCTTCGAACCGGTGTACGAGCCATATGAAGGGATGAAGAACCGATGAATTGCAATGATGCCCAGGAACTGTTTGCACTGGTCTGGGACTTGCCGGAAACTCATCCTCAGCGGATTGCATTTCATGCTCATCTCGCTGGTTGTGAAGAGTGCTCCGAGCAGTTTGAGGTCTGGGAAGAAGCTCAGATCTTGCTGCACAGCATTCCGGTTCCAGTGACAGAACAACAGGCAGAGAGAGTAAACCGTAATGTTATGGACCGGATCTACGCGGAGTCTCCATGGCTACTGCCGGAAGAGGCAAAGGTTAATCGTTTCTCTGCTGTGATTCGCAAGCATATGTCTTTGTGGATTGCCGCGTTCCTGGCTATTTTTTTATGCAGCTTTCTGTACATGGCAATGTTTAAGCCAGATGTATCAGAAGCTGAGCATACCAAGGTTGTTGCTACAGGTATTCTGGAGACAGGGGTTGCCGGAAGCGGACCGTCGTCATCTGGATTGTATCAGTACAACATGACTGGAGCGGACAGAGGAAGCATCATTGAACCTTTTGTTGTGAGCATGGGACCTGCTTATCCTCAGTATTGGATGGCCCTGTCTTTACTAGCAATAGGGATGGCTTTATTCTCTCTTGGACGTATGCATCGAACAACGAATAAACGAAAACAAGGTGCGCGTGCATAGGTAGTAACCTTTCGTTCGCCGTGTGGAGAAATGAGGGATGTAAGTGCGAATCGGGCTTATTCGTCACGGTCTTACAGACTGGAATGCGGCGGGCCGTATCCAAGGGCAGACTGATATACCTTTGAATGGAGAAGGTCGTGAACAGGCAGAACGCCTGGGAAGACGTCTGCTGACGGAAGAATACCAATGGGACTATATCATCACAAGTGGATTATCGCGGGCACAGGAAACAGGGGAGATTATCTCCACACTGTTGAATGTACCTTTGCTTGAACCGGACGCACGGTTGAAAGAAAGGGCTTTTGGTCAGATTGAAGGTCTGACTTCAGAGGAGCGAGTTGCCCGCTGGGGCCAAACCTGGGAGACGCTTGATTTGGGACAGGAGCAGATTGCGGATATCCAGATTCGTGCACTGGCATTTCTGGATGATCTATGGTCTGCCTATCCAGATCAAAACGTGCTTATAGTCACTCATGGAGCTTTTCTGGCCAACCTGTTAACGGCCTTGTATAAAGATCGGTATACAGAACGGATTGGAAATCTGTCACTAACGATCCTGGAGAAGGAACGTGATGACTGGAGTCCGCTGTTATATAATTGTACACGACATCTGTCTCTGGACACAGCGAAACAACCTGAGTAATCCAACTTGGGTTGTTTTTTTGCGTTTTATGGGGAAAGAAAGGCTTTATATGATTTCAAACCTCTCATTTTTCTTCTGATTGACCAACTTGAGGCATAGTATGATTTTAAAACATAAAAGATTTCCAAAAAGAGGTTTAGATTGTGGGAATTCCGTCAACGATGTTTACAAAACCAAACTATTTCAGGCCCCGAATCAGCAGCCGAAGTAGTTAACGGGCGAGGCGATGGACCCATGAATCTAGCGGATATGCTTACTTTTGCCGATATTGGCCAGCTTAATCGAATAGCAGACTATTACCAATGTGAATGCAAGCCCAACTCCAAACATGAACTCATCCAGAGTATTCTCACCACATTGGGCAGCAGACCCTTTTTTGAGCAGCAGGTACGTCAACTGAATCAAGCAGATCAGCGCTTCTTGAACAACTTGTTGTTTGATCCTCGCCAGTACTATGGTATGGAAGAACTCGTTGCCATAGCTCGTCAATCGATGGATAAAAAGGAGAGTGAGGCTGGAGCAAGTCCACGTGATCTTATCGTCCGCTTCAATAAAAGTGGATGGTTGTTCAATGGGACGACGCAGCAGACCAGATATCTGTATCAGGTACCTCAGGATCTGAAATTAAGATTCAGGGATGTCCTATCCACTCATTTGCGAACAGGGATTACGAAAACAACGGAACCACCCATGTATCGGGATGAGTATCATCTCTTGGCGGATGATCTCAAGTTGTTCCTGCAGTTTGTTCAGCAGCATGAAATTGCCCTTAACGCTGAAGGTATGATGTATCGCCGCTCTCAACAGCAGATTATGGAGCATCTGCACATCAGTGAGGAATTGGTAGGCAAGGCCGGTTGGAGATTCGGATATGGCCGTTCGTTCAAGGATTATCCGGATCGTTTTGCCCTTCTCTACGACTATGCATTTCACCATCGGCTGGTTCGCGAAGAGCAAGGTACACTGAGGTTATCGCCAGCTGGAGAAGACAAGCTGGGGACTGAGAAAACAGCTGAAATGATACAGCTATTTAGATTTTGGTTAAGATTGTATAAAGGCGCTATTCCAAATCTGCCCTCTATTGTGTATTGGACAGGCGAATGTGCATCTGAATGGTCAACCGCAGAGTCGCTGTTTCGACAGATCGGTCCATTCATTCAGCCGTTCTATTATGATACGGCCGAGGCAATCTATGATAACAGAATAATTAAAATGATGTTGCATCTTGGCATGGTCCGTATTGGGGAACACGAAGAAGGCCGGACTGTTCAGATGACAGCTTGGGGTACGCGTCTTGCTGCATCCTGTCGCTCCATCTCAGGAGACACGACACCCATTATGTTTGACAAGTGAAGGACAAGTTGCTAAAATCACTCCCAAATTAAGGAGTGATATGAATGATAATTCCATACAAAGGTATACAACCTCAGTTACATCCTTCGGTATACATAGCTGAAGGTGCAAAACTGATCGGTGATTTGAGAATGGGAGAAGAGTCTTCCGTTTGGTTCAATGCAGTCCTACGGGCTGATTTGGCTCCTATAATCATTGGGAAGCGCTGTAATATTCAAGATAATGCTGTTGGGCATGTCAACACAGACCAACCTTTGATCTTGGGAGACGATGTTTCGGTAGGACACTCAGCGATCATTCATGGCTGTTGTATTGGAACAGGGTCATTGATTGGCATGGGAGCCATTCTGCTGAATGGAGCCGACATTGGCGAATATACGATGATTGGGGCCGGTTCTGTAGTTACTGAAAATAGTAAAATTCCGCCCTATACTCTTGCTTTGGGGACACCTGCCAAAGTGATACGTGAGCTGACTGATGCTGATTTGGAGCGGATGTCCAGAACTTCACTGGGTTATGTTACCAAAGGGAAAGAATATAGGAGCTCTTAAATCCGTTTTGGAGGTGCATCCTATTGGATAAAATGAAAGTTACGTATGAAGTCATGTTGGGGCTAGCAGCTGAGATGGTGTGGGACGAAGCGCTTCGCAAACAGCGTAGCGAGAAGCTCTATTTGGAAATCGATAAAGCGTTAGCTACCGGAGACGAAGTAGCTTTCCGGAGTCTGACGGATGAACTGAGGACCATAAACTGATGGGCTAAATACGTCTTTTCTGAGATAAAAGGGAATGCGCAGATGCGTATTCCCTTTTTTGATATGTGTAATTCCAAAATGATTGTCTGGATTTATAAGATATGCTCATATATAATATGGGAATAAAATGGATAGAAAGGGGATATAGGGAATTGAAATTCAGTGAGATGACTCAAGACAGCTGGGCTGAACTGCAACTCTATCTGGATACATGCCTTATTCCATACACAGCTCTTACCGGTGACCAGTCGCCAGTTGAAGCTACCGAGGCACTGGAGCGGCTGAGAGATTTTCTGGATCTGGTCGAAATTCCTTTCAAAGGGAGAATCATGACATATCCAGCCTTTCATTATGCTAATTCGGAAATGTCAATGACATTAAATTCCTTGTCCGCCCAGCTTAAATCTTCAGGATTCAAATATGTGATTATTATGTCATCTGATGGTCAGTTTGAAGATGCTGAAATTCCATCTGCTGATTTGGTTTTGAGCCGGTTAACGTTAACTCGTGAGATCGAAGAAGAGGGGATTGCGAGATATGTCGGGGAGAAAATACGAGAGTTGTGGAAAAAATGAGTTTTATGTGACAAATGTGACAATTTTACAACACTTTTTTAATAACGCTTACAATTGAACCTTAAAAATGTGTGACAAATTCTTGACGGTGTTCTAGGGCTACTATATGATTATGTATGTTCTAGTAAGTCGTGGAATTTATGAAAATGAAAACGTTTGAGAGAGTTGGCTGAAAAAGGGGGTTGGAGACAGTATGAGCAGTGAGCATGACCAGCACGAAGCTTCGATGAAATTGCCAAGCCGCATGGAGATGTCACGCAGGCAGTTTTTGACGTACACGCTTGGTGGAGCTACAGCCTACATGGCCGCCGGTGCAATTCTTCCCATGGTCCGTTTTGCGGTGGACCCGATTTTGCAGCATAAGGGAGAAGGCACCTCTGTCAAAGTAGCTGAAATCAGCAAAATTACGAATGAACCTCAAGAATTCACCTTTGAACTTCAACAACAGGATGGTTGGTATCTGAGTAATGCATCGTTGGTGGCCTGGATTCGCAAAGATGAGCAGGGTAAAATTTATGCGCTCTCACCTATCTGTAAACATCTGGGATGTACAGTGGGCTGGAATAGTGACAAAAGTTATCCTGACGAGTATCATTGCCCCTGCCATGGCGCGCACTATGACAAGGAAGGGAAGAATCTTGCCGTAGCCCCCAAACCGCTGGATGAGTACGTAGTTAAGGAAGAGCAGGGTTGGGTATATCTGGGCGACATTGTTCCGAACACCCGAGTGAATTAGGAGGCGTGAACGCAGATGTTTAAAAATGTCTATGACTGGATTGACGAGCGTCTCGACATCACGCCAATCTGGCGGGACGTTGCGGATCATGAAGTTCCAGAGCATGTAAATCCGGCTCATCACTTTTCCGCATTCGTGTACTGCTTTGGTGGATTGACGTTCTTTATTACTGTTATTCAGATTCTGTCAGGCATGTTCCTGACCATGTATTACGTACCTGATATTATCAATGCTTACGCAAGTGTGGAGTATCTGCAGACCAAAGTAGCCTTCGGCCAAATTGTTCGCGGCATGCACCACTGGGGAGCCAGTCTGGTTATCGTAATGATGTTCTTACATACGATGCGTGTGTTCTTTACAGGCTCTTACAAGGCACCGCGAGAAATGAACTGGGTTGTCGGCATGCTGATCTTTTTCGTCATGTTGGGCCTGGGGCTCACAGGGTACTTGCTACCATGGGATAACAAAGCCTATTTTGCAACAAAAGTAACACTGGAGATTGCCAACACGGTTCCTTGGCTGGGACCAATTATCAAAGAATTCCTGCAAGGCGGTACGATTGTTGGTGCACAGACACTAACCCGATTCTTTGCCCTGCACGTATTCTTCCTCCCCGCTGTGCTTCTGGTGCTTCTGGTCGGACACTTTATCATGATCCGCAGACAGGGCATTTCGGGACCACTATAAACTGAGAAGGGAGGAATCGCAATGGCTCACGGACATAAGAAGGATGATGAGGAAAAGGTTATCTTTGTCGGTGATTCACGCGTCCGTAAAGGGGCGGGTTTTATTACCCCTCCTGATTACACGGCGTATCCCGGCAAATCAGAAGCCTTTATTCCCAACTTCCTGCTGAAAGAATGGATGGTTGGTGTCGTTGTATTGGTAGGGATTTTGGTTCTCACGATCTCAGAACCTGCACCTTTGGGATATCCGGCCAATCCGAGCGCATCCGTTATTCCCATGCCGGACTGGTACTTCCTTTTTCTGTATCAGTATCTGAAGTATCCATATGCATCAGGCGATTACGTCCTGCTCGGGGTACTGGGAGTCAGTGGAGTTGCTTTCGGAGCTTTACTGCTTGCACCGTTCCTGGACACAGGCAAGGAGCGACGTTTCTATAAACGTCCTATTGCTTCATCGTTGATGATACTATCGGTCATTGCAGTATTTTACCTGACAAACGTGGCATGGACGCACTACAAGCATGAGCTTGAAGCGACAGGACAGAAACCTGAACATATTCAACGTGAAGAAGAAGCGCTGGAGAGGCATGAACAGGGGCTTCCACCAATTTCCAATGCACCTGGACAGCAACAGGAAGTGGCCATCGTGGAGCAGGATGACCCTGCAATGGAAACGTACAAGAAGGCCGGCTGTATTGGTTGCCATGCGGCTGATATGAAGGGCGCAAGTGGACCTTCACTTCGGGGTGTGGGTGACAAGCACAGTCAGGAAGAGATTCTCACTATTATCAAAGAAGGCTACAACGAGATGCAGCCTCAGTACAATAATGCCATCGCACAAGGTGTTACGGATGAAGAAATTAATCATCTGGCCGAATGGCTTGCGAAACAGAAAGCAGAACAGTAAAATCGAAATAACCAATGAAACCTGATCGTTTATGCGGTCAGGTTTTTTGAAGTGTTTTTGAGCAGCACGTTATCGTGCATAACATGTGAAGAAGGAAGGGGCAGGGAACGTGGCTTTATCGTTTTTCTGGAGTAGGGAATTTCTAACGAATCGTTATTTCCTGTGGCTTTTGTTTTGGTGTAATGCGGTAGGAACGGTATACGGTTACATCTGGTACGGTGATCAAATGAAAATGACGCTGGCCGAGCAGCCATTGTGGCAGATCGTATTTGTGCCGGATAGCCCAACGGCGAGTTTGTTTTTCACCTTAGCGTTGCTATGGATCCTGTACCCACCAAGGTCCATCATGATCAAACGGATTGGACATGTGATTCAGGCGCTTGCCGTGGTCACATCTGTGAAATATGGCGTGTGGGCCACATCCATTATTTTCGCTGGCTGGATGCAAGGCGGTACACAGCACTGGCAAGACTGGATGTTGATTGCTTCGCATAGTGCGATGGCAATTGAAGCTCTTATATATGTGCGGTTTTTCGGCTTCCGCTGGGCAGCCCTTGTTGTTGCAGGTCTTTGGACGCTGTTGAACGATACGATGGATTATACATATGATATTTACCCCTGGTTACCCGCATCTCTCTATGATCATGTAGATGGCGTACGTAATTTCACTTTCGGGCTGACGCTGGTGAGTATTCTGTGTGCCTGGCTTGCGTTGAGACAAGCGAAACGAACCTGATATTCGATCTTGAGCTTGTTCTAAGGAACTGCCCGCCGCCATACATTGATGGTGGGAGGGATGTCCATGAAGAGAACGTTCAGGATCAAGACTGGCTTATTGGTGGTATCGTTCATGGCTCTGCTGCTGTGGACGAACTTAGCATATTGTGTATCCGCGCAAAGTAAAGGATTGAATTCGAATTCAGATCAGCAAGTGTCCACAAGCAATTCAATTGCACAACTGAATGAGGAAGCAGCCATATTGTATCGTCAGGCACTCGAGAACAATATCGAAGAAGTGCGAGGAAGCATTCTGCGCATCAGTAAAAGTCTGGAGCATATCTCTTTTGAGGGACAAACGACAGTAGAGGGCATTCATGCCTTGTCCGAAACCGTAGTTGAAGTGAAACAAGCCATTGTGAAGGTGAAAAATGATGATGCTTCTCTTCAGGAGTCCTCTGCCAAACTTAGACTTGCAGCAGATAGTCTCGCCAATCCGACCAAGCCTTTATGGCTTCAGTATTATAAAATCGTGAAAAATGATCTGGATGCTTTATCTGCTGCTACAAATCAGGGGCAAACTGCGGCCGTACTGGCAAACCGCTACGCCGTTCTGGAGGAGCATTACGAGACGATTCGTCCTGCCGCAATGATTCGCCGTGAACCGTATGAGATTGCTCAGATGGATGCCTGGTTATCTCATACCAAGGGGCTTACCACCGCAAAGCAGCCAGATTTAAATCAGTTAAAAAGCATGATAGGCCATGGTGAGGAACTGGTGAACCAGTTATTTGGTCGGGAGAAGGATGAGAGTGCCTTCGTACCGTTTGTACAGGGCCCTGATCGCAGGGCAGCCGGGTTGCTCATCAGTTCGGTCATTGTGGCAACGCTAAGTTATGCTGGGTACCGTAAATATCGTGCACAGCAGCAGGGTATATTTCCTTTTCGGCGCTAATAGAATATGAACCTGATCGTCGTCTATTAAAAAAACCTCTTTTCACATAAACAGCCACTATAACGGCTCTTCATGCGAAAAGAGGTTTTCTTGTAGTTTCTGTATAATACATCAACTTTCTTTGAAACCTTCTCCATGTACATCGTGAACATCGCTGATGATGACAAATGCTCTGGGGTCAATAGAACGTACAATCGTCTGCAACCGCCTGAACTCTTGTCTGGAAATAACACAGTAGGCCATGTGTTTGGCCTGTTTAGAGTATGCGCCAATGGCTGGAATGAGGGTAACACCACGATCCATCTCCCGTGTGATTTGATCCGCAATCTCGGGTGCATGGTCACTGATGATCATAAATGCCCGGGCAGAATATGCACCTTCTTGAATAAAATCGATAACTTTGGAGGCGATAAATACCGCTACGAGCGTATACAGAATTTTTTCTTTGGGGATGTAGATGAGAGAGAGCCCGATAATGACGAAATCAATGCCCAGTAATATTCGCCCCATACTCCATCCGTACTTTCGGTTGAGAATACGAGCAATGATGTCTGAGCCGCCCGTCGTTCCGCCCCAACGGAATACGATGCCAAGACCGGCTCCAAGGGTAACACCTGCATACAGGGCTGCGAGCAGGAGATCATTCTCGGTATGTAATGGTTCAATCCAGCCCAGATGAATCAACTTCTCGAACAACCACAGAAAAACGGTCAATGCTCCAATCCCGATTCCGGTATAGATCATCTGTCTGCCGCCCAGAATTTTGAGCCCGATCAGAAATAGAGGAACGTTTAGAATCAGAGTTGTAAGTGAAGGTGAAATGCCGAATGCATAATTGATCAGCACCGTAACCCCGGTGAGACCACCTTCCATAAGCTGGTTGGGGATAATGAAATAGAGGAGCCCGAAGGCATACAAGGCTGTACCCAGCAAGATGGGTAGAACCAGTTTGACTTGAACCCAGGTTTTGGCAGTGCTCATAAGATCCCTCACTGTAGATGAATTAGAATGAGAAGCAGTCATTCCCATCCTAGTATACCTGTTTATTGATTCTTTAAAAATGATTTGTCGCTGATGATGGTGGAAGTGAATCTAAATAACTGATATTATTAGGAACAAATACGACATCATTTCAAAAGGAGAATCCGTTCTCATGGAGAAAAGCATCGCAGAAATGCAGCGTGAGGTTGATCAGTATATCTCCCAGTTCAAGGAGGGATATTTCAGTCCTCTGGCCATGTTGGCCCGGATGTCTGAAGAGGTTGGAGAGCTTGCCAGGGAAGTGAATCACGAATTCGGTGAGAAGCCCAAAAAGTCTTCCGAAGCCGCCAATTCCATTGAACTTGAGCTCGGAGATATTTTATTTATCACGATTTGTTTTGCGAACTCGCTGGGTATTGATCTGGCTGAGGCGCACGATAAAGTCATGCATAAATTTAACACCCGCGATGCCAATCGGTGGACTCCCAAAAACACCGATTAGGCGTAGATTACATATGCTGTACCATCACCCGATCGGGGAGGGTCAGCTTAATGATGAAACCGGAAGAATATATGCAGCAGGCTTATCGCTGTATATTACAAAATGATTTTGAGCAGGCCATTCGTTGGTTCGAATCAGCCATTCATGCTCATCCGCAACATGCGGAGTTATATTATCGCTGTTCCATTACCCACGCACGCAGCAATCATCTGGTTCCGGCGCTTGAATATGCACGCAAGGCGGTTGAAATGTCGGCAGGAACAGAGGAATATATTTTGCACCTGCAGACATTGGAAGCGAAACAATTGACCTCCAGAGCCAAGCTGTTGTTGGAGCAGGCGGGTATTGCAACACAGGAGCGTTATGTGGAAGCGTCTACGCTGTTGAAAGAAGCGGTGAGACTTGATCCTCTTTCAGTAGAAGCTCATGTCATGCTTGCACTGGCTTACAGTGACTTAAATGAATTTGATTGTGCAATTCAGGCGTTGCGTGAGGCCATTTTGTTGGACCCGCATAACGGACAACTGCATCAGATGTTACAGGAAATCAAGCAACGCATGAAATCTATTCAATAAGAATTCATTTCACAAGGATATCCCAGTCAGTTGAAATGGATTCAACCATATGATCCAATATAGCGAGGAGATGCAGTCAAGATGAGTGAAGTAATAAGAGTTGCGGTGATCGGAGCGGCTGGTCGAATGGGCCGTGAAGTCGTGAAATTGGTACTTCAGGACCCGGAACTGGAGCTTGCAGCTGCAGTCAACCGCTCCGGAGCGGGCACCGATGCCGGAACACTGGTTGGTTTGCCAGAGTGTGGAGTACTGGTGACTGATGATATTGAAATGGCCTTTGCCGAGACAAAACCGCAGGTAATGGTTGATTTTACAGTGCCACAATATGCTTTTGCACATACTGAGATCGCGATCCGTCATGGAGTCAGACCTGTCATGGGTGTTACCGGCTTCACGCCGGAGCAGATCGAACAGTTGGACAAGCAGTGTCAGGACAAAGGAATCGGAGGGCTCATTGCCCCTAACTTCTCGATCGGTGCCATCTTGATGATGCGATTCGCAGCACAGGCTGCCAAGCATATGCCGAATGTGGAGATTATTGAATATCACGGAGATCAGAAGCTGGATGCTCCTTCAGGAACAGCGATCAAAACAGCGGAACTGATTGCTGCTAATCGCGAAGAACTTCGTCAAGGTAATCCGAATGAGGAAGAAACGATTGAAGGATCACGCGGTGGTTATTACAATGGCTTCCGAATTCACAGTGTACGACTACCTGGCGTATTTGCGCAGCAGGAAGTGGTTTTCGGAGATTATGGCCAGTCGCTTAAAATTCGGCATGACTCCTATGAGCGTGCAGGGTATATGCCTGGTGTTAAGATAGGCGTACAAAAGGTTATGGAATATACAGGACTCATCTACGGATTTGATCACTTTATCGACTAAAGGAGATTGTCATGTTGAAAATAGCATTTATCGCCCATGATCGCAAAAAAGAAGAGATGGTTAACTTCGTGACGGCATATGAGCCTGTCTTTACAGACCATCAATTGTACTCGACTGGAACAACAGGGCTTCGTATTATGGAGGGAACATTGTTGCAGATTCATCGATTCGAATCGGGCCCATTGGGTGGAGATCAGCAGATTGGAGCCTTGGTTGCGCAAAATGAGATGGATCTGATTATTTTTCTGCGCGATCCACTGATGGCACAACCACACGAGCCGGATATTAATGCGTTGCTGCGTCTTTGTGATGTGCAGGGGATTCCACTTGCTACAAATATCGCAACTGCTGAAATCCTGGTTAAGGCTCTGGATCGTGGCGATTTTGGCTGGAGAGAGCTGGTACATAAATACAAGCCGGAGGCTGGACTGAATTCAGGTGATTCCGAATGAGTCTGGATATTCTCATCTTTGGAGCACATGCGGACGACGCGGAGATTGGTATGGCTGGAACCATTGCCAAACATACCGCTGCGGGATTGAAAGTAGGCGTATGTGATCTGACTCGGGCTGAGATGTCTTCCAACGGTACAGTAGAGCGCAGAACCGAGGAAGCGGAGAAAGCCTCCCGCGTCCTCGGTCTTTCGTGTCGAACGAACCTGGCTCTCCCTGATCGGGGATTATATCTCACGCCTGAGCATGTTCAGGCGGTAACGGCTGAGATACGCCGTCATGCCCCTCGGATGGTGTTTGCTCCCTATTGGGAAGATCGTCATCCGGATCATGTCAATTGCAGTAAGCTGGTGCAGGAGGCTGTATTTAATGCCAAGCTTCGGAACTACATGCCGGACATGCCTGCCGTGCAAGTGAAGGAACTCTATTTTTACTTTATTAATGACATTGGACCTACGGATTTGATTGTGGATATTACGGAACACTATGAGCAAAAAGAAACCTCGTTGCTCTGTTATCGTTCCCAATTCGAACTGGGAGACGGAGCGGTCTCCACTCCATTGAATCAAGGGTATATCGAACGTGTAAGAGCCCGTGATTCGTTGCTTGGACAACGCAGTCTCATCCCGTTTGCAGAAGGTTTTGCTACAATTACACCTTACGTGGTTCATCAATTTGGCACAGCTGCCAATAAATGATTTTACACTGTACGAGTTAATGAACGAATTGTTTCATTATTCCGTTGCATTTACATCAACCTGCATTACGCGGGAGATCAAAGGAGCGTCCACCGGATGGATCAAAAGTTAAAAATCGGCATTACCTGTTATCCGTCCCTCGGAGGGTCTGGCGTTGTCGCAACGGAGCTGGGCAAATTGCTTGCCGAACAGGGGCATCAGGTTCATTTTATTGCTAACAGTATCCCGTTCAGACTGGGTACATTCCAGAAAAATATTTTTTATCACGAAGTTGAAGTGAATGATTATTATGTTTTCCGTTATCCTCCTTATGATCTGTCACTCGCTACCAAGATGGCTCAGGTGGCCAAGTCACAGCAACTGGATCTGCTGCATGTTCACTATGCCGTGCCACACGCAGTATGTGCCTTTCTCGCGAAACAGATGGTAGGGGATGGCCTCAAAGTGGTTACCACGTTACATGGAACGGATATTACGGTTTTGGCTCAGGATGAATCTCTGAAGGATTTAATTCGTCTGGCCATTAATGAAAGTGACGCGGTCACTGCAGTATCACAAGATTTGATACGGGAAACGGTTGAACTGCTGGATATTCAGCGTCCAATCGATTTGACCTATAATTTTATTGATAAACGAATATATTATCCGCGGGATGCTGCCAGTCTGCGAAGAGACTTCGCAACGCCCGACGAAAAGATATTAATGCATATCTCCAACTTCCGACCAGTGAAACGAACTCAGGATGTGGTCGAGGTCTTCCGTCAGGTACAGGAGCAGGTTCCAGCCAAACTGCTATTCGTTGGCGAAGGGCCTGATTTGCCGAAGATGCAGTGGAAAATTAATGATCTCGGCTTGAATGATAAGGTTCATTTCCTTGGCAAACAGGATGATATCGCTCAGGTCATCTCCATGGCGGATGTGTTGATGCTTCCATCGGAGAAGGAAAGTTTCGGACTTGTGGCGCTCGAAGCAATGGCTTGCGGTGTACCCACAATCGGTTCACGGGCTGGAGGAATTCCGGAACTGGTCTTACATGGTAAGACGGGTTTCCTATCCGCAATCGGGGATACACAATCCATGGCCGAGAACACCATCCGTTTGTTAACGGATGACCGTTTGGCTGCGGAGTTCAGGGAGGCGTGTCTCCAGCGAGCGCATCATGATTTTTGCAATGATGCCATTCGGCATGAATATGAACAGATTTACTACCGGGTGCTGGGAAGGGAAGTTCCAAATCTGAAACCGGTTTGTGGTTAATCGTTTGCTTGGCGAAATCATACTGTGCATACCACAACAGGCAAGAGAAGAGGTGATATGTGGTGGTTCAATGGACACAGGTAGATCGTGAAATGGCAATTCAAAGTGAGAACGTACTCACAAAATTAAATGAACATGGCTACAAGGCATACTGGGTGGGCGGTTGTGTCCGTGATGAATTGCTGGGACGAGTTGTAGACGATATGGACATCACGACATCTGCTTCTCCTCAGCAAGTCATGGAACTGTTCGATGATTGCATTCCTACGGGCCTGCAGCATGGAACGGTGACAGTTCGCTCAGGCGGCTACTACTTTGAAGTTACCACGTTTCGAACAGAATCTGAATATCAGGATAACCGCAGACCTGCTGCGGTTCAATTTGTCCAAGATATTAAGGAAGACTTACAACGGCGTGACTTCACGATGAACGCTCTTGCCATGGACGTCACTGGGACGATTGTTGACCCCTTCGGTGGACAGGCAGATATTAAGGAAGAGCGAGTCAGATGTGTGGGCTCTGCGTTGGAACGGTTTGGTGAAGATGCACTGCGGATGCTTCGCTGTGTTCGGTTTGCTTCGGTATTTGATTTCAAAATCGCCCATAATACGTGGAAGGGTCTTGTAAGGCAGAAAGACCTGCTACAACATATAGCGATGGAACGGGTACGCACCGAGATGGTCAAAATGATGTCGGGACCGCATCCATTAAGAGGGTTGGAGCTGTTATACAGAAGTGATGCGCTTGCGCACATCAAAGCGCCAGTTAGCTCCGCCCGCTTCAACAAGACGTTGTTATCCAATCTGGAACAATTGTCAGGCGTGCATGTATTACTTCGGTGGTCACTTATCCTGATCACTGGCGGGTTTAGCAAAGATGAAGCAGATGTTTTATTACGTCAGTGGACATTCTCCAATGAACATCGCTCCCGGATAGCTGGGGTTCTTCAGGTGGAGCAGTTGATTCATTCATCAGTCCAGGAACAGAAGGACACGGCCAGTTTGCGATCCGATTGGATTGTTACTGTTCTGGCTTGCGGCGTTCAGGCTGCGGATGATTGGCTGCGGATACAGTCGCTGTTGCCAGCAGGATGGCGGAATCAGTCTGAACAGGCAGAAGTGCAAGTCATTTTGGTTCAAGACCTTGCTGCCGAATGGAGTCAATCGATCCCTGTGCATGACTTGAAAGAACTGGATATCACAGGTGAACAAGTGTTGCAGATGGTGCAGCGCAAAGGCGGACCTTGGTTGGGACAACTCATGAAACATTTGTTAAGAGAAACGGCGATTGGAACGATAGCGAATCAGCATGAAGCGCTAAGCGCAGAAGTGAAGCGGGTGGTTCAAGATGACCAAGCATGAAGATCTGTTACATATGTTATTAAATGCAGAAGGACGATTCGTATCGGGTGAGGAGATCAGCCGTAATCTGTCCATTAGTCGGACTGCTGTGTGGAAACATGTGAACAAGTTGCGTGACATGGGTTATGAGTTCGAGGCTGTATCCCGCAAAGGGTATCGTCTGG
The DNA here is from genome assembly GCF_058313655.1 of Paenibacillus sp. Negev47. Taxonomy (NCBI): domain Bacteria; kingdom Bacillati; phylum Bacillota; class Bacilli; order Caryophanales; family Paenibacillaceae; genus Paenibacillus; species Paenibacillus sp. Negev47. The sequence goes on from NZ_CM177754.1 coordinate 2,401,245, forward strand.
TTACCAAGCCGGACAGCATTGACGCTACTGCCCTTCAATTGGCACTGGACACAACCGTATTTGGCCGTAAGGCCATTCTGTTGACCTCGACCTTGTCTACCCAAGGGGATGTTCTGAAACTAGCTGAGCAGGGGCAGGCCGAAGGCGCTGTGGTCATTGCGGAAGAACAAACGGGAGGAAGAGGGCGCTTTGGTCGAAAGTGGTTCTCTCCTCCGGGTAAAGGAATCTGGATGAGCGTCCTGTTGCGCCCTGATTTACCACTTCAGCACACGCCGCAGCTTACTTTATTAGCAGGTGTGGCTGTATGTCGTGCGGTACGAGCTTGTACAGGAGCTGATGCAGGCATCAAGTGGCCAAATGATCTGTTGATTGATGGACGCAAGGTGTGTGGCATATTGCTTGAATCCACGGTGGAAGATCATGAAGTCAGATACTGTATTGCAGGTATAGGCGTGGACGTCAACTTTGATCCCGAGGATTATCCGGAAGATCTGACTACAATCGCTACTTCGCTCAAGATAGAGACGGGGCAACCTGTTGATCGCACCAAGCTCACGGCTGCCATTTTGACGGAATTGGAACAATTGTATTTTTTGTATCAAAAAGAAGGATTCGGTGTCATCTCAGCCCTTTGGGAGGCCCTGTCCGTATCGATGAATCGAGAGATTACAGTTACGAATCCTCAAGGTATCATTGAAGGGAAGGCAATCGGCTTGGACCCTTCTGGAGCACTTGTTGTGGAGAAACATAATGGAGAACATGTACTAGTCATCTCTGGTGAGGTCTCCTGGAAATCGTAGCAATTTGTCGAATTTTCACTGGTAAAATGAACATAAGACGTGAAGTTTGAGCAGAACTTTGGTATACTGTGTTCGTGAGGCGATATCGGCTGATACAGACCGAATTGCACTCCGGCAAAAGTAACCTTTGTTCTGCTTTGACGTGTTCTACAGAGGCAGACAGCAGTACAAGTATGAAATAAGTAAAGTGAGTTGTTGGATTCTGCTCTGAGCCGAAGAGGACCGAGACAGAAGGGACGATCGCAAGTGACTCTTTTTTGACTTTTCGGGACTTTTTAGTGGAAAACTAAAAGGTTTTTTTTGTTGCGTTTATTTGAAAAGAAGAAAGGAGCCATGAGAGAAAATGGCAAACAAACAAGCGTTGAATATTGTGAAAATGAAAAAATATAAGCAGGATGGTGTGCCGCTCAGTATGATCACGGCTTACGATTATCCGACAGCTCTCCTTGCAGAAGAGGCAGGTATCGATCTGATCCTGGTAGGGGATTCACTTGGCAATGTAGTGCTGGGATATAACTCCACTCTTCCGGTGACCATCGACGACATGGTGTACCACACACGTTCCGTAGTACGTGGGGCAGAGAAGACATTTATTGTGGCTGACATGCCTTTTATGACTTATCATGGCAGCGTGGATGAGACACTTAAAGGTGTACGTCGACTGATGCAAGAGGGGCATGCCCATGCGGTCAAAATGGAAGGCGGAGTCGAAATAGCGGACACCGTCAGAGCGGTCGTGCAAGCAGGTGTGCCTGTTCTTGGACATATCGGACTGACACCTCAATCGGTTAACCAGATCGGTGGTTACCGGATTCAGGGTAAAGATGCAGCGGATGCGAAACGCCTGATGGACGAAGCTAAAGCGCTCGAAGCGGCAGGTGCATTCGCTATCGTGCTTGAACTGGTTACGGAAGAAGTTGCTCGGGCCATCTCGGAGGAGCTGTCCATCCCTACCATTGGGATTGGAGCCGGGAGAGGTTGTGACGGTCAGGTGCTGGTATTCCACGATGTGGTTCAATATGCCTCTCCGTATACACCTAAACGTTTTGTCAAAACGTATGGAGATGTGGGAACATTAATCAGAACCAGCATCGAAGCTTACGTAAAGGAAGTTAAAGATCGTTCATTCCCGGCCGAGGAGCATGTGTTCAACGCTGCGGATGGTGTTCTCGATCAACTGTATGGACAACAAAAGGAAAAGGTGGAGAGTAACTCATGAAAGTAGTACGGACAATCGCAGAGTTAAGACAGGAGCTTAGCCTGAAGCGTCAAGCGATTCGGTCCAGTGCGTCCGTTGTAGGTCTGGTACCGACAATGGGGTATCTGCATCAAGGTCATGCAAGCTTGATGCAAGCAGCCAAACAACAGAGCGATGTCGTGGTATTGAGCATATTCGTTAATCCGATTCAATTTGGTCCAAATGAAGATTTTGACAGCTATCCGCGGGATGAAGCCAGAGATGTGGAAACGGCACGTTCACAAGGGGTTGATATCGTATTTATTCCCTCTGTTGAAGAGATGTATCCACAGGCAACGCAGACAACGGTATCTGTTTCACAATTGACTGAGCGCTTATGCGGCGCTTCCCGTCCAGGACATTTTGACGGGGTAACGACCGTAGTCTCCAAGCTGTTCAACATCGTACAGCCACAGCGTGCATTTTTCGGGATGAAAGACGCCCAGCAAGTTGCTGTCATTCAACAGATGGTGAATGATTTGAATATGCCTGTAGAAATTGTACCTTGTCCGATTGTTCGCGAAGAGGATGGCCTTGCCCTCAGTTCACGTAATGTCTATCTAAGTGCTGAACAGCGTACTCAGGCATTGGTTCTGTCAAAGGCACTGCGCGCAGCCCAGGAAGCGGCAGATACAGGTTTGGCTATAACCGCCGCAGACATCCGTCGTATCTTGCGTGAGCAGATTACAAGCTCACCGCTTGCCGTTATCGATTACGCAGAGATTCAGGCTTTCCCTAGTCTGGAGCCGTTCGCAGATCAGGAAGAAGTTCAAGGGCGTGACGATCTGCTTATCGCACTTGCCGTGAAATTCGGAAAAACAAGATTGATTGACAATATAAGGTTGCAAAAATCGGAGGTGCTGTCCCATGTTTAGAACACTTATGAAATCCAAAATTCACCGGGCTACGGTAACGGAAGCCAACTTGAACTATGTGGGTAGCATTACCATAGATGAGGATTTGATGGAAACATCCGATCTGATGGAAAACGAAAAAGTGCAAATTGTGAACAATAACAATGGTGCGCGTCTGGAAACTTATGTAATTCCAGGACCACGCGGTAGCGGGGTCATATGTCTTAACGGTGCAGCTGCACGTCTGGTACAGCCCGGAGATAACGTCATTATCATTTCTTACGCCATGATGTCTCAAGAAGAGGCAAATACTCACAAACCAACGGTTGTATTTGTAGATGGACAGAATAAACCTGTACAAACGATGAAGCAGGAAGTTCACGCAACAATTATGTAATCGACTGGTAAGGAGAATGAAATCGGCCCTTGAAGCAAAAAATGAGTACAGGTCACTGCACTAATCCATTTTTTCAAGGGTGGGGATGCATCGATGTTCCAGCATGTTTTCGCAGAAATGAACGACATGTTAGATGAAATTATCAAGAGCTATCCTTCCGCTGAAGGCCTGAACAAACAGGAATTGCTGCAAAAGTGGAACTTGCTTAAGCGGATGAGTGACGGAATGCTGGATGAATGGCTGATGTTTGAAGAGAAGATGAGCCAAGTGCGGGAGCGGGAGATGGATAAGCCCGCTTCCCTTGAACCTGAACAGGAAGCAGTCACCGCTCTGCCTGAACTCCATCTGGAATGTTTCAGTCGGGGGCAGGGTTATTTCAAGTTACAGATGTATCCGCAGGCGATCATGCAGTTCTCCCGGGTTGTGGCCGACCATCCGGAGAGTGCATTGACTCGTTTTTACCTGGCGCTCGCGTATCTGAATCTGGAACAAATGGCGGAAGCCGGGACACATTTGCAGCAGATCATGTACCTTAAGGGTTCTCCTCGCTTGAAAGGGCTTGTATGTAACGCCCTGGGCTGTATTCAAGCCAAGCTTGCGAATCCGGAAGCTGCATGTTCACTCTTTGCACAGGCCCTTCAGCATGACCCAACATTGACCGAACCACTGTACAACATGGAAGCTTGCAGGTTGAACAGAGGAAAATTGCAATATGCAAATCAGCTGACGACCCTCCATTAAAGGGGGTATTCGGCGACAAGAAAACGGTGTTCCCTCCTTTGGCATAGCGGCGGGGACACCGCTTTTTTGTCAGTTAATTTTCAAATCCCCTTTTTTTTGCTATGCTGTAACATAGACTGGAATGGAAGGGACCGTACATTGCAATGAAATTTGCCGTATTGGATTTCGAAACAACCGGCACGCAGTCCGACGGTGAGATTATACAAGCCGGACTTGCCATCATAGATCATGACTACAGCATAACTCAAATATATAGTTCTTATGTGAACCCTGGTGTACCGATTCCCCCGTTTATTTCGGGGTTAACGGGTATTACCGATGAAGATGTAGCGGACGCTCCATCACTCGAAGAGATGATGATGGAAATGGTTCCGCTGCTTAATGATGTGGTTCTTGTTGGACACAATGTAGCTTTTGATTTTCACTTTTTGCAGAATGCTCTCGACCGTTGCGGTTATTTACCGTTCACTGGTCGCATTCTGGACACGATTGATTTTCTGAAGATTACGTTCCCATCACTTGGTTCTTATCAACTCGGTTATGTATCTTCTGAATTTGGCTTTCAGCATGATCGCCCTCATCAGGCAGACAGTGATGCACTGGCGACAGCTTATGTGCTGCTCAAGTGTCTGGATGAGTTGAAGGAATTACCGCTCATAACGATTCAGCGGCTCAGTGACCTGTTTGCACCAGAAGACAGTGACTTGGGTTGGTTCTTGGACGGAATGCGCAGTGAGAAGGAATCAGAGCCGATTCAGGACCTGGACGGACATGCCTATTATCGTCAGCTTGCTCTTAATGTGAGTGATTGGACCGATATTGGTGCACCACGCGATGAGCGGGAGGGTAACCCCCTCGATGGTGTAAGCTTTGAACAGTTTATGGACCAGGTCCGAGAGAATCTGAAGGATACGCTGGATCATTATGAAGAGCGTGAGGCGCAGACTCAGATGTTCAGCAGTGTAAGGCAAGCCCTGGACGAAGAGAAACATCTCTTGATTGAGGCTGGAACAGGGACTGGTAAATCTCTGGGTTATCTATTACCTGCTATTTACGAAAGTGTGAAGCAAGAACAGAAAGTCATGGTCAGCACCCATACGATCAATCTGCAGGAGCAATTGAGAGAGCGGGACATTCCGATGCTGACTCAAGTGGTTCCGTTTCCGTTTAAGGCTGCTGTATTCAAAGGACGTGGACATTACCTCTGCCTGCGCAAATTTGAACACAAAATCAATAAACGTGAATTCGCTACCCCGAAAGAGGATTATTTCACAGCGGCTCAGATGATTGTCTGGCTTACGCAGACCGAAACCGGAGATGATGAGGAACTTAATCTTAGCGGACGCGGAGGAGACTTCTGGGAGACGGTACAGAGCGAATCCGAGTCCTGTCTGGGTAGATCCTGTCCATGGTTCCGCAAATGTTTCTACCATCGCGCCAAACATGAGGCAGGGTTGTCGGATATCGTAATTACGAATCACTCTAAATTATTTACGGATGTAAAAGCAGCGCATCAGTTACTGCCAGCCTATGAGAGTCTTGTGATCGATGAGGCACATCATCTGGAGGATGTCGCTGGTAAGCATCTTGGAATGCATATGAAATATTTTACCTTGGTTCATACACTGACTCGCCTGTTTAAAGACAGTCGTAATGGTCAGCTGCCTATGCTTCGTTCGCAGTTATCCGGGCATGAAAATTCGGTGCAATGGGGCTCAATGGTGGATCAGATGTTCCCACTCGCTCTTGAAGTTAAGGAGCTATGGGATCGAATGAGTGATGCCTTGTTCGGCCTTTTACCTGAACGAAGTGATGCTTCACCAGGAGAAACGGGGCAATTTTCCCTGCGTCTGAAGGCATCTCAGAAACCGGCCAAATGGCAGGAATTGCAGGATCTGGAGAACCAGATCTATGTGACATTAGGCGATTTGGTTCGCAAAGGGGACAAATTGCTGCTTGAGGTGAAAGAAGATCAGGATGATTATCAATCAGATAGCCTGATCACGGACATTACAGGTCTGCTGAAAGATCTGACCACATTGAAGGAGAATCTGCGGTTCTTCATGCGTATGGATGATGCCAAAACGGTGTACTGGATGGAAGCCAGCGGCCAGTTCCGCAGTAAATCTCTCCAGCTGTATGCCGTACCTGTAGATGTCAGTGCACAACTTAAGGATTTGTTTTTCGACAAAAAGAAAAGCGTTGTGCTTACATCGGCTACGCTCTCTGTAGATAAGTCATTCCAGTTCATGATTGAACAGCTTGGCTTGCAGGAAGCCTCCGAGAATAATCGGCTGTTAACGTCGATGCTGCCATCACCTTTCAATTATCGCGATCAGGCACTTCTGGTGATTCCGCGTGATTTTCCAAGTGTGAAAGGCAGTGTGGGTGATGCGCACTTTGTCAATATGCTGGTGCACTCACTCGCAGAGACTGCAATTGCCACTCGTGGACGCATGATGGTTCTGTTTACTTCATACAAGATGCTGCGACAGGTCTATGATCCGCTGAAGGAGGCTCTGTCTGGTAACGATATCTCTTTGCTGGGGCAAGGCGTTGACAGTGGAAGTCGCTCCAAATTGACTCGCAGGTTCCAGGAGGCAAAAGCTACGGTGCTTCTGGGCACAAGCAGCTTCTGGGAGGGTGTAGATATCCCGGGAGAAGCGCTAACCTGTCTCGCTATCGTGCGCCTGCCTTTCCAACCACCAAATCATCCGTTGGTGGAAGCCAAGAGTGAGTTGCTTCAGGAGCAAAAGAAAAATCCGTTCCTGAAACTGTCCGTGCCGCAAGCGGTCATTCGTTTCAAGCAAGGATTTGGCCGATTGGTGCGTACAGCGAAGGACAGAGGTATTGTCATTGTTTATGATACAAGGGTGATTGAAGCGTATTATGGTAAATTCTTCTTATATTCATTACCTGGTCCCAAAATGGAGCATATGCTCACAGAGCAGATGGTTCCACGAATTACCGAGTGGTTGGAAAAACCTGCTAAAGAACAAGAATAATCGGTTGTTTTGTTCGTTATATCATTGCATGACGCTACAGTTTGGCGTTAAACTTTATGAGATCTTTCGGATCAACACAGCTGCACGTAAGAACTTATAACCTAAATCACAAGGAGCATTCTGTATAAAAAGTCACTTCTATCTTTGAATTTATACAGAGTGCTCATCTTTTCATCTACTATTTTATCGTGGCCATGGTAAGGGGGAGCAAGAATGAAATCAGATAAAATTTCGGAAGCGGTGGTACGACGTCTGCCTGTGTACTTGCGATATTTGAGCGAGTTGCATCAGCGTGAGGTGGCTACTGTTTCCTCTCAAGAACTCGGACAGAGGCTGGATCTGAATCCAGCCCAAATTCGAAAAGACCTGGCTTACTTCGGTGATTTTGGTCGTAAAGGGATCGGGTATGATGTATCCTATTTGATCGAGAAGATTCGTCACATTCTCAAGATTGATCAGCAAATTAATGTAGCTCTGGTAGGAGCGGGTAATCTCGGACAGGCCTTGTCCAACTACAACGCATATCTGAAAGACAATATGAAGATTGTTGCTGTATTCGATGCATACGGACCGAAGATTGGCAGTCAAATCAACAGTTTGACGGTGAAACCAATGAATGAATTGACGGAAGCGGTGCAAACGGACAATATCCGCATCGGAATTATCACGGTTCCAGATACGGAAGCCCAAAATGTAGCCGATCAGCTAATTGAATCGGGAATTGAAGCAATTCTTAATTTTGCGCCAACAATTCTAAAAACACCGCCGCATATCCGCATTCACCATGCTGATTTTACGACGGATCTGCTTAGTTTGGCCTATTACTTGGAGACTGGAAAGGACGAAGAGGAAGATGACAACAAATAGATGGGTAATCCACAACGGTAAATTTGCCGTTAATGAAGGCGCAACATGGAATGTGGTTCAAGGTTACATGGTTGTCGAGAATGACAAGATTGTGCATATTGGTGAGACATTGCCGGATGGAGACGAAAATTGTACCAAAGTGGATGGAAAAGGATTGTTCTTCCTGCCGGGTCTGATCAATACGCATGGTCATGCAGCGATGTCGCTGCTCAGAGGACATGGAGACGATCTTGCGCTGCAAGTATGGTTGCAGGAAAAAATGTGGCCGATGGAAGCGAAGATGACTTCACAAGATGTATACTGGGGAACTTCGCTATCGGTGCTTGAAATGTTGAAAGGTGGAACTACAGCCTTCCTGGACATGTATGATCACATGGATCAGGTTGCCAAAGTCGTGGAACAGTCCGGCGTTAGAGCAGCATTGGCACGCGGTGTCATTGGGCTGTGCTCGGAAGAAGAGCAATTGCGGAAGCTGGAGGAGTCGGCTGCTTTTGCGCGTGAGTGGAATGGACAGGCAGATGGACGTATTACAACCGTAATCTCGCCACACGCGCCATATACTTGCCCTCCTGACTACATAGAGAAGCTTGTACAGGTTGCGAACGACCTAAACCTTCCTCTCCATACACATATGTCGGAAACGCTTCGTGAAGTGGAGCAGAACGTGGCTGATTATGGCCTGCGTCCTGTGGCACATCTGGAGAAACTGGGCTTTTTCTCCCGTCCATCCCTGGTTGCACATGCGGTGCATCTGAATGATGAAGAGATTGAGATTCTGGCCCGTCATGATGTGGCTGTATCCCATAACCCGGGTAGTAACCTGAAACTTGCTTCAGGTGTTGCACGGGTACCTGCTTTGCTGAAAGCGGGAGTTACCGTGTCACTCGGAACAGACGGACCGGCAAGCAACAACAACCTGGATATGTTCGAGGAAATGAGACTGGCTGCATTGATTCATAAAGGCGTGTCCGGTGACCCGACTGCAGTGCCTGCAGGAGAAGCATTACTGCTTGGCACGTCATACGGTGCCAAATCCATCTTCTTAAACAATACTGGAGCACTTCAGGTCGGCATGAAGGCTGATTTTATCGCCCTGGACATTGAACAGGCACATTTCTATCCACATACAGACCTGATCTCGCATACGATCTATTCGGCTTCTGCCAAAGATGTAGAGCACGTATGGGTGGATGGGAAGCAAGTGGTGAAGCATGGCGAATGTCTGACGCTGGATGAAGAGCGCATTTTGCGTGAGTCTCAATTGGCATTTGATGGTCTGCTTGCTCGTTAATTGCAGGACAGAGCATCATAGGGAAAGGAAGTTCGGCTTTTGAAGAAAAAAAAGAAGTGGATATGGATTTCGCTACTTGCACTGGTTCTGATTCTGTTTGGACTTCAGCGTTATTACGTCTATGTCACGCAGGACCAGCGCAAGGAAGAAGCGCTCGCCATAGAGGTAGCACAGGAGCAACTGGGCATTACATCCTATAATGAATTGCGAAAGTACATTTGGGGAGATAAAGAAGGCTCTGATAACATCTACTGGACCCTGATCGGCAAAAACAAGGATAACCAGGATGTTATGGTCTGGGTGAAATTCGATGCAAACAATCAACCTGCTACGGGTGCAAACGCTATACACAGCGAGTTGCTGCAGAATGGCATGTCCGAAACGCAGATACGCAATCGCTTTAGTTCTGAAGTTCCTGCCGGTGAAATTAAAAGAATCATGCCCGGAGTTGTGAATGGAATATATGTGTGGCAAGTGTATTATAAAGACGGTACGCATAACCACTATCGCTTTTATCGTTTTAGCAATGGAGAACAGGTGGACCTGGTCTACACACTACCGAACAGTTAGAACAAATAGCGTGATTCGACTAGTAAATTTTGAAATGAAAGAACCGGCAGGCGGATATCCGACTGAACCGGTTCTTTGTGTTGTCTGTAAACATATTTGATTTAAATAGTTAAAATTAATAATTTATTCATATTTTCGCCTTCGAAATTGTATATACGATGTGATATACTCAGATATGTACTCGAAGTTACATTCAAAACAAATAGTCCTGTCGGAATTTTAGCAGGAGTCTATGTGCACATATTCGTTTATACCAATAAGCCAGTAGGTTAGGCCAAAATCTGGGAGGGGTAATTCACTTGAAGCTAAAAGTATTGCCTATTGCTTTAACTGCCGTCATTTCAGCCGTTGTGTTGTTTGGAGGTTGGTTTGTGTATCGACAGGTGGCTGTGCAGAATCCGATTGAAAAGATGGTTACCCAGTACGATGGAGTCAATGACGTTCAATTAACTATTAACCGCAATGACGTACAATTGAAACTGGATTTGCAACCCGATGTTGATTTGGGCAGACTGGTACAATATATTCACAAAGAAGGACAGACCTTGATTGGAACACGTTCACTAAAATTGGATGTTGTGGATCATTCCAGTGAAGCACTGGAAAGTTGGTGGGGTGATGCGATGTTTACCGTAGCTCAGGCGATGGAGAACAAGCAGTACACCGAGATTACACCAACGTTGTCGAAGATGGCGACGAATGGTATGAAGGTAAATACAGCTATGGATGACAACAATGTATATGTCAGTCTCAGAGACGGAGATGCCAGCAAGTTTATTATTCTGCCGCGTGTGCCCGGTCAGATAGGAGTGTGGCCTAATGCCTAAGTGGACAAAAGAAGTTGCCATCGGATTTTTTCCCGTGTTGATCATTTTCCTTGCTTTTACTGGTGTTAATATTGTTCCGATTCTGATTGCAGCGGTGATTGTCGGAGCTTTGCTGTTCATGATGCAAATGCGAGGCGGGATTACAGTAGGCGCTGCACAGGAACGTAAACGGAAGAAAAAAGGACCTTCCAAGCTTACTTTTGAAGAAATTGGAGGTCAGGACAGTGCCAAGCAGGAATTGCGTGAAGCACTTGACTTTCTCATCAAACATGAAGAAATCCGCAAGTTCGGGATTCGCCCGTTAAAAGGGATTTTGCTGACGGGCCCTCCAGGAACGGGGAAAACGTTGATGGCGAAGGCTGCTGCCCATTACACGGATTCTGTTTTCGTAGCAGCAGCGGGTAGTGAATTCGTGGAAATGTATGTGGGTGTGGGTGCCAGCAGAATTCGGGATTTGTTCAAGGACGCGAGAACCCGTGCCACCAAGGAAAATAAGGAAAATGCTATTATCTTTATCGATGAGATCGATGTCATCGGGGGTAAACGTGAAGGTGGTCAACAGCGTGAATATGATCAGACCCTGAATCAACTCCTGACGGAAATGGATGGAATCTATTCTTCTGATACGCCAAGAATTCTGGTTATCGCTGCAACGAACCGCAAGGAAATGCTGGATAGCGCTCTGACGCGCCCGGGACGTTTTGACCGCCACATTCAAGTGGACTTGCCTGACAAGAAGGGCAGAAAGCATATTCTGGAACTGCATGCGGTGAATAAACCTCTGATGAAAGAAGTTAATCTGGAGAAGACAGCTGAAGAATCGTATGGTTTCTCCGGTGCACAACTCGAAAGTGTTATGAACGAAGCAGCAATATACGCCATGCGGGACGGGCTGTTGAACATTGAACAGCGGCACTTGTCCCTGGCTATTGATAAAGTCATGATGGGTGAGAAGACAGACCGTGAGTCCAGTGTGGAAGAGAAGAAAAGGGTCGCCATTCATGAATTGGGACATGCCATTATGGCTGAACTCGTTCGTCCAGGCAGTGTTAGTCAGGTGGCACTTAGTCCGCGTGGTCAGGCGCTAGGATATGTACGTCACAACCCGCAACAGGAACAGTTCCTCTATACGAAGCGCTTCCTGGAAGAGCAGATCATGATTGCACTCGGAGGAGCCGCTGCGGAGGAAATGTACTACGGTGGACGTTCCACTGGGTCACGCAATGACTTTGATCAGGCAACCAATGTCGTACAGACCATGATGGCTTCGGGATTGACTTCACTTGGTATTGTGAACATGGATATGGTTACAACCGAAGAACTCATGCGGGAGAATAAATTGATTCTGCAAGATCTGATGGAACAGACGAAGCGATTGCTTGAAGAACAACGGACAATTTTCGACAACTCACTCGACATCCTGATTCGGGAGGAAGTATTGTCAGGCGAGCAATTTCGTTGTCAATTTCGTGACAGTGCCCTTTTACCAGCATAATTTATTTATGCTGGTTATTTTTTTTTACATTTCACTCGTGCTAAGATATTATTATATGTTGGGTCGAAATTTGTAATTTTCGGCGAACAGGGTACAATAGAGAAATAGAGAACCGAAAGGATGGAGCAGAACCATGTTTTTCAAAAAAATAGGAGTTGTCGGTGGCGGTACGATGGGACAAGGTATTTCCCAGATGCTCGCAGCCAAAGGACTTGATGTGCTTCTCGTGGAGCATACAACACAAAAACTGGATCATGCATATGACATGATCGAAACGAACCTGGATAAACAACTGGAGAAATGGGCGATTACAAAAGCGGAGAAGAAATTGATTCTTTCCCGTATTACCAAGGTAGCTCATTTAGCTGAACTTGGAACTTGCGATATGGTCATTGAGACTATTTCAGAGGATCTGGATGCGAAAAAAGCAGTATTCAGCCAACTGGACCAAGTTTGCCCAAGCAATGTCATTCTGGCAAGTAACACATCCACGCTGAGTTTGACCGAGCTTGCAAGCTCGACCAAATACCCAGAGCGTGTTATTGGTATGCACTTTATTCACCCGGTTTCCCGGGTTGATCTTGTAGAGATTATTCGTGGACTGAAAACTTCGGATACGACATTCGAAGAAACCAGACGATTTGTAGAAGAAGTAGCGGACAAAAAAGGAGTAATGATCTATGAATCACCTGGATTCGTAACTTCCCGCTTGATCTGCCTGCTGATTAACGAAGCGTTGCATGTATTGCAAGAAGGTGTTGCATCTGCTGAAGATATCGATGATGCAATGCGTATCGGATACAACTTCCAACATGGACCACTCGAAATGGCTGACCGTTTCGGATTGGATTCTGTTGAAGCTGCACTCGAAAGAATGTTCCGTGAATTCGGAGAATTGAAATATCGTCCTTCCACGGTCCTGAAAAAAATGGTGCGTGCAGGACACCTGGGTGTTAAAACAGGCGAAGGATTCTTCAAGTACGACAAGGATGGTGACCGACTGTGAAAGTACTCGTAATTAATGCGGGGAGTTCCTCGCTCAAATATCAACTGTATAATATGACTGATGAATCTGTATTGGCTAAAGGTCTGGTAGAGCGGATCGGAATGGATTCCTCCATTCTGACACACAAACCGACAGGCCGTGAGGATGTTACAGAAGTTAGTGAAATTTTGGAACACACAACAGCAATCCGTAAAGTCATTGATATTTTGACTCACAAAGAAAATGGTGTATTGGATTCTGTAAGTGAAATTCAAGCTGTTGGACACCGTGTTGTTCACGGTGGTGAAGCGTTTAAGGAATCTGCACTGGTAGATGATGCTGCCAAAGCTGAAATTCGTCGTTTGTTCGACTTGGCTCCGCTTCATAACCCGGCAGCAATGATGGGTATTCGTGCGGCTGAAGCCAATATGCCTGGTGTTCCACAAGTAATGGTCTTCGATACGGCGTTCCATCAAACGATGCCGGAAAAAGCATATCTGTATGCTATTCCGCGTGTACTTTACAAAAAATATAAAGTACGTCGCTACGGCGCACATGGTACTTCCCATGATTTCGTAAGCAAGGCAGCTGCTGAATATCTGGATCGTCCAGTGGAAGATCTGAAGATCATCACTTGTCACGTCGGTAACGGTGGTAGTGTAACAGCAGTTAAAGGTGGGGTATCCGTGGATACTTCGATGGGTATGACTCCGCTTGAAGGACTGATGATGGGAACGCGTTCTGGTGACCTTGACCCAGCCATCGTACCTTATGTAATGAACAAGGAAGAACTGAGCGTAAGCGAAGTGAACTCCATGTTGAACAAACACAGTGGATTGCTTGCGATCTCCGGAATCAGCAGTGACATGCGTGAGATTACGGAAGGTATGGAAAATGGTGATGCCAACTCCACACTTGCTTTTGAAATGTACGAATACCGTCTGCGTAAATACATTGGTTCATATGCAGCTGCAATGAACGGTGTAGACGTGATCGTATTTACGGCTGGTGTAGGTGAGAACTCCGTTGTTCTTCGCCAAAAAGTATGTGAGCAGCTTACTTACCTGGGTGTTGAACTGGATGAAGCGTTAAATGCCATTCGTTCCGGCGAACCCCGCCGGATCACAACAGCGAATTCCAAAGTGGAAGTTCTCGTTGTGCCAACAAACGAAGAACTGGTCATTGCACGCGATACACACCGAATCGTATTGAATTCTCAGTAATCTAACTGTAAAGTAAATATAGAATGACAAGGAAGTGCAGAGGACAGGCATAAGCCTGCCCGCTGCATTTTCAAATTTCAGGAATCAAGGGGAGATATGGCATGAATACGAATTGTGTAATTCGTAATGTGAACGAGCATGTGGGCGAAACCGTGACAATCGGTGCCTGGATTAACAACAAACGTTCCAGCGGTAAAATTCAGTTTTTGCAGCTGCGTGATGGAACCGGATATATTCAAGGGGTAGTTGTGAAAAGTGAAGTTAGTGAAGAGATCTGGAACAATGCCAAGAGCCTGACACAAGAAAGCTCTTTGTATGTTACAGGTATTATTCGTGAGGAACCCCGCAGCGCATCTGGTTATGAGATGACAGTAACTGGGGTTGAGATCATTCACCTGACTGAAAACTATCCTATTACGCCAAAAGAGCATGGTGTTGATTTCTTGATGGATCATCGTCATTTATGGCTTCGTTCCACGAAGCAACGTGCGGTTATGGTGATTCGTGCAGAGATTATTCGCGCTGTTCAGCAGTTCTTTGATGGTAACGGATTCACACAAGTGGACCCTCCGATTTTGACACCATCGTCTGCGGAAGGAACAACTAACCTGTTCCATATCAAATACTTTGATGAAGATGCTTATTTGACGCAAAGTGGTCAATTGTATATGGAAGCCGCAGCCATGGCGCTGGGCAAAGTATATTCCTTTGGTCCAACATTCCGCGCAGAGAAGTCCAAAACACGTCGCCACTTGATTGAGTTCTGGATGATTGAGCCGGAAATGGCCTTTGTAGATCACGAGGAAAGTCTGCGCGTACAAGAGAAATTTATCGCTCATGTCGTTCAATCCGTGCTGAAAAACTGCCGTGCAGAACTGGAATCCATCGGTCGTGACGTATCCAAACTCGAAGGCATCGTAGCTCCATTCCCGCGTATTACGTATGATGAAGCGATTGAATTCCTGCATGGACAAGGCTTCGATATTCCTTGGGGGGAAGACTTTGGTGCACCGCACGAAACAGCGATTGCTGAGAAGTACAATACACCCGTCTTTATCACGCATTACCCTGCTGGAATTAAGGCTTTCTATATGAAACCAGATCCGAATCGTCCAGAAGTTGTACTCTGTGCTGATATGATCGCACCAGAAGGCTACGGAGAGATTATTGGCGGTTCGCAGCGTATTGATGATCCGGAATTGATGCAACAACGTTTTGAGGAGCACAACCTCTCGGATGAAGCGTATCAATGGTATCTGGATCTGCGTAAATACGGATCGGTTCCTCACTCCGGTTTCGGTCTGGGATTGGAGCGGACGGTAGCATGGATCTGTGGGTTGGATCATGTACGTGAAACAATCGCATTCCCACGTATGCTCTATCGTCTGTACCCTTAATGCTTAACAGAGGAGCGTCTATGGAAGACACGACATCCAAAGCTTGGTTGGATGGAGCAGCTTATGGCATGACTTCGGGCACAGCTCACCTGCCTTATGCCTTGTTACGTTATTATCACCAGCTGGGCCTATCCGATGCAGAAGTGCTTCTTCTGATTCAACTGCTAGGGTTCCGTCAAGCAGAGTTCAATGAGTTTCCCACGCTTGAAGAGCTTGCTACACGCATGGGACTTGCACCAGAAGGTATTGCGAGAATGTTGCAACGACTGATGCGAGATGGGTATATTGCGATTGTCGAGCATCGTGACGAGGAACGTGACATCCAGTACGAACGGTATGATTTGCATGGATTATATGCCAAGCTTGCAACGTGCACTGCCGAAGGAGTAGCGGCTTTCCGTGCAGAACAGCAGAACAGCAGTACAGCACGCCAAGATTCGAACAGTGTTCAAAAAGAAGAGGAAGAACGAAATATGTTCTCCATCTTTGAAAAAGAATTCGGCCGTCCGCTCTCTCCAATGGAGTGCGAGACGATATCCAGTTGGTTGGATCAGGATCGTTATCAAGAGGAACTGATTCTAATGGCTCTGAAGGAAGCGGTTTTTGCAGGTAAAGTACATTTCCGGTATATCGATCGAATTCTGCTTGAGTGGAGCCGCAATCGTGTCAAGACGGTTCAAGACGCCAAGGCATACACGCAGCGGTTTCGTAACGGTGGACGTTAATTCCAGCGTAGGCAAGGACAAGAAACAGGCCAGAAGTCATTCTGTGCCTGTTTTTTTGGATTATAGATTGGATGAGTTTTTAGCGGCATCAACCTTTCAGGCAATGAATTCACTTTGTTTTTAAAAAAATTTGATGGATCACGCAGGGGTTACCACACAAGCTGTCGTCTATTGTATTGGAGAGGAGGGGAGAGTTATTGATGAAGCGCGCGTAATCGAACAAATCCGTCAAGGAGATACATCTCAGATGCGTACTCTGATTGATAAATATAGCCAGCATGTGTACCATGTGGCCTATTCCGTATTGCGGAACGATCAGGATGCTCAGGATGCAGCTCAGGAGGCGTTCATTCAGATGTATAAGTCTCTCCCCGACTACCGTTCTGAAGGTTTCAAAACGTGGTTAACCCGAATCGCCTTTCACAAAGCGATAGATGCCAAACGCAAGCTGGGCAGACGAAGTGCTGAGGATCTGGGTGGAGAAGAAAAAATAATAAACATGCCAGGACGGGATGAAGACGTTCTTGCCCGTCTCGTTCGTGAAGAACGTCAGGATAAACTTCGCGAACGTATTAATCAGTTGCCTGCTCAGCACCGTGACATTATCACTGCGTATTATTTAGGTGAGAAAAATTACGAGCAGATTGCCAGTGATGCACAGGTGGCTGTGAAAACCGTGGAATCCCGTTTGTATCGTGCCCGGCAGTGGATTCGGAATCATTGGAAGGAGGATGAATGGCGTGGGTAAACAGGAGAAGTATACCGCTGCGCAATGGGCTGATTATATTGAAGGCCGTATGAGTGAAACTCAAGCGAGCAGAATGGAACAGCTGCTGATGGAAGACACAGATGCGATGGACAGCTATCTGGAAGCACTCGGCATCCATCAGGAACTACCTCCGTTGCCTGACCCGACAGGGTTTGCAGATTCAGTGATGCATCGGATTGTGGGTATTCAATCCTCCAAGCCTCAACGTAAATCCCGCGCTGGACGAAACCGGCGCTGGCTTGAACATAAAGTGTTTCATTATGCGGTAGCAGCCTGTCTGACATTGATCTTCCTCTCATCTGGGCTATTTGACAAGGTAGCCCCGTATCACAAGTTCCAGGATGGCGACCACAGAGGGTCTTTCACGGAGAAATGGACGGAGGCAGCCACTTCATGGCTGGATACCTTCAAGCCTAAACCATAAATGGTTTCGCATTGCCTGAAAAGAAAGGATGACGACTGTGCACTCAGATCGTAACAAATTACTCGCATTTCTATTAAACCTGATACCAGGTCTTGGTTTCATGTATTGGGGACGGGCCGCAAGGGCTGTGATTTATCCATTGCTTTTCTTCGGAACAGCTGTTGGCTCATTCATGCTAGCAATGGTCACTAATGAACAAGATTTAATGATTTTCGGTGCCCTCGGTGCTGCTTTCTTCTGGGGGATCAGCATGCTGGACATCGTGATTGTTCTGCTCCGTGCACCTTCTGCCCGAGAAGCACATTATAGGGGATACGGTGCACCTTATGAAGCACCACACCAAGGAGCCGCTTACCAGGGAGCATACATGGGTCAGCACGGGCCTATGGAGCAGATGAATGAAGATGAGCTGCATCAACATCCTGGTGGTGAATATGGTCATCCTGAGGGTCCCTATGGTCAACCCATGTATCGAAAAGGTAGTGAGGGTGAACGGTTCTTCACCATTTTGCTCTCATTTGTTCCGGGATTGGGCCACCTTCATCTGGGATTGTTGCATCGCGGGTTGTCGTTCCTGATGGCGTTCTTTGGTTCATTTGCCATGATGGTTTTCGTGGCTTCGATCACCAATGAATCGGTATTTCTAATGTTCTTACTCATTCTGCCAGTAATATGGGTATACTGCATGTTTGATGCGGTACAGCACGTCCATCGTAAGCAGGCTGGTGAGGTGTTGCAGGATCGGACATTATTCGAAGAATTGGAGATGGGCAGAGTAGCCGGACGACGTAGCAAAGTGCTTGCAACGCTGCTATCCGCTTTTCCAGGTGCGGGTCATCTATATCTGGGATTGCAAAAAAGAGGCATGCAGTTGATGTTCCTGTTTCTCGGCAGTATCTACATTCTGGACCTGCTTCATTTATCGGTGTTCCTGTTCATGATTCCGTTGATCTGGTTCTACAGCTTTTTTGACGGATTACAGTGCTCCAGTCGTTATGGACGCGAGCCATTGGTTGATCAGCCGATCTTCAAGGATTGGGCCCGCCATCAGCGCCTGATTGGATTCGGGATTGCGGCGCTTGGACTATATTACCTAACGATCCGGCTTGTCATTCCACAGCTGAATGAGCTGTTCCCGAATGCCTTTATGACGTATGAGATCCGTTCCTATTTGAACACCGTCATTGTTTCCTTGCTGCTCATTTTTGGCGGCTTGAAATTGCTGTTTGGTAAGCAACGGGAATTGGGAACGAATCGCTCGTTTCATCGGAATGACGAAGAAGCAGACAGTCTCTTTTTATTCAAGGATCGGGATGATCGACTGTAGAGTGACCTAAAGAAAAGTTACACTGACACCACGATGACAGAGCAACCTTTCTAATCGCTGTTATCCCACAAACAAAAAACACGCCGTGGCCTATGTATATCAGCCTTGGCGTGTTTTTAGTTGTGCAGCTTTGATTTCGAATAAATGATTGCTATTTCGTAGCACCCTTCAGCAGAAGTTGACGGTACATCACTTCGAATAGGAATTCGAAAGCCTCCAGATGACGTTTCGCTTCAAAAGCATCCTTGCCCCACGCATATATGCCGTGGTTACGAAGCAAGATTCCCGGAACTTTGGCATCCAGAACATCCGGTACCAATTCAGCAATGGACGGAATGTCCGCAAAGTTAGGCAGGACCGGTACACGAATCTCCGCATTTTCTTCCCAGATGTTGAATGCTTTAATCAGTTCAATACCCTGAATCGGCACATGACCTTCTGCTCCAAAGAATTCACTGATCAGGTTATTAAACACGGTATGCACGTGGAATACAGCGCCACAACCCGTCAAACGATAGATTTCGCAGTGAATCAACGTTTCTGCACTTGGTTTCAACGTTGTCGTTTCGATCGCTTTGCCGTGCTTGTCCACAAAAAGGAAGTCTTCCGGTGTGCGAAGAGATTTGTCTTTGCCAGAGGCGGTAACCGCAAAATAAAATTGTTCTGGATCAAAGTCTCCTACACGCATCGACAGATTGCCACTTGTACCCGGGAACCAGTTACGACTGGCGAACAGTGCTTTAATATCAGCCAGTTCTTCAAGGACCTGACGTTTGTGTTCCAATGTAATCTTTTCAAAGCCCATCGTTTACAGCACTCCTTGTGTTTGCTTCTGTTTCATATCTTCGATGATATCGTAAAAGGTTGCGAATGGCACATGGTCTACACCCAGCTCAATACACTTGTCCGTTAGAATGGAACGGGAATAGACGAGATCCGCGATCTTGGCACCTTCAAAATCCGTCAGACTGTCTCCAATGAGGATTCGATTGTATTGTTCTTCCGGGAAGGTACGAATCACGGTCGTTTTACACATGCCGCAGCCATTCTCACAAGGAGGCTGGCAGGGGTTCGGCCATTCAATCCGAATGGTTTCACCCGAGAAGTCAGCTCCATTGCAATAGACATGATCCTGCGGGATACCGAACGGTGCGAGTAAGGGGTCAATAAAAAAGTCCATGCCGCCACTCGTCACATTGAATTCGATACCTTCGCTACGGACATATTCAAGAAACTCGCTGAATCCTTCGCGGATCCCCGCTTGTCCAAGCACAAATTTCACAATCTCGTCTTTCTGCGATGCAGGCAACAGAGCGAACATGGCTCCAACACCTTCGCGCAGCGAAATTTTTTGCTCAATCGTATCTTTCATAATCGCTTCAATGCCCTCAGGCTTGAAATGTTTCATGATCGCTACGATGTTGTCCGAAAGGGTAATCGTCCCATCAAAGTCACAGAAAATAACGGTTTTCTTATCACTTCTCATCGTTCGCCACCCCACAGATCCAGTGCGCTTTTCAACTCCGGATGCTCGGTTGCGTATTGCGCGAGTGGTATGGAGCGCTGAGCTGCTTCAATGGCTTGCAGGAATGCCCGTCCTCCTGCTTCAGTGCCCATTGGATGTCCATGAATACCGCCACCCGCATTAACGATGACATCTGTGCCAAAGTCGCGCAAAATAAGCGGTACAAGGCCTGGATGGATACCGGCTGAAGGCACTGGCATACTGGTTCTCACCGGCAGATCAGATGACAACAGCTGCTCGGTAATCGCCATATTTTCTTCCTTCGGCATCGTTACCGATCCATAAGGAGAAGGGAAGAGCACCAGATCGGCACCCGCTAGACGCATCAACTGGCCTAGTACAACGGAAGCCGACATGCCGTAATGTGGTGAAGGATACAGTGCACCTGCAAGAGCAGGGTGAGCCATAATCGGCACATTAATATCTGGATCACTGCTGAGTTCATGCAGCACATCATATCCGTAGGACAATACGTTGAATAGCAGTGCATTGGCTCCTGCACCAATAGCGCGTTCAGCTTGCTCTTTCAGACGAGATGTAGGTCCCGTAAGATTGGTTGCATACAGAAGTTTCTTACCTGTCTCCTGGCGTGCCTGTTCGGCAGCTTTCATGCAGACCTCGACTCTTTTTTCAATAGGTGTCAATTTATTCTCGAACAGAATTTCATCGTCCTTGATCAGATCAACGCCACCAAGAGCCTGACGAATGAATTGTTCACGCAGTTCATCTGCATCCAGTCCGATAACCGATTTGAAGATACTCATTAACAGTGGACGGTCATGTACACCAAGCAGATCACGAACACCATTCAGTCCAAATTTGGGTCCCGGGAATGCACGGAGGAAACCATCCGAGAAACCAAGCTTTGTCAATTTGATCCGTCCATCCATTGAGATCTTGCCAAAGACCGTTACGAGCAGGGCAGGGATATCACGGCTGAAGTTCACATCAGGATATCCGATGGTAATATCGGCGTAACGCTCCCCTGCGGCCATGCCATCAGCTTCATGGACTTCTACGCTGATCACTTCACCCAGATGCTTTTGCATGGCTTCACGCTGGGCCTGTGGCAACTCAGTCCAGCTACCAACGGTCATGCCGATGGCGATGGATTGAGCCTTCTTGCGAAAGTCCGCATGATCATCATGCAGACGATATGTGGCTGTGCACATGTTGTTCATTTTAAATCCCCTTCCAAAGCAGCTCCCATCTCCCGTGAGCGCTCTGCACAGCGGTTGACGGCTGCGATTACATTTTCAAAGAAATCTCCTTCGTCCAGCGTCTTCAATGCTGCCTGGGTTGCCCCTCCCGGGGAGGTCACATCACTACGCAGCTTCATCGGCTCCAAACCGGTTTGTTGTACCATACGTGACGCGCCCAGCACCGTCTGAACAGTGAGATCGCGAGATTGCTGGCTGGATAAGCCACCACGAATACCTGCGGCAATCATGGCCTCCATTAAATAGTATACATAAGCAGGGCCGCTTCCGGAAATACCTGTGAGCACTTCAAGTTTATCTTCAGGCACAATGGTCACGATTCCAACCGCTTCAAACATGGTCATTACCGTACTGCGCTGATCATCCGTAATCTCCGCAGAGAAAGCAAGACCGGTTGCGCCAAGTCCGATGGTACTGGAAGTATTCGGCATGGTTCTGGCAATCGGCTGTTTGCGACCGAGCAAGGACTGCATCGTGCGGATCGATAATCCGGCAATGACAGACACGATCAGTTGATCAGGTGATAACAGCGGACCCAGTTCGCGTAGCGCTGCGGCAGCATCTTTGGGTTTCATACAGAGTACAATGACCGGAGTGGAGGCAAGATGATCCAAGGATTGTGAGGCAGTTCCGGTATGTACAGCATAACGGGTGCTGAGCTCCTCCTGACGTTTCTGGTTGCTACGGTTCAGCATCGTAATATCCTGAGGACGAACGACCAGGCGGGAGATCAGTCCGCGCACGATGGCCTCAGCCATCGCGCCTGCTCCGTGGAAAGTAATCTTCTGTTGTAGTAACGTCTGCTGCTCTTGACTCATATTTATCGTTCCTCCTATATAACTGGTGCTGGGATATTATTGACGAATCTGTCCATTGCCGGTAATCCGATATTTGGTTGACGTGAGTGCTGGAAGTCCCATCGGTCCACGTGCATGCAGTTTCTGGGTACTGATCCCGATTTCGGCTCCATAGCCAAATTCGTATCCGTCGGTGAACCGTGTGGACGCATTGTGATAGACGGCTGCTGCATCCACATCATGCATGAAGCGTTCTGCATGAATTGTATCTCTGGTTACGATACATTCGGAATGTTTGGTTCCGTAATGTGCGATGTGCTGCATCGCTTCGTCCAGGTTCTCGACCACACGGATATTTAAAATATAGTCGTTGTACTCGGTCGCATAGTCTTCCTCGGTTGCCTCCAGAGCGGAAGGGACAAGACGGCGCACCGTGTCGCAACCTTTCAAAACCACATTGGCCTCACGGAATTGCTCGGCAAGAGCAGGCAGATGCTCTTCCGCGTATGCGGCATGCAGCAGTAACGTTTCCATGGAGTTACATACCGATGGACGTTGTGCCTTGGCATTGATGGCAATTTCGGCTGCCATGACTGGATCGGCTGACTCATCCACGTAGGTATGGCAGATGCCTGCCCCAGTTTCGATGACAGGTACTGTCGCATTAGCAACCACATTACGAATGAGTGAAGCCCCTCCGCGTGGAATGATGACGTCCAGCAGTCCGTTCAATTTGAGCATTTCATCCACGGAAGCACGATCTGCATCCTCAACGAGTTGCAGCGCATCAGCAGGCATGTCTGTCGTTGCCAATGCCTGATGCAGCACCTCTACAATTTTGCGGTTGGAGGACAGGGCAGAGGAGCCGCCGCGCAGAAGCACTGCATTACCTGTTTTGAGACATAATCCCGCTGCGTCCACGGTTACATTAGGTCGAGCTTCGTAGATGATACCGATCAGACCAATCGGCACTCTCCGTTTTTCAACATGCAATCCGTTAGGGCGAGTGAATGTCTCCAGCACTTCACCGACTGGATCAGGCAGATCCGCAATCTGACGTAATCCTTCAGCAATGCCAGCAATGCGCTCCTTATTGAGGGCGAGTCGATCCAGCATGGATTCCGGTGTACCTTGTTCTCTGCCTCGTACCAGATCTTCGGCGTTTGCCGTAATGATGGAATCCGTCTCCGTAATCAATGCATCTGCCATGACACGCAGGGCCGTATTTTTCTGTTCTGTATTCAATCGGTTCAGTTGTGGAACCGCGGCTTGGGCTTTGCTGGCTTTTTCTCTAACTTCACTCATCTTAATTCCTCCTCATATATATAAAGTTAATTATTTCGACCACTATATAGCTGTATGTTTATTTTAACGTAATCCACTCGTCTCTATGAATAACTTCGAGTCTGTGGATGCTAGCAAGTTGTTTCATCACTTCGCCACTGGGAAGGCCGGCAATGAGTCGAAGCTGGTCATCATCATAATTGACAATACCGCGACCTAGCAAGGTTTCATCCATTCCAATGACTTCTACGACGTCTCCGGCATGGAATGTTCCCAGTACTCGCTTGACCCCTACAGGTAGAAGACTGTGGCCCCCATGGACAAGTGCTTCTTCAGCACCATCATCCACAACGACTGTTCCCAGCGGAGTAGACATGAACCCGAGCCACTGCTTTTTACGGGATAGCGAAGCGAGTCGTGTCTCAAAGTAAGTTCCTTTGCCCGTGCCATCAACCGCCTGCTGCATATCTCCAGGTTCTTTCACACTTCCCACGAATACAGGTACGCCTCCACGTGTCGCAACCTTGGCTGCATCGACTTTGGATCGCATTCCGCCTGTACCAACCGATGATCCTGAACCACCGGCAAAAGCGTAGATCTCAGCCGTTATCTCGGGGATACGGTCGTAACGCACGGCAGACGGATCTTTCCGCGGATCTGCGGTGTACAGCCCGTTGGTATCGGTAAGAATGATCAGATGCTGTGCCTTGACCAGGTTCGCAACCAACGCGGATAACAGATCGTTATCACCAAACTTCAATTCATCCACCGATACCGTATCATTCTCATTGAAAATCGGAATCACTCGCTGTTTGAGCAACTCTTCTACGGTCATGCCTGCATTACCCATGCGTTTACGACTGTGAAAGTCTGTGCGGGTTAACAGAATTTGCGCCGTAGTAACGCGGTGCGCTGCAAAAGCCTGTTGATATGCCTGCATCAGTAATGCCTGCCCAACGGCCGCTGCGGCTTGTTTCTCATGCAGAAGTTTGGGACGCTGAGGGTAGCCGATCTCCCGGAATCCGGCCGCTACCGCTCCAGAGGTGACCAAGAGCACTTCATGACCCTGATCAGCCAATGCTGCAATTTCTCCGGCAAAAAAAGTGATCGAACTGCGATCCAGACCGCCTTCTTCCGTTGTAAGCGAGCTGCTTCCAATCTTAACTACAATACGTGAAGTCATGGTTTCACTTCCTTAAACATGATTAATAAGTGCTTCTTGGAGCAGGCTTTTGCGGGTACAAAAAAAACTCCCGCCCTTTAGTTAAAAAGGACGAAAGTTCGTTACTTCCGCGGTACCACCTTTATTGATGATTAGATCATCCGGCTTCATGCCCTGTAACAGAAGGCACTGTCCTGTACGTAACAGGCCGCTCAGGGGTAGGTTTCAGAGAAGAGTCGCGGTAAATTCTTTCAGCAGGGTGGAATTTACTCTCTGGGCGCGACTGATTTCTCTTACTGGTCCCGTCATCACGTTTCGTTCAATATTTCTTATAACATACCATGGAAACTTGGCATATGCAAAGGGGTTATGGTCCTGTAAATTACTTGAATAAATTCAGCTTGCCAATCCGCTCCACAGCTTCGCGTAATCGGTTTTCATCACTTAGCAGTCCTGCGCGTACATAGCCTTCACCATGCGAACCAAAACCAATACCCGGGGCTACGGCAACCTTGGCTTCTCGCAGTAACAAGTCTGCAAATGAAGCGGAGGTATAACCGGCAGGTACAGGCAACCAACTGAAGAATGAACCTGCCGGTTTCGAAGCTTGCCAGCCAATCGAGGATAGAGCGTCATAGAACGCATTGCGACGGGATTCGTAACGTAAAACCAGCGAGGCAACACATTCCTGGGAGCCAGTCAGTGCTTCCGTTGCCGCAGCTTGAATCCCACCGAAAAGACTGACATAGATATGATCCTGGAGCAGATTGATTTTAGAGACAATCTCTGCGTTACCAAGTGCGAATCCAACACGCCATCCAGCCATATTATATGTTTTGGATAACGTATAGAACTCAATGCCCACTTCTTTGGCACCAGGAGCTTGCAGGAAACTTACTGGACGATGTCCGTCGAATCCAATCGCACCGTAAGCAAAGTCGCTGGCAACTACGATTTGATTTTGAATGGCAAATTCAACCGTATCTTCGTAGAACGAAAGGGGTGCCGTTGCTGACGTTGGGTTGTTTGGATAGTTCAGGAACATCAGCTTGGCCTTCTCCCGATCTTCCGCAGTAACGGCTTCGTAATCAGGCAGGAATGCGTTGGACTCCAGCAAAGGCATAAATGACATGTTTGCTTTGGCGAGTGCAACACCAGACCAGTAATCCGGGTAGCCCGGATCTGGAACGAGAACGGTGTCTCCGGGGTTAAGCAGTACCTGAGGTAACTGAACCAATCCTGTTTTGCCTCCGAACAGAATCGCAACTTCAGTCTCGGGATCCAGATCAACGTTGTAATCTTCCTTATAACGTTTGGCGACAGCTTCCTTCAGGAAAGAGTATCCTCTAAAAGGGGAGTATTTGTGGTAGAGGGGATTTTCAGCCGACTCTTGCAGTGTTTTCACAATATGGGGTGGTGTCGGTGTGTCCGGGTTCCCCTGACCCAGATTAATCACGTCATGACCACTTGCGATTTCGCGATTTACATTTTGAACAAGGGTAGCAAAAAATTGCGTTGGCAACTGTGCCATCACATCAGAAGTCGGTATCGTAAAGGCTGAACGAGCAGTTATATGGTCTGAATGGGTCATTATATTCATCACTCCGGTTATTAAATATGGCAAATAGTTCTCATTAATTTATCACGCCAATCCCGAGCTGTATAGAGGGAAATCCACTTGCGAACGGATTAAAAGAAGGGGAGACCGCTTCGATATTCACGTTGTATCCCGGGAATCGCCTGTTTGTCATGGCGGGTGCAGGATTGCCACAGTTGTTATATGGAAAAGACGGGCTGAAGCCAACTGCGGAAATTCAGAAAGTATTGGATGAGAGGTGAACCGACATGAAGGCTTTGGATCCCGATGGGGAGCGTACGAAGCAGATGTGGGCGAAGTCCATACAGAAAGATTGAAGAAGGGGAAACGGCATCTGTATTTACAGATCATCGGGGTGCACGATTATTTGTTATGGGCAATATCAGTGAATGTGGGTGATGCGCTCACGATCGATCGATTGCTGACCCTGCTCCCTGAGTTGTTATGTGGAGGTTTATAACGGAAACAGGGTTGCAGTCCTTAAGATGATCAAGCTATGATAGCAGGTATTACGGTTCAGAGGAGTGCTTGTCATGACAGAACAACAACATGGGGAAATGCGTGTAGCCCTGATTCAGGGCGATATTCAGCTCGGAGACCCTGAGGCCAATCATAAACATATGCAGTCGTTGCTTGAACGTGCGGTAGAACAATATCCGGATCTGGGGCTGGCTGTGTTGCCTGAGATGTGGAATACGGGCTACGCTCTGACGCAAATTCATGAACTCGCTGACCCGGAAGGCCAGAAATCACGGGAGTGGTTATCTGCTTTTGCTCAAAAACATCAAATCTCCATCGTGGGCGGTTCAATCGCCGAGAAGCGGGATGGACAGATCTACAATACAATGTACGCTTATAATCGTGAAGGAAAACAGGTAACACGATACGATAAATTACATTTGTTTCGCCTGATGGATGAAGAGAAATATCTACAGCCTGGTGCGGAACCTGAAATTTTTGAATTGCAGAACGGTCTTACAGCTGGTGCTTCGATCTGTTACGACATCCGGTTTCCGGAACTGGCCCGCACACTTGCTCTAAACGGGGCCAAGGCCTTGATTGTACCTGCGGAATGGCCGAATCCTCGTCTGCACCACTGGCGTACCTTGCTTACAGCACGAGCCATTGAGAATCAAATGTATGTAATCGCCTGTAACCGTGTGGGTAAAGGGGGAGAGACCGAATTTTTCGGGCATTCCCTCATCATTGATCCTTGGGGTGAGATTGTGGCTGAAGGTGGCGAAGGGGAAGAGATCGTGACCGGAATCATTCGTCCTTCCCTGGTAGATGAGGTTCGCGGCCGTATTCCCGTATTTGAGGACCGTAGACCTGGCGTTTATTTTGGCAAAAAATAAAAAAGCGGAATAAAATTTTTCGTAGAAGTGTTTATTCATCCAGGACGCGGGTAATGATAACTATCCCGTCACCAAGGAGGATGATCAATCAATGGACAACCATGTGAAAGATACGCTCAGGAGACTGGAACAGGATAACACAAGGGAAGATCACTTAAGGGCATTCTTAGAGAATGGAGCAGGAGGGCTATCACCCCCTGATTCAACTGTTCAGGACGAAGGCCGTGTAATGAATCAGCAAAACAGGCTGACAAGCGATCGTAATTTGCGAAAATAAACCGCCAGACATGAAGTTTTCTTATGTACGTTTCTACGTTAACATTATAAATAAGCATCGAAGCTAAACAACTTAACAAGCAACATTGTACTGGAACCAGTTACTGTGATTGCAAAGTAAGAACTTTATCCTGCGGATGCGGGAAACGAGTAAAACAAAGGCTTGGCCCATAGGGGTCAAGCCTTTGTTTTGGTTCAGTACCATATGCCTCCCATATCCAAAGGAACAATTCATTAGTCCCCTTGGGACAGTTCGGCAACGGTTTGTTGAAACGTATGGATGAAGGCCTCGGCTGCTTTTGACAGTACTCTTCCTTGACGATAAGCCACAACAAGTGTTCTGCTTGGAGTAGGCTCAGCAAGTGGCACATACACAGGCACGAATTCACTGCGCGGTGCACGGGCAATAAAGCGTGGAACCAGTGTAATGCCCATACCTGTGGCGACTAGCGACTGAACGGTTTCAATATTAGTGCTCTCAAACACAACTTGGGGATCAAAACCGGCCTGCTCACAGAGATCAAATGTAAGTTTGCGGAAGCCCTGTCCTTTTTTCAACACAACAAAGGGTTCATCACGAAGCTCTTCAATTCGCACAGGAATCGGATGTTCCGGATCCGCCCTGCGTGCCAGAGGATGATTCGGGGGAACTGCCAGATCAATCCGTTCCTCTCCAATGGTTACATAAGACAAGCTTGGTTCTTGTAAAGGAAGAGATAGCAAACTCAGATCAGCTTTGCCGCTTGCTGTCAATTTCTCCAGTGTAAGCCCGGAGTCTTCCAATAAGGTAACCTCAATCTCCGGATAAGCTTGTTGGAACGCTGGAAGCACATGTGGGAGCAAGTGTGAGCCCGTGATCGGCATGCTGCCCACAACGACTTTACCTTTGCGAAGCTGGGAGATGTCTGACATTTCCTGACGCAATAGCTCCATGGCATCTACGATCTTTTGGGCTTGCTCAACAAACGTAACACCGGCATGGGTTAACTCCACCGTACTTGTATTTCGCTGAAAAAGGAGTACACCCAATTCTTTTTCCAATTTGGATAATTGCTGACTTAATGAAGGTTGGGCAATATGCAGCTTCTCTGCTGCCCGGGAGAAATTGCGCTCGGCCGCGATTTGCAGCGTATATTGAAGTTGTCTGAATTCCATCGTCATCGGTCATTCCTTTCGTTATGCCACCATTATATCACTGCAGATGAAGAAATCATTAATTTCGCTTAATCGCTTGCACTACATCAGAAGAGTTGTTATACTGATTTTGAAAACGCTTAAGAGAATCACTTACCCGGGTAAAACAAAATCAACGTTTTCATATGTATCAGCTTTAAGCTTCAGCACGGATACATTTCAAATGTCATATTCTTTTTTGTTCATATAATTGAATAACAGTTCATCCAACGATGGCGTGTTACTGTTCGGCAGGCAAGACCTAGATTGGGTGGGAATATTTATTTTTCCTACCCTTTTTAGGTCTTTTTTTGTTTCCTACATGAAATATTGCGGAGGTGCACCATGAATCACAAACAATTAGCCCAATCGATTATGGAGCTGGTCGGTGGCAATGATAATATCAACACGTTAATTCATTGCTCTACCAGGCTCAGACTTACCCTGAAGAATCCGGATATGGCGAAGACCCAAGAAATTAAGAGCCTCGATGGCGTTATTGGCGCAGTGAATAGCGGCGGACAATATCAGGTAATTATCGGTAATGACGTCGCATACGTCTACAATGAACTTGCCAAGATGGTGGATACTCGGCAATCAAACGAGATTCAGGAGAAACAAAAAGCGGATTATAGCCCCAAAGGTCTGTTTAATACCTTTGCCAGTGTCATTGCAGGCATTTTCCAACCTATTATCCCAGCCATTGCTGCCTCGGGCATGCTTAAGGCACTGTTGCTACTAGCGACCGTGACCGGCTTGATGTCCAAAGAGAGCCAGACATATACCGTTTTGAGTGTCATGTCTGATGCTGCCTTTTACTTTCTTCCGATTCTACTGGCCTATTCCAGTGCAAATAGATTTAAAACCAATCCCTTTGTTGCCGTTCTGTTTGGTGGCATCATGTTACACCCGAATATGATTGGTCTGCTTGGCGGTGAAGATCCGGTGTCCTTTATTGGCATACCTGTTGCATCCGTTCAATATGCGACATCCGTAGTACCGATTATTCTAACGGTCTGGTTCATGTCTTACATTGAAAAGTTCGCGGACAAGATCTCACCAGGGCCGGTCAAGATTTTCCTTAAACCGTTGATTGTTATTCTCATTGTTGCTCCAGTTGCTCTGATTGTACTTGGACCTCTGGGGATGTATCTCGGAACGGGAATGTCCAACCTGATCTATTGGATTCAGGATAAGATTGGATGGTTGACCGTTGTCATTATGGCTATATTGATGCCTCTAATTGTCATGTTCGGTATGCATAAAGTATTTTATCCTATTATTTTTGCAGCCTTGGCTTCACCTGGATACGAGACACTGGTGCTGGTCGCGATGCTGGCATCCAATATGGCGCAGGGAGCAGGCGCACTGGCGGTGTCATTCAAAACCAAAGATATCAAGCTGAAACAAGTCGCTTTGTCTGCAGGAATTTCAGGTGTATTCGGTATCACGGAACCCGCTCTGTACGGTGTACATTTAAGGCTCAAGAAAACGCTGTTTGCCTGCATGATCGGCGCCGGAGTCGCTGGGTTGTTCGCAGGTATTGTGAATCTCAAAGCATATGCTGCCGTGGGTCCGGGGATTGCCTCCATGCCTATGTTTATCAGTGAAGATCATATGAATATTATCTATGCGATCATTACCATGCTGATCTCTGCCATTGTCGCGTTTGTCGCCGTATATGTCATTGGATTTCAGGATGTTGTTCCAACAGCAGTGTCGATGGCAGGCAGTCCCACAATCAAAGCGAGAGGCGAATCTGAAATCCAGCCATCCACAGGGATCAAATCGAAAAAGATCGTTTTTGCTCCATTGGAAGGCAAGGTGATGCCTTTAAGAGAGGTGAAGGACGAAGCCTTCTCACAAGAGGCCATGGGACAAGGTATGGCGATTCAGCCAAGTGTTGGAAAGGTGTTTGCCCCGTTTGATGGTACCGTTGAGACGGTGTTTCGTACCAAACATTCCATCGGTCTGAGATCAGTAGAGGGAGTTGAACTTCTGATTCATGTCGGATTGGATACGGTGAAACTGAAAGGCCAGCATTTTGATGTAAAAGTAAACGAAGGAGAACAGATCTCTCATGGTCAGCTCCTGATCGAATTTGATCTTGAAGCAATACAAGCTGCAGGTTATGACACCACGACCCCTGTAATTGTGACCAATTCATCGGATTATCTGGAGGTGTTGGGCAATGAAACTGCATCGATAACAGGACCGGGGAAACCATTAATTACGGTGTTATAACCCGCTGAAATATGAATGAAAGGCAGGCAGCCTGATATGGAAGTCGTAAAAATACTGAATTCGAGCATTGTTCTCGCCAGACGTGGTGAGGATGACAAGGAAATTATTGTGATGGGAAAGGGCATCGGCTACAAGAGCAAACCGGGAGATATCGTGAGTGAGGATGAGATCGAGAAGATCTATGTCCTTGAAAATGAAACGATCTCCTCAGATCTCACTGCCCTGATGAAGGAAACGCCAAAAGAATATCTGATTCTGGCTGATGAAATCATCTCCCATGCCAAACATACATTGTCCCGCCATCTGAGTGATCATCTCTATGTCGCATTAACGGATCACCTTTATATGGCCATGAAGCGATTCAAGGACAATATGACGATCCAGAACCGAATGCTGTGGGAAGTGAAAAAGTTCTATCCACAGGAGTTCAGTATCGGGTTGCACGGCCTGTCTCTCATTCAAAAAGAGCTTGGTCTCACCCTGCCAGAAGAGGAAGCGGCCAATATCGCCTTTCATCTCGTTAATGCCCAGCAGAATGATGACAATATGAATCAGGTCATGTTGATGACTAACACCGTCAAGGATGTACTTAATATTATCAAAATTCACTATCACGTGGAGCTGGATACACACAGCATCAACTATTCACGCTTTTTGACCCATTTGCAGTTCTTCATTCAACGGCTCTTTGAGCATAAAACATTAAATACGCAGGATCATGAGCTCTTTGAGCAGATCGCGAGTAAATATCCGCAGGAAGAAGCCTGCGTACTTCTGATCAAGGATTATATTGAAGCCCGGTTTGAACATACGATCTCCAATGAGGAGATGATGTATTTGATTATTCATATCAATCGGGTCATGAGTCGTAATTAAGCAAGAATGAAAGAGTCACAGCGTTAATCCAAGGAGGAATACACAATGACCAATACAACAAGACCGTTTCCAGAAGACTTTCTATGGGGAGGGGCAATAGCTGCCAATCAGGCAGAAGGAGCCTGGAATGTGGACGGCAAAGGTCTGTCAACAGCCGACATTGCTATCTATCGAAAAGGTGTGGCCAAGAGTGAGTATAAGAAACACAATGCAATCAATGAAGAACAAATCAAGACTGCGATGGAGTCTACCTCGGATAGAGAGTATCCGAAACGCAGAGGCATTGATTTCTACCACCGTTACGAGGAGGATCTGGCCTTGTTTGGGGAGATGGGTCTAAAAACGTTGCGCCTATCTATTGCGTGGACCCGAATTTTCCCAAATGGTAACGAAACAGAGCCGAATGAAGCCGGTTTGCAGTTCTATGACCGCGTTATTGATGGCATGCTGAAACAAGGAATTGAACCATTGATTACGTTGTCACATTATGAAATGCCGATGTATCTGGTGAATAACCACGGTGGATGGACGGATCGGATAGTGGTCGATTATTTTGTTCACTTTTGTAAAACCGTGTTCACCCGTTATAAGGACAAAGTGAAATATTGGATTACATTTAATGAAATTGACAGCATTGTTCGTCATCCGTTTACCAGTGGTGGCATTGTTCCAGAGCGTTTTGAGAATGTGGAGCAGGCGATATACCAAGGGTTACACCATCAATTTGTAGCAAGTGCGCTCGCAGTGAAGTACTGTCATGAGATCATTCCAGGTTCCCGGATCGGATGTATGCTTACCAAACTGACGACGTACGCTCATACATGTAATCCCGAAGACGTACTCGTTGCTTCCCGGGATAATCAATTCAATCTGATGTTCACGGATGTACAGGTGCGCGGAGCGTATCCGTACTTTACAAAGAGATTTTTTACCGAAAAAGGAATTCATCTGGATATGCTTGAGGGGGATGAGGAGATTCTGAAAGTACACACTGTGGACTTTATCTCATTCAGTTATTATATGTCCCTCGTCTCGAGTGTGGATGGCGACCGATTGGAACAGGTGAGTGGCAATACAACTGGAGGGGTGAAGAATCCGTATCTCCACACCAATGATTGGGGCTGGCAGATTGACCCGGTAGGTTTGCGTATCTCATTGAATGAACTGTATAGCCGTTACGAGGTGCCCTTGTTTATCGTTGAAAATGGGATTGGAGCTGTAGATACGATTGAAGCCGATGGTAGCATTCAGGATGATTATCGTATTGATTATTTCTGTTCTCACATTGAACAAATGCATGAAGCGATTCTGGACGGTGTTGAACTGTTGGGCTATACCAGTTGGGGAGTGATTGATCTGATCAGTTATTCTTCTTCAGAGATGGAGAAACGATATGGCTTTATTTATGTAGATCAGGATAATGACGGCAATGGAACACTGGAGAGAAAACGCAAGAAGAGTTTCCATTGGTACAAAGATGTGATTGCGAATAACGGCTTGTAATACGCGAGTAGGACAAGCACTCCATAAGACATTGTTGACTGGAATGGATCATCTAATAAGTCTAATGAGGAAGTGGGAAAGCAGCTCTGGATTCAGGGCTGTTTTTTCCTGTTTTAGATAAAAGCATTGACAGCGAAGAAGCGGGAACGTAGTATAGACTTTATATGATAATGATAATTGTTATCAACTGAAACCTCTGCTATGAGCAGTGGTTTATTTGCTTTTCCCTCATTATAGGTTAAACCTATTACATCTATAGATATTATATCTTGGAACAATGAAGGACAGGGTGATATATTTATGTCATTCAAGAGCTTCACTTTTTAGAAGAAACACGAGGCTCTTCCAAGGACCGAACTTATGATGAGGTGAAAATGATGAGTAAAAAAACGATGTTTGAGAAAATTTGGGAAAATCACGTAATTCATCAAGAAGAAGGCAAACCGAGCATTCTGTATATCGATCTGCATCTGGTGCACGAAGTAACTTCTCCGCAGGCATTTGAAGGACTTCGTCTGAGTGGGCGTAAAGTTCGTCGCCCTGAGCTGACATTTGCGACAATGGACCACAACGTTCCAACAAAAGATCGTTTCAACATTACAGACCCAATCTCCAAGCAACAAATTGATACACTTTCGCAAAACTGCCGTGATTTCGGCGTGAAATTGTATGATCTGGACACAATTGATCAAGGCGTTGTGCACGTTATGGGACCTGAACTCGGTCTGACTCACCCAGGCAAAACAATTGTATGTGGTGACAGTCATACGTCCACACACGGTGCGTTTGGTGCACTGGCATTCGGAATCGGAACAAGTGAAGTTGAGCACGTTATGGCAACCCAATGTTTGCAACAAGCGAAAGCCAAAACAATGGAAGTTCGTTTTGTCGGCAAACGTAACCCGGGTGTAACCGCGAAGGACATGATCCTCGCAGTTATTGCCAAATACGGTACAGACTTTGCAACAGGTTATGTTATTGAGTACACAGGCGAATCCATCCGTGAGTTGAGCATGGAAGAGCGTATGACGGTCTGCAACATGTCCATCGAAGGTGGAGCAAGAGCAGGATTGATCGCTCCGGATGAAACAACATTCGAATATCTGCGTGGACGTGAATACGTACCAGCGGATGCCAAATTCGATGAAGCTGTAGCAGGTTGGAAACAACTTGTAACCGATGAAGGTGCCGAGTTCGACCATGTGGTTGAAATCGATGTGGAAACATTGATTCCGCAAGTAACTTGGGGAACAAGCCCTGGCATGGGAACCGACATTTCTTCGAAAGTTCCTGTTCCGGCTGAATTGCCTACAGAAAACGAACGCAAAGCGGCTGAAAAAGCGCTTGAATATATGGGACTTGAACCGGGAACACCAATCGCCGAGATTCCAATTGACTATGTATTTATCGGTTCTTGCACCAATGGACGGATCGAAGATCTGCGTGCAGCAGCACAAGTGGCTAAAGGTCACACGGTATCCAGTCGGGTTACAGCAATTGTTGTACCAGGCTCAGGACGAGTTAAAATCCAAGCAGAACAAGAAGGTTTGGATAAAATCTTCACGGAAGCCGGATTTGAATGGCGTGATGCGGGATGCAGCATGTGTCTGGCGATGAACCCGGATGTATTGAAGCCAGGACAACGTTGTGCTTCGACTTCCAACCGTAACTTTGAAGGACGTCAAGGACGCGGAGGACGTACGCATCTGGTGTCTCCGGCAATGGCAGCAGCAGCAGCAGTTAAGGGCCACTTTGTGGACGTACGGGACTGGAATTTCAAAACGGAAGCAGCGATCTAACCAATAACGGACAGAAGGGAGAACGTTTAATATGGAAGAATTCAAAACATTACAAGGCATCGTTGCACCGGTAGACCGGGTCAATGTAGATACAGATGCAATCATTCCGAAACAGTTTCTGAAACGGATTGAGCGTACAGGATTTGGACAATTTTTGTTCTATGAATGGCGTTTTGATGAAGAGGGGAACAACATTGCTTCCTTCGAAATGAACAAACCTCGTTACGAGGGAGCATCGATCCTGATCTCGCGTGCCAACTTTGGCTGTGGATCTTCCCGTGAGCATGCGCCATGGGCGATTATGGACTATGGATTCCGTTGTGTCATCGCACCATCGTTTGCGGATATCTTCTATAATAACTGCTTTAAGAACGGAATCTTGCCCATCAAGCTGTCGGAAGAGCAGGTTGAGGACCTGTTCCAGCGTACAGCAACACATGAAGGCTACGAGATGAATGTGAGTCTGGAAAACAAAACGATTACTGATGCATACGGACTGCATATCGATTTTGATCTGGATGAGCACCGTCGTCAATTCCTGTTGCAAGGATTGGACGACATCGGTCTCACCCTTCAACATGATGATGAGATTGCTGCATATGAACAACGCCACGCGGCAAAACTGTTCGGTTAATCTCTAAAGTATCCTATAACAAAAAGCTTCTGCCTCCGAAAGGAACCTTGTTCCGATCAGTGAGACAGAAGCTTTTTGTATTTCAGAAAATATATATTCAAAGCGAACTCCGTGATCGGATTAGCCGTTTTGCCCATATCGTGTCCATCTACAATCCCAGCCCTCTCCAGCCGAGCTCACTGATCAGTACTTCACTAGCCTTATCCTTGAGCCACAGATCACGTTTGGTTCCTGTCATACTCTTCATGGGATATTGGATGAGCAATACGTAACCGTACTGCTGGGAGGCTTCTTTATAGCCCTGATCTGTGAAGCGCTTCAGATAGTCTCTTTTGAATTCGTCCTCATCGCGGTATCACACGGAAAGTCTTTTCTGCTCGTTGTACCATGAGTACCGACTGTGCCGATATGTTCAACGACTTGTCCTTCTTCAATCCAGTATTCCGCATAAAGGAATTTGCCATCGGGTTCTTTCTTATATAGTGTAAGCATCCAGTTCCCTCCTAAGAGTTTTTTATCTAATAACTTCTTTTTTTAGCAGTACTTTCTGTTCCAGAATATGTATACTTTAAAGTTACATTGTTAGATGTAATATCGTCAATATATGACATCATTGAAATGAAATCGATATACATTCATGACAATAAGAGATTCATGGCTTCATGTGATCCCTTTTTATCATCTTATTTCCGACTGAATATGACAACGTTGTAACCGGATGAAGGGACAATATCTGATAAACTGTTTAGTATATTATGGAAGGTTACATAGCGTCATTGTTTTTACACTGCAGAGAATCAGGTCGGATGTTCAAAAGACAAAAAGAATGGTGGATGAGGTATGAAGAAATGGTCAGCAGCAGTCGTTTTTTTTCTGTTCCTGTGTTTATTTCCAGTCATGGCACATGCAGACACCACTCCCTCGATTGTGCTCGACGGTGTAACCATTGACCAGCAGACGGGAGCTCCTGCAGAGAATATCGGGAAGACGGTCATGGTTCCAATTCGAATTGTATCCGAGAACCTAGGTTATGAAGTGAAGTGGGAGAAGGCAACCAAGTCAGTCCAGGTTCAAAAAGGAAGCAGCACCATTCAAATGACCGCTGGTAAAGATGCGGCTACAGTGAATGGAAATGTAGTAAACCTGGATTCGCCCCCATTAATCAAACAGGGAACTACGCTTGTTCCGCTACGTTTTGTCGGGGAAGGCATGGGTCTGCGTGTTGGATGGGACAATGGAACCAAGACAGTAAGCCTATTTAGTATTCCTCCCGTGGTTGAAACGGAAGGTGACAGTGCCCCCGTCGAGGCGCCTGTCCCAGGTGGTCTGACAGAACTTCAAGGGATCAGCTTCAGCGGAGATCGCTTGATTATAGCGACAAACGGTAATATTAGCCCGAAAGTTTCCAGTATTGGTGGGCCAGACCGTATTATTGTTGATCTTCCTGCAGCGACATTTTCTCAGGAATTCATTCAAGGACAAGCCTCTAACCCGGATGGCAGCGGACAGATTCTCGTTACGGATTCATCCCTGGTTTCCAAAGTTCGATATGCCATGTTCAGCAAGGCGCCTTCCACCGTGCGTGTTGTTCTGGATCTAAGTCAGAAGGCTACTGCCAAATGGTCTGTTGGAGATAACAATGTCCTGCTCGTCGATCTGACAGCCACGAGTGGAGAACCCACAAGCCAACCGGCAGTGCCTACGAATGACGGGAAAACGATTGTGGTCATTGATCCGGGACATGGTGGTCGTCAATCGGGTGCAGTGAGTTTGTCGGGTGCTTATGAGAAGGATTTCAATTTGGCTGTAGGACTGAAGGTACAGGCAATCCTTCAACAATACCAAGATATTCAGACGGTCATTACACGCCAGGATGATACAGAGCTTTCGCTTAAACAGCGCGTAGATATTGCTGAATTGAATCAGGCAGATATTTTTGTGTCCATTCATGGAAACAAATTTACGACACCCGTACCAAACGGCGTTGAAACGCTCTACAGCCGTAAGGAAAGCAAAACCTTGGCTGACACTCTTCACAAATATGTGTTGCCGATAACAGGACTCAAGGATCGTGGTGTTAAAACGGCGAGTCTGCATGTGACGCGCGAAACAACTATGCCTGCTGTGTTACTTGAACTTGGTTTTTTAAGCAACCCAACAGATGAAGCAGTCATGCTTACCGAAGAATACCAGGACAAATGTGCACAGGCGATTGTGGACGGAATCGTTGAATTTTTGGGACTGTAAAGTGAATTATGCGCAAATATGAAGGTTAGGGTAGTACGTTGTTTAGAGATGTATATTTGATAAATAAGGAAAAAAACAGACATTAAAATGTAAAAAAAGCTTGATCTGACAACGTTTTTTTTCTGTTATGTTGGAATATATTCGCAACTTTTGAGCGCGAGGGGCGTCTAATAGGTGTCTGGTAATGCCCAAGCGGTCAGTCGGAGTTGGAAAATGACAACATGCGGCAAAAAAATATGAGAATGGTAGGGGTGAAGGATGAAGAAGTTCGGTTTTTTGGTACTGTTATTTGTCTTTGGGCTCGTTTTCCCGGGCTATAGTCATGCAGCAACAGACACGAAAATTATCCTAGACGGAAAAGAAATCGTACAGCCATCGGATACGAAGGCGGAAATTATCAACAGCAAGGTGATGGTTCCGATCCGGGTTGTGTCCGAAAATCTTGGGTATAGCGTGGAGTGGAAGCAGCAAACGCAAACTGTGACTATCAGCAAAGACAACACTGCCATGCAGATGATTGTTGGACAGAAGACGGCAACGGTGAACGGCAGTAACGTAAACCTGGATGCCCCGCCACTCGTTAAAAATGGTACTACACTCGTGCCTCTCCGATTTATTGGTGAGGAAATGGGTCTTAAGGTGGGTTGGAACAATACCACGAAGACGGTAACATTAGTTACCCAGAATTCAGGTTCCGGAAACGGGACAACCACACCTCCGAACTCTGGCAATGAAGGTGGAGGATCGGATCAGGAAGGTCTTGTACTGGTGAACGGCATCAGCTTCAGCGACAACCGCTTCATGATTGCAACAAGCGGAAGTACGAAGCCGAACGTCTTCACGATGACAGGACCAGATCGAATCGTTATAGACTTGCCGAATACCGCATTTGCTGATTCATTCAGTGAAGGACAGGCTTTAGACAGCAACCAGAATGGACAACTCGTCGTTAGCGGCTATCCGGATGTGTCTAAGATTCGTTACTCGTTATACAGCAACAGTCCATCCACACTTCGTTTTGTGATCGATCTGTCGAGTTCAAAAGGGTACAGTGTGCAAAATGATTCCGGACTGATCATGATTGACCTCAACAATCAAAGTGGTACACCTGCTCCTCCAGTTGGTGATAATGGCAAAAAAGTTGTCGTTATTGATGCAGGTCACGGAGATCAGGATCCTGGGGCAATCGGTGTAACAGGCAAACGTGAAAAGGACTTCAATCTGGCAATAGCTCTGAAAGTAGAAGCCTTGTTGAAAAAAGAATCCAAAATTGACGTTGTGTTAACGCGCAGCGATGATACATTTTTGGCATTAAAAGAACGTGTGAAGATTGCACAAGACATAAAAGCGGATATCTTTATCTCCATTCATGCTAACAGTGGCCCGGCTGCTGCGAACGGTGTAGAGACATTCTATACACGCTCCAACAGCAAAGCACTTGCCACTGTAATGCACAAGTATCTTTTGCAGTCTTCCGGACTGAAAGATCGTGGAGTGAAAACGGCAAGTCTCCACGTAACCCGTGAAACGACAATGCCAGCAGTTCTGCTGGAAGGTGGATTCCTTAGCAACAAGAGTGACGAAGCAGCCTTGTTCACGGAGAGTTTCCAGAACAGCGTTGCCAAAGGGATTGTTGCAGGAATCAAAGAGTACCTGGGAATTAAATAAGGGACAAGCCCTTATGTTGAGGAGGCGGAGTTAGAATGAACAAGAAAATATGGATTGCAGCCTTGCTGGTCACGGTTATGGCAGTTGCTGCTGGATGTGGAAGCAAGCCAACAGCTGCTCCGAATCAGACGCAAGGCGCAGGAACCGAAACCGAAACCGAAACCAATGTGACCGAAGTTGAAGGCGAAACAATTACCGAACCGGTAACTGCTGATCCTGAAGAGAACACAACACCTACAGAATCCACGGAAGGCAGCTCAGAGGAGACGACTACTCCGTCTAGCGGAACGTCCACGGAGACGCCAGCAACTTCCGAAGGCAATGAAAAGAAAACGATCACTGTATTCTATACGGATGAAGAAGAACTGGAGTTGCACAAAGCTTCGGCAGAGATTTCATATGCATCGGAGGATGCCAAGTATAAGGCTGCCTTTGAATCTTTGCAACAGAGCAAAGACGATAAACTAGTTCCACTGTGGGCGAAAGAGATTGAATTGAAATCTGTGCAGTTCAAAGATGGAGCCCTTACGCTGGATATTCATATGCCAGATACGGCACGTCTTGGTGCAGGTGGAGAATCCTATGCGCTGGATGCTTTGAAACAAACATTCTTCCAGTTTGATGAAGTTAAATCACTTGATTTACTGGTAGACGGTCAACAGTCCGAGAGTCTGATGGGCCATGTGGATCTTGAACATCCAATGACAAGATAGGCTTTACAGCATGCTGTCGTACCGTGAATTCACGGAATATAGGTCGTTTTACATGAGAGAGGGGAATCATAGGTGACTTTTAAATATAACCATCCATCACACTCTAAAAAAGTAGTATCAGCCGTGCTTGCAGGCATGATGGCCCTTAGCGCCGGTGGAGCTGCCATGGCAGCAGAATCAACAGAAACGGGGCAGGGTCAGACTGCTACAATAACGAACACGGCTGCACCAACTGGTTTGTTCAGTGACATCAACGTCGGATACTGGGCTGAGAAACATGTGTACAAACTGGCATATCAAGGTATTCTCCTCGGTAATAACGGCTTGTTCCGTCCAGGAGACGCGGTAACTCAGCAAGAAGCTGTAACTATGGCAATCCGTTTTATGAATCAAGAGGGCCAGTTGAATACCGACACGGCTGCGGCATTACCGACAAACATGGAAGTGGGAAATTATTTCAAGCCATATGTCGCGCTGGCACTTCAACTGGGACTGATTGACAAGACGGAAGAATCAACGGTGGATGTATCCAAGACATCCTGGGGTCAAAAACCGGCTTCACGGGAATGGATTACGAAATTGTTAATCCGTTCATTGGACAAGGATGCTGAAGCCAAGGCACAAAACAATCAATCTACCGGATTTGCTGATAATGCAAGTATCTCCGAAAGTGGTAA
Source organism: Paenibacillus sp. Negev47 (assembly GCF_058313655.1). Lineage (NCBI taxonomy): Bacteria > Bacillati > Bacillota > Bacilli > Caryophanales > Paenibacillaceae > Paenibacillus > Paenibacillus sp. Negev47. The sequence continues at coordinate 2,442,929 of NZ_CM177754.1, forward strand.
AGGTTATGTCAATCTGGCTGTTAGCCTGGATCTGGCCAAAGGTGTGGAAGGCAACAAATTCAATCCAACCGGTTCCGTAACCCGTGCTCAACTCGCTACCTTCTTCAGTCGTGGCGAATCGTTAACGGATACAACGTATCCGAACACATCCACGGGTTATGTGACTGGATTGAAAGATGGGCAGATCACGCTGGTTGTGGACGGTAAAGCCGTTAACTTCGCAGTGAACAGCAGTACGCCTTACTTTACGAAAGACAGTGAAACCCGTGCTTCATCCACAGATGTGAAGCTATATACGAAAGTTATGGTTGTAGGTTCGGCAGGTGGGGCTTCTTATGTGGAAGTCGTTGATGCTACACCGCAGGTGGAAAGCGTTGAAGGTACTTTTGCGCGTTCATTGTCTGGTAACAAGATTGGTATCTTTGTGGGCGAAAATTACGAAACGTACAGTTATGATGAGGCAACTGCATTCATTGATCAGAATGGTAATACAATCAAACTGTCCGATATTACAGCTGATAGCATCATTGAAATACAGCGTGAGACGTTCTCGGCTGACAAAAAAACAGTTGCTATTCGTGTGAAATCCGGCATTGTTAACAAGAGTGACAATGGTGTAATTGCTGAAGTATCCACTTCTGGCAAAACAATCAAACTTGTCAATGCAGCGGGTGCTACAGAGCAGTTTGCATACAATGACAATCTGCTTGTCACATATCAAAACCGTATTCTGTCAGTGGCTGATCTCAAAGCTGGCAGTGCCGTGAAATACACCGTAAAGGACAGTATTTTGCAAACAATCGCATTGTCTCAAGGTGTGGAGCAATCGGTGCGCGGAACATTGGTTGAGATCGGTGGCAACCAGTCCACGTTAACGTTCAAACGTGAAGGGGGTTCCCTTGAGGCGAAACTGCTGACTGAAAAACCGGAAGTTATTATTAATGGTATTCAGGATGCGACGCTAAATGATCTAATCACAGATGCAACGAACGGAGATCAGGTGGAGCTGTCATTGAACTCTGACGATCAGGTAACGCGTATTCAGGTGATTGGACGTCAAATGGAACCTATGAACGGAGTAACGGTTGTATCTTACAACAGCAAAACAAAGGTACTTACCGTACTGGACAACAACAAAAAACCGTTTGTATTTACATTGGACGAAAAAACCAAATTGGACTACAATACGACCAAACCTACACTCGCTGGTCTGGAGTCGATTTTAAATGATGGTCGCAAATTGGATCTGACCTATGTGGGAACACGTGCGTTGTCCGTTAAAGTGATTTACAAGTACGAAGGTACGATTAGCAACATTGACACATCGGGCAAAAAAATCAGTTTGTTGTCTGGTAATCAGACGATTACAGTGCCTTATACTACCGCTTCTACGGTTGAGATCTATAATAAATCGGGCGCAAGTCTGGGAGATTTGAAGATTGGTGACAAAGTTACCGTAACGCTTGGAGCGAATCAGGATGTGGTTCAGAAGGTTGCACTGAACACTGTGGCTCAATTCGAAGTCGTAGCCTTGGAAGCGAATGGTCGTATTCGAGTAAAATCCGATCTGTTGACAAGTCAGTTCTACGTGGATCAAGCGGTGCTGACAGGAGAGAGTGGTCAGACGATCACGCCTTCACAACTGACAGCAGGCAACCTGATTAATGTAACGTTTGAAGGAGCTACGCCAAAAGCGGTACAAGTCGTGAAGCGCACGTTGGCTGAAGTCACAGCCGTGGATGCTTCATCCGTAACACTTAAGCAGTTTAACGGTCAGACTGAAACCGTGCCTGTTAGCGGTTCGGTTAAAGTCGTAAAATCTGGCTCTACCTTAACTTCACTGACTAGTCTTACGGTCGGAGATCGTGTCGAAATGACAAAAGATACGGATAATTCTACACGTTTCAGAGTGCTGACTGTCATGAGCAAACAATTCTGGTCTTATGATGGCGTTGGCAACCAGATTCTGGTTAAGCGGGAATCGACAGCAGACACGAACTATCGTTTTGCACTCGGATCAAGTGTATTTGTTCACCAGGGTGACAATACTTTAAGCGTGCAATCTCTCAGAGATAATGATAATATTGTATTGTATCTCCTGAACAATGTTATTCTGGAGATTCAAAAACAGTAATCGTTTCTTTTCGAGGATCAAAAGAATGACCGTCTTGATACGGGATCTTTCCCGCATCAAGACGTTTTTTTTGCAAGCTTTTTGGGGTCCCCGCAAAGCACTTGGATGAAGCTTCGAAGTAAGGCTCCTCAGAATGGAGTTATTTTGTGGGAGGTAGCTCTTCATGAATGCAGCGACGGTTAGACATATACTCGAAACTATGGAAGCAATGTTTCCTGATGCACATTGCGAATTAAATCACAGCAATGCATTTGAATTGACGGTAGCTGTCCTTTTGTCTGCCCAGTGCACCGATGAAACGGTGAACAAGGTAACTGCAGATTTGTTCCAAAAATACAGAAGCCCAGCAGATTATCTGGCGGTTCCTCTCGAAGAGCTGGAACAGGATATACGGCGTATTGGTTTGTATCGGAACAAGGCCAAGCATATTCAGAACATGTGCCGAATTTTAATAGAGCAGTATGGCGGCGATGTACCGCAGGAACATGATCAGCTTGTGACGCTACCAGGTGTCGGGCGGAAAACCGCGAATGTAGTTGTTTCCAACGCATTTGGAGTACCGGCAATTGCGGTAGATACTCATGTTGAACGAGTATCCAAGCGGCTGGCCCTTGCAGGTTGGGATGACTCCGTACTTGAAGTCGAGAAGAAACTAATGAAGCGCGTCCCCCGGGATGAGTGGACTTTAACTCACCACCGGTTTATATTTTTTGGACGCTACCATTGCAAGGCACAGAACCCTGCGTGTCATATCTGTCCATTGCTGGACATATGCAGGGAAGGGAAAAAACGTATGAAAACGTCCCAAATCAGGAAAGATAAGGAACGTGTCACTACCCGAAAACGAAAAATAAATTAATGAGCAGAAAAGGATGAATAATCATGAAATGCATTTCCGTGTACACTGACAATTTTGAGGCCTTCTCCGATATTTTTGAACAGATCGTTGAACAGGAAATGGCTGAAAATGAAGAAAAAGAAGTAGAAGGCATCACAGTAAGCCATTCTGGCGACGTGCCTGAACATTATCTGGAGCGTATGTCCGTAAAACCAGAAGTTGTTGTCATGAGAGACAAAGGCAGAGACATTACAATCCTGCAACATGGACAAGTATTTGAAATCTTGTTGCCTTCCATGGAGAACGCAGTTTCCTAAGAAGTGATTACACCAGTGGTCTTGTTGCGTTAATGCCATGTGGATCGTCTTGGTTAAGGTGATTGCGTCGGCCTTTAATGCAACAGACATTTGACTGATTGCTGATTATAGAACGTAATACAGATAAAACCGACTTGTTTCGGTTTTATTTTTTTTTAGATTATAGAATCTATACGTTTTCACCAGAGCTGAAGGAATTGATATTCGAAAGAAAAGCAACCGCTAAACCACGAATGGTTCATCATATCGATAGTGCTTCGATCGGAAGCTTTTCTTATATTTACTGTGTAGTGTCATGTATATTCAATTCCAACCGTTCAAATTCAAACTTGATAATGTTAAAATAAATGTTGTAAAAGAGATAGACGTCGAAACGGATGTCAAATTAGAGGAGCCAGGGGGAAGGCCAGTCATGTCCAGAACAGCAGATTACCCAAAAGAAATGGCCAAACCTCTGCTTCCGCTGCGTGAAGCGATGGAGCAGACAGGGGACCATACGGCTGTAAAGGCTTTAACGGATTTAATCAGCAAGGCGGAAATGAAACATCTGACGATTGCGTTCTGTGGTCACTTCTCTGCAGGCAAATCGAGTCTAATCAACAGTTTATGCGGAAAGCGGGTGCTGCCTTCAAGCCCCGTGCCAACAAGTGCGAATGTGGTATCCATACGTAATGGTAAACCGAGAGCGCTCATTTATACATCAACAAACGTAAGCGCTGACAATGGAGCAGGGACACTTGAAGTTTCTCCAGAGGAATTGGAGGCGTATTGCAAAAATGGTGGAGCTTATAGCTCAATTGAGGTATGGGATGATATCCCGCTGCTGAAAGATGATGCTGTTCTGCTGGATACACCAGGTGTGGATTCAACAGATCGGGGGCACAGTCTCGCGACTCATTCCGCGCTCCATCTGGCTGATGTGGTGTTCTATGTCATGGACTATAATCATGTTCAGTCCGAGACAAACCTTTCATTTGCCAAGAGTCTGTCAGATTGGGGCAAACCGCTGTTTCTGATCGTGAACCAGATCGACAAGCATCGGGAGCGGGAGCTTTCTTTTGACCAATACACCGAAGGTGTGGAAGCTATATTTGCGGCCTGGGAAGTCAGATATGACGGACTGTTGTTTACTTCCCTCCGCGACAAGGAGCATCGCTATAACCAGTGGGATGTGCTTCCGGAACTCATTGGACACATGATGCAAGAGAAGGAAGCTTTAATTAAGCACAGTTTGGCAAGTTCGGCCAATCATGTAACAGAGCAACACCTGACGAGACAAGCGGAGAAACGCGAGGATGAAGAGAATTCCCTCCTGGATGAGATCGGTGGCAAGGAAGGGATTGAACGCTTGGAACGAGAACTGGAGCTTCTCGATCAACAAGCAGCAGATATTCGTACCGGGCCTTCGCGAGTGCGTGAGAAGTTCAGGGCAGAGCTGGAACCCCTTCTTGCGAACGCGAATCTTACTCCTGCGGATATTCGTACGTCGGCTGCTGCCTATTTGGAGAGCCGTAAACCGGGCTTCAGGGTAGGCTTATTGTTCTCAGGCGGTAAAACTGAGCAGGAGAAACAACGCCGTGCTTCTGAACTGGTGCGGCTATTACAGGATCAGGCTTCCGGACAAGTGGAAGTACATATTCGTACGATGCTTAGGCAGCTGGGTGAATCCCATCAGTTATGGGGAACGGAGTGGGAGCAGGCGCTCAATACGGAGCTGCCTTCTGTAGATGAAGCACTATTGGAGATGAAACGCAGTGCCAGTGCAGAAGTCTCTCCAGAGTATGTGATTCAATTCAGCAAAGATCTGCGGGGCGAGATCGAAGCCCGCTATCGCAAGTCGGCCATGATGCTGGCCGACCGCATGCTGGAGGTGCTGGCTGCGCAAGGCGAAGCTGCGCTCCAGGCGCTGGACGCCAGCCGCGCAGCGCTGCTGGCGCAATCCGCGGCGGCGGCGCGCTACACGGCGCTCCAGCGCAGCGCCGCCGCAGAGGCAGCAGGGCTGCGCAGCCTGCTGCCCCATGCGGGCCCCCTCCCCTCCGGGCTATTGCCGGAGGTGAAGGGCCCGCACGTGCCCGCGGTGCCTGGACCGGGCGAAGCTCCCGGTCCGCATGCGGGCACGTCAGCGTCTGTGGCTGCGCAGCCACAGACGCAAGAGGCACCGCCGACGCAGCGCACAGCTGCAGCGGGGGTGCCTGGGCCATCGTCGGCGGCTGGCGCTGAACGCCGCCGACGCCTGGACGCAGCAGCGGCACGGCTCGAAGCCGCTGCTGCGCTGGTGGAGCCGTACCCCGCCATGGGGTCGGCGGTACGGGATCTGCGTGCACGCGCGGCTTCGCTTGCGGGCGGCACGTTCACTCTGGCGCTGTTCGGAGCATTCAGCGCCGGCAAATCCTCCTTCGCCAACGCGTTGCTGGGCGAAGCCGTACTACCCGTCTCGCCGCATCCAACGACAGCGGCGATTAACCGGATCATGGCTCCTGCAGGGGGCGCGGAACATGGAACAGCCCGGGTCCGCATGAAGACCCGGGCTGCCTTCCAGGAAGACCTCGGTTATTCCTTCCGATTGCTCGGCCTGGGTGAGCCTGGAACCGAGTGGCAGAAGCGAGTACGTTCCCTATCGCCACAGGATGTCCATCCCGCGGGGCGCCCGCATTACAGCTTTTTGCAGGCAGCAGCATCCGGCTGGGAAGAGACAGCGGACCAGTTAGGTCAGGATGTGTTGGTTGATCTGGAGGGTTACCGTAACTTTGTCGCAAACGAGAAGAAGTCCTGTTTTGTAGACAGTATCGATCTCTACTACAGCTGCGATGTAACTGAGCAAGGTATTGTATTGGTGGACACACCAGGAGCAGACTCCGTGAATGCTCGTCATACGGGTGTGACCTTCAATTATATGAAGAATGCAGATGCACTCATTTTCGTAACGTATTACAACCATGCTTTCTCACAAGGAGATCGCCAGTTCCTGAACCAGTTGGGACGTGTCAAGGATAGTTCTGCCATGGATCAGATGTTCTTTGTCGTGAATGCCAGTGACCTGTCTTCCTCCGAGGAAGAACTGGAGCAGGTTCTCGATCATGTGAGCACTCAACTGCGCAGTAACGGAATTCGGGCACCACGACTCTTCCCGGTATCCAGTATACTGGCGATGGAAGGCAAGATGGCTGGGGATTCGAAGCTGCTTGAGCAATCCGGTTTTATCCGGTTTGAGGAAGAGTTCAATCAATTTGCAGGCAGAGAATTAGCCGATCTTGCCGTCGGTGGTGCTTCCGAAGAGATGGCACGCGTCATTCAGCGACTGAAGAAGCGTGCGGAGGATGCGGCTCAGGGCGAAGAAGCATTGCAGCAGCGGCGGGATGAACTTGGGACCATTCAGGGACAGTCACGCCAGCGCATACAGCGGCTTGCAGAGCGATCCATGAAGGAAGAATTGTCACAGGAAACAGCAGAATTGCTCTTCCATGTGCGTCAGCGACTTGCCTATCGCCTTGGTCTATTCATGGCAGAAGCATTCCATCCATCCGTGCTTCGGGAGGATCGGGGGAATCTGAAGGCGGCTTTTGCAGCCTGTGGACGTGAGCTTTTGCGCATGATTGCAATTGAACTGGAGCAGGAACTGCTCGCCACAACCCTCAGACTCGAACAGGCTGGTCAGACCTGGCTGATGAAGCAAGTTACGGAATGTATAGACGAGGTGAGACAGTTATCTGGGGGCATGGATGTATCTTTGCCATTGAACGAACATTGGAGTACACCTGTGCTCGAAGAAGTCCGTTTGGAAGAACCGTCCGGGTGGAAGAACTATTTGAATTATTTCCGTAATCCGAAGCAGTTCTTCGAAGGGGATGGACGTCAGCGGTTACAAGAGGCACTGGATCCTGTCCTCAAACAGATGATCATTGAAGTTCTTCCTGCTGCACAAGACAAGCTGATTCAGTTTTATGACAACCAGCTTCGTCAATCATTGCAGCACCAATCCCGTCAGTTGGAAGAACGTCTGGACGAGGCGGTGAGCGGAATTCAAGATACGCTGGAGAGTGGAATTCCGGCCGAGCAATGGTCGAGCTTGTCTGTACAACTGGAACAGATTGAACGCAGTTAAAATCGTAGCATGACGCGTATTCTCTGGAAGTCTTTGTAAAACAAAATGATGGATACAGCAACATATTGAAAATGTTGCGTAAACCAACCCAAAAAGGCTCCTGCCGAAAAGGCATATAGGGAGCCTTTTTTTTGTACGAACAACCTGAAATAAAGAGAATATTCAAACATTTGATTGAAAGGTGGGCATTTACCTTCGTTAATGCGTCAATAAGCTGAAAGCAGGCAGAATATGGTCTGTTATTCGCTTTGCCGCGAATGGGGTACGGTGATAAACTTCATAAATGTTCATAGTATTTTTGAACGACATAAGAGGAGGAGAAACATGGATGTTCTTAGGCAACTGCAAACCTTTTTTTGGGAAAAGCGAACGTATTTATTTGTATCAATCTTTTTCCTCGCCTTAGCGACCGCGCTTGGGTTGGTGTATCCGTACATGCTGAGGATACTGATTGATGATATTATTGTTCCGCGCACTTTTGAAGACGTTCCCATAATTGCCTTGACTGTGTTAGGTGTAGTTATTTTGAAAGCGGGAATGCAGTTTTTACATGGCTTTTTTGGAGGACGCTTGGGTAACTTCCTGGCGTACAGACTCCGTAACGCATGTTACGAAAAGCTTCAATTTTTATCCTTCCGTTATTATGATACGGCCAAGACAGGTGATCTGATGTCCCGCCTCACGGGAGATTTGGAAGCCATCCGTAACTTTATCGGATTTGGTTTCGCCCAGATTCTTAACATGGTTTTGATGGTCGTATTCGGCGCAATCATGATGATGACCATGAGTTGGCAGCTTACGCTGTTCACGCTCATATGCATCCCATTACTTGCCTTCGTTGCGCTGAGATTCGAATCCAAAATTCACCCTGCATTTCAGGAGATGCGGCTGGCGCTCAGTTCACTGACGACAGCGGTACAGGAGAATATCACTGGAGTACGTACGGTAAAATCCTTTGCACGTGAGCCTTATGAAGTGGAGAAATTCTCTATACGCAATGAGCGTTACAAGACGAATCAGATCCATGCCGCAACATTGTGGAGTCGCTATTTTCCAATCATGGAGATTCTAGCTTCGGTGAGTATCGTTCTGTTGCTGGTAATCGGTGGAAAAATGGTTATACAGAAGACGCTGACACTCGGTGAACTCGTTGCCTTTTTCAGTTTGATCTGGTACATAATCGGTCCAATGTGGAACCTTGGGTTCCATATCAACAACTATACGCAATCCAAGGCTTCAGGTGAACGGGTGCTCGAACTGCTCAATACGCCAGTGGATGTGGAAGAAACGCAAGATCCGGTCATTGTGGAGGCAGACCAAGTGAACGGCCATGTGACATTTGAATCCGTAACCTTTGCCTACGGCAACAAAATGCCAGCGGTAACCGATATTAATTTTGATGCTGCACCCGGTTCTGTAATCGGTTTCCTCGGGGGAACAGGGTCAGGTAAATCGACCATTATTCAGCTCCTGATGCGTGCATACAACGTGAACTCGGGAACGATCAAGCTCGATGGAAAAAACATCAAAGATATAGGTATCCGCAGTTTGCGGAGTCAGATCGCTTCTGTATTCCAGGAAACATTCCTGTTCTCATCCAGCATTCGCAATAACATATCATACGGACTTAAGAACGTCACCATGGATGAAATTATCCGTGCAGCCAAGCTGGCCAAGGCACATGAATTCATTATGGAGTTCCCAGACGGATATGACACGGTGGTTGGTGAACGTGGTATGGGATTATCGGGAGGACAGAAACAGCGGATTGCGATCGCAAGGGCTTTGCTGAAAAATCCGAAAATTCTGGTACTTGATGATGCAACCAGTGCCGTGGACATGGAGACGGAACATGAGATTCAATCCGGTTTCCAGGAAGTCATGCGCGGCAGAACTACATTTATTATTGCACACCGGATATCTTCACTACGACATGCAGATGAGATTCTGGTACTCGATGAAGGTCGCGTGGTACAACGTGGCAAACATACCGAACTCATTGAGGTGCCTGGACCATATCAGGATGTTTATAAAATTCAATATGCAGATTATATTGCCCGCGGTAAGCGGGAGGCTGGGGAGCAGGTGAATTCATGAGTGCCGAAACGATAGCAGACAGGCGCGAGGCCAAAGTGGCCTCTGAGAAGAAACTGAATGAACGATTTGTTTATCAGGACGATGAAATTATTGAAAAGCCGTTTAACTGGAAAGAATTCGGACGTTTATTTGCATACATGAAACCTTATGCAAAACAACTGTTACCACTCGTTATTCTAATGATGATTTTGGGTACCATCACGAAATTGTCCGTACCTTTTCTGATCAGTCTGGCGATTGACCGGGCCATCGCACCGGCAACGGGGTTGCCGAGTATGACTATGCTTTATCTTATTGCAGGCTCCATATTCGTGTTGTATCTCATTCAATGGGCAGCCAATACGTACCGGATCAAACTGACGAACATTATTGGACAGCGCGTTATCTATGATCTTCGCTCGGATCTGTTCAAGCATATCCAGAAGCTGTCCTTTAACTTTTTTGACAAAAGACCGGCAGGTTCCGTACTGGTGCGTGTGACGAATGATATTAACTCTCTTCAGGATCTGTTCACCAACGGTGCAGTTAACGTCATGATCGACTGCGTGCAGCTGCTCGGGATCATTGTGATCTTGCTGTTGATTAACTGGAAACTGGGTCTTGCCGTGATCATTACGGTGCCGATCATGTTTATCATCTCGACCAAACTGCGGGTGCTGATCCGTCGTGCCTGGCAGGATGTGCGCATGAAGAACTCCCGTATTAACTCCCATTTGAATGAATCTATTCAGGGGATTCGAGTGACTCAGGCTTATACACAGGAAAAAGAGAACATGAAGTATTTTGACAACATGAACCTGTCCAGCAAAAAGTCATGGGATAGAGCATCAGCGATGAACCAAGGCTTCGGACCGCTGATTGAAATTACAGGCGGTTTCGGTACATTGATTCTCTTCTGGTTTGGTGCTTACCTGATTCAGGAAGGTCAGTTGACCGTGGGATTACTTGTTGCTTTTGCCAACTATGTCGGCAACTTCTGGGACCCGATCAACCGTCTGGGACAGATGTACAATCAGCTGCTGGTTGCGATGGCGTCATCGGAGCGCATCTTCGAATTCATGGATGAAAAGCCAAGTATCGCAGACAAACCAGGTGCCAAGCCGCTTCCTTCTATTAAAGGAGATATCGCATTCGAAAATGTTGTGTTCGAATACGAGAAGGGCAGACAGGCGTTGAAAGGAATCAGCTTCTCGGCGGCTGCAGGACAATCGATTGCACTTGTTGGTCATACGGGCTCAGGTAAAAGTACGATCATCAATCTAATCAGCCGTTTCTACGATATATCCGGCGGACGTCTCACCATTGACGGACAGGATGTGCGGGATGTAACGGTAGAGAGTTTACGCAGCCAGATCAGTATTGTATTACAGGATACCTTCATCTTCTCGGGTACAATCCGTGACAATATTCGATTTGGACGACTGGATGCAACGAATGAAGAGGTGGAGGACGCGGCAAAAGCAGTCAATGCACATGAGTTCATCATGAAGCTGCCTGGTGGATATGATACTGAAGTAGAAGAACGCGGAAACGTATTATCCATGGGACAACGGCAATTGTTATCCTTTGCCCGTGCGCTTCTTGCCGATCCACGCATATTGATCCTGGATGAAGCTACAGCCAGCATCGACACCGAAACAGAGCTTAAAATCCAGGAAGCGTTGAAGGTGCTGTTGCAGGGAAGAACGTCCTTTATGGTTGCTCACCGTCTATCGACAATCCGGAACGCAGATAACATTATCGTCCTGGATCATGGAGAAATTAAAGAAGAGGGTAACCATGAGCAACTTATCCAGAAACAAGGCGTTTATAATGGATTAATAGAAGCTCAATACAGATTTTTGTGATGATATCCTTGGACGACTGTGAAGCGTCTGATCACATATGAACTTATAACACTCTGGCGTTCTTTAGCCTGATCCTTCAATAATAAGTGCATCTTATTCATTGAAGACAGGTGAAGTAGCCGGAGTGGCTTATGAGGAACACCAAGAGTGGTTCAAAGATTAAATGAAATCTTCAGAGAATAAATCGAAAAATCCCAAGGTTTTAAACTTGGGATTTTTTTGTGTATTTCGATCCGCTGGAGTATTAAAATCTGTTCTTTTAACATTTCCTTAATTATGGGAGGAATGGAAGGAGTATCGAATCTGTGAACGGTAATTGTAAAATTTGATCGAAAAAACACAAAAAATCTTGTAAAATTCACAAGAAAAATAGGGGACACTCTTGCAATCTTTAACCAAAACCCCGAAAATAGAGAGACAGATATAGAAGATTTCTCTTTGGGAGGATTGGAAAGAACATGTGGGGTGCTCCTTTTACGGCTCAAGCCAAAAAAATGCTGCTACTAGGCAGTGGAGAATTGGGAAAAGAGGTCGGTATTGAGGCCCAACGACTGGGAGTAGAGACGATCGCTGTTGATCGTTATGAGAACGCACCTGCAATGCAGGTCGCGCACCGGTCTTACTGCATCGACATGCTGGATGCTGAAGCTTTGAAGCAATTGATCCGTAAAGAAAAGCCTCATTACATCGTACCTGAGATTGAAGCTATTGCAACAGAAGCTTTACTGGAGCTTGAGGAAGAGGGATTTTGTGTAGTACCTACTGCCCGAGCTGCACGTCTAACGATGGATCGCGAAGGCATCCGTCGGCTTGCAGCCGAACAATTGGAACTTCCGACAGCTGATTACCTTTTTGCGGATAACCTGGAACAACTTCAGGAAGCCGTACGTAAGCTTGGCACACCTTGTGTTATTAAACCATTGATGAGTTCTTCCGGTAAAGGGCAGAGTGTATGCCATACACCGGGCGACGTGGAGGATTGCTGGAACATTGCTCTTTCGGGAGCACGTGGCAAATCCGTTCGTGTCATCGTGGAGAGCTTTGTGCAATTTGACAGTGAGATTACATTACTTACCGTTAGGTCGGTATCAGGCACCGTTTTCTGTCCTCCGATTGGCCATATTCAGAAGGATGGGGATTATGTCGAATCTTGGCAACCTCATGCAATGACTCCTGAACAATGGGAGCAGGCTTGTCATATTGCCAAATCTGTTACGGATGAACTTGGCGGTTATGGACTGTTTGGAGTGGAATTGTTCCTGACTCCGGATGGTGTTGTGTTCAGCGAGGTATCTCCTCGTCCGCATGACACCGGCATGGTAACAATGGTGACGCAAGACAGTTCCGAGTTTGCGCTGCATGTACGTGCAATTCTTGGTTTTCCGGTTACAGGTGTACATCTGTTGACACCGGGAGCTTCAGCAACGCTGAAGGCTAATGATGAGACATCTGACTTTACTATAGGCGGGATTGAAGAAGCACTGGCTCTTCCTCGTACTCAGATTCGTGTATTTGGCAAACCTGAGACCAAAGTAGGACGCCGAATGGCTGTAGCGCTAAGTGCTGGTCAAGATGTGGAAGAAGCTCGTAGAACAGCGGTGCAAGCCGCTAATATGCTGAAAGTGGAGGTAAATCATGTCCAATAATGTTGAGGCCCCTGTACTGATGATCCGAGAGTGTGAACTGCGAGATGCTGAAGCGGTAACGGGACTGATGCGAGAGGTCAGCTATCCGACAACAGCCAATGTCATGAAAGAGCGCATTGAATGTTTGGAAACCAATCCAAACGCGTGCATGCTTGTTGCCGAAGTGGATGAACAAATTATTGGTGTGATTGGCTTGCAATGTGTGCAAAGTCATGCCTATCCAGAACCTGCCGCACAAATTACTTCTCTGATCGTTGGCCAGGAACATCGTGGTGGTGGAATTGGCCGTCGTCTGATGGCTCGTGCTGAAGATTGGGGCAGACAGCAAGGTGGTAAACAACTGTTTGTCACGGGTGCGAACCGTGAAGTGACTTCAACAACATACTCTTTTTATGAGCACATTGGTTTTCAGAAGAGAGGTTATCGGTTCAGTAAGGTTCTTCTATAGTATAAAAAGGTCTTTCCTATAACATGAAAATTCTCCTTATATCCTGATCTGCACCTTCTGGTGTCGTGAATGATAAATAGATGGTGAAGTGGCATTCGACTAGCATCTTTAGTCTGAATGTCTTTTTTTTATGGTTTTGTAAACAGGGATAGTGGCATGCAAAATAAGTGACAGGGCGTGTTTGAAACACTTTAAAAATGACAAAAAAGTTACTTTTCCATATTTTATGGGTACACAATCTCCGTATGAATTGATATACTGCTAGAGTATTAATTACAAATTTGTAATAACTATTCTTAAGGAGATGAATGAATTTGAAAAAGAAATGGATGAAAACCGTCGTAACGAGCAGTCTGACAGCCGTATTGGCCGTAGGGGTAATGCTCCCTGCTTCCGCGTCTGCTGCAGATTCATCATATAAGACTACCACAACGTACAAAATTACGAGTACAGACAGCCTGAAAGCATATATTGAGCAATGGCTTAAACAAAACGGATACACGGTATCTGAGGGGCAAATTGTAGAGAAACCTGCTACGCAGCCTGATCAAACTCCCAAACCTGCTGAGCCGACAACAAAACCTGCTGAGCCAACAACTAAGCCTGAGCAACCGGCAAAACCAGCACAACCAGCTCCAGAAGAAAAACCGGCAACTACACCAGCCAAAGATCCTTCGAACACGGGCAATACTGGCAACAATACAAATAATAACGGCAGTGAAAGCACGCAATCTGACTTTTCTGCACAAGTTGTTAAACTGGTCAATGCTGAGCGTGCCAAAGCAGGTCTGAGCGCACTGTCTTCTGATGCCCTTCTGGACAAAGTAGCTGTAGCCAAAGTAAAAGATATGAGCAACAATAACTATTTTGATCACCAGTCACCAACGTATGGTTCTCCGTTTGATATGATGAAACAATTCGGAGTAACTTACAGCTATGCTGGCGAGAACATTGCCAAAGGACAAAAAACACCACAGGAAGTTGTAACAGCCTGGATGAATAGTGAAGGCCACCGTGCCAATATCCTGAGTAAAAACTTTACGCATATCGGTGTAGGATACTACAATGGATATTGGGCTCAAGAGTTTATCGGTAAATAAAACATTTAATGAAGTAATTGTAGATTTGTTCTTCCATAAGGTTATGCCTGCACAGTTGAAATCTGTGTATGGTATAGCCTTTTTTCCGTAAAATGACATATGGAAAATGAATTCTACGATTATAGCGCCAAAATTTGCAAATTAACGACAGAACATTTATGTTATTTAGGAATAGCATCATCAGGGCGTGTCTGAAAACTCCGAAGTAAGCGGATTTTCAGACACGCCTTAATGTAAAATCATTATAAATTATAAGCACCCGGATTGGTGTACATGAGCGGAGATGTGATGATGAAAAAGAAAAAAAGCCTTGATTCAGCACCTTGGATCTGGAGAACCGTTAGTACAGTATCCATCTTGGCAACCTTGTTGTTATTATTTGGATTTGGATACGCGATAAAAGATGTGATTTTCCCTAAGGGAAATTCTGCGTTAACTACGGAGCAGGAGACAACTGCACCACCTGAGAATCACGTGGGGGAACCAGCGGTCGTGGAGGATGGCAAAATACGAATGGCCGTCATCGGGGATTCCCTGGCAAGAGGTACGGGAGATGATAAAGGACTTGGCTTCGTGAGACGTGCAGGGAATCTGCTCAAAGATAAAGGATATGACGTCCAGGTTCTTAATAATTTAGGTGTTAACGGGTTGAGAACAGATGCTTTATTGACAAAATTGGATGAGCAAGGTGTACGTTACGTATTACAACAGTCTAATTTTATTTTGATCTCCATCGGCGCGAATGATCTGTTCCAGGGCGGGCAGGTTTTGCAGGGGGAAGATCCGCCAACAGCAGAACAATTGGCAGCGGCTTTGCCGGAAACGTCGAAACGTCTTCAAGAGATTTTGAAGAAAGTAAAAGAAATCAATCCCAATGCACAGATTGCGTACATAGGGTTGTACAATCCATTTGGCGATGTAAAGGAACTGGAGAAGCCAGGCAATGCAGTTGTTGCTGCATGGAACGATGCTGCGTTGGCTATTTTGAACAATGAGGACAAGATGACACTCGTCCCTACATTCGATTTATTTGAAAATCATCTGGGGGAGTATCTCTCGTCAGATCATTTTCATCCTAACGGACAAGGTTACGAGCAGATTGCAGTTCGAATCGCACAGGAGTTTCAGGCGGATACACCTGCAGAAGGGAGCGGAAATTAAATGGCAGAGAAGCAGTATGATTCCGTCCTGTCCGTACAGCATCTGAAGAAGAGGATCGGACGCAAGTGGATTATCAAGGACGTTACATTTGATGTGAAACCTGGTGAAATCTTTGGATTTCTCGGACCTAACGGTGCTGGGAAAACAACAACGATTCGGATGTTGGTGGATCTGATCAAACCGACAGAAGGAAAAATTAAAGTCTGTGGTTATGATGTGAATCGGGATCCTGAGCGTGCTTTGAAGTATGTAGGTTCCATTGTTGAGAATCCGGAGGTATATACATATCTGACCGGGTGGGAGAACCTGGAGCATTTTGCTCGCATGCAACCAGGTGTGGACAACGAACGGATTCAGGAAGTTGTGGATATTGTACGTCTGGATCAGCGCATTCATGATAAAGTCAGAACATACTCACTTGGTATGCGTCAACGGCTCGGTATTGCGCAAGCATTGCTCGGGCGTCCGCGTCTGCTCATTCTGGATGAACCAACGAATGGTCTTGATCCGAAAGGCATTAAGGAACTTCGTGTCTTTATTAAGCAACTTGCCAGTGAAGGTATGGCTGTATTTGTCAGCAGTCACTTGTTAAGTGAGATCCAGCTTCTCTGTGACAGAGTAGCGATTATCAGTGCTGGACGTGTGCTTGCCGTTGGAGGCGTTAGCGAACTGATTGAAGATCATTCCAAGTTGGCTATATGGCATGTTTCACCTTTGGAGCAGGGCAAAAAGATGTTGTTGGATGCAGGCATTGCTCTGGTAAGTCGACCTGCGGATGTGATGGATGATACCATTGTTGCGGGCCTTGGCCCAAACGCTGTTGTTGCCGAGATGCATGAAGATCGTATTTCTGATATGGTGCAACAGATGGTTCAAGCTGGTGTACAGGTTGAAGGGGTACAGCGGATTCAGCCTACACTCGAACAACTATTCTTAAAAATGACAGAAGGTGAATCCATTGAATAACATCATGCCCCTGGTTCGGAATGAAACGATCAAGATGGTCAAGAAAAAACGCCTTTATATTATTTTTATTGTACTAGCGATCCTTGTACCGATGTTTACGTATGCCCAGATGAAATCTGCGGAGAATAATCGGGACAAGTTTGGTGGCGATTGGCGGCTTGAACTGCAACAGGCCATCACAGACAATCAAAACTCGCTCGGTAGTGATCGGGTACCCGAAGAATATAAAAAGTATAGAACAGTATATATACAGCAGATGCAGTATTATCTTGAAAATGATATCAATCCCAAAGAACCGGGCGGTGTTACCTTTACGCGGGAGTTCATGAACAACGCGGTTGGATTGTTCATCCCACTGTTGATCATGGCCATTGCCTCGGATCTTGTGTCTGGCGAACGAACGACAGGAACCATTAAAATGCTCTTAACTCGTCCGGTTAGACGCTGGAAAGTGCTTCTGAGCAAATTAATCACCCTGATTATGTTTGTATCCATTATAGTGGTATCAGCCTACATTATCTGTTATGTCATATCTGGTGCCGTCTTTGGATACAAAGGTTTCAATATGCCCATCTTCACAGGATTTAAGGTTGTGGGAACGGATGTCGATATGTCGGCAGTGCATGCTGTAGACCAGTGGCTGTATATGCTGATGCAGGCAGGACTGATCTGGTTTGTGAGTATAATCGTGGCTATGCTTGCATTTATGGTATCTGTGCTCGTTCGCAGTACTGCGGCAAGTATCGTCATTATGATGGCTGCACTAATTGCAGGAACGATCTTAACCAGTATGGCAGCATCCTGGCAGACAGCGAAGTATCTGTTCATGGTTAACCTCGAACTTCCGGATTATTTGTCTGGCGGATTACCACCAATCGAGGGAATGAATTTGGGTTTTTCCCTTATTGTGCTTAGTGTTTGGGGGATTGCTTCACTCATTGTGTCATTCCTTGTCTTTACGAAACGGGATATCTTGAATTAAAATGGACAAGGATAAGAAAACATCTGTTTGCATTTTAAGCATTTTTTTAGTTGCAAGTTAAGAAGGGGGAGCATGAATGGTCGAGCAAATCGATATGTCGGCAGGATCGACAGGCGGAGGACAAGGGTCTTCAGGCTACGAAGCGGACGACATTCAAATACTTGAAGGGTTGGTAGCGGTACGGAAACGGCCGGGGATGTATATCGGCAGCACCAGCACTTCAGGTCTACATCATTTGGTATGGGAGATTGTGGACAACGCTGTCGACGAGCATCTCGCCAAATTCTGCTCCAAAATCGATATCACGCTGCATAAGGACGGTTCTATTACGGTTCAGGATAACGGAAGGGGAATTCCGACAGGTATACATAAAACAGGGATTCCTACTCCCCAGGTCGTGTTTACGATTTTGCACGCAGGCGGAAAGTTTGGTGGATCAGGATACAAAAAATCCGGCGGTTTGCACGGTGTAGGTGCGTCAGTTACAAACGCACTGTCCGAATGGCTTGAAGTCGAGATTTTCCGTGATGGCAAGATTCATCGTCAACGATTCGAGTATTGGAAGGACAAAAAAGGGATTGAACATGTCGGAGAATCAGTGTCAGGTCTCGAAGTGTTGGGCAATACCAATCGCACAGGTACAAAAGTTACATTTAAACCGGATATTCGGGTGTTCCAGAGCGGTATTCAATTCAATTATGATACACTGGCAGAACGTCTTCAGGAGATTGCTTTTCTGAACTCAGGTCTGAGAATTGTGCTCAAGGACGAACGTTCGGGCAATCAGGATGAATACATGTATGAAGGCGGAGCAAGCCAGTTTGTTGCTTTTCTTAACGAAAATAAAGATGTATTGCATGATGTCATTCACTTCTATGCGGAGAAGGATGACATTGAGGTTGAAGTGGCGATCCAGTATAACGCAGGTTATACAGAAACGCTGGCTTCGTTTGTAAACTCGATCCCTACTCGGGGTGGCGGTACTCATGAGACCGGATTCAGAGCGGCGTATACCCGTGTTATGAATGACTATGCACGGCGTACCAGCATGATCAAGGAAAAAGATAAAAACCTCGAAGGCAATGATTTGCGTGAAGGTATGATGGCCGTTATCAGTGTCAAAATGTCAGAGGTTGAGTTCGTAGGTCAGACAAAGGATCAGCTCGGCAGCGCTTCCGCTCGAAGTGCAGTGGATTCGGTCGTGTCCGAAAATATTCAAAGATTCCTGGAAGAAAACCCGCAGGTAGCGCAAACGTTAATTCGCAAAGCGGTTCAAGCCTCCAGAGCCAGAGAAGCGGCTCGCAAAGCACGTGATGATATGCGTACAGGCAAAAAGCGCAGTGAAAGTTCTAACCTGAACGGCAAGCTGACGCCGGCGCAATCGAAGGATTTTACCCGAAATGAGTTATTTATTGTCGAAGGGGATTCCGCAGGTGGTTCTGCCAAACAGGGACGCGACTCGAAGATTCAAGCTATTCTGCCCCTGAAGGGAAAACCGCTCAATCCGGAAAAAGCGAAGCTGGCCGATATTCTCAAAAATGAAGAATACCGTGCTATTACAGCGGCGATCGGGGCGGGCATTGGAACCGAATTTGCAGTTGAAGACAGCAATTATTCCAAAATTATCATTATGACCGATGCCGATACCGATGGTGCACATATTCAGGTACTGTTGTTAACCTTCTTTTATCGTTATATGAAGCCATTAATTGATGCAGGCAAAGTATATATAGCTCAGCCGCCATTGTACAAACTTACTCGTAAGTCTGGTAAGCTTGCGAGCGTTCGATATGCATGGACGGATGAAGAACTGGCTAATTATATGAAGGAATTCGGAAATAATGTTGAGCTTCAACGTTACAAAGGACTTGGTGAAATGAACCCGGATCAATTGTGGGAGACAACGATGAATCCGGAAACACGTGCGATGCTGAAGGTACAGATCGTTGATGCAGCAAAAGCAGAACGTCGTGTATCTACGCTCATGGGTGATAAGGTTGATCCGCGTAAACGCTGGATTGTAGAGAACGTCGACTTTACAGAGTACGAAGAATAGAAGGTGCTTGGAATGAGTCCATCAGAACAATTTATGCCGGCCTTTCTGGAAGAGGTCGTTGGGGACCGTTTCGGTCGCTACTCCAAATATATTATTCAGGATCGAGCCATTCCGGATGTTCGGGATGGGTTGAAGCCTGTACAGCGGCGTATTCTATACGCCATGTATGATTCAGGCAATACGCCTGACAAGACTTACCGCAAGTCTGCCAAAACCGTTGGGGACGTAATGGGTAATTATCATCCTCATGGTGACTCCTCCATCTATGAGGGCATGGTGCGGATGGCACAACCATGGAAAATGGGCCATATGCTCGTAGATGGTCATGGTAACTGGGGATCTCAGGATGATGACCCGGCAGCGGCGATGCGGTATACGGAGGCCCGTTTGTCGCCGATCGCGATGGAGATGCTTCGCGATATCGAGAAACGGACTGTTCTGTTTAAGGATAATTTTGATAATACGGCCAAAGAACCGGTTGTATTGCCATCCCGTTATCCGAACTTGCTGGTTAATGGTGTCAGCGGAATTTCCTCGGGCTTTGCAACGGAGATTCCTACACACAATCTGCGTGAAGTCATTGATGCTTCCATCGCTGTAATGGAAAAACCATCCATTGAGCTGGATGAGATCATGATGTTTATGAAGGGCCCTGACTTTCCGACAGGCGGATTGATCATGGGTGGGGACGGTATTCTGGATGCCTATCGCACAGGTAAAGGACGGATCTATATCCGGTCCAAAACCGAGATTGAAAACATGCGCGGTGGCAAACAACAGATCGTCATTACCGAGATCCCTTATCAGGTCGTGAAGTCTCGTCTGGTTACAGCGATGGAGAACATTCGACTTGAGAAAAAGGTTGAAGGTATCGCCGAAGTGCGTGATGAGAGCGGACGTGAAGGTCTGCGAATCGTGGTTGAGCTGAAGAAAGAAGCGGACGCACAAGGTATTTTGGCTTATTTGCTGAAGAAAACCGACCTGCAGGTCACCTATAATTTCAATATGGTTGCGATCGTGAATAAAGCACCTCACCAATTAGGATTGAAATCGATCCTAGAGGCTTACATTGCTCATCAGCGGGAAGTTGTGACATTCCGTACCCGGTTTGAGCTGGAGAAGGCGCAAGACCGTGCTCATGTACTCGAGGGCCTGGTAAAAGCACTTAACATCCTCGATGAGGTCATTGCGGCCATCAAAGCGTCGAAGAACCGTCAAGATGCTCAAAATAACCTGATGTGGATGTTTGGATTCACGGAACGCCAAGCGGATTCCATCCTTACTTTGCAACTGTACCGTTTGACTAATCTGGAGATCAATTCTCTGGAAAAGGAACTCGGTGAACTGATGAAAAAGATTGCTCAATTACAATCCATTCTGGATAGTGACCGCAAGCTCATCGGAGTCATCCGCAAAGAATTGATGGAGATTCGTGAGAAATACGGCATAGACCGTCGTTCTACGATCCAGGGTGAAGTGGAAGAACTCAAGGTAAATCTCGAAGTACTTGTGAATGCCGAAGATGTATTTGTCACATTATCCAAAGAGGGATACGTGAAACGAACAGGCATGCAGTCCTTTACACGTTCTGGTGGTGAACGGAGCGGAAGTGGGGTAAAAGACGGCGATTATATCGCTCAGGTTCTGGAAGTAAATACGCTTGAGAATCTGCTTGTCTTTACTCGAAAAGGTCAGTATTTCCTGTTACCTGTTCATCAGGTGCCTGAGTTCAAGTGGAAAGATCCAGGTACAGCCATTGTGAACGTCATTCCACTCGCGAAAGATGACCGTATTGCAAGTGTGCTTGCTGTGAAATCCTTCGAAGAGCCAAATCATAGTCTGGTCTTTGTGACACGCAGAGGACAGGTGAAGCGAACGGAATTGAAGGATTACGTTACCAAGCGTTCCGGTGCAGTTGCGGCGTGCAAAGTGGGCAAAGACGATGAAGTCTTATCTGTACATCTAAGTACAGGCGGACAAGATATTATGTTGATTACGAAAGAAGCCATGGCGATTCGTTTCCGAGAGGATGAAGTCAATCCAATGGGGCGTGTATCCGGTGGTGTTCGTGGTATTCAGTTAAGAGATTCAGACGAAGTTGTATCTGCCCTATGGGTAGAAGGAGATGAAGGTGAAGTTGCTGTGTTGTCCGATTTGGGATATGGTAAACGTTCATTGCTCCTGGATTACGCTGTGCAGAGTCGTGGAGGCAAGGGGCTTGCCACATTCGAGTTCAAGGAAGGCAAACGTGTGAAACCGAATGGCAGCCGCTTGGTTGGAGCGTTTTATTGCAAAGAGAACCGTAATATCACCGTCATGACCAAAGAAGGTCAAGTGTATCCGATATCTTCAGAAGGTGTTCCAATAACCGAACGCAAACATATTGGTAAGCTGCTCGTTCATGTGGACAAACAGGATGAGATCGTTGAACTTCTGAGGGACTTTAATGAGAATCAGCCAGCATCATCTTCATAAAAAATAAGCAAACGAGACTTTTCGCAGAACAGCTAATCCTGTCATGCGAGGAGTCTTTTTTTGTTGTTCAAAGGCGGATTAGAAGAGCGCATCCATGCGAAGTTTAACAACCTTCGTCGATTACGGTCGATCGCTAGGAAAATGAAAAAAGGCAGCAGGAATGCGGCTTTGGAGAGCGAAAACTTAAGCAGGTGAAGTGATAACCGGTTGCAGAGAGGAGCGATGAAAGATGTATAATTCCGATTTTGCCAAGTGCTGGTCAAGACTAACCAAAGATTATAAACTGCATATGGATCAGGAACTGGCACCCTCATTAACGGAGGCTCAGCTGGCAGTTCTGGAGGTACTTGAAGATCATCAGAAGATGAAACCTTCGGATCTGATTCCTTTTCTGGCGACTACGCCAGCAGCCGTAACGATGCTGCTCGATCGTATGGAGAAGAACGACCTGATTCGCAGGAATCGAGATAATCAGGATCGACGCATTGTATGGGTATCTCTGTCCGAGAAAGGAAGAATGGAGACAGAGCGGGGGATCACCATCCGTAATGAATTCATGAATTCCGTGCTCAGTAACATTTCAATGCACAATCAACAACTGCTGGTATATCTGTTAGGCAAAATGACAACCCCCAAGACCAAAGAGCCTGCATTATCCACTTCGGTATGATAAAATGTTGATTCTTTTGTATAGCCATAGGTGTGCCTGCTCGTTTCGTGCAGGAGTCCTATGGTTATTTTATTTACAAAATACATATGCTACTCACTGTATCTGGGTAAGTTGATTCAGGGCTGAGATATAACCATGTAGTATGTCCTAATATTATTTTGGTGAATTCATATGTAAAGAGTTGACTATGTAAATATTTTTGTTATAATAAGTAATTGTTCCCCTGATATTTCGTGTACGAAATATTATATTCCAAAAGTAAAAGGGTGAATCAATGACTGATACGTATGAAGTATTCTATATTATCAATTCGTTCCGCCAAGTGAATCAAATGCTTTTTCGAGCATTTTGGAATGAAAACAAGGAGATCGAACTGACTTCGATCCAGTTTATGGTGTTATCCATCCTGAGAGAGCGTCCTTCCATCGGTATCAACGAAGTGGCTGAATTATGCCATATGGGTAGTAGTTCCATGAGCGCTGTTGTAGAGCGGCTGGTCAAAGGGGAATATATCGTTCGGACACGATCGGATGCTGACCGCCGATCCGTTAAGCTTCAAATTACGGATAAAGGGGAACAGGCACAACAGGAGACGCACCATTTATGGATGGAAAGAGTATCACCCATTCTGGATATATCGAAGGAAGATCTTGAGCACCTGCTTAGAATCCATAGTCAAATGATTGAAAAGTTAGAAGGAAGAGAGATGAACAACATATGAGTACGACTACTGCTGCAGCTCCATCCTCGGCGATGGACAACATCAAGAAAGGCCCAATTGTAGCGGCATTGTTAATTGGTGCCTTTGTAGCATTCCTGAACCAAACCCTGATGAACGTAGCTCTTCCTAAAATCATGGAAGACCTCGCTATCAATGCGAACAAAGCCCAATGGTTGACTACGGGCTATATGCTCGTCAACGGTGTACTGATTCCGGTTACGGCATATCTGATTGCAAAATTTTCGACACGTCAAATTTTTATTACGGCCATGACACTCTTTACCATAGGGACGTTAGTCTGTGGTCTTAGTCCGACCTTTACCATTCTGATGGTAGGTCGTGTCATTCAAGCGGCAGGTGCAGGTATTCTGATGCCTCTGATGACCGTTGTATTTCTGACTATCTTCCCGATCGAGAAACGTGGTCAGGCAATGGGCACGATGGGGATTGCAATGATTCTGGCTCCTGCAATTGGACCTACACTTTCCGGTTATGTGGTTGAGCATTATTCATGGAGATTATTGTTCTACATTATCTTGCCATTCTCTATTATTGCAACGGCGATCGGTATTGCATTTGTCAAAAATGTAACACGCCAGTCCAAGCCTAAACTGGATTATCCAGGCGTTATTTTATCCACGCTTGGTTTTGGTAGTTTGCTGTACGGATTTAGTGATGCGGGTACAGATGGATGGGGCAGTGTCATTGTTGTTAGTTGCCTGGTTGTAGGTGCGTTATCCTTGATCCTGTTCGTTATTCGTCAGTTGACGACAGATCACCCGCTCCTTGAGTTCCGTATTTTCAAGTACAATATGTATACATTAACGACGATCATCAATATGCTCGTGACAATGGCGATGTTTGCAGGTATGATTCTGCTTCCTATTTTCCTGCAAAACATTCGTGGATTCTCACCAATTGAATCAGGACTTCTGATGATGCCTGGTGCGATATTGATGGGGATCATGTCTCCAATTACAGGTCGTATATTTGATAAAGTGGGTGCTCGCTGGCTCTCGGTTGCAGGTCTTGCCATTACGGCGATTACAACTTGGGGACTGAGTCGTTTGGCAATTGATACGACGTACGGCTACATGATGTTTATTTACACGGCTCGTATGTTCGGTATGTCGATGCTGATGATGCCGATCCAGACAGCAGGTCTGAATCAACTGCCTCAGCGTCTGAATGCTCATGGTACAGCAATGTCCAACACATTGCGTACGGTCGCGGGTGCAATTGGTACAGCCGTTCTCGTTACCATCATGAGCAGCAAGCTCAAAACGCATCTGGCAGAGACATTGGCTGCGGGTCAGGTTAATCCGAATGATCAGGCGGCAATGGTTCGTGCTACGGCAGATGCAACGATTTACGGCGTAAACTATGCATTCATCGTTGCGACGGGAATGACCGTGGTTGCGTTGATCATGGCGTTCTTTATCCGTAAAACTAAACCGGCGATTGAACCGGTAACAGTGGAACAGGAAAAAGTGACTGCGACAGCATAATTCAATGTCGTCTAAACAAGAAAAGAGAACTCTAGCAGTTGAAGTGGGCGTACGCCATTAACTGTCTGAGTTCTCTTTTTTGTGTGTGCGCGATATGAGGAGAGTCGTCTTAGTCGGGCTGGGCCGATGGATCGAGAAGGAATACAGGATCGGGCTCATATCCAAACCGTTTGAGGTCAATGGTTCCGTTCATCTGAAACTCCACACCTTCGCTAATAAGTTCTGTTTCCTGCATCATGCGCGACTGTTCATCCGGTATGGAGATTTCGCCTTTTGCATTGACGACACGGTACCAGGGAAGGCGTTCCTTGCGGCTCAAGGAGTGCAGAATCCGTACGACTTGTCTCGCGGCTCTTGGGCTTCCAGCGTGGGCGGCAATCTGACCGTAAGTCATCACTTTACCTTCGGGAATCGCCGCGATGATTGCAACGACTTGTTTGGTAAATGGGGTCATTTTATGGCTCCTCTCTGTATCTTACGCATATAGCTGAAAATATTAAAAAACGTGTCATTCAGATACAGAATCTGAACGACACGTTGTATGGACAGATGTGACCTGATCCTGTGCACTTATAGAGGTTGTTCAAAAAAACCGCTTTTGATTACGAAGGATGCCTGCCGGCATCATCAGCATCGAATATGGGATTCAGCCGAAATGTCCGTTGCTCACGTAGTTTTCCCTACGCTCCGCTACTCCATTTCTACCTTTATCCCATCTTCTCGGTACTGAAAACCAGTCTTTTTGAACGTGCACTTATAGAGGTTGTTGTTCAAAAGCTTTTTGGTACACAGCAGCTGGCCATTCTGCCCAGGGAAATTCTCTTGCAGGCAAAGATTGCAAAATAACCTCTTCCTTGGTAACCGGATGGGGAAAAGCTGCAATTGCAGACCACAGAGCGATCTGTTGCCCGGGTTTATTCACGTTTGCACCGTACTTCTGATCCCCGTACAGCGGGCAGCCGATTTCTTTCATTTGCACTCGAATCTGATGAGATCTGCCGGTGTGCAGTTCGATATGAACCAGGCTGTATCGGTCCGTCTCACCAATGACCTGATAATCCAGAACGGCATCCTTACCGCCAGCCGTACCCTTAGGTACAACAGTAACGGTATTCGTACGTGCATCTTTCAGCAGCGTGTGCTTTAACGTTCCCTGCTGTGCAGGCAACTTGCCATGTACAACAGCCGCATATATTTTACGGAAATGACGTCCCCGCACAGTCTCGGACAATCTCGAAGCGGCTTTGGATGTCTTGGCGAAGATCATTGCCCCTCCAACAGGACGGTCAAGTCGGTGCACTAACCCAAGATAGACATTGCCGGGCTTGTTATAGCGTTCTTTCAGATCCTGCTTCAGCAATGTAAGCAAATCCGGATCCCCTGATGCATCTTCCTGGGTGGGTACATTGACCGGCTTCGTAATACCTAACAGATGATTGTCTTCGAACAGAATCGGAATCGCATCGTGATCATGCCGATGTTCTGACATGATTAGGACTCCCAGCGGCCCAAAATGCCACAAGGCAGATCGAGACCACTGCGTGTGATCGGCAGACCGATTTCACCTGCAGTAATTTCACCACCGTACTGAGCAGACATCGTCATGGTTAGCATGTTGCGCAGAACCGTGGAGGAGATGCCCGTAGTGTAGGAGTTAACCAGCATGAATAATGGATTATCCGACAAGATCGTCATACACGACTTCAAGAAAGGATAAAGGTTCTCTTCCAGCTTCCATGTCTCTCCATTAGGACCTCGGCCATAAGAAGGAGGGTCCATAATAATGGCGTCATAACGATTCCCGCGCCGTTGTTCCCGTTGTACGAATTTGAAAACATCATCTGTAATAAAACGAACAGGGCGGTCAGCCAGTCCGGATAATTGAACATTTTCCTTGGCCCATTGAACCATGCCTTTGGCTGCATCTACGTGAACCACCGAAGCACCGGCATAAGCAGCCGCAACAGTAGCACCGCCTGTATAGGCAAACAGGTTCAAGACGGAAATAGGGCGTCCTGCATTGGAGATTTTATCCATCATCCAGCTCCAGTTGGCGGCTTGTTCAGGGAACAGGCCAGTGTGCTTAAAGCTGGTAGGTTTAATGTGGAATTTCAGGTTTTCGTATCCGATCGTCCAGCGCTCGGGAATGGGCTTTTTCATATCCCAGTTACCGCCACCGGAAGAGCTGCGATGATAGTGACCATGGACTTGACGCCATTCATTAGTCTCTTGCTCAAGGGGCCAGATAATCTGTGGATCGGGTCTGCGTAGAATAACATCTCCCCAACGCTCCAGTTTCTCGCCGCCTCCTGTATCGATTACTTCATAGTCCTTCCAATTCTTAGCTACGTACATAATGATTTATCCATCCTTCAAAAGTCATTTGGATACTATTGTACAACAAAAAAGGGCTTGTACGCCAGTTGGGGGACGGGAGTAAGGAAGGAACCGAGTGGATCTGACCTGAAAGGTCAAAGTATTTTTAGCTGTGTTGAAATCCAACGTGCACCATATACTGAAAAACAAAGATAACCAAAAATTTAATTTGACAATGATAATCATTATCACATATGATTTTGATAATTCAAATTCATTCTTTCTTCGGAGAGAATATTAACATGAACAAACTAAAGTGAGGGAAAAATAGATGGCTAAATTGTTAGTGGCTTATGCAAGCATGACGGGAAATACAGAAGAAATTGCAGAACTGATTGTGGAAGGAATTACACAGGGAGGTCACGAGGCAGACCTGAAATCCGTAACGGATTGTAATGCATCCGATGTAATGGACTATGACGGATTCATGATCGGTGTCTACACTTGGGGAGACGGGGAGTTGCCTGATGAATTCCTTGATTTCTATGAAGAACTGGATGAGCTTGACTTGAGTGGCAAGAGAGCAGCAGTGTTCGGTAGTGGTGACACCTCTTATGAGCAGTTCTGCGGAGCGGTTGATCTTGCCGCTGCCAAGCTGCAAGAGCGTGGGGCGGAGGTATCTCCAGAGATGTTAAAGATTGAATACAGTCCGCTTGAGCAGGAGAAGGATACATGCCGTGACTTTGGCAAACGGTTCGCTGCTGCCGGATTACAGGTGTCCTAAAGGTCATGATAAGACATAATGTTCAGGCGGCGATGCCGGTTGGAAGGAAAGACCTTCCTGGACATCTGCTTGAGGATTACAGATTGGAAGAGATGCTGCGCAGCCCACACCGGTTCATCCGCCCTGAACCGGCGCCTGAACAGCATTCTCCTCTGCAATGGAGGCATCGTGTACAGTATGCGGTCAGTCATGCGGTCAATGCTTTTTACAGTCTTGACCCTGATGTTCGCAAAGAGGTACCCATACAGTATTTACTTGAGAAATGGTGGCCCAAGAAGACGAATGGTTTCGAATCTGTTCTCCATTACTGGGATGTAAAGAACAAGATTACGGATGAATTGTCGCTCGCCGTTGCAATGAACGATGATCTGAAGCATCCAGCGATTCTTTTTGAACAGTGGAGAACGGAGTTGCCTTCATTATCCATGCACTTATCAATGATATTTCAGGCGGCCTGGCAACCAGAAGGCTGGGATTCACTGCTTATTCAGAAATATATGGTTGTCCATGATCCGAATGTGGTTGAGGCATTTCAGC
Source organism: Paenibacillus sp. Negev47 (assembly GCF_058313655.1). Lineage (NCBI taxonomy): Bacteria > Bacillati > Bacillota > Bacilli > Caryophanales > Paenibacillaceae > Paenibacillus > Paenibacillus sp. Negev47. Next base: position 2,471,634 of record NZ_CM177754.1, read on the forward strand.
ATATGGTCAGTGCATTCTGCTGGGAAGCCTTCGGTCAATTACCGGGTATGATCGAGATTTATTGCTTGCTGGAAGGACGCAAAATAAGATACATCCCTGGACGCCAATCTTTGATTCGTTCCATGGATTATATTCGTTTGATACGAGACAGTATGCCGCAAGCAGAAGTGGTGGAATCGGAGCAGTTTACAACGCGTGACAAAGCACGGGTACACGAAGAGGTAAATCGCTGGAGAACGGATGCCGCCGAACCGAAGAAAACATGGTTGATGTAAAGGCGGTCGAAGGATAACCATATATTATGCTGATAGAGGAGGGGATGTTGCCATGTCTACCGGTCTAAGTCAAGATATAAGCAGCGGCAAAAGACGTACAGGAGCTTGCGAATTCAGTCCGTTGCCAGTCCCACAGTCGGTCATACGAAAGCTGCTTGATGATGCAGATCCTTCATTATATGTCATGAGTTCAGAACCCTGGCGGTTTATGTTGTTCGCAGGCGAAGGACGGCAGCTTTATCTGGAAGCGGTCAGACAGAGCTATCCACCCCATCTGGCCGATCGCTACGGCGATTGGGCTACATATCAATACACGGAAGCGATCCCTGCCCACCTGGTTGTCGTGGCACCTACCAATGCCCGTGAGGATGATCTTCTACCCGCCAAAGCCTGGAGCAAGCGCTTTAGTATCCTGGCTGCGGAACAGGGCTTGAATGCTGTCTGGAAGATCAATGATTATCAACAACATCCTGTGTTTATGAATCTGATGGGCTTGACTAGTGAAGAGAAGGTGCTCGGGGTATTTCATATCGGTTACGGAGACCAGCCTGCATTGCGGGATATGGATGCAAGTCGACCAGCCTCTGAACTGATGACGGTCTATGACCATCTGGTATAAACATAAAATGATCCGTTAGTTCTCTTATTTGTTGGTGTTGGATAGAAAATCACGAACGAGCTGACGATTCGTCTGGTCCTTATTGCAGGCGGAGAACAGTCGATTCGATACCGTAATGGTATTGCCAAAAAAGAATCGTTCGAACTGGGTCTGTCTGCCCCCGAATGAACCCGCCCCAAGCTCCCAGATCAGGCGGAACAGAGCGTTGCGTTCGTGAGAATCCATATCGTTTCCTTTAAGATATACATTCAGTGAAGGAGCGATGTTGGAATGAAACTCTTCTTCCTGAGGGACCATAATCACCCCGCTCGAACCCAAGAGTTGCAGGATTTCAATCATTTCAGGATATAGTCTCGGAAAAAGGAGATTGGCTGCCATCAATGGTTTGGGTGCAGGTAACACAAATCCCCGCCCGTCTGGTATAGCACCTGCCTCCGCGGCCAAGGCCAATGCTTTTAACGTTTCGAGACCTGCGAACACACGCGCTGTTTTCTCGACAACATGTGCTTCCGTATTCAGATCCAGGGTATCTGTGAGAAGCTGGAGTGTACCGAGAACAAATTCCGTCTTTGCAATATAACGACACAACACCTGATGGCCTGCGTGAATATGAAAATGACTACTACTGAAGAGACGGGAGGACATCTCCTCACTTCCTGCAAAAAATATTCGTTCATGCGGAACAAGTACCTGGTCAAAGATGACGATATTGTCCATTTCTTCATATCTGGAACTCAGGGGATAGTTGGTGTGAGATTCGTCTGCGTAGGTATCCCTACATACCAGACTGATTCCAGGCAGATCATTCGGGACAGCAAAGGAAAATGCAAATGGATTCTCATCTTCAAATGGGGCAGGCGAAGGTGAAGGATAGACAAAAATCTCATCTGAAGTTGCAGCTTGTGTAGCCATCATGAATGCACCGCTAATAATGAGGCCTTCCTCAGTGCGATCTACGACCTTTGCAGCAATAGCATCCTCCGTAGCGTCCATTTGCCCTGAGATTTTGCTGGCGTGTGGCTGAATGAAAGCATGGGATAGTGTGATATCATGGTCCCGGCAGTACACATAATAATTTTTGAGATTTTCTGCATATTGGGGAGATAATTCGTTCAGGAGATCTGCACCTGTGTAAAAGGCCATAATGGCTGTATTCATATAGTCTGGTGAACGACCAAGAAAGCCATGATGCACATTCGCCCAGACATTCATTCCTTCCCGTCGTTTACGGAGGTCGTCGACACTGGTAGGAGGCAGGAAGGAAATGCCCACAGGTTTGCCGTCTACCGGGGAGGCATACGTCATCGTTTCTGCCAATGTTGGATCAGATTGCAGATCATACATGTACATCTGAGTCTCCATCAAACCAGCAAATGCAACATGTTCAGAGCGTTTTCCAGTAATAAGCTTACCTTTATACCAGCAGGGGACGGACTGGGCATTAATTCGTTCGCGATACTGTGTGCCACTTTTAACAGGCATTGTTATTCACCTCTTGGTTCTAATCGTTCATGGGCAGATTGACTTCTTACGTAGTGTACGTGGGTGATCTGTCCAATGTGCATTTAAGAGGTGAGCAGGATTTTTGCAGATTAGGGCTTGATAATAATTATCATTCTTGTTACAATAGACAAAGAAAAAAGGAACCGGTAAGGGCTCCTTTAAATGGAACATATGCAATTTCTTATTTCACTTCAAAAGTTTTGCAGTCTGTTTCAGCAGATTGACGAACTTCATCGTTGGAAATGTTGCTTACAATGTAGATCGAAGAAGCGTTACATTTGTTTTCATCAGCCCAGTGACGACAGGAATTAACTTCACACAATACGTCTTTTGCCATGATTGTTAACCTCACTTTTAATTTGGATTACATTCGTTGGTATAAAGATTCCGGAAATAGCAAGTTGCCGCTTGCGATATCTGGAAAATTTTGATGCTCTCATGAAATTTAGAGGGCTTTTTTGCGTTATACACAACGATGCATATTTAGAATAGCAAATTTCCTTGAAGCTTGCAACCAAATACCCCACCTTCTAGGGCAATATAGTGCCTTTGCTGTAGTTATCTTTGCAAATAGGCAGCAGTATGCTATTATTTAATAGTAATAATTACGATTAAAGAACGAAACCATAAATGAAGGAGCATGTGTACACATGAGCAAAATAAATCATATGAATCGGATTCCCCGAGCGAAAGGGATTGATATGGCTGCTTTTTACACACCGAAAGAGTGTAGGCGCAAAGCCCAGCATATTGTATTTTCCGCTGAAAATGAGCGTATCATTAATGAATTCATAACCATTCTGGGTATGAAAGAGAAGTTCAGAGAACATGATGTGTCAATCCCCAACAAGATGGTCATGTTCGGGCCTCCGGGGACGGGTAAAACATTAACTGCATCACATCTGGCTGAGCGCCTTGATATGCCATTGGTACTCGTGAGGTTAGATGCAATCATTCATAGCCATCTTGGGGAGACCGGAAGTAATGTACGCAAGTTATTCGAATATGCACGAATTAACCCCTGTGTACTATTCTTGGATGAATTTGATGCCATAGGCCGTACACGTGAGAGCAATGATGAGGTGAAAGAGATGGCACGTGTCGTCAATACGTTGTTGCAATGTTTGGACGAATTCGATGGAGACAGTATTCTGGTGGCTGCTACGAATCTGGAAACCCAACTGGATCACGCCATATGGCGACGTTTCGATACCAAGATGACCTACGGTATGCCTGATGATTCAAGCCGCAGATTGTATATCAGCAAGTTGGTGGGGGCATTTGAGCAGGAGAGTCAGATGGAAGAGTACATATGTGAACGCTTGGCAGGGTGCAGTTATGCGGATATAGAGCAGATTGTTCTGAAAGCAAAGCGGAAAGCGATCATCGCCAGCAGTGTGCTCCATAAGCAATTGATCTCAGATGCGTACGATGAATACAGGCCACGTGTATTAGAGTGTTGAGCGCTTCCATTCTGGATAAAACAACAAAGAACAAACATGAAATAGCCCAGTCTCCTGAGTGGAGTCGAGGGCTATTTGGCATGTTAGCGTGGTGCGTTACACTTTAACGGCTGCTCCGTATGCCTTTTCTGTAGTCATGGCTTCTTGCGTCGCAGTCCAGCGTGGCAGACTTAATCTGAACGTGCTCCCTTCCGGGCTGCTGGAGACAAGTGTCAGTTCACCGCCTTGTTCCTGAGCGAGTAGTCGACTATATGTTAATCCCAGACCCAGGCCACGGTTACGGCGTTTTTTGAGCTCTCCACGATAGAAGCGTTCGAAGATCTTAGGTTGGTCTTCGGCCGCGATGCCAGTACCGTTGTCCTTGACATCAACGTACAGCATCTGTACTTCTGCGCGCAGATAAATATCGAAGACAGCCTTTTGTTCAGGAGCTGTGGCATGAAGTGCGTTATTGAGCAAATTGACAATGATCTGCTGAATGCGGAGAGCATCCCCCATGGTGAAAAACGTAACGGGAGGGGAGTGCAGCTGAACCTCTGGCATTTTGTCCTCATATGCAATCTTCCACTGATAGATGATCTCACCGACCAACAGCTTCAGATCCGTTCGTTCCTTGCGAACGGCAACACTTCCTGCAGCCATTGCATTATAGTCAAGCAGATCTGCGACCATACGCTCCATACGTTCGGATTCTTTCAAAGCGATATCCAAAAATTCTTTTCCTTCCTGTGGACTCACGACATCGTCACGTACCGCCATAACGAGCCCCTTGATGGAAGTTACCGGTGTCTTGAGTTCATGACTTACCCCTGCCAGCGAAAGTGTACGCCACTCTTCGAGTTGTTGAAGACGTGTGGCCATATCGCGGAATGAATTTACAAGTTCGTTGATCTCACGTTCTCGTGTATTCAAATCAAGACTCACATCATAATTACCACCTCGAATCTGCTCAGCCGCATAGGCGACCTGACGAATCGGTCTGGATAACTTACTGGAGAGGAGATAGATTGTAAACCATCCACAGAGGATTAATCCTCCCAGGATTAGAGCAACAAGCCATATGGTCTCTGGACCAAATGTAATGGATTGCTTGGACTGCATGACCCACACTTTGCCCAAAGTTTGATCGCCTTCGGATATGTTGACCGTTACGCCCGCATATTTGTTGTTTCGCGGTTCACGATAGTCATCTGACAGTCGATAATGCACATCTTTTTGCTCCATTTTAGGCTGGGAAAAAATCAATTGATTGTTGTTGTCCAAAATCATGACACAAAAATAATGATCTGTATTGAATAGTTTCTCGCGTTTGGTTACCAGTCTGTCAAGATCGGGTGGAACCCGAAGCATATTGTTTTTACTAGTGACTTGATCTGCGATCTCCAGACCAAGCAGTTCTGCGGTTTTTAGACTTTTCTCAATAGATGTTGTTCGAATCCAGTAGAGTGCCCCTGCCACAATAATCGTGAAACCAATACACAAAATCAGAAAATATCGCAGTGTCCAGTGTGACAGAATGGATATGGTTCGTTTGGGTTTCTTTGGTTTCAGTTGGCGATCCAAAATTGATACCCCATTCCTCGTAACGTCCGAATTTCTCCTGTTTCGGGCAACCAGTGGGAGAGGGCTTGGCGCAGTCGTTTAATCGATAAATCCACAGCACGATCACTGCCGTCATAATCCATTCCCCATACCTGTTCAATAAGATGATCCCTGGTAAATGTCCGATTCGGATAATCGGACAGGAATAGCAGTAACGACAGGTCGCGAGGTGTGAGTGCAACCTCTGCACCGTTCAACAGCACCTGTTTGGCCGCAAGGTCAATGACGAGATTGCCAAAGGAACGCTTCTCTTCACCACCTGTGGACCAATGTGGATTACGGCGCAACACAGCATTAACTCTGGCGACCACTTCTTCCGGTACAAAAGGTTTGCTCATATAATCGTCAGCACCGGCATTCAGTCCGTTGAGACGGTCTGAAATGTCATCCAGTGCGGTTAGCATAATCACGGGACAAGCACTTTTTTCACGAATAATCCGCAGCAGATCCCATCCGTCCATTCCTGGCAGCATCACATCAAGTAATACAAGGGAAGGTGTTACGGAATCGAAAAGGGTAAGTGCAGTTGGTCCATCTGCTGCATGATGAACTTCAAATTCTGCTCTTCTCAGATAAGCAGCCAGTACTCGTGCAATAGCTTGCTCATCCTCGACGATGAGTATGGATTTCAAGAAAAGCGATCTCCTTTCATTTCAGAAGCTTGTGTACTGATTTTACATGAGCAAGAGCATAAAGCCAATCCTGTATTCGGGTTTAGAAAAAATCAGGAACTTGTCGTATCTTGACTTCTTCCTGACACATTCGGTTGATATGATCCATATCAACAAGCAATCTAAACCATAATATACTGGAGGAAACATACAGATGAACAAGAAAGCAAAAGCATGGCTTATTACAGGTGTGGCGGCGGTTGCCTTAATCGGTGGGGGTGGTTACTACCTCACCAATAGTTACTTGGGGAACAACGTTGAGATTGAGCAGGTCCTTCCCGCCAGCACAGCGACTTCCACAACAGCAGTAGATAGCACAGGAGCGGTTGTAGCAAATGAAACTGCGGGAGCAGAGCAATTGAATGGAGACTGGAGCATCAGCGAAGGTTCCAAAGTATACTTCTCCGTAACCACATCGCAGGAGACCGTTAATTTTGTGGACGAGCAGGTTACAGGTAATTGGACAATTAATGTAGACGATGCTTCTCAGATGAAAGCTGAAGGACAGATCGAGATGGACGGGATTGATTCCGGAAATGGACAGCGTGATGGTCACGTGAAGCAAGCCGACTTCTTCGACATTGCGACATATCCACAGGCAACATTTACAGCGACTTCATTTGAAGGTGTACCTACGGAGTGGCCTGTCGGTCAAACGGTTGATATTAAAATGAATGGTACCATTACGGTTAGAGGTGTTGAAAAAGAAGTGACATTTGATGCGAAAGCCGCTTATGAGAATAACGAAGTGTTGTTGTCGGCAACATCAATGGTAACGTTCGAAGATTTCGGAATGGAAAACCCGCATTCCGTTGTGCTCTCGACAGAAAATGATATCCAGGTACAACTTGAATTGAAACTCACCAAATAAGTGTAACAACGATCATATATCTATAAATCTGTTCTGTTCTGCCTTAGGGCGGACGAACAGATTTTTTTGTGTTTCTTGCAAAATAGCGTGATTGCTATAGCACCAATGTAACTTTTACAGGATCATATTGTTAAAATAACTGCTGTTTCCTTTGGATAATGCCGTGTTACCCATCGCTATTAAGCGCTTACAATGAGGGAGGTCAAAACATTCATTGATCCATGCACAATCAAACACAAAAAGGGGGAGATCAAGAGTGAACAAGAGGTACATAAGCGGGTGTCTGGTATTGTTGTTGCTGTTCTGTGATCTGGGCTTGATGGTTCGTCCAGCGGCTGCAGAAGATGCGAAAGTGAACGTGGCACTTAACAAGGCGGTTACGGTAAGTGAAGAAGATCTATTGTATGGGGGGCAAAAAGAAAAGGCGGTGGATGGTGATGTGAATACTCACTGGAGTGCGAGCTCACCTTCTTCTGAAAGCAATCCTCATTGGTTGACCATAGACCTAGGTGCGCCATATGAGCTTTCCGGAGCAGAATTGACTTGGAAGGACAAAGACCAAGTTGTAAAATATCTGATTGAAGTTTCTGATGATGGTAACAACTGGTCGACTGTTGTGGACCAAACGACTAACGAAATAAAACAGAGTGTTGCCAGTGAAGAATTCCAGACCAGTACACCTGTCCAGTATGTGAAGATCACGATTCCGTACTATGCGGGAGCAAATTGGTGGCCCGGGATATCCGAGCTTAAGGTCTGGGGAGAAGAGGAAGTCAATGATCCGGCAAACATTACCGGATACGATTCAGTTCAGGTCAAAACATTGGCTGGGGTAGCTCCTGTTCTGCCAGCAGAAGTGAGAGCGCAGTATCTGAACGAAAAATCGGGTTCGGTTCCAGTAGAATGGGACAGTATCGACCCTTCAAAGTACGCACATGCGGGCAGCTTTACCGTGACGGGTGCAGTATATGGTGCGTCCATATCACCACCAGAAGCTAATGTTACGGTTGAGGGATATCGTGAAGACTATGTCAGAGGAGTGGATATTTCCACGTTAACGGCCATTGAGGCTAATGGAGGGAAGTATCTCGATAGTAACGGCACAGAGAGGGACTTGCTTGATATCCTCAAGGATCGCGGTGTCAATTATGTGCGCCTTCGTCTATGGAATGACCCACAAAAATCCGGTGGCTATAACGATAAAGAGGATGTAGTTGAGCTAGCGGCACGGGTGAAAGCAAAAGGCATGAAAGTGCTGCTTGATTTCCATTATTCTGACGAGTGGGCTCATCCGGGACAGCAGCTTCGTCCTAAAGCTTGGGAAGGTTATACTTTTGAACAGTTGAAACAAGCTGTATATGATTATACGTATGAAGTTGTAAGAGGGATGAAAGCTGCGGACGCTATGCCTGATATGGTTCAGATCGGTAATGAAATCAACAGCGGTGTGCTGAATGGATTCAACAGTAGGGTAAACCATCAGGAAAATTATGAATTGTTACAACGAGGCGTTGATGCTGTGCGTGCCCTCCAAGAAGAAGACCAGCATGTTCAGATTATGATCCATCTGGCTGAGGGTGGTAAAGCACAAATGTTTAAGGACTACTTTAGTGAACTAGAGAGTCGTAAGCTTGATTACGATATCATCGGGCTATCCTATTATCCGTTCTGGCATGGGACATTTGCCGATGTGCAGAAGACGATGAATGAAGTATCTGACAAGTTCGAAAAAGACGTGATCATTGCCGAGACATCGTATCCATTTTCGTATAAAAACGGGGATGCACACGGTAATATCATTGGATCGGATGAAGCGCTTCATGTTGGGGGAGCAACATTCCCTGCAACGGTAGAAGGTCAATATGATGCTATCGCTGGCATAATGGATATGATTGCTGATGTGCCGGAAAACCGCGGAGCAGGCTTCTTCTATTGGGAGCCCGCATGGATTGCAGCCGATGTAGGCTGGATTGCTTCCGAGGGAGATGCATGGGAGAATCATGCCATGTTCGACTATGATGAATTTCCGGGGAATGGTGGATACTCCTACGAAGGACGCGCCTTGCCATCACTGGATGTCTACAAGCGAGGGCTAGAAAATTTACCTGCGGATCGTCAGCATCTGGCGGCTGCAATTACACGTGCAAAAAGGTTGGTAGCTCCAGATTTTGAAGAAGCGAGTTGGAATTCACTTGCTCCTGCGATTCAGGCAGCAGAGGATGTCTACGACCAAGCGTATACTTCAACTGGAGTGACGCAATCGGACACCAATTCTGCAACAGCTACGCTCGAACAAGTTATGTTGCAAATGAATGTGATCCCTGCGAAGCGGGAAGCTCTCCAATCCAAGCTGACAGATGCTCAGACATACAAGGAGTCGGATTGGTCAGCATTAACTTGGGATATTTTTGCCAAGGCTCTTGCTAATGCAGATAAGGTTATGACAGATCCTAGAGCAACCCAGACTGAAGTGAATGCTGCTGAGAAACGGTTGCAGGATGCGATAAGCGGATTATCGGATGTAGATAAAACTAAATTGGCTCTGCTTATCGGTGAGACGCAACAGCAAAATGAATCTTCGTATACTCATCGTAGCTGGCAAACATTAATAGATGCATTAGGGAATGCAATCACAGTGAGAGATAATCAAAATGCAGTACAAGCTGAGGTGAATCAAGCGCACGAAGCACTGCAACAAGCCAATCAGAGTCTCGTTCAGTTACAAGCATTAACTACAGATAAGACGGCGACGGCTTCAACAAGTGCAGGTACGGGGGACAATCAACCCAACTCCCCAGAAGGAGCAATTGACAGCAATCCCAACAGTTCATGGGGAACAGACCAGAGTAAGGGTAGCTGGTGGCAAGTGGATTTGGGACAGGTTGCTAACCTCCGTAAGATCGAAATGTCAATGTGGAGTGGCGGAATCAAATACACGATCGAAGTGTCCAATGATAACAAAAATTTTGTGAAAGTGGTCGATACCACAAGCGACGTTGTTGTTTCAACAGCGCCAAGACATGTGTTTTTGAATAATACAGAAGCGCGTTATATTCTTGTAACGATTACAGAAGGTCCAGAATGGGTAGGATTTATGGATTTTGAAGCCTATGGTACGTTCCCGGCGGACAAATCTGCACTGCAAGCTACGGTAGATGCCGCTGAGAAGTTAAAGCAGACCGAATACACGACTTTAAGCTGGAATGTATTCAGTAAGGCGCTTTCTGAAGCGAAGGCATTCATTCAAGATGTAGAATCTTCAACGCAAGACATAAGCAAGGCGGATCGTGCGTTACAAGATGCTGTGAGTAAGCTTGTGCGTCAAGATGTAACACCTGGCCCTGGCCAGCCATCACAACCAAGTGTACCATCACAACCTTCCAACCCGGAAACAGCTCCAACGCCGGGGAATCCGGATGTAACCCCACCAGTTGGATCGGGTGCTGCACCAGAGAAGGGTTCGTTCACGTTAAAAGGAACAACAGCCGGGGATGAGCAGTATTCCATTCGTCCAGTTGCATCCCAATTAACCCAGGCACTGCAATCCATGGACGAAAGAAGTCGTTCATTGAAGCTGATTGCAGATGTGCCTGACACAGCCAAGAAAGTCACATTCCAATTGGCTGTAAGTCAATTGGCAGCATGGGTTCGTTCCGAGGAAGTGCAATCGCTGGATGTAGTCGTAGGACAGACTACCGTTCGTGTTCCTCTGAAATCACTCCCGCTAACCACTGCGGAGACTGCTGGAACGTTCGACATCGTAGTGGCAAAAGGATCGACAGACATGCTATCTGTATCGCAAAAAGCAGCGATTGGTGATCATTCTATTGTTGATGTGAATTTGATGATGAACAATAAGCCATTGCAATGGACGAACAGAGCGGTTGAAGTTGTGCTATCCAATGTGGAACAACCTAAGAAGAATGATGTCGTTATGGTCGTGCATTCCGTATCTCCAAGCGGGGAAATGAAACCTGCTACGTACTCGAAGTACGATGACAAGACTAAAACCATGGCGTTCAAACCTCTGGAATCCGGCAGTTATGTCATTGCGGAAGTTGACGTGCCATTAAATGATTTGCAAAATCACAATTGGGCAATCCAAGAGGTGCAGAACCTCTATGGTAAAGGGGTTATTTCGGGGATGAGCGCAACCCGTTTTGCCCCGCAAGGTGAACTGACCAGAGCACAATTTTTGCAAATGATTATTAAAGCTATCGGTGATGAACGCCAAGCTGATCCATCGATTTCAACACCAACGGATGTGAAGAAAGGTCAGTGGTATGCCGAATCAGTACGACTAGGAATTGAAATGAACATTATTCAAGGCCGAGCAGACGGAAGCTTTGGAGCCAATGAACGTATTTCACGAGAAGATATGGCTGTTATGCTGAATCGGGCTCTGCAGGTTGTGCAGCGTGATCTGGATGCGTCCAATTCTGCACTAGGAAATACGGTGTTTGTAGACAACGCCGAGATCGCCGGATATGCGAAAGAAGCAGTAGCCTCGATGCAACAACTTGGATTGTTGAACGGCATGCCTGATGGTACGTTTGCCCCGAAAGAAACAGCGAACCGTGCACAGGGTGCTGTTGCAGTCGCAAGACTGATGGAAAAGTTGTATTAGAATATAACGAAGCAGGTAAAGAGATCGGATCAAATGATTCGATCTCTTTATTTTTTTGTATAAGAAAAGAGGTTAAGACGAATTCGCTTTCTTTAAATAGGCATATGAACAATTTGTTAATGTCGTATTGACAATATCGATTTCATTTGTTATCATTTCGATAATATCAAAACGACAATATTAAGAAATGGGGAATGATCCATGTTTGGATTCCGATTCGCGAAATTTCAACCCAGTGAGTATGTAATGAAGGTGAAAAATGGTGAGGTACAACGTCAAGGTGTGGGATTGTCCTTCTATTATTATGAGCCGACCACATCGGTAGTGGTTCTACCCGTGTCCTCGGTGGATGTACCATTCATGTTTGAAGAGATTACGGCGGATTATCAGACGGTTACTGTGCAAGGGCAGCTAAGCTATCGCATTGTGGATTACCTGAAAATAACGCAGAGCCTGAATTACACGTACAATTTGCGCAAGAATCGGTATATCTCCGACGACCCCGGCAAGCTGGATCAACGGGTTATCACCATAGCCAAAGTACTGACCAAGAAACATCTGGAACAAATGCCACTGAAAGAAGCTATTCAATCCAGTGAACGGCTGGTGAGCAGCATGAAACGAGAAGTCGTGCAAAGTGAAGAATTGGAGAAACTGGGCGTTGAGCTGATGAGTCTATCGATACTGGCCATTCTGCCTAATAAAGAGACGATGCGTGCATTGGAAGCACAAGCGCGGGAAGAGATTTTGCGTCAGGCAGACGAAGCGCTCTATGTGCGTCGCAATGCATCCATTGAACAGGAACGCCGAGTGAAAGAGAACGAACTGAACACCGAAATTGCCGTGGAGACGAAGAAACAGCAGATTCGTGAGACCCAATTGCAGACAGAACGCTCGGTGAAACAGAAACAAAACGAGATGGAGCAGGAGCAGCTTCAGTTCAATACAGCGATGGAGGAACGTAAGCAGCAACTGATTGAGTTAACCATTGCCAATCATAATGCTGAAGCGGATGCCAAAGCCTATGAGATTGCTGCCGTGATGAATTCATTGCAAAATGTACAGCCGAATGTACTGCAAGCGATGGCAAACATGGGCATGAATTCTGATAAGCTGATCGCACTCGCGTTCCAGGAACTGGCTGGAAATGCAGGCAAGATTGGACAGCTTAATATCTCGCCGGATCTGTTGCAGGGATTGATGTCTCCTACGCCGGGCAGAGATCAGGGAGGTCGAGCAAGATGAGATTGGGAAGAAAAGAACAAGCAGAGAAATCGGTACGTCAGCAGGCTGCAGCGGACGATCGAATGACTGAACACAAGCTGATTCTGGTGAAGCGCCGGACCAGACTGGAGGAGCTGGTGGTACGATATAACACGGTGCAGCAAGCCCAGTTCTATATTGAACGTCTGGGCGCAGATTTCAGTGATTATATGGAGGAAGACCGTCGTTATCGACACTCCGTGCAGCAGGCACAGCAGCAGCTGGGACAATTGGGCCGCGTTCAGACGATTGATCGGGAACATGTGCCCAACTTCATTTTTGGAGAGCAGGATATCGTGGTTGTGGTTGGACAGGATGGACTTGTAGCCAATACCCTCAAATATGTGACCGAGCAGCCGCTCATCGGTGTGAATCCGGACCCGATGCGTTGGGACGGGGTGTTATTACCTTTTACCGTGGAAGATCTGAGCCTCATTGTTCCTGATGTCATTCGAAAGCAACGAACATTGAAAGAAGTCACTCTCGCCAAAGTGGAACTAAATGATGGACAGTATCTATATGGTGTCAATGATCTGTTCATTGGTCGGAAGACGCATGTATCGGCACGTTATGAAGTGCGTTTGGGTGCATCCGCAGAACAACAATCCTCCAGTGGTATTATTGTATCTACAGGCATGGGATCGACAGGCTGGTTCAAAAGTGTGCTGGCGGGAGCCACCGGGATTGTTGGATCGGCGGCATGGCAGAACATGAATTCCGAAGCTGAGGTTGCTACAGTATCCGCATCCATTCATGGAAGCAGGCAGGAGCTGAATCATTTTAACTGGGATGCGCCTTACTTATATTTTTCAGTACGTGAACCGTTCCCGAGCCGGACGACAGCGGCCAATCTCGTCTTTGGACAGATTCATTCAAAGCAACCATTGCACATTGTATCCCAGATGCCGGAGGATGGTGTTATTTTCAGCGACGGGGTAGAGCAGGACTTTCTTGAGTTTAATTCAGGGGTGGAAGCTATCATTGGGTTGGCAGAGAAGAGGGGGCGTCTCGTGGTCTGACCCTTTATTTTCAAGCCGTTTCCGACTAGAATGGGTAACTAGATGTGATACACTGACGTCAGGAAACGGAAAGAGGGTTAACGATGCAGTCGATATTGTTGGTTGAAGATGATGCCAAGCTAGCTGGATTGCTGGCGGCTTATCTGACACGAAATGGATTTCAGGTACAGGTCACGGATGATTTTCGTCATGTACTGGATGAATTTGTGAAAGTGAAGCCGGACCTTGTGCTGATGGACGTGAATTTGCCTCAATATGATGGATACTACTGGTGCAGGCAGATACGCACACATTCCATATGTCCCATTTTATTCATATCGGCTCGGGATAGTGGTATGGATCAGATTATGGCGTTGGAACATGGAGCGGATGATTATATTACGAAACCTTTTCAATATGAAGTTGTCCTTGCCAAAGTCCGTAGTCAGCTACGCAGAGCCTATGGTTCTTACGCTGCTGTTCAGCAGGAAGTGACAGTGAAGAATGGTCCCATGATCCTCTATCCTGAGCGATTCGTACTGGAGTATGATGAACGTTCAACAGAGCTGACACAGAAGGAAGCGATACTGGTGGAAGCACTAATGGCGAAGGCAGGGCGAGTTGTCAGCCGGGAAAAATTGCTTGAACAGATGTGGGAAGATCAGCATTTTATTGATGATAATACGTTGAATGTCTATATTACACGTGTTCGTCGGAAGTTGAAGGAGTTGGGTGCAGAAGAGATTTTGGAGACGGTTCGCGGAGCGGGTTATCGCGTATTGGAACTGGACTTATCCTCACAGGGGAAAGGCAAATGAGACTTTTCCTGAAAGACCACCTGATGTTAGTCGGATTTTATGTGTTACAGATGCTGTTGGTTCCGTGTGTCTACTGGCTCTCTGGTGAGGGCCGCCCGATGAAGATTGTCCTCTATGGCATGTTAATCAGTACCGCAGTGTTGATGGTCTATCTGTTCATACGTTACTTCCAGCTGCGAGCATATTATCTTCTACTTGAACAACCACGTAAACTCGTTAACGAGCCTTTCCAAACGCTTGGAAATTCGGTCGTTGCAGAAGCGATCCAGGAATTATTACATGAACTGGAGCGTAATCGGCAGAATGAGATGGGTCAATTACGTACTAGCAAGGAACAACAGGTGGTATTCATGAATCGCTGGGTTCATCAGATGAAGACACCGTTGTCCATCATCCAACTCACCCTGGAGGATGTGGACGATGAGACGGCGGGCAGTATTCAGGATGAGTTGGATAAAATGCGCAAAGGACTTGAAATGGTCTTGCATTCATCAAGGCTCGAACAGTTCGAAGGTGATTTTCGGGTGGAGTTTTTGTCCTTGCATGAGGTGCTTCGGAGCAGTATAGCGGAGAACCGACGTTTATTTATTCGCAGAGGCATTACGCCAGATATCCGGATGGAAAGCGATCTTCAGATATATAGTGACTCCAAGTGGTTGCGGTTCATGTTCACCCAGATCTTGACCAACGCCGTGAACTATTCCGATAGTAAATCTGGCAAAAAAGTGATCATTACAGGCTATAAACAGGATGAACATACCATCCTGGACATTCAGGATGAGGGGATCGGTATCTCGTCCGAAGATATTCATCGTGTGTTCAATCCCTATTTCACAGGCGAACGGGGCAGGCAATACCACGAATCTACGGGAATGGGTTTATATCTGGTCCGTGAGATTAGTGCCCGACTGGATAACCGTGTGGAGTTGTTTTCGGAGCCAAATGAGGGAACGTTGGTCAGATTCAGCTGGGTTCACTCGAAATATCCGAAGTAAAGAGCGCTTTGCCCATGGGCGAGGTGCTTTTTTTAATGTATAGAAAGTGGTGGAGGCAGGGGAACAGAACCTTAAACGGGCTGTAAGGGAACTTTAAGGTAATTCGATAGCACCGTTACGGGAGGTCGGTTAGGATAAGAATAGAATTAACGTATAAAGAATGATGGATCAGGAGGGAATTAACGCATGGATATGTTACAGGTATCGGGACTCAACAAAGTATATCAGGGCAAAGTGCAGACTCAAGCCCTTAGTGATATTCATCTGACAATCAAGCAAGGTGAGTTTGTGGGCATTATGGGGCCGTCCGGCAGTGGCAAAACCACATTGTTAAACATGGTGTCCACCATTGATGAACCAAGCTCAGGCAAGGTGCTGATTAATGGCATGAATCCGTTTGATATGAAAAAGAAAGAACTTGCCATGTTCCGACGTCGGGAACTCGGATTTGTCTTTCAGGATTTCAATCTGCTGGACACGCTGACTGTCGCAGAGAATATTGTACTCCCATTGACACTGGACAAGGTCAAACTGAAGGAGATGGAGAGCAGACTTCATCGCATTACAGCCAAGCTCGGGATTGATCACATTCTGGATAAACGAGTCTACGAAATTTCGGGTGGACAGCGACAGCGAACAGCCATTGCGAGATCCATGATCAATATGCCTTCGATTGTTTTGGCGGATGAACCAACCGGTGCCCTGGATTCTACGTCATCCCAAGCGGTCATGGAGTCACTTGAACAGATTAACCAGCAGGAGAAAACGACCATTATGTTGGTCACGCATGATCCGCTTGCTGCAAGTTATTGCAACCGCATTGTGTTCATCAAGGACGGAAAACTGGCAGCCGAGGTACACCGCGGAGATAATCGACAGACGTTCTTCCAGCGAATCATTGATACGTTATCCTTCTGGGGAGGGAATTCACATGAGCTTTCCTCAGTTCGCGTTTAATAACATTCGCCGTAATGGGCGAGCGTATATTGCTTTTTTTCTTAGCAGTGTGTTTATGGTCATGATTTTCTTCGCTTATGCGGTATTTATCTATCATCCATATGTAGCAGAGTTGCCGATGGGTGCGACAACCGCTACGGGGATGCAGATCGCTTCGATTATCGTGTATGTGTTTGCATTTTTCTTTGTTATGTATTCCATCAGTGCTTTTCTCAAATCACGGAACAAAGAGTTTGGCATTCTGACCATACTTGGTGCCGAGCCCAGACAGATTCGGAGATTGGTCATTCTGGAGAATATGTTGATCGGTTGCCTGTCCATTATTGCCGGTATCGGCGGAGGTATGTTGTTGTCCAAGCTGTTCCTGATGTTAACCACTCGTTTTATCGGGATGGATGATCTGCCCTTTTATTTTCCGGTGAAAGCGATTCTGATTACGATCGGGGCCTTTCTGTTATTATTTTTTTGCATTTCACTCTTCACATTGGTTTTTATCGGAAACAAACGGACGTTAGAACTTTTGACGGGGACCAGCAAACCTAAAAAAGAGCCCAAAGCTTCATGGTTCTTCTCCCTTCTGGGAATTGCATTACTTACAGTAGGCTTTGTGGTACTCCGCAGCGAGTTAAATGGCGGAACAATCATGATTGCAGCTGTAACAGGGATAACAGGAACGTATTTTTTCTACTCTCAACTTTCTGTGCTGATCATTCGCTTATTGAAACGTAATCGCAAAACCGTATGGCAGGGTACACGTCTGTTATGGATCTCAGAGATGAGTTACAAAATGAAGGATAATGCTCGCATGCTGTTTATGGTGACCGTGGTGATTGCGATTGCTTCAATGAGTGCAGTTGTAATTTTGTCACTGGATCAGGAGAACCGGGAGCAGTTTACAAACAACGATTTTCCAATTCAATACAACGTCTTCAGACCAGCGGAGCAATTGGATATGAGCGCTATTGATTCGATGCTTGAAGCTGCAGGCTTGGATTATCAACAGATATATCTGGAATATTTCTGGTCCGCTGCAGATCAGAGTGCTGTCTCGGTTATGCCGCTTAGTCACTACAACCAATACAATCGGACACAAGGGAGAAAGATGTTCCAATTGGATGCCGGATCCGCCTTATTTGTGGATACCCGCAATGAGAAGGATCAGGGTCAGATCGAGCGCAACAGATTTCGTAATTATGCGAAGGGAGACAAGTTGACGTTGAATCTGAACGATAGCCCACTGGAAGCCCGGGTTACGGATACAGATATCGATCCACGGTTTGGAACCCTACTCTATGCTACAAGTGTAGTTGTCCTACCGGATGAGAAGTATGAAGAGATTTCCCAACAGATCAAAGAGAATATGATATCAGGAAAATATCTGTATCAGATCCCTGCATGGGGCCATGCTGTACCTGACCGCCATTCCTCGGAAGCCATGGTTAGCGATCAGCTACTTTTCTCCGCGGATTCCATTGAAAGCAGCAACGCTTCAACGGATAATCAATCCGGATTTCTGACCACTCGGTACGGAGATTTTGAGAGATACAGACAGGCTACAGCACTCTTTACCTTTCTGGGTATATTTATCGGATTAATCTTCTCCATCTCTTCCGCAAGCTTTCTGTATTTCAGACTGCATACCGATCTTGAAGCGGATGGAAAAATGGTGCATTCTCTTTCGAAAATGGGTCTCAGTTTCCAAGAGATGAAACGATCATCCACCGTTCAGATTGCCATTCTGTTCTTCTTACCGATCGGGGTAGCTATCATTGAAACTTTGGTCGTGGTTAAGCCATTCCTGACTGAATTCGGTATTACCAATTATACGGTTCCGGTGTTGACTGTATTTGGTGCCTTTGTACTTGCACAGACGTTTTATTTCTTCGTTATACGTTCGAGATATATCGCTTCTCTGCGCAAAATGATGGTGTAATCATCCAAGAAACAAACGATCAGAAGGGATCGACTATGATCTGTCCTTTGCCCGCATTTCTTGATTCAGATCAAGGAAACGCGGGCTTTCTTGCGTTAAGATGAATGCATTCACAGATTATATTATTGAGGAGGACGATTATGATGAGTATCACGTCATTGCAAGAAGTCAAAGCATTCAGTGAGGACCGTTTTACGAAACGTGTTTTATTCCAGAAGGGTGGAGGAGTGACCTTTGTACTTCATTTTCTGCCAGGACAACAGCTTCCCGTTCATAAACATCCGGGCACAGACGTTATTTTGCTGGTGGTCGAAGGCACAGGCACACTTATGCTGGATGGAAAAGAACAAGCGGTGAAACAAGAGGATGTGATCCATTGCGGTGGTGAGGTGGAGTTTGCATTCCATAATACAGGAGATCAGGAAGTTCGTTTGTTCGTGGTGTTAAACAAAGTGCCAGCAGCATCCTATGCAAAGGACATCTAAGATCTAATATCAAGGAAGCGATAAAATGATTCACTGATCGGCACCAATATAAGGGAACTCTATTCTGGAGTTTCCTTATTTATTTTTATTCAAGAATACTCTTCTCCCACATTCGTCCTTCCAGCAATCTCCGGGGGGGATATCAAGTGTATGTTCCCATCGCAAAACAAAAAGCATACTTGGGTCTGAGAACATCAGATTTAAGTACGCTTCTTCGTAATTCGCCAGCAACATGTTTATTCATCCGGTCTATAGTCATTCTGCCTAGAAGTATCCCAGCATTTCCTTGGCTTCATTCGACATCAGCTGTGGAGACCACTGTGGCTCCCACACCACTTGAACGTCAATATCAGTCTTGCTCGTATTTTCCTGTAAAACCCATTTCACCGCACCAACGATGGTATCGTGCAACGGACAACCTGGTGTAGTCAGTGTCATCCGTACATGTACTCGTTCAGCTTCTTCCCTTACTTCATACACCAGACCAAGGTCAACGATATTGACACCTAATTCAGGGTCATATACTTCCTTGAGACATTCCAGTAAATGCGTTGTTTGTTCCATCATGTTCACTCTCCAATCAACCTTTTTAATATTAACGTCGGAATACCAAAGCAATATTCGCTATATATACGATGGAGACCAGAGATAAGATTGTTCCTCCAACCATCATGACCTCTGCCAGATTAATCAGAATTCCACTCACTAGCAGAAGGCTTCCAGCCACCATGGCGAGCATACCCCAATTGACGTTTCGTTCACTCAGCATACCGGCCATCAGCGGTGTTCCGGGTCTGCCCGCCTGCTTGCCGTATTTGTGGGTCCACCACAGAAAAGGCACGATTTTGGAGGCATATCCGAGTATGGTGAGGGACACCCAGCCACCGAGATATACCCATCCAGACAGCAGAACAACCCTTGGATGGAGCAGCAGTTCGGTTCCTTGCGCGGAATAGATCAGTAGGGCGACAGCATATACGGAAAAGGCACGACTTACATAGACAGACCAGCGAATGCCCGGGCCGGGGTTGCTTTTGTGACGTTTCTCCTGAATTTGCTCCAAGTGATACACATAGAAGAGTAGGGCTGCAGTTAGGAGCAAGAGCGCGAACCAGAGCAAGCCTCCCTTGATGCCTGTGAGAAATGCGACAACGCCTGTAATTACAGCTGCATTCCACAGAACCAGGACCACTTTTTGCAATCGATTGGAATAATCGTGGGACAGGTAGAACATGGGCAGCATTTTGTAACTGAATCCGGTAATTAACATGCCAAACCAGCCGAGTGTTCCCATCCAGATATGTGCACCGAATAAGCGTTCATGCAGACCATTCCAATCACCAAAGGCAAAATTCAGACCCATCAGCATACCGGATAACCCGGTAAGAACGAGATAGAGACAGGAACATGTTGCACTGATCGTTACCGGATTCCACTGTGAGGCACGGAAGAGGGTAACGGCCATATTCCATCCGAACAACAGGATGCCAGAGAGCGCGAGTGTCGCAGAACCGGCAATCCAGATGACATCTGCACGAATGAAGCCGTATAACATGCCCACGATTCCGATACTGAACAAGAAATAATGACAATAACCGAGAACCAGACTGTAGATGTTCGATTGCAAAATAACATGTATCAACTGATAAACGGCACCCATGGCCAGCATGGTTGCCCACCCGAGCACAAACAGATGGGCATGAAACCAGCCTTCGGGTCCTCTGAGTTCATCACCAAGCCAACCTGTCAGCGAGAGCAGAGAGAAGGCGTGATACATTACAAATCCAAAGATGCCCGTGATGATAAAAAGAAACGGCAACCTGGACATGGCTTTCGCCTCCTTACCCTTTTTCAATTCTCACTTTGGCTGTGCTATCTGCTTGATCTTCAACCGTGTAGGTGCAACCGAGATTGTTCAACTCTTCAATCAGAAATACAGGTACACGGTCATTATGAATCAGGACGACTTCCCCAGGTTTGCAACGCTCCAGAGCGGCAAGTGTTCGCATCATGGGCTGTGGCGGTTCCAATCCGCGATTGTCCAATATAACGTTGGGCGCCTGTGGAGTTTCAATGTTTTCAATGGCAACAACTTGCTCCTCCGGATGCCATTTGCATGAAGCTGATTCTTCGTCTGAACCAGGTTCCGAATTAACTTCTGATCCAGATAAAACCATTGCAGAAAATGCCTTTGAACCGGTTTTATTTTTTTTGTGCACAAATGTGGTAACCCAGTGATCTGAACTCCTACGTTCAGATGTGCTGGAGTACCCTTTCAGCTTGAGAATACCGAGGAGTGGTGTCGGTTTGAATGGAGCATGTAGTACAAACACATCGTCATGCTGAAGGCTTTTGACCGTGTCCATGATCAGCTGAAACGGCTCCAGCTTTTTACTCAGTTGAGGACGCACATCCAATTCAACAATATGGACATCAGATGGAGACATGTGCGTTCACATCCGATCCTGCGCCAGCTACATCCGTCTGCTGTACCAACTGTAGAGATGATTCATACAGGGCGGCCATACCACCGTACAGCGTGTAGAAGAATGAGTCCGGTGCATCGAGGGAGAAGGACAGATATGCTTTAGGGTCCATTCCGAGCACACGCTCAAAAAGTCTTGCACTGTCATAGGCGTAAAAACAGAAATGAGTATATTCGAACACAGGCATTTTTTCGTAAATGGTAATAATCTCTTGCGCATATTCGGCTTGCTCACGCTGTGCTATCTGCACCATGGTTGTGGCATCTTCCAACCTCAGCGTGATGCGAAGTGTAGTATCGTCAATGATTTCAACGTGGGCCATAGCGGTTCAGCTCCAATCTATAGTTTGCTGATCTTGACCTGGAAGGTTGTAGGGCCCTGCTCAATATACTCCCAGTTGAAACCATCAGGATGTGTGGACTGGAACTGGAATCGAAGTGGCTTTGGATCGTGATCGTTGATGAGCAGCATGGATTCCTGTGGTTGCAACTGATCAAACGTTTCGAAAATAACTTTATGTTTCAAATGCGGTGGATACTCCGTGGCATTAATGGTTGCTGCGTATGTGTTCATGTGTCATTCCTCCAAATAGGGATAGTGTGGTGTTGCAATTTGATTATAGAAAACGTGAAGAGGGATCTGTGTGAGCAGGCTCACACATTTCCTTTTGCCATAATTTTGCCTTATTTAGACCAGAATCCTGTTTGGAAAAGGGTTGCGGAGCATATATAGATGTGCAACTGTGCGCTATGTTTCACTTCTTGTGATATTTTGCACAGTTCAGCGAGCGAGACATCCTTATATTTAGCGTCAAGATGACACTGGATGAGATGAAGCAGCTTTCTCCTTCGGCTGATGTGAAGACAGCACCCTAGAGAAGGGAGGTACGTGTATGGAATCAAAATTAATGGACCCGTTTGGAAGAATACATGATTACTTAAGAATTTCGGTTACGGATCGCTGTAATCTCCGCTGTGTGTATTGCATGCCGGAGGAAGGAATGCAGTTTGAACCGACAGAACGAATCCTGTCCTATGAAGAAATCACGTCCATCGTTAAGGCGCTTGCTCCACTGGGCATTCGGAAATTGCGTTTAACTGGAGGGGAGCCTCTTGTTCGCAAGGGGTTGGATCAACTAATTGCGATGTTGTCCGCCATTCCAGAAATTGAAGATATCGCATTGACAACCAATGGCATCTATTTGGCAGCTTATGCGGATCTGCTGAAAGCTGCGGGGCTAACACGGGTGAATATAAGCCTGGATTCTTTGAAGCCAGAACGATTCGCAAGCATTACCCGGGGCGGCAAGGTACAGCGTGTGCTGGACGGCATTAAGGCCAGCCAAAAGGCCGGATTTCATCCTATTAAGCTGAACGTGGTGCTGATGAAAGGCGTGAACGACGATGAGGTGGAAGACTTTCTGAGGATGACCCGGGATGAACCCATTCATATTCGTTTTATTGAGTACATGCCTATTGGTGAAAGTGGAGAAGGTTGGAGATCAGGGTATATGCCCCTCGAACACGTGCTGGAAACATGCGGAGCACGATGGGAGTACGAAAGCTGTGGAGAGATTTATGGGAATGGCCCGGCAGATAGTTATCGCATTGTGGGAGCTGCCGGAACCTTTGGTCTGATTCACCCGGTGAGCAGTCATTTCTGCGGAAATTGCAACCGGCTCAGGCTAACAGCAGACGGAAATATCAAACCTTGTCTCTACTGGTCGGATGAGTTCAATGTTCGTCCACTGGTAGGTGATGACAAGGCGGTGCAGGATTTATTTTACAAGGCGCTCGGAGCCAAACCCGAAACACATGACATGTTAAAAGCCTTAAATGGGCAACAGATTGACGGCACGCCAACGCTGCGACATATGTCGCAAATCGGAGGTTAGCAACAGCAGTTCAGGATTCGACTTGCATCAACAGGTCATATATGTGGGAGGACAACAATGAGTAACAAAAGCGTGCCCTGGATGGGCAAACTCAAATATTTTGCCAAACGTGAAAAAAGTGCGGAGGGCTGGAGTGAGATGTCCCCGGTCAACCGGGATTGGGAAGATGTCTACCGCCGCCGTTGGCAGCATGACAAAGTGGTGCGTTCCACACACGGAGTCAATTGTACCGGATCATGCAGCTGGCAGATCTATGTGAAAGACGGCATTGTCACTTGGGAAACGCAGGCTACCGACTATCCTTCAACCGGACCGGATATGCCGGAATTTGAGCCGCGGGGATGTCCACGTGGAGCGAGTTTCTCATGGTATCTGTACAGCCCGCTGCGTGTCAAACATCCTTACGTACGTGGTGCGCTGCTGGACATGTGGCGTGATGCGCTTCAGACACATGGTGACCCGGTTCAGGCGTGGTCCAGCATTGCGGATGATCCGGTCAAAGTGAAAAGATACAAATCGGTACGTGGTAAAGGTGGATTAATTCGCGCGTCATGGGGTGAAGTGACACAGATTATTGCCGCTTCGCTGATTCATACGATCAAAGAATACGGACCGGACCGGATTATTGGTTTCTCTCCGATTCCTGCCATGTCGATGGTCAGTTATGCAGCAGGATCGCGGTTCTTATCCTTGATGGGATCACCATTACTCAGTTTCTATGACTGGTATGCGGATCTGCCGCCGGCTTCACCTCAGATCTGGGGCGATCAAACGGATGTGCCGGAGAGCAGTGACTGGTACAACTCGGGATACATTCTGGTTTGGGGCTCGAATCTTCCAATGACGCGGACACCGGATGCCCACTTCCTGGCTGAAGCACGTTATCGGGGAACGAAAGTGGTGTCGATCAGCCCGGATTATGCGGAATATGTGAAGTTTGCAGATACATGGATGTCGGTAAAACAAGGAACGGACGGCGCTTTGGCGATGGCTATGGGCCATGTCATCCTGAAAGAGTTTTATATTGAAAAGCCTACGGACTATTTCATGCAATATGCCAAACAGTATACGGACTTTCCAAATCTGCTGATTGTGGAAGAAAAGGACGGCGTACACACAGCAGGCAGATTTCTCGTTGGGGAAGATCTGGGTATTACGGGCAATAACATGGCATGGAAAACACTTGTATACGATGAAAATAGTGGAACCTATGCGATGCCAAAAGGAAGTTTGGGCTTCCGTTGGGGTGAAGAGGGCACATGGAATCTCAAAATGGAGCAGGTGGAGAATGGTGAGCCGATTGATCCTAGATTATCCATGCTCGGCGTTCATCACGACCTTCTAACCATACAACTGCCATATTTTGATGACGAGGGAAAACATGTCATGCAGCGGCAGATTCCTGTACGCCAGATCTGGCTGGGGGATAGATGGATTACAGTAACGGCAGTCTACGATCTGGTACTTGCCAAATACGGAATTGAACGTGAAATGACGCGTTCTGCGGATTCAGCAGAAGTAGTCACTGGTGCGGAGCAGTTGAGTGTACGTGTTCACCGGGGAGACGACATCTTGCATGCACCACAGGTAAAACCATTCACTCCAGCGTGGCAAGAGAAAATCACGGGCGTGGACCAAGAGACTGTCGTACAGATTGCACGTGAGTTTGCACAAAATGCGATCGATACCAAAGGGCGTTCCATGATCATCATGGGAGCCGGTATTAACCACTGGTATAACTCCGATGTCATCTACCGAGCCATTATCAACCTGATTCTGATGACCGGTTGTCAAGGGGTGAACGGTGGCGGCTGGGCCCACTATGTTGGTCAGGAGAAATTGCGTCCGGCTGAAGGTTGGCAGACGATTGCTTTTGCACGCGACTGGACCGGACCTGCACGTCTGCAGAACGGAACATCGTTCTTCTACTTTGCAACAGATCAATGGAGATACGAGGAGACCCAAGTAGGAGAGTTGACCTCAGCGCTTGAGGGTGAACCGCGGTTCCAGCATGTGGCTGATTATAATGTGATGGCTGCACGTATGGGCTGGCTTCCATCCTATCCCCAATTCAATCGCAACTCAATTGATCTGCATCAGGATGCGCTGCAGGCCGGAGCAACGACGAAGGATGAGATCGGTGCTTATGTGGCTTCTGAATTGCAGAACAAAAATCTGAAGTTCTCGATCGAGCAACCGGATGATCCTGCGAACTTCCCACGTGTGCTATTTGTCTGGAGAGCGAATCTGATCTCAAGTTCTGGCAAGGGACATGAGTATTTCCTCAAGCATCTGCTCGGTGCAACGAACGGATTGCTGAATGATGACGATCATGGACTGCGCCCAGAGCATGTGGAATGGGTGGATGAAGCACCGGAAGGAAAACTCGACCTGATGATCAATATGGATTTCCGGATGGCAGGTACGGCGATGTATTCCGATATTGTTCTGCCAGCAGCGACCTGGTATGAAAAAAGCGATCTGAGCAGTACGGATATGCATCCGTTCGTTCATCCATTTAATCCGGCTGTAGGCACGCAATGGGAATCCCGTTCGGACTGGGATACCTTCAAGGAAATTGCACGTGTATTCTCCGAGATGGCTGAGCAGCAATTTGATGGTCCACAGAAGGAGATCATAGCTACACCGCTGTTGCATGATTCACCGGATGAGCTTGCTCAACCGTACGGAGAGATCAGAGACTGGAGCGCGGGAGAATGTGAAGCGATCCCGGGTAAAACGATGCCGCATATTCAGGTTGTGGAACGTGACTATGCTGCCGTATATAACAAAATGATCAGTCTTGGACCTGTGGTGAAGGATAAACCAATCGGCACCAAAGGCATATCCTGGTCTGCCAGTGAAGAGTATGAAAAACTCAAGGGCATCCTGGGCGTGCACCGTAAAGATGGCGTTGGACAAGGATGTCCGGATCTGAGCACAGACCGTAATGTTGCGGAGGCCATTCTGACCTTGTCCAGTACAACGAACGGCAAGATGGCTGTGCGTGCGTGGGAAGCGCTTGAACAGAAAACGGCATTGCATCTGAAAGATTTGGCTGAGGAACGGTCTGAGGAATGTTTTACGTTTGACGAGATCACTTCCAAACCGAAAACGGTCATTACCTCGCCTGCATTCAGCGGATCGGAAAAAGGCGGACGTCGATATTCGCCATTCACCACCAATGTGGAGCGTCTGATTCCATGGCGTACATTGACGGGCAGACAGCAGTTCTACATTGATCATGCGATGCTCCGCGAGTTCGGAGAGACATTAGCGACATTTAAACCTGTGCTGAAACATACGCCGTTCCATCCAAACAGCAAACGTCCGATCGAAGGGGGCAAAGAGATTGTACTGAACTACCTGACACCGCATAATAAGTGGTCGATCCACAGTATGTACTATGATGCGCTGCCGATGCTGACGTTGTTCCGAGGTGGCCCGACGATCTGGATGAACTACGAAGATGCAGAAGAAGCCGGACTGGTCGACAACGACTGGATCGAATGTTTCAACCGTAACGGAGTAGTCGTTGCCAGAGCTGTAGTGACGCACCGTATTCCTCGCGGCATGGCATTTATGTATCACGCTCAGGACCGTCACATTAACGTTCCGGGTACCAAAATATCACAGACACGTGGGGGTACGCATAACAGTCCGACACGTATTCATGTGAAGCCTACACATATGATCGGTGGTTATGCCCAGTTAAGTTATGGCTTCAACTACTATGGCCCGACAGGCAATCAGCGTGACCTCAATGTCATCATAAGAAAACTGCAGGAGGTGGATTGGCTTGAAGATTAAAGCACAAGTCAGTATGGTCATGAATCTGGACAAATGTATAGGGTGCCATACATGCAGTGTTACGTGCAAAAACACCTGGACCAATCGTCCAGGTGCAGAATATATGTACTGGAACAATGTAGAGACCAAGCCAGGGGTCGGTTATCCGAAACAATGGGAGGATCAGGAGCGTTATCGCGGTGGCTGGGAGATGAAAAATGGCAAACTGGAATTGAAGTCTGGCACACGGGCAAGACGCCTGCTTAACATTTTTCATAACCCTGATCAGCCTACCATTGATGATTATTACGAGCCATGGACATACGAGTATGAGAAACTGACGAACAGTCCGGAGAAAAAACATCAACCTGTAGCAAGACCGAAATCCCAGATTACCGGTGAATATATGAATCTGGAGTGGGGGCCGAACTGGGAGGACGATCTGGCAGGAGCCCATGTAACCGGGATGGAAGACCCCAACATGAAGGGTGTCGAGGATTCGATCAAAATGGATTTTGAACAGGTATTTATGATGTACTTGCCACGGATCTGTGAACACTGCCTTAACCCAGCCTGTGTGTCCTCCTGTCCTTCCGGAGCGATGTACAAACGGGAAGAAGACGGAATTGTACTGGTTGACCAAAATGCATGCCGCTCATGGAGATTCTGTGTATCGAGCTGCCCTTACAAAAAAGTCTATTTCAATTGGCAGACGAACAAAGCCGAGAAATGTACGCTTTGTTTCCCACGGATTGAAGCGGGTCTGCCAACGATCTGTTCCGAAACCTGTGTGGGACGTATCCGTTATATCGGCCTGATGCTGTATGATGCGGACCGTGTTGAAGCCGCAGCTTCGGTTGAAAATGAACAGGATCTCTATGAATCCCAGATGGATATTTTCCTTGATCCGAATGACCCTGAGGTGATTCGCGAAGCGCGTGAGGCCGGAATTCCAGAGGATTGGATTGTTGCAGCGCAGCAGTCCCCTATTTATAAAATGGTTATTGATTGGAAAATTGCGCTCCCGCTTCATCCGGAATACCGCACCATGCCAATGGTATGGTACATTCCACCGCTTAGCCCGATTACCAATCGGGTAGAGGGACAGGGAAGTTCACTGGAGGCTAATGATATTTTCCCTGCGATTGATAACATGCGTATTCCGGTGGAGTATCTTGCCAATCTGCTTACAGCAGGAGATACGGATCGAATTCGTGAGGTCCTGCGGAAGATGGCAGTTATGCGCATTCACATGCGTAATCAGCAGACGGGTAAGACCAGTGAATCGGCATTGCTGGAAAGAGTGGATATGGATGTACAGGAAGTGGAGGACATGTACCGACTGCTCGCGATTGCGAAGTATAATGATCGTTTTGTCATCCCGCCAGCCCACCGTGAGGAAGTGGAAGATCTCTTCAGCGAACAGGGCAGCTGCGGACTTGATTTTGCAGGTGGTCCAGGTTCTTGTGGGGTATTCTGATGGGAAAGGAGACAATGACAACGATGACGATCGATACCAATGAAGGAACAGGTCAGGCTCTGGTTTACGATGCGGATACGAGAAGAATGGTCTGCAAACTTATCTCCTACCTGTTGCAATATCCGGATAAAGCGTGGAGAGAGGGACTATCGGGTGTTCAGGAAGCCATACAGTCCATTTCGGATGAGACGGTGAAGCAGATTCTGTTGACATTTGTGGATAAAGCACAGGCGGTAAGCTCGATTGAATGGCAGGATGCCTATGTTCGTACATTCGATTTTGATAAAAAGTCTAACCTCTATCTCACATATGCTCTTCATGGCGATGAGCGGGATCGGGGTCCGGCTTTGATTGAATTGAAGCGCAGATACGAAGCTGCAGGATTTTACATGGAAGTAAGTGAGTTGCCGGACTATCTGCCTATGGTGCTTGAATTTGTAGCTGAGGCTCCCGAGGAAGATGCCTTAGGTGTGCTCTCCAGTTGCCATAAGGCGTTGGTCACAATGAGCGAAAGCATTACGGGGCAGAACAGCCCATATGGACCATTACTCAGCCTGATGTTACAGGTCATCCCTGAACCTCCTGCCCGTGCTGTACCAGAACAAGAAGAAGCAGTTAACCAACAACCTGCAGATCTTATGCAGATCGCTGCCCAGATGAGGAGGGGGAATCGGTGAGTACACTGGAACTGTTGTTATGGGGCGCTCTTCCCTATATGGTCATTGTTTGCTGTATTACGGCGACGATCTGGCGTTATGTGACGAATCCTTTCAGTTGGACGTCCAAGTCCAGTGAGATGCTGGAGAAACGCATGCTGAAGTGGGGCAGTTTACTCTTTCATATCGGGATATTCGCTGTAATCTGTGGACATATTGCCGGTTTGCTTGTTCCAGTGGAGTTCTATCGCTGGATTGGCCTGAGTGATGAAGGATATCACTTGATGGCTATTGCAGGAGGACTGCCTGCGGGAATCATTGCATTTGCGGGTGCTGTCATTTTGCTGGTTCGCCGTTATGTTGCTCGCAGAGTGCGGGCGACAAGCAGCATTGGGGACTGGATGGCACTTGCCATGTTGATCATTGTCATTGTCACCGGAATACTGGCGACCTCGGCTAATGCGGTGAATCACACAGGTTTCGACTATCGAACAACGATTAATCCGTGGTTGCGCGGTCTGATCGTATTCCAGCCTGATCCGGTTCTGATGCAGACGGTACCGATGAACTTCAAAGTACACATTCTGCTTACCTTTGTACTGTACTGCGTGTTTCCATTTACACGTCTGGTTCACATGCTGAGTATGCCATTGGGGTATTTGAAACGCAGTTATGTGCTGTATCGCAGAAGAGATGGAGCAGTGTATCCGAATCAGGAACAAAAAAAGGAAAGGGCGATGTAAATGCAACATAAAGGAAAGGTTCAACTGCCCTTGCAAACCGCAAGTCTGGTTCTGGGTTTTATGGTATGGGTTATCCTGTCATCGCTGATGCCATTTATTAAAGAGGATATTGCGCTAACTTCTTCCCAGCTTGCATGGGCCACAGCGATTCCCGTATTGATCGGATCGATTGCCCGTATTCCGATTGGTTATTGGACGAATCGATATGGCGCACGTCATATTTTTATGATCAGCTTTGTCCTGTTGCTGGCCCCGGTATGGTGGATTAGCCGTGCGACGTCGTTCAGTGATCTGGTGATTGGTGGATTGTTCCTCGGTATTGGAGGAGCTGTCTTCTCCGTCGGTGTAACTTCACTGCCCAAATATTATCCGAAAGAGCGACATGGATTTGTTAATGGGATCTACGGAATTGGTAACCTGGGGACTGCCCTGTCTGCATTCGGAGCCCCGCTGATCGCCGAACAAATGGGATGGTCTACGACGGTTCTGTTCTACAGTATTCTGCTATTAGGGATGGCGGCGCTGAATTTCGTTCTGGGTGACAAACAGGAAGTGCGGGTTAACGCTCCTTTAACGCAGCAACTGAAGGCCATATCACGCAACAATAAACTATGGTTGCTCTGCTTGTTTTATTTTTTGACATTTGGCTCGTTCGTGGCGTTTACGGTATACTTGCCGAATTTCCTGGTAAGTCACTTCCAGATGGATAAAGTCGATGCAGGTATTCGTACAGCGGGATTCATTCTCGTTGCAACCATTATGCGGCCCGTGGGAGGTTGGCTTGGAGATCGATTTAATCCATTCAAAATATTAATGTTTGTATTCGGCGGATTAACGATCGCAGCGATTGTATTATCCTTCGCGCCATCATTCTATATCTATACGATTGGATGTCTGACTGTGGCATTATGCGCAGGGACAGGTAACGGAACCATTTTCAAATTAGTGCCAATGTATTTCGTCAAACAACCAGGTGTAGCGAATGGGATGATCTCCGCTATGGGGGGGCTGGGTGGATTCTTCCCTCCGTTGATGTTGACTTTGTTGTACAGTATGACCGGTCATTATGCCATTGGTTTCATGGCTTTGTCTCAGATCGCGTTGGTCAGTCTTGTACTTGTGATCTGGATGTTCTACCAGGAGAAGCTTCAGTTATCTGCCAGCATTCTGGAGAGTACCATTGAAGCCATTCTGATCACAGATACGAACAGTGTTATTACTTCCGTGAACCCGGCCTTTACTGCGGTCACTGGTTATAGTGCTGAAGAGGCGGTTGGACAGAAGCCAAGTCTGCTGAAATCCGGCAAGCAGGATAAATGTTTCTATGACCAATTATGGCTGGATTTGCGTGAAAAAGGATATTGGCAAGGCGAGATCTGGAATCGGAAGAAAAACGGAGAGATCTATCAGGAATGGCTAAGTATTACGGCAATCCGTAATGAGGCAGGCGAAGTCAAATATTATGCGGGCATGTTCAGTGACATGGGCAGGCCAGAGCTTACAATCGCCTGATACTTGTATCGGTAATTGTGCATACAGCAAGGGACCTTAACATCGATTGCAGGCGTTAAGGTCTCTTTTTTGCACACAGAGATTGGTATATGGGCTTGGGTACACCCAGTGGAGCTGGGTGGTCACGCATCCCTTTGTTGCTTCAATGCTTGTAAATCAAGAATGATAATTCGGCTGCGATCCACTTCGATCAAATGCTCTTTTGTAAGCTGATTTAGAAGCCGATTCGCTGTTTCCCTTGTTGTACCAATGGAATTGGCAAACTCCTGGTGTGTCATGGGCAGGTTGATGATAATTTGGTCTCCATGCGTCTGTCCATGCTGTTCTGCGAGCATGAGAAGGAAGGAAAGCACACGGTTGCGCACATCCTGACCAGAGAGCACCTGCAATTTATCCTGTAATTCTCGTATTTTGTCTCCGAGTACACGCATGATTTTGATCGCAATCGATGGAGTGCTCAGCATTAATCGTTCGAACAGTCTGACAGGTATGGCCAGTAGTTCGGTAGGGGTAATCGCTTCAGCGGTAGCCGGATAAGGGTGTGCGTTAAAAAAGCCGGTGTGCGGGAACATATCTCCTGTTTTGAGGAAAGAGACAATCTGTTCATGCCCGTTCTCATCCGTTTTATATGCTTTTACAATGCCGGTACGAATGAAAAAAACAGCTTCTTTTTCGCTACCTTCGCTAAAAATGACCGTTTTCTTATGAATGCTTCTGGAAATGACGATATCTTCGACCTGCTTTAATTCTTCGGGACTAAGGTCCTGAAAGATGGGGAACTGTTGTAGAAACTCTGCTGCTGAATCTTTGTTTACCCTGCTCATGAGAATCTTTCCTCTCTGTGTTCATATTTCTGAACTTCGACATCATTCAATCCTAGGAGGTTAACTGTGAAGTGAAAACCAATACGCATTCAATCGTTATCCCTCATGAACATGGCGGCTGGGCCATGGTTAGTGTGCCTTTTCTGGTAGGTGTGATTGCAAGTGGTCCGCACTGGCTGCATGCGCCCTTATTTGTAGCTTGGCTTGGATTATATCTAACAGCGTATCCCTTACTACAGTCTTTGAAAAAGAATGCCAATCGACACCGTCTCTACAAATGGGCGGCAATCTACGGTACAGTGGCTCTAATCTGTCTGATCCCACCCGTTCTGGGTCAGATCTCACTATTATTCTTTGGCCCGGTACTGACTGGCTTGTTGCTGGTGAACATCTGGCATGTGAAACACAAAGTAGAACGCTCGCTTACCAATGACCTGTGTGCCATGCTCGTATTCTCTCTAGGGGGAGCAGCTGCTTATCTCATTGGAGGCGGGCACTGGGACTATGGAATGGCGATCGTCGGTTTGTTTTCTTTCTTACATTTTACAGGAAGTACGTTCTTTGTGAAATCGGTCTTTCGAGAGCGAACGAATAAGCGTTGGCTGATGCTAACTCGTATGGTACATATCCTTCTAATCATTATACCCATGGTGATCGGGTATCCATGGATGTCTTTGGCGTATGTCTATTCCGCTGTGCGCACCTTCATATATGCAGGCAGAACGATGCGCCCTATGAAGGTCGGTATCATTGAAATTATTGGAGCCGTGCAGTTCCTGATATGGTCTGTTCTGTTGTAATTCGCATCATTTCATCATAGCGTGATTTTTGAACACAGCAGGTGATATAGGTCACAACGTCACAGGATTGTTTTTGATTCGTCGGCAAGGGTTAATGGAATGATAGAAGATTATTGAACAAGAGAGGAGTCGGCCCGGATGTGGACTGCATTCATGTGGGGCGGCATCTCTGCCTCAGCGGTTGTCATTGGTGCACTTGCAGCGCTGTTTCTAAATATTCCCAAACGAGTCATCGGATGGATCATGGCTTTTGGGACAGGTACATTAATCGGGGCAGCTACCTTTGAACTACTCGGAGATGCGCTGAATGATGGAGGGATTATTCCTACAGCCATTGGTTTTACAGCGGGTGCCGTCGTGTATACCTTGTTTGACCTGCTCATCTCGGCAAAGGGAGGGGCAGGGCGTAAACGCTCGGGAAGGTCAGGAGAATCGAATCAAAATGGCCTGGGGATTTTTGCCGGCACGGTAATGGACGCTATCCCGGAATCCATCATGCTTGGAGCCAGCTTGCTGGCCGGAAACGGTGTCAGTGTGGTGCTGGTGGTATCCATCTTTGTCAGCAACATCCCTGAAGGTCTGTCGAGTACGGTTGGACTGCAGGGCAGCAAGTACAGCAGAGCGAAAATCATGTTGATGTGGCTGAGTGTACTGCTGATCTCCGCGCTTGCAGCTCTGTGTGGATATCTGTTTCTGGAGCAGCTTCCTGAGGAGATGGGGGCAGCGATTGGTGCATTTGCAGGTGGTGGAATCATTGCGATGATCTGCTCGACGATGATGCCAGAAGCCTTTGAGGAAGGTGGACCTGTCGTGGGTTTGATTGCATCCATGGGATTGCTCGTATCACTGTTGTTGGATCTGTAGATATTAGTTGGAGTTATATAAAAAAGAGTATCCGAACAGAGTGGTTTCTGATCGGATACTCTTTTTTAATATTTAAACAAAAGATGTCCTTAGTGGTTGTTGGAACAGCTTCCTCCACACCCGCAAGCTTCTTTCCCCAGTTCATTCGCTTCGGGTAGACGGTTCATTTCCACGGATTTCGTGAAATAGTGACTGATCTGCTGATGCAGCTGGCTGAACTCACGCTGTGCATAGATGAACCGTCGAATGAGGGGATGATCATAAAGAGCACGTTCTTCCTCTTCATATACCTGAATGTCAGAGGCTAGCAATTCGATATTCTGCCGTTCTTTCTCCTCCAGTGCCTGATGTTTTTCCATAAAACGCTCATACTGGGCTGTGGCCTGCTCATCTGCCGCAAACTGATCAATCATATCTCGCATCTTTTTGTATCCTTCATCCTGTAACAACAGTGAACATAACTCCTGCATTTTGTGCATAATGATCTGTTTGTCCAATTTAACAACCGTATTCATCGCATAAACCCTCCTGTAGATCTTTTCTTAACTGTATACGCTAACGCAATCCCGCACTGTGACGATACTCACATCTAATGTGAATTACATTACTTGTCCAAATACGCTGTTATTCTGTCATCTCAGTGTTAGTGTCAAATCTTTAGTTCAGTAGGCAACCTTTTCCCTAAGCTGCTCCAGTTGAAGAATAAGGATGCAGTTCCCTGTAACCTGAAGCAGTCCCTGGGTCTGCATTATGGCGAGTTTACGACTAAGTGTTTCGGGTGTAATACCGAGTAACAGAGCCATATCTTTTTTGAAAACAGGCAAGCGGATCTCATGCCTTGCATGATTTCGGGTATGGAAATACAAAAGCAACTTGGCAATCTTCTGTTCCGTTGTCATCGCACTGAGTGAACTGTTCCATTCATCTGTTTCACGGAGAAGATTGGAAATGGCAAGCAGGAAATGGTAAGCAACCTTCGGATCATGTTCAAGTAACTGGTCAAAGTCATGCTTGCTAATGGAGCAGATGGCCGAAGGCTCCAGAATTTCGGCGTTCGCCGCATGTGCTGTTTGATGTAACAGGGAATCTTGTCCAAAGAAATCTCCGGGAAACAGAAATCGGATAATATGTTCCTTGCCATTTTCGTTGTATTTGGATAACTTCACACATCCCTGATGAACCACATAAAGCGTATCTGAACGTTCGCCCTCCTGTACGACAACTTCCCCTTTGTTATATGTACGGGTATGCAGAAGGGAGGTCAGCAATGCGGATTCGGATGGATCAAGATGCTGGAACAGAGATACTTTGGAGAAACAGGCATCTTTCGCTTCATGCGCACAAATCATCGTTTAATCACCTCGAATGGTTCAGGATGGGTATAGCCATTGTCATGTCTCAATGAGACAGTGCGGGTCCGCCATGATCAGTACCGTCCTTGGTTACACGGAGAACAGCGGAAGCTCCTTTGGCTACATGATTGAACTGATGGGTTACAATCGCATAATCGCCTTCTTCGGTTACGGTGAACTCTACGACAGCTCCACCACTTGCGGGAAGCATAACCGTCTGTATTCCATACTGGATGTTACGTGGGTTACCATCGGTATACACACGGTCCATGATTGTCCCGACAATGTGGAAGGATGAGACTTCATTGGGCCCGGCATTACTGACATAGATCCGCACTGTATCTCCTACTTTGGCTAGCAGGGGGTGCTTGGTCAATCCATAATCATTGCCGTTAAATACGACATATTCCGGTTCCCCGTTCAAAAAGGCTTCGTAATCATGTTCTTTATACCATTCACTCTGAACAAGGGTATATTCACGATCAACCATGTGATCAGAAGGATATCCAGCCTTGGGTTCAACAATAATCATGCCATACATACCGTTCGCGATATGGGCAAGGACTGGTTTGGTTCCACAGTGATACATGAATACACCGGGTGAGGAGGTCGGATAGGTGAACGTGCCTTCCTCGCCTGGCATAACATCAATAAATTTGCTGCTGGGAGCAGCATGTACAGCGTGAAAATCCATGGAGTGAGGCAAGCTGGAATCTTTATTTTTCAGCGTGAACACCAGTGTATCTCCCTCAGTCACTCGCAGAACGGGTCCAGGGACGGTGCCGTTAAATGTCCAAGCGTTGTAGATCACGCCTTTGGAGATTTCGACATCTGTAACCTGGGCAGTCATTTCAACATATACTGTGGTGCCTTCTTTGCGGATGATCGGGTCCACCGGGGCTTGACTGATGGCCGTAGGCAAGACTTCATTCTGGTGAACAGGTGGATCTGTATCTCTTGAACTACAATGAGACAGAGTGGCTGTGAAAATGGTGAATACGAGTGACCATTTATATACATTCAGGTTCAGTAATGAAAACATAGTTGCACAACCTTTACTCAAGTGATGTTTTTCACAAACTAAAAAACAGGCGTTCTTTCATTCCATTCGTTATGTAGTAATAGATTACGTTATTGGAGCAGGAATGGGTGTGATGGGGCACACACTTGGGGAAGTCGTATTAGAGTGATCCCCAATCGTCTTACCTTCGTTCCTTGTGCTAAGGAACGGAGTTTCATATAATTTTAGAAAGATGGATTGGTAAATGTTGAGTATTTTTTGACGGGGTATGTGTCGTAGTTTCAGGAGAAGGGTGGGTACAGAATGAAACGTTTCGAAGATGAAGGTGCATATAAGTACAGTTTCTATTCGGTTCTTCGACGGGGAGAGCGGATTGATGTGAAATGTTCCAAATGCGGTGGGCATGCTTCTATTGAACAACGGAATGATCAACTGGGATGGAAGTGTTTCGAATGTTACGCTCAAGCTCTTGAAGAACCAGTGTATCAATATAACGCCAAGGGTAATTGTGCTGGTTGTGAACGTTGGTTTAACGTGGAAGTCACGGACGAGAAGAAGACGTCTCACCGATCGACGCATGTGGAATGTCCGCATTGTGGTTCTGTTAATCAGGTTGAATTACATGCCAAGCCGACATATGAAAGGTATTTTGCCGAGATTCGTGCAGGAAAGGATCCTGTGTTCGGGTTGGAATTATACTTCTTGGATGATTTCAGAGGGAAATTAATATGGGCTGTGAACCGGGAGCACTTGAGTTATCTTATCGCTTATGTTTCCGCAGATCTGCGTGTGAAATACGGAAATATGCCTATAAGAACGGCTTCACACAGTATCCCTGCTTATAT
Source organism: Paenibacillus sp. Negev47 (assembly GCF_058313655.1). NCBI lineage: Bacteria > Bacillati > Bacillota > Bacilli > Caryophanales > Paenibacillaceae > Paenibacillus > Paenibacillus sp. Negev47. The sequence continues at coordinate 2,508,980 of NZ_CM177754.1, forward strand.
CAAGGAAGCAAAGAACAGGGATGTGGTTGTTCGTACACTATCGAAGCTTCAGCACAAGACATGAAACTACGCGTAAAACTTACTGTTTTTGCAATCATTCTGGGTGTATTGATGATTCCGGCTTATTTTATTTTACAGACATTCGGTGTATTTCAAAAAGAGAAAGTGTTATCTGACTATGCTCTCGCCGTTGATGTTAATGGCAAGTCTTATGAGCCTGGCCGCTCATTAACAGTTTTGCAGCGATGGACAAAGAGGGAGATAACCGTCAGCTTTATTACCGGATTGATATGAATCATATCCAATACCTGTTTAATCTGGCCTATCAGGAGTATGAAGTGAAGCCAGGTGGGGACAATCCATATCTGGCTGGTACTGTAAACTATCAACACACGGATCACAACTATGTGCAGACCGAGAGACAGTATGGGAACGCCAATGATTTTGCAACGGTCTTGAATCTGTACGATCAGGATGGGCAGGTCATCTACACCTACAATAATACTGGCAAAGGGGACAAACAGCTGGTAAAATCCATTATTCATCAGGGAATGAGCCGTTCCACTAATGGTGGTGGTGGTGGTGAAGCCGTTCGCGATCCTTACATCAATATTACGGCGTTATTTCGCGACAAGCTGAACATCGATGTGAAACTGACGGTGGATGAGGAGTAAAAATAGTTATCATCGAATGAACAAATCGGAGGCGAGATGATGAATGAGTATGGTGTACAACACGGACCTGCGTATCTGGAAGGACTAACAAAGCAGCACGGAAAGGCAAACTTCAAACGACGGATGGTCATGATAAATTCCATATTTTTTATTATGGTGACTTAACGGAAGATGATCTGAGTGCTTGGCATGATTCGACACCGCTTCTTGTATATGCGGAACACACGGTCACGGGTGAACGCATGGGGTTTGATCAGGTCAAGCGTGATGGATATGATGCATTTGCCATTCGCATTCTGAATCGTAAAGGGGTATGGACTGACATTGTACAGGAAGAACTGGCTTAGATCTGATAACGAATGAACCAAACTGAGAATGGGAGATGTCGACAAATGTATATTGTGTCCCGTGCACTTAAGCCGGTTCCAGCAGAGGAACTGAATCAATTTGAACAGCAACATGCCATCTCGCTACCTTCGTCATACCGTTCCTGGATTGAACAATACGGAGAAGGCACATACACGGGTTGGATGAATGTGCAGAGACCGGACCCGGAAGTACTGAAGCCTTTTGTTGAATATGATTTTTGGATACATACGGATGAAACGCCCATAAGTCAGCATCAACTTGAGCAGTGCATTACCATTGGTAGTTCTGTGGATGGAGATTTCCTGGCTGTTCATCCAGAGATTGAGGGGCTGTTGTGGCTACCGCGTCATGATGAGAATATTACCTTGTGGACATGCTTGGAGACTGAATTTGGTGAAACGCTGGACCGGATCTATTGCGGGTATTACCGTCAGGACCAACCGATAGTACCATCATACTATGAACCGTGGAATGAGCTGCGGAAGCATACGTTTTATCACTTTACAGGGACGGAACAGGGAAGCTCCATGAAGGAACTGGCCGATAGGTGCAAAACGGAATTTAAGTGGGACGCTGTGTTGGAGAATGAGTACATGTGCAAGTTGTTTATGGCTTCGATGGGCGGATACTTACGTTTTAACTATGCGACTGGAAGAGAAGTTGCCCTGTTCTATGAAGAAAAGAACGGTGCGGAGGAGGCAACGGATTACGATATCAGTCTATTTTTGCAAACACATCATTGTACGGCATATGAATAGGGGCAGAGTGGAGGACCACATATGAGCTGGTTAAAGGAAGACATCGCGGAACAATGGCGCAATGAAGGCAAGCGTTATGCAAGGGATGTCAATGCGTTTGTACGGAGAAGTATACAGGGAGAGCAACCGGATGAATCTGAGCTGGAGGGAGACTCCAGAAACGGAATGAGCACTGAAGTTTTTCGTATGGTAAGACAGGCCAATCTCCGCGGTGACGTGGAGGTGCTTCGACGTGAGCTACCCGCATCGACTTGGCCTCTGAATGAGGAGTTTCAAGCTTCCATGCAGGCGGTCAATGTTGTAGGTTATCTGAATGAGGAAACGTGTGTATGTCATACGGGGATTTTCACCGAGAATGGTCAGATATATACGATGGATCAGCACGGATGGCTGTCTTTCTCTTCGTATACATTTGCTGGATGCTCATCCGATGGGCTCGACTATGCGCTTGCAGGACCGGAAGGTATTCGTGTTATCCGTCAGCCTGATCGCAGGTTGGAAGGGCAGGAGATAGCGACATACCGTTGGGAGGATATTCAAGCTCGGCTGCATTCGGCCTTACCTCGAATTGAGTCACTTGCGGATTGTGAACATCCCGAACGAACACTAGAGGGGCTTATACCTATGGATGAAGGCAGAGCACTACTCATACATTCACGATACGGGATATATTTGGTAATGCAAGCTCAGGTGAACTTGCTGCATCCAGATCTGGCAGAGATCGAAGAGTATGAGCTAGAGGATACACAGATAGATATGGGACATGCAGCTGTATCACGGGATGGGCGATGGATCGCCTATGGCAGCCAAGGGAGCAACCATATGGTGATGGACCGTCAGCTGAACAAGACATACTCCCTCTATCCGGAATCCAGCTATCCTCATTATGCGGCATTCACGAGTGATAACCAGAACGTCTGGTTCAACGCATGTCATTTCTATAACGGGGTCACAATACAGGTCCCGCTGGAATCCATCGCAGGTAACGAAACGAAGGAAGATTGGCCAGTGATGGACGAGAATGCACGTGTGTATGCAGCGGTGGAAATAGATGCGGGTATGGTGCTTGGGGATGCATATGGTTATTTGTATTGTGTGAATGACAAGGGTGAGGAAGTTTGGCGTCATTTTGTAGGCAGTACCATCTATTCTCTCGCCGTATCACCAGAGCGGTCCAAACTTGCAGTGGGTACGTATGGGGGCATGCTGCATGTGCTCGATCTTCGTTCGAAAGAGATGGACGAGTATGGAATCGGTACAGGTACCCTTCGTGAGCTGGAGCGTTATGTGTTGTGGCGTGGAGAAGAGCCTTTGCGTTGGTGAACTTAAGCGAGAGTAACAGAAGGAAATGTAATGAATATTGAAAGTGTACACAAGGGGAACAGATCTGATATAGGAAGGTGTGATGAAACTGGAGCCGAATGTATCACTAAGCGTGCTAATGGACGAGCTGAATCGCTTGTTAGGTGAGAGAATACAGGATCAAGAGATTCGCCAATTGTTCGAACAATATCAACATCGGGAAGGTGCATCCGAGGAAAGTCTGGATCTATTCGAAAAGGAGTATGGCGTCAGGCTACCTAGCGATTTTCGTACCTTTTACCAAAGCAAGGATGGCAGTGGTTACGGGTTGCATGTGCTATACCCAGGGGATGCCGAGGAAGGTCGATGTACGCCCTTTTATCTCATGTCATTGGAAGAGATTCGAGAGACCAAACAATACTTCTGTGAAGTGGATGAGAAGTTGGAAAGAGTTTTATTCTGCGGAGGAAATCAGCCAGTTGGACCCGGAGATCAAGCCGTATCTGTTCCACAAACCATGGATACCTTTTGCAACGATTGCAGGAGGTTCACTGTATCTGATGTTCGATTTTGATCCAACGGCGGAAGGGACGTACGGGCAGATTATTATGTATGTGAACGATCCGGACTTTGTCTATTATCTAACGCCTACTTTCACGGATTTACTTACCATGTCGAACCGTAATCTGAAGATGATGGATGAGATCACATATTAAATCACGTATTATATAAATTGAACTAAACATTTACACAAAGCGGAGAGGAGAGAAAGGACCTGAAGAAGCAGAGCGTTCGCCTTTATCCCCGGATTTACCCTTTATAGAAGGAATCAAAAAAAATCTGGGGATAACAGTGATCGGAAGGTTGTTCTGTCATCGGAGTGTGCAGTGTTAAATATTCTTTAGTCCAATTTATATAGACCCTGAACGATTAGACAATAGCTTTTTAATACTAAAGAAGCTGCCGAAGCAGCTCCTTCATCTAATCTGTAACTGGACTTTGGATAAGTCTAATGATTACCACTGGAAGAAACGGTGTCCGTGAAATCCTCCGCCTGGAGGACCTCCGTGTCCACCTGGGCCACCCGGACCTCCTCCGTGAGGTCCGCCGGGATAGCCACCTCCAGGGAAAGGACCATGGTGCCCACCAGGGTAGCCACCGCCGGGATAACCGCCTCCTGGATAGCCACCATGCCACCAAGGACCGCCGATCGGAAATGGTAGTGGAAAAGGAACGATGGGTGGGTATGGATACGGATAAGGGTAAGGATACGGTGGGGGTGGTGGATAATAAGGGTAAGGATAACCCGCAGGTTGCGGGGATGACACTGAACCAGGGCCGTATGCCATGTAACAAGCCTCCAATGACTGGATTGATGATATCAGCCTATGCCACAGTGTAATCAGATGATACAGCAGATTGAATTTATGAATATAGAGCTGAGGAGGGATAATATGGTAGCCGTAGCTTTTCACACCGATCCAAGAGGAACCGCCTATGAGCTGTTGATTGACGAATTGATCGAGAAGACAGATCGTTTTATGCTGGTAGACAGAAAAAGGTACGAAGAGAACGAGATACCGGAAGTATTTCGTGTGTTAGAGAGATTGAAGCCCTATCTTGTGGAACGTGCTACGATGGAAGAGATGATGCTAAAAAGCGGAGCCTACTATTCGGAAGGCATCTATTATACATATCGCTGTACGCCGGAATCGGGTCAAGTGCTCAAAGAAGAAGCTAATCGTTTTCATGATTGGTGTTACCCGTCATTGCCGGACGATCTCTGCTTTATGACAGAAGATGGAAATGATTATTTTTTCTCTGTGGCCCATGAGCATATGTACGGCATGAGGATTACACAGAAAGAAGCGAGCGAACTTATGGAGCGAATTCCGGGGTTGTTCTTTGAATTGGACTGTCATAAGAAAATTGATTACCTGGTGGATGATGCGATCAGACATCAGACAGATAAGCTGGATATCAGCTTACATGGTTTAAGTGAACTTCCTGAACGAATTCAGGAGTTGAAGCACTTGAAGCAGTTGACAATTTTTGAGCAGAATCTATACTCGCTCCCTCCAAGTCTGTTCGAACTGATTTCATTGGAAAGATTGGTCATTACAACGCTGGATCTGGAACGTATTCCGGCAGAGATCGGGAAACTGAAGCAACTTCAAGAGTTAAGAATTTATTGTGGTAGCCCTTTTGAATCTGTACCTGGTTGGAGGCCCAAACCACAAACTGAATTGGGATTAAATTGTATTCCCCCTGAGATTGGAGAATTAAGTGAGCTCAAGTATCTGGAGATAGTATATTCTGGTATACGTGAACTTCCTCCCGAGTTGGAAAAACTGAAGAATCTGCGCGCTTTGCTGGTGACGAATGCACTAATTGAGGGAACTCCGGATGTTGTCACACGAATGCACTGGCTGGAGTATGTAGACTTAATGAATATTCCGTTTGGTACCCCTTGGGAAAAAGTATGGGAAATGAAAAAGAACATGTAGCCAATAAGCCCTGCTCGGGATATCCGAGTCAGGGATATTTGCCATGCGAATGAAGTCTGGCGGAAATAGGCTCACGCATCTGGGCGCTGGGCATAAGCTGGCATATAGGTTATGACCTAAACCGAGAGCGAAGGGCAGGCGTTTTATTGTGGCAACCTCATACATGGATTTTACTTTACCAACCACCGAATTTACTTACGATTTGAGCAATAATCCGTTGTTCAAGAAGGATGAGAACAACTATATTAACTCTCTTTCCATCAAACAGTTAAACACATTGGGCAATACTTCTTTATTGGATATTTTCCTCAGCACGGGCAATGTGGTTGAACCACATATTCATCAGAATGCAACTGAACTTGTGTACTGCATCAGCGGTTCGGCCGTCGTGTCCCTCATTAATCCGTTCACAAATGAATTGCTTCATTTCCCGATTACTCCAGGGCAGGTGGCTAATGTACCTCAAGGTTGGTGGCACTATGAAATGGCTACTGTAGATCATACGCACTTACTGGCGATCTTCGATGCACCTGTACCTGAAGCGATATTTGGCTCAGACATCTTGCGTCTTACCCCTGCCAATGTTTTAGCTCATACGTACTGTCTGGACGAGAAAAAAATTCAAGAATCGCTCGCCCCCATCCAAAAAACAGTGATTATTGGCCCGCCGGCAGATTGCCCGACTTCAACTGCCCCTGTCTCTAACAGTGCTCCGCATGTGAATCATCAACCTTACGTAATGCCTAATGTACAACCGAATGTACAACCCAATGTACAACCCAATGTACAACCCAATGTACAACCAAACATGCAACCTAATACACAGCCAAACATGCAACCTTACGTGAACCGTGTTCCGTACTGGGGCACTTGGGTTGATCCCCGCATTATTCACGAACCGGGTTGCCCGTATTATAGAGAGCTTCCTGTGAATACGAATAATCAAGATTAAATAATGAATGGGCTTATTAGACATGGTATTACTAATACATGATTAATACTTCATTTGAACTTGTTATCCAAAAGAAGAAGCGTCCACAGCGGAACGCTTCTTCTTTTATTTGTATTTATAATATTTATTTACGATGTGTAGTTTCGTCCCAAGCCAATTTCTGTTAATAATTGTCGATAAGCAATCGAAGTACGGTCCGCGGGAATATGGGCCTCGGCATGCAGATCAAGGGGCAGATCCTCCGGTTTCTGTGACTCGACCATCTCACGATCTTCTTCGAATACCTGCAAGTTGAACTTGATCGTGTCTTCTATCGGTGCATCTTTATCAAAGTTTCGTGTGATGGGACAGAATAGACGGGTATAACGAGCAGAGATTGGCGAAGCACAATTCAGAATATTCAGCTTGTCGTCTCCTGGGAAATGTACCGTAAGAGATGCCGCAAAGGGTGGGAATACCCGAAACTCGCGCAGCCATTGAAAACCTTCAGGCGCAACAAGATCTTGCCCTTTACCATAGTTGCTTACCGTACTCCAATACTCAGCCAGCAACTCATTACCCTCGCGTTTCACCTTGTATTGGGGGACTTCTGTATTGTTTCGATCACCAAACGTTTCGGTATGCACATAGGCAAAATGGGATACATCCAGGAATCCTTCCATTTGTCGTCCAGAGGAACCAGCAATATCAAAGTTGGGTGGCAAAATATTGATATAATCCGGATCATCCCATCCAGGGAAGGAAGGGATCTGTTCTTCCGTTCCTGCCAGTGTGGTCCATATTAAGCCATAACGTTCGACTGCTGGGTATACAATGAGTTTGAGCTTTGGTGAGATTTTGGAACTTGGATGCGCAGGTACTGCGGTACATTTCCCTTCACAATTATAACGGAAACCGTGATAAGGGCAGACAATCTCACCATTCTCTACCCAGCCTTTGCTAAGTGGAGCCCCACGGTGAAAACAAAGATCCTTGGCTACCACTACCTGATCATTACTGCGATAAAGTACCAGCTTCACATCGAGTAATTGAGCAGCCAGTGGCTTGTCGGTTACTTCAGTTACCTGTGCTACCGGGTACCAATATTGGGATAATACATGCCAGTCCTCAGCGGTGAACGTGCAACCTCTAGGCAATTCGGATGTCACGGTACGGTTTTCATTGGAAGTTATCATATTAAAACACTCCTTGCCGATATGAATAAATGACTCTCTTTTTATGTCAGAAAAGGTTACTTGATTAGCCGTATGTTACTACTCTTTTGGTCAATGTATCAATATATCCGACCTATTTTTGGTTGGAATCACAAACATCACCGTAAAAAACGGTCATGAATACGGAAAATTCCAGATTTATCTTACGTTAAATGTTATCTATATAAAGAGAATACCCTCCCATAAAGCATTGTTTCTCTTAACAATTGTTAACTCCATGGAGGTTATCCTATCATCAGAATTCAGTGTAAATATTCTTAAGTCGAGCAGATCCCTGCTGGAATACAAAGATTCTCGCAAAGAATGTCACAGATCCCGGCAGTCGTTTGTCTACAGTATGTAAACCAAATGACGGAGGCGAATGAGATATGAATTTAAGAACGAATTACAGAGTAGCGAGTCCAGGTGCTTTTAAAGCGATGATGGCGATGGAGCAATATATATCCGGGCAGTTTGAGGATAAATTGTTATACGAATTGTTGAAAATTCGCGTGTCTCAGATTAATGGCTGTGCCTTTTGTCTCGATATGCATGCCAAAGATCTGATGAAACTGGGAGATTATGCGGATCATATTCTCTTGCTGAGTGTGTGGCGTGAAGTGCCTTTCTTCACAGATAAAGAACGTGTTATGCTGGAGCTGGCTGAAGCCGTGACTCGAATCTCGGAACAGGGCGTACCCCTTGCGTTGTACGATAAGGTTCGTGAACATTTCAGTGAATCCGAACTGGTGGATCTGATCTTGGCCATTAACACGATTAATAACTGGAACCGGATTGCGATCACAACTGGGATGTATCCGGGTTGCTTTAACTAAAAATACACGAACCATGCCAGAGGAGGCTTCTTATGAATTCTAATTCTCACGCCAATGAGCCAGAAGTGTCTTCTCTGGATGTTGGTGAGCTGTATATTCGTTATAAAAATTATGCATTTTCGATAGCATACCGTATGCTGGGCAGTGTGGTAGAAGCTGAAGATATCGTGCAGGATTGCTTTGCGGGGATTCAGAGCAAATCTGCTCAGGATATTCGCAATCCGAAGTCTTACATTGCCAGACTGGTTGTGAACCGAAGCTTGAATCTGTTTAATTCCGCCCGCAACCAGCGGGAAAGTTATGTTGGCGAGTGGCTCCCAGAGCCGATGGGTGATCGTGAAGTGGATAACATGCCAGAGGAAACGATGCAGAAGAAAGAGATGATATCGTACGCCTACTTGGTCATGTTGGAACGTCTTTCGCCTGTGGAGCGGGCAGTGTTTGTACTTCGTGAAGCGTTCCGGTATGACTATTCCGAAATAGCGGATTGGTTGGGCAAAACGGAGAGTAACTGCCGTCAAATCTTTAGCCGTGCCAGACGAAATCTGCCCGAAAGACTGCCGCCGATCGAGCAAAGTGATGCGGATATGATAGCCAAAAGCGAATTACTGAGCCGTTTTACAACGGCTTTCCTTCGTTATGATGTCTCTTCCATGCTGGAGTTACTGGGGGATCAGCCTGTATTTACAGCAGATGGCGGTGGCGTTGTGCATACGGTGATGAGAACGATGAACGTCCACAAAGGCGTGCTTGCCCTCCTGACCTCACGGCGAGTCCTTACTCGATTGCGTGAAAGAGAATGGGTACCGATGTGGATCAATGGCGAGCTTCAACTCGCGTTGATGAAAGAAGGGCAGTTGTCCGAGGTATTCTGTTTGGAGTTGGACCCTTCCGGTGAGCGGATTGAAGGCGTTTATCTCGTCGTAAATCCGAACAAACTTACATCGATAGACACTTCAACTCTTTGATTAAATCGTACGGATTTGATATGTAACCTTAAAAGCGGCAACCTCTGTCTAAACTGTACCCTATAGAGTAGACACTTTAAAAAAGTCTCTCTATGGGGTACTTTTGTTGTATACCATGAACGAGACGAGGACGGAGAACGATTAATGAGTAAGAAAACATTTACAACACGCGAAGTAGAGCAATTTGCTACAAATCCCTATGTGAAGTCTGTTTCGACCAAGGGAATCACTTATACGGACGAGTTCAAACAACTCTTTATTACATTAAATCAGCAAGGAAGGCTGCCTAGAGAGATCTTTGAGACTTGTGGATTTGACGTTCAGATCATTGGAATGACTCGGGTCAAAGCCGCAGCTGACCGATGGAGAGCCAGTTACAACGAGCAAGGGGCTCTAGGCTTACAAGATACACGAGGCAAACATTCAGGAGAGTCTCTAAAACGAGAGTTAACCTTGGCAGAAAAGAACGCGAAACTCGAAGCACAGATTCACCTGCTCCAAGCAGAGAATGAACTCTTAAAAAAGATTCGCCTGGCCGAACGGGGGTGGAACCACGAGTAAAACTAACGCCTGGTCTTCGATACAGTTTAATCCGAACCGTGATTGAGAAATACCATCTTCAGCGAATGGTAAGTGTTCTGTGTGAGACTGCCGGGGTCTCCAAAAGCGGATATTACCGATACTGGAGCACTTCAGCCATTCACAGCCGCACGAAGAAGGAACAGGTTGATGAGGAAATAGGTGTGTACATCCGTCAAGCCTTCCAGTTTAAGAAACGTAACAAGGGCGCTCGCTCCATAAAGATGACGCTGCAAGGACAATTTCAGATCATCTGGAATCTCAAGCGCATCCGAAGAATCATGAAAAAATACGATATTGTATGTCCTCATCGACGAACTAATCCCTACAAACGAATGATGAAGGCAACCCATGAACATCGAACCATGCCTAACCTGTTACAACGCAACTTCAAACAAGGCATCCCGGGCAAAGTACTTCTAACAGATATTACATACTTAAGTTACGGCCAAGGGAAACGCGCCTATCTGTCCACCATCAAGGATAGTTCAACCAATGAAATTTTGGCTTATCATGTGTCGGAGCGAATGACGATGGATCTGGCGACAAACACGTTGCTCCACTTACAGAAAAATCGCAAATTCAAGAAGAGTCATGATGCCTTCATTCATTCCGATCAAGGTACGCACTACACTCATCCGGATTTTCAGAAGAAAGTGAAACGGATGGGGCTTGGGCAATCCATGTCCAGACGAGGAAATTGTTGGGATAACGCACCACAGGAGTCGTTTTTTGGTCATTTTAAGGACGAAACTTCCTTAAAGAGCTATGCCACGTTAGACGAAGTCAAACGAGAAGTTAAATCCTATATGACCTACTATAATCACTATAGATACCAGTGGAACCTAAAAAGGATGACCCCTGTACAATACAGAGATCATCTTCTTGAAGCCGTATAGTTTTTTTTAGAAATGTCCTTTACATAGGGTACAGTTTAGTCAGGAGGATTGCCGCTTTTTTGCATTCACAGTTTGCTATTCACCATCCGATTATTCACTGGCAAATTGTTGTTGAACGGGTTCAATGATTGCTCTAATCTCAGGTGTGAGCTCATCCTTGTTCTGATTGAGAACCAGCAAAGTCTTTTCCATGGTATCCAGAAGAACACTCTTCGTGTTGGGTTCCCGCTTAGCCAACGCTTTCTCGTAAGCCTTCTTCACTTCAGGATCCATTGTGCGGATTTCTTCGTCTGTATACCAGTCATATGCGGGCGTGTTGTCACTTCCGTAAAACAGATAATCTACAAACAACCATTGTTTTACTTTGGTTGTGCGATTGGAATTCGGGAAGTTGTTTAAAAAAGCTTCTTTCTCCAATGTACGCTGAATTAATTCGTTCCAGGAGATGATTATGCCACCATCCGAAGTTGTCATCTGATTGGACTCGGTAGCCATAATGTCAATGTAAGCAGCAATATCAGCCTGAACGAAAGGTTTGAACTTTTGGTATATCTCATAATTGATGATGGGGTAATACAAGCCTTCACTGGTTTCCAGTTTGAACCCGAGATCAGATGCTTCCTGCAGAAGCTTCTTCACGGTCGGATCTTTAATTTCTTTGAGCAGACGACTATATGTAAGCTTCTGCTCGTAACCGAGTTGTTCATGGACTTGAGATAAGGCTTGTTGAAACTGTTCCGTATACATTTGGTGATCCATATCAGCCAGCTTCACGTTCTGCATGTTCTCCAGTTGCAGGGTCATGAGTGTAGCTTGCCAAGGATTGACTTTATCAATATGATTCATCAGGTATTTTCGTGCCTTAACCAGACTCTCTGTGGATTTCACTGCTGCTGTACGATAGGTTTGGAATTGATGATACACCACTTTGGAAGCGGGAATAGGCGCAGCCAGTGTTGTTGAGGTCGTAAGAGTTGAGCCAATAGCAGTACAGCCTATAGCCATAGCCAGTAAACCAAGTTTAGCAGGTTGCTTCCATCTCATTCGTATACCTCCCAATGGACAAATATGTCGTTGCACTCTCGTATAACTGCTTTTCATCTTATCTTATATGTATGTTCCATAAGTTGAATATGTACGGTCTGTCTTTGATTAAACCAGCTTCTGGTAACCGAATCAAGTGTCTTAAGCAGGAAAATGAATGATTATAAATAACCAAAGAACAGCCCCTAACACCCGAATGGGTTGAAGAGACTGTTCTGGGTATTTGGACTTTATTTTCTAATTAATGAAGTGGTTTATTGCTAATAGGGATGTAGCGAAGGATCATATATTGATCCAGCACATTATTGTTGGAGGCTAGAATCTCATGCACATCGAACATCTCTTGTCCGCCATGATTCATGTTAGGGATGACATATGGATTTACATTCAATGTAGTTGTACTAAATTCTGAGGGTTCATGGAATTCGGATTCATTGTAAATTTGATTATCCTTTGGTAAATGGTATGATTCTAGTATGTTTGGAGAGTAGTAAATTTATGTAATATGTTATGGGTATAAGGTCAAATAGGAACAGGTATGGTGGTGGTTAAAATGGAAGAGACCGATTGGCGTGTAGCAAAGGATTTGTTCATCAAACATTACGGGAGCGCTATACAGATGCATCGAGAAGCCGTGTATGCGGACTATAAGCGATGGGACGTACCCCAAGAGTTAGAAGAACAATGGATAGGAGAGCGAATTCAACAATTAAGTTCCGAACTGTCTATCATGAATTGGGATGCGGTGGATGAGCTTGCGTTGATCGCCAAACATCGGACAGAACCGGGTATTGTTACGGCGATTACATCATTTTCTTCGAGACAGTTGAAGAGTGCGGACAGTATGGTTCGTCTCGTGTATGCTGAACGTCTGATTGAGCTGATTAAGCGGTACGAATCAAGACTACCGATGGACAAGTTACGGGAAACTTATCAATTGACGATGGATTTGCTGGTCGATGTGGCGACTAAACCGTTGGTGCTTGATCCGGGCCATGAATTGCAGCAGTATGGTTTGAAGGATAAACGTGGATTGAATTTGCGTGTTGAAAAGAATAAGGAAGAGATCATCCGCTATTTTCGAAATTAATGAATTTTATCAAGTGAGGTCAAAATCATTGAGAAAACTGAATTATATTCGCATATTTATTTTCCTTAGTGTAGTCACTATATTTACGCTTGGGCTGTACTATGTAGCCGCAGATTGGCTCGATCAGCGTTATTTCCGCTTCCTGATCTGGAATCTGTTTTTGGGTTGGATTCCTTTTGTGTTTTCTTATGCATCCTATCTTCTAAGTAATGTGAAATGGAAAGGCGCCGCATGGCTTGCAGTAGCAAGTGGGTTGCTGTGGTTGTTATTCTTCCCGAACTCTTCTTATATTGTTACGGATTTGGTTCATCTGACGGCTAGGAGTTCCCGGTATTATGGTGGTAACGGGGTTGATTACACATATTGGTACGACTTGAGTGTTGTATTAATGTTTGTCTGGACTGGACTTCTGCTGGGATTCCTGTCGATGTATCAGCTTCAGGAAGTGATCTATCACCGGATTGGACGCGGGGCATCCTGGATCTTTGTACTGGCAGGCTGTGCTTTGGGAAGTTATGGGGTCTTGCTTGGACGTGTATATCGACTGAATAGCTGGGATGCACTGACGAATCGCGAGACGCTGATTCAGCTGATGCACGAAAGTGTAAGCCGCCCGTCTCTTGCGTTTTGCCTGTTTTTTGGAACGTTTATCATTACGATCTACGCCACACTGTATTATCTGATCAATACGAGGTCTCCCCGTGAAACAAAGAAAAGTTCAGGAAGTCCCGAGGCGAACCTGCAAGCCTTACGCTAACTTATGTTTTCTTGAGGCAGAACTCATTAGTTCAATTTTAATTTATATTGCTAAAAGGGTTGTTCCAAGTCATACACATGGCTGATGGAACAGCCCTTTAAATTTCTACCAAGTCCAGGTTTTTCTTAAGAAAGTAAGTATACTCACAGGTGGAACTATATTTCGGAATGTATGTTAATACCATTTCATTTAATGTACAACTAAGACTCTCTCTACCTATTAGAGATTAACTCAAGGATTGTTTTCACAACTAGTTCAGGTTCGTCGTGAATAATCATATGATTACTGCGGGTGGCCATGATGAGCTGACTATCCTCCGATATATTCAACATGTCACGCTGTCCCGATTGCCATATGGATTCGAGCTTCTGCCCAATTTCAACCGAAATCCCTGCTTGAGCATAGTCTTGAGGACGTCCGCGTGCAATGATACGTACAGGGATTGATCCGAGATTTTGGCCACGAATGGCGTCTTCTGTTGAATGGGCGTGGAAGGCTTCTTCTTCTTTGGCGTGAAAAAAGGAGGGTGTAGCTATCACATTAACAAAAGTATCTCGATCTTGCTTGGCAACCAGACCATCAAGCAAAAAGTCTGGAAATAATCTGAAAGCTCCAGATACCTTCAGTAAGGATAATAAGGAGGCAGGCGGGTTTCCCTGAAACTGAGCCTGTTCCAACAACGGCTTTGTATTCTTCTCGTCATCCTCAGGTCTTGCATCAATGAGGACAAGGCTCTGAACCTCACTTGTATAGGTCTGTGCAAAGAGCCTAACATACATACCCCCAAGGGAATGACCTACCATAACGTATGGGCCGCGGATATTCTCCTTCTCTAGAGCTGCATGTAAATCTTTGATGATATTCGCACCTGTGCGTTCTGTAGGTGCGGATTCACTCCAGGCATATCCTGCGCGATCATACGTGACCACCGTTGCATGTTTGGCTAGTTCGGTCGGAATGTCTCTCCACGACAAACTGGTCTCACCACTTCCGGCTTCCATAAGTATGGTCGGCGAACCACTGCCTTGTTTATGAATGTGCAGTTGGTAACCGCCGACTTGGACTAATGTACCGGGAGGCGGAAAGTTCTTTTTGGCCTGTGATGAAGCAAACCGCTCATAGAAAAATGCTGCACCGATCAGCAATAACATTGTGCAGAATAGCCTTGTTATGAAGGTGATAACTCTGAATTTCTTACGTTTTGAGGCTGGGATCGTTGTATGCATGATCTTAATTAATTCCTCTCCATACAGCAGTTTTTATTTTAATACAATGTATTAAAAAGATTATAGCACAGTGTATTACAAAAAGAGAAGCTTGATGTATAATGATGTCATGCCAAAAATCGTAGATCATGAAAGTCAAAGGAAAGTCGTGGCTGATGCAGCCATCCGGGTCATTCAACAGCATGGGCTTGAGCATGCTACAGTTCGGAATATAGCAAAGGAAGCGGGATTATCTGTAGGTTCCATGCGTCATTATTTTGCCACACAGGCCGAATTGTTCATCTTTTGCATGAATCTTTTTGCAGAACGGGTACAGAAGAGGGTGGAGGCGTTACAGATGAGCGGAACTGTACTGCAGGATATGAAGAATCTGCTCTTGCAATTTCTCCCGTTGGACGAAGACAGAATGATGGAAATGGAGGTCTGGTTTTCGTTTACAGCCAAATTATTGGTTTACCCCGAATTAAAAAAATTAAGTGATCAGATGCATCAGGGGATGTATCGGTCTGCTCAGTGGGTAATCCAGGAGTTGCAGAAGCAGGGCATGACACATCCTGATCTGGATGCCGAGATGGAGACGGAGAAGTTATATGCTCTTGTGGATGGACTCGCCATTCATATGCTAATGCAGCCAGATAGACTTACGGTAAAACGAGTGGAACAAGTGATTGAACAGCATTTGAGCATGCTTTGTCCAACTTAAACTTACGTTGTCTGAAAGAAGGGTTATTTCCTTTTATAAGGGAGTGACCCTTCTTTTTATGAAAATTTGGCAGGTATGCAGGATATGACGAAGAATTAAGAATGAGAATGTAATGAATACATAGACAAGTAGGTGAAAAACAAAATGTTGAATGTATTAGAACTGACAACAAAAGTGGAAGAAGTCATGGAACGCGTGAATTTTTCGGGTGTCGTATTACTCCAGCAAGGCGGGAAACCCCTATTGAATATGAAACGTGGTTATGCGAATCGTAGCGAGGAACTTGCTAATCAGGTGGACACACGCTTCGGAATTGCATCAGGATGTAAGATCTTCACGGCAGTGAGTGTATGCCAACTAATTGAAGCAGGCAAGTTGTCTGCGGATTCCAAGCTTATGGATGTGTTGGATGTGGAGTTTCCACTGTGGGACGAAGGAATCACCATCCATCAGTTATTAACACACACGTCAGGCATACCGGATTATTTCGATGAAGAAGTGATGGAAGACTTTTCGGAATTGTGGAAAGACAGACCCGTCTACGCGATGCGGCGATTAAGTGACTTTCTGCCCTTGTTTCAGCATCTTCCAATGAAGTCTGCTCCGGGTGCACGTTTTCACTACAACAATGCGGGTTTCATTGTGCTGGGACTTATTGTAGAACAACATTCCGGATCGTCGTTTACAGATTATGTGGAGGAGCATATTTTCAAACCGTGTGGCATGAAGGACTCCGGTTATTTCTTAACCGATCAGCTTCCGCGTAACACAGCCTTGGGATATATAGATCATGAAGATGGCTCCTGGAACACCAATATGTTCTCCATTCCTGTCAAAGGTGGATCAGATGGTGGGGCCTATGTTACGGCACCGGATATGGTTCTATTCTGGGATGCTTTGCTAGGTCACCAATTGTTGAATGAAGAGACGACGCAGCAGTTATTAACTCCACATGCTCATCAAGAGGATGAAGAGTATTATGGGCATGGTATCTGGATTGAACGGCAAGGAGAGGACATTTTCAAATTTCATGTCATGGGGTTTGATCCAGGAGTATCATTCATGTCTTCTGTGTATCCAGACAGAGATCTACAACTGGTTGTGCTCTCTAATCAAGAGTCAGGCCCGTATCCAATAACGATTGCCATCGAAGAAGCTTTGGCATGACCAATAAACCCTCAGCCTAAGGGCAGGTAGGTTTGCTCAGATAAGGTTGGGGGTTCATTTATAGGACGAGATAGATAGAAGAATACCCGTGTTTATAACATTTTCCAAAGTTCAGGTGCGATTAATCGAGGGAAAACATCCAACGGAGGTTTCTCTTTCTTTCGTTTGTCATTGGTTAACACCGTAACGAGTTCCAGCTCAGGAACAATGTATACATACTGCCCACCAAACCCTCGCGCGTAATAATAATAGAGATTGGGCCTGTCATCAGCAGCGATATCTTCGGAGTCAGACCTTTCGTTCGGATAGACATCCACCCACCAATGCCAAGCATAACTGCCGTGATTTGGTGGAGTGACTGTAATGAAAGGCTGCGTCGAACGGGAGACGAGATCAATTGAAATGAGAGACTCACCCTCCCATGTACCTTGCTGTAGAAACAGCTGACCGAATTTCAGCAGATCAACGGGCAATATTTTTAGACCGAATCCACCTGTATGTACACCTTGAGGGTCACTTTCCCATTCATAATCCTTAATTCCCAGCGGGTCAAAAAGATAACGTTCTGCGAACTCGGCTACGTTCATGCCTGCTTTTTGCATCAGGATGGCGGATAGAATCTGTGATACTCCTGAATTGTATTCCATGTATGTACCTGGTTCATGACTTAAGCGCTGTTCCAACGCAAAATCCACCCAATGATCGGTGCGAGTCATACGAGGGAATGAATTCTGTCCACCGAACTCGTCCCAGTTGAATCCGGCTGTCATCGTGAGCAGTTGTTCCACCGTGATCGCAGGTTTAAGCGGATCAGGATCGAAAGTCAACTGTGGGAAAAAGGTGGAGATTGGGGCTGATGCCTCTGGCAACAAGCCTTTATCCATTGCTATACAGATGAGTGCGGACAGCACACTCTTGGTACAGGAGTTGACTTTTGCAATATCGTTCGCAGCCTCTTGGTTGCGGTAGTGTTCGTACATGATCTCACCGCGTACGCTGACCAGGCAGCTCCGCAGATCCAGCGGCGGAATGACTTGTTGCAACTTGGATGACAGTGATGAAGGATTCATTAGTGTCCTTTCTATGCGGTTGATTTATTAAAAGATTTTGTGCAAATAGGTGTCCATTATCTTAGCATACTCCCGAGGTAGGGCTCAACAAGCGCTACATTATTATGTCAAAGCAAGCATGTAAAATACGATATTTTATGAAAGCCATAAGAATCACATGCGAATATTGCATAAAACCCCAGCATTTTCTGTAAATTTTATATAATTGCCATGAGAAGAGCACAAGACATTTATTAGAGAAAGGAGGGCTGTGATGTGGGAAATATAATAGAAGAAATCTATTATGGTAATTTGAGACCAGAGGAGAATATTGTTCCTAAAGACGCCGAGTATCGATCTATTAATAAGGAGATTACAGCTCATATCGAAAAATTTCAGAGAAAGCTTTCGGGAGGATGATTTTAAACAGTTGGAGGAACTATTAGATATGATAGATAATATTAATTCCACTAATTCTTGTGATGCATTTGTGAAAGGATTTAAAATAGGGACACTAGTTACGAACGAGGTTTTTCAACGAGAGTAGGTTAGAAGGATTAGTAGAAGCGTATAGCACAGTATCCATTAAGATCATGGGGAAGAGGTACTTTCGAAATACATTTGAGTTCAGGGTACAAAAATAGGAGCCTTATGTGGCTCCTTTTATTACTGCATATTCGTTAATTAAAGTATGTTCGGATAAAAAAAAGTACCTCCTCATCTTCAAAGAAGAGTTGGAGACCATAAAATGCCCCCAACAAAAATCCACATCCGGCCAATAAACAATAAAATATAGAATTACCAGCCCTTGATCTACCGTAATGTTGCCCGCAGTGTGGGCACATGAAAGCGCCCGCAGAAATCACACTTTTGCATGATTCGCAATGCATTAAGTTGTTAGCGTTAGGTTTGAACTTTCTTTTTATATTTCAAAACATTGCTTTAAAAGCTAGATTGCTAGTACAAACATTGCCATAATGATCCCTATACCGAATAAATTACCTATTATATTGTTTATGCGCTCAAACATGACGTTCCTCCAACTATGTAATCAATCCAGAACAGTCTATCAGACCTAGATATAATTTTCTATATCTATGATTAAGAGTTAATTTTAAGAACAATGATGCACTATTAAATATGAAAAAGCTTTACCGACCTAAATAAGTCGATAAAGCTTTACCACTAAACTATTTCTTTCAATAATTCCACACTGTTATTTCTCACATTGCCCACTTCCTTCGGCACCTCATACGCTCGCATCTCAGATGCTTGATATGGCTTAAGAAAACCGAGCAACGATTGGACATCATCATTATCTCTTCCAAGCCACTCAGCCTCATCCTCAGGGCGCAAGATGACCGGCATACGATTATGGATAACCTCCATAAGACTATTTGGTTCCGTTGTAATGATGGTGCAAGTACTCAGTCTGTTTCCATCTGGATCTGTCCACGTGTCATACAATCCTGCCAATGAAAAGATACTGTCGTCTCTCATCAGAATTCGCATCGGCCGCTTTGTTGCTTCTTCTTTCTTCCACTCGTAGAATCCGTTCGTGGGGATGATACAGCGTTTGGAGCTGATCAGACGTTTAAAGGACGGCTTCTCTGCTAATGTTTCTGCGCGGGCATTAATCATCTTGTTCCCGATCTTATCATCTTTTGCCCAAGTGGGTACCAAACCCCAGCGGAGAGCGCCTAATCTATTACCGTTTTTACTTCCGATAATAGTTGGGATGTACTGCATGGGTGCAGCATTATAGTTAGGCTTGTACTCAAATCCATCAGCAATAGATGCATAGTACCTGTCCAAGATAGAGTCTAAAGGATCAGTGATTGTAAATCTACCACACATACAAAACACCTCCTGTATTGTGCTTACAATATATAATCATACACTGGTGTACGGGGTAATCTTGAATTTTGGGGATGTACATAATAACACCTCAACGTATTATAGCGGTTTGCTATAATACGTTGAGGCGGTAAGTTATGGAAAATACGACATGTGTTGATCAGTTCATATAAGTTCGTTCAAACCATTCAACGGACTCTGTTAGACTCGCAATTCCTAATACGAAAAGACCTACTCCAAAAAGAAAACAGATAAATATGGAATCACCTAATCCGTTCATTTTACCGTAATGTTCACCACAGTACGGGCAAATAATAGCAGTATTTGAAATCGAGCGTCTACATGTTGTGCAAGGCGTCATTCTGTCTTATTTTCACACCTTTTAATCTTCTATAAAAGCATCCGGAATTCTTCCAACTGGTTGTCTACCCAGCTACCAGCACCACGATTTTCTGATGTACTTATGTATTCGATATCTACACCTTCTCAGCCTTTCATAGCCCAACTTCCGTATTATTATTTCGGCAACTCCTTACAATACTCCTTCAACTGACGCTCAACGTGTATTGGCGTTTGATTTACCACTCCCTCACTTTGTACGTTTCTCCAGAAGTGGTTACCGGTCCTGTGCAGCGGTCACCTAGACTGTACTCATCCTTGTCAAAGGCTCTATACATATTAATCGGACAGACTCGGGATTCTGTTTACCTCTATCTATAGCGGTTATTTTTAAGGAACCAAGTTCTTGTCCCAAGCTCAGCACAAGAACATAGTACCGTTGATTGAACAGGACAAGAACAATGTGCCATTGCAGATTAGATTAATATCTAAACATTTAGGTTGTTGGAAATCATAACACGTGACAAAAACGATTTACTATAAAGATCGCAAAATTGATGCTTATAAACTCGTTTTGAGCCAAGGATAAGAACAACATACTATTAATCAGTCAAACAACTAATTTACCGGAATATCATTAAGCTAACGGGCATTTTATTACAATGTCTCTGCAATTTTTACAGAAGATGACGCAGAGAGTGCTTTTCAAAGTAAATAGGAGATCAATATAAGTACGTGAGCTACTGGTGTAATGAGCGACTACCTTATGATGGATTTCTCGCAAATATACCAAATCATTTAATTCAATATTTTGAGATTATATGGAAACTTTCACCAAGTAAGTACGTATGTAAAGTCATACTAGAATACAATTTAATAGGACAAGCCTTCTTGAAGAAAGCTACATCGGAAGCTGGTATCACAGTTACAGTGGGTAGTGTTATTGCTTAGTGAGATTTCAGTAGTTATAGGATCATGACCGAGGAGGGAATAAACCAGTGAGTATAGTCGTCAACTTGATGCGGAGGTTCAAAGACCGCGATGCCCAGCAACAGTTAAAAGGATATCGAGACAAGGTGGAACTCATCAGAAAACGAAATTTGGAGGCTTGGGACGATCAGCGGCTCCAAGAAGAATCTCTCCGCTTGAAAAAGGAAGCAAAGTGGGGAACACCTTTGGATGAGCTACTTGTCGATGCCTATGCGTTGGTCTGTGAGGTAGCGAAGAGAAAGCTCGGATTACAGCCTTTTAATGTGCAGATCATGGCTGCCATCGCTTTGCATGAGAGATTTTTGATCGAGCAGCATACGGGCGAAGGAAAAACACTCTCTGCTGTTATGCCTGCTTACCTAAATGCGCTGACTGGCCAAGGCGTTCATGTGCTGACGTTTAACGATTATTTGGCAAGTCGAGATGCCGAGTGGATGGGTCCGATCTATCGTTTTCTCGGGTTAAGTGTAAACTCAGTTCAAGCTGGTATGAGCCTTTTGGAGAAACAGGAAGCGTACGCCAACGATATAACCTATGTGACGGCTAAAGAAGCGGGATTTGATTATTTGCGCGACACGATCGCCCTAAACGAAGCTGATACGGTGCATCGTCCATTCCACTACGTCATCGTCGACGAAGCGGATTCATTGCTTCTGGACGAAGCGCGGGTGCCGCTAGTCATCAGCGGCGAGTCGAGCTCTTCCAAGAGCGACGACCTTCGTTTCGCAGAAGTGGCTCGGCAGCTCAACGAAGTAGAGCATTACGAATTCGACGAGTTTAAGCGGAACGTATATTTGAATGAAGCTGGCGCTGCGAAGGTGGAGTCCCTGCTCGGAAGCGGCAATTTGTACGATAGCCATAATAGTCATTTCTTAACGTCCTTAAATTGTGCGTTGCATGTGGAAACGTTATTAAAAAAAGATGTCAATTATATCGTGAGAGATGGTCAAATCGAATTAATAGATGAATATACCGGTCGTGTGGCGGAGAACAGGTATTTGCCGGATGGACTGCAAGCTGCGCTTGTGGCCAAAGAAGGACTAGAGTGGAAGGCAGGAGGGAAAATTCTCGGAACGATTACCATTCAACACTTCATTAGTTTGTATCCGGGAATTTGCGGAATGACGGCTACGGCGCAGGCTTCAGCAATGGAATTTGAGAATATTTATGCGCTGCAGGTCGTGAAAATTTCGCCGAATCAGCCAAACATACGGATCGATCACCCGCACCGAATTTACACTCATAAAGAAGCCAAGCTAAAGGCGCTTGTACAAGAAATTTCGTCTATCCATGCGATGGGACGTCCGATTCTCATTGGTACGTCTAGCGTTGAGGAGTCTGACAAACTGGCGGAGGCGCTGGTGAACGCCAATGTACAATGCCATGTTCTGAATGCGAAAAACGACGCAATAGAAGCCAAAATCATAGCTAAAGCAGGAGAAATCGGCGCCGTAACGGTGTCTACAAATATGGCAGGTCGCGGCGTCGACATTCGGCTCGGCGGCGGCAACCCGGAGAAGGCAGAAGTTGTCGCCAAGCTGGGAGGATTATACGTGATAGGTACATATGTGAACGAAAGCGTGCGGATTGACGATCAACTGCGCGGGCGTTCCGGCCGCCAGGGCGACCCGGGAGCTTCCGTATTTTTCGTCAGCTTAGAGGACGAGTTGATGCTTCAGTTCGGAATCCACAAAGTGGTTCGCGCTCCTCGGCAGGAGGAGGCTCTCGAGGAGTCAATGCTCCGCAGTAAAATCGAGCATGTTCAGCGCGTTATTATGGGCCAAAACTTCGATATCCACCAGGAACTGAATAGTTATTCCGATATGGTGGAGGATCAGAGGCGAATTCTATACGCTGAGCGACTCAAAATTTTGAAAGGCGAGCTGCCAATGAGCCCTTCGGAGCAGCGGGTACGGCTTTTTTATATCGACGAGTTCTGGGCTGAACATCTGGCATACGTTTCTTACCTTCGCGAAAGCATCCATTTGGAGAGCATTGCCAGCCGTAATCCAATCGACGAATTTCATGCAAAAATCACCCAGGCCTACGAGCAAATTCCAGCTAAAATCAATAAGGAGTCTACGGATATGCTTACAAAACTTGGGGGTTCAAATGATCCAGAGGAGTGGGAAAAGCTCGGTCTCAAAAGCCCTACTTCCACCCGGACCTATATTATCAATGACCAGTACAGCCAGAATAAGCGGAGTTCATGGACCGGAACGACCGTTTTGGCTTTTTGGGGCAGCAAAATTTTGAAGTTGGCACTGTGGCCTGTATACAGTCTGTCAAAATAGTTATGCAGAGTAGCTTTTTAATTGGAGAAAAAGAGAACTATGCGGAATGGTTGAGTAAACAATCATAAACGCTATCCCAATAAGATCATTTGGTACTTCGGGGGCGAAATTATCTCAGATGCGACAAATTTAGGTTTGAGATAAAACTTACCGGAAAACGGTAGTGCAAAACATGAAAGGAGTAGTTTGCCGTTGGCAGCTGCTCCACTTTTCGTTGAGCTAGAAGCATAAGTTACTATAGGTACGTCTGAGTAGCAAAAAGGAGGAGGAACATGAGGAAAATAATGTGCATTCTACTGCTGCTACTCATGGGGATTGCGATCATTGCTTGCAGTGAACCTCAAGCTGAGAAGCTGACTACAATGACATTATAAGAACTCTATCCAGGGGATATTGCGAACGTGGTTTCTATTGAGATTACGGACGGTGGCTCAGGCGAGCGGAAATTGATCTCTAACCAAAAACTGATCCTAGAGTGGATCGATCAAATAAAAGATATAAAATTAGAGCCTGATTCGAACCAAGAAGACAGAAGTGGCTTCCTGTACTCGGTATCTTTGCGGGAAGATCACAAGAGTAAGTTGGGATTCACTCCGAATTCGCAGGGCGGGCATTATTACATCCACAACGAGGAATTGACAACAAAAATTCAAGAGTTGTTTGGAAACGAGGATTCCCATAAATGATTAATAGGGACCGCACTAAGGCGGCATTATACGCTACGGGAAACGATAGCTTAATAAAACCAAGAAAGCAGCGTGTGAACTGCACCCCAATTGTTAGACACTATCTAGCAATTGGAGGTGCAGTTCAAGTGATCGGCTGCTTTTGTTCAAGTAACAGGCAGTTTAGTTTCGTAGAAAAAAGGTTTTATCTAAGTTTTATAGAAAGTAAAATAAAGTAAATTAACTTCTTGAGCGATTGCACTCCTTTTACGTTTAACAATACAATTAACAAGGAGGAATCAAGAAATGGTTAATGGTAAATCTAGGATAATTGGCCTTGTTGGTTTACTGCTAATTGTAACAATAGTTTTTGTTTGTTCTTATCAGGTTTATCTCAATGTAGGATATGTTCATAATTATTTTTCGCCAAAATTAACATCCGTTATTGATGCTGAAGACATCATAGACGAATGGAACCCTATAATATTTGATGGTAAAGACTCAATTGAATACGATACTATTTTCTGGGACAAGGCCATCATTAATGATGCAAATAGTAACCGAAACGTGTTATTAAGAGTTAAAGATGCGAAAGGGGATATTGTCATTGAGGAATTCCAAGTATCTCCTGGGACCAGCAAGCATTTAGATGGCCTGATTAATGATACAAAGTACTTCTTTGAAATTAAAGCTGAAGAAGGACAATTCATTCTTAATGCAACATAATAAGAACGTAATTGATATTCGAGCCCCACTTTTGATTATTTATAGGAGAAGAGGGGGATTTGGAAATTGTAAAAGTAAAATATTCATTCTACTAATGGGAAACGATAGCTCAATAAAAACAAAGGAGGCAGCCGACCATCGTGATCGACTGCCTCCTTTGTTCAACTAACGGGCAGGTTTGTTGAATGACAAGGGAATAACACACCTCATATAGAATACTTTATCTCTAAAGGGAGGGGAACACATTGCATGATATGATGAATAAGAGACAATTTATTGAGATGACAGTTAAAGAACAACGTTCTGTAGTATTTAAGGTTAATAATCAAGATGAATTTTTCCGTGGTGTTTCTAGAGAACTAAATGAGGGCTACCTATTTGTTGAAACAGAAGAAGGCATAAACTATGAATTTAAAATGGATGACATCATTGAGATTTATGCTACCAAGTCTTCATCTCCAAAGCATAGTGCTATCCAATCCCACAGTTTGATGAAAGTTAGTAAGGATGACCTTGAAAACCTTGTACTCCAGTTTGAAAGTTTAAATGGCGATGTAAAGAAACAAATTACCTCTTCTTTATCAGAAGTGCTTGGTAAGCAAGTGATCATTTCGAAAATGG
The DNA here is from genome assembly GCF_058313655.1 of Paenibacillus sp. Negev47. Classification (NCBI taxonomy): domain Bacteria; kingdom Bacillati; phylum Bacillota; class Bacilli; order Caryophanales; family Paenibacillaceae; genus Paenibacillus; species Paenibacillus sp. Negev47. Next base: position 2,534,545 of record NZ_CM177754.1, read on the forward strand.
ATATAACTTCATACAATTTATCTGAAATTGAAATGATTGCTAACACGATAAATGGACATATACTCACTATTAAAACACTGGATATTCGTTCCGAACTACTCGAATCATACAACAATATGGATTTACCTCATAAGACTTGTTTTGGGAAAGGGCTAGATCACAATCGAGAATAAGCTAATGACAAGGTAACGTTTAATTAATCAACTAATGGGTAGGGATAGTTAAACAAACAACTGAAAAAACCATCATTATTGCATTAATTGCTGATCACTCAGGAGGGATACCAAATGAATAATACATTGCTTATTAGAAAGGAAGCTATTATTTCATTGAATTTTTTTGATTTATATTCAAAATATATTCCTAAATCGAAGTCGAAATAGGGACGAATTTAAATTCCTTTACATAACATAAAATTGTGAGTTTCAAGAAAACTTTGAAATACGGTTCCGAGAGCTATGGAATGCGGTATCGAAACGAATTTCTGAACATTCTGTAAATTTCCTGGAAGATGAGAAAGATTTGTTTTATCAAGGTTTATTTTATCAAAGTGAAAATAATTTAATTGAATACAATGAGATATATCATTCATAAAAAATATGGTGGCGCAGCTTTGCTGGAGGGTTCTCAGAAGAGAGGTCTATGGATGAAGAGGCCAATAAATATATGAAGAATTAGCAAGTTGGCTTTTAGAAAAAGGAATACAGCCAGAAAAAGAATTGAATATTAGCCTAATTTATGACGATTGTTTATTAGTTGAATTAGTGCCTTCTTCTTATTACACAGTTGTTTCTATTAGAGACTATTATACGAGATACAAAGAGTTGATTTCAAAATTACAGTTAAGCATCTAAGCTAACGGGAGACGTTAGTAACAAACACAGGAGAGCGGCCGGGCTAGTGAGGTGTTATGCTTAATAGGGTATGGAACTTTAAGGTTAATTTAACGTCTAATAAGAGAGATCTACTTTTAGTCATGGTAACTGGGGAGATATCCAATGAAAAAGATTATATTTATTGCAAGCCTATTGATATTAGGGATTTTTCTAATTGTGGCCCTAGAAGGATTACATTTCAAAGAAATAAATGCAATACCAAACGACGTCAAAATTGTGCGGTCCGAAGAAGTTAATGGTTTTGGGAAGGCTGTGTTGTTTGAAGATAAACACGATAAGACATTCGGGATAACTGGATTAAAAAAGGAGTTCAATGTCCTATATCGTTACGTTGGGAGTACAGTTGGTCATTGGATCGAGGAAGACCAACCGTTTGAAACTGCTGGAATTGGTGATTCAAACTATTTTTTAGTTGCGGTAAAAACAGCTAGAGAATCACATATCAAATATATCGCACTTGGAAATCACATAGAGAGTGTTTTGCCCTCTGAAACCTACGAATTATCTCTTGAGAATGTGAAAGCAAATCGTGATGACTACCATTTGAAAGAGGTTATTGATAATTATGTGCTGTTTGTATTAGATGAGTACTCAGAGGATACATGGACAATAAGAGCCTTTAGTAAAGATGGAGACTTAGTAGCAGATAAACTATTTGGTGGAGAAGAGAGATATATTGAATGGGAATGAACTAATTGAACTAACGGGAAACGGTAGCTCAATACTCTAAAAAGGTAACCGATCCTCATTTTTTATGTTGGGCTGTCGGTGACATAAATAAGTAAAAAAAGAAGTGGTGACTCAAGATTGGAACTCAAAAATCAAAGCAGTCCGCAGGTATTCGCGGGACTGCCTTTTCTATTGTGGTTAAAAGTTGTAATTAATGCCTTCGCCAGCGCCTGTGCGGGCGTTGATATATACATGAGAAACGCCTTCGATCCCAGTGACGGGAAATGCATATACGAGCTTGTCGTTGCGGAGCTCTAGCTTTGGCTTACCCGAAACGTTAACTTTTGGGCCAAGCTTCGCGGAGGCTTGCTCCGCTGTCAGCTTCGGGTGAATGGGGAAGGTTTTATTGTAATGGGTATAATACTTAGACGCATCAAAGCTCTTTAACGCACCAGTACGGCGATCAAATTGCCAAACGACTTTCATCTGCGGAATGGAAACCTGCTCCCGGACCGGAATATACTTGAGATAAATGGAGGTTTCTTTTATCTCTTTCGCTACTAATGTCAGACGTTCGTCAGACCATCGCACCATCCAGGCGTCGGCAACCGCGATAACCTGCTTTAAGTCCACAGATTGCTCCACAGCTGCTTCTTCGGGGATTGAGCCCTTGCGTCTCACTTGGAGCACGTGTCCGCTTTTACTTAGTGTTGCAATATAGGAGCTGGTTGGTTTCCCATCGGTGTCCGATAAATTGAAATCCATGACTTCTCCGAACTCGGGGCCGATCCCGCCGGAGGACATGTGGACGATTTGCTTACCTACTCCTTTATTCCAAGCCTCGCCCATGAAAATTTTCGCTTTGGCCGCAAGCTCCGTAGCCGTATAAGTGGTTTCACCGGCGAAAACGGTTCCTGGCTTCAGAGGTATGTAAGGATTCTGGTTGTACAGGAACTCGTTAAAGGCTTTATTGCCGGACGTGAAGACCGAGTCGAGTTGAGACAAGGCCTCTTCCATTTCGGTCGAAATCTGTTGTATATCTGATAAAGAGGAATCAACAGCTTTCTTTCTCATCTGCTCGAGATAAGGTTGGGCGGTCCTCGCGAACGTTCTCAAACGCTGAATTTGTTCTAATTGATCCGGGTTGAGCGAAATTCCCTTCTCGCTGGCGGGATAGGCCAAGTAGCGGCTGCCTTCCGTGATGAACCACTCATACGAGGACCAAGATGGAAAGTTCATTGTAGCAGATGCGCTCCTTACATATTGCAAGATAACATTGGCACTTTCAATCGCAGATTGGAGGGAAACTTGTCGATCTGTAAACGTAGATGCCGCAAGGGACTCCGCAAGCGCATAGTCGAATTCGCGCAGGTAGATCGATTGCATATGCGACCAGTATTGCGTATTGCGCTGTTGTTGTTGCTCCCATTGTTGATTATTCTGATGCTCCGTATAACTGAAATACGTGCCCGCTAATGTTGTCACGCAAAGCAAGCCAATGATGGATTTGGTGCGAACATTCATGTCTATTAAAACTCCCGTCTTTGTCTTCATAATGCTTATCCACTTTAACAAAGATGAGAACACAGTTTAATGAGTAAATATTTCCAATGTAAATCGTTAGTCCGTTGACCAATTCTGCACGCATGAGGCTGATGAAAATACATTAGAGGTGGGAAATAAGATCATTAGAATATTAGATTATTCACGCTAATTTTCGTTATATCTTTTACGACTACTGAACTACCCGAGTCTCTTCAGACAGGTGTGAACGAAGTGGCGTCCATCTTAATTAACGCGCCACTTTTAACGAGATAGACGTGTTCTCCTTGTTGTCAGGCAAATAGCTAGTCTATTGCATTGACAAGATAGGCTGGAAAAGTATAGAAACGATTATCGTAATAGGAAGGATAATCATGGTAAGGATGCAACTGATTTAAAGCATACGCAGTTCCCAGCTATATATGGGTTGTAATAGGTAATTGAGGCAAATGGACATAAGGGTAAATGCCTAATTATTTTTTGGAGAAATCAAGAAACCATTCTACGCTAACGGGAAACGATAGTTGAATAAGGAATTACTTAAGTCGACAACATATTGATTAATTGTTGGTCATTTTCTGTTGTATCCGGACGATACTGTGAACGCGCCTCTTTTTAAACTGATGGACAGTAGAGTTTGTTTATAATCAATCTTGGTCTTCATAACATAAATGTTCCTGATATAATCATTTTATAAAATGGAAACAACTGGGGTGGGTAGTATGTTTTGTGAAGAGGATTATACGAAGGTAGCGAAAGAAGCGTTAATTCAATACCCGATAAATTGTGGGAAAGTTGTATACCTCGGGGAAAGTGATAATGTTACATTCCGAGTTCATACAAAAGACGATAATCCGAAGTTTCTTATCAAAATCCATATCTCGAAGAGTTCCAATTACTCAAAGGAAAATATCGAATCAGAACTCATTTGGCTTGAAGCCTTGGATGAAGATACAGGTCTTGTTGTACCTAATCCTATAAGAAATCTTGAAGGCGATCTGGTCACAGTTATATCAACTGATCATTATGATAATAAATTCCTTGTGACTGTTCACCAGTGGGTTAATGGTAAGGTGCTTAACAGAGAACCAACAAGTAATGAAACTGCAAATTTGGCTCTTTTAATGGCGGCTTTACATAAACATTCTATGAAGTGGAATGCACCTGACGACTTTAATAGACCAATATACAATTCCGATCATTTATATTCTTCACTTAATCAATTAAAACAGTTGGTAAGTTTAGAACTTATGTCAAGTGAAGCATTTGCTTATGTGGAGGAGTCAGCACATAAAATAGCAAAAATGATACAAAGCCATAAAGGAGAACAGAGTAACTGGGGAATCATTCATTCCGACCTTCACGAGAGTAATTATGTGTTTTATGAAGATATTCCTCGACCAATAGATTTTTCGAATTGTGGTTATGGCTTTTATTTATTTGATATGGCTGAAACATTTTTGCATCTTTCAGTTGAAAATAGGAAAATATTCGTTAAATCATATAGTAAAGTAAATCAACTACAAGAAAATTATATAGAGTTATTAGAAGCTTTCTTTATATGGTCAATAATAAGGACTTTCGCATTTCATTCTTTAAATCCAAACGAACAACAATCTTTGGCAGCTAATCTTTCATCAGTTATTCAACATTATTTTATAAAATATTCTAAAGGAGAAAGTTTCTTGTTCAACTAACAGGTGGTTTACCTGTATAGTGACAAAGCATTGAAATTAGCAACCTATTCAAGAAAGTGTTCGTCTAATTACACGGAGATGATCTTAATGACGAAAATGAATAGCTCCATTATAATGTTAGTTTTAGTAGTGTGTATGATTTTTGCAGGCTGTACAAAGGAAAATAATACTGAAATAATATATACTTTCAAAAATAAAAGCAAAAAAATAGTGAATGTTATTGGCGGAGCAGGGTATAGGTTGATAAAAAACAACAAAGTAGTAGACGAAGGTGGTGTACCAACAAAAGACTATATTGATTTGGAGCCTAATCAGGATTATACAGATATAAAGACATTTTCGAAACTGGAGCCAGGCTCATACACATGTGGAATGGAACAAAACTATTGTATCTGCTGCTTTTGTTCAACTAACGGGCAGGTTAGTTGAATAATGGCTGATTTCTCCAAATGACGTTAGAATGGTTATAAGCCAATATTAGAGGAGGAAATCCATGCTTGATATTAATCAAATTAAAGAGCTTATTCCCCATAGATATCCCTTTCTTTTGGTCGATAGAATCTTAGAAATTGTTGAGGGAATGAAAGCCGTTGGAATCAAAAATGTGACTTTCAATGAACCTTATTTCCTTGGTCACTTTCCCGATTATCCTGTCATGCCTAGAGTCTTGATTGTAGAAGCACTGGCACAGGTGGGTGGTATCGCAATGTCCAACGTAGAGAGCAATAACCATAAGATTGGGTTACTGACTGGTATTGATAATTGTCGGTTCAAAAAGCAAGTAAAACCAGGGGATCAACTCCATCTTGAATTCGAAGTGAACCGAACCAAGGGACAGATTGTCAAAGGAACAGGCATCGCAATGGTAAACAATGAATTGGTTTGTGAAGCAGAAATAATGTTTGCATTTAGTTCTATTTAGGCATTCAACTAACGGCAAACCTTAGCTTAATACATAATAAAGCAGCTGACACAGTGTGATCGGCTGCTTTATTCAACTAACCGCCTGAATATTAAGGAAGGTAAAAGAATACATAATTCAGCATCCCAAAATAATTTGATTACGTAATTTTAGCAATCGAGGAGTTATGTAAGTGCCATAAAACTAAAAGGAGTAACTTTTACTATGAAGGATTTACATAATTTTGTAAAACTTTTCCTCAAGCTTTGGCCTGTGGAGTTTTTTTGTTTTCACCTTCTGCTATAAAATTTCACAATTTCATGTAAAGTAAAAAGAATATTCTTGTCAAAATGTAAAACACAAGTCGAATTCCCTGAATACCAAAGTAAGTTTGTGTTGTTCAAACCAAATGAGGAGGACACTTGTGACCTACATTGTTCATATACGAGTCAACGACTCGGCAATTCAGACGGTGGTCGAGCATTTGCGTGAGGTAAGCAGAGCCAGTGACGAGCCGGGGCAAAATGGACGTGGAACATCTGGCAGCGCTGGCAGGATTATTACATGATATGGGCAAGTTCACCGATGAATTCAAAAACTATATCCAGCTTGCCGTCGTCCAAATGGTGGGCCTGACCAGAAGGTACCAAGTCGGATGACAGCAGAATGGCTGGCGAATTGCATCATCTCACACCATCAGGGACTGCGGGATTATGTATCACCGGACCGGGAATCTCCTTATCTGAAACTTGTCCAGAATAATGATCTGCCTCATTATGAGCAAGCCAAGCAATAATTCCATCAGCATGTAACAACGGAAGAACTTGACCACTTATTAGCTCAAGCCGTCGAAGAATGAAAGAATTTTATCGTAAAGCCGCTGATCACGGCTTCACTCATGACGAAATACATATTTAGTTGTATGATCGATGCAGACCGAAGTAACACCCGAGAGTTTGAAGAGAACGAGCCTCCGGCTGAGGCGCCGGATTACAAGCTTTTTTCAAAAAAAGTTACGATGCCCTTATGAACGACCTTCATCAGATAAGCTCGAATAATCCGATTGAGGCGTTGCGTCAGGAGAGATTTCCGATCTATGCGAACAGTTTGCATTTCGTGAGTCGGACATTTACTCCTTGTCTATTCCCACAGGTGGAGGCAAGACGCTTGCGAGTATGCGCTGGAACACAGAAAGCAACGCATTATTTACGTTGTACCGTTCACCACCATAATCGAACAGAATGCTGCGGAGATCCGCCGTATTTTGCCGGGGGACAATGATGAGGAAGGAATGATTCTGGAACACCATTCCAATGTGGTCGATAACCAGGATGATGAAAGACAAGACGATGAAGATGGCGAACGTTATGATATGAAACGTAAACAATTGAAGCTGGCGCGGGATCATTGGAATCGCCCGATTATTTCACAACGATGGTACAGTTTTTGAATACGTTTTATGGTCATTCTCTTGAAGGTGTTTTGATTTGTCTCACGTTACGGGGTCAGTCCATAGGACCCTCTATGCGTAAACAGTTGTTTTTTGGAAGATATATTGCCGTCCTAGCGACTGAACGAGCGAATCTTAACATGTAACCTAGAAATCCCTCAAACGATCAATACTTCATATAATTCCTCGTGATTAACCTTAATCGAATCATTTTGACGCAGTTCCGAATTATGCTGCAACTGATCCAACAACTCCGTTAGAACCAAATATATCTCTTCACGCTCAACAGTCTCAATTAAGCCAGTCTTAGCATCCAACTTGTTGAAGGTCTGTGTGTAGTTCTCAACCATGGAGACGAGTTGTTTTTGTAGAGACTCCTGATCCATGGAAACTTGACTTAATTGACGGATTTCCTTCAAGCACTGCTTGTACAATTGAGCTGCTTTTTTCGCGTGTGCTGCCTTGAAGTGGTCCCACCCATCCCAATCCCGAAATGGATTGTTCAGGTTCTCCGCAAGCCATTCCGGTTTGCGTGGTTTGGTGATTTCCATATCAAGTCCGGCAGCAGGGAATTTTTTATATCTGGTTTTGATCGATTTGGCTGCATCGGCAGGCAGACTGGTTAGCCACAAGGTAGTCAATTTCGGAAGTTGCTCTGGATCAGGGAATTGTTCACCATTGAAGCCGAACAGGTCATATGTAGTGAAAGTTTGCAAATTCGCCAAATGCTGAATCGATTCTATATGGGATACGTTGCCGGGTTTACCCCACAATCGTAATTCTGAAAGCTCAAGATAGAACTGCACAAGTGGCCCCAGGTTGAGTTCCGTGATTTCTCTGATATACAGACCTGCAAGTCGCGAGACTCCGATAACTTGTGGTAGGCTGGATGGAACATGGAGAGTTATGCATTTACCCTCTTCATGAGCCACGATACGAAGATCAGGAGACAGCTCTCCTGTGAAATTCAGACTTTTCAACTTCGTGTTCAAAATTAACCGCTCCAACCCGCAGACATCCACAATAAGTTTGGTCAGGTGGCTCTTGCTGATATCCAGCATCGTTTGACCATGATTTATGATATGAAGTTCATTGATGAACGGATTCTCCTCTAAAAATGAAAAGATCGGTTCCTTACATCCATCCGTCAAACAAGGTAGCTTGGCGAGTTCGGCTACATCTTCCGCAGATGCAGGGCAGAAATCGCGGAGTGTACTCGTACTGCGCCGTAGTACACGATTGCCAACCATGACTTCTTCGTCATCATTCGCAGCTTGATTGAACTGTGCTCTTCGGATCGCATCTATACCTTCCCATTCACGCTGGCGATAAAGACTTTCTCCGATCGGCCTGCCTCCGCCATACATATTCGTTTCCTCGGTGTAAAGAGGAGGGATGCTGCCTGCAAGCTCATACTGTGGAGGAACATTAGCATGTACGAAACGATGGGCAACTCGATCATTCCAGAAGTAGAAATTACAGATCAGTGGCTTCATCTGATGAAGCTGCATTTCATTAGGCAGTTGATATCACCAGTCCAATCCAATTGAAGGACTGAGGCAAGCGTATCAGAAGATTTTACCTTCTGTTTGTTTCAGTCCAGTTACCTGTCAGGCGGCATATTGTTGTAATTCTTCGACGTACACGCAGTACACATCTCCAACCCTGGGGATCATGTTATACTCCTTTCGTTCTGTACCAATCGATGCTAAGCTACTAGTAAATGAGGAATTCTGCAGAACTAATAATAGATGAATTATATCAAAGCTATTCAGAGACTTCCATTTGGGGATAGAGTCTGTCTTGCTTGAGCAATTTTATAAAAAGGAACGATGTCTATGGACACAGGTATGAGTCGCAACAAAAAAATGGGTGAGTTTTTGAAATCGCGGAGAAGCCGCATTCAGCCGGAACAAGTCGGATTGTCGGGATCTTATGGACAGCGAAGAACGCCGGGTCTAAGACGGGAAGAAGTGGCCGTATTGGCTGGTGTGAGTGCAACGTACTACACGTGGCTTGAACAGGGTAGGGAGTTGGCGGCTTCGCGGGAAGTGATGGAGAGCATAGCGAATGCGCTCCTCTTAACACTGGAAGAGAAGAGTCATCTGTTTGACTTATGGGACCCGAATACGGAACATGAATTCCTTGCTTCGTATTCTCAACTGGAGCCAGGGTGGCAGAGCATTATTGGACAGTTGACTCATCCCTCCTTTATTACGAATGAACGTTCTGAGGTACTTGCCTGGAATGAAGCTGCAACGAAGAATCTTTTCAACTTTTCCTCGATGAAGGTGAATGAGCGTCTTATGATTCGGATTTTATTTCTGGATACAACGCTCAGGGAGCGTATGCACAACTGGGAGGAATTCGCGCGGCACTCGGTAGCTGTTTTCCGTACGTACTATGACAAGTATCCGAATGACCCCGAATTTACCAGGATAGTGAAACAGTTGAGTGAAGAAAGTGTAAATTTCCAAACGATCTGGAACCTGCACCAAGTCGAAATGAAACAAGTCAATCGAGTCCTGCTTGAAACGACGGATCGGACAGATGGTGTTGTGCATGCGTACGATATTTTTTCCATGAATAATCTGAACAGCCAATTAGGCATTCATTGTTGTATTTACGTTCCTGTTGCCGTATAAAAGGTCGATCACCCTGGTAATTTCTTTACTAGCATAAACAGAGTGTGGTTGGAATCTCGAGAGTGAAATAGAATGAACTCAAGTTCAAACGTTTCTATATAACGTTGCTATTTCAATAAGAAAAGAGGGAGCCACATGCTCAAAACAAGAACGCTGGGAAATGATAAATTACAAATATCCGGGCTCGGCCTGGGTGTGATGATGATGCCGGATAATGATGAATCGGTACATACTATTCAGGGTGCGTTGGATGCAGGAGTCACCATGTTTGATACGGCGGATCTGTACGGAGAGTATGAAAAACAGCGATTTGGAGGGAATGAAAAGCTGCTTGGACGCGCGCTTAAAGGTCGAAGATCCGAGACGATCGTTGCCACCAAATTCGGTGTAACACACACGCAGGGCCCCAAGGGAGATCCGGCCTACATCAAAAAGTCAGTAGATGCGAGTCTTTACAACCTGGGGATGGATTATATCGATCTGTATTATCAACATCGTCCTGATCCCAATACACCCATTGAAGAGACAGTAGGCACGCTTGCCGATCTGGTTCAACAGGGGAAAATTCGATATATTGGTTTGTCCGAAGCGCCAGTAGAGATCATCCGGCGTGCACATGCTGTTCACCCGATTACAGCGTTGCAGACGGAATATTCATTGTGGAGTCGTGAGCTTGAGGATGAGATTATGCCTGTCCTGCATGAATTGAACATTGGCTTAGTTCCATACAGCCCATTGGGACGTGGCTTCCTGACAGGTCAGATCCGATCTATGGACGATTTGGCGGAAGATGATTATCGTCGTCATTATCCTCGTTTTCAAGGTGAGAACTTTCAGAAAAATCTGGAGGTTGTCAGACTGATTCAAGAAATGGCTAAGCAAAAAGAATGTACGCTCTCTCAACTTGCTCTGGCCTGGTTGCTTGGAAAGGGAGAACATATCGTTCCGATCCCGGGGACTCGCAACTTGGAAAGAGTTCACGAGAACTTGGGAGCGCTACAGGTTTCCCTAACGGATGATGAGATGAACCAGATTGATCGCATATCACCCCAAGGTATTGCAGCTGGTGGGAGATCCCCCGGCCAAGTCTAGTTCCTTAAGATATGGTGCAAGAAACCTGCAGTTTCGGATCAAAAAGAGTGTATCATGTGTCAACGGTATTATCTTTCCATTCTCCGGCATACAGTACAACAATGAGATGTATGCCCAAGGAGGAGAAATAGTCGTATGATTAATCCGATTCTGCAATCCCCGGACGTTCAGCTGGCGGCTGATTCTAATGCTGTTGTTAATTACCGGAGGGACCCGCGCAATTATGTTACCCAGCTATTCGAAGCGCAACTGCCAACGATTGAAAATGGTTTCTTCAATGTTTATCTTAGCAAAGGCATTATTATACAGCCTCATTGGCACACGAATGTTACGGAAATGGTCATCGTCATCAGTGGTGAGGTTACAACATCAGTGTTTAATCCATTCACGCGTGAGCGATTGACTTATCGTTTGAAACCGGGGCAGGTTTCGGTGTTCCCCAAAGGCTGGTTTCACTGGTTTGTGGCCGAAACCGATGATGTACACGTATTAACTATTTTTGATCAACCGACCCCTGATATTGTATTTGGAGCTGATTTTCTAGCCGCAACGCCACCGGAAGTAGCACATCGGGCCTATTGTCTGGATGAAGAGGCTTATGCCAGAGCCGTTGCGTCTATTAAAAACGATGCTATTTTGGGACCGCCTATAGGGTGTGATACTGCTGTTTCCGACCTGTCTACCCAACCATCCAATGCACCCAAACCAACTAAAGGATCTAGGGATTAAGAGCAATTCCTCTCTAATAAAATAGAAGCATTCAAGCCTGCAGCTGGAACTCATCCAGTTGCAGGCTTATTCTATACGTTAACACCTATACATATCTCTGTTAATATAGTTGTAACATTGATGAAAATGGGGGATACCATCCATGACAATGACAGAGACCGAAATGCTTGAAACGGCTATGAGTTATGCACCTGTATTGATGTTTGATCGGAACGAACCCTTCTATCCGGATTTTGTTGGCATTACTGTGCTGGATCGTTCAGGTCCGTCGCCTTCATTCAGGAGGGATATTCAATTTCCGGCTGAAGCAGTCCAGTATGTAATTGAATATGCCATCTGGTGGGATTATGAGATTGGGCATCTGTATGAAATGGAGCATGTGTGGATATATGTGGGCCATGACGGTGAAGTTGTGGACTGTGAAGCTAGCTTTCATGGCAAAGTGCTGCGGGGGTTGCTGAAGGATCGGGTCAATGTGGTTGGACGTCATGTATGTTTATACTCGCAGCCTGGCAAACATGCTTTCTCACCATTGCCAGTTGTATTCGAATTATTACCGGACTTATACAGTGCAGCAGGTGCCAGGGCTGGATGTGATGGGCTACTTGTGAATGAGTTATTCCAAGGCTATTTTGAAACGAATGAGCACATTGATGCTCAGGTTATGCGTTATCTGCAAACCCAGGCGTTCGTACCTGCCATGGAGTTTGAAGAGTACCTGTTGAAACCGGAGATGTTCATGACTTGGGACAAGCTGTTTGACATTATTCCACAGCGAATTAGGTATCGGTTAGTCGAACTGGAGCAGTTGTACGGCACGTAATTCTATTCGTGTGAATCCATAGAATTTATACCAAACTCACTGTAAGAAAATGAAGTGGCACAGTTCGAGAGGATTGAACCGGATTTCACTCGTGATCTTGCGTTCCGTCGACAAAATTGCAGCATACGAAGTAGATGAGATCATTGGCAATCAGGAAGTGGTGATTAAGACGCTCGGTACGTATCTGGGTGCGATGAACCATCTGTCTGGTGCAACGATCCTGGGCAGCGGAAGAGTTGCCCTTATATTGGATGCTTCCTATCTGGTTAGTCATTAGTTGTTAGCTATAGATATTATCCAGGCCGAAGAGCCTCGTCATCCATAACTGGATGGGGAGGCTCTTTGTTGTACCTTTTTGATTGTGCCGACTCACGTTTTGAAAATGAGATCCATAAAACGGTTCGCCGCCAGAGAAATCGGCATATTACGTTTGGTCATAATTCCCACATGGGAAGGCGGGAGTGGGACATCAAGCTGAATTTCGAAGAGAGAACCTTCCTCCAACTCTTTGGATATAAATTCACGTGTTACATACGATATGCCCAATCCACGACGGGCAAATTCAATGAGCAGATCAACGCTACCGACCTCAATCTCAGGCTTCAACGTGTAATTATAGCTGTTAAACAACTCGGTTATAGCCATTCGGACCCGGCTGTTCCGGGAGAAAAGGATCAGCTGATGCTCAAGAAGCATCTCAAGTGTCATCACTTTACCCTTCAACTGAGCATAACGTTCCCCCGCTACAAAGCAGTCTTTCAACTGAATGCTTTCCCTGACTTCGAGCTGCGGATCAACAATGGGCATTCGAACAACACCAAGGTCGATCTTGCCTTCCTTCAGAAAAGTAATAACTTCTGGTGTAGTTCCATGGCTCAAATGCAGCTTGATGTTAGGGTACAAGGTGTGGAATTCCTCAAGGTACGCGAGCATGTAATGCTTGAATAGGGAGTCGCTGCCGCCAATCCTCAATTCACCATTGTCCAAACTCTTCAGTGCAGCCATCTTTTCTTCCGCAAGCGAGATGAGAATCTGAGATTGTTCAATATAGGAATATAGACTGACACCTTCCTGTGTCAACGCTACACCCTTGGAATTTCGATAAAACAAAGTGAGACCAAAGCTCTCTTCCAACTGCTTGATGGCATGACTGACGCTCGGTTGAGTGATATACAGTGCTTTGGCAGCTTGTGTCAAACTGCCTGTTTTGGCGGCCCAATAAAATACTTTATATAGTTCGTAATTTGTTGTCATAGATATGGTCTATAGCTCCTGTGAAATATATTAATTACTTGTATAGCTATAAAACGTATTATAGTGTAACTACAACAAAGAAACCAGAGTTACTTGGAAGGAGAACGGTGAGATGGAACCAACTACCATTGTTTTATTTGGTGCTACTGGCGATTTAGCCAAAAGAAAAATATATCCTGCCTTATATAACTTATATCTTGAGCAGAAGCTTCCGGAAACCTTCTCATTGATTGGTCTGGGGCGTAGAGATTGGTCTGATGAATTCTTTCAGGCACAAGTGGAAAAATCATTAAATGAATTTTCCAGACGCCAAGCTGATCCTGAAGTTGTGAAGTCATTCGTGAAAGCTTTTCGCTACAGTGTATTGAATATAAGCCATAAGGAAGATTATATAAAGCTGTTAGGATTAGTTGAACAAAGAGAAGCTGAGCTTGGCATTTCGTCCAATCGCTTGTTTTATCTCTCGGTTGGTCCAGAATTCTTTGAACCCATTGCCGAAAACATTCAAGAAAGCGGACTGGGCTCCACGGAGGGCTGGAAACGTCTCGTCATCGAGAAGCCATTTGGTCACGATCTGCAGTCTGCCAGAGACCTGAATCGCAAATTAAGCGAATCGTTCACCGAGGAAGAAATTTATCGGATTGACCATTACTTGGGCAAACCGATGGTACAGCGTCTGGAGACGTTGCATCAGAGTAACCCGATCATGAAGGCGTTATGGAACAATCGTTACATCTCCAATGTGCAAATTACGGCTAACGAGACTGTGGGTGTTGAAGAACGTGCATCCTATTATGATCATGTAGGCGCTGTGCGAGACATGTTCCAGAATCATATGCTGCAATTGCTCATGATGATGGCGATTCAGCTTCCATACAACAGTACTTCCGAAAAAGTTGGATTGAAGAAAAAGCACATCATGGAATCGATCCAGCCATTACAGAAGCAAACTGTAGGTGCAAGCATCATCCGCGGACAGTATGCTGAAGGCAACATTCAGGGCAAACAAGTAAATGCATATGCTGCTGAACCGGGTGTAGCAGAGAATACGATGAATGACACGTTCATTGCTGCCAAATTGCAAATCGATGATTTCTTCTGGCGCGGTGTTCCGTTTTACATTCGCACGGGTAAAAGAATGAAGGAGAAATCAACACGTATCGTGATTGAATTCAAAGAACCTTCAGGACAGACGAATGTGCTGAAGAACAAGGGTTCCAAGCCGAACCTGCTCGTTATCGAGATGAGTCCTGATCAGAGTATGACATTGCAGCTCAATGCAAGTGATCCTGAGAATAAAGGTGAATTCAAACCGGTTCATATTGATCTTTCTCCGGATAAAGGCGAACTCGCAGAAGCTTACGAGAACCTGATTCGTGATGCTTTGCTCGGAGATCCAACATTCTTTGCCCACTGGGATGAAGTAGAATTGTCCTGGGCTTGGGTGCAACCGATTCTGGATGCATTCCAGGAAAATCTGTTACCACTTCACTTGTATCCTGCGGGTAGCTATGGACCTGCTGAATCGGATGCTATGCTTGAAGCAGAGGGTCACCACTGGTGGTTCGATGAGCCAGCGGATCAGCAGTCTGTAGTTGCAAGTAGTACACCCTTGGCTGTTAATGCGAATCTCTAAACCATAATAAAAAAAATATCTGGAGGTAATTTAATCATGAAATTTTTTATCGATACTGCTAACGTGGAAGATATCCAAAAAGCTTACAAAATCGGCGTATTGTCTGGCGTAACGACGAACCCTTCTTTGGTAGCCAAAGAAGGCGTGAAATTTGAAGATCGTATCGAAGAAATCTTGCGTTTGGTACCTGAAGTTGAGTCCGTTTCTGCGGAAGTGACACCAGATGCCCTTACTGCTGAAGAGATGATTGCACAAGCAGACGAATTGATCAAAATTAACAACAGTGACAAAAACATTACGATCAAACTGCCAATGACACTTGCTGGACTTGAAGCTTGCCGTTACTTGACCAAAAAAGGTGTGAAAACCAACGTAACGTTGATCTTCACGGTGAACCAAGCGCTTCTGGCTGCTCGTGCTGGTGCAACATATGTATCCCCATTCCTGGGACGTCTCGATGATATCTCTGAAGATGGCGTACAATTGGTTGCCAAAGTGGCTGAATTGTTCCGTACACATAACCTGGATGCTCAGATCATTGCGGCTTCCGTGAGACATCCGGATCACGTTACACGTGTGGCGATGGCTGGAGCACATATTGCTACTGTTCCATTCTCCGTCATCGAACAGATCTCCAAACACCCGCTGACAGATCAAGGTATGGACAAATTTGCAGCGGACTGGAAAAAAACTGTACAATAATATCTAACAATTCATCCGTTTCAACTTACTATATAAATAATGGAGTATTGGGAGGACATAATGAGTAAACAACAGATTGGTGTTATTGGATTGGCAGTAATGGGTAAAAACCTGGCTTTGAATATTGAAAGCAAGGGTTTCTCGGTATCGGTATTTAACCGCTCCCCGGAGAAAACGAACGATCTTCTGAAAGAAGCAGAAGGTAAGAACCTGACAGGTGCGTTCACAATTGAAGAATTCGTGGAGTCCTTGGAATCCCCGCGCAAAATTCTGATCATGGTGCAAGCAGGTAAAGCGACAGATGCTACGATCGAGCAACTGCTTCCTCATCTGGATCAAGGCGACATTATTATCGACGGAGGTAATGCTTACTTCCCTGACACACAACGTCGCAGTAAAGATCTGGAAGAAAAAGGTTTCCGCTTTATCGGCGCAGGTGTATCCGGTGGTGAAGAAGGCGCACTGAAAGGCCCGGCAATTATGCCAGGAGGTCAGGAAAGTGCATATCAACTCGTAGAACCGATCCTTACAGCAATCTCAGCCAAAGTTGGCGATGATGCTTGCAGCACGTACATCGGACCTGACGGTGCTGGACACTATGTGAAAATGGTGCATAACGGTATCGAGTACGGAGACATGCAGTTGATTGGTGAAGCTTACCACTTGCTCAAATCCGTATTGAACGTTTCTGTAGAAGAGCTGCATGAGATCTTTACAGAATGGAATCAAGGGGAGCTGGACAGTTACCTGATCGAAATCACAGCAGATATCTTCTCCAAATACGATCCAGAAACCGGTAAACCAATGGTTGACGTGATTTTGGACGCTGCTGGACAAAAAGGAACAGGTAAATGGACAAGTCAAAGTGCACTTGACCTCGGCGTACCATTGTCCATGATTACGGAATCCGTATTCTCCCGTTTCCTGTCTGCCATGAAGGACGAGCGTGTAGCAGCTAGCAAAATCCTGAATGGACCAGTGACTGAAGCGTTCTCTGGCGACAAAAAAGCGTTCATCGAGAACGTGCGTAAAGCGCTGTTTGCAAGTAAAATCGTATCCTACGCACAAGGTTTTGCACAAATGCGTGCAGCTTCCGATGAGTACGGCTGGGATCTGAAATACGGCAACATTGCCATGATCTTCCGTGGTGGTTGCATCATCCGTTCGCAGTTCTTGCAAAACATCAAAGAAGCATATGACAAAGATGCAGAACTCAAAAACCTGCTGCTTGATCCTTACTTCCAAAACATCGTTGAATCTTATCAAGGCGCATGGCGTGAAGTTATAGCGGCTGCTGTAAAACAAGGTATTCCAGTACCTGGATTCTCCAGCGCATTGTCTTACTACGACAGCTATCGTACAGAGCGTCTGCCAGCAAACTTGCTGCAAGCGCAACGTGACTACTTCGGTGCTCACACATTCAAACGTGTGGACAAAGAAGGTTCATTCCACTTCCAGTGGATGGACACAAACGAGTAATTTTAATTCCGAAAATATAGCATTCCTGCAGTTGTCCTTGAATTTAACTATTCATGGCGGCTGCGGGAATGCTTTTTCTCGTTAAAGATTCGAATTTGAATATCATTAAATTGTAATAAAATGTACCCATCTGGGTTTTGCAAAAAGGTGATCTGACCCTTCAACTACGTTATACTTGTTCAGACGGACCTACATCCGTGATTAAAATTCAGAATACAACTTATTGACGTGGAGGTTAGACCGGGGATGTTCGTATTAGCGGGTATATTGTTTTTGGTAGTTTACGGTTTATTAGTGTTCTACATAGGCTGGAGCGGTTGGAGTTGGATGAAACCTGTCGTGTCCGCCAGATTTCGGTGGTTGTATATTATAGCGCTTGTATTCCTTGCTACTTCCTTCATTTTGGCACGAGTATTTGGAAGCATTTCGTTCCTCGGTATCATCGGTTCCTACTGGCTGGCAATCTTCTCGTTATTATTGCTGATCCTGCCCGTCATTCACCTGACGATGTGGCTGCTGAGATTAACCCGTATTCCAAGACATCACACACAGAAGTGGGCAGGTGTCGTTACGCTGGTGTTGTTAGTGTCCACATTAGGTTATGGCATTTTCAACGCCTACAGCCCAGTAGTGAGAACATATAATATCCAGATTGATAAAAAAGTAGAAGGTGTAGACAAGCTCAACATTGTCATGGCTGCTGATATGCACTTCGGACTTCTATCTGGCCCTGCACATGCCAAACGCATGGTGGAGGAGATCAATGCACTGAAGCCAGATCTGGTGCTGTACCCTGGAGATATTATTGATGACAATCTGGATATGTATCTGAATAGCGGAATTGCTGACATTATCAGTGACATTCAGGCTCCGTACGGCGTCTATGCTTCGCTCGGGAATCACGACAAGTTCGATGGTCCGATTGAAGATCTGATTGCTGCGCTGGAGAAGAGCAACATGCAAGTTCTGTACGATGACAAGATCGTTTTGGATGACAAGATCACCCTGATTGGACGGAAAGACCGGACAGAGAAGGATCGGGCAGAAGTAGCTGCATTAATGCAAGATACGGACTTGAGCCAACCGGTACTTATGATGGATCATCAACCGTATGATCTGGATATTGCGGAGCAGAACAATGTAGATCTGGTCGTATCAGGTCACACCCACCGTGGTCAGATTGCACCGGCTCAGTTCATCACACAGGCGATCTACGAGAATGATTGGGGTTATCTGCAAAAGGGTTCCATGCACTCCATCGTGACCTCCGGATTTGGCTTCTGGGGACCTCCAATTCGTACGAGTAGTCGTTCGGAAATTGTACAGATTAATGTGACATTTCAACAGTGAGACAGAGGGCCCTTCGAGAGAAGGGTCTTCAGTTTGTTCGAAGCAAGTGATAAGTTCTTGAGTGACGCCGTTTGAATCTGCATCAAAATGTGAATATTAAAACATATGTACCCTTAACCGCGGAAGCTTAGGGAAATGACTCATGTAAGGGAATGAAGTGGAATAGCAGTACTAGTATTTTTGGGTTGACACCGTTTTCAGGTTATGATAAATTAGATCCGAGGCTTGTTACCGGTAACGCGGGCAAAACCACGATGGAAATGATTTTATTATTTCTGTTTTGGTTTTGCCCTTTTTTATTCCTCAAAAAAAACCAGGTGGGTCCATAATGATTATTAAACAGATATTTAATAACAATATTGTCAGTACCGTGGATGACAAAAATCAGGAACTGCTGATCCTCGGCCGGGGTATCGGATTCAAGTTCAAAGCAGGCGATGAGATTGATGAAGAGCGAATTGAGAAAGTATTCCGTCTTCAGGATGCATCGATCTATGAGAAATTCAAATCCATCGTAGCTGAAGTGCCGATTGAGATTTTGCAGGCAACAGATGATATTGTGACACTGGCACGAACGCAATTGAATAAAACCATCAGTGACGGGATCTATGTCTCGCTGTCTGATCATATTCACTTTGCTGTTCAACGCTTGGAAAAAGGAATGATTACTCGCAATCCACTCTCCTGGGAAGTTCAGCATTTCTATAAGGCGGAGTATGATGTGGCCAGAGAAGCACTGACCTTGTTGAAAGAAAGACTGGATATTGAGTTTCCCAAAGATGAAATCTGTAATATTGCACTACATTTCATCAATGCGGAAGTAAATGATTCCATGAACAATGTCACCCATCTAATGCAGCTGTTGCAGGAGATCATGAATATCATCAAATATCACTTCAACATCGAATTGGACGAAGATAGCGTCAACTATTTCCGCTTCATCACCCATTTGAAATATTTCTGTCAGCGTGTCATTACACATTCTTCACATGATGATGCCGAGGAGTATTTGTACGAGGTAGTTCGGAAAAACTATCCGGAGACTTTCAAATGCATTGGCAAGATCGAGACTTTTATCCATAAAAACTATCAGTATGACATGACCCACTCTGAACAGTTATATCTAACGCTCCATCTGGAACGTTTGATGAAAACCAAGCGGGACATGTAATATTCACGCGATAGATTAAACCACAATTTGATATCCTATGGGCTTGTTACTGTTCAATCAGGCAATACCCGAATGAGATGGCGCCATCAATATGCGCTATATTCGTTCGGGTATTTTTTATTGAAAAAATGAGGAGGAAAACATCATGAAACATCAGGAAACGGCGCAGGAAATCATTAAAGCCGTTGGGGGAACAAAAAATATCAATTCAGTGTATCACTGCGTCACACGTTTGCGCTTTGATCTAAAGGACAACGAGAAAGTTGACAATGGCTCACTCAAGAAATTGGATAAGGTCATGGGAACAAATATTTCCGGCGATCAATTCCAAGTCATTATCGGTAATGATGTGGCAAAAGTGTTCGATGCCATGGTGAAGGGAAATCCGGCAATCCAGCAAACTACAGAAAATAAAGAGCCAAAGTCGGATAAAAAACAAAATGTCGTGCTGAAAATTTTTGAAACAATCGCAGGTGTCTTTGCACCGATGCTTCCAGCGATTACTGCGGCAGGTATGCTCAAAGGATTACTTGCACTATTCGTGTCCGTAGGTTGGATGTCTGCTGGAACGGATACGTATCGTATTCTTTCAGCCATTGGTGACGGCGTATTCCACTACCTGCCTTTACTGATTGCAGTTAGCGCTGCTCGTAAATTCGGCAGTAACCCGTTTGTTGCGATTGCGCTAGGTACTGCACTGATGTATCCAGACATGACAGCATTGCTATCTAGCGGTGAATCGGTTGGATTTTTGGGAATCCCGGTTACGGCTGTAAGTTATGCTTCATCGGTTATTCCGATTTTACTCGCTGTATGGTTGATGTCCTATGTTGAGAAATGGGTTGACCGCGTGATCCCTGCTGCACTCAAGCTATTGCTTGTGCCACTGATTACCTTGCTTGTTATGGTTCCGGTGACGCTGATTGCAATCGGTCCATTGGGTACATTTGTAGGTAGCGGATTGTCTGGCGGTATCAACTGGCTGTTGAATGAAGGCGGATTGATTGCAGGTATTGTTCTTGGCGGTGCGATGGCACTCATTATTATGACAGGAATGCACTATGCACTTGTGCCGATCATCCTGAGTAATATCGCCACATTGGGCTTCGATAAATTCCTGCCATTGACGTATATCTCCAATATGGGTCAGGCCGGAGCGACTTTGGGTGTATTCTTCCGTGCAAAAGACAAAAAGCTTAAAACAGTTGCATTGTCCACGAGCTTTACAGCTCTGATGGGTGTAACCGAGCCAGCAATGTACGGTGTAAACATGAAATATAAAAAACCGTTTGCCGCTGCGATGATTGGTAGTGCAGTAGGTGGCGGATTCGCTCTTGCTTTTGGAGCCAAAGCGTATGTGCTTGCGGGTAATGGGGGTCTTCCAGGTCTGCCAGCCCTGATCGGACAAACCTTCTGGTATTCCTTAGGCGGTATGATCCTTGCCTTTGTAGTTGGGGCAATTATGTCTACTGTGTTCGGGATCAAGGAAGAAGAAGGCGACGCCGAGGCGTTGGCTCAATTCTCACCAGGTGCTTCTGCTGCACCAGCAAAAGCACCTTCCAGCGATGTTGCAACCGTGAACGTGGATGACATGGGCGCTCCAACACCGACGAGTGATGCAGTAGCTGTTGCACCGATGACAGGTACATCGATTCCGCTTAAAGAAGTCAATGATCCAACATTCGGTGATGAATTGATGGGTAAAGGTGTCGCATTTGTTCCAACGGTGGGTGAATTGGTTTCTCCAGTGACAGGTACCATCATGAATGTGTTCAAAACGAAACATGCGATCGTTGTCCGCAGTGATAACGGAATGGAATTGCTGATTCATGTTGGAATTAACACGGTGAAGCTGCGTGGACAGTACTTCGATGCACATGTTGCTACAGGGGCACGTGTACAGGCCGGAGACAAGTTACTCACATTTGAACTGGCCGAGATTGCAAAAGAATACGACATTACAACCGCTATGGTGGTTACTAATACGGCTGATTACAAGGCAGTTTTGCCTGTGAAATTGGGTGAAATCACGATAGGTCAAGAAGTATTGAAAGCTGAAATCTAAACTGTGTCTTCGGAATAAAGACAAAATCAACAAAAGAAGGAGAGATACGAATGATCAATCGACAAGGGTTTCCAGAAGGATTTCTATGGGGCGGCGCTATTGCCGCCAATCAGGCTGAAGGTGGATTCGACGTTGGCGGCAAAGGATGGTCCACAGCGGACATGGTTCCTTATTTTGAGAAAAAGGATTATACCAACCTTAGAGAACTGATGCATGTCACCAGTGCAACGGTTGAGAAAGCAATGGCACATCACAGTGCAGAAGGTTATCCGAAGCGTTACGGGATTGATTTTTACCACCGTTTCAAAGAGGATATTGCGCTCTTCGCAGAGCTGGGCTTCAAGACATTCCGTCTGTCCATCAACTGGCCGCGTATTTTCCCGAATGGTTATGATGCCGAGCCGAATGAAGAGGGACTGCGCTTCTATGACGAAGTGTTCGATGAACTCCGGAAATACAATATCGAACCACTTGTAACCCTCTCGCATTATGAGATGCCTATGGCACTTGTCCTGAAATATAACGGCTGGGCTGGTCGCGAAGTGATTGGACATTTTGTGAGATATGCGGAAACCGTGATGACCCGGTACAAGGACAAAGTAAAATATTGGTTGACGTTCAATGAGATTAACACAACCATTATTGAACCTTTTACAGGTGGCGGTATTATTGAAGATCGAGTTGAGAACACGATGCAAGCTTCTTATCAGGCACTTCATCATCAATTTGTAGCCAGCAGCCTGGTGACAGAGAAAGCACGTCAGATTAACCCGAACTTCCAGATCGGATGTATGCTTGCTCGCATGATTCATTACCCGGCGACGTCGAAACCAGAGGATGTGCTGCAAGCTCAGATCGATAATCAGCTAAACCTGCTGCATACGGATGTACAAGTTCGCGGTAGTTATCCAACGTTTATGGCTCGGTACTGGTCAGAGAACGGGATTACGATTGCCATGGAACCGGGAGATGAGCAGATCTTGCGTGAGCACACGGTTGATTTCATCTCGTTTAGTTATTATACATCTCTGGTATCCGCAGTTAATCCAGAGGAATATGGAGTAACTGGAGGCAACCTGTACAGTACGATCAAGAACCCGAACCTGAAGCGTACGGAATGGGGCTGGCAGCTTGATCCGATCGGTCTGCGCGTTGCACTGAAAGAGCTGTATGATCGTTATCAACTGCCATTGTTTGTGGTGGAGAACGGCCTTGGGGCCAAAGATACGGTTGAAGCAGATGGCTCCATCAACGATGATTACCGGATTGATTATCTGAGAAAACATATTACACAAATGAAAGAAGCCGTTATGGATGGTGTGGACCTGATGGGATATACCAACTGGGGAGCGATTGACATCATCAGTGCATCCACTTCGGAAATGTCCAAGCGTTATGGCGTAATCTACGTGGATCAGGATGACAACGGACAAGGCACATTGAATCGTTATAAGAAAAAAAGCTTTGGCTGGTACCAAAAAGTCATTGCCTCGAATGGTGAGAACTTGGAATAGATCAATCTATAAAGGCACCCCGGCGTAGCACCATTGCGGCGCAGGGGAGCCTTTTTATTATAATCTGGCAGAATTCTCTTGAAGGCTAATGGCACTGTAATGTGAAAAAGATGACTTCATAACATTCGGGATGGTATACTGTGTTCGTATTGGGGGGGATAACCATGAAGAAGCCTATTATAGCTGTAGATATGGATGACACGATATGTCATCTGGTCAAGCGGGCTATTTATCACAACAACCTCAACTTCCCGACCCATCCGCTTCGCTACGAGGATATGATCCATTGGGATACAACCCATTTGCGTCATCCGGAGAGCACGCATGATGTATTCTATGGTCGGCCGGGTCTGTTCGAGGAATTGGAATTATACGATGAGTATGTTGTAGATGAGATGCGAAAGCTGAACGATGCGTATGATGTTATTGTTGTGACGGCAGCGGAACCAAGAACAGTCGTTGAGAAGTGGAACTGGCTTCAGCAGCATATGCCTTTTATAAGCGCAGAACAGTTTATTACATGTAAAAGAAAAAACCTGCTCGGTTTCGATCTGCTCATTGATGATGGAGCACATAACCTGATTCCCGCGCATGAGGATGGCAAGAAAGTCATCTGTATCCCGCATCCATGGAATATACAGGAGCGTGAGCGATACAACTTTCCGTTGATGTCTTCTTGGAAAGAGGCTAAGGCTTACATAGATGAAGTGTTACAGGTTGTCGGTGTCTGAAACGTTAATTTTATTGTCCAGAGCGCGGTGCTCTGGATTTTTTGCGATAGGCCAGTGGCGTTTCGCCTGTTATTTTTTTGAATGCAGCGTAGAATGAATCCATATCCCGATATCCGACAAGCTCCGCAATCAGGCTGACTTTGTGCCCTGAACTTTTGAGCAGTTCGCAGCTTTTTTGTATACGAAGATGTTGCAGGTGGCTGCTAAAGGTCTGTCCGGTATGCCTTAGAAACATTCGTCCGATCTGCTTTTCGCTCCAGCCTGATACACGTACGAGATCAGACATCCGAATACGATTGCTCACGTGTTGCTTGAGATAATGAAGAATGTACTCAAAATCGGTAGAATGGAGTTCTTCATCATGAACCTCTTGATTGAGTTGTCTGTAGGTCATCAATACCAACTGGCTTACCAGGGTGTATAACATGGTAGACGAACCGATTCCCGGAACGGAGGATTCTCGATACAGCTTCACCAATAGTTCTTCAATCTGGTCGTTGTGATCCACAACGGATATATAAGGAACCTGATTTTGTGCCAGATCCATCAGATGTTGAATGATTTCTTTTTCCTGAATGACGGATGTCAGTGTGTTGATCAATTCAGCATTGAAGAGACAATTATATAGAATTAATGGATGCTCGCTAACGTTTGTGGACACAGGACGGAAAACATGAGGGACACCGACAGGAATGACAAACAGCATCCCTTTCGTCACCGGAATGATATCTTCACCGATATGGTGAAAGCCCTTTCCTTCGGAAACATAGCTATATTCAATAAAATCATGTGCGTGAAATGGAAGCACAAAATCTTCAGAGCAACGATTGACGAAAAGCTGCAGATGATTATGCAGAAAGTACTCACTTTTCATAAGTTGTACAGATGAATTCACAAGTAACCTCCTCGCATAGATGGCTGAACCCCCGGATGAAATAGTCCTGATTACCGGGTAT
Source organism: Paenibacillus sp. Negev47 (assembly GCF_058313655.1). NCBI lineage: Bacteria > Bacillati > Bacillota > Bacilli > Caryophanales > Paenibacillaceae > Paenibacillus > Paenibacillus sp. Negev47. The sequence continues at coordinate 2,559,847 of NZ_CM177754.1, forward strand.
GTACGACAACAGGATCGATATAATTATATCGTAACCCGGAATGGGAAGCCAAGATGGAAAGGACGATATGCTGATGTTCAACGTTAGTCACCTTCGTTGTGAGTACAAAATTAATCCGATTGGTCTCGACGTAAAATCACCGCGTTTAAGCTGGCAGCTGCAATCCGATCGTCGGAACTGCATGCAATCTGCTTACCAGATTCAGCTGTCGTTGACAGAAGATTTTAAAGCGATTACATGGGATTCAGGAGAGCAAAACACGGATCAATCCATACATGTGGAATTAAACCATTTTCAGCCTTCTCCGCGAACGCGATATTACTACCGAATTCGGGCCTGGGATGATGAAGGAAAGGAATCTGGTGGGTCTGAAACGGCTTATTTCGAAATGGGACTGATGGATAGCAACAACCGGTGGAAAGCGGAATGGATTACAGCTCAACCAACGGACGATGCGGAACGGTCATGCCCGCGAATGCGCAAGCAGTTTAATGTGAAACAACCGGTTACGTCTGCCAGAATATATGTGACAGCACTTGGATTATACGAGTTGCATATGAACAACACAAGAGTAGGAGAAGATTATTTTACACCAGGCTGGACTTCTTATTGTAAGCGGTTACAATATCAAACCTATGATGTAACACATCTACTTCAGGATGGGCAGAACATATTGGGTGCTTATCTGGGTGATGGTTGGTACCGAGGGTATCTTGGCTGGAACAAAGAACGGGAGATATTTGGATCGACATCCGCATTGCTGCTGGAATTGCATATGAAATACGCAGATGGTTCGGAGGAATGGATTTTATCCAATGGGGATTGGACGGCTGCTCCAAGTGCCATTCGCATGTCGGACATCTATATGGGAGAGACGTATGATGCACGAATGGAGTCCGATTGGTCGGATTCATCTCAAGTGAATTGGTCACCCGTGAACGTACTGGAACATCCGAAAGATATCATCGTTGCGCAGGAGAACGTACCCGTCACCCAAGTCGAACAGCTGCAGCCAATCGCCTTGCTAACAACCCCACAGGGAGATCGTGTAATCGACATGGGGCAGAATATGGTGGGATGGGTGAAATTCAGCATTCAAGGTGAGGCGGGTCATACGGTTGAGTTGCACCATGCTGAGATATTGGATCATGAAGGCAACTTCTACACCGATAATCTTCGCGCAGCCAAGCAGTGCATTCGCTACACCTGCAAGGGGGATGGAGTGGAAACTTTTGAACCGCATTTTACGTTCCAAGGGTTTCGCTATGTGAAGCTGGTTAACTTCCCGGAACACGTTCGTCTGGAGGAATTCACCGGAATAGTGCTGCACTCGAATATGGAGCAAACAGGTCAGTTCTCATGCTCCAGTCCACTGGTGAACCAGCTGCATCACAATATATTGTGGGGGCAAAAGGGGAATTTCCTTGATGTGCCGACCGACTGTCCACAGAGGGATGAACGGCTCGGATGGACCGGCGATGCGCAGATGTTTGTCCGCACGTCGTCCTACCTGATGAATACGGCTCCCTTCTTCACCAAATGGCTGCGGGATCTGGAAGCGGACCAGGGAGAAGATGGCGGTATTCCATTCTTCGTTCCGGATCTGAGAAGTTCCACGTCAGAAGGATGGGGAGACACCAGTCATTCTTCTGCCGCTTGGGGTGATGCAGCAGTCATCTGTCCATGGACCATCTATGAGATGTATGGGGATGCCAGATTACTGGCCGAACAATATGAGAGTATGAAGGGTTGGATTGAATACATTCACGTACAGGGTGACAATCCATATCTGTGGAACACGGGATTCCACTTTGGCGATTGGCTGGGACTGGACTCCAAGCCCGATAGTTATGTCGGCGCAACGGACACGGACTATGTGGCAACTGCATTCTATGCCTATTCGGTTTTGTTAACTCAAAAAGCGGCTGAGGTCCTTGGAAAGACAGACGATGCTCAATATTACAAGCAGTTGCATACGAACATTGTTCATGCCTTTAGAAATGAATTCGTGACTCCAGCCGGCAAAATAGCTGTTCCGACGCAAACAGCGCATGTTCTTGCGCTTCAATTTGACTTACTGGACGCCACTGCTCGAACTCGTGCTGTTGAACAATTGGCAAAACTCGTAAAAGAGGCGGGCAATCATCTTACTACAGGATTCGTGGGTACACCTTATCTGAATCCGGTACTGAGTGACGCAGGTCTTCACGGCCTGGCGTATACATTACTTTTTCAAGAGGATTATCCGTCCTGGTTGTATCAGGTGACTCAAGGCGCAACGACTGTCTGGGAACATTGGGATGGGATCAAAGAGGATGGCAGTCTCTGGAGTGCTGACATGAACTCATTTAACCATTATGCGTACGGTGCGATTGGGGAATGGTTGTATCGTTATGTTGCGGGAATCCGATCCAATGAACATCAGCCAGGGTTCCGAATGGTGCATATCGAGCCGCAACCCGGACCGGGACTGGATTGGGTGGAAGCGAGTCTTGAGACGATGTATGGCCAAGTCGCATCCAGCTGGCACCGACTGGCGGATAACGAAATGGAGATACGGGTGCATATTCCTGTTAATACGAGAGGCACGGTTCGTTTGCCTGGAGCTGGTGCTCAATTGATTCTGGAGCAAGGGAAACCTTTGGAGCAAGTGAGTGAAGTTCAGGATATTCGGAGTATTGGAGACGATGTTGAAGTTACACTGGGATCTGGAAGTTACCAATTCAAGTACAACTACTTTAATGCGGCGAAGGAAGAGGATGCGCAAGAAGCCAGATTGACAGAGTCCGTATAATAAATAGAATAAGCAGAAAGATGTACATTTGAAGAGGGTCTGCTCATACGCAGATCCTTTTTCGAACTTCCTTAAAGGTGTAATTGTGATTTGGAGCAATGAAAGGTGAACAAAGAAAGGAGCATACCATGGCAAAACCTGCATTCAAAGATTCACCTTTACGTCGTGAAATAGAGGATCTGGCTAAGCAAAAGGACCACCATACACTGGCCTATTGGGCTGCGGAGTGCGCTGAACGTGTCTTGCATATATTTGAGGTACAGCAGTCGGAGGATCGCCGAGCCCGTAATGCCATTGCCGCAGGACGTGGTTGGATCCGTGGTGAGATTACTATGGTTGATGCTCGAAAGGCGGCTTTTGCAGCTCATGCTGCTGCACGGGAATCGGATCATGTCGCTGCCTCAGCTGCATCTCGTGCGGCGGGGCATGCAGCTGCAACTGCCCATGTGAAGGAACATGCGGTACATGCTGCAACATATGCAATGAAAGCTATCTTTTATGACTGCCCGATGGAAGAGCAAGAACAGCGTATCCTGGAGGAGAGAACGTGGCAATATCAATATCTGTTGGGAGGAAGTACGGACCATGGGGAAAGAACACGTTAGATTAATTAAACCATCACTATCGTATAAGGAAGCCTATTTGGCATTTTATGAAGACTGGGTCAAAAGTGGAGAGTTGATGGTACCTTGGGTCATTTCCAAAGATCCTTACGCGTATGAGGATATGTTGGCGTTTTTGCAGCGTAATGAACAAGGGATCGACATCCCGGAAGGCTGGGTCAAAGACAGTACATACTGGCTGGTCACGGAGAGTCATCGAATCGTGGGTGCCGTGAATATAAGGCATGAGCTTAACGACAGACTATACAATAGCGGAGGGCATATCGGATATGGTATTCGTCCAGGGGAGCGGAACAATGGCTATGGTTCCGAAATTCTCAGGTTGTCTTTGGAGAAAACGAGAGAGCTCGGAATCATCAAAGTATTAGTCGTATGCGACGCGATGAATGAGCCTTCCAGAAGGGTTATCCTTCGTAATGGTGGCATCCAGGATGTAGACTATGTAGAATCCAATGGCAACGTTGTAGAACGATTCTGGATAGATAATGTCGAATAATGCGGAATAATGATGTAATATAACGAAAATAATATGCATTATGATTGTATTACCCTCGCGTGCTGATTAAAATAAAGCATAGAATCTGGATTGCGGCCGGAAACTATCGTCCCATATCAGGCATAAGTGAGGTTATTGTATGAATCAACCGGTTAATCGGCCCCGGCGTATTATGTATCTGGATCTCTATCGTGCTTTTGCCATTATGGCAGTTGTAGCCATCCATGCTACTTCAACGGCCGTTGCGCATTATCCCAAGCATACGCTAGATCATGATGTGTATTACTTCTGGAACACGTTTCTCCAATTTGCTGTTCCAGCATTTCTGTTCCTGTCCTCTCTGGTATTGTTCTACAATTACAGTTCCAAGAAGTATGAGAAGGGCTGGATGCAAGCATTTTATAAGAAACGATTATTCTATGTATTCGTACCCTATGTCGTATGGTCTCTTATCTATTTTGCCATCAAACAGCTGCTTGCTGGTAAAGAACCTCTGACACATGGTGTTCAGTTTGCCAAACAATTAGTGATGGGAACGGCCCATACGCATTTGTACTTTTTTCTAATTATCCTTCAGTTTTATATCGTTTTTCCATTGCTTCTGTCACTTACACGTCATCGTTTGTTTAATCGGTACTTGCCATTATTCTTTATTGCGGCTCAGGCCATATTCTACGTATTGCACTTGCAGTTTCACTTTGAACGAACAGGCAGTTTGTTACCCAGTTACCTGATCGTGATCGGATTTGGCGCATGGATTGGGTTGAACTTTGAGTGGGCATTGCAGAAACTGTATACGCACCGTTATGTGCTTATAGCTGCATTGTTGAGCGGAGGTGCCATTTATATATATGGTAATGCTTATATCAAAACCGCTTTCGCTGCTTACCCAGTTGTAGTCTATACGGTGCTGTTCCTGTTCCGAAATCTGTTTACTCTGTCAGCCTGTCTGCTCCTGCTGATCTTCAGTGAACGAATCGGTACAGGAAAACATATCGAGGTTCGTAAAGCTACCCGTGTTCTGGACTCCCTGGGTACAGTTGCGTTCGGTGTATTTTTAATGCACCCACTTGTGTTGCTCTTCTGGAGGCGTGAATTCACAGATGAACTGGCTCAACATTTCAGTCTGGGCATCATATGTTCTTATGTTGTGGCGCTTCTAATTTCATGGGTGTTCGCAATTGGATTGCGCCGGATGAAGTGGGGATGGGTACTGATTGGACGTTAAGTTAGAATAAACATATACAAGTTAAGATAAGAGATTTCAAGCCCTTTAGTGTTGAGGGGATCACTTGAAACCTCTTTTTTATTTGACCTAAAGAAGGTATCATAGATTCTAATGTCCATAAAATTCAATTAATGGAATGAATATCACCTTGGTCAGGAGTGATCGAATGAAATTTGTGATTATTTTTGGTCCGCAGGCTGTGGGCAAAATGACGGTTGGACAAGAACTGGAGAAGATAACGAATCTGAAATTGTTTCATAACCATATGACGATTGAACTGGTAACTCCATATTTCAGTTACGGTACACCGCAAGGCAAAAGACTGGTGAGTCTCTTCCGTCAGGAGATTTTTGAAGAAGTGGCGAAGAGTGACCTGCCGGGTTTGATTTTCACATTTGTGTGGGCGTTTGATTTGGCGAAAGACGGAGAGTACATTCGTCAGATCAGCCAGTTATTCGAATCTAATGGAGGACAGGTCTGTTATGTGGAACTGGAAGCTGATGCATCGGAAAGACTGGAGCGCAATAAAAGTCCGCATCGCCTGTTACATAAGCCAACAAAGCGTGACATCGCGTGGTCTGAGCGAGATTTGCTTAATACGATGAAGCATTATCGATTGAATTCGGAACCGGGGGAAATCATGCATGAGCACTACATACGGATTAATAACACACACAAGAGCCCGGACGAGGTGGCAAAGCTGATCCAGCAACGTTTCAATTTGTATCTGAAAAACGTCTAACGTAGCAGAGTTGATACTTTATAGGAGAGGGGCATCACACATGTATTTTGTTATATTTTTGCTCATAGGACTTGTTCTATGTTATCTGTTCCCATTCGGTTCGATTGTGGCGGGGGGGATTGTTTTCGCACTCGTCGTGGACCAGTACCGCCAGACGATGCATATGCGTGAAGATATCCGTGATATCAAAAATCACCTGGGCCTAATGAACAAAAATGAGGCGAAGGAGTACGAGCTTGATAAAGAATATACTCAAGTTGATCGATTGAGTTCAAAAGAAATGGACATGATTAATCGAAGAATCGAAGTGGAACTGGAGAAAGACAGCAAAAACAATAAACCGTGAATCCCTGTAAAATAATTCTTGATTTACTCACTCCTGTGAGTATATTTACCTAGATCGGGAGTCATGCTAATTCGATATAACTTTTTGTTGCACTGTGTAGAATTTTGTAATATTATGAGGGAAGCGCGTACAACATATCGGGTTGTAACTGTTGAATCAGGCAAAGCCGTATACCTTGAGAAAAGGGATTGGTTTGTCTTTTTCTGTATATTGGAGTGATAAAGTGAAAATCGAGAAGGTGCTGAACAATAATGCTGTAGTTGCAATGAATGACGAGCAGGAAGTTATTATCATTGGCCGTGGGATTGCTTATCAGAAGCGGGCGGGTGATATAGTTTCCGAGCAGCATATCGACAAGATATTTACTTTACAGAATGAAGATATTCAGGAAAACTTCAAGGCATTAATCTCAAGCATCCCTCTGGAATACATGAAAGTATCCGAGGAAATCATCGCTTATGCCAAATTAAAACTTGGCAAGAAACTGAATGAGAGCATTTACTTGCATCTCACAGATCATATTCACTTTGCCATTGAGCGGTATCGCAAGAATCTGCCCATACGCAACGGGTTAATCTGGGAGACAAAGCAGTTATACAAAGAGGAATACGAAGTCGGAATGGAAGCGCTCAACATGATCTGTGATCAGTTTGGTGTGATCTTGCCCGAGGACGAAGCCGGTTTTATGGCACTTCACTTTGTAAATGCAGCTTTGAACGAGGAAATGCCCAACATCAAGAGCATGACGCAGGTCATGCAGGAAATCTTGACGATCATCAAGTATCATTTCAAGATTGATTTTGATGAGAACTCACTGACATTCTATCGCTTTGTGACGCATTTGAAGTTTTTCGCCCAACGTTTGGTGAAGGGGAAACATTACAAGAGCAACAACGACGATGAACTGTTCCTGATGATTCAGAAAAAGTATCCAGCAGCGCATAAGTGCTCGGAGAAAATCAAGAAATTCATCGAAAGCAACTACACGTATCAACTAACTGACGAAGAAATGATGTACTTAACGATTCATATTGAGAGAGTTGTGAATGCAACTTCTGAATAATCCCATAGATCAGCTTGCAGGGTTGCAACCACTAGGGCAAAACCTGAACGATTGAATGACAGAACATGACCGTTAACCGGCTGTTCCGTATATTCAGATGTTCAGGTTTTTTTATTCTCTCCAATATCTTCGAATCCGTGTTGATTCAGAAAGGAAGAAATAACTTCATGAAACACGAGCAATTAGCCAAAGATATTCTGTCTGGCGTTGGTGGGAAACAGAACATTAACAGCGTGGTGCACTGCGCGACCAGACTTCGTTTCAAATTAAAAAATGATAGTAATGCAAAAACAGACGACCTCAAAAATCTGCCCGGAGTCATAACGATCATGCAAAGCGGGGGGCAATACCAGGTTGTCGTTGGTAACGAAGTGTCTGATGTGTATAAAGCCTTGCTACAGGTTGGCAATATGAATGCGGATGAACCGGTCTCAAGTGATGATGAGTCTGAATCTTCCGGTAAAAAAGAAAGTCTTCTGGGTCGGTTTATTGACTTGATCTCAGGTGTATTTACACCAATTCTAGGCTTGCTTGCTGCAACAGGGATGATCAAAGGATTCCTGTCCATGTTTACTTCTCTCGAATGGCTGGACCCAGCTTCAGGAACATATCAATTGTTGAATGCTGCAGGAGACTGCCTGTTCTACTTCTTCCCAATCTTCTTGGGTTACACCGCAATGAAAAAATTTGGTGGATCTCCATTCCTGGGGATGGCCATCGGAGCATCGCTGGTATATCCGGCTTTAACCGGCCTTAGCGGTGGAGAGCCGTTATATACGCTGTTTGCAGGCACGTTGTTTGAGTCACCGATTCATATCACGTTCCTGGGTATTCCTGTTATCTTGATGAGCTATTCCTCATCCGTAATTCCGATTATTATTGCTGCTTATTTCGGAGCAAAAGTAGAAGCTTTCTTCAAAAAGATCATTCCGTCTGTTGTGAGAACGTTCCTCACGCCATTCTTTACGATTCTGATTGTTGTACCAGTAACATTCCTATTGATTGGTCCAATAGCGACATGGGCAAGTCAGTTGATTGGTGCCGGCGTATCGGGAATCTATGACTTGAGTCCATTGGTAACCGGAATTGTTGTTGGTGGATTGTGGCAAGTATTGGTCATCTTCGGATTACACTGGGGAATCGTACCAATCATGTTGCTCAATTTGTCCACGCTGAAAGCAGATCCGATTCTGGCAATGATGTTTGCTGCTTCCTTTGCTCAGATTGGTACTGTTCTTGGCGTCATGCTTAAAACAAAAAACACTAAACTCAAATCACTGGGTGTTCCTGCCTTCGTGTCCGGGATCTTTGGGGTAACTGAGCCAGCTATTTATGGTATTACATTGCCATTGAAGAAACCGTTCATTATGAGCTGTATAGCTTCTGCAGCAGCTGGAGGTATTATTGGATTCGCAGGCTCCAAAATGTTTGTGTTTGCTTCCGGTATCTTCGGTGTTCCGGCGCTGATTAGTCCGACAGAAGGTATTAACTATCAATTCTGGATGGCCATGATTGCGACAATCATTGCTTTTGTATTAGGTTTTGTTCTCGTGTATGTTTTCGGGTTCAAAGATCCTGCTAATCCAGAGGCTGCCAAACAGACTCCAGAGCCGGTGAAAGAAGAGAAGGCTGCACTTGAGCCTAATCCAAATAATCGTTACGAAATTTCCAGCCCGATGACGGGTGATGTGGTTCCGCTGCAAGAAATTAATGATGCCACATTCGCTGGTGAGCATATGGGTAAAGGGATGGCTATTCGTCCAACCAGTGGGAGAGTTGTATCCCCGATTAATGGTGTGGTACAGACGATTTACCGTACCAAACATGCGATTGGACTTGTAGATGATCAAGGTGTAGAGATTCTGATCCATATTGGTCAGGATACGGTACAGCTCAAAGGTCAGCATTTCACTGCACATGTGAAAGACGGAGATCGTGTGAGTGTTGGCGACCTGATCGTTGAATTCGATCTGCAGGCTATTATCGAGGCGGGATATGAGACCGTAACTCCAATTATTGTAACGAATACCGCAGATTATCTGGACGTGGTTGCAACGACAGAACTAAAAGTGCAGGAGAAAGATAAATTGATTACCGTTATTGGCTAATTCTGTTTCAGGTGCAGGGACAACTTCGATTCATTCGAAGTTGTCCCTTTTTTTCATTTCCTGTAGCTTCGATATATTTTGTAATATTTCAAAAATAAGTGTTGCAAATGTAGTTCGGATGTACTATGATGAGTTCAAGAAGTAAGCGCATACATCAATCGGATTGTAACTGTTCAATCAGGCAATGCCGACCTTCCTCAGTTCAGAGGATATGGAATGCAACTTACTTTCTTTATCAAAATAATTAAATACCAATGTGTACAGCCTTACAGGGTTGCAACCGTTAAGGGCAAAACCTGAATTGCTGAATAACACGACTGATTTCCGGACGATCCGGTATGTTGTGTATGTTCAGTGGTTCAGGTTTTATTTGTTTCAAAAGTCATGGGGAGTCTACTTAGAGAGGGAGAATTACAATGAGCAACTACGATCAATTGGCTAAGGACATTCTGTCACGTGTAGGTGGTCGCGAGAACGTAAACAGTGTATTCCATTGCGTAACAAGACTGCGGTTCAAACTTAAAAATGAAAGCGTAGCCAAAACGGAAGAACTTAAAAATCTGCCAGGTGTTATTACCGTCATGCAAAGTGGTGGACAATATCAAGTCGTAATCGGCAATGAAGTGCCGGATGTATATAAAGCAGTCGTTAAAGTAGGGAATTTCCCAAGTGAAGGACAAGTTGAAGAGGAAGCGGACAACTCCGGTAAAAAAGTAAGCTTGTTCAGTCGCTTTATCGACATGATCTCCGGTGTGTTCACACCGCTACTCGGTTTGCTCGCTGCAACGGGTATGATCAAAGGTTTCACAGCCATGTTTTTATCATTCGGATGGATTACAGACACCTCCGGAACGTACCAATTGTTGAATGCAACAGGTGACTGTCTGTTCTACTTCTTCCCGATCTTCCTGGGTTACACTGCAATCAAGAAATTTGGGGGTTCACCGTTCCTGGGTATGGCGATAGGTGCTTCATTAGTTTATCCTACGCTGTCCGGTCTGACTGCTGGAGATCCACTGTACACCCTGTTTGCAGGTACATTGTTTGAATCACCGATTCACATCACGTTCCTGGGTATTCCGGTTATTCTGATGAGCTATTCAACATCGGTTATTCCAATCATTATTGCTACATTCTTCGCTGTTAAAATTGAAAGATTCTTTAAAAACATTATTCCTAAAGTCGTTAGCACGTTCCTTGTTCCATTCTTTACTTTGCTCGTTATCGTTCCGGCAACATTCATTCTTATTGGTCCAGTATCCACTTGGGCAGGCCAATTGATTGGTGCAGGAGCAACAGGTATTTATGATTTAAGTCCAGTTGCTACAGGTTTGATTATTGGTGGATTGTGGCAAGTGTTTGTACTGTTCGGTCTTCACTGGGGACTCGTGCCGGTTATGCTTCTCAACCTGAGCACATCCGGAGCTGACCCGGTGGTTGCGATGTCTTTCGCCGCTTCCTTTGCTCAAACAGGTGCTGTACTTGCCGTAATGTTGAAAACCAAAAACACGAAATTGAAATCATTAGGTATTCCTGCATTTATCTCGGGTATCTTCGGTGTAACTGAGCCAGCCATCTACGGTTTGACACTTCCACTGAAAAAACCGTTTATCATGAGCTGTATTGCAGGTGGTATCGGTGGCGGTATCTTGGGATTGGCCGGTTCGAAGTTATACATCTTTGGTGGACTGGGCGTGTTCGGTTTCCCAAGCTTCATTAATAAAGCAACAGGCGTTGATTCAGGATTCTATATGGCTCTGGTTGCATGTGGTATCGCGTTCATCCTTGGTTTCATTCTGACGTACGTGGTTGGATTCAAAGACAAAGTAGAAGCTGCACCAGCTCCAGCACCTGTACTTGATCCAAACCCGAACAGCAGATACGAAATCGTCAGCCCAATGGCTGGTGAAGTCGTTGCACTGAACGAAATTAATGACGTAACGTTTGCAGGAGAGCATATGGGTAAAGGGATTGCAATTCGTCCAACCAGTGGTAGAGTGGTATCTCCAATTACAGGTATTGTACAAACCGTATATCGTACGAAACATGCCATTGGTCTTGTCAGCGATGATGGTGTAGAGATGCTGATCCATATTGGACAGGATACGGTGAAGCTGAAAGGTCAACATTTTACAACACATGTAAAAGACGGAGACCGCGTTAACGCCGGTGACCTGATTGTTGAGTTTGATCTGCAAGCCATTAAGGATGCAGGGTATGAGACGGTTACACCGATCATTGTCACCAATACTTCGAATTACCTGGACGTTGTAGGAACCAAAGACGCATCCGTTCATGAGAAAGATAAATTGATTACCGTATTAAGCTAATTGAAAATACAAAGGTTAGGAGGAACTCCTCAATGAATGAAAAGTGGACAGCCTTCCCGGAGAATTTTCTCTGGGGAGGAGCAACCGCAGCGAATCAATTGGAAGGTGCTTATCTGGAAGGTGGGAAAGGGTTAACAACCGTAGATTTGATTCCGATTGGTGCCAATCGATGGAATATTGCTCTGGGTAATCTGGATTCGTATGTACCAAAAGAGGGGGAATTCTATCCTTCACATGAAGCCATTGACTTCTATCATCGATATAAGGAAGATATTGCGTTATTTGCAGAAATGGGATTCAAGTGCCTCAGGCTTTCCATTGCCTGGGCACGGATTTTCCCTAATGGCGATGAAGTGGAGCCGAACGAAGCAGGATTGCAATTTTATGATGATGTCTTCGATGAGTTGTTAAAATACAATATCGAACCTGTTGTGACGATCTGCCATTTCGATGTACCTGTACATCTGGTGGAAACGTATGGCGGTTGGAAAAATCGCAAAATGATCAGTTTATTTGAGAAATATGCGACAACGTTATTCAATCGATACAAGAATAAAGTGAAGTATTGGATGACATTTAACGAAATCAATATGTTGCTGCATCTTCCGTATATTGGAGCGGGCATTGTTCTTCAGGATGGTGAAAATAAAGAACAGGTTCTGTATCAGGCAGCACATCATGAATTGGTAGCGAGTGCACTTGCTGTTAAGGCTTGTCATGAGATCATTCCTGGTGCACAGATTGGTTGTATGTTAGCCGCTGGAATGGTCTATCCATACAGCTCTAACCCGGATGACGTGTGGAAGGCCATGGAGAAAGATCGTGAATCGTTCTTCTTCATCGACGTGCAGTCGAAGGGAGCATATCCGGGTTACACGAAAAGATTTTTCAGAGAAAATGACATTCGGATTGACATGCAACCGGAAGATGCAGATATCTTGATGCAGAACACGGTCGATTATATCGGTTTTAGCTATTACGCAAGCCGGTGCACCAGTACAGACCCTGAGATTTTGAAAGATTCGACAGAAGGCAATGTATTTGGTTCGGTAAAGAACCCTTATCTGCAAGCTTCCGAGTGGGGATGGACCATTGATCCCAAAGGACTCCGGATTACATGTAATCAGCTTCATGACCGCTATGGTAAACCTTTGTTTATTGTAGAAAATGGACTTGGCGCTACAGATGTACTGCTTGACAACGACTCCGTAGAGGATGACTATCGCATCGAATATTTAAATAGTCATTTTGCCGAGATGGCTGAAGCGATTCAAGACGGGGTAGAGCTCCTGGGTTACACAAGTTGGGGGCCGATCGATCTGGTCAGTGCGGGTACCGGAGAGATGAAGAAACGTTATGGTTATATCTATGTAGACAGAAACAATGATGGCACGGGCTCACTTCGCAGGGTGAAAAAGAAGAGTTTTCACTGGTACAAAGATGTCATTGCGAGTAATGGCGTACAATATTTCTGATACAAGGTGTTCGACGTTATGGAAAAGACAAAGAGCAGTCTCGTTATTACGGGATTGCTCTTTGTTTATAAGGGAATGAAATTTGACCCATGATATAGCTATTAGATATAATAAATAAATCAAGAGAATCTTGTCACTTAAGAAGGGGGAGCATCCAATTATGAAGAAAAAATCGCTTGCGTTTATATCTTCGGGATATGGATACTCCACTGCTGTCTTTTTCTAGAATTTTTTCCAAGGGTGAGGTCTGCCCAAAATCGGAAGAAACTAGGAAATAACGCAGAAAAATCTTAGGAATGACGAGGTAATCAAAATGAAAAACGACAAAATTACTAGAACCAATCCATCCAATATGCCAGCTCCAGTAGGACAGTACACGCATATTACAAAAATCCCAAGGAACGCAGAGCTATTTGTAACTTCGGGTCAGATTGGAGCAGATCTTAGCGGACGCTTTCCTGACAGTCTGAATGAGCAAGTCACTAATACATTCAACAATATTAAAACAGTGCTCGAATCTGAGCGTTTAGATGCTGAACATATTATCAAAGTGAACGTATGGGCTACCGAGAAAATCGATTGGGATTTCTTTTATGCCGAGTGGGGACAGTTATTCAGTAATGATTATCCTGCAATGACGATTGGATATATTACGGAGTTGGGTCTGCCAGAGATAAAAATTGAGATTGAGCTTTGGGCAGCAAAAGTTTAACATCGAATACATTTCATCCAAACCAAGGACATCTAACGTATAGATGTTCCTTGGTTTTTTAATTTGTGGAAAATAGAAGGGGATGCTCGCTCCATGCAATCATGATCGAGAGTAGGTGCATTATGGTACCTGCAAGCTCTGATAGGCATTCAGTCGACCATACGTCCAATAGATCCCGGAGCCGGATACCGGATCAGAAGCGAAGCACAGCGCATCCCGAATCTGAGCATTTGTTTTCCCACGTGCAGCGAGAAGTGCAGCCACTCCAGCCACATGAGGGGCAGCCATGGATGTTCCGCTAAGATAGGCATAGGAACCACCTAGGAATGTGGACAGAATGGTATCACCCGGTGCAGCCATGTCCACCCAAGAGCCGTAGTTGGAGAAATTGGATTTGAGATCGGAAGGATTGGTAGAAGCGACGGCAATTACGTTGGGATAAGATGCGGGTACGATGGGGAAAGAAGTGTTGTCATTACCGGCTGCAGCAATAATCACGGCTCCACGATCCCATGCATACTGTACGGCAGCTTGAAGGAAAGCATCTCCCATCGGTCCACCCAGACTCAGGTTAACAACCTGAACACCATTATTGGCAGCGAAGACAAGCCCGTTACCGACATTGCCTACCGTTCCTTGCCCGTTGTTATCCAGTACACGGAGCGGAACGATGGATGCGAGTGGTGCAACGCCTGCGATACCCACACCGTTGTTGGTGACGGAGGCAGCAATCCCGGCTACATGGGTGCCGTGGCCGTTTCCATCCTCGGGAATGTTATCATAATCAACATAATCGTAACCGGGGAGGAGCTTGGAGGCCAATTCCGGATGGTTCAGCTGTACACCTGTATCGATAATGGCGATTTTGACAGAGCTGTTGCTTTGCGTAATGTCCCATGCAGCCGGTGCATTAATTTTTGACAGATTATACTGATAAGGAAAGAATGGATCATTAGGGGTGAACGAAGCCGCCACGAGGTAATTGGGCTCTGCATGTTCAATTAGCTCATGATCTTTGTAATGTTTGAGCATTCTGTGCATTTTTTTACGGGATTCCATGCGGTACCAACCTAAATCTTTATAGGTCTCAGCGACCTTACATCTCCCTTTTTTGTGCAAAGAGTGCATCTCATCCTCGGTTGTATTTTCCTTGAATTTGATTAGGAGCTGGTTTGGCGCGTGAGGATGAAACTGGCTCTCTGCCTGATGGTCCAGATAACGATACACGTACCCGATTGCTAGCAAGATGGTAGCAAAAATACCTAACCAAAACCACATGAGCGTTTCCCCCTCCAATAGAGAATATGACACGCCTTATCGTATGCGAACTCTATCAGACTGCGCGGGCACTCTTTCAATTTGGATAGTAGTGTAGATAGATTGATTGGGCGAGGTAATTTCGGTAAGATGAAATGAAGAGAGCGGATCTGGCATGGAACAAGATCAGGAAAGGCCGAAAGGCAGCTTTCAATACACAGGATAAGGAACGTGGATTTTTTGACACAACTTCAGATACCGACAGTAGCACCTGTTCAGGCACATCAGATTCATGATGCGATTCATTTTGCCATGCGTGTACGCAGAGAAGTGTTTCCCATGATGGATCATACGAGATTACCTGTGGACTTTGAGCAGTTCAGAGAACACTATCTGGACTCCGACGATGCGATCTTTCTCGTTGCAATGGTGGGGGATGTGAACATCGTCGGTTCTATTGGGATGTTGCCATATGATGGACGTATTGAAGCCGTGCAAGGTCGATATGCAGCTCAATCGGCTGCCGAAATAGTAAAATGTTATGTAGATCCCGCGTATCGTAGGTTCGGTATTGGTTCGATGCTGGTGAACGAACTGGAGAACGTGGTGAAGGATATGCACTATACGACGCTGTATTTGCATACCCATCGCTTCTTGCCAGGGGCCGTGGATTTCTGGAAACGTCAGGGCTACACGATTATTACCGAGCAGGACGATAACTGGCAGACGGTACATATGGACAAGTTGGCACGTAAGTGACTGCTTTCCGTTACCTCCTTCCTATCGCTGGTGGCTTCTGAATTATGGTGAAGCGATGTTAAGCGGAACAGAAATTCTGACCATTACGTCTCCAGAACACCGAGAGTATACGGACACTGACATTTTGTATATATACCGACTTACGGATGAAGACGCGAAGAAGGAAGGGAAGCTTGCGCTGTTTGTACCGGACGAGGATGAATATTACTATTTTGATACGCGGACGGCTGATTACCTTGGGGAGTACAAAGTGATGCGCTTGGATTACTTTAATGGGGAACCTGAAGTATACGCGGATTCTTTTGCCGGATTTTTGGAGAAATTGATTGATCAGCGAACACCTCGGAATCGGTAAATTTGTATTAAACAACATAGACGTATATGAGATACATGATGGGGGCATAAACAGATGCAAGAAACGAACCGGAAAATTGTTTTTATTGATATTGATGGCACATTGGTTGACGATGACGGAAACATTCCGTTGTCAGCACAGAAGGCTTGCAAACAGGCGAGGGAGAATGGACATCTACTATATTTGTGTACAGGCCGCTCCAAGGCAGAGATCTATGATTCCATCTGGGATGTCGGATTTGACGGTCTGATTGGTGCAGGTGGAGGCTATGTGGAATTTGGCAAGGACGTGCTTTATCACAAAAGGGTAACAGCGGAAGATGTTCGCCATATGGTCGATTTCTTCAATGAACACGGCATTGACTTCTACCTTGAATCCAATTCGGCATTGTATGCGAGTAGCAATCTGCAGTCTCATCTGGAACGCCGCATCTACGGTGATGTGGAGAATGACCCTGTAGCCAGAGAGAAGAAGGAACTGAAGCCGCACCCGTTTATTGCCGGATTAACGTATGGAGAGGCCGATCTGTACAAGGATGACGTGAACAAAGTATGTTTCCTGGAGAGCTCAGTTATCCCGTTCGACCGAATTAAGCAGGAGTTTACAGGTAAGTTCGAAGTCATTCAATGCACCGTGCCGATCTTTGGTGAAGGAAGCGGTGAACTGATGATCCCTGGTATTCACAAAGCCGTTGCGATTGCAGATCTGTTGGAGCATCTAGACATGTCCCAGGAAGACACATTCGCCATCGGCGATGGTATGAATGATGCAGAGATGTTGGAATTTTGTAACGTCGGAATTGCCATGGGCAACGCGAAGCCAGGTCTGAAAGCCATTGCGGATGATATTACTGGAACCGTTGAGGAAGATGGATTGTATCATAGTTTTGTGAAGTATGGTTTGATTTAGGGGTAAGTAAACGAGTAGACTCCATGAAGTTTGCGTAAAAATTAGCAGAGTTGTGTAATTTCTTCAACATTTGCTCATCTCTGTCCGATATATATTAAGTACACCTATGTGATCAGAAAGTGAAAGGAGTGCAGAACATGGATATTGCAGCTTTATCAATGGCGATGAGCCAAGCTTCAGTAGTGCAATCAGCCAGTTTGCAAGTGATGTCAATTACAAAAGACATGGCGCAGCAGCAAGGTCAGCAGATGGCGGAAATGTTGAAGTCAGTACCTGCTCCTCACCCTAATCTGGGTGGCAGTCTGGATATTTCAGTATAGGCAGATTAGAAGGATGCATTCTTGTGTAAACATTGCAGCAAGCAAAGCTCAAACAGCTCCAATTCTAACGAATTGAGGCCGTTTGGGCTGTTTATTTTTCAATCTCACGGCTAAACAGGGAAGGGCTGAGAGCGAACTCCTGCCAAGAAAAAAATCAGATGGGCATGAACCGAGCTCTATTGCAACTGAATCATTTAACCTAAGGTGTAGATACTAAGCAGTCTGTACGAAAAATAGTCCATCCAATGGCGCTTTAGCAGAGGCGGGACCCTAATTCTGGTTCGGATGATCAGAATTAACTGTAATTTGAGTCACGTGGTACATGGAAAACGCCTTCTTTTCTCGTACTTTCGGTTAACAATCCATTGCTTCGTTACATTATAAGTGAGATGATGTGGAATGAAAATCAGTACAAGGTACTAACTCGTTGTACGAAGCGAATGAACGTACCAGCACTTAAAGAACCAGTGGCAATACTATAGATGAGAAGCGGTGGAACAATGTTAATTAACAAATACATAAGTGAAACGGGATTCTGCTCCCGCAGGGAAACGAACCGATTAATTGCAGCTGGACGCATAACGATCAATGGCAGAGTATGTGAAAAAGGGGCGGATGTTGAACCACACGATGTGGTACGCATTGATGGCAAGGAAATTCCTCATAATGAGAGCGAACCTGTATATATTGCTCTAAATAAACCCATCGGTATTGTCTGCACTGCAGCAGAACACGTAGAGGGGAATATCATCAAATATATGAATTATCCTTCTCGCATATTTGCGATAGGCAGGCTGGATAAGGCATCTGAAGGGTTGATTTTGCTAACGAATGACGGAGGGATTGTGAACAAGATGATGCGTTCAGAGCACAATCATGATAAAGAATATGTAGTGACTGTAGATAAACCCATAACGGACGAATTTGTACAGTCCATGTCCGAAGGAGTTGAAATTCTGGACGTGGTGACCAAGCCCTGCGAAGTGTATAGGCAAAGTGAAGACGTATTTCGTATTATTTTGACACAGGGTCTCAACCTGCAGATCCGCAGAATGTGCAAAGCCTTGGGGTATCGCGTGTTGAAACTGGAGCGCGTCCGAATTATGAATATTACGCTAGATCAACTGGAGCGGGGGCAGTGGCGTCATCTGGAACAAGAGGAACTGGAGATTCTGCTGTCTCAATTACATGAGATAAAATGAGTTCTGCTGCATGTCAACGCAACGGTGTTCAGACACAATGAACGTTTATAACATAAAAAAAGAATCAGACACTAACCCCTGCGTGGATTAGTGTCTTTGTTGTTGAATGGCTTACCTTTTTCGCTCTGAAATGTAAGATCCGAATAAGGTTAAGAACGCCCCGAGTATAATCACCCAGGTTATCCGTTCCTGAAGAATCAGTGCAGATGACACGACAGTAATGACAGGAACCAGATAGATGTAGACACTCGTTTTGATAGCACCAAGAACATTAACCGCTCGGTTCCAGGTCACGAAACACAATGCGGAAGCATCCAGGCCGAGATAGAGAATATTGGATAGATTGGTCATATTCGTGAAGCGTCCGAGATCCCAATGGAATTCAAATAGGAACAGAGCTGGTAACATGAAGATCAGGCCATAGAAGAACACTTTGCGAGTGGCACCGATGGTGTGATAACGAAGCTCACCAATTTTACGCATCAACACAGAATAAATTGCCCATACCGCGGGTGCTATGAAAGCAAGCAGATCACCTAGCGGATTGAGTTGCAGAATGAAACTGCCGTTCAATGCGATGAGTATGATGCCGCTCAGGGCAATCCCGAATCCGATGATAAAGCGGCGAGTTAACTTTTCTCCATCCAGGAAGAAATGGGCGAGCACAGCAGTGAAAAATGGGGCAATGGAAACAATTACACCCACATTGGAAGCCGTTGTGTACACGAGTGCTATATTTTCAATGAGAAAATATAACGTCACTCCGCATATGCCTGCTCCGATAAATAACCATTCTTCTCTGAATGATGCGATCCGTAGTGAACGTGGATAGATCAGTAATAGTACCAAATACCCGATCAGAAAGCGAAAAAACAAAATTTCCACTGGAGTAAAGTCAATCAGCAGAACCTTCGTCGAGACAAACGTAGTTCCCCAGATCAATATGGTAAATAAAGCGAGCAAATGTCCGGTAGAGGCTTTAGTGTTTTGATGGCTAAGATGGCTTGTCATATGATGTTATCGGTGGTGCGTTTCGGTTCTGTGTCATGATTGAAGATACGTCTGTATTGCTTGGGCGTCAGGCCAATCAGTTTTTTGAAAAAATTCGTAAAGTGGCTTTGATCACTGAATCCCGTCTGCGCGGCAACTTCAATCGGAAGCTGACCTTGTTCCAACAGCCGTTTGGCTTGGTTAATACGAATTGTTTCCAGGTAGCGATAAGGTGATATCCCTTTCTGCCGAGTGAATAAACGCAGCAGGTGATACTTGCTCATCTCCGTCAAGTCGGCTAACTCGTTCAACGAGATGCTCTCCATGTAATGAGATTCTATGTAATCACATATGCGTCTGATCTCAGTAGTCACATCCTGTGTTGAAACGGGTGGTTCCGCATCTGAATAATCTCTCAACAATTGATCCAGCAGAAAGAGTAACAATTCTTCTTTGCAAAAATCGGATTGCTCCTCAAGAATGATCTGGTGCAGCTCATGCAGGGAACCAACAAGTTCACTCTGGTAGAGAACGGGAGAGGTAAACCGTGGCAAGTAAGCTTGTCCAGTAATCTCTTTCGCATACTCTCGCATAACCTCAGGCTGGACGTTGATACAGCGATAATCGAGAGTTCTTCCATCGACTTGTTCGCAGGCATGAGGATCATGTGGATTAAAGACAATCATGTCTCCGCTATTCAGAATATATTCTTCGTTGTTGCAGACGAGGTGTCGCTTGCCTTGCTCAATGAATCCAATGACGTAGTAGTCATGAAAATGATTGGGGAACTTCTGCATAATGCCTTCAAATTGATAAGCTTCCAGCTGTAGATCCGTATCAAATACAACAGTTCGAACTTCCCGAGTCATGATGCACCTTCTTTCTGGTATGTTAACGTCATTATAGGATGTAAAGAAGGAATTTTCTTGAACGATATTGCTGGTGTTCGAAGGGTTTGATCGGACAGATATCTCCAAAAACAAAATACCCGCTATCCCGGAGGGAAAGCGAGCCCTTTGCTTAGTATAGTTGATTCACGAGTTCAAACCTATATATATGAAACCGAATGTTTCTGGAACAATACGTAATTATTTTTTAATGTAGTGTAGCTAGTGCTTCAGGTGTAAAAGGCTGAATCTCGGATACGCGGCCTTCGCGTATTTTAACTGCCCATGCCGGGTCACCAAGGAGCGCACGTCCTACAGCTACCAGATCAAATTCCTGATGATCCAATCGCTTCATAAGTTCGCCCATACCTGGATGCTTTGCTTCATCGGCTCCTGCTTCAGGCTCGTCTGGCATACCCACAGAACCAACGGTAATTGTGGTTCGGCCACTCAGTTTTCTTACCCATCCGGCGAATCCTAGATCAGATCCTTCGAACTCGGGCTCCCAGAAGCGTCGTGTCGAGCAGTGGAAGATATCTACACCTGCATCAACCAGCAAGCTGAGGAATTGTCCCAGTTGTTCGGGTGTGTCGAACAGTCTGGCTTGATAATCATTCATCTTCCATTGGGAGATCCGCATCGCAATAGGAAAATCAGGCCCTACCGCAGTCCGGACTGCCTTAACAAGTTCAATCGCGAATTGTGTTCGTTTCTGAAGGTCGCCACCGTAGCGGTCCGTTCTCCTATTCGTTGTTTTCCAGAAAAATTGATCGATCAGAAAACCATGAGCACCGTGGAGCTCAATTCCATCAAAACCAATGCGTTGTGCATTAACTGCTGCATCTGCATAAGCTTCAATAACAGTTGCAATCTCTTCTTCGGTCATAGGCTCACCAACCTGATTACCTTCTATATCAACTCCCGATGGACTTAGAGATGCAGCTTCCGGGTGTGGGTGAGATCCTGAAGGACGAACGATTCCCATATGTAAAATCTGAGGGAAAATCTTGCCACCGGCAGCATGGACTTGTCGAACCACTTCAGCCCAGCCTTGAAGAGCTGCTTCCCCATACATATGAGGGATTCTAGGCTCACTTGATGCAGATGGATGTTCAATGGTTGCACCTTCTGTAATAATTAAGCCAACACCTTGCTCCGCGCGTCGACGATAATATGCTGCTACATCGGCTCCCGGTACACCATCCGGGGAAAAAGCGCGAGCCATGGGGGACATGACAATTCGTGAGGACAGGTTTAATTTTTGAACGGTGTATGGTTGAAACAGAAGCTCCGTAGAAATAACGTTATGTTGTTGATTACTCAAACTAAGCACCTCCATTATGTTGCACCTTCAAGCGGGTACGAGTGCAATCTTAACAAGGTCTATAGGCATGCTCAACCAACAATCGGAGCATTTTGTTGCTTAAGCGAAAGACTCGGATTATTGTATTGTGTTTGTACACTTACTTTCACTTGTTGAACAAATAGCACTTATCTATAATGAAGGAGTCTAGCCAAATATTTTGTGTACGAAGGAGGATTGGGACATGTCTGGTGTATTGTCTCCAAACTCGAATGATCCGCGTGTAATTCGCACGCGTCAATTAATTCTTGATGCGTTTTTAAACCAATTGAACCTTAAAAACTTCAGTAGTATTACCATTCAGAATATTACAGAACAAGCCACAATCAACAGAGCTACATTTTACGCCCATTTTCAGGATAAATATGTGCTGCTCGAAGCTTTGTTATCGGATGCATTTATGGAATATGTAACGAAAAGAGTGGATCCGGAAGCCCGATTGTCAGCCGAGACCATGCAGCAGCTTATATATTCGTTATGTGACTACCACGTCTCAAGCAATGAGTGCATCAAAAAATATGATACAATTGCACCGATTATTGAAGAGAATATCAAAACGCAGCTGGAGCAGTTCCTTCTTCAATTCATGCTGCAAGGAGCGAGAGACGTAGATCTTAAAACGCTGAAAGCTACTGCGACCATGTTAAGTTGGTCAATCTATGGAATAACGTATCGATGGAATATCGAAGGAAGACAGGAATCCCCTGCTGACTTAGCCAAGAGAGTGGTCCCCTATATGATGGGCGGATTGGAATTGTTGAATTGACTTCATTTAACGAAATTGCATTACTATTCGATGGACATAGGAGGAATAACAAGATGTTTGAACATTTGGTTGTTTTTAAATTTAACGATAAAATCACATTAGCGAAGCAACAGGAACTGGTGGCTCAATTGCTCGCGTTACAGGAACAGATTCCAGGAATTGTCTCGCTGACCGCGGGAATCAATACTACGGAGGAAACGGATCGTATCCAAGGTTACACGATTGGCTTGCGAGTGACGTTTGAAGATCAGGAGGCATTGCGCGCCTATGGTCCACATCCTGCTCATCAGGCATTTGTAGCTTCATTAGATGGTTGGGTAGAAGATGTTATTGTGGTTGATTATGCGATATAAAACGACGATATCGAGGTTTGACGAATATAGGAGTTGAAATCCCCATGTGTTTAATTTTATTTGCTTACAAAATGAATTCGAAGTATCCACTTATATTGGGATCAAATAGGGATGAATTCTATCACAGACCTACAGCACAAGCTCATTTTTGGGAAGATTATCCTCATATTTTGGCTGGCCGGGATTTATCGAAAATGGGAACCTGGATGGGCATAACCACAGGTGGGCGTCTGGCTGCTGTCACGAATTATCGTGATCCGAATGAAGAGGTACATGCCAAGTGCTCCAGAGGAGATCTGGTTGCTGATTTTTTAAAGGGAACGTCCACACCTGAGCAATATATGCAACGTGCGCAGCAAAATCGCAATGATTATCCTGGCTACAATTTGTTGGTGGGTGATCCTGACGACCTCTATTATTATTCTAATGTGGGTAATATCGTGATGAAGTTGAAACCGGGAATATACGGGATTAGTAATCACTTGATCAATACAGATTGGCCCAAGGTGAGACGTGGAAAAGAAGGATTGGAAAAAATCATCAACGGGGAGGGCGAAGGTTCCCTGACAGAGCAAATATTAGATTTGCTGCAAATGGCAGACCCTTCAGTGGATGAGCTTCTCCCCCATACAG
This sequence comes from Paenibacillus sp. Negev47, assembly GCF_058313655.1. Lineage (NCBI taxonomy): Bacteria > Bacillati > Bacillota > Bacilli > Caryophanales > Paenibacillaceae > Paenibacillus > Paenibacillus sp. Negev47. Next base: position 2,583,558 of record NZ_CM177754.1, read on the forward strand.
GTGTTCCATTGGAGTGGGAACGTTTGCTTTCTCCCATATTCGTTAAAAGTGGCAAATTCGACTATGGGACCAGAGCTTCATCCGTTGTCCTCATGACCAAAGAAAAAGTATTGTTTACAGAGAGGGTTCATCAGAACGGAGAGGTAATGGAGCAGCGTTTAGAGATAGAGTACAACTTCCGAAAATAGAAACAGGTCATGTCGAGATATTACTTCTCAACATGACCTGTTCTATTTTCTCAACTAACCGCATGAGCCTGCGCGCATGGATGCTCTATCCACTTCTTTCAGGCGGGGACAATCGTAGCAGTATCCGAATTTGGCATCCAGACGATAAGCCTGACAGCAGGAAGGTTTGATCAAAACTTGCCGACCAGGGTCATTTATATGCTGGGTAAACCTCAATTTGATGTCAAACGGATTTTTTAGAAGTCCCAAAGTACTGGCATCCAACCCACGGCGAAGAATATGTTTTTGGAAAGTAATACTTCCCTTCCTATTCTCATCTGATGTTTCGGATAGTTCTTCTTCCATATAACTGTATAAAGCGCTGACGACTTGTCCCCATAAAGAGAGGACGCTGATCTGAGTTATGTCGGATAACGCTTCTAACAGCGGTCGTACGTTCTCTTTATAGAATACTTGTAGAATCTGTGCACACCATTCTTCACGGTTACGCTTGGGAATCTGAATACGCTTTGTATTTTTAATTTTAAATGAAAACAACGGGTATTGTTCCTTGATGTACAGTTGCACACTGATATTAGATAAAGACAAATCGTAAATATAATCGGCACCTCCAAACAGCATGTTCTGAAGCGCACTACATACGGAAGCATACCAGTTGCAGAAAAAAGCTGCGGTCACACAGCGTTCGCCTGACTTGATCAGAGGGCCATACGTGTCGAGCAAATGGTTCATATGATTTTCATGAAGAAGATCTGTAGCAGAAATGGTAAACAGCAGATGCATAGGATCGGTATCATGCAAACTTAGGAAATAACGATTCTCCAGCTCGTTTACTTCCACGTTTAATTTTCTTTCTTCTCAAAGGCTTGAAGCACATCGTTCACTGCGTTGCTATCTGCCAGCGGAGACATGCCCAGACTAAACCATTCCTTACCGCCCATGGTATATACCTGGTTTTTCTTGACTGCAGTCATATTTTCCCACAACGAACTATTCATCATTTCCTTGTATCTCTTTTGCACTTTATCACTGGACTCATCATCCAACTGTAAAATAATATGATCAGGGTTGTACTCAGGGATCTTTTCCAAAGAAATTGAGACACTCATTTCACTCTGTGGAAAATCTTTGACCGGATTTAAACCCAGCTCTTGATGAATGAATTTGCCCCGATCGATATTTTCTCCATATATAACGATCTCGTCAGCCATGATCATCATATACATAACCGTTTCATCGCCAACAAGGGTATCCAGTGTCTTCTTGGCTTCTGCTTCTTGAACCTGCAGGTCAGTGATGACCTTTTCAGCCAGATCTTTCTTGCCCAGAACTTCAGCGATATCTCGCAGTTCATCCCGCCAGTTGTCTCGCTGCGGCAGAAGAACGGTTGGGGCAATGGCCGTCAGTTGATCATAGTCCTTATCGGACCACCAGGCTGGAGCAATAATAAGATCTGGTTGCGTGGATAGAATCGCTTCAAAATTAGGTGTTTGGGCGAGCCCAGTCTTCAATGTGTCTTTCAATGCCTCTTGCAGATAAGCCGGGAATTCTGGATGGTAGTTCTGTACCGCAACAGGTTTTACACCCAGAGCATACAGAAATTCTGGGTAAACAACTGAAAGACCAACAATTCTTTGGGGATCAGCAGGGATGCTGACATCTCCTTTTTCACTAGCTACAACACGATTTTTATCAGATAACGCTGTTTCTGTTGTGCCGGAATCTCCAGTGGCAGTTCCTGAAGTATCTGACCCTGTGTTGCTTCCTGCACAGGCAGTGCACAGCGCGATTAACAATACAATAATGATTCCTGTACTCCAACCTCGTTTTTGTTTCATTTCTTGATGCTCCCCTTGAATAAATAAAATTTGCAATTGACAATCTCACAATAAGATTGATTATCATTATCACATAAAAAGAGTATAAATGTTTTTCAACTTCCGGAATATTGACGATCATGACAACGTTTTATGCACGATTACGCCAAAGCATCAGCACCTCATCCAAAACCAGATCATGCGTAAATGCCGTATATTCTATCCATGGGTACGTAGGTAGAAAATCGATCCGACCATTTCGGACCGCTTTGAGATTACGCCATGGTTCAGATTGCATGAGCAATTGCCAACCGGACTGTGAGCGCGCATCCTCATCACGGATTATCACTAAACGATCAGCATCATATTTGGCCAGCTCTGCAGGTGTAATCCCAAGATTGGGCATCGAGCTATCGATATCATGTGGGGGAGAAATGTGCAAATCATCGTAAAAGACCGTAGCGAGGCTTCTGCAGCCCAAAATGTGTATCAGATCTCCTGAGACTCTAAGAACAAGAAGCGTATCTTTTTTAATGGTGGACTGTATTTGTTCTTTTACAAAGCGTGACTTTCGTTCGTATTTTTCAAACCAGATTTCGGCCTGGGACATTTTGTCCAGAAATTCCGCAATCAGCTGTACATGTTCACGCCAGTTGTGGTCTAACCAGGGCACGAAAAAGGCAGGTGCGATTTGTTTAATCCAAGCCTGATCCTCAGCGGAAACCATATTGTCAATTCCGATAACATAATCCGGATTAGCCAGAAGAAGTTCTTCTCTTTTTGACGCGTTATTTGAATGCAATGATAGGACCAGATCTGCTCCGTACTTTCTCTTGTAATAATCAGTCCAGGGATGATCTCCCGGTGCGGCAATAGGAGTAATCTCTAAAGGCAGCAATTGTCCGATATTAAAAGGGTTATAGGCAACAATTTTTTGCTTGTTGTTCCTAATAAACGTGGCTGGAGGGATGCCCGCAATCTGCTTGAATTTGCGACGAAAATAAATATCGTCAGGATAACCTACGTGACTGGCGATATCCTTGAGTCGGTATTCACCGCCCATTTTCATAAGTTTCTGAGCTTGATTAATTCGATAAACAGCCAGATATTCGATTGCGCTGCATCCATACCTTTTCTTAAACAGTCTCATAAAATGACGAGAACTTATTCCTGCCACCTTTGCCAAATGTTCAATAGTTAACTCTTGTTGATAATGCTGTTCCATATAGGATTTTACATATTCGAGAGCTGCCTCCGGATCATTTTCATCAACAAGTAAGTCATCTTGAAAGAGGTGATGCAGGAGTTCCTGAAAGTAAATTTGACTTCGGAACTGCTTCAGACGATCCTCACTTTGCAGGTATTTCGTAATATTCTCGCACAAAGCGTTTATAGAAACTGGTGAAGAAAGAATAATCTTTTCTTTTATAGGAAAAGGAAGTTCGCCTTGGATTGGCCGAACGGAGTCAGTCGTCCTTGAATCGTGATCGATAATGATATCGAATCGCAGAAGGTAAAGGCCGCGTTCATCCAGTGATTTTGCTGCTGCCTGTACCAGTTGACCAGGGTTACAGATGTACACACTACCTTCTTGCCATTCGATGTACTGTCCATCAATGGTTAGCCATCCTCGTCCGCTTGCTGCAAAAACAAGTAAGTGGGATTCAATGAACTGGAGTTTTAGCTCCCAATCGGTGGCAGTGTTTTTGATATGTTGGATCTGTCGGAGTTTGAAAGATGAATGTTCGAGTATAAAATATTTGGAATTTTCGTTGTTTCTGTTGATATGTACGATGCGAATCACCAACCCTTTGCTATTGAACATTCTAGCTCACAAGCATGCTTATCGCAATTGGTCAGAAATAGAGTAACGTGAGGAAGTTGTTCATCTCTAGGTACTTCTTCTGGATGTAAATAGGTGTTGCTCAATCACAAGTGTTAACTATTATGACGCTAAACGAATGGTATAGATTTTCTTTTGTATAACATGCCCAATTTAAGTTGAACTCTTTATCTCGTATAACAATTCTATGTTATGAATCATGGAACTTCCCTGAATAGTTTATATAATGTGAATCAACATAACATGATTTTGCAGCGGTTCGGTTGATTCTAATTTCAGGGGGGCAACGTGGGATGAAAGAAACTAAAAAGATGAGAATTTTTTCACTGGGGATTCAGCACGTATTGGCGATGTATGCGGGAGCAATTTTGGTGCCTTTGCTTGTGGGAAGAGCGTTAAATCTGACTGCAGAGCAGTTGGCGTATCTGGTATCCATTGACCTGTTAACGTGCGGGATTGCAACATGGCTTCAGGCTCGGAAAGGGAAGTACTTGGGTATAGGTTTGCCGGCGGTGCTTGGAAGCTCTTTTGTAGCGGTCACACCCATGATTGCAATTGGGTCACAATACGGGATTCCAGCCATTTATGGCTCCATCATAGCAGCGGGAGTATTTATCGTCATCTTTGCCGTGTTTTTCAGCAAAATTGTCAAATTGTTTCCCCCAGTCGTTATAGGTACAGTTGTGACCATCATCGGTCTTGCACTAATCCCAACAGGCATTAAAAACATGGCGGGTGGAGCAAACAGCGAGAATTTTGGAAGTTTGGACAATTTGGCACTTTCCTTTGGCGTATTACTTTTCATTCTGATCCTGAATCGATATGCTCGCGGTTTTGTGAAATCCCTGGCTGTTCTCCTTGGTATTATCGTGGGGACCCTCGTCGCAGCCTTCATGGGAAAGGTGAATTTTGCCGCTGTACAGGAAGCCTCCTGGTTCCATTTGCCCCAGCCCTTCTACTTTGGATGGCCAACCTTCGAAATCGGCCCCATTATTACAATGATCATTGTAGGTACGGTGGTTATCATCGAGTCCACAGGTGTATTTATGGCTTTGAGCAAAATCTGTGATCAACCGATCAACGAAAAAGATCTGGCACGGGGATATCGCGCAGAAGGTCTTGCGTTTGTCCTTGGCGGCATATTCAATGCTTTTCCATACAATACATTCGCTCAGAATGTCGGTTTGGTTCAGCTCTCCAAGGTGAAAACGACCAATGTGGTTGTTGCGGCTGGAGGCATCCTTATCTTTCTCGGACTTATTCCCAAAGTAGCAGCTTTTGCAACCATTATTCCGAGTGCTGTATTAGGTGGTGCGACTGTCGTACTGTTCGGAATGGTCGTGTCATCCGGGATCAAAATGCTGCAAAACGTCGACTTCGGCAAACAATCCAATCTGTTGATCGTGGCTTGCTCCGTTTCACTTGGGCTCGGCGTTACTGCTGTACCCGATCTGTTTGCCCAGCTTCCTCAAAGTATTCGCATCATTGTTAGCGATGGTATTATCACGGGAAGCCTGTCAGCGATCCTGCTCAATGTCTTCTTTAACCTCGGTTTCAAAAATAAGAGTTTGCCAGTACAGCCTGTACAGGCTCAAGAAGTACACACGTAATTCTTGTAATAACAGACATGTTAGCGTGTAAACGAAATAGATCCAAGACGGTTTTTCTGGGAAGTGGAATGAAGGGCAGTGCCCCCACTTGGTAAAGAAACCTCTTGGATTTTTTGTGCTTACTATTTATGAGGAATGCAAAAGGAATACAAATATGCTAAAGTTTCATCAAGAACATTTTATATGTTCACTACATTGAATTTCCATGCGACTACATAAATGAGCATTGGTTCACAAAGGCTAAAATAAAACCAGGGGTAAATCCCTTGGGCACAGAAAAGGAGTTGTGATCACCATGCAACAAGAGACGTTGAACAAAGGATGGAATTTGGACAATAGTTATGCGCAGTTACCGCAACCCTTTTTTACAAGTCAGGACGCAGTACCTGTTGAATCACCGAAGTTGATCATCTTCAATAGACTGCTTGCATCCAGTCTGGGTCTGAATGTGGAGTCTCTTGACAGTGATGAAGGAGCGAAAATTTTCGCGGGTAACCTGATTCCGGAAGGAGCCGAGCCTTTAGCTCAGGCCTATGCAGGACATCAATTCGGCAATTTTAACATGCTTGGTGATGGACGGGCTTTGCTGCTGGGAGAACAGATTACGCCACAAGGCGAGCGAGTGGATATCCAGCTGAAAGGTTCAGGAAGAACACCTTACTCTCGTGGAGGGGATGGACGTGCTGCTGTTGGTCCCATGTTGCGAGAATATATCATTAGTGAAGCGATGTATGCACTGGGTATTCCAACAACCCGAAGTCTGGCAGTAGTATCTACCGGAGAAAACATTATCCGCGAAACAGAACGGCCTGGGGCCATATTGACCCGAGTGGCTTCCAGTCATATCCGGGTAGCAACTTTCCAGTACGCAGCCAGATGGGGGTCTATCGACGATCTCCAAGCGTTGGCTGATTATACACTGGATCGACATTTTCCTGATGTCGCCCAAGCTGAGAATCGCTATCTTTTGCTCCTTCAGGAAGTGATTAAGCGTCAGGCCGCGCTCGTTGCGCAGTGGCAGCGTGTTGGTTTCATTCATGGGGTGATGAACACGGATAACATGGCGATCAGCGGTGAGACCATCGATTATGGCCCATGCGCCTTTATGGATGCTTACAATCCTTCAACCGTATTTAGCTCCATTGACACGCAAGGTCGGTATGCTTATGGGAATCAGCCGTATATTGCTGGATGGAATTTGGCTCGATTTGCCGAGACACTTCTGCCACTATTGCACGAAGATGAAGAACAGGCCGTGCAACTCGCTCAGGATGCGATCGCACAATTTTCGGAATTGTACCATCATCATTGGCTTAAGGGAATGCGGGCCAAACTGGGCTTGTTGAATGAAGAGACAGAAGATGAAGCCCTGATCAAAGACCTTCTTGAACTCATGGAGAAGCATAGTGCAGATTACACGAATACGTTCTTGGCATTGACCTTTGATAACTTGGAAGGGACAACTTTGTTTGGCACGACAGAATTTGCTGAATGGAATGAGCGGTGGCAAGCAAGATTGGACAGACAGCAAGAGACGAGAGAAGTATCACAACAGTTAATGAGAACGAGCAATCCGGCAGTCATTCCTCGTAATCATCGGGTCGAAGAAGCACTTGAGCGAGCGGAGAATTACGGAGACCTTAGCGTGATGGAGAAGCTTTTGGCTGTTCTTTCCGATCCGTTCGCGCACTCACCTGAACAGGCTGAATATGCCGAACTGCCTGCACAGTGCAATACTTCGTATCAGACTTTTTGTGGGACCTGATTGAACAGTGTGTAATGAAGAGGCTGCCTTAGGCAGCTTTTTCATTATACAGTTGTTAGAGCGAACAGCATTCCGCAGGCAACAGATGGAAAACTATGTTAATGCTTGTTTGATATCTTTAAATGGGATGGTGTCCCCTATCATACGAAGTGATGAAGGATCTGGACAGGGGCGTTCAGAAAGCCCTCAACAGATCGGTGATCTGTATTTACACTGGCATAGCAAGATATTAATGACGTATGGTATGGCTATGCATTATCATTTCTCGAAAAAAAGAATGAATCTGAACAAGGATGGGAAGCCTTAACTTCAAATGAACAGGAAATTGCTGCTCTATGCAGGAGCAGCAACTTGATATGCTGGATCAGCAATGTTGGAACAATGAGGATCAGATTGCAGAGAAGGCACATCACTATTATCACGGAAAGTTGAACATAATGACCATATAAGTTGAGTTTATGTGCTTGTCCATTGTTATATTTAAAGTTTGCAGACTTGACCTTGCAATGACTCCAACGTTCGGCTATACTTGCTATAAATTAAATACATGAATCACGTTGATGGAGCGCAGTAGCGGCTTTGTCCCTGTTACAGAAAGTCAGGGGTTGATGGAACCTGATACATACAAGGGCTGCGAATTACACTCTGGAGTACTTGGGTAATGCCAAGCGGATGGGCAAACGATATATTGCCGAAAGTGGTATGGATAGCGTGTTAAGGTCACGTGTTGTTCATGCAATTTGGGTGGTACCACGGTTATGATAATCGTCCCTGTGTCTAATAAAGACAAGGAGGCGATTTTTTTGTGTCCAAAAAAGCCGTTCCAGCGTGTATTTCGTAATTTAACGTAGATCATGACTGAATCTTGAGGATAGAAAAGGGGTTTTTACGAATGAATATTATTGATGAACTAGAGTGGCGCGACGCCATTAACCAGCAGACCGATGCAGAGGGATTGCGTGAACTGACTGAAACCAAATCAGTCTCATTGTACTGTGGAGTTGATCCTACGGGGGATAGTATGCATATCGGACATCTCATTCCCTTCATGATGCTGAAACGTTTTCAACTGGCAGGACACCGTCCGGTCATTCTGATTGGTGGAGCTACAGGTACGATTGGTGATCCAAGTGGTCGTCAGGCAGAGCGATCCTTGCAAACGATGGAACAAGTGCAGGAGAATGTGGATGCACTGACAGCGCAGATGAAAAAGTTGTTCGTAACAGACGGTGATAATCAGGTTCGTATGGTGAACAACTACGATTGGACACACAAAATCAATGTGATTGAATTTTTACGCGACTACGGCAAAAACTTCAACCTCAATACGATGCTGGCCAAGGATGTAGTTGCGAGCCGACTGGAAGGCGGAATCTCATTCACCGAGTTTTCCTACCAGATTCTTCAATCCCTCGACTATCTGCACCTGTTCCAGAACGAAGATGTACAACTGCAAATCGGCGGTTCGGATCAATGGGGAAATATCACGAGTGGTCTCGATCTGATTCGCAAAAAAGAAGGATCTGAAGCAAAGGCGTACGGTCTGACCATTCCGCTCATGCTCAAATCTGACGGAACTAAATTCGGTAAAACAGCTGGTGGCGCAATCTGGCTTGACGCGAACAAAACAACACCATTTGAGTTCTACCAGTTCTGGGCGAATACAGATGATCGTGATGTCATTAAATACTTGAAATACTTTACTTTCCTCAGCAAAGAAGAAATTGAAGCTTTGGCTCAAAAGGTAGAGACAGAGCCACACAAACGTGAAGCACAGAAAGCACTCGCGGAAGAAATGACAAAATTCGTTCACAGCGAAGAAATGCTCGAACAGGCTAAACGTATTACAGCAGCGCTGTTTAGTGGAGATATCCGCTCCCTGACAGCTGATGAAATCGAGCAGGGCTTCAAGGAAATGCCAACGTTTGAAACAGACGGCGAAGCGAAAAATATCGTCGACTGGCTCGTGGATCTGGGGCTGGAGCCATCCAAACGCCAGGCACGTGAGGATGTCACTAAAGGTGCGATTTCCATGAATGGTGAGAAAATTACTGAGCTTGAATTCACAGTTTCAGCAGAGCATGCCATTGGCGGTAAATTCATCATTATCCGTAAAGGTAAAAAGAACTACAGTCTGGTTAAGCTTCAATCCTAGTGTCTGACAATTAAAACGTACACTTATACAATTACAGAAACAAACAAAAAGACCGCCTTCCATCTCTGTCAGGCGACAGAGGGGAGGCGGGTCTTTCGTATATCAGGCCAGTGTGAGTGACCTATCTTATTGATTTACGATCGCTGTGATCTCTTCATCCAGATCAAGTCGTACGTTCTCACGGTACGCCCGGATGTTGTATTCACTGTGCAGGTAGCGAAGAATCGCTTCAATCATGTTGGACTCGACCAGATATTGACTGCGTCCTTGGATCCAAACTTCAGCGGAATAACCTGTATCTTCTTCCCAGCTCAGTTCTACATTCACATCGGTTGGACGTACACCCTTACGTTCTGCCATATGAATACAGATTGCATTCACAATTTCATCCATGCTCAGAACCATAGAGATTAGTACCGTCCGTTTCTGTTACGGTCATCATCACGATCATTGCGACGGTCATGACGGCCATCCGCTGCAGGTTTGCGACGATTGGAGATGGCTCTGAAGAGTGCCATAGCCAGCATAACAATCAACATAATTGCTGCAACGTTCACGAGCAATCCAAGGATGTTACCCAGGGCGCCCATGCCACCGAACAGTCCGCCGAACATCATACCAGCAAGACCACCAAGCATCATGCCTTTCATGAAGCCGCCGCCACCGCCGAAGAATCCACCACCACGAGTTGCAGCTGCGCCAGTACCGGAGTTATTGCCGGAATTGGATTGATTCACGTTGCTGTTGGAGTCGGATTTCTTAGGTGTGTTGGTATAACTTTTCGTGCCGGATTTGAATCCGCCACCACGTCTTGCATCCGCAGAATCCGGATTCGTTACTCCCACTGTTGCGAACAATAATGTAAAGGCCATAAATACCATCATTAGATGTTTAACTCCAAATTTTTTCTTCATTGTAAAGATCGTAACCCCCCGATTAATTTGTTTGACAAGCCCAAAAATGGGCCTTACTCATGTAATACGGTCAACTTGCAGGAACGTTTCAAATTTTGATTAAATTTCTGAAACGCTTGGGCTTGGGTCTTGAATTGCAGCTTGGCCATCAAGCAATTGGGTAACCCAGTTACACCATTCCAGGCCTGTTTGTGCATTCATTAACCCTTTTTGTACCAGGATGTAGCTTCCAAAGTCTCGGTTGCCTACACGAAGATTATCCAGAGGTATACGTGACTTCAGTTCCTCGAAATAACGTATGCGTTCCATAAACCAGCTTTTACGCTCGTTAAGAATGCGTCTCATGCTTCCGTCTTCCGCAATGCCAACACACAAGATACGCAAATTAAACTCATCGCGTGTAACCGGTGCGGTAACAGGAGTAATCATCCATTCCAAGAGCTTTTCAATGCCTTTTTCCGTAACTGCGTACATTTTCTTGTCCGGTTTGTCAGACTGTTGTACCCAGCGGGAGGCCAATAACTCATCGTTTTCCATCTTGGACAGGAGTGGGTAGATCTGGCTGTGTTTGGCCTGCCAATGCGGCTGAATCTTCAGCATCAGATCATAGCCCGATGACTCCTCGCGGGTAAGCAGCCCGAGCAATCCGTAGGAAAGTATGTTCATGCACATGTCTCCTTAATATTAGGGCTGGATCAGAGAAAACAATCAATTTTGATTTCTTTGACCGCTTTCATAAAAGTGTACACTGAAACTGTATGGTTTGACAACCTGACAGAACAACTGCCTTAATTTAGACAAAAAAAGTGCGGACCATAAGGTCCGCACTCCAAACCATTTAGAGAGATTCCTGTTGTCCATACCCCTCAGCGACAAGATCAAGCTCACCTGTGGCAGAATCGATAACCATGCCGTGGACGGGTACATTGGGAGGAAGTAAAGGATGCTTCTTGATCACTTCCACAGTATGTTTTACCCCTTCTTCGACGCTGTCAAACCCGCGCAACCACTTTTGCAAACGGATGCCGGAGTTCTCCAGGGTTGTCATGACTTCTTCAGATACGCCACGCTCAACCATATGTCCAATCATTGTCTCTGCGTGAAGGGAAGCCATACCACATTCCGTATGTCCCACAACCAGGACTTCATCTGCACCCAGTTCATAGATGGCGACAAGCACACTACGCATTACACTGCCGAAAGGCTGAGAGATAATCGCGCCTGCGTTTTTGATGATTTTCACATCACCGTTCTTCAGATTCATGGCCTTGGGCAGCATTTCCACCAGACGTGTATCCATACAAGTGATGATAACCATCTTTTTGGTTGGAAACTTGCCAGCCGTATACTTTTCGTATTCTTTGGTCTCGACAAATGATTTGTTGTAAGCCAAAATCTCTTGAATGTTGTTCATGTCCATTGCCTCCTGTTATCCAATACGACGAGCACGGCCACTTGCAATCGATGCAGCTTGTCCTACGCGCCTTTGCTTTTTTGGTATATCACCGTCAGCAGACGGCATTACTCCAACCTTTTTAGAGGTTGTTCAAAAAGTCCACTTTTGATTACGAATCATGCCTTGGGCATCATCAGCATCGAAGATGAAATTCAGCTGAAATGTCCGTTGCTCACGTAGTTTTCCTACGCTCCGCTACTCCATTTCTTCTTCATTCCATCTTCTCGGTACTGAAAACCAGACTTTTTGAACACTCACTTGTAGTAGAATAATGCAATTTGCCTCTGTTAAAAGTTGATTATACTCAATGGGAAAAGTATCATCAATAGGTGTATAAACTTTTTTTGAAGAGGTGGACGTTAACAATGGATAAACAAACACAGGAACATTTGGATTCCTTCCGTAATTTGGCTCGTAAAATTAAGAGTTATCATGAAGCCATTGGTTTGCTTCACTGGGATTTGCGCACAGGTGCGCCGAAAAAAGGCGTTCCGACTCGTTCGGAGACGCTGGGTATGTTGTCCACCGAAGCATTCAAATTGCAAACTTCGGCTGACATGAAGACCTACCTGGATGCATTAACTGCTCCAGCGGTATTGGAACAACTCGAAGATATAGATCGTCGTCTGGTTGAAGATTGCAAGAAAGAATATGATCGCAGTCAGTCCGTACCACCGGAAAAAGTACAAGCCTATACTGTGCTTACAGCCAAGTCGGAAACGGCATGGGAAGATGCCAAACATAACAGTGATTTCGCAGGGTTCTCACCCTATCTGACAGATATCGTTAAGCTTAAACAAGAGTTTATTGATTATTGGGGTGTGAAAGATACTCGTTATGATACGCTGCTTGATATGTATGAGCCGGATCTGACGGTTGAAAAAGTGGATGCTGTGTTCGCTCGCCTCAAAGCACGTTTGGTGCCTTTGCAAGAGAAGATTAATGCTTCGGACCACAAGCCGAATACAGAGTTTTTGAACCAGCTGTTTGACACCGAACAACAGCAAAAGTTCAGCCTGTTCATCCTGGAACAGATGGGCTATGACTTTGAGGCAGGACGTTTGGACGAGAGCGTTCATCCTTTTGCAACAGGCCTTAACCCGGGTGATGTGCGGATCACCACACACTATCTGCAGGATGATGTAGCAAGCGCAGTCTTCAGTTCACTGCATGAGGGCGGACATGCCCTGTATGAGCAAAATATTGATGACAGTCTGGCGGGCACCCTTCTTGCCGAAGGAACTTCGATGGGTATTCATGAGTCTCAGTCTCGTCTATGGGAAAATATGATTGGTCGCAGCCTGCCATTCTGGACACGCTATTACAAGGATTTGCAGCAGCATTTCCCGCAACTGAACGAGGTTGAACTGGAAGACTTCTATCGTGCAATCAACCGGGTGGAAAGCTCGCTGATTCGGATTGAAGCCGATGAACTGACCTACAACCTGCACATTATTATTCGCTATGAGATTGAGAAAATGCTGTTTAACGATGGTCTTGAAGTGAAGGATCTGCCAGAGACCTGGAATGCAAAATACAAGGAATACCTCGGTATTATGCCAACGAATGATGGAGAAGGCGTTCTTCAGGATGTTCACTGGTCCGGTGGTGACTTCGGTTACTTTGCTTCGTATTCTCTGGGTAACATGTATGCAGCTCAAATTCTACATACATTGCGCAAGGAAATGCCGGAGTTTGATATCCATATTGCCGAAGGTAATCTGATTCCAATCAAAGAATGGCTTACAGACAAGATCTATCGCTATGGCAAAAGTCGTACACCTTCCGAATTGATTGTTGCCGTAACGGGCGAAGAATTGAACCCGGATTATCTGGCCGATTATTTGGAAGCCAAATATGCCGAGATTTACAAGCTGTAGTATCCAATAAACACTATATTGAATAGCATTTAGAAGAGCTGAAGAGTCGGACATCATTGCCCGGCTCTTTTTTGTATTTAAGTTCTTAACCTTTTGTTGGGCAGCGGCATATCCATAATAGAGAGAAACTGCTGAAACCAATGAAGGAGGGAAAGATCATGAAATACACGCCATGGTTCGTCCGGGGCATTGTTATTCTGCTGATTATCATTGTGGCGCTCACCAGCTGTAATAAGGAAGAGAATGAAGCCAAGATTACGATAGGCGAAGTGACTCGTTCGGTATTTTACGCACCGGAGTATGTGGCCGTGGCTCAAGGTTTTTTTGAGGAGCAGGGACTTGAGGTGGACATTCAGACGACGGCTGGCGGTGACAAAACGATGGCGGCATTGCTCGCAGGTTCGGTGGACATTGCGCTGGTAGGAGCGGAGACGTCCATATACGTCTATCAGCAGGGAGCAGAAGATCCAGTCATTAACTTTGCCCAGCTCACCCAGACGGATGGTACTTTTCTGTTCGCTCGTAATCCGGAAGGTAGCTTTGATTGGGATCAACTGAATCAGAGTGTCTTCCTTGGACAGAGAAAGGGCGGAATGCCGCAAATGGCAGGTGAGTTCACGCTGAACAAACATGGTATTGATCCGCAAAGTGATCTGGAGCTGATTCAGAATGTGGACTTCGCCAACATTGCTTCTGCTTTCGCTTCAGGCACGGGAGATTATGTACAGCTGTTTGAACCGCAGGCCTCCATCTTTGAACAAGAAGGTCGGGGCAAGGTTGTTGCATCGTTTGGAAAAGAAGGTGGTCACCTGCCCTATACCGTCTTCATGACGAAACAGAGCTATCTTAACGACAATAAGAATATCGTGCAGAAGTTTACGAATGGTCTGCACAAAGCGCAAGCATGGGTAGATTCTCATACGGCTGAAGAGATTGCGGAAGTCATTACTCCTTTTTTCAAAGACATTGATCCAGCCATTCTGGTCAGTAGTGTGAACCGTTATAAGGAACAGGGCACCTATGCAACGGACCCGATCATTGATGAGACAGAGTGGAACAATCTGCTTGATGTCATGAGTGCTGCCGGGGAATTGAAACAACGCGTGGACTTGAATGCAATTGTGGATAATGCCTTCGCGGAAGAAGCCACGACATCGAAGTAATGGGTATTCAGGAAAGGGAGTGAGCAGAATGCCTGAATCCGAAAGTGTGATCCGACTGGAAGGAATATCTCAAGTCTACGTTAGCGAGCGGGAAGCTTCATTGGTCATTGAAGACTTGAGTCTGGAGATCCAAAAAGGGGAGTTCGTGAGTCTGGTAGGACCGAGCGGATGCGGTAAAACGACGTTGTTGTCGATCATTGCCGGTCTGCTCACGCCTACCCGAGGAGAGGTTAAGGTTAAAGGCAAGCTTGTTGGCGGCCCTTCATCGCAGATTGGTTATATGCTCCAGCAGGACTATCTGTTTCCCTGGCGGACCATTCTGGATAACGCATTGATCGGACTTGAGCTGACAGGCAGATTGGATGAACGGAGTCGTGCGCGTGTACGTGAACTTCTGGTAAGTATGGGTCTGGCAGGAACGGAGAATCAGTACCCTTCAGAACTTTCAGGAGGAATGAGACAGCGAGTGGCGCTTGTGCGCACGCTGGCAACCGATCCGGGAATTCTATTGTTGGATGAACCATTTTCAGCGCTCGATTATCAAACCAAGCTGCAACTGGAGGATCTGGTTTCGGATACGTTAAAACAGTTTGGCAAAACCTCTGTACTCGTCACCCATGACTTGTCTGAAGCCATAGCGGTCAGTGACCGAGTCATTGTACTTGATCGCAATCCTGGCCGCATCCGTCGTGAATTTGTCATTCCCGATGGAATACGCAATTCTCAGCCGTTCCATGCCAGGGAGCAAGAAGGATTCAATGAGCTGTTTCAGGCGTTATGGAGTGAACTGGACCAGTTCGGGGGAGGTGAGAAAGACGCGTGAATCAAACGAATCCGAAGCAGGAAAAGCGTGACGAATGGATGGGGCAGCTGCATCGGAATCACATTCAGGAGGTGGCCAGATGGCGACATCAAGTGCTTGCTGTACAGTTATCCATGCTGGTATCTATGTTTTTGTTGTGGGAACTGGCAGGCAGACTTCGCTGGATTGATGTGCTGCTGTTCAGTTACCCAAGTAAAGTTTTTGCTCAGATCGGCAAGGACATCGCCAGCGGCGAGTTGTGGGCGCATGTTGCGGTAACCGTAGGGGAAACGGCAGTCGGTTTTTTGTTGGGAACACTCGTTGGAACCTTGCTTGCCGTTCTAATTTGGTGGTCTCCTTTTTTGTCCAAAGTGCTGGACCCCTATATGGTTGTGTTCAACAGTATGCCAAAGGTAGCACTCGGCCCAATCTTTATCGTTATGTTCGGCGCAGGTTTTACAGCCATTGTCATGACCACGTTGTCCATCACGGTCATTATCACGACATTGGTCGTGTATAACAGCTTCAATGAAGTGGATCCCAATTATATTAAAGTGATTCGTACGTTTGGTGGAGAACGTTCCGAGATTTTTGCGAAAGTCGTATTGCCAGCTTCTTTTCCAGCGATTGTATCGACCTTGAAAGTCAACGTGGGCATGGCCTGGGTGGGTGTAATCGTGGGTGAGTTTCTGGTCGCGAAACAGGGGCTCGGTTATCTGATTATCTACGGATTCCAGGTGTTTAACTTCACGCTCGTATTATCGAGTTTGTTAATTATCGCTGCAGTTGCCACAGCAATGTATCAACTGGTTGTGTATGCAGAGCGGAAATTGCTGGCTGGGCGCAGGTGATTTAATCGTGTTTAACTGATGATATTTTCGTTTATGATATGTATACAATTTCACAAGGGGTGTCACGTTGCCCGATACCGTAAAATCAAGTACCATATTTAGTATGAATATTCCGCGGAGATCCGGAATGAATGCGATGATTGGAGAAGAGGGCCTTGAGGTTCTGTCGCAACGATCTAACTTGCCAGCGTCCCTCATTCGGGGCGTGTTGCTGTGACCGGCATGCATGCGCATGTCGGTTGATGTCGTCTAGTTTACAGTTGGATGAGTCATACTAGTCATGATGGTTCGTATCCGAAGATCTCGTCAGAGATCAGACGATCGGACAAGTAGTTCATATGAATGAGGCGATGAGCTGGCTAAGAACTTTTTTGCAGCTTAGAGGAGATGGAATGTTAAATGGGTTTTAGGGTAATTAAAACCGCAATCGCCGCATTAATGGCCGTATTGATTGCGGACTGGTGCCGCTTGCCGGGACCGACATCAGCGGGATTGCTTGCTATTCTTGGCGTGGATGTAACGAGAAAAAGAAGTATCCGCACCATATCAGCGAGATTCTTCGCTTCAGTGGTCGGACTTTTATTTGCAAGTGTACTTTTTCACTTTCTAGGCTTTCATTACTGGGTGCTGGCCGTATACATATTGATCGCATTTCCGGTGATTGTCCGGGTAGGTTTCAAGGAAGGCATTGTGACAGGTTCAGTCGTGGTGTTTCGGGTGTTTGGCGGCGGGGAGATGGACATTCATGTCATTCTCGTGCAAATTGCATTGCTGCTGATTGGCCTTGGTTCGGCAATGGCGGTTAACCTGGCCTATATGCCGGCAGCAGATCCACAGATGCTGCGCATTCGCAAACGAATCGATGAACTTTTCTCGAAGATCTTCAAGGAATTCGCGGCGACGCTGCGTAATCCTAATGAAGCGTGGGCGGGGAGAGAACTGATTGAAGCAGATAAAGCGATTTTGGGCGGCATCGAAGCAGCCAAGCGTTCTCTGGAGAATCAGGTAATTCATCCGAATGAGGAATGGAGTGTCTACTTCTATATGCGCAAAACGCAACTGGACTCCATCCAGCACATGATGCATCTGGTATCCCAGATATATGAGAAGATGCCCCATGCGGAAATGGTATCGGAGCTGTTCGATCAACTTAGTCAGGATGTACTTACTGAATCCTATACCGGACGAACTGAAAAACTTCTTGCGGATGTGCAGGAAGAATTCAAACGTATGGAGTTGCCGGATACAAGGGAAGAATTCGAGATTCGTTCCGCAATTCTCCAGCTGTGCCGTGAACTCGCGCTGTATCTGAAAGTCGCGAAGAAGGACAAAGCACCGTCCCCAATCTCGGACCGGTCCCAATCTACAAACGAATAATAGAAAATAGTTGTCACCCTAGACGGATGCCCTGCATACACTTGTAGTGAATGATTGTATGGAGGAGGTTTAAAGATGTCATTGAGTCATAAACATCAATGTAGAGAGATTATCACGAAGGCGATCTGCGGCAAGGGTCGTAAGTTCTCTACCGTAACACATACCGTGACTCCGCCAAATGGTCCGACCAGTATTTTGGGGGCTTGGATTATCAACCACCAATATGAAGCCGTATCAGCGGGTGACGGAATTGAAGTTATTGGTACTTACGATATCAACATTTGGTATTCTTATGACAAGAATTCGCAGACGGATGTAGCCAAAGAAACGGTGTCGTATGTAGAACATGTGCCTTTGTCCTATCTGGACCCGAAACACCGGACTTCCACTGTAGAGGTATCTGCGGATGCAACGCAGGAACCTAGCTGTGTGGAAGCCACAGTATCAGCAGGTGGAAGCAGTGTAATTATCCGGGTAGAACGGGAATTCGCTGTGGAACTCGTTGCCGAGACTAAAGTTTGTGTGAAAGTCTGCACAGATGGTTGCGGTGATTACGAAGACAAGGACTATGACTTTGGCAGTGGCGATGGAGATTATGACGATCTCGATCCCGATCTGCTCGACGATGAGCTGTGAGATTGACGCCTGCATTTAATAACCTAAGGTATCATATGCGCCAGAAGGCGCGGTGAAGAGGGCGTAAGCCCTCTTTCTTCTTAATTAGTGAAAAATGGGTGGTAATGAGCCTCGCAAAGTGCCTGGAATACCTTTCACGAGAAGGCTCCGCATTGCGGGGTTATTTTTATTTTAGTTGGGTGAACCGGGAGGAGGGACGTAATGAATGTGATGGAACAAGCGGAGGAAGCAATACGCCAATATGAAAATATGACCTCAGGTGAACGTACAGAACGGTTGAAACAGGCAGGCATTGAAGTATTGTCATTGCGGGATCGTCGCAAGCGTGAACCGGGTTTGCGTGTACGCTATGATGTGGAGATAAGCTGTCTGCAAGCGATCCGGATCAAACGCAAAGATACTAGCGGCATGGGAGGAACAGAGGAAAGTCTGTTGGAGCGTGAGGGGAGTTCAACCTTGTTCAAGCGTGTTGAACGTCTTGCGATCAAAACGCTGTATACGTTAGGACTGGATCATGGGGCTGTTCGAATGGAATCCTCCGGAAGCGGTGGCTGTGCAGTAATTTCGATCGACCCGTGTCCATGGAAAGGTGTGACCAACCTTGCTGCTACCTACAGAGAAAGCTGGAGGCAGCAGCAAGGGCTTCTGGATGAGGAGCGGAGTCACAGACCCACGCCCATACTCGGGATGGACCCGGAGTTTCTTCTGGTACAGATGCCAGAATCCAAAATCGTACCCGCCTCCAGATTTCTTGAACGCACAGGAATTGCAGGTTGTGATTCCGTGACGGTTGGTGGGCGGCGTATATATCCGGTTGCCGAATTGCGGCCCGCGCCCAGCTCTGAACCGCGTGAGCTACTGGCTCACCTGATGAGGGCATTCGCAGCGGCTTCACGCAGCATCAGTGATCACTCGCTCATCTGGCAGGCAGGAGGGATGCCACAACGGGGGTTACCTCTAGGTGGTCATATTCATTTTAGCGGGGTGAATCTTACAGGGGAACTACTCCGCGCACTGGACAATTATCTGGCATTGCCACTGGCATTTCTTCAGGACCCGCGTGGATCGGGAAGACGGCCCCGTTATGGAGCGCTTGGTGACTTTCGCCTGAAATCCTATGGTGGTTTTGAGTATCGAACGTTACCCAGCTTTCTTGTGTCGCCCCTTGTTGCGAAAGGCGTAGTGGCCTTGGCAGGTCTGATCGCAAGCGGTTATACTCAATTACGGCAGCGTCCGTTGGAGAAGGCCGAGGTGCATACCGCTTTTTATGAAGGAAGACGCGAAGTAATCCAGGAACACATCCCAACTCTGGTAGATGATCTGAAGAGATTGGATGGATATGCACGTTATGAACGATATGCAACCCCGTTAATCCTTCAATTAAAACTGGGGAGAACCTGGGATGAGAGCCGGGATATTCGCAAACTCTGGAATATTCGGGCAGGTTCATGAAGAGTGGACGTTTTTTTGATATAATAAGAAACAAGTCTGTTTAAGTGCGTGTTCAAAAAGAACGGTTTTCAGTACCGAGAAGATGGGATGAAGCTAGAAATGGAGTAGCGGAGCGTAGGAAAACTACGTGAGCAACGGACATTTCGGCTGAATGCCATATTCGATGCTGATGATGCCACTAGGCATCCTTCGTAAT
This sequence comes from Paenibacillus sp. Negev47, assembly GCF_058313655.1. Lineage (NCBI taxonomy): Bacteria > Bacillati > Bacillota > Bacilli > Caryophanales > Paenibacillaceae > Paenibacillus > Paenibacillus sp. Negev47. The sequence goes on from NZ_CM177754.1 coordinate 2,603,663, forward strand.
CAAAAGCGAACTTTTTGAACAACCTTTTTAAGTAATAGCTACGGAAGATATGGAGCAGCAACCTTTGAAGGAAGTGGCGTATAGCCAACACATAAGGCGGAGGCGCAAATACAGTGCCTGACCGTCTTATTGTCCTTCCAGGGAGCGTTTCTTCCTGACATCATAGGAACGGGATGGAGGATATTCATCATGGCTCAATATACGCCAATGATTCAACAATATTTGCAAGTGAAGGCCGAAGCGCAGGACGCTTTTTTATTTTTTAGATTGGGTGACTTCTATGAAATGTTCTTCGAGGATGCGATTAATGCTGCCCGTGAACTTGAGATCACGCTGACCGCACGTAATGGTGGAGCGGATGACAAAATTCCGATGTGCGGTGTGCCTTATCATTCGGCTGACAATTACATACAGCGTCTGATTGAAAAAGGATATAAAGTTGCGATTTGCGAACAGATGGAAGATGCAAGTGTTACCAAAGGCATGGTACGACGTGAAATTGTACGTGTGGTCACACCCGGAACGGTGATGGAAGGCAAAACCCTGGGAGACAAGTCCAACAACTACATGGTTTGCCTGACAGGTAATCAGAATACGCTGGCGCTGGCAGCTTGTGATCTGTCCACGGGTGAGTTGTATGTGACATCGGTACCGTATTCCAAGGAATGGCTCAAGGACGAGATCGGCATCTATGAACCATCGGAGCTGGTTGGGGATGCAGCACTGCTTGAAACGGTAGAAGCCGAGGCATCTCCAATCGGTCGCCCAGTGGTGTACACATCGTGGACAAAGAATAAGGAAGATCTGGTCCGTCAGCAGTTTGGCGAGGCCGTGTGGGCCAGATTGGAGCCTGAGCGTCAAGCATGTATTGCACGACTTTTCTCCTATCTGAGTGAGACTCAGAAACGTTCTCTTGGGCAATTAACACAGATCTCAACCTATGAGCCGGATCATTATATGATTTTGGACCCGTTTACCCGTAGGAACCTGGAATTAGTGGAAACCGTGCGTGAACGCTCCAAAAAAGGTTCATTACTCTGGTTGCTTGATCGGACGGAGACATCCATGGGTGCGAGAATGCTACGTCGTTGGGTTGATAAGCCATTGCTACAAAAAGGGAAAATCAATGAGCGTCTGGAAGCGGTAGATACGCTGTACAACCAGTTTATACTGCGTGAGGATCTGCGCGCAGAGCTCAAAGACATCTATGATCTGGAGCGCTTGGTAGGCCGTATTGCTTTTGGTAATGCCAATGGTCGTGATCTGAATGCGCTCAAGTCATCGCTGGAGAAAATTCCAGGGCTACGCCAGCATTGCGCAGGATCATCCTCTGCAACACTGCAGCATATTGCCGAAACGATGGATGATTGCAATGATCTGCGTGAAGCGATCGGGCTAGCCATTGTGGACGAGCCGCCGGTATCGGTAAGGGACGGAGGTCTGATTCGTGAAGGATACCATGAACGTCTGGATGAATTGCGTGAGGCTTCGGTCAACGGGAAACAGTGGATTGCGGAGCTGGAAGCACGGGAGCGTGAGGCGACAGGCATTCGATCGCTGAAGATTGGATATAACAAAGTGTTTGGTTATTATATCGAGATCACCAAGTCCAATCTATCCTCGTTGCCAGAGGGGCGTTATGAACGTAAACAGACGCTTGCCAATGCAGAACGATACATTACGCCTGAATTGAAGGAAAAAGAGACGCTGATTCTTGAAGCTCAGGACAAAATGATTGATATTGAGTATGGGCTGTTCGCAGAGCTGCGCGAGCGACTGAACAAAGAGATCGCAAGACTGCAGAAGCTGGCCGAACAGGTTGCAGAGATTGATGTGTATCAATCTTTTGCGGTGATTAGTGCAGAAAGCAATTTTGTACGCCCTACGCTGACCGACGGTTATGATCTGGTTGTGGAAGAAGGACGCCATCCGGTCGTTGAGGCTGTCATGCGAGATGGTGCATTTATTGCCAATCACACCGCAATGACCAAGGAAGAGGCGCGTATTCTGCTGATTACCGGTCCGAATATGGCTGGTAAGAGCACGTATATGCGACAGGTGGCTTTAATCTCCATTCTGGCGCAAGTGGGTTGTTTTGTGCCTGCGGGTCAGGCGGAAGTGCCGATCATGGATCGCATTTTCACACGGATTGGTGCCGCGGATGATCTCATTGGCGGACAAAGCACATTCATGGTGGAGATGGCCGACATTCAGGTCATGACGGACAAAGCGACACCGCGCAGCCTGATTATTATTGATGAACTGGGACGGGGAACGTCGACCAGCGAAGGTATGGCGATTGCTCAGTCTGTCATTGAATATGTGCATGATATTATCGGTTGTAAGGCTCTCGTATCGACTCATTTCCATGAGCTTGCTCATCTGGAGGAGAGTCTGGACAAGCTAGCCAACTACTCGATGGCGGTACAGGAGAGCGGCGATAAGGTTAATTTCCTGCGCAAATTGATTGCCGGAGCTGCCAGCAGCAGTTATGGTATCTATTGCGCGCGCCTGGCAGGTCTGCCTGATAGCATTATTGAGCGGGCGAATGGACTGTTGCACGGGTTTGAACATGCGGCTGCTCAAGTAGCGGTGGGCAGTGAATACATCGGAAACGAGAAGCAGGAAGCAGGCCTGAATGGAAAAGGCGTAGAATTCCAGCACACGGACTCGGCGCCAATGATCCGGGAGCATGATACTGCGGAAAGTCCAGATTACACATCTTCTATTGAAGATTCGACCGCGAAGCCGCATGCCAAGAAACCAAACAGCAAGGTACAGTCCAGTGCGAGCCATTCGGATGTGGTACAACTGTCCATCTTTGGCGATGATGAGCCGAACGTGCCAACGAAACCGGACGTAATTACAGTGGATAAGCCAGCACGAGAATTCATCCGTACGATGAAAGATATCGATGTCATGAATATAACGCCTCTTCAGGCGATGCAGCTATTGAATGATCTCAAAGTGAAGGCACAGCAATTATCCTGAGTATATGGGAGGGGGAAAACCTGTGGCGAAAATACATGTACTAGATGAACATATTGCCAACCAGATCGCGGCGGGTGAGGTGGTCGAACGGCCTGCTTCAGTCGTCAAGGAGTTGCTTGAAAACTCGGTGGATGCAGGCGCCACCAAGATTGAAGTGACGGTGGAAGAGGGTGGACTCCTTAGTATTCGTGTCAAAGACAATGGTTCAGGTATTGAGCCAGAGGATATGGAAACCGCCTTTTATCGTCATGCGACCAGCAAAATAGCTAATGGCCGAGATCTGTTCCAGATCACAAGTCTTGGATTCCGCGGAGAAGCCTTGGCAAGTATTGCCGCGGTATCCAAGGTAGAGGTGTTATCGGCAAGTGGCAATGACGGGCGAGGGCGCCGCATCGTGATTGAAGGCGGGAACCTTGTCTCTCATGAAGATGCAACCTCACCCCAAGGTACTGATTTTGCAGTGAAAGAACTATTTTACAACACACCAGCCAGACTTAAATATATGAAAACGATCCAGACGGAGCTGGGACATATTTCAGATGTCCTATACCGGATGGCGATGTCTCATCCCAACATTTCGTTCCGACTGCGCCATAATGAGAATGTGTTGCTTCAGACGTTGGGCAACGGCGATTTGCTGCAAGTGGTTGCCGCGATCTATGGTACAAGTGCAGCAAAAGCGATGCTCCCCATCCAGGGAGAAAGTCTGGATTACCGAGTGAGTGGGCTGATCAGCCTGCCAGAATGGACACGGGCGAATCGTGGTGGCATGTCGACGATTGTTAATGGGCGATTTGTTCGCAATTACGGTCTCAATCAGGCGATTCTCAAAGCCTACCATACCTTGCTGCCTATTAACCGCTTCCCACTTGTCGTGGTGCAACTGGAGATGCACCCATCGCTTGTGGATGTGAACGTGCATCCGGCCAAGTTGGAGGTTCGCTTCAGCAAGGAACCAGAGCTGTATGAATTCGTAGAGACGACCTTGCGGGGAATACTCCGTCAGGAGGTATTGATCCCACAGGTCAAAAAGCAGCAGATCCGACGCGGAGACGATAGTTCGTTTATCCAGGAACAATTCCTCTTCCCGCGTGGTCCTCTGAAAGATCAATCTGATGCGGAAGGATATGGGCAACAAGGTCCACTCGGGAAATCTGCTTCTGCACCGGTGAAATTGATTGCGGAAGATGATGATCTGGACTTGGATGCTCCGGCGGATGTGTCCACAGTTCAGGGGGTATCTGAACAGGGTCAGTCGGTGCCATTGCCCGAAGCTCCACCTGAGATTACACACCCCCCTGAGCAGTTAGAAAGTTGGAACGGAGATATTTTGCAGAAGAGTGCTCGTAATGACGGAGGGTACACATCTGATAACGTGCAAGAAGGCACTAAGGATGTAAGTACAAGTTCAAGTACAAGTTCTACCGAAACTTTTCCCAGAACTGACCTCTCTTCTCAAGATGGTGGAGGTCGTGGAGCTACAGAAGAACCGCTGGCTGAGGGCACGCCGGCTACGTATCGTTCCGATTCGATGAATTCACCGGTTAGAGAAGCTCGTTCGTCGTATAATCCGTCTTCGGTTACGCGAAGTGAACGGACGTGGAAAAGTTCAGGATTTCCGGATGCTACTAAACTTGCTGCTGCCATTAAATCAGATGCATCCATGCCTGCTTTTCCAGAGCTGAGTCTGATTGGACAGCATCATGGTACGTATTTGATCGCGCAAAATGACCAAGGTTTATATTTGATCGATCAGCATGCTGCTCATGAACGCGTGAATTATGAGTACTATTACGAGAAATTCGGTAACCCTGCCCAGGCCTCACAAGAGTTACTGCTGCCTATTACGCTGGAGTATACACCTTCGGAGACGGAAAAGCTGAAAACAAGGCTGGCCTGGTTCGAGCAGGCAGGTGTATATTTGGAGCATTTCGGTGGACAGACGTTCCGTGTGCGTTCCCACCCTTTCTGGTTCCCCAAAGGGGACGAAAAAGACATTATCGAAGAGATGTCCGAATGGGTTCTGAGCGAACGCAGCATAGATGTTGCCAAGATGCGAGAAGCTGCATCGATCATGTGCTCCTGCAAGGCGTCCATCAAAGCCAACCAGAAGCTGACGGATCAGGAGGCAGAAATGCTGATTCAGCGTCTGGGTTCATGTCGACAGCCCTACACTTGTCCACATGGGCGGCCGATTGTGGTTTCATTTTCAACGTATGATCTGGAAAAATTATTTAAACGAGTGATGTAGCTATTTAGGGGGACATTATGTACATTACAACCGGTGACAAGGAGATTGCCTCTCAGGTGGAGCGTGCGCGTAAGCTCGCCGAAACGACAGGAGGTACCTACGTACCGCGCAATAGAACGTCTTTACCCAAACTGATTGAACATTATGGTATCAACGAAATCCTGGTCGTGCTCAACGGCAGAGCGCGCTTGTTTCGCAAAGATGCAACGGAACTGGAGTTTCACCCCAGTATGGGATTTGTTCGCGCAAAACGTGTTCTAAGAGGGGAAGCCGACCCCATGCTGGAAGCTGGCTCGGTACTTGAAGGCGACACAATTGTTGATTGTACCGCTGGACTCGGTTCAGATGCTCTGGTATTTTCGGTTGCGGCTGGTAAGAGTGGACGAGTCATCGCATGTGAGAGCTCTCAACCGCTCTATACATTGCTGCTGGAGGGCATGTCCCATTATAAGAGCAATCAACCTTTAGTGGATGAGGCTTTCCGGCGCATTGATCTGCGACATGTAGATCATCTTGAGTTGCTGCGGTCCATGCCGGATCGAAGCTGTGATACCGTATACTTTGACCCCATGTTCCGTGAACCGATGATGGATTCAAGTGCTATACAGCCGTTGCGAGATTATGCGAATGCACATGCACTGGATGAACAGAGCATCATGGAAGCGAGACGGGTCGCCCGTAAACGTGTAGTGATGAAAGAAAAGCGCGGCAGCGCGGAGTTTGACCGGCTCGGATTTAAAATACTTGATCGGGCGAATGCAAAAACCCTGTACGGAGTGATTAATGTTGAAAGTGGAAGTTAAACCAAAACCTAAACTGCTTGTGCTGGTTGGACCAACAGCAGTAGGCAAAACGAGAATGAGCATCGAGCTTGCCCAAGCATTCAATTGTGAGATTATCTCAGGCGATTCGATGCAGGTATATCGTGAAATGGATATTGGAACAGCCAAGATTACCTCTGAAGAAATGAAGGGTGTACCCCATCATCTCATTGATATCCATGAACCGGAGTACCCGTATTCTGTGGCCGAGTTTCAGGAGAGTTGCACACGATTGATTAGTGAGATCCATGAACGTGGTAAAATGCCTTTTATTGTAGGTGGGACTGGTCTGTACGTGGAATCGGTATGTTACGGCTTCCAATTTTCGGATAGCGGTTCGGATGAAGCGTTCAGAGAGCAACAATTCAGCTATGCGGAGCAACATGGAACACAGGCCCTTCATGATCGATTGAGGGAAGTTGACCCGGCAAGTGCGGATCGTCTGCATCCGAATGATCAACGGCGAATTGTACGTGCGCTTGAGATCCATCATCTCACAGGAGAGAAGTGGTCTGATCAGCTGGCAGTACAGAAGAAAGAATCGCCTTATGATCTTCTTATTGTTGGCTTGACAATGGATCGCCAGAAGTTATATGCCCGGGTAGAAGAGCGGATTGATCTCATGATCGAACAAGGTCTGGTGGATGAGGTGAAATCCCTGTTGGAACGCGGAGTGGCCAGAGGTCATATTTCCATGCAAGGGCTGGGGTATAAGGAAATTGCAGCATTCTTGCAAGGAGAAGTGAGCTGGGAAGCCGCAGTAGAGTGGTTGAAGAGAGACACGCGTCGTTTTGCCAAACGGCAGCTCTCCTGGTTCCGGCATATGAAGGATATTGAATGGGTGGACATGACGGATACCGAGGATTTTGAAGGCAATTTCAAGCAGGTAAGTGACTTGATTACACGAAAATTTAACTGATTTGAGCAATGAATAGTATTGATCTGACCACTTGGAAAGATCGTGACATATGAACCTCTATCTTTTTGCAATTTAAAAAGGGTAGAGGTTTTTGTATATAACTACAACTGATGGAAGAGTTGGAGGGTTCATCAAACAAGCAAGGAATGTGTTTGGAAACGAAGAATTTGTGCCTCTTTTGCAAATCTGGCAAGCGGTGTATAATGGATAAGTCTTCTAGTTATGCACCACGTCAAGATTGGGTGAAAACAGCAGGCAAGGGGTTTTTGTGGATTATATGAAACTGTTCATGATATAATAGCACGAAAGCTACTCAGCGATATTGAATATTACTCGAACACAATTCAAATGAACCAATGGGGGTACGGCTAATGAACAAGTCCATCAACATCCAAGATACGTTCTTGAACCAACTGCGGAAAGAAAATATTCCAGCTACGGTCTATCTGACTAACGGCTTCCAAATCCGCGGGACGATCAAGGCATTTGACAATTTTACGATCGTCATTGACAGCGACGGACGCCAGCAAATGGTCTACAAGCATGCCATCTCCACGTTCACGCCGCAACGCAGCGTATCGCTGATGCAGCAAGATAACAGCGGCGAAGCTTAAAAAATTACGAAACCTTTTCACCAACCATTTCGTCTACAAGTATAGGCAGTGAAACAGAGCAACCTGAATAAAGGGTTGTTCTTTTCATTCCGGGCAAAATATGTTTAATATATGTCTGAGCCTAGAGACGAATAGAAATTACGCAACCGAAAGGGAGTCAGGAGGTAACATGCCAAACGATCCGTTGTCGAGGTCTAACAATCGCAACAACAATAACAAGTCACCCAAAAAAGCGAAACCAAAGACCTCTAAAAAGAAAAAAATTACGGGTAAACGCGTTGGATGGACACTGTTTTTCACAATGGCAATCGCCATATTCTGTGCACTTGGCGGATATTTATTTATTATGGTGAGTGGCGAAAATCTGCTCAAAGCCAACATGGATAAAACCACAATTAATGAAACTTCAAAAGTATATGATCGCAATGGCCAATTAATGGGGGAGCTGTCCATTCAGAAGCTGGAACCCGTCAAAGAAGATGATATTCCTGAGCTGGTGAAGCAAGCCTTCATCGCAACGGAAGATAAACGATTCTACGATCATCAGGGTGTGGATATCTGGTCCATTGGGCGTGCGGCGGTTAAAGACGTCATGGCCCGTTCCATGGTGGAAGGTGGTAGTACACTCACCCAACAGCTTGCCAAGAACATGTTCTTGTCTCGTGACAAGACGTTCTTCCGGAAAGCAACGGAAGTTTCGATTGCAATGGCATTAGAGCGCAAGTACACAAAAGACGAGATCCTGACGATGTACCTGAACCGGATATTCTTCGGTCATCAGCGTTACGGGATTAAAGCAGCATCTGAATTTTATTTTGGAGAAAAAGATCTGAATAATCTTGAATTATGGGAAATTGCCACACTCGCCGCGATGCCCAAGGGGCCTTCTGCCTACAATCCGGTGAGTAATCCGAACGATTCCAAGGCACGCCGTGGCGTTGTTCTCCAGCTGATGTATGAACAAGGATACATCACGAAAGAAGAGATGGATAAAGCTAAAGCGGTAGATTATAACTACAAGCGACCAGAGAAAGAGAAGAAGTATCAGGCCTTTATCGATTATGTACTTCGTGAAGCTGAGCGAGTAACAGGCAAAACGGAAGATGATCTGAATATCGGCGGATACAAAATCTATACAACCATGGATGCTCAGGCTCAAACAGCGATGGAAACTGCCTTCACAGATGACAGTCTGTTTGAGGCAAGTAAAGATGATCAACAGGTCCAAGGCTCCATGGTTATTATGAACCACGAGAATGGCAGTCTCGTTGCCCTCCTGGGTGGACGGGATTATCAGACCAAAGGCTATAGTCGTGTAACGCAGAGTCGAAGACAACCAGGTTCAGCTTTTAAACCGATTGTGTCTTATGCACCGGCTCTTGAATCAGGCAATTACAGTGCCAACTCACCGCTAAGTAATGCGAAGCAATGTTTTGGTAACTACTGTCCTGGTAACCTGCATGGATATTCTTCAACGATCAGTATGACGGAAGCCATTACGAAGTCGGAAAATATTCCTGCGGTTTGGTTACTTGATAAAATAGGCGTTAACACAGGCATTAATTTTGCCAAGAGTGTAGGCATACAGCTGACGGATGAAGACAAAAACCTGGCGATTGCCCTCGGTGGTCTAAGTAAAGGTACAAATACACTGGAGATGGCGCAAGCCTATAGTGCATTTGCCAACCTCGGAGAATACCGACAAGCCTATGCGATTAAAGAAATTAAGGATAGCGCAGGCAAAACCACTTACAAACATGATAACTCGGACACAACGCGTGTCATGAGTGAGCAAAATGCATATCAGTTGACACAGATGCTGCAAAACGTCGTTAATGACGGTACGGGACGTTCAGCGCGTCTGGATCGTCCTGTAGCGGGTAAAACAGGAACTGTTCAAAGTGGCATCTCTGGCAACAGTGCCAACCGTGATGTATGGTTTGTTGGATATACACCGGAATGGACTGCCGCAGTTTGGATGGGGTATGACAATCCGGATGCAAATCATATGCTTAAGAACAGTAGCAAGCTGTCGGCATCTTTCTTTGCCAAAGTCATGGGAGATGCATTGAAAGGCGTACCTGTGAAGCAATTCAAAGCACCAGCTGGGGGGCAGGCACCTCCGCCAGTAGAAGAACCAGAGCAACCGGCTCTGTCCGTTAGTGGGCTGAGTGGATCATATGATCCAACTGCACAAACCGTCTCACTGAATTGGACTGGAACGGGTGACGGGAGCACACAATATCGGGTGTATCGTAAAGAAACCTCTGAAGCCCAGTTCAGTCATCTCATTGATGCAATAGGAGCGACCAACGCACAAGATTTAAGTGCGTTGCCTGGTCTAACCTATGAGTACTATGTGACAGCTTACGACTTGGCATCAGGACTGGAGACGGATCCTTCCAATACCATTTCTCTGATGATTGAAGCGCAGGAAATGCCACCGGAGGAACCTGATCCGGGTATAGACCCAGGAACAGAGACAGATCCTGAGCAGCCAGGTACAGAGAATCCGGACAATGGTTCACCGGATAATGGCAACTCGAACGGTAATAACGGTAACGGTAATGGGAATGAAAATGGCAACAGCGGAAGTGGAAATGGAAATGGTAATAACGGAAACAATGGAAATAACGGTGGAGCTGGTCAAGGAAACGGTCAACCTGGGGGAGGCAACACGCCCCCACCTGATCAGGGTACAACGGAACCAGGAGGCACCGGAGAAGGTTCCGATGATGGGTCCGTAACGACGCCAGGCGAGGTTGTAACCCCGGACAGCGGAACGAATGGTGATACTGGAGGAACAGATACACCTGCAGATTCTCAAGCTGGAACTGGCGGCTAAGCCATCTGAAACACTAAATAGTTACACCAAAAAACTGCTTCCCGAAATATCGGTGAAGCAGTTTTTTTGTACTATACGGAACCTCTTTAGTAGAAGCTGATTTGACGAATAGGTGGGACAAAGGTTGATTTTGAGTGTATACCTTAAATATGGTAAGCTGTAACTATTCGTAATACGTTGTGCAGGCAGGTCCAGAGCGCTGGAGGCTATCATGCGGATGTTATTACATTGTTCACCAATATCAGAGCAGGTCACGGACCTGTAGTCGGCAAAGAGGGGTTCGTATGAAACGGAAATTCGGGGACCGCGCGAACTGGCGCCGGATTACGAACCGACAATTCACATGCCGGTTCGTTCAATCCAAGATTTTCACAGGTTATATTACGTTGTACACCATACAGGATTTGAAAGAACCTCTGTGGAAAACATATGGAGGCAGTACCTTCTGTATCGCAGATAAAGGTTACTCTTGGCTGCAATATTATCCGAAGGGAGAGCACTTCGTGGTTACGGCGATGTTTGACGATCAGGAACGGATTGTGGAGTGGTACATTGATACATGTCGTAGTCAGGGGATAACTGATCAGGGTGTCCCTTGGTTTGATGACCTGTATCTGGATGTCGTTGTACTGAAAGATGGAGAAGTATTTTTGTTGGATGAAGATGAGCTTGAAGATGCACTGTCACGGAAGCATATTACGACGGGTGATTATGACTTGGCGAACAAGACAGCAAAGGAACTGCTGCATGCCATTGACGCACATGTATTTCCGTACTTTCATTTATCACTGAAACACAGGCAGAGTTTGTTTGAGAACGGAGAGTTTCGAAAAAACATTCAGATTTGAGACATGTACTTCGCCGCAGAATTCTTCTTCTTGATCCTTCTAATATTGGAGCACCTGATAGAATACATTAATAATCAGGAGAGTTCAGCCCGATAAAATAGAGGTGATGGCGAATGAACGGACGGGTCATGGCTGCAGGAGAGCAACCAGGAGGCAGACCATCCAGACAAATTAATATTGTGTTGCGTAACCAGGAACCTCAGATGTTGGTCAAAGATGAAGCGGCGGCAGTCCAGGCAGCTAAGAGTATAACCAAACATACGCACTTCCAGGAGATACAGGGTGAATTGGAGCAACTGGTTGGACTTGAAAATATCAAAGACTTGGTATTTGAAATCTATGCTTTCTTACAGATTGCTCAGATGCGTACTGAAGCAGGTTTACTTAGTGGTGCGCACGTGTATCATATGATCTTCAAAGGCAATCCGGGAACTGGCAAGACCACCGTTGCCAGGATCGTTGCCAAACTCTTTCAAAAGATGGGTGTGTTGAGTAAAGGACATCTTATTGAAGTAGAGCGTGCGGATCTGGTTGGAGAATATATTGGTCACACGGCTCAGAAAACAAGGGACCTGGTCAAAAAGGCGCTCGGTGGGATCTTGTTTATCGATGAGGCATACAGTTTGGCTCGCGGTGGTGAGAAGGATTTCGGTAAAGAAGCAATCGATACGCTGGTGAAATCCATGGAAGATAATAAAAATCAGTTTATACTGATTCTTGCCGGGTACTCAGAAGAAATTGATTTTTTTCTCCAGACGAATCCTGGATTACCTTCCCGCTTCCCCATTCAAGTGGAGTTTCCAGACTATAGCATTGACCAGTTAATTCAAATCTCTGAGATTATGGCCAAAGAGCGTGACTATATTCTAATGCCACAGACCATACTCAAACTAAAGCAGCATTTGCTTCAGGAAAAAAATGATTCACTGCATGCTTTCAGCAACGCCAGGTACGTTCGTAATGCCATTGAGCGCTCGATTAGGCATCAGGCAGTTCGATTATTGGAACAATATACGGAGGGCAGTCCAGGAAAACTGGAGCTGATGACAATCCGAACAGAGGATTTGAACTTTGAGCGAAAGTAAGCGATAATATAGTTTTTACACCAGCCGGCCGGGCCAACCGGTTCGGCTTAAGGCATGCAATGGCATATTCGTGGCAATGAATATCAACAGATAAGCAATTAGAGGGAGTGAACATATACATGACAAATGGTACACATGATACAGATATGGTCAAAAAAGATCGCGCCGTCTTGGTGAGTTTAGTTACGGATGATGTAAAACGTACAGGCATCAATCCAGAGTACTCTTTAGAGGAACTGGTGAAACTTGCCGAGACAGCCGGAGTGGAAGTCTTAAGTGTACTTTCTCAGAACAGGGAAAAACGGGATACTAAATGGTTTATTGGTAAAGGCAAAGTGGAAGAACTCCGTGCGATTGCAGAGGAACTCGGAGCAACTACAGCTATTTTTGATCAGGAATTGTCAGGTGCACAGGTTCGTAATCTGGAAGAGACCCTGGATCTTAAGATTATTGACCGTACGCAATTGATTTTGGACATCTTCGCACAGCGTGCCAACACAAGAGAAGGTATCATTCAAGTGGAATTGGCTCAACATAGCTACTTGCTGCCACGTTTGTCGGGTCATGGCAAGAACCTGTCCAGACTCGGTGGCGGAATTGGAACCAGAGGTCCGGGTGAAAGTAAGCTGGAGACCGACCGTCGTCACATCCGTGGTCGCATCGATGATCTGAAACGTCATCTGGAAGAACTGACACGTCATCGTAAATTGCATCGTGAACGCCGTAAAAAGACAGGTATTGTTCAGGTGGCTCTTGTTGGTTATACCAATGCTGGCAAATCAACATTGCTCAAGCAGTTGACTGCTGCAGATGTTTATATTCAAGATCAGTTATTTGCTACACTGGATCCAACATCACGTACCATGGAGCTTCCGAGTGGCAAAGAAATCGTACTTACCGACACGGTTGGATTTATTCAAAATCTTCCGCATGATCTAATTGCAGCTTTCCGGGCAACGCTGGAGGAAGTAAATGAAGCAGATCTCATCCTGCATGTTGTGGATGCCTCATCGGCAATGCGTGAAGATCAGATGCGAACGGTTAACACGATTCTGCAAGAACTTGGTTCAGGGGACAAGCCACAGCTTGTGCTTTATAACAAAAAAGATGCATGCACACCTGAACAGCTTGAGATGCTTCCATTGGATAAAGACCACATCAAAGTAAGCGCATTAGACTCAGAGGATCTGCTTAAAATCCGCGAATTGATTCAGACAGAGCTTACAGGTGACACGAAGCGCTTCCGGATACCGGCAGAACGTGGTGATCTTACGTCCGTACTCTACAAAATTGGTGATGTAGTGGATACCAGCTTTGAAGAAAATGATGTGATTTATGAAGTGGAACTGCAAAAAGGTGAGTATGAGAAATTTGGTCATATGCTTGAAGATTTCATTGAATTGTAATACTCATGACATATTGATGTGATAAGTTGACACGATAATAGATATTTAACGTCAGATTCGTGCTATGAAGGGGAATGAAGTAAGATGGTAAGCTTTGATTCAGAAATATCTGAACTTCAACATCAAGTGGAGCGTCAGATTGAAGGACAACTACAACAGATTGATCGGATCACGGATCACAACCAATGGAAGGTCATTCATGCTTTTCAACAGCGAAAAGTAAGTGATTTCCACTTTGCAGGTTCAACAGGTTACGCGTATAACGATCGTGGGCGTGAAGTGCTTGATGAAGTATATGCTGATGTTTTCGGTGCGGAAGCGGCGTTGGTACGTCCTCATTTTGCTTCAGGTACACATACGATTAGTACAGCTCTTTTTGGAGTGTTGCGCCCAGGCGACGAATTATTGTACATCACGGGTAAGCCTTATGACACATTGCATAAAGTTATTGGCAAACCCGGCGATGGTACAGGTTCGTTACGCGATTTTGGCATCGGTTACCGGGAGACGGCCTTAACTGCTGAAGGTAGAGTGGACTGGGCAGAAGTTGAGAAAAGCATCACACCGGCTACGAAAGTCATTGGAATTCAACGTTCACGTGGTTATGACTGGCGCTCCTCCTTCTGCGTAGCCGAGATCGCTGAGATGGTTACACGTGTTAAAGCGCTGAAGGAAGATGTCATTGTGTTCGTGGATAATTGTTATGGTGAATTCACGGAGGAACGTGAACCGACCGAAGTTGGGGTTGACCTGATGGCCGGATCACTGATCAAGAATCCTGGTGGAGGCATTGCGGAAACCGGTGGATACATATGTGGGAAAGAACAGTACGTACAGCTGGCAGCCTATCGTCTGACGGCCCCGGGAATTGGGGGAGAGGTGGGAGCGATGCTAGGGACAACACGTGGCATCTACCAAGGACTTTACATGGCTCCGACAATTGTAGGACAAGCTATCAAAGGAAGTACGTTTGCTGCAGCGATGTTTGCTGAGTCCGGATTTGTAACCAAACCGGCTTGGAATGAAGCTCGTACAGATCTGATCCAGGCTGTTCAGTTCAGCTCTGCTGAGCATCTGATTGCCTTCGTGCAGGGCATTCAGCGTGCAGCAGCTGTGGATAGCCATGTGGTTCCTGAACCATGGGACATGCCTGGTTATGAGCATCCTGTCATTATGGCGGCAGGTACATTCATTCAGGGCGGAAGTCTGGAATTATCAGCCGATGCACCTATTCGGGAGCCTTATATCGGGTATATGCAAGGCGGGCTAACGTACTCTCATGTCAAATATGGCGTTTTAATGGCGTTACAGACCATGAAAGATCGTAAATTATTGTGAGTTTATCTAACACATCATTGACACTTGGTAACAACTAAATGTACAATAGGGTGAAGAATAGATGACTGGAAGGTTGATGAACATGGGTGATGAAATTCGCAGAAATATGGCCTTATTCCCGATTGGTATCGTAATGAAACTTACGGATCTGTCCGCACGGCAGATTCGTTATTATGAGCAACACAGCTTGATTGTTCCTGCGAGAACGTCAGGTAATCAACGTTTGTTCTCTTTTAATGACGTAGAGAGATTGCTAGAAATCAAGGCTTTGATTGAAAAAGGAGTTAACATCGCAGGGATCAAACAAGTGATGAATCCTGTTTCAAAAGAATCCGAGGAAGCTACAGTTATCACGCCAGATACTGAAGTCAAACGCAGAGAGCTGTCCGATACGCAGTTGCACCGCTTGCTGAAGCAGCAGCTAGTATCAGGTAAGAGACCTGGACAAGTATCTCTCATTCAGGGAGAGCTTTCCCGTTTCTTTAATAAATAGTAAGTTCGCATAACTTGGCGAGTGAGGCGAAATCATGCACTTGTGATGGCAGACTCCTTGACCCGTGGAACTTTCTAATGTACAAATATAACAGGCAAGCTAAATTACGCAGATAAGAAAGGGAGAGGTTATAGTGAGTTATACAAAAGAAGACATTCTCCGCATTTCGAAAGAAGAAAACGTACGATTCATTCGATTGCAATTTACCGATTTGCTTGGAGCTATCAAAAACGTTGAGATTCCTGTGAGCCAGTTGACTAAGGCTCTGGATAACAAAATGATGTTCGATGGATCTTCCATTGAAGGTTATGTACGTATTGAAGAGTCCGACATGTACCTCTATCCAGATCTAGATTCTTGGCTTATTTTCCCATGGGTTGCAGAGAACCGTGTTGCACGCCTGATTTGCGACGTATATCTTCCGGATGGTAATCCGTTCCCAGGAGATCCACGTGGCATCTTGAAACGAAACCTGAAAGAAGCCCAAGATATGGGATTCACTTCCTTCAACGTCGGTCCTGAACCCGAGTTCTTCCTGTTCAAAACAGACGAAAAAGGAAACCCAACTAACGAACTGAATGACCAAGGTGGTTATTTCGACCTTGCGCCTACGGATCTTGGTGAAAACTGTCGTCGTGACATCGTTATCACACTTGAAGAAATGGGCTTTGAAATCGAAGCTTCCCACCATGAGGTAGCTCCAGGTCAGCATGAGATCGACTTCAAATATGCTGATGCTCTGAAAGCAGCTGACCAGATCCAAACGTTCAAACTCGTTGTTAAAACGATTGCACGTCAGCATGGTTTACATGCAACATTCATGCCGAAACCGCTGTTTGGTATGAACGGATCCGGTATGCATTGTAACCAATCCTTGTTCAAAGGCAATGAGAACGCATTCGTTGACGAGTCGGACGAGTTGGGTCTGAGCAAAACTGCACGTCACTTCATGGCTGGAACTCTGAAGCATGCGCGTGCGTTTGCAGCAATTACTAACCCAACTGTGAACTCATACAAACGTCTTGTACCAGGTTATGAAGCACCTTGTTATGTAGCATGGTCTGCTAGTAACCGTAGCCCAATGATCCGTATTCCAGCTTCCCGTGGCCTGAGCACACGCGTTGAAGTTCGTAACCCGGATCCGGCTGCTAACCCTTACCTGGCTTTGGCTGTTTTGTTGAAAGCAGGTCTGGACGGAATCAAACGTGAGCTTTCCTTACCAGCTCCAATTGACCGTAACATCTACATCATGTCAGAAGAAGAGCGTGTAGAAGAAGGCATTCCAAGCTTGCCAGCTGACCTGAAAGAAGCATTGAATGAATTGATCCGCAGCGAAGTAATCTGTGATGCTCTCGGCGACCACGCCTTGGCTCACTTCTATGAGCTGAAAGAAATTGAGTGGGATATGTACCGTACACAAGTCCACCAATGGGAACGCGATCAATATATTACTTTGTATTAATAGCTTAATCCCTTGGCGCTCTAGCGCTGAGGGTTTTTTCTTTTTGTTGGCGGGAGTAGATCAAATCAACGAAAAAATAAAGTACCCACAGAATCCCCCGAATTATTCTTCAGCGGCCAATATAACTTTTCAATATTTTGTCTGTCACCAAGGCTAACATGTTTATCACAAAATCCAGTAGATCGTTGATTTAGATCATTGTAAAACTTCCTTTTATAGAAGGGGAACTTTCCTATGTTTTACTTAAGGTCTGCATTTGATAAGTGGTATCTCAACAAGTTTTTTATACTGCATTACAATACTCACCTGTCTTGTAACCTATTAAAGAGAAAAAGAAGTTAGCCTTATTTTTAAAGCGCAAAAAACTCGAACTGAATTGGAAGTGAGAGACTTACATAAACCTTCTAAGGCAACCTGATATACATGAAATAGAAAGAATAGTACCTTTCCCACTCTATTAAAACTCCAATCAACTTTTAAATAATTTCAAAACAATGTTTCGTATGTATGTTGAAAGTTTCATATAGAAGAGGTATGCTTTAATTAAATTTTGGAAAATTCAATTTTAAATAATTAACTGGAGATGTTGATATGGATCAAGCAAAACAACTGGTGACAGCACAACGTGCATTCTTTTATACAGGACAAACCAAGAATATCGACTATAGGATTAATGCTCTTCAGGAGCTTAGAAAAGGAATTGAAAAGTATCAGCAACGGATTCAAGATGCACTTCGGGCTGATCTGAACAAATCTGAGGCGGAAGCTTACGGTTCCGAGATTCGCATTGTGTTGGGTGAACTGGATTTTGCATTAGAACACCTGCAGGAATGGGCTGCACCAAGACAAGTTCCAACCAATTCGGCTATGCCGGATGGGGTGAGTACCATTTACCCTGAACCATACGGAGTGGCTCTTATTATTGCACCTTGGAACTATCCTTTCCAATTGGCTTTTGGTCCGCTGATTGGAGCAATTGCAGCCGGTAACTGTGCAGTTATCAAGCCTTCCGAATTAACACCGTCCGTATCTCGTCTGACGTATGATCTGATTCAGGAGATCTTCCCTCAAGAGTATATTGCCGTTATGGAAGGTGAAGTTGAGGCTAGCACAGCATTGTTAAAAGAGAAGTTTGATTATATTTTCTTCACAGGCAGCACGGGGGTTGGGCGCATTGTTATGAAGGCAGCAGCAGAGCATCTGACTCCTGTAACCCTGGAGCTAGGGGGTAAGAGTCCGGCTATAGTTCATAGCGATGCAGATCTGAAGCTGGCAGCACAGCGTCTTGTTCGCGGTAAGTTCCTGAATGCGGGGCAAACTTGTGTTGCTCCGGATTACTTGCTCGTGCATGAACAAGTTCATGATGAACTGATCGATCTGATTGGTGCAGAGATCAAAGATAAATTTGGAGATGATGTGCTACAGAACGCTGATTTTCCGCATATTGTCAACGCACGTAACTTTGATCGATTGTCGAAATTCCTTAATGATGGTAAAACGCTAATTGGTGGACGTTCTGTGCGCGAGCAGTTGCTTATTGAGCCGACTGTACTTGGAGATGTGAACTGGGAATCACATGTCATGCAAGAAGAGATATTCGGTCCGATTCTTCCTGTATTTACGTACTGTGACCTGAACCCGATGCTGGATGAGATCGTCCGCCGTCCAAAACCATTGGCGTTATATCTCTTCACACAGGACGAGCAGCTGGAGAATCAGGTTCTGAATCAAGTATCCTTCGGTGGGGGATGTATTAATGACACACTTTCTCATATGACATCTCATTATCTCCCGTTTGGTGGTGTAGGAGAGAGCGGTATGGGCTCATATCACGGACAACAGAGTTTTGATGTGTTCTCTCATCACAAGAGTGTTCTGAAACGCAGTGAATAATTAGCCGATAAAACAACATAAAACAAGCAAAGAGGTTGTCCTGTTCGTTAGGGCAACCTCTTTGCTTGTTTTATTCCATTGCATCTAGTTTTGTTACTCATGTTTAATGAATATCTCGGAAAAGGCCAATGACTTTACCCAGAATACTAACGTGTTTCAAACGTAAAGGTTCGAAGGTCGCATTCTCCGGTTGAAGGCGAATATGATCTTTCTCTTTGTAGAACGTTTTCACTGTAGCTTCATCGTCTTCAGTCATTGCAACGACGATATCCCCGTTATCAGCAGTTTGCTGTTGACGGACAATAACATAATCCCCGTTAACGATTCCAGCTTCGACCATACTATCTCCGACTACCGAAAGCATAAACACTTTCTGTTCGCCTACATAGTGCGTAGGAAGAGGGAAGTAGTCTTCAATGTTCTCGGTTGCAGTGATGGGAACCCCGGCTGTAACCTTACCAACGACAGGAATACGTGCAACGCTATGAGCAAATTGATGAGAATGCTCAGATTCTTCCTGGCTCAAAAGCTCAATAGCTCTTGGCTTGGTAGGGTCGCGTCGGATCAACCCTTTTTTCTCCAAACGATCCAAATGTCCATGTACTGTTGAGCTGGAAGCCAGTCCAACCGCTTCACCAATTTCCCGTACGGAAGGAGGATACCCCTTCAACCGGACTTCATTTCGTATAAACTCCAGAATAGCCTGCTGCCTGCTGGATATCTTCGACATACCGTATCAACCCCATTTTAGTAACGTTTGGGAAAATTATAACATAGAACCTCCGTTCGTACAAACATAAGTTCTAAATAAAATGGCATTAAATCAGTGTTTTTTAACTTTCAGAACAGAATTTGTACAAAAGTTAGAGCAGAATACTACAAATACTGTGCAAGAGACATTAAATAAGGATGTCTCTCCTTCAAAAAAAGAAGCGAACAATTGTTCTAAAAAGCTATTGAACAAAACAAGTGTTCGTGTTATATTGATTCCAACAGATAGGAACAAACGTTTGGAGGCGGGTATTAAATGAGATATTCTACTTATCAAAGCATTTATGAACCAATGAATTCGGAACTGGTGAAGTCCAACATAGGGAACTACAAGAAGGTTTTAACACGTTTCAAGATTTCTTCATGGATGTTAAAGGTGGCCATTACCTCTTTGATTATATTTATTGGATGTAGCACTGTTTTAACTGTATTTGCTGGCAATGAGAATGATGTTCTTCCAGGAGGAAAGGTAGCCATTTCAGAAGGGGAAACATTATGGAGTATTTCTTTGGAACACAAACCGTCGAATATGGATACACGTGTTTATATAGAAGCAATTAAGAAAGTGAATCAACTTCATACGACTTCGATCCAAGTGGGTCAGGTATTAGCTCTACCGCAATTTGCAGAATAAAATACACATTACTGCGTCTTAGCGCGTGTCAGCTTGACAAGCTGCCTTTATCATGGCAAAGTTAATATGACTTTGTATTTTTGGAGGGGACAAGCTTGGATATAGATAGTCTGGTAGCACGCATAAACGAATTGGCTCGTAAGCAAAAGTCCACTGGATTGTCGGAGGAAGAACTTACTGAACGTGCCGAGCTAAGAGAGATTTATTTAAGTAATATTCGCAGCAATTTCAGACAACAACTGGATACCATTGAGATTGTTGATGATGAGAATGACAAAGGCCACCAAGGCAAACTCAAACACTAACGAAACCTAATGATATCATTATGATATTTAGGTTTCTTCCTGTTATTTTGAGGGTGCAATCTATAGGGGGAAATATTGGTTTATAGTTATGTAAGCCGATACAAAGACACATAAGGGGGATTCTCATGTCGCGTTCGTTCGAGAGAACGGTTAAGAAAAATTCCAAGCAGTTAAATCAGCAACGCAAAAAAAGTGGTCAACCAATCACAGGTACACCAGGTGAAGAAGTCTTTAAAGGACGCAGCCTGTTGTTCCCTATATTTTTGATCGGTCTTGCCTTTTTGTATCTGTTTATGAGCACATTCCTTGTACAAGCTCCAATGACAACCTGGGACTGGGTGACTATGCTGCTTTACGTATTTTTGGCAGTCATCTTCATGCTTCGTCGTCCGTATATCAAGATTAGCAGTAATCGGATTATAACGACGAAGGGGAATCGTGAACGCTCAATCGGGGTTGATGACATCATCAAATTCAGAATTGAACCAGGTACAGTTGTTATCGAACATAACAGTCGCGGGAAAAGATGGGTGTTTACCAAGTTATTGAACCGTTACGATACAGATGCGATTGCAGAACGTTTACTGAAGTTTGCGAAAGCACACCAGATCACCGTGGAAACCGTCGGAAAGTAATTATTGTATAAAGGGGTAGATGATCGGAATGGCGTTAAAAGCGATTTTGTTCGACCTGGATGATACTTTATTATGGGATGAGCGTAGTGTTCGAGAAGCTTTTCATGAGACTTGTCTAATCGCAGCGAAAGAGACTGGGGTTAAACCGGAAGAACTTGAAGAAGCCGTTCGGAACGAGGCACGCGGACTGTATGAATCATATGAAACCTTTCCTTTTACCAAAATGATTGGAATTAATCCGTTTGAAGGCCTATGGGCTAACTTTACCGGTGGAGATCAACCTGAGTTCCGTCAGTTGGAACAACTTGCTCCTGTTTACCGTAAAGAATCCTGGCGTCGTGGCTTGTTGAAGTTGGGTGTAGATCGGGAAGATCTTGCTGAACAACTGGCTTCGCAGTTTGGCGTAGAACGGAGATCCAGACCCCATGTGTACGAAGAAACGATTGATACCTTACGTCAATTACAAGGCAAGTACAAACTGTTGCTGTTAACGAACGGTTGTCCAGCTTTGCAACAAGAGAAGTTGGACGGTGTGCCTGAATTGACTCCTTTCTTTGATGAGATTATTATCTCGGGTAACTTTGGAAAAGGAAAGCCGGATCCTTCGATTTTTGAACATGCCTTGAGTAAACTGGGAGTTAAACCGGAAGAGAGCATGATGGTGGGAGACAAGTTGACGACGGATATTCGTGGTGCGTTATCAACTGGCATCCAATCCGTATGGATTAACCGTGAACATAAGACCAACAATGAAACGTATGCGCCTGACCATGAAATAACGCATTTATCGGAATTAGATCAGCTTATTGCTAATTTCTGAGCAGATCAGCTATAACATCTTACCTCAGCACCCTGAAACATTGGAGGCTTCACTGAACGATAATGTCGTTCGTGAAGTTGCCAATGTTTTTTTATTGGGCACTATTGGCTAATTTACCTTGTTAAATGAGATAATATTTTTTTTTGCTAAAAGTTATTGAAATTAAGGGGAAGCTGGATTAGAATATAACTAACATACTAGTATGACTAGTATATAGATTGTCCTCAAGCAATTTCTTTTGACTTAATTCATCGAATGGAAGCAGGAGTTGTTGCTTATTATTTTTGGTTTATTGTAAGCGCTTCACCTGTTTAAAGACCTTCTTTCGATTTGGAGATCACACCACCTGGCAAGTGCTAATTCATGATGTGAAGCACCTTGGATTGTGTGATTCTACATAACACACTAAAATGGTATCGCTTACATTCGGCTATTATCTATTTTGTAGTGGGGGTGAAGTTGAAGGAGTTGTTGTCTTCTACAACAGGAGAAACAATGGGGTTGTACATGAATTACTCTTACTTATCAAGTCCTGGATCGGAGTGAAAACACATGGAGTCGGAAACCGCTAAAACAACGTTAACCATGACATCTTTACGTAAAGAGAGCAGATTACGAACGGCAGCAACCTTGTTTCGCAAAGACTGGCAGCTGTATTCACTATTGATCCTTCCCATCATCTATCTCCTTATTTTCAAATATGGACCGATGATTGGTAATGTGATTGCGTTCAGACGTTTTGTTCCTGGGGGAAGTATATTTGGAGAAACGTGGGTTGGATTACGATACTTCAAAATGTTCATTGAGGACCCTACCTTCTGGAGAGTATTCGGTAATACGCTGATGTTGGGTGGACTTGCGTTACTCTTTACATTCCCGGTTCCAATTATTTTTGCCTTGATGCTTAACGAAGTGAAAAGTAAACGATTCAAAAAGTTTGTACAGACCGCGTCTTATCTGCCTCATTTTCTGTCCATCGTTATCGTTGCGGGTATGATCCTGCAACTGACAGCAGTGAATGGTTCCATTAATGGACTGGTGGCTTTCTTCACCGGAGACAGTATTCCTTTTATGCAGCGGGCTGAATGGTTCAGAACAATCTATATCACTTCAGAGGTATGGCAGGGTATGGGTTGGGGAGCGATATTGTATCTGGCTGCACTGACAACCATTGATGATTCTTTGTATGAAGCTGCGCGTATTGATGGAGCCAATCGCTGGAAGCAAACGATTTATGTAACGCTTCCAGGTATCTTGCCAACCATTGTGACGTTATTGATTTTGAACATGGGTAATTTCCTGGCTGTTGGATTTGAAAAGATTTTGCTCTTGTACAATCCGCTTATTTATGAGACATCTGATGTAATCTCCACTTACCTGTATCGGGTCGGACTGGAATCCAGTAACTTCAGTTATGCTACCGCAATTGGCTTATTCGAATCGCTGATCGGTCTGATTCTGGTGTTCTCCGTAAATGCCATCTCACGCAGACTGACACAAAGAAGCTTATGGTAAAGGAGGAGCATCATGCAGGAATCCAGATCTTATAAGGTATTTAAAGTTTTTAATGTCATTTTTCTGCTATTCGTGGTATTTATAACGCTCTATCCATTCTTGAATGTCGTGGCACAATCCTTCAGCAGTGAATCTTATATTAATTCGGGCAAGGTTAGTCTGTTTCCAAGAGGATTCAATGTGGAGACGTATAAGACCATCTCACGTGACAGCATGTTCTGGACCAATTATAAAAATACGATTATTTACACCGTGGTAGGTACGTTAATCTCCATGTTCATGACGACTATTTTCGCATATGCCCTGTCCAAAAAGAGGTTGATGGGTCGCAAGTTTCTGACGATGTTCGCCGTGTTCACGATGTTCTTCAGTGGTGGACTGATTCCAAACTATGTCTTGATTAATTCTCTTGGCTTCAACAACACCATGTGGGCACTTGTTGTTCCTGGCGCAATTAGCATATACAACATGCTGATCATGAAGTCATTTTTTGAGAATATGCCTGAAGAACTGGAGGAAGCTGCCTCTATTGACGGGTTGAACACCTACGGGATCTTGTTACGCATTATATTGCCGTTGAGTAAAGCGGTTATGGCAACCATGGTGCTGTTCTACGCAGTGGGCCATTGGAATTCATGGTTCCCAGCCTTTCTGTATTTGGACAAAAAAGAACTGTTCCCAGTCACCATTTATTTGCGCAATATGATTGCAGGAGCGACCAGCGGGGCATCTGCCGGTGCAACCTCAGCTGATAACCTGACACAGATTGCTGCCAATATTAAATCTGTAACGATGGTATTAACCATCTTGCCGATACTCACGATCTATCCATTTGTTCAAAGATACTTTGTAACCGGTATCATGTTAGGGTCTGTTAAACAGTAATACGTAGCAGCTATATAAATTGAACTAAAGATGATTTACACGGAACACTCCGCTGACAGAATAACCTTCCAATCGCTGTTATCCCCAGATTTTTTCGATTCCCTGTTTAAAAGGGAAAATCCGGTGATAAAGGCGAGCGCTACGCTTTTTCAGGTTTTTTCTGTCCTCTTCGTTTTGTGTAAATGAATTGTTCAATTTATAAAGAATGATTCACATGATTAACTTTTAGAGGTATTTAAAAAGTTTTAAGGCAAGTCAACCTAAACCAAATTCAGGGGGATAACCTAAATGAATCAAAAGCCACGTAAGTTTGTCGGTAAAATGGTTTTGGCAACAATGATGACCGTCGTTCTGGCAGCATGTAGCAGCGGTACTGGAACTGGAGGTGACGTCACAGAAGTTCAGACCAACGCTGCGATGGAGACGTACAATGTAGGGGACACATTTAAAGCGACAGAGCCATTTAATCTTTCCATACTATATAGTGATCAACCTAGTTATCCATATAAAAAAGACTGGTTACTTTTTGATAAAATCACCGAACTGACGGGTGTTACGCTTGAGCCAACGATTGTACCTATGAGCGACTACTCTCAGAAGAGATCTCTGTTGATTAGTTCTGGTGATGCACCACTGGTTATTCCTAAAACGTACCCAGGTGAAGAGTCTGCATTTGTATCTTCCGGTGCGATTTTGCCGATTAGCGACTATATTGATTTGATGCCGAACTTCAAGGATAAAGTGGAAAAATGGGGATTGGAAGATGAACTCGAAGGACTTCGACAGGAAGATGGAAAGTACTATGTACTTCCGGGTCTTCATGAAGAAGTATGGCCAGATTACACACTACTTGTAAGAACAGATGTTTTTGAGGAAAATAACATTGCCATCCCGACCACATGGGACGAATTGTATGATGCAGCCAAAAAGCTAAAAGAGATCTATCCGGATTCCATTCCGTTTTCGGACCGATTCCAATTCAATAGTACGTTGAACATCGCTGCTACCGGTTTTGGCACCAAGGCTGGATGGGGTTTTGGTAATGGACTGACGTATAAAGAAGATCAGGATCAATTTGTGTACACGGCTACTACACCGGAGTATAAGGAAATGCTAACGTACTTTAACAAATTGGTATCCGAAGGGCTGCTCGATAAGGAGAGTTTTACACAGGATGATGATCAGGCTGTACAGAAATTTGTATCCGGCAAATCATTCATGATTAATGGTAATTCCCAAACGGTGGTGTTGCACCGAAATGATATGAACAAAACGCTGGGAGAGGGTAAATTCTCGGTTGCGAAGATTACAGTACCTGGTGGACCAAAAGGACAGCTGATGTCCGGGTCGAGACTTGAAAACGGTGTCATGATTTCCGGGAAAATTCAAAAGAGCGAAAATTTCAAAGCCATTATGCAATTCGTTGATTGGCTGTACTACAGTGATGAGGGGCAAGAGTTCGCCAAGTGGGGCGTAGAAGGTGAAACATTCACCAAAGAAGATGGGAAACGTAAATTGGCAGAGGACGTTAACTACAATGGTTTGAATCCGAAAGGAACGAAGGATTTGCGTATTGACTATGGCTTCTCTGGTGGTGTATTTGCCTATGGGGGTACTACAGATCTGCTGCAATCCATGTTTAGTGAAGAAGAGTTGAAATTCCAGCAAGATATGAAGGATACCAAAGAAGTTATCCCGGCAGAACCACCAATTCCATACTCTTCTGAAGATCGTGAACGGGTGACACTTCTGAGTACACCACTGAAAGATTATTCGGACCAGAATACACTTAAATTTATCTTGGGTGAGCGTGACTTGTCTGAATTCGATACTTTCGCCAAAGAACTGGACAGTCAAGGATTATCTAATTATCTGAAGCTGGCAAATGATACGTATAAAGCCTACAAAGAAAACAAGCAATAACATAGTTGATGCTGGCCGGATTACCGTTTCACTCCGATATTTAAGTGGAACGGTAATTTGTGCTAAGATGAATGAATACGGCTGAGAGAAAGAGGTCAAGGCATGTCACTTAATCAAAAAATTAGAGGCTCGACCCGGGCATATTCATATAATCTGTTAAAAGAACGAATTCTTCATCTGGAACTTAAGCCTGGTACCAAGATTTCAGAGAAAGAGATTGCAGATGAACTGCAGGTGAGCAGAACCCCCGTGCGGGAAGCATTCATGAAGCTTGCTGAAGAAGAACTGCTGGACATTATTCCACAGAGTGGAACCATAGTCTCTCATATCAACTTGGAGCATGTGGAAGAAGGCAGATTTATGCGGGAGAAGATGGAGAAGGAAATCGTGACTTTGGCTTGTGTTTCGTTTCCTGAGGAGTTTCGATTCAGACTCGAAACCAACATTGCAATGCAGGAAGTATGTATAGGGAAAAACAATTTCTATCGACTGTTCGAACTGGATGAAGAGTTTCATCAGATTTTGTTTCAGGGCACAGGGAAGCTTAGAACGTGGAAAATGTTGCAACAGCTGAATATCCCGTTTAATCGGTTACGTTTATTACGTCTAGCGGAGGATTCCAACCTGGAGGTCATTATCTCGCAACATAAAGAGATTTATCGACTTATTACAGAGCGTAAGACGGAGCAAGCGGTTCAGGTGATGGAAGCTCATCTCAGACTTGTCGTGATTGAACAGGAATCGATAAAAGCAAAATACCCACATTATTTTATCTAGTACGCAGATGTTGTAAAATACGCTCCATGCCAAAAGCCCTGTTCAAATGAACAGGGCTTTTGGTTTATTGAATCGCAACAAGGGAGTCTTAGCCTTGTTTGATAAACGTAGGATCAGGATACGGATCTGCAATCCATCCATCCTTTTCGATGAACAGACGTACAGCTATGATTTGTTTGTTCTCCATTAAAGTGAAGAAGTGCGGTGTATTCTCCGGTACGGAGATGACGTCTCCAGGAGACAGTTCTACATTAAAGTATCCTACATCATCTGTAGCTTTGATAACAAAGATTCCTTTACCGGCAACAATTGCACGGATCTCATCTTCAGCGTGGGTGTGGATCTCTTCGAACTTGGCCAGTTTCTCTTCGATATCTGGTGTCTGTTCGGACAACGTGATGACATCCCAGATCTGATATCCGCGACGTGCAGCCAAATCTCTGATTTCATAATCGTAAGTTTCCAAAACCTCGGTTTTCTGATCATCAGTCAATCCAAAGTTATTTTGCAGATCAGTGTTCAGTTTGGATGCGTCCCACTTCTCATATAATACTTCGTATTTGTTCAAGAAATTTCGAACGTTTTCGTCACCAGTGATGCGTTCGTTCGTATTTCGGATTACAATTTCAGCCATGTTCTTTCCCTCTTTTCCACTTGGTTTAATTGAATTATATCGGATTGCTCTGTTTTTGTCGATTCTCAAATTCCGTTCATATTCGAGCAAACCCGCCATCTTACGGGAGCAAAACCGATCTTTCACATTAAGTTAGTTTCTGTTAAACTAAGATTTAACGTTTTGCGGGGGTGAAGATATTGGATAAGATTAGTCTACACGATGCATTAAAACAACGAATATTAATCCTCGACGGTGCAATGGGGACCATGATTCAACAAGTTGATCTGACTGGTGAAGATTTTGGCGGCGAAGATCTGGATGGATGTAATGAAATGTTAGTGCTTACTCGTCCAGAGCTAATCCAGCGCATTCATGAAGAATATCTTGAAGCTGGCGCTGATCTGATTGAAACTAACACATTTGGTGCAACATCAGTCGTACTTGCTGAATACGATATTCAGGATCGTGCACGGGAGATCAACCTGGAAGCAGCCAGAATTGCGAAAGCTGCAGTTGATCGTTTTTCTACACCAGAATCTCCACGTTATGTGGTAGGTGCGATGGGACCAACAACCAAAACACTGTCTGTTACTGGGGGAGTGACGTTCCAGGAACTGATCGACAGTTATTTGGAGCAAGCGCTTGCTTTAATAGAGGGAGGCGTTGATGCGCTACTGCTTGAAACCTCACAGGATACCCTCAATGTAAAAGCAGGCAGCATTGGAATTCAGCAGGCCTTTGAACAGAGTGGCATTACCCTGCCACTGATGATATCAGGAACAATAGAACCCATGGGTACGACCCTTGCAGGTCAGAACATCGAATCCTTTTATATATCCTTAGAACACCTTAACCCAATTTCGGTAGGACTAAACTGTGCTACAGGTCCAGAGTTCATGCGTGATCACATTCGCTCGCTTTCTGGAATGGCATCGGTTGCCGTTAGTTGTTACCCGAACGCGGGTCTTCCAGATGAGAATGGTAATTATCACGAGTCCCCAGATTCTCTTGCTCAGAAAATTGGTGCTTTTGCCGAACAGGGTTGGTTGAATATTGCTGGTGGATGTTGCGGAACAACTCCCGCACATATTCGGGCCATGCGGGATACACTAGCCCAGTACCCCCCAAGAGAAATGAACGGAACACACCCACCTGCACTGTCAGGTATAGAACCGATCTACATCGAACAGGACAATCGCCCATATATGGTCGGAGAGCGTACGAACGTGCTGGGATCACGGAAGTTCAAACGGCTTATTGTTGAAGGCAAATATGAAGAAGCTTCGGAAATAGCTCGTGCTCAAGTGAAAAACGGAGCGCACATTGTCGATGTATGTGTACAAGACCCAGACCGTGAAGAGTCTGAAGACATGGTGAAGTTCCTTGAACTCGTTGTGAAAAAAGTAAAAGTTCCACTCATGATCGATACGACAGATGCTTCAGTAATTGATCTGGCCCTCCAGTACTGCCAGGGTAAAGCAATAATTAACTCCATTAACCTTGAGGATGGCGAAGAGAAATTTGAGCTGATCACGCCATTGCTGCATAAATATGGTGGTGCGGTTGTCGTCGGAACGATTGATGAACGCGGTCAGGCGATTAGTCGGGAGGACAAGCTTGACGTAGCCAAGCGCTCTTACGATCTACTGGTGAACAAATATGGACTCAAACCAGAAGACCTGATTTTTGATACGTTGGTGTTCCCGGTAGGTACGGGAGATGAACAGTACATCGGTTCAGCGAAAGAAACCATTGAAGGTATAAGAGTGATCAAGGAAGCGATGCCTGAATGTCATACGATACTCGGGATCAGTAACATTTCATTCGGACTGCCTGAAGCAGGTCGTGAAGTGCTGAACTCTGTATTTTTGTATGAATGTACCAAAGCAGGTCTCGACTATGCGATCGTGAATACAGAGAAACTGGAGCGTTATGCCTCCATTCCGGAAGAAGAACGCAGACTTTCGGAAGAGCTTTTATATAATACCAATGACGAAACACTGGCGGCGTTTGTAGCGGCGTTCCGCAACAAGAAGGTTGAGAAGAAGGAAAAAATCTCGAACCTTTCATTAGAAGAGCGTCTCGCTTCATATGTTGTGGAAGGAAGTAAAGAGGGATTGCTGCCGGATCTCGAACAGGCACTTGCCAAATATACGGCACTTCAAGTGATTAACGGTCCACTGATGCGGGGGATGGAGGAAGTAGGCCGTCTCTTTAACAACAATGAGTTGATTGTAGCTGAGGTGTTGCAGAGTGCGGAGGTTATGAAGGCTTCTGTGGCATATTTGGAGCAATTCATGGAGAAGAACGAGACTTCTGTTAAAGGCAAGATCATTCTGGCTACGGTCAAGGGTGATGTTCATGACATCGGTAAGAATCTGGTAGAGATCATCCTGTCCAATAACGGTTACCGGATCATTAATTTGGGTATAAAAGTACCACCAGAACGTATCATTGAGGCATACCGAGAAGAAAAAGTCGATGCAATCGGCCTCTCGGGTCTATTGGTAAAATCAGCGCAGCAGATGATTCTTACCGCTCAGGATTTACGAACAGCAGGTATTGATGTGCCTATTATGGTTGGCGGAGCGGCGCTGACACGTAAATTCACCAAAAATCGTATACGTCCTGAATATAACGGAATGGTTGTATATGCGAAAGATGCAATGGATGGGCTGGATCTGGCGAACAAATTGATGAATCCCGTTACACGTGAAGCGATGCAACTGGAGATGGAAGCTGAGAAAGAAGCTGATGCTTCGGGGGCTGTAGCCGTTCAGACTCTTCCAGAGCTTACACGGGTGGAGCGTTCGGATATCGCCTTAGATAATCCGGTTCTTGTACCGCCTGATTTGGATCGGCATATCATGCGCAACTACCCATTATCACACATCCTGCCATACGTGAACATGCAGATGTTGCTTGGACATCATCTGGGGTTGCGCGGTTCAGTTGAACAACTGCTTGCTTCAGGTGATAAGAAGGCTACTGATCTGAAAGCAGTAGTGGATGATATCATGCAAGAGGCTGTTCGTGACGGAATTATTCAGGCGCATGCCATGTATCGTTTCTTCCCTGCTCAGTCCAGTGGTAACAGCATCATCATCTATGATCCAAAGGACACAAGTAATATCTTGCATACTTTTACGTTCCCACGTCAAAAAGTCGAGCCGTTCCTGTGCCTGTCCGACTTCCTGAAGCCTGTTGAATCCGGTCAGATGGATTACGTTGGTTTCATGGTTGTTACGGCTGGACACGGTGTGCGTGAACTATCCACTGCGTGGAAAGATAAAGGGGATTACCTTCGCTCGCATGCTCTGCAATCCGTAGCGCTCGAAGTAGCAGAGGGATTAGCTGAACGTGTGCATCATATGATGAGAGACATCTGGGGATTCCCGGATTCTGCTCAGATGACCATGAAGCAACGTCACGGTGCACGCTATCAAGGGATTAGGGTATCCTTTGGATATCCGGCTTGTCCGGATCTGGAAGACCAAGGGCCGCTGTTCAAGTTGCTGCAGCCTGAGGATATCGGTGTGGAATTGACGGAAGGTTTCATGATGGAACCTGAAGCTTCCGTATCAGCGATGGTATTCAGCCATCCGCAAGCTAAGTATTTTAACGTAGAAAAGGCATAAATCAGTAGAGTGTCAGGCAAAGCCCTCCGCATTGTCGGAGGTTTTTTGCTGGCAACAGAAAGAGGTGCGATCCAGAATGGAACTATATTTCCTGGGAACTAATGCTGGTGTACCTACGCTACAGCGGAATGTAACTTCCATTGGGCTACGCATGTTGGATGAGCGCAGAGCTTTGTGGTTGTTTGACTGCGGGGAAGGAACGCAGCACCAGATTTTAAGTTCTCCGCTTAAACTAAGCAAATTGGAGAAAATATTCATTACTCACCTGCATGGTGATCATGTATTTGGACTTCCAGGGCTGCTTTCGAGCAGAGCCTATCAGGGTGGAACTACACCATTAACGGTATATGGTCCCCCAGGTACGGAACGAATGATAAGTACAACAATGGAGCTTAGCCAATCCAGGGTTAATTATGATTTGAATATCGTTGAACATACGGGCGGAGTCCTATTTGAAGATGACAGTTTTATCGTGGAAGCAGCTTTGCTTGAGCACCGGATTGACAGCTATGGGTACCGGATCACGGAAAAAGATCGTCCAGGCAGCCTGGACCCAGCCAAACTGGCGGAATATGGTTTGAAACCAGGGCCATTGTTCGGTCGGCTGAAACGTGGAGAAACCATTACGCTCGATAACGGCCATTCGCTTCGTCCTGAAGATGTATTGGGAGCCCCAAAACGCGGCATGGTGATTACCATATTGGGTGACACACGTCCATGTGACAATGTACATCCGCTTTCCTTAAATGCAGATGTACTTGTACATGAAGCTACATTCATGCATGATCTGGCCGATACAGCGCATGAGTACTATCATAGTACTTCAAAACAAGCGGCAGAAGCGGCTAGAGCAGCCAATGTAGGGCAACTGATCATGACTCACTTTAGCTCACGTTATAAGGATGAAGATCAACTGCAGCCACTTTTGGAAGAGGCGCAGTCTGTATTCCCAAATACAAGACTTGCCAATGAACATCAACTTATTCCTGTCGTGCATCGCAAGCAAGAATCTTAACCATGACTGCGAACCAGGGCACGGCTAAACACGTCACATGAAGAACCGGGAAATTGCACGGGACTGAGGGAGAGGAACTCCCGCGGTCCCTTTTGCAATCTGGTCAGAAAGCGTGTAGGATGGGCAATATGAAGAGGGAAATGATTCAAATTATTTTCCGGGAAAGCGCAGGAAATGACAAGCTTGTACAGAAGGCGCGCGAGTTAAACCGTCGGTGTTCGATCTGGTTCGACTTGTTGCGTGCATATGCCAGCAAGCCCATATTTTTTGCCTGAATACATAGGTTCGCGTTAAAGTTTGAGATAAATGATTAAGGACATGAAATGTTAATGGAATAAAGAAAGGAAGTGCTGTGTGTGATTAAGGCCTATCTGATTGACTTGGATGGTACGCTCTATCATGGCAGACATCGTATCGAAGGAGCCGATCAGCTTATTCGAACACTGCAAGAGCTAGGGAAACCGTATTTATTTGTAACGAATAACTCTTCCCGTACCCCACAAGGCGTGGCAGATCATCTGAACGGGATGGGGATACCTGCGGATGCGTCTGAAGTATGTACTTCTGCAGTGGCAGCTGCTGAATACGTTGCAGAAGAGTCACCGGGTGCGAAAGTGGCCTGTATTGGAGAAACAGGACTGCTGCAAGCCATAAAAGAAGCAGGGCTACAGTTGACGGAAGATGCCCCAGATTACGTCATACAAGGGATTGATCGTGAATTTTCCTATCAGAAATTGACCAAGGCTCTCCGGTGGATTAATGAGGGATCAAAATTCATCATGACCAACCCGGACTTGCAGCTCCCTTCGGATGATGGGCTGACACCCGGAGCTGGAACGATCGGAGCAGCAATTGAAGCCGCAACCGGCGTTCATCCTACCGTTATTGGCAAGCCATCGAGCGTTATAATGAAGTCAGCCATTAGCCGGCTGAACTTGGCGTCTCATGAAGTGGCAGTAATCGGAGACAATATGCGTACCGATATTGCAGCGGGGGTGGCAGCAGGATGTGAGACATTGCTGGTTCTTACCGGTGTGACAACACGGGATAATATGGATGGACACATTCAAGCAGCCAAGGCTCGACCTGATCATGTGTTTGAAGATTTGCATAAATTGATGGAGTGGCTGTCGCAACAGACAGACCAAGCTTCCAAAAAGGGGTAATGTATGATGCCGGAACTGCCGGAAATGGAAAATTACCGGGCCTTGCTGTCCGAGAAAATACTTGATCTACCGATTACAGGTGTTGTAATTAATCGCGATAAAACGATAAATACGGAACCTGATCTGTTCATCAGTGAACTTACAGGCAATCGCATCATATTTGTTGAGCGCCGAGCGAAGCATCTGATTTTCCACTTGGCCAATGGCAAACGTCTGGTCCTGCACCTCATGTTGGGCGGTATGATTTTCTGGGGCACGGAAGAGGAGCGCCCTGATCGTTCCACACAGGTGGAAATCCAGTTTGGAGATCACATTTTATTCTTCATCGGTCTGCGCTTGGGGTACTTACATCTGCTTACCTCAAAAGAAACCGAAGAAGCGATGTCTGATCTTGGACCTGAACCTCTGGATCGACGGATGAGCGTTGAACGTTTTGCTTCTCTGTTAAAAGGTCGTCGGGGTACGCTTAAGACGACTTTGGTGAACCAGCATATTATTGCGGGGATCGGCAACTGTTATTCCGATGAGATTGCTTTTGCTGCAGGTCTGAGACCAAGCTCCAAAACGCAGAACATTGCGAGTTCGCCGGAGCTGACGGAGCGCTTGTTCCATTCGATGCAGTCCGTGCTTCGCGAAGCAGCTTCTGAGGGTGGTTATATGGAAATGCCACTGATGCAAGGGGACACCAAAACAGGAAGCTTTGACGAGCAATGTCGGGTGTACGACCGTGAAGGGGAGACTTGTCCACGTTGTGGGGGAACCATTGAACGAGTGGAAATTACGGGCAAGAAGGCATTCTTCTGTCCGAAATGCCAGCATGAGGCCTAGATCCGGAATCGGGGCACATGTCAGTACCAGAGGCGGATTTCTTCAGGCTGCCAAAAGAGCACATGCGATGGGGGCAACGGCATTTCAGTATTTTCCGAAAAACCCGCGTAGTCTCAGCCTGAAAAGTCTGGATCTCAAGGATGCTGAGCAGTGCAGGGATTGGTGTGAACAGCAGGGACTTGCTTCCATTGCACATTCCCCCTATCCCACGAATCCGGCGTTGGGCATGACCCGTGGAGAGGCGGGGTTTCATGCTACGATAGCATCTATTCGCAATGACCTTGAAATTTCAAATGCTTGCGGTTCTGTCGGGACGGTGGTCCATTTTGGACATATCAAAACGAGCGATCCGCTGGAGGGCTATCAAAACCTGATACATTGTCTGGATACCGCCTTGGAAAATTGGGATGGTCATTCGAAAGTGCTGCTTGAAAATCAGGCAGGTGATCATGGCCCGATGGGCACTACAATGGAGGAAATGATACAGATTCGCAAATTAAGCCGATATCCGGAGCATATTGCTTTTTGTTTTGACACATGCCATGCTTTTGCTTCAGGTTTGTGGTCTTCAGGCAACGAAGCGGCGATGCTCGATAAGGGCAGGGTGCTGGGATACTGGGATGATGTTGCTGCTGTACATTTTAATGATTCCAAATATGCGTCTGGTTCGTGTAAGGATAGACATGCGAGGATCGGACAGGGTTATCTCGGGTACGATTCGATGAAAGCATTGTTAAATGCACCTGAGTTCCGAAAGGCGGTTGTTGTGCTCGAAACCGAAGCGGGCGAAGATGGAACGCACCGTGATGATATAGCGCTCATGCGTTCCTGGTTATAATAGGGAGAGGAGCGATTGTATGCATGTTTTTTTGGATGACTATCGGGCGTGTCCGAAAGGATTTGTTCTGGCAACGAATGCAGAAGAGTGCTTGATGCTGCTAAGAGAAGGTGACGTGGACATTTTGTCTCTGGATTATGAGCTTGGTCCGGATTCACCGAGTGGCGGTGAGGTTGCGGCATCCATAGTACGAGAAGGGTTGTTTCCGCGCGAGATCTATTTGCATACGTCCAGTATGTTTGGGAAACGTCAGATGTACGAGATGTTATATAGCAATAAACCCGATTCGGTAACCATTCATAATGGTCCAATGACGGGTGAGGTCATGCTGCGTGTTGCTGCGGGAGAAGAAAGCTAATGAAGCCAATTACATCCAAAATGTTAATGCGCGGCGTATGGGAAGGCATGCCACAGGCTGTATTTATATATACACCTTTATGTGGGACATGTGCGGCAGCCCGTCGGATGTTGGAGGTCGTTGAGCACATGCTGCCAGAAGGTATTTTATCCGAAATGAACATTCATGACATTCCTGAACTTGTACAACAATTTCAAATTTCAAGCGTACCAGCCGTGATGCTGTTTGACGGCCAGCAAGATGTTCCAAAAATGGTTTATCGGATGAGCTCTGTAGAGCACTTGCTCTCTGAGATCCGGAAGGCGGTGCTGAAATGAGTATAATTTCAATGGAACATGTCTCACTTAGACGAGAAGAGAATCAGATTTTGGATAACGTACATTTGCGCATCGAACAAGGTGAACATTGGGTTATTCTAGGTCGGAATGGTTCTGGCAAAACAACATTACTGGAAATGATGAACGGATATATGTTTCCAAGCCAGGGACGTATTGAAGTACTTGGTAATCTGTATGGACAATGTGACGTCAGGGAAGTTCGTAAGGAAATCGGTTATATCAGCCAAACGTTGATTGAGAAATTAACACCCCGAGATCCGGTATGGGAGGTCGTCGCTACAGGAGCGTACGCTTTTTTGCGTTTTTATCAGACGATTCCTGATGAAGTGAAAGCCAAGGCGATGAGTTTGTTGGATGATATGGGCTTTGCCAACCTGGCTAACAACCCGCTTGGAACGTTATCCCAGGGAGAGCGCAAAAAAGTCATGCTTGCTCGTTCATTAATGGCTGAGCCAAAATTGCTGATTATGGACGAGCCTTGTGCCGGGCTAGACTTATATGAACGTGAGAAAATGCTGGCCGAGATTGATCGTCTGCGCCAGCGTAACATTACAGTTGTGTATGTAACACATCATGTTGAAGAGATCGTACCTTTGTTTACGCATGTGGCCTTGATCCGCGATGGACGTATTGCTGCGGCAGGCCCCAAGCATGAAGTTTTGACACAAGATACAATTAAGCATACGTACGATGTCCCGGTCGATATCCAGTGGGATGACGGTCGTCCGTGGATACGCGTACGTTCTGGAGGGTAACACAATTTGAGTACACAATCGTCTTGGGAAGAAGGCAACTTCTCCCGTTTTATATGCACAGCCAATCATGGCTTTGCCCCTTATGCTCAGGAAGAGTTGCGCCGCACGTTTGGTGCGGTCAAGAGCACGGTACTCGTACCAGGAGAAATTTTGCTTGCGGGTCTGCCTGTAGCGGAAGAAGAAGTTGCAAGTAAGCTGTGGGAAGAGTATCCAACGTTTTTACGTCATATTCAGCCTGTTCAGTTTCAGGAGAATACAGAAGATTCGGAACAGTCTATTGAGAAATTGATTGCATTCGTTCTGAATCATAAGGAATTGTCCGGCATCCCTGTCGTACTGCAGGTACGGAAGACAGAAGGATCCTTTTGGCAAGAAAATGCGGCCTCATTGAAGCAATTGCTGACAGAAAAGCTGGATGAGCTAGGTTGTGAATGGGTCGTACGTGATGCTGAATATGTCATTTCCGTATTTGCTGCGAATGATATGTTGTATGCTGGCGTATCCAGACCTGAACAGAATCTGTCAGACTGGAACGGGGGAGCCGTACGTTTTCAAAAAGAAGACGGACAGATTTCGCGGGCTAAGTTCAAATTACTTGAAGCTGAGCAAACGTTTGGTATTGACTTTACTTCCTTTCATAAAGCACTCGATATCGGTGCAGCACCAGGCGGATGGACCTCGTTCCTGCTTGAACGCGGGCTTGAAGTAACGGCGGTAGATCCGGCGAAGATGGATCCGACCCTGCTGGCATCACCCAAACTGACTTTCTTGAAAAAAAATGCAGGGGATGTTCGTTTCCGCGAAGGAGAATTCGATTTGCTCGTATGTGATATGAGTTGGAGTCCCAAACTGATGAGCCGACTTGTATCGGATCTTCTGTATAGCCTGCAGCCCGGGGGAACAGCCATCGTTACCGTGAAGTTATTGCATAAAAAGCCGCTCGCGCTCATTAAAGATGTAATTGATACATTTGAGCGTTCACGAATGCAGATTCAACGTTCTAAGCAGTTGTTCCATAACCGCGAAGAGATTACACTTTATATGGTCAAATATTAAGAAATTGATTCGATTAAGCTCATTAAATTTTGTGCTTTACAATCTATTCCTGCCTATACTATAATGATACCAATATTAACCATAACAAACCTGAGGGAAAGCATCCCGAAGTGAACGAAACCGGATATCCGGTCTGTTCTTCTTCGGTGAAGCTTTCCCTTTTTTGTTGTGTATTGAAGGAGGAATTAATATGAGACATCCGGCGAGGCTGGAACAAGGAAGCCTGCTGGGAGGTAGATATCGTATCGTATCCATTCTGGGTACAGGCGGAATGAGCCATGTATACGAGGCGGAGGATCTGAAGTTGCCAGGCAAGATTTGGGCAATTAAAGAAAGCGTAACGGATATGCCATATGAAGGCAGTATGGAGACGGAGGCAGCGCTGCTGACATCTCTTCGCCATCCAAGATTGCCGCAAATCGTTGATTTTTTTGTCCCGGATGAAGATGGGTACACGTACTTGGTGATGGAATACATCGAAGGATTAACGCTCAGTGAGTATTTCAAGCAGTGTCGTGGGAAGATCCCGATGGAGCAGTTGACGGAGCTTGTCCTTCAATTGCTGGATGTGTTGAGTTATCTGCATAATCTGAATCCGCCTGTGATCTATAGGGATCTGAAACCATCAAACATCATGATCACGCCGGAACATGAAGTAAGATTAATTGATTTTGGCATCGCCAGAAGCTACAAAAAACAAAGTGTAGAAGATACGGTCAAGTTGGGAACAGCTGGTTTCGCCGCACCTGAACAATATGGCTCAGGTCAGACCGATGCCCGTTCAGATCTATACGGACTTGGTGCATTGCTCCTGTATCTTATGACAAGTGGGGCGTATACGGAATGGATTCAGGGTGTGGAAAGCTCTATCCGAAGTGATGTTCCGCGGACATACATCCCTGTGGCGAGAAGACTGTTAAGGTATAATGCCGAAGAGCGATTCCAATCTGCCGATGAGGTACGGAAGGAACTGCTCCGAATACCCGGGGGAATAACGCCCAGTGGAGATACGACGATGACCTTGAATGGCGGAACAAGAGTTATTGCCCTGACTGGTGCTTCACCTGGTGTAGGGGTTACTCACACAGCCATAGCTATTAGTCATTATCTAGAAAGGAAAAACTTCAAAGTAGCTGTGATTGAAATGTCACCTCGTTCTCAATCCTTTGCAAGAATCCAACAAATCGCACAAGCGGGTAAACCGGTGCCTGTAGGCAGACAGTTTGCAGTGGATGGTGTGCATTATTGGAAACAATCCGGACGAGCGGATATTTTATCTTTGCTTGGGGGGAGCTATCAATTCATCGTGATGGACCTCGGCAGTGGTCAGGACCAGAATAGGTTGGAAGAATTCCTGCGTGCAGATCTACCGATTGTTATAGGCTCAGGTGCCGAATGGAGACAGGCGGAGATTGGCGCTTTTGTTCGATCCCATCATCGGTATCCACGAGATAAATGGATATATTGTCTGCCCCTGGCAGCAAGTGAAGCTGTTCAGCGTATTCGTAAAGCACTGGACACAACAAGTGTATACGGTTTGCCGTTACACATTGATCCTTTTGACAAGGACGTACAGATGGATAAAGTGTTTTCTCATATTTTAACGCATATGATGGCACAGCAGCCCAAGAAACGTTCGTTCTTTTCACGAAGGAAAGTACATGATTAGAGGAGATTACGAAAGGAGAGCCTCTGTTGTCTAAATTAAGAAAACAAAGCCGTCAACTGATCTATGCCGGGCTTATCGGAGCAGGAACTATAGGGTTGGTGTTCGGAGGATATGTTATTTATAATGTCAAAACGATGGGTGATGTCAGGTCAGCCGTAGAAGCCCGTTATTTATCAGCATATGAGGAAAAGGAAGCTGAATTAAAGCAGCAATGGAATTCGGGAGCACAAGGCTGGGTTACGATTCGGGATATCGAAGCAGGTGAACCGATATTGCCTGAAGATCTGAAGCTTCTTGCAGTCCCGGACGCACAGGCGCCGCGAAACCTCTGGTCCAGTACCAAGCAAATGGAAGGCCAAGTGGCCAAAATAGAGTTGAAAAAGGGAACAGCCATTACCACCGAAATGGTATATGAGGATACGCCGGCTCCGCCTGATTTAAGAAATCGAGAGCTGCAAGTTGTCCTACTGCCGTCTTCACTCGTTAAAGGAGATATTATTGATGTGCGTATCCAGTTCCCCACAGGACAAGATTATGTTCTCTTATCGAAGAAGAAAGTGGAACGACTAAACGCAGCTACCTTATGGATTACGATGACGGAGGAAGAGATTCTGTCACTCTCAAGTGCAATAGTAGATGCCTATTTACATAAAGCTTCAATCTATGCCTTAACCTATGTAGAACCACAATTTCAGACACCTGCAATCGCGACGTACCCTGCCAATTCAGAAGTGTTAAAACTGCTGGAGAGTGATCCGAATATTGTTCGACGAGCCGAGCAGGAGTTATCCAGACAGGTTCGAAGTTCGCTTGAAAGTTCTCTGGCTGCCTCCATGACAGCACCGTCAAAAGGGGTAGAACAGGATGTGGCACAATCCTCAGTTACTTATAACAGTCGTCCATCAGCGAATAATCCGGCAACATCAGATGGAGTGATGTGGAATGATGGATCAGGAAACGGAGCAGGGGCTGTTACGGAAAGCATGGATAATTCTGCTCAAGCTTCACAATCAGATGAACAGCAGAGTCTGCTAACGGGTGGAGAGTAGGCACCCATACGAAGATTTCACTGAGTAATTCATATAACAAAGAGTTTGAGAAAAGAAAGGGAGTTAAGCATACATGCATACATGGATCTTTGCAGGTTTATGTGAGAAGAATGATCTGATGCTGTATCTGTGCAAGATATTGGCTTCGACAGGCAACAAGGTCTTGCTTGTAGATGGAACCTTACAACAGAAGTATGGGCACGGTGTAGGGGACAGTCAGCAATCTTTGCGAATTACGGAATTTGAAGGATTTGATATCGCTTGTCATTTTGTCACTTCATCGGCAGTAGAGAATCATCTTGAAGTAAATGGCGAGCGATTGGATAGTTATGACTATGTGTTATATGACATGGAGACCTCCCACTTTGCTTCGCGCAATCTTTGGTTAAGCGCCGATGTAAGAGTCTGGGTGAGTGATTATGAGCGTTACAATCTGGAACGTGGCAAAGGCTGGTTAAAACGGTTGCTTGAAGAACAGTCATTACCTGTTGAGTTGTCATTCCAGCGTATTT
This sequence comes from Paenibacillus sp. Negev47, assembly GCF_058313655.1. Lineage (NCBI taxonomy): Bacteria > Bacillati > Bacillota > Bacilli > Caryophanales > Paenibacillaceae > Paenibacillus > Paenibacillus sp. Negev47. Next base: position 2,644,732 of record NZ_CM177754.1, read on the forward strand.
TGATCAATGGGGTAGACTGCAAGCTTGAAGCTCGTTATCTGTGGGCGTATCTGGAAGGTAGCCCGTTTGGTTGGACAGGAGAATCTTTAGTGCTTCCGTGGGATGAGTTAACAGCGGCGGTTAAGCTTGAGAATGAGCATCATCGCAGAGTTCTTCTTGGTCCTCTATCCCGAAATTACAAAAAGTCGTTATGTCGCGTGGTCGAGCAGTTAACAGGTTGGGAAAGTGTTCGCAGTCGTCGGGCAATGAAAGAAGCAGAAAGGATGAGAGCATGAGTACCATTACCTTTTGGAGTCCTTTTGCAGGATCAGGTTGCACCTCAAGCACATTAATTAGTGCCTATGCAATGGCACTTCACTATAGGACAAGGGTGTTACTTGTTAATGCAGGCCTTGTCGGAACTGGCACAGAAGCTGCTCTGCCATCTAATGAGACGGATTCCACAGATTCTGTGTTTACCTTCGAAGAGGGCGGCTGGGATGCGGTTGAACGGCTGCATTCGAGCGGAAGTCTGAACAAGCACAATCTCAGGGATTATACCAAGCCACTTCTGAAGGAAAGACTTGATTTCCTGACTGGAAGAATGAATGAGATGGAACGTTCTCCGCAGGAACATGGTGAGACGGTGAAAAAGTTACTGAACGTAGCTAACGAATATTATGATCTGGTTCTTCTGGATGCGGATCAATCCGGTGTGGACTCGCAGCTCATGCTGCAACAGGCGGACTATGTTGTAATAAACCTTGATCAAAATATGCGAAATTTGGAGTTGTTTTTTGAAAAGATCCTGCCAGAACGAATGAACTATCAGAATATGCATGTTGTAATTAACAAATACGATCCGCATTCACGTGCAACCATTTCCAATATTCGACGCCGATTCAAATACAAGGGGACGATATCTGCTATACCGTATACAACCGGATATCTGGATGCAATGAACCGGCGAGATGTTGCTAAGTACTTGCAGTTGGAGAGTTTGAGTGAAAATAAGGATACTCGCAAAGGGAGCTTCGCTGCAAGCATGAGCGGACTCGCTCGCCTGATTATGGACGGCGCAGGTATGCGCACGGTTCTGAAGAGGCTGGAAAGGGGAGCCTGAACCTCCGATGATCTGGAATACCATATGGATAAGTTTAATTTTGATTCTATGCCTGACATACCTCTGGTTTAAGTATAGAACTTTTCTTCGTGAAAAGAATGCTCGTGTTCCTGAACAGGAATCATTCACAATTGACATATTGATTGAGAAGGTGAAGAACTCACTTCATGAGCTTAGTCATAGTCAACTCGCGGATGCAGGTCTGCACGAAGAAGAATATCGTCGAAGAATCAATCAACGTGCCGAGATGAGAAAAGCCCTGAAAGGCTGTGTCTCCGGCAGTATCAGCGACAAAACATATGTCAAAAACCTGATAGGAGATCTGTTGATTCGAAGTATAGGTCTGAACAAATCGAATGTAGATGAAGTTATTTTGTTCGCTGAACCTGATTTGTTGACGATCCGGGACCGATTTGAAATTGTGTTCTATCTGTACCGACAGCAATTCGGTGTGGATGCTCTTTCCCGAATGATTGATACCTACGATCTTGGCAGGCTGAGAATGGAGGAAGGTTCAGACGATGGAGGGAGTTATTATATCTCCGAAGAGGATATTCAGTATGTGTTCGAGTGCGAATATCGAGAGCTTGGATTCAGAGAAAAGACAGATATCATTGTGCAACGTATCTATCAACATTACAAAGGGTTCTCGATTGTTGATGAAATAAGGGACCAACGTATTGACGGCGTTAGCGGTGGTGTCAGCGGTATGCTGGATACTGTTCATAATATGGGACTTCGAATACCGGCATCATGGAATGATTTGCTGGACCAAGGACTCGAGGATGATGCACATGAAGAACCACTGAGTGGGATGGAAAGTGTCTGGATTTTTTATAAAGGTAAGTCCATCCACCTGTCCTTTCTGTCATTCGGCAGCATTAGGGAACTGAAACGGGTCTGCCAGAACATATACAAATACAATTATCCGGGACAGTTGTCGGAAGCGAGTGGGTACAAGGTGAACGAGATGAAAGACGGCTCACGAGTCGTAGTGGTTCGTCCTCCTTTTGCAGAATCCTGGGCATTCTTCGTCCGAAAGTTCGATATTCCGAATGCTTCACTTGAACAACTGATTACGGGTAACAACGCAGAACTGCCAATAATATTGCTTCAATATCTGATGAAAGGAAGCCGGATTACAGCTGTAACCGGGGCACAGGGGTCTGGCAAAACAACGTTGCTTATGGCTATGGTCAAACACATCTATGCATCGTATACCCTTCGGGTTCAGGAGATGGCGTTCGAACTTCAATTAAGACGGATCTACAGCCGACGTAATATTTTGAGTTTCCGAGAGACCGAACATATTTCAGGTCAACAAGGGCTTGATTTGCAGAAAAAAACGGATGGTACCGTAAATATTCTTGGTGAGGTTGCGAGTGATGAAGTGGCTGCATGGATGATTCAAATGTCCCAGGTTGCCAGTCTGTTCACCCTGTTTACACACCATGCCAAAACTTTTCGGGATCTGGTCTTCTCCCTCCGTAATTCCTTGCTCAAGACAGGCATGTTCCAACATGAACATATTGCTGAGGAGCAGGTTGTAAGTGTCATTAATTTCGATGTTCATATGAAGAAAGATGCTGAGGGACGAAGATATATTGAACGTATTACGGAGTGTCTTCCTCGTGCGAATCAAGGTGACAGCGTGGAAGACAGGGCAGGTTTTGCGTTTCGTAATGTTGTGGAGTGCAGAGATGGAGCGTATGTTGCGACAGCCCCTATCTCTTCGGAAAGTATAATCGACATGCGAGAACAGATGACATTGCAGGATGCCGAGAAGTTTGAACAATTTATGGAGCAACATTGGGGTGATCAGGATGACCATTAAATGGATTCTGCTCCTCGTATTAAGTATTTGTGCAGGAGGGTTGCTGATCACGCTCTTGGTGTTAAGCTTGCTACGTCGCAGAGGAGGTGGCTCAACAAGTCAATCCGGCGTTATTCTTACGCCCAACGTGAAGGGATTCAAGGGACTGGGATCACTCTTGTTGCAGTCTTACCGCTTTGGCATGAAAGTCCCACTGCTATCATCCTATATTTTACAAGTGCAGAAGCGTATTTCATTCCGTCACGTGGGGGATGAGCCGTCACTTCGAAGAATGACGATGACAGTGGTTCTGATTATTCTGGGAGGCTATGGAGGCATAAGTGTCATTCTGTTTCTTCTGCAGCCGGGTATCGCTTTTGTAATATTGTCCGTGCTCTGTGCTGTGGTGCTAAACAGTCTAGTGCTGGATATGTGCCTCAGTCGAATGGAGAAGAGGTTGCTGGTGCAGATGTTGGACCTGTTTGCAGATGTAAGGCATCGATATCATCAGCATGGCATGGTTGAGGAAGCGCTCTATGAAGCGGCTGAAGCAGGTACAGGAGAAGCGGCTGAACAGGTCAGACTGATCTACGAAGCTCTAACTTCTCCAGATCCGAATGAAGCACTGGAGCGTTATTATGAAGTAGCTCCCAACCGTTTTCTCAAAGGATTCGCAGGTGTTTCCTATATGGTCATGGAGTTCGGAGATAAGGACAGGGCACAAGGTTCTATCTATCTTAAAGGACTGGGGAACCTGACTCAGGAGATTCATTTGGAGATTTTGCGGCGTGATAAATTAGATTATCTGCTCAAAGGACTCAACATCATCGCGCTCGCCCCTGTATTGTTCACCGCTCCAATCGAACGTTGGGCCAGAGTCAGTTTCCCAACAATGGATGAATTTTATCGCAGCAAAATCGGTTTTGTTACCAAAATATCGATCTATGTCATCATCATTCTTGCCTATTTGCTTCTGCAAAGGCTCCAGCAATACGATGAGACCCGTTACCGTTCAGGGCATAAGCATTCATGGTTGGATCAGTTTCTGTACAAGCAAACTTTCATACGGAAATTGGCGATGTTGTTTGCAGCGAAACCTGGCAGTACACAGTACAGCCAAATGATACGCCTGATGAGGGAGGGTAGTTCGGAGTTAAAATACGAATGGCTCGCCATTCGTCGAGTGATGTTATTCGCAGGTTGTTTGGTCCTTACGATGGGCTGCATCTTGCTGTTGCACCAGGTTGAACGTAATCACATCTTGTATGATCCGATAAGGGATGACCGAATGTTTGGCGCAATGGCTGAAGCGGATCTCAGGAAGGCTGAGGAAAAAACAGCGTTGGATCAATCCGTGCTGGAAAGTGTAGAAATGAACCGAGGGGCTACATACGAAGACATCTCCATAGCGTTACAGCAGTTATCTCCCGTTCAGTTGGACCACGATACACAGACTGAGACGATCACGCGGATTTTGCAGAAGCTAGAGGTGTATAACAAGCAATATGTACGCTGGTGGGAAATGATTTTAGCGATTGTCATGGGTGTAGCAGGTTATTACATGCCTGTCTGGTTGATGTTATTTCAGCGGAAAATGCGGCGTATGGATATGCGACATGAAATCTATCAATTCCAGACGGTGATTTCCATATTGCGTGAGATGGACCGGATGTCCGTCGAAGAGATATTGGAGTGGCTTAATCGATTTGCCGTCATTTTTAAACGTCCGCTGCAAAAATGTTTGTTGCATTTTGAACATGGGCCAGAGCACGCACTTGAACAATTAAAGGAAGAGGCGGGCTTGCCCGAGTTCCAGCGACTGGTTGATAAATTGCAGCTTGCCCTTGGCAAAATCTCAATCCGTGAAGCCTTCGATGATCTTGAGAGCATGATGGCCTTCTATTTTGAACAGCGCAAGCAGGAGTACAGCAAAATGATTGATGTCAAAGCATCATGGGGGAGAACCATCGGATTTACACCTATGTATGCCCTTATCTTCTTGTATCTGGTCATTCCATTGGTCGGTATGAGCTTCTTGCAAATGAACATTTATTATGAACAAATTCAGAAACTGTAACACAGTCCCTCTGTGTGGAGTCTGAAATATATTTATAACTTGGGAGGATTTAACATGAACAATGCATCAAGCGCTTTAAAGGTGGCAGCAGGGATATTTTTGACGATCGCTTTGATCACAATTGTAGTTCTGTTGTTTATTTCGGCTCAGGAGGCAACCAAGACGGCCCAGAACAATTTTGCTGATATTCAAACCGAGTTGTCCCAGGCAGCATTTACGGTATATGACGGAACAACCATCAGTGGATCACAGGTAACCAATGCGCTGCGTAAATACGCGGACAAGGATCAGTTCGGTATTCAAGTTATTACGGGTAAAAATAAAGCAGGTCAATGGTATGGCAATCAATTGAACATTTCACAGGATCTCAATAATGCGGATTACGGTTCGGTTATTGCACCTGACGATAAAGTGGGGATTATTAACCAGACCATGAGTGAAAAAGATAATCAATATGTCAATCCAAGTGGTAAATTCAAAGCGATTATCGTGAAAGACCGATCTAATGTGGTAAGAGGGCTGATCTTCCAGCAATCCTGACAGGAGTTGGTTTAAGATGTCCCCAAATACCCAGCATCTCATGTTGTTTTGTACGGCGGTTGTCCTGTTTGTGACAGCCTGCCTGTACGGGCAACAGAATGTTACGATTTTATCAGTGGCCTTAAAGGATAGAGTACAGACAACAGCAGGTATGGAAGGTCGGCTTATTACAACACTGCGTACAACCAATCCAGATCAGTATAGTGGTGCGGAAGTGCTGCACACCGTAAGGCAGATGACGGGCACAGGCATCCCTGTGGAAGTAGAAGGAAATGCGTATTTGATTGATCCGCTTGTCAATAAAGCAGCTACTATTCCTGTCCAACTCAATGCTACCTACAGACCTGAGTTTATACGAAGTGAAACTGGAGAACTGCTCAAAATTGTTTTTTGGAAGGAGGCGAGTATGAATTGATTAATGCCGCATCCAAGCTGCTTGCTGTGTTACTCGCAGTCCTTCTGCTCTATGTGTATCCAGCTGCTGAAACTGCTGATCGGCAGGATGATATAGCACGTATGACGGCTGTTCAGAATGTAACACGTCTTGTTGATGCTGTCCGAACGAAAGGGTACATTTCACCACGAATGTTGGCTGAGTTTGAGGAGCAATTGGCTCAGACGGGCAATGTGTATGAGGTGTCGATGGAACATTTGCATAAAAAATATGTACCTCATTATACGGACCCTATGGACAATAACAGTTTTACCGGGACCTACGAGGTTGTACAGGATGGATATTATTCTGCTCAGATTCGAGAGCGACTATTTCCGTCCTCAGTTGTGTTACCGGCTGATCATCCCGGCCGAAGATATACGTTGACGACAGGGGATTTTTTCACCGTGACGCTCCAAAATACAAATCGTACACCTTCCATGCTCATTCGTGAATGGCTAAGTGGTACAGCTCAGGCTTCGGCGATATTTGTCACATATGGAGGTATGGTCCTCAATGAAGATTACTGAGCTATCTATTGTATTCGTGCTGATCTTTTTTCCGCTCTTCTGGATCATCTCGCTCCATACCCAGGATGCTGAAGAGGCCCAATATCTAGGTCATCGATACAGAGCTGCACTTCAAACCGCAGTCATGGATGCAGGTGCAGTGATGCATCAGAATGAGAAGCAAAATGATGAAGCGGGTTATGATTCAACCAAGTTTGTTAAAGCGGACAAAGAGCTTGCCTTGTTAACATTTACTCAGACGTTGGCTTTAAATATGGGGATTCAGGATGATCCCGCAGCCATTCGAAGTATGTTTAATTACATTCCGGCTTTAGTTATCCTGGATTACGACGGCTATTATATGTTTTCCACAGAAATAGAGATGACAGGTAACCGCGAAGATTTTTTTCGGCAAGTATGGAGTCCCAAGAAACCTTATACATATTCCGATTCAAACGGTAGCAGTATTAACTTTACATTGGACGATTACGTGTATGCTTACGATGCAAACGCAGGAAAATGGATAGAGGGATTTCAAAAAGAACTGGCTTCTAGCACTCAGATTCCTTTGCTTCAGGATGCCGATGTATTTGAGCAGGTTAGACGAACCAGAATTGTAACCACTGTGCAGGATGATCTGGCTGATGTGATTAACCGTCATAATGAGTTTGCCAGAAAGAACGGTATTTCCTATACGTTTACGATGCCCCTGGTTTCACAGGAGGATTGGTATAACTCCATTAATGATACAGGGATTATGGCTTTTATCCAGGGAATAGCCGTGGGGGATCAGAAGATCAACAATTATGCGATTGGTGGAGGCAGACTTGTGAAGAAAACGGCCATCGTAGGTGGGGTAGATCCTTTAACGGGTATCAAGTATTACTACCCTTCCATATGTGGTAATGGTTACCGTGCCGAAGAGGTGTTCACAGATGCAAGACAAGCAGCTGCACAAGGCTATTTCGAATATAACTGCTCCAATCGTTAGAGGAGCCTGCATGACAAAATTATGGAAGAGGTTCCTGAACTGTTTACATTACTTTCAGAAAAGACAGGACCTGTGCTAGAATAGGGTTTCGGAACAATAAAAAAAAGTAATGTCTAATAGATAGGAGCAACCTCATCTTATGAGTTTATTGTCAGTAGAGAACGTGAGTCACAATTTTGGAGATCGCACGTTATTTAAAAATGTATCGTTTCGCTTACTCGCCGGAGAGCGCGTAGGACTTGTTGGTGCCAATGGTGTGGGTAAATCCACACTAATGAACATCCTTACAGGTAAATTGCTTAAAGACAGTGGAAAAGTGGAATGGACACCTAAGGTCCGTTATGGATATTTGGATCAGCACACGAAGCTTACGCCGGGCAAAACCATTCGTGACGTGCTTAAGGATGCATTCCTTCCGTTGCTTGAATTGGAAAAAGAAATGATGAATATTACAGACCAGATGGCGGATGCAGATCCAGATAAGCTGGAACAGTTGCTGGAAGAGATGGGCGATATTCAGGAACAACTGGAGCAGGGCGACTTCTATCTGATTGACGTAAAAGTGGAAGAGATGGCCAATGGTCTTGGTTTGTCCGCAATTGGTCTTGATCGTGATGTCGCAGCTCTAAGTGGGGGGCAACGTACCAAGGTGCTTCTTGCCAAGCTTCTGCTTGAGAAACCTACAGCTCTTTTGCTGGATGAGCCGACCAACTATCTGGATGTAGAGCACATTGAATGGCTGTCACGTTACCTGAAGGACTACCCGCATGCGTTTCTTCTAATCTCCCATGATACGGAATTCATGAATGAAGTCGTGAATGTCATTTATCATTTGGAATTTGCCAAATTAACGCGATATGCAGCGAACTATAACAAGTTCCTGGAGATGGCGGATATGAATAAAGCCCAGCATATTGATGCGTATGAGAAGCAGCAAGAGTACATCAAGAAGCAGGAAGATTTCATTCAGCGTAACAAAGCACGTGCTTCAACCTCAGGTCGAGCGAAGAGCCGGGAGAAGCAACTGGACAGGATTGAACGTATTGATCGTCCAGATGAGGCGGCCAAACCAACGTTCAAATTCAAGGATGCCCGCGCGAGTAGCAAAACGGTCTTTGAGGGTATTGATTTTGAAATTGGATACACGTATCCTTTGCTGCCTAAAATGACGATGACGATTGAACGTGGTGAAAAAATTGCCATTGTAGGCTGTAATGGTGTGGGTAAATCGACGCTGCTGAAAACCATCTTGGGCAAGATATCTCCACTCAGTGGAAAGACCTTTTTGGGAGATTATCTCGAAACGGCCTATTTTGAGCAGGAAGTTCGTGCTGGGAACATCACGCCGATTGAGGATGTCTGGAATGAGTTCTCACATTTGACACAGAATGAAGTCCGAGGGCATCTAGCTCGCTGTGGATTAAAAAATGAGCATATTACCCGTCCGCTTAACATGCTGAGTGGTGGAGAACAAGCCAAGGTTCGTTTGTGCAAGCTCTTGATGCGTGAGAGCAACTGGATTCTGTTCGATGAGCCGACGAACCATCTGGATGTCACAGCAAAAGCCGAGTTGCAGCGTGCCTTGCAAGAATTCAAGGGAACGGTGTTGTTGGTATCTCATGAACCTGATTTCTACGAGGGTTGGGTCACCAAAACATGGAATGTCGAAGAATGGTCTGAGAAAAACTAGACGATTCAGGGAACGTTTAATAGAATTGACGGTGACAAAAAAAACCGTCTATGGTAACATAAGCTACAACTTCATATGAACACTAGGGGGGCCGCACGATGCGGCTGAGATGGAAGAATGCGATTCCGGACCCTTTGCACCTGATCTGGATCATACCAGCGTAGGGAAGTGGCGCGCGCGTTTCAGTAAATGACCTGAGCAAACGGAAATTCGAAAGAATTTCAACTGACTGCCTTAGCGAATTGAAACATGCAGTTCCTTGTATAAGTTATGGGTATAAGTTCCATAGCTGTTTTGTACGAAATGAACTGTATGCATCAGTCAGTCATCTGCTCCAATTATTAATACGCAGCCACTCCCCTACGGGAGTGGCTTTTTTTGTATTTTTATAGCATTCACGCATGGAAGGAGATGAACAGTACGGCAATTTCTCATGAACATGTACACGGATCATTTGAACTGCATGTTGTATCTACGGGGGGAGAAGATCAAGCCTCTTTTGTGAAATCAGCAAAGGACGTGTGGCCGTGGGTCGACTATATTCACATACGAGAGAAAGAACTCACATGGCAACAAAAGATCGGTTGGGCTGAAAGTTTGCGTGGCATTGGAGTTCCATCTTGCCGCATCGTTATCAATGGATCAGAACTGCCCTCACAGAATGAAACCTATGGCGGTGTGCACTGGGGGCAAGAGGCTATGCGTATGTACAACACTGCTGTCATAAGCAATGTGCAACGACTTCGTCTGGGTGTATCTGTTCATTCAATCGATGAGGCAAAAATCGCTGAAGAACGGGGAGCCGATTACCTTTTCTTCGGGCATGTCTATGCAACCAACAGTAAGCCTGATCTTGACCCAAGAGGATTGCACGCTCTTGCTGAAGTGTGCTCTGGTGTCTCCGTTCCTGTCATTGCGATTGGGGGCATTAAACCGGCGAACATTCGAGCGATCCGCTCAACGGGAGCACAAGGGGTTGCCGTGATCTCGTACATATGGGGTAATTCACCGGATCGAGCTGCTGCATCATTAAGACAGGCTATTGTAGATACAGAAAGTCTGAGCCGCTGAATCAAGGAGATGAGATGATGAAAGAGATCGTATCGGGTCAGAACAGAAATCATTTCAGTCATCAACTGAAATCTGAACCGGAATCAAGAAGCAAAAGTGTTACGGATAGACCGGATAAGATTCATGCCGAAACTATTATTGTAGGTGGAGGCGTCGTTGGTTGTGCCATTGCATATGAGCTTGCCTCCCGTGGACAGGAGGTACTGCTGGTAGAGCGTTCAGCAATCGCGGGAGGAACTTCGTGCGCCGCGGCTGGAATGCTGGCGGCAGACAGTGAGGAGTTTGCTCATCCTTTGATGGCTAAGCTTGCCAGGCAGAGCAGACAGTTACTTCATGAGCAACAGGTGCTAATGGCTACCCTTAGCGGGTTAGAGGTTGGTCTGCAACGCCAGGGATTCCTGACCCCTTTTCGTTCATACAGTGAATTAAGCAGCTATAAGAACAATCGAAATTCTGCTTTGTCTGCTGATGAGGTGTGGTGGGATCGTTACACTGTGCAACAGGAGACATCATGGCTTAACAGAGATACGTATGGAGCCTACTACAGGCCTTACGAGAGTGAGATTCTACCTGTCAATCTAACAAAGGCATACGCTGCATCCGCTCAAGCAATGGGAGCACGGGTAATGGAAGGGATACAGGATATACGCGTGCAAGCAAACGAACATGGTGTACAGGGGATCAGCACATCGATCGGTGAGATGACATGCAAACATGTCATTATAGCGGCTGGATTACAGAGTGAAGAATTAATGAGACATGTGAATCTGAGCTTGCCTGTGTGGTCGGTAAAAGGAGAAATAGCTGCTGTTCAGTTCTCAGCTGAACATGCAGGGTACAGACCTGATAGAACGGTGTATGCCGAAGATATCTATATTGTTCCGAAAGCCAATGGAGAAGTTTGGCTTGGGGCAACCAGTCTGCCCGGCAGAACGGATCTGAACGTTTCAGTCCAGAGTGTACAGAAGCTGCTAGCAGCAGCTACCTATTGGGTACCTGGAATGAAAGAAGCTCGATTTTTGAGAGCATGGGCAGGCGTAAGACCAGCCACTCCGGATGGACTGCCTTATATAGGTGCTTGCGAGAGTGTTCCCGGGTTGTTCGCCGCCTTTGGGCATTACCGTAATGGTATTTTGCTCAGTGCTATAACAGGCAGACTAATGGCTGAATTGCTTGAGGGCAGTAGCTCAGAAGAACTCGGGATCGAGGAGCTGAGTCCTGAGCGATTGAACAGAAAGGGAGTGGTGCAGTGAACATCATAGTAAACGGTCAACGGATGGAGATTGAAGACGGATTGAATCGTGTGGACAAACTGCTTAAATCTTTTGATCTGCAAGTCAAAACTGTAGTTGTTGAGCTGAACAGGCATATTTTAACACGTGAGTATCATGAAACGACGGCATTAAGAGAAGGCGATCGAATCGAGATTGTACATTTTGTAGGAGGCGGTTGATGATGTTGAATATTGGTAAATATACGTTTGAGTCCAGATTGTTGCTCGGAACAGGCAAGTTTTCTGATCTTGAAGTGCAAAGCCAGGCTGTGGAAGCATCTGAAACGGAGGTTCTAACCTTTGCTGTTCGTCGTCTGAATCTGGAGGAGCGTAACCAGAAACATTTCCTGGATACGTTGGATCTCGATAAATACACTCTTCTGCCAAATACAGCTGGAGCTGCCACTGCGGAAGAGGCGGTGCGCATTGCTGAGCTTGCACGGGCTTCTGGACTTTGTGATATGATAAAAGTCGAAGTTATCGGAGATGGAATGACGTTGCTCCCGGATCCGATTGAAACGTACAAGGCTTGCGAAATTTTGCTTGAAAAGGGCTTCACTGTACTGCCTTATATTTCGGATGATGTCATTCTGGCCAAAAGGCTGCAATTGCTTGGCGTACATGCTGTAATGCCAGGCGCTTCTCCCATCGGAGCTGGTAGAGGCATCATTAATCCCTATAACCTTGAGATCATCATTGAGCAGGCCGTTGTACCTGTAATTGTGGATGCAGGGTTGCGCTCCCCCAAAGATGCTGCTTATGCCATGGAACTTGGTGCCGATGGCGTATTATTGAATACAGCCGTATCCGGATCAGGAGATCCGGTGAGCATGGCTAAAGCGATGCGAATGGGGGTAGAGGCAGGTAGACTGGCATATGAGGCAGGCATGATTCCCGTGAAGCGTTATGCAGCAGCCAGCAGTCCGGTGGAAGGAATGGTTCATACATGACAGATCAATTAACATCTTCCGAGCAGGCGGATCGGTATTCCAGACAGGAACGTTATGCGCCGCTGGGCAAGGAAGGTCAGGCGAAATTAAAGGGCAGCAGAGTGTTAATCGTAGGCGCTGGTGCACTCGGAACAGGAATTGCTGAAACGTTAGTTCGTTCAGGAGTCGGGCACATAACCATCGTGGATCGTGATTATGTGGAGTGGAGTAACCTGCAGCGGCAGCAATTATATGTAGAACAGGACGCGATTGAACGGATGCCGAAGGCGATGGCAGCGGAAAAACGTCTATCTGCCATTAATTCCACCGTTCATGTGGAAGGCAAAGTGTTGGATGTCAGAGTAGATGAGTTGGAAGAACTCGTCCAACATGCAGACTTGATTATGGATGCAACGGATAATTTTGATACCAGACTACTTATGAATGATATGGCACAGAAATACCGTATTCCCTGGATATATGGTGGATGCGTGGGCAGTTACGGCATTACCTATACGTTTATGCCTGGAGATACGCCATGTTTGAACTGTTTGCTGGGAGAAGTCCCTCTTGGGGGAGATACCTGTGATACGTCTGGCATTATTCCTCAAGCGGTACAGATGGTAACGGCGAATCAGACAGCAGAGGCGATGAAGTTGCTTAGCGGCAATACGGGTGCACTGAGACGCAAGTTGTTGTCATTTGACGTGTGGAGGAACGAATACATATCCATTAATGTGGATGGTGCGAAAAAGCAAGACTGCCCTTCCTGCAGCGATACGGCTACGTATCCATATCTTTCTGCGTCCAATCTGGAGAAAACAGATGTGTTGTGTGGCAGGGATACCGTTCAGATCCGGCCTGCACGGCGCATGAATCTGGATCTTCAACATACGGCGGATCGCCTGGACAGACTTCAAGAAGGAAAAGTGGAATCCAATCCTTTTCTGGTTTCTTTTACAACAGGAGCTCATAGAATGGTCATTTTCCAGGATGGACGTGTTCTTGTTCACGGAACAAAAGATACAGCCGAAGCACGTACACTCGTTCACCGCTACTTTGGCTGAAGCAAAAATGAAGCAAAGTCTGTTCCCTTAAGGGAATGGGCTTTTTCATTTTACGGCATGATAACTGTAACAACCTTTGCTGCGAGCAGAAGGATAGAGACAGGCCGGGTGAAAACAGTGAAAACAGCCATATTGCTGATGGGAGCAGGAGAGCAGCTTGACCTTATTCAAGACGTATTATGTTCCGAAGGATATGAGGTGCAACGAAAGGAATGGTCTGAACTTAACCAAACCGTTGAGCCTTCATTGTTACATATCAATCTGATCATCCTGGTAGATAGTGAAAAGGGTCAGGGCTATCGGAAACAGAAGAAAGAAGAGCTGAAACAGTGGATGGATAAAGGTCAGGTTATACCTCTACTGGTTATCACTTCTAATGCATCTCCTCAGTTCATCGTGGAATGGCTGGATTTTGGAGCTAACGACGTGATGGAGGAACCTGTTCACTTAAACGTTATGCTGGCCCGAATACGGAATTTATTGCGAGTTTTTGCGAATGTAAAGCAAGAAGGTGAAGAAGTAATTGTAGTTCATGATCTTAAAGTGAATTTGCGCTCAAGAAGGGTAAATCGTGCCGGAGAGTACTTAACATTAACGCCAAAAGAGTATGAATTGCTCGAATTCTTGGCGTTGCATGTAAATGAAGCATGTACCCGAAGTGATATCTTGCGGGAAGTATGGGGTTATGAGTATGCAATGGATACTAACGTAGTGGATGTATACATCAAACATTTGAGAGTTAAAGTGGACAAGGGAAGGAGTGTGAAACTGATTCATACCGTGCGTGGGATTGGTTACATGCTTCACGACAAAAATTAGATTATACAGTGAATTCCATGAATCACCAGTTTAGATTGTGGCAAAAAGAGGGTAAAAATAAAAGACCGGATAGTAATCTCCGGTCCTTACTGATTAGCAATGATAAGTTCTAAAGTACACGACGAGCTTTAACATACGTTCTCTTCCAAGTACCAGAGTCCAGATCCGAGAGGGTTACGCCTGGAGATCCATACGTATGCAGAATTTTTCCATTTCCAGCATATACACCTACGTGAGTGACATTGGAACCAGTAGAACGGCTGCCACTGGAGAAGAACACCAGATCTCCGACACGCAGATTAGCTTTAGACACAGCCTTACCTTCTTTGGATTGTTTCACGGAAGTGCGCGGCAAATCTACACCATACTTTTTGAAAATATATTTCATAAAAGAAGAGCAGTCAAATACCTTGGTTGTTTTAGTTGAAGCACCAAATTTATATGGAGTTCCAGTAAATTTTTTGCCATAGTTAACAATTTGTTGACCTGTGGATACAGAAGCAGTTGCTGCTTGTGCAACAGGTGCATTAGTCATTAGTACAGCTCCAAAACCTAGTGTAGCGCACAACCCGACGGTTACGGCCTTTTGGACAAAGATGTTTGTTTTCATGTTAGTTAGTACCTCCAAAATTCGTTTTCGTTAAGTTGCTAGAGCGAGTATAACAGCTTTGTAACAGCCTAGAAATTGGATAGAGATGTGTAATCCCTTGTGCCACAGTGGTTTGGGTATGTTTATTAAAATACAATTAAAAATGTCAAAAAATTAATCATTGACGAATGATACATATTGATGAAATAGAAAATACCCTTGAATATCAAGGGTATTTATTACGTGTGGACCTATTATTTTCATTGAATCACTGGTTACAAAAACGTAATAAATAACGATGAAGCATGCTAATAGATTCAATCTTTGCTCTGAATAATCAGTAGTAAGCCACTATCGATGGTGACTGTACCTGAAGTACCTAATAGTTTGTTGCTAACACCTAAGGATTGTCCCATGCGAATCGTGGCTTGATCCAGTGGATACATAAAACCTTCCAGAGTTATTCCTGTAACTTCATGAGTCAAGGGGAGCAGAGAAACATATTTATAGTCACGGTGCTCAACCACAGCTTTGGATGTTGTCAGTGTCATGTAGTTGTGTTTGTCCTGTATCACACAGGAGATGTGATGCTGCATCGCGCGAACCATAATATGTACATTGGCGAGTGTGTGATCCATACGTGTACCTGTAGCACCTAACATTAAGATGTTAGAAGGTTCGAGATCTAGCGCTGTCTCAAAAGCCATTTCTGTATCCGTAAGATCCTTATGAACAGGGTCGCATGTAATGAACTTAATGCTATTGTTGCTTACAAATATACGTTCCTCTTCGGTAATAGAGTCGAAGTCTCCCACTGCAATGTGAGGCTGAATGCCGTGTTCAATCAAAAATAATGCACCGCGATCGGCCGCGATAATCATGTCATCTTCTCGTATTTCCTGAAGTAATTCCACAGATAAGTTACCGCCTGTAAAAATAACAATTCGTTTCATCGTCATTTCATTTCATCCTTCCTAATTCTTTCACCAAACCAGTATAATCCACAAAATGTGGTTGCACAATTTCAGTGCTCGCGGATACAATGGGTAGAGCGACACGGAGATGACTTGAAAAGTGAGGTTTGAACAGGTTGGACTTACACATTTTTGAAGTATTCAGTATTATAGGTACCATCGCATTTGCAATGTCTGGTGCTTTCGTGGCAATGGAAGAGGAATATGATATTTTGGGCGTACTGGTGCTCGGGCTTGTGACTGCATTCGGAGGCGGTATTATCCGGAATGTACTTATAGGTATACCTGTAACGACACTATGGAGTCAGGGATCACTTATTATGTTAGCCTTGGTATCTGTAGCCATTGCGTTTATCCTGCCTCTCAAGTGGATTGGTCACTGGAAGCGAACAGAGGCATTGTTTGATGCAATTGGACTCGCAGCATTTGCAATTCAAGGCGCATTGTACGCAGCGAACATGGGACATCCCATTAGTGCAGTTATTGTTGCTGCAGTAATGACTGGTATTGGTGGAGGCGTTATTCGAGATGTGCTCGCAGGACGTAAACCGCTTGTATTGCGTGATGAAATTTATGCTGTATGGGCAATGACAGCCGGTTTCGTTATAGGTATGGGCTGGTTAACAACGAATGTAGGGCTATTACTGTGTTTCGCAGCCGTTGTGTTCTTCCGGATGTGTTCTGTACATTATAAATGGAAGTTGCCGCGTCGTTCGTTGGTGCCATCGGGTACAGGGGACGTCAGCAGCCAGCCCGAGAGCGTTGTAACACAGCCAGCACCACCGGTACTTCATGGTACGCTAAGCAAGGGGGAATAAATAATATGATTAACGTTTTGTTTGTATGTCTAGGCAATATATGTCGCTCACCAATGGCTGAAGCCGTCCTGCGGCACAAAGTTCTGGAGAAGGGGCTTGAACACCAGATTCGTGTGGACTCAGCGGGTACAGGTGACTGGCACGTTGGTAAACCACCACACGAAGGGACTCGGAAATTGCTGGATACGTACCAGATTTCTTATGCCAACATGGCAGCGAGACAATTCGCCAGCGAAGACTTTACTCAGTTTGATTACATTGTGTGCATGGATAATTCCAATGCAGTTAATGTGCGCAACGTTCCAGGCGGAGCTGAGGCGGAAATCATCAAGTTTATGGACATGCTTCCGGAGGAAAAGCTCAGAGAAGTACCTGATCCGTATCACACAGGCAATTTCGAAGAGGTGTACGAGCTGGTTAATGCAGGCTGCGATGTTCTGTTGAGAAAGATTGAAGAGGAGCATTCACTAGATTAGCAAATAAACATGATCTCATATCTACTTGTAATCGGACAAAGAAGCAGGAGTAGGGTACTCAAGCGATATCCTGCTTCTTTTTCAGATTATAATTGTAAGCGGTATCATTATGGAAGAAAACAATAGCGGCCTTTCAGCCGCCTGTTGATGTGGTCCTTTTATCTTTCCTGGAGAAAATAAAGTAATGCTTCTGGCAATTCCTTCTGCCAAAAGCCCCATTGGTGTTTTCCGTCTTTCTCCTGGTAGGAGACGAGGGCACCTCGTTTTTCCAGCAATTCTCGAGTATCCCGGTTTAATTGAACAAAATCATACGTACCCGTGTCTGCCTCGAAATCAGTCTCTTGCAAACCAACGATCATCCAGATCGAGAGCCAAGACAGATCTTCAGCCGCGGCATAGATTTCCTGTGAAGCTGAATAGAAGGCACCAGACATACTAATGACACGTGTGAACAGATCCGGATATAACAGAGCAAGATGAAGCGAAACACTGCCACCGAGCGAGTCTCCGGCAAGAATGCGTTCCTGCGGAGAAGGGCGTACAGGATATTTCTCTTCTATATAGGGAATAATCTCTTCAGCGAAGCAAGCGGTATATGCCTTGAACCGATCTCCAAATGGGGCATATTCCTGCGTTCTCACAGACACATCCACCTGAACCCCTACAATAATGAAAGGTTCGGCTCCTTCGTCCAGAATAATTTGGTTAGCTGTTGTAGCAATTCGTCCGAAATTAAAAAATTCTTCGCCATCCTGACAATAAACGACAGGGTAGCTAAGTAATTCGTTATAGCCCGGAGGAAGATAAATACGGAGCGTTCGCTTCTCTCCGAGATAACGACTTTCAATCTCTTCCTTGACAATCGTGCGTTTCAAATAGCGGGAATCCGTCATAAAACGTCACCTTTCTCGGTTGATTTTTTGCATTCGACCGCGCAATACGGTAAGATTACCCTTGTGCGGGGTTAGGTCAAACACGCAAACATGTATTATGCTGTTATACCAATATTAAACCCCTGTTATACATACAATCCGGCAGGAAACATAAAAAAATTACGGATTTCTTTGACGTATGGAGTGAAACAGGTGTATAATAATATTATAACAGCGGAACTTGATATTCAAATTTTTTGTTGAGGTGAAGAAAAAAATGAGCAAGGTTCCTTATGAAGTGTATACAGAGGATGTAGAAGCTCTGTCCGTGCTGTCTCCTGACGGCGAAATTGTTAACAAAGACATGATGCCTACACTTTCCGATGATCAATTAAAAGAAATTATGTATCGCATGGTATTTACCCGTACTTGGGATGACCGTGCAGTAAACCTGGGCCGTCAAGGTCGTCTTGGTTTCTATGCTCCAGTATCTGGTCAAGAAGCTACAATGGTTGGTAGTGAATTTGCAATTGAAAAAGAAGACTTTGTATGTCCTGGCTATCGTGACATTCCGCAACTCGTATGGCATGGACTTCCTCTTTATCAAGCATTCTTGTATTCCCGTGGACACCAACATGGTGGACAAATTCCAGATGGCGTTAATGTATTGATGCCACAAATCATCATTGGTGCACAAATTCTGCATGCAATGGGTATCGCTATGGGTTACAAATTGAAGAAACAAAAACAAGTTGTTATCACGTACACAGGTGATGGCGGTTCTTCTGAAGGTGACTTCTATGAAGGTCTGAACTACGCTGGCGTATACAAACTGCCTGTTATCTTCTTCGTGCAAAACAATGGTTATGCCATCACTACTCCTTTTGCTAAACAAACTGCAGCTCTTTCCATCGCTCACAAAGCGGTAGCAGCAGGTATCAAAGGTGTTAAAGTTGACGGTATGGACATCTTCGCTGTTATCAAAGCTGTTCAGGAAGCTGCTGAGCGTGGACGTAACGGAGAAGGCGCAACATTGATCGAAGCAGTAACTTATCGTTTCCGTCCTCACTCCCTTTCGGATGATGCTTCCAAGTATCGTACAAAAGAAGAAGAGGCAGAATGGTCTGCTAAAGATCCTATCGCACGCTTTGCTAAATATCTGGAGAAAAAAGGTCTTTGGACTGAAGAAGATACTGCACGTGTGAAAGAAGAAGCAAAAGCTAAAGTAAATGAAGAGATCAAAAAAGCGGAAAAAACCGAGAAAATGACGATTTCAGGCTTGATCGACAGCATGTTCGAACAAACGCCTAAGCACTTGGAAGAGCAAAAAGCTGATTTCCAATAAGTTTTTTCCGATAAAGCATAAACATCCGCGACTTGAATGTCCCGGTATACATGTAATAATTCAAATGTGAACTGTCAATGTTTAAGGAGGAAATGAAGCAAATGGCACAAATGAACATGAAAGAAGCAATCCGTGATGCGCTTCGCGTGGAGTTGAAACGTGATCCTAACGTTCTGCTTTTCGGTGAAGACGTAGGTAATGTAGGCGGCGTTTTCCGTGTAACGGAAGGTCTGCAAAAAGAGTTTGGCGAAGAGCGTGTATTTGATACACCACTGGCTGAGTCCGCTATTGGTGGTCTGGCTGTAGGTCTGGGTGTACAAGGCTTCCGTCCGGTTGCTGAGATCCAATTCGTTGGTTTTATCTTCGAAGCCCTTGACCAAATGGTAGTGCAAGCTGCTCGTATGCGTTTCCGCTCCGGTGGAAAATACAATTCTCCAATCGTATTCCGTACACCATTCGGTGGCGGCGTAAAAGCGGCAGAATTGCATACAGATTCCCTGGAAGGTCTGCTTACGCAAACACCAGGTATCAAAGTAGTTATACCTTCCAACCCTTACGATGCAAAAGGTCTGATGATCGCTTCTATTCGCGATAATGACCCTGTATTCTTCATGGAGCACTTGAACCTGTACCATGCTTTCCGTGCAGAAGTGCCTGAAGAAGATTACGTTGTTGAGTTGGGTAAAGCGAACGTTGTTCGTGAAGGTTCCGATGTAACAATCATTACTTACGGTATGATGGTTCACACTTCTGTGAAAGCAGCAGATGAACTCGAAAAACAAGGAATCAAAGTTGAAGTTATCGACCTTCGTACGGTTAGTCCGATCGACATCGATACCATCGTTGCTTCTATTAAGAAAACAAACCGTGCGATTGTTGTACAGGAAGCTCAAAAGAGCGCAGGTGTTGCTGCTGAAGTCATTGCACAAATCAATGAAAAAGCAATCCTGCACTTGGAAGCACCGGTTCTGCGTGTAGCTGGTCCGGATACTGTATATCCTTTTGCACAAATCGAAGATTCTTGGCTGCCTAACCCGGCACGTATCGTTGCTGCGGTTAATAAAGTCGTAAATTTCTAATTTAATCATCTGACATGCCGCAAGGCGCAGTATGGTGATTCACACCGCAGCGCAAGCTGCACTGTAAACAGCCATTAGCCCCTTGAGTAACAGTTATTTGCATTAGCAGTAACAGTTGTTTCTTGGAGTTAAGGGTTGTTTTCAGGATTGAGCACATAATCAAGGAGGTTTTTCAGTTGGCTAAATTTGAATATAAATTCCCTGAATTGGGCGAAGGCCTACACGAAGGCGAAATCATCAAGATGCACATCAAAGTCGGTGACAAAGTAACTGACGACGACATCATCATGGAAGTACAGAACGACAAAGCGGTGGTTGAAGTACCTTGTCCGGTTAACGGAACAGTTACAGAAGTATTCGCTAAAGACGGTCAAATCTGCCACGTTGGCGAAGTTGTAGCCATCATCGATGCAGAAGGCGAACTTCCTGAGCAAGACGACGCTCCTGCTGGCGATCAAGGCGAGCAAGAGAAAGATGCAGCTCAAGGCGGAGCCGACACAAGCGGTTCTTCTGCAGCAGCTTCCAGCTCGGATGCAGCTAAAGAGGGCGGCAATAACAGCGTTCCGGCAGTACCTGCCAAAGACGTTCTGGCAACACCAAGCGTGCGCAAATTTGCTCGCGAACAAGGCGTAGACATCGCTCAGGTTAACGGCACTGGCAACAACGGTAAAGTAACCAAAGAAGATGTTGAATCCTTCAAAAACGGTGGCGGTTCTTCCGCAGCCGCATCTTCCGAAGCTCCGGCTCAAGAAGAGAAGAAATCCGCAGCACCAGCAGCAGTTGCAGCTAATCAACACGTTGAAGAAGAGCGCGTACCATTCAAAGGTATCCGTAAAGCGATCTCTAATGCAATGGTTAAATCGGCTTACACAGCACCTCACGTTACAATCATGGACGAAGTGGACGTAACTGAGTTGGTTGCTTTCCGTACTCGCATGAAACCAATTGCAGAGAAAAAAGGAACAAAAGTTACTTATCTGCCATTCATCGTTAAAGCACTGGTTGCGGCTTCCCGCCAATTCCCGGCTCTGAACGCTATGATTGATGAAGAAGCTAACGAAATTGTTTACAAAAAATACTACAACATCGGTATCGCTACAGATACAGACAACGGCTTGATCGTTCCTGTTATCAAAGATGCTGATCGTAAATCGATCTGGATGATCGCTGATTCTATCCGTGATCTGGCAGCTCGTGGCCGCGATGGCAAATTGAGCGCGAACGAAATGAGAGGAAGCACAATCTCCATCAGTAATATCGGTTCTGCTGGCGGTATGTTCTTCACACCAATCATCAACTTCCCTGAAGTTGCTATTCTCGGAACAGGACGCATCAGCGAAAAAGCAGTGATCAAAAATGGCGAAGTCGTTGCAGCACCTGTAATGGCACTTTCCCTGAGCTTTGACCACCGTATCATCGATGGCGCAACAGCACAAAACTTTATGAATTACATTAAACAGCTGCTCGCTAACCCTGAGCTGCTTGTTATGGAGGTGTAAGATATGGTAGTAGGCGACGCTTCTCTCAATATCGACACATTAGTAATTGGTGCGGGTCCTGGCGGCTATGTAGCTGCCATCCGCGCTGCTCAACTGGGCCAAAGCGTATTGATCGTAGACAAATCCGAACTGGGCGGCGTTTGTTTGAACCGTGGATGTATTCCATCCAAAGCCCTGATCTCTGCTGCACACCAATATGAGTCTGCACTTCACGGTGAAGCTTTTGGTATCTCTGCTGAGAACGTAAAAGTGGACTTCAGCAAAACTCAAGAATTCAAAAACGGCGTTGTTAAGAAAATGACTGGCGGCGTAGCTGGTTTGCTCAAAGGCAACAAAGTTGAAGTTTTCAACGGTGAGTGCATGTTCATTAACGAAAACGAAGCTCGTGTATTCAATGATCACGAGTCTCCGCGTTACAAATTTAAAAATGCAATTATTGCAACAGGTTCCCGTCCAATCGAACTGAAACCTTTCCCGTTTGGCGGACGCATTCTGTCTTCGACAGAAGCTTTGAACTTGCCTGAAGTACCAAAAAGCATGATCGTTATCGGTGGCGGATATATCGGTGCTGAGCTTGGTCAAATGTACTCCAAATTCGGTGCGAAAGTAACAATCATCGAAGGTCTGGATACAGTACTGCCAGGTTTCGATAAAGACATGACTAGCCTCGTGGCTAAAAACATGAAGAAAACAGGTATCGAAATCGTTACGGGTGCAAAAGCAGAAAGTGCTGAGCAAACGGACAAAGACGTAACTGTTAAATATTCCGTAAATGGTGAATCCAAAGAAGTTACTGCAGATTACTTGCTGGTAACTGTTGGACGTCGTCCAAACACAGATGGAGAACTTGGTCTCGACATGATTGGTGTTGACGTTGACGAGCGTGGATTTGTCAAAGTTGACCACCAAGGTCGTACCAGCATTCCTCACATCTTCGCTATCGGTGACATCGTATCTGGCTTGGCTCTGGCGCACAAAGCTTCTTATGAAGGTAAAGTGGCTGCTGAAGCAATCGCAGGACAACCATCTGTAGTTGACTACAAATGTATGCCGGCTGTTGTGTTCACAGATCCAGAGTGTTCCAGCGTAGGTTACACTGAAAAAGAAGCTAAAGAAAAAGGACACAAAGTTAAAGCAGGTAAATTCCCTTATGCGGGTAACGGCCGTGCTGTATCTTTGAACCATGCTGAAGGCTTCGTGAAAATCGTAGCTGACGAAGAAAGCGGCCTCGTATTGGGTTGCCAAATCGTAGGTCTGGAAGCTTCCAACCTGATTGCTGAGCTTGGTTTGGCAATTGAGATGGGCGCTACTTTGGAAGATCTGGCTCTCACTATTCACGCTCACCCAACTTTGGGCGAAATCGTGATGGAAGCTGCGGAATTGGTTATGGGTCACCCGATCCACATCATCTCCCGTTAAGATCAACTAAGCTTCGGATTCGTCCGGCATTATACGTAAATCAGAAGAGACGAATGACGCTAACGCGTTATTCGTCTTTTTTTTCTGAGCAAAAGCCGAGAAATTCAATATACTAGTGTATATGATATGATGAAAAGTTACACGCTCAAAACTTTCAGTGAATTGATTTTATCCAACTACTCAATTGTGGTACACTGTAGTAATGATCAGTCATGATGTGGCTCCAAGCCAATCACGGTCTATGTATTTAGTATTTAGGACAACAGCGATCGGAAGGTTGTTCTGTCATCGGAGTGGCAAGTGTAAATATTCTTTAGTTTAGTATGAAAAAAGAGTGCGAGGGGATATCAACATGAAAAACTATCTCGATTTATTACAGGATATTCTGAACAACGGCGTGCATAAGGGAGACCGTACCGGAACCGGAACACAATCCGTGTTCGGCAGACAGCTCCGTTATGACCTCTCGGAAGGATTTCCGCTGGTAACAACCAAACGAATTCATCTCAAATCGGTTATTCATGAACTGTTGTGGTTTTTGAGTGGCGATACCAATATATCTTATTTGAAAGAAAACGGTGTGAAGATCTGGGATGACTGGGCGGACGAAAATGGGGATCTCGGACCGGTATACGGCTCGCAGTGGCGTACATGGGAAGCACCAAACGGAGAAAAAATTGATCAGATCTCTGCAGTAATTGATTCGATTAAAAATAATCCGGATTCTCGTCGTCATCTTGTCAGCGCATGGAATGTGGCAGAAATCAATAATATGAAGCTCCCGCCTTGTCATTTCGCGTTTCAGTTTTACGTTGCAGAGGGTAAATTATCATGTATGCTTACGATGCGTTCCGTGGATACGTTCCTCGGGTTGCCGTTTAACATCGCGAGTTATGCGCTCTTGACTCATATGATTGCTCAGCAATGTGATCTGGAGGTGGGCGATTTCATCTGGTCTGGAGGGGATGTTCACATCTACTCTAACCATGTGGACCAGGTTAAAACGCAGCTGGAGCGTGAACCTTATGCTTTACCTAAGCTGATAATCAAGCGTAAGCCAGATTCTATTTTCGATTATAAGTTCGAGGACTTCGAGTTTGAGAACTACCAGCATCATCCGGGCATTAAAGCTCCAATTGCAGTCTAATTACGTGTTCAATCTCGATAAGAGATTTGGATTAAAGGAGTGTATTACCCTTGAGTATTGAATTGGTATGGGCAATGGGGGAGAACGGTGTGATCGGATTGAATAATTCGATTCCATGGCGTTTACCCAAAGATATGGCCTTTTTCAAACAACGTACGTTAAACAAAACGATTATCATGGGACGTAACACGTGGGAATCTTTTGGCGGTAAGCCGCTTCCTCAACGCCGTAATATCGTAGTGACAAGAGATCTGAACTATAAGGTTGAACAAGCTGAAATTGTGCATACGATTGAAGAAGGACTGAGCGTAACCAAAGATGAGGAACTGTGCGTAATAGGAGGTTCCCAAGTGTATCGTGAGTTCTTACCACTGGCTGATCGTCTTGTGGTGACCAAAATTCATGAGAATTTTGAGGGAGATACGTTTTTCCCTGAAGTGGATTGGTCCGAATGGGAACTGATCGAACAGATTGAAGGCGAACAGGATGAAAACAATGTTCACGCGTATACATTCGAATTTTACGAACGTAAACGGTAAATCCTTCATAATAAAATATGGGCTGAGTTTTTACTGGTATAGGAGTGGCGCTGATTGCGAATTATTCGTGAACAGCGTCTTTTCTTTATGAAAAAATGAGTCACTTATTTGGGAATGTAGCACATATTACATTAATATGACATGTTGGATTGACATGTATATATATTATGCAGACGAACTAGCTTGGAATAGTAAAAAAGTGTAAAAGATTTGGGGTTTTAACGTTGTGAAGTCCTAAAACGGGTCTAATATTCGGAATTTAGAGTGGTTTGTAGCAAAAAATGTTGGGAATGATGACAAATTATCTGACATTTATATTACGTTTCGACCTTTTATTCCTTTAACTCATGCCAAATTTCGCAATGAAAAAGCACATTTGAGACCAAAATAAGGGTATTGACCATAGGTAGACTTGAACGATATGATGTATAAAATACAAATAATTATGCGGATAATCCATTTAATATTCAGCACAGTAAATGCTACTATAATTGAAATATCTTCGAGAAGATTTTGTGATACAATAGACAAAAACTCAGGTAATGAGTAATCCATTTCATATAGAACCATGCACATGAAGGGATTAAGACAAGAACGGATGGGGGAAAACGTAAGATGTCTACACCTACTGGATTTATGGAATACAAACGTCAACTGCCAGCGGATCGAGAGCCAGCGGAGCGGATTAAGGATTGGGAAGAGTTTCATAAACATATGGCAGAAGAAGAGCTCAGAACACAAGGTGCACGATGCATGGATTGTGGTACCCCGTATTGCCATACAGGTATAGATATGATTGGCGGCACGTCAGGTTGCCCCGTGCATAACCTGATTCCGGAATGGAATAATCTTGTATATCGCGGACTGTGGAGAGAAGCTCTTGAGCGCCTTCACAAAACGAATAATTTCCCAGAGTTTACAGGTCGCATCTGTCCTGCTCCTTGCGAAGGATCATGTACAGTTGGCTTAATCGGTGAACCTGTAACCATTAAAACCATTGAAGAAGCTATTATTGAAAAAGGTTTCGAAGAAGGATGGGTCGTTCCCCAACCTCCTGAAAAACGTACGGGTAAACGTGTTGCTGTGGTAGGCTCAGGTCCAGCGGGATTGGCTACTGCGGCTCAGTTGAATAAAGCAGGACACTCGGTTACAGTATATGAGCGTTCGGACCGTGTCGGTGGATTGCTGATGTACGGTATCCCGACGATGAAATTGGATAAGAAGGTAGTTCAACGTCGTGTTGATCTGCTTGAAGCAGAAGGTATCCAATTCATTACGAACACCGAGATTGGAAAAGATATTGCAGCACAAAAATTGGTAGATGATTATGATGCTGTTGTACTATGCGGTGGTGCAACCAAGCCGCGTGAATTCAATATTGAAGGCAGCGACTTGAAAGGCGTTCATTACGCCATGGATTTCCTGAATGGCAGTATTAAGAGCTATCTGGACTCCAATCTGGAAGATGGTCAATATCTGTCCGCTAAGGATAAAGATATTATCGTGATTGGTGGCGGTGATACAGGATCTGACTGTGTAGCTACATCGCTGCGTCATGGTTGTCGTACTATTACTCAATTCGGTACGCATACACAAGCGCCTATCGAGCGTGACCGTATTAATAACCCTTGGCCGCAATTCCCGAACGTGTACACACTTGATTATGCACAAGAGGAAGCCAAAGCCTTGTTTGGTCAAGATCCGCGTGAATTTTCGATCATGACAACCAAGTTTGTCGGAGATGATGAGGGGAACCTCAAAGAATTGCATACAGTACAGATCGAGCGTATTGTGGATGAAACTGGTCGCAAGATTTATCAGCCAATTCCAGGTACAGAGCGTGTATTCCCAGCTCAGATGGCCATGATTGCGATTGGTTTTGATGGACCTGAACAAACGCTGGTAGAGCAACTGGGACTTGCAACAGATCGTCGTACGAACGTTAAGGCACGTTACGGCAAATACAATACCAATGTGGATAAAGTATTTGCAGCAGGTGACATGCGTCGTGGTCAAAGCTTGGTTGTATGGGCGATTAATGAAGGCCGTGAAGCGGCTCGTGAAGTAGACAAATACTTGATGGGTGCTTCGGTTCTTGTGTAACGAGTTAAAAAAAGAACGAATGAATATGAATACTAAACATGTATTATTGTAAATAAGGATATGTATGACAACCCTCGCGTTCAGCGGGGGTTGTTTGTTGTCTTTTGAACAGATAGGACTATATATTTCATGTAAGTGTGAGCAATAGCATTGCTTTTTAAGTGATAAAGATTTATTATTATATTATAATCATTATAAATAAGGATTCACTGAAACCAAGAAATTCGTACGTTAAAAGTAAAATTTATGAATATAAACCGGAGGTGCGACCTGCTATGGCAAGTAACCGGGACAAGTCCATTTCAGAACAGATATTTCACATTAAAAATCAATTGGTTGAAAAAGGATATAAGTTAACACAACAACGGGAAGTTACCGTACGTGTATTACTTGAACATGAGAAGGATCATTTTAGCGCAGAGGAAGTATTTCTCCTGGTTAAAGAGCAGTTCCCTGAGATCGGTTTGGCTACCGTATATCGAACGCTCGAACTGCTGAGTGATCTTCAGGTCGTTGAAAAGATTAACTTTGGAGACGGTGCTGCGCGCTTCGATCTACGGAGTACGGACGGGTCTCATCACCACCATCACTTGATCTGTACAGAATGTGGGAAAGTAGAAGAGATCATGGAAGATGGCCTGCTACGTTTGGAACAACAAATCGAGCGTCAGTATGGCTTTGCTGTCACAGATCATCGTCTGGATTTCCAAGGTGTATGCAAAGAGTGCAGACAAAAGCATGTACTGAAAGAACAGGCAGCAGGTTAATTCATTCTGGGGGCGTGCTCCCGAATACATAATCTGATATAATAGGTTTCAGAAGCAAGGGGCTTCCGTCGGCGGAAGGCCCCTTTTTGCCGTCACGCGGACGGTGAAGGAGGAGAGATGGACGGATGAAGACACTGGTTATAGCGGAAAAACCCGACATGGGTCGAACCATTGCCGCCGTCATAGAACCAAAGGCCAAGAACAATCGCACGTATCTGGAGGGTGAACATTACATCATCACTTGGGCGATTGGGCATTTGCTTGGACTGGCTGAACCGGATGCCTATGATACGAAGTACAAGCGCTGGAATATAGCGGACCTGCCAATCATACCTGATCAGTTCAAGATTGTACCCAATCCGAGAACGAAAGATCAGCTCAAAATGATTGGAGAACTGGCGAAACGGGCTTCAGCGATCGTCAATGCTTGCGATGCAGGGAGAGAAGGGCAGTATATCTTCGCCCTCATTCAACAGCAGTTGAAGCTGCGTCAGCCTGTAAAGCGTCTATGGATATCCGATTTGACGGCAGAGAGTATCAGACGTGGTTTTGATGGTCTGAAGGATGCCTCTGAATTTGAAAATTTGACCCAAGCAGCTCGTGCCAGAAGTGAAGCCGATTGGCTGATCGGCATGAATGCCTCACGCGCGTTTACAACTCGCCATAATGCTTTGTTGTCTGTAGGCCGTGTGCAGACGCCAGTACTGGCGCTGATCTACGATCGGGAAATAGAGATTGAAGCATTCCAGTCGCAGACCTTTTATGAAGTGGCCGCCTGGTTTAGGCAGGAAGGTGTCGAGTACCGGGGGCTGCGTCAAGGTGATAAGCTGACCGATGCCGAGGCAGCAGAAGCCATTGCAGCCAGTGTGAAAGGCAAGACAGGGCGGATTGCCAAATACGAAGCGAAGCAGACGAAGGAGTATCCGTACCGTTTGTATGACCTTACCCTTTTACAGCGTGAAGCCAATGCCAAGTTCGGGTATGGTGCCAAAAAAACACTGGATATCGCGCAGGCCTTGTATGAAAAACACAAGGTAATTTCGTATCCACGGACGAACTCCAACTATGTTACAGAACAGAATATTGAAGGTATGCACAAAACGCTGAATCTGCTCAAGAATGGAACGTATAGTGAGCTTGCACAAGGGGCCAAGCCGGAACTTGTTCATAAGAACAATAAAGGGGTATGTAATCCGAGCAGAGTTGAGGATCACCATGCAATCTTGCCTACATTGAAGCGACCGGGTACGTTATCCAAGGATGAACAGAACATTTATGATTTGATTGTAAGACGCTTCTTGTCTCACTTCTATCCTCCAGCGGAGTATAAGCAACATACGGTGCTCACCGAAGTGGAGAAGCATCAGTTTAAGACATCTGTCAAAGAGCTGCTGTCCCTCGGATGGAAAGTGGTCCTCGGTTCTGGAGATCAGGAACAGGGTGGCGCAGGCAAGAAGAAGACTAAGAAGAACAGCAATGAAGAAGAGGAAGCCGAAGAGTGGACGGACAAGGCTTTTGCCGTACAGCCTGACTTACCTGTTCAATGTACGAAGAGTGAGTTTAAGGAAAAGGCGACCCAGCCCCCCAAGAGTTATACGGAGGGAACGCTTCTGAAAGCCATGGAAAGTGCAGGCAAGCAGATCGAGAATGAAGAGCTGCGAGATGCGATGAAGGACAGTGGTCTGGGGACCCCGGCTACACGAGCGGCTACGATCGAACGCCTCAAAAACGTAGGTTATATTACGCTGCAGGGGAAGAAAATGCAGTTAACCCTCAAAGGCAGAACAGCGATTGAATTGATTCGCCGAGCAGGCGTGGATCTGTTAACTTCACCTGAGATGACAGGCCAATGGGAAAGAAGATTATATCAGATTTCCAAAGGTGAGGCGGGTCAGGACAAGTTCATGGAGAATGTCAAGAAATTTACCTTGTCCATCATTGAGAAAGTACGTGTGCAAGCTCCAGCGCCAGCAGATGCTTTTGGAGAAGATTCGCGTGCAGGCAGGGGGAAAGGCAAAGGAGCCAAAAGCCAGGCCGGCAATACGAGGACATCTGCCAAAACAACTAGTGGCGGTTCAGCTGTAAAAACGTCACGTCAGTCTTCGTCTTCGTCAAGATCTAGCAGTAGGACAAGTACGACTACCAAGGCGCCATCTTCAACTGCGAACCAATCAGGAGTGAGAGAGTTACTGGCACCCTGTCCTTCGCCCGGCTGTACAGGCCAGATCATAGAAGGCAAGAAGGGTTATGGATGTTCACGTTTCAAGGAAGGCTGCTCGTTTGTAGTCTGGAAAGAGTATGCGGGCAAAAAAATCACCAGTACGATGTTAAAATCGCTGATTGAGAAGGGGAGTACGCAAGTACTGTCTTTCAAACGAAAAGACGGAAGTACGGTGAAAGCACGTATTATTTTGCAGGACGTGGTAACAGGCAAGTTATCTGGTGAGAAGCAGGATGCGGGATCTTAGTTAACATGTTAACATAAAGCAAAAGGACCCTTAACCAAGGGTCCTTTTCTGTTGCTGCTGTTGTATATTTTCGTGTATGACCTTCGGTACCTCTTCCAGTGCAGTGATGGTGTACATCGATGTTTCCGGATTAGGCTGAAGTTCTACGATGTTGTATTGCCATTCGTTCGGCTGTTTGATGTATATGCTGTGAATTCCGGCTTTTACTGCGGGCATAATATCTGTCCGAAGAGAGTTGCCAATCATCCATGTTGTTCGACGATCAAATGGACCGTTAGACAGAATGCCTTCCAGGGCCTCGATGTTTTTGTGTTGTCGGATATAGATTCGATCATCAAAATAAGCCGAGAGCTTCATCTGATCAATCTTGCGCTGTTGAATCACGGTTTCGCCACCTGTATATAAGTAGAGAGAATGTCCAGCTACTTTGAGGTTCTCAAGCGTTTCAACCATATGAGGGTATGGTTCAACCTCCTGATCGTATACACTCATGCCCAACTTGCTCAGATAAGTTTCTTCTCCGGGAGAAGTTGACCTGGCGAACTTCCCGGAAAAGTAACGATAGGTATCAATCAGAGATTGCGGGAAGTGATGACTAGCGAAGCCGAGCTTGTTCACGCCGGTTACATCAATCTCCAGCTGTTTTTCGCGGATCTCTTGCGTCGTCAGAGAATGTCCGTCAAACCACTCCTGCATATTCTCAAAGAATTCTCCCAAAACCAGGTTGAAATACTTGTTGCAATATACGAGTGTATCATCAAGGTCAAACAAAATATGTTGTTTCATTATTTTCATGATCTAACTCACTCCTTGTTGCCAGTAACCCCACAATGGTTCAACTAAATTATATGCGAATATAGGATTCCAGGAACATATTCAATTCAGATACGCCATCCGGACGAATACTGTATTTCTCTTTACGATTACTTCCCAGCAGATGGGTTCGCAGCAGACCTGCGATGCGTAGCGCCATAACCTGATCTTTGACAGTGTCTTCGTCTTTACCCAATTCTTCACACATCTCAGCGAGGGATTTGGGTTCATCCGATACGTAACGAAGCAGGCGAAGTCTTTCAGGATCAGCCAATGCATGGGTGAAACGTAAAAGGCATGTTGGTGGCTGGTCTTCGTTCTCTTCAGGTACATCTACGGGATACTGCATGATCATCATACCCTCATAGAAGCAGTACATATTAATAGGGCGGTTATGCACCGTTGGAAACAGGATAACTTCATTCAGTCCAGGCATGGGTTCAACAAGAACTCCTGCAGTGGCATATTCAATGAGCAGTTCAGATCCCATTTTATCAAGCAAAACGCGTTTTTCTTCAGCATCTTCTTCCAGCCATACGCGCTTATCTTCACTCATATTCTGACAGTAGTGTTGATCCCATAGTCGCAATAATGGGACATAGCTGTTCCGAATACGCGTAGATTCTTCTATAGTAAGAGCGGGCAGAAGAGAAGATACACGTGCATACAGGTCTTCCGCTGTCATTCCGGCAAGCATGTCCAGAAACTCACGATTCTCCTTCGTAACATTTTGATACGCTGCCCATGCAAACAGGACATCAAAATCATCAAAAGGCCAAGTGGCAGCAGGTGCGAGCGCAGCTCGTACATTGGAACTTAGTTTGCCTTCCACTTCCAGAATCCATTCAGGACCAATATCCAGATGCTGAATCCATTTTTTCGTAACATAAACCAGAAAGCTATTGAGCATTTCATATATCGGTGAAACATCAATTTTAACATGATAAGCCATATTGTTGCAGAATCCTCCCGTCACATCTAAGTGTACGCAGCGACTTAAGTACTATTATGGCTTGTTTTGCACGGCGTTGTCCACTATAATGTTCAAGTCCGGGGCAAAGCCCCGATCCATCAATAGCAGTTCAAAACCATATGTATACCATACGAAAGTCGTCAGCGATGACGATTTTTCTTTGTGTGCTCGCAGGAGGAATGAATTCGTGTCATCGATTACTCGCCCCAAACTATCCCACTCGACAGCGAACTATCTGATTTTGATTACAGTTATTGTGGTAGCTGGAATTAGTCAGGGGCTTTTGCTGCCTGTGCTTTCGATTTTTTTGGAGCAAAAAGGGGTTTCACCAGGTTTAAACGGATTAAACGCTGCTGCATTGTACATTGGCTCTTTTGCCATGACTCTAGTTGCGGAACGACTATTGGGAGCACTCGGGTTCAAAAAGCTGATTGTGGGTGGCCTGATATTGGTCATGGTCCCTTTAATACTATTTCCGTATTTACCAGATATTAAAATATGGTTCATTTTGCGTTTGATCGTTGGAATAGGAGACAGCGCACTGCATTACGCGGCTCAGCTCTGGGTGCTGCTTGTTACGGCACCTGAAAAGCGTGGACGCTACATATCGCTATATGGCATGTCCTACGGACTGGGATTCAGCATTGGTCCGCTGGGAATCAAGCTGCTCGGATTCGGTGATGCTGTCCCTTTCTGGGTATTGTTCGTATGTATGGCAGCAGTACTTATTCTGGTATTAATGAAGCTTCCGAATACGAAGCCGGAAAAAGCAGAGCATGGCCAGCTGCCTGAACGGCGCTTCCGTCGTAGTCTGGCATGGGCTTGGTACGCACTGTTACCTGCCCTTTTATACGGTTATATGGAGGCCGGTATGAATAGTAACTTCCCCGTGTATGGCCTGCGTATTGGGTTCGACACCGATCAGATTTCGTCGTTGCTTCCATTTATCGGTATTGGAGGTTTGTTCCTTCAATTGCCTCTGGGGATGTTGAGTGACCGATATGGGCGTAAAAAGATATTGATGTTTGCAGGCATCAGCGGGGGAATCATCTTCATGCTGGTTCCAGTCGCAGGTACGCATTTCTGGTGGACGCTTGTATTATTAACGATCGCTGGTGGTCTGGTCGGCTCCTTTTTCTCATTGGGGCTTGCCTATGCAGCAGATATTTTGCCTAAAATGTTGCTGCCTGCAGCGAACGTTGTGGCTTCCTTTCATTTCACGATTGGAAGCATTATCGGACCGAATCTGGGCGGCCAGATGATTAACTGGATTTCGCCCGGAAGCATGTTTACCTTGCTGGGAATCATGTACCTTCTTTTCGGCGCGGCAGGTATATTATTTCGTCGTAAACCTGAGTTTGAATCTGTGTTAAAATAGAAGCTGGTGTTCGCATGGAAATTGATGTCCATTTCCGAGTACACTAGTGGTAGGGAAAAACATGGACAAGAGGAGACATCGCGATGATCAGAGTAGAGAACTTGAGTAAATCCGTTGGCGTGGACCGTGTTCCTGTTCTACGGGATATTCGTTTTGATATGCAGCAAGGTGAGATGATAGCTGTAGTTGGCTCAAGCGGTAGCGGAAAAAGCATGCTGCTCAAATGTCTGGCTATGATGGAAAAATGGGATTCAGGCCGATTTACGGTGGATGGCACCGAGATTTTGAAAGAAGGCTGGTCCGGAAAACGGAAAATTAAACGGGAATGGGCATACTTGGAGCAGAATCCAGAATTATTCCCTAGACGTACGGCTCTTAAAAATGTATTAATCGGACGTTCGGGTCAGACACCCGTATGGAGAATGGTAACGGGCATGGTGCGTTCCGATGATTATATGGGTGCTATGGACTATCTCGAAGGATTGGGATTACTTGATAAGGCACATCAAATAGCAGAGAAGCTGAGTGGTGGAGAGAAGCAGCGGGTTGCCATTGCAAGAGCGCTTGCTCATGGTGCCAAAGTGGTTCTGGCCGATGAACCTGTAATTGGTCTCGATCCTCACACAGCAGATTCGGTGCTGGAAACCCTGCGTAAATTATGTGAAGAAGAACGTGCTACAGTCATTGCAGTATTGCCTATTGAACTTGCTGAGAAACATGCCACGCGAATCTGGGGATTGGCAGACGGCAAGATTGCTTTTGATATTCGTGGACGGAGACTGACACAGCAAGAAAAAAACCAGATTTAAACTATTGAAAAGAGTGATGAGATTGTTTAATTCACGGTGGGGACGCTTTGTAGCAGCAGGAACAATGGCGATCATGCTTGGTTCTGTTCTAAGCGGATGCACAGTCATAAGTGACCCCAAGGGTTTGATGAGAAAACCAATGATGTCCACAGATAAGGAGAAACTGTACAACGTGGTTCAGGTTAAACTGCCGCCAGAGAGCACGTTGATTCGTCCCAAGGATATGAATAACACCAGTATGATCCGAGTGGAAGACCTGAATGGGGATGGAACTCGGGAAGCGATTGTGTTTTATGAGACGCCGAATGAGAATGTGCGAATCCATGGTATGATTTTGGAAGAGCAGGGAGGCACATGGGTTAAAAAGCTTACATTTGATGTGCCGGGAAATGAGCTGCAATCCTTTAAAGTATTGGATATTACAAATGACGGAAATCCGGATATTATTCTTGGTGTAAGTCTACAGGAGCAGAAGGCCCTGACCGCATATTCCTACAAGGGCGGGGCACTGGAGCAGGTCTTGGGTGGAGTTCCGTATAATCAATATATCATTGATGATGCGCAGGGTAACACGCTGGATTTGAGCGGAGACGGTAAGAGTGATTTTGTTATCATTTCGCTGAACAACAGCGGTTTTGCAACGATTGCGTTATACCAGTACGAAGATGGCAGCTTCAAGGAAGTTGATCGGGTGCAGACCGATTATACCGTTAAAGAAGTTTATAATGCTCTGGGCGGAGAGATCGCCGAAGGGCACATGGGCATTGTACTGGATGCAGAGCTTGATGATCGAAGCTCCTTCTCGCAAATTATCTATGTTAAGGATAATAAGTTAGTGAATGCTTTCAAATCACCGGATCAAACGTATAGAGATGACAAAATTTTAAGCGGTGATGTTGATAATGATGGTATTATTGAGTTTGGACTCAAAGAGACTCCAAAAGGTTGGGAGCATTACGTATTTGACTCTCGGTTGTGGTTTTACACCTATTATCAGTGGGATGGAAAAGACGGTAAGAAATTTGTCTCATTCCAATTCCGGGATGATGCTGATTTATTTCATCTTAACCTTAAGCCAGAGTGGTACGGTAAGATCACTATTGATACCAAATCGGAAAAGGAAAAATATATTCGATTTAAAATGATTGAAACTGACGAAACCGTGGCAGAGATTAAATATTTCACCCTTTCCCAGTGGGAACAGGAGAAGGGTAAAAGCTGGAAGGAAATTACACGAACCAAAGATCGGGTTATTGCTTCAAGGGTAGCACAATCAGAGGCGGGTAAAGATGCCCTAGGAAATACTTCTCAGCTGAATAGAAAGGGAGAACTTAATGAGTAAAGTACTTATTCTTGAGGATGAAGAATCCATCCGCAGTTTTATAGTGATCAATTTAAAGAGAAACGGATTCGAAGTGCTTGAAGCGGGTGATGGCCATGAAGCGCTACGCATACTGCAAACGGTACCGGATATTGATCTGGCACTGCTGGATGTCATGGTACCTGGTATTGATGGATTCGAGGTGTGTAGACGGATCCGTGAGACCAATGAACGCTTGGGTATCATCTTCTTGACCGCGAAAGTTCAGGAACAGGATAAAGTGTATGCACTTTCCGTTGGTGCAGATGATCACGTAAGCAAGCCTTTCAGCCCTACAGAGCTGATTGCTCGTATTCAGTCTTTATTGCGTCGAGTGAACGTGCACCGGGAAACCGCGGCAAAGGTTACGTTCCAGTCGGGACCATTTTCACTGGATCTGATCTCGAAGCAATTCAAAAAACAGAATGAAGCTATAGAATTAACTCCAACGGAATTTTCCCTGATTCAGTTTTTCCTGGAAAAAGAAAATACACCGCTCAGCCGCGATGTCTTGTTAGATCACGTATGGGGAAAAGAGTACATGGGTGATCCAAAAATTGTGGATGTAAACATTCGTCGTCTGCGTCAGAAAATTGAGAACAATCCTTCCGAGCCCGAATACCTGCAAACTGTATGGGGTCACGGGTACAAATGGAAGGGCCGGGAGCAATGATTAAAAAAGGCATTACTCGGCAGATCGTACTACATTATTTCTTTGTAGTTTTTCTCGCTCTGCTGTTGGTCGAATTCGTATTTATGTTGGCAGTACAAAGGTATTATTATGAAAGTATCTACAATACGATTAGTACCCACATTTCTAATTCAAAGGACTTTTTCGAGCCGATTGCCCGTGAAAATACCACGGAGGATGGCAATAATCTGTCGAGACTCATTGTGAACTTGGCATTGTCCAATACTGAACTTGAAATTTTGGATCTGAACGGGCGCGTATTGGCGAGTTCGACTGCTTTTGAATCTGACCGTGCTGTGCTGCAAACCAGTGATATTATGCAGGCTTTGAACGGGGATATGGGACGCTGGATTGGAAGACAACCAGGTACTGGAGAATCCGTCATGGCCGTTTCACACAAGTTTGATCTGGGCGGCGAAAATACTTATGTTATTCGATATCTGACATCACTTGAAGATGTGAATTCAAAGCTGTTAAATATGGGACTACTTGCCGCTGCGGTCGGTGTTGCCGTGCTTGCGATTGTTCTGATTATCAGTATCGGTATGGCGAATTCCATCGTGCGTCCAATCAACAACATCACTGCAGTATCTGCTCAGATGGCCAGAGGACGGCTGGATGTCAGGGTTAAAGGAAACTATAAGCACGAACTGGGCGAATTGGCATCGACGCTTAACTTCATGGCACATGAAATCGTGCGTAGTAATCAGATCAAGGATGATTTTATCTCTTCGATCTCACATGAATTAAGAACACCTCTCACCAGTATCAAGGGTTGGAGTGAGACACTGGATTCAGGCGGTTATGATCCGGAAGAAACCCGCATCGGAATGGGCATTATCTCCAAGGAAACGGAACGACTGATTGGACTTGTTGAGGAGATGCTGGATTTCTCCAAATTACAGCAGAATCAGATGAAGCTGGTCAAAGGAACCGTCAACATACGTGAAATTGTGCAGGAAACGATGTTGAATGTCTGGGCCAAAGCGGAACAAAAACAGGTTCATCTCAAGTTGGAAACGGATGAGACTCGTGCATATAATGTCCATGGAGACGGGAACAGACTGAAACAAGTCTTCTTGAACGTTGTGGATAATGCAATCAAATTTTCCCATGAGAATTCATGGATCTTCTTGTCCGTCAAAGAGGAGAATGGTCAGATCATTGCAGCTGTTCAGGACACCGGTATCGGAATAAGTGAGGAACATCTAATCAAAGTACGGGACCGCTTCTTCCAGGTGAATCATCAAAATGGGGGAACTGGACTGGGGCTTGCGATTACGCAGGAACTGGTAGAACTTCATGAGGGAACCATTACAATGCAGAGTGAACTCGGCTCTGGTACAACAGTTACGGTCACGTTACCGGCTGTGGCTGAGGAGATGGGTACAGAGGAATCTGTAACGCAACCTGGTGATACTGAAGTAAATGAAGAGAGAGCAGCAACCGATGTAAAATTGGATCCAGAAAAGTCTTAAGGTTGTATAAGACCCAAAAAGGCGAGCCACTAAGGTTCGCCTTTTTTTGCACATTATTATGAAGAAAGTTCACCAGCGCGCAAGCGCCCACTTTTCTCATATACTTCTTTCAACATACGAACAGGTTGTGAACGGACAGCCGGCTTGGCAGAGACAATCTCGTTAGGACCAACAACAACAATTTCATCTGCCGTACCTTTAACGATTGCACCGTCTTTAATTATCGCACCTTCACCAATGATGGCGCGTTCGATGTGAACACCACGACCTACGCGTGCGTTCGGCATAACAACACTGTCTTTTACCTCTGAACCCTTACCTACTTCAGCACCGCAGAAGATCACAGAACGTTCGGCGCGACCTTCAATGGCACAAGAGTCGTGAATCATGGAAGACACATGTTCACTCTTCGTATGTCTAGCTTTGTAAGCATTTGGCTTTGACCGCCAGTCGCGGGTAAACATAGGCCAGTTTTCTTTTTGAAGACTCCAGTCTTCATCGTTGTGCAACAGATCCATATGTGCATCCCAAAGGCTCTTAACCGTACCTACGTCTTTCCAATAACCATTAAAGTTATAGACGTAGAGGGGATTGTTCTCGTTTAACATTTGAGGAATAACGTCTTTACCGAAGTCATGGCTGGATTCAGGGTTTGCTGCATCTTCCAAGAGATGGCGCTTCAAATACTCCCATTTGAACATGTAGATACCCATTGAAGCCAGATTGCTTTTTGGTTCAGTCGGTTTCTCGGCAAACTCGGTTACACGCAAATTAGCATCAGCAGCCATAATTCCGAAGCGATGTGCTTCATCCCATGAAACTTCCATCACCGAAATGGTTGCTGCGGCATTGTTGGCCTGATGAGCCTCCAACATTTCGCGATAATTCATATGATAAATATGATCACCCGACAAAATTAGAACATTTTCGGGGTTTTGCTGATCAATATAGTCAATATTTTTATAAATAGCATCCGCCGTTCCCAAGTATTCGTCATTTCCTGTATGATAAGATGGAAGTAAGGAAATTCCTGGCTGACTTGAGTTACCATGTCCCCATGGTTCTCCTTGACCAATGTGATCATGCAAAGATTCCGCTTGGTACTGCGTTAATACTCCTACAGTATCGATCCCTGAGTTTACGCAGTTACTGAGAGGAAAATCGATGATCCGGTAATGCCCGCCAAAGGGTACAGCGGGTTTTGCGACACTTGAGGTTAAAGGGGCTAATCGCTTCCCTTCTCCTCCCGCCAACAGCATAGCGATGCAATCTTTATTAAACATAATCGTTTCCCTCCCAAAATATTGTGCATTGTAGTACATCATTAACGCAAAGTAGAGCAGATGAAACGATTGTTACTGTAAAAATTCAGAAAAAAGACAACATTTTCTAACGCACCGCATTTTTCTTTTCAACTTGGCTAGAATGGGGTAATGGTTACTGTTATATCTATTTTCTTGAGAAGAAGGTGATCTCTTGGCCATTCAACCGTTGGCACACCCGGACATATCGCCGGAGCATATTTATTTATTTCATGAAGGCAACCTTCATCACAGTTATCGAATTTTGGGCGCACAGCCTGAGATCTGCGATGGCCGTCAGGGGTATCGCTTTACCGTGTGGGCACCAAATGCCGCAGAAGTAGGATTGGCTCTGGACCGTAATGGATGGAAAGGCGAAAAAGAACCTTTATATAAGATACCCGAATCAGGATTTTGGAGTCGTTTTTTTCCGGAAATTAGTGAAGGAACTTTATACAAGTTCCGTATATTAACGGAAGATGGAACAGAATTGCTCAAAGCGGACCCTTATGCGTTTCATGCGGAGGTTCGACCTCAGACAGCCTCTGTCACCAGTTCAATCGAAGGTTACAAATGGAATGATGGAGCCTGGAGACGCAAACAGCGTGGGCTGTATAACAAACCTCTACATATTTATGAAATGCATATGGGGACCTGGAAGCGCAAAGAAGATGGCAGCCTTTATAGTTACCGCGAGATGGCTGACTTGCTCGTTCCTTACTTATTAGAAATGAAATATACCCATGTTGAGATGATGCCTCTAAGTGAGCATCCCTATGACCTTTCGTGGGGATACCAAAACACTGGATTTTATGCACCAACAAGCCGTTACGGACAGCCTAAAGACTTGATGTATTTAGTGGATACACTACATCAGGCTGGCATTGGTGTTCTGCTGGATTGGGTGCCAGCGCATTTTGCCAAAGACGCTCATGGGTTGCGTATGTTTGATGGTACGCCTTTGTATGAGTATGCAGACCCGATGTTAGCAGAGAAGCCAGGCTGGGGTACACTTAGCTTTGACTACTCGAAACCTGAGATTCGTTCATTTCTGATATCCAACGCATTGTATTGGATGGAGATGTATCATTTTGACGGACTCCGTGTTGATGCAGTTACGAGTATGCTTCGGCTTGATTTTGAGAAACAGCCAGGACAATACCGAACCAATGATGAAGGAGGTCTTGAGAACAAGGAAGCTGTAGCCTTTTTACAGCAACTGAATGAGACGGTGTTCAAGTATTTCCCTTATGCATTGATGATGGCTGAAGAATCCAGTGCATGGCCAATGGTAACGTTACCTGTAGATGAAGGCGGTCTGGGTTTCAATTACAAATGGAACATGGGCTGGATGAACGATACGCTTGATTACATGGAATCTGATTTTCATGAGCGTCCTTCCAAACATCATTTGCTGACTTTCCCGGTCGTATACTCCTTTTCTGAAAATTATGTGCTACCTCTGTCTCATGACGAGGTTGTTCATGGCAAAAAGTCACTCCTCGACAAGATGCCAGGAACCTATGAACAGAAATTTGCCGGCATGCGTGCTTTTCTGGGCTATTTTATGACTTTCCCAGGGAAAAAACTGTTGTTTATGGGTGGAGACTTTGGCCAGTTCATCGAATGGAAAGATGAGGATCAACTGGATTGGTTCTTGCTGGACTATGACAGTCACCGCAATTTGCATAAGTTTGAGCGTGAACTGTCGAACCTGTACTTGAGCGAAAAAGCTTTGTGGGAGCTTGATCATTCCTTGGACGGTTATGAATGGATCACTCCGGATGATCAGGACCAGAGTGTCATTTCATATGTACGCAAAGGAAAAAAACCTGCGGATACACTCCTTGTGCTCATTAACTTTCAGCCGGTCAAGCGGGAGCGTTACCGAATTGGTGTCATGCGTCCCGGTATGTATACCGAAGTTCTGAACAGTGACCATTCCGTTTACGGCGGTTCAGGCATTACTAATGATATGCAGCTACCTACCGAAAAGATTCCTTTTCATGGGCATCCGCATAGTCTCGAATTGGTTTTGCCTCCGCTGAGCATCGTGATTCTAAAAAAGAACACGCGTCGGAAAACGGATGAATCGCCTGCGAGTATAACTTCCGTCAGTTCAAAAACGAAGAATAAGAATGAAAGTAATACGCTCAAACCGAAGAGGAGGACAAAGGCATGAATATTCTATTTGCTGCTGCTGAAGTACATCCATTTATCAAAACAGGAGGCCTTGCTGACGTAATCGGTGCTCTCCCGCTTGCATTGAAGAAGAGCGGGGCAGACGTGCGGGTGATTATGCCTAAATACAAGGGGATTCCCGATGAGTATAAAGACGCGTTACAGCCCGTCGTTACAACGGATGTGCCTCTGGGCTGGCGTAGACCCTATTGTGGAATAGAAATGCTGATTTATGATGGAATACCAGTATATTTTGTGGATAATGAGTATTATTTTGGGCGTGATGGGGTGTACGGATATATGGATGATGGTGAGCGGTTCGCCTTCTTCAACCGTGCGGTTCTCGAAGTGCTGCCACAGATTGAGTTCAAGCCGGACGTGCTGCACAGTCATGACTGGCATGCAGGGATGATTCCTTTGCTGCTCGAAGCACACTACAGACACGATTCATTCTACAGTGATATGCGAACGGTATTCACCATACATAACTTGTTGTATCAAGGGGTATTCCCGCATCAGTTATTCAGTGAAATCCTGGAGCTGGACGATCGATATTTCACCGTGGATGGAGCCGAGTATTACGGTAATGTCAATTTCCTCAAAGCTGGAATTGTGTACGCTGACCATGTGACAACCGTTAGTCCAACTTACGCACAGGAAGTGAAAACATCTTATTATGGATATGGCCTTGATGGACTGCTCAGTTCACTTGGAGATCGATTTAGCGGGATTGTAAATGGCATTGATACCAAGAGCTACAACCCGGCTACAGACACCAAGATCCCCGTGAAATACAGAACGAGTCTGTCCAAGAAAACGGAAAACAAAATCGAGTTGCAAAAGGAACTTGGATTGCCTGTTCGACCAGATGCACCTCTTATGGTAATGGTCACAAGGCTAGTTGATTCCAAAGGACTTGATCTGGTCTGCCGCATCCTGGATGAATTGTTGTATTATGATGACATACAATTCGCCGTACTTGGAACTGGTGAGCAGGCCTATGAACACTGGTTCCGTGAAGCGGCAAATCGTTATCCACTCAAAATGTCTGCTCAGATCAAGTTCAACGACGGGTTATCCCGTCGGTTCTATGCAGGCAGTGATATCTTCCTGATGCCATCCAGGTTCGAGCCATGTGGCATTAGTCAGTTGCTGGCCCTGCGGTACGGCAGTGTGCCTCTCGTAAGAGAAACAGGTGGTCTGAACGATACTGTGCAGGCATATAACGAGTTTACCGGAGAGGGGAATGGCTTCTCATTCACAAGCTTTAACGCGCATGACATGATGAATACCATTCGACGTGCGGAGGAGATCTACAAACAGCCAGAACACTGGAAGAAGATTGTGAAAAATGCAATGAGCGGAGAATACAGCTGGAATGTCTCTGCTGAGGAATATATGGATATTTATCGTCGAATCACACTCGAACCTGTAAATTGATGCAGTTGTCAATGAGCCACAGCATATGATGCTGTGGCTTTTTTACGCAATAAAAAAACACTTCGAAACTTCAGAATAATCGTACTGCATTCATCTGAGGCGGTAGAAGTGTTTTCTTTTGTTATGAGCATGCTTTCACTTAGACTTTAAAATGAATGTTCGCCGGATCAAGCTGCCTGTACAAAATGCGGTACCCGTAAGGATCGAGCTTAACATTCATCATGCCATCGGTTGGATACACTGACTCTTCAGTTAAAGCATCCTTCCAGTCTTTTGTTTCCATGGGGTGAGAGAGCGTACGATCTTGAGATGTATTATTCATCCATACAGTAAAGTGGAGGTTGTCATCTACACGTTCGTACACGATACAGGGATCGTTATGATCAGCTTTGAGGAAACGGAAGCGTCCTTTGCGCAGGGCTTCATTGCTTTTGCGTAAATCGATCATCAGACGATAGAAATCGTAGAGTTCTCTGTCTTGTTTAGCAGGGTCCCATTCCATGCATTTTCGGCAATCCGGGTCAGCACCACCACTAATTCCAACCTCATCTCCATAGAAGATACAAGGTGTGCCGATATAGGTGAAGAGAAATACAACCGACAACTTTAGTCGGCGTTTGTCTTCTCCTAACCGGGTGAGCAGGCGAGGGGTATCGTGGCTGCAGAGCATATTGAAGATTACTTCGTTGGTTTGTTGCGGATAGCGCATAATCAATGAACCCATCTCATTGGCAAAATTATAACCATCCATTGAACCGCAGAAGAACTGAAGCACTTTGTCGGCAAAAGGATAATTCATGACGGAATCGAATTGATCTCCCATAAGCCAGGTCAAGGAATCGCTCCATACTTCACCAACTATATAAGCTTCAGGATTCGCAGCCTTAACAACCTTGCGGAAAT
Source organism: Paenibacillus sp. Negev47 (assembly GCF_058313655.1). Classification (NCBI taxonomy): domain Bacteria; kingdom Bacillati; phylum Bacillota; class Bacilli; order Caryophanales; family Paenibacillaceae; genus Paenibacillus; species Paenibacillus sp. Negev47. The sequence goes on from NZ_CM177754.1 coordinate 2,688,468, forward strand.
CACGCCAGAAATGGTTGTCCACTTCATTCGCTACATCCAATCTCCAGCCATCCAGCTTGATCTCCTTGATCCAGTACTCAGCTACATCGAGTAGATAGGCCTTAACCTCTGGGTTGGCTGTATTGAATTTGGGCATGTTGCCATAGAACCCAAACGTATCGTAGGTAGGTATACCGTCCTTAATCTGCAACGGATATTCATTGATGTGGAACCAATCCGCATATTTTGAGTTTTTTCCATGTTGGAGTACGTCTTGAAAAGGAGGGAAGTCTTCGCTGCAATGGTTAAACACCGCGTCAAGCATGACACGTATACCCAGGCGATGGCATTCTTCTGTCACTTTTCGTAGCATGGCGTTATCACCGAAATGGGGATCGACTTTTTTATAGTCAATGGTGTCATATTTATGGTAGGAATTGGCTTGGAATAACGGGGTAAAGTAAATGGCGTTTACGCCAAGTTCAGTCAAGTCATACAGATGATCCAGTACACCCTGCAGATCTCCACCAAAATAATTGTCCAACTCAGGTTTGCCACCCCAGTCATGGGTTTCTTGTGGATTTAGCGTGGGATCTCCATTAGCAAACCGTTCAGTCATGATCTGATAAAAGACAGCTTCTTTGGCCCACTCGGGCACCTTAAACACGTCAATTTCGTGTATGTAAGAGAACTCATAGTATCCTCCGGTGGGATAGGGGGGCTCATAATGAATTCCGTTATCCGCAAGAAACACATCCTCTGAACCGGCAGTTATCCGAAATATATAGGTGAGACGTTTGAATTGTGGCTTGACGGCAGCCTCCCAATAATCAAACATGCGATCGGAAGCAGCCTTCTCCAGTTGAATTTCCTTGTAGGTCCCGTTCCAATTGTACTTATCTCCGGTCAGTGCAGTCACGTATTGCACATCATTGCGCTTGGTTCGTACGCGCAGATGTATGGTAGACGAGTTGTAGGCATAAGCCCACTTGTCACGAGGGACATGATACATAGCTTCGAGCAGCATGACAGCACCTCCTGAATATGGATAAGTTATACCAATATATAACCAAGTTAGCCAGCAAATGAACCATATTTACTGTAATAAAATGTATTATTTTCAATGTTTTCAAGGCTTTCTTTCACAGCATATCCAGCTTCTAACTGGATATACTTACAGATTGTTACGAAAAGGGGTACCCGGAACAAGCTTGAAAATCAAGCCTGCTCCGGGTACCCCTGTGCAATATGCTGAAGCGGATGTTAACGAATAGCTTGTTCGAACTCTGTACGTATGGATTGAAGCAGTTCAGGTTGACTCAGAACGTCATAGGCTGTTGTAGCGAGTGCCTTGGCTCCCAGAATCATCCCGTCCAGAGCGCGCTCTTGGAGTGCAAGATCACGGAAGGCTATGGAGTGAAGTGTGTGAACCTCGTCTACAACACGAATGTAAGGATGGATGGCAGGACATCTCAGGGAAACGTTACCGATGTCCATGGAGCCATGATCGTTGCCACTGACAATCTCTTCTTGTGGGATGCCGAGTCCCATCAGATTTTGACTAAACGCAGCTGAGAATGCTTCATTGGTGACCATCTCATCATAGGACGTCTCATAGTTGGACGTTACCAGCTTGCAGCCTGTCTGGAGAGCAGAGCCTTCAGCGATCTGAATCACACGTTCCGTGAGGATATTCAGCTCTTTTCTGGTTGCTGCACGTACATAAAATTGCGCGGAAGCATAGTCAGGAATGATGTTTGCCGCTTGACCCCCGTTGTTGATCACACCATGAATACGAACGGTGCTTTTCACTTGTTGCCGGAATGCATTGATTCCATTGAACGTTTGAATGACGGCATCAAGTGCATTAATGCCTTCATGTGGACTTGCAGCAGCATGTGAAGATCTGCCATGGAACTCAAATTGGACAGCGTCAATAGCCAGCGAGCTGCCTGACCTTTCATAGGCATAATATGGATGCGCCATCAGAGCGACATCGCAGTCATCGAACAAGCCTGCTTCGGCCATAGGAACTTTGGCACCACGGGTCTCCTCAGCGGGTGTACCAAACACTTTAATGGTTCCGCCAACTTCATCCAGAATGGATTTTAGCCCAACAGCAGCCCCAAGACTCATCATACAGATCAGATGGTGACCACAGGCGTGACCGATCTCCGGCAAGGCGTCATACTCACACAGTAGTGCAATGGTAGGGCCGGGTTTGGCGGCTGAATAGGTTCCAATAAAGGCTGTGTCCAGTCCAAGGATTGGAGCCTCTACAGTGAAGCCGTGATAGACCAGTTCTTCTTTAAGACGAGCAGAAGCGAGATACTCTTCATTCCCCAGTTCGGGATTGGCACCAATATATGATGAAATGGCTTTAAAACGGGAAGCATATTGATCAATAACCGTCAGGATCTGTGATTTGTTAGATGTCATTAGTAAACTCCTTATGCAAAAATGAAAATAATTCATTGATTATATCATGTTTGCTTCATTTTTTCAGAAACAAGTCAAGATTTGTAATGTCAAAATGCATTGCATAATCATGCATTGTACTTTATAATGACTCAGTCATCAACATGAGAAGCATACAAAGTATTGTAAGGGGAGAGAACAAGGTTGAAATTGATAAGTCGTTACACTATGATGCTGTTGACCTTTGTCGTTCTGCTGACGACTGCCGTTCCTGTGGCACTTGCAAGTGGGACTACAGACAATTCAAGCAGTAAAAAGCTGGTGCTGGGTACAAGTGCCGATTTTGCACCCTATGAATTCCATAAAGTGATCGATGGCAAAGATCAAATCGTTGGTTTTGATATTGCCATTGCCAAAGAGATTGCCAAAGACCTTGGCGCTGAGCTTGTCATTGAAGATATGGGCTTCGACGGACTCCTGCCTGCATTGCAGAGCGGTCGTGTGGATCTGGTCATCTCGGGAATGACACCAACCGATGAACGGAAGCAAAGTATTGATTTTTCCGACACCTATTACAAGTCCAAACAAGTAATCATGGTTCGCAGTGCGGATAAAGACAAATATCCGACGATGGCAGAACTGGAAAACGAAAAAATTGGGGTGCAAAAGGGCTCCATTCAAGAGACGATTGGACAGAATATTCCAGGGGCGAAGATTACTGCGCTCGATAAAATATCTGATATTGTGTTGCAGTTACAGACCAATCGTGTAAATGCAGCCATTGTTGAAGATACCGTTGCTGCGGGATATCTGGACGATGTGATTGCTCTTGCTCCTGCTGTGCCTGATGAAGAGCAGGTAGAAGCAGCAATTGGAATCCGTAAAGGGAATACAGAGTTGCTAAGTGCGGTAAATGGAACGCTCGAGCGCTTGAAAAGTGAAAATAAGATCGAACAAATGGTCACAGACGCCAGTCTCCTGATGGCTGATAAAGTGAACAAATCACAAAATATATTTGAAGTGTTCTGGCAATACAAGAGCTTCTATGCAACAGGTGTAGGATACACGCTCCTGTTATCTGCACTTGGTGTAATATTTGGGGTGATCATCGGATTGATCATCTGTTTGTTCCGTCTGCATGATGTAGCCATTCTGCGTTGGATTGGAACAGCGTATGTCGAAGTCATTCGTGGTACTCCGATGCTAGTGCAATTGATGATTATCTATTACGGATTGGCCCTGACATTTGGTATTAATTTTAGTCCCCTTCAGGCAGGTATTATCACACTTTCTATTAATAGTGGTGCCTACCTTGCGGAAATTTTCCGTGCAGGTATTCAAGGGGTGGATCGTGGTCAATTGGAAGCAGCTCGCTCCCTCGGAATGGGCAGAGGTGCAGCCATGCGCTACATCATTTTGCCACAGGCTTTCAAGGCCGTATTGCCGGCAATTGGTAATGAATTCGTGACGATCATCAAGGAATCCTCCATTATCTCTGTTATCGGTATGGTGGATATTATGTATCAGGCAAGTGTGGTCAAAAACATTACGTATCAAGGATTGAGTCCGTTTCTCATTGCGGCAGCCATTTACTTTGTATTGACGTTCATTTTGTCCAAGCTGCTGGGACGACTGGAAAGGAAGTTGAGTGCAAGTGATAGACGTTAGACAATTACACAAATCTTATGGAAATAACGATGTGCTTAAGGGCATTAACGTGACGATTGGCAAAGGCGAGGTTGTCGTGGTTATCGGTCCTTCCGGTTCGGGTAAAAGTACATTCTTGCGTTGTCTGAACCTGCTGGAACAGCCTACCTCGGGAGAGATAGATTTTGAAGGCGTGTCAATCACCGATCCGAAGCACAACATCAATGCGACTCGTGAAAAAATGGGGATGGTGTTCCAGCATTTCAACCTGTTCCCACACAAAACGGTACAGCAAAACATTACGATTGCTCCAATTAAAGTGAAGAAGCAATCCACGCAGGAAGCGGAGAAAATTGCTGCTGATCTGCTTAACACTGTGGGCTTGTACGATAAAAAAGATACATTCCCGAATCAGCTGTCCGGTGGACAGAAGCAGCGGATCGCCATTGCAAGAGCATTGGCCATGCAGCCGCATGTAATGCTGTTTGACGAGCCAACTTCGGCTCTCGACCCCGAGATGGTCGGTGAAGTACTCGATGTCATGAAACGTCTTGCAGAAGGCGGGATGACCATGGTCATCGTGACGCATGAGATGGGTTTTGCACGTGAAGTGGGAGACCGGATCTTGTTCATGGATGGCGGGGTTATTGTGGAAGAAGGAACACCAGATGAGGTGTTCGGAGCACCCAAAAATCCACGGACACGTGATTTTCTTGCTAAGGTACTCTAAATTCACAGATCAAATAGCGTTGCTGACTTTATGTCGGTAACGCTATTTTTTATGCGTAATAAACATTAATAGAGTCGAAAAGTAACTTTTCTGTAACTTAATCTTAAGGAATCGATGCATCTGCCATTTCGTGATTATCCAGTATTCTTACAGATGATGATGCGCTGAAAATCATTTGGTAAGAATTACTACAAGTTCAGGTTACAAAATTGTGATATATTGAACTCTGCCGAAACTTCCGGACAGGGAGTGCGGGGATGTAACGATGCAGATTGTGCAGGGGAAGATCGATAGCACACTGCTTGGGGTGAATTAGGGGTACATAATGTTTCAGATGTAACGAAGAACCTATAGGGTGGGCTCCTCATCCGAATCCGACAACTAACTTCGCAGGCACAATGAGGGAGGAAGACCATGATTAACAAGAAACGTATAGCCAAAACAGCAGTAGCATTATTGACAACAGCAATGCTTATTCAAGCCGTTCCGGCTCACGCAGATTCAGTTCATGTGGCCAAAGAGGGAGATACCTTCTACACCTTATCGAAACAATATGGAGTAGCACTTAACACGTTGGTTAAAGCAAATAACGACATTTCGCCTTACAACATTTATGGTGGTTTGAAAATTACAATCCCCGGCAAAGCAAACAAAGTTGCTGCTGCCGCTACGGAAAGCAAGGCTCAAGCGAAGACGGTTACCACAGCAAGCTTGGACGTTAACGCAGATAACAAAGTGGTTCAAGCCTGGGGCAAAACGTTTGATTACAGTAAAGCAGTCAATGTGAAAGCAACGGCATACTCTGCAGATCCGTCCGAAAATGGAGGATGGGGTGCTGTGGATTACTTCGGTAATGATCTTGAACTGGGTACGATTGCAGTTGATCCAAGTGTGATTCCACTCGGAACCAAAGTATTGGTCACAGGTCACAGCCATCCGGGATTGCCCAAACAGGCTTTTGTAGCCACAGCACGTGATGTTGGCGGTGCAATCAAGGGTCACCGGATTGATATCTTCATTCCTGGTAGCAAGCAGTCCGTAAGCAAATTTGGTTTTCAGGATATCGAGCTCTACATTCTGAAGTAGACATCAAACTACATCTAATGAATTCAAACAGGGTGTCTGTCAGTCGCTAACTTGCGATTGAACAGGCACCCTTTTAACATTCGCAATCATTTCCTTTTACGGATCATGGACACCCTAATCTTTGGCCTTAGGCAATCCCAACATTTCGTCCAATGTGACGAGTTCATATCCGCGGTTACGCAGTTCCTCAATGACTTCGGGCAAAGCCTCAATCGTGCCGTTCAGGTTAGAGCCCACACCGCCTCCTGCATGCTGCAGAACGATGGAACCAGGTTTCACGGCAGATAGGATATTTTCTTTCACCTTTTCTTTGGAGAGGCCTTTCCAGTCCAGGGAGTCAACATTCCAGTTCACAATGCTATAATGCTGTCTGGCAGCCCATTTCAGCTGTTCCTCATTAATGTCTCCGTAAGGTGGCCGTATCATTTTAGGGGTATATCCCGTGAGGTGGTGAATAATATCCCCGGTATGTAAAATTTGTTTGCGAAAGGCATTCATCGACAGCTTACTGAATTCCGGATGATTATAGCTGTGATTGCCAACGATATGTCCTTCCTTAACCATGCGTTTCACCAGATCCGGATGTTTCTCAGCACGACTACCCACGATGAAGAATGTAGCTCTGACTTTGTATTTTTTCAATACATCCAGCACTTGCGGAGTAAATCGTGGATCGGGCACATCATCAAAAGTCAGGGCAACCTGCTTGGTTGAAGGACCATTGGTTTTGAACGTATCGGCATATTTTTGACGTAATTGTCCCAATGTCAGTTGCTCTTCTTCCGCGGAATCTGAACCTGATACCGACTCACTTGGCGGGCTTGAAGCATCCCGAGATGAAACTGGAGCATGATATCCTCCGAGAAAAATAACGAGAACCATCAGCATAATGAGGCGTACGCGCATAATAACGGCCTCCTTTTCCAAAATGACGTTCTCCTTGGTATGCCCGGGGTATCCATAAGTTATGCGTAGTGTGAGAATTTTCATTGCCGATTCATCTCATGAAAGCCATAATTCCTCCATATATAACATATAGAGAAGGATAGGTGGATGACTATGAGTACATATGATTTGAAATCGATACGTTTACAGGTGATTGAAGCAGGAGAGGATAAGGTTTTTCTCGTTACCGGAGGAAAGGCGCATATTGGCGCTGTAGCCACGTTCTATGTGGATCATGAGCGGGTTAGTGGGACTACGGTACATATTCCGGGTCATAAGGAACAAGAGCTCTGTGAGCGGCTTGCCCGAAAGGCTACCCTGCAGCTGAAAGTAACCGTTACGGTAATGATGGGTATCCATTTTGATTCCATTACACGGATGCAGATCGACGAAATCGTGCAAACTGCAGAGAGGTTGATGGAGGATCATCTGAACAAAGATAAAGAGTCTTCCTGACATAAGGGCAATCGCATGTTTTGATTTTATTTAATAAAATTGAAACGAGTTGTAGATTGTTACGTATGTATAATTATATACGATGTAATATCGACTAGGAGGAGTACCATAATGTCCATTTTCAAACGATTGCGTGATTTAACAATGTCTAACGTTAACGCCATTATTGACAAGGCAGAAGATCCAATCAAGATGACGGACCAATATATCCGTGACATGCAAGAGGATCTCGAGGATGCGGAGAAAGCAGTAGCCGCACAGATCGCCATTGAGAAGAAATTCAAGCAGTTGTTCGAAGAGCAGGAAGCTCTTGTGAAGAAACGTGAAGAACAGGCGCACACGGCGGCACGTGCTCAGAACCTGGATCTGGCTCGCCGGGCTCTGGAAGAGAAAAAGGTTGCCGAAGAGAAGATGGCTGAGTACAAAACCAGCTATGATCAGAACAAGGCTTCTGCAGATAACCTGCGTGGCAAGCTCGACGAGATGCGTAAGCAGTTGACTCAAATGAAGAACAAACGCGAAACATTGGTAGCCCGCTACAATGCAGCAAAAGCCCAAACGGAAATCAATAAAGCGTTGAATGGATTTGGCTCGGATACGGCAAGTGCCGGCATGAAGCGTATGGAAGAGAAAATGATGCAAATGGAAGCTCAAGCTGAAGCAAGCAACGAGATGTCATCCAAAGGCAAGTCGCTTGATGAAGAGTTCGAGAAGTTGGGTAAAGACCAGGCTGTTGAAGACGAACTGGCAGCATTGATGAAACAGTACGATAATAAGAACTAACACCTTGGTTGTCAGCAGGGTTAACCAGCGGAGGAGAAGAGCGTTTCTCCTTCGCTTTTAAATGCGGTTCATGTTGATATGTGGGGGCTGTGTAAATGGATTTGAACATTTTGGCGATGCTTGTCTGGACCGGTTCTGGTTCGATTTTGCTGTTTGTTTTGATGTATGTTGATTCACTGTTCACGAAATATAAGGATTTTGCTGAAGTTAAGGCTGGCAATATGGCAGTTACTACACGTATGGTGATGAAATTATTTGCGCAAGGGTATGTACTCGCTACGTCCATTTCTACGGCTGGTCATCTAGGAGAAGCACTGTTGGTCTCCGTTGTATCCTTTATCATTTTGTTGATTCTGGAGAGTGTCGTACACTTTATGATTCGCAAATGGGCCACTTTGGATCTGGATACCGGAATTCAGCAAGGAAAGACAGGATACGGGTTGTTCTCTGGCGCTTTACATATCGTAGGCGCACTGATTATTGCAGCTTGTTTATAAGATAAGGAACAGGAGTAATTCTCATGAGTGTATGGAAACGTATTAAAGGAATACTAACGAAACCTGAACCGCCGCAGGCAGAGAAAACCATGCTACAGCTTGCACCTGGTGATATCTGTGAGGTTTCTCTGGTCACTTATGAAGTCGTTGGTCGGGTACAAAATCGGGCTCGAAATGCAGTTGTGCTTACGCTGCAGGATGGTACCGCCTTTCGTTATTTGCATATTGAAGAGCGGGAGATCACGCGTTATGCCTTATATACACCTATTGATGGCAGGCTTGATGCGCCTGATGAGGTGCCTACATTACTCGATCTGGATGGCCGTGCATATCATTTGGAGGAAGAATATGGAGGCATGGTATCCACGGCAGGCAGAACTCCCTATGGCCAGGCTGGAGAACAATTGGTATGGCAGTATCAGTCTGATGATAATATGCTTCTTCGTGTGGAGTGGCAAGACAGAAGATTTACACTGTATGAGGGTGAGTCCATTCTTCCTGCGGATATCAAAGTGATTCGTTCGAGCTAGGAGAGGTTCCAATGAAAAAACGCTTGGCACATGGATTAAAATTAATGCTGGTCCTCAGCCTTGTGATGTCTCTGTTGTCCGCGTGCGGAGCGCCTTCTGTTCAGGACACATATCCGCTTGAATCGGTTAGTGGCAGTGGTAACTCAACGTCCTATGTGTACCGGGCTTCGGACCGTACGGTTCCGGAAGTGGCTCAGGAATTGTCTGAGCAAAGGCAACCGGATCAGATCTCGGCAGAGAACACGGAGCGTATGTTCCTGGTGTATCAGGACGATTATTATCACCTGCAACAAGATCCGAACAAGCCGGAGGATACCTTGGTTGAGGTGGACTCAAAGGAATATGTTCGACAGAACTACGATTCATCTTTTTTACAAGGTTACCTGACCGCCACATTAATTGGTAATCTATTCGATTCATTTGGCGGGCGGGGGTATGGCAAATATCGGGGTTATACCAATAAAGATACGTATAAACCGAGTGCAGGATCTTACCGCACACCAACGAGTAATGACAAGAAAGTTGCTCCACCCATTACTGTGGATCGGAAAGGTACGATTACAAGGCGCGGAAGTGATAAAGATTCTAGCGTGGGATCTGGCGGCGGATTATTCAACCGGAACAAAGATCAGAGCAAGGGAACCATTGATCGCAACAAGAGCAGTGGTGGGTTGTTTGATTCACCAAAGAAATCCTACAAAAAACCAAAAACCAGAGTGGGCGGCGGCCGAATTAAGAGGCGAAGATAATAAGCATTCACTCATAAGCATGGCTACCAATCGCATCATTCATTTAAGAACAGTGACAAGGGAAGGCGGATTCACCTCTGCCGGCACATTACCTTGGAGCTGTTCTTTTTGGTTTACGATTTGCGAACATAGCGAATGAATCTGTTTGTGACAGGGGATGCACAGGCTGGCTGTTGGCAGGAATGTTCCGCCCATTTCTTTGGGTGTCAGATGATGGATGGTCGTGTTTACAGGTTTTCTTCCACATAATTCACATTGGTCACTCACGGTTCACGCCTCCTTGTATCATTTATATTATAAGCACATATACTGGCTTTCATTTTGGATGTAGGCTTTGGAATGTTAGCTCCGTAAGAAAACAAGATCTTGTGACAGGAGTCAGTGAGCGATGTACTTGTCATCGGGCTGCTTTCGGGCTACACTTTCTTAAACGATAAGATGTCCCAAGGAGGTAAGAACACTTTTGAAACTGAACTCACATTCACATGATATGACAACTGCCAAGTTCAATCGTACAGCTGTACAGGTACCGGATGCCCAAGCCAAAATAGCTGCACGCGTGACTTCGGGTCCCATAGAGAAAGTTCGCCTTGAATCTGCCCATGGACGTACACTTGCGCAGACTATTCACGCACCTCACCCGTATCCGTTCTTCCGGAGATCGGGTATGGATGGCTTTGCAATTATAAGTACAGATACTACAGATGCATCAAGTGAGCAACAAATCTGGTTTCGTGTAATTGATGAAATCCCCTGTGGATATACCTCCGACCACACCATTGTATCAGGTACGACAGCTCGCATCATGACGGGTGCACAGGTTCCAGAAGGTGCGGACGCTGTCGTCATGATGGAGATGACCGAGAGCAAGGAAGAGAACGGAGAACAGTGGATTGCATTGAAACGCCAGATACTGTCTGGTGCTAACATCACACCCATTGGACTGGAAGTTCAGGAGGGTCAGCAATTGCTTGACGCAGGAACGATCATTAGAGCAGGAGAGCAGTCAGTGTTGGCTACTTTTGGCATTGCAGAAGTTCCCGTATTTCAACGTCCTAAGGTGGCGATATTCGCAACAGGCACGGAATTGCTTGGTGTAGACGAGCCACTGCAACCGGGCCGGATACGGAACAGCAACAGTTACATGCTGCGCTCATTGGTCGTAGAAGCGGGAGGAGAGCCGGTGATGTACGGTTCCATTGCAGACGATGTGAATACAGCCAGGACCAAACTGGAAGAAGCCATTCAAGATAATGATATCGTAGTGACCACAGGCGGTGTATCCGTCGGCGATTATGATATTATGGGAGAACTTGTGCTGGAGGAACATGTGGAGATGTTGTTTAACAAAGTGACGATGCGACCAGGCAGTGTAACCACAGCGGCTGTGTACAAAGACAAACTGCTTTTTGCACTTTCGGGTAATCCGGGGGCTTGTTTTGTGGGTTTTGGTCTATTTGTTCGTCCTACCATTCGTTCCATGCAAGCGGATGCTCATCCTTATTTGGAAGAATGGACTGCGATCTTGGAAGAAGGCTACACCAAAGTAAACAATTTTACACGATTCGTACGTGGACGCACTGAAATCCGCAACGGCATGGTGTACGCGAGGCCCGCTGCTGCCCGTGTAGATGAATCCAGCGTGATGATTACCATTAAGGACAGTGATTGTCTGATTGTTATTCCACCTGAGAAAAAAGGTATTCCTGCAGGTGAACAAGTGCGCATCCTCAAACTGCCCTCAGGTCAAGTGAGGTAGCTGATAGATGACTAATATGAGTGGGGAAAAACCATATATCATACAGATTGTGGGTTACAAGAACACAGGCAAAACGACCATGACTGCCGCGATAATCGGGTACTTTTCCTCTATGGGACTTAAGGTAGCAGCGATTAAGCATGATGGACACGACCATTTCGAGATGGATCAGGAAGGAACGGATTCGTATCTTTTTGGGGAGGCAGGGGCCTCGGCGGTCGTTGTCATGTCGGAGAAACGAACATCAATTATGGAACGACAGGCAACCAAGCTGGAGGATATGCTGAGCCATCTGTCCGGGTATGATTGGATTGTTATTGAAGGATTCAAAGAGGCTTCTTATCCCAAATTCGTGATGGTTCGAGAAGAGAAAGACCTGATCCTAATTGACCGACTTGAAGGGGTAATGGGGGTGATCTCATGGCTACCTCCAGATCAAGTTATGGAGCGGGGGATCGTAAATAGGGCTATAGCGTGGTACTCGGTTCATGAACCGGAAGACATAGCTCAATCATTGTTAGAAATGGTCAAGAGTGAATAAGTACTTAATATGGATAATAGACTTAGCGAGAAAACGTAATATATATTATGTAAACTTAAAAGTTTATACTATTGCTTTGGCGACAGATATCGTACCATCTCCTAAAGAATCCATTAAAAAAGCAGCAGACCTTTCTCGGATCGAAATCCTTGATGCGGCTTGCTGCTTTTCGTTCGTTCGGAGTGTTACATCCCGTCTTCTGTACGACGTTCGATGGCTTCGGACATCGTTTTGTCGGTAAGGTGAGCGTAGATCTCGGTCGTTTCCGTAGAAGCGTGTCCAAGCTGCTCCTTCGTTTTATAGATATCATTTTGCAGATAATAGTCAGTTGCGAATGAATGGCGTAATTTGTGCACGGTCAGATAAGGTTTGCCAAAGCGTTTGGCGTATTTCATAATCATGGCCTGGATCGCTCTTTTGGTCATACGGCTGCCTTCTGAATCTCCGTTTCGCAATGCAATGAACAGACCCTTCTCCCGCTTGGGCGTACGGTAACGTGATTGCCTCAGATTCATATAGGTCGCGAGTTCGTCCTTGGCCTGTTCCCTGAAATAAACAGGTGTTTTGTACGTTTCATCATTGTTACCTTTGCGATAGACATATAAGAGCTTATTATTCAGATCGAGGTCATCGACGTTTAGATTCACGACTTCCGACACCCGTAAACCTGAATTGAGAATCAGGCTGGCAATACAGGCGTCACGTTCTTTGTTGAGTTCATGGGAATACAGCGCCTGCTTGTTCTTCTCCATATCTACAGCATAACCTTCAAGAATGTATCCAATAAATTCGAGAAGTTCTTCTTCCTCGAGAATTTTACCTTTGAGTTTGGCAGCGGTGTCCTTGGGTTTATGGGTACGCTTGATCTCAATTTTGGCCATAATATTCCGTTTCAGCAGAGGGTAGAAGTCTTCATCTTCCGCAATCTGGCTCAGGTAATGAAAAAGGGAGCGGAGGGAAGAGAGCTTGCGAGAGACGGTAATTCTCGAATTGGCTCCTTCTCGCTTGGTTGTGAGAAATAACCGATAGGCAGTAACTGAATCCATGCGAAGGACTTCCAGTTCAGACAACGTAACTTCTTTATTAGAGCTTGCCTCGGACAGCCCTTCTGCTCGCAACCAACCGAAGAAAGCTTCGTAATCTCTCAGATATTCGAGCAGGGTAGAGGGGGACAGATCAGGCAGCTTGTAGTCCATAAATTGCTGAACGAACCAAGGCATAGAAGGTAGTTTGTCATCCAGCTTGCGTCGATCGATCTCTTTTTGCACGTTGGTCAAGTTCGGCACCTCCATGTGAAAAACATATGAAATTATTATTCAATGTGCTAGTATTCTATGCTCTAGTGTACCATAATTTACATGCTCACAGCTTGTTCACTGAAGTATGAAAAAGGTAGCGGGGGGCTTCCTTGCCCTTCAGCGCGTAAACCTTTAAAGTAATTAGTATACGTAGAGCAGAGGAGGTGAACCGGATGAATATGCAAATAGAACTGGTTCCCCGGGAACGAAGTCAGGTGATTCGGCATTTAATGCAATTTTATCTATATGATTTTACCAAGTATCTGAATATTGATGTAGATAGTAACGGTATTTTCCCGGAATATCCCGGTCTGGAAGCCTTCTGGACAGAGGAGAACCGTAAGTTTCCTTTTTTGATTACAAGTGATGGAGCACCTGCAGGATTTGCTCTGGTGGAGAAGCTGGAGCCTGGAAGTAAGGATAATGATTACTATTTGACTGAATTTTTTGTGATGCAAAAATATCGGCGCAGTGGAGTGGGCACTCGGGCAGCATATGAATTGTTTAAACGTTTTCCTGGGAGATGGAAAGTGACTCAGGTTCGTAACAATGTCATTGCCCAGGCGTTCTGGCGAAAAATTATAGGAGATTATACGGGAGGACGCTTTCGAGAGAAGTTCCATCCGGAGTTGGGCAATCCAAGCCAGTATTTTGTAACCTGATTCCCATTGGGGCTTCACTTACATATAAAGCATTCTACATGAATGCTGAAATAAAGAATCTGATGAAGGAGTGAGTAACATGAACGTACCTACATTCCATCTCGATGGACAAACAGCACTGGTGACAGGTGCGGGGAGAGGGATCGGAAAAGCAATCGCGATCGGACTGGCCCAGTCAGGCAGTGACGTTGTACTTGTATCCCGAACGATGAAAGAAATTGAGGAGACAGCTGCCTACATCTATGAACAGACAGGACGCAAAGCGCTCGCTCTGATTGCGGATGTGACATCAAGAGAACAACTGGAAGAGACGTTTCGAGAGGCGATCTCCGAGATGGGCAGTCTGGATATCCTGGTGAATAACGCAGGCATGAACATCCGGACACCAGCACTTGAAGTTACGGACGAGCAGTGGGAGACCATCATGCAGACGAATCTGAAGTCGGCATTCGTCGCTTCCCAGTTGGCGGGTCAGCATATGAAAGAACGTGGGACTGGGAAGATCATCAACATCTCATCCGTAGGCGGTCATACGGCTTTGCGGACAGGGGTTGTATATGGTGCGACCAAAGCTGCGTTAATTCATATGACCAAAGTGCTCGCACTGGAATGGGGAAAGTATGGAATCCGTGTCAATTCAGTAGGGCCATGGTATTTCCGAACACCTCTGACCGAAAAACTGCTGGATGATCCCCAGTATCTGCAGGAGATTGTAAATCGTACACCGCTTCAGCGAGTGGGAGAACTGGAAGAAGTGGTAGGGCCGGTCGTATTTCTGGCATCAGATGCAGCAGGGTATATAACGGGTCAGACGTTATTGGTTGACGGTGGAATGTCCATCTATGGTTTTTAAATGACCCAATTCACTGAACTTGGAGGAAGATAACCATGGAAACGCGCACTTACGGAAAAACGGGCATGAACGTAAGTACACTTGGATTCGGCGGAGCGGAAATAGGCAAAAATGTATCCAAAGCGGATGTAGAGACATTGCTGAATAGTGCTTTGGATGCGGGATTAAACGTGATTGACACGGCAGAATGTTACGGTGACAGCGAGGAGTTAATTGGTGAGGTGCTGTCACATCGGCGTGATGATTACTATTTGTTCACCAAATGTGGACATGCTGCCGGGATCGAAGGTCCGGATTGGGATGCCAAAGTACTGGAGCAGACGATTGACCGTAGCCTGAAACGGTTGAAAACGGACTATGTGGATGTTATCCATTTGCATAGTTGTTCAGAAGAAGTACTTCGACAAGGTGCGGTTATTGAAGTGCTCCAGCGTGCCAAGGAAGCAGGGAAAACCAGATTTATCGGATACAGTGGGGATACAACGGATGCGCTATATGCGATTCAGACCGGAGTATTTGACAGCCTGGAGACGTCACTAAATATCGCAGATCAGGAAGCGATTGAACTGACTTTGCCTGAGGCGAGAAAGAGAAACATGGGGGTAATCGCCAAAAGACCTATTGCCAATGCGGCCTGGACGTATGAAACACTTTCGGAAGAGGCTTATCCCTTCATTTACTGGAAACGCTTAAGTGAACTTAACTATGGTTTCCTGGGTGAAGATGCTCAGGCATCGGTGGAAACAGCACTGCGTTTTACGCTAAGTACCGAAGGCGTAGACACGGCTATTGTAGGAACAGCCAAGCCAAATCGCTGGCAGCAAAATGCCGACCTTATTGCTAAAGGCGCACTTCCACAGGAATTGTATGATGAGATTAGAGCACGATGGAATGAAATCGCAGGAGCAGACTGGACTGGCCGGACCTGATTCTTTGCATTTGCCAAATGGATTTTAATTTTGCGAAGCTGCCTATAGGCAGCTTTTTTATTATCATAAACCTTATATTTTCAACATATGAAAAATTCACAACAGTAAGCATTCTATCCATTTCGTAAAATGTCCAAATTCATCTTAAGCATACTACTTTAATTTTGAGAGAACGACAACTGTATTGGTACTAAAAGCTGATTCGTCATCACTGTAATTATTTCAACATATGAAAAATTCACAATAGAAAAGAATGCCCACCGCTGTTACTACCAATCTTTTAGATACGATTCAGCACGCCCTTCGACTAAATGAACTGCCATCCTTCGCTGTGAAAGTCAAATTAATTCTCATTAACAGAAAATTAGATATCCCAGGAAGGTACCTGCAGTGTATAAAAAGGAATCAAACCAGCATCAACTGCCATGCCTCCCAGTCCTACCGCCCAGCCATGGATAAACCCATTTCTCAATCCCTGTTTCCCTTCCATCGTAATGAATAGGGCTTGTCCGGTTGCTTGAGCAAATGGCTCTCCTCCTATAAACGGGTGGTATAAAGTTTTTATTCGGAGGAGAGTATTTTTAGAATCGACTTATGCTATTCCTTTATTTTGTCCTGCTGAAGAGGTTGAAGAAACGGGCATTTGGAAGGAGCGGTATCGTCATCGCGCAAAAAATATTGTTTATACTCCAGATTGTCTTGTGATCCATATTGCTTTAATTCAGGATGTGCCGGTATGATATCGTAGGCAGCCAAGCGTGCGCGGATTCTCGGAGCAATCGCTGCAGCTCTCTGGGGTTGTGCGTTCCATATATCGAGCACCCAGCGCGGTGTTAGAGCTAACATGAAATAAGGAAAGTTGCGACTTTGTCGTGATATATGGGCTGGCGTCCCGCAATAGACAAAATATCGTTCGTTATTGTAACAAAACTCCCACATGGGATGCTCTGGATCTTCTGGGATATCTTTTGGCCAAGGCTTGTTGTCCAAGCGTCTGATCTGGATTAATAGATCCCAGAAGGCTTTTTCATAGGCCAATACATCCCGGATCTCTTTTTCCTTTTCAAAAAATAAAATCAATGAAGAATATTCTCCGAATGAACGAGCGGAATCTCCATATTCTTTGAGCATGTCTGATACATAGCGTTCTGCAGACTCGTCCCCGAAATTAGAAACAAAGCCGTATCGGAGGTGATCCAGGGCAAAAGCCTGTGTAGCCGGAATACAGGGAAATCGAGCCTCCCGGTCACTCATTTTGGAAGAGAATAAATGGTAAGCATCTCTCTTCCAGGCTTCGAGAGGGCACTCCTCATTCTCAATCTCAGAAGATGACAACAATAACGACATGAACAGTCCTCCTTTATCTATAGGATATAACCCAAGGGCAAAATGGTGACAGTCCAACTTATTTTTGTTAATGAGACATGCAATTAATCAATGTACTGCACATACATATCACTTATCTAAAACGGATGAGGTGATGTGTTGTTTTTTAATATCAAGGAGTTGCAATATCATGCCAAGCCGGATCGACCCGACCCCGTGTTCGCAAGAAAATTACAAGAAGTACTGGGCGGACAATTTGGCGAAATTACCGTAGCCATGCAGTATTTATTTCAAGGCTGGAATGTCCGTGGGGATGGGAAATATAAGGACCTTCTTATGGATACGGGAACCGAAGAACTCGCTCATGTTGAGATGCTGGCTACGATGATTGCTCGCTTGCTGGACAATGCTCCATTGACTACATTAGAAGAAGCTGCCAAAGATCCAGTTATTAATGCGATACTCGGTGGGAGTAATCCACAACACGCGATTGTAAGCGGGCTTGGAGCAGCCCCAACCGATAGTAATGGGTATCCTTGGAATGCCAAGTACACAATAGCAAGTGGTAATTTATTGGCTGATTTCAGACATAATCTAGCAGCAGAATCTCAAGGCAGACTTCAGGTTGCCAGACTATACGAAATGACCAATGACCGTGGTGTGAAAGACATGTTGTCGTGGTTGCTGGCTCGGGATACCATGCATCAGAATCAGTGGATTGCAGCGATAAGAGAACTTGAAGAAAAAGAAGGAATTGTTGTACCGAGCACATTCCCGAAAGAACTTGAGAAGAGAGAGGTTGCGTACGTTCTCTTTAACTTCTCTCGTGGTGATGAGAGTGCAACCGGACGCTGGGCTCACGGTCCAAGTATGGATGGGCAAGGAACTTTCCAATATGTTCAGCATCCTCAACCTTTGGCACCTGCACCTAAGCTTCCCCCAGCGCCGCCGTATATTTTTGATACCCCACCTGAGGTTCTAAGAAAAGGAAGTTCAGCGGATGTACCGCCGTATATGCCATAAGAAATGGATTAAAAGTGGATAAGGGGAAACAGAATATATTCTGTTTCCCTATTCATTAACAAAATGCGTGATTCTAGATCATGCACTTCCATTTGTTTTTGAGGTAAGAGCCAATACCCAGAGATTGTTAACTGAATGTTTACATAAAATTAGGAAGGTAACAGAAACTAGAATAGTAAGTTAATTGAGAATGGAGGACAAGCATGTTTTTTTATCGTGAAGACCTTATCAATATGATCGTACCAGACAAGCCTGATCCCGCGGCAGCAAAAGTATTGCAAGAGACGCTTGGCGGCCAATTTGGCGAAATGCGGACGATGATGCAATTCTTCTTTCAAAGCAGTAATTTTCGGGGGAATGCTACGCAGTATAGAGACCTGATCCGTGGTGTATTTATTGAGGAATTAAGCCATATTGAACTGGTGCAACAAACCATTAATCAGTTATTAACGGGGGCCGGTGCAGAAGGCGCAGGAGATGCAGGGGTTGACGGTGCTCCATTGGATGAAGCGATTAAACATGCCAACCCGCATCATTACATCATGGGTGCTCAGAGCTCACTGCCTGTTGATGCTGCAGGTAATCCATGGCTTGGGAATTATGTGTACGATCATGGGAATCTGGTAAGCAACTTACTTGATAATATTGTGTTGGAGTCGACGGGTGTGTTGCAAAAATCAAGAATATATGAAATGAGTACCAACAAAGCATTCCGTGAAACGCTGGGTTTCCTGATTGTTCGTGATAATGCGCATCAAAATGCATTTGCCAAAGCACTGGAGACCCTGGGCGTGAATTGGGGCAAAATATTCCCGATTCCCAACTATGATATTAATAAATATCCGGAATGCCGAAAATATGTAGATATGGGCTTCCACAATGCGCAGTTTAATTTCCGTCTAGACAATACGCGTATCGCTGAGATTTTCAGTGGTCAAACGCCAAGTCGTAATGGTGGGGAACTGCAGGTAATCGATCCCCCACAAGGATATCCACTCCCTTATATGCCTGAACTTCCTAATGAGCATAGTCCAGGGATACATGATCTTAATGCATAGAGAATGAACAAGCGAACCAAAAAGAGACACTTGTGGTCTCTTTTTTTGCAATGAACACAAAAAAGGAACCCAATGCTGGGTTCCTTTATATGTTACATGAAGATATGTTATTGCGGGCGTTGTTGATTCGAATACGTACCAAAAGATTGACCATTCGTTGAGATATTAGGAGTGTTATATGGCTGCTCCAAAAAAGATACGTGTTGTGAAGATGAGTTTGCAAGTTGTTGTGCAAGACTGGAGATCTGTTGTAATTGCTGGATGGCGGTTTGATGTCCTTGCAGGGCGGTCTGAATCATATGTGCAGCTTGTTGCTCACGTTGTGCCAATTGCTCCAGTTGTTGAGCGTTGCTTTGTTCTTGTCTAAGTAGTTGTTGGTATTGCATCGAAGCCTGTTGTGTTTGTTGCGTAAGTTGTTGAGCCAACTGCGTAATTTGCTGCGATTGAGAGAACTGATTCATATGTGAAACCTCCTATGTGTTTTGATGTACTTGTGTATTATGCAATGAGGTCCCAAGAAATATTCAACACATCCAGTTTAAGTCAAATAAGGATTAATTTATGAACATGATTCGCTGTGAATTGGGAAGGCTACCTTTAGTGGCCTAAAATGATACAGAAAAGGAATGACAACATGAGCAAAGCATCGACTAACGCTACAGAAGAAAAGAAATTAAAATGGTGGCAACTAAGTCTGCTAGGTGTAGCAGGAACAATTGGTACAGGATATTTTCTGGGTTCCAGTCTTGCTATCTCGATTGGTGGTCCAGCTGTGCTGTTGGCCTATATCTTGGCGGCCTTGGGTACATATGTAGTTTTTGATGCGCTCGCGAGAATGACAGCAGACCATCCGGAACAAGGGTCCTTCCGTTCGTATGCTAAGAAGGCCTTTGGAAGTTGGGCAGGCTTTGCCAGCGGATGGGTCTATTGGTTTTCGGAGTTGCTAATTATGGGAAGTCAGCTTACCGCGTTGTCCATTTTCTCAAGGTTCTGGTTTCCGGCTGTACCGCTCTGGATCTTTGCTGCAGGATTCGGAATTGTGGGTCTTTGTATTGTATTCTTCGGTAGTAAAGGATTTGACCGGGTTGAAAATGTACTGGCTATCATTAAAATTGCAGCCATCATCATGTTTTTGGTGCTTGCCATCGCTCTTCTCGCAGGATGGATTGGGGGAACCAAGTATGAACATAAAGTACCGTTGGATATGGCAGCGATTTTTCCAAAAGGTGGCATCGGATTGTGGTCTGCGTTTCTTTTTGCGTTCTATGCCTATGGAGGTATTGAAGTGCTTGGTATTATGTCATATCGGCTTCAAAAACCGGAGGACGCTCCAAAGGCAGGAAAAGTCATGCTCATTGCCCTATCCACAGTGTATGTTGTATCCATTGGACTGGCGTTGATCATGGTTCCTTTGAATGCATTCAATCCCAAGGAGAGTCCATTTGTACTGGCGCTCAGTAGTGACCACCTTGCTTTTATCCCACATTTGTTCAATGGGGTGCTGATTGTAGCCGGATTTTCAACGATGACAGCTTCCCTCTATGCGGTGACGTCTATGATTATTACCCTCGCTCAGGAGGGAGACGCCCCGCAGTTATTTTCTCGAAAGTGGAAAACGAAGTATCCGTTATTTGCATTGTCCCTTATTGGTTGTGGGTTAGTTGGTACGATCATCATGTCTCTCTTACTCCCAGGCAAAGTATATGAATACATCACGACTGCAGCTGGACTGATGCTTCTGTACAACTGGTCGTTTATTTTATTATCCTCCGGTAAACTGTTGAAATCAGGCAAGTTCGATGTGATCAAACGCTGGATCGGCTTGTTGTTAATCGCTACTGCAGTCACAGGAACGCTTTTTCATGCACTCAGCAGACCAGGGTTCTATATTAGCTTATTGCTTGTCTCTCTCATTGCCATTAGTGACGTCATTCTACAAAGGATTCGAAAGAAGAAGCCTGCGACCCAAACATCATCAAACGCCGAGAAGGGTGAAAATGAAGGAAATGAGCAGTGTTCTACGGGTATAAGCAGTTATCACATCACGGGTATTCGGCTACGAAAAAAAAACAAACTCAAATAAAGAAGAGAAATTGTATGGCTTTATATCCAAAGTAACAGCCAAAACCGACTAAAGACAATCCGGAAATGAGAGCAATTCCCTTAAGCACATTAGTAGTGAGATATTTACGAAAAAAACTCGCGGCAGTCGCCATGAATAGATCCCACAGAAGTACGCCAAAGATGATAGCTCCACTATAAATCAACAATTGATCCATAGGGGAGTCATTTACAGCCTTCGCCAGAACAGAGCCGTAAATTCCTAGCCAGAACATGATGGAAAGGGGATTAAATAGAGACATCAGGAATCCTTGAAGAAATGACTTGGCAAGCTCCGAATCATTACCTCTCATTTGAGAAGGGGCAAGGGTTCCTGCATTTTTAATACTTTCCACACCCGTATAGATCAGTACAAAACAACCAAACATCCAGAGGAATACCCTTACAAATGGAAGTTCAAGCAGATGTACAATGCCGAAATACACCAGCAGCATGTAAATGATATCAGCTGCGATGGCTCCTAGTCCAACAAACCAGGCAGGCATAAACCCACCTCGAATACCCTTGTCCAATTGCGCAGCATTGATCGGTCCAATAGGGGCCGAAAGTGATAGACCCAGGATAACATATCCAAACAGTATATAAATAAGATTGTCCTCCTTCCCATACTGTAACAGCATATTCTTCAAAGTGCTTTTGTAGGACATGATTATTGAGGGCAGTGTATACTTTGTGCACGATTGATCCATATTAGTCGGAAAAGAGGGGGTGATTGTGTGCTTATACGTTGGATAAAGGAAGTATTTACATCACAAAAGAAAGGAGAAACATTCAATAAACGAACACAACATTCACAAAGTCTGGATATTTCGCTAGAAGAGAAACTTAACAGTATTATCAAGGCATTTGAGTATAGTCCTGATTTTGTAGTTCGTGAGTTTCCTATGTTAGAGGGGAAGGGCATTGCCTTGGCTGTATGTTACATGGAAGGGTTAACAGATTCTACGCTGTTGGTTGAACTTATGGACAATATCATTCAATGGATGAATACGAATCCCCTTCCGGGAGATCAACCGGGAGATGTGTTAGTGAAAAGAAACTTACCCTCAGGTAATATCCGAAATATAGATTCGTCGCAACTTATCTATGAGGCTTTGTTAACAGGCCACGTCGTTATACTTATTGAGGATATAAAGAGTGTTCTGGCAGTATCGGTCGCCGGAGGAGCCAGAAGATCTGTGGAGGAACCCACGTCCCAAACGGTGGTCAGAGGGCCAAAGGAAGGATTCACAGAGGAGCTTACGACCAACATTACCCTTGTTCGACGAAAAATACGGACTCCTGATTTAAAATTCCAGATGCATACCATTGGAGAGTACACCCAGACAGTAGTTGCACTGGCTTACATCCAGGGTATTGCCAAGCCACAAGTTATTGAAGAAGTTACCAAACGGCTTAATGCCATCAACACAGATAGTATACTCGAGAGTGGTTACATAGAAGAATTTGTTCAGGATGCACCGCTTACACCTTTTCCGACCATGATCAACACGGAGCGCCCAGATACGGTTGCCGGTAGTCTATTGGATGGTCAAGTAGCCATTATGGTAGATGGTACTCCATTTGCGTTGATTGCACCTGTGACTTTTTTTAATTTCTTTCAAACGCCCGAGGATTATTATCAGCGTTATGATATCTCTACCTTTCTGCGGATTATACGGTTAATCTGTTTCCTCGTATCTCTGCTGCTACCTTCGACTTTCATAGCACTAACCACATTTCAGCAGGAGATGATACCGACCACGTTATTGGTCACCCTGGCCGCACAACGGGAAGGAGTCCCTTTTCCGGCATTACTTGAAGCCCTGCTTATGGAAATTACGTTCGAGGTCATTCGTGAAGCTGGAGTGCGAATGCCGCGAGCCATTGGACCTGCAATCTCCATTGTTGGTGCATTGGTAATTGGACAAGCTGCGGTAGAGGCGGGGCTGGTCTCAGGCGCGATGGTCATTGTGGTTTCCTTTACAGCAATAGCGAATTTTGCTATACCCTATTTCAGTATGGCTACAGCAGTAAGGCTATTGCGTTTCCCGTTTATGTTACTGGCAGGTACGCTAGGGTTATACGGTATATTGGCCGGAGCAGTGCCATTGCTTGCGCACCTGGTATCGTTGAAGTCATTCGGCGTTGACTACCTGATGCCATACAGTCCGTTTTTCAAGTCAAATATGAAAGATCTGTGGTTGAGAGTACCATGGTGGGCTATGAAGACGAGACCTGATGAGAAGACGAATATGAATAAGACGAGACAAGCCCCTCATCAATACCCGTCAGGATCGAATAACACTGTAGACCGTATTAATGAAGCTGAGAACGAATAAGGAGCGATTTATATGATTCGCTTGCAGTCCATATTAATATTACTCATGGTCGGACTGATCACTGCTGGTTGTGGAAATCACACAGAATTAAATGATCTGGGCATCACAACGGCAACAGGATTTGATCGAAAAAATGGAAAGTGGATCATTACCTATCAGATTATTGTACCGCCAGCGAGCAGTTCAATTGGATCGTCGTCTGGTGGATCTCAAGCGCCCGTGAACACATTTTCATCAGAAGGCAAAACGATTCGGGAAGCTGTTGCCCAAAGCAGCGTCGAGAATCCCAAAAGATTATATTTTGCACATACCAATGTCATTCTGATTGGTGAAGAAGCGGCAAGATACGGGATTGCGGAGATCATGGATCACTATTATCGAAATATTGGTTCTCGGGAATCTGCCAAGCTTATTATTGCAGATGGTCAGGCAAGAGAGTACCTCGAAAAATTGATTCCTCCAGAGAAACAGCCGGGGCGTGCTTTATCCGAGATTTTGGAACGGAATAAAGAAAAAGGGTCGTATTATACCGTGATGAACATCCATGAGGTTGGTCTGAAGATCACTTCAGACAGTGGATCCGCCGGAATTCCTGGTGTTACAGCAGATACACAGGGCAATAACAAACAGAATTCAATTGATATTTTTAAGGAGACATCCATACCCGGGAATTTAAGACTTCAAGGATTAAGTGTATTTCTCAAAGACAAAAAGATCGGGGTCCTGAACCAAAAAGAAAGTATGGGTATCGCCTGGCTAACAGACAGGGTGAACTGGACCAACTTGACCTATACGGACGCAAAGGGCGAGGTGAACTCTTTTCTTGTGCGCAAAGCAAAAGTTAAGGTCGTTCCTGTGAAAAAGGGGCTTCATTATGCTGTTCAGGTAGATGCAAAGGTGGACGCTGAGCTGGATGAGAGTACATACGGAGAGGACATAGTTAGTACACATACCATTCATGAATTGCAGCGACAGGCTGAACAAGTCATCCAAGCACAGATATTGAATGGATGGAGAGGGAACCAGCGGCTTCATGTCGATCTGTTAGGGATCGCGAACAAAATACATCAAAGACATCCCAAAGAGTGGAAAAATCTAAAAGACAACTGGTCTAGTGAATTGGCACAGATGGATATTAACATAAACGTAAACGTAACTCTGGAACGAGTAGGTCTGCTTCAAGATTCTTTCAGCAAGTTGCTTGGCGAACAGAAAGACTAACACCAAGGAGAGGTTCAATCATGAAATTAGCTAGGGAGCTTCGCGTATCCGAATTGGCTGTTTGTCTTTCCTTATTTGAAGTTGGCAGTACAACCTTGTTTCTGATAGGTGGAGATGCCAAACAGGATGCATGGTTAGCCATGCTCGCCGGGGCTGCTGGTGGCTTGGTGTTACTACTCCTTCATCTGGCTATTCATCATCAGGAACCTGAATTGGATTTGTTTCTTCTGTGTCGCCGCTATATGGGAAAAGTACTAGGGACAATCGTAAGCCTTTCATTTGTAGGTTATTTTGCTTATGAAGCTTCACGAAATTTACGTGACATCAGTGAAGTCACTGAATTGACCTTACTGAACAGAACGTCCATGTGGATTATAAGCATGATCACCATTGTCGTCGTATCCAACACTGTACGATATGGATATCGTGTACTGTTTCTCATGTGTATGATTCTGTTTCCGCTCATGGCGCTGGGCTATGCATTAATCAGTTTCTTAATTCCCACTACAGGTCTTTTTCACCCAGAACTAGTCTTGCCCGTGTTGGAGAATGGCTGGAAGCCGATTTTCCAAGCTGCTTTTCCGGAGATCGTATCCTTTCCATTCGGGCAGGTTGTCTTGTTCCTGGTCTTTTATCCCTATGCCCGCAAAGGCAGGAATCTTAATAGAGTGGTGATTATCACCTATACTCTAACGGCTCTCGCTTTAACATTTATTAATCAACTTATCATTTTTGTCTTGGGTCCTCAGATTGCTATCTATAGTACGCTCCCGCTTTTGGAGACAGTACAATTGATCGGTTTGACTGAAGTGTTTGAACGGATGGATGCCTTGTTCACTTTACTACTGTTCCTCGGATTGGGGATTAAAATGGCTGCATTTTTCCATGGAGCCGTGATTGGACTCGAAAGAGTAACGGGAGCGAGCTATAGGAAATGGGTGTTTCCAGTAGGGGTTGTTCTATATGGGTTGTCTTTTTTATCACCGACATTTACAGAACATATTGAGATAGGGCGAGGATTCACGTTGAAATATACTTCTCCTGTATTTCAGATCTTTTTACCCACACTACTTTTGGTTGTCATCCTTCTGAGAAAGAAAGGGATGCAGAAAAGCGAAAAAAACTAGCAGAAATTACGAATGCCATACGCTCTGGAATTAAAAAAGACTCAGTCGTAAACTGAGTCTTTTTAGGGTTTAACCATTAGTTATCATCCAACAATTTTAATGCCGTGTCTGATTTCTCCAAATCGTGTTCAACTTGCTCTTCGATACTATAGGGATGATACATCTCATTCTTGATCATATAGTCTGCGATCTTTTGGTGGGTTTCGATTGCAGTATCCAATTGAGCCTTAAGGACTTTCCGAACTCGGGGGGTTGCAGTTTCGGTAAGAGCTATCGCATAGGTACGTACGGCTGACTTGGCAGAGAGAAGCATATCGGTAGCAATGGCCATATCATCCATGGGAGCAATGGCTTTAACGAGCATCTCTTTCGTTTTGGTCGTAGTCATAAGAGCAACCTCCTTATTTTAATAGGGATTTTAATTCTGCAATGGATTTGGAATAGTTTTCCAAATCTTCTTCAATTAAGGATTTCAGTTTGTCGTCTTTTATCAGTTCCAGCATCGTTACAGCTTTGGTGGCACACGAAGTTTTGAGGGTTAGCAGTTCATGTACTTCGAGTTTCTCATGTAATGCAAGTTCCTTAGTTGCCATCATTAAGCACCTCCAAGAATTGATTATTCTTTATGTTAGTACCCTGATATAAAACATATAAACGGAATTTGTTTAAAATATTTTAAAAATTAGAAATTAATGTTTTATTTATCTGTTGATTTTATATCCAGGTCATGGTGAAGTTCTGTGGCAGGGATGACGGGCTCATGTATCTGTCCCTTTGGAACAGGATTGGAGATATATACATAGTCTCCGGTTCCATCAGGTGCACTTCCTGTAGCCCATAAACCTTCGGCGGATTCAGTTCCCTCGGAGAGATTCCAGAATTCATAGGCCTGCGGCTGAGATTCTTGCTCGGCTTCAGGAGGGAAAGAAGCTGGAACAACGACTCCGTTCTTTTCCTCCAGTTCCTGAATAGCTGCCATCCATTGATACTGGTGATAACGGTCACGTGCCAACATTTTACGGAAAGTAGCCCGTACGCCTTCATCTGTTGTCATATGGTACAGTCTTGCTACCTGAAGGCGACCCTGACTCTCGGCATGCAGATTAGAACGCATGTCTGCAAGCAAGTTACCACTTGCCACGATATAAGAACCATTCCACGGAACACCGTTTGAGTTGGTTGGTAAGCCACCAAGACCGCTGACGAGTAGATGTTGCGGATTGATACCGCCCATAATTGCAGCTGTCACAGGATCCTCAGCGGCTTGTTGTTGTGCCTCAGGAGAAGCACCATCCAGCAACTGGCTGATCAATGAGCAGAGCATCTCGACATGTCCAATTTCTTCAGTGCCAATATCCATGAGCATATCTTTATATTTCTCTTCACCTCGACAATTGAATCCCTGAAAAAGGTACTGCATCATGACTGTCATTTCGCCAAATTGTCCTCCCAACACTTCTTGAACCTGACGTGCAAGCATGGGATCGGGACGTTCTACTTTGACTTCAAATTGCAACTCTTTCTGATGTCGAAACATGTGATTCCCTCCAATAAAGATGTTTTAAATTTCTGAATGAATTCAAAATTTTATTAACCTGATCATTGGAAATTAAACAGTAAAATAACAAAAAAGACAAAAAGGAGATAGGGAGCTTCTCCTGTTTTGTCTCATAAGTTCACTGCGACATATTCTTAGCTATCGCCAGATAATATCTACTCTGAATCCGGTCTTTTGACTTGAAGAGGTGGGGGAATGAGCCATCCTTTTTCTTTGTTCATTTGAAGAATTCTGACGCCTAAAGCCATTTTGGTTACATGATATTTGGCGAACAGAGCACCAATATCTTCTCGGATGGATTGACCAATTGTTTGGCTCGCAGCAACCAGACCCATGGATGTATCAGCAGCCACTTTTGCAGCAATTTCGGGATCTGTGAATCTTGCGCCGGCCGGGATATCCTCCAACTCTACATGTGGTCTTTCCGGTAGGGTAGGTGCAGGGGCAATACCATTTTCAGTCAATAGTGTATCGCATTCTTTAATTTCGAGTTTGGCCTGGTCCAGCAGGTCTTCCAAGATTTTCTTCAAATCTTTATCTCCTGCATGACTCATATAAGCTTGATAGCAAGACACAGTGCCTTTGGCCATTGTGGAGCATTGCCATACACTGAAGATTTCACCATAGTGCATCGGCTCGTTCTTGGGGTTGCCACTTAGAATACCCATGATTTGATTTCCCTCCAGTAGGTTAATGTATCACCAACTTATGATCGCCTGTATTCTATAAAATTATGCACTGAACAGGGAGCGGAGGATGCCATAGTTATTAACATCATTTTTATTATGTAAACTAAAGATGGTTTAAACTATTTTATCTTGTTATTCAAAAAAGAAAACCAGCAGAACAGGTCTGCTGGTGGGAGTGCAACATGTATTTTTAGACTGGAAAAAGTGGGTTACCATTCATCCCGATCCATAATTCTGACTTTTCAAGTCGTCCAGCCAGATGTAACAACCAATCTTCGCGTCCCTTGGTTGCCATCACCTGAACGCCCATTGGCAAGCCTTCAGGTGTCATATGCAGAGGTACACTTATCGCAGGCTGGCCTGTCAAATTCGCGAGCTGGGTGAACGGAGTATACGTAAGACTTGGCTCAAACATCTCATAGATGAGCTGCTGCTGCTGGGTCTTGTCCAGTTCGCTGATCCGCATCAGGTTACGGATCTGTTCATCATGAGGTGTCAATTCTCCGATCTTGGGCGCAGCAAATGCATTAACAGGTGTGACATAGAAGTCATAGCGCTCAAACAAGGTGGACATCTGCGCTGCAGCTACATCCCATTCTGCCAGACTATGCACAAATTCCGCAGCGGACACTTTTTTGCCGGCTTCAGCCAGAACCCAGGATTCAATCTCCATATCATCTGAGGTCAGAATTCGTCCCATGGAACGTTCCATGGAAGAGATCATTGCAGCCATCTCGCCACTGTTCATCATATAATAGTTCTCCATTAACCGGACCCCATTAACTGGACTCAGCTTTTCTTCAACATGATGACCTTGATCTTCCAACCAGCGAACGAGTTTATATACTGCTTCTTTGGCTTCTGTGCTGACGGGTGTACCTACAGGTGAATCTGTTGTGTACGCAATTTTCAGTTTGCGTTGATGAGGATAGCTCATATCTGCCAAGTAACTGCCTGGGAATAGTGGTGCATGAAACGCAGCTTCAGGCTGAATGACTTGCAAAGTATCGAGCAGGGCGGCACTGTCCCGAACCGAGCGGGATAGGGCAAAATCAATGGATGCGCCTTGCCATTGACGACCAACTCCAGGCCCCACAGGTGTCCTTCCGCGCGTTGGTTTCAAACCAAACAAGCCGCTGAAGGAAGCGGGAATACGAATCGAACCGCCTCCATCACTGGCTCCGGCAAGTGGGACAATCCCTGAAGCTACTGCTGCGGCAGCGCCGCCACTTGAACCACCTGGAGAGTGATTGATATTCCATGGATTGCGAGTTGGACCATGAAGACGGGGCTCGGTAATATTTTTCAAACCAAATTCTGGCGTATTGGTATGTCCTATGATGATAAAGCCTGCATCACGCAGTCGAGAGACAAAATTGGAACTGCGCAATGCACGATGCTCGCTGAACAGGCGTGAGCCAGAGGTCAGAAATTCATCTTCCAAGGATTGGGAAATATCTTTCAAAAGCAGGGGAACACCGGCAAAAGGTTGTTCTCCAGGGCGAACCAAGCCCGCTTCTTGCCGCGCACGAGCTTCATATGTACGAATAACCGCATTAAGCTGCGGATTTACTTCTTCAAGGCGTGCAAATGCCGCTTCCAGCAATTCAACCGGAGATACTTCCCGGGATCGGATCAGTTCAGCCAACCCTACGGCATCGTAGGAGGTATATGAGAATGAAGACATTATGATCGTTCCTCTCTGAATATAGTTCATCTGTTGTTCCATATGTCATCGTACCACTGGAATAGATAAAAGACAAAAATGATCGAGTACCGAGTAATGAGGAGAAAAAAAGCACTGCACATCGAATTCGATGTGCAGTGCTTTCATGTTTAAAATTCGATCCTTTGATAAACCTTAGATAAAACATCCACTTACTCTGTACGAAGCTTCGGTGCCGCATCGGACGCAGTTGACGATCGTTCCTGCTGTTTGGAAATGGCGAAGAGGGCAACCCAGATCAAAATAAACCCAAGCAGCTGCTCCCATGTAATCAGCGTACGGAAAGCAATCCAGTTCACCAACACACCTGCCATCGGGAAGCTCAGTTCCGCGAGAGTTGCGACAGAAGCTTTGGTCGACGACAGACCTTTGTAATATAACAAAAGACTGAGCAATCCTGGTAACAATGCCTGACCAAGAATGTTGAGGATGACAGCAGTCTGTTCACTCGTTCCGGACGGAAACGTCCATACCGCACCTTCGTTCCACGTCATAAAGATCAGGAGCGGGAGAGCAACGACGAAGCGAAGGGAAGTAACGGTCTCGTAACGCGCCTGTCCCAGCATCAATCGGCCCATAACGGTTGAACCTCCCCATAAGGCAGCAGCCCCAAGGGATAACAGGCTACCTGCATGAATCCAGTTGTCCCAGTTACCTAGTGGCATTGTGAAGCCGAATGTAAGCAAATATGTTCCGACAAGTGCAATGAAGAACAGTCCGCCGAAGCGACGAGGCAATGTCTCTTTCAATAACAGCTTAGCCAGAACGATAGCGAAGAGTGGCTGCATTTTTTGCAATAACAGTACCGTGTTGGGATCGTTATGTGTAAGTGCCATGGTGAACAATACCGTTGCGAGTGCTGAACCACCCCATGAGATAAAGATCACGGCAATCCAGTGGCGAGCGCGCAAGTTCTTCAGATCAGCCCGGAATTTCCATAGCACGGGAATGGCTATAAGACTGACGATGATATGCTCCACCAGTACAATCTGCGTGGATGTCATTGTATTAAGCAAAATAATGCGGAAGAGTGGATCCACACCCCAGAGGGCGGCGCCGAGAACAACAAGCCAGAATCCGGTATTACTTCGTTCCTTGCGGTAAACCGTTGATGCTGCTGATGTCTTTTCCATATTCAGGACTCCTTCGTCAGAACACGGAATCTTCAGTTGGCAAAATCGACAAAAGCCCCCGTTTTGGTATATACCAAATAAACGGGGGCTCATCCAAGGACATGCGTCAGGAAAGAGGCCTTCCCGTGAACGGCATGTCAATGTGTTGATCTTCTCTCATCCGGACTGTACCGTCGGCCTTGGATTCACACCAAGTCAGTCGCTATATGTCCTTCGTTAAGAACAAATAGCGAGTCGCGGGCTGGTTCCGAAGAACATCACCGCCGGTTGGGAATTGCACCCTACCCCGAAGATCCTATTCAATTATATAGTGTGTTGAACAAGCTGTAACATTAATAAGTTCATCTTATTCCTGTAAGCGCTAGCAGTTCAAGCATTTTTTCAGAAAATGATATTCCAGTTTCCTTGCTGTCTGCGAAGAAGCACGATCTGACCTGCGTGATACGCATCATGGAGTACCCAGCGAGCTAGTTCGTGTGCCCATTTCTCTTCAGAATCCATATAAGCTGCTTCCAGATCTGACTCCTGTAGCGCCGCCAATTGATCTCGCAACTGTTGAGCTAACCGAGTTGTACCCTGTTGCAGTGTATTCCATCCATCTGCGTCCGTTGCATCTCCAGAATTCCCAAACGTGTATTCATTGGAGTCTACAGCGGGAAGGGTGGGTTCTTTACCTTGCATGCGACATAATAAGCGATGGTTGTAATAATACATATGGTTAACCAACTGCCAGATGCTTAATCCTCCTGAAGGCGGAACCCAGGCTGCTTGTTCTGCTGTAAGACCTTCCAGGGATTTTGACAAAGGCACAATCCAATTGCATTGATCCCAAGTGTCATCCTTTTGAATAAGTAACACATCTAATGCTGTAGTTTTCGTCATTCATTTATTCCTCCTTGAGTGCTATTGTGGTGTAACTAGCTAAAATTACTTATTGAGGTTACACTTAATATAACACATCAAGAAATGAATGTAACTATCTTTATTGATCTAAGAAGGTTACATGAAACGGAGGCACATATGAACAGACTATGGACCGATTTTGTAAACAGTGATTATCACGATTGGCGTGGGGGAGATCGATCGGAGGACAGGCTCGGGAAGGCAGACTGGCAACGAGACTTTCTGGATCGATGGAAGCTGCAAGCTCCTGTACCCGCATCCTCTGAAGATGAATTGGAGATCAGAAATTTCAGGGATGAATTGCTGACCCTGGGAGCCCGTGTCTCTACTGGAGTATCATTAACAGATGGGGAGAAACAATGGTTGAACTCTGTTATGGAAGCAGGAACTATAAGAAGAAGATTGACCTCAATGAATCAGGAATTGCAAATTCAACTTGTTCCGGCAGAAGTTCATTGGCATCAGGTTATGGCTGAGGTAGCTGCTGACTTTGCAATGACTTTGGTGGAGGGAGGAGCGGGCAGAATTCGTATCTGTGATAATTCGGATTGCCGCTGGATGTTTTATGATGATACCCGAAGCAGAACACAGAAGTATTGTGATGATAAGATGTGCGGGAACTTGATGAAGGTCAGAAGATTTCGAGCGAAACGAAAAACCCAAAATTGAAAAATATTAACAATAACTATATCATGTATATATACTAGCGAAACAATAGTCATAAGCCGGACGGATTCGTAAGCAGGATATGATCGTCTTTCAAACCAAATATGATGGGAGATGTGTCTTGTGCGGACAAGTTATCTGTTGAAAAATGGCTGTGTGTTGTCGATGGATGCTCGAATTGGACAGTATAAAAGGGCGGACGTCCTGATCCAGGATTCACTGATCACGGCGGTCCAACCCGACCTTGATATTCCGGATGCGGAGGTCATGGATGCTTCATCCATGATTATTATGCCTGGGCTGGTGGACACGCATCGGCATGTGTGGGAATCACTTGTCAAAACAGCGGGAACCAACTGGTCCTTGCCAGTCTATTTGCAAAATCTCTATTATGGTGCGATGGGAAGCAAGCTCCGTCCAGAAGATAGTTATATTGCCAACCTGCTCGGTTCCTTGGAAGCGCTTAATGCAGGAGTGACGACAGTGTTGGATTGGAGCATGCCGTATTCTCCCGAGCACACGGATGAACTGATTCGTGGACTTCGGGATGCTGGGATTCGGGCGGTATTTGCTCATGGAGTACCTGGTGAGACGAACTACTGGAATAGGGATAGCCAACTCACGTATTCGAATGATGTGCGAAGAGTCAAAGAACGGTATTTTTCATCACGGGATCAATTGCTTACCTATGGACTTGCGATTCGTGGTCCAGAGTTCAGTCATTGGGATACAACAGTGAAAGAGATCGAGCTGGCTCAAGAACTGGATGCAATCTGTTCCATGCATGCCGGATTTGGCAGTTGGGGATCGGTGGATCGTTCCATTAGTCACTTGTATGAAGCGGGGCTGTTAAGTCCACGAGTGAATATCGTTCATGGTAACACCATGGGCGTGGACGAATATAAAATGTTGGCCGATAGCGGCGCTTCTTTGTCGGTCACACCTGAGGTTGAAATGATGATGGGTCATGGATATCCGGCAACCGGCTATTTTCTCGAACATGGAGGAACCCCTACACTTGGTGTAGATGTAGTGACGTCCACAGGCGGAGATATGTTTTCCCAGATGAAGTTTGCACTTCAGGCTGAACGATCCAGAGCCAATGAACAACTTCTGCAGCAGGGTGAGATGCCTGGTGAGTTGAACTTGCAGTCCAGTCAAGTACTGAGATTTGCAACTTCAGCTGGTGCTCAAGCATTGGGACTAGAGCAGAAGGTTGGAACGCTGACCCCAGGAAAGGAAGCGGATCTGATCATGATTCGTACCACCGATCTGAATCTGTTCCCCGTCCATGATCCGATCGGAGCTGTCGTTCAATTTGCCAATCCATCCAATGTCGATACCGTGTTTGTAGCAGGCAGACTCGTGAAGCGAGAGGGCAAGCTCTTGCATGTTGATCTGGACGCAATCCGCCATGCGGCGATGCAGAGCAAAGAATACTTGTTATCCCAATACCGGATGTCAGACGCGGAGAGAATTACTTTTTCGTGAATCGTTCTCATAAAAACCTGAAATAAGGTCAGTTCATATTTTCATATACACGACTATCTATATTACGAAATGAAGGGCCGCATAACGTTATGTGGCTCTTTAACGTGTCTGTGTATCGTCCAATTAGACAGGATAAGGTAGGAAGGGACAGCTGAAAATGACGAAAAGAGCTCTCTTTTTCTATACTTCATCTAACAGAGAATTAAAAAGCGAATTCTTAGAAATTAAGACTCATAAAAACTACGCATAATATAAATTATACGCAGTTTTGTTTTAAATCCATTTTCATATTCATCCACGTGCAACAGATCATGATAATATTCGCGGAAAAAGAACAAATCGAACATTTCTTCACTACTACATCCATAACATATCAAGACGATATAGAAGGAAAAGGTTGGAATGTAGTTCATATATGGGTAAGTAATAGGGGTGTGTCTAACTTGATTACAGTTCGGGGTTGCGGACAAGCCAAATATGAAATATATTTGGGGGTGTGACATGCCATCAGACATAAGAGGGAGATGTATCATGAACACACCATTACATACGAATTCAGATCATCAAAATGCAGCTTTTGGATTTGCACTAGCTGACTCATCCGTACTTGCAGAGGCGCAAATCGTTGTTTCACAACCAGGAGGTGCAGATGACCTACAGTTGGATATTGATCCGCAGCGTCTCATGAAGGATGGACGTAAAGTATCTGTCATTGCGCAACCGTTGGAATCACCCGTCGATCGTCAAGATGCCAATATCATCTATGGTCAGGAGCTGGCATACGTACAATATGCTGTTAACCTGAAAACGGACAGCACGATTTCCATCACTTCTATTGAAGGCATTGAACAGGCTGTGAATCTTGGTTGGTCAGCATTGGCCGAAGGGGAATACGAACTTCGAATCTCCCTGCATATGAAAACACCTCGTGTTGCTGAGGGTGCGCTCGAACCTGAACAACTTGCAATGGTTAAGTATGCGCAGGTTATCACCGTATATATATCACTTTTCCCGGCAGAAGCAGCGTCGTTAGCTTTGACATCTCAACCTGTATGGACCAGGAATCATCATGTATTTGACTCCTATGGCAGAGGAGGGTTTATTCTCGCTGACCTGCCTCGGCTCGCAAAGCGTGTGGAGGAACTGATTGGACCAGGTAACCATAATCTGATCGAAAAATTTGCTGAAGGGGAACTGTCGGATACGTTGCTGGAAGAAGGTCTAATGGCGATTGCCTGGGGCGTGACTCCCTGGTGTTATTCACTCTATTCTGCACCAGACCAACCATCCGCTCGAATAATTGCTGTGGACAAGCTAGGCGATGAGCCTGAACGAAAAGGGGTCTACCGTATTGATCCATCCATTCAGCAATTAAGTATCGTACCGGCGAACGAACTGGCTTATTGGCCTGCCTGTGTTCAGAACGACTGGCCTGTTATTGATGTGATGGGTGAAGGCGAGACGTTGCATATGGATTTGTATACTCAGATCTGTGAATCCGTAAATGGACTGCACGAGAATCCATTGCCATCGTTTGTACTTACCCGCAGTCAGGGCAAGCCCGAGGCGATTATTCCGCTGATTGACGTTGTCATTGTGGATGAGGAATAAGGTCTCCGTTCAGCTTAGTAAGGTTGTTCTGTCATCGTAGTGTCAGTGTAAATAATTATAGTCAACTTATAAAGAACTGAATCGAGGTGACGTAGAACAGATGATAACCGAGGAGATCCAGGAGCAATATGCGGACGAGCTCGAAGCTTTTCACATATGGATGAAGGACGCCGGATATACAGGACATACGGTAAAATCATACACGGGTGACGTGGTGGAATTCCTGGTCTCCATTCAAGGCAAGTCACTGGAGCAGGTCAAAAAGCTGCATGTGTTGTCTTTTCTGTCCCGTGCCCGGGAGCGTGGGGTTAGTGATGCCACGAGAAATCGCAAACATGCGGCGGTGAACTGTTTTTACAAGTCCCTCATTGAACTTGAAGTATTAACGAATAATCCGGCTTTTGGGATTAAGAAATCCAAAACCGAGAAAAACCGTGCACCGGTTTTCCTTGATGAAAGTGGTCTGACGCGTTTTCTGGAGTCGGTAGATGGCAAGTATCGGACACGCAATCTGGCTGTTTTCCTCCTAATGGGGTATATGGGATTACGGGTGGGAGAAGTGCATGCCTTGAATTGCAAAGACTATAATGCGGAGCGGCGTACACTAGATGTCTTCGGTAAAGGCCGTAAGTGGCGTTCGCTTCCTGTACCGGAAACCGTGGCAGACGTGTTATCACAAGCTATGGCTGAGCGATTGGAACCTTGGCGGCCAAAAGAGGAAGCATTATTTGTCTCGCAAAAAGGGAAGAGACTGTCGATTCGCAGCATACAGCTCATATCGACCGAGACCTTTGATCGCTTCCAGCAGGAATCACCAGCTAATCAACGCCAGAACTATTCAAGTCATAAGTTGCGTCACTCCTTCGCGACCATGATGTTACGGCGTGGAGCCGACTTGCGTACGGTGCAGGAGCTGCTTGGTCACGCGTCGATTCAAACGACAACCGTGTACACTCACGTCACCAGTAGGGAGAAAGAAGAAGCTATGGCTTTGCTCGACGTTAAACTTCCGAGCGTAAGGTGATGACACAACTACTTCATGATTAGGAGAGATGCATCAGTATGGAAGAAGAGAAGCAGAGTTTGGTGCCAGATACCCCACGTTCCAGAATACACTCCCTATGGGAGGTGTTCTTGGTATCAACGAAGCTCGGCTTAACGTCCTTTGGGGGACCTACTGCACACTTGGGTTACTTTCACAATGAGTATATACGCAAAAGAAAGTGGATGGATGAGCGAAGCTATGCGGATCTTGTGGGGCTGTGTCAGTTCCTCCCTGGACCGGCGAGTAGCCAGGTTGGCATGGGCATTGGTATCATTCGTGCTGGTATTACTGGAGGGCTTATCGCCTGGATCGGATTTACGCTTCCATCCGTGATTGCTTTGGTGATATTCGCCTTCCTATTACAAGGATATGATATCGGCAACGCCGGATGGCTTAGCGGATTGAAAATTGTAGCCGTAGCTATTGTTGCTCATGCGATCCTTGGAATGGGACAGAAACTCACACCAGATAAAGTGAGAGTTACAATTGCTGTAATAACAGCTGCTGTTGCTTTACTATGGACAGCCATATACAGTCAGGTTGTACTCATTCTGTTAGCAGGATTAGTTGGGTGGTGGCTCTATCGAAAATCACCCCCTCCACATGTTCCTGATCTTGTAGTTCCGATAAGTCGAACCGTAGCCGTGCTGTGTTTGATCACTTTTTTCGGTCTCTTTATGGCACTCCCGGTATTGCGTCAAGTTACGGGGATCGAGTGGTTATCCTTATTCGATTATATGTATCGATCGGGTTCACTGGTATTTGGTGGAGGGCATGTCGTTCTACCTCTATTGGAACAGGAATTGGTACCCAGAGGGTTGCTAAGCAAAGATGATTTTCTGGCTGGTTATGGAGCAACTCAAGCTGTGCCAGGTCCACTTTTTACATTTGCTTCCTATCTGGGTGCCATAACAATGGGGATTACAGGTGCAATCGTTGCGACTATAGCGATTTTTTTGCCCGCCTTTTTGCTCATCATCGGAACGCTGCCTTTCTGGAGTGCTCTGCGTAAAAATCCGCATATTCGAGGGGCTCTGACTGGGGTCAATGCAGCAGTAGTAGGCATTTTGCTGGCTGCGCTGTATCAACCACTGTGGACGACAGCCATCATCACACCAGCTGATTTCTCGTTGCTAAGCATATTGTTTATCATGCTTACCTTCTGGAAATGTCCACCCTGGGTCATTGTTATTGCAGGGATTGTCGGAGGTATGCTAATAGAGTCCATTTAGGGTGGCCGAGAGGTCTCGAATAAGGAAAGAGAGGGTAGAATCCAAGGATTCCATCCTCTCTTTTTCTTGTGAACTATTTTGTGATATTCATACAATTCCAGTTATTTATTAAATGATAAGGTGAAAAACAGAAATAACGGAAATTAAAAATAATGTTTCAAAAATAATATTACGTAATATTTATTATGTAAACTAACATAGTAAACATTCATTAAATGAAACTTAAATCAATCTTCCCCTGAAAATGGTAATCTGATTATCATAACCAAAAGGACCATTCGCCTCTTCTCTATAGAAGAAACAAATGGCCTTTTTGGCTGTGCAATATCTTAATTAACAACGTTTAACGTGCTGAATTGTTCACGACATGAATGATTGCTTGGTTGGATTACTCCAGTCCAGCAATCTGTTCTTTTAATTTGTTAGCAGATGCCTGGAAAGCCACCTTCTCGGTTTCATTCAACGGAAGAGGCAGAATTTCACGAACACCGTTGCGATCTACAACACATGGAACGCCCAGGTAGACATCCGATACCCCATTGTAATCTTCAAGGAACGTCGACACGTTCAGAACGGAGCCTTCGTTGCCTAGAATTGCAGCTACAATGCGGTCCAGAGCAAGAGCGATTGCATAGGAAGTTGCGCCTTTGGCATTAATAATCTCATACGCTGCATTTTTGGTGCGATCGAAGATATCCTGTTGTGTTTCTTCATCCAGTTCCAGATCTGTTCCTGCAATGTTAGCCAGGCTCCATACCGGAACTTCGGAATCGCCATGCTCACCAATAATGTGGGCGTGAATACTACGCGGATCGATCCCTTTATTTTTACCAATCAGGTAACGGAAACGTGCGCTATCAAGCAATGTACCCGAACCGATCACACGGGAAGCAGGCCATCCGCTTTGTTTCCATGAAGTATAGGACAGAATATCTACAGGATTGGTTGCAATCAGCAAAATACCATGAGAATTTACTTCAGTAATACGCTCAATAATATCTTTGAAAATGCTTGCATTTTTCTTCAGCAGATCAATCCGGGTCTCGCCTGGTTTCTGGGAGGCACCCGCTGTAATAATAATGATATCCGCATCTTTGCAGTCGGAGTAATCGCCCGCCCATACTTTCACGCCACCCGTAAATGGAAGACCGTGGTTCATATCCAGCATTTCGCCGGTTGCCTTATCATGATTCACATCCACAAATACCAACTCGGACGAACGCTGTCTCAACATTAGCGTGTATCCCGTTGTTGTTCCCACCGCACCCATGCCTACAATCACGACACGACTTGGTTTCAGAGCTGCACTGTTTGTCATGTTCATATCCTCTCCTTTTGGGTTATACTTCCATCCATATTAAGGGATTAGAGAATATAAAGCGAGTGTTGTCTATAAAATAGTTCACATTTCATGTCTTTTTACCAATTATTCCGTCGAAAAACATATTAGGATGAAAAGGGCTGAAGCGCAGGCTATGAGTGGGCAATGAGCCTTTTACACAAGGTTTGTGGTAGAATAGGAGCAGTGGATTCTGATGAATCGTAAATAAAACGCCATAGGACAGGCATGCGCGCCTGTATATTGGATGAGAGAGGTGGAACCCACTTGCGTTGGCAATGGATTAAAATCGCGCAGACAGCATTGCTGTCTAT
The DNA here is from genome assembly GCF_058313655.1 of Paenibacillus sp. Negev47. NCBI lineage: Bacteria > Bacillati > Bacillota > Bacilli > Caryophanales > Paenibacillaceae > Paenibacillus > Paenibacillus sp. Negev47. The sequence continues at coordinate 2,728,234 of NZ_CM177754.1, forward strand.
AGGTATAGTAGCGTTACTGGCTGCCTGCACCGACTCAGATCAACCGCCGGAAGCAGAACCTCCACAACAGCAGGAGGACGCTGGGAATACAGGGCAGACGTTAACCGTCGTTCCCCCGGTGAACAGTACAGAATCTGCGGATATGGCCAAGTATCAAATACAGACCCGTTTGACCGATTTTCAGTTGCTCAATGACAACGGAGGGTTGGCATGGGGGGTAACACGAAATGCGCTGCGTCTGTACTACACGCAGGATCAGGGAAAGACCTGGATCAATATTTCACCTTCGGAAAATGTACAGTTTCCGGCTAACCCCAAATATGGACAAAGCATTTATTTTGTAGATCGTGCGCACGGTTGGATTGTTCGTGAAGGCATGGGCGGAACAGATACCATGGTGCTTCGTACCAACAATGGAGGCGTAAGTTGGAGTCTGTCTTCTCTGTCCAAAACGGATAAAGTGACAGCGATCTCTTTTGTATCTCCTGAAAAAGGCTGGATTCTCACCACGGTGGATACCGCTATTGGTAAACAGGACAAGAAACTCTACTTTACCGAGGATGGTGGTATCACTTGGAATCGGATGTCATCCAGTGATGAAGACGGCAAACAGGAAGCAGAAGAGATTTCCAAACGTGGATACACAACAGGGATGACTTTTTCGGATCCCAAGCATGGCTTCTTAACAGCGCTTGAGTTCGGCACACCGAAGTTGTATGTAACGTCAGACGGGGGAGAGAACTGGGACACTGGGCCATCTTTCTTTGATCGAAACAAATTCAACGGGTGTGGTAATTTCAGTGTCAGTTCACCACAATTTTTTGGACGTGAAGTACAGTCGGCCTGGATGTCAATGTCCTGTTCCCAAGGGGAGAGCACGACTTTCAATGGCTTCTTCACAACAGATGGCGGAAAGAGCTGGAAGCTGTCCAACTTCAGTTTGAACAAACAAACGGGTACGAATCGCAATCTTGCACCAGTATTTCTGAACGCATCAGAAGGTTGGGCGATGCAAAAAGGTATAACCTACCACACCAAGGATGCAGGAAAAACATGGAACGCTCTTCCTGCAAGCAGCGTACTGGAGAAAATTCTCGAGGATTATCCGGAGATTGTGAAGATTCAGATGGTTACGTCCAAGCTTGGCTGGATATTGGTTGAAAATACGGATGCCAAAAGGTCGCTGTTACTGCAAACGGTAGACGGCGGCGTACATTGGAAAGTACTTTAAGAGTAATGTGAATAGATAGGAAAGTAGAGGAGCCGGAGGGTTCCTTTTCTTTTTTAATTAGTTTGTGAAATAAATCACAAATAAATAATCCAGAAGGTGATATATTTAACTCAACAAGAGATGGGAGTGATGAAGATGAGAACCAACGGTCAGACTCAATTCACGCAGGCGGACGAATTAACCAGATATATGCTTCAATTATGCTACACATGTGACGATGCCAATCGTTGTACGACAGAGGAAGCGGTGAAGGCTTGCATGGTAGAACACGCACAGGCAGACCAGCCCGAACCAGCCGAAGGCGGAGATGTAACGCGCGGGTTTATGGATCTGATGTACGCATAGTAATCAAAACTGATCAAAAAAAGCTGATATATCAACTGGACTGACCCCATAACGTGAGACAAATCAAAACACCTTCAAGAAAATGAAACCTTGTCGTAAGATAGGGAGATCATCTTGGAGGTGTTTTTGTAATGGCAACCAGAGTGAGTTATCCCGTGGAGTTAAAGATGAAAGCCATAGAAATGAGATTGGCGGAGGTACCCGTAAAAGAGATTAGTACATATTTAACCGTCGATTAGGTAATCACTCCACTGATAGTGATGAACAGATGAAGCTGTTTCACAATGAGAAAATAGAAGATATCAAGGAACGTAATAAACTCTTTTCAGTTCCTGACGATTTTCTATTTAGTGATTCCCCACCAACATATGAAGAGTTCGTATCGCTCATCAAGTTGATTGCGCCGGCATATGTCAATCCGTTATACCTTTTAAGATCTCTTCAAATGCAGAAGATGTATGTTGGTCTTTGCGAACACTTATTAAAACAAAAATGAACGCAAACAGGCACTGCTGGCATACGCTGGAAATGCCCTTTTTTTGTTTCTTGGTAAGATGTCCACGCACACAATCCACCCTCGAATATACTATCCTATCTTAATGATTAGGAGGTAGATTTTAATGGCAACTTTTCTTGATGCAAGAACATCACAGAATGCAAGTTACGCTAACTCTATTGCAATACCGATTCTCGTTCTTAATACTCCCCAGTTATTTGGTCAGATTGGTCTGCAAACAGCAGGAGCAGGAGCAAACCTAAGAGTACAATTAAAAGGAACCGTTTCAGTTCAATTACCGTTGGCTCTTGCTGGTATCACAATTACGATTGTAAGAGGTACGGCGCCAACTGATCCGCTTATCTACTCAGCAACATCCACATTCAATTTGAGCGTACTTGCTCCACAAGTAATTACGTTCTCTGCCGATGACTTTAACCCACCAGTTTTGCCTCAATTAACGTACACTGCATTCATCAGCTCCAACATACTTGGTACCATTCGTGTAGGCCCTGAGAACTTTGATGGACTTGTTGTTTCCGACTAAATTGCGCATAATGCTTATATTCCTACCGGCTTCATACCGGTAGGTTTTTTTATTTAATATAGTTGTGGATGGCACACATTGTGGATTGTTGTATAAAATATTATTGTAGACCATGGGTCTACCTCTTTGGGAGAAGGTTAGCCCGCCGCATGACTCTTGGCGGGCGATTCTTTACTTTCGTTGTATACTTAGAATGCAGATCAATCGCCTTCACAAACATAAGCGCATGAAGGTGAAAGTCATGACAAGATGGATCTGATGTACGCATAGGCTAATCATTCACGGAGAACGCTCCTGCGGGAGGGTTCTTTTTGATTTATAGTGAAATGTATGCGCTTTTAAATGTACTTCGCAAATATTGCAGCATGGGTTATTATAGAAATAATTAAGGTAATTTACTCAAAATGTGGAATTAATTTAATTGAATCTTAGTTAGGAGGACCATGATATGGAGAAAAGTTCTACAGTTAGAACAAACATGATAGGTGGTAGGCAGGTTGGTGCCATCTCGGAAAAAAGGTATTAGAAATAGGCTGTGGAAGCGGGCAATCCTTACGGTATTTGGGAGAACACCAAGCTACTGAACTATGGGGGACGGATCTTTCGGAAAATCAAATCGAAAAGACAAAACAGCTTTTGTCATCATGTGATCCCTATACACAAATGTGTTGCTGCAGAAGATGATAGATTTGTTTTTAAGAAATGTTACTATGATGAATCTTGGTACTCGGTAACTCTTGGCGAAAGTAAGCTAGCATTATCGGACCGTAAACTATCAACCTATGTGAATGCATTGGCAAAAGCGGGATTTGTCATTGAGCAATTGATTGAGGAATCTGATGATGAATTGATGCAACTGCAAAATGATGATTTTGCCAATAAAGCAAAGATGCTCCCTGTAACCTTTGTAATAAAGGCACGAAAACTATAGGAGAAAAATAAGGAGAGTGGCTAATGCATATCAATCGAAGATATCACGGTCTTAATAAAGTATTAATTGGTGTTCTGGTACTCGCATTAATCATTGTGACATGTGCGGTACCTGTGCACGCTGAGGTAGAGAATGTGGAGACTACGCCCTCCAGGATTGCGTTGTCTTCGCTAGAGGAAACGATAGATTCATATGTGGCTACTAATCAGAAAAACACTGCTGCCGTTTCGGTTGTAGCTATCAAGAATGGTGAGACTATTGTGAATAAGGCCTATGGTTACGCAGATCTTGAGCAACAGAGAAAGGCAGACACCGCTACTGTGTTTGAATGGGGTTCAACCTCTAAACTATTGATCTGGACGAGTGTGATGCAACTTGTCGAGCAGGGAAAGCTTGATTTGGATACCGATATTCAGGAATATTTGCCGGAAGGATTTCTAAAGAAACTTGAATATGATGCTCCCATTACCCTAATGAACATTATCCATCATAACGCAGGATGGGAGGATAGATTGATCGATTTATGGTATTCATCTGAGAAAGACATTGTGGATTTAGAAGAAGCTTTACAAAAATTTGAACCGAGGCAGATCGATGAACCGGGGAGTGTCGTTGCTTATTCAAACTATGGTACGGCTATGGCTGCTTATATCGTTGAGGTGCAAAGCGGACAACCCTTTTACAAATATGTCAATGAACATATATTTAAACCGCTGAATATGAAAGACACTTCGATTCACCCATCACAGTATGATAATCTAGACGTCTTAAAAAGAAGAAATGAGATTCAAGGGTACACTACGAATATGAAACTCATCCCTAAGAACAGAGCATACATAAGCTTGTACCCTGCGGCGGGGGCCATTGGCACAGCAGAGGATGCAGCCAAATTTCTTGCAGCCTTGATGCCTGTGGATCGTAGCAATTTATTATTCGCGAACAAGGACACGTTAGATGAGATGCTGTCAACAAGTCTATATTACGATGGAACTTCTACTCCTCGAATTGCGCATGGCTTCTTTGAAGTGGAGTACTGGGTGCCTGCACTGGAACACGCTGGAAGTACGGCGGGATTTTCAAGTAAATTTGTTTTTGACCCGGAGTCTAATTTTGGGTTAGTGGTGATGACCAACCAGTCAAATGAAATGGCTTATTGCGATGGTCTTGTCCAGAAGGTGTTTGGAAGTAGTTTCAGTACGAATTCAGTTACATCTGAGAGTGGAGGATATTATCTGCCTGCGCGACGGGTCGTTTCCGGTTTTACGAAGGCATATTCGATGTTAAGTCTGCAGAAGTATACAACATTTGACCTTAGTAACTTTGCAAATGTTGTTGAGAACAACGGTACTATTGAGAAGGTCTCCATTTCTTATAATGACTTTTTGCCCGTCTCCAACTTAACGATAAACTGGATCAAAGCATCTTTTATTGCTCTTGCAATAGCCATCCTACTCAGTTTAAGAGCTATAATTGGCTATTTTATTCGGTTATCCAAATACAAATTAAAAAACTGGGAAAGACCTGGGACAGGATTTGATAAATATCATATTGCCATTAATATTGCCAGTCTGGCATTAATTTTGAATACGATCCTATTGTTCATGCGCGCCTTAGGCTTTTCTTCCTACTCTTCATTACGCATACATCTCATCTTGAACTTGGTTTATGTCATTCTAGCTGTGGCGTACCTTATCTTGATGTTCTACAAACTGCTGAAGAGAAGTTACAGTAAAAAGCAAAAGGCGGTATACATCATGTCTGGCATGTCAGCTTTCCTGTTTGCTGCTTTTATTGTGGGATGGGATTTGTACTTTTAGCTGAATTCATTCCTACATGTCGTTGCTGAAAATGATGATGGGGAATATGTTGCATACTGCGGCTTATGGTATAGCCAGAAAACAGATTATGAGGTCGCTCTTTAGGTGCTGAGAAAAGCATATGTTATTTCTGATAGTACTTTCTATACTTCATTAGGTTTTCAACAGCATTCACACTATACGTTCTATTGGCATAAGAGCTGATATTTCATAGAGGGCGTTGTCTGAAAGAGCACGAAGAAAGGATGAAATTTCATGGAATCTTCGGAAGTTTTCAATATAGTTGAGTTAACTCTAGAAGGGTTGAAGAAAAGATTAGATAGTAATCATTCATTATTAATACAAGGTTCAACTGGTTATAGTGAGCCTGCAAAATTCACGTTTTATCCAGGTTCATCAAATCTGGAGATTGATTCTTTATTTGAAGAGTTTAGTTTAGTTGTTCCTTGGGACTATAAAGCTTTTTTACTAAGTCATAATGGAGCGGATCTATTTGTGCATCCCTTTTATGGAGGGGGTATCCAATTGTATAGCTTAAACATGATTCGGCAGGTATACATTGATTATGATTATGTTAGCATGATACCGCAGGGTTGGATTCCAATAGGTTCGGATAATGGAGATATGCTTTTTATAAATACGAATGAATGTATTAATAGATTTTCTAGCTATTTGTATTGGACTGAAATGTTGTTCGTTGATAGCGCAATTAAGGTAGATATGAATTTTGAGAGATGGTTTGAAAGACTGATTATATGTAATGGTGCGCACTTCTGGAATTGGAATAATGAAAATTCTGAACGTTATTATAGGAATCTACAAGGACGCATCGACAATATGAATAACTATGATGGCAAGAACTATACACTCGCTTTGTCAAAAACGGATTAAAGACTCCGTATTAGAATAAAGAACTTGAAACACATACCCAATTTCTAAAGAAGGAGTCAAATAATGAACCCTCCAAAACATATTGTATCTGCCGCTGCAATCGTGATAAACGAAAAAAATGAATTATTACTTATTAGAGGACCACGAAGAGGTTGGGAAATGCCAGGTGGTCAAGTAGAAGAAGGAGAATCTCTAAGTCAAGCTGCGATCAGAGAAACGAAAGAAGAGTCTGGAATCGACATTGAAATCATCAAATTCTGTGGAATATTTCAAAATATCGAAAATTCAATATGTAACACGTTATTTTTAGCAAAACCAATAGGAGGAGAATTAACGACAACATCGGAGAGCCTGGAGTCTGGTTTCTTTCCGATCGAAGAAGCAATTCTAAAAGTTGAATGGAAAAACTTCAGAGAAAGGATAGAGTATTGTTTACAGCCGGAGCTACAACCTTTTTGTATTGAGTTTAGTGATAAGAACAATATTTAAAAGATAACCTAGAAGCGTGGTGTCATCTAATCGATTCACCAATCGGACATAGGCGTATGCCCTGATCCCCCTAGAGGGGGAACGTGAATTACTTGAGTTAATGAATGGTGAGTACTTCTTAGTTGCAAAAATATTACTTAATTAGTGGAGGACATCAATGAGCAAATTACCTTATATGAACTTACTTTGTAATGATGCGATCCGCGAAGTAAGATTAAAAGCCAGGGGTTGGGAAGAGAACTTGATTGAAGATCACAAGAATTTTGCCAACTGGTTAATCGAAAATTCGCAAACTGCATTTGATCCAGCAATGGAGACGATAGATACGTCAGAATTATTAACAGAAGAAGTAGCTGATCAAATTAAAGAATGGATCTTGAAGAACTGGTAAGTACATCACACCTTCAATTTAAGTTGGAATGTACAACCAATATATATAAACAATTAAACTCTGTAGGCCAGCGCCGATAGAGTTTTTTTAGTTTGTAGCATTCAAATAAAGGCTATTCTACGATGTTATTCGCCCTTTTTCATGAAAATGGGTTTCACTTTAGAGGGGAATTGGTTGTTCGTCCATGCATCTAACCCATCACATACGTACGTTAAACTATGTCTATAGGGAGGTGTCCACAGCGTGAGCCATTCAGAAGTGAAGAAGCGTATGAAGAGAAAAAAGGCAACAGTATATCCATGCAAAGTTAAAAGAAAAGAACGCCGATTGAAAGTGGTTAAAAAGTTCGTTCAAGTAAAATGTCCGCCTCCAGAGGTGAATATATCTACCCCTACTGTTGTTGGCCCAACAGGACCACAAGGTATACAAGGCGTACAGGGTATTCAAGGTAAACAAGGGGTGGAAGGGCCACCTGGAGCTCAAGGACCAGCGGGAGGGCCACCTGGACCCCAAGGACCTCAGGGACAGCCCGGTCCCGCTGGAGCAGTAGGCTCTCAAGGACCGGTGGGACCCGCTGGACCCATGGGAGCTCAGGGGATTCCGGGAGAAGCAGGTGCCGTAGGGCCACAAGGTCCTCAAGGTAACCCTGGTCCTGCCGGAGCCATCGGACCACAAGGTTTCCCCGGCCCCGCTGGAGCAGTAGGCCCGGCAGGGTCAGCAGGTGCAACAGGAGCGGTAGGCCCCGCTGGAGCAGTAGGCCCGGCAGGCCCAGCAGGTGCAACAGGAGCGGTAGGCCCCGCTGGAGCAGTAGGCCCGGCAGGCCCAGCAGGTGCAACAGGAGCGGTAGGTCCTGCTGGAGCAGTAGGTCCGGCAGGCTCAGCAGGTGCAACAGGAGCGGCCGGTCCCGCTGGAGCAGTAGGCCCGGCAGGCCCGACAGGAGCTACAGGAGTGGCTGGCCCCGCTGGAGCAGTAGGCCCGACAGGTGCCACAGGAGCAGCGGGAGGCGTACTGGGATTTGCTGACTTTTTCGCGCTGATGCCACCTGATAATGCTGCAACGGTTGCTCCAGGCACAGATGTTAGCTTCCCTCAGGACGGACCAACAAGTGGAACGACTATCGCTCGCACGGGGCCTAGTTCATTCAATCTGGCAGCCATTGGTACGTATCAGATTTTGTTCCAAGTGAGCATCAATGAAGCGGGGCAATTAATCCTAACTCTCAATGGGGCTGATTTGGCTCCCACAGTAGTCGGGCGAGCAACAGGAACGTCGCAGATTGTAGGTATAGCTTTGGTACAGACAACCGTGATTAATTCTATTCTGACCGTACGGAACCCGGCTGGTAATGCTACTGCATTAACAATCACGCCTCTTGCAGGTGGAACAAGACCTGTATCAGCTCATCTTGTTATTACTCAACTAGCATAAGATCAGTTAATAGGCTAAGCTAAATTTGTCGCGGTTTATTAAATATGCATCCACAATGGTAACATTGGTTTGCTTGAACTGAGATAGCAGTGCTTTACTCTTGGCTGTTATCTCAGTTGGAGCTGATATTATCGTTTAGGCAGTGAAATTAAAATCAAATTCAAGTATCCAAATAAACAACAAATACATATCAAACGCCAATCATCGTGAAATATCAATGATATTTCTATATTGTATAGGCTCAACTAGCAGCTAAGGAACTCACTCTTTTCTCGGTCCGTTGATTTTGTTGCTCAAATATTTAATTGGGTTAACAAGTTCCATGTGCGTCCGCATATACATTACAGGAGACGGGTCAAGACTCCGGCTGTCCTAAGTTGTATGAACGGAGGGAGAGACATGGGCATTGAATCATCCTGGATGTTTGATTTGTTTGGAACCGTCTTTCCGGTTGTATTTGTTCTGCTTATAGGTATAGTCCTTCTGTCGATGGGAAAAGAGGTATGGAAGTGGGGGCGTAATAACTCGGAGCCACTGTTGACTGTACCTTCACGAATCACTAGCAGACGGATGAAGATGAGTCAGTCGCAATCTGAACCAGGCAGTACAGCACGAACATTATATTACGTCACCTTTGAAGTGGAGAGCGGAGATCGGCTCGAATTCAAAGTCAATGGCGAAGAGTATGGATTGTGCGCTGAGGGGGATGAAGGACGGCTCTCATTCAAAGGAACGCGTTATGTAGGCTTCGAGCGATATAATCGCTTGTATTCCGAACGCCTACGCGGTTAAACTGTGCAGCTTGCGCCAGGATGGCGTGAGCCTTTTTTGATTCTTTATCGGACAAGCGTTTCTAAATGGCCCTAACGTGTTTTTATATAAGAATAGGCTTAAAGAGATTATGATCGAAGATCATTACCATAGAGGAGGCAAACAATATGTCATTTACAGATCAGGTCGTTGTTGTAACCGGGGCCGCTCAGGGAATAGGACGAAGTGTGGCCGAGGCTTATGCGGTCGCTGGAGCCAAAGTTGTACTTGCCGACAATAAGGAAGCCGAGGGTGCTGCAGCCGCAGCTTCCATTCGCAATGAAGGTGGAGAAGCCATCTTTGTTCAATGTGACGTTCGGAGCGAGCAGGATATTACGAATCTTTTTCGTACGACCGTGGAGGAATTCAAGCAAATCGATGTTCTGGTAAATAACGCAGGACTTGCAAAATGGAAGTCTCCCTATGAATTAACACTGGAAGAATGGGACGATGTGCTCAATACCAATGTGAGAAGTTGTTTTTTGGCGAGTCGGGAAGCGGCCAAATATATGAAAAGCAATGAACATGGGGGTGCCATTATTAACATGGCCTCTACCCGAGCGCTGATGTCCGAGCCGGATACCGAAGCCTATGCTGCATCCAAAGGAGCCATTGTAGCCCTGACGCATGCGCTGGCGGTCTCACTGGGCAAAGACCAAATTCGGGTCAATTGTATCAGTCCGGGATGGATTGAGACAGGAGACGTGGAGAAACTGAAAAAGGAGGACCATGGACAGCATCCATCCGGTCGTGTGGGTGTTCCTTCGGATATCTCCCGTGCTTGTCTATATTTATCCGACCCAAGCAATACCTTTGTCACAGGGACTAACCTCGTTATTGATGGAGGCATGACCCGAAAAATGATATATGAGGACTAGAACCGGGATAGAGCCGGGAGAGCCCTACGATGTCCCAATTTAAGAGTGATAAGCCCAAGTTAAGCACTTGGGCTTATTTGTTTTTAATAACCCGGTTGCTATAATAAATGTGATTTTACAACAGTATAGGAATGGAGGGAGTATATGTTCGGGAAACAATCCCGGAAAGTATTTTGGCTGTTACTGCTGATCGGAGGGATGATAATGATAGGGAATGAGTCACCTGCTGAAGCGGACGGCGCGGATATACGGGCGGCCTGGGTATGGCAGGCGCAGTCTGTTAGCAACGGAGACGAGCTGCTGGAGAACGCAGCTAAACATAAGATCAACCGGCTGTACGTGAATGTGGACATGACGCTGTCCAAGGAGGTATACCAGACGTTTATATCCAAAGCAAGCCGTGCAGGTATTGTGGTTGAAGCGCTGGGCGGCGATCCATCCTGGGCAGTCAATGGCCGTGAAGGTCCCATGCTCAGGTTAGCCTCGTGGGTAAGTGACTACAATCAGGCTGTTGAGTCCAATGAGCGATTTGAGGCCATACATCTGGATATCAAGCCCTATGTGTTACCAGACTGGAAAGAAGATGCCAAGCCGCTGGTTCAATCCTGGGTGGCCAATATGAATCTGTTATTTGAACAAGTGAGACAGGATGGCGCAGTTGCAGTGAATGTTGACCTGCCATTTTGGCTTGATTCGTACACCGTCACAGGTAATAGAACTTCTGAGGATGCAGATAACGAACCATTGTCACGTTGGTTTATTGATCGAGTGGATCATGTCACTTTACTGGCTTACCGTGATAACGCGCAAGGTAACAATGGTATCATTCGTTTAATTGAACAGGAAATGAACTGGGCGGATGCGAGCAACACGAGTGTCACAGTGGGTCTGAACACCAAACCGATGCCTGGTGAAGAGTTCACGACATTTGCCGGTAAAGGTGCAACGCAACTCGAAGCTGTCATTGGAGAAGTTGCCTCCGCATTTGGCGAGCATACTTCCTACGCCGGTTCAGCTGTACATGACATTGTATACTGGGGACAATTGGAGCCGACAGAACTGCCATCACCGGAGATTCCATCCAATCAGCCAGAGATTCGGGGAACATATATCTGGGAGGCCTCTCAGGTGACGAATGACGGAGGGGAGCACATACTAGAGTTTGCTAGAGAGCAGAATATTAACTGGTTGTATGTCCGGTTGGATCTGGATCAACCTTATTCCAGTTACCGCAGTTTTATGAAACGGGCAAAAGCTCAAGGCATTGAAATCCATGCAATGGGCGGGCACCCGATCTGGGGAAAAAAGGAAAACCGTCCACGGATACAGCGTTTGATTGATTATGTGAAAAATTATAATGCTGAATCTGAGCCAGATGAACAATTTGAAGGCATCCATCTGGATATTGAGCCTTACACTTTGCCGGAGTGGGAGAGCAATCGGGATACCCTGTTAGCTGAATGGGCTGCCAATATTACATTTTTCCAGGGAGAGACGAAGAAGGACAGTCATCTCGAAACGAGTGCAGATTTAGCCGTATGGCTGGATACCTTCCCTTTGCCAGGCAAAGACATGTCTGTGACGGAGTTTATGATTGATACACTCGATCATGTGTCGATGATGGCATTCCGTAACCAAGCGGAAGGTTCCAATGGCATTGCTGCTGTGGTGAGTCAGGAGATGGAGATCGCAGGTCGTCTGGGAAAAAGGTTGATGATCTCGGTGGAAATGAAGGAGAACCACGAAGGTCCTCATATTTCATTTTATGAGAAGGGGGCGGCGGAGATGGAACTTCAGCTTGCCAAGCTTCCGGATCTGCTTGCCGAACATCAGGCTTATCAGGGCAATATTGTACATGCCTATGATTACTGGATTGAAGCCAAGCCTTGAACAGGCGAGTAATATAAGAAGTAACTTGCTTCGGGACTTCACTTTGAGTGAGGTTCCGGGCTTTTTTTTATGGAAAAAAGATGGAATCGTGTCACCGAATGGGCTCCTGCACAATACGATGTACGGTGATGAACAGCTGAAACAAGGGAGGAAACAGACTATGGCTGTTATTAAAGCCAACTCAGAGGACGTCAAGTTATTGGCTAGGCTCATGAGGGCAGAGGCTGAAGGTGACGGCGTACAGGGTATGTTGCTTGTGGGCAATGTAAGTGTGAACCGGGTGCTGGTGGATTGTCTGGACTTTAAGGATATTCGCGACATCAATCGTATGGTATTCCAGAATCCAGGAGGCTACGAGTCCACACAGAAGGGTTACTTTTACCAACGGGCAAGACAGTCCGAGATTCGTCTGGCACAACGGGTGATCAATGGAGAGCGTTTCTGGCCTGCCAGCAATTCATTGTGGTTCTTCCGACCTGTGGCCGAGTGTCCGGCAACATGGTATGACCAGCAAAATACAGGACGATTCAAAGCGCATTGTTTCTTCAGTCCGACAGGCGAAGACTGTCCGGAAGTATATTAAATTTTGGGAGGAATCACTATGATTAATCAACCTTATCAACCTATGACTCAAACGTTGGGTCAGCAAGCGAATTCCGTGTTGGGTCAACAAGCCAATTCTCAGGTTCAAGGCACGTCTTACAAAATCGGTAACGGAATGCCTGCCATGTCACCAACGCCAGGGATGGTATCGCCAAGCTCCACAAGTGTACCCCCGCTCGTATCCAGTGGAAGCCCAATGACACCAACGGGTGCAGTGATTACGACAACGGCTCCACAGTTTGAGCAGTCATACATTGAGAATATTTTGCGTCTGAATCTCGGGAAATTCGGTACATTCTACATGACATATGAAGGCAACAAAGAATGGAACGCTCGCATATTCCAAGGTATCGTTGAAGCAGCGGGCCGTGACCATATTATCATCAGCGACCCGAAGACAGGAAGACGGATCATGCTGTTGATGGTCAACTTCGATTATGCTACATTTGATGAGCCATTGTTGTATCAATATCCAGGAGTGATAGGCAATTACCCGCAAGCTCCAAGCAGATGATCATTGGCGCCTCATCATTTTCATTAGTGTTTGATATGGATAACACATACTGATTTACTTCGCTGTCCCGAATGTGGAGGTTATCCGCAGACGGGACAGCTTTTTACATAAGCATTTATACAAAATGGTTACATAAATGATTAAGTCATACGTAACCTTTGGATAACAACATGGCACTTATATATGAATAGAACAAGCAGCATGTCTATATGAAGGGAGTCCATAGCATTGAAGTCATGGATTGAAGCAGCAATGAAAGGCGAACCCGAAGCATACGAACAACTGGTATCCCAATATCGCGGGATGGCTCTTGCTGTTGCCTACAATCGTTTAGGAGATACATTTTGGGCTGAAGATGTCGTACAGGAGGCTTTTGCTGAAGCCTTTGGCAATCTGTCCAAGCTTGAGGCCCCGGAGGCTTTTCCTGGATGGTTTAAGGTGATCGTGGAGAGGCAGTGTTATCGCTGGCTAAGGCGCAAGCAGCATACCACGATTCCTGTTCAGGAGCTGGAGCAAGTATTCCAGGAAGAGGATCAGGCGCATAATCCAGAAGAACATGCGATGCAAAACGAAATGCATCGTACGCTGCATAATTCTATTGCAATGCTGCCATCATCGATGCGAATTGCGGTTGAACTGTTTTATTTAGAAGGATATTCGCTGAAGGAAATATCAGAATTTCTAGGTGTCAACGTATCTGCATTAAAGAAGAGACTGTTCGATGCACGTTCCAAACTCAAGCGCTCTATGCCAGTGAGGAATCTGGTCTCTATGTTTAATGATTTGTATGAAGGGGGAAAAGGTATGCTGCACATTATGAATGGGGATCACGCTGCCAATCGTTTAAGAGAGAGTGGAATTCAGGGTGACATCCTGGTGTGGAGAGAGTTGTATACGTTCGGCCCGGTTGCCAAAGATATGTCGGTTGCGAAGAAGAGGAAGAACCGGGCATCCGTACTAGAGTTGCAGGTAGGCATCCCTCAGCAGGAGTATTTGCAGGTCGAGGAGCTGGAACGCAAGTTACATTCGTTTCAACAATATAAGGAAATTGTCTTATGGTTCGAATACGATCTCTATGATCAGACGATGTTATCTTACTTATTGCATTATTTCAGAGGACAAGGGCTCCAGAATACGAAACTGAATTTACTCTGTATTGACTCGTATCCAGAGATCGAGCACTTTAGAGGACTGGGTCAACTTACCTCGACACAGATCGGAAGCCTGTCCGGAAGCTGGCATGTGATTGACATAGACGAGCTACAAGCAGGTGCACAATTCTGGGAGGCCTATACGTCTAACGATTTCCGGCAGCATCTGGATTACTTGCAAGCAGATCATACGGTACTTCCCTTTGCAGATGCAGCATTCAAGGCCCACTTGTCTCGTCTGCCATCTGTATCGAATGGCCTGGGAGTCATTGAGCAGACGACACTGGAGACCATTAGAGCGGGTGTAGATCGTCCATATCCTTTGTTCCGTGAGGTAGGGGACAAGCTGCATATTCTCGGAATGGGCGACCTTGAGTACTGGGCACATCTCAGGAGGATGACAGAAGAACCTTATGCGCTGCTTCGGATGACTGGAAAAACAAATTTCCCAAGCTTCATACAGCATGATGAAAAATTTGGTGAAGCAGTCTTTGAGCTGACGGAACTCGGCATTCAGGTGTTGGATGAAGAAGTCGATTGGGCTCTGCTGAAGCAGGATGAGTTATGGATCGGCGGGTTGCATATTGAAGGTGGCAGACAAGCCCGCTGGCGCTGGAATCCAGCTTCGGAGAGCGTAGTGGAGATGGAGTCAATTTAGGGGAATAGAGGATAAGTGGATAGAGCCTGAGAGAATAACAGTATTGCAAGAAGAGAGTATCCAGTCATGCTGAAGCATGAACAAGGGTACTCTTCTCTTTGGTTTGGAGAAATCCATTACTTCTTTGTTTCTAAAATGTTAAAAAAACAGCGTAATCGAGACTTTTGTAAAAGAAATAAGCCGTTTGTGCCATTTCGTTGTCATAGGACACGGATTGACTGTGTAGTGTAGAATTATATAATAAAAGAAGCATATCTTTGTTATTCGACAGAGCACAGTGGAGGTGGAAGCATTGGGAAGTTGAAACTGCATATGAACGGCAGAATGGCAAATATCCTACATTTTCGAAGGAGGTGGACCTATTTGCCGAAGAATGACGGCGAATAGGATGACAATTTGAGTGACCCCTTACCGAGTATTATGAATTTAGTATTAATTGGTTTACTTGTATTAATGAATGGTTTCTTTGTGTCGGCGGAATTCGCGATGGTGAAGGTTCGTGGAAGCCGGATTGAGGCTTTGGTGGAAACAGGCAATAAAAATGCCATCTATGCTTCCAATATCGTACGCAATCTGGATGCGTACTTGTCTGCTTGCCAATTAGGTATAACTCTGGCATCACTGGGACTTGGGTGGCTGGGTGAACCAGCGATTGCACACCTGTTAGAACCTATGTTTACCGCATTGGGATTGGGTCCGGTCTATGTACATGGGATATCCATTGCCATTGCATTTGTGATTATTACAATCTTGCATATTGTACTGGGCGAACTTGCTCCCAAGACGATGGCGATCCGCAAGTCTGAGACAATCACGCTGTGGTCTGCAGCCCTGCTAACGTTCTTCTATAAGTTAATGTATCCATTCATATGGGCACTGAACGGTATGGCTAATGGCTTGCTGAGAATGTTCCGAATGGCACCTGCTTCGGAGGTTGACGATGCGCATAGCGAAGATGAAATACGTATTCTGATGAAAGAAAGCAATAAGAGCGGTTTAATTGACAACACTGAATTAGCACTTGTTGATAATATATTTGATTTTACGGATACAACCGCCCGTGAAATTATGATTCCGCGGACGGAAATGATCTGCCTGAATGCCAATCAGTCCATGCTCGAGAATCTGGAGATTGCCAGTGAAAGCATGAGAACCCGGTATCCGGTATATAACGGAGACAAGGATCATATTATCGGCTTTATTCACATTAAGGATCTGATGCGATCCCAACTTACGGATACCATCTCCGTAATCCGGCCCATTCTGGCTGTGCCAGATACCACGCTGATCAGTGATCTGCTCAAGCGTATGCAGCGTAGCAAGACACAGATTGCTATACTGATTGATGAGTACGGGGGAACTTCCGGGCTTGTCACACTGGAAGATATCATGGAAGAGATTGTAGGCGAGATTCAGGATGAGTTCGATCAGGAGCGACCTGTCATCGAGCAAGTGGATGAGATGGAATACTCCATTGATGGATTGATGTTGATTGAAGAAGTCAGCGAACGATTCGGACTCGAGATGGATCGTGCCGATTACGATACCATTGGAGGCTGGCTATACTCTAGAGTAGATGCGATTCCACCCCAGGTCGGTCAATCGGTTGAGTATGGTGGTTATGTATTTGTCATTCAAGAGACAGAGCATAAGCGAATTTCTCGTGTCAATGTGATTAAGCTGGAACTGTTGGTTGAAGAGGAAGGCGCTTAGCCAGATCATAATTGTAATGAATGAAGCTGTATGGTGACGTAATGTCATCGTACAGCTTCTTTGCATGCTCATGATTCTTTGGGGGCATGAATGACAACATCGGCGTAACGGTTCTCTGTGACAAAACTATTCTTAATATAAATTCGCTTATAAGTGACGTAAACATTCTCTCCAGGAGCGAGATCATGCTGGATATTCAATTTTTTTCGAGTAGATTTGGTTGTTGTCGGTGTCTTAATGGTGATGATGTCGTACATATCTACGAAAGTAACCTCGTAAGAATTGTATTCTCCCACCTTAGTGGTGGATAGCACCGGGTTTTGCTTATACTGGGTTAGATGATCATTCACCATACCAAGTGTTACGGGTAACACATAAAACAAAAGTGCCAGAGGCAGAAGGCAGAAAGCAATCCCGAAAACACGTAAAAATTTGACATGGGAAAGAGTTCGGCCGCTCTGCTTGAGGAAAAGAAAAGCAAGGATGGGGGACAGTACAAGTCCCCAGATCATAAAGGGCAATACATAGCGGTCAATCCCCATACTTATCCAGCTTTCTCGGGCTGTAGCCAATAAATATATTAAGGTCCCGACGGTAAGCACACTCATCAGGATAACAAGCCAGCGTTTGAACGAGCGGGAAACTTCGATGTGTAGTTCGTTCGGATTGGAGCTGTGACGATGCCTTCTGGATTTGGATTGAAGTTTGCTCAAGTTATACACCTCATTTGCAGGTCTTGTTGGTTAACATGGTTTTGTGCATACATTACCCAATACATACGGGATGGAATAATTTAGGTTTCACAATGCTGTAAATGTATAAAAAAAGACAAAAGACGCTTCCGACAGAAATATCGGAGCGTCTAAATTTTTTTGAAACCTGTCACCCGATCCGTCCGTTTATACCCTTACACAAAATGAAATATGGAAGCGGAGGATGGATCAATATGAGGAAAATAAAAACGAAGAGCGCATCATCTTCTATACTAAAAATAACCTTTGCTGCCTTGTTACTGGTGCCAACGATCCTGGTCTTACCTACGTCCGAATCAGCCGTTGCAAGTCCGGTTATTAACGTCTCCTCTGGTGCACTTACACCCCCACCGCCGCCAGAACCATCCATCCAATCGTTTGCTACCACTCGGGAACGAGGACATATCTATCAGGCGGTCGGTGCAATTATCCCTGGAGGAGGCCTGTCCGCCATCGTCAATACAAAGACCACGACATATGTGGAAGTGAAGACACTTTCCGTAGATTATCGACTTGAGCGCTGGACAGGAACAGCATGGGTAACTTTTAAAACCAATTCCAACAATGCAACGAATACAAACTTACTGAATGCCACATCAGATTGGACTGTTATGCCAGGATATTATTATCGCGTTACCAGTATTCATACAGCGTATGATGGAAGTACCACGGATACAAGCAAACATGTCTCTGGCACCGTGTTATTTTGATCTTATCGACGGGTGCTGCCGGGAAACTTCTGCTCTTGAAAATCATTGGCAATAGCAGTCATTTCTTCTTCCGAAAGGGTGCCAAACAGACTCATATTGTTGGAACCCATCATCCACTGAAAGGAGTTATAGGGTGGGCCGATATACATCAGTGCTTCCGTGCCGTCCGCCAGCTTTACGGTGCTCATATCACGTAGCATGGCCCCTTCAATTTTCTCCCCAGGCATGACATAGACATAATCAAACTGGATGATCTCATCCTCTATGCTCTTGCCTTCACTGGTATATTGAACTCTCATTTGTGTGGATTCATAATAATCGTCTGGATTCACAGGGTTTTCCGTATCGAGCACGAGTTCGAATTTGACCTTGTTGAATCTCTCGGGAATGGCCTTGGATAACAGAAAGTCACCCATGAACCCTTCGCGTGCGATCTCTTCCGTAACAAGTACTGGACGAAGCAGGTGGCTCGATAACTCATACGAAGGTGTATTAAGAGCCTCTTCTTCTTGTGCTATAAGAATGTCGTCTAAGCTGGTTTCCGGTGGTGGAGGCGTTTTGGCTGTTGACGGATCAGCCCCCAGATGGGTAGTGCGATCCTCGATGATAATGGATTTCATACCATTGCCCCAATCTTTGATGGATTGCACAAAAGGGGAAACGGCTTGTGTTCCAGAAGGCAAACTGAATATGACCGCTCCGATCGTTACAGATGCAGCGACTACGACAGTCAGCCGTAAAGTACGTATTCTTTTTTTACGTAAACCGATTCTGTTAATTTCCTTGTGTACCTTCTGCCAGGATTGCTGCATAGATTCGGTATGGGAAGTGGAAGGGGCAGAGACGGCCTGATGGAAAGCTTCGTCAAAAGCCAGGTCAAACGCAACGTCGAAATATTCGTCTTCCAGCTCTGAATCCAATCGGTCCACATGCTTATCGGACTTGCCTTTGCTCAATGCTTCCACCCCATTCCTTATGTAATTTCTTCTTGATACTGCCGCGGGCTCTGAACAAGCGTTGCTTCACAATGTCTTCGGAGGTGTCCAGCAGCTCGGCCATCTCCCGGTAGGAGAGACCTTGTTTCCACCGTAACTCCACCAATACACGATATTCCGGTTTGAGCTGTCCGAGATAATATTCAATGGACTCTTCCATCATCTGCGTCTCCACCATGCTTTCTACGGAAGCTGCTGTCTGATTCATCGTCTCCATATCTATAAAAACACTATCCGTGTCCAATTGGTTACGGTTATTTTTATTTTTTCTCAGATAATTAATAGCCGTGTTCCGCGTGACGACCTTGAGCCAAGCTTTCAGTTTGACCTCGTCTTCGAAGAGGGGTTTGTTTTTGATGATTTTAATAAAAGCTTCCTGAATAATATCTTCTGCTGCTGCACGTTCCTTGATGATATAAACGATAAGACCATGTACCATATTATAATATTCATAATACACTTCTTCCTGAAGTGCAGAGCCTAAATTATGGAAATCTGAGGCGAGTAGTAACTGAAGCCGATTGGCCATTTTGTTCTCCTTTCTGGTGAACAGTCCACAAACATTGGTATCATTACATTTTACAACATAATATGGAAACGATACAATGGGAGGTTGGTCCGAGAAAAACCAGATGAGGAGAGCGTGTGTAGTCTCCGAGACAATCTGATGAAAATTAATAAAATGCTGTCTCGCAAACCATAAACGAATGGTTGCAAGACAGCATTTACGACTGTTCAGTGAAAATACATTACGGGATAGAACTCAACCGTATCCGTTAGAATGCCCAGTCTCCCTTAAGGAAGACAGCTTCACGTTCGCCGTTTGCCGTGATACCGTAGATGTCCGTCTCGGGAGAGCCCATCATGAAGTCCACATGAGTGATGCTGGTGTTCATGCCACGGTCTGCAAGTTCTTCAGGAGACATCGTTTTGCCACCTTCGATATTGAATGCATAGGAACTGCCGATCGCAAGATGGCACGACGCATTCTCATCATACAATGTAGTGTAATACAAGATGCCGCTCTCGGAGATCGGGGAATGGAAGGGAACCAAAGCGACTTCGCCAAGGTAGTGCGACCCTTCATCCATGGAGATAAGTCTTTCCAGCGTATCCTGACCTTCTTCAGCATGAAAATCAACGATGCGTCCGTTCTCGAATGTGAGTGAAAAACGATCAATGATACTGCCGCCATAACTGAGCGGTTTGGTGCTGGACACCTTACCGTTAACGCCGTGCTTGGCTGGAGCGGTGAATACTTCCTCTGTGGGGATATTGGCAACAAAAGGTGTACCTTGCTCATTCACACTACCCGCCTGCGCCCAGATATGACCTTCTGGAAGTTCGACAGTGAGATCCGTCCCAGGAGAGAGGAAGTGCAGTGCTTGGTACTTCTTGTTATTCAGTGCAACGGCCTTGGTCTCCAGCCGTTCAATATGCTGTTCCCAAGCCGCTACAGGGTCGTCCAGATCGGCTCTCACCGCAGCAAAAATGGCTTCCCAGAGCTGGCTAACCTGCTCAGCTGCCGGGAGATCCGGGAATACTTTGGCTGCCCAATCGGGCGAAGGGCAAGCTACGCCCGTCCAGCTCATTTTATCCGCCTGTTGATACTGACGGTACTTGGCCATCGCCTGTCCAAATGTACGCTGATGTGTCGAGATCCGCTCCGGGTCAATCCCTTTCATCAGGTCCGGGCTGGATGATAATACCGTCAGGAAGGCTGCATTATTGGCCGCCAATTCTTCAAGCTCCGCCGCATGCCATTTGGGCGGCTCTTGGAATGATTCCTCAGGAGCCATTTCAAACCGTAAGCGATTTACGGTTTCATCTCCGTATTTTACAATAACCTGCTTGGCGCCAGCTTCGTATCCCTTGCGCACAAGCAAGCGTACGAATTCAGCGGTATCAATCATTGCACTGATGACAAATACTTGCCCGGGCTGAACGTTAGCACCTACTCTTACAGCAAGTTCAGCGTAACGATCCAGTTTTTGTTCAAAACTTAACATATGAGATTCCCTCCAATGATTGAAAATTCGATCTGTTGACACAGGAAAAGAGAGGAGTAAACTCCTCTCTCCTAATCACGTTAAACCGTTTTAAAATGCCCAGTTTCCTTGCAGGAAGATCGGCTCTTCCGCGCCTTCGGAAGTCACGCCGTGGATGTTCATTTCTCCAGATCCAATCATGAAGTCTACATGAGTAAGACTAGAGTTCATGCCACGTTCAATCAACTCTTCTTTGGACATCGTTTTACCACCTTCCAGACAGAAGGCATAGGCATTACCGATAGCCAAATGGTTGGAGGCATTTTCGTCAAACAGGGTATTGTAGAACAAAATATTCGTATCGGAAATTGGTGATTGATGTGGAACGAGGGCTACTTCCCCCAGATAGTGTGCACCTTCATCCATCTCGATCAGGTTTTTGAGTGCATCCAGTCCCTCCTCAGCGGTGTAATCTACGATTCGACCGTTCTCAAATGTAAGGGAGAATCCATCCATCAGGTTACCGCCGTAGCTCAGTGGTTTCGTGCTGCGCACTGTGCCGTTAACACCGGTTTTCAGTGGAGCTGTGAATACTTCTTCGGTAGGCATATTGGCAATAAAGACATGTCCTTGCTCATTCACACTTCCACCGGATACCCAGATATGCCCTTCTGGAAGTTCAATGGTCAGGTCTGTGCCTGGAGCTGTATAGTGGAGCTTTTTGTATTTCTTATTGTTCAGCAGATCAGCGCGGGAATCCAGGTTTTGCAAATGAGTTTTCCATTCGGCAACAGCATCCTGCTCACCGATCCGTACTGTTTTGAAAATGACATCCCACAGGCGATCCACTTGTTGTGCTTCCGGCAGATCCGGGAACACTTTAGCTGCCCATTCAGGAGAAGGAACAGCAACGATAGACCAGCTGAATTTGTCAGCCATCTGATAAGAACGATATTTTTCAAGCGCTTTGCCGCGCACTTTCTGGCTAGTAATGATCCGTTCCTGAGCAACACCGTTCAGCAGATCCGGATTCTCAGCGATGACGTGCAGTACTGCGGCGCCTTCTTCAACGAGTTCAGTCATTTCAGCTGCAAACCATTTCGGTTCAATGGAGAAAGCTTCATCAGGGGCAAGATCGTAATGAAGACGGGTAACGGATTCATCGCTCCAGTTTACTTTAACCAATTTGGCCCCTTTACCGTAAGCTGCTTTGACGATTAGTCGTACAAAATGCGCTGCCGAGATTGGAGCGTTAACCACGAGCGTCTGTCCAGGGTGGACATTGACACCGACTTGAACAGCCAGTTCAGCATATTGCTGCAGATTCGTTTCGAAAGTATTCATGCTATTTTTTCCTCCAATGTGATAATAATATCGTAGCTTGTTGGCTAATATAGATGTTGTTCAAACACGTATTATAATCCTCATTACAACTATGTAAGGAATCAGAAGGGTTCCTTCATTGAATAAGGTATACGTTGCTACGATATATATTGTACAATTAACCAATAATAATTACCAAACTAGGTTTACCAAAAATGTTGGAGAACCACTGTAGATGAGAGATTAAAGGAGAGAATGATTGTGAATATTGAGATTATAAGTGCTGAAATGCGCCGTGAAGATGAAAAAAGTTTCGTGGGGAATACCGTTTTCCGTACAGAAGGTGGAAAGTCTGTGTATGAGATTACCTTCATGAGCAAGAACGGAAAAGATTGGGACTATAGCTTGCATTTCACGGAACAATCCGGAGATGAAGATGAACTGCTGCGTATGGACGAGCTGCTTGAGAATGATGACGACTTGTACAATCAGTTGCTCGATGCTGCCTTGGAGGCATATCCGGCCTAACAGGCCGAGATGTTCTTGTTCTATTGTGTCGTGTCGATGACTATACTAGACGGTGTATGCCCGAAACAGGGTGTATACCGTCTATTTTATTGGAAATATTGAATAGATGATCCAAAAAAGGGAAGTCTACGAGATGAATGGAACCAGAGAGACAATCCGCCTAATGGGAGGTAACCGTGAATGGCATCTGACAATCTGATTACAGAAGGGTTGACGGGGCTTGAAGAAGTCGCGCCCGATATCCTAAGTCTGCGCACACTATTCGTTAATGTCGTGTTCATCGGAGAGCCAGGAAGCAGGAACTGGGTCCTCGTGGACACCGGAATGGCGAAATTCACTGATCATATTGTTCAGGTTGCAGCAGAACGTTTTCAAGGTCCACCGTCTGCAATTATTTTGACACACGGTCACTTCGACCATGTAGGAACCGTTATTGAACTGGAACAATTCTGGGGTGTGCCTGTGTATGCTCACCCGCTTGAAATTCCGTATTTAACGGGGTTAAAAGATTACCCGCCAGCGGACCCTTCTGTAGGTGGAGGTCTAATGTCCAGGTTGTCATTCGCTTATCCCAATGAGGCAATCAACCTGGATGATCGGATATTCAGTTTACCCAAAGATCATTCTGTCCCTGGCTTATCAGGATGGGAATGGGTTCATACGCCAGGTCATACCCCTGGACATGTGTCGCTTTTTCGGGAAGCGGATCGTTTGCTGATTGCGGGAGACGCGATCATCACAGTGAAGCAGGAATCGCTGTGGAGTGTGTTGCTTCAGGACAAACAGTTGCATGGCCCACCGTCCTATTTCACCACCGATTGGCAGGCTGCTCATCAATCGGTTCAGCATATCAGGCATCTCGAGCCGAAACTTGTGATTACCGGGCATGGGCATGCTTTAAGCGGAGATATGCTGAGTGAATCCCTGAAGCAGCTTGATCTGGACTTTGAAGAGAGCACTGTCCCGGATCACGGCAAATATGTGGATTGATTGAACCCTGATATGAATGGCACCAGAGACAGCCGCAGCGGAATGCAGCTGTCTTTTTTCTGCCTTTTTTGTGTTTCTATCATGAATTTGTTCTCTATCATAGATTGGTATTTTGTGCGCGGGCATGATATAGTCGAGCCGTATAATATAACCTTAGTATGCAGGAGGTACATATAACGATGACACAGCAAAATGCAGCATTTGAAGAACAATTTGGAGGGATTCCGGCCGTTTGGCTTCGTTTTAATCAATTTGAAGCGGCAGTTATTCCAAGCGTGGGTGCCAACCTCGTCGCTTTCCGTGATACAGAAAAGGGATTTCGTTACTTGAGAGAGCCGGATCAGGATCAAATGGATGAGTTTATGGCTGCACCTGCGGTCTATGGAATTCCGATTCTTTCTCCACCGAACCGTTACGAAGATGGACGTTTTCCTTGGAATGGTAAAGTCTATCAATTGCCAGTGAACGAACCCGCTACAGGCAACCATCTGCATGGATTCTTACATGATGCCGAGTGGAAGGTCGAGGGATATGGATCAGACCAGCTGGAGAGTTATGTGCTGCTTAGCCAGGACGTGAAGGAAGGACATACATTCCATCAGTACCTGCCATTTACGTTCACGGTAACGCTTCGGTACTCTTTGAGTAGCCAAGGACTTCAGCAGCAATTGATCGTTCGTAATAACGGCAAGGAATACATGCCTAATCTGTTTGCATTCCACACCGCGATCGCTGTACCCTTTGCACCGGACAGCCAATCCTCGGATTACACGGCCAAAATTACGATTGGACAACGTCGTGAATTGAATGAGCGTTCCCTGCCAACAGGACAATTTCAACCGCTTTCACCAGAAGAAGAACAGTTGAAGAAAAACGGGGTTAGTCCGTTCTTTGCGGCCATGGATAATCATTACACGGCAGAGCCTCAGAATGGACGTAACTATATGGAACTTACGGATCATCGTACTGGTGACAAACTTATATATGATGTGGGTACATCTTACAAGCACTGGATGATCTGGAACAATAACATGGGTGGCGACTTCTTCTGTCCAGAACCTCAGATGAACCTGGTTAATGCCCCGAATGTTGAAGGCATCCCGGCAGAAGAAATCGGTTTGATTGGTCTGGAGCCAGGCGAACTGTTCGAACAGACAAGCCGACTGTACCCAATTACGTCACAAAAATAAATTCACGCTCGTTTTGCGTTGCGCTTACAATTTTGTCGAAAAGGTGAAAACCTGCTCGTAAATCATGTATAATATGACGAGATACACAAGCTTTGTAGAGACCCAAACCATTTTTTTGGAGGAGGACAAGCAAGTGGAATACCGCATTGAGAGAGATACGTTAGGCGAAATGAAAGTACCAGCCGACAGGCTGTGGGGAGCTCAGACGCAGCGCAGTAAGGAGAACTTTCCGATTGGCCGTGAACATATGCCGATGGAAGTTATACGTGCCCTTGCCATTTTGAAAAAAAGTGCTGCGGCCAGTAACCATAAATTAGGTAAATTATCTGCGGCCAAATCAGATGCAATCGCTTATGCAGCAGACGAGATTATTGCAGGTCGAATTGATGACCATTTCCCACTGGTTGTGTGGCAGACCGGTAGCGGAACGCAATCCAATATGAATGTGAACGAAGTCATTGCTAATCTGGGTAACCAACTGCTGGAGCAGAAGGGCAAGGAAGAGCGCTTGCATCCAAATGATGACGTGAACATGTCCCAGAGCTCTAACGACACATTCCCAACGGCGCTGCATGTCGCAGGTGTTCTGGCCGTTGAAGATCAACTCTTGCCGGCCATTGCGGTATTGAAAGCCACTTTTGCAGACAAGTCGGAAGCATTCAAGGATATTATCAAAATTGGACGTACTCACCTTCAGGATGCTACGCCGATTACGCTGGGTCAGGAGATTAGTGGTTGGGAAGCTATGCTGGGCAAGAGTGAGCGCATGATTCGTGAAAGTGTGCAGTACCTGAAGGAGCTTGCTATCGGAGGTACAGCTGTCGGAACCGGAATCAATGCACATCCTGACTTTGGGGATTTCACTGCCAAGGAGATTGGCAAGCATACAGGTAAAGATTTCGTATCTGCACCAAACAAATTCCACGCACTTACAAGTCATGATGAAGTTGTGTATGCGCACGGTGCCGTTAAAGCGCTTGCAGCAGATTTGATGAAAATCGCCAATGACGTACGCTGGTTAGCCAGTGGTCCCCGCAGTGGATTGGGAGAGATCCGGATTCCGGAGAATGAGCCAGGCAGCTCCATTATGCCAGGTAAAGTCAACCCAACTCAGAGCGAAGCAATCACCATGGTGGTGACGCAGGTCATGGGGAATGATGCAGCGATAGGTTTCGCGGCAAGCCAGGGTAATTTTGAACTGAATGTATTCAAACCGGTTATCATCTATAATTTCCTGCAATCCGTGCAACTGCTGGCGGACTCCATTATTGCGTTTAATGACAAGTGTGCGGTAGGCATCGAGCCTAACCTGGATCAGATTGAACATAATCTGAACAATTCGCTTATGCTGGTTACAGCGCTCAATCCGCATATTGGTTATGAGAATGCAGCCAAAATCGCGAAGCTTGCGCATAAAGAAGGATTGTCCTTGAAACAGGCGACATTACAAACGGGCCTGCTTACCGAAGAGCAATTTGATCAGTATGTCGATCCAGCCAAAATGATCGCTCCAAAGGCCTGAAATCAGCCTAAATGAGAAGTGAAAATCATTGAAGAAGACGACCTGCAGAAGCAGGTCGTTTTTCTAATGCAAATCGATGAACTTAAAGCTTGTCAGACTATACGTATACATATAAACTACATATGCAACAGTTGTACTGAGATTGTATAGGATTCGTATATATTTGGAGGTTTCCGCGTTGTCAAAAACGAGAAGATTTACGATACGCTCCAAAATTCTCTTGGGCTATCTTGTTGTTGTGGTTTTATTTGGTGCTGTCTTGCTGGTTCTTACGGCCCAAATTAATGTCTTGCAGAAGGAAAATGATTTTATCAGCCATCATGATCTGGAAGTACATAATCTGACCAACGCGATTGAAAAAAATGTCTTGAACATGGAAACAGGACAGCGTGGATTCATGATTACAGGCAATGAAAGTTACCTGGAGCCTTATTCCCAAGGCCTCTCCCAGTGGAATTCCAACTATGATCAGTTGAATGTTCTCATTAGTGACAATCCTTCACAGCAGCAGAGTCTGGAGAATATCAAAGCACATATTACCCGCTGGATTGAGATCGCTGGGGAACCGTCGGTGAACTTAAAAAAGCAAGGTGATCAAGCGGAGGTCCTTGCGTTCTTCCAATCTGACCCGGGTAAAACGGAAATCGATCTGCTGAGATCCCAGCTTACAACCTTCCGTAACACAGAAATTGCTCTGACGGAAGCAAGAGTAACCGATCTTGCCAGACGAAGTTCCACACTGCTGACGATTATGTATACGTTATGGGGGATAATTGCAGCATTATCAATCACCGCTGCGTTCGTAATTTCAGGCAATATTGTCAAAACGTTACGAGATGTTATGCAAACGATCAGCGATATTTCCAAAGGTGGAAACCTGAAGCAGAGAATTCAGGTGCGAACCCATGATGAAGTGGGTGATCTGGGGCATGAAACCAACAAATTGCTGGATGAAGTGCAGGAACAGAATCGGATCAAGGATCAGATTACGGGAATTGCTACGCTCTTGCAGAACCCGACCAATCTGGAGGGACTGTCACGCTTGTTCCTGAACGAACTTGCCATCCAGTTTGAAGTGCCTTATAGCGTCCTATATTACTGGAAAGACAATCGACTGCTACGCGTAGCTGCATATGCTGCGGATGGAGAGAAAGAACGTTCGCTCGGTAAAGTGTCGCTTGTCCCGGGTGAGGGACTTGTCGGACAAAGTGCTGTCGAGAAGCGAGTCTTGCGCATGAATGATCTGCCTCAAAACTATATCCGAATCTCATCTGGCCTTGGACATGCATCTGCCACATCACTTACCGTAGTACCGGTCCTGTTCGAAGGCAGAACAATAGCGGTAATCGAACTCGCTTCAATGAATCCGCTGCAAGAGAAAGACATGAAGTTGATGCAAGAACTGACGGAGATTTTTGGTGTTTCACTACACTCCACCGTCACTCGTATGGAGTTACAGCATTTGTATGATGAGTCACAAGTTCTGAATGAAGAATTACAGGCACAATCGGAGAAACTTCAGGCTCAGACCGAAGAGATGCTGTCTCAGACGGAGGAGCTGCAAATGCAGACCGAAGAGCTTCATATGCTTAATGATCGCCTGGAAATACAGAAGAATGCTGCAGAGACCTCAGCCAATGAACTCTCGGTTGTAGCAGATCAGCTACGCACTAGTTCGGGGTACAAATCCGAATTCTTGGCCAACATGTCCCATGAACTGCGGACTCCGCTTAACAGCATGTTGATTTTATCCGAAATATTGTCTGAAAATAAAAATCAAAACCTGAATAGTGAAGAGCAGAACTACGCTTCAGTCATTCACAAGTCAGGTAAAGACCTGCTGAATCTGATCAATGATATTCTGGATCTATCCAAGGTGGAAGCCGGACAGATGGAAGTGGATTTCGATGATGTCTATCTGGGCAGTCTGCCTGAAGTCATGAATCAGTATTTCCTGAAAACAGCGGAGCAGAAAAGAATAGATTTCCGAATTCAGCTCCAAAGTCCTTTGCCGGAAACGATCGTGACTGATGAGATGAGATTGCACCAGATTCTTCGAAATCTGCTCTCCAACGCATTCAAGTTCACCAGTGAGGGTGAAGTTGCCTTAA
This sequence comes from Paenibacillus sp. Negev47, assembly GCF_058313655.1. Lineage (NCBI taxonomy): Bacteria > Bacillati > Bacillota > Bacilli > Caryophanales > Paenibacillaceae > Paenibacillus > Paenibacillus sp. Negev47. The sequence goes on from NZ_CM177754.1 coordinate 2,757,126, forward strand.
CGATCTCCAGCATGAGTCTGGCTCATTCGGAAGCCAAAGGCCAAGAGACAGATGTGATTGCTTTCTCCGTCAGTGATACAGGTATCGGGATTGCGGATGACAAACTCCTGCAGATCTTCGATGCCTTCAAGCAGGCGGACGGAGCTACGGCTCGTAAATACGGGGGGACAGGACTTGGCTTGTCCATCTCTCAATCGCTTGCGACTCTGCTGGGGGGTTCTATCTCAGCAACAAGCCGTGAAGGGTATGGCAGCGTATTCACGCTGTTCCTGCCACTGAGAATGGATGAGCCTGAGACCATGCACACATCCCGGTTGTTCCTGAATGAGGTGGCTAGCACCATCCCCGAGATCAACAAACTTCCTTCATTGACCACAGCTCCATCGGATAAGTTATTAACACCTCTGGAAGAAGCGTTGCTCAGCGGACGACAAGTGCTTGTCGTTGATGATGATATACGTAATGTATACGCATTAGCTAATGCTCTTGAGCAATACGACATGAATGTCATTTCAGCTCAGAACGGATACGAGTGTCTGGAACTGTTGGAGCGCGGAGAAGTAACGCCTGATCTCATCATGATGGATATCATGATGCCGGAACTGGATGGCTATGAGACCACTCGCCAGATCCGAGAACGACTTGGCATGACCCAGCTTCCGATTATTGCGCTGACAGCCAAGGCCATGAAAGAGGATCGGGAGAAATGTATTGCTGCGGGCGCTTCGGACTATCTCAGCAAACCGCTGAATATCAAAGAAGTATTATCTCGTATGAAACTATGGATAAATCACGAAACATTGGAGATCTGATCGTAGTTGAACTAAAAATTATTTACACTGATACTACGGAATAAATTAATAATAAAACCTATGCCGATTACAGGAGTGTGTGCTGTGATTAAGTCATAGGTTTTATTTTTTTGTCGTGTAAGCTTTATTCCGGAATTTGATGTTATAATACTTAACAATCAACAAAGTGAAATGGCTGAATATAGATTTAATTAGAAATATAATACAGAATTAAGTCTGCGGAAACGACAATAACACGATATTGTGTTATATATATGGGAGGTAGTGTCCATGCAACTTACGGTTAAAGAGGCTTTACAGGTATACCCGTTGTCAGAGGCCAAACTGGTTGCGGGTGGAGAAGGGACTTCACGGATGATGAAATCCGTTAATGTCATGGACGCTCCTGATATCGCGGATTGGATCAAATCCGGAGAAATGCTGTTCACCACCGCTTTTATTATGAAAGACAGTGAGACGGATGCATTACGTTTGATGCGACGCTTGAATGAACGCGGCTGTGCAGGACTCGGCATCAAGTTGGGACGCTTCTGGCAGTCCATTCCCCAAGGTATTGTCGAGGAAGCCGATCGACTTCGGTTGCCGCTCCTTGAACTTCCCTTTCAATTCACCTTCTCCGACCAGATGAATGCCTTGTTCAAGGCTGAACATGAACGCAGTAACCGATTGCTGCATGAGGTCGTGCAGAAGCAGAAGAAATTAATGCAGTTTGCGCTGCAACAGCAGCCACACCGGAATGTGTTTGCCGAACTAGCCACAGTGTTGAACTATCCGCTTGCAGTCATTGGTTCTCGTGGACATGTGCTCTATGGCAGTGAAGGTATTGCAGGGGATGCGGTAACTCAGGGTTGGCCTTGGAAATCCGTCATGCATCGCGTGAAATGGAATCAAGGAAGCTGTCACCGCGTACCGATTAAGCAAAATGATGAAGAATACGGATCGTTGCTTGTGTTTACGGATTCAGCCCTGTCGCTTCGAGCAGAAGAAGAGTTGTTTCAGCAGGCTGCCGATGTACTGGCTTTCTATATGGATATGACCTATCGTGAGCACATTAATCCGACCGTGCAGGATGAGATGCGCACACTGCTTACACAGTATTTGGATAACAAAATGACCGTTCAGGAATTAACCACTATGAGTGAGAACAAAGGTGTCCATCTGTTCCAGGGAACCTATCAGTGTGTGCTGATCACGCTTGAACCCACTGTGTTTGCCGAGGGAAAGCTGCTTAAACAGATTCATCGCGAGTTGCAATACAATCCGCTGATGCAATTCACGGCTTCACAGCATTTCCAGATCGAGGATGGCATTCTGTCCATCTACACCTGTCCGACAGGGCGAGATTATGGAGAGGAGCTGTCAAGTTTTCTGTTGAGTCGGTTCGGTGATGTTCTGGCAGCGCAAGAAGCGAAAGGAGCACCAGCTCCGCGTTTCTGGATCAGCAAAATGAAACATGAGCCCAAGTCGCTCCGTGAAGCGTACCAGGAGTGCCTGGATACACGACAACTGGCTCGCCGATTCGGCATGAAAGATCGTGCGCTGCAATTTGAAATGCTCGAATTTGCCTACGTGTTCCAACACGTACCAGATAACATCATGGAGAACTACTGCAATAAAGTGCTCGAACCGTTACTTGCCAGGGACGGTGATCCCAATCAGGTTTTGATGAATACGCTGGAGTCCTTTATCGAGAATGACGGACTGATCAATGAAGCTGCCAAGCAGCTGTTTGTACATCGGAACACCGTTACCTATCGCATGGAGAAAGTCGGCAGCTTGCTGCAAATGGACTTTAAGAAGACGAATGATCTGCTTAAGTTGAAGCTGGTATTCACCTTTCGCAAGTTTGTTCGGGACAAAGCCGCTGCCAGACCGCAAAATGTCCAACTCTAGACCGTACATTGTGCAACATCACAATGCTACCGAGTCAGACACCCAAGAACCGCATTCCCTTGATGGAGTGCGGTTTCTTTATGTTTGAGGATAACGAAAGATGTCCTTGCCGTGCACAGCAAACAAATCGCAACTATGATGTTATGTTATATTACAAAATTGCGTAAATATTGTTGTCGCGACATTGAACGACACTTAAAATGAAGAACAATAATCTACAACAGACCGGAGGTTCTAACATGAGCGACATCATTAAACTTGTTAACAACTGGTCTATCACACAGTTCGTGCATACGTTTGGCGGGTTATTCGAGGAATCACCGTGGGTAGCTGAGCGTACCGGGCTTTCACGACCTTTCGATTCATTTGAACAGATGTTGCATGTGATGACGAGTGTGGTTCAGGCATCGGATGACCTGGTGAAATTGCAACTGCTACGAAATCATCCTGATCTTGGGGCGCGAATCAGCATGAGCACCAATTCCGTGCAGGAACAAGCTGGTGCAGGGCTGGATTCACTTTCACAGGAACAATACAACGAACTTCAACAATTAAACAAAGCATATACAAGCCAATTCGGCTTTCCTTTCATATTGGCCGTAAAAGGTCATACCGCAAGCTCCATCCTCGAGTCCATGCGGCAACGTCATCGCCGAGGCAGGGAAGAAGAATTCGAGACTGCATTGAAGGAAGTTTTCAAGATTGCGGGCATTCGCTTGGAGCAGTGGCTCGCACAGATCGGCCATGAATATGAGTTCGTAAGCAAGCCAGCCGCAGTGCAGCAGCGGACGATGTATTACGGCAAAGGGGATGTGTGGTTGTACCGTTCCTATGCCAAACCGTTGACGGGTATACAGTCGATCCCGGAATCTCCGTTTATGGGACGCAGTAATATTCTGTTTGGATTGAACATTAAGGTCGCTGTGCAGGGCGATGAATTCTTGCCTTCTTTTGCAGAAGGGGATAATTCGCTGGTGGTGGCAACCGATTCGATGAAAAACTTCATTCTCACACATGCAGCCGAATACACAGGGGCAACGGTGGAAGGATTTCTTGCACTGGTAAGTCGGCGCTTTCTGGAGACGTATCCGCAGATGACCAAGGTTCAGATGACAGCGGACCAGATTCCTTTTGAAGATATACCGATTGGGTTGGAAGGAAGCTATCGACCGAGTACGCTCGTATTTCGTTATTCGCAGAATGATCGCGCGACAGCTGCCGTGGAAGCAGAACGAACCAGTGGCTTGATTGAACTAAGCAACCATTTCAGTGGTGTAGCCGATCTGAGACTGATCAAGGTCAAAGGCAGTGAATTTTCCGGATTTATGCAGGATGAATATACCACTCTTCCAGAGACAAGGGATCGACCGTTATTTATTTTCCTGAACATCAATTGGCGTTATGAAGATCCGAGAGATGGCATCGATGATCAGCGTGGACGGTATGTAGCGGCGGAACAGGTCAGAGATTTGGCTGCTGCGGTATTTCATGAGTGTCGATCCGCTTCCATTCAACATCTGATCTATCAGATTGGACGAAGATTGTTAATTCGATTTGAGCAGTTAAGTGAGGTTTCATTTGAATCCAACAGCCGGACCTGGGAGACGGTGCTGGAGGAAGTGAAAGAGGGGGAAGGCAAAGTGTTTACCGAGCCGAGGCCACCTTATGGATTCCAGGGTTTCTCGATGACAAGGGATGATCTGGGAACAGACGGCCGTGACTCGGGGAAAGAAGGTGACGTCTAATGTCGATGTCTGGTGGACGAATTACAACACATGTGCTGGATACATCCAAAGGCGTCCCAGCTGCGGGTGTTCGGATCGAACTGTATATCCTGAAGAGGGATGAAGAGCAGGAAAGCAAGATAAAAGTTGCTGAGTCGGTGACAAATGCGGATGGGCGTTTGGATGCTCCGCTGCTGGATGGAGGCAAGTTGGAGCAAGTGATATATGAGCTTCAATTCCATGTGGAGAGTTATTACGCACAGCGTTCATTGGAAGAGTTGGGGCAGGCACTGTGGACAGTCGTTCCGATTCGTTTTGCCGTATCTGATGCGACAAGCCATTACCATATTCCGTTATTGATTGCTCCAGGAGGTTACAGTACATACCGGGGAAGCTGAGCATGCACTCAACCGGTTCTGATTCAGGGGAGGGTCATCCATATGACAACATTTGATACCATCATTCGGGGGGCCCGAGTGGTGCTGAAAGATCGCGTAGAAGAACTGGATATCGGCATTACTGGTGAGAAAATAACAGCTATATCCACGCAGCTCGCCGCTGGCGAAGCGACTCGGATCATTGAAGCTGAAGGCCTTACGGTGATGCCGGGTGTAGTGGACATTCATGTACATTTCAATGAACCCGGACTCGCCAGTTGGGAGGGATTCAGGTCTGGATCGGCATCCCTTGCCGCAGGGGGAATCACGACCTATGTCGATATGCCGCTTAACGGCGTACCACCAACCACACGGTCGGAAGCATGGGAGATGAAAATGAGAGCAGCCGCAGACCAATCATATGTCGATTATGCGTTCTGGGGAGGCTTGGTTCCCGGCAATCGTGATGAACTTGCTCCACTGGCAGGGTTGGGTGCTGCCGGATTCAAGGCATTCATGTCCGAGCCGGGTGGCGAAGGGGAAGACATCTTTGCGAGAGCAGATGACCTTACACTGCTGGACGGGATGCGTGAAATTGCAAAATTAAACCGAGTGCTGGCACTCCATGCAGAGGACGAAGGCGTGGTTGCCGAACTCGGCGCAAAAAGCATTGCGGCGGGAAAGACGGAACCGATGGACTATGTCCAGTCGCGTCCTGTTGAAGCCGAAGTTGTCGCGGTTGCCCAGGCATTGCAATATGGCAAACAGACCGGGTGTGCGCTGCATTTTGTGCATATTAGCACTCGGGAAGCGCTGGATTTGATTGCAGAAGCCAAACGGCGTGGGCAAGACGTCACTTCGGAGACATGCCCTCACTATCTGACACTGACCGATCAGGATGTGGTTCGATTGGGTGCTGTAGCGAAATGCGCGCCACCTCTTCGCAGCTCTTCCGAACAGGAGCAGTTATGGGATGCACTGACGTCAGGATTAATTGATGTTATTGCTTCAGACCATTCTCCATGTCCGCCATCCATGAAACAATCCGATAACTTTTTTGAAATCTGGGGCGGTATATCCGGAGCGCAAAGCACATTGTTGATCATGCTGGAGGACGGACATCTTCAGCGAAATATCGACCTCCCGTTGCTCGGAAGAGTGCTCTCCTTGCAACCTGCCAGAAGGCTTGGTCTGGAGAATAAAGGAGAGATTGCGATCGGCAAGGATGCAGATCTGGTCCTGATTGACTGGGAGAAGAGTACAACCCTGAGCACGGAGGATCTGCTCTATACGCATAAACAGAGCCCCTATGTGGGACGTACATTTAACTGTCGCATTACAGACGTATTCTGCCGTGGGCAGAAGGTATATAACTCGGAATCCGGACTATCTCCTGAACCTATCGGGCGGCACATCGGAGTCCACTCCTCTAGTCCCATCGAGGTGGGAACGGAGGAGACGCCATGACAGAGTCTGGAGTATACCGGTCATCCGGTACGAATAATCCATCTATTCCTTTGCCTAATGTGGAACAGGTGGAGCTGCAAGCCATGCTCGACTGGCTGTCGACATATGGTACGGATGCACAGGGTGGCGTCACACGACTGTTGTATGATTCGGCTTGGTGTGAAGCACAAGGAGCCCTTGCTGCCAAAATGCAGGAGAAAGGGCTCTCTCCCGAGTTCGACCAGTCCGGCAATCTATATGGCACATTGAAGGGCGAAAGCAAGGAAACAACGACTGGTGCTGAAGCATTACCGATTGTGACCGGATCACATATGGATACTGTGGTGCATGGTGGTAAATATGATGGTGCTTACGGTGTGGTGGCGGGAGTCCTTGCATTGGAGTATTTACAGAAGCATTTTGGAGCACCGAAACGAACTCTTCAAGTGGTATCCCTATGTGAGGAAGAGGGAAGTCGATTCCCTTTCGCGTATTGGGGTTCACGCAGTATAACAGGAATGACGACTCTGGAAGACGTAGAGCATTTGAAGGATCAAGACGGCATTACCTTTGCACAAGCGATCCGTCATGCGGGCTTTGGACCCGATAGTGCATATAGGCCCGCTTCGAAAAATTATGGTGCCTTTATTGAGCTTCATATTGAGCAAGGTCAGGTTCTGGAACGACTGGGGCATTCGATTGGAGTCGTATCCGACATCGTGGGTCAGAAGCGGTTCAGTATTACCGTAAGCGGGGAAGCGAATCACGCGGGAACGACGCCGATGTCCTGGCGCAAAGACGCACTTGCCGGAGCAGCCGAGATGATTACTGCGGTAAGGGGTATCGCATTGGATGCAGGAGAACCGCTCGTAGCCACGGTTGGGCGAATCACGGCCGATCCGGGTGTTGGGAACGTGGTTGCAGCCCAGGCGGTGTTTTCACTGGATATCCGTCATATCCGGCAGGAGAGTATTGATCGCTGCTGGCAGGATATGCTTCAGGCTTTTAGTCGTATCGCAGCTGAGCTGCAGCTCGGACTGGACTGGGAAGAACATCTATCTGTCACACCCATTCCCATGAATGCGCAGATAATCTCGGACATTCAGGACATCTGTGAGCAGGAGCAATTGTCCTACTGGCCCATGCCAAGCGGTGCCGGGCATGATTCGCAGATTTTTCAGCCGACTTGTCCGACAGCCATGATCTTTGTGCCGAGCCAGGATGGTATCAGTCATAATCCACTTGAATATACAGCTGAAGCAGACCTGATGCACGGTTTTCGAGTTCTGGTCCAGCTACTCTATAAATATGGTTACGGGAGTTGAATGAAGATGTCCAACTATAAAGAGCTATCTCCGTCCTTGCGGACCATTATGACCCCGGGACCCGTTGAGGTTGATCCACGTGTACTTAGAGCGTTATCCTTTCCGATCCTGGGGCAGTTTGATCCGGAGTTCACTTCTTTGATGAACGAGACGATGGCGATGCTGCGTGAGCTATATATGACAGATAACGAGTGGTGTTATCCGGTAGATGGCACATCCCGTTCAGGCATTGAAGCCGTGTTGGTCAGTCTGATCCAGCCCGGTGACAAAGTTCTCGTTCCGATCTACGGCCGATTCGGGCATCTGCTGGTTGAAATCTCGGAACGCTGTGGTGCGGAGGTTGTCTTTTTCGAAACGGAATGGGGAACGGTATTTGATCCGGAAGAAGTGATCAAGGCGATACATGTCCATAAACCGACTCTGGTTGCCATGGTTCACGGTGAGACTTCCACGGGGCAGATGCAGCCCCTTGCCGAGATTGGCAAAGCCTGTCGCGATCTCGATATTTTACTCGTCGTAGATGCTGTGGCGACCATCGGTGGCACGCCCGTGGAGACGGATGCCTGGCATCTGGATGCGGTGATGGGCGGCACCCAGAAATGCCTGTCCGTTCCTTCAGGGATGGCACCTCTCACGTATAACAGTCGTGTGGAGCAGAAACTGATGAGCCGCAAAACAGTTGAGCGCGGACTCCGAGATGCAACCAGTGCGCGGGCAGAAGGGCGCACGATTGCCAGCAATTATTTTGACCTGAGCCAATTGCAGGATTACTGGAGTTCAGCACGATTGAACCACCATACGGAAGCGACATCGATGCTCTATGGTCTTCATGAAGGATTACGCATTCTTCTGCAAGAAGGATTGGAGGCCAGGTTCCAGAGACATCTTGTGAATGAACGTGCGTTGGTCGCTGGCATTCAGGGAATGGGACTGCAATTGTATGGGGATATGTTCAGTAAACTTCCGGTGGTTACTTGTATCACTATTCCGGAGGGGATCGATGGTGAGTCGGTGCGCAGCATGTTGCTGAACGATTTCGGCATTGAGATTGCCAGTTCATTCGGCCCGTTGAAAGGGCAAATCTGGCGGATCGGTACAATGGGATTCAGCTGCCAACGCAAGAACGTACTCCATGTGCTCGGAGCGCTGGAAGCTGTTCTATTACGTCATCGACACGTATTACCTGCCGGTGAAGCCGTGCAGGCGGCATTGAATGTGTATGCAGGCAAGGAGGGCGCCTTATGTTAAACCAGATGCCAATCTCCAGAGAGGTCATGGTCACCTCTCCTCATTATCTGGCGAGTGCGGTTGGAAGCTCCATCCTCCAGCTGGGCGGGAATGCTTATGATGCTGCTGTTGCGGTCAGTGCAGCTCTGGGTGTGGTATATCCGCATATGACCGGACTTGGCGGGGATGCCTTCTTCCTGATTCATGATGGAGCCAGCGGTGAGATTACCGCCTATAACGGAAGTGGCCGCTCAGCCGCAGGCATTCATGCCGATACGTTCAAAGCGATGGGCATGAGTGCCATCCCCCAGCGTGGTGTGCTTAGTGCCATTACGGTTCCGGGAATGGTGGATGCCTGGTGGGAAGTCTGGTCCCGGTACGGTAAGTTATCGTGGAAACAACTGCTTGAACCTGCAGCACAGTATGCGGAAAAAGGATGCCCTGTATCCCGAAATCTCCGCCTGTGGATGGAAAGGGACGAAGATTACATTATGGGGCATACACCGCTGCGAGCGGTATTTGCCCCATTGGGTACACTTTTGCAGGAAGGCGATCTGCTGATTCAGCTTGAGCTTGCTACTTCCATTCGTCTGATTCAGACGGGGGGAAGAGACTCTTTTTATACAGGAGAGCTTGCGAATCGTCTGACTTCGGCTATCCGTGAGGATGGGGGCATGCTTGCACCAGCGGACTTTGCAGGTCATCGGGGCGAGTGGGTGAAACCCGTTAGTACGGGGTATCGTGGCTATGAAGTTCATCAGATGCCGCCCAACTCGCAGGGATTCTCAATGCTGATGATGTTAAATATGCTGGAGCATACGGATCTGTCCTCTGTAGCACGTACCTCACCGGAATTCTATCATCTGATGGCGGAAGTGGTGAAGAAGGCGTTTCGGGATCGTGACCGCTATCTGACTGACCCGGATTTCAGGGATATTCCGCTGGATCATCTGTTATCCAAGGGCTATGGAGACCAATTGTGGAATGAGATTCAGGCTGCTCCACCTGTGGCACAGCCATTTCTGTCCAAAACGACAGGTCAGGACACGGCATATGCAGCGGTTGTCGATAGCGAAGGCAATGCCGTTTCCTTCATTCAAAGCCTGTATTTCGACTTCGGCTCAGCCTATGTTCCAGGGGAGACGGGAGTCATTATGCAGAACCGGGGGTCCTTTTTCTCCTTAGATCCGAGAGATGCCAACGTACTGGAACCGAACAAACGCTCATTCCACACCCTCATGCCGGGCCTCGTTACACGAGATGGAAAACCTTATATGCTCGTGGGCACGCAGGGCGGAGAAGGCCAGCCGCAGACACAATTATCGGTGCTTACCGGAGTGCTTGATTATGGGCTCAACATCCAGGAAGCGATCAGCCTGCCACGTTGGGTGTACGGACGTACTTGGGGTGAAGAAGGCGATACGATGCGTGTGGAGAACCGATATCATGATGATGTATGTGCAACCCTTGCCCAGTGGGGACATAACGTTGAAGCCAGAGCACCGTGGGACGGGATAATGGGACAGTCGCAAGGCATTGTCATTCGTGAGGACGGCATGATTAGCGGCGCAGCAGACCCTAGAGGCGACGGTATGGCTATTGGATGGTAACAGACAGCGATCGGAAGGTTAGTCGTCTGTCATCGGAGTGCGAGTGTAAATATTTATGAGTTGAACGATACAGACAGACACAGATAGGGGAGATTGGGATGGGAACGATCCTGCTGAAGGGCGCACAGCTTGTGACGATGAATGCAGAAGAGGAAGTGTTCATCGGAGATCTGTTGATCGAGGATAACAAAATTAAGGAGATTGCAACACACATCGACGTCCAGGCTGATCAAGTCATTGATGCTCGGGGTAAAGTGTTGTTGCCAGGCTTTATCCAGACGCATATTCATCTGTGTCAGACCTTGTTCCGTGGACGTGCGGATGATTTGGAACTGATGGATTGGCTCCGTCAGCGCATCTGGCCGCTGGAAGCAGCGCATGATGAGGAGTCTGTATATTATTCGGCGATGCTTGGACTTGGCGAATTGATCTCCAGCGGAACCACGACCATTCTGGATATGGAGACGGTACATCACACGGACTCGGCGTTTCAGGCGATGGCACAGAGCGGCATCCGGGTCATCTCCGGCAAGGTGATGATGGATCATGGAGACGAGGTTCCAGAACCACTGCGTGAGAATACAGCAACTTCACTGCAACAGAGTGTGGATCTCCTGGAGAAATGGAACGGGTTTGGCGGCGGACGCATTCAATATGCTTTCTGTCCACGCTTCGTTGTATCATGTACCGAGGAATTGCTGGTAGAGGTGCGCGACCTGTCCAATAAATATCATGTCAAAGTCCACACCCATGCCTCCGAGAATCGCGGAGAGATCGAATTGGTCGAACACGAACGCGGGATGCGCAACATCGTATACCTCGATCATATCGGTCTGGCTACCCCCAGATTGGTGCTGGCACACTGTGTATGGCTGAGTGAGGAAGAGAAGGAGATCATCCGCAAGCGCGGTGTCAAAGTCACTCACTGTCCTGGATCGAATATGAAACTTTCCTCCGGGGTAGCCGATATTCCGGATCTGCTGAATCGTCAGATCGCTGTTGGGATTGGGGCCGATGGTGCCGCGTGCAACAACAATCTGGATATGTTTCAGGAGATGCGCCTCACAGCTCTAATGCAGAAGATTCCTCATGGTCCAACGGTGATGGATGCCCGGACTGTATTGCGCATGGCTACCATGGGTGGTGCAGAGGTGCTCGGCTTGTCGAAGGAAATCGGCAGTCTCGAAGTGGGAAAAAAGGCAGATATGTTGCTGCTGGATCTGGATGATTTCCACACGTACCCTTCCTATGAGACGGATGTCTATTCCCGCGTAGTGTATTCCGCAACACGTAGCTGTGTGGACACTGTTATTATTGACGGAAGTATCGTGCTCAAGAATCGTAAGATTCAGACGATTGATCGTGGCATTGTGCTGCGTGAGTCGGATAAAAGCATTGCGAGATTGATGAAACGTATCTGATCGAAGGAAGCTTATGCAATTCCAGAAAGGATGGAGACCGATATGGAAATGCATGATCTGTGTGCAATTGCAGCCCGTGAAACGCGCTGCGTGCTCGCAACAGCGATCAAGGTAGAGGGTCATGCTTACCGTAAGCAGGGAGTCTCTATGCTGTTGACCGAGGAAGGCAAAATGTATGGCAGTATCAGTCCGGGATGCCTGGAGAGTGATCTTCAGGCCCGGGTGAGTCGTGTGCTGGATACGAAGCAGATGGAATTCGTGGAATATGACATGCGTCCCGAGGATGATCTGTCCTGGGGTGAGACGATTGGCTGCGGCGGGCTCGTTATTGTGCTGCTTGAACCCGTATGTGGTGAGCTCCGATTTATTTTGCAAAAGATGCATGAGTCTTTTCAATCCGGCGCTGCAATAGCGTTCACGCGAACGTTCCATGATGATTATACGAGGGTGGAATATGATTGGAAACGGACTGAGTCTGTGGAAAAGAAGCACGAGCCAATCTTGCGTCCTTCGCTTGTGCTTCGTCAGGATCGCATGGCGAATCATAATCAAGCACGATTGCAGGTTGATGAACAGCGCAGCAGAGGGAATACCAAGCATGAACATTTGGCTGTAACACAACATTCTCCCGACATACCTCGCCTTACACTCGTGACAGAAGTGGTACCAACTACATCAAACGGATCTCACTCATCCCATCAGTCCGCTGATTCACAACATATCTCTGAGGCTGACATACTGACAAACAACACGGTTTCAACGAATCCCTGGGACCTTCCGCAGCAACTCACTTCGCTGTACACGCCTAAACCTCGCCTGATTATCATCGGAGCCGGGAATGATGTTATTCCTGTTGCCAGACTGAGCCGATCCGCAGGATTTCGTGTTGTGGTAGCGGATTGGCGAGAGTTTTTATGCACCTCGGAACGATTCCCTGAAGCTGAACTAGTAGTGGGTTTCCCGCGCGAGATCATGCCTCTGTTAAACGTGAACAACGGGGATTATTTGATTATCATGAGTCACAATTTCCCACGCGAACGTGAATTGTTGGAAATGTTAGTGGACTGTGACTATGCGTATCTCGGCATCATGGGTTCGAAAACACGAACAGCCCGCCTCATCGATGGTTTGCCATCCTTGAAACATATCCATTCTCCCGTAGGCTTGAGTATCGGTGCAGACGGTCCCGAAGAGATTGCCATTAGCATTGCAGCTGAATTGATCGCGTGCAAACATAAGGTTTCTTCTTTGAGTTCTGAGGTACAGAAGGGGAGCGTTGCACATGCGAATGACGGGCATTGTTCTGGCGGCAGGTAAGAGTCGTCGCCTTGGCCGGGATAAACTCTCGGTTGTCATGCCTGACGGGAGGTCCCTGGCTGCGTGGTCACTGGAAGCTGCGCTGGATTCGGATCTGGAACAAGTGGTCTGTGTGGTCAAACCGGAAGATTCGTTGGCATGGTTGCCAGTAAAATGGTTTGATTCTGCCACATATGCCTATCATCCCACAGCCAGACTTCGAATTGTAGTCTGTGCTGACTATGCCAGTGGTATGGCAAATTCTCTTCATTCTGGCGTATTGTCAGCCATGGAGTACAAACCGGAGGGCGTTCTTATGCTACTAGGGGATCAGCCTTTATTAAAAGCGCAGGATATCAATCGTGTGACCACAGCACTGGCTACCCACAAGCTGTGTGACTATGTCGCTGCTACCGATGGAGAGGGGGGCAAGCCGCCCGTTGCTTTTCGCTCCCATATGTTCGGGCCTCTGTTGTCTCTGCATGGAGATGAGGGGGCGCGCAAGATTATGCGCAGTGCCAATTATTCAGGTATACATGTACCTTTACCTGAGAAGCGTTTCTGGGATGCGGATACGGAACCGGAATTGGAACGCATTCTGAATGATGTATTTGAATCGGATAAGACAGACTCATGAACAGGAGAAGATGAATGATTATGTATAACTTAATGACATGAACAGGTCAGCCAGGCAGTCTGGTTGGCCTGTTTGCCTTCTTTTATCGTGTGATGAATGAAAGTTTGTGTTAGCTTTCGCTAGTTCATGATGCATCAGGCACAAATAGAACACGGGTTTTATACATTTATCCAAAACGATGTAAAGGTAATTGACGTTGTTGCTGAACTCTCATATGATTTGAAGAATTATTTGGATCAGACGGTTGAATTTCCTGCTCATGGAAGAGAGAGAAAGGGGATGCAGCGATGGTAACACCGGCATACGGTTCTGGAGCCATGCCATCGGTATGGCAGCCTGAGAATCTGCAAGAACTGCAAACGTTGAGAACCAGAATGAAGGGAAGATGTTGTTTCACGGCAGGCGGAACTTTACTGCGAACCCAGTGGGAAGGTGGCTTGGTTCCTGCACCTGAACACATAATTAGCCTGGCTCGTATTCCTGAAATGAGCGGTATAACCATTCAGGGAGATGAGATGGTCATTGGCGCAATGACCCGATTAAAGGAATGTGCTTCAGAAGTCTTGCTGCATCAACTGCCCATCCTGCAAGAAGCGGTGAATGCAATTGCTGCGCCTTCCGTTCGAAATGTGGCAACCATTGGTGGGAATATTGTATCCGGAGTAGGAGATACGTTGCCTGCTTTGCTTGTATATGATGCGGAGCTGCACTGGTTGACTGACAACGGAATTGAGATCCGCAGAGTGTCATCCTGGCTTCGAGGTGGGCGAAATGGAAGTCGGAATCCGGGGGACGTGTTAATCTCCATTCATCTTCCGATGAAACCATCAACTGTATTTAGTGTGGTGGGTGATCACACACCTGCTACACGAGAAGTTTCCTTTTACCGCAAGCTGGGTCGACGGGAGACGTTCAGTGCATCACTGGTGACGGTTGCGTTGCACGGGGAGATTGACTCGGATAACCGCTGGACCAAGATTGCGATTGCAGCTGGTGGAGGCTCAGGCATGGCGATGCGACTTCTGGAGTCTGAACAACAGCTTTTTTGTAGCAAAGCTTCTGTTATGCAAGCGGCGACTCTAGCAACTGCTGTAGCAAGCGAATTTACGACGTATGGCGATGCATTTGCAACAGAACATTATCGCAAGCAGACCGCAGGAAACATGCTTGGCGCCGGGCTATGGGAAGCACTTCGCGAATAGAAGAATGGGATCAAACAAAGGGGGAGAGGGATCATGCTGCTGAATCGGGAACAGAGCGGGAAACGCTGGCACTTGCGGTCAGATGGGGCACCCAAAGTAACTGGCCAGCTTCAATACCTGACGGATATGACGCTACCTGACATGATTCATGGCAGAGTATTGCGAAGCGAATATCCTCATGCTCGCCTATTGTCTATAGATACTTCGGAAGCTGAGGGGTTGGAAGGTGTGTACGCGGTCCTGACTTCCAAAGATGTGCCTGGTCTGAATCGTTTTGGCATTGCGACCCCGGATCAGCCTGTGTTCTGTGAGGATATTGTGCGTTACGTCGGTGACGCCATTGCAGCGGTTGCTGCGGATTCCCCGGAACGTGCGGCCCTTGCACTGGACGTGATCCGGGTAGTGTATGAAGAACTCACGCCACTGGATAGTACAGATGCTGCATTGGCTCCCGGCGCACCAGAGTTGCATGAGCATGGTCCAGGTAATGTGCTGCATCGAACGGAGATCAAACGTGGAGATACCGAGGAAGCCTTTGCGACATGTGATCATATCGTGACAGAGACGTATTATACGCCTCGCCAGATGCATGCTTACATGGAGACAGAAGGTGGCCTGTTTGTCCCGGATGAAGAGGGACGGCTGAATGTGTATGCGGCAACGCAGCATGGCTATAAAGACCGGATGCAGCTTGCGCGCATCATTGGCTGTCCTGAGGAAGATATCCGGGTGGTGTCTTCACCGATTGGTGGTTCATTTGGCGGAAAAGATGAACTAAACGTACAGCCTTATGGTGCATTACTGGCCTTGAGATGCG
Organism: Paenibacillus sp. Negev47; assembly: GCF_058313655.1. NCBI lineage: Bacteria > Bacillati > Bacillota > Bacilli > Caryophanales > Paenibacillaceae > Paenibacillus > Paenibacillus sp. Negev47. Next base: position 2,772,913 of record NZ_CM177754.1, read on the forward strand.
GACGTCCTGTAAAAATGCATAATTCACGCAAAGAATCCGTACGTGCGGGGCTGAAACGGCATCCGATGAAGATTGAAATGCAGACCGGCATGAGTCGAGAAGGCATCATACAGGCGCATCGGGTCCGAATAACAGCAGATACCGGAGCGTATGCCACACTTGGTGCACCCGTGCTGAACTTCTGTACCGAGCATTGCCTTGGACCATACGCCATTCCGAATGTGGATGTGGAAGGCGTATCTGTATACACGAATAACGGACTGTCCGGTGAGTTTCGTGGATTTGGCGGGAACCAGGCGATTTTTGCCATGGAAGGCCAGATGGATCGGCTTGCTGCAATCATGAACATGGACCCTTGGGAATTCCGCAGACGCAATCTGAGGGAAAAGAATGATCCCGGGCCGCTAAATCAACGGATTCTGGTCACGGATGGACTGTCCCAAGTATGGGAAGCATTGGATCGTTCCGAATTGTGGCAAAAACATCAAAGTCCCCCGGCAGATCCTTCTCTGCCGCCCTGGATCAAACGTGGTGTTGGAGCAGCCATCGCGATGCACGGTGCAGGGCTCGGTTACGGTATTCCGGACCCTGCAGGAGGGCGTCTGTCCCTGAATAACGAAGGCAAGATTGAGGTGGCGTTCAGCTACGAGGAATTTGGGCAGGGGCTCGTTGCAACGCTGGAAATTATGCTATGTGATCTGTTCCAATGCAGTACGTCGGATCTCAGTATCATCATTGGAGACACGGATCGTGTGCCACACAGCGGGTCAAGTACCGCTTCGCGTTCAACAACCATGGCCTGGATGGCTCTGCAGCGGTTGCAGACTCCGTTTCGTTCCCGTGTTCTCAATGTCGCGTCTGAAATGTCGGGCATTCCGGCGGAGCAACTGGTGACAGGACCTGACGGTGTATGGCGTAAAGACCAGCTTCCTATTGAAACTCTTGAAGTGGAAACAGCTGGGCAAGGGGCAGGAACGAGCGAGAAGGAGGAAATGCAGGCGCTAAAGGGAGTAGATCAAGATTCTGAAGCTGGGTCTGATTCTGTAGCAAAAGAAGGAGTTCGCTCATGTGCTGTGGTTTCGTATGCGGAGCTTGTCATGCAGGGCGATGCCGATGAATGGATTTTCGATACAAAGTTTGATTACCCAACTACACCGGACAACGTGGTAGGCGGTCATTATTTGTATACGTACGCGGCGGTTGCGGCAGAGGTGGAAGTGAACACCTTGACCGGCGAAACCAAGCTGCTCGATACACGCCATGTTGTGGCGGCAGGCCCGGTTATCAACCCTATGGGCTACATTGGACAGATTGAAGGCGGCAGTGTCATGGCCCTTGGATTTACGTTGACCGAGGATGCGGTCATGCAGGACAGCCGCTATGTAACGACCAACCTCGACACCTATCTGATCCCTACGATTCAGGATATCCATACGAATCTGGAGGTTGAGGCTATTGAAGATTTGCCCGAGGGTGATTCATTCGGCCCGAGAGGCATCGGTGAGATTGGTTCCGTAGCGCTTGCGCCGGCCATTACAGCCGCAATTCATCAGGCGACAGGTGTATGGGTTAACCGTCTTCCTGTACCGAGGGAACAACTGGTCAGACCTCTAAATGTACCTTTGCAGGAAGGAGTGAGTCCATCATGAGTAAACCACTTGAAAACCATTGGACAGCCGTCGTGAATGGGGAGCAGAAACAACTGGAGATCGCCCAAACGACCCGACTTGTCGACGTGCTTCGGACTCATTTGCAGTTAACGGGTACCAAAGTATCCTGCGAAGTCGGTCGCTGTGGTGCATGTATGGTGCTGATCGATGGGGAGCCCGTGAATTCCTGTCTAATGATGGCTTATCAATGTGAGGGCAGTGATATTACGACCATTGAAGGCCTGCACGGCGAAGAGAAGGGCACTCTGCATCCGATTCAACAGGCTTTTGTGGAGGAAGGTGGTTTCCAGTGTGGCTACTGTACTCCGGGCATGGTGATCTCCACAAAAGCATTGCTGGATGCACATCCGGTGCCATCACAAGAACAGATTGAAGCAGGACTGTGTGGGAATCTGTGTCGATGTACGGGATACGGGGGCATTATTCGTGCGGTACGCAAGGCAGGGGAACGTTGTTCATTAACGGAAACATCTGCCGAGGAAACCGTAAGTTGAGCCGAGATATAGCCCGAAGACATAAGTAAGGGCAATTGAAGAAACGTACTTGAAAAGCATCCGAACTGGAATGCTTTTTTTGTTTTTATCAGGGTTTCTGCCAAACACACAAAAAATGATGAGTTAAGTTCCATAGCCGATTTTGTTAGATTATGAACCGTTTTCGCCAAAAACCATAAGTCCACTGAAATTAGGGAAAAAGTGTTTAAAGTATTGGTATAAAAGAAGTTTCAACATTCACATTCACCATATATTTACAAATATTGATGCACATGCTATGTTTACTATGAAAGCGTCATCATGAATGGGTTCATTGACATTTCATTATCATATTTCACTTGGGAAGGAAGATGGAATTGATGAAAAATTTGCTCAAAAAGGCAACCGCAATGATGCTGGCATTGGCCCTACTGCTTGGATTAATGACAGCGCCCGTTCATGCAGACACACCACTGTTCACCATCGAAAGCGAAAATGCGCAGCTCACCCCGGATCTTCAAGTGGTTACTTCAATCTATGGACAACCCAAGCCCGGATTCTCAGGGGATGGATTTGTCTGGATGCAGAACTCCGGCACTTTAACCTTCACAGTTACTGTCCCGGAAACCGGCATGTACGCGATCTCCACACGATATATGCAGGAGCTCAGTGCAGATGGCAGGTCACAAAATTTGAACGTGAATGGTGTTACCAAGGGGGCGTATATGCTACCTTACACGACAACGTGGTCGAATTTTGATTTTGGTTTTCATAAGCTGAACCAGGGTACCAACACGATTGAGCTAAAGGCTGGTTGGGGCTTCGCTTATTTTGACACCTTCACGGTGGATCATGCTGATTTGGATCCCCTGAATGTGCAGCCAGTTCTCACTGATCCTGAAGCTACACCGGAAACTCAAATTTTGATGAATTATTTAACGGAGGTATACGGAAACAACATTATTTCTGGTCAGCAAGAGATCTATGGAGGAGGGAATGACGGAGATACAGAGCTTGAATTCGAGTGGATTCATGATCTTACCGGAAAGTATCCGGCTATTCGCGGCTTTGATTTGATGAACTATAATCCGTTGTATGGTTGGGAGGACGGTACTACCGATCGCATGATTGATTGGGTGAATAACCGTGAAGGCATTGCAACAGCTTCCTGGCATATCAATGTACCTCGTAATTTCAATACGTATGAGCTCGGGGACTTTGTGGATTGGAAAGAAGCTACCTACAAACCGACAGAAACGAATTTTAATACAGCGAATGCGGTAATTCCCGGTACCAAAGAATATCAATACGTGATGATGACCATCGAGGATCTGGCAGAACAATTGCTGATTTTGCAAGACAACAACGTGCCGGTTCTGTTCCGTCCGTATCATGAAGCAGAAGGCAACGGCGGGCTGAACGGGGAAGGTGCATGGTTCTGGTGGGCTTCGGCAGGCGCAGAAGTGTACAAAGAGCTATGGGATCTGCTGTATACCGAACTTACCGAGACGTATGGCTTGCACAATCTGATCTGGACCTACAACAGTTATGTATACAGTACTTCTCCTGCCTGGTATCCGGGCGATGATCAGGTAGATATCGTTGGATACGATAAATACAATACGATCTACAACCGTTATGACGGTTTGTCTGGCGTACCGAATGAGGATGCGATTACCTCGATTTTCTATAAGCTTGTTGAGTTGACGAACGGTACGAAAATGGTAGCCATGACGGAAAACGACACCATTCCAAGCGTGAAGAATCTGACCGAAGAGAAATCAGGATGGCTGTACTTCTGCCCTTGGTATGGCGAGCATCTGATGAGTTCTGCGTTCAATTACCCGGCAACCTTGAAAACGCTTTATCAAAGCGATTATGTCATTACTTTGGATGAGCTGCCGAATCTAAAAGTTAACAATCCTAACCCCAGTGCATCCATCACACCTGTAAACGTTGAATTTGATAAATACACACCCAATCAAAGCGACAAAGCCGTAACCGTTAATGCGAACGGCAATACGCTGACTGCTCTCCGGGCAGGCAACAATGCATTGACCGCAACCACGGACTATACTTTGAACGGAAGCACATTGCTGCTGAAAAAAGCTTATCTGGCGACATTGCCAGTTGGCGAGCATTCGATTGTTCTGGATTTTAATCAAGGCCAGGACCCTGTGTTAAAAGTCAAAATTGTGGATTCAACACCGGGTACGAATGCTGTGATTTCTCCTGTGAATGCAACATTTGATAAAGCGACGAACTCCGCGCAGGATATTAACGTATCTCTCACCCTAAATGGCCGTCAGCTTACAAGCATCACGAACGGGGATGCTGCGCTTGTATCAGGTCAGAATTATACAGCGTCCAGCTCTGCTGTTGTTCTGAACAAATCCTATCTTGCTACACTGCCGCTTGGCCAGAACGTATTGACCTTTCACTTTAATGGAGGCAATAACGCTGTACTTACAGTGAATGTAGTAGACAGCACGGTTACTGTACCTGCCGGGGATTTGACGATCCAAGCTTTTAACGGCAATACGAGTGCATCCACCAACGGCGTCTCACCCAAGTTCAAATTAGTCAATTCAGGTAATTCGGCGATTCCGTTGAGTGATGTAAAACTCCGGTACTACTATACGATTGACGGGGAAGAGGCTCAGACGTTCTGGTCCGACTGGGCCAGTATGGGCAGTGCGAATGTAACGAGCCAATTTGTTAAACTTGCGACTCCGGTTGCCGGAGCCGATCATTATCTTGAAGTAGGCTTTACAAGTGCTGCTGGGACGCTGAATGCAGGCCAGAGCGCAGAGGTTCAGGCTCGTTTTTCCAAAAACAATTGGTCGAATTACACCCAGACTAACGATTACTCGTTTAAGGCAACCGGTAGTCAGTTCGCGAACCATGATAAGGTCACCGGGTATGTGAATGGTCAGCTGGTATGGGGAATTGAGCCGTAAAGGTAGAAAGAAAGTCTAATGAGCTGGATCAGGGATTGAACCTCTGATCCAGCTTTTTATTTTGTAGACGGTGTACACCCGTTAGACCGAATGTTCTCTTTCATGCTCAGTGCGTGACGATGTATCCATGTCTGTTAAAATTCGATCTATTATCTTTTTCGTATGCCCCATGATGAACTGAAGAAGTAAACCCGCAAAACATACGGTTAGCAACGTTCCAAGCCCAATCGGCCCACCGAGCAGGAATGCCAGGATCAAAAATACAAGGTAAATGAATGTTCTCGATATAAATAAAGGAGTTCGAGTGAGTTCATGCAGGATTAAAGTTAAGCGGTCAATCGGAATGGGTGCGAAATTAGTCTGTAAATAGATTGCTGTGCCGATACTGATGATTACTAAACCCATGACAAAAATCATTAATTTGGTGTACCAAACTTCGGGCGTAATCAAAGAATCAGATACATAAAGCCATATATCAATCCCGACACCTGTAATGAATGCGGTGATGAGCCCCAGAAATTCGGGTTTTTGCTGCTTCAACAGCGAATTGCACCCGATTAATAGGAAAGCAATGATGACTTCCCAGCTTCCTACACTTAGGCCTACATTTTGGGACAATCCTACCAGCAGAGCGTCAAACGGAGAAGTACCCAGTTCAGATTGGATGGTAAGGGAAATACCAAGCGTTAAGATTAGAATACCTGCGACAAAAAGTACATATTTCAATTCATTCGACCTCTTCTTTTATATTATGTTGCAAATACAACAAAATTGAGTTAGATTCAATGTAACCCTTTTTTATTGCATTTGCAACAAATGATTAACTTGATAAAGGAATGTGATGATAGATGACGATTCGTATAGAGATATGTACCATTGAACATGTGTGTGAACTGCAGGAGATTAGTTATGAGACTTTTAATGAAACGTTTAAAGCGCAGAATTCGCCTGAAAATATGAAAGCTTATCTGAAGAAGGCGTTTAATCGGGAACAATTAGAGAGTGAGCTATCCATGGCGGATTCACAATTTCTTTTTATTTATCTCAACAATCAAGTTGCTGGTTATATGAAGGTGAATATCAATGATGCTCAGTCTGAGAAGATGGGGGGGGAATCCCTTGAGATCGAGCGGGTATACATCAAGAAAGAGTTCCAAAAACATGGGCTTGGTAAGGTGCTGCTCCATAAAGCCATAGAGATGGCAACTGAACATCACAAGACGAATATTTGGTTAGGTGTGTGGGAGAAAAATGAAAATGCCATCGCATTTTACGAAAAGATGGGGTTTGTTCAGACAGGAGCCCATGCCTTTGTTATGGGAGATGAGGAACAGATTGATTTTATAATGACCAAAACGATACTATAACTGGATCATAGAGAGAAGAGCCTGGGAGAATAATAAGCAGAATTCTTTCGGGCCTTTTTATGGTTTGCAAGAACTGTTGAATAATAAAATAGAGAAATCGATGAAAATTAAGACATAACAAATATTATGTAAACTTATTATTTTCGATGACCTCCATAAGCTGTATCTATAGCATTTGAAAAAGCTAAAGGCCTGATTAATACAAAATGACATCCAAATTAAGCTCAATAACATTGAAGGAAGCAGGTTGATCTCGGCACATATCATTACAATTTATTAGTGTATTTCTGCGTTTGCAGAGCCTATCGAAAATCGTTTTCGCTCGTAGTCAGTCGGAGACCATTATGTTCTTAATATTCATCATAAAAGTTGTATATACCCTATGTTAACAGAACTTATTGTGTGTGAAATGAATAGCCAATATCACTAAATTGAACAATATGGATTTTTGTGAGGTAAGTGGGAATTAAGATTAATATTTCAGGTGAGAAATTAGTTAGATTGGTTCCTAAAACCACCCTGAAAAAGGTAAAAAATCAACCTGATTATAAATTGGATAAATAAGGGCTAAATTGCGCAAAAGGCGCTGCTACGCTGATTTTAGATCAATTTCATATGGATTTGCGATGGATTTAGTACCGCTTTCACGTTATGCTTTTGGAAACTGGAAAGGAAGTGGGAAAAATGGAACGCGAACTGGCGTTGGAAATTGTCAGAGTAACAGAATTGGCTGCGTTAGCTTCAGCACCCTGGATGGGACGAGGTGACAAGAACAGTGCAGATGAAGCGGCTACTTTGGCCATGCGCGCCATGTTCGATTCCGTGTCTATTCGCGGCACGGTGGTAATCGGTGAAGGAGAAATGGATGAAGCACCCATGTTGTACATCGGCGAGGAAGTGGGCAACGCTGAGGGCCCTGAGGTTGACGTGGCTGTAGACCCGCTCGAAGGTACAGAAATCGTGGCCAAAGGACTGAACAACGCTCTATCGGTTATTGCAGTGGCGGGAAAAGGTAACCTGCTCCACGCACCGGACATGTACATGGAGAAACTGGCGGTCGGCCCTGCGCTTGTAGGCAAGGTCAGCATCGAAGACCCGGTTGAAGTCACGCTGGAGAAAGCTGCTGCCGCATTGAACAAAAACATCTCGGATCTGACGGTGATGATTCTGGATCGTGTACGACATGAGAGCACAATCAAGACGCTGCGCAAGGTTGGCGTAAGGATTAAGTTCCTCAGTGACGGCGATGTTGCTGGTGCGATGGCACCGGCCTTCCCGGAGGCGGGTATCGATCTCTATGTCGGATCAGGAGGAGCACCGGAAGGTGTGCTGGCTGCAGCTGCCTTGTCTTGCCTCGGAGGCGAGATTCAAGGACGCCTGATGCCAGCCAACGCGGACGAGTTCCAGCGATGCCTGCAGATGGGAATCGACAATCCTTACAAAGTGTTAACGATGCAGGACATGATCGGAACAGAGGATGTCATTTTTGCGGCAACAGGTGTGACGCCAGGTGAGATTCTGGGAGGGGTAAGGTATTTGGCGGATGATCGGGCTGAGACCGATTCGATTGTTATGCGGGCCAAAACCAAAACGATTCGTTTCATTCGTTCCCAACATTTCCTGCCTAACAAAGAAGTACTGCATAAAGTAAGACAACTCCAATCCACGCCAGAACCTTCGGATCGCATTCCGAGTCATGTAAAAACGTTGGAACAGGCTGAGTTTAGCCAATCCTCTGTTGATCAAGGCGTAACAACGACGTTGTGAACTGGCCTCACCCGCAATTGATCAAATAGCATCACTATCATCAGTTAGTGAGTCTGATAAATAACCTTGAGCCCCTAAGGTTACAGGTGGCATAAATTCAATAAAAGTACCATCTCTGGCAAGTTAATAATGAGGACTTGGGGTTAAACCAAGCCCTCATTATTTTTATGTTAAAAGCATTGACAACGGTTACATGGCGTGAGAAAATGTACGCGCGTACATAAATATTGATTTTTAATCATTACATGATTTATTGGTGAGCTAGAAGGGGGTGAAGTTAGTGGCATCTCGTAGAGAAGTGGCTGATCTTGCGGGTGTTTCCGAGGCAACGGTATCCCGGGTGCTTAATGGGGTAGGACCTATTAAAGAAGAGACGCGGCGCAAGGTCCTTGAAGCTTCGGAACAGTTAGGCTATGTGCCCAGCGCACTTGCTCGCAGTTTTGCCAGAAGTAAGAGCGGTAACCTTGGCGTGGTGTTGCCTTATGTTCCGAAGGCGCACCTGTTCTCAGCGTATTTTTTCTCGGAAATGCTGAGTGGGATTGGCAGCAAAGCGAGAGACAATGGCATGGACCTGTTGGTTATGTTCAGGACACCAGGTGAGGTGATGAATTATACGGATCTGTTCCGGCGGCAGAAAGTGGATGCCTGCATCATCCTCGGTGCCAGAGATGATCACGAAGAACTGGCGGCCATACAGCAACTTCACCAGGAAGGTCACCCATTCTGTGTCATGAATCAGCACTTTGAGGGCCAATCGTTCACGGAGGTGGATGCGGATCATGTGGAAGGCAGCAGGCTCGCCATACGCCATCTGACGGATCAGGGATATAGCCAAATTGCTTTTCTCAATGGTCCGGATAGTTACTCTAACAGCCAGGAACGTATGGAAGGTGTCCGTCTAGGTCTGAAAGAAGCGGGGATGGAGCTGGACCCGAGCCTATTGCTTGAGGGCAATTACAGCAGACGAAGCGGCATTGAGGCGGCAGCGATTGTAGCAGATCGGTTACATGAGATCGATGCTGTATTCGCTGCCAATGACCGGATGGCTATTGGAGTCATGCATGGTTTGCGTGAACGGGGAATCCGGATTGAGGATTTTCCGGCATTTGTCGGTTATGACGACTCCGATGCTGCCGAGATGGCGGTTCCGCCGCTGAGCAGCGTCAGGGTTCCATTTTTTGAAATGGGTGAGCTTGCTGCATCGAAGCTTATGCATGGATCAGCGGGTGGAACGCCAGAAGCGAATAACCCTGTTGTAGCTGTAACCGAATCAGCAAGAGCGTTATTGCCTACTGAACTGATCATCCGTGCTTCTTCTATTCGTCAATAGTTTAATGGTGCACATATTGAAAGACTACTTATATTCCAAAAGGAGGAAATGACCATGTCAAATCGTCTTCGTGTCGGAATGGTTGGATACAAGTTTATGGGGAAGGCCCACAGCAACGCCTATCGCAGTCTGCCGATGTTCTTCCCGTCTGCTCCACTGCAGCCTGAGATGTCTGTAATCTGTGGTCGTAACGAGCAGGGAGTACAGGAGGCAGCGAACCAGTTTGGTTGGTCTGAAAGTGTTACCGATTGGCGCGAGCTTGTGAAACGGGATGATATCGATCTGATTGATATTAACGCGCCAAGTGATGCGCATAAGGAAATTGCACTGGAGGCAGCCCGTCAAGGCAAGCATCTGTTCTGTGAGAAGCCACTGGCCCTCTCGCTCGCGGATTCGCGTGAGATGCTTCAGGCAGCAGAGGATGCTGGAGTCGCCCATATGGTTGGATTCAATTATCGGTTCTCGCCAGCGGTGCAATTAGCCAAGGATCTGGTGGAGAGCGGACGACTGGGTAAGATCTATCATTTCCGTGCGTTCTTCCTTCAGGACTGGATCATGGACCCTTCGTTCCCGCTGGTATGGCGTCTGCAAAAAGAAGTGGCTGGCTCTGGATCCCATGGAGATCTGGGTGCGCACTTAATCGATCTGGCTCGTTTCCTCGTCGGTGAATTCCAGGAAGTCATCGGCATGAGCGAAACCTTCATCAAAGAGCGACCGCTTGCATCTGAGATGACCGGACTAAGTGCCAAGGGCAGTTCCAATGCAGATGCACCGAAGGGAGAAGTAACTGTTGATGATGCCACGCTTTTCTTGGCACGATTCGCAGGAGGTGCGCTAGGGAGCTTCGAGGCTACACGCTTTGCAGCAGGTCATCGCAGTACGAACTCGTTTGAGATTAACGGTAGTCTGGGCAGCGTACGATTTGATTTTGAACGGATGAATGAACTGGAAGTGTATTTTACAAAGGATGAAGAGGACGTACAGGGATTCCGCCGTGTACTGGCGACTGATCCGGCACACAAATATGCCGAAGCTTGGTGGCCTGCCGGACATACGATTGGATTCGAGCACACGTTCACACATGAAATGCTGGAGCTGATGACAGCGATCTCTGAAGGACGACAACCATCACCGAGTTTCCACGACGGGGTCGCCTGTCAGGCTGTACTGGAAGCCGTAGAACGTTCGGTGACGGAGCGGCGCTGGGTAACGCTTGAAGAGATGTAAGCAAGTAAGGCAAGCGAAGTATGGAACCACAACTAAACTATCCGAAAGCGAGTGATTGAACGATGAGTAAAGCACTGATTGTATGGGGCGGCTGGGATGGACATGAACCGGAGCAGGTAGCGACGATTTTTGAACGCATTTTGAAGGAAGAACAGTTTGAGGTTGAAGTCTCGAATACGTTGGAATCTTATGCAGACGCAGAGAAGCTGCTGGATCTGGATCTGATCGTGCCATTGTGGACGATGGGGCAGATTGAACAGGAACTGGTCAATAACGTATCAGCGGCTGTTCAGAGCGGCGTGGGCTTGGCTGGTCTTCATGGTGGCATGTGTGATGCCTTCCGAAATAACGTGGACTGGCAGTTTATGACGGGTGGACAATGGGTAGCTCATCCAGGTAACGATGGTGTGGAGTATATGGTGAACATGAAGCGCGGCTCTAGCCCGTTATTGGACCATATTGAAGATTTTCAGGTGAAAAGTGAACAATACTACCTGCACGTAGACCCGGCCGTGGAAGTGCTGGCAACGACTCGTTTTCCAGTGGTGACTGGTCCGCATGCGGCGAATGGACCCGTAGATATGCCTGTTGTCTGGACGAAACGCTGGGGCGCAGGACGGGTATTCTATAACTCGCTGGGACACCATGCGGACATTGTGGACATGAAGCCCGTAACTGAAATGATGCGCAGTGGCTTCAAATGGACGGCAGCAGGCAAAGAGCTTGCGAAGACCCGGGCAAGTGCAGTACATGAAGTGTACACAGGTATGGCGGACAATCAGAACTAATGAGATTGTAGTTTAATTGCAAACGTAATGTCAGTTTCAACGTTTCATCCTCATTGTATAAACCATTTCTGATCCACGGCGAAGGGAGCCCCAGGCATGAAAACAATGAAAGTAGGTATTATTGGCTGCGGTAAAATCAGCGGCATCTATATGGAAAACTGTCACCGGTTCGAGGTTCTGGAACTTGTTGCGGTTGCGGATCTCGACCAGAAGCGTGCCGAGGAGCAGGCAGCAGCCTATAATGTGCCTAACGTATACAGCGTCGACGAAATCTTGGCTGATCCCGAGATTGAGCTGATCATCAACCTGACCATTCCTTCCGTTCATGCGGATGTATGCTTACGTGCACTTGAAGCGGGCAAACATGTCTATGTGGAAAAACCGCTCGCGGTTACCCGTGAGGAAGGTCAGGCCGTGCTCGAAACTGCGAAGCGTAAAGGACTGCTCGTGGGTTGCGCGCCAGAGACGTTCTTCGGTTCAGGCATCCAGACTTCACTTCAATTGGTGGAGGAGGGAGTGATCGGCAAGCCGGTGGCAGCGACCGCATTTATGATGAGCCGTGGTCATGAGCACTGGCACCCAGATCCGGAGTTTTATTACGCGTCAGGCGGTGGGCCAATGTTTGACATGGGTCCATACTATCTCACGGCATTGGTCCAACTGATGGGCCCGATCAAGTCGATTGCAGGTATGACAGGTAAAGCCATGGAAGAACGGACGATTACGAGTGAGAAAAAGAGAGGCCAGACGGTTCCCGTCGAAATTCCAACTCACGTCACGGGTCTGTTGCAGTTTGAACAGGGAGCCATTGGCACGCTGATTACGAGCTTTGATGTATTTGGCGGAAGTGCACTGCCGCCGATTGAGATATATGGCACCCACGGTACATTGCAGGTACCTGACCCCAATACCTTCGGTGGTCCGGTTCGTTACCGCTTGCTGGGTGAACAGGAATGGATGGAAGTACCGCTTCTCCCAGGGTATCAGGAGAATACACGCGGCATCGGTGTGGCCGATATGGCCTATGCAGCACATAGTGGACGTGCACACCGTGCGAGCGGGGAACTGGCATACCACGTTCTTGAGGCCATGTGGGCATTCCACGATTCATCAGATGAACAGACATTCTACCAGATGAAAAGCTCGTGTCAGCGCCCGGCTGCATTGCCGGCAGATCTGCCATTATACACATTGGATCAGTAAGATAGCTATTATTGCTTATATCATGTCATGACGAAAGGCCCTTTTCCTTCAATCAAGGAAAGGGGCCTTTTTATAATTTAGGCCATTTAAGGCTCAAATCCCGCCTGACTGATCCAGATCTCATCCTCTGCAAAATAGTCTTTCATCCGCTGAGCGACAATCTGATAGGCGTCCGGATGATACCAGTGCTCCATCCCGACTTCTTGATAGAGTGACTCCATGCCGAGTCGACGGGTTCGCTTGCCTTCGCTACCATCGCCCATGAAGTAATCGTCAATGCATACACGCTGAACCAGAGGTCTCAGGATAGCTGCAAAATGTTCACTGCTGGGTAACACAGGAGCAATCGCCACCTGTGTAGGTATTCCGGCATCCCGCAACTGTTCCAGTGCGCGTAATCGACCTGCAATCGGGGGAGCGGAAGGACTGAAATGCTTGCGCATATCATCCAGATCCGTCTCCACGGTCATGCTGACCCGAACCCGGTCACCTAACTGCTGTAGCAGGTCTATATCACGGGTAACGAGCGGGCTGCGGGTTTGGACTAAGACGAAATCTGGTGGATACTGTACCATCGTTTCAAGCAATGAACGCGTGATACGCTCCTTGTACTCGGCAGGCTGATACGGGTCGGTACTGGATGACATGAACAGAGTAACTTTCCCTTTCATCCGGGCACGCTGCAATTCTTTGGCGAACACTCGGGAGGCCTCCTGTTTGACATCAACCCACGTTCCCCAATCCTCTTTTCGAAAGAGGGAGACAGGCATCTGTCTGACATAACAATAGGAACAACCGAAGGCGCAGCCTGTGTAAGGATTCAGCGTATGTGTATATCCATTAAGGAATCCTGTTCCCTTGTTGAGTAACGTTTTGGGTACTTTGTAAGTAAGATTCGTCTTCATGAGTTGTCATGCCTTTCGCGGTAATGTGCAGGTGTGAGACCTGTGTGTTTGCGAAATACAGTAATGAAATAAGCCGGGTTGGGTATACCGACATGGCGGCCAATTTCGGTGACCGTAAATCTGGTATATTCAAGCAATTTACGGGCTTCGGTCATTCGTTTTTCCTGAATATATTGAACCGGTGTGCGGCCTGTAATCCGCTTGAACACGCGATGCAGATGATAAGGGCTGCCATGACTTGCGGTGGCGAGAACATCGAGGGTCAGAGGTTGCGCATAATGCTGGTCAATATACTCCGTAATACCGTAAATCCACTCTTGATCAGGTACACGCTCGCCTGTTGGTTTGCAACGTTTGCAGGGTCTGAACTTTCGTGCTAACGCTTCTTCAACATGGTTAAATATCAGCACATTTTCAACTTTGGGAGCTCTGGATTTACAGGAAGGTCGGCAGAAAATACCCGTTGTCTGCACGCCGTAATAGAACGTTCCATCATAAGAACTATCGTTGTGGATGATGGCATGCCAGTATTTTTCCTCTATAGATTCGGGAAGTATGCGATCTTGATCTCGACTTTCCACGGTGATCACCTCACCTCTAATTATACCCTTGAATCCAAGGGAGTGACGAAGTTTCGACTTGAAAAGCAAGATATCAATACTTGGGATATAGTCCTTCCTTCAATCTGAACGAAATATGAGCTACAATATACAAGATGGTATACAAGTTAGAACTCCAATGAAATTTATAGATGAAAGAGGTAGGTAGGTATGGTTCGTTTTGGCGTAGTGGGTACCAACTGGATTACAGAAAGACTTCTGGAAGCTGCAGTACAGGTTGAAGGATTCGAGTTGACTGCCGTGTATTCAAGAACTGAAGATAAGGCAAACGCATTTGCAGATAAATATGATGTTGAACACCGCTTTACCAATCTCGAAGAGATGGGGGCAAGTGACGTAATTGATGCAGTCTACATCGCGACACCGAATACGGTTCATGCAGAGCAAGCAGAGCTTTTTCTGAGAAACGGCAAACATGTATTGTGCGAGAAGCCTTTGGCTGCAAATAGCGCGGAAGTGCGGAGCATGATCGATACAGCACGTGAACACGAGGTTCTGCTCATGGAAGCCATGAAATCGACCCTTGTTCCCCAATTCAAAATGGTGCAGTCCAACCTGCATAAAATCGGTCCGGTCCGTAAATACGTAGCAGGATACTCTCAGTATTCTTCGCGCTACGACAAGTACAAAGAGGGGATTGTCCTGAATGCGTTCAAGCCTGAACTCGCCAATGGTGCATTAATGGATCTCGGTGTGTATTGTCTCTATCCGTTGATTACATTATTTGGTGCACCTAACCGGGTTCAGTCCCAAGCGATGATGCTGGAATCTGGCGTGGATGGACAAGGCAGTGTGCTCCTGGATTATGATGGCATGGACGCGGTCGTTACATACTCCAAAATCTCCAACTCTCATGTACCCAGCGAAATCATGGGGGAACTGGGTAGCATCATCATTGACAAGATTGGTTCACCTGAACATGCAGAGATACGTTACAATGACGGTACAGTGGAGCAACTCACAGTCGAACAAACCCATCCGGCGATGTATTATGAAGTGGAGGAGTTCGTGAGTCTGGTTCAGCAAGGCCAACAGGAATCCGACATGAACACGTATGAACGCTCCTATGTTACGATGCAGGTCATGGATCAGATCCGGAAGCAGATTGGGCTTGTGTTCCCTAACGATTAATATAAGAACAGGCATGCGGGTCGATTGGATGTTGATTTTCATGTTGTCACCGTAATGAAGCTGCTGCGTGTGACCAAACAAGAGGTTCGCATTTTTCCGACAGTGGATATGTCTGGTGAACGTTACAAGCACATGGATGCATTACAATTAATACTCGTAGAGCGTGGGTGCATCGTATCCGAAAAACTAACATCTTATGAGTTTCAACGGAATGCGCACACCATGCATCAAATTGTTAAACAAAATAGAACGAGGTAGGAGGTTTTTCGGATGAATAAAGTACTTATACTTGGGGGTACACGTTTTTTCGGTAAACGTCTCGTGGATCACTTGCTGTGGGAAGGGAAGTCACAGATCACAGTCGCAACTCGCGGTAAAACGGATGTCGACTTCGGACCCGAAGTGAACCGAATCAAGATGGATCGTGAAGACCCGGGATCTCTGGCAGAGGTTGCGCAGACAGATATGTGGGATGTCGTGTACGACAATATCTGTTATTCTCCAGACGCGGCGAAAGCGGCATGTGAAGCTTTTGCAGGGCGCACCCAAAGGTACGTTTTGACATCTACATTGTCTGTGTACGGTGATCCCAAACCAGGATTTGCGGAAACGGAGTTTGACCCGTATACATATCCATTACAGTATGGGAGTGCGGAGGATTTTTCATATGGAGAAGGTAAACGGCTTGCAGAGGCTGTATTCTTCCAGGAAGCGAATTTCCCGGTTGTGGCGATGCGTATTCCCATTGTACTCGGGATTGATGATTATACGAGAAGACTTCATTTTCATATTGAACATGTGCAAAAAGGAAAACCGATCGGCATGCCGAATCCGGATGCGGAGATTGGATTCATCAATTCCACAGAAGCGGCAAGATTTCTCGCTTGGCTTGGACATTCGTCCATTACCGGTCCAGTGAATGCAGCTTCCAAGGGTGCGATTACGCTGTCAGCCATGATGCACCTGATCGAGACCGTCACTGGCATGCAGTCACAGATCCTTACGGAAACTGTGAAAGAAGACATGTCACCCTTCGGGATCGAGCAATCATGGACGATGGACACGACCAAGGCAGAGCAAGCGGGATATACGTTCGAAGCTCTGATGGACTGGTTCCCGGGACTCGTTCGTGAGGTCGCTCTCGCATTACAGTCGGAGCGGTAGAGTATAGGATTGAATGGATCATTTCAGAAAATGAACATCAAACAGGGTGCAGCCAGAGCGTAATCTCCGGTGCGCCCTTGTTCATGTTGTACAATTTTCAAATCTGTAAGGGATCACGTGGAGCAGCAGCTGAAGCCCGTATGCGCAGTTCTGATGGTAGAATAACGGTTTGGGCCTCGGAAGGGGCCTTGCCCTCAATTCGGTCAATCAGCATCTGTACCCCTCGAAATCCAAAATCATATGCGGGCTGTGCAGCTACGGTCAGAAAAGGATCAAAGGCCGAAGCCAGATCCAGATCGTCGAAGCACACGACAGAGATGTCTTCTGGCACACGTAGTCCGCGTTTGCGCAAAAGCCGAATGACTCCGATCGCAAGCATGTTATTAGCTGCAAAAATGGCTGTTGGTGGCTCCGGTTGAGAGAGCAGTCTATCCAGTCCCTCTTCGTCGCTGAAATCGCGGTAACCGGTTCGAAGCACAAGCTCAGGATCGGTACCAGCTCCGGCTTCACGCAAACCTTCTACATAGCCTTCCTCCCGCAGTCTGGCAGTAGAAACCTCCGAAGAACCATTGACCAGTGCAATGCGCCTGTGTCCCAATTGCACCAGATATCGGATCAGGTCAATTGCGCCTTCCCGGCTATCTCCGGCAATGATATCTGACGTAATGCCTGGTACGGTTCGGTCCAGGAAGACAAACGGAATGTTACGTTCCTGCAACTGTTTCAGATGAGTGAGAGAACGATCTCCCGCCGGGGCAAAGAGTACACCATCCACGCGAGTTGACAGAATAGCATCCACGTAATCCTTTTCTTTGTCGTAATCCTCGTCACTGTTGCCGAATAAGAGACGGTACCCACGAAGATGGGCTGCATCTTCAGCACCACGGGCCAGTGTTGTATAAAAAGGGTTGGTAATATCCGTAATGAGTAATGACAGCATCTGGGTTCGTTGAAGCACAAGGCTGCGTGCATTAGAGTTCGGAATATATCCAAGTTCGTCGATCACCTGTTGCACACGTTCGCGTGTCGCAGGACTTATGCGGCCTGTATGATTAATAACCTTGGATACCGTCATGGCGGAGACGTTGGCTTTTTTGGCAATATCATAAATCGTAATCAATAGAATCTAACCTTTCCGCAACATAGTCTTACCATTCTATAGGATAATGCCAATTGACAGCAAGATAGGCTCATGCTATCTTAGGGTTACCGATAACCCTAACAGGTTCTGAACGTCTTTACTACATAAACCATTTCGTTAATTTCGCTCATGCACGTTCCATCTTCTTGAATAGAGGAACTACATACAAGGCTGATTAATGAAATGGTTTATTGGTATCTTTTAAAATATGTAAACGTATTCAATACCGTAAACTGCTATTGGTCATCTGTATACGCAGGTCTTCCGTTCAACTTGGGTATCGGTTTTTCCGTCATTATCTCATTCTAATCAATGCATATGGATCAGACAGAAGGTTTCTCAATTCATACCAAATTCTATGAAGCGAATTGAAGGAGGACATTCTAGTATGACACATCAGGATTATCGTTATAAGCAGGCTTTCCCCAAGATTGGTATTCGTCCCACGATTGATGGAAGACGCAAAGGCGTTCGAGAGTCACTGGAAGAACAAACGATGCGGATGGCGACGTCTGTGGCCGAGTTGCTTTCAGCCGAACTACGTTATCCTGACGGCTTCGCAGTAGAGTGCGTTGTTGCCGAGACCTGTATTGGAGGGGTAGCTGAAGCGGCGGCAGCAGCAGAACTATTCAGCCGTTCAAACGTGGGTGTAACAATTACGGTGACACCATGCTGGTGTTACGGTACGGAAACGATGGATATGTCGTCATCCACTCCAACAGCCATCTGGGGGTTTAACGGAACTGAACGTCCGGGTGCTGTATATCTGGCTGCAGTTCTCTCTGCCCATGCACAGAAAGGCATACCTGCCTTCGGGATCTATGGAGAGGATGTTCAGGACGGAGGGGATACGACGATTCCCGATGATGTGCGTGAGAAATTACTCCGGTTCAGCCGTGCGGGTCTTGCAGCCGCTACCTTGAAAGGGCAAGCCTATCTGTCAATTGGATCGGTATCCATGGGGATTGCAGGCTCGATTGTGAACGACTCATTTTTCCAGGAGTATCTGGGCATGCGGAATGAATATGTGGATATGAGCGAACTCACTCGCCGTATTGAAGAAGAAATCTACGACCCGGAGGAGTATAAGCTCGCGCTTGCCTGGGTGAAGGAGAATTGTAGCGAAGGTCCGGACAACAACGCTGCCCATCTGCAAACGGATCGTAAACGTAAAGAGTACGAATGGGAAACGGTTGTGAAAATGACCCAAATCGTGCGTGACTTGATGGTGGGCAATCCAAGGTTGGCAGAGCTTGGGTTTACAGAAGAATCGATGGGCCATCACGCGATTGTATCCGGCTTCCAGGGACAACGGCAGTGGACAGACCATTCACCGAACGGAGATTTTCTGGAGTCGATACTGAATTCTTCCTTTGACTGGAATGGCAAACGTGCGCCTTATCTCGTTGCAACGGAGAATGATAGCTTGAATGGCGTGTCCATGTTATTTGGTTCGTTACTTACACATACGGCACAGATCTTCGCTGATGTGCGCACGTATTGGAGTCCGGATTCGGTACAGCGTGTGACGGGGCACCAGTTGGAGGGAAACGCAAAGGACGGCATTCTGCATCTGATTAACTCGGGTTCTGCAGCATTGGATGGCACCGGACAACAGTCCAAAGATGGCAAGCCTGTACTCAAGCCTTTCTGGGAAATTACAGATGAGGAAGTTCAGGACTGTCTAAAAGCAACATCGTGGAGACCGGCATCCGTAGAGTATTTCCGCGGGGGCGGCTATTCAGCGGATTTCTTGACCAAAGGCGGCATGCCTGTAACGATGACACGTCTGAATCTGGTCAAAGGACTGGGTCCGGTGCTGCAAATCGCTCAGGGTTACACGGTCGATCTGCCTGAAGATGTACATGATACGCTGGATCAGCGGACAGACCCAACATGGCCATCCACCTGGTTTGCACCTGTTCTAACCGGATCGGGAGCGTTTACTTCCGTATACGAGGTCATGAACCAATGGGGTGCGAACCATGGTTCCATCTCGTATGGTCATATCGGTGCTGATCTGATCACGCTGGCTTCCATGCTTCGCATTCCGGTCAATATGCACAATGTCCCTGAATCGGAGATTTTCCGTCCGCGGGCATGGGGATTGTTCGGCACAAGTGAGCCAGAGAGCGCAGACTACCGTGCTTGCAGTGTATTCGGCCCGCTGTATCGTTAAAGCAAGGAGGCATGGGAGAATGGGCAATCAAGCAACACATGTGCTTGCTGCAGATTACGGCGCTGGAAGTGGGCGGGTAGTCCGGGGTTCTTTTGATGGCAACAGACTGTCGTTACAGGAGGTGCACCGTTTCAACAATGAACCCGTGCAGCTGGGGGATGGATTGTATTGGGATTTCCTGCGACTTTTTCATGAGCTTAAGCAGGGGATTGTAAGAAGTACTCAAGGCGACACGTATGCGATCCGTTCCATTGCGGTAGATACGTGGGGAGTGGACTATGGACTGGTGGATGGGGCGGGAAGATTATGCGGAAACCCGCGCCATTATCGGGAAGCACGTAACGCGCATTGGATGAAAGAAGTTCTGCACATTGTAAATGAAGAAGAATTGTACTCCATGTCCGGCGTCCTGCCACAGCAGATCAATACGGTATTTCAATTGTTAGGCAGTGTACGAGAGCATGCAGAAGGTTTGCGTCCGGATATGCGGATGTTATTCATGCCTGATTTATTTCATTTTTATCTATCCGGTCAGCAGGCTTGTGAGTATACGATTGCGAGCACCAGCGGGCTGTTGCATGCAGGCGAGGCCCGTTGGAATGAACAACTGATCGGGCGTCTCGGTATACCGGAAACATTATTTCCAAGGCTCGTTCAGCCCGGTACTATGCTGGGGCAGTTAACGGATGACTTGTGCGCGGAATTACGGACTGGACCGATGCAGATAGTCTCAGTGGGATCACATGATACAGCCTCTGCCTTGGCAGCGATCCCTGCGATGGATTCAGATTTCGCTTTTATCAGCTGTGGTACCTGGTCTCTTATGGGTATGGAGCGTGATGCACCTGTGTTGGATGAACGAAGCCGTGCACTGGGATTCACGAATGAAGGGACTGTCAGTAGCAAAGTCCGCACCTTGAAAAATCGTTCAGGCCTGTGGCTGCTACAGGAATGCAAGCGGCAATGGGAGCGGGAGAATCATATATTTACACACGAAGAACTGGTTCAGCTGGCTACCTTGGCAACGCCGCATCAAAGTTACGTATCGCCAGGAGATGGAGTGTACTTGTCGCCAGGGAATATGGCTGAACGAATAAGGCAACAATGCAGTGCCAGCGGACAGATTGTACCGGAAACGACTGGAGCGGTTGTGCGTTGTATTCTGGAAAGCCTGGCGCTGGAGTTCAGGCAGACGCTGGATGAATTGCAGTTGATCACAGGTACAAGACCTCGTGTGATTCATATGGTCGGTGGCGGTGTTCATAATCGACTATTATGCCAATTCACAGCCAATGCGGCTGCGGTTCCGGTAATTACGGGTCCAGCCGAGGCGACTTCAGCCGGGAATTGCATGCTGCAATATTTGGCACATGGTGAAGTGAACAACTTGGCTGAGGTTCGGGAGGTCATGGCTGCTTCCTTTTCCCCCGAGACCTATGAGCCTGAGGATACAGAGCAGTGGCAGGAAGCCTACGAGACGTACCAACGAATGAATCAAAGAAACGCATTAAAGGAGTGATGAGGAACGTGTCTGAACAGCAAGTAAGGGAAGAGTTAACGAAATATGCCCGCAGAGCGGTTGCTCAAGGGCTTGTGGTAGGACCTGGTGGGAATCTGAGCGCCCGTTCCGAAGGGACGATGCTGTTGTCACCGAGTGGTTATGCACTTGAGGATTTGGAGCCTGACGAGTGGATCGCGATTGATATCGAGACAGGGGAGACTCGTACCGGCTCGCCCCGTCCTTCCTCTGAAGTATTGATGCATCTGTACAGCTATCGTGTGAATCCGGATATTCAGGCTATTGTGCATACGCATCCGGCATATACCATTGCACTCAGTCTCGTTTTCGATGAGTTGCCACATTTGTTTCCTGATCAGTCGGCATTGGTGGGCGATATTGGGTTCGTTCCATATGTTCTGCCAACGACGAAACTACTTGCCGATGCAGTCTCTGCAAAGGTAGAAGAACATACGGCACTCATTCTCGTCAATCACGGATTGGTCACGACGGGCAAAAACCTTCGTGAAGCATACTATCGCACCCAGGTAGTGGAAGAAAGCGCCAAGGTGTATATGATCGCAAAGGCGGCCGGGGAACCCAAAGTGCTTACTGCTGAAGAATACAAGGACATTCAGTCCCTTGAAAGTGAAGCTTACCGTGTTCAGCTGTTGCAACAACTCAAGTCTTAAACGAAGATTAATCATTCGTCAAAACCTGACACGAAAGTGGATAATCCACTATTTTTCTCGACAACTATTGCATAACCTGAAATACCGAGTATAATACTGGGTAAATAGATGAAAAGGGGATGCAATAAACGATGAAAACACATGCTGAATTGAACTCACTTCTTGTTGACGATTATCTGGATCTCCTGAACATAGCGAAACAGCTAGGTGATGAGGAATGGAAAGATGCTATTCTCCAAGCATTGAAGGAAGAAGTCGATGCGAATCATCATCTGGATTCAAAGGAAGTAAGGCAGGATTTATGGAGTCAATTTGAAGGGATTAATGAACAGATGCATGATCTGTTAATGCAACTGAAGCATGCTGACAATCCAGAAGACAAAGAGCAGATTATTGAAATGATCTGGGGATTGAAAGTGGACCGTCATGCCATCACACGTAAACTTGAAACCATGAGCCGTGCCAGCGCTGGACATCAATAAGCTCAAAGGTTAATCATACATCGAAAACCCGCGTGCTTCCTGGGAATAATCCCTGGGTCGCACGCGGGTTTTGTTTTTTGCTTTGTTTGTTATGCTACTTTTTGAACTACCTTTCTAAAACTGTTTTGCGAAAGTGCGTGCTTGCCCGATAGCTTGTTGCTTGATCTCATCCGCACGATCTTTATATTGATTATGCCCCTCTACAAAAATGCCATCGAGCTTGGGCACGCCGAGGAAAGACATGATAATGCTCAGGTAACGGTGACCGGATTCCATCTGGGCCGCAGGGCCTTCGGAATAAATGCCACCGCGGGCCTGAATATGCAGCGCTTTTTTGTCAGACAGCAGTCCAACAGGACCTTGTTCCGTATAACGAAATGTTTTGCCAGCTACGCAGATGGAGTCGACATAAGCCTTTAGAATTGGAGGGAACGAGAAGTTCCACATCGGGGTTACAAAAACATATTTATCTGCTGAGGCAAATTGATCCGAAAGTTCATTCAAACGACTTACTTTCGTCTGCTCTTCGGCAGTCAGATCACTGCCCGATTGCAGTTTGCCCCATCCACTGAAGACATCCGCATCGATATGGGGAATATCCGAGCGATACAGATCGAGGTGAACAACCTCATCAGAAGGGTGACTTTCACGATACGCATCAATAAATGCTTTACCTGTAGCCATGCTAAAGGAGGTTTCATGATCATGAGGATGGGCAGTAATATACAATAAGGTAGACATGTTATTTCTTCCTCTCTGTGCGATTCATGGGGTGAACCGATGTTGGTACTAATGAAGCGACCGCTGTAGTATGCATCGATTGCCCCGTTTTATACGTCAGAAAGGGAACCAGATGGAATGATCACGCTACTCAATTGGATGGTATATAGTGATTAGATAATCATTCCATGTATAATATACAGGACGAGCATTTATTTTCCAAAGACAATAGGATGAGTGAGATGAGCGCAAATGGGAATGGATCTGGAGAAGCAACGATTAAGCATTGAAGCAGCGAAATTGTATTATCAGTCCGATTACAGCCAACAGGATATTGCCGCAAGGTTAGGTGTATCGCGTCCAACAGTGTCCAGATTACTTCAGTACGCGAAGGATCGTGGGTATGTCCGCATTGAAATTATGGACCCGCTGGAGGATATCGACATCATTGCCGGAGAACTCAAGTCGAAATATGATCTGGATTCGGCACTTGTGTGTTTTGCCCCATTGAAGAGTGATGAGGAAATACAGAAACATATCAGCAAACGAGCAGCGGATTATCTTCAGGAGACGGTCCAGGATGCAGATATTATTGGGGTGACCTGGGGAACAACCATGCATGCCGTAGCACGCCAGCTTCGTCCCAAGCAAGTCAAAGGTGTCGAAGTTGTGCAATTGAAGGGGGGCGTAAGCCACTCCCATGTCAATACGTATGCCGCTGAGATTGTTCATTTGTTCGCTGAGGCATTCCACACGGTACCAAGGTATCTGCCGCTGCCCGTTATTTTCGACAACATTGAAGTGAAAAAAATGGTGGAAGCGGATCGGCATATCGGCAGAATCGTGGAACTAGGCAGACAGGCGAATATCGCCTTATTTACCGTAGGTACTGTGAAGGAAGATGCATTATTATTCAGGCTCGGTTACTTCAATGAAGAAGAGCAACAATTGCTGATGAACTCAGGTGCAGGTGACATTTGTTCACGCTTTTTCGATGCGGAAGGTCAGTTGATCAGTGAAGAGATTAACAGCAGAACCGTCGGGATTGATCTGGCTGAATTGAGAAATAAGGAAAAATCAATCCTGGTCGCCGGGGGACAACGCAAAATTGAAGCCATTCACGCCGCGCTTAAAGGTCATTATGCGAATATTCTGGTTACGGATCAGTACACTGCGCAGGCATTACTGCGATTCTAATTTCAAATGAAAATGTATGACAACATCTGCCACGAAAAAAGGGCGGATGTTTTGCTTTGTTAGGCAGAAAATATAATATAACGAAGCAAGAACGACAAATGGACTCGTGAACAAAAGTTCAAGTTGATTTTTACATATGTTCATGTTAGTGTAAGGGTATAGAAAATAACTAGTTCAGATAAGGGAGAGATTCAATTGACTACACCACAATTAGCTAAAATGATCGATCATACGTTGCTTCGTGCGGACGCAACACAAAGTGAAATGGCCAAGTTAACCGAAGAAGCGAAACAATACCAGTTTGCTTCTGTATGTGTTAACCCCGGCTGGGTTGCTTATGCTGCTGAGCAGTTGCAGGGTACTGGCGTAGATATCTGCACCGTTATTGGTTTCCCTCTGGGAGCATCCACATCGGAGACGAAAGCTTTCGAAACTAAGGATGCGATTGCTAAAGGTGCAACTGAAGTCGATATGGTCATCAACATCAGTGCTTTGAAAGATGGCAAAGATGATTACGTTGAACAGGATATTCGTGCTGTTGTTGAAGCGGCTGCGGGTAAAGCTTTGGTGAAAGTTATTATTGAAACTTGTCTGTTGACGGATGAAGAGAAAGTACGTGCTTGTCAGGCAGCTGTGCGAGCTGGAACTGATTTTGTTAAAACCTCTACAGGATTCTCCACAGGTGGAGCAACGCCAGAAGATATCGCTTTGATGCGTCGTACTGTAGGTCCTGATGTAGGTGTTAAAGCTTCAGGTGGCGTACGTAGCCTGGAAGATATGCAGAAAATGATCGAAGCGGGAGCAACTCGGATCGGTGCAAGCTCTGGCGTGAAAATCATGCAGGGTGGTCAGTCTACATCTTCGTATTAAGCAAAAGCTTATGAAGTAAAATGTAGTAGTATATTCTCTGTACTTGGGTTTCAACTCAGGTACAGAGAATACAACTTACACTTATAATTTAAATAACTGAACTTATTGTAAGCGCTTCATAAGTTTTCTGAAAGGATACTGAATTAGAATCCTTAAGAACCCTTTGAGCTGAATTTTACATCCGGCTTAACTACCTTCAAAGGAGAGATCATATGAAATTTTTAATTGCTCTTATCGGCTTGCTTGTTGTTTTTGGACTGGCTTATATCGCAAGCAACGGTAAAAAGAAAATTCGCTACCGGCCGCTCGCCATTATGATTGTTTTACAAGTGATCCTGGCGTATGCCTTGCTGAATACAGGGGTCGGGACATGGTTGATTGGTGGATTCGCGACCGTATTTAAAAGTTTGCTTGATTATGCGAATGAAGGGATTGCGTTTGTATTTGGTGATTTGACCACCGTAGGTGCAGAGACTGTAGGGACACCGTTCTTCCTCAGCGTATTGATGCCAATCGTTGTCATCTCTGCACTCATTGGGATATTGCAGTATATCCGAATCTTACCTTTTGTTATAAAATATATTGGTCTGGTATTAAGCAAAATCAACGGAATGGGCAAACTGGAATCATATAACGCGGTTGCTTCGGCTGTATTGGGGCAATCTGAAGTGTTCATTTCTGTGAAAAAACAAATTGGGTTGTTGCCAAAACATCGGCTGTACACCTTGTGTGCCTCGGCGATGTCCACGGTATCGATGTCGATTGTCGGTGCCTATATGTCCATGATTGATCCGAAATATGTGGTTACGGCACTTGTGCTGAACCTGTTTGGCGGTTTTATCATTGCTTCCATTGTGAATCCTTATGAGGTTACAGAGGAAGAAGATATATTGGAAGTACAGGAAGAGGAGAAACAATCCTTCTTCGAAATGCTGGGCGAGTACATTCTGGATGGATTCAAAGTCGCCATCATCGTAGCTGCGATGTTAATCGGCTTTGTTGCCTTGATTGCACTTGTCAACGGAATTTTCAGCGCGGTGCTTGGTATTTCGTTCCAGGAGCTGCTTGGTTATGTGTTTGCACCATTAGCCTTTATTATGGGTGTTCCTTGGAAAGAAGCGATTCAGGCGGGAAGTATTATGGCAACCAAAATGGTATCCAACGAATTCGTCGCCATGCTTGCTCTAGCGAAGGAGACCGTATTGTCTGCCAGAACAACAGGGATCGTATCCGTCTTCCTCGTATCGTTCGCCAACTTCTCCTCCATTGGTATCATTGCCGGTGCGGTGAAGGGACTTCATGAGAAACAAGGTAATGTGGTAGCCCGCTTCGGTCTGAAACTGCTTTACGGTGCATCGCTTGTCAGTGTATTATCTGCGATCATCGCCGGACTGTTCTTGTAAACCGGATTATTGGAAGGAGTGCTTAGGTTATGTCAACATTTAAAAGAGTACATCTGATCGTTATGGATTCTGTAGGGATCGGCGAAGCGCCGGATGCAGCAGAATTTGATGATTTTGATGTGGATACCTTTGGTCACATTGCACGTGAACGTGGAGGTCTGAAAATGCCTCATATGGCCAGTCTCGGACTGTCCAACATCAAAGAAATCGAGGGTGTTCCTGTAGCGAATGCACCCAAAGCATATTACACCAAGATGCAGGAAGCATCCAGAGGCAAAGACACGATGACAGGTCACTGGGAGCTGATGGGTCTTTACATTGATACACCTTTCCGCGTGTTCGAGAACGGTTTTCCCGATGAGTTGATTCAGCGCATTGAAGAGAAAACGGGCCGCAAGGTGATTGGTAACAAACCGGCCAGTGGCACGGAAATTCTGGATGAGCTGGGTGCCGAGCATGTCGAAACTGGCGCGCTCATCGTATACACATCCGCGGATTCGGTTCTGCAAATTGCAGCACATGAGGACGTTGTACCACTAAAAGAACTGTATGAGATCTGTGAGTTCTGTCGTGAAATTACACTTGAAGATCCATACATGCTGGGCCGCATTATTGCACGTCCATTTGTAGGTGAAGCGGGTAACTGGAAGCGTACTGCGAATCGTCATGATTATGCGCTCAAACCTTTTGGTCGTACTGTCATGAATGAACTGCAAGATGGTGGATTTGATGTGATCGCCTTGGGTAAAATCGCGGATATCTACGATGGCGAAGGGGTAACCAAGGCCGTTCGTACCGTCTCCAACATGGATGGCATGGACAAGTTGTCTGAAACGATGGATGAAGAGTTCACTGGACTCAGCTTCCTGAACCTGGTTGATTTTGATGCCTTGTACGGTCACCGTCGTGATCCGCAAGGTTATGCTCAGGCGCTTGAGGACTATGATGCACGGCTGCCAGAGATTTTTGCCAAAATGACTAATGATGACCTGCTGCTGATCACAGCTGACCATGGTAACGATCCAACCTACCGTGGTACAGATCATACACGTGAATATGTACCACTGCTTGCCTACTCTCCGCGCTTCAGCGAGGGGAAAAAGCTTGATCTGCGTAGCACATTTGCTGACCTTGGTGCAACCGTAGCTGAGAACTTTGGAGTGAAAATGCCGGAATATGGTACCAGCTTCCTGAAAGATTTGAAATAAGTTCTGGGTAGGTAACGGAAACTTTAGGAATTAAGTCTTCTTTTTTTTAAAACTGGATAGGGGATGTCGGAGTGGCTGAGACTGCTCCGGTTCCTGCCATCATAATAGACTAAACATATAACTGGAGGAGATTCATTCATGAGTACTCATATTGGAGCAAAACCCGGAGATATCGCAGAAACGATCCTATTGCCAGGAGATCCTTTACGCGCGAAATATATTGCAGATACGTACCTTGAAGATGTTGTATGTTACAACGAAGTTCGCGGAATGCTTGGTTTTACTGGTACATATCAAGGGCACCGGATTTCGGTGCAAGGTTCAGGAATGGGTATCCCGTCCTTCGCGATCTATGCTAACGAGTTGATCAGCGAATATGGTGTGAAAAACCTGATTCGTGTAGGTACTTGTGGCGGTATGCAGGAGCATGTCCGTGTACGTGACATTATCCTTGCACAAGCAGCATGTACAGATTCCAGCATGAACAAACACGTATTCGGTGGATATGACTTCTCGCCAATCGCTACCTTCTCCCTGCTGAAAGAAGCGTATGACCGTGCAACAGCCAAAGGCATGAAGATTCACGTAGGTAACGTGTTCAGCTCCGATTCATTCTACCGCGATGACCGTTCCGTTACCGAGAAACTCATGAAGCACGGCGTACTGGGCGTAGAGATGGAAACAACAGCATTGTACACCATCGCTGCCAAGTTCGGTGTTAACGCACTGACCATCCTGACGGTAAGTGACCACTTGCTGACAGGCGAAGAAACATCTGCCGAAGAGCGCCAAAAAACGTTCAACGACATGATGGTAGTTGCCCTGGATACAGCAATCACACTGTAATTGTTATTCATAATCATTGATTTTAATCGAAACTTTTGTTTTAAGCACGGAGTGAAGGAACCGGAATCGATTCTGAAGAAGCGAAGCGTTCGCCTTTGTCTCCGAGTTTTCTCCATTGCAAAATGGAATCAAAAAAACTTGGAGATAACAGCGATCAAAAGGACGATCCGGAGCCGGAACGAATTAACATCAAAGTGTTCTGTACAATCAATACACACACAAGGAGAGATCATCATGAGAATGGTAGACATTATTGCCAAGAAACGCGACGGAAAAGAACTGACAACGGCTGAGATTGATTTTGTTGTACAAGGATATACACAAGGAGAGATCCCGGACTACCAAGTCAGCGCATGGGCGATGGCGGTATTCTTTAAGGATATGACAGATAAGGAACGCGCCGATCTGACGATGTCGATGGTGAATTCCGGTGAAACAATCGACCTGTCCGCTATCGAAGGCATCAAAGTAGACAAGCACTCCACAGGAGGTGTGGGCGATACGACGACACTGGTACTCGCTCCGCTCGTTGCTGCGCTGGATGTTCCTGTTGCCAAAATGTCCGGACGTGGACTTGGTCACACGGGTGGTACAACAGACAAACTGGAATCCGTTGCCGGTTTCCACGTAGAGCTTGAAAAAGAAGAGTTCATTCGTCTTGTAAACGAACACAAGGTTGCAGTTATTGGACAAAGTGGTAACCTTACGCCTGCAGACAAAAAGCTCTATGCACTGCGTGACGTAACAGCTACCGTTAACTCCATTCCATTGATCGCCAGCTCCATCATGAGCAAGAAAATTGCAGCAGGTGCTGATGCAATCGTATTGGATGTTAAAACGGGTGCAGGTGCATTCATGAAGACAACAGAAGATGCCAAAGAATTGGCACATGCCATGGTAAGCATCGGTAACAATGTTGGCCGTAAAACGATGGCTGTTATCTCCGATATGTCCCAACCACTGGGTCTGGCGATTGGTAACGCGCTTGAAGTGAAAGAAGCCATCCTCACCCTGCAAGGTAAAGGTCCGAAAGATCTGGAAGAACTGTGTATGGCTCTTGGCCGTCAGATGGTATTCCTTGCTGGCAAGGCAGATTCCTTGGAGCACGCTGAGGAGAAATTAAAAGAAGTGATCCAGAACGGTAAGGCACTGGAGAAATTCAAAGATTTCCTGGCAAATCAAGGCGGAGATGCTTCGGTTGTGGATCATCCGGATCGCTTGCCTCAAGCACAGTATCTGGTTGAAGTTCCAGCAGACAAAGACGGCTATGTTGCCGGAATCGTCGCTGACGAAATCGGAACTGCAGCAATGCTGCTCGGCGCAGGCCGCGCAACGAAAGAGTCCGAGATCGATCTCGCGGTTGGTCTGATGCTGAACAAAAAAGTCGGTGATCCAGTCAAAGCTGGTGAGTCCCTCGTAACGATCCATGCCAATCGTGAAGACGTGGCAGACGTCATCGCGAAGATCAAAGAAAACATTACGATTGCGGATCATGCCGATGCGCCTGTATTGGTTCATGATATCGTAACGGAATAATACATTCAGAGCAGACGAGATGTAATCTCATGTCTGACTGAATATGAAAGCCCCAAAGCGATGTAATCCATAGCTTTGGGGTTTTTTGTCGTTGAGGCGCACGTTGTTACTACTAGCAATCATTGGCTCTTTATTTTCTCATACGCCATCACCGAGTCCGCATTGGTATAAATATAAGGCGTGGATGGCTCGGATACAGGTGTCACCTTTGTGGCGCGAATCTCAATCGTATCCTTACTGTTCACCTGTGCAGAGCCGATGCTGCCATCGATTTGTACCCAACTATCTGTAGGGAAGCTATCCGCGTCGGGGATGTGAATCATCACACCGAAGGGAGCCGCATCAGCGGGGCAGCACATGACGAGAAATCGTCCCAGTGCAAAATGTGATTCATGATCCATGCTTTTGTCACGGTAGACAAAACCGGTTAACGAGATATCTTTGCCTGCAAATTGTCGCTGGAACATGTCGATTGTGCCGAGTGTTTCAGAGAAAATCTCGGGATAAACCTTAATGACGGGTTCCGCATACAATTTCTCCGCCAACTCAGCGAATTCGCGGCTGTACTCATCTGGAGGGACGAATTGTACTTTGGTAGCTGATGCAGACTGAACAGCCGTTGGTTGTTGTGTGAGATCTTGTACATTCAACTGCGTTACCGGATCAGGTAAAGGTTCTTTCCGACGAATCTCGGGAGGGGCATAGGTGAGAGACATCCCTTTCTGACTGGCCATGGAGCTGCCGAGAGCCCGATCAGGTAACAGAAACCCCAGCAATAAGGGTATAGCAATCAGACCATATACCAACAAGCTGCGTAGGAAACCGGAAGGGGGTGGATGCTCACAATCGCAATGAACCTCGTTACTACTGAACAGTCCATGCCAGGCCATGATAACGGCAATAAACAATAAGGGAACGGGGCAGCATAACAGCAGTTTTTGCATGGTAGGAGCCAAATAATAATGAAGCGAATCACTTGAATTCAAGTGAATAATGTAGACTGCCAACCCGCCGATCCAGCCCGCACGGATCAGGTTATGCCATTGAATGATGTGTGATTTTGGAACTGGAGGTTTGGTCATTGTATAGACCGTGTGGTTCATATCATCACCTCCTCTCTATTGATAGTCAGTATGAAAGTTCATGTGATTAACCATTTAGGTCATGAAGTATTTTCTTCAACTTTTATACCAGCAGATTAATCAACCACGAGCCGGCGAAGACGAGTATGATAATCGCTAGACTTAGACCAATAACAAACCGGGTACGGAAGGTCGAGAGCAGCATCAGGGTGCTTTTGAAATCCAGCATTGGACCAAGTACAAGGAAGGATACCAGCGGCCCCAGTGCAAACGTATGTGAGAACGCAGAAGCCACAAAAGCATCAGAAGTGGAGCAGAGGGACAATACATAAGCAAATCCCATCATGAACACATAAGAGGCGACAGGACCATTGCCAAGTGAGATCAGATCGCTGCGGCTAATGAATGTCTGGATGCAGGCTGTAATCAGGGCACCGATCACCAGATATTTGCTCATATCGACGAATTCATCTCCGGCATGAATGAAGAAGCTGCGCCAGTTTTTCACATGGTTATGATCATGTGCATTTGCGTGTGCATGAGCATGAGATTGCGCCATTTTAAATCCAGGATGCGTCTTGACCTCTGTCACTGCGACTTTTGGCATCCGAAGGGGATTTCGACGAACGAACACATACACGAGCATGCCTATGGAAGCTGCTACGGCAAAGGCCAGTCCCATACGGGCAATGGTAATCTCAGGATGGGAGGGAAAGGCAAGCAAGGTTGCGGTAAATACGATGGGATTCACTACGGGACCACTCAAGATGAACGTAACTGCGATATAGGCAGGCATTCCTTTGTGCATTAATCGTCTCACTACCGGGATCATGCCACATTCACAGATGGGAAAAATAATACCGAGCAGTCCTGCAACCAGCACACCGCCGATCGGATTCTTGGGCGTGAGTTTGCGGACCATTTCTTCGGATACGAACCACTGCATGAGCGAGGACAATAGCACACCCATGAGCAGAAAAGGAGCAGCTTCAAGAAAGATACCTATGAATACCGTTTTCATATTTTGCAAAGCTTCACTGTTCCATGCTTCCTTCAGGTCTGGAGCCATCGTGATCAACACGGGAACAAGAAATGCACAAGGGATCAGGAAGGAAAGGAGCTTCAGATTGGCTGCCATTTTCATGAAACAGACCTCCACAACTAGGACTTTGATAAAATATATGCTTGTACGTGCAGCAACATACATCATTCCTATGTTCTAATCAACATTTTTACGATTAATCAAGATTCTTCATCATATTAGAGTTGACAACCCAAAGAAAACTGCGGTATAGTTCGGATTGATCATCCTTAATAGTAATTATTACGATTAAGGAAAGGGAGTCTATTTTTGCTCTCTCATAGGCTCAGAAAGAAGATTAGTCAATCCAACTTAAGCAGAATGGAGGAAGCAGAAATGTCAGATCAACAGGTTCAACAACGGGTTCCAGTAACCGTACTTAGTGGATATTTGGGTGCAGGCAAAACGACACTGCTCAATCATGTGCTTCATAACCGTGAGGGGATGCGTGTTGCTGTCATCGTCAATGATCTTAGTGAGGTTAATATCGATGCAGGCGTAATACGAGATGGTGGAGGATTATCGCGTATTGATGAGAAACTGGTTGAGATGTCGAATGGGTGCATCTGCTGCACTTTACGGGAGGATCTGCTGAAAGAAGTTGAGCGGCTGGCGCTGGAGGGTTCTTTTGACTACATATTGATCGAATCGACGGGTATTGGTGAACCGGTACCTGTTGCGCAGACGTTTACGTATATCGACGAGGAACTCGGCATTGATTTGACGAAATTCACCCGACTCGACACGATGGTTACGGTTGTTGATGCTGCTCAGTTCTGGCGTGACTTTTATTCCAAAGAAACATTGAAGGACCGTGGACAGCAAGCGGGGGAAGACGATGTTCGCGGAATCGTTCATCTGCTGACAGATCAGGTGGAATTCTGTGATGTGTTGATTCTGAACAAATGTGATCTGGTGTCAGAGGAAGAACTGACGAAGCTTGAGAAGGCCCTGCACGCCATGCAACCGGAAGCCAAGCTCATTCGCACGACACATGGGCAGATTGATCCGAGAGAGATATTGAATACGGGACGTTTTGATTTTGAAAAAGCAAGCCAGTCCGCGGGTTGGATCCGCGAATTGATGAAAGAAGAACATACCCCGGAGACTGAAGAATATGGAATTCATTCATTTGTCTATCATCGAAAACGTCCATTCCACCCGGAAAGGTTGCTGCGTTGGATTGCGAAATATCCAGATAGCATCGTGCGATCCAAAGGTCTGATGTGGCTGGCGACAAGAAACCATATGGCGATCTCTTTCAGTCATGCAGGTACATCAAAGCAGCTTGCGCCAGCAGGAATATGGGTAGGTGCGATGAGTGAGGAGGAAAGACAACTTCACTTTGGTGATACATTGCCAAACATACCGGATTGGGATGATGAGTGGGGCGATCGGGTGACGAAATTGGTATTTATCGGCATTGACATGGACCGCGCAGAGATTGAACGTACTTTGGATGAGACCCTTCTTACGGAAGAAGAGATGTGGATGAACTGGCGTGAACTGAAAGATCCTTTTCCGGCATGGAGTTGACAAAAGAAAAAGCATAGGCTAATATCATTAAATAGTAATTATTACGATTAAAAAAGAGGAGGCAACAACCATGAGAGTCATTGTAACCTTAGCCTGCACCGAGTGTGGGGATCGCAACTATACAACAACCAAGAACAAGCGTAACCATCCAGAGCGTCTGGAGATGAAGAAGTACTCACCTCGTTTGAAGAAAATGACGATCCACCGGGAAACACGCTAAATTTTTTTGTTCATTTTAAATCGTAATATTTACGAAAAGAGGGAGTGGCATGATACTATCTTCCATGCGTGATGTTGTATTCGGATATGGCAAAGAGCCAGTCATTGATCAACTGTCGCTGGATATCCATGTGGGAGAGTTCATAGGCATTACTGGCCCTAATGGTTCTGCCAAAACAACCCTGTTAAAGCTGCTGCTGGGGCTGTTGAAGCCCTGGAGTGGCACGATACATATGAGTCCCCAGATGAAACGCGGGAACAACTCCAATATCGGTTATGTGCCCCAGCAGGTGGCATCGTTTAATAGTGGATTCCCTAGCACGGTGAATGAACTGGTCCGATCCGGATGTTATACCAGACTGGGACTTTTTCGCAGATTTACATCGGAGCAGGATGCCATCGTTGAACGCAGTTTGCGTGAGGTCGGCATGTGGGAATATCGGAATACACGTGTCGGTGAGTTGTCCGGTGGACAGAAGCAGCGGATCTGTATTGCCAGAGCCATGGCTGGGCAACCGCAGGTTCTGGTACTGGATGAGCCGACAACGGGGATGGACCGACGCAGCCGAGAGGGCTTCTACGATCTGATGCGCCATTATACGGATGTTCATGGGTTAACGATTATAATGGTTACTCACGGGTTGGAAGAAATGGGAGATCGATTGGACCGTACCATTACCCTGGAGCGGCAAGAAAGTGAGGAATGGCAGTGTTTGAGTACGAATTCATGCAACGTGCCTTTTGGGCAGGTGGACTGATTGGGGTCATAGCTCCGATTCTGGGTGTCTATCTGATGCTCAGACGGCAGGTTCTTATGGCAGACACGTTATCCCATGTCTCACTCGCAGGTGTAGCGTTAGGTTCGGTCATGAATCTTAACCCGGTCATCTGCGGATTCGCCATTGCCATTATTGGTGCATTACTGGTTGAACAACTCCGTCGAAGTTACCGAACCTATAGCGAGGTTCCTGTTGCAATCATTATGACCTCGGGGCTAGCCCTTGCGGTGGTATTGATGAGTCTGAAAACGAATCTGTCCAAAACATTCAGCTCATACTTATTTGGATCAATTGTCGCGGTTAGCGATATGCAGTTGTGGATGATGGCAGGTGTATGTGTCACAGGTTTGCTTTTTTTCATCATTCTCCGAAGACCGCTCTATAGCCTTACGTTTGATGAAGAGACAGCTTCCATTGGAGGCGTTCAAGTGAGAGGATTATCGTTTGCATTTGCCATTTTGACAGGAATGACTGTAGCTTCAGCCATGCCGATTGTAGGTGTGTTGCTGGTATCTGCTCTCATCGTATTACCCGCTGCCTTGGCACTCCGAGTATCTCGCAGTTTTACAGCAGCGATGATCGTCGCGGTAATCACGGGGGTAATCGGTATTTTTAGCGGACTGACAACATCTTACCATCTAAATACACCACCGGGAGGAACGATTGCTCTCATCCTGTTGGTCTTCCTATTGACTGGAATATCAGCGCAAAAGCTGATTGCACGATACAACCGCAAGCGTCACCGTAAAGAGAGAAATCAACAAGAACAACGAGCAACGTTAGTTATCCATTCAAGGAGGAATACATCACATGAAATTCAGTAAAAAAACAGCGCTCGGACTGTTATTCAGTCTGACACTTATCGTCGCAGGTTGCGGACAGAAATCCGCTTCCGATACCAGCGCAGCTTCGACGGGCACTCCCGTTCCAGCCGAGACGGAAACCGCAAAATTAAACGTGCAGGTTAGTTTCTATCCCATGTACGAATTCACTAAAAATGTAGCAGGCGACCTAGCGGATGTACATACGCTCGTTCCAGCGGGTATGGAGCCTCATGATTGGGAGCCAACACCACAGGACATTGCCAGCATTGAGAAAGCGGATGTGCTTGTATTCAACGGTGCAGGTATGGAATCATGGATTGATCAGGTCACCGGAAGTCTGAGTAACACTTCACTCATTCAGGTGGAAGCAAGCAAGGGCATCAACCTGCTTGAAGGTGGAGAGCATGATCACCATCATGAACATACAGAGGCAACAGAACACGAACACGATCATGACCATGCGAATGAAGCGACTACAGAAGAGCATGATCACGACCACGATCATGCAGATGAAGCGACTACTGAAGAACACGACCATGATCATGACGCCGAGGCAGAAGAAGGACATGGACATGATCATGGTGGACTGGATCCCCACGTATGGCTGTCGCCTGCACTGGCTGTAACGGAAGTACGCAATATTGAAGCGGGATTGGCGCAGGCTGCTCCAGAACACGCTGCACAGTTCAAGCAAAATGCAGATGCTTACATTGTTCAATTGGAGTCACTGGATCAGGACTTCAAGGCGGCTGTGACGGATAGCAAACGCAAAGATTTCATCACACAACACGCTGCATTTGGTTATCTGGCTAAAGAATATGATCTGCAGCAGGTACCTATTGCCGGGCTATCCCCTGAGCAGGAACCTTCGGCAGCGCAGATGGCATCCGTTATTGATTTTGCGAAAGAGCATCAGGTGAAGACGATTTTCTTCGAAACACTGGTTTCATCCAAAGTATCTGAGACGATTGCAAGTGAAGTGGGGGCCAAAACGGCTGTATTAAACCCGCTTGAGGGACTCACCGAGGAAGAAATTGCGGCGGGAATGGACTACATTAGCGTGATGAGACAGAATCTGGAGGCACTGAAACTGGCACTGAACGAATAATAAAAGATCGATTTGATGCCTGTCACCGAAAAAGGTACAATAATACAACATGCTGAGGAATGGAGTGCCATTCCTTTGCCTTTTTGCGAAGCAGAGAGCACAGTGATGTGCTCTCTGCTTCGTTTAAGGTGACCGGATAGAGGAGAACAGGAGGAAGCCTTAGATGAATTCAAATGAAGAACATGAAGTGCTATTAAGTGAACAGCCCGCCCATCTGTGGAGACGGCGCAAGCTGGAGCTGATAAACTGGACGGAGCGTGACAAACATACAGTATCCGCGAAGAAAACGGAGATATGGAATGGCGTTGAAGTGGATGCCGAGCTCGTGAACGCATTATCCATACTTCAGAATGCGGGGGTCAAGACGGAATTTTCATGTGCAGGGGTGAGTCCGCTTGATGAACCCGTCGATCATTCCCTCTATGCTTATGTTACCCTTGTGCAAAGTGAAGTTGCGGATCAATTCGTGCACTATGCACTTATTCGGATGCGGAATCGACTGCTCGTTACGCTAGAGGCTGAGAAGGGCCGCTATGATCTATCTTCTTTTTTCATTGGACACAATCGGAGCTTCTGCTGGTGGATGGAGCACTGCGCCTTACAGTTCGGAAGCCGAAACGAATCGAGTGAAAAAAGCGTAATATAAAGGATAGGCTTGTTAACTTCAAGGTAAAGGAGGTATGACACGATTGAATAAGTGGGTCAAAACGATACTTTTCCTGCTAGGCTCCGTCTTTCTTACACGATTCATCCCATTCTCGTCCTTGTTCCGTAACCTGGATACGATGATTCACGAATTCGGTCATGCATTGATGACGCTGTTATTGTCTGGTAAAGTGCTGCGGATTGAATTGTACGCTGATCATAGCGGTGTAACGTATTCGTCCATGCTGACGCCAGGCAGATCGATCCTGGTTTCTCTGGCGGGATATATCAGTGCATCACTGTTTGCCTGGCTGTTGTTCTACTTATATCGCAAAGGCTTGCATATGTGGGGACTGGGGATCATGACGGCTGTAGCACTGGTGTCACTCCTGTTATATGTAAGAGGAGAGTTCGGCATGTTATGGCTGACCGGGTTCATCGTTCTGAACGTTGTCATTATGATTTTTGGCGCCAAGATCGTGAAGTTCTATTATCTGTTACTGGCGTTTCTTACACTGGAAGAGTCCGTTGTTAGTGCTGTGTACGTTGGATTAATGTCCTGGACGCAGCCTTCACGGGCAGGGGATGCAGCGAATCTCGCTCAGCAGACATTCCTTCCCGCGCTGTTCTGGGGCACGCTGTTTGCTCTGTTTGCACTGTGGTGTGCGAACAGAGCACTCACTCTCTTTTTCCGCAAAGAAAGCACGCTACGTGCACCAAGAGCTCGCCGAGTAAAAAGAGCGTAACGGATAGAACGCTAAAAGGCACTTCCTTTTTCGACAAAGGAGGTGCTTTTTGATGCGGCCAATCAACCCCCTAAGTTGTCCCATAACACGTAAAAGTAATAGATTTCCTCCATGATCGCCTTGTCATCCTCTGCGGCAACGCCGCCCTTAATCCGTGCGAGAGTACCCAAAATATCGTATATCGTCTCACGTTCGACACTGAATTGAATCCGGTCTACGATTCGTTCCCAAGCCTGCATCGCATAATCAATCTGTGACTTGGCTGCCGTCCACTGTTTGCCCTCAACGTGCTTTTCCAGCGTTTGCACCGATTCGAGCAAGCGATCTTGGGTACCAAATGGTTTTTTGAGAAACGATCCGCTGGCCATGATCGCTACGAATAGCAAGATCAAAAAGATCGGAAGTACATATAGCAACCAGAAACGTGTTTTCATTCAACCGCCTCCCGCAATGTAAACATCTAGAATGGTCCTTCATAGTCACCCATATCTGTTTTTTCTTTAAAACGATCATCGAAGAGATCAATGTACAATTTGTCATTGGGTAGGATGGCAGCAAATGCAATATCCTGAATCGTCACTTTCTGCTTCTTTAGTTGTTCGGTAAGCCACTGGATATCCTTATTTCTCTCGTGTAGGTTCTGTTTAATCAGAACACCATCAATGATCAGTTCGGTCATCAGCTTGCTTTTCGGGGGATGCATATGCATATCTTTAGCTGTAAGAGGCTGATTCTCAGGTTTTAACACTACGGAGAGACTGCCATCGGGTTCCATGATTGCATAGTCAATTGTAGTGATATCAAATACATCCTTTTGCCGCAGCATTACGGTGAGTTCGTCGAATTTCACACGCATTTTATGCAAATTCTGTTCCAAAATTTTGCCGTTCTGAATGACCAGAGTAGGATCGGAATCCATCAGTTTGGAGAGGGTTCGATTTTTCAGCGTTACGAACTGAAAGACGATCGTGATCAGTGTGAAAATGGTCAAGGCGACAAAATGAATCCACGCCTTCGATGAGAGATCGGTTGCGAAAGTCCCTGCAATGGAACCAATTGTGATGCCGTTAATATAATCAAAATACGTCAAGTTACCCATCTGCTGTTTGCCCAGCACCCTTGTGTAGATGATCAGAGTCAGAAAGGCAATAATAGAGCGTACGGCGACAACCCAGGTTTCTTCCATCATATATGGTT
This sequence comes from Paenibacillus sp. Negev47, assembly GCF_058313655.1. Classification (NCBI taxonomy): domain Bacteria; kingdom Bacillati; phylum Bacillota; class Bacilli; order Caryophanales; family Paenibacillaceae; genus Paenibacillus; species Paenibacillus sp. Negev47. The sequence continues at coordinate 2,812,507 of NZ_CM177754.1, forward strand.
CACCTTCCTTTACATTCACAATCTTTGCCAACAATATTCAATCTTATTCTGAACGCAAAAATCCGAAGCCCGTGTGGATGCACTGGACTCCGGATCAGAAGATATCAATAGATACGGTTGAGTTCACGCCTATTAGAAAAAGAGAATATTAGACACCGGAATAGGCCATAAATCCGCCATCTACAGGGATAACTGTGCCTGTGACGAAGCCGGATTGTCTTTCATCCGCAAGCCACATCAACGTGCCGAGCAGATCTTCCGGTTTGCCGAAGCGGCGCATAGGAGTATGCGCAATGATTTTACTCGAACGTTCCGTAGGAGAACCGTCTGGCTGCAGCAATAGATTACGGTTTTGCTCTGTCAGGAAGAACCCGGGTGCAATGGCGTTGACACGAATACCGGATTCAGCCAGATGTACAGCGAGCCACTGCGTGAAGTTGTTAATCGCTGCCTTGGCAGCACTATACGCTGGAACTTTGGTCATGGGCGACGGGGCGCTCATGGAAGAAATATTGATGACAGTCGCCGGAACATCACGTTCAATCATATGCCTTGCAAAGATCTGAGTAGGAATGAGGGAACCGACAAAATTCAGATCCATCACCTGACGAAATCCCTCTACGCTTACATCAAAAAACGTCGTGACGTCCTGCTGTTCCAGATCTTCCAGTCTGAATATTTCATTCGTAGTATTGGCACTGGCGTTATTGCCACCGGCGCCGTTAATCAGAATATCACAGGGACCGAGCTGTTCCAGCACCGCATCTGCTGCCGCTTGCACGCTATCGGCTTGGGTTACATCACAGGCTACAGCAATTGCTCTGCCACCGGCAGCTTCAATGGCAGCTACAACTTCCTGACCCTTGGACACGGTGCGGTTCAGGATGGCTACACTTGCACCGTGCCGAGCAAGTTCTTCCGCCATGGATCGGCATAGTACTCCAGCACCTCCGGTAATTACAGCCGTTCTGCCTTCGAGACGAGATGAGCGTTCAAAGTGATGTTCACTCATGCTTTTGCCCTCCTTTGCAACGAATCCCAGACGCCCCACAGATACATGATTCCCAGAGCCCGATCATAGAGCCCATAACCAGGTCGGCACTGTTCCCCCCAGAGATGACGACCGTGGTCGGGTCTTGCATAACCTTCATAACCAATATCATGGTAAGCCTCAACAACTCCCGCAATATCGACGCTTCCATCTTGACTACGGTGTGACGTTTCAATAAAGTCGCCGTTATCATAGATTTTGACATTACGTATATGGGCAAAAGGAATCCGGTCCTTGAATTCGTGAATCATCCCGATAATATCATTGTCAGCATTCGCTCCCAAAGAGCCACTGCATAGCGTCACGCTGTTATAAGGACTATCATAGAGATTCAGGTATTTGCGAACATTCTCCTGGCTCGTAATAATCTTTGGTAATCCGAAGATCGGCCATGGCGGGTCATCCGGATGGATGGCCATGCGAATCCCCAGTCGCTCCGCTGTAGGAATAATTTCTTGCAGGAAGTAACGGGCATGCTCCCACATATGATCTTCTGTCACATCTTTATAGGCTTCGAACAGACCTGTTAAATACTGCAATCGTTCCGGTTCCCAACCTGGCATGGTGAGTGCGGAGTTTTCCGTAATGCGTCGAACGAGTTCTAGAGGTTCTATATCTGCGAGTTTACTGTGCTCATAGAAGAGGGCAGTTGAGCCATCCTCCATTTCCTTGTGCATATCCGTGCGAAGCCAGTCGAAGATCGGCATAAAGTTGTAACAGATGACCTTCACACCCACCTGAGCCAGTTTCTCCATCGTTTTAATATAGTTCGCAATGTATTTATCCCTTGATGGCAGGCCCAACTTGATATCCTCATGGATGTTCACACTCTCGACGACATCCAGATGTAACCCGGCCTTGTCCGCTGCCGCTTTGACCGCGAGTATTTTGTCCATGGGCCATTCCTCGCCAACAGGAACATCGTGTAGAGCCCACACAATACCTTCAACACCCGGAATCTGGCGGATGTGATCCAGTGTTACCGTGTCATTGCCTTCGCCGAACCAGCGAAAAACCATTCTCATCACGTTCACCTCATCATGAATAGTAGTAAGAAGAATTCAATCATTGAAAATAGGAAGGATATGTATCCTGCAGGACAGCCAAATCGGTGACAGTTAAATGCAGATGTTCCTGCATCAATCGTTCTGCCGTCTGGGCATCATGCTGCTGAATAGCCTGAACCATGGACCTGTGCTGTTCAATCAGATGATCCCACTGGTGATCCGAGGACAGACGAAGCATGCGGCTTCGATTCAAATGCACATTCATCTGCTGGATGACAGTCCAGGTGTTGCTTTTGTTGCAGCCTGCAAAAAGAGTGCTATGGAATTCCTCATCCAATTGGAACATTCGTTCATCATCCGGTTTGATCTTACATTCCTGTTGACGTGCAAGATTCTGTTCAAGTGCAATCATCTGTTCGTCTGGAAAGGTCTCGCAAGCGAGCCTGATTACAGCACGTTCAAGCTGTTCACGCATGAATCGTGCTTCCTCAACGAGATCGACCTGGATCAGAGAGACGTAGGTACCACGCTGTGGATACACTTCCAGCAGACCTTCCTGAGCCAGTCTTACGAAACTTTCTCGAACGGGTGTCCGGCTGACCTGAAATTCCAACGAAATTTCTTTCTCTGAAATGGCTGTTCCCGGAGGCAGCTTCAGACTCAAAATCAGCTTTTTAAGCGTGACGTACACCGCGTCCCGAGCGGAGTAAGACTGTTTATTCATGGAAGACAGACTGTTCGCAGCAGGCAACAAACCGGCTTTGGATGATAACTTGGGGGTATATTCCACAACTTCAACTCCTTCTTTGACATACTACCATACTTGTATGGTAGTATGGAAGCGCTTTATCAACATTATATTGAATTTGTTTAATGATTCACTTGCAGTTCTAGCGCGTAGAGAGTAGAATTCAATCATTAGGTTCGAATGTTTAAACCAACAGACATCAGACAGAAAATAATATACGAAGAATAGTATAGAGGTGAACACCATGGGACAAAAAGCGATCAGCGTTTTTCAAACCTGTATCCCGTTATTTCAAGTATTAAGTGACAACCATCGTCAAGCCATTTTGCTGACACTCACCGAGAAGGGCAGAATGACGGTAAATGAAATTACCGAACAATCCAGCCTATCCCGGCCAGCCATATCTCATCATCTCAAGCTGTTGTTAGAGAAGGGGCTCATATCTGTGGAACAGAAGGGCACACAGCGCTATTATTCGGCTTCATTGAATGCATCGGTAGAACTGCTGAAGGAGCTGGTAGCTGCTTTGGAAGAAGAGTGTCTGTAGATTAATGGTGATAAAACATGCTTTTGCATGTATCTTATAGGTTCGTAAGTTTAAACGCTTAATCTATACAAGTAGAGGAGTATGCTTATATGATAACAACTATACAGGAAGTAACCCGTCAGGAAGTTGAACAGATTTTGGAGCAGCAACGACAATTCTTTCGTTCGGGGGCCACACGTTTGGCAGAAGTCCGAATTGCCCGTCTGACCCAACTGAAGCAGGCGATTCAAAAATACGAGACCAGACTGACAGAAGCCCTCTATCAGGATTTGGGGAAAAGTGAGTTCGAATCGTATACGACGGAGATCGGATTCATGATGGACAGCATCACACACACCATTCGTAAAGTAAAAAAATGGGTGAAACCCGTTAAAGTCAAAACACAAATGGCACTCCTGGGTACGAAAAGTTATATTATACCTGAACCCTATGGGGCAGTACTGATCATTGGACCTTTCAATTATCCATTTCAACTCTTGATCGAACCATTGGTAGGCGCTATTGCGGCAGGTAACACAGCCGTGCTCAAAGCGTCAGAGAATACACCTGCGGTATCCGCTGTAGTACGTGAAATGATTGCAACGGTATTCGAACCGGCATACGTTCAGGTACTCGATGGTGCCAAAGACACAACGACAGCGCTGATCAATGCACCGTTTGACTATATCTTTTTTACAGGCAGTGTACCGGTTGGCAAAATTGTGATGGAGGCAGCTGCCAAAAATCTGGTTCCCGTTACGTTGGAATTGGGTGGCAAGAGTCCGGTTATCGTCGATGAACAGGCGGATATCAAAGTAGCTGCGGAGCGTATTATATGGGGCAAACTGCTTAATACAGGACAGACCTGCATCGCACCCGACTATTTACTCGTGCATGAACGCGTGAAGGAACAGTTAGTTGCGGAGATGAAAGCAGCGATCGTGTCCTTCTTTGGTTCAGATATCCAACACAACAAGGACTATGGGCGAATCGTGAACAAGGGACATTTTAAACGTCTGACGACTCTGATCGAAAGAGATCAGGCCAAAGTGATATATGGAGGAGCTTCGGATGAAGAGGATCGCTTTATTGAACCTACACTAATTGATGCGGAATCCTGGGATGCAGCGACGATGGAAGATGAGATTTTTGGACCGATTTTACCCATCATCAGCTACCGTAATCTGGATGAAGTCATTATAGAAATCGTAAAGCGGCCGAAACCGCTCGCCTTGTACCTGTTTACTTTCGATACCCAGATTCAGGACAAAGTGCTGCGGGAAGTTTCATTTGGCGGCGGCTGCATTAACGATACCATCACGCACGTAGCGAATCCGCGTTTGCCATTTGGCGGTGTTGGTCATTCAGGTGTTGGCTCGTATCATGGGGAGTATAGCTTCGAGACCTTCTCTCATCTCAAAAGTGTACTGAAGAAAAGCACCAAAGTGAATCTGCCGATTCTGTATCCACCGTATGATAACAAGCTGAAGTTAATTAAACGTTTGTTGAAGTAAAATGTTGCTTTACTAAAAATAAGAAAGGGAAACAGCCTGCTACTGGATTTCATTCCGGAGCAGGCTGTTCCTGTCGGTAACGGGATGGCGACATGCCGGACCAGCGCTTGAATTGACGACTGAAGTGGGCAATGTCCTTGTACCCAAGCATGACCGCAATATTCTGAACGGACAGCTTAGGATTACCCAGGAGAATCTTTGCTTCATGCAGAACCAACTGGGATAACACCGCGCGAGGTGACTGACCAAATACCTGTTTAAAGACGCGATTACAGTGAGAAGAACTGATGCCCAGCTCTGCTGCAATATCATCAATGCCATAATGGCTGTCGGACTCATGTCCCTGTTTGAATTGCTGACTCATCAGACCTTGCAATCGATTGCGAATCTGATGTGCGAGTTCGACCTTCTCGTAACCGTCGGTAAACCATTGCGCTGCTTCCTGAGAGACCGCCTCCCATAGATGGCCGAATAGTTCAAACACCGCAGATTGCAACTGCATGCGCTGCACCATTGTACTTGCTACTTCATCATCCGCAGATGACATCAATTTGCGCAAAACTGGCTCGATCTGCTGCGTAACCGGACTATCTGCACTGAATCGTACTTGTTTGAGGCGCGCAAGCAACGATAGGAACAACTGATCATCAATGTCAAAATGCATGCAAAAATAGGTGAATCCTTTGCCGTTATGGCTCTGGCTGGAATGAATGCTTCCTGGAGGAATCAGGAGCAGCTCGCCAGCCTTTTGAATATACAGGGTACCGTTCACCATCATGCGTTGCTCGCCTTCCGTGACATAATTCAATTCATATTGAGGGTGCTCATGCGCTGGATAATCCCAGTCCGTGCCGACACTTCGCAGATGAATGGCGAACAGATTGACCGTCGTTTGCACATCTGGGTAAAAAACTTCATGTACACTTTCTCCCAAAGCGGGAGGCAAGTAAGTTGAAGACATGGAAGATCCCCCTTATAACTAATGAAATGCTGGGTTAACTTATGAGGTCAATTATAAAACGTTTTTTTTGTAACCGCTTTTATTCATTATAGTCTATCAGCTTGATTTGGGTAAATATCAGATTGATTTGATCATGGCCTGGGGTGAAACCACGTGGTAGGATGGGGCTAATGAAAACGTATGCATACCATTCTGAGAGGGGTTATGATTCATGAGTACATCCAAATCCATCTTTTATAATGCACATCATGCACCGATCGGTGCTTTTGCCAGTTTCACACTTGGATACAAAGGCGCCAAGGGCGGGCTGGGTCTGGAACTCGGCAAGCCGGCAGACCAGAACGTATATATTGGATTACAGTCTCGCGATGGAGAGAATTATCAGGCGCTTCCTTTTTATGAAGCTACGGAAGATGAGAGCAGCCGTTATGATGTAGAGAAATTGGAGAATGGTGACACGGCTCCGCCCACGACACAGACAAAAGCACAACAACCTCTAATTTCTGCTTTTCGTGATGAAGAGATTACTCGCGAATTCACCTCGGGAACGGATACGTGGACTGCAGGAGATCTGACGTTCCGCATCTATTCGCCTGTACGACCCGTACCAGATCCAACGAGTGGAGATCGTGAAGCCTTAATGGATGCACTCGTACCTGCCGTATTGGTAGAGATGACGATTGACAACACGCAAGGTCAACAACCACGGAAAGCCTACTTTGGCTATCAGGGCAATGATCCGTACTCTGCGATGCGTCTGATTGGAGGACCGGAAAGTGGCTCCATCACAGGTGTTGGACAAGGTCGGCTTACAGCCATTATGTCGGCAGACGAAGGACTGTGGCCTGCGCGAGGGTTTACGTTGGAGAAGCTGTTACAGGAGAAGCATCGGGAGAATCTGGCTTTTGGACTTGGCGGAACTGCAGCATTACTGATGGACGTACCGGCCGGAGAGAAACGCACATATCAATTCGCAGTATGTTTTTACCGTGGGGGCATTGTGACGACTGGAATGGATACGACGTATTGGTATACGCGGTATTTTGCAGACATCCAGGCGGCAGGAGAGTATGCACTGCAACGTTTCAGTGAGCTGACCGCTTCCTGTGCAAAGGTTGAACAACGCCTTGGGACAGCTGCGCTGACAGAAGATCAATCCTTCATGCTTGCTCATTCCATTCACAGCTATTATGCCAGCACTCAACTGCTGGATGCCGATGGCGAGCCACTCTGGGTGGTGAATGAAGGGGAGTATCGAATGATGAACACACTTGATCTGACAGCAGATCAGCTGTATTTCGAGCTTGCCTTGAATCCCTGGACGGTACGAAACGAACTGGAGTGGTTTGTAAAACGGTACAGTTATACGGACCAGGTACGTTTCCCGGGGGAAGAGAAGTTATATCCGGGCGGGATTACCTTTACCCATGATATCGGTGTGGCCAATGTATTCTCACGTCCCGGACACTCGGCATATGAGTTGGTTGGTATCGATGACTGTTTCTCACAAATGAGCCACGAGGAACTGGTAAACTGGCTCTGCTGCGCGACGGTGTACATTGAACAGACACAGGATCAGGCTTTTGTAAAAGACATGTTACCTGTTATTCAGGATTGCTTCGTAAGTATGCTTAATCGGGACCATCCCGACGCAGAGCAACGTAACGGTCTGATGGGCCTGGATAGCAGCCGCACACAAGGTGGGGCAGAGATTACAACCTACGATAGCCTGGATGTATCACTGGGTCAGTCTCGAAACAACATCTATCTGGCCGGGAAGTGCTGGGCGGTCTACGTTGCATTGGAGAAGCTGTTCGCTACTGAGAAGCTGGCTGATCTGTCCCATCAGGCAGGGCGTCAAGCAGATCGATGTGCTGCCAGTATCGCTGCACAGATGACAGATGGTGGCTACATTCCGGCTGTAATCGCGGAAAATAATGATTCTCGGATCATTCCGGCGATTGAAGGTCTTGTATTCCCTTACTTTACAGGCTGTGAAGCAGCACTGGATATCAACGGACGTTTTGGACCTTACCTGAAGGCGCTCCAAACCCATCTGAAAACGGTTCTTGTACCCGGAACTTGTTTGTTCGAAGATGGAGGATGGAAACTGTCCTCGACAAGCAATAACTCGTGGCTGAGCAAAATCTATCTGTCCCAATTTATCACCAGAGAACTGCTGGGTGTGGAATGGGATGAGACTGGGAAGGCAGCAGACGCCGCTCATGTCAACTGGCTGCTGCATCCGGAGGAATCCTACTGGTGCTGGAGTGACCAGATCCTGTCTGGTGTAGCGGTTGGTAGCAAGTACTATCCGCGTGGTGTAACGTCCATCCTATGGTTGCTTGAAGGCAAAGGCAATCGCCTAGCACAGATCTATGCCAGTAAGGAGGCGGTACAATGAGCCAATCCGTCGTTCGGTCTGGTCTGTCAGGTCCGCAATACGATGCATGGCTGGGATACCACTCCACATTGTCAGGAGCGAATGGGTTTGCCAAGAAGACGGCTCCGCTCTGGAGCAGGCTGATTTTGGCCGAAGAAAACCATCAGATCATTACGACAGCTCTGACCGAACTTTCACAGGGATTGGAGAAGTTGTATGGTGTGAAACCAACGGTCAGTCAGCAGGTTGCTTCTCAGGCTAGTGAGCGAGATGAGCATGCTCCAGCAATACGGATCGGAACTTGGGCTGGAAGTGATTCTGTGGCGGAAGCGTTTAGCGAAACCGAGCGTTCTGCAGTGCAAGGGGAAGGGTATATCATTCGCAAGGACGAGGCAGAAGGTGTACTTGTCATTGGATCAGAGACCCCCCAAGGTGTGCTGTATGGTGCATTTCATTTGCTTCGAGAGATGACACTTGATCAGGAAAGTGCAAGCGAGACGGATGAAGCTGTGGACAAGTGGAGTTTTATTACCGAGCAGCCAACCAATGCGCTACGGATGATTAATCAGTGGGATAACGTGGACGGTAGTATTGAGCGTGGTTACGCAGGAGACTCCATTTTCTATGATAACGGCGAATTCACGCTGGACTTGGAACGCATCCGGGATTACGCACGTTTACTCGCTTCAACGGGCATCAATGCCATATCGATCAACAACGTTAACGTTCATCGGCATGAGAGCCTGTTCCTGACAGAACGTTACTTGGGTGATGTTGCGAAGGTTGCCGCTGAATTCAGAGCCTATGGCATTCGGCTCTTCCTGAGCGCCAACTACGCAAGTCCAATCGAGATTGGTGGATTGCATACGGCTGATCCGCTGGATGCGCAGGTACGGGAATGGTGGAACATTCAAACGGCCAAGGTGTACGCAGCAATTCCGGATTTTGGCGGTTACCTGATCAAGGCAGACTCCGAGAATCGTCCGGGACCATTCACGTATAACCGTGATCATGCCGATGGTGCGAACATGCTGGCTGAAGCCCTTCGGCCATTCGGTGGATTGGTCATCTGGCGTTGCTTCGTATATAACTGCAAGCAGGACTGGCGGGATCGTTCCACAGACCGTGCACGGGCAGCCTATGACCACTTTACGCCACTGGATGGGCGTTTTGCCGACAATGTCATTTTACAGATCAAGAACGGACCGATGGATTTTCAGGTGAGGGAAGCGGTATCCCCGCTGTTCGGCGCCATGGAGAATACGAATCAGCTGATTGAGTTCCAGATTACCCAGGAGTATACCGGGCAGCAGCGTCATCTGTGTTATCTGGTTCCCCAATGGAAAGAAGTGCTGGACTTTGACACGTACGCCAAAGGAAAAGGCTCAGAGATCAAACGAATCGCGAATGGTTCTCTGTATAACCGACCTTATAGTGGCTTCGCCGCTGTATCCAATATCGGCGCAGATGCCTGTTGGACAGGACATCCCCTTGCACAGGCGAATCTGTACGGATACGGCAGACTTGCGTGGAATCCGGAGCTGTCGGCGGAAGAGATTGCCAATGAGTGGGTCAGACTGACATTTGGACATGAGGACGAAGTCGTGCGGCAGGTTACGGGTATGCTTTTGAATTCGCTAAGTATCTATGAAAATTATACGGCACCTCTCGGGGTAGGCTGGATGGTTAATCCGGAGCACCATTATGGACCGAATGTAGATGGGTATGAGTATTCCAAGTGGGGAACGTATCACTTTGCCGATTGTCACGGCATTGGTGTAGATCGAACTGTGAAGAGCGGCACAGGGTATACCTCACAGTATCACCCTGAGAATGCTGATCGTTATGAGTCATTAGACACCTGTCCGGATGAGTTAATCTTGTTTTTCCATCACGTGCCGTACACCCATGTTCTGCATTCGGGTAAGACAGTCATTCAACATATTTATGATACACACTTTGAAGGCGCTGCGCAGGCTGAGGCGTTAGCGGAGACATGGAGACAGCTGGAGGGAAAAGTGGACCCCGTTATCTTCAGCAAAGTTGCTTCATTACAGGACAATCAGGCCGAACATGCGAAGGAATGGCGGGATATGATCAATACGTACTTCTACCGCAAGAGTGGAATTGCGGATGAACAGGGACGAACAATCTATTGATTGGTGATGTGAAGAAAGAACATACCTTGTTTTCTTTGATGTAAAATAGACAGCATGGACATACCTGAGGAGGAGAATGCGTATGGGACAACATCAACTGCCTGAGATCATGAAGGCCGCTGTCATGATAGAGCCAGGACACATCATTATTGAGGAACAAGCTGTTCCCCAACCGGCTGCGGATGAGGTTCTTATTCAAGTGATGGCCGTAGGCGTGTGCGGATCGGATGTACATTATTTTGAACATGGGCGCATCGGCAGGTTCGTGGTGGAGAAACCGATCATCCTGGGACACGAGTGTGCGGGGATGATTGCTGCAGTTGGCGAGAAAGTATCCCGTCTGAAAATAGGAGATCGGGTGGCCATTGAGCCTGGAGTCACCTGTGGACGTTGCACAGCATGCAAGGAAGGTCGCTATAACCTGTGTCCGGATGTACAGTTTCTGGCGACCCCTCCGGTGGACGGGGCTTTTGTACAATACATGACGATGCGCGAAGATATGGTATTCCCGATTCCCGACCATCTGTCCTATGAGGAAGCGGCCATGAATGAGCCATTCTCCGTTGGGATTCATGCGGCTCGCCGGAGCAAGCTGGCTCCGGGTACAACGCTTGCGATTATGGGGATGGGGCCCGTTGGACTGATGGCTGTTGCGGCTGCAAAATCATTTGGCGTAGAGAAGATCATTGTTACGGATCTGGAGGAAGTACGATTGGAAGCGGCTCGCCGTATGGGTGCCACGCATACCATTAACGTGCGTAATGAAGATGCACTGGCCGTGATTCGTGAGTTAACCCGTGGTGTCGGTGTGGATACCGCATGGGAAACTGCCGGGAATCCGAAGGCGTTGCAAACGGCTCTGTATTCACTTCGACGTGGAGGCAAACTTGCTATTGTGGGCCTGCCTGCGCAGGACGAGATTGCACTGAATGTTCCATTTATCGCAGACAATGAAGTTGATATCTATGGGATATTCCGATATGCCAACACGTATCCTGCAGGGATTGAATTCCTGAGCTCTGGCCAACATGACGTGATGTCTCTGATTACAGATCGTTATTCACTGGAAGAGACACAGCAGGCGATGGAACGTGCATTACACAATAAGAGCGGCAGCCTGAAGGTCATGGTATATCCGAACGGGATATAAGCTCGTACTGAAAGAGTCCTGAATTTCAGGACTCTTTTTTGTTCTTTTTTGCAAAATAAAGGAATAGACAAGCTCCCAAAACATGGTATAATTCATGATGATTTTAATATATAAAATGATACACACCATATAGGTGAATAAGTACTTAGCGAAAGGAACTGAAGGTCGTGAGAGTACATGAATTTATGATTCACGCTGATTTTCATCGGGATGATCTGATGTCGGTATCTTCTCAAGCATCACGTTTTACCTCGGATATTATCTTGTCGTATATGGAGTCTGAGCATGAACATCGAGTTGATGTCAAAAGCCTGTTAGGGATGGCGTTACTCCCCATTCGATATGGTAGTGTTGTCAGATTGCAGACAAGAGGCAGGGATGAACTGGAGGCTTTGGAGTACATGCTGAATGTACTGGAGAAAGGGACGGCGTAAACCTGATTAGGTGCAAAATCAATAGAAATCATATTTTTTTTAGCTATTCCTCAAATCCTGCTGGTACTTTGTACAAAAAAAGAGTATAATAAAATTTAGTTTGATTCTAAAGAAGTACCCATATTAAAGGAGTGTAAATAGATTATGCCAAAAGTTGACATCCATCCAAAGACACAACTCGTAATTTTTTACGATGCAAGTGCTGATTTCAAATTCCTGAGTTCTTCCACGAAGTTCTCTAACGAAACTATGGAATGGGAAGACGGTAACTCTTACCCAGTAATCCGTGTGGACACTAGTTCCGCATCCCACCCGTTCTTCACTGGTAAACAAAGAAACGTGGATATCGGTGGCCGTGTTGATAAATTTAACCGTAAATACAACATCAACAAATAGTTTGTCCATACATTACAAGAAAACCTCGGGATTCGTCCTGAGGTTTTTTTGTGTACATATACTTCTAGGGGAAACCCTTGTGAGTTTTAATTAATATTTGTAACTATATAAATTGAACTAAACATTTACACAAAACGGAGAGGAGAGAAAGAACCTGAAGAAGCGGAGCGTTCGCCTTTATCCCCGGATTTACCCTTTATAGAAGGAATCAAAAAATCTGGGGATAACAGCGATCGGAAGGTTGTTCTGTCATCGGAGTGTGCAGTGTAAATATTCTTAAGTTCAATTTATATAGAATTATCCATTTTCATTAAAAATTAATTCAACCAATTATTGCGCTTACAACACAATCGGATGTACACTAGAAAACAGAGTTAGAACATATTGGAGGAGGAAGTAGAGATGAGCAGCATCACACATATGGTAACGTTTACACTTTACGCAGGTAAAGATACACCGGAGGCGGAAGCCTTTTTGAAGGAAAGTTCAGATGCACTTGCAGTCATTTCTGGGGTAGAGCAGTTTCAGGTTCTGAGACAGGTAAGTGAGAAAAATGAGTTTGACTACAGCTTCTCAATGGTCTTTGCGGATCAGGCTGCGTATGATGCATACAACAATCACCCGGTTCACCGTCAATATGTAAAAGAGCGTTGGGAAAAGGAAGTTAGTCGCTTCCAGGAAATTGATCTCATTCAACATAATAATAAATAATCTCTACACATACTGAAATAAAGTTGTACTACTATATACAGCATTGAACAATGCTGTATATCTCTCTGAATGAAGCTGATTTGATATATATTATAATACTATGCGAAATCGTTTTCGATAAAATGAAATCAAGGAGGTTTTCGCTGTTATGCAATTGGATCTCACAGGAAAAACGGCTCTTGTTACAGGCGCAACCGGACAACTGGGGAGAGTTATCGCCCGCACGTTGGCAGCCTGTGGCGCCAATCTGGCCCTACATTACATAAATAATGATACGAAAGCACGGGAGCTTCAAGGTGAGATTGAGGCACTGGGGCGTCAGGCTGTCATTGTACAGGGAGACATTACGAAGCAAGACACGGCATTCCGGATGCGTGATGAGATCCAGGCTGTTCTCGGCGGAGTGGATATTGTTGTTGCCAATGCGGTCATTCAGTATGAATGGACTACGGTGTTGGAGCAATCTCCTGAAGATTACTTGAGCCAGTTCGAATCTTGTGTCATGCAGAGTGTGTATCTTGCCAAAGCTTTTATTCCGCATATGCAAACGGTCAAAGCAGGTCGCTTCATTGGCATCAACACAGAATGTGCGATGCAAAATTTTGCTCACCAGTCGGCCTACACCGCTGGTAAGCGTGGAATGGATGGCGTATATCGCGTGCTTGCCAAGGAGGTTGGCGAGTATCAGATTACCGTAAACCAGGTTGCACCTGGATGGACAATTAGTGAACGTGATCGTTCCAGTGAACCTGGACATGATGAGGCATATACGCGTACTGTGCCGCTGAAGCGCAGGGGTGAAGATCAGGAAATCGCCAATGCGGTGGCTTTTCTTGCCTCGGACCTGTCCTCATTTATCACGGGTGCCTATATCCCGGTAAGTGGCGGCAATGTGATGCCTGCCATCTAGTTACTCTTTGAGATTCGTGAATCCACATGAAATACGAATAAATCTAGCATAAATAATCCGTTTGTCATTCGACAAGCGGATTTTTGGCATTTTGCTAACACTGAAATAACGATTTAAGTGCTCCTTCAGGTCAACATTCAATCTTCCCACCTGGGTCGGCGCACGAAGCTCGATTATGGCTTGTGTGGAGATGTGAAAGCGACCATAGAAGCCTTGCATCCTTATGGAGCACTGGAGATGAAGGAGGCAGGATTCCTGGAATCTGGAACGGAGCTTGTGAACCCCAACCTTGCGATGGTTGCTCAAGCCATGGGCATGGAGGGGATTCGGGGTGTGATCATTGATATAGTATGAATCCATACTATATGAATTGTTTTTATGTCGAAAGTCTATTAGAATAGGTAAAGTCAGGAAGGTTTTATGACACTTTTGACCTACATATTGCATTATTACATGTACGAACGTTTCATATCGTATTCATCGATCCAATCACAGGATGACACACACACATGGAGGAGATCAACATGAGTCACGCAGGAAAAGTAGCCATTATCACTGGAGCAGGAAGTGGATTGGGCCAAGCAGCAGCGCTGAAGCTGGCTGAGAAGGGCGCATCCATTGTTGTCGTGGATCTTGTCGAAGAGACAGGTCTTGAAACGGTGAAGCAGATTGAAAAGCTGGGAAGTAAAGCGATTTTTGTACAAGCAGATGTGAGTAAAGCACCTGAAGTTGAGAACTATGTGAAAAAAGCAGTCGAAGAGTTCGGACGAATCGATATGTTCTTTAATAATGCAGGGATTGCGGGTCCTGGAATCAAGTTGATCGAACATACGATTGAGCAGTTTGACCAGATTATTGATATCAACCTGAGAAGTGTGTTTTACGGGTTGAAGTACGTGATTACGGAAATGCTCAAAACCGGCGGAGGTTCTATTCTGAACACAGCTTCCACAGCCGGTATTGTTGGTGTACCCGCGGTTGCACCATACGCAGCAACCAAACATGGCGTGGTCGGCTTGACCCGTACAGCTGCGATTGAATATGGCAAGGACAATATTCGTGTGAATGCGATTGCGCCAGGTACAATTGAGACACCGATGGTCGTTCAGTTTGGTAAAGACAATCCTGAAGTGTTCAAGGCAACTGTTGACAGCATTCCTTCTGGACGTCTAGGCAGACCGGAAGAGATTGCGAATCTCGTTTCCTTCCTTCTGGGAGATGAAGCGCCATATATTAATGGTGCAGTATATCCGATCGATGGTGCAGTTACGGCCCAATAAGAGTTCAGCAGCTCGGCAATACCCGTTAAAATGGTTAAAAAGAGACCACTGTATGCATATAGTGGTCTCTCTTTTTGGTTTGTCTTTGTACTTCGAATACATATCAGGTAGCGTTGTGTGATGTATCGGTTTGTGTACTTTTAGCAGATGCTGAACGATACGAGCTTATAACAATGATGACGGCAACAACGACTCCGAAAGCCCCAATCCAGGTGATGGATGATAATGATATGCTGCTGACCGCGATCCCCCCAATACCTGCTCCGGCAGCCATGGCTAATTGCATCACCGAACTGTTTAGACTGAGCATAATGCCCGAGGATTCCGGAGCCATGGTAACCAGATTATATTGCTGAGTTGGACCCGAAGACCATGCGGCAAAAGACCACAAAATTAGAACAAGGAAGATAGCGAGATGAGAACTTGCCGTTATATTCAGCAGGACCAGACTCACGATATGTAATGTCATGCCTGTGATCAGCGTTCTTTTGACACCCAATCTGTCAGCACTGAATCCTCCAATTTTCGAACCGATCAGGCTTGCTATGCCAAATGCGAGTAAAGCTGAACTGAGTATTGCTTCGCTCATTCCTGAAACGGTTACGAGATAAGGTGAGATATACGTGTAGGCAATGGAATAACCACCTAACCAGAAAAAGGTCACCAGCAGTGCCAATACAATTCGTGGCTGTTTGAGCAAAGAGAGTTGTTTCTTCAATGGAACAGGAGCTTCTGCTTTGGAAGGCGGAATGGCGGCCGCGATCACCAGCATGGCGAGAACGCCAAGAACGGCTATGCCAGCAAAAACAAGCTTCCAATCCCAAGATGCAGCAACAAGCCTTCCGAGAGGAACGCCAACAATCAGAGAAGCCGTGAATCCAGTGATTACGGTGGCGATTGCGCTAGCTTGTTTGCCCTCCGCTGCTATTTGGGAAGCGACCGTTAATGCCGTGACAACAACAACGCCCGCCCCCAAAGCCATTAACACTCGTGCTGCGACGAACAGTCCATAGCCCGGCAACAGATAAGCAAGAACATTAGCCCCAACGAATAGACCGAGGAAGTATAGCAACAGCTTGCGACGGTCCCAGCGTGAAGTCAATGCAATAATGATAGGTGTACCCAGCGCATATACGAGTGAAAAAATTGTAATGAGCTGTCCGGCAGCGATTAAAGAGATGTCCATAGTATCTGCAATGCGATCCAAAATGCCGGCAATGACATATTCGGACGTTCCTACAAGGAAGCTGACCAAGGCAAGAACATAGATTTTGAGCGTAGAAGACATGGAAACATAACCTCTTTCTGATTATAATAATTATTATATTTTTAGAAATATAGAAATAAAGACAAGAGAACAAGACATGTATACTGTGAATGCAACCGATCTGCAAACAGTAATGTTACAACCGAGATAAAGAATATTGGTATAAGCGTAAACTTATGTGAACTAGTTCTATCAATAAATGTTGAGTGTTGTTTCAATATTTCTAATTATATAGAAATATAACTCAAATTTTTTATTTATTTAGCAAATAGGGAACAAACTTTTGTGCGGTCTCTGTGTTCAGGCTGTAGTAGATATAGGTACCTTTCTTCTGCGATGTGAGCAGGCCGCAATCGGACAGCTGTTTCAGGTGATGAGACAGAGTCGATAGGGCAACCGTAACAAGGCGGCTCTCCAGGTCGGCAGGACAAAGGTTGCTCTCACCCGATAGAATCTGAATGATTTTGTAGCGTGTTTGCTCACCCAGTGCTTTATGAATTTTGACGACTTGTTCAAGTTCATTCGAGTGTGGTTGCATCATGTTCTGTCCTTTCGTCTTTATTTCTTATTTCTAGTAATATTGAAATAACAGTATCATATGTCGTTAGAAAAGTAAACTCTCGGTGAAGGTTCCACCTTTCTTCTGGTTTAACAGCCGAAAGTCTGGAATAACTTCCCCCGAGAAGTTATGTGGGTTGTATATTACCGATCCAGGGAATCAACATAGTCTTTGGCTTCCTTCAACGAAAGACCTTTGGCTTCGCGTAGTCGTTTGATCGCCATAATTTTTTTCCCTTGTTGTATAAGTGCAAGCAGCTCCTGATCCAGATCCGTTGGGGCTGGTTGGCTTGTGTGGGAAGGGGATGCTTCCTTCGGCGACAAGGTGTAATTGAAGTCGGAGCGTGCGCTTGCGGTTGAGCCGTTCTCCAGACGTTCGACATCTCTTTTCAATTCATTCAATTGGCGTTGCAGGCTGGTGACTCTGAATAGTAACACAAGGGTCAGAAGCAAAAAAACGATCCATACCAAGGTGTTCATTTCCATGATGTAAGTTGCCTCACTTTCAATTATTCATAGCTATTATTTAAGTTGGATGGGGATCTCCTTGACACCACGAACAATCATGCCGGGTCTCCATTCGAGTTCATTCACGTCAGCCTGTAGCTGCATATTTGGAAAACGATTCAGAAGCGTGCTGACGGCAATCTCACCTTCTAGACGTGCAAGTGGTGCTCCCAGGCAGAGATGAATGCCTTTGCCAAAGGCCAGATGCGAACTCTTCTCGCGGGTAATGTCAAAGACATCAGCATCCTTAAACTGCTGTTCGTCCCGATTAGCCGAATCAAGCGCAACGATGACAAGTTCACCCTGAGCAATATGCTGTCCACGGAATTCGATATCTTCCAGAGCCCATCGAGATGTACTGAACTCCACCGGTCCATTGTATCGCAGCATCTCCTCAATAGCGTTATGAATAAGCTCAGGCTGGTTGATGAGCAACTCACGTTGCTCAGGGTGCTCCAGCAGAGCAAGAATTCCATTGCCAATGAGATTAACCGTCGTTTCATGACCGGCAATAATTAATAAGGAGACAACGCCAAGGAGTTCTTGTTCAGTCAACTGCTGCCCGGATTCTTCTGCAATGACGAGCTGGCTGATCAGATCAGTGCCGGGATTTTTGCGTACTTTTTCGAACCAGGCCGTCAGGTAATCCGTAAACTCCTTGGCATGCTGCTCAAACAACTCTGCGCTCTCGGCTGTGGAAGCATCGATTACCGTATTGGACCACATTCGGAATTTGTCACGATCCTCATGAGGGACTCCCAGTATTTCACTAATGACAATGATGGGTAGCGGGAAGGCAAAGTCATCAATCAGATTCATTTTTTCCTGTGACGGAAGGTTGTCCAGCAGATCATCCGCAATGTCCTGAATATGGCTTCGCATATCTGCGACCAGCTTGGGTGTGAATGCTTTCTGCACAAGTCCGCGCAGACGGCGATGATCCGGCGGATCGGAGAACAACATATTATTGGAGAAAATGCTTTGATTGTCAGGGCCGTAACGTCGGACTATGTCTTTGCTGAAGCGTTGATCTTTCAAAACCTGGACAGCGTCTTCATACCGAGTAATGATCCAGCCGAACTCTCCATGCGGAAACATGACTCTGAAGACGTGGTCCTCTTTTCTTAATTTTTCATATACCGGATAAGGATTACGTGTAAAATCTGCGGTAAAAAAAGCGGACGTTGAGGTTTCATTGGTTTCATTCGTATTCAATGTAAAATCTCCTCTCATATGGCTTTATATGACCTGCACCCTTTATATATTCAATACGTATCGCTTTGAAACCTTGTTTTGATTTGGAGATGGGCTTGTATCAAGATACGGGTGTATTAATGAATTTCCAACAAAAGCAGGAAAACACAGGAAGATCCAAGAAAATAACAGGAAGAATTCTGAAATGCGCTTGGGTTAATATGAAAACGAGGTGAATACGGACATGTCTTACGCACAACTTCCCTTGCATTATCACCAGATTCCGGCAAGTCGAATTGTTCTTGGCTGTATGCGGTTTGGGGGTGAATGGGACGGCCTGCCCATAACTTCAGATCTTGTGACGGAGGGTCACCGGGCGGTAGAAGCAGCGATCGAAATAGGCATTAATCACTTTGACCTGGCGGATATTTACACACGTGGTAAGGCGGAGCATGTATTGGGTCGAGTTTTATCCGAAACTCCAGGTTTGCGGGAACAGATCATTATACAGTCGAAGTGTGGTATACGTCTTGTGGGTGATGATGAAGGACCGCAGCGTTATGACACCTCAGGTGCACATATCCTGGCGAGTGTGGACGGTATCCTGGAACGGCTCGGCATCGATTATCTGGATATTTTGCTGCTACACCGTCCTGACCCGCTCGCGCACCCGCAAGAGATTGGGGAAGCACTGGCTGAGCTTCATCAATCCGGTAAAGTGCGTCATTTTGGTGTGTCCAACATGGGTTCTGAACAGATTCGCCTTCTTCAGCTCCATAATAGAGTACCTCTGATTGTGAATCAGTTGGAGATGAGTCTGGACAAAATCGGATTCGTAGAAGCTGGAGTGACGGTGAATCGACCTCAAGCCAGAGACAACGTATTCCCTTATGGCACGATGGAATATTGTCAGGCAGAGCATATTCAACTGCAAGCTTGGGGTCCACTTGCTCAAGGGAGATTTACTGGCAGGGTCGTCGAGGGTCAACGGCCGGAGATTGAGCATACAGCTCAATTGGTTGATCGAATGGCCAAGGAACGTGGTGTTACATCTGAATCCATTGTATTGGCTTGGTTAATGAAGCATCCGGCAGGCATTCAACCCGTGATTGGTTCGATTCGGCCAGAACGTATTCTGGCCTGTCGTGATGCGACGAAGGTTGAGCTAACCCGATATGAGTGGTACGAGCTGTATTCGGCTTCATGTGGGCGCAGAATGTAATCAGGGACATCTGAGAGATTGGTTATTTCCGATCACAATTCTTAGAAAGTTGGCAGTAAGTTAAGCATATCAGAAGACACAGGCTGCTGGCCTGTGTCTTCTTTTGTGATATACGGCTTCATTTGGTTGAAACACAATACAGGAAGTGTAATGAATCATAAGGTCATATGGCCTACAATACGAATACATTTACAATAAGCATACTGATTCGGGGCCGAAACCAGAGTGTTACACGACTCTATGGATATTTCACATTCATATTTGTGCTAGAGGCTATGTCCATGGACTTAGGAAAAGTGCTGATAAGAAGGACGTTTCAACCATTTTTATCGTTTTACTGGGTAGTTGTTGGAGTGCTGTGATAAAATGATGGGAATAAGAACATACGATCTGTTTATGTGAGAGGAGACACCTTGACGATGGAGATGCTTAAACCACCCGCCGAGATATTATACGAGGCAGAATTACGTGCATTGCGAGAGGAGGATCAGGGGAAACGTCCCCCCAACTGGCTGTTATCTCCCGCCTATGTCCGCGATTTTATTATTGGCAGGGATAAGCCTTCGATATGGAATGGAGAAGAAATCCCAATTACCCGCAAATTTTATGGCAACGATGTGCTGATTGAACGTGCAGTGGTCACTCTGGCAGGCAATCGGGGGTTAATGCTCGTGGGGGAACCCGGGACAGCCAAAACCATGCTTAGCGAATTGCTGACCGCAGCGATCTCCGGAACCAGTCTGAATACGATTCAAGGTACGGCAGGCACAACAGAAGATATGATCAAGTACTCATGGAATTATGCCATGCTGCTCGATAAAGGTCCTTCGGAAGCCGCGCTTGTACCATCTCCGTTATATAACGGAATGAAGAAAGGCATTCTTACCCGATTTGAAGAGATTACACGTTGTTCCGCTGAGGCGCAGGATAGTCTGATCAGTATTCTCAGTGACAAGGTCATGAGCATTCCTGAATTGGACGGCGGTGTACTGTTTGCCCAACCGGGATTTAACGTGATTGCTACAGCCAATATTCGGGATAAAGGTGTAAATGAAATGAGTGGTGCGTTGAAACGTCGGTTCAATTTCGAAACGATCAAGCCCATTCATAACGTGAAGATGGAAGCCAAAATTATTGAATCCCAGGCACGAAGCCTGTTATTACATAGTGGAATTGAGATTGACATTAACTCGGATGTGGTTGAATTGTTGGCTACGACATTCATGGAGTTGCGTACCGGCATGACACGGGAAGGTTACAAGCTGGATACCCCTCAAGCATCGATGAGCACGGCGGAGGCGGTGTCTGTCTATGTCCAGAGTGCGATGACCTCCTATTATTACGAAGATAAGGCTATTGCGCTGGATCGGTTGGTGCAGAACATGCTGGGGACTATCGCAAAGGAAAACGACAAGGATCTGTCCATTCTCAAAACCTACTTCTCCAAGGTCGTAAAAGAGCGTTCCAGGGAAGAAGGAATGTGGAAGGACTATTATGAGGAGAGAAAATGGATCGGTTAACAGCAGTAATGGACCCTGATGTTGATCAGCTACAATCCTTGTTCGAATCTCAGGTATATAACCTGAGTAATCACACGGTCTATTATCCAATACGACATCACAGCCCTGCGTGTTCGTATCACTTGTTACGATTAATTGGAGAGTACAAGCCGGATATCATTTTGATTGAAGGACCGGAGAGTGGCAATCCGTTAATTTCGGTTCTGAGTGATGAGGCAACGATACCTCCTGTCAGTTTGTACTACACCTATGAGAATGAAATGGAGAGAGAAGCCTGCTATTACCCGATGCTTCGTTATTCTCCTGAATATGTCGCTTTGAAAGAAGCAGCGCGCCTGGACATTCCGGCAAAGTTTATCGACCTGGATTATCATCATTTCTCCAGTCGTGCTTCCAAGTCCGGGCAGACAGAACAAAAGGAGATCTCCATCCAGGATGAAACCTTGCTTGCAGGGTCTGAGTTCATTAGCCGGTTGTGCAAAAAAACAAACTGCCGCAGTTTTGATGAATTGTGGGAAAAAGTGTTTGAAATTGGCGGTCTGGAAAAATCCACTCGGGCATTCGTGCAGGATGTATTCACGTATTGTACGTTATCCCGAATGTGCTATTCCACGGAACGATTACAATCTACAGGTGATCTGGCAAGGGAAGCACATATGAGACAATGTATTAAACAAGCGGTAGAGGAGCATGACCGTGTGCTTGTCATTACCGGTGGATTTCATACGTATGGACTGTTGATGTCTGAAAAAAATGAATCGGACTTGGAACGGTCGAAGATGGATAAACAAGGAGCGGATCAACGTTGGGTTGGACAAGATACGTGTCCAAAAGAGGCGGTAGATCCAACTGCGGTTCATCAACAGATGTACCCGATGGTCTATACCTTTGCTGAAGCAGATCGGCTTAATGGTTATGCGAGCGGCATGCCTTATGTGAATTATTACGATCAGATCTGGAACCAGCTGCTTCGCAAAAAGAGTACACCGTATAATCTAACGGCTCTGGACTTGTTATCCCGGCTGATGCGCCAATTACGGGATGGTCACGAACATGTATCAACCAGTGATGCGATTGAGGCGTACAGCATGATGCAGGGCCTTGCGGGGATTCGGGGTAAAAGGGAAGGCGGCGTCTATGAGTTGATGGATGCAGCACTCTCTTCCTTCGTGAAGGGGGAGCTTACCTTGGCGACCGATAAACCGCTGCAAGAGCTGCAGCAGCTATTGACAGGAGACGTCATTGGAAGCGTGGCTCCCAATTCATTCAGTATTCCAATCGTGGAGGATTTCAAGGCGCGTTGTACAGGGTACAAACTGCAGATTCGCACAACAGGACAACACAAGAAAGTACTGGATCTGTATGCGAAACCGGAGCATCGCCAGATAAGCCAATTGTTTCAATGTATCACGTATCTGGTTCCAGAATTCGCCAAACGACAATCCGGGCCGGACTGGATTGCAGAGCGTGACATGAATCTCGTACGCGAAACCTGGGTTTATATGTACTCATCCCGCATTGAAGCCAGATTGATAGAGAACTCCCTCTATGGCGGAACGCTTGCAGGAGCGGCCACACGCAAAATGGAAGAGCAAATGCAGGAAGTACCGGACCATCACAGTGGTGAACTTGCGCGATTGATGCTTCAAGCACTATTAATGGGGCTTCAAGATACTGCGATGAAACTCTATAAACAGGTGCGATCGGCTCTGAGAACCGACGGAAATTTCCTGTCCTTATGTAACAGTCTGCATGTCTTGAACCGAATTCATCAACACCAGAGACTTTTGGGTTTGTCTGACGAGCAACATCTCCCTGATCTGGTATCCGAAGCTTACAGGAACGCTGTAGACAAACTGCTACAGCTCTCCAGAGCCAATCCGGATGAACATGAAGCCATTATTCAGGGACTGAAGCTGCTAGCCATGCTCGCGGAGTCATCAGAGGAGCATTTTCAGGATGAGACATTCCGAATTCACCTGAGCGAACTTCTGTCTGATCACCAGCTTCCGGCTCAACTGGAGGGTGTGTGTGTGGCTATCTCCTCAGGACTCGGTGACAGGCCCAAGGAAGAGATTGTTGATCGCGCACGCGGGTATATCCGTGGAACACCGGATCAGACCCGTCAAACGGCGCTTTTTTTACAGGGAGTGTTCTCTGTAGCACGCGACGCTTTTTTATATGAAGATCAGCTGTTGTCCGAGTTGAACTATCTGATTGAACAGCTTTCATACGACGACTTCATCAGCATGGTACCGGAATTGCGGCTGGCATTTACCTACTTTACACCAATGGAGACGGGTTTAATTGCTGAGCGTGTGGCAAGTCTGCATCAGGTTGAACCGGAGGAGATGTTAAGGCCTGCGGTAAATGAGCAGATGCTCATTCAATCCAAAGCATGGGATGAAGCGCTTCGAAAGGAGTTCGCCGCATGGAAGCTAATATGAATGAAGCGAAACGGATTACGGAAGAAACCGGAGAAACAAACGAAATCTCCAATTCGGATGGAAGCAACCGAGAGTCTCGACAGTCTGTTGAAACCTTGAATCGGTGGCGTCTGATTCTCGGTGAATCCGCCGAAGAAGGGTTGTGCAATACAGACCAATATACGTCGGCTGAATTTCAATATACGGAAATGGATGAGATTCTGGGTTATCTGTATAACCGTGAATACGGTGAGGAACAAGGTTACCGAAAAGAGGGCGGACGCGGTGCGTCTAACCTGACTGTACCGAAATGGTTGCACAAGGTCAGGGACCTATTCCCCAAGCCAACGGTAGAAATATTGGAGAAGCAGGCGCTTGACCGCTATGGGCTAACAGAATTGTTAACGGACAAAAAGCTGCTCGAATCCCTTGAACCCAACATGAATCTGCTCAAGAACATTATGCAGTTCAAAGGTCGGATGAAAGGCGAGGTGTTAAAGAGCGCCAAGGAGATCGTGCGAACTGTGGTTGAAGAGCTCCGCAGCAAGCTGGAGTCTCAGACCCGAGCCAGTATCATGGGCAAGCGCAGTCGCTATACCTCCAGTTCAGTACGATCATTTCGCAATCTGAATTTCAAACGAACCATCACCAGGAATCTGAAGAATTATGATAAAAACAAGCGCAGATTTGTGATTGATCGTCTGTATTTCGATGGGAATATACAGCCCCATAACAAATGGAACATCATCATTGGTGTGGACGAAAGTGGCAGTATGCTGGATTCAGTCATCTACAGTTCGGTGATGGCCAGTATCTTCTATCGCTTGAATGCGTTGCGCACCCAATTATTCATATTTGATACGCAGGTTGTTGATCTGAGCGACAGACTGGAAGACCCTGTCGATGTGCTCATGAATGTACAGCTGGGCGGGGGAACACATATTACCAAAGCGATGCGATATGGCGAGACGCTAATCGATAATCCGGGCAAAACCATCTTTATTCTGGTCAGTGATCTGGAGGAAGGGTACCCGATTGCGCAGATGTACAAAGCCTGTAAAGATATCATCGATGCAGGATGCAAGCTGCTGGTTCTCACTGCACTCGATTTTAACGGAGATTCCGTCTATAACAAACACGCAGCACAGACGTTAACGAATATGGGAGCGCATGTAGCAGCGATTACGCCTAACGAACTCGCGGATTGGATTGGCGAGATCATCACTTAAATTCAAGGAGGAATGTGTAATGCTTACTGCAGACCGTGGAATAGAGACTTTGGTGGAGAAGTTTGCTGAAATGTGTTCGAACGATTACT
The DNA here is from genome assembly GCF_058313655.1 of Paenibacillus sp. Negev47. NCBI lineage: Bacteria > Bacillati > Bacillota > Bacilli > Caryophanales > Paenibacillaceae > Paenibacillus > Paenibacillus sp. Negev47. Next base: position 2,837,749 of record NZ_CM177754.1, read on the forward strand.
CGCTCAAAACGGACCGGAGTCAGGAAATCATTGATTATGTCCTCGGAACGACGGACAAGTTTCCTGAAATGATGGGTAATTCCACTCATTATGTCTACCATACGACTGAAGCACTTATGAAGCTTGCCAAGAAAGATGATGGAGATATATTTTTCCGGGCAGGGGCTATTGTCATTCATCTGGAATCTCAGTATTCCAGACGTAATTCGTGGAGAACAGATGGTTTCACGATCTGTATCGGACCTGAATCAGCAGTTTACGGATTAAGCGGAAAGAGCAAAAGCCAGGATCGAATGGGTGATTTACTGTTCCGCTTGGAGAAAATTCGTCAGTTTGCCGGCGAGAAAGAAATTCTGGAGGAATTAAAAAGCAGGCTAGGTCTCGTTAAGACCTTTGTTGAATCCAAAAAAGGAAATGGTTATGGAAACCACCAGGGGGAAATTATTGACGCTTTGTTACTTCTGAACCTGTATTCCAAATTGGAAGGCATGAACTCACAGGCTGAACAAGTACAATTACTCAGTCAAAACCTGCACGAGGTACTTCAACTTGTACTCATTGACGATGCAGAACAGCTTCGTCCAACGTTACATAAGCTTATAGAACCACTGATTGTATGCTCCGTCCAGAGCCGTTCTATGCAATCTGTTCGTGATCTGGATCCGGAATTCCTTCAACAAAAACGGAATCAACTGATTGCAGAACAATATCCGAATACATCATTAAATAAAAAGGATCAATTGTCCCAAAATGTGTTTCACCAAACGATGATATTGCTAAGTAGTTCGTTATTATATCTGGTTAATATCAGTGGCGGTAAGGAACGATTCCTTGAAAACAAAGGGGAAACGGGACAGGTTTTACTGGAAGTAATCAATCAATTGCATGAGATCTATCCTTTCGAAATGCGCATGTACCTACTGAGTTTGGATTCCAGAGCCAAGAATGTAGACAACCTGTTTACGGGTCTTCTTCCGATCGATGAACCATACCAGTTGATCGAGCTAATGAATTACGAACTTAACATGTACACTATTTCTTGGCCCAACCTGCAGTTAGCCATTGCAAGTGAGCCTGATCGATCAAGACGAGCATATGAGCTGCTCAAAACCCCGTATCTCAAGCTTATGATACACAAGGTCATGGGGGATCGTGGACTCGAGCTTCCTGAAGCTGAAGGAACGATTGAAGAAGCCGTCTATGCTGTACTAAGAGAGCCATTGGATGGTGGACGCAGTGGTCTGGCTATCGCACGGTATCTGGAAGGTAAAACTTCGTTGGAGGAATACTGGAACGATCCAAACAGCCGCGGTCTCTTTAATAACCTGAATCGTGACAAAAAACGTATTCAGAGTTTAATTGCCATCAGCTTCCTTCCTGAGGAATCAGAGGCAATGCGCCGGTTCGTTGTTATGGCTACTTATCCTGATTGGACCATGGATATCGTCTCAGACATGTATCGATCCTATGCATTTAGTGGTGAAAAGCTTCTTCAACGTTATGGTCAAGACCCTGAGGTACAGCTTGAGAAACTGTTGACCAGTCTCATCTCACTCAACGGCATGACGGATTATAGATACAATTCAATGCCCAAGGATGAGTATCGCCGTATCATTCAGCAGAATCTTGAATATGCGCTGAAACAGTATAAAAAACTTCCAACAGACACTCGTATTCTCGTATTGGAAATCACCTTTGAGCAGCGTCAGGAACTGCCCAAAAAACAGTTATCTGAAGCGATTCGTGCCGGATTGCAGGATTCGTCGAAGAAGGCCAACGGTGTGGCGCTTGCTGAATTTAACCGGATGCCTGATGAAGAGTTATACTCGCTTATCTACCGCTCGGAGAAAAAGGTGGGTATCAAAGAGATGGCTCTGACTGCTATTCGCAGTCTCGAGAACAGCAAGGAACTGTACCGTGATCTTTTGAAGGATGAGAAGTCCGACGAGTGGAAGAGTCTGATCCAAATTCTGCTGGATACCGCAGATCTAAGTCCGGAGTATGCCCACGCTGCACTCGCTGATCAGGCAGATGCCAAAAAGCTGTCGAGACTGAGCTGGTTGTCCTTGAAAGATCTCCCTTCCCTAAAACGTATTGAAGATAATCAGCCTTTGGATGATCGGATTAAGCAGTATGCTTTGGTCCAATCGTTGGATCATACCTCCGGGCCCAATGAACGATTGAATGAATTACGGGATTACGTAAGTGAGGCATCGCTCGCTCGTTTTGCAAGTGAACTGCTCCAGGTATGGATTCAAGAAGGTGCCCCCGCGAAAGAAAAGTGGGTGATGTATGTTTCAGCACTCTATGGCGATATTCAGATTGTTCATATACTGGCTCCGCAAATTAAGGAGTGGACGGAAAATAGTCGTGGGGCTATTGCAGCAGATGCTGTGAAAGTACTCGCTTATCTGAAAGATCCATCTGCTCTTATGGCGATTGACAAGATCAAACGTGGCGTGAAGAACCGCCAGGTGAAAGGTGCAGCAGAAGAAGCGTTGCAGCTTGCCGCGGATAATATGGGACTTACCGCGGAACAACTGGAAGATCGGTTGGTCACCACGCTTGGTTTTGATGAAAAAGGAACCATGCAGCTTAGCTATGGTGAGCGTTCCTTCCTGATTAAGGTGAATGGAGACTTGCAAGTCGTTGTCTTGAATGAAGAAACGGGCAAATCCGTGAAGAGTCTGCCTGCTCCTGCACAGAAAGATGATGCTGAATTGGCAGCCCAGTCCAAGGCGCGTTTCACGCAACTGAAAAAAGATCTCAAATCCATGGTTAGCATTCAGGCACAACGTCTGGAAGAGTCATTGTCCAAACAACGTCTATGGTCTGCCGATGAGTGGAAAGCCCTGTTTGTACAAAATGTAATTATGCAAAAATTCGCTGTCGGTCTGATCTGGGGAACGTATGAGAATGGCGTTCTGGTCAGCACGTTCCGTTATATGGAGGATGGTACATTCAATACCGTGGATGAAGATGAGGTTGATCTGCCTTCAGATAGGCTGGTTGGACTCGTACACCCGCTGGAACTGGATCAGTCCACACTCGAAGGCTGGGCAACGCAGTTGGAGGATTACGAGATCAAGCAGCCATTCGAACAACTGAATCGCGAGATTCATCAGCCTGAAGATGAAGATAAAACGAATAACGAATATGATCGTCTGCCCGAGTCTGATTTCTCGCCAACGGCATTCCCTAAAGCACTGGAGAAATACGGTTGGATCAAAGGACCGGCACAAGATGGCGGCTGGTATCATGAATTTTATAAAGAGTACGGAGATCTTGTTGCAGAATTGCAATTCAGCGGTACGAGCATCACGTATTACGAGGGATTGGATGACATTACACTGGACTCCCTGCATTTCTTCAAACCGAGTAACAGGCAATATTATTACTATGGTGACAACAAATCCATTGCTCTGGGCAACGTTCCAAGTCGGGTGTTCAGTGAAACGATCTACGACATTCTGAGAGCAACGGGGCGTTGATGAAGTGAGTGGATTTAAGGAGAAATTCCGAAGTTTTTCGAAGCTGTGTACAGAGGATTATCTGATTCGTTATGCCAACAAGGGGTTGTACAAAAGGTCTTTGAAAGAGTTGGACAACGGTGTGAGTGTAACGTACACATGGAACGAATCATCCGTGAGTTGCCAGCTCAGTGACGGGACACACTGTACGCTCGAAAATACGCTGGATCATTGGGATTGTTCCTGTCCGTCAGACCATATATGCAAGCATGTACTGATTGCCATACTATATGATCAACGGAAACATTCGTCAGAGGATTCGATGAGTGCGGACGAGAAGCATGCGCTGGATAAGGACTCAGGGATATCGGATAATGATCCGTTGGACGTACCAAAAGACGTATCCGTAACAGACTCAGTGTCAAACTTAGTATCAAACGCGGACGATCCAAGCGAAGATCCGTATTCGGTATCTCGTGAGGTCGAGTCTCGTTTTCGCTGGATGACGGAGTCTGACCTTACAGTGTTAATTAAATCGTTTAGTTCTTCCATGATTGAGGAAGTCGTGTTCCGATTAAGGTACCCAGAAGAAATTAAGATCATTGAAGATTCACTACTAACGGTGCATCTGACCAATCAGAATATCGAAGTGTCTTTTACGGAGGAACCGAACCTTGCAAAAGCACGATGTAAGGTGCAGCAGACAGCTGGGAAAATGGCCAAGCTTGAAGCTTTGCTACGGTACCGGAACCTAAAAGGCCTGGATGATTCGGATGCATTAAGTGGACGGGTGTACGAAGCCAAGTTCTCTCTTCAGACGGTGCAGGAATGTCGCGTTATGCTGGCAGCATTGTTGAAGACGGGACTGGCCCGTATTCCTCAGTCCTATATGGCCCAACTGGAGACTTTGGCAATCGCAGCCCATAGTGGTAATCTGCCTGATATAGAACGCAATTTACGAGGGATTCAAGGAGAACTACAGTTGTTTTTTAACAGGCATGTACGTTTCTCCATGCAATCCATGCTGGATCGGGTGAGCAAGCTGTATCTTGCGCTCCAGGTTCTTGAAGAGAAAAAGGTGTCTGCCTTTCAGCAGAGCCAGCTTATTGGCAGTTTTCGCAGTAAATATTTCGCTGTTCCTTCACTCCATCTATATGGACTGGGGGCTGATGCGTGGGAGACACGATCCGGGTTCCGTGGAATCACATACTACTTTTATTGTTTTGATGATGAGGAAATCTACACGTATAGCGATGTGCGTGCTGTGTATTATGACGATCAGCAGTTCTCGTATACAGAACATTATGGTGCATTCACACCGTGGTTGCCACATCTGACCTTTCGCCAGTTCGCAGGGGAAGAAGTTCAATTCCATTCGGTGAAAGTGAATGAAGAACGACGGATATCTTCCGGGGAAGGTGCAAAGCTTGAGATATTGCCACGAACGGGTGTAGAAACATTGAATATGGGCAAGTACATGCAAGATGTCTCTTCTATACTTCGAGAGGAATCACGATCGTTTGACTTGTTTGCTGCTCCTAAAGAACGACTGGCCATGATCAAAGTTGCTCGCATCGTGGATCATCGTTTTGTCAAACAAACGCAGGATCTTGTCCTGACGGTCGAGAGTTCCGAAGGAGAACGATTGGCACTCACTCTTCCGTATTCAACGGACTGGCAGACGATGATCCAAAGACTGGAGTCAGGATATGGTTCCCAATCGCTTGAACACTTTTATGCCTTTGTTCGTGTGGAACCCAAACGGGTCTGCCCGGTCAGTTTCCTGAAGGGTCAAACGATGCTCAGTCTGAAACTGGATACAGGCACTGGAGGAAGGATGGGTAGACTTGGAAGAATATGATCATTTCATGCAGAAGATCAACAGCTGGTCAGAAGAGTTGTTGCTGCGCGGGTTATCCCAGTTTACGGTCCGAGATATTGAGTTACTTGAGCAGCTCGCAGCGGAATCCTTACGTTTGCAGATGAGCTTCCTTCATGAATTGCTGAATCACGTCATCGAGGAAGGGCGTAGGGTGGCTCTTGGTCAAGGTGATGAAGAACTGTTGTTATTTCAGTATTGTCGTCTCACCCAATATGTACAGCTCAGTGTACAAGAAGAAGCATAGCATGGGTTAGTGGAAGAACCACTGTATATGAGGACAATAAGATTTATTTGATAAGATGTATTATAAAATATAAGAAGATTTGCGGAAGGCTAAGGCCACTGCAAATCTTTTTTTATCGTAGAAGTAAGTAAACGTCATCTTCTCAACGAATATAGGTAGGAAGCGCTGATCAACACGAGCATTTCGTGATCATATCTAGCATGGAAGGGAGGGCGCACGTAATCGTGGAAGAAGAACAAATAAGAAGGGCAGTAGCGAATCGTGATCCTGAGGCCATGGAATGGGTGATGAATCACTATGCAGGTTTGTTATGGAAGATTGCTCATTCCATCCTGTATCATGCATCGACAGAAGAGATTGAAGAATGCGTAGCAGATACATTTTTTGCTTTTTGGCAGAATCCGGATGGGTTTCAATCCGGGCGAAGTAGCCTGAAAAATTATCTCGCGACCATCACAAAACATAAAGCAATTGATCGCTACCGGAAACTTAATCGAAGATCTGAGCTTACATATGAAGAGGAGATTCATTCGGTGCAAACGGAAGATTTGTTGGTTTCGGTGATCAGTAAAGAGACGTATACGGAACTTAATCAAATGATTGAATCTTTTCCAGAACCGGAACGTGAGATTATGAAACGTCGTTTTTATGAAGGACAAAGACCCCATGAGATATCGGAAGCATTGTCCTTGCACGTCAGGCAAGTCCATAACAAGCTGTATCGTTCCAGGCAACGATTGAAGACATGGTGGATGAACAGGAAATAAAGGAGGTGATCACATGGGAGAATCCGAAAAACAATTCAAGGAGCAGAACCTCGAGAATATTAAAAAGTTGTTCTATGATAAGTTGGTTTTGCATGAAACCAGAGCTAAGGTGAGACCAGATTCATCTATAGATTCATCGGTACATACCAAGAAGTCCAGGAATAAGAGAAAAAGGTATCGCAAAGCCATCTATATTCCTATAACCGCTACGTTATCGTTATGTCTGGTTACAGGGGCAGCTGCTTCGGTGGGCATCATTGACCTGTCTTCTGTTCTTCATTTTCTGGGGGCAGATCGGATAGGCATTCTTCAGCCTGTTCATCAGGTGAGTGAAGATCAAGGTATTCGTATGGAGGTTATTGGTGCTGTAAGGGACGGAGATACAACGGAAATCTATGTTTCATTGTCGGATCTGACTGGTCATCGTATTGACGATACACTGGATGTATATGATTACAGGGTAACCGGAGGTAATACAAACAACGCTCAAATTATTCATTATGATGATGCGAATAAAACGGCTATTGTGCGCTTCCTGATCCAAGGAAAAGTCAGCAAAAATCGAATGACAGTTCAGATTAATACGCTGATGTCGGGTACATCTCTTCAAGAAGGTTACAACGTACCAGTGGACTGGGGACAGTTGTTACAAGAAAAGCAAAACAATAGCTATGATTTTCTGGATCGAGATCGCATAAGTGGAGTGGGAGGTAAAACCGATATTCAACTGGAAACTGATTCAATTCCGGTACTGCATCAGGATGTAACGAATATCCCTGTTGAGGGTATTGATTGGATGCATATTTCCAATATGGGTTTTGTAGATGGCAAGTTACACATTCAGATTAATCCGGATAATGAGATAGGCGGGTATAATCATGGATATTTCTACTTCACGGATGAGCAAGGCCAAAAGCTTGATATTCCCCACTACTCCATTAGCTATGGACACTATATGAAAGATGGGGTTACGTATGGAGGAGATTATGAGGAGTATGTGTATGATCTGTCCGCTGTTGAACAATTAGATAAGCTAAGACTCCAAGGCAGCTTCACGAGCATTAGTGAAGTTGTACAAGGGAATTGGAAAACCACTTTTAACTTGAGTCAACATGCTTTAAGTAAAGTGGGAAACACTCGCCTCAATTCAAATGGGGGCTTACAGGTAAATGTTACTGTGTCTGCGGTTGGCGTTACCCTTACAGGTGAAGTACTGAGCAAGATCCGGATGGAGGATCTGAGTATTGAAGTGCATATGAAGGATGGGACTACATTAAATGCTGCATCAGGTTTCCTACAACTGGAGCAGGATCTCATCAAGTGGATATCCCTTACAACCATTCCGGTGAACGATGTGAGCTACCTGCTACTGAATGGGCAGAAAGTAACTTTGCAAGATAAATAAAATAAAAAGTGAAACAGTTAACTGCTAACCTTCTATGCAAATGATGATGAAAGACCTAGAAATGAATTACATGTCATATCCCGATTTATGACGCATACCATTAGGCGAATGCGGTCATAAGGGAGGAAACTGAGATGTCCATGAGCGAACCGCTATTAACACAAATTGTGAATCAACATATTCCGGCTGGTGCAACGGTCGTCACTATTGATAAACCTGTCAAACATCCAGCGATCTACGCGGCAGACCTTACCGGTGATGGTATGCCGGAGATTGCTGCAGTCTACCAGTTGAATGGTGAGTTATACTTGCTTATTCTAAAATTTTACCAAGGACACTGGATCAAAATGTCTCTAATTAAGGGATTGGGGTACGGGGTGACTCTAATGACTGCAGCCCCAGTAACTTCAACGGCAAGGAATAATCTCATCATCGGGTGGCGGATTGGTGCGATCTGGTCTAAGCTTGCCGTATATGAGTGGACTGAATCTGGACTCAAAGATCTGGCACCTGACGATCTATACTATAGCTATGCAGAGATTATAGATATGCCTGGTCCGCATGGCCGAGATGGCAAGGTGGAAATTGCCCTGTGGATTCACGATACAGGGGAAGCCTATCGCGTGGAGATTATCCGATGGCAGAATGGGAAATGGGTTCCTGCACCGGACGTATATGCAGCCTATTATCCGAAAGTGGCACAATATTACGAGCAACTAACCCAGCATTATCCTGATTATATCTTTTACTGGTATTACCTTGCGGATGCTCAGTATCATGCGGGTCAGTACCCGGCAGCACTCGCTTCAGTACAAAAAGCACTCAGCTTCCCGGAAGCTTACCCTTCCAGAGAGGTGCTCCTTGAGCTGGAAAAGAAAATCAAGCAGGCGATGGTACCGATAAGCCATGCGCGGGTAGCAACATGGTTATATCCGATCTCCGTTCGAACAACAAGCGGAACCCGTTGGGGTTATATGGATGCACAGGGACATGTTCGGCTTGAACCGGTTCTGGATGATGCCCATGAGTTTCAGCCCAATGGATTGGCGGTTGTGGTCAAGGATGGTCGTGCCGGTGCTATTCATTTGAATGGTCAATATGTGGTTCAACCTGTATACGATTCCATCAACTCCTTTTCCGAAGAACGGGCGATGGTGATCGATGCTCAAGGATTTAAGATGATTAATGAACAAGGTACGGTCCTGACCAAACGGGCATACCCGTATATTTCGAATATGAACGACGGTCGAGCGTTATTTTACGATTCTAATCCTGGTCAGGCAGATGGTTCGGTGAGTCTGTATGGTTATCTGGATGCCTCAGGCAATGAGGTGATTCCGGCACAGTTTACGTCAGCGAACGATTTTCAAGATGGCAAGGCGGTTGTGCAGATCAAGGATAATGAATACGCGCTCATCAATCGGAACGGGCAGCGGATTGCGACATATCCATATGCTTATGTGGGGCCGCTTGGCGATGGACTGCTCGCATTTCAAAAAGAGGCCTCGGGCAAATATGGGTATATCGACGAGCGGGGGAATATTCGCATTCAGCCCAAGTTTTCATCGGCATTTCCTTTTAGCGACGGGCAAGCGATTGTCAATACAGCGGAGGATTACAAGTCCGTCTACGGCGTCATTAATACGCAGGGTTCATTCATCATTCAACCCGCCTACAATGACATTCGCGAACTAGGAGAGCAACGTTATGCGCTGGGGCAAGCAATTAATCCGGAGCAGCCTTATATTGGCTCTATGTACGCGATTGCTGACACTAGTGGTCGAAGACTTACTGAGTTCGTATATCGTGATGTGGGCAATTACAAGAATGGTCTCGCGTCCGCATCAGATGGAAGACAGACTTATCTGCTGGATCTGAGCGGAAGGCCTGCTTCCGGGTACCCCCATGTAGAAGGTTCGGGTACGCTGGAGGTTGTGGCACCAGATCTGATTAAGGCATATGTAGATCAGCGTTTATCGTATGTGAATGGGGCTGGACAGATCATCTGGCGGCAAAATACGATCGTTCCGCTTCATCCGCCGTACCGCGTACGCGAAGAGAAGTACAAACCGAACAGGGATTACCTCGTATATTATCCGCAGGTGGAGGGATTGACGAACCAAGCGGAGCAGCTTGCGCTAAACGCCAAATTGAAGCAACTCTCGCAGGTGAAGCCGATTCCTGCCGATCAGCAGCTGGATTACACCTATACAGGGGATTTTGATATTACGTTTTATCACCAGCAACTGCTGCAACTGCAACTTACAGGTTATAACTATCCGGCGGGTGCAGCGCATGGTATGCCTACGATGATCTATGCGGTCATTAATCTGACGAATGGCCAGTTGTATGAGTTGAAGGATCTATTTAAGCCGAATAGTGACTATGTAAAGGTTCTGAGCCAGATTGTGGGGGATCAGATCAAGAATGATCCTCAATACTCGTATGTGTTTCCGGACACTTATAAGGGGATCAGTCCGGATCAGCCGTTCTTTGTTACAGCGGATGCTCTACATCTCTACTTCAATCCATATGATATCGCTCCCTATGCGGCAGGATTTCCAACGTTTACGATTCCTTTTGTGCAGATCAAGGACATTATTAATACAGAAGGTTCATTCTGGAAAGCTTTCCATAGTTGAGTGCCCATTCACAGGTTAAGCGAGGAAGCCATATATCCAATATGGCTTCCTTTTGGATTCAATAGGCGACAGTTTTATGATGTAAGTAACCCTCGTAATATTTATCCATACTAAATGGGGAATATTACGAGGGTTACAGATCAAATAAGTCACATTTATCTATACAAGTAAAAAACAAAAACATTCTCCAACAACACTTCTTTGCTTGGCGAGAATGTAAATACTTGACCAGTCATTCTCAAGTTAAGCGACGAGGTCATATGTCCAATATGGTTTATAAGAAGCTGTGAGACAACAATAATCCGTGAAGAGGTATTATTGCTCCGCGAAGAGGTAGTGTTCATTCAGGGCTCTATGAGATATTAATGTGCGTATATAGCACTTTGCTATATTGATAATGATTATTAATATCAGGAGGGATGAGATGAACAACACATCTGAAGTGTCCGGACTAATGCAAGTAACGAAGGAGCGCAAAGGTCTGCTGATTATAGCAAGTATCTTCTCGACCCTGTCGAGTCTGTTGCAGATTGTTCCTTTTATCGGGGTGTACAAGATCGTCGAGGAACTGCTAACTCATGCGGGGCAACCCTCTGCCATGGACAGAGATCTGTTGATCTATTGGGGGATCGTCGCGTTCGTAGCCCTGATCGCAGGGTTAATTGCGCTCTATATCGGGGGGATGTGCTCACACATCGCTGCGTTCAACATTTTGTACGAGCTCAGAGTGAGACTTGCTGAACATGTTGCCAAAGTACCCATGGGCTATCACACCCGGACGGCAACCGGTGAATTGAAGAAGATCATCGAAGTCAGTGTGGAGAAAATTGAGAAGTTCATCGCCCATCAGTTGCCGGATCTGGTGAGTGCAATCGTCATTCCGTTGATGCTGCTGGGATATCTGTTCTGGCTCGATTATCGCATGGCGCTGACGTTGCTCGTTCCGATTGGAATCGGGTTCTGGCTGCAAAGCCGTCTCTTCCGCAGCGAACGAGGCCGTCAGGCTTATCGTGATTTTCAGCTAGCCATTGAAGAGATGAATGCAACGGGTGTTGAATACGTGAGAGGTATGCCGGCGGTGAAAGTATTTGGGATTACAGCGGATTCGTTTCTGACGTTCAAACAGGCGGTGACGCGTTATCGGGATATTTCATTGAAAATAACAGATTTGTGTAAAACATCTTACGGGCTGTTTTTTGTGATTATGATCTCGTTATTTACTTTCATTGTTCCGGTGGGTATTCTGCTGTCGAGTGGAAATGCGGGCAATCAGTCGTTTGCGATCACGTTTATTCTGTTTCTGATCATTACCCCGAGTCTATCTGCTCCGTTATTGAAGTTAATGTATCTGGGTAGTGGGATGCGAGAGATTGTGGAAGGACAGAAACGGATTGAATCGGTGTTTGCCGAGCCAGTTGTACATGAACCTGAGTTGCCCAAAGTTCCCGATACATATGAGGTTGCTTTTCGTCAGGTATCTTTTGCTTATGAACACAAGGAGAGCGAAGCGTATAAACCCGTACTTGAACAGGTTGATTTTGTAGCCAACGCAGGAGAGATGACCGCACTTGTCGGACCTTCGGGTGGGGGGAAGTCAACCATTGCGAATCTATTGCTTCGTTTCTGGGATGTACAGGAAGGTGAGATTACGATTGGCGGGATTTCGATTCAGGAGATGGGGACGGAGAAGCTGATGGATACGGTGTCCTTTGTATTCCAGGATGTACATCTGTTCTACGATACGATTGAAGAAAATATTCGGATGGGCAACACATCGGCCTCACGACAGGACGTTATAGCTGCGGCTCGAACTGCCTGTTGTCATGAGTTTATAGAGAAAATGGATGCCGGTTATGACACCAAAATTGGAGAAGGCGGCACATACCTGTCCGGCGGTGAAGCACAGCGAATCGCAATTGCACGGGCGCTGCTCAAAAATGCTCCCATTCTGGTCATGGATGAGGCGACAGCATACGCGGATGCAGAGAATGAGCACAAGATCCAGCAAGGATTGGCCCAATTGGTTCAAGGCAAAACGGTACTGATTATTGCTCATCGTCTAACAACGATTCGTGTAGCAGAGCAAATTCTCGTCATCCGGCAAGGGACGATTGCCGAGCGTGGCACACATGATCAATTGCGTGCATTGGGCGGAGTATATGAGCACATGTGGCAAGCTCATATCAGTGCAGCTTCCTGGAAGCTTGGAGGTGCAGTGCGATGAGGAATTATTTATACAATATATCTGGCGGTAATCCTCGTAGTCTGCTTCCTTCAGTGATGGCAGCGATTCTGGATGGAATTGCGAAGATTGTTCCTGCGGCGCTGCTTGTAGACATATTCAATACGATCTATACGTCTTTTGCTGAACCGGGCAAAGGACTGGATATTAATCGTATGTGGATTGTCTGCTGCATCCTGTTTGCCTGGCTTCTGGTGGAATATGCGGCTTACGCTTCACTCTATGACAAGACCTATCGGGCAGCATACAGCCTTGCGGCTTCAGGAAGGTTGAAACTGGCCGAACATATTCGCCATCTGTCGCTAGGATTTTTCGGAAAACGTGATCCTGGAGATCTGACGAATCTGATTCTAAGTGATTATGGCCAGGTTGAGCACACGATCTCTCACAATCTGTCGCAGCTGATCAGCGCGATTGTGCTTCCGGTGCTTGCTTTTGTCGGACTTCTGTTGGTGGATTGGAGAATGGCCGTAGCCATGTTTATTGCCGTTCCCTTAGGTGTGGCTCTGTTATGGCTTATGGATTCCATTCAGGCACGACTGAGTGAGAACCATGTTCGAGCCAAAAACGAAGCCGCCAGTCGGCTGCAGGAATATCTGAGCGGTATTCGCGAGATTAAGGCCCACAATATAGGGGGCAAACGTTTTGAAAGGCTGCGTCGTTCTTTTGACGAATTGAAATCAGCTTCCATTCGGTTGGAAGGCATCATGGGACCGATGATCATGGGGGCGATGTTGCTCGCAAGATCAGGGATGACGTGGATGATTCTGGTAGGCAGTTATTTGCTTGCAGGCGGTGAGTTGTCGTTACCGGTATTTCTGTTGTTTTTGCTGGTGGGCACGAAGGTATTCGAACCGTTAACGGTTGTACTGATGAGTTATGGGGAGATGCGGTACTCCGCATATAGTGCAAGGCGCATTATGGATGTGCAGCAGGAAGCACCGATGGCAGGAAAGGGAGATATACAGCCTAATCAGGCCATTTCGTTCGACCAGGTGACCTTTGGATATGATGGCCAGCAGCCGGTGTTGAAAGACTTGTCGTTTACAATTGAACCGCATACCATTACTGCTCTGGTTGGCCCATCCGGTAGTGGTAAGAGTACAGTCACACGTCTCATTGCCCGCTTCTGGGATGTACAGCAAGGAACCATTCGCATTGGCGGCAGACCCGTTGATCAGATGGACCCCGAGAAGCTGTTGCAGGATATCTCTGTGGTCTTCCAGGACGTGTATCTGTTCCAGGATACGATCGGTAACAACATTCGTGTAGGAAAGAAAGACGCTACGCAATTCGAGATTGAGGAGGCAGCACGGAGAGCTTGTTGTCATGCGTTTATCTCCAGTCTGCTGCAGGGATACGATACACTTGTTGGCGAGGGTGGATCGACGTTATCTGGTGGGGAGAAACAGCGTATTTCCATTGCACGTGCCTTGTTGAAAAATGCATCGATCGTATTGCTTGACGAAGCCACCGCTTCACTTGATCCGGAGAACGAAGCCGCGGTGCAGCAAGCGATTAATGAGCTCGTGGCGGACAAGACGGTCATTTTGATTGCACACCGATTAAAAACCATTCAAAATGCCGATCAGATCCTTGTATTGGACCAAGGTCAGCTTGTAGAACATGGAACGCATGCGCAATTGCTAGATTACTCGGGCATCTACGCTCGTCTGTGGCAATTACAACAGGATGCGGAAGGCTGGCAGGTAAAAGTAAACGAATAATGAGATGAGATAGAGAGAACTGAAGTAAATAATCTAATATGGCTAAATGAACTGATATAAAAGGAGACTGACAACGATGTTTAAACGAATTCCTGTATGGATTGCACTATGCTGTATGCTCACCTTGGCGGCCTGTGGAACAACCCAGACGACCAGCGAAGTGAACAGCCCCTCCGAGGGAACGGTAAAAGCAACGACCAAAGTGATTACCAATCCAAATGGAGAAGAGATTACAATTCCCCTGAGCCCGGAGCGCATTGTCGATCTATCCGGCTCGACAGAAGAGCTATTGATCCTTGGCAAAACGCCTGTAGCGACGATGAGCGCTGACTATGGCAACCCGGAGGAGATCACGCCAACCATTAAGGATCAGTTGAGTGCAGATACCGTTAGTTTGGGCTGGTATGGTTTCCCGTTCAGCATTGAAGCTATAGCGGGTGCTAATCCGGACCTGATTATTCTGGGTAAGGATTTTAACACGGATCAGTATGAAACCTTATCCAAAATTGCGCCTACGATTGCATTGCCGTACTCATACTATGATTGGAGAGAGAGACTGACATTCCTGGCAAATACGTTTGAAGAAGAAAGCAAGAAAGATGAGTACTTGTCCCAATATGATAAGAAATCTGCAGAGTGGAAACAAAAACTGGAGGCAGCTGTAAACGGTGAATCATTTGCCGTGATCGAAACATATCCAAATAATCTGGTGATCTATTCGAATAAAGGTGCAGCCGAGATGTTATACGGTGAATGGGGTCTGAAGCGCACAGAAGGTATCCCTGATCCAGAGGGCTGGGGAGGCAAAGAGATCGCCCTTGAGGCTTTAGTTACCGTTAATCCGGATCGTCTGCTGTTGATGGAGAGTAGTGAGAACAAAATGGTAGACAGTAAGGTGTGGAATAACATGAACGCCGTGAAGAACGGCAATATTTACAAAATTTCCAATGTCGATAACTACAACTATTCCTACACAGCCATGGGAAGAATGGAGCTTA
The DNA here is from genome assembly GCF_058313655.1 of Paenibacillus sp. Negev47. Taxonomy (NCBI): domain Bacteria; kingdom Bacillati; phylum Bacillota; class Bacilli; order Caryophanales; family Paenibacillaceae; genus Paenibacillus; species Paenibacillus sp. Negev47. The sequence continues at coordinate 2,853,126 of NZ_CM177754.1, forward strand.
TGGACCGCCTGGGTACGATGATTTTGGAAGGACAAAAGTAGTTGGATTAGAGCGTTCACTATGGATTACAGCATTCCTCGTTCTTGAAAGGATTGAAGGATACCATATTACAACAACAGAGTATTATGGTTTACGTAATGCGGGGGGCCTGATATATATATTGTCGCTCATCCTGGGATTCGGTCACTATTTAATCGCTTTTTATGTTGTTTTTCTTAGCCCGGTCTCATGGCTGTTGCGGAAATATGTATGCTTTCCTATGGTGAGAATTTTGATCTATGCAGGTGGTTTTGGATGGGGAGGGCTGTGGGTTTTTGATCTCATGTACAGTCCATATTTCGTGAATGGATACCATCTTAACCGAATGACTTACGTCTGGATCTTTGCAGTCGCCGGTTTAGTCTATGCCATCGTGGAGTATAAGGTTACTTAACAAAAGTTGAGTAGCCTTTTTGTTTACATAATTATTATTGTGTTGATTAACGAGGCGAAATCCACATTTATCAAAAGGATAATTAGAAAGGATTATGTAAGAGTATGTATGTGAACATGATCAACGGTTAAGATTATTCGATAGTTTGTTATAAAATTCACAAAGGGTGCAATTGAAAAGAAATAGGAGTTGTATCGTCAATAGGTAAAATTTTCTGTTATACTACCTGAGTTGTGTACATAAAGTTAAATATTTTATGAAGGGAGTTCGTGAAGTAATTTAGCTGTTTAGTTTAAAATTGTAGTTTGGAGGAAAGCATTTTGTATAAAGCAGGTTTTTGGATTAGATTAGGAGCAAGTGTGTTGGATAGTCTTATTATTTCAATTCCGTTAGTAATTATTGCAGGTGTGCTTACGGGCAACTTTGATGCGGATGAGCCGATTGCCAAAATATTTAGTGCGTTATACTCAATTTTATTACCAGTTTACTGGTATGGTCGGACCATCGGAAAACGTATATGTGGAATTCGAATCCGTAAATACGATACACATGAATCGCCAAAAATTGGTACGATGCTGATGCGAGTTGTTGTGGCTGGACTTGTGTATGCGGTAACGTTGGGTATCGGAATTATTGTGAGTGCTTTTATGGTCGGTATGCGTGAGGATCGACGTGCAATACACGACTTTATTGCAGGAACAGAAGTAGTCTGGGATTAGTGGAATAAAGTCAGGTAGAAGTAAAAAAAAAGGCTGCACAGAGTTAAAAATTCATGTGCAGCCTTTTAAAACATTAGTACTGTTTCACAAAACTCGTATTTTGTACATATGTATACTCAATAGAGACCAACATTTCCACTTAGATATTTTCTAAAAAACATTTGAGAAAAAGCGAACCCTTTATACGTTTTCGATAGACATGAAGGAATTGTCATATCAAGGTCCATGTAGATGGTTAGTATCCGCTGTGTGAATTCTTTTTGATTCGTTAAGGAATATTCCTGCAATTGTTTTGCAAACTCATTGCTTACGTTTTCTCTCCCGCCAAGCGCTTCTTGTAATTGGTACCCTGCCATATATAGCTCAGCTGCTATTTCTTCATCAACTCGCTGATGTTCAGATATATACGTTGAAATCCAGTCACGCACTAGTGACGAGGTATCTTTATTATTATCCTTAGCAACCTGTTGAAAACTTTCTTTCATGTCTTTTGATATTCGTATTTGTAAATTCGTATCCATTTAATTGATTCCCCCTTAGCCTGAATATGCTAATTGTAACCCAACTGTAATTACGATGTCAATACATTGTAATTACATATCAATACACCATTACCCTGCTTCATATGGTTCGTTATTCCGCTATACTGCCCGTTAGCTTAACGAAAACGGAGCAGTTGCCAATCGGCGAACTGCTCCATGCTAATCTGAATTAACGTCTCCCGTTAGCTTAAAAAACGTGTGGTGTATTCAACTGTAATCTTCAATCAAAGAAATTTTTCCTTCCTTAATCTCAAATGTTGTCTTTCCTTTTAATTGCAGCTTATCCCCACTCTTTAATCCATTAGGAAAATCCACGGCAAGAATACCTTCATAATCGATTCCTACCTCTACTTTGTCATTTATAACACAGTAATTGGTAATAGTCTGGCGACGGCTGGAGAACATCGTTGACGACTGTTCTGCCAACTCCCTAAATGCTGTTATTCCTCTGGTCTCCGTTGTAGTTTCTCCATTGGAAATATTCCTGAATATTATGTCATTATGTAAAAGTCCGACCATTCTTTCAATTTCAAATGAATTGTATGCTTCAAGATAATTTTCAATTATGTCCCTTATTTCTTTACTAACCATAACCATACTCCTCTCCTTTACAAAAAAAGATGGTACCCTTGTTTACCTAGGCAACTTATTCTCAATGTAATGTTACCATATATTGCAACTAACCTGCCCGTTAGTTGAACAAAAGCAGCCGATCACTTTGATCAGCGTCGAGTTCGCGGGAACAGAAAAGGAATCCACCCGGACCTTTCTTCTATCTCTCCTATTAATAGGTAGAAGCACTATCGTTGCGATTAGTAGAATCATATATTAATACATACAACATGAATAACTTTAAAGGAAGTGATGAGATGTTGGATTGTGCAATCCCCCCTTCAATGGATGAATATAATATAACAAGGTTATCTACCTTTCATAATGTTCTGTTCCTGTCGCACATATTTGAAGAGAGATACCAGAGAAAAATACAAATAATCATCCTCTCTTACTCATGCCCGCACATCGCTGGGTGAGCGTCTAATCCGATATCCTTGAGCACGGCCGTAGAGTACAACAATACCCAAGAAGCAGACAAAGACGGACAAGTCTATATTGACACGAGTATGTAGGTATAAGATGGACTTCAACTTGCCGGACGTAAGGGATTTTTTCTCCCCGAACTTCAACTTATCGTGCCCAGTTAATTAAACAAAAGCAGCCGATCACGTTGGTCGGCTGCCCTTAATAAATTCGACAACCGGTTCATCGTTTAGATCTCCCTTTACCAGCTTGTCATTTAGTGCGCTTGGAATTTGCGGATTGGTTTGGTGAAAATTCCGATGAATTAAACGTCGTGAGTACATACAATTTAGCTTATAATGCTGGGCAGGAACGCTTTATAGCAGTACAAAAAGGCACCCCAAGAATTTCATTGGTTAAACCATGGGTTTATTCAATGTCTGTTCTAAAGGGTGCACTTCAATATGAGTCCGGGCTTTTGCCTATCGGTTTATTTTATTTTTCGTTGACCCGGGCAACTGCAAACGGTTCGTTCAGCGCTTGCAGAGCTGCGGCCATATCTTCTGCCAAAAGTCTGCCACCGGCCGAAATAGAATATTGGAATTCATAGAAGCCGCCCAAGGTGGCCTTAAAATTCGTTTCCCAGTAATTCGTCATCAGCCAGGCATAGGCTCCTGGTTGAGCATCGGGCGCTTGCTGGGTGTGTACCTTTCGGAGTCCGTAATCCAGCGTCCCCCATTGCACAAGCGGCGTGTCCGGGACAGCAAGCAGTAGGCTGCGGTCGTTATCCTGCCAGGCAATGCCCGACTGCACAGAGGAATAATCCAGGCAGGTTCCCGGAATCTGATCTTTCCACGGGCGAACCAACCCTCCCGGCTTGTCAGCAAACAGGGTAACCGGCCCCGTGCCTCCCGAGGTGAAAGGTAAAGCCAGATATACGTTTTCTGGATTCCAAACGCTCTCTTTATGCAACCGTACCGAAATATCCAACCGGTTTTGCCGAGCATAGACCCGCAGGAATAATGAGAAATAGGCGATGCCCGTTAGCTGATAGCCTAGCTCAACCGTAGCGAATAGCGGTCCATTATCCACTGCGCGGACAGAGACGAGCTGACCAACCGAACGATCCACGTTCAGGCCTTTACGGTTGCGACCCATTCTTGAACGGATGCTCCACACCTGGGAAGCATCCGCCGGATTCGTCACCTCATAGATGGGTGTGAAAGCACCATACGAATCATCCGGCTTGAGCAGTTCACGGCCAGTCTCCTTATCGATCCACGAGAAAATACCTCGATCTACCGACCATGTCAAGTGTATAAAAGGCGACTCCAGCCCGTTTTGAAAAACGGTGATAGGCGCCTGCAGGCTGCTCTGCGTCAACGAATACATATCCTCCATGTCGTACACCTGATCGGCACCGATCAGCTTGGAGTTGGAGGTTGACGTTAAGCAAGATTGATCCTGCTGCGCTACCAGAAGCGGGCGCAGAATCAGTATGCAATTCTCCATACTTTGAAGCTTAAGTTCCACTATACACGTCTGCGGGTGAGTTGACTGCTGGATCAGTACTTCTCCCGTGTCCTCCCGGATCACCTCTACTCCGTTCAACAGTTCATCCGGCTCCCATCCTTCGAGATTCAACTGAACCAACTCGGTTACCTCCCGCTCCGACAGGTTCGTGACTTTGAAGCGGTAAGGCCGCCCTGGGTACAAGGTGGCAGCATTATCGGCCAGCAGCGCCTGATCCAGCGCGCGGTAAGCAAGCCTGCTTGCCTCTGCGGCGTGTGCCGCCTTGCGAACCTCAAGCAGCTGCACATTTTTGTGCCAAGGTTCATACACAGAGGAATGATAACCCCAGGTGTGCTCGGCATAGAGAGCAAGCGACTGCTCCACAGCCTCAATGTCCTGGAGACTGACGCTTTTTTGTTCAGGATCGAGCTTTTCCACCTTACGGAGCGTACGCTGCGCGTCCCGATAAATCTGGGTATGCATCGGCGTGGAGCTAACGCCGTCCGTCCACCAGTCGGGCCAATCTCCTTTATGAACAGGCAGTCCGTCTGTCCCTTCCTCCTTCAGCCGGGCAAAAAAACCGCTCAAGGTGATCATCTCCACGGATACCACCTCTCCGCTTCGTCGATTCCACGCCTCGATCCATTCTATGATTGCACTGTTGGGAGATCCGTTATCCGTAGGCAGCCCGGACAGCATCACCGGTACGAAATCATACGGATACCGCTCCGCCTCAAGCTGAGCCAAGTAGCGGTGGATGCGAGTATTGGCGATTGGATCGTGAATATGTGCCGGCTCCATCCGTCTGTGGCCAAATTCATCACGAATCATGTATTTGCCAAGCGCACCGGGGCATAAGCCAAGTTCGTTGCCAAGCATGTAGTGATCTCCATTCCAGACCAGCAGGCGTTCCCCGCTTGGGGCCTCCCACCAGAAGGGAGACTGCTTGCGTCCCAGCGCATACATACCGTGATGGGTATGTATACAGCTGAATAAATGCCGGATCCCATTATCCAGCAGGCTGTCGGCATATCCCCAACTGTAGCCGTTGATATCCGCCGTCATCGCGCTGTCTATTTGGTAACCGATAGAGTCGGCATAACGCTGTGCCTTGCCGTGTATTTTGTTCAACAACGGCATGTCGGGCAGTTCGGTCATATTCAGATAAGTACCGGATAACTCAATATCACCGCGCCGCACGGCGTCGGCAAATGCAGCTTTCTCCTCATCCCCGGCTTGCTTCAAAAATTGTTCCACAGCCCAGAATGTCTCACAGGTCCAGCGGAATCCTTTCCATTCGGGTTTTATTCCATTATGGGCCTCATTAACAATATGCAGCGCCTGACGGATAAAATCGACATGATATTGCTCAATCTTTTCCTGTCGATCAGTATAACCAAGGTCGGTATGGGAATGGTGAATGACGTATATTTTCCATTTCCGATCAAGCGTAGGGAGAACTGCCTGTTTGATTTGTCGTTCGAGCGTCATATTTATTTTTCTCCTTCATTCGTGGAATAGGTACCGCTTACAAGTTGGGAAATCCCATGAAACACATGCTCCTGCATTTGTTTCTCATAATGCAAAGGAACCTTCTCGGGCAACAGTGCTTCTGAAAGTGCGCGACCAAACAATTCATGGGTGCCGGCAATTTGTCCGCCCAGGATCAGACGTGCGGGGTGAAACGCTGCCACGTACGGACGCAGCATTTCCCCGAGCAGCTGTCCGTAAAGCTGCCATACACGGATGGCGGAGGAGACTCCCTGTCTGGCCTCCATGGCCAGACGGTACACGTCTTCTCCGTCCCTTCTGGCACCAAGGCGGTCCGCCAAGGCCAGAATTCCTCGAGCTCCAAACAGATCATCGGCGGTTTCTCCCTTGAATCGCTCAGCATATAACATGCCTGAGTCGGGAATGCCCCATTTTCCACTGACAATTGACCTGCTCTCAATAAAAGCCGAGCCGAGGCCCGTTCCTAGCGTAAGGCACAGCAACCTCTCTTGAGGAAAAAGCCTGCTGATTCCCAGGGCGAACAAGGCAGCATCATTGCCAAACCGAATATCTGCGGCAGCCAGCCGGGAAATCCATGCGGGAGAGGTGCTTTCCGTCGCAAGCTTCATTAATTTATACCGCAGCAGCGTTTTTAAATTCAGATCGTAGAGTTGCTCGTATTTATTCAATCCCCGGATATGGGAAATGCCTGTTTCGTATTCAAAGGGACCGGGGATAGCAAAGCCGATATGAAAGTTGAGAAAGCTGGCCGCTTCCGCGGTCTCTTTATCGGAATCACCCCGCTCCATGTAGGCGACGTAGGCAGCGGCAAGTTCCTGAATCACGGCTGCCAGATTAGCGGTGATTTCGTAGGGGCTGCCATCGGAGTGCGACGGCCTTGTGACATAGAGCTCGGGCAATAGATGCCCCCCTCTTAGAACGCCAGCCTTCAAAAAAGTTCCCCCAGCATCAATAGCGATGGTGACGTCGTTATTCATCCGCGTTCACCGGATTCCAGTGATGAGGAAGCAGGGGGATGTTCCAACCTGGTGAAACCCGTGCCCGAATCAGGGTGCACGGCAGGTCGCCCAGCGACTCAAGGCGAAAACCGCCGACTGAAGCGGGAACGATATACGCTTCTGCGTACCCCCACTCCACGGCCGCTGCCTCGTTATCAAGCGGAGTAAGCCGCACACGGTTGCCTTCTACGAGGTTAAACATGAGAAACTCTCCACCCGTATCGTCGATCCACTCTCCGTCCAGCTTCAATCTTTTCACCTGAAAAAGCAGATCCTCCCGCTCACCCAGCAGCTCTTCGCTGCTGGCTCCCTGGATTCGGCATTCCTTTGGGACGGCTACCAAATGTTTATGAACATAATGGGTGTCAAATTGCTCCAGTATGTTCGGTCTGGCATGATCGCTGTTAATCGGCCGCGGCCGCCCGTCTCGATCGAGCCGCAAATGGTCATAAATTTTGAAGGTAAACCACCAGGTTGTCGAAGAGATCTCCAGTACCAGATTATTTTTACTCAAAAAATGAACAGCTCCCGGCGGGATCAGGAATAGATCACCCTTATTCGCATCCAAGATGTTCACATATTCATCGACCTTCAGCGGTTCTCCTGAGGCATGTGCGGATTCAACCGCCTGAATAAGTTCCTCCCCGGTTGTTCCTTCGGTGAAGCCCAGCGCCACAAAAGGTTGGGGGCCTTCCTTTTGCTCCATAATGTAATAGGATTCCTGCTGCGTCATCGTTTCATTGAAGGTCTGCTCGATGTAAGTCTGCTCTGGGTGAACCTGCAAAGACAGATGATCCCCGTCTATCGTATCGAGATAATCAAACCGGATTGGAAAATAGTCGCCAAACAGTCGAACATTGCGCTCTCCCAAAATTGCTACCGGATGAGCGGATAGCAGAAGCGGAAAGGGAAGCTCCAATATAAAATCCCGATATCCAATTAAAAGGGTATTTTCCGGCGCGACAGGTTCAAAACCCCAAGCGCAGTTATCCCATCCCCGGGGCAGGCCGCATAACGCTTTCAAATATTGTCCGCCCCAAATTCCCGGCACAAAAAACGGCTTTACTCGAAAAGGCTGTCTGGCTGCAGAAGCCAAAAGTCGTTGAAGCATGGAGACGGTGACCAAAACCGGCTGTTCCCGATTGTTCATATCCATATAGTAGTCAAAATTGTATAAGCGGCGTTTCCGATATGTCTCCCAGACGGGCCATTCCAAAAACAAGGCCTGTTTGTAGGTTTCGATCATATCCTCGCATGGTCCCAATCCCAGGGAACCCATCCCCTGCCGGTGCAGGTTCTGTTGAGTCTCTCTGGATAAGTCGCAAAAAAGAGAAACGTTAGCCGACTCCGCTGCTGTTGATAGGAAGCCGGCACCGGGCCCGAAGGTCACAACGATGGGGGCCGACTGATCACTATTTGGCAGGTGGGGCTCTGCATTATCGGCGTAACCATAAAGCTGCAGCTGATACTCCATATCGCTGAGCCAAGCCGCCTGTGCGTTTGGCCTGAAATAATCCTCAACGGTTACGTCCGATGCCACAACGCCAAAAGCACGATTATCGGTCAGATAAGGGTGAAACTGCTTCAGCAGATCTGCTGAAGGCTTCAAATAATCAGTGCTGTCTATTTCAATTAAAACCCTGTTCTCCCGGCGGCAGCGCGACCGGAGCCTTTCCATACATTCGCTGAACGGGGCACCGTGTGTACCGTCAATGATCATATAAACGGGACGCAAACCGCTCCGGGCACCGTCGGACCAAATTTGCTCAAGCCATTCTTCATACCCATTCCAGATACCGGGCTTGGTCTCGTGATCTGGCCGAAGACGGATGAAATTGACGGGGTCGGCGTTAAAGGTCAAGGGGGTTATTCGTGGCATGCCTGCACCTCCAGCTCTCTATCGATTTATGTCATTATTGTATAGGGAGTTGGAGGGGCTGTCTTTGAACGATCAAGCTCTGTTTTTGTACAATCAGGACATCTTAGGAGGGTAGTGCAATTGGCCGGAACGGCCTTCGGCAAACTGAATGCGGCGGAATTTGGCCGGGGAAACGCCAAGCTCGCGTGTGAAAATCCGGGTAAAATAGTGCACGGACTGGAACCCGCACTGGATGGCAATATCTTTGATTGGAGTCTGTTCATTTAACAGGATCCAGGCGGCATGTTGCACACGCCGTTCCTGGATATAGTGAACGAAGGATTGCCCCAGGTTTTCCTGAAACAGCCGGGTTAGGTGGCGGGACGAAATGTGAAGGTGCTTTGACACCGTCACAAGCGTAAGCTCATTGTTCATATTATCATCAATATACCGTTTAGCCTGGCGGAATAATGTATTGGTTTCCGCTGGTTGTTCCGCTGTGTCGGCCGAATCTGCTGGTGCAGGAGCGTGCAAATCCGCTATGGATAACAGCAGAGAAGCCGAGATTTGCTTCACAGCAAGAGAAAGCGTTGCCCCCGGCAAGTCAAAAGAAGCAATAAGAGCCTGCCATAAATGGCCGGTCGGCGTAATGTCTGCTTGCGGGACTACGTTCTGTCCAAGCTCGGCAAGACGTCGGAAGGATTCGGCATAATAAGCATCTGTGGGGACTTCATCTAGCTCAAAAGCAACGTAACAAAGCGTCAGACCTGTCTGGCTGCGGATTTGATGCCATTCGCCTGGAAGAGATAGAAACGCTGTACCTTTATTTAAAGCATACTGCCGATTTTGTTCAAAGTAGCTTCCTTCCCCGTCTACCACATAACAGGCCTCGAAGAAGGAATGACGGTGAAGGGCATTGTCGAAATGGTCGGGCATGAATCCCCAATATAAAACGGACACTGAAAGCCCCGCCTGTTCCACTTTCGTAATATAACGGTTGCAAATGTGATTGGCCCGGCGAAAACTCGATTCGATAGTCATAGCCCTCTTCCCCCTTCAAGCTCTCATTATACGTTTGCACAGCAAAAAGGCAAACCAGAAGTAAACTGTACCCTATGTAAAGGACATTTCTAAAAAAAACTATACGGCTTCAAGAAGATGATCTCTGTATTGTACAGGGGTCATCCTTTTTAGGTTCCACTGGTATCTATAGTGATTATAGTAGGTCATATAGGATTTAACTTCTCGTTTGACTTCGTCTAACGTGGCATAGCTCTTTAAGGAAGTTTCGTCCTTAAAATGACCAAAAAACGACTCCTGTGGTGCGTTATCCCAACAATTTCCTCGTCTGGACATGGATTGCCCAAGCCCCATCCGTTTCACTTTCTTCTGAAAATCCGGATGAGTGTAGTGCGTACCTTGATCGGAATGAATGAAGGCATCATGACTCTTCTTGAATTTGCGATTTTTCTGTAAGTGGAGCAACGTGTTTGTCGCCAGATCCATCGTCATTCGCTCCGACACATGATAAGCCAAAATTTCATTGGTGGAACTATCCTTGATGGTGGATAGATAGGCGCGTTTCCCTTGGCCGTAACTTAAGTATGTAATATCTGTTAGAAGTACTTTGCCCGGGATGCCTTGTTTGAAGTTGCGTTGTAACAGGTTAGGCATAGTTCGATGTTCATGGGTTGCCTTCATCATTCGTTTGTAGGGATTAGTTCGTCGATGAGGACATACAATATCGTATTTTTTCATGATTCTTCGGATGCGCTTGAGATTCCAGATGATCTGAAATTGTCCTTGCAGCGTCATCTTAATGGAGCGAGCGCCCTTGTTACGTTTCTTAAACTGGAAGGCTTGACGGATGTACACACCTATTTCCTCATCAACCTGTTCCTTCTTCGTGCGGCTGTGAATGGCTGAAGTGCTCCAGTATCGGTAATATCCGCTTTTGGAGACCCCGGCAGTCTCACACAGAACACTTACCATTCGCTGAAGATGGTATTTCTCAATCACGGTTCGGATTAACCTGTATCGAAGACCAGGCGTTAGTTTTACTCGTGGTTCCACCCCCGTTCGGCCAGGCGAATCTTTTTTAAGAGTTCATTCTCTGCTTGGAGCAGGTGAATCTGTGCTTCGAGTTTCGCGTTCTTTTCTGCCAAGGTTAACTCTCGTTTTAGAGACTCTCCTGAATGTTTGCCTCGTGTATCTTGTAAGCCTAGAGCCCCTTGCTCGTTGTAACTAGCTCTCCATCGGTCAGCTGCGGCTTTGACCCGAGTCATTCCAATGATCTGAACGTCAAATCCACAAGTCTCAAAGATCTCTCTAGGCAGCCTTCCTTGCTGATTTAATGTAATAAAGAGTTGTTTGAACTCGTCCGTATAAGTGATTCCCTTGGTCGAAACAGACTTCACATAGGGATTTGTAGCAAATTGCTCTACTTCGCGTGTTGTAAATGTTTTCTTACTCATTAATCGTTCTCCGTCCTCGTCTCGTTCATGGTATATAACAAAAGTACCCCATAGAGAGACTTTTTTAAAGTGTCTACTCTATAGGGTACAGTTTACTAGAAGAATAGGCCTTTTTATACGTATATTTAGTTACTCACAAAAGCGGCTTTTCTTGTTACTAATTAAATCTTGAACGTTGTTTACTTGATCCACATCTAAAGGTTGCTGAAATTGTGGCTCTAAGTCCAGAGTGATCAAGCACAGCGCAAAAAAGACGAGCCATCGGCTCGCCTTCATGCTTCTTATCACATTACTTGAGATTGAAAGATTCCTATCTTCTCTACCTTATTTGGACAATCCATGGGCTTTTCGGACGAGTGAGAAATATTCATCAGCCTTGACGATCTGGTATTCTGGCCCAAGAGATTCCGTGATAGCTAAAACATCCGATGGTGTCATACTCCACGCGTTGATCCCAATCGAAATAAACTTTGCAGATTTGCCATCCCAGTCTTTCTTTGCATCAGTCAATACCTTTTTTCCGTCCTGAACAGTGGAGATGCCTCGCATCATAGATACCGGAAGGCTCCCATTGATGATTTTAATATCGTCTTTATCTTCCCCTGCCAAGAAAAGACCTTTGAGTTTATAATTTTTCTCATACGCAGCTGCTGTTGACTCGCTGAGCGGAATGTCTTTTCCAAGTTCCCGATTCAGCACATAAGGGTATGACATGTCGGTTTTCTTAAGATACGAATAGGATTGTTTCAAGTATTCCGTAAATGTCTCCTTCGGCCAGACGTGCGGATTGAAGTAGCTCGCTCCAGATGGTCCTGCGACAAGCAGATCATTTTCCGTCGCAGTTGAACGGTAATAATTTAGAACGGCAGGAGCTGCATCATACAGCAGCGGACTTGAGGTCCAGTTAATGGGTACTTTGCCCCGAGCGGGATCAGCCCATAAGTTACGCATATGATTCAGGTCGTATTGCATATTGTCGCCTTCGCCAAAGGTATAGGTCACGTAAATTTTATTCTCGAGCTTAGGATCAACTCGTTTAGGTGTCGGTTCTTGTTTCACTTTTGTTCCTGAAAATACGGTCATGTTATGAAACCAGTCAGAAGGTATAACATAGACACTATGACGAGACGTTAGTTCGAGGCCAGCGACCTCCCCCTCAAAATCATTGTCGAACCATCCCATATATGGTGTCCCCGGCTCTACGTCGGATAGAATCTTCTCGAAAAGCGCCTTTTCCTCAGGCACACTTGTTGACAGCCAGAAGACCATTGCTTTGTTTGCTACGGCATAATCACGTAGAAAACCATAAGGTTCCTTCTCCTCAGATGAAAGTGGTTTAATGCTGCTCGCTGATACTTTATACTGGTTCCACATGTCAATAGATACTGTTAATTGCTTCGTATTGGCTGCAGGTTTAAATTCGTATACAAAGTAATTGCCGTGATCTACGAAGCGGTGGTCGCTTCCAGGTAAAAATTTGGAGTTATGTCTGTCATAGAGAAACGTTTCTTCCTCTGGGGTACCCGTTTTAAAATCTGAGATGACCTGTCCATCTGCCTTCACAGTCACTTGATGAACGGCTGGCCCCCAGCCATCCTGAGAAAAGGCATCTTCGAAGCGGAGATAGACAGCCTCTTTTCCCAAATAGGAAGACAAATCATATTCAAATGTTTTCCGATTACTTCCATCACGTACTTGTTCCTTTTCGATAGCAATCGTTTCGAATGATTCAAAATTTCCTGGCGGCATTGGGATGGATGTGCCCGGACTCAATCCGACCAACATTCTTTGAGTCGTTTGGCTCCAAAGATTCTCATATTGCCAATTGTACGCGTCCATACGATTCTTGAATTTGCCTTGTAAGTCTTCAAGTACCGACAGGTTATATGGTGCAGCAGTTAATTGTTGTGCAAGTTCGGGACTGGCGACAACAGCATTCTTTAGTCCAGCAAGTGTAGTTGCCACATTAATTGAATCGGGTAAATTTGGATCATATACAATAATGCCTTTAATCTCTTTTGCATATTTCTTGAAAACATCCATAGCGTTGTCATATTGCTTATATGGAACCTTTAAGTCCTTCAGCCAAGGGTCAACTTTATTCTGTAGCACATAAACTCGTGGTTTTTCCCGATTCACAACTCCTGAAAGAGTTGTCAAAAGCAATTTGATATCCCCCTGTGCCTCATACACATTGGCAACATCCAGGTGTTCAACTTTACCGAAGTTTGGAAGCGCTTGATTTTTAGGCCATTTCAAAGAATCCACATGCTTTGAATCATTAGAAGCAGCAAATGCGCTAACCGAGAACACTGTTGTGCAGACAAGGGTAATACACAAAACCGCTAACTTACGAATCATAATTGTCATTTCTCCTTTTAATGTGATGTGAAATGTGAAGTCATGTGGTGCCATGTGCAGTAATGGGACAAACAGCGTTCTCTTCTTATACACTCCTTCCTCGGTAAATAATTCATTTCATTTATATATTAAATATATAATATATGATTTTCAATGACTTCGACAAAGGTTCCTTAAATTCGACATTTTATAACAATTCAATTAACCTTTTTAATTGTACGACACCGCATTTTTATGTTTACAGCTTAAATACCGCCTTTTTTAATCGGTTTATTTAGATCCTATATAAGTATATTAAATATATATTATAAGGCGATATAGTTATAAACAAATAAAGAATGACCGGACCTTTTAAAGACCAGTCATTCTTATCATAAAAGTTGGAGTATAATCCCTATCCTTGCGCTCGCCGTACCAACCTCACCTGTCCATTTATCCCTGAAGGCAGTGCTAATTTTCCATATAAATTCTCTAGTGTATTTGCTGCATGAATGTTAATTATATTATTTCCTTCTTGTACATATGGCGTTATGTTCCATTGGTAAGGCGGCCATAACCGGATGCCAGCTTCCATATCATTCACATATAAACATGCCGTCTCCCTTATATCTTCAGCTACCAGCCATAATTCATCATTTGCAGTTAAGCTGACATCTGTCAGATCCACATGTTGCGAGTAGGATCCTGTGCCCGAATAATAAGGATAGCCGGTAGAATCCCAACATCCAACCATATTTTCCACATCGGTAGTTAACGTAGTATGATCTTCTATTGCGAATGGACCAATCAGAAATGCCGGGAATGAAATAGCCGGCATTGGTTCCAGTAAAGAAACCGTCAGAATCTCCAGCTCATTCTCGCCAACCAACAAATGTGGTGTGATATATACACTGTCATAATAAGCGTCCTGCCAAGAAGTTGGTTTCAACGCTTCCTGGCGTATACCATTGACGAAGATTTCAAGATTCCTTCTACGTGACAGAAAGCCGATATGTGATGGAATCTTCTGCTCTACATCATCTAGAATCAACTCAATCTTGGCCGATTTTTTTCCTGACTCATCGACATGACCCGAATTGCTCTGTGATTGTACAATCTCGATCAATTCTTGCGTCATCATAAACGTAGTGCGATACGTATTCACTTGTCCAGGCATCGTGGCGTTCATCTTGGACTGTCGGTCATTCAACGTTACATGCCATTGATCTAGCAGAAGCACATTGGGGTCGACAGTTTTGAACTGCCACTTCTCATCAAGAACTACCACATCCGTAGAAGTTCGCTCTCCATTGTTCATTTGTTTTTGCGGAAAGGACGGACCTTCATGAAGTCTTACCGATAGTACTCGCAGCTCTCCCGGCACAAATAAAAGAACCGCTTCACAGTCTAACCGACGCACTCCCCCGCTCTCCAAGTCCCATTCTTCCAAGTCATCCTTACTTTCTATTGGATCAAGCTTAATGGTCACTGGCTGCTCCGACCAATTCATAATCCACACATACACCAGATCTCCGATCTTGCGTTCCACCCTAATCAGATCTTCAGACTGCCCTTTTATCAGGTTCCAGAGAATTGCTGGTGATTCTCTTAACAAATCACTTAATAGAGCACAAAATGCTTCAAGTCGATCCCCAGCTTGATCGCCTTCATGAGCAGAGTCTTCCATGGAATAGAACATGCTGTACCCCTTGCCAACAGCATGTAATTTCCCATGCCGACGATCGGAGCTGAATAACTCATTCATATACTTTAGCAACTCTGGATCTTGCCGAAGGGCCTCGCTATGCTGTGGAGTCGTTCCTACTGCAATTAGAGTGCCTCCTTGCTTGACAAAGGAAACGAGTCTAGCTGCGATGTCTCCTGACATGACCTCAATCTCTGGCATAATCAAAATCGAATATACATTCTCATTGTCGCCAAATCGATACCCTTCTCCATCCAGGAGGGTGGCATCGCGAAGCTGACATTCATCTACATAGTCATAATCGATGGACCCGCGCAGCATGCGATCCGACAGGAGCGAGAACAGCACATCTGAAGAAGGATGCATATTCGACTCACCAGATGCGAACATATTTTGGTACACCGTATGAATAGGCGATAACAGGAGTACCTCTGGCGTTCGTTTACCGCGTGCACTTAGCAGACTCAATCGACCAATATAATCGGCAAAAGCTCTATAATGCGGCCAATGCGGTGCATGTTTGAATTCCGTCGGAGGGAAATCGGTCTTACGATACCCCGCAAACGAATAATAAAACGCATGCGGAATAAACAGATTCACACCTAAGAAAGCCATGAAATTAGCATCGAGTCGCCTCTGACGCATGGAATAGCCGTGACCGCTTGCGCCAAAAGATTCACAAATCACTCGTTTCTTCCTATCCAGCTGTGCTACAGAAGCCGCTGTCTTAACGGACACGATGCGATGCGGATTCTCCTTTGTACCGATTCCGGGAGTTAGATAATCCACGCCTGCGTAGTGGAACTGCTGCAATACACGGGTCTGATTGCCTTGAGACCTAGCCTGTCCCCAGACCGGCTCCTCCAGCGTATGACCGATATACAGCAGTCCATGCCGCTCACACCATGTACGAATCGCAGCATGATAGCCCTCAACATACCAGCGCGTAATCGTATCATAATATTGCTGTTTCGTTGACCGGCTGCCATCTGCCATGTTGTATAACAATGCGCCCAACCGCGGGATAAGATCATACCCATTCTCATGTTGATACCGCTTTGCCATCTCATGTGTCCATGCGAAGACCATGCCCGGCAATGTAGCACCCACATCATCAACAACCGTTCGGATCGCTTCCACCCCGGAGAAACCATCATGAATCATGAGCCCTGGCTCGTCGGTAAATACCCCTTGAATTGTGGAGCCGAAATATGTCTGCAATGGCAGAAACGGTTCATAAGACATTTGGATGAAGGTCTGAACAGCTTCCGGATTCAATGTATCGAGATAGTACCCTTTGGCAAACGTGATTCCTTCAGCGATCTCACAGGACCAACAGGCCAGCACGATATAAGTATCCTCCGTATCCGACTTCCAATCCTGCCCCCATAAATGTGTGATATCTTCCGGTTCATCATAGAGCAGCCACTCCCCATCATGGTGGACGGAACGATAAGCCAGAATGGCGATAAGCTCATTGTGATCATAAGAGGCAAAGTCCAGCTTCAATCCTTCCTGCTCAGGACCTCGCGAATATCTTTTTCCCTCCATTCTCAAGTAACGCATGCGATATTCCGGATGCTCACGTGTTAACTTACCGCCTAGAGTTCCGCTCGGCCAATTATCCTCATCGTACAGCCAGACGACCATATTGCGTTTCTCGCACTCTGTAGTACAGAACTCCAACACTTCCATAAATTCTGGCGACAGGTATGGGGTTTGCATACCATGACGCGCATGCAGGACAACCCCACCGACTCCCGCTTCAAACATCGATTGAATCTGGCTCTGGAGTTCCGGCTTCTCAAGTTCATGATTCAGAAACCAAAAAGGCTGTGGGCGATACGTTGCATCCGGGTTTTCGAATTGCTGCTTTAGCTGTATTAGGTCCGTACCAACTTCTTCGATGATGTTATTCACATTCATCACCTGCCTTCACACGAGTTTGCCTGTAGAATCTTGCATGAGTAATTGAATGAAGAAGCCCCCGACAACGGAACGATTCTGGAAATTCATCTGCTTACTGGTGATGGTGTCATACCAATCCGTTACCGGAACACGAGCCGAGGTTTCATTCATGAAATCCCATAGAGGTGAGATCAATGACTCGAACTGTGCTTGTGTTGAACTCATGGAGGCACACCATACCAGCCAATCCGATTTGGTATACGTTTCACGGCTATCCAGCGGCAGGCCATAGCGATTTTGTTTATGCATGTAGTATTCAAGCTCTTTAGCAGCGACTTCTTTTGGGAACAGGTGTAAGTCGAGCAGATGGTCCCACACCAGATTGTATTTCATGCTCCATGAATCGGCTGGACTGTCAAAAGTCAGCTTATAGTGATCCCCGGCATCTGCCATGGTCATCCATTCATTCGCCATTTTCCGAGCGGCTTCAAGGTAAGCGGCTCCTTCCTGCAAACCGAGCTTGTCACACATGTACGAATAAGCAGCAATGCCTAATATAGCCTTAATAGATAGATTTGTATTGTGTGCCAAATGTCCGGCGAAGTCATCGGTGCACAGCTGGTTTGCAGGGTCGAGTCCATTCTGAAGCAGATACCCCGCCCATTTCGTAAGAGGCTCCCAGTGTTCACGGGCAAAATCGATATCCCCCTCATACTTGCTCACCGCAGCAGCCATCAAGAGCATATTTCCGCATTCCTCAATCGGCATCTGGTCTTCCAACTTGTTTTCACCATATACCTGACCGTTGGCTTTCGGATAAGTTCCTACGTCGTGAGGCGCAAAATCAAATGTCCAATCACGGCTCATGGCATACTTATAAATCGGACGCATCATGCCCTTGATTAGTTCCGGGTTATATTTCAGGAACAATGGAATCGACGGGTAACTGACATCCACTGTAGCAATACATCCATTACTGAAGTTCTCTTTGGAGAAAAATAAAACATCTCCCGCCTCATCGGCAACCAATTTATGCGCGGCAATCGCCTGTCTGTACGTAAGTGCCAGAATATCCCGGTACTTCTCACCGCCTACGCCTTGGCTCTCTGTCGTGAGCTCACGATTAAAGCTGTCGCATCGTTGCTGGATCTCTTCATATTGATCAGCTGCCATCAACAGCATTTCATGAAACGTCAATCCATTTCTTTTCCAATAAGCATTCAGTGGTTTATGAAAGTATTCAATCGCAAGAACATCGTCATACGCAAGCATAAGATACTCGGATACGGGTTCTTCCTGTATTACACCCAGATCGATCTCTGCTGCCATGACCGACATGTTATCGGAAACAGCTCTCGGCTGGTGCTGATCATCCTCTGTCGGCAATTGACTGGTCCGTACATACTGCTCTCGACTGGTCACGGAATGTATCACCGTCTGGATACGAGGAGTCTGAGGAACAGCCAGAACCATATATCCCCAATCGATTCGTGTATCATCACCAGCAAGCTGCAATACGGGCTGTTCGACTGTACCCATGGACATCGCATCCCATTGTCCCTCGATCACGTGACGTTCCCAGATCACTTGCTGATCCGGTGTATGTACACACCATTCGCCTGTGACATCGAAGTAAATCTTGACTTGATGGGATTTCCCATCGATAGATTTTGCTTGAAAAGTCACATACGTCACAGGTCGGGATAACAGATCAAGATCATCCAACAATAAAGGTGTGTTGAACCGGACCTGAAGTTCAATCCCTTCCCCTTGAAAGGTATATCGAGTCGTTACTGGCTCCACCGTCAGATCGGTTTGAACGAGTGCCTCCGGCTCCTGAAATTCAGATTGATCCCCCAATGCCACTTTCCCCATAAATCGTCTGGCCTTACCATCAATGATCACAAGCCCAACCATGCCATTCGTTTTGTTCGTCCAATGTCGGGTATGATCTTCATATAGATGATCTGCAGCGGACCATACACTAAAATAAGGATCTACGGTTACAAGAGGTACAGATGGAGGTCTGAAATTTGTCGTCATATGAATACAACTCCTTAAAGTAAAGTCAATATCAAGAATAACGAATTCCATGGGTATACGCTCATAGTAAGGATGTGTCCTCACGCTCAAGCAAAATAACGAAAGGCTTCGCTCCCTCGTTTACCAAGGTGCTGCGAAGCCTTTCGTGTTACCGGGCTCCCTTAATTATGGAAGTCATCAGTTCGGCATCTGAACGGTTACCACGTCTTTGCCTTTCAGATTTTCGTTCGTGAACTGCATGGCTTGATCATATCCGGTCTTTCGGAGCTGCTCGCGAAGGTCGTTGATAATCCCCATCGCCGCTTCATCTGATTTCGCAAAGATTGCTTCCTTCCAAGCATCATTGATCCGGTCCATCGAAGGTTTCAGCATTTCCCATTCGGGCGCTTTGGTAATCACATCACCTGGGTTATAGGCTGTAATTACCTGAATGCCGTTAGGCCGCAGGATTTTGCGGGCTTGCTCCATGGCATCGAGACGTCCCTGATCGGCCCAGATATCTCCTGCCGCTACCGAGTTGATCCGATCAGGCCCCGTGATCGATTCTAGACCAATGCTAATGCCTTCGCTCTTGCGAACTTTTCCCGATTGATCTGCCGTAAACTTATCGAACCACTCTTGATTAGCGACAGGTTTACCATCTTTCATATCCCAATGAACGCTCTGAACTCCGTATCTCGCCAGCATGAAGCCTTCATCGGAAGCCATATAATCCAGGAACTTTAGCGCTGCATCTACACATGCGCCCTTGCAGTCCTTGGTGATGGCTGTTACGTTGTTGCCCTGAATACCTAGATCCGCAGGCCGGTTCGGGTCAACATCTGCCCGCTCCAATGGGCCAACAGGGATGTAATCGCTTCCAGGATGCGAAGTGATATATTCTTTGGAAGCATCCAGAATGGCCGGATAATGTGCAGCAAGGATAGCGATGCGGCCCTGATTGATTTTCTCTTTAGCGATTGGGTCTGTTTGGGTAAATGCCTCAGGGTCCATCAGCCCTTCTTCAACCAACTTCCGATAGAATAGTGTGTACTCTTCATAGCCTTTGGTGAAAAAGCTATACTCTACCGTTCCATCTCCTTTGTCAACATATCCAGCACCCGAATAGAACATGGTGTTCCCAATGCCCACGGACCAGCCGTTACTGAAGCCACCCAGCGGGAAGACAGGCTGACCGTTCTCCTGCAGATTGGCATCCTTGATTGTTTTGAGGAAGTTATAGAAATCCTCCTTCGTCACAACAGACTGAGGGTCCACACCGACCTTCTCAGCAATGTCTTTACGAACATAGAAGCCGTAAAGCCAGTCCATGCCGTCTTCGTTCGTGGCAGGCTGATTTTGCAGGAGTAGATATTTTTTGCCGTCATATGCATCAATTGCTTTCTCGTATAGCGCTGGGGGTACATTTTCTTCGGCAATTGACTTCGCAAGGTTTGGATAATCCCCCAATTTGTCGGAAATATCTAACAACTGTCCTTCTTTGGCAGCCTTGATAATGCCGTCCAACTCGCCTCCCCATGCGGGTCCAGTATAGATATCCGGCAAATCCTGCGTGGCAAAAATCTGGTTTACTTTCTCGGTCTCACTGCCTTTTGTATATTCCCACTGGAGGGTAACGCCAGTCTTCTCCTTGATGACTTCTTCCACAGGCGTCATGCCATTATCAGATCCCCCCGATCCGTTCCAATTGTGTAGTATTTTGAGTTTGTATGAACCATCGGCTGCTTCTCCACCATCACCGTTCTCTGATGAACCCGTGCAGCCGCTCAACAATCCTCCAACCAAGATGGACACGAGTAATACGGATACGCCTTTTGACCAGATCCTGTTCAAACCAATCGCCTCCTGAAATATGAATATGAATGTCTTGGTCAAGCTTGGTAAAGCCCATCAATTTCCGGATCAGGATAACCTAACCTTTCACCGAACCGATCATCACTCCCTTTACGAAATACCGTTGCATGAACGGATAGATGCACAAGATCGGAAAAACCGTGATGACAAGCAAAGCCATACGAAGGGATTCAGGTGTCGCACCTGCACCGCCTGCACCACCAACCGTCTGCCCACCCTGTTGGGCTGCGCGTTGCATCGAATTGGATAACGACTCTGCTTCCGTCAGCATCTCCTGCAAGAGGGTTTGCACCGGGATCAGATCTTTGTTGGATACATAGTAAGCCCCTGAAAACCAGTCATTCCAATGGGCTACCCCAATAAAGAGGGAGATGGTTGCCAGCACCGGTCCCGAAAGAGGCAGGATAATCCGAACGAATATTTGGAAATCCCCATACCCGTCAATGTGGGCAGATTCCTCCAGCTCTTCCGGAATGCCTTGCAGAAAGGTTCGGATAATAATGATATGCATGAAATTAAATAACAGCGGCAAGACGTATACCCAGAAGCTATTGATCAAATGCAGTTTCTGAAGCGTAATGAAGAACGGGATGAACCCGGCACTAAAAATCGTAGGCAAGAAGATGTAAAAGGTGAAGAACGATCGGCCGGGCAATGTTTTTTTGGAAAGCGCATAGGCCATGAGCGTACACAGGACAACATGGAGGAACGTACCCAGCACGGTGCGCATGATTGTAATTTGGTACGCCTTCCAGATGCGGGCGTTATCGAATACTTGAGCATAGTTCTCGAGCGTAAATTTTCGTGGAAGAAAATAGATCGCGCCCTGCATCGAATCCTTACCGTCATTCAATGAATAAGCCAAAATGTAAATAAACGGGTAGATCATGGAGAAACCAACCAGAGCAAGCAAGGTATAGTTGACTACTGAAAATAAAGACCATTTATGTGTCATAACGTCACCTCCTTAGAACAGGGATACATCACTGACTTTGCGGGCAATCCGATTGACCGTCAGAACCAGGATAAGACCAATAACGCTTTGGAATAATCCAACAGCTGCGGCGTAACTCAGGCGCCCTTCCCGGATACCAGAGTTGATGGCATGCACATCCAGTACGCTGCCCATGCTGGCAGTCCCAGGTCCGTTCAGGAGAAGAAGCTGCTCATAACCGGCGCTCATCAAATTACCCACGGCGAGAATAAATAATATAATGGCCACATTACGGATACCTGGAAGTGTCACGTGCCACATCTGTTGAAAGCGTCCTGCGCCATCGATCTTGGCAGCTTCATATTGCTGCTGATCAATTCCTGCAATGGCGGCCATAAAGATGATCGAATTCCAACCGATGTTTTTCCAGATGTCCGATCCGAGAATCATCTGATAGAACCAGGTGGGATTGTTCAGGAATTGGATCGGATCGCTTCCAAACGATCCCAGCAAATCATTGACTGGACCGCCATATGGAGTAAGCAATCTCTGCATCAGGGTGACAACCACGATCCAGGATACGAAATAAGGTAAATAAGAAAGCGTCTGAACGGTTTTCTTGAACCTGATCATCCGTATCTCGTTTAAAAGAATGGCAAGAATGATCGGCATCGGAAAGCCGATAAGCAGTTTCATGAGACTGATGATAACCGTGTTGCGGATGATATCACCGGATTGATAATAGTTAAAAAATTGTTCAAAGTACTTAAAGCCAGCCCATGGACTTCCGGTAAAACCGCCAACGAAGGTATAGTCCCTGAAAGCAACCTGAATTCCATATAAGGGAACATAGGAGAACAAGAAAAACCAGATGATGCCAGGTAGCATGAACAAGTAAAAGACCTTATGCTTCCAGATTTGCTTCATTAACAGATTGTTAGATTTAATCACATTCCCAACGCTCCTTTCCCTTGTGGAAGGTTGAACCCGTTATTCTTGCTAACCTTTCAATCGCAACGAGATGATTTCGAATGGTGTAAAGGACAAGACTACGTCAGATTGATTCTGAAGCTCCAGTGTTGAAATGTTATTTTCCATGAGATCAACTTCCCAGACTTCGGCAGTATTCCATCCGATAGATAGTTTCGTTTTGACCTGGGTTCCCGAGGTTTCATACAGACGGACGATGATGTCGTTACTGTCCTCGGCTTTTTTGACCGACTCCACCATGATGTGCGGATGGTCCGGCTGCAAGAACGCTTTCATATAAGGCAGTTTTCCCTCTGATACATCCGCTGAGGATACAGATAAGGAGCTCAGGCGAAGCGGAATATTCAGTTCATTACCTCTTCGATAGATTTCAGCCTGCACGTGATTTCCTTGATGCGGATATAACGAGTAGGTGAATTGATGCTCTGCACGATCCGCCACCGGATCCGGGTAGGAGCTGCTGCGCAGCAAATGAAGGTCAAGCACATTGTTGATGGCTCGATGCCCGTATTTGCAATCATTGAGCAGGGCGACTCCGTAATCCGGCTCCGATAAATCCACCCATTGGTGAGCGCAAATTTCATCCTTCGCAAAGTCCCACATCGTATTGCGGTGAGTCGGTCTGCTCAAGCTGCCGAACTGGATTTCACAGTGAACCTGATCGGTACGGATGTTAACCGGGAAAGAAGTACGTAACATTTTACCGTTTTCTCTCCAATCCGCGCCGGTCTCGAAATCGATACGTTGACTACCCTCGGTTAGAGTGACGGTCTGGGTTAGAGTAGACTCTCCGTAGCTGTAATCAAAAACCAGCCCAACTCTCGGACCATCCCGAAGCTCCCGGATATCATTCAGAATTAATGGCGTCCCCGCCTGCGCTGAATAATCATGGCGGAAATCCCAGGCATCGCCTTCATCATGATACACGCGAAGATCGTTTCCCCGCTGTCCTTGCAGGATGATTTCACGAGCCTCCAGCTTATCCAAGATCGAGGTGATGCCACCATTCTGGTCAAATCTCACGATAAGTTTGTCATTCTCTATGCTGCGTTCTTCGGCTGTAACATGGAAGCTCGAATCCAACGTTTCCGAATCGATTTCAATGCTGGATGCCACTTCCCGATCGACACCCTGGTTGCCATAATCGGATACCACAGTGTATCCCATCGATGGAACCTGCACTTTACACCATCGTCCATCCATGTGGAGCCATTCCTCGCGTTCCCAAGGCAGTGAATTGAACACCACGACTCCAGAGGATTCTTCCTCACTCGATGAGATATGGTCTGCTAAATAACCGTAGGTTTCGTTGATCATAGCTTCCGTCTGCTGGAGCAATTCTTCATACCGTATTAACGACTCATCGTACACCCGCTTAATTGAAGATCCTGGAAGTATGTCGTGGAACTGATACAAGAGGACTTCCTTCCAGATCACCTCCAGCGTCTCGGACGGATAAGACTTGCCAAACTGGGCAGCCAGTACAGCAGCAAACTCCAGCTCACGTAGGGCTTTTTCCATCTTGCGGTTGTACCGCTTGCTTCGTGCCTGACTAGTCAGGGTTCCTTGGTGCTTTTCCAGATACAACTCACCACGCCAGGTCTGGAATCGTTCTCTTTCTTCATTTAATCGTTCAAAGAATCGCCAGGAAGGTTCCTGCACAACAGGCGATAGACCCAGCAGGTTCTTCTCGCGAGCCAGCCGTTCCAAATGTTCTTCTCCCGGTCCACCGCCGCCGTCTCCAATGCCAAAGAGCATCAGTGCCTGGTTGGATACGTTTTTATCCAGATACTCCCGCTCTGCTTTGACAATGGAACGTGGAGCTGCCGGACTGTTGTACGTGTCCTCAGGCGGCATATGTGTTAATACTGAGGAACCGTCGATCCCTTCCCACAAAAATGAATGGTGAGGATGACGGTTGTATTCACTCCAGGAGAGCTTCTGTGTCATCATGTAATCCACACCGGATTTTTTCAATAACTGCGGCAAGCTTGCGGAGTAACCAAATACGTCTGGCATCCACAGTGACTTCATCTCCATTCCAAATTCCTGTTGAAAATACCGTTTACCATACAGGATCTGGCGTACAAGAGATTCACCACCCGGCACATTGGTATCCGACTCTACCCACATCGCCCCTTGCGGTTCCCATCTGCCTTCCTGCACCCGTTCCTTGATCTGGTCATACAGCTTGGGATAGTGTTCCTTCATCCAATCGTATAGCTGAGGCTGGCTCGCCCCGAACACATAATCGGGATAACGTTCCATCATGCGAAGCACCGTCGAGAATGTTCTTGCACCTTTTCGGATCGTTTCACGGATCGGCCATAACCAAGCCAAATCGATATGCGCATGACCAACGGCACTTATGTTCATCACGGAATCTCCACCGCGAAATGATAATTGTTCGTTCAATAATCCCTTAGCACGATGAATACGGTCTGGTGTGAATTCCGTCAATATTAATGAAACGTCATATAGGGACTGAAGAATCTTTTCTCTACGCGCTGTGTCGGCAGGGAGATGCTCTGCCGTCTCCATAAGCACTTCTGTGTCGTAATAGAGACTTCGTATATCTTCATGACAGATGGCCATAACCGCTTCTTTTACCGTACCACCTTGATATTTGCCAAATAAGTCGTTATTGCCAGCATCGGCCCACAGTTCGAATGCTCCCTCCGCCAACTGTATCGAAGAATGGTCCAGTTCAACCACTCTTTTTCCTGGGAGACCCAATGTGAATTCAAACTCCGAATTGATGGTTGTCAAACCCTGCACAGGCGTTCCTTCGTGGTCCACCAGACAGAGTTCGCCGTTCACGTCCAGCAGAAGAACAACCTTGGCGTCACTACCAGACGGTGGAATGCTGCCCGTAAAACAAAACCAGGCACAATCCCATAACTCCCCCCAACGCTCGCCCTGTGAAAGGGTGATTTTCTGACCTGACATTCTTTCTTCGAACGAAACGGGCTCCGGTGTAACCCATGCCGTCACATTCAACTTGGCAATCGGCTCATAAATCGCTTCACGGAGTTTGGTAAGCATTTGATTCAAATGCCCGAGTCTAATCGGTTCATATGGCATAATTGTTTGGTTCTCCTCTCTCATTCATCAAGCTTTTGTATTCTCACAATCCCACCTTACTTGAATTTCCACCTTGTTCTTGCCGCCATGCTCATACTTCAGCAGTACAGTCTTCGATTCCAAATCCCATTCCCATCTGATCGGTACTGACTCGTCTTGATCGATACAGCACACGGATATCGGTTCAAATGGACAGTAGAACCTGGCCGTGGCCTGCATATTTGACGGACCCTTGGCTACACATTGAAAACCTGTATTCGTTATCGTCAGATCTTCAATTCTGGAAGAAGCTGAGATTAGGCTGACCTTGTCTTGCTGTGGCCTTCCGGCCGTAATGTCGTATAACAATGCTTGCTCACCAGGAGCTAACCTTACCTCTTGCTGAACATGCAGGGCAGGATCGAACAAGTCCACAACCGGACCTGGAATAACCAGCGGTTCTTCAGATACAGACTCTTCCAGGACAGAGGCAATGATATAGGACCCCCGTTTGATCTTAAAATAATGCTTGGCTTCCCAACGGAAGTTGGAATCCTGAAGTTTCTCCCATGTTTCTTTCACAGACTGGCGAAGTTGATCTGCACCCAATTTACTTGACGAACATGCAGCAGGATGTACAGAGAGCCAATGAACCAGTCCTTTGCCCACATGATGAATCCCTTCCTGTTCTACATTAAGTCCAAGCTGTTCAAATAAGTGCTCTCGTGGTGAGTGATACATGGTATTAGTGCTTTCACTGCGCTGGTCGTCATTCCACCATGCTCGAATGTTGTGATACGGGTCGCTGTCGTCCCCAATATAGATCAATGCACCCCCATCCTGTACCCATTGGGCCAGTGCATAATGGATATCGGAGTGTTCTGGCTTCATAAACTCATAACTCAAAAGAAGGAT
Source organism: Paenibacillus sp. Negev47 (assembly GCF_058313655.1). Classification (NCBI taxonomy): domain Bacteria; kingdom Bacillati; phylum Bacillota; class Bacilli; order Caryophanales; family Paenibacillaceae; genus Paenibacillus; species Paenibacillus sp. Negev47. The sequence goes on from NZ_CM177754.1 coordinate 2,879,943, forward strand.
ACGATATGGAGCCAAGTAATGGGGATAGCGCCTCACATTATCAAGTTGGACAGGTCTCACGGGTATCCCGTGTTTAAGTAAGGGTAACGCAAGACCGTAGAATGGAGAGAAATCTAACAACTCCGTATCGCCATCCTCTCGGAATCCTTCTGGATCTGTGCCGTCATACTTTCCGGCATCAGGTGCCTCCGGCTCCGATTTCATGCGCTGAAACATCGCTGAATCTGCAATCAATACACCAACCTGAAGAAATTCACCTTCAATTTCAACATTGTCCTGATCCATGTTCCCAAGTGTGTGCATAACGTGTAGCAATGTCGTTGCATAATCAGGAGGAATCTGCTCTTTACCTGCACCATCATCAGACGGATAAGTCCCTTTAAAGATTCTTCGCGGCCATGGGGCTACCTCGTAATGGGAAACTCCAGGATGAAGAAGTGAAGCAGCAACCGTCTTCAGGTAGTTCTGTTTATAATCGGCCCATGTGTAATTCGGATTGTCTTCGATGGGATCATGCAGAAACCACATTCGTCTGTCTGTTCCCCTTACTAGCTCTTGCATAACACCATATTCTAAGTATGCGGTTTCAAACGTTCGTTCTTTTCGTACCCCCTCATAAACGTTGGGTGTTCGTGAAGTCCCTGTCCAGATTTGCGCAATATATCCATCTACAGACGGAAGCTCAATCAAGCGAGACTGCGGACTAACAATTCGCCACTGCGTATAATTGATCAGACTGTGGGTTGGAACGTAAAACCGAAGAACGCGATTGTAACGCTTTAGAGCATAATCTTTCATCTCGGTACATAATCGGTCTAATACACGTGTATATAAATACGCTTTCAATTTGGAGGCCCGAAACTGTGCATCGGGTGAGGAATGAGGTGGACTCCATGGTTCTTTGTAATACAGCTGCCATTCTCTCTTAAACGATTCTGAGTACCCCCCGTTCACCCAGAATTCAGGTTCTTCCAGATGGATCGCCTCCACACCCGAATCAACAGCTACTCGTATGCGTTCAGCGATATATGTACCAAAGGAAACGGTTGGTACCATGTAAGGGATAATGGGCTCCTTGCCATGAACAATCATCTCACCATGACGGTCCAGCTGGGCTTCATCCCAATGTGTTTCCCCGTCTATCTCCCCGTCCAGATAGTCGTTATAGGTACCCCATGCTACTCCTGTCATCAAATGCACAACGTACCCCTTATCCTTCCATTCCCGAATACGTTCCTGCATCGTTTCGTCAATCCCGTAGACCATGACAAAGTCCGTTTGCAGGTCATAATCGGGATGATAGGGCGCTGATTCCTGAAATCCAATTCGCTCTTCTTTACGATCTCGAAGCATGGTCCTAGCCTCCTCACCCATGTTTGTCTGTCTTTCGTGATTTGTGTATCCACTATTTCATAAAATATAATATATATTAACAATATATTCAATATGTTTTTTAAAAAATAAAAAGTCCTTTCCGAATCATATACGGAAAAGACTTCAAAACTGGAGAATTACGATATGGGACAGAATCCCGAGGTTTGTCGAATGACAAGTTCAGGTTGAATTAGTATCTTGCTGAAGCCCGTAGTATCTCCGCTACTACCAATGACTTCGAGAAGCTGGCTGGCTGCACGGGATCCCATCTCCCTCTCAAACTGCTTAACATGCGTGAATATACTGAATTCCTCCACGATGGAAGTTGGATCATCAAAGCTCACAATCGATACATCTTCTGGAATACGAAGTCCTGCCTGCTTGGCCATTTGATAGATCTGAACACCCAACCTACCGTTTAGTGATATATAAGCAGTCACCATTTTGTTACTAATATATCGGTACAGCGGATGGGCTTCCGCATCCTTCAGGACAGACAATGGCTTGAAATCCGTAATCATATGAGCGGGATTAATAAGCGCCCCTTTATCTTTCAATGCTTCAATATAACCATCAATTCGCTCCTGGACCGTGACAGTTTGTAACGGTGAATCCGAGCAGATGGCTATATCACGATGTCCAAGATCCCATAGATGTTCAACGGCCATCCTTACACCTAGTCTTCCATCAGCCGCGATGTAATGGGTTTCGACTCCCGGTAAATATCGGTCAATCAGCAAAAAAGGGAAGCCGGATAACTTCATGCCGAGAATTTCCTCGTTATAATTCCCTTCATCTACAGGAAAGATAAGTAGCCCCTCCGCTCCAAGTGCTTTCAGCTCCTTGATCGCATCCTTTTCTTTCTCGATCTTGCCATTCGTCAACATGATCATGCTGCGGTAACCTTCATGATTCAGAGTTTGTTCAATACCCTCGATTAGTCGGATAGCAAAGTAGTCGTGGATCGTAGGCATGATAATACCAATCAGACCTGTGCTAAGCCCCCTTCTCATTGGTGTTGGAGATTCAGAAAATACTGTGATAACTGAGTCCGTCTCTTCTGCGACAAAACTACCTTTTCCTGGAACACGGGCGATCAGCTTCTCGTTAGCTAAGCCTGTTAGGGCATTGACAACCGTAATTTTGCTAACATTAAATTGATCCATTAGCTCCTTCTCTGTCGGTATCCGATCACCCGGCTTCATATTCTCCGAGGTAATTATTTTGCGGACATAGTCTTGAATTTGTTGGTATAACGGTATTCGATCATTATTACTCATGATAATCACATCACCAATTCATTCGTTATATTTTTAATATACAATATATTTTTACACATATAAGCACAATAAACAACCATATAATGCCTGTGTCCTGAATAATATCTTCTGCGTCAGCCCTGCTCGCTCCCAAGCGAATCAAGTACAGCTGAATATGCTTCATTTTATTCTGCATTAGCTGCAACATCCGCTCATTATCCACTTCCAACCTCCCTTCAATCTTTACAACGTTCTGAAGGGTCATATGTATACAAGAGTCATCAATCTATTGAGTACACTGCCCGTTAGCTGAACAAGGCAGCCGATCACAAAGACCACCTGCCCTTCTTATTATTTATTGTGCTATCGTTCCCGTTAGTTGAATGATCATCATTTCTACTTATGATACGGATCACCGCAATTGTATGTAAATACAAATACAACTTGACCACAAAATATGCGTCATCATATTAAAAGGAAGCCGCTCCTGATATATAGAATGGCTTTCTATAAATAGAACTTACTTTTCTATTCAAATAACTCTCCAGTTTGGGAAACTGAATATCTTGTTCCACTGATCAATTTCACTCTGCTATTATACGATGCAATATAATTTTGCTATCTTCATCCTTGGGTCGAGGTTTCCTGCCAATTTGCTTGTAAACCTCCTTTTCCTCCAAAAGTTGTCTCGGGTTTAAGACATGAGCCGATAATCCGTTTAACATAAAGCTTTGTGATAACAAAATCTGCATTCAATTGTTGCACAAATCGTACTGATGTCACTTAACAACTTTAATTGTGACTCCGTTTGATTACCAAACGTTTGATCTATCATGATTATCCCCTTTCACAAATTAAATACTTTTCGAACCAATAATAGCATATTCTGGGTTACTCTGTTGCATCGTTATCGGTTCGAATCTCATTCTTAATCAGGCTGTGACACATATTTAATGGAGCAATCTAGAACTTGATCTGTTCCTAAGTGATTTCTCTAGTCTGGTAGGCAACTTTATGTCATTCTCCATTCTGGATAATGATACTCAGGTATTCCTTATTCTTTGTTTATCAGCAGTCGGTAAATGACCGTCACCGCTTGCACACGTGTATTCTGACCACTTAGGGTTAAAGCAGTCATCCCCCGTCCTGTACGAAAACCCTCTACTGCTACTGAGGATTACGTAAAAAGATTCCAGCCATATATATAGATCAAATGAGTTCTTTTTTATAAATATCTTATCAAATATTTACCTTTATCTTTTGAGTAAAACTTATACACATTAGATAGACTAGACTTTAGGGTGGTATGTCTAGTGTGAATTGCCTCTTGCCACATATGAGGTTAAATATTCACTTCTACTCGGTTTACAGCACTAGTTAGAATATAAGTATAGGAAGTGAGAGCTTATTTACTTGAAAACGTCGGTTGCAATATCACAGAATGACATCTGCAGTTCCTGCTATATCGCTTATTGTTATTCCTCCGCTTGACTCTGGTATAATGCCAGGGTTTATTGTAATTCACATCAAGTTGTTATACACAAACCAGGGGGAACACTTATGACATTAAATCAATTTGATCAAGTATTTACAATTATGAAACAATCCTTTCCTGAATCAGAGTATCGAGAATACTCGAAACAGAAGGAGTTGCTGGCTAATTCACATTATCGACTTTTTACAGAAGTAAACGAGCAGAATGAAGTAATTGGCTTTTTGGCTGCTTGGGAATTTGAAGAATTTAGATATGTTGAAAATGTAGCAGTGTCCCCAGCCATTCGCGGAGGTGGTATAGGTAAGAAGATGATGAATCATTTCATGCAACAGTCCGGCAAACCCATAATTTTAGAAGTTGAATTGCCTGAGAATGAGCTAAAACGCAGAAGAATTGGTTTTTATGAAAGACTAGGGTTTCACTTGGAGGATTATGCATATGTTCAGCCAGCACTTCGTGTGGGGCATGATGCCTTACCTCTTCGGATCATGAGCTACCCAGCACGAATAACGTCAATTGAATTTGAAGCGATGAAAAAAATAGTATATAAGGAAGTGTACGGTCTTTCCGACGCTCATGTGTACGCATTGAATAGATAAGTGTAGATTGAAAGGAAATCAATAATTAATGAAAAACGATTATAAAATTAATGAGATATCGAAGCTTTACGGCATAGGGGTTGATTCACTTCGTTATTATGAGAAGTTGGGCTTGCTTACTCCTCGTCGAGACAGTAATGGATATCGCCTGTATGGTCTTCATGATATGTATAAATTGAACATCATTCGCGACCTGCGGCAGTTGGACTTCACGATGCAACAGATAAAGTCGTATCTCGATCATCAAAGTGTTGAAAACACGCTTGGATTGTTATTTAAGGAACAAAAGCTAATTCAAGAACAAATCGCCAAGCTTGAAAAGACTCAACAGATCATCCATAGTAGAATTAAGGTACTAACTGAAGCTACACAAATGAAGACGGGCATTTTCTCTATCAAAACATACTCCGAAAGACCATGCTTGCAACTCAACACACGAATCACCAGGGATGAGGAGATGGATTACGCCATTAAGAAGTTACACCAGATGCATAAAAATCATATCCTGGACTTCGGCAATCAGTTGTACGGGGCATCGGCCTCACTTCAGGATTTGAAGCAAGGTGTAAAGGATGTATTTAATTCGGTTTTCTTCATATTTAATTCTGACAAAGCTGAGCTAATTGATCCCGACTACGCCCTGCCTGCCGGTGAGTATTTGTCGCTCTATTATCGGGGAGATTATCGTCAAAGCAATGAAAGAATGTTGGACATTATCACTTATGCAAGCGAACAAGAGCTACGAATTCTAGGAGACCCTTTTGAAATTTATGAAATTGATAATCGAGATACCGTTGTTACTGATCAATTTTTGACCGAGATTCAAGTACAGGTTTCCGCTGACTCTGGCTCTGAAAATAACGCATAAAACAGAGGGTATAATCATTTCTCGATAGCAAATAAGAAAAGTAACGAGTACATGGCTATTAATCCATTCCGGCAAAGGGTACAAGTTCTTGTCGTTAAATGACAAGAACTTGCACCCTTTGCCGGAATCCCTTTTCCCTCTGATTTATTTCCGCTCCCTTTTGTCGAATAAGTATGTATCGTAACCTTTCTCCTCTGAAATTTCGCGTAAACATGAGATTTCTGGATTGATATATTCATCAGCTTCCACGTGGCCACCAATACAGGCCCACAGTCCAGGCGCTATCTTTTTGTTTTCTGAACGTTTTAACATAAGGACAGAATCATTATTGAAGAGAAAAGCACCTGTCATTGTTCGAATCTTCATTATTGCTTTAACAACTCCCTTGGTCTATCTACTTCAAATACTTGCCGGCTAACCTCCTCCTCTACTATCCAGCCCGTTAGTTGAACAAAGGCAGCCGATCTCGTTAACGGCTACCTACTTGTCTTTTATTGAACTAACGTTTCCCATTAGCTTACTGCATCATCTACTTTTGGTCAGCTACAGAATCATTCACAATCAATGTGGTAATTATTTTTCGCCTTCTTTTCACCAGCTTCTCCTATCCAAATCGAGCACAATAGCAAGACAGCGCCAATAAGTTGCTGAAAAGTCATCTTCTCTCCGATAATTAGGATTGAAATAAAAAGAGAGGTTAGGGGATCAACATAACTCAATACAGCGATGCTCTGGCCATTAAGTCCCCTCATTCCGGCGAAGAAAAGAAAAAAACCAACACCACCATGAAAGATACCTAATACAAGCATTAATATTACTGTGGTGCTATCGAACGAATGAACAGCGCTACCCTCTGTAATCAACACAAATGGAATTAACATGATAACTGATAGTCCTAGCTGCAAAAGCGTATTTGCTAACCCATCTAGACCACGAATGAATTTGTTAATCAGGGTCAATCCGGTATAGAAACCAGCAGCCACTAATCCATAACCGATACCGAGGAGATGATGACCATTTGTCTGCATCCTTCCGTTTTGCAAAATGAGGAACAGCCCAAGTAGAGCAATGACAATACATATTGCCTTTTTGTAGGACATCTTTTCTTTCAAAACCAAAGGGGAGAGTAGTACAACTAAAACAGGTGCAAAATAATAACTCAATGCCGCATTAGCAATGGTAGTCTCCTTATACGCTTGGAAAAGAAAAATCCAGTTTCCACTCAAGGCCATACTCGCAAAGACTAGAGCAACAGCATTTTTTTTCACTTGTTGCCATGACATTTTCTGCTTCGTACAAACGAAAATGATCAAAAGAAACAGGGCACCAACTAAGCTTAAAAATAACGCAATCTTACTTGAAGACAAATCGATATATTTTGCGAACACGCCAACTGCACCAAAGATAATCATCGATATGAGGAAATAAATTTTTTCTTTCATTTGTTTTTATCGCTTCACTTTCTTAAATTTGAATCATTTTTGGTAGATGATCAGTGTAAGGTAGAAATTTATGGGTTACATCCGAGGTTCTAATTTTCATATAGCCTGTCGTTGTCCCGTCGCTACATCCATACCATTCTTGGGCCGCTACTTCTTCGTCAAGTACAACTTGTACAACTTGATCTTTATCCAATAAGACACCAAAAATAGTTACAGCACCGATTTTTACACCTAACAAATGTTCCAACTGATCAGCCGAAGCAAATGACACACGAGAAACACCAAGTTGATTACAAAAGTCTTTAGCTTTAAATTGCTTATCAGCTGTCGTAATAAGTAAATAGAATTGGGTTTGTTGCCTATTGCAGAGGAAGAGTGTCTTCACCATATTTACATTAAGTTTTTGATTAATTTCAATACAATCCTCCATAGAGATTGCTTCATCTGTATTTACGCGTTCAAAAGGGATTTATAGTTTTTCTAATGTTTCATAAGTTTTTTCTTGTAGTTGTGTCAGATACTTCTCCGGCGTTGACATTAGAATATTGCTTATAAAAAACATGTATAATATCCTTTCATACTTTAGATTTTTTACATTTGTGTTCGTTTGAATAAAAGTGTAACATCGTTCTTATTATTACAAAAGCGACTGTTTATCATATTTATCATGAGGAAATCAGATGCAAAGAGGAGAATAATTAAATGGATAAGAACATTCAGAAATATTTGGCCTTAATTAAAACCGTTGAATACGGAAGCTTTACCAAAGCAGCCGAAATGTTGAATTATTCACAATCGGGGATCAGCCGAATGATCAACGATTTAGAATCAGAATGGAAGATATCTCTTCTAGAACGAGATCGCTCTGGCGTACGTCTGACTTCCGAGGGTCTTAAAGTACTTCCTTATGCGAAAAGTGTGTGTAATGAATATGAGAAGCTGCAATCCCAAATTGACGAACTACATGGACTCCAATCTGGGATTATACGGATTGGAACCTTTTCGAGTGTAGCTACGCATTGGCTTCCCAATATTATAAAAGCATTTCAAAAAGAATATCCGAACATTGACTATGAACTTTTACTGGGCGATTATACGGAGATTGAAAGTTGGATTTTGGAAGGTCGTGTGGATTGCGGCTTTCTAAGGCTCCCCACACAAACCAAGCTTGATACGACTTTTCTAGAGGAAGACAAGTTGCTTGTGATCCTGCCGGAAAACCACTCACTCGCTGGCTGTGATCGTTTTCCTGTCAAAGCATTAGGTGAAGATCCGTTTATGCTCTTAGAAAAAGGCGCAAAAGCCGAAATTTCAAAAATATTTGAGCGATGTAATGTTACACCAAAAGTTCATTTTACGACATGGGATGATTATGCCATCATGTCGATGGTGGAAAGTGGGTTAGGGATCAGTATTCTGCCTGAGCTTATTTTAAAACGTATCCCCTATCGTATTGTTGTAAAAGAACTTGAGTTCCCAGCCTACCGTAAGATTGGCCTTGCAATGAAAGATAAAAACTCTACCTCTCTTGCTCTCAAACGGTTTTTAGATTATCTACAATATAGAAATAATTCTGAAAAATCCTAATTACTTAAGAGTTTGCGAAGATAATCTTTTACTCTAAAAGAAAGGAAGATTTTTTTATAAAAATCATTAAACTAACCTGCCCGTTAGGTTAATGAAATAACTGTAAACTTCAGTTAGATATTTATCTAATCGGCAATCGGTACAAGTTCGTGTCCTGAGCCAAGGACACGAACTTGTACCGATAACATAAAAAAGCCGCTAAAATAGCGACTTCAATGGGACTAAGTTCTTGTACCGACACGTTTGCAAATCCAACGATCTGATCTTCTTCATCGACAATCACTAAGTCCAATTCTTGCTTGTACGTCGGGCTACTCATCAGGCGCTGGTATACTTCCATCGTAGGCGCTGTCAGCCCAGCTGAACCACCCATGATATTCACTTTTTGTTCCAAGTCATCAGAATTAATCGGGCGAACCATGAAGCCCTTTGGAGCGGTTTTGGAATAGAGTCATCAAGCTCAATCGAGCCTGAGTACATATACCAGGTATGCTTGGTATATCCTCGTGCTTCCAAAGTTTCCACCCGTGTTACATCTTCATCATACGCCCAGACATACACTTCATTTCCTGTGCGGTCTTCTAACAACGTTGGTGCGCAATATCGCTGCTCGGCCCAAGCAAAAATTTCGTCTTCGAACCCTACATAATCAGGCCCCGTGACACAATAGAGGATTTGATAATGTCCTGGCCAAATGGCTCCAATAATCGTTTCGCTTCCAACTCACAGATGTTACTATATCTTTGAAATGCTCATTGAACGAACGGTTATAGTCCAAGTCATCGAGACTTGCATAGTTGAAATAAAAAAACGATTGGAATAGGGGACTTCCCCCTGACCAACCGTTTTTCTAATTACCACCTTACTAGGTATAAGGCAGTTTTGCTGTCTTTCAAACCTAATAGTATAGAATGTCTAATACCGCCTAGCGATTGCCCTATGTTTCCTGGCTGATTGGGAGCAGGTCCAAGTAAGTAGGAATTCCGCGGCACACGTTAGCTAATACAATACAGGTAGCTTATCTAACGTAATTGCTTTTCGTGCCGGTATGCGCGACGCACTCCTCTTTTGAGGTCCACAAATCGGTAGCCCCGTAATCGCTGAACCAAGTCATGTACCAGGCCCATGGAAATCGAGATTCCGCAAACGCTGGAAGTTTGCCGGTGATCTCTTCAGTACATCTCAATTCTTTCTGCAAGGTTGTTTTCGTATGCTGCCCTGTTAAGATACCTTTTACGAAAGTCCCACAAGATATTTCAATAACGATCGTACTTCTTGCGAAGCGTTTGGAATACAAGGAATACAGCTTTTTTTATGTTCAAATTAATTTCTTTCCTGCTGCCTCTTTTTAGTAAGATCCAGTAACGCTGGCTACCCTTTAAAAGTTGGACCTCTTGACGGACGAAAGATCTCGAATCACCAGTTCGAGGGGTCCTCTTTCCCCGCATGAAATTACCCTTTCACAGATCCTACAAACATTCCTTTGTTGAAATGCTTCTGTAGGAATGGATATATGACCAAGAGAGGCCCAGCCGTAATCAAAATCGCCGCCATTCGTGCCGCCGGAGTGTAGGTAAACACCGATTCGGTAAGTTGGCCGATCTTATCGTCATTCATAATGAGCATTTGCCTTAAGAACACTTGAAGTGGCCATTTGGAATCATCATTAAGATAGATAATTGCCCCAAAATAGGTGTTCCAGTTCCCAACCATATAAAACAACGTAAAGGTTGCAATCGCGGGCTTCGAAAGTGGAACAATAATTGTGCCGAATAACCTCCATTCGCCACACCCGTCGATTCTCGCTGATTCCTTAAGCTCGTAGGGCAGCGCTCCAAAGAAGCTGCGCATAATAATCACATTAAACGGAGTGACCGCAGCCGGCAGCCAAAGAGCCCAGTAAGAATCAATCAGTCCAAGACTATTTACGATCAAATAAGTCGGTATAAGACCACCGGAGAATAGCATCGTAAAGAGAATCATAAAATTGACTAAGGATCTGCCCTTTATCCAAGATTCTGATAAGCCGTAGGCCATTAAGGAAGTGATTGTTATATTAATAAGGGTTCCGAAAACCGTAATGATGACTGAGCTCTTGAACGCACTAATAAAACTCGGATTACTCAATAAGTACCGGTAAGCTTCCAGTGTCCAGGAGCTTGGAAAGAGGAAAAAACCCCGCGTATAATAATCCTGCACTGGCGCGAACGATGTCATCACAATATAGAGCAGCGGAAACACGATCAACAGCGTAAAGAGAATCAGAAAGGCGTGTACCAAAAAGGTAAACAGACGATCGCTATTCAATATTTGTTTTCTCATCAGTATACCCCCTCCTCACCGAACCGTTTTGCGATCGTATTTGCCCCCACAACCATGATCAGCCCCACAAATGATTTAAACAATCCGATGGCCGTTGCGTAACTAAAATCGCCCTGCACCAAACCTTGCCGGTATACATATGTTTCAAATACGTCTGATACTTGGAGATTCAACGGATTTTGCAACAAGAAAATATGTTCAAAGCCTACGTCGATGAAACTACCGAGCCGCAGGATAAACATTATCAATATAACGGTTTTCAGCGATGGCAATGTAATGCTCCAAACCTGCCTCAGTCTGCTGGCACCATCCACCCTTGCCGCCTCATATAGTGCCGGATCGATCGAGGCTATTGACGCCAAATAGATGATTGCTCCCCAGCCAGCCCCTTGCCAGATATTATGAAACAACCAAACAAACCTGAAATAAGCTGGATTCGTCATTAGTTCGATACTATTGAATCCCATAGCCTCTAGCAGCATGTTCACTCCGCCGTCCTGTGTTCGGAAGAACAGCATAGTCATCCCGACGATAATGACCCAAGATAGAAAGTGAGGAGCATACAGTATGGTTTGCACTGAGCTTTTAAAGTATTTGTTCCTCACTTCACTAAGCAGGATTGCGAAGATGATCGGGAATGGAAAGGCGATAAAAGTATCCATCAGGCTTAAAACCATGGTGTTCTTTAACAAAATTAAAAAGTCGCTCTCAGAAAATAACCGAGCAAAATGCTCGATACCAACCCACTCGCTGTTCCAAACCCCTTGGAATGGCGAATAATCTTTAAATGCGATAAATAACCCGAACATGGGACCATATCGAAATACAAGAAAATAGATTAATCCAGGGGTGATCATCAAATAAAACGGGAGTGCGCGCTTTAAGTACTTCTTTTTTGCACTGCTCGGAGAAATCATTTTTCCGTCAGACTGCAAATGAATGGTGGATTGATTCATCTTTTTAAACTACCTCCTATCAAAAGAAACACAAGCTCCAAGAGCAGCACAGGCCGCAAGGGTATGCGGCCTGTTCAAGTCAAAGGCTCGTGATAGTTATCGTTGCTTCGCTGCTTCGTTTATTTCTTTTATGATTTGTTCCCCACCGTTTACGAGCCAGTCAGAGGAAGCCTGTTCAATATAATCCACGGGTGCACCGCCCACAATGATTTTGTAGACTGCCTCTTGAAACTTCGTATTTAAATTTGTAGCCTTGGAAATGTAGGTCTCCGAGTAATACTCAAGTCCCATCGCGGCGTTCGGCCACGGATATTTCTCCGCGAGTGCTGTATATTCTTCGTGACGCTTGAGCTCCGCTTCGTCCGTCCAAAGATAGAGGTTAAAGTCGTTACCTGGCCGTTTAAAAAGGTTGCTATTCAAAAAGCGCGGCGCTTCAGGTTCCCAACGATCCGTGATCTCCCATTTCCCTTGATCGTTTTTCTTATAATGAATGCCATCGATGCCGTTTTTCATGATTTGGGTACCTTCATCCGTAACCCACCAATCGAGAATCTGAAGAATACGATCAATTTTCACTTTGTCCGACTTCGCATTAATTACCCGCTTTGAAGTGCCCATCGTGGCATTAGGATTGCCTCGATCGCCGTTTGGTCCGATTGGAGGTGCCATTACGACGATTTCCGGATTTGTATCCGGGAACGCCTTCTTTACAACCTCCTCAATTTCAAATTTGTAATTATTGTGATATGTGAATATGCCCAGCTTGTTCGATTTCCGCATTTCATGCATTTCAGTTGATTTTCGTAGTACGAAATCTCGATCGAGCACACCTTCGTCATACGCCTTCTTCATGAACGTGAGGAATGCCTTATACTCCTCAACTTGAGTCTGATGCGGAACCAACTGTCCATCCTTCTCAATCCATTCGTTCGCAATACCGAACGCGTTTCGAATAGCAAGATTTTCAATTGCATACCCACCAGTAAAGCCAATCGTATCTTTCAAGCCATTGCCATCCGGATCTTGATTTGCAAACGCTTTCGCTATCTCGTAGAACTTATCAATGGTAAATTCTTCGGCAGTTGGAACCTCCATCCCGAGCTTGTCCAACCAGTCTTTCCGAATTTGTACAGTATCCCGTACAACCCATGATATTTCTGGGAGTCCGTACAATTCACCCTTAGGATTTAACATCGTCATCGCTGCGTGATCTAACGGATATTCTGCGGATAAATTAGGATATTTCGGTATCCAATCTGTTAACTCCACGAATGCCCCTTCGGACTGCCAGTTAAGATATGTCGATCCTTCAACGGGGTAGAAGTCGGGTAATGATCCCGATGCTGCCATTACCTTGAGTTTCTCTTCATACTCCGGACCATTAATAAGATCCAACTTGATGTCCACATTAAATTTTTCATTTAAGTACTGAATGGTTGGATGGTCCTCTGCCCATTTCGGCCCCCCCCAGTACTTAACAGCGAGCCAAATTGGAACCCTTTCCTCATTTTCCCCCTCTACTACCGGTCCAGACGTATCTGATGCTTTCGAGGGGTTCGAGTTTCCATTTCCGGCTGATGAACACCCTACGACGAAACTAAATGCCAGTAATGTAATTACAACCATCTTCATAAACTGCTTCAAAGTAACACTCCCTTTTATTTGTGTCATTTGCCTTGCACAATTAAGTATATAAGAGCGCTCCATCCCGAAAATTATACAATGTTATGAAATGTTATCCGATTTGATAAAAGGAATCCTTACCGAGACGACTGTACCTTGATCGGGGAAGGAATGGATTTGAATTCCATACGGCTTTCCGTAGAAGAGTACCAAACGGTTATGAACGTTGCCTAATCCTAAAGAATCATCCGTCTTCATGCCATAATTCGGTTGATTTGTAATGAACGCAAGGCGTTCCTTCAAAATTTGAAGTGGATCCCGTTCAATTCCGGAACCGTTGTCCGCAACTTCGATAATTAGGTCGCTCCCTTCGGGATAAGCGCTGACAATAATCGCAGCCTTTCCGTAGCGTGGTTCGACCGCATATTTCACGGCGTTCTCTACGAGAGGTTGTATGGATAACTTTATAATGCTGGCATATAAATATTTATCGTCGATATAAATTTTACTTTCAAAGTGCTTCGAATACCGGATATGAATGATTTCCAGGTACCTTTTCAGATGCTCCAGTTCTTCCATAAGTGTAATTTCCGATTGTTCAAGCTTCGCTGTAAATCGGTAAATCGACGCCAAATTTTCAGCCATACGCTCGATTTTGGGGACATGTTCTAAGAATGCAATGCTCTTGATTATATCTAGCGTGTTATAAAGGAGGTGCGGATTAATTTGATTTTGTAAGGCTTGTATTGTAGCTTCCTTCTGCAACAATTTCATCTGAACTTCCTTTAGTTCCATACTATAAACCGTATTAACGAGTTCATTCAGTCTCTCGGCCATTTTGTTAAAACTTAAACTGAGCAGATGAATTTCGTCGCGTCCAGAAGGTATGCGCGCTCTAACGGATAAATCACCCCTTTGTAGCTTCTGCATTGCTTTCTTCAATTCGAGCATCGGGTTAATTATTCGCCCTGCCACGAAAGGCACGAAGATAAGGATTAACATGATTAACAAAGCCATGACAATAACGGCAGAATATTGAGCGATATGAAGGCCGGTCGCCATCTCGCGGAGCGGAACCAGTGCGATGGTCTTCCACCCTGTTAACTCGGATTCACTGTAAGAAACAAGATATTGCTCGCCCTGCCACACCTGCAGCGAGTTTGCCTCATTCAATGAGAGCCAGGAGAGTTCTGTCTCTTCAATTGAAGAAGCGAGCCAATCCGAGTTTGGATGATAGACTATTTTCCCGTCGGATGAAACCATAAAAATATACCCAGTTTGACCAATAGGCGTATTCCCAATCATATTCCTGACCTCTGTTAATCTCATATTTAATACTAGTTTTCCTGACAGCTTGGTATTCGTTACATCGAATATGGGGATTGCAATGGAAATATTGGGGATTGTTCCTCGATCTTCGTAATAGGTCGGATAGATTTGCAAATTATCACTCAGTGGAAATACGTTCCAAGGTTGCATTGATAATGCTTTGTCGGTGGAAACGCCTGACGTTTGTAACACTCTCTGGTCTCGTGAGATGAGGTACATGTTTTCGATCTCAGGATAATTAAATGAAATGTACTTATTTAAGATGTCTCGAACCATTGATTGTTTCTCTAAACTCATAGAAACGCCGTCGCGCAGCCAATCTTGAATGAGGCTTGAATCCCCCCGCTCCAGTAACACGCTTGAATAACGAAGTACACCTGCATTCATCGCATAAGTGGATTTGGCAATCTGTTGAAAATATATTTCTAGCTGGTGGTTGACACCTTCGGTCGTAGTCTCCGCGATACTGTAAAAGTCTTGCTGTGTGGCACGGCTGTAGTAATAGTGTGAGAGGGTGTTCATCGAAAACACGGCAATCATTGCTATCGAGATAAAGCTGATGATAATTTTTTGCCTCAATGATAGACTATAAAGCCATTGTTTCATAATTATAATCCCCATCTTTTTCGATATTCGTTCGGGGCCAACCCGGTTGTGTTTTTGAATACCCGAATAAAATAAGTTTGGCTGGAAAAACCGACTTTTTCGGCGATGACATATATTTTCTCATTGGTGTTTCGAAGCAGCTCCTTCGCCTTCTCCACACGTGCACGGTTAATATAGGAAATCAACGACTCCCCGGTATATCTTTTAAATTGGGAACTGAAATGGGATATGCTTAAATTCGTATATTTCGCCATTTGTGTTAAAGTGAGGTCGTCTCGGTAATGGGAGTGAATATAGTCACATGCCGAATTAATAACTTGTTTAAACTCTCTTTTATTGCGTTCCGGATGCAGGAACCACATTTCAGCTAAAGAGCTTAAATGTTTGCGGATCTCTTGCTCCTGAATTCCGTCGAAGTTCGAAATTGTCGAATGTTTCGCTTCAACACTTGTTAACAAAGAGCTGATTTTAGACTCGACAATTCGAATTAAACTTAAGTGAGCAGCATAATTGATGTGCTTTATAATACGGATATCGTCTATAAGCTTAAGAAAGCGCTTTATCCCATCTGCAGCGAGGTAATCATTGATCGTATCGAAAAAGGTTTGAATTTTTATTAGATAAAAGTTCATCTTTTCAATTTCTGTAAATTTCTCCATAGCTTCAAATAAAGCATTACGCAAGACTTCTCGATTCACGGGCTTAAGCAGGTAGCAATTGACGCCGTAACTGATAGCCTTTTGCGCATATTGAAAGTTTTCATAACCGCTAATGATAATAATGGCCATTGGAATTTTATGCTCCGAGATAAGCCGTACGAGCTCAAGCCCGTCCATCACCGGCATCATGATATCAGTAATAAGAACGGTTGGCCACAACTGCTGAATACTATGCCAAGCTTCCTCTCCGTTCGTAACATCGCCGACAACCTTAATATCGTGTCCGATGCTCTCCACCATCTCAACAATTGCCGCCCTAATCCACGGCTCGTCCTCCGCAACCAAAACTTTAAGCATAGGATGCTCACCCCTTGATTTTATTGCTTTTCTAAACATCATCGTTTACTTATCTGTAAAGGAACGAAACTTGTAAAATCCAGAATATTTAATTAATTTTACATTCACATGCAACTAAAAAGTTGTACAATCTTACGATTATACAGCACTCTTATATAAATTGAATGTTGTGTCCCAACAGAGGAAATCAACAAACCTACGAGTTTATTTGCATAGAAAATCTAAACGGGGCAAAACGTAATGCTCCCCTTGTAGAAACACTTAACAAATCTCCCAATTTTCACGCAACGTCTAATTCTGATACGATTTTCTTATACAGACCGGAATCCTGAATGAGGTGATAGTAACAGAATTTGAGGAGATTCGGACGGAACTTCGAGAATGCGTTTCTTTAGAGGGAATGCAGTGGTTTATATTTGTCAAATCATTAAAAGTCCAACAACGTTTTCCTAGGAGTGTGACTCCTTTTTCCTCAATATCTGCGAGCGTTACAGCATCTACTCCCGCAGTTCCCTTGTTCGCTCTCACCCGTTTCCAAGCTTCGCACAGCACATCCCAGACAAGAGTGGCTTGTCCCCTCTCTTGGTTGAACTTGCACCAACTAGATATACGTGCCTCTGGGCACGCCTACAAAAACAAAAGGCTTTCCATCGCAATTCTGCTTGGAAAGCCTGTCCATACACTTTGTGCCGCGCGCGGTCAGTTTAATTCGTCAGCACGAAAAAATGCATCTGACAACTACTTCGGCTAGGGGAACTGCATTGGCCTTTTTACTCAGACATCGCGAATTATTTTATTTCCCTTCTACTTCTCCTGCTCTTCTATATGGAGCAGGGGTACCGAAAAAATCCTATCCTCTGAAATTTGAGTGGTGATCCTCATGGAAACAGAGAACCTCCATTACTTTGAAAAAGCACTTGTCACAAAATCCGTCGCTCACTTCGCTCTGCCGATGATGCTGGGAGCCCCCAAGTTGTTGGGCAATATCATATAAGGTGATCAAACCGGCGACTCCTTACTTAACAAAACATTTCTTTAATGAGAATGTTGATACGCCAATGCCATCCATGTCTTACCATAGTACCAGGAAGCTTTAGGCAGCAACTCATAGTCGATCATCGACCAACTCGTACCCGGCCAACTGTCGTTATGCTGCCATACCAGGGAGCCGGAGGTCTGCTGTTTGTTGCGGCGGTAATGCTCAATCCCGCATTTTAACCCTTCCGCTTGGGTCAGCATGGAGAAGTTCATGTATTCCTCAATATTTCGCGGAATCCCCGTAAAGCCCTCCATCAGCAGAATACCCTTTAGGTGGTTGGTGTCCTTGTTGCGGTAGGCCATCTCCGGGCTTCCCCAATAGAATTGACCTGCGGGAATATGCTTCTCCAATGTGTACCGGTTAGCCGAAGCGTGCATACCGAACTCGCTGCTGAACAGAGTCAGGTCCTGCTTGTAATTCTTGAAGGTAACCCCTTGAATACTGTAGTCGATCACCGGAACCTCCCCCGTCTTCCGGGGATAGACGGAGCCATGCCAGACTTGCCAGTTGTGGCGGTCTCCCGCCTCAGGATCATTGGCGTCGTTGCCTCCGTAAGGGGAAGAGGGCCAATACGGACGGCTGTCATCCAGTTCCTCCAGCACCTCCGGGATCAACTCGTGGTAGATGCTCTCACCATAAAAGGGAGTCGTAATACTGCCCTCTGCGGATTTCATATCATAGAGCCAGTCGATCTCGTTGTTGCCGCACCACAGAGCAAGGGAAGGATGATTGCGCAGCCGCTTCACATTATTGACCACCTCACGGCGAACATTCTCCATGAAGTCCTTGTTGAAATCCGGGAACAAGGCATTAGCGAAGGCAAAATCCTGCCAGACCAGCACGCCCCGCCGGTCGCAGGCCTCGTAGAACACATCCTTCTCATAGATGCCGCCAGCCCAGACGCGGAACATGTTCATATTCCCCTCTACCGCCAAATCCACCAGGTCCCGGTAACGTTCCTCCGGGATAGCTCCGATAAAGTTGTCAGCGGGAATCCAGTTGGTTCCCTTGGCGAACAGCTTCACCCCATTCAAGATAAAGGAAAAAGCAGGGCTGCCGTCCTCATTCTGAAGGGCCAGCTCCACCGTCCGCACCCCAATCTTCCCACGGTACACATCTGTCTCCCGGTCTCCGGCGTTTAACAGCCTGATTGTCAAATCATACAGATGGGGCTCACCCAAGTCATGGGTCCACCACAAGAACGGATTATCCAACGCAAGATCCACGGCCAGGCGATTGCCTGTCATGATGGATCTGCTGCTTGCCACCGTTTCCCCGGCATAACCCAGCATCACCTCACACTCCAGGTCCGTTCCTCTCCGGTACCGCTTCACTTCCGTATCGATGCGGACCAGGGCGCTTTCAGCTTTCAGTTCCACTGTGCGGGCGAACACATTGTCGATTTTGGCCAAATGCCTGCGTTCCAGCCGGACCTTGCCCCAGATTCCCGCCGTTACCATCCGTGGACCCCAATCCCAGCCGAAATTCATGGCCGCCTTGCGCAACCAGGGGCGCTCCTTGGTATAGGAGGACCACTGGAATTGCAGTTTGTCTCGGTGATGGGGAGCCAGCGGGTCGAATCTGACCGAAATCACATTCTTGCCGTGGCGCAGAACGCGGGTTACATCAAACTCATGGGACATCAGCATATTATTGGTGCGTCCGATTTCCAAGCCGTTCACATAGACCGTGGCAAACGTATCCAGCCCTTCAAACACCAGCTCATGCCGTTCTTCCCCGTCCGGTTTGGCATAAATGAACTGGGTGCGGTACCACCATTCCTTGTCCTCAACTCACCGCGATTTCTGATCGTTATGGCCGAAGTAAGGGTTATCGATGATCCCGTACCGGATCAGGGTGGAATGAACGTCGCCGGGCACCTCCGCGGCCATCCAGAATCGGTTATCCAAACCCGGGGCTGCCAGTTCCAATGGAGGAATCTGTCCCGGTTCATAGCCCGCAAGCTGCCAATTAGTGTTGAGTTCCATCGATTTATAACTTCTCCTTGTAGTTGGAATAGTTCACCCTATCTGACATGGACCGGACGGTCAGGGCTCCCTGACAGGCAGGAGCACACTGCTCGCTCCCCTCCGGACGGCTCAGGAACTTTACTCAAAAGTAAATCATTACGACAACGGCAGCCGCACACTCTGCCCCGACTCCTGCGAACGGTACACAGCGAGCACCAGCTCCAGCGCATGGCGGCTGTCTTCGCCGGTTACCATTGGCTCTCGACCTGAATGAATAGCTTCCACGAAATCAGCCAGCTGGCTGTAATGGGAATCGCCGTACACCCAGTGGCTTACACCTTGCGTTACAGACTCCAGCTCCGGCCTCCATTGATTGGATGACCCAGGATCTATGCCATGTGTGCCGGCGTCCTCCGCATTCCTGTAATGCTCGTAGATGATCCTGTTATTCTCAATGATGCAGGTTCCAGTCTCCCCGATGATCTCGACTCGGGTATTTAAGCCGGGATAGGCACTGCTGGTAGCCGTAAAAGAACCCAGTGCCCCATTCTTGAAGCTGAATAATGCCGCAGCAACATCCTCTGTCTCAATTAAGGGATGGGTACGGTTGGCTGTCCTTGCGGTAACCTCCTGTACTGGGCCGCCGAAATATTGCACCAGATCCACCGTATGAATCGCCTGGTTCATCAGAACGCCGCCCCCATCCAGAGCCCAGGTTCCGCGCCAATTGCCGCTCCCGTAATAAGCATCCGAACGGTACCAGTGAACACTGCCGTTCACGAGGATGAGCCGTCCTAAACGGGCCTCCTCCAGCATCTGCTTCACCCGGCGTGCGGCATAGTCGAACCGATGCTGGAATATGCCTGCCAGCAGGACATTATGCTTCCGGCATTCCTCGATCATCCGGTCAGCCATGGCCAAATTCACATCCATCGGCTTCTCCACAATCACATGCTTCCCGGCACGGGCTGCTGCAATCGCCATTTCCCCGTGCAATCCGCTGGGCGTACAGATTGACACCGCAGCGATCTCCGAATCCTGCAGCATATCGGCATAATCGCTGTATGCCCGTCCGCCGAATTCCTCCGCATACTGCTTCGCCTTCTCTTCATTCCAGTCCGCAAATCCGGCAACCTCTGCCGTTTCCAGCTCCTGCAATTGCTGCGCATGGAGCCTGCCGATCACGCCGCATCCTGTGATGCCGATCTTCAGACGATCTCTCATCACCGTCACCCCTCAAGCTGCTTTAATGTGTTCCCGAGACATTAAGAGTAACTTCCTTAACGCTTTTCTTAAATGTAGACTGTTCAATCCGCTCTGTAAGCTTCTCGTAGAATAGCTCTTCATCCAGCGGAAGCTCTACCGGACTGCCCGTCCACGCGGACAAGTGCATCGCATTGGAAATTGTTAGCCCATGAATCCCCTCAATACCAGGTGCAATCAGCTCAGTTCCATGAAGAATGGCGTCAACCCAGTTGTTCATGATTCCGACATGCTGAGTATTATCACCCGGCGTAGGAACTTCACACTCCCAGCACTCAGGGCTGCCGAAACCGCCTGTGAATTCTCTGTTGAACTCTCTTTCGGACACCCTAAGCCGCCAGAACGTCAGCTTATCATTTTCGATGACAATTTTCCCGCGGTCACCTGTCACTTCCAGCCTGTTGGTTCCCGGTGCTTCTCCTGTAGTTGTTATGAATACTCCGGTAGACCCGTTAGCGTACTCAACAAAAGCGGTTACATCATCTTCGACTTCGATATTGTGATATTTGCCGAATGACATGAAGGTGTGTACTCTGGCCGGCATGCCGCAGATCCACTGCCACAAATCCAGCTGATGCGGATCCTGGTTAAGCAGTACGCCTCCGCCTTCTCCGGACCAGGTAGCCCGCCAGCCCCCTGCATCATAATAGCTTTGCGGCCGGTACCAGTTGGTGATAATCCAAATCGATCGCTTGAGCTCGCCGAGCTCTCCTGAGTCGATAAGCTCCTTAAGCTTGCGGTAGACCGGATTCGTCCGCTGATTGTACATAATGGCAAACACCTTATCGCTCTTCACTGCAGCTTCATTCATCTCTCTGACCGCTTTGGTGTATACACCGGCAGGCTTCTCAATCAGCGTGTGATAACCGAATTTCAGTGCCTGTATGGCCATGCCCGGATGATCATAATGTGGGGTTGCAATCAAGACCGCATCAAATGCTTTGGAATGAAAAAAAGTCTCTGCATCATCATACAGCTTAACGCTGTCTCCATAGTTTTGCTTCGCCCACTGTAACCGTTCTGCTCTTACATCACACACGGCAGTCAGTTCCGCATGGGGAACCTTTCCTGCCATTATATTCTGGGCATGGCTTGAGCCCATGCCTCCTATGCCTATAATTCCTATCCTGACTTTGCCCACTATAAGTTCCTCCTATTTGCCGATTCGGTCTAACACTTTGTTCAAGGCTTGGACAGCGACAGCGAAGCTTCTGGCTCCGCCCTCAGGCAGATCATACCCGGGGGATTGGAGCTCCAGTTCCGCAAAACCTTTAAAATTGCCCAGATGCGGTTCAAGTGACAGGAAGCCTTCGTAGCCGCTATTGTAGAGCTCTTTTAGAATCTCTTCAACAGCCCCGTCGCCTTCTCCGGCCGGTACTACATGATGGTCGCTATATACGGCATCCTTGATATGCACATATTCAATATGATCCTTAAGCAATTCATAGCCTTCTGGATAATTCTTCACATCACATTGCACAAAATTTGCAAAGTCATAGATCGCCTTCACATCATCAGAATTCAGACTCTTCAGCAGATCCAGACATCTTTCCGGTGTATCTCCATAGATGTCCTTTTCGTTCTCGTGAAGAAGAACCACTCCGCTGCCTTTCGCCGCTTCTACAAATTGTTGCCACCGGTGAATGACTTCCCCGCGGTAGTCTTCCGGGTTCTCGCCTTCCGGAATAAAGAAGCTGAACATCCGGATATACCGGCATTCCATAATGCGGGCAACTTCCAACGTATAATTAAATAGCTCTAGATGCGGTGCGAAATCATCTTTAATGCCGATTTTACCAATCGGAGACCCGACTGCCGACAGCTTAAAACCCCTTGCGTCCATCTGGCGTTTAATTTCTTTGACTTCATCCAAAGTGTAGTGGACCAAATTTTTCCCGTCGATATTTCTCATTTCGATAAACTTAATTCCATGCTGGTCGAGTACATCCATTTGTGTGGTTAGACTGGCATCGATTTCATCTGCAAAGGCAGACAATACAAATTCACTCACGGACTGACATCCTCTCTATAGAAGGGTTGAACCCTCGTTTATTCTTCATCTAAAATCTTATCCTGCTTCCCCTTTGATTTCATTGGATTTATTGTTTATAATATTGCAAATATTGCTTTTACACGCTATAAGCTAAAGAGGTGAAGGAGATCGATACTCTGCTGCAGCATTATCACAGCAATCATTTTTCCGTCGTACATATGGACACAGATGTCCCCGCCGATATTGCCACACATATCCATGACCGTTACGAATTGTTCTACTTCATCTCCGGGGATCTCACCTATTATATTGAGGGACAGGCTTACAAGCTGAGTCCGCATGATATGATCATTACCAATTCAAGAGAGCTGCACAGGATCGTCTTCAACTCCGAATGCAGGTATGAACGGAAGTATATCCATTTTAAGCCCGAGTATATTTCTGCTTTTCAGAGGGATGAATATAATATGCTGTACTATTTCGAGAGCCGGAAGCTGGGGTATTCCAACCGAATCCTGGCTAAGGATGTGCTTGACTACAAACTTGATGAGCTGTGGAATCAGATCGGACACACTACACTGGAGGATTCTGCGGACAACCATATCTTGATGAAGACTTTTTTTGTCCAAATGCTCATTACCCTTAACAAAATATTTGCCAAATACAATCATTCGCTCGTGGAGCGCCATAAGTCCGATCAGAAAATAGCAGCTATACTAGACTTCATCAATAAAAACCTGGACGACAAAATTACACTGGATTTACTCCAGCAGAAGTTCTTCGTCAATAAGTATTACCTGTGCCATATCTTCAAGTTGAATACAGGATTTACTCTAATCGAATACATCACTTATAAAAGAATTATGTGGGCCACCGAGCTTCTCTCCTCCGGAATGACCGCACTGGATGTTGCCAATACCGTGGGATACGGGGATTATTCAACCTTTTACAAGGCATTTAGAAATATTACCGGTCTGTCTCCTAAAAAGTATTTTAAGAAATAAATATAGTCGCGATAAAAGGCCACCGGGAAATTCTTGGTAGCCTTTGGTTATTAAACGGTCTCTCGGCGGAAAGGTCATATGGCTGTCCGGATATTAGTAATACTACAAACCAATTTGTCGTTGTCCGCAAAGGGGAAGAGCATCCTGAGGCCGCTCTGCATAAAGAATAAGCGCAACAAAAGCTGTATTTTGCCAAATATAGATTAAAAATGTGGACAAGAAGGCATTTTCGCGGGCGGTACGAGCCGCTCTTGTCCAGGGTGAGTGCATACGCCTGCCAATGAGTATTATTAAGCGCACTGAAAGTAACACAGGGTACGCCAGCTGCCACGAAATCTACTTCCGGAATGTCCCGTTCCCTGAACTCCAACATAATAATATGATTTCCTATATTTTGACGGTAGGTGTCCAAATGGTATGAACGGAGAGCTTTTTTTTCGAAACGATCGTTAGCAAAGACAATATCATATTTTTCATCCAAAAATCCTTTGTCCATCGAGCCGCATCCCGAAAACAGCGACAGCATTTTGATCGTCTTCTGCTTCAGGCTGCCGACAATGCTACCAATAGATGACCCAAGGATCTCCTTCCTGCTCGAACGGAAAAGACCAAAAAAGTCACCAGAATCAAAATTGGTAGCTCGCGCGAATTCATTGACCGAGATGGAGTAGCGGGTGTCCTGAAGGAAAAATTTCTCGCTTCTCGCATCGTCGAGAGAAATAACATTCTCTACCGTCTTTGCCTCCGCGTGAACTGTAAATACGATTTGATCTTTCTGAATCTCAAGTTGGATAGTCTGGTTACCTGCAAAAAGTATCTTTATATCCTCGCTCTTGATGTCGGTGACGGGTACCGTCTTCCCCGTCCTTTGCGTTGTCCTCGCAACATGCTTCTTCGAGTTTTCAGCCGGAACTATGAAAAGTGTAAAACCTGTATAAGCTGGATAAGGTAAGTTGTAACCGGTATTATCTACTTCCTCAATTTCGCCTTCCTTATCGACTTCATACTTGTATTTACAAAATGATCCTTTCGATTATTTCTCATTTTTATGTACACAAATATCTTTCTCCAACTAACCTGCCCGTTAGCTTAATGAAATAGCTGTAAACTTCAGTTAGATAATTTATCTAATCGGTAATCGGACTCTGTTCTTGTCCATTCCGGCAATCGGTACAAGTTCTTGTCCTTGGCTGGGGACAAGAACTTGTACCGATAAAACAAAAAAGCCGCTAAACTAGCGACTTCAATGGGAATATGTTCTTGTCCCCCGACAATTATTATGATGTCCAATTTTACTCGGAAATCGCGGTACAAGTTCACGCCCTCAACATCTCCTGTTAAACTAAAAGTGGTCTGTCAGATCGATTTAAATGTAATTGGTATGGTCCCCGACAGCCCTCAATGTATTTAAATGATGAACTTCCCTTATCTTCTTTGTGTTTAATCTCCTTAACCACTTACCAGCCATTTGTCTTATCGTTAAGATAGACTTGCTCATAAGAGTCTATGCCGTCAGGAATTATAGTTCCTGAAAGCGTATCAGGGTCATTCTCTAGGGAGGGCTATGGGTTGCAGTGCTCATCAGTCCATCAGATAAGATCCTGTCCTCTGTGTTTCACTACGTGTTCTTCTTGTTATAATCTATCCTTTGGCACATGAACAGCGTGTTTCTTTACAACCCTAGCCGAATACTTTCCTTTCATAATGTCATACCTTTCTGTATTCTCTCTTTAATTTGGATCTCCCGTCCATTAAACATGCTCACACCTCGGTAAAATAAGTAAAGGATCCTCATTTCAAAAGCGTTTGCAATTTCAAAACAAGAATTTGTAAATATTGTATTCTTTCTCAAGAGTAGCGAACTTTGTTTACTAACTTCAAGCGTCGTTGCAAGTTGTTCTTGCGTCCATACTTTTTCCGCTCGAAAATAATATTCTTTTACAAATTGCAAAGTATTTATTATTTGAAAAATTAGTTTTATTAAGAGTCAGACGTAGAATAAGGAAGAGAAACTCTTAATTCCAATTTAGAGAGTGTTCTTGAAAAAATGAATAGCCCGGACTCTCATTTCCGAGCCGGGCATTGTTAAAAGACTGACTAATTAAGAAGGGTACACTTATTGTTGTTTATCGAGAAGCTTGACCAAGTTATACATCATTTGCGCGCCTTCCGCACGTGTACCAATGCCGAGCGGACTGAAGTTTTCGTCTGAGAAGCCTTCTACTAAACCTAGACTATAAGCAGTCTTAATTGCATCTACAGCCCAATCTGGAGAATCTGACAAGTCATCAAATGCTACCTCACCCGCTTCAGGAGTTGCAAGCGATTTATATGAATATGCCCGTACGATCATTGCAGACATCTCTTGGCGTGTTATCGTTTGTGCCGGGGCAAATGATCCGTCCGCATAACCCTGTACGATACCCGCTTCAGCAGCTAAAGCAGTTTCATCCGCAAACCATTGACCGGCCCCCACATCTGTAAATGCCGCTTTCGTCTCTCCTTCAAGACCAAGCAATCTTACTAACATCGATGCAAATTCTGCTCGTGTTACGGATCGTTTCGGCTCAAAACGTTCCACTGTAACACCTTCAATAATTTGCCTTGCAGCTAGCTGTTTAACAGCAGATTCTGCCCAGTGGCCAGCTGGCAGGTCAACAAATGTTTTATCATATTCCAATGCAACATAGAAGCCGGAGTGATTCAGCGCGGCTGTGATCCAACCGTTCTGTAGGTCTCCGTCTACATAGGATAAGGAACCATTGCTCTCTCTATAGTAAATGCCGGTTAATGCTGGATTAGCTCCTGCCAGAACAGGAAGCGAAATCACGATAGGCTTATCAAAATCGTTGATCGGTATCATATCACCATTACTTGTTTCCAGCGACAACGTAAACTCATATGCGCCACCTGTCAGCTTCAACGACGCCGCGTATTGCCCTCCGATTTGATCCATCCATGCCGACACATCCACGTCATGGACAACTGTTGCTTTCAGCACAATCAAGCCATCTTCTAGCTGTTCTTCCGATGCAAGTTTAGCAAACATCCGCAGCACTTCAGTAGGAATCGTGATCCGCATGTTACCGGCTCCGACTGTAATCTTCTTACCTTCAGCAAGCTCCGCCGCCTTACCTGGGAGCACAAGCTCCAATAAATCATCGTCGTCCATGGAGAATTGAATATTGTCCTCTAATCTGAATTGTTTCAGTTGTTCCTCCGTTACCACGAGTTGACCAGGTACCTTGCTTTCTTCTTGCTCCTCCTCGATTACTCCATCATTGCTGCCGCTGTTGTTACCGTTATGGCTGTTATCGTCGCCAGGGTTTGTAGATCCCTGAGATTCTACTACACGCAACGTTTTCAATGCAGTCTCATTTCCATATACCGCCATTATGATGGTCTGACCTGAGCGGTGCGATTGAATGAAGCCACTCGAATCAATGGTTGCCACTTTCTCATCACTACTGCTGAATGTGATGCCTTCCGTAATTAACGAATTAGTGCCATCGCTATAATAGCCTGTTACGACTGCTGTTACCGTCCCGTTCGGTTGAAGATTCGTTGGAATGCCACCGAGCTCTATACGCTCCAATGTGATGGGAGGCCCGTCCTGATCGACTACTGTAAGGATGAAATGATTACTAAACTCCCCGTACACTGCCGATATGACGGTTTCACCTTCACTGATCGCTGTAACGAAGCCTTCCGAATCAATGGTTGCAACAGATTCCTCACTGCTCGTGTACTGTACACCTTCTGTCACAAGGTACGAGCTGTTATCTGTATAAACAGCCTTCGTTACAGTGGCCGATGTTTCTCCTGCATGTAGACGTTCTGGACCAGATAATTGAATATATGCAAGTTCAGCGTTCGGCTGTTCGACTTTAACCAGCAGATCATAGTAATCTGTCAATCCGGCATATTCTACCGTAATCCGAGTAGTTCCTTCAGCCATCGCGGATACTACACCATTCTCATTAACCTCCGCAACAGACGGATCAGAGCTTTCATATTGGACACCTTGTGTCACCGATAATCGAATCCCGGAAGCGTAAACAGCACTCACTACTGTTGCATCGGTTTCTCCTGGCTGTAGCCAAGGTTTTCCTTCAAGCTCAATGCCCATAAGTGTTTTTGCCTCGATCACATGGATCTTAATTTCTCCAAATACATTCGGTGATAGCTTGCTGGTCGCACGAATGACGACATCGCCAATTGCCGTTCCTTTTGCAACACCGTTTTCAGTCAACTCCACAACATGATTTGCAGATTCGCTTGCTATAGACCATTCAATATCCTTGGGCATCATGCCGTTCACACTAAGCTGCAGCTCTTCGCCTACTTGAATCTCGCGATCGGCAGGCTCAATCTCAAGAGATGGATTCTCGAGTACAACTGTATCGACCTCACGTCCATCCACCATTTTTGTCTTCACCGTCAGCACATCACCGTCCACTTCGACGGAGGAGTACATTTGCATATTCTCGTCGTTTACGACGGCTTGGAAATACCGCTCCGTCAGGTCATAAAACTTTGGTCCGGTTGAGCCTGGAATGATATATGTCGTACCTTCACGCTCATCTACAATTTCATGATTTTTTAGCGGATGAGTACGCAAGTATATGTGATCGTGGCCATTCATAACCAGGTCAACGTCGTATTCATCGAACACTGGCGTCCACGCAGTACGTACACTCTCTGTATCGTAAATACTCGCATACGGACCGCGGTGGAAGAAGACCAGCTTCCATTGCTTATTTGTATCTGCTAAATCGGCCTTCAGCCATTCCTTCTGCTCCTCGATATCGTATTCACTGTTCAGAACAGATATATGGATGTTCTTATAATTAAAGGAGTAATTTGTTCCTTTCTGATTATGCGTACCGTTCCTAGGATGATTGAAGTGAGCCAGAAAGTCTCCATTCTGCTTGGTTCCTGTCACCTCATGATTGCCCACGATCGTAACGGCCGTCGTGTTCATTAGTTCTTTCTGAGCTTCCGAAAACCACCAGTTCCATTCCTGTTCCTTGAAGCCATTGTCAACCATATCCCCTAAATGAACCATAAATTCGGAATCCGGATGTTCAGCTGTGGCAGCGTCCAACGAACGACCCCATATCTCAAAACCCGCAAGATCAGAAGCCTGGGAATCCCCAAAAACAAGGAACTTCGTATGATTCCCCGTCTCCGGTGCCGTTGTAAAGGAGCCCTGCTCGCTATAATGTTGCATCCCATCGCCCACACGGTAAACGTAAACAGTTCCCGGCTTCAGCTTGTCAGCCGTCGCTTTATGGACGCGAATCGTTCCTATGTCCAATGTATTATACACGTAGCTTTCTCCACTCACGCGAGCAACGTCAGGCTGATCGAAGCCCATGAAGCCTTCCGCTTCTGCAATCTCTACGACCGTTTCAGACGTATTTGGATTTGTGTGCCAGTTGAAGTTACGTGAGGCGGTCGGGTCTTCGCCCATCGCCACCGTAATATTGTATGGCAGTTCCGTTCCCCCAAGTTCAGATGTTGTAAATACCGAAACCAAGCTGTGCTGCATCCCTTTGATAGCTTGCACATCATAGCTTTTCACTTCTGCAGTAAGTAAATCTGAACGGAGTTTACCGGATGCATCTGTAGTAAGCGTTCCGTTTCCTAGTTCAGCACCGTCTGCAAGAAGGCGGGCTCCTTCTACAGGATTCCCGTTTTCATCGGACACTGTAAAAGTAGTGACGAAGTTTTGCGCGATATTATCATCCCAGCTCAGTTGCAGTTCCTGCTTGATACCGGATGTCAAGGATGCACCAAGATACGGTTTCGGTTCATCCGAACCGGCAACATTCAGCTCCGACGAACGGAAGGCAATACTGTTCAGTCCAGAAGCTGTACCTTTTACCGTATATGTAATTTGAGAGATAATATCACCGTCATTTAGAGACGCGGAGTCTAGATCGCTATATGCCACCCGTACGACACCGGTTGCAGCATCAACCTCTGATGTGAACTGCATGTTGGTCAGCTTATCGCTTTTGTGTACAGATAAGCCTGTTACGGTATTTGTATCAAACCCAAGCTCCAGATTACCGCCTCTCAGCTGGTCAACTTGATCGGCAGTAATGTCGACTGTATACGTATGACCCGCGAAGACCTGATCAGTCGTAGTGTAACGGAATTTAGAAGCGCCTGTATCAACGATAAATTTCCATTCCTTGATCGTCTGGTTGCCAGACAAATCGCGAACGGCAAGCTTAACCGTATGATAACCATCATCCAGTGGCAGTCCCGGTGTATAGCTGATACGTCCTTCCGGCGGATACAGCGTATGCGCTACTTGCTTGCCATCGATGTACATCCGGATTTTTTCTGGATCAATCAATGTTGTACCCGGATGGTCCGCTCGATCCCAGTCGGCGTCAGCCGCATGTGCGCGAATAACCGGGGTACCCGTCGTTACTGTCGCGTCCTCGGATGGAGTTATATCCGTAATGACCGGAGGCTCGTGATCCTCTTCTAACGGACCATAGATTGCGCGAATCTGATCGATATAGATTGCACCAGCCGACTTATTATTGTTGTTGGTTTGCATATAACGAACCGGCAAGTCCATACTAAGCGGCGTTGTTTTGCCTGACGGTACAGCCGCCTCGACATATCTCCATCCCGTCCAGTTTACTCCGTTATTTGAATCCGTAAAATCAATGTTAAAGGCAGCGTTGTTTCCGTCACGAACCTGAGCTCGCAGCCAGTGCTTTTTTCCATCACCGTATACCCACACTCCAATTTTCTCTGGATAGCCGGGGATTTGAATATTCTCTGCCTTGCTGTAAGAAGAAACATAGGCACCCGAAGTACCTGTCGTACCGATAAAATCATAAGACAGCTTGATCGATCCATCACCCGAACGTACAAAATCGGGATCGGTATTCAAATCTACGGATATCGTATTATATCTGGCACCGCTTGCTTTATAATTCTCAATGCTTTCAAACTCTTCCAGTACAACGGGCGGTACGCCGACATTAACCTCCATTGAGGTCTCTATGCCTTTGTAACTGACAAAAATAGTTCCCGATTGACCTCCTTCGTTCGTTGCAAGGAATACACCCTTCTCATCGACTGTGCCGATATCGCCTTCCACACGCCACTTAAATACATCATTACTCGATTGGATGACTTGTCCATCTCGTATCGCCGTAACCTTCAACGTTTCATTAACACCGGTATTGTACGTCTTAATTTCATCCGGGAAACGCAGCTCGGTAATTTCATTTACGACTTCAACATCCGCGGTGCCTTCCAGACTTCCATTCGAAACAGCTACTTGACCAACTGAGGCCCCTTGTCCAGCTACAAATACACCGTCTCCTTTAAAAGTTCCCAGTTCAGGGGCTGCTGACCATGTCGTTATGCCTTCATGTGCTACCGGATGGCCTGTAGAATCAACCGCTGCAGCTGAAAAAGTGAAAGTTGAACCGGCCAATATCCGCTCCTCGTTTGGCGTTACAGTCAATTTCGAAGCGGCCTCCTCCGGTGCTGTGTTTACAAGTAGCAGTCCGTTTCCCGTCCCCCGTTCGCCGCCGTCCGACCCTTGGTTCATCATTTTTACATCTGATGTGCCCGGCATACGGGCTACAAACGTAGAAGATCCACCTCCGTCCAAATTCATAGCATCGACAATTCCCATGTCCGCTAGAATTTTCGCAAGTTCCTCTGTCGTTACACCTTCACTGTATTCCGGCGCGCGTCCATCGATCTCAAATAACACGATTGACCCATCCACCTTTGTCCCGATGGCCGTTCGAGGGTGTACGCCTTCCGGACCAACATTGGACTTCACGAGCCCGTCCTCCACCAATGGTCCCTGGCCGCCAATCACCAAACTTACGTCCTGCCATTCGCCATCCAGCTCGAAGCTGGCCGTTAGTTCATCGCCTGCTGTTAGTCCACTTACAACCGGTACGGATGTTCCGGATGCGGATAAGACAACTGTGCCTTCGGCAAGAGGTGTGTCGCCTTGATTTTCGCGTACTTCCAGTACCTTCAGCTTCATTGTTTGTCCACTTTTTACGTCGCCTTCTACCACTTGTAGAACGACCTCTGTACCACCTGCCGTTGTTTTAGTCGTCGTATAATAATCAGGTGTATAGAGAACCAGATGATTGCTCTCCCGATAACGGTTAATGCTAGTCAGGTTGGTTTTCTTACCATCAATGGTTACAAACATCGTGAGTTTTGGCTTTCCGTAAACTGATGTACCATCTTCCTTAAGACCAAAGGCAAAGGAACTCGATGCGCTGTTCAAAATACGGCCTTGATCTATAAATAACCCGTTTGGCACGCCTGTTCCGTAACCCGAAAGATCATAAAAGTCGCCGTTAATGCCGGCTATGACACGGTTGCCTGGAGCATCCGTATATGCCGCCATTTCCGTCACGCCTTCCATGCCATATACGTAGCCCCCCTTTGTTCCTGCACGCAGTTCCAAATTCGGGGTATCAGGGTTAAATTCGACGAAATGCATCTTTTCAGAACCACGCTCGATTTCCATGTCATACCAGGTATACTCCGCGCCTGGTGCAAGATCCGTCTTCCTTACATCTACAACTCGGCCAAAAGTCGTATCTGGCACTTCTGACATGGCTGCGTAAACGCTACTGAACGGCTGCAGCATGAATAATATCGCTAGCATAAAGGCAAGCAAAGTTTGTCCTGATTTGCGATACCAATGAATCATTTGTTCCAACCCCTCTCCGATGTTTTAATTTATTTGCTCTCTAATTGTAATAATGAGATGTTATTATATGTTTTTGATAATATTTGTGTAAATTTAATGGAAGATGAGAAAAACAAATCACTTCTAATTAGCTGAATGTATCGATCTTCTTTAAGAATTCTCTATGCTCTCAAAAATTTCTGAATGATCCCCACTTTCTCTTTTTGAAAGTCTATGAATTATGTCCAAAAGTTAAAGCTTCTGCTTTTCTGAGTATTTCAGATCCACTACCTCAGTTGAATTCAATGAATCGCACCTCCCAAAACTATTATCTGAGATCTCCTTAAACAAGCCTATAACTTATCCTTTTTCCTCCTCCTAAGTTCATGTCTTAAGTTCAATATGACCATTGTTTATAGCTATCTTAGTAAAAACATACAGTGTATCCTCTCTCCTGAATATTATCTTTTCTTTAGATTCTGAGACCTTTTTAGGATTTTTACGAGATTGCTGAAATATTTGAAGAGATTGATTTTAAACCGTCAAACTCGAAGAATTATGACCAATCCCTATGCCCAAAATGTTGAATAATCAAACAGTTGTCGAAAAGCGGGTTAAAAAAACAGCCGATCTCTTTGACCGACTGTCTACCTGTAATTATTGAGCTATTGTTTCCCGTTAGTTTAATAAAGTGGATTAACCTGCCTCTATGAATCTGCGTCTAAGCAATTAAAAATTTGTTGACATGAAGTAAATAAGAATAGAAGAGTGAGAGGTGTAAAGTATGCCTATTCAATTTTTAGATTCACGCATATCCCTTAATAATACCTTTAGTTCGGGTACTACAACCTTAGTAACAACCCCTACGTTACTGGGTGATATCGGTCTGCAAACTGTCGCTGCAATAGGAACCCCAAACGAAAGTGATGTGCGTATTCTACTTTGGGGAACAGTTGGGGTTTTTAGATCTGCAACAAACTTAGTCAACATCTATGTTGAAAGAGGAGGTACTGGTATATTC
The DNA here is from genome assembly GCF_058313655.1 of Paenibacillus sp. Negev47. Classification (NCBI taxonomy): domain Bacteria; kingdom Bacillati; phylum Bacillota; class Bacilli; order Caryophanales; family Paenibacillaceae; genus Paenibacillus; species Paenibacillus sp. Negev47. The sequence continues at coordinate 2,913,416 of NZ_CM177754.1, forward strand.
GGTTCAGGATTACAGCGACTTTAGTCACTTCATGGAAATAATCAACGGATCAAATTGCATCTGTAAACGTCGAGGTCGTTATTTGGGTAGTTTGATGCCCTTCATTCGCCTTTATATTAAACATACTCATATATACACACACTATCCTTTCTGATAGTAACTATCAATAAAGTGTGTACTTTTTTTAAGTAAGTATTTATTTTATACTAGCCTTACTTTGAAGAAAAGGAGTCAAAACAATGACTAAAGTCAAAACCTACAGTCACGATCTTTGGGATCACGGCATCAGCCAGGGCTACAGCGTCAACGGCACAATTTACATTTCAGGACAATTTTCCCACAATACGGAGGGTGAATTTGTTGGTGAGGGCGATATTGAAGCACAGACCCGGCAGACGCTGGAGAATCTCGATCGCGTGCTGGCGGAATTTGGTGTCACAAAATCAAACCTCGCTTATGTGGAGATCTATCTGACAAACGCACAAGAGCATATCGAGCCGTGCATCGGGTTGTTTAGGGAATACATGGGACAACACCGGCCTGCGGGAAGCTGTATCGGTGTGACATACCTGGCGTCACCTGAGCAGCTGATCGAAATCAGTGCCGTTGCACACACAAACTAACTCCATTACTGTTTTTATACTGTCACTCTAAAACTAGAAGTATATTGCCGTTAGCGTAAAGAAACTGCAGCCGATCAATTGCTCGGTTGCAGTTTATCTTTATTGAACTATCGTTTACGTATAAATCACCGGCGATCCTTGTTTGCTCGATTCCAATTTGACTATCTTCATCGACAGCCAATTTTAATTTAGAATCTAAAATGGCTTCAACCTAACTCCGCCCGTCCCTCTTCCAGTTTTACGGAGATCATTTTCCCTCCTGTACATTAATGGGGGTTATTGTCTATTAAATGAAAAATGCTCCCGTACCTGTGGCTAAAATGGTACGGGAGCATTTTAATTAGCTGTTGAAGTAGTGCGATTGTTCGAGGTCGGGAATCAGTGCGGGTTGTACAGGCCGCCATCCCAGAAGTTCCTGAGTTGCAATGCTTGATCTTAGGATATCAAGCATTGCAAGTGTGCTGAGGAAGCCGAAGTGGGCCTCTGCCTCTTCACGTGAAATACTGACTACAGGTACGTTCAGTTGCTTACCTATAACACTCGCGATGTCGCGGAATGGCACACCTTCATCTGCGACACCATCTAGTCTCGCACCGGCGGGTGCCTTTTCTAACGCAAGTCGGTATAAATGTGCGGCGTCAAGGCGGTGCACAGCTGGCCACCGATTGGTCCCCTCTTCTATATAAGCTGAAAAGCCCTTTGTTTTGGCAATATTGATTAGTCTTGGTACAAATCCTGTATCACCCGCTCCGTGTACCGACGGACAAAGCTCTATGATCGATGTCCGCACTCCGCGCTCTGCCAGCGAAAATACTACGTTCTCTGCTGCCACTCCATTTGCGTGCGTAGTGATTACGAAGGGCTTACCAGATCCTTCAAGTGCCGCTCCCATCGCTTCTACGGCATGCAGATCTGTTGTGAGTGCTCCAGCGAAGTTCGAGAAGTCGTGGTTGAATGCCAGATGAATGACGCCTTCCGCAGCAGCCGCGCCACTGCGAAGGCTGTCGAGATCCTCGATGTCACCGCGGTGAACTTCGGCCCCAGCCTCTTTTAGTTTCGCTGCGCTATTGTCTGAGCGCACAAGACCGATGACCTGATGTCCGGCATCAATGAGTTCGCGGATGACAGCGGAACCGATATAACCTGTTGCTCCTGTTACGAAAACACGCATTACGAAATCCCCCTTAAGCTACTACCTATAATTGTATAAACTATAATTACCACGCAATGGGTCCATCCTCATCTGAAAATGTTCCTGTTGGACCGTCTGCTCCAATCATGGCAAGCCGAACCGCCTCACGCGCCCCTTGTTCCACACTTCGAGTACCAGCAAAATTATTAAGCGCAGTCGATGTGAAGCCTGGACATGCCGCATTGACCTTGATGTTAGTTGATTCAAGCGCAAATGCAAAGGCAAGTGTCACCGCATGAACAGCCGATTTGGATGCCGAATAGGCACCAAACATCGCACGATGCGAGTTTTCCGGAATAGAGTTCCAGCTAAGTGAGCCGCCGGTACTGCCCATATTGACGATACGTGCTGCCGGGGCCTCCCGCAAAAGTGGCAACATCGCCTGCGTGGCAGCAATAACACCAAAAACATTAGTCTCATAAACTGTACGAATATCTTCAAGCGAAGCAACGGTCAAAAGACCACTCGCCGCGCCACTGTTCGGAAACGGATCCCCCGATCTGCCTGCGTGCGAGATCCCCGCATTGTTCACAAGTACATCGAGACGACCGAATTCGTTCCGAATACGCTCTGTTGCAGCAGCAATGGAGCTCTCATCTGCAACGTCGAGCTGGAGAGCGTGTGCATTCGACCCGATACTTTTTGAGGCAGTTTCTCCATTCTCGAGGCTGCGAGATCCGACGAGCACGGTGAATCCGTGTTCCGTGAGCTCCTTCGCAATTTGAAAGCCGATACCTTTGTTAGCCCCAGTGACTAGAGCGACGGGTTTATCCTGCATAGTTATAATCTCCTTTTTTTTGCGATTGGTGGGCAAATACGACTTAGGTTGACGTGTCAACCATGGATCAAATTTAGCACATTGAAGTTGACACGTCAACCATGTTATTATGCACCTATGGATAAAAACGAACTTAACGAAGAAGAAATGCGAATATGGCATATGTGGAAAGGTTCCTTTCAGAGCATCTTCGGTCGTGTTGTCAAAGATATGTCCGATCACTCAGGACTGTCAGAGGGTGATTTTGGGGTATTGGACCGATTAGTCCTTTTTGGCGACGGTAGCCTTCGCCAACAGGAATTAGCCGACTCTATGGACTGGGATAAAAGTCGGTTATCTCATCATTTGAAGCGTATGGAAAAACGAGGACTAGTGATGAGGAAACCATTAGACAACGATCGCGGAGTACAAGTCAGTATCACTTCTTCTGGAAAATCAATGTTAGATGATGCCCGTCCCTTCCTCTCCAAGGCAATTCGCAAACATTTTTTTGAGCAATTAACCGAACAAGATATTGAGTTGATTACTAAGTTGGCGGAAAGGACAAACGCAGGGTCTTAGCTTAATATGGTATAAAGCCCCGCCATTTCGACCACGTTTAATACCATGAAATGAAGAATGGATAGGAATTCAGCTGTATGCTGAGTACCTATCCATTTCTGTTCCTACATTTTCATCAGCCAGAATTCAGGTATCTCTGACATGACCCTCTTCAAATATCAGAAATATTATACACTCACAGTCCAAATGAATATATCGAGTTTATCATGCAGTTGAATCTTGTGTTCCTCAATCTATCTTTACTATGGAATGAAGTACTTTCTTTGTTCCTTTTTAGAATATTTGAAAATTCAGAAAGAATATTCAGTTTTTTATTGTGAGTATATATCCATTTATCGTGTTGCAAATACCGATTTTATCGTAATGATAGAACTATTGTTATTCCTTATCTTTAATATCTTCCATGAAATTCAGGGCAGCTTCACTTATCTCCTTGTATTTGGTCCAATGAAGGTAATGATGACCTTTTAAAGGAATGATTGTACTTGAAGGATTATTCGTAAGCTGTGTTTGTAAAAAAGTAAATTTTGATCTCCCGTCCCTACTCTCCCTGCCATCGTCTCTTGTAAAAAATAATACGGGCAGATCTGAGGGGAATGACATACGAGCAGTTTTTTTCACATTATCACCCAGTTCATTTGCCTCTTGAACAACATTATTATTGTAACCGTTCCATGCCGTCATGGCTTTTGTGATTGCTAAATTCTCTTCCGAGTAAGTACCCTCACTGTCAAGGGGAAGATAACCACTACTATTCAAGGATATCACGAGTCTAGTTAATCCGATGGGCGCCGCATATCTCATATAACGCGGCATAGTCGGAGGGGATTCATTGAAATAGGCAAGGGCCGCCGGTAGCGTCGCATCTATTCCTACAACCGCTTCAACTTCCTCAGGATACTCATGAGCATAGTACATACTGTAAATTCCGGAAATTGAATGCGGCATTAATACATATGGTCCTTTTATATTTAATTGCTGCAACGCACTTCTTAGTTCCTCAACGATGTGCTCCACCGTTCTATTCTTATCCGTCATATCACTCCAGCCATATCCGAATGGCTCTATGGCGACAACTCTGTTATGATTGGACATTTCATTAATTAAAGGCTCAAAATCTAGCACAGGTGATGCTGTTCCCAGTCCGGTTAATAATACAATGGTTTTTGGTCCGTTACCTTTTGTGTAGACATGCATCCGTTTATCCTCAATTTGGATATACTGCCCTCTTGCCGGGTATTTATAATGTTCTACCAACTTCATGATATGATGAAAGCCAATCCAGACGATCACAGCGGACAACATGAACAGAAGCAGTCTCTTAAAGATGGTTAGAATCTTATTTTTCTTTTTGACACTCACGTAGTATTTTTCTCCCATCCATATTTTCTCGTCTTGAAATGCCCTATTAGAGAACATACGGTGCATTTAAATTTCTTCCGCTTGATATACAGGCTCGCTGAAAACATTGTTGTTTTCCGGCTCCAGTGGGATCCGAAAAACCGCAATCCCCCTTTTATTTGCTATCCGAATTCTTTTAACAGCATATTTTCCATACCAAGTCTTCGTAACACCTGCCTTTCCAATCATGTGTTGTTCATTTGATTATCATATTGGAACATCATATGATTCCAGGTTTAAGGTGAAGTATCGACCAAGTTTAAGTTTAGTTTAAAGTTTTAGTTTTTTTGTTGTCTATGAGCACTTTTAGAATTTGATCGGTGCCGAAATTATTCTTAAAAGTGCTTGTTCTCAGATATGCCTGTTAGTTGAACATGAATTTAGATATGGCTCATCATTAATCAGTCTTAAATCCACTTATAAAGGGTCTGTTGTCCATAGGATTCCAATATTTATATTGTCCACTGCAACTATTCCCGTATCAAACGTATGCCAATGTGAGTTAGTTATCGTTGTCCAAGAGTAGAGCTTAAAGTAACCAGATTTCGAGTCAAACCTTGCGTTTGTATAGAAAATGGCTTCTTTCTGAAATTGATCTAAAAAATATTCACTTAATTCATTTGCCATCGGTTTTGTCTTCAAATCAATATCATGGGTCATGTTTTTTGAAAGAACATATATTAAAATTTTTTTAGCATAATCTTTATCAACCATTATCCAGTTACCCTCTAGCTTATCTGCATTATGGCCCATTCGCTTCAAAAATGCCTCCAATATACTTCCTTTCTCAATATTATTGTTTAATTCTATCCGTATGTAACTTTACCTGAATTCCTCTTTGATAATAAACTCTCGAACTCGTCATCATTTTTTATCATCTTCCTACCCGTTACCTCCTTCTTTGGAACCTCTAGTTAAAAAACCTTCTATGAGAAGTTTGAAACTCCTCCTTCAACTAACCTGCCCGTTAGTTGAATAAAAGAAGCCGATCACATTGATCAGCTTCTTTTGGTTTTTATTGAGCTAACGTTCCCCGTTAGTTTAACAAACTGTATTAAGAATTGTGATTAATAGTTCCTCTGAAATGTGAATTATCAATAATTCGTTACTTTAATTCAGCGGGCTTTCTGCTCTCGTTTTGAGAAAGATAAGGGCTTTACTGCGTGACACACCATAGTAAAAACGGGGTACGGTTGGTCATGAATGACCAACCGTACCCCGTTCTTGATATTATTACACTGTTTTCTTTTTCGGACTAATTGCGTGTATATATTTAATTGTAAGTTTCCATAACACTTTCCCGAGCCAATACATCAACACACCAATCACAATAGAAATTGGCAAGAACTGCATTGGGCTTGGTGTAAATGCTCCCATTTCGATTGTTATTCCGGCAATATCATATCCCATAAGATACCCGGCAAATTTAACAATTCCGCCTATCAGCGTAATAATTCCACCAATCATGAAAGCAATGGAAAGCGTACTGATGAACGGCAAAAGTAACATACCGCTGACACCTGCAAAGCTGCTACAAAATGCAAATATTGCGCCGAATTTACGCCAACTAAATTTACTGTTCTTTGAAATGGCCTCACCTAAGTATGCTTTCGCTAGTTCTTTTGGGTTTCCTAACCGTTCGATGATTTGCTCAGCAGCTACTCCGTTATTTTGCAATTCAAGCATTGAACTTTTGATCTCTTTTACAATGTCAATACGCTCAGAATCTGGCATGGATTTCAAATACTTTTCAATTTTTTCAAGATAATCATTCATAATTTTATCCATAATCTAACTCTCCTTTGATTTCTGATATAGCTTTTAATAAATTATCCCATTCTAAGGACATCGCGTTTAAGTATTCGTCTCCTTTTTCTGTAAGGGTATAATATTTTCTCGGTGGCAAGCCCTCTGTACCTTCTTGCCAAGATGAAGAAATATATTCTTCTTTCAGTAATCTTCTAAGCAGTGGATAAATTGTATTTTCTTTTGCAGCAACAATAGGATATTGCTCTAACATACCTATGATTTCATACCCGTAATATGGCCGCTGCTTTATTAACAATAAAATACAAAAATCGAGTGTTCCTCGCTTAATTTGTGATTTCCAATCTTCTAAATTCATGTATTGTGCCTCCTGAATATATATCGTACAACACAGTACTATATTCATCAATAGTAAATTCACTGCCAACAACCGCCGTACGCAAGCGGAAACAGCGGGCCGTTTTTCCTACTTGCTGAATTCAGCAAGTAAAATATTTTTAAAAGGATTAGGACTGTTATCTCTACCCAAACTGTTCAAACTGACAACCAACGTATGCTTGCCTCCAAGTGTACCTCCTGCAAAAGTAGAAAACCCTAGAATGCCACCTGTGTGCCCCCATACCGGAACACCGTTTGGAAGCTTAAATTCAGAGATTCCAAGACCATATCCATCGATTCCAGCTCTTCCTACAGGAACTGTAGTAAGCATTTGTTTTAGTTGCGGTTCCTTCAGTAATTTGCCACCGAGCAAGGAAGAGAAGAACTTATTTAAGTCGTCAGCAGTAGAAATCATATCTCCAGCCGAGCTACCTGCGCTTGGATTATAATAAGTAACGTCTTTTATCTCACTTGCTTCGTTTGGTTGGGAATATCCCCGAGCATGCTTGGTGCCTGGAATAACGCTTGAATTGCCAGGTAGGAATGTATCCGACAATTCAAGTGGTTCAATAATCCGATTTTCAATCTCTTCCGCATAACTGTTTCCCGTTACTTTTTCAATAAGAATACCCAGTAATACGTATCCCGTGTTTGAATAAGACCAACCCTTTCCTGGGACAAAGTCTGGGGGCAGAGAAATCCCCATCTTTACTAATTCATCAGCCGTATACGATTTTTTTGTATCCATAAAATCAGCGTCTTTAAACCTTGAGTATTCAGCAATACCACTTGTATGGTTCAATATCTGCCGGATGGTAATCTGTTTACCATTATATCCGTTTCCTTGAATGACACCAGGCAACCATTTTTCGATGGAGTCGTCTAGATTCAAGCGATTCTCTCCAGCTAATTGAAGTACAACCGTTGCGGTGAATGTCTTCGTCACGCTGCCAATGCGAAATCGAAAATTGGTCTCCATTGGTTTCTTGGTGCTCAGATTCGCTACCCCAGCGGCATAACCCCACGTTTTTCCACCCTCAGAAGTTTTAGCGAGTATCCCCGGGAATCCAAGTTGTAATGTATCCCGCATTGCTTGCTTGACGGAATTATGATCTTGTTGAGTGTTTCTGTGTAACGAACTGGATACATTTTGAGTAGGCTCTGCTTTTACAATTGAGGTTGGCGATGTGTACAGTAGGAAACTTCCAGTTATTAACAAGGCCAGACTTGCAAATGTAATTTGAAAACGTATTTTCATAAGATATTCCTCTTTTCTAGTAATATTGTAAGTTTGTAATCATCTGCATAATTGTTTTTTTACAACGCCATTCTGTCCTAACAAGCGGTAATTCCTCTTTTTTTTGCATCCCAGAATTCCGCCATTCACCCTTACCTCCTGCATATACATCGTACAACACAGTACCTCTACTATCAATAGTATATTAGAAATTTTTTTATCAAATGAGAGATATTTTGAACTAAATTCAGTATCAACGACCATCGAGCGTAAAGCAGAAACAGCGGGATGTTACGTAATAGGGGCGTATATTCCCTTGTATAGTGCTGGTTTCCAGGTGCGTTATGAGAGGAGCAGGCTTTTATACCTTTCCCCTCAAAATCATCGTCCTGCTGCGTGACACATCCATAGTAAAAACGGGGTGCGATTGGTTATGAATGACCGCCGCGCCCCGTTCTTTTTTTTGTGCTTATCGTTCAGTTTCCCATAGTCGGTACACATTTTATCCTCTTGAAGCTTTTCGTATTCCGTTTGCAGCGCGTTGGCGTACGGGAGCCTGCCACCGATCTGCGCCGTCTTTAAACTTTGGTGGCTGCTTCATACAAAAAAATACTGCTTTCGTGCCCTGCACGGTAGCTGTCCTTATACTTTGCTCTGCGGTAGCCGATCACGTTGGTCGGCTACCTCCTTGGTTTTATTGAACTATCGTATCCAGTTACTTCAACAAACTGTATTTCTCCACCAATTAGTTGAACAACAGCAACAAGCAACTGCCTAGGCTATCAGTTACTATCGTTGTCAGTCTTCAATTGCCTTGTAGACCGTGGTCCAGAAGAATGGATAAGATGCGCTGGATTGGGGGTGACAACCCGACTTCGCAAATAGATAATCGCGAAAGTATTGGGTGATAATTCGAACTATCCTGACCGATAGTTGAACAAAAGCCGCCCATCATGTGAAATGCTGCCTTCTTGTTTTATATTAAGCAATCGTCCCTTTTGCTTAATGGATTACATTTGTAGCTGTAATGCGACCCACCACTTATTCCATTAACCTCCTTTACTTCATTATGTTCGGAATTAGTTCATACAAGGCACGAACATCACAACGGATGGAATTGGCGATCGCAAGATTATCTTCATGTATCCAAAAAGATTCTAAGAACATCTCCCGCATAAATCCCCGCTTTCTCTTCTTCCGAATCAATTTGGAGAAGTAATCGCTACTTATATGCAGATTGCACAACCTTATCGTGATTCGAAAAGCGGACGTTATACTGATTGCCATCCCTGAATACAACATAGGAATTTCAGCATTTTCCCTCTTCGAGTGCGATTTCAACTAACCTGCCCGTTAGTAGAACAAAAGCAGCCGATCACGATAGTCAGCTGCTTCCTTGGGTTTATTGAACTAACGTTTCCCGTTAGTTGAATAAACACGCTTTCTTTTATTACACAATATCTTCGTACTATGCATTAAATCTCTTACGAGTTGAACCAAACACCAAATGTCCATCATTCACTAGACGAATCTTTATATTCTATATAGAATGAACTGAAAATCTTTACGTTCGGACCAGAGTACCCTATTAGGCGGTTCTCAATTTTATGAGTTCAATCTATATAAGTGTGAATATAGGATCAGATTATAGACAAGGTAGCTTGTTCTCCAGCTCTTTTAATTGCACGTCGTAAAGTGCCATCTTATAGTTAATTTTCTCCAAAGTCTTGATGATCTGCATTAGCTGTTCCTCCACCTTGATCTTGTGACCGGCCATCAACTGTCTGCGTTCAAGAAGAGTTTTGTCACCGTCCTGGAAGTAATCCAGATATTGCTTCAGATCTGCCAATGACATCCCGGTCGAACGTAGTGCAACAATAGTCTCAATCCATTCGATACTGGATTCATCGTATAGGCGGTTCCCATTCTCATTGCGCTTGGCGAAAGGTAGCACTCCCTGCTTTTCATAGAAACGCAACGTATGGGCGGGGACCCCGGTTGTTTGTGAGACTTCCTTAACTGTATAGAACATGATAGAACCCCTTTGTTGTAATATTAAAGTGACTTTAAGCTATTGTACTGCCGAATGACCATATGTTCAATTGTGGAATCCCCGAAATAAAGGGTTTGTAGATGGGAAATCTCTAATTAATTACCGCTTTTCTATGAATTTGACTTAGATATGACTTTAACCTCTATGCTTATAAAGCAAGCAAAACCTAAAGCGGAGGATGAGTGAAGAATGAGTTCAAATAAAATATGGTTTGTTACAGGCGCTTCCAAAGGGATGGGGCTGGCCCTAGTGAAAAAACTTCTGGCAGGAGGCGCCCGAGTAGCGGCAACGTCGAGAACTGTGGATGAATTGGAAGAAGCTGTAGGCAGCCATGAATATTTCCTTCCTATACAGCTCAATCTGTCGGATGAGCAAGCGGTGAAAGAAGCGATTTCCGCTACTATTGAGCACTTCGGCGGTCTTGATGTTGTAGTCAACAACGCAGGGTATGGACAGGTTGGAATCTTTGAGGAAATAACGGATGAATATGCGCGCCGGAATTTCGAGGCGAATGTCTTCGGCACTTTTAATGTGGTCCGTCAGGCTTTGCCTCAGCTAAGGCAGCAGAGATCGGGGCATATTATTAATTTCTCATCGACGGCAGGCTTCTTTGGCTTTGGGGGAAGCTCAATCTATGCGGCTACCAAGTTTGCGGTGGATGGAATGAGCGAAGCGCTGGCGCAGGATGTTCAGCCTTTTGGCATACATGTCACTGCGGTGAAGCCGGGTTATTTCCGCACTAACTTTCTATCCAAGGGCTCGCTCGGTGTGAATTCGGTGAATCCCATAGAAGACTACAAGGAGCAGCGTGAGGCCCAGGAGGCATCCGTGAGTGCATATGACAATAACCAGCCGGGAGATCCGGAGAAAGCAGTCGACCTTCTGATCCGGATCACTGAATCCTCCAATCCGCCACTGCATTTGTTCCTTGGCAAAGATGCCTACGAGGTTGCCCGCAATAAGATTTCTAGAATTCAGAAGGATTTGGAGGCTTGGGAAAGCGAAGCTACAGCTACTGATTTTAGCTAAATAAGTGTACTTTAGTTAAAAAGGTCCGGCCTGCGTCATCTTTAAGATGCAGGCCGGACCTTTTGCAACTTAACAATAGGATCATAATTTGAACCGCCGCTTACGGGAATCGATCTTGTCATGGTGTTAGTCAAAGCCCACACTCATCATGTTAATGAAATTCAGCCTTTTCTGTGAGAGAATCCGAGAATTCAGATGGTTTTTTACGCAAGAATAGCCTTAAGCTTAATCCTGTCGAGGGATTGTGGAAATGGCTAAAACAAGATGTCGTCTACAATCTCTTTTTTTAAAAGTATTTCATCATCCGTACTCATATCGCAGCTTTCTTGAAACGGGTCAATCAGAGCCCCTCTTGAATTGATTGATCGGCTACTGGTACGAACATAAAGATTTTAAGTGAAATAAAATTATCAGCCCTACACCCATTAACACTGCCCACGTAATTTGAAATTTATCTAAGTTTCTTTGCATAAATGACGTAAATCCATTTTTTTCATATTATCGTTATCTCCGAAAGTTTTTTCGTCAGAAAAGCTCCTTTTCCATGCTTCCTTTCTGATTCACAGTATGCGTCAAATGCGATATAAAACCTCCACTTATCTTGTTCAACTAAACTGCCCGTTAGCTTAATGAAATACGGAAAATACCGATTAGATCTACGTCTAATCGGTAATAGGAACATGTTCTTGTCCAATACGGTAATCGGTACAAGTTTGTCCCTCAACAATGACAGGATCAGCACTAAGTAAGATCTCGGCATATGTTTTCATCCCGCGAGCCCAAAAGACACATCCACCATCCTCTTCATTTCTTTGCTAAAGTGCTTTGACAAGTTTGTTTTGTCTAATTCAAATGAGATCACAATTTCAATTGAAGTACCACTGATCATTGAAACTCGTTTCTTTGACTATATAACAGCATTCAGCGTTTCAGTCGCCCCTAAGAGACCCACACTTCTACTCAGATCTTCATCTAATCGAAATGCGAAAACTTTCCTGCATAATGCTGCTTATTGAGGTTTTCATTACATCGCTTTTCATTTAGATACTCATCTAATCGGTAATCGGACTATGTTCTTGTCCATTCCGGCAATCGGTACAAGTTCTTGTCCTTGGCTTGGGACAAGAACTTGTCCGATAAAATAAAAAAGCCGCTAAAATAGCGACTTCAATGGGAACATGTTCTTGTCCCTCGACACTTGTTGCCCGTTAGCTTAATGAAACAGATGAAATATTCTATCGACACTGATATCATGTTCGCACTCTTTTCAGCAATGAAATGAAGTTTTTGCCTTAAGAGAGCGATTTGTGCTTTTATCTCGCCAGATTACCTTCTGTCATGATTATATTTAGATAACAATCTAATTCGCAATGACACTATGTTTTTGTCCTTATCTGCAAAGGAACCAAGTTCTTGTCCCTCGAAATTAGTTGAATACATTACACAGTTCTAATCCTATAAAATATAAACTAAGCGTACAACTCTTTACAGTTGCACGCTCTTTTTTTATGTCGTTGTAAGCCCAAAATATCCAACTAATTACTAAAAAAGCATGTCAAACGTAAACCAAACGTATCTTTTAAATAAGTATCTGTTGCTAAAATAATTTGTTTCATAGAGTTTGTGATATCTAATATTGATACCCCTGGTTGGACAATAGAAATTTCAAATTCTGTTTCATAACCAGCTCTCACCATCTTTTTTAACATATTTAAAGTTTGTAAGGACCCTTTTTCGAATCGTGTTTCACCATAGCTTTTTTGTCTTGAATTTTCCCTTTCAATCATTCTTTGTATTATTTCTAGTACATTATCATTCCACATAATTGATTTTTCAGCTTGGCCGCAAACTTCATATAGATCTGAGACACGAGAACCGGGATGCTCTCCGTGTGAATACTTACAATGATAAAGATGAAATCTAATTTTTTTATGCTGCATATCAATTTTAACAGAAACAATATCAGCAATTTCCCCTGAGCCATCATCGTCAAAAATTATGTCTGAACTTTGATCGACAATATTATGTATCGTAGCGTATTGTATAGAATCAATTTTTCTTCCTCTCCCTTGTGATTCCGATTTAATATTGACTCCAAGAACAGGCCAGTTAACAGCAATAAGAACATCTGAAGATAACTTAATACCACTTTTTGGTTTGATCACTGTTTTTAGATTCTCCTGAACTACAACTACAGTTCCATCATGCTGAATAAAAGATATTTCTGGGGAATACTCAAATAAGAAATCGATCATTTGAACTGATTTCTTACCTAATTTTACTATAAGCTTGTCACCTTCAATTTGCTTAAAACTATAAGAGGAGTCATTAATAATTTGTTCAAATACAAATTTTCTTTCATTTATCAAGAATTCAAATCGAAGATTTCCATCAACCAAACTGGGGTTGCTTAACTCCGATAGATAGAAAGGGTATGCCTTTTCTTCTTTAGTAATATACAACTGTTTCGTGTAACTATTAGACGTTTCAATCGTTTCCGGTAGTAGTATTTTATAAGGAACACCTTCTGGGAAGTCCTTTATGACTTCTAAAGTGAGTGAATTATCTAGAATGCTATTTGTATCAATGGTATCATCCAGCACTTTTTTTCCTATATCCTGACACCACTCTGTCCAAAAGTTTATACGTTCCACCCAGCGCATCCAAACTTTCCCTCTATACGAACAACCGATACTTATACGTTCCCCACTGTGATAACCATAACCGAATAAATTAGATTTAGTCGAATTTGACACGATTGCTTCACTAATTCCAGACTTAATATCGGTACCCGCAAACATTCTAAAACTAATCCTTCCACTTGGTTGTTGTTTCAATCCTAAAGTGCCAATCATTAACCTATTTATCTCATTCAAGCTCCGATATACTAAATCCCCCTTAATTGCTGTGGCTTGTGGAAACATACTTTCAATGAGTCGATTCCCCTTTCCTGTATCAGTTTCGTTTATATGTAGTATTCCATTCTCTTTGTCCAAAAACATAACAAAAAAATCATAATCATATTGCATTATATCCTTTTGATCAGACCAAACTACTTTTGTTTCAATTTCCTCAATGAAAATGTAAACAGAATCCTCTTCATTTATCATTGATGTAGTTCTATCTGGATCCAAGACCAGTTTCCAAGCGTCTACAAAAGTTCTTTCCGTAGGACACCGAAACATTCGGGTACTAATTTTCATCTTGAGTTGTGATATATCTATATCCGTAACATGACCTTTTTCAAACTTTCCAATAAACTCACTAAGTTCAAGTTCTTTATTAATAGCTTGATGTGAATGTATATTGAGGAGCGAATTCCAATCAGAATCTTGACGATATAACTCTTCTATAGAGTCCTTTAAATCATCCATTGCCACATTTGTTATGAGCTTCGCATTTCCTAAATTATTACCACTTGTTCGAGCAAATCGTCCAATAAATTGAAGCGTAATTGGAAGTGACTTATATTTATCATGGATTGCTGCAATTTTTAATGTTGGAATATCGATACCTTCACCAAACATGTCTACACATACGACAATCTTTGCATTGCCATCCTTAACTTCTTGTAAATATTTATTTCTCTGGGTAGAAGCAATACCAGTGTGAATTACAACTGGGTTGTATTCTGTATACTGAGAATATACTTTTTCATATAACTCATCGGCTCGTTTACGGCTCTTCGCTCGTGCTAGAATAACATGTTCCAATCCTTTGTCCAAATCTTCTTTTAATAGTTGGATTGAGATTTTCGCGATCTCTTCATCAGACTTTTGTTCGTCAAATTCTTGAATTGGATAAAACTCGATTGGCTTGAAGTATCCAGCTTTTTGCGCCATTGTCAGTCCGTAATTGAATATTATTTTACCATCAACTTTCTTTCCATCATTTCTAAAAGGGGTTGCAGTAAATTGTAGAATTTTCTTTCCTAAAACCTTTTCTTTCACCGCTCCCCAATCCGGTGATGCAAGATGGTGTGCTTCATCAAAGATTACCACTTCTAGTTTTTGAATAAATTTCTCCCAAACAGATGAAGGCATTTTTTTTATCATACCTGGTGTAGAAATAACTATGTTCGATTCCTGAAGTGCAGCAATCAGAGCTTTTTCATCTGTAGCTTCAACTTTCGATTTATAAAGGAAAGTAGTTGGATAAATAGACTCATTAGAGATCATATCTAATTTGGGAAGTATTCCAAAATGACGTGCTCCTTCATAAATTTGTTCTCTTAAGAGATTAGAAGGCACTATGATTAATGTTGAAGCAATTCTTTCAGAAATAATAGTTGCATACATTGTTTCGGACTTTCCTGTACCCGTAGGCAACACTATTGTAGCTGGAGAATTTGATGTTACCCAATGTGCACGAATTGCCGATAGAGCCCCAAATTGGGGTGAACGTAAGCCAATCTCACCCTCGCTTCGCGAAACTCTCTCCTGATAAGACAATCTCCAACTATCAATAATCTTTGCTTGGCTTAATTTATTACCTTTGCTGTCCGTACAACGACTCAACTTATTACCACGTCCTATGGTTGACACTACTGTTTTATACCGCATCAAAAAACCTTCTTTCTGTGTTGAAATTTTTCAGATCTCTTGAAGTAATTATACAATAATTAATTCAGAATACGGTTAACAAAAATACTTCTAGTATTTGTAGAACAGGTATTCTGAATAGTTGTTTTTAGCAGATTCGGCTTAATACTGTGAGTTGGGTTGTCAGCCTGATTATATCTCTTGTTTATATGAAATGAAATGTGAAAATCATACTTCATATACTGCATATTCAAGTTTTAAGTAAATGAGCTTTTTGTTTTGACATCTATCTAATCATTAAAGAAAACAAGTTCTCTTCCCTCTTCACTTACATTTAGGTAAGCTACCCTGAATTTCTCCTTTAGCACTTTCATGTTGATAAGGACATTCGCATTTAAGTATCGATTCATTTTTACTATGGGAGCTCGCTTGTTGTTGTCATTTGTACAATCTCCTTGTTACACCGGTCTCATTGAGTGCTCATTATATATATTTAAGACTGATATACCTAATGAAATGAAGCATCGGTTGTCAGTTTAAACTCTGTACTGTATAAAATGTAAATGTTAAGGGGATTTTAAGCTCGGGCGTGTATGAGTCTGTTTAATCACATCACAGGAGGTATATTATGAATGAATTGCGTTTAGTTCCACCTTCCCCTGCCGTACAATTTTACATTTTGAATGAGTACCGTACGAAATGGAAGAATCGTGGGTTTAGTTTTGAACAATTTTTATTTGCCCGAGGTTACCAAAATCCAGCCCATGATTTGCACGGAATGGACGACAATGTAACGAATATCATGCGGGATGGACACAATGAATTTATTTCGATCCCCCACACCCCTGTAACAGGTACTCTGAGAGTTTTAGTCCTTTTGGTAGACTTCCCAGACGAACAAGGAATTTTACCAAAAAGTCACTATGATGAATTGCTGTTCTCTAAAAAAAATTCTCTTACTGGAAGTTTGTCAGACTATTACGAAGAGGTTAGTTCAGAGAAAGTCCATATTGAGGGAGAAGTTCACGGGTGGCTCAGAATGCCTCAAAACTATAGTTATTATACCAATGGGAGTTCGGGTATGTCTGAATCCTATCCTAATGCACAGGTACTTGCTGAAGATGCTGTGAAGACAGCTCTTTCAAAGGGGATCACCTTTGATCCTACGCTTGATAAATTAGGTAATCATGAGATAACTGCATTGTTCATCGTACATGCAGGTTTGGGTGCTGAAAAACTGAACCCCTCCTTACGAGGAAAGCATATATGGTCCCACAAGTGGGTAACGAGGAATCCGATTGAAGTTTCACCGAATCTGTATGCAAGCACATATTTAATGGTCCCGCAAGATGCAAAATTAGGTGTGTGTGCTCATGAACTGGGTCACCTTGCTTTTCAATGGCAGGATTTTTACGATCCTAACTATGATGAGGATGGTGATCACTGGGATGGAAGTGGCATGTGGGATCTAATGGCAAGTGGATCCTACGCTGGGAATGAAGTACGCCCTATCCATCCAGCGGGGCTCCATAAATCTCAACATGGTTGGGTTGAAGTGACGAAAATTTCACAATCAACGAATGAGGTTGTCTTACCTCCAGTTACAGGACCAAATGGAAAAGTACTTAAAATAAGTGGGCCTGGCTATACAGAAAAGCAATATTTGCTCTTAGAAAATAGAATAAAGAATAAATTTGACGGTGCTTTACCTGGAGAAGGACTATTAGTATGGAGGGTGGATGAAGACGCTAAACAGGATGGAAGCCATCGACCAGGAATGTTGTTAATTCAAGCTGACGGTAGAAATGATCTTAACGATCCCAACGATTTGAATGCTGGAGATGCTGGAGATCCTTTCCCAGGGTCGAAAAAAGTGAGCGAGCTTAACGACTCTGGTATAATATCCACATCCTTCTCAGACATCGCTTCCGGAGTCAGTCTTAGAAACATCTCATTTAACGAGGCAACCAAACAGATTCAACTTGACATCATAATGGAGGGTTAGAAGATTTCTGGAAAAGACGTTATTCCGATAGGGCAATTTCCAGTTTAATGACATAGAAAAATTAACATGAAGAACTTAGGCCGATAGAATATCGGCCTAAGTTCTTCATGTTTCAATTTACGCTGTTAACGGCTCAAGCTTGAGGTTCGGGATCAGATTGAGGTCGAAATAAGAAACCGCATGTTTTTGGTAATGACTTGCGGCTAGAGTCCGAATAATGTGCTAATACAATGTAAAATCCGATTGTGGCGACAACAATGATCAATAAAAACTTCAAGACGCTGCCGATGTAGCCAACAATGTGAATGACTCCATTTTGGAATGCTCTAAATATTCCCTACATAGGACAGGAGTAACGATAAAGGTGTCCGTCATCCAATGCACAGAAATACCGATTCGGTCAGCTACAGTTTTCTTATTAATTTCTACCGGCTTCTCAACTTCGATATTCTTCCCTTTGAAAGGTGTGCTCTTATCATTGTACTCGACCTCTAACTTTACAAGGTCATCCGTAAACGGTTCGGCTTCTACGTCCTCATGAAACCTTTTTTTTTGGTGTCAAGTTATGCAAAATGTAACTACACTTACTAAGCCACACATTTACATCGTATCTCTCTTCTATTTAACGCTAGGCTTCGGCTGGTTCGTATAAGGTGAGCTGTAAGGTTTACCGAAGAAAATTTTTGAAATACTAACAAACAGTAAAGAAGCCACTATAATAGCGACTTTGAATGGAATATTGTCTTGTCCAGCGATACCCCATAATAAATAATCTATAATTTTATTTGATTTTTCTTTAAATTTTGTTCTGAATTGTACATCTCTACAGTGATTTTCTTTTGGTTACCGTCCAAGTAGTCAACATACATATTTTCTCGTAGAGTTTGATACGTATATTTTATGCTTTTATACCCCCAGAGCACTTAACAGATAGGGAAGCTTTACCAGCCTTTCACGAGTGCAAGTTCCTCAGAAGTCTGTCTCGCTGTTTTTTTGTATCTATCAAACTAGGAGGACTTGCTAAGATAGTTTTGAGGAGCATCATGACAGTACTTCCAAACGAAAACTATTTCACAATCGTGCGGTATAACTTAAAAATTAAGTATTCAAGAAAACTTATTAGCATTAACGAATCCATAAGATTCAAGCCTATCTCTTTCTTCATCCTTCAACATTGGAACAGCCCATACTAAAGAATATTTTGCTCTGGTGTTAGCAACATAACCTATCCTTCCAGCTTCAAGCTCTGTATCAATCCACTTTTTCCAATGTCCACTTCCTGAATTATGACTGGTTAGGTTCATATCCAGGATAGCGTCGCCATACGTATTTGCAAATGAAATAGAGAATCGCCCCGACGAATCAGTCTGGACTGGAATTTTATCCAATATCTTTCCGCTTCGAACTTTATTCTGGTGTTGATTGATCTGGATCTCCAGCTGCTTGTTCGCCTGCTCCGCGAATTGTCCTTCTATCAATAGCGTACCGTCCGCGCGGAATTCGGCAATCAACATCTTGTTGCCAAGCGTTGGTTTAATATACACTTCAGAAACAGACGTTCAGGTAGCTTCTTCCGGACGTGACCGACTTCGGTACGTCGACCAATTGCTTCATACGGGACTGCAATTGCTTCAAGATCACCGCCGCCTGCACCCTAGTGACGAATCATGGGAACCAAACATCCAGCTCTGATTCCCTTCGGTTCCGCGCATATAATCATGAGCCAGAACGTAGTTCACCGCATTGGAGAAATCAAAATTCACGCCGTCCGCCTACGCGATCAGGACAGCCACGCGATAACGGTTAATGGGCTTGTCCCAAAAGTTGCCTTTGCCCGTCATACTTAGTTATTCATCTAATCGGTAATAGGACCAAGTTCTTATCCACCTTGTCAATCGGTACAAGTTCTTGTCCTTGGATCGAGACAAGAACTTGTACCGATAAAACAAAAAAGCCGCCAAAATAGCGACTTTAATGGGTCCATGTTCTTGTCCCTTGACAACACCAGCTAGTTTGTAGTTTTAACTCCCACCCATCCGTCGTATAATCTACCTAAAACGCCGAACTCATATTCCGAGTTCGGCGTTTTTAAAATTCAATGGACACAATTAATATGCCGGTTTGATCGACTCTCGCATCCTCCCAGATTCATGAATTTATGCCCTTTTCTAAATAATGGAAAATGAATGCCTCAAAGAAGAATGAACCGTCAAAGCCGGCTTTCCAAAGGCTGTTGTATATTTCTCAACAAGTTTTTCTATAGAACGTTGTGTTAAACGTCTATTTTTACCTTTGCATCCTACAGGTACTGCAATAAACACTTGCTATACTCGGTTCCTCCATGCGTTCTGTTTATCCTGCGAATGGGTCAACATTCGTTGGCTTTCCAATAAGTTTAACATAGATTGCATCTTGCCCATCCCCCTTTTTCACATTCTGCTTATGCCAGCGCTTGAAGTCCGGTTGGTGACGCGCAAGCTGGAGTACCGCCAGAAACAAATACTTTCGCAGCATGCTGTCCCCGCGCAATATTACGGTTGAACGCAAAGACCGCTTCTCTGGCTTTCTCAAAAACTCCATCGCTCTTCCTACATGATCTCGCTCGATGACCTTGTATACACGGGACGGTGGATAGGAAGAAAGGATGGGATCGTCCTTCCATAAGGAACCATCGATGGGCATTCTGGAATGGACACCAACCTCCTTCCAATGCTGTTCTACGTCCGCAGGCTTTTGAATGCCTTCCAGCCCTTAGTTTCGGGCTAGATGTTTTTGTTTGTCAGTAAAAAGTATTTTCGTATAACTTCCCCGTATGCGCATCAAGCACTTCGGGCGTCCGCTCGTGCTCGCTACCAATCATTCGATACACGAGTTCGTACGGGGACTCTTCCACCCTAGCATTGTGCATCCGTTCCCATTGCAGACGCAGCTTGGCCTGTGCCGTCCATCGGAGGATGGCTGTCTGGTAATCAAATGAAGGCACGGTCTCCAGCTTCTTTAACTGTTCTGGCCTTATGGAGGGGGACATCAAACTTTTGACCCTCCCATTAGAGCGGTCAACAGCTAGTTGATAGCATTCATCCCTGACAGATACGTCTTGAACATATACACCAAAGCGAATGATTTCCAAACGATCTTCGTCGTCGGTCTCTTCAGTTAGAAGCTTGAGATACGGCAACATTTCGGCTGCTAGTCCTCGGACATAGTCCATAGCTACTTCTATACATGCGTCTCGATCCCAGGTTAATGGAGCTAGTTGATCTGGCTTACCATGCGAAACAAAGTCAATCAGTTGTCCGGTTTGGCTGTCTACTCGCGCCTTGACCGCTCCCTCCATCTGATCAGCCCAATAGGCCTTCCAAGACCGGTCATTCTTGGCTGGACGCTCTTCATTCTGTTGCTTCCACACCATCAACTTGGTGTTCGAGCCAATATTGTCGTCTTGTACTAACTGAAATTGGTCGTTGTCTACGCCAATCCACTCTTCTAGGCTTCGTGTGGGCGGGAACTCACCTGGCCACTCGTCCAGAGTTCTTGGGTCAGAGGGGACAGCTTCTGCCCTATAGGCTGTCGGAACTTCCTCCTGTGATGATGCAGTATAGATTAGTCCTCTACTTCGGGGGGCGTAAACAAGATGGACCTGATCGTCACCATCCGTGTACACGGCTTTGTCCAATACGCAATATTCCACATGTAGCAAAAAATTCGCCTTCATACACGCCATCTGTTCCTCTTCTGGTGTGATCATGGTTGGGAGTGCTGGCCCTGGAACGGTTCCGTAGTACCTAAATCCGACCACGCGACCGCTGGGGTGAACCATAATCAGGCATCCCGTCTCAGGAAGCGGCAGCCCCATCGCCTTCTGCTGTCGTGTGTACCCAAACATCCCTTCCATCCACTCCATCTCACAATACGGAAAATCACGCAGTGCGCCGGGATAATGATCTTCCAGGAATTGCTCTGCCTGCTGTTTGAGCTCCTCCTCAGATATCCGTGTCTCGTTGTCCAATGAGGCCCAGGAAATGGCATAGTCTAGCAAGTTGCCGTCCCTGGAGAGCGTGGCAGAAACGGCGTCATCACTCCCCGTTTTAACCCATAAGAATCCCGCTTCTCCCTTCCCTGTTCCCCTCATGGTGTTCTCTTGATAGTCATTGACGATCAGATCATAATCCGGTGAAACGGCAAACTGGTGCTCTGCCTGTTGTCTTAACTGCAGGCGTAATGTATCCAGGTCTCGTTCGAGAAAATCTTGAGCCATTTCGTTGCGCAAATGTTCCAGCCCCTTCCGTAATTGTGTTTTTACAGTACCTAATGGCATATCCAGGAGATGGGCGATTTGCTGCTGGGTCAGGTCCTTCTTATATTTTAAGAAAAGGAGCTGACGCAGCTTCGGATTCAGACTGGCCAATGCACGCTCCAGATCCAGGGTTTGATCGATATCATTAACGACCAATGGCTCTTGCGCCTGCGGGTCTTCGCTCAGGTGAACACGCTTGGATTTCTCCAAATGATTGAGCGCCCGGTTCACCACAATTCTGGTAAGCCAGCTCTCAAACGCTTCGGCTTGCTGCAGCGTTTGCAGTGACTCATAAGCCTTAACCAGGGCATCCTGAACGATATCCTCCGCATCTTTGGACTCCCGTACATAATGGCGAGCCACTCGGTGCAGCTTATCCGTTCGATCCTTTATAAGAGAAACGAAGGCATCGTGATCTCCGTTTTGTGCGGCGTTGATTTGTTGCTGTGCATCGATCATTGTCGTTCACCTCCTGTTATATAGACAGCTAACTCGGGGGTTTGGATTTAATTAATGTAACATTATTCTGGAACTGACCGATCAAGTGACCACTCGCATGCGGCAAGCACGGGTGCCAAAGAGCACGTCACTCTTGGTGTGTTCCTGCTGAAGCTCCTTCATCCACTGAAGCAGTTCTTCCAGCCCGGTACGGGTATTGGAGAACTCACAGTCCTTTCCCCGTTCGATCCCCCGGTAGTCGATGGCGCGAGCGACATGGATTTCTTTCGCAATATCCTCATGGGTTCCACGTCCTTGAACGTACACCCAAATCATCAATCTTCCATTGTCCATCCACTAATTTGGCCTTAATGATATAAGCTAACGTACTAATATTGGTTTGGCCTTCCTGATCGGTATTCTCTACCTCGATATCTGCATTCCACCATTGTTCCTTGATTCCTTCCTTCTGCGGCTCCAGCTCTACATTGGTCATTTTGGTTTTGACGATCGTTAGCGTTCCGCGGCGCTGTTCTTGCTCTAATGCTTTATAAAGGTTTTCAGTCAGATACGGCTTTGAATTCTTCAAAAAAGCATCTTTAGCATTGAACGGTACGTGCACCTTCAGAAACTCCGGAATCACTTTCTGAATCTCCGTCTGCATTTCTTCCGTTGGCACTTCTACCTCTTCGGCCTGCTTCTCTTCTGCTGCTTCGCGGCAGCCTGTTCTTGTTCAATGCGATTCCCTTCAAAGATCGATCCAATAAGTAGTGCAATCATGCCTAATGCAATAAGGCACCAAGCCATGTCTTCACTGGCCCCTTCATGACCGATCCCCCTCGCTGCTCGAAGGATGTAACGGAATGCTCTGTACCCGGTTTTTCTGCTGTCTAGAACGTATAGATGTGGAATCTTGCCATGATCTGCTTCCTGATACTCTGTACTTCTGCCCCCAAGCGATTCTACCTCTCTGGATGTTCGGAACTTCTCAGGCTGCGGTCTTCTTTGGCCTTGTCCTGGTTCTTAATTTGGGCGTTGTACACCAGGAGTCGTATGAAGAGGTACGGTCTGCGGAGCTTGCCCACGGTTAGCCGAACTATTCGGTGACCGCGAGTCTATCGCTGAATCTTCCTGCGGTAAAGATGCAAATAATGAATCTTCATTTCCAGAATCTATGGTCGCCAGATAACGACTCTGATTCATTCCGGAAATTCCCGCTCCCACTGAAACTATCATTGAATCTAGTAGGTTCATAATAGTTCACGTTCGCTGATCCTACTCCGCCATGTAATGGAGCAACGTTTCCAGCCCCAGCACCCATACCCTGAACAGTTCCAGGCGTTTGTCCATTAGCGGCCCGTGGTCTTTGACGCATGAAGGCTGGTATAGTCAAGTCTCCAGCTTCAGTGCCGCCCTTCGTATCGTTTAAAGATACGGTTGGTGGTATAGATCCTGGATGCCCACTACTCGTGGAAGTGGCCGCTACTTCTGATAAGGCGCTTCCAGCAGCTCCAGACATTACCCCCGCCATTACTTTAGGGCTCACGCAGCTTCCACTAGCTCTTAGTGGTGGCGGTTCTCCTAAACTTTCTGATTGAAGTGGTGCGTTATCGTCAAGATCGTTATCGGTATCGGCACTATCCGTGACATCGTTATCCGAAGCATTCAGACTTTCATTCTCTAATGCTGCTGCGCTACTTGTATCTCTGCCACTGCTCTCCATACTATCTACAGCTGCTGTTAGTTGGTTGTCCGCCCGAATATATCTCTTGTTTATAGTTGTTCCCAAATAAGTGCATATGCTGATTATTTAGATATACACCTAATCGGCAATCGGTCTATGTTCTTGTCCATTTCGGTAATTGGTACAAGTTCTTGTCCTCAGCAGCTAGTTTCAGTCCAATTTTAATACCTAGCCACGCGTATTTTTCCCCTCTTAATTTGTTAGTTGTCCATAACAATGTGAACATTTTCATGTATTATAGTGCTAAAAAGGTTTTAAGTCCATGCGTGCATTGTTTAGATATACATCTAATCGGAAATCGGACTATGTTCTTGTCAATTCCGGCAATCGGTACAAGTTCTTGTCCTTAGCTTGGGACAAGAACTTGTACCGATAAAATAAAAAAGCCGCTAAAATAGCGACTTCAATGGGAATATGTTCTTGTCCCTCGACATGAGGCATTGTTCCTTAGGCTTAAGTTCCTCTTTCTCACCTTCTTAACAAGAACAAACAAAAAAACGTTAATCAATTTTACCACGAAGATTAACGTTTTTAAAAATTCAATTTTTTCACATATGCTTCAACTGATTTTTGGAGTTTAATAAGATCCATATCTGGTTTGCTTCCTCTGATTTTTAGCTCGGTCCCTTCTACTGTTCCTCGATCGGTAAATTCCTGGTAGACATCCCCTTATTCGCACTCCCGAATCCAAACGCTCATTTCTCCTTCATCCCGATTGGCCCAAGTGAAGTAGGGAATGAAGCGAAGATCGGCAGGCTGGGCATCCCAGTGGACATCGCTGCGATACAGATGTGTTCCCCAGTCTTCATTGGATACCATTCGCTGCCCAATGGTTGTAAATGCCGGAACCCCCAGAGGCATCCGATCCCCGCTACCGATATGAAACTGGGCGTCCCGGGGCAGCTGAATGCGATGCAATCCGCGGCCATTGTCGACTTCTTCCAGACAGTACATAAACGGTCCCCGCTGTATGGCTACTTTTCCGAAAGTGGCTCTGATGTGATCATGCCCTTTCATCCGCAGTAACTCCATAGGGAAATGAAGCCTGATCTCATCACCAGCTCTCCATGTACGGGTCACTTTCATGTAACCCCATTCAAAAATAAATCCACCATGTTCTGTCTTCTCCCCATTAATCCATAACTCGGGAATTTCACACCAGTCCGGCTTTCTCAGAGCTATCGTAAACTCTATACCTTCCGAGGAATCGGGCTGAACGATCAGCTTTACTTCTCCGGTGGAGGTGTAGTCAGACGCCATAGTTAGAGCTACTTTTCTATCCTTTAGTGTGAATTCCCCTTCCCCGCCGATGTACAATTGCACATACAACGTAGCCTGTTCCACAACTGGGGTATACACATATTGATCCAATGAGGCCAGTAATCGTGCAATGTTCGGCGGACAGCAGGCACAACCAAACCATCCTTGCCGGCGTGTTCGCACGTGGGCATAATTAGGATTCACACGTTGAATCTCCGGATCGACTTCAAGCGGATTCACATAGAAGAAGCGTTGACCATCCAAGGACATTCCACTAATCACCGTATTGTACAGAGCCCGCTCCATAACGTCCGCATACTTGCTATCCGGATTCATCTGAAGCATACGCTTCGCCCAAAAGATCAGGCCAATCGAGGCACAAGTCTCTGCATAGGCAGTATCTCCCGGCAGGTCATAATCGCCTGTAAATGCTTCTTCTTTTGCTGATGTGCCAATGCTTCCCGTAATGTACATTCGCTTGCTCACTGTGTTGCTCCACAATCGTTCACAGGCTTCTTTCAGCGATGTATCCCCCGTCTTTGCAGCTACATCTGCCATAGCCGCACACATGTACACCAGTCGAACCGCATGGCCTTCTGCTGTCGACTGCTCCCTAATGGGGAGATGAGACTGGGAGTAGGTGTGCCGATGAACCATGTCCAACTCGCCAAAATGTACGGTACGGCCCCTTTGTTCCCATTCCTCTACAAAAAAATGCGGACTCGCTCCCCGCTGATCCAGAAAATAACGGCTTAGTTCGAGGTATTTCTCTTCCTTTGTCGTCTCATACAGCTTGAAGAGTGCAAGTTCGATCTCCTGATGCCCATCATAACCAGGCAGTTGTCCCGGCTCTGTACCAAACACGGTGCCTATATGATCCGCCAGGCGAATAACCACATCCAGCAGCATGCGCTTGCCCGTGGCATGATAGTACGCCACACCAGCCTCAATCATATGTCCTGCACAGTAGAGTTCATGGCATTCGGCGAGGTTTGTCCAGCGCGCCCCAGGTTCACGCAAGGTAAAGTAGGTGTTCAAGTAACCATCAGCTTGCTGCGCCTGTGCTATGGTCTCAACTACGGAATCCACGAGGACTTCCAGTTCCGGATCGGGCTTCGCAGAGAGCAGGTACGCAGCTGCTTCAATCCATTTTGCAACATCGCTGTCCTGAAATACCATGCCGTAATGAACGCCCTCTTCCTCCCCTGCAGCGATGCGGAAATTCCGAATGGCCCGGCTTGGTTCAGCTCCTTCGATACGATCATTGAGGGCTTCCCATTGGTAGGGAACAACCACGTTGCGGACCAGTTCAATATAATGGGACCAGAATGGATCATTGATTTTATGGCTATATCCTGGTGTCTGTGGATGGTGCGGCACATCTGGTTTTGTCATGGGAACCTCTCCTTGTTCTATTCAATATCCTTATTTTACAAATCATTACATCAGGGTGAAATCATCATTTCCAACTGAAATTTATATGATTACAACCTTGCACGAGCGCCTTCCTTGCTACAATTGTTCTTATTCAGGCTTTTCTCCTCAACAAGATACACGGCCAGCAGCTTATAACCATGATTGGAATCGGCAATTCGGATGCAAACTGGTCAGTATAATATAAATAATGGTTGCCCCTCAATAATTATGTTGGGCAACCATTATTTTTGTAACAAGTAGATTCTAGAGTTGTGCAGTCTACTTTTCCAGGTTTGTCAGCAATCGGTAAATGACCGCCACCGCTTGCGCACGTGTGGTCTGGCCATTAGGGATAAAGCGGCCATCCGGCATGCCTGTGATTAAACCACCCATGCGAACAGCCTCTACTGCTGCTGAGGATTCCGAAGAAAGATTCTTCAAATCAACAAACTTCGCAGAATCATCTTCCCCTTCGGTTGGTAATGTAACATTTAAATTACCTGCTAGACGATAAATCATTACGGCCATTTCCTCGCGGGTTATTGGTTCATTGGGACCAAAAGTGCCATCTGCTTTGCCTTTGACAATGCCCAGCTTATGCGCACTTGCGATTGGAGTGCTGTACCATGTGCCTTCTTTGATATCGCTAAATGCGGGTGTTGCTGTTTCATCCAACAGATCGAATGTGTTCATCAACATTTTGAGGAATTCTGCCCGGGTTACTTGAGATGCCGGATTAAAATCTCCAGCTCCCGTTCCCTCAATAGCTCCCCTTGCTGCCAGTGCTTCAATGCCTTCCACAGCCCAATTCACATTGAGCAAGTCCTTGAAGGTAACGTTTGCGCCAAGTACTCCGAACATGCCGTTCTGATGCATGTTAAACTCAAACATTTTTGTGGATGCATCATATTTACCGTCGACAATAGTTCGGGCCACTCCGGCATCGTTCAGCGTAAATGCAAACACCTGATGCCCTTTCATCCCTGAGTTCAACTGATAAAGCATGGATAGCCTAAGTCCTTTTCCATGCAGTTCTTTAGAAGAAATACTATTTCCATCCGCAGTTACCGTGATGTTGCTGACCACCTCAGCTTCACGAAGTTTTCCAGCATGTTTTGGCAGCTCGCTTGGTTCCACGGCTTCAAAGGCCACTCCTAGATTACTGATGTCCTTAAACGTAGTCAGGAATTGATGAGGTATCGTCAAAACGGCTGATCCCATTTCAATTCTTACACTGGTCAAAGACTTCGTAGTACTAAGCGTATTCCATGGAAGCACGGCTTCGACTTGTTGTGTTTCCATGTCCTTTTGGATGACAATAGTTAACTTCCCGTCCTTCATATCTTCCAGCGCTGCATTAATATGGCTGTCTGTAAGCTGAGCCTTGGCCTTACCATCTTTTCCGCTAGCAACTGCTTTTACTTCGATTCTGCCTTGGCTCACGCTAACTGGCGTAAGCTCTTTCGGATCCGAAGGCGTAGGAGCTGGTGCTGGAACTGGTGTTGGAGCTGATGGCGATGGGCTTGGAGTCGGTGTAGGTGTAGGTAACAGTTTTAATCCCGCAATTGCAGAATCCAGCGCGAGAACCGCAGCATCAATGTCAGCCTGTGAAGCGGAACCGCTCGTCAACAATTGTTCAGCAGAAGACATCTTTTCCGCAAAGTTCTGCCAACTTGCCGCCGTGTACCGTTCTTGCTTCAACGCCTTTGCTTCATTCAGCTTCGCTTCGAGCGCCACTGTATCCACTGGCGGATTTTCTGTAACCATCAGGACGGTGTACGTCTTCGTCGTGATTTGATCTGAACCTGTTACCGTCACTTTGTATCCAGTCTTCAAATCAATTGCCGATGTCAGCCCATCAGATTCGTACACCGCAAATGTCACACTTGCAGGGACTTTCAACCCCGCATTAAGTTCTTCCAGCGTCGTCGTTTCAGGAACAACGATTTCCTTCGCCAACTGATCCACAGAACCGCCTGGAATGTTGATACCGATAATAGTTACATTGTGTTCCTCTACCGGCTCTAGGGCTTCAAAAGCTTCCAGCAACGCTTTGTACGCTGAATCGATATCTCCTTCGGTCGAAGCGTCATTATTATACACGTCACTAGCTAACTGCAAAGCTGCTTGCAACGTTTGCCATTGTTCCGGTGTGCCAATATAGTTCTCTTCGTTCACGGAAGGATCCGAAGCAGCAGCAATTGCCGCTTTTAGGCGGGACTTATCGTATTTGACATAAATACGTAGGCTTGCTCTCAGGTCGGTTCCTTCCACACTGCCAAGCACAACAAAATCGGTCGCGATGGATAGCTTATTTTCCGGAATTTCATCCCACACTACATTAGCTAGCCCTTTCGTATTGTCTTCATAGGTCACGGTGACTTGTGAAGGTAGCTCAGGCATGACGTTAATGGTCGTATTGACCGATGCTGGCTCAATGGCCGTTATCGCACCATGCTCTGTTTGAGGTGGTTCTTCCCCTTCAGGTTTGGCAGAGATGGCCCGCCATTCTTTTAAACCGGTGTACACCGAACTGCTTTGGTTTTTCATCGTTAAACGTAATTTGTCGGTCGTGACTTCATTAAAGGTGACTTGGTTGAATTTGCCCTTTTCCATTTTCTTATCACTAAGTCCGCTAACCGCCACATACTCGCCCGTCTCCTGATCCCAATACTCGAAGTTGTAATCAGCCGGAACCTGAACGCCGCCTCCATCATCATAAAAGTACATCGAACTACCAGACAAGGTCACAGGGTTTTTCCATGTATATTCCACCCAATGATTCTGGTTGGGCGATCCCCAGTTTCCATATTGAGTTTCGATCTCTGGGTTACCGATGCTCCCAGGAACTAAAGGAATATACCCGTCATTCACCGAGTTCAAAGATTCCCATGCCGATCTATAAGAAGCGCTTGGCGTAGCCAAAAGGGCAGCATTGCGATAACGGAGACTCTCTTCAGCAAGGCGCACTCGATTCGTCATGGACTGCACTTCATCAAGCTTATAATCATCTCTCGCAAGCAGTTCCTTGGCCTCAGTCAGCGCTGCCTGCAAAGCCTGCCACGACTCCGGCGTGAAGTCATCCGCATTACGGACAAGTTTGCCCTGCGGCGATACCCGGTCTGCAAACTTGGCAATGACATTAGACAATTCGGCCGTCGCTACGTATACCGTGATGGGTACTTCTACCTTCGTGATTGCATCCCCGTCACTGACGCTCAACTCGTAGACGTATTCGCCCACCGCGCGGAATGTCACATTTAGTGTGGCCTGATCCAGTGCCTCTGCCTGCACTGCACCAGCATCACCTGATACTAGATTCCATGCATACGTCAAACGCCCGATTGGCAGACCATCATCCGTAATTACGGGCGCCAACTTCAATGGGGCACCTTGCTCCACGTTCACCGGCAGGTCTAGTTGCACTTTTGGTGCAAGATTTTCCGAAGGCGTAACGTTTAGGTCGTTATTATAGATTTGAATTTCCTTAATTGCTGTCGAGTAGCCCGATGCATGCGTAAAATGGACTCGGATGGCCGCCGTGTTCACCGCATTAAATTCAACATTGTTGTAATTTGCAGCCACATAATCTGGATAACGGAATTGCCCTTCCACAGGCTTCCATGTGGTGCCGTCCGCATCCAAGTATTCCACACCAAACGTTTGCGGGGCTGCATAGCCGTTTGGCCGCCGATCATTATAGAAGTACACTTTCACGTTATCCACCTCTTGGGCTCCGTCAAATTGAAACGTAACCGAATCGGAAGGGTTCGGCGAGCCGCCGAATAACGCAGTATTCGAGGTATGGTTAATGGAGGCAATCGTAGACCCGTCTGCCAGTCTGTTCACATTGGAGTTGCTATGAATATAACTAGACTCAACCGTAGTTCCAGATGCCGTCGCCAGGTTTACGCCGCTATGCTCCACATCAACTCCAGCTTTATTGAACATGTCTACTGCTTTTTCATTGCCTACCAGTGAAGTATCGTCTGCCGAAGCCAGATCAACAGCGCTACCAATTTCATAAATGACGTTGGTGTTTGTGTTGTCTCCGACGGCACCTGGCACGTCACCGTCCGGTTTTTCTACTTTGCCCGTTGCTGTATCAAAAATGATATGCGACATTTCATCGGTAGTCATGACACGTTCGCCATTAATGAACAACGAGTATCCGACAGGGATATCCTTGTAGTATGGATCGCTATCGTTATACTTGGCCGGGTCCTGCCACACAATGGACAGATTGGCATCGTGATAACGCACATTGTCCACAGCAAAATGGTCGTATTTGATATCAAGAGGCCAAAGCTCGATTTTATCGTCCGCTCGTGGTTGAAGGCCTGCCATATCCTCCATTACGGAATAATTCATCATCCCGAGCGTATCGTGGTGAATCCAAGCCCGCACCATCTTGCCACTTGGATTCGGCGGGTTTTGCGGCGTCCAAGGCGTACCAAAGAAATAATCCTCCAGCCAGAAGAATTCATTGGAATCTAGATGGTCGGTATTACCCGGTTCAACTGTGTGTAGCCAAGCGCCCCAGTCAAACAACGTTTTGTAGGTGTCACTGTTGATATTCTCCACTGGGTAGTGGCGTAAAGAAGCGCGAATGGTATTGATATAATTTCCAAAGTTGCACCAAGCGAACTGGTCGGTTCCGAACGCGCTGGTCTCTCCGTTCTGGAATGCTTCCACACGTTTCATGATACTGTGCTGATCTGCCGTGAAGAATGGGAAAATCGGATAATAGTTCGGATCGCCGTAATCAGACAATTGGGTCAAGTACTTGGATTCGTACCCTGGCTCCCCTTCTTTCGGCACCACACCAAAGTTAAACACAAACATATTGTTGTCACGCCATGGATTGAATACGTCTTGTTGGTTGATAACTTTTTTGTGCAAAAAGCTGCCTTCCCCGTTGGTATCAGCCTCGCCGTCAGCGTCAAAGTCCGCTTCGTCGTACCACATGTTGTTCAGGATCGCGTTCCGAATGCGCTCGGCAACCTCTTCCATGCGTTTAGCGTTTGCGTCATCCCCGAGTTGTTCGTACATTTGTTGCGTGGCTACCGCGTTTGCATACGCTGTAGAAGAACCGTCCAAACGCGCATAGTTTCCGTTTCCTTTCCAGTGCATGGATACTGTGTCTCCATCATTGCCGGTAATCGGCCCGTGATTGTAATAGACCAAATCAGGATTGGTTCCCCGGAAATGATTCAATGTACCTGTCACATCGTTTGCCGAGAAATCAGCGAATTTTTTCAACACCTTTTCTCCGCCACCATAAATTTTGTAAGCTTCCCAACC
This sequence comes from Paenibacillus sp. Negev47, assembly GCF_058313655.1. NCBI lineage: Bacteria > Bacillati > Bacillota > Bacilli > Caryophanales > Paenibacillaceae > Paenibacillus > Paenibacillus sp. Negev47. The sequence goes on from NZ_CM177754.1 coordinate 2,945,440, forward strand.
AACTTGCGATGTGTTTTGCATCATGTCCCACGTCCAGATATTGGGTCGTCCCGGGTTGTTTTTGTAATTGGCGTTTTCGGAATATTCGCCTTGGGCTAGCCAAGTACCGTATGCATAAGATGGATCACGTAGCCACTTCAAGTCCTGCAACACCCACGGAACACTGACCGTAATGCCGTTGTTATAACCGAGCACACCTTCCATGTTCATCGGGAATTGCCAGTCGTTGCCGGGAATGTTGGCTTCCAGCAAGTTGAAGCGGTTGGACCACCAACGGTAATACAATACCTTCTTCACGTTTTCGTCCGGAATATCGATGTAGGGGATATTCTGCGCCCACCATTCGTTATACTCCTTCACCTGATCACTGAAAGCCTTTTCATTATTACTTGCTTTAAAAGCAGCATACTGCGTTTTCGAGGCTGGTATTTCTTCCGCCAACCATCCCATGACCACTTTTTCATCCACCGATGTACCTGCAGGAATCGTAATCTCTTTGACCAAATCATTGCCAGCAGGCATCATGCCATCCCCACTTAGATGCACGTCAACATACGACAACGCTTCCACGTATTTTTCTCCGGCGCGTCCAACCATGATTGGGGCAGCCACCCGTTTGCCGATCAATTCATCTCCCTCGGCTTCAGTTACAAATGGAGATTTGACAGTCATCGTTAACGTAATTGGCGAATTACCGTTATTGGTCAACTTCAGTAAAGTAACGGCACTGTTAGAGGAGGAAATGAATTTACGCTGGCTGATATCCAATCCGCCGCTTTTGTAGGTCTGGTCAGCATGGCTCGGATAATTTTTACGAGCACCCTTGTCTTCCACAACGGCTCCCGTAGACAGGGTAATGTTATACATCGTATCCTTGTTAAGGGTATCCGCATAATGTACCGTCCCGACAAAACCGAGTTGCCGGTTATCCTGCGTTTTCATGTATAAAGCGCTCCCTCGGCTGAACAGCGTGTTGGCACTGCCATCATCGTTATTGTCGTCTGGGATGACACCCTCGTTTACCAGCAATTTATCGAGCCATGGTAAGTCTCCATGATCTGCAGCGAATTGGTCAAAATCAAAATCTTCAATGGTTTTCATCATTTGGCCAACAGTTTCCTGACTGAAATCCACGGGCTGTCTTACGATCTGATTATTTTTCCATGTTGCTTCGCCGTAGTCTGTACCCACACCTTCATGCACAAAATCTGTCGTATAGTTCGCCGATACTGGTACGATGCCTGTATTCAAGGTTACGACGGTGGCCAAAGCGGCCACCCACATTTTCGTTGCCCATTTCCTCTTCTTTTTCGCCATTGCTTCGTCTCCTCCTTATTAACCTTTAATTCCCGTCAACGTAATGCCTTCTACAAAGTATTTGTTGCCGATCAGGAAAAACACCAGGCAGGGAAGTGTTACGATCAGTGCAAGCGCCATGACCTGCTCATAGTTCGGAATACGCATTCCGTTCACCATGTACAAGCCCATAGGCAAGGTATAATCGGCCTCTGTTTTCAGATAAATCATCGTATAGAAAAATTCGTTCCAACAGTTGATAAAACTGAATAGTGCAACAACGATCATAGCAGGGCGAATGAGAGGCAGCATGATCCGATAGTAAATGCGGAAATACCCCGCGCCGTCGATTTTGGCCGCCTCGCTTAGTTCAGCAGGGATGGTCATGAAAAATTGTCTTAGCAGAAACACGAAGTATGCATTACCGCCTGCGCAAAAAAAGGCTGGAATAATTAGCGCAGGTTTGCCTGCAAGCCCAAGCGATGTATATAACGAAAACTGCGGCAGTAATGTAACCGCACTAGGCAGCATCATACTGCTGATGACAAGTACAAACCAGGCGCCGCGCATAGGGAAACGTAATTTGGCAAACGCGTATGCCGCAAAGCTGGTCGTTATCACGGTACCAATGACATAAGGAACGACGATGGAGACCGAATTCCATAGCTGACGCCAGAACTGAATCCGTTCCAACCCAAGCCTGAAATTCTCGAACCCAAGCTCCTTCGGAAAAAATACAGGCGGCCTGGCCAATATTTCCGAATGACTAACCATTGCGCCGCGTAATAGCCAGTACAACGGAAAAGCAAACATTAATGCAAGCAGGAGAGATAACAAAATTAATCCGAAATGAATCGCTTTTCTTCGGTTCTTTGCCTGCTTGATGCTTGTATATTTCATCGGTGCAGGTACCGTCTCCATTATCTCACCCACTTTCGTTTGCCCATGGAATCATCACGTTTCAGTGCGCCTTGAAAGTAAAACAACACGCCCGTAATCACCAAAGTGATCAGAAAAACGATCCAGGCTTCGGCTGAGGCCAAACCACGCATGCCCACTTGAACAAAGGAATGGTCGTAGATCATGACGTTGATAAAGTATGTCATTCGATCAGGCGCACCATTTCTTGATAACACCACGCTCTGGGTGTAGATCTGGATTGACGTCATCATACACATGATGAGCTGAAAAAAGAGTACGGGTTTAATTGTAGGGTAAGTTACCTTAATAAACTTGTGCCAGGCGTTTCCTCCGTCCATCTCTACGGCTTCCAGCAGTTCACCCGGGACGTCCTGCAACGTGGCGATAAATACAACAATTGTCCCGCCACATGTCCACAGGCTCATGATAAACAAGGTGTAGAAAATCCGTAGTGGATCATTGAGAAAATCCCAAGGTGCAATGCCCATCTGCAGTAGAACCCAGTTGATGAGTCCCCCTTTGGCCTGATTTTGCAATAGCATCTGCCACACGATCGTTGTCGCTAGCATCGGTACGACGGATGGCAGAAAAAAGATGGCTCTTAGCAAATTTCTTCCGATAAATTTGCGGTTCAGCAGCAAGGAAACGATCAGGCAGAACACGATAACGAGCGCAACGTTAACAAATGCGTAAACCAGCGTAACCGTAATTGACTTTTTGAATTCAGAGCTGGGATTGCTGAAAATGTACTTGAAATTATCGAGCCCAATCCATTCCATGACCTGACTACCACTAATAATCGTAATTTTATGAAAACTGTAATATAAACTGGCGAGCATCGGATACATCGTCAGCACCAAAAATCCAATAATGGCGGGAGCAGCGAATAGATATCCGGCAATGGCCTCTTTGGTAGCACCTTTAGCAAATCTTCGGATTGGGGTGGATTCCGAATCAATTTTGCGTTCTGGATTCATAAGCATAGCCTCTCTTTTCAAATTCAAACTTCAGAGTTCCTATTGCTAGGAAACCTTCCCACTTTCCCACAGCGACTTAATTACCGGCATAATTGCATCATAGATTTCCTTGACGCTTTTCTGTCCCGATAATGCCTGGTCGATCGACTTTTCGTATTCTGTGTTCATTTTCAAGTAAGCCGGAACATAATACGCAGGCCATTGGACAATGGCATCCTTAGTCGTGGCATAGCTAAGGATTGTTTCCTTCGCGCTTGCTGGCAGATCTGCCGTCCATTGATCGATTAAAGCTGGGTCCGTATACCAGTCTGCCTGATTGGGCAGCCATGCTCCGCTTTTCAGCAAGTCTAGGCTGTTTTCCGGGTTGACCATGTAGGCGTAGAATTTCTTGGCCTCTTCGATATGTTTGGAAGTATTGTACACAACTAGAGGAGCTCCAGCATTCATGGTTACTGCTTTCTCCATTTTAGGGAGTACACCTACACCAATATCCTCATTGCCTTTGATATTCGCTAAATCCCAGGATCCGCTGATTGCCATAGCGTACCCCCCGCTTAATGCATCCACAGCCGAGCCAATCCCAGAACTCCAGGTATAGCTAAAGGCAGAAGCAACTTTGTCTTTGTTCACAAGATCAACCAGTTTTTGAATACCTTCTGTCGTTTTGGGTGAATCCCATTGAAACTCTTTTCCATCCGGGGATACAATGCCACCTCCATTCGCGCTCGCTGCCCAAAAATGGTGAAATTCACGACCTGCTGTAAAACCAAGACCATAGTTTTCGGTCAATGCAGCATCGAACCCAGCATCGGCGGCCGTCTTACCACTTGAGTCCTTGGTTAGCTTCTTGGCATTGGCAACAAAGGTATCCCAATCCCAGGCTTCTTCAACCTTGGTAGGTGGATATGGAACGCCTGCCTCATCAAATTTCGATTTACTATAGAAAAGCAGTTCCATTTGATTGGACAAACCTACACCGATTACTTTCTGTTCTGGAGTATGGATGGTGATTGCAGGAAGTTTCTCTGGAATGCTTCCATCCGCAAGTAGATCGGAAATGTCCTCTAAAATGCCCATCTCATTATATTTTTGAATGTCAGCTTCCCCCATGTAACTGATGTCCGGCAGTTCTCCGGATTGAAGTCTCGTCTGGATGAAGGTGTCGAATGTGCCGTCTGCGGGCAACACCTGCGCATTGATTTTCACCCCGGTGTCCGCCGTATATTTTTCTGCAGCGGATTCCACCAGTTGCTTCTGTACATCATCCCCCCAATACAGCAACTCAAGGGTGACGCCCCCAGCCGACGTATCCCCGTTGCCCGCCCCTGCATTTTTGGCATTGCCGGAAGTGTCCGAATTCCCGGAACAACCTGCTAGCGTGGAGAAAGCCAAGGTTAATGCGAGAGATAGTACCAACTTGCGCTTACCAAACCTCATGTTTGTTTCCTCCCTTTTCGAATGCTATTTATTTCAAGCCAACGAATTTAATCGTTTAACTTAAAAACGTAGTCCTTTTTCATATCCGGATGATTACATGGTGCTGATCGTTGCCAAGTCTGTACTTCCCGTTTAAGACCGAATGGGCAATGGCAAGTTGAAAGGACGGTCATGGGTATACAGAGAACTTTCCATTCTCCAGGCGAATGCTCTTTTGCAATGTTCCTTTAGGCGCTCGGAACTCTAACTGTTCCTCACGGAATACGTATCTGGATGGATACGCCGCGTAACTATTCACGGTCCACCCGGCATGTTCTTCAGTCACGAATCCGTTGACACACCTTAATATGCCTTCTCCATCTCGATAGAGATAGGTTGTAGTTCCAAAGCCCAGCAAATAAGCCACCAATTCTTCACCCATATCCCAATCATCCCCCGATACATCGGAGAACAAAGCGGCAAACAGCGGATCGTCTGCTCCCACGAACACCGATTGTCCGAAACGATTACGCGACAACTCCGGCATGTTCAAATTGGGTGCAGCCACACTATACGTCGATGCGGCTTCACCTTGCTCCAGCCTTCGCGGGGTGGATCTTACATTCCAGTCATAGCAATGAAAAATTGCCATCGTAGAGCGATAAGCTGCTTCCAGATATTCAGGATCATCGAGATGTTCATAAGCAACCAATGCCGATGATGCTGCAAGTCCGCCCCACAAGGAATGAATCATAGGAGACAGTGCTTCCCACCATCGATCCGGATTCTGCAGCCTATAATCGTTGCTGAACCCGATATTAGCCAAAATAAGCTGACCATATTGTGAAGCTTCGTCGGTAAGTCCAAGGAAACACAACGCTGTGCACGTTGGACCAAATCCGGCATTATCGTAAAAGTGCTCTGTGACAGCTCCGCTATAGTGGCGAACAGCAATTTCCATTTCCCGACCAAAGCGATCCCAGAGTTGTCGTAATCGGTCGTGTAATTCAGCATATCCCTTGCTGTTCAACTCATGCAGCAGTTCTCGTATATACAGAATGAACACTCCATTTAAACGCGATTCGTCCTTTTCTCGCTGGCCGAAATGACAATCCGGATCAAGTCGCAAACACATGACTTCCGCCGCCCATTTCAAATACTCGAAAGGAGAATGCAGATGAAGAAGCCTTTCATCCATCCGAGATAATAGATAAAAAACGTGCGCGATATAATCAAAATCGTACATGCGATAAAAGTTACCGTACAACGGTTGCGGCCGGGACAAATCACCGTCTATGAACCAGTGCTTCTTCATATCCAGCACTGCAGCTGCTTCCGCCTTCGTAATCTGCGCGGGGACAGGTGAAGACATCAAATTGTTCATCAGTATGAATGCCAATTTGCCCAGCGCCTCGCCTTGGTTAGACAACGGACGGAACGCATGGGGCCGAACAGCTGACTCCCCACCATCATAGCTGTTAACCGCAAGCCATTCTGCCCGCTTTTCGAGCAATGTATGAACGGGTTCAAGTACATTCCAAACCAGCATGTCACGACGTCCATCCTTGAGTATCAATTCCAGTTTGCGTTCTCCCGGTACGTCAGCAGGCAAGCTGACTATGTACTCCTGATCAACGCTGTGATTGCTAATTTGGTCAGAATCCATATCTGTGGACAGTGAGTTTCCTGAAGGAATCACGAGTGTCGTGATATCCTGTTCCACGATGTCATTCGTGGTTCCAGACACACTGTACAGTCTTAACGACCCCAATTCCAGCTCTTTAGGAAGAATCAATGAGGCCTCGAATTGTCCTCCTTTAGGCACCACGGGTATATAGCTCCAGCGAGGATGTCCGAGGGCCTTTCCTTGGTGATAGAAATCCGCCAGGTTCTGGAATGACACAAAGGCATACTGCCAGTTTTCGGTTTGCCCAGGCTTTAACGTTAAAGGAATGTAAGCGCCATCATATATCCAATCGGTAGATACCGAATCTTTCAATGAAGTTCCATCCTCTACCAAAGAGAGCCTGTGGTATAACAAGCCGTCCAAAGAGGGAGAAACCTGCTCTAGAAAGCGGTTACAATACCGGCAAAGGGAACCCATGGTTGACGTAGTTCCTCTGAGCGTGTAGATTCCCAAATGAGGTCCTTCGTTGCTTCGCCGTACAGCAGCAAATTTGGCAAAGTTCCCACCGAGGTGCGTAAATACGGCACAGGATTCATTCATGTTACGGTAAACATCTTGCGTTCGAAACATAATGTAGGCGAGAGAAAACCAAACATGTAACCCTTGAATTTCAAGGCTCTCATCCGATTCATTCGTCAATTCGATACCCCAGCGTAATTGATCTCCTGCGAGCAAATATGAAAACAAGATTTTGAACTGTAAGTCTTTGAACTCTACGGTAACATGATGTGTGTTGTGTTTCGTTATATTTGGCTCAAACATTGAACTTTGTACATACCTTCCATTCAACTTCAGGCTCCATTCTCCAAAAAGCTTATCCTCATCATCTTGAAATCCGACCTCTTGTAAATAGAAAGGATCCACTACCCAATTCATCTTATGGGGATCATCTTTCATCACCAATGACTGGACGGTTCCACGTTCTCCAATTTTGATTTTAAATTTATCATTACTAAGAATCGCCATTCAAATCACCCCTTCATGTATCGGCAATTCGGTTAAACGTTTAAATTATATTGGGTAAGGAACATTATATTCCTGATATGATGCAACCTCTTTCCAAAGAAGAGTAGCGGAGCCTAACCGGGCTTGACCCTTTGCCATGAAACTCACCCGCTTCTTTCCAAGCTTTTAAGGTTCTAACATCCGAACTGAATCACGTTCGATCAGGCGGCACTCCGGCATGGTGAGGTCTTGAACGTCTTCACCATTGATCAAACGATATAGCGTTTCAATCGCCAAATACCCCATCTCATGAAGCGGTAGGCTCATTGTTGTCAGGCGTGGGCTGAGATAATCGCTAAATTCCCTATCGTCAAAACCAACCACCGAAATATCTCCAGGGACGCTAATCCCCTTCTCCTTTGCAGCCTGAAGAACCCCAACGCCCATAACATCGTTCATCGACAGGATCGCAGTCGGCGGATTGTGCATGTCGAGTAGCTCGTTGGCGATCCTATAGCCTGAATCTCGTTCCCAGTCTCCTATCTTAATCAAGTTAGGGTCAAACGGCAGTTCAAACTCCGTAACTGCTTTATAATAACCATTTAATCGGCGTCTTGAAGGAATCGAATCCATCAAACCGCTAATAATTGCGATGCGACTGTGTCCCTTTCGTACCAAGTACGACATCGCTTCATAGGATGCCTGTTCATCATTATACTGAATTGAAATAGCGTCTTGTGTGTAACCGTAAGTATATATAATCGGTTTGTCTTCAACATTGATCAGACCTGTCAGATCGCGAGTGTGAACTCCAATGTAGATGATGCCGTCTACCTGTTTACCAAGTAGCTCGGACACGGCATTCGTTGCATACTTGCGATACGCATCGACGTCTTGAAAATTGCGGCCGATACGCTTATCAAGCCTAAGGTTGACGAGCAGTATATGCAGGTCGTGACGGTCTCCAAAATCGTTGATGCCATCGATAATATCCGGAGCGTTAAATACAGTCACATCCTCCGTAATAACACCAATTGTATTGGTACGGTTGCGTTTAAGGCTTTTAGCAATCTCGTTCGGTTTGTAATTCAATGCGTCGATGGCCTCCAAGACCCTTTTGCGCGTTTCGGGACGGACATTACGAGTGTCGTTAAGTACATAGGAGACTGTAGCAATAGAAACATTAGCCCTAAGTGCGATGTCCTTTATGCTAGTTTTTCTCATAGGTCTCTCCTGTCTAAGCATACGAACCATCGTTCATTAGCTGTTTAAACGTTTAGATTTTCTTTTGATGATTGAATATTACCTTACAATCACTAATTTAGCAATCGTTATTTTGGATTTTATTCCCACAATATTTTGTACTGATATACTAGCCTTGGCTATCCCAAGACTAAAAGCAGATATCTTTATTTTAGACGTCAAATAACCTTAAAGTTCAATATTCTATCGAACAAAAAGGCGCATTTAGCATAATAAAAAACAGCCTACCGTCGGCCGCTCTGCTGTGTTTAAACTAATGTTTCCCGTTAGTTTAATCTCGCGGTTAACTCACTATAAATCACCTAACTCGTTTGGAAATTGGATGATCTTCATTCATTTCTAGTAAGTCCCACAAATTTCCGTATAAATCTTTAAATACAGCAACTATTCCGTAAGATTGTTCTTTGGGTTCTCTAACAAATTCCACCCCCCTTGAGACCATTTCATTATAATCTCTCCAGAAGTCGTCGGTGTTTAAAAATAGGAATACTCGACCACCAGTTTGATTGCCAATAAACGGCTCTTGTTCAGGTTTTGAAGCTCTTGCAAGTAAGATGGTAGTACCGACCGAACCAGGAGGTGAGACCACTACCCACCTTTTATCTTGCTCTGGTTGATAAACATCTTCAACTAATGTAAAATTCAACACTTTTGTATAGAATGCTATCGCTTCATCATAATCTTTAACAACCAAAGCGATATGTACAATGGACTGAATCATTTCCTAGTCGTCCTCCATTTCGAGTAGTATATATAGCTTCATCATTATTATTTTATAATAAAGAAGCTATATATACTATCTGCCTGTTAGTTGAACAAAAGCAACCGACCACATTGATCAGCTGCTTCTTTGCATTATTGAGCTATCGTTTCCCGTTAATTTAGTGAATTATTACAAAAGCCTGCCTCCACAAGCTTCTCGTCCAGTCTTGCCTTTTGGCGCAAATGATGCCTGCTGTGCATGCCAATCATCTCAAACCATTCACGCTCGTTAAGCCAGCCAAACCAGCCATGACGCACCTTGCAAGCCTGATTCGTTCCGCGAACGTGTTCCTCCCAGTATCTCATTTTTTTTAACACCTGCTCCAGACCGGCTATGATCTCTTCCTTACTATTGGGGTTACGGGTCCTGTTGACTGGTTCCTCAAGTTTCACACGGACATCGGGCCACACTTTTTCGATAAACGCCTTCGTTCCGTCTTCAGTCTTGCCTCCATGTTTTTCTTGTGTCGCCATCGTACAAGTTTGAATATGATCGATGTACTCTTCTGCCACATCGATCACGTGAATATACATTTGTCCAATCGACCAAACGTCTTCCTGGGATTTATACCGCAACTGGTCTATCGTATATCCAGCCAGACTTCGCTTATATTGCTCGATAATAGTCAGGGAATCATTTTTTAACATACGGTTTTCACCCCATCACATCATAGTCGTTAAAGCACCTGCGCAATCTCCCAAATATGCCCGTCAGGATCGGCAAAACAAGCAGTCCGCCGCCCCCAAGGACGCGTTATCGGCCCATTTAACAATGTAACGCCCCGCATTTCCAACTCGTTGCATACCCGGTCAACGTCGGGGACTTGGATTGTAAACAGGAACCTTGCACCATCCTCGACACGACCAAACTGAGCTGGATCAATCAATTCTCGGGCATTTGATTGATTTAAGAGGTTTATGCATGTATTTCCGTAATCAAATACTGCACAGTTTTCGTCTTCGTATTGGATTAATAGTTGAAACGACTCTTGGTAAAACGTCTTCGACCGCTGCAGATCTCCTACAAGTAATGTGATTTCGGAAATTTTATTCGCCCAGCCAGCTATCCCCACCTACATCCGATCCTATCATTTTTTAGTAAACTCTCGAATCATTCCGGTCGTTTGCTTGTTCGTTCCTTCTACTCTACATCCAGTAACTCAATTTCGCTTGGTTGGAATTTTCTGTATGAAATATGTGATTCGACGTTCTTATTCAACTAACCTGCCCGTTAGCTTAATGAATTAACGAGGAAAAGAACCGTTTATTTATATGCCTAATCGGTAATCGGATCATATTCTTGTCCATTTCGGCAATCGGTACAAGTTCTTGTCCTTGGCTTGGGATAAGAACTTGTACCGATAAAATAAAAAAGCCGCTAAAATAGCGACTTTGATTGGAACAATGTTCTTGTACCCCATTGACGATTGACGTTGTTCTTCCCTTCATTTTATCCGGGTAACGCCAAACCTCCTCTTAGTGCAGATTCTTTTGTATTTCTACTCGCTTTGCACAGTGAATTTATAATAACTTTAAGCTTTGCGAAGCATTTGTCTCTCGCTTAGCTGTGAAAGCATATCCTTCGTCATGGCCTTTAAGTCGTAGCGGGCATGAAATCCCCATTCTGTTTTCGCTGCCGTTGCATCAATGGAATGCGGCCAGCTATCGGCTATCGCCTGTCTCTTCGGATCAACGTCATAATCTAGGATAAAGCCGGGAAACTCCTCCCGAATTGCTGCAGCAATCGCCTCCGGATCCACGCTCATTGCGGTGACATTAAATGAGTTTCGGTGCATCAACCGGGAAGAATCCGCTTCCATTAAATCGATGATAGCGTTCAGGGCATCCGGCATATACATCATGTCCATATTTGAGTCTTTGGCGATATAAGATGTATACCGGCCAGCCGTCACGGCTGCGTAATAAATTTCCACCGCGTAATCCGTCGTTCCTCCGCCGGGAGGCGTCATATAAGATATCAAACCTGGGAATCGCAACCCCCTAGTATCCAGGCCGTACTTGTGAAAATAATAATCACAAAGCAGTTCGCCGGACACTTTGTTCACGCCGTACATCGTATTGGGCCTCTGAATCGTATCCTGCGGGGTATTGTATTTCGGAGTCGTAGGGCCAAAAGATCCAATGGAGCTTGGAGTGAACAATTGGCAACCGAGCTCTCTGGATATTTCAAGTGCATTCATTAATCCGCCCATATTCAAATTCCAGGCAAGCAGGGGTTTCTCCTCTGCAGTAGCCGACAGCAGCGCAGCCAAATGGATGATGGTATCCACTTCGTACCGCTTGGCGATTTCGAACATTGCCTTATCATTCGTCACGTCCAGCAGCTCGAATGGTCCTGATCGGGTAATTTCGTGGGCTGATGACCTGAGATCCGTAGCAACGACGTGATCCGCACCATAAATCTCACGTAATTTAACAACTAACTCAGAACCGATTTGGCCCAGTGCTCCGGTCACCAAGATCTTGTTCATAAGACATTCCTCCCGAAATATACTCCCGCGAATGCAGCTAAATCAGCTTCATTTCCTTGCCAACTTTCTCATAAACAGAGATCACCTCGTCGAGCATCTCCTTGGTATGGGTAGCTGTCGGCATGTTGCGTATTCTTCCAGTTCCTTTCGGGACCGTAGGAAACAGGATTGCCTTGGCATAAACGCCTTCTTCTAAGAGCCGTTTGCTGAACTGTTGGGTGGTTACTTCATCGCCAATGATACAAGGTGTGATCGGAGTTTCACTTTGGCCTACATCATATCCAAGCCGGCTCAAGCCATCTTTCAAATGATTGCAATTCTCCCACAGCTTATCGATCAACTCTTTGTCATTCATCAAAATGTCGATAGAAGCGCTACAAGAAGCGATTGCAGCCGGAGGTAGCGATGTCGAGAACAGAAACGGACGGCTTCTCAGCTTCAACCATTCGATCAGTTGTTTTTTACCCGCCACATAACCGCCGACAACGCCGATCGCCTTGGAAAGAGTACCAATTTGAAAGTCAATGCGGTCGGACAATTCAAAATGTTTCACGGTTCCCGCACCTGCTCCGAGAACGCCCGAACCGTGGGCATCATCCACATAAGTAATCAGATCGAATTCTTCTGCTATTTTCACGATTTCGGGCAGCTTTGCTATATCACCATCCATGGAGAAAACCCCGTCGGTGATGACCATAATTTTATGGTACTGACCGGATTCCTTGGCCTCTTTCGCCTGCTGTCTTAAATCATTCATATCCGAATGCTTAAAGCGAATCACTTTGGCTCTCGACAGGCGGCAGCCATCAATAATTGAAGCGTGGTTCAGCTCATCGGATAAAATCGCATCATGCTGGTCCATTACCGCGGATATAGCAGCCATATTACAGTTGAATCCCGATTGATACACGATAACGGCTTCCGTTTTTTTGAAACGGGCCAGTTTTTCTTCAAGCTCAATATGAAGATCCATCGTACCATTAATTGTTCTCACAGCCCCTGCCCCTGCCCCGTATGTCTGCGCCGCCTTAACTGAAGCATCAATCAGGCGGTAATCTGTTGCCAAGCCCAAATAGTTATTAGAAGACAAATTGATTAAGGACTTTCCGTCAATACGAATAACAGGACCATTTGCACCCTGCAGTGTATCGATGAAGTTATATAGACCTTTATTCTTTAGATCTTCGATGTTCGAACTTAAAAATTGGTCCAATACTTGACTTGACATTCGATTCCCTCCTCGATATACGATTGTCCTCATACAGGAGACATTTTATTCTTCGAAAAACCTTGTTATAAAGGGGGTTAGACTAATTTCAATGTAGCATCTTTTTTATTCTTTGTACACATATGGAGGACAAAAATCAAAAAAATACGCAAATATACATAGTGATTATTCCCCCATCCCCGGAAGCAATCGCTATTAAATTTTTGTTTATATCTTTTGCTGCTCGGTAACTTCTTGTGCAGCCATTATTTCTTTTGTTTATTCCTTTAAATCAATCGATTTACCCTCAGTCCAACCGGGATTCTTCCGTGGCCAACGCAATGAGATGAGTCCGTACGGGAGCGCTTGCCGAAGTTAGGCTCGCCTCACCACTTAGATATCCATCTAATCGGAAAAAGGACAATGTTCTTGTCCATTCCGGTAATCGGTACAAGTTCTTGTCCTTGGCTTGGGACAAGAACTTGTACCGATAAAATAAAAAAGCCGCTAAAATAGCGACTTTCAATGGGACAATGTTCTTGTCCCTCGACAAGTAATGCCGTTATTGTGAAAGTAAAATGCTCCATCCCCGATTGATTCTAAAATAGTATAGGTGGAGCTCTTGTCACTCATCCATCCGAGAGCTACCAAGATTGCCACAATTCCTTTCGATAACATAAAAAAGCCGCTATAATAGCGACTTCAATGGGAATATGTTCTTGTCCCTCGACATCTTCTGAGATCGCGCTATCGGCGCTTTTTGCTGATAAGATCTTATCATAATCGCTAGATTTATGTCTTATCCTTTTTCTTAAAGGCATTCACACAAAGTAATGCCTCTAGCAAGGACTCTGAAGAAGCGGTAACTTATCGCTCGCAAGCTTACCATTACTGGTATTACGGTTAGACATATCATTCTAAAGGCAAATTCTTTAGCTATTACTTCGTATTAACTTCAATCGCAATAAATTCCGGCAAATAATCGGGAGTACAGCCCATTGCTCTTCCGGTTCTTCCTGCGTAATAGTAGCTTCGATTGCAGATAGCAAGTCCGCTGAACAACTAGAAAACTTAGGCTACATCTGAGGCAACTCAATGGTAACTTTTCCTCCGCCTGACGTTGGATCGTTGGCAACATGGAGCTCCCCACCATGCAAGGAAGTTATAAAGCTAGCAATGTACAGCCCCATGCCGTAATGTCCCTTCGCTCTGCGTGCCGAATCACCCATATAGAACTGCTCGGTCGCCAGCTTGAGTGCTTCCGTTGAGAATCCTGGGCCTTTATCTAGAACGCAGAACCGTATACGCTCTTGCGTATAATCAATGAGCAAGGAGAGCTCGCTATGCCTAGGCGCTTGGTCTACGGCGTTGGAGATGATGTTCATTAGAGCTCTTTCCAACAGCTCGGGATCGACCTGCATCGTATCGGGGAGATCATGAGCTATGACATGTGGAGTAAGCTCCTTTACGACAGCCAGTGCCTGCATCTGTCCTTCGATTTTTCGTATGAATCCCCTTAGATCAACAGTCGCGAGTTGAAGCGAGGTTGAGCTCTCTGTTTTCGTCATTTCAATTAACGACTTGATATAGGCTTCCATCTGTCTTGCACTCTCGGTAATGTAGTCCGTATACTCCTTCTGCTCTTCCGTTAAGCTCGTTTCAGTAAGAAGCTCGACATTACCACGAACAATAGTCAGCGGCGTCTTAACATCGTGAGCTAGTGCAGAGATCTGATCCCGACGACTACGTTCCAGCTTCCATTGCCTCTCCAGCGACTGCTTCAAGGCATGCTTCATCTGGTCCATGGAATGAAGCACACGGTCAATTTCAGCGATCCCGCTGTATTGAACAGTAAAATCCAAATTTTGCTGCTGAAGAAGTTGAGTTGTTTCCTGTAGCCCGTTCATTTTGCGCGCCAGCTTGCGTCCAAAGGAGGAAGCAAGCAAGGCTGACCCACCGAGGAACGCGACGCAGAAAACAACAAAAAAGAAAAACTCAGCACTAGGCACAAGACTGCGAAGTAAGGGATTGCTGAACTGAGCGGTTAAGGAATACCGAAGAATATACACCTCTTGTTGATGGATGGTTTTCATATAGTTATATGGGGGAGTGTAAGAAGAATTTTGATCCTCTAGCAGCCCCCAAGCAAAATGTGCCTGCTTATCCGACAGGTTATGCTCTAGCAGCCCACCATCTAATGTATACTTCGCATATTTGTAAAGCGCATAAGACGAGTCCTTTTCAGGCTGTTGGCCTGCTGCGATTGCAGAGCTAGTTTCTATCGCCTGCTTCTCCGCATAATTAGCGGGTAAGATCATGCCGCTATACATGCCTCCAACAAAAAGTAAGGCCAGAACTAGAGTAAGTCCTATTGTGCCCGCACAGAAAACGGCCAAATATCGGAGAAACAATGTACGGAGCTTGGTTTGCTTGCGTCCAGATATTCGGGAATTTATTTCCATCGGTATCCAATCCCCCATACGGTTTCTACTGGAGCGACCTCTATTCGTGTCAGCTTGGCGCGGATATTTTTAATATGCTCCACAATGGTAGCGGCATCACTCTCGCCGTCGTAGCCAAAGACAGCTTCGTAGATCTGTTCCTTGGAGAAAACTTGTCCTCGGTTCAACGCCAGAAATTCACAAATCGCATACTCGCTTTTGGTGAAAGGAATGATCGTATCCCGTACCGTAATTTCTTTGCCGGATAGGTTGAAATTCACCTCGCCAATACAGAGTACATTACGTTTCTCGCGATTTTCTCGACGAAGATGAGCATGAATTCGCGATCGTAATTCTCCTGAGCCGAACGGCTTAATGATATAGTCATCCGCACCTTCACCAAGCCCTGCCATCACATCATTTTCCATGGATTTGGCGGTCAGGAACAGAATGGGGCAATCTACCTTACTGCGAATCATGCGGCAGAGGGTAAACCCATCCAGCTCCGGCATCATCACGTCCAACAGGATGAGGTCATAAGCACCCAATTGAAGATTCGGCACCTCAGTAGAATTTGTGTAGGTTGTCACGACATGTCCGTCCTTTTGCAATATATTTCGAAGCAACGCGACAACAGCAGGCTCATCATCGACAGCCAGTATATTCGCCATGACACTCACTTCCTTTATAATTGTCCTATTCTAACGATGTTCTTCCTTCCCATCGTCTAAACCAACCTCCTAATAATATCATGATTGCTGCAGTCCCACCTATACAACACAGGATTCCCGGCTGAATAAGCAGCTCGGACGGATACGCCGCTCCCCCTGAGAGCTCAATCTGCATCCAGCTCGTGATGAATCTCGCAGCCCATGCGCTCGGAATGTAAATCCAGTTCTGATCGCCGAGCCCTGTCAATAATAGAGCAGCTGCTAGGCTTTCTATAATCCCCAGACCAATGGAGGCGCCTTTGCCGAATCTTAAGCTGATGCAGACATGTAGAGCATAGAGGAAGACACTGCTTCCAAATAGGATACAAGCAGCCTTCACATAAAAAGCAAGCTTGTAGGGAGATTGATCCAACCCATTTAGAAAGCCTGCCCCAAATCCAACCACAGCCAACAACGCACTGCCAAATCCTAAGACGAGAAGCAGCGTCAGCTTGCTGGCAATGGGGATAAGCCGGCTCGGCTGGGCCAGCATCTGCTGGTAATTCCCGGCCGATGCCTCTTGATCAGCTGCGATGGCGCAGACAATACCGATCATCGTTGGAAAGGCGATGGCAATGACCTGCAAATATCCGCTCACCTTGGAAACAGGTGTATAAGGGGTATAGGCGAAATAGGCTAGGAATATGCCCAGCCCAGCAAGTGGAACAAGCAGGTGGATAAGCAGCAGCGGCTGCCTTCTAAGCTTCATCAGGTCTGACTTTAGGCTGCGATAGTAAGCGACCATATTATTTCGCCTCCCGGTTGCGGAAAGGCAGCATCGTTAGCGCGGATAGCAGGATAAATAGAGCAAGCGTGATTAGCACACCTGGAACAATGCCCCCTTTATCCAAAAGCGCATCGTTAACTGGCACCGGCAATCCATTAGGGAGTACCCCTATTACGGCGCACATAAGACGAGCAGGAATGGCATAAGGAACTGCCCACCAAAGTGATGTTTCGCTAAATAAAATCATGCAGGCGACATTCCCTAACACATTTATAATGAGCGCCGCGAACATGCCGATCCGATCTACAAGAAACAGACAAAGCGGAATCTGCCATAGAAAAGTCAGAAACAGCAGCAGGCTGGCAGTGGCGCTTTCTTGTATATTTATACTGCCAGGAAAAACAAAGCCGCTTAAGGTAATGGCCGTAAACAGTACGATTGTCGAGGCTAACAGCATCAATGAGCCAGCACCGATCTTACCAAGCCAGACCCGCCCTAGATTAATGGGAAGACCGAGTAAGGCACGGTATTTTAGTTTTCTCCCGTCCTTTTGAACCAGTCCAGCACACATCAACGTTAGTGCCCCGGGCAGAAGCATTGCATACCACCAGTTATAGCTGGCGCTTTGCAGGAATGGTCCTGCCATCAACGCCGTGCATAGCAGCAAGGTTAGAAGAGGAGCCAGCCAGATCAACTTATTCGCAAAGGTTCGTTTGGTTTTTAAGATTTCAGCACGAATGTACACTTGCATCCTAGTTCTCTCCCTTCCGATACGCTCGAGCAATCTGCATAAATAAGGTTTCAAGACTCTCTCCTGGCGTGATTGCATCTTGGTAGGCGAGAACGCCCCCCGCTATAATGCCAATGTGATCTGCTATTAGTTCTACCTCGGACAAAATATGGCTGGACAATATAACGGTGATCCCTTGCTCTGGAAAGGAGCGAATCAGCTCCCGCTGCTCTTGAATACCGATCGGATCGAGGCCGTTGGTCGGCTCATCAAGAATGAGCAGATTCGGATTATGGAGAAGCGCAATCGCGATGCCAAGCCGCTGCTTCATCCCCATGGAAAATTGGCCGGAAAGCTTCTTTCCTGTATTCGTCAAATCGACCAGCTGCAGCACCTCGTCAATACGAGCTTCTGGCAGTCCGAGCAGCGTCGCCCGTACCTTCAGGTTTTCCCTTGCCGTCAGGTTTTCGTACAGAGGCGGTGACTCAATCAAGGCGCCAATATGGGCTAGGTCATTGCGCGTCCATGGCTTGCCTTGAAATAGAATTTCGCCGGAGGTAGGCCGCAGCATGCCAGTCAGCATTTTAAGCGTTGTCGATTTCCCTGCTCCGTTCGGACCGAGCAGCCCATAGACAGAATGCTCTTGAATAGATAAGGAAACGTTGTTTACCGCCTGCTGGCCTTTAAAACTTTTACATAGATCTCGTGTCTGTATAATCATGTTTTTCATCGATACCTTCATCCTTTACTTTCGTTGTTGTGCTAATCTTAAAAGCGAATTCTAAGAAATTTATAAGGATTACCGAGCCGTCGATGATTTTCTAGTAGTTCATTGACACGTCGTTAATAAAAAGCACCGGATACGATCTGGAATCCGATGTATACGGTGCTGTATATGCACCTAGCAAAATAGTTCGTAGTAAGTAGAAGATTATGATAGCAATCTAATTTTATATATCGTATGATTCTTCACATACATTAAGATTTTACAATAATAAGCTTCATAATATGTATCTTATTACACTTTAGGGAAATAAGGTGTACTGCGGATTTATAATTTCCGTACGGGAGTTTTTTCGGAATGGAGTGACTATGAAAAAAATATTGTCTTTATGATTGCATCACTTATACTGTTCACCGGATTCGCAACACCAAGTTATGCAGTATCATATTCGCAATCCGATTCAATACAAACATTGCTGGATGATGCAAGCCGTATATCAGGTGTACCGGGAATATCAATCTCAATACTTGCGAACAATGAAGTGCTCTTCTTTTCTTCTGGGTACGCAGATCGTGAAGCTGTCCTTCCACCTATTCCTTATAAAGTAAAAAAAGTGGATAAAGATTGGAAGGTAGTCCTGGTTCCACAAGAAATTAATGTTGACAAGGGTTCACCTGATTATGGAAAAGTTACGCCAATTGATGTTGAAAATAGGAAGTACATGGATAATTCCGGCATAATAACTCCATTTGCCAGAACTTTAGATTACTACTCCTTCGATAACTGGGATGGATACGCTCTTGAGGGACAAGACACGTTCAATATCACTCAGAACTGGGTTTCTGTTCAGGGATACCAGAGGGATGCCTCCTGTGACGGTAAACAAGACACGAAGCTGATCATTTTGAAGTCCGAAGTTAGTCCTTCCCTTTCAATTTGCTGGGACAAACTGTAGGAGCTTGTAAATTCGTTAATGAATGAAGGAATTGAAACATAGGTCCCTTTCCCTTGCTTACGGACCAGATAGCCTAGCTGTACAAGTTCCTTTAACACTTCTCGTACAGTCATTCGGCTTATTCCGTATTCTTCACATAATTCTCGCTCGCTTGGAATTTGTTGACCTGGGGACCAAATACGGGTCTCGATTTTTTCCAGTAGAGCGCTCTTTAATTGGTGTTGCAAAGTCACCGGAAGACGATCATCTAGCAAATATTTTTCCTCCAAACCTCTTCACTAGACACACCTTCTTTAAATCGAAGATATTGCATAAATAGTTAGCTGCGCCTGTCTGTATCAATTCGAGTACTTCAACAATTAATTAATAGCATGCCGGTGTTGGGTCACCACTTCTTTTTAATTTGTGATATGATTCTCCGTGAATAAAATTAAAACTAACCTGCCCGTTAGCTTAATGACATAGCTGTATGCTTCAGTTAGATATTTATTTAATCGGTAATCGGAATATGTTTTTGTCAAATACGGTTATCGGTACAAGTTCTTGTCCTTCGCTAGCCTCTTCCAATAGTAATATTTCGTTTTTTATGCCTAACCAACCGTGTTACCTCTCATCTAGTCAGTTGTTACCATTACGATGTGAATACTGTAACATATCATGGTACTTTCAAGGCTTTAACTACATGCGCTTCTTATTTAGATACAGATCTAATCGCAAATTGGAACATCTTCTTGTCCATTTCGGCAATCGGTACAAGTTGTTTCCTCGACTCGAGACAAGAACTTGTACCGATAAAATAAAAAGTCGCTATAATAGCTTCTTTCAATGGGGAATATGTTCTTGTCCGCCGACAACATACAAGGGCGATTTATCCATGTCGAAAAAAGGAAATGACGATTTCGTGTTGAATAAATCTATGGCTAAAATACAGAATTGAGGGTGATAAAATGGGTGCATGTGAGCATATCTTTATGATAGGTTTTTTGGCTGTTTGCGCATTTTTGCTACAAGTTATTTACTCTAAAAAAATACGCTAAAAAGGGCGGTAATGGTCAATCCCCCATTTAGTGGACATTGAAAAAACACCTATCCAAACTGACGTCGATACTCTATCGGCGGATGGTCAGCTGGTTCCTTTTTTTATTGAGCCATCATTTCCCTTTAGCTCATACCATATTCTCCAGATCTCTGTTGAATAAGGCTAATGAGTATTCCTTTTGAGAGATCAAATTTTCTGTAATCTGTTTAATTACCCCTTTATCGCGTAGTTCCAGTAAATCTGGAATCAACAGATCCGTAGGTGCTATCCATTTCGAATCAATGATCTCCGTTGTATCTAACTGAAGAGAACCACCGATGATTTCACCAATAAAATGAAATAAAATAACCTGATGATTTGTACTACTAATGAAATTGTAAATACCTGTAGTGGCTGTAAGTCTAACATCATAGCCGGTTTCTTCTTTTGCTTCTCTACGTGCCGCCTCTAAGATATCTTCATTATACTCAATTCTCCCTGACGGGAAGTTCCATGTATTCTTAACAGTAGTCTTGTTTTCTTTGATCATAAGCAGCTTATCTTCATGTATTATCGAAACACTTACAACCAATACAATCCCATTTTGAGTCACGTTAAAAGCCCTCCATAGTTAGAAAATTAGTACCACTATTATTAGGACATATGTTCCGTTTGTTGTAAATGACTGAACCTGCACTCGTAACGCTAACCTGCCCGTTAGCTTAATGAAAAAGATAATATTCTAATCGACATTGATACCATGTTCCCAATCTTTTCAGCAATGGAGCTGAATTCTTGTCTTCAGAAAGCGAATTGTACTTTTAGCTCGCCACATAAGTTCCGTCATGATAATTGTTTAGCTCTTATCTAGTCGTTTAATCCATAAGAAGGGTGAAAACTGCCCTGTATTATGTACCCTATTGAAGTTCTCACTAAATCACTTTTTGTTTAGATATACATCTAATCGGCAATCGGACGATGTTCTTGTCCATTCCGGCAATCGGTACAAGTTCTTGTCCTTGGCTTGGGACAAGAACTTGTACCGATAAAATAAAAAAGCCGCTAAAATAGCGACTTCAATGGGACCATGTTCTTGTCCCTCGACAGTAATCTAATGTATTGCCATTCGTCCGCCCAATCAATACTTCTATTGACAACTTCAGGATATTATTGTCTCAATTGTCCTTTTCGGCAATGGTACAAAGTTCTTGTCCTGCGACAATATACAAGTTCTTTGGCTCGGGATAAGAACTTGTACCACCGATAAAACGAAAATTCGCTTAAATATTTTTTGATAAATTATACATCTCAAATTATTATTTCGGTAAATAACATTGCTTCTACATCCTACCTCTAGAATAACGTGATGATTGAGTCGGAACAGTTAGCTTTTGCCACTGAAATGAAAAAGAATACGTATTGATCGACAATCGCGTCAAGACGAGCTACTTTTGACTGCTCGGCTCACACGAAGACGTGTGTCCATCTGTATGTTCTGGCCGTGACGCGAATGATCGAGCCTAGAGTCTGTATTTGGTGCTATGAAGAACAACCGAGGGTTCAAAAGGTTCCTGCTTAGATTCAGCCACAATAATTTTTTTATCCGTATTCTCTTCCGAAGTCTTCCATCTTCTCAAGGATCGGCAGTAATTTATTCCCCTTGTCTGTAAGCGAATACTCTACCTAAGGAGGAACTTTGTATTTAGCTTACCTGAACAAACTTAGATTTGCACCATTGGCAACTAATGCTCCTTCGATTTTCCATTACACACATTACGATGGCGGGGTGATTCATGATCAGATATAATAATTTTTCCTGCAAAACGCTAACCCGCCCGTTAGCTGAACAAAAGCGGCCGATCACGATGGTCAGCTACTTCCTTGGTTTTATTGAACTAACGTTTCCCGTTAGCTTAATGATTAATTTTCATAACAAGTGGGCTCATTTCTTGCAGTGTAGCACGCCCCCACTGACCTACGAGCGTACAATAACTATCGGAGTCATGCAATTTGTATGCCACATAGACGATCGTCATGGTCCAAGCTACCTTGGGGAGTGATTGTTGAGCATTTACCATTCATTGAGATGATTACCGATTGATATTTTGCATAATTGCGCTGTAAAGAAAATCTGCTAAATCCTCATTGCCATATTGATTAAAGTAGCTTTTGAATCGTGCATCGAATTTGTAGGTATGGGCAATGCAAGCCAGTAACTCTGCATCGCATGTCATGAATTGCATTAGATTTTCTTTCCACTCTTCGATTAATCGCTGCACTTCATCTGAGGAAGGATCCTGATGGATACAATACGCAAATTGTTTGTATATTTCTTCCATGGATTGAAAACGTTCCTCTTTTTCATCCGGTGATAAATTTTCCAACGTCTCATCAAACTCTTTATACGTTTCTGTTTCACCATAAATGAATTTCGCCTCATTTGAATATTGTTCTTTCAATGGCAAAACGGAGGAACTGTTGAAGATTTGCAAGTTACTAATATCAGTCCCCGAAACGTATTCATCGAGAGCGGTCATGATGTTTTCCAGTCTTTGTTTTCTCAATAATAAAGTTTGTCTCTGCTTCATTAATATTTGATTCTGTTCTTGCCTGGTTAGCTTTAAAATGTCCGCAATTTCTTTCAAGGAAAAATCCAATTCCTTTAAGATCAAAATGGTTTGAAGTTTTTCCAAACTGCTTCGATCATATAAGCGATACCCTTTTTCCGTTAGATGTGTCGGTTTAAATAAATCGATTCTATCGTAATAATGCAGAGTCCGGGCTGTAATGCCTGTAATCTGAACAATATCTTTAACCGCTAATAATGGTTTCTTCATCCCAAAATCCTTTTACTTCGTCTAGTATTTGAGCAGCAGGCGTTATTGTTGCCTCAAAAATAGTTATTCCTGTTTTTCTTAAGTAATACTGGATTAAATGATATCCGCAAGCGTAGCCGGCACTGTATGGCATATTGACCGGTTTAAAGTTCTGAAGTTCTGCGATCTCATCACCGTAAAGATACGGAGCAAATTGATCAAACCCCGTTAATTGCAATTGCTCTCGGAGCACGGGCTTAATACGCCTGTTAAGTGTTTCCGCATTTGTTTTCGTTACCCAAGGGCCGAGCAATTCTTCTCCAAACATGAATGCAGCAAAGTTTTCAGCTAATCCTTCACTTACAATGAGCTCGCCCAAATTAACGGTGTGATCCCACTGAATAAATTGATATCTCACATTATGGTTGCATTCGTGCGCCAGCGAAACCTTCATTCGAGGAATCGTGTACTCATTTGGCAAGAGTGTACCCCAGATAAACCCGGGAATGCCCCCAAATCCGCTATATCCTTCGTTTATTGTTAAAGCACGGTTTTCCGGATTCCCTAGTTGAACGGTAAACAAATATTCGGATACAGGGAGATTTATTTCATGTTCAATAAATAGACGAAGGCTTTTCCTTACAGCATCCTCGCACTCTGACCAAAAAGAATCTGACGAAATCAACTCTATCTCAGATGAGATCTGCTGGGTAATCTGAGCAGGGGATCGATGCATCATACTATTAAACGTGACAACGTCAAAACCATTTGCCTCTTCAGTTTTAAAAGGGATCTGTTGAATTTGCCATTGTTTCATAAAGGGGGCCATCAATTCGTTTCGGAATAATTCCAGTTTTTCCTCGGGCGAAGCTTGGGCAACTTTTTGATAAATTTGGTCTGAACGCAGTGATCTTATGTTCATCTCTCTCACTCCTAGTTATGAATTCTTAGAGAGAATTATGCACTATGACCTAACGTCATAGTCAAGAACCTTGAATCAAAATTAATTTACACGTTCTTAAAACTATCCTGCCCGTTAGCGCAGCGAAGGCAGCCGATCTTAGTCGTTGGCTGCCTTCGGGTCATCATTAAGCTATAGTTTCCCGTTAGTTCTAAAAGCTAACCCATTAATTAAGTTATTCACCTAAAAACTCTCTTTCGGCTTTTCCCCAATTAAGCCCATCAAAAACATTTGAGAAAAAGCGAACCCTTTATACGTTTTCGATAGACATGAAGGAATTGTCATATCAAGGTCCATGTAGGTGGTTAGTATCCGCTGTGTGAATTCTTTTTGATTCGTTAAGGAATATTCCTGCAATTGTTTTGCAAACTCATTGCTTACGTTTTCTCTCCCGCCAAGCGCTTCTTGTAATTGGTACCCTGCCATATATAGCTCAGCTGCTATTTCTTCATCAACTCGCTGATGTTCAGATATATACGTTGAAATCCAGTCACGCACTAGTGACGAGGTATCTTTATTATTATCCTTAGCAACCTGTTGAAAACTTTCTTTCATGTCTTTTGATATTCGTATTTGTAAATTCGTATCCATTTAATTGATTCCCCCTTAGCCTGAATATGCTAATTGTAACCCAACTGTAATTACAATGTCAATACATTGTAATTACATAAATCAAAACACCATTACCCTGCTTCATATGGTTCGTTATTCCGCTATACTGCCGTTAGCTTAACGAAAACGGAGCAGTTGCCAATCGGCGAACTGCTCCATGCTAATCTGAATTAACGTCTCCCGTTTGCGTAATAACCTGACATATGGTTCTTGTCTTCAGCTTTGTGATCAGTCGCAAACGCATGAAATTTATAAAGAGGTCCCACCAAGAGTCGAATATTATTTAACCCCTCTTGGTAAGCAATTTTTACCAATCCTTCAAACTATGTGCGAGTGGGGAGATAACAATTTAAAATAAGAATCGATAACTTTTTATGAAAAAAAAGATTAAAGATTTTTTAACAAATAACCTAATCTCACTCATTTATCAATTTTAGCAGATTTTTTACTCACTCTTGTTCAACTAACCTGCCCGTGGGACTTGATCCCGAGTGCTATAGTGTTCGCCCTACTTGTCATGACCATGATTGAGGCTGGTTGGGACGTAAGATCCCGTATAACAAGCGATGCTATGGAGCGACAAGAAGAACCTTAGGCATGCCCGATCATTGAAACTCGTTTCTTTGACTATATAACAGCATTCAGCGTTTCAGTCGCCCCTAAGAGACCCAGCACTTCTACTCAGATCTTCATCTAATCGAAATGCGAAAACTTTCCTGCATAATGCTGCTTATTGAGGTTTTCATTACATCGCTTTTCATTTAGATACTCATCTAATCGGTAATCGGACTATGTTCTTGTCCATTCCGGCAATCGGTACATGTTCTTGTCCCTCGACAGCTCTTGATTCTCTATATCATAGAATTGGCAAGTTTGAGTAAGTCTGTTGCTTTAAACTTCACTTTCAACATTTTCTTGTTTCCAATCGCAAGCGTATATTGTATCCCGTTTTTCTGAAATCGAAGTTCATATCCCAGTTCGAATTTAGGCCGGTATATTGCTTTCGTTCCGTCTTTTAGTTGATAATACACATCGTCCTTTCCTTTGTACCGCTCCAGTTCTACTACGACTGGGAATACTTTGACCCGGAAGAAGCCATTCAGTGCTTTGTTTCGATAGATTAGTTCAAGTGATTCATGACCATCAACGTATCCGTCGAAGTGAGTTATCTCGAACGGAAACTCAGAGGGTACCAGTACGTCCCTTTTGAACCTCAGTTGGTATTCCCTGATCAATCGGGCCTCATCGACGAGCGGATTGGCTCCGTCGAACAGAATGCTAATTTTAGTGATTCGATCTTCCTTTATGATTAGTTCCCATATGAAAGCAAGTCGTTCTTCCTCTAAAAATTCATCATTAAAATGAGCTAGTAGGTATTTCACATCTGACTTTGGTGAGGAAACGAGCTGTACTCCGCTGATTTGGGAAATCCCCCTTATCTCGGGGATTTGGACATAATCCTTTTCTACATATTTTTGTGCCGCATCAAGATCGTTTCGAAGTATTGCTTTTGCAAACCGATTTACTGGTCCCAGGCGAGTTTCGCCCTCAGTGGGGGCTGCCACAAATTCGGATGGTTCTATGTTATGGGCTGTAGCAGTGCTCGACAGCATTGAATAGAACAAACTTATTATCATTAGAAGAAACAGTGTCTTAACTCTCATAATATCCTCCTTGAGAAGAATCTACTCGCAGAAATAACTTCTCACCAATGCGAGTAGTCTACCCAATGACTGGAAAGTTATTCATTAAACTAACCTGCCCGTTAATTGAATAGAGACAGCCAATTCATGTTGACCGGCTGTCCCCTTTGTTTTATTGAGCTATCATTTCCCGTTAGCTTAATCTTGTTTCTAAGTAGTAATCACATTAATATCATCTACCTTATAGCCATTAAGACCATCTCGTCGAAAATAGGGCTGCTGATATCGTTCCAGAGCCCCCATAATGAGCAAATTTGTTTTCCTTCACCTCATAAAAGCTGCAGTTAATCTTCTGATCAGCTGCCGCTGTGTAGTTCTAAACTATCGTTTCCCGTTAGTTGAATGAATATTTTACTTTTATAATTTCCAAATGCTCTTCTCTAAAAATAATCAAAAGTGGGGCTCGAATATTAATATGTTCTTATTATGTTGCATTAAGAATGAATTGTCCTTCTTCAGCTTTAATTACAAAGAAGTACTTTGTATCTCTAATCAGGTCATCTAAATGCTTGCTGGTCCTTTCTGGGACAAGGCCATCATTAATGATGCAAATAGTGACCGAAACGTTCCTCTTGTTTTCCTGCTGAAAAACTGTCGATTGACCTGTTCTATAAATGGAACTATACTTTGTAGCAAAGAAGGTGAGTAGATGAAACAAATAAGCAGTCGCTTTTCGATGGCAGTCCATATTCTCTCGATGATTACGTTGGATCCCATATATAGTACAGGTGATCGAATTGCACGTAGCATCAATAGTAACCCTGTTGTAATTAGAAGGATTATGGCCCAGCTCAAAAAAGCAGGGTATATTGAAACAAAACCAGGAGTTGCGGGGGCCTCCCTTCTGGTATCGCCCGAAAGATTAACCCTGCTGGATATCTTTCAAGCGGTCGAATCTGTGGAAGGAAATCAGCTTTTCAATTTTCACAAGAATGCTGACCCCAATTGCTCTGTAGGTATGAACATTGAATCGATATTATTACCAAAACTCTCTAATGCGCAGAAGGTCATGGAGCATGAACTGGCTTCTGTTACCCTAGCTCAAATTGTGGAGCAAATACGAACAGAGGCAAATGTAAAATAAAGCTGCTCCTACGGTGTATGGAGTAGCTTTATTTTACATTTTTTAATTTTTCACCAATCAAACAGTAGCTTGCGCGGGCTCTACATATTCAATAAAACTGCCATCGGGATGCTGCACAAAAATGCTTGGACCAATAGGACCACACTGATCCCTTATTATAAGGGTATTTTGTTTTTTTAGTTCTTCCTTCAATTCGTTCATGGAATCCACATACACCACGGCACGGAGTGATTTAGCAGGCTTCATGGCATCGGGACTTCCAGATACAATAACGTAAGGATAGACTGTGGCTAAAGATAAGCCAGCTTCAGGAATGTCCCACGTCCGATCCATAGATCGGTTAGCAAGAGATTCATAATAAGCAACAGTTGATTCAAGTTGCTCGGTAAAAACGGGGATAAAATGATTTAAGATTTTCATGTTAGCCTCCAATTTTTTGTTTTCTAATTATAACCACAATAGTTATAACTGTTTTAGTTATACAAAAACATTTTGATTCTGTCAATTTATTCGATGAGTATTCTCGTAATTTCGCTTACTTGTTTCGTCTACTTGAGATTTGTTTGGTCACTCGATTCCTGGCAATGACATCGTTCTAAGACGCCTTAGCTTGGCATCTCTTTTCTACTACACAGAGGGTTTGATAGCTGAGTTTTTCAAACCAAGCCAAAAACACGGGCATGGTTTTCCCCTCTACTTCCTAACTGTGCTGAAGTAAGATTCGACGTTTAGATATACATCTAATCGGTAATAGGAACATGTTCTTGTCCATTCCGGCAAACGGTACAAGTTCTTGTCCTTGGCTCGGGACAAGAACTTGTACCGATAAAATAAAAAAGCCGCTAAAATAGCGACTTCAATGGGAGACGATGTTCTTACCCCTCGACATTTCTCTTGACTGTTCTTTGAAGCATCTTATGCTCATCACTTGGATTATTCATAATAAGCATTGCAACTTATTGTTTTTATGGATTAGCGGCTAAAAAATTTCTCTCTTCATAAAAACTTCAACAGATTTTTGAAGTATCTTATATTCAATAGTTTGGACCACCGCGTTTAGGGCTTTATTACAGCGTACAGCGGAGTACTTTGCAGCGATTAGCTGGTAATGCGCTCCTTGTAAGTCCATCAATCTTCAATTTTAGAAAACGGCGATTTGATTTTGAAGAATTCTTTATACGTCATTGGTTTTCGGCCAATCAGACGTTCAAGATCCCCAGACGTCTCCGAGAATTCTCCAGTGTTGATTCCACGCACCCAACCTAATAAGAAATCAGTCATAAGAACAGGCAAGCCATTCGCTACCATAGTGTCTATATATTCTTTTTCGCTAATTGCCTCATAAGGGATATTTATCTCATTAATCTCCGAGAGGGCTTCAGCGATGTCTGCAAAAGAGCTTCCCTCGCTGCCACTTAAAGTATATGACTTATTTTCGTGCCCGTTTTGAGTAAGAACGGCTACATTGGCTGCCGCCAAATCGTCCAGAGATGCAGCGGCTACTTTACCGGAACCCGCTGGTACTCGTACGCCGATTTTAAGCGCATCTCCGAAATACGAATGCATGACTT
The DNA here is from genome assembly GCF_058313655.1 of Paenibacillus sp. Negev47. Classification (NCBI taxonomy): domain Bacteria; kingdom Bacillati; phylum Bacillota; class Bacilli; order Caryophanales; family Paenibacillaceae; genus Paenibacillus; species Paenibacillus sp. Negev47. The sequence goes on from NZ_CM177754.1 coordinate 2,974,458, forward strand.
CAAGATACGGTGGATTCCGCAGAATGGTATAGGCTAATCCGGATGCTTTAAGCGTTTGTTCAGCAAATAAGTCTGACATCGATACTTCGGGCACAATAAGATTTGAATTTTCTCTTCGTATGATCGACGTGAAAATCACTTGTTTGACACCAGCCTGTTTTGCAGCTGCGATGACATTGAAATGTTGCGTATTGCGGTCGGTAAATGCTTGCGCGGAAATAAGCATAACTTTTTCAACACCATTGAAAGCCCGCAAAAGTGAGTCATAATCAAAATAGTCCCCCTGTTGAGCTTCTATACCTTCTTTAATAAACTTTTTTATTTTTTCGGATTCCGGATCACGTACCAATACAGCGACCTGATTTGACGGAACTTTTTTAAGAAGAAGCTCTAGTGTCCTGCTGCCGAGATTACCTGTTGCACCAGTAATAAGTATTTTACCCATATGAATAACCCCTTTGTACTTTTATTAATGCTGTAATCTTATAACTAGAAACCAATCACGACTTCCGAATTGTTCACCAGTTTTATGACCATATGATTGACTGAGAGCCCGCAGGACTTTGTAATTTTGAGCGTAAGGTGGCCGCAAATGCCTATTGCTTTGTCCATGGTTCCTGACTGGACAGGCCGTGTTCTTATTGATGCTACCATATATTTGTTTAACATTCTGATCTTATTCTATAAGTTGCCATAATATAGCAATATCAGTTATATCATGGCAAAAAAGGTTATTAACTCACTGTGCCTTTTTTATCATATCATCCATATCATCTTTTATAGTGAAGCTAGCGATAACCCCTTCCTTTGATTAAGTTTGGCAGTAAATCCATCATGGTGAAATATTCAGAGATTATTTGTCACAAATCGAGTTGGAAGCTACAGCAAGGATTGCAAGTTATAATGCTTTAAAAAACTTTCCGTCTTACATTCGTCAGTGTACTCCCCCATTCACCGACTGGTTCAAGCCAGCTAACGATTCTATCATCAATAAGGTTGGTAAGTGCACCTTCATACTCAGCACGATAAGGTTTATTAAGTTCGTGTTGAATCCAACTTTCTCTTGTTCCCTGCCAGATCTCATAGATGACAAGATCATCAGAATGATCAAGATCATCGGAGACGATCGCATTGACAAAGGCAGGTTCACTTTTGAAATTGCTAATCATTGTAAATAGGCTTTCACGGAAAGTTTCTTTCTTACCAGGTTTAATTTTAAAACGGATATTGAGAATTATTTGATTGTTGTTTGTTGACATCACTACACACTCCTTTTATTAATTCTTTAATTTTCTTCTCACATTATGTACTAAGTATCACTTTTAAAATAGTACGTACTTTTTGGTTATATAGTAACCAAAAAGTGATAATTGTGATGAAGTAAAGAATAAATTGATTTTTTAAATTACTCTATTCTACATTTAATCTCCGATATTCATCCTTGTTCCATGTCTTCTCTGCATAATCCTGACCCCAATCACAAAGAGCTCGCAAAGTGGGTTCAAGTGACATACCCATTTCTGATATTGCATATTCCACTTTTGGTGGCACCTGATTGAACATTTTTCTTATAATTAAATTATTACTCTCCAACTCCCGCAACGACTGTACTAACATTTTCTGAGAAATTGATGGTATGAGCCTTTTCAATTCACCGGTCCGTTTAGGACCTTTTATTAAGTAATACAGAATAAGAGATCTCCACTTTCCGCCAATGACATCTAAGGTTATTTCCAGATCACAATAAAAAGTTTTCAATTGAGAAACACCATCCCTTATTTAATTCCCATTATTATAGTACATGTGTTGATTAAATCCACCTCCCTTGCCATATATTCTGTCAGTTTTAATCAATGCTATTACATGATCTGTTTAAATCAGATATTCTTTAAGACGATTGAACTAACGGGAAATGATTGCTCAAAATGCCTGAGTTATTTATCCTTTTCAAAATTCAAATGCGAACAAAAAAAGCTGGACGCGAACCTTAACTAGGTATGGATAAATCTATGCCCGTTGGCTTTATGAAATAAGGTATAATACCGATTAGATATACGACTAATCGGTAATAGGAACATGTTCGTGTCCTATACGTTAATCGGTACAAGTTAGTTCTTGTCCTTGGCTCGGGACAAGAACTTGTACCGATAACAAAAAAAGCCGCTAAAATAGCGACTTCAATGGGACCTTGTTCTTGTCCCTCGACAAAAATGACAATGTACATTGACACAAAGTTCCCTACCAAAATATCACAAAGAACCCTACTTTCATGCATTTATGCCCTTTGTCTTTAATTAACGGAGCAAATTTGGAACTTGGTAGGCAACTTTATGATGTCATTCTCCAGTCTGGTAGGCAATTTGATTAAATATACATCTCAGATAAAAATAATATTATCATCGAGAGTTTAGTCCTCATTGCAATCTTTTTGGCGACCTCTTCCTTATTCATTGTGATACTACCGAGATAATTATGTTCCAAACTCTTCGATAAGAAAAACTTCAGTTCATTCAGTATTTTGTCTTTCATTTAGGGTAGCATCAATCCCAATGGTGTCCGCGCACTTCTTGCCAAAAATAATGCGAATTATTGGGGAGAAACATCCGGGGCTGGCATTCGAACTGTTTGAAGGAACCATCGAAGAGATTAAACATGGGCTAGAATCCAGAATAATCGATGTCGGATGGATTATTCCGCCATGCAATGAACTCGAAACGATTCCTTTCTTTCTTGATGAATTATGTCTGGTTCATCGGGATGACCATCCATTGCAAAGTCGTGAAACCATTCATATCACAGATTTAGATAATGAGCCTATGATTGTGTGTCAAGGTGGTTTTGTAACGCCGATTATTGAGATATTCAAAGAATTCGGAACCACTTTGTACGCCAAATATAATGGCCACAACATAAACACGGCGTTGAGTATGATTCAAGAAGGGCTTGGCATCTCAATTGTTTCAAGAACTTCTTTGTCACTATCGTCAATACCGCCCAATGTGCGCATCCGGACAATTGATCCGCAACCCGTTAGAGAGATTCACCTAGCTGTTCCTTCGTTGAAGGAGTCATCGCACGGGGTGAAACTCTTCCTTCGGACCGCTAGAGAGTTGTATTTATCTGAGAGTCAGATCCACTAGTGTATATTATTTACGTATTATAGACATTCTCAAAACATCCCATCAATCGTACCGCTTCATTTCGATTCCTACACCTGTTTACTATGTACTCAGCTTCAAATCAATGTACATGTAACTTCCCTAAAAAACGATAAAAAACGAAAAACGCCCCTTTTGGGGGCGTCTCTGAAGAGCGAACTCAACTATGAAGTTTAAATTTAACCATCATAATTGGTTACCACCAGAACTTTGTGATAAAGATATCTACCGCTAATTCTTATGTTAATCCTAAATTTTAATACTAGTTCGTTCAATTTGAGATTCCAGAACATTATATAGAGCAAGCTTATAATTTATTTTATCCAAGTTTATCTTCATAACAGGATCTACACCTTAAAAAGTGTTTATTGGACAGATGGCTTGGATTCTTCCGGTTCATCTTTTAGATCGGCAACCTTTATCACGGGGTATGTTTGTACCGCACGGTCCAAAGTCTGCTTCTCCATCAGTTTTCCATCCAAGACAACTGCGGAGATGCTTGTCGTGTTTCGAATGTCCTCCAGCGGGTTCTTGTCGAGCAGCACGAGATCGGCGAGCTTTCCTTTTTCTACAGTGCCCAGTTCCTGCTCTCTCTCCAAATATCGCGCCGGATTCAGCGTTGCCGCCTGTAAAGCCTGTAGCGGGGTGAGGCCGCTCTTAACTAGCAACTCCAGCTCATCATGCAGAGAAATACCGTATATAAAGTTAGTCATTTCGAAACTGGAATCACTACCTGCAAGCATAGGCACGCCGGCATCATTCAATTTTTTGACCATGCCTGGCGTTAGGAAATTGATGGCCTCCATTAATTCCGTTTGTTCGGGAGGAGTGGCACGAATCACTTCAGCCCATTGCTTCTGCACGTCCGTCGGTACGTATTTGGACCGCTGATCGATTTCGGTTTTGGCCATATTCAAATAGGTAACAATGGTCGGTACAGGCCAGACTCCCTTTTCTTTGAATTTGCGAAAAAGCTTGTTGGCCTTAACAGAATCATAGGATTCAGACGCCTCGATCTCCGCCAACGAATAACCGAGCAAATCGCTCATGTCGGCATTCTTGAAAATATCATCTTCAATGCTTGAAGTGGCAATAAAGAAACCGTGCAGATGTTCTATGCTCTTGAATCCGAGTTGAATGGCTTCAGTAAGCCGTACCTCAACCGGCAAATGGCCCACTACCGGCAAACCGTACTTTTGGGCTTCATCTATGACCGCCAGAAACAGAGGACGAGGCAACCAGGAGTATACCTTGATATGATCCACTCCATGTGTAACGTTAAGACGTACGGCTTCCCGTGCCTGTTCCTCTGTGTTTAAATAAAACATGTGAGGAGCCTCATCAGCCGGACCTCCATTTAAAGTAGACCCTGCATAGACAAGTCGTGGGGCAGGCATACCGGCACGCATACTTGTTTTCCATATATCGACGTTCTTCAAAGACGCCCCCATCTCTCTTACCCCGGTCACTCCGTTTGCCAGAAAGAGCGGGAAAGCGGCTTTATAGTTATCTTCCACATGGACATGCATATCCCACAAACCGGGAATGACGTATTGGCCTGTAGCATCCCGTACTTGCGCATAATCAGGAATGGCCGTATGCTTGCTGTTTCCAATGTAACTGATCTTGTTATCCTTTATGATAATTGTTTGATCGTTGCTAAACTTTCCAGATCTTACATCCACGATCGTTGCATGCTCAAGCACCAGCGTCTGCTTAGTCACAGGCTCAATGCTTGCATATCCAGTATCTGTACCCCCCGTTAATGCAATCAATAATGCAAAGATCCCTAACAGGGACTTTCTGAAGCTGCGTATTTCTTTCTTTAAACTCATCCTTATCCTCCTCGTAAAATAAATCATATCAACCGATATAACTTGATTATAGAGTTCAGATCCTGCTTTTTTATTAATTCATTCTTACAAAAAGCTTACACTCTTGCACGAAGCTTAAGGGTTTTGTAAGAATCGAGTAATAAAAATGAAGGCTTTCCCCTTTATAATATAGATAAAATGACCGCAAGGGACTGTACTTAGAGGAGAGCAAAAGTAATGACATTTATTGTACGTAGTATTAACGTCACCAGAGACTATCGCGGCTCAGAGCCCATTTCCAATCTCAGGCTGAATATTCAAACAGGCATAACCCTCGGAGAAATACGTCTTGAACTGCGGAAGGGGGATGGAGTCGTTGCTTAAACTGATCTCGATGGAACTAAAGAAGTACCGGTTCGCCCGTTATATCGGCTATGCCGCCATGGCTAACCTGGCGATCCTTCTGTTCCTGACGATGATAGGTATTACCGATTATGGGGCACAGGATTACGCTTTTGCCACTTACTCGGAGTCGTTCATGCTAATCGATACCTTTGTCAGGGCAACCTTCATGATATTTGCTGGGGCGCTACTCTCAACTATGATTGTTGGGGAATACAGAAACAAAACGCTCGGCGTGCTCTTTACATATCCGATCAAACGCCGCAAGTTTATCGCTGCCAAATTGGTCATCATCTTCGTCTTTACGTCCGGAATGATCCTGCTCACCGACGTGCTGATGGGTTCCATTATGTTTGCCATGGATGGCTTCTATCCCTTCATTGCGGATTCGCTGACGATAGAACAAGCTGGGGTGCTATTGCTCGAGTACACCTTTAGCTCGCTGTCTGCTGCCGCAATGTCCCTAATTCCTTTGTTATTCGGGATGCACAAGAATTCGGTTACGGCCACTATGGTCACCTCCATCCTGCTAACGATCATCGTATGCTCCGGATTTAATGGACCGCTGGTATCCATTAACTCCTTCATTGCGATCCATTTGTCGCTTGGAGCTGCTGGCTTGTTGATTGCCTTACTATCGATGCTTCGTCTGGAGATGAAGGACGTGTAGACAGTAAAACTATCGTAGGTCTGATGGAGTTGAAAACAACATGAAAAACTCCAGCCATTAGTGCCGTTAATTACTCAATAGAGACCACCACTTCTACTTAGATGTTTTCTAATCGGAAATGGGAACATGTTCTTGTCCATTTCGGCAATCGGTAGAAGTTCTTGTCCATAATAGCTACTTTCTGTATCAATATTTCACTGTTTTAATACCTACCTGCCTATGATGTTTACCTCATAGCATGCCAGTTGTTCCATAACAATTTAAATATTTTCGTTATTATGGTTGTTAAAGAGGTTTTAAAGTGTATGTGTTCGTTGTTTAGATATTGATCTAATCGGCAATCGGACTATATTCTTGTCCATTCCGGTAATCGGTACAAGTTCTTGTCTTTTGCTCGGGACAAACTTGTACCGATAAAATAAAAAAGCCGCTAAAATAGCGACTTCAATGGGAACATGTTCTTGTCCCTCGACAGCATTGCAACTTTTAGGTGGTGTGTACGATTTCATCGACTGAATATCTCCTTTAGCACTTTCTTCTAGAAGAACTGCTCTCATCAAAATTGTATTTAAAAGCAACACTGGGAAAAGACTGATCCCTCATTTTCTCAATTTCATGCCAAGATGGTACGCTAATTTCTTTACTCCTCTTCCCTGCAATCTCTAACCAAGTACAGAAGAAATTTTCACTGATTCATATCTCCATTCGTTCCAACTGGACACATGAAAATTAGCAAAAGCATGTCCACATTTACATTGAAATGCATGTTCTAGCTGTCTATTCGACAACAAGAAAGGTATTGCTGACCCACAGCCAGAACAAACATGATTCAATTCAACATCATGAAATACACACTCAATTCAAGATCATGAAATACACACTCATCGAAAAGCCTGAACTGATGCAACCAAGAATGTAGATTTGAGTTCCAAGAAACTGGGAACCATTCTCTTACCGAAAAAGATTGTAAACAATAATATGAAGAACTGGAATCGCATCTGCTCGCCTTCCAACGAGTTCTATCCCTACAGGATCGATTCCAAAAAGAAACTAAACGACCGTTCCCCGGTAGAATACTGGAAACGGTCGTAACTTCAATGTGTCTTTTGGGATCACTTGCTCTAGTCTACTAATGGGTAGACACGTAATCATTCCTAGTGTTGTATCGCCCTTTTTTGCCTCGTAGGCATACTCATGACTGAATCGATTGTTCTTTTAGATTGCCATAGCTTTTGGAAGGTCTCCCCAACGATCCTTTGGTTGCTCGAACCAGCAAATGTACAGGGCATATTTCCGACCGCCATTAAATTGAGTTTAGCTCCCAAAAGTGAATGCATATCGGCTTGTACAATTGAAATGATCGTCATCTTGTCAACACTCCTTTCGATTCTATGGTGTTTTCAAAATAGGGAATTCAATAAATGATTACTTCTACCCAAGAACAATTCCCTCTACCTTGACATGAATCGCACCAATGGTCAGCCCTGCGAAATTCTCTACTACTTCTTTCACTATATTTTGTAGTTCCCTGCACACCTCATGCACACGAATCCCATATTGAACGGTAACGCTTAAATGAATATCTATTCCTGTATTTTGTTCACGTAACTCAATGCCACTATAAGTACTGTTACCGGTCAATTTTCTCGTAAGGGATCCCATATAAGATGATCTGGAACTAATACCTTCCGTTATACTAAGTGTCTTATTTACAATTTTGGAGATAACCTCTTTAGAAAATGTAGTTTTGCCTAGAACATTTTGGATTAACATGATTTTACCCCTTATTATTCCTTATTAGATGAATGAATGCTTAAGCATCTTTGATATATGATACTAATATGTCTATACTGGAGCCTGAATAAGTGGTTCCGATTTCAGTATAAAACTGATTGCTATGCTGTGTGGACCACTGTGAGAGCAGATGGAGCAGCCTCCTTCGATGATGTGTACAGTACGAATAGAGGTCTCTTCAAGGATCAAGTTGCGTATCCACTCAGCGGTTTCTTCTTCCAGCGTCTGGGCAATAATAATCTGGTCATGATCAATGCGATGAATATGGCTTAAAATGTCCTGTAAAAGTTTCTTTACAACTCTTTCCTTGCTCCCCCTATACTTCACTCCGGAGAGCACTCTTCCGTGGCTAACATATAAAACGGGACGAATTCGGAGTATACTACCAATCATGTTTTGAATGCTGCTAACTCTCCCACTTTTATGAAGATAATCGAGATTTTCAACGAGTACATTTAATTGGATTTCATGCCTCGCTGTCTCTAGGCGTTCGGCGATTGCAAGGGCACTTTTTCCCGCTGAAGCCATTTCTATAGCTAGAAGTACATTCATGGCTGTCCCAGCGGATACATTCAGTGAGTCTACAACCGTGATCCGCCCCGCGGGGAACTCTCTTGCCGCAGCCAAGGCGTTCTGATAGGTCGATGATAGATGAGAGGACATACTGATATACAGTATATCCTCTCCGTTCTCTATGATTGGACGGAACGCTTGAATGAAATCAGCAGGAGGAGGTGCAGCTGTCTTTGGCAATAGGTTGTATATTTCAACCAAGTTGTACATGTCTTTTGCATTGATTTCTATTCGATCAAGATAGGACTTATCCTGAAAAACAATATACAAGGGAACAATTCCGATATTATATTTGTCAATCCAATCCTGTGGGACATCCGAGATACTATCTGCAAAAATGCGTACTTTCGACATACTACTTCTTCCCCCTAACCTGATTTTTCTTTACTCATCAAAAATGAACGCTCCGATTCTTCTTTTTCTTTCATCACAGATTCTCCCTCTACATCAATATTTGGAAGGAGTCGATCTAGCCACTTCGGCAAATACCAGGCGCTTCGTCCTAAAAGGGTCATCACAGCCGGAACAAGCGTCATCCGAACAATGAATGCATCTACCAAAATACCAAAGGCAAGCGCCAATCCCATCGATTTGATGATGGTGTCTTCAGCAAAGATAAAGCTGGCAAAAACGGCAATCATGATTAAACCTGCAGCAGTTACTACTGGACCACTATGCGTAATACCACTTCGTACCGATTTTCGTGCGTCTCCGGTGTGGTTATAGTCCTCTCTCATCCGGCTTACCAAGAACACCTCATAATCCATAGCAAGACCGAATAGAATACCTGTAACAAGAATCGGAAGGAAGTTCAGTACTGGCCCAGGTTCGGGTATTCCGAACAGGCTTGCCAGGTAACCGTCTTGAATGACCCACACGATAAAGCCCAGGGTGGATCCAAGGGTGAAGAGGAAACCGAGTACGGCTTTAATTGGTACAAGAATGGAACGAAATACTAACATGAGCAGTACAAAAGCTAGACCTACGATCAGTAAAGCGAATTTTGGCAAGGCTTCGGAAAGTTTCTCCGAAATATCAATATTAACCGCTGTTCCCCCGGTCACCATAATTTCTACGTTGGTGTCCTTCATAACCTGTTCCGCTTCACTACGAATCGACTGCACCAGCTCCGTCGTTTTGATGTCGTGAGGTCCTGTTTCCGGCAACAACGTGATAATTGCCGCTTTCCCTGACGGACTTGGAAAAGGTGGAGTGACACTTGCAACATCAGGCAGATTTTTAATATATTCTGTAGTTTTTCCGATATCTGCTTGTGGATCATCACTGGTTGCCGCTCTCGCCACAACAACTAGCGGACCGTTGAACCCTTCCCCAAACCCTTCTGCAAGCAAATCATATCCTCGGCGTTCTGTTGTATCGGTGGATTTTAATCCATTGTCGGGAAGTCCCAACTGCATATGCAGGAATGGAAGTGTGGACACTATTAATACGGCTATACACAGAATTGCAGTCAACCAAGGTTTCCGAGTAACGATTTGACCCCAACGGTTCTCTGATCCAGCGGATTTCTCGCGACCAGACCCTTTTCTCAACCATTTGTTCTCACGTGCCGGACTAATTCGATCCCCAGCGATAGCCAGTACAGCTGGTACAAAGATAACTGCGATTAAAACAGCAACGAACACACTGACAGCAGCTGCCAAGCCCATCATAGTGATAAAAGGAATCTGTACAACGGATAATCCCACCAGCGCAATAATGACGGTGATACCTGCAAATACGACTGAACTTCCTGCGGTCGCATTGGCTTGGGCGATAGCTGTATTCCGCTCAAACCCTGATGCCAGTTGTTGACGATACCTGGACATGATGAACAGAGCATAATCGATGCCTACGGCCAACGCCAGCATAACAGCTAGTGTAATGGAGAACGAGGACATGGAAACCACGTTTGAACCGATGATAATAATCATTAACCCTATACCGAGTCCGACCACTGCAGTCAGAATCGGTAATCCTGCTGCTAGAAACGATGTGAATGTGAAAGCCAGAATCATGAATGCAATCAGAATCCCGATGACTTCAGAGATTCCTCCAACTTCAATCTCCGAGAAGGCTACACTTCCGGCAAGTTCCGTCTGAATTCCACGATTGTTCAAGGATTCCACAACATCCAGAACATGTTCCTTTGAAGTCTCGGTCACTTCACTGGCCGGCTGACTGTAGGTCACATCAGTATATCCGATCTTCTTGTCTGCGCTTAGTGTACCGGCATCATAAGGACTGACGATAGCTTGCACGGATGCATCTTTTTGAACATCTCTTAATGCTTTTGCTATCAGATTTTTATTCGAATCCGATTCCAGAGTTCCCTTTTCTGACTTGAATACCAATCTGATTTGTCCTCCATCACCGGAGGACGGGAATTCTTCTTTTAATATTTGCCCGGCCTGGTCCGATTTGGTTCCCGGAATGGTCATTTCCCCAGTGAAGGACGTTCCGAGTCCAAGACCCAAGGCAGCCACGAGCAATAGAATCATCAGCCCTCCTGCGATCACCATTTTCCTTTTTCTTACCGACCACTCACCGAGTCGAAATAATAATTTTGCCATATAATTTTGACGTCTCCCTTCGTTGCTACATATCTGGACCATCTTGATGTTGGACAACCTCGTTATTTCATCATATCTAAAAGTGAACAAGAAAAAACGTACATAAGGGCATGCCCTTGATGTACGTTTGGGAAGTACCAATGGGCAGCTTGAGTGATCACTGACCATTGATTATGGAATAATATTTTTTTTATAAATGCAATATACCTCTTTCCACAGATACGGCGACGGCTTCCAAACGTGAATCTACGCCCAGTTTGTTATATATATTGGTCAACTGAGCCTTAACGGTTCGTTCCGACATTCCCATATCAAAAGCAATCTCTTTGCTGCGAAGTCCTCGGGCCACTGCCTGAAGGATGATTAATTCTTTTTCAGTTAACGATAGTGACTTTTTCGGTTTCACTTCAACCGCTGGCTTGTCACGATACGCAAATACCCTGGCAGTTATTTCAGGCTGCAACAGAGTCTCCCCACGCAGAGCGGACTCCAGTGTGCGGAACAGATTTTCTCTGTTTGTATCCTTAAGCAAATATCCTTTGGCTCCCAGTCCCAGCCCACTGATCATAAGCTCGTCTTCATTATATGTGGTCAAAATAATAACGGGAATCTGAATCTGTTTTTCGTTCATTATTTTCAATGTATCCAGTCCACTCAATCCCCCGGGCATATTTAGATCCATCAGAATGACGTCTGGCTTCAACTCTTCCATCTGTTTCAAGGCTGCATTTCCCTCTTCAGCTTCTCCGACAATGTGGTAATTGTCATCGGTTCCCAGAATCAATTTCATCCCCTCACGAACAACCCAATGATCATCTACAATCAGAACTTTATGCTTCATTATTTTTCCTCCCATACTATATAGGTACAGATACCTCTATTGTGGTACCTTCACTGTTGCTCTCAATATGAATTTGCCCGCCTATAAGTCGCGCTCGCTCATGAATACCAATCAGACCATAATGCCCTGACTCTTTCCCTATTTTCTCAATGTTAAAACCTCTCCCATTATCCTTGATAACCATATGAAATTGTTGCTGATTATCCCAAATGTTTATGGATACAAGGTTGGCCTGCGCATGACGTGCCACGTTCGTCAGTGTTTCACTCAAAATATGCAATATATGCTCCATTTTAGCTCCGGACAGAACAGATTTTATTATAAATTCCAACTTGATATTAACTCCAGTCGCCAGCCTGAAACGTTGCAGCTGATCTTGAATTGCTTCGTTAAAGTTGACAGCAGGTGTAGCTCTTGTTCTTAGATCGTCAATCGCTTTTCTTGCATCACCCAATGTCTGTCTAGCCTGTGCCATGGATGTCAAAACAATCTCATGAGCTCTTTCAATGCTCCCTCGGATCAGATATTCGTCTACCGCTTCCAATTGCATGATGAGTCCGGCTTGCCCCTGAGCCAACGTATCATGCAGGTCCCTTGCCATTCGTTGGCGCTCGTTGGCCAGCGTCAGTTCTTCTACCTTCTGGTGAGTCAGTTCCAGATCTCGCAGAAATGTCTGTGTACGCACCCTTGCATTAACCTGTCGGTAGTAGAGTAATGCATAAGCCATAACAACGATAATCATGAGCAGAATCAACGGGATAAACAAGGTAAGTTCATGTACACCCTTTGTCAACAAGGTGACGAGGCAAAAGAAGAGATAAAGAACAAAAGCTACAAAAACCACTTTTTTGGTTTCAAAAAAAATCGCCACGGTTTGTCCTATTAATACTGGAATCAAGCCAATTAGTATGACGGGAAGCCCGTCTGGCATCATTATCGCACTTCCAAAAATAAGGTATCCTTGGATAATCAGATACAGTGCTCTGGAACGGTTGATAACATCATTCACACGCCAATATAGATACATGTGAAGAAGCATAATAACTATAAAAAACAAGGTGGGCACCAGTAGGGGAGCAGACATGGTTTGTAAAACAACAGTGACGATGGTCACCAGTACGATCCATATGATAATGGGAAGACGGGAGGAAGTGATCTTGTCATAATCTTCATCCAGACTTGATTGAAGGAAGCGGGGCTGTTTCGACATATTTTTCATGGAATCACCTCTCATTCAATCATTATATTACGGATTGCCTGGGGATTGTATGTACTTTGGTGCATGCCCTTTCGTACATTTAGAGCTGACTTTGTAATATAGTATAAGAAAATCGCCTATAAGTCATTCTTATGGACGATTTCACCTTGTCTACTGCTTTGAGTTCATCTACTTTATACTGGCGCACGGCTGCATTCAAACCCGCAAGAAGCTGTGAGAGTAGCTCTTCTGTAGGTGCTCCCCCGTAAATGGGATTAAAGCCCGCAAACCCAACTTTTTTAGTTCTTCAGGTGTCCAAACACGTCCTGTAGGATTATGAGGATTGCAAAAAATACATAAGCTTCCCTTTTCATCACGCACTTATAATTGTATATCATCATAATCCATCGTTAGCGTCCTTGTTGATCCATTAAATCGGAGGTCACTAATTGCAGAAGATTGAAGTCTACAGCTTGCTTGAAATATGCATAGGATGGGTTTCATCTGTTTTCTCCACTCCTACGGTAAAACTCTGATCTTGTTATTTTAAAAAAAGTAGACATTATGCTATGTGTTTCTCGCATAATGTCTACGCTTTTTGCAGGACAATCAAGTATCCAAGGTTTTAACTGTTAAGTGTGTACGTCGAAGTCACTTTAACGTTTCTTTCAATGGTGTTTTTCACAGGTGAAATTTCAATGGCTTTTGCTATCAACTTCTGAACCTGTGCTTCATCTGCGTCACTGTCTACATTGAAACGAACATTTATTTCATCAAAGCCAGGATTTCCTTCTTTTAAGCCGAAGAAAACATTTAGATCGATTTCTCCAGTAACATCAACGTCCAGAGAATGTACTTTAATCCCCATACCACTAGCTGTAGCAATGAATCCAACACCTACACAACCGCCAAGTGCACTTAACAGAAGCTCAACTGGATTTGGCCCTTTTCCCGTTCCGGATAGCCATTCTGGTTCATCCATAGGTACCGGCTTATAGTCCCCAACCTCGGCTTCCGAGTAAAAGCCATCTTTCCATTTTACTGTAGAAGCAAAACTTGTAATCGCCTCTTCAGGATGTTTCTTATAATTTTCCGCCAAGCTTCCAAGCATATTCACATTCACACCATTCAATTTACTCATGTTTAAGCTCCTCTATTATATAGTTTACTTATTCCAGATCTAATTAATCTTTGCTTGTCCTTTATGACTTCTTAGGCGGGATCGCACACCCTTCATCCGTACATAATCCTTCACTAGAGGTTTCATCAGAAAGCATTTCAAACTTAGCTGCAGGATGCTCTTCTTCCCACACTTTCTCCAACACTTGAGAAAACGATTCTGTCGGCTGTGCTCCTGAAACTGCGTATTTTTGATTGAATATAAAGAACGGTACCCCGCTAATCCCAACTCGACGAGCTTCATTTTGGTCATTTCGTACTTGATCTGCATAGAGATCCTTCGTGTTCAACATTCCAAGGGCTTCTTCTCTATCTAATCCAACGGCTTCTGCAATATCGACCAAGGTATTATAATCTCCCACATCCCTTGATTCAGTGAAATGTGCGACAAGTAATTTTTCATTTAGCATTGTTTCTTTGCCTTTCGTTTTTGCCCATTTTAATAAACGATGAGCATCCAGTGTATTGGTAGGTTTTAGACTGTCTAATTGAAAAGATAATCCTACGCTATTGGCTTGTTGAGTCAAGTGACTCATGAATTCTTTCGCTTGTTCTCTTCCACCGAACTTAGGGGCTAATTTATCTGCAAAACTTGTTCCATCGTATGAGGAAGCGGAAGGATCAAGTTCAAAGCTCTTGTATTCAATATTAATTTTATCTTTATAAGGCAATCCTTCTAGAGCTTTCTCCAGATTTTGTTTACCTATATAGCAGAATGGACATGCGATGTCAGACCAGATTTCAATATTCATGTGTATCCTCCCGTTTCAGTTAAAGTTATTCGTCAAATGCAACTAGAGCATTTACGCCATGTGCAAGAGCTGAACCTGCTTTTAATGCTGTAGCTACCATGATTGATTCAGCCAACTCTTCTTTAGTCGCGCCGGCTTTTTTAGCGGCTTTGGTATGAATATCTATGCAATATGGACACCCCGTCGTATGGGCTACCGCAACTGCAATCAATTCTTTCTCCTTGGTACTGAGTGTGCCGGCTTTTAACGCTTGCTGATCAAAAGAACCAAAGGCTTTAAAGGAATCACTTAGTTGGGTGAACTCTCTCAGCCGATTAATATATGATGCACGATATAACTCATCGTCATCATTTCCATCATACGCGTTCAAAGCATTAACACCATGAGCCATTGCCGAACCTGCTTTGAGTGCTGTTGCAACCATGATTGATTCAGCCATTTCCTCTTTTGAAACACCATTTTTCTTAGCTTGTTTCACATGAGCTTCAATACAGTAAGGACATCCTGTGGTATGAGCTATAGCAATTGCAATGATCTCTTTGAATTTTGAAGTTAACTTACCTTCAGCTAATGCTAACTTTTCAAAAGAGATAAATGCCTTGAAGATTTCTGGAGAAACCGAGTTGAATTCTCCGATCCGCTTGAAATTTGATTTTTTAAATAAACTGTCTTGGTGACTCATAGAAAAACCCCTCTGTTCATTCGAATTTTGTTAGTGATATCTGATCATATATTTAAAATTTAATAATCAATTGATTGATTGAATAATAAGGCATGTTGCTACGTAAGTCAAGCATAAGCATGAGTAATCTGTAGTGTAGTTCCTTTTAATATAAAGTGCTCAGTGCCTCACGCGTAAACGGAAGTAAATCTTCTGTTCTTCCTTCACGGATTTTATTTACCCAGTCAGGGTCGGCTAACAATGCGCGACCAACTGCGATCAAATCAAATTCTTCGCGCTCTAATCTCTCAACTAAAGCATCGATTTGGGTTGCTTTTCCATTTGCATTTTCTCCGTTATCAAAGAAATCCAAGAAGTCAGCGTCGAGTCCAACAGATCCAACGGTAATGGTTGGTTTGCCCGTCAATTTTTTGATCCATCCTGAGAGATTCAGTTCAGATCCTTTAAAGGCTGGTTCCCAGAAGCGGCGAATAGAGGCATGAAAGATGTCTACGCCTGCATCGGCTAGCGATGTTAAGAATTGTGCTAATTCTTCTGGAGTGTCGACTAGTTTTGCTGTATAGTCATCATATTTCCACTGTGAGATCCGTAGCGTAATGGGGAAGTCTGGTCCAACAATACTTCGACAAGCTGCGATAACCTCACTAGCAAATCGGGTACGCTTGAGTATATCGCCACCGTATTCATCCCTACGCGAGTTGGTTTTTCCCCAGAAAAATTGATCGATTAAAAATCCATGTGATGCCATAATCTCGATGCCATCAAAACCAACTTTTTTTGCATTGACTGCTGCCTGTTTGAAGGCTTCAACCAATTCGGAAATCTCTTGGTTAGTGTAATCATTGACGTTACCACGTGCACCCATGTGCCAAAGTTGTGAGAAAATTTTACCGCCGACTTTGTGGACACCATCAACTACTTTTGACCATCCGTTTAGCGCCTTTTCTCCGTATAGGTGTGGTACATCCTCCTGCCATGCGGGCACATTAGAAGCAACATCAGGATGGTTAATAAATGTACCCTCTGTCAGAATAAGTCCAACACCATTTTCAGCTCTACGACGATAATACGCGGCGACATCCTCCCCCGGTACGCCATTCGGAGAAAAGTTTCGAGTCATTGGTGCCATTATAATACGGTTAGATAGTTTGAGATTTCCCATTTCGAATGGTTTAAAAAGAGCTTCAACAGATTGTGAATTGTTCATAATAACCTCCAGGCTTACTTACTTAATATATTTATTAATAAATGTTTATTTGAAATGGATCCCTGACGCACTGGTTTCTTCGCAGAGAGATCAGCAGGATGTCCAACAACAAGTCCACTTACAGGAAACACATATTCAGGAAGACCGAGTAATTCGATTAATTCAAGAGCTAAGTTCTCTTCGTTTTGTTCAGCCGCAAGTTGCGCCCTGAAAAAATCAGCACAAAACAATAGGAACACAGGAGCCTGTGCGACCCAAGGCTGGTTTCCGGTCAGCTCAGCGATTTTTTCTTTGGTTTGTCGATCCTCAATACTTATGACAGTGACTTACTGCCCATTAATTGAGGAAGGAGCTGCTTGTACAGCATTCATAATTAGTGTCATTTCTTGCTAACACTTTGCAAAAAATGTTCTATCTCTTCGCGTGATTTACGAAGCTTATTGACATATCGAGCAAGCTCTTTACCATCGACATAGGCTACAAAACTTGGGATACCCATGATATTTTGTTCTTCACTTACAGTACCTACTTGATCTACATCCACTTCGATGAGATCCAGATCATTCGCAAATTTTTCTTCAACTTCAGGCATGAACGGATCAATAAATTTGCAGTCCGGGCACCAATCTGCTTTAAAGACAGCAACAGTGATTTTTGGGGAACGGATAGCTGTATCAAATTCTAACTTCGAGGTAATTTTCTTCATTTGTATAGTCCCCTTTTATAATGAATGGTTTACCATTCCATTTGATGTTGTTCAATATAATTACTTGTCAGATCATCTCCAGCATCGATGGATACTTTACCCTCGGTACCTACCGGCACACCTGCTTTAACAAGCAGCTGACCAATGTGGCATTTTTCTTCTGCTTGTAGGAATAGTGCTTCGACTACAGCCACATCTTCCTTCGAGGCATCTGAGGATAAAACAACATGCGGACGATGTGTAATGCTTAGTTGCTTTCCTTGTGCTGTGTTCCCTTCTGTATCCATAAAGAACCCAGCAAAGGGTACTTTCTTGCGATCTAACATATAAGCTAGAGTCAGAGCGTAACAAGCAATGGCTGAGGACATCAGAAGTTGTTGTGGGTTAGCACCTTCTCCGCTTCCTCCTTTAGGAATAGGGATAGCAACTTGGGTTAGCAAATTATCGCTTTTAATGCGACCAAATCCTTTTGCGTCTTTGAACCAAACCGTATTCATAACCATTTTTTGATCCGGCATTTTAATATGCTCCTTTCCCCACGTCTTTAATTATTTTCTAAAGAGTCGATAAACTTTTCACTATCCATGGCTGCCATAGCTCCAGATCCTGCGGCAGTAATAGCTTGACGATATCGAGTATCCTGCACATCGCCACAAGCAAACACACCTGAAATATTGGTCATAGATGTGCCGGGAACTGTGACAATGTAGCCATTCTCATCCGTCTCAATTTGACCATTTAAAAATTCTGTATTCGGATGATGACCAATAGCTACAAATACACCGTGTGCGTCTATAATTTCTTCTTCGCCGGAGACATTGTTCTGGACTTTCAATCCGGTCACTCCACGTTCTCCAGCCACTACTTCAAGTGGGGTTTTACTTAAAACCCACGCAATTTTAGGGTTTGAACGAGCGCGATCTTGCATAATTTTAGAGGCTCGTAGTTCTTCACGACGATGCACCACAGTCACTTTGGAAGCGAATCGTGTTAGAAAGTTTGCCTCTTCCAATGCAGTATCGCCCCCACCGACTACGATGAGTTCCTTATTTCGAAAGAAGAACCCATCACAAGTGGCACAAGTACTCACTCCACGACCTACATTTTCTGTTTCACCTGGTATTCCTAAATATTTCGCAGTGGCACCGGTTGAAATGATAAGCGTTTCAGTAATAATTTCACCTTTGCCCTCCACTTCCAGTTTAAACGGTCGGTTATTCAAATCTACTGCTTTTACCCAACCGTTAACAAACGTAGCCCCAAACCGCTCAGCTTGTTTACGCATATTATCCATTAACTCAGGTCCCATAATTCCTGCTGGAAACCCAGGATAATTCTCAATTTCGGTTGTGGTTGTAAGCTGCCCTCCTGGTTCGAGTCCTTCAATGACGAGTGGATTCATATTCGCACGAGCCAAGTAAATTGCTGCGGTTAATCCCGCTGGCCCTGTTCCGACAATTACAGATTTATACATATGCTATCCCTCCAAATTTGAGTGTGTATGACAATTACATATACGAATAACATTTAATATTCAATTGATTAATTGAATTATAGCATTGTAGGATCTCTTCGTCAACTGCTTCTCATCAATTGACTGCACGCGGGATATCCTTAGATTGAAATGAATGTTTTGAGTTAGAGTTCTTACTTAGATGGATTTAGCCTTATGACTTGACTTCACTCTGGTTGTTCATGTTAAAATTTTAATATTCAATTGAATCTATAAAGGGTTCAATTTTAAAAATGAAGATTATCGTTCGAATTGAAGTGGGGAAGTCCCGTTGAACATAAAATAAGAATAGAGGTTGACGACAATGGAAGAATTATTGAATTCAGCGAAGCTTTTTAAGGAAGATCTATATAAACAATTGGCCAGAATAGGAAAATGTTTATCCAGTGATAAGCGTCTGGAGATTTTGAACCTGTTGTCCAATGGCTCTAGAACAGTAGAAAAAATAGCAGCATCTACAGATATGAATGTTGCGAATGTATCCAGACACCTTCAAGTTCTACTCGATGCCAAGCTGGTTAAATTCACGAAAAAAGGAACTTTTGTGATCTACTCTTTAGCTGATCCGGAGATCATCAATTTTCTGTCCTCTTTATGGCGAATTAGTGAGAAACAAATTCCTGACATCAGTAGAATGAAAGATGACTTTATAAACAATCTTGACGACATTCAAACACTTACCATGGACGAGGTCAGGGAGAGAATAAAAAATGATTCAATCATTCTGGTGGATTTACGTCCTAAAGAAGAATATGAAATGGATCATATTGCGGGAGCAATCTCGATGCCGATGGAAGAGTTAGAAGTATTCATAAGAGACATTCCAAAAAACACAGAGATTATCGCATATTGTAGAGGCCCATTGTGTGTTTACTCCGCATTGGCAGCACAGAAACTTCAATCGGAAGGCTTTACGGCTTATCGTATGGAAGAGGGCTTGAATGAGTGGCAGGAACATTTCCATTTACATTAGGCTGACTTCTGGAGCACAAGAAGTACAATATTTTTCAAATCTAAAAAAGACTTCAAGGCCCATTTTACTAGGCATGAAGTCTTTTTTATTTAAAGAAAATCTAATTATTCAATATACTATTGAACCGCTTATACATGAAGGGACGCTTCCCGGTAAAACTGCGGCAAGTATTCTTTATGAGCCTCGAGTAATTCATCCAACAAAGCCTTAGCGGAATCACCACTTTGGACAAGTGGATTGGACGTAAATGCTTGGAGGGCCGTTGCATAGCTTCCTGTAACCGCAGCTTCAATCGTTAATTCCTCCATGGACTTCATTAGCTGTAATAATCCTCGTTGTGCGGGAGGAAAAGAACCGAAATGAATAGGCTCAGCACCATGGGAAGTAATCACACTAGTGATTTCAATGGCACTTTCCACTGGCAGGTCATTAATCGCTCCATTATTGCGTGTACTTACAACCATCTGGGTGCCTTTGTTGTTATAGATGGAGTTAATAATCTCACAGGCAGCATCACTATAATAAGCTCCACCTCGTTTTCCAAGTTCTTCTGGCTTATGATCCAATCCTGGGTCTTTGTAAAGTTCGAACAGACTTTCTTCTAAGCGTTTCACTACTTGTCCGCGAGTTCCTTCTCCCTTCGATTCTTCAAGTTCTTCTTGGATCATCGCATCAGTCATGTAATAGTAACGATGATAAGGACATGGAAGCATCTCTAGTTGTACAAGTTGTTCATGAAGGAATCTCATGTTTTTAATGTTTTCAACGATTTTCTCTGATTTTGCTTCGGGACCATACAATTTATCGATCGCTTGACGGGTAAGATCTTGGCCATTGTGTCCATAAATCTTGTGCCAGTGTAAATGATTAATCCCCGCAAATTTGAAAAATAATTCATCTTCACTCTTTTCAAGCACTGCGGATTCATTTTTCACAGCCACAATGGGTACATTACACAATCCAATAACCTTCTCCCACATTCCGTAACGAAGAACTGCTTCAGTAACCATGCCAGCTGGATTCGTGAAGTTAATCAGCCATGCATTTGGACAAAGCACTTTCATATCCTCAACGATATCTAGAATAACTGGAATGGTTCGAAATGCTTTTAGCATTCCCCCTGCCCCATTCGTTTCTTGACCAATTAGTCCGTATTTAATGGGTATCGTCTCATCTTTGATCCGTGCATCCATATGTCCTACTCGCAGTTGAGTGGTCACAAAATCTGCATCCCTCAAAGCTTCCTGTCTATCGAGTGTTAAATGAACCTCACAATCAATCCCTGCAGCTTTCACCATACGTTGAGCCATAGCGCCGACAATCTCAAGTTTTTCCTTGCCTGCTTCAATGTCTACTAGCCATAACTCTTTGATGGGAAGTTCATGATACCGTTTGATAAATCCTTCCACCAATTCCGGTGTGTAACTTGAACCCCCGCCAATAGTTGCAATTTTCAGACCTTTTTTCATATTGAACTCCTCCTAAAAAACTAAATTCAAACTATACTTGTACTGTATTTTATGTAATGCATTACATGTCAAGCATTAAAAATAATCATGTACTGACTGTCTTCCTTTTCAACTTTGTGGCTGCTTAGGAAACATGATATGCTTGCTCCTAAGAGGTGGTTAGAGGTGGCGAATATTCACGATATTGCTCGCTTAGCAGGAGTATCCACAGCAACTGTATCAAGAGTAATTAACAATCGCGGCTACGTAAGTGATTTAACTAAACAAAGAGTTTTAGGAATCATCCAGGAGCTTGATTATGTTCCCAATGCTAATGCGATCTCTCTAAAAAAAGGGAAAACTCGTCAGATTGGAATAATAACGGTCTCTTTTAGTCCCATTATTATTAATTTTGTTCGTGCATTCACTCTAATAGCTGAGAAGAACGGATTTAACATCACTCTTTTTATCACGAACGAAGATGCTGAAAAGGAACTTGTAGCCCTGGAAATGCTGAAACGAAAGCAATTGGATGCTATTGTATGTATGATACGGTCCAATGATTGGAATGTGATTGAATCCTATGCCAGATATGGTCCCATTGTGACTTGGCAACGTCTTCAAAACGAGAATCTTCCATCTGTCTTTATGGATCAATTCCATGCCTATTGGACAGGTCTTGAACATCTTCATTCCAAAGGTTACCGAAAAATACTTAACATATATCCAATGTCTAAAGGATTGAATACAAAGGAACGGATTCGTGCCCATACTGAATTCATAAAAAAACATAATATAATGTCGTATCCCTTTCCTCATTTCGAAGATAAAACTGTTGTTCGAGATGGTGAGGAAATAGCTGAGTGGTGGGTATTGCAGGAAAATAGACCTGATGCTATTTTTTGTGCTAATGATGAAGTGGCAGCCGGTCTTGTGACAGCTTTGCGTCGGTTAGGTTTTTCCATTCCGGGAGATTTGGGGATTATGGGTTTTGATAATACGGAAGTCGCTCACTTGCTTGATTTGACAACGATTGACTATCCAGTTGTTCAGCAAGCTGAGAATGCGTTTCTCATTTTGCAAAATGGGTGGAATAACACGAGCAATAAGCTAAACCCTTTATCATATAAGTTAGTTGAACGTCGCTCGACATAACACTGTATCTGTATTAAAGCTTAGGACCTATCTTAACTTATAAGAAAAACCACTTGTTCAATTTGAACAAGTGGTTTTAGGCATACATTGCGATTTTTCTGCAAATCGTGCTATCTCTACTGGAGATACACCTTTATTCAGAAATATTCAGTACAGCACGAAAACGAGTGGATGCTGACATCATTCTATCATAAGCTTCGCTAGCACGATCTAATGGATATGACTCAATCATGGGACGTGTATCTGTCAGTACACTGAAATTAATCGTTGCTTGGATTTCTTCCGCTCCACCTGTTAACGTACCTTTGACTTTGCCAGGTCCCTTCAAAAAGTCCATTGCTGATAATTCTAGTGGATCAGTGGAAGTTGTCACAATGATAAGCTCGCCGTCTTGACCCAAACCGTTGATCAAAGAGGAAACAGCCTTTGCGTTAGGTGCAGTTGCCAGGATAACTTTGGCACCGCCTAATGCTTGCAATGCCTCAGCTGGATCTTCTTCGGCCGAATCAATGTAGTGATGAGCTCCAAGTTCACGTGCAAGAGCTTCTTTGTCATTTCCTCGTGAAATAGCCACGGTGCGGAATCCTGCCTTGCTTGCAAACTGAACGGCCAGATGTCCTAGCCCACCAATTCCCTGAATTGCTACCAGATCACCAGGACGAGCTTTACTATTTTTGATGGCACTAAACGTTGTTTCACCAGCACACATTAGTGGAGCAGCTTCCATCACCGAAATTTCATTTGGATACTAGACAAACTGTCTTCATATGCAACCATGTACTCCGCATATCCACCGTCCATCGTTAATCCGGTAACATGGCTATGTCCCGCATGCCATCCAATGCCAACACGTGCTCCAATTTTCCATTTTGATGCGCCTGCTCCAAGCTCATCAACGATTCCTATCACTTCATGTCCAGGGATACGAGGATAGGCTGACGCCGCACCACCCATCGCCATTGAGTCTCCATTGCATACGCCGCAAGCTTCAACGCGGAGTAACACTTGCCCTTCTGCAGGCTGCGGAACGGGTACTTCAACTAACTGCATTTTTTCTCCTGCAGCTGGAATTTGCATGGCTTTCATCTTCTTCATAAATATACCCCCAAAGATTTAGAATGATGGAACTTTTTATATAGCGTTATAAACCTCATCTAATCTTGCTTTTAATTGCTCAAATTGGACAAACCGACCGTCACGAAGATACTCCCTTTGGTCATAAAACAAGATAATCGTGGGGACAGTAAAAGTTAACAATTTGCCGGCCACTGCTTCTACTTGACTAGCATCGATATGAGCAAGCTTTATTTCTGGATAATGGTTAAGCAATTCTTTCAGTTTGGGATAAATTGCATGACATACGCTACAATTATCTTGAGACACATATAGCATACTTAGTCGATTATTCTGAATAAACGTATCTATTTCATTCACTGAAGTTATTTCTTGGACATTTGTCATAAAATCACGCCTTACTGTATGTTATTCGGAACATATATGGGTACTGCTCCAATCATATTCATTACAAATTTGTTCTGAATTTCTCTGCTGATTTTGACTCCATTCAATGAATTGAGTTATCGTGCCTACTAATAAATACAAATCATAAAATCCCTGTTTTCGTAAAATACGTATAGCTTTTATTCCTTTAAAATAGTTATTGGTCAGTATAATTACGTTATCTTCGGGGGTCAAATTTTCTTTTCCCCAAACATAAGGCAATCGTCCTATAGAGATATTAATGGAATTTGGAACGTACTCTTTTTCAAAATCAGAACTATCTCTTATGTCGAGGCATTTAGTATGATCAGGCACCAAGATTAGGTTTGATTTTAACGATAAAACCGTTACGTTACGTATGAAGCGGAGATATTTATATATCCAGTACATCAGTATAAGAACGATTATAAGGACATATATCATATGGTTGCCTTGGCTGAAACCGGACTTCCGTAAGCATTCCACTCGTGAACGCCTTCTTCTATTCGGTATGCTCTAAAACCCTGTTCTTGGATATAATTCACAGCTTGAGATGCAATAGAACAAAAAGGTCCTCGGCAATAGGCAGCAAGTTCTACATCTTTATTTAATGTTTGTAGAAATACTTCTAACTGTTCTAAGGGTACAGAAATAGCACCTGGAATGTGAGATGTTTCATACTCCTCAACGGGACGAAGATCTATGAGAACGAGGCTATCTTGCTTCATTTTAAGCATTAGGTCGTTTTTACTCATATTGCGAACTCCTTCATATTGTACTTCCAGTTCATCTTTAATCAGCTTAATGTCAGCGAGTCTGTCCTCGCATATATTCCACAATGAGGACAAAAACTGTGTTACAGATGAGTCACTGATGTTATATATAACAAACGTACCTTTTTTATGAAATTTAACGAGCTTAGCTTCCAGCAAAATCTGTAAGTGACGGGATACATTCGCCATGCTCATACCTGTTTGAGTAGCTAAACTATCAACAGATTTCGGTCCGTTTGACAAGATATCCATAATCTCAAGTCTTTTGTCACTCGATAAACATTTCCCAATTCGAGCAAATTGCTGATATAAACGTTCTTTAATATCTGATTTAGCACATGTAACTTCCATTTTAAACACTCCTTTCTACGGTTTGGACTTATCATCCTGTCAATTCTTATGTTGAAAAGAACGACGGTTCAGATGAATCCTGATCCGTCGTTCTCTTCACATAGGTTCAAGAACAAGATTAACAATTTACTTATTTTGAATTAAGCAATCCTTGAATTTTTTCTTTAAGAGCTTGTTTTTGATTCACACCAATCATGGTCTCAGCTAATTTGCCATCTTTAAATAAGAGAAGCGTTGGAATACTTCTAACTCCGAATTGCTGTGCCAATTCGAGTTCCTCATCAACATTGACTTTGGCAATGGTCGCTTGCCCAGCCAAATCATCAGCTAGATCATTTACGATTGGAAGTTGTACTTGACAAGGTGGACACCATGGTGCCCAGAAATCGACTAAAGTCACTCCCGTGTTAACGTTCGATTCAAAATTTTGTTTTGTTAATGATACTGCTCCCATAATATAATCCCCCTCATAATTTATCAATTATTCAATCGATTAATTGAATTATACGTTTGAAGTTGAATTGTGTCAACCCTCTCGAAGTGGCATAAATGGAATCTCTCAACTCTGGACAAGGACAATCGTTAACCTAAATGCAAAAAAAGCCGCTACATTAGCGACTTTAGATTAGAAATTTTCTTCAATTATTGGTTACATTGATCGAACCAACACGTATTAGGGCTTTCAGTTTAGTTTTTTGACCATTCGATACAAAGATACAGTAGGTTTTACTACTTCGGATGTAATTTCATAGCCCAGTTTGGCGTATAGTTTGGCAGCGAGATGATTCTCTTTTTTGACTGTAAGGGAACTTAGGTTATACCCCTGTTTAATCGCCTTCTCTTCTGCATGTTGAATGAGTTGGGAGCCTACTCCCATCCCTCTACTTTCAGGCATTGCCGCAAGAGTTGCAATATGGTACTCTCCTTCGAATCCTTCCTTCAGTGTGAGTGTTGAGAACAATGCTCTTGGATGCACAAAATATATCCGGTCTCTAACCTCTGTATGGATCTCTTTAAAATCACTCCCCAAGGAGACTCATATTGTTGAATCCATCCAGAATCCCATGTGAAGCTTAGTTCAGATTTGCTTAAACCAACTTTACTTATCTTAAGCATTTCCATCCCTTATATACTTTAACTGCACGTTGCAGAAATTGTTCGATCTCTTCACGCGATTTACGAATCTTGTTGACAGAGCGGATAAGCTCTCCACCTTCTGCGTAGGCAACAAAGCTTGGAATACCCATAATGTTCTGTTCTTCACTCACAGTGCCTTGTTCTACATCCACCTCGATAAGATTCAGATCGTTTGCGAATTTTTCCTCGACTTCAGGCATGAACGGATCAATGAATTTGCAATCACCACACCAGTCTGCTTTAAAAACAGCAACCGTGAGCTTTGGGGACTGAATAGCTTTATCAAATTCTGACTTGGATGAAACTTTTCTCATGTTTCCACCACTTTCCAAATTATAGTCATTCATCAAATACAACAAAGCATTCACTCCATGAGCAAGAGCGGAACTGGCTTTTAAAGCAGTAGCTACCATATTCGATTCAGCTAATCCTTCTTTGGTTGCTTCGGATTTCGCTACCATTAGTGGTATCTCCTTCTTGTTCAATAATTCAATTGATTAATTTAGTTATATAATTGATATGGTTTGAAGTCAAGCTTCTTTTGAGGCGAGTTTTGTAGGATCACTGAAATTTACTTCACTTCATCATCTTGAGTAACTATTTCATAAATCTGTTCAATTTGTTCATTTAAATGATCAAAGCGAACAAATCGATCTGCCCTTAGATATTCTTTCTTCTCGATCATGAAAAGTATCGTTGGGACTGTAAAAATCAAAAATCTTGCCGCCATAGCTTCGACCTGATTGGCATCAATATGACCTAGTGTATCTGCGGATATTGAACGAGTAATTCCCGTAGCTTAGGTAATATGGCGTGACACACATTACACTCAGGTCTGGATACGTATAAGAAACTCAACTTATACTTCTCAAGAAACGCTTCTACCATATCCAGCGAAGTCAATTCATGAACGGTAGTATTCTACTTTTCAATAGAAGCATCCTTTCTTTAAGTCTTCCTCACATGTAAAAGTACCAGATTCTAGAACCAAAAATAGCCACCATTGCAGCGGCTTTCCCGGTATCCCTACAGATCTCCAAAACTTTAAAGTTGCGTTAATTACTAGCCAAAGACGGCCTCACTTTCATTAAACTTTGTTCTTCTTTCGCGACCAAACTACTACCGGAATAAGAAGCAATGAAAGGAATCCTCCAATTAAAGAGAGCGTCGTAAAACTGGATTGGGCCACGACCATACCCGATAAAGCTCCTCCAGAAGCACCAGCTAATGCAATTAAAACATCCACTGTACCCTGTGTTTTCGCGCGAATTTGCGGCGGTGTCGCATCAACGATTGCTGCTGTTCCGCTGATTAACCCGAAATTCCATCCGAGCCCAAGGAGTGCTAGACCTAGAATAAGGAGTCCCATCGAGTCTCCTGGTGCAAGCGCGGAAACTAAGCCTGCTAATAGCAAAGTAACGCCAGAAGCATATGACATTAATGTACGTCCGTATCTATCAACTAAAGCGCCAGTAATTAGGGAAGGCAGATACATCGCTGCGATATGGATACCAATGACGATACCAACATCTCCTAATCCGTGTCCGTGATGCTTCATGTGAACCGGTGTCATGGTCATAATAGCAATCATCACAATTTGAGTTAGCACCATTACCGTAGCTCCTACGATAATGCCTGATTTATTAACACTTGCTTCCGTAGCATGTGTTTCTTCCGCACCGCTCTGATTTTTGTTTAAGCGCTGAGCTTTCACAATGGCCTTGGAAACAATAAAAGGATCCGGGCGCAAAAAGATGAGAAGCATCAATCCGGCTATAATATATGCCACGGCTGCAAGCATAAAAGGTCCTGACAATGCAGGGGCGCCGATGGAAGTGGCTAGCCTTCCCGTAGTATTCACAAGATTGGGGCCAGCAACTGCACCAAATGTTGTGAAGACCATCGCCGTACTAATCGATTTCGCCCTCTGTTTGGGCTGAGCCAAGTCTGTACCCGCATAGCGTGCTTGCAAGTTTGTTGCTGTGCCTGCACCATATATTAACAATGAAATCAATAGAAGTGGCAAATTGTCTAATACAGCTGCTAAAACAACCCCGATGGCACCAATTCCCCCACCGATAAAACCGGTCGCTAGACCAGCTCTACGACCAAGGTTTTGTGAAAGACGCCCTACCATTAAGGCAGCACCAGCAGAACCTAGAGTAAATAACGCCGCCGGCACCCCAGCGAAACTATCCGTTCCCAGCATGTCTTGGGCAAGAAGCGCACCCACGGTCACACCGGCAGCCAATCCAGCTCCTCCGAAAATCTGAGAAATAATAACGATGATCATGGTTCTTTTATACAGTTGACGTTGCTTTTCGGTTGATTCAACATATTCCTTCAGTGAATCGGAGATCTTTGCATTTTTTTTTGCAAGTAACAAGTCTTCAGTCATAATCTGTTCTCCCTTATATTAAACAAATCAATTGAATATTTATTTTTAGAGCAATTAAAAAGCCATACATCTGTACAGCATAGATTTATATCTCTAATTGTTCGAGATTCTCTTTGGACTTAATAGGGCCAGCGTGCACAAAATCAAACGAAACATCTGCCGATCGGTGTAGAATATATTGAGCCCCGTTTTTTTACTAATTCCCTCGCACCCGATACATGATCCGCATGGAGATGCGTATCAAAGACAAAATTGATTTTCATATTTAAACGCTCCGACTCCTGAATATAAAAATCAACTTGGTCTAGCATAGGGTCTACGACAACCCCATTTGAAAGGCTGCCGCTGAATCCCTCCCAGTTAAGTATATGGTTATGATTGCACTACAAATCCCTGAAGGCGCTCCCGAAATAAAGATAGAACTGTCTCAATTTCTTCCAATGTTGTGTATTTTCCTAAACTAAAACGGACGGCACCCAGCCCCTCATATACGCTAAGGCCCATTGCGCGTAACACTGGGGATAGGGAAGTATTTCCTGAGTGACAAGCAGATCCGTAGAGGCAGCAATTTCCGGAATTTGATTCAAAATATCCTGAGGTGAGTGGTCTTGTTCTGTTGCCTGGTTCCGCGGCTTTTCCCAGCCCTACCAAATAAGGCACATTTTCCGTTCCGACCCGCCTGCCCGATTCGTGACCAGCACCATATAAAATAGCCTTTATTTCGGTGCCTTCACGAACATAAAGCGCTCCCACTCCCTTTAGCATTTATGTCCTGAAATGGACATCAAGTCAACACCGAGCGAATCAACGTGTGCCGGAATTTTACCGAAAGATTGTACGGCGTCCGTATGAAGTGGAATATGATACCGCTTAGCGATTATTGAAATTTCATCAATGGGTTGGATCGTGCCAACTTCACTATTAGCATGCATAACGGAAATAAGAATGGTGTCACTGCGAATGGCTCGTTCAATATCTGCTGGCGATACCCTTCCCCAACGATCAACAGGAACATAAGTTACCTCAGCGCCAAGTGTTTGCAGAAAAGCACAGGGATTTAAGATCGCAGGATGCTCAATTGTTGTTGTGATGATATGAGAACCTCGGTGACGAGAGGCATAATACACGCCCTTTAAGGCGTAATTATTCGCTTCTGTTCCTCCGCTTGTAAAAATGATCTCATTGACTTTTCCTCCTATAGCAGCGGCCACCTGACTTCTTGCTTATTCAATCGTTTCTTTAAGCATTTCAGAAGCCCTATGGCTTGAAGAGGGGTTGCCAAAGTGCTTCCGTAGGTAGGGCAACATTTCTGCAAGTACTTCAGGGCTATCGGTGTACTCGCATTGTAATCCAAATAGATAGGCTTTATTATCTCTGTGCTTGGTACTCTCGCCATTCGTACACCCCTTCCTCCATTCGAAAAGCAGTATATCCCTCTTCACGCATCATTTGTACTGCTTCAGCGGAAAAAACACAATATGGACCACGGCAATATGCAGCTATCTGGGAGCCTTTAGGAAGAGTTTTTAAGTAATGGTGGAAATCCTCCAAAGGGACGGAAATGACTCCCGGTATATGGCCAGCTTCAAACTCATCAGCTGGGGCGGACATCAAGTAATACAATATTCCCCTGCTCCATTTTGTTCACTACTTCATGGAGAGAAAGCGTCTGCTGATTCATAAAGTCTTTTTTGACACGAGCAACGTCTCCAAGTTCATCTCGCTAATTCGCCATAAAGAGTTTAGAAAGCCTTCTATTTCGGGACGAGCCAGAGAGTAGATTACGTATGTCCCCCTTTTACTAAATTTGACCAGATTGGCATCCAACAGAATTTGAAGGTGTCGTGAGACATTTGTGACGCTCATTCCTGTTGCTTTAGCCATTTTCTCAACTGATTTTGGGCCTTGAGCCAATAAATGCATGACTTCTAGCCGTTTGTCACTAGATAGGCATTTCCCGATTCTGGAGAATTGCCGATATAAGTCATCTTTGAAATCGCGCAATGAAAGTTATTCCATCATAATTCGTGCTCCTCCTTTTTAAACTATTCAATGAATTATTTGAATTATATGAGCGATGTCTTTATTTCGTCAAGCCATCACATATCACCAATTTATAATTCAATTAAATAATTTAGTACTGGATGTAATGAACAAAAGGGCAATGACCCGTTCCGTTAGCAAAACCGACCTCCACCCCTTGGATAGGCATGACGAAGGAATGAAAGGGCATAGGGTTATGACCCGTTGAGACATGGGAGGGAAAGCCTCCAAGGGCAGCGTGGAGAATGCGTGCAGCATATGTAATAATATGGGATTTTCAACAGATTCCCTATTTCAATCTGCCCTCATCTTATCAAAACGGTCCTATCTCTTTCGTTTATGTAAAGCAACCTATACCATATGGTTTGAAATCCTGCGAATAAGCGAGTATTCGTGAGCATTATCTATTAAACTGAGGGAGTTCATTAAGGGTACTTGAACTACCAAAGTTCTCGATAATCATCAATTCACATTAGTGTCGATGACTATATTATCATGAGATGCCTGGAACTAAATAGCCGTAGTCATAACCCTTATTCAATATGTTTTAGAAAGTCTTCAATCGTTTGTAACAACTTTTCAGGGTACTCCCCATTGATAGCATGAGAGGCGTCTTCGAATAACACCATATTACTGTATGGATTCCTTAAATTTTCTACACCGATTTGAAACGACTTTTCGGAATGATGCATAGTCGATTGACCAGCCAAAATTCCGAGCACTGGCATCTTAAGTTTCTTCAAATGTTCAGTTTTAACCTTTTCTGGCATTGGCAATTTACTTTTGAATGTTCGCATTCCTGTTTCAATCAATTTGGCAGTCGGCTCACTCTCATCAATTTCAGCACCACCAGAGATATAACTAAGCATTCTTTCCCTTATTGATTTTGGCACTGCTGGTACGGAAGCTGGAATCGAAACTAGAATCATTTTTAGTGGAATAGGACCAAAAACATAAACTGGTTCTACTAATATGAGTGTTTGAATTTTTTCTGGGTGCTTAATTGCTAAATTTGCCGCACTCCATCCACCAAATGACAATCCTAATAAGTTGATTTCCTCTTCTGGCAATTGTTCTAGCACTTGTTTTAACCAAATAGCTTGATCCATATTAGTTTTGATACGTTTTGTCTCTATACTTAACCCTGGCTCACCTATCAAATCAATTGTGTAAACCGGACGGTGTTTTAGAAAATCATTGAGATTTGCTTCCCACATTGGTGTAGCAGACCCCTTTCCAGGAAGTAACAATAACGGTGTTTTGTCTGGTGTTTCCTCTTCTTGAAATTTGTATAGCTTCACTTTACCAAAATCGGTATTGAGCATTTTTGACTCAAAAGGTTGTGGTAAATAACTCATCGCCTCATGATAAGAATTTATGTATTCTTGCTTACCTTCATTTGTAACGAAACCACTCATTGAACCATCATCTTTGAAAAGACCTGATTATGTACAATAGTTTGAATATAGCGAAAGAAACAATAACTAAAGTGATCCATCTTTTTACAAACCTCCTTCTATTCTTACTATAGTCTATGACGTAACATTATAAGAAATGCTTAAATTGAAGTAATAAACGATATAACCACAGTACCTATTTCGAGAAAATGTGTTGAATATCAGATAACAACCTTCTTTTGATAAATTGAACGTTATTCAACAATCCTGCCCCTTTAGTTCAATAAGATAGATGAACAGTATCGACCGGGTCTGAACCAGCTGATCCCCATACTTCCCCATCAACGTGATAACCGCCACCACTCCATTGAAGCAAGTAGCCTCCAGTACTCATACCTTGTGTGAAACCTTCTTTACTATTTATCCAATCTAAGGATTCCCAGGCAGCAATCGTTATAGCAAAATACACTTTACTAGTATTTAAGTGCGTTAAACTAACATTCACTTCATGGCTACTATTGTTCTTCATTAGCAGTTTTATATGTACAAATCCCGGATTTACGGAAAAGGGTTACTGTACCGTTGCGCCTCCAGAAGCAATATAGTGGGAGGGTTTGCTCTCTGTTCGCTTAAAGAATTAAAGGGTTGTACGTGACATATAGAAGCGGGAACGCTCATGTACAATTTTTTAAAATTTTCGAGAATGCGCCCACAACCACCTATCGACATTATCATTTCCTTTCGATTGATGTAGCGTTTATTTGCCACGCCGAGGTATAATAATTTTCGGTATGAAAACTAGACGAGGTGATTAGAATGGAAAGATTATATGAAATTCTTCATTTTAACCAAGAGTTTGTTGAGGATAAGGAATTTGAGAAATATCAAGGAACTCGTTATAAGGATAGGAAAATCGTTGTCGTAACCTGTATGGACGCAAGGCTTGTCGATCTACTCCCCAAAGCGTTGAATATAAAGGAAGGTAATGCCAAAATAATTAAAGATGCGGGCGCAATTGTTTTACATCCGTTCGGCAGTGTTATGCGAAGCATTATCGTAGCTATCTATGAATTAAAAGCCGATGAAGTGTTTGTAATAGGTCATCATGATTGCGGCATGGGTGCAATCGACCCAGATGGAACCATAAACAAAATGAAGGAACGAGGTATTTCGTCCGATAAGCTTGATACACTAGAAAGTGCAGGAATCGATTTGCATAAATGGCTCCATGGCTTCGACAGCGTGGAAGAATCAGTTAAATCTAGTGTTAAGACGGTTAAGCATCATCCGCTTCTACCCGATAATGTTCCGGTTCATGGTCTTGTCATCGACCCGAATACAGGGAAACTTGACTTGCTTGTTGACGGGTATAAGGATGGCTAACCTGTATTGACACAAGTTTGATCACTTGAATGTACAATAAATAGTGGTTTTCTGTTTATGACTGCTACTACTACCCAATGGAAGGTTTCTGGAACATATTTTCTTGAACATCATTTGGACGAGGTCATTGTCTAACTGATCTTCAATAACTTTATAATACATCTGTATCAATAAATCATCTGCCCGAACAAATAAATAAAGACCGCGATACTAGCCGGAATTTTCTCCGTTCTTTCTTTTAACCTTGTTCCGTTTCAGTTCACACGTTGATCGGCTGCCTCCTTGGTTTTATTAAGCTATCGTTTCCCGTTAGTTTAACGTAAAATTTCTTATTGTGAATAGCTTTTCAGATTTCGGGTTTTTAGGATTCTCGTTGATTAATATCTTTTCTTGTTCTAGATCGCCTAACCTATTTAGCAAAAATTTTCTTGCTTAGTTCCTTAATGGAGGGGTTGTATTCCCCTGAAGTGTCAATATAGAATTTAGGGACGTCGATCTGGGGTTCCTCGTAAGGGCTCGAGTTCAATTTAATTCCTTTTCTAGCCATGTCGACTCCCTTTTCGCCATGGAAGTACTCCCGAAGCGGGTTGTCTAGCCCCCGCCGGACAAATCTGTCGAGCGCGATCTTTTCGTCAACCTTGCATATCAAGAGATAGACCCGCGCCCTTCCCATGAACTGTTCAAGCATAGTCGACCATATACTGTGCTGGAACGCTGCTTCAGCAATCACCGATACATTGTTTGTTATCAGCCCCATTAACGTATCAAAGAAGATTTCCGTGGCCGTTATATTGGGCTCCCCTGGAAGCTCGTCATGACTTTTGCCGAAAGTATGCAAATATCCTTCCTTAATCTGATCCCGGTTGATTACTGGCATAAAAATCTCATTACCAAGCTCCTTAGAAAATGTTGTTTTCCCTGCGCCTGGTCTACCAGCGACAACTATTAAATACGGCTTTGTCAAGGGGTTCACTCCTTTTTACGTAATAAAAAGTTAAAATACTATCATGAATATTTTACCAACAAGTATTTATTTATCCAACTTAACTATCTCCCATTTACTCGGCTTATCGTCGGTACGGCGCTTTTAGATACATTTGCATTAAACTGCCCGTTAGATTAGACAGCTGTCTTAAAAGATTAACTCACAATCTTTATGCTCCCATACATCAAATAAGTTTCCATCTAGATCTTCAAAAACAAAAAACTTGCCGTAAATGCCTTCATTGCTAATTGGTCTAGTTGTAACTCCATCCGATGTTAGTCTCATGTGTAATGATTCGATATCATCTGTAAAAAATGTTACAACCCACCTTGGCCGCCCGTTTACTTCAAAAACCGCTCTTGTGTCATTATCAGATTCAATTAAATCAATTATTGGGCGGTTATCCCTGAATAAACTTATATAATTCCCTCTATCGTTTCTGATGTTAAAACCAAAGTGACTGACGAACCATTCTCCAGATTTTTTTGCATTTTTAACTGGAATTACATTATATGCGATTCCTAAAATACTCCCATTTACCATACTACTCAGCCCCTGTCATAAATTCGTCTCCAAAATTAATTCAAGGTTGCTATTGCATTATCCTGCCCGTTAGCTTAACGAAAAATAGAGCAGCTGCCAACCAGCTAACTGCTCCGTGCTGTTTAGAACTAACGTTTCCCATTACTTCAATGATTACTGTATTTAAAGTTATCTTGTTTCATAACGGTCGCGACCCAGATATTAAACGTATCATATACAGATACTGGCCAAAACGGAATTTGCTATACGGAACCACGCCAGGTTAAATGTACTTCAGAGAAATGGGTAGATTTAAACCTTAGCTTACATAAGGAAATATTTGAACGGACAGTTTTCTGTTCAAGGTACCAAACGATAATTTGATGAGGAAGCAGTGCGGATGTATTTCATGCATTCTTAATCGCAGAAAAAAGAGAACTTTCTTTAAAATCAAGAAAGTTCCCTGCTAGATTATTTTTCAGTGCTCACCTATTTGTAGAACTACGATATTCTCGACCATCGACAAGCTGTGGATGTTCCCCCCAGTTTTCACCCCATATGCGCATTTGCCGAAGCACGGGAATATATTCCTGTCCTTTATTTGTTAGCGAGTACTCAACGGTTACAGGTACGGTAGGAAACACCTGGCGATTGATGACTTTATAGTGTTCCAAATGCCGCAAGACATCCGTTAAAGACTTGATGCTAATGTTATCTAAATTTCTTCGCATTTGATTAAATCGTTGCGGACCCAAACTAAGTAAGGAAAGCACCAAAAAAGACCATTTCCCGCGAACCACCTCCAAAGCTTCACGAATAGAGATGAGGCATAATTCGTCCCCTTTTCGTACATCCATAAAAATCACACCCCTAACTATAATATAGGTAGTCTATTATATTGAGTTATATAAAAAAAATGTGCCTTCTTTAAATAATATAGATGATATTTTAAGATAACAACAGGACTTATTCATGCTATGGTTTAGTTTAAGCGTAAATAGTCTTATAAAGCTTAGAGAGGAGCTTGGGGATATGAGTGATAAAAAGATATTAGTTTTGGGAGCAACCGGACAACAAGGAGGTGCGGCCGTTAGGCATCTAATCGCCGATGGCTGGAAGGTTCGTGCATTTGTTCGCGATTTATCAAGCGATAAGGCCCTGAAACTCTCCAAACTGGGAGCCGAGCTTTTTTTAGGTGACATGACTGATCTTGCCTCGCTCGATACCGCTATGCAGGGGATTTATGGTGTATTCAGTGTTCAGGCGTCGAGCTGGAACCCAACTCTCGAAACCAATGCCGATGAGAGACGTATTGGGAAGGCTGTAGCTGACGCTGCCCTAAAGGCGAACATCCAGCACTTCATTTATACATCGGTTGGCGGTGCAGATGCGCAATCCCGATATCGGGATATGCAGAAATGGGATATTGAGCGGTACATTCTTTCACTCGATGTGCCGGCTACCATATTGCGTCCCGCCACCTTCATGGAAAACTTCTCAGACCCGATGACAGCCGGCGTGCAAAACGGAACAATCGCACAAGCCTTCAAGCCAGATAGAGTGATCCCACTCGTAGCTGTGGACGACATCGGTGCTTTCGTCGTTTTAACACTTAATAGCCCAGACAATTATTTGGGTAAAACAATCGAAATTGCTGGCGACGAGTTAACACCCTTGCAGATTGTCGAGGCCATAGGCCATATAACTAACCGAACCATTCCTTACGTTCAAGTTCCGATGGACGCGTTGCGTCAGCATAATGAAATCTTGGCCGGCGTGTTTCAATGGCTAAACGAAGAAGGCCACGAGGTCGATATTTCTGTTGTACGCAAGGCTTTCCCCAAACTTACTGATTTCAATACCTGGGTGGAAAAGCAAGGAAAAGCGAAGTTTGAGGCATTGTTTCTTACAGAGTACCGTAACGTTCTCTATTAAAACCATCGCAAGTCTAACACATATTTTGGAATTATCCTTCCTGTTAGTTGAACGAAGGCTGAAAATAGCGATGATGTAGAAATTAAGGAACCAGCAATAATTAAGCTGAGGATCTTATAATTAGATATTTATCTAATCTGTAATCGGACTATGTTCTTGTCCATTTCGGCAATCGGTACAAGTTCTTGTCCTTGGCTCGGGACAAGAACTTGTACCGAAAAAAAACAAAGCCGCTAAATTAGCGACTTCAATGGGAATATGTTCTTGTCCCTCGACATTTAATGTTTAACTGATGCGGACATTTCCATTTAGGCCCCGATTGAATTTCATCTAGATGATAATACTCAACTGAGCTTGATGAAGAATTCTCGCATTTAATATATTTTATTGCTATGTTTGGGAAACTGTTATCTTTTATTTGTTCAATTTCGTTCCATTGAGGTACACTTGCTCCTACACTTCTACCCAGAATAATTCGTTCTGATTAATCCCCCCGCACTTCTCATTTGATGACTAACGATTTGGTCTGCAAAGTATTCTAAGTGATCTTTTATGATCAATGGTCCTCTATAGAAAGAATCATTATCTACTGTTTTACACATGGTGTCACAGTAAAAGTATTCTTTGTTCAGCAGAGATTTTCTCCAAAATACATAGGCATATGCATATGGACATATAGTGGGAATTCAGCTAATTCATCTGTTTTTTTGAGTTCCATTAGTTGAGAAATGCAATGTCTATGTTCCTCCAATACAGTTGTTAGTAGTTCTTCTTCTACTCTCTGGTATGCAGCGGAACAAACACGCAATAATTCATTTTGGAAAGGGCTGGAAAAATATTGATTCTGCTGAATAGGATTAGCATCGTCAAATTCAAGAGTTTCCTCTGGAGAAGCTTTGATTAACGATTTTCAAGTTGCAGTGCTGTGCATGAATGATCCATTTGGACTGAATTTTATTGTCATCCGAGTTTTGAAGCCATCGGAGTATAGTTTGGTCTAGATGGTTCGGTCCCCTCCATTCATTCCAACTAGATGAATGCAACTGAGCGAGAGAATGTCCACACTTACACATAACAGCCGTGCGTTTCATTCGCGCATTTATCTATGCTCCTAATATATCATGGAAAAACCGCCATATGATGCCGAACTTAAGCTTAAGACGTGTTTACTTTATAGAAAATTAGATAATCCAAATTTGCTAAGATTAATATAAGTTTTTTGAAATTTTTTGTGCCATGCACTCAATTCTAGGGATCATCAAGTTGTCATCCATCATTTTAATTTTATCAGGTTTAAACAACTGAATTTTCTTTAGATTGTAATAGTCAAATAGCACCTGATACACTGTCAAATGGTTCTCCATCAGGTACTTTACATCTAAAACGTTACTTAGAATCTCATCTTGCATAATGATAAGCCTACCATCAATCTTATTAAAAAAACCCTCTTTTATTCCTTCATCATAAAAAGCCAATTCCTGATATTCTCGTTGCTTCATGGCTTCTTTTAGTCGCTCATAGTTCTCAGGATAACTATTTTCAAGTTCCCTTAAGAAAATGTCTGTGATGAACTCTTTTAATAAGATTGTTTGTTCAAATGTTTGCTGAAATCGCTGAACAAATACTTGATCAGCATCAGAATCTTCAATAATTTCGTGGATATATTCGACAAATGTACTCACAATAAACGAAATAATATCTTCTTTGGTAGAGAAATATTTATATAAAGTCGCCCTGCTTATATCCATAATCTTTGAGATTTCATCCATTTTCAAACCTTGAAACCCATTTTTTCTAACGTGTAATAACAATCTATTAGTAAGCTTTTGCCTCATCTGATGTTGTTTTTCAATCTGCCGTTCCATCTAACTGCCCCCTTATAAATTATATTATATCTCATAATCATCATTTTAAACAAACTATACTAAATAGACACTTTACGTGCTTTTTGTTTACTTTATTCAACTCCCATGATATTATGTTTTTTGTTCCTATGAATAGCAGTGATGAAAATTCATATTGAACGAGCTAAGATTGGATACCTTTTTACCTAGGCTTTAAACACTTAGGTGATAGAATTATTTAAGGAGGAACAAAAATGCAAACCCGAAGTCTTGGTCAACAAGGTTTAAAAGTCTCTTCTATTGGTTTGGGTACGATGGGGATGACAATGGCATACGGTCCTTCAAATGAAGATGAAGCAATAGCAACTATTCGTCGAGCTTATGAGCTTGGAGTTAACTTTTTTGATACGGCAGAATTATATGGATATGGAAATGGTCACAATGAACAGTTGCTGGGTAAAGCTGTAAAGGATTTTCGTGACAAGGTAGTACTGGCCACCAAGTTTGGCTTTGATATGACAGCCGAGCAGATTGGAACACGTTTTAACAGCCGGCCAGA
Source organism: Paenibacillus sp. Negev47 (assembly GCF_058313655.1). Taxonomy (NCBI): domain Bacteria; kingdom Bacillati; phylum Bacillota; class Bacilli; order Caryophanales; family Paenibacillaceae; genus Paenibacillus; species Paenibacillus sp. Negev47. Next base: position 3,013,902 of record NZ_CM177754.1, read on the forward strand.
AAATATTCGTAAGGTAGCTGAGAACAGTCTTCGCTATCTGCAGACTGATTACATTGATGTGTTCTATCAGCATATCCCAGATCCCGATGTTCCTATCGAAGAAGTAGCAGGGGTCGTCGGAGACCTTATCAAAGAAGGCAAAGTTAAATATTTCGGTTTGAGCAACACCGGTTCAAACACAATTCGTAAAGCTCACGCGGTTACCCCGGTCTCTATGCTTCAGACTGAATACTCGATATTCGAACGCGAGATTGAGGACAACAATATACGAAAGACATTGAATGAACTCGGTATAGGTTTAGTGCCTTACGCTCCTTTAGGCAGAGGGTTCCTGACAGGTGCTGTTAAACCAGCCCAAGAGTACGCGGAAGACGATATGCGCCGTTACGACGAGCGCTGGCAAGGCGAAAATTATATCTACAATTTCCGAGCAACGGAACAACTTAATGAACTGGCTTCTAACAAAGGTATTTCTGTAGCCGAATTGGCACTGGCTTGGCTTCTCGCCCAGGGAGAAGATGTCGTGCCGATCCCGGGTACACGAAGTGCTAAGCGGGTTGAGCAAAACGTTGCTGCTGCTAACGTTAAACTTACAGAAGCTGATCTTCAACGTAGTAAAGAGATCCTTCCACACGGATCAGCCGGTAGCCGGTATCCAGCTGGAATGATGGAGAATTTCACAAGAGATTCATAACTTTTATAGAAAATTAAAAAAATGAATAAAAAACAGCTAACTAAGGACATAGTCATAGTTAGCTGTTTTTTATCAACACACTTAAAACTCCGTATCATCCTGTTCGAAAAATCCTATAAGCTCAAGTGTGTTACAATGATTTTTCACATATGCTTCAACTGAGTATCATTTTTTGCCTCATCAGGTTTACTGCCTCTGAGCATCAGCGCAACTGCTTGTGGGTGAATTAACGGCAAAATAACGATTAGATATACGCCTAATCGGCAATCGGACTATGTTCTTGTCCATTCCGGCAATCGGTACAAGTTCGTGTCCTTGGCTCGGGACACGAACTTGTACCAAAAAAATAACAAAGCCGCTAAGTTAGCGACTTCAATAGGAATATGTTCTTGTCCCTCGACACTAGGCTTGACGTCCCTGATTATTACTAAACGAAAAGTATTTAATATCATCCTCTCTAATGATCCCGATCGCAAGATGGAAATGTTTCTTATCTTTCGTATACTCTGATACAAACAAACCCTTCATAGTAAAAGTTACTCCTTTTAGTTTTATGGCACTTACATAACTCCACGATTGTTAAAATTACGTTAATCAACCTATTTTGGGATGCTGAATTATGTATTCGTTTACCTTCCTAAATATTCCTGTCGGTTAGTTGAATAAAGCAGCCAATCACACTGTGTCAGCTACTTTATTATGTATTAAGCTAACGTTTCCAGTAGCTTAATCCCTCATAAGAAAAATTCGTAAAGACGGAGTTGCTCGGTCTAATTGTTGCCGCGGCGTTTTAGTGCAATATTTGACGATAATCATTGAGAAAATCAAAATTAAAAACGATTAATCCCGCGCATAAAATTCAAAATTGCTTCAATGCGTATTTTATCAGCACAATCTTCGCAACAAAAAAACTTGTCCTTTCTTTCCTTAGCTTGTTTATATTTTAGTGAACCTTCGTATGCTCTGAATGTTTTTTTACAACAATAACAAAGTACATCATAGGAAAACATTGGTAACCTCCTTAGCGACACATCACTTCTTTGTTGATATATCGAAGATTGTAACCAGTTCTCTCGTATATTCCTGAACATCTAAATGAGGCTTTCTCATTAATTCAATGGTGAACCCGTCAATGGCATTTCTTATTGTTAGCGCCATCACCCTTGCCGATGGTTTGGTAAATTCCCGGAAAATTCCTTCTTGCATCCCTAGGATGAGAATATTTTCAATTGGAAGTAAAACAGCTTCATCATGGTCTACTGCAAATTGAAGTTTACCATCAGCAGTTATCTTATTAGAAAGCAATTCAATAACAGCGAAAACATGCTGTCGATTTTCATCTACAAATGTAAGATTGGATTCAATATATACCTGAAGCATTTCTTTAGGAGATTTTTGAGCTTCTATTCGTGGAGCAATATATGATTGCCAAGCCATATAGTATTCGATAGCTACTTGCTCCAATAATTCCTCTTTATTTACAAAGTGATAAGAAATAACCCCTTTACTGATTTTCGCACGTTTTGCAATCTCTCCTAAAGAGGCTTGAGTGTAACCTACTTCTGCGATTGTCTCAATCGTACATTCCACAATTTGAGCTCTACGGGCTTTTTCGATGAATGACATTGGTTTTTGGTTAGTTGATTTAATTTTTTTACTCATGTTTTTATTTTAGTACAGTCGTACAAAAAAATCAAACAAAATAACCATTTAGGTGAATATTACCTAAATGGTTTTTGAACCCCTTTATACAACTAACCTGCCCGTTAGTTTAATGGATTAACAGGCAAAATAACGATTAAACGCCTAATCGGCAATGAGAACATGTTCTTGTCTAATTCGGGTAATCGGTACAGTTCTTGTCCTTGGCTCGGGACACGAACTTGTACCCTTAAAATAAAAAAAAGCCGTTTAAATAGCGACTTCAATGGGACCATGTTCTTGTCCCTCGACATTAGATGTATTTTGAACCCAAACTTTGACCCATCCATAATTTGCTTGGATATTAAAATTCTTCGTGTAGCTACTTCCGGAAATCTGTGAATTCACAATCTCATTATCAACTGCCATTGGGGGTATGATTCCTTCACCTTGTGTAGATGCAGTAGTTGCTGATACAGATGCAACCGTGACAGCTGCTACCAAGGATAATGCCGACCAACCTACAAACAAAGTGCCTTTTTTCTTCATAATTAACCCCCCTCTTATTTCAATATATACATAAAAATAGCTTTGTTAATTTACCATAAGTTACATTATATACAAAAAGAAGATAATTCCAATTTCATGTCTTGGCATGAATTGCGAAAAAATTAGTTTCTACTATCCTTGACCTGAGTCACTCACACAACAAAAAGCACTGCCGAATTGTCGGCAGTGCTCTTTCGTTGCTGGCCGGGGACCTACTCTCCAGGACCTTTGGGCCCGAATGGGTAGCGCGGAACCCCTTCACCCTCACTACCAAGCAAGCGTTGTACAAAAAACGCTACCGCGAGAAATTCGCTGCACTTTCTCAGCGTTTCAAGTGTTATCCTTAAAAACTGTATACGAAACAAATCTGCATATTAGCACCTGCTTATTCTTCGAGGTGAATTTGGATAAGCCTTGGACCGATTAGTACCTGTCAGTTTCATGCATTGCTGCAATTCTATCTCAGGCCAATCATCCTCGACTTCTGCTATGCTCCCGAAGCCAAACAGTTGATTCCGTTGGCGGTGATGTTATGGGGGTTCACAAAGTTAGATCAATGCTTTTTCTTCTGTGACCATAACGCCGACAGAGCTGAATTCAATGAACTTCTTTTCGTCGGGTTGAACTATTTGCAGGTAGTTGTCCGATGTGAAGAACGCATCATGGTCGGCCCAACTGTCGAACCAGATTTCAGTGAGCCCATCATACGCGGGTTGAGGATAGCCCTCGGCGGTAACCGGGTGAGACACCACATATTTTCGTACGTACTTCTTGGCTTCTGTGATCGAGGAAAATAGAGGACCGTGGTGATGTCGATGATAATCTACGAATTTCTCGACGCTCATCCCCTCGATCCGATTGATCATATACACAAACTTTATCATGTCGTTTTCCACCTTTCTGTAAATGGGGCTCATTCGTTGTGGCTGCTGGTTGGCATTACCTTGCCGCGAGACACCCTGAAGGCGCTTGTCTGATATGGACACACCGATATACAGAATATATCCAGTTTCAATAACGCACCTTTAGTCGCTTAGATTATCAGTCAGCCCGAAACCCTCGCACAGCGGCTTTTACATCCTTGTTCATTTCCATTACACATAGGCAGCTAAGAGAAATTTACTAAAACGCAAATATCGTTTAACAGATCTAAACCTGAATTAGTTACTTCATCTGTAACGTCTCATTCTCTTTACTCACTTTTCAAAGAACAACTGCGCTTTTCGTCAAAGCCTTCTGTTCCCAAATTATTATATTTCCAAAAATATAGAAATATTAATCAAAAAAATTATGTCAACAGATAGGTCGCATATTTTTCCGCCACTCTGCGGTTGAGGCTGTAGTAAATAAATGTTCCTTCTTTCCGCGAATGAAGTAATCCGCACTCCGACAACTGCTTCAAATGATGCGATAATGTTGAGTTGGCGACATTTTTCAACTTCTCTCCCAGCGAGACACAGCATTGGTCCGATTCGCTCGCAAGGAGTTGGACAATATTAAGCCGCGTCGGCTCTCCCAGCGCTTTATAAACTTTTACGGCTTCGCGCGCCTCCGAATTGACTTCCATGTACAGTCCCCTCGATTTCTAAGTATATTCCTTTATTTCTATAAGTATAGAAATAATACTAATGGATTTTTTCTTATTTGTAAATCCCCATCAGAAAAATTTTTTTCGCGTGATGAATAGCTATGGTAATCCAGAAAAATCTAAGTTTTTTTGCTTTCTTGGTATTAATCCCTTATCTGTGTAATAGCGAACTGCATACTCACTTAAGTCAAGCATTTGTGCCACTTCTTTTACCGTGTACATAAAATCCCTCCTCATGATCATACAAATATGCATGCGCGCTACTCGAAATATGCGAATAGACCATATTCACACCGTAATTTGTTCCTAAAACAGACGAATTATAGGAAATTAAAAATATGAATCAAATATTAGTAAACTCTCGAATCATTCCCGTCGTTTGCTTGTTCGCTCCTTCTACTCTACATACAGTAATTCAATTTCGCTTGGTTGAAATTTTCTGTATGCAATATGTGTTTCGACGTTCTTACTCAACTAACCTGCCCGTTAGCTTAATGAAACCATAAAGAATCTTATCAACATTGGTACCATATTCTTAACCTTTTCAACAAGGAACTAGTTTTTTGCCTTTGGTCGAAAAAACCTAGTTCCTGAAACAAAAAATCGTTATTCAAGCGAAGTTTTATATTCATATGCTTTTATCTAGCCACATGATCTCCATCATGATACTATTTAGATAATCACCTAATCCGAAATGACACAATGTTCTTGTCCTTTTCGGCAAAGGAACCAAGTTCTTGTCCTCAGCTTGGGACAAGAACTTGGTTCCTTAAAACAAAAAAGCCGCTATAATAGCGACTTTGAATGGAACAATGTTCTTGTCCCGCGACAATATTATCATTTAGGGACTTCAATTGCGCATGTAATGGAAAGTTTAAAGGCCATCCTTTGTGCGATGGCCCTTCCTTTTCAAGTATCGTTCCCGTTAACATAAAAAGTCCATATCAATATAGGGAGTGTTATTTAACAAATTTTCATAGTAGAAGCGTCGGGCTTGCTCATCCCATTCGCTCCAATCAGGAGCGTTAAAATCTCTGCTTCTATAGAGCGCGGCTAAAACTCTAGCTTGCCTTAAATTAATAAATAATGGGATTTTGTTTAACCAAACTTGACTCACAGTATTTTCCTTACAATAGCCGTTTAAGAAGTTGCAATAGTAACGCTTTGCAATCTCCTTCCTTACATCTCCAGATACAACCCAAGGAATAGGGATTTCATAGAATAATGGAGTAGCAATATCAGAAACAAACCAGCTATATTCCGCATCGTCATAGTCAATAATAGTGGCTTTGTCCCCATCATTAAGATAATTGCCAGGGCTGATATCCCCATGAATAAGACCGTACGTATCTTTTTCCTTGGCTAGAGCGCTAACTTCAGTAATTAAACGATCAAAGTTATCGTGTAATTCTAACGGACAATACTTCTTAAATGAGGCTAATAGGGCATTATCATTCCATTCATAGCGTGAATGTTGGGACGAATAATTAAGTGAAAACTTATGTATTTTCCCGACCATTTGACCGATATTCTCATAAAATGTATTGCTCTCTTCGGCTATTACTGCATTTCTGCCGGGTGCTTTCTCAAAAGCTGTCACAACAAAGGACTCGTCAATTATATGAATATGATCCCCTGATAAAGACTGAATGGGCCTCGCTACTTTCATTCCGCATTCAGCCAGGAACATGATAAAATCTTGTTCCGCTCTTGTTAATAATTCATTCCGATGTGTGACATGGGCAATTCTTAAAATAACTTTTCGATCTCCAACTACCCCAGAATAAACGAAATTTTGAAACCCACTTAATTCGAAAATTGAGTCTTCACGTATTCCAAAACATTGTGCGGACTGTCTCAATATATCTTGTGTGTATAGTAGTTTAATCTTTTTATCCATATAACCTCTCCCCTTTATTTTCATGGTAACAAAAGCTGCTGATTGAAAATATACTGAATTTGATTCAGAATCAAATTCTACACAAAAAGCCACATCAGAAAGCTCGATGTGACTTACAAGTGAATCTATTTTCTAGAGTAAATGATTTTCTTAATGCTTTCGTAGGAAAGACCGAATTCATTCGAGAGTTCATCGATCGACTTTCCATTGAAATATGTTTGACGGATCGTTTCGTTTCTTAGACTTAGCTGTTCTCTACTCCCCGATTTTTCTCCCCATTTTTTGTGCAATTTTTCAGGGGTCGGGACATACACCATGCGGCCGTGAATGTACTTCTGAATTTCTTTTAGCAACTCTTCCGGAAAGATATTGTCTGCATTTACATATTTCATGATAGCTCTGCTCCTTAAAGTTTTTTTAAAATTTAAGGGAGCAAAGTCATTCTATAAACAGTAAACATCATACCAGAGATGATTCAGCGGTTAAATTTCGTTCGTTCTTGCTCCATACAAACAACCGCCGTTGTTTATAGAACAGACTTTGCATGGAGCAGATTGTGGATTTTCCCATCAGTTGAAACCCTCCCTCCCAAAATTATAAATGTAACGCATTCCCAAATATTTGTAATTACTAGTTCTCGACTATTTCCGGCATCGCACAAATACCCCGATAACTCAAAACCGGTTCAGGGGAACTTTGGGACATATACTATATTCGTGACCTAGAACTACGACCCCTTCTTCGAGGGGTTATTTTCTTTTTCAGGAGGTAGGTAGATTGAGAATCATCAAACGAAGCAGTACATTGTCATTTTGCCTCATGCGGATCTGCCCTTTTCCAACACGCCCAGCGGCTTCTGATGAAGACTGATCAATATAAGAGGCAAATGCCGCTCGTCTCGATGAACGTATGCAAGCTGCTTTAAAAGGAGTATTATACTTCTGAGCTCATCAGCCGTCTTCCCTTCGCCTTTAATGACAAGGTATTGTCCTCACGCTGTGTTCTTCCGGTACCCATGCTTCTGTCATAACGCCGGCATAATCCATGTAATCGCTCTTCAGTTCCGTTCCAACACCGACAACGATAAAGCTGTCTTTCTCCTCAAGAGTTATGTGCTTCCATCATCACAGCTCCTTCTAAGTATTTGTTTCTTCGCTTCATGGGTTTATAATCACGATAAATCATGTCAAAATATGATACTGTTTAGAGGTCCGAATGAAAAAAGTAGAACGGATTAACATCATCATGCAGTACATCAACAACCGCGCCGCCCATTTTACCATTTCGGAAATCATGCAAGAGTTTAACATCTCACGTTCGACAGTGATTCGAGACATCAGGGAAATTGAAGTGATGGGAATGCCTCTAGTCGCCGAAGTCGGGAGGGACTGAGGCTACTTTGTGATGAACAACTCCGTCCTGCCCGCTGTGCGTCCGCTTTACCTATAATGAGATTAAAGCTCTTTTTATCGCCTTCATGACCACACGCAATTTGTAACTCCCTTATCTGAAAAGCCACCACTCTTTCGAAGGTCCCCCCCAATCCTGACCTGCTTGATCTATCAGATCTGCCCCATCCTATGTTAGAGTAACTCATCCAGATCCTTCTTGAAGACTGCTACGAGTGGTTTCCGTCGAAGAAAGAAGAGAAATAAAATCTTATCCCTATCTCCAGGTATGGTTTGACAACGGCGAGATTGTCGACAGGAATAATCCGCCTTTTTCCCTCCTCTAGGTCGAAACCTTCAATTTGCCGAGAGCTTTTTTCACGATATAGGCGTATGAGATAGGTAAGAAGAAGATTGTAGAACAACTAAGCAATATGGAAGAAACAATCAACCTCGTCCTCGAACTTGGTCCCAAGGCGATCACCCCAGTTCAAAAAGTACTACCCTTCAAACCTTTTCTTAGGTGGAGATATCAAAGTGAGGGAAATACCGAAGGAAGTTGTAGAAGGAGTGCAGGAGTGAGTGGATATGTTGGGGAACAAGTAATTGACCCCAACTACCGACTGTTAAGCTCATTGAAGATACAGCGATCGCATAGTTTCGATTTTTCAAAGATGACATTTCATAAATCCACGAGGTTAAGGGCGATTATTTTCGCCATACTTGTGATACGGTTCGGCGTATTATCTATAGAGCGAAATCGAAGGCACCCTACTGGGTGCCTTCGATGTTCTTACTGTCTCTCTTTGGCAAATTAGATAAACGAACTCAAATCCATCAAGCAACCTTGTTGGGACACTCGTTCACTGTACAGACGTGCAAGTGCTGCAACAGAGCCGCGGAAATCGGGTCTGCCGTCAGCCGTCCACAAAAGCTCTGTCACAAATGTATGGCGATTCGGATCGTACAGCGGATCTCCTATAATGTTCTTGTACGTTCTTGCATGGAACACAAATAGCGTCTTTTCGTCGGCCTCTGACACCGTGAAGGAATTATGACCGGGACCATACATAGAGATGCTCTCATCTGTCGAGAAAACCGCTGATTGCGACTTGCGCCATGAGGTGGCATCGAGCAAATCAGCATCCGCATCGGCTTCAAGCAGGCCCATGCAATAATTGAAATCAGTGGCGCTAGCCGAGTAAGAGAGGAATACCCGATTACCCTTGCGAAGAAATGCCGCGCCTTCGTTCACTTTATAACCAATGATCTCCCAGTCATATTCCGGCATGGAAATCATCGTTTGCGGCCCAGTCAGCGTCCACGGATTGCTCATTTTAGATATATACAGATTAGAGTTACCTTCGATATTCGGATCCTTTTGTGCGGCAGCGAAATACACGTACCATATGTCATCAATAAAATGCAGTTCAGGCGCCCAAATATTGGCACTAAGGATACCAGTCTCGCGCTTGCTCCAGATCACTACAGGAGTTGATGTAACAAGCCCCTAAAGGTTCTGGGCTCTACGAATTTCAATCCGATCATACTCCGGAACGGATGCTACGAAGTAATAATAACCGTCCGAATGTCGGTAAATGAAAGGATCAGCTTTCTGCTCAATCCATGGTTGAATGTCGTGAACACTCTTTGTTGGACTTCCATCTTACCACCTGTTTCATCATAATATATACTACCCTTTAACAGCACCTGCAGTCATACCGTCTATGAAGTATTTCTGGAAAGCAATAAACAGTATGAAAATTGGAATGATGGAGAAGAAGGAGCCCACGATCAATAGGTCATAGTTATTGCCATAAGGAGTTAACAACGTTTTCAAACCGATTGGCAGTGTATATTTACTCTGATCTCCCAACACCATGAATGGCCACAACAGATTATTCCAGCTATTCATACCATTCAGAATGGCCATTGCTGCAAAGGATGGCTTCATAATCGGCATAATTAGTCTGAAATAAATCGCATACTCGTTTGCGCCATCAACCCGCCCAGATTGAATAATCTCTTTGGGTATGCTTCTTAGATATTGCCTGAAGAAAAATATTGTCGCGGCATTGGCTATACCCGGCAGAACGATTGCTGAATAGCTATTCACCATATTCAAATCATTAATTAGGCTGTACAAAGGAACCAGCAGTATTTCGAAAGGCACCATCATAATGAGCAAAACACATATAAAGAGGAAGTTCTTACCTTTAAAATGATATGCTGCAAAACCATATGCAACAAATGCGCTTACAAAAAGTGTTAAAACCACTTGAACGATTGTTAAAATCATACTGTTCCAAAACCATACAAAATAATCATGTTCTCCAGTAAACAGATAGATGAAATTGTCAAAACTCATGATACTAAAATCCAAACTTAGGTTAAGACCATATCTAACTAATGATTCACCTGGTTTAAAGGAAGATAGAGCCACTGCATAGAATGGAATCATAATTATAACGAATAGTATAATGAATAAACAAATAATTACTATTCTGGAAATAAAGTCATTCCTCGTCTGACTGTTGCCCACTTTAATCCTCCTCCTTTTTGAACATTCCACTAAATTTCAACTGCGTTAAATTGATAACCATAGCAATGACTAACAGAACGATACCAACTGCAGCTGCGTAACCCAGCTTATTCTGCTCAATCCCTTGTCTATACAGATATCCGACAATGGTTAAGCCAATATTTTTGGGTGAATTGTTACCGTTAAACATCATTAGGCTCTCGGTAAACATTGCTAAACCTGCATAAACACTAATTGTCGTAACATATACCGTGGTCGGCTTCAATAATGGCATTGTGATCGTTCTAAACTTCTGCCAAGCAGATGCCCCATCGATTGAAGCAGCCTCATAATATTCATTGTCAATGCTTTTCAAACCGGATAGATAGTAAAGCATATTAACGCCTGTCCATCTCCAACATGCGAGGATTAACAGTGCTGCCATACTCCATTCTCCGTCTTTCAAGAATTTAATAGGCTCTACACCAAATAGACCTAGGAAACTGTTCATTAATGAACCTTCCATTTCACCGAATGTAAGGCGGAAAATGGTACCCGCAACTGCGACAGATGTCAATGCAGGGAGAAAGAACGAAGATTTAAAAAACTCTCTTCCCACCATTAACTGACTGTTTATCATAACGGCGAATAACATTGGAAAAGGAATTAACAGCACTAAGGTTCCTAACATGTACACAATGCTATTTTTAATAGCCGTCAAAAACACCTTATCTGTTAATAATTTCGAATAATTCGCTTCACCAATCCATTTAGGATCCTGTCCCAACATCCTATCTTGAAAGCTCATTACGAATGAATTTGCAAGCGGATAAAACCAAAATATCAAAAATATGAGTATAAATGGCAATACAAAAACATAAGGCGCAACTTTTTGAGAGTATACAAATTTCTTTATCATATTCTCAATCTCCCTTGACTAAGATTAAACCTGCCGACCACTATACCTACCGACAGGTTTAATCAAATCATTTACTTATTATATTTATTTCAATTCTTGTTCAATTGCTGCTTGTGCTTCATCCAGCGCTTCCTTCACGTCTTGGCCATCTTCAAAGATAGCATTCAAAGTAACCGTATTGAGGACATTGCCGATCGTCGGTGAAGCTTTAACGGATTTGATAGCTAGAATTTCGTCTTTGATTTCATTCAAAGTATCAAATGCATTTGTTTTAAAGTATTGGACGTATTCGTTATCAGGGTTTTTCGTTACAGCCTCATCTTTCCATACTTCCATGTTGATTGGGTCGAATCCAAGCGTATTCCAGATTTCAGTAGTAGCTTCTTTCGAAAGCTTAGCAAAAGCTACAAATTCTTTTGCCAACTGAACGTCTTTACCATTCTTGGTAACAACTGTGCCAGTACCGCCTAAGCCAACGGAACGAGGATTACCTTCTTCAAATACAGGCAATGGAGCAATTGCATACTTACCTTTAAGGTCCTTCATTTCGTTTACAAAGCGAGACATGTACCACTCAGGCATTAATGCGCTTGCGTAGTTACCTTTGTTGTATTCGCCTTTTGCTTCTTCTGTATCCGGTTGTCCACCAGGGATCGTATGAATAACATTGTTCTTCTGCAGATCGACTAACATTTCATACGCTTTAATCATTTCAGGCGAGTTAACTTTTGGATTGCCATTCTCATCTGTGAAATCAGCGTTTTGCTGAGCAAGCAACAGCGACCCTTGCCATATTGCTGATGTATCAGCAGTTCCTAAGTACTTACCCGTCTTCTCATAAACCTTGATACCTGCTTGTTTATAATCTTCCCAAGTTTTGATTGTCTTGTAGTCAACACCTGCTTGTTCAAGAATTTCAGTGTTGTAGAAAGCAAGCGTAGCACCTACGTGATAATCAAAGCCATAAATCTGGTCGGCTTTGGAGTAAATCTCGACACGTGAAGGAACAACAACGTCTTTGTATGGTGCAAATACATCATTTAAAGGTTCTAGTGGAACGTTGTCACCTTCCAAGAATTTAGGGAATTGACCAAGCTCGATATCCGCGATATCAGGAGCACCTTTTCCACTTGTAACTGCCAATAAGAGCTTGTTGTGCATATCATCGTAAGGCATAACCGTTACATTCAACTTAATCTGTTTGTCTGGGTTTTGTTGATTCCATAACCCCAGCATTTTATCTAAATGCATGCCATGCAAATCTACGAATGTCCAGAATGACAATTCTGTAGCATTCTCACCAGCATTAGCGCCTAACTGCTGTGTTTCCGTTTTTGAATCAGAAGAGTTACCACATGCTGTAAAAACAAGTGACATAATAAGGACTGTAACGATGGAGATGAAAGTACTGCGTTTTTTCATTTGTTCGTCATCCTCTCTTTTTTTGTTATGCATTTGAAAAGTCGGCTGACTAGTTAGTTCTGTTAATTTAAGCGGGTTCAATCTACCTTGGCACCACCATCCTTAACATAATTCTAACCGTTCAAAGAAAAGACCCCTTCGCAACAATTTCTCAGATTCCATATTGTAAGCGCTTTACATGCCGTATTATAATATATATGAAATATGCTTTATATAACCAATTGATTATAAAATCATAAAATTTATGGGGAGATGCACCATTTTGAAAAAACTGGCGCTCTACAAACAAATTCGAGAAGATATCATACAGAAAATTAAATCAGGGCAGCTTCGGCCAACGGACCGCATTCCTTCTGAGCAAGAACTAATGGATGAATTCAGAGTAAGTAAAATAACCGTCAAGAACGCCCTAACCCTACTAGCTGACGAAGGATTAATTATACGCGTACAAGGCAAAGGCTCATTCGTCTCCTCTAGTCTTGATGTTTTTAGCATCAATTCTCTGCCATCCCGCAGCGCGTCGTCCATGCCACTCATCGGCTTTATCATTCCGACGATGAGAACCCGTGTCATTCAGAAGCTCGTTGACTACACGGAACAATTCCTGCAAGAAGCCGGCCTCAGCATGGTACTAAGCATCACGCGCGAGTCCTCCTCTATCGAATCCAATGTCATTCGTACACTAATGGAGATCGGTGTGAAGGGGCTGATCGTTTTTCCGACAGAAGATGAGAAGTACAACGAATCATTACTGCGTCTGTCGCTCGATAAATTCCCGTGCGTTTTCATCGACCGCTATCTGCGGAACATTGAGACGTACACCATTACATCCGACAATTACGGCGGTGCGTACAAAGCTGTCTCCCATTTGCTATCCAAGAGTCATCAACAGATTGCGCTCATCTCACCTGAGAATGCCAATACAGCCGTCGAGGATCGCACGCTCGGATTCGAAAAGGCATACACAGATCAAGGCATATCGATTGACAAGAGCTTGTGGTGTCACATCCCTCTCGACATTCTGCGCGGCGAGCAAGCATTGGACTATGTAAGCGACTTCTTGCAGGACCACAGTGGAATTTCGGCCGCCTTCTCCTTGACTGAAGAAACCGCACGCCTTACATCGGCCGCTATCAGTCGTCTGAACAATCACTCAAATATCGATTTGCTATCTTTCGATAATCCACATCTTTCAGGCGTAGCTTATGTACAGCAGGATGAACAGGAAATGGCACGAACAGCCGTAAAGCTGTTACGTGAACAAATGGAAGATATTTATTCTCCTAAGAACGCCGTCATTCCCGTGCAACTCATCTTCCCTTGATACGACAAACATTGCAGCCAGTTGATAGATGAACTGGGCATATCGATTGGTTTTACCGGCGATCTCGATCTTGTTCATGATTGTCGCCCGGTTTTTTTAAGATTCACTACCAATTTGGTCGTGCCCCTTGCAACGCGCATCTCCTACGCGAATGCTAAGGAATCTCAGAGCATAACTGGCGGAGCTGTTGCGGGAAGGATGGCAGTTGGCTCTAGTTTCCCTACACAACAACACGCCCATCTGTTGTCTTAAGGTTATTCCAGGTCTTTTCAGATGTGACGAGGATGCTCCACTCCAAAAGCGATAGCCCTATGTACCTTTTCAGCGTTACCATGGCCCGAAACCTGCACACATATATACAAATCCATGCCCCACAAGGAACCCCTCAAAAAAACTTGCTCTTATTTATGATACGGTTTACCGTAATGCATCTAAGCACAAAGTACAGTTTGACCACAAAATATACTAGTATATAGACAAAAACTACTCCCGATTCTTAAGGAGTGGTTTCTTTGCGTAGAACTTCTCTTTTGTTACACTAACGTTTCCCTTACACAGGACTCTTTATTCTAGGGCTAAGTGCCATCGGTATAATAATCGCTGCTATTTTTGTGACAGACCCTATATCGCTAAGTCTGGATAATGCGACATTCAGCGGTAGTCTTCTGGTACGCTTGGCAGTTCTAGCATGTGGAATACGTTGCTATGCAATCCGTCTAATACGGGATGCTAAGAGAACAAGTTTAAGATTACATTGGTTTATGTCGGTTTAGGCGAGCCAGGTACTTGACATATGTAATCCGTAGCCCTAAAATGAGCTAAGTCAGTCGATTATGGACTCGATGAGTCGATAATAGGAGCGCAAATGAATTATTCTTAACTCGACTATGCACTTCATGTCCATGGGATCAAAGGAACTGGTTCTTTGTATGAATACAAGCTGAATCACGCACCTTTTTTTGCCCCTATTATAGATATAAAATATCTATAATATCTTATTTTTAATGTAAGTATAGGAGGCAGTGACAGATCGTATCACTTTACTTTTAAGAACTTAGATTAGGGAGATGACGAACGATGAAAATATTTATGACAGGCGTTACCGGATATATTGGAAGTTCTGTGGCTAAAGTATTGCTCGATGCAGGGCATTCTATCTATGGTCTGACCCGGAGTACCAGCCAAATAAACGAGCTGAAAGAGCTTGGAGTGGAGCCTGTCGTGGGCACACTTGGAGATACGGAAATACTGGCTGATTACGCAAAACGGAGCGATGGAGTGATTCATACAGCTGACGTTGCTCACCGCAAGGCTATTGAGACGTTTGTTAGCGCTTTGCGCGGTACAGGAAAGCCGTTGATTCACACATCCGGTTCAGGCAACGTTGGGGATGATGCCAAGGGCGAATTCCAGAGCGAGCAAATCTATAACGAAGAAACACCTGTAACAAGGGACTTGGAATCGATTCGAGTCAATGAGCTGGTGCGTAAAGCAGGGGTCGATCAAGGAGTGCGAGGCATTGTCATCGTACCTTCCATGGTATATGGAACGTCTCTCGGACTTCCAAGAGACAGCATTCAGCTTCCAATGATTGTACAGAAATCGAAAGAAATGAACGCCGGAGTATATATTGGCAAAGGTCTGAACAGATGGTCGAACGTCCATATTCGTGACTTGGTCCAATTGTACCTTCTTGCGCTAGACAAAGCGCCATCCTCCTCTTACTTTTTCGCAGAAAATGGCGAGGAATCGTTCCGTGATCTAAGCCGTTCCGTGAGTGAGGCGCTTGGATATGAGGGACGCACAGTGAGCTGGTCTCTGGAGGAAGCGGTTGCTGAATTTGGCCTTCTGGCTCAATATACACTTGCGACGAATTGCCGAATTCGCTCTGTACATGCTCGAAACTTGCTTGGCTGGAAGCCTGAAGCCGAATCCGTGCAGACTTGGCTTGCCAATAGCTTTTGAAGATTGTGATGTTGATCAGGGAGGTAGAAGAAAGATGACCAAGATTGAGGCCGAAATATATGATGTTGCGATTGTTGCCGGTGGGCGAAGTCTTATATTCATATGCTTTTATCTAGCCACATGATCTCCATCATAATACTATTTAGATAATCACCTAATCCGAAATGACACAATGTTCTTGTCCCTCGACAGTAATATTAATATTTTACTTTAAATTAAGCTTGCTTACACGTTTTTCACCCTGGACTGCTAAATCCTATTGCATTGTTAGCTAGTAAAAATTAAAAGGTCAAGATGTACATCTTGACCTTTACTTTAGTAAATCCATATTCTATCAGTTGGGACAAAGGAATCTCTTGTTTCACTAACAAAATTGAACTATTTCCGTTCCACAGAGTATCCTTTATCCTCAAGCAACTTCACAATCCCATGCTCCCCTAAGTAGTGAGCAGCACCTATCACAATAAAGTACTCTTCTTTTTTATCACTCTTCAAATATCCATCGATCTTATTAGCCATGCCGATGTTACGGTCGATTAGCATTGCTTTGTTGTACTCTTCGTTATCCGAGTAGGTGTTTGTGAATTCTAACAACTGCTCGTCGTTCCCCGTTTTCCACATCTCAGCCAACTGGTTCATATCATCATCCAGCACATCGAAGTTATCGAGTGTTGTATTCAGATTCTCCTCCTGCAGCTCTTTGGAGAAGTTATTGAACATGTTCAGTTGAAACTCGTAAGATTCTAGTTCAATAATTGGAAGTTTTCGTTCAATAGCCTTTTGAACAAAATACAGATCCACCCCTGCCGAACCTTCATATCCAGCAGGCGTAGTCTTAAGGCTGGCGAGTGTATTTTCTACAACCCAAGGCTTGAATTCATCCAGCACATCCGGCTCCAATCCGTTTTTCTTCAAAATATCCCCTAGCTTGGCATACGTTTCGCTTGAAACATGATCCTTCAGTATCGTTCCATCTTGATAAGATCCCAGATCCAGGATTAACTGTTGTTGTGCTTCGTCTGTTCCTTTACTCACATCAAGCTCTACGCCCAAGTAATCCGCTTCAGCAAAAGCTTCTTCAAACTCTTCACGTAAGGGATAGAAGCTATCATCTGCAAGATGCATGGAGCCCACCAGATATACGGTATTTCCGTTGCTTTCCACTTCCCACATGAAGCCGCGGCTACCCGTTTGTTCAGCCGTTTCTGTTCCTTTGGAGACGAGCAGCACGGTACGTGTCTTCGCATCCCAGTTTACTTCGTAACCTATTGCGTCTCCAACGATACGGATGGGTGCATACGTTACACCATTAATACGTGTTAGCTTGTTTTTAAGAGTAATCGTTTTTCCATCCACAACGGCCGTAATCGTATCATCTGTCGCAGTCTTCAGTTTTACGTCCATCGCATCCAGCGTAGAGCGAAGCGGAACCAATGTTGTTCCCTTATTATTAATTGGTGCCCCTGCAGTATACTCTACTGCCTGATCATTGACTTTAATGGATGTCTCTTCTTGAGGTGCAGCCAGGGCCGGCGCTGCTGAAGCTAGCAAACCTACTGAGATGGTGAGAGACAAGAGTATGTGTTTCCAGTTTTTCATATTATGTATTCTCCTTTAGATAAGTATCGTTCATATTTGAATGAACATACTTAATTATTACGAGTACAGACTGGGAGAAGTTCCACCTTTTCCCTATCACAACCCTCTTTCTTTTTGTGTCATTGCTTCCTACTGTCAGTCCTCTACCGATTTCTGGCTGCTTCGTCGATGGAACGATCATATGACACACATTAGTTACTCTTACTCGTAATGATAATTCGCATTCTCTAGCTTATAGAGGTACGGTGATAACTCTATCCTATACAGTAAATATTTAAAATTTACCGTAACGTTCTCTATTAAAACCATCGCAAGTCTAACACATATTTTGGAATTATCCTTCCTGTTAGTTGAACGAAGGCTGAAAATAAGGCATGTAACAATGGTGCGACATGCCCACAGAGTACATCTTCTTCTTTATCGTGCGGCGAACAAGAACCAGGCTAAACTGAGTTTGTCTTATTTAGGAAAAGTGTCTGTCATACGTTAATGATTGGAATATGGTTTGGACTTACTTCTGACAACGCAAAAGAGCATTATTGAGCGGTGATGTAGAAATTAAGGAACCAGCAATAATTAAGCTGAGGATCTTATAATTAGATATCCATCTAATCGGAAATCGACTATGTTCTTGTCCATTCCATAATGGGTACAAGTTCTTGTCCTTGGCTTGGGACAAAAACTTGTACCTATAAAATAAAAAGCCGCTAAAATATCGACTTCAATGGGGCGATGTTCTTGCCCCTCGACATATATATGGCAGTCTTTTATCGTTAAGCAAAACCGCAATCAGTTTGATGGCTGATTTTCGTTTTAAACAGTGCGTTTTCCATAAGCGCAAAGAAAGACGCGTACGCCTTCTGAGATGATGCGTTTGGTTTGTTCCTCCTCCAAATTGCCTGCTTTTATCGGTTGATCAAATACCAACAAAAACGTTAAGGCAGCGAAGTGCTTTGTAGCCATTACAGGATCTGGCACATCAAGCAGTCCGGTTTGTCCAAACTCGTTAAACCTCCTGATAATCCCCTCTTCCGTTGCGTTATCCAGCTTTTCTAAAAACGAGCCTGGCAGGTTGGCCGCTTCCATTGTAACCAGACGGATCAAAGCGCTGTAATCGGACGAACCGTTCGCAGAAGCTACGAATTGTTCGCAGAATAAGATGAGCGCCTGCTCCAGATCCACGAATTCCCAGAGGTAGTCTGATATCCCTTTCTTGATCATGTCCAGAACCGCCTCACTGGTTTCTTCCACAACAGCAAGCAGCAAGTTCTGTTTGTCGCCATAATAATCATAAACGGTCCGTTTGGAAACTCCCGCTTTAGCAGCGACTGCATCGACGCTGGAACGATCAAACCCATCTGAAAGAAACAGGTCTCGTGCTGCCGCAATAATTTTGGCTCGTTTGTCTGAAGAGCCTTTGCGGATTTTTTTGTTTTCCGTATTATCCATCCTTATGTTTCCCCCCTATAGGTATACTATCAAAAATGAGTTCCACTTTACAAACTACACTGCACGGTGTAGTATAATCAATGCAACATATCACAATCAATGATTAAGGAGGATTTTATCCATGAAAACCGTGCAGTCTTTTGTTGATGTTCTCATTGTCGGGGCCGGACCAACAGGGCTTACACTTACCTGTGACCTTGCCCGTCGAAACGTCGACCATCGTATTATTGAACGAAGCGCCTTATATAACGTAGCGTCTCGCGCCAAAGCAATCCAGCCCCGCTCGCTTGAGGTTGTTGATGATTTGGAGGCCGTTCGTTACATTGTGGACACAGGTGTTGTGGATTTGCCTGTTCGTTACTATACCGCAGATGGCAGGAATGTGGACAAGCCGGCTATTACCGTTGCAGCCAGTGCCGAACTGGAGACACCCTATCGTGATCCGGTCTGGATTGCTCAGTATGATGTGGAAAAAGCATTGCGCGACCGCTATGCGGCGCTTGGCGGTCAAGTCGAGTTGGGCGTGGAAGCTGTAGGGCTTGAACAGGATTTGGATGGTGTGACGGTAACCGTGAATACACCGCAAGGAGAAGAGCAAATTCGCGCTCGTTATGTCGTCGGCGCTGACGGGGGCAAAAGCAATATCCGCAAGTTTATTCAGTTGCAGCTGGTTGGAGAAACACACGATGATGAGCGATGGTATCTTGGCGATGTACGATTGGAAGGGTTAGATCGTGACCATATCCATATCTGGACATCTTCGGAGGGGATGGTCGGGGTGACACCGCTACCGAAATCCGATATTTGGCAGCTGCAGGCTACAATTCCGGCAGACATTGAAGAACCAGAGCAGCCATCGCTAGTGGCGTATCAAGCCATGTTTGACCGCCGGGCTGGGGCAGGACTTGTTCGGCTCACGGATGCTTCCTGGCTTTCCATCTACCGGGTCAACGTCCGTATGGTTGAATGCTACCGCAATGGCCGGGTCTTCCTTGCCGGCGATGCTGCTCATGTTCATTCGCCGGCTGGCGGTCAAGGCATGAATACGGGGATGCAGGACGCGTACAATCTCGGCTGGAAGCTGGCAACTGTCATACGCGGAGCGGACACCGCCTTCCTAGACACGTACGATGAGGAGCGCCGCCCAGTGGCTCAAGCCGTGCTTGAGGACAGCTCGAAGAAGATGGATGGGGTCATAGGAACGGCGACTGAAGGCGGAGGGTTGTCCCTATCTTTGAGCACCATATCCGACGATCTGACGAGTGGGCTTCTCATTTCCTATCGGTCAAGTTCTCTTACCCGCCCGTCTGCTCGAACGAATGTTACCCGTTCATTGCCCGGGGATCGTGCTCCTAATGCCGAGGGTCTGCAAGGTACAGATTTTGCAGGAAGTGTATTTGACCTGTTGCGTGGTCCACACTGGACTCTTTTGGCTTTTGTAAACCGCACAGATCATCTTTCTTTGGAGAACTTCACCTACGACGAACTTCATGTGCATTGCATCCTTCCATCGCATGTGGAAAGAGTGGAAGGCATAATAGACGTAGCAGGGAATGCCTATCGAATTTACGATGTAACAAGTAATGAATTCGTATTGATTCGTCCCGACGGTTACATCGCACTGCGTGCCTCCATTAATGATACCGCAACGATTTCGAATTACTTGAATTCCATTTATCGCGCAAACTGATTTGGACAAGGCCGGCGGAATTCTTTTTAACATCTCATATGGCTGCCGGCTCTTATATTCGTTTAATTTAGGTTATGGAGGACTGTTTCTATGGAAGAAATTATTCGAACGGTTAACTTGACAAAGCAATACGGAAATAAAGTCATTGTAGATCGCGTTTCGATTTCCGTTAAAAAAGGAGAAATCTATGGATTCCTGGGGTTGAATGGCGCAGGGAAAACGACAACCATCCGATCTCTTCTCGGAATGAGCAAGCCTTCTTCCGGAGAAGTGTATTTGTTTGGTCAGCGCTGGGCGAATGGGAATCCCGATTTGTCAAGAAGAGTAGGTTTTATGGTGGAAGTTCCCTATGCCTACCCTACCTTTACGGTTAGGGAAAACTTGAGTTTGATGGCGAGATTGCGAGGATTACCGGTTCCGAGGGCAGTTGACGAAATTCTGGAGCAATTGAATTTGACTCAATATGCGGATAGTAAGGCAAGAGATTTGTCACTTGGTAACGCGCAGAAACTTGGATTGGCCAAAGCGTTAATTCATAAACCAGACGTTCTGATTCTTGATGAGCCAACCAATGCGCTTGATCCAGCCGGAATTGTCGAGATAAGGGAGATGCTGAAAGCTCTAGCTTCTCAACAAGGGGTTACCGTATTTATATCGAGCCATATCCTTGAGGAAATGTCCAAAATGGCTTCTCGAATCGGCATTATTCACAAAGGCGTTTTGCTTGAAGAACTGACAACAAAAGACTTTGAAACCATCCGCCGAAAGCAGTTGATGATCGGTACGAAGGATGCTCGGAAGGCTCAAGCTATTCTTTCAGACTCCGGGTATGCGGTACATTCGACTTCGAATAACTGCCTTGCACTCCCGGATGATCATGCCGTGAAGCATCCCGAACATATTGCGAAATTGCTTGCTCAGCATGAAGTGCCGCTCACGATGCTTAACATTGAAGAAGAGAATTTGGAACATTATTTTCTCAAAGTGATCGGAGTTGAGGAGGGAAAACGGAATGAGACCATTGCTGACAGCCTGTAGCGTTGAAGTTTACAAATTGCGTCGATCCTTTGTTTTATGGGGCACGCTTCTGTTTATATTGTTTGTCACCACGTTGTTCTTGGGACAGCCCGATTGGCCTTCTTTTTTTGAACGAACTGCGTTTTTGTATGCATCCGTGTTTGGGCTGCTGGGGTTTGGATTGGTGACAAGCTGGACATTTGGCCGTGAGTATTCTGATCGGACTCTTAAGGATTTGCTCGTTTTGCCTATATCGCGCGGTAAAATAGCGATTGCTAAATATGTCGCAATTATATTCTGGTGTTTTGTAATGATGTTGATCAGCTTTGCTTATGTCTTAATACTTGGTTTTGCTATTGGACTTCCTGGCTTTTCGTTTGCAATTGTACAACATTATTTGTTCCTAATACTTATAATTGGCGCTCTCCACCTATTATTAAGTGCACCTCTTGCCCTGTTAGCCTGTATATCACGCGGTTACCTGGTGCCGATCGGCTTTGCTTTTACAACTTTGATGCTGGCATTGGTATTCGGTCCTACTGCCATTGGCACGTATCTGCCCTGGTCTGTACCTGCTTTGCATTTGCAGGGAAGCGGAGTATCTTCATTTCCCTTGTTGGGTACTAGTTATTTACTGGTTTTCTTAATCGGACTCATAGGTCTCATTGGGACGGTTAAATGGTTACAAAACAGGGAGCAACGATGATTTACTAGAAAATACTTCTGAATAGAAATACATTTTCGGTAATCGGACGATGTTCTTATCCTTTTCGGCAATCGGTACAAATTCATGTCTTTGACTCGGGACAAGAACTTGTACCGATAAAATAAAAAAGCCGCTAAAATAGCGACTTCAATGGGAATATGTTCTTGTCCCTCGACAATTTGTATATCGAAAAAATCCAGCATATAATCGCTCTTTCGGGAGAAATCTTTCCCGTAATGCCCAGCATGTTGAAAATCGGAGAAATGAATTGTACGTCGGCAAAATTCAAATGCTCCGCATTGTCGATATAGAGGAATTGTCCCCCCTCGTCACCGTTTTGCGCATCCGTTCCAGCTCCAATTTTTTATCTTCCGTATACCGCATTGCACAGCATCCAGACCTTTCGCCCCTGTTTTGGTTTACCATCCGATAGCCGCACCATCGCAGCGGGGGTCTGTGCCCCCGAGTAGGAAGCCATTGTCATCGATCATAATGGCATGCGCATGTCCCATGACTCTAGCAAAATCTTCAACTGTGTGTACCTCGTGTCCGGCTAGCCGTAAACGCTGCTGCACTTCTGCCGCAATTCGGCCTTCCACTCTCAATTCTTGCGTTGCCTCTCCCCATGTTCTTCCCCACACCCAGCGGGGTTCACGCACAGCGATCTGGGGGGCCATGCGATAATCCACCATGCGGGTCAGCAGCGCGGTTTGTGTCTGCGGCTGACCTTCTCCTCCCTGGGTACCGTACAAAATATACGGCTTCCCATCGCGGCAAGCCATCGCTGGCATCAGGGTATGAAAAGTTCTTTTGCCTGGTTCAAGCCTGTTCACATGCGACGGTTCAAGAGAAAAGAACGAGCCCCGGTTCTGCAGCAAAATACCGGTGTCTCCCCCAACCACAGCCGAGCCGAACTCAAAATAGAGGCTTTGGATAAATGAAACGGCATTGCCCTCACTGTCTACTACCGCTGCATATGCTGTATCATGGCCTATCGGCTGGGTATCCATCGGCAGAGCTCGCTCCATATCGATGCAGGCCGCCAGCTTCGCGGCATAGGATTTGGATAGCAGTCGGTCCAGGGGGATTGAAGAAAATTGTGGGTCTGTCAAATAACGATCGCGGTCACGGAAGCTCAGCTTCAGCGCCTCCACAAGCAGGTGATAGTACTCATAGGAACCATGCTCTATACTCTCCAAATCAAACTGTTCTAGAATTTGAAGCGCCATTATACCGGTAAAGCCCTGTGAGTTCGGAGGGACCTGATAAAGATCAAGCCCTCGGTAACTCCCTTTGACCGGTTCCACCCATTCACCTCTGTGTCTCGCAAAGTCCTCCAGTGTCAGCAGACCGCCCTGCTCCTTAAGGGAGCGAACAATCTCCTGACCAACACTGCCAGAATAAAATACGTCTCGGCCCTGGTCCGCAACCTGCAGCAGGCTGCTTCCCAAAGCAGACTGCACAAAGCGGCTGCCTTGCTCTGGGATCTTGCCTCCGGGCAGATAGATGGCGGCTGTCTGTGGATAAGCTGCCAGCACATCGAAACGCTCGGTTGTATTGACATGCTGGTCCGGCGACAGTGGGAAGCCTTCCAGCGCATAACGGATCGCGGGCTCAAGCACCTCTGCCAGCGTCTTCGAGCTATATTCCTGCAATATGGCATCCCAGCCGTCCACCATACCCGGCACGGTAATGACGCTTCGGGGTCCCCGCTGTGGGATGGCTGATTCACCCGCAAAGCAGGCTGCGGTAATCCGACTGCCCGAACGCCCACTCGCGTTATATGCCCTGACTTTTCTCTCTTCGGTGCTATACGTCAGCCAGAAGGAATCGCCTCCCAGTCCCGTCATATGTGGGTATACGACGGCAAGACAAGCGCTCACTGCCACGGCGGCATCAAAGGCGTTACCTCCTTGCTGCAAAATACGCGCTCCTGCGGCGCTGGCCAAAGAGTGAGGACTGACTACCATTGTCTGTGTGCCTGTGACTTGTGCAACCATCTTGCCACCCTCTTTCTCTTTGTGTTCAACTCTCAGTAATTCCCTTTTGTCGCCAATCATGTTACCAAATCAGACGCAAACGTCTGGGCTGTATGCAAAGCAGACTGCCATCTGCCGGAGGCATACACCCAGCGACTCATTTTTGTACCTGATAGCAGCTGCGTGATATCCGAAGCATCCGTTACGACAAAGTTGCAGTCATGCCCTTCTTCTATTCCGTACCCGTCGCAGCCTGTGATCTCAGCAGGTGTATCCGTGATCATCCGCAGCAGCTGTACTAAATCCTGTTCACTGCCCATATGGGCCGCATACGATGTGATTTGGGCGATCTGTATCAGATCCCCCCGGCCGAACGGATGGAACGGGTCCTGAATATTGTCGGAGGCCGCAGCAAGCGGAATGCCTTCTGCAAGCAGCTCGCGAATGCGTGTTGTGCCCCGTCTTACCAGGCCGCGATCTTCCCGTCCCTGAAGATACATGTTCACCGCAGGCAGCGTTACGGCGTTCAGACCTGCTTCCTTCATCTTCGCCATCACATGCTGTGCATCATTTTCCGTCATTGCGGACAACGAGCACAGATGATCTGCCGTCACTCTGCCCTGATAACCGTAGCGAATCGTATGCTCTGCTATGCTCAGCACGGTTTTTTTTCCAGGATTATCACTTTCATCTGCATGCAGATCAATGGGTACGCCGAAACGTTCCGCTAACCGAAAAATCCTGCCAATCTCCCGTTCAGGGTCCTCTGCCAGATGAGGGGCTCCACCCAATACATCAATCCCCATCCGCAGTCCTTCCTCGATTGCCTCATCTGCTGCTTCATGATTGCCGCGGAACGGGACCATGAGCGCATATTGGATAGCCATACTGCCCTTCAACTTCTCCCGTACTTCCAAGGCTGCCTCAATCGTCCGAAAGGCCACCTCTCTCCCCAAATGAACAGGGAAGTCAAGGTGGCTCCTTATGGTCGTGGTCCCATAGCTCAGTGCCATACTGGCAGCCGTCAGCATGCGTTCCGCCAGCTGCTCCTTGCTGAATGTCTGTACAGCCTGGCTGTAATTAAGAATGGCTTCTTGAAGCGTTCCGGATCGGTTTGACACCTGCACAAGCGAAAAGGCCTTATCCAGATGCATATGACAGTCAACCATGCCAGGAAGCATTATGCCGCCCTGCAGATCGATGCAATCCGCGTCTGCCAACCGTTTCAGATTCGATCCGGCCTGATGCGGGACCAGCAGACGGGAAGCACCACTTTCCCGTGCATCAAGGAAACGGTCCTGTCGACGGACGCTAACCCATTTTCCACCCTTCGCCTTTACTTCATAAAGACACAGGTCTTCTCGGTGCGGAAGGCGAACATTAATGAAGCGCAGCTCTGCACTCATTGCGCGGTAGCCAGTGCCTGAAGCACGGCCAGATCCTCCTCATCCAGCTCGGTGGCAGGACCCGCTTTGATCATATCCGAGAACATTTCGTCCGGTACCATAGTCGTCAGACAATACAGACGTGTACTGCCCGTGTTGATAATATCGTGATGGTTGCCCGGTGGAATAATAATGAATGAGCCTTGGCGGATCGGAGTCTCATATTCGTTGCCAACTTTGGCAAGCCCCTCCCCTTTTAACACATAAAAATATTCATAAGCCTCCCGGTGTTCATTGGATGGAGTTCTACCTCCAACCTCGAAGATCTCCACAAATGAAGTGAAAGGAACCTGCTCCCTGTCGCACAGTAAAATGAACTTGTTCGTATCCTGTGCGGAAATTTTGTGGACGGGACAATTCTCAAAGTTACCAACAACCAGACCTGGAATGTTCACCATATACATTCAACCTCACTTTGATTGATTTTAATTTATGCCTCGCTTTTCATCTTTTCAACGGCAGCTTCAAACAGGATATGTCCTGTTCAGTACTGCGAACAGCCGTGGTGGCAATCTTCAACCCACCTGTTCCCGTGCTGTTCGTCTCATCCCAGACACCGTTCGGATGCCGAGCGAATAAAGGGAAGGCGCTGCCTGTCAACTCAAGCCGGACATACGAGCCAGCCGGCAGGGTAGCAGCCAAGGGACGCAGCCGAATCCGCGCCGTTCTCCATTCATTGGAGGCATCTGCTCCTTCACTGCAGATTTCCGTGCGACCCACACTCAGTAGCCGGACCGTTCCATTCTCAGATACGGTCGTCAGGACCGCTACCAGATCCGTCGGACCTCCCAATGTTTGGTACTGCACGGACAACTCCGGGGATCCAAAAATCGGGATATCCTCTGGAATCGGTCCTCCCGTATATACCAGAATCTCTTGCCGTTCATGAATGGCAGTTCGGTCGGATGGCAAGTAAGAGTCCAAACGCATCGGCAGACGCGAGTCGTATACGAAAACATCCGGAACAGCCTCCTCCACGTCTTCCTTATGCCTTTCGAGTCTTCCGCCTCCTACTGCACCGTTCGCCGGGGTCTGTGACCCCGACAGATAAAAAGATTCGGACGGAGAGGACCCATCCTCAAATACAGAAGGTAGCTGTTCCGCTGTATGCCATTCATGACTCAATTGGTCAAAATATCGGATCGGCAGTTCTCCAGACAATTCCATGTCTTCCTTGCCCTTCAGCCAATAATTAAACCAGCGCAGCTGCTCCAAATGATGACCACCGTCCGCCTGCTCGCCATGATCGATTCCGCCCGCTCTGCGCCCCCATGGAATGTGGGCCCACGGGCCGACAATGAGCCGATGAAAGCAATCCGGTGTGGATGTAGCTTGCAGAGCTTCGAACGACTGTAACGTGCCCATTAGAAAACCGTCATACCAGCCCCCAATATGTAAAGCCGGCACGGGTCCCTTTACGATCTCTTCGATCCAGTTCATCCGCTCCCAGTACTGATCGTACGCTTGATGATCGATCCAATCATAAAATGCGGGAAAGTATTGCTCCAAAATCGGATGTCTTTCATTCAGCGGCATTTTCCAAAGCATCTCCTCGGGGCTGCGCATCAATCGGGAGCATTGCTCTGCCGTTTCGAAGTCACCCGCTCTTTGTGCCGTGTCGCGAGCCAGCTGGAAAGCCCACGGCAGATGATTGCCAAGTGCGAAGGAGCCATGCGGATAAAATAAGCCATGGTACATGTCTGCCGGACACATGCTCGGTGCAATCGCCTTGAGCGCAGGGGGGTGAAGGGAAGCTGCTGCCCATTGTGTTAGGCCTTGATAAGAGAAACCGTACATGCCTACTTTCCCGGTCGAGCCGGACAGACCGGCTGCCCATTCGATGGTATCAAATCCGTCCTCTGCTTCTTGAACAAACGGATTAAATTCGCCTTCCGACTCTCCCCGCCCTCTAACGTCCTGGATTACTACGATGTACCCCTTACTGGCATACCAGACGGGATGGGCATGTGTAACGGTAGACGCAATGGACCGGCCGTAAGGCTGGCGCATCAGCAGCACAGGAAATTCTCCTGTCTCGTCCGGCAGGTATATATCTGAATACAACGATATGCCGTCGCGCATCATGCAAGGAACCTTTTGGCGGATGACCACATTTCCAAATTTCATGCAACTCGCTCCTTTGCTGTAGATACGGATTGACTATAGAAACCCGTATGGCACGTTAACTGCTGCAGGTTGCGCCATTCTTCCGTCACCCGTTGATCAGACACCGCTAACAGCCGAACGCTTTAATTTCTCCTGATTCAAAATTCCCTTTGGATCGTTACGATGTTTGATTTCCCACAAACGTTCATGGGCGTATGATCGCCCGCCTTCCTTCAGATCCCAAGTATGTGGATTATTGACTATAACCCGATTTTCCTCGTAAAGTTCCATCAACTGATTCAGGTTTTCCTCCGTTGTGAAGGGAACCAGTGGCAGGCCAGAGATCAGCAAATTTCCGTTTTGCCGGGCAAATTCGATATGATTCATCACTTCCGGATATTCCTTTTTCATAGATGAGATTTGCTCAAGGGCACAGGATGGATCAAAATTCAGCTGCAGGTAGGTTAAGCCGGGGTCTGCCTTGCGCGCCCACAAAGTCGTATGATTCCATGTGAAATCGGAGACCCCTACACCTTTGTGATACTGCTCGGCAGAGACCTTCATAACCATATGACCTTCATATTCCGGTAGGATACGTTCAAGTTGGGATTCGTTAGCTGTATCCACTTCAAGCAATACAACAGCACGACCAGCGGGGAGATCAAGCGGAAGAAAATAGGACGGAACCGGCCATTCATGAATGGAGATTAGCCTTTTCACCAAGGAAGTGTCCTCAGCAACCGACTGCCCGAAGCGAAAAGCCTGTTCAAACCTGTCAAAGGTTACTGCCCACTGCATCCATTCCACCCGGGGAGCCAGATTGATTTCCACTTCGGATAAAATGCCGATTGTACCGTAAGTATGCAGGTAAGGCAGCACTTCGTCCCCCTGGAGCTCAATGGTACGGGGATGAACCTCAACGGTCTTGATTTTTAGAGAACGTACCAGCCCATCCCAGATCGTCCCCCAGCTGATCGAACCGATACCGCCAAAACCGCCGCATAAAAAACCGCCGATCGTCGCTGATTGAAAGGTGGAAGGCATCGTACGCAGCTCATACCCTGCCTTGCGGGCAGTGGATTCCATTTTGCCGAGTCTAGCCCCGGCCTGGATCCGCATCGTGCCTTCTCCCATTTCGAGCACCTTGTTGTATTTGGCCAGATTCAGGACGATTCCGCCTGTGACCGGAACGCATTGACCGTAGTTGCCGGTGCCGTTCCCCCTGATGGTCAGCGGAACTCCCAGCTCTGCTGCAATGGAGAGCAGATCGTCAAGCTCTTCCTCGGTGCGCGGACTGGCGATGCACTCGGCGACCTTCCCCTGCAGCTGACTGGCCAGCACAGGAGAGAAGTGATGATAATCCATCGAATATTTGGCAAGCGCCGCCTCCTCCCACTGCAGCAATTCCGGATCCATGCGTTCTTTCAATACGGCTATCCAATGTTCATTCATTCGGTTCCCCTCCCGTATGTTGTAAAACTGATCTCCTAAAGGAATCTCTTAGGAATTCGGCAAGAACTCATCCGTAAATACTTTGCTGACATCAGGCTCCTCTTTCAATGCCCCAAT
Source organism: Paenibacillus sp. Negev47 (assembly GCF_058313655.1). Taxonomy (NCBI): domain Bacteria; kingdom Bacillati; phylum Bacillota; class Bacilli; order Caryophanales; family Paenibacillaceae; genus Paenibacillus; species Paenibacillus sp. Negev47. Next base: position 3,043,373 of record NZ_CM177754.1, read on the forward strand.
CTCCTTTAGCTGCTTTCCGAGCTCCGCCCAGCGTTCCTCTGTCATGTAACCAACACCGTGTTCCGCCGCATCACCTTCGTATACGAACGGGATAAGCGTTTCAGCGGCATAGTTCAGCTTTTCTTTCGTAAAATCAGGGTTTTCCTTTAAAATGACGTCATTCACGGTATCATAATTGGTCTTGTAATAATCCCAGCCCTTCATCGAAGCCTCGACATAACCACGCACAATATCAGGATGATCCTGGATATACTGCTCCGTGGTGAACAGCACATTGGAATACGGGTTATAACCGGCATCCGCCAGTAGTAGGAAATCAATGTCTACATTCTGCTGCTTCATCTCGTACGGCTCACTGGTTACATATCCCTGAATGGCAACCGTTTCATTGGCTACAAAAGGAGCCAGAGAACCGGTATAAGCCAATTCCTTCACGTTACCCAATTGGTATTTACTCTTCACAAAATCCCAGAACACCGAGCCCGTTCCCACGTAAACAGAGCGGTTGTTCAAATCGGCCAGGGAGGACATGTTCTGGTTGGCATGAACCATAAGTCCCTGCGGGCTTTTCTGGAATATCGTCGCAATCGCTACAAGGGGGATTCCTTCTTCACGAGCGACCAGCAATTGATCCGCTGTAGCAAGTCCGAACTGCGCCTTGCCGGAAGCCACGATCTGTGTTGGAGACACCTGCGGCCCACCTGCCTGGATGGTCATATCGAGACCAGTCTCATTGTAATATCCTTGTTCCTTTGCCGCATATAGACCCCCATGCTCCGCTTGTGCAAACCAGTTCGTCACCTGTGTAATTTCCGTGAGTTCCTCGGTTCCCCCCGTAGCAGAGGCATTCTGAGCAGTTGGCTGATTCCCGCAAGCCGCAAGCAATGTGGATAAGGAAAACAGTGCTGCGAGTAAAACTACAGTGCCCTTTTGTCTGTACTTGTTCATCTCATTACCACTCCCCAAGGAAAATTACTGATGATTTATTTTACTTCCCCTACCGGATTTCGAAGCGTCATAAAGCCACTGATTCTACACTCTGCGACATCTCCTTGCTGAATCCGGACGGAACCGGGTGTGCCCGTCATGATCACATCTCCCGGATGGAGAGTCATCATCTGTGAAAAATACGAGACAATGAACCATGGATGATAAATCATGCGAGACACCGTATTGCTATGAATAACCTCGTCATTCAACACAGTTTCAACGACGAGGCTCTGCAGATCGCCTATTTCGTCAGGTGTTATTAGCTGTGGTCCAAGACTGAAAAATGTATCGAATACCTTGGATCGCTGCAGGAATCTGGGGTTCCGTGCGTGAATGTCCTGGTTAGTCATATCCAGCGTTGCGGCAAAACCGGCAATAACCTCCTGCGCACGTTCTTCCGGCACATTTTTACAGCTTCGGCCGATGATAATGCCAAGCTCTGCTTCTGATGTCACATTTACATCCTGAGCTGTCAGCTGGATATACTCTTCCGGTCCGATCAGGCTTGAGTCCGGCTTCATGAAGCAGACCGGCTCACGCTCTGGAGGAGTGGATGCAAGATCGATCGCTTTCTGCACATAATTCATGCCAATTCCCCATATTTTACGAGGGTGGCGGAAGAGAGGAGCATGTGTGGCTTCCTCTGAAGGTATGAAAGGGATAGATGAAATTGTTCTGTCCCCGTGCTTCTGATACCACTGGACAAGCTCCTCTAGCTGGCCTTGCTGCAAGACTTCCATTATGGAGGTTCCCCATGTGCTTCCTTCCACCCTGTTGATCTCCTCCAGAAGAAAGAATCGTCCCCCGTGTTCAATCGCTGCCTGTTCACCATCGTCGTGTTTCAGACTGACGAGCTTCACGGGGTGCTTCCTGCTGGCTGCTGAACCGGTTCAGTCCCGCGGACATCGGTGATTTCAAAATCACACAGTTCCTCCAGCGCCTCCGACAAAATCGTTGAGATTCTATCCTGAATAATGCTGCCTTTTTCAGGTGTGGCCGTCGTAGCATCACCAGCAATGCCGGTAGCGGAGATGTCAGCCATCTTCCAGGCGAAGCGAATTTTCCCTTCTAATGTAAGAAAGCGGTAAGAGGACATATCAGGAAGCTCTTTGACGAGGAACTCCTTCTTCACCCAGTCCGGTTTGATGGACATCACGAGAGAAGTCTCATAATCGCCACCATGAATACCGTATTCCAGCTCCTCGGAAGACAGGAGATCCTCTGCTACATTCAGACTGCTGGGACTGAGATAGAAAACCATCATCCCCGTTCTGATCCGTATTTCTCGGGATACCGTATTCAGCAAATCCACGTTGCCGCCATGGGTATTAAACAACAGCAACTTGCGAAAACCACTGGCCTTCAGACTTTCTGCAATGTCCAGCATGATGGCATGCAGTGTGCTCGCCGATAAGGAAATGGTGCCCGGAAGACCGATATGTTCATTGCTTTTGCCATACGAGACCGGAGGCAGCAGCCAGATCTCCTTATCCGCTCGCACCCGCTCCAGCGTTTGTGTTAATGTCGCTTCCCCAATCAGAGTGTCCGTATATACAGGCAGATGGGGTCCATGCTGCTCCACAGCTCCGACCGGCAGAATAACCAGCGCCTTATCCTTCGGCAGTTCTTGGACCTGTTTGCTTGTCAGACGGGGCAAAAAGCGCTCCTCCCATGCTGTTCCTTCATATCGCTGAAACATAACTGACACCCTTTCTCCTGTGGCTTTGATGTTCTTTCCGCGTAGCTTAATGTCCTTATTTATCGAATGATGCTCTTATCCTTTTACTGCTGAATTTACCGCTGGAAAAAGGGATGTGGCCCATTCCAGCAGACGTTGATCCTGTCCCGGACCGGCGATGATCGAAATACCGACCGGGCGGCCCAGTACCTCCGCAGCGGGAATCGTAAGCTGCGGCAGACCCGACAAGCCGGCAATGCAGGTCAACCGCATCGTTTTCACTCTTCGCTCTTCAATTAAAGGTCCTCCCATTCCCAGCTTCGGGGCCGCTCCAGTCGTCGTTGGAATCACAAGCACCGTATCTGTTCTGAGCAGGTCAGCCATGTGCTTGCATACCTCAATTCGGCGTTTGGTTGCCTTCTCCTGATCGGCACGTTCAACGGTGCTTGCCCAGGAGAATCGCCCGGCTGTATCTGGTCCGAAGATCGGCTGCTCACGTTCAATCCACGCCCTGTGCTCCTGCCATATTTCATAGCCCTGGATCGTCCTGAACATGGTCATCCATTCAGGCAGACCCTGCGGGGCGATGCGAATAGTTTCATGGCTCGCAGCCAGGCCGCTCAGCAACTTCAGGTAAGGGATAAGCGCCTCTTTGCTCTCAGTGTCAGCCAGCTCCCACGCATCCTCACCGATGAGCACCCGGCTAAAGCCTGTACCCGAGTCTGTATGCGGCAAAAGCACTTCACCTACCCGGCACAACGTCTCGAGATCGCGTGCCATCCAGCCAACGGTGTCGAAGCTGGGAGCGAGTGGGATAACGCCTTTCTCGGAGACAATGCCATGCGATGGACGCATTCCATAAATTCCACAGTACGAAGATGGCACACGTACCGATCCTCCCGTATCCGTTCCAAGGGAAAAGTCAGCAAGCCCAGCGGCGACAGCAACCGCCGATCCGCTAGATGAACCGCCAGGGATAAGATCGGGTGCCCTTGGATTCACTGGTGTTCCATAATGGACATTTTCACCATTCAAGCTGAACATCAGCTCATCCGTATGCGTCATCCCCGTTAGTCGTGCTCCTTGCTGCAATAGCAGGTTGAGTGTTTCCGCGTGTTCCGTCGCCGGCTCATGCGTCTGGAGCCAACATGGATTACCGGCGCCATTTGTAATGTCACGTACGGCAAACACATCCTTGACCATAAAGCTGAGTCCGTTCAGCCTACCCTGTCCTGTCGGTTCAACTACCATCTGGTTGACAATCGCGTTCCATTGGTCCTTCATTGTGTCATCCCATCCTTCCGCTCAGCCTTCTAGCGATGCCAGCTTTTCCGATGTGTTTCTCTCTATAGGGGTCGCTGCCCCGCTCAGCTCTTTTACCAACCAGGTGGAATCCGTAACGAAGCCATAACATTGCTTGATATTGTACAATGTCGCTTCTATGCAGAAATCTGGGGAGCTTGTTGCCGAGCAATCCTCCAGAAGTATGCCGTCATATCCGAGACAAGCTGCGTCCTGCAGGGTATGCATGACACACTGATCGAGATTTACCCCGGCAAACAACACCGTTTGAATATTGAGATTGCGTAGAATACTGTCCAGTGGTGTATCCCAAAACCCACTCATGCGGTATTTATCCACATAGATATCATCGGGGGATGAATCCAAGCCATCGACAATGGCCGTTCCCCAACTGCCTTTCTCCAGCACCTTGGAGCCGTTCCCCGGCAGCGGGTCCCCGATGCCGTTGCCCCGTCCATCCAAATTGTACACATGGAGTACGGATGGCGGCACGTTCATTCGGTCTTCCCGGTTGCCCCAGTTCACCCATATTACAGGCACTCCCGCTTTGCGCAGCTCGGGCATCAGTCGGTTCAGCCGGCTGACCGGGTTAAGGAGCGGCGAGGTATCGACCCCAATGGAATCCAGCCATCCACCCGGTGTACAGAAATCATTCTGCATATCGATGACAATAACTGCCGTATGCTCGAGATCAAATATGACTTCCTGCGGCTGTGCAGGGAGGGTTACTGACTTGCCATACTTTTGCGTTCGCCTTAGATCCACCAGCGTTTCGGACACTTGCCAATAGCTCTTTCGATTTCCAAGTTTGAACATATAAAGTCCCCTCATTTTTCTGAAATTTCTGATTTGAGGCATCAAATACTTTTGGTCCAGGTTTATGGCTTCATCAGATACTCGGTTGTAAACGCCTGGGTAACATCTAGTGCCTTCGTTAATCCTCCGCCCTTGATCATCTGATCCTGCAGGGTGCTCCAGCGTTCCTTTGTCATGTAACCAATACCATTTGCCTCGGAATCCTTGTTAAGAATAAAGGGTTTTTCCTGCACTGCCTCGTAATTCATTGCTTCTACCGTCATATCGGGATTGTAGGTTTGAATAAACGGGTTTACCTTTTCATAGTTGTCTAGATAATAGCTCCAACCTTTCTGACTTGCCTGCACCACAGCTTCAACGACATCAGGGTGCTCTTTGAGGTAATCTTCAGTCGTAAAAAGAACGTCTGCATAGTTCGCATAACCTGAATCGGCGATTTTCAGATAGTCCACCTCAACCCCCTGCTGAGAAAGTGCGTAAGGCTCATTCGTGATGTAACCCTGATTGAGCGAACGGGGATCATTGATAAAATTGACAAGCTGCCCGTTATACTTCATTTCTTTTACATCTGTCAGATTGTATTGGCTCTTGATATATTCCCAGTAAGGCACCGCTGTACCGATGTATACGGTTTTGCCGTTCAGGTCTGTGAAATCCTGAATGTTCTCCCCCTTGTGGTACATCAGAACCTGCGGTGTGCTTTGAAAACCGGCAAGGATACCGACAACAGGGATTCCCTGTTCCCGCGCCTTCAAAATTTCATCTGCATAAGAGATGCCGAATTCAGCTTTGCCAGCAGCGACAAGCTGCATGGTTGACACCTCGGGGCCTCCGGGCTGAATCGTCATGTCGATCCCTTTGTCCTTATAAAAGTTCTGCTGCAAAGCCGCAAAATAGCCTCCATCTTCTCCTTTGGCGTACCAGCCCTCGATCAGTTTCACCTGCTTCAAATCTGTTCCGGCTTCCCCTCTCGCCGGGGCGGCGGATTGTAGAGCGGAAGAATTGGAACATGCGCTCAGAAGCAGTATGATCAAAGAAGTAGCCGACAGCAGCCATTTCTTGTAACGAAAGTTCATATGATGTTTGGACATGTTGGATCTCTCCCCCGGTTCTAGTATCATTTCATTGCTGATTCATGCCAGGACTTCAAAAGTTTGTTCGACACCATGTTGATGATCAGGAAAAATGCGATTCCTAGGGCGGATGCCGCTAAACCGCAGGCGAACAGATAAGGAGTTTGCAGGCGGGTTGCTGCAACGGTAATCCCGTAACCGAGTCCGCCTTGTCCGCCACCAATGCCTGCAATGTATTCACCCACGATCGCTCCGACAACCGAACTGGAGCATGAAATTTTCAGCCCTGCCATAATGTACGGGAGTGCCGCCGGAAATCTCAGCCTCCAAATGGTTTGCAGCTTGCTTGCATTATACAAATAGAATAAATTCTTCATGTTCTGATCCGTTGAGTTCAATCCGATCAGCGTATTCGATAAAATCGGGAAAAAGCTAATTAAGAATGAGATGATCACAATGGCATTTATTCCCGCTCCGAACCAGATCACAATGATTGGCGCTACCGCAACGACCGGTATAGTTTGCAAGATAATAGCGTACGGATATACGCTCTTTTCCACTGTTTTGGACAGAGCTAGCAGAATGGCCAATGAAATCCCAAGCACTACACTGATTGTAAAACCGATCAACGCCTCAACAATGGTTGTGCTTACCGACGTAATCAGATTCGCGCTGTTCTCAGCAGCGGCTGCGGCAATATCGGATGGCTTGGGCAAGATATATGGGGGCATTCCCAGTAGCCGCACGATTAATTCCCATCCGCCGATAAACAGGACGAACACGACTATTGGCGGTAGAATTTTTTTCAGCAGTCCAATAACTGGGCTCTCTTCTGCCGGATGATGGCTGCGGGCATTGTCCTTCCCAGAAGCTCGGATACCTGGTGTCGTTTCAACGGCTGGATTAGCTACCATCTCTTCCATGTTGCTTCCCTCTCCTCTCATTTCTGGCTATCAATGTTTCAGTACATTGGACACACGGCGTACATATTCACCGAATTCAGGCTGGGTCCGGAATTCATCATCCCTCGGATAAGCAAAAGGAATATCAATGAAATCCGAAATTTTACCGGGACGAGGCGTCATCACCACGACTTTCGTCGATAGGAACACACTTTCAAACACGTTATGCGTAATGAACAGAACCGACATCTTTTTGTCCTGTTCCCAAATATTTAGCAGTTCATTCTGCAGCGTCTGCCTGGTAATTTCATCAAGGGCGCCAAACGGTTCGTCCATTAACAGCAGCTTGGGACGGGATATCAACGCTCGTGCAATAGATACCCTCATCTTCATTCCGCCTGACAACTCACGGGGCAGCACCTTCATATAATCCTTCAGGCCTACCAGCTCAAGAACCCGCTCCCCTTCGGTAACACGCTCCTTCCTAGATACGCCACGCAAAGTAAGAGGCATGGTGACATTATCAATTAGCTTGGCCCATGGTAGCAGGGTATGCTCCTGAAATACAAAGGCAATCTCATTCTGTTTACGTGCTTCCTTTGGCGTGGTACCCAGCACGGTCAGGTGACCGGAGGTCGGTTCCGTCAAACCGGCAATCATATTAAAGATGGTAGATTTCCCGCAACCGGAAGGGCCGACAAAACACAGAAATTCCCCTTCCCCCACATGCAGATTCGCATGCTGCACAGCTACAGTGCCATTGGGGTAGATTTTGCCGACATCATCGATTACAAGCATGGAACGGCTGTCCTTTTGGGCCGCTGCCTGTTGATTTTGGGTGAGCTGCATCTGAATCCCCTCTTCTCTTTGAAGTTGGTCCTATCATAAAGCCAAAAAGTAAGTGTGTAAATATTCCTCACACAATTTTGGTTTTTTATCTAACGGTATACGCTTTACATTGGTTCGAAAACAGTGAAACTCATATATCGAGTCAACTTATATGACATATACATTACAAAAATGATTGCAGGAATTCGACAAGAACCTATATAATTGTTTAAAAAGTTACGTCGTGTCCGGTACCTGATTCAGATATGTATCGTTTAGGAGGATGGATTGACATGCATTTAACTATAGAAGACGCGTTGGCGGTGTACCCGTTATCGGAAGGGAAGTTGGCAGCCGGTAAAAAAGGAATTTCTCGAACGATTAGCTCCATCAACTTGATGGATGCGCCGGATGTGATCAACTGGATGAAAGAAGGGGAACTATTGTTGACTACAGCTTATGCGATTAGGGATTCACCCGAGGAATTTGTTAATTTGCTGCAAAATCTGAATGAACGTGGGGCCTCCGGGCTGGGCATCAAGCTTGGTCGATACTGGGCGGAAATACCAGAGATAGCCCTGCTGGAAGCCGATCGGCTGGGCTTCCCCCTAATTGAGCTGCCTTTTGAATTCACCTTCTCCGAGCAGATCACCGCTCTCTACCAATCCGAGTTCCAACGCGATACCCGCCGGCTGAATGAATTGCTTGAAACGCAGAAGAAGCTTGTTGATTTTGCGATGCAGGCGGATGAGTACACCAATTATTTTCAAAGTATCACAAGCATTTTAGGGGTTCCTTTAGCCATCGTTACCTCTGAGGGACAGACCTTGTATAACATGACACGCTGTTCCGAAATGGAGCTGTTAAGCGACTGGCCCTGGAATCTGGACAATCGGTTTTATAAGTCGGCCAACAATCTGTTGTATCGGGTCCCCCTGCTGAAAAACGGAAAGTCATACGGTTACTTGCTGATACAAACTGAAAATCTGCTGGAAGCACATGAAATGGAGGGCATTTTTCACCAAGCTGCCGTTATTCTTTCCTATCATCTGGAGGTCATCCAGAATCAGGAGGCTACTGCGGCGGGCAGTCGTCTTGGCATGGCCATGGAACGTTACTTAAAGGGGAACGCCTCTCTGAAAACGGTGCTCGAATTCGCGGAAGCATTGGGAAGCACATTTTGGAGCACTTCTTACGTATGCATGGTATCTTCCACAAGAGCGGATGCTTGGGACCATGAGAGTCAGAGACGCAAACTGAGGGAGATTCAGAATAGACTCCAGGATCATCCCAAAACGACCTCCTTGGAATCCCATCATTTTTATGTGATGAACCGCGTATATTCACTATTCCCCCTTCTAGAAGAAGAGGCCAAGGATCGAAGTAAGTATGAGAATTCGGTACGTTTGTATGCGGATTTGATGCATTCATGGGACCACGGAATAAGGACATGTTTTATCAGTAAAGTGAGAACGGGCATGGAGGAGTTCATCGACGGCTTCCGGGAGTGCGGAGAGGCTGAGAGAATCAGTACGGAGCTTGGTTTAAGCGAACCGGTTGTCATGTTTGCTGACCTGGAGTTTATTTATCTCTTCAAGCATATTCCACAGGAGGTTATGGTCAGGTATTGCTCTTATTTATTCCGTCCACTGCTGGACAAAGAAGAGGATTACACCAGCGAGATGATGCACACACTTGAAGCCTATTTCGCCAACAACGGCCAAGTGAATGAAACTGCACGTGAGCTGTATATCCATCGCAACACAGTGCTGTACAGGCTGGAGAAAATTTCGGGGCTGCTGAATCTGGATTTGAAGAATACAGATCATCTGCTTCACTTAAAGCTGGGACTTATGTTTAGGCATTTGATGTCACCCGAGAGACCAATTTGAGTGAATTAATTAACTTAACTTCCTTTATCGCCTTTATGTGTTAATGTAGTCCAAGGGACTTTCTTAAAAAGGGAGCGAAAATATGACAAATACTTCGGGCTCAATATCAAAAAAGAAGGCGATAATTCTGGTTACAGGGATGTCGGGTACAGGTAAATCAACGGTTCTGGGCGAACTTGCTCATAGGGGGCATAGAATTATCGACACCGATTATGATGGTTGGAGTGAGAATGTGGATGGTTCTGGGTGGTTATGGCACGAGAATCGAATCGATGAGCTGCTCACTGAACATAGCGAAGGTACTTTATTCATTTCGGGTTGTGTATCAGATCAGGGAAAGTTTTACCCGATGTTTGATGCAGTAGTGTTGTTAAGTGCCCCCCTCGAAGTAATCCTTGAACGTATGGCTTCCCGTAAGACGAACGATTATGGAAAAACTGTCGAACAACGTGAAGAAATTATACAATACGTTGCTAGTGTTGAGCCTCTCTTACGTGCTGGAGCTACTGTTGAGATCGACACCAGGAAGCCGCTTGATGAAGTTGTAACCGAGCTTGAGCTCATTGCCAACTCCACTAGCTGATCACTTCTTCGCACTGTACAAAACCGCCCAGTTCGACCAATCTAAGTTCCTTGTTAAACTAAACTGCCCGTTAGTTTAGTGAATTGAAGGGCAAGATGACGATTAGATATACGCCTAACCGGCAATCGGTACAAGTTCTTGTCCCTCGACACCTACAATTTAAATTTAAGTTCGATTTCTTATTTATCTAAAGTATATTCCACAGTGGAACTACTCCCTAAGCCTGCCCTCGTTCTCCCGGCTACGACCATCGTAAAACACCCATAAAAATAGGCCAACCAGAATATTTCTGGCTGACCTAATAATACGAAAGCCGCTAAATAAGCGAATTTGAATGGGACAATGTTCTTGTCCTTTGACATCCTCGATATCCTCGACATCTTCTCTTCTTCTTCGATGAGGCCAAATCGACGCTCCATATACATTCGTCATCTTTTACATTTTGTTATTCTTTAGGCATTTCGTTAAAGAAAGCTACATCATCGACTGCCAGCCTCACCGTCGGATGACCTGACTTCGCCGCCTTGCCGATGGCGATGAGCATAATCGGAACGTAGCGTTTTGATATGAGGAACGCTTCCATGAACTTTTGTTTGTCGTAGCCGCCCATCGGTACCGTGTCGTAGCCTTTAGCGCGGGCGACAAGCATGAGTTGCATCGATACTAGCCCGCCGTCGGTATAAACTTTTTCGCGGATGTCCTCGGGCGGCATGCTCGAATACATCCCGGTATAGCGTTCCACGAACGATTTAGCCGTTTCTGCAGGCATGTAACCCGCATCGACCGCTATTCCGTAGATTTTCTCGGCCGATTTATAACACTCCAAATCTCCGAGTACCGCAATGACAGCCGAAGCCTCGACCACTTGCTGTTGATTGAATGCGATCGGAAGCAGCTTCTGCTTCAGCTCCGGCGAGTCGATAACAAGAAAACGCCACGGCTGCAGGTTAGCGGCTGAAGGAGCCAGCGTAGCTTGCCGCAATATTTCGGTCAATTCCTCCCGCGAAATTTTGATCTCGGGATCATAGCTACGAACCGACCGGCGTTCTCCAATAACATCAAAAAAAAGTTGGTGCTCCATCGTTAGAGACGGTTGTGAAACCGACATGTTTTTTTCCTCCCTTTTGGAAAAGCAGCATTCTGCATATGTTCCAATACAACATGAGTCGTTTGAACAACACTTGTTGTATTTATATGTTATAATACCAACCGAATGGTACGCAATCATCAATAACCATAAACCGTTGTATAGACAACACCATTTCTATAATGTCGTTTTATTAGGGGAGATCTTAACGATGACAATTAAAAAGAATGAAGCTGATCCTCGTGTGATACGTACACGGCGACTCCTTCAAGACGCTTTTGCTTCATTAATTCAAGAAAAAGACTTTGAATCGATAACCGTTAGGGATATAGCAGAGCGGGCTACTGTTAACAGAGCGACTTTTTATGCGCACTTTGTAGATAAATTCGAAATTCTTGAGGCCAAATTAATGGAATCATTTATGACAATCATGAATCTTAGAATAAACGGTCATGAAGTATTAAATGAGGAAACAATACAGAGTATTTTTCTGGGTGTGTGCGACTTTCACAAGGGTCTAAGCACGATGTGCAAAAGAAGGTATACATCGCTTGGACCTGTATTCGAAATTCAAATAAAGGAAAAAATTCAAACGATACTTCTTTCCTTTATAGACCAAGACAAGATGCTATCGAGTCCAAACGCGCACTTCTTAATAAATACAGCTGCTATCATGTTAAGTTGGGGGATGTATGGGGCTGCTTACGTTTGGAACAATGAGGGGTGTCCAATAAGTGCGGAATCATTCGTTAAACAGGCTATGCCCTTAATGATGAACGGAGCCAAAGAGTTAGTAGAATGTTAGATCTCATATAATGTGTGAGAAAAGGGCCCCAATCCACATCGGATGGGTCCCTGCTCATTTTCTTACGGGTTGACGGTTCCGTTAATCTTCTCGAAGTACGGGGCCAGCTTGGAGGCCAGCTGCTCAAATTGCTGCTGTTCTTCTATGGTCAGCTTCTCCTCATGTTTGACTCCTTATCATCAGTGATCTTCAGCTTTAATTGAACCATCCGTTCTGTTTATTTCTATGATAGTAACGAGTTATATAGAGTAATTCTAAATAAACAGCAATTAGAATTACTGAATTTCTTTTCGTTCCCTTCGTTTATACAATTATCTTTTATTCTTAGGTGGCAGGATCAATATATAATTATCGAGCCCAACCATCAAGTTATTTGAAGCCAAGATTTTATGAAAACTATTTGATTGAATATATTGCAGTTTTCTTGGCATCATTATAGGTTTCAAGTTACGTGGCTATTGTGATACCCTGTGAATTATCTACTCTGAAAAATGAAATGGATTCACTGGTTACTGCTGCTTTTATTATATTTGCTGTCTCGGCTTTGGTATTTCGTCGGCGATTAGTGATGAAAAAAAGGAGTAATATATTTATACTTCCTCGATTTAGGACGAATGATTCCCAGTAGCAATCCTAATAATGTTTCTGCTTATCTTCAAAAAATAATGAAATATATCTCCTCCAACATGCACCCATGCCAGAAAATAGAATCTTCTGTTTTAAAATATATATAGTTTGTTTCTATTGAGCTGTGTCCGGCTCTAACCTCAAATATTTTACTAATGCCCTTGATCATCTCATAAATCTGATCATACCGTTCTTCCTGTTTCGATCCATTGTCGCTGCGTAGAGCGTTTGAATGGTTCTACAAAGTCACTTCTACTAAGCTTATAGCATGTAAGATACTCAGCATCACCTAAATTACCGACGGGCTGCGAAATACGTCACCTTGCCGGGCAACACCCACTGTATCCCTTCATATCCAGGCACGTGATCGCTGACCCGCACTTGGGGCGTTCTGGTCTACGGAGGGGCCCTTTTCGTGATTTAAATACTCATACGTAAACATATACAAAAAAGGATCATCAACATTTCTTAACGATTGTATCCCATGAAGACCGAACCAAACAAATCCGATGTATAATTACATTGAGCTCTACTGCCCGTTAGTTTAATAAATACATCAATCCAGCAACTGCAAACGAGCAAACACCTGCTAATGCAGACCATGTAGCAACTTTCTTCTTTATTTCACGGTCTTCCTTAGACTCTGAATAAAAATTACCTCTTTGTTGGTAACCAGTCGTCCATGCCCCAATGCAAAGTCCAGAAACAAAAATGAGAATGATCCCTAGAAAAATAAAAAAAATCATATTTCATCTTCCTTCCCAATCACCCTAGTTTTTAATAAACGTTTATTACAGGGAAAGGTTGCAAGCGAAGAAGTGAAGTTCTATTTACATTAACCTGCCCGTTGGCTTAATGAAATACGGTAAAATAACGATTAGATATACACCTAATCGTTAATAGGAACATGTTCTTGTCCCTCAACGAGGACAGGATCAGCACTAAGTACGATATCGGTATATGTTTTCATTCCTCGAGCCAAAAGACACATCTAGCATCCTCTTCACTTCTTTGCTAAAGTGCTTTTACGATTTTGTATGTCTCATAGTCTTCCAAACTCCATCGTCGTAGCTTTAGAATATGCTTCCTTTACAACACCTGCTCATCTATTTATGGTGTTATAATTACTCCGTGCTCTCTTTCAAATATTGTGGAATACCAAAACACCTAGAAAGATTAGTCCTATATATATCTCAATAAAGAATAAAAAGTCCTTAAAAGGCATTTAACCAAATCAAGGTCTCTTCCTCAGGTACTACATAATTAACTTCTCTCTAAACTCAAAACCCAATTTTTAAAGCAGTCTAGTACTTCTTCTAAATTTGTTGCTCCCCCTGCACCGTGAAACACTCCATCCCTAACAATACAGTAGAACCAATCTTCTTCATTTCTCTCTTCTTCAAACATATCAAACGGAACATCCTCTAGAAAAGTATCTGTCAAATCAATTTTGACAGACCAACCGGGATTATCCACAGTATCAATTTTAACACCGTATGAATGCTCCCAATCACCATTACAGTTTTCAAGATACCAGTTTTGAAGCCATTTTAATGTGTTCATCATCTCTACCTCTTCTTCGAAATCTCTTCTTATCTAACTCCCCAGGTATTGATTTAACATTCACTGAACTAATGTTCTTGTCCTTATACAATTTTTCTAACGACAGTATTATCAGTGTTCTATGGCTACCAAATACTTTTCATTGCCTTTTTTATTTATCAAAGCAACTCCAAAATCAGATTCCCATTTAAGTTCGCCTAAATGTTTAGCACAGGCAAATTCATCTGGTTGTTCTGATATGACCTTTTCTAAAAGTGCTTGCGTACCATCTCGTTGTAGAATAGATATGAATATATCCATGCTTTCTACATTATGATGGCATATGACTTTTGCATTGTACTTCTTATTAGGACTTTTTACTGTTTTTTTTCCAAGTCCATTCATTTACATAACCTAACTCTTCTATTTGTAATGCTATTTCTGTAAATGGATCAATCTGCCAACTATTACGTAGAGCAAGTTTCTCGATCCCGTCCATGAGTAGTCGAAGCGTAACCTTTTTTTTCTCCAACTCATTTTTTGCACGAAAGTCATTCAAACTGAATTGGACTGGCGCCGAACACACACCTGAATCGTTAACAATCCTTTCGTCCGAAATGTTTTCTACACATTCTATTAGGACTTTCCAACAATCTTTTGTTTTGTATTTCCAAAATAAACGTTCAAACATCGCTGTAATACAGCGAGTTTCCAACCTAAATGAACGTCTTTTCCATTTCCAATTCAATTCATAATCTAATTTTGTTGCTTCGTTGTACTCACATTTTTGTATTTTCATTATAGATTCAATGCTTTCATCATTCAGAATATACGGTAAATCTAAATCAAATTCTTTTAGATACATCTGATCCTCTCCTTAGATTATTCCAATGGGCGTGGCCTTTGATATTTACTCATACTCATTGAATTCCCCTTGCTTCGATTTATTTTGAATATAAGAAATTTACTTGAACAAAACAGCCGATCACGATGGTCAGCTGCTGTCTTACTATTATTGAGTTATCGTTTCCCGTTAGTTCAATCGGTTTTAATAATTTCTTGCCAGTTTGGAGGCAAGTCGTAATCCTTAATGTGCTTATACTCTTGAACCACTATTGATCCGGAGTTATCTATACTAAATCTCATCGAGTCGATCCCAACATCCAAATGAGGTCCTACGTACGGGATTGTTTTAACCCGTACATCAATATGTGAAGAATAATATTTAACGTCTATATCGGTTCCATCTAAAAAAGGCATAAACATAGGTGATACGGTTAATTTATTTTTATAGTATCGGTTAATCTGTTCCTGTATTTTTGGAGTTAACAAAGTAAGTACAAGCCGTTTCAATGGTTCATCGTCTAGCTTTGCAAAAACGGGCTGAATTGTCATCAAGAAAATGATGACCGTTAGCAATGATCCGATAAATCTTTTCATTTCTGAAACCCTCATCCCCAGGATTTTTTTAAAGGTATTTTTCACTAAATGAAGATAATTTATTATGCTATCTTGCCGTTGCTGAAGAATAAGCAATCCAAGAGATTATGGAAATCATCGATGATCATATAACGAATCGCGGAGGTGCTTAACATCACTTATCGGCGGACGTCCGAATAAGCGGGCGTATTCCCGACTGAACTGAGAAGGGCTTTCGTAACCAACTCGAAAACTCACCGTAGCCGCATCCAATTTTTCCATGATTAGAAGTCGGCGTGCCGTTTGCAACCTAATTATTTTTTGATACTGCAACGGACTCATTGCTGTTACTCTTTTGAAATGCTTGTGCAATGATGTAGGACTCATACTAACATTTTTTGCTAACTCACTAATGACAAGAGGCTCAGAATAATCTCGTTTAATGAGGTGGATCGCTTCAGATATACCATGTGCATAGCTTCCGGCCAGCGCAAACTGACGGAGCAATGCTCCCTGCTCGCCCTGTAGCACCCGATAAAATATTTCACGTATGGTCAGTGGAGCAAGCATTGGAATATCCATAGGTGTATTCAAAAGTTGGACAAGTCGAAGTACTGCATCTAATAAAGAAGGCGTAGATGTATTCACCACTATTCCTCGTCCAGTCTCCCTGCTTCTCTGGGGACTGATCTTATTGGCGATTTCCAGAAGAACATCTGGATTAAGCGTTAATTGCAAACTTAAATAGGGCAGCTGCGGTGATGCATCAGTAATTCTACCGATAACGGGCAAATGGACGGAGGTTACCATATAAGTAGCTGAATCGTATCGGATATTTTCACCAGCCAAAGTGGCGATTTTAGAGCCTTGGACGATCACGTAAAGAGAGGGCATATTGACAGTATGCGTCGGCTCCATTTCGTTCGATGCCCTTCTGAAATAGAGCTCAGCAATGGCTGTATTGTGTGTACCATCTATCGGTGCATGCAGTTGAATTAGTCGAGCCAACTCTTGCTGATAGGTTGAAATGGTAAGCCTCGGGAAGAGTTGTTCCATAATTCCCCCTCCTTATTCTGTAGATTTTTTAAGTTTATTGTAGCCAGACAGACAGGATTAGGCAAAAAAAGTGCAGTAATCGTCTACCTGATATTAATCACTCTTTTATATACTTCTACTAGTGACGTCAACGACACTTGCAAACATAATCAGTAGAAAGAAGGATTTAACCATGAGCGTAAAAGAGAACATAATTATGTCAGGAATCAAAAACAAAGTCATCGTTATTACAGGCGCAAGCAGTGGAATTGGCGAAACAGCGGCACTCCTGCTTGCCGAACGCGGTGCTAAGATTGTGCTTGGAGCGAGAGGTACGGAACGACTAGAAGCACTTGCGAGGCGCATTATAAAACGGGGCGGTGAGGCCGTTTATGTAAGCACAGATGTAAGACGGCGAGAAGACTTGTCCAGGCTTGTCACGCTAGCCTGCGAACAGTACGGCAAGCTTGATGTATTCATTAACAATGCCGGCGTTATGCCGATTTCACCCCTTGATGAATTGCGTGTTGAGGACTGGGAGTCAATGATCGATATCAACATGAAGGGCGTGCTTTACGGTATCGCAGCTGCGCTGCCTATTTTTCGCAATCAGGGTTTTGGTCATTTTGTCAACACTGCTTCTACCGCTGGACATAAAACAGTACCGAATCAATCTGTCTATTCTGGCACGAAGTTCGCTGTTCGTGCAATTTCAGAGGGGCTTCGCCAGGAGGCTGGCAAACAATTACGTGTAACAATTATATCGCCTGGAATAGTGCATACAAATTTCACGGAGGGTTTGACAAATAAAGAGGTAAAGGACCGTCTAACGGCTATTCGGGACGAGTTGGCGATGCCGCCGGATGCGGTTGCCCGCGCTATAGCGTTCGCAATAGAGCAACCAAATGATATTGATGTGAATGAGATTGTAATCCGCCCGACAGCACAGGTCTAAGCTATACAGTTTGAAAATGAGAATGATTTGAACTTCAGATGTGACTAATCTCGAAGTATATATTTGTCTATTCCAAATTGAATTCTTCTACCCTTTAAGGAAATGAAGCTGCTGATCGTGTACGAGAAAAACTCTACATCAGAAATCAAACTTGTTCTTAAAGAATTAAAACCCATCAGCACCACTTATGGATTATCGAGAGTCGATCCCGGGTTAGATTCATTCAATATTTTGACCAACTGACTGACACGGCCCTGGGATACACCAATCAGCTCCGCCATTTCTTCTGGGATGCATTTGGATGGTTTTGCATAACTTACATGATAATTTGGGCGCCAACCTTAGGCAACATGTCGTGGTAAGCATGAGACGTGTACTGGAAGCCTTGGTCGCTGTGAACGACTAGTCCAGTCACGTCTTTTTGCTTGGGGAAAGCCTTCGCGAAGGTCTGAAGTAGCAGCTCATTGTCTTTAGGTTCGCTCAGTTTGTAGGCTACAATCTCGTTATTGAATAAGTCTTTCACTGCCGAAAGATACAGCCAGCGCTCGCCTACCCTGTATTGAGTCACATCTGTCACCCATTTCTGGTTTGGTTTCTCAGCCGTGAAATTACGCTTAAGTAGATTATCGGCGATACGCTCGACTGGCTTGAAGACCCAGCTTTTAACGTGAAATAAAAACGACTATAGATCATCCGAATCTATCTGCTCTAAGGTTGCTGCAGGTAACCATCCTTCAAGCAGTGCTCCTCCTTCCGGATGATTGCTTGCGGCAAGTTCGCCTCCGTGCTGCCTAACAATTCTTTGTGAAATGGTTAAGCCTAATCCGCTGCCACCGGTTGAACGACTTCTGGATGTTTCCCCGCGATATAGGGGTTCAAATACACGCTCAAGTTCTTCCGCAGTGAAGCCCGGCCCGGTATCGCGTATCGTAAACTTAACCTTATCACCAACTTTGTTACACTGGACTTCGATTTCACCACCCGCAGATGTGTGTCTTACGGCATTATCCAGCAGATTGTTCATGGCTCGTTCTAATAAATGCATATCTCCATGGATGATGCACCGATCCGTTACATGAAACGAGATGGAAACTCCTTTTTGCCGAGCCAGTGGACTCAGACTATCCATCGAATTCCGGACGACCTGGTTAAAATCCACCGTTTTATTATGCAGTTGCGACTCCACATACTCCATTTTTGTAAAAGTGAAAAGATCCTCTACCAAACGATCCAATTGGGCCGATTTGTCCTTGCAGACCGCAACATATTGGCCCATTTTCTCCGGAGATTGAGCGATCCCTTGCTCCAGACCATCCAAGTAGCCTCGCAAAGCGAACAACGGTGTCCGTAAATCATGCGCAACAGCCGCAATGACGAATCGGCGTTCCTCTTCCAGTTCAGCCTGTTTTCGATAGGACTGCTCAATTCCCTTGACCATAACATCGAATCCGTCGCGGACTTCAGCGATTTCAGTGACCCTCGACATGGGTAAGCGAACATCCCAATCCCCTGTTGCAATTTGTCTTGCTGCGATCCCCATCTTCTCGAGTGGTTTTAGAACGAATCGTCTCATTTCCATTCCGACAACAAAAATCGCAAGCAGCAGCCCGACAAAAGCTGACATCACTTGAAATTGGTTGGATTGAGGTAAGTACAGAATAACCCTTCCCAGCAACTGGCCGTCCTCGATTACGGAGAACCGCTCGGTTGATAAATTAGTGCCGCGTCGGTCAGGATTGGAACGATAAATTTCCTGATCTTCTGCGGATTCAATGAGAACATCCATCTTCGCTTCACGCAGCGCGGAATACAATTGGTTTTGCCAGACTGGATCTGTCCATTGGTCTGTGTCCGATTCAATTCTCTGCGTCATTTCCGATATATTTCGTTGCAGGGTCTCGTTTTGCAGCCGACCTTGTTCGAAGCTGAGTGTCTTGGTTTCCATAAAGTGCGCAGTAACAAAGAAGATCCACGGCAATAAGAGGATAAAGAAGAAGCAAAGCATGGTAAACGTACGAATGCGGAGCGACCTCATATTACCCTCCCTCAAAGCGATACCCTACTCCCCATACGTTAACCAGAAATATCGGCTGGTTCGGATCAGCTTCGATTTTCTCACGTAGCCGACTAAGATGAACCCGAATTGTATGCCTGTCGCCCACCCCATCCCAAAACTTCGAAAGTAATTGTTCATAGGAGAAAACATGTCTCGGATGTTCGGCAAATAATCGCAACAGCTCATATTCCCTGGGTGTGAGCACGATGTTCTTTCCATCCACTAGTACTTCTCTTGTGGTCAGGTTTAATTTAATGCGGCCGTAATCCAAGACCCTGTTATCCAATTGTTGTGGGGAAGCGGAACGCCGCAATACGGCTTTTACTCTGGCAACGATCTCACCCGGCGAAGCGGTTTTGACGATGTAATCATCGCCTCCGAGAGTAAGGCCTCGAATCTTATCCACATCATCGCTGCGAGCACTCAAGAACAGGATTGGTACATTGCTCTCCCCGCGAATCCGGCGGCAAAACTCAAATCCATTTTGTCCCGGCATCATAATGTCAAGAACAATGCAATCAACAGAGCTTTCTTTAAATATGTCCCACGCTTGAGCGGTGTCACAAGCGGTTTTCACTTGAAAGTGGTCATTCTCTAGAAAATCCCTTAATAGCTCAACAATATCTTGGTCATCGTCTACAACCAGAATCGTCTTTGATACGCTCATGTTTATCCCACCTTTGCTTTCCTAGTTTATCATTTTTTTAACAAGAACTAATGCGAGCTTATGTATTGTGATGATTTGTTTATACTTTTGTGATCTTTCTGCATCTTCGTTTGAGATATTCGTTTGGTATGCTTCTCTTGCGCATACGAACGGCCCATACTTCGGGTGATCATGTCGCGCAGTCATTGATAAAGGAGGTTTACATATGGGTTTGGAAAATAATGCTTTCTCGTTCTTTCCTTTCGGCGCTTTGTTTTTGCTCACGCTGTTTTCTTTCCTGGCGGTTCGAGTATACGCAATTCGTCATCGTTACAAGAACGATTTTAAAAAGAATGACATCGCTATGATTCTGAAGAACCGAATGGCCAATGGTGAAATTGATGAGAAGGAATATCGTAAGCTGAAAGATCTTTTGACTAAATAAAGACTGGGAGGATTTATGGATGCTTAACGTTCAAATTGTATTGTTTGACGGCTTCGACCTTCTGGATGCGCTAGCACCTTACGAGGTCTTCTGCGCTGCAGCCATGAATGCTGAAAATGCGCTGAACGTAGAATTGGTCACCGCCGAAGGACCAAGATCCGTGCCAAGTGGCATCAATGGGTTGAGGATTGAAGCGAGTGGCATACTGGACCCGGAACGTGCGGGCATTATTCTCGTCCCTGGCGCTTCCGGCGACGTCGAAGGAGATGGGCCCGATTCGGTTCCGGCTATTCTGGGCCGGGCCATGGATACCGAATTGACCGGCATGATCGAGCAGGCTCTCCAGCACGAAGACAGCATAGTCGCAACAGTCTGCGGCGGTTCACTGGTGCTTGCCATGGGAGGCCTCTTGGAAGGCAGACCGGCGGTAACGAACCATCTGGGCATGGACTTACTTGGTGCAACCGGAGCTGTTCCCATCTCGGCTCGCGTCGTGGACGACGGCAATCTGGTTACCGGCGGAGGCGTAACTTCCGGACTCGATGTAGCGCTGTATCTGGTGGAACGTGAACTTGGACCTCGTATCGCCCACGCGGTAGAGCAGTTATTCGAATATGAACGAAGAGGCACGGTTTGGAAGGATACCGGGATAACGCCAAGCGTTAATAAACCATTGACAAGCGACGAACCAAACACCGCGGTGAACAAAACAGCGATGACACCCACGCCCAGCACGCTGCATAGCAATAGCGCACAGGCATCGGTCTTCGACGGAGATTGGGATACCACCCTCGCTACGCCCGTCGGGAAGCTGGAGGTCAAGCTCTCCATATCAACAAGACACGATATGATCCATGGCACGGCGACGCAAGGAGATGAAACCATCGGGTTTATGAACCCCGTGCTTCAAGATAACAAGCTGGGCTGGTCACTTCGAATCACAAAACCCATGCGCTTGAATCTCAAATTCGAAGTTGTCGTCGATGGAAATCACATGGTTGGTATCGCTAAAGCCGGCCTACTGCCTGCATCCAAATTAACAGGAAATCGAATTTCCTAGCTTCGGGAGTTGCGAACGGATGAAGAAACGGAAATCGTTATACTTATTGTTGGCCTGTGTCAGCATTCTATTTATACTACACGCCTTGGTGAAAAACTATTGGATCGATCCAGGTGCTTCGGGATTTTTAAGCCATAAGACCGGGTTGAAGCGCGAGCTCAATCTCCCGGTTTGGCTTAATGTCATGTACGTTCATGTTGCATTCGCATGTGTAGCCATGGCATCGGGACTGGTTAACTTTTCGAATCGAATATTGGAAAGAAGCCGCAGGCTCCATCGCATAAACGGCTATGTATATATCGTATCCGTACTGCTGGTTGTGCTGACTTCCGGATATATGGCCCCTTACGCCACAGGCGGAAAAATAAGCAGTATGGGATTCAATCTGTTGAATATGATCTGGCTGGTTATCACCATTATTGCGCTCGTCCAAATCAAGAGGAAACGGATCATTCGTCATCGTAACTGGATGATTCGTAGTTACGCCTTTTGCTTCACAAACATGTTGATCCATCTCATTACTTCCCTTTTTCATCAGGGATTCGGGTACGTTTACCCTACTAGCTACACCATCGGCGTTTACGGCTCGATTACGCTGCTGCTAGTTATTCCTGAAATCATCATCAGAACAAATCGAAAGGAATGGGTATCAGGATGAAAAAAATACTTGGCTTACTCACGTCGTTAACGCTCGTTCTATGTCTATTAGCCCCCGCAGCAAGCGCAGAAACAAACAAGAATCCAGATCCATCCAAGGGTAAAAGCGTGCATGTACAAATCGTATTATTCGATGGGTTTGATCTGCTGGACGCATTAGCGCCATATGAAGTATTTGCTGCTGCCGGAATGTACACTGGTGGAAAAGTTACTGTAGAATTAGTATCTGCAGAAGGTAAGCGTTCGGTGCCGAGCGGGCTGAATGGACCTGCCCTCGATTCGCAAGATGTGTTAGACTCTGATCGTTCCGGGATTATTGTTGTTCCTGGCGCTTCGGGGAAGCCATCGGGGAATACCGCAGATGCTATTCCCAACATATTAAGGCAGGCTAAGGATTCGGGATTAACAACGATGATGAAACAAGCTATGAATAATAAGGACGTTACGGTGGCTACCGTGTGTGGAGGTTCATTGCTGCTGGCTATGGATGGATTGTTGAAAGACAGATATGCTGTCACCAATCAGATAGGCATGGGTGCGTTAGGGGCTCTCGGTGCAATTCCGGTCGATGCAAGAATCGTGGAAGATGGCCCTCGTTTGGTAACTGGCGGAGGTGTTACTTCTGGACTTGATGTGGCCTTGTATTTGGTTGAGCGTGAAGTCGGACCACAGATTGCGAATGCCATAGAGAAGTTATTCGAGTACGAGCGTAGAGGAACGGTGTGGCAAGCAAACGGCATACCGCCGATTAACTTTGAGACGAGCCAGGAAACGTCTAAAAAAGAGCAACCGTCTGCACCGGAGAAAAAAGTCGAGAAGTGAGGAATCGATCATAAGTTGCAATGAAACATGTCGTTTCATCTACTCGCCTATGAAACTGAATGAAATCTTTAAACAAGCCGGAATTTTGACGCTTAGCAATTAACAATACCAGATGAAGCTTGAGTAAACAGAGATCCTACCTGCCTAAATAACATCAATTCAAATTAACAACAAAAAAAGCCGTTGATCATCATTATTCAGATCAACGGCTTGTTCATTGCGGAAACAGCTGTTTTATTACTGTTCTTTATACACGCGTACATAATCCACTTGCATAGTCGCCGGGATATCGGAGGCGTTCGGAGTACGGCCACCGTCAAAGTTTCCGCCG
This sequence comes from Paenibacillus sp. Negev47, assembly GCF_058313655.1. Taxonomy (NCBI): domain Bacteria; kingdom Bacillati; phylum Bacillota; class Bacilli; order Caryophanales; family Paenibacillaceae; genus Paenibacillus; species Paenibacillus sp. Negev47. The sequence continues at coordinate 3,066,924 of NZ_CM177754.1, forward strand.
ATTGCCAAGTTCATAATGAGGTAAAACGGCTCATCGAAAGGTGCACTCGGATTATTCGGTGCAGCTGCGGAATACCACTGTTGGTTGGTCACTTTATAGAAAAAATTGCCATCGACATACCATTTAATGTTGTCCTCTTCCCAGACTACCGAGTATACATGATAATCATTGGCAAAAGTTTGCCCCTCCGGGAAGTGATAATCGCCGCCCGAAGACTGGTTCCCGGGCCATTGTCCACCAAAGTGTATGGTACCGCTTACTGATCCAGGCAGACGGCCTCTCGCTTCCATAACATCAATTTCACCTGATGCAGCCCAAGTGCCGTATACCGAATCTTTTGGAAGCATCCACAGTGCTGGCCATACACCATCACCTGTAGGAAGCTTGGCACGAAAATCTACTCTGCCGTACTTCAAGGACAGTTTATCCTTGGTGTTAATCTTGCCAGAAGAATACTGTGCATACCGATTCGGATCCTGCGGGAAAGATTTGCTATCGTTCATGGCTTTGATATTCAGCTTTCCGTCCTGTACATATACATTTTGGGTGCTGTTCGTGTAGTGCTGCAGCTCTGCGTTACCCCATCCCCATGTAGCGGGATCGTTATTGAGATAATAGCCTGTTTCATAGTTCCATTTGCTTGTATCCAGCGTAGTTCCGTTAAACTCATCCTGCCAGATGAGGTTCATGCCCGCGATTGCCGGGTCGGTTGGCGTTCCGATTGAGATATCCTCTTGATCGGATACATCCGGACGCGGAGCATTTGGATTGCCGATAAAGGTATAGTTGACGAAGTTGTTGCCAATATTTCCGCCCGCCTGTCCGTTCAGTGGATATCCAATACGGATCTGCATATTTTCTTGGATTGGCTGGAACCAAAGACCATAGATATAATCGGCCCAGTAACCCCACTGGTTGGCATCGGACATATTGTTATACCCATTACTGGAGTATGCAAATTTGCTCTGGCTGGAGTTACTCAAATCAACCCATTGCCCATTGATGTTAATCTGGTATACAAAATTGCCCAGTTCCTTGGCGATTGGCGCCCCCCCATCAATTTTCGGAAGCGGAACCCCAATGGAACCATTTGCATCTGCTGTGAAGGTTGTCCCTTCATATGGCGTAATCACATATGAATTTCTTGTAGGTTCATTAAACGTAATGGTATAAACAAGATTAGCCGAAGAAGTCTTTGATTCCAATTTGACATTGATCGACTCCGTTACGTTAAACCAGTACCCACCGCCGCCATCAGTGAATTGGCCAAAATTGTGATCGTAGATCCAGCCGCTGGCTGCGTTATTATCAATATCAATCCAGGTGCTGCTGTTAATAGGTTTGACATACACCTTCAAATCATCCGCAACAGCTTCATAAGTGACCGCAGGATTATTGTTGAACGTTGGATATGTAAAGCCTGCACCGCCTGTGAAACTTGCTGTGATTTGTGGACCTTGTGTCGCATTCATCGCTGTGATGGTTGTTTTGTTGATGTTTTGGAATACAAGTTGATACTCCAGCTTAACACCATTCGCTTTGGAGTACAGTTGAATCTCGGTTGTTGCGGAGAGGGTGAACCAATAGCCATTGAAGCCTCCATCGCTCCAGTGCCCCCAGTTTTGGTTATAGATATAACCGCCTGCCTGGTCGATATCAACCCAGTTGTTGCCCACTTTTACATTAACGCCTACATCACTGTAAACATCATTCCATGTCGCGGAGCCTCCATTGAACTTAGGCATAACAAATCCGTAGCTGGCCTTGCCAACCCCAGATTTTGAAATAACAGGCCCATCTGCTGGTGAGAAGTACTCCATTGAGCTTACAGTAGTTCCCGCTGCCTGAACCTTTGAAGCTGGCAGTATGCCAATACTAGCCAGCATCACAACCACAAGGAACATACCGAGTACCTTTTTCATAAACCGTTTCGCCGTAAAGTGAGATGGTTTCATAATTGCCCTCCTTTAATAGAATAATAGCTTCTCCCAATCCATGCGCATTAAGGAAACGCTTACAATTGGGAATATCTTTATTCTATCGAATAGGTTAATTTGCTGAAAAGGTACAATTGTTTTTGTGGTATCCCATTTTTTTGGCTTTTGATTCAATTGGCATATTTAACAAGGGAGATTGTCCGTTTGATTATGCTGTTTCATGGTATAGCGTTATAGTAATGAGCCTCGTGCTCTGCCTTCTGCCGCATCATCTGTCGGTACTCTGTGGGTTGGATCTGCATCACAAGTCGGAACGCGCGTGTGAAGCTTTTGTAGCTTTCATAGCCAACCATAGCAGCCACCTCAACAATTTTATGATCGGTTTCGGCGAGAAGCTTGCGCGCTTTATCCAAACGCACATCTCGTAGGTATTCAGCAAAACCTTTACCAATATTCTTCTTAAACAGATTTGAAAAATAAGCATAATTAAGCGATACATGATTGGATACCATCGCGAGGTCCAGCGGTTTGTGGTAACTCTCGTGTATAAAACGAATGGCTTCATTTAGATCCTGCGAATTGCGATAGCTGCACTTATAGTCATAATATAACTGATTCAGCCGAAGCAGCTGCTGTTGCAGTGCTTGTATATAATCACGCATCCCTTGATAATCAAAGAGATTACGCAATGATTCAAGGTCCAGCACTTCTTCCCCCATATAAGGGCGGATAACTCGTTCGTATTCCTCCATTATCTGAACGGTGGCTGCGCAGAGCTGTTGGGTATAGCGAATAGGATAGCGTTGCAGCACCTTTTTGTGAAATATTGCAGAAATACCCTGAGTAATCGTCCCACTGTTATCTGTTCCAATCGACTGGAACAGTTCATATAAGTCTTCATAGGGAAGTTGCCACTGCTGTTCCATATGCTCAATATGTACTGGGAAGATACTGTACTGATCAGGAAACAGGTAACTGTGGCGATAGAGCTCAAGCACTTGGGTATAGCTGTCTGGTAGTTCTTTTAACCCCTGAATCGGGTTAGTCATGGCCGTTATAGCATCGATCTTTCCTTCCTTGAGCGCTGCAGGCAAAACACTTGGATCTATGGAAGCATCTACCGCAAGGATCAGGTATGGGCGATGTTGCAGGCAGATACAACCTTGTCTGCCAAACACACGATAAGCAATGGCTTCCATGCTATGGGCGCTACTGGCTCCGGGCTGGTTCATGCAAACTTCTTCCCGCAGCAGGGCTAGGCGATAATTACGCCATAACGCAACATTTTGTTCCTCAATCTGAAGAATCCATGCGTCATCACTTAACGCTCCTTGCATAAACATTCTTAATTCTTTACGATCGGTCTCTTGGGCGAGACGGGATACACGCTGTATATTATGCGTAAGTGCCTGCCGTGTCTGGATCTCTTGCCATAGATGCTCCAGGGAATTTTGCAGATCCTCTCGCTTCAAAGGTTTTAGCAAGTAGCCCTTTGCCCCAAGCCCGATAGCTTTTTGGGCATATGTAAAATCACTATAACCGCTGATAATGAGGTATTCCACATCCCTGTATTCCTCTTTGGTTTGAGCCATGAGAGCCAATCCATCCATATCCGGCATCATAATATCGGTAATAACGATGTGAATGCAATGCTGCCGCAATAGGCACAGCGCCTCAATCCCGCTCGCGGCACAGTATATGTTGTTCAGCTCCAGAGGAAATTGATGCAGCATGGCCTGCAGGCCGTCACGAATGTGTTTTTGATCGTCCACAATCAGGATATTAATCATGCTCTACCACCCTCCAAGATTTACATTTTCCCAAGGAAAACGTATCGTTACGCAGGTATATGCACCTTGAACACTATCAATCCAAAGACCGCAATTCTTGCCATAATGAAGCTGCAACCGCTTATTCACGTTTTCCAAACCAAGTCCACTCCTGCTAGTAACCATCGGCGTATCCGATTCGCTCCGCAGTACTGCCTGAAGACGGTGTAACGTCTCAGGCTCTAACCCCTCTCCGTCATCTCGTATGTTAATGAAAAGCAGACTGTCATTCTCCACAGAAAAGGTAATCTCTATAGTTACCCTGCCGCCTGAAGGTGCTCCGTGATGAACTGCATTTTCAACGATGGGCTGCATACACATCTTGGGAATGGCGTAGCGAAGTATCTCCTGAGGAAGATCCGCCGTCATAACGATACTGCCGCCTTCCATAAAGTTGATAAATTCAATATAATTTTGGATATTGGCAAGCTCCTCACGAAAAGCAACGGTATCGCTACGCCACTGCATGCTGTAACGTAGCTGGGAGCCCAACGATACCAATGAATTGGCTATAGCAGGCTGTCTCTGTACCTCTGCCACCATACGGATCGATTCCAGGGCGTTATATAAAAAATGAGAATTAATCTGCGAATGAAGGGAGTGCAACTGTGCGTTTTTGGCAATTAACTGCTTATCCACGACCTGTGTCATTAGACGTTTGACCTCATGTAACATTTTATTGTAATTCACCGCCACCTCATCGATTTCATCCCCTCTTTCGTTCTCATCAAGGCCTGTATCAATCATTGCATCCAGCTCGCCTTTTCGTACTTGCCGCATTGAACCCAGTACGCTGTCCAACCGCCGGAAAATACGCCGCGTCGTTTGGGATACGAGTAGCATAATCAGCAGCAATACACATAATGTAATCGTTACCACAACTGCATACCAACTGCGCGGCCCCTTCATCAATGCCTGATGGGAAGCAATATCGACCACATAAGTGTTCAACGGAGCGATGTATCGATACAATGCATAGAAGCTCTGATCTCCCACCTTAACATGAAGCGGGCTTTCCTGCGGCAATATATCCAGCTGGTGATGAATACTGCCAAGGATCTCCTCCAGCCCCTGCCCGTACTTCTCAGAAAACTCATGCTGGGGATTGTAAACATACTGGGGAGGATCGCTTCCGTTCATCAATACCGAAAAGAAGTCCCCCTTGCTCTCCTGGAGCAGGTCGCTGAAAAACATGCTGTGCGGGACTCGCACTTCCATAATACTAGGGCGTTTTTGTTCCTGCCCTTGAAGGCGAACCAGACGATAGTAGGATAATGTGTGTTCACCATCCCTAAAAGAAAATAAACGGTAAGCCGCACCACCTTCATCCCGAAGCTTTACCCAATAATCCTGCGGGTAAAATTTCTTATAATGATAGATTTCAGGCCAGATTTCATACAAGTTTGGGTTATCGACGTAAAAGCTAAGCTCACTGATCATCGCATTGCTTTGAATAATATTGAGCATTTGCTCAAACTGGTTCTGCTTAAACTTTACCAGGCGCAGTCCATCCACAAGCATATTGGAATGAATAAAATCCACAAATGACTTTTGAGTGAGGGTCGTATTGGAAGCGTTCTCAATCATGTCCATTCTTCTGCGCAATTGTTCATTCAGCCATGAAACGTGGCTGTTGCCCGTTGCCATAGCGTCCTTATATAGCTGCGTTTCTTGCATGCGGATATACACAAAGGATATCAAAATAACAGGTATGGCAATCATCAGGCTAAATGCCAGAAACAGCTTTTGGGATATACGGGCATTGCGATAAAGCTTCCTCAATCTCGTCAGTAGGTATTTCATTCTGATGTATTCACCACCTTTGTTATACCATATATTACTAGTTAGCAGATAGGTAACAATGTATTAGGGAATGGTTATCTGGCTATCTTGGCTTTCCGCAGTTCCAGTTCAGCCTGGCGATATTCCATCACCTGGTTAAAGCCGTAGTTCACACGACGTATCAGAAAATTTTCAAAAATTTTGTCAAAGGCAGCTTCATCCTTCGCTGTAATCAGTTCTGGCAGCACCTCTTCCCAATTCTGAGAAATACGTGACCAGGCTAACGCTATATCGGAATCACCTACAGGATCCAGTCCCTTATAGATGTCGCTGTCCAGATCGGCCTGTTGGTTGGCGAACTCCTCCATTTGCTTAATGGATGGGGTATGCTCTGGTCTCCACTGGTTAACGAAAACAGGGTTTCGCAGCATCCAGTAGGTATCCACAACGCCATATTCCTTTTCCAGCCGCTCCCTATCCGTGTCATGCAACTGGAGCATTGCCGCCGTTAACTGCGGTTTGCCGTTCTCCATCGCCCAGGTTTCCCCTTCTTTGCCCAAAAATAAATCCCGTTGGCCTTCTTCGCTGGCCAGATAGGTCAAAAATCGGATGGCTCTTTCAGGGTTTTTCGTGGATCTGCTAATCATCGTAACCATCCAGCCATCCATGCTGCCGGGGAACAGTTTGGCGGATTCTCCCCTGCTGCTCCGGGGTCCATCTACAGCAATATAGTATGAACTCTGATTCGTAAGGACTTCCAATTTCGAATTGAGGTCCGATATGTCTGTCCATTCCCGAATCATCATAAAATATTGGGCATGGTTGGTTTTTTCCTGCACCTGTGCACTGGAGTCGACCAGAAAATCAACATTAATCAAGCCCTGCTCGTAAGCGGTACGAAATGTTTTCAGCCACTCCATATAATCGGGATCTGTCATTCGGTCGTATACTTTACCGTTCTGTTCATGGGGGATCGCAAGCAGATTTTGCAAATATTCGGTCATCCCATAGGATGCATCCCCCTGTGCCCAAAACGGGCTGATCAGCTGGCCTTTATAAACAGAATATTGATTCTTCAGCAATTGCAATGCATTTAGAAAACCCTTCGGTGTGGTAAGGTCCGGTTTGCCCATCGACTCATACAGATCTTTACGTACGAGAAAGGTTTGGTTCGCTCCCGTCAAGCCGGTTGAACGCATCTGTTCGGGACTGTACGCATCATTGGGGATGACATAGGTATGGCCGTCTTCCTGCCGATACCATTGTAGAGCACCATCGCCTGCTACCTTGTAAAAGTAAGGATCATACTGGTTGGCTAGCTCATCCAGGGCATAGATGAGATTACTCTCCCGAAGTTTGTTAACCGCACTCTCCCAGGAGCCGATGGTTATCAAATCCGGCAGACTACCGGTCGTCAACATCCGTGATAACATCTCGCTTGGTTCATCAGTTGCTACTTCAAATTCGATATTGACCCCTGTTTTTTGGGTGACATATTTGGAAGTCAGGCTCTCACCCCAAGTGTGCCCGTACCATTCGGCTCCAACGAACCACGTTAGATTCACAGGGGTGGTATCCAGCTTCCATGACGGTTCTTCCATATTAAGGCTCTGTATCTGCTCCGTGAAGTCAGCCTTTGTCAAAGCATCCCTATCTTCCGATTGCTCTGACTCAGAACAAGCAGTCAAGCCTGACATCAGACACATCATCAACAAGGCTAAAATATAAGGGCTTCGAAACATGAACACCTAAGCGCCTCCTTTCTATACTGGCTTTCTCCAATCCCCATATGCACCAGCATTCCTAGTAGTGGTGGTACAACCGATTTTACTACCCTTGGATTAAAATGGAAATGGTTTAGTGGTCGATTCTCAGATGATCCGCATCATTCCCTAACGAAACATAACTTGTAATAAATCAATGGAAGGGAGACCAATTCGTGTATCTAATCTGGATACTCATTGTCGGTGGGCTAATTGGCTGGTTAAGCGAAAATCTGTTTGAAGGGACGTGCCGGGAGACGTACTCGGAAATATCATTGCTGGCTTTGTTGGATCATGGATAGGGTATGAACTGTTGGGACCGAGGGGGCCGGCGGTGGATCGTTCCAAAGACGTCTGCCCGATAGTTGAATAAAGCCGTTGATCCTGTTGATCGGCGGCCTTCTTGGGTTCTATGAAAATATTGTTTCCTGTTTATGAAATTTCCAGATGCAATAGCGGGAACGGATTTCCAGATCCATCGAATTCGGAGCGTCCGCTCACTAAACTACATGACTAGTTTTTCAAGAACCCAAGAAAGAATCTCAACATCAAAACCTTTGGTGGATAAAAAGTGATGGTGGTGACAAATAAGACATACGAACTAAAAAATCCTATTTTGGATGAACAAGACCACATAAGTCCAGAAAAGGGTGATTGGGTTAGTTATAGCTTTATTCATATCAAGAATGAGTGGCCACTGTTCACCTATCCTATACGTAATTCATACTCAGATCGATTTAGTTCGCATGAATTACAATCTCCGCTGGAAACATTCCGTCTGCACAAGCCGTCAACACAATGCGACCTGGTTCACCAGTCAGCCTGATGACCGTGCCGACACATCCCCGGTACATATGTATTCCATTCTGATCGTAGGGCTCACTTGAACAGAGATCACCATTGTCATACCGCACGATTGCTGCCGGCCCGGTAACGTGGAAGGTGACCTTACAATGTGAACATTTTCATTTATTATGGTACTTAATGCGGTTTTAAGTGTATGAGATCAATCATTGTTTAAATATGCATCTAATCGGGAATCGGACCATGTTCTTGTCCCTCGATACCATCACTCATCCAGTAAACAATGATTAGCAGTAGCCACAACAGAAACAAGGCAGCCCCGCGAATACCTTCGCTGCGGGCTGCTTTGATTTTGCGTGCCAATTTCACATTACCAGAACCGTTCCTGGTGTCCCATCAACAACGAAATACCTTCTGCGAAGTAATAATCACCGTAAATCAATGGAACATTAACATTATGTTTTTCAGGGAAATGACTCGTCCCATGTAAAATGAGTCCTTCCTCTGTATCCGAATCCCAGGCTCCATAATTCGTATACAATGAATGCAGAATTTGCTTTCCGCGTTCGCGATAGATTCTTGCCTCCAGTCCATCAACTTGGTCCGCTAGGAGTAGAAGTCCACAAGCAGCGCAAGCTCCAGCCGAGGAATCACGAATCGCAGGAATTCCTTCTGACGAACGGAAATCCCAGTAAGGAACATGGTCTTCCGGTAAATTGGCCATAAAGAAATGAGCTGTTTGTTTGGCTGCATTCAAATATTTCGGGTCACCTGTGTACTGGTAACTTAGACTCATTCCATAAATAGCCCATGCCGTCCCACGAGACCACGCAGATTCTGGTGCGAATCCTTGTCCTCCCTTCACTCCAAGCTTTTCGCCGGTATCGGGGTCAAAAACCACGATATGAGCAACCGACCCGTCAGTCCGATAAAAATGCTTCAACACCGTATCAGCATGCTTGATTGCAATGTGCTTATATCGTGGATCTCCGGTTATACTGGATGCCCAATAAAGTAACGGCAGATTCATCATACAGTCGATAATGGCCCAGCCTGCATGTTCTTCCCCATTCCACGCACGAATGAAGTTTCCCTGGGCATTAAAACGTGCAGCAAGTAGGTTTGCAGCAAGCAGCGCCCTTCGTTTAGAATCCTCTGCTCCGAGAATCTTGTATCTTGCTCCACTTGTTAAGGTCCACATAAAACCGATATCGTGATCAATCTTATTTGAATCGGTCAGCAATATATCCAGCTGGCTTTCGCATGATTCTGCTGATTCCTTTAATTCATTATCTTGCGTATCACGATAAACAAGCCACATCAATCCTGGCCAAAAACCAGAGGTCCACCAAGATGCTGGCTCAAGCTGATACTCTCCATTTATACTTGCATGCGGGAATCCATCTCCGATTCGATGATGAATACGCTTTACTTTTGCCTTCGTCTGATCCCAAGCTTCTTGCACCCATTCCGTTTTGACCGTCATCATAATTGCTCCTTCCTTTAGGTGAACTCCTATATGTCGTTCGACATTGCTTTATCCAACTTGAGGTTTTTACCTGACCATATCATTAGTGACGTCCATTCTGCCTCTCCTTGCCAGAATTCAGCGTCCGATGGCAGTCCCAAGGCGAGGAATACCGTCGTGCATAAGTACAAGCTACCTGTCGAAATATATCCTTCTCCGATATCAGGCTGACTGCCAGCGAAACCAATGCGAAGCCAACCGGAATCATCGAACGTACCCGGCATCTCGATTTGCCTCCTGATTACGGCAGTAAGCGCGCAGCGGACTTGAGTTGGTAGCAGTTCTTCAGGAAGCTCATCCCTTAGAGCCATTAAAGACAGGTGCTGAAATGCACCGAACCGATAGGCAAGTGATCGTCCAATTGGTGGGAACGTTCCTTCAGGTGATATCATCCGTTCCAAAACGGCTGCATAACGTACTGCTCTTTTCATCACTTTATTCCGAAGTGTACTCCAATCGCCAAATTGATCTCCTATCACATCCAAAATATCAATCATCATGGGTTGAATGACAAAACTGTTGTAATAATCCCAATGAAATGTGGGACCGTCTCCGTATACTCCGTCCCCTTTATACCATTGCTCGTGTTGCCTTAGCGCATAATCGACGCGCATACGATCCCAATTCTCTACTCCCATCCGATACAGAGCGACTTCAATCATGGCGCTAAACAGCAGCCAATTGCTGAATACGGGACGGATAATACGCGTTGCCTTCAAAGCTATAATTAAATTAGCCTTCACTTTCTCATCCAGCAATTCATATAACTCGTTTGGAGCCCGGAGAACCGCGTTAGCAAGAAAGGCTGCGTCAACCAAGGGCTGGCCACCTTTCGTGAAATTCATCAAGTCAGGCGAATCCGGGTCCGTAGCAGCCTCGATGGCCAGCCTGGCCATACCTGCGATTCTAGCTCGAATCTCTCCCTCGTCTCCACAACGCGGTCCATGCTCAAGCCATGGTGCAATTCCCGCAAGCGTACGTCCCAATGCTTCCAAGTATGTGTAATCTGTCCGATCTCCCTCCCTTGCTTCAACAGGCATATCATTAACCAACCGACGTTCCGATAAAGAATGAAGAACAGGATATGCAATTCGAACCAAGGTCTCCACCCAATACTTCCTATCGCCCGACATCGCGCTTCCCCCTTAATCTGACAGTTGTCTAAAAGAATTATAGTCGGTTGTAACCTCTCCTACAATAAACTATAATGATCAAAAACTGACCTATTGTGCTGAGGAGTGTTAAAGTATGCTGCAGTTGTTCTCATGCGGGTTCCATACCATTCACCATGAAGGAATCATAAGGAATCGTCCGTACGGCTCCGGTAACTACACTTTTGTATTTTTTAATAGCAACGCAGAAGTGAAACTACACAATGACACAATGGTCATTGAAAAGGATACTTTTATCATTTTTCAACCCCGGACCCCCCATTCTTATCGCGAAATTGAGAGCCCTTTCATAAACGACTGGTTTCATTGTAATGGAGATGATTTACCGGAATTTCTTGCGGAATTGAATTTCCCTTTGGATACGCCCGTTGAAGCATCTGATCCGTTGCTTATTTCTAGGTGTATCATGGAACTACAGAACATCTATCGGCTTGACGGACCGTTACGTGAGCGAATTATGGATTGTGACCTTCGGTCTTTTTTTATGAAATTAACCGATTTACGGGAACGAACTACTCCTCACCAACTGAATCGTTATTACATGCGATTTACGGAACTACGTAATGATCTCTACCGCTTTCCTCACCAGAACGTTTCTGTGACGGAATTGGCTGCACGATTAAATCTAAGTAAATCCTATTTCCAACGTATATATAAGCAGTTATTTGGCTGTTCTGTAATGATGGATATTATTAACGGAAGGCTTGAACGCGCGAAGTATCTTTTGGATCATAGTGAGATGTCAGTAACCCAGATTGCTAACTCATGCGGCTACGAGAATGACACTCATTTCATGCGTCAATTCAAGAAGTTTGTTGGCATCTCGCCGAGACAATATCGATTCAGAAATGAATGATTTCTATATACGTTGATAGCAGAGGTAAAAGCCTTTGCGACCGTTACGTCCACAAAGGCTTTCGTGTATTCATGTTTCAGTCACTCAAAAAAGACCCACCACCCTCTCTTAGATAATCACCTAATCGGTAATGGGAATATGTTCTTGTCCCTCGACATTTTCTCATTGATTTTTAATAACTCACCTTCTCCATTTGAATCGTCTCAAAACTTCGCCAACTCAATTCTTGACTGGGTCATATATTCAAATTACCTCAGAAAAAAACATAGTAATCCCTCCTTACCGTATTAAAAGTTAATACGACAGACACGCAAAAAGTTTGTTTCGCGCTTTTTTATCCGTTTTTCTTCATTCGGTACTGCCCGGGCGTCATGCCTTTCTGCTTGCGGAACAGCCGGATAAAATACGAGGGATGATATCCGACCGACTCGGCGATCTCGTTTACTTTGAGGTCGGTCGTGCATAGCAGCTCCCGGCCCCGTTCAAGACGAAGTTCCATCACATAATCGACGAAGTTTTTGCCATAGGCCTGCTTGAATGAGCGGCTGAGCGTATAAGAACTGACGCCAAAACGTTCCGCACAGCTCTCTAGCGAGAAATCTGCCGTATAATCACGTTCGATCTCTTCCTTGACTCGTTCCGCGAGACGATCAGTATACAGCCGCTCGGCGCTGCCGATCTCGCGGCCGTAAGGTTCCAATACCTGTGTACGCACAAAGGCGGCCATCGCTTTGGGCTGGCGTATAGTGGCAAGTCGTTCATACAATCCCATACGGTCGACGTGCTCGGATTGAGCGCCGTTCTCCATCATCGTGTGCAGTAGACTGCCGAGTAGATGCATAGTCAGATTACGCATTTCCGGCTTCGAGACCACTCGGCGCGCAAGCTCATCGATCAATTCATCCGTCAGCTCGGCCGCTTCCTCGATTTGGCCAAGCTTGACGCAGCGGAGCAGCTCACGTTCGAGCTCGAATGGATAAGTGCTCTGCTCATCTAGATCCGGCATCCATTCGTCGAGATTCAGAACCCGACAATCTTCGTCGTGCGGAATATGACGCAGTGCACCTCGCTGGGAATGAAGCAGCTCCGGCACTTCCAGAATTCCGGAGGCACTGCCTATGCACACTAGGGTTTGCAGCCGCAGCACAGAGCGTACCGTGCCCGCCAACTCTCCCCCCAGCCTTTTCCACAGTGCGTTCAGCGGCTGTTCATCGCTTTCTTCATTTGCAGCATCACCTTGGATCTTTTCGGCTGAACTTTGCAAACCGTGCATATATTCTCGATTCGTCTCGGCCGTAACGCCGCTTTCATCTATGGAATAAGGAATCAGCACGGCAGCGGTCGAATCCTGAAAATTCACAACGATTGCACGCTTCATACGTTGCTCTACAAATTCACGGGCTACATTGGCGGCAGCGAACGTCATCAGCAGTTCGTCTTCTTCACGGAACTTCGATTCCGGCGGCGACAGCACGCCCACCTGCATCAAGAAAACCGACAGCCGCTCGTCGGGATGGATCGACCACCCGAATCTTTCCATTCGCGACAGCAGTTCCTGCTCGCTCAAAGTTTGATAATGTCCCTGCATCAACTGCATCAAAAAGGCGGATCTCAGTTCGGGATACGTGTGTTCAAGCCGGGCTTCGGCTTCTCTTTTGGCGTCGGCCAGACCGCGCCAACTTGTCTCGATATAGTCCAGTTCATCGTATGGATGTCCAGCCTTCTCGATTCCGGAAGCGGCCGTTCCGCTTTTGGGCTGCTGGCTTAGGCGGATCTTACGCAGCAGCCGGCTCAGGCCCTTTTCTTTTTCCGGCGATTCTGCCGTTCCCGCAGCCCCATCCGCTGAAGAGTGGGCAAGCGCCGGCGAGAACTGGCCGCTGAGGATCTCTACCAATCGACTGATCGGTCTATGCAGCCGATGCGAAGCCAACCAGGCGATCAGCAGCGCCAGAAGCATGCCGGCCAAACTGACGGCGAGCAGCGAACGTGAGAGCAGTACGACAGGGCGAGTTAATGCTTCCAAAGGCGACACCGTCACGTAAGTCCATTCGACCCCCGGCCGCTGCAGTTGGCTGTGGGAGACGGAGTAGGTCTTGCCCAGCCATTTGAACAGATAAGAATCCGGTTTGTCCGAGACCCGGGTACGAAGTTCTTCACGCAGCGCAGATTCGAAAGTTGGAGTTCGCATTGGATCGTCCGGCAGCACATCCGACATACGGATTAAAGGGGGACCGGAACTTGCATACAGAAACGAAGCGCCTTTATCGTCGAACGATGCCCGGCGCATCCGTTCTTCAATCTGATTCCTGTCCAGATTCAGTAGAAGAGCTCCGTAAGGTTCTCCGTAACCGGGCAGCTTCCGGACCAATACGACCTCTTCGTTCTCGGAAGCGGTCCAGCGAAAATCATCCAGCCAATACAGATCGGACGGTGCATCGACAAGCTTTTGAAACCGCTTACTATCTTCTGCGAACGAAATATTTCTTAACCCGTCCGTATCCGACAGCAAAAGCGGCTCGCTGCGCGCAAGCAGCAGCTTTGCGTCTTTCAACTCCGGATACGACGCTTTCATCAGTCCCAAAAAGCGGTACAGCTCCTGGGTTCTCTGATATTCCATACGAAGATCCGCTCTTCGCAGATCAGCGTCGAGTCTCGGATCGAGCGCCCAACGGGCCGCAGACTGTTCTACCTGCACGAACAGTTCGTCCATACTTTCCGCCGATCGTTCGACAAGTGCCCGGTGGCTGCCCATGACCTCACGTTCGATGTGCGCCGTACCCAGCGCATAAGACGAGAAACCGATAACCGCTGTGGGGATGCTTGACATGCACAGTGCCAGAATCAGACTGTAGCGATAAAAGCGTCCTTTTCCTTCCCGGCTTCGACTCCACAACCGAAAATTTCGCCAGCTTCGAATATTAGTCATAGCTGCCCCCCCTTTTTTCCAAACGCTATTAGCAGTCCACACAATTTTATGTAAAAAGGAAAATAAACACAATAGAGCCCCCGTTTCCGGAGGCCCTCCTGTGTACACTTTTTCGGAATGACTCCGCCGGTCGTTTATTGCGCCGCTTGACGGTCGACATAAGCCTGATTCAGCTCATCCGTAATTTTTTGCAGATCCGAATCGTTTTTCAATTTCTCGACATAATTGTCCCAGTCCGACAGCGACTGCTTGCCGAGTATAATTTTGGTTTTCATATCCTGAATATTCTTCGCCAGCTCAGGTCCCACCGAAATATTTGTTTCCGAATACAATCCAATCGCTTTGTCAGGAACACTTATTTCTGCACGCTCGTCGATAATCTTTTTGTTCCGCTCAAAGATCTCCTGCGGCATGCCGCCCCGATACGCGCGCATATATTTGTCATAATTCATGAAGATTTGACCAAGCGCCTGCGAACCAACGATATCGGTCTTAGCCTGCTCCGTCGCCATCTTGATTCCGTTCTCTTCGGTATAATGAACGCCTTCTAGACCGTAGCTAGCCAGCGTTCCGCCTTCTTCCGACGCGCCGTAGTCCATCAGTTCAAGCAGTTTTTTCAGTTTTTCTTCCGATACGGTCTTGGGAATCACGAACATCCCGAAAAATCCGCCGTCTTTGTTGGTCCAGCCGTTCATCGAAATGAGCGGCAGGAAATCCGCGTCCGGGTTGCTCTTCAGATTCGCTTCCATCGGCTCCCACGCCGCTTCGACGGTGTTGACGGCGCCGCCGGCACGGCCCGCATTCAGCTGGTCCTTGGTCTGGCTCTCTTTCAGAACGGCGAGATCTTCCGAAATCAACCCTTCAGCATAAGCTTTGCTCAACCATTCCAGAGCGTCGCGCATTTCCGGCATCAGGTTAACGTTGACCAGCTTGCCGTCGACCTCTTTCCAATCTCCGGTATTTTGCGTGAATGCGCTAACGATTGCCCCATAGCTGCCGATATTATTTTGATTGACCAATCCTGTGAATCCGATCGTATCGTCTTTACCGTTGCCATCTGGATCGTTTTTCGTAAATGCTTTGAGCACTTCGTAAAATTCGTCTGTCGTTTCCGGAATGTCCATGCCTACATTGTCCAGCCAGTCTTTACGCAGGAACAGGAATGGGCCTCCTTCGACCGGACGTACACGAGGAATCCCGTAGTTTTTGCCGTCGGCCTGCTTGGTGTTGATCCAGGACTCTTCCGGAAACCCCGACAGGTTAGGGTAGTCTTGAATATAAGGCGTCAGATCCCAGAATGCGCCCTGCTGCACCATGGTACGTACCTGAGCCGAGAAGGGATCGTCGACCAGCATCAGATCGGGAATATCGCCCGATGCCAGCGTAACGTTCACCTTGTCGCCGTAGCTGTTCGGCGATACCCAGGTGATATTGAGATCGGTATTTGTCTTCTTTTCGATCTCTTGAACGATTACATTGTCCGCTCCGGGCGGTTCCGGGGTAAAATACATCGACATGATACTGACTGGCAGCGGCTTTCCATCTTCTGGCACGCCGGATGCTGCATTTTGATTGCCGCAGGCCGTTGCAGCCAAGGACAGCACCATAATTGACACCAATCCCAACTTCGCTCTCATTTTCTTCCTCATTCTGAATCTCCCCTTTTCTTCGGATAGGTAATCAAACTCTGCTTGTACTTGCGCTTACTCTTTCACCGAACCGACCATCGCGCCCTTTGCGAAATGCTTTTGCAAAAATGGATAGACCATCAGGATCGGAATGGTTGCAATTACAACGGCTGCCATTTTTAACGTTTCCGACGGAATCTGCTGCTCGGCCGTCATCTCAGCCGCTGCCGTCCCTCCCGACGCCGTCGACGAGTCGATCAGCATGTTTTGCAGCAGGACTTGAAGAGGCTGCTTGTTGAAATCGTTGATGTAGAGCAGCGCCGTGAAGAAGGTGTTCCAGTACGCTACGGCGTAAAACAGGCCGAATGCGGCCAGCGATGGCAGTGACAGCGGTAGAATGATACGCCACCACACGCCGATATCGTTACAGCCGTCTATACGGGCCGCTTCTTCCAGGCTGGGCGGGATACTGTCAAAGAAACCTTTCATCAATAATACATACCACCCGCTGGTCAGCACCGGCAGAATTAGCGACCAGATACTGTTGATCAAATGGAGATCGCGGATTAACAAGTACGGCGGAATAATACCAGGATTGAACAGCGTCGTCAGCAGAATCAACAGCATCATCACCCGCCGCCCCTGTAGCCGTCTTCGTGACAGGGCATAAGAGAGACAGGATGTCACGAACAAACTGAGCGCCGTGCCGACGGTAGCCAGAAACGCACTGTTGCCCATCGCACGGATAAAAGAATCGGTGGACAACAAATACCGGTAAGAATCGAGACTCCACTTTTTCGGGAAAAGCGTCGCTTTGTTACGAATGAATTCTGCCGGGTCGCTAAACGATACGACCAGCACGTAATACAAAGGAAACAACGTGACCAGACCGATCACAGTCAGAAAAAATAGATTGGTCGCATTGAATAGACGATCGCTTTTGGACTGGAGCATAAAAAACTCGCGCCTCCTTTCGTTTCTTCACATCGATTGGAACTTCCTATGAACCTTTTTTTAATAAACACCTTCTTCGCCGAATTTCTTGGCTAGCTTGTTCGCTCCGATAACCAGGATCAGACCTACAACCGATTTGAACACGCCGACGGCGGTACTGAAACTGAGTTGGCCCTGCTTGATACCAAGCCGATACACATAAGTATCGAATACATCTGCAACTTCGGATACGGCGCCGTTCATCATTAGGAAAACCTGTTCGAAACCGACGTCCATAATATGTCCAATCCGCAGAATAAGCAGGATGATTACGACCGAACGGATGCCCGGCAGTGTAATATGCCAGATCTGCCGGAAGCGTCCCGCTCCGTCGATCTTCGCTGCTTCGTTCAACTGCGGATCGATCCCGGCCATCGCGGCAAGGAACAATACCGTACCCCAGCCTGCATCTTTCCAGATCGATTGAACCGTCAGCAGACCCCAGAAGTAATTGGGATTGGTCAAAAAGTCGATTTTGTTAAATCCGGCCGCTGCCAGCAGTTGATTGATGATGCCTTCGCCGGTAGACAGAAGAAGAAACGTTATGCCGACGATAATGACCCAAGACAGAAAATGCGGCAGATAAACGATCGATTGGATCGTTTTACGGAACTTGTTGCCGCGCAGCTCGTTCATCATGACCGATAACAAAATTGGCAGCGGGAAGAAAAAAATCAGCGACAGTAAATTGATCGCCATCGTGTTTCGGAACAAGATCAGAAAGTCGGGATTCGAAAAGAAACGGATGTAATGTTCGAACCCGACCCACGGACTCGCCCACATGCCTTGATAAGGCGAATAATTTTGAAACGAGATCATGATCCCCCACATCGGCACGTACTTAAATAAGATAAAGAACACGATGCCCGGCAGTGCAAGCAGATACAAAAAGCGATCGCGCTTGATGCCGTTCCAGATGCTTCGTCTTCGCTCCGCAGCCTGGCTTTTCTTGTATGCGCTTTCTATTTTGCCTTTGCCGGCTGTGTCCATTCGTGAAGCCATATTCCCACACCTCCATCTGCTGGTTTACCGTTCACCCGATAAGTTCCATGCTCCGGCATGTCCGGGAGCGGTTAACGTCAGCATAGGGTCTGAGGCCGTTTCCGGCAATCGACGCTTTTTGCGGCGTTTCGTTTCACAAAGCAAAGAGGCTTAATATAGGGTATCCGATAACAATAATCAACAAGAAAAAGCCCAAAAATCCGCTGATATACTGCGAATTTCCGGGCATTGACTTTTCTTGCAAGCGTAATTAATTCGCTTATTGGCGCGTATTACATCTGTTAACAGAAGGCAGTGAACCGTATCATATTTTCAATAGGCAATGCTTTCACCCCTTGATACAAAAGCATATTCATCCACGCAAGCTTGGCTTCGCCTTCAGCATGAAATTATAGCGAGATACCCGAAACTGTTTCTTCTGCAGATTATGTACGACAGCAGATACACGAATCAGTTCCGGATCAACACCTGGACCACATACGCCAGAAGAACAACACATAGCAGGATCATAAATTTCCATTATTTTCAAGGCAAAACACTCCTTTCGAAAATGGAAAAGCCGGGAAAGAACTCTCCCGGCAGTTTGTATTATTTGCCGGTTTCAGCGAACGTTTTAATGCGCTCCCCAATCTGGTCACGAACCCTTTGGAATACAGCCCATTTCTCTTCATCTGTACCTTGGGCTTTGGCAGGATCATCGAATCCCCAGTGTTCCCGCTTGACATGTGGTGGTGTCATTGGACATTTATCTGCGGCGTCTCCACACAATGTGACTACAAAATCAGCATTGTTCAACAACTCCGAATCAATGATATCGGAAGTTTGAGTAGAAATATCCAAGTGAACTTCTTTCATGGCTTCCACTGCTTTTGGATTCAGACCGTGTGCCTCGATTCCTGCACTATAAATGTTCCAGTCCTCACTTAGATATTTCTTGGCCCAGCCTTCGGCCATTTGGCTCCGGCAAGAGTTGCCTGTGCACAGGAAGTACAGTGTTTTTTTACTCATGTTCATCGTCTCCTCGTTGTTTGAATTATAGAATGCTTAACCACAGATACAGACCCAAAAGCGTAATAAGCAGAGTCGGAACGGTGATAATGATACCTGTCTTGAAGTAAGTGCCCCATGAGATTTTGACGCCTTTCGTGCTAAGCACATGAAGCCAGAGCAGCGTCGCCAGTGAACCGATCGGGGTAATCTTGGGACCCAGGTCTGATCCAATAATATTGGCGTAGATGAGCGCCTCCCGAACCGTTCCTGTAGCCGTTGTTGCATCAATGGCAAGCGCATCAATCAGCACAGTAGGCATATTGTTCATCAGGGATGAAATGACTGCCGCAATAAAGCCCATACCAATCGTTGCAGCAAACAATCCCTGATCCGCCACAGCCTGAATGACCACGGCTAGGAGATCCGTTAAACCTACGTTACGTAGACCATAGACCACGACATACATGCCGATGGAGAAGAATACGATGGCCCACGGTGCTTCTTTGACAACCAATGCAGTCGGTACAGCAGAACTGCGGGAAGCCATGATCAGGAAGAATATTGCGACAACACCTGCTACAAGAGATACGGGAATACCGATGAATTCACTGGTGAAGTATCCAATGAGAAGAACCCCCAACACCACCCACGACAACCGAAACATTTTCATATCCTTAATGGCAGTTACCGGAGGTTTTAATTCACTCGCATCAAAGCGTTTTGGAATACTTTTTCGGAAGAAGAGATACAGCACGCCGATACTTGCAACCAGTGAGAACAGATTCGGAACAAACATCCTTCCTGCGTACTCCATGAAGGTAATGCCAAAGAAGTCGGCAGATACAATGTTGACCAGGTTACTTACAACCAGTGGCAAAGAGGTCGTATCTGCAATAAATCCGCTGGCCATAATAAATGGAAACACTTTTTTCTCATCGAAATTCAGTGCGCGTACCATGGCTAGAACAATCGGCGTCAGAATCAGTGCGCCTCCATCATTGGCAAAGAAGGCAGAAACCACAGCTCCCAAGATCGAGACGTAAACAAACATCCGGACACCATTGCCGTGAGCAGCCTTGGCCATATGTAAGGCAGCCCACTCAAAAAATCCGATACGATCCAGAATTAACGAAATCAGAATGATCGCTACAAATGCAAGCGTGGCATTCCACACGATTTGCGTCACATCCCAGACGTCTTGGAGATTGACCACACCCACAAGTAAAGCAAGAATTGCTCCGCCGCAAGCAGACCAACCAATGGACAGGTTTTTAGGTTGCCAGATGACGAGGACTAACGTAATTAAAAAGATAATGCAGGCTAACAGTGTGGAAAACAAAACCTTCCCCCTCTTTCAGTTCCTTTAAATTTATATTTGTATATAACAATATACTTATATACTGATTAAAAATTAATTACAAACGGATGTAAAGTTCTCTTTGTTCAAGGACTTAAGAATCGTTGCCGTGTCCGGCATCAGTTCCAAGACAGATTTAATATAGGGTGTATTCTCTACATTTAAAGAGTAGTATACCCATTGGCCCCGCTTATTCTCTTTAACCAAGCCTTGATCCTTCAGCTTGCGCAAATGCTGACTAATTCCAGGTTGTGACATGTCTAAAATCTCTACAAATTCACACACGCACCATTCACGTTCTTTGAGGAGTGTAAGTATAGTAAGACGTGTTTTATCGCCCAGCAATTTAATCTTATCCGCTGCTTCTTGAATAGAATCCATATCACTTCCTCCTTCCGTTAAATATAAGTGCATGCTTATATTATAATATGAAAAAATTGAAGTCAACGTTTAATTCAAATTAACCTAAAAAAGCGTTGGTTCAAATTAGAACCAACGCTTCGGGTGTTTGTACGCTCTCTTCCATTTTCAATTGGTACAAGAAGTACTGCAATCACTCTTTTCCTCAGCTACCGCCTTCACTTGCTGGCGATTGACACTGCATACACCGTTCTCCGGTAGATCCAGCTCTACTTTTAAAGCGGCTTCTAGATCACCGACTAAAAAGGCCACAACGGATCGAACCTGTTCATATCCTGTAGCCATCAGGAAAGTAGGTGCACGTCCATAACTCTTCATACCTACAATATACAATCCTTGTTCCATCTGACGGAGTTCGTTCTCCCCATGTGGACGAACGGTGCCGCAGCTATGAACATTCGGATCTATTAATGGTGCCAGGGTTTCGACACTTTCGGTAATCTGGTCAATGCTAAGCCTCAACTCTCTTAAGAAGGTAAAGTCGGGTCTGCTACCTGTATTCACAATGATCTCATCCACTTGAGCTATTTCCTGAATAACACCACGTTGCTCTCCAATGATGGTGACTTGATTGTCTTTCTGCTGAAGTTCCTGAATATGAAATGGCGTTATCACGTTGACCTTTCCAGCATCAACGAGTTTATGAATTCGACTTCCTAGTTTACCTCTGGCTTCCAGTTGATCATTCGCTTCTCCACCATAAGCTTCCTCTACTTGATCTCTTCTCATCAACCAAGTCAGTTTTGTACCTGAATCCATTTCTTGCAGACTGGATAGATCAAGTAACGTATTCAAGGCCGAATGCCCACCTCCTACAACGGCAACATGTTTATTCGTGTAACGCTCCCGCGCTTCCCCTAGTACATCCGGAATGCCATAGAATATACGGTCATGAAGAACTTTCTCTCCAGGAGTGAGTACACCACTAGAAAGCACAGGGTTAGCGTGTTCCCACGTTCCTGAAGCATCGATCACAGCTCTAGCTTCATACCGCCTGTTCTTCCCCTCCTCTTCAACATAGATCATAAAGGGTTGTTTCTCGCGGCCTACGGTTTTCATTTTATCTGTATTTTTGCGACTAATCCCCACAACACGTGTATTTAAATGAAGATCCGTTTGAATTTTCGGAAATTTTGCGAGCGGAAGTAAATACAGATCACGCAGCTCATGTCCCGTCGGTAATTCGTCTGGAGATGGGGCTATCCACCCATTCTTCGTCAACAACCTTTCTGCTGCTTTATCTACGTTATACTGCCATGGCGAAAATAGACGAACATGGCCCCACTTGGAGATATTCTCACCTACTTTACTCCCCGCCTCAAAAATGATAAATGATTGGCCAGCTTCAATCAGATGTGCTGCTGCTGCCAGACCAATAGGCCCAGCACCAATGATGGCTACAGGTAAATGAGATAGCTCTCCTTGGTGTACAGGCTCTTGAAGAGAGATCTGCTTCTCCGTGAGCGTAGGTGCACAACAGGACTCGACTTGTTTGAATTCAATGTTATTCATTTCAAATGACCTCCAGTAGTTAGTTGAATGTATTTGCAAATTACAAGTATTAGAGAAATGTAACGGGGTAATACCGCTCATTACCCCACTGGCGTACAGCACATTTTCGATTTTAACATACTATCATTCAGCAGTTTAACAGATTGCATAACGATTGCTTTTTCTGTATCGGTCATGAAAGAAAAAACCTCTTCCAGATGTGTATTCATCCGATGATCTATAGCTGTCGCTACAAACTTCCCCTCTACCGTCAATCTCAGAATGTATACTCTCCGATCTTCAGGATGAGGTGTTTTTAAGACCAGGTTTTTCTTAATCAACGTCTGTATTTGACGACTAAAGGTTGTAATATCCATGGCTAGCGTTTCGGCAATTTGTTGCATGGATGGCTCATGTTGATGGTCAATTTCATATAGGATATGACTTTGGATTAAAGATATTTCCTGTTCTCCAACCGTGCAACAATTTTTATCCAGCAAGCCGAAGCGACGTACCATGATCTGTAATAACTCTCTTGGGTTTTGGTTATCCGGCAACATGATCACCTCTTTGGTGCCTATTATAAACATATTATTTGTATATTGCAACTATTGTGTATTCTTCTGCTATTTCACATCGTTTTGAATATTAATGATGACTTCAAGTTCTTTTTTCTGTTCGTCCGTCAGCTCAGTCGCACATTTTGTAAGCAAAATATCGGCTAGTACAGCACCTGCCGGTTTATCTTCCACATGTTGAATGGCATTTAGCAAACCTTTGTATCCTTTGGAGCCTTTTTGCTTGGATTCGGTTGTATCGGTTGTGAACATTATTCTATGTGTTTTAGTTTGAAGACACAACAAATGATTAATCATTCGCCTATTTCCTTTTACTTGAATACATTGTAGTGAAATCAAACCTGAAGGGCGGAAATCAAAGATGAATCTTGCTGATCGTGAAGCGATCCTTTTCACTTCAAATGTTGGGGGTGGTTCGTACGACATTTGGCTTTATCAACCTTTAACAGGACAGACCATTAAGCTAACCCAAGATCTTGGTGAGGAATTTTCGATTCCATATTGGTCGCCAGATGTCCGGAACTTCGCCTTTATCGGCAAAAAAAATATTGTGTATGTATTCAATCTAATCAGCAGGGAATTGGCACAAATTGATCAAATTGACGCTTATACTTTACTGAGCTGGTCACCGGATAGTCAATACTTGAGTTATGTAAAAAACGGACGAATTGTGATCTACAATATCAACTCCCATGCCAGCGGTTCGATCATTCAACATGGAGCCTCAGATGTCCAGTGGTTTCCTTCAGGAGTGGCTCTCCTGTTTGCAGCTCCGGATGAAGCAGGCAATACCCAACTATATAAAATCAACCGAGATGGCATGAACAAACAGCAATTAACTCAAAATACTGAGGGTCCTCTCCACAATGTCAGAATATCACCTAACGGAGAGTTTGCCCTATATACTTCCCCAGGAGCCAGCATTTCCTTGATTACAACGGTGAACCTGACAACAGGAGCAAGCTACCAACTTAAAGGTGGACCTCAGGCGAAAAACTATTTCCCCGAATGGTCCCCGGACTCTTCAATCATTGCATACAGTGCCACCGACATCGTGGATAATCAATATGTTTCTTTAATCCAGACTGACAGCCGAGTTGGAGGGCAACAAAAAACATGGGCAGTCTCCACCTGCTTCTCTACCCCTTTAAGTTGGTCGCCGGATGGGAACCGACTCGCTTACTTATCAGGATGTAATAATCAAGAACAAGCAAACGAAATTTGGATTATTGATGTAAGGACACCTAATAACCCGGTCAAAATTGTTGAAGCAAGGTGGATTACAGCTCTAAGTTGGTCCCCACGAGTGCATGATGTTCATCCATATGGATTATATCTCAATCAGGTATACAAGGTATCTTTCTATTATCCGCGAAGCTGGCACAAAGTTACCGAAGAACGATTCGAAGGAGCGGACGGATTTTTTCAGATATCCGCGATCTCTTCTGAGGAAGGAATTCACGAGGTATGCAGAGCGGAAGCTTTTCATATGTTGAAACCCTATGGGGCAAACCCCCGAATTTTCCCTGTTATTATTCAAGCACAAGAAGCCTGTTTCGTATTTCCTTCGGAGGACCAACCCGTGGAAATGAGAAATCAGGCGGCACTTATTGTAAAATATCCTGCTCCTGTTGTGATTCAAGGAAATACGTATTCATATTTCATCTTATGGGCTGATCAAAATCACTTGATTTCACTGGGAAAGACACTTACTTTTATTTAAGGTAAACATTAACCGATATGTAATTATTAATAACTCATACATGAAAAAGAGAGCAAAACGAAATCATCGTTTTGCACCCAGCAGGATTGTGGATATTAGCGAGATGTAAGTAAGTCCTCAGCCATTTTGACCAGATCTTCTTTCCGTAGACTGCTGTCTGAATTATCAGAAATTTCGTACAGCAAAATGATTGGTGATATTGTTGGTCTTAACCACATCAGGGAATGAAGAAGAACCGATCACTTCTTCATGGCCGGCTCTTCTTCATTAAATTTTTATAAGTATCGCGAAATTATGTCTCTTGTGCAATATGTGCGTTATCCGGCGCTTTTTGGTTCATGATCGGAACCATGACCAGTGCGCCAAGAAGAAATAATAATCCTGCACCGCCATAGATCGTCCCCAGTGAAAAGGCATCCTTTAACGCGCCAGCAAAAGACATGGAAACGACCATCATGCCAACGAACATCGGATTCAGAACCCCATTCACCCGGCCGACAATCGAAGCCTCTGACCATTTCAGAATCATTGTGCTGATCCCAATATGAATGCAAGGGAAAACAAGTCCATTCAGAAATTGAACGGTCAGGGTGAGCGGAACGCTTGTCGAATACCCTACAATGGCTGTGCAGACTGCGCCTGCGATCATACCTATCGCTAGAAGAATCTGCGGCGGAACCCGCTTGGCGAAGACGGCTACGATTCCGCCACCAATCAGCATAGCTGCACCATTTACCATTAGCAGATATTGCA
Source organism: Paenibacillus sp. Negev47 (assembly GCF_058313655.1). NCBI lineage: Bacteria > Bacillati > Bacillota > Bacilli > Caryophanales > Paenibacillaceae > Paenibacillus > Paenibacillus sp. Negev47. The sequence goes on from NZ_CM177754.1 coordinate 3,092,456, forward strand.
GGAACTCCTCGCTCCTGCCCAGCCGCTCTGTTACGATAAACAGGTTGAGCGCTTGAGCTACGCCAACAGCGAGTCCCGCGAGAATAAACGCAAGTCCGAGCATCCGCAGTACTTGGCTTTGCCAAACATAGCGGAAGCCTTCAATGAATTCTTTACGGAACTGCCCTTTTACAGCGACGGTTTGAGCTTGCATATTATCCTCTGGCAGACGAATAAGAACGAGTGCGGAGAGCAGAAAAACTACGCCCATGACAGCGATCGATATTTCAAGGCCAAAAGTGCTGTAAACCAAGGTTCCGAGCATAGGACCAAGCACCATGAAGATGGCCATCAGCGATTGGAATAGAGCCATCCCTTGCTGCAGCTGTTCTTCCGGCACATGATACTTAAACAATCGCATGCTTGAAGGTTGGGAGAACTGCGAAAGAATAGCCGAGATGAATGCGACAAGGTAGACGGAGTGCCAAGAACCGTAATGTATGGTCAGAAGTACTACGAATACCGATACCGCGGATAATAAATCGCACCAGATCATCGTTCGCTTCGGCCGCCAGCGGTCGGCAAATGTACCTCCGATGAACGAAAAAACAAAAATTGGCGCGAATTCTGCTACGCTGATTAGCGAAATGGCGTATGGATCATTGTTTGTTCTATCCGCAACGTACAGGAGAATAGCGAAATTACGTACCCAGATGCCAACCTGCAGGAGCACGCTTGATAATAAAATCGTCTGCAGGAACCGATTGCGAAACAGGCTTGGCGCATTAATGCTTTTTTCGTCCCTATTCAATCTTTTCAACCTCCAATTTGTCTATAAAGATGCCCATTTTGAGTAAGATATGACTCTCCTTTCAATTCCTAATTATACGGACTTCATCATCGTTCACCTCCTACTAAAGACTGAAATTTAGAGTCCGGATTGGATCGATATTTTGAATTTTTCACTACGTTCCCGCAAGGCAATATGGAAGTGGATGAAAGATAAGGCAACGGAAAAAGCAATCAAAATGATCAGATTCAAGGATAGTTGCCCCATGGATACCCCTTGCTGTAGGTTGCTAAAGGTATCCAGAAGCCAATACTGGGGAAGAAAATGCGCGAGCTGCTGCATAGTTGCCGGCATTAATTCAAGCGGGAACATACACCCAGACAGCAAGCTGCTAGGTATAAGGATCATATTCTGCATGCCGCACAACCAATACAATCCCGTTTTCAGTTATGCTAAAAACCCTCCATAGTTAGAAAATTAACACCACTATAATTAGAATATTTGTTCTGTTTGTTGTAATGACTGAACCAGGGATCATTAAACTAACCTGCCCGTTAGCTTAATGTAACAGATAAAATATTCTAATCGACAGTGATACCATGTTTCTTTCAGCAATGGAACTGAGTTCTTCCTTCAGAAAGTGAATTTGTGCTTTTATCTCGCTACATAAGTTCTGTCATGATTATATTTAGATAACAATCTAATTCGAAATGACGCAATGTTCTTGTCCTTTTCGACAATGGGATCAAGTTCTTGTCCTTAGCTTGGGACAAGAACTTGTACCGATTAAATAAAAGGCTAAGGGCGGTTTATTGTTGGATGCTGCTCCATCCTCTTACATCACATTGTCCATAATCATTATCACCCACCGCAACCATCGTACCATCAGATTTCAGTCCGATCGTATGGGCACACCCCGCCGAAATAGCCCTAATTTCGTACCAACCACTTAAATCGCATTGGTGATGTTTATTCAAACCCACCGCAACCATCGTACCGTCAGATTTAAGGCCAACGGTATGATAACTCCCCGCTGCAACTGCTACAATATCGTGCCAGCCGCTTACGTCGCATTCACCTTCATTATTTCGCCCTACAGCCACTACCGTGCCATCCGATCTAAGTCCAACAGTATGAAGATACCCCGCCGAAACAGCCAATATATCGCGCCAGTCGTTTACGTTGCATTGGCGATACTTATTGTTACCAACTGCTGTTACCGTTCCGTCTAATTTTAGACCGACTGTATGCCAGTCACCCGCTGTGATCGCTACAATATCATGCCAGCTACTCACGTTGCATTCACCTTCATTATTTCGCCCCACCGCAACCACCGTGCCATCTGATTTAACCCCAACAGTACGGCACCAACCTGCTGCAACTGTTACAATATCACGCCACTCGCTTACATTGCATTGGTCATGCTTATTCCAACCTACAGCTGTTACAGTACCGTCAGATTTAAGACCAACGGTATGGGCATTACCCGTGTTCATCGCCATATGTACATTACCAGCAACGACTGCGACGATATGGCACCAATCGCTTACCTTACATTGACCGTATTTATTATCACCCACTGCCATTACCGTTCCGTCAGATTTAAGACCAACGGTATGACGACGACCCGCCGCTATGGTATCGTTACGTAATCGTTTCGTCTCTAACACCGTTTCCCTCCGTGGATTGTAGTCCATATTTTACCTCCACAAATTGAGATACTGCCAGTCCCTCCGTTAGCTCAACGGTAAGTCATCCGTCGAAGTCTAGCGTTCGTATCTTTCACTGAAAACAGTCAAGAGGACATTAACATATTATTCTTATTCGATGTTGTATTCTAATACTCCTAGCTGTCAAGATAGCGGAACCACGCGAAGTACTGCCATCCTCGTTTCAGTCGCGTACTGGGGGCGTTCCATAACAATTGGAACACTCATCGGACTATGTTCTTGTCCCTCGACAGCGGCATCCACGATTGGACACCAGCTTCAATAAAAAAAGAACAAACTACCTAAGGCAATTTGCTCTCTATTATCTTGCAAGCCACTTACTTCTATTTAAAAGGACCTATCTATGATTATAATGCATACCAACCATTAAGCTGCATTCCCTTTGTATGCACGCACTGCAAAGATATAATCCCGACGCACCACGATAGAGCGATCCATATGTCATTGCCCACCGGCTGTTCTGACAGCAGGGCGCGAATAGCTTCAACGATCGAGGTCAAAAAGGATTTACAGAACAACATTTTTGTTATGCAAAAATTTTAACACAACAAAATGTAGTAATTTTAATAGCGTTATTTTTAATCATTGAAGCATTCAGTATCATTTAGCTAACGACAGGTTAGTTGAAAATGTAAAATCCATGACCTTAGCAAACGCTATTGACAATCCGACTACTACTGGCGGTATTTGAAATCCCTTCTGCATGCGAAGCAGTATTACTTGCTGTAGTTAACTGACCTTCATTATGTGAGTCTACTCCGCTAGCCGTTGAACTGTTCCCTTCGGCATGTGAATGCGGTCCGTAGCCGCTGTAAGATATCCTTCAGCATGAGATGCTACCCCAGAAGCGGTTGTTGATGTTCTGATATCCTTATGCATGTGAGGCTGCTCCATTGGCAATTGTATTTGATCCTTCTGCCTCAGAACATGAACCGTTTGGATTCTGATTACAATTATTAAGCAACTCGTTTCACTCCATTTAGCGATTTGAAAATTTAACACCTGACCTGCTATGTGCCTTCTTGTGTTGTATTTTTCTAAGTTATGTAATATAAGGAATGCCTGCATGGGCTAACCTCCTTAAAACTAACTTGTCCGTTAGCTTAATGAAATACGGCAAAATAACGATTAGATATATCCCTAATCGGAAATAGGAACATGTTCTTGTCCATTCCGGCAATCGGGTAGCGTGTCTCCACGCCACAACTCGTTCCTTCCTCATCGATCACTACGTATTCTTGAGCGTAGTCTACTTCTGGGAATCGAATTTACTGTTCTATTTATTACCCGGGTATAATTATTCACTTCCTCCTATACGATCAAAAAACCGTAGATCAGAGTATGTTCTCGTAAATTCCGATAATTACTTTGACTTGCCTCCGGCTTAAATGTTTAGATAAAACAAAAAACCACGCTAGTCGTGGTTTAATACTCAAGGTTTTAAATTTTGTATTATTACTGTCTTAAAAATCGGTTTATATGTTTCAATTAATTCTGAGCGCAGCATTAATTTTAAAAAGTGGGAGGCGCCACTACAGCAATAACTACAGTTTCTCCTTTCCATACATTCTTATAGCTATGCGGCGTCTTAGCATCGAAGTAGATACTATCTCCCTCTTCCAGCGTATATCTGTCATTTCCAAGCACAAACTCCAAGCCTCCCGACTGTACATATAGAAACTCCTCGCCTTCACTGTGTCCTACACCAATATCTCCAGAGGTCGCACCTTCTTCTAGCACGCCCATTAATGGCCCCATCTTGTTATTACTTCCCTCACTAAGGGAATACCACGTAATACGAGAGCCTTCAGAATGCACCAGGGGTTTACGTTCGTTTTTTCTCACAACAACGCTGTGCTCTTTCTCTCCAAATAGATCGGTAAAATTAACGTTCAACGCATTAGCGATCCGTTTGAGCACACTGATGGATGGATTCGCTTTGTCACGTTCTATTTCGCTGAGAAACGATAATGAGATGGAACCTGCTTTTGCCACTTCTTTAAGTGTTAATTTCTTTTGCTTGCGTGTATTTCGGATGACCTCGCCGATCGAATTCATGTTGCATTTCTCCCACATATTCATTTTTCCGCTGTCAGCGAAATTTATATACTGATATTAAGCAAAATAACTAGCAATAGCAAGCATTCTGACATAGGTTCAATTACGGTGTAAAAACGTTGATTTAACAGCATTATTGGACTAAGATTTTAGTAAGGCTGATGTGCAAGTAAGTTCCCGGGATATTTACTTTTTTATATAGGATTTCATTTTCAGCGAAATTCCAACGAAAGCGATGTGGCATATGACGAGGCTACCTAAGATTTACACCGTAGGTGATACTACCGTAACTAGAGTTACTGAAATGATAATTAGTGGCGTTCCACCTGAAGTTTATTTCCCAGGAACATGGGATCCTACTTTTTTGGAAGAAAACCAAGATACCCTCCCCGAGGGCTTGATTGACGAAAATTCTCAACTGATTGTGAGTATCGGCACCTGGGTCGTGAAGACGCCCCATCATACGATTCTTATAGATACTGCTACAGGTAACGATAAAAACCTGCCACTCAATTCGGATCTTGCCAATCTTCAGTTGCCTTATCTCGATCGGCTTCAAGAGGCAGGAGTTACTCCAGAAAAAGTCGATTACGTGTTACTAACCCACTTGCATGTGGATCACGTCGGTTGGAATACCAAGCTCGTTGATGGCAAATGGGTACCGACATTCCCGAATGCCAAATACGTATTCCCGCTTAAAGAGCAAGAGTATTACTCCAGTGGAGCAAGTCATAACAAAGAAAATGAAGCCAACTTCAATGTTTACGAAGAGAGCGTACTTCCTGTCGTAGAGGCTGGTTTGACCGAAACGATCGGCCCAGAAGGCGGAACGTTTCTAGATCTATTTACATTTATTCCGACGCCAGGTCATAGTATTGGACAGATGTCCATTCGTCTTTCATCGGGTGGTGAGGAAGCTCTGTTCGGCGCAGATATCATGCATCATCCATTCCAGGTCTTAAGACCAGATTGGAATTCGATGTATTGTGAATTTGGTGATCAGGCGCAAATCTCACGTCGCTGGGCGTTAGAATACATTGCCGATCGTCCCATTATTTATTTCAGTACGCATTTCCCAGAGAGTTCTGCCGGTTATGTCACCCGAAGCGAAGACGGCTTCAACTGGCGGTTTATATAAGACATCATCTAATTCATCAAAGAGAGGCGAACCCTATCATGTCTAACAACACATTCAATACATCGATCCCCATCGTTTCTGAGAATTTTAAAATAGCTAGCGATACACCGGGGATTGAGTTATCCGTCCTAAATAAACGCCCTGCATCTATGAATGTCTTCACAAATGAAAAAACAATTGTCATGGTTCATGGTGCAACTTATCCAGTAGGCAGCCTGTATGATGTGGAGCTCGACGGCTTTTCCTTCCTAGATTACCTCGCTAGTCACGGCTATGATGTCTATGCAGTAGACGTACGTGGCTATGGCGGATCCATAAGACCACCGGAAATGGAACAGCCTGCTGATCAGAATCCTCCACTTGTCCGTACAGAAACTGGCGTTCGTGATTTCGGATCGGCTGTAGAATTTGTCCTAAAACACCGTAATCTATCCAAGGTCAATATACTTGGGATGTCTTGGGGGGGGACAGTAGCTGGGGCATATACAAGCTTTAACAACAATAAGGTGAACAAGTTAACTCTAATCGCTCCGCAATGGCTGAGCACTAAGCCAATCCCGATTGATACTGGCGGCCCGCTTGGTTCTTATCGCCTTGTGCCCGCAGGTTCTACGAAGGAACGCTGGTTAAGTGCTGCTCCTGAAGGGAAACGTGACGATCTGCTTCCTGAGGGTTGGTTTGAGAAATGGGTTGAAGCCACTCTCGCGACTGATCCTAATACTCAGTCCGTTCACCCTGAACATATTCGCGCTACCAACGGACCGATTCTAGACATCCGAGAGTATTGGACGGTTGGCAAAGCGTTCTATGAACCTAAAGACATCACTGTCCCTGTACTCCTCGTTCATGCGGAATGGGATATTGATGTGCCGTTAGATTTGGCGCAAAACTTCTTTACTTCCTTAACCGGAGCTGCTTATCGGCGTTGGGTGGAAATTGGAGAAGGCACTCATATGGTACTGCTTGAGAAAAATAGAGTTCAAGCGTTCCAAGCTGTTCAATCATTTCTAGACGAGAATTATACACCGGCGGGTCAATAACGTTAATATCGGATATCAATCTAAATTTATCCGGTCCGGGTGAACACAAAAAACTATCAATCTTTTCAGATTAACGTTCTATAAACGAGAAAATACCTGCCCCTCTCTAGGGCAGGTATTAAAGGTGAATCGCAAGAATGGTTTACCAACATCAATCACTAAATATTAGTCCAGAAGGCTGTAGATCTGAATGCTCTCCACCTTGGCATCCTTGATATGAAACGACATCACATCCACATAATTGGATGGCTCGTAACGGAGGTCATCCTCCTCATTAGGAGCTCCATCACCAAGCAGTTTCCCCTCAGGGTAGGCGTTCTTGAGTGTATCCAGGCTATCTCCTGCTTTAATGTTTCGCACTGTCGCGTACTTAGGATCTGTCATTTCGATATGAAAGATGGAGTCTAGCTTCCCCTCCGGTATACTGATTGTTTTAATCTCCAGACCAGGATACGTATAAACCTTTTCTGTAAAACCGATTAACGTATCCATGTTTGTTCCATCGTCGGCACTGTACGTATGAGATTTCAGGTTATCCGGTTTGCCCAGCATCTGTTCCATCTGATCTTCATTCGCTGTATCCGAAACCGCAATGGTGTGCTCATTATAGACAAAAGCAAGCTCCTTCAGCACCACATTGCCTTCCTTCTCCATCGAACCTTCCTTAATAGCTTCAGCACTTGGTCCTTCCGAATTTTCTGAAGCAGGCGCAGTAGAATTTGATGCTCCTTCGCCTTTGGCCTGTTCGTCGGGCGTGTTTTTTTCAGCTGAGTTCTGCGCCACTTCTGGCGACTTGGCACCATTGGACTGACAGCCCGTCAGTGCCATCGTTAGTAAAATACTCAGCAGGATAACAGCTGTAGCTTTGTTTTTCAATTTCATCATGATCCCTCCATAAATGTGTGATTTCTTCTTATGAAGTGATTATAAAAAAAGCATTTGTTAGTCTAATAACAGAATTGTATCAATCTTGTAACGTTAACATTTACGCGCGTGTTTACGCACGAGGTAACACAATCGTAACGGTCGTTCCTTCCCCGATTTGACTTTCCATGTCGATATATCCATTAAACCGCTCTACAATCTCTTTGCAAATAGAAAGTCCAAGACCTGAACCGTTCGCTGTGCTTGCATTTTTTGCCCGGTAAAAGCGTTCCTGCACTTTCTCCAGCTCATCGCCCGCGATACCGATACCTTGATCACGTATCCGTATAACTACCTCGCTTGGTGTATGTGTAAGCTTCAATTCGATTAGCGATGGACTGCCTGAATATTTGATGGCATTGTCCACAAGGTTGGCGATCGCATGGGACATCAGCATTGGATTCACATTGGCGTGGACTCTCGTCAGAAGCTTATCTTCCGGTTCCGCTTCCGCCTCCCTGAACATAATCTCGATTCCTTTATCTTTGGCCTTGGCACCCATACTCGTTGCGACTTGTTGAATTAGTTCGTTCATTTCCGTCTTCCGGGCTTCCAGTTCATTAGAACCAGCCTTGTCGAATCGGGATAGCAACAACAGTTCATTAATCAAGCGCGTCAGCCGATCCGATTCCTGCAGCAGATGAGCGTAGATTTTTTGCAGCTCTTTGTTCTCGTTCTCCCCTTCAACCAAGTATTGAGAGAAACCACGAATGGCTGCCAAGGGTGTTTTTAACTCGTGAGATACGTTGGAGACAAATTGTTTCTGGTACTGAATGTAATCATGAAGCTGCCGCCCCATGGAATCCAGCCCATATGCCAGCATGCCCAGCTCATCCTTCCGGTTTAGATGAACTCTCCGAAACTCCTGTCTAGAGAAACTTTGCGCAGCACCAAGCAACAGCTTAATCGGCTTGGTTGTGTTGTGGGCAATCCACAGACTGGATAACGTAATCAGTACAATAAATCCGCCTGCACCCGCAAACAGGATATAACGGATTTGATCCATAATCGCATAAAAGTAGGAAATGTCCTCCACGAACTCATACACATAAGCGTTTTCGTAATATTGATTCTGAATGGGAGTTGCAAAATAAAGCAGATGATCTTCCGTTACGGTGTAGGCATAACTGCCGCTCAGGGCTTTCTGAATATTCTTTTCAAAAATAAGAGGTTTGCCATCATTAATGATGATGCCATCCACAGCCAAGCCCAGCAACTGCTTGGAGCTATCATAGATACGCACTTCCTTGCCTGAAGCTTTCAGCTTCTCCAGAGCAAGTCTGACGATTTCTTTGGTCTGCGGCTCTCCTGTCGATGATCTATGCTGTGCCAACACCTCACGGAAGGACAACTCGGACAGATCCGCCTTCTCCATCATCTGTTTTTCAATGGTAATGAAGCTGTAGTAATCGATGGCTTTATTCACCGCAAAAATGATGATGCCAAAGGACAGCACGGAGAAAAATAAATAATTCAGCAGTAACCGGGTTGCATACTTCAGGCCTCGCCACCTCCAAGTTGATAGCCAAATCCATAGATCGTCCTGACATACTTCGGTTCGTCCGCGTTATCCTCCAGCTTCTTCCGTAATCGCATGATGGTCATATCCACACTGCGACTGTCTCCCATAAAGTCATATCCCCATCCGATCTGCAGTAGCTCGTCCCGGGTAAAGATTTTGTCTGGCCTTTTGAGTAACGTTTCCAGAATTTTAAACTCTTTGGCCGTTAAAGACACGGGGACACCGTTTTTCAGCACCCTTCGGCTTTCCAGATCAAATGTCAGCTCTTCATGAATGATGCGTGTAGATTTCACTACGGTTCCTTCACTTGATTCCTCCTTGCTCTCGTTCCTTCTCAGAATCACCTTGATCCGAGCGAGCAATTCACGATTGTCAAAGGGTTTGGTCATGTAATCTTCCGCCCCTAGCTCTAGTCCGAGCACCTTGTCAATTACCTCATTTTTGGCAGAGAGCATGATCACAGGAACCGCACATTTCCCGGTGATTTCCTTGCACAGGTCATATCCGGAGCAGTCAGGCAGCATCAAGTCAAGCACCACCAGGTCTGGCCCAAAAGCATCCAGCAGCTGCAGGGCTATTTTACCGTTTTCAGCCGTTTGAACGACGTAGTTTTCTCTTCTCAATACGAGCTCAATTAAATCTCGGATTGCGACTTCATCGTCAATGACAAGTATTTTCTTCAATGTGCACCCCTTCTAGCCTTGTTCCCCAGCTAAAAATCATAATTTACCCTCATCTTAGCACAGACCCTTTAGAATCCTCCACCAACTGGAAGATGAGGTATATTCCAATGAGCCCAACATAACTTGTAATAAACCCGAAGAAAGGAGAACATTCCATGGATCTGCTCTGGGTACTCATTGTTGGTGGACTTATTGGCTGATTGGCGGATTTCATATTATTCCAGCCATCGTTGGCTCGATTATTGCCCTGCTCATCTTCTTCGCTCTGGCACGCGGCGGAGCCTTCCGAAGACGTTAACAAAGAGAGTCGGAAACCGATACGTCGTTCATTAGATATTTTTATAAAGACGCTGCCAGTGCATAAAGGTACAGGATAAACATAAAAGGACCGAAAGCATTCATCGATGGAAGATGAACACTTACGATCCTTTTTTTATTTTGTACTGATTTCATCCATTCTTTCCGTGCCTGAATAACCTGATGAAGTTGTTCATTTCCTGATCGAGATTGATTGAATCCAGATGTTCAATCAGACTTTTTCTGAACATGGCCTCCATTTGTTTACGAAATACCATGCTTCCCTTGCTCTTCAGCATAATCGAGTAGAAAGAAGCATGCTGCTCCAAATATTCAAAAGTGTGAAATAGTGCGGTTTTGGAAGGAAGATGAACCAGGTCATCTCCAGATCTCAGCTGCTATGCATTGCTCGCACAGATCGTACTTGTCATCGAAATGCAGATACACCGTTCCTCGATTGACATTCGCTTCTGCCGCAATTTGATTAATCGTTATGCTCTCGAATTCCTTTTCTGACATTAGCCTCATAAAAGCATCATTAATCGCTTGCCTTGATTTCTACGGTCGAGACAAACTTGTTAGGCCCAATTCGGTTGACTTCTGCATTAATCGTTCATTTGAAGTCCAAAGAAGAAGCTACTGTCATCAACACGACTTCGATCCTTGGTTTTGTACCGTTAGCTGCAACGGCTATATATTCCGCAACGAAGGCAGCGCTTCATACTTATACACTGTCCCAAAGATACATGCTTAAAGACACGGTCTGAACCTCCAAAGATTCATCAAATGTGTTGAACTCTTACTTTACTCTGATTGGTGAGAGCCTCAATCGTTATGCCGTAACGTTGAAACTGTGGATTTTTCAATTTCCAGGAGCTTTGGCGGATTATTCCTTTGCAGCACCCAACCTTTGTTACGTAAATATTAATTGACTTTAAATTCTGACAGCATCTCTATATAGAATGCAGTTAAGTCATATGAGCATCAAAGCATGGTTTTTGATCTTAATGCAGCCTTTAGCGTTTTAATCACTCAAAAGAAATCCAACATGATCATTTAGGTATTTAACTAATCGGTAATGGGAACAAGTTCTTGTCCTTAGCTTGGGACACGAACTTGTTCCGATAAAACAAAAAAAGCCGCTATAATAGCGACTTTAATGGCTATATGTTCTTGTCCTGTCCGTTCTCAAAAGCAGCCGATTACTTGAGCGGCTGCCTTCTTCGTTTCATTAAACTATAGTTTCCCGTTAGTTCAATCATATCAATTCTGAGATAAACATTGGAGTAGCTCCATCCTCTGTATGAAAGCCAAATTTATTATAGAAATCCACTGCATGAGGATAAGAAATTAATACTTTTGTTTTACACCCTTTATATCTATCAAGCATTATATTCATCATTTCCTTACCTATACCTATACTCTGATAACTCGGATTAATAAGCATATAATGAAAATATACCGTTAAAACACCATCTGACAAAGCATTTATTAAACCGACAAGCTTGCCTCCTTCCCAAGCGGTAACAATTGAATGAGACCCTCCGATTGCTTGTAAGAGCTCGTTTGGATACTTCCCAGACTCCCATTCTACCGAAAGAAATAACTCTTGGAGCGCATCCTGGGCACAACACTTAATTTACCTCAATATACTATTAAAAATATGTATAGAAAATGGATTAAATCAAGTGGGATTTGTATTTATTCACATTTTGGAGTCTCATCCCATCGTCTCCACCCCTTACAGCAGTTCAAAATGAAGTTGAGTCTCAGGTAACTCAGTATTTCCTTTCCACTGATTTGCACCGTATCCCAATTCTAGCACCGCAGCAATGCGCTCGTTACTCAGTACACCAAACATTTCAGTACGGCTCGGGTCGTACATTCAGTCATGCAAGGTACAGCGCACACCCAGACTCTGCTCATGAGCCAGCAAGCGGAAATTCTGAATTAGGCAGCAGACAGCTGCAAAGTCCTCTTCCCGCTTATGTTGATCTGCCTCTTCCTTCACCAAGACCAGAAGATACGCAGGGGCCTGCTCCTGCAATCCCTGCATGATGTCCCCATACCGGTTATCAGCAAAGATAAATCGCCATGGCTCTCGGAGGCCATCATTTGGCGCCCATACGGCATGATTGAGCAATTCAAGGATTAGGTCCTGCGATACCGGTCGTTCCAAAAACTCACTAGGGCCGTCCATATCTCCTTCCAGATCTGACAATTTCATTTTTACATCCTCCTCTTCTATGTAGACTGCCCTCGTAATACGGTCCACTTCTGCTCGGCTGGCGTTCTTTTCCGACTTCTTGGCGCTTTGTCGTAATATCCTATATGAAGAATACCAACAAATCTTTCATCCTCACGTAAGCCAATTCCATTGAAAAAACCTTCATGCTGAATCATGGACTCTGTATCCCACAACATTCCTAACCCTCGTTCCCAGCCCAGCAGTTGGAAGCTCTGCATGACCCCGCAGGCAGCCGCATAATTGCGGTCATTGGTCAGTCGATCCGGGCCGACATTGGACATAACAATGACATGCGCGGGAATATCGGTGAATCTCTTTTTAAAAACCTCCATAAGTTTTCCAGGGATCAGTTTCCCCAGCTTGCTCTGTGACATCTGTTGCATCATGCAGTCCACAAGCCGTCTAGATGATTCAGGAGTTCCGGCATATACCACACGCCACGAGCCATCCTCAACAAATGGTTGAAGCCGTATAGCCTTACGCAGTAATTCAACAACTAACTCCTGGTCCACTGGCGTAGAGTTACATTTACGAATACTCCTGCGCTCCCTGATCAATTCCGCCAGACTCAAATGCTTCACTCTCCTTCGTTCTATCTGGATTCCATATTTATACTGCTGTCTTGAAGAAAGTGATGGATTACTTTTAGTTCCGTTTCCGAATATTTGTCGAGAGTACGATAGAAGCGCTCAGCCTCATGTATATGCAGACGTTCATGCAGTTCAAAGATTTTTTTGCCTTGCGGTGACAACCGGAAATAGCTCTCCTTCTTGTTGTCATTCATTTTCGTACGTTTGACGAATCCTTCCTCCAGCAGTTTGTTGCCAATTTTGGTGATACTTGCTTTGGACAAATTCATCACCTCGGCAATACCCGTGTTGTTAATAGGCTCATGCTTTCCTATGCAATCTATCATATGAACCGCGGTCAGATGCTGAGGGATTTTCTCGATGCTTTCTCGCTGGGCGACACTTAGGAAATGCTCGATTTCTGTATCCTTGTGATTCTCATACACATGTAAAAAACGGATAAATTGGTCATGAAGTAACTGTTTTGTTCGATCTTTTGAGATCATCCTTTGATCGCTCCTTATTTACTTGTAAACAAAAATATCATTTGAATAATAGAGTATTTTTAAATAATTTATTATATTTTGTTTACTGGTGAACAATATAACATGAATGATAATGCTTATCAACTATATTCTTTGACATTACAACTCACTCTACAATCCCGGACAGAGACCTTCCTTGAACGGAATATCTTTTAACCTACTCGTTAGTTAAACAAAAACAGCCGATCACGCTGATCGGCTGCCTCCTTAAACTTGGGTTGTTGGACTAGGTTCTTAGAATTGGCTCGGACAAGAACCTGTACTGATAAAATAAAAAAGCCGCTACAATGGCGACTTTCAATGGGAGTATGTTCTTGTTTAACAACGATACTAGGGTAAATACAAAAAAAGAAAGACAGTGAAAGCTGCCCCTTCTCCCATAACGACTTACTAATTAAAAACGTAAATGCTAGGTCAGTATCATTCTCTCTACTTAAATTATACCGTTATTTTTTATTTTTTTATAGACTGTTTTTTTTAAAATTCCTACACTATACTGCTAAATACAACCTAAAAAAGAAGAGGTGTATCAGTATGGATGACAAAAAAATGATCGTAGATCAAGGTCCTTTTTTTCATGGTACAAAAGCAAAACTGAAAATTGGTGATTTATTAGAACCACAATTCTTATCAAATTACCAAGAAAAAAATTCTAACCATATATACTTTACTGCAACATTAAATGCTGCCAAATGGGGTGCTGAATTGGCAAGATCTAATGCAAAAGAAAGGATCTATATTGTAGAACCATTAGGAAATTTTGAAAGTGATCCAAACTTAACTGATAAAAAGTTTCCTGGAAACCCAACACGTTCATATAGATCTAAATCGCCACTTAAAATAATAGCTGAATTAGCTTCATGGGAAAGACACTCCGAAGAAGAGATTAATCACATGATTACATCTTTGAGAAAACTAAGTGAAGAAGGAAAAAATATAATATATGATTAATTTTCAGATCTAATCAGGATTCCAAGAGAGTTCTAGTTTCGCTCAGAGGGAGTCAGGTCTGTATCTAAAGATAAATGTGATTTTTAGTAGGTATACTACTCGTGTTTTCTCTCACTTGATATGGATTAATGTGTGAAAAGATAGTGATTCACTATGTATGATTCGCTTAGCAGAAACAGCGGGAGTATAATCGCTAGCGACATGGCCATCAGCATACTCGACGTAATCATAAGCAGGCTGACATTGAACATCCGATATTTGAAAACACCCAAAAGTCCCTAGAGAGCATTTCTGTTCTGCTTCAATGACTCTATTTTACACAATGAAAAATAAACGATCCATTTTCAGAATTTGCATATTTAAACTCCCAATCGCCATATGTTTCAATTTTCGAAAAACCTATTTGTTTCAGCGACTCATCATACTCTTCTTGGTTTCGGAACCTTAGCTGCATTTTTTCATGAACTAGGACTTTGTCTGTTTTAGTATTTTTTACAATTTCATAGAATGTATAAATATCTCCCTCAAACCCTTCATATTCTGTATAGATTTCTAGAGGATCTCCACTTAGCCTATCTTTAGCTAAGTCAGGAGTCGCGTCCTTCTCCCACTCTTTCCATACTTTTACCAAAGGGTTTCTTGTATCAAAAATAAAGTGACCGCCCATTTTTAGGGAACGAAATACGTCAGAAATTACTTGCTTCCAACTATCATCTGTAAGAAATACCTGTGCAACATTGGCTGTCATAACTACCGCATCATAGGTATTGGTTTGTAAATCCGAACTATCACCTACAATCCATTTTACATTGTCTGAATTATCTTTAATTCTAGCCACTTCAATCGCTTCTTCATTGGGGTCTATAGCTGTAATTTTATAACCGTATTGAACAAGATGAATAGTCCATCTTCCTGTTCCACAGCCTAGGTCAGCTATAAATTCCACTTTTAATCTCTTTAACAATGCAAGGAAAAATTCATCGTCTTTTCCCCAATGGTTAATCTGGTCGTATACTAATGGAATCATAAATAATGTCTCCTCACTTTCAATAGCATGTTACTATGGTTTTATAATAAATGGTTCAAAAAATAAGGGTCATAGGGTATGCATTTTTTCAATGCATAATGATAATAAAAAACCTCAGCTGGGTTAACCGAGCTGAGGTTAATAAATTAACTATTTTTGTTTTTTTCTGTATTTGATTCTATTGACTTCGCATCAGGTGCTTCGAATACCCCCTAATGGGGAATACTAGAGTCGCACCTAGCTTCTTCATTTAATAACTTCAACCTTTTTATCCCCTGCTGACTTCGCTACCTCTAACGTTGTGTTACCTTGGATAGCGACGATCACGCCAGTAGCCAGCATAGAAACGATTAAAGCGGCGCTGAGGGCTGTGGAAATTTTCTTCTTGACCATAACCATACCTCCGATATCGTTTACTTAGACTTCACTGATAAATTACAATATCTAACTTTTTTGATGGGTAATCCACCTGGTGATTGTATTATAACGTACTGACAATGATTGTAAAAGGTTTTTTCCTTATGCCGCTATGTTAGCGATAGAGTCTAACAAGGCAATTAATTAAAATCTTGCATTAAGTCATCAATGACTGCTTTTACAGTTCTAATTTCTTTAATTGGTGTAATTCCTGTGCCGACAGTAATATAGCCATCCACTTTGTTACCCTCTAACATTCCGATACGCAGACCACTTGCTCCGCCCATTGCTTTTGCTATATCTTCACGACTGGCACCATTCTCATCCATTTCTACCAGTTTGTTTGATAGTTTTGTAGGTAAAGAACGGTAGTAGGCTGGTAATGTACGAAACATTTGTAAGTCTTCTGCTGTGGCATCGACAATCATTGGGATAATCGTAAATGTACCAATTACTCGTTCTGGAACGGTACCCCCTCATCAAATCCAGTGGTAACGTAAATATCGACACCGAATTCTTCTGCGGCTTTTGCATTCTCAATAGTAGGCGTAAGGGGTCTAAAAACAATTTTTATAAAACTTTTTCCTCAATAACGACTTCTAGGATAGGCCATGTGTACGTTAAATCACCTCCTACAATTAAAGTCGACCCAAGTGGTTATCCGTTAATGCTTTTGTTTTTTGTATTTCAGCTTTCGGCCGTTACTTCGGGTGAACGAGTAACATCAACCTGACTGGCATTCGGTCCTAGAAATCCTATATTTTATCTGTTCTCCTCTTGTTAAACGAATTTTTCTTTTATTACTTCGTATATTTATTTTCTGGGTAAGGCAGACCTAAATTCCCCCGAAGTGTGTCGTCCTCGTATTCCTTGCGGAATATGCCTTTATCTTGCAAGATAGGAACAACCAATTGGATAAAGTCCTTAAATCCTGCAGGATGATCTTGTCTAATCAGCAAGATATCCATGACGCCTTCTTGATACCAATGTTCGATTTGTTCGGCAACGTGCTCTGCCGATCCTATCAACCCAGGTTTCGGCATTCGAGAACCTTTAGGCATCCATGATTCAATTTCCCTTAGCTTTTCCATGGCTTCTTTTTCCGTTCTACCAACGATCGGGCTGTGAGAAGGCATCATCAACAGGTCATATGGTGAACGTCCCTGATTTTGCACTTTACGTTTCAGTTCAGCAGTGAATGCCTTGAGATATTCCAAATCATGTCCAGGTGCCATGATAACTTCGGCATGCTGTGCAGCAATATCCATGAATGCGGGGGAAGTTCCTGCTTGAAAGACCACCGGTCTGCCTTGTCTCGATCGACTGATATTTAAGGGTCCCTCCACGGAAAAGTAATTCCCGGTATAATCTAAGGGATGCATTTTACGCGGATCATAAAATATCCCACGTTCCTTATCACGTATAAAGGCATCGTCTTCATACGAATCCCAGAGGCCTTCAACAATCTCCAAAAACTCTTTTTTCATGGGATAAAGATCTGCTTTTCTTAAATGGGATCGACTGTAATTGGCTAATCCTCGGGGATTCGAGGTGATTGCATTCCACCCCGCTCTGCCCTTGCTAATCTTGTCGAGGGAGGCGATTTGCCTAGCAACCGTAAAGGGATCAGCATATGAAGTCGCTATCGTTGCGGTTAAACCAATGGAATGGGTTACCATACTCAGTGCAGACAAAATCGATACGCCCTCAAACATGCTTAGATAGTGCGGGATCATACCAGGTCCGATATGACTTACATCTGCCAAAAAGATGAGATCGAACTTTCCCTGTTCAAGTTGTATGGCTTTCTGTACGTAATACTCAATATTTTCACTGGCATCTGCTGGAATAGCGGGGTGTCTCCAACCCGTGTAATTCCAACCCACGCCATCAATAATTCCTCCTAGTTTAAGCTTTCTTTCTTCCATGGTTGAATGCGCTCCTTTTCACGAGTTCACTTATTTCCTTACTTATGATAAATCTAATTCCTTAGCCAATAATTCATGCCCTTTCTTGCGGCTTTCTTGATTAGGGTAGAAGTCTGCAATCATGATTTCATCCACTAAACTTGCTTTCGCAATTTGCCTAAGTTGCTCCGCAACCTGTCCAACACTTCCAATCACAAAGCGATCTTTATTACGTTCTCTAGCCAGCTCTTCATGAGGCGTGTATATGTGATTTTTAGCTTCTTCAGGTGTAGGGAAAGTAAGGTTTTTCGTCCCTGTGCTCATCTGTGCCCACATTAATTCCGCTGGTCCTGCGATATATTTAGCCTCTTCTTCCGTCTCAGCTGTAATAACAATCGTCGCTAACATACTTTGAGGCCCAGTTAAATAGGACGAAGGTTTAAAATTCGAACGGTAGGCTTTTAACATAGGAATAGCCCGTTGCGGTGCCAAATGAGCTGCAAATACAAACCCTAATCCTTTTTCCAAGGCGAAATGTAACCCACCCTCGCTAGATCCTAGCATAAACATATCTGGAACCATTGAATGATCTCCAGGAGGATGGATGTGACTAAACGGGTGGTTTTCTTTAAAGTCACGGGCAAAGAAGGAAAGCAGGTTATCTAATTGCTCTGGAAAATCATTAACCTCCATTAATGCCTGGGATCTTAATAATGCCCACATGGTTCTACCATCCGTACCTGATGCTCGGCCAATCCCGAGGTCAACACGCCCTGGATACAATCCTTCGAGAAGCGTAAAGTTCTCCATCACTTTCAAGGGACTGTGATTCGGCAACATAACCCCTCCGGAACCTACGCGAATAGTTTTAGTGTGAGCTGCTGCA
Source organism: Paenibacillus sp. Negev47 (assembly GCF_058313655.1). Lineage (NCBI taxonomy): Bacteria > Bacillati > Bacillota > Bacilli > Caryophanales > Paenibacillaceae > Paenibacillus > Paenibacillus sp. Negev47. The sequence goes on from NZ_CM177754.1 coordinate 3,111,167, forward strand.
TGCAAGCTCAGCAAGTCTGGTGAAGTACTCATCAAGGTTGTTGTATTATGGTGTTCTGTAAACCAATACCTGTTGAACCCCCACTGTTCTGCTAATTGAACCATTTCCGTCACATTCTGAAGACTTTCCGCAGCCTCGGTTCCGTTATAGATATGAACAAAGTCCAAAATCGAAAGGTTTAGCTCATTTGTTGTACTCACATTAGTTGCTCCTTGCCATCTTAAGTTTATTATTTAGCTTGCTAACTATAGGATTAAAAAATATAATGTTAGCCTGCTAACTATAAAACCAAAATAAGTTTATTATTCTTTCACAATGTAAGTAAATTAAAATGGTTTTGATTTGGTTGTTAGCCAATCTTAAGTGTAATCGTTTCGTTTGCAAAGAGGGCAATTTAAATGAACATAGTACATCTTTTTGTACCTATAGATTAGGAGTGATATCCGAGACATCCATACCTGAATACAAAGAATCCATTGTGGGTCAAATGTTGCAAGGGATTCAACTTGGGGCAGGTCAAGAAGCCGGCGATCCTGTTGAATTAGCGGAGGCGCTCATTAAAATTGTTGAAACTCCCGCCCCCTATCCGTTTGCTTCTGGGGCAACAAGCTTATCAAGCAGCCAACACAAATTCACAACACTGCTTGAAAGCATGGAAAGAAATAACACTTGATGCCGATTATCAAGATTAAGACTAAGCGATATAATAAGATGATAGGAGAATCGAATCCTCTTATCATTTTATAAATGTCCAACGAATTGAACATACAATGGAGCTTCAACATTAGTTCAGACTTAAAGAAAATATAAAATGCCGCTAATTTTAGCGGCATTTTATATTCATTGTTACTCCTTGCTTTCTACTTATCTACGTTATTTTTGATCTGTTAAGTTCCAACCCCTTTGTAATCAAACCAATCAAAATCAACAAAAAAAGAATTACTCCTTCATTATTATGTTATGGATTATCAATCTCAGCGTTCTCTTGCAAGAGTGAAAGTTCTGCAGCCGGATTCCAATCATGCGCTCCTGCAAAGAGCTGGGCAGGCAGATATTTCTCTGCTTCTTCCGCAGACAACTGAGTCGTCCAGTTAAAACGTGCTTTGGGATTCGCTCCAGGCCCGTAACTAGCAAATTCGGCAAAACGTGCCGTACGTTCATTATCCAAGTTACTCCAGTTATTCCATCCGGATGAACTGATGTGATTATCCATATAGCTGTTGATATAGACTACATTGGCATAAGGTCTCCACGGTCTGCCAAGAGGTATCGTTCCAGCAAGACCCGATTCGCCAGTAATGCGGCTATTCAGGAATACATAACCAGATTTCTCTTCCGCGGTGGATGCTGCTGTAACATAACCATTGCTTAAGCTGTGAATTACGCTGTTCTCAAACAAAGCAGTTGCATTCCCAAAGATAAAGTCGACATCACCTTCGATATAACTATCCACATAGTATTGTCTTCCATCGTTCACATAGAGTGTGTCCTGCCATCCTTTTAGGCTAACGTTCCGGAATACTAGACGATCACCGCGAGCCAGCAGAGCAACCGCTTGACCTGCATTGTCGCCAGCATCATTCTGTATCGTCAGATGCTCAGCCGTAAAATCGTTTGTCTGCACCCGGAAACTATAGCTGCCTGAGGTGCCGAGCGGGTTACCATTCGTATCCAGTGTGTTGGCAGAATCACCATAGATCAGCAAAGTACCCTCCCGGCTCTCTCCAATGATTCGCAGATTTTTTTTGCTGGCCGGTACGTCCAGCTTCTCACGGTAGACTCCGTCCTTGATTCGTATGATGGTTGGAAGCGTGCTATTGTCCGGAACTGCATGAATGGCTTCCTGAACCTGTTCATACTGTGCACTTCCATCAGATGCCACCGTTAGAACCGGTGCAGGAATTTCAGATATTGGAGCGGACGACATGCTCTCGCCAACTTCATTAAAAGCTGTAATGATATAGTAGTAGGCAATGCCATTGATTAACTGTGTATCAGAAAATGAAGTATCCTCTACACTGGAAGCTACAGTAACGAATGGCCCTTTGGGTAACTCACTTCGTTTCACTGAATAATACTCAGCTCCCTCGGCTTCTTGCCAAGAAAGAGTGATTGTACTTTCATCTGGCTCAGCACGAATCTCTGACGGAGTCTGAGGTCTACCATCATTCAATGCTGGCCGTGTGCCAGCGGCTGCGGAGTCAAGGCTACGTGTACCTTGAGCAAGTGCGGTCACCTTGTAATAATAGGGCTTACCGTTCACGAGTCCTGTATCCAGATAGGAAGTTCCTGATTCCTGATCAGCAATGACATCGTAAATTCCGGTCACGGACGTTGCACGCTTGATCACGTAAGTCGTGGCTCCTTCTATAGCTTCCCACGTGATAGAAACGGATTCAGGAAGAGACTCTACTGTGACTTTGGGTGTAGATAGAGCCATGGTAGGTATTATTTCAACAGGGGCAGAATCTGCTCCCTCTCCTCCAATCCCAGTTGCAGATACGACGTAATAGTAGGTCGTTCCATTATCCAGTCCCCCATCCCGAAACGTAGGAACAGATGTACGAGACGCCACAGTTGTATACGGGCCTTCAGCCTGCAAACTTCGTTTTACTGTATAGTAGTTAGCTGCTTCGACTTTTTCCCACGTTAATTCTGCTTGTGCATTTCTAGCAACAGCCATCAGACTCTCAGGCACTTCCGGCCGCACAGCATCCTCCGAGGGTGTCACTGAAGACGTATTCGAGTTGCCGCTCTCGCCCAAAGGACCAACGGCCGTCACGACATATGTGTAGGTCGTTCCATTGGTGACCTCTTCGTCAATGTAGGTTGTCTCAGTTAATTCAGAAGCAATCAATTCATAGTCGTTCTCGGACTGGATACTACGCTTTACATTGTACGTAGAAGCTCCATCCGCTTCCTCCCAGTGTAATCTCACCATACCATTCCCTGGTTCCGAGCGTAGCCCTTTAGGAGAACTAACTGGTTCAACATAGAGTTTTACATTGTCATAGAACAACGTTCCTTTACCCGTGCCTGGTGTTCTGGCAAACATTCGTCCAACACCATCGGCAGCCACATCGGCCTGGAACGGCACATCATCTGCGACGCGCACATCATCAACGTATATATCCGCTTTTTGCGAGGCTACATTGCCAACGATCTTGAAGCTGTACCAGCGGTTATTGACCGGTGCATCCATTAATTTGTAATCTTTTCCGTCTTTTTTGTAAATTAGCGTATATTGGTCCTCTGCTACCGGAGCAGAAGGTTTGCGTAGCTCGATGGAGAGTGCGGTGCGACTGCCCGTTCCATTTTGCAATTGCAGAACCGTTGATGTGCCAGGCCAGCCTTGAGACATAATATCAGCTTCAAACACAAAGCTGTCCCGTTGTGGTGGAAAGGATCTCACGAATTGAGAAATGCCAACCCCATTGTCGTACAGCATGAGCGCTTTAGAAGATGAGTTCCCCGTTGTTCCTGTAGGAACAGGCGTCACAACGACTTTGAGGTCGGCTGTCTGTGGATCAGGTAATACAGTGTAACTTGCTGGGGTTGTATTGGTTTGGATATCCTCAAAATCATCATTTATATGATGAATTGTCTCCGGCTCTCCTTCCGCTGATGCACTAGCTTCATTTGAGTAGAAGCTTGTGCCATGATCATTCGTAGCCTTTACAGCGTAATAATAGGATTTACCTACAGTGAGATTGGGATCTGTGTAGCTGGTGGTCGTGATACCCTCTTGCTGCAAAGTGTATGGCCCACCAGGAATCTCTGATCTATATATCGAATAGGAGTCCGTACTTTGCACTTCATCCCAATGTAAGTGAATGGACTTGAGATCTGGCTCAGCTACAAGTTCAGTGGGTGCTATTGGGAAATCAGCAGGCAACTCCTGAACAGATGCATTGGAAAAAACAGATATATTGAGCTTATCAACTTCATCATCCGGTTTGGAAGCATCGGCTGCCAATCCGATGTAGACCGTTTCGTCTGCTGGGAATGATTGTGAATCGATAACAAACCAGTCGTTACCATCCTTTGATACAAGTGAGTTCACTTGATCCCCAAGTCGCACAAGCTTTACCCAATACGGGAGTGTGATCATACCACCTTTTTCCTGATGTGCAACTTCGTTACCTGCCCCATCACGAACGAGGCTAATTGCTTGTTGTCCACCCTTCACATAAGTGACCATGGCGGCAATAAACGGGGATGATGCATCCAGACTTTTACGAATCATGACACCTGCTTCCGCACCATCGTCGGTAGCTGTCACCTGATCAACTCTAGCTACAATCTCACCATTTCCTTCTAAGGCTTGGTAAGCATAGTGGAAATGATCCGTCTCTCTACTAATATCTCCAGCTGATTTTACCGTAACGTCAGTATCGCTAGCTCCCAATTGGGTATGACCCGTAATGCCCGGTTCTCCAATATCGGTGGATGACCAAGGGGCAATACTGTTCTGCTTGTGAACATGTACCGTGACATTGTTGGACTGCGTTGAAGTACCTGAGTCATCAATTGCTCGGGCAGTGAGATAATGTGTGCCATCCTGCACATTTTCCCAAGTAAACGTGTAAGGCGCTGTATCATCTTCCCCCAGTTTCACATCGTTTTGGTAAAATTCCACTTTGGCAATGCTACCGTCTGCATCAGAGGCAGAAGCAGTGATCTCAACGGAAGAGCCTTCTGTCTGAACGGTATGGTTGGCAGGTGATTGAATTTCAACCGTAGGATTAATAGATCCATTGCCAGCAATGCTGTTCAGATATACTTCCAGATAGGTATAACCTGATTCATGTATCTCATTGCGGTCAGCAGAATCATTAGGATCGAGTCCCATGCTGATCTCCCATTCGTCAGGCATACCGTCATGATCAGAGTCAACCAGAGCTGACGTCGTTTCCTCGAACTCAAGGTAACCCCCGACTTCCTTTTGCGAATTAATATGTTGCCCGGTGCGATTCTTCACATCGTTTACGATTCGTGCATCGATGGCGTCTCGTCTTGGCAGACTTGCACCTGCCTTTGCAAGGACTTGCTCATAGGCTATCTCTGCATCGTCAATGGATGCGGGATTAGCCATCTGCACTGGCGAGAGTAGTTTTGAATCTGGATTCGCAAGTTCACCCACACCTAACCAGTTGTCCGCTGTGACATCGGGATAACCGTCCACGACATTGCCACTCACATGTATACGTGTATCAGGGCCAACATCGAGGAAAATTTGATCCCGGGCGTTGCGATACGTATTCGGACCATATTTATAATAGTTATTCATGAGGTTATAATTGCCTTCCTCACCGCCATAAGCAGAGAAGAACCCCCAATTATAGACAATATTGTTGTAGGACTCGGTATTAAAACCAGGAGCTCCTGCAAATCTTGGGTTACGGCTCACATTGTGAGCAATGATATTGTGATGGTAAGACGTGTTGTTCCCGCCCCAGATGCCTGCATATCCATGTCGACCCTTCTGATGCGTGGTCATCAGCATGCTCTCAGCAATGACAGACCACTGCACAGTTGTATTCTCGTTGGCGTACATACTCAGCACTTCATCGACAGACCAGGTAAACGATGAGTGGTCGATCATAATGTTTTTGTGGTATCGCCCGCCAAATACGTCATCCTCACTTGGGTGCTTATCCCCGAGCCGAAAGCGCATATGTCTGACGATAATGTTATCCGCTTGGAATGTAGTCCAATAATCCGATACGGTGATGCCTTCTCCTGGAGCTGTCTGTCCAGCAATCGTGATATTAGAACCGGTAATCGCCAGAGGGGATTCCAGATGAATCGTTCCTCCCACTCTGAATACAACGGTTGTATCGCTGTGACTAACGGCATCTCGAAGAGATCCTGGGCCGGAATCGGAGAGGGTGGTCACTTCATATACCGATCCTCCCCTACCACCTGTTACGTACTTACCGCCACCTTCAGCACCGGGAAATGCGGGTAATAATGGAGTAGCTTCATCTTCTGCAGCAACCATACCTGGTAGCACACTAAATAACATTGCAACGACCAATACGAATGATACAATTCTTTTCAACGAATCTTCCTCCTCCGGTTTACATGTATTTGTGCAGATGTTACCTCACTGAGAACCAGATGCTCATGCAGTAATCTTTCTGTTACCTGGCATCACCTCCTCAACATAATGTAAGCGTTATCAGTAAAAAGTGCGAAAACCGGTTGTAATCCGAAACCTATCCGTATTCTTCCTGCGATCACGTTCTAGGTTTCCGATACACCGGTTCTCGTCATAGGCAATTAAACTTTGGCATGCAGCAGGTACTCGTATTCGGTACATGCGAGCAAGAAGGCACCCAATCCTTTTTGATCATTGGTTATAATCGGCTCACTTATATAATAAGCGTAACTTCCGTCACGTCGGGTATCTCCACCGAGCCCTGCCACCTGGCAGTTTTTGAAGAGATTCACCCAACCCTGATTGGTTTCCATTACGAATTCAGAGATTAATCCTGCATAAGCATGGTTCAATACCAGTTCCCATTCCCGTGGTAACCATCCTAGGCGAATACCTTTGGCCAGGGCGTATACAATCATGCTGGATGCTGACGCTTCTAGGTAATTCCCTTTGCGATTCGCCTCATTCACCACCTGATACCATACCCCGCTAGTTGTATCCTGATAAGTGCGCAGAGCGGCCATCGTATCCGTGAAAATCTCAACCAACTTGCGATAATCGGGATGATGGTTCGGTAATAACTCCAGAACATCCACTAAAGCCATAACAAACCAGCCGATAGATCTGCCCCAAAAGTTAGGCGATTGCCCTGTTACCGAATGGCTCCAAGGCTGAACGCGTTTTTCATCCCAAGCATGATAGAGCAGTCCTGTAGCATCGTCTCGGGTATGTTTGGCACACAATATAAATTGTTTGGTTACATCATTCAATAATTCCTCTTCGGGTTCCCATCGAATCAAATACTCCAGATAGAACGGTGCTCCCATATAGAGACCGTCCAACCAGATCTGGTAGGGATATACTTGCTTGTGCCAGAAAGCTCCCTCTGACGTGCGCGGGTGAGTCACAAGTTGTTCCCGTAACAGACCTGCTGCAAGCTTATATTTCATTTTCCCTGTCCTGTCATAAAGGCTGAACATCAGCTTGCCATTATTCAAATGATCGATATTATGTTCTTCCATCCGGTATCCCCGAACAGATCCATCATCTTGAACAAAATAATCCATATTATGCTGGATGTATTGCGCATATTGCTCATCACCTGTCGCTTGCCATAACCGTTCAAATCCTTTTAGCACTACTCCATAATCATAAGACCACTTGCCGTGATGCCCGTTCTCTTCATACAGCTTAGGGGTTCGCTCCATGATGGATGCGGCTGTTTTGGCTGCCCATAAATCCTTAACAGATTTCGTTTCAAGCATCTGTAAAGTTCCTCCTCCGCACTGATTAGCTGTTTATTAATTGTTTAATACGGCTTGGTGCGCTGCCTCATATTCGGTAATGATTTTGTCTCCACCTGATTTTCTCCAGGTATCAATTGCATTCTGGAAGCCAGCACGATCCAGCTTGCCCAGGATATACTTGTAAGTTGCATCCGTGATGATCTTCTGCAATTCAGAGCCTTGTTCTGAGAACGTTGGTGATTCCAGCGAGTACACCGGGTTCAGAACGGCAAAGGTTGTATTTTCCTCAATTAACCGTGTAGATTCAATACGGAGCGGGTCAGCATCCATAATGGCATACCCGTTCTCGTTGGGGCGCGAGGAAGAAAATGGCTGTACCTCTTGCTCCCATAGCTTGGTATCAATAATTGTGGCACCATTGTTCTCGTCGAGGCTATAATGCACATCTTTGATACCGTAGGTCATTAAGGTGAACACCTCTTCACTCATCAGATCATCCATAAACTTCAGAACCCGTTTCAATTCAGCTTCGTCTTTAACTTCCGATTTTGGGAAAGCAAGCAGTCCTCCTACACCATTGGACGTGGACCATATGGCCCGGTCACTTTCATTTCCCGTTGATGTAATATCATTCACCATGACGAGATCCATGTCGTCCTGTACGCCTTTGGCCAGATTAAACAGGCCTTTGCTGTCAAACAATGCTCCCACATATATCCCGGCTTTGCCCTGAGCAAACCCCTCTTGTTGATCCTTCTTGGCGGTTACCGCGAAATCCTGATTAATGTATCCATTCTGGTACAGCTCTTTCATATAATCCATGGCCTGGATATAACCCTCCGCTTCGAACTCGGGTGTCACTTTTCCATCCTCGCTAATGGCCCAGCCGCTCGGGGTGCCAAAGTAGGAGCTCAGTGTTTTGAATGCACCGAATACCAAGTCGCTCCGATCAATAAATCCTGTCGTATCGTTGGCTCCATTGCCATCAGGGTCTTGCTCCGTGAAGGCTTTGGCAACTTCCATTAATTCGGCAGTTGTTTTGGGTACAGGTAATCCAACATGATCGAGCCAGTCTTTACGAAGAATGACACCGTTACGTGCAACCTGTTTTTGCATGGGTATACCGTACAACTTCCCCTCAATGGATGCGGAATTACGCATATCCTGAGAGATGCCTTTCAGATTTGGATATTCATCGAGATAAGGTCCAACTTCCCAGAAGACGCCTGCTTTCAGCGCATTTCGGACCGAAGAGTTTTCGAGAATGGTCAGGGAGACGATATCAGCCAGTGAACCTGAAGCGAGCGAGGTATTTAGGCGTTCTTCCTTGGAAGCATCGGGTATCCATGAAAATTGGATATCTACATCTGTGAACTCTTCAATCTTATTAAGTACCGTATCGGTCGGCGGCGAAGCAGTATGCATGATGTTCAACCAACTAATCGTTGTCTTTCCATCGGCATTGATGCCCGTATCGTTGTTCTCCCCGGAACAAGCGGAGAGAAGTAAGGTTCCACATAACGTAAACGCTAACAATTTGAAGGATCTAAATCTCATGTGTAACTCCCCTTTTCATATTTTTTTGTAGAGCCTACATCCTCACGATTCAATTAAATTTCGACATCGCACTTCGTTCACTAGTAGACCCCGTCTTCACCCAACTTTTTCGCCAATCGGTTAGCGAGCATAACGAGTACCAGTCCAACCAAGCCCTTGAACAACCCTACTGTGGTGCTGAAGCTTAATTGACCGTTCTTTAAGCCGGCGGTGAAGATGTACGTATCGAAAATCTCTCCCACTTCGCGATTTAGCGAATTCAGAAGCAAATACATATGCTCGAATCCGAGTTCAAGCGTATTTCCGATTTTAAGAATAAGCAATGTAATAATGACGGGACGAATGGCTGGCAAGGTCACATGCCACATTTTACGCAACCGTGATGCACCATCCATGTCTGCGGCCTCATAGAGTTGCGTATCCACCACGGTAATGGCTGCAAGGTAGATGATCGTAGACCAGCCTGCTTCCTTCCATATAATCTGTAAGATGTACATCGGACGAAGCCACTCGGGTGATGTCAAAAAGCTGATTTTGCTTCCTCCAAAGGCTGCAATAATTTCGTTGACGACTCCCCCATCTACGCTGAGGAATACATATGTGATGGATACGATGATTACCCAGGACATGAAGTGTGGGATGTACACGATGGTCTGAATGGAATTTCTGAACATCTTGTGCCGTACTTCATTCATCATTAGGGCGAGTATAATGGGAATCGGAAAGAAGATCACCAACTCCAGCGCAAACAAAATCAAAGTGTTGCTAAGCAACATGGCAAAGGTCGGCTCCGTAAACAGACGAATAAAATGCTTGACACCAACCCAGGGGCTGTCCTTGATTCCGAGAAACGGTTGATAATCCTGAAATGAAATGATAAGTCCGCCCATGGGAAAATACTTGAAGATCACAAAGTACACGAAGCCGGGAAGAATCATTAAATAGAGAAGTTTGTTGGATGCAGCCCTTCTTAAATAATGAGTTAGTCCGGTCTTTCCGTATGCGTTGCGATGCAACGAAACGACTGCGGGTTCTGATTCTCTCACTGCCTGCTGACCTCCTCGATCTGGATTTGCGTTGATTGCTTCCCAAGCATATTTCATGTAAGCGATTACGTACATAATCATTAGCTATTGTGGTTGAACAACTCCGCGTGTACCGGGGCTCTAGGCCATTTTCGTATTGGTTGATTGTAGTTCAGGATTATTATTCGTGCTGCTGATTATCAGGGTTCTCTATCCTCAAAAATCACGATTCTCACCCTCTTCAAGTTCAGTAGGTGAGGATTATATACGTAATAATCTTTGCTTGTTATGGTTAGGGCAGATCATTATCCATCAAGGAGGAACAATCCATATGTCCAAAATCGCTATTCGAAAGGAACGCCTTGGAGGCGTCATATTCAACGTAATGAATTATACGCTGCTGCTTCTTTTCTCTCTGGCTTGTCTGTTGCCCTTCGTAAATGTCGTTGCCAGTTCCTTCGCCTCCACACAAGAGATTGTGCAAAAGAAGTTTATTTTGTTCCCCACGACCTTCTCTCTGGATGCCTACCGTTACATCTTTTCTACACCTACCATCTTTAAAGGACTGGGCGTATCCATATTCATCACGCTGGCAGGAACCATTGTGAGCATGACACTAACAGCGCTCATGGCTTACGGGTTATCCCGGAGATATCTTCTGGGCAGAAACTTTATCAATTTCCTGATCGTTTTCTCCATGTTGTTCAGTGGCGGCATGATTCCTACCTTTTTGGTCGTCAAAGCTGTGGGGTTAATCGACTCGTACTGGTCCATGATCATTCCTACAGCCATCAACGCCTTTAATCTGATCATCATGCGCAATTTCTTTCAGGCTCTCCCCGACAGTCTCGAGGAATCAGCCAAGATCGACGGAGCCAATGATTTTCGTATTCTGCTGCAGATCATGATTCCACTGGCCTTGCCATCGATAGCTACACTGTCCCTGTTTTATGGCGTATCCTATTGGAATACCTATATGAATGCTATTTTGTATCTCAATGAGTCCAGAATGTGGCCTCTTCAGGTACTGCTCCGCCAGATTGTCATTGTCTCCAGTGGTATGGATGGCAATAGCTCCGTTGTAGATATTGTACCTCCATCGCAAACAATCAAGATGAGTGTGATCGTTGTAGCTACCGTACCGATGCTGATTGCGTACCCATTTGTACAGAAACACTTTACCAAGGGAGCCCTTCTCGGATCGGTGAAAGGGTAAACACTCTACTGAGAACGAACAATCCCCTCGGGTTATTAACCTGAGGGGATTTGAACGTGGACTCATAACATGTGGTATTGAAGTCCACACATCAGTATGTGATAAATCAGTGGAGATAGATGCGGCTTTTTACTCTTTAATCCATTCTCATCCTGCGGTAAGCACCAGGGGTGAGATTCTCTTTTTTACGGAAGGAGCGAATAAAGTTTTGGGAGTTCTGATATCCCAGACGTTCGGCAATGTCTTTAATCGGCATATTAGTGTCCACCAGCCACTTTCTTGCCACGTCCAATCTGAAATTCATCAGATATTCGCTAAAGGTCATACTGTACTCCTTACGGAAAATACTGCTTAGATAGTTAGGCGTATAGTGCAAACGTTCACTGATCAATTCGAGCGACAAGTCCTGATCATATTCTGTGCGAACGATGGATGCCATCCGATCTGCAATACTGCGAAATTGCTGGTTGGCCCTCTCCTGCATACTCTCAACCATTGGATAGATGACCTCATGCACAAGAATATGCTCAATCTCTTCCGGGTTAAGCGTGTTTAACAGCCTGTGGTACAACGTGGAGTTATACTGGGTTAAGAGCACGTCTGCACCAATCAATTGTTCCAATTGTATCAGATTGTTCACAAAACGAATCAGCGTAATTTCCAGGTTCATCGGATTAGGACTGTGCTTCATCATATCAGCCAGAAGTGGATATAAGGTGCGCGACACTTCTTCTCTGTCCCCAAGGCGAATGGCATCGAATAGTCGGGTTTCAAGCTCTGTTGGATAATGTAATAACGTAGGCCCGCTGCTGCCGCGTGAAATATCCTCGTAGAACACAACAGACTCCTTGCCAAGCTTGAGACGTTGATATAGTGCTTCAAGGCTCATATCACAAGCTTCCCGGGTATTCATCAAATCTTCGTACGGGGCACTGATGCCCACGCTGACTGAAGCAGACCAATATTCACGGGACAACATAATGATCTTTTTGGCATAGCGCATAATGACCTCTCGAATCTGGTGTGATTCCGATTCAAAGAACAATACGGTTGCCTGCGTCCGATCATTCAGTACGACAGGCAGCAAGCGCTGTGATGGGGGAATGATCTCCTGCACCAACTGATTCACTGTAAGTAGCAACGTATCTCTGTCCGACAAGGGACCTTCTCCGCACCGATCAATCTGAATCAGCATGGTAGCGAACACACCATCGGACGTATTGAGGTATGCGAACCGTTCAAGGTTGTTTATAATTTCTTCCCGGGTTAAACGATTCTGTAGTACATTAAGAACGAATTGGGTTTCGAGCTTCGGTTTTTCCAGGTGAATAAGCTGCTCCAAATGTTCTTTCTCGGATACAATGGAGTGGATGGACTGAATAATCCAATCGACTTCATCTTTGACCGTTCTCTCGGTGTGTCCCCCAAGACTGTGCTGGATCTTGCGGAATGGCTTGGCAAGATGCAAGGAGATAATGTACGCAAGAACAACCATCAGTCCCATAATCACTACAGCCATCACGATTAAGCCAATGCGGGTCGTCGATAAGGCCTGGCTGACTTCCTTCTGATCGAGCAATGTGACGTAAGTCCAGCCATTGTAGGTGGAACGGGCATAGAGTCCAATACGAGTATCCCCGGATTCATCAGGAATCTCCATCTTTCCAGTCAGCGGTTCGCTGACTGTCTGCTTACTGAGCCAGCTCATTTGCTCGCTCGACATGGCTTTTTGGTCTGTTGGCGTTGCATACAATAATTCGCCCTGTTTATTTAGAATGTAGATGGCGGCTTCCGATGGGGTCTGCAACGATTGATTTAGTGTACGCAAAGAAATATCCGACATGGCGATCGCTTGTTTTTCCTTGGAGTAGACAGGTAAGGTATGTAGTAACCGGAGGCCATCCTGGGTTTTGCTCCAGTACAATCCATTGCCGTCCGGATCAGCAAACAAATCCTGCATCTCCTGTTTCTCATTATCCGTAATTCGGGTTAACGACCCGTTGGACAGACTCCAATTTTGTCTCAGGCTTACGAGGGTGTATTGCACGCCATCAAGGCCCATCGTCGAGATATAACCGAGCTGTGAATTTAGTTCCCGATAAGCCTCGTAATCCTGACCGGTAAGTGGACTATTAATGACTGCACGAAATGATGGCGTTGTGCTGTACGTGGCAAAAGCATATTCAATCGTTTGAATTTTCTGCTCCAACGTGTTGCGCACTTGCATGATCAGACTTTGCCGGCCTTCCCCTACCCGTTCAATGACGGATTTCGTAGTGGAGACATAGATATAGCTTCCAAAAGCAACAACGATTCCGATACTTAAGAGGAGAACAGGAACAAAGATGTTGGTAAAGGTTTTGCTCTTACGCACAAAATGGCCCCCTCCATTATGAATTCGTCAACAAGCTGTATTCAGTCGTCACGAGACGTATTCATCATTTTGTAATCGCTTGCACATAACAGCACGAAAAGATTTCTAATGGATTTTATAAACACCACACTCTTGAATTTTAACATGGCAATCAACAAGAGTGTGGACATAAAGCATTAGAAACTAGCCAAAAATTGCACAAGGAGGACATGAAAGGTGCTACCATTTTACGAGATTCGCAAAGATGATTTATCTGTAATTCGAAATGCCAAGCAGATATCTTTCCCTGCACATATGCACGCTTACATAGAAATTCTATACGTGCTATCAGGTTCTCAACGGATTGAGATTAACGAAAAAATGTACGAGTTACATAAGGGTGATGTGGCACTGATCTTTCCAGATATAATTCATTGTTATGAAACAAACGGATATCCCACCACCAACGAAGTGTTATTGATTATTCACCCCAAAATTTTGGGCGGCCTGTTTCCTGATCTCACCCGCTTTCACCCGGAGAACCCAATTGTTACCCAACCCTTTGTCCATGAAGACGTCGTTAGCGCTTTTGAAAGAATAAAGCGGGATGATGATTACGCGATCAAACTAGGCTGGACCTACCTCATCATGTCCCATTTATTACGAGAGATTGAATTCAAACAAGTACAGCGATCTCCTATACAAGACTTGTCCAAAAAATTAATGGAGTATTTGTCTAATCATTTTACGGAACCGATTACGTTGGATTCACTCGCTGCCGAATTTAATGTAAGTAAATATTATATTTCTCGTATCTTCTCCAATAAGATCAAAATAAATCTTCGAAATTATCTCTCCATGCTTCGGGTAGAGTATGCTTCCATGCTGATTCGTACAACGGATGCATCTTTAACGACGATATGTGTGAACGCAGGCTTTGATAGCCAGCGTACATTTAATCGTGTATTTCGAGCCATTTATGGAATGACACCGCGAGATTTTAAAAATAATGTCCACAACTATCTAAAATAATGTTTATATATTTGTGTTGCAAAACCGCACTGATTTACCCGCCTGTAGCTTTATGAATTAAGGAGGTACAGAATAATTACTTATATGCCTGATCGGTAATCGGACTATACTTGTAATTCTTTTCTAAGTATATTCCTTGTTTTTCTGGATCGTTTGACAAGTTCCAATTGATCCGGACAAGCTCAGGAAGTACACCATGGCTGTCTAGAAGCTCATAAAGTTGTTCGTTTATCAAATCATACTGTTTAGTGGCAATCAATTTTCCAACTATACTCTGTGCTGTCCACGTTACCATGGATGCAATCACTATTGTCTTTTGTAACACTTTTGCTTTCATTACTTTTCGTTCACTCCTTAGTGAAATTATTATTCAAAGAGTACTAAAACAATACAATGTAAACTTAAAACACCATTACTATTTAAGGATCCTTTCAATAAGCAGGTCCTTATCATGTAGGAGTTGGACTTCCCCCATGGTGTGCGTCACCTGCCACTGTGACAATCGTGATCGCACTCAGCAATAAAGCAAAATGCAAGCGTCACAGAAGCAGGTTTACGGCAGCTCCTTCCATGCTTCAATGAGCATGTGGAGCTTTTACTTTGAAAATGTAAAAAATCCACAACCTCTTACGGTTGTGGATTAATATGGTGGGGGCGAACCGCGGCTGTGCAAAACCACAATTCGTCGCCATAATCGAACTGTAACTCTTGTCTATTCAAACGAAACATTCAGAGAGTTATATTATTCTCTGATCGCAATTTTCACATTGCTGAGTTGAGCACTGCCTTGACTGACGAACAAGCCTAGCTTCCCTTGAAGAATATCATACATTCTGGCACTCATCGCAATTTCATCGTCCACGTAAATTTCGCATATCGATCCGTCAATATACACTTTGATTTCATAAGAACGATTAGGAACAAGCTGAACGGGGCGTTCCAGCTCAACCTCATAAGGGAACGTCTTCCCCCCCTCTTCCGACTGCATAATCGCCCCCCGAAAGCTAATGCGGTTCCGCTGTGGTTCCAGCGTGACATAATAGGCCGCATCTAGAGTGTCTTTTGTCCGGAGCATGAACCCAACACCTTGAGTTTGTTCAGAGAATGAGACAATAGCCGATATTTTACATTGATCGGGTAAATCTTCCGGAGTTGTACAACCGGCAAACCTATACGGTGACTCGCAAGAGATCGATCCGTCTGCGAACTCCCACTCTCCAATAATACTATTGAATTGAACAGGCAGCGTTTTGGCAAAAGCGGCATCAACTGTTTCCGGTACTTTTCCGCCAAGGGTGCCATCCGCCCGTTGAACGATTTCATGCACAATCAGATTCCCGCCCCAGTCCCAAGTGTCGTAATCCTTGCCAAGGGACTTCGGCGGATTCCAGCCGAATAAATCGTCATTCTTCGTCGGATTCCATCCAAACAGATAGCGCTTCTCACCGTCTGAAACGGATTTGGCGGCATAGTAGGCACGACCGTCGAAGGTATCTTCCTTTGGAGTAATCCAAGGGCCTTCCAGGGAACGGCTCATCCGGTAAAAAGTCGCAAATCGTCCGGTATAAGAGGAGTAGATCAAATACCACCAATCCCCGATCCGAAACAAATCGGGACATTCGTGAGCCCCCACGTGCAGATTTGGCGAGTACAGGGGCTCGCGGTACTCCCAAGCTTTAAGATCCTTGGATGATAGCAGCGCGGTGCATCCCTTTCGATTAGTTGGCCCTTTTGCCATCGCTGCAAGCAACATCCAGTACTGGCCTTCCTCTTCATTCCAGAATACGAAGGGATCACGCCAATCGGATAGCTCATATATGCGGTCGTCAGCGGTAAAGGTATCCTCAGGGATCGCCTCCCATGTCTTGAAGTCTCTACTTATCGCATGACATACCCACTGCTTGCCTCCAGGAAATATGCAATAGAACATATGGTAGATGTCGTCCACTTTCAGAACGTGACCGGTGCCGCCTTCGATCTTGCAAGCTCCTTCTTCCCGATAATTCACAAAATCCTTCGTTCCGATAAGATACCAGCCGTGATCCAGGCCCTCCCGGTAGTTATCTCTCCATCCGTGCAGATAGAACAGCTTAAACTCCCCGTCTTCATAATATGGAATAACGTCTCCTACCCATGCGTTATCCGGCCGATAGAAAAATTCCTTCATCTTTTATCCCTCCTGGTGTTTAAAGTAACTAAGCGGTCATTGACCGAAACAGGCCTATAATCATCGCTTGTGCACCGCTCCTGATACCAATAAACCGTGGAGGCATACAAACATTGGTTATTTGGGCCCCATTGATTCTCTTTATATTTCTCAATAAATCCCTCGAAGGAGTTCATGAAGGGAATGTTATCACAAATATGAAATCGGCTAACCGAGGTATGTCCGTTCGCATCCAATTCGATAAACGGCTGACTGGCGAAAGCACTGTCAAACATCGGGAAGGGAGGCTCAGCCGCCCAGGCATAGCCGATATAGTCCTCGCTGCCCGTTCCGAAAGTGGACGGAAAGGATTCGCCATCCACGAAAAATTTCTCGTCCCCTTCTCCCCACCACCAATCAATCGTTTTTCGATCCCAACGCCCATACCACCAGGTTTCGGCTTCCTCATCGGGTTTCTCCCAGGTATTGTACACGTGAAGGTGAACGCCGCAGAACCTTCCCCGGCCTTTCGTCAGCAGCAGAGGCCAATCCGGCCAGCGATCCCCTCCTTCTTTGAAGCGCTCCATGTCCAGATCCAGATAATCGTCCCGGTGCCATTTCGCATGAAAACGCAGGAGATCGTCAGTATGAGATGCTGTTAAGGGAAAATAACGGATATCAGCTGATATCTCACACGGCTGCGTTCCATCATTTTCAATTTCGATCCTGGCGCCTTCCGAGAACGGCATATACCAGTAACTGTACATTTCATGTTCATTCATACCTAGAGGCAGAGAGCGGTACGGCTTGATGCCGGGAGCGCTTCCAAAAAAATCACCCAGTGGAGCCCATACGGAGGGATCTACTTCATTGTCCCATTTCATTGAGATGGCCAATTGCCTAACCAAGATCCGCTGCTGTTCCTCGCTCTTTCGTCCAAGGTCAGTCCTGATCCGGATCATGGAGATAGCACCGGCCCCTTTTTTATCAAAAAGCACCGCCTTGCCCCCTGCTGGTACGGATACCGTAACGTTCTCGAGGGAAGACCCTTCCGTATTCAAGAAAGAATCGATTCCTCTTTGCTGTAATACCCGATCCGCTTCGGCCAGTGCAATAGCTGACTCCTTGTCGATGCTACCATCAAAGGACGGCAGTTTGACTTCGGAAGGGAACGAAGTATAAGTGATGTGATAATAAGCACCCCAACCTTTATCCAACAGCACCTTGCAATGTTTTTGAAAGGGAATCGGAATGAAGCTGTTTCTTCCGCGGGATAATGTAGGCGACAGATTCGGAAAATTGGCCGGGGGCCCTTCCCGGTTGAATTTTTCAAAATAATCCCGGAAGGGTTGATTGATCACAGGGGTATCGGCATGATCAATATAAATCCGGATATGTCCATCCTCCGGAAGCGCAGACCAGAATCTCCAGATCACGCCAGGACCGTCCAGTTCCATAGCGACGATGCTGTCCCCTTCCTTACGAATGAAGCCTCCTCCGTCATCATTGGCTCCCCAATTCTCGTATAATCCGGTCTCGGTATTATAAAAAGAGCTTCGGTCAAAGCTTGAGAAGCACCCTGATTTCTCACCGGCCTGCGGCGGTACCGCCAGCGATTCAAAGTCATACAGTCTTCTCACAAGGTCCTTATATGAATAAGATTGCTGCTTGGCTTGAGTCATGCTGTATACTCCCTTCTATCTTACCTGCTGTACTTCCTTCTCCATTTCGAATGGCAAGCTGCTCTGGCTGCTCGGTTTGTTTGCGGTGACCACAGAGTTATTCGGAGGGCTGGTAGGACCGACTGGATCGATTGGATTTGTCGAGGTATTTTGGAGTAGTCGGGTTATTCACCTTAACTGGTACATTGAAGTCATCGACGTTAATATGTCCAAAGCCGCCTGTGGATTGGTCAACCACCTTAATATAAAGCTCCTCGCCGATATACTGCGACGCATCCCAAATTTTCCGTTGATACTCCTCATAATTGGTGGCAGTCTCTTTAAATAGCTCTTTGCCGTCCGACGCCCGGACCAGCGCAACATACAGTTTATCGATATCACGCCCGCCGCTGACCAGGAAGTTGAGTTTACCGTTCCCGCCAAGGATGAAGTTCTGTGATTTAAGCGTTCCCGTTAAACTGTCACCGCCGGCTTCCTCATTGAAGCTCCACAAATGATAGCCTCCGGGAATTTTATGTGACGGATTGAAATAAATCGTGTCCCAGAAAAACTGGGCATCGGTCACATGGACATTCTGGAACGCGTCTCCTTCCGTAATCCAGCCTGTTAAGTCGCCTGTGGCAAAATCATGGTTAGGCAGGTCCGTAATATCGGTGTATACGGATTTGTCCCAGTTGTCAGGCACATCGACCGGAGCAGCCGGTTCACCCGTCAAGGCATTCATATTCCATACTTCCATCGACTTGACCGTTATATCGTTGTCGCCCCAGACCTGCAAGCCCAAGGAGTCGTATCTGCCTACATAGACTCGGGTTGTCAGCTTTTTCTTGTAATTGGCAAAGGCTTCAACAACCGAGCGATCGAGGAAGATATGCAGCTTCAGGTTCTCTCCGTCAAGATCTACGTACTCTCCTTGAATACCGTCCACGCGCACATCCGGATCAATGCTGCTCTTGGTCCGATCCACATTAAAGGTCCCGTTCGTCTTGTCATAGTAAATCAGCGTTTCCTCTTGGCCATTATCGGAGCGCCGCAGTTTGAGACCGAATTTCTGGGCTTCGCCCGGATCAATTTCCATCACAATCTCCAGCATGTCACCCTTGACATTTTGGATCAACTGATTGGCGGCAGCCAAATTTTTGTCCGCGAAATCAACCACCTTTTCTCCCCGGAGACTCTGCAATTCTTGAATGGGCTCAATGCGCAATCGATCATCTTCATCCAGACTCAGTGAAACTGGCAATGCCAAATTATGCGCCCATCCGGATTGGTATTCAGCTTGCGGTGTTCTTACATTCTGCACCATGGAGTAAACGACCGTTCTTCCGTCAGGTGTGACCATACCGCTCTCTGCGGTTAAATAGCCATCGCCCACATCCAATTTGGAGGGTGCATCTTGATCAGGTATAAATTTGAAGTGATCCCGGTCCCAGGTTCCAATCCAGTAAAAAACCTCAACATCTCTTTGCACATCGTTTGCTGGAGGCACTTGCTCCGGTTTCTCATGGGGATTAACCATGAAAATATACTTTTGCTTGCCTGTACTGTCCTTGCCTAACGGCAACAATACCGGCAGTTCCCATACCGTACCGAGCTCCGGATACTGGCTTCTGTCACTAACGTATAAAGGCCCCTTATACTCCCAATTGTACATATCGTCGGACACATACACCAAAGCTGTGCCGCTGCTGAAGTCCTGAAGGCCGGACGTCACTAACTGATACCACTTATCTACTTCTTCGTCGTACCATACAAATGGGTCCCGAAACTCGTTATGGATGCCATTCCCGTTCTGCTCCGTTACCGGTTCGGGATATTTCACCCATTGCTCTAAATTGGAGTCGGACAAATCAGCCGGAGTCGCCAGCCCTGTTCTTTGGTTAGGGGACAGGGAGTCATTGCCGGCGGTATAAAAGAGAACAGGATTTCCGTCTCGATCATACGCTGCACTGCCTGACCATGCGCCGTCCGGATCAAGGGTGCCCGCTTCGGGCGCAAGAGCAGGCCTCACATTTTCCCAGTGAACCATATCGTCACTAACCCAATGTCCCCAGTGGATTTGATGCCAGAATGGCCCCTGCGGGTTATGCTGATAAAATAAATGGTACTTGCCGTTATAATAAATCGGTGCATGCGCTTCATTCATCCAGTTTTGCGGAGGCATCGCATGGTACTGCGGACGGTGCTGATCACCGTCGAATACACTAGGGTCCTCATCAATATCACCATTTGGAATTTCCGGAACCGTGCCGCCGTGAAGCGTCTTTACAGTCTCATACTCCGCAAGGATCTCCTGACCCGTAAGCGCTTTGTTCTGCAGCTTCACTTCATCGATGAGTCCGCTGAACATATTGTAGGAGAACAATCCCGCAAACTCTACAGGTCTATTGTTTTTCCCGATAATCAGGTTTTCCGTAGAAGGTGTGATCGGAACGTTGACAGGGGTCGCTTTAGAAGCCACTTCCTGACCGTTTAGATACAACTTAATCATTCCTTCTTCCTTGTCGAAGGTAGCGGCTACATAATTCCACTTGTATTTTTCGAGCGGGTGATCCTTTACCCATACTTGAATCCACTGGCCGCCGATCCCGACCTGCATCGACCATGTACCATGCCGGTACATACCAAGCGCGAAACCTTCAGCTTTATCCTGATCGGACTGATTCACGATAGCAGACAGCTTGTTTCCGTCGCCCCATTCGTAGCTGCGCGGCGCGACCCAAGTTTCAAGCGTCAACGCGTCGCTTACAGGAACGGCATCCTTTGCATGGACCTCGATATCATTCGAGTATCCATCGAACAATAGTGCACCGCCTTTTACTCCGCGCGGAGTCCATCTTGGATCTTTCGAGTCCATGTATCTGGCGTTGTTAAATACATAGTTCACATCGTGCTCCAGATTGCTTACTTCCTCAAGCGCCTTCTTTCCTGCGCCTTCATCAAGACTCATATAGAAAATGGTCCCCAAACCATGAGCTTGAAAAGCGTCAACCGCAATACTGGCTTGGTTGGATTGATCGACAACCTTGACATAGAGCTTCTTATTATAGTGTTCCTGTATTCCCCAGGTAATTTTCTCGTTCGCACTGACATCCCCGGTCTTTTCAAGCAACGCATTCGTATCCGCATCATAAAGTGCGACGTAGGCGTCCTCCGAATTGTCGATGCTCAAAATAGTAAATGTAATACTTCCGGTTCCCTGAAGGGTGAAAGTATTGGAGGTAATGGAGCCCTGTCCTTCCGCAGAGGACTTGGCAAAGAAGTTCCCTTCTTTACCGGCTTGAGGTTCTTGGGTCACTTGAAAAGCATTACCTTCCGCTGTCCATCCATCCAAATTCCCGGTTTCAAAACTGCGGTTTGTGAGTTCGATCGGGATAATGTTTTCTGCCATGACTCCTTCTTCCGGCACGAGTTCATTGAAAGTGTGGAAGGCGTCCGCAAAGATTACTCCCCAATCCGCGTGCCCATTATCGACGATCTCCACATACAGCTTCTTCCCGATATACTTGGAGAGATCGGCTTTATATTGCTCCATATTCGCGAGTCTCAGGCCCTGTGCCGGATACGGGAAGCCGGACTCGTTAAATTCGGTGTTGCCGTACCTGGAAATCAGTTCACCTGTGTCCGCATTGATGACGTTCACATACACTTGATCCGTATGCTTGCCTCCGCCCAGTCTGAAGGTAATCCAGCCTGTTCCGCCCAGCTCGAAGGTGCTGGAACGAAGCTTACCTGTCGCAGTCTCGTTATACTTCAATCCGTTTAAATGATATGTGCCTTCCTGGTTATACGGGATTTGTTCAACCCAATAGGTGGTTTCGTCCGACACGCTGTTCGGACCAAACGCTTCTCCTTCTACAACCCTCCAGCCTGTTAAGTTCCCGGTTTCAAAGCTGGGATTCTCAATTTGATAGCGTTTGAAATCCGGCTTGATATCCGTGGCGATAATTCCTTCAGCAGGCTCGGATTCATGATACATGAAGAATGCGTCCGCAAATATCACGCCCCAGTCCGTGGTTGCATTATCGACGATCTCCACGTACAACTTTTTGCCCAAATATTCGGAAAGATCCGCCTTATATTGCTCCATATTGGCAAGCCGCAAGCCCTGGTCGGGATTCGGGAAGCCAACGTCAGCGAAGGCGCTATTGCCATACCGGGCAATGACCTGCCCCGTCTGGGATTCCACGATATTTACATATGCCTTGTTTGGATTTTTGGCACCGCCAAGCTTGAAGCTGATCCAGCCGCTGCCGCCCAGCTCGAAGGTGCTGGAACGAAGCACGCCGGTCGCAGCCTCGTCATGCTTCCAGCCGTTTAGATGATAGGTACCTTCCTGATTGTATGGGATTTGTTCCGCCCACCAGGTTGTTTCATTCGATACGCTGTCCTGACCGAACGCTTGACCTCTGACAACCGTCCAGCCTGATATATCCCCAGTTTCGAAGCTTGGATTTTGGATTTGATAGACTGTATCCGTAACTGACAACCCCTCGTCAGCCTTGGGGATATGATAGACCGAATCCGTAACCGACAATCCCATGTTCACCTGTAGACTGAGTGCTTCCTCAACATCAGCCATGGATTCGGCTGCGGCCGAGATTCCGGGAGCTGCAAGCTGAAGAACCATCACCCCTATAACCATTTTGGAGATCCATACTTTGTTTCTTTTGGCTTCTCTCATCTACGAGCCTCCTTCTTCATTTCTTATTCATGCAAACATTCATACGTAATTTGAAATGGCTCTCCGTATACAAGGATGCATAGTTGTCATAAAGCAAGAGAATGAAGCGTTTCCATTCCGATGGGTGCTAAGTGGCCTAAAATGTTAGTTACATTACCCATATGGTAAGTAAGGAGCGCCTAGGCGCTCACGTTACCATATGGATTGCATATCCCATATTTCCATGGACTTAACCAGCGGTTCCCCATCGCCCCAGATCTCAAGTCCCAGAGCATCCTTACGGCTCGGATACACCCGGGTCGTCAGACTTTTCAATCCGTTAGCATACGCTTCGACCATGGAGCGGTCCAAATAGATGTGCAGCTTCAGATTCTCCCCCAGCAGCTCCAGCTGACCTCCCTGAACCCCGTTACACCTTTCTCCCGGGTGCAGCGTCGTTTTTGTCCGATCAACCAAGAGCTTAGCTTCATTTAGATCATAAAATAGCAGCGTTTCTTCTTCTCCATCCGGCGTACACCGGACTTTGATTCCGAGTTGGCTGGCACTGCCCGGCTCCAGTTCCACTTGAATCTCAAGCATATCGCCTTGAACATCCAGAAGCAGTTCATTAGCCTCAGCCAATGATTTGTCCTGGAGCGCTAGCCGCTTGGCACCACGCAAGGATTGAAGCTCTTGAATCGGCTCGATTCCCAGCCGTCCGTCATCCCGCAAATACACACTGAGAGGCAAGCCGCCGTTATGAGCCCAGCCCGATTGATATTCAAGCTCAGACGTCCGGTCGCCTTGGGCTATTGTAAATATGATCTTTCTGCCGGTCTTCGGATCCACCATGCCGCTCGGGCCGGTAAAATGGAAATCACCGACATCAATCAGTTCCGGCTCCTCTTGATCTGGAATAAACGAAAGATTTTGTTTATCGAGCTGTCCAATCCAGTAGAATACCTCGACATCCGCTCCTTGTCCCACAGGGCTGACCAGTAAAAGATGCTTGTTCACTCCCTGTTTATCGCTGCCAAGTGGAAGAAGCACGGGCAGCTCCCAGATCGGTCCAAGATAAGGGAACTTCTGAATCTCTGCTTTAAATAATGGCCCTTTGTACGTCCAATTCAGCATATCCTGCGACGAAAATGCCAGCGCTGCTCCACCTTCACCTTCGATCCCGGACCCGACCAAGGCAAACCAACCTTCATCATCCTTCCACACGAAGGGATCTCGGAAATCTCCGAATACGCCCATGCCCTTCTTCTGTACAATCAACGGCTCCGGATGTTTGACCCATTGAACCAGTTCCGGGTCCTTATCCCGGGAATAGGTGCTTCGGGCAAGCGCCACGCTCTGATTCGGCGAAGCACTGTCATTGCCCGCCGTAAAGAACAAGACAGGCAGGCCTTCTGCATCATAGGTCGCGCTTCCCGACCAAATCCCGTCCGGTGCGAGATGATCTTTTTCGGGTGCTAGGGCCACGGGAAGATCCCGCCAATGTACCAGGTCCTTGCTTACCCAATGTCCCCAGTGGATCTGATGAAAGAACGGTCCGAGCGGGTTGTGCTGATAAAATAAATGATATTGTCCATCAAAATAGATCGGCGCGTGGGGTTCATTCATCCAATGGGCCAGCGGGCTGACATGATATTGTGGTCTGTGCCGATCCTGCAGCAGAGGCGTCCGATCCAGTTTGATCTCATCATACGTTAATTGCGGATGGCTTCCTCCATGGGCGGTGTCCAGCACATACCGATAGGAAGCGGCCACCTCGTCCGCGCTCAGAGGCCGATTATAAATCTTGAGCTCATCGATAATACCGCTAAACATGTGCAGGCTGAATACTCCCGCCAGCAGGCTGCCGTGATTATTTTTGCCGATGAGCAGATCCTCGTCCACTGCCTCGGCCAAGCGGGAACCACGAGGCAAGACGGCCGAAGCGATTTCATTGCCATTCAAATACAGCTTCATTTCCCCTTGGTCCCCATCGAACACGGCACTCACGTAAGACCACTCATTCTTAGGCAGTTCATGGCCGTCCGACGACCAAACTTCCTTCCATCTCCCCCCTTCCAGACCGACTTGGAAGGACCAGGTGCCGTGACGAAACATGCCAAACAGATAACCCTGCTTGCGATCCATGTTGTAGCGATTCACAATGGCGGACAACTTGCCCTCATCTCCCCATTCATAGGAGCGTGGCGCTACCCATACTCCGATACTTAGCGCCGATCGGTATTCCGGCTCGCGGTTAAAATCTCCCTCTTTTTTGAATGAATGAGCAATGCTAGTCGAGTAACCGTCGAACAGGAGGCCGCTTCCCAAAACTCCCTGTCTCCACTGCGGATCGCACGGTTCGGTAAACTCCGCTTGATTAAATACGTACTGAATATCATCCCGATCTTCGGAGACGCTCTCCATCGTGCTGGCTCCGGTTCCTTCATCGAAAGCCCAAGACATAATCAAACCCTGATTGTCGGGTATTTGGTTCACGATTCATCCCTCCTCGATATCTTTCCTGTGTTGTTATTGGAAATATGGATGGACTGAAGTGTATGGATATACAGCGAATTCAGTATAAACTGCCCTGATTCCGTACTTATTGAAATTTGATCCATCGGGGCATCCGGAAAAATTTGATCCGTCAGCACAACCAGGCCTTCATTCGCATACACTTCAACCGAATTGCGATCCAGCCAGATATGTAGCTTAATTTTCCCGTTTTCCGGAACTAACCTGACTCCATGCTGACATGCAAACGAAGGATGGAAGTCCGTTATGCCCGATTTGGATCGGTCGATGAATAGCCATTGACGCCCAGGATCATATCCTATGATGGTCTCACTCTGCTCGGACGATTGCATTTGGATACGAACCTCTCCCGAAGATCTAATATCGATATCCGCTTCGATCTCCAGGAGATCATCCTTTGTCTTTAGCCTAATCGGAACCTCTGGAGTAACCGTGGTATCAGACCAGCTTATCGATTCTATTCGAAGCTGCTCTATTTCCTGGACAGGCATTTGGGTTAACACGATACCCTCATCCCGATTGGTTAAGGACAAGAAACGAGGCAGCGTCATCGCGCCTCTCCAGTCTTCCGTAGGCGTCTCGTTGGCATATTTCCAGTTGTTCATCCAGCCAATGATCACGCGACGTCCGTCTAGTTCATGCATATCCGACCAGGTGACCCCTGCATAGTTGTCCCGACCGTGATCCAGCCACATGATATGATCGGCAGGGTTGCCGTTGATGAAGGTATTTCCGTCAAACTCTCCAATAAAATATTGCGTGCGTGATCCTTCCGGACAGGAGGGGTTATCCCCAATGCTAATGACAAGTACCCATTTGGAACGCCCACTGTTATCGATTGACAATTCAAAGAGATCCGGGCATTCCCAAACGCCATCATGCGAGCCTTCCTCATGACCGAACTCCCCTGTTAGTGACCATTCACGCAAGTTTTTCGATCCATAAAACCGAACATGATCTCCCGCGACAATCGTCATGACCCACCGCTCACTTTGCGAATGCCAGAACACCTTCGGATCCCGAAAGTCTGCCAGAGCAGGTTCGGCAAGCACCGGATTCCCCTTGTATTTGTTCCAGGTCCTTCCATTATCTCTGCTGTAAGCCAAGCTTTGCCGCTGGCGCGGCTGTTCGGTCTCTGGACATGTATCCGCATGGGTAAAGATTGCAACCAATCCATGAGCACCTTCGAAAAATCCACTGCTGTTGTTAAAGTCAACCACACAGCATCCGGAAAAAATAGCTCCATGTTCGTCCGGGAATAGAGCGACAGGTTCATGCTGCCAATGAATCAGATCTCGACTTACGGCATGACCCCAGTGCATTGGCCCCCATGTATTGCCATAGGGATGATGTTGATAAAAAAGATGATATTCTCCCTCGTAATAGACTAATCCGTTCGGATCGTTCATCCAATGAGATGGAGGCGAAAAATGAAATCCTGGTCTAGATCCATCATCCACATGCTGTTTATTTAACTGCAATCTCTTATTAATTTCATCTGTTGTCGGCATAGACTGAAGAGCCCCTTTCCGTATTGTTAATAACGCACCGCCAGCATTGGCAAAGTCAGCAACTTATAAGTCTATCAATACTCCCTCGTCGGCTATTACATCAAGCACAGATTCTCCCCACCCAACGTTTGATTATTTATTTGTTTAAATTTGCGTTATAACGATCCAGCCCATTTTGATAGATCTCCATCAATTCGTTCAATCCCATCTTCTCCAGGTTCTTCAAATAGCTGTCCCACTGTTCATTCACGCCGCCATCAACAATGAATTTTCCTCGTTGGGTATTTACATATTTAATCAATTCGGGCTCAATTCTATTGATTTTGTCCAGTTCCTCCGGCTCAAAGAAGATACTCGGATAGTTTTCCTCTTCCATATAGGGATCGTAATATTTCTCCAAATCTTTAACTCGCTGTTGGGCTCTAGGCTCCAAATCAACTACTTTCCCCAAGTCTTCGATGGTAATAACGCCAGGTCCGCCTGCCCCTGGAGCCACCTTTTGACGGAATTCGCCTGCGGAAGTTCCTTCAGGAAGCGGCAGGTTTACCAACTTCCCATTCTCGTCCTTCTTAAATACGATATCCAGCGGACCCCAGTGGATTTGAGCAGCCATGTACGGTTCATACTGCTGATCGATCCAACGCATTGTGATTTCCGGATTCTGGTTCTCTTTTGTAATCACGAAAGCGCCGCGTCCTGGACCGCCACCATTACCGCGACCGATCAATTGATCCCCGTTCGGTCCTTTGAGCGGAGATAGTAAAGCATAATCCTTGCTTCGCTCCGATCCGACAACCTCATCGGCTTCCCACCAGATGTAGGAGCCAAGCGTTTCGATTGTCGTTTTCCCTTTGGCCAGATACTGAGCGGCATCCTGGGTGAACGATTCAGGGTCAATCAGGCCCTGCTTATACCATTTTTCATGAAAATAGTTCAATGCTTCCTTATATTCAGGTTGCGTAGCGGTAAAGATCACTTTTCCGTCGCGCACGACCCGATGTTCCATATTATCCGGAAGTCCGAAAGCTCCGAATATGCCAGCAATATCCATACACCACTGCATGTGCATAAAGCTTAACGGAATTTCATCGGCTTTGCCGTTACCATTTGGATCCTGTGTCTTAAAGGCAACCAATGCTTCCGTGTATTCATCCAATGTTTGCGGCATTTTTAGGCCCAGTTTGTCGAGCCATTTTTTATTGATGACGTGAAAGAATGGGTTTGTTCCAAGGTTGTTCTCTTCCCATGAAGGCAGCCCGTAAATATGCCCGTCCGGTGCTGTGATCGCTGATTTAAGGTCAGGTCGACGATTTAAGAGCGCTTTCAAATTAGGCGCATATTCATCGATTAAATCCTCCAGCGGAAGGATGGTTCCGTCTTTACCGTAATTGATCAGCTCGTAATCCGAGAATCCGGCTCCATAAAAAGCGTCAGGCAAATTTCCACTGGCCAGCAGCAAATTTTTCTTCTCTGTAAAATCGGTATCCGGAATGTTCTCCCATTCGATCTTAATGTTGGTTTTCGATTCCAACCGCATGAAAATTTCCATTTGCGAGTACTCGGGCGCCAATGCAGCTTTGGGGGATACCATCCTTAACGTTATCGGTTCATCAACAATCGGCAGCCCCGTTTTGTTGAAACTAGCAGCCTGATTGGAATTTTCCGACTGATTCTTGGAGCCACCACCGCCTCCTGAACATCCACTCAGCGCAAACGCTCCGGCCAGTATAAGAATTCCCGCTCTTTTGAATACAGATTTCATCGTACATAACCTCCCTTTAGATCATTGCACAAGCTAGATACCTTTCTTTGACCTACCTCTGTATTGATGTATCGAAACTGCTGCACATCCCCCCTTTCAAGTACCATGACAATATCATCCCTTGATCGAGCCGATCATTACGCCTTTGACAAAGTATTTCTGCAGGAAAGGATACAAAATCAGCAGCGGCAGACTGGATACCATGATGACACCGTATTTGATCAGTTCCGTTACGCGCATCTTCGCCGCATAGGATTCCACATCTACCATCATGCCGGAGTTTACCTGATTCTGGACGAGAATATTGCGAAGCACCAGTTGTAGCGGATATTTATTTTCGTCGTTTAAATAGATCAAAGCGTCAAAGAAACCATTCCAGAACCCGACGACATGATACAGCACCATGACGGCTAATATTGACTTGGATAAAGGCAATACAATACTCCAAAAGAATCTGGTATTTGAACAACCGTCGATCGAAGCGGCTTCCCACATTTCATCGGGGATGGAGGACTGAAAAAAAGTCCTTACAATAATAACATTCATGATGCCGCCAGCACCGGGGATCACAAGTGCCCAAATCGTGTTTAGCATATGAAGATCCTTGATTAACAAATACGTAGGGATCAACCCGCCACTAAAAAACATGGTGATCAGTAAAAACCACATGATGGCCGATCTTCCAACCAGATTCTTACGAGCTAACGGATAAGCTGCAAATACGGTAACACCTACTCCGATCAAGGTTCCTAAACCCGCGTACAACAAAGAGTTGGCATATCCGATCCATATGGA
The DNA here is from genome assembly GCF_058313655.1 of Paenibacillus sp. Negev47. Classification (NCBI taxonomy): domain Bacteria; kingdom Bacillati; phylum Bacillota; class Bacilli; order Caryophanales; family Paenibacillaceae; genus Paenibacillus; species Paenibacillus sp. Negev47. Next base: position 3,140,854 of record NZ_CM177754.1, read on the forward strand.
AGAGTCACTGAATATTCGTTCATAGCCATCGAGCGTGAAGCCCTTTGGAAATAGCCATACTTCCCCCGAATAAATCAGATTGGGATCACTGAATGAAGCAATCAGTACAAAATACAGCGGAAATAAAACAATCAGCATAACTACGGTCAAAGAAAAATAGTTGATAGCGTCAAACCATGCGTCCCCTCTGGTTTTTCTCTTCAAAAATTGGTTCAAAGTGAATCCCTCCTACCACAAACTGGTTTCCGTTAATTTTTTGGCGATCCGATTGACGATGACAATCAGGATGATATTGATGACAGAGTTAAACAGTCCGACCGCGGTAGAAAAGCTGTACTGCGCCTTCTGAATCCCCAATTCATATACATAGGTTGGAATAATATTCGAGGTGGCATAGTTCAGATCGCTTTGCATAAGAAATGCTTTCTCGAAACCAATGCTCATGACGTTCCCGAGTGCGAGAATTAGCAGGATAACGATGGTCGGCAAGATGGACGGAATGTCAACGTACCATACACGCTTCCATTTACTTGCTCCATCCACAATCGCGGCTTCATGCAGTTCGGGATTAACCCCGGCAAGGGCAGCCAGGTAAATAATCGTGGCAAAACCAGTCTCTTGCCATATCCCTGACAAAATGTACAAAGGACGAAACCATCCCTCGTCAGCCATGAATAGAATGGGTTCTCCTCCGAACCAGGTAATAATGTGGTTCACGATCCCGCTGTTTGGCGATAAAAAAACATGGAGCATACCGACGAGGACAACAGTAGAAATAAAGTGGGGTGCATAAATGACCGTCTGGATAAATTTCTTGTATCGCTTGCCCAACATCTGATTCAGCATGATTGCGATAATAATTGGGGCAGGGAAGCTGAACACAAGCGATAAAAAACTAAGTGTTAGCGTGTTTTCTATGATCGCCCAAAAGTTATAAGAATTGAAAAAATCAACAAAATGCCGGAACCCCACCCATTCACTGCCCCAAATTCCCTGGCTCGGTGAAAAATCCTTAAATGCAATTTGTACTCCGTACATCGGATAGTACTTGAACAGGAGATAAACCAGAATGATCGGTAGAAGGAACAAATACAGTTCATAGTCGCGTTTGACTCGACTCCAAGTTTTACGATTTTCTTTGATCAGGGGTTGATTTCCCCCGAAATCTCTTGAATTCATCCTCATACTCCCTTTCTTCATAGAATGTATTTTGTTTTTGAAACGTTTCCAAAAAAAATGAAACGTTTCCAATTTAGTATAAGAAAAACGTCATCCGGTAATTTCACCGGTGAAGCAGCCGTAACAGCTGATGTTTTTCTAGTAATAATTAAAGGGTATATTATTTATTTCGAGGGAATAATCAAGTCGTTTCGCCTTGTCTAAATATGACCGGAAGACGATAAACTTCCCTGTCTAATGTTTCGCCATCGATCTTTTTGTAGAGCAGTCTGATCGTCGTACGAGCCATCTCCTCTACAGGTTGTCTGATCGTTGACAATATCGGATGGAAATAAGTATGATCCTGAATGCCGTCATATCCGATGACCTTTACATCCTCCGGAACGCGAATGCCCTGCCTGCCTGCCCTTTCAATATATTTGGCGGCGAACATATCGGTAATGGCAAAAATGCCGTCCACATCCCGATGATCTTTTAGAAACTCGCCAAAATAGGCATCATCATCTACAACCGGGTCTGGCTTTTCGTATATAACATAGTCGACTCCCATTGCTTTGGCTTCATGAATAAAACCTTCTCTCCGATTCATAGTTTCACTGAAAACGGATGTGACACTTCCCAGAAAAGCCGGTTTTTGGGCTCCCGCTTTGACAAGTTCCCTTAACGCCAGACGTCCACCTTCATAATTGTCCGAAGTAACGCATGTGATTTTCTTGTTGAAGTGCCTGTCGATACTGACAATCGGAATGTCATTGCTTACGAAATTTTCGATATCGTTGTACGTAATGCCGACAATACCTGCCACTTTATTTTGTTGAAGCATATCCAGATAATACAATTCCTTTTCAGGTTTGCCGCCGCTGTTGCACAGCATAAGCTTAAAACCTTCCCTGTCCAACTCATCTTCGATGTAATAAGCCAGTTCAGAAAAAAAGGGATGCCAGATACTTGGGAGCAATAGGGCTACCATCTTGGACTTCCGCATTTTGAAATTTCGTGCAATCTCATTAGGGATATAATTCAACTCTTGTATGGCCTTCTCAACTTTTCTGCGTGTTGAGGGTTTAACAGAGCCTGAATTGTTAATGACTCGGGACACAGTCCCCACAGCTACACCAGCTAAGGTGGCTACATCTTTAATACTTGACATTTAACCCCCCACTTAATCTCTTTTATGAAAATCATCATATCATCGAATTGGAAACGTTTCAATATAAATTTTGAACCGCTTTCTTCTGTTTAAGTTACCTACTGAATGGCGATTGGTTACGGTTACATTTAGGTAATTATCCTCGTATTCTCTTTATCCTACTTCTTGTCCCTCGACAATAAATCAAAAAAACCGTTGATCATGTATCAGATCAACGGTTTCAAAAATATACTCTTTTTACAAATGCCTCAACTTTTTATTCTACACATCTTATGCTTGTATGTTGGATTATTGCTCATAACCAGCATTGGATATCTTGTTTATCATTCCAAGAAGGGACACTAATTTCCTTACTCCTCGTCCCTGCAATCTCCAACCAATGCTCATTTAGTTATTTCAAGCAAGTAAGACATTGATGCCGACATCGATCAATTTGACCTCGTTCAGCAACTGCACCTCAATTTTGGCCCTTGACTTACGTTTATCAATTTTCCGTATCATCGCTTCTTTGCCGAGGAGTGGTCCGGATGTTACTTTGATTTGGTTCCCGCCGAGAATGATATCCGAGTATCCCATTGTTCCGTTGACACCGCATAGCTGGATGAGCCAGTCCATCTGTTCCTTGGGAATCGGAGTGAAAAAATTGGCAGCCTGATCATGCTTATGAATGCCGCCATTGACCATATACAAAATATACGGCGTTTCTTTGATGTTGTAATATAAATCGTGAATCTGTCCGGTTCGGATAAAAATATAACCTGGGAACAATACTTTGGTGCAATGACGAGTCTTTCCCTGTTTTCGTTCCGGAATCATTCGTTTGGGTACTAGACAACTTAAGTGCTGTAGCGCATAAAATCGATCCATAAAAAGTTTAATTTCTTCTTCTCTTCCACTCTGTACAAAAAAGCTGTACCAGTTCATAGATCCTCCCATGACCTTTTTTATGGACAAATTCAAACCCATTCATTATGTAATATTATAATAAATTACAATTAAGTAAATAAAAAGTGCCTAAGGTCATGGTTCACCCCAGACACTTTTTTCGTCTTTTCACCTAACAGATTGATCAGCCTTGAAGCAGAACGGATAAATTTTTCAGCCCGTATACATTGCTGGGGTTGACGTCGACCTCATATTGGGGATGCACTTGAAGCCCCGGATAGGTAGTCAGCATCGCTGTCAGCGCCGCTTTGGCTTCCATTCTGGCCAGATGGGAGCCCATGCAAAAATGGATGCCTTTACCCAGAGCCAAATGGGGGTTATTCTTTCTGCCAAGAATGAACTTATCGCCCTCTTCAAATATGTCCTCATCCCGGTTCGCCGAACCGATCCAATTGACAACATAGTCGCCGGGCTCCAGTATTTTGCCGCCAATCTCTGTGCGTTTGAGCACTTTGCGAATCGCGCGCTGCAACGGAGAGCGGTAACGTAACATCTCCTCGACAGCCGATGGGATCATTTGCGGATGCTGCGCCAGTTCCTTAACCAGCTGATAGTCATTGAATGTGTAGATGGCGTTGGTGATGAGACTGGTGGTGGTTTCATTTCCTGCGATAAGCAGCATGACACAGCTTGCAATCAGCGACTCGGAAGACAGCTTTTCCCCATCTTCCTCCGCCTGTGTCAGGTCGGATATGATATCATCGGCTGGATTACGGCGTTTCAGTTCAATGATGTCCTGAAAATAGGCTACAAGCTGTGCACTCGCCTGAGCCTGCAGCTGATAAATGCGCATATATTCTTCGGGCGTATTCTCCTGGGGAGCCAGAGTTAGTGTGTTTGCCCAGTCCCGGAACTGCTCACGGTCGCTTGTAGGAACACCAAGCAACTCGGAAATAACAATCATCGGCAGCGGGGAGGCAAAATCCTGCACCATATCTATTTCGATCCGTCCTTCAATCGATTCCATCAGCTCCTGGACAATCATATCAATTCTGGACGCCCAGGAGGACATCGCTTTAGGTGTGAATGCTTTGGCTAACAGCGCGCGGCTGATGGTATGCTTGGGCTGATCCTGAAAAATGATCGTATCCTGAATAATCGGTGGAGCAAGTACCTTGTTGGAGAAGTATTCCTTATCCTCAGCAACCCGTTTTACATCCTCGTATTTGAATACACTCCAGACATCCTCTGCTTCGTTATAATGAACCGGATCTTCTTGTCGCATTTTTTTGTACCATGCAAATGGCTCATATTTCTCCGCGTTGGTCTTAAAGCCTGTAACCAAGTTCAAATCGGGGAAACTGCTTCTTTCCTTGATATTCATGCTAATCGCTCTCCTTTATATCCAGATGTGCAGAGGGGATGCAGCCCGTTTGGTCCAAACAGACATTGGAAAGAGCCAGCAGCTGCCGTAAGGTTACAACCAATTCCTAGTACTGAGTGAACGTTTGTTTCATCACTTTTTCCTCCAGATTAATCCGGTTGAACAGTGTAATGAGATGAAGGATAAACAAAGGCACAAATACAGGCCAGGCTTGAGAAATCAGTGCAAAACCGATAAGCTCGGGAATGATGTTCAGGTAATAATTGGGATGGCGGACCAGCCGGAACAGCGAGCTTTGCACCAGTTTGTGGTCTCTTGCAATGTATAGCTTGTAGGTCCAGAAAGGGCTGAGTTTGCGAATAACATAGATGAGACAGCAAAGGGCAAATACATACACGACAAGACCAATCACGGTCAACGCATTAAACTGCACATCGTAAATAAAGGCGTATACAATGCAGCTCAGATAAATCAGGTTTTGCAGCACAAATAGCACTTTGCTGTTCAGGTTGCCGTACTCTGTGCCGCCTCCTGCAACGATCTTTTTCTCGTTACGCATGGCAATAATAACCGATGGTATACGAATGAGTGAGATTATAATTAACAAAAATCCAATCCACATGGTGATCCGCTCCTTTTTATCGCTTTTTATATTGGCAAGTATGATTACATGCATTTACTCGCCGAAACTTTCTTGCTGGAACTTTATTCGACTTGGTACTAATCAGAGAGTGTCCGGTACCAGTTTCCTCTGATCTTCTGGATGCGTTGGGTTCAGGGAAACGCTGATGACGTCCTGCAAGGTATGACATTTATTCAGATCTTCCATACCAATATTAGAGGAAATCCGAGCTTGGAGATGATGAAGAAGCTGAAGCGCCAGTACAGAGTCCATTCCGTAATCTTCCAGCGAACGATGCTCGTCCATGTCGTCTGGTGGTATTCCCAGCAGAGTTGCAATAATGTTTCTGACCTCACTATCAACCGAAGGATTCGGGGCTGTTGATCCGATAGCCTCAGCTTTGGCAACGGGTATAGTTTCAATTTCTTCGTTACTTGCTTCGAAGGACTCTTCTATACCAGAACTTTTCACTCCAACCCAGTATTTATCGCGTACAAACGGATAGGTTGGAAGGGATATCCGCTCAGGACGATCCTCTGTATATAACAGCTCCCACTGGATCGCTACACCCTGCACCCACAGTTCAAGCAATTTATGGTATTTGCGACGTATAATCCATTTTTGCAGCGCTTCGCCGAGTTCTTCATCCTCTCTGAACAGTGCTGCCGTCCGTCTGTGAGCAGCAATGGAGCCAATATGGAGCTTGTGACCTTTCGCAGATTCTGATGAACGCTGCGCATGTACGGGATCATCCGAATCCGTCCACAGGTGCGCTTCCTGAACATAGTCGTCCAGCAAGGATTTTAGCTCTGTAATCGATGTGGCTACGAAGCCTGCACGGTATTCCATCGCTTGTCTTCCTGTCTGAAGTGTACAGGCAATGCGGTGCAGATGTTGAGAAGTATCCTCCTCCTCATTGCGGAGCAGGGCAGCCGACAGCTGGATCATCTGTTCCCTTAGCCGCTCCTTGCTTTTGGCCGATAGCACGATTGCAACAGGAGCCAACTTGGATTCAGAAACGGTCAACTCTTCATGCTGTGGTGGTGGTATATATTCCTCCAGAATAACGTGGGCATTGGAACCCCCAAAACCAAAAGAGCTTACTCCTGCCCTACGAGGGATTTCGCTGCCATTGCCGTCTTTGAGTCTCTCCCATTCCTGCGTCTGCCTGACAATGTAGAACGGGCTGAACTCAAGCTGGATATACGGGCTGAGCTGCTCTGCATGCAGGCTTGGAACAAGCTTGCGGTGTTTCATCTGCAATAACACCTTAATTATTCCAGCAATGCCAGAAGCAAGCTCCAGATGACCGATATTTGTTTTGACAGAGCCGATCCCACAGTATGCGGTTGACTGGCCTGGATTGGAAGAATGCCCTGTGGGCGACAAGTCTGCTCTTGTCTCCTGAAATGCTGTCTTGAGCGCATTGATCTCGATTGGATCACCAAGCGGTGTGCCTGTGCCATGCGCTTCAATATAATTTATGGTGGAAGGATCAATTCCCGCCCGAGCATACACAGAATTCAGCAGCGCTGTTTGTGCCTTAGGGTTGGGAGCAGTAAGTGAGCCTGCCTTTCCACCGTGGTTTTCCCCGCTACCGCGGATCAAGCCGTATATGTGGTCATGGTCGCGCTGAGCATCACTCAATTTCTTCAGAAAAATCATTCCAACCCCTTCGCCACGGCCGTAACCGCTTGCCTCGCTTGAAAAGGTTTTGCAGCGCCCGTCCGCGCTAAGCATGCCCGCTTTGGTCAGACTGATATGAGCATCCACGGACAGGATCGTATTTACACCCCCGGCTACAGCCGTCTCGCAATCCCCATTTCGAATGGCTTGAACGGCCCGATGAATGGCGACCAGGGAGCTGGAGCAGGATGTTTCGACAGGCTGGCTAGGACCGTGTATGTTCAGTGTGTAGCTCATCCGATTAGGGCCGACCGAAGGAACGGTGGCTGTGACGGAGTATGCCTCGACCGCTTCATTCGACTGGGCCAGCATGACATTATATCCGCTGTTGCCTGTGCCAATGAACAGTCCCATGGCCGACCCTGACAGGTCTGACGGTGCATAACCTGCATCTTCAATTACTTTCCACACATGCATCATCAGCAAGCGCTGTTGCGGGTCCATGTGAATGGCTTCCTTGGGCGAAATGCCAAAAAACAGTGGATCGAACTCACTGATTCCGCTCATAAATCCCGCATGTTTTACGTTGGTTTTGCCTTTCTCTCTAAGCGGATCTCCCATAAAATCCTGCCAGCGCCAACGTTCCTCTGGAATCTCCGAAATGCAGTCTTTGCCATTAAGCAGATTGTGCCAAAATTGCTCCGCGTTATCGGCCATTGGAAACTTGGCGCTAATGCCCACAATGGCTATCGGTTCGGCGGAAGACAGCTGGTCTGAACCAGAATCAAGCTTGCTGCTTGTACCTGCATTGGAACGGGCCGATGCGTGTTTATCCTCTTCTGAAGCAGTTGAATGCAATGAAGTTTGCAGCGGTTTATGTGAAACAGCATTTAGCGATTCGGGTTGAGGGGCCGTTCTGGCGGCAAAAAGCTGTGTCCACTTATCGGTATGATTTTGCAGCAAATGAACTGCCAACTCGCGAATAGTGGCATGCTCAAAAAAGATGGCGGGTGTCAAACCCAATCCATGGTCGCGGTTCAACCGATCCGCAAGCTCTGTGAACAGAATGGAATCGAAACCGTATTCTGCCCATTCCGAATCACTGTCCAGATCGTAGATATTGACTTTCAACAGGGAAGACACCGTTTGGGATAATAAGGATAGAGCCTGTTCTTCCCCCTGATTTTCCTGAAACGAAGGCGTCATTACAGATCCCGTAACAGGGTTGGATGCTTCATTTATATGCTGAACGATGTCCGCGCCTTCAACTCCAGAAGAGGATGTTTCCGCGTGGTTCAATTGCAAGCCCTTTTCCTTCTTTGTCTCTGCAAGTGATTGATCTTCAGCCTGAATCCAGTAACGATTTCTGGCAAAAGGATACGTTGGTACACGAACAATAGTCGGCTTCTTCTGAAGATCATCATACAAGGCCGTCCAGTCTATCGCCTGTCCCTGCTCCCACAATGCAGCCCATTGATGAGGCCTCTCCAACAAAGGACGTTCTTTCACCGAAAGCATTTCATAAGGTGTTTCACTGAAATGTTGTTGTAATGATGACTGGCCTTTCAGGTACTGATCGATCTGTTCCACCAGTTCACTGTGGCTGCTGCCCGTCCAAGCAACCCTGTATTTCATGTCCGTTCTTCCAACCTGAAACGTGTAGGCGATGTCTATTAGGCGCTCAGACAGACCACCGTTCTCCAAATAAAGACGAACCTGGCGAGCGTATTCGATCAATCTTTCCTGTGTTCTGGCCGAGATCGGAAGAACCACTTCACCATTCTCTGAAGCTTCCCCTCCATTGGAATCCGCATCTAATGCAGAACGATCTGTCCATGAGGCTGTAACTGGAATATATTCCTCCACGATCAGGTGTGCATTGCTTCCGCTTGCGCCAAAAGAGCTCAACCCGGCACGAATAGGCCACTCCGCGTAGCGCCCATTTTGTTGTCCATGACGGCGCTCCCAGCGCTGGGTCGTCCGCTGCACGTGGAAGCAGGTGTTCTCAAACGGAATCAGCGGGTTCAGCTCCTCAGCATGCAGCGAAGGAAACAACTCCCTGTGCTTGATTTGAAGGATAAGCTTGGTTAGCCCGGCGACGCCTGCTGCTGCCTCCAGATGTCCAATGTTGGACTTCAGGGAACCGACAGCACAGTTTCGGCCCGGATTGCGGCTGTTTCGAAAGGCTCGCTCCAGCCCCTGAATTTCAATGGGATCACCCAGTGACGTTCCGGTTCCGTGGGCTTCGATATATCCGATGGTTCCTGGCTCAACGTCTGCTGCCGCGAGTGCATCTGCGATGACTTCCGATTGGGCCACTGGATCTGGCACCGTCGTTCCGGACGTTTTGCCAGCATGATTCAGAGCCGAGCCCTTAATGACACCATAGACCGGATAACCTTGCTTGCGAGCTTCAGCCACCGTTGTGAGCAGGACAGCGCCTACACCTTCACTTGGTACATAGCCGTCCCCATCCTTGCCAAAGCTGCGACATTTTCCGTCCGATGATAGAAACTTGGCCTGTTTCAGGAATACATACTTATGGGGATGGGTGACCAGATTCACACCTCCTGCTATGGCATACTGGCTCTGTCCATGTCGAATGCTCTCGCAGGCCAAATGTATCGCTGTCAATGAGGATGAGCACATGCTATCTACAGCGATGGATGGACCATGGAAATTCAGGTGGTAAGAAACCAGATTGGCGATGGCTGAAGCGTTGCTGCCCATGGCCGTAGGAGTGCCTTGCTGCGTCATGGCTGCGCCAAGCAGTTCATAATGGTTCCAGAACACGCCAGCAAATACACCGACATTCCGCTTGGCTGCTGATGCATCAAGATGCTTGTCACGTTCAATAGCAAAGCCAGCATCCTCACAGGCTGTCCAGGCCGCCTGCAAGAACAGACGTGCCTGTGGGTCCATCCTCTCGGCTTGAAGCGGCGAAATTTGGAAGAAGGCCGAGTCAAAGTCATCGATCATGTCCAGAAATCCGCCAGCCGGGTAATATTCAGAAGCGGAATACGGAAGATGTAGCTCCGTCCAGCGTTCATCCGGCATGGGCGTGATACAATCCCGTCCCTCTTTCAAAATCCGGGCCAATTCGTCCATGTTGTTTGCTGAGGGATACCTTCCCGCCATGCCAATGACAGCAATATCTTCCGGATCAGATGGCGGCGGCAAATGAATGGCCATGTCGTCTCCCATAGCGGACTGAATCCGGGATTTGTTGCCGTATACAAGAACGACCTGCGAAACATTCTGAGCAATAATCCGATCGACAAGCTCCATCCCCTCAGCCAGTGGCAGCGGCATTGAACCCGAGGACATATACATGCTGCTGCGAATGTGATCATTCACTTGCATACCGCCATCTGCCCATAGCGGCCAGTTAATCGTAAACTGGCGTGGAATTGCCCCTTGTGTTCCACCTCTCTCCTGATGATTCAACAAAAGTCTGTCCATGCAGCTGTTGGCCACAGCATAATCGGCCTGCCCTTTGTTGCCTACAATGGCTGACAGGGAGGAAAACGCAACCGTGAACTCTGGCCTAAGACCATTTAAGGCCTGCTCCAGATTCCAGAGTCCATCCATTTTGGGCTTCAACACCTGTTCCAGGTCGGACAAAGGCTTTTGGAGAATCAACTGGTCTTTGGCAGTTCCTGCACAGTGAAATACCCCCGTGATTCCGCCATACTGATCCCGAATCTGCAGTACAGCCTGCTCCAGCTCGGCCTGAACGGTTGTATCGGCCTGAATATACATGGCTTCTGCACCGTTGATGCGCAGCGGATTCAGTTTGCTCTGAATGTTTTCATTCAGCGGAGAACGCCCGACAAGAACCAGCTTGCATTTGCATCGGCGGGAAAGATGAACGGCCAGCGCATACCCCAGCCCGCCCATGCCGCCGGTAATAAGGTAGACTCCGCCAGGTTTATAGGACTTTTCCGTAGAGACCCCTGGAACAGGTATCTCCACCAGCTTGCGAACATGCCGCTGAAGGGAGTCTCCTTTGTACCATATGCAGACAGCGGACCCTGACGAGATGTTTTCGGCTTCGAGTCGAAGTCGACGAATCAACGTCTCATCCATGGAGCTTTCATGCAGATCCATTCTGATTAATTGAGCCCCTAAGGCTGGAAGCTCCATCGCGGCCGTCTTTACCAGCCCTTCAAATCCGTGAATGTATCCTCCCGTGTCACGGGAATCCGACAGCACTTGAAGAACGATTCGTCTGCCCGCATTCGGGTGAATTGCTTTTGCCTGGATCATTCCGTATAACGCGCTTACCTTCTGGCGGTACAGATCAGCGTCCATGGACGAGTGATCAGGCAATTGATGAACCTCGGATATATCAGGCTGAAGCTCCATCTTGGCAGCAAGAGCCGGATAGTCGCCATAGAGAACAACTATCCGGTACGGGGTGTGTTCGGACTGAAGCTCTTTTCCATCCGCTATCGTGTGTCGGGCAGATTCAGCCGCATGGATATCCCGGGTTTCAATCCATTTAGGCTCATAACACACAGGCTCTCCATTTTTTTCGATTTCTCTTGCTGCTGGTATTTCCGAATGCGTTGCAGGTTGTTCATCAGTCGAATGACTTCTTTGGGACGGAAGCGTATTCAAGTTCACACTTTCCGACACCGCTGCTGCCTCATTCCAGGCGTCGGAACAATGTGTATGCAGGTATTCGGTCAATGCCTGCACGGAAGAGTGCTCAAACAGCAGCGTTGGATAAAGCGCCATGTTCACCCGGTTTTCCAGCCGTTTCACCAGCTCAAGCAAATGCATGGAATCTAGTCCCTGCTCATAGAAGCCTGTCCGCTCATCCACTGCCTCAGGTAAAATGTGCAGCATGCGTGCGATTTCAGCTTTCACATAAGCCGAAATCGTGGTTCGGATCTGATCTTGGGAGCCCGCAGACATTACAGTTGTCTTTGCCCATTCGGAACTTTCAGCTATTGCCGTTTCAGAAGCTGGCTTGTCGTTGTGTCCAGTTGTCATCGTGTTTGTCAGTCCGGTAATGGATGTGGCATGGCGAACTCTTTTTGCCTTCAAATGTACAAACTCCGCAAGCAATCTGCCCTCTTGATCTGTAACAGCAATGCTGCGGGAGATGATATCCCCACCGGAAAGATCACTTGGTGTTTGCTCGGTAAACGTGCGAATCTCAGCTGGAAAACGGTCGTATATAACAAATCGTTCAATCATGAACGGAATGTATGGCGGGACTTCTGCATCCAGCCCGCCGACATTCCCCAGGCGGAAGGACGACCCGGCAAAGGTCGCCCCGTCCAACAGGGCCACATGAGCGTGGAACTTGTCCAGAAACTGCTCGGCCAGGCTGCTCAGCCGGATATCCATCCACTCCATTTGATCTTGTCTGTAGACATCTCCTTGGTTTTTCATAAAGGAAAAATGCTGTATATCCGCCTGTCGGGCGAGCTGATAGATCTGATCCATATCCCACGTCTGAAGCCCGTCTGTGTCTTTGGAAGGCAGCGGGTGTTTATCCTGTACAGGTTGTACAGCTCCCTTCCCGCTGAGCAAATACAGCTTGCATTCCATATTCAGCACATTAGATGAAGACGGCTCACCGTCTTTAGGTACTTTGCGGCTATGGATGGTGACCTGACCCTCATCCATCTTCATGGAAAGTGTCAGCATGATATCCACATCAAATTCCGTCGAAGTGACAATCGGCTGTGTAAACACGATATCCCGAAGTTCAATGGAGGTTGTACGCAGATGGCTTCCGCTCAGTCGGTACACCATATCCAGCAGCACCACACCCGGAAGGGTGCAGACGCCGTGAACACGATGATCTCTCACGAAATAGTCGCTGTGGCGCAATCGCTGTAAAAATGATTCGGTTGCAGGCAATGTCATGATCCGCGTCACTCCCTTCTCATAGCTTGATGAAATCAAAAAAGCTCGAATGCTCCGATAGTTTTTGCATCGACGATGCAGCTGAAACAATGGACGATGCCTCCACCGGTTCCATTGTCTTGACGGGTGGCCAGCAATACTTGCGTTGAAAAGGTGAATCAGGGAAACGAAGCGGCAGGCTCACCATGCGTTCGACAGGAATGCCTTCATTGCTGACAATGACGTGTGCGTTGTTGCCTCCAAGTCCGAATGCACTAATACCTGCCCGCAGTATGTCGCTTGGACCACTTCCCCACGGCTGGTGCTGCTGCACGATATAAAAAGGAGATTCCCCGAACTGGAACCGCGGATTGGGCTGGTCGCAGTGAATCGTCGGCGGAAGCTCGCGGTGAGCAAGCGAGAGCAGCACCTTGATCAGGCTGGCAATGCCCGATGCGCTCAGCAGATGCCCAATATTGCTTTTGACACTGCCTACGCCGCAAAACTGGCGCTGATTTGTATATTTTGCAAAAACACCTGTCAAAGCCTTAAGTTCGATGGGATCACCGATTAGTGTCCCTGTTCCATGTGTCTCGATATAGCTTATGGTGGAAGGATGAATGCCTGCATTTGAAATCGCTTTTTCCAGTAATTCCTGCTGGGCTTCCGGGTTAGGTGTGGTAATGCCCATCGTTTGACCATCGTTATTGATGGAAGTACCATCGATGACTCCATAGATCTCGTCCTGATCGGCGATGGCTGTTGACAGCGGTTTAAGTAATACAACGCCGCAACCTTCACCCAGCCCGATGCCGTTTGCGTCCGCACTGAACGTTTTGCAACGAGAATCCGGGGATAATACGCTGGCAGCTCCAAGCATCTCGTAGGGCGCATCATCAAGCAGAATGTCCACACCGCCCGCAAAAGCGAGATCGCATTCCCCATCTAGCAGACTTCGTACAGCAAGATGAACTGCGGTAAGTGAACTGGAACAAGCGGTATCCACCACCATGTTGGGACCTTTCAGATTATAAAAATGGGACAGATGTGCAGCGATAAAGTTTTGGCCGATGCCAACGATTGTATCTTTGGTGCTGCCGCCCAGCTTGGACGAAAAGTTGCTCGCTCTGGAGCCAACAAATACGCCGGTCTGCGAATTCCACAAACGTTCCCGGCTGTATCCTGCGTCTGCGGCGGCCTCCACGCTCACTTCCAGCAGTTGGCGCTGGAGCGGATCGAGCTGTTCTGCCAGCGTATCCGTAATTCGGAAAAATTCGGGATCAAATTGTTCAATGTCCCGAATGAATGCCCCAATGCGCTTGCTGGAAGCGGAAGTCCTATTGGTGCTGCTGCCTGTCAACCTCAAGCGTTCCGCCGGGAGCTCGGTCATGCTATCTTTACCCTTTTGCAGATTGGACCAGAATTGCGCCGGATTCTCGGCATCAGGAAAATGACAGGCGACGCCAACAATCGCGATTTTATCCCGTTTCTTGGTTTGTTCCAGCTCCACTGGTTTTCCTTGTGCTTCATCCACAGGATCATTCAGTTCGTTCAGTCCGGTGCGACCCTCCATATCTGCTTTAGCATGTTGCACAGGAGTGTAAGTCATTGAACGAACATCGGAAGGTGTTCCAGTCGAATTTTTCGCCAACTTGGAGTTGGGTGCCATCAACAGGTCAGCCAAAGATTCGGGATAGACTCGAACCAGATGTTTTGCTAATTGGCGCAGTGTTGGATGTTCAAGCAGCAGCGAAGGGTCTGTAGCAACATGCTGCAGCTCTCGGTCCATGACCGTCAGAACCTGGACAAGCAGGATCGAATCCATTCCGTAGTGCTGAAAAGGAGTATCTTCATCCAGCCGGGATTCATCCAATCTCAGTTCTTTCGCCATCAAAGCCTTGAGCCACTCCAGTGTCCTGTTCTCAAGCTCCTCCGTGAAGCTTGCGGTCATCCGCTCCACCGGGCGCGGAATTAACGGGATGAATACCTGCTGTGCTTCACTTAACGATGCCTCTGCCTGTTGCTCCGCTTGTTGTTCTCTCTTGAGAACAGGTTCCGATGCAACTACAGCTGGCAGAATAACAGGTCCCCTGTTTTCCCGAATAATCCGATCCAGCCATAACATTGCTTCCGCATCGGTGATGCTGAGAAGGCCACTCTGGCGATATGCCTCGCCAGTGACCGCACCAAAGCCGGATTCCTGCCAGCTTGGCCACTGTATGCTGATGACCGGGAATGAAGAGATGGCTTTTTCCCGGGCTGCGGCTGCGGCGAAATAGTCCATATAGGCGTTAGCCATCGCATAGTCGCTCTGCCCTGCACCCAGCGAAGGCATCGCTGAGGATACGGAGGAAAACAGCACAAAGAAGCGCAATGGCTCATGCCTGAACGCATGAAACAACGCATGTACCCCGCTTGTTTTTGGATCAAGCACCCGCTGCACGGCATCCGCCTGCTTGCGAATAAAAGCCGGATTGGCAGTATCCACGTTGCCAGCACAATGAATAACCCCTCCAACAGGCCCCATTGAGCGCTTAACTCTGGCCAGTTCTGCCTGAATGGCGTTCTCGTTCGTAAGAGGGATATCCGTAACAAGCACCTCGGCCCCCAGTTGTTCGAGTTCCAACAGGGATCTGATTTTGGCGCCCATCGCAGTGTCATGGCTCGTATATGCGTCCCATTCCTCCCGCTGTGGAATGGCTTCCCGTCCAGTCAGCAACAGCCGCTTCACGTTGTGGTGCTTCACAAAATGGCGGGCACATGCCATTCCAAGGCCGCGGGTACCTCCGGTAATCCACAACACCTGATTGGCTTCCAGAAAAGGCCGTTCCGGATCGATTGAAAATTCAGATTCCGTAACATCTTTGTTCATACCCGCCCCAAAAGGCATCTCACGCATATAGGAACGCCAGCGTTTACCATCACGGTAGCATATCTCCGGTTCCCGATCTGTTTGCCGGAACTCTGTTGTAATGCATTCGATCGTTGCTTCTTCCGATGCCGACGGATCGACATCCAGATGTCTGGATTGGATGCTTCGGTATTCGGCTTGCAGCATGCGAAACAGACCCGCACGAGAGGCGTGGGCCAGATTCACTTTCGAATTGCGGAACGACTCCAAGCCACAGGTCACCAATAGCAGCAGCATCCCCTCATGACCATGGACTTCTATGATGTCTTGCACAAGCTGCAACCATCCCGGTCGGATCTGTTCTTCGCAGGTATCATCAACAGTGGTTTGCCTCATGCATGCTGTCAGATCAATCAAACCTGTCAGTCCATGCTTCAAACGTTCCTCATCTTGGAGCCAATGGCGTCCCGGATCATCCAACTGTTCTTCATTCAAAACCACCGTATGTTTAAAATGTTCTGTTAATCTCGCAGCAAGGGCTGCTGAATCCCGATTGGCAAGGATCAGAATCTTTCCAACAGGGTTGCTTTCATCAGAGATGGATGCAATGTCCGCAAGCTGCCAGTCTTTGTGATAACTAGTCATTTGGCGCTCCGGTGCTGCTTTTTGAATTCCAGCAGATACAGCAGAGTTGAGGTCATCCACATGTTCAGGGATTACGACTTCCTCCGGCAATTCAAACCAGCAGCGCTCACGCTCAAACGGATAGCCAGGCAGACTAACTCGACGAGGCTGTCCTGTGGAATATAGAACACTCCAGTCTGCTTTGATGCCTTTCACCCACAAATCCAGCACTTTTCCGTAAAGTCCTTCATTTAACCAACGGTTCACCACTTCGCCAAAATGCTCATCCATGGCAATTGCTGCCTGCACAGCCTGATAGGATTTGACATTTCCAAGGTATATTCCGTCTACCGCCTCGTTCATGTTCTCATTTCCCAGGAAAAGTTGAAGCCGTTCCTTCAACTCCTGAACGGATCGCACTACGAATCCGAGGCGCTCTTCCATCTCCTGTCTTCCGGTCTGAAGCGTAAATGCCAAGCGCTCCAGCAAACGTTCCGGTTCTTCCTCTGCTCCAGCGGTGAGATGCTTCTCATCCACAGCAGTGAGCAAACGTCTAGCTCGTTCCCTGAGAGCGGATCGGGTTCGCGCCGAGAGCACAATGATGACAGATCCTCCTCTTGTTGCTTCGTTGAAGGTCACCCCCTCATGTGGACGGTAATCTGCTTCCTCAATGATCAGGTGGGCATTGGAACCACCCGCACCAAATGAAGACAAGCCCGCCCTGCGCGGTATCTGGACCCGCTTGCCGTTTTCCATCCGCTGCAACGGCTTCCACGCTTCAGCGTCCCGCTGTACACGAAACGGGGTATGCGCAAAGTCGATATGCGGATTGGCCGGGTCTGAATGCAGAGAGGGCACCAGTTGCCCATGTTTCAGCTGAAGCAAAATTTTGGTCAGTCCGGCAATACCCGCCGCGCTTTCGGCGTGGCCGATGTTGGATTTTACCGACCCGAGAGCGCAAAACTGCTGCTGGTCCGTGGACTCCGCAAACGCTTTGCTTAGGCCGGCAACCTCAATCGGATCTCCAAGCGATGTGCCTGTACCGTGAGCCTCCACATAGGTAATGGTATCGGCGGAGATGTCCGCCTCAGCAATGGCTCTCCCTATGACACATGACTGCGCTGCCGGATTGGGCACGGTATATCCATTCGTTTTTCCGCCGTGATTCAGTGCACTGCCTTTAA
Organism: Paenibacillus sp. Negev47; assembly: GCF_058313655.1. Lineage (NCBI taxonomy): Bacteria > Bacillati > Bacillota > Bacilli > Caryophanales > Paenibacillaceae > Paenibacillus > Paenibacillus sp. Negev47. Next base: position 3,158,224 of record NZ_CM177754.1, read on the forward strand.
TAACCCCGTAGATATGGTCTCCGTCTTCGATTGCCTTGTTGAGCGGCTTGAGAATGACTGCTCCGACACCCTCTCCAGGAACATAGCCGTCCCCTTGTGCACCAAAGCTTTTGCATCGGCCTTCGCTTGAAAGGAAGCCACCTTGGTTCAGTAAAATATACTTGTTTGGATGAATCGATACGTTGACACCACCCGCCACCGCCACCTCGCATTCCTTCAATACAAGACTCTGGCAGGCCAGATGAATCGCAGTCAAGGAAGAGGAACACATCGTATCAACAGCCATGCTCGGCCCATTAAAATTGCAATAATACGATATTCGGTTGGCGATGGATGCCGGATTGCCACTTAAAGCGATGGAGGAATCTCCCTTGGCCTGAGCCTGGGCGGCGTACAGCTGGTATTCCTCGTACATGACTCCGACGTACACGCCAACCCTGTTTCCCCAAGTATCTCCGGTTGCAGAAGCCAAACCCTCCGGTGTATACCCTGCATCCTCAATCGCTTCATACGCCGTTTCCAGGAACAGCCGCTCCTGCGGATCCATCATCTGCGCTTCTCTGGGCGAGATATGGAAAAACAAGGGATCAAAACGATCCACGCCCTGGAGGAAGCCTCCCCACTTGCTGCCAGGCTTCGGTGAGTTAGGGTCCGTATGGTGCATATGTAGCCTGTAATCCCAACGATCCAACGGGATTTCAGTAACACTATCCCTGCCCTTCATCAAGTTTTCCCAAAATTGTTCCAGGTCGTCTGCCTCGGGATAACGCCCAGACAGCCCAATAATGGCGATATCCTTGGCAAGTGAGTGCACATGAACATCTGCTGGCCCCGAGGGGCGCTGAGCTGGACGCTGAAATGCACGAAATGGAGGGTGCGGCAGCCCCGATTGAGCAGTTTTAACCGAACGTTCGTTACGTTCTTCATATGGCAGCGTAGGAACGGAAATCAGGCGATTGACGGTATCGCGGTGGGCCTTGATCAGATACCCTCTCAACTCTTTGAGGGTCTGATATTCAAAAAGCAGTGTTTTGGACAACGGCCCGAAAGTACCCTCGAGCTGATCCGTCAATTGAGTAATGCTAATCGAGTCTATACCATACTCTTCCAGTCGAGCGTGGCTTACAATTTGATCTGCGGGCACTTTGAGTACCGCGGATAAGGCCTTTTTCAGAAAAGTATCCAATTCTTCCGCCAGTATATTGTCTGCTGCTGTGGTCTGCGCGTGCTTCGTCGAACGATCCGTTGGCAGGCTGGTTTGACTTGAACGCGGTAATAGTTCGCCCTCAGGAACTAACGGTGCTGATGGGAAAGCGTTCGGGTATCGCTGGCTCAGAAATGCCGAAGCAGATTGCAGCGTTGGATATTCCACGAATAGAACATGACTCAGATCCAACCCACATCGCTCGTTCAACCTTTGGGCCAAGAGCGTTAATTGAGGCTGGTCCAGCCCGCATTCAAGCCAATCCGCTTCGCGGCTAATCTCATCTGGCCCAACACCAAGCAGTTCCGCAGCCAATTCTTGCAACACAGACATGGCACCTGCTTCTGAAACGAATGGGGTATCCCGCGTTGCACGGTTCATATTCCAACGTGTCTCCAGGCTGGAAATCAGCTTCGGAATGTCTCCTTGTACCCCAATGATTTCACATTCTGTGGACTGAAAAGCTCTGTAGAGTATCGTAATACCTGCTTCAAGAGCTAGTGGACGCATTCCCGTATTTTCCCATAAGCCCTTCTCTTCGAAAGGGCTTAAATGCATGCCGCCATCTTTCCATAATGGCCAGTGGATGGCCAGGGTCCTTCCTTGCCGTTTTCCGGCCAGCATTAATTGATGACGATACTGTGCATAGCTGCCCATATACGCGTTGGCTGCAGCGTAATCGCATTGGCCCGGATTTCCATATACACCCGACATGGAGGAGAACAGGATAAAAAAGTCCAGCTTCATCGCCCGTGTTGCTTCATCCAGATGAAAGGTGCCAGCAACTTTCGGAGCCAGCACCTTCTCCATTTCGGCTTTCGTTTTGTTCAAGATATACTGATCTCCCGTTAAACCTGCGCTATGGATGATTCCATCCAGACGGCCGAAGCTATGCTGAATATAAGCAACAAGCTCCAATGTATCTTTTTCCTCGGATATATCCCCTTGGCGATAGATGATCGTGGTACCATTTGTTTTCAAGGGTTCCCACGCTTGCTCCTGATTCGCTGATATGTCTGATCTACCTGTCAAAATCAGCGTTGCGTTGACGACCTTAGAGGCAATCTCACGGGCAAAAATATGGCCCAGACCACCTGCACCTCCTGTAATAAGGTACACCCCGCCATTCTTCCAAGGCATGACATCCGTCTCAGCAGGCAGATGGAGGGCTTTCCAGTGAAGCACTTGTCGTTGTGTGCCTTGGTAGCCGATACATACATCCTCAGACTCCCGATTGAGCTTGATTAGTTCGACAGCACGCTTGGTATTACGTGGTTCTCGAGGCCAGCTCTTCGATTCTGAATATCCCTCTTCCATATCTTCAATGAACTGAACGTGAATCCGGGGATTTTCCAGTGCCGCCGTTCGCAGCAACCCTGTTAATCCGCTATACAGCTGAAAATGATCTTCACGGCTGTACAGCAGCTGAATAAGCACATTCTCAGCGTTGGATGGACTGCTCACCAGTTGTTGAAGTACGTGGAGTACCTGGGTTGAAGCGTACGTAAAACGTTTGGAGCTTGCGCCAACGTTGTCAATATCAGCAATCTTGTCAAATCCAAGCGCTACGATCTCGGTTGGTATTTGCTCTCGCTTCAGTCTTTCCTTTATTTCCTCCGCCAGTTCGGCCCAAGGTTCAGCTAGCATTACGATATGCCTGTCATACGGATGGCCCCACTCATTTCGGGCGTCGGCGGTTCCTTCCCAACGAGGTACCAACATGGCCGTTGCCCGCCCATACGGTTCAGCCCCCGGGACTGTACCGTTGTTCAAGGCTCTGCAACTTAGTCCTTGAATAAGAACACATGGAACCCCTGTACTGGAGAACAGATCAATATCCAGTTTAGGCATGGCATCCGCAGCGGTTAAAACGGAATCAGAGCTGTAACGCACATGAACCCACATTTCTTCAGTGAAGGAGCCCAGAACTTGAAGTTCATCCATGGCATATGGAATGGGCAGCATGGAATTTGCGTTTTCCAGCTCTTTGCCCTCATTGTCCTCCATCCACAGCCCGATAGCGGATTGCAAAGCCCCGTCCAGGATGGCGGGATGCAGTACATAGGATTGCATTTCATGCTTCAGAATAGAAGGCAGACGAATCTGTCCTAACACCTCGCCTGCTCCCACGTGTAACTCAACCAACATCCGATGGGCGAGTCCATAGTTGAGACCACCTTGTTTGTAAATTTGGTAGCATTGATCCGCAGTAAATCGTCTGGTGTTGCAGCGTGCCTTTATCTCGGCCGGATCAATCGCCATGGCTGCGACAAGCTCGGGTTCCAGTGAAACGATGCTGGCATAACCGCTGCTGTGCACCCTATTTTCGCCCGATCCATCCGCAGATATCTCACTATACATTTCATATTGAATAGGCTGATCCTCCAATGAGGCATGTAACCGAATATGTAGAGGCACCGGAGTCTCCCTGACAATAAGAGGACGCATCCACACATGGTTTTTCAGGGTAACAGCGACATTCTCTCCTTGTTGTTCGCCTAAAGCATCGCTGACTGCAGCGTGCGCCATTTCAAGGTAGGCCGCACCGGGTAGAATCCGCTCTTGTCCGATTCGATGATCATTCAGGTAAAATTCCTGGCCGGTCAGAACCGTCACGTATTTTTGCTCCGACAAGTTGGACTTATTCTCATGAAGCAGTGGATGAATAAATGGAATATGACCGGAGTATCCGTTATGGGAAGAATCCCCATTCATTTTGAACTCCACAGAAGGTTCACCAGGTACCCAATACCGTTCTTTGGCAAATGGATACGTAGGCAGGCTGATCTTGCAGTGCCTGAATCCGTTATGGAGTAAGTTCCAGTCCACATTTAGGCCTTTCACCCAAAACTCCAGCAATTTTCCGAACTTGCGTTTGGTAATCCAGTTCATTAAGGTATGGCTCATGTCTGCATCGGTTGACAGTATGGATAGCGGCTGTTGTGCATCACCTGCATATCCCACATACATGTCGTCCATATCCTGATCCCCCGAACAGTAGCTTTCCAGTTTCGACCTTAGTTCCTGTAGCGAACCTGTCACGATGCCAAGGCGCATGTTCATCATCTCACGTCCGGTTTGCAGCGTGTAAGCGATGTTCGCCAATTGTTCCTCTTGATATCGATTGGATCGCAGAGCCGTTAACATGCGTTCACACAATTCACGAAGCTGCTCTTCATTCCGGGCCGACAAAACGATAAGTGCCTGCTGTTTAGCTGGTTTATCCTGCTCAGCCAGCAACATATCTGACTGCTCGGGACAATACTCCTGCACAATGATATGGGCATTGGAACCCCCGGCACCAAATGAGGAAATTCCCGCAATCCGCGGGACTTCCCGTGTAGAGTCTCCTGAATCTATCGTTATTCTGTCCCAGTCACTTAATTGCTTCTGTACTGTAAAAGGCGTCTTGTCGAACTGAATGTGTGGGTTAGGCGGGTCCGCATGAATGGAAGGAACCAGCTGCCGATGCTGCATCTGCAAAAGGACCTTGGTCAGGCCTGCAATGCCTGCTGCACTTTCGCAATGACCAATATTCGATTTGGCTGAGCCAATGGCACATTTGCTGTCCGTTGCTCTTCCTTTCCTAAATGCCTGGGTTAACCCTGTAATTTCGATGGGATCTCCCAGCGAGGTGCCTGTCCCATGAGCTTCGATATAGCTGATGTCCGCAATGTCGATTCCTGCCTCTGCGACAGCTGTTTCAATAACCTCCGCCTGTCTGGCGGGATTGGGAACCGTATAACCGTTCGTTTTGCCGCCGTGGTTAACGGCAGTTCCTTTAATGACGCCATAGATATGATCGCCGTCGGCTATGGCACGGCTTAAAGGTTTGAGCATCACAGCCCCTACACCTTCTCCGGGGACGTAACCGTCACCGCCTTCACCGAAGCTTTCGCAGCGACCTTTCGAAGACAGGAATTGCCCCTGTGTTAACATCACATATTTATTGGGGTGAACAGATACATTGACACCTCCGGCGATTGCGGTTAGGCATTCTTTTTTACGCAGACTCTGACAGGCCAGATGAATGGCCGTGAGTGACGAGGAACACATAGTATCTATCACCATGCTGGGCCCATGAAAATTACAAAAGTACGAGACACGATTGGCAATGGAAGCCGGATTACCGTTTAATGCAAATGGCTCTCTACCCGCAATCCTGGCTTCAGCGCCATACAGCTGATACTCCTGATACATGACTCCTGCGAACACACCGACATTCCCCATCTGATCCGGGGGGGCATCTGGACCTGCGGCCTGTTCACGGGTATATCCCGCATCCTGAAGCGTCTCGTACACACATTCGAGAAACAGTCGCTCCTGTGGATCAATTCGTTCAGCTTCCTTCGGAGAAATCTGAAAAAAGAGTGGATCAAAACGATCCACTCCATCCAAAAATCCGCCCCATTTTCCAGAATGTTTTCCTTTCCTGCCATTCATCTCGGTATGAATCCGATAATCCCATCGATCTTCCGGTATTTCGGTGATGCAGTCTTTCCCAAGTTTCAGGTTCTCCCAGAACTGCTCCAGATTACTAGACTTCGGATATCGTCCAGACATGCCAATGATGGCAATGTCCAGCGATTTGCTATGGTCATGTTCTTTGCTGATCGATTCTCCGCCTTCGCTTGTCGCTGCTGGAATTTTTCTCCTCGAGCCAACAGACGGCTGCCGCTTATTGAACGAATTCAGACTTTCAGACTTCCGAATTGTGCTGGAATCAAGCTCAGAAGTACGGAATTGTACGTCTGAATTGCTTTTCGCCTGCCCCCCTGTGAGTTGCTCCAGTCGTTCCCGGTGATGGCTCATGAAATACTCGGCAAGCTCCGCTATATTTTGGTATTCATAGAACAATGTCTTGGACAGCGGACCAAATTGCTGTTCCAATTGATCCGTCAGTTTCATCACCATCACGGAATCAATGCCATAGTTCTCCAGAGGCGCATGTGCGTCGATCTGCCGTTCCGGCAGCATAAGGCTAGAGGACAATGTTTTTTTGACATAACGAATGGCTTTTTCGTTGATATCGTCCTCTCTCTCTTCATGGAGCGTCTCTTTCAAGCTCGACTCCTGTTCTCCAGATTCGGACAACAGCCTTTGCAGCTCCTCCGCTGCCTGCTGATCGCTGAGCTTTCCTTGCTGAATCTTTCGATACAATGTGGACAGTTGGTCTTCCAAAGCGATCACCTCCTTAAAGAAAAACGTCAATCGATATCATTGCTGAAAGAGTCAATCCGCATTTCGCGAAATTCTTAAAAACCGGCTAGAAGCAAGCAATACAAGTACAACTACTTGAGATGCATTAACTGATCAAGGGTACATTCGCCGCTGCGTATTTTCTCTACAAGGTGGAGGTAATTCTCGTCATCGGAACGGTTGTATGCTTCATCGGTATTCATAATCGGTGCTGTCCCGGAAACACCCATGAAACTTCGCATTTGGTCAGCCTCCCCCTGCATGACGACTACAGGTGACCTTCTCTCTTGCAGTGTCTGCTGGAGAGATCGCATCGCATTTACACGCTCCAGTGGAACCGTTCCTGATATTCGCTCTATGTTCTGTCTCACATGATCATTCATATGCATACCGCCCTCTTCCCACAAGGGCCAATTAATGGCGAGTGTAAACCCGTGACGTTCTCCCTGCTGAACACGTTCATTGCGGTATTCGGAATATTCGTCCATAAACGCATTCGCTGCCGCATAATCGGCCTGACCCACATTGCCATGCACCCCGGCAAGCGAGGAAAACAATACAAAAAAGTCCAGCTTGAAATACTGGCTTGCTTCATCCAAATGAACCGTTCCAGCGACTTTTGGAGCCAGTACTTCCTCGATGTCATCAAGCTCCTTTCGGATCATATAACTGTCGCGAATTAAGCCTGCATTATGAATAATTCCACGCAATCCGCCGTGATTTCGGCTGATTTCCAGCATCAGTTCATCTACAGCTTCCCTCTTCGAGACATCCGAACGCCGATAGATGACCTCTGCCCCCATCTGTTCCAGCAACGCCATTCGCTGGCGATCTGATTCATCCGGTTCCGAGCGCCCCGTAAGGATGAGCACGGGATGTTCCGCCTGCTCGGTGATATGCTCCGCTATGATAGATCCGATTGCTCCCAGACCGCCTGTAATCAGATACACGCCTCGATCTTTCCAAGGCAGCTCGACAAAGGATGAATGCGAAGAACCGACCTCTTTCCACAATGATATATATCTTTTATCGTTCTGATAGCGGATATGTGTGTCGCCAGCGCTTTGACTGCTTTCTGTTATTATCTGCACAACTCGTTCGGTACCCTGAAGATCATCTGCTTCAATGATTTGAATGATGATTTTCGGATTTTCCAATTCAGCCGTTTTCAGCAAGGCAGATAATCCACCGAATAATTTGTGTTCTGCCCGCTTGGCAACCAGCAGTTGAATGAGTACAGCACCTTCCGGTCTAGCTTTGAGCAACTGTTGCACATAACGATAGGCCTTCTTAACAGCAAACAAGTATTGCTTATCCATCAAGCCGGAATGACCAACCCGATCCGCTGGGTCTGGACCAAGGGATACATACTGCACATTCGGAAGTTTGGCAGCCATGACGTGTTCCTGCTCTGTCCAGGGGCCAGATAACATGACGATATGACGACTGTATACCACCTCAGGCACAACTACAGCTTCCTGTTCCTTCCACTCTTTTGCAAACATCAGTGTTTGTGATTCGGTTGGAGATGATGTTTTCCCCATGTGAATCTCTCCCTTCAATGGTTTGCTGGTGAAGCCCTCGAATTGCACACATACATTTCCATCTTCATCACACAAGTCGATGTCCAGTTTTTGCAGCGAATAAGATGGTTTATGTCCGTTACTGTAACGAATATAAGCCCACATGTGGGCTGTACAAGGACGGTGGAAAACGGCCCGCTCCAGTGCAAAAGGAAGCAGCGGACTTGGATTTGTTTGCAGTCTGTGATCATCAGGCATTGAATGTGCAAGCAGCAATCCAATGGCTGACTGCAAAGCCGCATCTGCCATGGACGGATGCAGGACGAAGTCACGAGCGGAGTCCCTCACCCGGGCAGGCAGAGCGAGCTTGGCCAGCACCGCGTTTTCTCCCGTATAGACTGTTTCGATCCCTCGCATGGCTGTGCCATAGTGCAGTCCCATCTGTTCAAAAGCCTGATAGCATTCATCCGCTGTCCACGGTTTGATGCACTTGTTTCGTATGTCTGCCAGATTCAGCTTTAAGTCTTGAGTCTCGGTTTTCAGCAAAGCCAAACCCTGACTGTGCAGCAACTCGACTGACGCATCTTGGGTGTATACTTCGTAGTGGATGTCTCCCTGCTCTTCCGTATACAAACGCACATGAACGTCGGTGGCCTGAGCGGCGATTAACACGGGTCTGCCCCAGATGATATTTTCCAGGACAATCACCTCGGACACGGAATCAACATGTTCTACAGAGCGTTTCACAGCCTCGCGAGCCATTTCCAAATAGGCCACTCCCGGAAGCACCCGGTAGGTTCCGACCTGATGATCTGACAGGAAAAATTCATCACCGCTGAACCGTGAGGTGAAGCGCTGCTCCGATAACAGGGATGTATTATGGTGAAGCATCGGATGATGCACAATGGTATTGCGGGAATCTGCCTCGGTGGTACTAGCAACATGAAGCATTCCTTTGGCGTCAGGCAGCCAATATTTTTCCCGCTCAAACGGATAGGTGGGCAGACTCATTTTGCCTGGCGTTATTGGACCATACATTTGCTTCCAGTCCAGCTTCGCGCCATTCACCCATAATTCCAGCAATCGATCCACGTTAACTTGCATCATGGCCTGTCTGACATCTTCAGAAGGAGGTTTGCTCGCTTCTTGCTCGGTGTCTAAAGGAGTATACGAAGTTCGATTAACCCGTCCTCTGTACATCCACGGAATGGCTTGCTTTAACTTTTCGGTTTGAATGGTAACCAGTCTAGCGATCAGTTCATGTATGGTGCTTGCTGTAAAAGCCAAACGTTCTTCCATTGCCTCTCTGCCGATTTGAAGTGTATAGGCCAGCTTATCCAACACCTGATCATCCAATGTTCGGCGGCTAATGTATAGTAGAAGTTTCTCCGCCACAGCAACCAGCCTTTCTTCATTTCGGGCAGACAAAACGATCATTACCGGTTGCTCCGAGTTACGTTCTTTCCTGCCAGAAGAGCTTTCTATCACAGGAAAAGAAGGTTGAGCAGGAGCAGGAATATATTCTTCAACGATTACATGTGCGTTTGCGCCCCCAGCGCCAAATGAGGATATACCAGCAATGCGCGGTATTTCCCGTATCTGTCCGTCCACCTCAACCATCGGTCTTAACCAATCGCTCGCCTTCTGCTGTACGATAAACGGCGTGTTCTTGAAGTTAATTTCTCTGTTCAGCTCTTCGGCATGCAGACTGGGTGCAATCTGACCATGTTTCAACTGAAGGATAATCTTGGTGAGTCCGCCAATTCCGGCAGCCGATTCCATATGTCCAACGTTGCTTTTCAGTGAGCCGATGGAGCAGTATCCTTTATCCTGCGTATCCTGGCGGAACGCACGGGCAAGTCCAGCCATTTCAATCGGATCTCCCAGGCTTGTCCCGGTTCCATGAGCTTCAATATAGCTGATCCAGCGGGCATCAATGCCTGCCTTGTTGATCGTCTCCCGAATCAGGTCTCCCTGGGCTGCAGGATTGGGAACCATATAGCCATTCGTTTTGCCGCCATGGTTAATGTGGGTTCCGCGAATGACCGCATGGATCTGATCGCCAGCTTCAACCGCTTTGGACAGCTGTTTCAGGATAACCACCCCCACGCCTTCACCGGGTACAAAACCGTCCGCCTCCTGAGCGAAGCTTTTGCATTTACCGTCAGCTGCCAGCATCTGCTGGGCACACAAGGCAACATAGCTTGAAGGATGCAGATACAGGTTCACCCCGCCTGCAATCGCTGCCTCACATTCACCGCGGCGAATGCTTTCACATGCTTCATGGATAGCCGTGAGTGAAGAGGAGCACATCGTATCCACCGGCATGCTGGGACCATGGAGGTTCAGCAAATAGGAAACCCGGTTTGCGACCGAACTGAACGAGGTCTGCGGGAACCATTCACTGCCTTCATTCCATAGTGGCGGACCGTAGAGGTTGAAGCCACTTTTGGTAATGCCCGCAAATACCCCCACTTTGCCATTGTACTGTCGATCCATCTGTTCCCTTGTATAGCCCGAGTCTTCAAGCGCTTCCCATACGATTTGCAAAAAGAGCCTTTCCTGCGGGTCCATGTTCATGACCTCTCGGGGGGAGAGCTGGAAGAACAGCGGATCAAAATCGGCGTAACCTTCAATGAAGCCGCCCCATTTGCTGTAGCTTTTGCCTTTGCGCGCGGCTTCCTTGCGATCCGGTTCATAGAATCCTTCAAGTGACCAGCGTTCTTCCGGAATTTCCGTGATGCAGTCCATGCCTGCAATCAGGTTGTCCCAAAATTGCTCCAGATTATCTGCCTGCGGATATTTGCCGCTGATGCCAATAATGGCAATCGGTTCATTGGCAGCCAAGTTGAGAGATGCCGTGATGGGTACAGTCTTTGCCGAATCTAAAACATGCTCCTGCATCGTCCTTTCCACTGCCGAAACGGTTGGCTGAATAAGGGATTCGTGCGTTTGTTCCGGCTCTTTTTCAGGCAGATTCGGTAGAGCCGCCACCAACAGCTCCTGTCTGTGCTGTTTCATAAAATAATGAATTAATGATGCAAGTGTTTTGTGCTCAAAAAACAGCGTGGTGTTCACGCCGCCAAAATGTTTGCGCAACTGATTCGTGAGTTGAACAATGAGAATGGAGTCGATGCCGTAAGCCTCCAACGGTTCGGACTCATCGATATGTTCAGGTGACATCCGAATAACCTCTCCGACCAGACGTTTGAAAAATGTCAGGCTGGCCTGCCACATCTGATCGGAATCCAGTTCTGACTCCGACTGTTGTTCTATCTGCATTTTGTCCTTGTTCATGACCGATATGTTTTCAGAAGAAATCGGCTTATGATTCGACCTGGCCTCCACAGGAGGTATGGCCATGGATATATACCCGTCACTGAAGGCGGTGATAATTTGCTGCCCAAGACTCTCACCTGGTTCGGCTGGCATCATTGCCTGTCCAAACCCGGTCTCTTGTAGCGTCTTCTGCCATTGCTGTTTGCCAAGAACAGGGGAGCCCCCGATACGGATATCATCATCTTCATACAGCCACCAGCCTTCCAGCAAACCAAATGTCAGGTGGCTAAACAGCGAGCTGTGGGTCAATTCATTCAGCAGAAGCAGGCCGTTTTGTTTTAACAGATAGTGTACGTGACCCAGGGTGCGTCTGATGTTCCGGGTAGCATGAAGAACATTGGCTGCGATGACCAGATCATAACTCCCCAGATCATAGGATTGTTCGGCAGGAGGTTTTTCAATATCCAGCATGGTGCAGTTCAGATAAGGATGATTCTCCCCATAGATCTTTTCTCCATGCAGCAGGAATGCTCTTGAGATGTCGGTGTATGCATACTCCGCAATAGAGGCGGCAAAGGGTTTTATCCGCTCAAGCACCTTTTCCGTCGTTCCTCCTGTCCCGGCACCGATTTCAAGAATACGCAAGCTGGCCTGTGGATTGGATTCAAGCCGCTCGGCAAGGTACGCTGCGGCGGTATCGGCCAGTATTCCGTTGAAATAGTCTGCTGCTGAATTATGCTTGTAAATATTCTGCACCATATCCATCGCTCCGTCGGGGAACATGATATTAGTGGCAGCCAGTTCTCCTCTGACAATCTCCGGCAGGCTGCGTATCATCTGGTCGACTAACTTAACCTGTGGCGCAAAATCCGGGTCCAGCAGCCAGTGCTTCATACGTTGGTCCCATGCCGACCACATCGAGTCAGAAGCAAGAGACTCATCCGACAACGTATACTGCTCTAAGCGCTTTCTGCTTTCCTTCATCCAGCGATCATAGATGGCAATAGGACGGTTTGCCGAATCAGCTGAGGCCATCTGCTGCAACTGAATCGACAGCAGTCCGGCCAGCATGGACTCGAATTCATCGTTAAAGGCGGCCCACTTTTGTTGAAGCGGCTTCACGTTGAGCTGTTGCCCAGAAATTCGATTCCTGAGCTGATGGCGTCCTACTTGCTTCGCTTCAGGCGCTACCATAAACATACGATCAGACGCTGTGCCTTCCACTGCCCCTGGCTTGTCCGTCTGAATGAACGCCAGCTGATGCTTGCCTCCTGCCATCAGCAGTTCCAACGCCCGCATGGCATCCTCAGGATGTATGGAGCCAATTCCCGACTGATTCAGTCTTTGCTTAAAAGCGGCAGGCACCTGACTGGCGATGCCGGTCTCAGCCCAGTAACCCCAATTCATCACTTTTACAGGGAATTTCCAGGATTGTGCTGCAGCACTCATGCCATCGATAAAGGCACATCCGGCGGCATATCCGGCTTGTCCAGCTGGTGTGGTGAACGAGCTCATGGAAGAGAAAAACAGCATGAAATCCAGAGGCTCCTGTCCAAAAATGTTCATCATGTTCATACTGGCATCCAGCTTGGATGACAATACATTGCGGAAATAATCTGGAGTCATCTGAGACAGACTTTGATCCATCAGACCTACGGCAGCATGCACGACCCCGTGAATGGCTGGCGCCAATGATCTGATCTGGCGGTATGCCTCCTGCAAGCTATGCTTGTCGGCTGCATCCGCAGAAATATACAGCGGTTCGGTTCCCAATTCGCCAAGGCGTCTGCATAGCTCTCCGATCCGTGCATCGACCGCTCTTCGGCCAATCCAGATAAGCCGCGCCTGATAGCGCCGAATCAGATATTCACTCCATGCTTCCCCAATGCCGCCCGCACCGCCAATAACGACATAGACGCCATTTTTTCTGAATGCTTCATGCGAGTCACCCATAGAGCAGACGTTCACAAGTATACTTTCATACCCTTTTCCATTCCGCCAGGCGCGCGTATTCCCATCCCATATCCCTGGAAAATGGCGTTCGGGATGCGCTCCGATGTCATGGACATCATCCACATCCAGATGGCAGACTCTCCAATCCGGCATTTCTTTGGCGAGGGTACCTGCCAGTCCGCTAATTCCGGCGTGCGCAGGATAGATCGTTTCTCCAGCCAATACGTTGCAGGCCCTCTCCGTTATAATGGTCAGATCGAGTCTGCGTGCATCGTAGCCCAGGTTCATCAAGACTTTAATGAGGAGAAATGTCTGAAACAATCCCTGGTTCTGCTCATTTATCACTTCCACAGCATGCTCCGGCCCCTGAACGATGCTTGAGGGCGGCACAATCCAGATCAGACGGCTGATTACGCCATGGCGTTTTAACTCGAGTTCTAGTTTTGTTTCTGGTACATTGCCTTCAACTGCAACAGGTCGCAGGCCGGGATGCCATTGCTGAATAACGTCCTGCTGCCTCGACGTCCCACCTACGATAATCCCCGAACCACCGAAAGATATGGGCATAGGTTGGGTTACATCGGGATTGGTCGATACTTCTCTCCAACTTGGCGCATAAGTCATCGCTCCCGAGAGTGGAATCTGTGTCAGTGTCTGCTTCTCCGAGGTGGCGTAAGCTATGGTTTCATACGGTATTGGCTTCGCAAATGTGTTGGACTCTTCCTGAATAACGCCGGATGGTTCCCCAGGGTACGGTCTGTGCAAAATCGTCAGCCCTATGAATTGCAGGACTATTTTTCCCTGGTCGTCACATAGATCGATCTGCACTTTGCTAGCCGTTCCGGAAGAATCCTGTTCCGGCAAAAGACGCACCCATGCCCAGACGGAATCCGGGCAGTCTCGATAGATTACAGCCTGATCCAAGGAAAAAGGTGTAACTCCCCCTTCCTTGAATTGCGGCAATCCGATGCATGCCTGTATAGCTGAATCCACCAGAGCCGGATGCAGACCGTACTCCTCAGCAGTGGATGCAAGAGATGGCGGCAGTTTCAATTGTGCGATGACTTGCCCCTCTCCAATATGAAGACGCTGAATCCCCTGATGACCCGGTCCATAAAACAGGCCGGACTGCTCAAAGAAACGGTAACATTCAGCAGCCGTCATCGTTTGTTTTCCGCATTGCAACAGTAAGGATTCCAGATCGATCGTTGGATAGGAAGCTGCTTGACGAGTGGACGTCGAAATCGTTCCTATCTGATGTACATTTCGTTTGGATGGTTCGGATTGTACGGTTCTCTGGTTGTTTTCCCCGCTGGTTATTTCATAACGGATCTCACCTGTGTCCAGCGGAGTCAATCCCAATTGCGCCTGGAGCCTGCTCGGTGTGACTGAATGCAGTTCCATCCCCAGCGGCACAGTCCAGTAGATGTCGCGAAAAACAATAACCCTGTCCTGCCGGGATGTATCTGTCGGAATAACCTGTTCCAGCGCTGCCCTGGCCATTTCGAGGCAGGCGGCCCCTGGCATGATTTTACGATTGTGAATGACATGATCGTTCAGAAAAAATTCCTGTCCGCTCCACTCTGAACTGAAACGAATCCCTTGCAGATCCGATGTATTTCGCTGGAGAAGCGGGTGAAGATAAGATGTCGGTACAGGTTGTCCCGATTTTTGCTCTTTCTGTTCAGGCACCCAATAACGTTTTGTGGCAAACGGATACGTGGGCAGACTGATTCGCTGGGGCGTCCTTCCCGTGTAACCTTCAGACCACGGAACCTCAAGCCCCTTCGCCCAAAGATCCAGCAGCTGTCCATACTTGCGTTTGCGGACCCAGCTTTTTACCGTTTCCTGCATATCTGCATCCTCTGCCAGTGCAGCGATGGAGGCTCTGTGGGACTTTATTTTGCCTCGATAGATGTTGTCAGCCTTCTGTGGATCATGAATATAAGCGTCCAGCCGGTCTTCTATTTCAGCAATGGAAGTTGCCACCAAAGCCAGTCGCTCTTCCATCGCCGCACGCCCTGTCTGAAGTGTGTACGCGAGCTGAGGCAGATGACGATCTTCATATCGTCCCGATTGCAACACCGCCAGCAATTGCCGAGCCTGTTCCTGAAGTCTTTCTTCGGTTTTGGCTGACAGTACGATGCATACCGAAGTAGCTTTGTTCATTGAGTCCCCGTGAGCTGGATGAAGGGTCCTATCAGAATTGGCTACCGATTCAACCGGAATATACTCTTCAAGCAGCACGTGTGCGTTTACGCCTCCGAATCCGAAGGAACTCACTCCTGCACGTCTTGGTAGCGTTCTGCCAGCAGAGTCATCGAGCGCTTCCCATGCTTTATTTTCATCGACGATGTAAAAAGGACTTCCTTCCAATTGAATGTAAGGGTTAGGTCTCTCATAATGAACTGTCTTCACGAGCGTTTTGTACTTCATTTGCAGCAGTACCTTAATGACCCCGGCAATGCCTGCAGCAAGCTCCAGATGTCCAATGTTGGTTTTGATGGAGCCCAGTCCGCAGGAGGATGAGGTTGTCAGATTGGGTTCCGCAGTTGCAAGAGTCTCCTGAAACGCGATCTTCAAGCCATTAATTTCAATGGGATCACCAAGAGGCGTGCCTGTTCCGTGAGCCTCAATGTATCCGATGGTAGAAGGGTGCACACCAGCCTTTGAATATACGGATTTAATCAAGTCGGCCTGTGCTCGCGGATTCGGTGCGGTGAGCGATGCAGCCCGTCCACCATGATTTTCATCCGTAGCACGAATCAGGCCATATATGTGGTCACCTGCTTGCTCAGCGGCCCGTAACCCTTTCAAAAATATCATGCCAACGCCTTCTCCGCGTACATATCCGTTAACCTCATCGGAGAACGTTTTACAACGTCCATCTGGACTCAGCATACCCGCTTTATTGAAACTGATATGATAGTCCGGGTCCAGAATGGTATTAACTCCACCCACGATAGCAGTATCACAGTCTCCATTTCGTATCGCCTGAACAGCCCTGTGAAGTGCCACCAGCGAACTGGAGCATGCCGTCTCCACGGGTTCACTTGGACCGTGTACATTCAGGAAAAAGCTCATTCGGTTAGGACCTACGGAAGCCACATGGCCTGTGGAAGTATATCCTTCGATTACGGTATCCGCCTGTGCCAACAGACGATGATACCCGCTGCTCGCAGTGCCAACAAAAATGCCCATTCGTGAACCGGACAAGCTTGGTGGTGCATAACCCGCATCTTCAATTGCTTTCCAGGCATACATCATCAAAAGCCGCTGCTGCGGGTCCATCAATTCCGCTTCACGCGGGGAAATGCCAAAGAAGCCAGGATCAAATTCGGCGACACCCTCCATAAATCCGCCCCATTTGATGTTGGTTTTGTTATGAGCCTGATCGGGATCTCCGTAATAGGCTCTCCAGTCCCACCGATCTGGTGGAATTTCTGAGATGCAATCCCGTCCCTGAAGCAGGTTATCCCATAATGCATCAATGTCCTTCGCCATCGGAAAACGGCCGCTCATGCCAATAATGGCGATGGGTTCCGTTGCCTTATGATTTTGATGATCGGATTCAGGCAGGCTGGCTTCTCGATGGCGTTCGGAGGATGATATTGAACCTCCCATTTGTTCTTTCTGCTCAGTGGAATCTTCCGTTTCCTTCGGAAATGGATATGGGTTACGGATCGAAAGCGAATCAGCCTGTTCCACCTGTCCGAGCAGATTAGAGGAGACACCTTCTGTTTCATTCTCCTGTGATGAGTCATCAGCATGCAGTCCCACGGTGTCAATGTGCTTCTCAGGCAAAAGTGTATCCCACTGTTTCGGATAGGCTCCGACAAGATGTCCTGTTAAAGACCTTAAGGTGGAGTGCTCAAAGAAAACAGTAGGTGTAAGTTTAAGCGCATAGTGCTCATTAAGAATACCGGCGAAATCGGTAAACGAAATGGAATCGAATCCATATTCGCCAAATTCGACATCTGGAAAGATGTCGGTCCGGTTTACCTGCAGCAACTCTGACATATGATCCGTTAAAGCGTCTTGGACTCTGGAAACGAGCAGCCGTTTTCGCTCATCTTCTGTCGGCCATGTTCGTTTTTGCGACTCAGGAATGTCGCTTGGGACGGCAACAGACGTCATGGATTGTGAAGGAGCTGTTGACACGTTCCATATCGACGGCTGATCCACCAAACCTGCGGAATCTGACATCACACCTGACAGAAATACGTCCGGTTCACCGTAAAAAGCCAGAACTTGGGATGAACCGCTGTTCATGGCCATATGCAGCAGTTTGATTCCGATCGAGGTGTCCATCGGGCGCATTCCCCATTGGCGGCGAATTTTCTGTTCCGCTGCTACCCCTGGTTGCATGCGTCCTTCCCTCCAGAGCGGCCAGTTGATTGCGAGCGTTGTGCCGTTACGCTGTCCGTTCCGAACCAGCACATCTCGGTATGTGGCGTAGGCATCCATAAAAGCATTCGCACAGGCGTAATCCGCTTGACCCGGATTGCCGGTCACAGCAGCGAGCGAAGAGAACAGGACAAAAAAATCGAGCGCCATGTGGGCGGTCGATTCATCGATCCATATCGTGCCGTCCACTTTGGGAGCTAAGACGGATCGAAGTTCTTTTGAATCTTTGAGCCGTAAGCCACGATCTTTCACGACACCTGCCGCATGAATAATGCCGTTCAGTTCACCGTAATCAGACTGAATTTCCTGTACCAGTCTCTGAACTGCTTCACGGGAGGTGATGTCCGCTTTCCTGTAAACTACGTGATTTCCGTTCAACTGAAGCTGTTGAAGATGGGCCTGCTGCTCGGCGTTTGGAGTCGAACGGCCGTTTAACAGAATCGTGGCATTCCTGATCTGATTGACAAGCGTACGTGTCAAAGCTAATCCGATTCCGCCGATGCCTCCGGTTATCAAATATACCCCACCGTCTTTCCAGGACAATGAATTGCCAGCGGAGTGAGCAGACAGCTCATGCCAGACTCTTGTCTGCCTGATGCCGGAAGCCGGATAGCGGGCAATTACGTTTTCTGAATGACGGCTCTCAGAAGCCATTTTATCGATCAGTTCTCCTGTTTGTATGGAGGAGTGCAGCTGAATGAGCTGACATGTCAACTGTCGATGCTCTCTAGAAGCCGTCAATAGCATTCCGCCAAGACCATTGAGCAGTCCGCCCTGTCCCTCTTCCTCGAAAGGAATAACGAGCTGAATAAGTGTGCTTCCGGTTTCCGTGTTCACCATTTGTCTAATTTCTTCGAGCAAGTGTGCAGCCGATTCTGTAAAAAATCTTGCAAGCGGGTGCAACAATGCATTATTTTGCTCAAATCGCTCTGCGGATGCAAATGTGTCCGTTGCCAGTCGCACGTAGCGAGCGTGAGGAAACGATTCACGCAATGAAGATAGCTGCCCTGTAAAATGATCCGAAATCAAGATCAGATGACTGTTGTACTTAGCGGTTGATTGGTCGGAAGAGATCTCAAGCGGCTTCCATTCCGGCGCCATTAGAATCGGCCTCACTTTTTCTTCCTTCTGTGTATCGAAATCTTTCTCCAGAACACGCGGCGTAAATCCGGTCATGCGTATACGTACCACTCCGTCCATGTCGCACAGATCTACATCCAGCTTGTGAATTTTGCTGTCTCGGCTGTTTCCTGAACTGTACGCGGCAACCGCCCACATCTCCGCTGTGCAGGGACCCAGAATATCCAACTGCTCCAGCGCAAACGGCAGCGCAGGCCTACCGGAGGCAGCCTGGTCCGTCACAATGCCGAGCAGATATCCGATGGTGACCTGAAGTGCCGAGTCCATTAAGCTGGGATGAAGAGTATATTCTTCACCCGAAGAGGTCAGGGATTGCGGGAGTGACAAGTGTGCTATGACACGATCCTGCCCAACATATACGGACTGTATCCCGCGTAAGCCCGGCCCAAGGACGATGCCAGTTTGAGCGGAGGCAGCGTAGAATGCTTCGGCATGGACCGGGCTGGGTGTGCAGGCCGCAAGTTCGGTTTGAATGTCCCGCTCCATCTGAACTGGAAAATTGGCAAGCATGACTTGGCCCTGACTGTATACCTGTTTATGTTGATCGCTTTCCTTTCCCTGCTCCTGACAAATTTCAAAGTGCATCGTTTCGTCTCCCTCTGTCTGCTCGACAGGACGAAAACGGATGGCATAGGAGGCTGATGTTTCATTCAGAATTAACGGGGCAGACCAGATCACGTTTCTCAAGCGAATCATCCTCGAATCCGAGAAATCACCCCATGCCGTATCTGCTGCAAAGCATACCCACTCCAAATGAGCTACACCCGGAAGCACCTTCATCCCCTTCACCAAGTGATCCTTGAAAAAGAATTCCTGACCGCTGAAAGTAGACGAATATTGCAATTGCTTTATACTGGATGTGTTTCTGTGAACCAGTGGATGCAGCACTGTTCCAAAAGCATGTTCGGCACTCGACGGCTGTTTAACCCGCTGAGTTTCTTCACGTGCCGGTACCCAGTAATCGTCCCCTGCAAAGGGGTAAGTCGGGAGCGGGATACGCCGTGCAGAGATTGGAAACAGCTCGTCGAAAGAAAGATCATAGCCCTGGACATACATTTCGCAGAGGGCTGACAAATGCTCCAGATAAACAGAGGAATCTTCCGTTTCCCGGCATTGCCGTATACATTCGGCGGCGTATCGCATCAACGAGGCGTTGCCACGTAGTTCGTTTCGATTAACGAATCCGCTGGTTACTGAACTGCTCTCCCCTTTTGCAAGCCACTCACTGAACTGATCTGCAAGCTGCTCTCCGTTGCGGGCAATGCAGATCATCCGATGGGCCAAGTGAGGTCTGCCTGTAAGTAAGGTATAACTCATGTGCAGACTTTCCGCTGCGGAGTTTTCCTTCGCATAGGATACAAGCTGCTCAGCTTGCTGACGTAATTGGTCCGCAGTACGTGCTGACAGTGCAATCAGATATCCGGGCCGCAGGTCGGAGCTGGCAGCCGGACGCGGGGGTGCCTCTTCAATGACCATATGGGCATTGGTTCCGCTGAATCCAAATGAACTGATCGCGGCCCTTCTCCTCTGGCCTTTTTCGGTGTCCCATGGCTTGGTCTCCGTATTGACATAAAAAGGGCTGTCGCCAAACGCAATGTTGGGATTAGCTTTTTCCATATGCAGCGAAGCTGGAATGTGCTTGTGACGCAAGGAAAGCAAAACCTTGATCAATCCGGCAATGCCCGCTGCGGTTGCCAGATGCCCGATATTGGTTTTGATGGAGCCCAGCGCACAGTATTGCTTCTGATCCGTATATGAGGAAAATGCGTTAGTGAGTGCCTGGAACTCGATCGGGTCCCCGAGCCGGGTTCCGGTTCCATGCGCCTCTACCAGCTGAATGCTGGCCGGATCGATACCGAAGCGATCATAAACCTGTTTCTCCAGAGCAGTCTGCGATTTGGCGCTTGGTGCAGTGATTCCGTTGGTCGTACCATCCTGATTGATGCCTGTTCCGCGAATTACGCCATGTATGTGATCTCCATCACGTACAGCATCACTGAGTCGTTTCAGCAGAACCGCTCCAGCTCCTTCTCCTGGCACAAAACCGTCTGCCCGTTCATCAAACGAATGACATCGCCCGGTGGTTGATAACATGCCGGCACGGTTGGCATCCATATAGAACTGGGGAGTCGATTGAATAAACACCCCGCCCGCAAGCGCCATTTCTGTTTCCCTCGCCCACAGTGACTGACACGCCAGATGAATCGCCACCAACGAGCTGGAGCAGGCGGTATCTACCGCAATGGCAGGACCTTTCAAATCGAGATAATAGGCAATCCTGGCTGGAATGATGGACCCGGCTTTCCCCCAGAACGACTGAGCCGGAGGCTGTTCACCCACCAGCTGTCCATAATCCATTTCCGTACAGCCTACGTATACGCCGCATTTACGACCCTGCATCGAGACGCCGGCATAACCGGCATCCTCGAACGTTCTCCAGGCTTCCTCCAGAAAAATCCGTTGCTGAGGGTCCATGTAGGCCGCTTCTTGCCCGGAAATGTTAAAAAAGAGTGGATCAAACGCTTGAATGTTATCCAAAAAGCTGCCCTGGTCGCAAAAGGAAACATCCGCTCCATAATGCTTGGCAAGATTCCAGCGCTGTTCGCGTTGGATCAGGTCATCTCCCTTTTCGAGATGCTCCCACAATTCCGCTACGTCGCGTGAACCCGCAAATCGGCCGCTCATCCCAATGATCGCCACCGGCTCATACGTTGTCAGCTCTTCGCTTTTGTTTCCTTCACTTTCAATCCGGACTCGGGTGGTGACATCAGCTGAATCAGCTGGAAGAGCGGCAGCGGCAGACTGATAGCGCATATATTCCGGCACGTTAATGACAATTTTTCCGATATTTTTTCGTTGATCCATGCAGCGGTAGGCTTCCTGCAATCTGTCCATCGGGAATGTCTGACCGATCAGGGGACGGATGACCCCTTCTTCTACCCAATGCATCATCTCTTGCCTGTATTCCGCGAGCATTTCGGGTTGCTCCATGCCCAGCTTGCGCAGATCCAGACTGTAGAAGCTCTGATTGTGATTGAGTCCCGAGAGGTTGACTGCATGGGCGCTTTTGAGAGCTGTCATCGCGATCTCGATGTATCTTCCGTTCCGCGCAAGACAGTTTAATCCTTTTTGCAGCGCCTCGCCTGGGAGGGTATTTAGAATGACATGTACCCCTTCTCCGTTCGTGAGCCGTTGTATTTCCTGTTCAAAGTCCGTAGTGGCATAGTTGATTACATAGCTGGCGCCCATTTCCCGCAAATAATCAAGCTTGTGTTGCATGCTGGCCGTGGCGAAAATTTCTGCACCAAGATGGCGGGCAAGCTGAATGGCTACAAGTCCGACACCTCCGGTTGCCGTTTGGATCAAGACCCGTTCGCCGGGTTGAATATTGGCTTTGCGGAAGGCGGCAATGACGGTCATGGCTACGACGGGCAGCGAGCAAGCTTCCTCATGAGTAAGCCGATCAGGTTTGGCAAACACTTGCTCTGCTTTACACGTAATGGCGGTGGCATGCGCTCCGAGAGAGGCATCTGCATAGAACACTACCTCATCGCCGGTTTTTACCGTTGTAACGGAGGCCCCTGTTTCGACTACAATACCTGCTGCCTCAAAGCCTGGTGTAAAAGGATACGGCGGCATGGTCGGATACAGACCCCGAATACAGAGCAAATCCCCAAAATTCAGGGAAAACGCTCTGACCGAAATGCGCACTTCGTCAGGTCGCAACTCCTGCACAAGGGTCTGATGAAGCTGAAGATCGTTGATCTCCGAGGGGCTTTCAATATGTGTCCGATAAAAATAAGAACCCGAAATTTTGACATTCATTTGAGTATTAGGTGCTTCCACGTTGCTGTTCGCAAAGGGAGTCGATTCATCATTGACAGATGTGGAAGGCAGTGATGTGCCCGGAAAAATGGTTGTCGTTTTATCTGATGCCATTGCAGCTACCGGTTCTGACCCCCAAGTCTGACTCTGAACAAGCAGCGATTCAATCGTTTTTCCGTATTCCTGTAAAATGTGTTCTGCCAGACGATCCACATTGTTATAGTCGAACAGCACGGTCGTTTGCAAGGTCAGTTTGCACTTCTGATTAAGCACGTTGACCAGATGGACGGCAATAATGGAATCGACGCCATAGTCCGAGAAGCTGCGATTGTTCTGGATTCTGGACTGCTCCATCTTCAGGTCCTCCGCGATGCTTTCACGGATCGCCTTTTTCACAAATTGTTCAGTCATCTCCGCGGTGATGATCCCATGATCCGCAGCGGGCTGCTCCTGTTCATCGAATGATTCGTTCTGGTGTACGATATCGGCAGGACGACTGGGTTGAAAAACGTTTTTAACAACAGGTGCAGAACCGTTAGCGCGAATGACGATACCGTCACTTTTGGCGGCAATGATGTGCTGTCCATAGCGGTCTGCCTGTGCTGACGGGTAATGAACGGAATGATAGCCTTCCCGCTGAAGCATCTTTCTCCAGTTTGCGGCTGACAACGCCGGACACCCCGGGATGCGGACATTCTCATCCTTGTACTGCCACCAACCCTCCAGCAGTCCGAAGGTCAGGTGATTTATTACGGTTTTGCGCGTAATCTCGTTTAACAGCAATTGTCCATCCTTTTTGAGTGATGCCTTGATCATGCGAAGTGTGTCTCGGATATCCGGGGTGGTATGCAGTACGTTGCTCGCAATAATGAGATCATACCTACCCGGTTCGATGCCTTGCTCGGTAAAAGGAATTTTCAAATCGGCAATTTTGTATGTCAAATAGGGTACCGAGGGGCCATACTGTTGTTCAGCATGCATAAGAAAGGCACGGGATATATCGGAATAACAGTATTCCTGTATCTTGTGTGCGACAGGTTTTAACTTTTCAAAAACGACTTCGCTTGTGCCTCCCGTACCGGCGCCGATTTCCAGAACGCTTATTTTCCTGTGTCCTGTTATCTCGGACGTAAATTCATTGATTACGCTCAGTGCCTGTTCCGCAAGAGTTCCGTTGAAATAATCGGCAATGGCATGATGTTTATAAATACCTTCAACCATATGCATCGACGAGTCGGGAAACATCACCTCGGTAGCGGCCCTATGTCCTTTGAGAATGTCCGGAAGAGCACGAATCATCGAATCGGCCAATCTCGCATAAGCGCGCACATCGGGATGCGAGATCCAGCCCGGAAGTCTGCGCTCCCATTCCTCCCAGGATAACCGGGCCCATGCCGCATTCTCTTCTAATTGGAGGCTTTCAACCGGACCAGGCAACTCCTGGGCATATTCGGCAAGCATCAGGCGACTTTCGATCAGCCATTTCTGATAGAATGGGCGGACCGTTTTTTCAAACACAAAATGTTCGTCCATACATCCCGCATTGTGCAGCTGCCCCCATAATAACCGAATAAGAAGCCGTTCGATGCTGCTCATCTGCTCCTGAACCGAATCCATATGTTCTGTAATGATCATCTACTACACTCCCTTTGCATATCGGTCAATGTGCACTTGATCTAACGATATACCGTTAACATTTGTTTTTCATTTAATACAAGCATTTCGGGTTTGCGGGTCATCTTGAGTATGACGGCCTGTTGCAGGGAACCTGACATTAGCCATTCCAGAATGGGATGGGCTTCCTCAGCTTCGATAGAACCAATGCCTTTCTGATGCATGCTTTGCCTTACCTGCTCAGATACGACCGAACCGACGCTGCCCCAATATCCCCAGTTGACCACTTTAATCCGTCCAGGCCATTTCCTGTTCATCTGCGAGGCCAGGGCATCGGCATAACAGCAGGCAGCTACATAGTTGCCCTGACCTGGCAGTTTCATCAAGGAGTTCAGCGAAGAGAAAAACAAGACAAAATCGGGTTGCTTCCGAAGCCGACTTATTAATGCATTCACTTGTTCACTAATTTGAACTTTGGCAGACAGCACGTTGTTGAAAGTCTCCTCATCCATACGCGCCAGGCTTCTGTCAGACAACACTAGTGCAGAGTGGATTATTCCATTCACCTGTCCAAACCGCTTTATGACAGACTCATAAGCCTGTTCCAGACGACCGGGGAGCGAAGCGTCTGCCTGGATATAAAGAGGCTCCGGCCCCAATAGGCCCAACTGTTCGATTTCACGGCGAATCTCGGGACTCATGGGGCTTCTTCCTAGCCAGATCACCTGGGCGTTGTAGGTCGCAATCATATAACGTGTCCAGACTTCGCCAATTCCTCCGGCTCCGCCAATAACCAAATAGACCCCTCCCTGCCGATAAGCGGCTAGTGGAACGGAATCGTATTCTACAGGCACTAATTCCTGACGATACCATTCCTGATCCCTCCACACATATGCGTTTCCGTGGGGGTCCGGGGTCATATCTTCAATAGCATCCATTGGGAGAATTTCGCCCCCATTCATATCAATGACGCGAATGGCCCAATGGGCATATTCCTTAGCAAGTGAACCCGTCAACCCATGAATAGCTGCCTGGTCCGGGTCGATGGTATCATCGAAGGAAAGCGCTTGAGCATTCGTTGTAATGACTGTGAGGTGAAGACTTCTGGAGCCGTATCCCAGG
This sequence comes from Paenibacillus sp. Negev47, assembly GCF_058313655.1. NCBI lineage: Bacteria > Bacillati > Bacillota > Bacilli > Caryophanales > Paenibacillaceae > Paenibacillus > Paenibacillus sp. Negev47. The sequence goes on from NZ_CM177754.1 coordinate 3,183,490, forward strand.
TGCAGAAGGCTTTTGACAAACCTGAAGAAACGAGTAAGTTCGGGTACGAAGCTTTCCTGTTCTTCCCTGATTGTTTCTGTCATGCGATTCTCGGACGGTCCAGGGCGACAAAGCCAGATCATATGATCGCAATCTCCTTCGGCCGCAAGCATATCCACCATCTGTGCCACAGATGGCTGTCTCGGAAAGACAATCTGCCGAAAAGCATCGTCTCTCGGGAAACGGATGTTCATGTCGGCATTTTCGCAGAGAATTAGAAGTCTTTCCGTCGGATACACCTCAGTGTTGGGAATGCCTTCATTTACTGATTGCTGCTCTAATGGGGCCCACACTGTTGTAAGAACAGCCAATTTAGCATCATTTTCGGCTGTTGCCGCTGCCGCCGACATGGTCAGATCTCGTGTCCAGGGCTCCAGTGCATGCAGATTATTTAAATGATCCCCGAACTGGTTAGTCAAGGCAGCTTCCTCTCCGGTCCAATCCTGCTGGGATTGGGGCGCTGCAGACCACTTCCGTAACGCCAAACCTTCAAACTTCGCGCAAATCAATCCATCCTCACTATAGAGCGTGAGGTCATAACGAGGCATGGAATTCCCAGGACCACTGCCCGCGGTATAACGGACTTCTACCCACATCACAGAAGAACATGGTCTGTAAATCTCCGCTTGTTGCAGTGCATATGGCAGCCAAGGCTCAGACGAAAGACCTTCTTCTTCCTGGCTCATATCCATAGCAAGTGCAAGACATGCCTGAAAAGCTGAATCTAGCATGGATGGGTGGAGTCCGTATTCCTCCAGGCTTTCTGTACCCGTCATGGGCATGACTAATCGTGCCATAACGCTGTGCTGTCCTGTATATAAATGTGAGATACAGCGGTGAGTGCTTCCATAAACCAGACCTATACGAGAAAAAAATCGATAACCTTTCTCAGATGGAACAATCTTGTTGCCATGACGCTCATGCCAATCAGCAGGTTGGAATAGAGGCGTGTCCCCTGTGGAGCGGATTAGGGAAACAAATCCTTGGCTGCATAATACAGATGGAGCCTCCGCTTTCGCATTGCTCGTAATTTCAAATCGGTATCCCTGCTGGTGTCGCTCGGCCTGCAATTCAAGATGTACAGACAACAGCTGATCCTCTACAGAAGCTGGATTCAGCCATACCAGATCATGCAGACGAATATGTTCGTTGCCGTTTTGCTGTCTGTTATGTTCTTCGGGCGGCAGGGAATGCCGCAGAGCTGCTGCAACCATCTCCAGATGAGCCGCTCCGGGTAATATGCTCACTCCTCTTACTTGATGATCACGCAGAAATGATTCTTTTCCGGTAAAACGTGAGCTAAACCGCTGACTGCCCAAATAACTGGTGTTTTTATGCAGCAGCGGATGCAGCCATTCTGTCTGGCTTGGCGCTACTGCGTTCGTGGTTTCAAAACCTTCATTCCCCGATGAGGAGGATAAAGAAGGTATCATGTAATGTTCTTCCGCAAAAGGGTATCCCGGCAGGCTGATTCGCCGTGGTTTAGCCGTTCCATACCACTGCTGCCAATCCAGCTTCATTCCCCGAACCCATTGCTCCAGAAGCCGAACCGTTTTTCGTTTGCTCATCCAGCTGGCTGCCAGTTCCTGCATATCGTCATCGTCTACAAGTCGATTGTCATTCCGTGCAAGATCGATCTCTCCGGTGAATATCTGTTCATGTGCCGTTTCCCCCTTGAGATACGCCTGCAATTTGCCTAGCATCTCCTTGATGGTATACGCCGTGAAAGCGCATCTGCATTCCATCTCTTCTCTTCCGGTTTGCAGGGTGTAGGCGATCCTTGCGAGATGTAAGTCCGTATAAGCGTTGTCCTGAACGGCTTGCGCAAGCTGTCTCACCTTTATCCTGAGGCGATCTTCGGTTTTTGCGGATAGAACGATCATTACCGGTGCATCGGAATCCCCTACCATCACCGATTTCTGGTCCACCTTGTTATCCATCCTATATTCTTCAAGAATGACATGAGCATTGGCGCCGCCTGCCCCGAATGAGGAGATACCCGCAATCCGTGGATATTCGCGCATGCCTTCAGGTGTATCCAGTACGGGACGAATCCATGGAGTCATGTGCTGCTGAACGTGAAATGGGGTTTGACTGAACCGGATATTCGGGTTGCTGCTCTCTGCATGCAGTGAAGGCACCAGGCAGCCGTGACGCATTTGCAACAATATTTTGCTGACCCCGGCGATGCCGGCTGCACTCTCGGCATGGCCGATGTTCGACTTCACCGAGCCGATTGCACAAAATTGTCTATCCGCTGTATGTTTCTCAAATGCCCTGCGCAAGCCTTCGATTTCAATCGGGTCACCCAGTGCAGTGCCAGTGCCATGTGCCTCAATATAACTGATGGTCCGGGCATCTACTCCAGATCGTGAGATGGCTTCGCTGATCACCTTTGCCTGCTGGCCGGGATTGGGCACGGTGTACCCTTTTGTTCTACCCGCTGCATTAATCATGCTTCCTTTAAGGATGCCGTAAATAAAATCCCCGTCGGCCTCCGCCAGATGAAGCGGCTTGAGCAGTAATGCACCAACACCTTCCCCGTCCACAAAACCGTTGGCTCCCTCTCCAAAAGGACTGCACTCGTTGTCTGGAGACAGCATGACTTTTTCGGACAACCTGACATAATGAACCGGGTCAACGATCAGATTCACACCGCCTGCGATGGCTAGGTCGCAGGTGCCGTTGCGCAGACTTTCCATTGCCAGGTGAATGGCCGTCAAGGAGGAAGAGCATGCAGTATCCACGGCCAGACTTGGCCCCGTGAAATTAAACGTGTAGGATACCCGATTAGCTATGGACCAAAAGGAAGCTCCCGTAGGATAGTTGCCATTCATTACGCCTGCGTATACACCGACTGTACCCGCATCGGCAAGAGCCTGAGGCGTATAGCCTGCATCTTCGATGGCAACATAGACCGTTTGCAGGAACTGCCGCTCCTGAGGGTCCATTTGTTCGGCCTCTTTAGGAGAAATATGGAAGAACAACGGATCAAAGTGATAGATACCACGAATAAATCCTCCCCACTTGCTATAAGACGTTCCTTTTTGTCCTTTCTCTGAATGATAGTGGGTTCTCCAATCCCAACGTTGCGAAGGTATTTCAGTAATGCAATTTTTGCCCTGCATCAAATTGTTCCAAAATTCAGCCATATCATCAGCCTGAGCGTAACGCCCGGCAAGCCCGATGATGGCTACTTCACCTGTTGCCTCAGATGGTCGTTGCTGCTTGTAACTATCAGTTAGGTGAGTGGCAGCTTCTGCCGAAAATTCACCAATATTCAGTTCAGGCTCTGTTATCGATTCCGTTAACCCGAGCATCGAGATCAGTTCAAACCTGCGCTTTTCCACAAAATGGTTGACCAGTGCGTCAAGGGTTGTATATTCAAAAAAGAGCACGCTGCTCACATGCTCTCCCATTTCCTTATTTAGCTGCTCAGTTAACTGAATGATGAGAATCGAATCCAGCCCATACATTTCTAGAGCTTCAGCGGGATCGATCTGCTCTGGTTCTACATCCAGAATGGCACCGATCATATTTTTTAAATACATCATGCATGTTTGTTTTAATTCCCTGTCATCTACAGCAGGCTCTTTCGGGGTTAACGCGTTTAAGGCTGGTTCTAGTTCTTGAACTGTAATAGTCTCTTGTGGCTGTAAAGGCTCTTGCCTTCCAGCTGTGGGCAGCATCTGAGCCGCTGATGAAAAGGTGTGTTTCTGCCGGACCATTCCGTCACTTGCTGCTCTTATAATTTGCTGGCCCAGTCCTTCGGCGGTAGATGCCGGAAATTGTACGTCAAAGTAACCCTCCAGCTCCAGTGCCGCTTTCCACTGATCCGGATGCAGCAGCGGCGTGCCGGGAATACGCACCTGTTCGTCTTCGAACAGCCACCACCCGGTCAGCAAGCCAAACGTGACGTGGTTAAACAGGGAATCCTCAATAATTTCGTTGATTAGCAGTTTACCTTTCAAGGTCAACAGCGCTTTGGCATTGCGCAAAGTATGGCGGATCTGACGTGTGGCGTGCAGTACATTGGTAGCCACAACCAGGTCATATCGTCCCGCTTCAATTCCCTGAGAATGCAAGGGCTCTTCAATATTGAGCAGACTATACGTAAGGTAGGGGTAATACGGCCCATATTGTTTCCTTGCATGCTGCAGAAAAGATTTGGAGACGTCCGTGTAACAGTATTCTTGAATAAGTTCACGGTAGGGCTCGAACTTTTGAAACAGCATGGAGCTTGTTCCTCCAGTTCCCGCGCCAATTTCAAGAATGCGGATCTTGCGATTGCCATGCCCGGGGAAATCCCTGATCAGCTCGATGGCTTCATCTGCAAGCAGTGCATTGAAATAATCTGCAATTGAATTTTGCTTGTATATTCCCTCCACTCTTGACATGGAGCCACCCGGAAACATGATCTCTGTTGCGGACTGTTTGCCTGTAACAATGTCGGGCAGCGCCCGGATCATCACGTCAGCGAGCTCCACCCTTGCTCTCATTCCCGGCTGCGTAATCCAGCGCTCCTTGTGCTCCTCCCAATCAGACCAAATGTTGGTACTTTCGAATTCACCGAGTTCCGGGTTACGCTGAAGAATACGAAGCGTGTGGTCCATCCATCGTTGGTATGCAGGAAGCACACCAGGATAAGAACAGTGCGAAGTTCCTGCCATCGTTCTAACATCTCCAAGCTGTTCCATCTGAACAATCAACACATGCATCAGTATCTGGTTTAATGAATTCCACAGCTTGTGCTGTAAGGATAACCGCTCATTATCTTGCATGATTTCGCCCTCCTGTTGGATTACACGTTTCATGCCTAATATACTGTCATGAATTCTTGCTCGCTGATCGCGTATGGCTTTGCCTCACCAATGATTTTGACCAGTCCCAGTTGAGGAAGTGAACTGGCCAGAAGCAGTTCTAGCGCAGTCATCGCTTCGGGAGGCTCAATCGAGCCAATGCCCTGTTTGGCCATCCGCTCACGATAAGCTGGAGAAGCCACCGTTCCGGTGCTTCCCCAATACCCCCAATTAATGGTTTTAACAGGGTATTGAAGACGACGATGAAGCCACTGGGCGAATGAGTCCTTGAATGTACACCCGGCCGTATAATTGCTTTGCCCGGCAGGTGTGGCAAACGCATTGATGGAGGAGAAAAACAGCATAAAATCAAGGGGTTCCTTCTCAAAGACCTCGAGCATTCCCGCGCATACGTTGACTTTTGCATATAATCCTTCATTGAATTGTGACAAGTCCATTTTCATTACACTGCTGTCTCTCAGTGCAATGGCAGCATGAATAACACCATGAATTGCTCCATGGCGTTGTTTGATTAACCTGTAAGCCTCATGCAAGGCCTCAGGACTGCCTGCATCTGCTGATATATATTCTGGAGCCGGACCAGTTAAAGCAAGCCTTTTCTGCTCTTTTGCAATATCGGGGTTGAGTGGTGTTCGTCCGATCCAAATGATCTGAGCGTTGTAGCGACTAATCATATACTCGCTCCAAACTTTACCCAATCCGCCAGCACCGCCTATAACGACATATACGCCGCAGCGACGATAAGCCGATTGCTGGATGGAGGGCAGCTTAACAGGCAGCAACTCGCAGCGATGCCACTGTTTGGCCCGATAGACAGTCAGATTGCTCCAAGTATTCTCAGGCACAATGGGTATGCCGCTCAGCGATGGCAGACTTCGATCTGCAAAATCCAGATCAACGACTCGGAACGTCCAGTTTTTGTATTCTTTGGCCAAAGAACCGAGAAAGCCATGTATGCTTGCATGGAGCGGATGCACTTCATCCTGCGCATGAATGGCTATGGCACTAAAAGTAACTACGGTCCATTGGAGAGGGATTCTGTCATACCCTAGCTGCAATAGACTTTTGACCAAACTGAATACAATAATCACGCCTTCCTGCTGGCTCTGAGTGATCGAGCGGGCATCCTTCCCTTCTGCGTTGCCTAACCCCGAGACCCACACCAGATGGTCAAACTGTCCGCAGTTTTCCAGTCTTTGGGCCGTTTGCTCCACAGTTTCGCCAGGCTTCAACAATATCAACGAAGCTCCCGGATAGTGCTGTCTAACCTCATCAAGGTATCCGCTCATCTCTACTGTCTCTGCAACAATGAGGGCCGTTCTGAGGCTCTCGAAAGAAATCCTGCTGTCTTTCTCCGATGGAAGCACGCTCCACACAGGAGCCAACAACTCTGTACCAGGTGGAAAATCTTCGTGCAAATCCCTCGTGATCGTTACCCGCTCCGCATCCTGCATCACTTGCTGCTGCCTCGTCTCTCCCGGCATGCTGCGGCACATGTAATTCCGAATCCGGACACAGACGGTTCCTTCAGCGTCCATTAGATCCATGTCCAGCCTCGCCACATTGCCTCCCATTGGACCACCATCACTGAAACGCACATGAACCCACATCTCCGCTGTACACGGTAACAAGCAATCCATTTCTTCCATATAAAAAGGAAGATTCGTTCCCTTCGCTTGATCCTGAAGGGTGGCGTTATCGTCAAGCAACAACATCGCTGTCTGCAAAGCCCCATCCATCAGGCTAGGATGCAGCGCATAATCGCCCAATGTATGCTCTATATGGGAAGGGATGTTCAGATGTGCCAGAGCCTGACCCGAACTGATGTACATTCGCTCAATCGCCTGATGACCTGGTCCATATTCCAGCCCTTGTTCTCGCAAGCAGCCATAGATGGTCTCATGATCCAACAAACTCTCCTCTCGCATTGCTGCAATCAGAGACGAAATATCAAGACGATCAACAGGGGCCAACGATTTCAAGGCGACGCGGCCTGTTCCGCAGCTTAGACGATTTGGGGATTCGCTTCCTTCCGTACTGATCTCATATCGCAGAATTCCCCGTTCCGTGTCTTCGTAATGTAGTCGAACGGATACCTCAACCGGACGATCATCCACGAAAATCGGACTTGTCCAGGCTGCATTCTTAATCTGGAACGCTTCAAAGGAGGATGAAGGCGATTGGTTTACACTGTGAAAAGCCATGCGGGCCATCTCCAGATAAGCCACACCTGGAAGTACCCGTTGTCCTCGAACCCGATGATCGTTGAGAAAGAATTCATGCCCTGTAAAGTCCGAACAGAATCTTGTGTCCTGATTACCCGAAAGGTTGCGGTGAAGCATTGGATGAAGCCGATCATGTTCTTTTTTGCTTTCCGTTTCTTGGAAGGAATCCTTCGCATTTCTACCAAAGTTGGCAGACCAACGGAATGTTTTTCTTTGAAATGCATAACGTGGCAACCGTACTTTCTGGTAAGGCTCCTCTTCCGCCAGCTGACGCATATCGAGCTCCATGCCGGACAGCCATAATCGCAGTACATTTTCGTGAAATGGTAATTCCAAGGTCACTTCCTCTGCTTCTTGTCCGGTCTGCTTCATCCAATCTGTGGCTTTTTCTGAATGAGGTTGAGGTATCTTACGATCCTTTTCATTTTCACTACTGGATTGAAGGAAGTCATGTAGAAATTGGACTGCGTTGTCCTTTCCACCTGTCCGCTGTTGGTGCTGACGAATAAGTGTGTATGCGCGTTCTGGCAGCATGAGTCCGGAATTCTGGTTCAACTGCGCTGTGATCCGTGAAAGATCATGATGTTCCCCTGTCTCGTGCAACAACATCTCGATAATGTCTCTCCGGGTAATAACCTTATCTGCCAGAAGATCAAGCAGCTCCTGTACAGCCGGAATGTCTGACTCTTCAGATACCTGAAGCTGCCACTTTCGTTTTACCCTGCGTAGCGCATCCATGACTGCAATGCATAACACAGCCGACATGGAACGGGAAGATTCGCTTGTACTGCTGCTGTTGGGCGTTGGTTGCAACTGCCATGGCATGGTTGTTCCCGTGCTCTTCTGCCATTCGTCATTCCATTCATTTATGTAGTTCCTGAACGTATACTGATGCGTGTATAAACGAAGCGCACGATTCATCAATTCGTCTCGGAACCCGTCGTAAGCCTGTTCCTCCACGATCCGTACAGATTGAATCAAATCATGTACATAGGAATCATCAAAAGCAAAGGGCATGATTGGGGAGGAGCTTCCCTCTTGCATGACAGGCCATATGGGGCTGCACAGTCTCACGTCTTCGGCACGCTTCTGCTTGAGCAGAACGGAGATCATATCTTCAACAGAAATGTGACCTCCAATGACCCATGCAATCAGCATGCCAATTCCTGTTCCCTGAACCCACCGAGGGGCAAAACCCAGTTGAATCAAGGAAGCAGCATGAACATATCCAGCTATAAAACAATACAGCTCTCGCCGGTCTTCATGCCACGTATCCTGATAATATCCTGCCATCAAGTCTTCCCATTCTTCCCTCATGCCGTTTGCTTTTAATGCTGCCTCGATTTGCCTTTCCGCCTTACGCAGTAATAACTGAGACGTATGTCCAGAGCATTTCAATTGGGCGTATCCCTCCCATGTGGGACTCTGAATGTTCAGATACCCTGCGGATGCTCCAATTTGCATGCTGCCGTAACAGTCGGAATTCAGCAATGTCCCGAGCTCTTCCTGGGTGTTAACCCATCCGCCAAATCGATATTTGAAATGCTCTCTGCCTTTAAGCAGCGACAGGCTGATGGCCCGTAGAGTATCTTCTGTATTGGAATGCCTGTCGAACCACTGCTGCCAATCTGCGACATGCTCCTGCAAGCTTGCTTCCGACTTGGCAGACAGCAGAAATAATCGGGATGGCTCTCTGGAATCCTGCTGGACGGATAGCTTGGAGGGAACATGTGGTTTGGGAGCAGGTTCGTAGTGTTCAACCACAACGTGGGCGTTTACACCTCCGAAACCGAATGAACTGATCCCTGCACGCAAAGGCTGCCCCTGTTCCCGACTGTGCCAAGTCTCTTGTTTTCGTGCAACCTCCAGGGGGGTACGCGAAAAAGGAATCATCGGATTCAGCGTTTTCACATGAAGAGTGGCCGGAATTTTCCGATGTTTCATCATCATCATCACTTTAATAAGACCAGCTATGCCCGCTGCACTCTCCAGATGACCGATGTTCGTTTTAACCGATCCGATCTTACAGAATGACCGATCCGGGGTATAGTGCCGAAATGCCTGGGTTAACGCCTCGACCTCAATCGGGTCCCCTAGCGAGGTACCAGTCCCGTGTGCTTCGATATAGGTAATGGTGCGAGGATCGATATCCGCAGCCTTCCACGCAGCTAAAATGACATCACGCTGTGCCTCCATGCGAGGTGCCGTAATGGATATACTTTTCCCCGTGTGGTTGACAGCAGAGCCTTTAATGATGCCATAAACCGTATTCCCTTGCTCAACGGCTTCCTCCAATCGCTGCAGAAGCAATACAGCGACCCCGTCTCCCGGGACGTATCCGTCCGCGCTCTGGTCAAATGTTTTGCACTGCCCTGTTGGGCTTAACATTCTTGATTGGGAAAAGGAAACATATTTGAGCGGGTCAAGATTCAAATTTACGGCAGAAGCCAAGGCATAATCACATTCTCCCAGAATCAGGGCGCGTCTCGCCTCGTGAATAGCCACGAGTGAGGAAGCGCAGGCCGCATTAATCGGCAGGCTCATTCCACTGAAATTAAACGCGTAGGATATCCGGTTCGCAAGCAAGCTCTCATAATTGCCAAGACAGGCATAACTGTCTGCCTGCGAGGCTTCCATTTGCTGCAAATAACCCGCTGTCATCACCCCGGTATAAACAGCTGTCACCTTCTGCTGAAGCTCCGACAGAGAAATGCCCGAATCCTCGATGCAATGCCATGTATCTTCGAGGAGCAAACGCTGCTGTGGGTCCATGCTCGCAGCCTCGCGCGGGGAAATGTTAAAAAAGCTGTGGTCAAAATCATATGCTCCTTCCACCACCCCGCACCATTTGCTTGAGGTTTTGCCTGCGTCATTCAAGTTTGGCGAATAAAACTGCTCCAAGTCCCAGCGTTCCGGGGGAATCTCGGAGATGGAATTGCGGCCTTGAATCAGGTTTTCCCAAAATGAATCATATCCGCTGGCTCCCGGGAAACGGCAGGCCATACCCACAACGGCAATTTCCGTCCTTTTGCTTCCCATCTGAATGTCTCCTCTCCTTTTGTATCCGCATACTGACCTTTCATCAAGGCTTCATAAGTCCCGCAAAGCGCAGCATGTGTGAGAATGACGGCGGTTTGTCACTGTATCCCGAAGTAGTAAGCATTTGTTCCTTCAGCAGATTGGGACACTTGCCGATTCGACGAAAAGCAGCATTGCGAAGCGTTACAAAAGCACGGTTCTTCACAAACCAGCAATAGGTATGAGCTGTGCTGTTGCGCTGGATGAGACGCACATATTTTCTTCTTTTTTTCTCATACAGGCGAAGCTGACTTTCCGAGCAGTTATCGGTAATGAGCGCTTCTTCCAACGTATTCGACAGTTCGACAGCACCCTGAATCGCCAGATTCATTCCCTGTCCCAGTGCCGGACTTAGAGCATGGCATGCATCTCCTAGCAGAACGGCGCCGTTAATCGCCCATTTTTCGGTATGCAGATAATAGGCCGGAATGGACTGAACCTGTTTGAAATCCATGATCTGCGATATTTCTTGCTGCAAGTGCGGACACAGGGACAGCAGCATGCCGCGCAACGACTCGATACCGTCCTCCCGGATGCGCTGCCATATATCCTTTCGCAAAGCGAGGTAGATCCGCAGCCTTTGGCCGGGCAAAGGAAAGACTCCGCAGCTTACACCTTCGCCAAAGAAAAAGCTGGCCTCTTCCCTGGTTTTTGTGACATCGTGAAAAGTAAAAGCAAACATTTTTGCCATCTTTTCCTCATAGGGATAAAGGTGATATTTAAGCCCCAGCTGATCACGAATTTTGGACTTGATGCCGTCTGACCCGACAAGGATTTTGCTGCCGATGCGTACTGTTTTGCCCGCCGAATCTGCTTCGATTCCGCTCACATAATGATCGGTGAACAACAGTTTGCCTGCGTTCATGCCGGGGTAGAAGCGTACATTGGGCATTTCCTCAATGGAATTAAACAGGCTTTGATGAATGTGGTGATGGTCCCCGTTCAGCGCATAACGCACAGGCATGTCCATTTCTTCATAGCTGCCCGTAAAACAGTTGACACCCCCAAGCGTGCCGTAGTTTACCCGTGCTACATGAGCGCAGTGTTTGGTTACTTCAGGAAGAACACCAAGCTTGTCCAACAGATCAATCGTTACCGGCTGAAGAAAGTCGCCTTTTGGAATGTTGGGAAATTGTTTTGAGCGTTCAATCAACACTACCTGTCGACCTTTTCTGCCCATGGCAAGTGCCAGCGCCACGCCTGCAATACCCGCCCCCACGATAAGCACTTCACTTTCAATATCCATTCGATTCCTCCTTATTGGCTTGTTTCACTGCTCATCTAATGGTGCTGGACCGTTTTATACCTGTTGAAGCAGGCTTTCGTTAAGCAGTTGGGCTGTTTCTTCCATTAATTTCTCTCCGATCAGGTGCACATGGCGCTGTGTCCAGGATTCAAGTGTTGTTCCTCGTACCCACTGATTAAAAGCACCGAGTGCCGGACCGCAATATACCTGAAAGTTCACCCTGTGCTGATGATTCTCATCCCCCTGAAGCGCCAGTTTGGCGGAGTGCTCCAGATACCATTTGAAGATAACGGCCATTCTGGCCTTGGGACTACGTTCAGCAAGTGCTTTCTCTTGGGTCGTAAGAGCGGATTCCATCTCCGCGTAAATGGTGTCAAAGCTCCTTTTGAAATACTGCTCCTGAAGCCTTGTTTTTGTTTTCTCATCAATCTCGTCGATGCTGTCATACTGGCGATACAGCTCATGTAATTTGTTAGCACGTGCAGGAAAATAAACCCCTTTCTTCAGCACCTGTACCTTGCCTCCCAGTTCAAACATGCCTGCTGCGGGCGCATATCCGGTATCCTGGACGTTGATTTGCTGAAGCAGTTCCTTTACGAGTTGGCTAGTATTGGCTTCGACTGTACATTGATTAATTGAGCCGGTCAGAATAAAGTCCGCCCCCATGACGAATACTGCCGCAGCCGCTTGGGGTGTACCAATACCTCCAGCTGCACCGACCCGGATTGCTTTGGCGTAGCCGTGTTTTTTCATCATCTGATTGCGCAGGGACAGCATGGCAGGCAGCAGGGTCATAGATACTGCACCATCGGTATATCCGGCACAGTCGGCTTCTGCACAGATGTCATCCGCCATCGGCAATTGCCGCGCCCATTGGGCCTGTTCAGCGGAAATGCGTCCTTCAGCCAGTAATTGGTCCAGCATATGTTGCGGAGGTGGACTCATAAACAGCTCTGCCACCTCTGGACGAGAGCATTTGGCGAGAAGAAGATGAGATGAAGCCACAGTACCATCGGATCTGCGATAGATTCCTTTGACCCGATAGTGGACAAGTGCTGGAGTCATGCCCAGAAATCCTTTTGCTTCGATCTTGTTCAGGCCCAATCTAAGCATTAACTCGATCATCTCTTCCTCGCGCTGAGGGTGGAGAGGATCATGAAGCACATTTAATCCCCAGCAATGTTGGACAGGCAATTCTTGGCGGATGGACATCACCGCCTCTTCCACCTCTTCAACGCGCAGTCCGCCTGTTCCGAGAAAGCCGACCATACCAGCTTTTGCAAGTGTTGTGATCATCGCCACAGATGAAATGCCGCCAAACATGCCTCCCGCAACGTACGCCAGCCTGGCACCATAATCCTGCCTGAATTCAGCGCTGCCCATCCGTTCAGATCGGAAACGCCGCGAACTGCTGAACGGATGGGCAGCGGTCTCAGACACTCGCAATGATTCATCCTTCGGTCCGTCCTTTATCACTGCGGGTGAAGCCGCAGGCGGTTCGACAGATAATTTCTCCACAAAAAGTGGCTGAGTCTGAGCCTGGACAGCCTTTACGAGTTTGCTTAGAGCCGTCCCGGGTCCTATCTGTACAATGTCGTTAACCCCTTTTCCCATCAGATATCGAATGGTATCGGTCCATTGCACAGAGGACGTCAACTGCTCCACCATGTTGTGTTGGAGATGATCGACTGTATAGGGTCTTGCCCCAACATTGGAAATAACGGATAGCGTCGGGGCAGCAAACTGAAATTGCTTGAGATATGCAGCAAATTGCTGCTTGGCTGCTTCCATATATCTGGAGTGAAATGCGCCGCTCACATTCAAGATGACGTAATTGGATGCACCTTCCTGCTCAAACACAGATTTCGCCTGGACTAGCAAGTCCTGCGGACCCGAAATAACGATCTGACTGGGACTGTTCATATTGGCGATATCCAAATGGTCAAGGCCATGCTGCGCAAGAATCTTACCCACCTCATCCGCCTGCAGCCCAATCACAGCAGCCATCCCACCGCCCTCTGACCTTCCCATTAATTCACCGCGGAACTGGACGATACGTAGTCCGGTTGCAAAATCAAACACGCCTGCAGCCAGTAACGCATTAAATTCACCCAAACTGTGTCCCGCAGCATAGTCCGGCTTCCCCTGTTGCTCAAGTTCCCTGTAGTACATCAGGGCATTGACGGTGTACAGGGCCGGCTGGGTGTATTCCGTTCGTTTGAGTCGGTCTCCGGGGTCCTCAAGACACAGCTCTCGTATGGAATATCCCAATATTTCATCTGCGGTGCGGACCAAGTCCGGATAATGATTCCAAACGTCGTGCCCCATGCCCTTGAACTGCGAGCCTTGCCCTGGAAATACATAAGCCCTCATGCTCTGCTCTCCCCTCTGAATGTTCATGGACGGCTGTTGATATTGCCTGGCCACGCTCTCCAATTGTTCCTTATCCCTGTAAAAGGGAGATAATAATACGACCGCCGCTGATGAAGATCGTTTGTCTGCAAGCCGCTTCACAAAACCTGCAAGCGTACCGCCCGGACTGATATCGATATAGTGATGCGGTCCGGCAGATTCAAGCTTTTGTATTGCTTCGCGAAAGAGAATTGGTTTTCGTGCAACCTGCCAGAAGTGATTTTGTGCAATTCGGGCAGCCTTCCCTCCAGTCATACAGGAGATTAACGGTATATGAGGGGCGGCAAATGTAAATGCCTGCAAATCCTCTGTGTATGCTGTCTCTGCCCTATCAATCCATTGAGAATGATAGGCAAAAGAAACCGGGAGCATCTGACTTAGCACAGCATGCGATGTGAGCCACTCCTGTGCTTTTGTCAGTGCATGCCCCGGTCCGGAAATAACAAAATGCCCGTCATAATTGACGGACACCAAGGTACAATATTCAATTTCCGGGAGTTGCGGATATAAAGATGCATCTCCCAATATCGCTAACATCGCACCAGAAGGGCAATGTTGCTCGAATCGTATTGCCTGCTTCATAACACAGCGCAAGCCATCTTGTACACTGAATACGCCCGCAATGGCAGCGGCGGCAAATTCCCCAAGGCTGTTGCCGAGGACGTAATCAGGTATCACACCACGAGTCAACAACGATTGGGCAAGTGCATATTCGACCATATAGATGGCGGGATGCGACAAAATCGTACGTTCGAAGCGGTCCTCATCGGTCGACGATTCGCCGTACATATACTGGACGATGGACTCGCCCCCGCATTCCAAAACCGTTTGATCCAGAGTGAGCATCGTTTCCCTGAACAATGCATCCTGCTCAAACAGCTCCTTCCCCATCCGCGGATACTGCGATCCTTGTCCAGAGAACATAAAAACAACGGAATCGCTCAGTCTGAGCACCTCCTTACAAGCGCATCAATAGACATATCAAATAAACTCCGTTATCCGATGATAAGGGACAGAGTGTTGTGATTAAACATAAAACTATCATCCTATGTGCATTTTCCTATCTTCAACGTGCCGAAACAACGATTGAATTAGTTGAAATGCTTGTTGAATATACTATACCCAATTTTGTAATTTTTGTAAATGATGGATTGTGTAAACAGAGGTATTGTATATCGTAAAATGATGAATCACATAGTAATATGAAAATAAATAGAGAAAAATGGTTTAATTTTGTTTCGGTTATCTTTCCATAAATAGGAGATATAGCTGGTTAAACGAATAGAAAACAATTAAATATATGACATTAAATGTAGTATTTTTCTGCTATAGTCGAACCACCCGTGCGGACCTCTCATTGAGTCAGATGTTCCATAACGATGTGAAACTGTCGTGTATTATGGTACATATTGAGGTTTGCGAACCGGTTTATTTCCCTGTACCGGATCGACTGAGCCGAATAACCGGAGCCACTCAGCCTTAGCCGGTAGTATATACCCATCGGGTATAGCACACTAATCTGCCCGTTAGCTGAAAAAAGCAGCCGATCACATGGATCAGCTGTTTTCTTGGCATTTGTTGAGTTATCGTTTTCCGTCAGTTGAATGAATATTTTACTTTCACAATTCCCGAATCCCCTCTTCTCCAATCAACAATTAAAAGTGGAGTAATGGAACATCACTTCACATCGACGGCCATGATCTCAACGAGTAAAACTGGTGGAGGTGCACTTTGACAGTGCGGAAGGCTCTTTACTTGATGTTTTTATTGACCACTAGCATTTTAATGCATACAAACATTAAGCTGCATACCGTTTGTATGCACGCGCCGCAAAGATATAAGCTACGAACATGATCCCGAGGCACCATGTCAGAGCGACCCATATGTCATTGCCCACCGGCTGTTCTGACAGCAGGGCGCGAATAGCTTCAACGATCGAGGTCACCGGCTGATTTTCAGCAAAGATCCGAACAACTTTCGGCATCGACTCGGTCGGGACAAACGCCGAGCTGATGAATGGCAGGAAGATCAAAGGATAGGAAAAGGCGCTCGCACCTTCCAACGTTTTTGCGGACAGTCCCGCAATGGCTGCGACCCAAGTCAGAGCCAGCGTAAACAGCACGAGTATACCTGCTACGGCAAACCAAGATAGCACCCCCGCCGAGGAACGAAATCCCATAATGAGCGCTACGAGAATGATGACTACAATAGAAATGACGTTGGATACCACCGAGGTTAGCACATGCCCCCACAGCACAGTGGAACGCGCAATCGGCATGGAGCGGAACCGCTCAATGATGCCCCGTTGCTTATCCATAAACAGACGATAAGCAACGTAAGCCACCCCGCTCGCAATAGCCATGAGCAGTATGCCAGGCAACAGGTAGTTCACATAGTTTTCCGTACCGGTTTCGATTGCGCCACCAAGCACATAGACGAACAGCAGCATCATTGCAATCGGGGTGATACAGACCGTGAGGATGGTATCCATACTGCGGAAAATATGGCGCATGGAACGACCAAGCATAACGCTCATATCGCTGAAGAAATGTTTTATTGTTGTCTCCATTAAAGGGCCTCCTTTTTACCGATGATTGCGAGGAATATTTCCTCTAAAGTTGGCTGTTTTTCAACATACTCTACCTTTGGGGATGGAAATAGCTTTTTTAGTTCCGTGAGCGTGCCGCCCGCGATAATCCTGCCCTCGTGCAGAATAGATATTTGGTCGGCAAGCTGCTCGGCTTCCTCTAAATACTGTGTGGTCAAAAATACCGTCGTGCCGCTGTCTGACAGTTCCTTTACAATCTTCCATACTTCGATACGTGCCTCCGGGTCAAGCCCAGTGGTTGGCTCGTCAAGGAAAATGATCTGCGGTTTACCCACAAGGCTCAAGGCGATGTCAAGCCTACGGCGCATACCACCCGAATACGTAGATGGCTTACGATTGGCGGCGTCGGTTAAGCCGAAACGTCTCAGCAAATCGTCCACAACTTGATGCGGATGATCCAGATGCCGCAGCTTGGCAATCATGATCAGATTTTCCCGTCCGGTCAATATCTCGTCTACAGCGGCAAATTGCCCGGTCAGACTGATCACTTGCCGCACATTTTTGGGTTTTGACACAACGTCAAATCCGTTCACGGTGGCGGTGCCTCCATCTGGTTTGAGCAAAGTGGTGAGGATTCTAATAATCGTCGTTTTGCCTGCGCCGTTAGAGCCAAGCAGGGCGAAAATTTCACCTTGCTTCACTTCAAAATCGACACCCTTAAGGACTTCTGTATCCTTGAATGACTTTCGCAGACCCTTCACTTCAATTGTGTTTTCCATCCCGAAGGCCTCCCTTTACTTTGTTTGATCCGTACCCTTTTTCATGGCCTTTCTAGCTTCTTGGTCAACAGATTCTTGATAAATGTCCGCATAAGTTTTTGAATCTTTGATTAGATCATCGCAAAAAGCCGCTACATCACTGCCTGTAACTTCGAGCACGCTTTTCCCCGAGAGCGCGCCCTCTTCAAAAAGATCGACAATTCCCGAGAGCAACCCCGTCCCGTTAGTTAGCTCAACAGGGCCGACTTTAAAGAGATATTTTTGAATCTCTTTATAAACAATCTGATAATCTTGCGGAAGTCCTTTGACACGCGCCACATGTGCTCGCCACTCTTTTTTTCCTTCAATAATATCTCGGATTTTCAATGTGCTCTCCTCCTATTTACCTAATTTTTTAACAACATTATTGTTGAGTTGCTCGCGCCATTTGTCCCGATAAGATTTTGCCCCTTCTTCGCCAGCCAGTGCAGAACAGAAGCCTTTGATATCGTCACCTAAAACCTCTTGGATACGCTGCCCATCCGCTGCGGTTTCTTCTAACAGGCCAAGCACACCGTCCAAAATTGGCATGAGGTTGCGTCCGGTAAAATCGGAGTGTGGCCAAAGATGGTCATTAATTTCTTTCCATGCCGCTTGATAATCCGCCGGCAGTTTTTTGACTCGCGCTTCAAAAGCTTTGAATTCTTTGGTCATGTCGTTTCCGGTGATTTTATCCCAAAAATTCATTGTTTTCTCTCCTTTAACTCGTTCATTTTTGATGATACGAATTCCCATTTTGCCCAGAACTTCCGCAGTTCCTCATGCCCTGCTTCATTGATGGCGAAAAACTTTCGCGGCGGTCCCATTTCGGAAGGCTTCTTGGTGGTTTCCACTAACTTGTTTTTCTCAAGCCGGATCAGGATCGTGTAAACCGTTCCCTCGACAACATCTGTGAAACCAAGGGCATTCAGTCGCCGCGTGATTTCGTAGCCGTATGTTTCTTGGCGGCTTATAATTTCAAGAACACAGCCCTCAAGCACGCCTTTGAGCATTTCCGTTAAATTTTCCAGCACAATCACCCTTTACTATTCTGTATGACTGGTATGCAGTGTTACTTACTACTGCTATAAAGTAACACGTAGTAGATGATAAGTCAATAGCCATTATGACTGACATGCATTTTACATTTTCAACTATTCTTCCCGCTAGCCTAATGAAGAAAAAAGTGAAATCAATTATTACTATTCGTTGTCGGAACAATTCTTGCCCTTTTCGGTTAATCGGTACAAGTTCTTGATCCTCGGCTCGAGGCTAGAACTTGTACCGATAAAATAAAAAAAGCCGCTATTTTAGCGACTTTCAATGGGGCTATGTTTGTTGTCCCGCGGTATGCCCGGTTCAATTTTGCTTGCTTCCTTCTACAATGACTTATAAGAACAACATCTGATACTTTTCTGTTTCAAAATGCTGCCATCCTATTTTTTTAAATGGTATGGGACTGTCGTGATAATCACATTTCTCCGGTAGAGCAGGTTAGCACGGATTAACAGGCTGGACTGATTGTGTAGAATGTTTTGCCATCCTTTTTTCGGAATAAATTGAGGTATAATAACCGTCACCTGATAATTAGATTCATTGGCCTTGCGTTGTACCGTATCAATGAATTTGGTGAGAGGGTGCAGAATACTCCGATAAGGAGAATAAAGGGTCACTAGCCGGATATCTGGTTGCCATGCTTTCCATTTCTTCTCAAAGTTCGCCTCATCTTCCCGTTCAAATTGAACATATACAGCTATAATTTGATGAGGAGACAGGGACTTGGCATAATTCAATGAATTCTCCACCACATGGGTAATACCAGCAACCGGGAGTATGACTACGTTACCCTCAATTGGGATTGCGGGCTCGCAAGACGTCAAACGAAGCTGGTCTGCGACAGCATCATAATGCTTACGAATACGGTAAAAGATCAGAATAATCAGTGGCAGAAAAATTAGCACTGACCACACTTGATTGAATTTGGTCAGGAAAAACATCATCGCTACAATAAAGCTGATTAAAGCAACCACTTTGTTTATTATAAATATTAAAACCCAACCTTGAGGCTTTTGTCGAATCCACTTCAGCAACATACCGGTCTGGGATAATGTAAATGGGATAAATACCCCCACCGCGTAAAGTGGAATTAGTTGCTCCGTCTTTCCCTCAAAAACAATGATGAGTATAATCGAAAGAACACCCAAGCTGATGATTCCATTCGAATAACCCAGCCGATCTCCCCTAACCGTAAACATTCGTGGGATATACTTGTCCTTCGCCAAGTTGACAGCCAGCAGAGGAAAAGCAGAATAACCGGTGTTCGCAGCCAAAATGAGAATCAAAGCTGTCGTTCCCTGAATAAAGAAATACATAAAGTTGCGTCCGAAGGTTTCCTCGGCAATTTGGGATACAACCGTAACATCCATCTTCGGACTGACTTCGTAGTAATAGGCCAATACGACAATTCCCGAGAACAACAAGGCCAACAGCGTACCCATGGCCATAAGCGTCTTGGCTGCATTGTTCGGTGCCGGGCTCTTGAAAATTAGGAATGGCGTTTGAAATGGCCTCTACCCCTGTCAAGGCAGAACTCCCTGAGGAAAAAGCCCGTAACAACAAGAACAAGCTTATACCGGCGACAGGAGTACCTATCGAAGTATGGAGTTCAAGAGAAACTTGACCTGTAATAATACGGTATAAGCCCATTCCAATCAGAATAAAAAGCGCAAGGACAAACAAGTAGACTGGGTAAGCAAGCACCGAAGCAGACTCAGTGACACCTCTAAGATTTAATAAGGTGATTAACACGACAAATACAATTGCAATAAGCACATTATAAGAGTGGAGACTTGGAAAGGCTGAAGTAATCGCATCTGTACCTGCTGACACACTAACAGCTACTGTAAGAATATAATCCACGAGTAGTGAACCTCCAGCTACGAGGCCAGCATACTTACCCAAATTTTCCTTGGAAACAACATAGGCCCCCCCACCCTGGGGGTATGCATATATAATTTGTCGATAACGTTCGCCTGGGACCCGAAAGTTTCAATGCTACAGTTTATTCCGATGATTAATAGCTATGAGTTAATTGAGGATCAACTTTTCTCTTTTGCTTGATTACACGTAATAAAGGGAAAGCTCATGAATTCATGAGCTTTCCCTTTATTTTTTAGCTTGTCTGATGGTTTTGGCGGGTGCTCTGCCCCAATTGCCTTCAAGTGATTTGCTATCTGTTCAGGTGTCCACACTACCGTTTTCACTTTGCGATAATCGATCATCAGCAGATCCTCCCCGATGGAATGCCTGTTGAATCCAATTTAGGATGCTCGCCCGCTAAATTAGCGACTTCAATGGGAATATGTTCTTGTTCTTCGACAATTAAACACCAGCATAAGAGGAAAAACCACCATCTATAGGTAGTACTACGCCAGTTACAAAACTAGCTGCTTGCTCACTAACTAGGAATAATAATCCGCCAATTAATTCTTCAGGCTCTCCAAATCTTTCCGTTGGTGTACTGTTAAGGATTTTCTGAGCTCTTGGCGTTGGGGTACCATCTTTATTGAATAATAATGCTTTATTCTGGTGGGTAACAAAAAAACCAGGTGCAATCGCATTGACCCGAATACCCGTTTTTGCAAAGTAAACCGACAGCCATTCGGTAAAGTTACTTATAGCTGCTTTCGCCCCACTATATGCTGGGATTTTCGTTAACGGTGTGTAAGCATTCATAGATGATATGTTAATAATGCAGGAGCCCTCTTTCTCCGTCATTGCTTTAGCGAATACTTGGGATGCAAGGAAAGTACCTCGAAAGTTAAGATCAAACACGGAGCTAATCCCTTCTTCTTCAAGATCAAAAAAAGTTTTCTGCTCCGGACTGCTATTTGCTTTCTCAACATCGTAAAATTCATCGTCTGTTGTTCCAAGCGGATGATTTCCACCTGCGTTGTTCACTAGAATATCACACGAGCCTAACTCTTTTTCTATAACTTGATTTGCTTTCTCAAGTGAATTTCGATTCAATACATTCGCACTTACACCAATTGCTTGTCCGCCTGCTGTAACAATATCTCGGGCTACCTTATTTACTGTTTCCTCGTTACGACCAAGAACCGCTACTTTTGCTCCACATTCAGCCAAAGCTTTGGAAAAATAAGAACCTAATACTCCGTTGCCTCCTGTGACAATTGCAACTTTATTTGATAAATCGACCTTGAAAGGAATTTCCAATTAGATCCCTCCTACATTTTATTGACAGCTTCCCATAATCCGGTAAGATATGTTGCGCCCAACGCACGATCATAAAGTCCGTAACCTGGTTTTCCTGTCTCTCCCCAAATCATTCGGCCGTGATCTGGGCGGATCGGTCCGGTATAATCAAAATCCTTCAGGGCCTGAATAACTTCATACATATCAATAGATCCGTATTCAGAGACATGAGCGGATTCCTGAAATGATCTTGGTCCAGTCAGCTTAACATTGCGTGCGTGCACAAAGTGAACACGGCCCTTTCGCCCGAAGTAACGAAGCATTTCAGGAAAATTGTTATTTGAGTTAGCGCCGAGCGAACCACTGCACATCGTTAATCCATTATAAGGACTGTCAACAAGAGAGATTAGTCGCTCTAAATTTTCTTTATTTGTAATAATTCGCGGCAGCCCAAAGATATTCCAAGGCGGATCATCCGGATGGATGGCCATCTTTACCCGGACTTCCTCAGCAATAGGAATGATTTCCTTCAGAAAATACTCAAGGTTTTCCCAGAGCCTTTCTTCATCCACATTTTTGTAATGTGCAAAGAGTCTGTCAAGGTCCTCTTTCTTATAACTCGTATCCCAGCCGGGCAGCGACAGCTCCCCAGTTAGAGGATTCATTTTTTCAATCACATCTTCTTCATATATTAATGCTGTTGAACCATCAGGCAAGACATAATCTAAAGATGAACGAGTCCAGTCAAATATAGGCATAAAATTATAACATACCAGCCCTATGCCGGCCTTGCTTAAGTTACGAAGCGTTTCTTTGTAATTTTCAATGTAATGATCTCGCGTCGGAAGGCCAATTTTGATATCCTCATGCACGGGAACACTTTCGATGACAGAAATAGATAGACCAGCTTCTTCAACGGCATGTTTCAGTTCCATAATTTTATCCAGTGGCCACGCTTCACCAACTGGAATATCGTAAATGGCGGTCACGATACCTTTCATACCTGGAATTTGCTTGATGTATTCAAGCGGAATGGAATCTGACTTTCCATACCAGCGAAAACTCATTTGCATGCTTATCCCTCTTCCTTCTTTAGACTTCGATCGTAAAATAGTTTTTGGCATTGGAATAACATATATTTTCGATTAGATCCTTCAGCAATTCCTGGTCGTTAGGGATTTCTCCTTCTTCGACCCATGACCCTATCAAATCACATAGAACTCTGCGGAAATATTCGTGCCTGCTGTAGGATAAGAAACTTCTTGAATCCGTCAGCATCCCTATGAAATGAGCAATCAAGGCTTGATCCGCTAAAGCGGTCAATTGGCGAAGGATGCCGCGTTTCGTATCATTAAACCACCAGCCGGAGCCAAATTGGATCTTGCCCGCAATCCCCGCTTCGGTTTGAAAATTCTGAATGGTGCTTCCAATCAAATCATTGTAAACCGGATTCAGATTATAAATAATGGTTTTTGGTAGAGAGTCTTCCAGATCTAGTGCATTAAGAAGGGCATTCAAAGGAACCGCCACTTGCCCTTGATCACTAATGGAGTCAAAACCGGCATCAGGTCCTAATCGATTGAACATTTTTTCGTTATTATTTCGAGCAGCTCCAAAGTGCAGCTGCATAGCCCAGCCTCTTTGTTTATAACACTTGGCTAAGAAGATTAGCACTGCCGTTTTGAATTTGGTTTCGTCCTCTTTTCCGATGCTGCTGCCCTTACGACCAGCTTGAAAAATGGGATCAAGCTCATCCTCCGCATACGTAGCGTAAGGAATTTCAGTTAGTCCATGATCGGCAATTCTCCCACCTTTCTCATGGAAATAATGAATTCTCTCTTCCAATGCAGTCAAGTAGTCAGCAAATGTTAAACATGGCTTTTGTACAGCTTCTTCAAGGTTATTTACAAATGCCCCAAATGTGTCCTTACTGATCTCCAATCCTTTGTCCGGACGAAAGGTTGGTAATACCTTCACATGAAAATCGGGCAGTTGTTTGATTCGATCATGATCATGCAGGTCATCTGTGGGGTCATCCGTTGTACAAATTACGTTTACATTGGAGCGTTTAATCAATTCCTGAACCGAAAATTCAGCCTGCTGCAGCTGATCATTACAAAGATGATAGATTTTCTCCCAATTACCTGCATGAAGCAGCTCTGTTATACCAAAATAATTTTTCAACTCGATGTGAGTCCAGTGATACAGCGCATTACCAACGGTATAAGGAACAGTTTGGGCCCACGCTTCAAACTTCTCCTGATCACTAGCGTCTCCCGTAATGTAATGTTCATCAATTCCATTCGATCTTAGTGCTCTCCATTTGTAATGATCACCTGAAAGCCACAGCTCTGTTATACTCTTGAATTTTTTATTTTCAGCGATTTCCTTCGCCGATAAGTGACAATGGTAATCAAATATTGGCATGTTTTCAGCATAACGATGGTATAACTCAGCGGCTGTTTTACTTTTCAGCAAGAAATTGTTATGAATAAATGATTCCATGATCACACCTCTTTTTTTAGCGCCCTATAGATAATGAGCCGTTTATGAATTTTTCGACATCATCAACCGAAACGATGCTGGCATCACCTTTAATCGTATGTTTTAGTGCGAAACAGCCTGTTGCAAACTCAATTGCTTGCTGCGGGAAAATATTATTGATTAATGAATAAATGATTCCAGCGGAAAAGGCATCTCCTGTCCCTACACGATCAATAATATCAACGTCAACCGGATTAGATTGATAAATCTTATCACCATCGAACAGCATGGCATGTACTCGATGATGATTCACGGACAATTGCTCCCGTTTCGTCATGGCCACATATTTGACGCCAAATTGTTTGTGAATTTCCTGCATAATCTCTTGGTATTCGCTCACGTTTGGCTGCTCGCTCAGGTTGTCCTTTAAGTCCTCTCCCTGTTCATTCAGAAGATGAAGCGGCTCAATGCCAATGCATACATCGACGTAATGGATCATTTCTGTCACTTTTTTACGGGCCGTGTCAAATGACCAAAGCGCGCTTCGATAGTTCAAATCACAGCTGGTGGTTAGTCCCATTTCTTTAGCTTTTATTAGTGCGTGTAGGGTTAGCTCAAACAAATCCTCATGAAGAGCCGGAGTGATCCCGCTGATATGAAACCAGTCCGCTTCAGCAAATATGCGATTGAAGTCGTATTCTTCTTTTTTCGATGCAGCAAACGCGGAGTCTTTTCTGTCATAAGTAACCGCGGAAGGTCTTACAGAGTATCCTGGTTCCAGAAAATAAATTCCCAACCTGCCTTCACCATAGAGCACATGATCCGTTAAAACGCCAAACCGATTTAACTGCTGTTTCGCACTCTTGCCCAATACATTCTCAGGCAGCTTGGTCACGAAAGAACTCGTTAATCCAAGTTGGGCCAGGGAAACGGCCACATTCGCTTCGCCACCTCCATAGACGGCGTCAAATGTATTTGTTTGTTCAATCTTTTGGTAGTCTGGCGGTGATAAACGCAGTAAAACTTCCCCCAAAGTGACCACCTTTGTCATTAAAATTCCCCCTTCAGAGAGCTCAGCTTATCCTTAAAGGCTTGGGCTACCCGCTGAACGGAAGTAAAGTCATTATTCCCAACTTCCTTAACAAGCGCACTCCCTATGCCAATCGCAAAAGCCCCATTCTCCTTCCATTGCTTTAGATTATCCAGGCTGACGCCACCCGATGGCATCATCTCAACATGAGGAATTGGGCCTTTCACGTCTTTGATAAAAGAAGGACCTAATAGACTTCCAGGGAAAAGTTTGACAACATCAACGCCAAAAGAAAGAGCCCCTAAAATATCTGTTACGGAGCCGCAACCCGGCAAGTAGGGTACGGAATAACGATTACACATCTTGGCGATTTCCCCATCCATATGAGGACTGACAATATAACGAGCTCCCTTTAAAACGGCAGCTCTTGCTGTTTCCGCATCCAAAACCGTACCAGCTCCGATAATCATGTCTGGATAACCCAGACGGACCAGATCTGCAATGGCTTCCTCTGCTCCAGGAGTAGAGAAGGTCACTTCTACCGAACGTATTCCGCCCGCAAAGGCTTGTTTAGAAATTTCAACTGCCTCATGTTTATTATTGCCGCGGACAACAGCTACCAAATATCCCTTATGCATCTCGCTAAGCACTTCAAACTTGGGTAACATGGATAATTCCCCTTTCATCGCGTTGTAACACCATAGATTAAAAAGCGGACATACTCTTCTCTTTACTTACAAAGAAATGATATAAAGCGCCATACAGATTGGCATCATTATGAAATTTACTTGAGACAACTTTAGGACGCGATGTATGAAGAGGATTGACTCTAATAATTTCATCAATCGCCCATTGAATTCTTTCCAGTACAATTTTCTGAATGCTAATGCCTCCACCGATTGCAAAAATTTCCGGGTCCAAAATATAACTTATATTCAATATTTGCGTCGCTAGGTGTAAACAGTATTCTTTAAAAATGGCGTCAGCTTCTTCATCCCGTTTATGAATATATTCAAATACGGCCTCCCCATCAGTAGGATTGTCCAGATTTTTAATATGGGCAATTCGTCTCACCATTTCGACAGCGGAGCACTCCAGGCCGAAATAGTCTGCTTTCTTTGCACTAGTATCCAGTCGGGTCATTATATAGCTCACTTCACCTGCAGATAAATGGAGTCCTCGGTGAATCTTTCCATCTATAATGATTGCCCCTCCGACTGCACTTCCAAGAACGAGAACAACAGAATCCTTATATCCCTTAACGCTTCCAAGCCATAACTCTGCCAACGCCGCGCATTTTGCATCATTCTCAATCGAGACTTCTTTACCATATTTATTTTCGATCTTTTCTTTTAAATTGACTTCATGTAAAAAGGGAAATGATCCACCATTTGAAATTAGACCTGTACTTACATCAATAGTTCCAGGGCAGCTAACAGCGATTCCTTTTATAGAGATTAAGTCATGTTCCTCGATAATCGTAAACAGCACTTTGTCGAAGTCTTCCAGATTCGTCCTCGGAGCAATGGATTTTCCTTTTGAAATAATTTCAGCTACCGAATCCATTAAGGCATATTTTATAAAGGTGCCCCCTATGTCAATAACTAGATACATAATGATCTCCTACTTCTTCATCCCTTAGTTCTTGTAATAAAAATCAGGTATAGTTGTCCACCGTCTTTTAAGTTCATGTGCGATGGCTTTAGGTTTACGATCACGAGTGAAAATACCCTTTTTATTTCCTTGTACACGAATGATTCCTTGGCTCGTTGCAAAATCAGCAAAGTTCCATACTTGTTCACCAACAAACTGTTGAAATTCATCAAATACTTCATGGTTCGCTTTATAAAAAGCTACCTGGTATTCCTCTGTGAACATAATGGGTTCGACATCGTGTAATCCAGCAACCGTGTCCGCTCCATATTCCGTCATCATGAATGGTTTGTCTGGACATCTTTTTAGCCATCCCTGGAATTCCGTGCGAAGTTGTTCTTTTGCTGATTCTAAGTCACCCCCATCGACATACCAGCCGTAATAACGATTAAAAGCAAGGACATCTATTAACTCCGCAACTTGATCCTTTTCAGGTGAGGATTCAATTTGAGTGACGATTGTAACAGGACGCTTTTGCGGGTCAAGGTCTCTGGTTAATTGAACTAGCGGTTCAAAATATTCATATGCTCCCCTTTCCTCTGAAGCAGGCTCATTTGCTATATTCCACATCACAACTGAAGGGTGGTTTTTGTCTCGTTGAATAAGCTCCCTGATAACCTCTTGATGATGTTCGAATGTATGAAGCTCGTCCCACGTGTTTTTAAGTTCTCCACCACGATGTAGCACCATCATGTTAAGGTGCATCCCCACCGCTGGTACTTCATCAATGACAACAAACCCTTCCCGATCTGCAAGCCTCATGATTTCTTCAGAATATGGATAGTGTGCGGTACGGAACGAATTCGCTCCCGACCATTTCATCAAGTTAAAATCCAAGATATTGGCGGCTTCATCAAACCCTCTTCCACGAAAAGGGGTATCTTCGTGTTTACCATAGCCTTTGAAATAGAACGGTTTATTGTTGATCAGGAATTTACTCTCCCTCACCTCAACGGTTCTCACACCAAATGGCTGTTCATAAACATCAATCGTTCCATTTTCATCTCCCAGTTCAATCCGAAGATTGTACAAGTAGGCATTCAGAGGCTCCCAAAGGGTAACGTTTGGAATCGTAAATGTACTGGATTTTCCTTCAGACTCTGCAACAAGTAAGCCCGATTCATCTACTACCTTTGCTTTGACAACGGCTGATCCATGTACATCAACAGCGTAGTGCACTGTACCATCCAGTTCAGTTACAATCGTGACATCCTTAACATACGTGGTCGGTGTTGTATATATTTTCACGGGGCGGTGCAAACCAGCATAGTTAAAGAAGTCAAAATTAGGATGGTTTCTAACAACTTTCCCAACACCAGGAACATGCTTCTCTGTTACAGAACCAACGGGTAATGTGGTCTTGTCCACAATATTATTCACCGCAACGGTTAATCGGTTTTCCCCTTTTTTTAAATAACGATTAATCTCCGCTTCGAAGGGTAAGAAACCTCCTTTGTGTTCTACAACGAATTCTCCATTCACATAGACTTTTGCAAAATGAGTGGCTGAACCAAACCGCAAAACCACTCGTTCCTCAGTAATCATATTGGGGATAGTAATATGACGCTCATACCACACCCAACCGACATGGTCACGGATCTTTGCACTCACTGCCATATCATTATATGAACCGGGAACTGCCATTGAGCTACCATCCTTCAATCGTTCCTCTTGCCAATTCTTTTCAAAACCGATGCCTGGATCCAACTTAAAGTTCCATATTCCACTGAGATCTATAATGTTACGTGTTTCGGTAAGTGTAGGATAAAGCATTTGATAGTCTCCTTTTTGATAGAATGTATGAAATGAAATTCTTACATTAAAAGCGATTTCATAACAATGTTAACGCTTTCTGTTTTCATCTACAGCGCTTGCAAGTTGAATTGTGCGTTTCTTGTTTAACGGATACAAAAAGGCAATACATATAAAAACTAATAAAAGTCCGATTGCGGGTGCTAATGTCGCTAATGAACGAATCCCATCCAGCGTCTTTGCGGTTTGTGCCTGAAGTTCAGGATTGTAGCCAACCGCTGCTACCGCTACGCCTCCGACGCCGCCAGCTACCGCCTGCCCTACTTTACGCGAAAAAGAATAAATAGAATAAATGGTCGCATCTTCTCTCAAACCCGTTATATGTTCATGATAATCAACTAAGTCCGTAATAAATGCCCAGCTTATTAAGTTGAAGAGACCATATCCGAACATCCCCAAGGCTACGATACTAATATATTGAATTGCTGACAGATTGGGCAGCAGATATAGAACAAAGTAAGTCATTGTCGCCAATAAAAATCCTGCAGAAGCTACTTCTTTCTTTCCGAATTTAGCTACCAAAGGTTTGACAAGCGGCATGCCTATTAATACCGTTGCTGACTGAACAAAGTTAAGAACACTAAGCAGCTGCGCATTACCAAAATAATCCTTAAACAAATAAGTATTCACTGTGCTCACTAACATTAAATTGACTAAGAAAATAAGTGATGCAATGAAAAAAACAATTAATGGTTTATTTTTAGCAATGCCTTTCAAGGTTTTTCCCAAATTCCCTTTCGGTTTGTGTTCTTCATCCAGGACGACCCGTTCAATGGTTAATTTATAACAAGCCATATAACTTGCAATCGACAAAATCCCGAGAATGACTGCTCCCATTAAGAAGCGATTGGCGTTAGCCTCATTATTCACAAACATAACTAGCGGACCAAAAACACCAACGATCAATTGAGCTAGTGTCGCTCCAAGCGATCGCCATGTAGATAGGGTTGTTCGTTCTACAGGGTCTTCTGTAATCACGGAAGCCATTGAACCGTATGGAATATTAACTGTGCTATACAACGTGCCCCACAGGATATAGGTTACGTAGGCGTATGCAAGATAAAATCCGTTGGACATTCCTGGTATGTGAACAAACATTAAAACCCCTGAAATGACAAGCGGGATAGACATTCTATATATCCAAGGTTTAAATTTTCCGTGCTGACTAGCTTTTCGAGTATCAATGAAGCGCCCCCAGGTGACATCTGCAATAGCGTCCCACAATCGAGCAAACAAAAATAATCCCCCTACTGCAGCAGGGTTAATATGAAATACATCAGTGTAATAAACCATCAAAAATGAAGACACTAAGGCAAAGAAAAAGTCATTTCCAAAATCACCAAACAAATATCCTAGCTTATCCCTGAATCCAAATGGACGCATAGAAACCCACCTCTTAATATATATTGGCCATAACCAGTTGCTTGCATGTAATAGAATGGATGATTTGATAACGCTTTAATAATTAAAAAAACGAATAATAATTTATGTTTTGTTGATCCCCTATTCCTCCTAAATTCAATTGTTGAAATCGATTTCATAAAAAAGTATAATCTCTCTTATCAGTTTGTTATGGTAAATTTCTCAGATAAAAAGTAATATTCACATTTAATTTCTTCTCTTTTATAAAAAAAGGAGGTTTTAACGTGCATAACTTCGAGCAAGAAGATATCGAATTTATATGTAACTTGGCACATAATATATATGGAATACCTATTTATTTTTTTAACAACAAAGATGAATTGGTTTATGAAGTAGCTTCGGATTCTCGGCATAACCCTATGTATACTTCCACCCCTGCCATTATTACAGACATATTTTCTGGAATGGGAGTTCAACCATTTCCGATCATTCGGGAAACCGTCTATCTTGAGAAGTTTTTCGCAATCAGTGTCCATTCTAATGATCATTGGAAAGGAACTATAGTGGTAGGTCCAGCCATTAATTTTAAGATGACCGAAGAGACAATTAATGTCACCTTAAGAGAACTGTTTACAAGAGGAAATAAAGAGGAAATGATTCATTATTACAATAATCTTGAAGTAATAAGCAATTTTAATTTTATTAATCTAAGTATGGTTATTTATTTTCTGCTCTATCAACAAAAGCTAGAGTTGGCCGACATCTTACTTAATAATGAAGGCTTCGATAAAGAAATGCTGGAGATCGAAAATCCGTACCCTCGCATTATTGATGGACGTCTTAATAATTTAATACACACAGGAATAGATAAAGAAAAGAAACTTTTAGATTTTATTCGGTTAGGGAGAAAAGATAAGGTATTAGAAACTTTTCATGCTATTCATAAACAAGGAAAAAAAAGCGTTTTATCAAAGACCAGTTTTTTGAGAAGTCAAAAGAACATAGCCATTTCCCTTATCACACTAACCACTAGAGCAGCAGTAGAGGGAGGATTGTATCAAGAAATTGCCTATAATCTTAGTGATTTGTATATTCTAAAAATGGAGGAATTAACGGAAAGTAGAGCAGTAGATGAATTAATTGAGGATGCCTTAATCGATTTTGCTGAACGAGTTGAAAATAGTAAAAAACACAAATACTCAAAGCCAATAAATGTTTGTCAAAACTTTATTTTCAACCATCTGAATGAGAACATTACGATTTCTCAACTAGCCGAATTAACTTCACTGAATCCAAATTATTTATCCAATCTTTTTAAAAAAGAAGTAGGAATTTCAATCCTTCAATTTATTCAAAAGACCAAAATAGAGGAAGCAAAAAATTTATTGGCTTATTCTAGTTATTCTTTATCAGAGATTTCTGCTCTCTTGAACTTTTATGATCAAAGTTATTTTGCGAAAGTTTTTAAAAAATTTTCTGGATGTACGCCTAAACAATTTATAAATCAAATATAAAAAACACGAACTTATACCAATAAAATAAAGCCGCTAAAATAGCGACTCCATGTTTTTATCCCCGACAGTTGTGGCTTACTAACAGTGACAAAGTTACAACATTTTCATTAACGTTTGGCCCAGCCTTTACCAGTTAGGAAATTTTTCATAAAGGTTCTTGGGTGACGAACAAAACTACCTACTGCTGACTCAGACCATGCTTTGATCTGTTGAGTCCCCACGCGAGTCGAATAATATAATTTAGTTGTTTCGTCATATTGTTTAATAATTTCTTTAGTATAATTGTTATATTTGTTTTCATGATAAATGGCCTCCAAAGGAAGCCTAGGCTTTAAGTCGTTGCGCTCATTTGGATATCCAACAACAACACCGAATACTGGGGCCACATACTCCGGAATATCTAACAAATCAGATATCCCAATAATACCGTCTCTAACCCCACCAATATAACATACGCCTAAGTCCATAGATTCAGCAGCAAGCACCAGGTTTTGAGCTGCTAACGTAGCATCAATTGCACCTAGTAGTATTGCATCTATACTTTCTATGGTACCCGAAATATCAATATTCAGATCTTTTGAAATTTGTTTATGACGATTTACATCAGCACAAAAAACAAAGAAATACCCACCTTCCGCGATAAATTTCTGACCGCCTGCCAGATCAGCTATTTTTAATTTTAGTCATAGTCAGTTACACCAATAATTGTATAAGCTTGTTGAAAACTTGCGGAGGAAGTTGCTTAAGCAGCCGTTACTAACTGCCTAATCTGTTCTTCAGTTAAAGCTTGATCTGTAAAAGATCGTACAGACATTCTTATCTGTACTGACTTAAATTGTTATCCTTAGTTTTATTATCGATGTACAAAAAAACCAAGTACCTGTCTCACAATGTGACAAGTACTTGGTTTTTACAGGTACCACATATATTTTTCTGAATTCAGGTATACAATACGCCCACATTGTCGAACTGATCTAGGGCAGCCTGCAGCAACAAGAGGTCTCCATTTTTGAATCGATAAATCCCCTGAATCCCTTTTAAAAAATTATGGCTTGATGTGTCCAGTCACGTTTACGATTAGCTTCCCCGTAGTCTTGTGGCCATTAGGCTGTGTTGCTTCGAAAACAATGATTTGTTTAGAACCGACATCCTTATCTCCAGGTCTCCAGCGAAGAGTGCGATTTTCAAAAGTTGCTCCTTGCGGCGATTTTTTTACAGTTACATTCAGACCGAAGCCGTCTACAGGCACAAGGGTCTCTACATCAAAAATAAATTCACGACCTCTGACTGCCTGCTGCGGTTTCAGATTGCTCAGTTGCACCTTCCAGTCTTGGCCATAATCAATACCTTGCTGGACTTCCTCCACCGTAATGTTGACCAGACGTGTCACGAGGGTTTCAGCAAACTGATAGGTAATGACTGCGTGGTACTCACCGGCATCCCCATCCTGCGTATGCCATGACCAGGTTCCATTCTGCCATTCTGCTGCTGGAGGGTAATCTCCAGTCACTTGGACCGAGGCCCCTTCCGCTTTGGGCAGGAATGAAGCCGTCTCACCTTCGCGTATGTGTATATCTCGGATCAGCGGAATGCGATCAAGGCTTTCTTTCACTTGAGTTGTCTCCGAAGCGGAAGTTCCAACGATCCATTCTTTCGTTTTCACCGATGGACTCGCATGATACGGGTCACTGGCTTGCACCTTAATCATGTATGAACCTGGTGTGGTGGGCACCCAACTCAGTTGTCCTTTTGTTTCATCCCACTGCGCTCCTTCCGGCAGTCCATGAATTTGATAGGTCACATTATCACCTTCCGGATCATATGCTCCCAAGTCTGCACGAATCTCTTTGCCTTTTTCATAAGGTGCCAGCACTTTATCATCACTTGTAATCTTGAGATTGGCTACATTGGCTGTATTAGACACCTCGTTCACCGTAGTCATTGCAACACCAGCATAAAGCTTGTCACCCATTTCGAATGTAATGGAAGGCTTTGATGTTTTTTGGTATGTCTTACCACCGTCCAGTGAAAATTCATAACGGATGGTACGGCCTGTTTTGATAAGTTTGTAATCGATGGGGACCTTCTTGTTGTTCATGTCTCCAGCCCAGTACCCGGTAATGCTTTCTCCCTGATTTGCCGTGTGACTAACCAACAGAATATTGTTATTATTCGGGAAGTGCCGAAGCTGGACATAGTTGGCTTTGGTCAGGTCCAGAGAGTCTGTCAGTAACAGTGAAAAGTATTCCTTATCTGTTTTGGTCGTTTCAAACGTTTCCAGCCTTCCTTCAATCTGGACATCTCCCGTAACTTCCTGATAAGCAAAAGTCGGTGAAAAATGATTGCTTCCTGCAGAGATGATTGCTACCGGAACACCCGAATCATCCAGATCAACCTGTCCCTTGGCTTGGCCTAAATGTTGGATCTGGTAATCCGGCTCCTCGCCCTTCAGTCCATTGGCGCGGAAGGTTGGCGGATTGTTTTTGTCATAATGAAATGTTACTTGATTAAGACCAGGCTCACGGGAGACCGTCAGAGCAACACTGGGCTGATCGATTAGCTTATAACCATTGAGCGCAGGAGCATTAAGGGTTACCACCTGTCCCGGAGAAGCTGGTATGGATTCCACCTTAAGCACCTTGTTGTCAGCGACAGACGTAACGGTTACATCGTATACAGGTTCCTCTCGCATAATCTCAAGTACGACAGTCTGTCTAGGTTGAACCTGGACCACAATATCCTGTTTCCCGGAAGCATGGTATACTTTTCCGCTGATCAGATCTTTCGCCTTCTTGATACCACGTGTATCTAAAAAGTATACTTTACCTGTTTGCCCTTTGCTGGCATCATCTTTGGACTGATTCATTCCTACGGCATATTTGCCATAACGAACTTCGCTGAATCCGTCAGCACGAGTATGCGTATACGTTTTACCTTCCGGATGGGTCTCCCCGTCCTCATAGGTATAGATTCCACCTTTACTGCTTGCCACAACATTGGCTAGTCGGTCTATTCGGTCTGTCGTAAAATGAATACGCGTAAAATTATTATATTGCCAATTTGCTCTTCGATAGTTGAAGGTAACATACACCTGATCTCCTTTATTCTTAAACACCACAGCTTGAGCATCCGGATCTGCCCATGCAAAATCAGGGTGTCCTTCCTCCATTGGAAGAAGCAATGATTCGCCCTTCTGCTGCATCTCCTGCTTGAGTTGTTCAGCTTGCTTATAGTAGTTCAGAATCTCTTGTAACTCGATTACTCGTGTATATACATGGGGTGTTCGATCTCGTACAATTTGCTGTTTTACCGTTTCGGCATAGGCGTGGTTATCCTCCATGTATTTGAGCAGGATACGAAGTGCTCCTGTGCTTCCACGCTTCAGAGCTGTATAGCCTCCGATTGGATAGGCGATTTTTTGACCGTTGGCCGCATTGCGGGATCCGCCATACATTTCACTGATCAATACGTTCACCCCATCCGCGGTGACGGAAGGACGAAGGAAATATTTTGCCGATTCGTAGGCTTTAAGCGATTGTTCTCCTAAGAGGTTCTCCACTTCCGGTGAACCTGCAGCACTCTCGGCATAGGCATTGATTACTTGAAGCAGAAGCAATCCATACTCTCCAGCCCAGCCTCCGTGGCTTGCACCCCCTTCCAGACCTCCCCCCTGATCGGAGAACCATTTCTCGCCATCGACCATTTCACCGAGTTTATATTTCAATTGATGCAGGTAGCGGCCTGAATCCTTCGCGTGATATTGCTCCTGCACATCTGAAGGCTGACTGATATGGCTAAGTGACATGCTGTCGAACATTAATTGTACAAGCCGGTTGGCATCATAGGCGAACCCAAAATCCTGATTCGCCGTTCCGGCGCGGGTACTTGGATTATAAAAGTCACCTTTTGCCGGGCTATACTGATAGTCACGAAGCTTGGCAAACATTTCAATATAAGCTGTCCGCCGAGGCGTATCTGCTGCGCCGTCCAGATCGTAATCCTCTTTTTCATCCAGGAATGCGGCATATCGTTGTTTGATGATCTCATCATCGCTATTCATAATATAATGATGCAACTGCAACAGCGTTTGCACCATGGCGTCAGTTCCAAGGGACAGAAGCGGCCAGGACTCTCCAGTTCCGCGTTTTCCACTGCCATCAAGTGCTGTACCTATCCACTGATAGGCATTCTGTCCTGTCGTGGGTACACACCATGCTCCTTGACTGTCTTGTGCACGTGCCATGAAATCGTACAACTTGAAGATCCGATCCAGCATTTCCTCACTTTGAAAAAATTCTCCTGACCACGGATTCATGTATGCGTTGGCGAATATTTCGGATGCCATCATCGGAGACCAATTTTGGAAATTGATTGCCGGACCAGTATATTTCTTGGCCCACGCCTCTCTGGACGTTCCATTAAATTTCGAGAGTTCAGCAAGCGGTGTATACGTGACTACAGCGCCTTCAAGAAAATCATTATTTTTTGTTTTGAACGCTTCATACTCCTGACCATAGATCTGCCAGGACATAATGAGTTCAAGCAGCTCCTTACTCTGACTCTGCAAATGACTATAGGCGTCCTTGTCTACATCAGATTGGGCTGGAGCCCCTACAGGCATCTCACCTGTAAAGTCATCATCAGGTGTATAGAACGGATTCGCATGGGTGGCGGCAGAATATATATATTTACTGTTCTCTTTCTGATGACCATACGAGTTATTTCCATATGCTGAAAATGTACCTGTGCTCATAATGCTCAGCCTGACGGTTCCATCTGCATGCACCATGTCTTTCGGAATAATATACGTATCATAGTAATATCTCCCCAGAAATGGTGCTCCGGCTTGATAGCCATTATCCAGTTCGGAGAACTCTCGCCCAAAATGCGGATTTAAAATGGAGTTGTCTCCATCGGGACCATATAACATTAAATTGCCACGGCCTTGCTGCGAGCCGCTAAGACGGATAGATAAATAGTTTTGTTTGGCTGGATCCGCTTTTAATGTGAATTCGAGCTTCCCGTCCAACGATAGATTCGGATCT
This sequence comes from Paenibacillus sp. Negev47, assembly GCF_058313655.1. Taxonomy (NCBI): domain Bacteria; kingdom Bacillati; phylum Bacillota; class Bacilli; order Caryophanales; family Paenibacillaceae; genus Paenibacillus; species Paenibacillus sp. Negev47. The sequence continues at coordinate 3,219,770 of NZ_CM177754.1, forward strand.
GGAGAAGGTTCAATGTAACGATATGTCAGCCCATGTCCCAATCCACCTCCAGTTAACCTACCGTCTGTTCCTTTATATTCAGCCTCGGCCACATCATCCACACCTGATACACTTAATTTTTGCTCAAAATTGTGCGCTTCCTCAGAGATGTTATTCCCAAAATGAATAATATCAAGGGCGTTAGACTGGACTTTTAGTGCATTATTTTCGACCGGGGAAGCGATATTTCCTTGGACACTCCCCATAGGGCTTAGCAACGACCAAGTTAAGGTAAAGGCAAGGGTTAGCGAAAAGAACTTTTTGGATTTTGTATATTCGAATCTCACAATTTCTTCCTCCTTTTCAGACAAAAAAGTCTGTGTCCCGTTCCGTTAGAGCACTTGATTCATACCAGATGTGATGTTATCAGTGATCCCGTGACTTCAGTTTTGGACCATCCCCTCTCCTCAGCGTACAAGCACCAGAGAAATTGTTTCTTTACTGTTTCCTTATCGGTCAATGACAGCACCACCCACACATTAAAGCGTTTTCATTTTATCATGAGAGATATGTGAAAAGTTTCGTCAAATTTAACAAAAGTACCGTTCTGTTTCACTTGTAATGATGGGTTTAGAGACCTCTTGCAGAAGTAAAGCATTCCTTTCTTCGAAGCCATAATAGATCTATAAATTATTATTTATTTTCCCTAATTAGATAACATGATAAAAGGAAGCCAGATTAATAAGCTCCCTTTTATCATGTTATGAAGTTGACAGATCACCACAAATATAAGTCGTTTCCTTTCAATTTGAAAATGGCTTCCATAAAATAGTAGTCCCCATATATGATGGACTGGTGATGTTCTTTTGCATGATAGGCTGCTGAGCCATTTTTCAGGATGCAGTCACAGTCTCTGCTCCAGTCTGTCCGATGTTCATCCAGCGTCTTCAACAGCTTCAATGCTGCATTAAGATAAAGATCCTTTTCATGCTCGCCAACTGCTTTTGAAATCTCAATGAGTCCGCAAGCAGCAATGGCAGCTGCAGTTGAATCTTCATAGGCTGGTTCCTTCGGTTGTCTGAAATCAACAGGAATGATACCCGTCTCCGGAATGTTTGCGATAAAATAGTGTGCGATTTGCTTGGCAGTGTTCAGATAGTTCTCATTGCCTGTATGAATGTAACTCATCATGAAGCCGTACAATCCCCAGGTCTGGCCTCTGGTCCAGGATGAATTTTCTTCGTAACCCTGCCCGCCGTGCGTTTTGACAACGCCGCCTTGGAAAGGATCAAATTCTACAATATGATGTACAGAGCCATCAGGACGTACAAAGGTATTCATTACGGTATCCGCATGTTTGATTGCAATTTGTTTAAACCGAGGATCGCCCGTTTCTTCGGTAGCCCAGTATAAGAGCGGAATGTTAAACATGCAGTCGATAATCGCCCATCCTCGGGTGTCTTGTTCCTCCAAATCATTCCAGGCCCGAATGAACTCTCCCACTGGATTGTAACGACCTGCGAGTAAGTTAGCAGCATGTAGCGCTCTTTTTCGGGATTTTCGATTTTGAGTGATCTTGAAGTTTGCTACGCTGGTAGGCAACCACATAAACCCAACATCATGATGCAGACCAGAATACTGCTGAAGCCCTGCATCCAGTTTATCTTCAGAAATATTGGCGTACTCCTTATACTTTTCCTGACCCGTGACATGGTACATCTGCCACATCATGCCGCCCCAGAATCCATTGGTCCACCAATTGATGCCATCTGCGCTCGTGCTACTCGGATTGGACGTGGATCTATCATCATGTGAGCCATTAATAGTTGTATAAGGGATTTTATGTTTTGACTTTTCGCTAACCCAGTCCATTTTATCCGTAATTTTGCTAATAACGTCCTGTAACCATACATTGGATTTTTCTGCTGTCAGCATCGTTTATATCCCGCTTTCCATATAAAATAATGTTTATCCCACACCCTGTTTTCCTACTATTGAAGCGTTTTCAGTATATCATGTGGAAAATGTAAAAAGTTTAGCTCTGTATAACAAAAATCATGTTTTGTTTCACTTGTTATATTTGGATAAGGGGTGATACAATTTTATAAAACATGGAATATGGAGTGGTGTTATGGCACTCGGTTTTGAAGCAGTTCCTTTCAAAGGACAACCTATTATATATTCAGGCTCTCATGTGACAAGGAACCCTAGCATTGAATTCTATCATTGGCACCAGTGTTGTGAATTGCTGGTTGTGTACAGTGGTGCAGGCATCGTTGTGATGAATAACCAGACGTATAAGATCAAAAAAGGTATGATATTTGTGTTTCAACCCTTTGAAATTCATAAAGTATACGCCAAAATGACGGACGACTGTGTATACGAAAGAACGGTGATTCATTTGAATCACACCGTCATTGATCAGTATTTAAGCGCATTTCCACTTCGCCGGGAATGGTTTGACCTTTTATGTAATGCTAATAATCGCGAGCGGGCGTTTGATTTTAGTGACCATTGGGAGCTATTTATTCAGGTGTTTGGGGCGTACGAGCGAATCGCGCATACCGATCGCGGAGCTTCACAAGAGGAAATTACCGTTTTCATGCTTAGCTTGCTTAGTGCGATGGAGAATCTTATTATGCCTTCATTAGAGGCCCCATCATTGACACGGCGCAAAGAGGAATACTCGGAAACCATAATGAACTGGGTGGAAACTCATTATATGGAATCGGATATTTTGAACAAGCTGGCTCACGAACTGCATCTGACAAGATCTTATGTATCGCGATTATTTAAAAAAGAAACCGGCAGCAATCTGAGTGAATACTTGACCGCTAAACGAATTAAAGTTGCTGCGCATTTGCTGGAGAGCACGTCACTATCTGTGGAAACGATTAGCATTAGAATCGGTTTTCAAAATGTTTCCCACTTCATTTCCTGTTTTAAGAAGACCTACGATGTAACCCCATTAAAATATAGGGTGAACACTAAAAAAATCAGTGCAAAGGCTGCACTTCGCGAAGTGTAGAGATTTATCACTGTGAAACTAAACGGTATTTTTGTCAGATGAAGCTGGATTAATTGCGTTGGCATCATGTTACACTGAGAGTGGTCTACGTTTAATTTATCTTTGACCAGACTATATCTTTCAAATGGAGGTTACCTATGGTTCAGTTAACACTAAAAATTCAGAGTGAAGATGGAAGCATAATTGCAGAACATACGGATACAAGTCAGACTCATCTCGTATACGATCATCCGTACCAACCAGGAGATTCCATCCTACTCCGAAGTTCCAGGGCTAACGTTTATTTATATGTTCAGCTTGATGATGTCTTAAATTCTGATTTTGTATATCTGTCCGGGAATGAGTATCGCTTGAGCATTCCTTTTAATGAGAAGAAAACCTCCTACTCTCCCAAGTCATTCACGGGTAAGTTACATCTGTTGAGTGTTCGAGTTGCCTCTAATGAAGAAGTCAGTGCTTACAAGAATCTGGCGGCTAATTCACATGATCATCATACGAACTCCACGTTGTACCCCCATGCTTCAGCAAATGTAGAGACTCGCGGTGAGGCGGTGTTCGCTGCCCGAAACGCTATCAACGGTAATACAGTAACATATTCTCACGGAGAATGGCCGTTTGAATCATGGGGGATCAACCAACGAGCAGATGCAGCGTTTACACTTCATTTTGGACGGCTTGTAGAGATTGACCAGATTGTGTTGTTCCTGAGAGCCGACTATCCACATGATAACTATTGGAAGCAGGTGACTCTGTATTTTTCCGATGGGAGTTCTCATACAGCATCTCTTGTCAAATCCGGCAAAGCGCAGACTATTTTGCTGGAGTCTAAACGTGTAGTGGAATGGGTAAGACTTACCGAATTGATTCAATCGGATGATCCTGCATTGTTCCCGGCACTGACCCAATTCGAAGCGTACGGACGAGAAGTTCAATAACAAGCATATTTCGCTAGATGTTTATAAAAAGCCAGCACGATATCCACAACAAATATTCGCCTGATTCCTTTTAAAAGATTATGGATTGATCCGTCCAGTCACGTTTACGCTCTTTGGACACTCCCCATAGGGCTTAGCGGTGACCAAGTTAAGGTGAAGGCAAGAATACGACTCTGTTTCACTTTTAATGATAGGAGGCTTGTCTTTAGAATGTATTTGTTGCTACGTTTTTGCTGAGCTTTCTGATATTGACTTCAACGGAAAATAGATGGTGTATTGCTGATCCTTGATCTCGTATAAAGGAATAAAACGGATTCGCGGATTATCTCCCCACGTCCGGTAATAGCCCGTGTTCCACCAACTGTGATTGCGCTCTCGATCCGGTTTCAAGAAGGTTTCCGGTTGCGCTGTTCTTCCCCGGAGAACGCAATCTTCGCCCACCAGTCCTGCCAATACGATGGGGCCATCCAGAAAAGCGTACGTTCCTGATTCTCCTGGAAGTTCCTCCATCGTCAGCGATTTTGGAAGGGTGACCCGAATGATGTCTCCATCCATCCATGTTCGTTCCAGTTCTGCATAAGATGCCGCTGTCCACTCACCTTCAAAATCAGCGCCGTTTATTGCAATTTCTGCTCGCCCCTTCACCCACCATGGAAGGCGTAATACAAGACGAAATGCCGTATCTTGAGAAGACGTAATCTGAATTTCATAGATTAAACTTTCCGGCCGATGTTCGGGAATCGGGGGAACATGCACTTCTGTAATGGCCCTCATTCCTTCCACATTCCAGCCATGAAGTGGGTATACACCTTGTTGTCCATCCTGACGGATCGTCATACGAACAGTGCTGTCACCAAGAGTGGCCGTCATGGATGCAGGTAACCATTGTAGCACGGCGATGCCTTGCTCATCTTTCATAAATATTTCTTCGGTGTAGGATGCATTTGCTTGAATTAATGTCCCATGGCAGCACCAGAAATGTTGTGTAGGCGTCCCCCAATTTTTGGAACTTCCTGCTCCGATGCCTAGAAAGTATGAAATCATGCCGGTGCTGTCATGCTGGTGGGCCAGAACGCCATTGGTAAATCTTCGTTCCCAATAATCAGCGTACGCGATATCTCCTGTCCACCGAAGTAGCGTATGACTTAATCGCATCATGTTGTAATTTACACAATGTTCCTGCCCAACGCCCATACGGGTCAGATGACCTCGGGGCATCCACAGCTCGGCATCGTCCCCCGCTCCTGTGGCGACATAGCCCCGATCTGTAACGGCGCATGCCCAGAAAGCCTCGACAACCTTACGGTAACGTGCTTCTCCTGTAACTTCCCACGCTCTGGCTGCACCGAGAATCTCCGGAATTTGGGTATTTGCATGCTTGTTTGTGAGCACATCCTGGCCCTCCAGCAATGCATCAAAAAATCTCTTTCGTTCATACCGCTCGATCAGTTGACGATGTTTAGGGTCTCCGGTAATACCGTATAAATCCGCCCATACCTCTAACATGCCACCAGTCTCTATATCCAGCAGAGCATCCATTTGCTCGCGATCCAATTCACTGCTCCATTGATCAAACCACTCAGCCATGCCGTTGATAATTTCCAGCGCTTGCTCGTTCCCCGTAAACGAGTACATTTCTAATAGGCCCATCAGCAGCTTGTGCACTGTATAATGCGGTGCCCATACCCATTTGCCTTTGGCCGCCCGATACATATACGTTTCTGGGAAAGCGGCAAGCCAGCCGGTGCCAATTGCAGTTTGACACCGACTTAGTCCTTCAACGATCGCATCGGCTTTCGATTTGATAACCATATCCTTAGTCTGGGCATAGATACGGGCTGCTGCGGATAACCAATGTCCCATCATGTGTCCTCGCAATTCACAAGTCGGAGACTCCCATCCCCAATGCCAGTGCTCGGGACCATCCATTGAGGTCATTGTTACACTGGTTGTGCCTCCATTGCCACTGTAACTCCACAGGCCTGCTTCCAAATTAAAATTGCGTAGCAAATTTTCATTGGTGAGACTCATTACATAGGTTCTGTTCAAATCAAAGCGGCGGTGAAGTGGTCCTGCTTCCAATTGGATACTTCCAATTGGTAGTTCAGAGAAATGCGCTCGATTCATGATAACCCTCCTTTTTTTTATTCGACACTGCTAGTTTACAATGTTATTTTAAAAGGGAGAATGAAGAAAAATTCAGATTACATATAATTTATTTGTTTAAAAGGGGGAACTATCTTGGAGCACAATCTGTATATGCAGGCAGACCGTTTTCCTCTTGTCAGAGATGTGGGATGGAGCCAGACTGACAAATTGTATACACACCCGGATCGTGTACTGGAATATGACGTTTTTTTGTATGTTTCCCACGGCTCGATGCAAGTCATCGAAGAAGGAACAACATATGTGATCCAGAAAAATCATCATCTATTTCTCAAACGTGGATTGCATCACTGGGGGATGCCACTGACAGATCCGGGGACCTGCTGGTACTGGATTCATTTCAACATGCCTGACGATTCGGTGGAGCAGTACAGAGAACATTCGCCTATTCCTGAACTGGAGTATTACGGTCAGGAACACTATAATTATTGGATTCGGTTGCCAAAGCACGGAACATCCCATTTCCATTCGCGTTTGGCTGCAAGACTGGAGGCTTTGGTTGCAGATTATCGCACACCAGGATCGCACAGCATGACACATGTTAGTCTTCGTGCTTGTCAGCTGTTTCTTGAACTGCGACAGGCGATGGATGAAGGTTACCGTTCAGGCAAAACGGATACGATTGCCGGACGTGTGGTTACGTATTTGATGCACCACACCGAAGAAAACTTTGATTCAAGTCGACTTGCGCAGTATATGAACCTCAATTACAGTTATTTATCCGCTGCTTTCAAAGCACATACCGGGCAGACGATTGTGGACGTCCATACACGACTTCGTATAAATAAAGCTATGGAATGGATGCGGAACAGCACGTTGAATATCTCACAGATCAGTGCACAACTCGGGTATCAAAACCCTTTTTATTTCAGTAAAGTGTTCAAAAAAATAACCGGGGAGCCTCCTTCTTCGTACATGCGACATTTATACAAACCATGACCGAAAATGCGTTAAACGGTCAAAAAGCATAAAAAAGCGCAAGCTGAGGGTTTTTACACCGCTGTAGCTCGCACTTTGCTCACCGAATTAGGACTTTCAGTTTAGCTTTTTGACCATTCGATACAATGATACAGTAGGTTTCACTATTTCAGAGGTAATTTCATAGCCCAGTTTGGCGTATAGTTTGGCAGCAAGATGATTCTCTTTTTTGACTGTAAGGGAACTTAGGGGATACCCCTGTTTAATCGCCTGCTCTTCTGCATGCTGAATGAGTTGGGAGCCTATCCCCATGCCTCTGCTTTCAGGCATAGCTGCAAGAGTTGCGATATGATACTCTCCTTCGAATCCTTCCTTCAGTGTGAGTGTTGTGAATAAGGCTTTTGGATGCAGCAGATTGTAAGTGATCAGTCCTAGTTTTCGGTATGAAAACAGTTGTTTCGCCGTAGAGGAGGCCAATTTTTCCAGAACGGTAATGGGTAAACACGTTATCATTCCAAGCGATTGGTCACCCATTTTTGCTTCATAGGCAAATTCATGACTAAATCGATTGTTCTTAGACCTCCATAGCATTCTAAATGTCGCATCAGCAATGCTTTGCTTACTTGACCCCACAATAGAGTGTGCCATATCTCCAACTGCCATTAAATTGAGTTTGGCTCCAACATTGGAATGTGGATCGGCCTGCGAGATTGAGATGTCTGTCTTCATGTTGATCAATACTCCTTTCCAGTTCCCTCACAAATTCAAGTAGCTTATCGCAATGGTGTTCGGACCAGTATGTGAACCTATTACACACCCACCCTCAATAACTATCACTTCTTTAAAGTAAGCATGCTCAAGTATGCTAGTTCGAACTTTATCTGTCATTTTCTCCGCAACTGTTTGAGCAATGATCAAGAGATTGGGACAAATCTGATTTTTTTGAGTTGAAATTTTTTGTATAATGCTTTCCAAAGCCTTATCCATTTTGCCGCGATACTTTTGAACGGACCGTACCTCTCCATTAATGATATTTAATATTGGTCGCACCCTTAGCACATTACCAATAAGATGCTGCATACTACTAACGCGACCTCCTTTATGCAGATAGTCAAGTCTATCTACCAATACTTCAATCTTGACCTTTTCCCTCACATGCTCTATATCTGCCAACACCTCTTCAATCGTTTGACCCATTTCTATTGCACGTGCGGCACGAAGCGCTAACATGGCATAACTTGCTGATAAATGCATGGAGTCAATGATATGAATCCGTCCATCAGGGAACTCTTTAGCTGCAATATGTGCATTTTGATTGGAAGAAGATACTTTGGATGACATGCTAATATATAGAATTTGTTTACCTGCGAGAATCTCTGCTTCAAAGATTTGATAAAAGTCTGAAGGAGATGGAGCTGCTGTTTTAGGGATGACCCCTTCTTCCTCAGAACGACGATACAGTTCTGCTGGAGTTATCTCAATATTATCTTTGTAAGTTTGAGAACCCAATATTACATAAAGGGGCACAACAGTTATATTGTATTGCTGTAGCCATTGGTTCGATAGGTCAGCAGTGCTGTCGACTATCAGTTTAATAGTATGGTCTGTTCTCATCATATTCACCCTTTCAGCCTTCTATATCAAAATTAAACAATCATCGATCTCTGCGAACTGATATCCAGATTGTATGGAAGTATATAATAATATCAAATGATATAAAATTGTATCATTTGATATTATTATAAAACCACATTTTTTTATTTGCAACTTTAATCATTTTGTCGACGAAACTTTACTTGTTTATCCTTCCGGGATGACTGCGTTCGCTAAACAAGATGCTTGGATATGTTCCCTTATCGGAATTTCCTTAGGTGTACTTCTAATGCTTTTGTTCCTTGAGATAAACAACATAGACCCTAAAAAGTCATTTTTGCAATTATGTAAAGGGATTTTAGGCCCTGGGACGGGAAAAAAAGAAGTCGCTAATTTGGCGACCTCTTGGCCTCTTCCTAGGAAGGATCGAAGAAATTATGGATTTATGGTAGTGCCATTCAATGTGCCAACGTATTCTATATGAACAATGGCAGTCAGAAGAAGGAATCCTTATCTGATATTATTCCCCTCTTCATACAATTTAACGTTGTGGTTCGCCGCACTGTCATACGTATCAAATACTAATCGAAGCGTTTTTACATTATCCGAACCGCTGGTCTGGAACTCGGCACCTGTATTTAAACACTCAATAAAGTGGGTTTGGAGTTTACGGTGACTATCCTCGTAGTTTAGCTCTGTTCGTTCGGCATAAACCTTCTCCACGCCGGTGTTATCGATGATGGACAATCTTCCATTTTTATAAAGCTTGATGGTCGCTATATCCCCTTCGATGATGAGTTGTTCCTTATGATCTGGAAGTGTTTGCTTCGGCAAAGGTTCGCTCAGTTCGCGACGGGTTGCCCAGCTCATATCCATAAGACCAACATAATCCTTATATCCCAACATAACCATCCCGCTGTCTTCCCCGTTTGTGTAGGTGCTTATCTTGCTGGTCTCTGCATACAGACGCTCAGGCTCACCGAACAGAAAGCGCCAAGTATCGAACCAGTGAACACCCATTTCATAGAACAATAAATGAGGCATGTCCCTGAAAAAAGGTTGCGGCAGTTTCTGTTCCAGAGAAAATCTCGGGGAATAATAATCCGTATGAATATAACGAATCGTATTCAGTTTACCCACCGTATTTTTCTCCAGCAACTTTTTAATCAATTGGAATGGTTCAAGCCAGCGCCAATTCTCTGTCACCATCAAACGTACGCCTGCTTCTTCTGCAATTCGTACCATTTCCTCGGCTTCTTCAATGGAACGCGCAAATGGCTTTTGACACATGATATGTTTCCCTGCAGCAGCAGCCAGTTTCACTAGTTCCAAATGTGTGTCAGGTGGCGTGATTATATCCAGCACATCCAGATCTGCTTCTTTAAGCATAGTTTCGATATCCGAATACCGGAATGCTGGCGGAATGTTAAACCTGTCCGATTTGTCATTGAGTGCTACAGCATGGCGATCACAGATTCCAGTTATTTCGGTATCAGCAATGAACTGCCAAGCCTTAATATGTTTTTCTGACCAGTACCCCATACCTACGATACCGATTTTCCACATACCTTTCACCTCCTCAATAATAAAATTTCTAAGCAAAACCTAATGCTGAGCTTATCAGTTACCTTCTCTTTAGAAGACTTATTTATTTAATGATCTCCTCTTTTCGCTTCACTGCACTGTTGAGTTGTTCCAAAAGTAACTCAAGAGCTTCATCAGTGATCACACCAAATGCTAATAATGAGCGGAGAGGCATGTATCTTGCCAATGCTGCAAGCATTGTAGGGGATACTTCATCGGATGAAGTATCCGATTTTTGCGCCAAACCCTCCGTTTGGGCAAAGACTGGAGCTGTTTTTGGATTTGCCATCAACTCTCCCATTGTTGTATTACGGTGAATAACAGGAACGATCATGGTTGTAGATTCAATAACGAGATTTGCTGTCAATGGGATATTACGCGAGGAAGATCCGATCCCTATTTCATATTCTCCTGAATCCGCATTCCAATCATTTATCTCCATGTCATAATAAGCAAAGCTCCGTTTATCTAACATAAACGATACAATCTGTTCTTCATCAGGCTCAAGCGCTACCTTGACAAACCCTTTCAATTCTTTCTCCGGGCGGATAACTTTGGAAGCAATCGCTTTAACGTACAGTTGGACAATTTCCTTCCCATAACGTTTTCCGGTATTTTTGACTTTTAAGCTAACTTGAACGCTCTCTTGATCCGTTAATTGTTTTTTATCAATGACAAGATCTGAATACTCAAAAGTTGTGTAGCTTAACCCGTAACCGAATGGAAAGAGTGGTTCTATATCCTTCGCATCGTAGTAGCGGTACCCGACAAATATGCCTTCTCTATATTCCACACGGTCTCCTTCTCCAGGGAAGAAGGGATGTGAAGGGTTATGCTTCAAGTTCATAGGGAAGGTCTCTGCCAGCTTTCCACTAGGATTCGCGTCCCCGTAAAGCAGATCCGCAATGGCACCTCCTGCCGCTTGTCCCCCCAAATAAGCCTCAAGAACGGACTTTACCTGCCCAATCCATGGCATGACCACTGGAGAACCATTACTAAGAACTACCACGATATTCGGTTGTACAGCAGCTATGCGTTCAATCAATTCAATCTGGTTCTCTGGCAAATTTAAATGTGTTCGGTCGTAACCTTCAGATTCATAGGCATCCGGAAGTCCAAGGAAGACTACGGCTGACTCCGAAAATTCTGCAATTTCAACAGCTTCTTTCAGTAACATTTCATTATTATCGTCAGAATTTTGGTCATAACCCTTCGCAAAACGAATTTTGGATCCATCGCCGGCAGATTTCGCTATTTCTTCCAGTGGGCTATCAATCTTCGTTGGGTTAATATGCGAACTTCCTCCTCCTTGGTAGCGTACATGCTCTGCCATAGCACCTATAACGGCAATCCGGGACAGCTTTGAGAGAGGAAGGAGTTGGTCCTCGTTTTTGAGCAAGACCATGGTCTCTCTTGCCGTTTCACGAGCTAGCCTGTGATGTGCTTCCTTATCGATCACTACATTCATTTTTTTATTTTCTGAAGCTTTGAAAATAACTGTTAACAGTTCTTTTACTGTGTAATCAAGCGTTTCAAGTGATAAATTCCCGTTCCGTACTGCATCAATGATGTTCTTTTGACTGTATCCATTGCTTGTAGGCATTTCTAGGTTCATGCCTGCCGCAACACTATTCACAGCATCATTAACCGCACCCCAGTCGGAAACGACAAAGCCCTCGTGCCCCCATTCTTCTCTCAAAATTCCGGACAATAACGCTTTATTCTCAGAGCAATACGTCCCATTGACTTGATTATAGGCCGACATAACCGTCCAAGGCTGAGCTTTTTTTACTGCCATTTCGAATCCGGTTAGATAGATTTCCCTAAGCGTTCGTTCATCCAACACAGCATCCGTTGTCATTCGGCGGTGTTCCTGGTTATTGACGGCAAAATGCTTCAAGGAAGTTCCGACGCCCTGACTTTGGACACCGGAGATGTGAGCTGCGGCCATTTCACCAGTAAGATAGGGATCTTCAGAGAAATATTCAAAATTTCTTCCACACAACGGTGAGCGTTTTATATTTGCCCCAGGACCCAGCAGAATAGACACACCTTCCGCCTGGCTTTCTAAACCAAGGGCTTCACCTACTTTATGAATCAAATCTCCATTCCAAGAGCTGGCAAGTCCTACCGCGCTAGGAAAACAAGTTGCGGGTACACTCCCATTGACTCCCAGATGATCTGCATCTCCGCTCTGTTTCCGCAAACCATGAGGTCCGTCCGCCAACCAAATCGCCGGAATGCCCAACCTTTCGATTGCTTTTGTTGTCCAAAAATCTTGACCTGAACACATACCAGCCTTTTCTTCCAATGTCATTTCTGCAATAAGAATATCGAGATCTTTATGCATTGCAGTACCCTCCTAAATGTGCAGCTTATTCCTACCATTCCTTATACCAACTGAATAAAAATAAATATTCATTAAAAATTACTAGTAATCTAGAGTAATTATATAATCTGGCAATAACACTCGATATAACGGGTTACAAAGATGTATATCTCATTCTTAAGTTCCAGTTTTGTTGTATTGTAAACGGATACATATCCGGCTAAAATAAATAGGAGAATGCAGTAAAGGACTTGATGCCATGTTTACACAATATCGAACTTTCATTCATGCATTGGTGTTAATTTTACTTTCGACCACTCTGCTCACAATTCTGTATTTATATACAATAAATACAAGTATGTCTACTATTAAAGAGGAAATTCAAATCAATAATCTAAATCGATTACGGATTCTCGTGAATAATCTGGATAATAATGTCCAACAATTAAGTATGCTGAGCATTGCTATGGAAACAGATTCCAAAATGGAATTATTATCTTCTATTGACGTAATGAACGATTATGAAAGAGACCATTTGATTCAAGATCTCATGGAAAAAATGAAACTCCAAAGTTTCACAGAAGGTTGGTATAATCATATTTCCCTATACTCCCCACTAATTGGCCAGTGGATTAGCCCGTCATCGGATCAAAAGCCCCCCCCGTCTAATGATAATTTTGATCAATGGACGTTGGACCGAGCACACACCCTATTTACTCTAAGGAGGCCCCACGAGGGATATACGATCGAAGTGACGTTTCCACAAAACAATCTTCAGAAAATACTGGATTCTGCTAAAGTGGAAAATAATGACCCCTTTTTCTACCATCCGAATTTTCCAATCATTGAAAGTGGTTCATCCAACACCAATAGGATTGAAGAAATACTCCATAATCTCTCATCTACTGGGCTTGATCATTTGGAAGAAGGTAGTGTGGAGATATTAATTGCCAAAGAAAAATATATGGTCAACTATATGAAGTCGAGCACCTTGGGATGGTATTTAATAGACTATGTCCCGCTGGATCAAGCATTTCAGCCAATTACAAAGACCAAGAGATTTTTCTATTTGGCTTGCCTAGTGTTGGTGTTGACTAGTATAATCCATGCTTTATTTCTTTATCGAAAGGTTCAGGTCCCTATTCTTACTTTACTTAAAGGGGTTCGTCATTTGAAGAAAGGATCTTTTTCACACCGTATTGAGAAATCCAGTCGGAATGAATTCGATATTATATTTCAAAATTTCAATGAAATGGCAGAGCAAATTGAAGAACTAATCGAAAAAGTCTACAAAGAAAAAATTGTATCTAGAGAAGCCCAAGTCAAACAATTACAAGCTCAAATTAATCCACATTTTCTGTATAATTGTCTGTTTTTCATTAACAATATGAACCGTTTAGGTAATGAAGAAGCCATCACTGCCATGACAGAAAATCTGGCAGAATATTTCCGTTACACAACCAGGCTGAATGATCCGCTAACCACACTTGATAAAGAACTGGCTGTGGTGGGAAATTATCTTAGTATTCAGTGTTTACGGATGACTCGATTGCGTTACGAGATTCATCTTCCCGATTCAATGAAAGAACTTCTTGTGCCAAAGCTACTTATTCAACCCTTAGTGGAGAATAGTGTGATCCATGGAATAGAAAAAAAACAAGCCGCAACTTTTGTGCGAATTGAGTGTATCGAAAGCGGAGAACAGTATCGCCTTATCGTTGATGATGACGGAATTGGAATGACCACCGACGAAATTCATGAGCTGCTTTATCAAATCAAGCAACAGCTGGTAGATACAATGGGTTGCGCATTATGGAATATTCAGCAACGCATGGACATCTTTTTTAAAAAGCCAGCAGGCATCAATATAGATAAGAGCCCTTATGGTGGCTTACGTATCGAGTTGTATTGGCCTAAGAAGAATTTACTGGAGGAATGACATATGTATCAATTGATGATTGTAGATGACGAAACCTCGGTTGTTGAAAGTTTATCGTTGACGATCCCTTGGGAAGAATACGGAATCGAGGTGGTTCATAGTGCATATTCTGCCCAAGAGGCACTGCACATCGCTTCTAAACATGCAATTGATATTATTATTACAGACATTAGAATGCCAGAAATGGATGGCCTGGAGCTCATTGAACGTGTCAAGCATTTTTCTCGCAAGGTACGTGTTATTATCCTTTCAGGGCACGACGAGTTCGAATATGCCAAAAAAGCTATGAAGCTTGAAGTTTTAGATTATTTACTTAAGCCCATTAATTTTACTGAACTTATCCATTCGGTTCAAAAAGCCATTCAAGACATTGAAAATGAGTGGAAAGATATTAGTTCGCTTAATCGTATCCAACAGACTTTGCATGCTAATTTACCCTTATTGAGAAGCCAATTGTTGAATGATTTGTTAAACAATAAAAGTATTCCTCAAATATATCTTGAGGAGAGATTGTCTACTGTCGGTGTTTCATTCCGATTAGGCGATAGTTACTTGATGATGGTAATAAGAATGGAGGAAGATTTCTCCGGATATGAGCTACATTCCCTGTCACTGCTTGAATATGCCGTTACAAACATCGCTGAAGAAGTCTTCCTGGAACTATTCGATCTGTGGCACTGTATCACCGAACAAGGTTATTTAGTATTTTTGGTTAAAAGTCCTGACCAGCAGGCACTTAAAATGGTAGAATCATTGGCTCTCAAACTACAAAACCATGTCCAAAAGTTTCTGAGGGGCTCACTATCTATTTGTGTTAGCAAACCCGGTCAGTTTCCCGATGGCTTGCATGGCCTCTACCTGTCATCAGTGAACGCTATCAAGCGTAATATCGGTCACAACAAGAGTTTCTTTTTGACCCTTGAGCCGATAATTCAAGAGCCTCCACAAGAGCGAATTCTTGCTGAAATGCAAACTCCCCCACTGTTTCCCTTCCTATTGGATTCAGGCGATTGGGAAGAGGCTCTTGCCAAGATAGATCGAATTTTATCCATTAACAGCTCTGCCCATGAGTATACGCAAGATCAACTTTTTTCCATATTACTCTACCTTTCTTCTTCGTTTGCTCTACTCTTCATAACGGATAGCAATGAGATTAATGAAGAACTTAATGAAGAATTAACGCTGCTTCTTCGTAAAAAGGGTCATCTCTCAAAGCAACGCATTTACGAATGGGCTAAAAAAAACATGGCATGCTTAAAGCACAGAACTGTTGCCAATGTAAAGGATTCACACGATCAAATCGTAGCTCGGATTCGTACATTCATTCAAAAACAGCTTTCCTCTGGAATTTCGATACAAGATGCGGCCGATCATGTGGGCATGCATCCTGTGTATTTATCCAAAGTTTATAAAACAGTGACAGATGAAACGATAGGTGACTATATATATCGGATCCGGATGGAGCGTGCGGTTCAGTTTCTGAAGAATACGGACATGAAGGTGTCAGAAATTAGCAGTCAGCTTGGCTTCCTCGCGGTCCCTCATTTTATTAAGATTTTTAAAAAGGAATTCGGAACTACACCACAAGATTTCCGTAATCATTGATTGACCTTTCCATGAAGAACCTTCTGAAATCATCAGCAAAAAGACCGTTCTCCACGAACGGTCTTTTTTTGAATTTATAATTATTATGTCAGTTGAATACTGTCAACCCGGATATCTTCTTTATTAAATACGAGATACAAATCGGAAGTCCTGTCAACCTGAGATATTAAATCAGATTGAATCTCGATATATCCTAATTCGTGAAGAGTTGCACCACTTCCGTCATTGCTAGGTACCTTGTAAGTTACAGGTTGCGTTTCAGAGAATGACAATTGTGCTAAGGTTTCTCCATCGGATGAACCCAGTTTAATTATGATCGTGGATTCTTCATTTGTAGAAGCAACTCTTAGTTTAATGCCTCTTGCATGAGTCAGGTCAACATTGGGGATAGCAACCCATGAATCCATTCCAGCAGACATGACTGCGTAGTATTCACCTGAACAAGATATGGTTCTTTCTTTGGATACTTCGCGATAAACCAAATTATTCCCAGCGAATGCGTGCTCCCAGACATTTTTGGCTTTGGAAAGGTTGAGTTTCTCGATATGTGAACCTTCAACCGCGAGCACTCTCTCATGCTCAATTTCCTCAGCAGATTTGCCAATCATAACATCATAAACACCTGTTTCAACAACGTTTTGTTGGCTGACAATATCCCATATTGAAAAATTCTTAGGATTTACTAATAGGGTTACTGTTCGTGTTTGACCGGCAGGAAAAGCAGTCTTTGCAAACGCGGCCAGCTTTTTCTTGGGCACAAAGGCTCCGTACTTGCTGGATTTATTTCTCATATATAGTTGTACAACCTCTAAAGTGTCTATGGTACCCGTATTTGTGACGTCCACTTGTACACTAAAGCTTTCATTCGCATTTACTTTCAAGGGTACCTGGAAATTATCATATCTAAAGGTTGAGTAACTAAGTCCATATCCAAACGGATAAGTAACATCAGCATCTGTATACATATAAGTCATTTTCGTGGCTATGGGATCACCGTTATCCATGTCAATGGTATACCTTGATTCAACATCACTCAGGCTCATTGTACTTCCTTCCGGAATATTGTACGGATTGATTTTGGGGAAGGAAGACATATCCTTGTACCAAGTACTGGTCAAACGCCCTGTTGGAGCGTATTCGCCGTAAAGTACATCTGCGAGAGCCTTTCCATCATACTGACCACCGTAAGACTGATACAATATAGCGTCGACATCATCGTTATTCTGTATCTTCTCCATGGCTACTGGATAATTGGAAGCGATGACAACAACCGTTTTCTTACCTTTTGCCTTGAAAGCTGCAGCTGTACGGTCAACCAAGGTGTACATATCGTTGCCCATATCAAGGTACGCACGATCACTGCCTTCTCCCGAGTTGATCTGGGGACTTGCGCCAACAAATATAATCGCATAATCATTACGATCAGCCAACTGTGTTGCATTTGCTCCCGGCTGCTGCACAATATGTTCTTTAAATACAAATGAACTTTTATCACTGGCTTCTCTATATGTGTCTACCGGTGTATCAAACGTAACACGATCTGCAACACGCATATAAGCAGCCATGCTTTCGCCGACCTCAAAATCACCCAAGATCCCGCCACCCGTTGAAGACAAAGTCTTGTAAACAGCACCATCCACAGAACGATATGCATCCTCCGTAACTGTTGAATATCTAAATACGGAATCAACCGAACTATTTATATCTCCCGTAGCTATTGGCTTATCTGCGTTAATAGATGCACCACCAGTAGGACTAACCAAGGGTCTAAACCAAAAAGCGATTTCTTTGGACAAATATTTACCATTGGCTAAAGAAGAAAAACTATATGCATCCTGGCCCCAATCAATAACGGCAAATGCTTCATGATCGGTTACATATCCATCAGACTCCGGCAACCTATATTTATATACGGCATCTGCAACCGGTTTTGGGGTTGCTCCTGTTGTAACTAATCCATCTGATGAAGTTACCTTTGTGACAGTCAAAAAGGTATTATTATGCATGGATTGCAAAGCGATAATCCTTTCTCCAAAATCTACGGAAACATTGGATGAGCCTAATACGTCCTGGATAGCCGAAAGTCCTGTATGACCTGCTCCTTCTATCATCGACGTACTAGCAGCGTAAAAGCCTTTAAGTCTTACATCTGCCATAGGTCCTACTACGGCAGCTTTCGTATTTTTCTGTAGTGGAAGGGTGTTATTATTCTTAAGAAGTACAATTCCTTCATGTGCCGCTTGAAGTGCAATTTGCTGATTTTCGACTGTATTTTCGTTTTGTGGTTGCTTCATTAAATGATTATAGGGATAACCAATGGGATAACCCTCTTCATCCTTCATGTTAAAATAACCTATTCTAACCATCATCTCCAGGGTTGGGCGTACTGCCTCCTTTAGGGTGCTTGTATCAACCCCAAACAGTCCTCTAGCATAAGCTTCCAAACTTTGGGCCTTATTTGCGCTTCCAGGACTTCCATCAAAAATGAAGGTTCCTTCGGAAGAACCAATTTTGGCAAATAGCGCACTTTGATGCTGATTGTCAGGTATATATGTTGTATCAAATCCGTTGCCCATGCCTGTAACCATTGGATGCGGCGAATTAAAGTCCGTAATCATAAGTGTACTGAATGGATTAATTCTCTGAGCAAGCTTTATATCCGGTGAAATGGGGTTGGGAACCCCATTAGTCCTGCCATAAGAAGTCATAAAACCAATAATAGAACCATTTGTAAGCTGCTTCATAAACGGTGGTAACGTATACTCATACATTCCACGTGCGCTTATATAATAACTTCCCGTCATTCTGAACCATTCTGAAAAATAGTTCGGGTAGTGTTTACTTTGGAGAGCTGCTTTCAGATAAAAATCATTCGTTATATCATTATCTTTAACATTGACTCCACTTACTCCTGAAGCCCACTCACCAGCCATTTCACTCGTTAGCAAGGGGTCTTCTGCAAAACCTTCTTCAAAACGACCAACCAGAGGGTTTATACGTATATCTGCAATGGCTGTCCATATCAGTATTTCGTTTATTTGATCATTGGTAACAGAGCCGCGTTTCTCATTTCCAATCACTGTTCCAATTTTATGTGCAAGGTCGGTATTCCAGCTTTGACCTACCGTAATAGATGCAGGGAAATCAGTGTAAACACCTTGCACATGATCCCTTCCATTAACTTCTAAGGGCAACTCATAGCCTGCATCGACTTGAATTGAAATAAGCGGCTCTGAATCTTGCGCTCTGTTATCAGCTTTTCTGGGATTCGCCATGAGCATAAGATCTTCTATACACAGATCATTGTCCAAGATGTTATTTACAAAATCCTTCAAATATGAAGGATTTCCGTCAAAGATTGGTTTTCCAGAAGAGTCTCTAACCGGCACATAGCCAGAAGTTGTATCTGTTGAAGCATTTGCTTTTATCACATGAGTTAATTTATTCTCCATTAGTATTCCTCCTCGTAAAAATCAATATTTTTACCTACACTCCATACTGGAGAGCCAGCTTGGCGAACATATCTTCAAGCGTAAATCTTGGATCGACATAATGGTATACTCTAATCTGGTGGCTATTCGAATTGTGTAGGTATGACATGTCCTCCGAGAACTGTGGCGCTGGCTTCATCTCGTAGCCGAATTGATGATCATCAATCAGTAGACTGACCGCGGGAGAATCGCCGAGGCACCAGCTCTCGCCTTTGGGCCAGTCACCGTTCGGCATCATTTTTGCCACCCAGTCATTGTACTCAACAAGTTGATTGAAAAGATAACGCCCGATTTCTCCGTAAGGTCTAACCTTGAGTGCCAGCTCAGCGATCGTTACACGAATGGTGGAGTAGGCGGTTAGCGGTACCTGCCAGAGGTCTATGCTTGCTTGGAACACAACATTGGCCGCATTAATGTCGTTGTAGAGATTGAATTCCCCGCCTCCTTCCGGCCAGTGTCCGCCGCCGATCCAGATCGCTGTCAACCGGTCCGCAATGGAGGGTTCCATCAAGTAAGCCGATGCCAGGTCAGTTAAGGGTCCAAGGAAAACGACATACAGTGGAGTTGGATCATCCGATAGTGCTTCGCGAATGATTAACTCTGCACCTTCCGAAGGCTGCGGAGTGTGTTCGTCTGAGATACGATCTTGTGCACCTTTGAACACCGGAACCTGTTCATCGAGATCCATGAGGGAAAGCACTTTCTGAATTTCATCATAGCTATCCTGCATAGAGGTGGTCGATTTAAGATTACCGAAATGTGCAGCGATGAGCCCCTTGATGATAAACCGGGGTGTCAGCAGGGCATGCACAATTGCAAATTGATCATCGGCTTCATTCTTGGCATCCGTGTTCATGATCAATCGGATCTTCTTACTCTGCGGTACATCGTAAGGCAGCTTCATTGCTTTCATCACTCCTGAATTTAAATGTGGGTCTCTGTTGTTTCCGATTTTGAAATACTAGCCTGTCACTCACTGTACAACTGCACAGGTCCTAACAAACCACTGGGATCCAACTGCCCGAGACGAGAGAAGAAATCCGGTGTTTCGAACACCAGCGTATTGGTGATCTCAATGACAAGTTTATTTCGGCCTTCCCTGACCAACCCACTTAGGTTAAACCGATAAGGGGCAGATAAACGAATGCCAGCGGAGACATCATTCAGGTATACTTCTGCCGTCTCGAATGCTTCCCCAAGATCCAATACAGGCTGCATCCCGGATAAGGAAGACCAATCCAAATCATTCTCATAACGAATGGTTCCTGAAAAAGTAGGCAACATCCCGGATCTGCTGAGATCCGACAGATTGTCTAACTCTCTCCACGGGGAGAATGCTGGATACTGCTCGGAAGTTGCGATAGATACATTCCATGGGCCTTGGATGGCCTTCATCCGTTGGCCTGTTGACAACGGCTTGGATGCAGTCTCTATCCCATCAAGTGCCGGTCTGGCGATCACAATGATGGTTTCTGATTTCGGCAGATTGAGCCCAAGCAGAGAGCCGTCTCCTTCTTTTACACATTCCGTTTCCAGCACCTGATTAATATAGGCATCGTAGAACTGTACACAACCAGTGACCGGAAGCACCACTTCGGTATTGATATCCTTATCGGGATGTTCATTGAAGAACATAAAGACATTCATATCGGAATGTTTGACATGGTAACAGCGCAAGTACGGCTCATCACCCTTCACATGCACTTCATAGTATCCAGCCGACTTCAACCTGTCTGCAAGCTTATGAAGAGATACGATCTCTACCCGATCATTCGAGGTGAGACGGTCCAGCACATCACCAATGTTTCTCCCTTCACTCGATCGGCTTGGCAGGTTCTCTAAGAAGAAGACAGGAAGTCCCTGTTCCCCAAGTTGATTAATTCGGTACAATACATCGAGCGGGAGTGCTTCGCTATAAGGAATAATGAGACAATCAAAGGTTTCTTCATGTACATGGAGCTTGCTGTCATGCATACTGACTCCGTTGATAATCGTATCGCAAGGGAGAACATCACAATCGATTTGTTTTCTCATCAGTTCTTTAACAGGCTTGTGGAAATACATGAATTCACCGGACCATTCCGCTTCGGCATGATAGAGAACTGCCGCCGTTGCCACATGAGTGCCGCCTGAAAGGAGGTGGCTTAGACGATTTGTATATTGGTTCAAGAGCCGATAGTAACGGTATTGCGGGTTTTTTCCTTTGGCATACAAATGTGGTGGGCAATCCTGGTCCGGGTAATCCTTAGGGGAAAAGGCGTGCGGCACGAAATGGTTGACACCCCTTACGAGCATATGATCCGTCATCCATTTCATAAGCTTCAGGCCTGCAGCCCAACCATAAGCACCGAATACCTCCGCCAAAGTCCGGCCTTTCTTCTTTGGATCCAGATGGGCCAACGACACTGCCATCTTGGCCATACCATAATTGAAGAACTCCGTGTCACTCTCCCCTGCTGCCCCTTTAGTTGAGATATCGTCAAATCCAGGCTTCAACTGCCAGAGTACGACATCCAGACCGGACATGTCCTGTCCTCCAAGGGCTCGGTAGAAGTGGCCTGCACCGCTTCCGAGGCGGGCATGAACATTACTGTCTTCCAGTACGTGACCGATGTACTCCACCCCTCGCTCCCGGCACCAGTTACCAATTTGTTCAGTGAAGTTCTCCGCATAGAGCCTGCTCACCAGATCCATATACGTAAAGCGTATCCGTGATGTACTCTCGCCGCCCTTATGCCATAGAAGAGGCAGATACCGTTTGTAATCCGGACCAAATTCCTGTTCTAGCAGATCAAACATTTCCGTGCACCATGGAAGCGTAACGTCCTTCTTGCCAGGCTTGGAGTTGAAGTCCCAGGTATCTTTGTCGTTATAGAACCCCGGCTCATCGGAGAAGAATCCGGCCAAGGTATTGCCAAAGTCATTCGGGTACCTCTCATAGAAGGCTTCATGAACAGTGTTGATCAGAACTCGGACGGAGTCCGCAATGAGGTGGTTGATATAGTCCTTTTTCTCTGGATCTCCGCCATGTTCGGTTTCGATCAGTGAGAAGATCCGCCAATATCCCTCGGGTACATCCCAGAATAATTTCCCGTTCTCTACCTGCTCCGTCAGATCAACAGTCTCTTCCGTAAGTTCACCCGTGACAGAATCCCTCTTAACTGCGATAACTGCAAAACAGGTTCCTCCGTTACTAAAGCCTGGTACGTACGGCAAGGTGGATATTAAGAACGAAGAGTTGTTTCGCGGTCCGACCGCATCAATATGGTTTTCGTAAATAAAAAGACGGCGCAGTTCTCTTGCGGCTCCCTCCAAACGTCCTGCCGCATGCCCGGTCGGGAAATGGTCATCATCCAGAATCCATACACGCATGCCTCGCGTTCTCGCTTCTTCCATAATCACATCGATATCCTTCCACCATTTCGGCCCAAGAAAGTCCGGATGTGGTCTGGACTCAATGCATACTTCCTTAATTCCCGACTTGTAAATTCGGGCTATTTCTTCTCGAAGTACGTATTCTTCTTCTCCATGCTGCCAAAAGAAAGGCAAAATATAATTCTCTTCTGTTCCAGCTAATACTTCCCGAAGTCTTTTTGCCACTGTTAGTCCACTCCTATCCAAATCGAGTTGCCGTAGTCAGATACTTTACGTATGACCTCTGACTTTATTGTAAAAGTTGATATAAATGCATGATATAGTGAATTACAAAGATCCATATCTCATTCTAAAGTAGTAAATTTGAATTAGATAAACATTCTGGGAAGACACGACTTGCATGCTGAACAAACAAAAAAAACAGGATCGCTGCGAACGAGCAACTATCCTGTTGAAATCAATTGTTTATTGTTTGTTGTCCGAAGGGGACAAAATACATTACTTCACTTTAATGATCCTCACTTGCATAGATGTTAACCGTCTGGGACTTACATCCCTCTGCGCGGATTGTCACTGAGATATTGCCCACACCGGTCGGACGTACAACCGCTAGTGCTCTGCCTTCAAAGGTAGTACACTCCGTATCAAAGAAATTCCCTTCGGGGGTTGGGCTGGCGCTGCCGAACCCTTGTATAATGCCGGGGCCATCGACTTCTACAGCCACTTTCCGGTCTGCAGTGTCATACAGGGTACCATTCTGGTCTACCAGGCTGATCATAACAAACGATAAATCGCTATCGGAAGCAAGTATATTCGTGCGATCCGTCTCCGCCCTAAGAAAAACATTTCCGACAGCTGAGCGTAAGGTCATTCGGCCGCTCTCTTCTCCTCCGGAGTATGCGATCGCAACCAACTCTCCCGACTCATAAATGGTGTCGAACATCGCGATAAACCGGTTGGCCTCCCCTGCATCCGCCTTGCCTACCTTCCTGCCGTTCAGTAGAAGCTCCACTTCATCCGCACCCGTGTATACTTCCACCTTGACGGATTTTTCCTCGAAGCCGTTCCACGTCCAACTGGACACGGAATCGCTCCAGCTCCAAGCTGTCGATTTTGCTTTTTTTCCATAATGCTCAGGCCGGTGAACCGCAATATAGGGATCTTTTCGCAGGCCAAACACGATTTCACGATAATAAGATATCGGACGGCGGTTTCCGATAATGTCTATGTCCCCGCACCAACCGGTTAGCCAAGGATACAGCACTGGACTTTGACCAACCCCGTCTGAGTCGTATTCAATTCTTCCGACCCCGGCTTCCCCAAGGTAATCCCAGCCCGTCCAAGTAAAATCGCCGATCACATGACTGTTTTGTTTTACGATTTTCCAAATTTCATCAATCCGATTTGGAAAGGATTCCGTCCCTACAATAACACGGTTAGGAAACAACTCTTTGTCCATCTCGTATCGTGAATGCCCATAGTTATAACCTGCAACGTCCACGCAAGCGAACGACTCAGCCGTACGCTCCGCTGCTATATTACTGGTAATTGTCGAGTCGATTTGCTCCTGAAACCAATTCATTAAGGTATTGAGGTCAGTGTCTTTTTTGCTGTCTTGATTACCGCTATAAAGCCTTCTCAGAACTTCATCCCATGAGGATATCGCGAGTTGAATGGAATTGGTAACCAACCGAGTAGGATCAATGGCGCGTATTTTCTCCGTGATTTTACGTCCCCACGTCGAACCGGCAGGGCTACCTGTATCCGGAATTTCATTGCCGATGGAATACATGATCACGCTTGGATGGTTGAAATTCTTATCAACCATCAATTGAATGTCTTTCTCCCACCAAGTCGGAAAGTTAAGTGCGTAATCGAAGTCAGTCTTGGGAAAGGTCCACATGTCGAAGCTCTCGTCCATGACCAACATCCCCAACCGATCACAGGCATCGATAAGTGCCTTGCTCATCGGATGATGTGCGCTGCGCAGCGCGTTGAATCCCGCATTTTTGAGAATTTCAACACGACGCTCCTCAGCTCGACCAATCGTAGCGGCTCCGATCACTCCATTATCGTGATGGATACATGCTCCACGTAATTTAGCAGTCTCACCATTGATAATGAGTCCATTCCATGGATCAATGGTCAGTGAGCGAATGCCGAAGCTCGTGATTTCTTCATCCAGCATCTCGTCACCGGATGTCACCGTTGTTCTACACGTATACAGATTAGGCTGTTCTACGCTCCAAAGCCTCGGCTCCTTCACATACAGACGTTGGCGGAGTGTTGCTGAATCCCCCGCAAATATCGTGACTGGCGTTTCGTCTCGGGCGATGACGCTTCCGTTCGCATCCAAAATCTCGGTCAATACTTGCGCCGTAACAGTATTGACTCCTTCATTCTCGACGATCGTAGCGACACTGGCTACGGCGCGATCTTCACTGATATCCGGTGTGGAAACCTTTATGCCATCCAGCGAAATATGGACCAGATTGCCGATGATCAGCTTCGTATCCCGGTAGATGCCTGTTCCTGAATACCATCGGGAATCCTTATTGCTATGGGCGATGACCTTGATTTCATTCTCAACGCCATACTTCAGGTACGAGTCGGCTTTGACGTAGAAGTTGCTGTAACCGTAAGGATGCTGACTAGCAAAGTCGCCATTAATATATACCACTGCCTGGTTATAAACGCCCTCAAATTCAATCGTGACCCGTTTGTCGCGATACTCGGACGGAACAAAGAAACATTTCCTGTATTCGTAAGTACCCTCCGGATAAAAACCGACACTTCCTTTACCGCCGTCTTTGATCCTTTCCTTCTCTATCATAGCATCGTGTGGCAAAGCTACTGCTTTAGGCTGTTCTTTTCCATACCCGATATCTAAGAAGTTGGTTCTCGAACCTACCGTCCAATTATCATTAAAAGAAGTCCTTATCATACCGTCATCTCCTTCCCTATTAAAAGTCTCTCAAAATACTATATGATTAATATTTATCCGGCATCCAGCCCAGCTCGACGCATTTTCCCCAATCCCACGAGTCCCAGCCCTCCCATTCGGATCCCTGTCTTGTATCATGCAACTGCTTGTAGCTCCAGTAGAACCAGCCTTGTCCGTTTTCCCAGGCATGAAGGAATGCACTTGACAGTTTTTGTTGTACTTCTTTTTGCTCTTCAGAGCTCAAAGTCTTAAAGTTGCTCTCAATGGTGGATAGACACCATTCACCTACAATTACCGGGAAATATTCTTGCATCTCTGCTACGTCTTTCGCAAAATTATTGTAGATATAGGCAACGAATTCATCTACGTTCTTTGCTAAACCGGTATAAGCTGCCATTCTTAGATACATATGCGTATCAAGCACAACGTTTACGAATTCGGGTTCCCTCATAAAGTCCTTCCATTCGCGAAGCCGGAATCCATCATGGAATACAATGACCTTCTCTTCTGGAAGATGCTTTCTCATTCTTCTATACGCATCGATGTAGAAGCTTCTTAAAAACTCGCTCGTTACTGGACCCGATCCTTCCGATTCAACCTTGTCCACGGCAAGGTAATGATTTTTAGTTTGTGCCCACAATTCTGCATTAATAGGTTCATTGATGATTTCGATCCCCCACAGACCCTGTCGGTTTGAATATCGTTGAGCAAGACGTTCCAACACATTCAAGACGAACTTGACTCCTGCTGGATCGTAACTCCACTTGCAAACCCCGCAAATTCCGCCGTTATCAAAGCCATTTTGGCTTCCAGGCGCTGTATGCAGATCGATCAAGATCTGGAGATCGTGCCTCTCCGCCCAATCAAATGCTTTGTCGAGATATTCAATGCACCCAACATAAGGGTCAACATCGCCAAAAATAAAGTGAGGTATCGGAATTCTTACCGCATTCAATCCTTTATTGGCGATGTATGCAAAGTCGCGTTCAGTAATAAACGTGTTCCGGTGCTGTTTATAACGATCAAGTTTAATTTCATGTGGAAGAGTTCTGCATAACCAAGTCTCGTCCTCGCACTGTGTTCCCTCAAACATTGTCGGATTCATCCATTTCTCTAACACAAGCCAATTTCCTAGGTTAATGCCCTTTACTTTCTTCATATTAAATCAACCTCACTTTTATATAGAATGAAGATTAGTATGATTTTTGATAATTCGTGGTAAAATGTCCGTCCCCAAAGACGAGCATTTTACCACGGATAAACTGAAAGACTCAACTCAGAAGTGAACCTTCTTGTTACCTTACTTAACGGATTCGTACCATTCATTGACTTCTTCCGTAATATCATCTCCACCAGAAGATTTCCACTTTTCAACAAAGCTATCGAAAGCACTAGGATCTTGTTCCCCATAAATAATTTTGGTGTAGGTGTCCATTTGCATTTTGTTTAGTAATTCGTTCCTTGAGGTCATTTTTCGAGTCGTTGCACCTTGGAAATACTCTGGCACGTCTGCAGAGAGTTGTTCCGAAATCACTTTTAACGCATCGTAACTGTACGCATCTAATGGATTCTCGATGCCGCTTATTCCAGCTGTTAACATTACAGCGAGATCCTCGATTGTTGCTTCTTTACCCTCAATAAATTTGTTTTTGATTTCTCTGACTTTAGATTGGTATACGGGCACCCCAGGAAGTAAAAATTTGGTTGTAGTGATAAACCCGCCAGGGATATCCTCTGTTTTAGTGCTTGGTTTGCCATCTTTGATCACATAATCGTAACCTTCTTGAAATCCTTTGAATAAGGATAAATCTCGTTTGTCATAGATTGAATATAATGTATTCATATAATGGAAGAACGCTTGTAGAGATTCATCTGAAATATCCTTACTGATTAAGATTGCGCCATTGTAATCATTGCCAATCGTCCGCATGTTTTTCCCATTGATGCCTGCAGGGATTGGATATGGTCGAAATTCTGCTTTCGGGTCTGTTTGTACCATCATGGACCCTGGATAGCTCATGAGCCAGCTTTGCCCACCAACGATTCCAACTTTTGCGGCAGCAACATTTTGAACAATTGTATTGAAATTGTGGAGAGCAATATCGCTTGGTAGATACCCTTTTGTTTTCCAATCACTCATTTTCTCAAGTGCCATTTTTATACCAGGCTGAACAGAGCCGTATTGAAGTTTACCATCCTCTCCCGGGTACCATCTCTCGGGAATCGCTCCAAACATTCCAAAAATCCATGACGTATCACCTATGGGCGAACCCAGCATCTGTGTGCCGGATGTTACATAATCCAAGGCAAGGGTATCTTTCTTACCATTTCCGTCCGGGTCCTGATTGGTGAAAGCATCCATGACAGATTCCAGTTCTTCAATTGTTGTAGGCGCTTTCAATTTTAATTTGTCCAACCAATCCTGACGTACCCACATTACAGATTGTGTTCCGAAGTTGTCGTAGATAATTGGCAAAGCTAGCTTTTGCCCTTCTTGGGTGAATGGTAACCAGGCCGACGGTACTTCACTCATCGCTGCTTTATAAGTGGGGGATGCATATTTCTCAAATGCTTCGCCTACATCCAATAATTTGCCTGACTTTAAAAATGTATTGATTGTATCAGCGCTATTTGCTACAAACACATCCGGTAATCGTTCTCCTGATGATAACAAGAGTTTAAGCTTGGTATCGTACGCATCGCCATTCATTGGTGCAGTCCATAAGGTTTTAATATCTACACCCAACTCTTCTTTAGCCCATTGATAATGAACATTGTTTTCGATAGTTTCTCCGTTTTTGAATACCATCGTGGGGTCTTCACCCCGAACTATATTTAGTGTGACGGGGAGATCCATCTTCCCGTTAACGATACTGACTTTTGTGTTCTTCTCACCATTTTCATTTCCCTTGTTGCTCGCGTCGTTTCCACCTGTACAACCCAATAGCAAACTAAAACATAAAGTAGTTATGATTGTGGTTGAAATAGCCCGTTTTGTATTTTTCACTTTTCTAGAACCCCCTAGTAGTATGATCGTAAGTACAAGTATGGATCGAATTTACTCTTTTACTGCACCAATGACAATGCCTTGTGTGAAAAATTTCTGAAGGACCGGATAAATAAGCAAGATTGGAAGAGCACCAATCAGAACTTGAGCAGCATTTAACGAACGTGGATTGTATTTAGCTGCCTCATCCGCATTACTTGCATCAATAATGGGTTCTGAGAGGGCAGCTTTTAGAAAAGTACTAAGCGGCACATTATCGGATTTCATATAAATCTGCCCCATTAACCATTCATTCCAGTCCATTACAATCATAAACATCCCTACAGTTGCCAGCACAGGAAGTGATAACGGCAGGAATAACTTCGTGAATACTCTCCAGTGATTAGCGCCATCGATAAAGGCTGCTTCTTCAAGTTCCTTTGGCAGTGCCTTGAAAAAATTCATGATAAGAATTAAATAAAATGTGTTGACCAAAGTCGGAAGTACAAGTGCCCATACGGTATTATAAAGACCTAGCTTTGTTACCCACAGATAAGTAGGAATCATACCACCATTAAACAGCATCGATACTACAAAGAATCCAACAAAAAATTTATAACCCGCAATTCCGTTCCGCCCACCTTCTTTCGACATTACATATGCAGCAGAACAATTTATCAATAATCCCAAAATCAAACTCAAACCGGTCCTTTGCAATGAGATCCCGACGGAACCGATCATATTTGGATCACTAAGTACCTTTGAATATGAATTAAAATTCCAACCTATGGGCCAAAATGTCACATCGTTTGATGCCACAGCCGAACTGGAACTAAACGATATTGCAAGCACATGAAGGAGTGGAAATAGGCAAACAATGGCTAGAAAAATCATAAGACTATAATTGAATCTGTGAAACCAACGTTCCGAAATTGAACTCGTATTCATATGCCTCACTCCCTAAAAAATTTTGTACCCCGCGACTTTATAAGCTAAGCGGTAACCGCCGATGATTAAGAAGAGTCCAACTATTGATTTGAACACACCAATAGCTGTTCCGAAACTGTAATTCCCTCCGATTAGACCCACACGATAAACAAAGGTATCAATAATATCGCCTTTTTCGTAAACAAGCGGATTGTATAGGTTAAATATCTGATCAAAACCAGCACTTAGAACTTGACTTAAAGACAATATGAGAACTACACAAATGGTTGGGATGAGAGAAGGTAAAGTGATATGAAGCATTTGTTTCAACTTACCGGCTCCATCCAGTTGAGCAGCTTCGTATAGTGCTGGATTGATACCTGCTAAAGCAGCAAGAAAAATTATGGATCCGTATCCAAATTCTTTCCATATATCCGTAGTTATCACAGTAGCCAAAAACCAATTATTATCTCCCAAAAAGAAGATAGGTTCAAATCCTAAAAAAATGATGAACTGATTAATCAAACCGTGATCAGGATTAAGAAGCTCAATGAATACGCCCCCAAGAACAACCCAAGATAAAAAGTGTGGCAGGAAAACAAAGGTTTGAACAACATTTCGAGTGAACTTATGTCTCACTTCATTCAATAGCATTGCAAATCCAAGTGTAGTGATGATACTAAAAACGAGTTTCAATACAGAAATCCTTAAAGTATTCCATATGACTTGCACACTGTCAGGATACTCAAATAAAAATCTGAATTGATCCAGACCTACCCACTCGGACTTCATGATTCCCAAGTGAGGTTCGTATTCTTGAAAAGCCATCACAATCCCGCCCATTGGAATATAAACAAAAACAAACACTAACATGACGGCTGGAAGCAACATTAAATATAATTGCCAACTATCATTTCTTCGGACAATTTTTGTTATCTTGGTTTTTGTGCGAACGCCATGTTTCATTGTACTTGCTGTCTCCATATGCTCCTCCTGTAATATGTTGTTGTCATGTCCCTATTATAAAATCGAGTATTTAAGCTAGATATAGTGCAATACAAAGATGGATATCTCTTTCTAAAGTTAGAATTTGTATTGGAATTTTTATTGATCATTATGATCTATTAATGTATTGCAAAAAGACTGCTCCCCTACGAAGGGAACAGTCTTTAAGATCGTTTTACTGTTAATACGCCGTCCATCCGGCATCTGCTGTAATGGTTGTGCCATTAACAAAGCTTGATTCATCGGAGGCTAGAAACAAAGCTACTTTCGCGATATCTTCCGGTTCTCCTATTGCTGGGTTAATTTCCATTCCGATTTGAGCACGTTCTGCACCGAATGGACTAACCGCGGTGAGAGTAGCAGCAATGTTTGTTTTAACACCTCCAGGTGCGACAGCATTACACCGGATACCAAGCTTTGCGTATTGAAAGCCAACATTCTTGGTCAGCCCGATCACTGCATGTTTGGATGCCGTGTATGCTGCTCCAGCACGAGATCCAAATAAGCCGCCTGCTGAGGCTATGTTGACAATAACACCGCCTTTCCTCTCCGTAAAAATAGGTAGCACCTTACGTATCGTCCGCATGGGGCCAGTTGTGTTGACAGCAAAAACCTTCTCCCATAACTCATCTGTAACCTCTCCCGCAGGGACAAAGTTGTCCATTATACCAGCATTATTCACCAGAATGTCGACTGTTCCGTACCGTTCCATCGTTTTATCGATCAGTAGCTGAACGTCACTCTCCAATGTAATGTTGGCAGACACCGCCAGTGCATGTCCACCTCTTGCCTCAATATCCATAACTACTTTCTGCGCATTTTCCAAATTCACATCAGAGACAACGACTTTAGCCCCTTCTGCTGCAAAAAGTTCTGCTATCGCCTGTCCCATGCCCGATGCTGCACCCGTTACAATTGCTACCTTTTCGGTAAGTTTCATTCCAAATCCTCCCATTCTGATGGCTAGTTTACTGAAAAACAGTCATTGGTAAATGAGTTAGAGACTGTCCAGGAGCTGAAGCAGTTAAATTTTTCTCAAGTTCGAAACCCTGTACAGGGTTAATACGAGAAAACTTTTTTAAGAATGCTTCTAATGCAAACTTCATTTCTAATCGAGCAAGCGGAGCACCTAAACAGAAATGTGGCCCATTTCCGAAAGTAACATGTTTTTTATTATTGGAACGATGAATGTCTACAGCAAAGGGATTTTCAAATATAGTCTCATCCATATTCGATGCACTCATCCATGCGATAACTACATCCCCTTTTTTTAATGATGTTCCTAGTAAGTTATTATCTTGTTTTACCGTACGATGCATTTTAGAAATTTGAAAACGATATCTGAGCATTTCTTCAATCGCATTGGGGACTAAGTTTAAATTACCTTTTAGTTCTCCATATATTGAATCATTATCGTAGAGTAGTGAGTAGAACGTGTTAGCTATAGCATGACTGGTTGTTTCGACTCCTGCACCCAAAAGCAGCATGGTTGCCTGTACAATTTCATGATCAGTAAACTTTTCGCCGTCTACTTGAACTTGAATTAAGTCTGAGATAATATCATCAGTCAAATTCGAACGTTTGTGAATGACAATAGGGTAGAGATATTGGAAATATTCAGTTGCAGCTTGTTGTTTTTGGGCTTCAATATCTTCCAGCCTTTCTTTGTCGTAAGGTTGGAAAAGGATATCGACCCATTTTTTAAATTGAAGTCTGTCTTTAATGGGTACTCCAAATAAATCGGAAATAACTATACTAGGTAAAGGTGATGCTAAAGCTTCAATAATATCAATTGTAGAGTTATCCTGTATGTCTTCCACAAGTTCATGTGCAATTTGTTGAATACGAGGTTCCCAATTTTTTAAGCTGCGAGGAGTAAAAGCCGCTGCTAATAACGAACGACTCTTTTTGTGCTGTGGCGGATCCATAGCGGAAACACTTGTGATTGACTTAGATTTTTCTTTGTAATTATCACCAACAAATATTGTTGTTCTAGGCCCTTCACTCGAAAAGACTTCATAATTGCTTAATACTAGCTTGACGTCTTCATACTTGAAGACATTCCATGTATTTGTTTTACTATGAAAATAAACTCGATCCTTATAAAGCATCTCTTTATACCAATGGATAGGAAAAAATTCTTCAGCTCTTGATTTGAAATTAGGGATTTCTCTAACGGGGATTACTTCTTGATTCATAAAATTGATTCCTCCTTTTTATGAGAGTGCTCATTCATTCAAATTTATAAGGATCTCCATCAAATGCTTCATCCGAAATTTTAATTGAATCTGTTGGACACCCTTCATAAGCATCTCTAAGATCATCTTCCAATGCATCTGGTATGTTCACTGTGCCTTGATTAGAGTCCAAAGACACAAAGGCGATCCCTTCTTCATCGTAATCATAGATCTCCGGAGCTGCTGCTCCACAGGCACCGCAAGCAATACAGGTTTCTTTATCGACAATGGTATATTTCGACATCATTAATCACCTCAGATCGCAGTTCATGCATTAATTAGGATAATCCTTGAATAGTACACAGCGTGTTCTAAAAGGTTATGCGGTCACGGCAGACCCTCCAATCCAATGTTTTATATTCCATATAATTGTTAAATTAGTATAATAAACAATATACATCTGTAGATTAAATGAGGTAAGAATCAATTTTATGTATTTATATAGATAAAGAAACAATAAGGAGATATTGTAGATGAAAATGAATGAGAAAACCGTTGATTTGAGAGTGAAAAGGACACACAAATTATTATCGATAGCGCTTATCGACTTGTTAAGTCATAGAGGATGTACCTTTGGTTCTATAACTGTAAATCAAATATGCGAATTGGCAATGGTACATCGAACAACGTTTTACAAGCATTTTTCAGACAAATTTGCCCTTCTGTCCTTTACCATGGCACAGCTCATGAAGGATTATTTGGAGATGAGTGCAGATGAAAGGATGAAAAAACCGATGCAAAGCCTTTTTAAAATGTCAGACACAAGATTAATAGAGAACCTCTTGCGTAATCAAAAAAATGATAAATTATTTTATAATTTTTCGAGCAAGTATCTAAAGGAGTTAATTATTGAGGATTTTGTGGACTTGAAAAATAAAGGACGAGAATATCCCTTACCCATTGAACTGATGGCAGAATTCCACTCGGGTGTGATCAGTTCACTTGTCACATGGTGGAGCAATCAGGACGAAAAAGTTTCTTTAAAGCAATTGGACAAATATTATGACCAAATGATAAATAAGGAGATATTTTTGGATTAGGAGGATTCTCGTAGAGACATAAATCAAGATACCGAGTTAAGCAAAAGATAAATAACCGTATCTTTCACAATAACTATTGCGAAGGATACGGTTATTTATCTATAAGGCATCTATGATACTAATTTCAGCCCAACAATACTCACAATAATTCCAAAAACCATAGCTAGTTTTTTTACATTTTTAGGTTCATTAAATACATACATCCCTAATAAAACACTTCCTGAAGCGCCAATACCAGTCCAAATTCCGTAGCCAATGCTAATTGGAATATCTCTTAAGGACAAGGATAGAAAGATGAAACTTAGTCCCAAAAACAGAGCGAACAACAATGTATGCTTTAATTTGGTGAATCCCTCTGAATATTTCAAGAAAATTACACCGCCAACTTCAAATAAACCTGCTAAAATTAAGAAAATCCAACTCATGATCTAACACCTACTTCTTTCTTTGGTTCATTAGAAACGAATTTTAAACCGATGATGCAACAAATTAGTGTTAAGACTAAAATGATTTTGAGTGCACTCACTTTGTCTCCTAAAAAAATCATTCCAGCCAGTGCAGTACCGAAGGATCCAAGTCCTGTAAAAACAGCATAGGCTGTAGATACAGGAAGGGCTTTTATAGACTTTGCGAAGAAATAGAAGCTTCCAACCATTAAAATTACAGTGGGTATTACGATTTCTATTTTAGTAAATCCATCTGAAAATGATAAACCTAAAGCCCAACCTACTTCTAAAATACCTCCAAGAATAAGAAACAACCAAGCCATAAAAATTCTCCTCACTATCATTAATTGAAAATATTTGTTTCTCGTATTACATCACGTGATTGTTACTCTTCTTTATGTTAAAATATTGTGCTGTCGGCTCGTGAGATTCAGCCCAGGCATCCTTGACATATTTGTCTTTCTTTCTGTAAATGCCTGAGCCAGTCTTCAGCTCCCTCTAACCCAACATTTGATCTGGTACGACGCTTTCAAAACATTTTTACAGCTAAGGCCATTTGGCTGGCATTACCACACACATAAAGTTCCCCTGTAGGTCCATAAGCTGGTTGTTCTATATCTGAACTGACTGTCGCTTCACCTTGAAGTACCCACATGTTCCCTCGGATGCCTGCAAATTGTTCGTCTATGAACCGAGGCACACTCAGATACGTTCCGGACCAACTTCGACCATCACAACCGAACACGGCATACCGTAAACTTTACTTTGTATGAACTCAATTGTTTTCAAATTCGATGAACCCAGTGGCATTATGGGGTGCCTTGCCAAGCCCGTTCCTCATCTCAAAAGGTGTACACGTACGCATGGACCGATACTCGAGCAGGATTTCCGAACAGTTCTGGTCGGAACAATTCTGCATCCTTTCGCCGGTTGTAGGATCACGATGAAGCAAAGTAAGAAGAGAAGTTGGAGCTCAGGAAGTACTTTCTTTTCTCTTGCGAAAAAATGAGACTTAAATAGATATAATGATAGTACTTTGTATCATTTGATAAATATATACTATAACATATTTTTTTTATTTGCAACTTTAACTATTGAATCACGAAAATATACTGAGTATAAAGGGGATGGTTTTTGAAGAATTAGGATTTAATCAGTATCATTAACTCAATCAGCCCTATCGCTATTATTAGGCAAAGTATCTAGATTTTCCATAAAAGCAGAAAAGTCGCTAAAATAGCGACTTTTGACAGGAATATGAGCTTGTCTTTGACAACAACTTTTTGAGTTTAGTAACTAAACAACGATTTCCTCTGAAAGTATGTGAGACAGTTGCGGTTTATAGGATCAATAATCTTTGGACTTTGGATTTAATCAAAGATTTAAAAAGCATTAGTTTCTTCGATTTGTTTAATTACTCTCGCCGGGTTGCCGCCAACCACCACGTTGTCTGGAACGTCCTTAGTCACAACTGCTCCGGAAGCAACTACGACATTATTACCAATCGTCACACCTGGATTGATAATAGCTCGGCCACCAACCCATACATTATTTCCAATCTTTACTGGCTTACCATATTCCGGTCCTTTATTTCTTTCCATTGGATCCAGTGGGTGTGTAGCGGTGTACACATGAACACCTGGTCCGAACATACAATTATTCCCGATTATAACTTCACATACATCCAGGATTGTACAATCAAAGTTGGTATAAAAATGTTCACCCACATGAATATTATAACCGTAGTCAAAACGAATATTGGGTTCCATACCTAGGTTTTCCCCTGTGGAACCGAGCAATTTCTTGAGTATTTCTAATCTCATTTCATCATCCGTTTCAGTGGTCTGATTATACATGCGCGTCATGCGTCTGGCATATGCGCGATCACGTGTAAGTTCAGGATCCCAAGACTTATACAATTCTCCATCAAGCATCTTTTGTTTTTCTGTTTTCATAGTCGTTTGTTTCCTTCCTTATTATAAAATTTAACTTATAGTGGTTTGGCTGCTTTAGACAGAAAGCCAGAAACCATTGTGCCAATAAGTACAAATATAAGTGCATTTAGTAATCCGAAATGTTCACCAAGAAAACCAAGCAGAGGAGGACCCACCAAAGATGCAATATAGCCAGTGGTTGCCACGGCTCCTACTCTTGCTACTGCATCTTTAGGATTGTCACCGGCTGCTGAAAGACCCACAGGAAAACCGAGTGATGTACCCAGTCCCCATAAGATAGCCCCTATAGAAGCAACGATAAAGTGCTGACCCCATATCACAAGGACTAAACCCAGTGTAGCGGAAACGGCACAACTCAATAGCACTCTAACCCTTCCATAGCGATCAAGTATTCTTCCGCCGGCAAAGCGCCCAATGGTCATAGCAGCCACAAACAGACCATACACAAATGAGCCTGTTGTAGAATTAACACCGTAACCATCTACGATGGAAAGGGGTAACCAATCGTTTGCAGCTCCTTCGGCAAATGCCATACCCAAGACAATAATTCCTATAAACATTGTCCGCTTTTCGCTCCACACCTTGAATTGCTGCTTGATACCTGAGCGCTTGGGCATCTCTGTATTCGTTACTTCTTTTCCACTTGACTCAGGCAGGTATCGTTGCCCATACACTACTGCGAAGAGCATGATTAAAGACAGAATGGTGAAATGAACGGCGATCTGCAGATGGACTGCTTCAGCCAAGGCACCTAGAGCAGCGCCAACGAGTGTTCCTACACTAAAAAATCCATGAAAAGCTGGTAACAACGTTTTATTTAAAGCTTTCTCGACTACGGATCCTTCAACAGATAAAGCCACTTCCGCAAGTCCATAACCACATCCAAAAATGATTAAACTTCCCATAACAAATGGAACCGAAGTAAGAGCAACACCAAATCCTAGTGCAACGAATCCAAAAGTTATTAATAAAGAACCTGCCAATATGGCCAAACGAGCTCCTTTTCGAGCGATAAAGGAGGCAGCTGTCAGGAGACCAACGAGTGAACCTGAAGCCATGGCAAATATAATAATTCCCATCTCTGAAGTCGAGACTTGAAGCAAATCCCGGATAGCGGGTGTCCGTGAGACCCAAGATGCAAATGACATTCCCGGTAATGCAAAGAGTAAAAATAACACATTGCGCGTGATTTTTGGATTATTTATGTTGGATGTCAAATTACGCTTTACCTCCTCTTCTCTACTAGCTGCAGTGAATAAGAGAGGCTTTCCAATGTCATTTTAATTAATCCACACATATAATCCTCATCTGGATTTTCGAGTAGTATCAAATGGGGCATATGTAACTCGGGAATATACTTCAGACATTCATTCCGGATCAGCTCCACATCTCCCGGCTTCAATAGATCACCTGTCAAAGCAATCGTTTCAGGGTTCATTACAGCGATTAAGCTCGATACGCCCCGTGCTGCTAGCGGATGGAATGTGTCTCGCTTATGGAGCTTTCTAAACTGCTCATCATGTGACATTTCCAACGGTAGAAAGGCAATTTCTCCAGCAAAACGAGAGTTTCCCCGATGAATGTGCCCATCAATCATGATCCCTGCCCCTGGTAGAGAACCTTCAATAAATGTCGTAACGACTAGAGAGTTTCTCTCATTGTATCCCTGTCTCTGATAAAGTCCGTAAACCGTTAGATTCATGTCATTATCTATTACAATTTCAACCTCATGCTTTCGCTGAATGCAGTCTGCTAAATTGACATTGATCAGATTAGAAATGTCACAGGTATTAATCACCCCTTGATGTACTGCACCTGGAACACCAATTCCTATGGCCTGTATACGGGGATATTTCAATATGAGTCTATCGACCAAATCAGATATCTTTCCTTCATTCATCTGTTCTACTTGCTGAGAGCCTTCTTCCAATGACTCCCCAGACAGATTAACGACGCTGTACGTTAGAGAATGGAGCGTTACTCCAGCTCTGATAATAATGCAGGCAATATTAGCAAAGTCCACATTATACCTGTAAATTTGCGCAGGTCGGCCTCCGTTCGATTCTTCTAAATCCAACTGAATGAGTTCACCCGTGCTAAGGAGTTCATGGAGTATATTACGACATGTGGCTATGCTCAAACCGGTTGCCTCTGCGACCATGGACTTGGTTCCCTGTCTCATGTCTTTCAGTGTTTCTCGTACCAGTTCCTGGTTCATCTTTTTGACACGCATTGTATTGTTAATAATATGATCTACCATTTTTCACCACCTCCACTCATATTTGATAATACTTACGTTAAGTATTAACATAATGCACAAACGTTATTTTGTCCACAGCTTTGTGTTTAATCGATCAATGTGGCAATGGTTTATGCTTCTGATTTAACGTATGAACTGCAAGACAGCCTGTCAGTCTTCTGGAAACTACAAGTCAGCCGATCGATGTGATTGCTTCTGCGATTGGCTTCAACACGGCTGAGCTTGTGTTTGTTAATGCTACTCACAATGAGTTCTGCGATATTCCTTTGGTGTGACACCGAACGTTTTTTTAAATAGCGAGCTAAAATAGGAAGTATTCGGAATACCTACCGCTTCCCCAATCTGGGTGACCTTATCCGAGCTGGTTAGCAACAGCTCTCTTGCTTTTTCCATTCGATAACTGGCAAGGTAATCGTTAAAGTATAAGCTTGTGGAATGGCGAAACAGATTGCCCAGATAATTCGGACTTAAGTAAACTCTCTCTGCCAGCGAACGCAGGTTAATATCTTGATGATATTCTTGCTCAACGATATTCATCACCAACTGCACAATAGTCGTTTCAGGTAGTTGGCGCTTCTCTTCTGCTCTTTCGGTCCATTCCAGAAGCCAATGGCTAAGGGCTGGCTTTATCTTATGGAAACGGTCCTGATTCTGTAGAGAAATCTTTAGCTCCCAAAGTGACGTTTTCATCTCTTGGAAATCTGCGAAGTCTTGTGCTATTCGCGTCACAATCCACACTAAGAATTCTTCTATATAAGCCGGATCAACGCCCGAATACTGTCTCAAATAGTGCATGATGCGTTGGACTGTTATCTCAACCTTGGTTCTTTCGAAACAAATGATCGCGGATCGGATCGCATCTGCCAACTTAACTGCTTCCTGCTTGAGTTCAGTATGGTGTGTCATCCATTGACCACGTCGTCTGACAATATGTTCATAATCAAGCTCTTTTAGCTCCCAGTAGGTACCGATATGACTGGACAGTACCGCCTCGTTATAACTTAGAAATATTTCCTCAGGTTGATCGACACGACTACCCGCATAACAGGATTCAAAGTCAGCAAAATCCGGACAACCACAAAATGGTTCTTTCTCACTGCGGGGATACCGGGCGATGCCTACTTGGACACCTTCATAATATTCCAGAAGCCACAGGTCTTGAATACTGCAACTATGCTTCTGTTGTTTGCCGAGCGAGAACACTTGGAAGGTGTAATCCCTTAGTTGCTCACAGTGTTCCTTGTTCCCTCCAAGTACATCGAGAAACTGTTGTTTGGCATTCTCTCGTTGGTGATTCTCATTGCTTTCAGCTGTAATCTGTTCCAGCAAAAGACGCAGCTCCGGTTCATCAATCGGTTTAAGTAAGTAGTCATCTACTCTTGATTTGAACGCTTGTTGAGCATAGGAAAAATCACTGTATGCTGACAATAGAATAATTCTGACCTTTTTATTGATTCCCCGTATTTTTTCAGCCAGCTCAATACCGCTCATAACGGGCATCTTGATATCTGTCAGTACAATATCTGGATTCACGGCTTGGTACAATTCGTATCCTTCCTGGCCGTTCGCCGCAGTTCCGACAATTTCAATGCCGTAATCTCCACTCCAGTCTATGAAGTCAATCATGCCTTCACGGCCAATTCGTTCATCGTCGACTATAATCATCTTCATTGCGATGGATTCCTCCTTGGATGAATAAGACTCATATCCCAATCTGAATAAAGCAGAAAATGGCTACGTAATCCTATTTTTTGGTAACTTAATTGTCGTCACCGATCCTGATTGAATCACACTTTGGAAATCGAATACCGCTTCGTCACCATAGTAGGTGTGGAGGGTTCTTTTAATGGAACGTAAAGAAAAACCGTTGTCACTATCGAAGCTCATTCCGCTGTTAATATGCCGAACAACCTCCTCCTCTGCCCCAATACCATCATCAATTATGCGGATCACTAAGTAGTCTTGCTCCTCCCGGATCAGCAAAAGTACTTTCCCTTTCTCTTGGGGTAGAACACCGTGCTCCACTGCATTTTCGACAATTGGTTGCAACATATTGCGGATTATCCGATAACCACCGATAGGAGCTTCAACTCGCATCTCGTATTCCATCTGGTCAACGAAACGAGAACGCTGGATTTCCAGGTAATGTCCAATCATTTCAATCTCTTTTTCCAATAACGTGTAGGTCTCGCCCTTACCAAGAGCCAGACGGTAATAACGGGCAAATAATTTGGATATGCGTTCCGTTTCCTGTGCTTTTTCCCTGCGAGCCGTCCAAGAGATAAGAGCTAATGTGTTGTATAAAAAATGTTGTCGGATCTGCGATTGGAACGCATCCATCTCGGCTTCACGTTTCTGCTGTTCAGTCTCACGTATTGTTGTAATCTGTTCTTCAATTTTGCCCATCATCTTATTGAAACGGTTTGCCAATAGGCCGAATTCATCCAATCTTTCAATCATAATCTGAGGTGTCGCTTTGTTCTCACTGTAACCACTCATTACGCTAACAAGCTGCTTGAGGGGCCGTAGTAAGTAATCTGTCAGGAATAAAATCATAAGTGCAAGGATCAAAATAGGGATGAGTAGGATAAAAAAGCTGATACGCAAGTACTCTGCCAAATCGATTTGAAAATTTTCCTTAGGAATAATCGACAACAGCAACCAGTCTGTATCCATAAGCCTGGCGGATTGAGTCATTATTGGATCCCCATTCGATTTTTGGATCACTATATTATCCACCTCAGGCACACTTGCGACAAATCCGCTGCCAACAACAGAACGACTCGTCATCAGCTGATTTGTATACAAGGCTTCGCCAGCAGGATCTACTACAAACATCTGTACGCTGTCTGCTGTGGGCACCAGATCAGCAATTGACTGGAACATAACGTCCGGGTCGATTATAACATCGACCCACCCGCGGATTCCCGATGTCTTGCCGCTTGCACTAAGCGGCAGCCGGTAATATAGATCTACCACACCGTTTGCATCGGCCGAATTCCAGCCGACGGTTGAACGAGGGGCGGCAGTCACTTTATCAAATAAAACAAGATCTAAATTTGGTTTACTCGAATAGGAGCTTCGAGAGATAGAGAACGTATGATCTTCCAGGTGCACTTGAATCTCGCGAATATAACTGGTCTGCGTAATAATATTGCGAAATGTACGCATACAGTCGAACTGGAAATCGACATTGGCACTATCATATTGAAAGAAACGCACCGCATACTTACGCATGTATTGCTGAAAATCCTCACTTGTCAACAACAAATTTGCTGCAGACATGACGCTCTTCATCGAATTTTCAATATTCCCCTTATTTTGAGAGACATACTTACCAACCAGCATCTCCCCTTGCTCTTCTACCAGATCTGCTGAATTGCTAAACAAATACGTATTGGAAAACGTGAATTGTACAAGCATTACAAGTGAGCATAGGCACACAAATTTCCAACGCAGCTTCAATTTCGTCCATATTGCTTTCATACGGAACCCCTTCCGACTTACATGAATATCCACAATCAAAAAAAATCTAATCCTTAAGTCCTTTGTTATGTGGGTATAAAGTTGCAAATATAAGAAAAGTAGTAATCTTTGCTGATATCCAGTCGATAATTAAATCTGATATCATCAATAACATTATAGAAAGAGTGAGAAATATTTTATGAAAAGATTTACTCCAAGGAAGACGTATTACAAAGTATTGGTATGGTTGCTTATTATGACTGTAGGATACTCTGGGACTTACTCCGTCGTACACGCTGAAGCTGAAGAATCAGATATGATAACGGAGAAGCCAACCTTGCTTCACGCAAAAGATGTTTCAGTACGAGCAAATGCCTCTGAATCTGAAATCCAATCTGCCATAAATAGTGTTTCTACCGCAGGTGGTGGCACAGTTACTTTAGCCAATGGTACATACAAGATTTCAACACCGATATTTTTAAAAAGTAACG
Organism: Paenibacillus sp. Negev47; assembly: GCF_058313655.1. Lineage (NCBI taxonomy): Bacteria > Bacillati > Bacillota > Bacilli > Caryophanales > Paenibacillaceae > Paenibacillus > Paenibacillus sp. Negev47. Next base: position 3,262,468 of record NZ_CM177754.1, read on the forward strand.
TAGCTCTTGTTGGAGCTGGTAAGGGTAAGACTGTACTGCAAATAAGCGCCAATCTTGGCGCGAATGGAGTATTGACGGCCAATAATGCTAATCCGGCTGTTAACGTTATTGTAAAAAATCTAACCGTGGATGGTTTGAAGCCAAATGATCCTAATGTAGAATCTGATGTATCTGCTGTTACGAACTACGGTATTTTGCTCGAAGGAGAAAGTTATATCAATAACAAGGTTCTGTTTGATAACATCGAAATAAAAAACACGAATATGGGTCTTCACATCAAAGGTTCGACAAACATTACTGTTCAAAATAGCGAAATTCATGATAATGGCGGGTATTATAATTTTTGGCACAATGTCTATTTAAGAAGAGTAAGTAAAGTGTTAATTACAAATTGTGAAATATATAACTCACATACAGGAAATGGGGTTAATATCTCATACTCTGAATATGTAACGATAAATGACTCAGAAATTTACGATAATTATTTTCGCGGAGTTCGGGTAGCTGACAGCATTCATATGGATACGATTAATAATGTTGTATATGGCAACAAGACAGGAGACGGGATTATCTATAATAGTGAATTTACTGGCGTCTCAAACTTCACAATCAGTGGGAATAATGTATCGGATAACTATGGATATGGGATATTTACGAATGGTTTCAGCTCAAATGGTGACGTTATTTCCAACATTGATGGCGGAGGGAACGCTAAAGGATATATTCAGAATTATGGAAAAGAGATCAATATACAAAAATAAAGCGTACTGAGATGTCAAAGATCTTACTTCTTGGGTCCATAGTACAGCGCGTATAAAACTCCGGAAAGCAACGTTTAAGTGCTATCGATGTAATTGAACGTTGCCTTCCGGAAGTTTAATATAATTCCGACAGGAATGTTGAGCTACTGAATAATTATATTGCTTCCGCTAATTAAACTAAACCCTTTTGTGTTTCCACCGCCATCTATATTGGATTTCACTTCACCGTTTGAAGAATCACTACTCACAAATATTCCATATCCTCCATTATTCCTCACTGTATTACCTTTAATTTGGAAAGATGTAACACCCGTGATTTCACCTATATATACAATTCCATCCCCCGTTACATTTCCATAAACATCGTTGTTAATCACATTAATATGACTGCTATCTGAAGCGCGAATACCTCGAAATGCATTATCGTACACCTGGCACGAATCAATTGTAATATTATCAGAATACGAAATGTTAATACCGTTCCCAGAACTAGATTCACTTAACTCCGTATTTTTAACCAATACGTTAGACACTCTTCTTAAATACAGATTATGCCAATATTTATTCAGTCCCCCATTGTTATTAATAATACTGTCTTGTATTGTCAAATTCGTAGTGCCTTTGAAGTGAACTCCCATTTCGCTATTCGTTACTTTTATGTTACTTAGCATAATACGGTTGTTTGTTCCGTTTTCACCCTGAACCAAGATACCATAATTCCTGAGAGCGGTTGGATTACTGTCTGGATCTGTGAAGGTATTCGCGTCTATTGTAAGGTTTTTGATTGTAACATTGCTCAAACCGCCGTCTGGTCTGTTCAGCACTCCATATCCTCCAAGATTAATTCCAGCACTTAGTTTTAATATCGTGTTGTCTCTTCCTGCCCCTACAAGAGAAACATTACTTTTTAAAGTAACTGAACCTGTAAGAATATAGGTGCCAGACTGGAATATCACTTTTCCACCGCCACTTGAATTTACATGGTCTATAGCTTCCTGGATAGCACTAGTAGAAGCACCTGGAGCAATCGATATGTTGCTGATATTCATCTGTGTTACTGGTTCCGGAAGAGAAACATTAGCCTGAGCTTTCACGGGAAATGCCATCCATAACATTACAAACGATAAAAATAGGGGGAGAATAATAGCTCCCTTTCCCTTCTGAATGACACTACTTTTTGACGAGTGTACCGTGAAAAGTTTATCTTTTTGCATACAAAAACCTCCAATTTATAATTTTGGTAGCTTGGATCAAAAAGACAAAGGTAAAATCAGATCCGGCAATCTGAAAGCGTATTCAAATATAATGCGCAGAATAACGAAATAACCCAAATAATTAATCAGATTAAATCAGATTTTAATTACTCCGTAAGTTCTTTATATTCAAAAAAATCAAAATAAGCGGGTTGGGACTGCTGATCCAGATCCTGTGCACAAAGACAAGCATATGCACCCGTGAATCCAAGTTTGCCACCATGTTCATCCGAGAGCGTACCAAAATCAAGCGGAGTACAGAGTGGTGTCCACTTCAACCCATTAGGAGAGGCATAGAAAACGATATCTCTTCCCGAAATATCCACTCTTAAATAATAAACATCCCAATCTTTTACGGAAATTTGCATTGAAGAAATTTCTTCATATTTTCCGCCTGCACAACATACAACTCCCAGGCTTTTTCCTCGGATTTCATCTGAAGTAACTCGAAGATAGTAGTAATCCCGTTCGTCATAGTACAGGACCAATCCTGCCATTTGCATAAAGTTCTCAGGTTCAAACTCCATACATGTAGATATTGAACATGCAAAGTGTTGAATCGGGCATCCTATCATGCTCTGTTCGAATAACGATGACAACGATTCCCGACCTCGCAGTCTCAAATAACCGGGTCTTTCACTTAGACTTATCCATGACTCGTCAAAAGGAACCCGCAAGCTTTGATACTGTAATCCAATTGTGTCACCACTAAAATCATCATATTCTGGTAAAGCAGCAAACGGATGACTAGGCAATTCAGGGGCTGGCACAGTCAAAGCAGGTAATTTACCTTCGTGAGATAGTCGGAGCCATCCATCAGGTGTCCACTCACATCGCTGAATCGCTGTTTCTCTTCCTAGCGGGTTCAAATTTGCTGTGCCGGGAATCGGACGTGTGCATAGATGAGCCATATACCACTCCCCAGTTTGCGTCTCAACCAAGGAGCCGTGCCCAGCTTGCTGAAAAGGAAAAGTCAGGTCATGAGCTGTTGTCATGATCGGATAATTGGGGTCAGTCTCATAAGGGCCAGTAAGCGTGCTACTACGCGCCATGGTAACCATATGATTAACGCCAGTGCCGCCCTCTGCAATCAGAAGATAGTATAATCCATCTTTCTTGTAAAGCTGTGGGCCCTCAGTTATGCCTGTCGGAGTCCCTTTATATAGTTCATGAACAGGACCCGTAAGTTTCCCGATTTCCTGATGATATTCCTGCATAACAATACCAGAGAAGTTATTGTGATTTTTGCGAAAGTCCCATCGCATGTTCAACATCCATTTACGGCCATCGCTATCATGAAATAGAAAAGGATCGAAGCCGCTACCATTTAGCCGTACTGGAGTACTCCACGGCCCTTGAATATTCGTTGCAGTAATTAAATAATTATGAAGATCCTTATAAACACTATGACGTGCTTTTACATCTGTAAAAATCAAATAGTAGATACCGTTATCATATGAAAGTGCTGGAGCCCAGATTGAAGCTGAGCTTCCGTTGCCTCTCAGGTCAACCTGTGAAGATTCCGTCAAAACACGAGTTAACAGCTGCCAATTAACCAAATCTCGAGAGTGATGAATTTCTACTCCGGGAAACCATTCAAAAGTGGATGTCGCGATGTAATAATTGTCTTCTACTCGAATGAACGATGGGTCTGGATGACAACCCTTTAAGATCGGGTTTACAATTTGTCTGGTCATTGATTTCCTCCATAATAACTATTTAAAATATCCCTTTGCCCACCATTCCTGAAATTGAAGGACGCATCCAGACAAACGTGGTAATCATCTGTCACTAAACTTATGCTACCATCTGTCTCTTGGACTACACTCAGTTTCTTGCGCCCCTTCTCCTTGGGGTAGAGAACCGTCACAAATCCTTGCTGGGCATCTGCAATTGCACGAATATAATCCATCCTGCCAGCTTCTTCCCGATCATAGAATCGGGTACATCGACCTTGATCCAGAGTGATCGATTCCACAGGGCTCAGAAAAACGGTCTCCAAATCAACTTCATATGCCCCTTCTGAATACACTCGACCCCCATCTATCCAGGATTGCGTCGCTGCAACTGGAAGGTTGAATAGCACCTTGCCTTCGAAGTTCACGATCTCATCACGGATAATGTACAGTTCCGGCTCACGGATATATGTTACATGCCGGATGTGGATACCTTCACCCTCGGGGTTAGTAATTTCAATGGTTATGGATTCCTTTTCGCTCCCCAATTGAACATCCAGTACTCGGCTGGTTTTCGGCACATCCACCCAGCCGCGCTCCAGACTGTAAGTACCTGCCGAAAGGTTAATCATACTGTCATCATGTCGTGACAACGACCTTTGTCTCGTAGCGAATTGGACGCAGGCATGTGAATAGGAGCTGATATGCCAGTTGGTGCTGGTGTCAAAGTACCCTTCAATTCCCGAGTCCATCACCAATGGAACCGAGTTTTTGTAGAGCACAAACGAACCTTGATCCAGATGCCCATGGGCCACTGGCTCCGGACTGGACATTATGGCAAAATAACTATGCTTTGGAGTACCGAAGCCTTTGCGGAAAATATAGATACCTGCGTTCGAAAAGGTACTTGTTGACTCCAAATGCAGGTTTTTTTTTGACGTATAGCGGTCTTCCTGAAACAGTAGATTCTCCAATACAACGGACTCACCCCAGAGCTTCTTGAAGGGTCGCCCAGCTGCCGTCCAGGTATGAAACATTCGGTCCGCCAAACTTCGGTCAATCTCCGCAATTACAGGTAGGTATGTTGCAAAGTAGCCAAATTCCTCACCTCCACCTAAGACGTGGTCACCAAAGGGTGGTGTGCCGATTCGTCCAGCAAAATACTGATAGCCTGGTGTCTGCACTTCGACGGCATAACTGAACATCCGGAGAAGTGGCGTCGTCCGGAACCAATCTTCACCTGTTATGTTCTTAAGTACCAGAGCATATCCGGCAAAACGCTCCAGTGCGGCATGATGATACCGGATAGACTCTGGCCAGGAGCCATCAGGATTCACATTCAGTTCCAATTGGGCTTTCAGGATGGTGTTCGCATTGTTCAGCCAGGTTTGGCGATTGGGAAAATCGCTCAGCACCATCATCATCAATCCAGTTCCGGCACACATGTCCGTCTGCCAGTTACTGCATCCACGCTGCGCTTCGTATGGTGTCCATTCTGTTCGATCTCTCAAATCAAGTAAATACCGGAGCATGTATTCGACCAAATCATAGAATCGCTCTTTCTCACCGACATTGAAGACATTTGCTGAACGAATCAGGGAGTAACTTACAGCGATTACGCTCAGTAGTCGTCCTCCTTGTACGGCCCCGTAACTGTCGCTTCCCTCTGGTCGTAGATTTGTGACAAGCCAATGTTCTGCGCCCTGGCAGAAATCATGTAAAGTATAGAGCATGGCCCGCTTCGTCTTCTCCGCATAGGATGTATCTCCAGTCATGACGTATCGGATCGCATCGCATTGCATGGGCAATGGAAACCTTCCACCAGTCAAGGAGGACTTACGATTGAAGGCATATACGAACTCTCCGACGGGTTCACCTTGTTCATTCATATACGAGATAAGAACCTTAAGCCCTTTCTTCAACTTGCCGTCCAGCTTCGCACCGAATGTCAGTGTGCAGCGCATTCCACCTTCGACGTCAAATAACTGATCGTATCTCCAGGATCCCTCGTCATTGGCAGTAGGATTGCACATGTAAAGTGATCGTCTCGGAAGATTTTCAGCGCTCCGGGCCATTTGTGACGATGGATTAGTTGCTTCTGAAAAGCGTTTTCCACCACCGTTATATGGGTACTCGGTTTCCCACTTTAGCACTGGCTGTCCCTTTAGGACTTCGGCTTTCCAGTGGCTTGGGCTCATACTACCTTCATCAAAGCCGCCGTTCCTGATTCCGAGACTACTACCACTTGCCGTGAGAATTTCTATGTCATCAATCCATACATGTCCAAGCCCCTCCTGTTCGTTGTCCTCGGCAGACAAAAGGAAAGATATGTCTGCCTTCAACGCACCTGCAGGCACTCTAAAATTGACTATTTTGTCCGTATAACTCCACAGATAGAAATGACGGTTCAACTCATCATAATTGCTGTTGTCCTTCATAATGTCCGAAACGACTCTCTCCAGATCTGCCAGATTATAGAGTTCAGTCCAACTTTCGATCTCCTTATAGTGCTCACGAATACGTGGATTGGACCGGATTGAGGATTTTAATTCATCCATAGCCTTGGCACTCAGGTAAAGCGAAGACCCTGGTTCAACATCTGTGCGCAGCCGTCGCGAATGACGGAAAGTCCTAAGCTGATTGAAGACAATCACGATCTTTCTAGCCAGAACTTCTCCACTCTCTTCAGGGTCGAAACGTTCTGTCTCCTTTCGTAATTCATCTATTGAATGCAGCAACTGACTGCCCGCCTGGGTTCCATATTCACCGATTCCTTCCCCAAGCACTGCCCTGCTTAATAGCTCTTGGGCGGTTTTCATAATATTTACAGCTTTTAATGGCAGTGCATTGGCCCCTTCATACAGCATATCCTGCTTTTCAAACCACTCCAGTGCGGGCTCCAGACCATACCAACTATATACCTTTCCTTCTTCTGCAAATGGAGGAACCATTGTATATCTTTTTGTCGCAAACTGAATCGCTTCCTCCTGCCGTGGAATTAGAAATTCCCGGTTCCGTGAGAAGGGTAACTTGACTCGGTCATCCAAAGCCAGTTTCGCTTGGTGTAGTAAGTCTTTCAGTGCGATTTGGGTACCTTCAGTAAAAAATTCTCTCCTACTCTGAAGCAGGTTTTCCGCCCGGCAGGTGAGTTGATGGAGTCTATCACGATAGTTGTAATCTGATGTCATCCTCTCATGCCTTCTTTCTTCATTGGAATCTTGATTATTTATTAATGGCTATCTCCCTGCGAAGTAGTTGTCCTTCCATATCTGTTTCGATAATCTCTACCACTGGTTCTGCTATTGCATCATCCAAACTGGAGATACGGATGATCTGAGTTCTTCCATCAGCAAGAACAACCTGAGCCTCATCGGCTGAATGGGCTACAGCTAATACAATCATTGGCTGGTCCTCATATGGCTCAATCAACGTTATGAACCTCGCATTACGACCCACACTCCGTGTACTTAACATTTTACGTCTAAGAGTCTCATCACCAAGAGGATAATCACTCCCAATCGAAGTTACCAGACGTTTAGCTTGAATTGCACTCAGATCCAGGCGGATGATACCCTCGTGCTCCGTATCAAGCGGATTCGCCGGAATCGCACGATCGAACTGTTTTACAGCAATTTTGACTGGTCCACCGAAGTAATCAACTCCTGTCCCATTACCTGGATTAGTGTTTTCCGTGATTAATGGGAGATCACTAAGGTATATCTTGTGTCCCGACTCCGTTTCAATATAAGGATCACCCCAAAAAATGCTTGGCTCCGACGTCTTCGGTAATCCATTGTCGCCAACACCTTCTTCCGTCTTCACTCTCAGTTCCAGCGTGGTCACCCCTTCAATTCCCAGATCAAGATCTTCTCGCCCAAGAATCCATGCGCCGAATTTGCCACTTGTAAGCACTCTTCCGTCTCCTCTAATTTCATAAAAAAGCCGCTTATCGACCTTATTCAGTTCGGGGAGATTTCCTACAATGATCTCTGGTTGAGGCGGCCACAGCGAATAATGATCCATGATGAGTGGGCCGTCAACATTATGCTCGGTCCGATTGCCTCGATTGTCATAGCCTTGACCGAATCCCATCTCAAAATGTGCCTTTACTGGCCCTTTCATGTCATACCACTCACAGTCTGTTATAAGCTGTGCACCACCTCGCGAATCAGAGTCAAACTGGTCAGTTTGCTTTCTTAAATGTTGGCTTTCTCCTTCGATGTGCATCAATCCCTTGCAATGGAACAGGCAATCGTATTCATGATCCTGGTCACCGGAAACATAATCAAAAAGTACAATATAGTCATCTGTCACCACCGTTAACCTGCGTTGGAGAATCGGCTCCGTATATTCGGTTCGCTTCGTGTACTCTGGTTCAGGTTCAGGAATCGGCATATAACGACCTTCTGACCAGGTTCGTTCACCAAACGTGTTCTCATCATCCACTCTCCAGCCACCGTATGGAGGATAAGACCATCTCGCTGTATTCTCAACAGCACATGCCTGGAAGACACTGCCGCTGTGGAACAGGAGGCGTTTACCCTCAGCGGGGTCCTGCTGCTTGCGATCCACCACCACCATATTATGGGTAATGGAAGACTGAACATAAAATTTATACATAAAGGTGTGGTAGCTGTACCAAATGCTCTCAGGATTGTAAAAGCTGCGGCCGTATCGCATGATAGACAACAGGCTGACCCGATCATAGTGACCGTGGGCGCCCCCATGAATACCGTACTTTACAACAGCCTGAATCTGTTCTCTTGGTTCTCTGTCCCTCGTTTGGGATCGAAGTACGGCTACTCCTGACGTATCTGCATATGCTGATTTAAGGTAAGGTTTGGCTTGGCTGGTCTGAATATTAGGAACGGCGTACAGCAAATCTCGATCCTCCAGCTTGCAGCTCAAGACAATATCAGCATACTCCGGTTGCCGATACACATAGTAGGCTAAATCATAACGACCATCCATATATCCTCTTACTGATATACCGAGCAGCTTCGTTTCTGTCGAATCATTAATACCAAACACCACTCCACGGTAATCAGCAAATGGAAGTAGACTGTCCCACAGTTGTCGGATTGAACGGTAATTCAATCTTCTTGGCCCCCAAATATCAAGACACAATCCATCCTTTTCAGGTTTGTTGTTGCCGGGTATAATCTGGTCATGATATTGGGAAGGAAGCCAGGTTTCCGCCAAATTCAAACCCCACGGTCTGCAGCTCTGTACAACCTCGGTGAAGAGTCCCGCAACCATCATGTTGTATCCAACAGAACACTCGTACCACCAGCCATCGTCGAGTGTACCCTTCGACAGATGATCTTCGAAGCCCCCTATGCCATACAGAAAGCGATTCATGCGTTCCAGATCCTGTAGTGCCTGACTACAGTATAATGCTCCAATCATCTCGGAGACCGTCCAGTTCGACAAGTCGCCTATAGTTAAAGACCAATCGATTAGATCCATAAACAAGCGGAACGAATGCTTTATATGTGCATGATCTTCATCTGTTAACAGTCCAGAATCGGCAAGCAGATCATATACAACCGCCGTATGCTTGAAAAATTCCCCTTCATGTACCAGTTCCTGATGGCATGCCTGATACGTAACGGGATATCCATGTGCTGGATCGACGGTTGCCCGCAAAAACTGAATAGCTTTATTGGCTATATCTGCTCTACCCGTAAGCTTCCATACAATGGCCGCATTCTCGGCCTCAAAAGCGTGATGACTGTGAAACAGAAAAGGTCCAGAGTTGGCTTCAGGTACTTTCCAACGTTCCGCTCGATTTTCATACAGATCCTTCAACTCTCTAACCCAATCATACTCTCGAATGTTTTGTCGTACTTCGTCCCATCCGGACTCGGTATGTTTGATGTACGGATGTGGCAATTCACGCAACGTCGTAAGTGTGAGCGTTTCCGCCTGCTCACCATGTCCGCCGGGCACAAACTTTAGTTTCTGAATCTCGTATCCACCGGGGGCTATTTCCTCCGGCACCTCCACGTACACACTGATTTCCCTATTGTCCCATGGCTGTAGCACACAATCCTCTGGTTCTACTCTAACTTTCATTGTTTCCCAGCCGTACTTCTCCCGAGACAGGATAACCGGTTGGGCTTCCCCCGTACAATTGTGCAGGTTAATACTGTAATGAGCTGTTTCACCTGCAACAACCGATTGTGAATAACACGTGGTGTTCACATATACCAAAGGTCTGCGCACGAATTGGATTTTGCGGACTAAGATGGGTTCTCGCGTTTCAAGATCCCTCCAATTTGCAGTTAATCTTACGGAGCGAACAAACTTCCATTTGCCGGCTAATGCCTTGTAATCATCAAATAGATTCAGAGGAAATACGATCCCATTGTTTCCGCTTTCATTAGTGATTACTAACGCTCGAGCGGACACATATTCGATTTCTTCCGGCATTGGGCTATTATTTTTGAGTAAGCCTATTTCCACTCTCATCTCCAGTGTCTCACGTATAGGCAACTCTGTGACCAATTCCAACCTGTGCCAATCGCGCAAATCAACACTGTAATCGTTACGGTCCACAAATCCATGGGTAGCCCAATGATTTTCCAGATACACACCAGGATACTGAAGAGTTAAGGATTTACCTGGACAAAGATCCCATGATTTTTTTGCTGTTGCTGCAATTACCTGTTCTGAGGATTGATCATTTTTCTCAATAACTTGATCCCATGCCATCAAATTTATGGCTGTTATCGTTTTAGTCATGTGGATACCTCTCCCGTTCTATCTTTTCACTTTCATTTCGCAGTTTTACGTGCTTCGAACCAGACTTGGACCGCCTTCACTTCAAAATCTACGCACTCTTCATAGCCCAAATCCTTCGCTTTTTGGAGCAGCTCTATTTTTAAAGATTCAAATTCTGCATCGCTTTTGGCGTATATCATCTTCCAAGACAGTTCTTTAATCACCTCACCGACTTGATCGCGTTTAACGGCTAATTGATCGTCGTACTTGAAATTGGGAACATTCACAATAGAATAGGAAGCCAGCATATTATTTTGAATCAAATGTTGTTTTACAGATAGCGCACCCTTATAATGCTTAGTCCAGTTTTGGTCCAGCAGGCTGGCATTATCTTTAAGATAGGATGTCCACGTCGTCTTATTCATGGGTGCCTTCAGAATTGGACTTACTGTATTCTCATCAATTGCGGGACCATTAAACATATATTTAAAGGTATCTCCTATCTTGCCTCCGCCGTATTCTGCAGGGACAGCTGCATCCGCAGGTTGCTTGCCAATATCCGTTAAGATCGGTTCACCCTTTTCATTCAGGTCCCAGAATAGTCCTTTAGGTCCCAAGTGATATGCCACTGCTCCTTCATCCGAATATAGGAAATCGAGCAGCTTGATGGATTCTTCCTTATTCTTCGTATTGGAGGAGATTGCCCAGAACCATCGGCTACCCACTGTGGAAGTTTTGGCTTCAGATACTTTAAGATTCGTGAAGGGAATTCGTTTGTACCCTTTGCCCTCCTTAACCAAGTCAGGATTCATAGGATTAAAATTTAAATTTCCCAAATAACCGTACATCCAAATCGCCGATTGACCTTTATTCGCTTTGGCGATATAGTCCTCCCACGTTTGGGAGACGGAGTCCTCATCCAGCATGCCATTCTGATAGAACTTGTTGAACCACTGAAGTGTTTTGAGGTAATAGCTATTGTCGTCTAACAGTTTTTCGATTTTATCCTCCGTACCATGTGGCATGATGAAATCATAGTTGTTCACTCCATCCGTGGATGTATATCCATATGAAGGCGCAACTTGTTTAGCCATATTGACGGAACGTCCATCCCACTCACTAAATAAAGATAATCCATGGAATTTATCCCCACTTTCGGTTACCGGATGTGCCTTGACCATTTTCTCAATCACATCATAATAGTCCCAATAATCATTGATCTCTGGCATTCCCAACTCCTCTAAGTAATCAAATCGTAGAGATGGAACTGAAACGGGATCGATTTGCGTTACTTCATTGGCATTGGACACCCCTGTTGGGATACCATATATGCCTCCAAAGTTACTTTCCATTCGATTGACTGCTTCACTGAATCGGGAGATATTGGGCAAATTTGGCATCTCATCTTTCAGGTCCAAAAGTCCGCCCGCATCAATAGCCTTTTTGAAATCATCCGACGAACTAAACACTACCAAATCCCCAAGATCTCCAGTGGCGAGTTTCGTTTCAAAGCGGGAGGAGCCTCCGACGCTGTTTGGCATTACATTCAAAGATATATTTAATTTATCTTTCATATACTTGCCCATGTAACCACCAACAGATCCTTCATAGGTACCAGACTCTGTATATATGGATAGATCTGTTGTATCCGTATCCTTACTGGATGATGGATTTGTGCTGCAGCCAACTACAGTTGCAATCAACAGTAAGGAAACTACACCGAGTATTCCTGCTTTTTGAAGCATTTTCTTGTTCATATTAACCTCCCAATTGAGTGAAATAGAATGATTATCCTTTTACAGCACCGATCATAATACCTTTTACAAAAAAACGTTGGAAGAAGGGGTATACCATAAAAATGGGAATAACCACAATCATCGTGACTGTCAGTTTTATAGATTCCGCTGTCTGAATACTCGCTCCCACATCTTCTGCCGACATGCTTCCGGAATTCACTGCATTGGCGAGTGCAGTTGCTTGACTAAGATACCGGTAAAGTACATATTGCAGTGTGTGCAGATCATCATTAGTGACGTAAAGTACTGTATCCATGAAGTTATTCCATTGTCCCACAGCCGAAAAGATGGCTAAGGTAGCCAATATAGGAAGCATTAAAGGCAGCACGATTCGAAAAAATACGATGCCTATTCCTGCTCCATCCATTTCAGCGGATTCCTGCAATTCATCTGGAACGCTGGACTCCACATAGGTTTTGACCAGGATCATATTGTACGCTGACACCATACCTGGAAGGATGTACACCAAGAAATTATTGAGTAAACCCAACTGGTTATACAGCAGATATACGGGAATAATACCGCCACTGATATACATGGTGGTGATAAAATATCGATAAACGTACTTGCGTAACCACATCTTGCGCTGAGTCATCATAAAGCCGAGAAAGGCGGAAACCAGCACGGTTAGGAACGTACCTAGTATCGTTCTTGATGCACTTATAAGTAGCGCTTGATATATATTGGGAATTTTCAACACTTGCAAGTAGTTGTCAATATGAATGCCTTGTGGCCAGAAAAGGATAAGCCCTTTTGCACTTAACGTGTTATCGCTAATCGTATTGATGAAAATATAATAGAAAGGATATACACATAACAGCATAAATAGGATAAAGAATGTATAGTTGGCTACGCTAAAGACTTTCTCCCCAATGGTAAGACTGCCTGCTCTATGCGGACGAAGCGAATTACGTCGAAGCTTCACATCTGTTTGCCCCATGCTCATTAGAAAATCGACTCTCCTCTCAGTGTCTTGGACAGTCGGTTTACACTGAACAGAAGCACTAAGCTTACTAGGGTTTTCAAGATACTGATAACGGTGGCCAATGAGAAGTTACCTTTTAACAACCCAATGTTATACGTATACAGATCAAGAACCTCGATGGAGCTTTTATTCATTGCGTTGGCGAATACAAAAAATTGATCCATGCCCGTATTGATCATGTTCGCTACGGCAAGCATTAATAACACGAAGAACGTTGGCAATAATCCTGGAACGGTAATGTGCCAGACACTGTGGAAGCGACCAGCCCCATCAATTTTCGCGGCTTCATATAAGTCTTGGGGAATGCCATTGATGGCCGCTAAATAGAGTATGGAGCTCCAACCGAGTCCTTTCCAGATCTCCAAGGCAATCATCTTGATCCAGATATGATCCGAACTGGCTAGAAAATTAATCGGTTTTGATATGAATCCGGTGTTCAGGAGGATATTGTTTACGACACCGTTGTCAACAGATAGTAGTGCGAACACAATAGAATATACGAGTACCCAACTAATAAAGTGTGGTATAGTCGTGAGTGTTTGAACAATTTTCCTCATCTTGGTGCTGCGGATTTCATACAGCAAGATCGCAAATGCCATAGGCAGGATTGAAGCGATCAGACTAAGAAAACTCATGCCGAAGGTATTCTTCAACACCCTGAGCACCTCGTAAAATTGCTGTTTTGAATATACCATCATTTTGAACCATTTCAGACCTACAAAGTCCATTTGGAAAATGGAACGCCCCGGACGATAGTCTACAAAGGCATATAACCAACCCCATAAAGGCATGTAAGCGAATACAAACACAAAAATCATAAATGGTAATACTAGAAAGAACAGTTTGTATTTGGTTGCAAGCAAGTATTCTCCACTCCTTCCTGTAGTAAATGTTTCTCTGTTGAGACTGAATTAATTACTCTCGATTAAGGTTGTAATCGCTTTCTTTACGTTTTTATTTTATCATTCACTTTTGCTTTCTTTTTGTTAAAAATCAACAATTTGTTTGTTTAACAACACAGTTTCAATTCAGACACAAATGAGCAGAAGAATCTTTTTACTTAGAAAAAAAGCCGCTAAATTAGCGACTTTAAGTGTATATTTGTTGGCCTGCATAGCTAGGAATCATCCCTTGGTCGCCCCGGCAGAGATCCCCTTCACAAAGAACCTTTGCAGACCAATGAAGACAATCAATACTGGTATGACTGACAGGGCAGTACCTGCAAATATCATGTCCCATCTGGAGGAGAATTCGCCGATATAGCGATAAATCTCTACAACCATTGTTTTGGGTTCTCCTGAAGGAAGAACGAGCATGGGCATAAGAAAATCGTTCCAGATTCCCAAGCCGTTTAGAATAATCATACTGGCTGTAACGGGTCCAAGTAGCGGGAATACAATTCTCCAAAAAATTCTGTACCGACTGCAGCCATCAATCTCAGCAGCTTCTTCAATTTCTTTGGGGATCCCTTTTACAAAACTGGTATAAAGCAAGCATCCGAATCCTATTGCTCCAGCGATATAAACGAATATAGGTCCGGCTAGGCTGCCATAAAGCCCAAGCAGCTTTAATTCTTTAAATAAAGGAATCATGTAAGCTTGAAAGGGAATCATCATTCCTGCAAGAAAATATATAAATACAAAATTAGTCCATTTGGCGTTACGTCTTTCAATCGCATACCCTGCCATGGGGATGATCAAAATTTGCATCACGATGGAAACGACGGTCAGGATCAGACTGTTGACAATGGCTCTTGGGAAATCTGTTTCTGTCAACAGATACTTGAAATTTTCTAGATAAAGCGAAGTTGGAAAAGACAGAGCATTCCGCATAATTTCGCCATTGCTTTTAAAGGCAGACATCAAGTTAAAGAAAATGGGGAAAAAGAAAAGGATGGCAACCAACAGGATAATTACGAAGAACATAACTTCCGTTAGTTTTTTACGTGTCTGCATGCTCATATCAATACTGCACCTCCCTTTTGCGCAGAATTTTCACTTGAATCAACGTGATAATTAAAATAATTATAAATAATACAATAGCAAGCGCAGTACCGAAGCCCTGCCTCAGCTCACCAAAACCTACCTTGTAGATAATATAGGTGAGGGTTTCTGTAGCGAATCCCGGTCCCCCGTCGGTCATGACCGCAATCTGATCGAATATTTTGAGTGCGCTGATCATGGATAGGACCATACATACGGTGAGCGATCCTGCAAGCAATGGAAAAGTGATAAAGCGGAATTGTTGCCAGCCATTTGCCCCATCTATGTTTGCTGCTTCGGACAGTTCGGCTGGTATCCCTTGAAGCCCAGCCAAATAAATGATCATGTAGTATCCTGCACCTTTCCAAACGGTAGACAAAATAATAGACAACATCGCAAACTTGGGATCTCCCAGCCAATCCACTGTCCAGCTTCCAAGTCCGATGGCATTCATAATTTGATTCACCACACCAAAGTTGTAATTCAGGATCATGGCCCATACAAATCCCATAACAATTCCACTGAGCAAGGTTGGAAAGTAAAATATGCTACGAAACAAGTTCTTAAACCAACGTACCTTGTCAACCATGAGGGCCATGGCAATGGCCGCAATGTTCTCCAAAATTACAAGACTAACCGTCATGATTAGTGTATTTTTAAGTGCATTATGCACACGCGGGCTATTCCAAATTTCAATAAAGTTAGCAAAACCAATAAAGCGTATATCCTCACTTATGCCATCCCATGAGGTGAAACTAAGATAAAAGCTTCCAAGAGTAGGTACGATAACAAACAGCGTGTATAGAATTAGCGATGGTAATATGAATACGATAGCAAATGGATGGTGCTTTCTTTTTAGTTTTGGTACCGGTGCGGGTATCATTTGCTCTCTCTTAGAAGAAGTAGATGCTCCCATTACTATTCACTCCTTTCTTATACAATGGAGAACCACTCAGAAGTGGTCCTCCAGAGTTTTACTTACATGGAATTCGCCTTGACCTGGCTATCGTATTCCGTATCTACCTGCTCCATATAGTTTTTCACATCTCCATCGTTTAGGACCATTTCTTGCATCTTTTTGTAAAACCAATTACGGAATTGCGGTGGTATTAAGTTCTCTCCCCACCAATTGTTAATAGCCAAAGATTTCGTTACCTTTGAATTATTCATCAGATCTAAAGCCGACTGCATGGCTTCTCCCGTCTCATACGTGACTTTTTCTTTTGTAGAGGGGATTCCGTTGACACTTGCGAGGTACTTAGAGTATTGACTCGGTTCGAAGAAGAAACGAATGAATTTCTTAATCGCTTCTGTCTTCTCCGGATTCTTGGCGGCTTCAGCAGACAACGACCAGCCAGCTGGTGATGGAAGCCCAATAATATTCACATTTCCCTCACGGTCCGGAACCGCATAGAAACCGTATTCAAAGCTGGGATCAGCCTCCTCTATTTGCGAGAACATCCAGGTACCGGAGTAAAGCTGCGCTGTTTTTCCAGAGATCAGGAAGGAAACCGTTTGGTTGTCTGGTGTGCTTAGCCAGCCCTTATCGACGTAGTTTCTGAATAGTTCCTTGTAATCTGTCATAGCCTGTACAACGTTGGCATCGGCGAAATGGACTTCATTTGCTGTTTTTTTGGAATTCCAGTCAGGGTCTTTTGCGTACACGTCATCAATAAGGAATTTATTTATCCAGAATCCCATATGAAAGATATCTTTGCCTCCAACCACTAGTGGTGTTATACCGGAGGTTTTCAATTTCTCCTGAATGGCAATGAATTCGTCATATGTTGTTGGAAGGTTCGTAATTCCAGCATCTGCATAAGCTTTTTTGCTATATATAATGCCTTGCGGTACATTCAGCGCTATAGGTGCGTTCCATATCTTACCGTCCACTTCTGGTGGTGAATCGAATAAATCCACCAGTTCAGAAGGCAACTCAACGATTTTACCTGCATCCGCAAAAATTTCCGTATCTCTCATCTCAACAAGATCGGGAAACTCACCGACTGCATCCTTTGTCTTTAACCAATCCAGATAGGAGTTACTTGTATTCTCACTCATGTCCTTGATCTCAATATCCGGGTTGGCCTCCGTGAATTTTTGAATGGAATCTGCCAACGCTTTTTTCACAGCTGGATCACCTGGAGCATAACCGATGGTGAAGCTAACTTTGTCTCCGCTGCCTATAGAGTTGCTCTCATTTGAATCAGGACTACTGTCTGTACAAGCTCCTAGTGTCATCGTTGCGGCAAGCAATAAAGCGGTTAGTCTGAATTTTGATTTTTTCAACATAGCTTTTTTAGACCCCCTTGAGTATGTGTAGGTTGAAATGAGCGGCTTCTTGTTGGTAAGCGTTTTCGTTATAAGAATAGCATCTGTGCGTTGTTGCTTGTATGAACTTTTTTAAGCCTTATGTGCAGGGAATTTAAGATTAAAAAAAGCGGATGAGTTCATCCGCTCTTAAGGAATTGTTATTCAGCAACAGGGAAGCAGAGCCGGACTGATGTCCCTACATGTTCCTGGCTTCTCACAGACAGTCCATATTCTTTCCCATACATGGACCTAATTCTCTCGTGTACATTTCTCAATCCTACAGATTTGGTCGGGGGAGCGGAAGAATCTAAATTACTGTGTAATTGTCTTAGCGTGTCGTTATCCATTCCTACACCATTATCATAAATGGTAATCTCCAGATTTTCCCCACGTCTTTCTACGGATATTCTAACGGCCCCCTTTTTTTTCTGGCGGAGTCCGTGCTGAATTGCATTTTCGACGATTGGCTGTAAACTTAACTTTAAAATCGGCCATTCCAACCGAACGTCAGCTGCAATATCGCACTCAAGGACATATCTGTTTTCATAGCGAACAGATATGATGTAAAAATAATCATGTAAATGTTCAAGTTCCCGGGACAAGCCTACACGATCTTCACCGTAATCAATGACATATTTCAACTGATTGGATAAGGCATGAATCATGTCGGCGACTTCCTCCGCTTCCTTGTCCACTGCATTCATGCGAATGACCTCCAAGGTGTTGTACAGATAGTGAGGTCTAATCTGGCTTTTGAGCGCATTCAGTTCGGTTTGCTTTTGTTTGATTTGGGCTACATAAGCTTCATCGATATGCACGCGCAAACGCTCTACCATCCGGTTGAATCCAAGGGTCAATCTTCCTATCTCATCGTTGCTGTTGACGGGAAGTCGGGTATCCAGGTTTCCGGACTCTACGACCGTCATTTGCTGTATCAGTTTACGAATTGGAGCAGCGAGTCGTCGAGAGAACCAGGTGGCCATGACAATTGATACTATCGAACAAATGAGTATTGCCAGATATACAGTAGCACGGGCCGAGAAAAGCTGTTCGAACAGCCCTGCTCTATGTATAATAGCTACCAGCTGACTGTTCACAAAAGGGATATCTTCACGAAGCACCAGCATTTCATTATCTTTGCTCTTCGATAAAAATTCATCCATCGTTCGATTAGGTTGATTGCTGAAATACATCTGATCTTGGTCATTGACCAAAATCAATTCATCTTGCGCTCCGAGGGAAAGTTCATTTAAAAACTGCTTGAACATGGTCGTATCAATGTCCAGAAACAATGTGCCTACCACTTTATACTCCTCACCAAGGCGTCCGGAGGTATCAATCAGATTACGTGCAAGAGTAAACACTTCGCGCTTGGATCCGATAAAATAATCATCATGATGCGTCGGGAATATCATCGCCTTTGAAGGCTGACTGCGCATTTTTTCTTTCCATTTCCTGATCGGAAGCAGTTCATTCGTGAGGCCCCTGTTCTCTCTTTCCTGGGAATAGATTTGGCCGTCTGACGCGCGCACAAAATAAGCACCCGTTATATATTTGTCGCTAAACACCAGTGTCTTTAAAAAGGAATCAATAGGAATTGAATTGATTTGCTCCAACTCATTTACATTGAATGTCTGATTCTGGTTGATATGTTCAGATAACCCCTCATAACGTACGTTATACATAAGTTTGGAAATATCGTTGTATTGCTGAAAAGCTGAGTTCAGATTGTAACTCATATACATAATCATCTGTTGCTGATTACTAGTTGTATAGCGTTCCACATAGCTCGAAAATATTTGTACGGAAAAATAGCTGAGTGCAAAAAGTGGAATCAGACCGACCAAAATAAAGGAAGCTGAGAATCTAACAAATACGCTTTTGGATAATGAGCGCATAAAATAAACACCTTCCTTATTTGTTATGGTTTATGCCGACGGAAGGACTGTCGATACTCTTGCGGAACCTTGCCATATTTTTTCTTAAACATATCACTGAAGTGCCTCACATTGTTGTAGCCTACACGATCAGCAATCTCATAAACCAAGAGATTCGTTTCAATAAGAAGCTTTAACGCGTGATTCATCCTAACCTCTGTGACATAGTTTTTAAAGTTTTGACCAGTATGCTTTTTAAAAAAACTGCTAAAATAATACGAGTTCATATAGACTTGGGCAGCCATAGATTCCAGTGTGATATTACTGGCATAGTTCCTTTCAATATAAGATTTGACTTTAGTAAGCAGGGTGCTTTCTTTTCCTGACATCTTACTCGCAAGATGTTGGAGCATTTCATATAAAACCACATCAACTTCGTTAGCTACATCTGCATAGGAAGGACAATCCGTCAGTTTTTCGAGTAGTGCACCTTGATGGACATTTAGGATCTCTATCTTTCCGCCGAACTTTTCCAAGTTCTGATTTAAAGATAATATAGCTTTGTATACCCCAGTAATTGTCTGAGTTTTGTTATCTCCCGCTTGCATCCTAATTCGTTCAAGCAACTCTCGAGTCAACAGATGAATCTGGTCCTTTTCTTGGTTAACCAACGCTTCTATTAAATGTGATTCAAGATCCGCCATAGATCTAGGCACCAAAGTGGTCCCAGAGAGTTGTTCCCCAGATCGTATCACCTGATTGGTTCCTGAGAAATATTTTAGATTAAGCGCTTTCAATGCAGTGCGATAGGATTCTTCTGCTTCTTCCATACCTGTCATAC
This sequence comes from Paenibacillus sp. Negev47, assembly GCF_058313655.1. NCBI lineage: Bacteria > Bacillati > Bacillota > Bacilli > Caryophanales > Paenibacillaceae > Paenibacillus > Paenibacillus sp. Negev47. Next base: position 3,282,678 of record NZ_CM177754.1, read on the forward strand.
TCTGCCCAACACCACACGATACACTTAACTTCAAATAGCTGTGAATTTTGTGACGGAGGTCGTGTGCCAGATGAAATGCATAGTCTCTCTCTTCATGCTGGACTAGAAGTGTATATAATCCTTCTTTTTGAATCAGCAATCCCTTGGCTGTGTTCTGTCCCTGATCCAATGTCTCTCTAATAATGTTGGATAATGCAAAGTTCACCAAATTACGTTCACGTTCTTCCCACTTAGAACTTTCAGCATGTTCATCCATTTCCAATACACAGACAGTAATAAAGCGGCTTATGGCAATGGCTCCCAATTGTGACAGCTCGTTAATGGTCTTCAAATCACCGTCAAGTAAACCATCAAGAAGCTGTTCTATTGTTCTCGATCTATTTTTCTTCTCATAGTAATTTAGCATCATTTTATTTTGCTCACCATTGGTTTCTTCCCGAATAATTGAAGCTGCTTTTTCGACAACCCTTTCGAGTTGATTTTTATTTATAGGTTTCACCAGATAATCCAGTGCGCCTAACTGTATAGCTTGACGAGCATAACCAAATTCTTGAAAGGCACTGATAAATATAACTTTTCCCTGAAACCCCTGTTCATTCAGCTCGGTTATTACATCTATACCGCTTCCCCCTGGCATGCTAATATCACTGATTATAAGCTGTGGTTCATGCCTGTGTATCAGATCTCGAAGTTCATTCCCGTCATTGGCTTCACCCACAATCATGAACCCGAGCTGTTCCCATGATATTAATTTTTTTAGGCCCCGTAATATGACGGGTTCATCGTCTGCTAGCAGTAGTTTTAGTTTATTCATAGAAAAACCCCTTCCTAGATTTCCTGAGGGTATAGGCAACCGTTTATCTATAAAGAGTATACTGATCAATACACCATGGGCAAGACCTATGTCTGACTTTGCTACATGTGTCTTTCATATGTTACCTTTTTTTGAAGAAGTGTATGTTGAAGTTACCAATGTTCTTAAAATTCCTGCATATTATTCTAAAAATCACAACATACTCTCGGGTACTAATCTCCATATAATGATTTTTACAACTGCATCGTGAAAAAGCCGCTAAAATTAGCGACTTTTATGGGTCTATGATATTGTCCTCGAGGTTAGTTAGCCTCCTTTGCATTGTGTTGATCAACTAGCCAAATATCTTTTAACTCCCAGCATGTGAGCCCATTAACATAGACATCTCCGCCTCCCGTTATGACTTCTATACCTAACAGTTTCTCACTTGTATAGATGCGACTTGTCATCGTAGCTTGTCCTTCATTCGCAAATATTTCAATGGATGAGCGATCCAGATATATTTGCAATGTCAGCTGCCCCTCAGTTTTGAAGGCTGTTTGCCGGACTCCATCCGTCTTTTTACCTGATTTGGAACAATTAAGTTTGAGTTTCTGATCCGGGATAGAATAAGTGATAACCGTTTCTTCCTGTCCTGTTCCACGAAGCTTCAAACCTACCAGGTCTGCAGTTGACTTTGTGAGATCGAACACAACTTTGACTTCAAGCAGATCTGCCTCAACGTTCTCGAAGTAACTTTCACGAATAGTACCATTTTGGTACAAAACATGTTTACTCTGACGAAGTAACTTCATTTCTTCCACAGGATTCATAAGCACTTTATTATTTTCGTCCAACGTAATTACACGCGGGATCGTCATTGCTCCGCACCATCCGTCCCCTTTCGTAGGCATATCCGATTCCCACATATCCATCCAACCCATTGCAATACGCCGACCTTGATCATCTAAAAACGTTTGAACTGCATAAAAGTCGTGACCATTGTCCAACTCAAGAAACTCTCCATGTTTATATTCATTACGTTCATAATTATATTCGCCAACATAGTACCCCGTCTGGAATAAGTTATTGTACTTATCCCCTTGCGCGTTAATACCTTGAGGGGAGAACATGAATATATGCTTACCGTTCAGTTCAAAGAAATCAGGACACTCCCACATGAAGCCCATATTCTTATCTCCCTGAAGAAGCACACCCTGATAGGTCCAAGTTTTGAGATCAGGAGATGAATATAGAATTACCCGCGGTAGTTCTTCTTTTGTGCTATTGCCCAGAATCATGTACCATGTATCCTCATTCTTCCACACTTTTGGATCACGGAAATGCTGAGAGCTATCTGTCGGAGGCTCAGCGATTACGGGATTCTCTTTTAATTTCGTGAAATGAATACCATCAGTACTTACGGCCACATTTTGGTTTTGGCTGAAGATATTATTTGGTTGGTCAATATATTGATGACCTGTATAGATCAGTGTCAGTTCACCGTTATTATCTACTGCACTTCCTGAGAAACAGCCATCAAGGTCACACCCATCTCCAGGTGCTAAAGCAATTGGACAATGCTCCCAATGTACGAGATCTCTACTCTTCACGTGACCCCAATGCATTGGGCCCCAGTTCTCATCATATGGATGATGTTGATAGAATACGTGGTATTCTCCGTTAAATTGAATTAATCCGTTTGGATCATTAATCCAATTTGCTGGTGCCATAATATGATACCCTAAGCGATACCGTTTGTTCATTTTTGCTGCTGACTGTTTTAAAGCTTCCTCAGCTTGTTTCGTATTATTGCTATATATCTTCATTTCTTTTCCTCCTATGCTGTTTTAATGTGTGTGTTAGGTTTGGGATTCAGCTTTTTCGGTTCTCTCTTCAAGGTGAAAATCGAAATTGTTGTGAAAGCAAATACGAAGATACCCATAATCACGTACGTATTTGCAAAGCCTCTAATGTCATAAAACACTCCAGCGATTGGTGACAAGATTGAAGCTCCTACCTGACTCGTAAACTGATAGCCCACCAGATACAAAATTGAAGACAAACGCGTATCGAAATTAGCAGCCAAGTACTTAAATACGGAGATCAGCATAATTGGCAGTTCCAATGCATGAATCAACTTCATAGCTGAGATACCGTAGGGTCCAATTATTAATCCAGAACCCATAATTCTGAAAGCCATCAAGTACCCTGCGAAAATGAGACCTTTTTTTGCACCAATTTTATTCACAACGAAGGGAGCTAAAAACATCATCCCTGCTTCCAGAAAAACTTGGAAGGAATTTAAGTAGCCGTAAACTTGATTGCCTAACGCAACCGATGAAAATGTCGATGAGAAGTAAATCGGGAACTGTTGGTCATACACATTATAGATACACGTTACACCAAAGACGTATAAAATAAAGAACCATAAATGCTTATTTGCAAACATACTGCCGACTTGCTTAAAGCTAACGGATTCTGCCCGCTCCTTCTCTGAATCAGTCATTTCAACTTTAATTGTCATCATAATGACAAACAGAACGACGGCTGAAACTGATGCAATCCAGAAGTTAATATTGGGGTTGATATTAAAAAATTGACCTGCAAAGAATGTTGCTGCGGCCCAACCCAGAGAGCCCCACATACGAGATTTTCCATATTCAAAGTCATATTTGCGGCTTACTTTCTCGACATAAGATTCGATGGCTCCGATCCCCGCCAAGAAAGAAATACCCAAGTATAATCCACCTACAATGGCTCCAAGAAATACATTGTATTGAAGTAACGGGCCATAGATAAAGATATAGAAGGGTCCAACAAATAGCAGTAAAACACTAATCAAAAATAGAATATGTTTCTTTAGTCCGATTTTATCTGAGATATAGCCATAAAGCGGTTGCATACATAAAGCGAAGATAGCGTTTACAGTAAAGATAACACCTGTTTCAGCACCATTCAGACTGATTTCTTGCCCCAGCCAAATAGAGAATAATGAATAACTTGCTGACCATGTAAAGAAGAAAAAGAAGAAATAGGCACTTAATTTCCAGTACATGCTCTTTGAATATCTCATTTCGAACGCTCCTCTAAGTTAAACATTTAATGTGAATGAAAGCACTTCCGTACTTGCAAAATTGATTATATGTCAACCGCTTTCATATGTCAACCGGTTGACATGTTGCTAAAAGAAAAAGAGCTCTTCTTTTAATTTAAGAGTAGCTCCGTCGTGTATCCCAGTGATAATAATTGTATTAAGTTGTACTCGCTTCAATAAGTTTTACGGGTAGATACGTTTCTCGCGGGACATCACTGAAACCACTTTCAATCTCTTGGATAAGCAACTCTATCGCAGATTTCGCAATCTCCTGTATGGGTTGCTGAATTGTCGTCAGTTCAGGGAGTAGGTTGCGGGTTGTTTCTGTACCGTCATAACCAATTACGCGAATATCTTCAGGAACACGTTTCCCGCGGTTTCTTGCTTTAGCAATAAAAGATGCAGCCACCATATCGTTACTTGCAAACATTCCATCCACTTCAGGATGTTCATCAAGCAAGCGTTGAATCGGTTCATCGTGATTCTGTTGATGGAAGGGATCATGTACTTCATAAGTAATTGCCTCACGACCATACTTCTCCATCACATCTTCATATGCTTTTCTTCTTAAGCTAGCCGGTGTTTCCAGTTCTACAGGGCCATTGATGTGCAAGATATGCTTACAGCCCTTTTTAATAAGTAGTTCTGACGCCAGCTTTCCACCTAAGTAATTATCCGATCCAACAACGGGGATTGAGTCGGATAGAAAGCGATCGATGGCGATGACAGCAATATTCTTCTGTTCATAGTTTACGATTCCCCGGTTGTGTGTACCAACGATAATTCCATCTACTTGATTTCGCATAAGCATGTCCACATAAGATTCTTCCTTATCGAGCTGATTCAAACTATTACAAAGTAACAGCTTATAGCCTAATGATGCGCAAATATTCTCTATATGAAAAGTTAGTTCTCCAAAGAAAGGGTTGCTTGTTGTTGGAATGATTAAACCTATCAAATTTGTTCGTTTGCTAAATAATGATCTGGCTACATCATTTGGGAAATAATTCAAATGCTGCATTGCTTCATGGACTCGATCCTTTGTTTCTTGACTGATATAGCCACGATTATTAAGTACGCGAGAAACTGTAGTCGGTGAAACTCCAGCTAATTGTGCAACATCGTTAAGTTTAGGTTTCATTGTCTCCTGCCTTCTTTCCATACCATATCTCCGCTTATTAATCATTTTAACACGGTTAATCGTGAAAAAACATGTGTACTGATTCATGGTAAAAGCAGATAATCAATACATAATCTAAATCTATTTAAAACCATGATAAAATGTATTTAATAACAAGTCAGCTGCCGAATTTTTAGCAATATTCCCCTCTACAACCTGTTGCCACGTCAGGAATAAAAGTGAATACAAGACATTAACAATCCAACCTTTGTCTACGTCTTCACGCAAATGTCCCTTTTGCTGCAGCAAACCAATTGCGTTCAATAATGGTTCCCTTAAAATTTGGTCCTCTTCCTCAATTTCTTTGTTGTTATTGACATTAGCATCATGTTTTAGAAAGTATATTTTATCCCCTAACGGGATTAACGCCCCAATTAACTCGGGGATATAAGATTCGTAATTTTGCTCATCCAATCTTATATCTTGCATCGTCTCCGCAACAACTTCAATTGCACGAAATCCTAAGTGAATCATCAGTAGCTCTCTATTCTCAACATAGCGATGCAAAGTCGCAATCCCAATCCCCGCTGATTCGGCAATTTCATGCATCGACGCACTTGGATTCTCAATCAAACATTTTGTTGCTTCATCCAAAATTGTTTTTAAACGCATCTGTTTAATTGAGGAAAGTTCTTTTCTTTTCATTTTTACACCTCGTAGTTAGAATGAAATTTTATTATGTCTCACACGATAATATATGGAGTAAGGTATCCGTCTCTTCCTAATTAAGACTCATGAAAATCAGCTAAATGAAAAACGCCCCTAGAATTTCATCGGATAAACCATGGGTTTATTCCAAAGTCCATTCTAAGGGGGCACTTTATCGAGAAATTTCTCGTTAAAAGATGGCTAAAATTCGTTAAACACTAGATCCAAATCAATGTATTAATTTTCCCAATGAATTTTGTAATTTGGATCAATAGTAGATCCGCTAAACAAACCAATATCAAAACCATTGCTGAAATCGAACCCTTTACTTACATCAAATATTTCCAAGCTATTCTGTATTGCATTTATACGATCTTTGCGATCAGCCTCTAAATAATATAACGCGTCGGTATAATGGTGTTTTTGTAACATTTTAGCTAAGTACATTGCGTCCTCTAAGGCCACGGAGCTTCCATACCCCGTGTTGGGGTTTATGGTATGTGCAGAATCTCCAATAACTACAGCTCGGCCTTTAGACCAACTAGGAATAGGATCAACACAATAAATTTGTTTAGGAATAATATTAAACGATTTCTTGATAATCTCTGACAATGCTCCATGTTCACCATAACGTTTTACCAAATCTGATTTAAGTTCATCAAGATTCCTAAGTTCAAATTCCTCCTTTGGAATTTTCCTCTCTTGATATCCAGATGCTTGCCAAGATAGGTTTAATTCATCCGTTGGATGACTTTTAGAAATTAAGAAATTGGCATTCTCCGAAAAATAAAATAATTCATCCCCACTCATTAGGTTCTGTACCTGTGTACTATCAATATCCTTAAATGATGCAATTCCATATAATGCCCATGATTTAGCATAATGTAATAGATGATTAGGAAACATCTGGTTTCTTACTGTTGAATGTAAACCATCTGCTCCAACTAACAAACTTCCAATTTCCTGTTGACCGTCTTCAAAATAAGCAGTCACACTCGAAGCGTCCTCTGAGAAATGGGTGAGTTTTTTATTATAATGTACTTCAACACCATTAGATTGAGCATGTCTCATCAAAATTTCAACAAGATCGGAACGCTGCATGTAAATGGATCTTCTACTGAAAGTCGAATCCTGCATTAAATTTATTGAGGCTATTTCCGTATTGTCCGTCGTTAAGAGTCTCATCCGATCAGCGGAGTGACTACTGTTTTTGATTTGTTCTTCTATCCCTAATTCTTTCATCACGTGCACGCCACTTTTGTTAATTCGGAAACTAGATCCTTCAATTCGCTTGTAAGGATAGTTTTCGTAAACTGCGCAGTCAATTCCCGCCTTTTTCAAAAAAATGGATAACGAAAGTCCGCTAATTCCAGCGCCCACAATAATGATTTTTTCTTTCATAATCTGTCCTCCTGATATTCATTATTTTTACTTACATGAACTAAACGTCAATTTTTTTTAATGAATAAACTATAGTTTTGTCTGGTTACTCATTCTCTTCAAACTCACATATAGTGGACATCACCTCTTAAATAATATCATTTTATATCTTTTGATAGTATCTTATATCAAATAATATATAAAATCAAATGTACCTATATTTCTTTCAGGAGTTAGGACTCATGGGACACAACGCTCAGCTAAATGAACTGTAGACTGGATATTGTCAGCCACGTTAGTATCATCAGATTTAATTCTTAGTTTTATTATTGATGCACAAAAAACCAAGTACTTGTCTCACAAAGTGATAAGTACTTGGTCTATTTGATAGAATTTTAAAGGTTATGAACCCATCTGTCTGTCAATTAAATAAAGGCAGCCGATTTCAAATTATGTTTCCAAATTCAATCTTTCCCCGTTGGATTCAATCACCTTTTTATACCAGTGGAAACTGTCCTTTTTACTTCTTTTCAGGGTACCACTGCCCTCGTTATCCTTATCTACATATATGAATCCGTAGCGTTTCTCCATTTCGCCAGTTGAGGCACTAACGATGTCGATGCAACCCCAAGCCGTGTAGCCGATAAGATTAACGCCATCGAGGATAGCTTCTCTCATTTGTTCGATATGATCTCGCAGGAAATTGATCCTATACGTATCATGGATAGAGCCATCCTCTTCGATGACATCAACCGCTCCCAGACCATTTTCAACGATCATTATAGGGATTTTATACCGATCGTACACATGATTGAGTACGTAACGAAGTCCAACTGGATCGATTTGCCATCCCCAATCATTTGCCTTCAAATAAGGATTTTTGAATCCACCAAAGACATTCCCTTGGGTCTCATCACCCTCTGGGCGGGTACCCACTACATGAGATTTGTAGTAGCTGAAGCTATAGAAATCAACACAGCCTTGTTTTAGCACCTCTTCGTCTTCTTCTGCCATCTCAATCTGAATATTGTTCTCATTAAAATATCTCTTGGCAAAGTCAGGGTATTCCCCTCTAACTTGCACGTCACTGCTCAGCATATTGTTAATCTGATCCATTCTCAGAGCCTTCAACATATCTTCCGGTTTACATGTACTTCCGTAGCCATGACTATAATTAATCATGCAACCGATTTGGAACGTAGGATTAATCTCATGAGCAAGCTTGACAGCTTTTGCACTTGCTATAAATTGATGATGTAAAGCCTGAAATCTTAATTGCGTACTATCTACAACCGTATTGTTAAATACACCACTATCATCAACTAATAATGCCCCTGCTATATATGCTCCTGCTGGAACGATTAAACTATTGATCTCATTAAATGTAATCCAGTACTTCACGACATCCTTGTAACGGGTGAAAATGGTCTCACAATACCGTACGTAGCAGTCGATCATCTCTCTGGAAGCCCAAGCATTGAACTTCTCAGTTAGCGCAAACGGAGCTTCGTAATGTGAGATCGTAACGATGGGTTCAATATTATACTTTTTCAGTTCACTGAACACCTTGTCGTAAAATTGAAGTCCTGCTTCATTTGGCGTTACATCGTCCCCGTTAGGGAATATTCTGGACCAAGCAATGGACATTCTGAAGCTTCGAAAGCCCATCTCTGCAAACAGACGGATATCTTCTTTGTAATGATGATAAAAGTCTACTGCCTCATGGGAAGGATAGTTTACGCCCTCCTCAATGTGTTTAGTGATTCGTCTTGGAGTAGTATGCGTTCCACCCGTCATCATATCTGCTGTACTTGCCTTTTTACCATCCATGTTCCAGGCACCCTCGTATTGATTCGCCGCTGTTGCGCCGCCCCACATAAAAGAGTCTGGGAATACGGTTGTGTTCTTCATCGGCAATTCCTCCTTATATGATCTTCATTAGTTTTTCACCGATCGTAATCGATGGTTTGTCTATACCAATTACATCTGTAAAGTCATCTGAATTCGTAACAATAATTGGTGTAGTCAGGTCATAACCTTTGGAGGCTATTGCCTCTGTATCGAATTCGATAAGTAAATCCCCAGCTTTTACTTCATCGCCTTCTTGTACATAGACCTTGAAATGTTCACCTTTCAGCTTCACCGTGTTCATGCCGATATGAACGAGGAGCTCAGCGCCATTATTCGAGCTAATACCAATTGCGTGGAAAGTAGGGAATACCGCGGATATTACACCATCGGCTGGTGAAACAAGCTTTCCAACTGTAGGTTCAATGGCGATCCCTTTTCCCATAGCTCCAGTTGCAAAAGCTTCGTCCTTTATTCTCGATAACTCTAGAACTCGACCAGTCATTGGTGCTATGAGCACATGCTCAGAGACGCCAACAACAGGCACATGGTTTGTTGAAGAAGACTTCGCTGTTGCTTGTTGATTCGTTCCATCCTCAGGCACATCTTCAAATCCTAAAATAAGGGTCATTAAGAAGGTGACAACAAAGCTAATGACGAGACCAATTGCTGCATGCATTAGGTTCCATGGATTATCTGTAATAAATGCTGGTAACGTAGCCAAGCCGGCAATGCCTAGAGCAGATCGAGCTACACCGAACAAGCCAACATATATTCCGCCTACAATACCACCAATGACAACAGCGATCAGCGGTTTTTTCAACCGTAGATTTACACCAAACAATGCAGGTTCGCTAATACCTAACAGCGCAGTTACACTTGTAGAGTATGCAACTTGTTTAAATGCCTTATTTTTGGTTCTTAATGCGACCGCGAGCGCAGCTGCACCTTGAGCAATATTGTGTACGAGCATACCTGGGCCAACAATGCCATCGGTTTTTGTCTGAGCATAAGCAGTGAGGACAACGGGTCCCAAACTATAGTGCATTCCCGTCAGAATCAGGAATGGGAATGCCCCGCCAATAATACCAGACACTAACCATCCTGCGTGTGTATTGACATAGGATACAGCAGAAGCAAGGTAGTTACCGGCAATTGCACCCAATGGGCCTAGAACAATTAATGTTAGAGGTGCCATAACAAGTATTACAACTAACGGTTTCAAAATGGATTTGATCACGGAAGGAGAATACTTTTCAGCAAATCGTTCCACATATGACAGGATCCATACAGCTAAAATGATTGGAATAACGGAAGAAGAATACGTTGCTTGTGTAACAGGTAGACCGAAGAACGTAACAGGCTCACCCGCAGACATCAACGCCGAAAAGCTAGGATGTAACAAGATACCCGCAATGGTTAACGCAAAGCCTACATTAGCTTTAAGTTTAACAGCAGCACTCCAGGCGAGTAGCATTGGCAAGAAGTAATAAGCTGCATCTCCGACAAAAGTCATAATTGTATTAAATTGACCGTCAAGGTCAACCAGATTAAAGGTTTTCAAAATGAGAAGAACTGCCTTAATCATGGCGCAACCGATCATTGCGGGTAGAATCGGTGTGAAGATTCCGGCAATCGTGTCCAGAACCGTAGAGACTTTTCCTTTTTTCACAGTTGGAGCATCATTCTTGCTTGTAAAGTTCCCTAGTTGCGCAAGGGCTTTATAGACGTTGTTGACCTCATTACCGATAATGACCTGATACTGGCCTCCACTACTGGCAACGCCCACAACTCCTTGTACGTTTTTCAGTGCTTCGTTGTTTGCAATCGACTCGTCTTTCAAATTAAAGCGCAGCCTGGTAGCACAGTGTGTAACACTTTCAATGTTTTTTTCACCACCAACAAGTTTTAGAATGTCGGTAGCCGTTTGTTCATGTTTCATTTTTTGTTCCCCCTTCAATGTATTTTTTCACAAAAAAAGACCTAGAGTTCTATCGAATATAGATATGCTCTATACACGATGGAACTCTAGGTCTTGCCTGCATCACCAGTAACAATCCTAGTATAGTCATTATGGAGCGATGATGGGTCAATCCCTTTCTTCATCAGTCACCCTTTTGATATGAACAGTTAAATATACCAATTCGTCTTCGGTTAATTCTTTCCCATAGTCTACCCGAATCAACTGCGCAATTCTTAGACTACATTGGTACTCTAACTTATATTTTTCTTTAATAATATGGAGGAAATCGCTATCATTACTTTTCATCACCGTATTGTTAAACAGACGATAGGCAAAAAACTTTAGATGCGTGATCAGTCTGGAGTAGTGAAGGGAGCTTTCATTAAAATGAATTTTGAACTGATAACGAATTATATTTAAGACCTTCTGAATCAATTGCGTGATCTTCATGGTATCTTCCATTTCAGATCCGAGTTCTGCATTGACGATATGAAGCGCAATAAAGCCGGCCTCATCTTCAGGCAACGCAATGTTGAATTCTTGATTAATCATATCCAAAGCCTTCAAAGCCACTCGATACTCATTGGCGTAGAATGCTTTAATTTCAGACAATAACGCATTGTTGAAGTTCATTCCCTGTTTATAGCGTGATACGGCGAAGTTAATATGGTCTGTTAGCGTCAAATATATATTTTCATTCAGCTCTTTATCCAAGGACTGCTTGGCATATTGAATAATACTATCGGACACACGGATGTACTCCATCGGAATCTGCGCGAGCAGGGCATATAATTTGCCAGTTACATTTTTGGACTTCAGGAAAAATTCTTTCTCAATCTTCTCTGTGTCCACATCGTCTCCTTTTTTCTTCTGAAAACCAATACCACTTCCTAGAAGCATCATCTCCTGGCGTCTTTCATTTACAGCGCAGACGACATTATTATTAATAATTCGCGTGATTTTCATACGAATCTCCTTTTAAAATGAAACGTTAACAGAATTTAGCAAATAAAAAAGACCATTAATAGTGCACACATGGTAATTATACTCTACATGTTTGCATATTAATCGGTCTTGCCTGCTGATCAGTAACAATCCTGATTATATTCATTATTTACTTGTACGATTATCTTAGTGGAAGGCGTTAAATTTGTCAATATAGTCATTTGGAGTACTTTCTATAACTGAAAACGATCAATTAAAATTATACGTTAAGCGTGCCGTTAAAATAGCGACTTCCATGGGAATATGTTCTTAACTCTCGACATTTTATTGTTGGATGCTACTCCATCCGCTTACATCACATTGTCCATAATCATTATCACCCACAGCAACCATCGTACCATCCGATTTCAATCCAATCGTGTGGGCACACCCCGCCGAAACAGCTCTAATTTCGTGCCAGCCACTTACATCGCATTGGTGATGTTTATTCGAACCCACAGCAACCATTGTACCGTCAGACTTAAGACCAACGGTATGATAACTCCCCGCTGAAACTGCCACAATATCGCGCCAACTGCTTACATCGCATTCACCATCATTATTTCTTCCCACAGCCACTACCGTGCCATCCGATTTAAGTCCAACCGTATGAAGATACCCCGCCGAAACAGCCAATATGTCGCTCCAGTCGTTTACGCTACATTGGTTATACTTATTGTTACCAACGGCTGTTACCGTTCCGTCTAATTTTAGACCAACTGTATGCCAGTCACCCGTCGTGACCGATACAATATTATGCCAGCTGCTCACGTTACATTCCCCTTCATTATTTCGCCCCACCGCAACCACAGTGCCATCTGATTTAACCCCAACCGTACGGCACCAACCTGCCGAAATGGTTACAATATCGCGCCATTCGCTTACATTACATTGGTCATGCTTATTCCAACCTATAGCAGTTACCGTACCATCAGATTTAAGACCAACGGTATGTGCATTACCGGTGTTCGCAGCCATATGAACATTACCAGCAGCAACTGCGACAATATGGCACCAATCGCTTACCTTACATTGACCGTATTTATGATCACCCACAGCTATTACTGTTCCGTCAGATTTAAGAGCAACGGTATGACGACGACCTGCCGCTATGGTACAGCTACGGAACCGTTTCGTCTCAAACACTGTTTCCTTCGGTGAATTGTAGTCCATATCTTCCTCCTCTCCACAAATTGAAGGCAAATTCACATTTCCTCTACGTTGTTAGATCGCACTGCTACAAAAGAAAGGCGGTATTATTACTTCCCTGCCCAATACGAGCGTCTACGTCATATTGCACTCAAACGGTTGATCCAGGTGTGTACTTTTAGCAATCGTTTCATTTCATGTCGCGATAGTCTAATAGATCCTTCAAATTTGAGATTTTCTGCAGCAGCTTTTCTCCGACATTGGTTTCCCTCACCAGCTTCCGCGCCAGTTCTTTGTCCACCAATCTTTTTAGAGATAACACGTCCGTTCCGCTACATAACACATCTTCTTTTGATTTAAATTTCTTATGGGCGACGAGCTGCATGCCAAAGGAATTATACAACAAGGTATATCCGGCAATGCCCGTTGTGGATTGATAGGCTTTGGAAAAACCGCCGTCAATCACGATCATTTTTCCGTTTGCTTTTACAGGGTTCTCTCCACTAATTTCTTTGACTGGCGTGTGGCCGTTAATGACATGTCCATGATCTGGATTCAAATCAAACTCCTGCAAGATTTTTCGACAGATCTCTTCATTTTCACGTAAATGGTAGTAAGGATTCTTTCTCTCCTTATGTGCTTCTTTATCTTGGATAAAATACCGTTCAAAAGTGGTCATTTCTCTCTTTCCAAAGAGCGAGGAACATTCCCCTGTCCAGATGTACCATACCATATCCGTCGCCAGATCTTCTGTCTCTTCCGGATGCGCAAAGGCGTAACGTAAATAATCTTCAAAAACATCAAGCAATTGACGGCCCGCATATGTCTTGTCTTCAATCTGCATTTCTTCCATTTTTCCTTCTTCATCCAAAGGAATACAGCCGTGGATTAACAAATTCCCGTTGTATTTTAAATAAAGGCTACCCTTTTTCATGAGAAAATTCATATGTCTGGCCATCTTTTCGGAATGCTGAACGGAAAACAACAGCTTTTCCATCACCTGGCGTTCTTCCTCCAGCAATTGTTCAGGCTTCTGCGGATTTACGGTTGCGAAACAGGTGTTTTCCAGCAGGTACGTTTTACCGCAGATGTTGATTTCATTGTTGTCGTAATCAATCTGCTCCAGCAAAAGTCTTTCAGACATATTAAAGTATGGGCGTCTCTTGATAATCGGGATTTCAAGTTTAAACTGGATCATGGCAATGGCTTGGTGAATTTTGGTGATCTGCAGAATTTCCTGCTCCGATACATTATGGCCAGCCTGTAGCTTAGGTCTGAAGGGCGGATTGTCTTCATAATATTTCTCCGCCAGGTTTAGCAGTGGGCGCAGATTGATTCCGTATACATCTTCAATGATGTCCAGATTGTCGTATCTGGCGCAGATCCGGATAATATTCGCAAGGCAGACCAGAGACCCCGCGTAGGCTCCGATCCAGAGGACATCATGGTTACCCCACTGAATGTCTACAGAATGGTAGTTGATTAGCGTATCCATAATTTTATCGGGGTACGGCCCCCGGTCATAGATATCTCCAACCACATGAAGATGGTCAACCACCAAGCGCTGGGTCGTATAAGCCAGGCCGATAATGAGATTGTCCGCCTGGCCCAAGGATATAATTTGCCGATATATTTCCTCGTAATAAGGATCCTTATTGTTGGTCGAATCCGTCTTGTATAGAAGCTCTTCTACAATATATACATATTGCTCCGGCAGAGCTTTACGCAATTTTGAGCGTGTATACTTGGAAGAGGCATAAGAAATAAGCTTAAGCATGTGTTCAATCGTTAGTCTATACCACTGGTTCAAAGCCTGTTTATTGCTCAGTTCCCCTATAACCAACTGTATTTTTTCTTCCGGGTAATAAACCAACGCCGCAAAATCATTGATTTCTTGTTCCGTCCATACCTCCCGGAATAATTCTTTGATTTTCTCTTTGACGGTACCCGAACCGTTTCGTAGTACATGCTGAAAAGCCTGGAACTCCCCATGCAAATCACTGACAAAATGCTCGGTTCCCTTCGGGAGATTGGAGATCGCTTCAAGGTTGATGATCTCTGTTATGATTTTTTCTTCCGTATCATATTTCTCGGCCAATAAATCTAGAAACTGCTCATCCAAAACAGATGTCCCCCTTCAAGGAAGTATGGTGTTGTATAGCCGGGTCCAAAAGCTTTAGACCTATATAAAATTACACTCTATACTTGGCATTGATTATATGGTGATTATCAGCATCGCCTTCCCCCATCATACTCCAGTTCATCTTATATGAACAAATTTCATTGAATGGATTTGAATGAACAATGTCTGTAGTTATTTTAGGAATAAAAAAGCCGCTAATATAGCGACTTTCAATGAGAACATGTTCTTGTTTCTCGACATTTTTTTACTAACTGCTATTTTACACAATGAAAAATAAACGATCTATTCTCAGAATTTGCTTGTTTAAATTCCCAATCACCATATGTTTTAATTTTTGAAAAACCGATTTGTTTCAGCGACTCATCAAGTTCTTCTTGATTTCGAAACCTCAGCTGCATTTTTTCATGAACTAACACTTTTTCTGTTTTGGTATTTTTTACTATTTCATAGAAAGTGTAAATATCTCCCTCAAACCCTTCATATTCTGTATAAATTTCTAAAGGATCTCCGCTTAGTCTATCTTTAGCGAAGTCAGGAGTTTTGTCCTTCTCCCATTCTTCCCATACTTTTACCAAAGGGTTTCTTGTATCAAAAATAAAGTGACCCCCGATTTTTAGGGATCGGAATACGTCTGAGATTACTCGCTTCCAACTGTCATCTGTAAGAAATACCTGTGCAACATTCGCTGTCATAATTACCGCATCATAGGTATTGGTTTGTAAATCCGCACTACCACCTATAATCCAATCTACATTTCCAGAATTATCTTTACTTCGCGCCATTTCAATCGCTTCTTCATTGGGATCTATAGCGGTAATTTTATAACCGCACGGAACAAGATGAGTAGTCCATCTTCCTGTTCCACAGCCCAGGTCAGCTATAGATTCTACTTGTAATCTCTTTAACAATGCAAGGAAAAATTCATCGTCTTTTCCCCAATGGTTAATCTGGTCGTATACTAATGGAATCATAAATAATGTCTCCCCACTTTCGCAGCGTTTTACTGTGCTCAACAGTCAGTTTGATGTCTCATACATAACCTATATGGTTTTATTCTCATTCTTTGATCCAAAAACTTCCCTGGTTGCTTCTATAAAAGATAACATGATTGGTGAAAGCCACTTGTCTTTATGCCACAACATCTGTGTATATACCTGCAAGTCCGGAATTTGCCATGGGAGGACAACAAGTTCTCCGCGTTCAACTTCAGATTCCGCGACGATCTCAGGAAGAAAGGCAATACCGATGCCTGAAATTGCACATTGTTTAATGGCTTCCGCACTTTGAAACTCTAAATATGTAATGCTATCAATTCCCTCTTTCTCAAATGACCGATCAAACATCGTTCGATAGGGACAACCCTTCTCATTTGTCAGGAACACTTCATCATGAAAATCTTCCAATTGCAGCACAGTTCGTTTGGCGAGTGGGTGATCTGGAGCAGCTAACAATCGGAAATGTTCTTCCAGTAAAGGTTCCACGGAAAGTCCACTCGAGCGAATGGGTTCATCCAACATATAAACAATATCCGTAGTTCCCTCAAAGAGCGTTTGCTTGAGCTCTTGATTCGGAACTGAGCGGAAGATTAGACGAACTCCCGGATGCTGCGAACGAAACCGTTGGAAGACAGGTGGGAGCCGGTAGGAGCAAATAACCTCATTTGCACTTATCGTTAAGGTACCACTTAGTTTTTCATTATCATGGACAGCACTACGAGCTTCGTCCATTTTTTCAAGAACGCCTTGGGCGTGTGTTAAAAAGCGTTTACCCGCAGTTGTGAGCGCGAGTTGCTTGCCCAACCGATCAAAGAGGCAAACCCCTAGCTCATCTTCCAATGCTTTAATTTGCATCGTGACGTTGGAAGGAACGTAGCTCAGCGCTTCTGCTGCCCGCGTGAAATTCAATGTTTTTGCAACCGTACAAAACGTATTCAGTTGACGCAATTCCATCCGATGATCCCTCCTTCATCTTTCAATTTTATTGAATACTATCTTGAATTATATTCACTTTTATTGAGAGTATCACAGCTCTATACTGAGTACAAGAGATCACAGTGAACATGTGGTTTTTCATTTTGAAGGGAGCAATTATACGATGGATTATGAAATTTTTAATTTGGGTGATGTACTCTTACAATCAGGAGTGACGTTACCAAACGCTTATCTCGCTTATCAAACTTACGGAAAATTAAATGAACAGAAAGACAATGTTATTGTCTATCCAACGGCTTTTGGAGATCAGCATATTCAGAATGAATGGCTCATTGGCAGCGGGATGGCACTGGATCCAGAGAAATATTTTATTATCGTTCCCAATTTGCTGGGCAATGGACTCTCTTCCTCACCCAGTAACACGCCTCCTCCATTTGATCGGGCTAACTTTCCACAGGTAACCATCTACGACAACGTTCGATTCCAACACCAACTGCTAACCGAAAAATTCGGTATTCAAAAGATTGCTCTCGTCGTCGGGTGGTCGATGGGCGGCATTCAGGCATTTCAATGGGGGACAAGTTACCCGGAGATGGTTGAACGAATCGCACCTTTCGGAGGCATCGCCAAACCTTGGCCACACACATTTGTAGTCCTGGAAGGCGTGAAAGCTTCACTGCTATCTGCAGTCGGCTTCGACTCAAGTAAATTAAACCAACTAAGTTCTACAGACATGCGTGCCGTTGGTCGGGTGTATGCGGGATGGGGACTATCACATGCGTTTTATAGAGAAGAGCTTTACCGTAAGATGGGATTTGACACATTGGAGGATTTTGTAGCTGGTGTCTGGGAAAATAGCTTTATGAATATGGATCCGCATAATGTTCTGGCCATGTTATGGACAGGTCAACATGCTGATATCAGTGCAAACCCCTCCTATAACGGAGACTTTGATAAAGCACTTCAGAGCATAAAAGCACTTGCCTGTATCATGCCGGGAAGCACGGATCTCTTCTGCACAGCGGACGATAATGAATATGAAGCTAAGCGTATACCTAATGCTGTCTTGAAACCAATTCAATCGATCTGGGGCCATTTTGCCGGTCGTGGAATCAACAGTGCCGATAATCAATTGATTGATGACAATCTAAAACACTTGTTGTCACTTAGCACTAATGAATAGATCGTCACTTGCATTGGATGTCTGTCAGGCCTAGCAAGTCCCTGTTCTGCTCTAAGCAGTGCAATTTTCCATTACGATACCGGTACTCTGTCAGTCTCATTTCTATGTCTTTCATCTTTAATTCCACCGGATAACTCACTCTGGTTGCCATTACAAACACACCTCCAAGATGATCTTGAAGGTGTGTTTGATTAATACATATTCCTAATGATTATAACTGCAATTAAGTAAGTACAGTCATCGCCTCTCTTGTGAATGGAACCAGATCATCAGTACGACCTTCTTGAATTTTCTTAACCCATTCAGGGTCGACTAGAAGAGCACGGCCTACAGCAACCAGATCAAACTCATCATTCTGAAGTCGTTGTACCAATCCCTCGATACCGACGTTACTTGCACCTTTACCTTCTGTGAACAGACTTGTAAAGTCACCATCAAGACCAATCGATCCAACAGTGATTGTCGGTTTACCAGTCAGTTTTTTTGTCCAACCAGCAAAATTCAGATCAGATCCTTCGAATTCCGGCTCCCAGAAACGGCGTGTGGAACAGTGGAAGATATCGACTCCAGCTTGAACCAACGGTGTGAGAAGCTGCTCCAGTAATTCCGGTGTTTCAGCCAATTTAGCCTGATAATCATCTGTCTTCCACTGAGATAAACGCAGTACAATAGGGAATTCCGATCCCACTACTTTACGGCAAGCCTCAATTACTTCAACTGCAAAACGTGTGCGAGCCATCATATCTCCACCGTAACGATCCGTACGAGAGTTGGTTTTCTCATACAGGAATTGGTCGATCAGATAGCCGTGTGCTCCATGGATTTCAATACCATCGAACCCAACGCGTTTCGCTTCTGAGGCTGCTTGTGCGAATTCCTGAACGATTGTAGCAATCTCAGCTTCCGAATAATCATTAACATGACCTTTGGCTCCCATATGCCAGATCTGTGGAATAATTCGACCGCCAGCTTCATGTACTTCAGATACAACATGTGCCCAACCATTCATTGCAGCTTCGCCATAAAAGTGCGGCACATTGGCTTGATTGGATGCATCCGGATGATTAATTATTGTCCCTTCTGTCACAATAAGCCCCACTGCGTTCTCTGCTCTGCGGCGATAATAGCCCGCAACATTTGAACCCGGAATACCGTCCGGAGAGAATTGACGCGTCATCGGCGCCATTACGATCCGATTGGATAACTTCAAGTGACCTAACTCTATAGGTTGGAACAATGCTTCTACGGATTGAGAATAATTCATAATAACCTCCACATATTTCGTTTTATATAAATTGACCTAGGAGATGTTAAACAGCAACCAGCCTGGTTAACAGCTAGACGTTATTTCCAAATGAATCAATACACGATTTTTATCGAAAAGCTCCACCTCCTTCAAGGTTTCGTGGTGTATTAATCCGCCTTCAATTATTTTTGACTTCGTAGTCAAGAATTTCACAAAAAAAGATCAAGACATGATCATGCCAAATGAAGTACGCAGAACCGTCTCGATCTGTTCACGGGATGAACCTGATTTCTCCATAACTCTCACACCAAGAATGGTGTTATTTAGATAAGATGCAAGCTCTATACTCGTATACCGGTTGGAAATTAACTGTTGTTTCTGGCCACTACGTATGATCTTCTCTAATACCAGTTGAATCTCTTCTGCCATGAGCTCAGCTTCTCGTGTGACCTGCTCGTCATCTGTTCCGAATTCAAGTGATGCATTCACAATTAGACACCCTTGGCTGCTAGTTTCATCGTCTAAAAGGGAATATCGTAAGGTATCCAGTTTATCAACGGGAGACGAATCCAGGGCTTCAATCTCTTTCAGTTTCGCTATAACCTGTTCACGGTAAAGTGCCAGCGCCTTCAGGAACAACGATCGCTTGTCTTTAAAAACACAGTACAAACTTTGCTTTTTGACTCCTGTAGTACGCGTAAGGTCCTCATAAGAAGTTGCTTTGAAGCCTTGATTCCAGAACACTTCCATAGACTGGTGTAATACACGATCGACATCAAATTCTCTTGGTCTGCTCATGGGATTAATGTATCAGTTATTGACCATGCAGTCAAGAACTGATCATTTTACATCCTGTTTGAAAAATGTTTATGTTTTTATCGTTCGCATACCTGAAGTATACTCACAAAATTCCTCTATCCTGCCCGTTAACGTAATGAAGAAGCCGGTCTAACACAGGCAGCTTCATTTTCGTCGTTTATTCAATTATAATTTCTACGTTAGCGCAATAAAGCATTAACTTTTAATATCTTCTTTAGCCTTTTGTCTATATCTTGTATTCATGTCTTGAACTCTGTTTATATTATAACGTTATCTAAAACGGGAAATTACACTAACCTGCTCCTTAGTTTAACAAAAATTTTTCTCCTTTAAGATATTTCCTAAAATAGTTTTCAATAACTGATGGAAAATTTGCCGCTAAGGATTGTTGTTCATTTGGATTTAGAGAATGGAATGCGAAAGTCCTAATGATTGACCAAATAAAAAATGCTTCTAATAACTCGACATAATTCTCTTCCAGTTGATTTACTTTGCTATACGATGAAATAAATACTTTCCTATTATCAGATGAAAGATGCAAAAATGTTTCAGCCATATCAAATAAATAAAAGCCATAGCCACAATTCGAAAAATCTATAGGTTGAGGAGTATCGTCATAAAATACATAGTTACTCTCATGAAGGTCAGAATGAATAACTCCCCAGTTACTTGGCAAACGTTTATAATTTTGTATCACATTTGCTATTTTATGTGCTGACTCTTCCACATGAACAAACACTTCGCTTGAGATAAGCTCTAAATTTACTAACCGTTTTAATTGATTAAGTGATGAATATAAATGATCAGAATTGTATATTGGTCTATTAAAGCCTTCAGGTGCATTCCACTGCATAGAATGTTTATGTAGAGCCGCCATTAAGAGAGCTAAATTTTCAGTTTCATTACTTGTTGGCTCTCTTTGAAGTACGCTTCCATGAATCCAATGATGGATAGTCACCATGATTGTATTTTCGCTAAGATCAGTTGAGATTTCTGTTACCAGATCATCTTGAAGATTTCTAACAGGTGCAGGTACGACGAGATTTGTATCTTTAACCAAAGCTTCAAGCCAAATAAGCTCTGATGCGATATTCTTTTTTGATTGAATGGAAATTGTTGAGATATGGATTTTGATAAGAAACTTTTGATGATCATCGTTCTGAACTTGAAATGTAACATTATCACTCTTTCCGAGATACACAAGTTTTTCCCAATAGATTGGGTATTGATGTAAAGCTTCTTTCGCCACCTTCGCATAATCTTCTTCAGAAAGCATAGTATCCACTCCAGTTAATGTGATTTTTACTTCACAATTTTACCAAGTGAACTTTATTTTATGGTGATAAAAGTTGATTATAACTAAACTTTACTGACCTGTAGTCGAATAAAGCCACCGATCCTGTTGATCGGCGGTCTCCTTTGGTTTCATGGAACTATTGTTTCCCTTTAGTTCAATCGACCTTCTTCGTTTATGATACTGTCCTCCGTGTTGTCTGTAACAGCAAGTTTTAGAGCCATCCTATGAGGGATGACCCTTTCGCTTTGTTATACAATCGTATACTTAGGACAATCGTTACGTTTTCTTTACTGGTATCAGATCCTACCCTGTGTATGCCATGGCATCCCATTGTACCGATCAAAGCAAAAAAGCCGCTAAATTAGCGACTTCAATAGGACTACGTTCTTGTCTATCGACTAAATATTAATCCAGAAGGCTGTAGATCTGAATGCTCTCCACCTTGGCTTCTTTGATATGAAACGACATCACATCCACATAATTGGATGGCTCGTAACGGAAGTCATCCTCCTCATTAGGGGCTCCATCACCAAGCAGTTTCCCCTCCGGGTAGGCGTCTTTGAGTGTATCCAGACTATCTCCTGCTTTAATGTTTCGCACTGTCGTGTACTTAGGATCTGTGATTTCGATATGAAAGATGGAGTCTTGTTTTCCTTCCGGTATACTGATTGTTTTAATCTCCAGACCAGGATACGTATAGACCTTTTCTGTAAAACCGATTAACGTATCCATGTTGGTTCCATCGTCGGCACTGTACGTATGAGATTTCAGGTTATCCGGTTTGCCCAGCATCTGTTCCATCTGATCTTCGTTCGCTGTATCCGAAATAGCGATGGTGTGCTCATTATAGACAAAAGCAAGCTCCTTCAGAACCACATTGCCTTCCTTCTCCATCGAACCTTCTTTAATAGCTTCAGTACCCTTTTCTTCCGAACTTTCGGAAGCAGGCGTAGGAGAATTGGTTGCTCCTTCGCCTTTGCTTTGTTCATTCGCTGTGTTCTGTCCGGTTGCTGGAGATGTAGCATCACTGGACTGACAGCCTGTTAATGCCACCGTTAGTAGAGCACCTAGTATGATAAAACCTGCAGCTTTCTTGGTTAACTTCATCATGATCCCTCCATAAATGTGTGATTTGTTCTTATGAAGTGATTATAAATAAAACATTTGTTAGTCTTATAACAGAAATGTACCAATCTTGTAACGTTACCTATTTAGGCTTGGGTTTAGATGTAGGTCTACGCACGAGGCAAAACAATCGTAACGGTCGTTCCTTCCCCGATTTGACTTTCCATGTCGATATATCCATTAAACCGCTCTACAATCTCTTTGCATATAGAAAGTCCAAGACCTGAACCGTTCGCTGTACTTGCATTTTTCGCCCGGTAAAAGCGTTCCTGCACTTTCTCCAGCTCATCGCCCGCGATACCGATCCCTTGATCATGTATCCGTATAACTACCTCGCTAGGCGTATGTTCCAACTTCAATTCGATTAGCGATGGACTGCCTGAATATTTGATGGCATTGTCCACAAGGTTGGCGATCGCATGGGACATCAGCATTGGATTCACGTTAGCGTGGATTCTCGTCTGAAGCTTATCCTCCGGTTCCGCTTCCGCCTCCCTGAACCTAATCTCGATTTCTTTATCTTTGGCCTTGGCACCCATACTCATTGCGACTTGCTGAATCAGTTCGTTCATTTCCGTCTTCCGGGCTTCCAGTTCGTTAGAACCAGCCTTGTCGAATCGGGATAGCAACAACAGTTCATTAATCAAGCGCGTCAGCCGATCCGATTCCTGCAGCAGATGAGCATAGATTTTTTGCAGCTCCTTGTTCTCAGTCTCCCCTTCAACCAAGTATTGAGAGAAACCACGAATGGCTGCCAAGGGTGTTTTTAACTCGTGAGATACGTTGGAGACAAATTGTTTCTGGTACTGAATGTAATCATGAAGCTGCCGCCCCATGGAATCCAGCCCATCTGCCAGCATGCCCAGCTCATCCTTCCGGTTTAGATGAACTCTCCGAAACTCCTGTCTAGAGAAACTTTGCGCAGCGCCAAGCAACAGCTTAATCGGCTTGGTTGTGTTGCGGGCAATCCACAGACTGGATAACGTAATCAGCACAATAAATCCGCCTGCACCCGCAAACAGGATATAACGGATTTGATCCATAATCGCATAAAAATAGGAAATGTCCTCCACGAACTCATACACATAAGCGTTTTGGTAGTATTGATCCTGAATGGGAGTGGCAAAATAAAGCAAATGATCTTCCGTTACGGTGTAGGCATAACTGCCGCTCAGGGCTTTCTCAATATTCTTTTCAAAAATAAGAGGTTTGCCATCATTAATGATGATGCCATCCACAGCCAAGCCCAGCAACTGCTTGGAGCTGTCATAGATACGTACTTCCTTGCCTGAAGCTTTCAGCTTCTCTAGAGCAAGTCTGACAATTTCCTTGGTCTGGGGCTCTCCTGAAGATGACCTATGCTGTGCCAACACCTCACGGAAGGACAACTCGGACAGATCCGCCTTCTCCATCATCTGTTTTTCAATGGTAATGAAGCTATAGTAATCGATGGCTTTATTCACCGCAAAAATGATGATACCAAAGGAAAGTATGGAGAAAAATAAATAATTCAGCAGTAACCGGGTTGCATACTTCAGGCCTCGCCACCTCCAAGTTGATAGCCAAATCCATAGATCGTCCTGACATACTTCGGTTCGTCCGCGTTATCCTCCAGTTTCTTCCGTAATCGCATGATGGTCATGTCCACACTGCGACTGTCTCCCATAAAGTCATATCCCCATCCGATCTCCAGCAGCTCATCCCGGGTAAAGATTTTGTCTGGCCTTTTGAGTAACGTTTCCAGAATTTTAAACTCTTTGGCCGTTAAAGACACGGGTACACCGTTTTTCAGCACCCTGCGGCTTTCCAGATCAAATGTCAGCTCTTCATGAATGATGCGTGTAGATTTCACTTCTGTTCCTTCACTTGATTCCTGCTTGCTCTCGTTTCTTCTCAGAATCACCTTGATCCGAGCGAGCAATTCACGATTGTCAAAGGGTTTGGTCATGTAATCTTCCGCCCCTAGCTCTAGTCCCAATACCTTGTCGATCACCTCATTTTTGGCAGAGAGCATGATCACTGGAATGGCACGATTTCCAGTAATCTCCTTACACAAGTCATATCCGGAGCAGTCTGGCAGCATCAGATCAAGTACCACTATATCGGGTTGAAAAGAGTCGAGCAGCTGCAAGCCCGTTTTGCCGTCCTCTGCGGTCTGCACATCGTAGTTTTCTCGCCTTAGCACCAGCTCAATTAAATCTCGAATTGCGATTTCATCATCAATGACTAGGATTTTCTTCAACGGTACACCCCTATCTAGCCTTGTTTTCACCAGCTTCAAACAACTATTAACCCATCTTAGCACAGGCGATTTAGATTCCTCCACCAGCAGGAAGATGAGGTATATTCAAACGAACCCAACATAACTTGTAATAACCCCGAAGAAAGGAGAACAATCCATGGATTTGCTCTGGGTACTCATTGTTGGTGGACTTATTGGCTGGTTAAGCGGCAACTTGATTGGGCGGGACGTACCGGGCGGTGTACTTGGGAACATTATTGCGGGTTTTATCGGTTCCTGGTTAGGAACGGAATTGCTGGGACCAAGGGGTCCGGTGATTGGCGGATTTCATATTATTCCAGCCATTGTTGGCTCGATTATTGCCCTGCTTATCTTCTTCGCGCTGGCACGCGGGGGAGCCTTCCGAAGACGTTAACCAAGAGAGGCGGAAACCGATATCGTCGTTCATTAGGACCGAAAGCATTCATCGATGGAAGATGAACACTTACGGTCCTTTTCTAAAATGTAATGACAATTTTACTTACAGCGTGGTGGGTTTCACTCAAAGCATGTGCATCATAAATACCCTGTCTACTAAACGGGAATGTTGCTCCTTTTTGTAATCATGAACAAAAGCAGCCGGTCCTCTTGACCGACTGCCTCCTTAGTCCACCACTTGATTTTGGATTTTACCTTCTTTCTTTCCATACAACATGTAATATAGAAAAAATGTAGCTAAAACAATTAATCCGAGTATTACATACAAACCACTATATCCTGTAGCTGGAATTATCAAACCGATAATAGATGGGCCAAATCCGTTCCCTAGATCATAAAATATAAAGAACGTCGCAGTTGCTAAGCCAACTCGGTGAGGTTCAGCTAAATTGATGGCTATAGCTTGAGTTACGGAAGAAATATTACCAAATCCCAATGCAACTAATGCTCCTACCAATAACAATGTAAAGCTATTGTTAACTGAGCTTAAAAGAAGCATCCCTACTCCATATATAATAAGAGCCGGATATATGATAATGTTAGCTCCTCTTTTGTCCATTATTCGTCCAGTAAAAGGTCGTGATATTAAGACAAAAAAAGTATATACCATAAAGAAGAAACTTGCTGTGTCTATTAACCCTAACTCCAAAGCATAAATATTTAAATATGAAACTATACCGGAAAAACAAAAAGTCATGAAAAAAATAATAATTGCGATCGGCATTGCTTTTGGCTCAATAAAGTCAGAGATTTTTATTCCCTTTTTATTGTGCTTCTTAATCTTGTATGTTGCGGGAAACTTCAGAAAAAGTGCGATTACTAAACTAAAAATTCCAAGCAATAGACTTAAAGAAAAAATCATATCAAAGTTTGAATTTCGACTCAAAACTAAACCAATAAATGGACCGATTCCTGTGGCCAAGGCCGTACTAATTGCAAAATAACTTATCCCTTCACCTTTTCGTGATGCAGGAAGGCTAAATACAACAACCGTACTCACAATTGTAGATATAATACCCACTGTGATCCCGTTTAAAAGCCGATTTAAGATGAGAAAGTTAACATTGAGATTAACGAAATAAAGCAATGTTGTTAAAATTAATAAAAACAAGCTGGTCATCAAGATTTTTTTGGAAGGTATACGACGTCCTGTAAACAAACGCCCTAATAAAGAACCGATAATAAAAATACCTGCGACGATACCAGCTTGGCCGGTTGATGCATCAAATTCATTAATGGCATAAAGAGTGATCGTCGCGTTTAATAAAAAGAAAATTAATGTCATGATGAAATTGACAGACGAAAGAATAATAAAGTTTTTCGTCCACAGTTTAGGATTCGTGTGGTTCATAACATCCTCCTAAAGAGTGTACGATTCGCCGTCTTCGGGAACTAATAAGCTAGAGGTGAATCCCTTTTCTTCTCCAAAGCTTTTTAGTTCTTTTCTAGATAATGTCCAATGATTAACGGCTTCCATATGGACTGATATAATTTTGGCGTTGGGAGCCGCCTTATGCACCTCGTAAACATCTTCTTTGCCCATTATAAGGGAGCCCCAATCATGGAAACTATTATTTCCAGCGTTCAACACGATAATCTCAGGCGTGTGGGAACTGATTTCATTTTTGACAACTTCATACCATACTGTATCTCCGGCAAGGTACAACGTCTTCTCATTGGCATGTTTGAAGACAACACCACATACCTGTCCCATCATTTTTAATAAATCTTTCCCTCTGCCGTGCTCGCCTTTTGTTTTAATTAACTGAATCCCTTCAAAAAGCGTATCTTCAGTAAGTACTTCTACTTGTTGAAAACCGTCACTTTCAACTTGTTTGGCATCTTCTTCGTTTTGTACAAAAACTTTGATGCCTTTTGGAAGCACTGCTTTGGCTATATCATCGTAGTGATCCAGATGCAAATGAGTCAGAATAACAGCATCGACATCTTTAATGATATCGTAAACGGACATGGGCAAGTTAATTATAGGATTTCTCAAATCCTCTCCGATCCCCGCCGAGAATGGATCATATAGACCCTTGTCCGCGAGAAATGGATCGATTAGGAACTTTTTACCTGCATAATGAACAATGATTGTTGCATTTCGAACGAGTTGGATGTGCATATTTATATATAATTCTCCTTCTGTTTTTTAATTTTGTTTGTTGACAATGATAAGTTTATACTAGATGCAAACTTCAAATACACAGATTAAATAAAGTGTATTGGTCTTTTTACTTTATTTTTTAAAGGAGATGCTTTTGATTTGGATCAAACAGATAAACGAATTATTGAAGAGCTGAGCCAAAATAGTCGAATTACGATGAAAGAATTAGGGGAAAGAGTTCATCTAACTGGACCTGCAGCAGCAGCCCGGGTAGAAAAACTTGAGGATACTGGAGTTATAGAGGGATACAGCATTAAAGTTAATCACGCAAAATTAGGATGTTTTACGTATGCATTTCTAAATATCTATATTAAAGATACACACCATCAACCATTTCTTTCATTTATTCATTCTAAAGAAGATCACATCCTAAATAATTACAAAATAAGCGGTGATGGATGCTATCTGCTTGAATGTAGGTTTCCAAGTAATGAAGCGTTAAACCAATTTTTATTAGAGTTAAACAATTATGCTAACTACAAATTATCCATTGTAATCGATAAAACCTAAACAATAACGACAAAGAAACTGTATTTCTGAGAAGCAAAAAAGGCAGCCGATCATGTTGATCCGCTGCCTCCTTTGGTTTTATTGAGCTATCGTTTCCCGATAGTTAAATTCACATATCATGTGTATGGCCCGATCCACATCAGACGGGTCTCTGCCTTCATATGAATCTAATTAAAGTACAGTCGATAAATGTAGCATTCTCCAATGTCATCCCTATCACCCTATCTCCTTCCTTATCTCAGATTAACAAGAGAATATAGGCAATATATATTATGCTGGCAAGATCAAAACAAACCGACCGGTGTTTCATTACACGACGGTTTGTTTTATTTTATCAACAGCTGGCTTTCCGAAATATAACAAGCTGGACTAGCACATACTAAGGAACAGTTGGCTGAAGCTTACATAATGGAGGTCTCATCATGGTATTTACAATCACAATTATCATCGTTGCACTGTTTGCAATATGGGGAGCCGTCGCTCCTGATCAGCTGGCGGATGTGGCTAATGTTGCCTACAACTTCTCTATTCAGAATTTTGGCTGGTTTTATTTGCTAGCGACACTGTTCTTCCTGATCTTTGCTTTCTATCTGGCGTTCAGCCGATTTGGCGGTATTAGGCTGGGGGATGACGATGATGAGCCGGAATATTCTACGGTTTCCTGGCTGTCCATGCTGTTTAGCGCTGGTATGGGCATTGGGCTGGTTTTCTGGGGAGTTGCTGAACCGCTGTCCCACTATTTATCTGCACCGGAGGGCGCGGTACCCGAAACAACGCAAGCAGCAAGACTTTCAATGCGTTATTCCTTTTTCCACTGGGGGCTGCATCCTTGGGCTATCTATACCGTCATCGGTTTGGCGCTCGCTTACTTCCAGTTCCGGAAAGGGTACAAAGGGCTGATCAGTTCCACCTTTATTCCGCTGATAGGTGAACGTCTTGCTGTAGGCTGGCTTGGTAAGATCATTGATATTCTCGCAGTCATTGCAACGATCTTCGGTGTTGCAACCTCTCTTGGATTGGGTGCGCTTCAGATCGGTGGGGGTCTGAATTACTTATTCGGTATTCCAAACTCGACGATGTCCCAGATTGTCATTATCTCAATTGTAACCGTACTGTTTTTGATCTCTGCAACCTCCGGTCTGGATAAAGGTATTAAGATTCTGAGCAACACCAACCTGGTTATAGCTGTGCTATTGATGGTATTTGTATTGGTGACTGGACCGACTTCTTTTATATTTGACACATTCACGACAACCTTGGGCAGTTACATGCAGAATATTATTAACATGAGTTTGAGACTGACACCGTTCTCAAGAGAAACCTGGATTGGAGCATGGACGTTATTTTACTGGGCATGGTGGATCGCATGGGCTCCCTTTGTTGGCACGTTTATCGCAAGGGTATCCAGAGGAAGAACCATAAAGGAGTTTGTAATTTACGTCATGGTTTTTCCAAGCTTGTTCGGATTTATCTGGTTCTCCGTCTTCGGCGGAACAGGACTTCACCTCGAATTGTTTAATGCCGCCCATTTGGCGGAGGCCGTCAAAGAAGATACAACAACCGCTTTATTCCTTACACTGGAGCAGCTTCCTTTGGGTACGATCATAGCATTCATCGCTACACTCCTGATCATGACCTTCTTTATTACGTCGGCTGATTCGGCTACCTTTGTGCTGGGTATGCTGTCTTCAGATGGCGAGCTGGATCCGAGTACGAGAGTGAAATTAACCTGGGGAATCATGCAGTCCGCCATCGCGGTAGTACTACTGATCAGCGGGGGGCTGAACGGTCTCCAGACGGCCTCCATTGTGGCCGCACTGCCGTTCGCTGTTGTTCTTATTGGTATGTGTTTCTCCCTGCTCAAGGCTCTGCAAGCTGAGGACAGAGAGCGCCGTCAGAAAGAAAAACGGCAGCGCCAAAAACTGAAACGACTGCTGGAGGAACAAGAACACTCGCTGAATGAAATTCCCGGCAGGTAATGTATACTTGATTTCTATAGAGATGGTATCTGTCTTAAGGCAGGTACCTTTTTATATCTTGTTCCTCGGAATAATACCTTAAAACAAACAAAAGCCCGCGTCGTTGCGGGCTTTTGTTTGTTTTAAGGTATTGAGTTTCACAGTCTAAGGATCGAATTAATGATCTGTAGGTGCCTGAGTCATCATATCGTTAACCTGGATTACAAAGGCTCCTTCATACGGGCCCAATGCTTCAAGATGCATCGTATGCGGATTGTCTTTGAGATCTGTCATGAGTTCTGTTTGAACCCCAGGCGGAATGATTTCTAACACTTATTTATACTATGAACGTTCCCCAGTTCCCGGAGGAGTTAATGTACAATGAGGACTGGGCAACTTGATAGCTGTGAAACCTTGTGACTGACACTTCCAAGCATCATTTCTTTTATGCCCCTTAGCCCACGGCTTCCGATAATAATAAGTTGCTGCTCGGTATCCCTTGCATAATTCAATATTTCATGCCCAGGATCTCCCTTAAGCTGAACAGTTTCCGGGTTAATCCCCGCAGACTTTAATTTAGATTTGGCTTGGTGCAACTGTTCCAAACTCGCTTTTTCCATTTCGTTCAGTATGTCTTCCAAAAAATTCTCTGGTACATATGTCATGCCGCTCAACACATAATCCTGACTGACATTAACCAAGGTAACTTGAGTTTGTTTATATTGGGCTATTTCAACGGTTGCATCAAGGAGTTTGTTCGTTATTTCAGATTTATCAATGGCCACCATAATTTTGTCAAACATCGTTATCATCCTTTCCGTGGCAGTTCGTAACCATTTCGACTACCTACAACACGATTACTTGCTGCTCCCATACCAACTAAAAAGAGTAAGACCGAAGCCCCAAGAAGAATGAAAAGTGGCAGGTTCCAACTATTTGTTGCATCATGCAGATATCCTATAAGGGCTGGACCTATTGCGGCAAGAAGATATCCGATCGATTGGGCCATGCCAGATAGTTCCGCTGCTTGATGCGCATTTTCAGTGCGTAACCCGAAAAACATCATGGCTAAACTAAAGGCGAAGCCTCCACCAATTCCGAGTATGACGATCCACAACAGAATGACATTAGAACTTCCGTAAAGAAGTCCGAGCGTCCCAGTCAAAAGCAAAGTGGTTGTGATGACCACTAACAAACGTTGGCTAGACATGCGCCCGGCAATAACAGGGACAATAAAGGTAAATGGAAGCATCGCTAACTGCATGATCGAGAGGTACCATCCAGATTGGTTGGAGTCAATGCCTTGCTGCTTTAAAATTTCAGGCAACCATGCGATCAACACATAGAAAACCATAGACTGTATACCCATAAACAAGGTTACTTGCCAAGCAAGCGGGGATCGCCAAACATTCACATCGTTGCTTGCCATTTGTTGACTCGTCGTGGCTGTTTGTTTCGTTTGATTTCTTAATTGGGGTAACCAACCGAGGATCGATACAAAGCTTAGAATCCCCCATATTCCCAATGCTCCCTGCCATTTTAGCCCTGCGTTCATGGCTAGCGGTACACTGATTCCCGATGCGATTGCTCCACATAAATTCATCGAAATGGAGTAAACTCCTGTCATGGAGCCAATTTTAGTTGGGAAATCCCTTTTGATTATACTTGGCAATAATACATTACATATGGCAATGGCGAATCCAAGAACTGCTGTTCCAATAAACAGATTAACTGCGCCAGATAAAGATCGTATTACAATACCAACTGTCAGAAAGATTAGGGCAATCAAAATGATACGCTCAACCCCATACCTCCGTCCTAATTTTGGTACAAGAGGCGATAATAAAGCAAAGGCAAGCAAGGGTACCGTTGTGATCAGGCCTGCTAATGTATTTGAAATATGAACGTCATCCCTTATAAGACTCACTAAAGGACCGACTGAGGTTAAGGGAGTACGTAAATTAGCTGCAATAATAATAATGCCGAGAATGATCAGCCCTATAGAGGGCGGTACGTTTGTTTGTTTATTCGGCATTCTTCATTTCTCCTTCCTGAATTCTTAAGTAATTATATTTTGCTTCCTGCTGAATAAAAAACTTTGCTTTAACATCCGCGCGAATAATAAAAGTATATTATAATATACTAAAATAAACAATAAATATTTTAAGATATACTAAAACTAATCTAAAAACAAAAATACAACTCTGAATTCCCATCATGGAATTCGGAGTTGTATTTAATAAGTGGACTTTCGACTTTTAGAAACCATATTTTAAAGATATATGGAGCACTGTTTCGCTATTCATATGATTGGTATAAGAGTGAGGATAATCTGCACGAAAACTGATCGTATCATATTGGTTCAATGTGTAAATCTCACCATTGACTTGTATCTCAATGGAACCAGTCATTACTGTCGCAATTTCAGTTGTATTCACATGATGACCTTCAGGGTAATACGAGCTATTTGGCTGTAAGTATGCCCGACACATTTCAATATCGTCGCTTTTAAAGACTGGTTCAATGATCCAGTTTTTTTCATCATTAGAAAACCGCAATCCCTCGCCTGCTCGATACAAACTAACAGGTTTCTCAGATTTGAACAAAGCCAAAAGCGGTAAAGATATTCCTTTTGAAATTTTCCATATCATTGCCAAAGTTGGATTTGTCTCGCCACGTTCGATATTTCCCAGAGTAAGTTTGCTTACGCCCGTTAATTCCGATAAGTCGTCTAAGGTCATGTTTTTTTCTTTTCTGTACTTTTTCAATGCACCGCCGATTTGTAATACAATTTGTTTTGATTCATCGATTTCATTCATTTGATATTCACCTCACCAAGAAACTATATAGCTAGTATATTGTTTATCTAGATTCTTTTCCATACTTCCCTAACGTACTATATTGTCATCAACACCCGTGGGTTCAAAGCAACAACGATGAACCGCGTGCGATGCCACTTTCGTCATTCATTGATGCTACGATAAAGGTACTTGGTACGGATACAGATAAAGTTCTGGTCGAAAAAGCGAAAATGTTTCGAAATAACCCTGGCCCGAACCCGAACGAAGGTGTTTTTGTGACCCACCTTAACGATACGATGAAGTCTGAACCTCCAAAGATTCATTAAATGTGTTGAACCCTTCCTTTACTCTGATTGGTGAGAGCCTCAATCGTTATGCCATAACGTTGAGACTGTAGATTTATTAATTTCCAGGAGCATTGGCGGATCATTCCGTTGTAGCACCCAACCGTTGTTACGTAAATATTAATTGAGTTTAAATTCTGACAGTATCTTTATATAGAATGCAGTTAAGTCATATGAGCATCGAAGCATGTTTTTTGATCCTAATGCAGCAATTAATTCCCAGTACTCCTACAACAATCATTTTCCAAACCTTCCCCTAACAAAATAAGCTGCCCGTTAAGGCAGCCGCTTTTTAGTTCAGCAGAATTGACGTTAGCAATCCACCCACTAACTTCAAAATCAAAATTGCCCTGTAACAAGCATGCGTTCTCTGGTTATAGGAATGAGGGATAACACAACCTCTTGAGCTGCCTCATAATCATTACTGGATAATGCGTGTAGGGTATCCCGATTAATTCCGATCGCACTGTAGTGTTTGATATGCGGAGTTCGCTTGAAGCGGACGATGGAGTACATGTAAAGTTTATCCCGAAACGAGTCAAATGTGTTCAGCATTACGCCATTGTTCAAGGATTCAACGATCTCCCGCATGAAAAGAAAATGATGTTCGGTGTATAAGGCATAGTCATTCCTTTTCTCAGCGGTTCGCTGGACCTCAACATGAGCTGCAAGTGATTCAAGATTTAAGTAGATCTCTCGGTTCGGGTTTTTCATCATTTCGAAACAGTAAAAAAGCATGGATTGAATCTGTTCAATCAGATCAAGAAATTCCTTACCGCCTACATCCTTGACCAATACACCACGATTTTTGAGAGAAGTCACATAACCTTCTGATTCAAGGCGAGCAATGGCATGACGGATTGGTGTACGGCTCATTTGATACTCCTCCGCCAATTCGTTCTCTGAAAGCAGGGTTTCGGGCATTAATTCACCGCAAACCATTCGCTTACGAAGCATCATATATGCTGTATCGACAAGCGATATTTTGTTCATATTATATTCCCTTTCTCTCATTGATGAGGACTTCATTTGAATTTTAACGCGATCTACACATTTCATCCTATATTACCAGTCTTAGGAGAAGTTATGCAACCAGACTGAGGCAAGAAGGAGTCCAACACTGTATCCCAGTGTCTGGACTCCTTTTTTTAAACCAGATATTTGTTTTGAAGAGCTGTCCTTTGCTCGGCACTAATGCCTAGTCCCTCTTTAAGATACTGATCAAAAGAACCGTAGTTTTCGTCGACTGCTTCAAGTGCCGCTTGTATAAAGGCCGCTTTCATCATTTCCGGAATCACTCCCTTAAGTTCAGGCATTTGATCCATGTATTTTTGATAATCCTTGTTGCTTCCGGAGAGGAAGCGCTGCATGAGTCCATCCACCGCGAGATTCGTCAGTTCATAGTCTTCAATAACTACATCTTGCGGCACACCCAAGGTAAGAAGGATCACTGCACATACGACTCCGGTCCGATCTTTGCCGGCTGCACAGTGGAACAAGGAGGTATCCCGCTCTTCTTTTAATAGTTCATTTAGGATAAGTGCACATTTGTCCGTATTTAAGATCATGGCTTTGTAGCCTGCATGCAGATCATGTCCGATCTTCTGCATTTCCTCAGGACTTGCTTCCGCCATAAAGGGAATATTCGTGTTGATCGCATGGCCAATGGCTGGGCTTGGACGGCTAGCTACTTCAAAATCACTGCGCAGATCACAAATCCAGTCAATACCGAGCGCAGTGGCCGTATGCAGGTCCTGCTCACTAAGCTCATGCAGATCAGAAGACCGCAGCAGCATTCCCCATCGAGTTGTACGACCATCTTCTGTGAGATAACCGCCCATATCACGGAAATTAATTACTCCATCGGTGTAAATCATGCGATCGTTAATGGTTGATATCGACCCATTCGTGAACTTCACATGATAATAGTTTCGGCCAGGAGACACCGTTCTCGTAAATACGGTTCCTGCCGGGTCGATCTGTATATCAAGCTGCGTGCTGCTGGATTCAATCAATTCCGGTAGAACAGAATGGTAAACTGCCTCCACCTCCATGTTCTCTTCCATATTCCAGGCTAACGTAATCCCGTTATTATCGCTATACCTGGCCTGAACCTGAGGGCCTTGTTTCAAAAGGGAATTAGATATTGACATTGATATTCCTCCTCAA
Source organism: Paenibacillus sp. Negev47 (assembly GCF_058313655.1). Lineage (NCBI taxonomy): Bacteria > Bacillati > Bacillota > Bacilli > Caryophanales > Paenibacillaceae > Paenibacillus > Paenibacillus sp. Negev47. The sequence continues at coordinate 3,318,132 of NZ_CM177754.1, forward strand.
AGTGATATTCATCGTTATGAATTAGATGAATTAGTTTTGACGTGTTTTTAGCTTCATTTTGTATCGGTTAGCCACAAACTCCACGCTGAATACCATGACGAAAACGACCAATCCGACAAACAAAGCAGCAGCAAAGTTATAGGATTTCATGGCATGAGTCATCTCATATCCAATACCTCCCGCGCCAACCGCGCCGAGAATAGTGGATTCGGCAATACCGCCTTCCAGCTGCAGCACGCACCAGGCAATAAAGGCTGTCTTCACGGTAGGCAAAATACCTTGCATGACAATCTGCAGCCAGCTGGCACCCGTAGACTGCATCGCTTCAAGTACGCCCTTATCGATTTCCTCCAGTGACTGGGCAAATACTTTGACAAGCATGCCTGCGGCAGAAACAGCAATCGCAAGTACTCCGGGAAGCGGTCCAAGACCAACGGACACGATAAAGATAAGGGCCCACACGATTGTGGGAATCGCACGAAGCAAGGAAGCAGCGCTTCGAATGATCCAAGCGACGAACGGATGAGGCGTCAAATTGCTTGCAGCCAAAAAGGAGAGAAAGAACGCTACGACGATCCCCAGCACCGATCCAAGAATGGCAACTTGCAATGATTCTACAGCAGCGAGCAGGACATGGCGCCAAGCCGAGAAATCAGGTGGAAACATGGTTCCCATGTAACCGCTGAGTTTCGTAAAGCCTTGGGCCATCTTAGAATAGTCGAACTGCAGCTGAACGAGACTGAACACAAAAAGCACAGCAATAAGCGGCAGACCGATCACGAACAGTTTGTTTCTTTTCGGCTTGGGTGGCTCTGGTATGGAAGTATACAGCGTAAAAGATGGCTTCGTTTCGTTCATCTGCATACTCATATGATTCGCTCCCTTACGCGATTGGTGATCATTTCCACAATGAGGACGATAACGAGTACAAGCAGAACGGCCATGCTGGCTTCCTGATACTGAAACAATTTCAATTTCGATTGCAAAATAAATCCGAGGCCACCGCCTCCAACCATGCCTACAATCGTAGAAGCACGTACGTTGATTTCGAAGTTGTACAAGCTCCAGCCGATAAACCCAGGTAAAAATTGTGGAAATACAGCTTGGGATAATACTTGAAAATAACTTCCGCCAGTGGCACGAACCGCTTCTACCTGCCCCATATCAATCTCTTCAAGCACCTCGGCAAAGGAACGAGTCAACATCCCGATCGAGATCAAGATCAGCGACATCGTACCAACTACAGCACCAAGTCCAAACGCAGCAACAAGCAGAATCGTCCAGATAATTACCGGAATGTTACGAAACAGTGATGTAGCCGCACGAACAAATACCTGAAGGTAAGGGTGTGGGCTTGTCGTGGCCGCGGCTAAAAAGGATAACATCCCTGCTACAACCGACCCGATGACCATCGCCACCACACTCATATAAAGGGTCTGCATGGCAGGTTCAATGAGCTGGGAAAGTGAAGATAAATCAGGTGGAAGAAAATCAAAAAAGATAAATCGGAAGCTCTCTCCTACCCCTACGAACAAAGCTCCAAATGAAAACTCTGCGCCGATGGAAGACCAGATGATGAGAGCGAACAGCATGATAAAAAAGAATATCGTCTGCGTGCGTTTCATTTTTCGGGCAGATTGCAACTGAGCCGCATTCATGTCAGGCTGTCTCCTTCACTTTGGGATTGGTCTGGTTGTAAATGAGCCGGATTATATCTTCCGTCAGTTCATCAGGTGTCCCGTCAAACACCTTGGACCCTTTATGGATACCGATGATACGGGTTGCGTATTTCTTCGCGATATCTACCTGGTGCAGATTGCACAGGCAGGCAATGCCTTCCTCTTTGCAAATCGTATACAAGTAATGCATAATCGTCTCTGAGGAAGCGGGGTCGAGACTGGCTATGGGTTCATCTGCCAATATCAAGTCCGGCTTTTGAGAAAGTGCACGTGCAATACCCACTCTCTGCTGCTGACCTCCACTGAGTTCATCTGCCCTCTTATACATCTGTTCATGTAAACCAACACGGTGAAGCATAACCTTGGCGGCTTCTGTATCTGCTTTTGAGTAAAGACCCAGTGCCCCTTTCAGCGGATTCATGTAGCCTAATCGTCCATGCAGCACGTTATTAAGAACTGACACGCGGGTGACCAGGTTATATCCCTGAAAGATCATGCCCATATGGCGGCGAAGCTCACGGAGCTTTTTACCCTTGATGCCCATCGTTTCACTGCCTTTAAACTGAATCTTTCCGTTTGTCGGCTCGATCATTCGGTTCAGGCTGCGCAGCAAGGTGCTCTTCCCGGCTCCGCTCGGTCCAATGACGACAACGAACTCTCCAGCATTAATCGTTAGGTTCAAGTTATCAAGAGCTTTTGTTCCGTCGGGATATACCTTGGACAACCCTTCCACCTGCAAAAGTGTCATTTTAATTCCTCCTCCTTTCAAGTTCGAATCCTACTTCTTCAGCAGTTCTTCAGGGGACATATCCAGTGCTTTGGCGACTTCCCGGATTGGATCAAAGTCACTGTCACTGCCTTCTACAAAACGGGCTGCGCCGACACTTTCCAGAAATTTAGGATTTTTCGTATCGTAATCCAGCATAAGATCACGCAACTGTGTAACCAATTCCTCTGGCAAGTCTTGACGATAAAGCAGTGGAGCTCCACCGACGATCGGATCGGATTCGGCAATCACGCGGAAATCGTCCTCTTTAATAAGTCCTGATTCTGCCATCATCGGCACCATGAGACTTGACGTTCCAATCCCATCTGCATTACCGTTTGCCAGTGCAAGCAGTGATTTGTCATGTCCACCGGAGAACGCTACACTGCCGAAAAAGGAATCCAGTTCCTTATTGGAAAGACCAAGCTCTTTCATTAATGTGGCACGTGGGTACAGATTGCCTGATGTTGATGCCGGATCGGCAAACAAAAAATCTTTTCCTTTTAGGTCCTGTACACTTTGATATGGAGAGTCCTTACGAACAAGGATGACCGTATTTGATTGTTGATCACTTTCGGAACGGACAAGCAGTTTGGCATTGGCTCTTTCCGTAGCGATGATGTAACCAAACGGCCCGATCAGTCCAATTTCAATTTTGCCTGCACGCAGGGCTTCGATAACCATGTTATAGTCTTCAGCTACAAAAATTTGTGCAGGAATGCCGGTTGCTTCAGTAATGTCTGTTGCAAGCTGTTCCTGAGAACGGTTCATCTCGCCCTCTTCGCTTGGCATAATACCGATTCGGATTACTTCTGGCATGCCGCCTTCACTTGAGCTTGAACTTGCTGATGCCCCGCATCCAGACAGGATGACAAGCATAAATACAAGCGAGAGGATCAAGCTTTGATAACCTTTACGTTTACTATTTTTCACAATGTATACCCTCCTGAAATTTGGTTGCTTCCATACCGGATTCTCTGGTACACAAGTAGGATACAAGTTGAATGTAAGAAGAATGATTTGGTAAGTTACCGAATTTGTAAAACTTTTAAGGGTATCTGACGTCTCTTGATAATCGAGGGTATCAATTGCCTATTGTGGTTTGAACTACATGTGTATTTTTATTTAAATGTACATCTAATCGGTAATCGGACTATGTTCTTGTCCATTTCGGCAATCGGTACAAGTTCTAGTCCTTGGCTTGGGACAAGAACTTGAACTTGTACCGATAAACTAAAAAAGCCGCTATAATAGCGACTTCAATGGAACCATGTTCTTGTCTCTCGACAGTAGGTGCTCTTCTTAATAATTTCAATCTTACACTTGAGCGTTATTTAGAAAACTAAAATTTCCGGCAGTCATTCTCCTTGATGTAAAGTTTCAACATATGTAATAAACCTTTTAGCTGCTGGGGAAATATGATGATCTTCTCTCCACTTCAATCCGATTTCCCAGTACCAACCTTCATCAATGATTGGGATCCAGACCAATCCATCTAACATCAAACCCAATGTCTTAGGCAATACTGATACACCAAGACCCGACTTTATAAAACCGGCTACAGTGATCAGGTCCTCCGCTTCATAGGCCGAAGCAAGAACAAATCCGGTATGTCGGAACCGGGACATAATCGTCGCTTTTAATCCGCAGTTGTTTTTCAATCCAATAAATGGCTCGCCAGACAGCTCTGCCAAACTAAGAGCGCTACAATCTGCATAACGATGTTGGGAGGGAACAACAATATATAAAGGAACATTTTGAACAGTCTTCCAGTGATGATTATCCAAAGTAGATTCCCTCGATGTAATCATAACATCCGAAAATCCTTGCTCCAGATGTTCATCTATATCCCCTAAGTTCCCTTGTGTCAATTCGAACCGAACTTTGGGATACTCCAATTGATAACTCCGAATTAGGCCAGGGATCAATTCAACACCGAGAATGTTTAGATAAGACAACGTAATCACACCAGTATCCGGATTGGACCACTCTTCTATTTCTCTTAGGCCATCTTCAATATTTTGTAGGGCTCTACCAATCCATTTAGAAAACATGGTACCGTTTCGGTTCAGTTTTATATTTCGTCCATTTCGCTCAAATAAAGGAGCTCCTATTTCGTTTTCAAGCTTGGCAATTGCATGACTTAACGCTGGCTGAGTAATACCAAGTGTTTTGGAAGCTAAGGTCATATGTTCAAGCCGTGCAACGGTCATAAAGTATTCTAATTGTGTAAGTTCCATTAAATTATCCCCTATACATTAATATTATTCATCATTTTCATTATTATAATAAATTGGACGTTATGAAAGTAGCAAGTGTAGTATTAGTTTTAGCTCCTCTCGAAAAACACATCAAGGTTAAGGGACAGAGCGATTCTAAATTAATCATTGAATACCATTACTAGGAGGAATAGATATGAATAAAGAATTTGAGTTCTCTGCATCAGAATTTGAAGGCAAGAAGGTGCTTGTAACCGGAGGAACAAAGGGAATGGGACAAGCCGTTGTAAGAAGGCTTGCAAACGGCGGAGCTACAGTCCTTACTACTGCCCGTTCTCTATCTACTGACTTGATGAATTCGGTCAAATTTGTTCAAGCAGATGTCACCACACCTGAAGGTATACAGCAAGTAATTACAGCAGTAAAAGAGCAACTTGGAGGTATCGATATTATTGTCCATTGCGTAGGTGGATCAACCACACCACCAGGAGGCTCACTTGTATTGAGTGATGAGGATTGGCTTCATGCATTAAATTGGAATTTACTCGCAGCAGTTCGACTTGATCGCGGCTTAATTCCACTTATGTTAGAAAATAATTCAGGCGTTATTCTTCATTTCACTTCCATTCAAAGACGTTTGCCTTTATATGAAACTACACTGGCTTATGCATCGGCAAAAGCCGCTCTGGCTAATTATAGCAAAGGATTATCGAATGAATTTTCTCCTCAGGGAATTCGAATAAATACTTTGTCTCCCGGGTTTATTCAGACAGAAGCAGCTGACGCATTAATTGATCGGATCGCAACGGAAACCGGAAGTCGAGAAAGTGCACTCGAACAACTTATGAGTTCACTCGGAGGTATTCCAATTGGTCGGCCAGGGTTTCCTGAAGAAGTCGCTGAACTGGTTGCATTTTTGGTCTCAGACCGAGCAGCATCCATTACAGGTAGTGAATATGTCATAGATGGAGGAACTATTCCTACAGTCTAATTAGCATTAATAAAGGGAGAGAACAATATGGATCTCAATCATTATCCCTTTTATTACTTTTCTCCAACATGAAACACACCAATTTCAGTTTCACCATCAACATCAAACAGCGGAATATCACGACCATCTGGTGATCTACTGTTCTGTATTGCAATGGCTTCCTCGGGTGATCTCGGTAACTCACCGTCTAAGTCTTTTTTTAGCACATATCCTGCAGTGCCATCCTCACCTATAGCACTGATTAATTCAGGTTCCGTTTCTGGAGAAGTAGCATCTGCGCTTGAACCGTAGGTCTGTCCGTTTTTATTTTTAGGATAGTTCATATTCTTAGGGCTAATATGAAAAGGACCAATTATGTTTTTCCCATAAACATCATACAGTGGGACATCACCAGGTTCACCGAGATAATCTTTTTTCAGCAAGTACCCTTTAATGCCATTCACACTTCCTGCATAGATTAAGTCAGGTAGTATTTCAAAGGAGTTGGACTCTTTAATCGTACCGAATGTCAGTCCATGTTCATTTTCAGAATAGTCGATAGGCGTTATGTGACTTGGATTAATCGTATTTTTAGCACTTGAATTCTGGAATACCATCAGACCGCCTGATACACTAATGATAAAAACCACAAAAAGCGATAATAGGGCGTCCTTAGAGTACATTTTCATAACTGTTCACTCCTCATTCTTTATTAGCTCTTTACTCTATAGCCACACTTCCGTGCTCTTCACATTCTAAACGTTACCAATCCATGGAGAGTTACGGTAATCTAATCGTTAATTAAACAAAAGCGACGATACACTTCAAGAAGTAATCCAATTATGGGGTAATTGCCTTCGATCCCTCGAACTATGGAAGGAACTTCGCGAACTTTGGTACAACACTTTATTGATAAATGGCATGGTCTATTTCGGTTGAGAGACTTAAAACCGGTACTCCACTCCATGAACCGGATCATACAACATTCTTTGGTGGGGACAGCAAGGTACACTGACTGTCCGACACTCAAATGAACAATAATCTTTTCAGCAAAGGTCCCAAGCTCTTGTCCGTAGCTTGGGACAAGAACTGGGTTTCTTAAAACAAAAAAAGCCGCTTTAATAGCGACTTGAATGGAACAATGTTCTTGTCCCGCGACAAGTAGAGTTGCCTTTTGATGGCTTGTACTACCTCGCTTCTAAAAGTACGTAATATTTCGTTCCGATCAACAATATTAACTAAAGCAAATTTTTTTATAACTGTATATTAAATAATGGATGTTTACTAAAAATAGGAAGCCGCCCAAGGGATTGGCTTCCCTATACTATTTTCTACATGATAAGTACTTACCAAAGATACAAATCTTCCCCCTTTAATTTAAAGATAGCTTCAATAAAGTAATAATCTCCATAAATGATGGACTGGTGATGTTCTTTCGCATGATACGCCGCTGATCCATTAATCAGGATGCCGTCACAGTTCTTCGTCCAGTCTGCCCGAGCCTCATCTAATACTTTTAAGAGCTTGATAGCAGCGCTCAGATAAAGATCCTTCTCATGCAGCCCGACAACCTTGGATATTTCAATGAGTCCACATGCAGCAATCGCTGCGGCCGTGGAGTCTTCATATGCGGGTTCTTTTGGCTGCCTAAAGTCAACAGGAATAATTCCGTTTTCCGGAATATTGGCGATAAAATAATGGGCAATGCGCTTTGCCGTATTTAAGTATTCTTCTTTGCCAGTATGAATATAGCTCATCATAAAACCGTAAAGTCCCCACGTCTGACCTCTGGTCCAGGAAGAGCCGTCCTCATATCCTTGTCCGCCATACGTTTTTACGACTCCCCCATTAAATGGGTCAAATTCAACAATATGATTGACGGATCCGTCCGGACGCACAAATGTTTTCATTACTGTATCTGCATGCTTCATGGCAATCTGCATGAAACGAGGATCGCCGGTTTCTTCAGTGGCCCAATAGAGGAGCGGAATATTAAACATACAATCAATAATCGCCCAACCTCGACTATCTTCTTCAGGAAGGTCGTTCCATGCTCGGATAAATTCCCCTACTAGGTTATAGCGACCCGCCAGAAGATTGGCTGCATGTAGCGCCCTTTTTCGGGACTGTGGATTTTGGGTGAGCTTATAGTTTGCGACACTGGTTGGCAGCCACATAAACCCCACATCGTGATGCAATCCGTAATACTGCTGCAGCCCGGCATCCAATTTATCCTCTGAAAGGTTCGCATACCTTTTGTATTTTTCCAGACCCGTTAGATGATACATTTGCCACATCATACCGCCCCAGAACCCATTGGTCCACCAGTTGATTCCGTCAGCGTGCAGCCCGCTTGGATTCTGGACTGATCTGTCATCATGTACTCCATTTATGGTCGTGTAAGGAATTTTATCCTTCGATTTTTCACTCACCCAGTCCATTTTTTCGGTTATGCGTTGAACGACTTCTTGAAGCCAAATATTCGATTTCCCTATGGTTAACATGGCTATTCTCCTGCTTTCCTTATATAGTTTGCTCTTCGTAACCGCTTAGGTTATACGTTTGCTAACGATCTTGCTTCATCCCTGAAAGTCATTTTTATTTACTGCGCTCCTCATAAATCTGTTGTGCCTCATCCAGTTCCGACTGTCCTCCCGAGTTCAGCCACTGTGACCGGAAATCATCAAAGTCTTTGTCCGTGTTGGCTTCACCGGAGATTGCTTTAATATAATATTGAGCCTGTAGTGTGTTCAAAATGGCCTCATATTGGGCTTTGGTCTTCATCACCGTCGACTGCATCAGATCACTAAGGACGGTTACACCTTCCACATTAGTCAACTTTTCTTTGAAAGCCAGTTTTTCAGGAGAATAGTGATGCTTCATCATGGAGCTCACTTTGGCACCGAATGGATTATAGAAACCTGCACCCAGTTCATTCATTAACTCTGTACCTGCCGCTGCTTCCGTAACGACCGCCAATTCACCATCCAGACTATAGGAGTTTCCTTTTTCGCCAAACACTGTCGTCAAGTAGCCTTCCGTATCGGTCGTGACATACTCAAGAATTTGTAAAATTTTAATTCGTTTGGCGTCATCCTTCTCAAGCTGCGCTCCAAACAACAACGGAGGCTGTAAAGCTCCGTTGGCCATCGCATACTTCTTGCCGTCCGGTCCAGAGAATGGAACACCGGGAACAAGTTCAATCCCTTTATCCTTGGAGATCAGGCCAAAGTATCCATCATCATACAGATGGTGCCACATCCCGGTTTCAATGATACCAGTGCGCAGGCTGACAAATTTGGTTTGAATCTCGCTATTGCCATCGGTGATGAATTCGGGATCAATAATGCCCGCCTTATACCATTCATTTAACAGCTTCAACGCATTGCGTGCTTCCTCTGTTATTGCGCCATAAGTTACTTTGCCATTCGCGTCCAGTTTGAACTGATACGGAGCTACTCCGTAAGCTGCGAACACCGTATTGAACAGCTGTGCCTGGGCATCCTTGCCTCGTCCGGTCAAGCCGTACGTATCTTTTTTACCGTTGCCGTCCGGATCATTATTCATGAATTTGTTCAGCACATCCTCCAGCTCGGCAAGATCCTTTGGCGGTTCATTATAGCCAATAGCCTTCAGCCATTGTCCGTTGTAGGCCGGAATAAAACCCGTTGCACCTTCCCCCCATACTTTGGGAACACCCCAGTTCTTGCCGTTGTATGTACCCGGGTCCCAGGCATTTGGATCAACGCTCTCCACATCCGCCGTGTATTTAGGCATGTATTGCTTGATCTCCTCTTGGGATACACTCGCAAGGATACCTTGATCTGCCCATTGCACCACATCGCCTACAGTGCCGTCTACGGAAATAATGTCCGGGATCTGGCCGGAAGCCAGCATGACGTTGAATTGTTCTTTCCAGGTTGCTGTCTCGAAGGAGATATTTTTGAACTTTACATTAAATTTGTCTTCCAGAAACTTCTGTACGTAATTGTTATCGGCTTTAGGGATATTCCAGTTGTTTGCGATTGAAATTTCAATTGGCTTTTCATTAGCTCCATCTGAAGTTTCCCCTGTACTGTTATCAGTAGTCGCACCACCACTGCAACCGCTTATAAGTAATGAAGCCGACATCACTAGGCCCAACATACCGGTATTGAATCTCTTTTTTTTCATCTCTGAATTCCTCCCTTTTGATCTAACTATTCGCATATTTGAATCAAGACGCCCTGAGACAGCTTGAATGAATCCGTGTTATCCTTTGAGCGAGCCTACCATCGTTCCTTTTACGAAGTACTTTTGCAGAAATGGATACACAATAATAATGGGCAGCGCCGTGAACATCAGTGTAGCGGCTTTAATCGGTTCCTGATAACCCAACTCCGAACCCTTAACGTCTGCCGCGAACATGGATAGATTCTCTCCTGTGATGACCACTCGTCTCAGGAACGTCTGAAGCACTTGCTTGGAAGGGTCCTGAATGTATAACACTGCGTCAAACCATGCATTCCAATGCCCTACCGCAGACCATAACGATAAAGTGGCGATAACAGGCATCGATAACGGGAGAATCAGCTGAAACAGAATACGCAGATCGTTCGCCCCGTCTATTTTGGCTGAATCCTCCAGCTCATCAGGTATGTTCTGAAAGAAATTTCGCAGAATCAGCATGGAGAACGTACTAATAAGTCCCGGGATAATGTACACCAGCCGCGAATCCAGTAGCCCAAGCGATTTGATCAGGAAATAGGAAGGGATCATCCCCCCGCTAAAGAACATCGTGAACACAATTAACATCGTATACACATTGCGATGCGGCAAGTATTTGCGGGATAGCGGATATGCCCCAAACGACATGAACAGGATCGAGCAAACGGTCCCCACCACGGTACGAAAAACCGTGTTTCCGAACCCCATCCAGATATCGTGGTTGCCCAGTACCTTCTCCCAGGCAAAAAATGATACCTGCTGTGGATACAGATGGATACCCAATCTCAATGCTTCTGCCGGTGTACTAAACGAAATCGAAAGCATATGGACAAACGGATACAGCATGACAATACACAAGATAATCATGAACGTAATCAAAGAAGCCTGAAAAAGGTTACTGCCCCTGCTATGCTTCACTGCCTTGTCCTCCAATCTGGTTATTCTGTTTAGAAGAGCCCCTGCTGTCCAAACCTTTTAGCCATATAGTTCGTTGCCAGTACCAGCGCAAAAGCAATCACATTCTTGAACAGACCGACCGCTGTCGTCAAGCTGAACTGGAAATTTTGCAAGCCTACCCTGTAAACATAGGTGTCCAGAATATCCGCTACACTATAGGTTGCAGGTGAGTAGAGGTTCAAAATCTGGTCAAAGCCAGCATCCAGTACATTGCCAATGCGCAGAATAAACATCAGTACAATGACCGGCATAATTGTCGGAAGCGTAATACTGAGGGTCTGCCTCCAGCGACTCGCTCCGTCCATCACGGCAGCCTCATACATTTCGGGTTGTACACCTGCAAGCGCGGCTAAATAGATAATCGTGCCCCAGCCGACTTCTTTCCAGATCGCCGAAATGACCAGTGTTGAACGGAAATGATTCGGATCTCCCAGAAAATAGACCGACTCCAAACCCACAAGTTGGAGCAAATAATTGACTACACCGGACGATGGAGATAGCAGTGTGATTAGTATCCCCGAGAGAATGACCCAGGAGAAAAAATGCGGTAGATAAGTCAGCGACTGCGCTACCCTTTTGAAGGCACCTGACCGGATCTCATTAATAAGCAGCGCGAGTACAATCGGCGCCGGGAAGCCAAACAAAATATGCAAAAAACTGATGACGATCGTATTCTTCAGAATCATCAAAAAATCAGGAGATTGAAAGAACAAAAACTCGAAATGCTTGAAGCCCACCCACGGACTTCCCCAGATTCCATCCATAATCCTGAAATCTTTGAAGGCCAGTTGAATACCGTACATTGGGCCGTAAGCAAAGACCCCGTACCAGATCATGACCGGAACAAGCAGCAGAAACAGATATCTGCACTTCTTGTATTCCCTCCATGTTGCTGCCCATTTTGACGGCTGTCCATTAAATGTATTTTTTTTGCCGTCCACTTCCGGATTGTGCACCGGGTTCATGACAACTGCTCCTTTCCAACAATCCAAAATTCCTCAAGCCACACTTCAATCTTAGAATTATGTAAGCGCTTTTTCTATTGCAAGTTCATTCGATTCCTTATAAATTCTTTCACGTTTTCTTATAAAATCTATAGAATTCATAAAAATGACCGCTGCTTGGGTAACATTCGTTAGATGCTCCAAACAACAGTCATATGCACATTACTTCTACATCCATACTTGCTCGTGCTATTCCTTATCCAGAGATATTGAATCTAGCGCTGCTAGCTGTGAATTCCGATACTGTACAGGCGTTACGCCGTAACGTGATTTGAATTTGCTGTGAAAATACTGAGGATTCCGGTATCCGACTTGCGTTGCAATAACCGACACTGAGAGACGTGGCTGATCACGCAGCAGATCCGCAGCTTTTTCCAGCCGCAACCGAGTTACATATTCCGTAAAAGATTCTTTGGTCCCTTCACTGAAAAGTGTAGAAATATAAGCAGGGGCGAGTGAAACCTCCTTCGAGAGGATCTGCAGGGATAACTCTTCATGCAGGTGATCTGCAATATACACCTTCAACGTGCGAATCACATCCATATGTGCATGGTTACCGGCATACTTTAAATGTTCCGTAATCTGCATGCAGAGTCTACGTATCCCTTCAACAGTATCGATCAGCGTATCCTTTTTCAATTCATCAAAGATATTGGAATGCGGCAGAAAGTGCTGTAACTTCAACTCAAGAACCGATTGATACAACTGCATCATTAATTGAAGCACCGCTAGCTCCGCAGTCTCGATCTGCAAATGTCCATTCTGAAGAACCTCCAGAAAGTGGTTAATGAACTCAGCAACTGCTTCCTGATCCCCTGCCTGTAGTGCATTTTTGAAATGATCGTATTGAAACAGATATGGCGCCGTACTCATCTCGAGCACCCTGGAATACGCAACAATTGAATATTTTCCATATAAAAAATGATATCTGCTTGCTTGCTTGGCCATCTGATAAGAATCAGCGAGCGCTTCTGGGTGGTCTACAATACTCCCAACAGCCGCCCCAAATTGTAAACCAAGCCCGGTAGAATGCTGAGCTTCCCGCAAATCGGCCATAATGAGGTTCTCCGCTTTCTCTTCATCAAAAGGAATATAATAAATCATAGCTGCCTCGTTCTCATTCAAGGGAACAACGACGCTATGTAAAGAACGTTTCATCTGTTCATAACGCATCTTCAGGTTTGCACTGCCTTCCTCCAGAATTTGAAGATAGACGGCGCAATAACGGTACCCCTGTTGAATGAACTGCTCGGCTTCAACCTCCAGACTTACACCAAGCAAGAGGTTTTTCAAATCATTTTTTCTGGCTTGGGTTTCGAGATTTACGATCTTTTCCTCCATCAGATGAAAGGTGCTTCCGATAAAAGCATACTCATTACCCAACGACGTGACTGAACTTGAAGTGTGTAGACCTTTAATCTGCATCATCAGCTTCTTTACAGGAATGTACAGTTGCTTGGAGAAAAAGAACGACAACAGTAACCCAAATAGCACAACTACACCGCAACTAATCAGAAGACTGTTTTTTAACTGTTCGGATGACAAAACAAACGAATTCATTGGACGATACATCGCATAAGTCCAATCTTGTTGCGAGTTCGCGGACTCCAGGTAAGACAAAACAGCCTTGCCTTCAGTTCCTTCAATAATCTGTTCTCCACTTCGGGGGTTGTGAATGGTATCTTGCAACAAACTACCGAGAGCCTCATTATACTCGCCAGTATGCAAAAGCTCTTTGCCTAAAGGGTCGAAAATATAGAGCTGGTCCGCCGGGGAACTCAGGATTCGGGAAGCTGCAGTCTGAAGAAATTCCACTCCTACATCCATGTAGAAATAACCCATGGTTGGTACTCCAGGTGTCTCATATGGCAGTTTAATCACATAGGTCATCACCTGGCTTCCATCTGCCAATGTCCGAAGAAGCCATTCCTTAGGCTTCACTTCATTCAGCTTTAGAATGAAACCAGCATCTTCAGAAGTTGTACTCTTCATATGAAAGTTGCTGGCATCCACAACATAATGATGGGCCGGGAAATACACCGTGACATTGGTTAGTCCTTCATTCTCAATCCTGTAGAATTCCAGTTCTTGCCGGAAGGATGCAATTCGGCTCAGATTTCCTTCCCAGCTCTTCGTTAGCAACAAATTCAGATTGAAGTTATTCTGAATAAACCGAATGGAAAGTGCTTTATTTTGTAGGTTGTCTTCATATTTCTTTAATATGGTCTGCTCGATATAATCCTTGGCGGAAATCAGTCGGTTTTTATTGTCTTTGGCAATTTCATCCTCCATCATTCCATTGGCCTGGGTATACCAATACCCACCCATGATACTGATCAGAACTACGGACAAAACGGTGTATGACAATATAAATTTGATGAAAATGGTTTTTCTGTATCCCGGCATTTCGTCCATCCCCTTTAGCTTCGCTCAGCGTGAACTATCCCGTCCAGACAATAATGTATGCGCTATCATAAATGAGGTTATCAATAGGTATTCATATTGCTTAAGCTACCAAAATCATCCTCTATAATCCAGTGTAAAATCTTTAACTACATTCTAATTTCTTTAAATCCGGCTGTGCACCTGTCTAATCCAGTACAAAACAATGCAAAAAATTGTCCCGAAGCCTCCTTGTTAAGAGGCTTCGGGACATTGTACGCTTGCTTTCGTTCAGACAAGCCGATTCATTAAGATGGTCTCTGATTATCCCCCCCCCAGTATTGCTCCACAATTGAAGTTTAGCCAGCAAAGCGGGCCAATCAGATGCAGGAATGTTGGAAAGTAATCGAATCCGGGCTGACTACCTTGGAATCGATGCTGCAATATCATATTGTCCGTACAATTCCACTTCAGCCACATTCCCGTTCCAAGCAGCGCTGTTGTAAATTCTCAGGTAGCGGTAAGCATCATTATCGATTATGTCGTCCTCACCAATGTAAGTCCATTTGCCTTCTACTGTTCCTGTGATGGCTGGAATTAAGTTCGTCCAGCTGTTATTGTCGTTCGAACTTTGCAGGACCACTCCATTCATTCTTGCGGGATAGGAGGCTCTGGGCATCAGCATAATATCGCTCAGCGCTACTGATACATCCGGTCCAAAGTCCACGGTATAGTAGGCTCCCGCACCAGTGGCCAGATCCCCGTAAGTGCCCGTATTGCCATCGAACAAACTCTCTATAACATTGCAGGATTTCACAAACTTCGTCCATTACAAAATCATTCAATTTTTTAAGATATCTTTCAAATCATCAAGGCAGCGTAATCATTTAAATGCTTCACACAAGAATATCTCCTGCCAACAACATAATGAAGAAGCCTGATCCACATGGATCAGGCTTCTTCATTATGTTTCTGGTAGTCACCCTATTTCCATATCACCTGGAATTTTGTTTTCTTTCTTAGTCACTTCCACAACCACAGGCTTCTGCGGGTGTTCGAACGGGTACATTTTTTATGTTTGCCCATCTTAATCAATGTACGATCAGAGCACTCGTACTATTTAACTTCTCTAACAGTGATAATCCTGATGCGGGAAGCGCTTTTTCACACATTTATGGATCATTTTCATAAAGTTCATACAATACCTGTTTATGGTCTACTACAATTTTCGGCGACGATCATACATATTTACTAGCATTGTTTAATCCTCAATCCATAGTTAAGTATCGTTCCCTGACCTTTTCTTATGAAAAATCTTTTTTATATTGGACGGCTAGGTAAATACCACCAGCTAAAAATGCCAGTGTATATTTGAACAAGAAAAAGATGGTCCACATATCGTCTTTAGGAAAAATCATGTCACATAGAATAATTGCCAACAGCATATGTGAACCGCTTTTCAAAAAGATTTTATTTGTCCGTTCGTCGTCTTGCCCAATCTTCTTATAAAATACATAGGCGAAAATCGCACTACCCATAATCAGTAAAAAACCAACTCCAATGAGAATATTCCAATTTCCTGTGGATTGTTCAGCCCAGGACTTTAAAGGGGAAAAAATTGCGTTGTGGATATCTGAGATAGACTTAGTTATCATTTTAATCATTTCCTTTCACATAAGTAAAAATATCGTTTACATCAACACTAAAAAATTCGGCAATTCGAAAAGCTAACAGCAGAGTCGGAACATAATTTCCTTTTTCCATCACGAAGATGGTTTGTTTGGAAACCCCGACTTTCTCTGCTAATTCTTGCTGAGACATTCTGGCAAGTACACGATATTCATAGACCTTATTTGATATCGAATCACCAAAATCTTTCTTCATGACAACCACCTCTTGAATTAGATTATAAATTCGATTGTTATAAAAGTAAAGTAAACTTATATAAAAGAAATAAATTATTTTACTTATGGTTAGATTACTTTGATCTAAAAGAGCCAGAATATTGAGAGGACTTCACGAAATCCATGATTCCGTCAGGTCCACATATCGATTCGGAAAAAGTCTGGTTTAAAGTAGTGCCTAAATCATTGTGTTATCCTGCCCGTTAGCTGAATATAAACAGCCGATCACGTTGATGGGCTACCTTCGATTTGCTCGCGATTCTAACGGCTCATCTACCGTATTCTACTCCACGTTACACGTTGACTATTTGCTTCAATGATTTTATAATGAATAAAAATTCATTCATTAAAGGAGCGGCCAAAATGCCCCGAACACCTGAACAATACGAGGCCATGCGCCTTGCAACCCGCACCAAAATCCAGACAGCGGCGATGCGGCTGTTCGTTCGTCAAGGATACGGCTCCACCAATGTGCAGCATATTGCCGATCAGGCAGGCATTAGCACCGGTCTGCTGTACCGCCATTACAAAACAAAGGATCAGCTATTCGAGGAACTGGTGCAGTTCGCCATGACCGGACTTGAGACGCTGATCGCGAAATTTCAGACCTGTGATGAGCCTGCTGAGGAACTTGCACGGTTCGCGAACGAGGTGTATCTCGATCTCTCTTCCGGCGATGACTTGGGACACCTCTTATTGTTGATGTCACAATCCTTCTTCTCCACGAAGACGGATGGTCGGAAAGAAGCTCTCAAGCAGATCAATACCGATCTACTGCAAGCAACTGCCGAGCTCATCGTCCAAGGACAGCGGCAGGGCAAGCTACGTGAAGGGAACGCTTTTGAGATGGCGCAATATTTCTTTTCCTCCATTCAGGGACTGGCGATGATGAAGGTGATGCTGGAGGAAAAATTCACGATGCCGTCGAGATCGCTCTTGACCTTAGTATTCGTAAAGGAAGGTGAAACGTTATGAAGTACTCGGGCGCATTTGAGGTTGTCCGCGCAGACCGCGCGGGTGTAGAGGTCAGAAACCAGATGGCGGAGATTTTCGCTGACGGCTTCTCGCAGTGGCTCACGTATTTCTCTAAAGACCGAGATGTCATCGCAAAGGCGTTCGCCCATATGTTCGTGCTAGATCAATTTTATGTGGCTCTTGATGGCGATCGGGTGACGGCCTTCGGCGCATGCACGGACTGTCAGAGCTTCTCCCTAGAACTTCAGAGCGCACCGCTCCGCCGACATCTGGGTTGGTTCAAGGGTTCGATGGCCGCACTCATTCTGAAGAGGGAGTTCCAAAAGCCGTTTGTTGACCCGCCGGCTGAAACGGGCTCAGTCGAGTTTATCTGTACTGCCTTATCCTTCCGCGGCCAAGGAGCGGCTTCGGCAGTTATTACACATATGCTAGTTCATTTGCCGTACCGTAACTATCTCATAGAAGAGGTTGCCGATACCAATGTCCCGGCCATCCGATTGTATGAGAAGCTGGGGTTCACGGAGTACAAACGCAAGTCGCTATCTCCCAGGCAGGCCCGCATATCTGGTATTAATCACATGGTCTCGTTGTGTTTGGAGAAGGCCTAAGCCACAACAAGCCTGAACAACTTGCGCTGATAACATTACGGAACGGCATTCCCCCATGATTCGAGGACTTGATCGAGCGCTTCGCCGAACATACCGTCGTAATCCGGATTATGGATCCCGTCGGGGCTCAGTACGTTCAGTCGTATTCCTGTACCTTTCAAATCCATGATCCAGCACCTGAACTTAAAGTGTTAAGGATTCAACGCCATCACGCATTCGTTATATGACTTCCCCATTCGCCCTTTGGTTGCAACCAGCTAACGCTTCTATCCACAATTAATTCGCCCAGTGCTTCTTCATAATTCTTACGATATGGCTTAATGAATTCTTCCGCTAGCCAGCTATCTCTCGTGCCCTGCCATGTTTCATAAATGATCAAGTCATCCGTCTGATCCAGATCGTCCGAAACAATGGCACTAATGAATGCCTTCTCGGATGACATCTCTTCAATCAGGGAAGATAGCTCCTTGCGGAATTCTTCTTTTTTTCCTGGTTTAGCTTTGAATCGAATATTCAGTTGGACTTGTTGATTGGACATGTGGACTCCTCCTATAAGAGTTTCATATTTTTGCAGTGATTTCCGTTACAGCATTTATCATAACGCTGAATGAATAATTCGACAGTAATCTACATTACGCGAGAAGCATACAGTCGAAAGGAAATTCATGCGGGACATGAAACTTGTGCCCAATGAAAACGTTTCAACTTCACCGAACATGCCGCCTTCGCTTAGGATGCAGACCGTATGTTGTTTGCCGTCCGTAGTTGGAAACCCGCTTGCCCAATCCGTTATCATGAGAAGTGTCTTTTTTCGTGGAATATATCTAGTCTGCTCTTTTAACAAACACCCGGATTATCATCATCAGTATGGCAATATGAAAAATAAATCCTACACTAAAATAAGTCAATGCAGCAAATGATTCACCCGATATTCCTGTCATAAAAACCATTGCTGGCCAATAGGTAGGGATCCAAATGCCTACCCATTGCCATGGATGTGGCACAAAGAAAATAACAATAGGGCCAGCAATAAATAAAAGCGCACCTATCTTGTATAAAGCTAATCCCTCTACTTTATTGGCAGAGTAAGCCGCCACCAGCAGTGCAAACCATGGCGCTTCTATGGCCAATAACAATAGCATAAGCAAAATCTCCACACGGAACTCGGTTAGTCCTGAGCATATTATAAACATCACGGTCAGCACGGCACTTAAGATTGAAGGCAAAGTTAATCTGTAAGACAGATAACCTCTTTTCATAAGCGGGGTTACTGCAAAATAGGAGATGAGGTTTTCATCTCGTTCATCCAACATTAATAATCCAGTCATCATACCTAATAGCATGGGGATGGTTACAACCAGAAGAACTGCAGTAAAGTCTCTGAACTCGTTTAAATCGAAAGAGTAACTTGCCTGCAGCCATTGAGCTACCATTGGAAATCCAAACCGAGTGAGTAAGATTAAGATCACTGGGCCCAAAAAGCCAACCAGTAGTACCGGATCCGTTCCTGCGTGACGGATATCGTTCATCAAAAGTACTCGGTACCGATTCACTTTCCAGCTCCCCTTTCCCCAATTTCTCCTAAAACATACTTCTTATAAGAAAGTTTAGCCCAGCTATAGATCGCATAATTCCAAATAATCAAAACAAAAAAAGCATAAAGAATCTCTTGCATTGACAAAGGAGAGAATGCGGATCCTAAAAGAAGTAATGTACCCTCCGTTGGGAGAATCTGAAATAGCCAAGTATTCCATACATCAAAAAAAGCAAGCAAAGGAAGCAATAATGGCAACGCATAGACTTGAGACATCAGGATAAAACCGTTAATCGTCTGGTATCGAACGACAACCCCGATCGATAATAACGTCATCAGACTCGAAGTTAACACCACACCCGCTGAAAACAAAAAAGGGGATTCCGGAACTCCAGTTGATGTAGTATGAATCACCCACGCCGCGATCAGAGATAAAACAGATAATGAAGCTACTTTGGCGAATAAATAATCACGAATATGGATAGGTGTAACAAAAAGGGGATCGTGAACTCCCTGATCTCGCTCTAGAAGCAAGATCCCTCCAGCAAAAATCAATCCCAATGCACTCGGATCGCTAAAAGTTAACACAATGACGGTTTTTTCCAAGTACTCATCAGGGACAAAGTTCAGCAATGTCCAATAACAGGCACACACAAAGGCATACACGATATAAAATCCATGGCGCCACTGGAATCTGATATCAAAAGTAAAGGCAGAAATGAATCTCATACGAGCTCTCTCCCTGTAACTTCAATAAATATTTGCTCCAGTGAAGCCTCTTGGGAATGAATCGTCTCAATTGAATAATTTCGTATAAGACTTAAAAATATTTCATTATCCCCTAGTCCCTGCTGGGGAAAAGCTGCGCTAATTAATTCCCCTTCTTGACGATATTCAACCCTGATTCTTTTTTGTCCCTTACGCAGTTTAAGTTCCCGAGGGGAATCGATAAGTTTGATTTGTCCATCCACGATAAAAGCTACACGATCACATAATTCCTCTGCTGCTTGCATGTTGTGTGTTGTTATTAGAACCGTTTTACCTTCTTCTTTTTTCTCCAGAATGAGATCCTTCATCTGTTTGGCATTGACCGGATCCAAACCTGAGGTCGGTTCATCCAGGAAGAGAATATCAGGGTCATTCAAAAGTGCACGGCAAAAATTCAAACGCATCTTCATCCCTTTTGATAGTTGAGACACCCTCAGATTAGCTGCTTGATCCAAACCCACTTGCTCCAATAACCCTTTCGGGTCCTCTGTTCGCCCAGCATAAAGTGACCGGAAGAGTTTTAAATTTTCCAACACAGAAAACTTGGAGTAAAAGTTTGGAAATTCAAAGGCGACTCCAATTCGTTCATAGTAGTCAGGTCTGATATCCTTGATCTCTATATCCATCACCTTAACACTGCCTTGATACCCTTTCAGAACACCTATCAATATTTTTTGCGTTGTACTTTTTCCAGCTCCTGATGGACCAAGAAAACCAAAGATCTCACCCTTAGGAATATGGAAATCCATACTATGAATTGCAGGCTCTGTTTGTCCCGGATACGTAAATTTAAGGTTCCGTACATCAATCACACCCAATCATCCTCCCCGTCTTTCAACAATGGTTCAATGTACTTACAATTTCGCAACACTCCATCGATCGATAGATCCACAACTAAAATATGAAGATGGCCATGGGATCAGTCTTTCATAAAAACACATCATCTCCTTTTGAGAATTTACGTTAGTATTAAGCCAAAAAAAGACAAAAGGAGCCCGCTGTGTGCAGGCTCCTCCATTTACAACCATTTTCAGTTTATCCATTAAAGTGTTGATGTAAATTTAACACGTGTTAGATAATTTTGGCAACAAAATTTTAGATGGCATCACTTAATATTTCCGCTGCCTCTCCAATTATCTGTCTCTACCGTCCCTATAGGTAAACAAAAAGAATCGTCAGCATTACTGCAACGATCCTTCTGTCAGTACGTTAGTAAACAGCAGCGAGAATAACGGCTGCAGTTATTTTACATTTCTTTTGTGCCAAAGTTTCAAGTATACCGTTATCTCAATCTTGTACCTAAGAAGCAATAACCTTAATATTCTCTACCTTATAGCCATTAAGAGCATCTCGTCGAAACGTCATTTGAACTGTTTCTGGTTGTTCTCCTTTCATTACCGTCATCTCCAAAATAAACTTTAGTTCTGGGATGTCCGAACCTTGGATCGGCAACACATGGGTATTCGCGAACAAAAAGTTGTCGTGGTACTTTTGACGAAGAGTGCTCATTATTTGAGGATGCAGTTCGATTATCAATGCCTGCTGAATCAACGAACATTGATTAGTGTCTGCTATTGGCTGAGATTCTTTGCCCGAAGCTGGAGTTTCGATTAACGAAATTAACCCTAGCGCTAAAACGAATGTCACAATAAACTTTATCAAATGTAAACACCTCCTAGTTGGGATATTCTACTTTTCCCATTTCTCTGTAATTCAGCCCTCCTTTCAAAAGGAATCAATCGGACTGAAAAACCTACAAAGCACCATGCCGCTGTTGTGATGGCTCCGAATGCTTTGGCTGAGGCAATAATAGCAAGGCCATTAATACAAGCATAAAGGGAGGAAATCAACAAAGTGATTAAACGGGTCTTGAATGCAAAACCAATTTCTGCATCGGCAGCACGATTGTCCATCATTTCTGGATTGATCTTCGTGGTTATTCTTGGAAGCCTTCACTTTTTGGAGACGGAATTCGACCCGACGGCAGATTGCGATTGCGAATAGCGCCATACAGCATGGGAATGGTAATCAGAAGGCTGATGATAACCGGAACTACAGACCCCTCAAGTCCAAAGTCACCTCCAGTGAGAAGTGAAGGACCGGTCACTTTCACAATAAACAGACCGTCTGAACTGTGTCCAGAAACAGGGATCCCAAGCAAACCTTCAAGTGCATTCCAGGAAAAATGTAGTCCCATGGCAAACCACAGGTTTCGTCGCCACATAAATGCGGCTCCAAGCAGAAGACCTGCTTCTAAAGTTATGGCGAATGCGCTCCATAATGTTGCTCCTGTATTCCCAAGATGGGCTATTCCAAAGAATAGAGAAGTCACAGCGAGTGCGGTCCAGTTTCCCAGCAATTTATGTATGGCTTGAAACATTAGTCCACGAAAGATAAGTTCCTCGACAATGGCTGCGCCTAAAGCAGCTTCAATTGAAGCGATTAGAACAGTAACCGTATCCGCCTCGTTCACCCATTGAAAGGAGTAACCTCCCAAGGAAACTATAATAATAGTGGATAAGGCAATTAACATAGCCCCGGTTAGTGCTCCCATAACAGCTTCAACCCCTGCACCCTTTCTGGATAACTCAGGAATGGACCGACGGGCCAAATATTTCATGGTGAGTATATAGACCATGATGGCGAGAAAGCCCAACGTTAGTGTCAACAGCAGAGAAAGCACGTCCGGTGCTTGCTCTGCTAGCGGTCGGATGGACGCATCCACAAGAATTATGCCGATAGCCCCCGCAATCATCCAGATGATTGGAAAGCGCCAAAACACACTCCATTTGCTTATTTTCTCACCCATCTGTGAATGTTCTTTGTGTGCAGATCTTTTCTTCATGTCTTGAGTCAGCTCCTCTATAATTTGATGATAGTTATGAGTATGGGCTGAAAAAGTCATAAAGTGACAGTGCGCTTTTGTCATGATAAAGTCATATACCCCTAAGAAGCCGGAACTATATAAGTTACCGGCTTCTTAGGGGGCTTGTCTTAGTAATTCATGATTCCCGACTCTCTGGCTTTACGGGCTGCCTCTTGTCTTCCCTTAACATTAAGTTTTGAGTAGATCGTTGAAATGTAATTCTTGATCGTTCCTTCACTAAGAAACAAAGCCTCTGCAATATTTCAATTTCACGGCTACTAAGCCCGTATTCATTATTTTTAATAGCGGATCCCGTATATAGGCATTCGCTCTTTGATCTGAGCTGTTGCGTCAACGCCATTCATGACGGGCATATTGATATCCATCAATACCATATCGGGCAGAAACTGATGGCAGCCCTGAACTGCTTCTCCCCATTTTTAGCTAATCCAACGATTCCAATATCTTCTTCCATGGACAGCACGATATGTAGGCTCTCCAAAATTAATTCCTGATCATCTGCAAGTAATACTTTAATTTTCCCCATGCAGCCCCACTCCTTTCAGGGGAATTTCACATCTGACTTCGGTGATCGTTTCATCTCCTACCTCTGATGATACAAACAGGCTGCCCCCCAGCCGCTCAACTCGATGTTTCATCGTAGTCAACCCGAAGCCATATTTCAATTTGTCAATCGGTTTCCCATTATTTCGAACAACCAGGTGCAAAACGGATTCGGAAAATTGAAGCTCCAAATCCAGTTGAGACGCTTTTCCATGTTTTAGTGCGTTCGTAATAGACTCCTGGATGACTCGCAGAATCGCCTGTCGTACTTCAAAATGCGTGTGCTGCTCTGTTCCTAGTACTTTTAACGTTAGGAGAATTCCTGTATGTTCCCGAAAATTGGCCACATGGGCCTCAATCTGCCGTACAAGATTCGACTCCGCTTCTTCTCCAATCTCATGGACAATACTTCTCATTTCGTCCAGATTTTGTTCAGCCAGTGCTCTTAAGCGAATTAACCGTTCCTTGACCTCGGCAGGCTTACGATCCATAAGAGCGATGGAAGCATCAAGACTCATAATGATTGAGATGAAGGAATGCCCCAGGGTATCATGAAGTTCCTTGGACATACGATTGCGTTCTTCAAGCAGAGTCATTTTCTCAATTTCAGCAGCGTAGTGGGTTAACAGCTTATTTTGCTGCTCTACTTCGACCACAAGTTCATTTTTTTGGTAATACGCTTTGGCCACGAAGCTGGCCCATATGCCGATGAAGCAGAATAATACATTATCTGTCCCGCTACTAAAGGCTTGTTCCCAAGGTAACTTTAAATAAGACTGGAAGATAAAAGGGATGAATAGAATTGCGGGAATGACCCAGAATGTCTTCTTGATCAATAAGTACCCCATTGTTAGACTCGGCAGCAGATAGTCTGCTTTGGAAGTCAGCTCCGGATGGATAACAGAGTTCACATAATAAGAACTACCCAGCATTAGCTCCGCGATACAAAACCAGACCTTGTTCATGCGCCGTTGAGGAAACCAGAAGATCATTGGAACGATAAGTGCTGCCATTAGCCAAATGACGTTTAACCATGTTCGGTTCGACATGTCACTCTCTGTAAACAGCCGTGATGACAGCAAAATGTAATGGTATAAACGAAGAGCAAAAATACCCCAATCCATAAAAGATAATATCTTTCTCATGTCATCATCCTATACTGTTTTTCAGTAAGAACATCAGTAGCTCTGAATCTAGTGTATCACTTTTTGTTAGTTTGTTTACTAATAATTACATTCTTCAATTTTCAAATCATCAGCAGCATCTATATTCACTGACTCATACAGTTCATGGAAATACCAGATAAGCCCGAAATAAAATGATGATCATGTATCCGATGATTATCATTGAGATACGACAAGAACATATATACTTCAAACAAAAAAGCCGCATCGAATGCGACTTTCAAAGTATTCATATTCTTGTCTTCTGACAGGTCCACATGTGGCGTGTACACCACTGATTCAGGCTACTATCTGCTTAGTTTCGATGAAAGTCATATTCAGGTGAATGTACAACTTGATGTTGAAGGACGATTCATAGAGAAATTTGAGGAAGGAGCAAGGAGCAAGGAGTTAGTCTTCGATGATTGCCTGATAGACCATGGTCCAGAAGTCGTGGATAAGATGTGCAGAATCCGGGGTGGACATCCCGACCTGAGTGAGCATAATTCCTGTGAGTTGTTTGTCCGGGTCGGCATAAGCCGAGGTTCCGGTTCCGCCGTCCCAGCCGAACTGACCGATGGATGCATAGTCGCCGCGGTAGGTGCGTACCGCCATCCCGAAGCCCCAGCCTCCGTGCTGCCCTTGACCATGTGACAAATGGACGTTGTTTTTTGCCAAGTCCTCTCGGAATGCTTGTTGCTTGGGCGTAAGACGGTTAGTTGTCATCAGCTGGATGGCGGGCCGGGACAGGATCCGTTCGGTCCCATGTATTCCTTGGTTCAGCAGCATCTGTAAATACGCGTGATAGTCGTCAACCGTTGAGAGCAGCCCACCGCCGCCTGCTTGGAACATGGGAGGTTTATTGTAGCGTCCGCCTGCTGCCTCGTCCCATACGATGAACTCACCAGTCTGGGGATCGGGGATGTAGGCGGGAGGCAGCCGGTCAATTTTGCTCTCGGGCACGTAGAAGCCAGTGTCCTTCATCCCTAGGGGATCAAGGATACGTTCGCGCAGGAATGTCTCGAATGTCTGACCCGTGACCCTGGCAACGAGTACGCCGAGAACTTCGTTACTCATGTGGTATTGCCACCGCTCACCGGGCTGGTAGCAGAGCGGGAGTGTTCCCAGACGACGCATCCACTCATCGGGCTCTGGCATCTCCTGCCCTGGCGTGTCATATAACCCATTCTCGAAGATCGCGCTTATGATCGGAGAGCCCATTAACGTCATATCCACTCCGAGCCCGAACGTGGAGGTCAACAAGTCCCGGACAGTAACTGGTCGCCGTGCCGGCCCGGTTTCGTCCAGTGGGCCATCTGGTCGTTTAAGCACCTGTCGGTTGGCGAGTTCAGGCAGCCATGGATCTACTGGGTCGTCGAGATGCAGTTTGCACTCGTCGAGCAGCACCATCACCGGAGCAACCGTAACGATCTTGGACGTGGATGCCATCCGGAAGATCGTGTCCCGGAGCATCGGCGCGCCATCGTCATGGCGCATCGTGCCGATCGCCTCGACGTGCGTCTCTCCGTTCCGGCTGATTAGGGCGACGAAACCAGGAATCTTCCCGGACTCGACATGTCCTGACAGCACGTCGTGCATTCTTTGCAGGCCTGTTTCGGAGAAGCCTCTGTTGCTTTGTTCCATCTTCGTTTTCATTTCGTTTCCCTCACTTTCCTTTATCAAAAAAAACATTATCTTCTATCTGATACTTTCCGTTGTCGATAGATGAGTCTTCTCAGGAAAGCATCGACAGGGCCGCTCCATCCCCGTTTTTCTAGCCAGACAGCGAGGCAGACACTTGAGAACCAGATCAACACTGCAATTGCAAACACTCCAGCACCATTAAGCACACCTCCCAATCCAAGGGCGACTGGCGAGAGCAAGAGGACAAGCAGCGCTTCCTGGTAAATGTAAAACGTAAGTGATCGTTTGCCAACTGACGCAAGCGCATCCGTCATCCTCGGGGCCGTACGACGGGCTGATATGCTGAACAACGCAATAAGAGCCGTATATCCTAATCCGCCTGCAATGCCGGTGATGATATGGACGATTACAAACCAACTAATTAATTCAGGTTTCGGATTCCACATATTTGCACCAGTCAAAGCATAAGGAAGTGCTCCGATCAGCGATATACCAATTCCTCCAATTGTCATTCGTTTCAACTGGGGACGGAAGCGCTCAGGATTATCCAGCCACCGTTTATGGGCAGACCATACTCCTAAGGTGATAATTAGCAGCATCGGATAGAGCAGCAAATTAATCAGAATCATAATCGGAAATGCAATTATATGCTCCGAGACTAGAAGTAGGTAAGTGTGGGAAGGAGTTAACCCGATGTCCAGTTCTTCTCCCGTCAAAATCGGATATACCGCTACCCAGGCAGTCGGAATAATAGCCATGTATACTGCGCCAATTACGATCATAGCCCTACGCTGCATCCACACCGGCTTAAACAGCATCCATCCGAGAACAAGACCGGAAATGCCATATACGGCGAGGATGTCTGCTCCTCCAATTATGACAAGATGTATAAACCCAAAAACGATCAATAACCATGAACGACGACGCAACAAGCGCTTCACTTCCATTATAGGTACGCCTTTATCCAGTTGGCGTGTTACCATAGAAGCCAGCCCGTAACCGAACAATGCTGCGAACATCGGATAAGCACGGTTATCCACGAACAACAGGCCAACCAAATTCACGAAGTCTTCAAGCCAATGCTCTCCAAGTGGACGGGTCAGCGTAAACGTCTGCGCTGTAAACAAATATATTGGAGCGTGAGCAATGACGATGAGCAGCAACATAAATCCGCGTCCTAAATCAGGGGCAAGCGATCTTTCCTTATTTGATATTGGGTTTAGACCCGGCAGTCTGCTCTTTCCTCCCTTTTTCAAAACAACCAAGCACCTCACTTTTTAAATTATTATTGATTGACTCAATCAGTCAACAATATGGTAAATTGGGTGCCAATTTTTGTCAACAAAAAAATTCCTTTTTGCTTTCCAAGAGTGAGGAAAGCAAAAAGGCTAAGTTCGTTTACAAACAGGATATGTAGATTGGCGGGGAGCATATTGGAGTGTAGATAGCAGTAGATTCACTTCACTAGCGGATTCTTTTATTTTTGAATAACTCTGAGCAGCATTCGTATATTCCAGTCCAAATTTTGATGAAGCCAGCCCACATCGTCAGCGATCAATCCCGACAATATCGTCAGATAGAGATTGGCAAGCATCTCAGGTTCTTCTTTAACGATTTCATCGCGAGTCTGCCCTTCAATAAGGATGGGTACTAGCAACAATACATATTTCTCACTCGTCTGGCTGATCAGTTTCCTTGTCTCTTCATCAAGTTCAGGATATTTCATACAGCTTTGAATCATTCGAAATACGTCATGACTTCCTGCTGTGATGGCTGACCGGGTGAAGTGTTCTATTTTCTCCAACGGTTTCGCTGACGAAGATCGAACCTCCTCGATCAAATGCTCAGCGCCTTCCATTGCCCAGAGCAGACTTTTTGTAAGTAATTCTTCTTTGGACGCGAAATAGTGGTACATAAGACCGTGGCTTAAATCAGCAGCCTTGGCGATCATGCCCATCTTCGTGCCCTCTATCCCATACTCCGCAAACACCCTTAGCGCTGCTTTTAAAATTTGATTCTTACGTGCTTCCCGAATATGTTTGGATTGCTCTTCCTTGTATCGTGCCATTATTTGAGACCTCTTTTTTGGATACAGTATAGCACATTCAAAATGGCTAGACAGCCCCTGATTAGGTCCCCGATCTCCCAAACACGACTAAATGGACATTCGTATCCTTCGAGCTTAAGGGAAAATGATGCTGTCATCTTTCTCATTCAACTCCTCTCATATTTTCCAACAAGCTATTTGACGCAGGCAACTTCGTTCGCTGTGTTATATGACTCATTGCCCGCTGGGCAATTTCCAAGTTCAATCCCTATGCTTGCTACAAAAAATAAAGACATTGAAGGCTACTTAGCCTTTCAATGTCTTATTGCAATTATACGAATCTCTCTATCTTGTATCTGAGAACATATTTGGCTTTTGATGATATAACTGTATTGCTCCCTCGTTCTTCTCTAGCTCAGTGAGAGCTGCAGACTGAACTTGAAACGGTTCTTGCACGGACACATACCAACGATTTCGATTTGAAAAATCCACTAAGCTGAGATAATGTCCGTGGCCAGCTCCAGTATCGATTCCCACTTTCCCATTACCTATCCAGATTTCCCAAGGTGGCACCTCGAACCGAAACGTGGAAGTATGACCGAAAACAACGGTATAGTTTGGATCAGCCGGGCTCGTAAAGAAAGGCTCTCGTATTTCGGTCAAATCCTCAGGCTTTTGAGCTCTCATAGGAACTCCTGGACGTACTCCGGCATGGACGAATAAGAAGCCATCGCTTAAGAAATACAACGGTAAACCCTCCAAAAAATCGCGATAATGTTCAATTGAAGTTTGATTTTCGGTATTAAGACTCGGCATAGAGGCCAGCCATTTCCGTTCATTGTTACCTTGCAGAGCGATTGCTCCATTCAAGGTTAATTCGTGTACGAGTTGCAGCGTTCCCCAAGAGTCAGGCCCTTTATTGACATAATCCCCAAGCAAGATCAATTGGTCCTGATCGGGACGATAACCCGCAGTATTCAGTAATTGTTTAAGAAGATGTCCGTACCCGTGAACGTCGGACACGGCAAGCAGTCTACCCATGACCAGGTTCTTCGCCTCCTGGAAAGATCATGGTTTGCTTGGGTGATAATCGAATCCAGCACTCCGAACCGGGTTCGAGAGGTTCATTGCTGAATCCATGGACACTTTGGTTATCTTGGGTTTGCATGATGACTCTCCAATGAATACCTTCGAAAATGGATTGTTTCACTATTACCTGAATTTGATTCGTCGTCTCTTCTTCTCGCTCCAAAGAAATGATTAATTGTTGAGGGTGAGCCATAACAATGGCTTGTCCCCCTCTCGTTGCACGTTCCATCATTTGTCCGATGATAACCTGTTCTCCGATATGCACAGCAGAACCGTCCATCGTAAAGACAGCGCTCAGACGATTGTGATACCCCATCAGCTGGGCGACCCAAGGTGTCTTTGGGTGGTTGAAAAGTTGATGGGGTTCTGCGAACTGATCGATTCCCCCTGCCCGAAGCACCATGATTCGATCAGCCAGAGTGAAGGCTTCAAGCATATCGTGCGTAACATAAAGCACAGTTGTATCCAAATTGGATAAGAGGCTCGCCAACTCGCTGCGCATTTCAGTTCGAAGCTTGACGTCCAGATTGGACAGAGGTTCGTCCATCAGCAAAATGGAAGGTTCGGTGGCAAGCGCTCGAGCCATCCCAATCCGTTGCTGCTGACCACCAGAACATTCGGTAGGCAATCGATCCAGCAGTCCCTCCAATTGCAGCATCGATTGTAAATGATCCAATCGCTGCTTTCTTACCGATGAGTCCGTTCGGGACCTCTTCATACCATACTCAATGTTCTGTTGCACAGTCATGTGCGGCCATAACGCATAATCTTGGAATACCATATTAACGGGTCTCTTCTCTGGTGGCGTGAACTGTTTCTTGCCATCTACCGGTTGGCCGACCATTTCAATGACGCCGCCGTCGATTCTCAGCAATCCGGCGATCAGCTGCAGCAAGGTAGATTTCCCGCAGCCAGATGGACCAAGGATGCATATGCGTTCACCTTGGTTCATCTCAAACGATAGAGGTCTTAGAACTTCTTGCTTATCAAAAGACTTGTGAACCCCTTCAAGCTTAAGAATTGGTTTCATATTGCGAACCTCCATATGTCATGCGGTGGTTTGTGGCTGGACGGATCGCTACACTCTTCTGTAAGCGCCGATCGTTCCAACGAAATACAGATTCACCTGCAATCTGGATGAGAATAATGATGAATAATAGAATTGAACCACTCAAGATTGTTGCTGCTGTTGCATAACCATATCTACCAAACTCAAAAGCCTGATCAATAACGAGAGGCATCAGGACATAGTTTGCAGGCTGTAACATTGAAGCCAGAGCGAGGTCAAACACGCTTGTGCCGAAAGCCGCCAATACGGCGAGAAGCAATGAACGGCGCGTCAAAGGCAACACGATATGTACCATTCGGCCAATCGTTCCCGCACCTTGCACCGCTGCCGCGTTTAGTACCGAAGAAGAAATGGTGCCGAACGAACCCAACTGAACACGAACAGCGTAAGGAATTGCTCCGGCTATGACCGCAATCACGAGTAAGGCAGGCGTTCCATACAGATGAAGGTTGACATACTCCAGCCATTTTTGATTCCAGACGAAAATGTAGCCGATCCCCATAACGATTCCCGGCACGGCAAGAGATACGATGGAAAATAGCTGCAGTCCGCCTTTCATCGGAAACTGTGTAAACGTAAGCACATATGCCACAATAAAGCCAATGATCATGCTGATCACTGCCGCAATCGCAGCAATGGATAATGAATGGATCATGCCATCCAAAAAATTCAGTCGAGTATGATCTGGCACGCTTGAGGAAAACAAAGAGGCATAATGACTTAACGTAAGATTCTGCAAAGCGAAGCCATCGCCCATCTTTTTCATCACTGAAACGCAAACACTACTACCGACGGGAATACCAATGCTGATGGTTAGAAACAAGATCGTAATCAAGTTTAATAGATAGGTTTTTTGAGGTTTAACTTTTATCGTTTTTCTGGCCCTGGAATTAAGGAAGTCAAATCTTGACTTGCGCAGGCTAATCATGAGCACGAACATGGCCAGACCCAGTAAAATAACGAGATAGAATGCAAGTACACCCGCCATATCAAACCGAACCGGTGATTGATAGATGGCGGAGTAAATTGAATACGTTAATGTCGGAAAACGATACACGGTGGACAATGCTGCAGGCAAACCGAAGTCTCCAACGGTATCAATAAAAACCAATGTGGCTCCAGCAACGATGGAAGGTGCCGAAAGTGGTAATTCTACGGTCCGCCACACCGTCCAAGGACGCGCGCCGTTCAAGCGGGCAGCATACCCGTATTGGCTGACATTCCACTCGGCTGAAGCTAGCACCGTCAGATAGGCTAAAGGAAATTTGCTTAAAGCCATGATGAACATAAGTCCCATAGGTTGAAACAAGAGAGGTGTCACCCACCCCATACTGAGCGAACGGCTTGCGATCCCGTCTGCTCCGGCGAACAATATCCAGCCTTGTGCCAGCATAAACGATGGCATAATCAGCAGAAGCCACACACCGGCGTCCAACAAACGTCCTGCTGCATAATTCCACCTTGCTCTCACCATGGCGAGACAGGTACCAAACAGGGTCCCTAACAGTGCTGTTCCCACGCCTAGCCACATGGAGTTCATCAAGGATTGGCGCCACAAAGGACGATTAAAAATCTCGCCAAGCAACCCCAGTCCTTGGAAACGGATTTCTCCGAAAAATAATCCTGGTAGAAAAGCGTTAAGCAAAACGGCGAGTAACGGCAAGAAGATCACAATGAACAAAATAAGTGCAATGCCAACTCCCCAACGAGTTCCTGGATTTCTCATTGGATTTGTCCTAATTTACGTTCTGGTCGGCAAACCAGGTCTTGATGTCCACTTCGTGCTCAGCGGACCATTCGGCTGGAGGAAGCAGGAATGTTGGATTGGGCTCACGGTCTTTGCGCGACTCTACCCCTTGTACCAGCGGTGTGAAGAAACTGTCAGAAGAGTCCAGCGAAACGAGCATTTGCTGCGTTTCCGGTTGAAGCATAAATTCGATAAATGCTTTGGATGCCGCAGGATTTTTAGTGTATTTGCTGATTGCAGCCACCCGTAGACTACCAGGAGCCCCCTCTTCCGGCCAGATGAGATTCACTGGCTCGCCGGATTGCTTTAGATCATATGCGTTACTCTCTTGTAAAGCGGCAATATCAATCTCACCGGAA
Source organism: Paenibacillus sp. Negev47 (assembly GCF_058313655.1). NCBI lineage: Bacteria > Bacillati > Bacillota > Bacilli > Caryophanales > Paenibacillaceae > Paenibacillus > Paenibacillus sp. Negev47. The sequence continues at coordinate 3,350,652 of NZ_CM177754.1, forward strand.
ACTAATGCACTTCCTAATGGGCCGTTCTTGGGATAAACTCTCAATCCCTTATTCATCATTTGTCCATACTTTTGTTCGGCCTCAGGAATGCTCCAATGATAAAAAAGTGAGGAAACGAGCGGGTATGCGGGAGCGGCCACTGCTGGGTCGGCTTGTCCGGCTGTACCTTCATAATTGAAAAATTCCTCCCATGTCTTTGGTGCTTGTGCCTCAGTCAGACGATTGGTGTTGTAGGCAATGACGGCTGATGCATGAATGGTAACTGGAGTGTAAGCATGATCCTCAGGAACGAGCGATTCTCCATACTCACTGAGGTTATCCATATTTCCAGGTGTCCAATCCGTCATGAGGAACCCTCTGTCAGCCAGATTTCGAATGGAACCATGTCCGTCCATCATGACAACATCCCACTGAGGATTACCTTGTTCTGCTTCAATTTTGGCTAACGCCTCTCCCCCGCCATAATGGACTGCTTCAATTTTGTAGCCCGTTTGCTTTTCAAATTCGGGAGCTACGATATCGACAAAATCATTGCCATACAAATAGATCGTTTTCCCAGTATCTTCATTGGAAGAATTCAGATTCGCTGTCTCTTGAAATGAGGAGACGTTAGTTTCTGCACCTCCTGCAGAAGCATTTCCATTCGTACCCGTTCCTCCACCACATCCAGCAATCATCAGCACCAACGCAAGACTTAATCCACTTAATCGCTTTTTCCAAACGTTATTCATGTTTTTCCCCCTAAGATATTATTTAAGATCTACTATCTATCCTAAAGGAGTTGTTGGAGATTCATATTATGTTAAAGTTAAAGTTGTTTTAAATGATATTAATCAATTGTATGATATGATAGATATTATCTATGTTGAGGGTATAAGGAGTGTATATACATGAATTTGCAACAGTTGAAAGTGTTCGTGCATGTCGTTAACTTGCAAAAACTGTATTTGGTTGCAGAGAAGCTAAATATTACACAACCTACGGTGACATTTCATCTAAACAAGCTACAAGAGGACGCTGGGATGGCGTTGTTCCATACCAAAACCTATCATGTCATTAAACTGACTGAAGCCGGCAAATCCTTGTACCACTACGCCAAGCAAATTGTGGCTTTGGATGACGAAATGCGCCGAACGCTGGAGAATCACAAAGGGACAGCGGCCGAACACTTAAGAATTGGAAGCACACATACGCCTGCTACCTATATCCTCCCTGATTTGTTGTCAGTATTCAGACAAGAGCATGATATTTATTTAAGCCTCGACGTTAAACCAGCTGCTCAAATCGTAGAGAAAATAAAACTTTATGACCTGGATGTCGGTGTCATTTCACATACGGAACCGGATGATCCCGACTTGATTTATGAACCCTTGATGAAAGATGACCTCATCATCATCTTCCACCCGGAACACGTTCTTGCTGCCAAATCCAAGGTTGAACCGCACGACTTGCAAAGTCTTCCACTGATTGCCCACGAAGAAGGGTCAAGCAGCCGGACAATCATTAACGAATGGGCTATCGAAAATGGTGTTCGGTTTACAGAAATTATGCAAGTTTCGGGATCGGAAGCATTGAAATCAATGATTCGCCAAAATATGGGGATCGGAATGGTTTCACAAGCTTCCATTATTCAAGAACTTGCCAAAGGGGAAATCATGTCTTGTGCCCTTCCGAATTGGAGTCCGATCAGAACGATTTATGCGGTGAGGCATCGTAACAAACTACTTACGCCTTGGCTTCGTCTCTTCTGGAACATGCTCATTGACCGTTTTTCCTCGGAGATTAAATAATATGAGCGGGAGAGTAAATCATCTGTTATGCCCTGTGAAAACGTTCATCAATAGAAAACAGTCGCAGAATACCGACGGTCATGTCGGTATCCTGCGACTGTTTGGTGAGCATTAGTTCATTTGTATTCCTCGTCTGCCGAGGGTCCATAGAGGCCCGGCACCGGAATATCGAGAAGCCGCAAATAAACCCCGAGCTGCGCCCGGTGGTGGATCATGTGGCTTAATCCGAAGCTGCGAAACGCGATCGCGCGCGGTTGACACAGGATGATATGGTCGCCGTTCCGCAAGGTCCAGTGCTCGCCGAGCGTTTTCTCGTCGCATTCGGCTAACAGCTTATCAAGCTTGACGACGTTCGCGTCGAATTCTGCCAGCACATCTGCGCGTCTCTTCAAAGCTTCCCGCCGAAGCGGTACCGTCGAAAGATCGAATTCCGGGTAAAGAAAAATTGCGACTTGCCAGTTCAGCAGGTTAATCAGGTGCGTGGCCAGCCCGCCCAACGTCATCGATTTCACGTGCGGCTTCCACGTCAAATACTCCTCGGGCAAGCGCTCTAGAATGCGACGAGTATTGGCCAGTTCTTGCATGGCGTCTCCGACGATCAGTTGTTTCACCAAGCTTCCCTCTCCTCACTTATATAAATGTATTCTATTCAATACTAGCATATATTGTAAGTTTTCTCTTTAACATTGTAATCGAACAAATCACTACAAAATAATACTCAAAATAATCACAGATTAATTATGCCCACCAGCTCCATAAATTGTGAAAGAACCAAAATATAAGAGGATATTAAATATTATAAGGAGGATACATATGAAGAAACGATGGAAAGTGAGCCTGGTCCTTGCAGCTGGACTGCTCATTCCTACAACTGTCTGGGCAGCAGGGAAACAGATACTGCCCAGTTGTCTCCGCAAATTATGATGCTCTTGGAGGGTCGAGTTATCGGGACGCCATCAGATGCGCCAATCTCCTATAATGGAAAAACGTATGTACCACTCCGGCTGGTCGGTGAGTCACTTGGTTACGAAGTCAAGTGGAATGGAGCAAACCAAACGATCTCCATTACAAATCCGGAAAAAGATTTCCTCTTGTTAAAAATGATGCAGTAGAAATTCTGACATCAGAGGGGAAATATGACTTTGTTACTTCCGTGGATAGCAAGTCCTTCCTTGGCGGCATAAATCTGGACTTCACCTTAGCGTTAAAATGAAACGTGAAGACGTTATCAAGCAAATGAGCGAAGACTACTATTACCGTATCAAGATTAAATAATAGAACGATGCATAATCATACGGATACTGGCTTTGGCTATTGCACCTTAGAAACCTAATAGTCCACAAACAGAACTTTTACAACAGTAAGCAGCCCAATTGCTATCCTCATCATATCGGTCTCACGTCTTTTGGCTGCGGTCATCAGCGAAGCGCCTGGGATTATCGGGAACGCCCATTTCTGGCCACTTTTGCAGCACATGAGTATTACATCTTGGGCAATATCTTCAGCGACACCAATATCACGCCCCATTCTAATCAAACGGAAAACGGCCTCCTCCACCTTTCGGACGGAAATGGCCATTATGCCTTTGAGTAGTTATTTCATAAACAAGGCACTGAATATAACGACATCCTGCAAGAAATGAATCGTCAGCGCCCAGAAGAATCCTTTCGTTTCTAACATCGATTTGGCTAAGAACCATCCGATAAAAGCAGCCATCAATACACCCGGTATCCCGCCTGGATTTCCAAAATAATGAACCACACCAAAGATCGCCGCTGCTAATCCTTGCGCTACATACGGGGAGAATCCATATCTGCTAACAACGGCAACAAACGAAAACCGAAAGATGACTTCTTCTGAAAAAGCATTCATAAGCGCAAAAACAAGGATGAGTATTACCCCAGGATATAACTCTAGGCTGACGCTTCCTCCATAAACCACTTGGAAGTAGATGACGACAGCTGTAACCAACGTAATCACGATCGCAAAGTTTACACCTAAGTTTTTCCACGTCTCCGTTTCTTTTGGTTTAATGCCAATCCACGCTTCAGGCCGAATCTTCCCATCTCGCTTTTTAAGGTTTAAATACGCAAGCCCATCTTTACCTGCCATCCCATATACAATGCCAATCACGATAACAGCCAATAACAATACCGTGATTTGATAACTAATCTCTAGATTATACACATTGCTCTGGAATATCTTTAGTCCGAGGGGCGGACTGCTTCTAATCCACAGCAGGAGTGGGGCACAAGCGACCACTACGATCGTGATTAACAGAATGGGAACGATGTTGAACCGTCGTTTATGACTCATTTTCATGCCCCCCGTTTGGGTGATTTAATGTTATCAACGCATGTTGACACCATTCGATGGTCATTCGAAGATATCGCTCACCATAGTCTAGGGTCAACAACCAGAGCTGTACCTGTTTGCTTTCCCTATCCGGAACACTGTCTTTAATTCCTGCAAGCATCGTCATTAACTGCTTACTCGCTACTAATTCTTCTTCGAGAAAAGTAACTAATTGAGGGAAATGGCGTTCATCGGAGATAAAGACTTTCATAAGCAATTCGTTCCTCATCACAGATTCCTCAGGCGGTACTGTTAACCATGAATCAAGTTGGTCACATCCCTGTTCCGTAATGCCGTAGACGATTTTACGTCTTCCCGTCTCTGCTTCTTCCACAACCGACACAGAGCCATCTAGCTCCAGTTGTTTGATGCTCTTATGAATATGTCCATAGGATTCGTTCCAGAATAGGCCGATACTTTCCTTCGAAAACTTAACAAGCTCATAAGCGCTCATGGGCTTAATACGAAGTAAACCGAGTATGGCAAAATGGGTAGTATTAATTCTTTTCATACGCCTCTCCTCGCATCGGATGTATCTTTAAGATATATCTGTTTAGCATAATACTCCAATACCCTAAAGATTACAATCCATTGCAGAAAATAATATCCCGCTCTGAATGATTCACAGCACATTAAAAAATGTGGAGTCCTCTTTTGCCGTCAACAAGTGTAAGATAATATTTAAACTTGAATCCACTCTGAAGTAGCCAATCATGCTCCAGCTTTTTCATGTAAAGGGGTTTGAGCAGGTCACGGTTCAGGAATTATGTCACAGACAATCCTGATCATAGGTGGCGGAATTGCAGGCCTATGCGCCGCGATCACCTTATAGCAAAGTAAAAGTATACGAAAGAAATACCGCGCCACCTGTTGCTGGCGCGGGTATCATTATCGCCCCGAATGCTTTGCAGGCGCTAAAGCCATACCGTATTTCCGACGAGATCATCCGCCAAGGTAATCCAAGCGACGGCTTCCATATATTATCGGATCGAGGCCGATGCCTTCGCATACATGGCAATTATCAGGGAGCATTCTCAGATAACGATGCCAGACGCAGTGAGAGAATCGGACAAATATCAAATCAATCCTGGAAAATCGGAAAAATGGCGAAATCGGAAAGTTTCCCATTCACTAGTGTCAGAAATCGACTACTGAAGCATGCCCCTAAAAGGATCTATCGTAATCAAGCACAGCGCTCGTTCTCATCCAACACCTTACAGATAAAACCGCTTAGCGTTCGTAGCCGTTCTATCTCGGCTTCCATCTTGGAAACAGACTGTATAAGCAAACGATGCATGTTCCGGCGTCCCTTCATCTTTCCAATTCCGGATGGCTTGGACGGACAACCCCACCTTTCGGAGGAGCAAAATATGTGCAAGCTGATACATCTCATCCAGGCTATACATCCGATATTGATTCTCATCGATGTAGGATGGGGGCAATATTCCTTTTTCTTCGAAATAACGAATTTGATGGACGGATACGCCCATCAGTTTCGCTAACTCGCTAATGGTGATTTCTTTTTTCATCGGCTTTCCCCCAGTCACCTTGAATTCCAATTAAGCATATACCTTAGGGCAGACCTAAGGTCAAGTCTTCAGAGTAAAAAACAAAATAGAACTAGTAAGTCCACGTTGAGTTATACTCTTGTCCTTGATAAAGGATAAGTACTTACAATAAATCAAAAAAGCCGCTATAATAGCGACTCTCATTGGTCTATTATTCTTCTTCATAAACTACGACGGTTTTACTTTCTTCTTCCCATTGGACGTTTGCATCCAATGCCTCACTTATAAAACGTACGGGTACATAAGTAATGCCTTTTGTAATGGTGGCTGGCGCATCCAAAGAGACGTCTTTGCCATTAACTTTTGCAGTCTTACTGTCAACTACAAGTTTAATACTTACCCCATCCTTCTCGACAGTGATAGATCGTTCTTCGGGATTCCATGCCACTTCGGCTTTCAAAGACTCAGCTATGGCGCGAAAAGGAACAAATGTGTTGCCTTTTTTGACAAAAGGTTCGGAGTCAGAAGCTTCCCCGTTCACATACAGCTTCACCCCATTCTTTTTCCCCGCCTTTTTATTGAGCTTTCCCATTGTTTTGTACAGGTCCAGATTTTTAAAATTGGCTTTGATGGCTTCTTCCTGCAAATACACCGCGTCAGTCACACTACCGTTTTTTTCGAGCATTTCTGCTGCAGTTTCCAACGCCTTGTCCTTTTCAAGGATGGCTTCAAGTTCTTTGATTTGTTCGTCTGTCAGCTCAGTCGCATATTTTGTAAGCAAAATATCGGCTAGTACAGCACCTGCCGGTTTATCTTCCACATGTTGAATGGCATTTAGCAAACCTTTGTATCCTTTAGAGCCTTTTTTCTTGGATTCGGTTGAATCGGTTGTATTGTTGGTTGTATTATCTGTCTCCGAAGTTGAGGAACCCTTAACTTTGTCATCTTCCGTGCTGACCGCTTCAGAAGACTCGACTTCTTCGGTCTTTTTCTCCTCAATTGGAGTTTCTTTTTCTTTGGGTACTTTTGACGATACCTCTTTACCCGATTGTCCGGGTGGATTGTTTCCCGGTTTGGCTGAGGTTGTGCCTGCGGCGGTGGCAAGCATTAGCGCCAGACTGGTTAGCAAGATGACTGTTTTTTTCATTGACGATTCCTCCTGAAGTAAAAAATATATGCTCTTTCTTTATCGGAAGAACGGATATATTCTGATAGAGATTTTGCGATAGATTTTCAATGATTTAAGATGCATGATCCCGACGATACAAGAGCTTTAGATCGTGTTCTTTGGCTGATTGTGATTGCGAACAGCGCCATACAGCATGGGAATGGTAATCAGAAGGCTGATGATAACTGGAACTACAGACCCCTCAAGTCCAAAGTCACCTCCAGTGAGAAGTGAAGGACCGGTCACTTTCACAATAAACAGACCGTCTGAACTGTGTCCAGAAACAGGGATCCCAAGCAAACCTTCAAGTGCATTCCAGGAAAAATGTAGTCCCATGGCAAACCACAGATTTCGTCGCCACATAAATGCGGCTCCAAGCAGAACACCTGCTTCTAAAGTTATGGCGAATGCGCTCCATAATGTTGCTCCTGTATTCCCAAGATGGGCTATTCCAAAGAATAGAGAAGTCACAGCGAGTGCGGTCCAGTTTCCCAGCAATTTATGTATGGCTTGAAACATTAGTCCACGAAAGATAAGTTCCTCGACAATGGCTGCGCCTAAAGCAGCTTCAATTGAAGCGATTAGAACAGTAACCGTATCCGCCTCATTCACCCATTGAAAGGAGTAACCTCCCAAGGAAACTATAATAATAGTGGATAAGGCAATAAACATAGCCCCGGTTAGTGCTCCCATAACAGCTTCAACCCCTGCTCCCTTTCTGGATAACTCAGGAATGGACCGACGGGCCAAATATTTCATGGTGAGTATATAGACCATGATGGCGAGAAAGCCCAACGTTAGTGTCAACAGCAGAGAAAGCACGTCCGGTGCTTGCTCTGCTAGCGGTCGGATGGACGCATCCACAAGAATTATGCCGATAGCCCCCGCAATCATCCAGATGATTGGAAAGCGCCAAAATACACTCCATTTGCTTAATTTCTCACCCATCTGCGAATGTTCTTTGTGTGCAGATCTTTTTCTCATGTCTTGAGTCAGCTCCTCTATAATTTGATGATAGTTATGAGTATGGGCTGAAAAAGTCATAAAGTGACAGTGTACTTTTGTCATGATAAAGTCATGTGACTATACCCCTAAGAAGCCTAATCATATACAGATAAAAATGCCCCCATCATTCTCATAAATGATGGGGGCATTCTCTTATCCTAAACTACTAAACCGCTAAATCAGCAGTTTTTATGGAAACTTCCCTAATGGTATTAATATAGCTTCGGTAGCTTATCCAATGTTATGGCATAGTCACAGTGATATGCGCTGCGCAGCTCCTCTTTTGTCGTAAACTTCTCCGTTTTACCAAAAGCCTGAGACCATGTCATAAACCACAGCCACGGGATGCGCGAGGTGGACAAGCTTCTGACACTCGGAATCGGACCAATTTCCCCGATAGCAGCAAGTTTTGGAACTCTTGTTACACTAACTAGTTCTTCATATTCCTTACGTAAATCAGTATGTTGGTGAGCCGGAGGATACATATCTCTGGAAATAATGTCAACCACGTCATCCCCAACATAACCTTCGACTAACGGTGAGTTCCATACCCATATTAAATTCGTTAGATTATGATATTTCGTGTACCGCTCATACATGATACGATATAACTCTTTCGCAATGGCCGGACCTTGGCTACCCCACCAGAACCAGGTTCCTTCCGCTTCATGAAATGGTCTCCACAAGATCGGAATGCGTTTGTCGCAAAACTCGCGGAGGATTTCAGCCATATGATCCATATCGGACAGCAGAGCTTGGTATTCTTTTGTCCCTTCTGTAATCGCTTTACTCACGTTAAAATCTGTATGCTCCGTGTAGAAGCTTTTATCCCGTCCGCCAAGCGGTGAAAACCAATGCCATGTAAATGTAAGCAATCCTCTGCTTTTCTGCGTCCACTCCCAAGCTTTTTGCAGCGTGTCCTGATTTTCAGTAACTTCCAGCAAACACTCTTCGCCACTATCTTCATAATTAATGTTTGGAGAATACCCCAGAAGCTCGAATCCGCATAGTGCTGGCCACTTCCCTGTTACTTGATGAATGTAGTTCAATTCTTCTTGCGCCATGGTTTGTGTGTGCTGTCCCGTAATGATGCCATTCCCTTGAATCTCGTGGAAATAGTTGAGAACAGAACGTACTTCTTCCGATGCATTAGGATTGCAAGGTATCGATTTCATCTTATCCTGCCTTTCTGTTTATTCTCAATTGAACGGTTATTGACCACTCCACAGTTTAACGCGGTCTTTCACATATTGACCAAAAGCCTCTTCCATTTCTTCCACTCCAGCCTTTTCCAATTCAGCCATGTACTCATCCCAGACTTTATCGAAATTTTCCGGTTTGGCCATTACCGCTTCAGGAATCCGTTTCCATGTAATGTCCTTCATTTTGGCCATTAATATTGTCGCCTGGCTATCGCTTGGCAAAGCAATATTGTAAACCGCCCCGGCTTTTCTTTCAGGAAACTCTTCTTCTTTCGGGAAAAGATCTCTCCAGTGCTCGACTTTGTAAGCAGCCAACGCTTCTTTTTCGGGTTCACTGTAGGTAGCCGTTAAAAGGTCACTGTTCGTTTTCGTAAAATAATTGCCTGTAGAGTCCTCAATTCCATCACCATAATGAACGGATAGGTTCCAATACAGGCCGAGACCCGATTCCTTCATGTAAGCACTACCCTCGTTGTCCATCTTTTCTTGAACTTCCTTCGGTACGGTTCTTTTTCCATTCTCTACAACGTAATCTTGTCCCTCGATCCCCCAGTTCATCAGAATCTGTCCTTCTTCCGAAGCCAGGTAATCTAAAAATTTGATTGCAGCTACGGGATCTTTGCACTCGCTGGAAATTGCGATCCCATATCCTCCGTCAAACCCAGCGGACCAGAAATTTGTATCCTTATACTTTTCAGACAACGTTACTGGATAATGGCCATAAGTCTGGTCAAATTTCCTTGCTGCTTTCAATGCCTGTTGAGCATCACCATAGTCCCATGCAGGGTCGATCAGGCCAAGCACACGCCCAGATGAAACCTTGGATTTGAATTGATCCGTCTTTTGGACAAAGCTTTCCTTATCCAATAAACCTATATCGTTCATATGGTTCAACCAGCGGAAATATTCCCTTTCCTCTGTACGGCGGAAATGATAGGTTACATCAAATGTTTCTTGGTCCACATAGTATTCTCCATCATCAGGTGCACCTGTCGTAAAGAATCCCATGTTTGTCACCTGATACATATGCCAGTCATCCGCATTAATGGTTAGTCCGACATTTTTGTTACCGTTTTCATCTGTTGGGTGTTTAGCCAAATAGTCTGTAAGGACCCTTTCATAGTCCTTTATCGTACGAATTTCAGGATAACCAGCTTCTTTTACAACACGATGCTGAAGTTGGAAGCCGCCGTCGGCTTTGAATTTACGTTCATCGATAGCAGACCAAGTCGGAATGGCATAAATGGCTTGATCCTCCAAACTATATTTGGCACGAACAATCTTATCGCCAAGCATCTTTTTAATATTTGGGGCATGTTCTTCAATCAGGTCCGTCAAGTCAAGAACTGCACCTACATCCACTAGCTTGCCAAGATCTGCCTTAGCTGCTATGAGATCGGGAACTTCACCGGTGGCAGCCATGATCGATACCTTTTGCACAGGGTCCCCTACTGCGAATTCAGCATCCAAAACAACGCCTGTTTTCTCTGTGATGACTTTTCCTATACGGTCATTCATATTGTTCCAGTTAGGACTTCCATCCTCTGAAAAATAAGTAAGCGTGATAGGATTTGAGCCATCTTTACTTGCAGATTCCCCGCCACTACTTCCACTGCAGGCTGCGAGCTGACTGAGCAACAGACCAGCTGAAAGTAGTGTTACTGCTGTTTTTCGGGTTCGCTTTTTCATAAAACAAACACTCCCCATGATTCAGATAATTTAAGGATACAAAGTCATTTACGGTTAAGTGTCTCATCAGCTTTTGACAGCACCCAGTGTCATCCCTTTAACAAAGTACTTCTGCAAGAATGGGTACACAATGAGAATAGGCACAGTTGCGATGATGGTAATCGCCATTTTTACAGCGTCAGGAGACACTTGTGACATCAATTGCGACATGTTTTCCCCACGTATATTGTTAGAGTTTGTGGTGGTACTCTGAAGCACTTTCATAAGCTCATACTGCAAGGTCGTCAGGGAGTCATTCGAACCATTATAAAGGTACGTATCAAACCAAGAATTCCATTGCCCGACAGCAAGGAACAAGGCTACGGTTGCAAGCGCAGGCTTGGTGAGCGGTAGTATGACACGCCAGTAAATGGTGAAATCATTTGCCCCATCGAGCTTGGCCGATTCTTGCAGAGCATAAGGAATTCCATCAATGAACGAACGTATGATGAATATATTGAAGGCGCTTACGAGTCCTGGCAAAATATAAACTGCAAACGTATTGATCAGATCCAGATTCTTTATCAAGATAAAACCAGGAATCAAACCGCCTGACACATACATTGTGATCGCCAGAAATACGGAAACAAACCGCCTTCCCTGAAATTCTCTACGAGCAAGTGTATAAGCAACCATTGAACCGCTTACAAGACCTGCCAGTGTTCCTATAACAGTTCGAAGCACCGATATTTTGAATCCCGTGATCAGCCCCTCATAACTAAAGATGAGCTTATAATTTTCAAGAGTGAATTGTCTAGGGAAAATTGATATACCGCCTCGAACAGTATCTACGGAATCGTTGAATGAAATGGCGAGCACATTCAAAAATGGATATAGCGTCGCTATAGTAACGATTCCAATGAAAACATAAACAAAGGTGTCAAATATCAAGTCTTGGGGAGATTTTGCACCGATCTTCGGTCGTTTGGGTGTGACGGAAGAAGTTGTCGGCTCGGATGCTTCCATGTCTGTTCCTCCTCTTTACATAATGCTTTCGTTAGCGAATTTTTTAAAGAGTCCATTCACGACGAACAGCAAAATCACGCTGATGACCGAATTGAAGATACTAATAGCGGTACCGAAAGAATATCTCCCCATTGATAAACCGTAGTTCAATGCGTATAGATCCAACACTTCGGAATAATCGCTAACCATGTGATTGCCGAGCAAGAATTGCTTTTCAAATCCGATTCCAACAAGGTGGCCAATCGACATAATAAACAGTACGATGATTGTTGGCCTGATGCCAGGGAGTGTAATATGCCATATTTGTCTCAAGCGACTGGCACCGTCGACCCTTGCTGCCTCATACAGTTCAGGTCCAATCCCCGAAATGGCCGCCAAATAGATAATGGCGTTCCAACCTGTCTCCTTCCATACATCGGCTCCGGTCACTATTCCCCAGAACAGTTGACCCTTGGCCATAAATTGTATCGGTTGGTCAATCAAATTCAGCCCCATAAGCAAGTCGTTTATCGCGCCTCCGTCGGTTGACAGCATTTTGATGACAATCCCCGCGGCCACGACCCAAGACACGAAGTGAGGCAGGTAAGAAACAGTCTGCACGAAACGCTTCATAAACTGAACCCGTACCTCGTTTAGAACCACTGCGAACAATACAGGAAACACGAACCCAGCCACAAGCCCCATAAGGCTCATTGCCAGCGTATTTCTTAGCACCAAATAGAAATGCTCATCCTGAAACAGTGCTTGGAAATGGTCAAATCCAACCCATTTTTGATCGAAAAACCCTTTGCCTGGTCTATAGTTTTGAAATGCCATCGTCCATCCCCACAGAGGCAAATACTGAAATACAAACACCCAGATCACAAACGGAAATGACATCATGTACAGATATTTCTGATTCTTAAAGACTTTCCACTTTTGTGAATTTTTGTGTTTGCGTGTGCGGAACCTTCTCTCTTCTGTTATCGCTTTCATTTCATCCCCCCCTTTCCTCTCCCATCATAAAACGATTATTATTTTGGCGACATATCGGAGATTTAGTAGAATTTCATTCGAAAATCTTTACTATTTTCAGAAAAATCAATTTTGTTTTCATAAGTTGGTATAATAAAAATCCCCTGCAGTAAAAATGCAGAGAATTTTTATAATTGAATCATTGAAAGTTAACGTTTAGAGAATACTTTTGGCTTCGCCATATTTATTGAGTAGCGCTTAACTTGAACCATACACTGGTATAATCTCCTGTAAGAGGAGGGATAATCAGGCCTGCTTGCATTAAACGATCCCCACCAAAAGTTCCCGTGTGTCCACTCTCTCCACTCACCTCATAAGTTAACGAATGATCCAATCCTTTGAGCTGAAGTACATCAGCAGCAGGATTGGGCTTGGCTAAAACTCGAAAGTAAAATACGATAGCTTCGGATCGATTGTCCGAAACGAACATCCAAGCAGTTTCATTACCTTGAAAAGGGCTCCGAAGTCTAAACAAATTACCTTTTTGGATGAGAGATCGATGTTCTTTGTACATGGCAACCTGTTTTTTTACCTGGTTTTTTTCGGCATCGGTGAATTTGGTCAGATCAAGTTCATAGCCAAAGTTCCCCGACATCGCAACGTCTCCTCTGAATTTAAGCGAGGTTTCGCGGTGGACTTGATGGTTCGGCACGGCAGAGATATGAGCTCCGATGGTACTGACGGGATAAACCAAACTGGTCCCATATTGTATTTTTAAGCGTTCCACGGCATCCGTGTTGTCACTTGTCCAAGTCTGCGGCATATAGTAGAGCATTCCGGGATCAAACCGACCTCCGCCGCTGGAACAACTTTCGAATAAAATTTCCGGAAATGCAGTCGTCAGTTTATTTAAAAGTTCATAGAGTCCAAGCACGTAACGATGTGCAACCTCCTGTTGATTCTCCGGTAAAGCCGTTGCGGAACCAATTTCGGTCAACGCGCGGTTCATGTCCCATTTTACGTAAGAAACAGGTACGTTGGTAAAGATTTCAGCCAGTGCATCATATAAATAATCACGGACTTCCGGCCGTGAAAGGTCCAATACCAATTGCCAGCGGGCTTCCGTCCGGCGACGGTCTTCAACGTGTAGGCACCAGTCGGGGTGCTTCCGGTACAGATCACTGTCGGGTGAAATCATTTCAGGTTCAAACCACAATCCGAATTGCAAGCCTTGGCGTTCAATCCGTTCCGCCAAATCACGCAAACCGTTAGGAAGCTTTCGACGATCTTCAACCCAATCCCCGAGGGAACTGTTGTCGCTGTCACGTTTGCCAAACCAGCCGTCATCAAGCACCAACAGTTCAATCCCCAGTTGAGAGCCTACCTCGGCAATCGCTTCAATCTTTTCTGCAGTGAAATTAAAATAAGTTGCCTCCCAATTGTTCACGAGAATCGGTCGCTCCTTGTCCCTATGCACGCCGCGGCATAAACGATTTCGGTAGAGTCGATGATAGATTCGGGACATGCCTCCGATCCCTCCATTTGAATATACCAATACAGCCTCAGGGGTTTGGAAGGATTCGCCGGGAGGAAGCATCCAACCAAAATCAAACGGATTCAATCCAATGCCCAAACGAACGACTCCAAAAGCATCCACTTCAGCTTCAGCATGAAAATTACCACTATACACCAGATTTACTGCAAAGACCTCCCCGTGATCCTCATCGGCTCCCGGGCTAACGACAGCCGCAAAAGGATTGTGTTGATGACTGCTCATTCCTCGTCTGCTCCCAAGACTAGTACCTCCTGGTCCCAGGGGCCTGCGTTGAAGATGCGCCTCTCGTGCCCAATGACCCGCGAGGTATAATAATTCATAATTGCTCTTACCGTACAAATCAACATTGGCACTAAGCGCACGTAAAAGTTTGATCGTGCTTTCACCAGTGTTCTTAAAGTGAACTGACCTGGTAATAGCCCCATCCCTGAAGATGCAATATTTTAGAAGAACGGTCATTCCTGCATATGCATCCTCCAGTTCCAGCTCCAGGGTATCTGCTTCATGGTCCGTTTCCGTATACACATAAGGCAACCCTTCAAGTGCTGGTTTACCTGCCTTTGTTGAGTACCCTTTATAGCGAAGCTCTGTAATCCGGCTTCCGTCTTCGAGTAGAACTTGATAGGCAGGCGACCTGAAGTCGCCTGTTCCGTATTGCGGATATTCATGAGGCATGGAGCCAGGCTCCATTTTTTCCAGACCTGGTACAAGTTTTTCCAGATTACCTTTCTCGGACAAACGTTGCCCCCAATATACTAATATTGGAAAGCCGTCTACGATTTGAATAACATAACTGGTTACATGGGATTGCAGATGAAAAATATGCTGTGACTCGTTAATATAAATTGCCATTACAGTATTCACTCCTGTTAAACTAGATTGTTTCAGCTCAATAAATAAAATGTATTCTATTTCGATTTAGGGACTGCCGTACAATCCTTCGGGAAGTTCATCTAGCGTGATTACGTTGTCATGATTGTATACCTTTTTCAAATATGCCTTTGTATTCGTTTTTCCGTCGCGCAGATAATCGCCTGTCCAGGTATTGAAAAAGCTCCAATGTGCACCGTAAGTCTGCAGCAGATCAGGATCTGGAATAGGCCCGTTTTCTGCAAGCGCTACAAGCTTTTTGTGCTTGCCCAGAATCAAGAGTTCATCAAACTTGGCAATGTTCGGGCTGTGATCACCCGCTGGATTGTAAACGTCGACACTCACGATGTCGACCATATCATCACCCGGGTACCACTCCTCCTTCACAGAGTTCCAAACCCAAATGAGATTGTTTAATTGATGGTGATGGGTCAAACGTTGGTACATTAGTCTATATAATTTTTTGGCAGGTTCAGGACCTTTGGCTCCCCACCAAAACCAGCCGCCCTCCGCTTCGTGCAGTGGTCTCCAAAGTACGGGAATGTTATGATCTTGTAATCGCTTCAACTGAACAGCGATGGCATCAATGTCTCGAATTAAAAGATTGTAATCTTCCGATTCCGGATGATTCAGGGCATATTCTACATCGAATGTCGTGAACTCGGTATTAAAACCTCGCCACCATTCGCGGCCCGGTTCGTTGCCGCCTATTCCTTTCGGCGCATTCCAATGCCAGCTTAATGATACTATTCCTCCACGTTCGTACCATTCAATCATCTTCTCAACCTCGTTTGAGGTGCTTCCGTTTTCAACACGGGATGGAGAATAATCCATCAAATCACTGGAAACCAGCGCGGGGGATTTTCCTGTCTGCTTGTAGATCCACTTCGCATCCTCTATTGTTTGCTGCCCTGAAATTATCTTCTTTCCATACTGGCTGGTCATGAATTCCAAGAGTGCTTTCGTTTGCAGAGTTGCTTTAGAGTTACTTACGGTATTCCCCTCTATCTTCTGTCTGGATACGTAGGGATCTATCCGTTCGAACTTGATATACTCAATACCATAGTATCCCCACCCCCGTAAGATTTGGATGGAGTTGCTGCCGCGGTTCAGAAGTACTTTTGTCATCTTTTTTTCAGCTTGGACCTTCCCTTGGTTTGGAGCCTTGAGCGTCAATTCACCAGCACCTGAACCATTCACTAGTATAGAGGTCGTTTTATCTCCATTCCCTTCAGGAATGTAGTATCCCAAGCTCAACTCATACAGGCCATTTTCCGGTGCTTCAACCTTGAATGTAGCGCTTCCGTTCTCTGCTTTAGTTTCATGATCCTCTTCGAAAAAATAAGAAATGTAACCTTTACCATCATATGACTTGTCCACAGCTTTGGCAGTTGTCTTGTCCCGTTTCTCAATCCCGTATCCTTCAAGCTGAGCATCTTTAAATGTTACTATTAATGCTTGTGTTTGATCGGGAAAAGGTTTAGGATCAACAACAAATCCTGGTACCGTAATGGCTGCTTCCACCCTGGAATGAGTGAAACTCGACATGATAATACTCAAAAAGAAAATGGCCGATCCTAACATTAAATATGTGTTATTCGTTGCCCTCATTTTATTGCCTCCACTTCGTACAATGCATTCCTGTTATCGCTTTCAATTGTTATGGTCCCTCCTTTCGTATCAACTATATTTGCTAAGGAGGCTCTCGGACATATCACAAATTTCGAATCCTTTCATTCTAAAATCCTTTGTATTTTCAGAAAATCACATCTCTTTTCATGTAGAGATTAGAAAACTCCCCTACTGTTCGTTAACTTCCGTTAGTAGAGGAGCTTTGATTATGGTTATTCTTTTTTTTGATAAAAAGAAGGTGACTCCCCTTCTAGCTTCTTGAATTTGGTGTAGAAATAATTGACGTTTGAATATCCTACCCTTTCAGCCACTTCGTAAACCTTCATATCCTGAGCCAGTAATTCTTTCGCTTTATGAATCCGTATCCGATCAAGATAGGCGTTGAAATATTCCCCCGTGTAACTTTTGAATAGTTGGCCCAGATAGGAACTACTGTAATTAAACAATACGGCAAGCATTTCTAACCTTAAGTTCTCCCCATAGTGCCGATCTATATAATCCAGCAATCGCTTCATTTCATTGTCCTTACTATTATAATCTGCGCATCGGGCGAGCCTCTCCATAACAACAGAAATACGGTCAACGAGATCCTGAATATATCGGGAATGATATACTTCAGCAAGGAATTGGGCCGGGTCTTCTGGATAATCGCTCAAAGACCAGACACGGGAATGAATTTTCCGAACCGTTTCATTCGCGAGGTAGAAGAAACGGTCACGGATCTCTTTTTCTTCAGCCTGATCTGCTACTTGTTGTAATGCTATTTCGTTTAAAAAAGATGAAATCGCACTTGCATGCCCAACATCTACCAGATAATGCAACCTGAAAGCTTCTTCCTCCTTACTTGATAGAGATAATACGGAAGTCTGAACGATTTCTTTTTGAAAGGTTTCCGGAGTTTCCTCAGTTAGCAGCCTCCCTCTATCATAAAAGAAACTGCGCTCCAGAAAGGATCGTGCAGTTCTGAAAGAATGAATGATTTCTTCTAGAGACCGAACAGGTTGGCCTATCGCTACGTCCATTTCAAATCGAAGTTCTCCTGATAATAGCTGGAGATTCTTGTGAAGTTCAGTCCATCCCAATTCGCCGACAGGAGAATCACCAAGCAACAGGACAATGTATGGAGCAAAATATAAAACGATCCCTTTACGCTCCGAAGCATACGTTCTACTGAGTACCTCCTTGAAGTTATGAATCTGTTCGCTTTCTTCTTGATGTGAACCTGAAAACCCAATCAAAAGGATTTGAAATGTTTTCCAAATCACCTCAAATGAGTCGGACCATTCAATGAAAAGGGAATCCTCCGAAGCGTGTCTTTCAGATAGTAAAGAGTAAAGTATCCATTCTGGCGTTTTTGTCTTTTGTAACATGCTCTTTTCCTGCATTTTTGAGAGCTGTTTATGAATCTTTTGAAGCGATGCTGAGAGTTCTTCCTTGTTTACAGGTTTGAGCAGGTATGCTTCGACACCGAATTGAAGAGCTTGGCGCGCATACTCAAAATCGGCGTAACCACTGAGTATAATGACATGACTGATCCAGCCACGGTGACGGATCTGCTGAAGGAGTTCCAGTCCGTCCATGCCCGGCATACGTATATCAACCAACAATACGTCGGGAATCGTTTCTTCGAATATTCGAAGCGCCTCATTTCCACCAGCTGCCGTTCCAGTCACTTCAAACCCCAATTCCCTCCAAGGTATTAACGTTTGCAGCCCCAAACGTAGTTTCGGTTCATCATCAACAATGATCACTGAGAACATGAGGTTCCCCTCCCTCCTTCGGAATACAAAATCTGATGCAGGTGCCTTTGCCCTCTGTGCTTTCAATTGAAAGCCTTGAACCTATACCGTAGGTAAGTTCTAATCGGTCGTTCACGTTACGAAGACCAATACGATTCCCAGATTCATCGGAGTTCATTAACTGTTTTTTTAACTCATTCATTTTCACTGGCGGAATACCCGCACCATCATCATGGATTTCTACAAATAACATCCCTTGATCGTTAAGCTTCGTTCGAACAGTGATCAACGTGGGACCTTCTTTCCGATCTAACCCATGGAGTATCGAGTTCTCGACCAAAGGTTGAATGATAAGTGGGGGAATTTCAATGTGTTTGGTTGCTGGGTCGATTTCCATAATGTATTGAAGTCTGTCTTCATATCGGAATTTTTGAAGTTCCAAGTAACACCGAACCATATTTAACTCATCTGAAAGTGGGATCTGGCGACTACCGACCTCTAAACTATTTCGGATCAACATGCTAAGTTGCCATACGGCTTGGGCCAAGCCCTCTTCCCCACGAAGATGTGCTTCCATTCTAATGGACTCAAGTGTATTAAACAGGAAGTGGGGATTGACCTGGCTCGCTAACATCTTAAATTTGATGTCATTTTGTTTTTGTAGTAGTAACTGTTTCTGCTGGTTACTTTCTTGCACCTCCAACATTAGTTCACTGATTCGATGAACCAGATCATTGAATTGTCTGGAAAGTTGTCCGATCTCATCTTTTCCGTCGAGGTCAAGATAAGTATCCCAGGACACCGTGCCTACTCGGGACATGTGTTTACTAAGTCGAAGTAATCTTCTAGCAATAAATGATGCCGAAACATAAACAAGCAAAACGGCTATGATTAGACATCCACCTATAACAAAAGTAGCCAACCGAATGATAGCGTTTGCATCATGCAGAATGTCAGACACCGTAAATACGGAAATGATACGTAGCCCATTCCAGCTATTCTGTGGGGTTATGTTTGCTATGACCACCTTCGAATTTTCCCCATCCATGACAGCTTCATAGCTGCCCTCTGTTTGAGACAACATATTGCTCCCAGCATGCACAGAGGCAAGGTTTTTACCGTAAAGATTTGGCCGGTTGGCTGCCACAATATTGTTGTTGTCATCCACGATCATCGTTGAAAAAGTCTCTTGGGATAGAATAGAGTTTAGCAAATCAGAATTCACATTAATCACCAAAACACTTTCATTTTTCAACTCATCAAGATTGATTTTTCGGACCAGACTTAGATAATGTTTATGATCACGCTCATCCTGAATATAGTCCCAACCTGCGAGCCCTTTTTGACTCAAGGCGGATCTATACCACTCGGACTGTTTCGTTTGGTCGTCTGGCTGCATAAATTCCCAGTTATTGAGCATTGTTGGATTGGATGTATATAACCGAATTGATTTTATTTCTTTATATAGCCGCATATAATCCCGAATGTCAGTATATTGACGATAGGTTTGGATAACTTCGTTATAACTTTCATAGTTGCGGCTTGCTATTGTCTTCATTCGGTTATCATTTGAGAGTTGATAGGAAATATCAATAGCTACATTGATAACTTCCTCTGTCCTTTTTTGGACACGCTCTACGTTATTGGTTGCTTGTTCAAAGGCGTTCGTGATCATTACTTCTCTCAGTTTGCTTGTTAGATAGATACCACTTACTAAAAGCGGGAGTACAGCCACGGTTATAAAAATCAATGATAGCTTACTTTTAAGTCTTATGTCATTTAGTATTCGGATAAAGCGCATAGCACGGTCCTCTTTCCTAAAGTTAGTTCTGTCCACTTCATTAATACTTACCAAAACCATCCTCACACGTGATATCCGATTTAAGAATTTCGTACAGATTTTGTTTGGAATTCTCTAATTTATTTTGTGCTTCTTCAATTTCTGATATTTTCGCTTGGATAATGCTTGCTTGATCATTACTTGAAAATCCATGTTTAGAGATCATAGATTGGATCTCTTGGATCGTAAAACCAACTGCTAAACATTGTTTGACCACTTCCAGATGCTGAATAATGCTCTGCGCGTATACCCGATAGTTATTTTGATCTCTCAGCACATGTTCATCCGTGATAATACCTATCTTCTCATAGTACCGGATAGTGGATATCGGAAGGTTTACCCTGTTCGCCACTTCACTAATTTTCATATGACAACACCCTCATTTCTTTCTCTTGCTATAAAGTATACTTCATAGTTTACAATCCTCATAGTGAGACGGAATGAAATATATCCATAACCAACTCTCACCAATATTAGATATGAGGAGAGAAATCGATATGAATACAATTACCGGCCAATTCAACAAAACAAATGATTTTGATACCATCGTCTTGGAGCGACATTCCATTAAAGCCTACGACCCTGAAGTAAAGATCAGCCGCGAGGAAATGACTGAAATACTGGCGAAAGCTTCACGTGCCCCTTCGGCGATTAACATGCAACCGTGGCGTTTTCTTGTCATCGACAGTGCTGAAGGCAAAGAGAAGCTTGCACCACTGGCCTCTTTTAACCAGACACAGGCACTAACGTCTTCGGCTGTCATTGCCGTATTTTACGATGCTAACAACGTTGAATATATGGAAGAGATCTTCAGTAAATCAGTGGAACTTGGGTACATGCCCCAAGACATCATGGATATGCAGATGCAGCAGGTAAAACCTTATTATGCAAACATCAACGCATCCGAACTACGTGATATGAACCTCATTGATTCAGGCCTCATATCCATGCAACTCATGCTCGTTGCCCGTGCCCATGGCTATGATACGAACCCTATGGCCGGCTATGACAAAGGCAAGATCGCTGAAGCTTTCGGCCTGAATAAAGAACGCTTCCAGCCCGTGATGTTAATCTCCATAGGCAAAGCAGCCAAAGATGGCTATCCTTCCTATCGTCTCCCGGTTGAAACAATTACGACCTGGGCATAACCAACAGCAAACCTCAAAACAAACATGACAATGCAGAAGGCTATTCATGAGCATAATCCTGCTACCAGTCAAATTCTTTCATAAGAATAGCCTTACAATGATTTGGATAGGAATTTCAACTATAATGATGTGTTTATAATAAAAAGGGTCCTGATGACTTTTGTCATCAGGACCCTTTTTTACATAACTTAAATGTTTGTCAGGTGATAAAATCTTTGGAACTAACTCTGTTGGTTTTATTGGGTTTTCAGATGCACGTGATGGATATGTCCGTGCATACTAGCAACCCTTGGCTATCCCAACTATAGGAGGCAGATTCAATGACAACGTTTCTTGACAAATCCCTAAAAACTAATTTTTCTACCAACTCCTCCTGATCCCGTAGGCGTTTGCTTAAAAAAAAAATTGAGTCTTCCATCGTCTCCACATAAGTCCCTCTTGTGCCCTTGTTACCAATTGTTCGATTTCACGGATAATTTCTGCCGGAAGCGATTCAAATATCTTTATTTGTGGCAAAAATGATGTTATGTTTTCCATCGCCTCATGATGTAACATTCTGCCCCTCCTTTCAATGTTATGAACGACAACCTCTCCACTCTCCGCAATGATGGTTCTTCGTGTAATAGTGGAGTGTTACATTCATCATAAACGACCACAATTCCCTCTTCTGTAATCCAGATTACAAAGCTTTTCGCTTAAAATTCATAGTCGAATAAGAACCTATATCCCTACAAGTATTCACGAAAATTTGATTTTAGTTTGCTGCATTACTTGAAAATAAGCCATAGTTTGAAAGAGTATGTCTGAATAAAACAAGAGGGGAGTGCATACTCATGCACTCCCTGGTTCTAGCTTATTTAATTAACTTATTTACAGTTATCATCAGTTCATCCAAAACTTTGTGATCGCCTTCTGAAATTCGTTCAATGACACAGCTTTTCATATGATGTTCCAAAAGCTGCTTTCCTACTCCATTCAACGCAGATTGAATGGAGGCAATTTGATGCAACACGTCATCACAATACGTATCCTTCTCAATCATTCCTTTTACTCCACGCACTTGCCCTTCAATCCGATTCAACCGGCTAATTAATTTTCGCTTCGTACTCTCAGAATGATGACTTTTCCGCTTGTTTGAAGATGTATGGTCACATGAGGCGGCCTCAAGTATCGTATCATCCATGTAGATCAACTCCTTTATTACACCTTACCATCCCCCCCTACCCTATGTAAAGGAAGCAAGAAATATCAAGTCTTCTAGCAAATCCGGATCTGGTACTGTTAATAACGCCGGTCAAAAGTTGACCGGAGTCATCAGAGTTACTTTACTAACTCACTGATTTCGTTAAGATTTTCGGCAAAGCCTACAAATACCTTATCTCCAATTACAATGGTTGGAACAACCTGTTTGCCAGTCAAGTTCCAGACTTCCTCAGCGTACTTGGCATCTTCTTCACAATTGTAATCCGTATAGGGAAGCTCACGCTCTCTAAAGTAACGTTTAGCATAATTACAATCGCTACAGGTTGGGATTGAATAAATCTGAATGGATTCCGTCATGCCCAATTACTCTCCCTTGTAGTTCAATATATATTACGCTCCGACGTTATATCCTTTTTTACGGATCGCTTCTTCAATTTCAGCGATTTGAACTTTAGATTCGTCAAATCGAACTTCTACTGTTCCTTGTTCAAAATTAACGTGGCCTTCAGCGCCAATAGCGCTAATTGCACCTTCAATTTTAGATACACAAGAACGGCAAGACATACCTTGAATTTTTACGGTAGCTTCTTTCACTGTTTTCACCTCCTTTCAAGCGTCATCGCCTTCAAGTTCTCCAGTGTCATTCGATTTACGAATTTGCTGAATTTTTCTTTGCCTTTCGCATGCATCTTATAATAATCAATAATTGCGGTAACGAAGGGAATAAGCTGATCCTCCGTTAGTCCGGAACTTAGCAGCGTGGCGAAGGAGGTTTTAAGCCCCTTCGACTCGCCACCAACATAAACATCGAACTTATCGCGCATCTTTACGACCCCAATATCCTTAATCAACGGTTCACTAGTGCCTAAGGGGCATCCTGCATATCCTATCTTGATTGGTGTAGGCGTATCGATACCGGAAATGGCCTGATTTAAATTTTTGGCTGTCTCCATGCCTGCTTCTTCTGCACCTCTGCAAAAATTGCAAGCGATCAGACTTTTGGTTACAAATCCTGCAGGATTTATTTCAAGTCCGTGATCCTCAAGTTCATTTTTGATCTGATCTCGTTGTTCAATCGATACTTCTGCGTAGAGTTGCTTAAAGGGTGTCATTTCCACTTTTGAATCTGGACCAATAATCTCACCAATGTTAACTAGTTGCTCCGGAGTGAATAAGCTTCCACCAAGTTGGATTGCTGGACTAATCGCTATTTTAATTTTATCTTCCATGCTCATACCTCTCTACTCACTTTACATCTACTACGAAAGGTACTGTAAAGACTTCCCCATCATGTTGGAATTGACCCCAGATTTTATAGATTCCGCTATGCGGGAAGGAGGTCATAAATTCCGCTTTTGGACCTGTTGCCTTTTCCTCTGTTGGATGAACATGCAGATATTGCTCTGCATCCTCAGAAAGGATAACAACATGACCTACAGCACCGAGGTATTGTTCCAGGTTATTGATCGCTTCGTTCGTTTTCGCATCCATGATATTAAAGGTCAAATTCACATCTTCGTTGGCCTTTTTGGTACTCAATGAAAGCTCGATTTTTTTACCATCCACTTCTTTTACAAGGTTGGAATCCGCTTGAACAGGCTCTTGGGCTTTTTCTGGACCCCCAACGTTCACCCATTCACTGGGTGTAGTACTCGCTCCACCTTTTGGAACAAAGTCGGCAAGGATTTTGTATTCTCCACCGGCTGGAAATGAAGTTTCAATCGCAAACTTTCCATTGCCTTTATAATCAGGATGAATGTGATTAAAATAAGAAAGATCTTTACTCACCACGATAAGGTGCATTAGTTTTTCGTGACCCATTTCAAATTCATTAACCGGATTTTCATCGGCGTCCGTGATTTGGATTGTCAGATGCGAATTTTCGTTGGCCTTCACATCTGATGCAAAGGAGAACGAGGCTTTAAGGGTACTTGCTGTTGAATCAGCATGAGGCCCTGCATGATCATGACTCGCACTTTCATTTTCAGAATTCATTTCAGTATGATTCATACCACCATGTCCATCTGTATGTGCACTTTCTTTAGGGGTTCCGCAAGCAGACAACACACCGAAAGCTAAAACACCGGTTAACATTAGCATGATTTTTTTACTCCTCATCATCATTATTTTCGCTCCTATTCTAGTACCTTGATTAGTGACGTACTTTTACGCGTTGCAATCGAAGGGCGTTGAGAACGACGGATACCGAACTCAAGGCCATCGCTGCGCCTGCAACCCATGGGGCTAACAGACCGATAGCAGCAATAGGAATGCCTAAGGTGTTGTAACCAAGCGCCCAGAACAAGTTTTGCTTAATGTTGTTCATGGTTTTACGACTCATATAGATTGCATCAGGAATACTGGATAGATCGCCGCGCATGAGTGTTACATCAGCGGCTTCCATCGCCACATCTGTCCCCGTACCAATCGCCATACCAATATCTGCAGTTGCCAAAGCCGGTGCATCGTTGATACCATCGCCAACCATGGCCACTTTTTTACCTTGAGATTGTAGTTTTTTCACTTCTTCCGCTTTTCCTTCAGGCAAGACCTCTGCACGAACATGGTCAATACCTACTTGAGCAGCGATGGCTTTCGCCGTACGCTCATTGTCTCCTGTAATCATAATGACCTGAATGCCCATTTCTTTCAGACGGCTCACTGCAGCTTTCGAAGTTTCTTTAATCGTGTCCGCTACAGCGACCATACCTGCATACTGGCCATCAATGGCAACCAACATCGCGGTTTTGCCCACTTCTTCCAAACGTGACATCGAATGATAAGCGGCTTTTGCATCGATGTTAACCTTTTCCATCAGTCGACGTGTACCCACGAGCAGTTGTTTACCTTCAACCGTTGCTTGGATTCCGAAGCCCGGAATTGCTTCAAAGGATTGAGTTCCTGGTAGTTCGATATTTCGTTCTTGGATGCCAACAACGATGGCTTCCGCAAGTGGATGCTCAGAATTTTTCTCCGCAGCACCAACAAGTTTCAGGAATTCATTTTCATTGCCAAGAGCGACGACATCAGTCAATTCAGGTTTACCTTTTGTAACAGTACCGGTTTTATCCAGAATGATCGCATCAATTTTATGTGTCTGCTCCAGATGTTCCCCGCCTTTGAACAACACTCCCAGCTCAGCCGAACGACCAGACCCCGCCATAATGGATGTTGGTGTTGCAAGTCCAAGTGCACAAGGACAAGCGATAACAAGAATCGCAATTGCTTTTTCCAACGAACCTGCAAAATCGCCTGGTGTAACCCAGAAGTACCAAATCAAGAAAGCAACTATTGCAATACCTACAACGATCGGGACGAATATACCCGAGATCACATCGGCTACCCGTTGAATTGGTGCTTTTGATCCTTGAGCTTCTTCAACAACCTTAATAATTTGTGCAAGAGCAGTTTCTTTACCTACTTTGGTTGCTTTGACCCGAAGAATACCATTTTTATTAATCGTAGCTCCAATCACAGCATCTCCGGCTTTTTTCTCTACTGGAAGGCTTTCACCCGTAAGCATGGATTCATCTACGGATGACATCCCTTCCAGCACCTCTCCGTCTACAGGTACTTTATCTCCTGGGCGAATAAGGACAACATCTCCTACAATGACTTCATCCACTGGAATGGTAAGCTCTTTGCCATCCCGGACCACTAATGCCGTCTTCGCCTGCAGACTCATCAGTGATTTAATAGCCTCAGATGTTCGACCTTTCGCAAGTGATTCAAACAATTTACCCATAAGAACCAGGGTAATAAGGACTGCACTCGTTTCATAATACAGGGATGGACCGTGATGCATGCCGTCAGCCATACTTGACCATTGAATGGTCAAATATAAACTATAGAAGTACGCTGCAGAGGTACCAAGTGATACCAACACATCCATGTTGGCACTCCCGTTCCGGAGAGCCTTATACGCACCCACATAGAACTGTCTACCAATATAAAATTGTACTGGTGTAGCCAGGATTAGTTGGAACCACGGATTCATAAACAATTCCGGTACATAGATCCATGTAGTGAACGAGAAGTGACCTACCATAGTCCACAACAGCGGCAAGGAAAGAATCGCCGAAATCAGTAATTTCCGTTTTTGATTACTCAGTTCTTTAGCACGGTGGTCACTTGCACCATTACTGGTACCGTCTTGCTTGGCGATCGCCGTATAACCGAGTTTTTTCACCTTGTTTTTCATGTCTTCGATGGAAACTTCACCAGGGGAAAATTCAACTCGGGCAGTTTCCATGGCGAAGTTTACTGAAGCGTTAGTCACGCCGGGCAGCTTGTTCAGGCCTTTTTCAATTTTGTTCGCACACGCTGCACAGGTCATGCCTTCAAGATTGAATTGCGCAACCTCTGAAACGGAACCATATCCAAGTTTTTTGATTTTTTCCTCAAGTTCTTTCATTTCCACTTTCGTGGGATCATACGTTACACTTGCTTTTTCCAAAGCGAAGTTAACATTCGCTGATGTGACCCCGTCCATTTTGCCGAGGCCTTTTTCGATTTTGTTTGCACAAGCTGCACAGGTCATACCTGTAATTTGTATACTCGACTGTTTCGTCTGAGCCGCTGCTGTTGCCACAATAACTCACTCCCCTCATCGTCCATTACTTACGCTACTTCGTAGCCTTGTTCTTCAATAACTTCTTTAATTTGCTCCAAGGAGACTTGATTTTCATCATACGTTGCTTCAACCGAATCATCACTGAGGTTCACCTTGCCACTCACTCCGATTTCTTTCAGAGCACCTTCGATGGAGTTTACACAATGTTGGCAGCTCATACCTTGTACGTTCAATACAATGTTTTTCATCTTATTTCGTCCCTTCTTGTGGGTGATTTTTGGTTTAGTTTGACCTAAACGATGGGCTATACTCTCGAGGCCAGTTTTTCAGGTCTCATCGAGCTCTTGTACAACACTATACCCCCCTACCCTATTTTAGTCAACATATTTTTATACCCCCATACCCTATATGAACTATATCTCTCGTTAGCTCAATGAATTTTTGGGGAGAAGAACGGATTAGTTATACGCTGTTCGTAATCGGACCATGTTCTTGTCCTTCGCTCGGGATACGAACTTATACAGCTAACATAAAAAAGCCGCTAAAATAGCGACTCCAATGGGAATATTCTTGTCCCTCGACATTTAAATAAGAGATAACGTATTTCCTTAATCACCACCCTTTACTTCATCAACGGTCGGAATTAATTCATACAAGGTACGAACATCACAACCGATGGAATCGGCGATTGATATGGCAATTTTGAGTGGCATCACTCTTTTGTTTTCAATAAAGTCTAGAATTCGTTCCGGTTTAATAAGTAAGTCTTTTGCCAGCCATTCTGCTGACTTTCCGTATTCCATCAATCGTTCATTCAATAAGCAACGTCCTAGTTTAAATTTCAAGAAGCGATGACCTCCCACGTAACAAGAGCCTATTTTTGCAAAAGGTTTAGCAGATAAGCTTTTAAATCAACAATACGTAAATATTTAGGCTTTTGATCTGTACCACTGATTATCAAGGGGACAAGGGATTCCATTTTACGAATCGAACCGTGACCGCCTCCTCCCTTGTGCGTTGGTGAGCTACCACCAGTAAATTCATATCCTGGTTTTGCCGTAACAACCAAAAAATCGCCTTGATGTGAACGGAGCGCACTTGACAATCGTTTCAAAACATCCGGATACTGATCGTAACTCAATGAGTGTTTAGCCATATTTAAGCTTAAATCCAACACCTCTTCATCCTGTTCGACCGTCCATGATTGGTTGTATGGATCAGTCAGGTTGCCTCCTGCTTTAAATTTGATCTGTTTGGCTGTTGCTGCTTGAATGGCATAATTCCATTCCTTTTCTTTCCAGGAGATAAAATCGATGCGTGGATCTTTCATTAAAAGGTTTGCCGTATCTCTCAGGGAACGATCCACTTTCAATGAATATACATAGGCCATCGTTTCATTGACGGCAAGAATGATCTCAGTCTCCTTCGATACAGCTTCACCAGGACGTAAAACTTTGGCATCTCCAAGCAAGGAGGGCAGATCAATGACCGGATTCTGTTCTGCAGGCAGAATACGGGTCATTCCGCTGTCGCCTGCAATGATAAAGCTGGCATGATGCAAGGCTTTTTCCGGAGAACCGAATGAGTCCAAAACAGATTGAAGTTGTTGATCCAACTCTTTGACTCCATGAAGGCCCATAGGGCCGTCTTTATGCAACTCCCGGTCTAAATCCGGCAAATAGACAAACAAAAAATCCGGCAGTTTATTGGATTGAACCAAATATTTTACAGCTTCAATAGCAAAATCATTATTGATACCCATCCGATTTGTTAGGCCATCCGGCATGTTTTTAATACCTTGAAACGGATTAGACAATGCACCCAGAGACAGGAAGTCCGGACCTTTAACATTGATTTCTTTTGGTAAGGAAGTAGCAGCTTGCATCCAATCAGGTATTGACAACTTATGAGTGGACGCCCCTCTGTAAACCAGGCCGTTAATCGAACCAGACTTTAAACCTTGCCGTGCCAAGTCCTCATAAATCGTGGGCAATTCCCTGTTCAAATGACTTTCATTCAAATGGAATAATGCATCAGTCATAACCGGACTAACTCCGAGTTTTAGCACTTCCATGGGTCCGGTTCCGTAATTGATCATTTTCTTATTGTCCGCAGAATACCAAGTTAGACCAGGGATACGGTGATTGTCCGAATACGCACCTGTAAGCAACGAGCTGTCGATCGTGACGGACATTGTGGGAAAAGAACTGACCAAATTTTTATAATATTGCCCGTGTTCGATCAGGAATTTTAATGCGGGAAGCTCCTGCTTACTAATTCCTTGGTCGATCGCCTGATACATCAAAGAGTCCACCAACAGGAAGATGACTTTCTTCGCATTTTCACCATTCGTGGAGTTTATACGCATCAAGTCCTGTTCTTTAGGTTTCGAGTTCTGGCAACCGATGAGCATGATTATTAGTAAAATCGAAGCTAACATCTGTTTCCCTTTTTTCCTCATACAGTCACCTCATTTATGTAAATTGTGCATTACTTGCAGTTATTCAAGGTAAGCTGACTCTACTCCACAAATCTACCATTGGATCCTCACCGGTAGTAAGGTTTAATACAATCTTTGGTTCATTTAGGTTTAACATACCCAGCAATCATGCTTTCTATTATGAAGAATGTGTAGAGCAGTGCTAAATGACGTGCCCGTTAGTTGAACAAAGACAGCCGATCATGTTGGTCGGCTGTCTCCTTGCTTTTTTCATGTTAAATTAGTCAAAATTACTTGTAAGGTTTAACAGAACGAAATACAGCGTTATTCAGAGACTTTAATTACAATCTTACCGAAAGCTCCACGTCCCAAGTGCTCATAAGCTTTAATGGCTTCATTAAAGGAATAAACCGTGTCGATCACTGGATTAGTATTTAATTCATTAAATGCCTTATTCATGTCATCAAAAGATTTACGATGTCCTACATAGATTCCCTGTACGCGAGCTTGTTTCGCTAACAAAGAGAACAAATTCACTTCTGCTGTCATGCTCTCAAGGAATCCTACAATATAAATATGACCTTGCTGAGCTACCGCATCAATAGAGCGATTAATGCTGCTCCCGCCAACAACTTCAATAATATGTTGTGCACCTTCACCGTTCGTAAGTTTTAACACTTCTTTCTCCCAATCCGGTGTTTTCACATAGTTAATAATTTTTTTAGCTCCAAGTTTACGTACACGTTCGCCTTTCTCATCACTGCTTGTTGTAACAATGACTTTAGCTCCTAGTGCGGAAGCCATTTGGATCGCGAAAATAGATACACCACCGGTCCCCTGAACTAGAACCGTGTCGCCCGCTTTAATCTTTCCATACTCCACTAAAGAAAACCAAACTGTCAGGGCTGCAATAGGAAGTGTAGAAGCTTCTTCGTCCGTCATATTTGATGGGGACATTACCGCTGCATCCTCATCCAAAAGCATATATTCAGCAAGTCCACCGTTGTTTGGTCCGCCAATAGCAGTGGGAGCATAGTCTTGACTTGGTGCACCATCAATCCATTTGGTATATAGATGAGATACAACTCTGTCGCCGTCTTTAAATCGAGTTACGTCAGTTCCTACGCTTACCACAACCCCAGCAGCATCAGACACGGGTACAAATGGCTTACTCATCAAGTCAGGTAAGTAATCACCGTCCATGATTGATTTATCACGGAAATTTAGCGAGACTGCTTTCACTTTAACTAAAATTTGTTTGGGGCCTGGCGTCGGAATTTCTAAGTCAACCAATTTTAAATTTTCGAGACCAACACCTTGTTTTTGCCATGCTTTCATCATTTTTTATCTTTCCTCTCTAATCTTTAGTATTGTTTTTAAGAACAAAAATTACATGATTTATACCAATTGATTTTAGCTCTTCTAAGTATTTCACCCCCTTTCAAAATGTATATACATTTAAATATTGCAAAACATCAATATGTTAATTTAAAAAAATGTACACTTTGCAAATTGTCAAAATGTACTCCGAAGAAATACTGAATTCCTCAGAATTCAGTTTTCTTTTAGGTATTCTTTTTTAAGAATAAACCAATTTGATCAATAGCATCTTCATTTCTTTTGTAATACGTCCACTTTCCTAAACGAGTGGCACTAATTAAACCGGCTCGCTGCAACATCGACAGATATTGAGAGGCTGTAGATTGATTCATCTTTAATTTTTTTGTTATTTGACTTACGCAAACCCCCACATCAACTAAATCAATCCCTTCTTGGGGAGAAAAATTAGCTTTAGGATCTTTCAGCCAATCTAATATCTGAAGACGTGCTTCGTTAGACAATGCTTTGAAGACTTCAATTTGTTCCATGTAGCTTATTATATAGTCATATTGTAAATTGTCAATATGTTGTTGTGTACCAAGTGGAATTATTCACCTTAGCGACATGTTGTTGAATGTTTTGTTGGGCTTTGTAATCCCTAACGTTTTAGGATACTGGATATTAAGGAAAAACAGAAATTAATCCTATTCTGTTCCCCTCTGGGCATTGCAGTTTCTGCTGTGCTAAACAAGATCGGTTTCAATTACTTCTGGCACCCCCTTCCGGAATTCAATAACCATACATGACGAGAGTTTTCTCTGGTCCAAACGAAAGAGCCACAGTATGCGTGGCTCTTGTCTTTATTAATATTATTGTCTGGCACTATTCAGAAAGTGTCGGTGTACCTGGCGCCTCATCTGCAGGCACCTCAGGAGCAACGGAATGCCGTTCGAACTTCACTGCGTCAACCCTCGTATAGATCATATCTGCAGGAAGCGTTGGCGGATCTACTGTTGTTGGAGTCTCCCTGGTTAAACGAACATACTCGCTGCCGTCTCCCGTAAAGTCAAACGTCCCTAGATCAACCCAACCCGATGAGCCGACCGTTGCATCGATATAGGTGACCTCGGTACCCGTCTTATGCTTCACTTCCACTTTGACATGATTATCGTTCGCCGTCGTATGGACGAGCTTGTAGATCGAGACCGTATATTTCCCCTCTGGAAACTGACCTTTCCACGATGCTGATGATCCTTGAACTGTAGTGTAACGGGACTTAACCCCAATTTTGTATCCGGCTAAATTGCTTTGGCTCCAAGACCCTTCTGTTGTGTATAACCCGGTTGTATTTGTACTGTCCACGATAACCGTTAGGTCCTTAATCGTTATGTTCAAAGGCGGGGTTGTTAAGGTCACTCCGTCAATCGTGACAGTAGCCCATACCTCAATGTGATCTGTTTCCCCATCGAGATGTAGAAGAGTCAACACCCCGCTGCTGTCCACTTCAGCCAGATCCGTTCGATCTACGAAATACTGCACATTGGCCTGGGTTAGATCACCGATCAAACCGTTATCCAAATAGCCGGTTACGCTCAGTTGTGCGGTTTGAGTCATCTGCAGCTCGTTTCGATCGGACAGGATCACGGCAGACTCCAATTGCGGTATCCTGTTCGGGTCCACCCACATAATCGCATCGGCAATGACCCTGGACTTGTTGGTCTTGTTGGTTAGTTCCACGTACCCGCTATCGCCTGCAGCAAAAGGATAATCCCCCAGGTGCACCCAAGTTCCATTCGCCGTTGTCTCATCAACAGTAACCGTCTCGGAGCCCCCGCTATAATAAACGGTAAATGAGGCATTTGTTGCCCAATTTTCACTCGCAGCGGTTATTTGCGGAAGCTTGTAATACACACTGTAAGTGACACTTTCCGGCAGCTCAGGCCGCCATCTCATTTTGCTTGTCGCTGTGCCAGCCGTCGACTTCGCATATACATAATTATCATAGTAATAGTCGTTCGCCGTCGTATCCCTTATCCAGACACCTTCTGTTTCCGCCTCCGTATTATCCACAATGATAGATGAACCATCCTGCCCATCGGGTTGGACTGGCGTTTCCGTTACCTGATCAGGCAGATAGAGTGTCCGCTTGCGGGTCTGCTTCCCCTCCGATTCCACGTAATAAGTGAAAGTTTGGGATAAATCGTTTACCCGTATCGACCATTCCATCGGATAGATCGTATCTGGGATGGTTGTATACGTAGCCCCACCATCCAGGGAATAATGGATTGTCGCTGGTTTCGTCGTTTTGGCCTGCACATAAGCATCGTAGGCCGTTTCGTCGGGCTTGACGATCAGCATGCCTTTAACCGCATCGATTGGACTGTGGATATCGAAGAAATAGCTTGCATCCGATGTGTCCGCAGTTCTGACCTGGTGCAGCGGCACATCAATGTTGAGTCCTTCTACAATGATGGCGGTTATTCCCTTGCTTGAAACCGTGGCTTGAATGATTCCGTCACTCATTACCGCTTGTTCTGGGGTGCCATTATCGCGGATGATCGTTACGGTATAATCCTGTGCCGGGTTGAACCCAATGATTTGTTCATTCAGTTCAATCGGAGTCTGCACTTCTTCTGACGATGCGTTGCTTAGCCCGATGTAGAATTTATCCCCGCTCTCAGCTGTTATCCAGTTCAATTGAGGATGGTTGGTCTGAATAATCCCCTTGGGCATCCAGAGCCAAACGTCCGAATTCCCATAAAATTGACCTGGTTTATTCCCATAAAGATGATATTTGAACCATAAAAAATTCGTTTCAAATACAGAAGGAAATGTAATACTCCCGTTCGATCTCAACGATTGTTCACTGATCAAATAATCCATCGTTTGCCCGAGTTGCCCCGGTATATGGTGATAGTAGATGGATGTAGCCCCGCTTGGGCCTTCCAGAGGGAAATCCGGTTCAAGTTGGCTAACAGCAAAGCCCTTATAGTAATAACCTGGATAGCTGGAATATCGACCAATAACCGCATTATGAGCAATATCCTGCAGCAGTTTATCCCCAGTATAAAGCGACAATCTCAGCATGAATGGAGCTTCCTGAGCATTCATCCGATAATAACCGGTTGTACTTCCTGCTTCAAACGTCAATCCGCTCGGTGAAACAAGCCAACGATCCGCTGGTACGCCTCCGGGTACATCTTCCGGGAGCTTGATCCGAGGATATTGAAATTTACCGCTTTCCGGCCAATGGAACGACTCCGCGTAATTGTATGTCTCAGGCTGCGGAATCGTAACGTTTCCTTCAGGAACTGGACGAGCAACGAACATGGTTGCATACCGTTTGGCTTCCTTATAGGCAGCATTCAAATATTTGGGATCCTGAGTTTCTTCGTAAAGCTCCAAGATTTCCATCCACAGCTTGCTATAATAATAAATGAACTCATTTTTACTCACATCGACGGATTCTGGCGTATCGATATGCTGCGTGATATAGCTGTCGGCTGCATCCTTCGCAGCCTGTAAATACTGCGCATCTCCTGTCATGCGATACATCATCAAGGGCTGAATGACAGGACCCCGGTCTTTCTGGTCAGGATCACGCACGAGGTACTCTTCCTGTGCCAGCGCCCCAATTCCTGCCGAAGTGCCCATCATCTGATTGACCGCGGCTACGCTTGAAACATCGAACGGAAGAGTAGCCATTTTCCATAATGAAGGCACGCCATATACTTTTTTCTGCGTTGGCGACCAACCGATACCATTTCGCGATACGCCATACTGGACGGACGGCAATGCTCTCGTATCATATAGCTGGTCATCGCCGGTCAAATAGTAAGCCCCCAAAAGAACCGCATTTGAGCTTGTTCGAACGCTATCCTCGTTTTCGATATCAATAAAGCCCTTGGCACGGCTCCACCACCCGCTGGGTGATGGGACATAATTAACGGAGTCGTCCCCTTGCGGCTCAACCTTAAGCAAATCGATCATGTTGAACATCGCGTCAGTAAGCGACTGATCGGACACATTTTCCCGGTATGCCGAATAATCGTATTCATTGCGAAGAATATCCGCGTAGGACTCATACAGATTGCTTTTTTGTGCGATTAGCCCCATATGAAATTGATACGTGCTTTCTGCGGTCATTTGCGAATAAGTCCCTAATTGAGGCGCATACAGGATTGCCTGCACGCTGCCTTCGTTGTTGACAAGGCTCATGCCAAGCCGTTGTTTCGTAACGCCTCCCGTCGGTTCGAATTCAACCGGAAGCTCTTGTGAAGATACAAATAACCCATACGTCAAAGGATTCCCTGAACCATCATTCTTCTCAACCAGACTCATCGGAGCGCTCAGTTCCCTCAGGCTTGTTGATTCTACGGTACCTACCATCTTGGCATGCGACCTGAATCCATTTAACACTTCATTGATGCCGGAGACTGCCTCTGTTGTGAATGACTGATATCCAATCACATAGTTGCCGTCGCAGCGAGGCGTAAAAGCAAAGGAAACATCTGGTTTATCGCCTGCCATGGACCAGTTCACTTCAAAATCGTAATCACTCTCATTCGAGGAATCCGTTAATACCGCCGTGTGGCTGTCGGGAAAAGTGATCCCGTCAAATGTAATCCAGCGTTTGTTCATCGTATCGTAGTAATTGGTTCGGCTCCCCGCATTCCCATCCAATAAAACCCATTGCTCCTCAAGTCTTTCCGCCACAGTATTTATCGGCATCCAGTTTCCGGTGTCCGTGTTCTTGTAGAACATGTCACGAACGATGGATTTTCCCCCATCCCATGCTGCTTCATAGAAGGTTGCCTTATAGTTATCATTTTCGATGCTGCCTTTTTCCGTGTAACTGAGATTGGATAATGTGCGGCTCCGCAGCGGGGGCAACGGCGGTGCCTGCTGCCGGATATTTCCTTCGAACTTGACTGCATCGGCCCGAGTAATAATTGTACCCGTCGTAGGTTGCGTTCGAGTCAGCCTGACAAATTCGCTATCATCACCACTGAACTCATACTCCCCCAAGTCAACCCATCCGACCGATGGACCTGACGAAGGTCTAAGGTCCATAAACTTCACATCCGTAATCCCGTTATGAACAATCTCAATCTTCACATTACTATCTGCTTTATCCGCCCAATCCAGCTTATAGAACGATATTCTCGCCGTCCCTGCTTCCAGGCGTGGATTCCATGTGATGCTTCTATTTACGGCGTCTGTATATTTGGAGCTGGAATTATTGTAACCCTTCACTCCCGCACTTGTGCTCCAATAAGGAGCGGAAAATCCGTTATTAGCGTTGCCGGAATCAACCGTGACGACATTATCAATTGTGAGGCTTCCATCATCAATGATGATCGTCTGATGTGGCTCTTTCTGTCTTATATTCCCTTCGAACTTGACCGCATCAGCACGCGTAAGGATCGTGTTCGTCGTACTGGTAGACCGAGTCAATCGAACGAATTCTTCACCAACTCCGGAAAAATAGTACTCTCCCAAATCAACCCATCCCGCTGGATCACCAGATGAAGGTCTTAGATCCATAAAGACTACATCCGTCGTTCCATTATGAACAATTTCGATTTTTACATTACTATCTGCCTTATCCGCCCAATCCAGCTTGTAGAATGAAATTTTCGCCGTTCCTGCTTCCAAGCGTGGATTCCATGTTATCGTTCTGCCCACTGTACTCGTATATTTGGAGCTCGAATGATCATACCCCTTCACCCCTGTGCTCGTGGTCCAATTCGGAGCCGAATATCCGTTGTTCTCGTTACCCTCATCAGGTGTCACAACATCATTAATCCTGATGCTCCCGTCATCGATAATAATCGTCTGATAAGGTAAGGTCTCCGCATAAGCGGCCCTTATTCCGATCAGGCTGAAAGGAATTACGATCGTCAACATGAAAACGATGAAGAAAAACAGCTTCCTTTTGACCATACAATTCACAGCCTCTCCTTTTAATGATAACGCTCCCAAAAATGATATTGCCCTTTGCTTGAATGAGCGTAAAGAAGCAATTAGCCCCAGCCTTATTCTTCTAGCTAATCTCGCTTCGTCGTTTGTATCATAGCATGTCATATCACCGTGAATTTTCTTTCATTTTAAGCGTTTCTTATAAGATTTTAAGTAAAAAGAAACCTAAATCCTCATTGATTGCTCCATTGCAGTCAGATAGGATATAGGCCTCTCAAGAGGGCACAACACATCAATTTATAATGGCGGTTGTACCAATAACAACTTACCAAGCTGAATGACCGTTTGATCATACCAAGCTGGATGCAGTCGAACATGCTCCATACTTCGTTCATTGCTGACCGCCTCAAAAACAGCCGCTTTGTCTGTCTTCTCGTGATCGATTTCGAAGCGAACGGTATGTTTCCCATTGGGTAGCTCCGGCAAGAAAACATACTGATTTCGATTATGATCGTTATAGGATGTAAATCGATCGATAAGAAAGGATTCCCCTCCATCCACCGATACCTTCAGTCTGCCTGAATCCGGCCCCCCGATATCGAATAACCCGATGTGGGTTCCCTCGAACTCCACAGTGATCGCCTCTCCGGGATCAACTGCTCGCCATAGACCGGGGAACAACCAATCGTATTGGCGCGCTATAGCAAAATCATCGGGTATCATGTAAGACCAACCTGACGAAAAAACAGTAAGACGATCCAGCGGCAGCATGGTCGCATACTCCCAAGGATTGGCCGTGACCAAAGGGTCCTCTGGCAAGTGATGTTCGACTTTTCCCACAAGATCTCGAAGTTCGCTCATTTTCTCAAACGACCGGGTGATTGTATCCGTGTAGATCTGGTGCCCTTCGGGAATAGTGGGATGGATCGAATCATGCGTAAAAATAACAGCTCCGGGAATGGACACGTCTGCCCTTGAGGTGAAAATGAGCTTTCCATCCGAAACCAATTGACTGACCGCTACGCCCAGATGAATCGAAGGAATGCCGTAA
This sequence comes from Paenibacillus sp. Negev47, assembly GCF_058313655.1. Taxonomy (NCBI): domain Bacteria; kingdom Bacillati; phylum Bacillota; class Bacilli; order Caryophanales; family Paenibacillaceae; genus Paenibacillus; species Paenibacillus sp. Negev47. Next base: position 3,388,621 of record NZ_CM177754.1, read on the forward strand.
TAGTCGGCGACTTCCTCTTGCATAAGAGCGCCCTTCTGGTATTCGCCGGATTGAAATAAGGCCACATCCCGCTCCTTAACCGTATATACGAACAGGATATCGGTAAACCGGCTGCGCTTGCGGATCTGTCGGACAATGCCTTCGATCCGCGCCTTGGATTCGGGAACTCCGCCATCGTTTCCAACAAATTCAACAAACACGAGATCAGGCTGATGACGCAGTACATCGGTCTCCACTCGGGCGCAGCCGAGGTCCGATCCTGTCCCATCAATGCCTGCATTCACAGTGCGGATATCGGCATTGGGATATTGCCCTCTTAGCCGATCCGCCGTCATGACCCTATATCCTTCAGAACGCGTATTACTGCCGCCAAAATAAACGATGGTCACGGTTTTTCCATTTTCCAACTTTTGAATGACATTAGGCAGCCCTCTTCGAGGAAAGAATTCCTTCATCGCGACTTCACCTGACCTCACTTAGCATTTTTAGGAGCATATAATTTTACAGCAAACACTTCAAAATAAGGCGAACCATAGGTTGCATAAAAATCAAACCGGATTCGGGTTACACCTTTTGCATGCACCTGATGTTTATTCAACGAAAGATAATTCCCACGGATATTAATTTTACTCTCGGTTCCGTCTTCCATGGTTAAGGTCACATCATAGTCTTGGATAAGTGGCTCGATCGGATCGTCGAAATGCTCCAAGTTCAGCTGCGAATTAAAAACAAGATGGAGTTCATCCAGATTTTTGGGGCTTGCAAAACCAAATTCTAACCATTCCTGTCCTTCCGTACGTTCAGAAATCCAACCGTTCGGCAGACCATAGGGTCTGGAGAAGCCGTTGACGACATTCGTGGGATTATACATATCCTGGGATGGTATCAGATCCTTGAAGCAAATGCTCTTATTGAATCGCTTCAGCCTGGACGGCTCCTCCGGTCTATAATAAAAGCTGACCGCTCCTGTCATTTTCTCGTCATTGGTGTGGACAGCAAGGCTCGCCGTACCTTCCAATACGATGTAGATTTTGTCGTCAGCCGGCTTCTTGCAGCTGAGGTCCAATGTAATCCAGTCATCGTGACCCGCTGAGATAAGCAAGCGGTAGTCTTTCAGTTCGCTGGTCGGAATATAGTTTTCCTTCCGATCCCCGCCACACAGCTTCACTTGCAACGTTTCCGATTGCTTGGATTTATTTTTAATTTTGATCTGTACGCTTTCAGCCACGGATGTCTGAATCGGCAAGACCAAACATAACGCTTGGTCAAGGGAAATCTCTTCGGTTGGTTGAAGATTATCATAGCTTCGCTGAGACGAGCCACGTATCGTTAATCCGTCAGCGAAATATGGATCCAACCGCTCTTGAAGCCCTACAATCGTTTGCCCATCTCGAAGCAACTGCGCTTGAAGCTCACCCATATGGGATTTGACTATGGCCGCAGGGTCTGTCTCGTATTTTGCGCATAATGCAGCTGCTGTCCCTACCGCCTGCCCCATACAACCACAGGTTGCCATAACCCTTGTAGACCCGAAAGCCACATGGGTGGCGCTTATATTGCGGCCAGCGAACATGAGATTAGGAATATTTCGTGAAAATAAGCTGCGGAAAGGGATATTATATAATCCCGGCACGAAATTCCACGCGGTAGCCGGCCCCTCGTCGTAGATGCCTTTATTCGCATGCAGATCCATATACCAGCCACCGACAGATACAGCATCTTCGAAATGAGGCTTTGCTGTGAGATCGTTCTGAGACAGCATGTGCTCCCCTATGAACCGCCTCGACTCCCGCTTTCCCGGAATCGGGCATACATAATCCAAGATAAGATTGTCTACATCGTCAAACTCGCCGCTATTTTTGATATAATCCCATATCCCGTACACCAATTTCCGCAGTTCCAACGCGATGTCTTCATTATTTTTGATAATATCCATATGTCCGCCGTATTCCAGCCACCACAATCCGCCAAGCCCGTTGATTTTCCTTGGAAAAGACCGATGGTTTAATCCTTTTCGGATACTATCGAAAAAGTGCAACTTGGTAATATCATACGCAAAGCCAGGCCTTTTGTAAGGAACGGAATAGTCTACGTCACGGGCTTGAAACAGAATTGTATCGCCCATGGTGTAATGATCTGCCACTTCAGGAGCCAACACCTCCTGATATTCATGCTTTGCCTCTCTCCCCCATCGGAAGTGAGCGCCTGCTTGATATCCCACAATTCCGTCACCGGAGCAATCGATGTAGGTGAAGCTTTCAAAACGAAATTTTCTTTCGGATGCCAATTGAAGGCCCTCCACCCATTGAATCCTGCCGTTCTCCATGCCCGTTTCATGCACGCATGTATTCAGGAATAGAGAAATGTTGGGTTCATCATAAACCATGTCGAGCAAGACCGTATCCGAAAGCGAAAGCATAAGCTTCTTATTGTATAACGGATTATAATGAAAGATCTTCAGCTTGAGTTCTTCTATCAACCCGCCCTCGCGAGCATAATAGGATGGACTGTTTCCGAGATATGCCGACCCGTTGATATGAACCCTGACCTCGCTGCTCGCATTTCCCCCAAGTACCGGCCGATCATTAATAAGTGAAACCTGCAGTCCTTGGCGTGCGGCGGCAAGGGCTGCACATATCCCGGCAATACCTCCGCCTACGACGGTTACATCTGCTTTTATAAGCTCCATTTGGATAACCTCCATGATTAGATGCTTCTATCATGGTAATGGTTTTAGGCCATTTTTATTTACAGAATTTCGCGAAAAAATGATATATTTTTTGCATCCTTATCTGGATTCGTACCGCGTCATTTTTATCCGGTATTGCTTAGGTGTATCCCCCGTATATTCTTTAAATAGTTTGCAAAAGTAACCTTCATTGACGATGCCTACTTCCTCGCACAATTCCAATAAAGAATAATCCCGTACATTTAACAGGTCGAGAGCAAGGTGGATTTTTTTACGATTGATATAGCTAATCACGCCTTCGTTCATTGTTTTTTTGAATAAGCTGCTAAAATACGATGGTGCTAAATTCACTTCCTCGGCAATAGCCTCCAGCGTTAAACGCTGTTTCAGGTTTTTCTCTATAAAATGCATGGCACTCATGATTTCTGCACGATGTAATAGTTGGCCCGCGTGTATATATTCGAATGTAAAGTCGCCAATATAGGCGAGTTGCTCCTGAAATGCCATAAATTCCATGGGGAATTCAGCTGCTTCCATGTACAGCTTGTTCCCCGATTTAAACTTCACGGTAATGTCTCTGTACAAGTCTCTAATCATTGGTACCATGATGGACTTGTGAATTTTGTGGTCTGTAACAAATTGATTCAGAGCGGCGAGTGCATTCTCCAATTCTTCTTTGGTAATCTTCCTGTTCACCCATATCAGAAAATCAGCCAGTTTCTGCTGAAATTCTACTTTTTTGTCATTGTGGTATTGGAACCGATGCATGGGTGTTTTTACGACTTTATCAGTATGATAATAGAAATCCTCACTCACATTTTTAGCTTCTGTGTACGCTTGTTTGATTGATTCCCAGCCTCGGTGTGGACTTCCAAAAGCGACGGATACCCTTAGGTTCAAATATTGATGCAAATAAGAGACGATCTGCCCTCCCAAGGATTGGCAAGCATATTCCGTTTCCATATCACTGCGGTTATTATCCCAGGATAGGAAACCAATAAAACGATGATCGGACAGATCCGCAGCTACGCCACTACCATCATTCATCACGGTTTCCTCGATAATATTGGTAATCGCATATTTCAAAATGTTTTGATCAGCGGCTGCATATTCGTTCCGGAAACTTTCATACGTATTCATCTCAACGATGAAGCAGCAATAGTTGGCTTGGAAGAAATGAAACTGCATGCGATTGGCAAAATCAGATGCTCGATGAGAAGGAATTTCACCTCTGATCAGTTCGTTAAAAAATTGCTTGCGCACTCTATATTTATTTTCAAGCACGGATATGTTTAACAATTGAAATTCCGCTTCTTTTTTCTCTAACTCATTTAAAATTCCGGCTGCCTTATCCAAAGCCCGATCCAAATCCGCTTCCCTCAGCGGAACCTTTACGATGTACTCTAATACGTTGGCATGAATAGCTCGCTGGGCGTATTCAAAGGATGAGTAGGCGGTCAGAAGTATGTATTGGGTATGGGGGAGATCCGCCTTGAGCTGCTCAATCATGGAGATTCCATCCATTCGCGGCATGACGATATCGGATATGACGATATCCGGTTTAAGTTTTAAAATCTCTTCGATCCCATTCAGCCCATTATTCGCTTTTCCCACTAGAACAAATCGCTTATCCCTATGAGAGAGCTCATTAAAAAATAAATCCAGTCTTTGGATGATCAGGTCTTCATCGTCAACAATGAAGCAGGTATATTCTCTCACCACTATGCATCTCCTTTTTGCAATTCTGCCGGGAATAAGGCGCGCACACGGGTTATTTCCTTAGGGATGCTGATGATGTGGAGCCCGAATTGATCTCCGTAGTGAAGTCTTATTCGACCATGAATATTATTTAGCCCGATTCTTTTCCTTTTTACTTCCATTTCACTCGGCTCTGATTTTAAAATAGACTTTATTTTATCAGCTGGTATTCCCTCGCCTTGATCAACAACTTCTATGATAACGATACTGTCCTCTCTGTACGCATGAATCGTAATAGGGCCCTCAATTCCCCCTCCGTTATAACCATGGAAGATACTATTCTCCACAAGAGGTTGCAGCAGCATTCGAAAAACCGGAAAATCCATTAATCCTGATTCGATATGTTCAATCAAGTTGAAGTTTCGGTTATACCGAATGTTCTGGATCTCGATATAGTCGGCTACATTTCGTAATTCCTGGCGCAGGGAAACCTTCTCTGAGGCGTCGTTTATCCCGTATTCCAACAATGAAATGAGCGACCCGATCACGACATCTACTTTCTCTATTTGTCCGAGACGTATGACATTACTGATCGAACCAAGCGTGTTATACAGAAAATGAGGGTTAATTTGAGACTGCAGCACTTGGATCTCCAACTTCCGCTCAAGTTCGTTATGAAGTTCAGCTCGCCGAATCAGCTCTACAATCTGCTGCAGCATACGATCGAAAGCTCGTGAAAGATCTCCAAACTCATCGTTTCGGTTAATGGTTATTGTTGTTGTGAGGTTACCTTGTTCCACTCGTTTCATTTTTGTTTTGAGCGCATAGAGCGGATTTCTGATATATTTGGCAATAAAAAAAGAAATGAATAAACTTAAGATAAGACCTGCGCCCAGAAGTTCGATATAATAGGTTTCCAATCTGGACAAAGCTGCTTTCAAACGTGATTCATCGTTGATCGAGATTAGGGTCCAGTTAAATTTCTCCGTTGGCTTTTTCAAAAGGGAGATCGGAATGCCATCCTTGGTATGCAGTTGAAGGCTTGTTTCTGTCGTATCCAGAATATGTTCTGCAGATGTCTCCCCTATCGAAAACGTATGATCTTGAATATTTAGTAGTCTTTTATTATCAGAAAATCCAGCAATAATCTTACCCGACGCGTTGATCAGAGCCAGATTCATTTGTTCTTGTTTATTAATCTTGAACAAGGTTTCTTCGATGGCATTTAGATCCAAATCAACCGCAATGGCCATAGGAAACGGAGCGCTGTTCAGATATCGAACCATTGTAACTGTCCAGCCGGAATACTTGGATTTGTAAGGATCACTAACAAAGGTAGTTCTTCTGTTCTTGTCAGCTGCATCAAACAAAGGTTCTCTTTCAGATAAAGGTTCATCGAATATTCGGGTAGGTGTACTTCCGCCCAGAATGGATAAATCGCTTTTGATCAAATAAATATTACTGACGTAATTACTGTTGAGTTCATACAGCTCTCTTAATTGCTTTTTAATCACTTCTGCATTATCAATATTGGCTTTCACCGATGTTTCGACCGAGAAGAGGATCGTTTGGAAGGCGGAAAAGTTAACGGTGAAATACTGGTCTACCTTGTCTAGTATTTGATTGGTGTAATAAATATCATTGGTTCTTATTTCCTTTTGTACATAGCGATACGATAATTGGCTTATCAAGATAATGCAGCTTAATACAAATGCAAACACGATGAAAAATAATTTTAAAGGTAAGCCGATTCTTCTTCGCATCGATCATCTTCCTTTTTAGTTCCATTTTAAACTAAGAATAGCATAGGATAATAAAGAGAGGGGCTACGTATAGCCACTCTCTTCGTATATTTTACTTGATAAGTCCGGCTTCTTTAAATTGCTTGATTGCTGTATCCTTATACTTTGCCATGTCAAACTTGGTATCCAACGTGTGGAGGAAATTGTCCCAGTTGGAAAGAGGATCTTTGCCCGTCATGAATTTAACTAAGCTTTCATTAATGAAACGTGAACGGTCAGCATCCAAGGTATCGCTCGGGTCTGGAGTCAATAAATTTCCGGGCAACGTTGGCCCCACATATTTCTGATTGTTTTTGAAAGCTTCAGCTGTCTTCGGATTCTGGAAGCTGAAGTACTCAGCATCATCACCACGGCGCGGCATTCTATAATGATCGACCCATAGGTACTTTTCCTTCATTTCCTTCGATAATTCCGAGGTTTTATTTTTGATCTTGCCGTCTACCATATCCCAATGAATCCCTTTGATTCCGTATGCAAAATTCGGATAGGCTTCTTCATCCGTAAAGAGATAATTCAGCATGGACAAGATCCGAATGATTTTGTCCTTATCTGCTTTCGCGGATATGGCCCATGAATTGCCTTGGAACGATTTCCTTTCTACAATTTGGTCACCGTACGGACCTTTCATCGGAGGAATGACGATCCATTCCGGCACTTCGCCACTAATTTCTTTCATTTTCTGCTGATAATCCGGTTCCAGCCTACGGGCATCTCTGATCATGAAGCCAACTTTACCCTTAAACATCTTTTGATCCAACAAATCAGGCGAATTCATCGTCACCCAGTCTGGGTCAACCACTTTGGCTGTCATCATTTTATTAATGTAAGCAAGCGCCTCTTTCATTTTGGGATCGATAAATAGAAATACCGGTTCATTATCTTTCACTTCAATGGCCGAAGGAGGATTAACACCAAACATCCACATCAAGCTATCGAAGCCGTAGGTTTGCAGATTACCTTCCTTGTTCATACCGCCGATGAATCCGTACGTATCGTTTTTGCCATTACCATCCGGATCTTTTTCTGTAAAGGCTTTCATAACTTCGAACAACTCATCCGGTGTCGTTGGTACCTCCATATTCAGCTTTTTCAGCCAATCATTCCGAATGAAGAAGCTTCTACTGATACCGTTTACATTATCATAACCTGGAACTCCGATCATTTTTCCTTGATAGGACATCGCCTCCCAGGAGTCGTTGCCAAACCGTTTCTGCAATTCAGGGAATTGATCCAGATACGGTGTCAAATCCGCTAGAACACCTTGATCAAAATATTGTGCGAGATCAGCCCGGCTCTTTAAGAAGATCAAATCTGGAATATCGCCGCCTGCTATGAGCGTATTCAGTTTGGTTGTTGCTTGCCCTGCTTGAGGAATCATCATATCCAAGTCGATATTCATCTCTTCTTCCAAGATTTGGCGTTGAACATCTTCATCACGTGGAGGTACCGGAGCAGCAGCATTGAACGTACCTTGGTTAAACATTGAGATTTTCATTTTGGTTGCAAACTGGCTGGACTGACCTTGCGAATTACCCGAAACTGTCGATGTAACTTCTTCATTTCCCCCACAACCTGACAATAGCGTTCCCAGTCCAAAGATTGCCGACAAAATAGCAAATGAAATCTTCTTATGCTGCATATTGACCTCTCCTTTGCTTGTATATTATCACGGTTTCCCCGTAATAAGTTAGATAGTTTGGAACACGGTTTAACCTTTAACTGATCCCAGGAGCACACCTTTGGTGAAATGCTTTTGCAAAAATGGATAAACGATCAAAATCGGGACCGTAGTCACAACAACTGTAGCCATTTGCACAGCGAACGTACTGACAGCTCCGGAATTGGCGAGCGAATCAGCGCTTTGAGTTGCGACGTTAAGCAGGATGTTGCGCAAAATAACTTGAAGTGGCATGTAGTTGGAGTCATTGATATAAACAATGGCATCGAAATAACTGTTCCAATGCCCGACTGCGTAAAATAAGGAGATTGTAGAAATTACAGGCAAAGAAAGGGGCAAAATGATCCGCCATAACGTCTGAAGCTCACTTGCACCATCTACTCTCGCTGATTCCTCGATTTCACCAGGCAATTGCTCGAAAAACCCTTTAATAATCACCAGATTAAATGCACTAATAAGATTTGGAATAATCAGTACCCACGGGCTGTTCAGCAATCCCAGAGAGCGGATTAATAAATAAGTCGGAATCAATCCCCCACTGAACATCATGGTAAACACAATGAATAGTAAAAACGGACTGCGTCCCGGCAAATATTTTTTGGATAGCGGATATGCCGCGATTACTGTAAAAAACACATTTAACGCAGTGCCTACAATCGTTCGAAACAACGTAATTTTATACGCCTGCCAAATCCCATGAGAAATGAATACTTCTTTATAGGCCAGAAAGGTAAAGGATTCTGGTATAATGACAATCCCTCTTCTTAACACTTCCGATTCTGGCGTTACTGAGACAGCAACCACATACAGAAAAGGGAGTACGCACAGCAGAGATAAAAAAATAAGAATAATATAAACGACGGTTTGCCAGACTTTTTCCCCGATTGTCACATGGATCATTTTAAAAACCACCTCACCAAATTTGCCCATCGAATTTTTTGGCAAGCTTATTTGCAGCCAAAACTAAAGCAAATCCGATGACAGCTTTAAACAACCCTACAGCAGTAGCCAAGCCAATCTTGAGACGCTCCAACCCTTCACGGTATACCCATGTGTCGATAATGTCGATCTTTTCCTGGTTAAAGGTGTTGGCAAACATGAATATTTGGTCAAAGCCTGCATCCAGAATATGGCTTAGTTTGAGGATCAGCATCAGAATAATAACGCCTCGAATACCGGGTAAAGTGATATGCCAGAGTTGTCTCCATTTGGAAGCGCCATCCATTCGAGCCGCTTCATACAAGCTTGGATCAATTCCTGCTAATGCGGCAAGGTACAATATCGCTCCCCATCCAATATCCTTCCATACTTCAGATAAAATGATCAGCAATCTGCCCCAGGCAGGCTCCGTTAGAAACGAGATGGGTTCAACACCAATGTCCTTTAAAATCATGTTAAAGAGACCATCCCCTGGCGCTAGTAATGCCACCATAATTCCATAAACAATGACCCAGGACAGAAAATGAGGCAAATAAGTGATCGTTTGAACGATTTTCTTAAACCATTGGGTATAAACTTCGTTGAGGAGTAAAGCAAGTACGATGGGAGCGGAGAAACCGAACAATAGCTTATATAGTGAGATAACAATCGTATTTCTCATGATGTCCCAGAAATAAACGCCGTTCATAAAATCCGTAAAATTTTTGAATCCCACCCATGGGCTATCCCATAGTCCCAAAGCCAGGTTGTAGTTTTTAAAAGCAATCATGATTCCCGCCATAGGAATGTATTTGAATACGGCAAAGTATATTAAGGCCGGTAATAAGAGAGCATACATCACTTTATACTTTTGTATCGTCCTTATCCATGACTTCCGCTTTTTGGAGAGGGGAATGGCGTCCGCTGTCAATTTCGCTTGCATATCATCACCTCATCTTTATTTGTATTTGTATAATAGCACCCCTCAATCTGATAAATTTCTGAAATTTCAAGGATTTCTTATAAGATCTTTAGTAGGTGGGTATGGATAGTCACAGTAAATCCAAATCGTCTTAATTATCCGTTATTTAGCGGTCATTTTTATTAGCATTCTTACTTAACATTCGCTCATGAAACAAGTTTTCTATGCATGTTACATATTTTATTCTCTAAAAGGCCACCTTATCTGCGAAGGAGAGGTGTACCTATATTGACGGATTTAAGTTGCGCTTCACAAGATGCTTCCTCTTCATCTGAAGGTAAGGAGAAGGGGCAGTTAAAATGGTGGCAGCTATCCCTGCTTGGCATTGGTTGTACGATTGGTACCGGATACTTTCTTGGTTCGGGAATAGGCATCAAGCAGACCGGACCTTCAATGGTGCTGTCCTTTCTGATCGCAGCGCTCGGTACCTATATTGTGTTTCATTTCCTGGCAAAAATGACTACTGCAGATCCTCAGGAAGGTTCGTTCTGTTATTATGCCGGTAAAGCTTTCGGCCGTTGGGCCCGTTTTGGTTGCGGGTGGAATTATTGGAGCACCAAAATTTTAATTATGGGAAGCCAGTTGACAGCCTTGTCCATTCTCTCTCGATTTTGGTTTCCAAATGTTCCGCTCTGGATTTTCGCGGCTGGTTATGCCTTGTTGTCCATTTTTGTTGTCTTACTTGGGACACAGTGGTTTGACAAAATTGAGAATGTTCTCGCTGTGGTTAAAACGGCAGCCATCGTCATGTTTATTCTGCTGGCTGCAGCTGCACTCTTCGGCTGGATTCATGGGGGAAGCAATGAACGGCCTGGCATGCCAAGTTCAGCAGTTGAACTGTTCCCCGGAAAGTTCCCTTCTTTTTGGTCCTCTCTTCTCTATGCGTTTTACGCATATGGGGGTGTAGAGACTATTGGGCTCATGTCCATTCAGTTACAGGATAAAAAGGATGCCCCCAAAGCTGGAAAGGTCATGCTGACAGGCCTTTCAATCCTTTACATGTTATCGATCGGCATGGCCGTATTCATGGTGCACTATACCAAGATGAATGAAAAGGAGAGCCCATTTGTCACGGCTCTATCGTCGTATCATTTGGCTTTCTTTCCCCATGTATTCAATGGGGCTATCATCTTGGCAGGCTTTTCAGCCATGAGTGCTTCGTTATTTGCTGTAGTGAACCTTTTGGTGACCATGTCCAAGGATGGAGACGCGCCTAAGCTATTCAAGGTCAAGTTAAAATTCAAACAACTCCCCCTACCTTCGCTTGCACTTGCTGCGGTTGGACTATGCGCCTCCATTGTGACAGCCCTGTTGCTTCCAGGGAAGATATATGAATACATCACTACCGCAGCAGGGATTTTACAGATGTATAACTGGTCCTTTATCATTATTGCGGCGTTCAAAATACTTCGAATCCGTACCCGGGATGTGATACTTGGCATATCAGGATTGATTCTATTATTGGGCGCCGTTAGCGGGACGCTAGTGAAACCGGACATCCGAGTGGGTTTTTTCGTAAGTCTAATCATGATTTTTGTCATTGCTCTGGTCACTTGGGTCATGACAAGATGGTGGAAAAAACACAAGGTCTCCACGTTGCAATAAAAAGAGGATATCCTTAATAGGATATCCTCTCCTGTTCAATGGACTATAACAGAGGAATATTGCCCTCCTCGCATTCCCGCCACGTTCTAGGGTTCCACACTGAGGCCTGCACCTCACCAACATGGGCTTTTCGCAGCAGAAACATACACAGTCTGGACTGACCAATCCCTCCTCCAATCGTGAAAGGTAGTTCACCATTTAAGACAGATTGATGAAATTCAAGAGCAGCCCGTTCATTCGCTTGACTGAGGCCCAATTGCTTTTCAAGTGCAGCCGCATCGACACGGATTCCCATGGATGAGACTTCCAAAGCCTGCTCCAGCACAGGATACCATAATAAAATATCTCCGTTTAAAGTCCAATCATCATAGTCCGGGGAGCGACCGTCATGAACACTTCCTGAATTCAGCAATCCACCTACCTGCATGATAAAAACAGCACCGTGTTGGTGAGCGATCTCATTTTCACGCTCTTTTGGGGTGAGATCCGGATATTGGTTTTCTAACTCTTGAGTCGTAATAAAGAAAATCTGATTCGGTAGAATGGGTTCAAGGCATGTGTATTGAGTACAGAGTTCCTGCTCTGTGTCTTGAATCGAACGATAGATCTTGCGTACCTCTTCCTTCAGAGTCGCCAGGGTACGCCTATCTTCAGCAATAACCTTTTCCCAGTCCCATTGATCCACATAGATGGAATGCAGATTATCCATCATCTCATCCCGTCTGATTGCATTCATATCGGTGTATAATCCTTCGCCCACCTGAAATCCATATGTCTTCAGAGCCATCCGTTTCCACTTGGCCAGTGATTGAACAACTTCAATCTGCTCCTCTTCCATATCCAATGCATCGAAAGAAACTATACGCTCTACTCCGTTCAGATTATCATTAATTCCTGTACCTTCCTGCAACAGAACCGGCGAGGGTACCTGTATCAGATTTAAATGCTGCTCCAAGCGTTCCTGAAATTTCTTTTTTGAAAAATGAATGGCCTCGGCAGTTTCCCTTAGATTCAGCATCGGTTTGTACTTGGTTGGCACAACAATCGTTCGCAGCATTATAGTACATCGTCCCTTCAGTTTGATTATCATGCAGTTCCCTGCATAACTGATGAGAGCAGTCTATGTGCCTATCATTGCTCTGTCGCGTTGTCCCACTCCGGAATTGCTGCATTTGGGTATACGCCCATCCTTCTAAGAGAGCAACGCACGCAGCCCTTGAAGAGCAAAATAAACTCCGAACCCAACCAAAGACAAACCGGATACAACCGATATGATTGAGAGACTTTTTTGATTGAGATAACGCCGCATTCCTGTGGTTAGACCCGCCACCAGCAAATCCCAGAGCGTCAGTCCAATAAAGATCATGCTGCTGTAAATCAGCAAATGACTTGTCCCGAATGACACTGCCGTTTTGGCCAGAATTGATCCATAGATCCCTAACCAGAAAATGATGGACATTGGGCTGGTGAGGGACATGAAAAATCCAAGCATGAAGCAGTGAAAGAGGGAATCTTTTTGATTTTTGTTCAAATGCAGCTTCAATTTGTTGATTTGCAGGATGCTTGCAATCCCGGTATAGGTTAATATGAAGCCGCCAACGAGCCAGAGGAGAATTTGTACCATGGGGATGTTGAGGAACTGAACCAAACCCAGATAAATCAAAATCATAAAGGCGGCATCGGCAATCATGGAACCTGCCCCGACCATCCAGGCATGCCAAAAGCCATTTTTGAGGCCTTTATCCAATCGGGCTGAATTGACCGGCCCAATGGGAGCAGCAAGCGTCAAACCAAGGAAAATATAACTGATTAGAAGTTGAACACTCAAGACTTCCTCACTCCTACTCGCTTGTCCAGTTTATTTCACATTTTATGATCCCTTTCTAGTTAAAATAACAAAATAAAATATTTATAAAGGAATTTTTTAAAGGGCTTCAACTTAAATTTCCTGATGGTCTAAATCCAACAGCGGGCGCTTCTTATTTATGATTAATAATTTTTCTGGAAGTTCCTCCAAGAATAATTAATAGGTGTACAGGACAAACTTATAGTTGATCCAATTAAATTAAGGGTCAGATACAACACACACAACACGGGGCTATCCGTAGCTCCGGTACCGACTCTCCTGTCCTGAAATAACGTAAAGAGTATACGATCATTTCCATCGATAATTGGCTATCTTATTGTCACTAGACATCACATGTAAGCCGTAGAGGGAGGAATTGATCTCCCTCTATTTTGCTTTAGCTATTAGATATCTTTTTTTCCGCAACGGTTGATCTATAACTTGATAAAAGGAGGAGTGATGAACTTGACCATAGGCTTTAATGGGGTTGTATTTAAGGAACTTACATATGTTGGAGACCCCAGTTTTTCAATTGCAATAAAATTGGGGTGAGACTATGTCCTTTATCTGTAAGAGAGTATTCAACACGAGGTGGCATTTCAGCATAAGCTACTCGGTGTACTAGTCCATCTTCCTCAAGTTCACGTAATTGACGTGTCAGTGTACGATGCGTCACGGTGGAGAGCAATTTTTGCAGTTCGTTAAATCGTATAATATCCTTACTCAATAAATGGTATAAAACCAAAATCCTCCATTTCCCGCCGATCATATTAACGGTAAATTCAACCGGGCAAAGACTACAATTTTCCAGTGGTTCGACCTCCATATGTGTACCTCCGATTCTTAAAATAGATTCAGTAACCGCATTCTAGAATATGTTGCAATAATCCTTTAATCTCACAGGGATTGCGCTATAATACGTTTCCTGTGAGATTATTCTTATTGGAGTGAGGTTTGATTGGATGTTCCTTTCCAGAATACCGTAAGTCCTAAACCGATGATCAGAACTATTCCTGCAAAAAGGTAAGGGTAATGAATATTTACATCAAATAGAATTCCACCCAATGCTGGGCCAAAAAAATTCCCCAAGCTAGTGTAAGTGGAGTTCATTCCTGCTACGAAACCTTGCTGATTACCAGCAGTTTTAGATAAGAAGGTAGTTAGCGCAGGTCGTAACAAATCAAACGCTAAAAAAATAAAACAAGTTACAATTAAAACGGCTATGAAGCTCGTGACAATAGTAGATATGAATGCTAAAACCGAACCCATGATTAGGCAGACCTGAATCACCATTTTTTCGCCTAATATATTTACTAATTTGCCGAACAATAAAATTTGAATAATTACCGCTACAATGGAACTTATGGTGATGATACTTGCGATATGCTTGGGAGTAAAGCCGAATTTCTCATCCGAAAACAAGCTGAAAACCGTTTCGTAGGCAGATAATCCGAAAGCAAGAACAAAGACCATAATAAACGCTATTAAGTAGATGGGTTGAATTGATTTCCTTAAATCCTTAACGAAGCTAGAACCCTTTGTGTTTAACGATAGTTGTTGCATCTCTTCATGTGACAGAGGCTCTTTTAATATAAGTGAAGAAGAGATCGCGGCTAAGAGTGCCATAGCAGCGGCAAAGAAAAATGGCATTCTAATTCCATAATCGGCTATAAACCCACCCACACTTGGCCCAATAATAAATCCGGTGCTGATCGCAGCGGAGACGTATCCCATCGCCTTTGGTCTGTCCTCTGTAGTAGTAATATCAGCCACGTATGCTGTTACAGCAGGCATGATAAAGGCAGCACTTATTCCTCCCAGTACTCTGGACAAATAAAGTATTGAAACATGTGTTCCCAATCCAAAAATCAGTTCTGATAAACTAAATACCAGTAACCCGATAACAATCATTCTTTTTCTTCCAAAACGATCAACCCATCTACCCGCAAAAGGCGAAATAATTAACTGGGACAAGGCATAAACTGCAACTAGATAGCCCATTGTACTACCGGATAAATCCAACATGTCTTTGAAAGAAGGCATAACAGGAACAATTAATCCAATCCCGAGAAATGCTGTGAAAATATTACTTAGTAAAATTACCATTACCGTTTTTTGATCTTTTATTGGCTTTTTCATCTGAAGACTCCTCTTACGAATAATTCATATCTCGTTTCATCATAAGATATAGTCTATAAGCTTTTAGTCGATTTTTACATAGATGTGGTAAAGTGTTTTGAGCATTTTAATTGATTGATGAAAGCAGAACAGATCCATTATGCTTTTGTCGGCGCACTTAATGGCATGTATTGCGATGTAAAATCGACTGAAGATTTCCTGCAATAAGACACGATTTGTTGCCAAACACGAATAATTCAGATTGAAGTTAAAAAACTTCGCAACCAAAAGTAGAAAACAAAGGTCACTGCCCACTTTATCAAGCAAAGTGGGCAGTGACCTTTTGTTCATGAGAACTATATGTTTGTGCTCAAGATTCTTTCAGTGTATATGCTGGATGATCACCTCACCTGAATAACAATGAAGAAGTAGCTTTGGTACCCAACCTGCTTCGCTTTCCATATATCCTGTGGGTGGCATGTTCTAGGATAAGGTGCATTTACAGCAAGCCTTATAGCATAATTACCTGTTATCGTTCTGTTATAGAGAGTTGTTTACGAAGTGCACTTTCTTTTCTACCATATAAGAAATAATAAAAAACTAGTGTTGACAAAACAACCAGACCAAGAAATACGTACAAACCATCATATCCTGTATATGGAATGATCAAACCGATAACTGATGGTCCAAATCCGTTCCCTAAATCTATAAATATAAAGAAAGTGGCAGTTGCTAAACCAACTCGGTGAGGTTCGGCTAAACGAATAGATACCGTTTGAGATATAGAAGAAATGTTACCAAAACCTAGAGCGACCAGTGCTGCTGCCAGCAACAAAGTAACACCACTGGTAACTGATCCCAAAAGGAGTAAACCTCCCCCAAAAAGGACAAAAGCGGGATACATGATTACGTTTGCTCTTTTTTTGTCCACGACCCGTCCAGTAAATGGTCTCGATATTAGGACAAAAACGGTATACACCATAAAGAAAAAACTTGCCGATTCTACTAAGTTCAATTCCAAAGCATAGACATTTAAGTACGAGATTATACCAGAAAAACAAAAACTCATCAGAAATGCAATGATTGCTATGGGTAACACTTTCAGTTCTATAAAGTCAGCAAGTTTTATTCCCGTTCCTTTTTTCGCTTCAGTGTTATTAGGCAAAGGAATCTTCATGAAAATTGCAATCACAAAATTAATAAGTCCCAGCACGAAACATAAATAATAAATCATATTGAAACTTACATTCTGACTCATATACATACCGATAAATGGACCTAAACCAGTCGCTAATGCCGTACTAATTGCAAAATAACTAATTCCTTCACCTTTTCGAGATGCTGGAAGAGTCAAGACGACAACTGTGCCTACAACAGTCTGTGCCACCCCTACCGTGAATCCATTTATCAATCGACTTAAAATGAGAAAAGAAATATTATAATGAATGAGGTAAAGTAATGTTGTTAAAATAAACATAAGCAGTCCTGTTATCAAGATTTTTTTTGATTTTACAAGTCGTCCTGTTAATAACCGGCCTATTAATGATCCGATAATGAAAACACCTGCAATAATCCCTGCTTGGCTGGACGTTGCATTAAACTCATTAATGGCATACAGCGTAATTGTCGCGTTTAATAAAAAGAAAATTAAAGTTATAAAGAAATTTATAGCTGAAAGAGAAATGAACTCTCTTGTCCACAGTCTTGTATTTAACTGGCTCATGATGATTCTCCTTGGTTATTTATGAGTATCTTACATATTTGCGCGTGGTGTATTGTACTGAATCAGACTATACTTGTTGCATAGGGGATAGAATGAAATTAAAGATATCTGATCCTCAATTCATTAAAGAAAGGAATTCAAATGTTAGACAATACTGATCGTCGAATATTAGATGAATTATCCAATAACAGTCGAGTTACGATGAAAGAACTTGGCACAAAAATTCATATGACTGGACAAGCTACTGCGTCCAGAGTAGCAAAATTAGAAGACAATGGAGTTATTGAGGGATATACCATTAAAGTTAATCAAGCTAAATTAAGCTGCTATATACACGCATTTATTACAATATTCACAAAGGAAACAAACCATCAATTTTATCTCTCTTTTATAAAGACACAAATGAACTATATAATAAATAACTATAGGATTAGTGGAGAGGGATGTTATATTTTGGAGTGCAGGTTTCCGTCAAATGAATATTTAAATGATTTTCTAGTTGATTTAAATAAACATGCCAATTACAAACTCTCCACTGTTATTAATAAAATGGATATTTGAAGCTTTGATGATTAAATATTAAGTTTATGTGATAATTCCAGGAAAAAAGCGAGACTCATTAAGACCCGCTTCTTTCCTGGAATTATTGTTATTTCACAGATAACGGAATTAACTTTCTTCAAGTCTCTTTTGATCAAATAATTCATCAACAACGCTTTTTAAAATCTCATAAGAATGAATTTCCTTTTCAGATTCGTATATATTTGATATCACAAGGAGTTCATCTACTTGATACGTCTGCTGAAAGTTAATTAAATCACGCCGAAGTGTGTCCGCATCGCCCAGAATGGTATACCCTAGTCGATGATATATAATGTCCAATTCAGCTTGGGATAAAGATTGAAGGAATTGTTCAGTCGGTGGAACAAGCTGACTTAAATTATTTGTATAAATATCAATATATACTTGCAGATGGCTCGCAGAAATTAGTGTAGCCTCCTCCACTGAATCAGCTGCGATCACACAGATACAAGCCATCACATATGGTTCCTGTAGATCGGCTGATGGTTTGAAGTTCTCGCGATAAATATCCAGAGCTTCCCTCATATCGTGAGGTGAGAATTGTGCACCAAATACATAAGGTAAACCAAGATTTGCTGCGATTTTAGCTGAACCTATTGAGGAACCTAATACGAAAATTGGCACATTCGTTCCAATACCTGGATAAGCACGAATCTCCCCTTGAACGCTCTCGTCTCCTACATATTGCAAGATTTCTTTTACTTCTCGTTCGAAGAAAAATACACCATTATGATTGGACCGTCGAATCACTTCAGCAGTTTTTTGATCCGTGCCAGGTGCACGCCCTAATGCTAAATCGACTCGACCCGGGTACAACGTTTCAAGTGTTCCGAACTGCTCAGCTACAACTAGAGGTGAGTGATTAGGTAACATAACACCACCTGAACCCACACGAATTTCCTCTGTGTTTGATAGTATATGCTGTACAATTGAGACGACAGCTGCACTTGCATATGCATCGTGATTATGGTGTTCTGCAAACCAAATACGTTTATAACCCATTCGATCTGCAGCCTTAGCTAAAGATACTGCGGAATCTATTCCTTCTTTCATTGTTTCGCCTTGTCTTAATGGAGCAACTGACAAGACAGATATATCAAATTTTTTCATGATTTCACCTCAAAAATACTATTTTTATGCAAAATTGAGAGAGAACATAATCTTTTATGTTGAATGTAGATCGCTCTCGATCGCATATCAAATAAATGTATACTTTCTCAATCCATTGATACATAGAGAGAATAAAGTAATTTCATGCTTTTGCTTTACAGTTGAAAGTTTTATATAAAATAGAATTTGCATAGTCACCGAAATAGAATATCTAACGATCAAACATACTTTCAAAAATAAACTAAAACATCAAAAACACTTGAATTAATTTATGTATTCGTCTGAATTAAGTGTGTAGACTATAAAAGAAATATCTAGAAAAGGGAGCTACAAAAAAATGAAGATACAACAAATTCGAAACGCAACAATTGTGGTTGAATATGCAGGATATAAATTTTTAGTTGATCCATTCTTAGCTGAAAAAGGAGCATATCCTCCATTTCCTAATTCTATAAGAGAAGACCGCAATCCATTGGTCGATCTTCCGGTACCTACTGAAAGCCTGTTAAATAATCTAGACGCGGTTATTCTTACTCACCTTCATTTGGACCACTATGATGATGTAGCCAAGAAAGTCATACCTAAAGAAATTAAAATGTTCGTTCAAAATCAAGAAGATGCTGATCTTGTGCAAAAAGATGGTTTCACTAATGTTGAGGTACTTCAGGAAGACACTGAATTCAATGGTATCCAGCTGATTAAGACTCCAGGCGAACACGGAAGAGGAGAAATCTTGAAAATGGCTGGATTAGTTTGCGGAGTTGTTTTTAAGCATTCCGGTGAGAAAACCTTGTACGTAGCCGGCGATACAGTATGGTATGAAGCTATTCATGAAGTACTAACTACGTACAAACCGGATGTCATTGTTGTTAATGGCGGGGACAATCAATTCATTCAAATGGGCTCACTTGTTATGGGGAAAGATGATATTTATGAAGTCTGCAAAGCGGCCCCTGACGCTAAAATTATTTCTGTGCACATGGAAGCTGTAAATCACTGGGGACTGTCCAGAGGCGAATTGAAAAATTTTGTGAATGAAAAAGGTATTTCAGATAACGTGTTTGTACCTGAAGACGGAGACTCGTACACGATTTAAAAGGTTACGTAAGCTATGAAAGCGTTGCGGAACATTTAAACTCATGAAATCCCCAATAAACCCCAGCTATCGAAGCTCGGAGTTTATTGGGGATTTACTACTTCTTTTTTCTGAAGAAATCGAACTTGATTGCATAATCAAAAAGAGACGTAATTACAACAGCTCCAAGTGGAATCAATAAATAAACCCATCGCGGATTATGGCCACTACAATACCTGTTATGTTTCTATTTTTCATAGCTGTTGCTCACCTCTTATCGTGTATGCAGATTATAATAATCATTCTAACTCATCACTGTTAACAACACAGCAATTGTATTAAAGACACCGTGAACGATCATAGCTGGCACGACCGATCCCGTACGTTCATAGGTCCATGCAAGCACTATTCCACTAATAAAATTCACGGGCATGGCATTTATAGTGGGAAAATGCGCAAAAGTAAAGATTAGCGAACTAATCACAATCGCCCATCTCATACGAACACGAGACCGTAGCCAACGATATATAAATCCACGGTAAAATATCTCCTCATAAAAGGGTGACACGATCCCTGCCGATACAACACCAATAATCATAGTAAATAGAGTGACATTTTGCTTCAGACTCTCTGTTTTGCTGTTGTCCACCGTATTTCCAAGAAAACTCGTGAGATAGACAGTCGCCACACTGAATCCGATGAGAATGAGTGTCCACAGCCCAATCCTCCACCAATCTTTCGCAGGAAATCTCCTTACTCCTACCTCTGTCCAGGACATTTTCTTCGGTCGTAAAGCAATAAAGTATAATCCTAACAAAAGTACAATGGCGATGGTAAGCCCTGTAAGAGTCCCTGAGTATAGAGTATTCCCCAACCATTGCTCATACATGGACTGTACTGCATATTTGATAAAGAATATTACGAATACAAACTCAAGCGCAAGTAAAGCAATAAACTCACGCCATGTCCACTGATTCATCTTCTTCCACATTTTCGTACCAGTCATCCTTAATCCCTCAATCCTCTGTGATATAATTTAATGATATTAGGTGACGTTACGTCACCTGCAAGCATTATTTTCGAGAGGAAAGAAGAAACATGAATAGATGGACGACAGGACAGGTATCCAAACAGCGGAACATTTCTGTTCGAACCCTACGTTATTATGATCAGATCGGTCTTCTTAAACCGAGTTATAAGGAAGAAAATGGCCGACGTTATTATTCAGAGGAAAATTTATTCAATCTAGAAAAGATAACATTGCTTAAATCACTATCATTACCGCTTGATGACATCCAAAATGTAATGGACAGACTATCTTTTCGTCATATTCTAATCGCACACCATAATCATCTTCAGGAGCAGCTCACTTCTCTTCAGGGTAGTATTGGAAATACTACGTCTTTGATCAACATGATTGATCTTGAAGGTACCCTTTCTTGGGAACGGGCGTCTCATCTGGTTCATAACGTGCAACCTATTTCTAAACAGTGGATCGATTACTTTAACGATGACGAAAGTGCATTTCTACAAAATGCACTACCCAATCTCAACAGTAATGACCAGGCCACTCAGCAGTATGTCTCTTTGCTGCGAAGAATTGAATGGTGCATCGAGGAATCGATTCCAGCTAAATCTGATGAAGGTTATAACATTGCCTGCGAGCTAATGAAGCTATCAGATGAAACTTTTAATGGAGACGAGAAATTGATGGAGAAGTTTTGGGAAGTGAGGAAACTCCCTACATTAGAGTCAGGATTGTACCCCATATCGGACGAAGTGCTGAAATTTGTAGAGATTAGCATAGCTCACGCTCTAGAAAAAGGAGAGGAACAGAAATAAGAAATGAGGAATTATTATTGAAATCATGCGTATAACCGGGAAGCATCTCCATTGAAACGGCCACAACGAAAACTAAAAAAAACTGACGCCGGTAGAATACCGACGCCAGTTTGCTGCCTAGGGCCTCTTTATTGATACTTTTCCTCCGACATCATGTTTCGTCGTTGAACTCCGACTAATTCACTTTGCCCTTAATTTTAAAGCAACTTAATTAGCTCTTCTAGCTCATCAACCAATGATTTTGCAAGTTCAAAATTAGTATCTTTCAGAGCCAATTCTATTTTCATTTCAACTGCTTTTTTCTTTTGTTCAGTTTCCAAATAGTCTTTATCAAAATGAATCGCATAAATCATCTCACTAAATTCTTGCATACTCATTTTTCTAATCGTCTTATCGTCAATGATTAAGACATAATCCATACCATTTACAACAGAATAAAAATCATGAGAAATCATGAGAATTGCACCTTTATAGTCCTCAATGGCTTTCTCCAGTGCAATTTGTGTATAGGTATCTAAATGGCTTGTCGGTTCATCCAGAAGCAATACGTTTGCTTTACTGGCAGAAACTTTAGCCAATTGAAGCATGTTCTTTTCTCCACCAGATAAAGATTCGATCTTTTGATCAAGGATCTCTCCTTCAAAGCCATAATTTGAAAGATACGATCTAATCTCATCATAAGTTTGAAACCCGGCATCGATGAAATCATTTAGTATTGTATTGGAATCCTTTAGCATTTCGCCTTGAACCTGAGATAAATAAGCCACGTTGACATCCTCATTTATTTCAATTGAAGCATGGTTATTTTTAAAGATCTCTCGGAGCAAAGTTGTTTTCCCGGTACCGTTTGGACCGATCAGGGCTACTTTATCTGTAGATTTGATCTCAAAGTTCACATTTTCCAAAAGCAACTCGTCAAAGGAAACGCTATAATTATTGACATTAACCACAACGGTGTCTTCCAATTCCTTATCGATACCAAAACTGATATTCGGCTGCTTGATATCGACAAATGGCTCTTTTATTCGACGTGCTTCTAATCTCTCTTGAAACTTGACTCTTGCTTTTAACGCTCTGCCTCTGGAGGCTTCCGAATTATACGTGGCGATCTCTCTAAGATTGTCGATGATGTGATCGTATCTCTCAATTTCTTCAGCTTCAGCAACCGCGATTTCTTGTAACTCAATTTTGGTCTGAAGTAGTGAGAAGTTATAATCAATATATCGTCCATCAAACTCTTGGATCTCCGTATTTTCAAGGTGTATAATTTTGTTGAAACAATGATTCAATAAATATCGGTTGTGCGTAACCACCAGCAGCATGCCCTTGTGGGTATTTATAAGTTTTTTGAGCGCATTTAAGTTTTCAAAGTCTAAAAATACATCTGGTTCGTCCATGATCATGAAGTCTGGGCGATTGAGCATTTCCTTCATCACTTGAATAAGTTTGAATTCCCCACCACTCACTTCGGATATACTGAGATCTTTGAGCTTCATGAGGTTGGCTAGATTTAGCTGCTTATTAATGGTCTTTTCGTAATTATCCCCATCCATCGAATCGAATGCGTCTAAAGCAAATTGAACCTTTTCCAGCAACGAATCCATATCGGATGTCGTTTCCATTTCAGCATAAATCGCTGTGATTTCATCTTGTATCTTGATAAATTCTTCTCCGATATATTCAAAGACGGTCATTTCTTTCGTTTTGTCGACTTGCGAGAATTGACTGACATATCCGATTCTGCAATCCGGGTCCATCTCTAACTTGCCCTCAAACAAATATCTTTCCGGATCCATCAGTATATCGATTAACGTACTTTTCCCACTGCCACTCGTTCCGATAAAAGCGCAATGTTGGCCTTCTTCAAATGTAAACGAAATGTTGTTATATAGTTCCTTTTGTGGAAATGAGAAGGATAAGTTATCAACTTTTATCATAGTGTTACCTTTCTTTACAACTAAAATGGTGACTATTATTAAATGTCTTGTTGGACACAGACTTTTAGAGTAACACTGTTTACCCCCAAGTACAATCCATTTTTAGCCCTTACCCTTACTTTGAAATTTGAATACGTTGCTTTCCTAGTGATTAGAGGGATGGATTTTATGAATAAGTAATATTCCATCCCGCTTCACTTTTTAATTTCTAACAAATGTTACTGAGTAAAGGTATCTATCATCCAATTGGAGAATCTTTCCTTTTCTTCATAGTGTGGGTAGTGAGCCGATTCTTTATAAGAAATAAATTCTTTCTTGTTAGCTTTAATTCCGTCAAAAAACTGTTTGGCAGCATGGGACGAAGTCATAAAGTCATAATCTCCCATAACAAAATAAAATGGCAGATCCAGCTTCTTAATTAAGGAAGGCAATGGACGACTCATCACTTCACCAATTAGAATTCCTTGTGAATAAGTCATTCCTTTATAATAACGTATGACATCGAGCATGTTGTATTCACTACTGAACGTCATTCCAAGGAAACTGTCATCAGGGTTATCCATCAATCTCGCAGCACCATTGTATCGTGTAACAATGTCTCTCGGTGTGAATGTCTGCCCTTGATTAATGGCTTCAGAAACCTGATTCAAACTTGCTATGTCATCATTATTACCTGCAAGCTGAGCTTGTTTCATTACATAATTCCAACCGTCCATCTCACTCTGCTTAGTATCTCCTACCTGACCAATTCCGATGTAGGCTTCATATTTCTCCGGTGCTTTATGAGCAGCCAAAGAACCAATGTAAGTACCGAAGGAATGGCCGATCAGGATCACCTTTTCCTTGCCAAGGCGTTCAGAGATATAATCCGTGATGGCCAGTATATCATCAACCAGCAAGTCCGATGATAAATTGGAGTAATCCTCAAAAAAATCATAAGACTTTCCGCTTGCTCTTTGATCATAGTTCACGATGGTAAATCTGGATTCCAATGCATCCTGATATTGCTTGGCGTGCGGAATTTCAGATGCGCTCGGCCCACCGTGTACATACAGAATGACCGGATTCTCTACATTTTGACCGCGGATCATGATTTCATGACCTGTTCCATTAATCTCTACTTGTTCCAGTACACTAATACTATTTTCTCCTTTTATTTTCGGAGTCCATGTTGGAAAGTAAAGAACCACCATTGAAAGTATTAAAACAGCAATGCCGATCCCCAAAAATAATTTCTTCATTTTTTTCATCCGAATTACCCCTCTCTGCGCTTCAATCTTTCGAAGTGATTGTTCCGCTTGTTATAAATTTAGACTTTAAAAGTCATATAGACATAGTGCGATTTAGTCATGAAATGAACCTATGACATAAAAAATCGGCAACTCCAATGAGTTGCCGATTTTTTATGAACATCAGAACGTTCTACCTGTTTATTCTTCCATCATTCCTGAATCTCTGGCTTTGCGAGTTGCCTCCCTTCTTCCTTTCACATCCAATTTGGAATAGATGGAAGAAATATAGTTTTTAACGGTCCCTTCACTAAGAAACAAAGCTTCAGCAATATCTTGATTGCGCAAGCCAGATGCCAACTTGTGAAGCACTTCAATTTCACGTGCGCTCAATCCGTACTCATTGCTCTTTGGAGCAGCAGATGGGGGTATATTTTTTATCATTTTGGCCGCCATTTCCTGAGAAATCAATGTCCCTCCTGTATGAACCACACGTATTCCTGCAGCCAACTCCTTGGGACGGATCGCTTTGAGTAGATACCCCTCTGCTCCATGGCTTAATGCCGTCAAAACATAATCCACTTCCTTATATGAGGTCAGCATGATGATCTTAATCGCCGGAAGCTGTTGCTTAATTCGTGACGTTGCAGCAACGCCATCCATGACGGGCATATTAATATCCATTAGCACGATATCCGGCTGAAATTGTTTACTGCCTTCAATGGCTTCTTCCCCATTTTTGGCTAATCCGACAATTTCAAAATCTTCTTCAAGAGACAGGACAATATGCAGACTCTCCAGAATAAGCTCTTGATCGTCGACAATTAATATTCTAATCTTCTGCATGTAACTTCACTCCATTTAACGGAATTTCGCATCTCACCTCGGTGAACGACGTGGCTCCAGATGAGGATTCAATGTAACATCCGTTCCAGTGTGCTCGTCAAAGCTATCAGCAAGTACCCTAATCTGCTCAAAGAGGCTATCTAGCTCCTAGATAACGAAATCATTGAAAGATGACTGCTCTGACTCCACAAAAATATTCACTCCCTAATCACCAAGTGTTATCACTACCTAAAAATAAATCTTAGATTATTTCGCAAGAAAAATACAGTTCTTTTATGAGTGGTCAAAGAAATGAGCGGTGCCGAACCTTCAGTGTTTCGCTTAGGCTTTTCCATGATCCATTATCATTATTTAAATTCCTCCAATCATAGAGCAATATGTTTTGAACGAATGCATTCCACCGCTGTATTTTCCCTCATTTTAATTTTTGTTTTTGATGGCATACTATAGGGCGACGATTTTAATCCACAACTCTTGCCACAATTGACCTATTCCGCATTCGTTAGCTCCATCTTGCTGAGAACAATCTGTGTAAGCCCTGAGAACTTTGATGGACTTGTTGTTTCAGACTAATTTCACTTTTACACGTTAGTTTACAATCTGCGTATATGTAAATATAAATATAAATCTAGAATCAGTCTTCATTTCCCTCTTCAATTTTACGATAAATAGTATGGGTTATTAGAATAACCATATTGTTTAAACTTCTAAGGGGGAACAGGATTTGAGACAGAATTACAAAAAAAAGATGGATTTAAGGTTCAAACTGTATTTGATTATTCTGGTTCCCCTACTGGCCATGGGCGGTCTAATCATGTGGACCACCATCGACTCCAGTGAAAACGCATCATTAATGACCATGCAGCATAACAATCAGCAGCTGGCTGTGAATACCGCCTCTCAACTAGGTCAGGAATCGGAATTAATTAAGACATTATCTTCTACTGCTTCAGAGGAGAGCAACGAATATAAAAGTCTTAGGGACGAACTCGTTAAAGTTAGGCTTCAATCGGGAGCCTTGTATGTTTATATGTATAACAAAACCTCGGACGGGTGGATCTACACCGTGGATGGAGCGGATTGGGATGATACAGAGTATAGCCCTTACGGCACTGCAATGGAATTCAACCCTCAGATTCAGGAAACCTTGTTAAGAGGTGAAGTTCTCACAACAGGCATTGTAGACGATCCAACCTGGGGACAGCTTTTGTCCTCCTTTACACCAATCAAGGATTCGCAAGGCGTTGTTATTGGCTATCTGGGCATTGATATTTCTGCTGGAGCAGTGAATCAAGTCTCCGCGACATCCGTGAATAATGCTTATCAGACCATTATCCCGATTTTTGTGGTTGTACTGATTCTTTCTTTGGTCATGATGCTATTCGTAGTACGAGGTATTCTTAGACAAGTACGCGATATTAAGTCAAGCCTCGAGCAGGTTGCTGATGGGAATCTTAAAGTCGTATCCACACATATGACCAATGATCAACTCGGTGATATCAGTGATTTGATTAACATCATGGTTGCCCAGTTGACGAACATTCTAATGGGAATACAGCAAGGATCAAATACGTTGCAGCGGTCATCAAAAGATATTTCGGAAACCGCTCAGACGAACCAGCGTCAGAGCGAAGAACTTTCCAGAGCGATTGAGGAAATTGCCATAGGTTCAATGAAACAGGCTGAAGAGACAGAACACTCCGTCCAGCATTCAGAGAATCTCGGCAAAATAATGGATGAAGTAGGTTCATATGTGAAACAGTTTACACATACTTCAGAGCAGCTATCTTCTGTTCAAGTACAAGTTACACGTGAACAAGAGGTTCTGCTTGAGAAGGGTCGAGAGAATGCCAAACGTGTTGAGCATCAACAGGATATTTCCAGGTCTCTGACGACTCAATCCGAACTCGCTTCCTCTATTAGCGGTCAAATTCACAATATTTTAAAACAAACTCAAATTCTATCCCTGAATGCTTCAATTGAAGCAGCCCGAGCTGGAGAAGCGGGTAAAGGCTTTGCGGTCGTTGCTGGTGAAATGGGACAGCTCGCTCAACAATCCGAACGTTCGATCCAGGAGATTGATGAGATCCTGAGTTCATTTGTTCAAGAGATACATCGTATGGGCAGTCATTTTGATGCGAATATGGTAGCAGTTAAGGAACAGGAGAAACAGATCGCTGATTGCCTCCAGGC
Source organism: Paenibacillus sp. Negev47 (assembly GCF_058313655.1). Taxonomy (NCBI): domain Bacteria; kingdom Bacillati; phylum Bacillota; class Bacilli; order Caryophanales; family Paenibacillaceae; genus Paenibacillus; species Paenibacillus sp. Negev47. The sequence goes on from NZ_CM177754.1 coordinate 3,416,494, forward strand.
ATTTAGACAGGTTAGCCGCTTATCGACCGAAGTGCATGAGTTGGCTCAGAGTTTAGACAGCCGGACGATGGATATGCACTCTATTCGTCAGGAGTTGGAACAGAACCTCAGTTATATTGCTTCCGCAACCGAGGAAACTTCAGCCATGGCCGAAGAAGTCACGGCTAGTGCTGTGGAACAGCAACGGTCGGCGAGCGAACTGTCGAACATCTCCGGGGAACTCGCTGGTCTTGCAGGGAACCTCAAATCATATTCCGATCAATTTCAAGTCGAAGTCCGTAAATCAGGTCCATAATAATAAAGCGTCATCGATGATATCGATATGTCCCTGCGATTCGGTCAGGATGGTCATAACGACGATCATAAAATAGAAAGCCTGCCTCTGAGAGCAGGCTTTTGTTCGTTTTGGGATTAAAATGTCCGATACCAATTTCGGTAGTCCAGAGCTAGGAGACAATTGTCGGACACCTTGGCCTCCTCTGCTTCTAACAATCTGTGGAACAGGAAAACCAAATTTAGCAGCATCAGGTTTTCGGGTTCTTTTAGTGAAATGCCTAAGAGCCGTTCCAGCTTCTCCAGTCGGTAAGCCGCTGTATTACGATGAATATACAACTTGGAGGATTACAATTCATTTCTAGATATCTTTAATTCTGTTCTCCAATGCAAAAAAGGAGTGATTACCGTAAGATAACACCCCTTTTCAATCTATAAAAGTGCAATATGCCTATAATCATTTTTGAGTGCTGCTTACACCTTTTAATTCCATGCCTCTTGTAAAGAACACAATTCCAATAGCAGCAAACGTTACGTAATTACTTATCTTGGCTATTACTTCTTCATCATCCTCATAATTGATCCAGAACAGTAGAACGAATGGTGATATTATCATTAATACTTTCATAGCTAACATAAATACATAATGAACTCTTTGCTTACGCAAATTCCCTTGTTTTGAGTTAATTCTAAAGCTAACTTTAGAAGAGTCATAGATCGTTATTAATAGTGCGATGATGCTTGAGTATGCCGTTATTTTCAAACCAATCTCAATCCATGGAACAAATGCTGCAACGGCGATACCCAGATAAATCCCAGCAGCTAAGTAAAAAAGGTTAATCTTAATCTTACTGTGCAAAATCCCTCGCTCCTATCTTATCACCTGTATATTTTACCATCATTATACAACAATAAGTGTTTGTTTACCTTTGTTTTATGAAACATCGCAGACAGTACATATTCATCTTCTCTACTTTGTGAAGAATGCATTTTTATGCAATTGCCACTTTTAGTTTTACAAATTCTATTTGCCCTGTGTTGAGCACAACGGACGAGTTCGTTTACAGAGATTTTCATTGCTCAAAGACTTCATTTTACCTCCTCTTTTTTCGATATATTAGGTACAGATTTAATTAAAATTTTAACTATCAGGTTCTGAGTTAGATCTCTACATTGACATACTTAGGGGGAACTGAAGTGAAAACAAAGATTGGATCCATTCTAAAAATGAGAACGTTAAGGGCTAAGTTAGTCTCTTTGTGCTTGGTTATACTTATTGTGCCCACAATCGTAATAGGGTTCAGTTCTTATACCGTTTCAAAAAATGAAATGAATGAATCCGGCAAGGCTGCACTTGAAAATAGTGTGCGAATGGTCATAGGTATGATTAATCTCCTCAACGAACAGGTAGAGAACGGAAGTTTAACATTGGAGCAAGCGCAGGAGAAGCTCCGCGTAGAACTGCTCGGTGAAAAGAATGCAGATAATAAGCGGCCTGTAAAAAGTGAATATACTGTAGGGGAAACAGGATATCCATGGGCTGTTGGCAAAGATGCGCATTCCGTAATGAATCCTTCAAATGAAGGACAGGATTTGACAGATGTCGTTACCGAAGATGGCGTATATTTGGGAAAAGAGCTCGTTAATGTTGGAAGAGCCGGAGGCGGATTTGTCACCTACAAGTGGGCTCTACCTGATACAGGTGAGGTTGAAACGAAAGTTTCTTATGTTGAAATGGACCCACATTGGGGATGGATCATCGGTTCGGGTGCCTACTTAAGCGAGTTTAACAGTGGTGCCACACAAGTTCTCTATCTTGTTCTTATAGTTATGGCAGTGGCGGTTGTTCTAGGATTCATTATCGTTAGCATCATCTCAGGACGTCTAACGAAGCCGATCCTTATGGTTGCTAAACGATTGAAATCCGTTGCGGACGGGGACCTAACCGTTGAAGAAGTTAAGATGAAGTCCAAGGATGAGATTGGTGAGCTTTCACAGGACTTTAACCATATGATTAAAAACATGAGAACACTTATTAGTCAAGTCGATCTCTCTACCAAACAGGTAGCCTCATCTTCCAAAGAGTTGACTCTTGGTGCGGAGCACACCAGTCAGGCAACGGAGAATATCACCATTTCGATCCAAGAATCAGCAGCAGGTGCACAAGAGCAGCAAATGATGCTTCAACGGACAACCAACTCACTCGAGGAAATATCGATCGGGATTCAGCGAATAGCGGAAAGCTCATCAACCACTGCCGATTCTTCTGTTGATGCGATGGAACTCGCGAACATAGGTGGTACAGCCGTAGAACATACGGCGAAGCAAATGAATCTGATCAACAAGTCGGTTAATGAAACGGATGTAGTCATGAGAATGCTGGATGAACGTAGCCAGCAGATCGGTACCATGCTGCATGCCATTACGGATATTGCGAAGCAGACGAATCTTCTTGCTCTGAACGCCTCGATTGAGGCAGCCCGCGCAGGCGAAGAAGGCAGAGGTTTCTCGGTAGTTGCTGCTGAGGTGAGAAAACTTGCTGAACAATCGAACCAATCATCTGGCCAGATTTCGACGTTGATTCAAGATATGCGTACAGATATCGAACAATCGCTCAAAACGTTGAATCGAGTTAAACAGGACGTCGACTCCGGCATACAGATTGCTAATGAGACGGAACAACAGTTTAACAAAATCGTAGGGTCTACCAACTTTATCGCCCAACAAACGGAGGAACTTGCCAGCGTTACGCAGCAGATCACGGCAAGCGTCCAGGAAATCACAGCGGGCCAAGAGCAAGTCTCCAATCTTGCACTTCAAGCTGCAGACAACTCCCAAAATATAGCTGCTTCTTCAGAAGAACAACTGGCTTCAATGGAACAAATCACGAGCTTAGCCACAACCTTGTCCGATATGTCTCAAAAGTTAGAGCGTTTGACGATTCAATTTAAATATTAATTTTGATTCATCTAGGTGAAAAAAAGCAGCCGACCCCTTCTACTTTGGTCGGCTGCTTTCTCCGTTTTAATCCACAACGATATTGTCCTCAGCAAGGTACAACGATCAGCTCGCTTACAACTCCAGATCTGCTGCCCGGGCATTCGCTTCAACCTGCTCCGGGCTTTTGCATCCTGGAATGACGCAGCTAACGGCTGGATGTTTCAGACACCAGGCAAGGGCCCACGAGGCCATGTCGACACCTTCAGGGACTTCGTTCTTCTGGATTTCACTTACCAGCTGCAGTTTCTCGTCGATCTCTTGACGCTCGCGTCCCTTTCTGACATTGTCATTGAACACTGCGCCAGGCTTGTACTTGCCGCTCAGATAGCCGCTGGCCAGTGGGACTCTTGCAAGCACACCAAGGTCCTGCTCCTGACATGACGGGAATACCCTCTCCTCAGGCTTCTGGTCCAGACGGTTATATACGACCTGTATAGCCTTCGCGTTTAACTCACTAGCCTTGCTCGTCTGATGCAGATTATCGTTGCTGCCAATGGAGATACCAAGATTTCGAATTTTACCGGCTTGTACCTGCTTTTCCAGCATGGTCCACAGCTCGTCGTTATCGAAAGCCTCATCTGATCCGGAATGGAACTGATACAAATCGATATAATCTGTTCTTAGGGCTTTCAGGGATTCATCCAGCTGAACACGGATCTGATCTACGCTCCAGGCATTGGTCCAGTGATCATGCCACTGATGACCAAACTTCGATGCGATCACCCAATCCTCACGCCGGTCACGGGACATAAAATCGCCGATAAAGTTTTCCGACATATGGTGAGGTCCGTAACATTCCGCTGTATCAATCAAATTAATACCAAGCTCTTTGGCACGGTAAAGAATATCATCGACTTCCTTCTGGGTATAGTCTTTACCCCAGTCCCCGCCAAACTGCCAGGTGCCCACACCTACGACGGATACATCCAGCTCGGTCTTGCCCAATCTTCTGTACTTCACGCTACTCACCTCGAGGTTTAATATGTTGGTCAAATGACCGAATGGTACATTTAGTTTTCAATTAACGATAACGCTTTCATAATAAAGGATAATCAACAAATTATCAATCTCAAGTATGCTCGTCTGTATACGCAGGAAGAACCCTCTTAAATTTAAAGATTGATTTAATATATCCCCTTTTAAAATAAATGACTTTGCTTCACTCGTTTCACGCCCTCTACTGGCTGAAGGCATAATAAATAAAGCCCCTTAGAGATTCATTGGATAAACGGGGCTTATTCCAATAACTTATCTAAGGGGTTCCTTGCTTGATGTCTAGAAATTAGAGAAGTGAATTCTCTGTTTGCTTCGATCCATACCCTGTAGGCAAATCCGACTTATTCTTTATCGCGTAAACCAACAATGGTTTCATACGGTCGCAGCATCCTTGGCAGCTTGCTATCTTCGTAGTTGGTAAGCCAGATCTCGGAGAAGTTAAGGCTATGCTCTTCTTCCTTAAGCTCTACGGCTTGATCAGAGAGATTGACTACTACAAGCACCTGTTGGTCTGCCAGAGTACGTGTATATGCAAATACACTCGGATGATTCGGCATAAGAAGCTCATAAATACCATAAGTCAACGTATCGTGTTCTTTTCGCAGCTGAATCATCTGTTTGTAAAAGTGCAGGATGGAACGCGGTTCCTGAAGTTGTTTCTCTACATTAAGATTAACGTAATTGTTATTCACCTGTAGCCATGGCGTACCGGTGGTAAAGCCCGCCTGGTTGGCCGCAGACCACTGCATCGGCGTTCTGGAATTATCGCGACTTGAAGCCCATATGATGTTCATGATTTCCTCATGCGACATCCCCTCTTCACGTTTGATCTGATATAAATTCCGATCGGCTATATCGTTATAATCTTCTATGGAAGGATAAGCTACGTTCGTCATGCCTATCTCTTGCCCCTGATAAATGAACGGAGTGCCTTGCATGAAAAAGTACATGGCTCCAAGTGCTGTGGCACTTTCATACCAATACTCCGTATCATTTCCCCAAGATGAAACTTTGCGAGGCTGATCGTGATTTTCAATAAACAAAGCATTCCAGCCGACGCCTTCCAGTGATTTTTGCCACTTGGTCAAGACGTTTTTCAATTTGGGAACATCAAGTTGCCTGTCTGTGCTGTTTTTCCAAAGGTCAAGATGTTCGAATTGAAAGACCATATTAAATTTCCCTCTGACTTCACAGATCCAATCCAGTAGATCTTCTTGGTCCTCTACCTTAACTCCATTCGCTTCCCCAACAGTCACAACGTCATATTTGGATAATGTATTCTCTTTCATTTCTTGCAGATAATTCTGGATCCCTTTGACATTCATATGCTTTTCAAAAGAAGAGATGTATTTGACGCCTTCTCGGATTGGCATGTCCAAGAGGCCCTCTTCTTTGTGAATATGGCTGATGGCATCGACACGAAAACCATCAATACCTTTATCCAGCCACCAATTCATCATTTCATAAATGGATTTCCGAACTTCCTGATTTGCCCAATTCAAATCCGGTTGTTTTTTGGAGAACAGATGGAGATAGTACTGTCCGGAGATTTCATCATATGCCCAAGCAGAACCGCCAAAGATGCTCTCCCAGTTATTGGGTTCTTCTTCGTTCTTCCCATCTCTCCAGATGTACCAATCTCGTTTGGGGTTATCCAGCGAAGCTCTGGATTCAATAAACCACGGGTGTTCGTCACTTGTATGATTGATCACCAAATCCATGATGAGTTTCATGCCCCGGTGATGCACTTCATGCAGTAATTGATCGAAGTCCGCCATCGTACCGAATTCATCCATAATGGAACAGTAATCGCTGATGTCATAACCATTATCGTCGTTGGGTGACTTATACATCGGGCAGATCCATATCAGATCAATGCCGAGATCTTGAATATAATCCAGTTTTGAAATGATCCCCTTAATGTCGCCAATGCCATCCCCGTTGGAATCCATAAAACTTCTCGGATAGATTTGATAAGCTACTGCTTCTTTCCACCATACTCTTTTCATTGAAAACAATCCTTCTTTCTCCACCACTTTATAAACCGCACGAATCAATCACACAGGCCACTACGAGAGCAGTACCATCTTCCGATCGCTGTTATCCCCAGATTTTTTGATTCCCCTTTTCAAGGGGAAAATCCGGTGATAAGCGTATGCTTCCGATGCAGCTTTCCTTCAGAAAGCTTTTAGGCGAGCGCTTCGCTTCTCCAGATTGGTTCTGCCTCTCCGTTAACGTGTGTCTGTTTTTCGCGGATTATATAGACTTTATTTATAGTATTATGTTTTAAGCCTGAATAAGGTACATTCTGGCTTCATATGGACGCAATTCGCTCTCCGACATTTCACCTGTATAATTGGATATCAACAGCTGGTTCGACTCTGTCAATTGCTCCTGAAGCGGAAGTTCAGTCGTATATCCCTGGAAATTGCATACGACAAGGATTGCCGTACCATTCAACGTTCGGGTATAAGCAAACACGTCTTGATTCTCGGGAAATATCAGCTCATAATCGCCATATACGATGACTTCATGTTCTTTTCGTAATTGAATTAACTTCCGGTAATAATGGAATATGGATTCAGGGTCATTCAAACATTGCTCGGCATGGATAAACGTATAATTGGGATTCACCTTAAGCCAAGGTTCCCCTCGTGTAAAACCCGCGTTATCGGAAGCGTTCCATTGCATCGGTGTTCTCGCGTTATCGCGTCCCTTGGCGTAGATCGACTCCATAATGCTGCTCTCTGGGTATCCTTCCCCCATTCTTTCCTTATAGAAATTGAGCAATTCAATATCACGATAATCTTCAATCGCATATTGAACATTCGTCATGCCCAATTCTTCACCCTGATATATGTAAGGCGTACCTTGCATGCCATGAAGAAGGGTCGCCAACATTTTAGCCGATTCAACTCTGAATTCTCCGTCATTTCCCCAACGTGATACGATTCGAGGCAAGTCATGGTTGTTCCAGAACAGACTGTTCCAAGCATCGCCCTTGAGCTCTGTCTGCCACTTGGACAGCACCTTTTTTAATGCCATCACATCTAAAGGCTTAAGATCCCACTTACCTTTACCTTCTTGTTCGTCCAAGCCGATATGTTCAAATTGAAATACCATTGAAAACTCGCTTCCGTCCGGGTTGCTGTAAAGCTTGGCGATTTCCGGAGTGGCACCCCATGTTTCTCCAACCGTTAGCAGGTCTTCCGCTTTTTGAAACGTCTCCTTGCTCAGTTCCCTGATATATTGATGCAAATTCGGCCCGTTTCCCGTAATCTTCAAATCCGGTTCTTTGCCTATTAAGTCGATCACGTCAAGTCGAAAACCACCAACACCCTTATCAATCCACCAATTGATCATGTTGTATATATCCTGCCGGACTTTTGGGTTTTCCCAGTTGAGATCTGGCTGTTTTACGGAAAATAGATGCAAATAATATTGCCCGATCTCAGGCACCCATTCCCAGGCTGAACCACCGAAGGTGGACCCCAAGTCGTTCGGAGGCGTTCCTTCCACGCCATCTCTCCAGACATAATAGTCATGGTACGGATTATCTTTGCCTTTCTTGGCTTCCTGAAACCAGCGGTGTTCATCCGACGTATGGTTCAACACCAAATCCATAATGATTCGAATGCCTCGTTTCCCGGCTTCCTGAATTAACGTTTCCATATCTTCCAAAGATCCAAACATGGGATCGATGTCCTGATAATCTGAAATATCATATCCAAAATCATCTTGAGGAGACTTGCAAACGGGTGATAACCAGATCGCACCAATGCCGAGTTCCTGCAAATAATCCAATCGGGACACAATGCCCTTCAAGTCGCCGATTCCATCTCCGTTACGATCTTGAAAGCTGCGTGGATATATTTGATATACAACAGTTTCTTTCCACCATTTTTTATTTTCCATGCTCCATTCAACCTCTCTATCACACGTAAAGTGGTTTTATTTTCATCATCTCATAGCATCTCGCTATTCTTTGACCGATCCTACGACAATGCCAGTCACAAAGTATTTTTGCAGCAAGGGATAAATCAGCAATAGCGGGATAACAGCGACTACGATTTTGGCTGCGTTCAGGTTTTTGTTCGAAATTTCAGTCAGGTTGCTGAGTTCGCTGGAATTCGTGCCAGCTTGAAGCAAATCGGCAATATTCACGTTAAGGGACTGGATATAGGTCATTAGTGGATAATTGCTGACTTTGGTCATGTAGATCAAACCGCTGAAGAAGTCATTCCATGTACCCACGATACTGAACAAGGCGACTGTCGCCAGCGCAGGAATGGACACGGGAACATACACTTTGAACAAGACCTGAAGCGGATTCGCTCCATCGATGAATGCTGCCTCTTCAAGCGCTTTAGGTACAGCGGAGAAGAAATTCATCACGAGGATGACACTGAATATCGGGACAGCGCCTGGCAGAACCAGTGCCCAAATCGTATTCAGCATGTCCAGGTTTTTGATCAGCAGGTAACTCGGAATCATGCCTCCACTAAACAACATGGCAAAAATCATGATATTCATATAAATGTTTCTGCCTTTGAATTCCCTTTTCGATTTGGATAGCGGATAAGCCATCAAAATAATTAGAATCATGTTAAGCACAAGGGTAAGCGCGACACGTAGAACAGATATGCCAAAGGAACGCCAGAACTGTGCATCATCAATAATTTTGGTATACGCTGCTGTTGTGAAATTGACCGGAACGAGGCCTACTGCATTCGCGGATACCGCCTCGCTGCTGCTGAATGAAATGGCAACGATATTCCATAACGGAAGAAGGCAGACCAGTGCCAGCATGATGACGATGGCATAGATGACAAACCGGCCAATTCGATCTTTAAAGTTTGCAGAATAGGACACAGTTTGGCCTCCTTAGAATATTTTTCGGTCCGTATATTTTTTAGCCAACTGGTTGGCAGACAAGAGCAAGACAATGCCGATTACGGACTTGAACAAACCAACAGCTGTACCGAAGCTATACTGTCGCCCAACGAGGCCGATCCGATAGACATAAGTATCCAGAATGTCGCCTGACTCATAGACGACCGGGTTATACAGATTATAGACTTGATCGAAACCGGCGCTCAAAATGTTGGTCAGGCTCATTACGCCCATGAGCAGAATAATAGGCAGCATGCCTGGCAATGTAATATGCCACACTTTTCTCCACCAACTGGCTCCATCCATGCCTGCGGCTTCATACAGACCGGGATCTATCGATGTAATTGCAGCCAAATAGACGATGGAACTATAACCAAACTCCTTCCAGACGTCTGTTCCTATAATCAGTGGCTGGAACCAGGTGTTGCTGCCAAGGAAATTAATATTTTCCAAGCCAAAGAACGCCAACATTTGATTCACAATGCCATCCAGACTGAACATGTTGACAACGACGGATGCCAGTACAACCCAGGATAGAAAGTGTGGCAGATAAACAATCGTCTGCACGGATTTTTTAACGTATTTGATACGAATTTCATTTAATAAAACGGAAAAAATGATCGCCATCATCGTTCCGAGCAGAATCTTGCCAAGCGCGATCACCAACGTATTGCTGACGACCTGCGCGATATCCGGCAGCTTGAACATATACATAAAATGCTTCAGGCCAACAAATTCGGAGCCGAACATGCCCTTGGCCGGTATATAGTCCTGAAACGCCGTAATGATGCCGACCATTGGAACATAGCTGAATACAAGCAAAAACAAAATGCCCGGCAGCATCATCATATGGTACATGGCACCTGGGCTGAGCCGCCCTCTTGCTTTCAAATTCCCCTGTTTCATGGATGAACCCCTTTCCTGAAGAAAGGCTGCGTATCGCAGCCCTGCCACTGTTCATGGATATTATTGTTTCGACGCGATCTCGTCTTCAATTTCCTGAATGACTTGATCACCACCTTGTTTCTTCCAGTTATTGACGAATGTATCGAAGTAATCGAGCGGTTCTGAACCCGTCACGATTTTGATAAACGATTCCTGTTCCAACTTCGTCAGATTGGCCCATGTCTGTTTCATACTTGGTGTAGTGCCAGAGAAAGCAGGTGTCATCCATACGAATTTGTTTTCTTGTGTCAGTTTGTCGATCAGTCCAACTCCGTTGATCCGCGAATGATATTTGGACCACGCAGTCACGTCATCCGTATCCATGTCACTCAAATAGGTTTTAATGCTTCCGATATTGTTCTTCGATTCGGTTGTTCGAACCTCATCCAAGGTAATTTCTCCTTTAATTCCGCGAACCACGTCAGAGTAATCATCCAGCAGCGATGTAGCCGAATTGACTTCGATATTAAACGGTCTCGTGGAACCGTCTACACCGGTCTCCTGATACTTGGCAGCTTCCGGCATGGTTGTTGCAACATTTTTATCATTGGCCAGTTTATCGTAGAACAGGTTTACAATCTTAACAGCCAGTTCAGGGTGTTCATATCCTTTTCTCACCACAATAAACTGATTGGATGGATTGGCATGCGCCACGTTGACCTTGCCGTTTGCATCCTCCAACGTATAAGCTGAGAATTTCGCATTTTTATCCATCTGTCTCGCACTGATCAGTCCCCAGTCAGGGATATGCCACGGTCCAAAGGCGATACCACTTTGGCCATTGGCGTAAAGTGCAGTAATATCATCAAACGTGCGTGTTCCAAATTGCGGGTCAATGATACCATCCTTGAACCAATCCGCCATGGTGCCCAGCATTTTCTTCGTTTCTTCTGTCGTGGAACCATACACGATTTTGCCGTCTTCACCATTCATCCAATATTGCGGGAAGGCTCCCTCGGTTGAGGCCACACCCAGCATCGTATAAGCAGAGCCATTATAATCTGTTGTATTCATCGTGTTCACAAATGGAATACCTACCGGATTTCCGGATTGGCCAGGATCTCTTTTCAGGAATTCCAGTGCTGTTTGCTCCACTTCATCCAGTGAAATGGCGCCGTCTCCGTCTGCATCCAGTTGAATCCCCAGCAGATCCAGCCAATCTTGACGGACCCAAACCATCGTTGGTGCGGAATCCAGAGAAGTCGCCGGGAGGCCCATCAAACGTCCGTCGATCGTCGCATTGTCTAATGCACGTCCATCATAGGAATCGTACATCTGCTTGATGTTATCCGTAGCATACTGATCATAAATGGCTGTCAGATCCTCAATCAGGTCATTATCAACCAGTTCTTTCAGTTCATCTTTGGAATCGACGCGCATCATGTCAGGCAATTCCCCGGATGCGATGGCGAGCGAAACTTGACGACTATAATCTTCGCCATTGGCTTCAAATTGATCTGTAATCTTGGCGTTAAACGTGTCTTTGACCAGCCGGGTATACGCGTTATTCTCATAGGTATCTCCAGCCGGCAGTTTCGGGTTGGCTGTGGTTACCCGTCCCATGGTTACGGTGATTTCGTCTTTATAGGCACTGAACGGATCTCCCGGCGTTACCTCATATTTGCCTGCTTCCTCTGCAGTAGGAGGATTGGAAGAGTCTCCACATGCCGCGAGGGTTGCAACCATCAAGGCAGACATGGACAGCACGGCCAGACGCTTCGTCAACCGTTTGCTTTTCATGGACCAATTTGTTCTCATCTAATTCGATTCCCCTTTTTCTGATATTTAATATTTGTTTGCGCTTTCATTATAAAATGAAGTGAAGACTGATCGAGATAGGGATTGTACGGTCGTTTGGATAGAGAAATGTATCCGGTTTTCAACCGGTGTCATGAAGCATTGTTTAGCTTGTGATCATATACCCTACCTACTGACTTACATTCATCTATCTGCCCTTATGTTTAATCAAAAACAAAAGCCGTCAACTCCTAAACCAGGAAGCTGGCGGCAGATGCTCGCTATTTATTTCCTTTACTTAACTGCCGATACTCACTTGGTAGAAGCCCTGTCAGTTCACGAAAAATCCGACTGAAATATTTTTCGTCTGTATAACCTACTCGCTCCGCAATCCAGAAAATCGTGTTATTCGTATTGAGCAAATACTCTTTGGACTTCTCTACCCGGATGAACCGGGAGTACTCATTAAAGGTTTTCCCCATCAGATCCTTGAAACATTGACTGAAATAGCTTCGGCTGATGTTGAGTTGTTGGGAGAGAGCTGAAGCTGTATAGGCCTGTTCCAAATCCTGCTGTACGATCATTACGGCTTTTTTCACGGCATCGATAATCTCCTGTGAATACGAAATCTGTTCATCGGCCTTTCGAATGCCTGCAGCAGTCTGCTTGATCCATTCTTCAACCTCGTACCAGGACTCGAAAGAATGGATCATCGAGATTCTTCCAAGGGTAGTTTGGGCAAAAAGGTGGTTCCACTCCATCACGATTGAGTACAGCAATCCCATCAACTGACCTTTATGTAATCGTAATGAGTTGAACTGGTCCATAAGCTGGTTGTAGTAGCTGTCGTGGTGGGTCCATGGGGTTTGGAACCAGCTTTGTTTAATCCGGTCAAGGTCTTCATCCTGCGGTTCTTTTGAAAATGACTCTTCCTCATTCATCGAAACGGCAATGACTTGGTTATTGGGATTGTATGCATAGAATAAAGACGTCTCTGTATAATTCATAATCCAGTTTTTGATTTGCGACCATGTTCGCTCTTGTACATCAGACAAAATCAACAACGTACTTTTGGGGACTTGATTCAGGGATTCCTTTAATTGAAGGAATAGTTGATCCTCTTCGTTTTGGGGGGCTACCCACATCCAGCTATTTCGCTCAACTTCCCATTGAATCTGATTACCATGCGCAGTTAGCTCCATTGGCCACTTGTGCTCTGATTTACGATCTTGCGAAACTAGTGCATACACACTTGAATACTGGACGTTGATTTCATTGTGTGAAGGCACCTTTGTTTTCGTGCTCGTCAACCCGCTAATTCGGGTATGTATCCGATGCAGAACATGTTCGAATTGCTCTTTCTCCAGCTGCACTTTGGCTATATAGTCGATGGCTCCGAGCCTCAGCGCTTCCTGGATATAATCGAAATCCTGATGCAGTGTTAACACGACGATATGAAGTTCCGGATAGAGCTGCCTCGCAGCTCGCATCAATTCGATCCCTGACATGACCGGCATCGCAAGATCCGTTAGCATCAGATCGACCGGTTGTGATTTTAAGAAATCCAGCGCTTTCGCCCCGTTGCTTGCTTCGCCTACGACTTCCATGTTGAACTCGTTCCATGGCATCGCAGAGCTAATGCCTTTACGTACCAGCTTATCATCATCTACAATCAATACCTTAATCATGCCGAGATATCTTCTCCTTTAATAGGCAATACGAGCAGTATGCTTGTCCCTGTTCCCAATTCACTCTCGATTACCAGTTGTGCTTCATCTCCGTACTGTGCCTTCAACATGCGGTGAACGTAATTGAGTCCGATGCCCATCCCTACTTTTTGTTGTTCAGCTTCACGATTGTTCAGCAGATTATGAATGGTTTCCTCGGTCATGCCTGCACCATTATCTTGTATCATAATGTTCAATGTTGCTGTGCATGTCACTTCAATTTGAATAAAACCTTCGTCACTCAATCCATGATATAACGAATTTTCAACCAGCGGTTGCAGAATAAAGCGGGGCACAGGAATTTGAAGCACTTGTTCATCTGCAGTAATGCGGACGTCAAATTCAAAGTCATATCGAATTTGCTGCAAAATCAGATACTGCCTTAACGCATCAATCTCCTCTTCCATTGTGGACACTTGCCCTAATTTGCCCAGATTGTAATAGAGCAGCTTGTTCAACGACTGTACCAGCTTGTCGATCTCCCCTTGTCCGTTCATGACCGCCAGCCAGTGCACCGTATCCAGCGTATTCATCAGAAAGTGTGGATTGATCTGATAGAGCAGTTTTTCCACTTCCAGGTCTGCACGAATCTTCTCTTTCTGCTGCACTTCCCTGAAGAGGTCACCGATTTGATGCTGCATATTCGAAAATTCACCCAACAGAAAATCAAATTCAGGAATCTGAGTGCGAGTTCGGCTCCCTGTTGTTTGTGGATTCTTGGACATCCCATTAATTTCCGAGTGGAACAAGCCGAGTGGTTTGTAGACCATTTTCCACAGGAGCCATGCAAGAAACACCGTAAAGCCGAGGAAAAATAAAGCAACCAGCAATATTTGAAGCAACCACTGGTTTTTCTCCTGTTGATATTGAGCCTGCGAAATGACCGATACGACACTCCATTTCTGTGAGGAATCTTCCTTGAACCAGTGATACCCGCGGGATATTCCGTCCCTGGCAGGATCAGCCGTTAAGCTGGTGAAATTCTCTCCTATCTTCATGGCTTCCGGAATTTCACTGTACACAATGTTTCCTTTACCATCCAGGATGAGATGAGATAATGCCCCGTTGTATTGATTGTAGCCCAAGATATCCTGTGTAAGGCGAAAGCCCGATTCTACGTAAATGTACACGTCGTTCCTTTCAGACAGTTGTACTTTTCGCATAGCAGACAGAACGAGTTGATCATCAAATCGGTTCATACTGATATGGGGGCCATAGTACTTAATGCCATAGGTTTGGAAGAGCACAGGCAGAGAATCGGGAGATAAACGTTCCTTGATTGGAAAGTTGCCGAACTGCGTAGTACCTTCTTTTTGAAAGTAATATAGGGTCAATCCGATATTAGGATTGGTGAAGGTGACAACGCTTAACTCGTTCTTTATTTCGTCCCTGGCCTCAATCAGTTCGAAGATATCGGAGGACGGGTTCAAGAATTCATCCATTCTTTTGCCTAAAGTACCTCTGTAAGATAATTGCTGCGTAACGTGATTCAGATTGGTGATGGAATTCTCCAGTGAGGATGTCACCTGCTGTAAATTGCTACGGATGCCATCATCGATCTTATTTGCGAAAATGGAGTCAATCGTATAATAAGAAATCGCAAAGATACTGATAAAGGGGATAAACGCACTGAGAAAGAACAGTAAAAAGATTCTTTTTTTAAGTGTCATATGGACCTATTCTCCTTCTGAAAATGAAACAGCAAGCCTCCTGCGTATGGAAGCTTGCTCTGAATATACATTCAAGCGGACACGCTGTCTGTATCCTGTTCAAGTCCAATTTCCTTTCATCATTATAGTTTGATATTCAAATAAGTCAAACGCTTTCATACGGAGCGCATATAAAAAGTGCTACTCCTCAAAATGATGAGGAATAGCACTTTTTATATGCGTACCTTACTTCAGTTGTAATCACTTCTTGTTAATGGAATGCCCAAACATTTCAGTCTACTCTCGTACTGTCACATTTAATTTGTATGATCTGGTTTCCCCTGAAGAATTGCGAAGTACAGCTTCATATTCGTAGATTCCAGGTGCCCTTCCAGAGATTGCGGTAACTGCAGACTGTGCACTAGGCGTATTAGATTGCAGCGATTGTGTGTCGATCAATACATCATTTTCGTAAAGTTCATATTCGGTTGCGTTCGTTCCCCACCACAGATTCATGGTGACATTAAAGTTGCCGTCACCGTCCCAGTTGTCATTCGACAGAACCGCTTGCCCTGGGGAAGCATCTGTGACGATGACTGTCAGCGGAGCACTCATGGTCGTACCGAGTGCATTGATCAATTCCCCGGTATAGATATAGGTACCATTTTTCTGTCCAGTAATATCCACTTTAACAGACTGTGCGGTTGGGGATTGATCGACCAGAGAAATATCCTTAATCAATTCACCATTCTCATACAGTTTGAACTGATTGCCATTATTGCCCCACCACAGATTCATCGTGACCGTGTAGTCGCCGTCTTTGAGCCCTGTGTCATAACCGTTATTGTCAGATAGCACTGGAGTCCCAGGGGCCCCATTTGCTAGCGGAGTTGCTTTGTTAAGCCATTCCTCCCACTTAAGCAACACATTTGTCTGCTCATCCGTGAATACAGTTCCTCTAGCTGCCTGAACATCATTACTGTAGGATGTGAGCAGTTGACGCGCCTTTGCTCCTTCAAGATTGTTTGCTGCCAGTTGTGCCTGCTGTAACGTGTTCGCGAGCTGATCAGCTAGAACACCGGCATTAGGATCGATCGATTCATCCGCAAAGGCGTTGGTCAGATTGATCAGGCTGTCGAATGTAGCAATGACCCCAAAACTATATTCTACCGTCTGTTCCCAGCCAGCCAAGTCGGAAACGGTTGCCGTAACCTTGTTCAGGCCGGGCTCCAGTGTATATGCCCGAGTGTCCAGGAGCACACCCTCTGGTGCTTTCACACCGGATACCGAATCGGAGGCTGTATAGCCAATTTCCACGTGTTGATCAATGGTGTATTCGGTTTGACCATGAATTTCAATGGTTGGAGGTACGAGATCAATGGATATGGACAATGACTGTTCGCTCTCTTTGTTACCGTCGACATCGACGCTCCAGTAGGTGATGGTATGTGTACCTTCTTCAGTTAGGGTCAACTGTGTGCCACTCACCGTTTCGCCACCATTGATTTGATAATAGGTCCCTTCAATTTCGGAATCTTCATCGTTTGCTGTGAAGGTTACTTGTACTGGAGAAGTATACCAGTCGTTCTGCGATTCTCCTTCCACAGTTGCCGTAGTATGTGGGGCTTCCTGCTCCGGAGATTCCCCTTCCAACGTAACAAAATCTGAAAGCGGTATATTCAATTCCTTCACAAGGCGTGCCACGAGTTCAGACACCTTGATTGCACCATTCATCTGCAAATGTGTATTGTCTTCCGTTGTGCCTACCCACATGAATATCGATTTGGTTCCTTCTGTGCCAAGTTCCTGGAAATGCTCCCAACTGGCTTGGTTCAGATCGATGATCAGCGTTTCCGTTTCCTGCGCCGTTTCTTTCATCGCCTGTACGTATTCCGGGAAGCTCTTGTTCAGCACCTCTCCGGTAAAGTCACGGCGGTTCACTGGCGTGACCAGAACCGGAATCGCACCTCTCTGCAGAGCACCGTTAATATATTCTTTCAAATATACCTTAAACTGCTCGGGCGTAAGATAACGCTCCGGACGGGACGGCGTGGAATCGTTATGAGACCACTGCATGAACAGATAATCGCCTTCATGAATGTCGAGTAAAATATCGTTGAGATATCCGCCGACAAGGAAGGTCTTGCTGCTCAAACCTCCAACTGCCCGGTTATCAATACTGACTTCATTCAGATCAAAATATCCATCCAACGTTTCGCCCCAGCCTGCTTGCGGACGATAGTTCTCCGCGTAATTGGCCACAGTGGAATCACTGGCCAAATAAATAACCGGTTTATCGCTTGCACTGTGATCTGGCAGGCGCTCCAGCTTCAGCGCATTGATCTTCGGTGCATTTCCAGTGAAGTTGAAGTTAAAGACCCCATCAATCAGGGCAATGTCATATGTTATTTCTTTGAATTCGCCCTTGGCAATGGTTGTGAGCGGCAGTTTTGTCATCTGCTCCACAACGACATTTGCACTGGTCGATTCTGCAGCATCGCCCACGGTCATCGTTACCCGGTAATTAGCGGGTTCCATCTCCACCAGGAAGGAAGTTCCGTTTACCCGTGTGAAATCCTCTTTGAGCAAATCCCCGGTTTCCCGGTTCTCATCTTTGGTCAGTGCCGTATCGGCAAAGCCGTACCCGTTGCCTTCGATGTACGCTCTTTTTGCATCTACTTTGATGTATCCGTCGGCTGCGCCGCCAGAACCAAAGTCAAAATTATATTCGTTAATCTCTTCGCCTGGTTCACTTGACAATGAATCCTTCGCAACCGTTAACATATTAAACGCATGGTCAACTTGAGCCTGAGTGGCTTCCGTATTGAATATGGCTTCGGCTGCTGACAAAGCCCGATTCACCACTGCTTTCGATGCTTCTGTATATTCGGACAGATCAAGTGCTTTGATCTCATCGTACAGAGCGATTAAGGCAGTTTGATCTCCGCCCTCCGAAGGAAGCTGAGTGCCTTCAATCCGCACGTTGTCGATCTGGGTAGTCCAATTCAGCGTGCCTCCACCGCCTTTTCTCGTCCCCAGGAACCGCATGGCTCTCACGTTGTCTGCATATACGCCGGAACTCAGCCAGAGATCTGCAATCGTTTGTGTAACTGTCGGATCCGCCAGATTCGTTAATGTCAGATCCAGTGTTTTCTCGGCAAAATTAACAGTTGCATCCACATTGACCCACTGGTTCTTGGAAATCTCTGTAGCGGTTCCTCCTTCGGGTATGGCCGTATCTCCTGTGCCGTAGTCCGGATTATATGCACCGACATAATAATGAATTTTGGTGCTTCCTGTTTTGGTATACAGTGTGAAAAGGGCATTTTCGTTGGAATCCTGAATCGTGAGATGGCCTTCTGACGGATAGGCACTCACATTACCGGATTGCCAGTCAAAGTTCACGTTCACCTGATCGCCGTTTACGGCATCAAACAGACGGAATACTTTGGCCCGATTGCCTGATCCTGACCCCGCGACGGACAGCACCTTATTTCCTGACTGTTCAACAACGGTCCCCGTCATGGTTCCTCCAATACCAGTGGCATTGACCATCGCATACTGGTAACCGGCAGCGTCGCCTTCAAAATCCTCCTCATATAGCTGGACTTCCGGCTCTGGCTCGGGTTCGGAAATATCCGGGTCGATGACCAGCGATGAGATGCTCAGCTCCATGTCTTTGACCGCACCAGCAACGAGTTCGGCAATCTTCTGCGCACCATAGCTGCTGAAATGGGTATTATCGTTGATTCCATTCGGGTATATTGGATATTCACCTGGATTAGCATATAGGAACACTTTTTCCGTAGCTGTATTACCAATTTTGTCGTAGTACGCAATACTCAACTTGCTGAGATCAATCAGCGGCACGTCCTGCTCTTCCGCCACTTCTTTGGCGGCCTGAACGTATGCAGGGAAACTGACGTTAAATTCCTGAGTCACTGTATTGAAATCTCTGCGTCCAACCGGAGTGAGCAATACCGGTGTAGCACCGCGCTGTTTGGCACCGTTTACATAACGAGCTAAGTAAGTCTTGTAGTCCTCCGGTGATGCGTAACGATCCGGTATCCCTGCACTGGCGTCGTTATGACCAAAGGAAATGAAGAAGAAGTCCCCCGGCTTAATTCGTTGCAGGATCGTATCCAGACGACCGTCTACCATAAAGGATTTGCTGCTTCGGCCGCCGATCGCATCGTTCACGATGACTGCCCCATTGGAGAAATAACGTCCGAACTGCTGGCCCCATCCTTCTTGAGGAGCCTGCACTTCACTGTAAGATTGCATGGTTGAATCACCAGCCATATAGATCGTCGTTGCCGCACCGGCCGCTTTTTCCGGATATTTCTCGATGATGACGTCTTGGATGTCTATGGCTGTACCAGAGAAGAGAAGATCAAGTTGTCCATCCACTACAGCAATATCATAGGAATACTCCAGCGGTGCTCCTGCTGTCACATTCGTTACGGCGAGCTTCTGGACGAATTCGGATTTAACTCCAACGTTCGAGTCATTCGCATCATTGCCTAATCGTAGCGTCACCTTAAAGTTCGCATTGGGCAGATCAACGGCAAATGTCGTGCCTGCCGCGGCCGAAACCTGGTTTGCTCCTACCGTAATACCGTTCGTATCCGTGAACCCGTATCCCGGATCTTGTGCGTAGAGCGTATCCTGTATGTTCGTACTTCCCGCCGCAGTCTCTGTACCGAAATTAAAGCGGTAGACCGGCTCCAGCATTTCTGCTTCGCGGGTCAGCGCCAGATCGGCTTTAGGGAATGCTGTAGCTTCCGCTCCAAGATAAAAGCCGGTATGAGGCGGCTGGTTGTAGGATACATTTTGCCAGGCTACGCCAAGTCGATACACAGGGTCCTGCATCAGCGTAGGGATGCGATAGTCTGAAGGAATGGTCGTCGTGTAGAGACGATACTCCGAACTATCTTCGCTCCGCAGCAGAAGCTCCTCACGCCAGTCGCCCAGAATGTCCGCCTGAAGTGCCGGATTACCTTTGGTATGGTTGTTCGTTAACGTACCGGTCGCCCGGAAGATTTCATCGAGCTTTTTGTTTTCGTAATCCCATTTATAAATAAGCGGGGTTCCTTTGGCTGTACTGTTGTCCCATTCATGATCCAACAGCTCCCGCTGAAGATCTCCATCCCACCAGATGGCGAAATTGGCAGTTTTGGGCCCTTCGTCCACAGTATAGATAGCCTCTCCGTCAGCCGAATAGGTATGGGTTACAGGTACACTTTGCCCGTTGGTAACGCTCGTAGCCCATGATTCGTAGCCCGGATAGTTCGGATCAATGTCCGCCGACATCCCGCGACCGGTGTCGAAACCTGTTTTCTCCCCCCATATAATTTCACCTGTTGCCGCATCGCGCATCTCCAGTCCGTATGCCGCATCCGAATGCTCATGCACGCTTACGACCTGATAGCCCTCCCGGTTCGGATCGAGCTGGCCGGCGTGCATGGCGTCGCCGTGGCCGAGTCCGGTGCTGTACATCAAGCTGCCGTCATCGTCTATAGCCAAGGCGCCAAACATGATCTCGTCCTTGCCGTCATTATCGGCATCCAGCACACTTAGATTATGGTTGCCCTGAGATTGATATTGTGATCCTGCTTCGTTCGTGTCGAACGTCCAGCGCTTGACGAGTTCCCCGCCAACATAATCATAAGCAACAAGCACTGTGCGGGTATAATAACCCCTGCTCATCACGACACTTGGCTTCGTACCGTCCAGATAAGCAATCGCGCCAAGGAACCGGTCTACACGGTTGCCATAGCCGTCACCCCAATCGCTGACATTGCCTCTTGCAGGATCATAGTCCACGGTGGATACGGCCACTCCGGTCTCACCATCAAACAGCGTAAGATATTCCGGCCCTGACAGTATGTATCCGCCTTCGTTGCGATAATCCTTCGTACCGTCACCAATGATCGTACCTTGGCCGTCCTTCGTGCCGTCTGCTGTCTTGACAACAACTTCGGCCTTTCCGTTGCCATCCAGGTCATACACCATTAACTGCGTATAATGTGCTCCGGCGCGGATGTTGACTCCCAGGTCAATCCTCCACAGCTTTGTGCCATCCAGTTTGATGGCATCAATATAGACATTGCCGGTATAGCCTGCCTGCGAATTGTCCTTGGAATTGCTCGGACTCCACAGGAAGACAATTTCATATTCGCCATCCCCGTCCAAGTCAGCTACGGAAGCATCACCAGCATAATAGGAGTAGGTTCCACCGTCCTTGGTTCGGCCGTCGGCCGGTTTATCAAGCGGAATAGGCAAATAATCATTATGCCAGACCGATACAACCTCCGGCTGCATTTGCTCTTTGCCCGCAATAACGGTGGAGATCTGATATTGCGAGCTGTCGAAACCAGTAGTATCTACATAGTTCGTCACATCGCTTATGGGCGATGCGTTCACTTTGGTTCCATTTTTATATATATTGAAAGCGACATCATCTGAATCGTTGTTTAAATACCTCCAGCTTAAAAAAACGCCGTTGTCTACGAGAACCGCAACCAGACCCCGGTTAAGATATTCTGCTTGGCGACCCGGGAGACTGCTTGATGACTCTGCGCGCATCGGCGCCGGGGGGATGGCTAGTGAAATAACCATAAGGAACGCTAAGAAAGATACAAACATCGATTTCTGGATGGAACCTTTTCTTCGGACCATTGGATTAAGTCCTCCTTATCTAAAATTATTTTCTATAATCATAAGTTCGATCTGCCCTGCTTGTTGTCAAATAAGCACAACTACAGTCACCCCCCTTTTTATGTTACCGCTTACATTTATCTTACAGGTCTAAAAAAAGACAGACAATCTAAAAAATGTGACGTATTATATAATATAATTGACTTTTTTAGGAAGGAGATGAAAGATGGTTCATACAGTCTCTTATGCTTTTCGTAATGACGATACATCAATCATGACACTAGACTCTATTGGATGGCAGATCGTCTCAAGCGAGGAATACCGCTGTCCCAGTGATAATAGACCGGACCCGGGGCATGTTGTTTTTCAATACACGCTTAATGGTCGGGGTTATCTGGATATTGAAAATCAAACGATTCCTTTACCAAAGGGACATGCACTACTCGTCAAAATCTCCGGAGAACATTGCTATTACTATAAGCAAGACAATAACGAACCTTGGGAATTTATTTGGATTAACATACGCGGGGATGAAGCCAACCGAATTTGGGATATGATCCATGATAATGAGGGGCATGTCATTCTGCGAAACGCGGACTCACCCTTGATTCAAGAGTTATGGCAAATCATCCATTTGATACATCAAGAGAAAGTTACGGACAAGTATCGCTTGTCCATGCAAGTCTATCGGTGGTTGCTTATCTTAGTGCAGACGAGTCGGGACGCTGAGAGAGATATCGGTGCCCTTTCAATAACAACGATCGAGAAATGTAAAAAGTTCATCCGAGAGAATTATGCATCCCCGTTGACGCTGGATCTGCTGGCCAGCCATTGCGATATCAATAAACACTACTTGTGCAGGTTATTTCAGAAATCGGAGAAAACATCACCGCTAGCCTATCTCAAAGACAGACGGATTGAAGTTGCAGTCCGACTACTCCGCACGACGGAACTTCCGATTTCCCAAATTGGACAACAATGCGGCTTTGAGAGTCCCAGCTATTTCGGCAAAGTTTTTCGGCAATATATGTCCATGTCACCCAAAGAATATCGCATGAATAAGTTAGAGTTTCCTTACGAGGCCATTTATTATGAATAGCCAAACTCGCTGTTTGCTAGTAATCTGTCTTAGTCTAAAATTAACGTGGAATAATTGTTAAAGTTTCAACTGCATGTGCTCATTATTTAGGTATGTGCCTAATCGAATTGGTTTGGACATGCACTTGTACCGATAAAATAAAAAAGCCGCTATAATAGCGACTTTCAGTGGGACTATGTTCTTGTCCTTCGACATACTTGTTCAAGTCTCGGGGTCTGTCATGACCTCAATTCTGTACACTGCTTGCAAACGTCGCATTACTGCTGATTAGCCAACCATTTAGTGCTTTCTTCCTGAGCCCTCTTCAATCCATCTGCAGCACTCAGTTTCCCTAGCAGAACACGTTCTACATTTTCTGACAGAATATAGCGAGGTTGCCCGGAACGGTATGGATAGCGTGGTGTCCACAACTGTCCCATCGCTTTCAGAATAACATCCATCTGTTCGATTTCCTTCACAGAGGACCATTCTGCAGCAGTCTTGATGACAGGCATACTCTGTGAACGCTGTTCATCCCACATGTATTGCTGGAAGAAATCGCTGCCGCTGAATTTCAACCATGCCCAAGCCAGCTCTTTATTGCTGCTATTCTTACCAATTGCGAACGGGCTGCCAGCGAACATTCCACCCATACCCTTTTCCTGATTCTTGAACAGCAATGCCGCTTGGTAGCGGTCTTCCAGCCCAAAGGTAGCCAGAGTGTTAACAAAGCCCGGAGCTTCTCGAAGATTAATCGCAATGTTGTTATTCTCCATCAGGAAGTTCTCGGAACCTTGTCCCGCCATTACACCTTCTGGCGCATATTTAACTGCTTCCTGTAACCAGCCGAGCGATCGAACCATGGTGTCAGTGTCGAAGTTCAGCTTCATGTCTTTCCACAAAAATCCTGTACCCCACTCTCCGCCCAACGATTCGTTAAAATTCATTACTGTGTCAGCTGCGTCTTGCCCTTTGAAGGTCAAACCATAGTTCTGTTCGCCTGTCTTAGGATTCTTACCTGTCATCTTGGCGGCTTTCTCCATCACTTCCTCAATCGTCGGAGACTCGGACAGGTATTCCACACCCCAATCGTCGAATAACTGACGGTCATATACAATAATTCGTGTATCCCCGATAAAAGGCATTCCATAAATCTCTGGTTCCTTATCGTCCGGCCCCATGGCCTTCCACCCATCTACCTGTCCATTTAGATAATTCCCCAGATCATAATTGTCTTTCTCGATATAGGATTGGAGCGGTTCCAGCAATCCTTGTTCAGCAAAAGTAGCAATTCCGGGGACCTGATAGACATCGGCTGCTCCCGACTGAAGCATCGTCTGTGTCTTCTCGTTATAATTATCCCAACCCATGAGTACAAATTCAATGGATGCATTGGGAAATTGTTTCTCGAACTCCTCTTTCAGCACATTCACACCCCTGGCGGTTTTACCTGAGATTGGATCAGTCTTGTCGTCCAACGAGAAATCGCCTACGAGTTGCACTTTAAGCGTTCCGGACAATGCTTCATTCACTGCTGACACCACCGTATCGGTTCCAGTAGATGCAGGTTTGTTATTCGCGTCAGTTGCATTGCTTGAATTACTGTTGGCTCCGCAGGCACTTAGAATCATAGTAGACGCCAGCAGCAGTGGTCCTGTCAACTTCATGATTGATTTTTTCAACATGGTTAGCTCCCCAACTCCAATTCTAATTTTCTCGAAATTTCCTCTTCCTTACTTTCCAATAAAGGGCTGTTCTCTTTAATGCTCTGTTGATTGTCACTCTCTGGCTATCACTCTCCCTTCAAACCGCTAAGGGCAATACTGCGAATAATATATTTTTGGAAAAACAGAAACACAAGTACGATCGGTAGAATGCTCATTGCTGCAGTAGCCATCGTAACCCCTACCAATCGGCTACCGTTCTCTGATGAGAAACTGGACAGAAACAGAGGCACCGTTTTCAAATCCTGATCATTGATCACAACGAGCGGCCACAAGAAGGAGTTCCAGCTATCCTGAAAGGACAGGATCGCCAGTGTCGCTGTAATGGGTCCAGCCAGAGGAGCGAAAATACGGATAAAAATCGTGAACTCACTGGCCCCGTCGATCTTGGCAGATTCTCGCAACCCTTCAGGGAGACGATCAAAATACTGCTTGACCAGTACAATGCCAAGCGCATTGATGATTGCCGGGAATATCAGAGGGTATTTGGTGTTAATCATACCGAGATCATTAAACATGCTGAACATCGGGATCAGTCTTGTCTCAAACGGAATCATCATCGTAGCCAGAACGGTAAAGAACAGCAATTTCTTACCCCTGAATTCCCCTCTGGAGAAGGCATAGCCAGCCAGCAAGGCAGAAGACACACTGAGTATGACACTGAACAATGAAATAATTGCTGAATTGGCATAGGCCTTGAACAGTACCCCATTCTCGAACACCAGCTTATAGTTAAATGTAGAGAATTGTTCAGGAATGATTCGCGGGGGAAACGGAATAGCTACATTACTGCTTCTTTCGAAACTGACACTTATCATCCAGAGAAAGGGATACAGCATAAGCACTCCCAACCCAAGTAGGAGCAGAAATAATACTCCATTGGACAGTCTCCCTTTTCCTGTTGCGCTTAACATGGTACAAGTCTCCTCCTTATATTTTCATCTTCGTAACTTTGATATTGATATAGGTGAAGACCAGGATAAATAGGAACAGGATGTAAGAAGCCGCAGAGGCCAGGCCATACTCATGGCCACCAAAACCTCGCTCAAATATGAATCCGACAACGGTATGCAAAGATCGCGCAGGACTTCCCTGCAAGCCACCGAGCATGTAAGCATCGGAAAACCGTTGTAGACCACCGATCCAACCGATGATAAACAGAACCGTCAAACTGCCAAGCATATTCGGCAAAGTAATGTGCAACCATTGCTTAAAGCGTGATGCACCATCGATAGAGGCTGCTTCGTAATAGTCGTTGGAGATTGCTTGAAGATTGGCAAGATTAATAATAATAACGAAGCCTAGCCAGTGCCATATAGAGAGAATGATCGCACTCCACTTGGCAGAGAGGGGCTGTGACAGCCAGATGATCTTCTCGAGGCCCATCAATTGTAAAGCATAGTTGAGTGGACCGTCAGGATGAAGAACAGCCAGGAAGACGGTAGCAGCTGCAACAATGGAGGTGACATTTGGCAGATAGAACAGCACCTTGAAGAAATTGGAGCCTCGCCGCAAATTATTAATCAGACAAGCAATGATGAAGCCTAGCGGAATAGCAAGCAAAAGCTGGAAGACGGTAATATAGAGCGTATTGTACACGGAATACCAGAAGGTCCCTGACTCCAGTACGCTTACGTAATTCTCCAGACCAACAAATCGCTCATCGATCCCTTTGGTGAAGCTGAGCCGCAATGACTCGGCCAGCGGATAGATCATGAACAGCACAATGCCAAGTATGGTGGGAAGAAGAAACAGATACCAAGCAAGTGAGGATTGCCGGCGAATTGCCTTTTTGCGTTTACGCAGCATGCGTTGGTCGAATACGCCTGTCGGTGTAGCCGTTGACATATGGTCTGACAAAGAACTGTCCCTCCCTTCCTTTACATTTCAGAGTTATGAAAACTTCCGGCGAAGAGATCGCACGTAGAATAGGCTCAGGAGACAAAAACAGCACGATACTGACTATAACACCGAGTAGCAGATTCGCTACTAATGCAGTTCGGGCAACGTAATCCGCCTCAGCCCGTTTCCCCGAGCCACTCAACTGGCTGATAATAATCCGGTTCCAATGGTGGCAAAGCCGAACAACAGATTAGTTGTAGACAGCAATTGCGAGACTGTACCTACGGCAGCAACGGTAAGATCGGAATAATTGCTAAGCATTAACGTATCAATGGTGAAGATTACCGTCTGCATCATTTGGCTCAAAAAGATGGCCAGGCCAATCCCAGCCGGGTGAAGGATGCAGGAGTGCTCTCAGCGCTGTAAAACTCTTCACCTCGTAGACAGACACGGCATCTACACCCATGTGCATATACTTGATAAACAAATTTCTGTCCTCCGGCAAGGTATAGATCCATACATGCAGCCCGTGATAGTGAGCCTGCTCAATCAGATATGGCCGACAGCATTCATAGTGGAGGTTCACACCTCTGAATCCCGAATCAGACGCTCGCTGGCATAGCTCCGTCACTTGCCCCCGGTAGCTTGTTTCGTCAAGCTCATGAAGATTCTCCGGCAGATTCCACATGACATATCTGGAATATTCAGAACCCTCCATCTGCCGTGTGGCCCCTGTGAACCACACCTGGGTCCATGAATCTGTCTCCTTTACAACAGCTATCGCAGCCGCTGTTGCCTGCTCTGTTTTGAGGTCTAGATTAAAGGTAATGGGCAGTTGATTGAATCGGGTTAATACCCGTTTCAACGTCTCTGGCTGCTGTCCCGTTTTCGTTAGTTGCACATAATTCATCTGATTAAGAGGTGGCTCATCATCATGTTGGAGAACAGCCACATGATCTTGTGTTACTCTGACATCTACTTCTATAATATGAGCGCCTGCCTTCATACCGACTTCGCAGGATTCAAGTGTATTCCAGCTTGTCCCTTCGCAACCTGTATGGGCGATCAGCTTCGGATATAGCATCGTTATCCCTCTTCTGCATGTTATTCTTCTATCTGATGCCTGTTAGCGAAATATATCGCGTTGGTGCAGGCGAGAGTTGTCAGGATTCCCTCGATCGTGCCGAATAGCCGCACACGAAGCCATACCAATCCCTCGATTGTCAACATAATAGGCAGGCCGTTATATTCGGAGGCTGGTACTTTGGCCAACTCTCCCAAGTTGGAATCAACGATAATCAGATTCCCCTCATCGGCCCCCCAGGGACGCTCGGGCTGGGATGAGTGTGTAATTCGGACAGTGAGTCCGACAGTAGGATTAGCCTTCCTGATGGTTAAGGGGACCTCTTCTCCGAGTCCGTATTGTTCAGTGCCAAGAGCAAGACTGGCTTCCAGTAAAGGGCCCATGCTTAAGCAGATCTGTCCCTTCTTGATGGCAGAAATAATGGATGCGATGGAATGAGGCTCTGGTGTATCATGCACACCGATATACGTATAAGCGGACAGACTGTCCCCCGGATCAGATCTGTGCCAATCACGTCCGGCTGTAGCGGATATCCGATACCCTTTGTTTAACAGTTCGGTCCATTGTCTGAAAGCAGGTATATTATGATTCTTCATTGGAGGCATCGTCTCATGCCATACTTCTATATAATCAATTTGATTCCAATCCTTTACGGGGTAGTCCCAGTGACAGCCTGTACAGATTGGACTGCCGAAGCTATAGGGATGAGCGATCCCAACAATGCCTCCCTGCTCATGAACACGAGCAATGCCCTTATGAATGTCGTGCGGCCCTAGATCTCTCCATTCGCAATAGGGTGCCCCGAGGGTCAGCATATGACCGTAGAACGTTGTCCACTCCATACCCGGAATGATAGTAATGCCTGTCTGATTGCTGACAGCTTCGGCATCCGCAAGTCCCGATATGGTGTTGTGGTCTGTAAGCGCGATACCTTTGAGTCCAAGCTTTGCAGCACTCTGGCACATCTCCAGAAGAGAATGTGTTCCATCACTATGAGGCGTATGGGTATGAAGTTCGTATGGAGTCCATTTCATCTTTCTTTCCCCCTCACTAGTAATTCATAGCAGCAATCTGGCGTAACAACACAATGCACGCTGATTGTCACCTTCCATACGCCGGAAGGAATCTCCCCGGCGATGAACCCGGGAGACGTCTTGCTCTCATCCTGACAGATCACATGCTGCTGTTCCGGATCATGCCGATGCGCAGAGCCGCGAAAACCCTTGGGACTATCCAGAGATAATGTCAATAAGTTCTGTAAAGGATAAAATTTCTCCCATTCTTGCTTGTGTAATTCAATCCATGCCGGATCGGAGTATGTCTCAATAGCTTCCAAAATAAGTGGCTGTGAGGCTTCCTTGTCTAACCATGATTTGGGGGCATAGCTAAATTCAATCTCCAATGAAGATAAGTGGGGATCCAAGTGAAACTGGTACGTAATATGTGTTTTAGAGCTGAGCGGATTGAGCTTCCCTTCAACGGCGATAATATCCCTTTGCATTGCCAGCGTCTCCTTTGTATGTATTATAATTTTCTTGTATGGTATCGTTACCAGAACAACTCCATTTACTACTTTAATTAATCCTTGTTAATTCTAATACTGCTTTTTTGTCGACTTGTATCAAAAGTATTTGGTTGGATACCCCACATCTGTCGGGATACAAAAATACAGACCCGTCAGCTTGG
The DNA here is from genome assembly GCF_058313655.1 of Paenibacillus sp. Negev47. Taxonomy (NCBI): domain Bacteria; kingdom Bacillati; phylum Bacillota; class Bacilli; order Caryophanales; family Paenibacillaceae; genus Paenibacillus; species Paenibacillus sp. Negev47. The sequence goes on from NZ_CM177754.1 coordinate 3,445,788, forward strand.
ACGGATCTGTATTTTTGTATCCTATGTTATAATCTTCTGCAACTTGCCCTTTCCATGATTCGGTGCGGTAGGTAGATGTCTCCACAATTCTTTTGATTAGGATTTTCAATTAAGGCGTGCAGATATTCCAGTGAAGTCCTACCGATTTCCCAGGCTGGTTGCTGCATTGAAGTAAGAAGTGGCCTGACCGCTTCGGCAATCTGGCTGTCATCAAATCCCATGATCGAAATATCATCAGGAACCCTCAGTCCATAATCAAGCACACAGTTCATAGCACCTACAGCCATATCGTCACTGGCGGCAAATACAACGGTAGGGAGCTCTCCCTGCTCCAGAATTTCCTGCATCATGATTCGTCCACTTTCCAGCTTATAGTTACCGAATTTGATGTGATCAGGATTCAGTGGAATGTCGAATTTGCTTAAAGCATCTACATAACCTTGATAGCGGTCGTGACCTGACGATATATCCCGTAGATCGCCGCCCAGGAAAGCAATTCGGCGATGACCGAGACCGATTAAATACTCGGTGGCATCCAGTGCCGCCCGATAATCATTGATTAACACAGAGAATCTACCTGGTAGTGGGGAGCGAACACAGGAGAATAGGATCGGTATTGAAGCGCTCTCAATAAAAGACAAAATACGATCATCCACTTTCTGGTGCATGATAATGATTCCGTCGACCCGCATCTCCTGGACAGCCTGTAAATACTTGAACTCCTTCTCTAGATTCTCCGCGATGTTACAGACAATCAGATTATAACCATACTCGCTGGCGCTTTCCTCGATACTGCTTAATATTGTGGAGCAGAAATAATTCCTGAGGTCTGGAACGATAATCCCAATTATATTGGTCTTCTGTTTTTTTAGACTGCGTGCAATATGGCTTGGGGAGTAATTTAATTCCTCGATCGCATCGTTTACCTTGTCAAGGATACGTTGGCTTATATACTTCTCTCTATTCAAGACCCGGGAAACACTTGTAACAGAGACTCCAGCACGCTCGGCTACATCTTTTATGCTTGCCCCCAAACTATCACTCCTTAACCAAATCAATACGGATTTGCAGAAGCATAATGAAGCCGCCTCTGCTGTACAAATCATTTAGTACATAGAGATTACACATCCTCTATTATACAGTCTTACGTAACAAAGTGGAGTGATGTGTTATTTTCCAAAAAAATACTTCTTTATATGCAGTAGCAAGAAGTGCGCCTTGGCTTTTACAGCTAATTGATATCCTTCCCTTTGACATAGCGGGCTAAAGAGAAGTCAGCTTTGTCCCAATTCAGTTTTTGAATAAACAATAAGCAGCAATTGGAATGCAGGTGAAGATCAAATATTTGATGCGGCTATGCCTTTAAGTAAGACCTCAAACGTATGCTCAAAAGTGGGCCTGAGCCGCTCCATCAGCTGCTCTACCGGCTCCTCAGAGCCAGCATAAGCAGATATCATCCCGTTAAGCGTAAAAAAGTAAATCCGTGAATACAACAATGAACGTTCAGGTCCGGGATTATTGCCCAGACAATCCGCAATAACTCCGGTAAGTTTGGCGAACATGCTGTTTCGCAGTTGATTAAGTTCCATCTCCGGCGAAGGCTCATCTACTCTTACGGACTTCACATTGAAAAATAAACTATACATATTACGGTTAGCCAGACAAAATTCAATCATTGCCAGACTCAGGGCCTTCAGTTGGACTTCAGGATGCGGCTCTCTGGCGATCAGCTGATCAATACACTCAAGCAGAGACAACAGTGGAGGCATGGATAGTTGATGAAGCAACACTTCCTTATCTTTAAAATATATGTATATTGTTGTATGTGAGCAACCTGCCGCCTTGGCGATCTCCCGCATGGTAACTGTATCATACCCCCGGTTAGCGAATAGCTTGCCTGCTGCTTGCAGAATTTTTTTTTTGGTTTCGGCTGATCTTATTTCCTGCTTGGAAGCCATCTATCCAGCCACCTCGTCAGCTTTGGAGATTCGACTGTCCAGCCAACCGCAGAGGACTGTGAAAACTAACATGAAAACAATGAAACTCATGGCGGTACCCCCTTAGAATAAACCTGTTACATCTGAAATCAACGTTACCATAAGAGCAGTCCCCAGCACAACCGACGAGAGCAGGGCAGCCCTTCTTCCTCGCCCTGCAGCGGCGGTCTTAAGGGCAGAACGGGAATACATTATAATCCCTACAAGAATCAATAGAAGCTCCAGTAGAATAGCCAACCAGGTGAACTTCCAGACTCCTAAACCAAGAAGAGGCAGACCTCCCCAATTGCCAGGCAGCAGAACCATGTCTGCACGGTGGACCACAACGTCAAGAATCCAGTGACTGAACACCACTCCGCTCAGGATCTTCCCTGCTCTTGCCCCCCACAACCTTCGCCCGGCCAATCCGGCCAATAACGACAGCAAAAGAGCTGCAACCAGAGAATGTGAATAATCTGCATGAATAATCAAATTCCCGTAACCACCACCATGCACAGTCTCATCCATAGTCTCCATACCACTTAGCAGCAGAGGTACGAAAGCCAAATCAAGTAGCTGTGTCCCAACCATAAAAGCCCACAAAGGAACCTCAGGCACCTTCGATCTTACAGCGGCGGCTAATCCAAAATGTCCGGCTAACATTCTTCACTCTCCTATGCATATATTATAACCGATGGTTAATAACCACTGGTTATAATATATGCGCCAAAGTTATAGTTGTCAATATAAAGCCAGCATGCAGAAGAAGGTTATATCGGACGGTCGTGCTTCCAAATTCGAATTGGCAGAGCAGAATGCCATCTACGACCGGTCGATTAATTCGATAATCAATGCAAACATAGCAGTCATTCCTCCCTGCTTTCGCAATATCATGCAATGCTTCCATCGTTCTTCAATCGGAGTGTTTTTCAGATTGTCCTCTGTCATTAAAAACTATCCTGCCCATACAAGAACAAGAACTTGATCCCTTAAAATAAAAAAAGCCGCTAAAATAGCGACTTCCTCGGGGACCATGTTCTTATCTTCAACAATGACACCAGCTTATTCAGTATGAAATTTAGGTATACCAATAATCAGGCTGCGTACTTAAATAAGTCAAACTCTTTCCCTCATTTGAACTCGGAATAAGGAATAATAAACTCTGGCATTCCTTCAGCGAAGGAAGTATATTCATATTCCGTGAAATAGATAACGATACCGTCATGGGTTAGGTAATAATCTCGATCAGCTTCGATCGTCTTAAATGGAGTAGCCAACTCCAATCCGCGATGATTGATGTGATCTGTGATTTGGCTGTTAATGATAGAGACATAATCGGCATTACCTGCCGCATCCTTCAACGAAATTGGATCACCTGTTACAAGATCGAACGTGTAAGGAACCCTCGTCGTAATTCCATGCGCTCCCCCCATATAAAGATCATAATCCACATACAGGCTCAATTTCCCATTCTCGTTATACATAACTGTAAATCTGCCATCGAGGCTCGGTTGCCGAATTTCAGCCTTTGGATTCTTGATTAGTAATTGATTATTCGCTTTTACGACTGTATCCATTTCCTTCGATCCCGCCGCAATGTGCCTGTCGGTCTCCTGCTTCAAAAAGGCGTTGATCTTATCCTGTACTTTCTCTTTTGCATAGCCCTTAATTACCGGATAGTAGACGAGCAATGATTTGCCATCTCCGTCGGCACCGATCTCCTCCGCTTGAACCTGCAAGTCGTTTTCCTTAATCGATTGAATACCGACCTGCTTTGTACTATTCTGATATGAAATTACATAGCCCATCCGCTCCAGTAGGAAACGAAGTGGCAAATAAGTTGTATTGTCGTGGAGAATGACTTGAGGTCCAAAGACCGGTTGTCCATTCAAACGAATGGTATTATTAGAGAGATTAATTTGAAGCGATCGTCCATTTCCCAACATTTCAACGAGTTGATTAGTCTTATTGAAATTGGTGGTTAACCCTAGAGCTGTATTTAGGTTCCTAAGAGCGATATAGGTCGATCCATTTTTATTAATCGTACCAATGCTTGATTTCTTTCCTTCAATGCTGAACGGCTGTGCGGTAACTTTATATTTGGAAACGGAAGCAGCGGCTACCGGATGGCCCTCGGACATGAAGTATGCCATGGGCGATGCCAGTAATGCTGTCATAATTGCACTTACAATTAACTTATTTCTCTTCTTGTTTCTATTCATTTTTTTCTTACATCCTTTCGGGATTCAAGTTCATTTTCTTTCTAGCTTCTTAAACGCAAGTTTATAGCAAAAGGTTTCAAAGGTACCGAGCTGCGTATGTAAAATAAGCTATTCATCAACATGGGACTTGATCGTCAGTACTGTGCTATTCTTAATGATACAAGGAAGTACAACGAAACTGGAGGAGGCAAGACATCCATGAAATCCAAACGAGCAATAATCGATCGAAGAAACGCCGAGCGTCGGATTCGTCGGGAACAGAAAAAGAATCCACCCGGACCTTTCTTCAAGCTGTTCGACTGGGTCTGGAAGATCATATTTATCTTATTCCTGTCATCTCTTTCTGTCGTTGCCTTCTGCCATTGGTTTTTGCGCACGGGTTCTGGTCCGGGAGGATCAAATCTCATCGCTTTCACTGCTGAACGAATGGCTACTTTAATGCTTTTTATAATGCTGGCCACTGCCTGCATAGTCGGTATACGAGCTATGATTAAGTCAAAAGATAACTCTTCCAGCAGAGATTCCAAACATCCGGACGGAAAACGTTTGATCATAATGAAAATTATTGTTTTTCTGTTCTTTGTAATCGTTATGATCATTTCAATCATTATCTGCTGGGCGCAGCTGAAAGTTTTATTGAAGATTGGGAAACTATTGTTATTGTCTTTAGGTTGATCGGGATGCCCTTTAATATAACAGGGTTATCAGTGAATAAACAGTTTCATCAAATTTATATAAATCGGGTTGATCATGTAGCCATTTGGGCTTAAGGAATACCTCTTACCTGTGTCCAACCGCCGTATATGTTCCACGTCCTCCTCATTCAGTTCAAAGTCGAATATTTCGATATTCTCTTTAATCCGTTGAGGGTTCGTTGATTTGGGGATGACCATAATTCCGCGTTGCAGATGCCAGCGCAAAATGACTTGCGCAACCGACTTCTGATGGCGAAGTGCAATTGCGGCCAGCTCCGGATGCTCCAGCAGCGCCTTGTTTCCCTGCCCCAACGGTCCCCAAGCTTCATGTAGAATTCGATGTCGAAGCATATAATCATGTAATTCGTGTTGTGGGAATTCCGGATGGGTTTCGATCTGATTAACCATCGGCAAAATTCGGGAATTCTTCTTGAGATGCTCCAGATGATGGATCTCGAAATTGGCTACACCTATAACTTTAATTCTACCTTCGTCGTATAACTCTTCCATCGCCTTCCAGGCGTTCACGTAATGAGGACCGGCGAAATGAATCATGTACATATCGAGATACGTTACGTTCAGCTTCTGGCAAGTCTGTTCGAACGCCCTTTTCGTCGCATGGTACCCGAGATCTGTCGTCCACGCTTTGGAGGTAATGAAGAACTCCTCCCGGGGAATGCCGCTTTTTTGAATGACTCGGCCTAGCGCTGCTTCATTTCCGTAAATTTTGGCTGTGTCGAAATGGCGATAACCAATTCGAATAGCCTCTTCGACAGTCCTCTCGAAAATTTTCCCGTCTTTGATCTTATACAGGCCGAACCCGAGTTGAGGAATGCCGACTCCGTTTGCCGCTTCGACTGTCCGATTCAATCGCAACGCCCCCTCACTGTTATTCTAATCGTTATTCCGATGCTTGTTCTTCACATTGCGCAAACACTTTTTCTATTTCATTTACCAGATTTTTCAATAATTTCAACTTTCTTCCTGAGTCCAGACTGTAATAGTTGAGAGTCCCTTCTTTACGCACGCTTATAATCTGCGATTCTTTTAATATCTTCAGATGATGTGATACGGTCGGTCGGGATAGGTGTGTCTTCATCCTGATCTCGCCTACGCGCATGCCGGTTTTTTGCGGTCCTTGAATTAAGGCGATGAGGATGGCTTGCCGGGTCTCGTCTCCAATCGCGTTTAACACCTTCTGATTGTTCTTGAATTCGATAGCAATCGTAGCCGTGAGTTTCTGATCCAGACAAATCGTCCCCTTCTGTAATATTCGTTTAATTCTCGTAGGTACAGCCTATCACAATCTCGAATTCGGTTGCACATTGGGAAAGAAAATCAAGAACCTGTTTTTCCCATTTCCTTCCTCAAGCTCACTCAGTTGACGTGTCAATGTACGATGCGTCACCATGGAGAGCCATTTTGGCAATTCATTAAAGTATCACGGAAGATACCTGGTATCTCGAATGTACGTACTTACATAAAGTTTGTGAGTTCGTTAATATAAAAATAACATTTAGTTCAATACTGAACAAATGAAATTAACTATAAGGAGTTTTGTACATATGGAAACGATATTAGTATATGGAGCGTCAGGGGTACAAGGCGGAGCGGTAGCAAGATTGCTAACTTCCAAAGGGGTAGCGGTTCGCACCATTACACGTCACGAGAAAAACGTAACGGCCTTGAAGGAACAAGGTATAGAGGCATTTGTTGGTGATCTGTCTGTACTAGAAACGTTGAATGAAGTTAACAGCGGTGTTGATAAAGTCTTCTTGAACATGCCAATCGAGTATGACACAGTATTATTGAAGCAACAGATTACAAATGCTGTGGAAGCTGCCCGACAAGCGAACGTGAAATTGATCGTTGTGAATTCGAATGGCTTTTTACCAGAACAGCCAACCGACACCCAAACGTTGGATGTTAAACGCGAAATGATCGAGTATGTACGACATAGCGGTATTCCAACTATTTTGGTAAAACCCACACTCTATATGGAGAACTTCCTGATTCCCGGTCTCATTAATAATGGGATGCTTTTCTACCCTGTGCCAGTGGATAAACCAATCCCATGGATCAGCTCCGAAGATGCAGCGCGATATCATGATTATGCGTTAAGCCATCCTGAGCTGGCAGGACAAGTGTTACTGGCTCCAGGGCCAGAAGCTCTCACAGGTGCAGAACTGGGTGATCGTTTTACACAAGCATTGGGACAAAATGTGACCTTCCATTCACTGAACTATGATGATTTTGAAGCAGCGCTTACGCCAGTAATGGGGGCAGACCAAGCAGCTGGAATTGCGAGCTTCTATCGTTGGATCGGAGCCAATATCGATTCCTTGAACTATTATGACGTGAATGATCGCGTAATTGTTCCAGATCTCCAATTGACTTCACTGAAAAATTGGTTGCAACAACCACATATAAATACACTGTTCGATTCTTAAGCAACATTAGTCTAGAGTGATAATAATGTTTTATTTTTCAGGGAATGTACGACTTGTACATTCCCTGTTTCTAATTAGGACTTCAACGCCAGATTGATGTCCTATGTAACTTAACCAGTCCACCTACCTATTCACCAGTAACCATAGGGTTTTCAGTCCTACTGCTCATCCTTCCGAATAGAAGTAGGGCAAGAAGCAAAGCGATGCTTACAGCTCCAAAACCTAACCAATTTAAATGCAAGACAGATGTACGACTGATGACAAGCCCGCCTAATCCAGAACCCAGTGCAAAACCAAATTGGATGAACGACGTGTTTACACTAAGGCAATGTCCGGATTACGAGGTGCCAGAGTAACCAGATATAGTTGCTGGGCGGGGATATGCTCCACGTTGCTAACATAAAAAGCCATCGCTACTACGGTAGCCATGCCTCCGCTAGCCCCTTGCATAATTCGCACCCATAGTAATGTTTCGTATGAAAGGTTTAAAAGAATAAGTCCGTTGCTGGCAATAAACACACTGAGGGTAGACAACAGTAATTTCTTGCGATCCATGTTTATTGTAAATGCAATGAGAATTGGAGCGATAATGGCCGCTGCCAGAGCGAATACAGTCACCAGTAAACCAACATCTGAAGTAGATACGCTCAAGTCTGCGGCGATCATTTCAATGACACCTGTAATAATGTATTCAATGGTTCCAATCAGAAAAACAGCCAATGCGAGGACATAGATAATCCATTTATTTTTCAATTTACTCCACTCCGTCTTCTTCAGTTATCTATTTAGTATTGGGATTTGTATTTCTATGAATTGTGCATCTTGTGCTTGAGATAAGGGTAAATATAATTCCCTGCCAGCTTCGTTCTCCTTGATCTGATATGTTTCGACTTGCCCCTCTTCCTCTATAAGCTGTATGCGCTTCTCAATCCGGATAAGTTTGGCTTGTTCCATATCGATAATCTGCTGGATTTCGCTTCTTTTCAGCTTAAACATGCCTTGAATATTCTCTAATGTAATATCTTCCTGTAGAAGCTGTGTGATCTGTGGCAATGTAAACCCCAACTCTTTATAAATAAAAATTCGGTTGAGCTCCAGAAGCTGATTTGCTGAATAGTAACGGTAGCCCGTATCGGAATCCACCATTTTCGGCTTAAGTATGCCGATCTGGCCATAATAACGCAGTGTTTTTAATGAGACCCTACTTAGCCTGGAAAACGCACTGATTTTGAACAAAAGCTCATCTCCAATCTATTAACATAATTCGAGTATACAGTTTCCCGTGCAGGGGAGAGTCAAGGGTGTGTATGCTTATCATTTGTATAGCTAAAATCAACTACCATCCTTGTGATCACTCTATGTTGATGTTATAGGTAAGTCAAAGAACCGTTTCTGAATGAAACGTTCATTTTTTTTGAACAAAAAAAATGCCACTTATCGTGGCATCCTTGAATTTATAGAATTACCGGCTGCAGCAGCCCATTCGTTCCGAAAAATAGCGGATCTATACATATTTCGCGGTGATAACCCTTTCCAGAGGAAAATCTGGACAATGGTGTTACAAACCGGTGATAGGCAATCCGGTATTGACCGGTTTCATGTTCAAGAAAAATACAGTGATGACCTGTGCCCAGCATACGCTTCTCGACATTTTTACTCAGGATCGCATAGTGATAGGTGATTGGACCGTATAGCTGCTCTGACGTACCGTAATTTACATGATAATCCTCACTGCCCGTATCATCACAGGACCACGTAAAGTGATATCGTCCACCATGCTTTAGAACGGTTACGGCCTCGCGGAAGTCATGCAAGCCTGCCAGATTGCTCATCGTTTCCTCTACTACACTTGTCATATTATCTTCAAGCTCAACAATTGCTGCATGTCCGTTTCCAAATAACAGGTATGTTCTCCCATCATCTTCGACATAGATGGAAGGATCAATAGCCTGTCCCATGGTGATGTCCAGACGTTTCAACTGCTCCATCGTGATTAATGGTTGGGGATCGGCAAGGAATGGACCGACCGGTGTATTCGCTACAGCAACGCCGATTGCGCTCTCGCCATTCAGCATTTTTCCGCAGAAATAAAAATAGAACTGTTCGTTTCGGCTGGCAATCGCCGGTGCCCAGGCATTACCACTTGCCCATACCACATCGTCTGTTCCCAGATCGAGTATGACGCCTTCGTCTTGCCAATGCTTCAGATCCACAGAAGAAAATACGTTGAACTGTGTTCCGGACCACCCCTCGAATCCATCTGTTGTCGGATACATGTAGTAACGATCTCCAAACTTTGCGACATCAGGATCGGCATATTGCCCAGGAAGCACCTGATGACTGTCTCCAAAAGCCGCCAACAAGCGGTTGCACTCCTCGGCCGTGATTGGCAGGACGCTACCATGCCGCTTTTGGGTCGTTCCCATATCAAACTCCCCATCGGGTACAATACGGAATTCACCGCTGTTCAGATCTGTAGTCACCAGAGGAAGGTAACCTTTACCCTCTGCAAAACGATCGACAATCAGACACCATTCCTCGCGATCATTGAATTTAAATATTTGAGGTCCCTCAACACCCGCCACAGCCTCGAGCGCTGGAGCGTGAAGTGGAGTGAACGCATCTTTGTCGAGGGAAGCTCCCTTTTCGACCCGGATGTTTTTGGTCGTTTCATCCTTGGAGTATCGATAGTAACTGCTGTCAGATGAGAGAATCGTTGTGTCGATAATATGGTTATCCCGCTCAATATACTTTTGAGATGCGGAAAACGTACGAAAATCTTTTGTACGAGCGCTATATATTTTTTGCTTTCGTTCAGGTTCTTGAGGCTCCTGAGTCGCAGAAGCCCAGAATACGAGAAATTCGTCTGCTGCTTCGTCATACACTGCTTCGGGTGCCCAGACACAACCTGCACCCTCAACACCGAGTGTAACATTCCAAGGAGAAGACCAGTTTACAAGATCACTGGACTCCCACACAATCACATCACGGCTCCCCGCTTCAACGGCATGAGTCCATCCTTTGCCGCTTGCAATGCGGAGATCCGTAGCGATCAGATAAAATTTATCTTCCTTGACCGAACGTATCAGAAATGGGTCCCTTACCCCCCTTTCCCCAAGGTTCGAAATCAGTACTGGCTCTCCGTCATTGAGGTCCTTCCAGTGAAGGCCATCCTCACTATAGGAGAAGTAAACTTGCTCACCGTCCGGCTGTTCGCCAATAAAATGTACAAAGAGATACCCATCATATGTTGTATTTGTTTTGAACAATTTTAAGAGCCTCCTGAGAATGAAATTGACTTTGTAACCATGATATCAATATGAAAGCGTTCTACTTATGTTGTATCATACTTCAAAAACTGCGGAATGAGTATATTTTTGTACAAACAATGAAGCTGTGGCACTAAGTACTGTGGCTCAAGATCTGAGTATATAATAAAAAGGTCGCTTATCCTGGATTGGATAGCGACCTTTTCGATGCTCATCTTCATTCGAAGCTTAGTTCTTCAAAAAATCGATTAATGCTGCATTAAATTCTTCGGGGTGTGTGGCATTAAAGCCATGAGGTCCGCCTTCTACGACCACAAGTTGGCTACCAGGGATGGATTCATGTGTACGTTGCCCACTGACTTCAAGCGGCACAATGGCGTCAGAATCGCCATGAATAACCAACGTTGGAATATTGAACTTCTCCAGATCCTGACGGAAATCGGTAAGAGCAAAGGCAGCAATGCAATCTAGGGTCCCCTTAGGGGATGCCAGAGCAGCAATATCCCGGTTATATAGACGGAACGGCTCGCTTACCAGATCTGTACGATCTCCTGCGGCGAAAAAGTTATTCGTAAATCCATCCAAGAACGCTAGACGATCTCCCTTAACCCCATTTTGGAATTCTTCAATCGTTGCATCGTCCAATCCTCCCTGTGGATTATCTTCGGAAATATAAAGGTATGGAGGCACAGCTCCAGCAAATACAGCTTTGGAGACTCTTTCCGTTCCATAAGTTCCGATATAGCGGGCCACTTCACCGCCTCCCATGGAGAAACCGACAAGTGTAGCATCACGTACATCGAGGTGTAAAATCAATTTATGTAAATCTGAAGCAAATGTATCATAGTCGTAACCATCCCAAGGCTGGGAAGACTGACCAAAACCACGACGATCATACGTAATAACCCGGTATCCAGCTTCTATCAGGGCAGGTACTTGCTTCTCCCAGGATCGCCCACTCAAAGGCCAGCCATGAATAAGGATGATCGGTTGCCCCTCGCCATGATCTTCGTAATACAGTTGAATTGGTTGTGCATTCTCTTCGCCTACGTTTACTTTAGCCATGGAAAATCCCTCCGTTTAGTTATGTTTTGTTTACTGGTTACCCATCAAATGCTACATATGCAATCTATTATTGTCAATCATATCCATGAAATAAATAGAGAACTGCAATCTGACTGGAAATATCAATTAAAATAATTAAATTTGATAAGAAACAACTACATTACTTCTCCGATGGGAGCGGTGTAAAGAGCAGATTGACTGGCAGATTGCTACCTGGCGCGGCAGAGAAAAGAATCGTTACGCTCTCTCCAGTTGCCCCTGTGCGGTAAAGAACGCTTTGTTCACTTGAATTGGTAACCGCAACGTTGCCTTCGGCAATCGATACCAACTGATTGTTCACCAGAGCTACTCCGGAGTACTTTCCTCCACGAGGGTTAAATGAGATAAGCGTACGCGGAGCGACATTGTTCAACGTGATTTTGTACAATACGCCGAAATTACCCGCATTGGATGCGTCTATGTAAGCCATAGGATCCGTTCCAACCAGATTGGGGTCGCTGGCATTATCACCAAGCGGCAGACGGGCTGGTTTCGTTCCCACTTGCTGATCATACGTTATGTTACGTGTTGCATTGGGATACGTACCACGGTTGTGCACTCCGTCACGATCAAGCACAGGTAGCAATGGTAAAGCCTCGAACGGATCTTTATTTTCTTCCACCAGGATAACATTATAGTCTAAGGAATAATCACTATAAGCATCCGAATAGAGCGAGATGACTTGCCCTTCTTTCATCGGAGTTTTATTAAGTTCGGTCAAAATCAGTTTACTTTCTCCGGGTTGAAGATACTCTTTCTTTTGATCCGCTCCCGTCTGAATCGACTTGAACCATTTATCAATAGACAATTTCCCAGCTACGGTAGCATACGGTGTAGGTCCGGCAAATCCCATATTCTGTTGTTCGAATACTGCCGGATTGGGGTTATTATTCGTTGCAATCACATACATTTTCACTCTTTTGCCTGTATTGTTCACGTGGTGAATCATGAAACGGGTCTGCCCCGAAGATGATTCTTTATATACGATACCTTCCGTATTTACCGTTTCCGGACTGTTGCTGCGGATCAACAGACTTGGCTCATCCATGTACGTATACGGTACTTTTTCCATCGTAGTCACTTCGCCACCGTTAAAGGAGAATTTCTGTCCTACCGGCGTGAAGAGTAAATTGAAGTCGGTAAATGAATATAATGTCTCATTGGTTATGGTGATGACTTTAGAATACGTGTTCGTAGCGCCATGATTGTCAGTAACAGTAAGTGTCACCGTTTTTGGACCCGGTTCAAAGAAAGCAAGTGAATTGTTCTCCCATACCGCTTTAACGATATTATCTTCATCATCTGTACTTTGGTCTGTATATGTTATTTTTTCGCCCATTTGATATTGTTCCTTGTCCGTGGAGAACATGGCTACAGGAGGAAGATTAGGACTCAAAACTTCAATCGTAATCGAATAGGGATCGCTCCATTGGCCATTGGAATCCTGAACTTGATATGAAATCGTATATGTACCCGCTTGTTCAAATGATTCCTGACGACCTGTCCAGCGTTCGTCCAGGATATCCAGTCCATTCGGAGAACTGTAAGAAGTCACGTAGTCCACCTTATCGCCTGCAAAAATTTCCTTTTGGGAAATGGTAAAGCTTGCAACAGGTTTCGTATTTAGATTCAGCACAACCGTCTTAGCTGGCTGATTCACTTTATAGGTGATGTTCAGAGCTTGAGTAATGGAAGTTAACGGCACCATGAACGTATTTTTTTGCTGATAAGCAGGGCCTTTCATCGTTCTGGTCTCTCCATTTACGGTATAGACTGTGCTGTTGGTTGTGAATCGAAGCTCTTGATCACCACTGATGATGATGGTTTCTTTGGTTTTGTTATCGTATTTGACCCCGTATCCCACACGGTCTACCAATGCACGGATCGCAACATAGGATACGCCGTTTTTTACAGTCATTGGCTGGCCGGCAAGATATGTGTTCCCATCCTGCTCCATTTTGTTGCTATTCATGTACAACGTCAGATTTCCGCCTGATCCTACTGGAGACTTCCCATCAATGGACGGTTGCTCTACTTGAGCAGGCGTAGCTGGTGTTTCAACCTCCTCAGAGGTTCCCTCTTGGACCACAGGTTTTGTACTCGTTTCGTCTGCAGTGGTCTCTTTCCCATCCATCGCAGGTTTCTCGATATCTGTTTTAGGTGTTGCCTCAGTGCTCTCCTTTTTCACTTCACGTTCTGCAATCGGCTGCTCTTCTTTTAGCACCTCAACCGATTCTACGTTAGCCGTGTTTACAGACGCTGTGTCATTTTGCGGTGCTGACTGCGCACTCACGGAACCGACTGCAAATGCTTGAAAAACAGCTAAAGCGGTAAAAATGGATAATTTCTTCTTCATATTCATGCTTTGTCTTTGGCTCCTTCTAATCTCTAGTCATTTTTATCCCCTCAAAAAGTCATATAATTAGACGCTAGATTTAGGAAAAAGTTTCTAGTTGAATTGTAAATTATGGATGGTGCAGCAATTTTGAATGATATAACTAAAGTTACGTACAGTAAAAAGTCGCCAAAGAGGCGACTTCGAATACAACTATTCTAACAAAACCTTATTCAATGAAAGAGATTACTTGGCATCTCTTCCTTTTGTATTAATGTCCATTGTTTCGTATAGGCTCCCTTGGCAAGTACTTTCACATATGTGTCCTGTTCCAATTCTTCACTTGACGAGAAAGTGATCTTTGTTTCCTCCCCTTGTGCTGTGTAACCGGTCAGATTATACCTGTACCGGATCCATTCATCTTTACCTTCCTTCTCGGCTGGTTTATTAATTAAGGCATAAACATATTGCTCCTTATACAATGGGTTGAATTGATCAAACTCACGTTTGAATGCTACATATAGGCCTGAGCAAACTACTACAACAATTAATATAAAAACAACTTTTTTCTTCATACATGCACCTCCTGAAAATAGTCCTACAACATCGCATGTTTAACAATTTTCCGATAGTAACCCAGTGTGAAGAGAGCAAATAGAAAATAGATGGATGCATACGCTCCTATCGAAATAATTGTTGGAACAGTAATATCCGAAATTATGATGATTGAAGCCGCTTTTACTGCGAAGATTGAATGCAGTACACCAATAAATAACGGGAGAAGAAACACAACCATCTGCTTTCGTACGATGCCCTTCATAATCATCTTCTCTTCAAATCCGAGCTGCCTCAGTGTCTTGAAGCTCTGTTTCTCCTGCTCGGCCTCAGTCATTTGTTTGAAATATAGGATGCTTCCGGTAGAGGCCAGAAAGGCGAGCCCGAGAAAGGCAGCGATAAAAATTAATAGTCCGGAAATCTCAAGTGACTGTCTATATCGTGAATAGAAATCGGTCGTAAAATGTTCGTCAGGATTATATTTCTGGTAAATGGAGGAAGCTAAAGCAAGCTCTCCTTTGTCTGGAATACGGTACGTATCTATCTGTACTCGTTCATAACCGGCAGTATTGGACAGGCTATCCTCAATTTCTCTTAACGTTTTTTCAGAAACCAAAATCTGATTTCCAGATATATCGGAATTCACAAGATTCTCCACAACTAGTTCTTTCAACGGATAGCTAACCGTCTGTCCCTTGGATATCAGTTCAATTTTCGTTGGGTATCGCTTTGAAAAATCACTGTCGTCAAATGCAGTCTGTGCAGATACACTATATTCTACAGCTTCACCGTGTGAAGGCACGGACAGCTTTTTATCTGCCCTTTGAAGCTGTTCGGCTGGAAGCCACAACAGGTTTCTCTCCTCGATATGACTGGATTCATCAAGTGGATTAAGAATAACACCCTTAGTCCGGACGGCCTCGATGGGCAGGTAGCTGAAGTTAATTCTTTCCCGCTCAAGCTCGGTTACGAATGATTGTGCATCTGGCTGCCTGTTCTCAAATGAAAAATCATAAGGAATCTCCATTCGGACCGTATTCTCGGTGGAGTAATATACAGAATAAGCCATGGTAACCAGAGTTATGGTTAAAGCCGACAACACTGTAATCAAGGTGAGCGAGTTGGCATTACCTTTCATCCGGTGCATCAGCGGAGCAAGTGACAAGCTATTATACAAGCCAAGATGACCATTTTTTCGTTTGCGAATCCATGAGAACCACCATTTGATCGTCACACGAAACAATATATATGTTCCTGTAATCGTAGATAAAAGCACCAGGAATGCATTTAATATTAATTGTTCATCTACCATCCGACCCGATAATTCATAGCCATAGCCAAGAAGTACAATACCAAGCACGGCATAAATAGCCGTAAGAATAGATGCAAGGATAGTTGGAGGCTGGCTGGATAAGTCAGGCTGCTGATCTGCTTGAAATAAATGTAACAGTGTACTGCGATATATCATGAATATCATTTGTAAGGAAGTAATAACAACGACGAGAACAAAGACTTTTACCGTATCAAAGGCTGCGAGTAATGAAAAGTCAATGGCAGGCATCCCATCCAAACGGAGCAATTTCATTAGAATGAGGACAAATAAACGTGATACCAATGCTCCACAGATAATTCCAGCGATGAGTGCACCTAAGCCGAGTAGTACATTCTCAATGATTAAATAGCGGGCAACCCAGCCCTTGGATAGACCGATGAGCTGATATAATCCGATCTCACGGCTGCGCCGGCGTAGAAAAATTTGGTTAGACGATATAGTAAAGATTACAATAATCCCGATGAGCAGAATTGCTGCAGACTGAAAAGCAATCAGAAATTTGTCGCTTGATTCCAACATGGACTGAACTTGCTGATCGTGTAACAAGGAAGCGAAGACAAAGAACAGACTCATACTGAAAATCAATGCGAAGAAATACAAGTAGTAATGTTTCACATTTTGCCGCATGCTGCGAAGTGCTAATTCAAATACTGTCAATGTGGTCGCCCCCTAAAACAGCCTGCACATCGATGATTTCTTTGAAGAACGACTGTCTGGATTTCTCTCCCCTATACAGTTCGGAATATATCTTTCCGTCTTTTAAGAACACCACACGATTACAGTAACTGGATGCGACTGGATCATGCGTAACCATGATAATCGTGACCTTTCTTTTCCGGTTCACCTCCTCCATTACTGACAACAGTGATGAAGCGGATTTGGAATCGAGTGCACCAGTAGGCTCATCTGCAAAGATGATGGAAGGCTGATGTATAAGGGCCCGTCCAGCAGCAGTGCGTTGTTTTTGACCCCCTGATATTTCGAATGGGTATTTTTGCGAAAGTTCCTGAATCCCTAACACGTCGGCAATCGCTGTGAACTCGTTTTCTGCCTGCTGTTTGCTTTTTTTGCTAAGTGATATAGGTAAGAGGATATTTTCCTTTACCGTCAATGTGTCAAGAAGATTATAGTCCTGGAAGATGAATCCAAGCTTGTTTCGACGAAATGCAGAAAGAGCCGTATTGTTCATGGTAGAGATATCTTCATCTTCGATTAAGATTGTGCCATCTGTTGTCCGGTCAATCGTGGCAAGTACGTTAAGCAATGTTGTCTTCCCCGAACCGGACGGACCCATAATTCCTACAAATTCTTTGCGGAGAACACGTAAATCTATTCCCTTTAATACCTGTTGGGCACCACCCTTTGAACCATATGATTTGTGGACATTTCGAGCGTGTAAAACCGTTTCTTGTTTATTCCATTCATCCATGTTGAACCTCCCAAAATTGATTGTAGCTTAAGTGTACGTTGATCTCCCCTACTTGTCGTACGTTCTGGGTGACGAGTTGATTAGGTAGATGACAAATTTGTCATGTTCACAAAAAAAACAGTCAAGAATAATCTTGGCTGTTTATAGTGGGATATTTTCCTCTTGAGTTCTTCTAACCATTTCGAATGCATTGGGATCCGTAAAGGTGATCCGCATCGTCGTCCCTTGCCTCTGACCAGCTAGGACATGAAGTGCAACACCCATTTTCCCTGCTACAGTTTGGGCAAGATAGAGCCCAAGTCCGGTAGCGGCATTATGAATTCTTCCATTCTCGCCTGTGAATCCTTTGTCAAAGATACGTGGTAGGTCATGCGGTTGTATCCCCGGACCTTCGTCAATTAAATCCAGGATAACATTCTCTTTTTCAGACATCACTGTCATGAATGTAATCGCCTTGCCGGATGGACTGTATTTAATGGCATTGGTTAATAACTGCCTAAGGATGAAGCGGCACCACTTGCGGTCCGTAACGACCATGACATCATCTCCTTCGATGCTGACTGCCAAATTTTTCTCCATACACCATGGAGCCAGTTCCCGGATTTCTTCTGCCGCAAGACGATGTAACGAAACTCGTTCAAGCACAAAGTCCGATTCCAAGGCAGGAAGACGTGTCATATACAACTGACGGTCTATGAGAAGATGGATCCTCAGCCATTCTGATTCAATTCTACTTAGATCCGGATCACTCGGTCGTGCGTCCAAAATCAGTTTCATAGCAGTAAGAGGCGTTTTAACTTCATGAATCCATGAGGCAGTGAAGTCGTTCTCGATCAGTTGGACTTCCTTATCATGAGATAGCTTGCGGTTGAACTGATAAAAGGCCTCTCGTAATACATCGTTCGTTATACTATCGAGTTCATCCTCCGGTTCCGGAAGACTCTCCATCCAATCCGAGGCCATGACTTCTTGCAGCTTGACGAGCGCTGCTGCATATTTGGTTTCTTTCTTGTAACGCCATAGAAAAAATACAAGAAATATAATTATATACAGACCATTCAAATAAAGAAGAGATGTCCATTCAACATGGATTCCCTGTTCAATAAGGATAAGTACATCGGTCAGACCTAGCAAGCTAACAAAAAGCAGAATCCAGCTTTTTCTTGTTCTGATGTAACGGATTAACATGCGGCTATTCCCCCTATAAAGTGACGGCCATATAACCCATCCCTTTCTTTGTGACAATCGCATCCGAAAGTCCAAGGGGTTCTAATTTCTGCCGTAGCCGGGTGATATTAGCTGTAAGGGTATTATCGTTTACGAACTGCTCGTCTTCCCACAGCTTACGGATCAAGTCATGACGGGAGATTATGACATTATTAGCTTTCACGAGCGCAATCAACAAGAAAAATTCATTTTTGGTCAGGTCTGCTTCCTCGTCTGATTTTCGGATAACACCTCGTTTCAGATCAACTAAGGCACCATTCCATTCGAGAATATCTGTCTGGCCTTCTCCATAAGCATATGTTCTGCGAAGAAGCGCCTGGATTTTGGCATATAGCACATTCGTATGAAAGGGTTTTTGAACAAAGTCATCCGCACCCATATTAAGTGCCATGACCATATCCAAGGGGTGATCACGGGAAGATAGAAAAATGATAGGTACCTCGGATACCGAACGGATTTCTCTGCACCAATGAAAACCATCATATTTAGGGAGCGTAATGTCCATGATAATAAGATGTGGTTGTTGTTCCTGAAATGACCGCATGACTTCATGAAAATCATCAGGTCTTGTAACCTGTAAAGCCCACGCCTCCAGTCCTTTTTTCAACGCTTCAAATAATGCATTATCATCTTCAACTACAAATATATTAAACTCCATAGAAGTAAACCTCCTCGTAATCTTTCAATGATGTACATGCTATATTCTTTTCAACAAGAATAATAACATGTACTGTCGGGGAATGCTTACTCCACTAATCTTTCTCTACAAAATTTGCATAAACTTGCACGGTTTGGTGCATTGTAGTGATGCAGAGGTTTAAAAACCTCACCGTCTTGTTGATCAATCAAATGACCATTCGGAATAAGGAGAACATTATGAACAAACAAAGAGCGATCGAAATATCTGAATCGACCATTATGAAAAAGGTAACTTATCAGGATACCCCTATCTTTATCCAGCATGTCAATGAGGATGAAACGGCCCGAATCTATCCGGTCGGAGACTCGGAGCAGGAAATGACAGTTCCTTTGTCCAGTTTGACTGAACATCCTTAGTATAAGGGTAACAAATAAAACGCCGTATCTCATTTCGAGATACGGCGTTTCACTTTTAGTGGGGAAGGTTACCCGGGATTTGCGGCTGAAGCGGTGCAGGAGCATATCCATTTTGCATTTGCTGCATATCTTGTTGAGCAAGCTGTGGTACTTGGTAGAAGCCATTCTTATTTTGATAAATCGAGATCTCATATGCCATTTCAATACAGTTTGGCAAGGAATCCGCAAGCACGCGGCGTACAACAGGATTCGTTGTTTCCAATGCTGCTGTTGTTTTCATTACGGCCCCCGATTTCACTGCATTTAACATACTAAGGGAGATGCTTTCGTCGGATATCTCACCTGCAGTTTGCATTGGCTTTTTCGGTTGGCTTGGTCTCATGCCATAAGTAAAATCGTTACCCTGATTCATTTTATAACTTTGAGTCGGTTTGGAAGGATCCTGTCCGGTTTTAAAACATTCCAAGGTAATGTTATATTCATCCGTCATAAATTGCTTCTGACGTTGTAAAATATCCCGAAGCTCCGGATCTTTTACGTGTTCACTCATCATGGTATACGTATCCATGGTATTGATCGCTCCTGCCAATACTTCATGGACATCAAACATTTCATGCCCGCCATGGTTCAGTTGAGGTGGAACAGTACCTGTTTCAATGTTTTGATGGTTTTGCAGTTGCATTTTGTATTTCCTCCTATTCGTTGTTTCCTGCAAATGGTGGCTCTCTCTATCCGCAGTCTGTGGTTATTATGAATTTCATGGACCCAATATATTCAGAATAATTTTAATTTTTTTCTGAATACATCTCTTTTACAGTACCTTTTATAGGCGCCATGCATAGGCTAACACATAACTTTAGGAGGGATTCATGTGTATACTTACGAACCAAATCGACAAAACCATCATCTCGCTTGGCACGAAACGATGGAGCTTCACGAATTGACTGCCTTTCAGAGCAATCAGTTAACACATTTTAAATTAGTATTGAATGACGTAAAGAACCAGGATCTTCACACACTCTATATGGAAGCCATTAATGGTATTGAACAAAATTTGAAGGAGCTTCTTCAATATTATTCACTGGCGCCGGAAGGAACCAGAAACAGTGGGAATGAAATGGATATGACTGCATTTTACGCTGGACAGCTGCTGGGTTTTGCCAAAACATCGGTTCGCAACTATGCCATTGCGATTACCGAAACTGCAACTCCACAACTACGTGAAACATTACAGAAACAACTGAATGCTGCTATCCAACTACATGGTAAAGTATTTTACTTTATGCTAGAGCGGGGGCTTTACCCCTCTTATGATCTTCCTAAACTCCTCGCCAACGACGTTGCTATGGCGAATAAAGCGATATCTCTGTAATTCAAAAACAACAGGTCTTCGAGTCATCGAAGGCCTGTTGTTTTATTTGAATAGCTCAGAAATTACAAACACACTTCTCTGACAAGAAGCTTGTATGACATCCTATTCTAGAAGTTAGGATCAGTCTGGGCATGCGTTGGTTGATGTAAGGTTTTTTTAACAAGCAGAAAATAAGTAACAATCGCAATGATACTGGTCATTAATAAAGTGAGTCCCAATGGGACGGCAGTATCCTCACCTGCGATACCGACCAGAGGAGCTACCACTGCACCCAGAAGAAATGGAACGACTCCAAGGAGTGCCGCTGCACTTCCTGCCATCTTCGCTTGACTCTCCATGGCAAGTGGGAATGCCGCTGTTGACGTAATACCGATCGAGCAAACAAAGAAGAACAATGGAATGACCAAAGCAAAAAGTGGGCCATGAGCCAGAGTTACGACCAAAGCAGCAACACTTGCTATTAAAGCAAGCCATAGTCCAGATAATAGAAGGGTCTGCTCAGGTATACGTTTTGCCAACCGACCCACGATTTGAGAACCGATGATCAAACTAATTCCGTTTGAAGCAAACAATATGGCAAATACAGTTGGTGTGACTCCATATATATTTTGGTAAATAAAAGGTGTTCCTGCTACATAAGCAAAGACCCCTGCCGTCATAATTCCCTGTGCCAGCATGTAGCCAACAAACTTGCGGTCACGCAGAAGCATTCTGTAATTCCCCAACTGCTGTTTGAAGTCAGGAACCATACGTCTTTCGATTGGGTGAGTTTCTTTTAATCCCCACTTTGTCATGACTAATAAGAAAATTCCCAAAAATGAAAGTGAGACAAATACGCCAATCCATGACGTAAATGAAAGAATTCCACTTCCCGCGATCGGTGCTGCCAAAGGTCCCAAATTCCCCACGAGCAAGAGCAGCGAGAAGAATTTAGTAAGTTCATGTCCACTGTATAGATCTCTAGCTATCGCACGAGAAATGACAATCCCAGCTGATGCTGCGAATCCTTGAGTGAAGCGAAACAAAATCAATAGTCCGATATTCGGAGCAAAGGCACATGCCAAGGAACAAATAATATAGGCTGCCATGCAGATCAACAATGGTTTACGTCTACCATAAGCATCGCTCATAGGACCCATAACGAGTTGACCTACACCAAGTCCTAACAAACAAGCAGTAAGACTAAATTGTACAAGTGATGCAGTTGTATTCAGATTTTTTGCAATCTCAGGAAAAGCCGGTAAATACATATCAATCGTAAATGGACCTAATGTCGAAAATAAACCCAGCAGTATGGCCAATCCAAAGACATTCCAATTCGTGCTCTTCGTCATGTTAAATAAATCTCCAATTCCTTTTATATAATGTCATATCGTAAAATCTTGCTGTATGGAATCAGCACATTCCTTCTCCCTTCTCACCTGTTATGGACATTTACGTAATGGTTCTCATTCTACCTCTATTCTAAGTATAAGAGGTAGAGTTAACTGTAAGTCAAGTCAAAATAAATAACCCCCGTTCCAGATACCGGCTAGCGTATCTGGAACGGGGGGGGGGGGGTTATATGGCTTTATTAGTAGAACAGTGTGCTTATTGTGCTGCAGTAACCGTAATGTTATCTACATTTGGTCCTTCTGTGCCGGTTGTGACCACTTTAATCGTATTGGTTCCTGTGTTCATCGGGACCTGAATGGTCTTTTCACTCCAAGTTGACCAGCTTCCGGTTGCCGGGAAGGGCTCGTTACTGTTGACTTTGCTTCCGTTGACAAATATGTCCAGGCTACGTGTTCCGCTCTCCAGAGCATAACGAAACTTTACGTTTTTGGTACCTGTTGTAGCATTGTTGATGGCATTCCATTGAATGGCCGAACCGGTCATAGCGTTAAAGTTCACGTATCCGGAGCCTGTGTATCCTGGATAGATTGTTTCAATGCCAGCATCGGTAAGTGTGGTACCATTCTCTGCCTCATATGTGGTTGCACTTCCTGGATTTCCACCACTGCTACCGGTTACATTGGCTACAAACGTGGTTACGCTTTGAGCTGGGAGCTGTGCCGTAAATGCTCCACCTGACACGTTAATCGGTGTTCCACTTGCCAGGTTTCGACTACTATCCGTGACCCAGGAAGATACGCTAGAAGCGTTGCCGTTCTGCAGAACGAATCTTTGGCTTGTAGCCGATGTGCCGCGATTAATCGCCACAATAACCACTTTGTTATCCCCTTTGTAGGCCGAAACAAACGTGTTGGTATCCGGATTTTTGGTTGCATCCACTCTGAGATAGCCTGGACGTACAAATTTGGAGAAATGAGCCATGTTATATCCACGTTTACTTATGGTACCATCTTCTCTCATTGGACCGTACTGTCTGCGAATGTACCACCATACATATGCCTGGAAATCACCTTCAACCATAGCGTTGTGCATGTGATAGGACACATCCAGCGCCTCTGGCCAGCGATCCGCTGAGTTGTTATCACTGTTCGGGTAATACACTTCGGTCATCCACAGTTCTTTGCCGGCCCCTTTTTGCTTAAAGAGCGGGTATGCAAAATCTTTGAACTGGGTTCCATACGTATGTGCTCCCAGAATGTCCATGTTGGCGAGTGCCTGAGGATCATTCAGGATCGGGTCAGATATGTTTTTTAAATATTGGAACGATTCAGGTGCCATAACCTTTGTATTCTGAATGGAGCCAGCATTCTCTTTCATGAAGCGAAGGATCTCTTGTGGTGTCCACCAGGTCCAGTCATGGGCATAATCGGGTTCATTTTGTACGGAGATGGCATACAGGTCTACACCATTGTTCTTCATGTAAGTGACGAAATCGTTCAGATGTTGCGCGTACGCGGCATATTTATCGTATTTCAGGCGTTTGGCATTCGTCTGTCCGTTATGATTAAACGTTTCGACCATGTCACTGGGAGGATTCCAGGGTGAAGCGAATACAAGTGCACCTTGCTCAATCGCTCTTTTCGCAGTAGCGACCTCTCTGTACCAGTTGTTTCTATTCTCATCGACATAGATTCTCAGAATGGAAAAGCCCAGCTGATTCTGTCCGTTACCAAAGGCAGTTTCACGCTGAGCTGCCGTCAAGTCACCGATCCAGGCTGGGTGGTTAATGCCCCCAAAACCCTTGATGAGCTGTTTTTCGGAGGATAAATTAATGTTGGCGTCACTAGCTGCCGACACGTGTGTCGGAGTTAACATCAGAGGTAGAGCCGTTAAACATGCCAGTAAAACATGGACTGATTTTTTTAGTGTCATTCTGAATTTCATATCTTCATCCTCCTCAAATGTTCACAATAATTGAAAGCGCATTCAACAATCTCAACTATTTCAACAGTGATTAGAAGTTCACATATCACGTCCTCTCAAAGTGCATTAGATGATAAATAAAGTATTTATTTGTAAATGTTACTATATTATGTTGCGGAATAAAACCTGATATATTATAGGTTATTGTTGATATTTATCTTTTTTTAAGAGATACGGGTACTCAAAAAAAGCCGCATTTAAGCGACTTTGAATGAGACGATGTTCTTGGCTGTTATTCTTTTCTTATTGTTAACGCATTCCTATTGGTAAGCCACATTCGGAAAAGATTATTTCCTCATTTCGCTGGAGCCATGTGACTCATAATTATATCGGCGGCCCGCTTATAACCACCAGCCTGGCGTAAGGATTCACCGATCAAATAAGCATGCCTTTTATAAAGAGAATTGTGTAGTACTTGTATTACCGCCTCTCTCAAATCAGTTGCACTGAGGTCATGTTTATTCAAAGTAATACCCGCACCCAATTCCTGTACCCGATCGGCGACAAGAGGCTGATCCGATGTTAATGGAATCATTACCAGAGGAACGTTATAATAGAGAGCCTCACTCGTGCTGTTCATTCCGGCATGAGTAATAAAAACATCAGTATGTTGTAGCATATCTAACTGTGCAATGTATGGCCTGACGATGAAATTAGAAGGAATTTGATCCGCCAGCGATTCCATATCCGTGTATTTTCCTGACGATAGAACAACGTTTAATGGCAGATCTCCCAGCGCTTCAAAGCACAGCTGGTAGAAATCCAAATTTTTATTCAAGATGGTTCCCATGGCAATGTACACCGTATGCGGATGACGTTCACGAAGCAGCTCGAACGAGCAGGTTGGAGCATCTTGGCGCGGTATGATCGAAGGACCCGTGAAAATAAAACGATCATCCAGCTTGTCTGCCTTTGGCTGAAAATAACGGCTGGTGTACACGAGCTTTAACTGACCTGCATGTGCCGGAATCTCTTCCATGGCTGGAATACTCACTTGAAGCTCCTCGGCTAACTCCGTTGTTATCTTCATCGTAGCCTCATAAAGCTCCGCTGTCTCTGTCTTATTCAGGTCTGATCCAGACCCCAGAGGCTCTACAAAAGCAAAGGAGGCAATCGAACACACCGCAGGAATTCCCAATTTTTCTGCAAGAATAGTCCCTCCCCATCCCATCAGGGAATCAAAGATCATATAATCGAACTTTTGATCCTCAATCACCTGCAGCACATTGGGGATGATCCTCCGAATAATACCGCTTACCATCATATAAATGAACTGATAAGAATGCGTGTACTCCTGAGGTTTCAACACCGGATCATGAGAGAAGGCATCTTGTGGAAACGGATAGGTAAGTATCTGGGCACCGGTTTGTTCAATGCGGGAACGGTACTCCTCCGTGCACACATAGATGACTTCCTCACCATTGTCTATCAACTGAGTAACTAATCCTAACGACGGATTCACATGTCCTTCAGCTGGAGTAATGACTACTAATACACGTGCCATCTTATCCACCTCCCAATGCAATTAGTCCCCCCGTTCTTCGTGATGTATTTAACGACGCGGTCGTCATCCGTTACATGGAGATGTTATCCTTCACCTGGCTGATTGGATGATGTTCTTGATGAACGAGTTTGGTAATTCGTAGTGATGCCAAGAAACTTAACAAGACCCATAGTAATTGCAGTGTTAACACGATCAAAACACCTGTCGATATGCCCCACTGTAAAGTTTCGGACAAGGCAATCAGAGCGCCACCAACTCCAATGCTTACTCCCATATAGAAGGAATCCACAAATTGCAGATTCGCGGACATTTCTCCCTCTTTCCTGGGCAAGGCATGTTGTAAAGCAATGGCTGCCGTTGTAGGGTTGGCCAATCCAACACCAAACCCTGTAATCATTTGTGAGAGAAGGATGAGTATAATCCCGCCGTCCGTCAAAATAAGAGCCAGGATCACAAGTACAGTTCCAACGATCATAATCCCAATGCCTGTCATGACCCTACCCTTTCGAGCACGACCTTGATCTCGTGCATCAAGCTTGGCTTGCAACCACGCTGCGGCGGACCAGCTCAGAGAACCTGCTGCTACAATGAGGCCAGCAAGGTCAGCTGATAACCCCTTCACTTCGGTTAGTGCCAAGATCACAAAACTTTCCGTTGTAAAATAACAAGCAACATATAGCCCTCTCGAAACCAAAGTAGCAGGCAATCCTTTCTTTACCGAAAAAGTCCCCACAGGCAGCAATTTACGCATGGGTGGAATCATGACGACTAATCCACCCAAAGTGAGTACTATGCCTTTCCAATCGGTAATCATACCAAGTCCTGTGAGTAACAGTCCCGTTCCAACGGCAAGCAAAATCGCATACATAATCTTTGAGTCGGTTGCTCGCGCTGGACCTGTCAGATCTTGCTGAAGCTGCAAATTACGAAAAGAACGGAATGTGAGACTCAACGCTATTCCAATCAAGGGTAAAACGATCCAGAAAACATATCGCCACGAGATGTAGGAAGCAATAAGGCCTGCTGCATAAGGTCCGATTAAGGTAGGCAGGACAAATGCCATAGAGAATGCGGCCAGGATTTGAGTACGAAGTGTATCTGGATAATGTAACGTTACACAGGTATAAACGCATGTGATCAGGGCCCCCGCTCCAAAACCTTGAAGGGCTCTTCCTGCAATAAGCATGTGCATATCGAAAGAGATAGCGGAGACCACAGTTCCTAACACAAAAACACTAAAAGATATCAGCATGGATGTAAAAACGCCGCGCTTGTCAATCTGCTGACCCATAACCAAGGTTCCAATAAGCTGAGATAACAAAAATGCGCTGAAGATCCAACCGTATAAATGAATGCCCTCTAAACTTTGTGCCATTTTCGCAGCAATCGTCGTGATAGCCAGTCCTTCGAAAGCTACGGTTGCCAGAACCAGCATAATCCCAATTGTAGGCGCCCTGTACTGAGCATCAAATATTCCAATCTGATTGTTATTTGTCGTCTACACCTCCGTAATTAGATGGTTATTATGGTAAAATAAACCTTTTTACTCCCTGAATATACATGAAGTGTTCTACTTTGTAAAGTTAAATGTTTAAAAAGTAAGATTATGGTCTAGAATATAATTCCCATGTTCAATAGGAGATTTTGCTTGAAAATATGCCATTTTCATTACAATCAATTTGGAGAAGTTCATCCTGCAGGATCCAGGCATCTGTTTTTTCAACAAAGAAATGAAATCCTCCAATGGATTGAACCAATGCGGGATCGACCGGTGCAGCACTCGCATTTATGCCAATTGTAAAAGCATCGGAGCCTCCTCCGACATATTTTGCATAAATCCTTACATATTGGTCCTCTTCCAATTCCCATTCATTCTTAAATGAATCGATTGCTTTATCAGATACTACAAATGAGATCATTGCTCTGCACTCCTTCCTTCAGTTTAATCACATTTTTTCACTTCGCCACGATAATTGGCCATTCTGAAACTGGCCCCGCATCCACACGAAACTTTGGCATTTGGATTATTCATGGTGAATCCGCCTAACATTCCGCTCTCTTCATAGTCAATCTCAAGCCCATCAATATATGGAATACTATTTGTGTGAACCAATATCCTAAATTGCTTTTTATTTAACACAATGTCTTCTTCTGCCTGCTGTTCATCCACGATAAGGGTATAAGATAAACCACTGCATCCCCCTTCATCAACGCCTACTCTAAGGAAGGCATTTTGGATATCCGCACTTGATAAGATCTCAACGATTTTGTCCGATGCTGTATCACTGACCTCGATGATCATCTTCATTCCTCCTTAACGGTATCATTTTGAGAAGCTGGTATCCCAGTCCATTAGACAGGGTATGAATGTAGCAAGAGCAACTCCTTTTGGCGTAAGTTCATAAATGATTTGTGTAGGGCGTCTCAGTATTGTTCTTTTGACCAAATGATCATGTTGTAGATCCTTTAGACGTCTTGAGAGAATCATTTCCGAGATGGAAGGAATGCTATCGGAAATTTCGCCGAATTTCTTCGGACCTTGAGAAAGAATGCATAATATATGGATCGTCCATTTCGTGCCGATGATGCGATAAGCTGTAAATAGTTTATTCGGATCTTCAGGGAACAATGGTCTGTACACCCACTTTCTTATTCATCCGCGTGGTGAGATCCGAGTGCTGGCAATGATACTCGTGACGATTAACAAGAGATGGAAACCCATGGCTACAATTAAGCCGGATTGAAGTGACATACCGCCAGCCTGACACACTACAAGAATGGAACCACCAATGCCGATCACTACGCCCGGTGTAAAAGAATCTGCAAATTGCAGATTTGCCGAGGTTTGACCCACGCCTTCCTCCCCCGTTTGGGAAAATGCGACAACACCGCTAATCGGATGCGCCAATCCAATACCAACTCCTGCAATGATCTGACCAATAACTGCAATGGTAACGGTCACAACAGGTACCCAAAATACGATGGCAATCCCTATCGCAAGCAGCAATACCCCAAGAATGATTCTCATATGACGTCCACTGCCCTGATCTGCCGCATCCCACCGTCCTTGCAGATACGCAATGATACACCAACTTAATGCAGCACTCGCGACAATTAATCCGGCCTGAGAAGGTGTAATTCCTTTCACATCAATCAGAGCCAATACCAAGAAATTCTGTGTGCTGGTATAGGCAGCGAAGAACAACCCACGTGTTGCCAAAATAGCTGGCATTCCTCTGCGCAGCGTAAGTGTTCCCTTCGGTAGCAATTTACGGAGCGGAAATAACATCAATACGAAGCCAATGATGACTAAAACAAATCCCATAATGCTCGGAAGCATACTTAGACCAACCAGGAAAATCCCTGTACCTAACGTTAAGAGTAACGCCATCCAAGTGGATGAAGATCCGTTATCCCCTCCCGTCTTCTGCACTTTCAATTTCCTAAAGGCTGGTAAACTAAGCAATGCTGAAACCACCAGCACAGGTAAGATCCCCCAGAAAACAAAGCGCCAGGACCACTGATCTGCGATAAGACCGGCTACATATGGACCGAGCATGGACGGAAGAACATAGGCTGTACCAAATGCTCCAAGTATTTTGGCGCGTAACTCATCCGGGTAACTTAAGGATATAGCCGTATACACACAAGTCATCATAGCTCCGGCACCCAAACCCTGCAGGGCCCGTGATCCTATCATGGTATACATATCGCCTGCGGTTGCGGCAGCGATCAGCCCTACGATAAACAACAGAAGTGCAAACGTGAACGGTGCTGCAGGTCCTCTTTTATCAATGATTCGACCGACGACCAGTGTTCCGATAATCTGCGCAAGCAGGTATGTACTGAATATCCATCCGAACAGGCTAAGGCCGTTCAAGTCTCCAGCAATCGAAGGAGCAATGGTGGTTACGGATAGACCTTCGAATCCAACGGCCATCACTGATAAAATAATCCCTATGGATAGTGCAAAATAACGCGGGCTGAAAATACTTTGATGATTAGACGACATGAAATGTGACCTCCAAGAAAAATGGTATGTATACATCGTATCCGGATACTTAGTAAACATTTTTGTTTATAATGTCTAAGCTACAGTTCGACTTTGACTTTGTCAACATTTTTGTTTAAAATGTAGAGAGTGATGTAGATTCAGTTGTTTCAAAAGGAGGTGCACCATGAGCGGAAATCAAACTAAAAAGGATGTCTCGACCCGTACCCGGAGAGCGATTATTGATCTGTTAAAAGAGCGCGGGGGAATGGATGTTGTCGCACTCTCCTCTCAGTTTTCGTTATCCGGAATGGCTATTCGTCAACATCTGAATGCGCTAAAAGAAGAAGGATTGGTTACGAATGTGGAAGAGGCCCGTCCTATGGGTCGACCCACCAAGCTATGGATATTAACTCCCGCGGCTAATCGTTTTTTTCCAAGTGGATATTCGGATTTATCTGTCAGCCTTATCCATTCGATGAAAGAAGCTTTTGGTAATGAAGGGCTGGACAAGCTGCTGGATGTTCGAAATAAAAATATGCAAGAACAATATCTTCAGCATCTCGGCGATGCATCAGGAGTCAGAGAGAGATTGGAGAAATTGGCCGAGATTCGTACCAATGAAGGTTATATGGCTGAGGTTAAGGAGCAGGATGATGGCAGTCTCCTATTCATTGAGAAGCATTGTCCAATCTGTGAAGCGGCGGCTGTATGTACCGGGTTATGCAAGAATGAGTTACATTTATTCAAAACGGTTCTAGGCGATAATGTTCATATTGAACGTGGAGAATACCTTCTAGCAGGCGGAAGAAACTGCGTATACACCGTTAGGCAAAATAAGCCATGACCAAAAGAGCAACCTCATTGGAGATTGCTCTTTTGTTTTTTTTCACAACTATACTTCATGTAGTAATGTCATGCTTACATTAGAATTTTGGACAGATGCACAAGTCCCGTGGACTGTATTCGTTCTCCCTCAGCGATATTCTCATAGAGAAGATGGCCTTTTCCTGCATCCATCATGAGTTTACGCATGGCAGCTATACGACCTTTGCTGTGATCGATATAACGGAAATCCACCTGGCGCAATTTTGGCATTTCGAGTAAACCCTCAAAAGCTTCCGCCTTGATCCCCTTTTGTATCTCTTTTAAGACCAGTACCTCTAATTGATCCGCAGTCCACAGATTATTAATCTCCTGTAATGATTTCATGAAATCCAATTCTAGTTGAAGGAGATTGTTCATACCTGAAAAGTCGCACAATCGCTCAATCTTAGGTAATGATAGATGTAGATAGACTAGGTTATGTAGCGCCCCTACTGCATCAATATCGGTCAGATTACGGACAGAGGATAATCTCAGCATGCTTATATTCGATTCAGCCAGGACCTCAAGCGAACCGCTCAATGTACACTGATCGATAGCCAAATATTCGATTAACGGCAGGTCCACAACAAAATCAAGTCGATCAATAGTGCAGTTTAAAACCAGGGTACGCAGTCGGATACAGTCCTCAATTGGTGAGAGATCAGAGAATTTCCCGCTAAGTGCGAGATAATCTAAATATTTAAAGTTACGTATGAAATCCAAATTTTGAATTTTGGGTGAGCGAATGTTGAGAAACGCCATCCTTTGCATCGCACCCAGTCTATTCAGATCTTGTGGCTGCTTGAGATCCAACTGCACAGCGGTAACATGTTTTAGTGCAGCGAGAATCTCCAAAAACTCTTCGGTATATCGCCCTTTCACATCAGTGTTTGAGATGGATAGAATCAGATCCGGGCGTTTGGCAAACACATGTTCATCCAGTTGACGTAGATCATGCGCCTCGTCCAGCCCAACTACAAAACTTATCGTAGCGCGGTTTCGCAATTGAGTGACGGCGTTACTCATTTTGTCATGATTCCAGGGAGCACCACTCATTGAAGCAGTCCAAGGTTCGCTCATTAACCATCACCTTCTTTTCAAATTATCCCTAACTTGGGTAAGTGAAGTAAGCATTATGGTTATTATATAGAGAACACTCTGAGGGTTCAAACCCTGGTAGAAGTAGAGTATAGTAAACATTGAAATCCACTACCTTTTTCAATGAGATTGGATTCCATGCGAAGAATGTTGGTAAGCAACGGTAATATAAAACGCATGTCGCTTTTATCCTTCGACATTTGAACTCTTTATTCGACCAGTCACGGAGATTCTGAAGTAATTCATTACAATACTAAATATAAGAAATACGATTCCTCCAACTACGATATATTGTGTACTTATTCCATTTAAGATTAGTCCACATACACTTGCGCCAAATGTTGTTCCCAGGTTGGAAGAGGTTAGAAAGATCCCATTCGACAATTCGGGTGCCTCTGGGGCTGCAGACACCACCCAATATTGAGTAATGTTGCCACCTATGCCTCCTAAGATCCCCCAAATGAAAATAAAGAAGGCTGTTGGCACACTGAATTGTCCGAAGGTGAACAGCAAGATGTAAACGGCTATTAATGCAAATGGATACATCTTGACCGTTCTTAACGGGTGATTAGCGAGCAGTTTCCCCGCTATCATGTTCCCAACCATATTGGCCAAGCCATATAGAAATAACATCACACTGACGGTGTTCCAGCCATATCTTGTCACGGTTTTCAGGAACTCGGCAAGGTAACTATATACCCCAAATACAGCTCCGTTCATGAAGATCACACCAGCAATGGATAGCCACATCACGGATCTTCTCAATACATACAGATGAGTACCCATAGAGAGTTTTTTCGTAACTGGTATGGAGGGCACGAACAGAAGTATTGCTACGAATGCGACGATCGTTACGGCGGCAAAGAACAACATCGCATAGAACAACGATGTGCGGGTAGCAATCAAGCTCGAAAGGGGTACTCCGAGTACCATGCCTGCCGACACGCCTACAAATACTTTAGCCACTGCCTTCGGCGCCTCTTCCTTGGGGACTGACGCCGCTGCGACCGTAAATGCCAATGAGCAGGATGGGAAAAAGCCGGAACGACACGTGCAATGACCAATACCGTAAAGTTTGATGTGATGGCGGAGACCAGGCTGCCCACAATAAAAATGCCAAGCACGAACAACATGACATACTTGCGGTTCATGCCTGAAAATAATAAGGGCAAAATGGGGCCAGATACAGCAACCGCAAGCGCAAAAAGACTCACAATCAAACCAGCGGTTGAGATACTGACCTGGTAATGGTCTGCAATCAAAGGCAAGATTCCGATTACACCCATCTCCGTATTTAATATACCGAACACACCAAAGGTCAGTATGAATACAAGCAGGTGATTTCGTTTAGTTGTCATATGCCATGGATCTAGAGAGATCCCGGTAAGCATTGATCTCTGTCTGAAGTTTGGCAATTTTCTGCTCTGCACCAGCAGTTAAAGCAACCTTCGCAATAGTAGTGCCCATACCTCGACCAGCGCCAGTGATAAACCATACCTTTGTCTTATTCATATCATTCATTCCCTTCAGTTTCTTCTCCAGTTGCCTCGCTCTTTAGTTTAGCGTTTATACACCATATAGCAAATACTCATATCTTATATCAAGTTATGCTTGAAAGGCATTTCTGAAGGATTTATTGTAGAATATGAAGGATAAAGGAGGAGTTAAGATGGAGATTAGAGTATTGCGTTATTTTCTTACGGTCGCCAGAGAAGGAAGCATTACACGTGCTGCTGATTTCTTGCATGTTACGCAGCCAACCTTGTCCAGACAATTGAAAGACCTTGAACAAGAGTTGGGAAAGAAATTATTTATCCGCAGTAGTTACCGAATTATTCTCACAGATGAAGGTATGCTTTTAAGAAATAGAGCTGAAGAAATTGTGGGTATGGTCGATAAATTAGAGGCAGAATTTCAATCCATGGAAGAAACCATAAGTGGTGATATTTATATTGGCGGTGGAGAAACAGAAGCCATGAAACAGATTGCAAGAGTGGCAAAAGACGTGCAGAACAAATATCCCAATATACGATATCACCTATACAGCGGTAACGAAGATGATGTTACTGAGCGGCTCGACAAGG
Organism: Paenibacillus sp. Negev47; assembly: GCF_058313655.1. Lineage (NCBI taxonomy): Bacteria > Bacillati > Bacillota > Bacilli > Caryophanales > Paenibacillaceae > Paenibacillus > Paenibacillus sp. Negev47. The sequence continues at coordinate 3,479,673 of NZ_CM177754.1, forward strand.
GACTCCTTGACTTCGGTGTTCTAATCCAGCCAGCGGATGTTTCAAAATATAACTATATTAATTTCTCCGACAAGGATGTTTGGGGAGTGGTTATGAGAAAAGAAAGTCCACTCGCCTCCAAAGAAAACGATTCGATCCACAGACTTATTACATGTTCCACTGATCTGTTCACGACAGTCAATGAAGCAGACATTTTCGAAAAATGAGTTTGCGGATTGGTTTGGTGAAGATTTTGACAAATTAAACGTCGTTACTACATACAATCTTGCATATAATGCTGCCATTATGGTTGAAGAAGGCATTGGTTATGCATTAACACTTGATAAAATAGTGAATACGTCCAGTGAAAGCGATCTTTGTTTCAGACCCCTGGAGCCAAGACTCGAATCTGGTTTAAATATCGTTTGGAAAAAACATCAGGTCTTTTCGACTGCTGCGGATTTGTTTTTAAAAGAAATTCAGGCTAAATTTTAGAGTGATAAAGGGATTAACGTGAGTATAAGAAGAAACCCACCGGAGTTTATTCCTCGGTGGGTTTCTTTATCACTTGTTCGATCCCGAGCAAAATAAGCTTCAAGCCGAACTCGAAAGCTCCGTCGGTTCCCATCACCTCAAACATACCGTTCTTATACATCCTGCTGAACAGACCCGCTTCCTTCTCACTCATAGAATCCAGAAGGCTAACCATCTCTTCACCCTCAAGTGCTTCCTGGTCCTTAAGAACAGCAGATATATTGCGCTGATGCTGATAATCGTCCAGTACGAAATAGAATACATAGTTGACCAGTGTAAGAACGGCCTGTAATTTCTGCTCTTGCTCTAGTGGCGTTGATTCCATGCAGAGCAACATGCGGTTGGTAAAGCGGATCATGTCCGGCTCGTGGGGCAGCGTCATCATCATGAGCTGTGTGGAGCACGGGTATCTGCTGAGCACACTCCGCACCGTCACCGCAAGCCCCTCCATCTGCTCCTTCCAGTCCCCTTCAGTGTGAAACTCGTCCAGAATAATTTTCGATATTTGATTGGCCAGACGCTGGTAGAGCATCTGCTTGCTCTTAAAGTACCAGTATAGAGATGGAGCCTGAATCCCCAGCTTGTCTGCCAAGCGTCTCATGCTGAATTTATCGATGCCCTCTTCTCCGAGAAGCTCCCACGAAATTTCCAAAATCTTTTCTTCCGAAATCTGAGGTTGTTGTTTTTTCATCGGTATCCGCCCTTTTATCTAACAGTGTAAGTTTATGCTTTACAGGTTCATACGTTCATGATAACATCTAACACTGTAAGGTTCAATCTAACGGTGTTAGATTAAATCAATATTAACGAAGAAAGTAGTGACCCACATGGATGCAGAAAACCTCCATTACTTTGAAAAAGCACCGATCGCCAAAGCCGTAGCTCACTTTGCTGTCCCAATGATGCTAGGCACGTCAATGAGTGTTATTTACTCCATCTTGAATGCCTATTTCCTTGGCACACTGGGTAATACAGCAATGTTAACCGCACTCGCATTAACTTTACCTTTATTCGCGGTCATCATGGCCCTTGGTAATTTAATTGGTATAGGCAGCGGTACATTCATCTCCCGTTTGCTGGGAGAGAAAAAAGTCGATGATTTGAAGCATGTATCTTCATTCGCCTTTTACAGTAGTTTAGTTCTCGGAATTATTGTGATGGCCGTTGGCCTCCCGCTGATCGAACCAATCGTTCATGGGCTGGGGGCAACGCCAGAGTCCTTCGGATTTACGAAAGAGTATGTCACGATTATGCTTATTGGTTCACCCTTCGTCATCTTATTCTTCACGCTGGAGAATATCGTGCGCTCGGAGGGTTCAGCAATCACCTCAATGACCGGTATGATTCTCAGTGTTGTTATAAATATTATCCTCGATGCGCTATTCATTTTTGTCTTCCATTGGGGCGTGATTGGCGTTGCATCTGCTACCGTCATCTCCAACTTGGTTGCGAGTGCATTTTACGCTTACCATATAAGTTATAAGAGTCAGTTCTTAACCGTCTCCCTGAAATGGTTCAAGGTGACCAAGGACATCCTGAGCAATGTATTGAAAATTGGAGTTCCCGTCTTTGTTATGAGTGTCTTCTTGGGTGCAATGTCGCTTGTTCTTAACCTTTTTCTTGTCGAATATGGGGATCGGGCCATTGCGGGGTATGGGATTTCATCACGTTTATTGCAATTTCCTGAGTTTATTCTGATGGGCTTGTGCGAGGGAGTTGTGCCGTTGATTGCCTTCTCATTTACAGCGAATAAATTACGCATGAAACAAACTATTGGATTCACGATCAAAGCTATTTTGGGCTTAGCCGTCCTGTTTGGGGTTATCGTCTATCTGATCTCTGACCATTTGATTGGTTTATTTACGACTGATCCGCAATTAATTGAGATGGGTAGCTACATTCTCCATGTGACATTCTTATCCTTGTTTATTACAGGAATGACTTCTTTGTTTATGGGGATCTTTCAAGCAACAGCCCAAGGAACTGCCGCGTTTGTCATGTCCATAATTCAAGGAATTACGCTGATTCCTGTATTGTATATCGCTAATCATATGAACGGCTTTCATGGAGTGATCTGGTCGCTCGTTATTGCGGATGCCGTGGCGTTCCTTGTTGGGGCCGTGATGCTATATGTTTTGCGGACCCAATTGCAACCGGATTTGGAACATTTGGTACAGTAGTTTCGCTAATGGTAATTAGAAAAACCACGGCACCAAGTTTCGGCACCGCAGTTTAATAATCAATTATGCTATTGGATTTGTTTCATGTAAGATTTGAATTCCTCGGCGATTTCTTTGTATTTCGTATGATGCAGGTAATGTGAACCTTCCATCGGGATCATTTTTCCTTGTGCGGATTGTGTCACTTGCTCCTCATGTAACGGAATCCACTGTGGGTTTTTCTCGTTATTGGAAAGAACAAAGAGAAGTACTGGCAGATCACGAGGATACGTGAGTTTTTCTCCATTTTTGAAATTGGAACCCAGGTGTTTAAGCTCATCTACTAATGTCGGATTCGTCGAGACTTGATTCGAAATCAATTTCATCTGTTCTTTGGTATGTTCATCGTATGCAAGTGATGCATATGAATCACCGCTCACTGCTTGAAGGACTCTCATTAGGCCCGATTTTTGAAGGAATTTCATTAGGTTCAAGGGTAATTTAACATCCATGCCAGGTTGATTCGGAACACTGCTATCGATCCCGACAAAAGCAGAGACTTCATCCGGATACGTGTTCACATAAGTCGCCGCGTACAGTCCCGTGATGGAATGCCCCATCAGAATATAACGATCTATACCGAGCTGCTGTACAGCTTCATGAATTTCACTAACGATATTCTCGGTGGTTCTCTCCGTTTCGGTCTGGTCGCTTAATCCATAACCAAAAGGCTCAATCGCCACAACTTTGTAATCAGGGGTTAATTCATCGATTAACAATTTGAAATCCAGTACTGGCGACGGAGTTCCTTGTCCAGGAAGAAGCACAATGGTTTGTTCGCCGCTGCCTTGAATGGACACATTCATATTTTTCCCGTCGACATTGACATATTGGCCGTACGATTCGATTTTCTTTTTCTCGGCCCCATTACTTATTGTATGAACGACAAACGTGATGCCCATGAACAGCACCAGCGCGCCGACAATACCGCCTATTATTTTTAACCATAAGTTCTGTTTTTTACGGCCCTTAGTCCCCGTTGTTGTTACTTCCACTGTTTTTTCCAAATCAATCTTCTCCTGTCCTTTATATCTGTAGAGCCGCTCTTGCGACATAGGTATAGTGTAACCGTGGAAGATGTCCTCTTCGTGACGGGAATATGAACGGAGTATGAACTGCACAAAAAAAAGAGAGCTGCTTGTTAGAGCAGTTCTCTTTTTGATTAGACAGTTTTAGTGGTCCAGGAATACAAGCTGAATGAAGAACAATACCGCAAAAATGTAGAATATCGGATGAACATCTTTACCTTTTCCACGAAGCAGCTTGAGTACCGGATAGAAGATGAAGCCTACGCCGATACCTGTCGCAATACTGTGCGTCAACGGAGTAAGGATGATAATCAGGAAGGCAGGAAATGCTTCTTCGAGATCATCCCATTTGATTTTGCTAATGACGTTAATCATAAAGTACCCAACAATAATCAGTGCCGGAGAAGTGATCGCCGGAATACCAGATATCACGCTTACGATCGGTGTGAAGAACAACGTCAGCGCAAGCAGTACACTTACCGTTACCGCTGTTAGTCCCGTTCTCCCTCCTGCAGCCACCCCTGTGCTGGACTCGATATAAGCCGATGTTGGGCTTGTTCCGAGCAAAGCGCCTGAGGTTGTTCCTACGGCATCTGCCAATAGTGCACCGCGCGAACGCGGGAATTTCCCATCCTTCAGTAGTCCTGCTTGTTCAGCAACGCCGAGCATCGTGCCCGTCGTATCAAACAGTGTGATCAACAAGAAGGTAAATATGATCGTATACAAGCCATTCGAGAATACACCTGCCAGATCCAGTTGCAGAGCCGTTGACGAGAGGCCTTGAGGCATGGATACAATCGATTCCGGCATTTGGAATAGTCCCATGATCCAGGCAAGTATCGCTGTAACCACCATTCCGATGAACAGATAACCTTTCACATTATAAGCCATCAGCACAACGGTAATAATCAATCCGATAATGGTCAGATAAGTCATTGGCTCAGCCAAGTTCCCGATCGTAATCAAATTCGATTCTGAATCGGCAATAATTCCGGCGTTTTGCAAACCTACCGTTGTAATAAACAACCCGATCCCTGCTGTTATGGCATGTTTTAAGCTTGCAGGAATTGCATCTAGCAACATGTAACGGAATGAAGTAAGCGATAAAATAATAAACAAAATTCCTGCTATAAATACGGCTCCCAGTGCAATCTGCCAAGACACGCCATACCCGGCAACTACGCTATAGGCAAAGAATGCATTCAGGCCCATACCCGGTGCGATGACGATCGGATAATTGGACCATATCCCCATAATCAGAGTTCCCACAATACTTGCCAGTACCGTTGCTATGAATACTCCGTTAAAGTCCATCCCCGTACTGCTGAGTATTCCTGGGTTTACGATAACTATGTATACCATTGTGAAGAATGTTGTAACCCCTGCGATAATTTCTGTGGGAATGCTCGTGCCTCGTTCTTTAAGTTTGAACCATTTGTCCATGGTAAAGCCAGCCTCCAACTTTCAAATTATACTCCAAAGCTAAAAACAAAAAATCCTAATCTTCATATAGGATTGTAATATTGTCGCTCCTATATTCGTTGTTAGGATTTAAAGATTCAACAGCTAAGCTCTAAACTAAACATAAAGATACTCATATCTGTTTTAACCTGAAGTCCATTTCGTATTCTAATTAAAATGACATGCAATGTCAATGAATTAACGATTTGTTCACAGTTATTTACGAACTATATAGACATTATTGCTTCTATTCATTCGTTTTTAGAATAGAGTATGTACTTATTGCTCAATGTCTGCAACATATGAAGAAAGACTGCCAGCAATGTTCACTGACAGTCTTTTGCTTAATTCGTAGTAGGTTTCTCTTCATATTCGCTGGATAATTCTTTAAGCGATTTGATTTTGCCATGGGGATGCTGTTCTTGCTTTCGTGACTTCCAGGCAGCTTCTTTTCTTTTCTTCTGGTCAGCCATAAAAGATATCCTCCTCTGGAAACTGAGATGTATACTACTTCTTTATGATGTCATTCTTGGACAACTTTATTCTGGATGCATAGGTGAGAAGAGAATTAGGCAAACATATAAGACAAATTGGATATCGGTTATTAGAGCAGGAATGTTATAGACATGCCACAACTGGAGGTGATTATATGCAAAAAGAAAAACGATCCTGAAATGGTGAAATGGATCAGTACTCGCAAACTAGATATTTAATCAGGACCTATCCCTCTAGTCGGATAAAATACAAGCTCTTATCCTGCTCTTGCTCGTGATGAAAGCTTGGTTCCCCTATACCATAAAAAACCGCTATAATAGCGGCTTTTGTATGTGGTACTTTGTTCGAGTCCGGCACCATTTTCTACCGAATCCTTACATTCTATCTTGTATCTCTTTTACCCTAAATCATTTCTATTCCGCTCCAGCCCGTACCAACATTTCTTCAATTTCTTTAAAGCCTTTATTCTTCGCATGACTGAGCGGGGACACCCCATCACGATCCGATATGTTTACGTCGGCTCCGTGGTCAATGAGTAATTGTATCGTCTCCTGCTGCCGAGCATTGCCATCGTTAAGAATGATCGCTTCGAGCAGTGCTGTCCATCCCAATTGATTCACATGGTCCACATTCACCGAAGTTTGAGTCAGAAGTTCCTGTACTACATCCACATATCCATGCTCCGAAGCCGGAATAAGTGCTGTCCCTCCATATCGATTCGTTATCGCCGGGTCCGCGCCAGCATCAATCGTTAACTTCAAGATATCCAAGAATCCTTCAGCGCCAGCATACAGAAACGGGTTATTCTTCATATCGTCCTGTATGTTCACATCTGCACCCGCTTCAATTAACACTTTAGCCGATGTTAGATCATTACTGTAGGTTGCAATCATTGTAGCCGTTCGTCCACTCTGATCTTGAGCATTGATATTGGCGCCTGCTTGAATCCATTGTTCGATGCGATTAATATCGCTGTCCTCTACTGCCTTGAACAGCTGTTCATCTGCTGAAGTCATGGCCTTTTCCTCCACGTTGGAGTCGTTTTTCATTTCAGGCACGCAGCCTTGGACGATCAACATACTGCTTATCAGGACAACGATGATCAGCGATTTACTCATACTGCCTCCTTTACTCCAGTGTCAAGGTAACCGAAGAAGCGACACTCCAATCCCCAACTGGGTTTATTGTATACGTAGTACCTGAAGTCAACTTTCCATCATTCGTTATGTCGAATACACCCGTGGCACCTTTTCGGCTTGAATATTTATAAGTGGCCGTCACAACATCCCCGCTAGGTGAAGTTAACGTTACACTTCGACCAGAGAACAGTTCATCCTCAGGATCTTGGACAAGCCTAACTTCAATGGCGGTTTCGCTCACTGCTTGAGCACTTGCAACCACTAGTGCATCAAACGATTTCGCCGTAAATGAAGCATTTTCTAGGTTTGCCCAATCCGAAGTAACCGTATATGTGACACCTGATTTCAGCGTTTTTCCTTCAGGCAAACGGAACTTCGGTTCTTGTTTGCCATCTGTAGATTGCGTGAACGGAACATATCTGGCAACGATTGGCTCGCCACCTTCTGGCGTAATTACAACTTGTCTTGCCTGCATGGAGGAGATAACTTGATACGTTTTGCCTCCTGCTTGCTCTTGATCATTCAGGACGAACGCATTAGCTCCTCGACCCCCGCTGTATGCCGAAATAATGTAACCGTAATCCACTACACCGTTCACTTGCAGTGCTTCAATCTCGAATGTATCATTCGTTACTTGACTAACCGTTGTTATGTTTATTTTCGTACCACTGCCTTCAAAGGAACTAGCGTCTTGGCCTTTGTAAGTCAGGTTATACACTTCATCTGTATCTTGTACGGACGTTGGAACGATGTAAGTTGCAATTGACCCTGTTTTCAGACGGGGCATATTGGTTAACGTCAGCCCACCACTAAACGCAAAGTCCGTTTGTGCCTTGGCAAAAGCCTCATCCGCCGCTGTCAGCGGTTTGTCGAATGTGACGATTAACGTAATAGCATTCAGTGATCTAACGCTCTTGATTTGAGCTTGCTCCGAAGGAATAGCTTGGTGAGCAGTTTGCAACAACACTGCTGCTTCGCCGCGGGTTGCTGAACCGTTCTCGGAGTAGAACTCGCTCATCCAATGGTGAACGGACTTTACATCACGTTGCATCGCTTTGGATACGACCTGTTCGAGTTCAGCATCCGACACTTGAGTCTGCGGATTGAATTGTCCATCGTTAGCCTGCATGATGCCAAGTTCAACGAGCTTTGATGCATAAGGTGCATACCACGCGTTCGGATTCACGTCCGTTAGTTCTACGGTTTCTCCCGTCTTGCTCTCCAAATTAAACGTTTTGAAAACCAATGAAGCTAGTTCAGCACGGGTAATCGCTCTATGTTCTCCCATGGATTGATCTGCATATCCGTTCATGATCCCCAAGCTATTCAGATCCTTGATAGCAGCTTCAATCTGTTGTTGGGTAAGCTGTGTGGTTGTTGCCGCAATGTTAGTAACGTATGTAGCTGCATGTACTTGATTCGCAGTTAACGGGAACACTGCTGTACCTAATGCAGTTATGGTTAGAAATGTAGCGATTTTGCGGGTTGTAGAATTCATGGTTGAATTCCTCCTCTATAGGTTGTAGTTGCCTGTATCTATAGAATAGAGGACAAAAAGAAACTCCCAAGGACAAAGTTATTAACAAAATATAAACTGGGTCTAAATTTTCACGAAACTTATGCAGTAAACCGGTAACCCGCTCCCCAGACGGTTTCGATATACTCCGGATTTTTGGGGTCTGTCTCCAGCTTCCCACGCAGTTTGCGAATATGGACGGTTACCGTTGCAATGTCTCCGGTGGAATCCATGCCCCAGATGCGCTCGAACAGATCGGATTTGCTGAACACACGATTGGGATGACTCGCAAGAAATACAAGTAACTCGAATTCCTTGGTTGTAATCGCCACCTCTTCTCCATTAACGAAAACGCGGCGTGATCCTTTGTCAATGTGAAGCCCACGAATGTGGATTTCATCCTGCTGGGCCGGTTTGTTTTTGCCAAGTAGTCTCTCGTATCGGGTCAAATGAGCCTTTGCTCGCGCAACCAATTCACTTGGGCTGAACGGTTTTGTAATAAAGTCATCGACTCCCAGATTGAATGTCCTGATCTTATCGATTTCTTCCTTTTTCGCGGAAACGACAAGGATGGGCACCTCTTTCACCTCGCGGATACGTCTGCAACATTCGAAGCCGTCGAGTCCCGGAAGCATCAGATCAACAATGATCAGATTATAGTCCCCCTCCAGTGCCTGCTTCAGGCCTTCATCTCCAGTATGGCAGAGATCCACGGAAAATCCGTTGAGCTCAAAATAATCACGTTCCAGTTCCGCAATCGTTGTTTCATCTTCAATGATCAAAATGTTTGCCATTACTCCTTAGTCCCTCTCTTCATTCAGCCGTTTCAGCTTGATATATATGCTCGTGCCATCATTAGGCTGGCTTTCAGCCCAGATGAAGCCCCCATGTCCATCAATGATTTGGCGGGCAATTGCCAGTCCAAGTCCACTTCCGCCCGTTGAGGAATTGCGGGATTGTTCTGCACGATAGAAGCGTTCAAATATATAAGGCAGTGCCTCTTCGGGTATTCCCCTGCCATTATCTTTAAACGCCATCGTAATCCATGTCTCATCCGCTTGAAGTGTAATCTCAAATCGTTTTTGTTCATTCTCCATGTATTTGAGTGCATTATCCACCACATTGACAACGGTACGTTTTAGCTTCTCCGGATCCACAGCAGCCATGGCGGGACCATACACCTGGTTATTCCAATCCAGGGCAACACCTTTATCCTCTAGATCGTATCTCAGCTCTTCAATGCTATCTTCAAGGAAATCAGCGAGATCAACTGTCTTGAACAGGAAAGGCTCTTGGTTCAAGTCGAGCTTCGAATACAAAAACAGTTCATCCACCAGCTTATCCATGCTAACTGCTTTGGAGTGAATGATATTAACGTAACTCTCCATTTTCTCGGGCGTATTAGCCACTCCGTCACGAATGCCCTCAATATAACCTTTGATATTGGTAATCGGCGTACGGAGATCATGCGAAATGTTGGAGATGAGCTCTTTGCGGTTCGCTTCGTCTTGCTGACGTAACGCATAAGAGCGCTGTAATTGATTCCGCATGCTCTCAAACGCTTCGCTGAGTTGACCAACCTCGTCATTAGAGTTTAGCTGAAGCTTAAAGGAAAGATTGCCATCTTTAATATGTTCAGCGGAGCTTCTTAGTTGATTCAAGGGCTTAATGAAGCTGCGCGTGATCCAGCGGAACAAGAGCAGATTCGCAATGATGAGGACGCCGATAAGCAGGATTGACATCATAGGTAGCAGCTTGCGAGTAAGCTCCGCAAAGGGGCTTCTCTCACGAATGACGAAGATACTCCCCCGTTCCCCGTCTGAATATTGAAAATCAAATTTCGCATATGCGTAAAATCGCTCACCAATATTGAAGGTGCTCCGAATCTGATAATTGTTAAGATCATAGGCAGGCAGTGCTTGCTTCAGTTCTGGCTGGTTGAAAGTCAGCGATTCGAAGATCTGGTTATTCTCCCGTCTGACATAGAGCCCTGACTTCTCAGCTCGAAGCTTCATGTCATATTCACGAAGCAAAACCTTGTTCTGCAGGTCGTCCGGGTCATTTTTGGCCAGAAACTTCATCTCTTGAAAGATCGATTCTCCCTGTTCAGTCAGGGGGTTGATCTGATAATGCACCTTGTATATATCGCGGAAACTCTGTAGATCCCCTGTGGCCGCAATCGTATACAGACTTGCCGTAAGCAGGATGAACAGCAGACTTATGACGAGCATGCCCGTGAAAGACAGGAGCATTTTTATTCGTATTGACATGGGTTCCCTTTCTCAATCAAGCAATTGGTTTAGTTAGTGCACATGTTAACACAAGATGGATTCTATTGCCCATATGTAAAAAAAGAGGTTTGGCATTCGCAAATTGTAGCGTTATCCTTTATGAGATCCTCAAACGCTGGTTTTTATTTAGCTGAAAGTAACCATTTGATTATATATGTTGACAGTGATAATCGTTATCAATAATGTTGGAGTGAGATGCACAACGATTTATCTTGAATGACCGGCAAACACTTTTGAAATGAGGTACGTAATGTGAAAGTAGACGTTAATCAGTTAGCAGCGCATTTTGCACATATTCCTTTTCAAGTCGAAGGAATATATCGATATGCTAGAAATCCAGGGGTCCCCCATGCTGACTATACCGATTCTTTTCCTGGATTTGTGTTCCCACTTACAGGAGAAACGCAATTTCAATTTGATGGCACGCCTTATATCTTTTCGCCAGGAAAAGTAGTACATGGGGGTGCAAAAATGAAACTGGATCAAACCGTGTCTAATAACTCGGAATGGGAATACATCCTCGTTTTATACCGAATATGTCGTTCAGACATGGAAGAGTCAAGTTTTTCTCATCAGCATTTTGAATTATCAACGGGCCATTCCCCTCGTCTGATCGAATTAATTATGCGTCTGTGGCATGTGTATAACCAGCGTGGAGGTATTTCAAAATTTCAGACCGAGATGCTGTTTCGCGATGTACTGAATGAAACCTTATTGTGTGTTGATCATAGGCAGAATAGTTGTGAATCAGATGCTTTGTTTGAACGAATCTCTGCTTATATCCAAGAATACTATGATCAAAGTCTGACTGTCGCATCGCTTGCAGAACAAAATAACGTTAATCGAAATCGACTTTCCTACGTGTTTAGAAGACATGCAGGTATGGGTCCAGCAGAATATATATTGAAATATCGTATAAACATGGCACAACAAATGCTATTGGCAAGTGATACGTCTGTACAACAGATTGCTGAAACCGTCGGCATTGCTGACCCCTTTTATTTTAGTAGAGTGTTTAAGAAACAATGTGGTATTTCTCCTACGGAGTATCGTCTGAAGTTCATCAATAATCCATCCTGATTTCAATAGGCATCCATGTTATACAAAAGCTTAGATCAGTATACTGAACATAAAGGATTAATACACAGGAGGAATGACGATGCACTATCAAGCTATTCAATTAAATGAGGAATTTTCGAAATTAAACGATCTTTGGTCGCCCAAACTCATTGGTGAAATGAATGACTATCAATTTAAGATCGTTAAGATTAATGGAGATTTCGAGTGGCATGTTCATGAGGAGACCGATAAGTTATTTTTTGTGCTCGAAGGGGAAATGATAATTGATTTTCGTGATGGGCAAGTGAAGATTTCCAAGGGCGAGATGTATATTGTCCCCAAGGGAGTCGAGATCAAGCCTTCCGCCGAAAAGGAATGTCATATCATGTTGATGGAGCCTGCAAGCGAAGTAAACATTGGCGGGACTAAGGCCGAATAAGCATCAGTTATTGGAACCAGTGTTAATTTCTAATATCAGAGTCAGAGAGCCGATAACCGCGTAATAGACGGTTATCGGCTCTGCGTCTGTACGGCCAGCTCTTGGACATGCATTAATCAGCAATCTCTCGGTTATGTCACTTGTTGCTGGTCTTCTTGATCAAGTCCACACCATCGTATGCCAGACTTTCCACACTTGCTGCCTTCTGCAGTATGTAATGATCAAAAAAGTTCTTCGCATAGTCTGTAACAAGATTTCGCATCTCCATAGCATCCCGTTCGCCTCTGAGTTCCTCATTAACACTGGTAAACACGATGTCACAGTAATCTAAATGTGCAACACGATCAACTGAGAAATAATAGGTTTCCATGCTATTGTTAGCGCCAATAATCGCATTCATATTATAGTTAGGTTCACAAAACAGTAGCAAGAAGGGTTTCTTAAGATCGCTGTAAAGAAGGCCGAACGCACCGCTATCCAAGCCAATCCCGCAGGCGAACCGGTCGTCATCCCGGCAAACAATCGCCGTCGTAGGCCCTCCATAAGAATGTCCGACTATGCCCATGCCGATGTCAAGCAACAATCTGCCCTTAAAGATGGAATTCAGCTCTCCAGAGTCCAGTTTGTAAAGATAATCGGCTACATATCTTACATCTTCTGCCTGTAATTCACTATACTCTGTTAACTTGGCAAGTATCGGTAGTGTAAGCACGTTACGGCACATCTCAATGGCAGTTTCATCGTCAGGCCGCATCTCCATCTTACCAGCCAACGCCAGCATCTCCGGATCTTCACCAAACGCTGTAATGACATCCGAAAAATCCTTGGATACATTAAACAGTCGCCCATCTTTACGCTTATACATCGTGCTATTCTGATGGCCGATGCTTACCACAACATATCCCATGCTTGCCAAGTCTGTACAGATCACTGTACCCCATTCTGGAGAACCGCCCCCGCCGCAAACATAGAATAACACCGGATAGCGCTTTTCCTTCCCGGAGAGAGCAAGGTCGTCGTAGCACTGGGTCTTGATATCTATAGAGAAAACATCCTTCAACGCAGTGACAAGTGGCTGCTCATTAAACATCTCGTAGACCTCAGGAAACATGTACGTTGAAGTAGTCTTACCTTCGCTACTGTCGGACGGATAGTACACAAACGCGGTCAGTTCTCTTTTTGAGTCATCTGATGCCGTGTACTCAAAATCCATCTGGGTTCGACCGACAGTATAGCCGCCAATTGGTTCTGGAAATGCGTCATAAGTTTTCATTTTCTTTCCCCCTTGAGATCGCTAACAATTTCAGAATATTTATGATCTTCAACCAGCCCATGACCCATAAAGTCAGTAAAGTACTTGCTAATCTTATGTTGCAGCTTAGAGTCCTTAATATCGAATTCCCTAAAAAACATGATTAAATTAAACTGCATTGACTCAAACATAAAAGAAATCAGGTCATCGTCAATATCAGGTCGGAGATATCCATCAACCCTCATTCGGCGTAAAATGTCCTTGATTAAGGGGGATGACTCTCCCTTTAGCACATTCAGATATACTTTAAGCAAAATGTTCTCAGGAATGTATAAAAGTGTTTCAGTGAGTTTGATTTCCAACTCATTCAGTGGCTCGGTCACCATGCCATTAACGTTACCAAATAAGCCAGTAAGGAAAAACTGGAAAAGGGAATCTTCATTACTGTTATTAAAATACGCAGCTCTTTTCTGGGTCACATTACGTATTAAGAGACAATAAAGGTCATCTTTGTCTTCGAAATACCGATAAAATGTTCCGGGGTGCATGGACAAACTATCCAAAACCATCTTCATTGTTATATCCTCGTAAAGATTATCAACAAAAAGATGCATAGCGCTATTAGATATTTCCTCGCGCCTTGTTTCATCTAAACGAAAGAAAGTGTTTTTTGGCATAAATACTCCTTAATGCGAAGTGTGAATTGATTCACACTATATCGATAATCAATTCACATGTCAAGTAGTCTTGAAATAGAGTGTTCAGAAACTCATTGAGACAGGAACTTGGTTCATGATAACAAAAAAAGCCGCTAAAATAGCGACTTTCAGAGGTCAACCACACTGCCATTACAACCCGAGATCATCAGCGAGTCCTTCAACACCTGTGAAGATGGAATCCCCGTAACCCCAGAAGTTGTTGAAATCAATAATGTAGATTTTCTTGTTTTTAACTGCGTTAATGTTTTGCACCTGCTTGTTGGCTAGTAGCTTTTCAATCGTCTGTTCAGGATCAATACCACCTGCATACCTCGAAATAATCATCGCATCCGGATTAATCTCGATTAGCTTCTCCAGACTGAGTGTGCCGGTTTCATTAATCAGCATATTATGCATATTGATTAATGACATTGCACTTTCAATAAACGTATCACCATTTCCGTTGTAAATGCCAATCGTTCCATCACCATTATCCGAAAAAGATGCATAGTTGATGGTTTCAGCGCTAGCTCGGGCCGACAAGGCATTCTCGCGTGCTTTAAGCGTCTCAATATATGCCGCTGCATTGGCTTGCACGTTGAATATATCACCTAATTCAGTAATATCCTGATACAGACTATCTAACGATGCATCAGGAACACTGGTGCTTTGTACGTACGTTTTAATCCCCATATCATTCAAGCTGCTTACTGTACCAACACCCCAATCCGCATCCTCAAACAATCCACCACGCCCTACAACCAAGTCAGGCGAAGCGCCTATTGTCACTTCCTTACCTACATAGCCTTCAGCCAGCACAGGGATTTTTTTGAATTCATCAGCAATATCGTCAGGTACACTACCAAACAACGCAGCTACACCTACAAGCTTGTCTGTCAAACCAAGGCGAATCATCAGCTCGGCTGCACCTTGGGTATTGGCAACTACTCGTTCAGGTGCCTTGTCAAACGTTTGATCCTTCTTCACCCATGTGCCGTTCTCTGTTGTATAATTTGAAACGGTTACCGGGTAAGTGGTTTCAGCAGATGCCGATGCGTCTGCGTCGGTTTGTTCCCCATTTGTAGCTGCATTCGTGGCACTGCTCTCCGCAGCTTGCTGTGAGCTGCCATTTGCATCTTCGCTGCCACCATTGTTACTTGAACACGCTGCGAGCACCAGAATCATTGCAGTAATCAAACAAAGAAACATCCCTTTTTTAACGGATACCAACATGTAAATAATCTCTCCCTTTTGAATTCTCTCTTGTCTTCTTGACCCATATGTAAAATAACTATTGTCAGTATACAGTAAATGTCGAAGTGTGTAAATGAGAACAATAATCAATATCATTCATTTGATAAATAAAAAGAAATCCCATATGGGTGCCTCTTTGCTTTGGCCATAAATTTTAGTTCATGGAATCTGGTGACTAACATTAGCTGAAATCCGTTACGGTGAATATGCCAGTTGTTGCGGCACTCTGGTTCGAAGGTTACGTTTCCTAACGATATATTCCGAAACGTTAGAAAAACCAAGTTCATCTCCTCTGTACGGGATTGAACTTGGTTTCTCTTTTACTTAACTATTCATTTCGTGCCTGATTAACCTTGGCGATAAGTTCATTAATAATTTCATCAGGTGAACGCTCGTTCATCCATTGTTGACCGAACATTTGGAATACTTTGATCATCGGGAAATCTGCCCAGAATCCCACAAACTCCTCGTTAAGATATACCTTGTCCGTAACGTGCTCGTTCATTTCATTCAGGCAATGCTCCAATTCCTTTTTCGCTGCAGGATCACTCATCCACTCACTGAGCAGACTGAATTTGTGGAACGTGATTTCTTCTTTACCAAAGTCACAATGCAGACGTTCCGTAATTCGAAGATCTTTGGACGAGCTGCCAAGTGAAATTTGGAAAAACCCGGTCTCTGCCACCCAACGGTTATACTTGGTGTTGTAATATGAGAAATCTCTCTCTTCCAGTTCAAAAGTAACCTTGCGTTTTTCACCCGGCTCCAGTTCAACTTTGGCAAAAGCTTTCAATTCTTTCTCTGGACGGGTCCATGTGCACTCTTCATCGTGAACATACAATTGAACAACTTCTTTCCCCTTGCGCTTTCCGGTATTTTTCAATTGGAAGGACACCGTAACACCGGTATGGGTCTGAGCCACTTTCAGATCCGTATACGAAAATGATGTGTAAGACAATCCGTGTCCAAACGGGAATTGAGGTGCCAGTTCTTTCCGGTCATAATATCGATAACCCACGAACAGGCCTTCGCGATAATACAGCTTGCCGTTCTCTCCGCGAATTCGCATATGTGAAGGGTTGTCCGACAGTTTAACGGGGAATGTCTCAGACAGCTTGCCCGATGGATTCGTTTGTCCGAATAATACATCTGCAATCACTTTACCCATGCCTTGACCCGATAACCAAGAATGAATTACACCAGGTACATGCTGTACCCATGGACGCATCGCCAGTGCGGAACCGCTGCTCGTCACGACAATGCACTTGGGCTGAACCGCGGCTACCGCGAGAATCAATTTCACTTGATGCTCGGGAAGGTCAATCCCATTCAAATCATGCATCTCCGATTCCGCATATTCCGGTTGGCCTACAAACAGTACAGCAACATCGGAATTCATGGCTAATGAGACGCTTTCCTTAATAAGCTCATCATTGATGGAGTCATCCTCCGGGTACCCTTCTGCATAATTCATGGTCATGGCATCGCCAGCCAGATTCTTAATCTCGTTCCATGGAATATCGACTCTTGTAGGCGTTACCTTCGCACTGCCTGCACCCTGAATTCTAGGCTTCTTGGCAAACCGTCCAATCACGGCAATGGACGCCACCGATTCCTGCTTCAGGGGAAGAATCGCGTTCTCATTTTTCAGAAGAACAATACTTTCGGCAGCCGCTTTACGAGCAAGTGCATGGTGATCCGCATCTTCAGAAGAACCCGCATCTTTCTTGCCCGTTACCCGCTCAACCAGCTTCAAAATACGACCCACGCTTTGATCCAACTGTTCTTCGGAGAGGCTTCCGCTCTGAACCGCTTCAATGATCGCTTTGGTATTGTAATTGGCGGGACCCGGCATCTCCAGATCAAGCCCGGCCTTCAGTCCGCGTATCCGATCATTGACAGCTGTCCAGTCGGATAGAACTACACCTTCATAGCCCCACTCTTCTCTCAAAATGTCATGCAGCAAATGTTCGTTCTCACTCGTATATGTTCCATTCAATAAATTATAGGAACACATGACCGTCCATGGGTCGGATTTCTTAATAATCCGTTCAAAGGCGCTCAGGTAAATTTCGCGAAGCGTCCGCTCGTCGATTTCCGAACTGGTCACCATTTTCTCGAACTCCTGGTTGTTGCCTGCAAAGTGTTTGACAGAAGCGCCCACGCCTTCGCTTTGGATCCCGTTTATAAACGCCGCACCAAGTTCCCCCGTCAAGTATGGGTCTTCCGAATAGTATTCGAAGTTTCTTCCGCCGAGCGGCGTTCTTTTCATATTGACACCGGGTCCAAGCAGCAGCTCGACGTCCATGGTTTTCGATTCCTGTCCCAGTGCCACACCAACCTCATGCAACAATTCCGTATTCCACGAAGAACCGATGGCTGAGCCCGTAGGGTAACAGGTGGCGGGTACATTTTCCGTTGTGATGCCCATTTCTTCGTCACTGTTCGTTTTACGAATGCCATTAGTCCCGTCGTACATATGAACTGGCGGAATGTTTAACCGCTCAATTCCTTTCGTCATCCACATGTTTAATCCCGCGCAGAGTGAAGCTTTCTCGGCCAGAGTCAATGCCGACAACAATTCATTGATTGATTTATCCATAGTACTCACCCTTCTGATATCAATTTTGTTCCTGTTCTTTCTTCAGTTCCTGTGCATCATATAGTTTGAAAAACGGAAACCAAACAATAAATACAATCACCAGGACGACCGCCAGCAAGATAAGCCCATTGAATCCGGACATAATGTAGGTGGACAAGCCGATCGGTGTATACCATAGCTGGAAGATCTGGCTCGGGATCCGTACCCAACCCCAGTCGAGAGCCAAGTACACAATCACCGGCGTGATAAGTGCGTTAATCCACATCGGCACCATGAGTAATGGATTAAAGGCAATCGGTGCTCCGTACACGACAGGTTCATTAATGTTGAACAAGGACGGGATAATAGTCGCCTTGCCGACAGATTTCAGTTTTTTCGAACGTGCCATCAGGAACCAAACAACTAACGGCAAGGTCGCTCCCATTCCTCCAATACCCAACCATCCGGAGAAAAAGGTTTCAAACGTGTTGATATTGACGGGATCTTGTCCCGCTGCCACAAGAGCTGCATTTTCTTCGATTGCAGGTATCCAGATCGCGTACCAGATCGGTGTCATGACCCACGGGCTTACGCCGAAAGAATACAGTACAACACCAATGAAATTGAACAATAAAAATCCGGTTAAACTTTGCCCTACGGCATTGATCGGCTCAAATACGTTCACGATCAGTCCAAAAATATCAAAATGAAGCTGGTATACAAGCAACCATCCTGTTGTTAATACCAGGGCGATCGGGACGAGAAAATCGAACCAGTCCATGATGAATTCGGGAAGTGAAGACCCCTTTTTGAAGAACGAAAATTTGTTGCACATGATCATTACAAGAGCGACAAATACACCTACCAGGAGTGCTGTAATCATCCCCGAGGGTCCAAATCGTTCAAGGATGAACTGGATGGTACCGTCTTCGTTTACCGTCGGGTTAAGCAGCATCACGAACAGAGATATCCCTGTCATTCCAGCCAGCAGCTTGATTTTATGTCGTTCTCTTTTTTCCATCACCACATAAGGCGTCAGAAAAGCAATAAACAACCCCAGCAAACCGAAACTGAATGTCGTGATGGGTGTCAGGTCAGGCATCCCCGGGATGAAATCCTGCAAAATCGAAATCAATGTAATAATCGAACCGATGAAAATCATCGGAATGGCGACCATGATGGCTTCTTGTATCGAAGCAACCCAAATATTGTTCGTAAACGCCTCCAATCTTGGCGCAAACGAATCTGTCATCCATTTCATGAAACGCTTCATCCAAAACTCCCCCTGTCTTCCTCTAAGTTGCCACAACCATAGTATATCGATTTGTGTTAACGCTTTCTTGTTAAAACTTGCCGCATCATGGTTCGTTTTTTGCCCAATCCATCGCTACAGTTCTAGCTTGCCTGCCTGAACAAGAAATAAACAACAAAAAACATCCCTTCAATACTGAAAGGATGTCTTAAGAGCACTTTTTTTAATATTGTCTATCCAAAATGAGCAGCATTACCCCATGCGGTGGAAGCAAAATCTCTCTGCGCCAACTTTCATCTCTTACCATCTCTGTCCCCATCACGGGTCCACTCCTGCCGTTTAGATAGGCGATTTCTTCTTCCGTCAAGGAGTATGGCGATCCCATGCGGGTCCACTCATCAAATACCGATCCATGCTCCCGATCCAGTTGATAACTGGTGCATTTATAAGGTCCCTCGAGATTGCTCAGGGTAAGTTCATAAGCTTTGCTGCCTTTTTCCTCAAATACGTCATAGCGGGTTGAGCTGGATAATTCCGACCAATCGCCACTTGCAAACAGCTGGTCTACGTGAACATAGTGATAGAACAAAAATTGCATGCTTCCATCCCTTTTTCGGGTTCCGACATAACCGTCTCCCTTGACCAGCAGCTCATCCCCAAGCTTTTGCATAAGCTCAAATGCATAATAGCTGGGTTTCTTCAGCCCATCGCGGTTAATCAGGCCAAAACCTCCGTAGAAAGGAGAAGCGGGAACGATACTTTCTTCGAATACATCGGTAAAGGACCAGAAAGCCATCGCTTTCACGTCACCGAGTGTGTTCATGGTGTGGTAAATGACAAACGGAGCCATGAACATGGTATCGTGCAGCAAATTCCGATCATACAGCGAAAAGTTCCACTCGGTGACATGAAGTTCAACATGACCGTACGATGACGTATTCATTTTTTGCCGCATAAGCTCAATACTTTCTTTATAAAAAGCAGGGGGCATGATCTGCGTTAAACGATCAACTTCAACTTTTAGCTTGGGATACTCCGAATAGATGTGAAACGAGAAAAAGTCGAGAGCCACTTCCCGCTTGCGGCAATAGGACAAAAATTCCTCAGCCCAGGTATCGTTCCAGAGAGAACCGTAACCCATAGCTGGCCCCCCCACCTTCAGTTCCGGCAAAATCGATTTGATGGCATGAACGGTCGATTCGTAAAACGCAAAGTATTCTTCCTTGCTTCCTGCCCAACAAACACCAGCCAGGTCAGGCTCGTTCCATACTTCGAAATACCACCGTCTCACTTCTTCCGCCCCATAACGATTCAAACAATGGCGAACGAATTCGCCAACAAGCGCCTGCCACTTGGCAGGGTCGGATGGCGGGCTAATATTCCCCCTCCACCAAAACAGCGTTTCTTTGGATCTCGCCAGCTGGCTCGGCATAAAGCTTAATTCCACAAATGGCCGAACGCCCTGATCCAGCAGGAAATCATACAACTTGTCCACATAAGACCAGTTATAGAGGGGAATGCCCTGTTCGTTCTCGCTGTACACCATCATCTCGTCATTGAAGATACCGTGAAATCGAATATGTTCAAAAGGTACTTTTCCCTTCAGCGCGGAGAACTGCTTCCGCCAATCTTCACGCAAACCTTCAATGGCTCTCCCTGCCGTCATGGTCATATTCCAGTGCTTTTCATAGACAGACGACGTCTGATCTGCACGAATTTCAATATAAGTTTGATCTGACAGAGGTGCAGACGGTACAGAGAGCGTGTCCTGATCGGCGTCAACCTTAGCATCCAGATATCGATACAATGAGCCAATCGCATTCAATGTTTCCATCTCGTAATAATCTCCGCTTGAAGATTCCTCATACGTTTTGGGCTTGCGGTTCACATTCAACTGATGGAGTTCCGGTGTACGAGAAGCTTCCCGATAGGAACCGGGCGTGCAGCCGTACTTTTCCTTGAAGTATTTGTTAAACAGCTTCACATTGGCAAATCCGCAATCCAGCGCGATCTCCGAAATATTTTTATCGTTTGCTGCCAGCTGAGCCTGAGCCTTCTCCAAGCGAATGAGCGTCAAATACTTTTGGAAAGGTATCCCGATTTTGTCGGTGAAGAAGTGGGAAAAATAATGCAAACTTAAATGTTCGGAATGCGCCATATCCTGCAGTGTAATCTTCTCATTGTAGTGTAAATCAATATATGTGAGGACCCTGTTCAGTCTTTTATAGTCATAATCCCTGCTACCGTCTTCCAATGCGGAATTTGTTCCACTGGAAAAATACCTCTGCAGGCAGCCGCATAACATCTGTAATCTGCCCATTGTGAAATTTTGATAACCCGGCGTTTTTTTGTTGATCTCCCATACCATCTGCGCAAGATATTGTTTAATGCTATGCAGCCGGGGAGCGTCCTGCTCCACATTCAAGGCAGAGTTACAGGAGATAAACGCATTATTGTTCATCAACTCGGGACCGAATTGCAATGTTAATAGCACATTGTCCTGATTGGTTCGTTCAATCTTGTGGACGGACATGCTGTTAACCACAATCAAATCATCTTCGTGCAATGTATATTGCTGCTGGTCCAGATACATGATGATTGAACCATGAAGAACATATACAACTTCCACTTCCTTATGCCAATGGAAATCAATATGTTTTACCGAGTTCACGAAGAGTTTCATAGGCAGATCGTCCTGATGTTGAATAAACTCATATAGATAGCGAATTTTCTGCACCTTCCTTCATACCGATTATTATAGGCACAGCATTTTGAAGATATCAACAAGCTAGACAGTAATAACAAAAAAGCCGATCAACTAAGGTTCAATTGATCGGCTCTTCTATATAAATATTCAAACTACCTATTCAACTTGATGCACTGCTATCTTACCAACCGCGGTTGGACATGCGCTCTTCTGGAGCTAATTTGGAAATTTCGATCCCTTTCATCGGGGCGCCCAAGTTTTTGGATACTTCGGCAATCAGTTTGTAATCCGTGTAATGTGTTGTAGCTTCAACGATTGCACGAGCAAATTTCTCAGGGCTATCGGATTTGAAAATACCTGATCCTACAAACACACCGTCTGCTCCCAGGTGCATCATTAATGCTGCGTCCGCCGGAGTAGCTACACCGCCTGCTGCAAAGTTAACAACAGGAAGTTTTCCATTTTCATGAACTTCGCGCAGCAGCTCATAAGCTACACCCAGATTTTTTGCTTCAGCGTACAGCTCGTCTTTGGACATGTTTTGCACTTTGCGGAGCTGGCTGTTAATTAGACGCATATGACGAACTGCCTCAACAATGTTGCCCGTTCCAGGCTCACCTTTTGTACGAATCATCGATGCACCCTCGCCAATACGGCGAAGAGCCTCTCCCAAATCTTTGGCTCCACATACAAATGGTACAGTAAACTCATGTTTATCGATATGGAACACTTCGTCTGCAGGTGTAAGAACTTCACTTTCATCGAGATAGTCCACACCTAGGGATTCAAGCACTTTGGCTTCTATGTAATGACCGATACGTGCTTTGGCCATAACCGGGATAGATACAACCTTCATAACCTCTTCAACGATAGTTGGATCTGCCATGCGAGCTACACCGCCGGCTGCGCGAATATCGGAGGGTACCCGCTCAAGAGCCATAACAGCTGTTGCCCCTGCCGCCTCAGCAATTTTAGCTTGCTCTGCATTCATAACGTCCATGATGACGCCACCTTTTTGCATCTCAGCCATTCCTCTTTTTACACGATCTGTACCTGTTTGCATGATTGTATTCCTCCTATTAACTTTTGGGTGGTTTTCAATAAAGGCATCGCTCTAATCTATGATTTAGTATAGAATGAGAATGGTCATATAAAAAGATCCAATAATTTTGATTTTTATTGTACCACTTCAATTATAACTCTGGAGGGCATATGCAATTTCATGTAGCTTACAGTTCATATTTGAACCGAAAATATACCAAGATGAAAGCTCTCTATCATGCCATTCGTGATGCAATTCATGAAGGTAATCTTATGCATGGCGAGAAGTTACCCTCGACTAGAGAGTTAGCTGCGACGTATCACATTTCCAGAGGAACCGTGAATCAGGTCTATGATACGTTGACTGCTCAAGGTTACATTCATTCAGAGCATGGAAGAGGAACCTTTGTTGCTTATCAATTGGATTTGAACAATAATGCGTCCACCGAGAAAGCTTGTACGCATCACTTATCAGCCTGGGGAAATCGTATTCAGCAGTTTGAACAGCAGACGATTCAAAGAAATGCACAAACCAACGCTCCAATAGATGATTCCAGAATGGATAGCGACCAAGTGATCGACTTTAGCAAATACCAACCTGATTTCTCCAAGTTTCCTTACGATGAATGGAATAATCGATTGTATGCAGAGATAAGGAATCGTGAGCATCACTTGGAAACAACCTCTGCTATGGTTAGTTCAACCGGGGAGCCGAAATTGAGAGAAGCCATTGCTGCCTATCTTAGGAGGATGCGGGGCATTCAAGTCGATCCGGATCATATTGCAGTGACTGCAGGCTCCATGCAAGCTATAGCTCTACTCACTCAATTACTTGCAGATCCTGGGGATCATGTCGTGACGGAAAGTCCTTGTTATGTCGGGATTTCTCAAGCCATTTTGGCTGCGGGGGCAAGGTTGATTGAAGCCAATCTCGATGGTCAGGGAGTTGTGCCCCAAGACTGGGAAGCACGAATGATGTTTGTCACGCCGTCACGACAATTTCCTACCGGGGAAATGCTCAGCCTTGAACGCAGACAAACCTTGCTGGACTGGGCACAACGGCATGATGCCATGATTGTCGAAGATGATTATGATAGTGAATTCCGATATCGCGGAATGCATGTTGAACCTCTGAAAACACTTGATAAAGCAGGACGTGTAATCTATCTGGGCAGCTTCACAAAAACCTTGCCTTTAGAAGTACGACTTGGTTATGTGGTTCTTCCCCCTACCTTGGCAGACACCTTTAGAAAGGCACAGGCATTATACGAGCCAAGACCCGTCAACCTGATCGAACAACGGGCATTAGCGGCATTTATGACAAGCGGTCAATATGAGCGTCATCTGCGCAGGATGAATCGTCTATACAGTCGTAAATTTCATCTGTTACTCAAACTTTTGAACAAGCAACTCTCTTCATGGTTTGATTGGGTGGAGAATGAAGCGGGTCTTCACGTGTTTGGCTGGTGGCGAGGTAATGCGTCCACTTATGAGGTCTTTCGAGCATCGGCTAGGTCAGAAGGTGTGGTATACTCAGAAGTCAGCAGTTCAACATCTGACGGTACGAAGTATGGTATATATTTATCCTTTGCACATTTGTCAGATATTCAATTACAAGAAGGCGTATCCAGATTAAAAAATGCCGTCACAGCTTCATTGTGAGGTAACGCGTCTCCAAAATTTAGGGCGTGTCTGAAAACTCCGAAGGAAGCAGATTTTGCCGAATTTTCGTTCCAAGCAGGAAGTTTTCCGCAGGCGTGCCGGGGCACGTCAAGGGAAAGTGACGCAGCAGGGGGCGAAAAGACGGTGAAAGATGCACTTCAGCGAGTTTTGAGACACGACCTAGTACAAGAAGGTCATCATTCGGAAGAGGGGCGATCGTTATGAATTGGTTAAATGAACTCTATAAAATAAATAAAAGGGAACCGAAAAAGGAAATCGAACGTTCTTTGGTTAACGCCATCTTCCGAATCTACGACCGGTTCCCCCGAATCGGCCTTAGAGAGCGGATCGGACAGCAAGAAATGTCTCTCGATATAGCGGATGCTTATATCCATGGACATAACGCCATAATTGAAGCTGGTGTCGGAATCGGCAAGTCTTTTGGGTACCTGATTCCGAGCCTGCTCACAAATCAAATGTCTCAAAAACCAGTCATAATAGCGACATCCTCCATTCAGCTTTCGGAACAGATACATAAAGATTTGAGGATCATTGGTAGCCGGTTGGGGTTTTCAACGGTTCGCTCCGTTGTTGGGAAAGGCATGGGTCAGTATGCCTGCCGAAGCAGGGCAGCGGAACTCATCAGACCTGATGATGCGAACTCCTTCGTATCTACCCTTGCCCAGCGCATTTTAGATTATGAAATTGATGAAAGAGCCGATATTAAAGCTGGAATTAGTGATGCCGAATGGTCCAACGTTTCCGTGAATGATTGCAAATTTGAACGTTGTCATCATAAAAATGCATGTTTGTTTTACGATATGAGAGCGAAATTGAATGCAAAAGCTCACGAGATTGATTTTATTATCGTGAACCAGGATCTGCTCATACGGGATTTGATGAAGAAAAAAGAAGAAACCAAAAGCATCATCTCGGAACAGCCTGCTCTAATCGTCATTGATGAAGCGCATAATCTGGAAGCAAAAGTTCGGGATGCCAGAACGCTTGAGTTCACTTATCGGGGAATCTGCCGCAATGTGGATACCACTGTGCAGCTTCTCACGAAGCAGTCCGGGGATAAGGGGCTTTTTTCACAATCCAATTTCATAAAAAAATGTGCCCAGCGTATATTCCAACAGGTAAATGCGGATCTGCTCCACCATGCCAAGCAGGATAACGACCGAATCAAAGTGTCGGAAATCCAAGGAATACCGTTAAACCAAGTCTTAAACGATTTAAAAGATCTCAGTCTGCGCCTTTCCATTTTGACCTCCCGCCACGAACGGGAAATAGATGACGCTTTTGAAGCCATAAATGGGCTTATTACCCTCAGCAATGTCTTGGCTAAAATAAAGGATAACTACCTCCTATGGGCGAGCAATCCCCAAGGAGTAGCCACGGTCAGCATCTGTCCCAAAGATATAAGCCAATTCCTGAAATACACTTTGTTTAATGGCAAGGTACCTGTAATCCTAACATCAGCAACGTTGTGCCAAGGCGGGGATACGCTGGAGGAACAATATTCTTATATGACGCACTCCCTCGGTTATAAGGGAAATTTCCTGGAGCGCCAACCCTCCCCTTTTGACTACACCAACCATGCCATGATGTACATTTCGAACAAAGTTCCCTATTACGAACATGACCAGCGCGAAAACTATCTTGAAGCAGCTTATAACGAAGTAGTTCAACTCTGTAATCTAACTCAGGGAAGAACAATCGTCCTTTTTTCAGCAAAGGAGGATATGAAGTACATTCATAAGAAGTTGAGTTCAAGGGCTAATGAATATACATGGGCACTCCATGTTCAAAAAGAAGGATCTTCCCAGGACAGTGTTATCGCCGAATTCAGGAAAAGCAAAGGTGTACTCTTGGGTACCGGTGTATTCTGGGAAGGCGTGAATATCGAGGGTTCTGACCTGTCACAAGTTATTATTTTCCGTCTACCCTTCCCTGTTCCTTCGGATCCTGTTTATGAATATAAGGCATCTGTAACGGAGAATTCGTTTATGGAGGTGTTTGTACCGGATATGCTTCTGCGGTTACGCCAAGGAACTGGACGCTTGATCCGCAGTGAAACGGACCTTGGCATACTCAGCATACTTGACTCCCGTCTTAGCGCTGCTGCAAAGAAGAGTTACCGGGAACAGGTGCTGGAAACGTTGCCGTTCAAAAAAGTGACGGAGGATTTTTCGGTTGTGGAGAAATTTGTGCAAAATAAGGGAATACGACGTACGGATTAGAAGTAGTACAACCAGATCATGTAACTGCTCAAATCAAATCTCATGATAAAAGCCCTTCCGCTAATCAAGCGGAAGGGCCAATTTCAATGTTGGAAGTAAGATATATGCTACAATATATTCCAGAGCTACGAATCCCAAAGGAGGCATTTACATGCTTGAAAGACCAACTACAGAGGAATATGCAGTCTATTATGAAAGGTACATCCAGCTTGTTCCTGAAGGGAACATCATCGACCGCTTAGAGCTGCAAGCCAACATCGTACAAACTTTGATCTCTTCATTGACAGAGGAGCAAGCAAATTACCGTCACGCCGAAGGCAAATGGAGCGTGAAAGAGGTCATCGGCCACCTTTTGGATAACGAACGCATCATGAGCAGCCGATTGCTTCGCATCGCCCGAGGTGACAAAGCGAATCATCCCGGCTACGATCAGGACGTGCTTATGCAGACCCACCCTTTTAATACGTATACCCTCGCCGATTTGAGCGAAGAATATGCCGTCACACGCCGCTCAACCATTCTTATGCTCCGTCGCCTCACGCCGGAAGCTTGGCTCTGTAGAGGGATCGTCAGTGAGAATCCTGCTTCAGCTCGATCGATTGCATTTGTTATGGCTGGACATGAGCTCCACCATTTATCAGTACTTCGCGATCACTATTCGCTGGATGTGCAATTATAAAATTCATTCAAAAAGACTTTGAACCTTCATTTTCTGTAGGATCAAAGTCTTTTCTCATCAGCCCATTTATCGATCAAAATGAATCAGAAGTGCATCCTCTCTCAAAGACAACGTAGAATAATGATTCAGAATCGGAATGTCCCCACTGAACTCAATGGGCAGTACCACATAGCTGGACTGAAAATAATCCGATCCGTTCCAGCGATCTGAAAAGTATAGGTACTCCTCTTCTGATCGCTTCAGCACAAATGCTGGTTGCGTTCGGTACGTCGTTTCATCGCCAAAATCGCTGAGCATCCCCCATGGTCCATCCATCGTATCCGCCATCGCGTACTTTCCTTGATTGGGTTCCCAACCTGTGCAAAAGGAGCTTATCATATAATACTTCCCTTTTCGTTTAAAGACGGCTGGCGCCTCTCGATATTCCCCCTGCCACAACTTCCCAACAAGACTTTCGACATTAAGGTAATCTTCTTGAAGGCGATAGATGTGAAGATCCGCATTGTCTCGGGCAGCTGAAATAAAATATGCCGTACCGTCATCATCCTGAAAGAGTGTGCAATCACGTGACATATACCCATACGGATTAAAGCTGCCATGATAAACGAAATGGCTATCTGGAAAATCAGAGGTGGCTATGGCGCACGCGGCATCATTGTAATTGTCACCATTCTCATAGTGGACCCAGAGGACGAACTTTTTTGTCACTGCGTTGAAAAGTACTTTAGGTCGTTCGAGATTTACCTTTCCGCCTTTGTCACTCATTAATCTCAGATTCGTCCGAACTCGAATGGGTGCAGCTGGCGTAGAGGTCATCAGGATATGGTTCCGAAACTCCCAGTTGAATAGATCCTTGGAACGGTAACAACTAACATAAATATCGTCTCTCCGATCTTCACCATACCAGTAATAATAATCGTCATGGAATAACATATGTCCACCATGGGCATGAATCGGTTGACCACTGAGATCCTTCCAGATGGTACCATTGATGAATGGATTATTCTGCACTTGTTCCAAATATCTTCACCTCCCATAGTCTTGGCGTGTACCAATTGTTGGGGTTGTTATGAAGTGCTGCATTTTGCATATTAATTCGTAC
The DNA here is from genome assembly GCF_058313655.1 of Paenibacillus sp. Negev47. Taxonomy (NCBI): domain Bacteria; kingdom Bacillati; phylum Bacillota; class Bacilli; order Caryophanales; family Paenibacillaceae; genus Paenibacillus; species Paenibacillus sp. Negev47. Next base: position 3,508,304 of record NZ_CM177754.1, read on the forward strand.
ATACCTGGCAGCAGTGCTCGATAGCGTATCAGAGGTGAAACCGTAAGATGTATTATTGGTTCGATCCAATGCCACGGTCCAGTTCACATTATCCGTACTGGTCTCGATTTTGTATTTGTAAAAACCTTCGGAGCCTTTTTGCATCCACCAGGAGATTTGCACATTATTCAATTGTTGAACGGAGCCGAGGTCTACCTTCCACCAATGTGGCCAGGAACTGCCTGTGCCGATCCATTCGGTTTGATAGTTACCATCATTAGCATAACTTGCCGGGTTCGTTCCGGTAGCCGTTTGCGCTGTTGCAGGTTTACCTTGCGACAGCAGTTTTCCATTCTGAACGGGAACGACAACATCATCACTTGTGTTGTACAGGACTTGATCAAAATAATCATAAAATGCGTAACCATCGGAGAACCAAACGGGAAGCAGTCGTTCCTCCGTTGTTCCATTTTGCGTACCTGCCCAGCCGAACATCCAGCGATATGCAACCATAACCACGTTGTTGCCCGTGTTTGGCTTCACACGCATGACGGAACCCGACTGCGCCGAGAAGGTTGACGTGTTGCCAATCGTCCGTAATTCAGACCAATCGCCGTCTATGCTTGTTGCTGAAGAATACAAGGGTATGCTCGGATACCAACCTGCCGCTTGGGAAGAGAACAAGTAATAAATGCCATCTTTTTTGATCATTTTGGGCAGTTCCCTGTGTTGATTTTGGTAAATAACTGAAACTTGATGATCCACATCCAGCCAATCGGAGGTCAATTTATACAAAGTCGTGTCCGAATTATTATTGGCCGTAGAGATCAGATACGCCGAATCATCGTCATCTTTGAAAATGGAGATATCTCTGGACTCGTTTCCTTCCGGTCGAAAGCTTTTGTGAAATGTAAAGTCTTCTCCAGGCGTGGCTGAAGCCACGGATACTCTGGCAAGTGTATAGTCTGTACTGTTTTCATAGTGAGCCCAAAAAACGAATTTGTTCGTGGGCGCATGGTATAGGATATTAATCCCCTCAAATTTAGAATTCGCCAGATCGGGATGATCCGTGTAGGAAAGAACCACTTTGTCGTTACCGTAGGTGATATCATCCGTTGATGTCTGTTGAATCATTTCACCAAAACCGCCTGATGATTTTTGTACGAAATTGAATCTGTAGTAGGTATCCCCCACTTTTAGTTCATTCGGAAGCATGAGCGTTGATTGCGTTGTATTATCAAAAGTTGTGAGGTTTTCTGGAAGAGTGTAAGGGGTATATTCTGATGAGACAGCGGAGGCGATTAAGGAAGTTCCCCCATATGCTTTCACTTGGTATTTGTACGTGCTACCTATGTTGAGGTCATAATCGTCCGTCGTTATACCGGTTAAGGTCTGTAATAAAGTATAGGGCGCATTGTTCTCGGATCTGTACAACTCGTATGCTGTGGCTCCCGTTACAGGTGCCCAATGGATTTTGGCATTGGATACTTCGGATTCGTTCTTCAATACAAACAGTGTTGCAGCAATGTGGGTCTCTTCGCCAGCGGCAGCGTGAACGGTCTGAGCTGAGGACGTTAATTGGAGTGTTAACAACATCAATGCAATGGCGATAGCCATCCACGATTTACCTTTGATCATGTCTCATCATCTCCTTTTTTAGAAGACCAACCTTCCTGTTGCCGGAAGGCTGGTTCAGGTGAAACTAGACTTTATTTCAAATTCATCAGTGTCATTACATCCGTCTCGCTGGCTTGGTTGTACCATTCGTTAACTTCTTCGATCACGGTGTCTCCGCCTTTTTCATGCCACTGTTTGACAAAGGTATCAAATGCCTCAAGCGGCTCATTGCCATATATGATTTTGGTGAAAGTCTCTTGTTCCATGGTGGTCAACTGTTCCCACACATTTTGCATGGTCGGCGTTGGTGGACCGTTAAACTCATTTGGCAGCAAAACATCCCTGTTTTCATACGAAATCCGATATCCGTCCTGGGTCGTTTGATCTTTTGAAGCGCTCTGAATGAGGACGCCTGTGTCAGCTTCGACACCGTTCGCCAGATCGAAGTACGATTTGCCGGGACCATCAACACTCGGTGTATTTTTGGTAAATGCCATTTTCCCAACACCTTGCACAGCCTCTAATGGCGTATTGAATTTCGTTGGATCGAAAGTGACTTTCTCATTGACGATATCGTAATCGTATCCCTGAGCGTAGCCGTATTTGAAATCTCCCGTGCTGAACGCTGCGTCGTACATTTTATCGTAGTACAGGAAGAATGCTTCCATGTTCTGAAAGTCCTTGTTAAACATGAACACCCCATCGTTCAACTGTGCGGACTGATAGGTCTTATCGCCGTTCACCCCTTGAATGGTCGGATAAGCACTAATTTTCGCACCATCCACATTTTTCTCTACGTCTTTCACACTGTCATAAAGCCAAGGACGACCAATGATGATGCCTGCTTTCCCCTCTGTAAAATCGGACAGTGCGTCCCAGGCCCCTTGGGTAGCCAATTCTTTGTTCAAATACCCTTTTGCATACCAATCGCGCAACTTGGCCAGTGCCTCTTTGTTGCCATCAGCCACAGATCCATAGCTGAGTTTGCCGTTGTCGTTATGCCATTGTCTTGGAAGGTGCTTGCCTGTGTATGCGCTGAAAATCATGACCGGATCACTAACCCAGCCCGTATTGTAGGAATCTTTACCCGAAAATGTAAAACCATATGTGTCTTTCTTGCCGTTCCCATCCGGGTCCTCATTGGTGAACGCCGCGATGACTTGCTCAAACTCTTCAATCGTTGTTGGCGCTTTCATATTTAATTTGTCCAACCAGTCCTGGCGGATCAGCATGACTTCGCCTTCCGTCAGATTGGGTGCGATTGCCATCCCGTAAACCTTGCCTTCTCTAACGACTGGATTGAAGGTCGTCGGGTATTGTTTGTATACATCTTTAATCCGGTCAGGCATGTAGGTTGAGATGTCTTCTGTAATCTCCTTGACCTGTCCTGAATCGATCAGATCGTTGACCAGCATGGTGTCATAGACGGGCAGAACGTCTGGTAGTTTCTCTGAACCCGTCAGTGCCAGCCGCAGCTTGGTATTATATTGTGAAGCATCACCTCCCAGCAGGGTGGTTTGGATTTTGATACCCAGGTTTTGTTCGCCCCAACGGGTCAACACATTGTCATTCAGCGACTCACCATTGATGTATTTTCCAGCATTCTCATCCTGTTGTTTGGCGATCGTGATCGTAAACGGCGGATCATATTTCCCATCCTTGAGCACCGATGCTGGTGCGGTCTCGGAAGCACTCTCCCCTTTGCTGCAGCCAGCCACAAGAACAGCCGATATCATAACCATACTTACCATTTTCCATAAATCAGTTCTTTTCTTCATGGAACATGCCCCCTTCACTCAAGCTCAATTTGTTTTCTAGCGATCCAATTTCGTCATCCTAACTATTCTTTGACGGCTCCTAATACAATCCCCTTCACGAAATATCGTTGTAAAAAAGGATAGACCAAAATGATCGGCAGCGTACTGACAAAAATTTGAGCTGCTTTGATGCTCTGTTCCGACATTGCCGCCACCTCGGACTGGCTCATCGCCATATTTTGCATATTGCTCTGCACGACAACGGTCTGTAGGAACGAAGCCAGCGGATACTTACTCGCATCCGACATGTACAAAATTCCGTCAAACCAGGAATTCCAGTGACCCACCATAATGAACAAAGATACGGTCGCTATGCCAGGCAGAGATAACGGCAAATATATTTTGCTGAGGATTACGAAAAAGGACGCCCCGTCAATGAATGCTGCTTCTTCCAAGGCTTTTGGAATGGTTTTGAAGAAATTAACGAGAAGAATCAGATTATACGCACCGAAAGCTCCCGGAAGCACAAGTGCCCAGATGGTGTCCTTCAATCCAAGGGCTGTTATCAAGATGTAAGAAGGGATCAATCCTCCAGAGAAGAGCATGGTAAAGATAAAAAACCACATGAGCACGTTCCGGCCCCGGAATTCCTTGGACAGGGCATAACCTGCACAGATCAGGATGAACATGCTGATGCAAGTACCCAGAACCGTTCGAATGATGGATGTCAGCATGGCACCGTTGAAGTTGGAATTGTTGAACGTTTTGATATAGGCATCCACATTGAACCCGACCGGCCAAAATGACACCATATTCCCGCTTATGGCGGCTTTACTGCTTAGCGATTGTGCCAATAGATGAAGTAGTGGAAGAAAACACGCCAGACCAGCCAGTATCATGAACGCGTAATTAAAATATGAGAATACTCTATAGCCTGTCGTCTTATGGTACATGATTCATCTCCCTCCTTGTTAGAATATTTTGTAATTGGCGTATTTGTAGGCCAGCCTGTAAGAGACGACGATCAAGATCAAACTGATCCCCGATTTAAATAGTCCTACAGCGGTCCCGAATCCGTATTGTCCGTTTAACAAGGATGAACGGTAGACATAGGTGTCAATGATATCTCCCGTACTGTAGACTAGCGGATTGTACAGATTGAAGACTTGATCAAAACCCGCGTCCAGAATATTCCCCAGACTCAATGTAGAAATGACGATGATCATGGGCAACATGCTAGGCAAGGTGACGTATCGAATTTGCTGCCGGCGTGTGGCACCATCGATCTCAGCCGCTTCGTAATAGGAAGGATTAATTCCCGCGATGGTCGCTAGATAGACAATCATGCCGAAGCCGAAGCTCTTCCACACATCGCTGACCACAACCGTGAATCGAAACAGATCAGGATCACCCAAGAAGTAAATGGGATCGTTGCCGAAAACCCTTGTTAAGATGTGGTTGATTCCCCCGTCTAATCCGAGAATGTCGATCATTAACCCCGCGACCGTGACCCAGGACAAGAAATGCGGCAGATACACCAGGGTCTGTACACTTTTCTTAATGCCCATATTTCGGACTTCACTCAGCAGAATAGCCATGACGATCGGAACGATAATACCGACGATAATTTTGGAAATGGCAATGATCAGTGTGTTGATTATGGCTTGCGTTGCTTCTTTGTACTGGAAAATTCGTTCGAAATTATCTAACCCGATCCACCTTGAGCCTGCGATGCCAAGCCATGGTTTGTAGTCTTGAAATGCCATGAGCAAACCTACCATCGGGCCATAAGAAAAGATGCAGACAAACACAAAAGCGGGAATACACAGTACATACAAAGGCCAGCTTTTCTTGATTTCCTTTTTGAATGAAGTTCGCCGGGGAAGCTTTGTTTGTGTTTTTTTTGCAGATCCGACGGGCACAGTCTCGTTAATGTTGCATACCTCCTCTATGTTCGCTCTTCGAAAGTAATCCTTGCAGTTAAGCTTAGCAAAAGCGCTTTCAATCCAAAATGCCAAAATTTCAAGATCATCACCTCATCCTGAATCAATTTTAAACCGCTTTCATTTATAGCGGATGCTCCCCTTCCGCTTTCCGAAGGTTTGGCTTATATTAAAGTTAATCCGATAGGGAATTTAAAGTCTACGTCTTGCGATATGAAAGGAAACGCATATGATCCGAAAAATGTATATGAAGCGATTCTTCTATTTCTTTGTTTTTTTTCTGCTGCTGACGTTGAGTTTGTTTTTCGTGATGAACCGATTGAGCTCCAAGACACTTGAGGAGAATCTGATCGGTGCTTCCAAAAATCAGCTTGATTATGTGAAAGGTATTCTGGACGGAATTATCTACGAGGCAAATATGTACGGGGTTCAGTATGCGGCTGACAGTGATGTCCGGTTTTATCAGAGGCACGTTATTGAACTAAGCAATTACGATTCCCAAATGAAGAAAAATGATATCGTGGATCGCTTGCGACAAACACTTCTTTCCAGTCGATCCATTGAATCCATCGGCATTTACTGGAAGTCCGAAGAAACTTTTCTATCCACCAACAATACACCGGAAGCGAGACTTCCGTTCAAGGATGTTCATCAACGGGGATGGCAAATCGTCGGTAACAGTTTGTATTACTTCGCCCTCTATCCTTACATCCAAAAATCTGGGGAAAATGAACCGACGCAGTACGTCGTTGGTGTAAAGCTGAATACGGATTATTTGAAAAGTCTGCTTAAAAAGGCCGTGAACAACGACAGCTCAAATGCTTTTTTTCTGTTTAATCCTCAGCAGTTATGGAGTGAGAAAGAAGTCGAAAACGATCTTTTGAAAGCGGTTACCGGGATGATTTCACCCCAGCCAGAAGTAACTTCAAAATATGATTATCATACCAATTCGGACGATTACTATGTTCTTTCCCGATATATTGAATCGATTGACGCCTACCTGATTACATATACACGGACGAATGATTTTCTGCAACCGCTTGACCGCAATCGTAAAGTTTTCTTTGCCAGCATTCTAGCCGTTTTCACGCTTGGTCTGGTTGTGATCTTTACGTTTTACCGGAACTATTACCGTAATATCCGTTTGCTCGAGAGAAAGTTCTCACAGGTTGAGCAAGGCAATCACAACACGCGTATTACCGAAAATACCGGGAAAGAGTTTTACAGCTTATTCAGAAGTTTTAACCATATGGTTACCGAAATCCAGGATCTGTTCATGTCATTGAAGACTGAAACGGAACTCAGACGAAGTGCGGAACTTCAACAACTCCAAGCTCAGATTAATCCTCATTTTTTGTACAACAGTTTGTTTTTCATCATGTCGGTGGCCCTGTTTTCACCTGATTCTGTCATGCGCATGAGTAAGCATCTAGCTGAATATTATCGTTATTTAACCAAATTGGACCGGCATGAAGTCACGCTGGAAGGCGAACTCCAATTTGCGGAACATTTCCTGATTATTATGGCTCTCAGTAAAAAAATGGAGTACAGTATTGACCTGCCTTCAGAACTGGCCTCCCTTCCCCTCATGCCGCTGATGATCCAGCCAGTGGTTGAGAATGCCATCCAACATGGAATTGAAGGACAACAAGGTGCACATCAGGTGTCAATTGATGTACAACAGGCAGATTCTGCGATAACGATCAAGGTATCCGATGACGGAAAAGGTCTTTCGCTGGACGATATCCGTAGCCTGGAGGCTCGGATCGAGAGCGATATCCCGCCCGAAGGAACAAGCGGCGTAGGGCTCTGGAATGTGAATCAACGTCTGAAAAACACGTATGGTGAACGTAGTGGTTTACATTTTTCTACCAATGATTGGGGTGGCTTATCTGTCTTGCTGCTCATCTACATTCCTGAAGAGAGAGGAGAAAACGAATGCGATTATTAATCGTGGATGACGGACATTACGTTGTTGAGTATATGAAGCACTTGCTTGATTGGAAAACCTACGGTATCGATCAGATTGAGACAACAACCAATTCGCTTGAAGCCAGAGACATATTGAATCAACACCACATCGATATTCTAATTACGGACATTCGAATGCCTGAGGTCTCGGGCATTGATCTGCTTCAACATATTCACCAACATAGCTTGCCAACCAAAGTCATCATCCTTTCCGGCTATTCCGAATTCGAATATGCGCAGCAAGGAATCCGTTTAGGTGCACTCGACTATCTGCTCAAACCTGTAGACAAAGATGATGTGGAGAAAGCCATGTCTAAAGCCATCAAAAATATTATAAAGACACGCCCTGTTCAACCCGTCGAATGGGAGAACTTCGATGGTTTGGCGTATCTGCTTTCGCTTCTTGGAGAAAACGAAACCTTAAAGAAGGAGTATGATGCTTATACTGAATTTTTAGGAGGCCGTCGTTTGTGCTGCTTCAAAATGGACGGTTTCACAGAAGAGCATGAGGAAGATATAAAACGTGCTGTCGGAGACAAATTGGATCGTCTCGTATGGACAGCGGGCACCCGACTAATCGCTTTTGTTCCAGAAGAGATTGCTGGGAAACTAACAACCTCACTGGTGCACTCTATCGTATCCTCTCCCTTTTCGTTGACCGATCGAAACATGACCCGACACATGTTCTATGGGTTCTTTCTCCGTGAGGACGTACACTCTGACGACTTCATGGGTACGATTCCAAACTTTTCTTCATGCAGTGATTGGGAGTCAGCCGGAAACATTATTAAAACCTATGATCGAATCCATCTTCGAAAGCAAAAGATTATCTTTCTTATGGAGACCATCTCTTATGTATATCTAGCAGATAAGAATCGGAATGCATCTGAAACCGCAGAATGGATATTTAATCGGTTACAAGATCCTGATGAACTATGGTCAACCCTTCTCGATCGGGTCAACCAGATCAGAAACAATAAACAGATGTCCATTCAAACCATCGTCGACAAAGTGCAAACGTACATTGAAGATCATCTTTCACACGTCCTTAGTCTGGATGAATTGGGAAAAGTTGCACATCTTCATCCTGTCTACCTCTCCAAACTGTTTAAACAGGAGACAGGAGAAAATGTGTCAAACTACATTTCAAGGAAAAGGTTGGAGAAAGCATCCCGACTGTTACAAGACTCTGAACTCCGTGTAAACGATATAGCGCAAATGGTCGGTTACAGAAAAAATCAATATTTTATCCAGTTGTTCAAAGTGGAATACGGGGTTACGCCCTACCAGTACCGCAGAAATATGATCCATCAATGAATTCGTATGAATTGGGACAAACTACCAATCGAACTTAGATAAATAGATTATGATTCGCTTGGGATGCTTGTCCCAGATAGTAACCTACCCCACCAATGGTAACTTCGTCTATTAACTCTTCCCGCTGAATGCCCATTAAATCCATGGACATCTGGCAGGCTACCAGCTCAGCCCCTTGTGCGATAACGGACTGTAGCAATTCTTCCAATGAAGGAACATTATTATTTTTCATCAGACCACGAATAATCTTTGGACCAACACCAAGCATGTTCATTTTGGACATGCCAAGTTTTTGGCTACCGCGTGGTAACATGATATCAAACATCCGGCCGATCATATTTTTGGATATAGATTGTGTCTGATGTTTCCGAATCACATTCAATCCCCAAAATGTGAAAAACATGGTCACTTTACGTCCGCTGGCTGCTGCCCCATTCGCAATAATTAGAGACGCAATGGCTTTATCCAGATCGCCGCTGAAGACCACCATTGTGCTTGCAGGATCGATGTTAGGAGAATCCATAACAGATTGTGCAGCATTCTTGGTCATAACAGCCTCAATCGTACCGCTTTTGGAGCGTTCCAGCTGTAAGAGCGTCGAACCAGACATGGTTGCCCATGCTTTCACATCTTCGTAGAATCCCGGATCGGAAGCTTTTACCCTCAAGTTCTCTCCATCGGACAGTTGATCCATCTTTTGCTTCACTTGTATTAATGGGCCCGGACAACTTAAACCGCATACGTTCAACTCATGATCGATGCGTTGTGGCTGTTCAGAAGTCGATTGGACCGGACCATGATTGATAGAAGAAATGGGTGCAGGCTTAAACTGGGCTTGACGATATGTTTTGTAACCCCCACTCAAGTTTTTAACGCTGAAGCCATGCTGTCGCAAAATTTGTGAAGCCGTGTAACCACGCAGACCAACCTGACAGTATACCCAAATGTCTTTGGAGATATCTAGTTCATTTAACCGGTTGCGAAGTTCATCCACTGAGATATGGATAGAACCCGGAATATTCCCATTGTGATGCTCCAACTCACTGCGAACATCCAGCAGGATTGACTGCTCCGGCTCACGTTCGGACAGCTGATCATAGGTGAATGTCTCAACTCGACCAGCCAGGATGTTCTCTGCTGCATAGCCGACCATATTTACCGGATCTTTTGCAGATGAATAAGGTGGTGCGTAACTCAGTTCAAGCTCTGCCAAATCTCCGATGTGGCCTCCAAAATGAATCGCTACTGCAATGTCATCAATCCGTTTATCCACTCCGTCATATCCAACGGCCTGTGCTCCTAAAATTTTACCTTCCGGAGTAAACAGCAGTTTCAGAGTAATCGCGGTGGAACCGGGATAATACGATGCATGTGAGGCAGGATGCACAATTACAGAGCGATATTCCACGCCGAGACGCTGCAGTGTTTTTTCATTACTGCCTGTCGTTGCACCTGTCATTCCAAAAACTTTAATAATGGATGTCCCTTGTGTTCCTTTATAAGTGGAATTTAATCCGGCAATTCGGTCAGCAACAATTCTTCCTTGTTTGTTGGCTGGTCCAGCAAGCGGAATAGCTGTCTTCGTACCGTGAATGGTTTCAGTTACTTCGATGGCATCACCAACAGCATAGATGTGTGGCACACTGCTTTCCAGAGCTTCATTAACAATGATATGTCCACGTGTACCTAGGGCAATACCGCTGTCATGCAGGAAAGATGTATCCGGCGTTACCCCGATCGCAAGAATAACCAAGTCCGCTGTCAGAACATGATCATCAGCAAGCTTTACTCCAATGCCCTTCTCTAGAGAATGAAATGCCTGAACACGCTTGGAGAATAGCAACTTTACACCATTCTGCTCCATTTCCTGTGCCAAAGATGCTGCCAATTCAGGATCAAATGGGGTGAGTAGCTGTCCATTACCCTCGATTAACGTCACGTCCAATCCGGCTTCCTTTAAGTTTTCTGCCATTTCAACACCAATAAATCCACCGCCTATAACAATTGCTGACTGGTTGTTATATGAATTTACTTGTGCTTTAATCCGATCAATATCAGGAATGTTGCGAACGGTGTAGATAAGTGAATGATCTATACCCGGCAAATCAGGAATGATCGGTTTGGCACCGGGAGACAAAATTAATTCGTCGTAGCTTTCGTCATATTGCCCCCGCTCCTGACTGTTTATCCGAACGGAACGTTTCTGCGGATCAATTGCAACGACCTCGCTTCTTGTGCGCACATCTATATGAAAGCGATCCGCCATCCCTTTTGGAGTCTGTACCAGCAGACGCTCTCGATCTTCAATGGAGCCACCAATGTAGTAAGGTAAGCCGCAATTGGCAAATGATATATAGGGGCCTTTCTCAAAAATTATAATTTCGGCATGTTCATCCAGACGGCGCAGACGTGCAGCGGCAGATGCACCACCAGCTACACCTCCAACAATCAGTACTTTTTTACTCATGATTCACATTCTTCCTTTCCAAACAAAGTAATAATAATCTGTTCAATCCGTTGATCGGCAAGAACATAATTCACTTCGAGACCATTCCGCTCAGTAGCGACAACACCTGCACTGCGAAGCTTCTGCAAGTGCTGAGATACGGTTGATTGGGGCAGGTCCAGACATTCTTGCATGTATGAAACATTACATTTCTTTTTTAACATCAGTCCACGCACAATGCATAAACGGATCGGATGAGCTAAAGCTTTCAGCAGATTGGCTGGTTCATCGAACTGTTTGAGAGTATTGATATCGAAAGCGGGAGTGGTCAAAAGTATTCCTCCTAAATTGTTATATCGTAATAATACGATGTAACGATATTAATGTCAAACCCTCAATTTCAAGAAATAATCTGAAGCCAATCGAACAGCCAGAATAATTGCGCTATTCAGAGAATTATCAAAGATAAACACATGGTTGTATTTTACGGATTCCAGTGAGTTCCATACCTTTGAAGACTCCTTATCTTTAACCGCAGCCGCCAACTGATACCCAATGGGCCGATCCGACAACCTCCGGACGATCCAAAATCTCTCTCACGGTAGGCTGATATTTTGTAATAAAGCGGCGTAGTAACTGCTTCGCAACTTGTGGGATGATCCAGATTACGCGTATTCATGACCGTAATCCTTCATAACCTTCACCCCATAAAAAAAGACATAGCAGTTTGTAACTGCTACGTCTCTAGTTTTCTAGTAAACACTCAGTACATGGCAGGAATATCTCCCGTAATGACAAATGTTGTACCATCATCCATCCGTTTCAATAAGAAATCAGAACCGTCTAAACCATGCAACCTAAGTGTTCTTATTTCCTTGGTTTTTCTGGCTTGGAATGTTTGCCTGTCTCCAGTTTCGCAGCTGCTTCCAACAGAAATACACCGCTAAGCTGTGCAGTCAGGTGGAGTGGATTCTGGGCTGGTTGACCCCACGCCTGACCGAATAATCCGTCTTTCCGACTGCCTTTCAGTAACGCATCTGCATTGCGATCAATCGCTTTCTTCAGACTCTTGTTATGCCCAATGTTATATAACTCCGCCAGGTAACGGATTAATATGCCTTTAAACAAAGCACCATCTCCATCCCCGTCCTCTTTGAAGATCCCCGTCTTTTCATTCGTCAAAGTCTTCAGAGATCCTGCAGCTGTCTTCTCTGCATCTTGCAAATACGCCTGATCTCCTGTAATCCGGTAGAGTTCCACACCGGCTCCAATGAATGTGCCTTGGTTGTATGTGAAGATCCAAGCTTCATTAACATCAAGCGTGCCATCCTCACGCAGCACCAAACCATCCGCTACAAGTCCCGTTTCTGGATTAACAAGATATTGTTTCTCCCATTCGTATATCTTTTGTGCCCATTCCAGATCCTGTGTATCACCAAAGCGTTCATATAACCTTGCTGCCAGGATGGAAGCTGGTCCGCTGGAGCATGCATTCCGGTTATACCGCTGATCCTTCTTCCATGCCATACCGCCCAGATCATCCTCCCACCAGGCCGTTTTAATGTCCTTCCAAAGATCCAGCACGTATCCTTTCATCTCTTCACTGCCTGTCGCATCATAGAGCCGAAGAGCAGCAAGTGCAAGCCATTCCATATCATCGTAGAACTCATTATGAAGTGAACCATTGTGTTCAATAATACTGCGAACCAAGTCTTCCGCACGTTCCGTATACGCTTCGTCTCCTGTGCGTTCATATCCGTCTACTAGTGCATCAACCGCATGAGCTTTCCACCAATAATTCAGGGCTTGTTCCCCTTCCGGTGTCGATGGATAAGCGTTATTCATCATTTTTTCTTCATCGTTCCAGTAGTACTCATGCAGCTTCTCCTGTGCCCACTGTGCTTGTTGGGAATAGTGATTCTTGCCTCCACCGCTGGCACCCATAGTGGTTACCAAAATGATACTGAGTACAACCGTCAGACTTACAATTTTCTTTTTTCTCATCCTAATCCATCCCTTCTTCGTCATGAGATTATTCTTTCACTGCACCGAGAACAATTCCGTGGATTAAATAACGCTGTAGAAAAGGGTAAATCAGCAGAATCGGGATCATGGAGACCAGTATTTTGGCAGAATTCAATGTGGTGTTAGAAATTTTATTATACTGCTGCAGCTGTTCAACGGAGAGATTCTGCATCTGATCTCGCGTAAGACTGAGCTGCTGCAGATAGGTCTGAAGCGGTATTTTGGAGCTGTCGTTGATTAGAATGATTCCGTCAAAGAAGTTATTCCAGTGCCCGACGATGACAAATAGCATAATAGTCGCCAGACTAGGCATCGAGATCGGGATGAAGATTTTGAGCAAAATTTTCATTGGTCCTGCGCCGTCAATAAATGCGGCTTCTTCAAGTTCCTTCGGAATTCCTTTGAAGAAATTCATCAGAAGAATCACATTGAAGACAGGAACGGCACCTGGCAGTACGAGCGCCCATATGCTGTTGATCAATCCGAGCTTGCTAATCACCATGTACCAGGGAACAATCCCCCCGCTGAACAGCATCGTAAATACGATAATCCACATGTAGGTGTTCCTGGATCTGAACTGTCTGACACTGCGTGACAGCGGATAGGCCATAAGAATGGTCAGAACCATATTAATGGCGCCCCCCAGCAGCACCCGTTCCACGGATATCAGAAAAGCATTCCAAAACTTCGTATCTTTCAAAATCTGTGCGTAGGATGAGAAGTTCAACTCCACCGGAAAAAAGTAGACTCTGCCGGCATTCACAGCCGTACTGCTGCTGACGGAAACCATGATCGTATTCACAATCGGGGCCAGGGACATGAATGTAATCAGGATCAAAGTAAACATAATCAACAGGCGGGATAGCCTGGAACCCAGCGTTTTTGATTGAATCATGCTAACCCTCCTAGAAAATTCTGTACCCCGCATATTTTGATGCCAGTCTGTACGAAACGACAATCAAAACAAAGCTGATAACCGATTTCATCAAACCTATGGCCGTCGCGAATGAATACTGCATATTGATCAAACCCATGCGGTACACAAAGGTATCAATAATATCACCTGTTTCATATACGAGCGGATTGTACAGGTTGAATACCTGATCAAATCCTGCATTCAACACATTGCCAAGACTTAGCGTACCCAGAAGGATGATGGTCGGGAACATGCCTGGCAGCGTAATGTTTAGCGTCTGTTTCCAACGATTCGCCCCATCCATTGCAGCAGATTCATATAAGGCAGGGTTAATTGCCGTTAATGCAGCCAGATAAACGATGGTTCCATAACCAAATTCCTTCCAGGTATCCGTCACAATAAGCAGCGGCCTGAACCAGTCATTGCTCGCCAGAAACATAATCCGCTCCAGGCCGAGGATTTCAAGGAAATTGTTAATCATCCCGTCAAAAGAGAAAATCATCGTGAGCATCGTACCCAGAACAACCCAGGACATAAAGTGTGGCAAATAAACAATGGTTTGAATCGAACTCTTGAATACCTTCAGCCGCACCTCATTAAGCAGAAGGGCGAATACAATCGGGACAATCAATCCAAGCACAATTTTCCCAACCGCAATGACCAATGTATTGATAAAAATCTGCTTCGCGTCCGGCAGTTGAAACATATAGGTGAAATTGCTAAGTCCTGCCCATTTGGAGCCGAATATGCCTTTGGCAGGAATGAACTTCTGAAAGGCCATGATTACACCAAACATAGGCACAATGGAGAAAATGAATAGCATGACCATGCCGGGCAGCAGCATAAAATGGTAGGTCATCTCGTCAAAACTCTTACGTTTCTTTTTCCCTGGGTAGCGCACTTCCCTTTGCGGATGTATCGTCGTTTCCACTCGTGACATTGTCCGTTCCACCTCCATCCTGCACGTCTATAGGCAGGTCTTATCGGTAAAAGCGCTTGCGGAAGTCTGGTACCAGGCCTCCGCAACATTGCGCTCCTACTTCACTCCGATTATTTTCACCTTTTGCTCATCTCTTTGACTTCTTCCGTAATCTCATCTCCACCTGTGCGTTTCCATGTGTCGACAAACGTATCAAATTCGTCTACCGGAGCTTGGCCCATAATGATCTTGAGGATCGTTTCTTCCTCGAGCTTCTGCAGGTTCGCCCACTTCAGCTTCATGGTCTCCGTTGTTCCGTAAAAACTGGCAGGAGTCACTTCCAGATTGGGGTTATTTGCTTCACGTTGTCCTTCAATCCGTGAGAGGTATTCGCCGTATGTGTTTAGATCTATGGCATTTCCTTTCTCCTTGAATTCCTGATAAGCCTTGAATGAAACGACCCGGTCTTCCTGAACTTTGGAAGCATCTCCGGTCTCATCGGCTTTCATTAAATCTTCGTAATAACGCTTCAACACATCATCATAATCGACTTGCATCGGAATTTGTGTCGGATCGTTGTTCCAGCGGCTCGCATCGGTCAGCATCTCATCGGGATGTTCCTTCTTGTAATTGATCGCATCCTCTGTTAAGGAATAGAGGAAATCCGTCGTGAGGTTAACTGATTTCATGATCGCTTCCGGGTGGGCAAAGTTCTTGTTCACCACGACGATCCCTCCCCCTACAGGATCCTGCCGAATGGTTCTGAACTTGCCGTTCTCATCCAGTGGTGCCGATACGGCAACCCAGACTGCATCCGGATCTTGTTTGATGGAGTCTTTGTAGTTCGTATAGCCGATCCACCATGGATTAAAAACCATTCCCGCCTGTCCGTTAATAACGAGTGCCTCTTTCTCTTCACTCGACCGGACAGCAAATTGTTTATCAATCAAACCTTCCTTATACATGGCACTGACTTCTGCCAGCGCTTGCTTCATTTCCGGCTGAACTGAGCCGTAAACCACTTGACCATCTTTCTCGATCCAGTTCATCGGAAAGGCACCATGCGCAGCAAATATCGGGGTAAAGTTCATCGCATTGGAATCCATCACCATGCCCACCGTCTTGCCTGTGCCCGATACGTCCTTTTCCACAAACATTCTGGCGAGATTCCACACGTCCTGGGCGGATTCCGGCAGCTTCGCGCCCACCTTATCTACCCAGTCTTTCCGGACCCATAGTAATTGGTGCTGGTTTCCGATGTTCGTCATCGGAAGTCCCATGATTTTGCCGTCCACCTTTACCTGATCCAGCAGCAAATCCCCATAGGAGCCATAGATGTTCTTCACACCTTCGGATGCAGTCTTCTCGTAAACCTCTGTCATATCGGCGATCAGATCATTATCTACCAGCTGGTTAAATATTTCGCGGCTGACCAGCATCACATCCGGCAGGTCACCCGTGGTCATGGATAAAGAAAGCTTCTGATCCATGTCTTCTGTTTCCCAAGCTACCTTGGCCTTGACGTTCACTCGCTCCTCTACATATCTCGTGGCCAAATTGTCCTCAATGGTATCCCCTGAAGGCAAGTTATTCACGTGATTGGTATTGCGACCAATTGTGAATTCCACTGGGGCCTCGTATTTGCCGTAAGGTTCGTAGTCTTGCTCTGATATTTGGGGCTGTGTGTTCTCACTGTTGCCCCCACTGCAACCGCTGAGTACAACCAGCACCATACAGGCCAGCAGCAGTGAAGCGATCTTACCGCGTTTGTTCATCCCGTCATCCCCTTCATTTGATTTGCTTGAATAACCAAATTGTATGCGTTTTCAATTTTGGCGTATATGCAATTTTTTTCGGATATGTATCACTTTTTTCATGACCTCCATTTTTCTCCCACCGTGTAATTACTTGTGTGGGAAACAAAATAAGCGGCTGCCGCAGCAACCGCCTTCATTTCTTGCGTTTATTTTTGTATAACTGCTTAAGTTTAAGACTTCGGGATCACCATAGACACTTCTGTTCCGTGCGCCGGCTTACTTCGAATGGCGAGTCCATAATCCTGTCCATAATACAGCTTGATTCGGTCATTTACGTTCCTCACGCCGCATCCCCCATTTTCACTGGTTAGCAACCGCGCGATCTGTTCAGGCGTCATGCCTGCGCCGTTATCCATTACAGCTAATTTTATACCTTCGCTCACCCGGCAGATCGTAATCTGAATGCAGTAATCTGTCGCAGCTGGCTCCACAAAACCGTGCTTAATGGCATTTTCCACAATAGGCTGTAAAACAAAATGAATCACTTCAGCTTGCAGCAACTCTTCATCAATATCATAATCCACGTCAAACAGACCATCGTTCATAATGAGCTGCAGATCCAGATATGCCTTAATATGCTGGGTTTCAGCCTCTATCGTGGTCATATGTCTCCCCTGGTTCAATGTCGTTCTGTAGAAACGGGCTAATGCCGATACCATATAACTTGTTTCAATATCTGCCTTATTCTCGGCCCTCCACCGGATAAATGAGAGTGTATTGTACAGAAAATGGGGATTAATCTGGCTGATCAGCCTGTTATATTCACTTTCCTTCTTGGCGATCTCGGCATGATATACCTGTGAGATCAGACTATTGATTCTTCTCAGCATCTTACCGATGCCGTTCGTCAGCTCACCGAATTCATCCCGGGATGAACTCTGAATGATCACATCCAGATTGTTCCGTTCCACCTTGTCAACCTTGTATTTCAGACGAAGAATTCGGCGCGTAAAGTTGTTGGAGATAATATAGATGAACAGAAAAGTAACGATCAAACTGAGGAAAATGACAAACAGCGTAATTTGAAAAATGCCCATCGCATTCGCGTACGCATTGGTATTCAGCAGATCATAGTGGATCGTCCAACCATTGCTGGCAAGTGATCGGTTTAGGCTCAGATCGCTGGGCTCCCTTTTCTCCAATTCGGCTGCAGCATTCCGCTTTCTGTTTTCCTGAAAAATGACATGCCGATCCGAGTCTTCGATATGAACGGACACATGCTCAGACAGATTATCCAGATCTCCAAAGATGCTGTCATGCTGAATGGAAATCACCATAAAATTGCTGTCTTTCGGATTACTGATCAACTGCTGAACCAGATAGAGCTTCTCTCCATCCACAACCCAGCGTCTGCCTCGGAAACCGTCGTACCACGCTTTGCTCCTGAACTCCCCGATTGGCAATATATTATTGCGAATACCGAGAAGCTCTCCGGAAGTATAGAAGGTAATCCCTTCAATATTATCGTCCATCATTTTGATGTTTGAGATCAATGGTTCCATAATGTCACGAAGATCCAGGTACATATTATAATAATTATCATCGTAATCTTTGGTAAAGATTTGCGAGAAGTCTCGATTAAGTACCATAAACTCGCTCAGCGTATTGTACCGGTTGATTTTGTAATCCATGATGCTCGCCACCTGCTCCAGGCTTGCTTCCGCTTCACTTCGTAGCTCTTTCATCTGAATACGATAGGATTGAATGAAGGAGAGCAGTCCAAGCAGAAGAATCGGAATTAGCGCAATGACCAGATGCGAAAGCAACAGCTTGTTACGGAATCGGATATCATTGAATCTGCTCTTGATCCACCCGATCATGAAGCACCCCGCACTCTCTGAACTGTAACGGACTGATGCCGAACTTGTTTTTGAACAGCTTGGCAAAGTAGGAGTGGTTGTCAATGCCGACAGCCACCGCAATATCATTGATTTTCATATTCGAGTGAACCAGCAAATGACTTGCGCGGTTCAGCCGGTAATCCGTCAAATATTTCGAGAAGTTCTCCCCGGTTTCTTTTTTAAACAAAATGCTTAAATATCCTGGTGACAGATACACATCATGAGCCGCTTCAGACAATGAAATATCTTTCTGATGATTATCCTTCACGTAGTCCTTAACCTGCAGAATAACCTTCATTTCCATGGATTCAGGTTCAGACTGCCCGCCGTTCGGGCTCAGTTTTGTGATATCCACCATGACCTGCAAAAACTCTTCCTTTTCCAGTGGTTTAAGCAAATAATTCACGACACCCAGTCGAATGGCACTGCGGGCATATTCAAATTCATCATATCCGCTGCAAATGACAATATCCAGGTTCTGCTGCGTTTTACGTGCTTGCTTGCTAAGTTCCAGTCCGTCCATGAGTGGCATCTTGACGTCAGTGATCAGGATATCAATTGCATTTTGAACCAGAATCCGTTCCGCGGTCTTTCCGTTCTCCGCTTCCATGATGTGAAAAGGAAAGCCATAATGAGCAATCAAGTTCTTAATTCCTTCTCTTTGAACACACTCATCGTCAACAACAAGAACATTAAACATCATGACATCTCCTTTACGAGTGAAAGTAAGAGGATATAGAGATTAGGGAAATCTTCGTTATTTATGGTATGCCGGTTACAACGTAGTATATCATAGAATAAAGAAAGGGCTTTCATTTATCATAATCATTCCAAAATCATTGTTTTCAAACCAAAAAAGCCGCCAGTTAAGCGACTTCTTCAGCGTGACGATGCATGTGTTTCGACATCTGACATTATGTTAGTATGCGCAAATTGTCTCTTTTGTTTAAGAAACGATGATTTCTTTTTCCATCACAAAATCGTCCATCACAAATCCATTGCCAATATCAGCAACTTGTTCTCGAACCGTCTGAAATCCTTTTTTCTCATACACAGCAATACTTGATTCGTTATGACGATTTACAGTCAACCAGATCAGGTTCATACTTTGTTCTATACATAATTGCTCCAGAAAAGCGAGCGCTTGGCTGGCGTAGCCCTGTCCCCTGTGTTCCTTCCCAATATAAAATTTACTTAGGAACAGCTTACCCTCCTCTTGTTTAACAGACATATATCCGACAGGAGAGTCATCACGTTGGATGAAATAATATTCATATCCCTGTTGATAAATCTGTTCAGTAATGGCTGATTCGGATTGGTATTTTTGGATCATGTAATCAATTTGCTCAAGAGTAATGATGGACACATAATATTCTTGCCAAATTACTGAGGCCAATCGGGACAGTTCTGCGACCTCTTCTGATGTGTTAACTAGCGGAAATATAAGATTCATGGACTATTGCCTACCTCCTAGATCTCTCTCTCTCGTATTGATTCAGGCTCTCTACATATTATCAAATATTCCGACCAGTGGTAACAAATAAAACGCCATATCTCGGAATGAGATACGGCGTATTTTTAGTGGAGAAGGTTACCTGGGAAGTCCAATGGTGCGACTCTCTTTCTTGGCACTGATCCGGTACTCATCCGCAGTTAGCTCCTCCCCCTGGTAGGAAATCTGTACACGAAGTCTGACATCCCGCGCATCCAGTGTCCCATGAACATAAGAAGTAACATTTATTTGGTTCCGGTCAACATCCGGGGTCATGCGCACTTTCTGCAAGTGGATTGGGTCCACAGCCTCCAACCATACCGATTGCCATATGCCAGTCGTACGAGTGTAAAATATTTGTGCGGATTGTTCCTGCCAGAATTGCTTTCCGCGGGGTAACGTCACATCCTTGCTGTAATCCAGCGCTTGCACCGTTAATACATTGGTTCCCTCTTGCAAAACGTCTGTAATCTCGGCATGAATAGGGGTGTGTCCCCCTTCATGCCGAGAACCGCAAGCTGTCCATTGACCCAGACAGAAGCTTCATAGTCCACGGCTCCGAAATGCAACAGCAGACGTTTGCCTATAAACCCATCCGGAATTTCAAATGTGCGTTTATACCAGACGTTGTCGTGGAAATCCGGATCTTCAATACCGCTAAGCTGACTTTGAAAGGCAAACGGAACCTAAATGCGACGACTGAACGTTTGGGTACCTTCGCTCCATTTTTCTGAACGTCCACGATGATCGTCATCAAATTCGAATTCCCATTGCCCATTCAGACTCATCCAGTTTTGTCGCACAAATTGCGGTCGTGGATAATCTTCTCGTAACATTGTGATCTACACTCCTGTTCCCCATGAATCTGTAATGTATGCTTGAGGCTTCATGCCAGATTGATTTTGCGGATGACTTCCAGCGGTACTTTCGGCTGACGATCTTCCGTCAACAGACCATTAATCTCCTGCTGCACGTCCGTGACCTGTGTGTAACAATATCCCGAAATATAGGGAACAGCTTTGATCGCATCGGTGATGGAACGAAACCGTTCGATAAAGGCTTCAACTGAGTCCACCTGATTGCCATAACCCCAGCCTTTATCCGATTGGAAAGCAATCCCGCCGAATTCACTGATGATAATGGGTTGCCCTTTATAGTGGTAACCTTCGGCAAAAGCAAACTTCCATCGATTGGAGGCGGTTTTGTTATTTACGATGATGTCCTTATCCTGATACCGTTCCGAAAAAGCTTCTCCTGACTCCACATAATCATGGAGTGTCAAAATATCCGATACCGTATGCTCCCATCCGTCGTTGGTTATAACCGGGCGATAGGGATCGATGGCCTTGGTCAGATGATAGATGGATTGCGTAAACTGCTGCTGTCTCACCTCGTGGGCTATCGTAGGTATTCCCCACGATTCATTAAACGGAACCCAGGTAATGATGCTGGGATGATTATATTGCTGTGGTACAATTTCCAGCCATTCTTTGGTGAGACGGGTAACAGCATCATCATTGAACTCAAAGGTCGCCGCCATTTCCGACCAGACCAGCATGCCTTTTACATCACACCAATATAAAAAGCGTGGGTCTTCCAATTTCATGTGTTTACGGATTCCGTTATATCCCATCTCGGCAATTTTATCGATATCCTCAATCAGTGCTTCCACTGAAGGCGGGGTCAAATGGCTCTCCGTCCAATAGCCCTGATCCAGAATCAGTCTTTGGTACAATGGAGAATTATTCAGCAGAATCTGCCCATTTTCAATGGATATTTTTCGCATGCCGAAATAGGAATGAACCCGATCGATTTCCTTCTCATCTTCGTACATCACAAACTCGATATCGTATAGGTTCGGTGAATCCGGAGACCACAAAGACTGTTTCCATGGCCCACCCGCTTCATGTTTGACACTGGCTTCCACGGTCATCCAAGGTCGATCTGGAGACAGACTGATGGTTTGCACATGCTGACCCTTCAGCTCAATCCTTGTTTCCAAACGCAAGTTGTTTTTGCCTACTATTCCATTTAATTGAAAGTCCAAACGAATCATATGACGATCGATATCCGGTGTCATCTTAACCATTTCAACCCGTGCTTCACTTACATGCTCCAGCCAAACACTTTTCCATATGCCGGTGCTTTGCACATAAAAGCATTCAAAATTTTCATCTACCCAGCGTTGTTTCCCCCGTGGCTGCATCGCGCTCTGACTGTCTTCTACTTCAAGAACAATATTGTTCTCCGAACCGTAAGTGATATAAGGTGTAATGTCGAAGGAAAATGCCGCATATCCCCCCTCATGTTCACCCGCAACCGTTCCGTTCACCCAGCATTTGGCGCGATAATCTACACCCTGAAAATTCAAAATGGTTCTCTTCCCTTTGACCTCTTGAGGGATGACGACTTGCTTGCGGTACCAAACTAGCGGATGAAACGTCTCAATCCCGATTCCGCTCGCCTGTGTTTCATAGGTAAAGGGAACTTTAATTTGGAGTCCTTCCGGAAATTGAGCTTGATCATACCAATGCTCGCTTTCGCCCACCTGATTGTCATCAAAACTAAAGTCCCATTCTCCATTCAAATCCAGCCAGTCCTTACGTACAAATTGTGGTCTTGGGTAATCTTTACTGTAAAATTTAGTCGTCATATCGTTTCTCCCATCTCTTTGAGCTACATTGGGCTCGCTGGCCTGCAATAGCTGCTTTGTTTTTATGAAATTCGTACTTGCTCACATTATCCCTTAATTCCGGACATGCTGATTCCCTTGACGATCTGCTTTTCGAAAATGATAAACAGAATAATAATAGGAACTGACGCCACTGCATTGATGACCATGGGTTTTACATAATCCTCGGAGTATTGACCCATCAGCGTAGGAATGCCCATCGGTAGTGTAAATAAATTATCATCAGTTATGGACAGGAACGGCCACAGGAAATTGTTCCAGGAACCAATAAACGTCAGAATGGCCATGGAGGCCATTGCCGGACGGGTGAGCGGTAACATAATGCTGGTGAATATCCTCCAGAAACCACCACCGTCAATCTGTACACTCTCCAACAGATCATTGGGAACACCGTCAAAAAAACTTTTGAGTACGATGACAGCTACGGGCGAAGCAAGAGCCGGAATAATAAGTCCGCTGTATGAATTCAGCAAATGAAGATCTTTCGCCACCTGATAGAGTGGAATAATGGTAGCTTCCCCTGGTATCAACAGCCCTCCAAGGATGAAAAAGAAAACAATGGTACGGTAGCGAAACGGTACCTTGGACAGCGCAAACCCCGCCATTGCTGCAAAAATGACAGTGAGCACCGTTACAACCACTGCCACGAACAAACTATTGGCAATCCACTGAGACAATTTGGTCGTCGTTAGAATCTCTTCGTAAACGGCTAAAGAATAGGGAGGTTTGAACCAGTCCAGGACTGTGATGATCTTCATGCCTTCTTCCTTAATCGAGACGACAAGCATCCACACCAGCGGAGCCGCAAACATTACAGCCATCAATGCAGAACCCGTACGAAACAGCCACTTCATCAGCTATCCGCTCCCTTCCGGTTGTTAATCCAGTATTGCAGCACCGATAACACCAGTAGAATGACGAATAATATATAGGACATCGTCGCGGCATAACTGAGGTTATTATTCTTAAATCCGGTTTGATAGATCAACTGAATAATTGGACGAGTCTGATCCAACGGCCCTCCGCCCGTAATAACATATATCTGCATAAATACTTTGTATGAAGCGATGATTTGCAGCATCGTTATGGTTTTGGTCAGTGGAGCTAGATAAGGAAGCGTTATTCTCCAGAATATCTGAGTATCACTTGCGCCATCCAAACGTGCAGCTTCATAGATCTCATCCGGGATTTCCTGCATTGCCGAGAGATACAGAATGAAATTAAAACCTACCGTCCACCACAAGGTAATGACTGTAATGACGATCCAGGCCAGGCTCGTTTCGGTCAGCCAAAAAATTTCGCTGTTTTGGGGTAGCAGCCCAATGAGGTGCAATACGGAATTGACGAAACCCGTATAAGGCTGGAATACGAACAACCCTAGGTAAGCTGCGACAGCAACCGAGAGTACACTTGGGATAAAAAAGATAATCCGGTAGAACTTTTGCAAAACCGATTTTCGATTCGCAATCAGTGCCAGCACAATGGAGAGTACAATCATGGTCGGAGTACTTAGAAAAACAAAGAAGGTCGAGTGCCATATCGCTTCCCAAACTTCCCTGTCCTGAAGTACCTTGCGGAAGTTATCCAGGCCGACAAACTCCATTTTTTTAATTAGTGTCCATTTGTAAAAGGTCATTTCAATGCCTTTGATCATCGGCCAGATCGTAAACAATACATAGACAATTAGGAATGGAAGTAGAAATACAAGTGCCTGCATCTCCGCCCTCATTTTTTTGAACTTCATACCCGTCTCCCCTTTGATTGACACGCAAGCCCGCGATAATGCTTACCCATGCGCAAGCTTGCGTGTCCCGTCTTCCTTCTATTCACTCAGTATTTTCTGAATGCCTGCCTCCATGTTGTTCATGGCATCAGACGGTGTCATTTTGTTGACCCATACTTCATTCAAAAATTTAAAGGCGACTTCTTCACGGATTTGGGCAGTTTTGGTTGATTGTTTGCTGAATTTAACGACACTTGCCACCTCGGAGTAATCGCTGCGATAAGGCATATCCTTAAATTCCTGTTTTTCTAGAACGGATGGTTTGGAAGGAATATGGCCAGCTTTGGCCCATACTTGGCCATTGTCTGCAACCCAATCGGCGAATATCATGGCCGCTTTACGTTTGGTTTCGTCTTCATCCTGAGTCAAAGGCAGAACAATCGTGTGGGAGTCTCCCCATGTTGCTTCCTGATTATAAAATTTGGGAATCGGCATAGCACCAAATTCAAAATCTTTGGTGGATTCCCAGGTTCCTGTTGTCCAGACACCCGTCATCGTAATTGCGGCAGTTCCACTTTGGAAATTTTTATAGAAATCAGGATCATTTTTCTTGATATAACCTTCGGTATATAACTTCTGGATGTAATCGGCTGCCTGGATCCCTTTTTCTTTATCAATAGCCGCGGATTTCAGATCATCCGATACTACATCATTGCCACCCAACTGCGTATACAACGACCACCATAGACGGAAAGGATCATCATTGTTATTAGACAGTGCAAACGGAGTAGCCTTAGCCGGCAACTTTTCTTTTAGTGTCTTAAGGAAACTTACAAAACCATCAGCCGATTGCTCCAACACCGGTTTTCCATCTTTGCCGAGCAGACCTGCTTCTTTAAGTAACTTTTTGTTGTAGAACATGATAAAAGCATGTGTATCAATGGGCACTGCATAATGCTGGCCGTCCACTGTAACCGCATCCAAAAGATTCTGGTTGTAAGAATTCCAGTCCACATCTGCATCTGTAGCGGGTGTGTCGAGCTCAGTTACAACGCCTTGATCGATCAGATCGGGCAGCCTGGAGGAGTGGGAAATACCGATGTCAGGTCCATTGCCATTACCAACAGCAGTAATGAGTTTAGTATAATACTCACCCCATGCCAGTTTGGTATTTTTCACTACAATGTCAGGATGGGATTTATTGAATTCGTCAACCAATGTCTGCATGTTCGCACCGTCTCCACCATCGAATAGCGTCCAGAAAGACAATGTCACTTTTCCATCACCGGAATCCCCTTCACCAGCACCGCTATCGCTTCCATTACATGCGCTTAGAACCATTGATAGTAAGAAAAGTATTGTGAGTGCCAACAAGCCCATTCTTCTTTTCATGCGAGTATCCCCTTTGTTCTTGATTTATAGATACAAACGATATAATCAATTTATTACACTAATATTGTATCTATACGGGGATTATATCGATGGAATTATCTAATGTCAACGCTTTCAAATGATTTTTATGTAATTGTCAATTAAAAAGAAGCTTTAGTTACAGTATGTCCGCAACTAAAGCTTCTTTTTACCAAACTCCCTGATCCATTACATAATTCAGTGTCATTTTAATATTCTGATCATAATCTCCAAATTGCCGTCCAAAGAGGTTAATTCCCCCTTGATAAACAGCATCCGGTTTAATGCCTACACGCATTCTCAACTTATGGGTGTCCTGCAGATTAAGCTGATTCAACGTTACAGAGGAAATTTTCTCCATGTCCAAAGTTGTCTTTTCCCTGTCCACTCGCCATGTCTTCAACAATCCATACTGAGTAGACCACTCGTACCACCAGGCAGGATTCAGTTTGCCTCTTCTGTCTCCAAAATCT
Organism: Paenibacillus sp. Negev47; assembly: GCF_058313655.1. Classification (NCBI taxonomy): domain Bacteria; kingdom Bacillati; phylum Bacillota; class Bacilli; order Caryophanales; family Paenibacillaceae; genus Paenibacillus; species Paenibacillus sp. Negev47. Next base: position 3,534,642 of record NZ_CM177754.1, read on the forward strand.
CCGGGACACGTCCACGTGCCAATATCTACACCATTAATCCAAACGGAGATATCCGATGGCCAGTTGTGGTCGTAGTTAGGCGCTTCGGAGCAGATTTCCATGGACAGTTCAAGCGATTCAATCCGAGCCCCAGTCGGGATCTCAAGTGGCATTAAATATTCTACATAACCCTTGCGGAACCACATAATTTGGGCTCCAATATGTTTGGGGTGAAAAAAGCTGGCAGGCTCGTCTTCTCTTATAATCATCCCATCGGCACTCGCCATGCCGCAAGTAGGAGATACTTCGCAATCACTATAATGACCAATAGGCATATCTACCTCATAAACCTGTACATCCCCTTTGGGTAGGGCCTTCTCCGTATTCAACGCAATGTGAATGTCATCATAATTACGGCTGCATACCTTCATAGCTCCGCGAGAGGCGGGCAACAGTTCTGTATTAATTAACCGTGCTGCTTCCAGTACCTTGATGTTGCTTGCTACGGTAGACACTGGAAGTTTGAGGGCTTCAGCGATTTCTACGATATTCAGATTCTTCGAAATCAGAAGGCGAAGAATATCAACTCGGGAGCGTGTGGATAAGGCATGAGTCACTATCACAAGCTTGTCCGGATCATCAAAACTAAGCTCAAGCATTAGAATTCCCACCTCATTTTATGAGTATATTACAATAATCTTACTGGTATACCCCAAAAGAGTCAATATTACTGTATTAAATTATTTATTTTGTATTAAATAGAGTTATTACATGAATTCGGAAGGTTCAATTCCATAACGACAAAACCCCGCCAAGGTCCGCGAGGGCCTGACAGGGTTCTGATCGTATTATATAAACATCTAGTTCACAGGTTTTATATCAAAAAAGTCCAGTTCTCCATAACCTTCACCCTTGGAAAAACGAATTTTGTTCACACCGGCATTCAGCTGTACTCGGGCAGTAGACAGTCCCCAGTTCTCCCACCCTTTGTTAGTGATATGAAAAGGACTCGCTGTGTCTCCATTCACACTCAGCAATAGATTGGACCAGTTGCCACCAGCCGTACCATTTGCCGTTCTTGCCAGCAAAATACATTGGCCAGCGGAGGCTGCATTCGCATTAAATTCTACATAGCTGTCGACTGTATCGATATGTCCTGCTTTCATGCCCCCCGAACGTCCCCTCTTCACCTTCGTATCGAACAACTGACTTTTCTCCCGAAGGCAAGGCAATTGGAGCATTGGGATTCACCGGTGCCCCCAAATTCGGAGTATTATCAGCCTTCCATGTGAATTTTTGCAACCGGATCTCCCGATTCCAACCGGAATTGTTGAACTTCGCTGTATGGTACATGATCCATTCTTCGGTTCCATCAGGAGATTTGGTAAAGGAATGATGGCCCGGACCATATAGGCCGTTTCCGGATTGGAAGATGGGCTGACTACGCTTGCTCCAGATGAAACCAGATAGGTTTAAAACGCTCGATACTCACGATGAACGAGGTACCGTTATTGGGCATATGGCGCATCCTTATCACCCGCATTCATCGTATACCTTACCTGCATAATAATGTTCTGTTCATGATCCCCGAACTCATTGCCAAACAGGTTGATGCCTCCTTGATGCTTAGCATCCGGATGAATTCCAATGCGTAATCTTAACTTGGGTTTATCCCCGAGGTGAAGATCTGACAGGGACACATCAGAAATTTTCTCCTTGTCCAGCATGGTCTTGTTGTCGTCCACACGCCATTTTTTGAGAATGCCGTATTGTGTAGAACCATCAGACCACCATGCCGGATTCAATTTACCACGGCGGTCGCCCAAATCTCCGGGACTTGTCCACATCCCGATCTCAATGCCATTAACCCATACGGAAATATCCGAGGGCCAATCATTATTATAGGTTGCTACTTCAGAACAGATTTCCATCGACAATTCCAAAGCTTCAATCGTTGCGCCTTGTGGAATATCCATCGGAAGCAAATATTCTAGGTATCCCTTTGCCAGCCAGATAATCTGAGCATCAATATGCTTGGGGTGATAAAAGCTGGCCGGGTCGTCTTCCTTCAAAATCATGTCCTCCGAGCTCGCCATACCACATGTTGGCGAAACCTCACAGTCACTGTAATGCCCTATCGGCATCTGAACTTCATAGATATTTGTATCGCGTTTGGAAAATGATGTAATCCGATCCAATACGATGTGAATGTCATCATAATTGCGGGTGCATACCTTCATTGCCCCACGGGAAGCCGGAAGCATTTCCGTATGTATTAAATTGGCCGCCTCCAGCACTTTAATATGATTAGCTACCGTTGACACTGGCAGGTCCAGCGCTTCGGCAATTTCGATAATGTTTAATTTGTTGACATTTAAAAGCTGGAGAATGTCAATCCGGGAACGAGTCGACAGGGCATGGGTTATAGTTACCAGTTTTTCCGGGTCGTTAAAGCTGAGTTCCAGCACGTATTTGCTCTCCTTTGGACGATAGAAATTAAAGATAATTCTACTGAATAACCAGCACAAACACAATTAAACCGTTTATCAGCCCACAAAAAAAACCAGCCAATGTTTGTTAAGCAGCATTTCAGCTCACGCAGGCAATCACAACCACCTTGTTGGCTTGGCCTCACGCATAAAGACCTTTAAATTATATCTAATTGGTTATAAGAATCCGTGCGCCCCTTTGTTATACTCCACTATAGAAATCGTTCATATTTTGAATTCAGGAGGTGTGCTTCTCTCTATTTTGAAATGTATTTTTTAAAAGCCATTTAAAAATAAAGGAGTTGCAATATGAAAAAATGGAGAATCCTGTTTTTAAGTGCAGCCTTATGCTTTCTGATGCCCACCAATATTTATGCGTACAATAATCCGTTTAATTTATCAAACTCTTGGCATTGGTCGAATAGCGATTTTTATGGTGAGGGTGACCCGTACATCTTGAAGTTCAACGGGACCTACTACCTGTATGTCAGCACAGTAGATGACTCGATAGGTGTGAAAGTATGGTCATCCCCAAATCTGGTTGACTGGACATATCGCGGTTTATGTTCGACGGAGGCAGTGACCAAGGCGGCGTATGCTCCCGAGGTTGTATATTGGAACGGCCAATTCTACATGTATACCTCCCCAGGAGGCGGTGGTCACTACGTACTTTCCAGCCCCAGCCCCACTGGCCCATTCACACTTCAAACAAGCAACTTGGGTATGGGCATTGACGGCAATGTCTTCATCGACGATGACGGCAAATGGTACTTCTACTCCACCGGGGAAAATACAATTGCTGCGCGTCCGATGACAAGCCCAACTACATTTGGTCCCCCAGTCGCAACCGGATTATCCATGGCTGGATGGACTGAAGGTTCAACCACTTTTAAACGAGACGGGAAATACTACATGACCTACACTGGAAACCACGTTTGGAGCACTGCCTACCGTGTCGATTATGCAACGGCCAGCAGTCCAACGGTTGGATTCAAACCGGAGGCGAACATGAATCCAATCCTTATTAATACCGAAGGCTCCAATGTCGGACTTGGTCACAATTCAATCATCAAAGGGCCAGACCTTGATTCAGATTATATCGTTTATCATAGTCATGCTTCTGATGGGAATATAACCTACCCTGGACGTAAGATGAATATGGATCGGATCGTTTGGAATGGAGACAAGCTTCTCGTGCAGGGACCCACAACCGCATCACAACCAAATCCGGAATTACCGGATTTTGAGGAACGCTTTAACAGAACATCGATCGGCAACAGTTGGACGAATGTTGGTGGCGGCACATGGGGGATTTACAACCAAGAGCTCATGTGGCAGGATACCATAGGTTCAGCATCAACGTACCGTCAGGTCACAGCAGTCAAAAGCGCCAGCGATTATACGGCCGAGTTTAACTTAAAACAGTTGAAACAAGGTACCACTGAAAACCCTGTATATGGTGCTGTCTTCTCCTATATCAATGAGAATTCTTATGGCGTGGCGGTATTGAATCGCAATAAAAATCGTTTGGAGACGAATTACGTTGTAGAAGGCGTGAGCCAGGGCTGGCAATATGCATCGCTTCCAGCAGGTTACGACTATTCCAAGTGGCATCAGATCCGCGTAGAAAAGGCTGGTACCTCCTTCACTGTTTATATGGACGGAATGAAGAAGCAGACTCGAACCATTGATGGACTCAACGGTGGTAAGATCGGTTACACGACTACGGATGCACACGCTGATTTTGGCTATACGGCATTCAGTAATAAAGTGAACGGTAGCAGTGCTTGGAACACGTATAAACCCTTGCCTGGCAAAATTGAGGCCGTTCATTATATGGATGGAAGTGAAGGAACTGCTTATCATGATCTTACAGCAGCTAATATTGGAGGTACCTATCGGAAGGACGCAGTTGATATTCGCAGCTCCGCGGCTGAAGGCAAGAATGTTGTTGGATGGAATCAGACTAGCGAATGGCTTAAATACCGTGTCAATGTAGCCGAGACCGGATACTATGATTTGGATGTTCGACTAGCCACGACGTTCAACGATGCAAGCTTCCGGGTATGGGACGGGGCAACCGATCTGACAGGCATCGTAAGTGCATCTAATTCAGGTGATTGGGAGAACTGGACAACGGCCAGCAAGAAAGGATTGTATTTGACTGCTGGCAATCATGAATTACGGTTTGAGTTTGTGAAAGGAGAATTCGATTTCAGCGATTTGACATTTACGCGCGGTGAGGCAGTGACAGGCATGGCAGATGATTTTAATGATGGCAATGATAATGGCTGGACACGATTCGAGGGAAACTGGTCAGTTACTACTGGTGGTGAGCTCGATTCTGCAGGCAACACTTTCGGAAAGACCACGATAGGCAAAGAGTCTTGGGCTGACTATACGGTTGAGTCGGACATTAAACTAATTGATACTAGTGGGGATGCTGGAATACTGGTTCGGGTTAACAACCCTTCCAATGGTAAAGTACTTGCGAACAATCCGGATTATGTACAAGCATACTATGCATTCATTAAGCCAGATGGTGTCTACCTGGGCAAAATGAACTACGGCTACGAGACGCTCGCTTCAGTCCCCCTTTCAATTGCTTCAGGTACCTGGCAGCAAATGAAGGTAGTGACATCCGGCACGACAATTACAGTGTATGTTGGTGATATGAACACACCAAAGATTACGTACAAGGACAATAGCATGAATCCGTTCACGCACGGCAAAGTTGGCCTGCGAACCATGAACAATCACACACGGTTCGATAATTTCCGTATAACACCATAATTAGTTAATAAAAAGAAGTGGTCTGGCAGTAGTTATGTCGGATCACTTCTTTTTACTTTCTTGTTGTTATGATGATGGAATCCATTCCATTGGCACAAAGAGCTTTTTGGGGGTTCGTACGCCGTGATGTATCTGATCCAATAGCAAGGTGACAGCCTGTACACCAATCATCTTCTCGTCTTGCTGAACATAGGCAATACCATCGATCCCGGGATCATCGAACGTGACGATCGCTACGCGTTTTGCGCTCTCCCTGCCAATAGTACGGATTAACGAATAATGAGCTAAACGCGCTAGTTCAACGTCAACAGCCACCAGTGCTGTAAATCGACCATAATATTGACTTATCCAATTGTCCAATATCTGCTCTCTATTCTGTATCGATTCATTAAAAATTTCATAAGGCATCGTAAGACGAATGATATCCTCTTGTGATATACGCGCTTTCGTCACCGCTTTTTCAAAACCTGCAATTCGTTCGATCACGACACTGTGCTCCTTGGGTGGGGTAACTAAAGCAAACTGTCGAAACCCTTGCTTAACCAAATTAGTTACAGCTATATGCGCCCCCTCTATATTATTCGAGCAGACGCTTATGTTTGGCTTGTCCATATAATAACGGTCAATTAATACATAAGGACACCCTAGTTTTGAAGCTCTGTCAATCGTTTGTCGTTCATGTTCACTCCCAATGGAAAACAGCACAAACCCTACAACTTTCAACTCATATAGCTCTTCAATAGCTAGGAGTTCTTTCACTGAACTGCCTCTCGAAACACGGATAACCAACGTATATCCGTTTTCGTTGACAGCGTTTTCGATTGCATCGAGCAGACGTTGCTCCACTTTAGTGCGCATGGACGGGATGATTATTCCTATCATTTCTTTTGCTTTTGGAGGTAACGGGATGTGATGACCCTTAAGGCTCTCGTCCGTTTTTTGGTATGTCTCAATTGGTATGCGTAGTTTGAACGAGGCTTGACCAGCCACGAATGTCCCTTTTCCTTTTATGCGGACGACCACACCCTCTTCTGCCAGCCCCGCCATAGCATTTTTGGTCGTTATTAAGCTGACATGGAATTGTTCGGCCAGTTCTTTTTCCGAAGGAATTCGGTCTCCTGAACGCAGATTTCCGAGCGTAATTTGATGTTTTATTGCATGTTGAATTTGCTTGTATAATGGTATGTTTTTCATGACAATCACCACTTTTACTATACTATGTGTTCTACTTCTGGGACAACTAGTTTCGCCAAGTGAAAGCTGCTGATTATACCTACCTGTGGATTTTGTTGATAATGATTTCTCTGCATTCCGCCTGATTAGAAAAACCTACGATTCAAGCTCTTTGATTACTTTGGCAGGTACACCTCCAATAACACAATTATTAGGGACATCTTTGGATGCGAGGAAAATAATGTCGGGTTTTTGAGCAAGAAGAATTACTGCCATTCGTTGAACGTGATCAAGGTGGGAGAAGAGTTTTAATGAAGAGGACTTAAGTTGGTTAGATCTGATTACTTGTTGTGGATTACGAATATTTCTATTGCAGATTTGCGCAAGATCGTTGAGCTTACTCAAGAAGGAGATTGGATAGAGCTTTTAAGAAAATCAGCCAAAGAAAAAAGAAGGGGCATTTCGCTCCTTCTTCTCTCCAGATCAGACATTACTCCAGCAGGAAATCCTTCTTAGTTGAAGTTATTCTTGAGATTTGCTTTGATAAACTGATTTCAATAGATGCTGAAATAGACATGCAATATCCCTTATCTTTACACACACTTCAACCTGATCTCCAACACATTAATCTATAAAAAAATATTTCCCTGAGTGTAAATCTTCTATTTCTTGAGAAAGTCTTTTAGTACGTGGCTTCATATAACTTTGAGCTTTTTGCAAAATATCTGTATGCCCACCTAGATCATACAATATTGTAGTAGATAACACTTGTACAATATAAAGGCTCGATTGAGTTGCCATCCATTCAAAAAAATCAAAAAAGTTCTCAATTAGTTCTGTGTCATCATTTTCACGAAGCAATCTTTCAACGTAAGTAGCCACTTCATCACCAAAAAACACATGTCCTAGAAACTCTTGATTTAAATCCAGATGTTCTATGTAATAATCGTGGAATTCAGGGAAAAGTCTTAGGAACTGATTGATTAAAATGTCACTATCCATTCTCCAGCCTCCTATCTACTATTTCAGGCCCCTTTTAACTCAGAACTTAATATAGTATCATCTGCAGACCAATTTTCGTTTGTTCTACTGTTCTTTTCGTTTAAAAAACATCTTGCCAACAATAAGTCCCATACCAGATGAACATATCAGATAGCCAAAGAACAAAAAAAGTAAATAAACACCATGAAGATCTGCAGGAATCTGCTTTAAGCCTTCAAACCAAGCAGAACGAAAAGGATACAGGAGTGCTACCCAAATGATCAGCAAGAAAAGAAGAAAATTAATTATTTTCAGCACAATAACGATCCTTTCAAGTCCGAGTGGAAACAATCGGAGATATACGCTGTATCTTTTATTTCGTATACCTTACTCCTGCCCGTACAATATTAGTTAGCTTATGTATCAGAGTTGCTATGTTGAATCTATAAATAATTACTAATTATACTAGTAAACATTAGGGGATTTCTTATTCTTCAGTGAGTATAACAAATAAAGGTAATATAAGCACACAAAATTAATCATGAAAGACGCCATCCTAAAGGAAACAACTCGCTGCTAACCAACGTTAAAGTTAAGTGAAAAATTCGTATCTTCCATGCGCGTTTTCATGCAAATTCGTGTTCGATTTTTTCTTCTTTCTTGGCTGTCCTTTCCAGGATAGGTACGTCCAAATCCGTAGGACATACTCGACCGGCCCATTTTTAAATTTCTTGAGATATAGTGGGCTGAGCCACAATTGAATTCCGTAAACAGCAACTGCAATAATTGCTCCGATGAATACGCCAGCACGACCAAATAGTCCCAGGCCGTATCCATAAAAGATTGTCGTACAGATGACGCTCTGCATCAGGTAATTTGTCAGTGAAAGACGTCCGACCGCCTCGAACCTGCCCATCAGGCTAGAATGGCGGCTTCCCGCGTACAACAGCGCAAATGCATATATGTATCCGAGTGCAAGCAGTGTTCCCCCAAGCGTCCCGCCGATTCCCATTCCGGGCCATCCTCCCGCACCCAATTTTGGCGCCAATTCACTATATGCTTTGAGTATCAAACCAACTGGAATCAAAAATAAGGCACGACGAAGATACATATGTCTCATGGCCTGAAGATCGTTAAACGTACCCATCCTGGCAGCATGCATGCCAAGCAGGAACATCGGTATCGTCATAAGTGGGGCTAACACCAGGGCTATTAGGGCGTATGATACCTCCAATTCCCCACCGAACGGATCGCCGTTATTACTGAAATCCCTGATCTCCGCGTAGGTGCCACTACCGTATACATCCTGACTTTGAATGATATAGTTATCCGTATGAGTCGACTCAATAGATAGCGGATTCATCGGATTGGATGCCGGGAGACCAAGTAGCCCTGCTCCAACAAGTAGCAGTACCGCCCAAATGAGCAGCGTTTTGGGTTTCCGATTTAGGAACATCAGCAGGAAGAAACCGAGTACGCCGTAAAACGACAGGATGTCCCCTTCCCAAAGATAGATTATGTGCAGCATTCCGATACCAAAAAGTAATAGAAAACGTCGAGCCAGATGACACTTTGGTCGCAAATCTCGTGATTTAAGACTTTCCGACAGTTTAATCATTCCGAAGCCAAACATAAATGCAAAGATTGGCATAAAACTACCCACCACAGTGATTAGCAGGAATGAGAGGAAAGCCTGGTCTGCACCGCCAATCCCGAACAGTTGGGGTTTACTCTGGCCAAACATTCCATATTGGAAAGCCAGCATATTCGCCATCACGATGCCGGCCAGACTGAATCCACGCAGTCCATCAATTAATTGGACGCGCTTTGTTGATGTGCTCAATCAATCACCTCTGTCTATAGCATAAAGATCAGATCTACATAATAAAAAAGTCGCTAATTTAGCGACTCTTAATTGAAACACCTTAAAGGGTGACAATGATTGGGCCATTCTTAGTAAGGATAATCGTATGTTCGATTTGAGCTACATAGCTATTTTTAGTAGCAAAGGTCCAGCCGTCTCCTTTTTGGTAGACTTCTTCTTCTGAAGTTGAGATAAACGGCTCGAATGCGATAACCATACCTTCTTTTAACAATTCATCATCCGATGGATCATTATAATTATAGATGTGATCAGGTGCTTCGTGTATCGCACGTCCAACACCGTGTCCTGTAAGGTTTTTAATAACCGTTAATTCATGCTGTCTTGCTGTTTGGAATACGGCTTTTCCGATTCCGCTTTTTTTGGAACCCGGTTTTGCTTTTTTGAGACCTGCTTCAAATGCTTGTTTCACAACGTCACATATTTTCGTTAACACTTCTTCGCCTTCGCCTACGACAAAGGAGATTCCGGTATCTGCAAAATAACTGTTTTTGGAGCCAGACACATCAATATTCACGATATCTCCTTCTTGAATAACCCGCTCCCCCGGAATACCATGTGCCACTTCTTCATTAACACTAATACAAGTATAGCCTGGAAAATCATACTCACTTTTTGGAGCAGAAATGGCACCTGCTTTCTCAAAAAGCGCTCCGGCTAGATCGTCAAGTTCTTTAGTTGTTATACCTGGAAGTGTTTTTTGTACCAATTCATCTCGAATAGAGCCGACGATTTTACCAATTTCCTTCAAACCATTAAAGTCTTCTTCTGTTCTTGCGATCATTTTTTCTACCTCACTATCTTTTATCATCCATTGATTACATAAGTGTTATCTTTTCGCATAACTCAAGCAATGTAAAATAGTATACGTTGATTGAACATTAGATAATCATATCCAAAGCAGCAAAGCTTCGCAACTTTTTTATCAACATCGTGACTGTGTTTGCTCTCTTATTCCTTCATATTATTGAAGTTCAATTCTCCATCCCTTCATATATTCTGCGCCGTAAGTAAGGGTATAGTTATGAAGGAGTTTCTGTATTGCGCTTATCTGTTCTGACATAGCTTTACTACTTGTTCTAACGACAAATACAGGAAAAATATCGTTTTCCCTGAACTGGTTAATGATCAATGTCAAAGCTTGAATATCGTCACAGTTTAATGAATCCAAAGTTTCTTCCAGTGTTGATTTTTCTTCGTCAGGTCCAAATATGTCGATGTGAATCCATCTATTTCGTTCATTGCTGATCGTCTCAGGAATTTTAAATAATCTACGATGTCTTGCAAGAACGAATGCTGGATCAATGACTTCTCTGGCGCGTTCTTTCATCTCCCGTTTCTTTATATGTTGTTCACGAAATACTTTTGGTCCTTCTGGAAAGATCTTATTGAATCGTTGATAAAAATACCTGGGCGAAGAAAAACCACTCTCGATTGATATTTCTACCAGACTCTGTTCGGTCGTTAATAATTGTTTAATGGCCTGCTCAATGCGTAAGTAATGGAGCAAGTTTTGCAGCGTATCGCCTATCAATAGCTTGAATTGTGATGATAAGTAATCCAAATTTAAATATTCCTCTGTATGTTTGACGATGTCATTCAAAGATGCTTTGTTCATAAACCCCCTTTGATTAAACAAATAATCATATATTCGTCCTATTCGTTGCAGCTTGGTTGCGTTCCCTTCGAACATTCTTTTCGCATCAAAATTCATAATGCACAGGTCCAGCAAATGTTCGACTGTATTCTTTAAACTTAACAATGGCACTTCGCTCGAAGTTAAACTTGGAGTAATTAACGTGCATATTTCTTCAATGATTCCTTCTACTCGTTCTAAACCTAGATACGCTCCTGGGCTAAATTCATGCGCAAACCAGACATATGATAAATCCGGGTAATATCCTTTTGCAAATTCAGCATCGATATTTATTTGCAGTACCACATTGTTTTCATCGGTCTGCCATAAACGGTGAACTTGATTGATATTGAAAATTTCTATTGTACCCGCACCTAATGTTCTTTGCTCATCTGCAATGGCAACATGAATACTACCTTCCAACACAATCGCTACTTCGATGGAATTATGCCATCGGAACGGTTCATCTTTAACTTTTAGAAACTGTACGTTCACGGGAGAACGGTGGGCCAAATAACCCGTAGCACTCATCCTGTATTTTCCCCTTTCACTACAAGTTAACTAATCATAAGCAATACACGAGCAACATAAGAAGAAATCTAAGAAATGTACCAACAACTCAAAGAAATGTGAATTGTTCACGTTGCTTCATTTTAGGAAAATGAATGATAGAACATCTATTAACTCTTATGTGAAGGATTGGGGAGATATCCATGAACCAAATTGAAATCACACAGCAGCTTCATGTACAACAACATGAACAAGTTGCTCATTTATTTTACGAAGCTTTTCCATTGAAAGTTAAACATCTGTGGTTTTATGCAAAAACGAAAGAACAAGCAGTCAAGCTATTATCTCAGTCTATTCAATTTGAACAAGGCATATATGCATTAAGAAATGAAGAAGTGGTAGGATTTCTCGGATACAATATTGGAAAAAGAGCATTCACACCAGCCAATTATAGAGCTTTTCGGAACGTGTACTCCCCATTTGAAGCGACTTGGCGATTTTTATGTTATGCATTTTATTTAAAATTTCATTTGTATCACGAAGATATCTTGCATATTGACCCTATTGTTGTATCAGAAGAAGCTCGTGGCCATGGAATAGGCAAATTGTTACTAAGTAAGGTGGAACAGCTCGCAATGAATCAACACATGACTAAGATCAATTTGGAGGTTGTTGATACGAATCCATCAGCACAAAAATTATATGAGCATTTCGGTTATAGGATCCAAAAAGAACTGAAATCCGGCCCAGTTACTGCAAAGGCTGGCTTCAACAAAGTGATATTTATGCAAAAATGCTTAGAGGGCACGAAAACAATCTAATCAATAGCGATAACCTCTCTTGCTGCCTCGATGAAAGATAGTAGGATTGGTGAAAGCCACTTGTCTTTGTGCCATAACATCTGTGTGTACACGTGCAAGTCTGGAATTTGCCATGGGAGGGCAACTAAATCGCCCCGTTTAACTTCTTCTTCCGCTGTTATTTCAGGAAGAAAAGCAATACCAATACCTGCAATGGCACATTGTTTGATGGCTTCGGCATTCTGAAATTCCAAGTATGTAATGGTATCCATGCCTTTTTGCTCAAATGAACGATCAAACATGGTTCGATAAGTACAGCCCTTTTCATTCGTCAGAAACACTTCTCCGTGAAAATCCTCCAACTGAAGTACAGTTTGATTCGCAAGTGGATGGTCTGGGGCCGCGAAAAAGCGGAATGTTTCTTCGATCAGCGGTTCGACGGCAAGTCCAGTTGAGCGAATGGATTCATCCAACATAAAGACAACATCCGCGGTTCCCTCAAAGAGCGTTTGCTTGAGTTGTTGATTGGGAACGGAACGGAAGATGAGACGAACTCCCGGATGGCGCAAACGAAATAGACGAAAGACAACTGGAAGTCGATAGGCGCAGAGTACCTCGTTGGCACTTATCGTTATAGTGCCGCTCAGTTGTTCATTGTCATGAACCTCACTGCGAGCTTCCTCCAGTTGATCCAGAACGCTGTGCACATGCGTTAAAAAACGTTTACCCGCAGTAGTCAGCACGAGTTGTTTGCCTAGTCGGTCAAAAAGACGAGCGCCAAGCTCATTCTCCAATGCTTTAATTTGCATCGTGACGTTTGAAGGGACATAATTCAACGCTTCCGCAGCCCGAGTGAAATTCAACGTGTATGCCACTGTGCGGAACGTCGTTAGTTGGCGCAATTCCATCATTCAATTCCCCTTTACTTTCAATAATATTGAATACTGCATTGATTTCTATTCACTTTTATTGAGAGTACCACAGGCCTATACTGACAACAAGAAATTACATTTTACTTATGTAGTTTCATCTTGAAGGGAGAGACAAAATGATGGAATATGAAATTTTTAATTTGGGTGACGTGACCTTGCAATCCGGAGTGACATTACCGAACGCTTTTCTTGCGTATAAGACGTATGGAAAATTAAATGAGAAGAAAGATAATGTCATCATCTATCCAACGGCATTTGGCGACCAGCATGTGCAGAATGAATGGTTAATTGGAAACGGCATGGCACTCGATCCGGAGAAATACTTCATTATCGTGCCGAATCTATTAGGCAACGGGTTATCTTCGTCCCCTAGTAACACGCCTCCCCCATTTGATCGGGCTAATTTTCCTCAGGTAACCATCTATGACAACGTGACATTGCAACATCGACTAGTGACCGAAAAATTCGATATTCAAAAGATTGCTCTCGTCGTGGGTTGGTCCATGGGAGGCATTCAAGCATTCCAATGGGGAGCAACATATCCCGACATGGTAGAACGCATTGCGCCGATCGCTGGAATTGCCAAGCCGTGGCCTCAGACCTTAGTGGTGCTGAATGGAGTCAGCGCCCCGCTTATGGCTGTCGCTCAGTTCGAACCAAGCAAACTCAATGATTTGACTTCTGCAGACTTGCGCGCTGTGGGTCGTACTTATGCAGGATGGGGATTTTCGCAAGCATTTTATAGAAAGGAGCTCTATCGTGAGTTGGGATTTGATTCAGTCGCATCGTTTGTGGCCGACTTCTGGGAGCCTGTGTTTATGACGATGGATCCACACAATGTCTTGACCATGTTATGGACAGGCCAACATGCAGACATTAGTGTCAACCCCTCCTATAATGGGGATTTTGATCAGGCACTCAAAAGCATTCAAGCTCTTGCCTACGTTATGCCAGGAAGCACGGATCTCTTTTGTACGGCGGAAGATAACGAATACGAGGTTAAGCTCATGCCTAATGCGGTGCTAAAACCTATCCAATCGATCTGGGGGCACTTTGCCGGTCGGGGAATCAACAGTGCGGATAATACATTTATTGATGACAACCTCAAACAATTGCTCACGCTTAGTGTAAATGGATAACCAAGTAGGAAACCACTCGTGCTTTCATCAAAATGATTTCCTTTCACATGGATAAATGTGGCTTTCGATTTGTATATGCCTCGGAAGATCTCTCATTCCATATGGATTAATATGCTAAAAAAAACGAAGGGAACTGCCTTCGTTTTTTACTACCTATGACGTCAAATTAGTTTACTATTCATTGTGTGTTTCTTAATAGCAGGTACAATGGTTGTTGCCCATACAACTCGTATTGGTACAACATTTTTTCAATAATTTGTTGAGGAGAACCGACTTTCTCTTCGAATAATTCTTCATATGAGCTCAATTCATGATTTGGTATGACTGGGGCCTAATCCGATTTTCTTGAGAAGATTAGTTAACTGTATTTTTTCTTCATTGGTAATATAGGAAAGATTCTTAGAAATTACCTCAACGTGTTGAGGAAAGATCTCTTTAAATAAGGCTTGACCTTGATCTGTAATGACTACATTTGATGATCGGCGGTCGGTTGGACTTGGTTCCCGTTTTACTAATTCTTTCTTTTCAAGCTTATCTACTACATATGTGATACTCCCACTAGGGATAGAAAATTTTTCACTTATATTTTGAACCGTGTGTGGTCCCTTATTATAAAGGAGTTCCAAAACCATGAAGTTCTCGTTACTAATGCCATAACTTTCTATATCTTTTGTAACATCATCAAAGACCGTTTTACTTGCTTTTATCCACACACGGAAAAGTCTTAAATCAATCTGACTTTGTTCATCTCCTTGAAACATGTAGCGAACCTCCTAATTAGATGACTACAAGAAAAGTCACCATTGGTTATCTTGGTTTATTATATAAAGGATACGCAACTTCTGTAGGAACTTCAATGAGTACAATTCTAAGGTCTTGATCTACAGCTTTTATGATGATTCTCTCTTCTTCCTTTGATTGAGTGATCATAAAGTCCTTATGTGAGAAATGAGTGGGTTCCCCTGTATCTAAAGCAAGCGTTCCATCCCCTCTAATCGCTAAACTAGCCAACGTACGGTTCAGGGAAAGGTTATGCGTGTATACCTTCCCTTGTGGAATAAATACATCCCACATTTGGGCATCTGTCACGATTTGCATGGGAGAATCGTTTCCTAAAACTTTTTTGATCTTCACATCGTCTATATATACTACCGAAAACTGATTAGAATCGAATTGTACATAAACAGGGGGACGTTTAACCGCTTGACTTAAATGAGGTTCAAACCAGATTTGAAATATTTCTGTTGGTTCCTTCAAAGCCTCGCCATGGTACACACCAGAGCCTGTTTGCATCAGTTGGGTTCCCCCTTCTTCTACAACACTTTCCGTACCCAGTGTATCCTGATGATATGCCTTACCTTTAATGACATAGGTGATGATTTCGAAACCTTTATGTGGATGCAAACCGATTTCTGCAGGTTCCTGAGAGTGAGCCCAAGCCCAGTAAAATAAGGGACCTAGACGAGTAATGATGGATCCTTCTCCAGAAAAACCAATAGGTTTTTGTTCTTGTATTTTACCGCCATCGAACTGACCACTCGCTTGATCTCCAGGTTTAATAATTTGGATTCCCATTATAATCTCTCCTTAGATTAACTCACTACTCACACAAACAAAGATCCGTAATTGATTAACAATACAACTAATCCCAACACTAATAAAATGATCGGCATGAGCATTTGTTTCAATTGATCCTTAACTTTAATGTGAGTAAGGATGGCACCGATCATCGTTACAACGATGACTAAACCACCCCAAGCAGCTAAATTTTCACTCCAAATACCTGCAATAACTAAACCTGCTGCAATAACTTCGATCAGTCCAGTAAACACTCGAAACGCTCCGGGATATCCATAATGCTTGAATCCCTCCACCATCTGCTTGGACCCAAACTTCATAAACCCAAACATAAGGAACCCTAACCCCAATATGACTTGCAGAACAATGGATAGAATACTCATAAATTCAATCTCCTCTTTACCCTATAATTATTTATCCTAACACTAGGATGAATATATCCTATCATTAGGATATATGGGTGTCAATTAAAAAGTTGATTTACCTTCTTACATATTGTCCGCTTGAATCTTGAATGCAATCTTCTCATTGACAAATCAAATATTTGTTTGTTAATTTTGTCTTTCCGGAAACATAAATACGGAAAAATCGAGAGGAATTTTCATATGAACACAATTTGGACACCAGTATCCGTAGGGAATTTGAATTTGCAACATCGCTTGGCTCTTGCTCCAATGACTAGATCCCGTGCGCTTTATGATGGTACCCCTGGAACACATAGTGCAGAGTATTATGAACAACGCGCTTCAATGGGTCTACTCATTAGTGAAGGAACTCAGCCATCCGAGGATGGACAAGGTTATTTAACTTCCCCAGGTATCTATACAGATGAGCACATAAGAGGTTGGAAACAGATTACAGATCGCGTACATCAGGCAGGAGGATATCTGTTCATTCAGCTTATGCATGCAGGCCGGATGTCACATCCAGAAAATACACCACATCACCGTCAACCCGTTGCTCCTTCAGCTATTGCTCCCAAAGCACAGATGTACACTGCGAAAGGCATGCAAGATATTCCTGCTCCGCGTGAGTTAAGTCTGGAAGAGATTCAAGAAACGATTCAGGACTTCCGTAAAGCAGCCGCAGCTGCGATAGCGGCAGGTGCTGATGGTGTAGAAATTCATGGAGCAAACGGTTATCTTGTACATCAGTTTATTTCTGAAAATGCAAATGTACGCACCGACTCGTATGGAGGTTCAATTGAAAATCGCGCTAGATTTGCCATCGAGGTAGCAAAAGCTGTAGCTGAGGAAATTGGAGCAGGTCGCACAGCAATTCGACTCTCTCCCGGGGTTCCTTTAGGCGATATATCTGAAGGCACAGACGGGCCTAAAGTATATGAATACTTGATTTCTGAACTTGCTAAACTTAACTTAGCCTATCTTCATATTCTGCATGGTGGGGATGAAGATCATCTTACAAATATTCGTTCAGCTTGGCCTGATGTACTTATTGTTAATCGACCAGGACGTCCTTTGGAAGAACTCGATAGGGACTTGAAGAATAACTTGGCGGAGGCATTTCCATTTATAACTCCCTCACTTTACAAGTGTTGAATTATTCACTACGCTTATAGAAGCACAAGCGGAAAGGTGAAGAGTGATGAACAACTTTGAAGAAGAACACAAACCAGACTCTAATACATCTCATGTAGAAAAAGAAATGCAAGTCATCCAGCAATTCCCCATTAACTTTGCGGTTTTTTCCATGGCGAGATCACATCGTGGTTTGGCTGCGCACTTGTTGCGTGAAGTTGGACTGTTTACTGGTCAAGAAATTATGTTAATGCAATTAGGAGAGCAAGATGGACAATCGCAGCAGAGTCTAGGACGGACGATGCGCTTGGACCATTCAACGATTGCCAAATCCGTTCGGCGATTAGAAGAGTCTGGCCTGGTCACTCGCTCTAAATCGCCCAAAGATGGGCGCGTCACGCTAGTTACACTGACTGAAAATGGCCGACAACTCGTTGACGAGGCTGTTGCCGTTTGGACAAAAATGGAGGAAGCTGCATCACAAGATCTCTCGGAACAAGAACGTGAGCTGTTAATCTCGGTATCTCGAAAAATTTCATCCAACCTAGAGGGTTTCCTTTAGGACTTAACCCCCCCCTCCAAAGGTGCATTTGACTTCTTCTACCTTAAAGGGGGGGTATTCTAAACTCCATATACAAAACTCACATAAAATTACTTCATTGGGCGATACTACCCAGAAATATATTCTCCGGTTTGGAGTTGAAGGCCAATGAAATCCACATCTAATATCAATACCTAGCACCAAGATGTTTGAAATCGATAAATGATGATCCTCGAACATCAAATTTTCGTAATTTGACTTGCTGTGACTTCATCCGTAATGAGCATATTAATATACCCTCCTCGCAAAGCAGCCAGGATGCAGTCGATTTTGTGCAGACCAAAAGCCATGCCCACCACCGTTTTAGTCTTCTTTAACTGCTCCAGTCCAAGGCCAATGACTCTATGATTAATGGGATGTTCGGTGATTGTACCTTTACGAGTAATAAACACAGAATTAATATCCGCTACCGTATGGAGTGCTTCTAATTCAGCTAACACTTGCTCATTCAGATAACCCGATCGTTCCATCGTTGACATGGAATACGGATTTCCGATCCCCACCAGAGCGAGATTGATATTCTCCCCCTCTTTAAGAACGGCCGAAATATTAGGCATGCCAACAATTTGCTCCCTTAACTCTTCTGTTTCCACAACGGCCGGAGCATATAACGTATCACAGGTTACGCCCATTTTTTTGGATAACTCATAGGCAATCTGATTGGAGTGCATTTCATTTCGCGAATTCCCTGTTCCACCCACCAGTGGAATGATTTTGACATTCTCTTTTTTCTCCAAAGGGAACTCTCGCACCATATGATAGAGCGTATTGCCCCATGAGACACCCACACGGTCACCGTTTTTAATCAGTTTTTGGACAAATTGAGCAGCAGCCTTGCCTACTGCACTCGACAACAACTCTTTATTCAGATCCTTGGTTGGAACGACCAGCACCTGTTTGAGGTTAAATAAATCTTCCAGTTTTTTCTCCAATTTGGACGTTTCGTAATCATCATCGTGAATGACAATCTCAATAATGCCCTCTTCCTTCGCACGCTGCAGCATCTTGGAGATGACTGGCCTGGATACACCGAGCTTCTCCGCAATCTTCTCCTGTGTCCAGGATTCATAATAATACATCTTACAGACTCTTATCATATTTTTGCGTTCGTCTATATTCACATATAAGTCCGCCTTTTGCGTTTAAATTTCCCTTCTTACACATTTCCCACTATAAAATGGGATTCGCGGCGGAGTCAAGCCAGGATAACTTTGCCAAAACAATTTTACAAAAGATTGACACTCGGTTGACACGAGAGTAATAAACTCTTTTTACAATTGTAACTGTACGGAACATTTGTAAAGAATGCAGATCAAGACAGACTGAGGTGCAAAGATGAATGTGAAGATATTAGGTTACTGGGGTGGTTATCCCGCAGCTGGCGGAGCAACTGCGGGATACCTTGTAACCACAGATGAAGGGCAGATTTTGTTGGACTGTGGTAGCGGCGTTATGAGTAAGCTCCCCACCGAGACATGTGTGGAAGAACTATCAGGTGTTATTTTGTCTCACTTGCATCATGATCATATCGCGGATCTGGGAGTCCTCCAATATGCTGCAGCGGGTGCTATTCGCAATGGTCGCATGTTGAATAAACTGAAGCTGTATGCACCGGATAATCCAGTGGATATTCTGAATGGTCTATATGGTGAACATACCGAGGTCATCCCGATTGATCCTTCATCCAAGATTCAGCTTGCTGGCGCAGAGATCGAATTTGTACAGGTGCAGCATACCATTACATGTTACGCCGTTAAGATCACATATCAAGGCAAGGTGCTGGTGTATTCCGGTGATACCTCGTACTGTGATTCCCTTATCGAGCTGGCTCGTGATGCAGACATCTTTCTATGTGAGGCTACCATCTGTGAAGGCAGTGTACACACAACTGGCCAAGGACATATGAATGCACTTCAGGCAGGCATGATTGCTGGTCAGGCTAACGTCAAGCAGCTCGTCCTTGTCCATCTTCCCGGAGATGGTAATCTGGAATTCATGCGGGATGAAGCAAGCCGCTCTTTCCAGGGGCCTGTGGATATACCCGAACCACTTCGTATGTATGTTGTGTAAGTTAATCGATCCGGGAGGAATATGTTCATGTACAGATTGTTAGCCCTTGATCTGGACGGTACGATGCTCAATCCAGATAAAATGATAACACCTATGACACGAAGCTCCATTCAACAATTAATCTCAGCGGAAGTGAATGTCACGATTGCATCTGGGCGATTTCCCGCTTCCGTATGGTCACACGCTAGGGAAGTCTCCATGAATTTCCCACTGGTAGCATTGAACGGTGCTGTGACGGTAGATCCCGTGACTGGACAACTGCTTGATGGCGTTGCGCTCAAAACAGAGGATATGCTGTTCATGTTGGATGTCATCCAGCAAGAAGGAGCTTACATCCATTTCTATGGATACAATGTCCTCTACGTCCAAGAGATTAATGATATCAATAGGAACTGGGCCATCAACAATAGGGTCAACAGACCGGAATTGGATTCATTTGAAGAAGGTGATGAACTTGATGCTAAACAGGCTGATCTCATTCGCTTCGTTGAAGTCGGAAAGGATTTCA
Source organism: Paenibacillus sp. Negev47 (assembly GCF_058313655.1). NCBI lineage: Bacteria > Bacillati > Bacillota > Bacilli > Caryophanales > Paenibacillaceae > Paenibacillus > Paenibacillus sp. Negev47. The sequence continues at coordinate 3,555,251 of NZ_CM177754.1, forward strand.
GAACCTTTGTAAGCCAGATGTCAGGCATGCTCTTCAAAGCAGCCGTAATCTGTACAGACCACGACTCACGCGAAAACCTATTTCGTATCCTTGACGAATCAGGATTATTCCAATGTACACGAACAGGAAGTTTGCGATTTGATGTTAATTCAGCCGGAGTCAGTAAACGAGGCGCACTCGAACGTCTATGTCATGCACATCAGATCGAACCCAATAAGGTAGCTGCAGCCGGAGATTATGATAACGATCTGGACATGCTGCAATGGGCAGGATTAGGAATCGCCATGGGAAATGCAGAGCTCCATGTGAAAGAAATCGCTAATGTTGTGACTGGCAGCAACGCTGAAGACGGCGTTGCGCAGGCAATCCATACGTTCTTACTCTAAATTTATCAGCTAGACACCAAAGGAGAGATTATCTGTGATTCCATTCAAAAAGTCGTTACTACTGCCCCTTCTGGCAGGCATGATTGTATTCAGCGGTTGTTCTGCACAGGGACAAGCCACGCCAGATCAAGATAGTTCAGGCGCAGCTTCAAGCACAATGTCAGGTAAACTTTCCTTCTATACATCCCAGCCTGAAGAAGATGCAGGCAAACTGGTAAAGGCTTTTAACGATAAATATCCTGATGTTCAAGTCAGCATCTTCCGTTCCGGAACCGAAGAAGTCACTGCCAAGCTTCAGGCAGAGCGCCAAGCGGGTAAAACACAGGCGGATGTACTCCTGCTGGCCGATGCAGTTACCTTTGAAAATCTGAAAAAAGATGATCTTCTACAATCGTACAAGTCCCCAGAGCTAAGCGAAATCCCGACAGATCTGGTTGATCCGGACGGTATGTACGCCGGTACGAAGGTTATGGCAACGGTACTCGCTACCAACACCCAAAAAGTCACTACTCAACCGACATCTTGGCAAGAGCTGACTCTGCCGGACAGTAAGGACGCAAGTATTATGCCGAGTCCCTTATACTCGGGTGCAGCAGCATATAACATCGGTGTGTTTAGTCGAACAGATGGGTTTGGATGGGATTTTCTACAGGAAACCAAGATGAATGGCATGGCCGTAATTAAAGGAAATGGTGCCGTTATGAAAGCTGTAGCCAGCGGTGAAAAATCATATGGCGTCGTTGTGGATTACCTCGTAGCCCGTGAAAAAGCGAAAGGTTCTCCAGTTGAACTGATCTATCCAGAAGAAGGTGTTCCCATCATTACAGAACCGATCGGGATTATGAAAGAAGCTGCCAACGTACCGGCTTCTCAAGCCTTTGTAGATTTCATTCTCTCTGAAGAGGGCCAGAAGTTGTCTGCCGAGATCGGTTACTCCCCTATTCGTGAAGGTATTGCCCCACCTGAAGGATTGAAAGGTGTATCAGAAATGAAGATTTTGCCTGGCGATGCGGCCAAACTTGCAGCGGATCGTGAAACAGATAAACAGCAATTCATTAATGTGTTTGGCGAGTAAGGATTGGAGCTGTCTGAATGGAGAAATTGAAGAGAAACATGATCATTCTTAGGGGACAAGATAACGGGCGCAAGTCCGTTTTCTCCCTCCCCGGCCTGTTTCGTTGGAATCGATTGATCGCCCTGTTGGGTGCTATAGCTGTTCTATTATTCTTTGTGTACCCCATCCTGAAGCTGGTTCTTCTTAGCTTTCAGGGCGAGCAAGGGTTAACGTTAGCACATTATAACGAATTGCTTCAGCAGGAGCGTTTCTGGTCCACATTGCGTAATACCGTATATATCGTCATCGGTTCAACCGTGTTCTCGCTCGTGATTGGAACTGCACTGGCCTGGGTCGTCGCCTATACGGATATACGACACAAATCGGCCCTTCATATGGGGATCATGCTTTGTTTTATTCTTCCCTCTTATGTTCTCACGTTATCTTGGTCTTCATTTACCGGGTCACAGAGCTGGCTCGCACATCTGCTGCAATGGATTCATCCCGATCTGGCTCCTTGGAGCATGTACAGTATGGGCGGCATCGTGTTTGTGATGGGTATTCATCATTTTCCGTTGGTGTATATGTTCACTTTGGATGTACTCCGCAAAATCCCGCGTGATCTGGAGTGGGCAGCCAGAGCCGGTGGTGCCAGCAGGATCGAGGTCTTCCGTCGTATTACACTGCCGCTTGCTCTTCCGGGTCTAACGGCGGGCGGATTGCTGGTTTTCCTGGCTTCGCTGGACAATTTCGGAATACCTGCTTTCCTTGGCACACCTGTGAATATTTCCGTTCTCAGTACACTTATATATGAAGAGATTATCGGATTCGGCCCTTCGGCATTTGCCCGTGGTGCATCGTTATCTGTACTGCTCGGTGCTGCTGCGGTAGTCGGCAGTCTGTTGCAGTGGATTCTTTTACGTAAAAGTCATGCTTCGGATACGATGCAACCTGATCTTACCCCAAGGTATAATTTGGGTCGCATGCGCAAGCCGCTGACCTTGGCCATATGGGCAGGTCTCGCACTGATTACAATTATTCCGTTGTCTTCAATGATCTCGATGTCTTTAAAAAGAGCGTATGGTCTCGGTCTGACTCGTGCCAATATGACCCTGGACAATTATAAATATATTCTCTTCGAGAATGAGCGTGTGTGGCAGGCGATCCAGAACAGCCTGGTCCTCTCTCTTGTCACGATGCTGGCTTGTCTGATTATTGGTTCAGGATTTGCTTATATACGAGTTCGTAAGCCTAATCAATTCAATAAAATGGCCGAACTGGCCACTGCTGTTCCCTATACACTACCCGGCATTGTGTTCGCACTGTCCATGATTCTGGTATGGATGGAGCCTATTCCCGGTTGGAACCCTGGCATCTATGGCACCATGACCATTTTGTTTATTGCCTACATCTGCCGATTCCTTATTCTTCAGATCCGTTCAAGTGTCACTTCATTCATGCAGTTGGATGCATCCATGGAAGAAGCCGCGCGGATATCCGGAGCCGGTTTCTGGCGTAAATGGACTGCTGTTCTGCTGCCTTTATTGCTGCCGGGTATTCTGACCGGAGGTATGTTGGTCTTCCTGACTGCCCTGACCGAGCTTACTGTATCGGCATTGTTATATTCATCAGGTTCACAGACCATTGGTGTTACCATATTTAGTTTTGAACAGGCAGGAGATACCCTTTATTCAACTGCATTGTCCAGTCTGATTGTCGCACTTATTGCGGCAGGCGGAGTTATTTTGCTCATCGCTCAACGTTGGGCAACTCGTAAGGGAGTGAAGTCATGAGTATCCAGATTCAACAGGTCAGCAAATCCTTCGGAAGTTACCAGGCACTTCATTCCATTGATTTAACGATTAAGGATGGCGAATTCGTCGCGATCCTTGGACCGTCAGGCTGTGGAAAAACCACATTGCTGCGTATTCTTGCCGGATTTGAGCAGCCAAGTAGCGGTAATGTTCTGATGGATGGCAAGGTAGTTGCAGGTTCAGGGACATTGCTACCTCCGGAGAAACGCAGAATTGGCATGGTGTTCCAGTCCTTCGCACTTTGGCCGCATATGAATGTTTCCGAACATGTCCGTTTTCCCATTAGAACACATAAATCAACACCTCCTCATATTAAAAATAACGAGCAGAACCGCATTCAGGAAGTCCTGAATATGTCTGGACTGTCCCATCTGGCCGAACGTATGCCGCATGAGCTATCTGGAGGACAAAAACAACGCGTCGCTATTGCACGCGCCATCGCCCCCCAGCCCTCATTGCTGCTGATGGATGAACCCCTCAGCAGTTTGGATGCCATGCTTCGCATGGATATGCGGCGTGAGATTCAACAAGTACATCGGAATACGAAATCAGCCGTAGTTTATGTTACGCATGATCAGGGCGAAGCCCTTGCCATGGCTGACCGAATTATTGTGATGAAGGATGGTCGGATTGAACAGGCTGGAACGCCGCAGGAGATTTATTTGCGGCCAGAGACCGAATTCGTGGCGAGGTTTGTATCGAAATCCAATTTGGTCAAGGGTCACTGGGATACAGACATGTTCATCCCTGAAGACGGTACGAATATTGCTTGGCCTGGCAAGCATGTTGCAAACTATTTTAAATCCAACGGGTTGTATCCCGTTAGGCCCGATGAGTTTCATTTACAACCTTGCACTGAAGCTGGAATATTGGGCGAGATCGCCAATGTTCAGTTTCAAGGGAAAGAATTCCACTATGATATTCGCAGTGATACCAAACGTTGGGAAGTCATCTCTCCTCTTCCTTTCGCCCTGAATGAACAAGTAAGTCTGAGTCTTTCTTCCGTCGGCGGTGAAGGAGTGTGACGTTGTGACTCCAACCCCGAAACTGATTTTCTTTGACATTGATGGTACTTTGCTGGACCGCCATAATCGAATTCCCGCTTCCGCCAAGCAAGCCGTTCTGGCGTTAAAGGAAGCCGGACATGTGGTCGCTTTAGCTTCAGGACGATCTCCGTTCTTGTTGGAACAAGTGCGGCTTGAACTGGAACTGGAGTCTTATGTTAGTTTCAATGGACAATATGTGATGCATCAAGGAGAACTCATTCACAGTAATCCCATCCGTTCGGAAGCTTTGGAGCAATTGTCTGTATTTGCTGAATTATCGGGACATCCACTCGTTTATCTGGATCATTCACAGATGAGCTGCAGTCAGGAATATCATCCACATGTAGACCTTTGTCTAACGTCGCTTGGTGTTACGCATCCTGGTTACACCGAGGGCTTCTGTACGAATAGGTTGATCTATCAGACGATGTTATTCTGCTCCTCAGAAGAGGAAACAGTATACCGTGAAAAGTTTCATGATCTCCACTTTGTACGATGGCATCCGTTGTCCATGGACGTTCTACCCGCCGGAGGTTCCAAAGCCGAAGGTGTTACCCGACTCGCAGACCGAACGGGGTTTTCCCCTGAAGATGTGTATGCTTTTGGCGATAACTTCAATGATATGGAGATGTTCCGTTATGCAGGCTGCAGCATTGCTATGGGCAATGCCCCGCATTCTCTACAACAACTGGCGTCTCATGTTACAGCAAGGGCAGAGCAGGATGGGATCTGGCATGGTCTGAAATGGGCAGGTTTGTTGTAAAAAAAACAAGCAGCAGTACTCTACTCTCTGTGGCAAAGTATGAGTACGCAAAGACCTCCTTTATAAACATAGGGAGGTTTTTCAATTTGTCTGTTGATACCTTTCATGTTCCTTATAAAATACATCGTATAGGCCAGGCAGTATAAAAGGTGAAAAAGCAAAAAAAGCCGCTTAAATAGCGACTTTTAATGGGATTAGTTCTTCTTCATTATTTATTGAAAGTAACCTTCTCTGAACCGCCCTCAAAGATGATGGACGTGTCCCGCGGCTTGGATTCCGCGATTTTACGACCGCCTCTGTAAGAATAAAGCACTCCGGATTGTTTGCGTACGGCCTCATATTCATTCTCTGCTTCAAGAACGATGAAGTTAGCAGGTTTACCCTCTTCGATACCGTATACATCCTCGATGTGTAACGTTCTTGCACTGTTTTTCGTAATAAGGTCAATTGAATTCACGATCTGATCATAACCAAGCAACTGCGAAGCATGAATTCCCATATGCAGCACTTGAAGCATGTTGCCTGTACCGAGCGGATACCAAGGATCGAAGATGTCATCATGACCGAAGCATACATTCAGACCTGCTTCCTGCAACTCTTTAACCCGCGTCAGACCTCTTCTTTTTGGATACGTATCGAAACGTCCCTGCAAGTGAATGTTGACCAGCGGATTGGAGACAAAGTTCAAATCAGCCATCTTGAGCAAACGGAACAACTTGTACGTATAAGCGTCATTATATGATCCCATCGCTGTCGTGTGACTTGCCGTTGTGCGTGAACCAAGTCCACGTTCGTAAGCTTCCTTGGCAACGACTTCAACAAAACGGGATTGTTCGTCATCGATTTCATCACAATGGATGTCGATCAGACGGTCGTATTTTTCGGCCAGATCAAACGCGACTTTCATTGAATCAACGCCGTATTCCCGCGTGAATTCGAAGTGTGGAATGCCGCCGACTACGTCAACGCCCATCTTCAGTGACTCTTCCAACAGTTCTGCACCGTTTGGATAAGAGTGAATGCCTTCCTGCGGGAAAGCAACAAGCTGGATGTCCATATATGGAGCCATCTCTTCTTTTACTTCAAGCATCGCTTTAACGGCAATCAAACTCGGATCGGTAACGTCCACATGTGTCCGTACATGCTGGATGCCTTGTGCCATTTGCCACTTCAGTGCTGTTTTGGAGCGTGTTTTGACATCCTCATGTGTCAAGAAAGCCTTGCGCTCTGACCAGCGCTGGATGCCTTCGAACAGCGTTCCGCTTAGATTCCATTCCGGTTCGCCTGCCGTGAGCGTTGTATCGAGATGAATATGAGGTTCGATAAATGGTGGAAGCACAAGCGATCCGTTAACATCCAGGACTTCCTCATTTTCAATCACTTCCAGCGTTTGTGTGATTCGGTCGAACTTCCCGTCCTTCACTACGATATTCCATAGTCCTTCTTTACCCCGCAATTTTGCGTTCTGTATAATCATTTATTTTCCCCATTTCTTTGGATTCTTTCGCAGGAACAATCAGCATCAAGACAATATAGGCTACTGCTGTACCAAGCAGTGCGTTCAATGGTGTTACGCCAGGAGCCAGTTGGGCGAATGCCACGCCGATGGCCCAAGCCACCATCGCTACCCAGTTTACATTTTTGAAAGACATCTCGGCAAATGACTTATAATTTCTACGTTTCACAATGAAGTAATCTGCGATAATAATAGCCCCGATGGATGGTACCGCCGCGCCCAGTACGTTCAGGAAACTGACGAAATTGTTGTACATCCACATAGCGAATACGGTACCGACGATGCCGTTTACGATGACGAAGAATTTCTTCGAAATTTTGGTGATGTTGGCAAAACCAAGACCCGATGCGTAAAGTGCATTATCATTCGTCGTCCAGATATTCAGACCCAGAACAATAATTGCCGGGATCATTAACCCTTGCAGGAACATGACCTCCGAGATATCGGCCAGGTTATAGGCCATCGCACCAACTGCACCGAAGAGAAACATGAGTGAGTTACCCAGGAAGAATGCAATCACTGTTGCGATAACTGCCTGTTTCGATGTCCGGGAAAACCGGGCAAAATCGGGTGTCAGCGTTCCGCCGCTTATGAATGATCCGATACAGATCGTTAATGCTGCCGCCGCGGTAAGCGACTGAGTCGGCGTGTAATCAAGCAACCCTTGCAGACCACCCAGCGAACCTGCACCTTCGAACATGGAGTAACCACCGAGAATGGCAATCGCAGGAACCGCGATATATCCGAGAATGACGAGTGACTTCATGCCGAAGATGGCTGATGCTGTCATGGCAAGTCCGAACACGATAATTAACAGGTACACGTTCCAGTCCATGGCTTTGGCGACCGGAATCGCGAACATGGCTACGCCTACTCCGAACCATCCGACCTGTGTGAAACCTAGCAGGAATGAAGGCAGATACGACCCTTTCGCACCGAACGCATATTTAGCTAGCAAATGAGTGGACAGGCCCGTTTTGGCGGCGATATGTGCCAGTGCCCCTGTGTAGATACCGAGCACCAGATTGCCTGCAAGTACGATGCCAATGAACTCCATGAACGTCAAGCTGACGCCCAATGTGCCTCCTGCCAGCATGCTTGCAGAGAAGAAAGTGAAACCCAGCATGACGGATAACGTCTTCCAAAAGTGGTTTCTTTGCGCTTTCGGCACGGCTTGCCATGAAAACTCTTGATCTTGTTTGCTCATCAGAATACCCCCAACATAAAGTGTATCTGATACCAAAAAAAGCAGAAAAAAAAGGCTACTCGTCAAGTTATACACTGACAAGTAGCCTCTTTTTGCATCATAACCCGCGCGAAGACACAGAGCATCCTATTACGGAATATGCCCTGATTCTCGCGTGATTATGAAATCCGCTGCCCTTGCCAGCCTCTCTGGACTGAATTAAAGGTACCAGTATTCAATTACATTCTATTATTTTGGAAAAACCTGCAGTTGTCAATGTCATTATTATCCAACGGTTATTAATTCCTTATACAGCAAGCTATTTTTTATTCCTATACCATGCCTTATGTATTCTTTCAAATACCTATGACTAGATAGGCTACCAGTGACTGGAACAGGCTAATAATATGTCGAGTTTACGATATATGTTCAACAGCTTCTGGTAATATTTATATCAAAATCAATTCCCCTTTTGTATAATGTAGGAAATAAAAAAAGTCGCTATAATAGCGACTTTCAGTGTAAACATATGAATTTATTTTAGTGAACTTAATAGTTCTTCAAAAGCTTTTATATTCGTGTCAAAATGAGGAACGGTTTGCGTTTCTTCAGCTGATTTGACCAGTTGTACAACTAAATCATTATAAGGTGTCGCAATTCCAGTACCTTTTGCTCTGCTTGAAACAACCCCGTTAATATAATCAATCTCCGTTTTGCGGTTCTTCTCCAGATCTTGAAGCATGCTTGCTTTGAGGAGTCTGGAGGGCTCCATCACGTAACGTAAGGTTTTTACCCGTTCAGGGATATCTTCTCCGCTGTTCAGTTCGAGTGAAGCGATATCGAATCCATTCATTTTAACCAATGTGATCCCATTGGCGTGAGCCACTTTAATTGTCTCGTCAGCAATATGAGCTGCGCTCACAATGCCGGCTTCATGATCCATAATGTCTCCATATTCCCCATTCAATGCAGCGGATAGACCACTGAATGCGTTATTGATCAGCAATTTGGACCATTTTGTACCAACCAGGTTATCGGAAATATGTGTTCCACCCACTAGATCCAACACCGATTTCACGCGCTGAATTCGTTCGGTGAATTCACCATTTAATTCGCCTATTTGAAAAGCATACTGCTTAAATTGAGTGTACTCAGTGGTCAGGCTCGACACACCCGGTTCAATGAATGTAGCGCCGAACTCAACGGAGCCAGCAATAACACGTTTTTCACCCACGATGGATGCGACTTTTTCTTCCGGAATTCCGTTTTGCAAGGAACACACTATACTGTCCTCTTTCAAGAAAGGAAGTAATTCTTGGAGAATGGAATCGTTGTAGAGTTGTTTGGTTAAAAGTAACACGAGATCATATTGTCCTGATTTTTGATCAGGAGTAATTGCGTTTACTTTGGCCTGAAACTCTGTGGTACCCGTCACTTTAGCACCCGTCTGATTTAAAGCATCTACATGTTCTTGATATGCGTCGATTAACTCTACGTCGAGTCCGCCATCCGCAAGGTATGCGCCTACGATGGTTCCCAAAGATCCTGCTCCTACAATTGCAATTCTCATTTTATTTTTCCTCCTTATTTCTCTTCCAGGTAGTTATATACAGGTTGTGCAGCGTTTAAGGTTAGGTTGGTAAGGATATGAGAAGCGGACACAACTTCCAACACAGGCAGATCTGCAAGAGGTGCCAACGCATGTTCGAACAGATGAAGTCGGGCAGGTCCTGTCCAGGCCTCCTTCACTTCGATGTCCGTAATTTGAGTGCGGATCAGATCACATATTCTTAAATTCCCGGTATAGTCTGTAGCCATCTTAATCATAAAATTAGGTCGGCATATTTCACGTTTCGCGAACTCCTTATCCATCTCCACATGTTTATAGCCCATCGTTGCCGTGGCTACACGCAGCGTTCCATAATCAAGTGTGCCGACAAGTGTATCTGAATCGGTATACAACTTGGGTGCACCCAGCTTTTTCGGATAGGCGGTAAGCTCTCGACCACTCGCAATCGCGGGGAAATTGTCGACGTACATTGAATGCACATAATCGCCTTCCTCTCCATTAAATTGCACAGGAATAACTTGTCCAGCTTCTGTATAAGCACCCAGTCCAGAAACATCCGGCATCCACATCACTTCGAATTTAACCAAAGGTTCCGTAATTTCCAGAGGCTCTGGTACGGCTGCCCGCAAAGCTTTTTCATCGGTTCGATAAATAATATTCAAGTATTCACGATTCACGAATTTGTACGGTGGCATTGGGTATGCAGGAGCCGTTAGTGGTGTATTCAGATTTTTAGCTATGTTATTCACATCGATTTTCATCAAATGACACCTACCTTATGTTTTGTTTCTATATAAGTTGAACTCAAGATTATTCACACTGACACTACGATGACAGAACAACCTTCCAATCGCTGTTATCACCAGATTTTTCGATTCCCTTTTCTAAAGGGGAAAATTCGGGGATAGCTTATGCTTCCGATGCAGCTTTCTTTCAGAAAGCTTTTAGGCGAGCGCTTCGCTTTTCAGGTTTTTTCTGTCCTCTTCGTTATTGTGTAAATGAGTAGTTCAGCCTATATAGTCAGGTTTTTGGTATTTAAAATTTGATCTTTATCTCATAAAAAAATTCTACACCAATATTTAAATTTAATATAATACATAATAAGTGCTATATATATTTATCAGAATAAATAAGGAGTGCGAATGAATGGAATTGCTCCAGCTCAAATACTTTCAGACCGTTGCCTATACTGAACATATCTCCAAGGCAGCTGCACAATTGAATATCGCTCAACCTTCCCTAAGCTTAACGATTAAAAAACTTGAGGATGAACTGGGTACCCCCCTATTTCATAGGAGAGGACGAAACATTCAATTGAATTCCTCAGGTGAAATTTTATTGAAACATGTAAACCGGATTTTTATTGAAATTGAAAATGCAGAGATGGAGATTAAAGCAGAGGAACAGCAAATATCCAATACAATCAGGATCTCGATTACGAATACCCGATTTCTCACAGGCCTCATTAGTGACTATATCAACGCTTCTCCCGAAACCAAGCTTCATCAGGGTATTGGGACACGCAGTGAAATTATCACAGGTTTGAAGCAAGGCGACATGCATCTGGGCATTACAGGGCATCCGATTCAGGATGAGGAGATTGAGAGTGTTGTTCTTGTTGAGGAGGACATTGTTCTGGTTGTGCCCACGAATCATGTATACGGCGGAGAGACAAGCGTCTCATTAAGTGTTGTTGCAAACGAGCCCTTTATTTCCCTTGCAGATAATAAGGAGTACAGCCGATTTACCACCATGCTCTGTGAAAAAGCAGGTTTCCAGCCCAATCTTGCATTTGAGGTCGATTCTCATACCCTGCTTGAAATTATCAGGCTTAATCAGGGTGTTGCATTACTTCCGATCTCCGTGTGTAGAGCACTGGGCTTACGTTATGTAAAAATTGCTGATGATTCAGCGATATATCCAATTAGCCTCTCCTGGGTCAAACAAAAATGGTTATCTCCTGCTGTAAGAGAATTTCGTGATTTTATTACTTCGTACTATGAAGACCATGATGGATTGTTTAAAGTGGAGTAGGATTTCTTGATACATGACAAAAGATAAAAACAAAGACCACGTTAGTCCCTTGGAAGGAACCGACGTGGTCTTTGATCGTTCTCTATTCTTAGCTACACTGCAGTCTATCCTTGTACCAAACTTCCGGAATCATCTCACGCTCCAGTTCCAACAATTCATGGATGATCTTGTCCGCGTCACTGATGGAATTCACGAGCGGGTCAGTGAGCATCGCCCTTCTCAACTTCTCGTAGCTCTGTTCGAGCACAGCTTCGACCGTAAGCTCATGAGTATCCAGTATAAGTTCTTGCATACCTCTTATTCCGCGCGGCATCTCGCCTACATGGAGTGGCTTCGCCCCATCCATATCTACATTGCATAGTAGTTCCAGGAACGAATCCGCATTCATATTGGTTACCGCACCTTGATTGAGCGTATTGATGAAGAACTTTTTGCCCAAGTTCCCCACCATATTTTCGATGATATCTGTCGCATGATCCGGTCCGAAGGTGCTCATGTAATCGGCAATCGGAATGTTCCCCGCAAGGAAATCATCCACCTGCTGCCACATTTCGTCATGACGCTCATACCTGTCCTCTGTCTCCCAGATCGATAATGGAGGAATCGTGTCCGCAGTTTTGCCAAGACCCTGCCAATACCGAACGTATTCCTTTGTATGCGCGGTACAAGTAGGAATGATTCCGAAAATATCATACAGTTCATAGGTAATTGCATCGTTAAAAAGAGCTTTTGCGCCGCGATCACCGCCGTTATTCTCATCACCTGCCAGTTTACGCATGGCTTCTGCAATTGTGGGCATCACATTTTTTCCTTCATACTCGGCTTTGAGCAGCCAAGTGAAATGATTGACACCAGCGATACGAAAATCGAATTTCTGATCTATTTCTGCGGTAAACTGGCTAGTATTTTCGATGATTCCGGCTCGTACGGCATAATAGGCTTTCTTATGCGGCATATGATGACTATCGCACAGCGCAAACGATTTAAGCTTCGGAGCATAGCGATGTAATGCGATGCCATGAACGGTAGACGGGTTAATATAATTGATCACCCAAGCATCCGGACACAACTCCTCAATGTCTTTGGCGCAATCCATAATAACCGGCAGTTCCCGCATCGCGCGAAAGATTCCGCCTGGGCCAATCGTATCGCCGGAACACATGCGAATCCCATACTTTAGAGAAACCTGGCAGTCGATGCCCCGATATTTAACCGATTGTTCCGCAAAGCTGAGCACAACGAAGTCGGCTCCCGGAAGCACCTGTCTTCGGTCCACTGACCCCTCAATCTTTAGGGATACGTTGTTCTCCTTGGCGACCATTTCCGCTAGTGTTACCATTTTCGAGAGCCGTTCCTCGTCCGTATCTACCAAAGCCAACGTTCCCTGATTCAAATATGGGGAGTGAACCATCTGCCAGATGGACTGACGACCAAAAAACAGGCTGCCCGCCCCAATAACGACTACCTTTGGATGCTGTGTACTTGTAGCATTCATCCATAACCCCTCCTCATAACGATATAAGTTCATTATAGGTGAGTGGGCTGGAATCGGAATGTGTGATAGTTTTCAATACATGTCATATCGTACGATGGTTAACAAGAAGAAAATCCTTTGTTATGATAGTAAAATATAAAGGATGTCATAAAGTGGAGAGGAATGGTTTGGATTAGATGCATGCAGGAACTGTGAATATGAGTATAATCGATGAACTTTCGGAGTATATCACACTTCGCATGAGCTCTTATTTGGAACAAACGCACGACAGCACTTGGACGGAACACAAGTCTCATTCTGATTATGATCTGTGGTTCATTACAGCAGGCTCCGTGCAGATTACCATCGATGGAATCGAGCATAATGCAGAACCGGGTGACGTGGTGTTTTTTTATCCAGATATGCCCTACACTGCTTCCACGACAGGAGAGTTGTGCCGATTCATATACATGCATTTTGATTTCAGCATTGCTGAGCAAAAGCGAATTCTCGGCGAGTTTCAACTCCCGGGCATTGTACCTGGCAATCTGATTCAAGAGGAATCAACGCTGTTCACTTCGTCCTATCGAAGGTTCAAGCAGAGTAGCGGTGCTTCCGGAAGTCCACTTTACTTGAAAGCCTCTCTGCTTCTCGTCATCGCCAAAATTTTTGAATTACACAGGCAAGGCCTGTATCATGGTGTGTTTCTGAAAGACCGAAAACCGAGGAAAATCGAAGGAAGTTTGGAGGTTCTTCAGAATGTGTTTCCCTACGTGGATGCGAATCTCCATCGTGCCATCCGAGTTAACGAGCTTGCAAACATTGCCGGCGTCTCAGAGAAATATTTTATTTCTTTGTTCAAGAAAATTCTGGGTATTACACCGGGGCAGTACATCAATCAGATCAAAATGAACCGGGCCAGAGACTATCTGTACGAGAAAAAATATACGATTCAGCAAATTGCCGGATTTCTGGGCTATCCCGATCCCTTTACGTTCTCCAAAGCATTCAAAAAATTTTACAACGTGCCTCCTTCCAAATTTGAATAACATGCCGCAGACAAACAAAGAGGCAACCGGTCGATCCGGCTGCCTCCACACTCGATGAATCCTTGGTTATTCAGGGTTTAGTTTACGTACAGGTCTCTTCAGCGTTCCTCATACTCAAAAGGAGCTTCAGTGGAATACATCTCATGGAAAAATCCTTTGTACGGTATATCCTCTTCCAGACATTTAATGAGATACAACAGTTCTTCGTCAGCTTCCGGTTCTTCGCCCGCACGCTGCCTTTCCTCAAATTGACCTAGAATATTCTCCAAGAGGGTGACTTGAATAAATAAAGGCAGCTTCTCCAACATCGCATCTGCGATTCGGGTCTCGGAAGTATAACCGGCAAGTGCGGTTTTAAAATACTCTCCCATGAACGTTCTGCGTTTACTGACATCGGGTTCGAATTGTATCCAACCCATACCGTGCGTCCATAGATCAGCCAGATCATACATATACCAACCGAAGCATGAATTATCGAAATCATACACGGTAATCTGTCCTGTATCAAAATCGATCGAATAATTCCCGTCATTATAATCGAAATGGATCATCCCGAAGGTTTCCTGGTTTGTATCCAAACCTTGTAAGGTATTCAGGAGCTCGACCATCTTCTGCTTGAGCAAAGAGAATGATTCAGGTACCAAGTTATCGATATATTTACCGTTGTAATTGTCAATCAAATGATGCCGGCGATGGACGGGAGTATAACTTTTCGATATGTGGTGTATTTTCCCCAGGACTTTACCGCTATTATAATAGTATTCGGTAAGTGGGACCCCTTCACGGTACTGATAATGGTTCTCTACCAGCAACTTCCCCTTGGCCCTCACAAACATACAGATAAAGAACGTATGCTCATCATAAGTGATCTCTTCCAGCAGATGGCCCCTTTTCGAGTTAACTACATTCGAGACACTTGCACCGTGCTCAAATAAATACCGGACATACTCCAGTTCGGCAATGTAATCTTCTCGCTTTCTGTCATGCAAAAAAGACACCCGGAGAATTAGCGATTCTCGCCCCTCTTGCTCACAAGTGTAAACGACATTACGTCCCCCCTCATGAGGGGGAATAAGCTGAATGTTGTAACCCTCCAGGTCAAACAGCTTGGATACCAGTGCCAGTATATGTGTATTGCTAATGTTAACAGCTTCGTTAAAGTTAATCATGATCTCCTCCAGTAAACATTGTTTGGACGGTTTCCCGCACTGCAATGTCCACAAAAGGAATCCCTGTAACGCAAATATCCTTCTGTGAACCTAAAGCATACACACCTTGTTAGACATTTGAAAACGCTCCTTTTTGTTCAGATGGTTATATTTTATCCTAACATTCCAGATTATTCTATTCCTTTTTCAACGCTGCAGTCTCGTAATAGTACCGAATCAAAATGTCCTGATCGTAGTTGCCGAACCCTTTTCCAAACAGCGTAAGCCCACCACGGCCTGGCACCCCTTCTTCCGGTCTTAATCCAAACGTCCAGTAGGTGGAAGAATCCAGTTGCAGATCATGGATACGCACATCCGAGATGCGCTGGCCATCCATAAACGTCCCTTCTCCGTTAATGCGCAGCACCTTCAGTACACCATACTGGTTGACGTCCAATTTCCACCATAGCGGTGTATGTTTGCCCTTCCGATCCCCAAAGTCCCCTGGGCTTGTCCATGTTCCCAGGTGTTTGCCATTAAGGGAAAAGCGGATGTCGGAAGGCCAGTTTTCATTGACTTGGGGTGCTTCCGAACTGAGTTCGAGTGAAATCTCAATTTCCTGGAGATGCTGTTCTGTATTCAGATAATTGGGAATCTTATATTCCAGAAAACCTCGTGCCAACCAAAGAATACCCGCATTGACCCGATCCGGGTCCATGAAGCAGGCTGGTGTGTCATATTGCCCAATCATTTGCGTCGTTGTTGCAATGCCACAGGTGGGCCAAGCTTCGTAATCCGTATACTGACCAACCGGAATAGAGACTTCATGGTAAGGAGCATCAACGGGTTCAGGGGAGAGATTGATAGTCATAAATTCTTGCAGAATAAAGCAGTATTTATACGTTCCACCGTTCTCACGCTTCATGCGGCTGCCTACGATGCCCGCTTTCTGCAATTTACTCACATGTGTACTAACTATAGCTTTGCTCAGATACAGCTCTTTGGCAAGCGCATTGATATGCATCTCCCTGTTTTGCAATAATAAGCGAACGATATTTAAACGGGCCTCGCTGGCGAGCGCCTCATATATGATCAAGGATGAGGAATCCGTGCCAAGCATCATGAACTTCACTTCCCTATCTCTTTAGAATTCATTATATTATTGATTTAGAATTCGTTATTTAGCGAACCCTGTAAAATAAACTTGCTCAATATAATAGCATTATGATACACATTAGATAATAAATCAATGAGTTGATTTTGCTTTTTAGCGAACTCATCGTGAAATAAATTTTCTTACACACCTAAAATTAATTCTATGGAGGTTTTCATTTTGCTTACATCCAAGATGCTTATTGATAAAGATTTTCAGGTAGCAGAGGTCGATCCACGGCTGTACGGCTCTTTTGTTGAACATTTGGGACGTGCTGTCTATGGCGGTATTTACGACCCTGGTCATCCCACAGCGAATGAACAAGGTTTCCGCCAGGACGCCATCGAAGCGATCAAAGCGCTGAATGTGCCGATTATCCGTTATCCGGGCGGGAATTTCGTATCCGGTTACAATTGGGAAGATGGTGTGGGCCCGGTAGCAGAGCGGAAACGCAGACTTGAGCTAGCCTGGTGGACCATTGAAACCAATGCGGTCGGTACCAACGAATTCGCTGATTGGGCCAAACTTGTCGGAACCGAAGTCATGATGGCGGTCAATCTCGGTACTCGCGGCATTGACGCGGCTAGGAACCTGGTGGAATACTGCAACCATCCTTCGGGCACCTATTGGAGTGATCTGCGGATCTCCCACGGATACAAAGAGCCTCATAAATTCAAAACGTGGTGTCTTGGTAATGAAATGGACGGACCTTGGCAGATTGGCGCTATGACCGCGCATGAGTACGGCCGAATTGCGAATGAAACGGCGAAAGCGATGAAATGGGTCGACCCGAATATTGAACTCGTGGCGTGCGGTAGCTCCAGTCGTGGCATGAGCACTTTTGCAGATTGGGAAGCGACGGTTCTCGACCTCTCCTATGAAAATGTGGATTATCTGTCCTTGCACGCTTACTACAACAATAATAAAGACAACACATATAACTTCCTGGCTACATCGCTGGATCTGGACCAATTCATCGACAGTGTGGCATCGATCTGCGACTATGTACAAGCCAAGAAACGCAGCAAAAAGAAATTGATGCTGTCCTTGGACGAATGGAACGTCTGGAACTCCATCGGCACGAGCCGAGCTGAAGAACGCTGGCAGATTGCACCACCAGAATTCGAAGATGTATACACGCATGAAGATGCTCTCGCAGTAGGTTGTTACCTGATTACGCTGCTCAAACATGCGGACCGCGTGAAGATGGCTTGTCTTGCACAGCTTATTAATGTCATTGCGCCGATCATGACCGAGAATAACGGAGCGATCTGGTTCCAGACGACCTATTTCCCGTTCATGCATGCGTCCAATTTCGGTCGCGGTACCGTGCTTCAATCTATCGTATCTTCACCAAAGTATGATTCCAAAGACTTTACGGACGTGCCTTACCTTGAAGCCATCAGCGTGCATGATGAAGAAAATGGAATGATCACCATCTTTGCGGTCAACAGACATCTGGAAGAACAGATGGAATTGAATGTGGACCTTCGCTCCTTCGGGGAAACTACATTTATTGAGCATATCGTACTGGAGAACGACGATCTGAAAGCCATCAATACCAAAGCGAACCCGCGTAACGTGGTTCCGCACAACGGCGGACATACAACGGTTGATCAGGGTACAGTGCAAGCTGTCCTGAACAAAGCGTCATGGAACGTGATTCGTCTGAAAACCAAGCAGGCTTAATTAAAGCAAGTTAGCTGAACTACCTTTTTCGTTAAAGAAGGGCGTCATACCGCGTTTCAATACTACGCAAGACCACTATAGTAAGGGACTGTCCCATGAGTCATATCGATGACGGGGAAAGTCCCTTATTCGTGTTCACTGTTACATACAAATCATGTTTACGCAAATAAGCTGCCTCCATTGATCACGGGAAGCAGCTTGCAGTTTCCTTTCTTGTAAAGCTATTGATTAATCCTCGTTCTCTTCCGCTTCAGCTTGGCTGGATTGAACTTGGCTCTGTGGAGCCATTAGACCTTGAACCGCACCCATGAACGGCTGAATGGACTTGATCATACCATAACCCATCTTCACAACCGGTACGAATTGCCGGATCATGCCAAATAGCCGCATACCGCCGCCCAGCATGCCTCCAAGTGAACCCGCTCCGCCAAGGCCGCCAAAGAGCGAACCCATCATGGGCATAAAGGATGACACTTGCGCACGTGATGCTGATCGCGAACGTGTGGATGGTTTGCGCGTACCGTTTATCTGTTTACGGCTCTGAGCACGAGTGCCTTTACCCTGTGAACCGGATTTTTGCTTGGAAGAATGAGTTTTTCGCTGAGCTGTAGTTTGGCGAGAAATCGCGCCTCCCCCGGTAAGCACCACACCTCCGTTATTCACGTCCGAGATGTAACCGATGTACGTTTCGCCATTATGGAGCGTCACGTAGACAGGTCGATCCTTATATCGCTTTGCCTTCAGGCGTATTTCATTGGTTTTAGCCATGGAATTTCACCTCGCTCTACTGAATGTACTTCAGTTTACGCGTTGGCTGGACTGCTTGCCTGTGCGAATGGGACATCTATGTGCACATCTAACCATTCAAGTCTTCATGTTCCTCATTTCCTAAATACATAACCGTTTTTTCTCCCTCAACCAACCTAACAATCTGCTTTCGTAATTTTGAGGGCAATAAAGGTTGTTGGATCAAGTTTTTAATTTCGAGCCATTCATATTCTACTTGGTTTTCGTCACTTGGCAGAATAGAATTGTCATTGTCCACTAAGCCTATGTACTCGGATAAAAAAACAAAATCTACACGATGAAGCGCTGCACCGTATACACCTTCAATTACGAATTCCAATGATAAAGGCTCTACCTCTACTCCGACTTCTGCTGCTACTTCTCTCTTCACGGCATCAGTCAGCGTTTCACCTGCATTCTGGCTCCCGCCAGGCAAGATATAGATTACATCGCCATTATCTTCCTGCCTAATCGCAAGCATTCTCCCATCTTTGATAATTAATGCTTTTGCAGAATTTCTAATCTTTCTCTCCATTGTAATCCCCCATATATCTGTCTCAAGTTGTTGAAGGTTAATTCCGTTTAACTTCACGATTTACATGAAGAATATTTTAACATATACGTCTAAACAAATTCTGAACAATCAGATCAACTCACTCTTTGCGGTCTGAATGAAAGCAGCCATGGATGGTGATATCCACTTCTCCCGATGCAAGAGCATTTGCGCAGAAAAGGATACATCCGATAAATCCCACGGCAGAGCAATCACTTCCCCTTCGCTCAACTCTTTCTTCAAAGCCATTTCAGGTAATAAAGCGATCCCTAGACCAGCCACAACACATTGTTTAATGGCTTCTACACTATGAAACTCCAGCTCTGTCAGAGCATCCGCGCCTTTTTTCAGTAGGGATTGGTCAAATTGAGTACGATATGAACAGTTCTTTTCGGTCAACAAAAAGTGCTGTTTGTGGAAGTCATCAACGATCAATGAGGAACGCGATGCTAACATATGATCGGGAGACACCACCATCTGAAAGGTCTCATCCTTTAAAAACTCCGAATGAAGGTCTTTGGAAGCAACAGATTCATCCAATACAAAAACGACATCGGCATGTCCTTCTCTCAGACTGGATTTAAGCTCTTGCCCAGACAACGGACGGAATAATAACCGCACACCAGGATACTCGGCTCGGAAGCGTTTGAACAAGGCCGGAAGAAGATATGCACATAGAACTTCATCTGCTCCGATTACAACCGTTCCCGCCAATTCTCCGTCCTGACTAGATATGCACTTCGCTTCCTCTACATCGTTTAAGATTTTGGTGGCATACGGCAAAAATTGATGGCCTGCATCCGTTAGTATGACCTTTTTGCCTAAACGATCCAACAATTTCACGCCAAGCTCTTCTTCCAGGGATTTGATTTGCATCGTTATGGTAGACGGTACATAACTCAATAATTCAGCAGTTTGATGAAAGCTGCAGGTCGAAGCAAGTGTCCAAAAGGTTTTTAGTTGGCGAATTTCCATGAATCAAGCACCTTCTCTGTTCAAAATAAATGAATGATATGTTCGATAACGTTTCGTTGAATTGATGATAGGCCTATTGTAGAGTGAAATCAAGTTATTACTATATTTTAAAGGAGAATCTATCCATGAACGATTATGATACATATAACCTTGGAGACTCATTACTTCAATCGGGGCAACGGCTTCCTCAAGCCTTTATTGCTTACAAGACCTATGGAACCTTAAATGCCGCGAAGGACAATGTTATTGTCGTTCCCACGTGGTTTGCCGGACTTCACACGGATAATGAATGGTTAATTGGAGTGGACAAAGCACTAAATCCCAGTCGTTATTTTATCATCGTGCCTAATATGTTGGGTAACGGATTATCGTCCTCTCCCAGCAATACCCCTGCCCCATACGATAAGGAAAACTTCCCTCTCATCTCCATGTATGACAATGTACGTTTCCAACATCAACTGCTCACTCAAAAGTTCGGTATCACCAAAATCAGACTCGTTGTGGGCTGGTCTCTGGGAGCCATGCAGGTTCTTCAATGGGGAACGAGTTATCCCGAGATGGTTGAACGTATTGCCCCCTTTGGAGGAACCGCAAAGAGCAGACCGCATACACAACTGGTATTCACAGCAATGATCGCGGCGTTAACGGCAGATTCGAATTTTAAAAACGGAAGATATGAGCGCCCACCGGTTGCCGGTCTCGCAGCGATGGGTAGAGCTTATGCTCCATGGGGGTTCTCACAGGCGTACTATTTGGAGAAATTGTATCAATCCGAAGGTTACGAGACCTTGCAATCTTATGTAGAAGATTACTGGGACCAGGTGTTTTTATCCTTCGATGCTAACGACTTAATCACCATGCTTCGTACAGGAATACATGGAGACATTAGCGATAATCCCGTAGATGACCGCAAGTTCGAACAGGCGCTAAGCAAGATCACCTCTCCTGCACTCGTTATGCCAGGGTCAAGTGACTTGTTCTTCACGCCAGAGGACAGTGCGTATGATGTTCAACACATGCCGAATGCTGTATTTCAGCCTATAGAATCCAAATGGGGACACTGCTTCGGGATCGGAGCTAACGAAGCGGATTCACTCGTTATCGATCGTCATCTCAAGCAATTTTTGGAGACATGAGTAAAAAAAGAATGAGTGAAAAGTAAAAAAAGTGCACAAAGCTCATTTATCTTTTCTCCGCTACGACTCGAAAGTAAAAAAACATACGAATTCTCGTCAATAACGTTTATATCCCCTTCCCCCTTTCTCGTTTAGAATATTTTCAAGAAAGCGTAATTGAAATAGGACTGATAAGGGGGAAAAGAAATGAACAAGAAAACGAAAACTTTAGTCTTGTCTTTATGCATGTCAACCTTATTACTCGCAGCCTGTAGCAATGGAAGCAATACGGAGAAAGATGCCACTACGGACCCGGATTCCAACGAGGCTGGAACGACAACGATCCACACCGTGACGTCGGAATATTCTTCTGCCAAGTATCCAAAGGGTGATGATATCACAAATAATGTGTGGATTAAGCGCTACAAAGAGAAGTTCAATATTGATGTCAAAACAGACTGGGTCAGCGATGAGTATGATACAAAACTCAATTTGGCTATCGCATCGAACGATCTTCCTGACGTCTTCAGGGTTAATCCCTCGCAACTGAGACAGTTGGTCGAAGCCGATATGGTCATGGATCTTTCCGAGGTTTTTGATCAACACGCTTCCGATCGTCTCAAAGGTTATATGGAAGCGGATGCGGACAGTTACGAGTCTGGAAAGAAGGACGGTAAGCTGTACGGGATACCGCAGATGCACTGGGGATTAATTGAACAACCAGACTTCATCTGGATCCGGAACGACTGGAAAGAAGAATTGGGAGTCCAGGATCCGAAATCTGTGGAAGACATCAAGAATATCGCACTGAAATTCATGGATAAGCACGGCGGTTATGGTATAGCCGTAGATCAATCGTTGGATTACCTGAACTTGCTCGCCATTGCATGGAATGCGCACCCGGATATGTGGATCGAGGATAACAGTGGACAACTCGTGTACGGCTCCGTCCAGCCTGAGATGAAGAATGCGCTGGCTGAGTGGTCAGAATGGTACAAACGGGGCATCATTGATCCTGAATTTGCAATCAAGGATTTCAACGCGATGAACGCGGATATCGTCGCCGGCAAAGTGGGAATGCAGCCTTATTACCAATGGTGGGGTTATAATCCGGGTGTCGATACGGTATCCAATCTGGGTAAGGACGCCATCTTCTACCCTTATATCATCCCTACCGTCGATGGAAAGGAAGCAAAACAATCCATTTTCTTCGCCAACAACAATTATATCGTCATGAAAAAGGGATTCAAGAGCCCTGAAGAAGTGATCAAGATTTTGAACGACTATGCTTATATCGTGGATGAAGGCAATGGCAAGGAATCTCCAGAAACGCTATCTGCCTTGCTGGATAACGATATTGCCCATGTTGTCGGTCCGTTCCGTGTACTTAATCCAAATTCGGATTACGAGCAATTTGAAGCTGTGTCAGCTGCCCTTGAATCCAAGGATACCAGTGGTCTCACGACTTCGGGAATGTGGCAAAAGTATAACAACAGTGTTGAATTCATGGAGAATGCAACCCCAGGAGCGGTCGGTGATTATTTGCAACAAGGTGCTCCAAAGAACGCTTATGGTCTCGCCAAAAAAGTACTCGACAGCGAGAACTATACGAAGACAGCCTTATGGGGTGTTACGCCAGAGATCCTGTCTAGCTATGGAACAACCTTGGATGATATCCTGACCGAAGGCTTCACCAAGATCATTATGGGTAGCGAAAGTATCGATTATTTCGATGTGATTGTCCAGAATTGGCGAGCAGCCGGAGGCGATGACGCAACTCAGGCAGTCAATGACGCATACGGAAAATAACAAGACTGTTGCCAGTGAGGGATGGGGATGTTCTCATCTCTTGTTGGTAGCGGTTACAACTTGATCTCGTCAAGAACGGAGGAATATGAATGCTGAGAAAATGGAAGCAGCAGAGTCCCTACCATCTCATGTTGATCCCAAGTCTGGTCCTGGTCTTCATCTTTAGTTACATCCCTTTTTACGGACTTATTATTGCGTTTCAGAAGTACAATCCGGGCCTCGGGTTCAACTCCCCATGGGTGGGATGGGATAATTTTACGCACATATTTAATCAGCCGAACTTCGTAAGAACGATCTGGAATACACTGTACATGTCTGTCTTCAAAATTATCGGCGGTATTATCGTACCTGTTATTTTCGCATTACTGCTTAACGAAGTACTACACAGTGGAATCAAACGTACATTCCAAACGCTGGTATACATTCCGAACTTCCTCTCTTGGGTCATTATGGCCGGCATCATGCTGGATATCCTTAGCTCCGACGGCATTATCAATACTTTTCTAGGTGTATTCGGGATTGCACCGATCTCCTTTCTTGGCACACCCTCTATTTTTCCTTGGACGATGATTGTGAGTGACATATGGAAGGGCTTCGGGTTTGGTACAGTGGTATACCTGGCAGCCCTAACCAGCATTGATCCGGGGCTGTACGAGGCTGCAGTGATTGACGGAGCAAAACGGTGGAAGCAGACCATCTACATTACGTTGCCCCTCCTCATGCCCACGATTGTCTTAATGACCGTATTGTCACTTGGAAACGTACTCAATGCTGGCTTTGACCAGATCTATAATCTCTACTCCCCTGTCGTCTATCAGACCGGTGATATTATTGATACCTATGTATATCGGTTGGGAATTCAGCAGGCCCAGTATTCAATTGGTACCGCCGTCGGATTATTCAAATCCATCATTTCCAGTGTTCTGGTTGCCGTATCGTACATCCTGGCCTACAGGGTGGCTGGCTATCGCATCTTCTAAGAAGGAGGAACTCCCGTATGATCCATGATAAAAGTATGAGCAGGCGTGTGTTTCTTATCATAAACTACATCATATTACTACTGATCTCTCTGCTCTGTATTCTGCCGTTTATCAACCTGTTGGCAGTTTCATTCAGTAGCAGTTCAGCTGTATCTGCAGGCAGTGTTACGTTCTGGCCTGTCGAATTCACGACAAAGGCTTATGAATTTGCATTAACTGGAGGGTCCTTCTTCTCCTCTCTCTGGGTTGCCATTCAACGAACCGTTCTCGGGACATTGGTGAATCTGGTTTTGATCGTGCTCACGGCTTATCCCCTTTCCAAATCGAAACAAAAATTAATGGGCCGTAATATTTATATGGGATATTTTATTGTGACCATGTTATTTAGCGGAGGATTAATTCCAACGTATCTTGTTGTTGTTAAAATGGGACTGATTGATTCCATATGGTCTCTGATCCTGCCTGGGGCTCTCCCCGTATTCAGTATGATTATTCTGATGAATTTCATTAGGGGCTTGCCAGAGGAGATTGAAGAATCAGCAATCATCGACGGGGCTGGGCCTGTACAGGTATTGCTTCGTATTCTACTCCCGCTTCTCAAGCCCGCTCTCGCAACGGTTGGTTTGTTCAGCATCGTTGCCCACTGGAATTCATGGTTCGATGGCATTATCTATATGAACAATCCAGCCAATTATCCATTACAAAGCTACTTGCAGACCCTCCTGCAGAGCTTTGAGCAAATCATGCTGAAATCCGGATCAGATTATACGCAACTGTTATCCATGATGAACGCCAGAACGGGACGTGCCGCTCAAATGTTCTTGGGTGCCATTCCGATTCTGCTCGTGTATCCGTTCTTACAGAAATATTTCACCAAGGGTTTGGTGCTAGGTAGCGTTAAAGGCTAAACAAAAGGGCTTGCAGTTTATACTGTAAGCCCTTTTGTTCATATCTAATCTTATTTTTGGGGTCGCTGTACCACGTTATGACATCCATGAATGAAAGCATGGATGACTATTTCGCTTCTATGATGGCAGGTAGCAGAATGGAGAAAATGGTACCTTCATCTATTTTACTCGCGACTTGTATTCCATAGGGTTTACCAAAATGAAGTTGAATCCGCCGCTGCACGTTATGCAATCCAATCCCATTCGTTCCTGTACTGGCACCGGACTTTTCTTCCATCAAGTTCTGCATCGTATGATGATCCATACCAACGCCATTATCGCAGACCTCGATCACAACTTCATCCAGCTGTGATTGAATCCGAATGGTGATGATTCCGTCTTCTTCGAGTTCAGCCAGACCATGAAAAATCGCATTCTCCACAATCGGCTGCAGGATCATTTTGGGCATGCGATAATCCAACAGTTGATCCTCAACCTCATATCTCATCTGAATACAACCATAGTATCTGACATTCTGAATCGTTACGTAATTCGCTATATTATCGAGTTCTTCACGAATGGTTACGAGGGTTCCATCGGATTTTGTTGCATAGCGGAGCATCGAGATTAGTGCATCGGTCATTTCCACGATTTTATCAGCCTGCTGCATCGAGGCGATCCATTTCACCGACCCAAGGGTGTTATACAGAAAATGAGGTTTGATCTGGTCATGGAGCGCACGCATCTCGGCTTTGGCTTTCTCTATTTCTTCCTGCTGCATCCGTTCGACCATTCGCTTCAATTCATGCGACATCCTGTTGAACCGGTTGGATAAGTGTCCAATCTCGTCTCTTGAGCGGATATGTTCAACTTGTTCGAACTGACCTTTCTCGACCAGAGCGATATTCCGGAGCAGTTTCTTAATGGGAGTTGTGATGACATGAGATAGAAATATGGATATGACGGCAGCAAAAAGAACCATGACAATGGCCAGCGTCACGAGATTACGGCCCAATATTTTGCCATCGGCAGTCAACTCAACCAGTGGCATATATAAATACGTTGTCCATTTTTGCTGACTAAGCGGGCTGGTCACCACGACATTCAATGATTCGGGTGGACGAACGTTGTCCCGGAACAGTGTACCAATTAATCGGTCGTTCACGTTATATACAATCTTGTCATTTTCATCGATAATCATGAATCTGGAGCGGAGCCCTTCCTGTAAGTTGCGATTGACAATTTCGATGAATTTGATATCAATACTGACCACGATCACGCCAATCAGTTCCCCGCTAGCCACATCATGAATTTTGCGTGCATGTGACACCGCCAATATTTTATTCTCCAATTGCTCATCAATTCGCGTTGTGAGCGTAATGGTTCGATCATTTTCGTGCATGAACTTTTTGAACCACAATTCGTTCGCCACTTTGAAGTCTGGGTCAATGGGCTGGTGTGGGCTGACGAACAGATCCTGTCCCCCGTTCATATTGTAGAGGTAGATGGAAAATACGCGGTCTTTCATCATGATATAATTCATCAATATATTGTATGCGGCAATCTCATTTTTTTCGTTACCCTCTCGCAGGAAATCCTGGATCGGAAAACTTCCTTCATGGGTCGCAGATAGATTGTTGCTAAGGCCATTGCTGGCTAACAGCGTGATTTTCTCAATCTCCTTCAAGAATTCGTCAATACGAATATTCGTCTGCTTGGCCAGATCGCTTAACAACGTTGTATAGTTCTGTGCCAATAACCGCTCTGAAGAGTAGTACGAATTGATTGTCATTACAAATACCGGAAGGATAATCACCGTCATACAGATGACCATAATTTTGTGCTTGATTTGGAATGGCTGGACAAGCTTCATATGCTGCACCTCTGTTCACCGATTACATTCATGCCTGCTGTAGTTCTCGATATTCCTCCGGAGTGACGCCTACCGATTTTTTGAAAATCTTACTGAAGTATGTGTAATTATGGTAGCCCACCTTTTCTGCAATTTCATACACTCTCAGTCCTTTGCTCAATAGATAAGACTTCGCATGCTCAATCCGAACACGAGTCAAGTACGTAATAAAGTTCTCTCCTTTTTCCTGTTTAAACAATCGGCTTAGATACGATGGGTTGACACTGATTTGGCTAGCGATACTTTGCAGTGAAATATCTTCCGCATAATACTTGTCGATCAACTCGATGGCGAGGTCGGCGTAGGTACTTTCCTGGTTCATTTCGGAATCGGTTTGGAAGTAATGCGCAATATGAGCAAGCATATCCTGATGGATGTCCTCCCAATACTCACCCTTCAGAACGGTTTCATAGGGCGATTTCTTTGTAAAAGAAGGCGTACCTCTTTCCGCAGCTCGTGACAGATGGGAGTGTATCGTTTCCATTACCATGATATATTGCTTACGAATGCTATTCTCATCCGCCCGCTTGGCTTCCAGATCCGAGCGAATTCCTTCAAGGAACTCCTCCGCCTTTTGGTTGTCTTTGCTTACCCACAACTTCATAAAATCTCGTTCTTGTTGTGGACTCAGAACGCCCTTAACTTCATTTCGATCTGGGGATTGAATCATGTCCTCGTAATACAATACCTGGTTACTGCCTTTGAAAAAACCTTGTTGCAGAGCCATTTCTGCCTCTTGGCAAGCCTTTCTAATGTAAGAGAAATTGGGAACGATTGTACTCACACCAGCCGTGAGCGATAGATTCATAAAATCCTTGATGGAAGAGAGCAATTTGTTACACAGTTTGTTCAAGTCGGCGTGTACAGATTGGCTCTCAGGAAGTACATTGACGATAACCCAGTATTCAGAAGAACTTTCAACAAAGATCTCTTTCTCCCATTTCGAAGGAATAATTTCTTCCATAATATTAAGAATCGAAAATCGGAGCAGCTTTTCCCCCTTCTCTACATATTTCCGCTTCGCATCCTCGTAATAGTTCACGATGAACTTGATGACGACCAACTGGTCTGATCGTATACGGAAATGCAGTTCCTCCGCTTTGGCAACGATATCCTTCTCACCAATGAATCCGCTTACAATATCTTGGAAGAAGCTATCCTTTAGATGTCTTAGGGTCTTGGAATAATCCTGTGCCATAGAGGGTGTGTTGGTCGGGCGAATATGTTCGCTTTGCAGTTTCTGTCCCACGGTGCTCAGGAGCTCGATAAGTGCGGTTTCTGTAATCTCGCTTTTAATCAAGTAGTCTGAAGCGCCAAGTTTCAGTGCCTCTTTCACATAATGAAATTCGTCAAAATTACTTAGGATGACATACTTACATGTTTTCAGTACGCACGAGGCCTCCTGTATGAGTTGTAGACCATCCATAATCGGCATCTTGATATCTGTAATAATTAGATCAGGCATCACTTCAAGCGCAAGACTCAATGCCTCTTTACCATTTCCCGCTTCACCAACAACATAGAAATTGTACTCTTCCCAATTCAGCATGGAACGAATTCCAACCCGCATGAGTAATTCATCATCTACGATCATCAGTTTATACATGCGCATCCCCCAACATGAACCATTTTAGATATTTTACCATTAAACGAACCATTGCAAAGATGTCTAGCGAACCTTCTTGAATTGCAGGTCTCATAAATATCACTTTTACAGAACGTATGTTCCTGTTATAATCAGATTATCGTATTTTGTGTAGCATAAAATGCCGCCTGGAAAGGATACATACCATGAATTTATACAAGTTTGAATTAACGGTGAATGGATATCTGTTACGCGTTCATTTCAGTGCATCTGAAGAAAGTGGATTGAAATGGTGCAAACGAATTGCTTCTGAATTCCAGAGTAACGTTGCCAATCTGGAGATCAAGGTTGATATACATAAAAAGCAGAAACAAAAGCATGCACGAGAATATCACGGAAAACCATATCTGTATGATCGGACACTCAGGAAAAAGCCGCTTGCCAAGAAAAATAACGCGTCTGAATCATCTGCTGCTATGTAAAGGTAAATGGCTTGTTGTCTAACGATATAGAGCCACTGATCTGGTTTATTCAGATCAGTGGCTCCTGGTAACGTAACATTGTCAGTTCTTTATACTTGCACCTGTTTAATAGTATCTTTGATTACATGTGTACTGCTTAGCGTTACAATATGCTGTGGTTCCAGCCCTAGAAGCACTCTTCCGTACAGTTCCATGCAAGTAGAAGCTGTGGTAAACGCATGATTAGCCCCACCACGAATATCGCGGAATATTTGGGATAGTCGGTTCGAATCCAGTATTACACTTCCGCCGCTTTCGACCACTAACATTTCAACGGCTTCCCAACATAACATTGCCGCATATCCAATATCCGTTTGAACCCGCACGAAGTTTTGTTGGTCCAGGAGCTCACAGTTCTTTTCATAAGTCTCTAGAATTTCAACGGATCGATGGATATGAAGATGAGCAGATTCGATCTTCATGGCTGCCAGTCCTACCTTGTACTGGATATGTCCAATTTCTGCCTGGGATTTGTGGATTGTCATGGCTATTCCCTTATGGGGTGCCTTTTCAACAAAGTGTTCCAACGCTCCTCTTGCAAGTCCCAGAATTGTGCTAATTCCTGTCGTGAGACTGGTTATCAAAAATAGATAAGGTTTGAATCGGTCTTCGCCTTTAAGATGCTGCAGCATGCTTTCATCAACTTGCTCTACATCTTCATAAGCGACAAACTCATCGGAAATAAAAACATCATTCATTTCCAAACTGTTACTTGCCGACCCTTTTAGGCTCATCGTGTGCCAATCATCAATAATTTTAATTTCATCCATTGGAACAACAGCGAGCTGCATTTTGGGATCTTGCTGCATTCCACTCGCATCCTTTAAATTTAACAATGCATGTGTTGCATGTTTAGACCCTGAACCAAAGGCCCAACGACCATACTCAACCAGATAACCTCCCTCTACTTTCCTCACCTCTGTTTTGATGGCTTGAAGTACCGAGCAAAATCTCACTTCGTTAACTTGATTGAAGATTTTACTTACCACATTTGAGGGTAGTAGCTTTGATGCACTATAGTTATTTCCGTTTATATTTTGAATCACCCAGCCCACGGAACCATTACCTTTCGCCACTTCAGAGACCATTTCAATCATTGCTCGTATGCTAACTTCAAAGCCACCATATTTCTTCGGTGTTCTAAGTTTAAAGAGTCCTGCACTTGAAAGCTTGTCGATAACTTCTTCCGGTATATGCATGTCTTTATCAATTTTCGTACCGTATTCCTTTAAAAATGGAACTAATTCTGTAGCATGCTGGAGAAGTTGTTGCTCTTCCTCGGTAAGTGAAATGACTGTGCTTAGGTTTGACATTCCAAACACTCTCCTCTTATGGGCTTATACATGCTCGCGCTATATCTCATCATCATGTACCTCAATAAACTTCCAGTTATTCGGAAGACAGTACTTTAAAATAAAAAGCTGACGACGAAGAGGATAATCTCGTTGCATTTTTTTGATCATCCGTCCTTTAACCTCGACGATTTCAACAGAACCATCTTTGAGTTCCATATAGAAGTCAGGGGTATAGACACGTTTTCTGTACTTCTTGCCACAGTGTTCCACAGCTTCCATGATCTCAAAAGTTTTATGAAGCTCTAGCTTATGAAGGTAACCCGCAATAATTAAAGGCACAATCCGCTTATTATAGAAGCGTTCCTCCGCTTGACTATCAAATGTAGGGCATTTAGTAGGTAAAGGGTTCCGAGGTTTTAACAACCTACGATCTTGTTCTCGAATTTTCACATGGGGGTTCGATGTTAGGAGTTCCATGAGATCGGCTTCAGACATATGCATAGGACACCTCATTTTCTTCTTGAGAAGCATTATGACCAATCGGAGTCTCCAGACCACTGTTGGACTTTCACTCGTCTAACAAACACTCCAAGAACAAGGCCAGCAAGAGCTACAAACATCGTGAAGAATAATGCGTTCTGCATACCAGCCGTCAAAGCCAATGTTGCGTTAGCCGGGTTTGAAGGATCAGCAACATTGCTCATGAACTCGCCTACCCCGCTTGTCATGACACTAACCGCCATAGCAATACCAATCGCTCCTGCAATTTGCTGCAGCGTGTTCATAATTGCCGTACCATCCGGGTACATCTCTGCAGGTAGCTGATTCAGACCATTCGTCTGAGCAGGCATCCACACCATAATAATTCCAACCATCAGACAGGTATGCAATACAACAATCAAAGCGATTGACGATGCAACCGTAATATCAGAATAGAACCATAGAGTGACCGCAGTCAGAATTAGACCAGGAACAACCAAAAACTTAGGTCCGAATTTGTCAAAGAGTGACCCTACAACGGGAGAAAGCACAGCAGAGATAATACTTCCTGGAAGAAGAGTCAATCCAGCTGTCAAAGCACTTAATTCAAGAACACGAATCAAAAACATAGGGAGAATAAACATTGCTGCAAGATCTACACTCATACAAATGAATACTAGCACCGTACCGATAGCAAACATCGGGTTTTTAAGTGTTCTTAAGTTCATTAGAGGTTCTTTCATATTCAGTTGACGAATCACAAATAGGATCAATGCGACAACACCTGCAATCAGAGATACAACGACCACAGGGTTACCCCAGCCATGATCTCCCTCTCCAGCAGTACTAATACCGTAAACCAATCCTCCAAAACCAATGGTTGATAAAACCAAAGAGTAAATATCAATACGTGGTTTAGTTATGGGTGCTACATTTTTTATAAATGTAACGCCTACTACCAAAGCAATCACCAGCGTCATTAACGATACCCAGAATATCCAGTGCCAGCTCAAATTATCAATCAATAGACCTGAGATGGTTGGACCTAGAGCTGGTCCCGCTGTGAACACAAGAGTAACCAGCCCCATCGCTTTTCCGCGTTTCTCAGCCGGGAATATAATGAGTGCAGTATTAAACATCAATGGGAAGAGCAAGGCTGCTCCAGCCGCTTGAAGTATTCTACCGAAGAGCAATATTTCGAAACTTC
This sequence comes from Paenibacillus sp. Negev47, assembly GCF_058313655.1. Classification (NCBI taxonomy): domain Bacteria; kingdom Bacillati; phylum Bacillota; class Bacilli; order Caryophanales; family Paenibacillaceae; genus Paenibacillus; species Paenibacillus sp. Negev47. Next base: position 3,587,238 of record NZ_CM177754.1, read on the forward strand.
CTGCCATTGCTCCAATAGCTGATCCTACGATGGAAATGATGACTGATGTCAGGAACAGTTGCCGCGTTGTAAACCACTGAATTAACAATCCTGAAAGGGGAACTAAAATTCCCAGTGTGAGTAAATAACCACTCGTTAACCATTGGACTGTGGATTCCGTGATCGCGAACTGATTAATTAAATCGCTAATCGCAATATTAATTGCCGTTTCATTAAACGTACCAATGATACCCGCAAGCATTAATGCAAACATAATGGGTAACACCTTAACATTTGGAATCTTTTGCTCTTCTGAAATAGTACCTGTTTGCAAAACCTTCACTCCTCTGTGTCTTTCTAGTTTTCACTGCATGGCAGAATCGACGCAGTGCTGAAACCTCTATTAGAAAGAACGTTGACCAGAACCGCGATAACAGGCAGCGCATTGTGTTACGTGCATATGTAATCCTCCTCTTGCATACTTATCTCATTCTCTCTCCAAATCTGTTGAGGAGAACTTTCAACTTTTTGATCATACCACACGCATGTCAAGTACCCCCCTCAACCAAAGGGAAAGTCAACCCCCTTTATTTTTTTTGATTCTCTAAATCAAAAAAAGCCGCAATTTATGCGACTTTTCAAGCAATAATCTGTTTTATATTTCTCTAGGTTTCCTTTCTCAATGCCTCCACGATACTTGTTTGATTCAATCGGTACATCGGCCAGGCTGTGGCAACGAGCGTTGTTGCTATGGCACCTGCACAAGCGAGAACAATGCCCCCCCATGGGATCGTCCAAGCTACATCGACAGCACCTTTGAAGAGATGATGTATACCATAGCTCAGTGCTGTTCCGAGTATACTACCGTATAGCGCAGCGTACAGGCCGTATAAAACGCCTTCCAACAAGATCATTTTCCCTACATTACGGTGTGTCATGCCGATAGCATTGAGCACCGCAAATTCTTTGGTTCGTAGAATGAGATTGGTGCTGACGGTGTTCAGTATATTTAGGAACGCAATCAGGACAATGACACCAATAAATCCATATAAAAAGATCTTGGCGGTTGTCGCATCGTTTTTGGCTTGGGCAAGTTGCTGCACCTTATCTGTGTAGCTGTAACCGGCATCTTTTTGGGTCAGGGATTTGAGATAGTCCGTGATCGGTTTGTTGGAATTATCGGTTTTGGCAAGAATAAAGATTCTGGAGTACGTATCGTTACCTGTAACCTTCTCTACGACTTCAGGCGTCGTGATGAATTCAATAACAGCACTCTCATTATGGCTGCTCGACAACAAGCCTTGATCAATAATTCCAGTTACTGTCAGTGTTGTGTATCCTTGACCCTTCCCGTCCGAGTCCAAGGCACGTACTTTGATGTGATCCCCAACCTTGAATTGGGTTTGATCGATAATGATCTGTCTGCCTTCCTCTGTTGTCATTCTTAATTTCTGATTGATGATAACGCCATTTTCCCGGTTTATCTTCTCTTTGTCGATCGTACCAGCCGTTAGTTTGGATTTCAGAGCATCGAGTCCGTTATCTCCGTAGGATTCGAGGTAATTGTTGTCTGTGCGATACCCCTCTCCTTCTTCAACAGAGTACATTCCGGGTCGGAGTTCATAGTACTTGGGATTAACTTTTTCTTTCGGAAAGATAGCCATCACTTGATTATTGTAAAACGGATAGGCATGTTCTACTGCATCAAGCTTCATAATGTCAGAATAAACGGAATCATCGATCCGTTTGGAAGGTCCTTCATAGATAACCGAGTAGGAATAATCAATTCCTGATTGCGATGTCTGCCCCAGCAAACCAGCTAGTCCGCTAAAGACAATAAATAGAATCATGCTGACTACTATGGAAAAGGCAGTGATGCGGAAGCGCTTTTTGTTCCGCCTGATGTTTCGACTAGCAAACTGTCCTTCGATACCCATCATTTTTCCCAGCAGTTTTGATCTCCGGACAGATGTTACGATCTCCACCTTCGTGCTTCCCGAGCTATGCACCGCCTCAAGTGGGGATACCTTCGCTGCCAATCTCGCAGGTCCGATAGCTGATAGATAAACAGTCAATAATCCTAATACACCAGCTATGATCAGGATTGGCAGAGAGATGACCATTTGCATATCATTCAGAAATCCCAACGCCAAAAAGCTGATGTTGTAAAACAGAAGCTTCATAAAGACAGTTCCCGTCAATAATCCAACAGGAATGGCAATCAGACTGAGTATTGTCGCCTCTTTGAGAACTAATTTACGTATTTGTGTTGGGGTAGCCCCAATGCACCGCAGCATTCCGAATTGGGAGGTCCGCTCCAAGACAGAGATATGAAACGTATTATATATCACCGCACTCGTACAACCCATTATAATAATGATGATTGCTGCGAATGCATATAACAAACTATGGTTTACACCTTCATAGGTGCTTTTGCCATACAACTTAAGCAGTTCATTATTATATTCGACTCGAATATTTTTATATTGAATATCCTTATCCAAGGCTATGGCAGAGCCTTGATCCACTTGGTCTAGCTTCAATGAAGATATCATCGCTTCCGTCTTCGCCTGAATCTGATTCATCGATTTCATTTTGACATAGATAAAATAATTTTTGTCCGCATCGATTTTTATATTATCTTCATACGTGATGGCTGGTAATATGAAGCTGGAAGACCACGAAGCGTTAGCACCTGGCTTCATAAATCCCACAACGGTATATTCTCTCTCCTTTTGGGGACGAAAGTCTTCATCCAGATCCCAGCCAAAATCACCTAGGCCATTGATGGGTTTGATCTCCCCGGTTGATGCGACAGTACGCTCGCCAAGACTTAGGGTAAGTGAATCACCAAGTTTCGGTTTGGTCGCAAAACGATCCAGACTCCAGGTCGAAAGAATAATTTCATTTGGATTCTTGGGCAGTCGGCCCGAATCCAAATGAACCTGGAGCTTGTTCATCGCATCGGCATCATATCCTTTGAGATTCAAATATCGATAAGGTGCAGCAAATGGATTTTCATGCTTTTCTTTCACACTCGTTTTGCTGATGACCGAATATCCTTGCCTACTAATGATTCCAGCACTTTCTACGGATGCGTTATTGACAACTTTGGAGACGGCTTCTCCGGGTAATCCGTTAAAAGAAACATGGTAATCTCCGTACTCTTGAACAGTTTGCCGAACCACCTTGTCTCTGAAGCTGAGGCCAATGGTTCCAATGGCAGTAAGTAGTGTCACAGACAAAATAATGCCGACGATCGTTAGTATTGATCTCTTTTTCTGCCCCAGCAGATATTTTGGGGTAAGACTAGTATACTTATTCACGATCTCTCACCCCTGTTTGCTGCAAGAGTGTGCCATCTTTTATATTTACAACACGGTCCGCTCGCTGGGCTACATTCAGATCATGCGTGATCATAATCAAGGTTTGATTATACTTTCTGACGGAGTAGGTAAGCAGATCCACGATTTCTTTACTGTTCTTGCTGTCCAGATTGCCTGTTGGTTCATCCGCCAAAATAATCGATGGTTTATTGATCAATGCGCGTCCAATTGCAGTTCGCTGCTGTTGCCCGCCTGATAATTGGGACGGAAGGTGCTGCCTTCGATCGCTGAGTCCCAACACGCTTAATAATTCCTCGAGATAACCCTCGTCCACATGTTTATTCTCAAGCAGCATCGGCAATTTAATGTTTTCTTCCGCAGTTAGCACCGGGATCAGATTGTACGATTGAAAAATAAAACCGATTTTGCGTCTTCTGAACACAGCGAGTTCATTTTCACTTTGAGAATACAGGTCCATACCATCAATGATGACTTGACCACTTGTCGGTTGATCCACTCCTCCGAGCAGATGCAGCAATGAGCTTTTACCAGATCCACTGGCACCCACGATTGCAACGAATTCTCCTTGATTGACGGACAGATTAACATCTTTCAACGCTTCCACCCTAGCGTCAGCACTTCCGTATATTTTACATAAATGATCGGTCTTCAAAATTTCCACCTTGTTGTACCTCCAGTTGTATGATTAACATTGCTTGATTGTTAGTATAGGTGTGGAAGCTTACGTTGAAGTGAAGAAGAAGCTTACATTTTCGTAAGCTTCTTCTTAAGTCCACTCTTTTTTGAAAAACGAAATTCTGAATGTCGTCCCTTCTCGAGGCACGCTCTCCACCGTAATGATCCCGTGTTGTTCCTCAATGATCGATTTGGTCAAAGCAAGACCAATGCCTATACTGTTGGGCTTATTATGATTCTTGCCTTTATAGAATCGCTTGAAAATGTGAGGCATATCATCGGGATGAATACCTTCGCCGTTGTCTTGGATAACGATCGTATCAAACAATGCGTTTTCTTCCAAACGGATTTGAACCTCACCCTCTGGTGGCGTGTGTTCCAGGGCATTTTTTATCAAATTCATGACAGCTTCCTTAAGCCACTCTTCATCTCCTTGCACATACGCATTCTCACTTCCGAGGATGGTAATGTTTTGCCGCTTCTGGTCTGCTACCGTCCGGAGTGAATAGACAGCGCTCTCCACTATCTCCCTTACCTCGATCCTTTCTTTTCGAAATCCGATAGCTCCCGCTTCGACCCGTGCCAGCTTTAGCAGGCTGATGATGAGCCATTCCATTCGATCAAGCTGTTGCCGACTTCGTTCCAGAAACATCATTCTCATTTTTTCCTTCATCCCGGGTTCATTGAGCAGATTTTCATTGAACACAATCAGAGAAGCCAGAGGTGTCTTGAGCTGGTGGGAAATGTCGGATAACAAATTGCGCAGAAAGGTTTTTTCCTGTTCGAGTTGCTCCAGGCTGTTGGTGAGTCTTTCAGCCATCGCATTGAAACTCCGGCCAAGCGACCCGAAGTCTCCATCCTCCGTCTCGGGCAGCTTTTTATCGAATTGCTGTTCAACAACCTGCTCTGCTGCATGAGAAATAGTTCTGATTTTTACGAAAAATTTACGATACTCCCACAGAAGCAATATCAAGATTGGGATCAGGAACAACAATACTTGAGTCGCTGTTTTCAAGGGTAATGCTCGTCCTGAAAGAGCCGGCTGATCTTCTACAGGCATACCCGCCTGATAACCGTATTGGGCAAGGATACGTTGCCCCTCAGCGAGTTCATTGGTCTGGGCTCCTTGGGTAACAAAGTGAATTACCTCATTCTCCAACTGGGGATCTTTCATCAACAAATGTCCGATTAGTGCGCTATTTTGATTCACGATGGTTGTATTGATGCTATCGACTTGATGCTGCATGTAAAAAAACATCATAAACGACAAAAGAACTTGCAGGGCAAGTACTTTAAAGGCGATGGATTTCCACTCTGGATTTCGGAGGACTTCGATCATGTTCATTTCCCTATAACTTCCACGTTCCATTTATATCCGATCCCCCGAACGGTTACGATATATTGTGGTGCTGCGGGAACATCTTCGACTTTCTCTCTTAACCTGCGGATATGAACAGAGAGCGTATTATCATCAATGAAGTCGCCCGAGAGATCCCAGAGATGATTCAGTATTGAACTTCTGCTGCATATCTGCTTGGGGTGAGAGATTAACATCAATAGTAGTCGATATTCAAGCGCCGTCAGTGTAATTTCCCTATTGTTTTTGAGTACAGTTCCTTCTAATATGCGCACCTGGATGATGTCGGATATCCATAGGCTTACTTCTTGTTTTCCCCTGTTGTTACGTCGCAATACGGCTTTAATTCGTGAAATAAGTTCTTTGGTTCGGACAGGCTTGGTTACATAGTCATCAGCTCCCAGCTCAAGTCCTACGACCACGTTCGCTTCCTCATCCAAAGCCGTCAAAAAGATAATGGGCACTTGCGAAGTTACCCGAATCTCACTGCACAGTTGATATCCTGATCCATCAGGTAAATTGACATCCAACAAAATCAGATCGATCGACTTTGCCTGCAGTGCCTGCCTGGCTTCTTCCAAGCTACCCGCCACGACAACCTCATATCCTTCACTTGACAATGTATATTGAATACCGAACACCAGATTTTCATCATCTTCTACGAGTAATAACCGATTCATCGTACACCTCAGCTCATGCTATTTTGAATTTGTATTTATTTCATTTTGATCATAGAGTTCCTGCGTCATTATACATCATTTGAGTTCATACGCGTGAATGGTTGCTCACTTAACGATTATTCTCGATAGATCGACAAAAAGACTAAAGAACGACTTACTGACGATAACATCAGTGATGTTCTTTAGTCTTTTAAGAAGCACTATCGACACTTTGAGTAGGGCTGATATTCGTTTTTACACCCCGATGTCTCCAATCATTTGTTTTTCTATTTGCTTCATTTCATAAAAATAGCCTTTTTGCTCCATCAGCTCGGAGAAGGAGCCCGATTCCACGATCTTTCCTTGGTCCATGACAACAATCCGGTCCATCTCTTCCAATCCCGTAAGCCGGTGACAGATCAGGAGAAGTGTATCTTCGGCCGCTTGTGCAAGAAGATGCTGGAGCACATGTTTCTCTGTGACGTAATCCAGCGAAGAAGTCGGTTCGTCCAGAAGCCATAACCGTCCTTTGCGCAGCATGGCCCGTGCGAGAGCCAGCCGCTGCTTCTCGCCATCCGACAGGTTCTCCCCTTTTTCATATACCATATCAGTCAATGATTTATTGGGCAGTTGTACTTTATCCAGCACAGCCGACAATTGTTCCTCCGAATGATCTTCTCCGTTCAGCAGCAGATTATCTCGGATGGTTCCCCGGAAGAAATGACTTTGTTGTAACACCACATTCGCGTTTTGCCAGATACTTTCTTCATGTAGTTCCTTCACCGGAACATCGTTTAAGCGTATATCACCAGACGTTGGTACACGCAACTTGAGTAGCAAATCGATTATCGTTGACTTCCCTGAACCGCTTGGCCCCACTATTGCTGTTTTGGTGCCTGCTGCAAGTTGCAGGGATAATTCCCTCAGCGCGGGTCTCCATTCCCCTTCATATTGAAAGCTAACACCGGATAGTTCAATCGAAACCGCCTGATCGGTAGACATTTCACCACTTGGCTGCACAGATTGTACATTGGAGGTCGGGACCGTTTCCGTCAGTCGCTTAGCTGCATGTTCGCTATCCTGTTTATAAAAAGGCAACGTAGCCATTGCCGCAGCTTCTTCGAACACGGTCTGCGTGGCCAGGATTAGCATGGCGAGGAATACACCGGCAAACGCTCCATTCACAATTAAAAAGGCGCTCAGTGCCAGCACACCCCATGTAACGAGATACGTCACAAAAACGTGCATGGATTGCCCGCGCAGCAAGTGCGAAGCGGCTTGCTTCTGTTCCGTTGCCAATGCAGCTGAAGCCTGCTGAAGCTGCTGCTCGCGCTGTTCCAATTGACCGTATACTTTCAAATCCCTGAAACCATACAACACTTCAGTTACTTCCGTGGACAGCATAGCCCGTTGCTGACGAACACGTCCATGTATTTTTCGCTGGCCGAGCAAGACAATTCCAGGTACACCAAATGCCGTGATCAGCATGCCTAATACTAGCAAGCACGCAATCCAGATCGAAAAGGCCGACGTGAACAGCATGGTAGCCAAAAACACCATAACGACAATGATCGGTGGGTATGCGACGCGCAAAAAGTAATTTTGTAAGCTTTCCACATCACCCACGATCCGCGCAAGCAGATCCCCGCTTCGGTTTTTGTTCAAGATACCCGGCGTTACCGGAATCAGTTTGGCAAAAAAGGATGTCCGCAAGCGGCTCAACATGGAGAACGTTGCCCTGTGGGAATACAATCGTTCTCCGTAACGGCTCGCCGCTCGAAGGAAACCCAGCAGTTTGACCATGGAAGTGAGTACAATTAAGGTGTACAGCGGTGGTGCAAATACCGTTTGCGATATCATGTACCCACTCGCGGAAAAGAGAGCTACACCTGCTATGCCGGCGATAAATCCGCCCAATATCGAAAGCAAAATATCTTTGCGCTCTTGAATCATCGCCTTTGACAGAATCGTCAGCTCATTCATGCTATTCCTCCTTTCCGTTGAACATCCACCATCTCCGCATACTGAGGCAGGCGCGCCAGAAGCGCTTCATGATCTCCCGAATCCACCAATACCCCATCCTCCATGAACAAAATGTTGTCCGCATGTTGAATTGTGTATAATCGGTGAGCGACCGTAATCATCGTCGCCGTTTTGCCCAATGCTGCAATGGATCGTTGCAGTACCCGCTCGGTGTGCAGATCCAGTCCAACGGTGGGTTCGTCGAACAAAATGACAGCTGGTCGCTTCAGAAAAGCACGTGCCAAAGCAAGTCTTTGCTTTTCCCCACCAGATAGCCCCCTGCCACCTTCACCAACAAACGTGTCTAATCCCTGCTGCAATTGAGCGACAACGCCAGCAAGTCCTGCTTCCTCTGCCGCCTGTTCAATTTCAGCTCTGGAGACATTCCGACCCGCGCCAATTGCAATATTTTCGGCAAATGTACCTGCAAAAATATATGGATGCTGTGTAATGTAGCTAACACGCTCGAACCATGCAGCCTCCTCGTATGGCGAAAGCTGGCTTCCATTAACCAGAACCGCTCCCGAATCAGGTTTCAGCAAACCGGCAATGAGATGAAGCAGCGTTGTTTTACCTGAACCACTTTTGCCTACAATAGCGATCTGTTCTCCCGGTCCAAGCGAGATCTGTCCTGTCTCAAGTCCAAAGGAATCAGGTGCGTACTGGAACCGGACATGATCCAGTTCAATGGTTGGTGGCATTGGAATCAACTCCGTACGAGGGGCATGTACCCCATCCTGCTGCACCTTCAGATCATTAGTATCACGGGTATGTGTAGCCTTGTCAGCCTTCTCATGTTCGGCTGGAATGCTTGTGACACTTGTGTCCGCAAGCATCTGTTCCACCTTGCGAATCGCCCCCATACTGGTACGACCGCTGTGAAAAGCCGTTCCCGTATTCTTCAACAGACTGTAGAACTCGGGAACAAGCAACAACACGAGAAAGGCCGTGTGGAAGGTCATCGATTTGAAAACAAGTAACTGGATGGCAAGTTCGAGCGCAACAATACCGATACTTAACATCACGATCGATTCCAGCATAAACGTATTTGTAAATGCAATCTTCAAAATGCCCATCGTGGCATCACGATAACCCAGGCTACTGCGTTCAATCTCCTGTTGCTGACGTTTAGACCATCCGAATATTTTTAACGTAACCAGCCCTTGAAGTGAATCCAAGAATGTACCGGAAAACTCGGCCAGTTGAGCATATTTTTCTTCTGATTTGTTCTTCGTCTGGAGTCCCACCAAAATCATGAACAGTGGGATAAACGGTGCCGTAAACAGCATAATGTATCCTGTGTTGGCGTGCTGCGTAAACGTAACAACCAGTATCAGTATCGGGATCATCGCGGCTTCCATCATTCGAGGCATATATTGACTGAAATAACTGTCAGCCTCATCTACAGCATCGAGAGCAATGCTGACCTTTCCTCCCGTCTGTCCACTCAGGGTTGAAGGCATGGAAGCGCGGGTTAGGTTCTGCAACACAGATGCTCGCATATTCGTCTTGGCCCGGGCGGCCATATGCAAGCCCACTTTCCCGTTACCATACGACAACAGTGCACGTACAGCCATGACAGCCAGCAATAGGCCCAGTAACAGAAACACGGATGAAAAGGAAGCTTTCTCTACAAAGATTCGCTGGACTGCTTCAGCCACCAATGTGGCCTGGCTTACAATAGCTACACCAAGGGCCAGCGAAATCATCGCAAGGAAAAGCCTGTTTTTTCGTTGTAAAGACATTTGCTGAGAGATCAGATTGGATTTAGCTTTCCTTTTCACAGAACGCTCCTCCTTTATTTTTTCCCTTTCACATAATCCGCATCAAACAGGAAAAGTTTGAAGACCAGAATAAGAGAAGGAATTAACAGGCACAGACCACCGATAAACACAACGACGAGTGCGAAGCCCATTGCAGGTGAGGTGGCGCTGCTCTGAATCGTGATGTATGGATCAAGAATGTAAGGATATTGCCCAATCCCGTAAGCGAAAAAGGCTGTGAAAAATTGCAGCATGATGCATATAAAAGCTAAACCGTAACGGCGTCCGTTATATAACAGCCACATGGCGATCATGAAAAACGCAACGGAAAGAGCCAGCAGCCACCATAAATCCATCATGTTTTGAAAATGACGCTCATTGTGTTGACCCAAATATATAAATGCAGTCAGCGCGAGAATAATGGTCGGTGTGCTCCAGAACAAAGCATAGTTCCGCATGAGCTTCAATGCCGAATGATCCTCTGCCCGAGAAGCGTAAAATGTTAGAAATGACCCGCTAATGAACAATACGGATACGATGGCCAGTCCAACGATGCTCCACGATAACGGATTGGTAAATAACGCCCAGTAATCCAGGGAAACGGTATCTCCCTGCTTCAAAATAAAGCCACCTTCAGACAATGTCAGTGCCACAGACAACGACGCTGGAATAAGCAACCCGGTAGCTCCGTATAAAAACAGATATACGATGTTATTTTTGGAACCATAGTTCTCAAAGGCGTAGAATGAACCACGAATAGCAAGTAAAATGACGGCAATACTTCCCGGTACAAGCAGCGCAGAGCCATAATAGTAAGCGGTATCCGGGAAAAACCCGACGATGCCAATATAGAAAAAGACAAAAAATACATTGGTGATCTCCCAAACCGGTGATAGATACCGGGAGATTAGACGATTAATCAGGTGATCCTGCTTCGTCAGGCGTGCATAAAAGGCGAAGAAACCTGCTCCAAAATCAATGGAAGCTACAATAAGATAGCCGTACAAGAACAGCCAGAGTACAGATATACCAATCAATTCATAACTCATCAGGCCTGATCCCCTTTCTTGGCTGATTGATCATGCTTCTCTTTCAACTATTTCTCCATCTCAAGGTCAGCAGGATTGTTATTGAACAAACGTCTCAATACGAGAACACAGATGACGCCGAGCACGATGTATAGAAGCAAGAAGACGAAAAATAAAATTCTTACACTCGGTGAAGAAGTAGCGGCCTCTTCCACTCGCATATAACCTCGGATGATCCATGGCTGCCGCCCGATCTCTGCATAGAACCAGCCCATCTCAACGGCCAGAAAAGCGAGCGGTGCACTGAGTGCAACCATACGAAGCATCCACTTGTTAAACTGATTACGTTTCTTCCAAAACACAAACAGGAAGTACAGACTTGATATAGCAAGCAGAGCGAATCCAATTCCAGCCATTAGATCAAACAAATAATGCACAAGTAAGGGCGGATGCTCATCTGGTGGAAATTCGTTCAGCCCGGTTACCTCGGCGTTAAAGTCTCCAAAGGCAAGGAAGCTGAGCACCTTCGGCAAATGAAGTGCGCCTATGATTTCATGTTCAGCATTCAGCCATCCCAATAAAATCAAATCCGCGCCGCTTTCTGTCTCGAAATGCCACTCGGCAGCTGCGAGTTTCTCTGGCTGGTGCTCAGCCAAAAACTTGGCAGATACATCTCCAGCTAAGGAATTTAATAAACTGAATACCAGAACAACCGCCATCATAAGGTTCAGGCCCTTCTTGTGGTAGGCCGACACCCCTTTTCTCAGCATCGCAAAGGCTGCTATTCCTGCTAACAGAGCAGCTCCTGTCAGATAAGCCGAGCTTAAGACATGGAATACTTTGGAGAAGGTCGCCGTATTCAGCATCGCTTGCACGGGATTCACTGCCATGAATTGGCCTGCTTCCATGACAAAGCCTTCAGGCTGGTTCATGAATCCGTTCACTGTAGTAATAAAAACAGCAGACATGCCTGCCCCGGCGACAATTGGAATGGTCAGCAACCAGTGGATATACGGATTTTTGAACCGATCCCACGTATACAGGTAAATGCCCAGGAAGATGGCTTCAAAAAAGAATGCGAATACTTCCATAAATAGTGGCAGTGCAATGACATTCCCGGCCAGCTTCATAAAATTCGGCCATACCAGGGCCAATTGCAGCGATATCGCTGTGCCTGTCACGACACCAACCGCGACAGAAATGACAAACCCTCGTGACCACCTCTTCGCCATAAGTATGTAATGGTGATCTTTCTTCCGAATACCGATGAACTCTGCAATCGCGATCATCAAAGGTACACCGACACCAAGTGTTGCAAAAATAACGTGGAACCCGAGCGTCAAACCAGTCACCAGCCTGCTCCATAACACCGTATCAATAGCCATTCGTTATACTGCCTCCCTTCAAACTCTGTTCAATTTTGAAACATTCAATATCAGCTTCGGCCAAGCTCAATGCAGAGTTGCGAAAAATTTCACAAAGTTAGGTATGACGATATCTTGCCACACCTTTAATGCGTTTACTCCTGTTGGTCTCCCGATTATAGCAAGAGTTGGATGCCTATTAAAATCTGATATTGATGCACTCAAAGTACTAATCAAGCCTATTAATCAAAATTATTATATCTTTATTTTTTGCTAATTCAATCCATGACACGTGTTCTACCCTAAACGTTCAAGAAAGGATCAACTCTTTCTGACAACTTGGTGAAAAACAAAAAATACACCCAATGGAGCTATTGATTCATTAGGTGTAAACGTGCTATTGCACTTCACTTTTCCCCTTCGCATCCTTCAGTTTAAACTGTTTAAGCGTTGGTAGAAGTCTTCAGAGAAAATTACAAAAACATTTCTTTCGAATAGACCAGTATGTCTACCTTGTTATCTCCTAAGCTTTCCTTTAACCCTTCATTAAACTGATCTCTGCTCTGGGGCGTTCGATCTTTGAAGGTTGCTTGTGTAACCCTGTTTGTCCAGCATTACAGCAGTTTTCTGTATATTTTTATGTCTACTCCGGACTCCGTTGGATAACCTTCTCCAACAAGTGTCTCACTGTTCAAAAAGGATAAGGCTTTGCTGTCCGTAATCATTTTCGGGGAAGTGCGAAATAATGCCGTTTTGAGATTTTTATCAATATTTCCGTTATTTTCGATATAAATTTTGCAGGAATGCCCTGTGTTGTCGGTTCCTTGGAGCATGTATCTTGCCGATAGAGTATGCGGGTCCCCATTCTTCCCGATGATCTGAGTATCCACTCCTCCATCTAGCACGATTCCTTCAAAGTACTTTCCGGTTACGCTGCCTGAAAAAGTAATCATCACCACCGAATGTTCTTCGCTATTCTGTAATTCAAATGTGTTCTCGATATCTACATGTACCGTGAACAATTCTTCTAAATTCACCCTTTCCCACCTCCATATGAAGTCAATTATAACTCCATTCATTAGACTGCTTCACTAAAAAAAAGATTTACAGATCTCCTTGGAACCCATTAAAATGGTTTACATGACGTAAAGGTTAACACGATGTAAATGAAGGGGATTATGACGTACTATGAGTACATTACCAAAATCAGTTCGCTTTCCACTGTTCATTCTGATGTTAAATCTGTTTATCGCTTTATTGGGGCAAGGGATGCTCATCCCCATATTGCCGGAGTATTTGAAGCTTTTTCATGCGGGAGGCACAGCAGCAGGATTTTTAGTTGCAGCCTTCGGTGCCGCTCAATTCTTCTTTTCACCTCTGGGAGGACAACTGTCTGATCGATTTGGACGCAAAAAGTTGATCATGGCCGGAATGTTTCTGTCTGTCATTTCAGATATCATATTTGCGCTGTCGACGTCATTGCCATTCCTCTATGTCGCACGGTTTATCGGTGGAATCAGTCTCGGTTTAATGGTTCCTGCAAACCTCGCATATGTCGCGGATATTACAACGCCAGAGACACGTGCGAAAGGCATGGGCTATTTCGGCGCAGCTATGAACTTGGGGATGGTTCTCGGACCTGGTCTGGGCGGTCTCATTGCCGAGATGGGCATTCGCATGCCCTATTTCTTCGCAGCGGGTCTGGGATTGATTGCGGCACTAATGACGCTGCTATTGCCTGAGACACTTCCCCCCGAGAAAAGAACTGTCTCCATCCGTCTTCAAAAAGGAGATCACTTGGGCAAGAAGATCTGGAGTTCTTTTAAAGTCCCCTATTTCAAATACTTGATTGTGTTGCTCGTCATGACCTTTGGCCTCATGAGTTATGAGACGGTATTCGCTCTTTTTGCAGAGCAAAAATACGGATTCAACGCTGCGACGATCTCCATCATTATTACCTTGGGTGCGATTATCGGTATCGTTGTGCAAATCTGGCTTTTGGATTGGTTCGTACAGAGAATCGGTGAAGTTAAGCTGATCCGTCTCTCCTTAATAATCACACCTATAGCTTTATTGTTAATGTTAATTAAGGTCAACCTTGTGTATCTGTTGTTCGCTTCTGCGTTATTCTTTGCCTTTAATTCGTTTTTGCGGCCTTCGGTCAGCACGTTAATATCCAAGAATGCAGGAGATCGGCAAGGTTATGTATCGGGTCTGAACACCACATTCTCAAGTCTGGGAACGGTGATTGGTCCGCTGATCGCAGGGTTATTGTTTGACAAAAACATAAACTTCCCGTATATTTTTGGTGCAATTATGCTGCTCGCTTCTCTCGGACTGACCTTGAACGCATTTCGTTCGAAGAAAGGACAATTGTATACAAGTGAATGAAAACTGGCATCAACAATTGAGAAATAAACATCGTGATGATTTGATTGAAGCAGGTAAGGAACTTTTTTTGAAATATGGATTGCTCCAGGTGAAGATTAAGGATGTGTGCACTAAAGCTGAACTTAGCAGAGTGACCTTCTACAAACATTTTCAGTCTATGGATGAGCTTCTTCTAGCCATACAGATGCAACTGATTGAACATTTAGCAGATGAGGTTAGTCGTACATCAACGAAGGACATGAACGGGCGAGAACAACTCACGGTCATGTTGAATGCATGGGTTGTGTTTGCCCAGGATCATCCAGACTACATCCGATTTATTCAATTATTTGATATCAACTATGAGATGTATGATTTTAGTCCTGAATTAAGAGAACAGTACGAACGATTCAACCAGCAAGGGAAAGAAGACCATTTTCTCTTGCATGCTTTAACTACAGGCGTTGCTGACGGCAGTATCAAGAATCCGTCCCCTCCACTCGAGCTTGCTCAATTCATCTTCACAACAATGATGGGTATGCTACAGAGGATCGTTAAGATCGATCCGTCGAAATCCAATGCAATGGATACGCGGATCAGGGAGCAGTTTGTGAAGATGCTGCTTCATTTTGTCTGTAGCGAGGAAATATCCGAGTGAGGTTAGCATCTATGTACATGGATCGATGAAATCTCAAAATTTAAATAAAAAAACGGATCCCGTATACTGGAATCCGTTTTTTTGTCTTCATTTATTTATCATTTAATCCGTTTGTACGGGTAACTTTCCTTCAGGCCTCAGTAGTCCAAGCAATACTTTGATCCCGGCAGACGTATTCGGCTCCTGCTTTCCATACACAGCAATCCCTGAGCGCACGTCCTGCAAATAGATCGTTTCGTAAGGATTACCGAGTGACAACAACGTGTATCGCTGATTACTCTTGTTCATCACATTAATCAAAGTTTGATAATCGCTCCGTCCAAACTGGCTCGCCACATTACGAAATTGGTAAGAAGCAAGAATGACGTAATTGGCTTTGCCAATCGCCTGAAGCGATTCATCTATTTTGCCTTGTCCAATAAGCGAAATTTCTGTCTTTAACGACAGGTTATTAGCGGCTTGCAACAGCTGCTTCTCAAGCTGTTTTGCCTGTTCCTGCTCGGCTGCGACAATAACAACCCGGTCGCCTTGCTTAATTTGATCAGGAAGCACACCTTCGCGGCTACTAAGTACAGTGACCGCTCGCTCTGCGATTGTCTGCTCCACTACTCGATGCTCCTTCGATCCGATGATTCCATTGAGCTGAGCTAGTTTGTGTGAAAGCGACTCGCTACGTTCAAACAAACCATATTTCGCTTTCATCTCCAAGATTCGCTTCACGGATGCATGTATGGTTTCATCCGCGATAATTCCATTGTTCACCGCGTTCACCAGCGTTTGATGGGCGGCTGCTGAATCTTTCGGCATAAGAATGATATCAACACCTGCGGAAACGGCGCGTTCTACCGATTTATTCTCTCCAAAATGCTCCGCAATTGCATTCATGGTAAAAGCATCCGAAATGATAAGACCTTCATATCCCAGCTCTCCGCGAAGCAGTCCGGTCAGTACCTTTTTCGATAAGGTGGCCGGGATCGGCACACGTTCTCCGTCTTTGAGCGAAGTGACATACTCGTTATCTATCGCTGGAAAAGCAATATGCGCGGTCATAATCATCTCTACCCCGTTTTCAATCGCAGCCCGAAATGGTTTCAATTCTACCGCATCAAGCCGCTCACGATTATGAGTTAGTACCGGCATTCCAAGATGGGAGTCTACCTTCGTATCTCCGTGCCCCGGAAAATGCTTAACTGCCGCCATCACCCCGGATTGCTGTAGGCCCTGTATTGTTGCGATACCAAGCCGGGACACCAAATCTGCATTTGAGCCAAATGATCGGATGCCAATGATGGGATTGTCTGGATTGCTATTGATGTCAAGCACTGGAGCAAAGTTGATCTGCAGCCCCAGTGCCTTCAGCTCCTCCCCTGTCAGCTGCCCGGCCGCTTCGGCCAGTGTATTGTCTCCGGTTGCGCCAAGTGCCATTTGACCCGGCAGATTCGTCCCGCCTGGAATGCGCTTAATCACGCCTCCTTCTTGGTCGATGCTAAGAAATAGAGGAATGTCGCCGGCTTCCCTTTGCAGATGGTGTGTGAACGTTGTAAGCTGCTTCACGTCTACAATATTTTTATCGAAAAGAATGAGTCCGCCCAAGTCTTGATCATGGATAGTGCGTTTCAATCCATCATTAACGGTCGTCGTCGCTTTACCGTTCCATTGCCTAATATCAGGCATAAGCATCTGGCCGACTTGCTCGCTTACCGTCATATAGGATATCAGTTTGTCCCAATCTTGTGTCCTAATGGCGGCTTCTCGTTCGAAGCGAATCACACGCGCCATAAATACGGCATATTCAGCGCGCGTGACAGATTGATTTGGACGAAAAGTGGCATCCGAATAACTGCCGACCAAACCATTGGAACTCATGATAAGAATGGGTGCTGCTGCCCAATGCATGTCCGTATCTGTCCATCTTGCGGGTTCATTACCTTCCGCGAGTGAATATGCGCGTGTAAGGAACGCCGCAGTCTCTGCGCGGCTAAGCGGCACATCCGGTCGGAAGGTCCCGTTAGGGAAACCACTCGCAAGTCCATTTTTAGCTGCTATTGCGATCTCTCGATGGAAAGGGTGTGTAGTTGGGACATCCGCATATATCGTGCCTTCTACTTCTTTTTGAAGCTGATCTGGATATAGCTCCCGAACCATAAAAGTAACGGCTTGTGCCCTCGTCACCTGTGCCTCAGGCTTGAATATTCCATTTCCATATCCCGCTACTGTTCCACGCTTCGCCATGTACTCAATGCCATCCTCAGCCCATTTGGAGTGCTGCAGATCGACAAAACGTTCTTCCGCAGCTGCACTCGCCGCCCCTATAAGCATGGAGCCGAGAACACCACCTATAATTGTCATCCATTTTACATGCATCTATTTCACTCCTGTTGCTATTCTATGGATGAATAGACGCTACTTCGATATCGTTTGTTGCGCTTTTTTACAGTATTAATATATAAATGAGAAGCATCTCTGCCAGTGTACTGTAATCTCATGAGCATCTAAATGAACAAAATTAACTTGAATTATCACAATCCCATCCCAACATTAGAGTTGTTCCAATCGTAAATTCCGAAACTGACAGTACAATAAAAAAAGCCGCTATAATAGCGACTCTGTATCGTTCATTCCATTTAGTTAACGTGAAACTTGGCTAAAGTTATAGAATATTTCGCTCCATTTGTTGCATTAATTGCCTCAATATCAGCCGATCTTCCGAAGAAATGGATTGAAGTAATTTCTCTTGTTGCTCTCTCCATTTACACTCAACCGGTTTTTCTAATTCTTTGCCCTTATCGGTTAGAAAGATACGCATGATCCTTGCATCCTGTGCATCACGTTTACGATATATAAATCCGTTCTGCTCCAGTGATTTGACCATGTTCGTAACCGTTGGTGGTTCGCATTTCATATGTTCACTTAGTTGCATCTGTGTTACCCCATCACCCAACCACAGCCGATACAACAAATTATCTTGTCCTACATAGAGATTAAGTTCCCGAAGAGATTCACTATAATTTCGACGCATTTGGGAGGAAATTCGATCTAAGGACTGTCGAATATCACAATCTACTGCATCTGTCATGAACGATCCCTCCCTTGCATCCGAATTATATTTAGCAGACTAAATGTATCATGGGGATATATAGGTGTCAATTCACCTTTGGTAACAATGAAACCAAGAGTCTTGGAAGAATGAAATTAATGGCCTTTTGCTGCTTGGCTCGCCATATCGTTAAGTTGCGTTACAAAAGCTCCTTCGTTCGGGCCTTGATTATCACGAATCATCTTCGCTTGTTCAACTATAACCTCTTCAGCATCCGTACCGAGTAATCTTATTGTTTCTTTAACGAATGCTTCAAGTGGCATCGCATGTGGATCGTCACTAAGATCTGCCATGAGTTCTGTTTGAACCCCAGGTGGTATGATTTCTAATACTTTTACTGTCGTATCCTTAAACAAATAACGTTGTGATAAGGTATAGGAATGTAGTGCTGCTTTGGTAGCGGAATACACCGCAGTCGCTGCGTACGGAACAAACCCGACCGCAGAAGTCGTATTAATGATTACAGCTTCTTCTTTAGTCTTCAAATGTTCGATTAATGAAGATGTCATTCGAATTGGTCCAAGCAAGTTAGTTGAGACCGTAGAAATTAGCACCTCTTCGTTAATCACACCCGCAGCCTCATCGAAAAGCATGATGCCGGCATTATTAAATAAGACATTCAAATCAGGGAAGTCCTTAATAAGTTGCTCAGCGGTTACCTCAATACTGGAAAGATCCTGTATGTCCAGTTCAACTGCAGACATTCCGGGATTAGCACCAAGTACTTCCTCCAGACGCTCTTTTCTCCTACCCGAGACGATTACTTTGTTTCCAAGCTTGTGTAAAGCTTCTGCCAATGCACGCCCAATTCCTGAGCCGCCACCTGTAATGAAGATCGTGTTTCCTGTAAGTTTCATTATAAAATCCCTCCAATATTTAGTATTCTTAATCACTTTGAAGTTTTATTATTTACACTGTTAGATGAAATCAGTACTTACTATTAACCTTGCACTTTAAATTTTTTGAATAGACTAACCACCTTCTTAGTTTTATACTAATACAACAATAGTTGCTTTAGTAGTTCAATTGTATCCGGAACATTATTGATGAACAACCAACAATGCGAGCCTTTTGTTGGTTTAAAGAAGGGAGATAGATTCATGGGACTTAAAGTAAGAAATATTCGTACAACTCGAACAAGAGAATCCATTTTTGAGTCACTTTTTGAACTGATGGAAGAAAAAGATTTTGATAAAATAACAATACAAAATTTAACGGATCGAGCCCAAATCAATAGGGCAACATTCTATGCTCATTTCCAAGATATATATGAATTGTTGGATGAGATTATAAAAAAATCAGCAGAAGAACTTATTCAACAACATACTAATGGTGTGTGTGCATTTACCAAAGACAATATGATGCACTTGGTATTCGCAGCATTTGAGTATCATCAACAAGTCAAAAAGAAATGTCGACGGAACTATAATAAAATTATTCCTCTTCTCTCTTCAAAATTAGTCATTGCACTAAAGCATTATTTGGATCTTTGTATGCAGGACATAAACTCTGATGAACGTACTTTGTACGCACAAATCTATGCTAACATGATTAATGAAGCAGTTACTCTGCATACTGCTGAACAAACTAAACTAACAGAACGAAGTATAGCAGAGCATATTGTGCGAATGATGCACCAAAACTAAACGAAAAAGGAGCAACATTAGTAACAGCAGCTACTAATGTTGTTCTCTGTTGTTCTCACTATATCTCATAGTTTTGAAGAGGCATGATTTATCATACTTGATAAGTTACAGTCGTCAGTTTACCTATTATGGACAACTCTAAAGTTCAGGAAGTTTGGATTTATCGTAAAGCTTATTTTTTGGCAAAACCTTGCTTGTTCAAATAGGCCATCATTTGCGGCTGAATACTTCTCTCGAGGTGATCCTGGATATGGTCACTCCATCCTTTTACTTTTTTTACGGTGAAAGGAGCTCTCATTGGACGATTTTCATAATACTTCAGCATGGTCTCATCATAGATTGCTAATTTCTCCTGATCCAATGGTTGGTATTGATTATCAAGTAATACCATCAATTGAGGGAGCCGAGGTTTCAGTTCCGGCTTATCTCCAGCTGGATTACCGATACATAATCCCACCAGAGGGATAACATATTTAGGTAAATTCAATACGTCAGATAGTTCGCTAATATTGGCTCTGACCCCACCAATGAACACCCCGCCAAGTCCCATCGATTCGGCCGCGGTTAACGCATTTTGTGCCATCAGGCCCGCATCGAATGAACCAATCAACAGAAATTCAATATATTCAATATCCACATCCGGAGCGATTTCATGATTTCGGTTGAAGTCTGCACAGAAGATCCAGAATTCTGCCGCTTCTTCAATATAGGGTTGATCGACACAGAGATGTCTGACTTTTCTTCGAAGAACTGGATCTGTGATGCGAATAATGGATACAGCCTGCAGAAGACTGAACGATGAAGTTTGATTCGCTGCCTGAAAGATTGCATCTCGTTGTTCCGGAGTCAGAGGTTGAGATGTGTAAGAACGATACGATGTATGGTTATGAAGCAATTCGAGTGTGTTATTCATAAAAGCCCTCTCCTCTATCTATCTGGTTATTTCATTTCTCGCATTCCATACTCATAAGGAACACCCATATTCTCGCGTAGTGTTTTTCCTTCATATTCCTTATGGAACAAACCGCGCTCCTGCAAAATGGGGACAACCATATTGACAAAATCGGCAACTCCGTCAAAAGATATATCCGGTACCACTGAGAATCCATCACATGCACCTGCCAAAAACCATTCTTCCAAGAAATCAGCAACTTGTACGGGGGTACCCGCAACCACTGGGTGATAGTTAATAACGCCATGGGCCAGAACCTCACGAATCGTTAATCCTTCTAAAAGTAACTTCAAAGCCCTTGCGGAACGGGGGTCCATTGGGTTGGCATATGCATTTCTCAACAAGTTGGGTGCTAATGGTTTATCAATATCTACCGAGTTTACCGAGAGCGGTATACCGATCATGGAACCAAGGTAACTTACCCGATTGGGTATCTCCTCAGGATTAAAACTCATGAGCTGTTTTCGACGTTCCAACGCTTCTTCTTCCGTAGCAGCCAGAGAAAACATAAAACCTGCAAACATTTTGATATCATCTGGGTTTCGACCGAAACGAATAGCACTTTGTTGAATGGCTTGTCTGTGCTCACGAGCGGACTCTATGTCATATGGATTAGCATATACACCTGAAGCGTATTTACCCGCCAACTCAAGTCCCTCACTTCCTCCTCCAGCTTGGAAAATAACCGGCTGTCCTTGCTCGGATGGAGGAATCGGCAGAGGACCACGAGATGCGTAATATTGACCTTGAAGGTTAATAGGTCGGATTTTGTTCATATCCGCAAATTCCCCTCCCTCCACATCTAACGTCCAAGCATCTGATTCCCAACTTCCCCATAAGGACTGAACAATCTGAATGCTTTCATGTGCTCTGTCGTAGCGTTCCTGGCGACTTGCCACCCGTGCCCCAAAGTTTGCCGCTGCTACAGGATCGGATGTGGTAACCGCATTCCATCCCACACGTCCATGACTGATTACATCCAGTGCTTTGAACTGACGTGCAATGTTGTAGGGATAATTAAATGTCGTAGATAGCGTAGCAACTAGTCCAATGTGCGTGGTCTCTCTAGCTACTGCCATCAGTGCCAGCATCGGATCCATAGGGAACATAGGTGTCTGAGGACCTAAGTTAACGGTTAGTGCTGGTGTATCAGCGATGAAAATCATATGAAATTTCCCTTTTTCGGCCAATTTGGCTCGTTCCACATAACTATCCGTGTTCGTATAAGCACCGGGATCTGTCCCCGGCATTCTCCACGCACTGAATTCTGCTCCATATCCCGAAACCATCTGTAGTGCCAGTTGCATCTCACTTCTTTTACTCATAACGTTTTTCTCCTTGAAGATTATAGATATTGACGTTCACCGCTCTGTGCTGATTTTTCGACAGCATCAAGTAACTGATGAAGTTTTACCGCATCCGCGAAATTAGGTGTCAAGGATGTCCCCTCTTGGATATCTTGGGCGAACTTACGATAAGCTTGAGCTATATTTAGAACAAATCCGGAGTCGGTTTTAAGTGAATCAGGAACATCGTAATAGGAATCGGGAATACTTAGTTCACGAAGTTCGTTGTCCATTGTTCCTGCACCGCGTAATTGGTGTGATCCGAATTGAATGGATGCAGGTGCACTCAGCACGATCGTTCCTTTGTCTCCGAAAATTTCTAGCGTTAGTCCTGTCTGATGTTTAACTCCACCTTGAATATGAACGCTGGCTGCTGCCCCATTAGTCAATTTTCCTGTAATCATGATTTGATCATCCGTCGTCTTCTTGATGACTTTCTGAATATCTACCAATTCAACTTCTGGAAACTGTTGAGCTGTGGTGGCAGACAATTCTGTAAAGTCCCCAAGCATGTAAGTGAAGGCATCCAGATTATGTCCCCCTACAATGGTCAGCAAATTCCCTCCAACTTTCCGGTCAAACAAGTACGCAGTCGACTTGTCACCAACGCCACCCATGCCATCTATAGAGATCTTCAGGTTGGCAGACAACACATTCCCAACATAGCCCTCTGCCAACAAATCTTTCACATACTGAATTGCTGGTGCTTGTCTGGCCTGAAGTCCAATCGCATTTGGCAATTGGGCAGAGGATACCCATTCCTGCATTTCAAGCGCTTCCTCTGTATTAGAACCCAGGGGCCATTCACAATAGATTGGTTTGCCAGCGGGAGCGATGGCTTTGACTGCATTATAATGCTCCCTAACGTTAATGCTAACAACCACCATATCAACATCGGTATGATGAGCCAATTCCTCGATGCTATCAAATCCGTGATCTGCGCGGAAAGTTTCTGCGCTCTTCTTTGCACTTGCCATATTACTTGTTCCCACTGCGGTAAGCTCATACTCATCCAGGTGCTCAATAGCTGGAATATGTGTGCCACTTGCCCATCCGTTATTAATTGAAGCTCCTACGATTCCTGTACGAATTTTTTTACGCATTATTATACATCTCCCTTGTTATAATTTGCGGTATGATCAAATATCAGTTTGTCTTCAACCATGTATATCTAAACAACGCCACCCCTATTTCCTTCTACTTTCTGTATGCCCTTATCAGTCACTCCTTTCTATGATATATTTATTTAGCTTGCTAACTATAGAATCAAGATATTATTATTATTCTTTCACATTCTAGGTAAACTAAAATTGTTTTGGTGTTGACACCATCATAGGTGTATTCGTTTTGTTTGCAAAGAGGGCAATTTAAATGAACATAGTACATCTTTTTGTACCTTTGGATCAGGAGTGATAACAATGAGAGTATGCAACGAAGGATTTGATCAAGAGTTTATAGATGGAAAAAGTGACATGTACGCCATAGCTTTTACTCAGAATGTCCTTTCCGGGCGTTGGAAATATTTTATTTTATGGTATCTAAAAGACGAAACACGTCGATATACGGATATCAAAAAGTTCCTTGGAAATCTGTCTCAAGGCTCTCTCACGAAGCAGCTTAAAGAGTTGGAGAATGATGGCGTTATTCAACGTGATGTATATCCGGAAGTTCCTCCACGGGTCGAGTATTCATTAACAGTCAAGGGAATAAAGTTACTTCCGATCCTTGAAAAGATGGCGGACTTCGGTAACGAATACGGTGAGACAACGGAAGCTTAGAATACAACGTCAACATCCGCCGTATTCAATAATATTGGTTTTAATTCTTTTGGCGCATTGATCACATCCATGGTTAGCTGCAATTTATTGAATAAAATCCAAAAAAGCCGCTAATATAGCGGCTCTCGGCGCTTCGTATATCCTACCTCTATTGAATGGAGTTCATAAATAGCTGACTAACTTGACTATCAATATCTTTCCAATTGGGTTTTATTTTCATGAAAAAAACGGTCACCATAGTGACCGTTTTTGATCGGTTAACTGCAACTGCATCTAAGTTTACTCTTTTACCCCACCAAGCTGCAAGCCATGAACAAAATACTTCTGCAAGAATGGATAGACGACCAGGATCGGCAATGCCGCTACAATCGTAATGGCTGCCCGGATAGATACCGGAGTGACCATGTTACGTGCAGCACCAAGATCTGCACCATTGGCAACCGCAGCGCTGCTGTTAGAGTTCATGGAAGAAGACAGCAGTTTCATCAACTCATATTGCAGGGTACTCAGGTTTTGCTTGGAAGAGGCGTACAGAAACGTATCGAACCAGGAATTCCATTGACCGACTGCAATGAACAGAGCAACGGTAGCCAGAACCGGTTGGCACAGCGGTAGAATGATCGATATGAATGTTCTGAAATCTCCAGCACCATCGATTTTGGCCGATTCGATCAATCCTTCGGGGAGTGTCTGGATATAAGTTCGAATAACAATCATATTGAAGGCACTGATCAGTCCAGGAATAATATACACCAGGAAATTATTTAACAAGTGTAAGTCTTTCATCAAGAAGTAGGTTGGAATAAGTCCTGCACTGAAATACATCGTAAGTACGACAAAAATGGTGATTGGTTTACGTAATATATAATCTTTTCGACTTAATGTGTACGCTAACATGGAGGTCAGAAACAGACTTAATACTGTTCCCAAAACCGTTCTCGCCACCGAGATACCAAAGGCGCTGAAGATAGTCCCTCCTGCAAATACAGCCCTGTAGTTTTGATCTGTCCATACCCGAGGCCACAGATAAATCCCGCCCCGGATGGTGTCATTACCGGCATTGAACGATACGGCGAGTGTATTCACAAACGGATACAGGGTAACAATCGCGATCGCGATCATCAGCACACCGTTTAACGTATGGAAGACAATCGGCTCAAGCCGAGATTTATTGATTCCCATCTCTAGTCCCCCCTTATATTAATCGGTCTTCCCCGAGTCGTTTGGATATAGAATTCGCCGCAAAGATCAGCGTAATACTAACTACCGTCTTGAAGATACCTGCTGCGGTAGCCAAAGAGTAGTTCCCGATCTGTAGTCCGTATTTCAGGACAAATATATCTATCGTCTGTGACCAGTCCACAACCACACCGTTACCCAACAAATACTGAACTTCGAATCCAGCTTCCAAGATCCAGCCCATATTCATGATCAGCAAAATGATAACAATGGATTTGATGCCCGGTAAGGTCACATACAGCATTTTCTTATATCGGTTTGCACCATCGATCTCTGCCGCTTCATAGAGCGAAGGATCGATAGAAGTGATGGCCGCCAAATAGATAATGGCATTCCAGCCTACTTCTTTCCACACATGAGATGCACCTACAATGCCCCAGAAGTATTCGGGAACACTGAGCCACATGATAGGTTCTTGAATGATATTCAACTTCATGAGTACCACATTGACGATCCCGCCGTCCACAGACAGTGAACTTGCCACGATGCCTGTCACGATGATCCATGAGAGAAAGTGAGGCAAATACGATATGGTTTGGATGGTTCGCTTATATAACTTATGTTTGATCTCGTTAAGTAAAATGGCAAATATAATCGCTGTCGCAAATCCGAGCACCATATTGATTACGCTCATCGCAATGGTATTACGAAGCACATTTAGAAATGCATCGTCTGTCAGCAAAAACTTGAAGTGTTTGAGCCCGACCCATTCCTGCTGGGAGAAACTCTTGGCAGGACTATAATTCTGAAAAGCCATAACCCAACCCCAAATGGGGTAATACGAGAATACGAGAATGTACGCAACGATGGGCAATGACATGAACATCAGTTGTCTTTGTCCGCGTAACCGTTTTAATATGGGTGTTTTGGCAACGGCTGTGCGAGTAGATTGCTCCGGTATGGCTCCAGGCGTGTTCGCCATGTTTCACTCCTCCTATTGGCTTGCAACGACATTATGCATGATTGTCCCGGAAGGCACTCTCGGAGTAAGCCTCTGGTTGGTACCTTCCGAGGGAATCATTGCCGCATTTTTTTATTTAACAGACCAGTTTTCAATTCTCCATTTCAGTTGTTCATTAATCCGGTCTTCATAGGATTTAACATTGATTTTCTTGTAAGCGTCTACATATTCGTTCCAAATGTTATCAAACTCATCCGGTTTCGACATGATCGCCTTAGGCAAGAATTTCAATGAAGTGTCTGTCATTTGCTTGTTCGCTACCGCAGCATCAGAGCCTTCTTTTAGATCGACCTGCCATGCTGGATAGTACACTGGATTCTCTGGTGCAGGGGAGAAGAAGTCACTCCACGTTTTGAAGCCATAAGCATCCAGAAGTTCTTTATCTTCCGGTTTGAGGTTGTCATAGAATTCCTCAGGTTGGTTGATCGCTCCAATCGCATTGCCATCTTCAAATGTTCCTTCGAGCTTTGGTGCCGCAGCGTAGAAACCTTCTGCTTTGTTGACCAATCTCCATGCCGGATCATCCTGCTCTTTCCGTTGCTCTGGCGTACGGTAGAATCTTCCCTCTTCATTCACCTGATAGTCTACACCCTCTTCACCCCATGAAAGGAGCTTCTGGTACTTCTCATCCATAAGCTTATCGAGGAATTTGATGAGTGCGACAGGATCTTCGGCATCTTTACTGATCCCAAAACCATTGTTCAAGTTGATGACCGGACGATCCAGGTAATGATCTTTAATACTTGTATCATAGACTAGCGGGAAGCCTACGTAGGTCTGGCCAATCTTGCCCTGTGCTACGAGTGGGTCTTCTCCGGCTTGGAAATTCCAGTGCTGGTCGAACATGCCAAGCACTCGACCCGAAGAAATTTTGGCCAAATATTGATCGTAGTTCTGAACAAAGGCTTCTTTATCAAGCAATCCATCATTGTACATTTTGTTCAGTTCCTTATAATACCGTTTGGAGATGTCTTTGTCGGCAAAAACACTTGCTACGCCGTTCTCATCTACAACCACACCACCATCATTGGGATGACCCGTAAGATGCTCTGGTGGATTAAGCAATGGGAACGTCCGCCAGTCAGAAGCCAGTGTAGTAAAGCCAATGGTCGGTTGACCATCAATAGTCGGATTCTTGGCTGCGTAATCACGGATCAACTGAGTGAATTCATCCAACGTTTTAGGAGTCGGGTACCCGGCATCCTTCAGTATGGATTTTTGAATCCAGAAGGCAGGGCCAGAGTAATAGTTACTAATGAACTCCCCTGTATACACACCATAGTTAGGTAACCAGTAGATATGTCCGTCACTGGAGTCTTTCATTCGATTCCAGTCTTTACCGAAATGCTTCTTCAGATTGGGTGCGTGCTCCTCGATTAGGTCTTCCAGCGGAATAACCGCGCCAGCTGAGACCAATTTGGTATCCGCTGTGATCAGGTCAGGGAAATCGCCACCAGCAATCATAACGCCCAACTTCTGTTGAAGATCACCTACCAGAAATTCCATCTCAAGATTGACACCAAGTTCATCCTGGATTTTCTTGTAGATTCGGTTATCTTTAGCTGGCGCCTGATTTGGCGTTCCGATAAAGGCCGAGATGTTCAGTACCTCTTTACCATCCGGTGTAGTCGCTTTCTCATTGTCACCGCTGCATCCTGCCAGTGCCAAACTTAAAGCCAGAACGAGTGATACGGAACCCCAAAGCTTCTTTTTCTTAAGTCCCCCCATGTACTTGCCCTCCTTGGAAGTGGTATGTCTTACTATTTTTAGTATGAATAAATGTATGCGGTTACAAAATACACGAATTTAAGGTCCACCCCCCTGTAATTTTAGGTATTGTTCAGAAGGGTTCTTTTCTAACATGCCTCAATTCGTATACTTCAGCCGGTATTCTACAGGTTTCATGGCTGTTCTTTTTTCGAAATGTCTAAGAAAGTGCTGGTAACTGCGATACCCTACCTGTTCTGCAATCGCACTTGATGTCTGGTTCGTCTCCCGGAGCATGCGCTTCGCTTCTTCCATTCGCAGATCATGTACCACCTCTATTACACCCTTGCCGTACTTGCGCAAGAATGATTGACCCAGATGAACCGGGTTCATATAGAATCGTTCTGCGAGCTCCTGGATCGTGAATGTCTCCTTATAGTGATTCTGCACGTATTCAGCTACTGAGGCCTGAGTTCCTCCTATTTGTCTCTCCCGGAGAGTAGCCAGTTCCGATTTGCATTGCAAACAGAAATGTTCCAGATTGCAAGCAACCTCTTCTATATTTCGTTGACTCTTCTCCAAAATAACGCTCGCTGACTCGCTCATCAGAGCATTAGGAATCCCCCCCAATTCTTTACATAAGGACAGTCCCCGAAACATAATGTGTGTAGAGAAAATATGTATAATCTCTGGCGCGGCCTTCATCTGTATAAACATATCAAAGGCATTCTTGATGGAACACGAAAGTTCATCGATAGAACCGTTCTCTAGCAAATCGGTAATGCGGTCAACGTCGGACAGCGTTTCCGGATCGAACTGCCATTTCTCCAGATCGAGATCATCAGCAAACAATAGACGGTCCCGATTAAAAAACAAATAACGTCCAACCTCCAAAGCGGAGCGGTATGAATCAGACAACTTCTCTAGATTGCTGACCGTTGAACCGACTGCGATTCTTATCTCATCACAGCCGTTATTTTGCAGTTTATTCATTAAGAGTTGGGCGAAAACTTTAATTCCTGCCAACGACTCCGTGTTGCTTGACGCATCCTCGCCCCATACAAGTCCGAATGAGTCTCTTGTTCTTTCTATTACATAACAACAGGTTGTTTCATTCGCCATCTGTTCGACGCCTGAACAGGCCTGCTGAACATCTCCCTGAAAAGTAATTCGAAGGTATGCCCATTGAGACTTATCTACACGAGAGCAGAGCTCTAAGAGCTCTTGCCCTAAGGAATCCTGTTTACCCTCGACCAGTGCCAATAGCAAAGCTTTGCTCCTCTGCTCGTTGGCAAGTTCCCGAACACGCTCCTGCTTTTCACGTTCCTGCAAATGTAAACTAAGGCGTTCCAACATCTCCTCCGCTTCGGCACTGTCCACCGGCTTGGTTAAATAATTGGAGACACCTAATCGGATCGCTTGTCTGGCATAATTAAAGTCACTGTATCCACTGGTAATGACAAACAGCATGGATTCATGCTGCAAACGTCGTGCTTCTTCGACGAGTTCCAGACCATTCATGACTGGCATGCGGATGTCAGTAACCACGAGATCTGGCTGATCTTGTTGCATCATCCGAATGGCTTCTTCCCCGTTGGAACAGACGCCTTGGATCTCAAAGCCGTGCTTTTCCCAGTTAATCAGAAGTTGTAGACCTTCAATGGCATAAGGTTCATCATCCACTAACAGTACTTTATACATGAGAGACTACCTCCTATTTCTCTGTTCAAGCCTGGAAAGGGGTATGCGGTATCCCGCTGTGGTCTCCTTGCCCGGTACACTGCTAAGACTGAAGATCGCATTCCCTTCATAGAAGAGCTCCAATCTTCGATATACATTGCGGAGTCCTACGTGCTCCCCGTTCCTTGGTCTTTCAGAACGAATATCGATCAGAAGTTTGGCAAGTCTACCCGCATCCATACCAATTCCATTATCGATTACCTGAATATCCAGCTCACCAGCGCTTTGTTTCGCGATCACTTTGATCTGTCTTCCATCTTTCCGAGCCTGCAACCCGTGTTTGCATGCATTCTCGACGAGCGGCTGAATACTCATTCGAGGTATGAGTAACAACGCTGCATCAGGGTCAACATCGAAGGTGTAATCAAAAAGTTCTCCAAAGCGAAACTTCTCAATCTGGAGGTAAAGGTTCGTGAATTGAAGCTCTTCTTGCAACGGAATCAGATTGTCAGAATGACTGAGCAACTGTCTCATCAGCAAGGATAGACTTTTAATAATCTCAATCACTTCCGAATATCCGTTCTTCGTACTAACGACCAGCAGGGCATTCAATGTGTTAAACAAGAAATGAGGATTCATCTGACTTTGAAGCATGGACAATTCGGTCCTCACCTGATCCAGTTCCAAATCCTTTTGTCGTATCTCCAGTTTATACACGTCATTAATCAGGGTATGAATTTTACCGATCATGATGTTAAATGTACGAATAAGCCCGCCAATCTCGTCTCGGCCTTCCTGAATCTCAATCAGGTCGAATCGCTCATTGCGAACCTTCTCCATATGTCTGGAGAGCTTGCGGATCCGGTAGTGATAGGATCGTAAAATAATGTAGATCAACACAGATGGGACGATAATACTTATTGCGAGTAGCCCCAGAATTGAATTACGGGCTTCTTGCAGCAATTGGTCAAGATGACGAGTATCGGCAACGCCAATCAATTTCCAGCCCTTCAGGTAGGCAAGATTGCCCAACGACTTTTCTAGAGTGTAAGCAGTATTATCGCTTTCCTTGGATACCCCATTGTCATCAGGTTGGGACAAATCGGTTTCGCCAAACTCCCCGCTTGAAACGACTGTTCGATTGTTGCTATCCACCAGACGTAACTGAAGACTGTCTGATTCACGATTTAAAATGCTATACACCCTGCTCACTTCCAGATCAATCTTGGAATACTTTTCGTAATTGGCATAGGAGGTGTAAGTATCCATTTTGCCAATCACACTGATCCTTCTTCCTGCGTTAAATCCGGATGGTTCAACATAATCCACCACCAGAATACCGCCGCTAGTCGATTTCAGCTGTTTCAATCCAGGAAGTACATTCTTGTCTTTCATGACGATATAATGACTGCCCGTCTGAATGGTATCGTTGTCGGTATAGATCCGCACTTCTAGAATATTGGCCGACATATAACGTGTTAATTTATCTCGCAGAAAAGCATGATACTCGTTGTAATAATCTACGGGTGAACGATAGGTCCGATCCAGTGCCTCATAGAGTGAATCGTCTGCTGCAATAATACGACTTAGAGCAACGCTCTCATCAATCATACCCAGCAGTTCCCCCGCCGCCCTGTCGATGGATTTGCGCAGATTTTCCTGTTCTCGAATCTTGATATCGGCGGAGGTTCGCTGATAAAAGAAGATGTTAATGGTTATTACGGGAAGGAGTATGCTAAGTACATAAATGAGCAGAAATTTGGATCGGAGAGGAATATCATTAACCTTACGGAACATCCATAATTTATGCCGCATATGATCACCCTTGGTTTTTGTTTTTATAGACGGATGGTAACTCCCCTGTATGCGCTCTGAATTTTTGGGTGAAATATTCAGCATCATGATAGCCCAGCTTGAATGCAATATCAGTGATCTTCATGTTGGTACGTCTCAGTAGTTTACGGGCCTCTTCAACCCGCAGCTGATGCACGTAGTCACTGAAACTGACTCCCATCTCCCGCTTGAATTGCTGGCCCAGATAGGCAGAATTAACGTGAATACGATTAGCCACATCTTGCAATTTAACTTTAGTTCGGTAGTTTTGTTTCAGTTCATGAACTGCTTCCTCAACAATACCCCCTGCACCCAATTTCTTCAGATCTGACTGGGACAATTGCTCGGACATCCGAACACACAACTCTTGTAATGTGCCGGAAGACCAACTCGCAGTCTCGTGCCATTCTTTCTCACATAGTATTTCTCTGCAATCCTCCCTTTTGCCATACTTTCGGAGTAACTCGCCATGGATGTATCGAATGACATGGTGTATCCATTCCAACGAAACCTCTTTTTTCTTACTCATCTGAAGTAATTCACTCACTGCGGTATCCATACCACAAGTGTCTCCTGCTTCAATCATTGCCAGGATGTCTTTTGAGACCTTCATCAATTGCTCCAAGTCGTAAGCTTCGGTTATTCGTTGATCACGAAGAGGCTCTTTATACGCTTCATCTGTGAACAAAGCGCTATCCCGCTGTTTTAGCTCATCTCTGCGTTTATCCAGAGGTTCTATCATTTCCATCAGGATTTGATGGATTTCCTCGGGAACAAGAGGTTTAAGCACATACTGATCGACCTGATACCGAATGGCTTGCTTGGCGTAATTAAAATCGGAGTATCCTGTAACGATAACAATTTTCGATGTATAGGCGAGATCCTCTCGCAAGGTATGAATCAACCCCAGACCATCCATGACGGGCATTTGAATATCAGTGACGACAAGATCCGGTTCAACAGAATTGAATAAAGCAAGTGCTTCCTCTCCATCTGTTGCTGTTCCACAGAGTTCATATCCACAAGCTCGCCAGTCTATCATCGTTCTCCATCCTTCTAGCATAAACGGCTCATCATCCGCGACAATAACCTTGTACATTAGCTCACCTGCCATTCCTTCGTGATCAGCTATATGAAACTTGTCACTTGTCTACATCTACTTGTAGATTCCAGTTGTTCTCGAACACGCTAAACAGCAGAACAACAATCGGATCGTTGTCTGCCTTCACCATCCAAGTGTAACGCTTACAAATGAGTACAACAACCTGACAGATTATAGGTTTTCACCTGACAAAGTATAGATCGAACTGTAGGAGGGTCTCTTTTCGAAAAAAAACGCTATTCTCCTCGTACGATTCGAAACCCTTGATCAGGACCAAAACCATTCGCATCAAATTTGCCACGGAATGAAATTTCATTGTTATTGACGCCGCCGATCCAGCCACCGCCTTTTACTACTCGCCAGGATTGTATGGTACTCTCCGAATCACTGTACCAGTCCCAGCACCACTCCCTCACGTTCCCAGACATATCATAGATTCCTAACTCATTAGGTTTCTGGGTACCAATCTTTTGGGTTTGATTACGATTACTCTCAATTGCGGGCCAGCTCCAGTCACCAGTCAGTATAGTGTCACCAGCATTTCTCCAGTACCAAGCAACTTCATCTGGATTATTACTTCCACTGTATGTGTAATCTAAGCTCTTTTGACCTCCGCTTGCAGCATATTCCCATTCTGCTTCTGTCGGTAAACGGTAGCCGTTAGCTTTTTCATTTATCGTTACATTCCATTTTATATT
Organism: Paenibacillus sp. Negev47; assembly: GCF_058313655.1. Lineage (NCBI taxonomy): Bacteria > Bacillati > Bacillota > Bacilli > Caryophanales > Paenibacillaceae > Paenibacillus > Paenibacillus sp. Negev47. The sequence goes on from NZ_CM177754.1 coordinate 3,620,499, forward strand.
GTCGTTTTCATTGTGATTATTCGTGTCCTGGTTGTCTTTGTCTATATTGTAATAAGGTTTCAGGTTCTCTTTTATGCTCTTATGATTACAGTATTCCACTGCATCATACCAGCTCACCATTTCAACGGGCAGGTCATCTCCCTTGAAGCCAGACGGGTTTTCCCCCATGACCTCTATCCATTCTTGTTGAGTCACTTCGTATTTGCCAATATAGAACGAGTCCAGCGTTTCATTTCTCTCCAAATGACTAGATTTACTGCTATTGAAGGTGCCTCCCTCGACGAATACCAAATCATCGTCTAATCCAGACTTCCCCCCGGAACAAGCACTTAGACTAACAACTATGGCGATTAAAGTGAACCATACCAGCTTTCTCATTCAACGATTCTCCTTTGCTAAGCTTGAATCCCTCAACGTCGAGGACCGTCAGTCTGGTGAACAGCGGTCCTCAACGCTTCCGGAAAAATCTAATTCCAAATACAGGTACAGATGTTTAACTTACATTACAACACCTTACCAAACGGTCACGTTGGCGCTTCCGCTGCTTTGATACCCCTCTGTTGCCATCACCTGGTAGGACCAGTTGTTACCTAAGTACATCCCTTTGCTCGCCCAAGCATTCACATGATTGCTGAACGTGATAGTAGAATTGACGCCAGTCTGTCTCTTGGTCTGTCTAACACTCCAATACTGAGGGAAGGTCTGCGTACCATCAATGGAAGGCGCGTTGTATCTCATCGTTGTATAGATGTCGTATGTGCCACCATCACTAGTCATTGAGCCCTTGTACGTTCCGGTCGGACGATATGTGCCCCAGCTATCTACCACGTAGTATTCAATGAGAGCGCCTCTTGTCCAACCATAGAAGGTCAGATATCCGTTACCTGAAGGGGAGAATACACCTGCATTGTAATTGACCACTCGATTAGGTGTGCCGTATGTCCACCCTTTTCCGACAACAAAGTTCCCGGTATTCTGCCAGTTCACACTGTAATTCCCACCAGAACCGTTCACGGCGTTAACCGTTCCTCCGCCATCTGTCCAATTCTGCCAATAGTCCGTTGCGGCACTGGATGTTGCTGCGAAGACACCAAAACTCATGGAAGCTGCAAGAACAACGGTCAACCATTTTTTGCCCAATTTAAACATGGTAGAATACCTCCTGATATTTTAATAGATTTACTTGAAAAGCCGTTGCGAGAATAGATTCAGATCGTTTTTCCATACAGGCCAGTCATGTCCTCCACTTTCCTCATACCAAATGTGAGGCACACCGTGTTGCGTCAAATATTGATGAACTCCAAGACTGATGTTTATGAGATTGTCCTGATCCCCGCAAGAGAGCCATAACAGTGAGAGCCGTGATGACACTTCCGATGGATCGGGAACAAGCAGCTCAGGACTTCTGGTATTTGGAGCTGAGGAGAAAGCACCGATCCAGGCGAAGTGATCTACATTGGCCAATCCGAATGTAAGCCTTCAGAAGAGATCGGCTAATCATGTCGCGATATCCATGTGATCCAAAGTCAATATCAGGCTCGTTTGCCGACTCTGTTACTCCCACTGGATCGCGCGGTGCAGTGAGTCCCTTGTTTCCACCGGCATCTCCTGAATCGTGGAGCATACTACACTATCACCTCCTCCCTGCTAGATTCGGATAACCCTCGAACAACTTTTGAAGGATCACGGCTCTCATGTTCATTACTTCAAATGTGAGCCTTCTCTCAAAGTGTATATCTTACATAATTTTACAACAACCTGACAAAGTATAGGATTTCATTTACTATATCATTTCAATTTGGGTGAAATGTCACTTCTAATGGAACACCTATAATTTTTCATGTAAACGCTTTAATTTGTATAGTATGACGAATGATATAATGTATTGAACCGATTAACGAAGGAGGAGACCCATGAATATCACAGGTCGGGGCGCATCGGACACGGGTACATATACGAATCTGTTTCTGAAGCTAGGTTATGGTGAGAATGAGATTACGACTAGATTGGAAGAGACATGGAACGAGCTGTTTTATGGCGATAAAGATACGCGGATATATTACCCTATGGGTGAGGACAAAGGATATTTGCTGGACACCGGTAATCTGGATGTTCGCTCTGAAGGTATGTCTTATGGCATGATGATGGCTGTTCAAATGGATAAAAAAGAGGAATTTGATCGACTCTGGAACTTCTCCAAAACATACATGCAGCATACCACGGGCCGATATAAGGATTACTTCGCATGGCATTGCAAGCCTGATGGAACTCGCTTGTCACAAGGACCTGCGCCGGATGGCGAGGAGTTCTTTGCCATGGCCCTTATCTTTGCCTCCAATCGTTGGGGTGATGGAGCAGCGCCATATAATTATGCTGCACAAGCAAGAACCATACTTCATGCCTGTGTGCATCAAGGAGAACATGGCGAGGGTGATCCGATGTGGGACCCGGACACGAAACTGATCAAGTTTATACCGGAAACGCCGTTCAGCGATCCATCCTACCATCTCCCCCATTTTTATGAATTGTTTGCCAAATACGCTGATGAGAGTGACCAGCAGTTCTGGACAGAGGCTGCGGCAGCAAGTCGGGCTTATCTGCATACAGCATGTCATCCGGTAACCGGACTTTCACCCGAATATGCCAATTTTGACGGGACTCCTGCACCCATTCAGCCTCATGGTGATTTCAGACATTTCTATAGTGATGCATACCGAACCGCGGCAAATATTGCTCTGGACTGGGAGTGGTTCCGCAAGGATCGCTGGCAAGTGGAGCAGTCTAATCGCATTCAAGCCTTCTTCAGTGACATTGAAGTATCGGATTATCGACGATATACGATCGAGGGCGAGCCCTTCGATGAGCCATCCCTGCACCCTGTAGGTTTGCTCGCTACCAATGCGATGGCTTCACTCGCCGCGGACGGTCCTTATGCGAACCAGTATGTGCACCAGTTCTGGAACACACCTTTGCGACAAGGCGAACGCCGCTATTATGACAATTGTCTCTATTTCTTCAGTCTGTTAGCACTGAGTGGGCGCTACCGTATCTTTTGACATAAATGATATCCATATATAAAGGCGGACCCGACTCGCAGAATATGCGAAACGGGTCCGTTTTCTTTGGAGCAGATATAGACTTAACTTAGTTGTTGACTGCAATGAATTTCCATTGCTGATTCGTTGCATTCGTAAAAGCGTTCTGTTGCAATTTTGCACCATCTGCTGTAGATGAAGCTGCTACCTCAATAGCCTTGTTGCTGCTCACGTTGATAATGCTCCAATACCCATTGCCCAGATCGTTAACTTTGAAATGCTGTGCACTGGTATTGAGATTACTCATCAACTGAACCACTTCACCGTTGTTATTCGTACCATTACGAATGTCGATGACTTTGTCAGGTGAGTTTACACTGGTTAACGTGTAACTCCCACCAGCCAGCTGATTCAACACCCACTTTTGAGGATTGCCCCCCAAATCACTCCATTGCTGAAGCTGTAAATTGTTCTCATTTTGACCTCCAGGAACATCAATAACCTTGCCTGAATGTCTGGCTACGATCTTGTAGGTTGTTCCCGAGATCAATCCATTTGTTGGTGCGCCAACGTTCGGATAAGACTGTGCACGTTCATGGTACCAGTTGAAGAGGAACCGTCCCATCGCGCTCCGTGAAGCATCCCCGTCCCACTTCAGGCCTGCCGTAGGATCAGCAAAGGAGCTTCGTGGTCCTTCATCCAGAATAAAACCGTTCATATGTGCTGCAATGCTGACATTGCCTGATGCATTAAAAATGGTTTTGGTATTGTTACCAAAGCCTTCATTGCTACCGTTGAACAGATCCCAGTAAGCGGAATCGCCAGCTTTCTTTTTGAACCACGTTACTTCTGTAATATTGATTGGATATTTATCGGCCGCAGCCTTCACATTCGTATTCCACTGATCCTGAAGGATCGAAAAGTTGTCATATGCACCGTACCCTGGATACCAGTGAACGGCATAACCGTAGTTGTTCAGCGGATCTGTTAGTGGATGGCTTGCAGTCAGGCTGTAAAATTGGTTGTATCCAAGACCCGCAGCCCAGATGACATTATCTGCGCCTTGGCTGCGGATCGTTGAGATGATGGAATTCTGGAAATTGCGCAGGTCGTTCCAGTGATCAACGAAGTCATTCTCGCCGTTATAGCCGCCCCAATGCCCGTTGGCATATGATTTCACCGGCTCATTGATCAGCTCGAAGTGTACGTTATCCGCGCTTTTAATTTCCGGCCTTGCAGCGAGGTAACCCCAGATTTGATTGAATTTTTGCAGGTTGGCTGGCGTCGTAGCCTGGTCGTCCTTCAATGTAAAGTCAAGTCCAAGTGTCACATATACACCTTTGGTTTTGGCATATTGAATATAAGGGATGATCACGTTCTGCGTTACGGCTTGTACCCCGGCAAAATTGTAAGTTCCTGCCGCGACATCACCCATGTCCTCACGGTCAATGAACAGACGAATCTGATTCATATTCCAGCCATGGCTGCTTCCGTATTTTGGGCTGGTGCTTGTAAACGTATCGGTAATGTCTTTCAGATAAGCCAGTGTAGCTGCATGACGATTGTTTCCGTGAAGATTGAGATAATAGTTGCTGTTCTGGTATGTCCAGTACGCACCAGAAGGCTGATGCCAGCCGTTCAGAAGCACGGGCTGATTACTGCTGTTCACCAAGTGTTTACCATTGACATGAAGCTTGCCCATTGGCATACCTACCCATGCTTCAGCACGACCGCCTCCCCATGGAACTATGGTAATCAGTAATGCAAGAATCAGCATCATTTTGCATGACGTTATGATCTTCTTCAATATTATTCCTCCTGATATTGAATTGAGTTACAATCAACCTGTGAGTAGTGAACCGCAGACTCAACAGCTGTGGGTGCACGTTTCCGTAAGCCGTTCCAAACCAAGAACTGCATTCTCTCTTGCATGATGCCTCTCTCCTTTCCATAGAAATCAGGTCTTTACACCCGGTTGTATTATCCGACTATACCTGTGCGTTCTACGCTCTCCACGAAGTAACGCTGTACAAACAGATAAATGATGATCAGTGGCAGAATGGCAAGTAATATACCTGTGTCCTGAATCATGCTCAAGTAAAATGGATCAGCCTTGGAAGCTCCATCGCTGACTTGTTGGGCCAGATTATATGGGAGTGAAGACAACTGTGTGGACATTACTTTGCTCGATGTCAGATAGGTTGTCGTATAGAAACTGTCGTTCCACTGCCATACGAAGGAAAATAGCATGACGGTCACCATCGATGGAATGGCATTCGGCAACATAATTCGGGCAAAGGTTCGGCTAATCCCTGCACCATCAACATAAGCCGCCTCTTCCACTTCCTTGGGTATACCCCTGAAGAACTGGCGGAAGATGAAAATATATAATCCCGCCTTTAACGAATTGGCTGTAATCGCGGTCAGAATGAATGGCCAGTAGGTGTTCAGCAGATTCACCGGTTTGCCTGCAATCAGTGTTATGAGCCCCATGAGATCAAAACTTTTGAGGTTCAGGTATACCGGTATGAGAATCGTAGTTGGGGGAACCAAAATGGTTAGGATAACACCTGCGAACAACCAGTTGCTCCCCTTGAACTTCAGCCTGGCGAACCCGTATCCCGCTAGGGCACAAGAGATTGTGGTCAGAAGCGTCGTCGTTGCAGACAGTGCAAAGGTATTAAACAGCGTTGTCCAGTAATCCATAACATGAATGGCCTGCTTGAAATTGTCGATCGAGAAGTTCTGAGGAATCCATACCACTACCGCAGAATACAGGTCACCCTTATCCTTAATGGATGTCGAAACTTTCTGGAATATCGGAAACAGGATAACAAAGGAAAGGCCCGTTATCAGTATGAATCGCACGATGGACCACAACCAGCCTTTCCAGTGTTCCAACGATAATAATCGTGATGTCGTCACGCTGGACACCCTCCTTTCTAATCTTGGTAGAAGACACGTTTGGAGAAAATAATGGATACAATCACCAGAATGATGGCGATAGCCAAAAAGTAGACCCAGGCCATGGCGGAACTCAAACCGAAATCAAATTTGACAAATCCGGTATCCCGGATCAGTTCGGTCATGGCATTATTCGCAAAAGAATCGATGACCGTATAGATCATGTTGACGAAAATAAGCGGGCTGACCATCGGGAACGTAATTTTCCAGAAAGACTCGTACCCTGTCGCACCTTCCATCTTGGAAGCTTCGTACAGTTGAGGCGAGATGGTCTGAATGCCTGCCAGGAAGATTAAGATCTGTACCCCGGATTGACTGACAACCTGATAGATGCGATCAACAGCACTGCTTAAGTACGTTACAATCCACTCGCTGACCCCGGCATCGATCATCAGATTTTCCAGTTCAAATGTGCCGAGTGCACTTCCACCGGTGCTGTTCTGATTCACAGCATCAATTAGGCTGGTGCTTTCCAGTGACATGATAACCCCGGATGCCAGAATGACTGGCAGAAAAAAGATGGATCTCGCCACCGCACGGCCTCTAAACTGCTGGTTCAGAATAACGGCAAGGAACAGGCTGAATATGACGATCAGAGGCACGTTCACGATGACATTTGTAATAGATTCGATCAATGCCCTGTTGAAACTTGTGTTCACAGTAAGCGCCTGAATATAGTTGGCTACACCTGTGAATTGAATTGATATTCCTTCTGCATTGGCCTGAATCGAACTCAGACTGTATCGCAGGGAAGCCAGCAGTGGAACAAAGAAGAACAGCACGAACCCGACAAGCCAGGGAAGCACGTAGATGATACCCCACATGGCTTTCTGCTGAGCGTACGTACGACTTCCCCATTTCAATTTCAGGAGCGTTTTCAGAGCTGCTCACCACCTGTCACATAACTTTGGGCTTCCACGGTATGATTCTCAACTTGTGCGGGAGTGTCGTTGTAGTTAACGAGCACGAATCCGCCATTAGCTACGTTGTCCGAAATACACCTTCCGCCACTTGATCATGCGATATCATGGGGTGCCCGGCGAACGACTGGTTTACCTGATTGACCTCGGTATACATCTCCGCAGCAAGGTCAATCCACTGCTCGTAGTTCGCAGCGTAAAGGTTATCATAATCCGTTTCTTTCACGACATGATTCGGTGCGTTAAACCAGGTAAAGTAAGGGCTCGCTCCGTATTCAATCAGTTTCAAGACATATTGTCTTGCATTCGTATAAGTCGTGAGATTGTAGGGTGAACCGGTGTAACTGATACTACCGTGTACAACTAACTGGAAGAATGGAATCTCTTCATCCTCCAGCTTGAACCGGCTGCTAGTCATGGGTGCATCCGTCAAGGATGTCACATAGGGGAGTGCATAAGCATTGCCTCCCTCAGCGACAACGGATGTTGCCTGATGCTTGATAAGTTCAAGCGTACTGGTTATGTGCTGCACTGCCTCCGTCCGATCCATAAGCTTCTTCGGATTCATATCGCTGTTCAGCTGTTCTGCCAGATCCCGGAGAGACAGTCCATCTGTCTGGAATGGCTTGAGTTCCTTCAACATCTCTTCCGTGACCTCATCCAGTACGTTAGGAGACAGAACGTATGATGGTAATCGATCCCGGTCACGTCGTTGTCTTGCAGGGTCCATGGGATACAAAGCCGCCGGTTCCTGAGTTAGCGTCCGTGAAGCCTCTTTGGATGGTTTGAATCCTTTGCTCGAATGTACGTTCAGCACAGCGACATCCGGATAGAAAGCGATCCCTGCTTCACGAGCATAATCACTGAATTTCCCCATGCCTTTCTTCCCACCCAATGCCCCATCCACTTTAATGGAATCCGGGAGTCGATGTTTCAGTCCCCCGTTGAACCAACCCGCATAGAGGACCTGAATATTTGCTACCTGCTTCTCCTTGAGCGTAGACAGAATTTGCTGCGCTTCCTCAAAGGAAGTCAATGCCTGAGTGGAATCGTAAGGTATACCGAGCATATGTTTTTGGGTTGTCATTCCGCCGACCAGTTTGAGGTAAAAAGGAATATCTGCTTTCCCCTCACTCGCTTGCATTTCGGAAAGACCTCCCGTGCTGAGCAGATAATTCCGGTATAGACCAGCCAAGCCAGAGTAAGAAGCCTCTTCTGCGCCGACAAATGCGTAACGAACCACAAAATCAGATGAGGTCGGCTTCTTCTGGAATTTCGGAAGTGTTCGAACCATATCACTCGCCTGGAGAGTTACATCACTCTTGTTCATGACATAAAAGCTTGGATATACGTTGTTATAGCTGTTCAGTTTGCCGCTAATATCCGCATTCACAACAGCCGCTGCAGCGCCTTCCTCGATGATCCCCAGGAAAGCACCGCCCTCCCGAATCAGGCCAAATACCGGAAGCCTTGCTTTTGCTTCATTCGAGGTTGCCTCCCGCAGCTTCATCGTCATATCCGGTCCATAAATATCTTGCTGATAACCGGGGTACTGGAGCTTACCATTGTTAAAATGAATCAATGCTCCTGAACCATCAGGCACAAGCATGGAGCCCTCGTCGCTCGCACTTCCTGCCCCGAAGTAATCCAGTACGGATATCGTGTTGATTGGGTATTGTTCCGGGAAATGAATGCCGGATGCGGGGACACGTACTAGCAAGTCCTCTCCTTCCAGCTCATATTCCATCGTGATCATGAACAGCCTTGGACCACTTCTCTCTTGTTCAATCCCATGCTCTGCATGGTCCTGTGCAAGATCTTCCGAGGTGTAACCGGCTGTTTCAAAAGCTTTCAAAGCTCTGGATAACTGCAGACCCTGCATGGCTTTGTCGATTCGGACGTAGACACCTTCGTCCTTGTCCTCTGCATAACCAACCTTCAACGCTCGTTGTCCTGCTTTGTCGAGCTGGGACAAAAGCTTTTGTTCAAACCGTTCTTTACTTATTTTCACCGGCAGGTCTTCAATGGAACTCTCATTGTTCCCGAACTGATAATTCACTCGAACACCGTTTGGAAGAGTTTCATAACTCACCTGCTTATGCCCTACACTATCGGTGTACGAATTCACTGTACTGCTCTGCCCCAGATTGTTGAAGAAGCTGAGCTTGGTTTGCGATGACAGGAGGTCTTTATTAATCCCGGCAGCGATCCCATCCTGCTCGCGATTCTCCGGATTACTGCGCCATATCTGGCCACTATCCCTGTGTAGTACTGCAATCTCGGCCGTACCTTCATGGATGAACAACTGCAACGCTTCGTTTCGGGCGATCCCGATCATATCTGGAAGACGCTCATCTCTAAAGGAAGCTGTCAGTTTTTCTCCGGGAGGCAGGGTGGGAACTCCGGTCTGCTCCACAGCAGTAGCAGATACTTCGGTCGCTGGTGTGGAGGAGAACTGACAACCACTAATGAGCAGGCCGCTAATAAGCAACATTCCGGTTATTTTTTTAGCTACGGCATATTTCATTGCACATTCCTCCTTCCTTAGCCCCGAAGCACTAATTCCTGATAGATGGTAACTCCAAAGGACACGATCTGTTGCACCAGGCTGAAGAACAGCAGGCATAGAAATGCCATAAATGCCATGGCAACAAGTGTCAGCAGCATCGTGAGCACCGTTTTACCTGGTGAATACTGATGTACCGTCATATTTCCTACAAATAACAGATACAATGTCCAGCCAATGGCAAGAGCATTAAAAAAATAATAAAAGGCGGTTTCCTGCACAGAAATGACGAGACTCAGCCAGATCCATGGAAACTGAATAAGAAATAGCGGGACCAGCGCAAAGCATGTAGACATAAAAATTTCCGAGAACTTTCCTTCGCCGTCCATAAGCGTAGTTAACGACCAATTGGCTACACACCAGAACAACACGGGAATAATGACATACATGACTTCCAGCAGGCTGTTCAAGTGATTCGGATTGTTGAAATTAATCAGAAAACTGCTGTATTGGGCGTGAAGAATTTTGGTGACCACAAGCAGCCCCAGAATCATGCATGCAATGAACAGCGTGGTTCTCTGGTTCCGCTCATATTTCAGTTCCCAATACCCGTCAAACGGATGAAAAATGAGATGCAGCGGATATTGGTACAGTTGTTTACTTGACGCCTGCATTCGTTGTCCTCCTTTTCTGCCTGCAAACGATGATGACGGTTACAATTGTGGCTGCAATCAGAAAAATACCGGACATCATCCACGAGAAATGCTCACGCAACAGGTCTTTGCGGAACAAGAGAAATGCCTTGGAGTATCCTTCACGCTCCATGCTTCGCTTGAAGTATTGGGCAGATTCTGCGTATTCCTTCTGACGAAGCAACGCTTTGCCGATCCCCGCATAGGCATACTCCAGATTCGCATTCATGTCAGCAGCTTTGGAGAAAAGTACCGAGGCTTTATCTTCATTCCCATTGAAATAACTATGAACTGCCTCATGCAGCGTTCGACCATAATCTGTCGTCTGAAATACAGTGATCTCACCAAGCGCTTTGTCAAGTACCAGCATTCGGTCCCCCACACGCTCCAGCGCAACTGGCGTATTGAATTGACCGAGTCGATTTCCGATCCCGCCAAAGATGTGGAGTAAGTAACCATCACCGTTATACGTAAAAATCCGGCCCATCTTGGAGTCCAGGACGGAATACATATCGCTTTCTCCTACATCCACATCAATCAGACGAGAAGGCCCAAGCTCATTGCTGTACTTTAGATCCCCTTGGGGTGGTTGATACCCCTCTCTTCGAAGGATGTCTGTTCCTTGGGCATTCAGTTTCTTGATAGGCTCCTTGCCTCGGTCCCCGCTGGTTGCATAGATAAATCCCTCTTCATCCATGTCCAAATTAGTGAACTCTGTCGGGGTAAACATGACCATCTGACTCCGTTGCTGCCGGGTTGCAAATCGTTTCCAAAGGTACTCCACCGGGTCTACCTGAACCCTGTTTGCTCCTATGAATGAAGAGAATGTACCATCCGCATTGAATTCCATGAATCCATCAAAAACGCCTTCTGCCATGACGTAGATTCGTTCTCCTTTATCCATGACAATTCGCAGCGGTTTGAACTGAAAATCCGGTTTTAACAGATCTGATTGCGGTTGTTCCACAACCTTGACCAATTGACCTTGTTCATCCAGATGCACCACCCGGTGATTATCCGAATCAGCTATGAGCATATGTCCGTTATTCGTAACATACAGTCCCTGAGGATTTTTGAAATGATCCTTCTTGCCATCCCGCTCAAATGAATCAATCTCTCGAATCAGCTTCAGGTCACGATCCATCTCTACAATACGGCCATTGCCCGAATCCAGGACGAACACATGCTCATCGGCTGTCACATGCAGATCACTGGGCTCTTTGAATGCTCCGATCTTTAGCTTGGTGCCTGTAATCATTCCCGTCGCTTCGTATGCCGCTGGAGAGGGAACGGTTTCTCCCCAATAGGAGTAATGATACGCGTCTGCTGAACCATCCGCGTTCGCGGGTGCTGCGTCTGTACCTGAGAACAGGAGGCAGACGATGCCCATGGTGATCCATCCGCATTTTTTCCATGTGCTTTTTCGCACTTTGCTGCCTCCCTTCTACTCTTTCATGCCTGAAGTAGCCATTGTCTGTATGACACTGCTCTGAGAGATAATGAACAGGGTAATCGGTACAATCATGAGTAGTAAAGCTACCGCAGCACCAACCCCTGCCCGAGCAATCCCCCCTTGAATAATCTGGCTGAGTGCGTAATGCAAGGTCTTGAGATTTTCGCTATAAATGAAACTGCCGCCATCTGTTCCCCAAAGAGCGGGAAACTGCAATATCATGAGCGTAAGCCAGGCTGGTTTAACATTGGGCATCACGATGCTCCAAAATATTCGGTATTCGTTAGCCCCATCGATCTTTGCAGCCTCCAGCAATGCATCTGGAATCTGTTCCATGAACTGTTTCATCAAGAACAGTCCCAGTGAAAATGCAAGCGATGGCACAATAATGGAAGCATGTGTGTTGATCCATCCCAGCCAGGACATGACCATATAGTTGGGAATCGCGGTCACATGCGGTGAGAACATGAGTGATAGTATGACGATGGTGAACAACACTTTTGAACCAGGAAAGCGATACTTTGCCAGTGGATACGCTGCTGCAGAAGCAAGAAGGATATGCCCCGCCGTGCCCACAAGCGTGATAAGCAATGTATTTGCTATATATCGAGATAACGGCACCCATGAGTTGCCCATAAGGTTAATCAGATCCGAGAAGTTTTCCGTGGTTGGATTGTTCACCCAGAAGCGCGGTGGGAATATGAACAACTCATCCAGCGGTTTGAACGCATTGTTCACGGCGTAGATAAGCGGCAACACCATGAATGATCCGAACAGGGCCAGCAGTGCAAATAGCATCAGACTGACGGTAAAGGACCGATTGAGTTTTCTCGACATGCCAAAGACGGCCCGTACCTTGCTGGTCATTGTCATTCACCTATCTTTCTCAGCATTTTTTGCGTCAAAACGTTCGTTCCGAGCATGAGCGCAAACAAGACGGTTGCAATCGCCGAGGCATATCCCATCTCGAATCGAATCGTGCCAAAGTCCATTAGATGGGTTACAACCGTATGCGCTGCATAGTTAACACTTGGGAACCCCGCCAATGCGATCGAGATTTCGGCAACGGCAAACGATGCTGTAATCTGCATTACCGCACCAAACATCAGCTGTGGTCTCATGGAAGGCAGTGTAATATACCAGAGCTCCTGCCATCTATTTTTGATTCCATCCACGGTACCCGCTTCGACCAAAGAACGGTCAATGGTCTGTAGACCCGCAATGAAAGCAAGAAAGCTCGTGCCCAGACTAAGCCAAAGTTGAACAAGGATCACAATCGCCAGTACATATTTCTCGTTAGCCAACCATTGAATAGGCTCCAAAATGACACCGAGACGCATCAGAAAGCCGTTCATATATCCATAGCTGTCACCCGAGAAAATGATAAGCCAGATAAAGAAAACGTTGCCTGATATGGATGGAGCGTAGAATACAAGCGTCATGATCGCTCGGATTTTGGGAGACAGCTCATTGATGATCCAGGCAAACAAAAAGCAGGCAACATAACTGAGAGGCCCCGTGATCACGGCAAAGAGCAATGTGTTTTTTAATGCAATCAGAAATACGTCGTCGTTCAGAAAAAGCCGTGAATAATTCTGCCAACCAATGAAACGAGGCAGTTCCAGCATATTGAAGTGGAAAAAGCTTAGTCCAAGTGAGATGGCGACCGGTACTACAGTGAACATGAAGAAGATCAGCATAAACGGTGCCATTAATACGTAATAGTGCCTGCTCAGGTATAGATCCCTTTTTAACAGGGACCACCAGCTGACCTGCCGCGCATGGATGGCAGGAGCGGCGGATGTCTTGGCTGTTTTGGGCTGCAACCGTTACCCTCCCTTTCCTCTATTTCAGATTAAATTCTTTGCGTTTCAATTCAATTTCATCATCAATGTACAACACGTAGTCTGACAGGGCTTCACGCGGATTTTCGTTTGCGTTAACCACCTTACGGAAGGCATTGTCGAGATGACGACCTGTAAAGTACCCTCCAGGGATCTGTGGAATGCCTTGCACCCACTGCCATTGTTTCTCCAGATTCTGATAATCCTTCACCGGCCAAGGCAATTGCTCCAATGCCTCCATATTGGCTGTAGGATATCGAGCGGCAGCTCCCATGAGCCCTTCCATCTCCCTTCCGAATTCAACCTGGGTCTGCTTGCTAGTCCACCATTTCATAAATTTCCAAGAAGCCTCTTTGTTCTTGGCATTCTCCAGCATCATGACCGCGCTCGTCGCGCTTGCAACTTCATGTCTCACGGAGCCGTCCTGAAGCTCGGTTCCCGGAACAATTGTAAAGTCCCACAGGTTGCGAATTTCAGGTGCCATAACCGTCAACATGTTATATGTCGTGTAATCGGCAATACCAATGGGCATTTCTCCTGTACGAAATCGGTTTGGAAAATCGGCTTTGAGTGGAAATTTGTAATTGGTGTAAAATTGAGTCCACCGTTTGAATGCTTCCATTGAAATTTCCGAATCCAGCGAGCTTTTTTGCTGGTCATCCGAATAGAATTTTCCGTCATTCTGGTACAGCAGCATTGCGTATGTTGCATTCGGAACCATATTGGCATTGTTCAGCGTATCTTCAATCGGCAGATAGAACTCCATATTGTGCTTTTGCAGCACTGCTATGGCATTATAGACGTCCTGCCACGTTTTGGGTGGCTCCAGACCAAGCTCACTTAAGATGTCTTTGCGGTAAAACAACATGGGAAAATGCTGCTGCTCTGGCAATGCATAGACTCCATCGTTGTATCGATATGGCGTCAAACCGCTTTCACGGAATCTGCCCGAAATTTCTTCAAAATCCGGGAACTTGCTCAGATCAGCTGCGGCATTCCTCATCGCGTAATTGACCGGTATATCTTCACCCATCTGCATGGCAACGTCCGGTCCTTCCCCTGCCAGCGTAGCAGGCAACAAAATATTCGGTGGAACGAGACGCAACTGTACCGAAACATTTGTATCCGGGGTGAAGGATTCATCAATCAGTCCTTTTAGAACCTGCGCTTGGTCTCGCCCGGTCGTAATCCATACCGTGATGGAATCCTTTAGCTTTTCGGTGTTACCAATGCTGTCATAATCTTCGGTATAGGAAGCAACATATGCACCTAACTCATGCTTAACTTGCTGTAGCATCGTGGCTTCAGCTTTTGGCAGATGCTGATCAGGTGAGGAGGCCAGCAGATAATCAACTGCAATGGGCTGTTCACGAACAGATAGAATCCAGGTTCCCAGACCACCTACGTTAATTTTGAACGTATCCAGTCGTTTAGGTACGGTCTCTGGTCGTGCTGCCATATCCTCAAGTTGCACGACCATCGCATGAAGTACGGCTACCTTATCACTTTGCTCACCTGTAGCCTTCTCAAGATAATCTGCTACGGAGCGAAGAATATCCGCTTGTTCTTCAAACATTTCCGTCATCTCGGGAATACGACGTTCCAGTTGATAATCCCTTAGCGGATCTGGCTTGTTAGAGGTGATCATCAAAATTTTGCGGTACATCTCATTCAGATCCAGCACGCTGGATTCCACGGTTCTGAGCAATGGTGCGATATCCCCAAGGGTCACCGTCATTCGTATACGATGAGTTCCTTTTTTCAAATGGAACAGGTAGGGCTCATCTCCCCCCAATACCCGTGTCTCCCAATCCGGGCTATAGTTAAAGCGGATGCGCTTCATTTCTTTGAATGGAGATTTGCCATCAATCGTTAAGCTACGGGTGGCGTAGACTCCGCGAAGTTGATCCTGTTTGGCTTTTAGTGCAATTTGATACAATCCATCCTCCGGGGCATCGACTTCCCATTCAATCCATTCACCAGGCAGCTTCCAATTAAGGCCTCCAATGGCATTCATACGAATTTTGGATACATCGTAGGGTTCGAGTGAAGGGCTGGACCGATCTGAGATCGGTGCAAGTGTAGGTGAGGATTTGCTTACGGCATGTTCTCCCTGAATCTTCAAGATGGTTGAGGGAGCAGCATTCAAACCAAGCGATTCATAAGTCGTCTCCAATTCTGCGTAGGACGGAATGTTCTCTTCCTTGTACAACTCGATATAGTCGATCGCCATGCTTTCTCTCAGAGAGGTGAGTGATAACTTCTGGTTGCCTTTCTCGAAAAAAAACTGAAACGGCTCCTCGAAGTAACCCGCGCTATCCTTAAAGGAAGCTAGCTGCCAATCGGGCTGTTCCACTTGTCTTGGTCTCAGATCGTTGCCACGATCGTCCCTGCGAACGTTATCTTCACGATTGCCCCATACCCTGTCTAATAAAAGAACGTCAGCTCCCCTAAAGGGAACCTCTCCGTTGATTTCCAACTTTCGCTCAATACCAGAGCTTTTGCCTGCTACGGGATAATAGTGAATGCGAACCTGATACAGTCCACTGACCTGAACTGGAACATCCCAACCGATCATTCCGGCTTCTGGCGTTATGACCGCACTTCCGTCTAATCCGGCGTATCCATCAATCACTTCGAATCCTTCACCTTCCGTATGGACAAAAGACTCTCCCTCAATGCGCACGATTTGATCCGGCTTGGCTGTATTGGTGTGAGTAGAGATGTAGTGTTCATAGCTGCGTGAATCTCCCGTATTCGCTATAGCTTCAAAATCCTCAAGTGCGTGTACCATTGACGGACCACGATCTCGTGATGGATATATGGTCCAAATGGAGAGGACTAAGGCCAAGATGAGCACCAGGATAAGCCCCTTTTTCTTCCGTGACCGCATGTTCGAATGTATCCCCTTTCCGTTTAAGCATTGAGACAACTGCATTTATGCGTATAACTAACCCGGACAGACCGCATATGGTGGATGCGTTCTGCCCGTGATCCTTAAATTTTCGTTTATTTGTATACCTCGTCAATCGCTGCCTGGAAAGGTGCCTTGTATTTCTCGATCAGTGTTGACACCGAAACACCTTCTTTGAGTTCACCGTCAAAATCCCAGAATGGCAATGAAGGGAATGTATTGTGATCAAGAACCAACATGCCCTCAGCAACGGTTCGAGCATTGTTGATGTCAGCTTCCTCGGTCAGATGTGTCTCCAGTGTAGATTGTTCAGGGTAATCATAGATCGAATCGATCTCATTGATTTTCTCCCAGATATACATCAGTTGTTCCGGATTCTCTACAGCTTTTGGGATCGTTATAGCCTGGTAGCGCGATTCCCCGGAATGATAGGCCGAAGCACTCGGTCCTTTCGGGAATGGCACGAAGCCGATTTCGTAATCCTTCATATCCGTCTTGATCCCTTCAATCTCATACATGGCGCCGGAATACATCAAGGTATTGCCTTGACGGAAAAAGGTTGCTGGCTCCGTCCAGTCTCCCCCTTCTGAAGCTCTGCCCACTTTTTCCGTAGCCAATTTGGAGAGGAAATTCAGTGCCTCTTTGGTTTTCGGATCTTCCAGGTTCTGCTTATCTTCTTTCGTTAGAGATGCCTCATTGGAGTACAGAATGGGTTCGAGAAGTCCCGTCTGAGCTAATCCCCATGTATCAAGTTTTCCATCATTATTCCGGTCCTTATTGGCCTGTTTGGCAACTGTGAGGAACGTATCCCAGTTCCACTCATCTGCATCGACATAATCTTGAAGTGGCTTCAAGCCCAGTTCTTGCATCAGTGTACGATTGTAAAAAATACCGTTAATGAAAGAGGATTTATCCTCGGTAAATCCATAGCCTTTTCCTTCATATTGCATATATTCTTTCGTGGTTTTCTGATTGAACACTTGGTCGTTCTTCGTATATTCATCAACTGGCCATAACAGATCTTGCTTGGTCAGTGCCGGAATGGCATAGTTTTTACCCAGTCGTACGAAGTCACCCAGCGGTTCGCCCGCCATCAGGGATGCCACGACTTTTTCTTGATATTCGCCAAAATCGATCGAAACATATTCGATTTCGAAGTTATGCTTTTTCTTCAGCGCTTCCAGATTCTCGATGCGTTGAATGTTGTCCGGATTGTTATCTGTTATTTCCATATCCCACCAAGCGACTACTTTGATTGTTCTGCCTCCCATATCAAAGTCCATCTCCGGTGTGGATGTTTCGTTCTTCGGTTCGGTTTCATTAGTCGTCTGTTCCTCTTGTGGCACCTTGGTCTCCGGTTCGGGCTGAGCTGTCGGTGCTGAATTGCAAGCGGTGATGAACAACATTACGGATAAAACCAAACTGAGTAGCATGAACGTTTTTTTTCTCATCGTCTTCCCCCCTGATTGTCGTTTGCTCTCAAAGTGTAGCTTCCAAATGAAAGCGCCATCAACCCGCCGGAATACAGGTGTTTACCCTGACTAATTATAGATTTTTGCGTAATTTAACAAGCTGGGTACATTCTAGGTTCCAATTGGTAAAGAAATGGACTCTCTGCAAAAATATGCACATTGTATGCGTTTTCTTTTATTACCATAATGAAACTAAGCCATATTTCGGTTGATCTATTGGATTACAATTCAGGAGAAGGTGAGGTATTGCTTCATGTATGATATTTTACTTGTGGATTTCAGCCGTCGTTTGTGCGGAGAGTTGCAACAGTTGTTGCTACGTAGCAAAGCTCAATATACTATCGCTAATTGTGTGTTCTCATCGTCCGAAGCTTTGACCGCATTGTCTGAACGAGACTTTTCCCTTGTTATGGTACATACAGAGAGGTTCGATACCGCGGGTCTATGGTTATGCAACGATATTCGGAAAAAAAGTCAGATTCCCATCCTCTTGATGGGCGGAAGAGATCACTTCAGGCTCGTGCGTAAAGCTTTGACTTATCAAGTGAATGATTATCTTCCGCATCCTGTAAGCGCCTCTTCGTTACTTAACAGTCTGCATAGCCTTCGATCCCAGCTTGAAACGGACCCGGCACACAAAACGTCGTTTTTTTTCAAAACACCCGTTCAAATGAATGGTAAGCCTCTGCATTCCAGTCATGTTATTCGCATCGTCAAGGCCTATGTACGTGATCATCTGAGTGATGAAATTACGCTGAAGAAAATCTCAGACATGCTCCACTTTAATTGTGCGTACCTTGGTCAGAAGTTCAAACTGGAAGAGAAAATGTCTTTTAACGATTACATGCTTCAACAACGTATGGAAAAGGCTCAGCAACTGCTGTCTTCCACGAATCTGCGCATATATGAGGTTGCTATTGAGGTAGGTTATAAGGATATTGACTGGTTCTATAAAAAATTCAAAGCTTATGCCGGCTCCAGCCCGAATGCATATCGAAGACAAAAAATGAACAGCGCCTAGGGACGGATCATCTTCTTCTATCGTTGTCATGTAAAGCTAACAGACAAAACCGCAGGTCTAATGCCCTGCGGTTTTCGCGATGCCTGTCGTACCTCTCGCTATCACAATGCTTCCTATTTAGCGCACCAGAAGAGAGTCCCGGTACTCCTGAGGCGTCATGCCCGTTATTTTCTTGAACAGTCGGGTAAACGAATGCGCTGCCTCATACCCCACTTGAAGTGCAATCTCGCGCACCATGAGATCTGTATTCTGAAGCAATTCTTTGGCCCTCCTGATCCGGCAGTCGTCAATGAACTCAGACAAGTTAATGCCCATTTCCTGTTTGAAGAATCGCGAAAGATAAGACGGATTAAAATGATGAAGTTCAGCCAATCTCACCAATGATAGATCTTTCTCAAGGTTATCCTTGACGTAATTGCATAAAGAGTGAATGACAACGTTAGCACGTTCTTGTTCATTTGATCGCTTGAATCGGACTAACTCATCGGCAGCACGGTATAGATATTGCACGGCATCCTTCATACAGGTATACTCCCCCAAATGAAGCAAGCTTCGATGTTCCGGGATTTTCTGTTGAAGACTCCAACGATTAATGGTCGAATGCAGTAACAATGCGAGGTTGTAGTATGTCTCCATTGCACGTTCCATCGTTATATCTTGTTGCAACAATTCACCTGCAAGCTCCTCAAATATGTCGTAGAATGGCTGAATTCTTCCTGTCTCCAAGTAACCTGACATGATCTCGATCCGACTGGAAATCCGCATGGATTCTTTGGGTGCACCTGCCGAAAGATCATCCTTATGATCCGTGAGTACCATGGATACCCCATCTCCGACTTTCATCCATTGAAGCAATCTCAACCGTTCATATTGTTTTGTTATCTCGGACCAATGACAGCTCAGCCCACTTAATGTAAACGCGATGGATACGTCAAGTGAAACCATGCAAGCTTCCTGCACAAGTTCCAATGTACCCTCAAGAAATCGTACGATCTTGCGGTTCTCCATCTCCTCCTGCTTCGGCTGAAGCAGCCAGACCACATCACCGTAATGATCTGTTACACTAGCGTACCCCATTCGCTCATGCATCAAAGATGAGCCGATAATGCGTACAGATTCCTGGGCTTGTGTGGGCTCCGAACCTGCTCCTGACGAATTATTGAACCGACCCAATATGAGATAAACGGGTGTGTCGAACCGCAAATCTATCTCTCGTTTGGACAATTCATCTTGCATCTCGACTGGACCAGATATGATTGCTGTACAATCCTGAAGTAATTTCCTCAAATACGACTCTTGCTGAATCACTGCAAGTTGAGAATTGAATTCACGCGATTGTTCCAATATTTCAAGCATGCTGTGACTCTGCCGGATCTCTTCCATCACATCTTCGACAACTCCCATCACCTTGTCATAACCTTCCGTTTTGAGCAGGTAACGCACATTGCGCATTTGAAAAGCCCGGTAGGCATAATCAAAATCACTATGTCCTGTCAAAAAAATGGTCCGACAATTCGGCCAACTGCTCTGAATCCGCTCTGTCAGCTCCAGACCACTCATACCCGGCATACGAATGTCCGTTAGAACGATGTCTATTCTTGATCGTTGCATCCAGGATAGAGCTTCTGTCGCGGAATAGGCCTTGCATACGTCAAGCCGGTCAGGCATATGCCTGGCGAACGTTTCATAGAGACTGTCCGTAATGATCTCCTCGTCATCCACAATTAAAAGTCGATACATTCGCTTTCCCCTTCCTTCCACTGGATTCGAATTGTGACTTTCAATCCTTGCAGCTCACTTCTGGATAGGAAAAGCCCGCTTCCTTCTCCATATGTCAGAACCAGACGTCGGTGAATGTTCATCAATCCCGTCATTTCATCCGTGCCTCCGTCCATGTGTAAACGTTGCTGAAGAACATGGATGTGGCTTTCTTCCAAATCATTACCATTGTCCTCCACTGTAATCTCTGCATATGGAGCTTCCATATGAAACCCGATAATCAGAAGGCCAGGAAACGTATTCTTTTCAAGACTGTGCTCATAGGCATTCTCAATAATCGGTTGAATGATGAGTCTGGGCACCTCAATATGTTCCATTTGCACTGGAAGTGGCCCGAAATCGACTTTGATTCGTCTGGAGAATCGCAACTGTTGGATCTCTGTATAGATTCGTGAATGCTCAACTTCCTCTTTTAACTTGACGTGATCTGTTTCATTTCGGGTAATGAACCTGAAATATTCACCAAGCATATTAGTGAACTGTTCAATACGTTCTGTCTCCCCTGTTCTGGCGAGCGAATTCAAAATAAAAAAACTATTGTACAGGAAATGAGGGTTGATTTGAGATTGGAGCTGTTTCAATTCGGCTCGCTGCATCATCATTGTTTTTTTGAAATCTCGGTCGATCAGGGATTGAAGATTTTCAATCATTTGATTGAAACGGGTGTATAGGAAGCCAAACTCATCCTTTCGATTGTGCGCGATGGGGACATCAAGCACGCCGCCCTCCATTTTTTTGAATCTTTTCACTAACAATAGTAATGGAATGTGAATCAGTTTGTAGCTTGAATAGAGATACGCCGTGATGGCGACAAATGAAGTCATTGCAAAAAGCCAAGCCCAGTGATAGAACTTGCTAAGTGGCCTGGTTACTATTTCTTCGGGCAAATATGTAGCTACGGACAATCCCAGCGAGTCCATATGTAACTGACTAACGTGATACAACGTGCCCCCCACCTTCAACCGAAAACCATCAAGTGCACCTTGTGCACTATGCTCACGGTAATTCGCGAGAATAATACTGCTTTGTTGCTTATCTGTGATGGCATACCCTGTTCGGTCCTCAATCAGAAAAGTGGAACTCTCCGGGTACAAATTAAGCCGAGTGAGTTCATTCTGAAAGTGCTCTGTATCCAGCTCCACTTGAATGACAAATAGCGGTGCTTCCCCTCTCGTACCTGTCAGCCGGACGGCACTCATGTTCATGGTGTTCTCTTTCACGGTAAAATGTGTACCTTTTCCTTGCATGCCTGAACTAAAGTATAGATATGAACTCTCATCGAAATCATCGATGCCTTGGGTCGCGGAAATACTTTTGCCGACGGTAGGGATATGTACATGGACGTTTTTGATGTAAGCCGTGCTGTTCTTAAATGACGCGAGCCGTTCAGTCAGATAATTCAACGTATCCCGTCGCTCAACCTGATCCATCATGTTCCATAGAATCGCCAATCGATTCAGTTTACGATCCTCGACGATATCAAACTGCTGTAGCTCCATCCATTCCATTTCCCTATTCAGTTCCACTACATATTGGTTCAAACGTCTCTCCGTTGACAAGGATATTTCCTGGCTTGCATTGTCATAACTCCAATGATACAGATACACGCCAAGAAGAATAAGGGGAAGCACGAAGACCAGATAGGTGAATATCAATCGCACAAATATACTGTTAAACCATGATTTAGCAGGAATCTTGATCAATGCTTCCACCTCCAATGCCAAAGGCTGGATTAGTTCCTTGTATGCGTACAGTAGTAAGTGTGAACATTATTGCTCCTTTGGCTTGTTGGTTCGGAACCACGCGTTAACTTCCGATGTGATCTGATCTCCGCCCAGCTTGCGCCAGTTCTCTACAAATCGATCAAACTCATCTATTGGCCTACCCAGAATAATGTTCATATAGGCTTCAAGCTGGAGATCCCGCAGAATAATCTGCCGGTCCACCATGGTGTCCGTAATTCCGCCCGTGAACTGGTCATAGAGAAGTTGACCGTTCTTCTCGTATGAATCTGCAATGCTAAAAGCACCCGAAGGTCCGTAGGTTTGATTCCAACCCCAGCCACTCTTCACACCATCCCTATCGTAGGCAACAATTCGTTTGTGAATCGCAAGGGCTTCATTCTGCAGAGCCGAGTAATCTCCTGAACTCCTGGCATCACGAATTTCCTTGTAGGCATCTATATTTTTGTTACCGGGAAAAGGAGTAACGGGTGAGAGCATCCACACCGCTCGGGAATCGTCATTGTAATATGTTTCGTACTGTGCCTGATCCCCCCAATTGGTTTCCAGATGCAGATTCATGAGCTTCACGACAACCTCAGGATTAGAAAACCCTTTTTTTACAGCAAAGTATTGGCCTGTGTTCGAACGGAGGGGTACAAATAGATCCCTGCCTGACTTCGCAACAATAGGATATGCCTGCCATTCTATATCTGTATCTGTATCCCGGGTGGTCTGAAGCATAAAGGATGTCCACTGCTCGCCGTAGAGCATTCCTATTTTTCCATCCTGAACCAGACGAAACGCCTTACTCCCACTTTTGTAACCAAAATCCGGATCCAATTGCCCGTCAAGATACATGGTTTGCAGTACTTGCAGAGCCTCGCGAACTTCAGGTTGTATCCCCCCATAAGTAAGATTGCCTTCTGCATCTTTGACCCATATATTGGGGAATGCGCCGTATCCGGACATCAAGCCTGCTGCTCCCATGGCGGGATCCCATAGATGGTTCGTTAGCGCCAGTCCGTATGTATCCTGTTCTCCGTTCCCGTCAGGATCTCTTTCTGTAAACGCTTTCGATATTAGCAGAACGTCTTCCAGCGTTTTGGGTGATTGCAGCCCCAGATGCTCCAGCCAATCGGTTCTAATCCACAGATACTGCGCTGTCTCAATGGAGGAAGATGATTCGGGAATCGCCATAAGTTTGCCGTCAATGGTCGCTGCGTCGAATGCGCCTCTTCCCTCCGCCTCCAATATTCTCTTCGTAAGTGGAGAAGCATGCTCTTGGTATACATCCGTTAAATCTTCAATCACTCCAGCATTGCTCAGTTGTCTAAGTTGGTATGGATTCACTTTGACCACGTCCGGGAAACGTCCTGCAGCAAGAGATACGCCAAGCTTCTGACTGTACACATCTCCGTTCGCAATCCAATCATAGTGAATATGAATACCCAGCTCGGTCTCGTACAAACGAGTCCAGCGATTATCCAGTATTGTCTCACCTGGCAACTGACCAATCATTCGCTCAAGGTCATCTCCGGTTTCCCTGACAAAAGAGACCTCTATGGGCGGAGAGTATCTCCCAAACGTAGAGGGAGGTTGCATCTGCTCGCCATCCAGTTGCGAATGATGTTGATCAGAATTCCCTTCGGTGTGGCCTGCTGGTATGCACACGGCAAGGAACAGAATGAACGTCCATCTTGATATGTCCAACCATCTCTTATACATGACGACATGCCCCCAATTCGGTGTGAACAACTCTCTTCTCTCTGTCAGCTTGAATCCATATCATTGTACAACAACTTGTACCCACTGAATACGAAAAGCCGCCGTTGGGCGGCCTTTATGGATTTTCCTTGATCTCATCAGGGTTGATTACGTGATAGTCAAAACTGAAAAAGTCAGCTGTTCCTCCAACCATTTGGGTCGAATATACAAATAAACCAACCCGGCATCCCATAAAATGATCCAGTTTGTATATCATTTTATGGTGAATCCCTAGATCTCTCCACTTCATCCCATCAAAATAGGCAAAAGAGCACTCATCCAGATTGTTTTCAAAATTTCCGAATGCTTTCAACTTAACGATTGGATCGGAGACTGTAATACGTGCATGTTCAGTCGCTGGCTGCTGATCGATCAGGTTGCCAAATATCGTTGGATCCTCACTATCTCTGGCATGCATGACCAGGAAAAACGAGCCTTGCTCTCTCGTAAGAGCGATCATGCCATACGAACCGATTAGAAAGCACAACCCTGCATAATCTCCATCTTTTAGGGAAGTGCCATCGAGTGTGACCGTCGCTTCACAAGCAGGCCCCATTGAACGCTGGGTTAGTGTGTTTACGGCAAACGTCAGATTTGGACTGATCTGTCCAGTTCGAACACGATAAACCCCCGGTTTTTCTGTAACGGACCAGAGTTCATGATGAGGTGTATGATTCCATTGCCAGAAATCACGAAGGCGTATTCGTCCATCTTCTTCGACTTCATAATCGAAACGGTCGCTCCCGACCAATGGATTATAACGGTACTCTGGTCTGGTACTCGGGATGTTAATCTGTTTCGGAGCTTTGCTTGCAAACACCGGGATATCTTGATCAAAATGTAGCGGAACCAGTACAGGGATACGGCCAACGGCCCCATGATCCTGAAACAGCATCGCGTACCAGTCACCATCCGGCGTATCCACAATGCCGCCCTGAGCAACGCCTGAATTGAAATAATTCATGTCGTCATTGAATACTTCTCCACCAGCGAAAACACCTTCCAGAGAGTCAGCCATATAATACGCCTGTGTTCTACGTCCGGAAGCTTTCGTGATGTGAATCAGGAAAACGATATATTTCCCGTTGATCTTGTAGAAATGTGCTCCTTCATAACCAAGGTGATAAGGCTGCTGTTCTTTTACAATCAAGCGATGTACTCCACCAGGTTTGGGACCGGACAGGTCAGAGCTTAATTCGGTCAGATAGATCTCGGCATTACCGTGCACGAGATATACCCGTTCATCATCGTCGAAGAATAAGGAGCAATCATGGTAGAACCCTTCCACTAGCTGCTTCTTCCACACTCCTGAGATGGATGTGGACGTGTACAAGTATGTTTTACGGGTATCATTCGCGACAAAGATTACATAGAACACCCCTTGATGATAACGAAGAGAGGCGGCCCACATGCCTTTGCTATAAATGTGCTGACCATCCACTAGCCGTTGGGCTGGAGTATCGTCCAATGTGTCGTACACATAGGTAGCTACTTCCCATTGAATCAGGTCATATGAACGGAGAATGACACATCCTGGCATCATATGCATGGTTGTGCTGACCATATAATACGTGTCCTCTACACGAATGACGTCAAGATCCGGGTAATCGGCCCAAATAATTGGATTTGGATACATGCTTCATTTACACCTCATCTTTTCTGTTAAACTTCCATTCTCTTAAAAGGATGTTTGAGCTGTCTGTTGAGCCTTTAAGCATAATATACAAGGTATGAACACCTTGCGCACCCGTAATTTCGGTTGTTCGTTCCATCCAGTGAAGTGATCCAGTCGTGGACGAAACAATCATTTCTCCAATTAACGGTCCGTCTGTACGATCAAGCCGAAGTTCCAACGTACCTTCTGTACCTTGATTCGCAAGAATAGCTTTGAATATTTCAGGTCCTTCACGATCAAAATCGACGTTCGATATTGCAATCCAGCTGTCGCTCTTCAGCTTGGCTGAAATCACATTCGATTCTGATGCTGACACCTCAGCAGACAGCTCAACAGCGTCGTGATATTGTTCTGTTGATACGCCACTACTACTCCATCCAATCGTTGAACCAGTTACCCGTTGATAGGGATCAAAGCACTTGATTTGATCTACGCCCTGATAATCTGCATGTACCTCCTTGATCCGACCAGAGGCCTCATCATGTTCGACTCGATTCAGATGCGTTGAGCGGTAACCTTCAGGAATATTCATGGCCTGGCATAACGTCTGAGCATGATAGGCAATGTACCACTGATCGGCCAGTTGGAATATAGCATGATGGTTATTACCTCCAATATCAAAGAAGTGTCCAGGATTCTGGAGCAACGTTCCCTGATATGTCCATGGCCCCATTGGCTGAACGCTGGTCATATATGCAATTTCTCCAGCCGGTGGACTGCCTTCTGGCCGATCACCCTCGTCAAAATTGGAGCAATACGTATAGTAGTAAATATGATTATATTTATGTATTCCTGAATCCTCAAACATATATGGCGCCGGGATGACCTTCGCATTGCCAACGACGCTGATCATATCGTCTCCCAATCGCATAACTCTTGCCGTATCCGGTTTCTCGGCTTTCCCTTCGGGTATACCGCCTCCAAAATAGAGATAGGCTTGATGATCGTCATCTAAGAACACAGCAGGATCGAATAGCCAAGTTACTTCTTCTACTCCCGGAGTCTCTCTTGTAACAAGTGCTTTTCCTATTGGATCTATCCATGGACCTACAGGTGTTGGTGCCGATAATACACCTATTCCACTGGCATTGTTTGCGAAATAAAGAAAGAAGCAATCTTCGCCTTCTATTATTCGATGAGCAGCTGCCGGAGCCCAGGATTGCGAAGCCCATTTCGCTGCCCCCTGAGGTCCAGCAACTCTGATCTCACCATGATCGGTCCAGTTAATCAAGTCATCTGAAGAGATCACTGTGATCCGGTTGATTGAACTATAGCTGTTTTTCTGAGGAATACCGTCCTTACCATATTCGAGCTTATCACTAGTCATATATAAGTAGACTCGATTGTTAAATACCAAAGCATAGGGATCGGCTCCAAACTTGTGGGCAATCAGAGGATTTCCGTTGGGACGAAGCTTCCCAATCTCCTTTGTAAAATTCTCCAGTTTGGCAGACTGGACTGGGTTTTGCTCACCAGCTTGTGATGTAGAATGATGATTCATCGAAAGAATTCCCCCTATAATCGTTATTAGTTATCTTTTTGTGCGAAAGCGTTTGCAATACAAAGGATACCATGATAGGATGATTACATTTTAAGGTAAGCTGAGTACAATTTCATTGCGTTATCCGCTCTATTTATTGCGTGAAATGACGGGAGGTGCTTCATGAGTGGGTCCTCTGAGTATTTTTATGATCCCATCCAGCCAGAACTTTTGTACTTGCATCGAGTAACGACGTATAAGCTGGAAACGATCTATCATCGCCATAATGCATACGAGATCTACCTGTTTCTTCGTGGCAATGTTCACTTTTATGTAGAAAATCGATGTTACCATGTGCAGCCGGGAGATCTACTTGTGATGTCACCTGCAGAGATGCATCGAGCCTTTATTTTGGATGAATCTGAATATGAGCGAATTACAATTAATCTTAAAAAAACGTACCTTCATCAGTTGTCTACTACATCAACCAACCTGTCGTCTTGTTTTGATCATCGTTCAAAAGGAACAGGCAACATCGTTCACCTCGACGATCGTAGTCTGAAGCAGATATTGCAATGGACGAGCGAGCTGGAAGGATTACTTGCTTCCGATGCTTATGGCGCGGATATCAAAATGAATGCAGTGATAGCCCAATTGCTGGTCATGATTAACGTCTGTTTTCACAACAATTCCTTTGTTCCTCATGACATTATGCCTGAACTGGTACGTGAGACTATGGATTATATTGAGACACATCTGAATGAAGATATTACACTTCGCAAACTTGCGGAAGCCTTCTATATGAACAGTACTTATATCAGCCGCCAGTTTAAAAAGCATACCGGATTGACGATCAGGTCCTACATCTTGGGTCGTCGGATTGAACGGGCCAAATTCCACCTGTCTGAAGGAATGAGTATTACGGATGCTTGCTTTCAATCGGGCTTTAGTGACTATGCCAACTTTATTCGGAGTTTTACCAAAATGGTCGGCATCTCTCCAGGCAAATATAGCAAACAACGACGTGACGCCATTGAACTGTTATCATGATAATAACAAGCTAATGTATTGAAAAAGCCAAAAACATCAAGCCATGCAGGATGGCTCGATGTTTTTTATTGCGATCATAACCGCCAGTTAATTGATCTCTTTTCCCGTCCACAATCGAACGCGATCCTTAATCCATTCCGTATACTGTTGTTCCATGGCTACCGCACCTGCAGCGTCCAATTCAGCAATCATATTGTCATATATGCCTTCAAACGCACTTGGAGAGGATGTAATCGCTTCGGCGATCCGTTTCTGAATAATATCCTGCGTTTTCTGATACACCACATTATAATCCCCGCTATCAGACGGAATCGGCATGTTGTAAGCCGCGCCCCACTCTTTCACCGGGAACTCTTCTTCAGAAGGGAACAAATCTTTCCAGGTTGTGATGCCATATCCTTTCAGCGCTTCTTTTTCCTCCTCGGAATAACTTTGCTGAATCTGTTCAGGATAATTCGTCGTGTAATAATTGTCCGTTGAATCTTTAACACCATCCCCGTAATGGGCACCAAAAATGTAGTACAAGCCTACACCGGTTTCTTTGGTAAACGTGTTATTGTCTTTGTTTTTACGTTCCTGCACATCTGCCGGAATGGTGCGAACACCGTCTTCCACGTTGTAGTGTTCCCCTTCAACGCCCCAGTTTCTCAATACTTGTCCTTCTTCAGAAGACATCCAGTCCAAAAATTTGATGGCTCGAACAGGATCTTCACAATCGACCGTTATCCCGATGCCATAGCCGTCAAAGCCGATATTCTGAAAGTCTTTGCGCTGAAAACTATCGTCTAGTGTTACCGGATAGAATCCGTAGGTCATGTCGTCTTTCCCTGCACTTTTCAGCGCATTTTCCGCATCACTGAATCCCCAGTTCGGATCAAGCAACGAAAGCACGCGTCCGCTGGCGATTTTGGACTTATACTGATCATCTTTTTGAACAAAACTGTCTTTGTCCAGTAAGCCTTCATTGTACATCTTGTTTAACCAGCGGAAATATTCCTTTTCCTCTGGGCGTTTGTAATGCAGAACGGCTTCATATGTGTCTGGATCGATGAAATACTCGCCATCTCCCGGGCCACCCGTTGACATTGCAGCGGGGTCAGTCACCGTAATCATGCGTCTCCAGCCATCCGCACTAAGCGTTAGTGGAATCGTTGGCTGCCCATCGTCTGTTGTCGGATGCTTCTCGTAAAAGTCACGTAGTACGTTTTCGAAATCGTTTAAGGTTTTGATCTCAGGATACCCGAGTTCCTTGACTACACGATGTTGAATGGCTGCACCATTCGTAGCGTCAAAGCTGACCTGATCGATCGCACCGTTCGTCGGAATCCAATATATTGAAGGGTCATCATTGCTGTATTTCAACCGATTAAAATGCTCTCCGTAAATCTTTTTCAAATTGGGCGCGTGTTCTTCGATCAGATCCGTCAAATCTACCATCGCACCGGCATCTACGAGTCGGGTCAAATTGCCTTTGGGGAAGATCAGATCCGGATAATCGCCACTGGCAGCCATCAGGGAAATGCGGTCATTACCTCCTCCGCTCGAAATATCAAATTCTGCATTAATGCTGACACCGGTTTCTTCCGTAATTTTTTTCCCTACGGCATCCTGCATTTTGTTCCAATTGGGACTTGCATCTGCTCCAAAGAAAGTAAACGAGATCGGGCTGTTCGGATCACTGCTATTCGACTCGGCATTCTCTGCAGCATTTCCACAACCGGCGGAAACCAGCACAACACTTGTTACAAGGCATGCTCCTAGCAATTTTGAAACGGCTCTCATTATTTCTCTGCCCCCTAGATGGTGTTAGTCGTGATAAATAATCCAGACATTACGATAATTCGTTTCGGAATAGTATGCGCTTACATAATTGAGCGTTAATAAACGATTAAAATCCTGCATATCCTATTCCATGCTTAAAGTATAGGGAAGTCTTTTAACCCGAACCTTGATTATTAAGCCATGTAAATAGCATGATCTAGACATGATCCACAATCAACTGAGAAGACCAAAAAAGCGATGGTTGCCCATCGCCTCATAACGCCAATATTACATTTCAATAATATAATTCCAACGTAAATCCTTGGATCTCGCCTTCCACATCCCGCATCAATTCGATGACTTGGTCAGCGTAATCTCCAAGAATTTCTTTGCTTTTCTCGAATCCAAGCCATTGAACAGTAAGCGGCATGCTTACAGCTCCAGTCAAGACATCCCATAATGCGTCCAAATTGGCTCCATAGCTCTCGTCTAACTCAAGCTGTTTCTGGAGCACTTGATGCAACTCTTCCTTGGTGTGAGTGTGGTTTCCGTCAATCTGAATGATGCTCATATCATTCCTCCGTTTGTTTGATCTGTTCAAATGACTTGTAATGATCTGTCGTCTGGTAGATTAGGCCATCATTCGAGTATAGAATTCGGTCGCTTCCGCGCCGTCCTCCTGAATAATGTATATCAGCTTCGTACCATATCCGACCTTTTTTGTTAGGTAATAACCCTTCCCGGTTCCTAAATACATCGCCGCCGATGCTTTTGCCAGGAGCTACTTCATGCAGATTCCCTTCACTTGGTACCCAGCCCAATTCTCTGGCCTCTTTCTTGGTCATGTAATTTGGTGGGAGTTCATTGTGCTCCGAGATATACTTGGCAACCTCATCAAATCCCATTTCCTCCGAAACTTGAGGAGAGCCGGTATCAAACAAAGACTGTGAAGTACAACCCGAGAACATTAATGCGGCAATGATGATAAATAAAGTGTAAGCCATTTTTCTGAAAAACATAATCTTTTCTCCTTTTGCTGTTCTTGCTGCTATTCGTATTGTCGACACCTCTAACCATGAACAATGACTCTAATGTTAACGACTTGTGGTCATTAAATCAATTCTGTTGAGACAAAAAAAGCCGCTATTTTAGCGACTTTATTTCCGATGATAACCGATCATAGCTAAGCATAAGATTAATCCAATACATTAATTCAGTGTATCTAGCCATCTTTCCAATGCTACAACAACCTCTTCCAACTGTTTTTCTTCCGTAATTGCAGGCTGATTATCTCCTTTTTGCATGCCGTATGAGCCAAATTGACCGTGATTTCCACCCTCAATACTCACATATGTCGTGTCTTCCGGCAGATTTGCTTTGGAGTTCTCCCAGTCTTCCCTGTTAAGCACTCCGTCATCCGAGCCTGTAATCTGTAAGATAGACAAGTCCGTATTCTTCAAGCTACCGCCTTCATCTGCATAGGATGCCAGGAAAAAGACGCCTTTCAACTTCTCCGTGTGCTCGGCAGCATATCGTGATGCAAATGATCCTCCTAGTGAATGCCCGCCAATAACAAATGATTCATCAGGATGTTCCTCGATAAAAGAATCAGCCTTATTCTGACCGAAAATGGCCAAGTTTATTGGCATCTTCGCGATGTATACGCGGTGACCCTCTTCTGCCAGTTCTCTGGCAAGTGGAGAATAGCTTTCAGGTTCGACTAGACCGCCGGGATAGAAAATAATATTCGGCTTTGTTACCTCTGTACCCACGGGTTCAAACCGGTAACCGTCCTTAATCTCGGTAACATTAACCGGACCATCACTTGTAAACGTCGCTTCTGCTCGCTCAGACGGACTATACGTGACTGATTGAAGATATACGAAAACTCCGGCCACGATGATAATGATGGCCAAAATAGTCCACATGATTATCTTTTTCCATTTGTTTGTACGTTGTGCTGTTTTCAACTCTAAAACCACCTTGTCATGAGGATAATGTTTATGTTTTTTCAACCCTCAATAATTATACTTACCGGTAAGTATAATTACAAGATGATTTTGCTTACTATCGTTATTTGTCATAAAATATTCATGGAGGGAAGTCCAATGACAGAAAAATCAACGAAACGTTTACCTGGAAGACCCAAACATGCAGACGAAGATATCTCTATTCAACAAACCATCATTCAAACGGCTTCAAAGCTATTCATGGAGTACGGATACGAAACGGTCACACTTCAGCAAATTGGAAAAAGTTGTAGCGTATCCAAACCGACCATCTATTATCATTTCACCAGCAAACCAGAGCTTTTCAAGGTTGCTTTTACAACCATGTTACAGAATGTTAGCCGTTTAACCTCGCATATGCTTGATCAAGCTGAAGATCTGGAATCAGGACTTGTATGTTTGGCTGAGGCCAGATTGGGAAATCCACATGCGGAGATTGAAACGATGCTCAGAGAGGCTGAGCCTTTTCTTGACCACGCTCAGATTCAGGACATACGTGCAGCGGAGCATGGTATTCACGAAGTGTTAGCCACCCATTTCCAGCGGGCAATGGATCAAAACAGACTGCAGACGGATGATCCGTTTTTCCTGGCAGAGACCTTCTCCACCATGATGCTCATGGGGAATCGGGAAGATAACCTGCACAAATATGGTTCCAATCTTTCATTAGGAAAAAAACTAGTAGATCTCTTCCTTCGTGGGGCGCAGTAAAAATTCAGGGTAACAAGGAGAACTGATATGAATATTCCCAGAGGAACCTATGGTTTTCGGTTCGCTGAAGACAAGGTGCTCCAACTATGTTCACTATTTGCTGCCGGATCTGATTCTATAACGGACCCTTCTTATCTCTGGGATGGACTCGAACGTACGGATGGGCCTCTCCTGTTATTCCAGTATACGATCTCGGGTGAAGGTGTATTTGAGTCAAATAATTGCATCCACCATGTCACTGCAGGACAAGCTTTTTTGGCCGAAATCCCAGGTCCACATCGCTATTACTACCATTCGGAATCGAAAGAACCTTGGGACTTTCTCTTCCTGTTGTTCCGACCCACGCTTGTTCTGCCCCATTGGCGAAAATTCCTTCGCGAAGTTGGAGAAACACCCTATCTCCCCGCTGACAGTACACCAATCCGGTTGTTGCGAATGATCGTGACCGATGCGGCGACAGGCAGAATCACGGATCCTCTAATTGCATCATCAAGCGTATATCAGTTCATGACAGAACTGGTTAGATTACAGAAAACAACGCTGAGCAACAGAGAAAACTGGTCGGGGAACATCCAACGGGCCGTTGAATACATAGAAAGCAACTATTCTAAGATGATCAGTGTGGATCATCTTGCGGAACATGTTTGCCTTTCCAAATATCACTTCATACGTCGCTTCTCTTCCAGTACAGGTCTGACCCCGGGCGCTTATCTGACCCGCGTTCGCACTGAGAAAGCGATGGAATTGCTGCGTGGAACTGTTCTTAGTATTGAAGTCATTGCCGAACAAGTCGGGTATTCCAGTGGAAGTTATTTTATCAAAGCCTTTCGCGGCATAACTGGCTTTACGCCAGGTGAATTCCGCAGTGGTGGCGAAAGCCTCGTGTATCGTAAATTGTTCTTTGACTAACCGCAATATTATGCTATTCCACATGTAAGATTACTGTAGATATTAATAAAATCCTTTATTATGATGAATTTAGCGAGAGCAATAATTAATCAGTAGAGGAGTATTCCCATGAATCATACGCTTGCAGCATCAACTCCACCGCTTGGCTGGAATAGCTGGGATTGCTATGGCGCGGCCGTTACAGAAGACGAAATTCGTGGTAACGCCGAGTACATGGCAGAACATCTTAAAGACTTCGGCTGGAGTTACATTACGGTTGATATTCAATGGTACGAGCCTTATGCCAATTCTTCTCAATACCGTCCGTTCGTTCCATTAATAATGGATGAATATTCACGGCTTATGCCTGCCGAGAACCGCTTTCCTTCTGCTGCCAATGGACAGGGATTTAAGCCATTAGCCGACTACGTTCATAGTCTTGGGTTGCAATTTGGCATTCATATCATGCGCGGTATTCCGCGTCAAGCTGCACATGCCGGGACTCCGATCCTGGGCACAACCGCCACTGCACGCGATATTGCTCATCCGAACTCCATCTGTCCGTGGAACACAGATATGTACGGTGTCGATAGCTCGAAAGAAGAAGCACAGGCCTATTATGATTCGCTCTTTGAACTGTATGCACAATGGGGCGTTGACTTGGTGAAGGTGGACGATATTGCGGCTTCCAGACTCTACGACACCCATCAGCCTGAGATCGAAATGATATCCAAAGCAATTGACCGCTCCGGTCGGCCTATGGTCCTGAGTCTATCTCCTGGGCCTGCTCCCGTGGAATACTCGGAATTCTTAGCTGAGCATGCGAACATGTGGCGTGTCACGGATGACTTCTGGGATCTATGGCCGCTGTTATTGGATATGTTCGACCGTTGCCGGACGTGGCAAGGTGTTCCCCAAGCGGGTTGCTGGCCAGACTGTGATATGCTGCCTTTAGGTCATATCGGTATCCGTTCTGTAGACGGAGGTGGTGCAGATCGCTGGACTCGGTTCACACCTGACGAGCAGTTGACGATGATGTCACTGTGGAGTATCTTCCGTTCCCCGCTTATCTTCGGTGGTGAACTTCGAGATAACGATGATTGGACACTGTCGCTGTTAACCAACCGAGAGGTTCTTCGAATGCATCGTGAGAGTTATGGAGCCAGAGAAGCCTTACGTCAGGAAGAACTTATCGTATGGACAGCTCAACATGGTGATGGCTCGTCCTACGTCGCTGTATTCAATACAGGCGAGAAATCTCTGCCCGTGGATCTCAATATAGAGGAAATCAGCCTCTCGGGTATTACCGAAGGTACGGAATTATGGAGCGGAGAAGCAGCTGATTTCACAAAGAACGCCTTAGTTACAACTGTACCGGCGCATGGTGTACGCCTCTATCGGTTTACCTAGGCTTACAAAAGACAAGAGAGGTCTGTCATGAATTAGACAGACCTCTCTTTCATTTCGGTTTCATCGTTAAGATTGGTTACAAAAGATATCTTTCTACCATTTAAACGTCCCTTTTTTTGATGGAAACGATGACTTTTCCTTTCACACGACCCTCTCCAAGATCTTGAATGGCCTGAGCTCCTTCACTTAATGAGTACTCCCGATCAACAATCGGTAAAACTTGGCCTGATTCAACAAGTTCTTTCCATACCTCTTGATCTTCATGATTCGGTTTATGAACGAGAAGTTTTATTTGCTTATGCTCAAGCCGCGCAATAATCGGTGCCCACAGCAGATTGAGAAGAATACGCCGCATTGGACCTCCGACCATCACATATATGCCTCCGCTGACTAATGCACGCTTCAAAGCAAAAACAGAATGCTTACCGATGACATCCAGAATCAGGTCGTATTGCACTCCCCTTGCAGTAAAATCCGCTTTCCTATAATCCAACACATGGTCAGCTCCAACAGCGATTAACATACTCAGCTTGTCAGCGCTATCAACGCCAGTCACCTCTGCCCCAAGCAATTTGGCATATTGGATGGCAAATGTTCCGACTCCGCCACCGGCGCCATTAATCAGAACACGTTGCCCCTTTTGCAGATCTCCCCGATCACGCAGGCCTTGCAACGCCAGAACGGCTGCCTGAGGGATGGCTGCTGCCTGCACATAGTTGATACCCGCAGGTTTTGATGTCAAGGCACTTTCCGTAGCACATACATATTCAGCGAATCCGCCCCAGTTGCAGCCGGAAAGATCTCCGAACACCTCGTCTCCTGGTTTGAATCGTGTGGCAGCAGCTCCAACGGCGATTACCCGACCTGCTACATCTGCTCCAAGAATTCGATAACGAGGCTGCCGGACCGCGCCGATGCGGGTAACGAATGGTTTACCACGAAGGAGATCCCAATCCCAGGAGTTTACCGAGGTTGCATGGACCTCAATTAATACTTCATGATCCTTGGGCACAGGGATGGCTACTTTTTCTAATCGAAGGACTTCTGGCGTTCCGTAAGTATCATATACCAATGCATTCATGGTGTTATTACTTTGTTCACCTGGCAATCCAGCATCATTCGTTTTTTCTCCCATGATCATTCTCCATTCGACAGACGTATGTGTATCCATGGTCATTTACCCAGTGTTCCCGTCAAAGTAGGCAGACTGCAGAAATGAATAATTAATTTTCCAGATCATCCATAGCTTGAACAGCTAGATGAAATGCTTTAATTCTTCTTTCCAGAAGAGTTTTTTGAGGGCTACCTTCTTTGGATTTAGCATACATGCTCTCAAGAGATGGGAACAATCCAATCAAAACAAGGCGAGCCCCTGCTATGTCTTGTTCGGTGTACGGATGAGAATTTCGGTTCCAGACAAATTCCAACATGGCTAAGCCGATGTATAAAGCTTTGATGCGTTTCTGCACTAGAGTCGTGTTATTACCTTTCTGAGTCATATTCGCTAAGGCATTTTCTGATTTGCGGATTGTTGATTCAAAGGCTTGGATGGATTGTAATTGTTCTTCATATGACACGTTTTCCATGGAGTACTGACCTCTCTTTTTCTCCTGAACGATTCCCGTTGAATACTTGTATTCATTTCACATATTGAATATTATCTTACGCCACTTAGAGAGATTGAGCAATTAGAACAACAATCCACTATTCAGAACCAGTTTAGATAAAATATGATTTATTTTCACTAACCCATTGTGCGAACGTTCTAGCGGATCTTCCGGTTACTTCTTCGATGGTTGGTAGTACCGTATACACCTCTGCTGGCGGATTATTACCCATCTGAATAACAAAGTACTGGATGAAATCATCATCAAATCCATTTTGCTTCCATTCTTCTATCACTTGCTCTTCCGACAGTTCGATCACCTCGATCGGTCTTTCAATAACTTTGGATATTTGTTGGACCATACTTCGAATAGACAATGCTTCGGGACCAGTCAAGTTGTATATTCTGCTGCTATGTTCTGGTTCAGTTAGTGCCTTAACGGCTACACTGGCAATGTCGGCTTCATGAATTCGTGCACTTAAGCTATCGGGGAAACCATGACGTACGACACCTTCTGCCTGAATTGATTCAGCCCAACCACTCCACACCCTGAAGATGGGGTTCGACGGTTTCAGGCTTGTCGAGATCGCCAAGGGCTACTTGTGCGCCTGCAGGTAAATTCCCTTCTTTTCTGGACAACGCTTTTACCGCTGCGCCCTTGTCCAATAGTTGCTCGACAATATGTCTGCCAACGCTCCCCGTTGCGCCTGTAACCAATACATTCATTGATATATCCTCCCTAACTTTGATCGTCCTTCTTCGTTTGTTAAACTCAAGGTACTTCGTTACAATAAAGTATGGTGTAACACCATAGTCAAGGAGGATTTAATGAATCATTCTCTAACACATCTGTCGTCAGGACAATTTGCTAAATTGATGGGTATCAGCAAAGACACTCTTTTTCACTATGATCGATTGGGCATTCTTTCACCTGAGATTAAAGCTGATAATGGATACAGATACTATTCGATGAATCAAATGGATGTCTTTAAAGTCATCACCATTCTAAAAGAATTGGATATGCCTTTGAAGGAAATTAAGAATTATCTGGATCAAAGATCCCCAGAGAAACTAATCACTTTGCTTGAGGATGAAGAGGCTCTTCTAGAATTGAAAATTAATAAACTGATTAAAATGAAACAACTAATCTCAGAGAAAAAAGAAATCACTGCTTCTGCGTTAAAAATCAATCCAGCCTTCATTGGTTTTGAAGACATGTCGGCGGAAGCCCTGGTTATTACCGCGGCCGACCCTTACACCAATGACGAGAGCTTCTATGAATCTATGCTTAAGCATGACAAGTATTTAGAGAGTCATCATCTGAACGCATCTCATACGGTAGGCTGGATGCGAGATACCAAAGCGGTATTAGCCAATGAAGCGTTCAATTACGATTATCTGTATACCCGAATCAGTAACGATTCAACGCATGCCAATTTCAAAAAGGAGAACGGTACTTACTTAATTGCCTATCATACGGATGGGTATTCCAGTGTAGAGACAACCTATGATCGAATGCTACAACACAGTGAACGTGAGGGTTTAAACCTTATTGGATATTTTTATGAGGATGTTTTGTTAGATGATCTTTCAGTGAGAGGTTATGAGCACTATACGATTAAAATTTCTGTTCGCATTTCAAAATAAGGATTAATCCATAAAACAAAAAAAGCCGCTTAAATAGCGACTTTCAATGTTATACCTGTATATCAGTGCTAGAGTACTTTTTCCAAGAAGCTGATCGTCCGCTCATTCTTCGGATTCCCAAATATTTCTGCAGGAGTCCCCTGCTCAACAATATAACCACCATCCATGAAGATCACGCGATCAGCTACCTCACGGGCAAAACCCATCTCATGGGTAACGATCATCATCGTCATGCCTTCGCTCGCGAGGTCTTTCATAACACCTAGGACTTCTCCTACCATCTCAGGGTCCAGCGCCGAGGTTGGTTCATCAAATAACATGACGTCCGGATTCATGGCAAGTGCACGAGCGATAGCTACACGTTGTTTTTGTCCACCTGACAGTTGCGTTGGATAGCTGTCTGCTTTGTCAGACAGACCCACACGTTCAAGTAATTGGAGTGCTGTATCACGCGCCTGCTGTGCATTTAATATCCCGAGTTCTCTAGGTGCAAACATGATGTTTTTAAGTACACTAAAATGAGGGAACAAGTTAAAATGTTGAAATACCATGCCAATATTTTCACGAGCTTTGTTCAAATTGGTTTTAGGGTCATTTAGATCCTGATCATCCACGATCACTCGACCTGCCGTAATGGCATCTAATTGATTGATGCAGCGCAAGAAAGTACTTTTCCCTGAACCCGAAGGTCCGATGACACAGACGACTTCTCCTTCGTTGACCGCCACATCAATTCCCTTAAGGACCTGATTCGTACCGAAACTTTTTTTTAAACCTTCAACTTTTATTTTAGCCACGACGAACCTTCACCTCCAGATAATCAGCAATTTTGGTCAATGTGATGATCACAATCAGGTACATAATCGCAACCGTTAACCAAATGTCAAAAGAGGAGAACGTTCTTGCAATTACGATTTTACCCGATTGTGTCAACTCTACGAGACCAATGACGGATAAGATTGACGTATCCTTCAATGTGATAACCATCTGGTTAATGAAAGAAGGTATCATAACCCGTACAGCCTGCGGAATGACGATCTTTATCATTGCTTTACGATAAGGAAGTCCCAATGAACGGGCAGCTTCCATCTGTCCACGATCAATCGATTGAATACCGCCACGAATAATCTCGGTGACGTACGCTCCTGCATTCAAACTAAGTGTGAGTATCGCTGCCAAGAACAACGGCATCGTGAATCCCATAGCCTGTGGTATCCCGAAATAAATAAAGAATGCCAGGACAATCAGCGGAATGCCGCGGAAGATATCCACAAATACGGTGGCAACACCACGAAGGAATTTGTTCTGTCCTACCTTCATAAATCCGAAAATCAGACCGATGATAAACGCGAAGAACAGGGATACTATTGTGTATAAAAGAGTGTTTCCCAACCCTTTAAACAGGGCAGGAAGAGATTTCTGAATGAGCTCCCAACGACCCTGATTTACGACTTGGGCATTCTCTCCAACATATTCCTCTATAATGCGCTCATACTCACCGTTAGCTTTGATATTCACAAGGCCAGCATTGAACATCTCCAGAAGTTCCTGATTTTCACCCTTACTTACCGCAAATCCGTAGGAAGCCCCGTCTTCTTTGTCGGTAACGACTTTTAAACCATTATTCTGTTTTACCCCAAACCTTAGAACAGGTTCATCTTCAAAACACGCGGCCGAATTACCGGTCTTAACATCATCATACATTTGTGAAGAATCGTCGAAAGGAACAATGGTAAAGCCATATTTCGAGGCGATGGACTCAGCAAAACTGTACCCCTCTGTACCCGTTTTCACGGCTACCTTTTTACCGCGAAGATCTTCGTAGCTTTTAATGGTGTCATTACTGGCGCTAATCCCCATAACTACACCTGAATCATAGTATGGCTCTGAGAAATCAAATTTTGCTTTTCTTTCATCCGTAATACTCATCCCTGCGATCACACCATCGACCTGGTTGGCCTCAAGCGCTTGCACAGCTGCGTTAAATCCCAGAGCTTTAATTTGGTACTTGAAATTCTGATCTTTGGCGATTGCTGCCAATAGATCCATATCAATACCTACATAATCCCCATTCTCATCTTGATATTCAAATGGAGCAAATGTGATATCGGTTCCGATAACATACGTTTTACTGGAATTGGATGTGGCTGAGGCATCTCCCGCCCATCCTGATAGACCGCTCACCAGGAGCAGCATCAGTGAAAGTATAAAAAATGAGATCTTCGTTGTTTTCATGTGTCCTCCCCTGTCTCGGTACGTCCGAATAATCATTATTTTCTTTGGTATCGGTATTACTGCCCTGCTTTTAATCGATCTTTTGCACATTTGATTGTTATTATTTACTGTATATTAACAATCAATGCTCTGCCTTTCCACTTGCAACATTTTCCTCCGCAAAAATTTTTTCCAACCAGTAAATGCCCTCTTATACTTACCCTTATGATAAGCTTTACGAAACCCAATATTACATCGCAAATCAGAAAAAAGGTACATTTACTTTAAAACGTTACTTTTAAAATTTAAGAAATCAAAAAAGCCGCGTTTTCCGCGACTTTTTGATGTACAGTTTTTTTATTTTCTATTAATTCGCTTTGCTTGTCAATACTATCTCAAACTCCGAACCAGCTTCACCCGCAAACACAATGCTGCCGTTCTCAGGCAATACAACTTCATTTTGCCCGCTAACCACGGTGTGATTGATGCCGATTCCAGACTGGTTGTACACAGCAAAAGCGCTTCGGGTAGGCATTTTAACGGTCATTTCCTTACCAGCAGCTGATGCCGGAATCGAGAACCATGTGGCATGACCATTCGCTTGAATGGTTGTCTTCGACTGTCTTCCTGTATAGATCGGTTTTACAATTTCCTGAGCAGCATAGACGTTGCCTCCAGCTGTAACGTATTCTACACCATTTTCCTCATAGAAATTGAACTCCATCGTGTCACGGCCCGCCAATCCAGGAATTTGCAATTGATTCACGGCTTGGTTCGCTCCAATGATTTTATTCGTGTAGATATAACCCGGCAGTTCGTTAAAGGTATGCATCGGAATCATCGGCATAGCTGTGTTATACAATGTTGATGTGAACTTTTCGTTGACCAACACATAGGCTTTGCCTTCCCGCTTCTTCCATGCGGATTTCACTTCTTCAGCCAATTCGTTAGTTTCAAGTTTTTCTGCCTTGTATTCCGAGGAAGCGATCTGCCCAAGACCCGGCACCGACTGATACGAGCGAGACCACAAATATGTGTTTCCATTGACTTCCTGAACGAATTTCAACTTTTCCGAACCTGTGTTATTAACAAAAGAACCATCAGCGATGTACGTGTATGTCTGATCAGGACTGTTAGGAGATGACAGATTGGACATGGTTAATTGCCCGCCATCCTTCACGTCCAAGTTCATTAACATGTTAGCACCACCGCCATACATACCTGTATGCTGTGTAAGTTCCTTCGGCATGGTTGCTTTTACTGGCGTGCCATGTGACTTCTCCGGCTTACGCTCCGGAATGATATTCTTCTCCTCGAGCGCGCCAAGCAACAGTTCGGTTGCCAGCAATTGATCCGTTGAGCTGTGACCTCCCGAAGAAGTTACGGCAGCAGCCATATTATATTCAGGAAGCACAATCAATGAGGAATGATAGGTTATCGTATTGCCGCCTTTGCTTACTGCCTGGATGCCATAATCATTAAAAGGAAACAAGTTTACGCTATCCCAGCCCAAGCCATAGCCAACGGACGTATCGCCATCTTCCGGCCACATACCTCTCTTGTATTCTTCTTGCTCCATAGCCTCTACAGATTCCTGTGAAAGAACACCTTCAACCTCACCTGTGAAGATTTTCGAGAATTGAACCAAATCTTCAGCGGTGGAATAGAGGCCACCGGAAGCAATCATGTTTGTAGTCTCTAAGGGAAGCTGCTCCCCATGCGACGGGGAATATGTTGCTGCCATCTGGCTAAGATTCACATCGTCCTGCGGTGTTTTGGTATGGTCCATACCAAGAGGTTCCGTTATGTACCGGTGTATGAAAGTGGTGAAACTCATGCCGCTGACCCGCTCAACCAGAATCTCAGCTAAGGTAAAACCATCATTGCTATACACCGAGTATGCACCAGGATCTGCCTTCAGATGTTGCGTCGCCAATTGTTCAAGTAACGTATCATGTGCGTAGGTATCCTTGTCCCCGAACAGTATTGCACTATTACTCGACGTTCCAAGAAGCCCGGATGAATGATTCAGCAGCATGCGTGGTGTGATCTGTTGGTAACGCTTATCTTTCATTTTAAAGTCCGGAATATAATTCACGACAGGCTCATCGAGATCGATCTCGCCTTGGTCTACTAGCTTCATTACGGCAGTTGCGAGCACCATTTTGCTGGTTGAACCTATGCCATACATTGTATTAGAAGAAAGGGGAATGTTGTTCTTCTGGTCATTTTTGCCTAACTGACCGGAGATTACAATCTCTCCCTCTTCCATCAGCGCGTATTGCACACTTGTCGTAGCGTATGATTCAGTAAGTACCTTGGCCTTCGCGACTACTGCCTTTTTGGTCAGATCATACGTAAGATTACTTCCGTTACTTGTAGCGGATACAGCCATGGCGGACATAGGGGATATCATCGCGAACACCAAGGTTATCGCGGCGATGGAAGTTCGTTTTTTCAGTGTCAATCTCATCTTCTCCTGTCTTATCTATGAATTAGGAATCTCTGTGGTAGTACTCCAGTAGTGTAACCGAAGAAGATGAACTGTCTGTTGCTTCAATATGAACCGAGTATGAACCAACCCAAGCAGGCGCGTTACACGGGAAATATCAACCAGTCTAAACTTTGCTTTATTGCCAATTCAACTTTTACCATGATAGTATTCAATGGAGTGCCAGAAGTAACCATAATTACATAAGAACATGCAATCCATAATCTCAGCATCACTACAGGAGTTGAATCCATGCTAAAAGTGAATCGCAATGACCATCGCCCGATCTGGCAGCAACTTCTTGACCAAGCTATTCAACATATTACAACCGGAAAATGGCCGCCGGGCGAATTGCTACTTCCATCACGTGAACTCGCACAATTAATTGGCGTTTCACGATCAACCATACAAATTGTCTACGAGGAACTATTCAGCAGAGGGTATACGGTAACCTCCCGTCGTAGCGGGACGAGGGTCAGTCATTGGACATATGCGCCTCGTTCATCGGAGGATGTCGCGATCCAGGGACCTATCCCTCCCGAACTGCCTATACTAAACGATTCGATTGGTCATCTGCATAGTTGGTTTGGCAATAGAGACAATCGCAAAATAGAAATTGATTTTAATCCCCACGAGCCTTATCTGGATGAAAGTTTCACAAAAGCCTGGAGGCAATCTTTTTTACAAGCTTCCACTGAACCTAATTTGGATATATGGGCTTATGGCGATGCCAGAGGGTTACTGGCGTTAAGAGAACAGATTCAGCGTTATTTGTCACTTGAACGAGGCATTCATATCGATGTTGATCAAATCTTGTTAACCTCTGGTGCACAACATAGCATTGATTTAATTGCTCAGGCACTCTTAAGTGAGGGAGACAGAGTTTCGGTAGAGGACCCCGGGTTCCCTGCTGCTTGGATGGCGATGAAATATCGACGGATGCAGGTTGAACCCGTTCCTGTCGATGAGTATGGAATCTGTGTAGATCGCATTCACCCAGATACTAAACTCGTATTCGTCACACCTTCTCATCAATGCGCAGTTGGCGTTATTATGTCGGAGCCCCGCAGGCAACAATTAATGCATATGGCTGCTCATCATCGATTTTGGATTGTTGAGGATGACTACGATAGCGAATTTAGATACCGCGGAGATCCACTTCCGACCATTTTCAGTCAGCAACCTCAGAATACGCTTTATATGATGAGTTTCTCCAAGATGGTTGCGCCTGGCATTCGACTATCCGCTATCATCGGACCCAAAAAGGCTATTGATCGGCTAACCCAAGTGCACGAACTAACGTATCGTCATCTGCCGATTATGGAACAATTAACGCTTACTCACTTTATTGAACGTGGTCATTTCATGCGCCATATGAGAAGAGTTCGGAATATATATCGACGCAGACACGAAGTCATGACCAAAGCCATTGTAGCTTCTGGGCTAATTTCACAATTTACATTAAGTGGTGTGGAAACGGGATTGCATATGCTTCTTGAATCTGAAACGTCGTTTGACGAAGAAGTGATGACCGATGCTGCCCTTGATCAAGGCGTACGCGTATACCCGCTTAGTAAATATTGCCTGGAAAGTAATCGAAAAGGATGGATATTAGGTTTTGCGAAAGTGGATGAGGATAGAATTGAGGAAGGTATACAT
Source organism: Paenibacillus sp. Negev47 (assembly GCF_058313655.1). Lineage (NCBI taxonomy): Bacteria > Bacillati > Bacillota > Bacilli > Caryophanales > Paenibacillaceae > Paenibacillus > Paenibacillus sp. Negev47. Next base: position 3,665,188 of record NZ_CM177754.1, read on the forward strand.
CGCCTTGCACAGACTCTATTATAATGAAGGACATTTTTTCCAATCCGGTCTGAAAGGAAGTATTGTATTTTGAAAATTTCCGTGTTAGGTGCCACTGGGAGAGTTGGAAGTCATCTCGTCTCTCATGCATTACGTTCCAATCATCAAGTAACCGCACTGGTTAGAAGCCCGGAGAAGGTACAAATTAGTGATAAAAATTTCATTCTGCATCAAGGGAATGCTTTAGTCAAAGAAGATATTCATCTCGCCATGCAGGGGGCTGATCTCGTTGTTAGTGCCTTGGGCACCGATGGAACGACTACATTATCGCAATCCATGAGATTGATTGTTGAAGCTATGGCTCAGGAGCGCATGAAAAGAATCATTACCATAGGTACGGCAGGAATATTGGAAAGTCGAACCGATCCTGGCTTGCTTCGTTTTCAATCCTCCGAATCCAAACGTAAATCAACGCGCGCAGCAATGGAGCATCTAGAAATGTACAACATTCTCAAGGCATCAGAGTTAGAATGGACCATTGTGTGCCCTACCTACTTGTATGACGGAGAATCGCTCGGTAAGTACCGAGTTGAGCGCGACTACTTGCCTGATGGCGGAACTTCTATATCCGTCATGGATACTGCGGAGTTTGCTTATCAACAAATAACGTGTGGGGAGTATGTGGAGTCACGTGTAGGTATAGCCTATTAACTTACGGTATATCTCTCCTGTTCAAAAAAGAAAGTTTCAACATAGCAAGCAAAATAAGAGCCTGCAATTGTTATCCATCAGGAACAATTGCAGGCTCTATATGTGTCTGCTGTTGAACTATTTAAGCCCTTCATATAGAGGAAATTGCGAAGTGATTTCGCGGACACTACCTAATATCTGATTTTTCACCTTCAAACTTTTGGGATTTTTGAAAGCCACCCCTATAAGCTGTCCGATTTCTTTCATTTCCCTGGCTCCAAGTCCTCTTGACGTCATAGCCGGAGTTCCAAAACGAATACCGCTCGTGACCAAAGGACTTGCCGTATCGTGAGGGATTGCATTTTTATTCGCTGTAATCCCCACTTCATCAAGTAAAGCTTCGGCTTCTTTGCCTGTAAGGTCCATAGTTCGTAAGTCAACCAACACGATATGATTATCTGTCCCACCCGATACAAGGGTGAGTCCTTCATTCATTAAAGTTTCTGCCAATACGTTGGCGTTATTCAGAACACCTTCAATATATGTTGTGAAATCGGATTGCAATGCCTCACCTAACGCCACCGCCTTCCCTGCTATGACATGCATGAAAGGCCCACCCTGAGTTCCCGGGAATACAGCTTTATCGATCGCCTGTGCCCACGACTCCCGACACAAAATGGCTCCCCCTCGTGGTCCTCGCAAAGTCTTGTGCGTGGTAGTTGAAACAAAATGGGCATGCGGTACCGGATTAGGATGCAAACCTGCTGCGACTATTCCGGCTATATGCGCCATATCTACAAAGAAAAGGGCTCCCACTTCGGCGGCAATTTGGGCGAATAATTCAAACTCAATGGTCCGCGGGTATGCACTCCCACCTGCAACGATCATGCGTGGACGATACTTATAGGCCAGTTTACGTACTTCGTTAAAGTCAATGCGGCCTGTTTGTGCATCGACACCATATGGAACAAACTTATAAAATCTCCCAGAAAAATTAACAAGACTTCCGTGTGTTAGATGACCACCTTGGGATAGATTCATGCCAAGTATTGTGTCACCAATCTCAACCGAGGCAAAATACACAGCCATGTTGGCCTGAGAACCGGAGTGAGGCTGCACATTCGCATGTTCAGCTCCAAAAAGTGCTTTAAGGCGGCGATTCGCTATCTCCTCGATTGTATCTACATGCTCACAACCGCCATAATATCTTCTGCCCGGATACCCCTCCGCATATTTATTGGTCAATACTGAGCCGGTTGCTTCCATCACAGCTTGACTTACAAAATTCTCTGATGCAATCAATTCTATCGTATCCCGCTGTCTTCCAAGCTCTTGCTGGATAGCATTTGCCACGACTTTATCTTGCTTCTCCAATTGTTTCATGAACATCTTCCTCTCAACATAACAGTTATCAATTCGATTCAAATTGTCTTTTTGGAAATTTGCTATTCATCAGTAGATGTGCCATCATTCCTGCAAAAAGTCCCCAAAATGCACCACCGACACCAAGTAAAGTCACATTCGCTGCTGTCGCTAAAAATGTTATCAATGCGGTTTCACGTCCTTTAGGATCCGTTAATGCATTCGCAAGACTCCCCCCAATTGTTCCGAGTAAGGCTAGTCCGGCTAATGTTGCAATAAAAGTAGCAGGAAGAATCAAAAACAGAGCAGCCAATGTTACGCCAAAAATGCCGACAAAAATATAAAAAATTCCACAAGCAATACCTGCTATATATCGTTTAGTTGCATCTTCATGTGCATCTTTTCCTGTACAAATCGCTGCTGTAATAGCTGCCACATTAAAAGCATGTGATCCGAATGGAGCTGCAAGAAGTGAACCCAAACCTGTTACGGCCAAAATGGGATTGGCACTTGTCTTGAATCCATCATTACGCAAAACAAGCATTCCGGGCATATACTGCCCTGTCAAGGTAATAATGAACAGCGGGAGCGCAACGCCAAGTAAAGCATTTAACGAAAATGCTGGAACAACAAATACAGGCGATGCGACCGCCAATTGGATCGTACTGAAGTCTGTTTTCCCCATGCAAATCAAATAAATCAAACCGATTGCCAATATACCAACAATGGCATAACGGGAAGTAAATCTTCTTAGCACGATGTAGGCTGCAAACAGCACAGTAACAAGCAAAGGATCAACCTTCGCTCCTCCAAAGGCCGATATTCCAAACTGTAGTAGAATACCTGCTAACAATCCGGAGGCGATGCCTGGGGGAATCAGTCGAACGAAACGTTCAAACATACCTGACCAACCCAAAATAATAAATCCAACTGCCGAAATCATGTAAGCGCCAATAGCTTCTGGATAAGGGGTTACCGCTAATGCTGAAACGAGAAACGCCACACCCGGTGTAGACCAGGCTGTAATAATCGGTTCCTTGTATCGATAACTGAGCCAGATCCCCGTTACTCCTACCCCAATCGAGATGGACCAAATCCAGGAAGTAGTCATTTCCGGGCTTAAACCAGCCACTTTTGCAGCTTGAAACACAAGAATAAATGTCCCCCCGTAATTAACAATTACGGATATTAAAGCGGCGATAACCGGTGAGATCAGATCGCGACCACGTAACGAAGGGGATGCTGTCTTCATATTTAACACTACCTCTCACTTAATCATCGATGCGTGTGTTTTCATTCCAGTAATATTCGTCCGGTAAATAGCGTGGTCCAAATACACTTGTTCCTACACGTATCAATGTAGCTCCTTCTTCAATAGCGACCTGGAAGTCACCGGACATGCCCATCGATAGAATATCCATTTCTACACGCGGGATGTTTTTCTCTTTAATTTGAGTGCGAATACGGTTTAACAAACGAAAGCAATGCCGTGTTTCTTCGTTTGTCGCATTCAGTTTTCCAATGGTCATTAAGCCTTTCACGTTCAACGTTTCGAATTGAGTTAACTGTTCTACAAGCTCAACGGCAGTTTCTGGAGAGGCACCAAATTTACTTTCTTCGTAGGACGTGTTAATTTGCACAAGAATGTCTAGGGTCTTATTCTCTTTGAGAAGCTGGTTATGTAACGCCTGACCCAGTTTCAGACGATCTACGGAATGGATGAGAGTAACATATTTAACAACGTCCTTTACTTTATTCGTTTGCAGATGTCCGATAAAATGCCATTCCACCTGTTTGCTTTGTTCCATGAGCGGGAATTTATCTCGGAGTTCTTGAGCTTTGTTCTCTCCGAATAGGACCTCACCTGCTTGAATAGCAATTTGTAATTTCTCTAACGGAACCGTTTTGGTGGCGAGCAACAATGTAATGTCCGTTATGTCACGCCCCGAAGACTGGCAGGCCAAGGCAATTTGCTGTCTTACCGATTGGAGATTTTCTTCAACTAGATGCTTCATGTCATCTGCCTTCTTTCTATTCCGCACAGGAATGGATAATTGAGATTAGCTCCTCCTTATGTATTGTGAAGACTGTGTAGAACGTCATGCTAGTATAACAACGGATGGATTGGTTATAAATATCCAAAGACTCTATAATTGAGCAATCCAAAACAAATGTAAAAAAGCCGCTAAATTAGCGGCTTGGTTTAGTCCTATGCTCATCTCCACGAGGTGAGAAACATGCTATAAGATGATTTACTCGTTAACATTTTCCTTGGTTACCAGTTTCAATTCAGCGGGGATCGATGGCTCCACCTGCTTACCACTGAGCACATCCAGAGCAGCTTGCAATGCCAATTCGCCAATCAGTACGGGCTGCTGAGCGACCGTAGCCGTCAACTTTCCATCCTGAATGGATTTGATTGCATCGTCATTGCCGTCAAATCCGATGACCGGAATGTCCTTACCCGAGCTTTGGATCGCTTCAATCGCACCAAGTGCCATCTCGTCATTATGAGCAAATACAGCCTGTACGTCAGGATTACCCTGAAGCAGGTTCTCCATGACATTCAATCCTTTGGACCGATCGAAATCAGCAGACTGTTTGGAAACCACATCGAGTTTCTGGTCAGCCACTTCATGGAAGCCTTTACCCCGCTCTCTTGTTGCGGAAGCACCAGGCACACCCTCAAGTTCAATAACTTTTGCTCCTTCACCCAGTTGTTCCACGAAGTATTCTGCTGCCATGCGTCCGCCCTTAACATTATCAGACGCAACTAATGCCGCTACTTCGCCTTTATCTGCGGAGCGATCCAGCGTGATCACGGGAATACCCACGCTGTTGGCGGATTGAACCGCTGTAGAGATCGCTGCGGAGTCTGCAGGGTTAATCAGAAGTGCACTAACTCCCTGTTGAATGAGATCATCCACATCATTTGTTTGTTTGGCAGAATCGTTCTGGGCATCCACCACGATGACCTGTATTCCTTGTTTTTTAGCTTCAGCAACTACCCCGTCCTTCAATGATACGAAGAATGGATTATTGAGTGTTGATATCGACAAACCTATTTTCTTCTGTCCGTTACTTTTGGAAGGGTCAGGTTTCGCCCATTCGGGTGGCTCCAGAGAGCATCCAGCCAGAACAATGATCATCAGCATGCTTACGAGTGTTAAAGTCCACTTTTTCATATTCGCTTCTCTCCTTATGCTGTTTTCTTGCGGTCCAACAGGACAGCAATAGCAATTACGACGCCTTTCACAACCATTTGGTAAAAGGAGTTTACTTCGAGCAAGTTCAATCCGTTATTCAATACGCCGATAATCAGAACACCGATCAGTGTACCGACGATACGTCCGCGTCCTCCAGCGAGGCTTGTGCCACCCAATACAACGGCTGCGATGGCATCCAGCTCATAGGATGTACCTGCTGTTGGTTGTGCTGAGTTCAAACGCGATGTCAGAATTGCACCCGCCAGAGCAGCGAGCATACCTGTCAGGGAGTAAATCATAATTTTCACGCGATTTACTTTGATACCCGAGATAATGGAAGCTTTCTCATTACCACCAATAGCGTACGTTTTGCGGCCAAAAGCCGTTTTATGCAAAATAATCCACAGTATCATGAAGGTAATCAGCATGGTGATCGCAGGTACCGGAATACCCAGCAGGTAACCGCGGCCAAACAGTTGGAACAATAGATTATCGCCGAGTCCTGTAATTGGATTACCATTCGTGTAAACCAATGTTAATCCCCTGAATATGGTCATGGTAGCGAGTGTAGCGATAAACGGAGCCATTTTGCCTTTGGTAATCATCAGTCCGTTCACCATACCCATGACACCACCGAGCGCTACACCGATAATGATGGACAAGATCGGATCCAGGCCAGACAACATCATATTCGCTACAAAAGCACTGGATAAAGCCAGGATTGAGCCGACCGACAGATCGATTCCGCCCGTCAGGATAACAAACGTCATACCGAAGGCAATCAGTGCATTAATCGAAACTTGCCGTAATAAATTCAAAATATTAAGCGGTTCCAAGAAACTTGGATTCAACACCGATACGATGAGAATAAGAATGATCAAGCCGAGTAGCGGTCCCAATTTTTGTATTACATTTGAGAAACGGAAGCCGCTTTTAGCCGTTTTGTTTACCTGCATTGTTGTCATATCACTGTCCCCCTGTGGCCAATGTCATAATGTTCTCTTGTGTTGCTTCTTCCCTCAAAACCTCACCACTGATGTGCCCCTCATGTACAACCGCAATTCGGTCACTCATGCCAAGCACTTCAGGCAGCTCCGACGACACCATGATAATGGCGACACCGCGGTCTGTCAGCTCATTCATCAATTCATAGATTTCTCGCTTCGCACCGACATCCACCCCTCGAGTAGGTTCATCCAGAATTAGTACACTTGGACCGATTCCAACCCATTTGGCGATGACCACCTTCTGCTGGTTGCCCCCGGACAGATTCCTTGCTGCCGTTTCTGAGGATTGTGTTTTGATCTGTAGACGCTTGATCAGTGTATCTACGAATTCTTGTTCTTTTGGAGCTGAGATGAAGCCTTTGCTTGAGAAACTGAACAGATTCGGCAACGCCATATTCTCGCGAATCGAGAAGTCTAATACCAGGCCCTCATCCTTGCGGTCTTCTGTAATAAACCCAATACCATGTTTCACGGCATCGGCCGGTTTACGGATGTTCGCCTTTTTGCCACGAATGAAGATTTCACCGCTATCCAACGTATCCAAACCGAAGATTGTTCTCATAATCTCTGTCCGTCCAGAACCCATAAGTCCTGAGAAACCGAGTATTTCTCCCGCTCTAACAGTGAAGTTGATATTTTCGAATAACCCTTTGCTGCTTGCATTCCTTACTTCCAGAACGACATCACCATAAGAAGGTTTCCGAACGGGATAACGCTCCGTAAGTTCACGACCTACCATTTTTCGCACCACTTCATCAAAGCTTGTCTGCGGAATGGGCTGGGTGTCTACCGTTCTGCCATCACGCATAATGGTAATCCGGTCACAGATCGTGAATATCTCCTCCATCCGGTGAGAAATATACACAATGGATACTCCGTTTTTCTTTAGCGAGGTAATTACACCAAACAGCTTCTGTATCTCACGCTCCGTGAGAGCTGCCGTTGGTTCGTCCATAATGATGACCTTGGCATCCGTCATGAGTGCTTTTGCGATTTCAATCATCTGTTGCTGCCCGACGGAGCACTCTCCAGCAGGACTTTCGAGCGGAATGTCTACGGAAAGCTTCGCGAACTGTTCTTTGGCGAGCGCTTTCATTTGTCTCGTGTTGAGCAATCCGAAGGATGACGTCAGTTCTTTACCGATGAATAGATTATCCAACACCGTCATTTCAGGCCATACGTTCAGCTCCTGATGGATAAATGTGACACCCAGCTTCTCTGCTTCCTTCGGACTCACAAAATAGTTTTCTTCTCCGTCTATGGTGATGGTTCCCTGATCTCGCTGATGGAGACCAATCAGAATGTTCATCAATGTGGATTTGCCGGCTCCATTTTCCCCCATCAAGGCATGAACCTCACCATCTTTTAGTTCAAAATCCACTCCGCTCAGCACCTGATTGGTGCCAAATGCCTTATGAATGTTTTGCATCTGAATGTGCATCATGCAACCTCCTTTTAACCGAAATGGACTCCCGATTGTAAAATGCAATTGGCATAGGGTGTGGCTTCGCCAGTGCGAATAACCGCCTTCACCTGCCGGGTTAATACTTTAAATTGTTCGTGGTTGATGGAAGCATCGATTGCTTCTCCACCGAATCTCTCCGTAATGAATTGCATGGCTACGGGATTACCTTCATGAATTTCTTCTGCCACAATGACTTTCTCAATGACCATATCTTCAGCGATCAATTCCACAACTTCGCGGAAACTTGGTGTGCCCAGTTTGAGGGCCAGATCGATTTTGAGCACGCCGTCTGGTACGGGTAGACCCGCATCCGCAATCGCAATCAAATCCGTGTGACCCAGATCAGACAAAATCTTGGAAATGTGACTATTCAGTATGCCATTTTTTTTCATTACAAGCTCACCTCTACTTCATCACGCGTTGGCATGCCGCCCTGCGCTCCGAACTTGGTGACGGACAATGATGCAGCCCGGTTGGCGAAGCGTATACTCTCTTGTAACGGTTTGCCTTCAGCCAAAGCGACTGCAAATGCGGCGTTGAACGTATCCCCTGCCCCAGTAGTATCGACAGCCTCCACTTTATAAGTGGGGACTAGAATTTCTTCTGTACCATCAAAGTAACGTACACCCCTACTGCCCTCCGTAATGAATAACTTGTTCGGATATTGACGCAATGCCTGTGCCGGACTCATGCCCTGAAATAAAATCTCAGCTTCATGCTCGTTCGGCGTGATATATGCGGCGTTGTCGATCACTTCTTGCGGCAATGTTCTCGCCGGAGCGGGATTCAGCAGCAGCGGTGTTCCGAATTCTGCACACAATGCGCTCACATGAACAACCGTTTCCTCCGGAATTTCCTGCTGAATCAGCACGATATCTGCATTTCGAATGACCTCAGCCGCCTCATCGACATATGCAGGAGTGACTTCACGATTCGCCGCTTCAACAACTATGATACTATTATCACCTTCTGCCAGAATGATATGAGCCGTTCCACTTTCTAAATGTGTAACCGGTTTCACATTTTGCGTATTTACAGCATTTATTTTGAAGTTCTCTAAAATATCTTTGCCAAAGGCATCGTCGCCTACCCGGCCGATCATCGTAACCTCGGCACCCAGCCGTGCAGCGGCAACAGCCTGATTGGCCCCTTTGCCCCCAGGAACCGTTTTGAAACTGTCGCCAAGAACGGTTTCACCCGCTCCCGGCCGTCTTGCAGAAGTAACAACCAGATCCATTGAACTGCTTCCTATTACACATATTTTAGCCATCTGATCTCACCTTTCTCGTAGTGCCCCGTTCGATGAAACTTACGGGCAGCTGTATGTTTTTGTTCTCTATTGCAGCTTGTTCCACAAGCTGGATAAGTAATCCCGCCGCTTCTCTTCCCATCTCGTATGCTGGCTGATGGATGGTGGACAATGCCGGCGATAACAGGCTGCTCATCGGAATATCATCGAAACCAATCACTTGGACGTCATCAGGAACCTTCCTTCCGATTCGTGATGCCTCGTGCAGTACTGCCATGGCTGCGATGTCATTGCTGGCAATGACCCCGTCTGTGTCCGCATACTTCCTGAATAATTCTTCAGCCCATTTACTTGCCTCGTTAATTGAAAATGAGGTCGTCTGGATTACCCGGTAGTCTAACCCGGCTTCACGGATGATTTCAATCGCTCCTTCGAAGCGATCCTGAGCGGGCCTGATCTGTGACGGTCCTTGCATAACCGTAATCCGGCGACTACCGCGGTTGATGATCTCCCTTGCAGCTAATCTTCCACCTTCCCTGCCATCCGCATACACGGATGGACGATCCAGTGAAGTTCTGTCCAGAAACACCACGGGAATCTTCAGGTTTTCATATATTGAAGAATGAGGGTAGTTCGTTGAAGAGATTACACCGACCACGTTATTCTGGATAAACGTCTGGATGTAATCCTGCTCCTTCCGTTCCTCCTCATCACTATTTCCGAATATTAATCTGTAATCCTGCTCCTGCATCCGATCCTCTACGCCGCGGGCTAACTGCGGAAAGTAAGGGTTTGCAATATCCGGGAGCAACAGGCCAATCAGTTTGGACTTGCGCTTATATAATGAGCGGGCCACTTCATTCGGCGAAAAGTTAAGCGCCTTCACAGCATCTTCCACTTTCTTGCGTGTGTCCGCATGAACATAACCTCTATCGTTAATGACCCTTGATACGGTGGCTACGGATACGCCAGCCCGTTGAGCTACGTCTTTTATTGTTGTCATAAGATGCTCTCCTCTAATGTGTAACCGGTTACAGATATTAAATTATCATATTCTTTTCAGTTTGACAAGCGTTTTCATTCTGGAAATTTCTCCAAGTCTATTGCTAATGTACTGAAATACAGGCATATCCAAGATTTAATGCCAATTAGACGTCCCCAAATTGCATGCTGTTAAACATAGAAAATGACGAGATCGTCAGATAACGCCCTCGTCATTTTCTTATTTCAATTACATTATTCACCGTTTATTTTGTAGCATTTCCGTACACTTCATCTGTCACAGGTTCTAACCACTCCGGTGTACCTGCAGTGATCGCAATATGTTCAAACCAACTATCTTTAGCGGCTCCATGCCAGTGTTTGACACCATCATGAGTCACAATAACATCGCCGGCTTTTAAGAACTGAGCAGGTTTGCCTTCTTCCTGATACCATCCTTCCCCACCTGTTACTAACAACAGTTGAAATCCACCACGATGGATGTGCCAGTTATTTCTGCATCCCGGCTCAAATGTAACATTCCCAACACCCACGTTCACTTTGGGATCAGATACCAAGGTTTGGAGATAACTTTGCCCTAAGAAATTTTGGTACAGCAATCGTTGGTATAGTGGAATCCTATTTCACGAATGGGTTACCCCGGCAACCTCACATTATGTCAGAACAAGTAGGAATATTGTTGGAAAGGAACTTATAACAAAGACATCTCAAGAACCGCTTCTTCATCTAAACGTACCTTCCGGAGAACGGTTCATTCCATTTTTTGATACAACGCGTGTCGATATGTGATATGGTCAATGAGGATATTAGATTCGTACATATATATGTGCAAGAAATGCGAGGAGAAGATCGAAAGTGATAGAGAGAAATACCCTTGAGAAACCGAGTAAATTCAGTGACCCCCTTTTTGTCATGCTCATAGCAAGCCTTTGTTGTTTGTTATGGGGTAGTGCGTACCCGTCCATTAAACTTGGATATATCGCATTTAACATTTTGCCAGAAGACATTGCTTCCAAGTACGTATTTGCCGGATACCGATTTACGTTGGCGGGCTTGCTACTCTTGCTTCTGTCTCGTGTTGTCAGAAAACAGAAGCTGCAATTGTCCAAGCCACAGTGGACAAGTCTCATCATGCTAGGTGTGTTACAAACCGGCTTGCAATATATGTTTTTCTACGTGGGCGTAGCCAATACAACGGGTGTCAAAGGCTCGATTATGAATGCAACAACGACCTTTTTCAGTGTTGTTCTGGCCCATTTCATCTATAAGAACGATAAATTAAGCAGGAATAAAATCGTTGGCTGCTTGCTGGGATTCGTCGGTGTGATCATCGTGAATTTCCATACGGATCTGCTTGCATTCTCCTTTTCATTCACAGGCGAAGGCTTTGTGATTATAGCAGCACTTGTTTTCTCCGTCACAGCCATTTACGCCAAACGTCTAACCGCCACCATCGATGTTCTAATTATAACGGGAGTCAGCCTGTTCGTCGGAGGGCTGGTACTTACTCTGTTAGGTTTATCGCTCGGCGGCAGGGTCACCCATTTTACCATGGAATCCACCAGTAACTTGATCTACTTGGCTTTGCTGTCATCCGTCGCATTTTGTCTGTGGAATATGCTTCTCAAGTACAACAAGGTCGGAAGAGTGTCTGTCTATAACTTCCTTATTCCTATATTTGGCGCATTGTTATCAGCGTTATTCCTGGGGGAAACGATTTTGGAAATGAAAAATCTGGCCGCATTGCTGTTCGTGTCAGTTGGCATTTACTTAGTCAATCGTGTGCGTTCTGTGCAAAGCTCTAATAACACTCCAATAAAATAGACTACCCGTCCACTTCGATGGATAACAAAAAAAGCCGCTAATTAGCGGCTTTTTTTGTAAGTTCGTATACGAATACGTTCAGTTCTCGCGATGTTATACCTTAATATATATTTGTAAAGTCAATTAAGTCTTCTTCTTCCAAATAATTAAAAACTATAGTGTGCTTACCCAGCTCATATACCATCTCATAACCACCCACAACTTCATTATAATATTCCGAGGTGGGTTTTCCCATCCATCGTTTCACATTCCATGGTGAGAGATACTGCTTTTCATTGTACAGCTGGATAACCGCAATACGTGATTTCTTGCTAAGCTCGTGCATGTATGAATCAAACCCGATGCCGAATTTAGAATAATAATAGTACGCTCCCCATTCCCCGTTTGAACGAGAATTGGGTTTCCCCAACTTTTTTTGCATAGTTTGAAGCGTCATGCCAATCTTGATGTCCGTCCGACCTGGCAATACACCCTTTAAAGCAGCTTCCTTCAGGCTTTTCAGGTAAGCGCGATCGCCAACACCCGAGTTCGGCCAAGCTTCTGAACGGAGGTTACGTGTATCTTCCAACCGCAATTCCAATTTGTTCACATTCAGCTTAAACGTATCAACTCCATAGACGAATTGAAGGTTGTTGTAATTTTTGAACTGCACTCGGGCACCTGAAAGAGTACGAATTCCACCATCTCTGATCGCAGAGTAGGAATCGTCGATTTTTTTACCCTTATTATCGACATATGTTACACGGCGCAATTCCCCGGAACGAACAATATACGTTTTCACCTCATTGAAATTAGAAGTTCCCCAATCGGTGATCATCAGCATATCTGGTGTACTAGCCTCTTTGCTTTTCACAACGAAGTTCCAGGTTTGAGGCAAAATAATCGTATTCAGATCCAGTTTTGCTGCCTGAACAGTTCCGTATGCTGCACCTTTTTTTAGTAAGGCTGCACGATACGTGCCTGAATAACTCTTGTCGCCTTTTTTATTGTTGGTCCAACCATTTTCTTCGGTCAGCGTGCTCTTCTGTTCATCATAAGCAAAAATATAAACGGTGTAAGCCGTTTGCTTGGCATCACGAAGCGTAAATGAAAGCCGGCTCATACTTTCGAGCTGTTTGGCGGAGATTTGCTCTCCTTTGGCAGCAGCATTGGGTGGTAGCAGAAGCACTGCGCTCAGAACATAGGCGATTAAGGTAAGTAAGGCCAGAGAAGCCCATTTTGCATTGTGTTTAGGGTGTATCATCGTTGACTCTCCTTTGAGTAAAAAAAATAACAATCTAACAGTTCTTTTCTAATTTTAAATTGTGCACAATCTCAACATTCAAACAGGTACTTGCTAGCGTGTAATCTTGATCAAACTATGTAATTAATTTAAGTTCATGTTCAATAAGCATATCCTCCTACTAGTACTATTTTCCTAAGAATGATAACATACCCTTTCTAATAAAGAAATAACAATCTAATTAATAGATTTCGACTCATATAACATAAAAAAGCCGCTATTTAGCGGCTCTTAAAGTAACTTTGAATACGACATGATTTACAAACAGGAGTATACCACATTACGTAGGCGGCGTTGAACGTACGGCTCCTGACTATTCAGCAGGTGTTGCGCATACATGACCGTAAGCTCTGAATCCGGATCAATAATAGCCATACAACCAGCTGCGCCACTCCATCCAAATTCACCAATTGGGCTAAGCGAGCCGCTTCCTGCTTTGGAGATATGTGTGCGAACACCCAGTCCGTAGCCGTATCCATACATATGATCCCAGGAATAATCAGCACGAGTCATCTCGTTCAAGTGATCCGTCCGCATCAGTTCCACTGAAGCTTGTGACAGAATACGCACGCCTTCGGGACTCGTACCACGCCCAGTAAGTGCGTTCAAGAAAAGTGCATAGTCACTAACAGTTGACAACAAGCCTGCACCGCCGCTTTCCAATTCCGTGCCTACCCGGAATCCGTTGCCGTCCAGACGTACAGCCTTCTCAAGCTCATCATTATAAGCATACTGCGGAATCAGGCGTGTCTGCTGTTCCTCGTTCAGATGGAACGCTGTATCGTTCATGCCAAGTGGTCCGGTGATTTCGTCACGAAGATATGTACCAAAGCGTTTACCACTTACAACTTCCACCAAGGCCCCCAGCACATCGTGGCACATACTGTAGTTCCAATGTGTACCTGGCTCAAACAGAAGCGGTTCCTTGGCAAGCGCTTTCGCAAAATCACGGGTCGACAATGTTCCGTCGGTGCTTTTTACGGCCTCCTGAATGCTTGGAGAACCAACGTCATAGGAGAACCCGGCAGTCATGGTGAACAAATCGCGTACTGTAATAGCTCTTGTCGCCTTTTCCAGTCGGATCTCCCCGTTCGCCATCGTTTTCTTTACCGTCATCTCAGCATACTCTGGGAGATAATCGAACAGCGGATCGCTTAACAGCATCTCCCCTCTCTCCACCAGCTGCAGGGCTGCCACGCAAGTCATAATTTTTGTCATGGAGTATAGATTGAAGATCGCTCCATCACCAATAGGTGTTTTCTCTTCCAGATTGGCGTATCCATTACGATAATGGAAAACGGTATCATTTCGATGCATCACCAGCACCTCTGCCCATGGAATGCGCCAGGATGTAATGCGGTCAATAAATGAAGCAAGTGGTTTAAAATCCATATTTTTTTCCTTCTTTCTATGTATAATCATTATATTTCGAATGTGATCTACGGTATGTCCCATAATCCACATACTATTAATATACGACCATTTGCTTGCGCTGACTACCACCAGGTTTGGTAATATAATCATCTTCGTTGCCACATTAGAAAAGAACAAGCAGCCAGAGTAGCGACCTATACAACTATAAAACATAAAAATCCCCTTTCGCTCAACAAGAATAAATCCATCGGAGCCGATGGAAGTACTTGTCTACTGAAAGGGGATCAAACAACGTTATTTCGATCAAGCCCGCTTGTTCTCAACAGACTTCATCCGGTTTTGGTTATCAGGCTCTCGATCATTACTGAATTCCTGACCAGCTTCAATCTGGCCATTGCCGGAAACGGCTCGTGAGAAATTAGTGAATTGACTTTTATGCTCATCCTGCTCATGTTTTTGCTGTAGAAGCTCTTGCGGGTCCTGTTGTGGCATCCATTAACCTCCTTTGAAATCAAAAATAACATCCGAGTTTATTGTTGATGTTTTGCTTCATCTTTAATTTCTTCACGAAAGCCGGAAATACTATGTTTGCGTCGTTCATTTTTTTCCTCGATTTGAGTCTTTTCGCGTTCCGGGATTTCATCTCCAAATTCCTCAAGATAATCCTCTGCTTCCCGGTAGTTCTCGATTGTGTTCACCACTGCATTCTGCAAATGATCCACGTTATCCTTGCGATTATCCGGTTTGCTCATAATAGTCACCTCCCAAAATGGAATCATGCAATATATCTGCACTACAGAAGTTTTCCATAAGTAAGCTTGGCTTATGCACTTCGATCAAAATCAACCTTTTCCCATGATCCACAAGGTAAAAAGCTAAGTGATATTCCAATAGGCGACTTTATTATTACTCATCCAACAATCATCGATATTCCAAAGTGATGATAACTGATCACCAAAGCTGATCAGACATCGGTGTTGTCTATGCTGTGCCTTTGTTTACTCTGGAATCGCCATTAGGTTTCCCTTCTCACACAAACATAACCTGTATAAAAAACGCGCCAGAGAGTTACTGTCTCTAGCGCGTTTTTTTGTAGTGAAATGAGTTACTCAGTGAATATCTTTCTTTTTGAAATTGCCGCCTCTCACTTCAGCTACATCGTATACAACTACAAAGGCAGTCGGGTCAATCTCATGAATGATATCCTTGATCTTACTCTCTTCCATTCGGTTGATGACACAAGTGATTTCCTTGAATTGCTCATTAGAGTAACCACCGTATGCATCGGTATACGTTGCTCCACGACCTAATCTGTCCCGAATGGTTTCAACCATGATCTCAGGCTGATTCGTAATGATTTTAAACGTTTTGGAGCCGCTTAAACCCTCTTCTACGATATGTATTACTTTGGAAGCAATAAAATATGCAAGCCCTGACAAGATCGCACCTTGCAGACCGAACACGGTAGAAACGACAATAAATACAAACATGTTAAGGAACAGGATGAGATCACTGGTTCCAAAAGGTACTTTTCGTGAAAGTAGTACAGCCAACATGTCTATACCATCCAATGCCCCGCCGTTACGCAATGCAAGTCCCATACCAAAACCGATGATAATCCCGCCGACAACGGTAACGAGCAAGGTATCACCTTCAATTATGGTTGGTACATGGTGCATCAGACTCGTGCTAATCGCCAATGAAGCAATACCGATAATCGAATATAACGCGAAACTTTTACCGATTTGCTTATACCCTAGCCATACAAATGGAATGTTAATAATCCCAATGAGCATCCCGAGTGGTAACCCGAACAGCTGTGAACCCACGATACTCAGACCTGTCACACCACCGTCGGAGACATTATTCGGAATTAATATGGCTTCCAGACCATATGCCGTGATAAATCCCCCAATGATAATCAATAATACTTTGGAGAGGATCTTCAGCTTGTTTGACTTCTGTTTTCTGTTTTGACTCATTCCTTTTCCCCCTTGATGAACAACCGATAAAAAATAGTCTATAATAAAAATCACTATTTTGGCAATAGATCGTCATCTGCTTGTCTAATTAGTGGATATTCCAGGTGAATCTGTTTTGATCTAACCTTTTATTTCTCGATGAACGTTCGATACGACGAAATTTTATGCTCAAGCATCTCATCTGCTGTATTAAGTATGTGCATTTGTTTTTGAATGGACTCTTTATGATCTTCCAGCAACTTCAATCGATCTGCCGCCGTGTGCTCACCTTCCTGAAACAAGGAGGCGTACTTCTTAATGGTAGCAATGGGCATCTGAGTCTCTTTCAATTTGATTACAAATTGCAGCCATTTCAGATGCGATTCGTTATATCGCCTGTCTCCACTGGCATCTCGGAGAGGAGTTACAATCTGTTCCTTCTCATAATAACGTAATGTATGTGCACTAATATGGAGCATTTCTGCCACTTCACCAATGGTATGCATGGTCAACCTCCCTTCTATTTTTCTACTTGACTTAGAGTGAACTCTAATCAGTATAATCAACTCGTCGTCATATCACAATAAATAATGAAATCAGATTCAGGAGGAATTCCCATGAAATACACAGTGATTACTGGTGCCAGTTCAGGCATCGGATATGAAGCGGCTTTAGCTTTTGCAACCCGTGGCAAAAATATGATCCTGGCAGCACGCAGAACCGATGAATTGGACAAGTTAAAATCAAAAGTAACTGAAATCAATCCTGATCTGGACGTAGTCATTCGCACAGTGGATCTGTCCATTGCCGCTAATGTGCATGAATTCTATGAAAGTCTTCAGGCTTATTCCATTGAGACGTGGATTAACAACGCTGGATTTGGGAATTTCGCTTCCGTTGGCGAACAACATCTGCCCAAGATTGAGCAGATGCTTCATCTAAATATAGAAGCACTAACCATTCTTTCTTCCCTGTATGTACGTGATTATGCCGATGTCGATGGCACACAGATTATTAATATCTCCTCTGGTGGAGGATATACGATCGTAGCTGATGCAGTTACCTACTGCGCAACCAAGTTCTATGTAAGTGCCTTTACGGAAGGACTTGCGCAAGAGTTAAAAGGCAAGAACGCAGCGATGCAGGCCAAGGTGCTCGCTCCGGCTGCAACCGAGACGGAGTTTGCGAAGCATTCCTTTAATGTAGACGAGTTTCAATATGAGGGCAGAGTTCCCAAGTTCCATACGGCGGAACAAATGGCTGGATTTTTACTTGAGTTGTATGACAGTGAGAGCGTAGTCGGTATTGTAGATGGATTAACATATGAATTTAAACTACGCGAACCCCTCTTCCCTTACGCTGCAAGGGCAGCATCGAAACCGCAAAATTAACCCGTAATCGAGGCTAAGTCGATTGAATACTGTTAAACCATTATCTAACCTGACTGCTACACATCGTTGGACGTTAAAAGGGAACCTGGTTTCCAGGTTCCCTTCTTTGTATTTATATTCAATGCTTTATTAAATGCTTACTATATAATGAAGTATTATGCTAGCCTCATTTTGAAATCCTGATATCCGAACTCACGAACAACTTCGCAATCGCCGTCTTTTCTTTTGACAGCAATCGCTGGAAGCGGCATGCCATTAAACGTATTGGTTTTCACCATGGAGTAAATGGCCATATCCTCGAATACCAGACGATCGCCTTCTTGCAAAGGCTGATCGAATGAATAATCCCCAATTACGTCACCAGACAGACATGTTTGTCCACCAAGACGATACAGGTGAGCTTTCTCGCCCACTTCTCCCGAACCGATCAGCGGCGGGCGATATGGCATTTCCAGCACATCGGGCATATGACACGTTGCGGAAGTATCCAGAATGGCGATGTCCATACCGTTTTTATGGAAATCCAGCACAGATGTCACCAGATAACCTGCGTTCAGCGCAACAGCTTCTCCCGGCTCCAGATATACTTCGAGGCCATAGTCGTTCTGCATACGCTTGATGCATGCTTCCAGTCTTGGAATATCATAATCTTCACGCGTAATATGGTGACCTCCGCCGAAGTTGATCCATTCCATTTGCGGCAGCCATTGTCCGAATTTCTCTACAACTGCGTTCAACGTAGTCTCCAGATCATCGGAATTTTGCTGACACAGTGTGTGGAAGTGCAGCCCGGAGACGCCTTCCAGCAGGTCTGCCTGGAAATCTTCTTGCTTGGCGCCAAAACGGGAACCCGGAGAACACGGATCATATATCTCGTGCCCCTCCTGGGTAGAGCATTCAGGGTTGATGCGCAAGCCAACCTTACGACCAGCCTGAAGCGCCTTATCCTTGAATTTTGCAAGCTGTGAAAATGAATTGAAAATAATGTGGTCGCAGATGGAGAGAATCTCGTCAATCTCTTCTGCGCGGTATGCCGGAGCAAAGACATGATTCTCTTTGCCCATTTCCTCGTGGCCCAGGCGTGCTTCATACAAGCCGCTCGCCGTTGCACCGCTCAGGTATTCTCCAATCAGCGGATACATCGCAGTCATGGAGAATGCTTTTTGAGCGAGCACGATTTTGGCACCTGTACGCTGCATAACACCGTTCAGGATTTTCAGGTTTTTCTCAATAAGCCTCTCGTCAACAACAAAACATGGCGTCGGTAATTGCTCGAACTTCATTTTAACGAACAAGCTCCGATTCTTTAACTTCTTCTGGCAGCTCATCAACGAGTACCGGGTTGAAGTCTTCTACCCATGGGAGGCCCCACTTGTTCAACTCTTCCATGAATGGATCCGGGTTGAACTCTTCTACATTGAATACGCCTGGTTTGTTCCATTTGCCTGTCATGACCATTGCCGCACCAATCATGGCTGGAACGCCTGTTGTGTAAGAGATCGCTTGGGAACCAACTTCTTTGTAGCACTCTTGGTGATCACAGATATTGTATACATAATATGTTTTGTCTTGACCATCTTTTTTACCTTTGAAAATACAACCGATGTTCGTTTTACCTACAGTACGTGGTCCAAGGGATGCAGGATCAGGCAGTACTGCTTTCAGGAATTGCAGTGGAATAATTTGTTTTCCTTCATATTCGATAGGCTCGATTGAAGTCATGCCTACATTTTCAAGTGCTTTCAAGTGAGTCAGGTAGCTTTGACCAAATGTCATGAAGAAACGGATACGTTTCAGACCTGGCATGTTTTTCGCCAAAGATTCCAGTTCTTCATGGTACAACAGGTACATGTCTTTCTCGCCAACTTCTTTAAAGTCGTAGACACGTTTGATTTCCATCGGTTTCGTTTCGATCCATTCACCATTTTCCCAATATCTTCCGTTCGCAGAAACTTCGCGAATGTTGATCTCAGGGTTGAAGTTGGTTGCGAACGGATAGCCGTGGTCGCCGCCATTGCAGTCGAGAATGTCGATGTACTCAATTTCGTCAAAGTAATGCTTCAGGGCATAAGCGGAGAATACGCCTGTCACGCCTGGGTCAAATCCACTTCCGAGCAATGCAGTAATGCCTGCTTTTTCAAAACGCTCTTTGTAATCCCACTGCCAGCTGTATTCGAATTTCGCTGTATCATGTGGCTCATAGTTCGCAGTATCCATGTAATTCGTTTTGGTTGCAAGGCATGCATCCATGATTGTCAGATCTTGATACGGCAAAGCCAGGTTCATTACGATATCCGGTTTAACTTCGTTGATCAGAGCGATCAGTTCGTCAACATTGTCAGCATCTACTTGCGCTGTCGTAATTTTCGTTTTTCCGCCGTCCAGCTTTGCTTTGAGTTCATCACATTTGGATTTTGTACGACTCGCGATGCAGATTTCCTCAAAAACTTCGCTATTTTGAACGCATTTGTGTACTGCCACGGAAGCAACGCCGCCGGCGCCGATGATTAGTGCTTTTCCCATTTTACATTCTCCTATCCCAATATGTATTTTTTTTAATTGGATTAATACGGTGACAACAAGACAACAAAAAAAGCAAGGTGAAAAATGCCCGCAATCGCGCATCATCACACTTGCTTGTTGATATACATCATAAAAAAGACGTGAAGTCTCCATGACCAAAAAAGTTCATAAGAATTCCTTTGGCGGGAAGCTCCTTCATGTATATCAATATTGGATCAGAGTCTATATAGCAAATAATTCGCCTTTACCACTCTTATTGACCGTTTCACAAGTTGATGTGCAATTGCACTGGTTGTAAAGTAACCAACTTATAAAATTTGAGCTTTGAACTCAATCAATAAAGCAACGTAAGTTGCCAATCGGCGTTTGACCCGGCTGTCCGTATGGCCTTAACTTCCTGGTGAAGTGGTCAAAATTATCTGCTGGAAAGCTCTAATTCATATTGATAAATCAACTTCCCAAAATCACAGGTCTTACACTATCAGACGTTGAAAAAAAAATCAAGCAATAATTAAAAAATAATTTTTTTGTCCGAATGAGGACGTCTCTCTCAAATACTTCTTCATACGCGATCATAATGTTGTTGCCAGCAATTTCCGCTAATTGATCATGGGCCGAATGGTTCATTTCCTTCTTTGCGAGCTTGCAGAGCAATTTCAGTGGCTTTATGCATAAAAAGTTCATCTTTATTCATTAGCTTCACCTCCACAACTAAAATTATGTATGCAAATTCAACCTCGTATTAAGCGTTTTCAATTTCTTTGTGTACCTCTTATTCTTTCCATTCTATCATCAATACAAATAAAGAGTATGACGACAATTCGTCATACTCCAATGATTCATATCCAGATAAACGATTAGAATTTTACGGGCAAAGCTGCCAAGCCCTGTGATGACAAAGCGGAGTGCCAATGAATCTCTTCCTGAGGAACACTCAGCTGAAGACCGGGAAGCCGACGTAAAAGCGTAGTGAACGCTACATCCCCCTCCACCCGAGCAAGCGGAGCGCCAAGACACATATGAATACCGTGCCCAAAGGCCAGATGTCGTTTTATTTTGCGTTCAATATCCAATTCTTCCGGATCACTGAATTGCTGTTCGTCCCGATTCGCTGATTTCAAAAGAGGAATCACGACATCTCCCTTTTGAATCGATTGTCCATCCAGTT
The DNA here is from genome assembly GCF_058313655.1 of Paenibacillus sp. Negev47. Taxonomy (NCBI): domain Bacteria; kingdom Bacillati; phylum Bacillota; class Bacilli; order Caryophanales; family Paenibacillaceae; genus Paenibacillus; species Paenibacillus sp. Negev47. The sequence continues at coordinate 3,686,671 of NZ_CM177754.1, forward strand.
CCGTGTCCTGCGTTGCATAACGAGGACCTGAAGAAGTGGCGGGTCCGTTATATCGTAGCAACTCCTCCACCGCAGAAGGAACCAGATTTAGATCTTGTTTAAGTTGTTCCAGTTGTTCGGGATGTGTCAGAAGAAGATAAGAGCCGGTTGCAATCAGATTGGAAGTTGTCTCATGTCCAGCAAATATTAATAACGTGATCATGGATATTAATTCATCTTCATTCAGTCGATCTCCCTCCTCCTCAATCGCAATTAATTGACTGATAAGGTCATCGGAGGGTTCCTCTCGTTTGTTCGCCACAAGCTGTGAGGTGTACTCTGCGAATGATCGCAAATGCTGCGCTACTGCAGGGTCCTGTTTACCAAAACCAAGACCTTTGGCAATGGCTTCGGACCATACATGGATCTGAGGTCGGTCTTCCTGAGGTATACCCAGCATCTCGGAAATGACGTTGATTGGGAATGGATAGGCATAGTCTTTTACAAGATCCATCTCTCCTTTCCCTTCAATCTGATCGATCAATTCATCTGCAATCTCTTGAACACGTGGACGCAGGCTTTCCATATATCTTGGCGTGAACGCTTTGGAAACCAGACTACGCAGCCTCCGGTGATCCGGTTCATCAACAAAGAGCATCGACTTTCCCGTAAAAAAGGTCTGGGGTTCCGAAGAACCAAGATCTTCTGAGAGATTCTTTCGAATATCATTGCCACTATCCATAGAGTTCAGATCTACCGTGAACCGGGAGTGATCTTTCAGCACTTCCATGGCTACATCCATACGGGTAACAATCCAGGTCTGCCCTGCTCCACCCATCGGATTAGGAATAGGGACAACGGAGCCTTTGGAGCGCATCTGTGCAAACATGGCAAATGGATCAGTAATATTTTCTTCGCTAAACAAATTAAATTCTGCTTTTTCGGATGTTTGGTTACTCGAATGATTCATAAAAATCTTCCTTTCGAAGTGAATTTTTTCAAATCTATGGAAATTTATGTGCACTCCGATTATATACTACTCGTATATTTAATATCAAATTTCACTATTTAAATTACAATAAACAACCGCTATAACAACTTATTACTAATAAACGAATAGTATATTAATAATTTATATGGGAAATAAAAAGAGGTCGGCTTTGGGCCAACCTCAATTTAATGCCGTTGTTTTACAAGTTCCAAATACCACCAACAGGTTTCAGTCAGCCTATTCGCTTCCGAGTGAAAAGCACTGGATTTGTACTCTTTGTGAAATGCTTGAAGTACCACTTCTATCACAGAAATATTTAAATCCTCTTGATCCTGTAATAACGCTAAAAGCCCTTTCGAAAGTTGCTTCAATGGTGCAGATTCCTTGGATTTTTGAACACGTTTGTTGAACTCATTAAATTCCTCCAATAGAGTGTCGACGTCCATACCAATATCACGGTTACGCTCATCCGCATTCAGGAAATAGAGAGACTGAAAGTCAAAAATATGTTCATTCCTTTGGTGCATTGTTTTTAATATCACTTCAATATATGTTAAAACTTTTGGAACCACTTCGCTCCATATTGGTTTTTGTGTATTTAGGCTTCTTGCTGTGTTGGCAATCTGATGCAATATGCCATAACACAATATGGCGCCTTCGTTGGCATATAAGCTGATGTCTTTTCCGTACACCTGAATCAATCGTGTAGACAACCATTTTAACTGAACAGTAGCCAGTTTGGCTGAGTTGATCTCTCCTGAATAAAAGCCAGTCCAATATAATTCCCATACTCGCTCTTTATTAGGTACAGACATAGGGATGGCAATCTGATCAACGAGCAGGTCATAATCCGATGTGTAATGATTTTGTTCAAGCTCTTTGCGAATGAAAACATCCTCTTGCATACGCTGATCAATAATTGAATATAAACAGTCTTCTTTCGAGCTGAAGAATTTGTAGAATGTGCCTTTGGATACACCCGATTGATCCAGAATCATCTGGATTGTTGTATTTGCATAGCTATGCTCTAAAAATAGAGCAAGTGCTGTCTCCAATAAACTTTGTTTCCGGCTACTCATGTCCCGTCATCGCCCCAAGTTTTTCTATTGATTTTAACATTCATTCCTTTGGAGTTGAAGCATTGATTCGCAGTATGGCCGTCACATAAAATAATTGCACAATGAGTAAATTTGCACAATGTGCAACTTGTTGTTATGATAAACCTCACAGAGTGCATGCTTACGAGTATGTTCTTCATTAAACTACTTTAACCATCGTCATTGGTGTTGGAGGTGAACGCTTAAGCGGAGAATGATGATCAAACGAAACTTGCGACATTTGAAAAAAGAAGCGACTGAAAAAGCACTTGCTGGTGCTGCATTTGAACTGACTCTTGAACACGGACTCGATGGTTTTACGGTCGAAGATATCGTGCATCAAGTGGGATGTTCCCGCAGAACATTTGCAAACTATTTCACATGTAAGGAAGAGGCTGTAGCCAGAGGCGCAATATCTGTCCAGAATACAACCGAACTAGAAGATTTACTTACCGAAATGCCCGACCATGCCTCTTTGCTTGACGTACTGTATAGCCTGATCAAGATGCAGCTTACAACAGAACTCTTAGGAAGGCTTCACCAACTATTATCACTATCTCATACCTATCCCGTGTTAGAACCACATTATCTTGGAGCCATGCACCGAATGCAGACGCAGGCACAAGACACCCTATTAGACCTATCTAACGGAAAGTATGACGAGATCTATACTTATCTTTTGATTAACGCACTATATGGAACGATACTGCCATTAATTGATGGAAGACTCAATGTGTTGCTGCCCGGACAAGTCATTACTGAAGATACCAAGCCCGGTGCTATCACCTTCGATCAATTTTTGGAGACCACGTTTGGTCATTTGCGGGCAGGATTCGAACATGCCAACCATCCACATTCATCATAGAGGGAGTGTAAAATAGAGAAATGTCTACATTATTATACAGAGTGGGGAAAACCGCTTTTAGCAAACCTGCAACCTTCATCATTGGCTGGGTATTCATTCTGGGAATTGTCATTTCCATGATCAGCATCAATGGTATTCACATCAGTTCTGAAATGAAGATTGAAGGCACCGAGTCACAGAAGGTCCTGGATCAATTAGCAAAAGAACTGCCAGCCGCTTCCGGTGGTCAAGGAAGTGTTGTGTTCAAGGCACCAGACAACGAACGTCTGGATACACCTGAAAATATGGCTGCTATGATGAAAGGTGTTACTGAGGTTTACGGATTAGATAAAGTCATTAACCCTGCAGACTATGCAGCTGAAGCAGGCAATTCGGGTGCTGCCGCTGAGATGGCCCAGAATGCTCAATTTACCGATATGGCGCAATCCTCAACAACCACTCCTCCACCCTATGGACCTTTGATGCTGGATGGGGTTCCAGTACCAGGCATGCTGATCTCTTCGGATGGAAGCATTGCACTGTTCCAATTCCAATTTACAGTGGAGCAGTCTGCCATAACCCAAGATGTGTTTGATTCCGTTATTCAATCCGTTATGACGGTTGAGCAAGGAACCCCTATTACGGTATTGCCAGGCGAAACGCTCAAAACGGTATCCATTGGGGTCGGCTCGGCAGAGATTGTCGGATTGGTCATTGCTGTCATTGTATTGCTGATCACTCTTGGGTCCGTTGTTGCCGCAGGTCTTCCTCTCCTCACTGCACTCCTTGGTGTTGCAATCGGAGTAGGTGGAGCATTCTCCATCTCCAAATTTATCGAAATGCCTAGTGTCACTTCCGTGCTGGCTCTCATGGTTGGATTGGCGGTTGGAATCGATTATGCTCTCTTCATTGTTAATCGCCAGCGCCGAATGATTATTGATCAGGGCTTGAGCGCAAAAGAAGCGACGGCAAGAGCTATTGGCACATCGGGCAGCGCAGTATTTTTTGCCGGATTAACCGTCATTATTGCACTGTGCGGTATGCTTGTCATTGGTCTTACATTCTTGTCTACGATGGCTTTGGTTGCAGCAGCTACCGTGCTCATCAACGTGTTCGTTGCTTTAACCCTGTTGCCAGCTTTGCTGGGATTGGTAGGAGAACGTATCTGTTCCGCCAAAGCTCGTGAGAAAGGCGCACAACATGCCAAAACCGCTAATCGTGGATTTGCAGACAAATGGGTGAAATTCGTTATCAAGAATCGTTGGGCTACCATTATTGCCATCATCGTCATTCTTGGGTTCGCCGCAACGCCGATCACCAAAATGGAAATGGGTATCCCTGGCGCTTCCTCAGCGAATCTGGATACAACCGCAAGACAAAGCTATGACGCCATCTCCGAAGGCTTCGGAGATGGATTTAACGGACCCCTTATTCTGGTCGCAGAGCCTAATCAATCTTCCGCAAAAGTTACACCGGAGCTCTTGGGCGGTCTGGTGATGGAACTCCAAGGTCAAAATAACGTTGCACAAGTCACACCGCTTGGTATGACAGAAGATTTAGCTATTTTCAGTCTCATTCCAAAAACAGGTCCTAACGATAATCTCACTAAAACACTGGTCACTGATCTGCGCGCGGCTGATTCCAGCATTGCACAGACCTATGATGTGAAACTCGGAGTTACGGGACTTACAGCTGTTAACATTGATATGTCAGCCAAACTGGCGCAGGTGTTCCCTATTTATGTAGGCATCATAATCCTGCTCTCGCTGATCATCCTGTTACTCGTATTCCGTTCGATCATCGTTCCAATTAAAGCCACCATCGGGTTCCTTCTTAGTATCCTCGCTACATTCGGGATCACTACTGCTGTATTCCAATGGGGCTGGCTGCATTCGCTCTTTGGTTTCGATACCGGCGGTCCACTGCTTAGCTTCATGCCAATCATCGTGACAGGTATCCTGTATGGCCTTGCGATGGACTATCAGGTCTTCCTGGTCAGCTCCATGCGCGAATCCTATGTTCATGGTCATCGCGGAACTGAATCCGTTGTTCATGGGTACAATCAGGTAAGTCGCGTGGTTGTTGCCGCAGCAGTGATCATGGTTTCTGTTTTTGCAGGATTTATCTTCACTGATGATGTCATGATCAAGCAGATTGGCTTTACCTTGGCGGTAGGCATCCTGATTGATGCGTTCATTATCCGGATGGGATTGGTTCCAGCCATCATGGCTATTTTCGGTGACAAAGCTTGGTCTCTCCCGAAATGGCTGGATCGTATTCTGCCGAATCTGGATGTTGAAGGCGAGAAACTGATTGCTTCCCTTAATGCAAAAGATCAAGCCAACACCAAGTCCGGGTTAAAATAATACTGCGCTAGCATGGTGATATCATGACTCCATTCACCACGACAAAGACCTCCTCTGTTTGTATAAACAGGAGGTCTTTTTTTCTGCTCCAAATCTTATGCAGTTATGTCTTCAATATGGACATTATAGCGTGAGGATTGAGCAGCATGAACAAACGCCGCAAATAACTTTTGACTATAATGATCCACAGTGTAACTGTACTCCGGGTGCCATTGTACCGCCAAAACAAATGTCTGGTTCGGCATAACCACCGACTCAACGAGTCCATCTTCGGCAACTGCCACGGCAGTTAACTTATCGGATAACATCTTGATCCCTTGATGATGATAACTATTCACTTTTATCGTGCCTGCTTGCAAGATATCGTATAATAGATTATTTGTCTCAATATGTACATCATGTACAAGATTCGTATACGGCGGGTTTTGCTTATGATTAACGATCTCGTTCACATCAAGTTGAAGGCTGGTAGGAATATCTTGATACAACGTACCACCCAAAATAACGTTGAATAGTTGGAGTCCACGGCATATGCCAAAGGCAGGCTTATCAAGCTCAATTACCTTTTGTAATAATATCGACTCCATCAGATCGCGTTCAATACATAACTCCCCACAGGTATCCTCTGTCTGCTCATGATATAGATCAGGATTGAGGTCATGTCCTCCTGTGAACAGGAACCCATCGAACTCATGAGCCAACGTAGCAAGGATCTCGACATCCGTTGTCAGAGGTAGCATGATTGGAATCCCACCAGCACCCTCGATTGCGTTCATATAACCCGGAAGCATCCAGTAACTTTTTTTGTCAGTATCATATAAAGGCAGTACACCGATCATGGGCTTTTTCATGGCTTTCCCTCCTAATGAATTCATTTTATCAGATCTCCTTATATATAAACTCACTAAATTGTTGCATTTTCCTACCTCTATCATCTGTGAATCCGTTTCATCTGGAGCGCTGTAAACTAAAAAAAACAAAGCCGCTGGAACAGCGACTTTGCTTGTAATTCTATTACCATCTATATGGATTCATCCATTTTATTAAAAAACATCTGATCTAAGCTGCGTTCACAGTGGCCACTTCATCCGAATTCAATTGAATGGAACGTTGGCATATCCGGGTAATGACATAAGCCAGCAAGGCAAGCATTACAGCAACTGGAGGCACCCACTGTACACCACCTATATTGACGGCAATCCCCCCGACACCAGAGCCTAGCGCTATCCCCACATTGGCCGCCACAGGCAGCAGTGTAGATGCGAATGCTTTGGATCCCGGCGCGATCGCTCCAGACACATCAAACAAATATAACTGGGACGCCGCGCTCATGGAGGATGACAGACATCCAATCAGGAACAGGAATGCCAAGCCGATCCACAAGTTGGAAACGGCAAAACTCATGCCCAGGAATAGGATCGCTTGGATTACGAAAAGCCGCTTGAGCTTGGGCAGGAAATCACCCTTGGCTATTTTGGCACCAATCCAGTTACTCAGGATGCTGCAGGCACCATAGATCAGGAGTATGGCACTAATCCACTGTACAGGCACACCCATTGTCTCACTTAGGAGTGGCGTAATGTACGTAAAAACGACGAAAATACAACTGTTTCCCAGCACCGGGATCAGACAGGCGAGCAATATCCGCGGCTTCAAAAAGAGAGACATCTGATCACTGAACGAACCGGCGATCGTTGTTGTTCGGCGTGGCAGAATACGGAACATAAATACCAACGGCACAAAACCTATGCATGCCGTAACGACAAAAGTCATGGACCAGCTCAGATGTTGTCCGATAAATGTACCGAGCGGAACACCCAGTACATTCGCGATTGAAAATCCGCCCAAAATCCAAGCGATAGCTTCCCCTCTTCGCTCCCGGTTCACTGCGTCGCTTACGATCGAGATCGAAAGCGATATCGTAAGTCCACAAGCAACGGCCGAAACGATGCGAATGGCCATCAGAGAAGAGAACGTTGTTGAGAACACGGTCAATAGATTTAATGCCAACACGATCGCGAATCCAATCAATATAGAGCTTCTTCTGGATATTTTGGCCAAGAAGGCTACGGCAAATGGTGTACCCACTGCGTATGCAATAGCAAAACCGGAGACGAGCATGCCCGCGGCAGCAAGCGATACTTTCATGTAACTTTCAATTTCTTTCAACACACCCACAATGACATACTCGGTTGTTCCCAGTACAAAGCTAACTAGCGTAAGCGTTAAAATAAGTAGGTTCTCTCTATTTCTAGTCATAAATCAATACTCACTAATCCTTTCTATTGTTGCAAGCGCTTCAATTCTTTTTACGATCAGTAATCATGTATTTTCTGCTTTCCCATCCCTTCACTTTCGATATATAGTTACATTTTGGATAGTGAAATTGTACTGTCAGATACGCCATGGCGACAATCAAGGTTGTTGTGCTTTTATTGCAAAACATTATGTATGTTGTCATTTCAGCACAGACTATCATTACAATTCTGAAGGGAAGACATAGATGAATACACACCACGAATCCGGCCAACTGTATCCAAATCGAGATTGCACCATTATTTATGTAGGAAAGCTGGCAGACAATCCCCATTGGAGTTTTCCGACGCATAAGCATGACGATCTGCATGAGATTATTTACGTAACTGAAGGCAAAGGATTATTCACCATTGACGGTACCAAACACTGGGCTGAAAAAGGGGATTTGCTCATTTATAACAAAGGTACTCTTCACGAGGAGAAGTCCAACCCTGAATTCCCGTTATCCACTTTTTATTGTGGCTTTCGTTTTACAGAAGGTACCCACTCCCTTGAGGATTGGGTCATCCCTCCCTATAACAAACCGATCATTCGAGCCAACCGATATTCCGATGAACTCCATTCGTTGATGCAGACTCTCTTCAATGAATTTTCAATCCGAGAACATGGATACGAGTCGATCTCTGGGCATGTGCTGAAAGCTATACTTCTGATCATCGATCGACAGTCCCGTCAACAACTTCCTGATGGGGAGAGCGTTGGGAGGAATACCCTTGCTGAGAGCATTAAGGACTATCTGGATACCCACTATCGGCAGAACATTAAACTTAAGGAATTGGCAGATCAATTTCATATCGATTTTTATTACTTAATTCATATGTACAAAAATCACTATGGCACTTCTCCATATCACTACCTGATTCAACGAAGAATGGGTGAAGCCACCCGATTATTAGTCTCAACCAACAAAAAAATATGGGAAATTGCCAAACTGGTCGGTTACGATAACCCCAATTACTTTACGATTCTATTTACAAAAACCGTCGGTGAATCACCACGAAGTTTTCGAAAGAAGAATCAAAAGGATATGTTCGGAGATGATGCATCACATTCTTTCTAACCTCACTAATATCATTAAACGCAAAAAGGCGCTCCATTGGGGAAGCGCCTGGTACTTTACACGTTTCCTTACACACATACAAACTTACTCTAGAGCTTAAACCGCTGTTGTTTATATTCCGTAGGACTGAAACCCGTATATTCCTTGAACACCTTCGAGAAATAGTGCTGGTCACTGAATGACAGCAGGTCGGATACTTCCTTGAACTTCATGTCCGGTTGGCATTCCATCAGTCTGCATGCTTCCTGTATGCGAAGCCGTGTGTAATACTGAACAAACGTTATTTGTGTGGCATTCTTGATCACTCTGCTGACATACGACGGGCTGACGTGGAACTTTATTGCAATGTCATTAATCGATAATTGAGAGTATTTATTCAGTTTTACGTAATCGTCAATCTGCTCGAACAGAATCGCCTTGCTTTTTCGAACGTGGGATTGCAGCATATCGAAGCACTGCCCCGTCCATTCCGTCAGTTCCCGGCAAAAATCAGCGTAGGACTGTGCCTGAGTTAATTGTCTTGCCCGAAGCTCCAGACCCAATCTCATGCCCGATCCTTGTTCCTCGTACAGATGAGCAAACGTGTCTACGACCAATCCGATAAACCGCTCCACCTCGGTCATAAGTGCATTGTCCTCTGCCCATCGGTCCAGCAGCTCAGACAGCTTGAGAGCAAACTGCTCTTTCCGCCGATCCTGTATCATCTGTACAAAAGTAGATTCAAGCACCGAATCCAGACAACCTGTCTCGGATCTCGCCATCGACACCGGATTCCCGGTATCGAGCGCTATGCCTTGTTTCAACCGTTGGTGCTCAGACACTATGGACGACATGCGGTGATAGAGTTCTGGCAGATTACGAGACTCAGCGTACAGCAATTGTCCTCCGATTATCGCATCATAGTTATGTGCAAGCAGATGCCGACGCAACGATTCAAGACATTCATGTATGGAAGAGTACAAGTCAAGTGCACTCTTGTTGACGAAAACGACATATTGATAAGGGGTTTGACTTGTGTATACACGACATGCATGGGATGTAAAAAAATCCTGCATGATAGCCTCAAGTTCCACCTGCATCCATCGTTCATGTCCTGCGGTGAAGGATTGTTTGTTCATAATAATCATCATCTGGCTGAATAAAGGAGGAAAATCATCCGCTTGTTTCGGTGTAGTCTCACATTGGGGATGAATAAATTCTTTCAAATCCAGCAGGTCCTTGGACATCTGTTGATCGAGTTGCTCAATTACCCGACCCATGACCTCTTCTAATGCGTCTCGCTCCACGGGTTTTAATAAATAGTCAAACACTTTCAGGTTCAAGGCTTTTCTCGTATATTCAAAATCACTATAACCACTAATCAGAATGACCTTCAGATCTGGGTTGGCAAGCTTGGCTTGCTCAATCAACGATAGGCCATCCATTTTCGGCATCCGAATATCTGTCAATAGCAGATCAATCGGTTCCTGCTTGATCGCTGCCAAGGCTTCCTCTCCATTCGTTGCCGTAGCCGCTACGCGAACCGGGAAGTTGAGCGTTTCCAAGAGCATTTTAATATTGCGTAATATCGGTTTACTATCCTCAACGATCATAACGTTATACATCGCCTATGCCTCCTAGTTAGTAAAAATCCTTTGTCAGTGAGCCGATGATCTGAATCGTTGCTCCATGTTCCTCCTCTGTATGATTATTAAATATATTAATAAAAAGCCGATTGTTATACATGAGTTTGAGTCGATTGACACTGTTGAGAATCCCCATGTTACCCAGGGCTGTTGGTCGATTGGACGTTGAATTTATTCCCGATCCAGATGACTGGATATTGGCTAAAATCTCCTGGATCTTATCCGGTGGAAAGCCTTCTCCGTTATCCTTAATCTCCAGAGCCCATAATCCGTTATATTGCTTCACGGTAATCCGGATACGCCAAGGTGGTGCGGTGTTGGCAAAGGCATGTTCGATGCAGTTTTCCACAAATGGCTGGATGACCAACCGCGGCAACTTAATTTCATTCGCCAGCTCGTCCGCACGGATGTCCCACTCCAGATCCTCTTCGTACTTTTGTTGTACAAGCGACAAGTAATGTCTCGTATGTTGAAGCTCATCAGCCAAGGTCACATGGGCGTAGGGCGAAGAGACGATGTAGCGCAGACTGTCCGAAAGATGTTTGCACATATCCGATACGACTTTGGTCTTCCCCTCTTGTGCAGCAATACTGATCAGATACAGAACGTTATGAATAAAATGTGGAGCGATCTGAGCTTGCAGCGCTGAATTACGCGCCTTTACTTCTTCATGAAGTGCTGATTTTTCGCGGTCAATGGATTGTTGCAGCCGCTCCATGAGATCCTGAAAGGCTTCGTTAAGCAATAACAGATCGTTGTTCTTCGGCGTTTCATCCACTTTCAGATTCATATTGCTGTAGTTCATACGCCAGATTTGACTGCGGAGCTTACGGATTGGAAGCAGCAGGTTACGCGTTGACAGGAAGATATACACAAAGGAAACCAGCATCAGCGCCGTTATGAGCAGGATGGACATGGTCTGAACCGAATGGATCGAGCCCAGAACGGATTTTTTGGGTGTTATGATATACGTGATCCAACCTGTGCTGGGTGATGTGGAATGCGTGATATAATTGTCGTCTTTGTCGACCACCAGTCCCTCGTCTGATGCAGGCTTCGACCAATTGGCAAATGTCACCCCCGCTTCTGAACCTGTCATCTGTTCCCCTTGTTCATTCAGAATATAGACATCTCCAGCAGTAATGCCTTCCGTAAGATTCTGTATATAGGCCTGTTCCATCTGAATGCTAAGATAACCGTACACCTTGCCGTTCTGATCATTGATCGTCCGCACAAAGGAGATGGTATCGAGTTGGCGCAGCAAGACAAAACCGCTTTCCGTCCAATCCCGCCCGATCTGGCTACTCTCCATCATCGTGTTCAAAATCGCCGGAGGATTGCCTGAACCCAGATATGACGTAAGAAGAACACCTTGCCTGTCATAGATGGACATGTCCTTGATATTCATGCTTGGCCCAATCGCCTGAAACATGATGTCTTTGATGATTCGAATTTGCTTCAGTCTTTCATAGTTACTATGAGCTGAGGAGCTCTTGTCCATGGCTGCAAAGATATTCTTGCTGGACAATATTCGCTGCGACATTTGGTTCTGTTGTTCTACGTATAGATCGACCTGCTCTCTCACCTTCGTAGCAGTCACGAGCGTATCTTGCTCCGTTTTCAGTTTGAGCGGGCGAATAACAATCACATTTACATACACGATAAAACAGCCCAGCACGAACAAAAGCAGGGCCAGAAACGTCAAAAGCACCTTCGTCTGCAAACTGAATTGAGTTGCCTTATGTATGAGCTTCGCCATTCTCAGAGTTACCCTCCTGTTCTGACATGATGTGAAATCCCTTAGATTTATGTCCTACTGTATCACGGTACTCCATGAAATGATAGCGATTTCAAGTTCAGGATTTTACACATCAACGTTCAAGCACAGACATGTACCGGGGCGATAAAAGAATCTATAATCGAACTTGTAAACGGATTCACTAAACGTTTTAGAGGGGGATTTGCATTGAAGACAATAAAAAGAAAAAAGGCTATATCCATTATTCTGGCTAGTCTATTATCGATCTCGTTAACCGCTTGTGGATCAGGAGGTACAGATTCCGGTGCTGCTGGCGGGGACAGCAAGAGTGGTAAGGTCACACTGGAATTGGCGATCTCTAAAAGTTCTCAGGACTCTGCCTTCATTCAGCAAGACATTCTCGATGAATTCGAAAAACAAACGAATATCCGCGTGAATTTGCAGCTGATTCCAGCGGAACAAACAACAACGGTATTGCAAACCAAACTGGCTGTAGATGAAACACCTGACATTATTCAATATAATCTGGCGAGCGCAGTCACGGACCTGAACCTAGAACGTAACTTCGAGATTCTCGATAACGAACCTTGGGCGAGCAGAATCGTGAACAAAGATGTCCTCTCTTCTGGTGGTCACCTCTACAGTTTCCATGTTAGCCAGGATACAGGCATGCAAGGGGTCGTTTATAACAAACAAATCTTTGAAGAGCTCGGATTGTCGCTTCCAACCAACTACGAGGAATTCTTGGCGATCTGTGAAAAAATCAAAGCGAGTGGCATTACACCTGTATTCATGCCTTACAAAGATGCCTGGGCTGCCAACATCTGGCCTGCTGCAGCTTTTGCCGATTTTGTAGCCAAAAATGAACCGACGTTTTTTGATGACTTGAACAACAATAAGAAAAAATGGTCCGATATTCCGGAATTCAAAACATTCCTGGAACAACAGTATGAAGTGTACACCAAAGGTTACACCAACACAGATGTGCTTAGCGACAGCTATGACATGGCAGTAGGTAAATTCCTGAACAAGGAAGTGGCCATGATGTTTATGGGCGATTGGTTAATTGAAGGCGTTGCCGAGCAAGATCCAAGCATGGAACTGGGCGTTTTCCCGATTCCATCGTCGGATAATGCCAGTCTGGGTGCAAGTCCACTGGGTGGACAACTGTTCATTCCGAAGAAATCCAAACATTTGGAAGAAGCCAAACAGTTCCTGGACTACATCGCTTCCAAGGATGTCGCACAACAGATCGTGGACTCCAAAGGCTACGTATCCAATTTAAGTGACGTCACAACACCGGAATTGCCAGCCTACAAGCAGGACATTGTAGACAACTACATTACGCCGAAGAAAACCGTGCTGACCACGGATGCATTCATGTTGGTTGATCGCAGTGAACTGTACCGATTGTTACAGGATCAATTTGCAGGCGGATTGTCACCGGAAGAAGTCCTGAAATCCTGGGATGAGAAGTTCAGTCAGCTGATGCAGGATAAAGGTGTAGCCGGTTTCTAAGAAATAGGAGTGAAATACAAGGCAGCATACCACGGATGAATGTTATGCTGCCTAGCTATAACGGAGTGTGAGACATGAAAAGGACTAAAAATTTGTATTCGTATTACATGATCTTTCCCGCACTGATTATCTACTCCATCTTTTTCGTCGTGCCTGCTCTTGCCGCCTTCTATTACTCATTCACGGATTGGCGGTTGGACCGGCTGGAGTTGAAGTTCATCGGGTGGGACAATTTCAGGAAAATTTTCTCGGACAAAACGCTTATTCTGGCGTTGCAGAACACAGCAATATTTGCGATCGTCACCGTAGTGGGCAAAAATGTTATCGGTCTATTACTGGCTGTAGGACTTAATATGCGATTAAGAACGAAGAACCTGCTGCGCGCCATCTTCTACTCCCCTTCCATACTCAGCATTCTTGTGATCAGCATTCTGTTCACTCCCATGTTGCGTACTGAAGGTACAATTAACAACCTATTGGAATCTGTTGGCTTACATTCGTTAAGCCAAGCTTGGCTGACCAATCCATCCATTGTCATCTGGACGATTGCTATCGTCTCCATCTGGCAGAGTGCCGGTTTCCAGATGGCCATCTATCTGGCGGGCCTGCAGTCCATTTCTCAAGAGTATTACGAGGCAGCCAAGATTGATGGCGCAAGCTCGTGGAGAAGTTTTTTCAAAATCACACTGCCGCTCTTGCTGCCAGCCATTAACATTAACCTGATGCTGACATTAATCGGTGGACTCAAAGTATTCTCCGAAGTGTACGTCATGACCGGTGGTGGCCCGGGTAACGCTTCCCAGGTCGTTGGTACGATCATTCTACGATCTTTCGGTGAAGGCAACTGGGGACTCGGTACCGCGGTCAACACACTTCTGTTCGTCGTCGTTACCATTATCGCTATACCGCTATTGATCTTCATGCGGCGTAAGGAGGTTACGGAATAACATGGGCTATACACGCAAACTCGCCATCCGCAACTATATCGTGGAAGGTTTCCTGATTCTGGCCTCTCTCATCGTTCTGTTGCCGCTTGTCATTCTGATCTTTGGTTCATTTAAAACCAGCGCCGAGGTGCTCAGCTTCTCTCTAAGTTTGCCTGAAACATGGCAGTTCTCGAACTATGTTCGTGTCTTCCAGGAAGGCGGTCTGTCACGAGCATTCTTCAACAGCATCTTGATTACTGGCGTCTCATCCATTATTAACATCGTTGCTTCTTCGGCAGCGGCATTCATTCTGGCACGTCGGGAAACCAAACTATCCGGCACCATCTACATGTATTTCTTCATGGGGCTGATTGCGCCGATGTCGATTATTACGACCATTCGGGTTGTGCAGGGATTAGGATTCTACGGCAGCATCACAAGTGTCATTCTGATCTACGCCGCGTTAAATACAGCCTTCAGTGTATTCTTGTATAGTGGATTCATCAAAACCATTCCACGAGCGCTGGACGAAGTGGCATTTCTGGAAGGTGCAAGTGTGTTCGGCGTGTTCTTCCGCATCGTCACACCGCTCATCCTGCCCGTTAACGCAACGGTAGCGATCATGGTGTTCATGTCCGTTTGGAATGACATCACAATTCCGGTGTACTTCCTGACAGACAGCTCCACCTGGACGATGCCACTATCGATCTACAATTTCTACGGCAAATATAGCCGGGACTGGAACCTGATCTTCGCCAATCTCGTGCTTACTTCGCTGCCTGTATTCATCCTGTATCTATTCGGGCAAAAATATATTGTCAGCGGCCTTACTGCCGGTGCAGTTAAAGGCTAAACCTCATATTCTCACCGTTCTTAAGGGAATGGAATTGGAGGATTCATGACGAACTTAACCCCCGCCAGATCTGGTGGGGTTGTTTTATTTATAGCGTGAAAATGCATCTACACCTCTCTATTTTTGAAACAATTGCGGGTAAAGGGATCGTCTCGTAACTCCCAATAACAATCTATCACGTCGGGAACGATCAGCATAAAAAAGAAAGATGCCCGTTAACCTTTGAAAAAGGCTATGAGCATCTTTCTTGGTCCTTCATTTAAATTGGATTTACTTATGGATTATGATCTTATGTCATACAGATTCGCAGGTAACGCCTGCACAAACGGTGACCAGTCACTCGTTGTATATAGATGAAGTCGGTGCATGGCTCGTGTGCAGGCCGTATACAGAAGCTTGCGGTCATATTCCTGGCTGTAGGCGTCTGGTGAAGCATCATAGACCAGGACAGCGTCGAACTCGACGCCTTTGGCGAGGTACACAGGAATAACCATGATTCCTTTTTCAAAAATCTGTGTGTCCTTCGTTATGAGCTGCAGCCCTTCGCCTCCTTGACTACGTAACCATTCATGGGCTTCCCGGCTTTCAGCCGCCGTCTTCGTAATCACAGCGATGGAATCGAACCCCTCCGCCTTGAGTGCGGTAATATCTGCGAGAATCTGCGAACCACGCAGCGTATTGTCCTTCAATCTTGTTAAAAGAGGCTTCTGATCTCCCCGTTCAAACGGTCTGATCTCTTCTCCCCCTGGCAGCATGCATTTGGTGAATTCAACAATCTCCCTGGTTGAACGATAACTGCGTACCAGGCGTATTAATGTGGTTTCGGCTTCTCCGTAAAGGTGAACCAGTGGCGAGTTGGATGCTGCTAAATCCGTAGCCTGCATAAAGATCGCTTGCCCGAAATCACCAAGCACCGTCATGCGGGCACGAGGAAACAGCTTTTTGAGATATTCATATTGAAACGCCGAATAGTCCTGGCCTTCATCCACAAAGACATAACGGATATCCGTGTTTGTCCGGACACCTTCGATCATCTCTTTTACATATAGAAAAGGAGTAGCATCCTCATGGAACAGCTTGTTCTGGAGGATCATTTTCTTAGTCTGTTTGCAAATCTCAGGCCAATGCTGCGGGGGGATTGCCCCATTCGTTTGTTCACGATAAGCAGCTTCATCTACAAATAGTTGTTCATATATGCCTTTCACATCCACGAACTGGAATTTCCGCACACTCTTTCTTAACGGTTTAAACATGTCTTTCACCAGTTTCTGACGAAGCAGTTCCTCTTCCCGCACAGCAAAGTTAAAGGCACCCTCATCTTTCTCTGCGCTTGTATTCCCATTCTCCCGCGCTGCGTATTTTTCCGCCACATCGAACACAGGCTTTTCTTTGTGCAACATGCGGAAAGCTTCCACGTACTCTTCTGTGTCCAGATAATTCAACTCCTCCAGAACCCAGTCTGCTTCCCGTTCCAGTCGTTCCAGCGAAACGAGTTCTCTCAGCAGCCATTCCTGCAAAAGTAGTATACGGTTGGACAATGTAAGATTTTGATCCAAACTGTAAAATTGGGTCTTTATTCGGTCTGCAGTGATGAATTCACGTTCCCGAAATTGAATTCCGTTAAACCGCATCCCCTCTCTTCCCAACCACTTACCGTAGTTTTGGAGCACTTGAAGGAATGTCTCGGAAGCTTTGTACTTGATCGCCTCCATACGAGCTTCATATCCCGGATCTCCCTGGGCTGTCAGTACATATTCAATCTGATCAAAGGCATCCTCTGGTTGTACGGAGGAATCCAGCCAATAATTCAAATATTCCTGGAAAGTCGTCTGCTGCATGTTCTCTTCACCAAGTTCCGGGAGTACGGTGGAAATATAGCTGGTGAACATCGGATTCGGCGAGAAAAGTACAATCTGATCTGCTTTGACGGTCTGGCGGTGTTTATACAGTAAGTAGGCGACTCGCTGTAACGCTGCCGACGTCTTGCCACTGCCCGCTGCCCCCTGCACGATAAGCATCCGGCTGCGGTCATCACGAATAATAGCATTCTGTTCCTTCTGAATGGTTGCTACAATGCTCTTCATTTGTGAGTCTGCACCCTTGGCGAGTACTTGCTGCAACAATTCGTCACCAATCGTCTCAGTTGAATCAAACATGCTATGAAGCTGCCCATGTTGGATCTGGAATTGACGCTTGAGCTCCATCTTTCCCTCGATTCGTCCTGAAGGTGTGTCATAGCCTGCTGGCCCGGGAGAGTGATCATAGTACAGACTCGCAATTGGTGTTCTCCAGTCATAGATTAGAAAGTTCAGTCCATCCTCATCCATGAAAGATGATACCCCGATGTAGATCTGTTCAGTAATTGTCATGCCTTTTTCCTTATAGTCAAAACGACCAAAATACGGCGTTGGAAGCAGTCTCTTTGTGTTCTTCCATTGTTGTGTTAATAGCTTGTGCCCGCGCTCCCTCTCGGCCAATACCCTCGACTGCTGATTGATGGTATAGAATGCATCTTCAAAATCCGTGTACGAACCCGTGTTAATCGTCACGTCTTCCCAGAACCGTTTACGAATTTCGGCAGCCTGTTCATGCAGTCCGGCAACCTTCGGTTCTAACTCGTCGAGTCGTGCCTGAAGTTTGTTCCTTACCTCCACTAGTCTTTCCTCTTCCAACTTCCATTCGTTTGTTTTATCCATGAATAAGTCCACTCCCTTTTCCATTTATTAGGACCCAAAAAAAGAGCATTGACAAATCGGAATGTCGGATGTAAAATTAAATTAGGAGAAATAATGATTAACCCTTTACATTCAAATCAAATGTCAATTGCGCTATAGATTATATCATGGCTTTTTTTTGCGTTCAATCCTTTTTTTCTCTTCTCTGTCTGAGTTGAACCATACTTTATATGGAGTAAGATGTCCCTTGAGCTACACTCGGGGCATTTTTTTATGTTCTATATCCAACCGATTTGGAGATAATGATAGGATTAGGCAAAAGTTTGATAGAAATGTGGTACAGGCTGGTTCGTTCGTTATGACATAATAAATGAAAATAGGTCACCATACAGGTGGCCATAATAAATATTAGAAAGGATTTGGACATCATATGGAATATACAAAACTTGGTAACACAGGCTTGGACGTATCTCGATTTTGCCTGGGATGTATGGGGTTCGGGGACGCCAGTAAGTGGGTTCATCAATGGGTATTGAATGAAGAGAACTCCCGCCCTGTCATCAAAAAAGCGCTAGATTTAGGCATTAATTTCTTCGATACAGCGAATGTATACTCTTTGGGTACAAGTGAGGAATATCTTGGTCGGGCATTAAAGGATTATGCCAATCGTGATGAGGTTGTCATTGCAACCAAGATCCACGGACAGATGCATGAGGGGCCCAACGGTTCTGGCCTTTCGAGAAAAGCCATCATGAGTGAAATAGACAAGAGTCTGAAACGTTTGGAAACGGATTATGTCGACCTGTATATCATCCATCGTTGGGATCACAGCACCCCTATAGAAGAAACCATGGAAGCTTTACATGATGTGGTGAAGTCCGGTAAAGCGAGATACATTGGAGCTTCAGCAATGTTCGCATGGCAGTTCCAAAAGGCATTGCATGTGGCCGAGAGAAATGGTTGGACCAAGTTCGTTTCCATGCAAAACCACTTAAACCTCATCTATCGTGAAGAAGAACGCGAGATGCTTCCTCTGTGCAAGGAAGAAAAGATTGGTGTGACTCCCTACAGCCCTCTGGCTTCAGGCAGGTTAACCCGTGACTGGTCTGTAACCACGCTTCGTTCCGAGACAGACGAAGTGCAAAAATCCAAGTACAATGGAACCAGTGATGCGGATCGGCTTGTTGTCGAGCGAGTTGCATCCATTGCAGAAAAGTACGGTGTACCTCGCACACACATTGCACTTGCCTGGTTATTACTAAAAGATACCGTAACGGCTCCAATTATCGGTGCCACCAAATTATCGCATCTGGATGATGCTGTAGGTGCTCTGTCTGTTAAGTTGACCAGCGAAGATGTTACGTTCCTTGAAGAACCATACGTACCTCACCCTGTAGTAGGTCATAAATAATACTGTAATATACCAAAGACCCTTAACTTCCGAATCTGGAAGTTAGGGGTCTTCTTTTTCTATCATGATTTATTTACGCCAAAATGTTGAACAGTCTGCCTTATCCGCGATATTGAACTCAATCATTCGCTCAAGTAACGAAAAATCAATTTCCTGTTTCCACTTCATCCGAACCAATTCTTTGGTGTGATCATAACCCGCCTGAGTGATCTCTTCCGAAAAGCGATTAATTCCTGCCTTCTCGGGAGCAACAGCCAAATGTTGCTTGGATACACTAAAACCAATGATAAAAGTCTCGTGATCGGTAAACATCGGTTGATTCCATGCTATTTTTTGCTTTAGATTCGGGAATTTTTCAGTAACCCAGTTCAAGACTTCTTCCGTTCGTGCCTGATGTTCCGGGTTATCGATGCGTGCTATAAATTCTGCAAAGGTCTCCATTGCTTTCCCCCTATATCAATAATAAATATTCTACTTCTTTTGCCCCATTCGATCTCATTCTATCATGAATCCATCAACCGAATCTAACCAGATCATAAGAAAACAAGCAAGCAATTGACCTTGGTGGCCAGCTGCTTGCTTGTCTACTTATGCATCGAGTTATTACTTACTTCACAATTACATTGTGTTGATATCAATAACAAAGCGATATTTCACGTCGGAAGCCAGTACACGTTTGTAAGCTTCGTCAATCTGGTCAGCCGAGATGACCTCAATGTTAGGCGCAATATCATGTTCTGCACAGAAATCGAGCATTTCTTGCGTCTCACGAATGCCACCAATCATGGAACCTGCGAATGAACGGCGATGACCGATGAGAGAGAATACGTTAACAGCTAATGGCTCTGCAGGTGCACCCACGTTCACGAGAGTACCATCCAGCGTGAGCAGTGAGAAATAAGCGTTAATATCAATATTCGCACTTACTGTGTTAATCATCAGATCAAAAGTCCCTGCAAGTTTTTCGAACGTTTCCGGTTCGCTTGTTGCGTAGTAGTGATCTGCACCAAATTGCAGTCCATCTTCTTTTTTGCTCAAGGACTGGGAGAGAACCGTTACTTCGGCACCCATCGCATGTGCAATTTTAACAGCCATATGGCCTAGACCACCCATACCTACAACGGCAACCTTCTTACCTGGGCCAGCTCCCCAGTGATGCAGCGGTGAATATGTCGTAATACCTGCACATAGCAAAGGTGCAGCAGCGTCCAGTGCAATGTTATCCGGGATGCGAACGATGAAGTCCTCGACTACAACAATGTGGGTAGAATATCCACCTTGCGTAGGCTCACCATATTTGTCTACCCCAGCGTAGGTAGGAATATTTCCTTTGAGACAGTATTGTTCTTCACCTTTGCGGCAGTTATCACATTCTCCACAAGAGTCGACCATACATCCGACCCCTACTCGGTCACCGAGCTTGTATTTGGAGACTCCTGTTCCTATATCGGTTACAATCCCGGCAATCTCGTGTCCAGGAACAAGCGGATAATTCACAGGACCCCATTCACCGTGGGCAGTATGGATGTCAGAATGGCAAATACCAGCATATTTAATCTCGATTAATACATCATTCGTATCCAGATCACGTCGTTTAATTTCAGCACTTCGGAATTGTTGGTCTGGTCCGTCAACTGCTCTGGCTTTAGCTATAATCAATGTAATAACCTCCTAGTAATTTAAAGTTCAAAATAATCTTACCCCCTCTAGTTAACTCTAGGTCAACTATTTATCTTATTTTTTATCTCCACCTCACTTTGACATGTTGTAATGTAGCATGGTAGAATTTCACTCGAATCAATCCTAGAGTTAACTCGAAGTCTACCCCTAGTAGAAAGGAATTCATTCTAAATGACCTATTCAATCGGTGAAGTTGCCAAAAAATTAGACCTTACGGTATATACATTGCGTTACTACGATAAGGAAGGACTTATGCCTTTTGTAGAACGTACCACGAGCGGAACACGTTTGTTCAAAGATTCAGACATTGACTTTCTAAAGATCATCCAATGTCTGAAGCTGACCGGGATGCCTATAAAGGATATCAAAGACTTCATTGAATGGTGTTCTGAAGGGGACTCCACCCTGAAGCAGAGATATGACATGTTCTCGGAACGAAAAGCTAGCGTAGAAGCACAGATGGAGGAATTACGAAAGACCATGGAGGTCATTGAGCACAAATGCGCATACTACGAGACTGCTTTGAAAGCCGGGACTGAAGAGATTCACAAAATTAAATCAATAGAAAATGCCATTACCAATTGATTGATCAGTCTTTTTCTTATAAAGTTGTGCAAAAAAAGTAGTAGCTTGAAGTCCTCTAACGGATTCGAGCTACTACTTATATGTGTAAAATGATGCATCAATTTTCCAAAAGTTTCATTGATACATTGATAATGCGATTTAATTTCTCTTTATCCATCGAAGTTCTTGCCATGGCCCGTATGCCCACGGAAATATTGTGCAGGTACTCTGCCATTTCCTTCGCATCCTGAGTTGAGGAGAACTCTCCATCCCGCTGTCCCCATTCAATAATCTGCTCGAACATCCGCTCTGTTACATTAAAAGATTCAAGAGATCGGGAGTCCACATCCGTATCACGGGGGCCCAGCTCCACCGCCGAGTTCACGATCAGGCAACCCGATGGCGTATCCTCTGATTCGCTGATCATTACTCCGAAAATTTTATGGAGTGCTTCCACTGCCGTCTTGGACGCTTTGATCTCTGCGAGCAATGTGTTGCTGACCTTTCCATTGTAACGATCCATTGCCTGCAAAAACAACGAATGTTTGTCGTCAAACGTATCATATATACTTCTGCGATGAATCCCCATATGTTCAACCAGGTCACTCATCGACGTCTTCTCGTATCCTTGTTCCCAGAAGATCTTCATTGCTTTATCCAATACTTCGTTCACTTCAAACTCTTTACTCCTAGCCATGTTGACTTCCCTCCCAAAATCAATCTAACACATCGGGAACGATCAGTAAATAAAATAAGGACTTGTGAATATTCACCCGGCAAGTAACATATCTTATCCATTCACCTCAAATGTTTGCCTATTCCTATCCGTTTTCTACCGCCTTGGGTCAATATACGATAGAATGTGGTTATTATGTTGTGAGGAAAAAAGGAGAACTTCGCATGTCTGATCAAATACAAGAACAACAGAACGAATTAGCCACACTCATTGACCGTTATTCTGACAAGGACGGAGTGCATTCTACGGCTATCCCCTCATTATTTTTAATCCGCGAATCTGTCGTTACGGAACCCCTATTCAGAGTTAATGAACCGTCCTTCTGCATTATCGTTCAGGGCGAAAAAGAGGTACTGCTGGGACAGGATCGTTTCCGTTATGGTCCAGGAAGTTATATCGTCGCAACCGTTGATTTGCCAGTTAGTGGACAAGTCATTCAGGCCTCGCCTGAAGCTCCTTACCTGGCGCTAAAACTTGAGTTTACATCCAGTGAAATTCTGGAGGTATTAAACCATTCCGACTTCCCTACAAAACCGCTGAATAATGCGAGAAGGGCAATGTTTGTCAGCCAAACCGAACCGTCTCTGCTGGACGCGGTCGTCAGGTTGGCCCGACTACTGGAAGAACATTCGGAAGATATCCCATTACTGGCACCTTTGTTCAAGAAGGAAATTCTCTATAGAGTATTGAAAGGTCCCCATGGGGTCGCCCTGGAACAAGCTACAATGGAGGGCAGCCACACATATCGAGTCAAAGACGTCATTCAATATATTATGAATCACTCTGATCAGAATTTCAGGGTTGAGGAATTGGCCGACTTGGCGAATATGAGCACTGCCTCACTGTATAGACACTTTAAAGAAGTGACTGCCATGAGTCCAATTCAGTTTCAAAAACAACTGAGACTTCAGGAAGCTCGGCGCTTGTTATTATCAAAATCCACCGATGCAGCAGATGTAGCATATCAGGTAGGTTACGAGAGTCCTTCCCAATTCAGTCGTGAATATTCCCGCATGTTCGGTTTTCCGCCAAGAGAAGATATTAAACGTCTGAGAGGTAAAACCGATGAATCGACTACCCTCTCCTGACTCTTACTCGTTAATATCATACCTTCACTTCGTTTAGTTTAACCATAAAAAGGACTCCTTCTGTTTTGTCAGTCGGAGTCCTTTCTTATCCATATATTTAATGCTGAACATTAAAAACCAGTTGTATATTGTTTTGGAACGTCCGTTGTCTTGCGCAAAGCAGACGCTGCTTCCAATGCCCAGTAAGGATTTCTTAACAGCCCTCTTCCGACTGCAACGAGATCAGCTTCTTCATTTCCAATGACTGCATTCGCCAATTTCGGGTCGTCCAGTCTTCCAACAGCAATCACGGGCACATCAAGAGCTTCTTTGATTGCTTTAGCGAGAGGTACTTGATAAGCTGCGTGAGTTCCTGGTCTGCCCGATGCACCAATAGGTCCCTCGCCACCAGATGAGATATCGAATAGGTCCACGCCTGCCTCTTGATATGCCTTGGCAAACTCGGAACTTTCGTCAATTCCATAGCCACCTTCGACGTATTCTTTTGCTGAAATACGCATCATCAGGGGCATGTCTTTTGGCATTTCTGCCTTTGCAGCCTGAATGATCTCCCGGCCGAATAACGTTAAATCTTGTCCATATTCGTCTTCTCGCTTGTTCGTTAGTGGAGAATGGAACTGATGAATCAAATAGCCATGTGCGCCATGAAGCTCAATCGCATCAAATCCAGCTTTCACAGCACGCGCTACTGCACTCCGGAATTTCTCAACCATTCCTTTTACTTCATCCGTTGTAAGCGCACGAGGTTGCTTGGAATTCTCATCAAAGGCGATTGCGGACGGGGCTACTGGAACTTCGGCATCTTCTGCTTTGCGGCCCGCATGAGCAATCTGAATGCCGACCTTGGCACCATAACTGTGACACGCATCTACGATCCGCTTCAGAGCTGGGATCTGTTCATCTGACCATAACCCAAGATCATAATCTGAAATTCGGCCATCCGGTTCCACATCTGTCATTTCAATGATAATAAAACCTGTTCCCCCCACAGCACGACTAACGTAGTGCATATAATGCCAATCTGTTGCGATACCATCTTTTTGCTCAACTGAATATTGACACATTGGAGCCATTACGACACGGTTTTTAAGCTCTAGGCTTTTAAAAGAATATGGACTAAACAAATCTGTCATCAAAATAAAACTCCCCTTTTCATGAATCAAGTTTAATAAAATGCATGCGCAAGCATCGAAACAGCCCATACGATTAATAATTCCGTATGATTTAGAACTCACACGTAACTTTTACTTCATCACATAAAGACATTCAAATCCATGCTTTCGCAAAATACGTACAGCCTTTTTGGATTGAAGCATACCAGGAGACATTATAATTACGTTATCTTCTCGAAGAAGGTATTTTTCCCAGGTGAAAGCAAGACGTCCCAGTGAGATGTTAATCGTATCCGGAGTGGGATTAGCCATATAATCCGTCGCATCTCGAATATCGATCACTTTATACTGCCGAAAATCACGCTCTTGTCTAAGAAATACTTGATAATCTATATATTCAAGATTGCGCAGTGGCCAAAATTGACGTACAACGATGAAGATACCTAATATGAAAGTCAAAAGCATCAACATGATCATTGTATAGCCCTCTCTTAACTCATCTGATTTCGTCGAAAATTTCGTTTTGGATCAAAGTCTGCTCAATGCCTCAGATATTACATCCTCACCAGCGATTAGATCAAATGAACGTTTGTAAGTATTCTTCTCACTCAAACTGGCCAAAATCACATGAGCTACATCTTCACGAGCGATGTTATCAGTTTTAATATTCTCAGCAGCAGAAACTTTACCTGTCCCTGGTTCATTTATTAGTATCCCGGGGCGTATGATGGTATATGTTAATCCACTGATCTCTAACAATTTATCAGCATAGTGCTTGGCTGCATAATATGGAAGGATGTTATCATGCCAGTTCTCACGATTATTGGCTTGAATCGCACTCACCATGATATATCGATCAATACCCGCTTGTTGAGCCGCTTCAATGGTTTTCCCGGCACCATCCAGATCAATCAGAAGTGTTTTGTCATATCCCGTTGCAGCAGCTACAATTGAGTCAACCGTCCCTTCCAAGTCGGTAAGCACCGTTTCTACACCCTGTGTTGCAATTCACAATAAAAGCATGCGCATGCATTTAATTTAACGGATATATTAATGTGTGTCAAGTCTTCTTATAGGGTAAATGACTACATTACCCTATATTCACCCTAGCCTTAGAACAATTTTTTAGTGAGGTTCTCTAATCGAGTCTCAAATCCATCCTGTTCCAATTCAGTTTGCAAGACCTGATTAAACGTTTGAAGTGCTTTCTTGTATTTATTCTCTCCAAGCTCCGTAATACGAGTGTAAATGCCACGCCGGTCATCTTCACATGCATGTCTTTCCAGAGCCCCACAGTCTTTGGCTTCCATCCTAACGACAAGCCTGGAAGTAGCACTTTGGCTCAACCCCACCAGTTCTTGAAGTTGCTGTAGGCGTAATTCCTTACCCTCCGCATTATATATGAAGTTTAACACATAAAATTCCTTCAAAGATAAGTCATATTGTTGAAGCAGAGCTTGTTCCAGCTTCTCGTTCAGATGGGTATGCATGTTAGAGAAAGCCAACCAAACATTCAAACGTTCACTTTTTTGCTGCAATTTAGATCACCCCACTTGATATTTAATGTTCATCAGCAGTTATCCTATTGTATCAAGCTTAATTACATTGGTCAAAATCCATCCAAGATCGACGTATATAACATTCTACGCTCATAAGAAGAGCATTTCCCCGTCTTGTAACGACGTTTCGGAAATGCTCCAGTATTACCATGTATATGGTTCGATGTTACTTCGCCGAAAGCAGGAGGTCTTCCATAATGTATTATCATATACGATCTTGGGATCGGTTGTATCTCCCGACCACGGACTGGTGAAGATAATATCACCCGCATACTCCGGCAATAGTTCCATGGAAATCGAAGCCCATCCGGTCCCGCTGTCAGTTGCTTCAGCTTGAGCCTTGGCTGGTGCCTTGAGGCCCAAACTCCCCGTAAATAATCTCACCGCCTCTACCGTAGTTATGACCGAATACAAATAACCCTTTTGCGTACGGATTCAGGATAGAGACTGTCCGATCACCGACAACCTCCTGAACCTTAGGCTTCAGTTCATTGATGCGCGCTTCCCATTTAGCATTCCAGGCTATAGCTGCATCTTCTCTATTGGTCAGCTTACCCATTTTCGAGCATTAGATCTTTGAAATCACGCTTGCCAAATGTAATCTGTACGACAGGCGCAATCTGCTCCAACTTATCGATGCCCTCTGTGCCCGTATATACGATAAATAGGTCTGGTTTTAAGCTGATTAGCTTCTCTGGAGTAGGTACTTCACCCAAGTCACTGGTGCCCGCTGCTGCCAGTTGATCCTTGATATACTTGTTGTTCATCGCTCCGGATAAAGCACCGACTACCGGTGCATCCAGGGCAACAAAGTACCCTGTCGAGAATGATGTCAGATCAACGATACGTTGTGGATTCTTGGGCACCTGTACTTCGCCGGCATCCGATTGATATGTAACGAGTTCCTCATCAGCAGTTGCATTGGTTTCAGGAGAAGCAACTGCATCCGAGTCCATCTTGGATTCTGTCTCTAAAGCTGCATTCGCGCTATCAGCGGTTGTAGTATTAGTCGTGGCTGACTGTCCACATGCACTAAGTACAAGCAGCAAGATGAGTGCCATCATAATCCATATTGGTGTTTTCTGTTTCCGCAAAATAAACCCACCTCTTCATTGATATTGATAATCGTTATCAACGATATCATGCTCTGAACGAAATGACAAGACAAGTTTATTTCACTCTCTCTATGAATTCTAACTTGCAAGTCACCTAGTTAAACAGCTATCATCTATAGAGTAAATAAAAACTTCAAAAAAGAGAAACACATTGGAAAGCCAATGAAACTTATCCAAGGAGGACAACATGGAAGAGATTATATTGTGGTTAAAGTATTTGTTTTTAGGTATTGTTCAGGGGGCGACCGAACCGATCCCTGTCTCCTCAAGCGGTCATCTGATCATCGCCCAGAGACTCATGGGCATGAAGCAGAACGGATTGTCATTTGAGATTTTAACGAACACGGCATCGCTTATCGCTATTATTTTTATATACCGGGAAGATATCAAAAAATTGATCATTGGTGCACTAGGTTACCTGCGTACTCGTAAAGAAGAATATAGAGCTGACTTCATGTTTTGCTTATACATAATTATTGGTACGATCCCTGCTGGGGTCATTGCGGTCCTCTTCAAGGATCGGATTGAAGAAATCTTCTCGTCCGTATATACCGTTTCAATCGCGCTATTGATCACCGGGGTTGCCTTATGGCTGATTCGTAATCTCCGTGGTCGCAAGCAAGATGGAGATCTGTCTACGAAAGATGCATTACTGGTAGGTTTGGCTCAGGCGGTCGCTCTTATTCCAGGGATAAGCCGTTCAGGAGCGACTGTAATCGCCTCGATCGCTGTTGGCATGAAACAGGAAACGGCTCTGAAGTTCTCCTTTATGCTGTATATTCCAATTAGTATAGGCGGACTTATTATGGGTGTATCCGACATTGCCAATGATCCCAACCGGTCACAGTTGGCTATCCCTTATCTGATTGCATTTATCACAACGCTCTTTGTCACCTATTTCTCCATGAGATGGTTTATGGGCATTATGGCCAGAGGCAACCTGAAATACTTTTCGTATTACTGTTTTGCCGCAGGTACCTTGTTACTGATCTTTTTATAAAAATAAACAGGTATAACAAAAGGAACAACCAGCGATGGTTGTTCCTTTTGTTATGTAATGAGGGAACCACCTTCCGTGACCGCAAGGGCTAGAGTGTCAGGCGGGCATCCTTGTTGCTTCTGTTAACCAGCTCTGTAGCCACGAACATGACACTGAAGAGCATAAGAAGAATCAGGGGTACCATCGACATTCCCCAGTGGCTTGCAATCAGGCCCATACCTAAAGGAATTAATGTTGAACCCGTATAGGCACTTGCCATCTCAAGTCCAATTACACTTGGGGAGGCCTTCTCTCCGAACCGTTCTGGTGTCGCGTGAACAATACTCGGATAGATCGGTGCTCCACCCAATCCCACGACAAACAGCGCGCCTGCTGCAATCCAGTAAGGAATCGGCATAACCAGGATGACTAATCCCAAACATCCAACGATTCCACCATACCTGATGAGATTTTTGCTCGATACATGAGTCGATAGAAACCCTGAGATTACACGTCCTACGATGATTCCGATAAAGAACAAGGAAGATAACGCTGCAGCAGTGCCCGGAGATACGCCTTTACCACCTATGAAGAAAGAAGCCATCCAAAGACCAGCAGCTGTCTCCGATCCGTTGTAACAAAGCATGGCTAGCATCGACATCTTCACACCGGGTATGCGTATAGCCTCCCTGTTGCTCACACGTTTCTTCTCATCGCCGGATTCTTCTATTCTCCCCTTCTCGAAGATCTTCCATAGTGACAACGTTGACAATAAGATCACCGCGATCCCAAGGAGAATCAACCCTACAGTAACGTATCCTGCACGCCAGTTGTTTGCTTGATTCAGCCAATATGCCATTACGAGTGGACCTGTCACCGCGCCAATTCCCCAGAAACAATGCAGCCAATTCATATGCTTCGCCTTGAAATGTAATGCTACATAATTACTAAGTGCCGCATCCACCGAACCTGCACCTAAGCCGAGAGGGATCGCCAGAATCAGGAAAAACACAAAATTCTCAGAGATCGAAAAGCCCAACAGAGCAACGGTTGTTGAAAGGATACTGAATAATGTGACCCTGCCCGTTCCGAATCGGTGTAACAATCGACTGGCAGACAGACTGGACACTACTGTACAAAATGAAATGATTAAGGATATGTAACCTGCCATTTCTGTCGTCGCATGTATATCGTATTTCATCATGGACCAGGCACTGCCAAGTAAGGCATCTGGCAGTCCCAGTCCTATAAATGCGAGATAGATAAGGATTAGCAATAACGTGACCATCTGGGTGTACTCTCCTCAGTTTGTTTGAATTCTGATTCGCATTGAACCACCCATATAATAATATTGATATTTCCATCGCTGATCTTCCTCAATATTGACTTAATATATCAGTATTCTGATATATTATGTGGCGACTTATAACCTATTTCACTGGTTCAAAATAGGAATTTCTCCAAGCAAATTCTTCAAGTTAATGGCATCCCATGGCATATGCTCGGTTATCCCTAATCCAACTACATCTGTTTCTTCAGACAGTTCTTTGATCAGATGAAGCAAGTGAGGTATTTGCATGGTTCCCGCTGGTGAAAACACATAAGGTTCCCCTGGTTTGGAGAATAACAATGAACGGAACATGTTGGGATCAAGCACATCCAGATCAAGGTGAATTGCCAGGTGTTTGATACCATTTTCTTTAATCCACTCCTTAATCGAATCCGTGCCATGGGTTAATTCTTCAGTTCCAGCCGTTCGGATACCCAATCTTTGAATCACTTCGGTTTCCTGTTCCGTGGGGGTCGTCAACCCGGCCATGAAGACATGTTCCGGCTTCACAGGGACTCTCACATGTTTGGCAAACTCCGGATCGCCTTCCCCAAGAAGGTTCCCAAGCGGTAAAGTATGACCGTTGTCATAGCCCTCGTATCTAACCAAATCACCGTGCGCATCAATCCATATCAAACCAAGTTCTCCGCCATATCGTTCATTTAAATAAGCAAACGGGGCTTGTTCTACCAAACAGTCACCGCCAAACATGACTATGCGATCAGGCTGGTGAGCTTGAATAATATGATGGGCCGCCTGCAATTGCTGAAGAAGCTGTGTTCTGCCTTTTATCCCGTTCTCGCCTACCAGAAGTGTTCCATCATAAGCCTCAACAGGAACATGAATGAGAGGTTGATTATTGTCAGGTGCGAGCCAAGCAAGCAGCTCTGCTCCAAAAGAGTAGTTTGGATTATCCCCACCTTGCCATTGTGGCATGAGCAAACGTATTGTTTTTTGAGTCATCGTAATTCTCCTTTACTTCAAAGTAAGGTTAGTATAAACTGAGCCCAAACAAATAAATAGTACGGTCTTTTATGATAGGTACTACCCGGAAGGATAGTGTAAATGATGAGTATGGCTGAATACCACGGTAAAGTTAAAAACATTCAAGATACCCCTTTTGGATATACGTTGTCTGTTATTGGTGGCAAATGGAAAATGGTGATTATGTATCTTCTGGCGGATAACCAGCCCGTCCGCTTCAATGAGCTAAAAAGACAGATCGGAGCCATCACGTATAAAACGCTGAGTTCACAGCTCAAAGAATTGGAAGCAGATGGTATGGTTGAGCGAAAAGAGTATCCCCAAGTCCCTCCTAAAGTTGAATACCGTCTGACAGCCAAAGCTGAAACGCTATTGCCCGTTTTGGAAGGATTATGCGAATGGGGTGTCCAACATCAAGACCCTTCGATCATTCATTCCGCAAAGGATTAAATCTTTGGTCTATGCCTTTAGAAAAGTAGGATAAGTTAAAGCGTAAAAAAAGTCGCCCATAGGCGACTTTTCTTGTATCTTCTTATGCTCATCTGTCCGTTCAGTTGTCCGTTCAGTGAAAGAGGCTTTAATTCGTTCGTAGATTTATACTTTCTCGTGCACCAGATCTTTCTGGTAGGCTAACACTCTGTCCCAATTACCACTAAAAATAGGGATTCGATAATATCCTACCCGCTCATAGAGTGCTGCCGCTTCCGGCTGCAAGGGACCTGTTTGCAGTTTCAGATTAGTGTATCCAAGTTCGTACGCAAGACGCTCCGCCTCAGCCAAAATGGCCTGAGCAATGCCCTTCCGACGGTAGCCACTGCGTGTATACATGCGTTTAATTTCTACAGAAGTTTCATCAAGGGGCCGAAGTGCTCCGCAACCAACCGGATACCCATCGATTCTGGCGACGATAAAGGCCGCACGTGGTACTTCAACGTCTGACAGTTGAAAACCCGCCGTCCCATCACCACCATAGAGCAAACCGAGTTCTTCGCTCAGTTCCTTAATTAATTGCAGCGAATCCTCGCTTCGAATATCTTCAGCTGCCGCATGCACGATGTGTGTCATCCCACATACCCCCTTTATCTTATTGGACTTGTTGGTTTTTATGATATATATAAATTATCATTCCCAACATCAAGCGTCAATTCCCCCATCCATTAAATATTTCTATACGTATCTTTTTGTAGTCTTTATTCGTTTACCTAAGAAATGTAATGACCCATTTTGTATATCAATTTATTTTTGGAGGTCGCATTATGGAAATTTCAAAAGGAATAGAGATGCTTCAGCTCGATTTTGAAGGGAATGTGATTCACCCTATTCTGATACGGGATGAAGAAACAGCTGTGTTAATAGACACCGGTTTCCCTGGGCAGTATGACGATTTACGTATTGCGTTCGAAAAGATAGGCATGCCGATCAGCCAGCTTAAAGCAGTGATTTTGACGCATCAGGATATGGACCATATCGGGTGTCTTCCCGAGATTTTGCAGGAGTGTGGCTCGCAAGTCAAGATATATGCCCATGAGCTGGATAAGCCGTATATTGAGGGACAGCTCCCTCTTCTCAAAGACGGTCACCTTGAGCATCCTCCAAAGGGCAAAGTAGATGAAACGGTGACTGATGGTCAGGAACTCTCGTTTTGCGGTGGAATTCGCATTATTCACACACCTGGTCATACGCCAGGTCATATCAGTCTTTATCTGAAGCAAAGCAAGACACTCATTGCCGGAGATTCAATGTACAGTGTAAACGGCATGCTTGGAGGCATTCATGAACCAACTACACTGGATATAGAGACTGCCCGGTTCTCTTTGAAAAAATATACCGAACTCGACATTACATCTGTGGTTTGTTATCACGGAGGACTAAGTCATAGGAATGTAAACGAACAGATCTCAGGACTTACTCAAGGGCTATAAACATTAAAATTGCTGTTCCATGAATGGTTACCGTCTAAATCAGTAACCATTCTTAGTTCTTGGCATAGTAGTTCTATGGTTTGGCATACTGCAAAATGGCTGTAGCCGCACGAATTCGCAGCTCTTCTTCTTCACTGTGTAACGCTTCTCTAAGCACATGGAGTGCGGTTTGAATCGTCGCTTCATCTACCTTTACTGGGGGAGGACTAGTTGCACCCGATGCTGCGGTGACTGCAAGTCCGCGATCCAGTTCTGCTAGTGAAACAGGATACTCAAACTTCGCAAGAATGGATGAGTCCTTTTGCAATGCTTGCACTTTGTCATTTAACTCAGCAAGTGGTATACGCCCCAACCATGTAACTCCGCGACGATGGCAGATCAAGTCCTCTTCAGTACCAGCGGAATCGTCGTAATAATAATCCCCGATATCTCCCACGTACGTCCACTCATCATCACTAATTAAGACATAATCTCCATCCTGCATGAGGTTAACAAACATATGTAATGTCGCTAGTGTGTTCGCCAATTCCCATTCATCATAACCATAGTGCTGGACCAACTTTTCCTTCCATAGCTCCGGGGGCGTATGCTCCAGATCCCCTGTACCTGACCATGCGATACCAATAAAATGTTCTTCCAAAAAGGACTTTACTCTGTTGATTCCATGCACGGTCGACTGGATATGATACAGATTCACGAGTACCACCTTCCTTTCAATCATTCGTATGAACATAGTTAACCATTGTAACATTAGTGGTGTCTATTTCAAACGTAATGACTTCTTCAAGTTCTATGCTTCATGCAAAAAGATTCTTTTCGATATAGCCCCAGGCTATAACTAGGTATAATTTAATGGAATTACATTATAACTCCGGATCTGTGATAAATTTTGTGTAACATAAAAGCAGAGGGGTTTTAAGCGATGACGAAAAGTAGTGTATTGGGATATCCGCGTATTGGTGCTGATCGGGAATGGAAGAAAGCGTTGGAATCGTTCTGGGCAGGCAAGCTGGAGGAAAATGAATTTCACACACGTTTGCAAGAGATCCGTATCGATCATTTGCGCAAGCAGCAAGCGAAAGGCATCGACCTCATTCCGGTGAATGATTTCAGTTATTATGATCATATCCTGGATACGGCCGTGATGTTCGGCATTGTTCCCAAACGATTTGCTTATACTGGCGGTTCCGTTCCGTTGTCCGTATATTATGGCATTGCCCGGGGAACGAAAGATGCCGCAGCAAGCGAAATGACGAAATGGTTCAACACTAACTATCACTACATAGTGCCTGAACTGGACGGGGCTTCCCCAACTCTGACGGAGAACAAACCTCTTCTCGCTTATCGTGAAGCAAAAGAAAAACTCGGTATTGAAGGCAAACCGGTAATCGTTGGACCACTAACCTTCCTGAAACTCTCCAAAGGTTATGACAAATCCGAGACGGACGCTTGGCTGGACCGCTTGCTGCCACTTTATACTCAATTGCTTCAAGAACTTGCAAGCGAGGGCGTTCAGTGGGTGCAGATCGACGAGCCTATTCTGGTAACCAAATTAATCGATGAAGATGTACAGCGTCTGAATAAAATATATGAGACATTTGCAGCAGCCGTTCCAGGCCTGAATATCATGTTGCAGACGTACTTTGAATCTGTTGAAAATTACAACGATATTGTTGCACTGCCAGTTCAAGGTATAGGACTTGACTTTGTACATGGACTCTCTGGCAACAGCCAATCCATTCAAACATCCGGTTTCCCGTCGGACAAAGTATTGGGAGCAGGTATTATTGATGGGCGTGGAATCTGGAAAGCTTCCCTTCAAGGAAAACTGAAATTGCTGAATGAACTTGCTGAAGTCGTGACGCCTGAACGTATTATCGTGCAATCGTCCTGCAGCCTGCTGCATGTGCCAGTAACGACAGAACGGGAGACAAAACTTACATCCGAACTGAAAAATGTTCTTGCATTTGCAGATGAAAAGCTGGATGAGATTGTTCTTTTGACTACAGCCTTATCTTCACCAAATGCAGAAATTACCGCTTCCATAGAAGAAGCAGAGCTTACCCTTCAAGCCCTTCAGCAATCTGAAGATCGGAATCGTACCGCTGTTCAGAAAGCCGTTGCTTCCATTAGTGTTCAACAGCCGGAGCGCTCCCGTCCTTTTGCCGAGCGTCATGAAGCCCAACAGGCCAAATGGCAATTGCCACTCTTCCCGACGACAACGATTGGCAGTTTCCCGCAATCTGCTGAAGTCAGAAAAGCACGTCAGTTGTGGCGCAAGGGCGAGTTGAACAACGAACAGTATGCTACCTTTATCCGGGAGCAGATTGATATCTGGATTAAGATTCAGGAAGAGATCGGAATTGACGTGTTGGTGCATGGTGAGTTTGAGCGTACCGATATGGTTGAATTCTTTGGCGAGAAACTTGCCGGTTTTGCCTTTACACAGTTTGGCTGGGTACAATCGTATGGTTCACGTTGCGTGAAGCCACCTATTATCTTCGGCGATGTTGCATTTACGGGTGAAATGACGGTGGAAGAAACGAAATATGCCCAATCGCAAACAGAGCGCCCTGTCAAAGGCATGCTGACTGGCCCGATTACAATCATGAACTGGTCATTCGTACGCGAAGACATTGCTCGTGAGCAGATCGCCTATCAATTGGCGTATGCACTGAGACAGGAAGTCGAAGCACTTGAACAGGCAGGCATCGGCATGATCCAGGTTGACGAGCCGGCTGTTCGCGAAGGGCTTCCACTGAAGGAAAATGAACAAGCCGATTACCTGGCTTGGGCTGTCAAAGCTTTCCGCATCTCCACGTGCACAGTGCACGAAACGACCCAAATTCATACTCACATGTGTTATTGCGAATTCCATGATATGATTGATTCCATTGAAGCCATGGATGCCGATGTTATCTCCATTGAGACATCCCGTAGTCACGGTGAACTGATTCACAGCTTTGAAGAAAATACGTATGAGCTTGGTATCGGTCTTGGCGTATATGATATTCATAGTCCACGTGTTCCAAGTGTGGATGAGATGAGCAGCATGATTGAACGCGCCCTGCGTGTTCTTGATCCGAAGCTGTTCTGGATTAACCCGGACTGCGGATTGAAAACCCGCGGACAGGAAGAAACGGTTGCTTCCTTGCGCAACATGGTTGATGCAACCAGAATCGCTCGCACCAATTATGCTGCAGCTGCTGTACTGTAATCGGCTGTGAAGTCGCATATTATTCAAAAGCAGAAGCCGGACACCCTAGATTTAAGGGGTGTCCGGCTTTTGCTTTTGTTACTTTTAACATACATCCGTTACGCTTGGAAAATGGGCACCCCCGGCATCCCTGCCCCTTCTCTCACCACCAAACGCTTACGACTAGATACTTTCTTCGAGCCATTGCTGTAACGGGATATCCTCCGTCAGTTCGCCAAGCAGTATGTGACGGAACTCCCCTTCTTTATCAATAACCATCGTTGCAGGCAAACCCGTAATACGATACATGGCTGATATGTTGCCCGTCACATCAATGATCACCGGAAAATTAAACGCTTGCTCATCCATAAACTCACGGATCGTGCCCTTCGACTCCCCCACGTTAACAAACAGGGTTTCCACATCGTTCTGATAGTCTTGAGCGATCTGGTGAACGAGCGGCATCTCCCTTACACAGGGCGTGCACCATGAAGCCCAAAAGTTAATCATGACGGCTTTGCCCCGATAATCGGACAGTCTGACTTGTTCGCCTGCTGAATTAACCGCAGTGAACTCAGGGGCTTTTGCACCTGCTTGAATAGTGTTGCCTCGTTGCGCATCGGGTGTCGATACATTTTCGAAAATGGCCCATGCACCTACGAGCAATGCGACCAAACCAATCAAAATTGTAAGTGTACGTCTGCTTTTAAAACTCTGCTTCTGCAATAAACTCACCTTCACTTTAGGCCAAGACTTTGATGAAATGCTGCATGGAGCGAACCGAATTGATCACGAAAGTCGTGAGTCGATCCCTCTCCAACATGACGTCCATGATTCATGAATATCACCTGATCCGCAATATCGTCTGCGATCTCCAGCTGATGGGTCGAGAACACGACCATATGGCCATACTGCTTGATTCCCTTGAGCAGCTGAACTAATTCTTGCATCCAGAATGGGTCCAATCCATTCGTTGGCTCATCCATGATGAGCAGTGGAGGTTTCGACAGCACAGCCTGAGCGAATAACACACGTTGGCGCATGCCTTTGGAGAAGGTCGTAACCCGCTTGTTCTTTTGTTCCTGCAACCCTACCATGGTCAGTACTTCTTCAACCCTCGCCTTGGGAACTTTCCTCAGAGAAGCCCAGAACAAAAGGACTTCTTCTGCACTCAGCCCCTGGTTAAATTGATAATCGTCCGGCATATATCCAATCTGTTGCGAATAACGCTTACGCTCCTTCAACCATCGCACATTGTTCACCACAACCTCACCGGAGGTAGGCCGAAGAATTCCCGCGATCATACGCAGCACTGTGCTCTTCC
Source organism: Paenibacillus sp. Negev47 (assembly GCF_058313655.1). Taxonomy (NCBI): domain Bacteria; kingdom Bacillati; phylum Bacillota; class Bacilli; order Caryophanales; family Paenibacillaceae; genus Paenibacillus; species Paenibacillus sp. Negev47. Next base: position 3,723,680 of record NZ_CM177754.1, read on the forward strand.
CTGCGCCATTCCCTCCACAGAGGGCAAGCACTTGGCCTGAAGTTATGCGAAAGGAGATATTCTCCACAATCGGTTGCTTTTTAATGGATTTGCACAATTCCATCACTTCGAGTTCCACCTTATCCATGGGAACGCCCCCTCTCCCAGATCGCGTATACCGCCAGAACAGAGCAGGTAATCCAGAACAGGCATATCCCGATGAAAATCCAACTGCCACTGGGTTGCTGCACCCACTCCACCCATCGATAATATTCCGGTCCCAGAATGGAGCCGCCCCCCAGTTTGATCACTACATACAAGCGCACCAACTCAGCCGGATTGATAAGAGTCAGTGTAATAAGCAGTGGTTTGACCCATAGATAAGGCATCAGTCCCAGCACAGAGAGCAACAGCGTCGGCCATCCAATGACAGCGAAGAACCACACGGTAACGGAGATCGTTAACGCCTGCCACCGATTGCCTGACAATGAACCGATAAATAGAGCGAGTGTCAAGAATAACAACACCAGTCCACAGGAAAATGCCAGAAAGAGAAGGTATGTCATGGCATCCAGTGGATTCCCGATCAAGCCGCTAATTACCCCCATCAGGCCGTATCCAAATGCAACAATGGTTATCAAGACAACCGAGAGCCCGAGATACTTCCCAACAATAAAGGACATCGTGCCGATGGGATACGTGGACAGCAGTTGCCAGCTGCCGTCTTCTTTTTCGGATGTTAACGAGAAGGAACCCAGAAACAGCGTCATTAATGGCAAAAGGTAGAGAATGAGATTCAACATGGAACCTGTGGTGCCCGAATATCCTTCAACTAGATTCTGTGAATTCAGAAGTAACAAGCTTAAGCTAAAGAGGCAAAACAGGATCAGAAACGAATACGCCCAAGGATTGCGAAATCCCATTTTCACTTCTCGTCTTGCAATCTGTATCATATCTGACATCATTGATCACCATTTTCTATTGTCATTCCTAGTGGCCTGACTCTTCTTTCATCTCACCTTCCTGATGCATCTCATTACCTTCTCCTTCTTCACCATGTCCGTGCTCACCATGCCCATGTTCACCCATCATGTCCATATTCTCTGTATTCTGTTTCCAGTCATGAGAAGCAAGATCCTCAGCGGTCATAATGGTTCCCACACCTTGCTCTGCAATGAAAGCTTCAGCCGAAGGCTTGTCCTTAAAGTTAAGAATGCCGTAGGCCATAGGCGTTCGCAAAGAAGCGTCGTACACGTACGTGGCTTTGCTGTATTCAATCCATTCCTTATCATTGTAATCACGCACATAGTCCATGCCGATGTTATCGGTGCCATTTTCTGTTTTCCACTGGTTCATACAGCCGATATCATCGAACTTGTAATTTTGACCGTCTTTGGTTGTGAGCTGCGTTGCATACGCATCATCCTTCACCTGCATTTTACATATCACGCAGATATCCACGTCTTCATTGATCGGCAATGCCGCGTATTTTGGTCCGCAAGCTGTTAACAGTATAATTCCAAACATAAGTACCATGACCGTTGTCCATCTTCTTCTCAAGCTTTTGTTCATTTTCGCAATACCCCCATATAGATGATTATAAAAGTTGCCAGCCCCAACAGAACTAGCCCAAACATCCACACCATATTGGAACCTGTAGCCGTTTCCACTGACATGTGCAGATCAGATTCCATATCCATGCTCATTCGTGGCGACTTGTCGGTAGTCCATTGATCTCTGCCCTCCGTAAACAAGTCACTCAGAAAGACCATGCCCGGTGATTGAAAAAAGAGCTGATACGCTGAATTTCGACTAACCAGTTGCTCATAAAATGGATTGATGGCATAGGAAATTTCACTGATCCCATCCTGATTCAGGTCGAGTCCCTGAAAAGAGTCCCAGTAATTCTCCATCATGACATTATTCGGGCTATCCAGTGCGGAAGCCTCAATGACGTTAGAAACCAATCGGTTACGTGTAAACTCATTAGCTTCTGCCAGGACCAGCTGGATTCCAACAAAATTCCGAAGCACCGCATTGCCACGGATCTCATTGCCTGAGGATTCTGCAATATTCATGCCGACACGATTACCCTCCACTACATTGTTGTGAACAGAGGACTGATGTACGTCATACAACAGAATTCCTTGGGAATGAACATTGCTACTCTGTTTGCGAAAAGAATTCCCCGAGATAACCGTATTCTTGACGCCCATAATCATGGCACCTGTCATGTTCTCTTCTCCTGTATTATCCATGACAGAAGAGCCGTCAATGTACATACAATGAATGCCATACCTTGTATGTAACAGCCTGTTATTTTGCACCGTAGACTTGCGACTGTTCTCCAGATAGATTCCATCTCTCATGCCGGAAATCTCATTGGCTTCAATGTAGCTGTCATGCGAATTGTACAGATCGATGCCATTACCCTTCTGGCTGCTGGAAGCAGTATTCGCCCCGATCCAAGTTATATTATTCCGCTGAATCGTCGCCTGGCTCGAATTCCGGATCATCATCCCGAAACCCTGGGTCTGAATATGCAGATCGGTGATCTCACTGTTTTTTGCTTCCACCTGAATCGCTGCGCTCGCTTCATTCGCATCATGTTCAATCGTAAACCCACTCAACTTCACCCCATCCGAACGAATGGTTATCGTAGAAGTGGCCTCCGTATTCATTACGATGACCGTAGAATCGCCCTGAATGGTAATGCTCTTATCAATGGTTACAGGGCCCGAATAACGACCTGCTTCAAGCTGAATGACGTCTCCGGGGACAGCAAGGTCAATTATAGGTTGAAGGGGAATGAGATCACGATGTCCAGAGGAGGCCATGATCGCACCGTGCGGAAGAGACAGTAGAAGCATCATCATACCTATCAGAAAAATTAAACCCCAAACCCTGCTTTTGATGCAAACGCCGAATTCATCTAGCCTTGTCGAAGGATTACCCATGAACCTTCACGCGCAATTCTGGCTTCTTGTTACAGTTGCTTATTGCTGTGGCAATGCATTCAACGAGTCTTGCGTTAATCCCACATATACGTTGGTTGTACACACCATCCCTCCATTCCATTTAAATTCAACTATTCATGACTTTCATCCATTGAAGCTCAGCAACAAATGAAGCGTTATCACATTCCTGATCATAGTGTACTTAAAATGATATTTTTTCCATATAGCTCAATTAGGCTATAGACACTGCATTTTTGTGTCGATATTGTGATGTAAACCCAAAAAAAGCCGCCATATAGGCGACTTCAAATTAAGCGTGCATTTTAATCCTTTTTACCCAGTATTCCGTAAAGGAACAGATTGCCCAACTCCTTTCGTACATTTATGTTCAGTTTTTCTGCGAATGAAGGTTCGCTCAACATGGCCATAATTCCATTCATGAAAATCATGATGGCTTCTGCCGATACACCCCCTGATATTTTCCCCTCGGCTTTCCCCTGTTCGATTAGCTTCATAAGCTCGGGAATGACAACGTTTCTGGCGTAATCTTCAACATACTCTTTGAATGCCGGATCTTCGAACATAAAATTCTTCATGCCCTCATTATTCAACGTCTCTTGATTGTTTACGGACACCTCATACATTTTGCTCATCTTGTCTTCAAAAGGAATACCAGAGTTCATTAAAACACTGAATTCCTTCCCCGACTCATCCATCTGGTGATAAAAAACCTCCTTAGCCAGTTCTTCTTTACTTCCAAAAAAATTATATATGGATGCAGGAGACACACCAGCATGTTGCGCGATCTCCCTCACACCGATTTCTTTAAAATTACGTGTCATAATCATATCGGTTAGTGATTGCAGGATTTGCCTTTTTTTCTGTTCTCTGCGTTTTTCGAAGCCATTCATGGAATCTACCGTCCTATTCTCCGCAAGTTATGTAACAATATATCTCTATGTTATATTTTTATTGACTTCTGATCAAGTCAGTAATATTATGTAACTGGGATTAAAGATGTTACATAACTTACTGTGGAGGTTGAGATCGATGATCAAGGTTCACTCATTAACGAAGATCTATTCGAATGGTAAGGGAATTCGGGATGTGAGTTTTGACGTTAAAGAAGGAGAGGTCTTTGGATTTCTCGGGCCCAATGGAGCCGGAAAAACAACTACCCTACGCCATCTGATGGGATTCGTGAACCCCTCCAGCGGGAAGGCAACTATTAACGGATTAGACTGCAGAAGGGAAGCAGCACAAATTCAAAAGCATCTGGGTTATGTGCCTGGTGAGATGGCATTTTACGATAACATGACAGGCATGCAGTTTCTGGACTTTATTGATGATTTAAGAGGACGTAACGACAAATTGCGCCGTAACCAATTAATCAACCGATTCGAGTTGGAATCAGATCGAAAAATCCGGAAAATGTCCAAGGGGATGAAACAAAAGGTAGGATTGACCGCCGCTTTTATGCACGACCCTGCAGTGGTTATTCTTGATGAACCTACAAGCGGGTTGGATCCGTTGATGCAAAGAAGATTTGTGGAACTAATTATTGAGGAAAGGAATCGGGGCAAAACCATATTGATGTCTTCCCATCTCTTTGATGAAGTCGATCACACTTGTGAACGGGTAGGCATCATACGGGAAGGATCAATCATAACCGTGGAGAACATAAACTCGCTAAAACGGACACTGCCGAAGAGTATTGTAGTCGCTCTGGCGCATGCGGAGGATATGAAAGTCCTTCAAAATAACGGACTCCTTTATACTGAATTGGTTCCCTTACGTGTAAAGATTGAAATTACGGATGGATATGACCAAGTGCTCAGGGTACTCTCCCAGTGCAAGGTTATTGATATGGAGTGCCCTCCCCAAACGCTTGAACAAATTTTCATGGACTTTTATGGGAAGGAGCAAATTTAATATGTCTTGGGCATTATTTAAAGCAAACATGCGGGCCAATCGGTTCATTTGGTTACTTATTGTAGCCATTTATTCTTTTTACTCCATTATGCTGATAGGTATGTTCGATCCGGATAGCGTCGATGCATTAAAAGAAATGTTGAACATGCTTCCTCCTGAGCTCATCAATGCTATGGGAATGAACGTTGGAACCACTTTGCTTACCTTTCTTTCCGGAACACTTTACAGTCTTCTTCTCTATTTGTTCCCCATGATTGTTTCCATCATTACGAACCACCGAATAATGGCTGCTCATGTTGATAAAGGAAGTATGTCCTATCTGCTTTCAACGTCCAACTCAAGAAAACGGATTGCTGTTACCCAAGCGGTTTACAGTCTAATTTCAATAACAGCGATCTTTTGCTGGATTACGGTACTAACTCTTGTTGTATCATCTGTCATGTTTCCGGGGCTTATGGATATCAACAATTTCATTTGGCTTAATCTTTACGCCCTACTGATGTATTACGCCATCAATGGCATCTGTTTCTTCGCTTCTTGTTTGGCGAATGAAAGCAAGTATAGCCTTGGACTCGGGGCCGGTATTCCTGTAGCGTTTGTACTACTGCAAATGCTGGGTGATTCAGGAGAAACATTGAGCTGGATTGGCAATATTTCATTATATTCCTTGTTCGATCCGGTGCGATTGTTCGAGGGTGACAGCTTTGCGTATATGGGAATGGCTGTGTTCGCAGGACTTGCAGCACTTCTGTATGCTGCAGGAATCGTTATTTTTGATAAAAAAGATTTGCCTATTTAATCCGGTTATAGATTGGATATACTCTCGCAAAGGGCTTGCAATGATGGAAAAACGCAAACGGGACGAAGCAAGATAGACCTCTGCTTCGTCCCGTTTGAACGTATTCGATATTATTACTCGACCAATATGATTTTTAAGGGCTTTTGAGACAGCCACTTTTTTTAGTTTCTACCTAAAGAAAATAATATCACATACGGCGCCTTCGGATAATCATGTTTCAAATGGATAGGTCCAAAATGTTTCTCTACCAAAACGTTTCTTGATTTCTTCATCATTCAGCTCACGGTCTCCTACAAGCTCTGCTGCCTGGAACTGTGAACGATGGGCACGAATGGATGCCATTTTTCGGTCCAAAAATTCGGATACGTCAACGAATACATCCGCTTTGCCAATATACTGTTCCTGATTGTTAGCGAACGCCGCACAGTGAACCACCGGACGCTCAGCCACAGGAAGTTGAGTAATGGTACGAATGACAGCGGCTCCCGTCGCATCATGGTCGGGATGTACGCTGTACCCTGGATAGAAAGTGAAGACCAGCGTGGGGTTCAACTCTTTAAGTAGCGACATGACGGTGTCTTCCAGTAACTGCGGGTCTTCGAACTCCAGCATTTTATCGTGGAAACCCAGCATTCTCAGGTCCTGAATCCCAATCGCTTTAGAAGCTTCGATGAGTTCCTGTTTACGGATGGCAGGCAACGTTACTCTGTTGGCAAATGGAGGAATCCCCATGTTTCGCCCCATCTCGCCAAGTGTTAGACAAGCATAGGTTACATGGGCACCGCCATCTATGTATTTGGCTAACGTTCCCGATACAGAGAAAGCTTCATCATCTGGATGTGGATACACTACCAAGATGCGCTCATGCTCGTTATGTGTAGTATTCATGGTTATTCCGTCCTCCGCTTTCATTAGAACATCTCCCGACTCAGTTGTAACGCCACAACCAGCTTGCCTTGGCTGTCGTGACCAGCTAGAATCAGTCTTTCTTCTTCCTGCTCATCAATGTGTGTAAGGCCTTCGGCGTAGATCCAACCTTGAGTTGTTTTCAGACCAACCCGGTAAGGACCTGTACCTGAGATGGAACCCTGCGTATATCGAATGGCCGCATTGGTAATGAATGCCGATGCTGGATGTCTTGTACTGTCCATGTGTTGTGCGTAAGCACCTGACGTGAGTTCTAGATGTACGTATAAGTCCTGATCAGCAAGATTATTGATCCGGAGCTGAATGTCTTGAGGTTTTATCGGTTGCATGGCGGCCTCCTTGTCTAATGTAATTGTTCGAATTTCATTTTAACATAACCACGAGAGAATATACATGGAAGGACCATGCCACCTGATCATAGAGCCTTCTATTAGAATCGGGCAAACTCTGGGATGAACTACCTATAGTCCTTGTTCAGAACTGCCGCTGCCTGTCTTCACCGTCTGTACCTGATACATATTTACAGTTGTGCTTATCAGATAATCCGGTTTCTCCTGTGTTCTTTTCTCACGGTGGCCTTTGAGATGTACATCACTTTTCTCCCAGTTCTTCCATGCTTCTTCCGATTCCCAGCGTATGATGACCATCACTTCTTCGTTCTCTGCATTTTTCTTGTTAACCATGACACTGAAATCAATAAGACCGGGCATGTCCACAACCGGAGTTGGACCACTGAAACGTTCCACGACCTTATCGCTATTTCCCTTTTTGACAATGATGCTTCGAGTTTGAATCAACATAATAACTCCTCCTGATAGTCGCATGCCTCACATTATGCAAGACATGATAACATGTTTTATTCTCTTATTTTAATCTAAATGAAAATCATTATCAATGAAGAGGGTTCATTTACATTTGAAAACAAGAACAGATCAGCGTGTTTTTTTCTCTTTTTATTCATCGATGATCTCTATATGATGGAGTGTAGGCAAAAAACGCCCATGATGAACATCCTTAATTCATATCATTAAATTGTGCTCAAACATGTTTGGAAAGGAGTTAAACTCGACTTGAAATCTCTAATACAACTACTTCATTTCGGCTATCATCAGGCGATGAGCTGCATATTTCCCGTAGCGATCTTTGGAACACTGGCCCTATCCAGCGTAATTCCGATCCCTTTCCTTCATCGATATGATGCCATTCTGCTTGTATTGCTCGCTGTGCAGTACCTGATGTATCGAAGCGGCTTGGAGACCCGGGATGAAATCAAGGTCATCTGTGTATTTCACATTATTGGCCTGGTGCTGGAGATCTATAAAGTATGGATGGGGTCTTGGTCTTACCCTGAGCCAGCTTACACCAAAATCCTGGGTGTCCCTCTTTATAGTGGATTCATGTATGCAAGTGTAGCCAGTTTTATGTGTCAGGTGTGGCGAAGACTGCGAATGAACATGACCGGATGGCCTGGTTTTGCACCTTCCATTCTGCTCGGAGCAGCTATCTATATCAACTTTTTCACCCATCATTTTATTCCTGATTTTCGCTGGTGGCTGACTGCGCTTGTATTTATTGTCTTCTGGAAAACCTGGATTATCTACCGGGTACGAGCAACGACCTATCGAATGCCGTTATCGCTCGCTTTTATCATTGTCGGTTTCTTCATCTGGACTGCAGAGAACATCGCTACATTCTTCAATGCCTGGAAATATCCAGATCAGCATGATGCATGGCAGCTGGTTAGCTTTAGTAAGATCAGTTCGTGGTTCCTGCTGGTCATCATCAGCGTCATCATCGTTGCTCAGCTCAAATATGTGAAGGCCAATCGAACCGCAGGTGATTCAAAGTCCAGTTAACTATTCATTCTCTAACCGTAAAACAGCAGCAATCTTAGACTCGTACATAAAGTCTTCGAATGCCGCTGTTTTTTTGCTGTGCTAATGTACTCGTCAACTGCTCACAACCTTAAAAGTATCCTAATCAACTATCAACCTACACGTAGAAAAGGCTACCAAAATGGCGACTCTTTATACGTCTTATGCATCAAATACTGCTATCTGTTCCAGCACTAGTTCCCCTCCAGCTTCAATTTCAAGCTCATAGATGCCATTCTCATCAAGTTCACATAGGCAGGCAGTTCTGCTGAGCATCTCGCATCCTTTCACCCATTCAGGAATATGAAGCTTCGTATTGATCCGCCGATCCGCGACAAGTTCTGCCCGGAAGAAGCCCGAGCTCCGATTCCATGTACAGGATATTCTACCTCCTGGTAAGCACCAGTCATGAATGGAACCTCGTACCCACCGTTCTGGCAATGCCGGCAGCAGCTTGATGCGATGTTCTGACACATAGAGCAGCATTTCTTGTACTGCATTAACCCAGCCCATATTGGCATCCAGCTGAATCGGAGCTGCAGGCATGGACATACATACCCCCATATTGCGCCAGTCATTATGCAAGGTATACCCATTACTCAGTACACAGGAGCGCGCAAGAATATCGAGACTTTCCAGCGCCCGCTCACCATTGCCAAGTCGAGCATATATGGACGACATATGTGCAAGGGACCAGCCACTCTGAGCACCAAGCCTTCGCTGATCAACTGCTGTCTCGAAAGCCTGAAACAATTCTGGCTGTTCTTCACGGGTGACCTCCTGTCCTGGAAATACAGGATACAGGTGCGATAGATGACGATGATCACGTCGATCTTCAAAAGCAGGATGCAGCCATTCTTTCACAGCTCCCTCCGATTGAAGAAGATAATCAGGCATACGCTCTAGCATGGCTTCCCAACACGGAATCATAGTCGTATGCACACTGACTAGTCGGCTGGCTGCAATGACATGCTGTAGCAGTTCTTTAATAATGGCAATGTCCATAGTCGCATTGATGGCTGTAGGCATAGGGTGGGCCAGTGGCTGTCCATGCTTAGGCATAAAATTCTCAGGTGTATTCTCTGGCGAAACAGACGGGTATATTTTATACTTTCCGTCTTCACCCAGCACCAGAAAATCTTCATAGAACTGAAGGGCCTCCTTCATGAAGGGCAAGGCTTCCTCCAGCAGAAACTGCTTATCCCCAGTGAACTGATAATGTGCATAATAATGTCTGGCGATCCATCCTGCTGCTCCCGTCCAATTCATGATTACCGGAACAATCTGGTTAGGCACCCCGATACCCGGTGTTGTTCCAGCGGGAATGTAAATCCCGCGGCAGCCATATAGCTTGCGGGCATTGTCCCGAAAGTCATCCATTAATCCGTTGTAATAGCGGAACAACGAACGATTCAGATTGGATAAACCACCTACCGCAGTGTGCCAGTACATCATTTGCACATTCTCATTCGCCATATTGTGGCCCCAGATCAAGCGATAATCTCCACCCCACAAGCCGTATAATCCAAATGGCAATCCGCTATGTTCAGAGGTTCCACTGATGAAGAGATATCGACCATAGGCCCACATTTTACGCACGAACCCTGTAGGTGCTTCACCTTCATAGGCTTCCAGAAGCAAGTCTTCATTACAGCGCCCGTCATCCGTTTCATCATCCAGATCAAGATCAGCGGACCGAAACAACGGTTGATGCAGTGAGATATGCCGATTCAGCAACGTATTGTAGTCGCTCTCAAGCGATGCGAGTTCCTGCTTCAACCGTGTCCATTCCTGCGCTCGTCTGCCCGTAGCAAACATTTTAACAAGTACAAGCACTTTTCCAGAGGTATGGAAATGAAGTTGCCTGCTAAGCATGTCTTCGTTAGGTTCGCTTTCCTTTTGTTGATCATGACTCGCACCAGGTATTTCGTTCAATTGGATCAGTCGCAGCACTGCTCCGTAGTCCTGTCCATCGTCATTCTGCCCGCCATAGCACAGGTATTCTCCACGATCATCCCGGTCGATTCTCATTGTAATAGACGACTTTAGTACGTTGAACTCATCGTCTTCTCTCACCCGGTCGCCCTGTGGGAATAGCAGGCCTATCGTCCCCGACAGCAATGAATGCCCAGCCGAATCTGTTCCCTGCGCACTTACTCCATCTTTCACTCTATGAGTCTGGATCTCATAGACAATACAATCGTCTGCACGTGAGACGAACAGACTTCTTGTATAGTTGTGACTTCCGTCCTGCCAGCGCACATGAACTTCCCCTGTGTCCATATCCAGTTCCCGGTGATATTTGCGAAAAGCGTTATTACACGTCATGCCCACCGTCATTGTAGCCAGTGGATATCGGGAGGACAACCTGGACGTGTAACCTTCTGCTTGCAGTGTACGGGTCAGATGCCAGCTTGCCTCCAAATATTGTTCCTCATCCATTAACTTACGGGTTTCTGATAAGGTATGACTGACATCGGGCAGCTCATCTTTGCGCCCCCAATGCCATAATTCACTGTGCTGCAAGAGAACGGTCTCCGCTTGAATTCCGCCTTGCACTGAAGCACCAAGTTTACCGTTTCCGGAAGGTAGTGCTTCTCGCCACATCCCTTTCCACCAGGAAGAGGGATATTTCAGCAACATCTTGTTCCTGTCCGACCGTATGCCTGTAGTATCTGTATGGTCTGTGTGTTGATTCACGCTTCTTCCGCCCCAAGTCTCTCCATCTCAATACTGGCTAGCAAGAATGGGGCTACGCCCATCTGCACATCGCTAACGACCTGTTCACTGATGTAATATTCATAAGAACCGTCCCGATACTTCTTCCCACCGAGTCCGGCACCGTGACAGATGTGGTGCAGATGCACCCCTTTTTCATCTTCAGTGACTAACCGCTTCAATATGCCTGCATAGGCATGATCAACGACTTCACGGTCCAGTTCAGCCAGATAATGTAATCGGAGGCCTTTGGCGAGTGCATAGGTCAGCATACAGGAAGCAGAGGCTTCCAGATAATTGCCTGCTCTTCCGTTCTGATCCATCACTTGGTACCAGAGTCCACTATCATGATCCTGAGCATGAGCAATCGCATGGGCCATTCGTTCAAATATGCCCATGATCTGTCCGCGCTGTGGGTGATCCACGGGAAAGTGCTCCAGTGCATCCACCACGGCCATTGCATACCATCCCATGGCCCGGCCCCAAACATGAACGGATCGACCAGTATCTTGAGCGCACCAACGTTGTTCCCTGCTCTCATCCCAGGCATGATGGAGTAGGCCATTACGCGGATTACGAGTCTTTTGCTCGATCAACAAAATCTGTCGTGCCACTTCATCGAAGCTCTCGGGATGATCGAAGGTGCTCGCATATTCCGCCAAAAAGGGTGAAGACATATAAATGCCATCCAGCCACATCTGAAACGGATATATTTTCTTATGCCAGAATCCACCTTCACTTGTCCGGGGCTGTCCTTTAAGCTGGTCAACCAGGTGCTGAATCGCCTTAACATATTTGTCATTGCCGGAATTCTTCCACTGGCTGAACAGATTTTTGCCTTCATTGATCATATCCAGGTTGTAATCATTCAACCGGTAGGTCCGAATGGTGCCGTCATTCTCGATGAGCTCATCCATGTGACGCGAAACAAGTTCCGCGTAGCGGGATTCTTGATTCCATTCGGCGGCGCGTTCCAGTGCCATCAGCGTCATTCCGCCCACATAGCCCCATTTGCCTGCAATCTTGGGATGATTGCCATTCTGACATTCGGAAAGCAAGGTATCTGCTATTTTGACAGACATTCTCCGTTCCTGTGTCACTGACTTTGTCGAAGTTCCAAGCATATCGAAATCCTCCTTCTGATGGATTAGGCCATCTGTACCGTTCTTTCGGGGTTTAACGTTCTGATGATTACATCAAAGGATGAAGACCTTCCCACTTCACAGTCCAGCTTCCATCCCGTGGAAATCCTGGATTCGCTTGTTCTCCTGCCCCTGTCCAGCCGGCAGCCATCATGGCGACAGCGGTTAGGAGACCACCGTTCCCGGGAAGATATGCCCACAACCCTGCTCTCTGATAGTTGTGTCCATTAGGCAAATATGTGTTCTTCGTGGCATCCATCAACAGGAAATCCACTGCAAGCTCTGGTTCATTCAATCTGGCTGCTGTCATCGCGCACATCGGAAAATCCCAACCCCAGGCGGATTCCCAGTCCCAGCATTCTTTGACCTTGAGCAACGTATTTCTCATGATCTCCGGATCGATTAATGAACCTGGCAATAGTCCAAGTGCTCCAACCATCGAGGGATGATCATGGTTCTTAACGGTGTAAGTGTCCGGACAATTCTCGTGTGCGAGATAAACTCCGTTCTCATGTCGAGGTTTAGCCATGTACGAAGCCACTCTTCGCCAGTCTGGATTGGCTGGATGATTCAACCGCTCTGCCCACAAGATGGCTATCTCCAAGCCGAATTTCCAGTACTCCAGTTCATAGGGTGGATTCAAACTATCGTTCATGGCGTGATTCTCCTGCGCAGGGATAAGCGGCGGACCTAGCACATACGCTTGCCTTTTCCCATCCCAATGGGCATAGGACACCATAAAGTCAGCCGCTTCAAATACGATATCCTTATACCTTGTTAACATGGCAGGATCAGGCCGGGACAGATAACACATCTCAGCTAGTGCCATGGGATGTGGTTGTTGCCAAATCAATCCCGGAGCTACCGGCGACGGAGTCTGATGCCCGTTATAACCCACCATTTTAGGCCATCGCGCACCGACATAACCTTGAGAGCATGCCAGTTCGCGGGCTTCTGGCAGGATGGTCAGGTACCAGTCCATACTCTTGTACAACAGATCGGTCCGATTCCAGAGCGGAAAATGCGCTGCATGCCACCAATGCATCTCCAGATGCATTTTGCCGAACCAGCTGTTGTACATATATCCGGTCTCCTGCGGCGGCAAGGACCCACCGCTGTGCACCGCACTCAGGAACTGGGATAGGACTACTCTGCGCTCCAGTTCGGCAGCACGCGGATCTGAACTGCCTTCAAAATTAATCACTCCGCCATCGTTCCAGAACTGATTCCAGTGGACCGAGCTTGATCGCAACACTGCATCTGCTGGCAAGGTTTCCGGCTTATGTGCAGCAAAAGATACACTGCACGACCAGATGTCCGAGTCTGGTACGGCCTCGGGAGATAGTGTGAATTCATGAGTTCCCGTATGTTCCAGCTTGCCTGCGTCCCAGATCCATTCCAATGCATACTCATCTTCATCCAGCACACGTTTCAATGATGCGGAAGTCGAAGTGACCGATGTCAACACAGTAGAATGTCTGTCATGTTCATTCCAGTCGGGGAATACTGATTTTGACCAGCTCCGGTGTGTCATATCAGGGGATGGAAATACAATAAAAAGTTGCATACGCTGTTTACGAATTAAGCGGGATTGTACACGAATGGCGATACAATCTAACCGTGGGTCACAGGCTGTCTCTACACGCACTTCTTCCCCCTGCACGGTAAATTCACTGTGCAGAATTCCGGTCCATAGATTCAATTCCTGACGTACCGGGACGACATGGGTGGCGTCCGTCTCCCGACCATCTTCTCCTAGCAAACGAAATGAAATGCGTCCAAGCTGAAGTCGATGCGGGTTCTGCCTAAGCCAGTGATAGGCTTCTTCCTTGTCTTCCGGCTTCATGGGATATGGCACTTTGCGGCCATATGTCTCAAATGCCTGATAGACAATATCCTCATCTCCGAATACGTGATGACCGCCCGTATAATGCCAACCCCAGTTGGATTGTGTACCGAGAGGTATTTCATACAGATCTGGAAACGTCTGAAGTCCCGTAAAATCAGCGCTGAACGCAAATTCTCCATTACCCACCGATAAAGGCGATCTCGGCTCAAGCTGCGTTAATACCGGATAATTTCTTCTGACAACTGATTGTCGATCCATCAATGGCTCTGCCTCCTTGTCATTCTATGGGTACAAGTATGGGTCAAGATTCCCGTAGTACACCACTGCGGCTTCGCATTATTTCTCTGTACTTACCCGGTGTAATGTCTTTGTATTTTCGATACACACGGATAAAGCTGTTCTCATGCTGATAACCCACCATCGTTGCGATCTCGGAAATTCTGTAATCCGTATCCAGCAATAGTTCACAGGCACGTTCCATCCGAAGTTTAGTGAAATATCCGTGGATGGTATCACCCATCTCCTGCTTGAACAACTGGCTTGCCAAACTGCTTCCGATCCCGGCATGCTCGGCAATCTCCTGAATGCTTACCGGGTCTTCCAGATGCTTGTTCATAAACGTAATCATCTGTTGGCACAGTATGAAATCCTTGCTGAGCATAAGGCTATCGAACCAATCAGCCAAACCTTCGATCTGGCTTCGCAGCACTTCACAGACAGCCTCCAGATGCATGGTCCGCATATCCACCATTTCGAGTCCGCAACCTTCTGTCTCCCGCTTTAGGCGAATTCGTTCAAGTGTAGCTGCAACAGCTTCAAGAAAAGCCAGCGCTGATGAAGGTTGCCATTGCTCGTGCGTCATTCGACCGATTATTTTGTCAAAATTCCTTAGGGCTTCTTCGCCTCTGCCTGCTTCAACGGTCTCCGTCAGTTGAGTCATGAATTCATGTTCTTCCGATGTATTCCCGGTCGGTTGCAGACCCGAGATCTCTTCAAACGAAATAACTCGCTCATACCCCCGGTACAATCTGTAATCCAGCGCACTCTCCGCCTCATGCATGGCTCGCTGAAGTCGCATGAGTCCGTCGTGCCCCCCGCTTACACCGCTCGACACCTGAAACTTGAGTAAGCGGGGAATCATGCCAATCGTCTCTCGTATTGCTGTCGCTACGCTCATTCCCCCGCCAGAATCAAGTGGTTGCAGCATTACGAGCATCCGGTCTCTGCCCAGATCGGCAGATAACACTCGCCACTGTCCAGACAACAGTTCAGCAATGATGTTACCAATGGCAAATTTCAGCAGGGAGTGATCCGACTTCGTAAAGCGTTCACACCAAGCCTGATAATTGTCAATCGACAACATGGCAATAGAAAGTGACTCATCGCTCCAATCCTTGAAGTAACGGCACCATTTCTCGTTAATTTCCCGACTTCCTGTCATATGTCCGTTATAAATATCCGTCAGAAATTTGGATGAAGCTTCCGGAAGGGTCTGCCTGAGATTAATGGCCTGCTGAGCATGATCCGTTAACAATTGACCCGTTATTTTCTCCAGATCGATCTGTTCCGGATGGATTCTCTCCTGGTCGTACCCACTCAGTAATTGCCTCATGCGTCTTACCGGTCTAAAAGCAGCTGCATTGTAAAATGTGATCGTAGCCGCTCCTGCTGCAAGAGCCAACAGAGATACGATAAAGACAATATTACGGATCTTCTGTGCATTAGCCAGCAGACTGTCTTGTGATATCACGGACAGATAGCGCCATCCGGTGTACGGTGAAATGACCTGTGAAGCCAGTAAAAGCTTACCTTCATGCTTAAACTCACCAAGCTTTTCACCGTCCAGTTGGGTGAGCACATGACTGACCGCTTCCTCTCCAACAGCATAGTTGCCGAGATCATATAAAGGCTGGTTGTTGGTGTCGAGGATGAACCGATGGCTGTCAAGGTCGGAGACGGATGAGAGCAGCATGTGCTCGAACATCTGCTCTGTCTTGAAATTGACTGCGATAATCCCTTTCAACTCGCCAGCGATCATTATTTTTCGGTAAAGTGTAATTTGCGGCATGGACGCACCAGAAGAAGTGGAAATCTCACGTTGCTTGACCAGCATGGGACGTTCTTCAAGTTCATCGGCAACGCCAACCCAATCCGAATCAGGGAAATTAACCTTGCTGGAGCTGTAGCCTTGTGGGAAGGCAACGATGCTCTCCCGATTCATATCATAAATGTAAGCGCTCTTAATAAAGGACGTACTACTGATTAAGGTTTCCAGAAATTGTACCAGCTCCGTAATATTGCGGTATGATCCCTGTACTTCATTGGTGAGAAATCGGTATACATTACTGTTCAGTGCAATTTTCACCGCAATCTGATCACTTTCCCGGATCACTTCATCAATATCATTCATGCTGATACGCAGCATCTGGTGCTGCGGCTCACTTAATTCCTGCTGTAACACCGACTTGGAAGAATAATACGTCGTCATCCCCACCGCAATAATAATCATGAAGACAACAACAGTCAGAATCAGCAGCAGCCGGGTCTGGGTATTAGTGACATTGAATTTTAGCCACTTCAAGAAGGAAAGGGTCACAGTTATCCCACCTCATATGCAATATACCGATATTATACCGTTCCCATATGCCCAATACGACCCGGTCCAACAGCCTATTTTCTCCCTTTAAAAAGATGATTTCTCCAATTTCTCCGTTGTTCCGACCCTTTCCGCTGCGAAAATCGGCGTGTTTGTCTGCCATTCCTGCATAGAAATAGTTTCAAGCCCAGCAAGAAGTACAATGCCGATCCCATGGGTATCATTCAGATTCCATCCCAGTTCATGCTTGTAATAGTGATTCGTGAAGGAGTAGCTGGAGCCGCGACATACGCCGTATACATTGCCTCTTTTATCAATTGTGCGCTCTGAAAGCCCCTTCCACCCATGATGCGCCGCTTGTGCAAAGGGTTTCGGATCTAAAAGCCAGCCCATTCGAACACCCCGGGCATATGCATAGATGAACATGGAGGTACAGGATGTTTCCTCATATGACTCCGGGTCCGTTAATACCTGATGCCACAATCCGTTTCTGCCCTGCAATGCCAAGTACCCTTCACACAATTCCCTGTAGAACTGAATGAGAGCTGTATACGATGGATGCTCTTGAGGAAGCACCGTCAGCAGCTCCGACAAGGAGAACAGCACCCAGCCGTTGCCTCGGCCCCACGGGGTCCGTGTTGGCTCACCTCGCTCCACATCGAATACATGAGACATGATTTGACGCTCTGGAATATACAGATACTTTTTATACAAAAGAACCTGTCTTGCCGCTTCATCCAGCAGCTTATCGTCACCCGACCATTCGGCGTACCTGCACAGGAACGGGATGCTCATATACAGATCATCACACCACATCGTGTTATCCATTGATCTGGAGACACCAACCTGGCGGTATAAAGTGCCATCTTCCAGACGGGCCTGTTGATGCAAAATATAGTCTGCAATATGAGCTGCCGTCTCTGAAACACCCTCCAACTTGCGTTCCCGATCAGCAAGCAGCATGGTGGCCCCGAAAGAACCACAGTCGTCCAGGCTGTCGATATGGGAGAGCTGATTATTCAGCCCAGCTGCACCATAACGTTCTCTGTCCCATAAGGAGTAGCCGAAACGTGAAGAGGCAAATTCAATGTGATTCAGCACGTAATCTCGAATATCCGATCGCTGACCCGCTTTGCCAAGCTGAAGCAATCCGTATAACGTGACGCCAAGGGGATAGTTCCATCGGCCGAACCATTCATTTTCCAAAAATGGACGTACCTCTCCGCCTGGCAGCTCTGTTCGCCAGTATACGTCTTCACCTGTTCCACTACGAACAGTCCGCTTCATCTTCTGGCAGGAAGCCAGATCAATCTCCTGTTCCGCTTGAAAAGGACCCATGAACAGCCACTTGCCTCTGTGCCCTTTCACATCCAGTGCAGGCGTCAACATCTCATCTGTAGTTGCATCCATACGGAATCCCCAATCCCGATCTCCACATGTACAGTTCGCTGTCAGATCTTGCACGGCAGCAGACAATGGCAGTTCGAAATGGAAGCGTCCTGCCTGCTTTTGATGGAATACCACCTTGCCGTCCACCGAGAACTCAATCGGGCTGTAGGCCTCGCCGGAGATTAGCACAGTCTCCTTGCCACAATTCCTACCATCTATCTTAGTCCAAGCATAAGCAGACATGCCACTCGTCAGTCCATACATCCGTGCCAACTGTCCATAAGGTGATGCTTTCTCGGGGTCTTCCTCCCGAGGCAACCAGTTAACGCCAGTGGCCTTCTCTCGCATGGGGCCAGATGGGATTTCCGACAACGGAATATCCAATGGCGCTGTGTAAAGCCAGCCTTCTTCCCCATCACGTTCGAGTGTAGGCACAATAAAGTGAAGTGGTCTGTTCTTCCGGGAGCCGGTGCCAAACTGGCCACCTCCCCCTATTTCGCCTGATTTGAATTCAAGAACGAAATGATTCCAGCCTCTGACCAGTCCACATTTCAGTTTCAGAACAGGAACCGCTGGATATTCCTCTTCAGGTGCAGAACCATAGATCAGCACCCCATTATGATATAGCCTTACAGGCCCGAAGCAGGTGATATGAAAAACAAATTCCTGATCACTGTCACTCCACAGTTTGGCCCATGCATAGACCTGTTGTCCTTTCTGCATGTCGGGAAACATATCCCCCAGTGGGAAGACGTAGCGGTGATCCTCACACTTACGCACCGGTCCTGATCTGCTTATTCTGTAGACCGGGGGATGCGGAGGATTGGCTCCAATATACCTTCCCGCAATGCTCATCAGGGCGTGCATAACGTCTTCACCACTCTGATAAGCCATACTCTCCTCCGGTTCGAAATAAACATGACTGCTCATGTCACTTCTCCCTCCCTTTGTGCGTGGGCACTCTGCTGTTCCAACCACCCAGCACTTCGTCTATGGAAATAGGCCGATGCTCTTCCACAGATCGCCATACTGCTTCTCCAGCGGCAACGGAATAAGCGCCGTCTTCAGCACCAGACAGAATTCGGTAAGGGCGTCTCTTATCTTCGCCGAGGAAAATATCCTCCAGCAGCAGTGGATCTCCTCCTCCATGTCCGCCTTCACGATGAACAACATGGATCGTTTCTTTTGAACCAAAGAGCGGAAAGTAATCGATCGTCTGGACGGGTGTGGGAAAAGGCGTCCGGGCCGGCATGTGATACTCCAATGTTTCTAGCCTGCCCTTCGTGCCATTCACGGCCAACCGGTACCCTTCGTATGGAAGGGAGAAATTGACCGAATAACTCATCAGCGCGCCGCCGCTATATTTCACGGTTGCGGCATACGTGTCTTCAATCTCAATGGTGGAATCGAAGATACACTGGTCGGGACGATATGAAGTGTACGGAAACTCCTGCTGGCTTGCTGTACCGAGTTGGTTCAGATGGTCATCCGGTACCCGAATCTGACGACTGCGGGACGTCCAGCGGGAATAATAGGCGCAATCTTCTGAGACATGGCATGTACGGCAATGTCTTCCGTCCTCCTGTGCCGGATTCCATTCGCCTTCAGCCCCGTAATAGTTCAGTGCTCCATAGGCAAAAACTTCAACTGGCTTTTGATTGATCCACCACTGGACCAGATCAAAGTGGTGGGTACTTTTATGGACCGACAGACCGCCCGAGAATGCCCGCTCACGGTTCCAGCGTTTAAAATAACTGGAGCCGTGATGGGTATCGATATACCAGTTAAGGTCTATGGAAGTGACGCGACCGAGTTTCCCCTCCTGAATCAATTCCTTAATGCGCATGTGGATCGGCATATACCGATAATTAAAAGTTACGATGACTTTGCCCTTACTTCTTGCTTCTGCTTCCAGAATGCGTCTGGCATCAGCGCCTGTAGTCGTCATTGGCTTTTCGGTGATAACATCGAGATCCTGCTCCAACGCGGCAACAATATAATGGGCATGGGTATCGTCCCTGCCAGCCACGATGATACAGTCTGGCCGAGTCTCATCGACCATGACCCCAAAATCCGATGCGCCATATACCGCTACTTCTGTATGCTGAGGGAAACGGGTACGATAGACTTCAAACCGTGCAGGATCGGTATCCAGCAGAGCGACAACCTCTGAATTATGAGAGAACAGCTCATGAATTGGTTTGGCAAATTGTCCCAATGCTCTGCCGCTGACCCCACATAAGGCATATCTTTTTTTCATTTTCTCACCTTCTCATACCATTCCTGTACACGCTGGGTGACCACTTCTCCCCCGGAAGCATTCCATTTCTTCACATATTCATCATAAGCCTCAATCGGCAGCTCGCCGATGACAATCTTGGTCAATACCTCTTGAAACAGCTTGTGGGATTGAATATCAGGAAAGCCTTCATACACAGAGGCTGGCAGACCGTCACCTGCAATTTGCCGTGCATCGGCAGTACTGACTTCGAACATGTCTTTGACCATCTGTTGCTGATCTTCCGGATATGTCTCTTCAATCCGCTTATTCATGTCTTCTGCTGTAGTGAGATTCTTCATACCGAGGGCAAGCGGTTTGTTGTCAGCAGGTGGAAGAATGACTTTGCGTCCATCCTTGACTTCATGCTGCTCACCTTCAATACCGAAGCGACCAAACTCATCATTTTTAGGATTATAAAAGAAGTCCAGTAACTTCAACGCATTTGGCGCATTATCCTGTTTGGTGGCCGGAATCATCCATTCCGGTTCACCCATGCTCTTCTGGGTGACAAAAGCTTCAAATCCTTCGGCTTTGGGCAGCGGCATTGCTGCAATGTAAGCATCTGGAGCCTGGGTCAGCATCGCATTGTACCGATCTCGCACATTTGCAGGCAAATGGTACCAGCTGCCTACGAGGTTGTTATTGATTTTGGCCTGCCACACTTCCCCTTTGTTCAGGAAGGTTTCATTGTCCAGCAGTTTTTCCACATATAACATGCGAATGAACTTGATGGCTTCCCTCATATTGTCGGTAGTCCCTGCGTACTGGATTTTTCCATCGTATTCATCCCATTCGGGATAACCTTCCCACATCGCTACCCCGTACATCGCAAACAAATGGTCCATCCATCTGCCGAATTCCCTGCCACTTGTTGGCAGTTCATCCGGTTTGCCGTTGCCATTCGGGTCCTTGTCACGGAAAGCTGTGAGTAGCTCGACATATTCAGCTGTGGTCTTTGGCATCTCCATGCCCACCTTATCCACCCAATCCTGACGAATTAACGGTGCACGTTCAGGCACAAGGAATACCTTGGGCACATAATAGATTTTGCCATCAGGGGAAGCAGAGCGTACGATATCCCAAGCTTCCTGAGGAATACTTTCCCACACATGGGGTGCATATTCAGGCAGCAGTTCATCCAGTGGCAACGCGCCTCCCTGCTGAATCAGTGTCTGCTCAATGCCTCCAATCGGACGCAGGATATCTGGCAGTTCATCCGAGGCAATCATCAGGTTCAAGTATTCGGATGGCTCCGAACCGGGAGGCGTTGTAATGAGTTCATACTGGACTCCCGTCTGTTCAGCGATGTATTTCACATGCGGATTATCCGCAGTTGGCAAGCTACCAACGCCCATATGGCTTTTGAATACTTTGACTTTTACAGCTCCACCACTGCCTTCGCCGTTACCAGCGTCATTTCCGGAATTCGTAGTAGCGGAGCCACAACCAGCGACCAACAGCATGGCTAGACTGAGCATTAGCGGCATCATCTTGCGACTCAGTTGTTTTCTCATGGAATCATCCCCCTGGACATGGTTTATTCTTTCAGTGAGCCGAGCAATGAACCTTTCACAAAATACTTCTGTAGATAAGGATACACCAAAATAATGGGAACGCTTGCAAAAAGTATTGTCGCTGCCTTTAACGTGGTTGTATTGAAGTTGTAATCCCCAAGAAACATATTTACCTGGGCCAGTTCCTCCGGGCTGGTTAAATACGCTCGCAGCTTCATCTGCAAAGGCCAGAGCCCCGGATCACGTAGAAACAGTACTGCACGCTGGAACGTGTTCCAGTATCCCACCGCATAGAACAGACTGACCGTAGCCAGAACCGGCTTGGATAGCGGCAGATAGATCTGAAACAGAATCCGGAAGTCATGGCAACCGTCAATTCGGGCTGTGTCATCAAGTTCCTTGGGTAAGCTCATGAAAAAGGTACGCAGAATGACCATATTAAATGTACCAATTACACCAGGAATGATCAGGGACCAGATGGAATTCATCATGCCCAGCTCCCTTACCGTCAGGAAGAACGGAATCATCGGGGCATTGAAAATCATCGTAATTACGATGCCCAGCATGACTTGTTTGCGAATCATGAATTCTCTGCGCGACAACGGAAAAGCGGTCAACACAGAAAATAACATACTAAGCGCAGTACCCACTACCGTAATGAATACGGTTACACCAAACGATTGCCATAAGCCTGAGCTCTGAAGGATGTGTTTCCATGACGCGAAAGTAAAGCCGACGGGCCATAGAAATACTTCTTTGGAGTCTGCCGCAACCGGCGAACTCAGGGAAACCGCAAGCAGATGTAGCAATGGAAGGAGCATCGTAAAGGCTGCAAGCGTCAGGAAGATATAGTTGGCGGTTTGGAACAGCCTTTCTCCAATCGTCTGCTTGATCATTACCACAACCCCTCTCCTGATTTTCTCGCAAGCCGATTGAAGACCCAGAGCAGAATGAAGCCAATCACCGATTGAAATAGACCAATCGCTGTTGTTACGCTATATTGCCCTTGCAGGACACCAGAGCGGTATACATATGTTTCAATGATATCCCCTACCGAGTAGGTCATCGGTGTCAGCAGGTTATAGATCTGATCAAAGCCAAGTTCCAAGAAATTGCCGATATTCAGCAGGAACAGGGTTAAGATCGTCGGGAACAACGCAGGCAATGTAATGTAGATCGTTTGTTTCCAGCGATTCGCTCCGTCCATCACTGCCGCTTCATATTGCGTGGGATCAATGCCACTTACCGCAGCGAGATATATAATCGTTCCCCAACCTACCTCTTTCCAGATAGAGGACAGCACAACAATAGGTCGGAAATATTGCTCCTGCTGCATATAGAGAATCGGTTCGAACCCGAACCATCCACGGACAGCGTTTACAAAACCACCTGAGGCTAGCACCTCAAACACGATTCCCCCGACAACGACCCAAGAGAGAAAATGAGGCAGATAAAACAGACTCTGCAAAAAGCGTTTGGCAAGCATTTTTCTCACTTCGTTGAACAAGAGCGCCAGCAAGATGGGAGCCGGAAATCCGATCACCAGTTTGTATAAGGCAATCAGTGCTGTGTTCCGAAGCACATGATAGAAATCCTGATACGTAAAAATAAACTTGAAGTTATCCAGGCCTACCCAGGGGCTACTCCATATGCCTTTCATAATCTGAAAGTTCTGAAATGCGATTACGCTTCCGCCCAGTGGAATGTACTTGAAAATAATATAGAACAAAATACCGGGCAGGATCATGACATACAGCATCCAGTGTTTTCGAATGTTACGCAGATAACTTGGTTTGACAGGTCTATTGACTGTAACCCCGGGTTGCAGCTTTGATGTTTCCGACAGCTCAGCCATACGATCGCGGGCCCCCTTTGACAGAATGATGGTGAATGACGAGCAGGCTTCTCTGTTCACATGTTAAGCGAGAGCGGGGTCAGCAACAATCGTTCAATCAGCCATAGCATGAGCCAATCGCTTGCGTGACACGGGTTTGCAGGATCGGTTCATTCACTGGCGAAATGGTTGGTACTACATTGGCAACAAAAAAAGCCGCCATAGGCGGCCTCAGAAGTGATTATGCTGTTGTTTACATTTCACTTTATGTCTTTGATAGTCCCTATCTCATTTCCCCAGAGTTAACGATCCGCTGTCATTGGCATCTTTAATTTGTTCATGGGTAATGAGTTTCCCTTCTTCGTTAAATCCCTTAATTATATATGGGATAGCCGCTGACGGAGGAAGGAAAACATACCAGATTAAATGTCCCGGACTCACCTCAACCAGTTTCGCTTCGGTCGCGATTACTGTTCCATTTTCCTGGGTCTCTACGGATACACGTTTAATGGATGAATCTTGAATATTACCAAATAACATGGGAAACGGAGTGGAGACTTGCTCCAGTTTCGGTATACTCATATAATGCAACGCAAACTTGGATTCAACTGATTCTTCAATGAAGTATCCTCCGCCCCATACCCATTTCCATCCGAAAATATTCTTTCGAACATACTCCATCTGAAGATTACTGCTATTTTCCCGACCCTTTTTGTGCGTAAACAAAATCACGCCCCCGTCCACAGCCTCCTTATGAATGAATTGCGAGGTATAAAATTCGCCTCTAAATTCTTGAACGGCCCCTTCAGGACTGTTCGCTATAGGAATATGTATAGGTTCACTCAATCCCCAAACTTCGGATATCCGTTGATCGGCTAGTCCTCCAGCTCGTTCATTCATATACATATAAGTACCAACTAACAGGGGCGACAGTAAAATCACCATTGCAGTGATTAGCAAAATTCTTCGCTTACGCTTAAACATCTCCATGTACACTCCCTTATGATAACGATGAAATATTACTAAAATCATTCTAATATTACCATAATTAGCATGTGGATACTTGTTTCAGTACCATTCCCACACGTAAAAAGGCCGCCAAAGGCGACCTCCTAATGATTCCAATGAAATTATTCCCCCAAAAAGATCACTTCGGTTTCCAATTCAACATGGAACGTATCATATACTTTCTGCTGAATAAATTGGATCAGGTCCATATAATCCTGGGCAGTAGCGTGATCCACATTCACGATAAAACCTGCATGTTTCATGGATATTTCAGCACCTCCAATACGAGTGCCCTGCAAGTTACAGTCCTGAATCAGTTTACCGGCAAAATGTCCTTCGGGTCGTTTAAATACACTTCCACAAGAAGGGAACTCAAGCGGCTGCTTGGATTCTCTCAGGAACGTTAATTCCTTCATTTTGCTTGCAATCTCATCCTTATTACCTTTTTGGAGTTCGAATTCGGCCTCCAATATGATATAGTGATCCATCTTGAAGAGACTATTTCGATAACCAAACTTCATCTCATCTCGAGCGATCTCCACTACTGCGCCGTCTTTGTTAATTACAGTCGCACGTTTGACCACATCGGCAACCTGACCGCCATACGCACCCGCATTCATATACAAGGCGCCTCCTGTACTGCCAGGAATGCCACATGCAAATTCCAAACCAGTCAAGCTGTGGTCGAGCGCAAGTCTGGAGACATCAATGATATCAGCGCCACTTTGCGCAATGATATTATCCTTAGTAACATTAACCTGATCAAAATGACTTAGCGAAACAGTGACTCCTCTGATTCCCCCGTCTTTGATAATGACGTTTGACCCTTTGCCAATAACCGTCAGAGGTAATTGATGTATGTTGGCAATCTCTACGATTTTTTTAATTTCGTCTATCGTCGTTGGATGAACGAGAATATCTGCGTTGCCCCCAATTTTAATATACGTGTGTTCTTTTAGCGGTTCATTAAATTTCACTTTTTCCATAGGTATCTGATGCTCAAAAATATTCATGATTTTCTCTCCCTGCGTTCTCAAAAGAACATGATTCTTCTATTGTAAATGGAAATGTACCCTCATTACAATCCATCATATCTTTTTTACTGTCCAGACCAGCAGTTTGCCGCCTTACTTTCCTGTAGTTTGATATATGATATTCATCTAGCCATTAGGGATGTGACTAGTGGTTATTGGGGTCACAATGCTCCAGCTTGTACAAATGCACCTGTCGTCTCCAGCCCCAGTTGATGTTGCCTCCCTATTTTTGCGTGCAATCTGCTAAAGCAAAAAAGTCGCCAAGTTGGCGACTTTCATGGATCTTACGTATCGAGCTGAACGGTAGATAAGGTCACAAGAACCGGACTGGCAAAATCAGAAGCTTCTTCTCCTTTGGGGTTATGAAGACGGAATAGAAAAGCATCCCCTTCTTCTGATTTCCAGACCATATAATCACGGACCCCTTCTTCACCAGAGGCTTGAAGATATAGCTCGGCGGAACCAAGCGGGTGCTCCACCAGCTCTCCGCTATAGTCGGATACCTTACCAGCGTTTTCTAATTCTTCCTTGCCCGCAGTCTCCAGTTCTGCCAGATTATAATCCGCAGGCAAAGGTTCAACATCCACATAGTAGTCAGGGTTACTGGTTAGTGATAAACGGCCTTGAGCAGCATCAAATGTGAATTTCTCGAATACGTACAAGGAAAAGCCTTCTCCTTGTTGTAAGGTCGCCTCTAGTGATTGATTCCCATCTGCGGTCATCATTTCAAAACTCTCGGTTTGCGGACGCTCCGTTACATTTGCTTCTTCTTCTGTTTCATTCGTTTCAGATGCTTGCTCACTTTCTGTTGAAGGTGCTGGAGCAGATTCACCTGTTGGTGTCGATGGCTCAGGGCTAGCAGAAGGTTCATTACCACCTGAGCAAGCTGCAAGTGCAAGAACCATGGTGATCAACGTAATACTCGTGATAATAGGACGTGGGTGTTTCAACTTGATCATACCTCCCTATTTTTAAGATCTGTTTACATGTCATTACCCATGGCAGAGACTGAGAACCCATAGTTCCAATGTGTATTTGCATGGCCTGTTGGAAGTATACGTTTATTAAACATGGTAAGTGAGTCCTCCTGTGAAAACTATCCTGATATATAACTACATAAACATAACGCGCGGTAATGCCAAATAGTTACCAAATTTCTAAATTTATTCTGAGGGGATATCAAAAAAGCCGCCATAAGGCGACTTCTTGATAACTGTATTGTTTCGACAAGTTGCGAACGAGACTTTGTAATGAAGCCACTGCTTTACTTTAATTCAATCTGAAATACATCACCGGCGTCACCACCAAAAACGATAAAACCATCTTTCGGAAGCTGCGTCGATTGCTGATTGGTTGCAACAGAGAAGTGAACCACCTCGCCTTCCTCATCATACACCGCATAACCTCCGTTCTCCGGAGAATCTACTATGATGGATTTGTTCGCCGAACGGGCGTCGATCGCATACCATCGGGCCTGACCGTTAGCCGGAATGGTTGTCATTCCTTTTTTCCCACCAAAGATTGGAGTAATGGCATCCTCTGCAATGAATTCCTGTCCATCCTGCATCAAAATCTCGGCGCCATTCTTCGTGGAGAATTGCAGATCAAATGCGTCTCTTCCGTTCATGACTGGAATCTCAGCAACATTCTCTGCGTTGTTCGCATCCAAGATTTGCGTGCCATTAGCATAGCCATCTTCGGCATCAACGGACAGGTTCTTGATCAGCATCGATGGAAGCAGATAGAAGATCGACGTTATTTTTTCATCCAGTGCATAATATTTCTCGTTGTTACGAGCTGCCCATTTCTCTTTCGTTGCTGCATCCAGCGCGTTATGTTCCAACTTTTGATAATCATACGTGTTCATCACCGTTTGACCTAAACCGGGTAACGTAATCATGCCCTGAACTTTAACATATACCTTGTCATTACTTTCCTTCACAAAACTGACCTTCACGCTACCATCCGCACTTGTAAAATGTTCATCGCCTGTGTACACATAGTTCTGCTCCGGAATAATTCCTCCCATCAAGGCAGGCAGTTTGATCTCACCATCCTTGATTGTTATATCCAGCGTTGCACCTACCGTACCATACAGACCTGAGTAAGCATTCAACTTCGTCGGCATCTTCACTTTGACAGGTGGTGAGAATGTCTGATCAGGCCGAACATCGTCGATGATGCCCTGATCCTCAAGAACGTCCAGCAGCACTTTGCTGGCAAACATCTGATTGTAGACCGAAGATCCCCCAGAGGATAGGACCGCCATTGAAATATCATGTTCCGGTATGGTGATTAACACGGCATGATATAGCATGGTGTCTCCACCCTTGGCAAGTGCGGTAATCCCATAATCGCTAAACGGTGCAAGGTCTACCGCGTCCCAGCCCAAGCCATAATTGATCGTATTTTGTTCATCCGATACCCATATGCCATTACGATATTCATGAGATTGCATGGCCTTCACAGCAGATTCGGACAGAATATCCGGTCTGTTCCCCATTAACACCTCTCCGATTTGACTCAATTCCTCTGCCGTGGAATACACACCACCTGTACCGATAATATTTGCATTCTCGGTAGGCATCTTCATTTCAAGTGTAGGCCAATAGGTTTCGGATAACTGCGCTCTTTCAAAAGAATCCATGGGTGTCTTCGTTGATTTCAACTTCAATGGCTCGCTGATAAACTTGGCGATATATTCGCTGTAGCTTAATCCACTCACCCGTTCCACCAAGATTTCAAGCAACTGAAAACCGTCATTGGTGTAAACGGAGTAAGCGCCAGGCTTGGATTTCAGTTTTTCGGACTGAAGTTTGAGCAATAGTTCATCATGATTGCGGCTATCATTATCGTCAAACAACATGCTGTTTCCATAATGTGTACCGTAAAGACCAGATGAATGATTCATCAACATGCGCGGTGTGATTTGAGTATAGCGTGCATCTGCCATCTTAAAGTCTGGTATATACGAAGTGAGTGGCTCATCCAGATCTACTTTGCCGGAATCGACCAGCTTCATGGCGGCAGCCGTAACAACCATTTTGCTAACCGAACCTATGCCATACATGCTATCCTTGTCTACTGGCTTCTGTGATCCCTTGTCGTGTAGTCCGACACTATCTGATAAAATGTATTCCCCTTCATCCATGATCGCATATTGCACACTGGTGACACCGTAGTTTTGTACCATTGCCTTGGCAATCTGCTCCGCCCGCACCTCAATCGTTGTACTGTTATTCGTCTCTGCGCTGACAGATGTCAGCGGCGTCATTACAAGCACCGCTGTACATAAAAAACTGATTAATTTCTTCATCCTCATGTCCTCCCTCAAATGTTCTTATGATTGAATTCATCATATCCGGGAAAAGGCAGTTAAAGTGCGAACGGACCCTGAATGGAAAAAAACAATCCCCGAACGGTATGTTCAGGGATTGTCGGTGTGAAACGGAAGCACGACCATGTTGTTAAACTTCCGATGCTGATGCTCAATACTCATATGTCCACCATATTTCTCACACATTCTCGATATATTGGTCAGACCGATTCCATGGAATTCCGGATTGGACTTCTCACTTTTCAAGTCAACTATCGGTTGCTCTACATGATTCATAATCTGGATGACGAGTGCAGATGATGTGGAGTGAATGGCAATCAGAATATATCGGTCTTCCGCTTGTCTGACCTTCTTGGAAGCCTCGATTGCATTATCGAGCATGTTACCGAGCACCACACACAGATCATATCGATCAATCTGCACATGTTGCGAGTGGAGCTGGATTTTGGTGTCGATTTTGATCCCATTTGCCTGCCCCATAGCAAGGGTGTTCGTAACAAGAGCATCAATGACCAGATTGCCGGAGTTCACCCTGTGGTATGCACCTTCAATTGTATTCAATGTAGACTTAATATGGTCACCTGCCGCCGCCAGTTCGTTACGTTTGATACATTCATCAATATAGAGAAACTGTTGGTTAATATCATGGATGATACTTTTAATGTTTTTGAAACTGTGAACGGTCTTCTCATAGTTGGCATCCTGGTGATCCATCTGACGCTGCAACTGGGCATTTGCATGCGCGAGCTGTACCTTTTCCACCATATTATCAAATACATAGACAATGAACACATTGAGAAAAAGAGAACCCAGTACAGAAAAGACGTAAAATATGTTCTTTTCACTGTATATGGAGGCCACATTGATCTGGTAGATCGTAATGATCGGTACGATGAGAAACAGCAAATAATACCGATAGTGAACGGCAAAACTTCTACGTTTGGCGACTAGACGGACAACTTGAATGACAACGAACATGATGCTGCAACCAAGCAGCATCACCTTGGAAAGAACCCAGTGGTCTTCTCCGTTGAACTGATCCATTGAACTGTAATCCGCGGATTCCAGAACACCGAGAATATATACAGCGATGGCATTTGCCATGGTAATTAGAACCCCATACAGGATGGTGAAAACAAGTTTGATTTTGAACTCTACTTCATAGGATTGTGCCAGACTGAAGATTAATAGCAGAGCAACCGCAGTGGAACCGATGTCAGAGAAGGAAGAAACCCAATAAAAATAACCCAACAAGACAAATACCAAGAAATAGATCGCTCTACGCGGCTTCCGGCTGGACTTGCCCAACACAGAATCAAAATAAAAATTCGCCTGAAATGCCATAAGCAATGTCACGAAGATGATGGAAAAAATCATATAGGCATCCATATCATTGAATCCTCATAATCATGTATTTGGTATAGGCATCCTTGACTTCCTTGACCTTGGAGCGGCCAATGGGGAGTTCCGTCCCATTTAACATGACGACTTGTGTGCCTGCAAACTTCTGGACATGCATCAGGTTAATCATAACCGAGCGATGAATTTGCAGGAAACCATGGTCTTTCAATGCAGTCGCATAACTGGATAGAATCCCTTTGGTATCATGCACATTATCCTGGGTCACAAACTTCAATTTGTTCTTGATTGTCAAACTTTTGACGACCTCAATCCAGAGAATATCATCATATTTTAACAGCAGTTCATCATAGTCTGACTTGATTAGTACATACTTTTTGTCCATCGCCTGAAAATATTGACACAGCTTAATCATCTTTTCCTCGAAAACTTGCGGCTGGATGGGCTTGATCAGATATTGAAAGGTGATGACATCGAAGCTCTCCACCATATATTCGGGGTAACTGGTCAGGAACATAATCTGTACATCCAGAAACTTCATATCCCTGATCTCTTTGGCGGTCTGGATCCCGTTCATTCCACCCATCTCCACATCCATAATGAGAATATGAAATGTATCTCCGGCGTCTCTATAATGCGAGAGTAGTTGTTCACCAGATGTGAATAAGCTAATTTGAAAATCAAAATTTGTTTTTAGGGATAAGGAGATCAGCATTGATTTTACACGTTCTCGCTGCTGCTCCTCATCATCACAGATTGCAATATTGAACATGGGGGGACATCCGCCTTTCATCGACATCGACTCTGAATTTCACTCTCGAATATACTATTTTATCATAGGTTTCGGAGTCGAATCGGGATGAAATGCATAATTTCAACCGTGAAATGCGACAATCTGAACAGCTTATACCAAATAACCTGACACACAAAGCCCCTTCCGTGGACGGAAAGGGCTTGTTTACGACGCTTAATTACATATCTGTTGATGACTGTTCATGATCTGGTTCCGCTTACCTAAGCCACCTAGACCTGAATAAACAACTGGCGAAGCTCTTCTTCTTCCAAGTGAGTAACTGGCTGGTACGCCGGACTCTGTACATAACGCTGGAAGCTGTATAACAACTGTCTTCCCTCCAGCGTAGTCATTAGGCTCTCCAGATTCAGAGCACCCATCAGGACTCTACCATTCCGCACCCGGCACTCCATCAACAGTCCGAGCTTATGGTTCCGTTCAAAATTATCAATGGTCTGCACGATCGGTTGCAGATCTTTACTCAGCTCATCCAGAATGATCGATGACGATTCGGAAACAATGCTCCACCATGGATAGGTCGAGAACTCCTCTGTGTCAAAATGTTCGAAGGCCGGATGGTCCTGCTGAATCAACAAACCCATCGTGCCGACTGGAACTTCTCTTTTCATATTCTCTGATATGGAACGGAACATGGGATAAGACCAGAAATCAGTGCTATAGAAGCCTTTAATTGCGTGTGGAACATTCTCTGGTGTCGGGAAAAGTAAAATATCCTCGCCTTGCTCAAGCAGCTCCAGTGCATGCTCCGAGAGTTCGGTAAAAAGATTCAAACCGCTCAGATCCACTTCCTGTTGACTCGGGTAGATCCACAGGTCGTAAGACTTACGAATATCCGTGCCCGCAATGGACAGTCTCAGCTCCACTTTGGTCATATTGGAGACTTCAGGGATACGAATACTGAGATCCGTGATACTCAGATAATGTTCTTCATGGAACGCTGGCAGGTCTGCTTCCCCTTCCACAAGGATGCTGCCTTCGATCTGCTCGTTTTTCAGTTCCCACTTCAATTGAAGTCCATCCAACGCTTGTCTCCGGAAGTAACTTAGTTCAATGCGTGCTTCGAACAATTCACTGGCCTGATAATTATATTTGGGGAATCTCGCCAACAGTACAGCATCGGAACAGAACGTTCTCCATTCCTCAGGCGTAATCATGCCCTTGGAATCCATGAATGCGTCCAGTATGCCTACAAGCGCTGTTCCCTGACCACTGAAATCCTGGAGATCAAGCAGCTGGAAACCCGCTAGATGCTTCGAACGAAAAGCAGCTTCCAGTTCTTCCTTGTAACATTCGACAGCAAGTTTGCCAGAGGCTCTGAAGTAGGCTTCCGCCAGATGTCCCAGTCCCTTCGCTTCCAGACGTTCTCTAAACACTTCAAAGTTTTTGGCTTTGAGAGAACCCGTATACTTGAGGATCTCCTCGAAATTAGGAAACGTGGCGTACTGTCCAATTTCATGCGAGATGATCGGTACATGTGAGACAAGTTGATCACTTCCAGCTTCGGCCTGTACCGTTTTGGAACCTGTGCCATACTGGATCTGAATCTCTTGACCCTCCGCCTGGCCAAAAGAGTCAGCATCACTTCCTTGCTCCGGTACAATGTTCGCATCATAATCCTTCAATGTGTTCGGTAAGTCGGTCTGTACGTGACCAAGTGGAGCATCACACATGGCATACGAACCTCTGAACAACCGTTCTTTGGAGAAACGTACCCCGCAGAAGAATTCACTTTCCTCCAGAATGTCTGGTACAAACTGAAAATTATTGGAACCTTCGGTGTACAGATGACGATGATCATATGCTTTGTATGCTTTCAGGATCGAATTCAGTCTGTCCTTGCTGCCCCATAGTTCATTCCCCATGGACATCATGACAAATGAAGGATGATTACCAAAAGCTTTCAGCATCGCAAATCCCTCACTAATCAAGTAATCCTGCTCTGCTTGATTGTGTCCATCCGCGGATTCGTCCGTAATGGTTCCCCAGAACGGAAGCTCAGGCTCCATGTAGATGCCGAGCAGATCGGCTGCAATGAAAGCTGCCTCCGGAGGACAACAGGTATGAAAACGATAGTGATTAATGCCGTAGGACTTGGAGATGGCGAAAATGCGAATCCATTCGTCCACATCTGTTGGCGCATATCCCGTGAGTGGGAAAATCAGACCATCATGCTTGCCTCGAAGAAAGGTTTTGTGGCCATTAATGGTGAATTTGTCTCCAACTGCCCGGAATTCGCGCAGACCCGTCCATACTTCGGTGGAGTCTAGCACTTCACCGTTCTGATCTTGCAGTTGAATGTGAAGTTGGTACACATTAGGTTCATCATCACTCCATAACATGGCATGTTCGCCAATGCTGTACGTCAGCCCAATCTCCTGCGAATCCGGGATGAAGATCTGCTCCTCCGTCGTGTGAACCGGGTCTGCACTGACAGCGACAGCAGATACGACAATTCGCACTCCTTGCAGGTCGCCGACATGTTCTGCTTTGATCTCGAAAGATCGAGTTGCAAGATCGGGATAAACCTGAACATTATCCAGGAAAATACGATCGAAAAATTGGAGTTCCATCTTCCCGGTGATCCCGTTCCAATTCGTTTGTGTGTCTTCAGATGTAAGGTGTCCTCCTTTCGTTGGATAATCGGTATTGTCCACTCGAATCGTAATCGTATGTGTCCCAGCGGTTAGCCCTGCCTCCATCTCGTAACGATGAGGTGTATTCAGACTGTTTTGCGTGCCCCATTCCACCCCATCAATCCAGAGCGTTGTAACTCGTGTTCGTTCCAGATGCAAGAAACAACGTTTGCCAGCCAAGTGTTCGGGAATCTCAATCTCTCGTGAAAACCAGGCGTAACCTTCAAATAAGTACTCATCCGTCAGCGCACCGATTAACACATGTTCGTTTATCTTGCCTTTGGCCGCATGAGATGTGGTATTGGGCAATGAAATGACGTCTGAGTAATTCAGGCCACGTTCCACCTTATGTTCATCGAGCTGAAGTTTCCAGATACCTTCCAGATTTAATGCAGCTATCATGATATTTGTCTCCTTTTTGATTCATCGAATGGATTTTAAGTAATCGCTTCCATATATAGAAACCGTTTTCGTAATCATACACGTATTATAAACTCGATTGGTGCCAACCGCATAGTTAATTTAGAAATAAAAAAGTCGCCAATCATGGCGACATTTCATTGTTTGATATCTTTTATCCTGAAGACGTTTAGAAAATAGTCGGAACCATCCCCCCGTCCATACGGATCGGAGAGCCTCGAAAAGCTGATGCATACGGGCTGCACACAAAAGTCGCGAGTCTACCTATTTCACTTGGCTTGATGAATCGTTGTAATTCAGACTGCGGCAGATTGCTCTTCATAAAATCATTCTCTTTTTCCTCAAAAGTCAGCGCCTCATCCGGGTATATGCCCTCTATAATCTCACGTACATTTTCAGACAATGTCGGCCCTGGCAGAATCGTATTAATCGTAACTTCTTGCCCAGCTGTCAGTTTGGACAGACTTTTGGATAATGACAGCAACATTGATTTGGTCATGCAATATTGTGGCATCTGGCCTGAGGGCATAAGCGCTTCTTCACTTGCTATGAAAATAATACGCCCGTCATTGTTCTCCATCATTTTAGGTAAGTAAAATTGGGACACGCTATTGGCTGCCAGAACATTGGTACGGAAATATCTCTCCCACACTTCATCATTCACATCTTCATAACTCATGATCTCATATATGCCCATGCTATTAATTAAAATATCAACTTCGGGGAATTTCTCGAACATAGCTTGGCGTTGCGTCTGATCCACAAGGTCGGCCGTGGCCTTTTGCGGAGAGGTATCCGGAAAATTGGACTTGATTTCACGAACTGTTCGTTCTACCTCTTCATCATTTCGTCCATTAATCAGAACGTGAACACCTTCTCGGGCGAGTTCAATGGCAATCGCTTTGCCGATCCCTTTTGTCGATCCTGTTACTAAGGCTGTTTTTTCTTTCAGTCCCATATCCATCCTGCATTTCTCCTTCTTGATTATAACTATCCGGTAGCTGAGTCTTGAAGATTGCGAACACCTTTATGCTCCCGATAGAAATAATATTACGCAGTCTGAACGGCCTAGTAACTAGCACATAACGCCAGAATTATTGCCTGACACGCCAATTCGAAGGTGTATCCCCTTCCCAAGTCCGGAACGCACGATAGAACGAATTTTGATCTTCATATCCCACGAGGAATGCCACTTCTTTGATATCGAGCGAAGGATCCGCCAGATACTTTCGTGCCTGCTCATGTCTGGCTTCAGTCAATAACTGTTTGAAGTTTGTGTCCTCCTCAGTCAGTCGGCGCTGCAATGTACGGTCGCTCATGCGAAGCTCTTTGGCAACAGTTTGGATATCAGGGCGCTTGCCTGTAAGGCTGCGTTTCATAATCCATTTCACCAGATCAGTAACGGAACGACTGCCCTGCCGTTCATCCAATGACCGATCCAGCACTGGAGTCAGAATCTCAATTAACTCTTCATTATATGAGAGAAAAGGAAGACTCAAATCTTTTCGATCTAGCGTCAGCCGATTATATGGTTTCCCCGTCTCCACTCGGCAGCCGAAATAGGTTTCAAGGATGTCTACATTACCCATAGGACGTGAGAATTCAACCCGCTTTGCATTTAAGGGCTGGCCCGTTCCCCGACGTCCGAGTTCGAGCAGAAAAGCTAGGGTAATGCCTACCAGAAGTGGCGGGCCTGGTTGCTCCTTATGTAACCATTCGAGTTCAATGATACATTCCTCCCCTGCTTCGTTAATCTGCAAGCTCTCGGGAGGACACATTTGCTTATAACGGACCATTCGATTTAATGCATCGCGATAATCACGTGCATGGTACATCGCCAGAACAGGCGGAGGGTACTTCGATATTTCATATCCCGTTGCAAGTTTGATGATACCCTCGGCCGTGTCCCCAATGAGATCAGAGTAAGCCTGCCAGATCGCAAAATAATGAGCTTGATTCACTACAGGTTTATTTATTGTTTCAAGAGATAGTTGTGCCATCCGAGCGATGTCGTCCATACTAATCCCTAATTGATGCAAGCCAGCCCAAAAGCCTGGATGAACTTTAATTCGATCATTCGGTTGAGATTTCATGCATACTGACTCCTTTAGCTTGTTCCATTTTCATTCTGCTTTCTTATTATAGAACAGAAAACACGACTGACCATAGTGGTTAGTCGTGTTCAAATTAATCATTTTGTCATTTTGTATATATATGAAAAGGTGAATTTAATATAGGCGTCTACTCGTTCAACGCGGTTTTGATCAAGGCGTTTACCCGTGAATTAAACAAGAGGCCGATATGAGATACGAGGGATACCGAAATGTTGTTCGCCCCGTTCAACCGGGAAAGTGCCGGGGACACAATCGTATCGCTGGTGGAATAGATCGAAGTCACCTTTATTCCACTCGGAGCTGTAGTTGTTGTCAATCGATTAGCCCCACCAAGGGTTATCAATTTGTCTACTTTGGAAGCGCCACCCCGGTTAAGTATGTAATACAGACTATTGGCCCCGCCCATGCTATGAGCTATAATGTTAACTTTTGTGTGACCCGTTTCGCGCAGAACATCATCTACAAAACGACTGATCGCCGCAGAATTCAACAACTGGTTTCCTTGTTTACTAGGGAGGTCAATCGCGAATAGTTCGTCTCTCGTCCAACCTTGGCTGCGTAAATAACTCTCAATCGCTGTAAAATTACTATCTGAACCGGTTAATCCATGAACGAATACAATGGGTGTACGTGCTGTTGCTGCAGAAGCCTTTGAACTTGAGCCTATTCCAGGTACCGATAAGGCAAGGATCATGCTCATGAATACAAGAAGTAATAATTTTGTCTTTTTCACTTGTTTCACTCTCCTGTAAAATGATTTATATTCCATATATTACAAGCTAACATATGGAATATAAATGAACCTTTTGTCTCATTTTTTACAGGAATATCCATGGAAACTATGGCTAACTTGATCATATTTTATCGAAGTCTGGTTCTCTACTCCTGTTATCCTTCAACAATATCTGCG
This sequence comes from Paenibacillus sp. Negev47, assembly GCF_058313655.1. Taxonomy (NCBI): domain Bacteria; kingdom Bacillati; phylum Bacillota; class Bacilli; order Caryophanales; family Paenibacillaceae; genus Paenibacillus; species Paenibacillus sp. Negev47. Next base: position 3,761,100 of record NZ_CM177754.1, read on the forward strand.
TGCAGATCTGTTGCAATTTCAATCATTTTGGGTACAATAGCTTCGTTAGAAATAGCTACATATACATCTCCCATGTACAAACGAAAAGCGATCTGTGTTCCTTCAAGGTCCCACATAAAAAAGTCCCCATCAATGGACATGGTGCTCTCAGCTCCGACAATGTTAAGAACTGTTGAATACGTAAAATCGGGTTTGGATGCAAAGTAGAGTTTGCACTCTTCCAAAGAGATGGATTGCTCCGCATTGTTTTCTTGCATGGATCGGGTAATTCGAAAACGCTGATTCATAGCTATGCCTCCAACATGTATTAGTTTGAATATTTTCAAGCATCATATTTTCTCATGTCCTTCAACTACTGTCAAAACCATGTATGCCCTATTCTAGGAATTCATATATACTGGTACATATAAGTACATAACGAATCTCTACATCAGGAGGCGTCAAATCAATATGTTGAAAACAGAATTCATTGATGTACTATCCATTGTCTCACAAAAATTATATGATTCGGCTGCTAATGTAATGGATACGGCAAGCAGACTAATTCCTGCAAATACGTTTTGTATAGCCCAATTGGACCATCTATCAACCAAAGTTCTCAATGTATATAATCGTGAAAAACTAATATTAGGTGAAGGGCTAGTCGTTGACAACGCCGAGTCGTACTGTGCCCTTGTGACCGAACATACCCAAGGCCCGTTGGTGATCAATAATAATCTAACTCATCCATTAACCAGACATATGGACGCAACCGAATTCGTAGGTGGATGTTCATTTGTAGGTGTTCCCATACATGATCAGTATGGGGAAATTTATGGCTCCCTCTGCTCATTTGATCAGGATTTCTATGCCTACCAACAGAAGGACATAGATTTGCTGCTCTCCTTGTCTTCCTTTTTCACGGGTCTGCTAGAGATGGAAACGACCTTGCAGCAGTTAAAACGTGCGGAAGAAACTACTGCGAAAATGCTAGAAGAGAAGAAAAATCTGCTTGCCATCCTCAGCCACGAAATCCGAACCCCAATGAATGGTGTTCTTGCCATGACAAACCTTTTGCAATCTACAACACTAAATGAGGATCAATCATTGTATGTTAATGTCATTGAAGAAAGTGGCACCAGCCTTCTATCTATGATGGATCAAATTCTCGATTATTCCAAGATGGAAGCCGGCGCGATTTCTTTGGAGATCAGTCCATATAGTGTCACTGAAACAGTTGACCATGTGTTACAATTGTTCTCTTCCGAAGCACAGAAAAAAGGAATTCACCTATATGCTGAATACAATATTAATGATCATCTGATGCTTTTAGGCGATCAGCATAAAGTCCGTCAGATTCTAATCAATCTCGTTGGAAATGCGCTTAAATTCACTGAAAAAGGAGAAGTCTGTATCTCTACTCAGGTATCTGCTGATCCAGCAGGCACCCTACATGTATCCTACGAGATAAGGGATACGGGCATCGGCATCCCGCAGGATCGCCAAGATCTGTTGTTCAAATCCTATTCCCAAATTCATGGAGATTCAGGAAAGTATGGAGGAGCAGGACTGGGTCTGTCCATCTGTAAACAACTCGCTGAATTAATGGGTGGCGTGGTGTGGCTTAAAGAAACCAGTCACTTGGGCAGTCGATTCGTTTTTAATATTTCCAGCCCTGCACCCAACGTTCATACGCATGTCTGAACGATGAATATATTATTCTATCTGAACGGATCGGAGGTATATACGATGACAACGCTCGGAAGCAGATTCTATTAAATAGCGATATGGTATGTATGACTAGACTTCCGACTCTTATATTGGAACTATATGAAAATTTTGTTATGCTACATATGCTAGATTACTAGATTCTGTTAAAACATGATTCTACTATTATGTACAGAGTTGGAGGAAACAAACAATGCTTATTAAACGAGCAGGAAAAATTGCTGCGGTTACTGTAATTGCTCTCTCTATACTTGGAAGCACCCCCAATATTGGTGGAGCCTATGCTGCCCCGTCCATTTCAGTGCACTTGGATGACGTTCCCCTGAAGTTTGATGCAGCTCCACGAGTTGATAAGGGTGTCACTTATGTTCCATTCCGAACGGTTGGACAAGCTCTTGGTATCGATATTATCTGGAACAGCAAATCACAGACTGTAAAAGCGACGAACACGGTGAAAGGACAAACTACCGAGGTACTATTACAAGTTGGCAGCACCACAGCAACCGTTAATGGGAAAAAAGTTACACTTGCTGCAGCACCCGTTCAGCGAGAAGGACGCGTGCTCATTCCACTCAGTTCTTTTAGTAATCAATTTGGCGTAAGTGCAAGCTGGAATCAGGCAACCAAAACGGTCTCCCTCGTCTCACCACAACGCGAGATGCACCTGAGAGCCTTCTATGCATTGCAATCCTTTCAAGAAAAGGATCTTGTTACTTCCATGAATTCCGTAGCCTTTGGCTGGAGCCGCATTGATCGTGAAGGTCAGTTTACGCTCCAGGGGGATGAGTACCGTCTCCCTGCTGCTGCGGGTGATATTACGCCGCAGTCCATCGTTGCTGACGCAGCGGATCAGCAGATCCAACCACAGCTCATGGTGTATGCGTTGGACGGAAACGGCGAACTGACCAAAGTGTTGAGTGATAGCAGCCTGCGGCAGAAATCGATTGAAGGTATAACTGCTGCGCTAGCAGAGCATGGTTTTGGTGGAGTTGTTCTGGATTTTGAAGGACTGGGCTTTAAACTGGATGCAGTAGAACAACAGAAGCTGCTCAATGCTTACGTGAAGCAATTAAAGAGTTCCTTGCCCCAGGACACTGCCTTATCTCTTGCGGTACCCCCGCTAAATAGTGCTTATAAAGGATATGATTACAAAACACTTGCATCTATCGCAGATGATCTGATCATTATGGCCTATCAGTATAATCCGGTTGGCACCAAATCCCAGGTACCCGAACCAAATAGCCTTGTGGATCAGGCGATTCAGCTAGCTCTTCAAGCTGGTGTTCCGAAAAATAAATTGCTGCTCGGTATCAGTCTAAGCAGCGAAACGCCCTCCTCCGTTGATGATAAACTGGGTCTTGCCAAACGTTATGATCTTAAAGGAGCCGCCTTCTGGCGCCTGGGTCTGTTCCGTTCCTACAATACAAAGATGGAAGATGCCGTGAATGCCTCTGTCATCAAAGAGTAGTCATCTTTGAGTGGATGCAGCTTACTTAAAGTAGAAGAAGGACCAAATCTCTGTTGTCAGAGACTTGGTCCTTCTTCTATATCTTTTTCATTTCATAAGTTTATCCACACTTCCAAATACAAGCTTTACAATCTGGGTGGGACCAGGCAAACAGGGCTGGAAGAGAAGAATGCTACCAATTCCTGTCGCCAGCATGCTAAACCATGCAGCAGGTACAAGGACTCCTTTGACATGACGCCTCCCCTTTCCGTGCATATTCAATTACCCTTTCACTGCTCCCAGGGCAACACTTCCGATAATCTGTTTGGAAAACACGGAGAATACAATAATAATAGGCAAGATGGAGATCGCAACACCCAAATACAAGAGTCCATAATCCATCCCATAGTACCCTTGCACTAGCGCAACCAGTACCGGAAGTGGGTATTTATCCAGGGAGAAAAACAGAACGAGCGGTGTAAGAAAATTATTCCACGATCCGATAAACGTGAATATACCTAGGGCCGAGATCGCCGGCCCCAGAATGGGCAGTACAATCTGATTGAACGTCCGGAACTCGCCAGCACTGTCCACCCGCGCAGATTCAATAATCTCATCCGGGATGCTGCTCTCCATGAATTGCTTGATAAAGAATACATTAAAGGCGTTAGCTGCAGCAGGCAAAATAACCGCGGCATAACTGTCCAGAAGCCCCAACATACTGAATAGTCGATATACGCCAATCAGGGCCAGTTGACCCGGTACCATCATGGTCGCTAACAGAAACAGAAACAACCAGTTCCGCCCTTTGAATTTAAATTTGGCAAAACCATATGCCGTCAAAGCACCAATATACAGAGATAGCAAGGTCGATGTTCCAGCAATGAAAATGCTGTTGGCAAAACCACGCCAAATGTTAATTTTCGATACCATATTCATATAATTATCGACTAAAAATGATCCGGGAAGAAAGGTGAACGTTGAAGCAATCGTTGCATTGTTATGTGTTGAATAGATGAGCATCAGATAAAATGGAATTATGCAGAGTACGGCAAGACCAATCAGTAACAGATAGATGATAATCTTGCCTGCCGTCAGCCCCCTTGTATTGGCATATTGCTGAATCGCCGCATTTGGTTGTTCGACTGATTTTGCAGTTTGCATAAGAACTCCCCTCCCTATGAACGGCTCTTCCGCTTGGTCATGATGAAGGATGCAACGGACAACAATATGATGATAATAAACAGACAAAATGCTATGGCAGCGCCGTAACCAAAACGTGTGCTCTGAAATGCTACATTATAGAGATACATAATACTGGTCATGGCTGCTCGGTCAGGACCGCCATTGCCATTGGTTAGTGTAAATGGCTGATCGAAAATCTGGATGCCACCAATAATGGATGTAATCATCTGAAACAGAATAATTGGACGGAGCATCGGCACGATAATATGGATAAAAATATGCTTCTTTTTCGCACCATCCATCTGGGCAGCTTCCAGCAACGACGGATCAATGCCCTGAAGACCTGCAAGGTAGATGACCATGGAATAACCGAAGTACTGGAAAAACAAGATGGAGGACACAATCAACCGCATAAACCACGGGTCATTTTTCCAATTAATTGGATCTTGAATAATCCCTATCTGCATCAAAAAATGATTCAGTCCCCCGGACTGCCAGTCAAAGATCAGGCTGACAAGCAACCCGAGTGATGCAGCTGTAACGATATTGGGGAAAAAGTATACAGCTCTGAAAAAGTCCCGCCCTTTGAGCAGCTTATCGTTCAGGATAAAAGCTAACACCAGTGAGATCGTCAGCTGCGGAACCACGGAGACTCCCCAGATGAATAACGTATTAAACAAGGTTTTGTAGAACAACGGATCTTGTAATACGGCTACATAGTTACCAATCCCTACAAAGTCAGGTGTCGTGATTCCATCAAAGTTGGTGAAACTAATATAGAGTGAATACAAAATGGGATAGAGTCCAAAAATCGTAAAAATAATAAAGAACGGAGCAATGAAATAGTAGCCGTAATGGTCCTTTCGAATCGTTTTGGCAAACATATTCTGTCCCCCCAGTTATCATCGGATGTGTCCAACCGTTCGCTTACTTCTAAGCTACTCCACTTCCAGCTCCGGAAATCTCAAGGTGACATCCCGCTTTATCCGTTTCACTACTTCATCTTTGGTCTGAATGTCCTGATTGAGATACAACTGAAGTACATTTTTGTAGATATCATTGTTAATCGTTGCATCATATTTGGTACGCTCATATACGGGAACCCGCTTCGCGGCCTCTGAGAAAAACTCAAAATGCTTCTGCCCTCCCAAATAAGGTGATGAGAGCGATGGCGCAAGTTCATCATTCACAACCATATTGCTAGTAAAATAATCCTGCTCCTTTGCTAACACGGACAGAAATTCGTGGTCAAAATTATAGAACTCAATAAACTTCCAGGCCAGATCCTTTTTCTCACTCTTACTGTACATCGCGATATAGGTTCCACCTGCACTAAAGGCTGACGGTCCCGGGGCCAGGCCCCACATTCCTTCTGTATCCGGAGCGTTCGCCTTGAACGTATATTGCAAGCCCCAGGTTGCCCCTGGATAGAACATGACCTCTCCTTTTTGCATGGATGCAGCGTAACCGGCACTTCCATCTTCATACTCGGCAAGTACATGTCGCTCACGTGCTTCACGCACAAGATCCAGCACTTCCATATAGGTTGGATCGATGACGAGCTTGCCGTCCTTCACCCAGGGTATACCGTCATATGAGTTCGATATGGCATTCCAGTTCGCCAATGCATGTACTTTATTCCCGCTACTTTGCTGTACCTGTTCACCAATCTCGAAGATCTTCTCCCATGTGTCGATCTGTGAACCCACCTTCTCAGGATCATCGGTACCCAGATATTTCTTCGCCAAATCCCGACGATAATAGATGCCACCTGGTGTTCCCTGATAACCTATAGCTCTGACATTCCCCTCACTGTCCTTCTCATTGGCCTGCACAAAAGCATATTGTTGTTGAATAAGTTCATTGGCGTTATACGGCAAAGCCGATAAATTCTCCAGATATGGAACGTCAATCAGTTCTCGAATATTGGCATTTTCAATCATAAATACATCCGGAGCTTTGGAGGTCGTCTGGAGCGCAGATTTAAGCTTGGTGATATAGAAGTTGCCGGGGATGTTGACAAAGTTCACTTTGATGTCCGGATATTTCTGCTCGAATTTCTCGATGGCATACTCTGCTTCATCCGTAAAACTCCACACAGTAATTTCCTGCTGCATGGTTGGATTGGACGGACTGAGCTGACAACCCGTTAACAACATGGCTACACAAACGAACACAATAGTTACCTTAAACCACTTCTTCATAGGCCCCCTCCTTCTAAAAGGAAACGCTTACATTTTATTAGAGTATATTGATTTCGGAGAGGGCTTTCTCCACAAATATTGTGCATTACCCTTCATATTTTGTGATATTCGTACGGTGCTTCTTGCGAAATTCGGAGGGTGTGCAGTCATTATATTTTTTGAAAAGTCGATTATAGGAGTTCACATTGTTGAACCCATGGCCGATGGCTATATCCAATATGGAATCCTGACGGAATAATAACGCCCACTCGGATTTGATAATTCGAAAATGATTCAAATATTCCATCAGTGTCACTCCTTTGATCTCTTTGAATAACTTGCAGACATGGAACTTGCTGAATTTAATATGTTCCGCCACCTGTTCCAGCTTGATCGGTTCAGCATAATGATTCTCCAGATATTCGCAGACCGATTCAAGGAATTCAAATTTTTTGGACGAAGTACAAGGCCATCCTGAAGCCGTTAGTTGATCCGTTACTGGGGGCTTTGTACGTAACAAAAGAACCATGAGATCATATAACCGGGATACCATTAACCATCGATATCCCGGCTTTCGATTTTTTTTCTCGGCAATGATGGTATCTATATACTGAACCACGTTGCTGCGACTCCCTGCATTCGACGGAATAACGGTTGTTTTGTTGAAAAGTTCGCCGAGATCCTGAATTTCCGCTTCAGTCGTGAAGCTTCCTGTTAACAATTCGAGGCGGAACAAGATAATGGTTAAGTGTTCGGTCCCTGGCAAAAAGCAGTGTACATCTCCGGGTTTGATCAGCAGCATATCCCCTTGCGCCAGCTCACGGACATGGTCATTCACGCCAATTCGTGCGCTCTTTCCACTAACAACAACCAATTCAACCTCATCATGCCAGTGTGCAGCATAATTAAACTGATCACCTGTATGAATCACCCGAATGGGAAAACCTTCTTCCATATGGCCTGTCTCCAGAAACGTGGGTACGCCCATCTAATCACCCTCCATTTATTTCCTATGCAAGAATCTCTCGTCTTTATTATTATGCATAAATCGCCACACTCCTTTCTTTTTTTGAGTATTTAAAATTCTATTGAACGAAAAAAAATCCTCAACTCAGGTTGAGGAGCCGAACGGAATCACGTTCCACGCATTGGATGTCCAGTGTATATAACGTCTCAACAGACTCTCCATTTAACAGTTGGAAGAGAACATGACCCGCAAGCTGACCTGCATCGGTCTTCGGTTGCCGAAAAGTGGTCAGAGGTGGGTGCACATACTGCGATGCCGGGATGTTGTCAAAACCAATTACGGATAACTGTTCAGGTACTGCAATCCCATGCTCTCTGAAGGCTTCCAAACCGCCAAAGGCCATTTCATCATTTGCAAAAAATACAGCGGATGGCAATTCTCCTTCTAGCAGTTTCTTGGCTGCATGGTAGCCATCTTGCTTCATGTATTGTCCACCGATTATCCATTCCGGGTTCTCTTCGATGCCTGCCTCTGCCATGGCATTGAGATAACCTTGATATCGCTGCAGGTTACATTCCGAATGGACCGGGCCACTAATATAGGCAATCGTCTGATGTCCTTTATCAATCAGATAACGGGTGGCCAAGTACCCACCTTGCGTATCACTCATCAAAACCTTTACAATATGTTGAGCATCCAGATCCCGATCCATGACGACAATCGGAAATCCTGCTTCAGATGCCTCCATAAGCAACTGATCTTCAATATTTTGAGCGATGACAATAGCTCCATCTATTCTTCTTTCACGAATGTAACGATGGGCTGTCGACTTCTCTCCACCCAGTGAACTGCACACGATCATATCGTATCCATGGCTCATCGCGATGGACTGTATTCCATTCACCAAATCCGAGAAATACGGACTGGACATGTCATGGACAATTACACCAATCGTTTGTGTACTCTGCCGCTTCATTTCAGATGCAGGACCGTTCTTCACGTACTCCTCAAAGACAGTTTCATCCGTTTATTTCAATATGACAATAATACACACGAGATCGTTCACTAGCATTTTATCACGTCATTCCAGTCATGTCTCTTTCCAGAGCGTCGACTGCGAAAAAACATATTAGAGAACCCGAGGTGCCTTCATGAAATTCAGTGAATATGTAATAGGTCAGCGTTACGAAACAAAATCCTTGGCATTATCCAAGAGCGATATTATTGATTTTGCCAAAATCTATGATCCACAGTACATGCATTTGGATGAAGCAAAGGCCACGCAGGGCCGCTTCGGCAGTTTGATTGCTTCTGGCATGCAGACGATGAATATCTCCTTCAAGTTATGGATTGAGGTCGGGATCTATGGAGAGCATGTTGTCGCAGGAACCGGCATGAACAACATTCAATTCCTGAAGCCTGTCTTTCCTAAGGATGAACTTCATGTGATTGCAGAAGTTATTAATCTGATTCCGAGACGTAAAGGTAATGGGATTGTTACCGTGCTACTGAGTACATTCAACCAGAAGAATCAAAAGGTATTCCAGGCAGAATTAAGTGCCCTCATTGATAATTAAGGACGATAAAAGACCAAAAAAAGCCGCCAATTGGCGGCTTTTCGTAGATATATCGCATTGAAATATTTTAAACGGTATATCCTTTCAAGACCCGACCTAAAATCTCAACACCTTTCACAATCTGTTCGTCTGACGGCGTTGAAAAATTAAGTCTGATCGCATTGCATGGGTCTTGCTCGTTCACCAGGAAAGCATTTCCCGGTACAACTGCAACCCCCTGGGCTGCTGCAGTCTTGGCATAATCGAGCATTGGCACATGCGCTGGCAGATCACACCAGAGGAACAATCCCCCGTCCGGTTGGGTATAAGTAATGGACTCACCCATATGCTCTTGCAGCTTATCCATCATCAATGTCGCTTTTCTCCGATATACCTCACGAATGCTGTTGATATGCCCTGCGTAGTCATACTCTGTCATGAACTTGTATGCCAGAATCTGTGGAAGCATGGCCGTATGTACGTCTTCTCCCTGTTTGGCAACAACCATCTTCTCCACGACTTCATGAGGAGCTTGTACAAAACCGACGCGCAGTCCTGCCGACAGAATTTTGGAGAATGATCCAACATAGATGACCAAACCTTCATCATCCATAGACTTGATTGTGGGCACATCATCTCCATTGAATCGAAGTTCTCCGTACGGGTTATCTTCCAGAATCATAACGCCATACTTCTTCGCCAGCTCGTATATGGCTTTACGTTTCGCCAGGCTCGTCGTCACACCGGTCGGATTCTGGAAGCTTGGGATCACGTAGATCAGTTTTACATTGGGCTCCGTTTGCAGCGCCTGTTCCAGCTTCTCAATATCCATACCGTCCATCTCCATAGGAACACCCGCAAGCTTCGCACCGGATGCCCGGAAGGAGTTCAAGGAACCGATGAAGCTTGGACTCTCACAGATAATCGTGTCACCCTCATTACAGAACACTTTACAGGCAAGTTCAATGCCCTGCTGTGCTCCAGATACGATGAACAATTGATCGGATGCCTTCCCCGTATCAAATCCTGTCTTCAGATGTTCAGTCAATGCTTCCCGCAAAGGAACATAACCTTCCGTAATTCCGTATTGCAGAGCCGTGATCGGGTCCTGTTCCAGAATGGTTTGGGTAAACGTACGAATCGCCTCGATAGGGAACGTCTCTGGCGCGGGATTTCCCGCAGAGAACGGAATGACATTTTGACCCGAAGAAGCCTTCAGGATCTCACGAATAATGGATGGTTGCAGTGCTGCGATACGATTGGAAAATGAATAGTTCATCTTAAATAGTGCCTCCCGACATTTCATCTGAATTAACTCTCTATCATTACATTAGATTCTATTATACGAGCATTTATCGAATTTCCAAACTGTCTCTACAAAATTAATGATTAGATACCAAAAAAAGAGGCCGCCGTCAGCAACCTCTTTCGCATAAGTATTGGACAAAATATCAGTCTTTTAGCGCACTGCATTCATCTCGGATAACCGTGTAGCCTTCACGACATAAGTAGCCAAACCAGGGATCATTCGAGCCAGACCAGGGTAGAATTTATTGGTTTTGGCAAAAGCCAGCTTCTGAATTCTTCTTGCCCGCCTGAGCAATTGGGTGAATTCGCGGCTCGCTTCCAGCGTATAATTACTCTGCCAATCGGCATGCTCAATATCACCCCGAAGATATTTGTCAGTCCAGTGGGCGCATAGGAGCGAGGAGCGTAGCGCAATGGACATCCCATCTCCGCACAGCGGAGGAATCATCAGCATCGCATCACCAATGTGCGGATACTCAGACCATGGCTCAGGAATATTGGACAGATGCAGAGGTGCAATCGACACCTGTGTTCCCTCTACAGGATTACCTTCCGCTAACCGGGCTGCCAAGCTCACGTTCGTCAGGGATGCCGCCTGCAAAATGTCGTTCACAGACTTGCCGCTTCCCTGCACAGTATCCAGCGTCAACAATGCGGCGACATTCACAGTGCCGTCTTCAATCGGGGAAATCCCCACATAACCACCTTCGCAAAAATATAACTCCACCCGCGCGGGAATGTCAATTCCGCTGAAGTGGGATTTAACGCCGACATATACGGTTTGATCTCGCAGATCTGGGTCGGAAGCCATCCCGCGCGGCTTTTTGGTACCATGTGCACCAATGACGGCTTTTGCCTTATATTGAATCCGCTCGTCTCCCTGTTTCACCTCAACCTCATAACTGGCATCCTCAAGCTGTTCAACGCTCGTTATGGTCGCTTTGGTAACAATCTCGGCTCCTGCGTCCAAGGCCTTCTGATGCAAAATCTGGTCCAACTCATATCGGCTTATACCATAAGCGAATCCTGGCAGCGGTGCTTCAATCACTCCGCCTTGCTGCATAACGATTTTGGCATGATCCATGGTGCTGGGTTTCTTGGCTTGGTCCAGAAGGTGTATATCCAGAACCTCCAGCATCTCCTTGGTTTCTGGTGACATGAACTCACCGCAGGTTTTGTGACGCGGAAACTCCTGCCGGTCTAACAAAAGGGTCCGATGCCCTTGCCCTGCCAGTTGGATTGCGCAGGTACTGCCGGCAATTCCAGCTCCGACAATGATGACATCTATTGATCTCGACACGTAAGATCACCTGCCTTTCGTGGGGATAACAACAGAGTAACGGAATAAAGGCTTCCATTCATAAGTCATCGTATCATGATTTAGCCGTTGTTTAAGTTCCTTCCAATCTCTTCCTGTAAATCCTTTGGCGACGGAAAGGGGTCCATCATGACGAATATACCGATTACGAGAGATCATGCGTGTTGTAATCCAGACCGCCTTATAGGATACAGGATGACGGTGAATATCATTAATGACGACACCGTAGCTGGATGCTCGTAGCATATGAGAAACCATATCAACCAACTGATCTCCGTCAAAATGATGTACAAATTGGGAACCTGTCACGATATCTGCGGAAGCATCCGGCAGCTCTGTAAGATCAGCACGTTGCACCCGGACTCGGGGTTCGTCACGAAATAGTTGCCTCGCTTCCTCACACGCCTCTTCCGTCAGATCGACTAGCGTAATCTCCAGCTGAACGCCCTGACGATCTGCCCATTGTAGTAGTTTCTGGTTCACATCTCCTGAACCTGCCCCCACATCCAGAAGGGTCAACTTATCTGGTCTTCCGACAGAGTTCCATAACTTCTCTACACCAGCCAGAGTTGGGCCAGGTGCAGCGAATATTTTGTTAAGGCGTCTCAGATGTCTGAGTGCTTCACGCAGCTCCTCCCCACCCAGAGAGAAGTCGTCCATCAGTTCATCTTCCTGGGCCCGTATAGACAACGTTCTAAAGAAGGACATGATCCGGCTCCTCGATCACTGAAGATAATGACGGTACATAGGTAAATTTCATCAACTCCGCGGTGAGTCCCGGGCCAAATGCCATAGCTACACCATCTGTTGTTGATTGATCCTGTGCCTTCATGTCCTCACGCATCGCATTCAGTACAAACAGGATCGTATTGGATGACAAGTTACCAAACGTTCTGAGGATATCCCTGCTGTACTTCGTTTGCTCATCTCTCAGCTTCATCACATCCTGCACAGAATCCACAATTCCCCGTCCTCCTGGATGGATGGCCCATAGTTCAGGAAGCTGGTCACTTTGCAGTAACAGACGTAGTTCCTCTTCCAGATGAACACCGAGCAGCTTCGGAATACGAGGTGACAGATACAGATCATACCCCAGGTTCCCTACCTCCCAGGTCATGTCTTCAGTCGAATCCGGAAGAAGTACAGAATAACCGGTTCCGAGACTCAGATAATCCGTTTGTTGAGGTTCAGGCGTACCGACCACACAAGAAGAAGCCGCATCTCCAAAGAATGAAGCTGCAAACAGCGCTTCCCGATCTTGAACAGGCTGAAAATGAAGTGTACACAACTCCACACAGACTACAAGAACCTGTGATCCGGGAGCACCCTGCACGACATCTCGTGCCATCTGAATGGCTTTCAAGCCTGCGGCACATCCCTGAAAGATCAGCGGCAAACGATTCACACGGGCAGACAAACCCAAATGACGGATGAGCATAACATCCAGACCTGGCAGGTATTGACCGGTGCAGCTGACCGTGATGATATGCGTGATGCTCTTAGGAGACACACCTGAATCCTTCAGGGCTCTCTCAGCTGCCTCGATGCCAAGCGGAAGCGCCTCTCGCTTGTATGTATTCATTCGTTCTTCGGTTGTCGGGATGTCTGATCCATCACCAGAAGGCAGATAATGGCATTCTTCCAGCGAACCTAGATAGCTCGGTTCCACCGTATATCGTGTTTCAACACCACAGGACTTGAATATTCGCTTAGCAAAACGTGCCAAATCTGGTCGACCCTGAAGAGAAGAAGCGATCAATTCCGCAATATCTGACTGTGCTACGGCGTGAGCAGGCAGAGCCGTTCCCATGCCAAGAATCGCGATATCGGATGGACTGTTACTTTGGTTCATATCATTAACAACCTCCTGGTATTGGTCATTATTTCCGCTAATTAACAACTCTTACCCTTAACGATATCGTTATAATCTTAAGAACGGTCCTAATCTATTTTATTATCACAACCGCAAGCTCAGAAGCTTGGTTTCACCAACGGATTGAAACAACTAACCAGATAAACAAAAAAAGCCGCCATTAGGCGACTTCAAGATAGGATCTTAGGTAACTTCTTAAATAACTTCCTGTACGTACTTCGTTAGATAACTTCTTACATCATTCTGATCTTGTTTATTTGGAAAATGCTTCCCTGATCTTGTCACTCATCCGATACCAGGCATCCTCTGCCATCTTAAGATCTCCAATATGCGTAAATCCATGAGCGGCGCCCTCGTACTCCTTAAGCGTCACCTTCACACCGCTTGCTTCAAGCCTTGCCGCATAAGTTCTTGCTTCTTGAGCAAGTGAATCTTTTTCCGCGGTAATGATCAGTGCTTCCGGGAGTTCCTGTAATGATTTTGCGAGCACAGGTGAAGCTAACGGGTCATGGGCATCTTCCTGCGTTTCAAGGTACATAGCGTTGAATGTTCTGGCGATATCGGCTGGAATGGCTTCTTCAAAACTCGGTTTCTCGGCCGGATCTGTGGCCACATCCAACACGGCATAATCAATAACTTGCAGAACAATCGGCAACTCGCTTCCACGTTGCTGATTCAATAAGCACACTGCTGCAGCAAGATTACCACCTGCACTATGTCCTCCAATGGCGAAGAGAGTCGGGTTAACCGAGAAAGACTCCGGATTGGCGTGGACCCACTGTACAACGTCGTAGCATTCATGCACAGCAGTTGGAAATTTATGCTCTGGTGCAAGGCTGTAATCAATATTTATGACCACGCAATCAGCACGATCAGCGATCAGGCGACACCAGGGATCATCCATCTCCGCTTGCCCCAAAATAAAACCACCTCCATGCATATTGAAGAAGACCGGCAGTGGTGTTGAACGTTTCTTATCCGGTGTATACACTAGCACACGCGTATCGCCTTTTGTCGTAGGAATCACGACTTCTTCCACCGTGACGGCATACGTGGAACCCGGTTGAAGGGCAGCACCTGTGCCGACGACATTTTCACGCATGCGTTGTACCATTGCCATTTGTTGTTGTTGATCCATAGATATCTCTCCTTTAACACTCATCTGTTCCGTCATGTGCAATTCATTCGATATGTATTGATCAACATGCTCAAACGTGGACCAGAATTACCTACCCTGTCCTTGATGCTTCAATGTTAGCATTCAGTGCCAGGAGATCGATTTGGATCCGCGCTTTTTTCCTTCTTCTTGTGGAACATCATCCAGACCCCCATCAGACAAAATAAAACGCTGCACCCCATGCCAAACAAACTACTGGTTTTTAATGCAAGAGGTGAAGCTTGCATCGTAAGTAATGTCGCTTGGGTCACAACAATGGATACCATCGCATCGGTGAAGTTAATCATTTTCAATGTAGATATAATCGGGTTATGGAGATGACGGTTAGCCCAGGTGCCATACACGGCAAAAGCCAGCTTGGTAAAAGCGACTGTAGCTACGATATACACGATGATACCCTCGTATATGAAGGCATCGCCGATCAGATACATTCGCAGGCAGACCAGTGAGTAGGACACGCCCAGTAAACACAGGAACAGACCTCCACGCTTATATACCGTAAGCTCCAATGTATATCTTTCTTCTGAAGACTCCATCCTCTTGGCAACTTTATATTGTTGAAGCACTTGGCCTTTCGCCACACACAGAATCAGATAATATACAGCATTCGTAATAAACCATCCGGAAAGTAGATATATCCCCAGAATTAACTTGCCTATACCGATCAAAGCGTTGATGATAAGGGATGCCACGTTGATGATGGCCGTTCGATCTTGCTTATTGCCAAGGTAACGGAACCACATGGACTTCAAATATGTCTTCATTTTCATAGGATATTCATTCTGTTAGAGAAGCAGACCATTAGCCTTTTCACCCACCTTTTCAATGTTAATGACATGATGAATGACGTGTAGAGAAAGTTGTGTTCTTTCTTCTTATTCGGCCAGAGATTCCCGAACTTTTTTCGGTAGAGTTTTGACAACCACATCATAGGAGTGATCGATCATGACCGTGACATCCTCTTCCGACAATGAACCATCGAGCGTAATGGTATTCCAGTGCTTTTTGTTCATATGATATCCTGGTCGAACCGCTTCATGCTGCTCTCTCAAGTTCTCTGCAATAATAGGATCACACTTCAAGTTCAATAGACCATTTTCTTCTTTGTCTTCGAAAAGTAACGCGAACATTTTCCCTCCAACCTTAATGACTACAGGATCAGGTCCAAAAGGGTACTCCTTCGTCGCACCATTCTTATTCAAACTGTATTTAATCATCGCATCCTTCAAGTTCGTACCTCCCTTTCACCAATGGACGTTATAATAATACCGAATGTAAGTTCGTATGTAAATAAGCTCGCTGCACATCATAAAACCTCCTCCACATCGTGGAGAAGGTTTCATTGGGTTTATCAAGGACTTAATTGGCTCGATCGTTCCTTGTTTTGCTGCTGCGATTAAATTGGCTACTGCTGGATTTGCTGCTGCTTGTTCTACTGCTATTAGTTCTGCTGTCATTGGATCGACTACTGTTTGATTTACCACTCTTGGCAAACCATTCGGATTTGGGCTTACGTGCCGGATTCGCTTTGGACTTCGCCGGTTTGCCCGTAGCCGATTTGTTGAACGAAGGTTTACTGCCTGGTGCTTTGCTGGTTTTATCAAACACAGGCACACCTGTCATCGGATACGGATGACCTTTCACTTCAGGAATCGTCTTCTTGATTACTTTCTCGATATCCTTCAGGAACGGAAGTTCATCCTTCTCGCAGAACGAGATGGCCATCCCGCTTTTGCCTGCTCGGCCTGTACGACCAATGCGGTGAACATAGGTTTCAGGGATATTAGGCAGGTTGAAGTTAATAACATGGGTCAGTTCCTCCACATCAATTCCTCGTGCTGCAATATCCGTCGCAACCAATACACGTGTTGCTCCGCTCTTGAAATTGTTCAATGCCCGTTGTCGCTCGTTCTGAGACTTGTTACCATGAATGGCCTGTGCTGTAACATTCACTTTGGCCAAATCTCGTGTAACCCGGTCAGCGCCGCGCTTCGTGCGTGTGAACACCAGTGCGGTTACAATGGATTTATCTTCCAAAATCTGATTCAACATATGCTGCTTCTTGCCATTTTCCAGCAAGTATATAGACTGCTCAATGCGTTCTACCGTTGAAGATACAGGCGTGATTTCTACTTTGACTGGATCGACCAACAAGGTTTTAACCATTTTGGTGATCTCAGGAGGCATCGTAGCTGAGAAGAACAGAGTCTGCTTTTTGTTCGGCATCTTGGCGATAATTCTTTTCACATCATGAATGAAGCCCATGTCCAACATCCGGTCTGCTTCATCCAGAACGAGAATCTCAACCATCTTCAGGTCAATACGCTTCTGATTGATCAGATCGTTCAATCTGCCTGGTGTTGCAATAATAATATCTGCACCTTGATTCAGCGCCCGCTCTTGCACTTTTTGCGAAACACCACCAACGATAGCTGTACAACGGATGTCCGTATACCGGCTATATACCTTGATGTTATCCGCGATCTGAATAGCCAGCTCTCTTGTCGGCGTTAAAATCAATGAGCGAATATGTCGTGCGGACTTTGGCCCTTTGGACCTTTCGCTTAATAATTGAATGATCGGCACCGAGAATGCTGCCGTCTTGCCTGTTCCTGTCTGTGCACATCCCAGCAGATCTCTGCCTGCTAATACAGCTGGAATTGCCTGTTCCTGTATAGGCGTAGGATTAGTATAGTTTGCTTTGCTTAACCCTTCCAAAATGGGGGGGATAATATTCAAGTCCTTAAATGTCATGTTGTCTCCTTCATTTACGCACATCTATCAATAAGACGTATCTTTTATTTCACACGTAACGTATAAGGATAACATTAAAAACGTAATCTGTACATTATCTTTTTATTTCCACTTGTTCAACTGACCAATTTAAGACCTACTGCCGATCCGAGCACCATGGCGATAAACAGAATTCTTAGGGCATTTCGAGGTTCTCCGTAAAACACCATGCCCAGAATAGCACCGCCGGAGGCTCCTATTCCCGTCCACACCGCATATGCTGTTCCCATCGGAAGAGTTTTCATCGCCAGAGATAGGAACATAAAGCTCAACCCAAACCCAGCTAATAATAGAACCAGTGAAATTAGATTACGGTCTTTGTGCAACTTGTTTATCATAAGCACACCAATCATCTCAAATACCCCTGCCAAGATAAGAAATACCCAGTTCATTATAGCTGCACCTCCTTATTCTTCTCTTTGCTCAGCATTTTAAGACCGATTACGCCGAGTAAGAGTACACCAATGAGTACCATTTTTCCGGCTTGGACAGGCGCATTAAACAAAATAATCTCAGCAAGTACCGTGCCAGCGGTACCCAGGCCAACGAATACTGCATACACGGTTCCCACGGGCAGTGTCCGCGAAGCTGCAATCATCAAGGAGAAACTAATGATAATTGCAATCAGAGTAAGCCCCCACTCCAGCAAGCCACTGGCGTGTTTTAGTCCAATGACCCAACCCACTTCAAACAAAGCAGCAATCACAACCGACATCCAGGTTTTATTCATACCTGTAACACCCCTTCTCTAATTCATTTTTTACACCCAGTATGGGTACATTAGCGGAAAAATAAAAAAAGCCCGGGAAACAAACTGCATATCGCAGTTCATCTCCCAGGCTTTTATCCCTCCGTGGCACAACCAACAGGTTGCGGGTTTTCTCTCGGACCAGACCGACACATGCGCCTCGCGGAACCCTAGAAAACCTGTTTTTATTCTAATGTGTCTCCAATTATACACACTTCTACTATCTTGGCAACCCCATGAATACGTTCATGTCATTTATTTGATAATGATGCCCATTAATCCTACAAATGTTGCTGCTTGATGGGGTGAAATCACACAACCATTGAGGTCTTCCATGGTTAATATCAAGGAATCAAATTGGCAATCGCTAAGATCCAAATCCTTCATTTTGGTCCCCGTCATCGAAGCTTGGTCGATATTACATTGATTGAACTCCATTTTTTGCAGTGCCAGATAGGCGAAGTCCGCACCAATCAAGGTACATTCCGAGAAGGAGACCTGTTTGAGATGAGCAAAGCGGAAATTGCTGTAGTCTCCTACGCCATGAAGGAAACTGACATTTTGCAATCGGCTATTGGACAAATCCGTTCCGACAAACTTGCAGTTATGCCATTCGATCCGGTGCATGAATGCACTTGAGAGATTGACATTGGAGAAGTCGCAGTGTTCAAACCGAACATCTGTGAATTCAAATTGTTCCAGTGTAGACTCCGAGATCGTCACATGTCTAAAAACAACATTTTCAAATGAAACCTTGCTCGCTTCCTGGTGATCCAGTGTGATATTCTCAATCAATTTGTGTTTGTACTCGACTTTGGATTCGAGAAATGCAATGGTTTCTTGTTCGAGTAACTGCTCCTGAATCTTGGGTTTGTCCATTTTCATCCCATATTCCCCTATTCCTTAATAGCTACGACTCGCAGTCGACTTCTGTCCAGATACCATTGTCCATCCTGCATTAGTTGTGGCTGTACCTTCTTCTCAACAGTATCCATAATAACTTCCTGTTCTGCAAGCGAGATGCCCGTGAATAAATACTCAGCGAAGCTATTCAACCACTTTCTGACACCTGGCTTGAACGGGGTAAATTGGTCAACGTGCTGAGCCAGACTAATGCGGAATCCGTTCTGCTCCAGCAGACTCGCATATTCACCAATGGTCGGGTGATACCACGGATTCCGTCCTTCCCATTCGTATCCACGGGCATCCAGTTCTTCCCGTACCGCCGTAATCAATATAGCTGTATTGCCACTTCCGGCAAACTCGGCCACGAACCTTCCGCCCTTCTTGAGCACTAACTGTATCGATTGAACTACAGCTGAAGCATCCGGTATCCAATGCAGAGCCGCATGAGAGAATACAGCATCAAACGGTTCTTTTGTCCGATAATGACAAGCATTTGCTACTTGAATATTCATATCCGGGTATTTTTGTCTCGCTTGCCTAATTGTCTCCTCTGAAAAATCTATACCTGTTGGCAGTGCTCCCGCAGCTGCAATTTGTGCTGTCAGATCACCATTGCCGCAACCTACATCAAGAATCCGTTCTCCATGAGACGGCTGGAGCAATGATAAGATAGGTGTTCGCTGTAACGCTGTAAATGGAGTGGAATGACTATTCCACGATTCGTTCGTTTGACGGGATGAATGTCCGTTATTCATAGATTATAATCTCCTCCTCAATTAAGGATCTAATATATCTATAATAACTTTAATACAAGAAAACTGTCAATTCACTCTTCAGATCATTATAAAAAAAAGCCGCCGAATGGCGACTTTAGAGGACTCCACGGAATAACACCGACTCCTTCTTCCTGACATAATGGCAGCCTTTCACGCTCTTCTTCGCGATACATCAGGTTATAATGATTCTGCATGGAGATGAATTTCGTCCATCCATGACGCTCAGCTACATCATGAAGAGCTTCCATGGTTTCCTCACGGTACATCCTAATTTCACATATTCCATATTTCATACTCTCCTTGAATTTGTTCTGTAAACTGATGTTGTCTTGACCTCTTCGGAAACTAGCTCTAACCAGCATTTGAAGTATATATCTCGATGTACTGAATTCTCTTCCAACTTGATCTGTGATTCGAGCCTGTCAATCAAGATTCGCCTCACATGATTCGATATCCACTTCATCACTTTGTTCACCCAACTTTTCGAATAAACTTCTTTGCTTGGCTCTGTTAACATGTTCTTAGTATGCCAAGTTATGGGTAGCAAGCGGTATATCAATTGTCTTAATTGATTGCCTGATCCTCTCAAATCCACTTTAACCTTCATTTTGTGTGATTGTTCAAGGGTTGAAAGAAGTATTGCTCGCACAGGAGCGTTATGAGTATGGACATCCTCACAAAAGGCAAACCAAAAAAAGGACAACGCAACGGGTTGTCCTTTTTTTAGTATCAGCATTTTGCATAATCGCTTTTTGAATTTATCCAAAATACTCTTATATATGAACAGGAAATCGGAACCGTTTCCTTAATTTTTGTACAAGATTATACCAATGCTTCGACACGCTGTGGAACCTGAATTTCCTCAAGCAATAATTGAGTGATATCGCGAGTCAAAGCATCCACATTCTCCTGCCGAGTTGCCCAGCTGGTACAGAAACGCACCGCACTGTGCGTATCGTCAACCTTTTCCCAGAAGGAGAACGTATAACCGCTGCTTAATTTCTCAAGCAAACGATCAGGCAGAATCGGAAACTGCTGGTTGGTTGGTGATTCGTACAGGAAGCGTACACCCTGCTGTTCGAGTGAGTCATGAATTCTCAAGGCCATATCCACGGCATGGCGAGAAATATCGAGATACAGACTATCTTCGAACAACGTTTCGAATTGGATTCCCAGCAATCTGCCTTTGGCAAGCAGACCACCTTTTTGTTTGATCATATAACGAAAATCTGGTTTCAGGGCATCATTCAGAATGACAACCGCCTCCCCCATCAATGCGCCAATCTTGGTTCCCCCGATGTAAAATACATCGCACAAACGCGCAAGGTCAGCAAGTGTCATATCGCAATCTCGGGAAGCAAGTGCGTATCCAAGACGTGCTCCATCCACGAAAAATGGCAGACCACACATTCTGCTCACTGTATGCAATGCCTGCAGTTCTGCCTTGCTGTACATCGTTCCATTCTCCGTTGGTTGGGATATGTAGACCATTCCTGGTTGAACACAGTGTTCCGGTGACGACTCATTCATGTGCGCATCGTAGACTGCTCTAACCTGCTCAGCCGTGATCTTTCCGTCCTCGCTTGGAACCGTGAGCACCTTATGACCCGTAGCTTCAATAGCCCCGGTCTCATGAACCGCAATGTGTCCTGAGGTCGCAGCAATCACACCTTGATATGGACGCAAAATAGACGCAATCACCGTTGTATTCGTCTGTGTACCGCCAACCAGGAAATGAACATCAGCCTGCTCGTTGTCACAAGCCTGACGAATAAGCATTCTCGCACGTTCGCAGTGACCATCCGTGCCATACCCGCTCGTCTGTTCCATGTTGGTTTCCATCAGTCTTTGTAAAATGCGTTCATGTGCACCTTCGTTATAGTCACATTCAAATCGTATCATCGTGTTGTCTCTCCTGACTTCTTGTTCAACTTCTCTTGTATGTTCATCATGGAGGTGTATACCTCTTGAATCTCTTCTTCATTCAATTCTTGCATCAGCTTCAGGATCTGTTGATCGGATCGATCATTCAATTCCGCATACAGTTTCTCGCCCTTGGCAGTCAAACGAATCAGACTGACCCGGCTGTCGGCCGCAGAATTCACTTTCACCAACAGCCCTTCCTTGGACAGCTTGTTCACGATTCGGCTCATGTAACTGCGATCAATGGTCAGTGTATCTACCAGATTGTTCGCGATGCTTTCTCCCCGAATTCCAATCTCAATGATGACCCGTACTTCAGCAAACGAATACCCTGTACCAAGAATATGCTTGTCGAGTACACCGAGTATGTTCGTATAAAAACGGTTAAAACGTCGCATGTCAGCCAGAATATCTGGATTTATGTACTGAGAGTCGATGTCAAACCCTCCTTTTTAGTGGACATTGTCAACATTATAATAATCAGGTTAGTGGACGTTGTCAACATTATCTTTCCCTAGCCTCATTTTAAATCCGTACAAAAAAGCCACGCATTTGCGCGGCAAGGTTGTTCTGTCATCGGAGTGGCTAGTGTAAAATATTTTTTGATCAATTTATATGAATTAAGAGTGACTATATTGCACTTGATGAAGACGGCTATATATTCCCCCAGCGGCGACCAATTCTTCATGGTTGCCCTGCTCAGCGATGCCATCTTTGTTCACTACGATGATGCGATCTGCATTTTTGATGGTCGTCAAACGGTGAGCAATTACGAGTGTCGTTCTGCCAACTGACAATTCAGCGAGTGATTGCTGGATCAGTGCTTCCGTTTCCGTATCCAGGGCAGAGGTTGCTTCATCCAGAATAAGAATGGGTGGATTTTTCAAGAACATACGGGCGATCGATAAACGTTGCTTTTGCCCTCCGGATAGCTTGACTCCACGCTCCCCAATAATGGTATCCAACCCATCCGGCAACGTGAGGATTAATTCTTCCAATGAAGCACGACGGGCGGCATCCCAGATTTGTTCGTCCGTTGCACGCAGATCACCATAGGCAATATTCTCCTTAATGGTACCCGAGAACAAAAACACATCCTGTTGAACTATTCCGATATGCTTACGCAAAGATTGAAGCTTAACGTCCCGAATGTCGACACCATCTACGGTGATTCTTCCCTCTTCTACCTCGTAGAATCGTGGCAGCAGGCTGCAGATGGTCGTCTTGCCTGCGCCCGATGGACCAACAAAAGCAACTGTTTCTCCTGGTCGAACGGACAGGCTGATATCACTCAGAATCCGCCGGCCGGATTCATAACCGAACGAGACGTTCTCGAAGCGAATGTCACCTTTCACACTTTTCAGTTCAACGGCGTTTTTGTTATCAGCAATTTCAGGTTCTGTATCAATGATCTCCAGATAACGCTTGAAACCAGCAATGCCCTTCGGATAACTTTCAATGACGGCATTGATTTTCTCGATCGGGCGGAAGAAGATATTGGACAGGAGCAGGAAGGCCATAAAGTCACCCATATTGATTCTGCCATCGATATAAAACCAGGCCCCGCTGATCATGACAAACACCGTAACCAGTCGCATCATCATATAACTGACCGATATACTTTTCGCCATCGTTTTGTAAGCAAGCAATTTGGTTTTACGGAAATTCTCGTTGTCCACGGCAAAAAGTTCTTTCTCATGTTCTTCGTTGGCAAACGATTGCACAACACGCATGCCACCAACGTTGTCTTCTATGCGCGCATTGAAATTGCCGACGTCTCCGAAGAGTCTCCGATACGTCTTCGTCATCCGCCCACCAAACACGATAATGACCCAAGCCATAATTGGGATAATGATAAAGGTAAGCAACGCAAGCTCAAGATTAATGTTAGCCATCAGCCAGAACGATCCGATCAGAGTCATCACGGCAATGAACACATCTTCAGGTCCATGGTGAGCCACCTCGCCGATATCATTCAGATCATTCGTAAGATGACCAATTAAATGACCCGTTTTGCGATTGTCAAAGAACCGGAACGACAACTTCTGCAAGTGAGCGAACATCTTCTCACGCATGTTGGTCTCAATATTAATGCCAAGCATATGTCCCCAATATGTAACTACATAGTTCAATACAGTATTAAGTGCATAGATGGATAACAGCACAACACAGGCGAGCATAATGAGAGGCCAATCCTGACCTGGCAACAACTCATTAATGAATTTGCTCACGGCAAGGGGGAAAGCCAGCTCCAATAATCCCGCGAGTACAGCACATCCAAAATCAATTAAAAACAGTTTTTTATACGGACGATAATATGAAAAAAACCGACGAATCATACTTGTTCACTCTCACTCTCCAGATCCTTATTGGGGTTTACATCTTCATTTTGCAGCTCGAAAAGATGGATATACTCGTCGATGACCTGATCAATGGCTTTTAACTCCCCACTGATCATCGGGCGAATATGTTCGTACTCCTCCTGTCCAAGTTGTCTGACAAGTGTCTTTCTTCGATTCTGCATCTGCTCCAGAAATACAAGAATTCGGCCGCGACGGAATGTTTGCGCACCACGGCCCCGTTTTCCCTCATGTTCGCCATGCCCTCTTCCGCGTCTGGAACGCTCACCACGTTGCTCATTGTCACTCATATCACGTCTCGGATGCTCATCATAACGCACACTTCGATCCGTTTCATTCATATCACGATCTCTCATCTTTGCCACCTCCATTACGCGTATACGTTTGTATACAACGTATTCATGTATACGATTGTATACGCGATGCCAAGGGGTGTCAACCTAAATTTTCCAAATGGCTAAATAAGCATGTATGTCCGTTATTTCATAACACAACAAAAGCCGCATTTTTGCGGCTTTTTTTTCGTAACTGTTCTTACTCCTTCATAAAATTTAATCTTTCCATGAACAAAATTAATTTTTACTTTTCAATGAAATTTCAAATGTGGAATCAACGTCACCTGCAAATACAACGCGGCCGTTTTCCGGCAAAACAACCTCATTCTGACCGCTGATAACGGTGTGATTAATACAAATACCCTTTTGATCATATACGGCAAAGCCGCCATTTGCAGGCATCTTCACTGTCATGACTTTTCCTTTCACCGTTGCTGGCACTGAAAACCATCTGGCATATCCGTCTGCTTGAATCGTTGCTAGAGATTGTTTACCCGAATATTTTAATTCCTCTTTCTCATCACGAATCATAAATGCTCTAACGTCTTCAGCGATTTCTTTGGAATGGGAACGATATAAATAATGATTCGCTTCCAACAACACCATTTCTCCATGTGCGGAGTCCTTTATTAGCTTCTCATGCTCGGGAATCCATTGATCCGTTCCCGGATGATTCTTTTGAACAAAGAACAGTACAGGAAGATTTACAGGGAACGTTAGCTGCTCAGCTGCTTTAAAGTTGGAATACATACTTTCTGCCTCATTTAATTGAGTCGTATTATACATATTTTTGCGGATCAGAATGTTCAATTGTTCTTTCGTTTGCTCATCATAAGGCAGTCCATCATATGGGTCAGCACTCAGTTTCAGTTGCATTCGGGCGAAACCTAAGTTGCGGAACCATTTAATCGGTCGTGTATCCGATGAATCGATCTTCTGTTCGCTTAATGCTGGAACACTGCTATCCAGCCCGACAAATGCACTTACTTCATCTGCATATTTGTTCACATATTCCAGGCTATAGATTCCCGATATGGAATGACCCATTAAGATATAACGATCAATATGTAGACTCTGTAATGCTTCGTGAATTTCACTGACGATATTTGTTGTACTGCGCTCCTTTTCAATCTGATCGCTCAATCCGTAACCGAAGGGTTCAACGACGACGACTTTATAGTATGGAGATAGCTCTGAGATCAGTGGTTTAAAATCAAGCGCTGGTGCCGCTGTACCAAAACCAGGCAGAAGTACAACCGTTTCCTCACCTTCGCCTTGAATGTATACATTCATATTTTTCCCGTCTACCAATACATGTTGACCATACGGCTCCTTTCTTTTTTGCTCCGAATGAGTACTGATTTGGTTAACGCTATATACGATAGCTACAAAAAGTAGAATTACTATGAGGATTGCGCATAGTACTTTAGACAAAATGCTTAACACTTTCTTGGTTTTGCCTTTACTCTGTACTTCTTTATCTGCTCGTTGACTCACATTCATCTGCTCCTATCCTCATTTTTTGGGCCTAACATGCTGCTAATGCAAGCCTAATCAACAAAGATGTACTCCTCCAAATGACCTTAATATGAACGGAATATGAACAAGCAAAAAAAATACCATGTGTAACATACAAGGAAGCTTGCATGTTACACATGGTATGAAAATTGGGTTTAGATACTCCGATGGAGATTCTATTCATTGGCCTATCCAGTGAGACTAACTATCCGTTGGTGGATGGATTGGCAACGTGATACTGAAGGTCGTGCCTTGACCAGGTTCGCTTTCCACACGGATTTCACCTTGATGAAGAGATACGATCTGTTTAACGATTGCTAGCCCCATACCGCTCCCGTCATATTTACGACTGTGTGAACGATCTGCCTTGAAAAAGCGCTCGAATATCCGCTTCTGGTCTTCAAGGGGAATACCAATACCCGTGTCGGATATTCGAACAGTCACAGTTTTAATATCCTCTTCGATACTGACTTTAATCATGCCGCCATCCTTGGAAAACTTGATGCTATTTCCGACGATGTTCGTCCATACCTGATTTAACTGGTCGTGATCAGCCGTTACCTTAACGTTCTCTAAATCAAGTTCGAAATGAATGTTGCGTTCAGACCATTGCGGTTGAAGCGCGACAATAACCCGCCTGATCTGTTCATCAAGGCTTAAGGAGCTCAGCCGCAGTTGCTGTGACTGCGATTCAAGCAAGCTCAGCTTGAGCAGGCTATCGCTCATTTTGGACATTCGTTTTGCTTCGGAGATGATAATATCCAGGTAACGGTTTCGCTCGTGTTCTGAGAGGTTTACTTGCTTCAGTGCCGAAGCGTAACCGGATATCGAGGTGAGCGGAGACTGAACCTCGTGCGACACATTCGTAACGAATTCCCTGCGCATCTGCTCCAACTGCTTCAGATCATGCATCATTTCTTCAAAGCTCCGGGCCAACGTACCAATCTCAGTCGTTTGCTTAATGTTCAGCTTGACGTTGAAATCTCCAGCTGCAATCCGTTTGGTCGCTTGGGTCAATTTCTTGATCGGCCTCACCAGATATATAGAAGCAACCAGAATCAACAAGCTTCCTGCAATCAACGAACAGCTTGCGAAGATTAAGCCCCACTTAATCACAAAAGAGGTTGAAGGCGGTGAGAGTGTCTCCAAAAACATCGCTTTCGTTTCCATCTCCGTTTTCAACGGTAATCCTATGAACCCTGTAGCAATCCCATTCGTTGAGTCTTGAACAACGCCCCCATCTAACACTTTCTTTAGTTGCTCGCTCGTCACTGTAGCAGATTTATGTCCGTTAAGTTTTCCATAAGTCTTGAACTCACCTGAAGCTTCGTAAATTCGAATATGATAGGAGCTGAGCTGCTTCATTCCACTTACGTACAAGTCCGCCTCACGCTCTGGCAGGGCCTTATAGATCTGCAAAACGTCTTGGCCAAAGTTTCGTAAGTTAATTTGAGCGTTCTCGTTCAATTTTTCTTCAAATATCCAGGTAGACACAAAAAATGAAATGACCGTGCCTGCGATGACTGACACCAGAAAGGTCAGGACCACACGAATATATAAGGATCTAATCATTCATGGACCTCAAGTCGATACCCTAGCCCACGGACTGTTTCAATCCGAAAATCAGGTGTAGTTGCGAACCGTTCACGAAGGCGCTTAATATGTACGTCTATCGTTCGATCATCTCCGGCGTAATCAATACCCCATATCTGATCGATCAACTGCTCACGTGTGTAGACTTGTCCGGGTGTTCCAGCAAGCTTATACAGTAATTCGAACTCCTTAAGTGGCAACGTAAGCGACTCTGCGCCTCTCATCACCTTATACGTCTGACGATCCAGGATAACATTACCGAACTGGATCGTGTGTGTGGAGCCAATCTTGTATCGTTTCAGTAATGCTCGGACACGAGCGGTAAGCTCCAACGGATCAAACGGTTTTGTCAAATAATCATCTGTGCCCAGTTCGAAGCCCTTCACTTTCTCCCAAGTCTCTCCTCTCGCCGTCAGCATGAGTAACGGAAGGTCGGGATTGGCTCTTCGGAGTTCTTTGCACAATGCCCAGCCGTCCATCACAGGCATCATAATGTCTAGCACAACCAGATCAACTGCAGTTTCGCCATACACGGTGAGAGCTTCCTTACCGTCCGCAGCTTCTACAGTGGTGAATCCATCATTTTTGAGAAATAGACAGACGAGTTCGCGAATGTTCGCAT
The DNA here is from genome assembly GCF_058313655.1 of Paenibacillus sp. Negev47. Taxonomy (NCBI): domain Bacteria; kingdom Bacillati; phylum Bacillota; class Bacilli; order Caryophanales; family Paenibacillaceae; genus Paenibacillus; species Paenibacillus sp. Negev47. The sequence continues at coordinate 3,789,395 of NZ_CM177754.1, forward strand.
CGTCGTCAGCAACGAGTATAGTAGCCATAGGTTTTTTCTGTCCTCTCTGCTTATCGTATATCTACGGCAAACATCGTATGTTCTTTCAACGTTCCCTGGATTGGAATGGATTGCGAGCCATTCTCCTTGAATCCTGCCTTTTGAAGAACGCGGATGGAGCCTGTATTATCTGGCACAGCGCCAGCTTCAATTCGAGTAATCTCAGTTTCATGTTTGGCAAATTCCAGCACACATTGCAGGGCTTCACTCATATACCCTTTGCCTTGATGCAGAATATCCGTTACATAACCAACGATCCATTTTGGAGCAGCATCCAGTACGATCTCGAATACTGAAATCTCACCGACGAGTTCATCCGTTGTATTCAGGAAAATGCCGAAGGAATATCGTTTCCCGTCTTCTCTTTTCTTGTCCCAGCTCTCAATGAGTGACCTTTGTTCTTCTAAGCTGTAGAAAGACTCTTCCCGATTACTTGCAGAGATTCTTTCAATTTCCGAACGATTGCGAATCTGTAAATCCAGAAGTAATGCTGCATCTTCCACCTTCCAAAATCGTACATAGACACGGTCTGCGCAATATTTCATTACATTAGTCCTCCTCTGTTATGTATAGTCGCATAGAGCTGTCTTTTTCTATTCATCTAACCCAGTTTACCGTCTGAGTATTTGTAGTCTAATTATATCAGGTCATTATAGGAGTACGAGCGAATCAACGAGAATTGTTTAGCCAGGAAATGGGGTGAATAAGGCATATCATTGCGCAGCCAGGCAACAATGGTCCCAATCAGGGCCGAAGAACCGTACCATATTGCGATTTCTTTGTGAATGCCGGACTCTTCCAGTTCATCCTCCATCTCCACCCGATCAATCTTGGCTTTGACCAGCGTACTCAACAATTTCAGCAGCCGTTCGGTAAAGATCGGTGTGCGCTTCGTAGCAAGGACCACCTGATAGAATGATGCGTTCTCCGCAAAATGCTCCAGCAACTTGACCAAAACAGGCCAAGCCTCTTCCGTTCTTTGTTTCTCAAAATGAGGGGCATATTCATCCACGATCCGTTCAATATGCTCGATCATCTCGTCAGCCATCTTCTCCATCATATCTGTAATATCCCGATAATGCAGATAGAAGGTTACCCGATTGATCGTCGCTCGTTCAGCAATTTTGTTGACTGATAACTTTTCAATATCCATTTCCTGTAGCAATTCTACAAATGCACCTCGGATTAACTGACGTGTTCGCAAAATCCTTGGGTCCACGGCCGATTTCTTCTCATCTTTCACGTGTAATCCTCCTTTAAATTTTAAACATTACAATTTTGAATGATAAGTCGTTTATTTTTGATTTACACAACAAATTCATTTTTTTTGTAAAATAAACAACGAAAACTATCCATAACGTAAATTGTAATCTGCCCGAATATGTATATAATTCAATAAATACAATGTAAACTATACAACACGTTGTAAATTTAGTCACGCGTGGATTGAAAGGATGAAAAGGATTGAGTCAGGCTAGAGTACAAGATGAATTATCCGTAAAGAAAGGCCCCATCCTGTTTATCATGATTTTGGGAGCCTTCCTTGCAACGTTGAATCAAACGATCATGAGCGTAGCTACACCGGAGCTGATGGGTGATTTTAACATCTCCGCCGCAACAGCACAATGGTTAACGACAGGTTACATGCTGGTGAACGGGGTGCTTATCCCCATCACGGCCTACTTCATGCAACGCTTTTCAACCAAGCAATTATTCCAGGCTTCGATGTTTATTTTCCTGATCGGTACCATTGTATCCGCTCTTGCTACCAATTTCGGTACATTGCTGACAGGACGCATGATTCAGGCAGCAGGTGCCGGTATTATCATGCCACTCCTGATGCACGTTATTTTGACCTTGTTTGCTCCTGAAAAACGAGGATCAGCGATGGGTATGGTTGGTTTTGCCATCATTTTCGCCCCTGCAATCGGGCCTACCCTCGCTGGTTATATCCTGGAGAACTACTCTTGGCAAACGATGTTCTACGGCATGATTCCATTAACTCTTATTGTCATTGCCTTTGCGTTTGTATACCTGAAGAATGTATCCGAACGGGTCAACACGAAGTTCGATACGATCAGTGTGGTGCTGTCCACGATCGGATTTGGCGCATTACTGTATGGCTTCAGCAGAGCAGGAAGTCTGGGATGGTCAAGTGCAGAAGTCCTTATCTGTATTACTGCAGGAATTGTTTCCCTTGCCCTGTTTACATGGCGTCAGCTCGTTTCGGAGACTCCCCTGCTTGATCTGCGGGCTTTCAAGTACAACATGTTCTCCCTGACCACGGTCATTAGTATCGCGATCACAATGATCATGTATGCTGACATGATGCTGCTTCCCCTGTATCTCCAGAACGCACGTGGTTACACTGCGCTGGAGTCCGGACTATTACTACTGCCGGGTGCCCTTGTCATGGGATTCCTGATGCCTGTAGCCGGAAAATTGTTTGACCGATTTGGAGCGAAATGGCTCGCTGTTATCGGAATGGTGATCACCATCGTGACAACAATTGGTTTCATCGACTTAACGGATTCAACCAGTTATGGTTACCTGGTATTAATGTCAACCGGACGCCGAATTGGTATGGCTTTGCTCATGATGCCGATTCAAACTGCGGGTCTTAACCAATTGCCACCAAGACTCGGTGCACACGGTACAGCCATCTCCAACACCGTCAGACAAGTTGCTGGCGCTGTAGGTACTTCATTGCTCGTGAGTGTCATGACGAGCCGTACTACAGCACATGTACAGGATATGGTAGCTACGGGTGCAGCCAATGGACTCAGTCAAAAGCAGTTGGCTACAGAATCTATGATCCAGGGTATTAATGATGCTTATGTTGTTATCATCGGCATTGCTGTCGTGGGCTTGGTTCTTTCCTTCTTTATCAAACGTACCAAACAAGCGAAAGAGGAAGAATTCAAACAGGTTGTAAGACAAAAAGTTTCCATGAATTCGAATTAATTCATCCTGCCTTATACACTTGCATACCAAAGCGGCAGATCTAGACGTATACGTCTGATCTGCCGCTTTTCGTTTGTATCCTCTGTATGAACCTCTCTTCTACCCTATGATCTTCACTGGCAGATGGGTCAACGACTGTCCCGGAGCTGAAGTGGCCAGATTATTCTCCAGATCAAATGACTCCACTGGTTCAATCCGTGCAATCTTCTCCACAAATGCCGTCAAGGCAATGCTTAATTCCATTCTTGCCAACGGGGCACCCAGACAAAAGTGTGGGCCATTGCCAAAGGTAAGGTGTTTTTTGTTATTACGACGATGAATGTTTAACTCAAACGGGTCTTCAAACATCTGCTCGTCCATATTGGCTGCACTCATCCAGGAGATCACAACATCACCTTTTTTCAAATCCACTCCGAGCAATTGGTTATCCTGCTTCACTGTCCGATGCCGCTTGGCATTGTGGAACCGATAACGAAGCATTTCTTCGACTGCGAGCGGAACCAACTCGGGATTCTGTCTGAGTTGATCATACAAGCTGGGGTCATCATACAGGAATGAATAGAATGTATTTGAAACCATATGGCTGGTTGTCTCAATTCCGGCTCCGAGCAACAGCATCGTCGTTCGAACAACTTCATCATCCGTGAACTTCTCACCCTCCACATCGACGGTCAACAGATCCGTAATGATATCCTCACCAGGATGGGTCCGTTTATGAACTACAATGGGGTACAGGAATTGATAATACTCTTGCGCTGCAGTCTGCTTTTTCAGTTCGCTCTCCTCAGCAGTCTTGGGATTGGTGGGCTGAAATAGAATATCTACCCAGTTCTTGAATCGATGGCTGTCTGTGAGAGGGATGCCGAGCAGATCTGCCATAACCATGGAAGGCAGCGGAGCAGCTAATGCTTGTACAATATCAATGGTCGTATTCGGCTCAATATCTGCTACCAGTTGCTCTGCAATGTTGCGAATTCGTGGCTCCCAGTTCTTCAGACTACGTGGTGTAAAAGCAGCTGATAACAATGAACGACTTTTTTGATGACGGGGAGGATCGATACTTGAGATGTTTAATTTGTCCGGAGGTGTACCTTCGTTGTTCTTCGCTCCAACCGCAATGGTTGTCCGAGTTCCTTCGGCTGAAAAATATTCATGATTGCTCAGGACCTGCTTCACATCATCGTATCTGAACACATTCCAGGTGTCTGTATCTTCGTGATAGTACACAGGATGCTCGGACAACATTTTTCGAAACCAGTGAAGTGGAAAAAACTCTTCAGATCTGGACTGGAAGCCTGTAATGTCCTCAACGCGTATCACTTCTTTGTACATTTGGAATCCACCTCTCAGCATCGTTTTGTGATTGGTTACTTGGTACCTGAATTGACAGTTCAGCACCTGATTCCATTTTATACCACTCGTTCATTTATTGATATAATTCATTTGAACCAAATCAGAAAAACCCCTTATTTAAAAGGGGTTTTCTTTTATACGTATCGTATATTTATTTTCTATCATCGGTTCAGAGAGATAGGCGATATGAACCAATCAATCGCCAAGTTTCGCCAATGCTTCCTGTAGTTGCAGCAGCTGTGCAGACAGGGTTTCAATCAAGTTCTGCGTTTGGCTCGACTTTTCCATTAAGGCTTGCTCATCCAAGTCATCTTTCGTTGCATTTCCAACTGATGATGACTTGAGATGCGCCAATTCGCGTTCGTATTTTTCTTGTTTCTCCAGAGCTATTCGCAATTCTTCTTTCGTCGTACCAATCTGATGCTCCAGATATACGATATCGGACGAGTTCGCTCCATCGGATAAACGTTGTGAATATGTCATGGTTCACCTCTTTCAATTTCATCCATTGCTTTGCCAATATGGTAGGGCTCAATATCAATATCCAGCTCCATGCCAAGAGCCAATTTGGCCAGTTGACTCCCGATAAAAGGCCCCATGGTTAAGCCAGAGGCCCCAAGTCCATTGGCTGTAATCAGACCTTGCCAGCCTGGGACAGCCCCCATTACAGGCAGAAAGCCAGGTGTGAACGGACGGAATCCAACTCTTACTTCCTGGAATGTGCTATTGGCTAACCCTGGTGCCAGTTCCAGACCTTTATTCAAAACTTCCTGCATGCCCCCTGCAGTTACTCTTGTATCATAACCTTCCACATCATTTTCATGAGTTGCACCAATCACAATCTTCTGTCGATCAAAGGCCAGCAGATATTGATCGGAAGGTGGCATGATCACTGGCCAACGGTCTGTATCCTTCCCATCCGTGACATGTAGATGCATAATTTGTGCCTTTTGATAGTGCACTTTAAAGTGGATGCCGAGCGGTTTCAGCAATGAATTGGCCCAAGCACCTGCGCAGACAATGACTTCATCTGCCAGGAAACTTTGATCATTAACACTCACACCAATGACCCGATCCGCTTCAAATTGAAGCGTAGCATCTCCATGAATCAGGGTAGCGCCATTTCGCTGTGCAGACCGGATCAAGGCATCACGTAGCGCTCTTCCGTCTATACGTGCAGCACCGCTGATATGTACCGATTGATAGCGTTCATCGAGTAGAGGAAATCGCTCACGGGTTTCTTTTTCATCCAGAGGTGTAATGTCGCCGATCTCCGGTGCATCTGCCTTTCGAAGGTGTGCCCGTTCTTCCATCTTGTTGATTTTGTCCATATCCGTATGAATACTGAGCGCACCTACTTGAGCATAACCGGTTTCCGTTTCTCCTTCACCTTCAAGCTCCGCTATGATTCCAGGATAGAACCGCGCACCTGCCTTGGCAAGCTGATACCAATCCTGATTGCGTCGCTGTGACAGCCACGGACAGATGATCCCAGCAGCTGCATCCGTCGCCTGCCCTATATCTTTTCGATCTATGATGATTACCTCTGCGCCCCGTTTGGCTAATTGATAGGCTGTTGATGCCCCCAGAATACCCGATCCGACTACGATGACTTTCTTCATGTTTTGCATTCCTTTCCTTAATCACTCATTCGTTATAGCGTATACCGTTTCGCATGAAGTTGGCAAGGCAGGCGTACCTTTGGATTCATTAACAGAGAATGATCGGGCCACGGTTCACACTCATCCATCCCATACATAAATGTTGGAGCATTTTTTGAAAACGTTTTATTATTGATAGTCAATCAATTAAAATAATTCCATTTATGTAATATAATTCTTTCTAGGTTTCTTTTAACGCTGTAACCACGCCACTTACGCACATGATCCTTTAACGAAAAGAGGAATAACACGACGATGCCGAAACCTAGCATGGGGAATCCGCTGGATACCGATATGCCGCTCATGATTACAGGGCAAAACCAGTTGACCGTTGATGAATTGATGAATTGGAGCGACCATTCACGGGATTACAGCATTGTACAGTGCATCGGAGGAACAGGGCGAATCGCCGCAAAGAATCATGAGTTTTCGATCAAAAAAGGGACCGCTCTCATTTTGTTCCCGGAGGTAACGTACCGTTACCACAATCTGAGTGATTCATTACGATTTGATTGTCTGTCTTTCAATGGCTATTTATTGCCACGTTTCTTGCATTCCTTGCAGATCGGGGAGCTGCGCGCCTTCAAGCCGGATGGAATGCTTCATATCCTGTTGCATGAAATTACGTTGGCGCTGCAGTCCCGGCACAAGGATCAGATCTGGCACGTATCTGCGTTGCTGTACATGCTTTTGGTCAGATTAACCATTGAAGGTGAACGCTATAGTGCTTACGAACGTACTGATGCCCGATTAAGATTGGATGAACTCATTACTTTTATCAAACGGAATTATCATCAGGATATTTCTCTCCCCATGTTGGCCGAGCAGATGGACGTTACCGAGCAGCATCTCAATCGGATATTCAAAAAAGAATTTCAAATGACTCCACTGGAGTATCTGACGCGATATCGGTTGTTGAAAGCCAAGGAAATGCTCATTGAAAATGATGCCACCACGGCTCATGAAATAGCCAAAGCAGTTGGTTTCAACAGTGCCAGTTACTTTGGATCGGTGTTCAAAAAATACGAAGGGATCTCCCCTATCGAGCTACGCAAGCAATACCTGGATTAAAGAACCTCCACATTGATCTCGGCCAGCGAGGATAACCGTAGTTCATGCATGGCGAATTCCAGACCTCGCGTTACCTCGTTCGGCACAATGATACATCGAATACCTGCCGCATTGGCTGCCTTCAGCCCGTTAGGCGAGTCTTCGAACACGATCGCTTCGGAAGCCTCGATTCCAAGACTTTGGAGAGCAAGAAGGTACAGTTCAGGATCAGGTTTGACTCGCTTCACATCCTCAGAAGTATGAACGACTGTGAAATAGTCGAAAATGCCTAATTTCTGCAAGTAACCATGTACCCAGTCCCGGGTGGAGCTGGAAGCAACCGCAAGCTGAATCCCCTTTTCCCTGGCAGTCTGAAGCAGTTCATATACCCCTGGAAGAATGGCAGCTTGTCCCAAATAAGCTTCGTATTTCTGTTCAGAGAGCAGTTTGATATGATCATGATCTATCTTTTTTTGGAGCGCCTGCTCCAGATATAGAAACGGATGGAACTCCTCAAAGGATGTCCCGACATTTTTCGACCACAGCTCCAGACCCAGTTCGAGTCCGTGCTCTTCATATATATCGCGAAACGCATAGTACCAAGGCGTCTCCGTATCCACAATGAGTCCATCAAAATCAAATATAAATGCTTTTACCATGAATCTATTCTCCCTCCAATGGTTGGCCGGGGGAGCGGATTAGAAACGTGCGGTCAAGTCCGGATGGGTGACGTTCACAGATAAAAAGTGACACGAACAGCCCGTTCCAGTAGGTGACTGTGCAACTAATCCAGCTCGAATATCCCCCTGTATCGGCATGCCGAAATATCGAATTAATTTCCACTCATCCCCATCGGGTGAATAAAAGAATGATATGCAGTCCTCTACTTTGCGTATACGCAGGTAGGGATTAGGAACAGAGACTTCAACTGAATTGCAATCATCAGATGAACCATCACGTGTCACCACGGACACGATGGTAGGCACTTTTCCATCATATTCGAAACAAATTTTGCACCAATTACGATCATCAGCCATCACCATCAGACAACCGGAATCATATTGATTTTTCATATCCACCGTTAACTGGGTTGTGATTTCGAAGTCTTCAGGCACAGGCATGGACAAAAACGGTGCAGTTGCACGAATGTGCTTCCCTGCTGGATCTTGAAAAAAGTCCGTATCCGCCTGTGCTTCCACAATTACACCTCCCTGATCCGTATAGGACCAGGTCTCAGGCTCGTTCATCCAGCTCCATTGCTTCCGTGCTTCTGATGTCATTACGTTAGTCATTTTCCTTAGCAGCCTCCCAAGTTATAATATAATCTAGTTTTTTCTGTACTACATATTCGCTCCATATACAGAAAACCCCTTCTTCTACATATTTTTGTAAGGCTCCAGCACTTGGGAGTGCTTCTGGGGATCAGGCAGGAATAACATAATGACCATCAGCACGACGTATAGACCAAGAATGACACTGAACAACAGCGTTGGATTGTGATGGTAGAGCAAGCCGGTCAGGTAACCGGATGGAATGGCTGTAAGCGTCATGACTGTCTGCACGGCCGAGAACATATCGGCTTTCTCATGCGTACCCAATCGGTTCATCAGCAGGGAATCCCGATATGTCTGCAGAATGAAGTTACCCGCAGCGAGTACGATTAGCGTGAGAAACAACATCGCGATATTCCCCACAGGGATCAATAGAAATAGAATAGCTCCTGCCGTACTGAGTACGATGGAAAAACCAACATACTTTTCTTCCGAACGCCGTTTCAGTCGCGGAATGATCACCAGATAGAGCAGCATAACGGTTACTGCGGTCACAACTGGAATAAACGAAATGACACGGTCATCAAACTTCAACTGTTCCTTGAAGAAAATGACCTGAAAGAAATTCAGCTGCAAGATCAGATTGGACAATACTGTAATCAAAATGATCGGAAAAAGTCTTCGTTTGTAGAATGACTTGCCGAACAGGCGCAGACTTGACCCCAAACTTTGAAGGACGCGGGTTTTGCTATGCAACCCCATAAGCTCCTTGCCGACCTCGGTCTCATCCGTGTATCGGTTACGAATGAAGAACATGGCAGTCATCAGGATGCCCCCGACAAAGTAAATGCTGGCGAGTGTAGGTACGATACCATAATCAGCGATGACTACCCCGGCAATAGGGGTTAATACCCCGGCTCCTGTAATGATCATGTTGAGAATGGCAAACACCTTCGATCGTTTGTGTTCCTCCACATCCTCTATGATCAGACAGTTAAAGGCGACCGTTACAAACTTGGATGTTGCGTTCAGTAAATAAGCGATTAGGAACAGCCAGAAGTTCTGAGAGAAGGCCCAGATGAACATGGGAACACTCCAGGCAAGCAGATCAAAGATCAGCGTTGTTCGTTTGCGCCCCAGCTTATTCGTAATGGAACCCGCAAACAATTGAAAGATAAAGGCAAAATAAAGATTCACCGAATTAATTAAACCGATTTCAATATCCGAAAGTCCGGCTTCCTTCATATATAAAGGAGCATAAAAGAGAACGATCGTGCCCGGAATGGCCCATACCGGTTCGAGTAAAATGGAGTACCGTGGATTCTTCGGCAAATCTTGAAGCAGTTTCAATCGATATCCCTTCTTTCTGCGGTTTTCACCGCTGCGATGTCCTACTTCTCGCAGCGGCGAACCCGCTAATGTCTACATGCTTATAGGATCAGAGCTGTTTTTACCGAATTCATGGGCAAAGTCTCTCCGGTACGCAGGTCATAACCAATCGTTCCATTGAATGCCTGTTCATAATCACTCAGCAGTTCCTTGGCTGTCACCATCTGCTCCAGTTCCGGAATACTTTGGGCAAATTTCAGTGCCGTGCTGATCATCGAGTGATTAGCTACCGCACCGATGATACTAATACCATCATTAATTACGGCTGTAGATTTGAACGTCACCTCATAGCTGTCGTCATACCCCATAGGAATGATTTTGCCGCCTTTGGCAATCATCTCAAATCCCACATGAAGCTGGTTACCCACCGCGTCCACCACAATATCAAACTTCTTGTTATTATTGATCTCGTATACTTTATCGAGCGTCAGTTCCTGAGGATAGAACACATGATCCGCGATCTCTGAAGCGAACTCTTTGCGGTATGGATCGACTTCCGTGCCTACGGTAAGCCTTGCCAATCGTTTGCTCACAAGCTGACACAGGGAACCGATTGCACCAGAACCGAGGACAAGTACAGAGTCACTTGGCTTAGTCCCTGCTTTCATGAATGTCTGGAGAACACACCCCAATGGTTCGATCATCATGGCCGTTTCCCAGCTCATGGAATCCGGGATGGCATAGATATACTTCTCATCACCAACAAAATACTCAGCGAAGGTTCCGTGCGTGGTCATGCCTACTTGATAGTCATCAAAATTCTCGCAGTAGATGAACAGACCTTCGCGGCAATAAGAGCAGGTACCGCAAGATTGCGTGGGATCAACCAATACCCGATCACCGATCTTGAAACCACGAACTTCGTCGCCCATCTCAACCACGGTGCCCACACCTTCATGACCAATGATCGTTCCTTTATTCGCAGGCACTTTGCCTTTGACAATATTCAGATCTGTCCCGCAGATACCTGAACCATAGATTTTAATTTTTACCTGATTAGGTTTTTGAATGGTTGGCTCATCAATATCCTGGTAAGCCACCTGTTTGAGATCCTGATATACGAGTGCTTTCATTGAATATTCCTCCTAGTCGATTGTCGATTTCTATTTTATGGATTAAGCTTCAAACGTTTTCGAAAGTTGCATCGAATGAAGATGGTCCTGCTTCTGAATCTCTTTCCAGTCGGACAGGATCTGCAACAGAGCTTCCTCGACCCACAGCAATTCTTCGCGTGTATGTGCGTCGGAAAAAATAAAGTAGCCTTTGGTGAAAATGCCGAAGTGAGCCATCTTCTTCACCATGAACTCGCGGAAAGGGTCCGTTTGAAAGTTATCTTCAGCCAAGGATTGAATGCAGAAGCTTGCATACGTTCCCTTCACTTCCAATTGATCCGTCAATCCGAGTAACACAAGTTCAGATTCCAGACGATCCATGATCCGGGTTGCCGGAACACGCCAAGTCGGCCATACTTTCGCATTCTTCATTAGTCGTTCACAGGCAATGGCTGCCGCAAGAGCCGTCGTCTCACTGGAATGGGCATTGCTGAATCTGACCTGTCCTGACAAGGACATCAGATGCTGAGGTCCCATAACCGCTGCGAGCGGTAAACCGTTTGCCATGCCTTTCGAGATGCAAAGCAGATCAGGCCAGATGTCATATTCTCCTGCTGTAGCCTGCTTGCCCATCCGAATACCGGAAGTTACCTCATCGAATATGATGATGATGTCCAGGGACCGGCACAGGGTTACGACTTCCCCCAGCGCTTCCTTTTTCCACTCATTAGGACATAGAACTATACATGCGATATCCTCGGGAGATGAGGTTATCTGGGCCTTAATTCGCTCTGCTGTGGGCTTGTTCACCCAGATCGTTGAACGCTCGATATCTACTGGAATGCCACGTTCTTTCGTCTGGCCGCCATAATAACCATAGGCGGACCAATCATGCCACCCGTGATAAGCTGTCGCAATAACCTTGCTTTTCCCACTTGCAGCGCGGGCTAGACGTACAGCCCCACTCACTGCATCGGCACCACTTTTGGTGAAGCGCAGTGACGGATAGCGACCCTCGAACCGCTCCAGAATCAACTCGGCGCATTCAAGTTCGATGTCGGCCGGAACCGAAAAGCTTGTCCCTTTTTTCAACTGGTGAATGACGGTGAGTTGAACTTCATGCCTGGCATGGCCCCATGGTGCCGTACCCATGGCCATTTCGCAATCCAGCCATTCATTGCCGTCGATATCTGTAAATCGGGACTTGTAAGCCTCTGCACAACACACGGGGGTATGCCCCGGGAATAAACGTTCAGGTGCTTTGGCTAAAGTGCTGCATCCGCTCGGAATTACCTTTTCGACTTGTTCCAACCACTCCAGATTACGGGTAAATCGTACGGCACGATCCAGCGTGCTCTCTTTTTCTTTCACCTTAAGTACCTCCCTGTTTACTTTCGTTGTGAGTGAATTACCGAACTTTCGTTCCAGGCCAGCATCCATCGTATATGCGATCCATTGTAATTACATTGCCATACAGGTCTATGATCAGATCCTTGGCTCGATGAGCGTGTCTCATCTCAATCCAGTAGCGGTTCTCCAACAACCGGGCGAAATTGTCCACTAAGAACAGCAATCTATTCTCACTATGAATCAGTTCCTTGCCCAGGACCTGCGGCAGCCAGATGGCTCCGTTAGAATTGAAGCGGTTCGAATAGTCACGTACTTCCGCTACATTTACAAATTCGGCTTCATGCAGCTTGGTCCAGAACGTATCGGCATCACTGCGAACCTCTGCAAGATCAATGCCGACAATCGGCAGATGCTGATATTCCCCTTGGCTTTCCAGCTGTTCTTTCAGATGACCGAAAACGAAAGGCCACACATCAGCCTCAATTTGACCGCCCCACTTTTTCCAGAAGCGTGCCAGATTGTTCTTGCGGTTGAAATTGCGGTGAATACCGCTGCTGCGTTCCCAGTGATAGGCTTGAATATTCGGGTTAATGACCGTATCGTATCCCGCAGCCCGTGCTCGCATCTGATAATCAAAATCCTCATACCCGTTAAAGAACTTCTCATCGAGGTTACCGATGGTCTCGTAAACCTCCCGCTTCATGCCGAACATGGCGAACACCACCAGTTGAACAGAGAAGGTTTCTTTCGGGATATCATCAGGGGATGCGTTCAGGAACAGGTGACGGCCGATGGTGTCTGCAAAAGCAATACCGCAGTGCTGCACGCCTCCTGTTTGCGGATACAACAGAACGCCTCCAATCATGCCAATCGTAATATCGCTGTCCAGTGTCTCTTTCATCATCGGTTGCCAGTTCGGTTGAAGAATGGTGTCGGAATCCAGGAAGAAAATGTACTCTCCCTTGGCAAGACTGAGTGCGCTATTAATCGACACGGCGCAACCGAGTGGAAAATCATGCTGAAGAATCTCGATGGTCACACCTTCTCTTACTTCTTGCTTCAGTTTATCCAGATGTTGAAAAACGGCTGAACCGGAACCATCGTTGATGAAAATAATCTGAGTGGATGGACTTACCGTCCGGAGCAACGAATCAGTGAACAGGTTCAGAATGTTATAATCCTGGTTGACTGGTACAATAATGGTGTAAAGCATGGAATCCCTCCTGATTGGGTTGATGGAATGAGTACATTAGCTGATTCGAACTGCACAATTGCAGGTGTTCTGTCCGGCCTCCTCGTTGAAATTTTTGTCTTTATTTGGTAATGATTTGAATCTACTAGAAATTTATATCATTTTTTGTAAACTTGAAATCTTAAATTCTGAACTCTGTTAATATTTGAATATGTGAGAAAAGCAAATGATTTATGGTTTTCGCCATGAACCGCGCTATTTTGAACGCAAAAAAACACCCTCAAAGAGTCTGCGTATCTAACGATACAGTCGACTTTTTGGGGTGTTTGCTTGGTGGAAATCTATTGATTTTCGTTGAAATAACCGTGAACTATCGCTGCTTAAATCCATGATAAAACGTGTCTACAACAAGCGCAGGGGCGGCTTTTCTCGCGATATGACCACTTACAACCTGCTGCCACGTCAGGAACATGATGGAATACAGGACATCTACAATCCAGATTTTATCGAGATCGGAGCGGAAATAACCTTTTTGTTGCAACAGACCAACCGCATGCAATACAGGTTCTCTCAGTTTCAGATCTGCTCCCTCAATCTCGGGATTATAGTTAATGGTGGTGTCATGAGCCAGAAAATAAATTTTGTCGCCTAATGGAATAAGCGCTTCAATCAGCTCGGGTATGTACTTTTCACAGTGCTCCTCATCCAGTTGAATTTCTTTCATGGTCTCACTGACCACTTCGATTGCACGTAATCCCAGATAAACCATGAGCTGTTCGCGGCTTTCCACATATCGATGTAAAGTCGCAATCCCGATTTTTGCAGACTCTGCAATTTCATTCATGGAAGCATTCGGCTTTTCAATCAGCAACTTGGTCGCCTCGTCCAGAATGGAATGTAGCCTGGTTTGTTTGATTGTTGTCATTTCTTTTTTCATAGGTATTACACCTCTTGGCGAATTAGTCTACAATTGATCTGATGATCCATCATATGAGTGGGTGAGATTATAAAATTATAGCATACATTCTCACGATATCGCATTCTGAACGTAACAAACCACCTTTTACATGCTGTAAATATAAAACTTAAAAGCCGCCATTCGGCGGCTCTTAGCATCGTTATCTTTTATCTCAGTCCGTTGCTTATAGTTCGATGATTCTTGTTGCAATATTTGCGCAAAATTCACTGTCATGCTCTACACCCGCACCTTTAAATCATTGCGTTATCTGCCATACACACCTCTGCGTAAATCTTAATGATGTACTCTTCGGGATTACTTTCCGCGAAATAACTAAGCAGGTCCAGTGCATACACATTGCCACAGACTTGCAGACCTTCTCTTTCTATATATTCTTTCATCATGGAATACGTCTTCGGCATGCTTTCGTATGACCCACGATGATTCATGACGGCATACATTCCTCTAGGCTTAATCAATATCATTTCCCCTGAAATGGGAGTTTTTATTTTGTTGCAAAAGTAATCCGGATAGTATTCCCCTGCCTCAAAGCGCTCCTGACGTAAAATCGTCCATACCGGAAACTCATAATCAATCATCTGTTCATCACAATGGCTCCTATATTCAGTAAACTTACGGGAAAATTCCTTATCCCCATCGCCCTGCTCCAGTTGAACTGCAATAAAATACTCCAGCTCACAATGTTCAATCTTGGGCCCTTCATGCGAAGCATCCGTGGCTTGTTTCGTCATTTCAATGGCACCACTTAGCAGCTTCTGCATACGTTTGATTCGTTGTTGCTCCAGCTCAAGTTCCTTCCATTTCTGTTCAAACAGCTCGATTAGCATGGGCGTATTCTGATTTTGAATAAAGGCTTTAATCTCCTGCAGTGAACTTCCAGCCTTCTTCAGCACTTGTATGACATCCAGCACATACGTTTGTTGTACACCATAATAGCGGTAACCCTTGGCATTGATAAAGTCCGGCTTCAACAACCCAATCTCGTCATAGTGAAACAAGGTATGTTTGGTCACTCCGCAGATCTTGGCAAATTCACTGGTGGTAAAGTGTTGTGCGTGATTTTCAGACATCTTCAGGCCCTCCATGTACATATGTAATCTAAGTTCTGTCAGTATGACTGCATTATAGTGTGTAAAGAAAAGTTTGACTATAGGGTTACCCGATAGTTTAGTCTGGAATTGTAAGTTATTCATATCGTCGGAGGGAAACATGTCAAAATTCAAACGTTGGATGATTCTTGTTATTGTCTCAAGTGCATTATTACTCATTGTGATGGATATGACCATCCTGTACACAGCCCTACCCAGCTTGACCCATGATCTCGGTGCATCAGCTTCGGAGAAATTATGGATTCTAAACGGTTACTCCCTCGTCATGGCAGGTCTTCTTCCTGCAATGGGAACACTCGGAGACCGTCTTGGTCATAAAAAAATATTTACTCTTGGATTGCTCGTCTTTTCTGCCGCTTCTCTTGCTGCCGCCTTTTCTCCTGTGCCAGCTGTGCTGGTCATGAGCAGAATTCTTCTTGCTGTAGGCGCATCCATGATGATGCCAGCGACATTGTCGATCATCAGAGTTACGTTTACGAATGAACGAGAACTCGCACTGGCGATCGGCATATGGGGTTCCATTGCATCAGGTGGTGCAGGACTGGGACCGATTGTCGGCGGACTGCTTCTTCAACATTTCTGGTGGGGCTCTGTGTTTCTGATTAACCTGCCTATCGCTATTCTCGCGTTTGTATTCGCACTGAAAATGATTCCTAATCACCAAGGGGATGCGTCGAAAAAGTGGGACTTCACCAGTTCCATTCAGATCATGATTGCCATGGTCGGAATTATCTATTCCATCAAGGAATTCACAAGACGCGAAGGATCTCTCACACTCGCTATCCTTGCTGCTGTGATTGGCGTTCTGTCCCTTATCATCTTTATTCGCCGTCAGAATAACAGTACCCACCCGCTTCTGGATCTGTCCTTGTTCAAAATCCCAAGATTCAGCACCGGTTTTATTACCGCACTGGTTGGCTTATTCGCACAAATGGGTGTGCAATATATGGTCACTCAGCGACTTCAGCTTGTGGAAGGCATGTCACCGCTTCAGGCTGGACTATTCACCGTATCCATACCTGTTGCAGCACTCATTGCCGGACCTGTTACGGGGGCTATCATGCACCGTGTGGATGTTGTATATATCAAAAGCTTCTCTCTCATGTTCGCCGCCCTTGGCATGGGGACGTACCTGATGTATTTCAATGCTGGGTTTACCGGGCAGATTATCGGTTTGGCACTACTTGGTGCAGGTCTTGGTTCAGGAATGACCGCTGCTTCCCATTCCATTATGAGTTATGCACCACCCCACAAAGCGGGTATGGCTGCATCCATTGAGGAAGTAGGTTATGAACTGGGCGGAGCATCCGGTATTGCCATCATCGGCAGCATGTCGACCTTGTTCTACACACTGGCAATGAAGATTCCAGCGGGGATTCGTGTGCCAGCCAATGTGAAGGACAGTCTGGATGAAGCGCTTCTCGCCGCCGAAAGCTTGCCTGCCGCGTCTGCTGAATCACTCACAAATGCCGCCTTTGCTGCTTTTGACCAATCCTTCTTTGTCGTCATTGCAGGTGTGACCGCATTTCTGTTCATTGCTGCTTTGATTATGAGCTGGGTTGCCGTGCAACTGAAACGCTCAAAAAAGCATAGCGTTAAAACATAATGAAATTCATTTCATGAAACAAAGCGAGGTATATACGATCATGTGGTTTCCGATAACCAACGGAATTGTTATTTTATTGGGTATATTTTCTATTTTTCTGATCGTTAGAAATTTGTCAAAAGAAGAGGACTAACGACTAACAGTCGATGAACTTAAACAGCTTGATCCCATTTTCAATTGAAATAACTCAAACACCATTACCTGATTTGTCTCAGGTAATGGTTTTTTGATACGTCTGATCACAGAAGTTGTCCGCAGTGGGTACACCTTACATAATATAGGCATCCTCTACCTCAACTTTTCGTTCATTCCCCTTCGCAATGTATCTTACGTTAATGATATTCCCTTTCTGGAAGTGGGGAATATGCGTGATCGGGATATAAGTCTCTATTATTGTCGGAAAGGTACGGCCGTCAACTTGGGTTACCGTCAAATCCAGTCGCACGCCTGGCCTTCCATCCATACTGGATGAAGTCTGTACAATATCATGAATGATTGCTTCTGCTGGAATTCCGTCCATCAGAATGCTCTTGCGAAGGTGATGTTTCTCTTTATTGTTACGTAGCAGTTTAAATGCCATAAGCGTAGTGATCGTGCCTGTTATAAGCCCAAAGACAATAATAGCAACAAAAGTAATTAATGTGACCGTCATGATGGCCTCCTTTTATTTGAAACTTATGTTGACTACTTCTTGTTTATATCTCTTTTTCCTGCCTATTTTCTTGAATAGGAACGCTTTAAAGTCAAAAAAACCGCCTTAAAGGCGGCTTCTTGCTTCATATGTTCAACTCAATCTACTTTCGCACCATACGAGCGTACAAACAGAACGGCTTGTTCGCGATCCAAACGTACGCCTTTGATATCCAGTGATTTCAGATCAATTCCTTCCAGATTAGCCCCTCTTAGATCGGCCCCTTGCAGCTTAGCTCTGCTCAATACGACTCTGGTAAGATCACAGTCTCTCAAATCCGCTTTGGTGAAATCCGTGTCTGTAAAGTCGGCTTCAAAGAAACGAATTCCTCTCAAATCCTGTTTTCCTAATCGGGTATGTCTCAGATTCGTATAAGACCAATCGCCCTGACTCAGGGTAATGCCATCCATTTGCGCACCTGAGAAGTCTGAGCCTGTCATCTTGCAAGAGCTGAATTTGGAAGCAAAGAGATTCGCACCACCGAAGGTACAGTTTTCAAATGCCGATTCCGTATGAATCGAACCATTCATGGAAGCCCCTTTGAAGTCACACTCGATAAAGCGGCAGTTACTTGTCTCGATCTCTTCCATGGAAGCATTCATGAATGTACATTGTTTGAAAACACAGCTTATGAGTTCTCCGTATCGCAGATCACGTCCCTCAAAATGTACTGCATCATATTCCTGATCCTTGTATTGAAACACCGATTACACCCCATCTTGTTTGTTTATCCGTCTTTCTTCATTTAAAGAACTTTTTATACTATACCACACCCCTGTCAAGTACCTGCTTAAACACAAAGGAAAGTCAAGTACCTTTTTTTATGAGAAAAATCTGAAAACCAAAAAAGGAACGCATAAAGCGTCCCTCCAGCCCACACTTTTAACTGTTCCGATGTTGGCTTATGTATATGGACCTTCCAGTTCCTTCATCTATTCGTATTAGACAACATTACACCAGTTTTTTGGACATCCTGTACAGGGATAGCGCAGGTTTATTGATTTCCCCTACTCTCTGGTATCCCAAACGTTCATACAGTTTAATAGCCAATGCATTTTCCTGTTTAACCGTGAGCGAAGCTTTGGACAGACCCTGTATTACGGCTTGCTCCTCGGCAAATTGAATAAGCTGGGTCCCCACGCCAAGTCCTCTGCTTTCGGGCAATGTAGCCAAGGTTCCGATATGGTACTCATCGTTTTCTGCTTCTTTCAATGTCACCATGGAGTAAAACTCTTTCCAGTGTTGGAGATTATACTTAATCAGGCTCCATTTACGAAGTTCAAACAGCTTGGAGAACGTTGGCAAAGCAAGTTTGTTCATTAAAGTGGTCGGATAACACATAATCATGCCCAACGTTTGGCTACCCATTTTGGCTTCATAAGCGTATTGATGACTGAATCGGTTCTGATTTGAACGCCATAACGTGTTGAACGTTTTTTCTATGATGCCTTTATCTTTGGTACCTGCAAGCGAAAAGGCCATATAATCAAGTGCCATCTGATTCAATTGCCCTCCGACTACTGATTGTGGACTGGCTTTTATAATGGAAATCTTATTCATCGCTGTCACTCCTATAGGTAGCTGAAATTGAACTAAAACCTCGCATCAGGTTGATTCAGTGAAATGCCCTCAACGATCACGTTCACCGTATCAATGGTTAAGCCGGTCAGCTGTTCAACATGCACTCTCACATTGTTTTGCAATTCCCTGCAGACCTCATGCACTTTCGTTCCATAACGAACGACAACCTTTAAGTTAATCTCCAGTCTGGATTCTACCTTGCGGATAGCTATACCATTTTGCAGACTTTTCCCGCTCCACTTTTTGGTGATTCCTTCTACAAGTCCTGTCGACATGGAGGAAATCTCACTGGTGGTATTCGTGATCTTGCCGATAATTTTGGAGATCACATCATCCGATATTTGAATTTTTCCCAGAACATTTTGAATGGACATTCCATGTCCTCCTCTGTATCTTCATATTTTGATAGAATGTAATATCATTTAATATAAATATAAATCATTATCAGTTCGATTTCAACTTTTGAATTTGTTCACCTACATTTCTACCTGTACATAGCAAAAAAACCGCGATCATCGCGGCTTTTGTTGGTCATATTAAGGGAACTTCAATTGAATACGGACGGGAATGTGGGAGGATAACTCGCCCTCTCTACTGTGTTCTTCCACTGCTGCTGTTTCTTCTGCTTGCACGATCCATTGTCTGCCAATTAACGATTGCAGCAATTCAATCTCCTGTGCAGTCAGATGTATGTGCCTCAGTGACAGATCCTCCTGAATATAATCCCGATCCACCTTACGGTCAAACCGGAAATCGAGCAATCTCTTCAAGCCGTTAATATGCAAAAACTTGAACTCATAACCGTGACAAATGGCCTCTCGCCAATCATCTCCGATATCAGCTGCTGTCTGTAGTCTTTCATCAAAATCCATCGCGGATTCCTTAACCAGGGACTGCAACTGGGCGTAGTCTCTACGTTGTAACCATTCAATAATTACTTCTTCAGGTGCTCCACTTGTCAGAACATTCTCTACAAGAAGGCCTACAGGAATGGACAGCTGAGTTCGACTCATTGCTCCCCCTCCTCATTCCCAAGATATTGATTGAACCAGGCGTTCACCTGTTCAAAGCTATCGATCCGGAGTGAAGGTTTACCGCTTTTGAGCAAACTGTGGTTGGAGCCCGGATAACGAATCAGTTTGGTCTTTTTGCCGTATCGTTTTAGCGTAGTATATAATTCTTCCGCTTGCGCAATCGGTGTCCGATAATCCTGCTCTCCGTGCATGATCAGAAGTGGCGTTTCAATGTGATGTGCATGGGCAAGAGGTGAGCGGGACCATAGGAATTCAGCATTTTCCGCCGGATTGCCCCCAACAACGCCCTCGACATAGGAAATTCCGATATCGCTCGTTCCATACATGGACAACCAGTTGGAGATGCAACGCTGGGTTACAGCCGCCTTGAAACGGTGGGTATGCGCCACGATCCAGTTTGTCATGACCCCTCCATAACTGCCACCTGCTACACCCAGACGTGATGCATCAAGGAAATCATAGGTAGCCAGGGCATAATCAACAGTTTCCATCAGATCCCGGTAATCTCCTCCGGCAAAGTCACCACGGCATGCTCTGGCAAATTCCTGACCGTATCCCATACTTCCGCGAGGATTGACCCATAACACAGCGTACCCTTGTGCAGCGAGTGTCTGCATTTCATGACTGAATGTTCCCGTATACATCGCATGAGGTCCGCCATGAATCTGCAAAATCAGTGGGAGCTTCCCATTGGATGCACGTACTGCCGGTGTGGCTAACCAACCTTGAATCGGCCATCCATCTGAAGATGTAAACTCAACACGAACAGGCACATTTATGGCTAATTCGGCCATGAATTCGTCATTTCGGCGGGTGAGTCTAAACATTTCACCACTGTCGATATCCACGCGATATAACTCTCCAGGATGTTCAGCGGTCAAGGCAGCGATAACCAGCGACGTACCATCGGGTGTTAAGGTATACTGATACACATCTTTCTCACCATCGCTCGTAATGGATTGACACTCTCCATTATCTTGAATACGGTACACATCCACATTCCCGTTCTTCGTCCCAAGTACATATACACCACGTTCCGGATGCTTATTATCCGAGAGTGGAGAAGGAGAAGCACCTGCTGACTTCATATCACCAAGCGCCGCGTTACCAAGCTGCATATCTACTTGGGGTGCGATTGGCCTGGGTATACCTCGTTGAACGGGGACTGCGTACAATCTGTTGTGACTCCCACTTCCGTACTTGCGATCACTGGCGATCAGAATCAACTGTTGTCCATCGGGTGAATAGGAGAATTGGCTTACCGCCAGGCTGGAATCCGTCACTTTGAAGAGGTCACTTTCTCCCAATCGAATGCTGTATACATCGGTAAAGTACAGCAGATCCGCATCGAGTTCCTCATCCTCCACTTGCTTGGATATGAAGGAAAGGTTCTGGCTATCTGGCGACCACGCCGGAGAACTGATATTCCATAGCCCGGAGGTCACCTGCGTGATCTTCCCGCTTTCGATCTCATATACAAACAAATGGCTGTACTGACCATCCCACCATCCGGAACCTTCCGCCTTCGGCGTTGTCCGCTCGAAGACCTTACCTCTCAGCAGGGGTGCAGACTCTTGATGCACTTCAGCCTTCTTCTGTTGGTCCTCGGGTTGAACTTTACTGGTGAACGCAATGTACTTACCATTCGGAGACCAGATATAACTCAAAATTTTACGTGCAGGAGATATCAGCATGACAGGCTCTTTTTTATCCGAATCGAGCGTCCATAGTCCTTTACCCCCATCCACTGAGCGAATGAATGTGAGCTGTGTTCCATCCGGAGACCACGCAGGCGAGGAATCCTTCGTTCCATCGGAAAGTGCAATATCTTCATCACCATCGAGGGAGATTCCCCGAATCTGTGTGTTATATTCGTTTTTATCCTGATCTATGGTCTGTTCCACATAAGCCACTCGTCCGTTCGAACTGATTACTGGCTGACTGATCCAACGATAGTGACGCAGATCCTCCGGCATAATTGGTCTTTGATTCATATTCATGGCTCCCTTCTCCGTTTATTTATGGGTTGTCTCCGTACGTGGATCAAGCACATCACGTAGCCAATCTCCAAGGAAAATAACACCGAGTACGGTAAATGTAATGGCTAGTCCCGGGAATGTAGCGACCCACCAACTTGTTGCAACGTATTGTCTGCCATCACTGAGCATACCTCCCCAGGACACATCGGGTGGTTTGATACCCAGACCCAAGAAGCTGAGTGAAGCTTCCATAATAATCGTCGTGCCGACATTCATACCGCAGATTACGATAAAAGATGAAAGGATATTGGGCAGAATGTGTTTCAGAATCAATCTTCCGTTCTTGGCTCCAATCGATCTGGCCGCATGAACAAAATCACGCTCTTTGATACTCAGAACCTCACTTCTCACCACACGGGTGAATGGAACCCAGTTCGTCACACCGATCACAAAGATCAGCGTCGTAATACCTGGGCCAACAATCGCCATTACAACAAGCATGAACAGAATAGTTGGAATCGCCATGAATGCATCACCTACGCGCATGATGACGGCATCCAGCCATTTCCCGTAGAACCCGGATACCAGCCCCAGAATCGCGCCAATTATTCCTGACACAATCACCGCACCCATACCCACAATTAAGGAAACCCGGGCACCATATACAATTCGGCTCCACATGTCTCTGCCCAGATTATCTGTTCCCAGCCAGTATTCAGCCGTTCCGCCCTCAAGCCATGCAGGAGGTTTGAGACGGTTGAGCGGATTAACCGCTGCCGGATCATGACTCGTCAGGAGAGGTGCACCTATGGCGATTAACACAACCAACAATACAAGCACAGCACCAAACATTCCGGTCTTGCTGATGATCAGTTGTTGCCAGATATAACGAAATCCCGTTGGTGCACGCCCATTGTCATGTTCCTGTTCTGTACCCGGAATTGGCATTTCATTGCTGCCTGTCATATGATTGCACCTCCTTCTAGTCGTATTTGATGCGCGGATCAAGTAACCTGTAGGCTACATCCGTCAAGATATTGGTTACTACAACGATAACGGCAATGACAAACACCGCTGCCTGTACAATCGCCATATCATGTGTGTTCACTGCAACGACCAGCAATTGACCCAGTCCGGGCCAGGAGAATACCGTTTCCGTAATCAAGGTGCCCCCGATCAGACTTGTAAACTGCAAACTCATAATCGTCACAACCGGAATCAGTCCATTGCGAAACGCATGTTTTACAATGACAACCATCCGGCCAAGCCCCTTACTGCGGGCTGTTCGAATATAGTCCTGGTTCAGAATCTCCAGCATGCTGGAACGAATCAGCCGGGTCATCTGCGCAGCCAGCCCGACGCCAAGCGTGAATGCCGGCAAGATCAGATGTGACAATCCTCCACGACCAGATACCGGCAATACACCCAACATGACGGAGAACAAGAGGATAAGCATAATCCCCATCCAGAAGTTCGGCATCGCCTTACCAATAACGGATATTCCTGAAATAATGAGATCGGTAAATGTATTGCGTTTGACAGCTGAAATGACGCCAAGTGGAACAGCCATTAGTACGGCAAAAAACATAGCCGCTACTGCCAGTTCAAAGCTGGCAGGCAACCTTTCCAGTACAAGCTCTAATGCAGGCTGATTGTAGCGAAAAGATTGACCAAAGTCTCCCTGTATCGCACTGCCCAGAAACTTCACGTATTGCGTATATAAAGGCTGATCCAAACCAAGTGCCTGTGTCAAAACAGCACGATCTTCAGCGGTAGCCGTTTCTGGCAACATTAGCGCAACCGGATCACCGGTGACTCGGACCAAAATGAACACAATTAATGAAACAATGAACAGCACCGGAATGATCTGCAGCAGTGACTTAAGTACGTATTTGCCCATTCCTTGTTCACCTCCCTTATTAAAAAGAACGGCAGGAACATGGTTATCCAGTCCCTGCCGTTCACGGCCTATCTTTTCAATGACCGGTGTTATACCCGATGTTACTGTGCAACAGGTGTAATCTCGTCAGCATAGAACATCTCGTCACTGCGCGGCGCGAAGTTCACTTTAGCATTCGTTCCGTATACACCTTCCATTTGGTAGAGATATACGGCTGGACGCTCTTCAGCGAAAATTTGCTGTACTTGCTGATACTCTTTCTCACGAGACGCAGGGTCCATGTTCACCAATGCAGATTGAAGCAGTTTCTCTACTTCAGGATTGTTGTAATCCGACTCCCCTTTTGCTTCTTCCAACATATAACGATTGTAGTTATTCGAAGCATCGAACAAGGAGTTACCGATACCGATCATGAAAATTTCTTTGAATGATTTGGAGCTGTAACGTTCACTGAATGCACTTGCTTCAAGGACATCCAGGTTGATTTTGAATCCGGCTTGTTCCAGCATGGCTGCAACAACTTCAGCTTGTTCTTTGTATTGTGCAGAAACGGAGATGGTCATCTCGGCTTCACCTTCTGCATAGCCAGCTTCTTGCAGGAGCTGTTTTGCTTTTTCCTGGTCATAGAGTGACATTTTGTACAACGAAGGATCAGCACCGAAGTTACCCGGAGTTACAGACGTGCGGGTTACGATACCCGCTCCGCCGGCAATGCTGTCCACAATGCCTTGTTTGTCGATAGCCAGGTCAATTGCTTCGCGAACTTTCGGATCAGCTGTGATACTGCCTTCTGTCTGGCGGAAGATCAACTGAAGCACACGCTGGATTGGTGCTTTGACAATCTTCTTGTCTGCTTCGCCTTCGATCCGGGCAATGTCAGTCGACGGTATGGAAGACGCAACATCTACACCACCAGCAAGCAATTCGGATACACGTGTAGATGCTTCAGGAATAACGCGGAATACTACTTCATTCCATTTTGGTTCACCATCAAAGTAGTTCTCGTTTTTCACCAGTTCCACACGATCATCTTTGGTCCATTTACTGAACTTGTAAGGACCTGTGCCTACCGGTTGTTTTAGGAAAGCATCAAACCCGTTGTCTGCAATATATTTTGCTGGCAGAATGCCTGCTCCCATTTTGGACAAACGATTCAGAAGTAATGGATCTGGACCATCCGTGATGACGTCTACGGTATATTCATCCACCGCTTTAACTTCTACGATATTTTTGAAATAGCTGTACTGCTTGAGTGTCTCATCTTTGGCTACGCGCTCCAGCGTGTATTTTACATCTGCTGAAGTGAATGGATCGCCGTTGTGGAAGGTCACACCTTCACGCAGCTTGAATCTCCATGTTGTATCATCAACCTGATCCCATGAAGTCGCAAGACCCGGAACTTTCTTCTGATCACTGTCATTTTTGATCAGATAATCAAAAACGTTGACCAGAACTGCCTCACTGGAGGTATTGTTGTTGTTGTGCGGATCGAAACTCTCGATATCTGTAGCTGCGGCAACGGTCAATGTTGTACTCGCGCTTCCACTGCCTGTTCCTTCGGATGCCGAATTATCATTCGTGCTTGTCGTTTTTCCTCCGCAAGCGCTGAGTACCATTACGACTGCCAGTAATGTAATCCACATGCCTGTCCATTGTCTTTTTTTCATTGTGATTGCTCCCCCTCAGAAGTTGTATTCCTTGCCAAAAACTCCAGTGCTACTGCGGACAGCATACCAACACCATAAGGCATCGCTGTCTCAT
The DNA here is from genome assembly GCF_058313655.1 of Paenibacillus sp. Negev47. Lineage (NCBI taxonomy): Bacteria > Bacillati > Bacillota > Bacilli > Caryophanales > Paenibacillaceae > Paenibacillus > Paenibacillus sp. Negev47. The sequence continues at coordinate 3,815,356 of NZ_CM177754.1, forward strand.
CGAGATCAAACATGGGATGGTGGAGTGGATAGCGAGTCCGTTCCTCGTCATTCCCAGATCCTAGTCTGAAAAACACACCCGGAATCTGTTCACAATAAAACGCGAAGTCCTCGCCCCCTGTAGAGGGTTTGATATAGCTCCATCCCTTCTGTGCATTAACCTGATCACAAGTCTCTGTTAACAGGTCAACCATGCCGAGATCATTCACAACAACAGGGTAACCATCGCCGTAGATGACCTCGCATCCTGCTCCGAAAGAATCGCAGACCCCTTTAACAACCTGCTCGATCAACGCTGGCATCCGTTCACGAATGGCAGGTGAGAGCGTACGAACCGTACCGATCATCTCCACTTCCGGGGCGATGGCTGTTCCCATATAACCTCCAGTGATTTTGCCAATCGTGACTACAGCGGGTTCAAGTGGATCCACCATCCGACTGACGATATTTTGCAATGCGGTGATGACCTGAGCGGATACCGCAATCGCATCAATGCCCTCATGCGGACGAGCTGCGTGGCCACCCTTTCCGAGCACCTTGATAATCAAGGGATCAGCTGATGCGAACGCAACGCCCTGACTTACGCCCAAGGTTCCCGTGTCCTGTCCAGGTGCCATGTGTAACCCCGCTATTGCATCGACCTTCGGATTCTCCAGAACACCATCCTGGATCATGGCTCTTGCACCTGCGAGCCCCTCTTCCGCTGGCTGGAAGATGAATTTGATATTGCCTGATTTCGGTCTTCCAAGGCCAGTGAGCAGCTGAGCTGCTCCCATCAGGATGGAGGTGTGAGCGTCATGTCCACACAAATGCGCTTTGCCTTCTACTTGCGAGCGATATTCCACCGCTTTCTGATCCTGAATTGGCAAGGCATCCATGTCTGCGCGCAAGGCAAAGGTTGGGCCATCTGTCTCTCCGCGAAGCAGGCCTGTAACCCCGGTCTTTCCGACATTGCGTGTAACTTCGAGTCCCAGGCTTTCCAGATGCTCGGCTACGATGGAGGATGTGCGATGCTCCTCATAACCGATCTCCGGATGCTGATGTAAATCTCTGCGCCAAGCGCTTAACTGAGCTTGCAGTGGCTGAGCCAGCTGTATTAGTTCTGAACGATTCATTCGCTGTCATTCCCTTCATTTTCCTCCGATTCAGAAACCAAACGGGCATAGATCGCGTCAGCCGAGAATTCGATATGTCTTTTCATCGTCTCCCGGGACTTGATACTGTCATGTGCTTTCAGTGCTTCAAGAATCTCCATATGTACACCGTGATTGACGGAACGTATCCGGTCATCATAAGGCATCAAGTCCAGCGCCGGATTAATTTTGGTCCGGATCTGTCTGACGGCTCTCTCGCAATACGGATTGCCAGACGCTTTGGCGATGGTCAGATGGAATTTCACATCCAGCGCCCTGAACCATTCCCTTGTACACCCTGGCTCGATACTTTGTTCCATATAGCCTTCAAGCAGTTCCAGTTCGCCTGCGGTGATCCGCTCAGCAGCCAGGAAAGCTCCCTCTGGCTCAATGATGGTTCGAAATTCAAACACCTTCAGCATCTGTGACCAATCTCGTTTAATTTCTTCTCTCGTGCGCTTATGCGAATTGGCTGTCAGAGGCAATACAAACGTACCACCTTTGGCACCCACCCGTTTTTCAATCAATCCTTTGTCTTCCAGTGAAGAGAGTGCCTCGCGAACGGTAATGCGGCTTACGTTAAAAATCTCTGCCAAATCTCGCTCGGCCGGAAGTTGTTCTTCACTCATTAATTCTTTCAGAATAATGGCCTCTTCCAGTTGTTCTCTTATGAATTCACTAACCTTTTTGGTGGATACTTTCTCAAAACGAAATGAAAACGTACTGGACATCTAAACACTCCGATCTGTATATGGTCTAGACCTTATACCATTAATATAATTCCGACTAAACTTATATGCAATACTTTTTTTCAAGTAAATTCATAAAACTTTTTTCATCACCTCCAAATTGAACCATCTTGGCGCAAACTGGACAAAAAAAAGACGCATCTGCATTCGGCAGAAGCATCTCCTCCTTAGTTGATTTACACCGTTCACTACGATGACAGAACAACCTTCCGATCGCTGTTCTGAAACTCCTCTATAACTTCTTATTAGCATAGGGTCTGAAATCCTCCGTAACTGCAAGTTTCGTGCTTCCCTCCAGATAAAAGCTATCATCCGCTCTCCACGTATGACTTTTTTTGTTCTGTCTGCGGTGATAGACATAATTGTATGGAGAGGTCGCGTACGCTTTGAATCCTCTTTTCCTGCATTGTCTCAGGAAGGTTACATCTTCCCCAATAGAACGGTCCGTGAAGCGGACTTTTTTCAAAACCTCTCTTTTGAACAGCAAGGTACCGCCTTGTACGAATTCAACCGGTTTATTCTTTTCTGCGGGAGATCTGACCAACAATGTCTTGGACGCGCCCAAATAGACGAGACACGAATGTTTGCCTACAATATCACTTTTGGTCCGTTTAAGTTCTCTCACCTGTTCTGTCAAATAAAACGGCGAGTAGTAGTCATCATCATCAAATTTCGCAATCAGCGAACAGCGAGCCCTTGTCATGCCGGCGTTCAGACTTTGTCCTAGCGAAATGCTCTCCGGAACTTGGTATACATGAACATTGGCATGTTTTCGAACCCGATTTTGATATAATGCCAGATTCATATTGTCATGATTCAGGACAATGATCAGCTCTTTGCTTCTATAACGCTGCCGACTGTAATTTTGCAGGATGTTGTCAAAAAATTGCGGCCGGTTGGTACATACAACAATGGAAACACCGTGATTCGTTTTGTTTTCAGTCAAAATATAACCTCTTTTCAGCTCATTTTTCTCTCATCATATGTGCTGAAATAGAGTCTGGTATGGACCAATAGCTAGTAACCATTACACCAAAAACCCTATGTCCCATATAACAGGACAAAGGGTTCTGTAATCCAATGCAATCTAATCTATCCTTTTTTTCTGTTCTGTTCTATGCTTCGCTAGCGTTATTCAAGTACACAGCTTTACCTGTGCGAGCAGATTCATAGAGTGCTTCCAGGATTTGAGATACAACCAGCGCTTGTTTCGGTGTGACCACCGGCTCTTGATCATTCTCAATCGCTTCAATCCACTTTCTCATCTCGACATCCGGTGCGCTCTCGCTCTTACCGTCGTAGAAAGCTACTCCGCCAGCACTCAGTTCAATCTCGTTGGTATATAGACGGCTGAATTTCTCGCCATTGATGCGCAGTCCGTTCTTCATATCCGCACCCGCTTCGCTGCCGCTCAAGCTACATTTGGCCTCATCCACGTCCAGTGAGTTCAGTGCCCAGCTGGATTCAAGCATAATCGTTGCCCCATTCTCCATCACAATCATGCCGAAGGCCGAGTCCTCTACCGAGAATTGTTTCGGGTCCCACGGGCCCCAGGCATTGGCCGCATTTTCACGTTGTGAAAGCTCATGATAGGTCGTACCCAGCACAACCTTCGGTTGATAGTTATCCATCATCCAGAGCGTCAGATCGAGTGCGTGCGTACCAATGTCAATCAATGGACCGCCACCTTGCTTCTCCTCATCCAGGAAAACACCCCAAGTCGGTACTGCTCTACGTCTAATCGCATGTGCTTTGGCAAAATAAATATTACCCAGTTCACCAGCTTCGCACACTTTCTTCAAATACTGACTGTCTTCTCTGAAACGGTTGTTGTATCCAATCGTCAGTTTCTTGCCGGTACGCTCCGCCGCTTCCAGCATGAGCTGTGCTTCAGCAGATGTCTTTGCCATTGGCTTCTCACACATGACATGTTTGCCTGCTTCCAGGGCAGCAATGGAAATCTCGGCATGAGAAATATTCGGCGTAAGTACATGCACAATATCCAAAGACGCATCCTTAAGCAATTCCTGATAATCCGTGTAGACTTCAGCATCAGTAGAGCCATATTTCTGCTTGGCTTCATCTGCACGTTCCTGAACGATATCGCAGAAAGCCACCAGTTCAACATTATCCAGTTTACTCAGACTCGGCAGATGTTTGCCATTCGCGATTCCACCACAGCCAATAATTCCGATACGATATACTTTACTCATATATATTCACCCTCACTTAAGTATTGGTTGTTTCATTTTACGAAAAGCCGACGGGGTCATCCCCAGACGTTTGCGAAATACAGCATGCAAATAGTTGGCATTATTGAAGCCTGAAGCCAGAGCGATCTGTTCGATGGATACGTTACTTCCCTCCAGATTGCGGCACACGGCGCGCAGGCGAATATCCTCCAGTACGCGGCTGAACGGCATCTCCGGCTGTACTTGATAGAAGATTCGTTGCAATTGTCTGCTGCTGATATGAAGTTTCTCCGCTACATGCTCCAGTGTGACCCCTGTAGGGTGATTCGCCTCCATATACTGCACTGCATACTCATAGCGATACACCGACATATCCCGGACAGGGGCTTCCGGTCGATCCCCCCCGGTGTCGTATGCTCGCACGGTTTTGAGTAATATGCTGATGACCAGTTGCTTGATCGACGTGTAATAACCTAACCATTTCTGATCACATGCCTCATAGGCTTCCAAAAAGCAATGCATCGCCCGATGATAATCATTCACCGGAGTAAGCGGAAGTGTTCTCAGCTTTTCAATCGTTTCCTCTGATTCTGCTGCTTCCCAGGGATCGACATGCTCCCTTGGCTTGTGAACGATATCCACATGAAGACATAGTTCATCCATATCCTCTTTGGCATCTGCCTCCTGATAATGAACGACACCCGGTCCAGTCAAATACAACATCCCTTCCGAGAGTGCATGTGTCTGATCATCTAGAATAACTGTGCCTTTACCTCTCGGGATAAAATGGAACTCGAACTCCGCATGATTATGGAAATCCACAACTCGGCCCGCTGGAAATGAAGTCAGATGAAATCGCATCACGCGAATCTCATAATGTCCCCATACCATTGAAATATCCAATCTCTCCAGGAGATCCTGCCGTTCAAGCATTTTCTCATAAGGATACAGGCTCAAGATTGCATACCTCCTTAATAAAACTTAAGCCTTCAACTCATTCAGGGCGATTCTGCGTCCTTCCTTCGCAGAGAGATTCGCAGCTTCCATCAACCGGGTCAGTTCCATAGCGATCTGCACATTTTCAGTTGCATCCGTATCATTTTGTATATGTGCGACCCATTGATTGAATGCGCTTTCTCTTTGATCAGCCAAAGGAAGTTCAGTCCAGTCATCATATTGTCCCTGTGCTGCTTTCGTACGAATCAATAGCTTTTCTTCAGGTGTCCCGTATAGAAGCGTACCTTCCGTACCATGAACCTCAATCGTAAACGGAGAATGGTTGTTCACAAAACCAGCTTCGACAACGCCGACTGCTCCAGAATCCGTAAACAAGGTTGCGACTACATTATCTTCCACTTCTTTGCCTGTAATATATCCGAAATTCGCATTAACCGCTGTTACTTCCTGACCCAGAAACAGTTTGGCCAGATACATCGGATGGCAGCCCAGATCAATCAGCGCACCGCCCTGACAATCCTTCAGATCATAGAAGTGTTCAGGTAACCAGTTGGAAATTGCTCCATCATGCGATAAACGCGCTCTAACATAAGTCACTTTACCAAGTAATCCCTGGTTAAGCACATCCTGAATCGTTAACGTATATGCTGCATTCAGACGTGGTAAGGAAACTGTCATTTTGACCTTGTTTGCCTTCACCTCATCAAGGATTCTGTTGGATTCCGCCTGTGTCGACGCAATAACCTTCTCTGTAAAGATGTGTTTACCTGCTTTTGCAGCAGCGGTGATCACCTCTTCATGGATGCGGGTTGGCGCATCTACAATAACGGCATCGATGTCATCCTTGGCCAGCATATCTTCGAGTGAAGCATAGTATGGTACGTTTAAGCGTTCAGCAGCTTCCTGTCCCCGCTTGGCATCTTCATCCCACACGGCGGCGATGACCGTATCCTCATGTTCCTGTGCCTGCTTGATGTAATCCCATGCATGAACATGCCACATGCTAATTTTTCCAATTCGAATGGTCACGGTTGTCTTACCTCCATACTATATAATATTCTGACATTTATCTATAAGTTATCACAGACTTAATCTATTTTTAATAGGAACTCACGACAATTAATGTATAAAATCACGACATAATTTCCGAAATACTTGCTTGGTATTATTTTGTATGTACTTCACTTCCAACATAAGAAATACCCTCTCTACTGTGGAACATAAATAAAGCATCCCGATGGATGCTTTATTTTCAAAGGCTCATTATTAAATTTATTTGGTGTAAATAACCATAGCCGAGAAATGATTTATAACATAACCACCGTTAGAAACGACTACTTGAGAATACTTGATATCCACTACATCCACACTATTAATCCCGTTTAAAAATTCATTCATTTCTTTCTCCAACTCAATAGCGCTTGCATTTTCAAATATTTTCACTTGTGTTCTCATCATTCATCTCCCTATCCATCTGATATAGACTTAAGGGATATATACGTTTTCGAGGCATTTAGGTCGCATAAGTTACTTTTAATCACTTCATTTCATCGTAGCCTGACGGTAATATCGAATCACCTTGCGATACATCGTCTTGTCCTTTAACTGATTGAAAATATAGGGATCTGGCTTGGCATTCACCTCAATAATCCATGGCGTTAGACTTCGATCAAGCCCGATATCCACCCCAATGCTCTTCAAACGCGTGTATTTTTTCCTCATATGTCGGGCTATGTCGATACCCAAGCGATTCATCTCCCGGATCAATTCATTGATTCGTTTGTCGGAAGCATGGGATTTCAGTAAAGTGTGAATGCTCATTGGCTTAGCACCACTATGGTAGTTGGTCACGATTTTCTTCGGATGACCCAGACGGCCGATGACACCCGTCGCTTCCCATTCCAGTTGGGGATTCAACTGGACCATAACCCGAATATCAAAGAGCCTGTTGTTATGTTGAAGGAGATGAATACCTCGCTGAATGAGATAGCTTTTATGCTTAACCACATGGGTCAGACTTCGATGGAACGACTCGAAGCTATTGAAGGTCAGACGCTTTTGATGGATCTGGTAGGCAAAATGTTGATGATTGTGCATCTCAGCCTTAATCACGCCCATTCCAAAGGTGCCTATCTCGGGTTTGATATATACCATTCTATATTTGGCCAGCATGGATTTCAGGTTGGATTGGCTAAATCGCTGCGTGTCGGGGATAAACGGTTGGATAGCCGAGTTATTCAGCAGCATTTTGGTTTTGAGCCATTTACTTCGTAACGGTTGGGATCGTTGTAATGGATCTACTCCCACAGTTCACTCCTCCTGTTATCGTATTTTCGTTACTCCTGGGGCTCCAGACCATGCAGTATATGCAAGTTTCTTGAACGAATCTTAGGCGCCAGATGCAAAAAGAGATACAACAAAAAGCCGACAAGCCCTGATACTTCGGCTTGTCGGCTTCTTGCTTGAATCTTCAAAACACAGTTCTCATCCGTGTCACACTTCGAATAATTATGGTTGCAGACCCTCAGTAGACGGTGGACTAGATTCACTAGATTCCGTTTCGGCTGGGCTCGAATCTGGTTCTGGAACTGATTGTTCTTGTGCTGCACTGACGAACAATCGTCCAGCTGCTTCCGCCTCTACTTTATTCCCGGCTGCATCCTGAGCACGAATCACAATAACTCCGCCATCAAGAACAAGGGATGAAGGTGTCGTGTATGTGCCTGTGTAACGGCCAGGTTCGGTCTCCACTAATGGAATCTCTCCTGCCCCTTGGTCATTCAGATTCAGCGGTAACTGAATTCGGAAAGATGCCTGCAGACCAGGTTTACTATCAAATGAAACGGTAACACTCTCCCCTGATGTGATTCGAACATCTTCAGCCGGAGTAATATTCGTTAGTTCTGGCAATGCCGTTTCCACGTAGACGGTGCGGGTTACGGTTGTTTTGTTGCCAGCGATATCGGTTGCTGTAATGGTAATCGTGTTCTCGCCTTCATTGACCAATACGCGGTGACTGAAACTTCTGTCTTTGCCCACTTGTACGGTTTGTCCGTTAACGGTTACCTTATCGAGGAATTGTTCCACGACGTTACCCGTTACGTGAACAACTTCTGCATTGATTCGATCCCCTTGAGCTGGCGTGAGAATCGTCAACTGCGGTTGGGTCTGATCCAGAATGATGACGACTGGAAGTGAACGGTCGGTTGTTTTCCCGTCCACCACGGCCTCTGCAGTAATCGCATTAATTCCTGAACGGAGCTTCACACCGTATGAGAACTTTCCATTCGCTACAGTTGTGGTGCCAGCCAGATCCTTGCCGTTGTAGATCTTGATCTGAGCTCCGGATGCAGGAGACGTGCCCGACACGTTAAAGGTCGATTGATTCGTATACGTGTTCGCAGGTGCTGTAATTACCGGTGCATTCACCGGATATCTCACGACTGCACGAACCATGTAGTTACCTTCTTCTGCAGGTGCAGTGCTCCAAGCCCCACCTACACGCTGCCAGCTTCGACCTGCATTCACACCATTCTCATCGGTAGCCAATCCCGGAGCGCTTGTTCCGGCTACGCTTTGTACATACACAATATAGAAATCACCCGTTACAATCACTGGTTCCGGGAATTCAACGGTTGTCCATTGATCGTTACGAAGTGCAGTACCATCGAATGGTCCAGCCAGCTGTCTTCCCGGCGCTCCGCCAGCGCCCGATGCATCATAGACGGCATATTGGAACGCTGTACCTCCAGGTACAGGCCATTCGGTGTTCCAGAATCGGAACGATGCGCCTGTAAGCTGTGCAGTTTCCAGCTCTGGTGTCATTCGAACCGCCCAGGCATTGTCAGCAGCTACAAAAGCTCTTGCATTCTCTGCTGTTCCATCATCATAAGCAATTTCCCCAGGGAAACCGATGAATGGTTTCAAGGCAACATTTGCCTCTGCCGTTCCATTACCAGGTACAGTTACAGTGACGGTTTTACTGTAATAATCTGCAGCCCGGATGGAGAGAGTGTAGCTTCCTTCCAATACCTGAATATCGAAGCTGCCATCTGAACCTGTGCGAACTTCACCTACCTTGGCATCTTCCACCACGAGGACAGAAGCATCAGCCAGTGGTTGGCCTGTCCGCTCATCGGTTACTACACCTTCAATCTGTCCATGCGGGATTGCCTCCAGATTAAAGTTGACTTTCGCCCCACTGCCGTCTGTGATCGTTACCTGCTGAGTTCGAGGATAGTATCCATATGCCTCAGCTTTTAACGTGTAATCACCAGCTACGTGTGTGAAGCTATACTTGCCCGTAGCCGAATCCGTCTTCACCGAACGACCGGTTTCGAGCACGGTTACCGTTGCACTTGCTGGCAGGCTTTGCGGATTAACAGAACCTGTTTCTGGTTTTTCAACTTCCGGTTGCTGCTGCTTCGTTTTGTTAAATTCTGCTTTATCTGTCCGTGAAATTTTGTACCAAGGGTTATCATAGGACGGTTTCGGTTTGTCACTGTTAAGAACAACCGCACTGTCCTCGGTTACTGTCTCCACAGCAACTCCCAGTACACGGAAATCATCAATGAACCAACCTGTCTTCACGACACTGTTGTCTGAGGTCAGACGGAACCGGAATTGAACTTCATTGCCGGTAAGTGCATCCAGGTCATAAAATACGGGTGTCCATTGTTTGCCATTTGTACTGTGTGAAAATTTACCCAGTTCTGACCATGTGGTCCCACCATCCTTGGTGACTTCCACATATCCGTAATCGTATCCACTCTCAATCTCGTACCAATGATTAAACGTGAGCGTTCCTTCGGACACATCGGTCAAATCAATGACTGGAGATACGAGTGAATAGTTGGAGCCATTCTCGTACGTATTGTCGAGATCAGTCGCCCAGACATTCGGCGGAGAAACGGCGCTGGCAGGTCCCGTTACCGGAGTACCGCGTTCCCATTCATCTTTGGTCCCCGAATGAGTCCAGCCATGATCATCACTGCCATCGAAATGATCGATGTAGACATCCTGAGGCACTTCTACTGTAATGGAGACCTCGTTCGATTTGTCGCTTTCATTGCCACTATAATCAAGTGCAGCAACGGTATAGTAATAGGTCGAATCCGTCACCGTAGCGGTATCTGTAAACGTTGTTCCTGTTGCAGTTCCAATGGATTCATATCCTGTACCTGTGGTTGTGGAGCGATATACGACATAGGATTCGAGATCCTCATCGCTCGGACCAGTCCAGCTCAAGGCTACATTACCCAGAATATCGGCGGTCGCAGACAATCCGGCAGGAGCGCCCGGAGCAATCTCATCCAGTTCTTCTACAGCGAAATCATCAATGTACCAGCCAGCCTTTTGCACTGAATTATCGCTCGTCAGATTGAACTTGATGAACACCTGCTGTCCCGCGTATTCGCGAAGATCCACATATTGCGTCTTCCAATTGCCACCTGTACCCGTGAAGGTTAACCGTTCTTCGAACACATAATCGCTATCCTCGGAAGCGATGTATACCTTGCCGAAGTCGATGTTATTTTCCAGGTCATACCAGTGCTTGAAGGATAATAACGCACCTTCTGGACTCTCGGTTAGATCAATAGGTGGCGCAAGCAGATATGCGTTGCTATTCGCCACATAAGTCCCTTGCAGATTGGTTGCAATCACCTTGTCACCGGAGTATGCACTTCCAGGACCACTGGTCGGTGCTCCCCATACCCAGGTACTTCCTGTCCCACCAGTCGTGAAGCCCAGCTGATCTTCTTCAAAATCCTGAAGATATCCTGGCTGAACACCATTGGACACAGCCACTTTATATACCTGACTTTCGAATCCGTTGTTGCCGTAATCGTTCACGCGGATATAATACTCTACACCTTGCGGTTCAATAAGAAAAGCAGGGATTGTTGCTGTATACGTCCCATCTTTGTTATCTCCGGCAATCCGATTCATCGGTAGATAAACGTATTGGTTGGTGCCTGTCGTTTTGGCAAAAGCCTCAACCGAGACTACCGCGACGTTATCTGTCACATGAGCGGTTAATGGTATATCGATGCCTGTAAAGGCAGAATTGATAGGGGTATGTGCCAGTACCGGCTCTTCCAGATCATCTCCGGCTGTAACCACTCTGCCGGATACTGTGCCGATTCCTTCGAGTACCGAACCCACAGCATCGAGGGCATTAATAATGCCGTGACCGTACCCATTATTAGGGGAGGTCGGATACTGGCTGTCCGTTCTCGGCGTCGCTGTATCTATAATAATCTGCTCCAGCTGATCCACAGTCAAGGAATGGTTGGCTTGAAGCAGTAGTGCAGCAAGTGCAGTCGTATGCGGGCCTGCCATTGAAGTACCGTTCCAGCCTCCCTCATATACACCGCCTGGAACTGCTGAACGGATGTTTACCCCTGGGGCAGATACTTCAGGCTTAATCTCTCCATACGGAGATGGACCCAGCAGCGAGAAGGAAGCCAGATTACCATTAATATCCGTGGCTCCCGTAGCGAAACTTTCGGGGTAATTGGCAGGATTTGCGACAGAGCCGGGACCACCCGGATTCGTCAGTCTTACATTACCCGCGGAGAACTCGGGAAAGATCTGCGCATCACGCCAAGCTTGAACCATAGGACGGAACCATTCATCCAGTCCTGCGCCTCCGCCCCATGAGTTGTTGACGACATCCGGTGCAAGTTCAGGATGCAGATTGCCTTCCGCATCCACCGGAGCAATCAACCACTGTCCGCCATCCAGAATAATGGCATCGGTTGTTTCGGGATTGAATATCCGCACACCAATCCATTTTGCACCGGGAGCAACCCCGATCTGGTTGGTGCCATCTGCTTCGGAGCCAACCATCGTACCCATTGTGTGAGTACCATGTCCGTCTTCGTCCGCAGGTAGGGCAGCATTACTGTGCGGATCATACCAGCTCAATTCGGGATCAACGATGTTTCCCGAAGCATCCAATCCCCGCCATTTACTGCGAAGTGCCGGGTGGGTATAGTCCACACCGCTGTCCAGATTGGCTACGACAATACCTGTTCCGTCGATGCCCCGATCCCACACAGCTGGTGCATTGATGTAATCAAGGTTCCATTCCACGTTCTCGGTTGTTAGATTGTCTTTGGCAACAGGTTCCTTATCTTTAACACCGACTGCTGCATCTTTAGCTGGCGTTTGGACAGAATCCTTGGCTGGCGCGCTCGCCGCTTCTTTACTCACTTCCGCTTTCTGTAAGTATCGCGTCTCATTCGGTAGAACCTTCTCTACCTCAGGCAGCAGTGCAATCTGTTCCATGACTTCTTTCGTACTCGTTACTGCCAGTGAATTGACGATAAAATAGCTTTTATATTCTTTGACCTTACCCAAGTCAACTTCCTTTTCCAGATAACTTTCCAATGTATATTGTGTACGTGAGGCCGTTTCACGCAGAGAACTGACGACCGAATTACGAACGGACAGCTTCGTGGCTGAGGCCGTTTGTTTGGCGATGGTCGCTTTTTCCAGGGCCTGTTTGGAGACTGCTGCTGTATCCACCTGTTCCTTCATTTTCACCAGATAGGTAACATATTCACTACCTTCGAATTCTTTGGTCAACTTGGCGTTTACTTTGGACTCCGTAACTTTGGCAAGTCCAGATTTCATATCCAATTTGGATGATGTGGAGTTTTCAGCTGAAACCGGATGAATGATCGAAAATGCAAGGAGAAGCGAGAGCCCCATGGAGATGGGCTTGCGTAACCGATTAATCTTTATCAAACTTTTCCACTCCTTTTACCCGGTTTTGTAATTTAGTCTGGTACATATGCCCTTCTCTGCAGAATAACACGGTAAAATAACCTTTATTGCGAACGAAATAGACGTCCTGGGTTTCACATAAAGCCTCACCTCCTTTACAGGTCTGGTTAGGGAACAATATGAGTCAGAAAAGATAGCTGGATCAGTCTATGATTTTTCACTTGGAAGTTTAGGAGATTTTGAACGACTTAGGTTAAGACTTGAGAATGAAAGGTTTGGGTGTTTGAGTCATGCAAACGAGTGTGAATGTCTATAAGCATTCATGTGGAAGGGTGATCTGGAGCGTTAGCAGAACGCTTGCTAAGGAGTAGTGAATCAGAATTTCGATCGTGGTTCGAGTGAGTTGGAAAACATTTAAATTACATATACTAGTCAATTAGGAATTTAATTGTATTTTATTGGTATAGTATAGAATCATTATTCGATATATACAAGCACTTTTATTGAAAAATATAGAAAATAAGTCTATTTAATGCTTTTATGTGTCTCATGTCGCTTGTACCCCTAATTGCAATTTTCGCATTCACGCAAATTCAACCATAAAACACGGTTCAAATAGACCAATAGACCCTATATTACTATCACTCCCCTCAGATAATAGTCCACTTATGAAATTACAAACAAAAAAGAACCGGCGCTTTTGCCGGTTCCTTTTCACATCTAATCCAGTTTAATTTTGAAAACGACAGGCGCAATACTCTTCACATTGGTTGTGGTGATCGTCAGTGCGTCTGCTGTTCTTTCCCATTCCGGTTGTTCCTCGTAGCCAAGTACCTGAATGTCCTGAATGACTCCTTGAAAATGGTGAGAGTTATCCTTCAGGGATTTAATGTGGACCACTCCGTTATCCGGGTATGCAAGTACCGTGGCATACAGATTGCTCTCTTTTACCGTAAACCGTATATCTTCACTCGTGAAAACCTTGGTATCCCCATCCGTGAATTGCCCTTCCTTCACCTTTGTCGGACCTTCGCCATACGTGCGCCAGAATGTTGTATCATAGATCGCTTCGCCATTCACTTCCATCCATTTGCCAATCTTCAGCAAGATATCCCGGTCTTCATCTGGTATGCTGCCATCTGCTTTGGGTCCTATGTTTAGCAGCAGATTGCCATTTTTACTTACAATATCGACGAGATCTCGGATGATCTCTTCGGCCGTTTTGTAGTTGTTGTTTTCCGTGTAACACCATGAGTTTTTAGCGACAGCCGTATCCGTTTGCCAAAAATAAGGCTTGAGATCAGCGAATTGTCCCCGCTCCACATCCGGAACAGCAGAGCCAAACATATAGGCCTCATGTTTATAATTGATGGCTACAGGGATGCCCCATTCTTCGCCTTTGTTATAATAATAGGCAGCGAATTTTTTAAGATAGGGTTTGAACGCAACTGTTTGAATCCACCAATCGAAGTAGAAGACACGCGGCTGATATTGATCCACCAGTTCACAGCAGCGAATCAGCCAGTCTTCCAGATACTCCTCGGTTGGAGGTGAACCATACAGATCATGATGATCCGGTTCCGGCATGGCAGGCCAATAGAAATCTCCACGCTTCAAGGGTTCCTTAATATCTGAATCGAATTCCATACCGTGAGACATGAAGAACCAATGCTCGGCACGGTGGGACGATACACATAAGGTCAGCCCTTGCTTCTCGTAGGCAGTCTTCATCTCACCAAGAAGATCCCGTTTGGGGCCCATTTCATATGTGTTATAGTGAGAGATAGCGCTCTTGTACATCTGAAAACCATCATGGTGCTCAGCCACGGGCATAACATATCTGGCTCCGGCTTGTTTGAATAGCATTGCCCATTCGTCTGCATCGAACTTCTCTGCACGAAACATCGGAATGAAGTCCTTATATCCAAAGTCCTTATGAGGTCCATACACCGCGAGGTGATGTTCATATGCTTTGGAGCCCTGGATATACATATTACGCGAATACCATTCGCTATCATAAGCTGGGACGGAATATAACCCCCAGTGGATGAAAATGCCAAATTTCGCTTTCTGGTACCATTCGGGAACTTGAAAAGCAGTAAGCGAGCTCCAGTTGTCCTTGAAATTCCCATTGGCGATCGTTGCTTCGATCTGTTGCAAATATTCGTTTTTGTCCATGATATGTTCTCATCCCTTCCGTTATCGTCTGCACTTGTATTGTAGTGCTACGGCCCATGGATAGACATGTAGAACACTAACTTTTAGATGGACAATAATAACCTTGTATGGAGATGAGGATCATGAATCACCAAACTTTGCTTACGAATTACCTGTCCAATCTGCAAGTTGATTTATTCATGGTCAATTACAATCGGTGCAACACCGATTGGCGGGATCTGGATTACACGCCCGATTACAGCAAGTTTTACTTCATATGCGAAGGTGAAGGTTGGCTCAAGATTGGGAATGAAGAGTACTACCCTGCGCCTAATCAACTTATTTTAATGCCAGAGGGAATCCAACAGTCCTACTCGGTGATTAACCATCGTCCTTTTCTCAAATACTGGTGTCACTTTAGTGCGAAGGTGGGAGGAATTAATTTATTCCAAATCCTGAAGTTCCCGCACATCTGTACGATAGATCAACCTGAGTTGATTCAGGGGATTTTCAGCAGCATCCTTACATATGCGAAGTCCGATGAAGTCTATGCCCATATGATGGCCAAGAGCAAACTGACCGAGTTACTGTCTCATTACATCATGGGTCTTGACCTTAATCAGATCTCCTTTATTAACGTGCCTGTCATGGAGAAGCTGTCTGCCATTCTGGCTTATATTGACTCCAACATCGAAGAGAATATTTCGGTTCAGGATCTGGCCCAGATCGCCTACATGCATCCGAACTATTTCATTCGATTTTTCAAGCAGCAGATCGGCATTCCGCCAATCCTCTACATTACAGGCAAAAAAATCGACAAAGCCAAGGAACTGCTAACCTGCACCCCGAACACCATTACAGCCATTGCCGAGAATCTCGGATTCAGTGATTTATATTATTTTTCCAGACAGTTCAAAAAGCACACAGGACTCACGCCTACGGAGTTCCGCAGACAAACTACGGTTCGCACATCGTAAATATGGTGCATATAAGCTCAAATTAAAAGGGAGTCTTCCTCATTCGGAACTCCCTTCTATAACCTGTTTCTATTTAGTTGTTCGTGCTGAATTACTTTCTTGAGTTCTCTCAAATATGCGTAACCATAGTTCTGATCCGGTTCAAGGTATGCACCTTCCGCCCATTCATTCCAAGCGTTAACAAAGAGATATTCACTCTTGTACACTGTCCTTGCTCTCTCCATCTGTCTCGCCAGATAAAGCCCAAACTTCTCTGGGGTCGACCCGAGCGTACTCTGACCGTCAACGCCTCTCCGCGGTGTATTGTCCCAACTGACAAAAGCACCTGGATAGACCATTTCCCCATTACGGTGTGGTGTTCGTTCGAGAATGGAAGACCATACCTTGTCATAATTCACAGCGATATGTCTCTGCCCCTTAATGTTCATTTCGATCCAGATTCCATTCATATGTCCATGTGCAAACGTATAATGCGGTTCAAATTCCATACTCGCGTCAAAGATCTGACGATTAAATGTAGGGAATCCACCAATGGTCTGCACAAAATGAATCCCTTTCAGGCCATGCTTCAAAGCCAATTCACGCCAAAACTGAATCATTTCCTCACATTGAGGAATGCTGGCTGGCCTATAGATCAGAAATAACGGCTTACCTTCCACTCGAATATATCGTCTATCCTTGAATGCCTTGAGCAGGTAGTCAAAATGCTCTTCCCAATCATGTCGATCCCCATAGTTTTGTGCAATGAGAATATCCGATTCCTGACCGTCCCATTTCCTTGTCCATGTCTCATTGGCCCATGACAAACAAAAAGGAAAATCAGGCTCCCCACTATGCAAAATTTCATTCACTGGTTTTTCCAGCAAACGCTTGCCTTTGAACCAGTAATGATAATAACAAAATCCATAAATGCCATGATGTTTAGCCGTTTCCGCTTGCCACTTTCGTACATCTGGATCGGAAAGATCATAATATTTCCCTTGAAGTGGCTGCTTAGGCTGATAATGAGCCGAATATAAAGGCGTGGCTTTTCTTACATTGGTCCATTCGGTAAAACCGTCCCCCCACCATCGGTCGTTCTCCTCAATCCGATGAAATTGGGGCAGATGCAGAGCAATTACCTTCAATCAGAACTCCTCCAATGCAGCAACATAATGCAGCCTACGCTCCTGTGATTCTTGGGATGGTTTATATGAAAATGATATCCAGCAGTCGCAAAGTTTTTTGCAGATGGGATTGATTATATTTCATGTATGCCAAAGCATGGCTAGCGGACAGTCTCCTTGCATCAATACTCTGCCAGTAATGTTCAAACTTCTGAATGAGTTCCTCACAGGAGTTGTATTGATGAAAGTTACTAAGGTCTATCACGTTGCTCTGATTCACAGATGGTCCTATGAGCTGAAACGTCCCGCATGCGGCAATTTCCATCACGTTTTTGATTGATTCGCCACGATGAATAACCAGTTTGCTTCCGTTATATAACATCTGGCGAGCTTCATTCCTATGAACAGGATAGAAATCCCCGATTTGTGCCCAACCCTTTCCATCCACCCGAACTTTTTTGTTATCCAGAAGCCCCGATTTGGCAAAAGCGGTGATAATGCCATCCGGTTCTGCATCCCCGATAATATAAATATCCGATTCGTACTCCAGAGGAACAACTTGCGGACAGAACAGATGTGGATTAGGTGGCATCAATAGTTCATGACTAACAGTGCTTCCCATATGATGCTGATTACCGCTTATTTGGGCTGAATGCTGTGTAAACACGTGATCAAATAACGGGAGAATAGCTTCACTTTGATTCACATGTTGATCGGCAGACAACCAGATTGCCTTCTTCACGGTTGATGTCCTTAATGCTGTGATATTCTCATCCGGCAAGTTTTCTTCGCTTCCGATGACTATAATCAGGTCAACATCATTAGAAGACAAGCAGGCTGAAACGGATTCGATATATTTAATCTCATTCACATTTTTCACGAGATGTTTCAGACTCTGTTCAATCAGGACGCAATGTGATGACATTTCTCGGTCATTACAAGGAGTAATAAGAAGCACATTCAACTCCTTATAGATCACTTTTGGCACTTCTCGGGTAGGTACGCTTCCCACCTGCATCATTTTCAGCCATTGCTGATTCAGTTCCAGTTGCTGTACTTCCATATGTTTACGCATGGATTTGAGTTTCCTGTTCAGAACCACATTCATCTGTCTCAGGAATAACCGGTTCGCATCATGAACTGAACGTTTCTTTTTCGTGGACTTAACCTGCGTTCTTGACTTCTTTCGGATAACAAACCCTCCTGTTCCATGCGAAAGCATTCTCTGCCTACAATATGCACGAAATAGTGGCGTGGTTTCTTCTATTGAGCTTTTCGCTAACTCTCTTTTGCAAAAGGGCTTTATCCCAGACATATAATGTGTGGCCACCCGGGTCATTCCAGATCTTGTCCTCATAGAATATATGAAAACTATATAGGAGATGATATATTTGCCAACATTTGATAGCATCCTTGTCACCGGCAATCAGACGATTAATCAGAATTTGCACGTTAATGGTAATCAAACCGTTGGTGTCGATCTACACGTCAATGGCAGCCAGACCATAGCAGGCAGCCTTCAAATCAACGCCAGCTCCTCGATTGTCAATCATTTGGGTGTAGGCGGAGTGATCGAAGCTGGAGATAGTGTTAAAGCCGCTACACAATTAATGGCACTCAATCAACCTACTCTTCCAGTGTCCCTACCCGTTTTACAACAGCTCAGATATTACAATCCTGGTGTTGCAGGTCAACCCGGTCTGGTCTTAACAGGAACTGCTGGCAATCAATATGTACTGTTCGTTGATGAGAGTAGTGGAACCCCCCATCTCGCCATTCAACCTGTATAATGTAGCCCTGCCACAGATAAATTTCACCCCAAGAAGCGATATCCGTGTACACTCCGGATATCGCTTCTTGGGGTGATCATTTTAAGTGAAGCTGATTGCACTAATTGAGGCCACGTTCTGTCTATAAGTCGGAGAATGATATGGACAAGGCACTCTTCTGTTCCAATTGACATTCCAACAATATATTGTCACGCAGTTTAACCTTCACATTGCCTACCTCTTCACCATCGTTGAAGAGGACTAATGCGACGGAACCGTCTATATTTTTGAAAGCTACAGAAAAGATCGAATCATCACTGGACGTTGATTCAATGCGAACAGCCTTTGGACGGATCACAGCACTGAAATGGGCCAAAGCATAATAATCAAGTGTATACGTAAGCTCCTTCGTCTGCTGATTCACTTGCACGATACCACGGCACGTACTGCGACCAAAACCAGGAACCGTAGGGCCATTATTCTCATCTAGTGCCATATTCCAAAGTACAAAGGACTTGCTGTAATTGCGAAGAATCTGAATTCCCGTTCGCATCACATTCGAGAAGGCCTGCTCAAATGGCGGAATCCACTCTCCACCTGAACCTTCAGTGAAATGCACTTCTTTACCTGCAAAAGCTTCATAAACCTTTGTTTGAGCAGAAGCATCGCCCCCGTACCAATGCCAGGCTACGCCGTCCACTTCTTCTCCCGCTTGTTCCAACACGGTCAGCGGATAGTCCGGTTGATCCCAGTTGTGATCGTAACAGAGAATTTTGATTTGAATCTCATTTTGTACAAAGGTTGGTTTGAGATGGTTTTTGATAAAGTCTGCTTGGGCCTCGGCTGGCATCAACATACCAGGATAGTGCCCCGGTTCATAAAGCGCCTCATTCTGTGGTGTGATGGCATGGATCGGTAATCCATGCTTAGCATAGGCTTGAATGTATTTCACAAAATATTCGGCATACACGGGATACCACTCAGCCTTCAACTGTCCGGTAATCATCGATCCGCTCGTTTTCATCCATCCCGGTGCACTCCATGGTGATGCAAACAGTTTCATGTCAGGATTCAATGCCAAAGCCTGTTGCGTTAAAGGAATAACATCCTCTTCATCATGTGAAATGCTGAATTGGATTAATTCTGCGTCTGTCTGTTGTTCGGGCATATCGTTATAACTGTATACCGTTCTCGCATAGTCCGAAGCCCCCATTGGATTACGGATGACTGACAGCCCGATCCCTTTCTCAGGATGGAACAGTCGGGTCATGACCTCATCCCGTTGCTCCTCATTCAAGATTTGGTTGATTAGATAAGCAGATGAATCGGTAAAAGAAGCACCAAATCCGTCCATCTCCTGATACGTTAGGTGATCATCCAGATGAATGGCCGTTGTTTCCTTATTGGCATCCAGTGGTTTCAATTGCTCTTGGGATAGAGATACGAATATATCTTCTTCACCCGTAGATTTGTACATTTTGAAAATCGTCATATGATTTTCCTCCACATTCCTATTATTGAATACCTAATTTTTCTTTGTTCAGTTTCATCTTCTCACTACGCACCTTCACAATCTCTTCCCAACGGTTTTCACCTAAAAATGACTTGTAAGCAGCCAGTGCATTGTCATACGAGGCATCATCCTTGGAACGTACCATACTCACCAGCGTTGTATTCCACTTCGTATTGATCGCTGACAACGCACGAGCTTCAGGTGTACCTTGATCCGGGCTAATATTCTCCAGAATGAAGTGTGGTTTCAGCTTGCCTTTGCCCCACTCCTGCATCTGTTTAATGGCTTCCGGAAAAGCATCTGCACTGAGTGCTTTGTGGCGGTCATGACCAAAGAACATAAATTCACCCATCCGATAATCCTTCTTAAATCGATCTGCGTTATTGAGTTGCAGGTCTTTCACCGCTGGCAGCAACTCTACGCTACCGTCGGCTTTGGTTTGGTAGGTTTCCCCCTCGATCCCGTAATTCATAAGCGTCTGGCCTTCTTCACTCAGCAAGTATGTGAATATCTGAATGGCCTTGGCCGGATCTTTACAGTCCTTGGAAACAAAGTTGATCATCCATCCTGTAATCCCGGATTGATTCAATGTCGGTGCATTGCCTTTAGTGCTCTGCGGTCCATCAATGGCGACATATTCTTTACCCGGATTGGCACTCATATAGATCTGCAGGTTTCCTCCTTGTTGAGGTGTACCGTCTAGCAGCATGGTTGCATATTTACCGGACTTCACTTTTTCTTCAAAAGCCGTGCCATCATCCGCGAAACTGTCATCACTGATATTGCCATCTCTGTACACGGTGTTCAATGTCTTCAACCATGTGAGATAATCTTCATCCAGATTGCGATCGTAGAACTCTCCCGATTCGGTCTCCAGCGGAACGCCGATGAAATCTTGCAGCGTATCCCCGAGTGAACCTGTACCTTCACCAATGGAGTTGAACCCAAACGGAATCAGCGCAGGGAACTCTTGCTTAATTCGTTTCATCACACTCTGGAATTCTTCTGGTGTTCCAATGACAGGGCTTCCCAGTGCTTCATATACATCCTTACGAATGATGAATGCCGTCTTGGCAGGAATGTTACCGCTATCATAATCCTCTTGCGTATTGGAATAGTTCGGATAACCATACGTTTTACCATCTGCCAACTGGAACCAGTTCAACGTATCGGCAGCCGCAACTTTATTGAAGTAAGGATCATATTTCTCCGCCAGATCATTCAGCGGCATAGCCCAAGTTGCAGCTTTTTGAACCACCGGAGAATTCGAGTCAAACACAGTCAGCAAGTCAGGCATATCTCCACCGGCGAAAAAGGTATTTAACTTGGTATCATCACCCGTGATAAATTTAATATTGATATTCAGGTCCTCTTTGATTTTCTTGGTAACAATATCCTTGCCAAAGTCGGTGTTCCACCAATCTGCATTGACGTACCAGGTCAGGTCGGTAGCCTCTTCCTTTTTATCCAATTGCCAAGCCGGCTTTTCCGGATCCACCATATAGCGATCTTCAATGGATACCCAGTTCCCTTCACTGGAGCCCCCCGATCCACCGCTGCAACCTGTAATCATAAGCACGACTGTGAGCAGTGTTGCGAGCAATTTAATCCCTTTTTTGCCTGATGCCTTGTACTTCAACATGTTTTTGTTCCTCCTCAAAATGGGTTATTTGGTTCTCTTATTCCTTGACTGCACCCAGCATCATTCCCGAGATAAAATATCTCTGAACGATGGGATAGATCAGCACGATAGGTAGTGTCGTAATGACAATGGTGGCTAACTGCACGCCTTTGGTCGTTGTTTCGATAACAGCCGAACCCCCGACATTTTGCATGGATTGTGTCTGGGACTGAACGATAATCTCATACAGCATCATCTGAAGTGGATACAGTGACTGGTCGGTAATATATAACTTGGTCGTCATGAAGTCGTTCCATTGCCCTACACCATTGAATAGCGCAATCGTAGCCATGGCAGGCATGGAGAGTGGAATGAAGATTTTCAGGAAAATATGCCAATCCCCTGCGCCGTCAATCTTGGCCGATTCTTCCAAAGAATCCGGGACATTTCGGAAGAAATTCATCAGAATCACGACATCATAGAAGCTGAATAACGCCGGGATAATGTACACCCAAAAGCTGTTAAGCAAGCCAAGTGATTTGATTAACAGATACGTCGGGATCATGCCGCCCGAGAAGAACATTGTAATAACACCCATGGCAACGTATAATTTACGGCCTCTTATGTACTTTTTGCTCAGACCATAGCCAACCATGGCACAGAAGAACACATGTGTAACAACGCCAATCGTTGTTTTGGAAACCGATATGAAGAAGGCCTGCCAGATGCCCTGATCGTTGAATACAGCTCTGTAATTCTCCAGCGAGAATTCCGGTGACCAGAAGATGAACCCACCTTCCGCCAGCGCTTTGCCTGAACTAAAGGAAGAGATGATAACATTCCAGAGAGGAACCAGAATAACGACCGTACAGATGATTAGCAATATCATGTTTAAGGTATCAAAGATCCGACTATCGAGATCTTCTTTTGCCACCTTTCCATTCACGCGGGTACCTCCTTCTACAACACAGATTGATTATCGTTTAATTTGCTTGTGATTTTGTTCGCCGTGACGAGTAGAATGACAGAGATGATTGAGACGCCCAAGCCAACGGCCGTTGCATATGAAAAGTCACCCTGAGACATCCCCATACGATAGACGTACGAATTGATGACTTCCGCTTTGTCGCGGTTCTGGGAGTTCATGAGAACCAGTGTCTGATCCAGATTCGAGCCCAATAAACCGCTTACAGTTAGAATCAGATTTAAGCTGATGATCGATTTCATGTTGGGTATGGTGATATTCCAGATCTGTCTAAGACGGCTTGCACCATCGATTTTGGCCGCTTCATAATACGTAGGATCAATCTTCGCCATGATTGCCAGATACAGAATTGTTCCCCAACCTGCTTCTTTCCAGATATCCGATAACGTAGCAATCCACCAGTACTTGCCTGCATCCAGCAAGATGTTCTGCGGTTGAGAGATCACTCCCAGGCTAAGTAACAATTGATTAAATAATCCCGTTGTTGAAAACCAGGTAATCAGCATTCCCCCAAGTACGATCCAGGACAAAAAGTGGGGTAAATATGAAACCGTTTGCACAAATTTCTTGAATCGTCCGCTGTTTAACTCATAGATCATGATCGCGAGAATGATAGGAATCACGAACCCGATCCCCAGTTTCAAAAAACTGATTCCCAGTGTATTCACGACTGCATCCCAGAAATATTTGTCTGACAAAATGATTCTGAAATTATCCAGCCCTACCCAAGGAGCGGTAGCAAGCGTATCAATAACCGTGTAATTTTTAAAGGCAATCGTCAAACCGTAAATCGGGATATAACAGAAAATAATCATAAAAATAATGCCAGGGATAATCATCGATTGAATCTCCCATTGTCTTCGATAATCTACTATGAATTCTTTGATCCGTTGTCCGATGGGTTTCTTTCCATTAGGATTGATCGCATTTTTACCGGTTGATGTCTCTACGGCTAATTTATCCACGTTCTTTTACTCCCCTCCAACTGCTATATTGTCATAAAAACGTTTTTATTTTTCGACATAAAAAACCCCCTTGGTATAAGGAATTCAAAAAAAAATCTGGGGATAACAGCGATCGGAAGGTTGTTCATCGGAGTGCCAGTGTAAATCTTTTCAGTCGAACATATTTGTACGATAATCTTTCCGGTCGATCTTCACATGGCTTGAACCTCTAACCACCAGCTCACCCGCCAATTTCTGTGCAGCCCCTTGTTCGTTCTCCTTGATCATGCCCACCAGTTGATTGATGGCCAGGATACCCTGTCTTGCAATCTGATTTCTTACCGTTGTGAGCGGTGGAGAAAAATACTGTGCGATATCAATATCGTCGAAACCCACGACACTAACGTCTTGAGGCACTTCAAAGCCCTCAGACTTCAACGCATGCATACAGCCAATTGCACTCAAGTCATTCCCTGCAAGGAATGCATCAGGCCGCTTCCCGGGATGCAAATGAAGAAAAGATTTTATAGCACTATATGTGCTATCCTCCTCGAAATACCCCTGTATAATGTAATCTTCATCGATTGGAAGCTGGTATTCACGCAGGGCAGCCAGATAGCCATCTCTACGCTGTACACTGTCAAACATCGTATCCACACCCGAAATATACGCAATGTTCTTGTGCCCCAGCCCAATTAAATACTTGGTAGCTTCGTAAGCCGCCACGTACGAGTCAAAAATGACACTTCCCATCGTATCGCTCTGATAGACCCGATCCAGAAATACAGCCTTGATCTTGTCTTTCTCCATGGCGATAATATCTTGCTCATCGATCCGAAGCTCTTCGTAGATAATGACGCCATCCACCCGCCGACCCAGAATATTACTCATAATAACGTGTTTATCCTTGGTCACAAATACATTCAGCCCGTACCCAAGACGATCACATTCACGAGACATCGACTCCACCAGCTTATAGAAATATGGACCCGATACACTTGTGGTAAAAAAGCCCAGCATCTTGGTTTGACCTGACTTCAACAGCTTACCGTTCAGATTGGGCACATAATTCAATCGCTCTGCCACCTTGAGAACATGCGATTTGGTCTCCGGGTTCAAGACATCCACACCATTCAGGGCGTTAGAGACCGTCGATATGGATACGCCAGCTTCCCTTGCTACATCTTTTATTGTTATCTTTGCCATAAGTTTTGTTCCTTTGCTATAAAAACGTTTTTATAATGTTTAAATTATCATAAAACCGTTTTCATGGCAACACTTTAATTTGTGAGTTCATGCATCGCGTCCTTTTTGTATAACCATACGTTACTGCAGGCGCAAAAAAACGGCTCACGTATGAGCCGCCGTTCATGAAGCTTTAGATTTCTATTCCCCATCCTGGATATACATGGAGTGAATCTGTTGCAGTTGTTCCTCCAAACGTTCCAAGCGAACAAAGCGATCTGCTCGAATATATTCCTTCTGCTCCACAATCATGATCATTATTGGAACGGTAAAAATAAGAAACTTGGACGCAACCTCTTCCACTTCGTTAGCATTAATGTGACCCAAGTATACCGATGGATAAGATTCCAGCAACGCCGTGATCTTGGGAAGTAAAGCATGACATACACTGCACTCTGGCCGAGATACATACAAAAAAACCAATTCATGTTGTTGAATAGCCGTTTCAACCATTTCTATAGATGTTAACTCATGAATATCTTTCATAGAAGCTCAACCCTTCCGTTATTCGATGCTTGCTCACCTAAACTTTCTCTTTCCAAGTATAGCTTATCTGCGTTAGAATAAAATGGAATATATATCCATATAAAACTCGCACAGAACTCAGCAGGCGACCTGTTCGGATATGATCCGTAGTCGGTCGCCTGCTTTAATTTTATTCAATTGGATGTTTACTTCCAATCTCTCTTCCGAAGATAGGATTCGAATACGAAAGTTCCAAAAGGCAATAGACCAGCCAGTCCACCCATCAACCAGCGCGTGATCTTCCACTTTTTGACCACAGCCAAATGCACTAGCGCAATAAGGTACAAAGGAAACAAAATACCATGAATCATGCCCATTACGGCTACAGCGGAAGAGATATCTGCAAAATATTTCAGAGGCATAGCAATAAAAATCAACAGAAGTAATGATACGCCCTCCCATATGCCCGCAATTCTGAATCGGCCTGTCACTGTCCTCATAAAGTCCATTCTCACCTTTCTCGCAGATCGTTTGTGAAATATGTAACTTGTAACATGATACGAAAACTTCACGCCACATCTCTGTACAGATATGTCGTTCTGAAGCACATATTCAGTATAACGTATGACTCGGGATCGAAGATGCTTCAAATTTGAATAATTATTGAATCCCTAACACCTGATTCCCACATCAAGCGTTAGGTTTTCAAGTCGTCTCACGCTCAATCAGCTGATATGTCAGCTGTTCGGTCTGCAACTCCGTTTTACCCAATACGGCCCACAATTGATGAAAAGCCTGAGTAGCCTGCTCCGCAATGGGATTGTGAATGGTCGTGAGTCCGAGAACACGGGAAAGCTCGATATCATCGAACCCAACAATGGCGAGTTGTTCCGGTACCCGAATATTCCTTCTGCGTGCTTCACACAAAATACCGATGGCTGCATAATCATTCGAACATAATACGGCCTGTGGAAGTTCTGGCCCCTCTGCCATTCTTCGCATGGCTTCTTCACCATCTGAGGAGCTAAATACGGAATATTGATACGCTTCAGTCCACACATGCATATCTCTGCTCTTCATGAAAGATTCATAGGCTTCACGGCGGCTCTGGGTATTCAGACTTTCAGCCCTGCCGAATGCATTCGCAATCCGGGTGTATCCTCTAGAAAACAGATGCTCCAGAGCTAACTTATACCCTTCTGCCTGATCCATAGCAACAGACGGAATCTCGTTATTCCCCATTCGCTGCCAGGAGACAATGGGCCCATACTCACGATATGCCTTCAATTTGCGAGGGTTATTGACACATGCAATAATAACCAGCCCATCCACTCGTTTGCTGCGCAGATCTTCGAACGCCTGCAATTCAATCTCCGGATCTCCACGGGATGTATAGATAATCGTTTGAAACCCGAAATCCATAGCTGTATCTATGAATTGATTCATGAATGTAAGAATGATTTCACTCGTGGTTGAAGTCACAATTCCAATCTGCTTCGTCTGCCCTGTAGATAAAGATACTGCATTTCGGTTGGGAATATAATTCAACTGTTTCATAATATCCGTTATGATCTTTCTTGCTTCATCACTAACATGCGGAGAATGATTAATCACGCGTGACACTGTCGCTTTTGAGTAACCGGACCGCTTCATAATTTCATCGAACTTGGACATCGGAGACTCCCTTCTTGCTAACTTACTTAGAATAATAGTATGCATTAAATTGAGGTCAAAAGTAAAACTTGACGTGTAACCCGTTACAACGTTTAAGCTTTTTTTACGTCATATATGAATTATCTTAAAGTGCGTGTTCAAAAAGACCGGTTTTCAGTACCGAGAAGATGGGATGAAGCTAGAAATGGAGTAGCAGAGCGTAGGGAAAACTACGTGAGCAACGGACATTTCGGCTGAATTCCATATTCGATGCTGATGATGCCGTTAGGCATCCTTTGTAATCAAAAGCGGGCTTTTTGAACAACCTCTTAAAATCAATTTGATGAATGGAGCGATACACATGAATAACTCTCAAAATCAAACCTATCAATTCCCGCAAAATTTCCTGTGGGGTGGCGCAATTGCAGCCAATCAGGCTGAAGGTGCATACAATCAAGGCGGCAAAGGGTTATCCACACAGGATGTAGCTCCCAAAGGCATCATGGGTCCAATCACGGAAGAACCCACTGAAGATAACATGAAACTGATCGGTATTGATCTGTATCATCGCTATAAGGAAGATGTGAAACTGTTTGCAGAGATGGGCTTCAAAGTGTTCCGTACTTCCATTGCTTGGTCCCGGATTTTCCCGAAAGGAGACGAGCTTGAGCCTAATGAAGAAGGATTGCAGTTCTACGACGACCTGTTTGACGAGTGTCACAAATACGGGATCGAACCACTGGTTACACTATCCCACTATGAGACACCGCTGCACCTGTCCAAAGAATATGATGGATGGGTTAACCGGAAAATGGTTGGATTCTATGAGCGTTATGTAACTGCCGTGTTTAAACGTTATAAGAACAAAGTAAAATATTGGCTTACTTTTAACGAAATCAATTCGATTCTCGAAGCACCATTCATGAGTGGAGGCATCTACACACCGAAAGAGAAGCTTAGCAAGCAAGATCTGTATCAGGCGATCCATCATGAGTTTGTAGCCAGTGCTTCTGCTGTGAAGCTCTGTCATGAGATCATCCCTACGGCACAGATTGGTTGTATGATGCTCAGTATGCCTACCTACCCGCTGACACCGAATCCAGACGATATGATCAAAGTCATGGAATTCGAGCATAGCAACTATTTCTTCGGTGATGTGCACGTAAGAGGTCGCTATCCTGGATATATGAAACGTTATTTCCGTGAAAATGGGATCGAGATTCAGATGGAAGCTGGCGACGAAGAAATGCTGCTGAATACAGTGGACTTCATCTCCTTCAGTTATTACATGAGTATCTGTCAGACGGCAGATCCGGACAAACAAGTCACAGGTGAAGGTAACCTGCTTGGTGGTGTGCCTAACCCTTATCTGCCAGCAAGTGAATGGGGATGGCAGATAGACCCGCAAGGCTTGCGTTATGTCCTCAACATGTTCTATGACCGCTATCAGAAACCATTGTTTATTGTAGAGAATGGCCTGGGAGCTGTTGACGAGTTGATCACGGGTGCTGACGGCGAGAAAACAGTTGAAGATGACTACCGAATCCAGTATCTGAATGATCATCTGGTTCAGGTTGGCGAAGCCATTGAAGATGGCGTGGAAATTATGGGGTATACCTCATGGGGTTGTATCGATGTCGTCAGTGCGTCTTCTGCCCAGTTGAAAAAACGTTATGGTTATATCTATGTTGACCGTCATGATGATGGATCAGGCACACTCGAACGCTACCGTAAAAAATCCTTCCATTGGTACAAAGAAGTGATCGGCAGTAACGGAAAAAGCTTGAAACGTTAAGATTTTTTAATTCACATGTTGCAGAAACATTCCTACTATCCTCCAGACAAGTCACATGAAAAAGTGTCGGTTATACGATACCTTGGCATGTTTTCTGTCTGGGGGATTTTATTTTTTTATAAAAAACACCCGATGATACACATCGGGCATTCTCATTGGCTACTATCATCTGTCTATTCACAAAATCAAAGCTCAATCTCTCTAATGACTCTAGCAGGGTTGCCGCCCACGATCATATTATCCGGAACATCCTTCGTAACTACCGACCCAGAAGCAATGACCACGTTGTCTCCAATGGTAACCCCCGGATTAATAACTGCTCTACCACCAATCCATACATTATTTCCAATCGTGACTGGCTTGCCATATTCTGCACCCGTATTACGTTCATGCGGATGTAATGGATGAGAAGCCGTATAGATATGTACATCTGGCCCCATTAAGCAATGGTCACCAATACGAACTTCACACACATCTAATATTGTACAGTTAAAATTGGTATAAAAATGATTGCCTACATGAATGTTATATCCATAATCCACATGAATATTAGGTTCCATGCTCAAGTGTTCACCTGTAGATCCCAACAATTCCTTCAATAACTTGGTGCGAAGCTCGCCGTCAGTTTCCGTCGTTTGATTAAATGTCCGCGTCATTCTTCTTGCATACTCTCTGTCCTGGGACAATTCCAGATCCGAAGCCATGTACAGCTCGCCATCCAGCATTTTTTGTTTTTCCGTCTTCGTAGTCATGGTCACACTCCTTTGGTACACATCATGTATTCAACAACATTAGATAATACTTTTTAAAACTATTTTAATTATATAGAATACCTTGAATAAAGCAAGTCTTCCTCTATATGAAAATGTATTGTACTCTCGCGTATTCTAACGAAACAGCAAAAAACCTCTACACCCCATTCGATTATGGAAATGCAGAGGTTCAAGCTTTTGTACGTATTTATTCTAAGCGACCGCCTGAACAGTTTTGTCCTTGATGCTAATCGCATAGATGGCAGACACCAAACCAAGCAGAATCAGAACAGAACCAACCCATCCGGTATTCAGTATCGATGAATGATCAATCACCATGCCACCGATATAGGTGCCCAGTGCAATACCTGCATGTGCAATTCCTGAATTGGTACTGATTAGCGTTTCGGCTGTTTCCGGCGAAGTTTTGATAATGAGACTATTCTGAACGGGTGTAACCGTCCAGCTCAATGCACTCCAGATGCTTAACAATAGCAAGAAGGCGATCAAAGGTAATCCTACGCTGAACGGAATGACAGCCATACTCACAATAAAAGGAATCAGCACAATAACAATAGCTTTAGCAGGGTGCAGACGATCGGATAACATGCCCCCGATGCCTCCCCCTGCGACAGCGGCAATCCCAAACATCATATAGATAAACGTAACCATCGTGGCACTGGCACCCAGCGTTTCTTGCAGGAATGGCGTGAAATACGCATATAAAGTCAAGTGACCCGCCAGCACAAGCAAAGTCGTAGCATGGATCGCCAACATTTTCGGATTCCACAGAGCCGTAAGCTGTTTCTTCAGGGATACAGCAGGAATAGGCTGCACACGATCCATTGCAATCCAGATGGCTACCATAACTACTGCTGTCAGAATGGCGATCAACATAAACACCTCACGCCAGCCTGCCAAGTTGCCTACAAAGATGCCCAGAGGTACACCCATGATAAGCGATGCACTGCCTCCCATGGTAATGATCCCCACGGCACGTCCTTTATATTGTGGTTCCACAATACGCGCTGCAAGGGTTAGGGAGAGTACAAAAATAAGTGAGCCCGTCGCGGCTCCAAGTGCTCTGCCCGCCATCAACATGTAGAAGCTGGTACTGAATGCAGAGATCAGGTTACTGATTAAAAATACAAATAGCGT
The DNA here is from genome assembly GCF_058313655.1 of Paenibacillus sp. Negev47. Lineage (NCBI taxonomy): Bacteria > Bacillati > Bacillota > Bacilli > Caryophanales > Paenibacillaceae > Paenibacillus > Paenibacillus sp. Negev47. Next base: position 3,846,260 of record NZ_CM177754.1, read on the forward strand.
ACACATATATACCTTTTTACGTTCAAATCTGGCTGTCATATTTAATAAAATCGGCGCAGATAACGCATAGACAAGTGAGAAAATAGAGATTAAGTACCCGGCCTTCGCCAGGGAAAGATGAAGATCCGTAGCAATCAGGTCCAGAATTCCGCCCAAGATCAGCTCAACGGTTCCGACCACAAATGCTGCGATAGCAAGCACATATACTTTCTTATTCATGTTGTATCCTCCTAAAAAAGTTACAACTACGATAGTAACCCATAAAAATGAAAGTTTCAACACTTATTTTCATAATCGTTTTCATACGAAGAGATAACAAAAAAACTATTCTCCGAGAGAATAGTTTTAATAGATCAACCTGGTAAGCAGTCGCTCGATCTCCGCATCCTGTAACAGTTGGTCACCGTATTTTTTGGTAATTTGAGTAAGGGCAACATCATGGTAGAAATAATCGGTCATCGCTTTGACGATCGGTTTGGACATCGTCTTGATCGCTCTCCAGGAATCATGCTCTACACCGGCAAACAGCAGATAGGCATGATCCACAATGAGCAGCTGTGAAGGTTCTGGCGCGTCGAGCAATGGAATCAACGAGTATTTCCGGCTTAAGGATGTCTCCATTCCCCCAACGGCAAGCACTTCAACGTACACGCCCTGCTTTTCCTTCTGCTCCAGCAGTTCACGATATTTTTCCATTCGCTCATTCCAGGCCAGAAAAAGAATCGATGAGTCTGCTTCCTCGATAAGCTGTTCAATATTCGATGCGATGGATGATTCATCTTTTAACGTCCAGATATGCTCGTCCGTGAATGTACGTTTGATTTTGTAACGCTTCAGTTCCTCAATATCTTTCTCGAAATCTGCCTTAATCTTATGAATGATGGACTGAAGATCAACGGCCATATATAATTTTTTCTTCCCATCCATCGTTGTTAGCACCGTTCCCTTGTCGATTAGCCGGTTGAGCACTTCATAGATCTTGGCTTTGGGGACGTTGGAGTGATTAACAATGGATGTGGCATCAAGCGGTTCATCCTGTGCAAATATAGCCTCATAGACCTGACTCTCATATTGTGTAAAACCGAATTTCTGCAACATGTCTGGATAGGCCCATCCCTTCTTATTATGTTTGGTCTATCTAGTTTAGACGGCTATACTGCCCATGTCCAGTATGTCCCAATTGATCTTGGTGAAAGTCGTATCGCAATAAGCCTTAGCGTTGTACCTCAAATAAAATTACTTTTCAATGGTTATATTAAGAATCGGAATACACATTTCGCTTATGAAAGGAGTTGTAGGAACAGATGGAGAGTACTCATGATTTTGTGAAAAAAGTTAACGAAAATGCGGAAAAAGCACGCCATAACAAAAACAATGGTAAAGGAACTCCGGCGGACAAGTTACCATCGAAGCAGCACTCCACGAATAAGTAGGTCTATTTATTAAACAGCATGTCTATGGTCTAGCACATTTTCATCCTTTTTTTATCTTCTATTAAGAACCTTAATAGAAAAGAGATGATTAGGATGGCTCGTGTCAATGCTGTTCCACAACCGGATCTGGTATTAATCTATTGGTGTAGAAATCCGCTCGTTCCCGGTGCACGGCTGATCAATGCACTGAACTGCTTGCTGGACAATGATATTGGATTCAAAGTGGTATATCGCTACAAACGTCTGAAATCAGTGGGGTTCTGTTATTGAAACGCAGATAATCCGAATCAAAAAATGGTGCCTCTCCTTAGGGGAGCGCACCATTTTCTATTTTTTTATTCTTCGATCATATGATATTCAACCATTTTATTGGTTAGCTGCGATGGTATCGTTCACTTCTTGTGTGATCTGATCCCCGCCAAGTTTCTTCCAATTGGCTACAAAGTTATCGAACTCGTCAATCGACAAGTTACCATAAATGATTTTCAGAAACGTCTCGGCTCTCAGTTTATCGAGTGTTGCCTGTTTGGTATTCATCGTTCTCGTTGGTGCATAGATGAATTCATTCATGACAATCAGGTCATTATCCCGATAATATTTAATCACACCTTGTGAACTCTCTGGGCCAAAGATACGCTCCATATGCCACTTATCGAGATTCCCATTCCGATAATCCATAATATCGTCATAGAACAGCTTCGCTTCCAGTTCCAATCCGGAGGTATCTCCTGTTTTGAGCGCCTGCTCTACTTCATCCTGTGCTTTCACATTTTTGTTAGCAGGCAGATTCCAGACTGTCGCATTATGAAAACCAAGACCCGTCAGTCCATTCAAATAAGCAGCCCGTTCTTCCTTGGCAGACTCACCGAACATTTTTTCAGCCTGGAAATTAAGCAACTTGATTAACGCTTCCGGATGCTCGTAGCCTTTGCGGACGGCAAATATACCGCCCAGACTAAGATGATTCTGTGTTTTGGCTGGCTGATCATCAATCGATTGAACCGGGTAAGCCATCCAGTCGATGTTCTTGTCTTTTTTAATCATGCTACTAACCTGAAAAGGTGCCCATTGTGGCAGGAAGAACATGCCAGACTTGCCTGCATTCACATCCTCCATCATTTTAGCAAAATCCTTAACCCCAAACTCGGGATCCAGCACACCCTTCTGATACAGAGTCTGAAGCTCACGCAACCCTTCTTTCACTTCCGGTTGGATCGTTCCATTCACGACTTGACCTGAAGCATCCTTAATCCAGGTTTCGAGATAACCATGATAACCGAGCAAGAACGCGTTTATAGGCAAATCCTTGTTTAAGGCAATCCCGTACGTGTCATCTTTGCCATTTCCGTCTGGATCTTCGAAGGTAAAGGCTTCTGCAATCTGGATAACATCCTGCATGGATTTGGGTGCCTCAAGACCAACCTTTTTCAGCCAATCCTGACGAATCCAGATCATATCCGAGGAATCCAGTGAGCCTGGGAAGCTCACCATGGCGTATATTTTCCCATCCTTCGTTACTGGCTTCAAACCTGCTCCATCTTCAGCGGACATGAACTCCTTCACCAGTTCGGATGCGTACTTGTCATATACTTCGGTCAGATCCTCCAGCATTCCCGCTTCATGAAGTTGTTCGAATTGGACTGCGCTCACTTTCAGTACATCCGGCAGATCACCACTCGCCAGCGTGACATTCATCTTATCGTTATAATTGGCATCCGGAACTATCCACTCGTACGTTACATCAATACCGAGTTCATCCTTGTACCCTCTGGTCCAGATGTTGTTGGCGTGTGTATCCCCTTGGGCGAGCGATTCTTTCCCCGTTTCATTCATGGTGGAAGTCAATTTAATGGGTGGGTCATATTTCGTAAGTGGTCCTCCCGCATCCTGCTGTGTGTTCGGTGCAGTTTCATTCTCGGCACTTCCCGCACCAGATGAACAGGCAGCAAGCGTGGTGGCCAGCACCATGGTTAATGTTAACAATGAGAACTTCTTGAATGATATATTCATGCGAATCCCCCTTTTTTCTCCTCCCGTGAGGTATATAAGATGAACTTTAAATATTAAACATCCACTCCGATAGCAGAATAACCTTCCGATCACTGTTATCCCCAGATTTCCTTTATCCCTTTTTCTAAGGGAGAAATCTGTTGATAAAGGCGAACGCTCCGCTTCTTCAGGTTTTTTCTGCTCTCTCCGTTCATGGTTTAATTTCACTCATCTTATATATAATTTTATTTTATAAAGAAAGCGCTATCAATTCGAGTGTACCCCGTTGACATCTGGTATCTTTGATTTACCATTTGAGATATCATCTAACTTTTCTGATCCCGATACTCTTGAGGGGTGCAGCCTGTCGCTTTTTTGAAGAAACGATAAAAATAATGCTGATCACTAAATCCAACCTTCGCAGATATTTCATGCATCTTGCAGGTCGAACCCAGAAGCAACTCTTTGCTTCGCTCCACTCTGCGGTCATGGATGTAGTCGGATATGCCTTTGCCTGTAATTCGTTTGTACCAACGCGACAGATAAGAAGGGTTAAGAGAGACTTCCTGTGCGATCCGTGTGAGTGAGAGGTCGTCCTCCAGATGATGCTTAATGTATTGATGGATCATGATTAGAATCTGCGATTGGTCGTTCAGACGGGCATCGCTTCGTTTGGAGATCATCCATTCGTATGCTGATTGATAAAAGATGACCAGATCGGACCATGCGGTATGAATGTCAAAATGCAGCATTCGGGACAGCGATATTTCTTCCATTGCCGATTCATATAAGCCCAGTTCGTGCAGGACTTCAATGAGCACACTTGCTGCACCCGTATACGTTTTCATACGAAAGAACGGATCTTGAAGTCCCTCCTTCGCCGCCTCGGTCCATTTATGGAATGACTCTATCCATTCCCGATCCCCGGCGGTTATTCGCTGTTTGATCTGATCCAGATGCAGCGCTACAATACCCTGTTGATTCATAATGCTAGGGGTGTAAGGCAATTCATCCTGAATATTTACACGCAGGAGTTTCTCCATCCCAAGCCCGGGACTCTCATGAATCGACAGACGCAACTGTGCGATCGCCTGATTAACCCTGCTCCACTCTACCGCCTGCTCGCTGACCATGATGGATACAGACAGGTTCAGGCAGACAGCACAGGATTGCTGCACAGACTCCAATGTGCCATAGACAAAACGAAGGGTCTGTACCCAGCTATCCAGCTGACGCCCTTGTTCCCCTTGCGTATTAGATACGTGTGACGGATGCGCCTCTTGTGATTGAATAAAGCACGCGATGACCTGAGCGTCCAGATCAATCGCCTTCACCTTGGCCTTGTCCTGCAACAGCTCCTCCGCAACATTGGCAACGGCATAGCGGATTAGACTTCGATCCGCCTGGGACTGATAGTTGTTCCATTCTTCTACCCGGATGATCACTGGAATAACAAGTTGATCGGATTCAAAAGGTAGCTGCACAGCATCCAGTTCTTCTTGAAGTGAAATGATGTCTTGTCTATCCGTTCGCTTAAGCAAATCCAGCAGTAATTGACGCTGTAACTGGGGCAGCGCTCGCGGCAATTTACTGCGAAACCATGCAGCTTGGTAGCGAAAATCATTCTCTTCCGAGATCTGTGTTAACGCCCGCTCTACCGCAGCCCGAATGTGATTCATGCCCTCTGTCTTTAACAGGTAATCAACAACACAAGGATTTCGAATAGCTTGGTGCGCATAATCGAATTCGTTATGTCCTGTCAGCAAGAGAACTTTGCATCGTGGCCACCGATCCATAATCTGCTCAATCAACTGCATTCCATCCATGCCGGGCATACAGATATCGCTGAGTACAATATCAATCTTCACCGAGTTCAACCAATCAATAGCTTCATAGGCAGAGTATGCCTTGATTATCTCCATGTCCTGAAGATTTGCTTTTTGAAAGAACGCATACAGTCCGTCCAGAATAACGGGTTCATCATCGACAATAAGCATCCGCTGCATAACGCTACTCCCCCTCCCATGGAATCTTCACTATAATGCACAACCCACCGAGCTCACTTCGCTGCGCTGTAAGACCATAGGCAGCCCCGAATTTGATTCTTAATCGCTGATTCACATTCATAAGCCCGGTTATCTCTTCGTTTCCATGTTTCCGCTCTGTTTCCTCAAAGGCAGATTGCAGGTAATTCAATGTTTCGTCGGTTAACTGATCCCCATCATCCTCAATGCGAATGGACAGGTTGTCCAGGCCCTTTTGGTACGAAATCTGTAGAATACCTCCCTGGCTTCGTTTGGCTAGTGCATGCTCAAACACATTCTCTACGATCGGCTGAATCATGACTCTGGGAACGGAAATGACCCTGTACCTTGCATCCACATCCTCTAACTCCAATTGAATCCTCGAACCAAATCGGATTTTCTGAATGGAGGCATAGACCAGCGCATGGTCAATCTCAGCCCCTAACGATACCTCCGTATGAGAATCCCGAGACATATACCTGAAATATTGACCCAGGTAGTCGGTGAATTCCTGAATGAGCTCCACATTCTCCACCTCAGCCATTTGCTTGATGCTGAACAGACTGTTGTATAAAAAGTGAGGTTGAATCTGGGATTGCAGATGTTTGAGTTCCGCCTCACTTGTTCGAATCCGTGCAACATAATTCTCATCGATCAAAATATGTAGGCGCTCTATCATATGGTTGAATCGGGAGTACAAATAGCCGAATTCATCCCTTCTGGATGAAGGAATATGGACGCTTGTCTGGCCCTGCTCTGCCATCCTGAATCCTCGAATGAGCACCGCTAAGGGTTGGTGAATCGATCTGTAGATTGAAAACGAGAAGACAATAATGATCACAACCGACATGAAGGTCACCATCCATAACCATACGTTGTATTGTTTCAGCGGCGCGCTCAGAACATCCTGCGGAATAGTGGCTGTCAGCGTGAACGAGTGATCCTTATCATGTAACGAATAATAGAGATAGGGATCAGATTGGAACTTCGTAACTCGCATGGACTCGGATGGTTCAGTCGAGACTGTTCGAATCGGTATTACAGGTGCTGGCTGCTCTGAAGAAGAGATCACTACATTATGCTGATCACCAAAACTCAGTGTAATGTCACTTTCACCCGTTTCCGACAGCTGCTGCAAACGGTGTTTCAGTTCTTCAGCAGACAAGCGTATCCCTAATATAAAATTGGGTGGCTCCTCATGGTTCATGTTATACGGATTACTTTTCAGGAAATAGAGATCATTATTGGAATGCGATAATTCGCCATTCAGATTCCCCATCGTCGCGAGCAGACTCTTCCACTCGATATCCTCTACGTCCCGAATCCCGTCCGCCGCACTGACTCGTTTATGCAGAGCGGGAACATAGTACACAACATCACTAATGTAGGGACTCGTCACCATGATCTGACCCAGCTTATTGTGAATGTTGTTCAGGCTGGACGTGACTTCATACCTGCTCATAATCGCGGCTCGTGTACTTAGTGTGGACATGGGTTCATCAAATGAAAATTCGGTAACCAGCGCACTCATTCGCTCCAATTCGAATTGCAGATGATTATGGTAGAAGTACAATTTGGACTCATGTGCCTTCTCCACCTCCGTCTGCATTTGTTTGGAGCTGAGTTGCGTGATCATAATGCTTATCCCGTACAAGGGCAGAATGACCAGTACAAAAGCAATCATCAGTTTGACGACAATGGATGACTCTCTCCATCTCCCCCGGATGAATCTCAATATTCCATCTCCCCTCTCCTCAATAGCAAATCAATAGCAAAAAAGGAGCCAGAAATCGGCTCCTTCCATCGATCGGTTTTCCTCCTATCGATCTTATCCCTTTACACTTCCGACGACAAGCCCATGGACGAAATACCGCTGCAGGAACGGATACACGAGTAGAATCGGAATAACGGACAAAAAGATCTGGGAAGCTTGGGTTGTTCTATCCGATACCTGACTTAAGAGCGTTGCATCCTCCAGCGTCATCATCTCGCTCTGAATCATCGTCACCTGCTGTAACATGGACTGAAGATATGTAGCAAGCGGATAGCCTTCCGGGCTCTTCATGTAGATCATGCCATCGAACCAGGCATTCCAGTGTCCCACCATGGCGAACAGCGTAATAGTGGCGATACTGGGGAGTGAAATAGGAAGGTAGATGCTGCATAGGGTGCGGAAATGTCCTGCCCCATCCATCCAGGAGGCTTCTTCAAGCTCCTTCGGTAATCCCCGGAAGAAATTAAGCATTAACAGTACATTAAAGATCGGAACAGCGCCTGGCAGAATTAGAGCCCAGATGGAATCCAACAGCCCCGCTTCCTTAACCACCAGATAACTCGGGATCAATCCTCCACTGAATAACATGGTGAATACGAAGATCCACGCGTAGAACGTTCTTGAACGGAACTTGGCAGCCTCTTTGGAGAGCGGATAAGCTACCAGAATCGTGAAGATCAGATTGGTCGTAACCCCCAGAACTACACGTAGAAGGCTCGTGCCGAATGAGTTCAGGAATTGCTGATTTTCCAGAATGTATTGATAGGAGGACAACGTGAAATCGACAGGCCAGAATGTGACGCTTCCCGCTTTTACCGCATCACTTGAACTAAATGAAATCGCTAATATATTCACAATCGGGAACAGGCATAACAAGGCAAGAATCGTCAGGATGACGTAGTTAAACCCTAGGAACCACCGATAAGCTCTTGAAGCGTGGTGCATGATTCTGCCTCCTTTCTAGAATATCCGATAATTCGCGAACCGATAGGCCAAGAAATAACCAAGTCCGATAAAAATGAAGGAAACGACGGATTTGATCAGACCCAGTGCTGTCGATACGGAATACTGTGCATCCTGCAATCCGATCCGATAGATCATCGTATCCAGAATATCTCCTGACTCATATACCAATGGATTATAGAGGTTGAATACTTGGTCAAAGCCACCGTTAAGTACATTTCCCAGACTAAGCGTTACCATCAAAATGACGATCGGGCGAATGCCTGGCAGTGTGATATGCCATGTCTGCTTCCATCTTCCCGCACCATCCATAACAGAGGCCTCATACAGAGACTTATCAATATTAGTAAGGGCAGCCAGATAGATAATGGTCCCAAATCCGAATTCTTTCCATTGGTCTGTAATGACAAGTATGTAAGGGAACCACTCATTACTGGCCAGGAATTGAATCGGGTCAATACCCACAGCTTTCAGCAACATATTAACGATCCCTGTGCTTGGAGATAACACATCCACGATGATTCCCGCCAGAATAACCCATGAGAAAAAGTGAGGCATATAGATCACCGTCTGAATCGTTCGTTTAAATCCTGTCTTGCGAACCTCGTTAAGCAATAAGGCTACAAGTACCGGAATCACCAAGCCGGACACAATTTTCATCGTCGATATAAATACCGTATTCCATACAACCTGCGAGAACCCCGGCAGATCGAACAGATACCTGAAATTGTCCAAACCCACCCAATTCATATTTTTGAATCCGGCAATGGGAGAGAAATTCTGAAAAGCAATAGACAGCCCCGCCATCGGAATGTAACCGAGTACAATAATAATGAGCAGTCCAGGCAGAATCATGAGATGAAGCGGAACGTTTCGGATAAATTGTTTGTAGTTGGAACGCATAAGCTGACTCCTCCTTCAACGTTTATTATAGGAGCAGCCAGATCAACGCAATAGTGTGGGCTATTTACTTTGGGTATCTTTTGTTGACTGCTTTCCACAGTTCGACAGCATACCAAAAAAAGAAACGAATCAGTTGCAATTCGATGCTTAAACCATTAGAATGAACTCTTTTGAGATATGCATAGACATAGCCATTTTGGGTTATTCTACCAAGGTTTGCTAACTACGATATGAAACCTTATAATCCTGTGTACGTAATGTAATATTTACTATTAAGATGTAGAGGAAACCATTATTTATTTTGATTACAATGAGGGATATTATGAAAAAACAGTTTATGGTACTTGGCCTTGGACGATTCGGTTCAAGCTTGACACACACACTCATTAAAAATGGACATGAAGTGCTCGCTGTAGACAAAAGCGAAACTCTTGTTCAGGAGATTTCAACGGTGGCAACCCATGCGGTGCAGGCAGATTGTACTGACAAATCAGTCCTTATCGAGCTTGGAGCAAGCAACTTTTCTCACGCCATTGTCGCGATCGGCGAAGATCTGCAAGCAAGTATACTGACCACTCTGTTATTGAAAGAACTTAATGTACCCAAAGTAACAGCCAAAGCCAAAAATGATAACCATGGCAGTGTGCTTAGCAAGATTGGTGCTGATCAGATCGTTTATCCTGAACGTGACATGGCCACAAGGCTGGGGAATCAGCTTAGCTCAGACAACATCATTGATTCCATTGAATTGTCTTCAGATTATAATCTGGTAGAGATCAAAGCTCCCGAAAGTATGAATCAGAAGACGCTGTTAGAACTCAACGTTCGCGCAAACTACGGCTGTACCGTGATTGCCATCAAAACTGGAAATAGTCTTAATATATCTCCAATGGCAGAAGACAGAGTCCATTCAGGAGATATGCTCTTGTTAATTGGAAGTAATGAAAACATTCGGAATCTGGAGAGTGACTATGAACAAAAGAAATAAACGAACACCGGGAACTTCAGCTCTACATAACATTGAATTGATTGTAAACAAGCTGAAAAACAATATGAGCCCTCCTCAACTTATCATGATCATCTTCTTCGCTCTCATCTGGATCGGGGCCTTATTACTTGCACTGCCGGTATCTTCGAGTACCGGGGCATCTATTGGTTTACTTGATGCCTTGTTCACAGCAACCTCTGCTATATGTGTAAACGGGCTGATTGTTCTGGATACAGGGACTGTCTTTTCTACATTTGGACAGATCATCATCATGATTTTGATTCAGGTTGGCGGGTTGGGGTTCATGACACTAGGTGTAATGGTAGCCATAATTCTAGGGAAACGGATTGGCTTGAAACAGAGGCTTATTATTCAACAAGCCACTAATACATCCTCTGCTCAAGGTCTGGTTAAGCTATCAATGTATATTGTGCTTATAGCCTTTGCATTTGAAGCTCTGGCTACAGTGGTTCTTACATTGCGCTGGCAGAGCGATCTGGGGTGGGGACAAGCTTTCTATTATGCCATATTCCATTCCATCTCTGCCTTCAATAATGCGGGTTTCTCCCTTTGGACTGACAGCCTTACTCCATTTGTTGGCGACCCGGTTGTTAATCTTACGGTCATTACGCTCTTTGTCATTGGCGGCTTGGGTTACATTGTGGTTGTGGATGTTTTCCGCAAGCGTTCATGGAGAAAGCTCTCCCTGCATTCAAAGATTGTATTGATCGGCAGTTTTTCTCTATACTTGTTTGGATTCATCACCATCTTCTTAATCGAGAGTTGGAATCCTGCTACGTTCGCTGATTTATCTTTCGGCGAACGCATATGGGCTTCTCTATTTCAGGGTACTGCCCCTCGAAGCTCCGGATTTAATACCATTGACATTGGAAGTATGTTGGCAACATCCCAATTTTTCATTATTATCCTGATGTTCATTGGAGCTTCTTCCGGCGGAACAGGTGGAGGAATTAAAATCAATACTTTTGTTGTCCTTGTTCTTGCGACCATTCAAACATTTCGGGGTGGTGGGCAAATTCATGCTTTTGAGCGTAAAATTGCAGAAGAAACAGTGATGCGCGCACTCGCTGTTGTCTTAAGTGCCCTTGCCTTTGTACTTGGAATCTCCATTTTGTTATCCATATCCGAAGGCATTCTTGAAAATCATTTTCTGGATGTTCTGTTTGAAGCCACTTCGGCTTTTAGCACCACAGGACTATCGATGGGTCTGACAAGTGAGTTGAGTGTTGCCGGTAAAATTATAGTCACCATTACGATGTTTGCAGGACGATTGGGACCACTAACTCTGGCTTTTGCATTGGCGCAGAAGAAACGTACATCCAAAATCGGTTATGCAGAGGATCATGTCCTCATTGGTTAACATACAGACTAAGGACATGTTAATCCTATTGCGGAACAGTGATTGCTTTTATTTCAAAACAAGTTCCATAGCAAAACGCCCCCTTATCGCAAACGACAGATGTCTGCATAAGGGGGCCTTATTTATATATTTTTCTTATAGAAGATTCATAATGAGAACATTTACCGAATGAGCGGGTAAACAAACGGTCGCTGATTCACCATTCAGCTTTATCTCCTGTTCTTGGGGAACGACCTTCTCATCATTCTTCTGATTCACATTTGGAACATGCACCAAATGATCTTCTCCAGTAAGCGTGATCAGTCTGGCTGAAGCATCAATCTTCAGATCCTGAAGGCAAATTTGGGTTGATTTATCCACACCATCTGCATTCACCAGTTTCACATACACATGGTGTGCGTCCTTCGTAACGGAGTGGAATACTTCCCGGTTGTAGGCTTCCAGCTTGTAATCCAGAACCTTGCTGGTGTTGTGCCCGTCCGTATAGGAACAGATCAGGTTCTTACCTGTGTCCCCACCATAGTTAACCGTGATCGCATAATTGGTCCCATTCTCGAGTGGTTCATAGTTGGCCGCTCTCAGGTTACCTGCTGCCGAACTGGATGAATAGTCTCCTAATGTATACCCCTCAATCCCTTGTTTATACACCTTCACTCCTGTGGCATTTCCCCCGTAACTGATTGCGTATTCAATGACATCCTTGTTCTCGGGGGAAATATCCGTCAATCCCACGCCGATGTAAAAACCATCCTCACCTGAAATTCTTTCAGCTTCAACCTGCACCTTGTAGTTAGTCCATTCGTCATTCAGCAGGTACAATCCATTCAATCCACTTGATTGTGCGCTCAAGATGAGCCCTTTCCCTGCCGTTAACGTATATCCTTCCGATCCGGGAATCTGGCTCCATGCCTCGCTAGGCTCCGTACGTTCCCTGAAATCTTCATCTAGCAGTATGGTGTCATCCACATTGGACGTGACCGTGACTCGTTTCACCACGATGTCTGCATGACCTGTCGCAATTTCGATGCCGCCACGCGGAATGAGATTCAGCGGTTTGCCTTTGCTATATGTGGAGAAAGAAGTCTCAAGCACCTGATCCCCTACATATTTTGCAAAAAGCTGCTGTACATAATAATTCGGTGTATACCACACGGTTTCATCATCAAACCAGATGCAGTCCGGCGTCCAGCGGTAGGTACCGTCCGTTAGTACTTTGTTGAACAATGGCGCATAGGCTGCCAAACGGACAACGTCTGCATTGTTCTCAAATCCGGTCATGATCGCCGCTTCTGCGACCGCTCCTGCCAGCGTATTTTTGTCCGTGGAAGCATATTCACCCACAAATACTTTGGATGTCTCTTTCCAATCGATACTTCCATCTTCATGATAAGCCCGGTCATAATAGTTGTACCGATCCACGTTATTCAGCAAATATTCGTTGGATCGGTAGTAGTGCTCATCTGCGATGGTATCCATATAATTGTCCTGGTTCTCATACCAGGTTACCGTCTCCTCAATCACCTCAGTACCATCTGCAAAAGCAACCTGAGCTGACCCGGTGAGGTTCCCGCTGAGGAATTTCCATCCTTCCTGGTACGCATCATCATCCGCCTGAGCACCAACCGTCGAGATAATGTGCAGCTCATGATCAGGATAGTTCTGTTTCATGTAGTCATCTATCGAGCTTTTGAATACTTCGAAATTGGCAAAAAATTCAATGCCCCAGTTCTCATTACCTACACCCAGATAACGAAGATCGAACGGTTCAGGATGTCCCATCTGGCTTCGAACCGCCGCCCATTCGTTGTGTTCGAAGTCTGTACTGAGCGCAAAATCAATCAGGTCTGTGAAGTTCCGGATATAATAATCCCTTAAAGCGCCACCCGCAGGGTGAGCATAATCCGAGCGTGCCTGACATAACACACCACAAGCCATGACTGGAACCGGAGCGGCATTGAGATCTTCCGCCAGTTGGAAGTACTCCATGTAACCAAGCCCCATCGTCATCATGTAACCCCAGACATTATAATTCTCTTTGCGCAGCTCAACCGGACCCACAGAATCCTTCCAGTCATATACGTTATCCCAGATAAAAGACCCCTCCGAGATACATCCTCCCGGAAAACGCAGGAACTTCGGATGCAGATCTGCAAGTGCCTGGATTAGATCTTTTCTCAATCGATAGTTGGGATTGCCCGTGTAATTGGCATGTGCAGTAGCAGATATTCCTTCTTCTGTCGGATCAGCTCCCCATACATTCTGAGGGACCAAGGACACCATATCGATGGAGATGTCACCTGCAAAAGTAAGTACCAGCTGACCGAGCGCCGTCTCCGCGCCGTTCACAGTTAGACCATACTTCTTCCATGTGTTACTGCCTTCAATCTGCAGCGTTACCGAATCACTGATTGAAATGTCACTTCCATCCTGCAATTGAACGGTGATCGTTCCTGCCGATTCTGCTTTTGCCCATACGGTAAAATCATACGATTCACCCTGCTTGATGGACATGGCACAATGCTGGTTGGAGTCGGAGAATCCGCGATTTCGAATCGTTGCCCCATCCTGAACCGTTACATAATAAGCATTTACTTCAGGATCCTCCACGTTAAAGTGAACGTTCAGTCCATCCGTATGCTGTACGTGCATTTTCTCCGTATCGCCTGACCAGGCAAACAATGGCTCACGATTTCGACCTGTCGAACAACCACATTCTCCAGAGTCATGCGAGTACGTATCGAATGCAAAAGATTCAAATGATCGATTCTGGACGAGCTCTGCATAGATTCCACCATCTGCCGCATTGTTAATATCCTCGTAGAACAGCCCATACATGACTTCACTGATGTCAGCCACCTTCTGATCTCCATGGATGGTGACCGTATAAGGCGGGAGATGCGCTGGCACAACAGATACGTCAAAGCTTTGGCTCAGCTTACTATCACCTCTGTTCAGAAGGGCACCGAGCGTAACCTCCTGTGCCGATGTGATTGCCTGAACCTCTCCGTTCTCGGACAGAACTTCAAGATCACTGGAACTCCACTGTACCGTCACTTTACCACCCAGCAAATCTGCGGGCAGTGACACATCTTTGGTGATGATTCGGTTGGGGAAGGACAAGTACTTGTCTGCCGCTAGCTTCACAATCGCTTCATCTGTGAGTGATTCACACATGACTTCAATGACTTCATCCATGGTAAGCGCTGCTTGATAGATCCGAAAGTCGGATAACGAACCTGCAAAATCCACATCAGCTGCATACTGGGAACGTGCAATATAATTCTGGCTATAATTCTCAGGATCGGTGAAAGAGTCAAACCATTCGCGTAGTTTGGCATAATTGCCACTGGACGTCTGACTGATCGAACCATCTGCCGCCTTCTCCCCGTTCACATATACAATGGGCCCCGCACTGCTCAACGTCCCTCCTTGGCTGCCTGTTACGGAGAGTGCAATATGCATCCATTCTCCACTTGCAACTCCTCGACTTGGGTGGACAACCAGATTATCACCAGCATATAACGTACCCAGGAGCTGACGTGTCAGAAATAAATACGGTCCCTTCTCTCCTTTACCAAAGTCAAAAATGCGTTCCCACACATTAGACCCCTTGCCGAGAAACACCCAAGTGGAAATCGTAATTCCTGTGTTATCGCTTACATCACGAAGCAGATCCGAAGGTAATTCCAGATAAGAAGTTCCATTCGCTCCCCCGTTGAAAGTCACCGCCGATCTACCTTTCACCTCGGATATCACAGGTATGATCTTACCTTTGGCTATAGCATCATGTCCCTTACCGGAGCTGTCCTTCCCGATCTGAACGGTATCTTCGAACGTGTATTGTGCGATTAATTGATTTTGATATGTGCTCATGTTCTTACCTCCTATGTAGTTGGGAATTGTCGGTCCACACTTTTGATTCGTATAAATATGAAATGATTGATAAATAGTTAAACACATTACTTAAACGTAATAATATCGCATCATAGATCCCAATTTCAATCCTTAATTTGAGAAAGACAACTGGTTTATATGAATGTAGTGAGCCTTATCAGCTCTTTACGTCTCTCTTTAATTATTCATTTTAATCTTATAGCGATTATATTTATGGTTTACAAACATATAAACCAATTGATAATATAACAAATGAAAGCGCTTGATATGATGAGATACTCAAAGGAGGTCTGCCGAACCTTATATCGTGTGTTGCCAAGTATCGGTTGATTTTCATTCCGGGAATAGGAAAGGGGAAACGTATGAAACGTTATTGGGTAAGCGTACTTAACATTTCTGTACTAAGCACCGCATTACTTACTGCAACAACTTTGGCGCCGGTCTCGGTGTTCGCAAATGGTTCAGGAACAACTGTGGGTAACTCGCAGACTTCCACCACATCTATCGCAAATCCTGCTCCATCATTCAAAAATGTTTCCGTTCATGACCCTTCTGTCATTAAGGTGGATGATACATTTTATATTTTCGGATCTCATCTGCAAGTGGCCAAGTCTAAAGACTTTCTGAACTGGGATCTAGTCGCCTCTGGTGTTACGGATAACAACCCTGTTGTCCCCAATGTAACCAAGGAATTCGCTGAAGCGTTGGAATGGGCGCAGACGGATACGTTATGGGCAGCAGATGTCATTCAGCTCGCGGACGGCAAATTTTATATGTACTACAATGCTTGTAAAGGGGACTCTCCCCGATCAGCGCTCGGCATTGCTGTCGCAGACAACATCGAAGGGCCATACAAGGATCAAGGTATCCTGTTGAAATCCGGCATGTGGGATCAGATCAGTGAGGATGGTACCATTTACGATGCGAACATTCATCCCAATGTCGTTGATCCTGATGTCTTTTATGATAAAAACGGTAAGCTATGGATGGTGTATGGCTCATACTCCGGGGGGATTTTCATTCTGGAGATGGATGCGACGACAGGTAAACCGCTGCCGAATCAAGGTTATGGCAAGAAGCTGACTGGAGGCAACCATAGTCGTATTGAAGCACCTTACATGCTCTATAGTCCCGAAACCGATTATTATTATCTGTATCTGTCTTACGGCGGACTTGGTGCTGATGGAGGATATAACATTCGCGTAGCCCGCTCCCAAACGCCCGATGGTCCTTTCCTCGATGCCGAAGGAAACGACATGATCAACGTTAAAGCGGACAAGGATAAACCGTTGTTTGACGATCGTTCTATCGAGCCTTTTGGGGTCAAATTATTGGGGAACTTCCTGTTCGAGAGACAGATCGGTGATCCGGGTACTGGTATAGGAACCGGCTATGTATCGCCAGGACATAACTCTGCCTACTATGATGCGGAGACCGGAAAACAATATCTCATCTTCCATACTCGCTTTCCAGGACGTGGCGAAGAGCATGAAGTCCGCGTACATGAGATGCATATGAATGCGGATGGATGGCCTGTTGTTTCTCCGTATCGTTATGCGGATTTGGAAGCGGATACAGCACAACTGACAACACAGGATATCGCTGGCCAGTACCAATGGGTAAATCATGGTAAGGACATCACGGCGGACATCAAGCCATCCCAGACCGTTCAGTTCACGGCAGATGGGCAGATTCATGGTGCCGTGACAGGAACATGGAGTCTTGGTGCAGACAACCAGGTTCAGATCACTTCGAATAACGTTGTGTACAAAGGTATATTCACACATGAATGGAATTCGGAATTTCAAAGTACGGTTCTGACCTTTAGCGCTCTCTCCTCCTCCGGTATTGCCATCTGGGGAAGTCAAGGTGTTGAACGGAGTGATCAGGACATTGTTGACTCGGTAAAAAAAGATCTAAGTATTGGTAGTACAGATCATGTGTTCTTCAATCTGTCTCTGCCTACAAAGGGAACAAGTGATGCAGACATTACGTGGAAAAGCTCTAACACGTCGGCTCTATCCGCTACAGGTGTAGTGCAGCGACCACGCGCTGGTAAAGGCGATGCCAAAGTGAAATTAACCGCCACCATTCGTAAAGGAACTGCGGTAAGCTCCAAAACGTTCAATGTTATCATTCCACAGCAAGCGGTCAGCCCATTGCTTGGAGAGTATACTTTTGAACACAAGAAACTTGCCAAAGTCGCTCAGGATTACAGCAAAAACGAATATCATGGACAAGCTTTTAACGTGGCCAGCTCTACTGATGTAGGTAAAAATCAGGCTGCCACATTCAATGGGACAGACAGTTTCATCCAGTTACCTGGAATCGTTACGGATGCAACAGACTACACGTTTAGCGCCTGGGTCAATTGGGATGGCGGCGAGTCCTGGCAACGTATTTTCGACTTCGGAAATGGCTTGACGAGGCATATGTTCCTCACGCCCTCCCAGCATAATGGCGCATTCCAATTCACCATTCATAATGAAGGACGGGATCAAAGCCTGATTGCTGCAGATCCACTGCCTTCCAAAGAGTGGGTTCATGTTGCTGTAACCCTTCAGGGTGATGTGGGCACTCTATATGTGAATGGCACATCGGTCGCAAGCAGCTCCGAGATCACCTTTAACCCGAAAGATCTGCATGTGACAGAAGCTTATGTGGGCAAGAGTCGTTATGCGTCTGATCCGTTCTACAAGGGCAGTCTGGATAACGTGAGAGTGTATGATAAAGCATTAACAGCCAAGGAAATCCAGCGTCAGGCCAAAGAAAAGCCTTAAGATAGAGTCCTATCATTGGCGCTGGGTCCATCAGCACACAAATCAATAAAGCAGCCAATGTTTCGAACTGCACCCTTTGTTAGACATGACTATCAAGGAGTTGAAGTTCATTACATCAGGCTGCTTTATTGTCATTCCATTCATTCGTTACATCCACAGGCTGAACCTTGATATCACTTCGAATAATGAATAACCATGCTTAACTTGATAGCTGAAGCTCCGGGATTCATATAGGCATGGGGCTTGTCTGCTCGAAAACGGATCGACTCCCCTTGATTCACCGTATAATCTTCCGTCCCAACCCGAATCGTAACCTGCCCTTCAAAAACAGTAATAAATTCTTCGGTTCCTTCGATGTGCGGTTCAGCACTTAAAGAAGATTCCACATCCATCTCCATCATGTACATCTCAAAGTGGCGTCCTTCTTCAAAAGTAAAATGCGGATATATTCGAACCCTGCCCTCGTCTTCCATCAATACTTGAATATCATCGCCCGTTACAACGGTAGTATCTGACTTCGGCTCGTGGATCAAAGCAGTGAAGGAGGTTTTCAAGCCGTTAGCAATCTTCCATACGGTTGCAATCGATGGATTGGATTCACCACGTTCAATCTGACCAAGCATGGTCTTGCTAATGCCGGACATCTCTGCGACCTTGTCCAAACTAAGCTTTCTTTGTTCTCGAAGCTGTTTCAGGTTCTGAGCAAGAATACTATTAATATTTTTCAAAATCCATCCTCCTCATTTTATAATTATGTTGTGCTATATAACGCACATATTGTACAATAATAAAGACCGTACGCTACAACGTACATTTAGGTCATTATATCATACAACTAAGAAGACGTGGAGGATGCATGAACATCATACCTTTAGTGACATACGCAATCATTGCTTCATTTACACCTGGACCCAACAACATCATTTCCATGACGCACGCAAGAAATCAGGGGTTCCGTAAGACGCTTCCGTTTATTGGCGGAGTTGCAGCTGGCTGTCTGCTTATTATGTTTCTGTCCAGTTACTTCAACCTTATTCTTCATCAATACATCCCAAGGATCACACCTGTCTTGAACGTCTTAGGATGTGTGTACATGCTCTATCTGGCGCTTAAAATTATGCGAAGTAAACCTGCAGATTCCGAAGAAAACAAGGTCAATCATTATTCATTTCTGTTCGGGCTCACCCTGCAATTCATCAATCCCAAAGTCATTCTGTATGGGCTTACTGCCATATCCGTTTTTGTTCTACCTCTTGGACAGTCCCATGTTCAATTGATCGTATTTTCCTTGCTGCTCACCTTTATCGGCATTAGTGCCAATATGACCTGGGCGCTCGGTGGTCTGTTATTCCAGAGCTTTCTATTGAGATACGAGCGGCCTGTTAATATCGTCATGGGTATTTTGTTAATTTACAGTGCACTATCGATCCTGATATAAAATGCAATAGAAAAAGCGTCCACTCATTCGATGAGCTGAACGCTTTTATTTTTATCCTAATTCCGGTCTCCACCACGGATGTATAGGGTAATCCTCCGTATGAAGAACAACCTTCTCGCCGATTTTGGGTGTTGCAATCTTGACTTTCAGGGCATGTGCAGCCTTCGTGATTCGTTCGACCGGTTCATTCCAGGCATGATAAGCGAGCGTAAATGCGGCCCAATGAATCGGGATGAGCAACTTACCACCTACATCCAAGTGTGCTTGTACCGTTTCTTCCGGCATCATGTGAATGTTGGACCAACGCTCGTCATATTGCCCACATTCCATCAAAGTCAGGTCAAATGGACCGTATTTACTGCCGATCTCCTTGAAATGAGGACCATATCCGCTATCTCCACTAAAGAATACCTTCGTATGTTGTCCAGCGATAACCCACGAACACCATAAGGTAGAATTACGGTCGAATAATCCTCTACCCGAGAAATGGCGCGCTGGTGTGCAAGCGAATGTCAAACCTTTGAATGATAACTCATCCCACCAGTTATGCTCAGTAATCTGTTCTGAAGGCACACCCAGTTGAATCAGTCGACGACGGACGCCAAGTGGCACGATAAATCGCTTTGTTTTATCCTTCAATCTGCGGATGGATTCATAGTCCAGATGATCATAATGGTCATGCGATATAATGATTGCATCGAGCGTTGGGAAATCCTCCGGTTGAATTGGTAGATTGGTGCTGTAACGTTTGGTACCCACCCAGGATACGGGGGATGGACGATTGCCCAGCATCGGATCAAAGAGCAATCTATGACCTTCAATTTCAAGCAAAAAGGCCGAATGGCCGAACCATGTAACCTGTGGATTATCGGATGCATTAAAGGTTTCAGCAGGTTCACATATCTCGATAGGCATCATGCCCGATGGCCTCCGCTCTACATTGCCACGCATGGAATCTCTCAATATACTGATCAGGGACTTGAAGCTCATACCGGCTGATGTCGGGATCTGGTTTTCGTATTTTGTCATTGTGCATACCTTCTGTTCTATATAATCAATCTGTGACTCAACTTTTGGATAAGAACTATTCATATCGTAGCTTTAGTTTAATTCATTGGCTGTTGATATTCAATTTTCGGTAGAATTCAACTATCCCCGCATGATCGAAAGTAGATTCAATTAAGATAGAATTAAGACTCTGTTTTCTCTCGTATAAGATTGGGCATATATGATAGAGAAAATACATGGAGAGTATGTGAGAGAACATGAAGAAATGGCCCAAAAGATTAGTTAAATTTTTGATATTCGACCTGGCGGTAGTTCTGTTGCTTCTGGGTACTGGCGTGATTTACCAACAAGTGGGTTTAAGGCAGGATGCCAAAATACTCGTACCCCCTGGAAAACTGTACAACGTACATGGTGACAATATGCATTTATATACCGGTGGAGAAGGCGATGTAACGGTAGTACTTGCCTCCGGCTGGGGTACTGCCAATCCTTATGTAGATTATTATCCATTATATGAAAAGCTTGCTCCCAACACAAAATTCGCTGTATATGACCGGTTTGGATACGGATATAGTGATCGTACCGATAAGAAACGAGATGTCGATACCGTAGCCGACGAATTGCATGAGTTATTAGAGGTGTCCGGACAAAAACCACCTTATGTTCTGGTCGGTCATTCCCTCGGCTCGTTGGAAACCATCCGTTTCGCACAGAAATACCCGGATCTCGTGAAAGGCATCGTCATGATCGATGGCGGAAGCCCCGAATATTATTCCAATGACGATGATACCTTGGCGGATACAATTGGTGGGTTTGCAAACAAGTTACGTATTCAATCTGGACTATTTCGCCTTTCCATGCAATCTGATTTGGTTGTCGAGACTTCCAATGCCAATCGAAATGAACTGAAACTTGTACCCGACGATCTGAAAAAGTTGGATACAACTGCGCTCTTGCACAACTATGGCAATGCCAACACGTTGGATGAGTTACGTGAAATAGCAGCCAATGCCAAAGTGGTCGTGGATCACAAGCAAACGTTACCGTTTCCTCTCACCATACTGACCGCTGATTACCTTGGTGCCAGTGAACCCAATTGGGACAAAACTCAAGTTGAATTTAAGTCCTGGTCGGATGAATCCAAGCAAATCACACTCAAAGATACGGATCATTACATCCATCAATATCGCCCGGATCTTGTAGCCGATGAAATATTGGCCCTGGTGAAGAAGTAACTTACACTTAACTAAGGTAGGGATACTCTATATTGCGAAAGAAACCCCAAAGATTCTCCAATCTTTGGGGTTTTGGCTGTGAACATTATTGTGCTAACGCCAGTCTTGGTTGCTGGGATCTGAAATCATTGAAGGCTTGTTCGATCTCAGATGACGTGAGCTGGTGACGGTAAAAATACTGCTGCATCGCGTCCATCTCGTCTCGATCCCCATTGTAGATATTTTCAATTCTCTGAATTACTTCCTTATACAGACTCTCACGCCTGGACCTTACAGGTTCACACAACCAAAAGTCCGTTCTTTTCACATCTCCTGTCTCCGTCCAGAGCAAATTCTCATATCGGATGACATCCCAGTCCCAATATCCAGCATGAATCTGCTGAAGTTCCGTCGTTAATATATCGTATATTAAGTGGTGAGGAACGTGTCCATACTTCGCCCGATACTGTTTCAGGCTGAGTGCTTCAATCCATTCAGTCAGCGTGTACTCCCCTGGCGAATACGCATACAATTTGGGTGCATACGTATTGCCTTGCAATGACCGGAGAGCTTCACTTTCCATTTCTCCATCCAATCTTGCACGTGAAGCATATACCTTGAGACAGTAATCTTGCAATCTATATACAACCGAACTATTACTGATAAGCGAAGCCTGTAGAGTCAGGTGGCCATTTTTTTCGTAGTGCAACAGCATCTTTTCAATGTTATCGCCAATGGGATTAATGATGATCATAACGATGTCTCCTTGCGTAAAGATAAAATATAAACCGTTTTCGAAATGGTTAAAAATTGCACTAATACATTCTATATTACCCTTTTATATTAATATGAACATATACAATCTTGCCGGAACATGAAGTATTTGCTCTGAAAATTATTCTTTTGAACCACCATCGTCCGGCTATATTCTTACTCTAATTGCTGAAACCCGCTTCACGTCAAGTTAAAAGAAAGACAATATCTAAAAACAAAAAAAGCGATGGGTTCCTATACTAGGAACCCATCGCTCTTATATCATATCAGGTTATTCATGTTAGTTAATGGATTAATGCATAGGACCTTGTTGTCCTGACGTTGATCCGACTTTGACCCGTTTCACGAAGAGTGAAGTAATCAGACCGATAATCGACAGTACTAATGCGAATACAAATGCATTCTGTACACCTGACGTGAAACCTGCCAGCTGATTCTCAGGACTTTCCGGATTCGCCACTCCGCTCAAAAAGCGGGATTGTCCTGCGCTCAGTATACTTACTGCAACAGCCGTACCTATCGCTCCGGAAACCTGTTGCAACGTATTCATGATGGCAGTACCGTGAGGATAGTACTCACGTGGCAATTGGTTCAGACCATTCGTCTGTGCAGGCATCATAATCATCGAGATTCCGACCATCATGAACACATGCAGTGTAATAATTTTGGCCAGAGTCGTTGTTGGTGTAATTCCAGTGTACATGAAGAGTACAACCGTCACGACAGCCAGACCAATAATCACAAGCCACTTCGGACCAAACTTATCAAACAGTCGACCCATCACCGGAGACAGTAAACCGTTGAGCAAACTGCCCGGCAATAGAACCAGTCCGGCAGTTAACGCTGTAACGGCCATACCTTGTTGCAGATACATTGGCAGGATCAACATGGATGACAACATCATCATCATACAGATGAAGATCAGGATCAGACCAATCGTAAACATCGGATATTTGAACACTCGCAGATCCATCATTGGCTGTTTCATTCTCAGCTGACGGATGCTGAATAACAACAAGGACAGTGCGCCAATGACGATAGTGGAGATAACAACCGGACTTGTCCAGCCACCGCCAGTTTCTCCATGTCCTCCTGCACTACTGAAGCCATATACGATACCGCCAAAGCCTACTGTAGATAGAATGATGGAGAATACATCAATTTTGGGCTTGGTCAATTTCGAAATATTCGGCAAGAACAGCAACCCGCATACCAGTGAGATCAGGAAGAACGGCAAGGAAATCCAGAAGATCCAGTGCCAGCTCAGATTAGCCAGAATCAGACCGGAGATACTCGGACCGCTTGCTGGTGCAAACATGATAACCAAACCGATCAATCCCATGGCCGCGCCACGTTTTTCAATCGGGAAAATAACCAATATGGTGTTAAACATCAGTGGCAACAATAGCGCTGTACCTATCGCCTGCAATACCCGTGCCACCAACAGAATTTCGAAACTAGGTGCAAGTGCAGCAACAAACGTTCCTGCAATCGAGAAAATCAAGGATGTTGTAAACAGCTGTCTTGTGCTAAACCATTGCAACAGCATACCGGATACCGGTACCAGGATTCCCAACACAAGCAAGTAACCTGTGGTTAACCATTGAATCGTTGTAGGACCTACTTCCAGTAGAGTCATAAGTGGCGTCAATGCCACATTTAATGCCGTTTCTCCAAACAGGCCAATAAAGCCGCTCAGCAGCATGGCGAACAAAATCGGAAATACCTTGTATTGCTTTGTTTCTTCTTGATTCTGTACAGAATCAGCCTTCATGGAAACCTCCACGATCCCATCCTCCTCAAACGTATCGAACTTTCTTTTTCTCTTGGTATAACTTATTGAATCTGTCTGGCATTTTTCGCCACAACCGACAAATAATCAGCAGCCGTCAGCAGAGGCTGTTTATCCTGATTCGTCAGGCTGATAATCAGTGCTCCCTCCATCAAGGAAATGACCAGAAGTGATGTCTCCCGCGCCTTCTCTTCACCAATACCATCCATAATCAGATGTTTCGTAATGATATCCTGCCAACCTGCAAATACACCCTGACAGGCAATGCGTAGCTGATGGCTGATACAGGATGTCTCCACGGCCGCCCAGAAGCTGAATGGAAGGAATCCGGTAAAACCAGCTGCTTCCGTTTCATGAGCCATATCGTGTATGAATCGCTGAATACCATCTGCTGTATTGTCATGAGCTGCGAAGGTTTCTTCAAACTTTTGCAGGATATGCTCATTGGCTTTTTGAATACACTCGTGCGCGAGCTCCTCCTTGCCTTGCGGGAAATAATGATACAACGACCCTTTCGGCGTACTACTCTCCTTGATGATCTGATTCAGACCGGTCGCATGATATCCTTGTGAAAAAAACAGTCTCGCTGCTGTGCTGACAATGGACTCTCTAGCATTAGACTTTTCACTCAACGAAAGCCACTTCCTTCAAATAATTATAACAATCGGTCTATATAATTAAACTCGTTCAGATAAGGACTGTCAATCATTTTTATTTCAAATTTTAATGTAAACGCCATCATCTTTCTCATACCAGAGTCTGTATCTATGAGCATATTTTCTATTTTCAGACATGGGCTCTTTTTGCATCGCTTCATTAATAGAGCGCCAATCCACATGAACCTGTAGTGAAAATAAACAGGAGATTGCATAAACAATCCCCTGTAGAACCTGATCGTTTTGTTTCTTACCAAACTAGTGAATGTTCTGTGCATTCCATGCTTCCACATTCAACTCATGATTCAAGCTTACCGCAGACAACGCCCCCAGAGAAGCAGCCGTAATTGCCTGATACAACTCGGATGCTGCATCACCGGCACTGAATACACCCGGAACAGACGTTTTGCCAGATTCATCAACGATAACCGTCCCTGAATCCGTTATTTCACAACCGATGGCCTTCGGTAGTTCTGATCCGGTAAACAGTTTGGGTTGGAAGAAGATACCCGTACACGGAATCGTTGTACCGTCATTCAGTACCACTTGCTTTACCATTCCGTCTTCTGAGTCAATAGATTGAACCGATGCATCAAATACAGTAACATTATGCTGCTTCAGCTCTTCACGCTGCTCATCGGTTAACGAATCTGTTCTATTCGTACAGATCGTATAGCGTTCTGTCCAACCGGATATGACTTTTGCCATATGTAATGCCTTATCACCATTAACAATAATGACCAGCGACTGGTCTCTTAGTTCCCATCCATCACAATATGGACACACAAAAGCACTTTTACCGTACACCTCTGTTAACCCGTTGATATCCAAGGGCAGATCTTTCTTACCCACCGCAAACAAAATCTTTTTCGTACGATAACTTTCCCCCTGTGCAGTCGTGATTCGAAAATCACCATCGCTACCTGTTATCGCTGTCGCCGTATCGGATGCAAATTGAACTGAGGGATACGCTGCAATCTGTTCTTTGGCTGCTTTGCGGAATTCACGTGGACTGGCCCCATCTCTTGTCACAAACCCATGAGTCTCCCTTGTAACCCAGTTTCGAGGTGTCTCATCGTCAATGACCAGCACGTTCTTCCGGGCTCTGCCAAGTACAAGTGCTGCATTCAGCCCCGCTGGTCCTCCACCAATAATAAGTACATCCAAGAGTTGATTCATATTAATCATATTATACACCCTTTCCAGACATTTAATATCTCTAATTTAGTTTTAAAAATAACCTCCGCTTTCTCTAAGAAAAGTAATATCGGAGATTTACAAGAATACATTTAAACAACACTATTAAAGATATCTTATATCTACAATAAACAAAACCTGAGCATTTTGCAAGACATTCTTTATCTGTTCTCTTCAATACAATGTATAGCCGCATTTTTCGATTCTCTCCTGTAACACAGAAATAATTATTTAACAATTAAAAAAAACCTTGTTTTTAAATTGTTCACAATCAAATGACATTATTTTAAATACTAAAACGTTAATTAAATCACATAGTGTATTGAATGGTATAATAGCAACATAATATATAAGTATAGATATAGGAAGTGAGTTCTTGAAAACATTGAATAATGGTTCACAGACCAATATCAGCCTGGAGTATAGCTCGATTCCGAAAGTTTTCTTCGATACGATCAAAATCGGAATCATCAAGTCCAACCTGATCGCCATGTTTGCGGGTTTAAGTTTGGCTTTATATGTATTTGATGCTTCAATCTTAGCTAATATTGTACCGATCATCCTTTCCTTTATTGGGTCTTCCCTCATTATTGGGGCTGCAGGGGTGTTTAACAATCTGTATGATCGTGATATTGATGCGATCATGGAACGCACGAAGAAACGTCCTACCGTTACGGGACGCGTAGATACCAAGTCGGGTCTAATTCTCGGTATTGCAATTACCATTATCGGGGGCATCATGCTGTACATCGCTTCCCCATCCGCTGCTGTATTTGGTATTTTGGGACTGTTGCTTTACGTGTTCCCTTACACGATGTGGACCAAACGGACAACGATCTACAACACGGAAGTGGGAAGTCTCTCAGGTGCTGTGCCTCCGCTAATCGGTTGGGCAGCCATTTCACCGGAACTAGGTCATTTTGAGATCTGGGCATTGGTCGTTACGATGCTATTATGGCAAATGCCTCACTTTTACGGGATTGCGATTCGTCGTTTTGACGAATACAAGGCTGCTGGGGTTCCCATGCTACCTGTCGTTAAAGGTATTAGACGGACATACATTCAGACGAATGTGTATCTGGTACTGTTATTGATCTCCAGCTTTTTATTCTGGCCGATGAGTCCATTTGTCGCTATTGTGGCATTTTTGGTTAGCTTGGCTTGGCTTATTCTTAGTGTGGCTACCTTCGATCGGAAAGAAACCGAGAAATGGTCCAAACGGATGTTTATCTTCTCCATTAACCATATCACTATTATCTTCCTGGTCATCATTGCGTATTCTTTGATTGCTCAAATGATGAGATAAAGATATTCAATCGTTACACTCGTTATCCGAAAAAAGCCTTACAGACCGTACTCTTTCAAAAGAGTCGTCTGTAAGGCTTTTTTTCGTTTTTCATTGTTTTCTAAGTTTCTAGAGCTATCCAACTTTCACAGGAGTTTGCTCCCCTTGCCACAGCAGCTGCATCTCTTCATTGGTGGCAAGCAATTCTGCCAAGCTTCCCTCAGCTTCGATGCGTCCATCTTTCATAACGATAATATGATCTGCTTTGGAAAGTGCTGCTCTACGGTGAGACACCGCGATACAGGTTACATCCGGCTCTTGGAACAGCCCTTCCCATACTTGTTGTTCTGTCTCCACATCCAATGCACTGGACAGATCATCAAAGATAAACAGATCCGCCTCCGTCATCAGCATGCGTCCTGTAGCCGCGCGCTGAATCTGACCGCCTGACAGCATCACCCCTCTCGGACCAACCGAGGTCTCAAGCCCCTGATCCAGATGCTTGATATCTTTTTCCATCACAGCCAGACGAATGGCTTTTTCAAGAGCTTGCTCGATGTTTCCCTGTTTGCCCTGAACGATATTTTCTTTCAACGTATCACTGAACAATCTGGGCACTTGTGGGGTATAAGCTGCTCTAGGCGGCATCAGAAACGTCGCTGGATCAACAGCTTCTCCATTCCAGTGAATGTCCCCTTTTTGCTTGGGTAGTAGTCCAAGAAGTGTTCGTACGAGCGTTGATTTACCTGAGCCAATCCGTCCCGTAATGACAAGAAATTGGCCGCGTTTCAGACGGAAACTGATTTCTTGAATCCCATTTGTGGAATTCGGATATTGATAAGTTAGATTTTTAACCTCAAGAGATTGCAATTTCTCCTTGGGATCTCTCTGTTCACTTACCAGTTCCGGCGGATCTTCATACAGATAGATTTCTCTCGAATCCATGATCTGGTCTTCTTCCCCTGGGCGGAATAGCTTACGCATACGATCATAGGACACCTTGAGCCTTTTGTGCTGAAACACCATATAGCCAAACAGTGAAATGCTAAATCCGATATTGGCAAGATAACTGGTGAATAAGGCAAAATCACCGACAGTAAAGTTCCCTGCTTTCATCTCAGCGGCACACATGAGTAGAATCAATCCGGTACAGATACTTAGAACATGCTGATTCAATGATCTCATCCACTGCTTGAACAGATTATCCCGAAGTGCAGCTTGGCGACGACTTTCATTTAGCTGGTTAAATCGCGTAGAGACATTCTCTTCGGCCTGACCCAGTTTCAGAGCTTGAACGGCTCCAAATGTTTCCGCAATAAAACTGGTAATCCGCCCGGTCGCTTCGCGATTAACCTGAGCATACTTCCGAGCCCGATTCCCGGACAGATTGTTGAGTAAGGTTACGACCACCAGTGGCAGCACGGCAACCATGGTAATTTGCCAATTAATGTTCGCCATGATGATGATGGACACGATAGCAAATACGAGCCGCCCCCAGAAATCCACCCATGATTCTACATACTCGACGACTTCATCCACATCATCTCGAAAGCGACTCATCGCCTCACCTGGTGAAGCCGGAAGATTACGCCCCGGCCAGCGCATGATAGCTGCAAGCATATTGGTTCTTAAAATGGCTTGTATATGATACAAGTAGGTAACCCACGCATAGAACGCTACAAAAAATGTGCCCACCCGCGCCATTCGAACCAGAGCAATAAAGATCAGCGGCACAGCAAGCCACATATAGTCATTTGAACCCGCTGTCGTCCGATCAAAAAACCACTGCATCCCGATCCCGATGGCTAACGGCAAGGAATGAAATATACACCATAACAATCCGTTGATCACAAATAACAAAGGCCTGAATTGAAACAAACGGCCTATAAATCCCGCTACAGTCATGCCAATTCCTCCTCTCGGCCTGTAATCAGCAGTCTGGCATAATGGGATGCCGGGTTACTGGCAAGTTCTTCTCTTGCTCCAAATTCCAGCACCTTGCCATCTCCAAGCACCATAATCCGGTCTACTTTTTCCAGTGTAGCCAGTCGGTGTGCAATGATGACTCCGGTGGATTGTTTCATTAACTGGTCAATCGCAGATTGAAGCATGGCTTCTGTAGCAGCATCCAGACGTGATGAAGGCTCATCCAGAATAACCAGACTGGGTTCGGTCAGGAATACGCGAGTTAAGGCAAATAACTGTGCTTCCCCTGCCGATAATGAAGCTCCACCTGCTGTCAGATACGTATCGAGCCCTGCAGGTTGCGAATCAATCCATTGACTGAGTCCAAGTCGGTCGGTAGTCTCTTTGATCATATAATCCGAGACATCCCCATTGAATAGGGTCAGATTGTCACGCAACGTGCCATCGAACAGCTGCACATCCTGTGTCACCATACCAACCCGGCGATAGAGCGCTGGTAAAGAAAGCTTCGTGATATCTTTTCCACCCACACGTATCGTACCGTGATCCAGATTATACAGGCGGAGAAGAACACGACTTAGACTTGATTTGCCGCTACCTGTGCGACCAATAATACCCAGACGTTCACCAGGCTTAATTGCAAAATTAATGTCCTGTAATACAGGTTTATCCTGGTTATAACTGAAGTGAACCTGACTGAACTCCAGGCCAAGTGGCCCTTCAGGCAATTGCTCCTCTCTGCCCTCTTCAATTACACTCTGCATGGACAACAGCTCTCTGGAGCGGAGCATACCGGATTTTGCTTTCTGGAACTCTTGCACCTGATCTCCAAGCATTTCAATTGGATCATTCAGCATCTGTGTATATTGGTAGATCAGAAATAATGTTCCGATACTAATCAGACCTTCCATATAGTAATGCACACCCAGCAAAAGCACTGCAGTTACTGCCAGAGCGAACAAAACTACCGTGGTATTCCAGGGAATAACCCGAAGCAGCCAGGCTTTTCTCCCCTTGCGGAATACGGAGCGCATCGTGCGGTAAAAACGATTCATCACATAAGGCACATGACCATTCGCTTGCACATCCTCAATCCCGGCAATGCGTTCTTCAATCAATCCGAACAGGGAAGCACTGGCCGCCCGCTCGTTTTTGGAAGACTCCACTCCCAGATTTCGGATGAAGACCATGAACAGGATCGATAGCAATGTGAACACGGTCATGACCAAAGCAATGGGCACGTTGACGCTGAACATGAACCCGAGAATCCCGGCCAGCAGCACAAAACTCCCGATCACTTGCACAATGAACATCGCGAAAAAATTGGAGATGCTCGTTACGTCACCATCCACACGTTCAATCATCTCTCCAGGTGTTTTCACATTATGAAAACGCATATCAAGACGAAGGCAGTGCTTCAGCAAATCTCCGCGCAGCTGATTCGTAGCCCGCCAAGCCACGTCGTTCCCCAGGTAACTGACCGCTACCGTGATGAGTTGATTAATCACGGCGACCACCAGGAATAATCCTGCGAGTTGAATAAGATTGGTGAGGACTCCCCCACTTGCCGCTGTATCGATAAATCGTTTGATAATCTGTGGATTCACAAGCTGAAGTCCTGTTGACGTCAGCAACATGATCAAAAGTACGGTGAGTCGTCCTTTAACGGGTTTCAAATAGCGCAGCAGCCATGACATGGAGCGTTTTTCTGTTTTGGGCACAGGTCCCACCTCTTCATCGGTTTATTTAATTGTTCTTTGCCTTCTCTGTTGATGATCTTAACGAAACCAAATTTTCGACTACTAGGATGAATCATACATAATGACATTAAAATCAGCATTCCCCGCCCATAATTGATATGTAGAACGTAAGTTGACCATTGCACATTCTCCTTTTTAACATGTTAGTTTTTTATAAAATAACGCTTCAAATGCTCCTTTCCATGTGAACGGATTGGTGGAATGCATGCAAAAAAGCCATAGATGAACTAATGTTCATCTACAGCTTGTAACCAAAAGAGACCGGATGAAATGCGAAGTATTTCCCCAATTCTCCTCTGCTTCGCAATAATGATGAGCGTCCACGACAGGAGTGCACAAACATGACTGTCCCAACGCGATCATTGCAAAAAAAATTGGATTAATGTCACTATGCTCATGCGTATTCAGTTATCGATTCGAAATCTGGTTCAGCATAAACATAATCATCATCCCACCCGTTTCACATATTTGTTGTTATTGTATTCGCTGAATTAACATCCGTCAAGATAATTTTAACTTAATTGTTATTTAATTCATGTCATTACACTTCTACGTTCCTCTACATACTCAATGATGTAGGTTCTGTATGCTTCTCTCTGGCGACAAGACGTCTATGTGCTATCAGGAGAAAAGGTACTCCGAGTGCAGTCGTCAGCGCAATCGGTATAAATACAACGAGTCCATTCTCCGCTCCAAATTGACTTAACAGCAGCCCGCCCATGACAGGAGCAATGACACTACCGATATTATTGAAGCCGATCGTCCCGAAATACGTTCCTTTCCATTCAGGCTTCGCAATCCGGTCAATGAGCATATCCATCATCGTGAACAACAGTACTTCCCCAATGGTAAATAGTATGACACTCATCATCATCATGAGTACACCCTCAGCAATTCCGACCATCATCAGGCTGGTTGCGACCAGCAGATTACCCAGAATCAGGGGCACCAGAGGTGGAAAGTTTCGGAAAGTTCGAACTAGTGGATACTGAATAATCAGTACCGTCACGGCGTTCAGGGAGAGCATGTAGGAGAACATCTGACTTCCATTCTCAAAAATCGGACTACTCGCCAAGTACTGTGCCAACGTAGAACTGAAATGTCCGTAACCCAGCACACAAAATGTGGTACCAATCAACACCGGGAGAAATACCCGGTCGCGACCGGTGGTCATTAGCGCTTCACGCAAACGTGGTGCGGTAGCCTGGTGACGCTCGGGCAGATTGGCATGCTGTAGCTTGAATTGCAGAAATAATACAAGTCCATAGGCTATGTATACCATACCGGATATCACAAACGGAAATGTCGATTCTGACGACCCCAGCTGAAAGCCGATAATTGGCCCAAATACCACACCAAGATTGATCGCAGCATATCTAAGGTTGAATACCAGCAATTTGTTCTGCGGAGAAGTAATATCCGATAATAGTGCTCTTGAGGTTGGTTCAAATACAGCACGGCATAACCCGTTTAATGTATTGGCCACAAAGAACACCCATAGATGCTCTGCCGCTGAGAAAATGAAAAATACACCTGCCCAGCTAAATACCGAGATTAACATCACGATTTTGCGACCGATCCGGTCCGAGATATAACCTCCGTAAAAGCTGACCATCACACCTGCCAGCGAGCTGACCGCAACAGTAATACCGGTCTGTGTTGGGGTCGCCTCCAGTACACGTGTCAGATAGATGGATAGAAACGGGATACTCATGGACGTCACAAGACGTCCAAACATGGTACCGACAATGATCGTCCATGCCAAGGGGTGAATTTGCCTTAAATATTGCTTCATTCGAACTTCTCCTATTCATTCTAAATGCTTCAATGCGGACTATTTTTGACAACCTCTACTAATGTATAATTGTAAGGATAAAAGGGGGAAATAAAAGTGTAAACATATGATCACACTTTTCACCTTTAATAGAGGAGCCGTGACCATGGATACCATACATACTCACTTTGTAAGGCTCGCCGGGGCCGAACAACTTTCTTTCAAACTTCATGAACCTGTAGCGGTGACGATTGACAGCCTGTCCGCCACCTTGTGCTGCACCCCTCGTAATGTAAAATTCATTCTCAGAAAATTGGAGGAACAGGGCTTCATCCATTGGCAACCTGGACGTGGTCGTGGACATCATTCGGTGCTAACGATGCTGCGTAGCATGAATGAGGCGCTGGAAGCGAGTTTTACGGAACTTCTGGGTAAAGGCAAAATGAAAGACGCGATTGAACTCATCGGAAACGTACAGATGGATGATGCACTGCGAGAACAACTTATGGTCTCCCTCCATCAACAGATGGGATTTCACGGTCACAATGAAACTGCTTCAGGTCAGGATATCCTGCGCATCATGAGGTCACGCCAGTTGGGCGACCTGGACCCCGCCTTTGTCTATACTGCATTTGAAACCTATTTGCTGAGTCAAGTCTGTAATACGTTGATCACTTATGATGCCAAGACGGAATCATTCCTGCCAGCTCTGGCTCACATGTGGGAGTGCAGTGAGGACCATCGATTATGGACCTTCTATCTCCGAAAAGGTGTACGTTTCCACAATGGCCGTGTTATGACGTCCCGGGATGTACAGGCGACGTTGCAACGATTGTTTGAGGTGAATAGTCCCTCTATCTGGTTGTATCGGGATATCGAACGTGCGGAAGTTGCTGGTGATTACTGCATCAAGTTTGTTCTTCGTCGTCCTAATCGGTTTTTCTTGCATTTGTTCAGTTGTATTCGGATGACGATCTTGGCCTACGATTACAATGTAGCCAATACCTTGATGGGGACTGGTCCTTTTCAGATTACAGAGCAGAATGAAGATGTACTGGAGCTTGCCGCTTTTGATGCATACTACGGCATCCGGCCGCATCTGGATCAAGTCCACTTCTGGTTTGTGCCAGACCTGAGTCCGAATGATCGCTACTATGAGCTACCGGGCACAGATCGATTGAGTCTGGCAACCGGTTGTGATCACACCAATAGCATCAATTATCCTGCGCTGGGTTGTCAGTATATGATGTTCAATTTTCACAAGGAAGGCATCCATCATCATTTCCTATTTCGACAAGCCCTGCGTATCGTCTATGATTCGGTTGCGCTTGTCCAGGATCTCGGTGGGAATCGGATCACACCAGCCAGCAGCTTCCTGCCCTGGAAAAGTGCAGCCCAAGACTGGACAGTTGCCTCTCTTGAGCATGCTCGTGAATTACTCTACCGCTGTGGATACCAAGGTGAAACGATAACATTATCGTATAAGCATAATAAGGATGCAGACGTTGCGGAGTGGTTCCAGTATCGTGCGCAGTCCATCGGTCTGAACATTAGCATGCAGGCCGTTGTGGATTATTTCAACTCAGAGGAAACTACCAACGCGCAATTGATCCTGGCTGAAGAGATCCTGGAGGAAGACTGGCAGTACGGCATGATTCATTTTTTCAAAAACCTGTCCAATCATTTTCATATGTGCATGTCTCCTGCTTTCCAATCCCTGTTGGATGACAAACTGGATCATTTCGCCCAGCTCCATCGGGCAGACCGCACAGAACTCTTGGATGAAGCGGAAGCTTTACTGCGTGATCACTGTTGGATCTTGCATGGCTGTCACATGAACAAGCAAGCTGAGCTGGATCAGAGCATCTTCGGCATGCAGACAGCGGAATTCGGATATATGGACATCTCCAAACTGTGGATCAAAAATCCATAGGGATCCTTTTCATGAGTTAATTCAAAAACAAAAAGCCGCTAACTTATCAATGATAAGCTAGCGGATCTCTTGACGATCAAGTGTGAGTCCATTCAGAGATTACACTTCATGTAATAGGTCTCCAATGCTTGCATAATGGATTCGATCTTAATCGGTTTGCTTACATACGCATCCATGCCTGCCTTCAGGCATTTATCCATGTCTCCTCTTAAGGCATTTGCAGTCACCGCAATAATATATGGACAATCCTCAGAGGACTTCAATTCTTTAATCATTTTTGTCGCTTCGAATCCATCCAGCCTTGGCATATGCACATCCATGAAGACAATATCGTATGCATTGTGTTTGACCGCCTCGACCGCTTCAACACCGTCCACGACATGATCCACAACATGTCCTTTTTTCTCGATTATCCTGCTAAGGACGAGCTGGTTCACTTCATTGTCTTCTGCAATTAAAATCCGCAAAGCGGATGTTCTGTTCTTTTTCTGTTGTTGGTCTAACCTGTTGCCCTCTTCACCGTTGGTTAATTTAAAACGAGCAGTAAATACAAATATTGTACCCGGTTCATCCGATTCCTCGATCCAGATATCTCCCTGCATGAGCTCCACCAATTTTTTGCTAATGGCAAGGCCTAGACCCGTGCCCTGAGGTTTGCGGGTCATGAAATTCTCCAGTTGGTAGAAAGGTTCAAATAATTGTTGTTTTCTCTCAACCGGGATCCCAATACCCGAATCCTTCACCTTAAAATAAAGCTGTACGGTATTGCCACACTGCTCCTTGATCCCAACGTCAATTTCAACACCGCCCTCTGAAGTGAATTTAACCGCGTTGCCAATGATATTGGTAAGTACCTGTTTAAGACGGTAAGCATCACCATACACCGGAGTCGGGATGGCGTCATCTACGCACATACGAACATCCAACTTCTTTTCGCGAGCCAGTGGTTTTACGATTTGCACGGTCTCTGTCACGATTTCTGCGAGATCAAAAGGATCATCTACCAGATCGGTTTTGCCTGATTCAATTTTGGAAAAATCAAGAATATCATTAATGATGGCCAGTAAGGAATCTCCGCTCTTCTGGATGATTTCGATATATTCCTTCTGTTCCCCGCTAAGACCAGGGGTATCCAGAAGCAAATCCGTCATCCCAATTACACCGTTCATCGGTGTACGAATTTCATGGCTCATCATCGCAAGAAACTCACTTTTGGCCTTATTCATTCTCTCGGCTGTCTCTTTGGCGACGAGCAGTTTTTTCTGCTCCGTAATATCCTTCGCAATCAAGTAGAACCCGACATTGGAGTTATTAATAATGATCGGAGCAAGCGTAGCCAAGACTTCTGTCTCTGTTCCATCTGTATGACGAACAGCATTGATTTCCTTTTCAGCCATCTCATAATTACTCCGCAGGATCAGACCCAGATTACTGGCCCCGATGAATCTGCTTATGCTTGTGCCCATCATTTCGACCACGGGGCAGCCCGTCAGTTTCACCGCTACTGGATTGGCATTCATAATATTACCATCCATGTTAAACGAAATAATGGCATCATGATTATATTTCTTAAGTGAGGTGTATCGCTCAACAGATTCTTGCAATTTGAATTCAATGCGTTTGCGCTCAGTGATGTCCTGTAATGTTCCGTTCAGCTGAACTGGCTGCTGATATTCATCGAGCGTGATCAGCCCGCGTAAGTGAAGATACTTCTCACTTCCATCAGAGCTACTGTGCTTGTATTCAAAATCAAGCGGTTTTCCTTGTTTTACCCATTCCATTTGTTCTTGCAAAGAGGCTATGTCCGCAGCATTCATAACTTTAAAAACATCATTTGCACAATATGATTTGCGGGTGCGTTCAAGTTCAAAAATCTCAAAAATCTGATCTGAAAGTGCGATCTGATCTTTGACCATATCCCACTCCCAACTGCCAATTAAGGCGATGCGTTCAGCCTCTGCACTGATGTCCTTATGTTTTTTTCGTTCGGATACATCTCGTCCAATCGAAAGAATCTGCTGTCCATGCTCAGCATCACCAAAGACCTTGTATGTGGTCTCAAACCACAGATAATGCCCATCTTTATGGCGGGCCCTAATATTCAACAGATTCCCTTTAGTCAAGTCCATCTGTAAGATCCGCTCCAGATCTTGTGGGTGAAAATACGCATCATTATTTTGACCAATCAATTCTTCTGGCGAATGACCCAGTAAACGTTGGACTGAGGGTGAGCAGAATCGACAAACGCCCTCCTGATCAGCAATATAGATGATCTCCTGAGCATGATCTGTAATAAGTTTGAACATCTCTTCACTATGCAGAAGCTTTTGTTCGGACATTTTGCGGTCAGTAATATCCACAATATGGCATATGAAGTAAAGAGGTTCATCCGTAATTCCGCTACGAACTAATGAAACATGCAATGAAGTCCATAAGATGTCACCACTTTTATTGATATAACGCTTTTCATATTTATACTCTTTAGAATTACCTTCGAATAGCTCGCAGTTATAGAGTACATCTTGAGGTGAATCATCCGGATGCGTAATATCCTGGTAACTGAGATCCATTAACTCCTCACTAGTAAAACCCAGCATACAGCAAAAAGCAGGGTTCACTTTCATCCATTGTCCTGTCGGAGCAACGAGTGCAATTCCAATAGGTGCTTGGTTATAGATCTGCTCGAACAATTCATGATGGTCGACCTTTTGAACCTGCATTGTAAACTCTCCTTTTGGCATATAAACTCAAGTTATAGATTGTCGAAATTTATATTTTGCTAAATATGGTTATTCTACAAGGACAAGTCGGTTTTGAAACAACAATACCTGCTTAATAACCAGTATTTTAGCCATTGAAACGGTTCTTTTCAAAAGATTTGTGTCTATGAAACCAAACAAGGCCTGAAATCCATCAATATGGAATCCCGACCTTTGTCATTATATATCATTATAAGTCATATGCAGCGCGGAATCGCGAGAAAAATATGTCAGCGCTCCCGCCCAACGAGATAATCCAGTAGGTGTCTCAAGAACGGAATAGGTTTTGGCATCTCGTTCAATGCATCTGTTGCAAGACAATAATGCTCCCACATCTCTTTCTTTGCACCTTCATCACCAAGAATGGACACAAAGGTTGAATTATTGTTCCGCTCATCCTGACCTGCCGGTTTACCAAGGATAAGGTGATCACCCTCGTAATCCAGCAAATCGTCCTTGATCTGAAAGGCGATTCCCGCATGATACGCGAACTTCTTCAGGGTTGCAATCTCCGGTTCCTTTACTTGAGCCAGAATGGCTGGCATGACGAGGGCAGCCTCAAAGGCAATGCCTGTTTTGTAAAAACAGATCATGTTTAGCTGTTCCAGCGTCAAAGCCTTGCCTTTGGAGTTCAGATCCATCGCCTGCCCCATGCACATATCCTCTGCTTTTTCAGCTGAATATTGAATCAGTGTGAGCACAGTCGCCGCATCGAAGTGATCCAATGATGACTGCTCACCAATCGCCTTCTGAATGAGAAATAGACCCGTAAGCTCTGCTGTGGCGCTATTGTGTACCTGATGCAGCGTGGAGCGACCACGCCTTGTCGAAGCATTATCCTGGGTGGGCAGATCATCGAAGATCAGGGAAGCCGTATGCATGTACTCCAGCGACCTAAGCAGCGGAACGATGGAGGATTCAGGTAAGCCGTACTCGCGCACACCCATAACCCACGTCAATATGGGGCGAAGCCTTTTTCCATCTCCCTGCAAGCTGTAATTGGCCGCATCGATCAGCGTTTCTTTCATTTCGGGAAGTCCACCGGGCTTGTT
Organism: Paenibacillus sp. Negev47; assembly: GCF_058313655.1. NCBI lineage: Bacteria > Bacillati > Bacillota > Bacilli > Caryophanales > Paenibacillaceae > Paenibacillus > Paenibacillus sp. Negev47. The sequence continues at coordinate 3,884,957 of NZ_CM177754.1, forward strand.
TATCTGTAACTCCACATTAATCTGTTCGCGAACCGTTCGAACGGTCTGGCGGAACTCCTCTTTTTCCTGCTTGTCATTCTTTAATTGAAGCACGACCTGATCCCGTAACAATTTATCGAGGAAATCGACATCATCTGCTTTGCGTACCATCTGTTGAACCAATCGATTGAATTCGGGCTGTCCGGAAGCAAAAATCATCATCACTTCATCATATTTCGCCTGACCCAGGCGCTCTTTACAACGCTTCAGACCGTTAATGGCACGATCGAGTATGACCTCGCGGGTCTTGGCGTCCGAGTTATATACATCATGGATCAGATGTGAGATGACTGCCCAGTACAATTCATAGGGATTAATCAAGTCGGGACGCAGGTCTCGATACTTCAAATAGTACGTATACGGGGTCACTGCCCCTTCTTCCATATCGTCAAACATATCGGCAAAATCATCTGCAAGCTGATTGTATATTCCGTAATAGAACGTCCGCAGATCAAATCCTTCATCCTCTTGAGCACTGAGAACAGATCGAACGATTAATCGGGAGGAAGATGATTTGATAATAATCGGAATGTACAGTTCTTCATTCGTATAATTCGCATTGGATAATTTCTTGTTACGATCGATCTCCTGAGACTGAAAGAACACATAGGATTGCTCGAGGAACGTGCGCTGAGTCTCCGAACGCTGGTAGTTCTTAATATACTCAAATGCTTCCCGAAGCTCGGAATGAACATATCTAATCACTTCCAGATTACTGCCTTTCCACTCTCCCAAATCGGGTACGACTCCGGTAAGAAGTGCATCACGTATCATCAGGGAATATTGTTCTTTTTCCTGAACAGTCAGGGCCTGAGAATCCAGAAGGTCATCTACAAATGGATACGTCAAACCGTAGGAATAACCGAGTCGGATTGCCGCATCAAATCTCCGCGCCCGTTCTTCAGGGGGTGTCTGCTCGTTCATCTCATCGTCCACATGAAGGACCACGCCAAGAATGATCTTGATGAGCTTCCGCTGAGCCTGCTCTGCATCCAGCTCTTTCGGGATGTTGGATGCTACATTCTTTAATTTGTTCATCACCCAGATGACAGCCGCTTCAATGTGCTCCTTCTGTCCCCACCGGTACAACGCAGCCAGACTGATATAATCAGGCTGTCCTTTGCGTTCGGCAGCTGAGCGCATAAAGTATTTTTTGGTATTCCGGACAACGTGTTGAATTCGGGCCTGCGTATCTGCAGAATCAAGGGCTTGCCCCAGATCCCGCATATAAATATATGAGATACTCCGATCCAGGTAATCATCCAGCTTTCCTGTCGCATTCAGCCAATTGATATATCTATGAACATCCCGGGGATCCGGTTTTCTTTTGCTTGGTGATAAAAGAGAAAGCCAGGAAAAACGATGAATATGTTTTTTTTGCCATACATGAATATCTTGAGTGAGTGCAGTCGTGTACGAATTATTCATAAGTTGCTGTTGAAGAGAAGTAAAATACTGAGATGCTTTCTGCTCAGCTAGCCGATATCCTGCATCAGCCTGATCTATAAGTACGTTATTCATAGGGTGGATACCTCAACTTCTATTAATGTTAAACATGTATCCATGAAAGGAGTGTGAGGTGCTCCATGGACGAAAACTGAACTCATTCGGGTGGTGTATCCAACGCGTCAGCTCATGTTCATAACCTTTATACGGCGATCGAACCGTTTGGTTACGAAATCGTTATTGTTCATGCCAGCGTACGTGATTTTACAAAATGGAGGACCAGACTTTGACCGCTGTAATGGCAATAAGTACAATTAATGCATACCGAAGTACCCTCACATTGATCATCGAACTAACCCGTGAACCAAGGGATGCCCCCAACAGACTTCCGATTACCGTATAAATGATGGGTTCCAGCGGAATGTCTCCACCCGTAATTTTCCCTATAACGCCGCCAATTGCGGAGATAAATACAATTGCCAGTGATGAAGCAATCGTCGTCCGTACTGGAATGTTGAGAATCGTCAGCATGATGGGAATGAGAATGAAGGCACCGCCCGCACCAACAATTCCAGAGACAATGCCTACTGTAAAAGCAGTACCTGCCGCAATCCATCGGTTATACACCAGCGGATCTGATGTCTCAAGCTTTCCCTTCCCGGGAATCAGCATGAGAACAATCGCGATGATAGCCAGAATGCCATAGATCAGATTAATAACCCTTCCGTCCAAATAACCGGATATGAAGCCCCCAATCAGACTGCCAGCAAGAATGCTGGAGCCCATGTATAACACCAATCCGCGGTGAACGATAGCCCCACCACTTCTACCCGTTTTTACTTTTCTACGGAATGCAATCACACCGGCAAGTGAAGCGAAGAACACTTGAAACATACTGATCGATGATACCTGATGTGCTGAGAACGGCTCCAATCCCATGAGGGATGGAACATATAACAGTAGCGGATAATTGATAATGGCACCACCGATACCCAACAAACCGGAGAAGAACGAACCGATCAGACCCAGTATAAACATGATGACAAAAAGCAGAAGATCCATCGGTTATGCCCTTCCTTTCTTGCTATATAGATCTCATTTCAATTCAGCTTAAAAGTGGTATACACAGCGAATATTATCCGTTATAATAAAAACCAAGTAAATTAATCCGAAATGAGTGATTAAGCATGTTTAACGTGTTGAAGACTCTTTTTGAAAATAAATGTCCACTATGCAACGAAAAATTACAAGTTCACAACGATGCGTTATGCTCGACGAAAACTTGTTCTCAATGTCATTACAAAGAAGAGAGCTATGGCTCTCTGGGTGTTCGAATTGTGTATGACACACCACAAAATGATAAAAAGATTCAGCCTTGCTAATTGTATCACGATCTCTGAATTTTCGGGATAATTCGACAAACTAATTTATAACATATGCCAGGTTTATTCCTATAATAAAAATACAAAAACGGTGCAAAACGAATAAATCGTTCTGCACCGTTTTTATTGTTTTTATCAAATGAGTTTCCTTATAAGCCTTGCTTATTTGGTTTTGAAGCTGAGGAACCCATCATCCACTGCGATAGTTGTACCGTTCACTGCACTTGCTGCTTCACTGAACAGGAATGTAACCACACTGGCTACTTTTTCCGGTTGAATGAGCTCTCCACGCATATGTTGGGTAGCAAGCGCATCCTTCATGGCTTGGTCATCACCCAGAATCGGTGTTTCGATAAAGCCAGGTGCTACACCAACCACGCGAATTCCATGCTCAGCCAGTTCCAGTGCACCGGACTTGGACATCATGACAACAGCAGCCTTGGCTGCATTGTAGTTAAAGCTGCCCACTGCTGCAACACTTCCATAGATCGAAGCCGTATTAACAATGGTACCTTGTACATTCAATTCAACCATCTTTTTCGCACCATAATACATGCCGTAGTACACACTATGCTGGTCTACATCAATGACTCTGTGATAGGATTCCGGGTCCATCTCCAGAAATGGCTTCACAAGTCCAATCCCTGCGTTATTGAAAATACCGCTTAGCGTACCATATTGCTCTACTGTCCAGTCGATCAGGGCTTTGATCTCGTCCCCTTTGGATACATCCACTTTGTACGCTCCTGCTGTTCCGCCTGCTGCTTCAATCTCTGCGGCAAGCTTCTTCGCACCATCTTCATTATAGTCAGCGACAACTATAGTCGCGCCTTGACCCGAAAGTTGAAGTGCTGTCTCTTTACCAATACCACTCGCTCCACCTGTAATAATGATTACTTTTCCATTGTGCTCAGTCATGACGTAGTTCTCCTTTGGTAAAATATATTTAGACCCAACATAAAACTTATAGTAAGTAACTATACTTAATTAATCTATATATTCATCATACGCCTCTGTCACAACCTTGTCAAACAACATAGAATAGTCACTCCTATATGTGAATAAATTCATATCATTTACATCTAGGTATTATATAGTCTTGCTAGTGTGAAGCTAAATATTCATCGGAATCGGCAAGCATCTTCTCAGAATAAGAGATATCCTTACTTAGAGGCCTTCAGCTAATATCCGTTTCAAAAATTGTCCCGTATAGGATGCATGAACTTCAGCTACCTGCTCTGGTGTACCTGCGGCCACAAGCTCACCACCGGCTGCTCCGCCTTCCGGACCAATATCAATAACCCAATCGGATTCGCGAATCAGTTCCAGACTATGTTCTACAACAACAACAGTATTTCCGGACTCCACCAGTTTATCCAGCAGGATATGAAGTTGCTTGATGTCTGACGGATGAAGGCCGGTTGTTGGCTCATCCAACAGATAGAGCGTGTGTTTTTTGGTCTTTTTACTCAGCTCTTTTGCCAATCTGATCCGTTGCCCTTCGCCGCCTGACAATGTTTTGACGGATTGTCCCCACTGAAGATATCCAAGTCCAACTTCACACAGCATCTCAACAAAATCGGTGATTTTGGTATGGCTTTTTAGAAGCGGCAGACTTTCCGCCACGGACATGTTCAATAGATCAGAGATTGAGAAACCCTCATATTGTACCTGTAATACTTCTTCCGTAAACCGTTTGCCTCTGCAGTCATGACAGGTCACTTCCAGATCAGGCAGGAAGTTCATATCTACAGATAATACGCCCAGACCCTGACAGGTTTCACAGCGACCCCCGGGTGTATTGAAGGAGAAGTGTTTGGCCGTAAGCTTCCGCGCCTTGGCATCAGGCAAACCAGCAAACAGTTGGCGCAGGTGGGTATACACGTCCGTGTAGGTGGCAACATTGGATCGTTGCATTCTCCCCATCGGGGTTTGGTCAAAAATAACAATATCACCGACATGCTCCATACCCGTCATTTCCCCATAAACAAACTTCTTCTGCATCGAAGGATTCGCCCCTGCAAGAATATCGAATACAAGTGTGGATTTGCCAGACCCTGATACCCCTGTTACAGATATCAGCTTGCCAAGTGGAAAGGATACAACTGGAATATCAATATTGCGGAGCTGAGCTTCACGAATAACAATATGCTGCCCCGTACCCTCTCTTCGTTTATACGTAGAAGTACCGAGAGATTCATTTCTCAGATACGCTCCCGTAACCGAATGCTCACTTATCATTAAATCCTCCAGGCTTCCCTCTCCTACCACCATTCCTCCATTCAATCCAGCTCCTGGACCAATGTCAATCACATGATCGGCTGCACGCATCATCTCGACATCATGTTCAATGACAAGAATCGTATTGCCCAAATCACGCAACTCCTGAAGCACACGAATCAGGCCAACCGTGTCCCGTGGATGAAGCCCTGTTGTCGGTTCGTCCAGGATATACAGAACGCCGGTTAAACCGGAGCCTAGAAGTGATGCGAGTCGTAATCGTTGGGTTTCGCCGCCAGACAGGGTTACCGTTTGACGATCCATGGAGAGATAGCCAAGTCCAACATCGATAATGCGTTGCAGCTTGATAGGCATATCATGAAGGATTGGATTTAGGAGGTGGTGCGCTTCCGGTGAGATCATCTCTTGTAACTCAAGCGTCCATTCCGATACCTTGCTGAATGACCAGTTGGTTACTTCAGAGATGGAAGCATCAGCTACGTGTACAGAAAGCACCTCTTTTTTCAATCGCGCTCCCTCACACTCGGAGCACCGTTGTTGATGAAAAAAACCTCCGTCTTTTTCCGTTGCACCAGCCTCGCCTTCCTTTTCCTTATAGCGACGCCACAGTCCGGGGATCACACCTTCAAACTTGGTTCCCTGGATCGGTTTGATCGTAGGGTAATGTCGTTTGAATTGTTCGCTATCCACACCGTAATACAACAAATCATGCTCGATTTCACCGAACTCTTTCAATGGAAGATCCGGATCGAATTCGAATCCGAAGTGTTTGCTGGCTGCAACCAGAATGCGGATCTGTATATCACGATATACACCGTTCAACGATGCTACCCCTCCCTCTCGTACACTGAGTTCCGGATTAAATACAGCCTCTTCATTGATCGTTGCCACATTTCCTAGTCCTCTGCATTCTTTACAGGCTCCCTCCGGTTTATTGAACGAAAAGTGTGACATCCCCAGTTTTTCAATCACCGCACTGCAATGAGGACAATTCATCGTTGCATGATCCATGTACTCGTCTTCCTCAACAAGCTGACCTGCAGGTTCCACAGTTGGTGAAATGATACCTTTACAAACGGGACATAATCGCTCCCCAAGTCTGGAAAAAATGAAGCGAACGAACGTGTAAATGTCTGTCACTGTGCCAACCGTAGAACGTGGATTTCGATTGGTCACGTGCTGTCCCACACTGATTGATGGTGATAGACCTGTAATGGATTCCACTTTCGGTTTGCTGATCGAATCCGACGTTAATCCCATCGATTCCATGTATTGTCTCTGGCATTCCCGTTGCAGGGTATCCATCGCCAGCGTGGATTTGCCTGAACCGGACGGACCTGTGAGAACGACCAGCTTATACTTCGGAATTGAAAGCGAGATATTCTTCAAGTTGTTCTCGCGTGCCCCTTTAATCCGTATTGCATCTCTCACATCAATCGTCCCCTTTGCAAATAAGTACAATGTCCGTTAAAATGAGTTGAATTTATCATACGTCAATCTAGTATCTTCAAAATCAATTATCTCGTTAATCTAATATCTCGATAATCAAGATATATGTCATCTTAAGAGGGGGCCTACCTTTTGTCAAGAGATCAACATCAGCAACCGACAGCATTGCAGGAGAATTTTACATTACGAATGCGGAGCCTGGGTACGCGCACCGTGTTATATCAGCAGCATGTGGCTGCCTCTCTGGGCTTGTACAACAACGATTTTATATCCGTTGATATTCTGCGTGAGAAAGGTCCAATTACCGCAGGTGAACTGTCAAAACTTACCGGTCTGGCTACAGGAAGCGTAACAACGTTAATTGACAGGCTAGAGAAGAATGGTTTTGTTCGCCGTGAAAATGATCCTAATGACCGCCGTAAAGTTATTATTGTTCCGTTGTATGAGAACAAAGAAGAGGTCAGTAATACGTATCTCACCCTTCATTCCGCTATGGTTGACCTCGCTTCCTCATATACTGAGGAAGAACTGGCGCTTATTACAGGATTTCTGAGTAAAGCAGGAAACGTTTTGGATCAACAGATTGATGATCTAAGCTCCAAGATCCGTAGCAAATCATCTTCATAAGAGCCGTTATTGTTGGATGAACAAAACAAAAAAAGGACGATATTCCCGATTGGTCAAAATGACTTCGGTATATCGTCCTTTTTTTGTCGGTCAGATATCTTTTACATCATATCGCTCGATATCATTCCGATTATTCATTCCCAAGTCCGCTAAGCGGATCTTTCAAATTATTGATGTTGGTGATCAGTTCAGGAATCCCTGTCTTCTCCCAATTTTCTGCCGTAAAACCTTGCTCCGCTATCGTATTCTCGAAATTGCCTACGACTTCGGTTAATTGCGTATTATAGCTGACCAGATTCTCATGAATGCTTTCTCCTATTGCGGGTGCCGTCAATTGGGAAAATTCGCTTGCTTCTGCTTGGATCAGATCGATTTTCTCCTGAATCTGAGTGGTTATCTCCGGATTATTCACCGCACTTGATGCGAGCTCTTGCAGATCAGCCCCGGCGTTCGATACCTGTTCTATATAATCAGTAGCCCCACTCACATAATTTAGACTCTGATTGGCTTGCTCCACGACAGAGCAGGCCGAAATCAACAGAATACTTGATGCAATAAGGCCTGTCATCATCAATGTGTGTTTTCTTTTCCGCTTGAACATGATCATCTCCCCCTTCTCCTCATCAAAATCATTATTCTAGTCCATGATACCTGTTCAGGCAGCTTCATTGCAAATGGGTCTGCAGCTAACGTTATTAACATGTATAATAGTATAATCACACGGTAAAGGGATGTCATGATTATGCTTCAAGCCTTAAACCAACGCTTGAACCGCATCATGCCACTGATTACTCCAATCAGCATTATTATTGGCGTGTTATGCGGGAGTTTTCTTTCTTCTTATACCTTTTTATCCCCTTGGCTCTTTGCGTTCATGACGTTCGCTGGAAGCATCAGTCTGGGGATACGGGATTTTGTGAACGTGCTGAAGAAGCCGTTCCCCCTGTTTGTATGTCTGTTCATATTGCATTTGGCAATGCCACTTATTGCTCTGGGTATGGGTCATCTGGTCTTTCCTACAGATGCGTACACCATTACGGGCCTCGTTCTGGCAGCCGTGATTCCGACAGGAATAAGCAGTTTCATCTGGGTTAGCATCTATCGGGGCAATATCGCGCTTACGCTCTCCATCATTCTGATTGATACCATGCTTGCTCCTTTCGTTGTCCCCGGGGTGTTATCCCTGCTAATTGGCACCAGTGTCACACTGGATACGGCAGCCATGATGAGCAGTCTGTTCTGGATGATTGTTGTGCCATCCCTGCTCGGTATGCTGCTGAATGAGTGGACCAAAGGCGCCATTGTCCCGGTCTGGGGACCGAGATTGAATCCGTTGTCCAAATTGTTCATGGCATCTGTCGTCGCGATTAACGGATCTGTCGTTGCGCCCTACTTGGCTGATTTCAACTGGAAGTTGGCTGGACTTGCGGTCATCATTATTTTCTTAGCATCATTTGGTTATGCGCTGAGTTATTTCATTGCCCGATTGTTGGGCTGGAATGAGGCCGATCAGGTCGCTCTGGTGTTCAATGGAGGCATGCGTAATATTAGCGCAGGCGCAGTACTCGCTGTTTCCTATTTTCCGCCACCTGTTGCTGTCCCTGTCGTGCTTGGCATGGTATTCCAGCAGATGCTCGCTTCACTGACAGGTTATCTGCTCGGTCGTCGCTCGCAGCTTCTGCAAAAGTCGGATAAGACATCCGCTGCCTAACAACATATTGGAATGTTTAAAAAACGCCGACATCATTGTCGGCGTTTTGCATTGAGTTGCTGTTATTACTATTATTGCTACGATACTGTTACGTTTCGTAAACTTAGTAATTCGTTTCTGGGTTACAAATCCACTTTCATATTGCCCAGCATCTTGGCAACTTCAGGATCGTCAATCTTTAGGAATAGACTTTCCTTGGTATCGAGTGTGGAAATGGTTGCAATCTCTTCTGGGCTCAGTACAAAATCAAAAATATCGAAGTTCTCGATGAGCCGCTCTCTGCGTACCGATTTGGGAATAACAACGACGTCCCGCTGCACAAGCCAGCGCAGTACAACCTGGGCGACGGTTTTGTTATGTTTCTCGGCAATGGAGGCCAGCACTTCGTTGCTGAACAAATTGTTGCGACCTTCGGCAAACGGTGACCAGGACTGGTGCTGTATCCCCTGTTCTTTCATGAAAGCAGCGCTGTCGACCTGCTGTTGAAACGGATGCGTTTCGATCTGATTGATGACAGGCACAATTTCGTTATGAACGATGAGGTCCATCAGACGGTCTGGAAGGAAGTTGCTGACACCGATTGCCTTGATCTTGCCTTCGCGGTACAGTTCTTCCATCGCACGCCACGCGCCGTAATAGTCACCAAACGGCATGTGAATAAGATACATATCCAGATAATCAAGCTGAAGCTTACTCAACGATTTGGCAAACGCCAGCTTGGCACTTTCGTATCCGGCATCCTGAATCCAAAGCTTGGTCGTGATAAACAGTTCTTCCCGCGGTATGCCGCTGCGTTTAATTGCGCGTCCAACCGCTTCTTCGTTCAAATAACCGGCAGCGGTATCAATCAGGCGGTAACCGGCCTTCAGTGCCTCATATACCGTGTTCTCGCATTCATCAGCATCGGGAACCTGGTAGACACCAAAGCCAATGATCGGCATTTTCACTCCATTGTTCAAGGTTACAGTTTGCATACTCAATTCCTCCTATGGTTCAATTGTGAATCGCAAGTGGTCACGTATTCCTGGAATCCTGCAACTAAGCGGGATTCCACTTCCGTCCGACTTGCGTTACAATAACCCTAGCTCCTTCGTCTTACACGAAGTCAAGCGGTCTCCAATATTTTTTTAGAAGGAGGATTCCATATGTATACTGTCCAGGATGCTGCCCAGCTTACGGGACTCACAGAGCACGCAGTTCGCTTTTATACGGATAAGGGCTTGGTTCCAAGCGTTCAACGCAATAAAAATAATATTCGGGTGTTTGATGAAGAATCAATCAATTGGCTGCATGGCGTCAAATGCCTCAAGCAGACAGGTTTACCGATTGAAAATATTAAGTCATACGTCGATCTCTGCCTCGAAGGGGATTCAACCGTTGCACAGCGATTTGCACTTATGATGGAGTACAAGGAAGCGGCGCTGATTCAGCTTGAAGAAGCCAAGAGCCGCGTTGCCCATTTGGAAGAGAAAGCACGTCAATATCAGGCCATTTTGGAGCGACGCATCCCGGATATGACCAACCCTGCCAATTGGGAGACCAAACGTGACGAAGAAGGAAGTTGTCCTGCATCCCGATTAAAGAGCCGCGGTCTTCCTGAAGCCGAAGCTTCGGGTCAATGCCCGCTAGCTGCTATGAAGCAGCAACTAGCATAGTATCTTAAACCTAAAGTCATGATAGGTCACGTTTGTTCTAACAATAAAAGTTTCTTCTTACTTTATGTATATTTTAAAAAAAGGGGGAGGCTTCCCTTTCATCAAGTATAAAACGTCGACAATCACGTCGGCGTTTTTCGCCGTATTAATCCCTATACACTTTTGCTCCGTGTATCAACTACTCACCATTTCGGTCCCCACAATACAAAAAAACCATCAACGAGTGATGGTTTTCATTTAATCATTCTGTTCAGAAACTGTTGTTGCTCATGATGCTTTCGTACTTATTTCGGCTGAATATATCCTTCAGCTTTGAGCAGTTCTGCGATCAGAACCGCACCTCCTGCCGCTCCGCGGAGCGTGTTGTGAGACAATCCCACGAATTTATAATCATAGAGTGAATCTTCGCGCAGGCGGCCTGTGGAGACACCCATTCCGCGTTCGATATCACGATCCAGTTTCGTCTGCGGTCTGTTCTCTTCTTCAAAATACGTAATGAATTGTTTCGGTGCGCTTGGCAGAGCCAGTTCCTGCGGACGACCTTTGAACTGCAACCAACGCTCCAGAATTTCGTTTTTGCTTGGTTTATTATCGAAGTTTACAAACACTGTAGCCAGATGTCCATCCGTTACAGGTACACGAATACATTGGGTTGTAATTAGTGGAGCCGATGCTTTGACGATCTGATTGTTCTCAATGCTGCCCCAGATCCGTAGCGGTTCCTGCTCACTCTTCTCTTCTTCGCCACCGATGTATGGAATGACATTATCGAGCATATCAGGCCAGTCGGTAAAATTTTTACCTGCTCCCGAGATTGCTTGATACGTGGAAGCGACGACCTGAGTCGGGTTGAACTCACGCAAGGCGTGCAGTGCTGGCACATAGCTCTGAATCGAGCAGTTTGGTTTTACGGCAATGAATCCGGTTTTGGTTCCCAGACGTTTGCGTTGAGCTTCAATGACATCCAGATGTCCCGGGTTAATCTCAGGGATTACCATGGGTACATCTGCTGTCCAGCGGTGAGCCGAGTTGTTGGACACGACAGGTGTGCCTGTTCTGGCATAAGCCTCTTCGAGCGCTTGAATTTCATTCTTTTTCATATCAACCGCGCAGAAAATAAAATCAACCTGGCTGGCAAAAGCCTCGACCTGGGAAGCATCCTGAACAACGATTTTCTTCACAGCTTCCGGAATAGGAACTGCGAGTTTCCATCTGCCTTGTACGGATTCTTCATATGTTTTACCTGCCGAATTGGCGCTTGCAGAAATTGCTGTTACTTCAAACCATGGATGTTGATCGAGCAGGTCCACAAAACGCTGACCTACCATTCCCGTTCCTCCGACAATACCGACTTTCAATTTTGCTGACATTCAATCATCATTTCCTTTCGGTTTGAGTGATTCTTCTCTTTGAATCAATTTCATAACTCACTAAAAACGTATTATGAAATTGACTCCTTAATTAACACTATTCAGACAATTCCAAAGCGTGTAGTCACAGCCCCGGAAAAACCAAAAAATCCCATCCCCAAGACAATAGTCTCAGGGACGAGATTGAACTCTCGTGGTACCACCCAGATTCGCCGATATGTCACCATATCCGCCTCTTCAAGTAAAGGATTACAACCATGTTGCTAGGCTGTACCGTTCATACTCTAGCTCTGTAACAGGAGCTCCTGTCACACCATCCCTTAATCCTAAGTTCCGATGTGCTGCTCTGAGTCTTTATTCAATAAAAGATTCTTTACTCCTTTTCAGCTGCCGGAGCTCTCTTTGAAAGAATGAATTTTATCTACTCGTCTCTTCATCGCATTTGATATTGCGATTATAATATCAAAATTACCGTGATGAAGTAAACATATTTTTTTAGATAATGGAATTTATACGTTTTCAGCGGGGCTGAACAATTCAATTATCGCAAGAAAAGCTTCAGCTAAATGCGGTCTGTCTCCTGTGAAAGTACGTCGATAGAACTTTTTCTTATAAAAAGATGCAACTAGCTATTTTCTTACTGTTTTTTGGCAACAATCGCATACGTTCCCAGTGGACTCCCTGGCCCCGAGGCATGATATGTTCTAAGTAATTTCAGTTCGGAAAGAAGAAGTGTTCTTACCTTGTCCGGGATCGGAAGCATCTGCAGTTCCACAGGCGCTTCTGCCAGTGTCATTTCAGTTTCCCAGCGACCGTCCTGCAACTCGGGAGAATGGATCGAAATCTCTTCCTTCATCGTCCAGCCTGCCGCAGAGACAAGCTCTTGGATATCCTCCGGTGTAAAAAGCGTGCGTACATTGGAGAAGCTATTCTCCTTGTAGCATTCGACCTGGGACTGAATCAGAACGGATAACCAGTGCGAGAGCTGGCTCGCATCTGTAACTCGTGCATCCCATTCGGCAAAACACAACTGATGTCCCCACGTCCTAACCTTGCTAAGAATCCGGGCGAGTTCGTCAATCGATTTCAAATACCAAGAACAATGGGATAGCACAATCACATCAAACTCATCCTCGGCGAATTGGGCTTGATCACTTAGAATGTCGAAATCATAATCCATTCGAATTCGATCACCCAGCGGAGATCTCCGCAGCTTGGCTGCCGCTTCGCCTACGGTCAGCGGTGCACCATAATCCTCTGGTGCAATATCTACACCGTGAACGTGCCCATGCTCCCCCACCAGATGTGCAAGCACGGCCGTTGTATCTCCCTGACCACATCCGATTTCCAGAACGCGGCTGCCTTCCTGTATCCCCCAAAAGAGTCCCAGTTTCATCCGATGCTCGGTCTGAATGTACTGGGTGGCGGCGTTGTCCTCCACGTCCATATACTGAATAAGGTCCCTGATGATAGACTCATTCATGATTCCTCACTCCTCAAAGAGCAACTTGAACTTCTTGTTGATTGTAGCGTTACAGGAAGCATTGTACAATGCTGGAAAAACCTCTGCCACATATCAATCCCTATGCCCACTGGGTTGCAAGCTTCTGAAGATATGGTGTCAGCATGGGCTGTAATTCCTTGCGCATCAGTCCGATCTCCAAGATCGCCTGAATATATCCGAATTGATCGCCAATATCGTAGCGTCGTCCCTCCAGTTCAAGGGCCAATAGTTCCTCCGTCTGACTTATTTCTTTCAAGGCATCTGTTAACTGATATTCCCCTCCAGCCCCTCTCTCAATCTGATCCAGAATGGGGAAGATGGAAGGTTTCAGAATATATCGTCCCATTACCGCTGTTCGGGATGGGGCTTCTGCAAGGGAAGGTTTTTCGACCAGATTGGTGACCCGGTGAACCCGGTCCTCTACGCCATTCGAATCAATGATGCCATATTTGCTCACATTTGCGGGCTCTACCTGACGGACACCGATGATTTGGTTGCCTGTCTTTTCATAGAGATGGATCATCTGTGCAAGTGCAGGCGGATCAGACACCATAATGTCATCTCCGAGCAGTACAGCGAAGGCATCATCCCCTACAAATTGCCGTGCACACCCAATCGCATGCCCTAGTCCAAGCGGTTCTTTTTGACGAATAAAATGAATATTTGCCATCTCGCTGATAGCTTGCACCTCTTCCAATAAAGACTGTTTGCCTTTGGCATATAAAGAATGTTCAAGTTCAACCGATTTATCAAAATGATCTTCTATGGATTTTTTGTTGCGTCCGGTCACAATGAGGATATTCTCAATGCCTGACTGTACTGCTTCTTCAACAATGTATTGGATGGCCGGTTTGTCCACAATCGGTAACATCTCTTTGGGCTGTGCTTTGGTCGCTGGCAGGAAACGGGTTCCGAGACCCGCTGCCGGAATGACTGCTTTTTTAATTTGCATTTCCTCATACACTCCTTTCATATGGTAGTTGCACGAAACACCCAATATCTGCTGGCCATATAATTGAGAACCATTCCCATCAAGGTTGCCAGGATCTTGCTCACCACGAGACTCCAACCCAGCATGTCGCGCAAAGTCAGCAGAATGAGGGCGGATAACGCGAGAACGATGAGATTGGTGATTAGAAAACGAATAAGTTTCACTCTATCGCCGCCCCCTCGTGCTGCATCTCGAAAAGTCCACCTGCCGTTCAGCCAATAACTGTTCGCAACTCCGCAGCTGTACGAGATTACCTGAGCAATCAGAACCGGTACACCGACCACTGCGAGCAAAGCAAACACCACCGCATCCACTGCCGTATTCGTGACACCCACAATTCCGAACTTGAAGAGTGTGACCAGACGATTAGTCATGGTGAGCCACTCGGGCTGTCAATCGGGATTGTACTTGCTGGCTCTCGGCCTGAACCACGTCTCTCACAATGTATAGCGGACGCGCCTTGGTCTCATCATAGATTCGGCCAACGTACTCGCCCAGAATGCCCAGCATGATCAGGATGAATCCGTTAAACATCAGCATGATGCTTACAATGGATGGCCACCCCTTAATCGTTGAATCCGTAAAGATGGCCGAACCAATAACCGTTAGCATATAGATGAATCCACCTACCGACAGGATCGCACCGACATAACCTGCGAGCTTGAGCGGTTTATGCGAAAATGAAGTAATGCCATCCAGGCTCAGCTTTAGCATGCGTTTGAGCGGGTATTTCGTTTCTCCTGCCAGACGTTCATCACGTTCGTATTCAATGGCAGTCTGACGGAATCCGACCCAACTGACCAGCCCGCGCACGAACCGGTTTTTCTCCGGAAGACGTTTCATCTCATCACATACTTTGCGGTCAATCAGGCGAAAATCTCCGGTGTCCACTGGGATATCCGTATCCGTTGAGGTACGAAGGACACGATAGAAGAGACTGGCCGACCATTTCTTGAAGCGGGTTTCCCCACTTCGTCTGGTGCGACGGGCATACACGACTTCATAGCCCTCTTTCCACTTCGCAATCATATCCAGAATCAGTTCGGGAGGGTCCTGAAGATCCGCATCAATAATAACGACCGCATCCCCCGCTGCATAATCCATCCCCGCAGTTATCGCAATCTGATGACCGAAGTTACGGGCAAAATCAATCAGTTTCACACTCTCGTCCCAACGGGCGTAGTCACGGATCATCTGTGCACTTTGATCCATACTGCCGTCATTGACAAATAGCAATTCATAGCTCTCTCCTGTGCTACCCATTACCTTCTTCAGACGCCGATAGGTTTCCTCGATCATCGCTTCCTCGTTATACATGGGAATAATAATGCTGTATCGGTACATGTGAGCCATGTTCGTCCCCTCCCTTTTCAATGGACTTCGTTCGAGATTTTCATTCTATACAAATTGAACCAAAGATTATTTACACTGCACACTTCGATGACAGAACAACCTTCCGATCGCTGTTATCCTCCGGGGATAGCGTATGGCTTCCGATGTAGCTTTCTTGCAGAAAGCTTGTAGGCGAACGCTTCGCTTTTTCAGGTTTTTTCTGTCCTCTCCGTTATCGTGTAAATGATAAGTTCAATTTATATAGCTACAATTTCACTTCATACAAGGTAGTCTGTCCGCCGAATCCAAATCCAGCTCTGTTTCCGGTGTCTGCGTTATCCGTAGTTCCGCTGTCCGTGCCTGTCTGCCATTCTGAGGCTGGAATCTCGGTACCGTGCTCTTTGATCCAATCGCTAATGTCCGAGTTACCTCCTCGTCCACCCATGCCGCCAACCATGAAGTACTTCACTTGACCACTCTTGACGAGTTGTTCCAGTTCCTCTGTTGTGTACACCGGATCTGAACCTGAGAAACCTCCCAGCGTAATTACCGATGCTTTCTCGTCGATAATATAAGGTGCTGCCTGATTATAGTCTGTTGTGGCGAAGAGATACGTTTCGCCTGTATTGTGCTCTTTCAGATAATTCAATGTGGTTGTATCCACTTCTTCGTTACGGTTACCCATTCCGCCACGGCCACCCGTTGTAGGCATTTCTGTGACTCCTGCACTGTTACCCATCTGCATGCCCATTCCAGCTCCGCCTAACATGCTATTGGAACCAGTAGGTCCTGCTGCAGGAATCATACTGTTACCACCGTAAGTAATTGGGGTGAATGACCAATAGATTGGACCGATCAGCATGACCACGAATCCTGCGATAACGAAGCCCTGTTTCCATCGATGTGTACGACGAAGCATAACGACCAGGATAACCGTGACCAGCATGCCTGCGATCAATTCACTAATGGACCAGCCTGCACCGATCGTATCGTTATACCCCTGCATGATATACCAGCCGAACAAGGTCGTCAGCAGCACGGACACCGGAAGCAACCAGACCTGCCAGCCAATTCGTTCACGATATGACTTCCACATAGCTACATATCCTGCACCAGTCAGCGCCGCAATTGGTGGTGCAAGCATAATCAGATAATATTGATGGAAGAAGCCTGCCACACTGAAAAAGGCAGCAACGGGAAGCAGCCAGGCAAGCCAGAATAAAGCCTCCTTGTGCTTGTTCGTTATATTTCTCCATCTCAACCCTGCAAAAATGGCAATGCATCCAAGCAATACAACTGGCAGAAGCCAGCTGGCTTGACCTGACAGTTCAGTTTGGAACAAACGCAGAGGACCTTTCTCTCCCGTGCCAAACATTCCTCCCATGCCTCCGCCACCATTGCCGCCGAAATTTCTTCCGTTTGGCATTTCCATATCATTCGGCATCTGCCCGTTCGGGAAATTGCCATTTGGACCAGAAGTCGAATCCCCTCGATTGCCACGATTATTGCCCTGTCCAGTAGAGTCCGGCATCCCCGCGTTACCTGCTGTGTTCTGCTGACCCGTTAGACGAGACAGGCCATTATATCCAAATGCCAGTTCCATGACCGAGTTTGTTTCACTACTGCCGATATAAGGGCGTTGGTCTTCGGGTATAGAATCTACCGTTACCGCCCAGGATAAGGAAACCAACGCCAGAACAGCTGTGCTGCCAATCAGCAGGAGGATCTTCCTTCTCCATTTCGCCTGAAATGCGAGCAGGTAGAACAAGTAAAAAGCCGGGAGAACCATGTAGGCTTGAAGCATTTTCATATTAAAAGCCAAGCCTATTAACGCAAAGGCAACCAGAATACGGCACACACTGCCTTGTTTGCTGCCTTTGAACAAAAACCATGAACCCAGCAGTAGCGTAAACACCAGCATGCTGTCAATATTGTTGGTCCGACTTACTGCCGCCACGACAGGCACAGTCGCCATTGTAATTGCCGAGATTCGTGCTGCTGCAAGTCCATATGTAGGTTTCACCATGAAATAAATCAGGAGCACCGAACCGATTCCCGCCAATACCTGCGGCAAAATAACGCTCCATCCGTGCAATCCGAATACATAGGCAAAGGCCGTCTGGATCCAGAAGACAACAGGTGGTTTGTCAACAGTTACCGAGCCTGCCGAATCGAGTGAAGCATAGAAAAAGTTATGGAAGTTGCTGAGCATACTCCCAACGGCAGTCGTATAATAGGAATTCGCATATGGATCGTTCCAGATGCCGTACCCGTTCAGAAAAGCCGCCAGTAATACAATCGGCAGAAGGACAAAATCCATCCTTCTTTTGGTGTTATTCAATGTTAATCACTCCTTATTAGTTCTTCATGTCTAGTATTGTGACATGCCAAAATAAAGCTGGGATGAGTGCCCGCTGAATGTTGTCTGAGGATAATTCACAATCCTTTCAGCTAAATTTCAGTTTGGTCAGCGATAATACTACATACCGTCCCTCCGAATTGAGGGAGAAATTTAGATGGATTCAAGCAAGGAGGGAACGCACATTATGAAGCTTAGCAGCGGAATTAAAATACTTTTGGCTGATGATGAACCACATATTTTGCAATTTCTGGAGCTGGGATTAAGTAATGAAGGATTCGATGTGCGCACCGCACCGGATGGAGCAGCTGCACTAGAGTTGGCACTTGAATTCAAGCCGCATATGGCTATTCTGGATGTCATGATGCCAGAGATGGATGGATTCGAAGTGGTCGAGGGTCTGCGTAAGACCGGAGCCCAGGTTGGCGTAATTATGCTGACAGCGAAGGACGAAGTCGAGAATCGGGTTAAAGGTCTGTGGCTAGGTGCTGACGATTACATGATCAAGCCCTTTGCCTTCGACGAGTTACTCGCCCGAATTCAGGCCAGACTGCGCAATCAATTTCCTTTATTAATAGGAGCCGTCACTCATGGTCCATTCCGAATTGATGATCAGCGCAAAGAGATCACTTATCAGGATCAGGTTCTGGAGCTGTCTCCAACCGAATACGAACTGCTAAAATTTATAGTGCTTAATCATGGAATTGTACTCAGCAAAGCGACCATTCTGAGCCGGGTGTGGGGGTATGATTTTGGAGGGGAAGAAAATATTGTAGAGGTATACGTTCGCTCCTTGCGTGACAAACTCGGGGATAAAGAGCACAGACTCATTCGCACACTTCGGGGTGTCGGGTACAGGGTGGATCTCTGATGAGTTCGCTGTTCAAGAAAAATAAACTTCGTTTAGAATGTCTTCAGCAATGGATCTGGCCGCGTTCCCTGCGTTCTCAATTGCTCTCACGTTCCCTGTTCGTGCTTGCCGGGCTGTTATTGTTAATTGGTATTCTGCAATTCTGGATCATGGAAAGCTTTCTCTACCGGAACCAGGCAAAAACCATGGAGGAACAGCTCATGTCCATGCCCCCGGTTTGGCTCGGAATCCAGTCACGTAGTGGCTCTTCCAACAATCCTTTCGGTGGACAGGCAGGAAACGGGTCTGGCAATCGGGTGTTGTTTATTCCTGACCGTTCACTGGCTCTGTTTGATAACCAAGGTACGTTTGAGGATGTTTTTGGAGAAGATGGTCTGAACGCCCCTCATCTCTCAACCATTGAATATCAGGACATCACAGAACAGCTAAAAGAACAAAAACATATTCCCTACCGGATCGTAACGGACAGCCAAGGTAATGAGCAATTGATTGTCTTCGCCTCACCTGGTCCACGCAATCGGGGCTTACCCATGGTCCAGATGGGTACGGCTACGAAGCCACTGAGAGATCTGATTATTAAACAGCTTCTCATCTTCCTCATGTTATCGCTTCTGGCCATGGTAGCCGGTCTTATTCTGTATACCAAGGTGCTGCGCCGGACACTGGTTCCCCTGTCTAACATGGTAAATAAAGTACAGCAGATCGATGCAGGAAGTCTCGCAGAACGCCTTCCCGTCGTTCAGGGACAGGAGGAAGTGGATCAGCTCGCACTCTCATTCAATGGCATGCTTGAAAGGCTGGAGAACTCTTTTGAAGCGGAGCGGGAATCGAAAGAGCAGATGCAACGTTTCTTATCCGATGCTTCCCATGAACTGCGCACCCCCCTTACCTCCATTCATGGCTTTATCGAAGTTCTACAGCGGGGTGCAGCGACCAATCAAGATCAACTATATAAAGCGCTGGACAGCATGCACGGCGAATCGATACGAATTAACAAGCTGGTTGAAGATTTACTGCTCCTGACCAAACTGGATCAAGCTCCAAAGCAGGAACGAGAGGTCATTCAACTGGACAATTTACTACTTGAAATGCAATCACAGCTTACCATGATGGCTCAGCGAAGATCCATTCATCTCGATCTGACGGCTGAAGTCCATGTACTGGCTGACCCTTACAAGCTGAAGCAGGTTGTGTTGAATCTGTTCCATAATGCGGTGCAGCACACCAATCCAGAGCATGGAGCCATCTCCATAACGTTGTATGCCACGCACCATAAGGCTGAATTATCTGTGAAAGATAACGGAACAGGCATTGAACCTGAACATCTGCCCCATATCTTTGAACGATTTTACCGCACAAGCAGTTCCCGTTCGAGAAAACAAGGTGGCGCAGGTCTTGGTCTAGCCATTACCCGCTCGATTGTGGAGTCGTATGGTGGGGAAATTACGGTGCGAAGTGAAGCAGGCTTGGGAACGGAATTTATAATTTTGATGCCTCTGTATAAGGGTGGTGTCTAAGCTGAGCGTAGGCTCACGTAAGCTCTTCAAGCGTTGCTTTTCATCTTAATTCCTCTTTTCATTGCATGACGAATCCCCCTTTCATTTCGAACTAGAAATGAAAGGGGGATTCAATTTAGCAGCATCCGATTGGTGGGTGGCTAGCCCAATGGGTTTCAAGCTAACGAATCTGTGACGTTTTATTGAAGCGCATTATGCTCTATATTCATCTCGATCTATCGGTTGCTTTTGGCAACGTTGGATTACCAAGGGTACAGGCCATGCTCATCCAGGAACTCCCCGTTATGACGTTTACCATCTGTCGCATAGCCCACGATAATCGCAGCTCCAGCTTCTTTTGATTTACCGCCTTCGGCATTGCCGTTAAGATCTGTTGATGTGAATCCAGGTGTTACCGCAAAGACTTGAGCCCTGCTGTTTTTCACTTCATAAGCCATCGAAAGTGTCATGGCACTATTGGCCGTTTTGGATGAGTTATAGTCGAAGGCGTTCAAAGTAAATTCCGCATTTTGCATATGATCCAGAGAAGCCATGTCGGTCGATACATTAATGATTGTGCCTTCATTATCTTTGATTAACGGGAATAATCGCTGATTCAAACGGAAGGTACCGAAAAAATTGACTTCAAAGGCGTTCCGCAGATCTTCCTCTTGGGTAGCCGTAAATGAATGTGAGAAAGCACCTGGCATACCAGCGTTATTGATCAGAAGGTTTATTGTGGGATAAGTCTTGTTAATCGTATCGGCTGCCTGCTCGATGCTTTTCAAGTCACTCATGTCGATTTGTAAAAATTCTACGTCTAATCCTCGGGAAGTTAACTCGGAAACAGCTGCTTCACCCCGTTCGACACTGCGTGCGCCAAGGATAACTTTCCATCCTGCTTCACCTAACTGCTTTACGATTTCGAATCCAATTCCTTTATTTGCTCCGGTTACAAAGACAATCTTTTTCATGCAAATCCTTCTTTCCATAATTTGATTTATATTTAACAATGTTTAAGTTACTATGCTACACTTAGTGTAGGTCAAATCTTTTTTATAAAAGGGGCTTAACATGTTAACCATTGGAGAAGTAGCAAAAAAAGTCGAGGTCTCGATTGGAGCGATCCGCTTTTACGAAAGGAAGGGACTGTTGAAACCCTCTGCACGAAGTGAGCAGAATAACCGTCTTTATTCCGAGGAGGATCTGAAGTGGCTGGTTTTTATCAAATGCCTTCGCGAAACCGGGATGAGTGTGGAAGACATCAAAAAATACTATGATCAGGTAAACGAGGGAACCTCCACTCTGAAGGAAAGAACCCAACGGATTGAAGATCAAAAGCAAAAGTTGCTGAATGATATCGAGGAGAAAAAAGCACAGCTTGTTCATTTGGATAACAAACTGGAGCGCTATTATCGCGGAGAAAATTATTAATATATACTTGTCCTAAATACTACACTTTTAAAGCTCATGTAAAAAAAGCACAACTCAGAGGATGTTTCCTCAACAGCTTTTAAACAAAACAAAGAAATCAGGCAGCAGTATAACTGTATAACCTGATCCGAAAATTTGATATTATAAGCCATTCTCTCTGGGGCTTTGTTATATTAAGAACGACCTTGATGCTTATACAATTGGTAATGGTTATAGGGTTCATTCTCAATTTCTATTCTATTTAAAAGTTCAAAATTACATTTCTGTATGACCTTATTGGATGCTTGATTGGTAATCAAAGCGATGGCATTCAGCAGCTCAATGTTCGTATGTTCAAATAAATAATCCGTCATTCCTTTGAGTGCCTGCGTTGTGTAACCACGATTTCTGAAATGCTTGGAAATACCGTACATAATCTCCCGATTGGGTGCTGGCAGTTCGTCCTTGATCCCTGAGCAGCACCATCCTATGAACTCATCACTTTCTTTGAGTACGATAGCCATACGCAAGTATAACTCTCCGATATCCCCTCCCGCCAAAACAGCTTGTTTAAACTTCTGATTCTCAGGGATCTCATAATCGGCGAGCCAAAGGGTTCTCTCTTCAATCGTAGCGTTCCATCCTGGTAGGAACTCATACACCTCGGGTTGCCACGTAATTCCCTGCAATTTCTCCAAATCCTCAAGTCGATACTCGCGCAAATAAATATCCTTGCAGTCGATGATTTATTCATCGTTTGAATTGGTTTGTTTCATTAGGTTGCCTCCACATACTGATTTACGTTACATTATTAAAGAGCCATGTACCATTGCTTTAACGGCAATGCCTTGATATGTATAGCGTCAGGATCTTGGGTTTTTTCAAGTTGGGGAAAACACTCTGGATATTGAGCCAAATATTCGCTAACACACCATCGAACCGACCAGTTAATATCTGTTGACCAGTTTATCCAATTGTGTATTTCCTCCTTTGGAGCATTTTGCAGTAATCCATGCATATACCATCCACGCACACCCCCTTCTGTTTCATTCGTTAAGCATACCCAATACAGCTGCCGCTCTTGTTCGTTCATCGGTTCACCGAGGGTAGATACTGCAATTTTACGAACAATAGCGGATGAATCCTTAGTGAAACTCCATAACTCTTCACGTGATAATTCATCGCTTTCGACTAAAACAGTTAAAGAGAGCGCTCTTTCAATTTCATCCATTGAATGAATTGCGCTATAGGGATTTTGATTTTGAATACTTATCATGGGTAATTTTTTTGGTATGTATCTTGGCTTATCTGCCATGTTCAAATAACGAATTGTATTCTCAACGTTAATTCGAGGAGCCAAATTATCATGACCCTCAAGCGGTTCTCCATGCTCGACTAATACGTGTTTCAGCATTTCGGAACTTAGACTCGGAAATTGGGAGAACAATTGGGCTGCAACACCAGCTACAAGCGCAGCAGCTCCAGATGTTCCCCCATAATAAGATACGTTATGACCAGGATCTTCAGTTTCATAGTATGGGATTGTAAGATGTAGTCTGGGAGCTAATATATCTGGCCTAAAGTGACCATCTCCATTTCTGCCATAAGGCTCATCCGGGAAAGGAACATGTGATGAACGATCAGCCTTTCCATAATCAGCGTAGCCCCCTACTGCTAAATACTGTATTGGCGGCATGATGTTATTTAAACGTGTATTTCCATTCGAACAAATAACCAAAATACCATGTTGCACAGCTGTCGCCAATGCTTTAACCGTTGAGTTTTCACTCGTATTTTTAAGATAAACTTCATTATCTGATGCCTGCCAACCAGTGCTTAGAATGATTTTTATATTCCATTCAACCCTATGTTCAAGAATCCATTCCATTCCTTTTTTCAGACGATCTCCCTCTCCAGCTGTAAATGCCCCATGGTCAAGAATGATATATGTTGCCGCTGATGCAATCCCGACATGAATCTGTTCCTCTAATAGAATAGGCTTATGGGCCAAAGCCAGCACACTCATAAGGCCATGCTCACCTTTCCGATTATCCTCTTCCCCAGTCATAGATGATATGTCTCGCATAGTGACAGTCATATTTTGATGCACGACAACACATTTGATTCGAGTGTTTAAGTCATTTATGAGATGATGTGGCTTAATTGAATCAATAATTACAATCCCCACACCCTGACCTGATGTATGAAAATCAGGCTGTTCAGAAAAACCCAACCTTTTCCATGTTGGATCGGGTATTACTCTATCCACACGATCACCTCAGATTTTGATATTATTGTAGTATTTTCACCTTCCACCTAATGCACATTACCATTTATCCAACTAACATTGGCAGACCTCGAGCACCCTAACGATCTTTTTTATAATGAACTCAAACAAGCCCTTCTTTAACCATAAACTCGTCTTTGGTTAATCCAAACAGGATCAGATCCTGATATCTACCCTCGGTATAGATCACCTGGCGACGAACGCCTTCCTGAGCACATCCTAGCTTTCGCATCATGGCTGCGGAAGGTTCATTTCCTTCGAGCACATAATCATTGAATTTATGGAGCCTGCGCTCGAAAAAAGCATAGTTCAGCAAGATCCGAACGGCTCTGGTTCCGTACCCTTTTCCTCGATGATCTCTGTCAATTTGAATGCCAATGCTAAAGGTACCGTTTCTTTCATCGATGCTGTTCAGATTCACACCTCCGACATTCTCACCATCCATATTCTCAATCGTGAACATGATCCGTTCTTTGGCTAAAGAAAAATCAGAGAAGTTTTCCGTGAAACTCTTCGCTTCAACATGGGTTGGCGGCAACTCTACTGCACACTCTAATAACCGACGGGCGGGTGTATCAAAGCGGTTATAATAATGATCTTCCCAATCTTCCTCAAGTAAAGCACGCAATCTAACCTTGTCATCCTGCCAGAAATATTGACTATAATCGATTTCTCTCATTCCGAACCCTCCGCATAACCAACCAATTTTTTACTGTTAGCTACAAATATAATAACCCGTAATGTGGTATTAGAGGAATTTTGTTTTCAAACTATCTCAACGAAAATAGCCCCCGAACAGGACAATCCTGTCGGAGGCTATACTCTACTTTATATCCATATGTCATTTACGACTCTTCCGTATATTGAGGCTTGGTCACGTTATCCGGAACCGTTTCATCGAATACATCCTGACCCGGATAATCCCGCACTTCTCCCTCGTGAAGCTCATGATTCTCATAATCAAACCGGTGTGCAGATCGTTGATCCACCCGCCATGGAGAACTCTTCCCAAGAGACTCGGATAGAAGAGATGAACCGTAAGGACCCTCCGGGAATTCTTCCAGTGTGATGTCGTTTCGTTGCGATTCCACCGTAGACACATCAGTATATTCTCGCCGTTCTTCACGCAAAAACTTATCTTTCATCGTTCGTCCCTCCTAGTCCATTCCAGATGATCAACGCACACTTATTGTGAGCGAGCACTTACGAAATTATGCATGATTATTGGAAAACACTGCGTTTAAGCTTCTGATCCATCACCTGATCAGCACGTTAATCATCGCCATCATAGTTGGCGAATCCATACTAATAGTACAAAACCAATGAGACCAGCCATGCTAATCCAGGTATCTCGTTTGGACCATATCAATAACGAAGAGCGTGCTCCAAGCAAGGAATTCTCTCTAACTTTACGCATTTCCATCGCAATGGTCATATCCTCTGCACGTTGGAACAGTGCCATTAACAAGGGGATAACCATCGGACCCAGGTCACGAATCCGCACAGTGTTTGGTCTTAAAGCCGCCTTCCCACGTGCCCGTACGATCAGCGAGAATCGCTGCCACTCACTCCAGATCATCGGGATAAAACGAAAGATTAACGATACAGCAAGTGCAAACGAAGCTACGGGAAGCCTGATTTTTTTACCGATACCGAGTACCCAGTTCAACCCTTCTACCATTCGCCCATAAGGCGTCGTCAGTGAAAACCACAGACTTGCCAACGTGACGATAAACAAACGATACACATTCAGCAAAGTGCCCTCCGCTTGTACCAGGGAAAAGCCAAAGTGCAATCCTCCTCCCTCTGTTGAAAGGGTTGTTCCAGATAACGCCGTTGATATGAGGAAAAAGAATAACAGTGGTTTCATTAACTTTAGGCATCCAGCCAAAGTCTGACGAGGAAGAATAGCAAGTGCCGCAACAACTGGCACCAATGTTAACGTCAATCCCAGCCAGCGCTGTTGAAGCATCGCGGCGGTAACCAGTAAAATATACAAAATCCACTTCAGACGCGGGTCCATCACGCCATATAATCCACCCGAATGAGTCAAGGTGTTCGGAAGAATCTTCGGATCATCTTCCGTTTTAATGGACGATAGCATCGGTGCTCCTTTTTCATACTTCATTGCATCGCTCTTGACTTCCATCGTTATTGTCCCTGATGCTTCTTTCGATTCGTTTTGAATCTGTACTTCAACTGACTTGGACTGAACAATGCTTGCTGCCATCTCCTCTGGCGTCATCGCGGTAAAAGGTAAATCAATACCTGCAGTTCTGAACTGCTGTGCCAGTCGCATGGAAGGTGGCAATCCGATCCCTGTCTGCTCCAGCAGTTCAGGACTTTCGTGAAGTTGTCTCGGCGTGAGATTAGCGATTAGACGACCTTCCTGTAACAACAATACCCGATCAGCACAAGGCAAGAAGGTATCCAGATCATGGGTTGCAACCACGACCCCACCGCCCGCCAGACGATGTTGCTCTATTGCATTCAGCAACAGTCCGACACTTTGCGCTTCCAACCCAGCGCTCGGCTCATCCAGCAGAAGCCAGTGTGGATTGGTCACACTTCCGAGTGCAAGTCCAAGCCTGCGCTTCTCTCCCCCACTTAGTGCAAATGGCGACCTGTCCAGCTGAAATCGCCGTTCCATCTCCGGGGATACCGGTGGATCCCATTGGTTAAGTGCTTTCGCAATCTGCTCTTGTTGCTGGCTCTCCGAAAGTCGATATGGACGCAAAGAATATGTGAATTCACGCTGAATGCTCCGGGCAAACAATTGTTGTTCCGGGAATTGAAATACCAGCCCCATCTGCAATAAAATCGACTGCGGCACTTTCCCTTCTCGCCAGAAAGGCGTGCCATCCAGTGTAATACTTCCTGCATCAGGAAGTTTCAAGCCAGCCAGCGTCTGTAATAGTGTTGTTTTCCCCGAACCCGTACAGCCTATTAGTAAGGTAATCTCCCCGCTGTTCAACTGTACCGTAACATCTTCGAGCAATGCGCGTTTTCTCTGTTCGGATGCTTCTATACGTATATTGGTTAATTGGATCTCCAACGTGCGACCTCCTTAGCCAGTTGCTCGGGTCGCAGTGGCATAGCTTCTGGCAGCATGCCTTTTTGCTTGAGCAATAACGCAGTTTTTACAGTAAAAGGAGGGTCCAACCCTAACTGTTCACAGGGGGATAACTGTACATTTTCCCGGGTAATCTTCTCATTCGTCTCTTTTTCATAATAAAAGGACTCAGGCACCCCGTTGTAGACACAACGTCCCCTTTCAATAGCAATAATTCGATCACACAGCGTTGCTTCTTCCAGATGATGTGTAATCCAGATTACCGTCGTCCCCCGCTGGGTGATCTTCTGAACGATGGTCTCGATGCGGTCTCTTGCTTCCGGATCAAGCATGGCTGTCGGCTCATCCAGAATCAAGACATCCGGCTTGGCCGCGAGCGCTACGGCAATGTTAAGCAGCTGTTTCTGTCCGCCGGATAATTGTGAGATGGCCATCTCCGGGGGATATTGAAGTCCTACGGTATGTAATGCGTCCTGCCTGTTGTCCAATTGCTCTTCTACAGAATCCATCAATGGTGACAGCGCAAAATGAAACTCCTCTTCAATCGTATCCCCCAGTACCTGAGCATCCGGTTGCTGCAATACACCCCGAATGATAAGTTCATCCGAGATATTTCGTACCCCTCCCGATAGCGGCGTAAATCCGATTAGCAGTCCGGCAAGCGTACTTTTTCCACTCCCGTTCGCGCCTACAATACTTACCCACTCTCCTTGGTGTAACGTGAGTGAGACTCCATCCAGTGCTTTTCTCACTTGACCGGCTTCGGAAGCATAGTGAACTCTAGCATCTTCTAATATCATTATTGGCAGGTTGCCTTGCATCGTAAATTAGTCCTTTCCCTTTCTATGGTTATGTGGTACGATCCTAATCGTTAACCATATATTTCGAATTGGTTAACAATCATATTATCAAAATCGAGAGGATTGTTCAAACATGAAATTATCTTTGCGAGGCATTGTATTCAGCGCACTTATGGCCGCAATTTTAGTACTTTTTGGTTACATAAGTATTCCCATTGGCTTCTCCCCTGTACCGATAACATTACAAACTTTGGCTGTCATGCTGGCCGGAGGATTACTTGGTCCACTCTATGGTTTTCTAAGTGTCACGATGGTTGTTCTGCTCACCGCTCTTGGATTCCCCTTGCTGCACGGGACCGGAGGACTTGCGGTACTACTCGGACCTACCGGAGGATATGTGATGATGTGGCCAATCTCCGCATTATTAATTGGACTGCTGCTTGCACGAATCAATATCAGAGGTGTCACAGGATTCATTCTCGCTTTTGTTGTATTTGAACTATTTGGTTCACTCCTCGTGTATGTATCCGGGGTCCCTTGGCTTGCCTATGCATACAAAATGGACCTTCCTGAGGCTATGATTCAAGGGTTCTATCCTTACATTATAGGTGATCTGATCAAAGCTGTATTTGCTGCGATCATCATTGCGCCAGTACGCATGGTTTTCCCGCCTCAACGCCTCACCGGTAACATGCATTCAACGATTGTAAAAGTCGATTCTTAATGAATCTACATATACTATTAGATCAAGAGCCTCCATATTCTCAAACAAAAACAGCCAAAATCACTTTGGCTGTTTTTGTTACTTCTCTTCCTCTATAGATTTATTTTCTATATAAATTGAAATAACATTTACACAAAACGGAGAGGACAGAAAGAACCTGAAGAAGCGGAGCTAAAAGCTTTCTGTGGAAAGCTACTTCGTAAGCATAAACTCGCCTTTATCCCCGGATTTGCCCCTTTTATAAAAGGAATCAAAAAAATCTGGGGATAACAGCGATCGGAAGGTTGTTCTGTCATCGGAGTGTTCAGTGTAAATATTCTTTAGTTCAACTTATATAGTCACCTGAAGCAATCGCTGATCTGAAATCTGAAATTGTTGATCTGCTGTATTTTCAATAAACGTCTGATCATGAGATACATACAGAATTGTTCCCTCATACGCCTTGATAAAACGCTCCAACGCTTCCAGTGCATGCATATCAAGAAAATTGGTTGGTTCATCCAACAAAAGAATATTGTATTGGCCCAGAAACAAGTGACATAGTTGAAGACGAATCGCTTCTCCACCGCTTAATGTCCCAACATTCTTCAGCAGGTCGTTACCTGAGAATTGCATCGCGTGCAACGCACTTCTGAGCTCTGATTCCTCATATTCCGAACGATTCTTCAGGAATTGTAATACGGTCTCTTTCGTCGTGAAACGATAGCTCATTTGCTGAAAATAACCAAGTTTTGCTTTTGGAGACATAGTGATCTGATCTCCGACATGGAAAACATGGTTAAGCAATGTGCTTTTCCCACTGCCATTGGCTCCGGTTATCGCTATTTTTTGCTTTAATGGAACCTGAAAACTTACATCCTCCAACAATACGTGGCCTTCTACCTCAAGTGTAAGACGATCTGCCATAATCGGAAAGCGATTGTGCAGCTCCAGTGTCTTTGGCTGACGGAAGATGATAGGCCGATCCTCTTGCACCGCTTTCACCTCGTGAAGTTGTTGCATACGCTGTTCAATCGCTTTGGCTGCGCGGTGCACTGCTTTTTGACTGGTGCCTTTGGATTTTGTTTCAACCATACGATTTGCTTTTGCCTTTGATTCTTTTTTGGACATGCTTCCGGCCTGCGTTATTTTTTCAGCTTTTTTCATCTTTTCCCTGGCGGCCAGTTCCAATCGTCTTTTCTCCTTGGAGAATTGTTCATGGGCCTGGTTCTGCTGTTCACGCTCAAGCCTCTTCTGTGCCTGATAGTCACTGTAATTGCCGGAATATACACGAACCTCTCCCTGATTAATTTCCCAGATCGTGGTTACCAGCTCATCCAGTACCGCACGATCATGACTAATCAGCACAATTGCCCCATAGTAATAGCGCAATTCATCCAGTAGGAATGCAATGCCCTCCTGATCCAGATGTGTTGTTGGTTCATCCAGCAACAATACTTCGTGATAATGAGTGAACATTTGAGCGAGTTTTAGACGGGTTTGTTCGCCGCCACTCCATTGCTGGTCGTGTTGAGGTATGGCTAATTTACTCAGTAAAGCCCCGTCAACTTCCAGATGTCCATTAGGCTGGGGTGGTTCAACTTGTTCCAGATAGCCGAACTCTGCGTAACGTTTTACCTTTCCAGCGGTTGGCTGAATCTGTCCCGCAATGAGTTTCAATAACGTACTTTTACCCTGACCATTCCCACCTACTACACCGATACGATCCAGTTGATGAACAGCCAGTCGCTCAATATTCAGTACTGCTTTATCCATATAGGTCATCTCAACCTGTTTTAATTCAAAACATATCTTTTCCATATTCGCTACCTCCGAAATAAGATTTATTTCGTATCGATAGCGAAGCACGCTTCTATCGATACGAGCTTATCGTGCCAGCTCGTATCAATAGAACAGTAACGTCATCATAGCGGTACCTCCAGCAGTAGTCTGTATTGAACGCCTTTACCTAATTAAGATAGTCATAAGAAAAACAAAGAATCACAGGCCACGGCCTGTGATTCAACGTAAACGGGAAAACGAGTATAACACTTATTTTAAGGTCAGGATGATTGAAAATGACAGACTGATCCCGTTTACTCTGAACCAGAGGTCAGAGCCTTTGAACGTATGCAATTACCGATTCAAAGGAAGAAAACGCAGTCTCATCGCATGTGTCATGTTCAATAATCCACCTTTCATTATCATTATAGATGCACAATCCTAATTATAATTTTCCAATTCCACCATGTCAACGGAACGATGAAAATATGACAGCATCGGATTAGTACATCAATCTACTTTTGTTCCTGACCATTCCCACTACTTAATTTCAATAGAAGCTCTTGGCTATTAACTTGCCCTTTAGCCTGCGGAATCACTTCTTCGTAGTTGGCTGAATTGGTAACAATAATAGGTGTCACCGTATGATAACCGGCGGCCTTAATCTGTGCAATATCGAATTCCAGCAACAGATCCCCCGCTTGAACCCGATCACCTTCTTTGATATGGGAGACAAAATGCTGCCCGTCCAACTTGACCGTATCTACGCCAACGTGAACCAATATCTCAGCACCGGTGTCTGATACAACAGCCAAGGCATGTTTTTTCTTGAATGCAACCGTAACTGTACCGTCAAAAGGCGCTACCACTCTGCCCACTGCTGGCTCAATCGCAATCCCTTTACCCATCGCTCCGGATGCAAACGCTGGATCTGGAACTTCCGACAATTCCACAATTGTTCCTTGGATTGGGCTAAATACAACTTCGTCTGAAGCATTCGTTGCACGAACAGGTTGCTCGGCGGATGCAGTAGGTTCGGTTTTTGTTTCTTCTTCGACCGGATCTTTGAAGCCCATGATGTACGTCAGTACAGCAGAAACGACGAACGATACTACGATACCCAGAATCAATCCAGGGAAGCCTTGTCCACCTGGTCCGTAGAAGATCGGCAAGGTCAGCAACCCCGGTGCGCCAGATGCGAATGCCAATGTGCCCGCTTGTCCAATAATAGCTCCACCAGCTGCACCACCGATAACTCCTGCGATGAAAGGACGTTTCAGTGGTAATGTTACCCCATAGATGGCCGGTTCAGTGATACCGAACAATGCTGTCAATGTGGATGATCCCGCCAATGTTTTCAGTTTTTTGTTCTTGGTTTTTAGCATAACCCCAAAAGCTGCACCCGTTTGGGCAAAGATCGAAGCCGTTGCAGCTGGTTTAACCCCGTCCTGTCCATACACAGCAACGTTGTTGATAAATACAGGAATCAGACCCCAGTGAACTCCGAAGATAACGAGCAACTGCCAGCTGGCACCCATCACTGCCCCTGCGAGCAATGGACTGAATCCAAACGCAGCAACGAGACCGGCTGCAATTCCATTACCAACGTATACACCGAATGGTCCGAATACGAGCAGTGTCAAAGGTACCATGATCACTAGCAGGAACAACGGTGTAACAAAGTTTTTCACACTATCGTGAAGAGCCTTGTTGAAGATTTTTTCCAATTTACTCATTACGATTACAGCTAAAATAATCGGAATAACCGTAGACGAATAGTTCATCAGGATTACAGGAATACCGAAGAAATCCGTGGGTGTTCCCTCTGCTTTTAGCGTAATGATGGAAGGATAGATTAATGCACCCGCTATCGTCATCGCTACAAACATATTCCCCTGGAATTTGCGAGCTGTTGTAACCGCTAACAACAGCGGCAGGAAGTAAAAGAGACTATCCGCTGCTGCATACAGGATTTTATATGTTGTTTCGGTCGTTTCCAGCCATCCGATATTGCTTGCAATCAACAATAACCCTTTAAGAATACCGGCTCCTGCCATAACACCAAGGAGCGGTGCAAATATGCTGGATATGACATCAATAATGCCCCCAAATCCTTTGGCTGCTTTGCGAGGTTTTTCTTTCTCTGATGAATCGTCCAGAATGTTACTGATCTGCCCAATGGCACTATAGACCTCAGGCACCTTGTTACCAACAACAACCTGGAACTGTCCCCCATTTTCTTTGACTGCGATAACACCTTCTGTTTTCTCCAATTTGGCTTTATCTGCCTTCGCATCGTCCTTCAATACAAACCGTAACCGTGTCGCACAATGAACCAGCGATTCCACATTTTTCTCACCGCCAACCAGTTCTACAATCTCTTTGGCCAGTTTCTCTTGACTCATAATCTGCACCCCCACTTTTTCTCAAACAGGCTCTTTACCGATTTTTTTGCACGCAAAAAACCTAAGCCTTGAGTGAGGGGACACAATGGTCCTGACCTTCTCATGACTTAGGTTTTGCCTGCGTAACCAGTAACAATCCCAGTTAAATCGTATTCAATTCCTGTTAATCACATATTATTATAATTAAACCATTTTTGTCAACATTTAAATATTATCGATTGACTACTCGTTCGATATGAACGGTTAGATACAACTTTTCTTCATTAGTCAGCTCGTGGTTATATTCCTTTTTGACAAACAACTCTATTTTCTCCGTACACGCTGCGGCATCCGGATGTTTCTCCTTAATCATGTCATAGAAATGATCATAGTTGTTGTCATAGTGAGTTCCACTGAGCACTCGCTGGGAGAAAAACTTCAGATGTGTGATAAAGCGAAAATAACTGAGTGATTCCTCGTCAAATTCCATTTTAAAATGATACTTCGCTATATTAATAATCTGCTGGATAAACTTCGTAATATTCATCGTCGTAATGACTTCTTCGTTCATCTCTGCGTTGACAATATGCAGGGCAATATAAGCGGCTTCATCTGGTGGAAGCTCAATATTCATGCGGGTGTTGATCTGTTCCAGCGTCTTCAGGCCCAGTGCGAATTCGGGCTTGTACAACTGCTTGATCTCCCACATTAATGCGTTCTTGATCTCCACACCTTCCCGATAGCGTTCAATCGCGAAGTTAATATGGTCCGTAAGAGATACATAGATGTTCTCATTTAATTTTCGGCCCAGATTCTCACGTGCATACGTGATGATCTCTTCCACAATTTCAATCAGTTCCATCGGAACTTCGCGTAGCAGCATTTTGAAATTATCGGATGTTTGTTTGTTTTTCAGTGCAAATACTTTCTGGATGCGGGTCTCGTCTACTTTATCCCCCGGCTTTTTCTTAAAGGCAATCCCACGCCCCATCACCACAAGCTCTGCTCCATCCGCCTGATAGATGCTAATGACGTTATTGTTGATAACCTTTGCTATTTTCACTTCAATCCCCCCGTCACGTTCCACTCTCTTGGCAGTTATACATCGTCTTATGGGCATACAAAAAAAACCTGAAGCATCACAAAATAAACAAGACATGGTGGTCTGTTTTTTTGGTGCTTAGGTTTTGCCTACGTCGTGTAGTAACAATCCCAGAAACGATATAATTGCGTCAAGTATAGCGCGAACCTGACTATATGTCAACGCTTTCAATGTGTGGACAATCGGAAGTGCCGTGAATTCACGGTTCTTCCGATTGCTCGAAATCAGAACTAATCCATTTTGCCCTGAAGACTACGCGTCGCCCAGGTTGGTTCCGTTAGATTCGATCACATTTTTGTACCACTCAAAACTCTTCTTCTTCAATCGTGTCAGTTCACCATGACCTTCATTATTACGATCCACGTAAATGTAGCCATAGCGTTTTCTCATCTCACCAGAGGAAGCACTCACAATATCAATAGGTCCCCAGCTGGTGTAACCAATGATGTTCACCCCATCCTGAATGGCCTCACCCATTTCAGCTACATGCCGTTTCAAGTAATCAATCCGGTACGCATCATCCACTTCACCTTCCGGGGTAACCACGTCATTGGCACCAAATCCATTCTCAACGACAAACAGCGGCTTCTGATAACGGTCATGCAGTTGATTGGCGGTGATACGGAACCCTTTAGGATCAATCGTCCAACCCCATTCGGACTTCGCCAGATATGGATTCGCTACCGATCCAAATACATTACCGCTTGTCATATTTTTGATAACTTCCGGATCGGTACTGGTTGTACGACTTGAATAGTAGCTGAAACCAATATAATCTACCGTATGATTCTTCAAGATTTCTGCATCACCCGGCTGCATAACGATGTTCAATTCGTGGTCCTTGAAGAAACGTTTGGCGTAACCAGGATATTCCCCACGTGACTGCACATCGATGAAGAAATAGGACTCTCTATCTTTTTCCATGCCCTGGAACACATCTTCCGGATTACAGGTATACGGATAGAAGCTTCCTGCGGCGAGCATACACCCAATCATGGCACTAGGAATAATCTCATGACATGCCTTGACTGCAAGTGCACTTGCAACCAGTTGGTGGTGAGCAGCCTGATATTGAATCTCCTTGATGTTATCCCCTTCATTGAACGCCAGCCCCGCCCCAAGGAACGGAAGATGTAGCAGCATGTTGATTTCATTGAATGTCATCCAGTATTTCACCTTGTCTTTGTACCGAGTGAATACCGTTGTAGCGTACGTCTCGAATAGTGTTACCAGTTCACGACTTCTCCAGCTGCCATACTTCTCGATCAGATGCACAGGCACATCAAAGTGAGCCAATGTAACCACAGGTTCAATACCGTTTTTCAACAATTCATCAAAAAGGTTATCGTAAAATTGTAATCCGGCTTCATTCGGCTGTACATCTTCTCCAGTCGGGAAAATCCGTGCCCAGGCAATCGAGACACGCAGTGCTTTGAATCCCATTTCTGCAAATAGAGCAATATCTTCGGGGTAACGGTGATAGAAGTCAATCGCTTCATGTGAAGGATAGAACTCGGTAGCGAGCGGCGTAAAAGCCGGAACATTACCTTTCATAATACTTCTGCGGTTCTCTCCTGTCGGAAGCAAGTCAACGATACTCAGCCCTTTGCCATCTTCCAGATACGCGCCCTCCGCCTGATTGGCAGCAATCGCTCCACCCCACAGAAAATCATTAGGAAATTTAAAATTCGTCATCATCATTCTCCTTCCAATATATGTAATTCAACTATCCGCTCAAATCCTAAGAAATATTAAAAAGACAAAATATTTAAGTTGAACTACAGACAATTACACATAAACGGAGAGGACAGAAAAAATCTGGAGAAGCGGAGCTACAAGCTTTCAATGGAAAGCTACTTCGTAAGCATAAACTCGCATTTATCACCGGATTCCCCCTTTTAGAAAGGGATTCTAAAATCTGGGGATAACAGCGATTGGAAGATTGTTCTGGCCGCGCAGTCGTCCCGTGTAAAATCGTTTGTTCAGCTTAAATACAAAAAACCCGAACCAGCCTGGATACACGAAATTGTGTAAACAAGCCAGCTCAGGTTATGCCCATATCGGTAACATTCCCAGATCATGATTATGCGGATTGGATAAAACTTTAGCAAGAATCAGAACAGTTGTCAACTTCTTGAAACCGGTTTAGCTATGGATTGCCCACTACGATATTTGTTAGAACGCAGCGCATGCCGCCAAGAATCATCTGTTGATCCGGACCCGAACATTAACCGTTCCGCATTAATAAAGGCTCTATGGCGATATTCAGATAGGGTGTGAAATCCTTTGAAGTCCAATTTGCCCAGTCTGCTTCCGTCACTATCCCTGAAAGTTTACAGTACGCATTCGGTTCTGCGGCTAAGCAAGGAAATCCCCCGCTGAAAGTCTTCTCTTAATACATATTGAAGATCAGGTTCATCCTGTATGACATGTTAAAAAGCAACCATATAATTTTCATTTCCAATGAAATAAACGCTCACTACAAAATCTATTAATATGACGAAATCACTGATTTTCACATGACTTCTATTCCAATTATGCAGGTATTGTCCAATATTAAATCATGATATAGTAAATTACGAAAACGCTTTCAGTACATAAATCGGTGGTGATTCCAGTACTAAACAAGTAAATTTCGGTTTGCGTTGAGCTCTATTTTCACCCTGCTTAACCGCTATTCAAGTTCAACCATTTTATATTTGAAGGAGACTATATTGATGAAAAAAAACCGTAAATCAGTCCTTTCTCTTACGCTTGTGACTGCCATGATTCTATCTCTGTTCTCCTCAGCTATGGCTTCCGCTGCAACTGACAACAGCGAACAGGCCGATGCACCAGCTGCTCCAAGCAAAATGCAAGCCTACGTGAACGCCATGGAGCCAGGCTGGAATCTGGGTAACTCTCTGGACGCCGTTGGTGAAGATGAGACTGCTTGGGGCAACCCGCGCATTACGAAGGAACTGATTCAATCGATCGCAGATGAGGGCTACAACAGTATTCGTATCCCTGTGACCTGGGAAGCCCACATCGGTGACGCACCCGACTACACAATTGATTCCGCTTACATGAACCGGGTTCAGGAAGTTGTGGACTGGGCACTCGATGCGGATCTCTATGTCATGATCAATCTTCACCATGATTCCTGGCGCTGGATCAGTTACATGGAGAAAGACCATGACAACGTGCTTGCTCGTTATAACTCTGCTTGGACTCAGATCGCGGACAAGTTCAAGGATGCATCCGATAAGCTCATGTTCGAAAGTGTTAACGAACCCCGCTTCTCCGAAGGCGGCACAACGGATGCGGCTATTGGGTACCGTATGCTGGACGAGTTGAATACTTCTTTTCACAAGATCGTAAGAACTTCGGGTGGAAACAACGAGACACGTCCACTTGTGCTTCCGACGATGCATACCTCTTCCGCTCAACCTGATTTGGATGAACTGAATAAGACCATTCAAAAATTGAATGACACCAATATTATTGCAACCGTTCACTACTACGGGTTCTGGCCATTCAGTGTGAACATTGCAGGTTACACCAAGTATAACGATGAAGTACAGAAGGACGTTACCG
The DNA here is from genome assembly GCF_058313655.1 of Paenibacillus sp. Negev47. Classification (NCBI taxonomy): domain Bacteria; kingdom Bacillati; phylum Bacillota; class Bacilli; order Caryophanales; family Paenibacillaceae; genus Paenibacillus; species Paenibacillus sp. Negev47. The sequence goes on from NZ_CM177754.1 coordinate 3,922,550, forward strand.
ATACATTCGATCGGGTATACAATGCCTTCACAGCCAAGGGCATTCCGGTTATCGTCGGTGAGTATGGCTTACTTGGTTTTGACCAGCACACAGGTGTCATTGAACAAGGGGAAAAACTGAAATTCTTCGAATTTGTTGGACAATATCTGCGTCAAAAACAGATGACAACGATGTTATGGGACAACGGACAGCACTTCGGTCGCACAAGCTTTACTTGGTCTGATCAGGAACTATTTGATACCATGAAAGCCAGCTGGACAGGTCGCTCATCCACAGCCGAAACGGACCTCGTATATCTTAAACAAAATGAAGCCATTCAAGATAAGAAGGTAAAGCTCAATCTGAATGGAAACAAATTCAAATCTTTGAAAAATGGCACTACCCCTCTTGTAAGAGGTAAAGACTATACGATCAAAAAAGATGTACTTACGTTAAAATCCAATCTGTTAAACAAATTGACAGCCTCTGGTGATTTGGGCGTAAATGCTACACTCACAGCTGGATTCAACGAAGGTGCTGACTGGAACTTCAATATCATTAAATATGACACGCCTAAGTTGAACGATGCAACGGGTACAACCAGTGCATTTGCCATTCCGACTACGTTTAACGGTAACCAGCTGGCCACGATGGAAGCAACATATGCAAACGGAGAGAACGCCGGTCCACAGAATTGGACTTCGTTCAAAGAGTTCTCCTACACATTCAGCCCAGATTACGATCGTAATGTGATTGAGCTGAAACCTAACTTCTTCAATGAAACCAATGATGGCGAAGTCACGCTTAAGTTCCATTTCTGGAACGGTGATGTGATTACGTACAAAATCACGAAAAATGGAACCAGCGTTGTTGGTGTAGCTTCCAATTAAGAACTCATCTAACGTTCTGCTCAGAGCTTAAAGCTCTGGCAGAACGTTTTTGTTTCATACATTATCGAAGAATAACGTACAAGTGGCCCTTCATACCTTTACACTAACGAGGACTGAGGGGGAAATATCATGTTTAAACGTGTAGACCGTCTTGCCATCGAACTACCCATATCGAATAATCCGGATCCTAATGGAGCTAGTGCAGTTCAGGAGTTGCTCGGTGGAAAGTTCGGGGAAATGTCAACATTGAACAACTATATGTTTCAATCATTCAATTTCAGAGGCAGATCCAAGCTGCGTCCTTTTTATGACATTGTTGCAAGTATTACCGCTGAAGAATTCGGCCATGTTGAACTTGTCGCCAATACGATTAATCTCATGCTTGAAGGTACTACATCGCCAGGTGCTCCAGACTCCACGCCACTGCGTGTTGGTAAGGATGCACGGATGACTTCACATTTTATTGAATCTGCTCAGACAGCACTCCCTTATGACTCCATGGGAAGACCCTGGAATGGTTCATATGTCGTGAGCAGTGGCAATCTGATCTTCGATCTGCTACATAATTTCTTTCTTGAATGCGGCGCAAGGACCCACAAAATGAGAGTCTACGAAATGACGGACAACAAAACAGCTCGAGAAATGACAGGTTATCTGCTTGTACGTGGCGGTGTGCACGTTCTTGCGTATGCCAAGGCACTGGAAATTGCAACGGGTGTTGATGTAACAAAAATGTTTCCTATTCCGCGACTGGATAACAAAGCTTTTGAAACGACACGTAAGTGGGAAGCGATGGGAGAACATCGCAGACTGTACACATTTAGTGACAAAGATTATCAGGGCATTGCCCAGATCTGGAAAGGAGTACACCCAACCGATGGCGGTAAACTGGAGGCTTTTGCCGGCTTGCCGGGTTATGGAGGGCCAGTACCTGAGCTGCCTGATCTGCCGGAAGAATTTGCGCCAGGGATATCCGCGGAAGATCTAATGCAGATTGCAGAGCGACTGAAACGGCACGCTGGTCTGTAGGATCACGATTGACGTTTGTTTTTTCATAGGGCGTCGATTGGATAACCGTTTCTTTGATTTCTTATGGCGTACACAAAAAAAGGGAAACGGGAGAGATACATCTCTACCGTTTCCCGCTTTACATGCCACTATTGTGGCTCAGTAAATTTCACTACCAGTACCGCTTCCCCATTGGCTTGAACACGACCTGTTGACGTTGCTGTAACAGTCGCAATTGCTTCATTTCCACTTGGGATCAACACGGGTGTAATCAAAGGCAGACCAGCTGCCTGAATAACATCCATGTCAAATTCAATCAACAATTGTCCTGCAGTTACACGATCTCCGCTATTCACATGCGCGGTAAAGCCGTTACCTTTCAGTCCAACCGTATTAATTCCAATATGAACCAGCATCTGTACACCTGTTTCATGCTCCAGAATCACCGCATGTTTACTCTTATTCATCACATGCGCAATGACACCATCAAACGGTGCATACACCTTGCCTTCTGATGGCTCAATGGCGATCCCCTCACCCATGTGTTTTTCCGAGAACGCCGGATCAGGAACCTGCTCCAGAGCAACAATAGTTCCGTTCATCGGCGAGGCTATTTCGAGCAGCTCTACCTTAGGACGATTGCTTGTAATGACGTTACTCGTTGAATCGACTTGTGAATTAGTATTCAGAGTGTCAACTTCATTTGAAGACATTCCACTATTGGCGTGGCTCACCGATTCCTCTGCAACTGGTTGATCTTTGTACCCGAAGAACCAGGTAAGTGCAAATGCAATCGCCATGGCAACCACGTTGGATAAAATGTACAACGGCAGTTGACTGTTCAGATAGAGCAATGTTCCCGGAATAACCGTTACAGCCATGCCTGTACCTTGCAGATGGAACAAGGAAGCGATAAAACCACCTACTCCACCACCAACCAGTCCCATAATAAATGGTTTCATATAGCGCAAGTTAACACCAAAGATAGCTGGCTCGGTAATTCCCAGAAATGCGGATAAGGACGAAGGCAATGCCAGTGCTTTGAGTTTGGTATTTTTGGTCTTCAGACCGACTGCAAGACAAGCCGCTCCTTGTGCTGCCATGGCACAGGTAATGATAGCGTTGAACGGATTGAATCCCGTCTTTTCCAGTAGTTGAATCTCCAGGAAATTGAAGATATGATGCACACCGGTAACCACAATAATCTGATGGAAGAAACCAATGATGATACCTGCGATTCCGAAGGGAAGATCCAATACGGCAGTTGTTCCATGCAGAACCCACTCTTCAAGAGAATGGAACACTGGGCCAATCGCGAAGAGTCCGAGCGTAATCATGACTGTTAACGTAATAAAAGGCGTCAGAATTAAATCCAGTGCCTCAGGCACTCGTCTTCTCAGAACCTTCTCGAACTTGGCTCCAATCAAACCAACGAAGAATGCAGGCAGAACAGATCCCTGATAACCCACGACAGGTATAAAGCCGAACATATGCAGCGGCTCTGCTGATCCATCTGCCACCGCATAAGCATTGGGTAGTGCCGGATTGACCAGCATTAACCCTAATACGATACCCAAAACCGGACTTCCGCCGAATACGCGGAATGCCGACCACGCTACAAGTGCAGGCAGGAATGCAAATGCCGTATCCGTCAGGATCTGAGTGAATAACAGGAAGTTGGCCGAGATATCATCAGGTGTTGCACCGAACAACGCCAGAATTTCATTCTGGGTAAGTAATCCGCGCAATCCCATGAACAGGCCTGTAGCTACCAGTACGGGAATAATGGGTACGAATACATCACCAAACGTGCGGATAGCCCGTTGAAAAGCGTTGCCTTCTTTTTTCCCTTGACTCTTCACATCTTCCTTGGATGATCCTTCGATTCCCAGCTTCTCGACCTCTTCAAAGATTCGATTCACCGTTCCCGTACCGAAGATAATCTGATATTGACCTGAGTTGAAAAAGGCGCCTTTAACCTTCTCGATATTCTCGACTGTTTTCTGATCAATCTTCTCTTTATCTTTCACCATAATGCGAAGACGAGTTGCACAATGTGCAAAAGATGCGATATTCTCTTTGCCCCCGATGGCATGAATGACTTCTTGGGCAATGCGTTGATTCTCCGACACGTTATCTCATTCCTCTCACGTAATACTTAATAATCCCATTGGGTTGCTTCAAAATCAGCCTTGCCTCCGAGTGCAAAGAAACGAATGCTTATACTCTCCCGGCTTGGGAAAATCCGGCTGGTAAAGACCTCTTCCCCATCGTTCACAAAAATCTCAACCGAAGATGAATCCACGAACAGATGGAACTTAATCTTGTCTGTAGTAAGCGTGCATCGACGGATCATACCATTTTGTTCTGCCAGTTTGGCACCTGCCATGGTCCGATCCAAGACAACTTTTTGCTGAATTCGATCATACACAAGAACCGTTTTCTCAACTCCATTTGCCCGGAATTCGATGCCGACAGTCTCTGCCTCTACATGGCTTATCTCGCATATCAGCTCATAGGCAACCCCCTCGAAACCAGCGAAGAATCGACTCTCATTATCAATCGTTGCGCGAATATGAGTTCCTTCCTCTTGCTGACGCAATTGCACCATCTCTGCAACGGGTTGTTGGATTAACTTGCCGTCTATCAGTGACAATTGCCGAGGAATGGTCAGGCAATGAGCCCAACCGCTATCATCGGTCGGATACGCCAGATCGGGAAGTCCCATCCAACCAACCAGAATACGTCTTCCGTCCGGAGCCTGCATCGTCTGCGGAGCGTAGAAGTCGAATCCACGATCCAGCTCCTGAAATTCACCATGATTGAACTCTCTCGTCTGTAGATTCAGAGGTTCACCGATCAGATAACCGGACTGAAAAATATTCTGGTAATGATCTCCCGCAGCATCCAGACCTTGTGGGGAAAAGACAAGCACACCTTTCCCGTCCAGCTCCATATAATCCGGGCACTCCCACATATAGCCGAAGTTGGTTAACCCGGTGTGGATCTCACCAAGAAACTCCCAGTTCTTCAGATCTGTTGAACGATATAACACCGTACATCCCGTCTCGTCTGTTCGCTGGGCACCGATTACGCAATAATACATCTCCCCCTGCTGCCACACTTTCGGATCTCTGAAATGTTCCGTGTATCCCAGTGGCACCGAAGAGATAACGGGGTGATTCAATTTGCTTACTGAACCGCTTTCATCCAGTACTGCCAAGCATTGATATGGATGTCGGACCCAGTCCTCATCTCTTGTATTGCCTGTATACAGTAAATGTAGCTTGCCGTCTTTTTCAATCGCACTACCGGAATACGCTCCGTGCGAGTCATATCTGTCACCCGGTTCGATTCCAATTCCGACATATTCCCAGTTCACCAGATTCTTCGAGCGGGTATGGTACCAGTATTTCATGCCATGTTCTGTTCCAAGCGGGAACCACTGATAGAACAGATGATAATAGCCTTGATAATATGCAAAGCCGTTAGGATCATTAAGCAGACCCGTTATGGGCTGAATGTGGTAACTCTGTCTCCATGGACACTCGGATATCCGTGCTTCAAGCTTCGCAATCTCTCCAGGCTCAGCTTGTTCAATTCGTCTGTAGCGCTGCTCTCTAGTCATTTTCATAGCTGTTCTCCATTCAAAATGTAGGAACCGGTTCCATTAGACGCAAAAAAATAATTCCATATGGCATAAATGCCTGACCAATTTCGCATATCCGAATTGGACATTCGCATTGGAACCGGTTCGATGGAATTATCATAAAGGATGCTTTTATATTTTGTCAACGCTTTCTCTAGGAATAAGTTCTACATCAAGTACTGTCCGTTCCTCCACCGACTCGCCTTTGACCAGACGAATAATGTGATTTGCCGCTACTTGACCTGCCTGCAAATAATGATATTTCACAGTCGTCAGCGTGGGATGAATCATCTCCGTAATATCATATCCGCCAAATCCGGTAATGGATAAGTCTTGCGGTATTCGGATTTTATTGGAGAATGCAATCTTCATTACACCCAATGCGATATTGTCCGTAGCCCCCACGATGATCGTTGGTGTGATCTCTTTCAGTATGGCTTCAGCGGTAACGATGGCTTCCGACATCTTGAAGCTTGTCTCATAATACTTCACTTCACATTCTCCACATTCGGCAATTGCACGCTGGAACCCTTGTTTTCGATGAATGCCCACCGCCTGATCCCTCTCGCTTACTCCCATGTATACCATCTTGCGATGGCCCTGTTCCACGACATATCTGCCCATCTCATAACCCGCCTGATCATCATTGTGAACCAAACTGTGTAATTGCTCATGTTGTTGCCCCACCAACAACACAGGGATACGTATGTCCTCCACTGCTTTCAGATGTGCTTCAGTCACTTCAGCAGCCAAGAGAATAATCCCCGACACCTTTTGTCTTGCAAAATCATATATGGCATCAATCTCACGTTGCATGTCCTGGCTCGTATTCGCAATCAGCATCTGATATTGATTACTTCTCAGTTCTTCATCAATTCCGATCAGCGTCTGAGATGTTGCAAAAGAATCCAGTCGCGGAACTACCGTACCGATAATACTGGTCTTCTTCGCCTTGAGACTCTGTGCAAATGTGTTGGGAACATAATTGTATTGTTTGATAATGCGCTCAATCTTCTGGCGTGTATCTTCACTAACCGATCCGCCATTCAGGAAGCGAGAAACCGTGCTCTTCGCGACACCTGCCATCTGAGCGATATCAGAAATCGTTTTATTCATAAAGACTCCTCTTAATTTCATTACTGGTTTACCTCTTATTATACTTCGAATCGCACGAACAGCAAAAGCCCGATGCTAATGTAGTAATCATACAGGTGTATGATCCCACATTCATCAGGCTGTTAAGTTCCAAAACATATTTGTTCAGGCGATCAGGGCAAGGATAATCCTTATACCTGCTGACTTACACTTCGATAATAATCGGCAAGATCATGGGTCTTCGCTTCGTTTGCGCGTAAATGTAGTGACCAATCTCGTCTTTCAGCTTTTTCTTGATCACATTCCACTGATTCACTCCAGCCCCGATTAACTCATCCATTCGGCTAAGAACTAACTCATGGATCTCATGCATGAATTCTTCCGAATCCTTCACGAACACGAACCCTCTGGAGATGATTTCGGGTGAGGCAACCATTTGTTTCTCCGTTTTGCTCAATGTGGTTACGATCACCAGCATACCATCGGATGACAGTTGCCTGCGATCACGAAGTACAATATTGCCTACATCACCCATGATCAGACCGTCCACGAGACTGTTTCCTGAAGCAATTTTGGGACCAAGAGAGGCCACGCCATCTTTGTACTGAACCATATCTCCGTTATTCACAATAAAGACATGATCACGCTCTATACCTACGGACTCGGCAAGCAGTCTGTGCTGATACAACATACGGAACTCACCGTGAATCGGAATCAGATAATCCGGCTTCATGAGGGTCAACATCAATTTGAGCTCTTCCTGACTGCCGTGTCCAGAGACATGCATTCCTGCGGCACCACTAGAACCATATATCACGCGCGCTCCGAGAACATACAGGTTATCAATCACATGAGCCAAATTGCGCTCATTGCCCGGAATAGCACCAGCTGCAAGGATAACTGTATCTCCGGCCTCTACCCTTACATGGGGATGTTTCCCTGTTGCCAAGCGGGACAAGGCAGCCATAGCTTCACCTTGGCTACCTGTACATAATACAACGACCTGCTCTGGTGGAAACTGATTGGAATCCATTGCATCAATTAATAATCCATCAGGAACTTGCAAATAGCCCAGGTCACTCGCAACAGACACCACATTCACCATACTTCTGCCCAGTAAGGCCAGTTTACGCCCTGTTTCGAATGTTGCATTAACAATCTGTTGAACTCTGCTGACATTCGATGCAAAGGTGGAGATAAACACTTTTTGTTTTGCACGGATAAAGGCATCCAGAATGTGGTCCCCTACGATACGCTCGGAAGGTGTAAATCCAGGCCTTTCCGCATTGGTACTTTCGGAGAGCAGTATATGGACACCTTGCTTGCCAATCTCGGCCATGCGGTGCAGATCAGGGAAAGGTCCATTAACGGGAGACATGTCAAATTTGAAATCCCCGGTATGTACGACATTGCCTGCGGGGGTCTGGAAGAAAACACCAAGACAATCTGGAATACTATGACTGGTCGCGAAAAAGGAAACATCGATCTCACCCAGCGTAATGCTGGACTTGGCATCAATTGTGTGCAGATCAGCCTTGCGTAGCAGCCGATGCTCTTTCAGTTTAAGTTCAATCAATCCGCGTGTAAGTCTGGAAGCATATACAGGAATATTCATTTGCTTTAGCAAATAGGGAATGCCACCAATATGATCTTCGTGTCCGTGGGTAACCACAAGAGCCCTTACTTTATCCAGGTTCTCCAGCAGATAGGTTACATCCGGGATAATCAGATCAATCCCCGGCAAGGTCTCATCCGGAAACTTCGAACCACAGTCAATGACGATGATATCCTGGTTGTATTGGATGAAATACATGTTCTTCCCTATTTCATTCACACCGCCAAGTGCAGCGATATATAGTTTGTTGTGGGCTAGATTCAATTCTATTAGTCCTCCTCTGCGTAGCATACTTGTGCAATACGGATCCATATTCCTAGTATGGAAACAATCGCCTCACTTATGCATTTCAAAGTGATTATGTCAAAAAAACCACCACGGAATATTCATCCGTAGTGGTTTAGAAAGTGTAACGTTACACCAATGATTTATCACGTTGCAGCAATACCTCTTGTTCATAGGTTTTGATATCCGTGATCCATTGTTCCCGAACAGGAACACCTTGCTGGGCACAATAATAGTCCCAGATTGCGCCAAACGGATAGGATTTGAACTCTTCCGTCAAGGCAAGGCGCAGCGTGTAATCCCCTTCCAGTTCGGCTTGTTTCAAGGCATCCACCGGTTCCAGCATTGCACGCAGAAGAGCTTTGATCGTATTACGTGTCCCTACAACCCATGCAGCAACACGATTGATGCTTGCATCAAAGAAATCCAGTCCAATATGTGTTGTCGTCAGCAGATCATGTCGAACCAGTTCACGGGCAATTTCGAGCAACTCATCATCCATAATGACAACGTGATCACTGTCCCAACGCATCGGGCGGCTTACGTGAAGCAGGATACCGCTGGTAAACAAAGCAAGGGATGACAGTTTGTTGGAAATGACCTCTGTTGGATGGAAATGGCCCGCATCAAGACAGATTAACGTATCGTTTTGCAAACCATACCCCATATAAAATTCATGTGAACCCACCACATAAGCTTCCGAACCGAGACCAAACAGCTTGCTCTCTACCGCATCCAAATTGTGCTCTGGATTAAGCGGTTCGCCGAATACTTCATCCAGTGATTCCTTGAGACGTTTGCGTGGAGTCATGCGATCAACCGGATTATCTTTGAATCCGTCCGGTACCCATACGTTGGTTACACAAGTCTGACCGAGCTGTTCGCCGAAGTAAGCACCAATCCGACGGGACGCCTTGCAGTGATTAATCCAGAACTTGCGAATCTCAGGGTCTGGATGACTGAGCGTGAAGCCATCACTTGATTTTTCATGGGAAAAGCATGTTGGGTTAAAGTCCAGACCGAGTCCTTGTTCTTTGGCCCACTTCACCCAGTTCTCATAATGCTTCGGTTCAATCTGATCCAGTTCAACCTGCTCATCTGTATCTGTGTAGATTGCGTGCAGATTGACCTTATGTTTGCCAGGAATCAGAGCAAAAGCTTGCTCCAGATCGTTACGAAGCTCCGAAGGTGTTGTCGCAGCTCCCGGATACTGACCAGTAACGGAAATCCCGCCTGTTAGCTCCCCATCCTTATTCAGAAATCCTTTGACATCATCGCCTTGCCAGCAATGTACGGATACTTTGATCTCCTCGAGTTTGTTCAGTACTTGGTCCGTATCGATTCCGTGCTTTGCATACAATGACTTAGCTGCTTCATAAGCTTGCTTGACTTGGTTATCCATCCGCAAGAATCCTCCTTTTAACGTGTAAATGCTGCTGGTACACCGCCATCAATGGTCATCATGCAACCGGTTGTTTTTTCGGATTTCGAAGAAGCAAAGAATGCGATTCCTTCCGCAATATCTCTTGGATAGATATTCACGAGCAATGTCGTCCGTTTGCGGTAATACTCTTCCAATTGATCGGGCTCGATCCCGTAAGCCGCTGCTCGTTCATTTCTCCAGGAACCGTTCCAGATCGCTGAACCCTGTAGAATGGCATCTGGAAGAATCGTGTTGACACGAATGCCATACTCTCCACCTTCTGCTGCAATACAACGTGCCAGATGTGCTTCCAGCGCTTTCGCTGAGCTGTAAGCCGAGGCACTTTTACCTGCATACACCGAGTTCTTGGACCCGATAAATACCATGCTTCCACCAATACCCTGCTGTTTCATCAGCTTGAATGCTTCGCGAGCAACAAGGAAATATCCCGTACCCAGTACATTCATGTTCAGGTTCCATTCTTTCAGGGACGTCTCGTCAAATGGGCTGGATGTGGCTAATCCAGCATTATTTACGATGATATCCACTCCGCCATATTGCACTGAAACATCAGCATACGCAGATTGAACGGCTTCCTCATCGGTCACGTCCATTTTCAGCGCATAAGCACGATTCGCACCGTACTGATCATTGATTTCCTGTGCTACCTTCTGTGCGCCCTCCAGGTTGAGATCAGCGAGCACCACATGTGCGCCTTCAGACACCAGTCTACGTGCTGTTTCACTTCCGATCCCGCCTGCTCCACCTGTGATAAACGCCACTTTGCGCGAGAATTCCGTTTCGGCCGGAGCCAGAGACAATTTGTAGAGTTCCAGCGGCCAGTACTCCACATTGTAAGATTCGTTTGCACTGAGCGATACGAATTGGCCCAAGCTTGTAGCCCCACGCATGACGGCGATCGCTCTGTGATACAACGCACCGCTTACTTGAGAGAGCGCCCAGCTCTTGCCTGTGTTGATCATGCCCACACCTGGAATGAGGATCACTCGTGGTGCCGCTTCGAACATGACATCACCTTCGTTTTTGTTGCTCTCAAAATACTGCTGATATTGCTCTTTGTAGGCGGCAACGCCTTCCACCAGCTTGGCTTGCAAGCCTTCAATATCATCCGCATCCGGCGTCCAGTCAATGAACAGAGGTACGACTTTGGTATGTACCAGATGATCCGGGCAAGCCGCACCTACCTGAGACAATTGCGGAGAATCCGCTCCGCCCACAAAAGTAAGTACATCCTCCTGATCATCAAAGGACAATATCATTTTTTTGCTATCCGATACCGCTCCACGAATCGTTGGCATTACACGTGATACGATCTGACGACGAACCTCTGGGGCAAGTGCCGGGTGTTTCACACCACCGAACAAGCTGCCTTCGTTCACCCGAGCTTCGATGAATGCTTCCGCTTCATTGATGATCTTGATTGTCTGAGCGTAACATTCCTCGGATGTTTCTCCCCAAGTCACAAGTCCGTGTTTTTCCATCAATACGAGTTCGGCATTTGGATTCGAGAATACGCTTTCAGCAATCATTTTGGATAACGTGAATCCTGGACGTACATAAGGTACCCATACAAAACGATCACCGTAGATCTCTCTCGCCAATTCCTTGCCGTTATGTGCACAGCACAAACTGATAATGGCATCCGGGTGAGTATGATCCACATGCTTATATGGAAGGAACGCATGCAGCAGAGTCTCGATGGAGGCACGCGGGTGCTTGGCATCAATCATGCAATGACCCAAATATTCAACCATCTCTTCATCCGACATGGATTCACGTTCAATTAACGGCCTTATATCTTCAAGTCCAAGTCCCGTAAAATGCTTCGCTTCCATGGAACCGAGGTCAGACCCGCTTCCCTTCACATACATTACTTCTACATCACGACCCCGAAAATCCTTTACTGTCGTTTTGGTAGACGTATTACCACCGTAGATGTTACATACACTGCGATCGGATCCAATCAGATTGGATCGGTAGACCAATTGCTCCAGTCCTGTTGTTTTCTCAGATGCCTGCGATGCATTCCATAAACTCTGTACCATTCGTTTCCCTCCGATAATGTTTGTTTTATTCCTAATCCGAGTTTATCATCTTTGTTTTGTTTTGAAAACAAAAGATTTTATATATAAACGGAAAAATTCAAAAGTTTTCATGGATTAAGCACTTTTATTAAAAAACACCCTGACGTAACCGTCAGAGTGTTCCTGTTTCATAGGCGGATTAGAAAATCCCCGCTTTTTGGGAAGTGTTTTTGATACCATAGGTGTCATTAACGACGGTGTTGCCAAAGCTGGTCAAGCTTCCGTTCGGACCTGTAGCCATGTCCAGATAGTTCAGATTGGAACTGTTTCCGTACCACGACCAGGCAAGCCAGCCTACCCCTTTTTCCTGACCATATCTCATGATGGCATATTCGTCCACGTCACCATTGGTATGGTATCCCCCGAATTCACCAATGATCAGAGCCAAACCTTTGTTCAGCACATTCTCCATGTTGGCTTTGACCGTTGCTGCATCTTTACCTGCATACTCATACATGTGAATGGAGAAGACCGTATTTTTCTGCGAATCGGCTGCAAATACACTTTGTCCATAATCCACGATGGATTGTGGGAACTGTCCCCATCCTGCTGCATCCACAATCAGCGTATTTTTAATTCCCGCATTTCTAAGTTTCGGAATGGCCTTCTTATATCCATCAGCCCAGGCACTTCCGTTCCACGTTCCATACCATTCATTGGCAATGTTGACGATAACTCGATCTTCTTTGCCAATCAAGGCTTCCTTAATACTAATCCAGTAGTTCACTGCCGCGTCCAATGAATTATAGTCATCTTTCCCTGTGGCATCATGTACTTCAAGTACAGCTATCATTTTATTTTGGTTAACCACGTTAATAATGTTTTTAACAGAGTTCAGATCATCTTTGGTGTACTGGGTACCATTCGAAAGAACAATACGTACCGTGTTGGCACCTGTTTTGGCGATTGCAGGAATAGCGGTATTCAAATCATTTTTGAACCAGGAATGTCCGTGATTAACTCCTCTCATGACAAAAGGCTTACCTGTGGAATCGTATAATTTGTTACCGCTTACATAAAAACCTGTAGCCGCAGACGCTTTGGGGGCTGCACTCCCTAATACCATGAACATGAGAGCAGCAATAACCGTGAAGATTGTACACTTTTTCAGATTGACCATTCGTTTGGAACCTCCTGTATTTTTTTATTATTTCAATTAACCCTGCTCCAGGCAATAAGTTAACTAAAATCGTTGGTTATCGAAGTAAACGAACCCTAATTAGACCTAAACTAAAAACCTTAATTAGTTCACTTGTTTCGGATTAATAAACCTTATCGATAAGGTTATGAATTATAATAGAATGAAAACGCTTACTAGTCAAGCTGTTTTTACCATGATTAGGAAGTGTTTTTTCCTCACAAAAAAGAAGGCTCTCTCCCCTCATTGCAGTTCGGAGAAAGAACCTTCTGTATAATAAAAAAACTAGTTAACTCTTCATGCTAATCTTTGTCTTCTTGTTCACGCCAACACCAACCTGACCCGGTAATGTGGTACTACCCGAATCTCGCTAAACGTTCCGATCTCCACACCATTAAATCGTTCAACATAAGCCTGATTCACATAGCTCTCTGTCGTTCCTCTCCGGATTGGTGTAATGGACAGACGCAGAGCGTGAACGGCCAGCAAGTGGCGGGATTGTTTCAGACCAATCTCCCAACTATGACCATACTGGATATGATCCGTTAACAGCTGATGATGGATGTGGGCTGCAGCAACATCTCCATTGTAATCAATCTCAATCCATACATCGTCTACCTGTTCCGGCCATTCTGTGTCCAATCTCAGTGTTGCTGCATACTCTTTCGGATAATCAACCTCCACAGGAGGCTTGTAGGGCGTAACTTGGAATGTGTACGTATCGAATACTCCTTGCTTAGATTGAGATGAGACGGCATATTCAGAAGCGGTAATCTGTTCTGGTGCCGGATAGAAGGATACCTCCATCTCCGGTTGCTCCACCGATGTGCATATGAGCATCTCATTCTGTAGATACAGATGACTGTTGCTGATTATAAGTCTCTCTTGTCCACCCACACGGAAACGGTAGGCATGCAAGGCCTCTTCACGAGTCAACGTAATGATTCGTATTCCCACACCATCCGATGTTGTGATTCGCAGATGATGGTCTTTGCCGGCAATCGGGTGTACCACAACTTCATTTCCCTGCTCCGATACTGTTCCTTCGTGCATATCAACATTCGTAACAGTTGATGTATCAATAACATACTCAGGCGTCATGCCTTCGTGGGCATAAAAGACAGCCGTAAGTTCATTGTCCACCATAAATCGGGTCAGTGGTTGAACGGTAGCACTGATGATATTTAGGCCATCCAGATTCATATGGAAAGGTAGAATGGCCGCCGAGCCGGATTTCAGCTGCATCGTCCCTTCTCTTGGATAAGAAGCAACCCCTTTGCTTGTATGCAGTTCCAATTGAATACCACGATCAGGCAGCGTTACATGATCCTGATAATTATTCATAAACAGAAATCCTGAGCCTGATTGTTGCCGAACAGACCAGCGCAGATCCAACGTGTTCTCCGGAGTTATCGATTGCTGACCTTCCGGTACAACACACCCCATTGGCGCAAGCAACTCACCGTATGCTTCCAGGAACATGGACAAGGTCCGAATACGGTCATACGATTCACCAATACGTCCAAATTCTCCGAGTGGGGCTTGGTAATCATACGTCATTTTCGGCAATGCCTGCTCATTCATATATGAATTTTTGCCTATTGGATTGGTCCCCCCGTGATACATATAATAGCCAACCAGATTGCTGCCGTTCGCCAGCTTCACAATGGTCATCGCCTCGACACTGTCCGCATCGACAACCGGACGAGCGTGATAACTGACCTGCATGCCGCCAGCAAGCTCACAATACGCAGCAGGGTACTCCAGACTGTCATAATCCACTTCTTCCACAGGATTCATATGCAGATCCCGGAACAGATACTCCCGGCTTGGAGGCTGATTGGGGATCCATGGTGTGTAAGCATACCCCGCTAGCATGGGTAACGTTCCTTCTTCAGGCACCGCAGCATTGCCCCAGGCCGTGGCAGTATAGAACATCGGCTTCATACCGACTTCTTCGGCAATATGGCGAAGCACCTTCAGATGTTCTCGTCCATCCCGGCCGGAGGAAATGTATTTTTCGCGTGTATAACCCCAGGCATCCATGGGTGCGCCAGCGTGCATGTACTCATTTTCTAACTGTACCCCAATAACAGGTCCACCCTCCTGGTGGAAACTGCCGTTGAGCTGACGGGCAATCTCCCGATATAATCGCTTGGCGTAATACAGATACCCTTCATCGTTCGACCTGACTTCGAATGGATAGCTGAATAGCCAATCCGGCATCCCGCCATTACGCACTTCCCCATGACAGAATGGACCAATTCGTACGATCAGCGGCAGTTCATGTTTACCACACAGATCCACAAAGTGCCGCAAATTCAGGTTTCCTGACCAATTAAATTCCCCTTCTTGTTCCTCGTGAAAATTCCAGAAGACATAAGAAGCGACGATATTCACCCCGCCTGCCTTCATCTTCAGCAATTCTTCCTCCCACTGCAAGTAAGCGAATCTGGAGAAATGAAATTCACCAACCACAGGAATATAAGGTTTAGCATTACGGGTCATATAATAGTTAGTAAAGTCATAAGACTCCCCTCGCGGACTTTTGCCGCCACTGCCAGTCATGCGGCCCGCACGAATCTCTTTATCTTCCGCATCCAGTATGAAACGAATCTGGCTTCCTGCTATACTATTATTCATGGAATATAACTCCTTCGTTATATGAGGATATGGGTGGGTCGATTACCGATGGAGGATTGCCCCTTGATGATTCGGGTTCTTCTCCAGTACCCGCTCCAACTCAAGTTTGGCTTCACTCGTCCGACCCAGTCCCAGAAGACCCAATGCCCGCATATATCGGCAATGTTCTTCATTTCGCTGATCTAGATCGTCATCGAATACTAGAAAATCGGGCAGAGATACCGCAAAGTAATCCATTCGGATGTGATCTTGCATATGTCTTTCGGCATAATCAATCAGTTTGTTAAACCGTCGGTTTGCTTCCTTCGTATTGCCAAGCTTCTGCCAAGCCAGACCCTGATAATAGATCCATTCCGGCGGCTGATCATTATAGAACATCGCGCTTGCAGGTTCGTTCAGGCCGATCAATGCTCTCTGGAAACTTTCCTCGGCGTCCTGTATATTGTTCATCTGCTGATACGCACAGCCAAGGTAATAGTACAATGGATTGTCACCGGCTCTCTCCAGCTTGCCCTCACCCAGATTCTCCGGATACTCCAGAGCTTTCTGCAACAGTTCCAACGCTTGTTCAGGTTGTTGTTTCTCCAGGTTCTGCTTCGCCAGCTCCGTCAACGCCGTAACGTATTGTCCTGTGACCTTACCTTCTCCACCTTCCCAAGGATGAAACATCCTTGTCTGAAGGGCATTCCATGCTTCCCGATGACTACCCTGCATATTCAATAAAGTTACCCACTCAATATACAGATCGTCACGGTGATGAACCAGCTCCATGTGATCTTCCAGCTGTTTGATTCGATGCTCGCAGGAATACCCTATCTTCTTGCGCAGTTGATCCAACTCGTAGAAGATCCGTGCATCCTGCGAATCCAACCGGAAAGCTTCCTCCAATGATGCGAGTGCTAGGTCGGGCCGATTCAGCTTGTTATAATAAGCCAGCCCCAGATTCCGATGTACCGTTGAAAATGTAGCATCTGCCTCACGCGAAGTTTCCCAATGGGAGATTGCTTCTTCGTAACGTTTATGATCATATAACCAATTGCCCAGGTAATAATGAGCACGCGCATCGTTCTGATCAGCCGCCAATACATCCTGAAGCACCAATAACTCAAAAAGAGTATTAGGAAAACAATAATCGGTTGGAGCAGCCTCCCCCTGCTTCTGACATTCCCCGGCCTGCTCCGCATCACCCAACTGACGATACAAGTAGGCTTGAGCATAATCAATCATCGGGTACAGTTGTGAGACTTCGGATTCAACATAGGAGAGAACCAATAGTGCTTCTTCCCACAATCCGCTCTCGGCATAATCCGCGGCTAGATTCAGATAATTATGAACGTCTCCTCGCATGAGACGATGGAAATGATCGCGAGCTTGATCGGCTTGTTCTTTATCTAACGGTGAAGTAGCTCTGTTATAGATCAGAACTAATTCATGTGCGGCTCCAAATTCAACCGGGTCCAATTCCAGTGTCTCACGTGCATATTGGATGGCAGGTAAGTCCTGGCCCATTCGGCGTAGCAGAGCCACTTTCAGATGACGAGCCTTATAATTCCTGGCGTTACGGATCAGCGAACGTTCAATGTGATCCAGCGCTCCCTTGTCCCTATGTAGTGCTGTATCTATCTGAGCAAGTATATAATAGCCAGTATCCTGATACTGGGCAGACCATACGGCTTTATAGAGAGCTGCATAGGATTCTTCCTGTTTCCCCTGTAGTTTCAGACATAGACCGAGCTGATAATAAGCTTCACTATCATATGGATTCGTATTTTTCCACGTAAGTGACTCTACGGCCTGTGTGAAATGTCTCTCTGCATCTTGAAACAGCCCTCTTCGCAGCAGCAATGTGCCATACGCAATGTTCAGACGAATATCCGTTGCATCACGCTTCAACCCTTCCAGATAATAAGATTCCGGTTCATACGTGGCATGCCGATATTGCTCCAGATGCAGACCCGCCAGATATAATTGTTCATTGGTCTGAATCTCGGACGGGAGGGGGAGTGGTATGGCCGGATCCGGTACTTCCTGAATCTCAGACCGTTCAGGCTGATAGGCCACAAGCAGTCTTCCTTCCGCAGTTCGAACAGTTAATTTCACCTGATGCCACTCATCGTGCCCACTCCACAAGAATGAAGTTTGATATACTTGCGTAGGTGAGACGTTACATCTGTCCTGGAGATATACTGCGGTCGGTCCTTTTACTTCAACAATCACTTGATCATAAACCGATGTAGCGTACACCATCACGGTTACTGTTCCTGTCGTTTCGTCCATTTCCAGGTTAACCGCTGCATCGATCGTTGCATTTTTGACCATGCCAATTCCTTTGTACGGCATAAAATATTGCGAAAATGATTTGGCTTCATAGGGCTGTAACCATGTAAAATCAGGCTGATTATCGGTATAGATACCTGTCATTAATTCAATATAAGGACCATCCTCGTCCGTCAACTGGCGATCCCAGGCTTGCCCGAATGCCCCATTCCCCCAGGTCCATTGTTTCTTGCCGGGTGAGATATGGTGATTAGCTACATGCAACAAACCAGCCTGAACTCCATGGTCATAGCCGCCTACGAAATTATAATTCGACTTATACGCCATGTAGGATGTTGGAACCGGTATATTTTTGTAACGTGAAATGTCCACACCTTCGGAATAATCCATCTTATAGTACGTGCCTGTTGCGATGGGAAACCGGGATACATCCCGTTTGCCATGATCCAGCACAGCCGTTACATCTGGTGGAAACACGGATTGCGTATGATCGTTGGCAGCCACAGCCGGATTGGCCCACCAGAGAAAAGTTTGAGGTGCGGTGGTTCGATTATATACCTCGGCATGGATTTCAAGATAGGCTTTGCCCGGATGCAATGTAAAGCCCGCAGTCATTTTGGTACCGTACATACGATCAATCTCACCTACCCATACGGTAGCGCTTCCATCTTCATTACTGGCAAATGTATAGTCCACCGGACCAAACGTATTCGGCCGATGATGCTGTGGCCAGTTGAATTCAATTCCCCCTGAGATCCATGGCCCTGCTAGACCCACAAGCGCAGGTTTAATCACCCGGTTATAATATACAAAATCGTAATCGTTAGTCCGGTCCAGCGCACGGTAGATCCGACCACCCAGTTCTGGCATCATCTCAATACGTATATATTCATTTTCCAGAATAACTAATCGATAAGATTGCATTTTTGCTTCATCTTCAATGCTGTCGATCACGGGATGCGGATACACCTTACCCGAACTCCCCTGATAGATTCGCTTTTCAAGAAACATCGGATTTTTGTCCGGTTTACCTGTACCATAGGTTGGAATATCTCTGGTTTCTTCCCATATGCGAACGTTCGATTTCGCTGTCACGTGATTCAATTCCCTCACTCCTTGGCCTCGTGTATATTATGATCATACGCTCGAGTATGGAGGAAGAACATTGACATTAAGCGGTTCTTGATGGACGATCTTCGGATTCCCCTACAACCAAAGAGAGTACCTATCCACCCAATAAAGCAGTGAAAGGTACTCTCTGATCGATTCTGTTTAACTCATCTGCGGCGTGCAAAATCCACAAATCTGAACTTATCCGGTCGATGCCTCGACTCCGTATACTGAAATTGACTGGCATCCTCCAGGTATACCTGGCTCCTCACCACAACTACATTGTGGAACCCTTCGAGATCAAGTAATTCCCTGTCCTCCGCAGTGGGTTCTTCCACCAAAATTTCCTTCTTGGCAAATGAAATGGATAGACCCAACTCCTGTTCAATGTACTCATAGATGGAATCATTACAGATTTCTTTGCTGAGACCCGGAACAAGTCGCTGGCTGATGTAATCTTTGTCCAGAATGACGTGTTCTCCATCCACTTTGCGCACACGTCTGATCTCCCAGACCTGTTCATTCAGACCAAAGTTGATTTTTTTGTGCAGCGCCTGATCCACTTGTTGCTCCTCGAAAACCTTCACATACGTTTGAGCCCGATGCCCCATTTTTTTGGCTAATTCCTTGAAGCTAACCAGACCTGAGATGGGAAAATCGATCTTCCGAATATCGAGTACAATCGAGCCCTTGCCTTGAATCTTCTGAATATAACCTTCTTCGTACAACATTTTCAGCGCTTTGCGAATGGTCTCTCGGGATGTTTGATAACTTTCCGATAGATCCAGTTCCGATTGAAGGAGCGTACCTGCCTCAATCTCTCCAGTCCGAATACGATCTGCAATGTCTTCATATATCCGGATAAATTTATTATTCATTATTCATCACCATTGTTCATTACCCTTTTTTATCATATTGGCAACCTATTATAGCATTAAAAGCCAATCAAGCGGTAATGACTTGCATCAGCTTATTCAAACGGAAGATTAGCGCTGCGGCTTCGGATCTGCTTAAGTGCTCCATAGGGCGGAAGCTAGATCAGGAAGGTTTCACTTCTCATCCCTTATCTTCAATAACGCCTCGTCCAATGCGCCAACGACCTTGTCACACCATACATCAAATTCAGGATCTTCGGTCTGTAATTCAGGATGCTCCAGAATATGCTCAATCGTACGTCGAATGCCCTGATCGGCTCTTGTCGTTGCTACAAATTCCGGAACAAGCCGTTTCAGTTTACTGTTATCGAACACAACGGTATTGGCTTTGTCCCCTAGCAAACCGCCGCGCAGATCCTGGTCACTGCATGCTGCCAAGAACTCAGAGGGTACATGTACCGCATGAAGCTTAACACCCAACACGCTGGCAATAATCTCATGAATCTGATTCCACGTGACGGATTCATCTGAGGTGATATGTACCGATTCACCAATCGCATGGATATTTCCCATAAGCCCGATAAACCCTTTGGCAAAATCAGTATTGTGCGTAATGGTCCACAGTGATGTGCCATCTCCATGAATGATAACGGGTTTTCCTTCACGTATGCGCTTGAGAACCTGCCAGCTGCCTTGAGCACCATGAACACCGAGAGGTACTGATTGGTCCCCATACGTATGGCTCGGACGCACAATAGTCACGGGGAATCCATGCTCACGATATTGTTTCATCAGATAGTCTTCACACGCAATCTTGTTGCGAGAATACTCCCAGTATGGATTCGATAATGGCGTCCCTTCCGTGATCCGATAATCTGCCAAAGGTGTCTGATACGCTGATGCTGAACTGATAAAAATAAACTGCTTTGTTTTATCTTTGAACAAAAGGTAATCTCGCTCCAATTGAGACGGCACAAAGGCGATAAAGTCTGCCACAACATCGAATTCCAGATCAGCAATCAGTTCCGCTACGCGGGCCTCGTCATTAATATCGGCTTGAAGTACCTTGACTTCGGCCGGTAACTCATCATTACGATTACCCCGATTAATCAAATAGAGTTCACAGCCTTGCTGTGCAAGCATCTCCGTAATGGCCGTACTGATGGTGCCTGTCCCTCCAATAAATAGCGCTTTCATTTCGCCACCTCCTGATCGATTTTACCCACTTTCCCATGATATCACGCACCAAAAAAAGGAGCAAAGCTCGGTAACCCGAAACCATGCTCCTTCTGCTTATACGACCTTAATCGTTGCGTATATCATATACATGCCACAGTGAATTTCGTATTCTCCCTTGGGCAGGTCTTTGTCGACAGTATAATAATTGGCTCCCTTTTGCATGTATAGATCCATGCCAAGCTTTTGTGATCCCACCGATTTGACATGTGTCACCGACCGGGTCAGAATAAAGTTGATTTTAGTCGGCACGCCAGCTTTCACCTCAATAACGTCGGGTCCAAAACCATCGTTGCTTACGTCCACATCAATGACTTCATATCCTTTCAGATCCTCCGCTGTCTCCGCTTGTGCAGTTACCGCACTTCCCGATCCCGGGGACAGGTCTTTACCCATAAAATAAAACAAAAAAGATCCAAGCAATACGACAACCGTCAGGCCCAGTGTTAACCAAGGCCATGTTTTTCCAAACCAGCTTTTCATCTAAACACTCCTCATTCGATGTCTCATCAATATTCAATCAACAGACGGATGTATTCTTTAAGCATACCTGATTCGCATGACAATGAAAATGACCCCTCTGGGCTATTGCGGTTGAGCCAAATTACTTCAATAAAAAAAGCCTGATTTCTCAGGCTTATCTACGGGTATTCCCGCTCATTCTCCGTAATATCCCTTTTGGTAAGAATCAGGAATAGATCGGTTTACTTCGACTTCGTCTCATTCGTAATTTATACAACTCTGGCAGGGCTACACCAATGAGCACAATGATAACCCCGAACCATTGCAATCCGCTGACATGCTCATGGAGCACGATAGAGGATAATAATACTGCAATTGGAAGCTCCACTGCACCCAGAATTCCGGCCATGTCGCCACCAATATGCGGAACGCCAATGGCGAACAGTACTGGTGGAATGAAAGCCCCGAAGAATCCGAGCAGTAGTCCGAACACCAATAACTGACTCCAGATCAATCCGTTAAAGAGGAAAGTCGGCGGGAACAAAATGCACAGCAGGATCAATCCGCCTGTAACCATCCACGCACTGCGGAAGGCCGGGTGTGCAGAAGGAACTGCTTTGCCGCTGAACAATACGAACAGGGAATAACTTACGGCTGCCATTAGTCCAAGAGCAATACCCAGACCGTTAAACTCACCCAGTCCCTGTTCCAGGAAACCGGCTGCCAGCAAGGTTCCGCCGAATAGAATGATCAACGTCAGGAACGTCACTTTATCCGGACGTTGACGTTTGCTTATCGCTTGAATCAATACGCTAATCCATGTGAACTGGAACAACAGGATAATGGCAAGTGATGCCGGGATATAACGTAAAGACTGATAATAGACGAGACCTGTAATTACCGTTGGTGTTCCGGCTGCCATCAATAGCAGACGTTGTTTCCACGTCAACCGTTTGAATACCTGTGCCACGGCTCCTGATGCTTTTACAGCTGTTTGGGACTTGCGTTTTGTTCTAAATCGTGTGTATAGCGCCAGCATCCAGGATAGGAGAAAACCCGTAATCAGTTGTGCTCCCACAACCTCTCCAAGTTTATATCCTTCACCGTAAGCCAGAACCACAATCGTGGATAATATGCCATAGCTCATCGCTCCCGCGAGAACGGACAGATAATATTTCATTTGTGAATAAACCTCCTGATGATTGAAAAATACGTCCGCATGTTTGGCTCATGCCAAGGTCACAGACACCATCGAAAATGCAAAAAATCCTAACAACGAGCAAGGAATACATCGATTCCTTGGCATCGTAGTTAGGAAGTATAGGCTTCCCGTAGAGACCCTCGCCCTGTGTACACTTTCGGCCTGCGAGGTTATACGAAATGATATATGCAATTTGATGTAATTCGTGTGTGACGACTTTTCATATATTACATGGGAGGTGAGGTGGTGTCAACCCTATTCGATGTAAAAGTTAAAATACCTGATTGGAGTTCGAGGAATCCCACTCCAATGTTTGCTGTAGACCTGCCTTCAATCCATCCAAATCCAGCCCATCCACGGCAAAAGCCTCACGGATCAGAGGCGGCGCGACGAATTCATCATACTTGCCTAAATAAGGTGCTTCATCTTCAGCCAGTAACGCAGAGGCGTCCTGAGCTGACCGACACTCACTCATGATTTCGGCTAACAAAGTTCGTTCATCGACCTTCCCGGACACTACAAAATAATAGGGTTCCATGGGTACGACAGAACGCAAAGCAAGCTTCCCGGACAGATTATGCTTCATCAAGCGCTCCAATGTACGGAAAGATTTACTTCCCACCCAGGGAAGAACATACATGGAATCTCCCCCTGCGGGAATAACGACTTGCTTCAGCAGACCACTTTCTCGAGCGAGGCGGCGTGCTCGTTCCAGTCGATTGACGGCTTGCGGTGACAGGTACGGATAGATGGTCGATTCGGACAAGACTTCACGCATTTTCTGTACTACCGTCGTATGAATATCTCCTCCCGCCCCAAGCCATAACGTATCCACTTTTCCTTTGGCAGACTTCACATACACAGCCTTGTGCTTGTGGTCCACCTCTTCGACTTTCCACAGTTTGCCTGCGAGCGAGAAGCAATACCCCGGTGGGGGTACGGTTGTAATGGAACCAATCTCTTCGGAGCCGTTCAGCACTTTATGTTCCTCATCGTCCTTGAACACTGCGTAGAAGCGATAATTATTCACAATTTTCTCACCGGTAAGTCCAATAATTAAAGTTCGCTCTTCTGTCCATTGCAGGTGATCTGTATCGATGAGGTAATTCAGGAATACCTGATATTGATCGGGGCTCATCAACGAGAACGGTGCGAGCGAGAGGATTGCTTCCGCAAGGTCTCTCGGCTCCGCCTCCCCCATACTTTTCAGCATGCTCATCGTCTGATGGTAGAGTACACCTATGGGCATTTTGCGGGCTTCAAGCGGCTCGACCCATTTCGTTTTTACATATAGTTCAATAACAGAAATCGCACGCATCAACGTCCATGGCATCCGTGCTGGTAATTGCGCTTCTTCATCTTCTTCCTCCGGACATACAAAGAGCATTTCCGAAGCCATGTCTTCCCGTCTTCCCGAACGGCCCAGCCGTTGCACAAAACTAGACGCACTATAAGGTGCACCAAGCTGAACCACACGTTCCAGCTCGCCCAGATCGATGCCCAGTTCGAGCGTGACTGTTGCTGCAGCAACAGCAGGCCCTGATCCGGTGCGAAGGGCAGCTTCCGTCTCCTCCCTCAACATAGCCGAGATACTTCCATGATGCACATGGAACACATCACGTTCCTCTCTGCGAGCCGCAACGCGTCTCATCTCAAGAATGGTGACTTCGGCATCCGTGCGACTGTTGGTGAAGATCAGCGCTTTTTTGCGATGTGTGCTCTCATAGATGAAGTCATAGTAGGCTTTGCGGGCGTTATGAAGCTGTTCCGCCTGTTCTTCATCCTGTGCATCAGGGAAAGAGAAATGTTCCACTCGCAGTCGCAGCTTGCGCCCCCCCGGGGAAGAGACCACATCTACCCCCTGCTGCGTTCCGGCAGCAAGCCAGGCTGTAGCCGCATTATAGTCACTAAGTGTAGCGGACAAGCCAACTCTTCGCGGTGCACAGCCAGCCATTCGCTCTATTCTGGCAAGCTCGCTGAGTACCTGAATGCCCCGATCCGCTCCCATGAAGGCATGTACCTCATCGATGATGACATACCGCAGATCATGAAACAGTGCCGGAATCGCATTCGGGCGATTCATAAGCAGACCTTCCAGCGATTCTGGGGTAATCTGAAGCACACCGGACGGGTTCTTCATCAGTTTTGTTTTCTCCGCCTGAGGCACATCTCCATGCCAATGCCATACCGGAATATTTCCCTCGGATAACAAATCTTTGAGACGTTCGAATTGGTCATTTATCAGCGCCTTCAGCGGTCCAATGTACAGGATGCC
The DNA here is from genome assembly GCF_058313655.1 of Paenibacillus sp. Negev47. Taxonomy (NCBI): domain Bacteria; kingdom Bacillati; phylum Bacillota; class Bacilli; order Caryophanales; family Paenibacillaceae; genus Paenibacillus; species Paenibacillus sp. Negev47. The sequence goes on from NZ_CM177754.1 coordinate 3,947,816, forward strand.
AACCGATTTGGAAGGCCGTTCATGCAGCTCGGTCAATGCAGGAAAAAAAGCAGCCTCTGTCTTACCGGAGGCTGTGCCTGCCGCAATCAACATATGGTGCGGGGTATGAAAGCAGATATTGCAGGCTTCAATCTGTGCAGGCCGAAGCGAATCCCATCTTTTTTTATAAATAAACTCCTGAACAAACGGCGCCAGCCGATAGAATGGATTATCACTCATAATTCAAACTCCGCCAGAAAATCGTCCAGATCATCCGGATTCGCGGATGCATCCCCTTTTCCCGTTTCCTGAGGTTTGGCAGCCCGGTCACCAAGTAATTGAGTATAAGTCACTTCGGGATTCTGGTGGAGCGTATGCAGTACATCCATAAAGTCCCTTACCACTTCACGCGTCGTCAGCAATTCATCCGCACCCAGTCGATTCACTGCCGTTTGCATAAAATCAACCAATTGTTCATCTGTCAGACTTGCGCTGTATCCAAAATGCAAGGCATGAATCTGCCGCAGCTTCTGGAGCAGAATCAGAATCTCTTCATGCGATAACATCGCCAGTTTCAGGATCGGGCCTGTATAATTCGCATACGCTTTGGCTGCATAGCGACCATCAATAAGCCTGGAGCGAAGCGCTTCATAGCTGTATAGTCCGCGCCGTTCATCCTCTACAAATTGTGGTGTACCGCCAACAAATATGCCCAAGTGCTCCGCCTTGCCCTGCATCGTATCATTAAACATGGTCAGCAATTTCTCATAGTTGCTTTGTCTGGAGACGCTGTTTGTAATTTTGTACAGATTCACCGCTTCATCAATGAATAATAGCAATCCCTTGTAACCAATTCGCGCTGTAAATTCAGACCATAATTTAAAGTAGTCATACCAGTTGTCATCGTCAATGATGACCCCGACAGAGAGTTCTTTTTTCGCTTCTGTTTTGGTTGCAAATTCTCCTCGAAGCCAGCGAAGCGCCGCCTGTTTGCGATCATCATCAGCCAACTTGTACCCGTTCCAGTAAGACGCCAGTACTTTGGCAAAATCAAAGCCGTGAACCAGATTCTGCATCTCACCCGTCACCGCATAGATCTGCTTCTCTACTTCCAGCGGCAGAGCGGGGTCATCCGGGCGCAGGTTCTGACTCTGCATCGTGGATTGTTGCAGCCCTGCGATCCATTTTTGCAAAATCGGCTCCAAGGCTCCTCCATCAGGTCGCGTGCGTGTAGACAGACGAGTCATCAGCTCACGATATGTAGCAAGTCCCTGACCTTTGGTGCCCACCAATCGTCGCTCCGGTGACAGATCCGCATCCGCCACAACGAAATCGCGATCCATCGCATAGTTACGAATCATTTGCAAAAGAAAGCTTTTACCACTGCCGTAACGACCGGTGATGAGCTTGAACGCTGCGCCGCCCTCGGCGATATTGTCCATATCTCGCAAGATCGCGTCCACTTCAGCCTTACGACCAACAGCAATCTGCTCCAGTCCAATGCGCGGGACAACACCCGCTGTCAATGAATTTACAAGTGCGGTGGTCAGCCGCTTCGGTATTTTAAGTTCTGTCACTGCGTATCACCTCTTCACATGTTCGAAAACATCTATATAGTCAGGAACAATCCGGCCCCCATCAATCAGAAGATCACCGATCGTGTCCATAGCCACATCATTAATTTCATCCAGCAGAAGCGTAGGCATCGTCCCATATTGCTCAGCTAAACGCATCAGATCCGTATCCGGGTTTGCGCCAAGAAGGGCATGGATCGCTTGCACCTGCTGAGCAGACAGCTCTTTGGCAAAATGCAGCCACTCTTCATCCAGATCAGCCTCAACAGACTCGTCCCACTGCAACCTAATGGATTCTGCTGACGCTCCTGCTGCAATCTCTTCTGCAGATGGGTCCGGCTCCAATGAACCTTCAGTTGGAGTTATCTCGTCCGATGCTCCCAGTGCATCTAATCGATTACTCCCAACATTTGCATCGTTAACCTCTTCATCCTTCACTTCAGAAGAGTGATCATCCTCAATCGTAAGTGCCATTCGCACGTACTCACTTTCCTGCTGTAACGACGCCAGTTTCTCTGTATCAATACGGATCACCGGTTGTTCCACAGACTCCGCCTGCTCGGTCGCATATGCTTTGTCCAGGTAACGCTCAATCAGATTCGCAAGTTCAGGCTCTAGGGTCTGTCCACGCAATCGGCCTCTGAATCCGAGCAGTTCACGAAGTTTATTTTCAGTACATCGATAGATCCGGGTCACCATCTGCACAAATTCAGCCTGTTCACCTATGGGCATATATCTGTACGATACCGATCTTCCATAGATCGAATCATCATAGACTGCTTTGCGAAACAGGATGCGCTCCACCTTACGTTCATCTTTGGGTTCAAACTCAGGCAACAGTCCAACTTGTCGCGTACGTTCCAGGTACGAATGAACCAATGCCATGACTCTTGGAATGTACTGCTCCATCACTTCTTTGCCGCCATCTCTATAGAACTTACTAAGTGTAATATCGTAATCATAGTATCTTAGCAGCATATTCAGCGAAATATCCGATAACTTTCCTTGTAAAATACGCTGTAGCTCCATATCCAGCATCTCCGCTGGCAGATATCCGCCCGAAAGGTCCATGACTTCGGATAATGACGTCTCCATCTGATGGATCAGTACATAATCAACCATCCATTCTTGCATATATATATTTAGTTGAGGAAGTCGTTCACGGTAGTTCACCCATAACTGTTTTAATTGATCATACCCATCCAGAGGATTCTGCCAGCCAATGCCGTTAATTAGCTCGTAGATATGAATGAATAGATAGGACAGATCGGTATCCGGGTATCTCCCCTCGCGTACTTCCTTCCTCCAATACATATACCACTTACGCTGGGCTTCATTCATCACGCCATACGTTGGCCAGTAACTCATGAAGGGTACCCACGGGGATATATCTCCCTCCATCTCTGCCCATTGCCTTGCTTCCTCTACAAAACGTTTCTCTGAGGACAATATGCCTCCACGATGCTGCATCCCATCATATGCACTCTGCACAATGGTTGAACGATCAGGAATCGAAACAGCTGCTGTCTCCGGTTCTTCACTCAGATCTATCTCCATAAATTCCAATTGTCTTGAATCGTCTTTCATAGAACGTTATCTCACCCTCCTCCAAGACGGAATACGAACAAGTGTATCCATAGGGATCATTATATCACTTGTCCTGTGTCTGCGGTGACGAAATTAAGACATTCTTGGACACAAAAAAAGAAGGCATTTCTGCCCTCTTTTCTTCATGGTCAAAATGAACGTTGTATAGGCAAAAATCACACAACGATTGCCCGATTCTTCCCTTCACTTTTCGCTTTGCGCCAGCGTGATTAGTTCAACTTATATAGATTCTTTCTAAAATATGAAAAAAAGTCCGCCCTACGTATTAATCCACTGATCAAGCAGTCGGAAAGTCTCTGATGCACTGTGCACCATGTTATCATGATCTTCCGGAGTTGTGATGGACTGCTGCAGCAAACCCATGAATTCGCTCCATTTTGTTCTTGTCTCAGTACCATAGGCGTTGAAATATTCCAATCCACGATCAGCTTCAATCGGCAGGAACTGCGACAATCGTTTGGTCATGATCTGTCCACCGTTCGTAGATCCTTCAATCACATACAGATATCCAAACAAACGGGCAGGTGTTGAAATATCCGGCAATTCTTCACAGAGCGGAAGTTGGCGGATCTCCTCTTCACTCGCACCAAGATTGTGCAGATCTTTCTCCAGTAATCCAGCCTTGCCTCTAATCTCAATATCCAGTCCCGTACTTCCCCAGAAAGGCTGCTGTACAGCCTGATCCTCCAGCGGTTTCAGAAATCCATAGAATTTCTCTAAATATGTTCTATATTCTTCTATCGTCACCGTTTGATTCATAATGGCTTTCGCATAAGGGTTCTGTTCGACTTGTCTGTGATAATGAGCGGTCTCGCTCTTCAGACGTTCCATAATATTCGTTGCTGTCATCGTAGTTATCCCCTTTCACAATCTGTTCTGATATTGCAAATTCATGCTTATCCTCAATTCAATCTCGTTGTATCTCTAAAACAGAAACTACTTGCGCTCCAATCAGATCCACTTAACGCAGACAAAGACTCTATGTAAGTATACTTATTCTGGTTAGAGAACACTATATGAATCCAACATCAGTACGTACTCCATACTTTCCTTCGTTGTTATCTTAACTGACCTGAGGTTTCTATGCCACAACAACGTACTCCCCAACATGGTACACTAGCTTTATATCCTGTCATTGGAGGAATACGCCATATGGACTTTACTGTTCAAGACATTGTACTTCATCTTACAGATAACATTGAACTGCCGGAAAACACGGTGGATCAGCTCATTACAGGCTCCCTTGCTCAAAGGGTCACAGGTATTATCATTGCTTTTATGCCGACGCAACATGTCATTGAACAAGCCATTAAGCATGGTGCCAACCTGATCATTGCGCACGAGTCTCCCTTTTATAACCATCATAGTCATACGGATTGGCTCGCAAGCGATCCTGTTTATGTACACAAAAGGAAAATGATCGACGAAGCGAGTATTTCCATCTATCGATGTCATGATATCATCCATCGATTTCAACCCGATGGCATTACGGAAGGATTGATTAAGGCATTGCGATGGTCCCCTTATGTAGAGCAACGACTACCGAAAGCAGACATCCTTTCTTTGCCGGAAGGCCAAACTGTCCAGGCTGTTGCACAACATGTAAAAAGCTCCCTGGGGATCGATTATGTACGTGTTGCTGGCAATACCGAAACGATCTGTCAACGCGTAGCGGTACTGGTTGGGTTTCGCGGCAATGGAAATGTGACAATTCCCCTAATTCAGCACAACCAATTGGATCTCATCATCGCTGGAGAAGGATTCGAATGGGAGACACCGGAGTATATTCGTGATGCTGTGCAACAAGGACAGTCCAAAGCACTGATCATGATGGGGCATGCCGAAAGCGAGGCTTCAGGGATGAAGCTTTTGTCAGACAGGTTGGCAGCACACTTTCCCGAATTGACTGTTCGCTTTGCTGGTGATAAACCTGTTTACACTGTGATCTAATGTTTTTTTGTACGGAAGGACTTAGCTGACTGGTTCTAATCTCATTGCCAACCGTCCCCCCGGGCTTTACATTCTTTCAACGCCCGGGATCGAGTCGGCAGATTCTCGTTTCGTTTCTTGGATAGCTAACGAACCGGGTACACTCTATCTAACAAATATGTGCTCGGTATCAAATCTAACGAGTTATAGTCACCCTATTCCTCAATTCCCCCTGTTTTACCGCCCCTTTTCTTCATGCCCCATCTGGATTTTCAGGGTTCTTTATTGTACTCTAAATGCTGTGACTTCAGAGCTCAGGACATTTGTCCTTGGCGTTCGGGGTGAATTTATCATTAAATAGAAGTCGAAGTGATTTGATAAGGAGAGTACATATGAGAGGAATTATTTTTGCATTACTGGGCGGTGCGTGTATCACGTTGCAAGGGGTTGCCAATACTCGGATTAGCACCGACATGGGTACATGGCAGGCTGCTACGATTACACAACTGACGGGATTCATACTAGCGGCGCTAATCCTGATGTTCGTTCGTGATACCAATCTTCAAGGACTCAAACAAGTAAAACCCATGTACATGGCTGGAGGCGCTTTTGGGGCTGTCATTATTTTCAGCGAAGTAACGGCCATTCAGCAAATCGGGGTTACATTCACGATCTCTGCTCTGTTGATCGCTCAGCTGTTCCTGACCTTCCTGGTTGATAGTAACGGATGGTTTGGCGTTGTGAAACAGAAGATGAAACTGCCACAATTTCTGGGCATTGCCTTAATGGTGACTGGCGTCATTATTATGAAACTATAGTTTATGAGAATAATTGGAACATATCGTCGGGGGTGAACAACAGCGTGCAAGAGATTCATGATGAGCAGCAATTAACTCAATACCTGAAGCAATATCAACTCGAAACGGTATTTCACGAGCCCTTGCGTCGCCATATGACGATATGCCACTTCGAGAAGTGTGAACTGATCTGCCGTGAAGGTGAAGCTTCCGAATACCTATACGTCCTTGTGGAAGGTAAAATCAAGATTTTCACAACCTCCGCACAGGACAAAACGCTGGTACTTTGTTTCAAAACACCGCTTGAAGTCGTTGGCGACGTGGAGTACGTCCGAGAGAGCAACATTGTCAATACGGTTCAGGTCGTATCGCCTGTTGTGATGCTTCGCATTCATTATCAATGGCTCGCTGAGCTCGCCAGCGATTACGCACCTTTACTGAAATTTTTGCTCAAGATCATCTCACATAAGTTCTATATCGACTCGAACTTTTCCAATTTCAACCTGATGTATCCCGTTGAGGTTCGTCTAGCCAGCTACCTGCTCTCCATCTCGAGAGAAGAAGCTGGCAACGTGGTTCATGAAGAGCTGGACGCGTTCAATCTGACCGACATCGCGAATCTGATCGGCACCAGCTATCGACATCTCAATCGGGTAATTCAGAAGCTCTGTGCAGACGAATTGATTGAACGACATCAGGGATTGATTATGATTAAGGACCGTGCAGGTCTACGTGAAATAGCAGGTCACAACATTTATGAATAAGGAGTTCGACAACCATGTTAATCACAGGTATTTCGCTTGCACTGCTGGCAGGTGCACTTGTCAGTCTGCAGACGATTTTTAATAGCAAAGTCAATGAACGCACCGGTTCATGGTCCACCACAACAATGGTGCTTTTCACCGGATTCATTGCTTCATTCCTCATCTCTCTGCTAGTGGAGGGTAAAAATACATTCAGCTTCCAGCATATGCAGCCCTGGTACTGGCTCAGTGGAGCTATTGGTGTTGGTGTAGTCTTCTGTCTCGTGCAAGGGATGAAGCTGCTCGGCCCCACTTATGCGATCTCCATTGTGCTCACTTCTCAGCTGAGCTTCGCCCTGCTCTTTGATTCCATGGGCTGGCTCGGTCTGGAGCAAATTCCGTTTTCGTGGAATCAACTGCTCGGTGTACTTGTCATTGTGGGCGGAATTGTATTATTCAAGTTCGGTGGGCGTAAATCGGAAAAATCAGATCAGTCCCCTGGAACGTTGCAGTCCGACTCGTAAACGAACAAAAAAGGTGTCCATCCAATCAGCGGGATTGGATGGACACTCTTTTTAATCATTATAATGCGGTAAGAGTCATTCTCTTATACGAACTCTACGTTATGGTACACCTGCTGAACATCTTCCAAGTCCTCAAGCGCATCGATCAGTTTCTCGAACTGAGCTTGTGCATCCTCTGGAAGTTCAATATGGTTTTGCGCAAGCATCGTCAGCTCGGCTACTGTGAACTCAGTAACCCCCGCAGCTTTGAATGCTTCCTGTACGGCGTGGAATTGATCCGGATCTGCGTATACAATTACAGCTTCGTCTTCGTCCACGATATCACGCACATCAACGTCTGCTTCAAGCAGAAGTTCGAGCACTTCCTCGGAATTCTTGCCTTCCACCCCGATAACTGCTGTTGGATCAAACATGTAAGCAACAGAACCACTGACACCCATGTTACCCGCATTTTTGTTAAACGCAGAGCGCACTTCCGGCGCCGTACGATTCACGTTGTTGGTGAGTGCATCAACGATGACCATCGCACCATTCGGTCCGAAGCCTTCATAACGCAACTCTTCATAGTTCTCATCCCCGCTGCCTTTTGCTTTTTCCATCGCACGGTCAATAATGGCTTTGGGTACATTATACGTTTTGGCACGTTCCAGCACGACTTTCAGTGCACGGTTCGCTTCCGGGTCCGGTTCGCCCTTCTTGGCAGCTACATAGATCTCAACACCGAATTTGGCGTAGACCCGGCTCGTGTTTGCATCTTTTGAAGCTTTCTTTTCCTTAATATTATTCCACTTACGACCCATATCGTTTCCGCTCACTTTCAACATGTAATCTGCTTTCTACTATGTCATTATATCTTGTTGAACGTACTTCAACAAGTTAATACACACGAAAAAATGGGAATACCTGCGGCGATTATCCATCTCCGTATGAAGTGTAGTCACCGTTTATCCTCTGATTTATCTCTCTGCAGCAACTATGGGTACCTCTATTCCAGCCTGTATAGAACACAAGAAGCACCCCATAAGGAATGCTTCTGTCCTAAAATAAGTCTTAACATTAATTCTTAACACCCGATCATTCAGGCATGAAATTGACGACCATCCAGCACTTCAGGAACATAACCCGCACGAATGACAAAGTCTCCGAAATGCTCTCCTTCAATGCGCTCTTTGGCATATTGATTAACCATTGGTGTCAACGTCTCCAGAATTTCGGTTTCGCCGATGTTTTCTTTGTACAGCTTATTCAAGCGATGTCCGGTGAAGCTGCCACCGAGATACAGATTGTATTTCCCCGGCGCTTTACCGATAAACGAAATCTCCGCCAGCATCGGTCTTGCGCATCCGTTCGGGCAGCCGGTCATACGAATGACAATCTCCTCGTCTCTCAGCCCAGCTTCGTCCAGTACAGGCTCCAGTTTATCGATCAGGGACGGCAAGTAACGTTCGGACTCAGCCATCGCGAGACCGCATGTCGGAAGCGCAACACAAGCCATCGAACTTCTGCGCAGCGCAGAGTAATGCGCACCATCGGTCAGATTGTATTGTTGAATCAGCGCTTCGATCTTTTTCTTCTTCTGGCTGCTGATATTACCGATGATCAGATTCTGGTTCGCCGTCAGACGGAAATCACCCGTGTGCACTTTGGCAATTTCACGCAGACCCGTCATGAGCGGATAGCCATCTACATCTTTTACCCGGCCATTCTGAATGAACAGCGTGTAGTGCCATCTGCCATTATTACCTTTTACCCAACCATATCGATCTCCGTTCGTCTCAAAATGATAAGGACGTGCTGCATCCAGTTTCCAACCCAAACGGGTAGTCAACTCTTCAATGAACCACTCCACACCACGGTCATCCAGCGTATATTTGAAACGAGCATGTTTACGAACGGCACGATCTCCATGATCGCGCTGAATCATGACTGTTTTCTCCGCAACATCAATCATTTGCTCCGGCGTACAGAACCCAATGACCTTGGACACCTGAGGATAGGTCTTTGAGTCACCATGAGACATGCCCATGCCACCGCCAACCGAAACGTTGAAGCCTTGCAGCTTACCGTTCTCCACAATAGCAATAAAGCCGAGATCCTGTGAAAAGACGTCCACATCATTGGATGGTGGTACAGCAATGCCGATTTTGAACTTACGTGGCAAATATACTTTGCCATAGATCGGTTCAACCTCTTCATCAGAATCCTGGGAATCAATCACTTTCTCTCCGTCCAGCCACAGCTCATGATAAGCCCGCGTGCGAGGATCCAGATGATTACTCACCTGACAAGCCCACTCATACACTTCGGCATGCACATCGGATTGATTCGGATTCGGGTTACACATCACGTTACGGTTCACATCACCGCATGCAGCGAGAGTGCTTAGCAACGAATCGTTCACTTCACGGATCGTGTTCTTAAGATCCCACTTGAGTACGCCATGCAACTGGAAAGACTGACGTGTGGTCAGACGAATCGTCTCATTCGCATATTTATGTGCCACACGGTCCATCATCAACCATTGCTCTGGAGTCACAATACCACCTGAAGCACGTACACGTAGCATGAATTGATATGCAGGCTCCAGCTTGGATTTGTGACGCTCATTACGCAGATCACGATCGTCCTGCATGTAACTGCCGTGATGCTTCATCAGTCGGTTATCGTCCTCTGGAATCGCACCCGTGATGCGATCAGCCAACGTTTCGGTCAGACTTCCGCGCAAGTAATCACTCTTGATCTTTATATCTTCCACATCACTATTCGTGCGCTGCGGGTTAAGTAAGTTATTATAAGCCATACTGCTTTCTCCTCTCGTCTCTGCGGGATGATGCAATCCGGCTGGGCCGGTAATTAATAGACGTCCCGCTGATAACGTTTATCCTGTTGCAACCGTGTCAGATATTCCGATGCCTGTTCAGGCGATAAGCCGCCTTCTTGTTCAAGAATCGTGGTAAGCGCAGCATGCACATCATGTGCCATTTTTTTCTCGTCACCACAGATATATACGCTTGCCCCTTCCTGGAGCCATTGGTACAACTCTTTGCTGTGCTCCAGCATGCGATGTTGTACATATACTTTCTGTTCCGTATCACGGGAGAAGGCTACATCCATCTTCGTGAGTACACCATCTTTGAGCCAACGCTGCCATTCGGTCTGGTACAGGAAGTCGGTGGAGAAATGCTGATCCCCGTAGAACAGCCATGTCTTGCCTTCTGCTCCTGTTTCTTCACGCTCACCAAGGAAAGATCTGAATGGCGCAACGCCTGTACCTGGGCCAACCATGATGATCGGCGTGTCCGGGTTCTCAGGCAGTTTGAAATTCGGGTTATGCTGTATATATACAGGCAAGGTGTCGCCAGCTTCGATTCGTTCAGCCAGATGTACCGAGCATACACCGTAACGCTCTCTGCCGCGCGCTTCATAACGTACCGTACGAACGGTCAGATGAACTTCATCCGGGAAAGACTTCGAACTACTCGCTATGGAGTACAGGCGTGCCGGAATTTTGCGAAGAGCAGCTACGAATTCTCCGGCAGGAATGCCTTTCAGATTATAATCCTGAACCAGATCCAGCAGATCACAGCTATTCATGACCTTGCGGAATTCGGAATCATCTGCGAGTAACGCTGTCAGGCCACTCCCAGGGTTCAGTTTCGCCAGTTGTTCCACAACCGGTTTCGTTACGGCTGTAATCTCAAAATAACGCAGCAATGCTTCGTGCACAGAAGCCTGATCCCCGTTTTTATTCACGGTAACACGCTCGTCGGCATTCCATCCCATGGCTGCAATGACTTCATCCACGAGGCGTGGGTGATTCTCAGGGAATACACCAAGGCTGTCACCTGGCTCATAATCCAGGTTGGAGCCTTCCAAAGACAACTCAATGTGGCGTGTTTCACGGTCTGATCCTCTGCCATTCAGATTGAGATTTTCCAGTACCTCTGCCTTGAATGGATTCGTGCGATCATATTCGGAGTCCCCGCCGCTCACCACAGCGGTAACAGCTTCAGTGGTTACTGTACCTGCAGCAGCCGATGTGCTGCTTAATGAGGCCAGTACTTCATTCATCCATTCCGCCGCTGCTTCATCAAAGTCAACATCACAGTCCACGCGTGGTACAAGGGCTGTACCACCCAGCTCCTGCAAACGCTTGTCGAAGTCTTTACCCGTCTGACAAAAGAATTCATAAGAAGTGTCCCCTAGAGCCAAAACTGAGTAACGAAGTCCTTCAAGCTTCGGAGCCCGTTTGCTGTTCAGGAATTCATGCAGCGGAATCGCATTATCGGGTGGTTCACCCTCGCCGTGGGTACTGACGATGATGAGGAGATTTTCAATTTTCTTAAGTCCGTTCGGTTTGAAATCTCCCATCGATGATAACGTGACCTGAAGGCCTTGCTCTTCAAGCTTCTTGGCCAGCTTCTTCGATAGGCCACTCGAATTGCCGGTTTGTGAACCAAAGAGTACCGTGACTTCCCGGGAAACTGGAGGAGCACTTACAGACGCAATACCTGTAGTTGGTGCAGCCTGTACCAGGTTTGCCGGAGCCGCCATTGTAGCGCTTGCCTGGATTGCTGCAATATATCCACTCAACCAAGTCCGTTGTCCATCGGTCAATGTAGGAATAAGACGATTAAGCAGTTCAACTTGTTCTTGATTAAAAGGGCTGTTTGTCACTTGAAGTTCCACTATTTGCCACCTCGCGCATTGCTTCGATTTTAATTCCGACTAAAATGATCACATTAATTTAATTTCTTCTCTCTAAAACCTAACACACCGGGTGTTTAGGGTCAATTTCAATGATTTTATGACATTTATCAGTTTCGCTGATAAAGGAACAATATGTGCGAATCCATCTCTGTTAAGGTAACGCAAGAAGGCTTACTCCGACCTGCGTTTCAGGTCAAAGTAAGCCTTCTTTTTCACACTCCACAATTCTTGTATATCGTCAGTTATTCCATACCAGTTTGCTCATCATCGCATATAGCAACGTAGCCGATTCCGCTCGGGTCGCTTCAGCTAGAGGCTTCACCTTACCGTTGTACCCGTGGGCAATGCCCAGATCCACAAGCAATGCCACACTATCACGAGCATAGGAACGAACCTCGGAAGCATCACGGAAACGAGTGAGACTATCTGTTGCAGCCGATTCGGAGTCAACCAGTCCAGCCGCTGCAAGAGCTCTCACGGTTAACGTCATCATTTCCTGACGCGTGATCGTGGACTCTGGCAAGAAGCGCCCTTCACCGGTACCGCTGGTGATGCCTAGTGAACGAGCAACTGTAACCGCTTCGTAGTATGAAGACGTCTCGCTCACATCAGAGAACGCATTACCTGATGCAGCATTCAAGCCCAGCGCAGTCATCAGCCACTGCACGTATTGGCCGCGGGTCATCTCTTCTTTTGGATGCAACTGGTTGAAATCACCGCTTGCCTTGGCATCAATCACACCTCGGACAGCCAGCGCCTCCATCGCTTTTTTGGCCCACTGCACTTCTGCAAGATCTGCGAATGTCTGCTCCACAGACACAACAGCATAATTTCCTGTAAGTGACGTTACGGAAAATACAATCTCCCCGCTATTTGAATCGTAGTGACTTTGCGGCAATGGAGTTGCCTCACCGTTCGCGCCAATGACTAACGCTACAATTCGATCCGGTTGCGTATCTTCTGATGATTGGTAAGGCAGACGCAGCATCAACTCGCTTCCCGATGGCCATGGATGACCATCCAGTTGGAGTTCCAGCTGAACCCCATGCTGCGTGCGAAGCTGATCCGCGACTGTTTTCGGCAGCTCCGTTCTAACCAATCGCACTGATGCGATCTCGTCACCCACCATATCCTTCGGTATCAGCTGTGCAGGAAGCTTCAACGTCCCCAGTTCCGTAACGATGTTAAGCACGTGTGATTCGTCTTGATCCAACAACGCAGAGACAGGCAGGGACAGTTCATATGCGGTTGCTCCTGAGACCGGCTTCAGCCGAAGTTCGACCAAGCGCTGACCCGCATCCGTTGCAGGGGCAACTTTAAAAGCCTCTTTAATCGTTGAAACATCCACTTTGGACTGCACTACACCCTTCTGGTCAGTCTGCCCCTGCAGCTCCAGAACGGAGCGGTCTTTCTGCGGTTCTGGTTGTGGCACAGGATTTTCTATACTTACACTGCCACTTCCTGATTGTCCGCCATTGTTGGCAGAACCAGAACCATCTCCTTGATTACCACCGGAATTGCCGCCTGGACTACCGCCCGAACCAGGGTCCGTGCCTCCAGGGGAAGGAACAGATGCGAGCACCTTCACCGTCAACGGGACAGTCAGGGCTTTACTGTCATCAGAAGTTCGAGTAATTTCCAACTCCAGTGTTACTGTTGTTTCCTTAGATGGCGGGACAATCGTTTCATCGGTTTGAATGACGGACGGTACCGAACTGGAAGCGATCTTCACCGTGAACCCTTGCGGCACTCCTGGTAACTTCAGTTTCTTCGCACCTGCGGAAGGCTGTTCCAGTGCAGTAATGCCTGTAGCTATATCGGCAGCGGTCTGCTGGACCGTGTGCACCTGATAAGCGGAAGATAAACCGCTCACGGATTGCCCAGACGCATCAAAAGCTTCCACTTTATAATAGTAATCCGTGCCAGGATTCAGTTCACTGTCTGTGTACTCCCGTCCATTGCCGCTATAGACCACCTTATACTCACCTTGCTCGTGATCTGAGCGGTAGAGCCTGTAGCTTGCTGCACCAAGACGAGCATCCCAGTGAAGCGTCACACTCGTTGAATCCACCGCATCAGCATTGAGACCAGCACTCTCATTGACAGGTGGTGCGGAATCTGGCTTAACGATCATAATCCAACTAATCATCGGGTCCTGCGATGCCGTGTTGCGTACGGTCAGCTCCAGCTTATTGTCCGACACGCTAATGCCTTTGTGCGTTCTCACACTGGCCGGTGTAAAAGTGACTGCACCCGTATTGGTGCCATTGATAAGGAAATTCGCTCTGCGCGATGCATTTGTCCACGGATCGTTGAATCCGGCGTACACATCGTATGTCCCGTTCGGCACATCAAATGTATAGGTTAAGTCCGTGCCTTTAGGAGAATTGCTGACATTGCCACCGTTCAGATAACGTACGGTCGAGAATATATCCCCGCCATTCGAACCGGATGCCAGTGCATCTGCGCTGACATAACCCCAATTGCGTCCCTCGGCCGGAGCGTACATCTGATCCGCCGTTCCGGGGTTGGCAAGCGTTCCTTTCATATAGGCACCCATGAGACTGTAATCAGCCGTTTCGTAACCTCCGCTGTTCACGAAATAAAGTGTATTCTCCGGAATAACGTTTACACGAACCGCCTGCTTTTTGTTGTTATATTCCGGTGTAGTGACCTGTAACGTGAGCGGTCCTGGCTTAGCAAAATCTTCTGCCGTCATGGCCCGATTATCAATTGTCCATAATGCTGGCGTTGACACCAGTTCACCACCGTCGCGCACATTCAATGTCGTTGGCAGGGATGGTACTTTGCCTAGCGCCACGGCTTCTGGCAACGGATCAGCGATATCCACCTTACCCATCGAATTCAGCAGATCAGGTGTCCAACTGTTATACCACTTGATGGCAATGTCGGAGCCTATCCCAAACTCAATTGGCAAGAATACGTATTTTGCAGCGTCATTTGAGAAATTGCCACCGTTCCACGTATCGCCCACGTAAATGAACTTGCCTTTTTCCGGATCGACCGGAATGACGGATGTGGTTTGCGTGCCAAATGCTTTGCCTGGATCGGGATCGCTCGGTAACGTACGCACAAACGGATTGGTCTGCGTTGACCACGGGCCAAAAATGTTATCAGCCACCGTCACTTTGTTTTCGTTAGGGGCCCAGCCGGAAGCTCCAGAGGTCAAAATATAATATTTCCCCTGATACTTGAACATCGCCGGCGCTTCGCGCTGTCCTCCCGGGAACACCCGCACGTAATCGACGCCGTGTTGTGCCTGATAGGTGGAATCCCGTACCGGATTTCCTTTGTCATCCGTTCGTCCTTCCTTATGCCACCCTGTTACGTCACTGTAGTCTTCTGTCAGTTTGGAGATATACAGCGTCAGGTTTTCCTCACTGGAGTAGATCAGATATCCGGTACCATCGTCGTCCTTGAATAACGTCATATCCCGCGCCATCCCTCGGTCGCTTGGGAAGAAATCTTTCTCCCCTTCGGGCGCTCTGTCCATCCGGTAACTCTTCTGATACACGAAAGGCCCTGTCGGAGAGTCACTGATCGCGTAACCGGCCCGCGCTTTACCGTAGTTCGCATTATCGTTATAGGGGTCCTTGTCGCCGTCCATGTGGGCCCACATCACGTATTTTTTCGTTTTGTCGTTGTAGATGACCTTCGGCCGTTCAATGATCCGCCCTCTGCGGATATCTGCCCAGATATCCACGCGATCCTCACGCCCCGCATACAATTCGGAGATCAACGGATCATTATCAAAATCATCCATCGATTGAAGCGTCGTTAAAGCCATGCCTCCGTCCGTCCAGTTCAACAGATCCTTGGATGAGTACACACGCACACCAACAGCTGGCCATCCGCCCTTATGATACTCGCCATACCAGTAATAAGTCTCTGTCTGTTCATCATAGAAAAAGCCTGCCCCATGCGCATCAATCGGCTTGCCCTCCAGATCCGGCCACAATTGTCCCGGTGTAATGCTTGTGCGGATTGTGGCAACACCCAACGGCGCAGATGCTGGGGAATCAACTCCATCCACCATAGCTTGGATCATGTAGAAATATCCCGTGCCCATTGTCAGACTACTATCGGTAAACGTGCTTTCATTGCCACTGTACACCTGCTGATACGTACCCGTTGCACTGGTTGCACGGGAAACGGTATACGTTACATCAGATCCAGGCAGGACATTCCACCCCAGAGAGATTGAAGTATCCGTCACAGCTGTGGCAGTAAACGCTGCAGGAGAGTCAATGGCGTACGTCGTGACTTCTACAACAGTGACTGCTGATTCTCCAGCTGCATTCAAGGCCGTTACGTGATAGCTATAGCTGTTGCCCGGCTCAAGTGCCTGATCCGTGAATGTGAGCCCTTTACCTTCGTAAACCTGCTCGTATTGGTCGCTGCCAACCTCGGCACGAACCACGCGATAACCAGTCGCCTTATCCACAGCGGGCCAAGACAGCTGAACGCTGGTCGCGTTAAGTGCTATAGCCTTCAATTCAGCCGGAGCCTGCGGTGCAGCTGCTGTCGTTCGGACTTCAATCGGCGCAGACCACAAGGACTCAGTTAGACCCCCGTATTCATAGGCAAGCTTGTAATAATATAACGTATCCGCGCTTAATCCTTCATCTGTGTAAGTCAGAGATCCGGTGTTGTTAACCAGAGCATAACCGCCCTCAGGAGTAGTGGAACGATAGAGGCGATAGCTTGATGCACCTGAGATTTCAGACCATTGCAGGGAAACCGAAGATCCCGTCTGCTCTGCAATGGTTAGCCCAATATCGTTCTCTGGAGGCTGCTCGGCGATGGTCACGTCATCTACATGTACCGATTGCCATTTATTTCGAATGCCAACGCTACCTGACCCGTATGTAGTATCGACCAGATCGAATACCAACCGATCGGAGCCGTTTTCGGCGATATACCCGCGAATCGTTGTACCCGATAGCACTATTTTGAGTGTGTACCACGAATCTTTGGCAAACGCATAGTCCACCGTTTTCAAAGGTGTATCTGTCCCGTTAACCCGTTTGGAGAATACGAGTTTATTGTTAGGAACTTGCATCTGAAAATAGTAAAAGTTGCTCTTATCCTGAAACCGCGGCAATATTCCCGGATACCCCTGACCTTCTCCCGTGTAAAAGCGCATGGACACGGTCATATCCGTCATGGGGTCTTCAGTGGAGATGATGCCTTCGTTGGTATCGCTCTGGAAAAGCGTGGAGTTGGACGCATCTGTCGGGTCCGCGATCACTTCCCAATTGCCTAAGCTTACGTTCCACATAGGGGATGATGTGTAATCGCCATCTGAAAAATCGTCCTGCAGCAACGTGGCCGGGATTCTGTTCAGATCGGCATATGCCTTACTCGGCAGCATCAATGGTCCGTAGGATAGCGCAAGTGTCGCAGATAACATGAAAATCATGGGTTTCCTGAGTTTATCCAATGTTCATTCTCTCCTTTGGCTTGGAAGATGAAAGCATCGTTCTTGAAGGCGCGGTGTTGTTGTCCGGCCTGTCCTCAGCAGCCAGCGGTCAGTAACGAGCTTTTGTCCACCTCCTCATTTCAATGAAACCGGTTTCATTGAAGGGCAAAAAAAGACCCGTCTTCCCTTCTAAGTGCAATGATACCCATGCGGAATACCGTGTCTTCCTTGCCCCTATACAGTAAAACAGGTTTCTACTATGCAAATGTAATCGTTTTCCTGAATTATATTATTGGCTTATTAACGCTGTCAACCACGAATTCAACTTGGACATTTTTCGTTAGAACCATACAAAAAAGGCGCGAGTTCTGCCTGTTTTGCAAGCAAAATTCGCGCCTTTTCTCACCGTTCGAGCTTGTTCGCAAGCTCCCTCGAATTACCTTAAAATACTTTCGTTGTCCACGACTCACAGTTCCAAGTCTCCGTAACCACATCACGGTAGAATTCGGGTTCGTGGGAAATCAGAAGAATACTGCCTTTGTAAGCCTTGAGCGCACGTTTCAACTCTTCCTTGGCATCTACGTCCAGATGGTTCGTCGGCTCATCGAGCACAAGCAGGTTGGTTTCATTATTGATCAGCTTACAGAGACGAACTTTGGCTTTCTCGCCACCACTTAGTACAGCTACCTTGCTCTCAATGTGTTTTGTAGTCAAACCACATTTTGCAAGTGCAGCACGCACCTCGAATTGGGTATACGAAGGGAACTCCTGCCAGATCTCCTCGATACAGGTATTGTAGTTCGCTTCCTTCATCTCCTGTTGGAAGTAACCGATCTCCAGATGTTCGCCGCGTTGAACGGTTCCTTCCAGAGCCTGAATTTCACCCAAAATACTGCGCATCAGAGTTGTTTTACCGATTCCGTTCGCACCAACGAGGGCAATCTTCTGTCCACGCTCCATACGCAGATCCAGTGGTCTGGACAACGGTTCGTTGTATCCAATCACAAGACCTTTGGTTTCGAAAATGAGCTTGCCGGATGTTCTTGCATCACGGAAGTTGAACTGCGGTTTCGGTTTCTCCTTGGCGATCTCGATGACATCCATCTTGTCGAGTTTCTTCTGTCTGGACATCGCCATATTGCGTGTAGCAACACTTGCTTTGTTACGCGCTACAAAATCCTTGAGGTCAGCAATCTCTTGTTGTTGGCGCTTGTACGCCGACTCCAGCTGCTGTTTTCTCATCTCATGCACTTCCTGGAAATGATCATAATCGCCCACATAGCGGGTTAGATTCTGGTTCTCCATGTGATAGATCAAGTTGATTACACTGTTCAGGAACGGAATATCGTGAGAAATGAGGATAAATGCATTCTCATATTCCTGCAAATAGCGTTTCAGCCATTCGATATGCAATTCATCCAGATAGTTCGTAGGCTCATCGAGCAGCAAAATATCGGGTTTTTCCAGCAGCAGCTTGGCAAGTAGTACTTTGGTACGCTGTCCACCACTCAGGTCATTGACGTCTTTATCCAGACCGATATCTGTCAGACCCAGACCACGTGCGGTTTCATCCACTTTGGCATCGATCATGTAGAAATCCTGGTTCGTCAGCGTGTCCTGAATCGTACCCACGTCTTCAAGCAGTTGTTCAAGTTCCTCCGGCGTTACATCGCCCATTTTGCCATACATATCATTCATTTCCTGTTCCATGTCGAACAAATACTGGAACGCGCCGCGAAGTACATCACGAATGGATTGTCCTTTGTTCAATACAGCATGCTGGTCCAGATAACCAACACGCATCCGTTTGGACCACTCTACCTTGCCTTCATCCGGTTGAAGCTTGCCTGTAATAATGTTCATGAAGGTAGATTTACCTTCACCATTGGCCCCGATCAGACCAATATGTTCGCCCTTCAACAGGCGGAATGAAACGTCGTTAAAGATAGCACGGTCACCAAAACCGTGACTTAATTTTTCTACATTTAATATGCTCATTCATGACACCTTTTCTATATAGACTTAATTCTTTGTATATTATAAGCGTTATATCCTGCACAACTCAACGCCATATTAAAAATTATTCCACCTTTTTGGCTGAAATTTGCCTTATATGAAAGTATGGGGTAAAATCTTGCCTTAACGAATGACTACTATATAGAACGGAGCTCTTAGAAGAGCATCAGGTGAAAATTATGATCGAAGTAAAACAATCCAAGTTGGGTGATGGTGGAGAATTTAATCGCGGGGTATTTGCGACCGTTGATATTGCCAAAGGAACGCTGATCCATCAGGCACCCGTTGTTCCTTACCCGAATGAAGACCATGAGCATGTCGAGAAAACGATTCTGGAAGATTATGTGTTTGAATATGGCGCCAATCATACCGCGATTCTGCTCGGCTACGGCAGTCTGATCAACCATTCCTATGAACCTAACGCAACGTATGATATCAACTTTGAAAACCATACTTTTGACTTCTATGCGTATACAGACATCAAGGCTGGCGATGAAATTGTGATTAATTACAACGGTGAAGAAGACAACATGGACCCGTTATGGTTCCTTGATGATTACGAGGAGCGTATGCGTGAGTTGAATGAGTCGACGGATGATGAGAGTGAGAAAGAGAATGAACCCCAGTCTCTGGATACGGACTCAAGCAAGTAAACCTTAATCTCAATAATAGCAATACTCATCATAGTCCGATGTTTAAACACGAAAATAAGCAAGTCCTCCGCTGATGGAAGACTTGCTTATTTGTATTGTTTTACTTTCCAAGGTAGATACACTTGTTAGGGTTTCATTGTTTATCGTGTTGATGTGTTCGTCTTTGCTGACTTTAATCTAGTAGTCTAGTTTGAAGTTATCCGGCTTTTGCGCCTGTGTATCTTAACTTGTCTTAATCAGTAATAGGTGGATCTGTATGCAAGTCTTCATCAGGTGCCGTGGAACTCCACTTGGTAAAGGCTACCTCGAAACCTGCCCGCATAGGTGAACACAGAAACGGACCTGCGTGCTTGTTGTTTGGATGGGCAAACCGTGCAACTCGTATTGTTCGCCAAGGATGCTCATCTGTCCGAGCACGAATGACGACTGCTTCGTTACTGTATGAGGCTCTAATCGTTACGATTCGACCACCCCATTCTGGTACAGGCGAGAGTGACCAATCCGAATACGTATTGGTCACGACGGCTCCAACATGAACTACGCCATCATTGACCTCAACTCCAGCCTTGATCCATTGATCTTCTCCATGCCATAACATTAATCCAGCCTGATCATATAATTCGGTGAATGAGCTTAGATCAAACGATACTTCAATCGCTTCACTTCCATCCCATGGAGCAAGCATAGCGTGTCCATTCCGATGACAGAATCCATAGAATGTGTTCTCCCAGAAGTCACTGCCTTCCTGAGCTTCCACGACGAAACGATCCCTGTCCATCCGTGCAGTAACGGGTTCCGTAGTCCACTTGCCTGTATGAAATCCGATAAACTCCGATGACATCGTTATTCTCATCCTTCCTTTAGTCCCAAAGGGGGCTCATCATCACTTCTATATTAGAGAACTCAGATCGGATGCAGCCGTAGGATACGCAAAATTCATGCTGTTTAACTGGTCTGTGGTCAGATTGAACTGAATCGCCATCGCAAAAAGGTTAATCAATTCTTCTGTTTTGCTTCCGAGCACATGCGCACCTAGAATGCGGCCCGTTGGTTTGTCGATCACCACTTTGGCCATAGCCATTTTTTCATGAGTTCGCTTGTAAGTATACCATTTCGACATATCATTTACCTGCACATCATAGCCTTCTTTCTTGGCTTGTTCTGTGCTCATCCCTACAGCTCCAAGTGCAGGGACAGTAAACACAATGGAAGGCATTACTTTATAATTAGGTTTGTGTTGATTACCCTGCAACAAATTGAACGATACGGCCCGCGATTCCTGACCTGCTAATGGAGTCAAAGGCAACCCTTTTGTGTCGGTCACATCGCCAGCAGCATACACTCTTGGATTACTTTCACTTTGTAAATACTCGTTCACCGCAATCCCCTTTTTGCTGTACCTGACGTTACCTTTCTCCAGTACAAGTCCATCCACATTGGGAATGCGCCCTGCTCCATGAACGACAAGTCCGCACTGCCACTGGTGGTCTGCACCATTGCGTGTGCCGTGAACGACGTAAGCATCCCCCACTTGTCGTATAGACTTCACCTCCGCGTTCAGATGAACGTGGATGCCGATCTCTTTCGATTTTTGTAACAGAGATTCCACCAGCTCTGCATCAAATGATTTTAGCGGTTCTTCACTCCGATGCAGGATATGGACTTCCGTCCCGGCTCTGGCCGCAATATGCGCAAACTCAAATGCAATATATCCACCCCCTACCAGAACTAATCGATCCGGCAGCTGTTCCAGATCCAGAAAATCATCACTATATATGAGATGCTCAGAACCCTCAATCTGAAGTGGCGCAGGCCTTGCACCGGTAGCAATCAGGATGTGTTTGCCATGAAGGATTTCTTCTCCGACTTGAATGTGTTCTTCATCGACAAATGAAGCTTTTCCATGGAACGTGTCCATTCCGGCCTGCTTGAATCGATCCTCACTTGCTCTAGGAATACTCTCGGTAAAAGTCCGCTTATATGCCATCAGATCAGACCAGTTTATTCTTGCCTGTCCTTGAATTCCTTTCCCTTGCATCCGCTCATTCCAGTCAATCAGCTCAGCCGCTCCAGTCAGTACTTTCTTGGGATCACAGCCTCTCAATGCACAGGTTCCTCCGAACTCACGTTCATCAATCACAGCGATTTTCCATCCAGCTTCAGCGCAACGGGTGATTACAGAGCTTGCTCCGCTTCCTGTTCCAATTGCAATCAGGTCATAGGTTTCTTGAGTCATCATGGTTCCTCCTCATCCTCTTGGTACATCTATTGCAGGGATGCCTGAAGTTACAGCAATCCAGCCTGTTTAAGGAACTCTGCTGCAACCTGTTCAGGATTCTCTCCCACTACGTTCACGTCAT
This sequence comes from Paenibacillus sp. Negev47, assembly GCF_058313655.1. Lineage (NCBI taxonomy): Bacteria > Bacillati > Bacillota > Bacilli > Caryophanales > Paenibacillaceae > Paenibacillus > Paenibacillus sp. Negev47. Next base: position 3,970,152 of record NZ_CM177754.1, read on the forward strand.
AGTTCATCTGACGCATCTCATCATCCGTAATTTTGCCAGCAAGCTGATTCAGCACCTCAACCAGTTGTGGATATTGATCTGCCGTCTCTTTACGAAGCATCGGCGCGCCTTGATAAGGTGGGAACAATTCCTGATCATCCTCCAGCACAACGAGTTCATACTGTCTCAACTCACTATCTGTGGAGTAAGCATCAACGAGATTGATATCCCCACGCTGAAGAGCACCATAGCGAAGCTTGGGTTCCATTGTCGCCACGTTCGGGAATTGTATGCCATATTTCTTCTGTATGCCAAGATATCCGTCTTCCCGATCAGAGAATTCCAGCGTAAATCCTGCTTTGATCTGCTGCTCAACCGGTTTGAGATCCGAAATGGTCTTGAGACTGTATTGATCTGCGATACTCTTTGGTACAGCCAAAGTATACGTATTGTTATAATCCATAGGGTTCAGCAGCACCATATTGAACTGGCTTAACATTCCGTCTCTGGCTTGTTCATAGACCTCTGTCCGATCCGTACTCACAGCCGTTTTCTTCATGAATTCGGAGATGGCTGTCCCTGTGAATTCAGGATAGATATCGATATCCCCCGACTTGAGGGCATTGAACAGGAATGGCGTTTTGCCCAATCCAGGCTTCAATTCAACCGTTAAATCCGTGTCTTTTTCGATTAGCAATTTGTACATATTAATGAGAATTTCGGGTTCAGCCCCCAGTTTCCCAGAAATCACGAGATCCTTCTGTCCTCCCCTCGCAAAAAAAGGAATGGTGATCACAAGTATCGCGACCAGAGCCAGCGAACCCAAGGTAACCAATGTTTTCTTGAATGACAAGCGCTGGAACTGGCGAAGCAGTACATCAAACAAAATGGCCAACAATGCGGCTGGAATAGCACCAAGGATGATCAATGCTGTATCGTTCCGATCAATGCCCAGCAAGATTAAGCCACCCAAGCCTCCTGCGCCGATCAAGGCAGCAAGTGTTGCCGTTCCTACGATGAGGACCATCGCGGTCCGAATTCCGGCCATAATGACAGGCATCGCGAGTGGCAGTTCCACTTTGATCAGACGTTGTCGACTGTTCATGCCCATCGCATTCGCCGCTTCGACCATGGAAGAATCGACTTCGGAGATGCCAGTGTACGTATTGCGAAGTACCGGAAGCAGCGCATACACCACCAGTGCAATGATTGCAGGAAGTGTGCCAATACCGAATAACGGAATAAGCAATCCGAGAAGTGCCAAAGACGGTATCGTCTGCAATACAGCCGTAACTCCAATAATCGGTTCAGCGACTCTTGGCTTACGTGTCAAGTAGATACCAAGCGGTATAGCGATTAGGACTGCAAAGAACAACGCGATAAATGAGATCTGAATATGTTCAAGAAGAGCAGACAATAACTGACCTTTACGCTCGCTGAACACCTCCGTGAATCTACTCATGTCCATCACCTCGCTCTTGTAACTGACCGGACCAATATCTCATCAGATCAGCCCGACTGATCTCGCCAATAATCTGGCGGTTACTTTCAACCAGCAGATGGTCATGGGAAGCCATGATATCAACCAACTCCGTTAACGAAATGGATACAGGAACGGCCGTTTTGGCTGATTTTGGCACATGACCAGGTGAGAGTGGTGACATGATTGATTCGAGATCGAATCCAGATTGTGAACTCATATCGGCATTAGTACCTCCGACAAACTCACGTACGAAGTCATTGGCTGGCTGCTGGATTAACTCTTCCGGAGTACCTACCTGCAATACTTCTCCATCCTTCATAATGCAGATGCGATCCCCCAGCTTCATCGCTTCCTGGATATCATGGGTGACAAATACAATCGTTTTCTTCATCTGACGCTGGATATCCAGAATATCGTCCTGCAATTTCTCGCGGCTCATCGGATCGAGTGCACTGAACGGTTCATCCATCAATACAATCTCGGGATCGGCAGCGAGCGCACGCAACACACCAATTCGCTGCTGCTGTCCACCGGATAGTTCGGCAGGCTTGCGATCACTATACGTATCTCCTTGCAATCCAACCATGTCCAGCAGATTATGGACGCGCTCCTTGATTTGATCTGACTTCCATTTCCGAAGTTCTGGGACAACCGCAATATTTTCGGCAATGGTCATATGCGGGAATAATGCAATCTGTTGAAGCACATATCCAATATTCCAGCGCAATTCATGAATGTTGTACTCATCGATTAGACGATCATTAATGCGCACCGTTCCATCTGTACGTTCAATCAGGCGATTGATCATTTTGAGCATGGTGGTTTTGCCACATCCACTTGGACCAATCATGACGAACAATTCTCCCTTGTTAATATTGAGGTTAACCTGACGCAAAGCTGTAGTTCCATCAGGGTATTGTTTAGATACATTTTCGAACTGAATCATCCAGACTCTTCTCTCCTTTATCAAACATTCATTCTCATCTATTTCCCCAAAAGCACCCCCATATAATCATTGTACTGAACAGGTGCAATGCGATTGTTATCCAATCGTACAAGAACGGATATCTCCAATGGTTGATAAATCAGCAAAAAAGACGGGCCTTCGGGCACCGCCTTCTTGTTACTCCACAGAATTTCTTCCAAGATTTCTATTGTTGTTGTTTATGATGCCTTCGATTTTATTGTATAAAACGATTAAATACTTGGCTGATACTAATAGGGCTACTCCCCGTCAATCTCAGCACGGTATCCGTCACTTGATCTTCCCGGCCTTCTTCACGGATGAAAATATCCAACCCAGCCAGAGCTGTTGCATAGTCTTCGGGCATCCCGGCTTGAATCATGCTGTTCCTCAATTCATCATCGGACAAAGATTCATGCTGAATAGACTGGTCCAGTATACGACTAATGATGTCGGCAACCTGCCCGTAAGACAATGTTTCCGGTCCCGTAATGATATGGGCTGTATTATGAGGGACCATATCTGTCAGGGCTCGGAAGGCAACAGCTGCAATATCATCTGCGCTGACAAAACCGATTTTACCCTCACCCGCAGCACTGTAGATTTTACCGAATTGCTTCATCGTCTCCCGATGTGGTCCCTCCGTAAAGTTCTCCATAAAGTAGGACGGTTGTAGTACAGCCCACTCCGGAGCATGCGCTTTTAGATACTGATGTACTTTGCCAAATATAGGACCATCTTCATCAACTGAAGCACTGCCAAGCAAGACAAATCGCTTAACGCCGCTCCACAATGCTTCCTTAATGAACGGAATCATGACGTCTTCTGGGGTCATGTCCATGACTGGCACGACAAGGTACACCTGGTTCACATTTTTCAGCGCCGGAGCATAAGTCTCAGAATCATACCAATCAAAATAGACATAGTTATCACCAGAACCAGAAAAAGATGCTTTAGTTCTTCCTGCCAAACGCACCGGATATTGTTGCTTTTGAAGAATGGCAGCAACACGACTTCCTGTCTTCCCATTAGCGCCTGTAATAAGTGTCAACGGTTTATCATTGATCATGTTTACTTCCTCCCAAGTCCGATTCGATTACGATCATCGGATTCCAATAGTCTTTATAATGTGTAATTTTGCCATTCTTGTGGCTCACTACAGAGATGTAAGTTTGGTTATATGGCTTGCCTGTAACGAATGAAAGCCCTGTACAAGTAAATTCGGCCACAAACTGTTGTTTCGTGGAATCAGCAATAATCACCGGTTCAGAAAACTGCTGGATTTCAACCATCCCCAGTAGATTATGTAGATGATTCGCAATTGCGGCTTTGCCTTCCAGTTTCTGAGGATATCCTGCTGGTGCATAAGGGAATTCAAAGATAGCTTCAGTTGTATATAGTTCCAACCACTGTTCCAATTCTCCCTCCAGTAGCAATTGAGTAAATCCATGCATAATCTGATGTGGCACACTATTGCCCGCTTCCAGCTGCTGGGATTGTGTCATCTCTTTATTCCTCCTTTCGTTTGTTTGATATTCTTTTTCCAGACCAATCAGTCTATAATATTCAAAAAATAAACGCCCTAAGCGTTCATTTTCAAAAAAACCAATAAGCATTCATGATCAATCATGTGAAACATTAGTCCATAGCCCTTAATGTCATCTGTACAAACTCTCGCAGTACTTCTGCACTTGCACCGCTCTTCGCCGTAAAGGTCAATGAGAGTCGAGAATAATTCAGAAAACGGGCAAGGCCGGGCAATTCTTCCTCTGCATGCTGCTGCAATTCGCCATTCCTCTGACCTCGTAGCAGTGCAGTATGAAAAACATCTTCCATTTGTTGGTTAGTCGTTTGAATAAAGGCTGCGATTTCATGATTTTGTGGTGCCTGTTCAACCGCACTATTAATGATGAAACATTCATTACGGCGTTCGTCGTCTGTCAACACGTTAACCGCTTCGTTGAACAATTGTGTCACGCCTTGCCTCACACTTGTGCATTCGTTTAATAGCCTGATCCCCGCCTCTGTCTTCTGCTGGATATAGAATTTAAGCGCAGAGACAAACAAATCATGTTTGGTTCCGTAGGTGTCATACAAGCTTTGCCGCGCAATGCCAAGTTCACTCAGCAGTAAGCTCAATGATGTGCCTTCATAACCGTAGGCTCCGAATACAGACGTTGCTTTTCTTAGAACAGTCTCCGTGTCAAACTCCTTGGCTCTTCCCAATTTCAGACCTCACCTCCCTGTTCATTAAGTAAAGAATACCTTTTTCGGACTGATCAGTCAAGAAATTAAATGCTTTGATTTTTGACAAAGTGGTATAATGGGAATAGAAGCTGAATGATTTCTTTTACCATATACAACCATGACAACAATAAAGGAGTGTCCCATATGTATATTCAAATTACAGATTTGGCTGCAAAACGTTTGACGGAAAGCCTGAATGACCAGCCTGGATATTTCAAAGTAATCTTTGACCTGGAAGGTTGCGGATGTAACGGAGTTATCGCTATTATCATAGTAGACGAACTTGCAGCTCTCGACGCGCAGATTGAGACCAATCTGGTCCCGTTCTATGTTGATCCGAAGCAGCAGCTAAACCTTGAACAACACATGAAGCTCGATACGGAAGAGAATTATCCTTCTTTCAAATTAAGCAGTGATTCTGGTGTACTCAGCGCCAATGTTCGCGTTCGCGATACCCGTGCTGTTGCTGCCGGAAGCTCCGGTGGATCTGACGCCTGCATGTTGTGACACAGTCTCCAGCATATACTTGAAGTAATCTAGCATTATCTCTCTTCACACCAAAAGCCGTTGCATCTAATGCAACGGCTTTTGGTGTGTTCTTTTCTTTATATGCCTCTATCAGCGTTGCAAAAAAGATTCTATAAAAGATGGACTAAACATTTACACGAAACGGAGAGGACAGAAAGAACCTGAAGAAGCGAAGCGTTCGCCTAAAAGCTTTCTGAAAGAAAGCTGCATCGGAAGCATATGCTATCCCCGGATTTTCCCCTCATAAGGGGAATTCATAAAATCAGGGGATAACAGCGATCGGAAGGTTGTTCTGTCATCGTAGTGTCCAGGGTAAATATCTTTGGTTTAACTTATATAGCAAACTTGTTTACAACTCGGAAACAATTGGAGAACCTATGGATATAATCCTCTAGTATACTCGGTATATAGATTCATATAATCCGAGGAGGAACACACATCATGAAATCTTTTACTTCTAAATCCATCATATCCACAATTCTCATAGGTTCTGTTGTAGCAGGTTCTGCTTTTACTACGCTTCCCATGACTTCAAGCCTGAATCCTGTCGCATCTGCGGCAAGCTCCAGCTTCACTCAATTTCTGCATGATAATGCACCTGGTCGTACAATCAAAACGATAAAAAATGTGGCAACCGTGACCAATGTGTCCAGTACAGTTGTGCTGGTCAATAAAAAGAGAAATCTGCCTTCGACTTATGCACCTCAAGATTTGGTTGTACCTAATATTCCTTTTAGTTTCTCAGGTTCCAGTCCGAAGAAACAGATGCGTAAAGTGGCTGCAACAGCTATTGAAAAATTATTCGCCGCTGCCAAAAAAGACGGCATTGATATCAAAGCCGTGTCTGGTTATCGATCTTATGCGACCCAGAAATCTATTTTTGATCGTAATGCCAGCATCAAAGGTGAAGCTGTTGCCAACAAAACTAGTGCTCGTCCAGGACAAAGTGAACATCAGACTGGTCTAGCAATGGATATCTCCAGCGCTTCGGCCGGCTATGATCTAGAGCAAAGCTTCGGCAACACCAAAGAAGGCAAATGGCTGAAAGCCAATGCCCACAAATACGGATTCATCATCCGTTACGGCAAAGATCAGGAGAAATTAACAGGTTACTCTTATGAGCCATGGCATGTACGTTATGTAGGTGTATATATTGCTGGTGAGATCACCAACCAGAAACTTACGTTGGAGCAGTATTTGGAACGTGCCAAATAAGAGGTTCCGTCCCCAAAGCTTAGCGAGTTATCCGATCAGATAAAAGAAGCATGGCTGAAGCAGAGATGGGCCGAAACTGGCCCTCCTCTGCTCCAATCTTTCTTTTCACTCCTCATCATGTACCTGCGATTCTTCTAAAGACCAGTGGCAATCTCTTCAGGCTTTCCGTTCCAGCCCAAGAGCCTACTCCAGCGAGCAGTGCATTATGGCACAAATACAGTGCGACATTGTACACGATGGAGCCCAGAATAATCTCCATAACAACAAAACGTTTTAACGTCGAAGATTGGATCACATATACCCGAAATTCATGCGGGTTATGTCCTCCCTTATATTTTGTGATGAAAGCTTTCATGAATCACCTCTAGTGTTTTATTTTAGCGTATGGCAACCAAACCTTGTCTTATTCAAAAATAATACTTACATAAAGTAACTAGGTGTGTTATAGTCAGTTTATAAATTATACATAAGCGAGGGAAACTACCATGAGTGAGTTGGAGAATCTGGTCAAAAACCGTAGATCGGCCGTTATTTTTGAAGAAGGAATTGAAATATCGGATTCTGAACTGCAAGAGATGTTTGCCCTGAACAAATTCGCACCTTCTGCCTTCAACTTGCAGCATACACACTATCTTGTGATTAAAGATGAGGAACAGACAGAGAAAGTCTATGAAGCTTCCCAGCAATACAAAGTAAAAACAGCTTCTGCAGTTATTATCGTATTGGGCGATGTCAACGCACACCATCACATCCGCACCATTAACGAAGGGTTGCTGAACCTGGGCGCTCTTACTCCTTTCCAATATGAGCAGGAATCCCAAAGTGTCACCGAATTTTACGAATCTCGGGGCAGATTCTTCCAACGTGAGGATGCCATTCGCAATGCCAGCCTGTCCGCCATGCAATTGATGCTGATTGCTCAGGATCGCGGTTGGGACACCTGTCCAATGATCGGCTTTGACGCCGAAGAACTACAACGAAGCTTGGATATCCCTAACCATTACGTACCGGTTATGATGATCACCATCGGCAAAAAGTCGGAAGCCAAACAGCGCCCACGCGGTTACCGTAAACCGATTAACGAATATGTTAGCTTCAACAAAATGCACGCTGAAATAACATATAAATGAAAAAGTAGTTAAATAACACAGCAAAAAAGCCACGATCTCGTGGCTTTAATACGTTTCATAGATCAACGTATCCAACATGTGAAATTCCTCGTCGAACTCCGCGTATATGTATAGTCGGCCAGCAGGTGTATCCCCGCATCATAATCCAATCGAAGGTATCGATTTTCCTGAAATTCTGCATCAGCCAAAACCAATTCATTAATATCCTCGTCCAGATGAGCCTCGGCAATGGTTCTGAGCGCCTGTTCACCAAGCATGTTCCACCGTTACAAGTTTGGAATTATGAGAAAGATCCAACACAACTTGCCTGACTATTCTATGAGTTTCGTCGCCGGGATTCAACAATGACCTAAGCAATTTTTTTTATACCATGTTAGCATCCAATATGTAAGAGAAATCGTACAGAGAGGAAGATTCTCATGGAAATGTATATCGAAAACCTCCCGTCATACCGGCTGGCTTATGTTCGACAAATCGGTCCTTACGGTCCAGCTAATGCCCAAGCGATGAATACGTTGAAACAATGGGCAGACAAAAACCAACTGCTTAATGAATCAGCAATTTTACTCGGTATTCCCCATGATGACCCGGCAAGCACACCCCCTCAGAACTGTAGATATGATGCCTCTATTGTTATTACTGAATCTGAACGTCTGGAAGATGATTCTATTGAGTTTGGCGAGCTATCAGGCGGAGATTATCTCATCAGTAAAGTGAAGCACACGGCAGAAGATATTCAGCATGCATGGAATGTGATCATTCCTCATTTGCAAACAAGTGGTTACAGGATGGATAACAAGCCGGTTATGGAAAGGTATCGATGGGATCTGCTCAATCAGCATTATTGCGAGATATGTGTGCCTGTAACACCCGTGTAATCTACGTTACGAGGAAACAAAAAAGTGACTTCATGTTGAAGTCACTTTTTCGTTAACGACTGCTACTACTAGCTAGTCAAGACTTGTTAAGAAATTAAAATGCCCAGTTGCCTTTACGGAATACCGGCTCGATTGTACCGTCTTGTAACTCACCATCGATATCCAGCTCTGCGGAACCGATCATGAAATCGACGTGAGTCAAACTCACATTGCACTCATGCTTTAACAATTCTTCGTTCGACATGGTTGTGCCATCTTTCATATTGAAAGGATACGCACTTCCCACGGCCAAATGACAGGACGCATTCTCATCAATCCCCGTATTGTAGAATATGCGATTCAGGTTGGAGATCGGGGAGTCATGCGGTACGAGAGCCACTTCACCCAGATAACGTGCACCTTCATCCGTAGCAAACAGGTTCTTCAGATGCTCTTCACCGGATGCTGCCGTAAACGCTACAACCTGACCATCCTTGAATGTGATTCTCATCTGGTCTACCAGTTGCCCGTTCAGATTCAGAGGCATGGTGCTGCTAACATAACCATTCACTCCGCTGCGCTTAGGCATGGTGAATACTTCTTCAGTCGGCATATTGGCAACCGTGTATACGCCTTGTTTATTTTCGCCACCACCGCCACCCCAGATGTGGTTATGGACTAGTTCAATTTTCAGGTCTGTACCTGGCGCACGGTAATGCAAGTTCTTATAGTTCTTCTTGTTCAGGAGATCACTCATGTTATTTAAGGCATCCAGATGCTCTCTCCAATTTTGTACGGCATCTCCGCCATCAACACGGTTCATTTTGAAGATCGTTTCCCACATCACGTTGATTCGGTCTTCTTCCGGGATATCTGCAAACACTTTGTTCGCCCAAGCCTTGGTCGGTGCCTTGATCAGACACCAGCTAATTTCATGGTTACGTGTATATTTTGCGTACCCTTTCCGTGCCTGAGCAGCCGCTTTGGTAGCCCGGGACACGCTGTCGGAGTCAATTCCGTTATACAGTTCTGGATCTGGAACTTTGATCGTCAGGGTGGCGCCGCCTGCTTCTGCAAATTTCTCCATCATATCCGCTTTCCACGCTGGATAGTAGTCGAAGCTGTCATTGGAACCATGCTGGAAACGACTGCGGGTAATGTTGTCATCATCGAAGTCCACCTGTACATAGTTTGCACCAGCCGCATAGGCTTTTTGTACAATCAGACGTGTGAATTCTAGCGTTTCGATAGGGGCGGTTACAAGCAAATCCTGTCCTTTTTGAATATTCACGCCGACTTTAACAACCAGTTCTGCGTATTGTTCCAACGATTTTTCAAAAGTTTGTTCAAATTGACTCATGGTTGTATTCACTCCTGTTTCAAATTTTATTATGACTCGGAATCTGCTGAGTGGCCGTTACAGCGAAGGATCGTTCTTTAGATCGTCGTTGTCTCCAAATTTTCTTCATCGTATTTTTCAAAGGTTATAATTTGGATACAAATACGACCGCTATCGCTTCTGCAGAATCGATTCCTTCTCTTTCACTACGCAGGCTTAATATCTAAAATTTCATTTATACAAAACGATTTAACTATTATGTTTTTCTTGTTCGCGAAGTTCGATCCGGCGGATTTTACCGGAGTTAGTCTTCGGCAGATCTGTAACAAACTCGATCTTACGTGGATATTTATAAGGTGCTGTGATTTCCTTGACGTGGTGCTGCAATTCACGCTTCAGTTCTGGTGAAGCCAACGAATCATCTCGCAGGACGACAAATGCTTTCACCACATTGCCACGGATCTCATCCGGACTTGCAACCACCGCGCATTCCTTCACACTGGCGTGTTTCATGAGTGCTTCTTCCACTTCGAATGGTCCAATCGTATAACCCGAACTGATGATGATGTCGTCACTGCGCCCTTCAAACCAGAAGTAACCTTCTTCGTCTTTACGTGCACGGTCTCCTGTTACAAAATAATCGCCACGCTGACTCGCTTCCTTCCGTCCCTCATCCTGATAATAGGACCGGAACAAAGCTGGCATCTCTTTGTGTACCGCGATATCTCCTACTTCACCCGCAGGAACAGGTTGTCCCTCTTCGTCAATAATTTCAATCAATCCTGGTGTAATCGACTGACCCATGGAACCAATACGTACAGGTGCATCTTTGAGACTGCCGATTAACAACGTGCTCTCGGTCTGTCCATATCCGTCCCGAATTGTGAGGTCGAAGTGACGCTGGAAGATTTCAATAACTTCCTGATTGAGCGGTTCACCCGCTGAAACAGCACTACGCAGATGGGAAAGGTCATAATGTCCAAGATCATCGGCTTTGGCCATCAACCGATATTCCGTTGGTGTACAGCAAAGGACATTAATCTGATGTTCTTGCATCAGCTCCAAATAACGCTTGGGTTGGAATGATCCATTGTAGACCAAGCCAGTCGCGCCTCTTCCGAGTACCGACAGGAACGGACTCCAGATCCATTTTTGCCAGCCAGGTGCAGCCGTTGCCCATACCGTGTCTGATGGCTGAATATCCAACCATAATGAAGAAGCGATCCGCAGATGGGCATATCCCCAACCGTGGCTATGTACAACTCCTTTGGGATTACCTGTTGTACCTGAGGTATACGCGAGAATTGCTGTATCATCACGGTGAGTCTCCACCGCCGCCATCTCATCGGGTTGATTCTGCATTAACTGATGCACATTGACCCAACCTTTAGCAGGTACGCTAACTTCACCATTCGGAGATGCCACGATGCGATGTGCAAGGGACGGCAGATCCGCGTCCATTTTTTCCACTTCCGAGGTCGTCTCTGACCATACAATAACAGCCCGCGCCTCAGAGTGACGCAGACGATATTCCAGATCTTTTGCCCGTAACATCTCGGAGGAAGGAATAACGGCAATCCCCAGTTTCAGACAAGCAATATAAATGACATAGGCAATAATCCGGCGTGGTACCATGACCAACACTCGATCACCCTTCTCTAGTCCAAGTTCACGCAAGCCACCAGCAAGACGATTCGCCTGCTTGAATAAATCACCATACGTAATCTCTTCCAATTCTCGTTGATCGCTGAGCCATCTAAGTGCAACCCGGTCTGATGGATGATTCTCCATCTCGGATGTCAGGTTATAGCTTTCAGGCGAAATCCACTGTTCAAAGTTCAAATGGAGCCTCTCCTTCATAGTTCAAATGTAAAGCTTCTATATATTATACCCTAAATCCTAGGACCAGGTGCTATGAACTAGGCTCATTCTGAAAAAAATAAACATAGGTCAATTAACGATAACTCCCATTATAATAGATCTGTTCTTATAAAGAAAATGACATAACTAAAAGTGGCACCTACCTGGTCGTCAGGAAGGTGCCACTTTTATAAGAGAATCTCACTATATTTTTTTCCTAGCTATACTGTGTATGTTACCAAGGATAATTACCCATTCCTTCCAGAATGCTCTCAATTTCATTGAGCTCTTCCGTTGTCAGATTCGGTGCCTGGAGCGCAGCCACGTTTTCTTCAATCTGGGACACACGGCTTGCACCAATCAGTGCGGAGGTAACACGGTTACCGCGCAAGATCCAGTTCAGAGCCAGTTGGGAGATCGTCTGTCCTCTTCGCTCGGCAACCGCCTGAAGCGCATCGAACTTGGCTATCCGCTCGTCTGTATATGCTTCTTTTTTCAATTGGCCTGTTGGATTGGCTCGTTCTGCCTTGATCTTGTCGACATATTTATTCGTCAGCTGACCGCGGCCGAGCGGACAGAATGCAATTGAACCAACGCCTTGCTCATCCAGTACGTCCTGCAAACCGTCTTCAATCCAGCGATTCAGCATCGAGTAGTTTGGCTGATGAACCAGGCATGGTGTACCCAGACGACGGAGAATGGTTACCGCTTCTTGCGTCTGTTCTGCATTATAATTGGATAAGCCCACATACAGTGCCTTACCTTGCCGCACGATATGATCCAGTGCCGTCATCGTTTCTTCCAATGGCGTATCCGGATCTGGACGGTGATGATAGAAAATGTCTACATAATCCAGCCCCATCCGACCAAGACTTTGATCCAGACTGGCAATCAGGTTTTTGCGGGAGCCCCACTCGCCGTAAGGTCCACTCCACATGTGATAGCCTGCCTTCGACGAGATAAGCAGTTCATCCCGATAAGGACGCAGATGTTTTTTGTAAATCACACCAAAGTTCTCTTCGGCTGATCCTGGAGGTGGGCCATAGTTATTCGCCAGATCGAAATGGTTAATTCCGAGATCGAAGGCACGCAAAATCATCTCTTCCTGAATATCCAATGTACGGTTGCCACCAAAGTTCTGCCATAATCCCAGCGCAATTTGCGGCAGTCTGATTCCGGATTTGCCTGAGCGCACATATTTCATCTCATCGTATCGTTGTTCACTCGCAGTATAGGGCATCGTTATTCTCACTTTCCTGTAAGGTTTGTTGAATTCCTTTTCATCTTAGACATTTTTCTGCCAAAACGATATGGCATTTCACTATAACCATATGGAAAAATGATTGTTATCTATCTATACTATTGTTAAATTCTTAATCTTTTCAGATATGTAGTATGTTAAAATGCAAGATGAGACGAAATCGTCAGGAGTGAATAACCTTGATTACGTATATGTTCAAGAACAATCATTTTCAGGAGCTTCAGCTCCTTCATTATGGAACCGAAGCCTGTACACCAGGTCATCACTTTGGCCCCGCGATGAGAGACTATTACAAGATTCATTATATTTTGAATGGCAAAGGCACCTTCGAAGTTGGTGGCAAAACGTATACCCTGCACAAAGGACAAGGATTTCTGATCGTTCCGCATTCCGTCGTGCATTACGAAGCAGATCAGGATGATCCATGGGAATACAGTTGGGTTGCTTTTCAAGGCAGCAATAGTCCATCCTTCTTACAGCAGGCCTGTCTGTCAGAGCATCACCCGATCTTTGATCTGGGCAATGAGGATGACGAGATGCGATCCTGCCTGCATCGAATGGTCCATTCGCGCAATACCCACAAAGGCTGGGAGATTAGCATGACTGGTTTGCTGTATCAATTCTTCTCCATTTTAATTGATCAGGCTAATTCAGAGCATCTTCAACCCATGCCGGATTATTCGAAGGAAACGTACGTAACGCAGGTAATGGACTTCATTGAAATGAACTATGCCAATGCAATTACCGTTCAATCCATTGCGTCCCATGTCGGTTTGCAGCGCAGTTACCTGTGCTCTCTCTTCAAGGATCAGATGGGAAGCAGTATTCAGTCGTATCTGGTCCATTACCGGATGCGCAGGGCAGCCGAATTGACCCTAGATCCGGGTCTGACCATTGGTGATATTGCCCGCTCGGTGGGCTATACGGATCAATTGCTTTTCTCCAAAATGTTCAAAAAAGTGATGGGTGAAGCTCCCACTTACTACCGCAAACATAAAACAGCACCCTCCCAGTTAAGTTGCTAATTGGGAAGGTGCTGTTTTTGCCAATCGTTTATCCTTACAATCGTTATTCCTTACATTCGTTTATACCGTCTCTTGCATGGATACGCCGACGACTTGTACTTTAATTTCATTCACCATAACACCAGCTAATTGCTCTACAGCCTGTTGAACGTTATGTTGAAGTTCACGGCAGACCTCGTGCATCTTGTTGCCATATTGAATGTTGATGCGTAACTGGATGGTTGCCTGATCGTCTTTGACATGCACATCAATCCCTTTTTGCAGACTCTTGCCACTGATACTCTTGGCAATCCCTTCAGTCAGTCCAACGGACATGGAGGATACACCATTCGTGTTCTGTGCAGCCATCCCCACAATCTTGGACAGCACATCGTTCGAGATGTGAATTGTACCCAATTGAACAGATTGAGGTGCGATATATTCAGGTTCATTGTATTGTTTTTCGATAATTTCAGACATGTGCTCCACTCCTTCGAATAATTTAAATTCTATGCATTCTGCCATTTGTCCTTGAAGAACATGTTATAGATTCGAACCAAAAGAATTTTAACGATCATATAGACCGGGATAATAATCAGTATGGCAATAATACCACCCAGGTCCCCCGCACCCAACACGAGAATGATGGTCGTGAGCGGGTGAATATCCAGCTTTTTGCCGAATACATAAGGGGCTACCAGGTTGTCCTGAATCTGCTGAGCGACGAGAATAATAATCAGAGACCAGATGGCAACCGATGGCGATACCACGAGACCCATGATCACAATAGGCACGGACGACACAATTGCTCCGATAAATGGAACAAAGTTCATGATGACCGCGATCACCGTTAACAATAATGCGTACGGCAGTCCAATGATGAGGAAACCAATATACATCAATACACCCAGCGCCAGATTGACCAAGACTCTTCCCACAATAAAACCACTCAGCGCCTGATCAATCTCAAGCACGACTTCACGGCTGTCATTTTGGAAACGTTTTGGAGCGATATGTGCCAGTTTACGGCCAAATTTCTCACCTTGTTTCAGCATATAGAACAGAATAATAGGTAGTGTAAACAAGATGATCGCAAAACTGGAAACCAGTGAGAGAAATCCACTTACATAGTTCGTCACAAAGTTAAATCCTTTGTTGATATACTCCGTGATTTGAGAGAATGGTGTCGAGCCCTCAGGGAACAAGGCTTGAATGGCACCATTTTGCTCCAGCTCTCTCAGCTGTTCACTTAATGAATTGATTATATTCGGCGCGTTATCGACCAGATTGATCAGTTGCTCACGTAACGATGGCCATAAGCCAATGATGAAGAACACTCCCAGAATAGCAATAACCAGATAGATTAGCAAAATACTTAGCGTGCGATTCAGTTTCTTTTTCTCCATGTAATTCACAAGCGGTCTTAGCAGATAATAAAAGAACACGGATAACATCATCGGCACGGTAATGACCGTGATCATGGTGACGAGCGGCTGAAAGATGAAGCTCACACGTGATAATAAATAGATATTAACCAATATCAGGGCCAGTGCAATACTGAACCGGACAAACGTATTTACTTTGAACAAAATATTCCCCTCCACATGACATTTCTTCTCTTATTTAATTCGGGATCTGAATGGTAAACACGGTGGTCTCCCGCCCACGCCGGGAAAGGATCAGCCGTCCGCCCATTTTCTCCGTATTACGACGTGCGATGGACAATCCAAGACCGGTGCCTCCGGTCGCCGTCCGTGCCTCATCCCCTCGTACAAACGGGTCAAAGATGGTTGACCACAGTTCTTGGGGTATTCCCACCCCGGTATCTGCCACTTCAATCACCACATGGGTATCCAGCGGAATGAGTTCCACACGCAGTTCTGTCCCGAGTGGATTGTAAGATAGGGCATTGGTAATCAGATTCTGAATGACTCTGGATAGCAGCTCCGGATCATACCTCGCGTAGATCTCCTGATCCGGAACAAGGACATGAAGGACAAACTGTTTCTGCTCAATCTCCCCATAGGTATCTGCCATAATCTCGCGCACGAATTCTCCAATTTCTCTTCTCTCAATCTGCATGCGGAAATCGGGTGAATCCACCTTAAGCAGCTCCAGCATATTTTGTATCATGCGTGCAACTTGAACGGACTTGTTATAGATGTATCCCAGGTACCTTTGTTGCCTGTCCTTGTCTTCCCCACGTCCTTCCACCAAAGCCTGTGCATATCCCTGTATGGATGTTATAGGTGTCTTCAGATCATGGGACAGATCTACGATCAGCCGCTGTTTGCTCTCCTCGGCGTAACGTTTCTCCGCAGAGGTGTTCTCAATGACATCCGCCATGTAGTTAAAGGTCTCACCAATCTGGACAAATTCTCTCTCGGCCGAGATTGACATCCGTGTACTATAATTTCCCTGGATCATCTGCGTAAGACCCGAGGACAGAATACTGAGCGGCTTTTTGATTCTCCGTGCGACCCAATAGCTATATACGAAGATTAATGACAACACTAAACCGATGCCAATCATAATGTAAAAAGATAACGGGTGCTTCAGATTGGTTATCAACTGGTTATCATTAATTCTTACGCTGACCAGATCACGTGGGATCTTGAGCAACACATACGCTGCCGCTCTTTCTGTCGAAAACGGAGTAATGGAGTAATAGTACGGCTGGTCGCTTCGATTTTCCAATCCAGCATACAGATCGGCTTCACTGTATTGGGTGAACGCATCTTGCTTGTCTCCCACATGATGAATGACGTTGCGATTCGCATCCAGAATCTCAATCCATCCTCCACTGTCCTTGAGACGTTGGATCTCTGTGTCTTCGTCTTGCGACACCGAACCTCCACCGGAGTAAAATTCGTTCTCCAGCTCTGCCACATATACATGGGCTTCGACATTCAGATCCGGATCAACCACTTGATCCGATATGCGGAAATCCACGACATCCAGAGATACCATAAGGTACACGATCAGTACCAGTAACAGCAAAAAGAAGTTGAACAGCAAGAAGTCCAGTGTCAGGGATGTCTGCAACAGTCGCTTTTCTCTAGCTTTCCATGGGCGCTTCAATTTTGTATCCCAGTCCCCTTATCGTTTTGAGATATTCCGGTTGTCTGGAGTCACGCTCGATCTTCTCCCGAATGTTGCTGATATGTACCATGATGGTGCTGTCCTCGTGCGCATAATAGTCGCCCCAGACCGCTTCGTATATTTTTTTACGGGTGAACACTCGGCCAGGTTGATCGAGCAACAATTCCATAATTTTATACTCCGTAGAAGTTAATGTTACAGGACTTCCTGAACGAAAAAGGATACATTGGGATCGATCCAGCGTCAGATCGCCTAATACCAGATTCTGTTCTTTCGCTGCAGGGATTTCTGTTGCATCAAAATGATTAACTCTTCTGAGCAACGCCTCTACCCTGGCGACAATCTCAAGCGGGTTAAATGGCTTCGCTATATAATCATCTGCACCGAGTCCGAGTCCAAGGATTTTATCGTGATCCTGACTTTTGGCAGATAAGAACAGAACAGGCATGTGATGTGTGGCCCTGATCTGTTTGATTAACTGCAATCCATCCATTACAGGCATCATGATGTCCAGTATGACCAGATCGATCTGTGTTGAACGTATGGTTTGCAGCGCTTCGGCTCCATTCACCGCAGTCTTAATGGTATAGTCCTTCTCCAGATAGAGCTGAAGCAGTTCCACAATCTCTGGTTCGTCATCTGCAATTAATACGGTGTATCTCATGTTATTCCTCTCATTTCCTATACTCTATGCCTATCTCTACATTATTACTATATACTACGTCTCTTAATTCAACCTAAATCATTTCTAAAGATAATCTAAATAAATAGAAATAGAGCCCTGGCGCAGGCCAAGGCTTTAACCATATCAGGACTTTCCTTCTTCATTCAGGCTTTTCATTCTTCATCCGGGTCATTCGTATTACATTATTTCTTACCCGCACGAAGCCACGGTTCAACTTTGCCCATTAATCGTTCCTTGTCGTACTGCATATATTGACTCGCCCGGTTACGCACAGGATCACCCGCGTAGAAACGTTCATATAGATCATGCCTTGCTCCGAGTGGACTTCCTGTCAGCTCCCATGCCAGTTGGAAGAGTCGAATCTTCTCAGGGGCTTGTAACGTCACACCCCCAAGATATTTGCCCATCATGGAGCCCATCGTTTCATTCATCTCAAACGTACTTGAAGGAATCTGAATCAGACCACCCGCAGCAATCGTCTTCAAAATCTCCACCGCGCGGGGGTAATAGCGATTGCCCAGATTACGTGCGGTTTCAATATACTTGAATTCCGGCAGCCAGTTGCCGAATGTATCTGGTTTGGACTGCGCTTCAGCAGCAATAATCAGTCCCTCGATGGTTTGCATCTGACTGATCATCTCTCCGAGTTGTTCCTGCACATTCAGGAAAGAGTCCACCCCAATCTCCTTGGCAATGGCAGTGGTGACGGCTGTGACGAACTCCAGTTTCGAGTGTAATCGAATGGCGCTCTGATGATAGGCCAGACTGGCCGAAGTTGTATTACAGCGAATCTGCCATACGGCTTCGGGGTTATTGTGCAGTAATACACGTTCCCAGGGCACGAATACATCGTCAAAAAATAAAACGGCATCCATCTCATCATACTGCGCACTGAGTGGATGAGAGTGATCCGAATCTTTGGCGGCAAAAGATTCCCGACACATCATGTGCAAGCCCGGACTGTCCGCGGCTACAATCAGCATATGGGCCAACTCTGGTCGATGGCCCGGAATTCGTTGAACGGGATAAGCGATGATATCATCCGCATAAGGCGCTGCTGTTGCCACCATCTTGGCCCCGCGGACCACGACGCCCTCCGCATTACTTTTGACAATCCGCAGCATGGCATCCTCATCTTCACCAACAGGCAAGGAACGATTAATCTGCGGGTCTCGCTGGACAATTGTCAGGAATGCATCTTTTCGTTTGGCTTGTTCAAAATAAGCGGATATTTTACCTGCAAATGCCGGGTCATGTGCTGTCATCTCATGTCGTGTTGCGTACCAACCTGTCAGGCGGGATCGGGCATAATCAGACAATCGGCTCATCACCCCATACGTCCGATCGGCCCATAGCCGAAAAGCATCCGCCCTGCTGTTCACGTCAAGAACTGAACGAGGCACAAGAAAGGAGCGATGCACGTAACTCCCCGTCTGTTCGTCCCAGTAGGCCACGATTTCTCTTGTCTCCTGATCATCCACCAGGTTGAACAATCCTTCTATGGTTTGAAGTGTTCCCTGAAAGGCCTGATGTCGGGTTACCTGGATACGCTCTCCGTCCAGCCATACATTCCGCTCATCATTCAAACGTTGAATGTAAGCTTGTCCACGAGACATCGTGATACTCATGATATGTCCTCCCTCTCAGGCACCGGCCTGACATTTCTGTAACTCCATCCTTCTAACTGCTTAAGAAACTATGTAATGATACATTATGTATCTAACAAAATAGTACTGTGCCTTGGCTAGAAAAGTCAACAGACACCGAACTAGAAGTCCAGTGTCTGTTGGGTCATGCGTTTTTTAGACTAACTTGGAATACATATGACGCAGATACCGCCAGCGCACGAGTGCAAAATACAAGATCTGCATGGAAGCAAACACCATGAAGATACGCAGGCTGTATCCAAAGACCGAGAAATCAACCAGTTGTTGCAACGCTACAAAGGCAACCGAACTGTGGATGACCGCAACCAGAATCGGTAGGAAGAACATAAGCAATAGCTGCCTTGTTACGATCTTGCGGAGTTCGGGACGACTCAGTCCCATTTTGCCAATCATGCGATACTGCGCTTCATCCCGTTCCAGATCTGCGTAGAGTCTGAAATACGTGAAACTTGCTGCAAAGGTGAAGAAAACAATGCCAATCAGACCGCTCAAGATCAGAATGATCCCGTTCGTTTGTTTGGAATTAAGCCAGTCCACCACAAGCGCGCTGATCTCGGAATAACCTCGATCGGATTGATCCTTTTGAATGGATGCTATTAGTTCAGGAGCGAAGCTGCGTGTACTCATCCAATCTTTTACCACAAATTGAGTCGTACGGTTGGAATAGAAATCTTCAGGCATCCCCACTTCCTGGTTATACGCTGGTCTCAACTTATCAAACAATTCGTCGGTTACGACGTAGAGATTAATTTCATTTTGAAAAGGAATCACAATATCGGTACCAGGTGTCACTAGCCGAATCTGTTCCGACCGATTATCAATCTCCAGATTGCCCTCCGTCCCTGAGAATCCTTGTTCGGCCTGATCACGGTACTTCTTACGAACCGCCAAATTGCTTGGTGTCATAAATGACTCATCGACCTGTTTCAATGTACGTTCTTCATACCCAAGTGCCTTCGCCAGACGGTTATAATCACTTAGCTTGATAATATTTCCATTGTTATTTTCATATATAGGAGCATAACTGCCCTTCACGTAGGGAACTTCATGATCAATCAACGTTTCTTCAATCTGCCGAATATGTCGCTCTGACTCGGGAGTATCCCACGAATTCATGTACGTGAATGCATACGGATTCGACATGGACGACAACCCCGGGTCAGCAATCGCGAGCATGGTGCCAATTCCCGTAAATGAGGAAGCCGAGATGATACTTACCATGAAAAACATGATCGCGTTATCTTTCATTCGATAGGTAAGTTCAGATAGGAAGAGCAGATTGGTTTTACGGAAAAACAACCTTGGATTTCTTTTGAGTGCCCGAATGATGTATACACTGAGCTGCGTGAACAGAAAGTACGTACCTGCAATAACGACCACGACACTTGCGAGTAATAACGGAAACGAGAAGCTTATCCATACAAAAGTGAATACTCCTGCATAGCCCCCGCCAATTAACAATACGGATAACAAGGCGAGCAGACGTGATGCTTTGGGTTCCGGTTTTGGTTTTTCCTCTGATTTCACAAGGTCAATGAGAGTTCCTTTGCGGATGAGCAAGGATGATGACATCGCGATAACAACAAACAGGAGCAGAAATGCACCAGCCGTCAGGGCAATGCCTTTTAGTGGAAAATAGAATCGAAGGCTGTTCTCGACAGCCAGCATGGAGCCACAGATCAGCAGGATCAATTTGCCGAAAATAATTCCGAGTCCGATACCGGTAACAATGGAAGCTAATCCGATACACATGTTCTCCATAAATAGAAGCCTGTTCATCTGTTTACGTGTCATGCCAATGATCAGGAAAATACCAAATTCTTTCTTGCGCGTCTTCAGAAATGAACCAACGGAATAAAGCAGGAACAGGAATGAAAAGATGAATATAATGATCTCTGCAATCATAAACCCCTGATTTGCAAGCAACGTAACCGTACCACTTGATCCCTTTAACCCCGCTTTCAGATCAGGATGGAACAGGAGCAATGCGTAAGTAAAAAAGATCATAACGGAAAATGTACTGCTCAGAAAATGAGCCAGATATATTCGTTTGTTGCGAACAACGTTATTAATGGCGAACTGGCGAAAATTCATGTCCTGACCCTCCCATTAGGGATAATACATTAATAATCTTCTGGTAAAAGGCTGCACGATTATCGCCGTAGTGAATTTCATTGTACAGTTTGCCATCCTTGATAAAGACAACCCGACTGCAATAACTTGCGGCTACTGCATCATGGGTGACCAATAGCATCGTAGCCTGATCCTCCTGATTGCGGGTTTCGAGAATCTCCATCACATCTCTTGCCGCCTTCGAATCCAGGTTGCCTGTTGGCTCATCGGCCAGAATCAGCTTCGGGGAATGGATGAGCGCTCTGGCAATGGCCGTACGCTGTGCCTGTCCACCTGAGATCTCATATGTCCGTTTGTTCAGAATACTCTCGATCCCGAGCTTGCTTGCCAGTTGTTCAACACGTGTGTTCATCTCTGCTAACGAAACACCGTCAAGAGTCAGTGGCAGCACAATGTTTTCCTTGACTGTCAGTGTATTTAACAGATTGAACGATTGAAAAACGAAACCAAGCTCTTTGCGCCGGAACAGCGCAAGTTCGTCCTGATTCAATTCAAACGGATTCTTCCCTGCAATCCGCAGTTCTCCTGATGTTGGATGATCAATGGTTGAGATCATGTTCAGCAGCGTTGTTTTGCCACTACCCGATGGTCCCATGATGCCAACAAACTCACCTTCCTGAATACTGAGGTCAATACCTGATAACGCTTCATAAGATACGATGCCTTTATAGATTTTACTGATCTGTTTCACAGAACAAATCTCCATGGTTACAACTCCTTAGTGATGTATGAATTCAAAATTAAGTTACATTCATGCTGTGTGCATGCGTATGCGCGTGGCCTTTCCTGTGATCTTCTGACTACAGTCTATCGAACTTTCGGCCGTTCTCCTATGGTTTAACCTTTCATCAACATGACAATGTTGTAAGGTTGCATCATGGAAATCAAAAAGACGCCTTCGCCCCGGCCAGGCAATAGACGTCTATACTCACACTTACACTGTAATTCATACTCCACTGACACTTCTTCAACAAAAATACACAACTCACGTCCCAATCTTATCTTCAACCTGCCTCTCAGGCATTGAATGTAATTCGGACGGTCGTACCTTCACCGTACACGGATTCAAGATCGATCCGATGATTCATTCGCGTCAGCACTTCTTTTGCAATATACAGCCCCATGCCTGTGGACTCCTTGAAATGCCGCCCGTTCTCCCCGGTGAAGAAAGGCTGGAATACCCGATTCAGATCAGACTTCGGAATCCCGATACCTTGATCCTGCACTTCCAGCATGATGGAGCGTTCCGCTTCATACGCACGCATATGGATCTTTTGCCCGCTGCCCGCGGAGTACTTGATTGCATTGGACAGTAACTGCACCAGGACGAAACGAAGCCACTTGGCATCGGATTGCACAACCAGGGAAGGTTCTATATGCATCTCTGGATAGACGTGATTGCGGATGAAGAATCGCTTCAGCTCATGGATCGCCTCTTCCCCAGCGGTCTTCAGTATCACAGGTTCAACACTAAAATCCTGTTCGAAGGTATCTAAGCGAGCCACATACAGCACAGTCTCCAACCCTCGTCTCATCTGGTCCGCTTCCTCCCGAATGCTTATGAGCCGAGGATCGTCATCCTCCTGATCTTCCACGGTCAACTCAATGACGGACAACGGTGTCTTCATCTGATGTACCCACTGATTCATGAACGTCAGATATTCTTGCTGCCGCTGTTCCAGCCGATGCAGATGAGCATGATACTGTCCGTATTGTGAATCCAGCAGCTTCTCCAGCGCCAGTGATAAAGGACTTGTTTCGTTCAATGGTACAAACTCCTTCAGCGAATCCATCGATCGTGACATCCGGTCATAAAAAGAACGATGTGAATAATAACGATACACCAAATATCCAACGTACAAAAATAATCCCAATGCTACGGCATAACCAGCCGTGATCCAATCGTTGTAACCGTCATACCAGAACACCGCAATAACGGTGAACAAGATGGCAACAACCCAGCAAGTTAAAGCGAGATGTTCTCGTATAAACAATCTCATGATGGAGAAGAGGCTTTCCAGTTATTGTTCAGTCGATAACCCGAACCTCTGACCGTTTCCAGTGCATCCGTAATGCCAAGCTCGGCTAATCGCTTACGCACCCGAGTAACGTTAACGCTGAGTGTGTTGTCATCCACAAAAGAGTCATCCCACAGCTTCTCCAAGATTGTCTCTCTGCTCACCAGCTTGGGACTGCGGCGCAGTAACGTTTCCAGCAGAATGGTTTCCTTCTTCGTCAGCTGCACTTTGCGATCACCGAGCTGAATCTCCAGTCTTTCCAAGTACACGACCAAGCCGTCCAGTTCCACCTTGCGTTCTTCGTCACGTGCAGCGTAATCCCCATATACCCTACGCAGCTGACTACGAATTTTGGCTATAACAATCTCATGCTCAAATGGCTTCGTGATATAATCATCCGCCCCATTCTCCAGAGCCATGACCTGATCCATCTTTCCACTCCGCGCGGAGATAAACAGAATCGGGCATGTAGACAGAGTACGAATCTGGCGACACCAATAGAAACCATCGTAGCTGGGCAAGTTGATATCCAGCAGCACCACATGCGGCTGTACCTGCTCAAACTGCTGTACAATCATCTCAAAATCCTCGACCAATACGGCCCTGTCTCCATAACGCTCAATATGAGATTTTAATAATCCCGCAATCTTGGGATCGTCCTCTATAATCATAATGGTATACATTGTTGGATCTCACCTCTGCCAAAATCATATCACAGGATTTATTATCGAGCATCGATTTGCTTACGCCAATCCACAATATCTGCGTTCAATTGCTTCAGGTCTCCGGAAGCTGTCTGATCATCCGACAACTTGTATTGTTGCTTCAATGTCAGGATGCGATATACACTTTCATCGATTCGAGACTCAGAGATCTCACCTGACTTTACTGCACTCATGAGTGTATCAAAAATCGTCTTGGCACTCTCATAACTGTGAGCGACCAACAGAATGTCACTTCCTGCTTTAACAGTTGCTAGGGCTGCTTGGTCAAGCTTGAAGTTCTTCGCGATTGCTCCCATACTCAGGTCATCTGTGATGACCACACCGTCATACTTGAATTTTCCGCGCAGATGTTCACCTATAATGACATCGGATAAGGAGGCCGGATGATCCGGATCCAGCTTCGGGAACAAAATGTGTGCAACCATGACGGCCTCCACTTGCTCTTTCACTGCGGCCTGGAATGGAATCCATTCAAGCTCGGCCAGTTCTTTTTCTGTTTTATTCACGACAGGCAGATCGAGATGGGAATCCACGGACGTATCACCATGACCCGGAAAATGTTTCACTACCGGAATAATGCCTTCACTTCGCAGACCTTTCATCTCAGCAATCCCCATACGTGACACCAGTTCTGCCGAGCTGCCGAATGAACGATCTCCAATGACCGGGTTCTTCGGGTTACTGTTCACATCCAGCACGGGAGCAAAGTCCACATTAAAACCCACAAGCTGAACTTGTCTGGCCAGCAATTCCCCCATCGTTTCAGCAAGCGCGCTATCTTTCGTCCGCCCTACCTTCCCATTGGAAGGAATGGACTCTACCGTCTCGGGCATACGACTGACTTTACCGCCCTCCTGATCTACGCTCATGAAGATCGGTACCGGGTTCGACTGATTCGCTTCCTTGATGGATTGCACAAACTTGGCTGTTCCCTCAAGTGTCGTTACATTGTTGGCATAGAAAATAATGCCGCCTACCTTTTGATCTGTAATCATCTGTTTGGCCTGATCGTCCAGCGTTGTCCCTTGAACACCGGCCAGTATCATCTGTCCAATCTTCTCTTCTAACGTTAATGAACTGAGCTGCTCCTGCACCGGATCGACTTCTTCTGGTACTTCTTCCTGCGGTGGAGCGGTATTCTGCTCCGGCGATGAAGATGATTGCCCTGTATTAGAGCCGGTGTTCGAATCCGTTGCGGAGGAAGGTTTCTGAGCTTGGCCGCATGCGGATAAAAGCAGCACGATTCCCAGTAGAATACACAGCATCTGCAGTGGTACTCTCCGTTTATTGTTCGAGTTGTCCCTATAGTCGTACAAGGATATTCATCCTCCTTATGTAATGTCGTCTCGGCAACCCATGGGTTCAGGCATAACCTTATCATAAGGTGATGGATTTTCAAAATGAATCATGTATGAAATTAAACCGTAGTGCAGATTTAGTTACAGCGAAAAAAATGGTTGCTTTGGGACCTGAGATGTGGAGCCTAATGGGGTTGTGACTAAGCGCGTGTGCGATGTATGGGGGCGATGTTAAGGAGTAACGGTGCACGAAATATTTTTTCTGTTGTGAATTTTTCATATGTTGAAATTATTAGTATAGGTAGATCGAAAAGCCGCCCAAAGGCGGCTCATTTGTTCGTTTTTGTTTCATCTTTCGTTGTAAATTGTTGCCGTTCAGGGTTGGGTCATCTTTCGCCAAACGTTCTTAACCTTCTATTAACGGAGTGTTTGCAACACTTCAGTTGTAAACGGAATGATTTCGGATGAACGACCTTCACGAACTTTGGCAGGCCATTCCGGATCACTGAGCAGAACGCGGCCCAAAGCAATCAAGTCAAATTCATTATTCTCCAGCTTCTCATTCAATAGATCCAGATGGGCATCCCCTGTTCCCTGGTTCTCGGTTGCTCTATCCACAAATTCAGCTTCAAGACCTACCGATCCAACCGAAATAGCTGGTTTACCCGTTATTTTTTGCGTCCAACCCGCAAGGTTCAGCTCGGAACCTTCGAATTCCGGTAACCAGAACCGGCGTGTAGAGCAATGGAATATATCCACGCCAGCAGCACTGAGTGGCGCCAAGAATTGCTCCAATTGTTCTGGCGTCTCCACCAGACGTGCCTCATAATTCCCCATCTTCCATTGGGAGAACCGGAGCACAATTGGGAAATCAGGACCAACCGCCGCACGGCAAGCTTCAATCACTTCAACTGCAAATTGGGTTCGCCGTACCAAATCACCACCATACTTGTCCGTCCGTCGATTCGTCTGTTCCCAGAAGAATTGGTCAATCAGATAGCCATGGGCTCCGTGCAGCTCAATTCCATCAAATCCGATTCGCTGTGCATCTGCTGCCGCTTGGGCAAATGCCTGAACAAGACCTTGAATCTCATCTTCCGTTAATGATTCACGTGATGGTTCACCTGCCATGCTAACGCCTGACGGACTTACTGGCTCAGCTTCTGCATTAGGCAAGTCGCCGGAACGACGCGCTGTACCCACATGCCACAATTGTGGCATGATTTTGCCACCCGCTTCATGTACTGCTTTCACTACGTTAGCCCATCCTTGCAGAGAATCTTCACCATGGAACAATGGAATACTCTCCCCGCTAACCGAAGACGGATGATTAATGCCTGTACCTTCCGTAATGATAAGTCCAACTCCACCTGCTGCTCTGCGGCGATAATATTCCACAACTTCTGGTCCAGGTACGCCCTCCGGTGAGAATCCACGTGTCATGGGTGCCATAACGATTCGGTTAGACAATGTCAGCTTGTCCGAGGTGAAGGGTTTAAATAATGCTGAAGGTACGTTCATGGTATATTGCTCCTTTGCAATTGGAAGTATGAAACTCCGCATTTACACGAAATGCGACACGCTTTTGTATAAAGTAACAGGTGTAATCCAGTTGTCTGGTTAACGTTATTTCTCTATCTATTTTATAGCTTCTTAATTTTATTTTCAAATTTTTGAAGTTGGGCGTTCAAACTAATTTTATAGACAAAAAAGAGAGCTACCTTGTGACAGTCTCTGTTTGAGCACACTGCCGAAGCAGTCTTCCCCGCACTCTACTACATCTTCAGGTGTTCTCCCGGTCACCAATAATGTGGATGTGGCATAGTATATAATCCATAATCTTCCTTCCAATTTAATTAGCATTTATCGGGATATCACTGCGGTTCACTCGAAGTAATTTTCCTGACGAAGTAGACAGGACATCAGGGTCTGTACCGAGACCAAAGTAGAAGTCACCTTCATTCTCTTCGAATGACTTAGCATACGTATCTTGATTGAAGCGCAGAATCTCATTCCATGTTGTCAGATCCGTTGATTGGTAGACCCGGTTAATGTACAGATTGGCACTTTGACGTGTGTACGTGAGTACATACACCTTGCCGTCCCGTAGCAACACATCCGTAGGAAGAGCCTTGGCATCTGGCAGTTTAACTCGCCTTGCCTGATTTATGTCGGTCATGACATTTAAGGATTTGGGCAGCAGCTGTCCATCATTGAACACGCCTCCCGCTATATAGAGCAACTTGTTATTAAAGTTAACATTTTTACCTATTTTATTATAAGGAATCGTACCCGTTTGATAAGTGAGTCCTGGCAGCATTTTGCTACCATAGATGACAACATCCCGTTTCTCAAGCTTTTCGTTAATCTCCAGGATATTGGTTTTGTCATTCCATAATTTATTGGCTGGGTACATCATGCCAGAGGCATATAATTTCCCATTGAGTTGGAACATTGTATAAGCCCGTAAGCCGAAGGTATTAATGGTCGCATATTTCTGCCAAGTTTCACCTTCATTATGAGAGATTAATATCGTTGGTTTGGAATCCGTACCCAGCGCGGCAAACATCTTGCCCTGATAAGATGCCAAATCGTATACGTGTACACCCAGCGGCAGATTGCGATATTTGGCCCACACCTCTCCATCCAGACGATAGAAGTTGCCCAATTCCCACTGTTCACTATCAGAATCATTGCCAGGAATATATAACTTGTCGTTTAGTACTCTGTAGATATCAATCTGTTCCTCATCCACATACATCTTCGTCGATGGCAAGATGCCCGGGTTGCTGTTAGTCACTGACTGGTTCTTGAATTTCGCATTCGCTGTATCATAATAAATGACTGGAATAGGACCTGAATTCGGCGCTACGCCCAGATTACTGCTATTCCCGTGGCCCAAATATATTTTGCCGTTGTACAGTTGCATGTCCCAGACGTTATTAGCATATGGTGTTTTGGTAAAAGGTCTGCCTAGCAGTTCGATCTTCGATGTTACATCTGCTGAACTGATCGGTTCATTCGACACCTTGGCAAGCCCACGTTCAGTCACAGGGGGTTGACTCGTTGACGGAGTATTTTTCGGCTTGGAGTTCCCCATAAGCATCCAGCTCATTCCTGCGACAATGGTCAAAATGACGGCTGTCCATTTCGTATGTCTCTGCATGTCCGCTTCCTCCTTCATTTTTTCATGATCATTACTTTCACACCAAAATGATACAAATTGTATCTTTCCATACTATGTAAAACCACCTGTACATGCAACAAATTCCGCCCTATTTACACAAAAAAAGTAGACAATACATCACTTGATGTGTTGTCTACTCGTTCTTATTGCCTGTGAATTCTATTCTGCTTTCACCAGAATCTTAACCTGATTTTTCTCTTTCAATAGTGCTTCAAATCCATGCTCTACCACTTCATCCAACGAAATTCGTTTGGTCACCAGCTTGTCTGCCGGGAAGAAACCTTTATCCATCAAACTAATAACCGCCGGGAAAACGTCGCGATAACCAATAATGCCATTAACCGTACGTTCTTTCATGACAATCGAGTTCGGGTGGATCGGCGCTTCCTGTTCAAAAATACTGACGATCATCAACTCTCCGCCAATACGTGTCGAATCAATGGCTTGTTGCAGAACACGGGGAACACCGGTTACTTCATAGGCTACGTTAACGCCGCCTTGAGTACGTTGATGGATCTCTTCCACTACATTAAACTGCATTGGATCAATCACAATCGCACCAAGTTCTTCGGCTTTTGCTTTTCGTTCATCCGACAACTCCACCACATAAATATCCGACGCTCCCGAAGCTTTAAGCGCTTCAATGACCAGTAGTCCGATTGGGCCTGCGCCAAACACAGCAGCCGTATCTCCCACTTTCAGTTTGCTTTGGCGCACAGCGTGAAGTGCTACAGCTGAGGGTTCAACCAACGCACCTTGCTCATACGAGATTGAATCAGGAATGGCATGTACCATTTTTTCTTCAGCAGTTACATACTCGGAGAACCCTCCTCCGCCTCCAGCGAGTCCAAGGAAACCCATCTGATCGCACAGATTGTATCTGCCCTGTTTACAAGCTTCGCAGTGTCCACATGCATAGATTGGTTCTACCACAACACGATCGCCTGCCTTGAAACGTGTAACGCCTTCCCCTACTTCAACCACCTGTCCTGAGAATTCATGCCCCATAACTATAGGTGCTTTCTCCCCTGTTAGCGGATGTGGTGCTTGAGCCGGAATGAAGATTGGACCTGCTGTGTACTCGTGCAAATCACTGCCGCAGATTCCGCACCATTCCACTTTTATTTTGACCTTACCTTCTTCAGGATGAGGTTCATTAATGTTTTCGAGACGTAAATCTTTGACTCCATGCCAGCGTAATGCTTTCATTTGTTTCATCTCCCAGATCATAAGTTTTGATACAATCGGAAACGTTTCCGTAAATTAAATATGTCACATTTGAGATACGCTGTCAAACATATTTCCCCATTAATATGTCTAAATCGTGATCATATCGAACTTAATATAGAATACTAATGTTTAACTCAATAGGCCCCAACATGAATCTGCTCCTTACGCGAGATACTTCATTGCTCAAATGTTATAATCAAGTTATATATTTGTCAGCGAATTCATACATATCCCAAAAAACCGGAATCGTTTCCGATTAAGTGAGGTAACCATACATTGAGTAAAGATCAGAAACTTACGATCAAGGACGTGGCCGAACGTGCTGGCGTGGGCATCGCTACCGTATCCCGGGCCATTAATAATTCAGAAGGCATCAGCAGTAAAACGCGAGATAAGGTGATGCAGGCTATTGAAGAACTGGGGTTTGTACCCAATACCTCCGCTCAGAGTCTGAAAATTCGGCAAACGCACCAGATCGCACTCGTTGTACCCGACATACGTAACGCCATCATTCCGGAAATCTCCTGGTCAGTGGAGCAAACCGCGAAGCAGCATGGATACCATGTTGTGCAGATCAATACGGCCGGCAATGCTCGAACTGAGCTGGAAACCATTCGTAATGTGAAAAAACTGCATGTGGATGGACTGATCTTCATGCCCCTGGCGTATCCCAAAACATTGCCCGGGCTGATTGATAAAGCTCCTCTTCCCATCTCCATGATTAATTACGGCAAGAAACTGGAACCGGGTATGAAGGCAGATATCGTCTCTCTGTCTCAACCTGAAGGCAAATTGGTGATGGAACATCTGTTCAAAATCGGCCGGACTCGAATCGCATATGCCGGAGCACCGAAGGACATTATTGAAGAACGCTTCCGTGCGTATGAGCAAGCCGTAGGCCACGTTGACATCTCGCTCGTTTACTTCGGTGAGGACTTTTCCTTGAATACCGGTGCCAATGCTGCAGATTATTTCTACGGACTTACGCATATGCCAGATGCAGTCTATGCCATTAATGACATGGTCGCCATCGGATTGGTTAATCGCTTCAAGGAGTTAGGGGTTCGTGTACCCGAAGATGTGGCTGTGGTAGGCGTGGATAATAATCAATGGACCACTGTCTCGTCTCCACAGATTAGTTCTGTATCCATCATGGGGGAAGAAGTCGCCAGGCTCGCTACTGAGCTGTTGTTAAAACGAATTCGGGAAATGAGCACGAGCGATTACGAACACATTCAATTTGAACCGCGCTTAATTGTTCGTGAATCAAGCGTTACCACGTTTCGTTCGTCTTCGCATGGACCGTACACGTAAACTTGGTGAGTGGATGGAATACTTTACGGCTATGACTATCCCTTCCCTTCAGTTCTTCTGCTACACGGATGCACAAAAAAGGTGTTGCTCAGGGATAATCATTTCCTGGCAACACCTTATTTATTGTTGAGTTCATATCAATTATAGGTGAGTCGTTATTCAGCACACGTTTATCTAAGGGAGCAGTTGCCTGATCGGTGTTCCCTTCAGAAACATCTCTATATTTTCTACGGTATGATTATAATAGATCTCATAATTGCCACGAGTCACATAACCCAGATGCGGTGTTGCCAGGACGTTGGGCAATGTTCGCATCACATGGTTAACCGGTAGCGGTTCCTGCTCATATACATCCAGACCTGCGCCAGCAATCACACCACTCTGCAATGCCTCCACCATAGCTTCCTGATCGACAATGCCCGCTCGCGACGTATTGATGAATAGCGCACTGGATTTCATATGTTGAAATTCAGCTTGTCCGATCAGATTCCGCGTACGATCACTTAATACCAGATGAATGGATACGATGTCGCTCTGTGCAAGGAGTTGCTCCTTGGTCTCAGACCAGATCACACCATGCTTTTCGGCTTTTTCTGGTGTCAGATTCTCGCTCCAGGCTATCACATTCATGCCAAATGCTTGTGCGATCTCAGCCATACGAGTACCTATTTTCCCCAAACCGAGTAATCCAAGTGTTCTTCCATGCAGATCCAAGCCTACAGTGCTCTGCCAGTTTCGATTGGAGCGAAGTGCATTATTTTCCGTAACCAGTTGTCTGGACAGTCCCAGTATAAGAACCCAGGTAAGTTCTGTTGGCGGATTGGAGCTTCCCTCCGTTCCACACACAATGACCCCGTGCTGCTCTGCAGCCCTGAGGTCTATGGACGCATTGCGCATACCACTTGTAATCAGCAGTTTTAGCCGGGGAAGCTGAGAAATGACCTTTTCCGGAAACGGTGTACGTTCCCGCATGAGGACCACCATATCGAAATCCTGCAATTCCTGAATGACTTTCTCTTCCGAGCCCATATAGTTATTGAATGTCTGAATCTCTACCCGATCCATCAACGGACTCCAGTCCGCTGACGTCAGCGCGACGTTCTGATAATCATCCAAAACGGCACAGCGCAACTTCGTATCCATTTCCGATCTCCTCCTATATCTGCTCCATTCTTATCTATATTGTAGCAACTTCGGCTTAATCTGCCCAATGCCATCAGACATAGATAGCGCAGGGAAGCGACTTCTAAAACCCTCCTATATTGAAATACTCTGCATCACTTTAAACAGGATCATTCCCCTATTAATTCAGCAAAGACAACGTAACCTGAATGCTCTGCTCTACAAACAAGCGCTCTGGCCCCGATTTCATCAATACAGTTAATCCAATCATGGATACAACCAGAGACTGTGCGACCGCACTCGCGTTCATGTCAGTAGACAACTCCCCACTCTGTTGCCCTCGTTCTATCGTTTCCTTGAAAAGAACACCCAGATACATCTGATGCTCTCGTGTAAGGACAGCGAATTTGGGATCATGCGGAGCCAGTTCAACCATCGTATTAATACAAAAACAGCCGTGACTGGGCTCGGTTACACTTCCCTCTGCTCCAATATGTTCAAACAGTCCACGAAAGGCTTCTCGCACAGAGCTGCCCTGTTGAAGTCTGGCTCTGATTTGAGCCGCATGCTGAGTGGTATACCGTCGCAGCGCTGTTTCGAATAATTCCTTTTTATCCCCAAAGGCTGCATACAGACTGGGACGTTGAATGCCCATTGCAGTCGTCAAATCACTCAAAGATGCAGCTTCGAACCCCTTATCCCAAAATGTGTGCATCGCTGCATCAAGTGCTTTATCCGTATCAAATTCCCGTTGTCTAACCATACAATCCACCTCTTTATGTATCGATCAGTATTTATTATATTGTAATCTCATCCCAAGTAAGAAGTCAAAGCTAATTAACACAGAAGTAAGTATTTTCAGACACACAGTGTAATTAAATAATTTTTTAACTCTTCACCCACTTCTCTGTTGACAGAATTCCCAGAATTAAAGTATGGTTATGCGGAATCATATCATACCAATCGGTACAAAATAGAAAGGTGAAATCCATTTATGCAAACTCCTTCTTCAGATGCACAGTTATCCAACAAAGATCGTCCCGCCATGTCAAGTTTAGTCGCTCTACTCTTTGCCGTGTGCAGCGGACTCGCGGTGGCCAATATCTATTATGCTCAGCCTTTGCTGGACTCCATTGCCCAGGAATTCGGTATCTCTCCATCCTCCATAGGGATTGTCATCACAGTAACTCAAATATGTTATGCCCTGGGGCTGTTTCTTCTCGTTCCACTTGGTGACCTCTTGAACCGCCGCAAGCTGATCATCATTCAAATGCTCTTATCCGTGCTTGCGCTGGTTCTCGTAGGAACCGCACAATCCAGTTCCCTGTTGTTCATGGGGATGGCTGTTGTTGGTTTATTAGCCGTCATTACGCAAACATTGGTTGCCTTTGCTGCATACTTGGCAGCCCCTTCAGAACGTGGCCGCATTGTCGGACAGGTAACCAGCGGAATCGTCATCGGCATTTTACTTGCACGAACTGTTGCAGGTACGCTGAACGATTGGCTCGGCTGGAGATCGGTATATCTCTTCTCTGCCAGTCTTACCTTACTCGGCATTCTTGCCCTTTTTCTTGTTCTCCCAAGGCAGCAACCCCAACGAATGAAACAAAGTTACTTCCAATTACTCAGATCTGTCTTGCTACTGTACCGTGAGTTGCCTGTATTACGAGTACGCGGTGTTCTGGCTATGCTCATTTTTACAGCCTTCAGCATCTTGTGGACTTCCATGGTTCTGCCACTAAGTAGCCCTCCACTGTCCCTGTCTCATACGGTCATAGGTGCATTCGGTCTAGCAGGAGCGGCTGGAGCACTGGCCGCTGCCCGTGCAGGTAAGCTCGCTGATCGGGGACTTGGGCAAAAAACAACGGGTATCTCTCTTGTCATTCTACTCTTGTCCTGGCTGCCCATCGGTTATGTCCATCAATCTCTGTGGTTCCTGATTCTGGGCGTTATCCTTCTCGATCTCGCCGTTCAGGCAATACATGTTACCAACCAGACCCTGATCTACGAAGTTCGTCCTGAAGCACAGAGTCGCCTGACCGCAGCTTATATGATCTTTTATTCCATTGGCAGTGCGACCGGCTCGATTGCCTCTACACAGGTATATGCATGGGCGGGGTGGACAGCTGTTTGCTGGTTAGGTGCTGGTGTTAGCGCAGCAGCCCTTCTGTTCTGGATGATCGATCGTTATATGCATCGGAATTAGTCCAACTTATTCCAGACAACTATAAAAAGGGTTGCTAACGGACCAAACAACAGGGAAATCAGAAACCAGTTCCGACCACTTCTGTTTTTTCCCTGAGCCAGTCCGGCATTTATCAAGGCAAGTGTCCCCCAACCTACAAAGTATTCATTATCCATCAAAAATCACCTCCCCCTTATCCAATCAATCTGAATGCTGTTCAAGCATCTCTTTGAGCTTACGATTGCGGCTCTCCAGAAATGCCTGCATGTATCTCTTCAATACAAGTCGTTCGGTTGCCCATCCCAGCAATCCAAGTGGAGCTTCGAAGCGAAGGGTATCTCTCATGAAAGTCATCTGATCTCCAATTACGCTGAAATGATGTTCATGTCGCATACTCTTGAAAGCCCCTTTCTCCATCTGATCCACAAAAAGGAAAGGTCGTTCAAACTGCACAATACGGGACTTCAGCTTCTGTCTTACACTAAAATGAGTAGCCTGAAATGTAACTGTATCCCCTGCTCCAATTCTTCCTGTTGTTACTCCTGCAACTGCTCGCTCTCTCGTATGTTTCCAGACGGTCTGAGTATGTACATCAATGTCCCGGGCAGCGTCGAAGCACCGTTCAATCGAGGCATGTATCGTAATCTCGGTTGTTACTTCAATCATGGCAATCGCTCCCATAGGAAAAATATGATCTTTGCAAAGTATACTCCTGCTTTTTTGCTTGAACAACACATCATGGTTGATGCAACAAAAAACGGGTCCCCTGTCTTAGTGCAGGAGGCCCGTTCTCAATATAAGTAAGGAATACAGATAATATTTAGATCAAATAAGTAATTCATCAATGGCAAGTGTACGCTCTTTGGAGAGATCACGATATTCCTCAGACTCTACTTTGATGAGCGGTTTGAAAATATCAGATGTATTGTTCATGACAATAACACCTTTTTCTCCGTTGCTGAGTAAAACCTGTTTACCAATGAAATTAGGAAGCAAATGTTGCATTAATGCCTGAACCGGCTTTTCATTCAATTTACCAAATCCCATACCATAGATATCTCTAAGGTTGTTGATCAGGTTCGGATTGCTGCCTCCGTGATTCCCGGATCTCATGCCAATATAGATATCGGCTACAGATACAATCTGGGTGTAGGGATGAATCTCTTCTTTTTTCAATTGCATCGGATAACCGGAACCATCTTCCCGCTCGTGATGCTGCAGGGCAACCAATGCCGTCGCTTCATCCGTCATGGAATTTTTGATAATATCATGGCCATAGATCGTATGACGTTGCATTTCAAGCTGCTCATCAGCCGTCAACGGTTCTGTCTTGTTACGGATCCGGTGGGATACTTTGCACTTTCCGATGTCATGCAGATAGCCACCACGACTAATCTGATAACTTTCCTTCTGAGAATACCCAAGCCAGTTCGCGAGGTAGAAGGACAACAATCCTACCTGGATTGAATGTGTATAGTTATTCACGTCATCCCGCTCCAGCATCATCAGGAGATGAACCACATCTTTCTGCTCATCCAGTCCCTCAACCATCGGTTGCAGTGCGTCATCCACCATGGTGGCGTTGAACTTGCCAACGGTCAGAGCTTCAAGAAAAGCATTTTGATAATTATGTACTGTCTGAATAAATTGGGACTTCATCTCTTCTTCAGGCGGCTCTTCCTTGGTGCTTGTGGTTGACCCGGAAGCATGCTTTGCCGCTGCAGCAAAAAACTCGGCCTCAGTAATTTCCTCTTCGCGTGATTCAATATCTACATAATCTACACGGTGCTGCATGAGCAAGGAGATATCCTCACTTTTGATTACAGTCCCCTTCCCGAGAACGTGTAATCCTGCATCGCTGAATGTATCTGCAGTCAGACGGTCTCCGTCTTGCAGGTTCATAATATGGATTCTCAAATCGGTATTCCCCCTGAACAATTCATTATAGTAACAGCACCCAATGGATCGGGTCCACAAAAATACCTATACTTCTTTATATCGTTATAATTCTTCATTTCATACATAGTTCAAACGACCTTAATCGCGAAGGTAAATACGAACATATAAGACTTTATCCTCACTCCTGAATCCAAATTAGTCCCGGTTTTGAACATGTAGACACTTTTTGGTGTCTATTGACTGGATCAGAGTAAGCAAAAGAAGTCCAAACACTTCCGTTTGAACTTCTTACAACATCCCAAAATTAGATTTTAATTGATTCCAGACTTGCTCCTTTAACAAATAAACGTTCAATACTCTTCTCCACCGAAGCATCCGGGATCAGCGGCGGTGCCTGGTGCGGTTTGGTGCGCGCATCAATAATAATCTGATCACAGCCCCAGTGTTTGTGGTCATACCCGCTATTCACTCCATACATGTCATGTGAAGGGTTGCTGCGGGTAAACGTTGCCCACAAGAAGTTGCTGAGGTTAGCACTCAGGAACGAACTGTCATCACAGAGAATGATCATCGGACATGAGTCCAGACCTCCCTGCTCCTTCAATAGAGATGTGAATGCCTTCATCTCCTGTGCTGTATCCGTATAACTCGTGAAGGCCGATGTCTGGATCGAAACAATCCCTGGCATGATGAGTTGCGGATTTTCATAACCGCGAATGTTCTTCAAAGACTCTGGCACATCCGTGCACAGATCCCGAACCTTGTCGCCATACGCTGCAAAAACAACCTTGCTACCGCTGTTCAGCCCGGTACCCGAGTAATCCAGTGTATCAATCGTCGTATGCGTATAGAAATGAATATCCCGTTGCATATCCATGCGCTCCAAGATATAGGTCAGGAATTCAACTTCCTTATGGGTGTCCAAAGGCTGCTGATCCTCAGCAGTAATAAACAGGTACTTCGCCAAACTGAGCTGACCCGTACCCAAAATGCGATTGGCAATCGTAAGCAACTCTGTCGGCTGCTTCACGGCCTGATAAGGCGTGTAACGTTCACTACCAATAGCGAACAGCAACGGATGCACTCCGGCTGCATCGACTGCATGCACTTCTTTGACGCCCGGAATCTCCTGTTTGATCGCGTCTCCTGTAATCTCATGTATCAAATCACCAAACGCTGTATCCTCTTGCGGTGGACGACCCACAACCGTAAACGGCCAGATGGCATTAGGTTTGGCATAGACTTTATGCACTCGCATTAACGGGAATTCATGCGTCAGACTGTAGTATCCCAAGTGATCACCAAACGGGCCTTCAGGCTTCGTCTCGCCTGGGTAGATATCACCCGTAATGACAAAATCGGCATCATTGCTGATGCAATATCCATCCTTGTAACTGTACCGGAAGCGACGTCCTGCGAGCAGGCCGGCAAATGTCATCTCACTGAGTCCTTCAGGCAAAGGCATAACCGCGGAGAGTGTATGTGCCGGTGGACCCCCGATGAAAATGCTGACTTTCAGTGGTTCTCCCTTTTTGACCGCCTTGGCTTGATGTATACCAATTCCGCGATGAATCTGATAGTGCAATCCAATTTCCTTGTTCATTTCAAAATCATTGCCATCCAGTTGAACCCGGTACATCCCCAAGTTTGAATTCATAATTCCTGGTTTGTCCGGGTCTTCCGAATAAACCTGTGGTAGCGTCACAAATGCTCCACCATCCATCGGCCAGTGCTTGATTAGCGGCAGGTCCGAAATTTGAATCTCTTGAGCAGACACGGGTAGACTAATAGACTTCTGTTTCGGCAAAGCTTGCCATGCAGCCAGACCTGTGCGGACATGCTGAAATGGCGTCTTAAGCGCCTTCATGGGATCGTCACGAACAGCCATCACCCGTTGTACGCCTTCGAGCGTACCACGGAACATGAATTTGCTTCGTTCCACCGTGCCGAACAGATTCGATACGGCCTGGAACTTCGAGCCTTTTACATTTTCGAATAACAAAGCCGGGCCTTTAGCCTCGTGCACTTTCATATGGATCGCTGCCATCTCCAGATGAGGATCAACCTCTTCTTTGACCCGAATCAAATGACCATGCTGCTCCAGATCGTTAATACAATCTTCCATATTGCGATATTTCATTGAATGGCTCCATTCTCTATATGATTAAATTTAATTAAGTTCATAGATTCACATAACGTCTCTTCTATATTATCAAAAGATCCGTGGCTAAACAAAACTATATATGAAAATCTATCGCCTAGACAAATATCAAAAAAAGCAATATGGAAACCATCTGAACCCTGAATTCACAGAGACCGATTGATTATTTCCATATTGCTGCTCTCTATTCCAGTTTGCCTTAAGGTGTAATGACCGATCTGGGGATCGTGACAATAAACTGCGTACCTTTTCCTACTTCACTCTCGACATCAATTGTACATTGATGCAATTTCAGAATTTTAATGACAATGGATAACCCTAATCCGTTACCTCGAAGCGAGCTGCTTCGTGCTTTGTCCACCATATAAAATCGATCAAAGATATACGGAAGGGCGTCATCAGGTATGCCTTGTCCAGAATCTCTAATCAGCACCTTCACAAATGAAGATGACGTCTCAATTTCGACATGAATGGTACCCTGTGAACCGGTGTACTTGATCGCATTGTTTATTAAATTCTGCCAGACCTGATCAAACAAATCTTTGTCCACTGTGATCTCGCAGGGCAACAAGTCCAGTTCGATCTGTATGTCCTTCGGCGCCCACTGAGGCTCCGCCAATAGGATCGTCCTTCTTAATTGTTCATCTAATTGGAATGTGGTGAGATGAACCGGATGATGCTCCGAATCTAGTGAGGCTAGCCGAAGCAGATTATCACTGAGCTTCGATAAGCGCAGCGTTTCCTCATAGATGATATCCAGATGCTCTTTCTGCTCTTCTAGTGGAATAACGCCGTCTTGCAGCGCTCTGGTAAACCCTCTAATCGATGTTAGCGGAGACTGCATTTCATGAGAGACGTTACTGACAAAGTCATCACGAACAGAATCGATTTTCTGCAACTCACTAGCCATATGATTAAAACTCTCCATCAGTTCGCCAAACTCATCCTGTTTATTATGTTTTAACCGCACCGAAAGATCCCCGGATGACATCTCCTTCGCGGCAACGGTTAATCTCTTAATCGGTTTCACAATGTACCCTGACATGAAAAGGATTAATAAACTCCCAGTGATCAGAACCGTTAACAATGAAGTTAAGAGCGTGTTTCGCAGCGTATGAAAAAGAGAGGAAAAATCGCTTTGAATCAGAAATGTGCCTATCCCCTCGTTCGTTCCGGGAACACCTATGGTCGCAATGCCATCTTTACTGGATAGAAACATAGCATCGGTTGTACCCTCCTCAAATAACGAATGAACTTTGTCCTCTGGCAAGGAAGATAACACTTCACTTTGTTCATTCACAGGAGTAATGTTCAAGCCGTACCGGGCAAAGATATCCATGCTTGATTTCACTTTTTCCGGATCATCGATCAGGTTAATCAGTGCAGCGATGTCTTCAGCAAAAGTAACCATAAAACGATTCGGCGTTTTCTCTTGGGACCCGCTATTCAGCATAAAGGAGAGAATCAAACTCACCAGAACAATTCCGATAAACGTAGCTACGATTCGAAGTCGCAGGCTTTTCCTCAACATCTTCATGTACGCTCCAGCCGATATCCAAGACCTCTGATCGTCGAAATCGACAGTTCAGTTACAGGTTCCAGCCGTTCCCTTAACCGTTTGACATGTACGTCAACCGTACGCTCATCACCTTCGTAATCCATGCCCCATATATCATCTATAAGCTGTGTACGTGTGAATATTTTCCCTGGCGAGCTTGCCAGAGAAAATAACAATTCACATTCCTTCTTTTTCAATTCGATGGTTCGCCCGTCGGCAGCGACCATCAGATTGCCCAAATCAATGGTTACACCGCCGATCTGAATGATGTTCGATGCACTTTTGTTATATCGTTTCAGTAACGATTTCACACGCAGGATTAATTCCACTGGATCAAAAGGTTTAACG
This sequence comes from Paenibacillus sp. Negev47, assembly GCF_058313655.1. Taxonomy (NCBI): domain Bacteria; kingdom Bacillati; phylum Bacillota; class Bacilli; order Caryophanales; family Paenibacillaceae; genus Paenibacillus; species Paenibacillus sp. Negev47. The sequence goes on from NZ_CM177754.1 coordinate 4,010,651, forward strand.
AGGTAATCGTCTGATCCTGCATTAAATCCTCTGACTTTGTCCTTGGATTCTCCCTTGGCAGTCACCATCAGGATCGGAATATCCAGGTAAGATCGGATATCTTCCGTCAGTTCAATGCCGTCTATTCGTGGCATCATTACATCGACAATCGCCAGATCAACTTTCGTATGAGAGAGAATATCTAACGCCTCTTGACCGTCTGGTGCTTCCAGCACGGAAAATTGATTTTTTTCAAGATAGATTCGGATTAATTTGCGGATATGGGAATCATCGTCCACCACCAGAATTGTGTTCATGTGTCCATTATCCTTTCCGCAACTGGGTTTATTCGTATCGTAAGGATTCCATCGGGTCCAGCTTCGCAGCTTTTGATGACGGCATCAAACCGGCAACAATACTAATCGCTGTACTTACTACGATACCGAACAAGATATAATATCCCGAGAGATTAATCAATTTTGCCCCAAACGCATTGTCCAATAGAATATTTAACACATAACTAATGATCACTGCAAAGATTACCGCAATAATACCACTAAATAAGCCTAATAAAGCAGATTCGGAGAAGAATATTCGCTTGATATCCTTCTTTCTCGCTCCAATCGCCCGAAGAATTCCGATCTCCTTCGTCCGTTCCACGACACTAATATAGAGTACAACCAATATCATGATACCCGATACGATCAACGAAATGCCTGCAATACCAGCGAGTACAATCGAAGCCATACTTACATATGTCGTGATATTCTCCATGACCTTGGCCATTTGAGAGCCTGCGAAGCCAGCATCAACAGCAGCTTCATTGATATCATTTACATATTTCATATCAGTTGCATAGGCGTTAACCTGAATCGGTCCAATTGTTATTCCTTTGTCCATATACATCTGCTCCAACGTCTCTGATGAAATGTATCCTGGGGATTGTTGCATTGGAGATCGTTGATCTGCTGCTTCATAGACCCCTGAGATGGTTACTTCTTTCTCCAAAGTTACTGGTTTATTTTTGCCATCCATCTCATTGATATATAGAAACACAGACTTGCCGATCATCGATTCAGCCTGGTCATTTCCGCTTAATTGTTTCGCCGTATCCAGAGGTAACAGCATCTGATTTTCTACCGGCAGAACACCCGTTGTCATCATTGCTGGATCAAAAGTATCTGTTAACGTTGTTAGCTGCGTGAGTCCCACACTTTGTTCTTCATTCACCATCGTGGATTTGCCTGTAATGGTCGTGATCGTCTCTACATAGTCCACATTAGGAAAATTGCGAATCGTCTCAATATCAGCTTCTGTGAACGGTTTACCTGGTGCCATCAAGGCCTCGGGGCCTTGCATGTCCTTCGCTTCTTCACTCGGTTTCGTTATGTCCACAAGCAAAGGGTCCATACTTGAATTGATCTCGTCATTCATATACGTTGTTATACCATTCCCCAAGGAGAGCATCAGGAGTACACTTAATATACCTATAGATCCACCCAAAGCTACCAGGACATTACGCTTGGCGTTGAGTTTCATATTTTTAAGTGCCATCTTAAATGAAGCAAGCAAGCCCAGACTCCGGGAAGAATCCTGACCACTCTCGTAAACAGCCGTTGAAGGATCTTTCAGGTGAATATCATCACTAATGCGCCCCTCTTCAACCTTCACAATACGTGTACCTGAGTCAGCGACTTTCTGCGAGTGAGTTACGGCAATCACCAGCATTCCCTTTTTGGCTATGCTGTCGAGCAGAGCGAGGATTTGATCTCCGTTCTCCTTATCCAGAGCACCCGTCGGTTCATCTGCGAGAATAATATCCGGATTGTTGGATAAAGCCCGTGCAATGGAAACCCGTTGCTTCTGACCTCCAGATAGCTGGTTGGGACGTTTATTCAGATGATCCTTCAGTCCGACCTCCGTTAATATATCAACAGCACGTTGGTTCCGCTCCTTCTCATTTGTATCCGTCATTTGCATCGCGATGGTAACATTTTCGAGGACAGACAGATGCGGGATCAGATTGAAATTTTGAAAGACAAAGCCGATGTTATTCTTCCGATAATCATCCATTTCCTTCTCCGTCATGGCACTTAAATTCTTGCCACGAACAACGACATCCCCTTCATAATCGGAGTCCATCCCACCAATGATATTCATCAGCGTTGACTTGCCACAGCCAGATTCGCCAAGGATCGAGACGAACTCACCCGTCTCAAAACTCAGGTTCAAACCGTGGAGTACCGGAACTCTTTCTTTTCCATATAAGGTGTATGATTTCTTCACATTTTTCACTTCTAGTATTTTCATAAGAATCTCTTCCTCTCCTGATCATGCACGATATCTATCTATTTGATGTTCATATCGTAACAAATCAGTATGAACTGATAATGAACTGGACAGGTTCCTGAGTATCTCCTTATATGCGGAAAAACACCCACGACTTGCTTGTACAGAATCAATTCAAGAACGTGTAGGTGCAAAACAACCCGAATCCTTATACACAAGGACTCGGGTTATCTTATTTTGTTATCGAATTTGATTATATAAGTTGAACTAATCATTTACACGATAACGGAGAGGACAGAAAAAACCTGAAAAAGCGAAGTTGGAGATAACAGTGATTGGAAGGTTATTCTGTCATCAGCTTGCCATCATCGCCGATGCAACCGGCTCAGCTGCCCATGCCTGTACTTTAGCACTACCGCTACCTCTAAAAATTAAATTCCCTCAACAATCCGTTTAGCTCTAACCTTCACCTCACGGTATAGTTCTTCCTCATCGATCGTGAGCAGCTTTCTGCCTCTCATGAGGATCTGGCCGTTCACTATCGTGGTGTCCACGTCTGCCCCATTTACACTGTAAGCCAGTAACGATTCTATCTGATGTACCGGTTGAAGATGTGGTTTCGCCAGATCGATCAGGATTAGATCGGCTTTGCGCCCTGCTTCCAACACACCAACTTCATGCTGTAATGCAAGCAAATTAGCACTCCCGCATGTTGCCATGCGCAGAACTTCCTTGGCTGGCAGACGGGTGGGGTCGTTGTAATCCAGCTTTTGCAGCCACGTTGCGGCTTTGATCTCCTCGAACATATCCACGGTTGTGGCACTTCCCGCTCCATCCGTTCCGATTCCAACATTGATCCCCTGTGCCATCATCTCCGTAATGGGAGCAATTCCACACCCCAGCTTCAGATTACTAACCGGATTGTGTGCTATCCCGCCACGCATGCCCTTCAACCTGCCGATGTCCCTTCGATTGAGGTGAACGCCATGTGCAAGCAGCACATGTGCCTGTTCGAACATACCCGCTTCCTCCAAATACTCCGTCGGTGTCATGCCATAGCGCTCGCGAATCTTCACGACTTCTTCCTTCGTCTCAGCCAGATGAATATGCAGAGGGATATCCTCCGTGACAGCCAGAGCAATGACTTCACGTAGCGGCTCTACAGAACATGTATAGGGTGAGTGGGGTCCATACATGGTTGTAATTCGCCCATCGGCCGCTCCAGACCAGCGTTGCACAAGATCAATCGCCTCCTGCAACCTGCGTCCCCCATCATCCTCCATGAATACCATCCCACGTGTAAGCGATGCACGCATACCCGTTTGCTTAACCGCTTCTGCAATCTCATTCATATGGATATACATATCCGCAAAAGCAGTGGTACCCGAACGGATCATCTCGGCGATGGATAACGTGGCTCCCCAATAGATGTCTTCCGGGTTCATCTGTGCTTCGGCAGGCAGCATTTTGCGTTCAAGCCAGTCCATCAGCTTCAGATCGTCTGAGAATCCCCGGAGCAGACTCATCGGTGTATGTTGGTGGGCATTAATCAGACCCGGCATGGCAACTTTATTGCGGCCATCGATAATCTCATCTTCAGGCTGAGGAGGAATGTGATTCGCAATCTGTATAATGCGATCTCCTTCAACACGAATATCCCCCGTAAAGGGGGCATCGGCATCTTTCATCGTTAGGATCGTAGCTTGCTGAATCAATATACTCATTACATTCACGGCTCCTCTGGATTGGTTATCGTTCCTTCCATACCCGAGGATAAGCCTTTACGTAACGGCAAGGTCAAGTCATTTTAATTTTTGGATCGTCATATTTCTGAAACTTTGTATAAAAGGTTTGGGGTCGATTTCTACCATATATGGGTATACTCCTGTGCTCGTGTGCAGATAGAAAAATCCACCTGCATCACCCATACGGCGAAATGACATGTCAAACACTTCCGTGATGTTGAACTCGCGGTATTTGGTCACGATTTTATCTGAATACAGAATCATGGAGCGGGCATTCATCTCAATCTCTTGGGCGAGACCCGTCACTTCTCTCTGTACTTTGTAATAAGGTAATACAGCAACGCAGTTCATGATCTCCCTCCATTCATGCCATCATTATTGTTCCATCATAGCAGATCAGAGGGTCCTAACAAAAGAAATGAAATCAAGTGATCGTGGTCGTCACGCTTAGCGGCGTAGGAAGTGCATCCTGAATGTCCTGCAAAGAGAGACACTGTTCAATATGAAACACACCATGAGGTAACTTTGACTCTTTTCTATATACGCGTTCGGCCACAGCTGCTGCCACGGCCGCTGTCGCATCTGCTTCCTTGTCACCAACGAGTAGTTGTTCGACGCGGACTTGCTCACCATTTTCCCAACCTACGGCATCGACCTTGACCGCATGCATTGGCTCTCCTCCGGGAATAAGGCCAAATGCCTTGACTGTTCCATTGCGAATAGACGGGATGCGGAGCAAGGAAAACAATCCTACACGTTTGGAAAGCGCCATGGAACTTGTAATCCAGCGTGAGTCCAGACAGAGTCTGGTAGATACGGTTGGAATACGTAACGTTCGAGCAACCACGTGCTGATCGGAAAAGTTAAATCGGTATGCCTTCCGGTTTCCCAGTTCCGCTCCAAAATCAATCCTTTTCCCATCTCCGAAACTTTGTACCTCAGTAGGCTTGCCTTTTTGCATCACTTGGTAGGTGGCATTCATCTGATCAACGGTCCACTCTACGGCAGCTTTTCCGTGCTTCTCTCCAAGTCCCAGCATTACGGTAATGTCTGCTTCCTCCACCTGATCCATATGCATGGTCGCTTCGCGCACAAGCAAATTAGTCACTCCGGGTGATAATCCAACGCTGAGTATCGCGGTCGATTTGGAACGTTGCATTTTGGTGTGCAGCTGTTCAACCTGAGCGAGAAAATCATATTTTGCAGAAATATCAATATAGTCGGTTCCGGCTTGGGCACAGGATTCAACGAACCGGGTATCGCTCTGGTCCACACACATGATTACCAGCTTCACAGACCGCAACATGGATGGTTCTACAGGTCTGGTTACATCCAGTTGAAGCGGCAGCACAACACCACCCGTGGATCGGCTGAATTCTTCCGCACGGTTCATACGTGTACCTGCTGCCCATACTTTACCCGGGAATAAACGTCCCAGCTGAGTACATATCATCTGCCCCACTTGGCCATACCCACCAACCACCCAGATCTGATCTTTCACAGACTTTACGTTAGTTTCGACTTGCATAATACCCCTCCACCCAGAACGCCCCGAAGTAACGTGTAATATGTGAATAGCCGCATTCGGCCAGTAGCTGAGTCATCTCTTCAGATGTTATGGGATCGGATTCATTGCTCAAGGAAGCAGCAAAGCGCTCCCACTCTTCAGGAAGGACGCCAGCACTCAGCATGTGATCCTTCCAAGCTCGGATTATCACAGGATACGCTGGTGAACGAAGATCGGCATTTACAGCCGCAATGATCAGTGGGGCACCCGGTTTGAGTCTTGCTGCAAGGCTGGTCAGAAACGTTCTCTTGGCCTCCATCCCCTGAAGGAAATGTAACATGAGCATGCTCGTCGCTCCATCATACAAAATGTCATCGGGCAATTCTTCAACTGTAACAGGTTGTAGCTTTACTCTGAAACCTATGCCTGCTTCCGCGACTCGTCTCTCAGCAAGTTGCAGCATGGGCTGTGAAGGGTCTACTCCAGTCAATGTCCACTCAGCATGGCGTGATCCAAGCAGAGCAATCTCTCCCCCCCCTCCTGCTCCGGTAACAAGTATACTAATATCGTTGTTATCCGCAAATGATGCTGTAAGCAACCGTTCCATTAGATCATGCATATGAGAATAACCCGGAATCTTCAGGGCTATCGATTGTTCGTAACGATGAACATCTGCCGTTTCCCAGCTCATCGGTGATGGATTCTGATTCATGGATACTGCACTCCCTCTTGAATTGAAGTTAGACTTGACTCGTTGTTCGTCTAATTTCATTATAGAAGGATACGCCGAGCCTACAATCCCAGATCTATGGGATATACGCATAGAGAGAGGAGATATCTTTTTGACATCACGTATTAATCGGAACTACAGACTTATCACTTCTCTTGAAAAAGGAACCTGGACCTCGCGTACCTACCGGGAAGCGGTTCTCAAGCAGATCCATACGGTTGTACCTTACGATGCGTACTGTTTCACTACCGTTGATCCTCTGACTCTTCTTTCCACAGGTGCTGTGACAGAAGATGGCATTGAAGCCATTCATGATCGGTTATTCATCAATGAATACATGGAAGAAGATATACATAAATACGCTGAATTAATTCGCAGCGGTGAACATACAGCTACACTCCACACATCCGTGAACGCACAGCCTGAACAAAGCCCACGTTATATCAACATTCTTCAGCCAGCGGGGTTCGGTGATGAACTGCGCGCTGTATTGGTTAGTGGAGACGCTTGTTGGGGATACCTGACCCTGTATCGAAAGGCAGAGAACTCTGTCTTTACAGAGGAGGAACGGCTGATGATTCAGACCTGGACCGCTTCTATTGCATCCATGCTGCGGTCCACCAGTCTGACACTGATGGATGAGATCACGAGCAGCAGTCCCAAGGAAACAGGCATTCTGATCATCTCGAATACGTTCCAGCTCTTGTCCCTGAACGCCCCTGCTCAGTATTGGCTGTCCCAGTTACGTATGCTGGAACATATAGGGCCAGACGTCCTGCCCCGTCCGGTACGTGCAGTGAGTTCCCACTTGCAGCGCAAGAATCGGATAGAACGGGCTGACGATACTCAGTTCACTCCCGAATCACCATCCAAAGTCTGCATTCAACTTCCGGATGGGCGTTATCTTATCCTTCATGCCAGTCTCATGCAACAACCCGCGGGACCGGACCAGATTGCCATCCGCCTGGAGCAGGCAATGCCGCAGGATTTGCTGCCCTTACTCGCCGAGAGAGCTGGATTATCCAGTCGAGAACGGGAACTGCTCGGTTATGTACTGCGTAGCTATTCTTCCAAAGAGATTGCTGCCGCGATGCATATTTCTGTGTACACGGTTCAGGATCATCTGAAATCCATTTTTGCCAAAACCAAAGTATCTTCACGTCGCGAGCTCATCTGGTATTTCGTTTCTCGTTTCCAGCTGTCGGATGAGTCTGCTATATAACATGACAGATGAACAACCGCTCAACACACTGCGAGCATTAAAAATTCTTTAATACAGCAAAAAAGAAGCCAATCCTAAGGATCGGCTTCTTTCTTAGGCTTTTGCTACGTATAACACGTACGATACGTGATTACGTCCATATCATATCCTACGACTTTGCAGGTTTCGGAGAAGATTTGGATGAGCCATTTTTTTTATTCTTTTTCTTACTCACTTCCACAACTACAGGTTCCTGCGGGTGTTCTACCGGGTACATTTTACGGAACAATAACGTCTGTAGTACCAGGAATGAACCCCCAACTGTCCAGTAGAGCGGCATGGCTGCCGGGGCTGATAGAGAAAAGAATGCCATCATCAATGGGGAGAGATATCCCATGATGGCGAACTGTTTTCGCTGCTCAGGCGCCATGTTGGCTTGTGATACCTTGGCTTGAATCAGATAAATGACCGCGACAACTACTGCGAGTACATAGTCCGGCGCTCCCAGTTTGAACCATAGAAACGAATGGGAGGACAGTTCCGGTGTCAGTCGGATGGCTGTGTAAATCCCGGACAGAATAGGCAACTGAATGAGCATCGGCAAACAACCGATATTCAGCGGATTAAACTTGTGTTTCTTGTATAGTTCCATCGTTTCCTGTGACAGCTTTTGCTTATCAGCAGGGTCATTTTTGCCTTCATATTTTTTCTTGAGCGCATCCATCTCGGGTTTCATGGCGTTCATGATAACTCGGGTCCCCTGCTGCGACTTGGCTTGACGCATCATCAATGGCAACAGTGCTAGACGAATGACAAGTGTAATTACAATAATCGCGATCCCGTAGCTTCCACTAAATATGGTCGCAATGTGCTGAATCAGGTACGACAGTGGAAATACGATATAGTGATTAAAAAATCCCGGTGTCGATGAAGTAATCTCCGACACGTTGTTGCTGCATCCGGCAAGCATCATAACTGCAAACAATATAGCAATCAGGCAATAAATCCGTCCCTTGCCCGATCTAAAAGTGAATCCCTTGTTGGTCTTATTTTCCATATATATCCTCCTCGTTGATTTGTTGACCAATCGTTCAACGAGGAATGACAATCTGAATCATCTTCATCGGGCGCTTCTCTTCGTCTGATCATGCGACTCCAGACTTCCTGTCTGTGTTGTCTGTCCAAACACAATGCAGGAAGTACTGGTTCAAGTCCACCACCGGCGCCACCTTCCATCCAATACTCGGTCATACCACAGTGAAGATGAGCGATATAGGCATAACTGACGGTGACGATGAGTCCTATCGAGAATAAATACGGTAATAATTCCTGAAGTTCAAACAAGGGATTCACCCCCTTTATAGGTTAGTTTTTATATTATAACACTTACATATTGCTTTTGCATAAATCCGTGCTTGAAAACAGCGATTATTCATCTATTCTGTTCTCAATTTGGACAATTCTATCTCGGCTCTGTGTCTCGCTACATTATAAGAAGGCCAGGAACGTTCTGATGAGTACATGTCCAAGTAGGCTTGACGTTCCAGCATTTCTCTCTTGAGATCCGGGTACTCCTTCAGAGCAAACTCTCGAAGTAGCGGAGTTGCATCTGCCGATAGACTTGCCAGGTAGGATGCATCAATATTGCCAGTCTGATGATAACGTTCTATGTTCAATTCGGCAATCCGGTTATCCATGCCCACATAATTGACCGCAACATAGGCAGTGAGCGCCAGTACAATATAGCAGCGGATCAGCGGAATCGACGTGTAGCGTATACGAAGACCAGCGATCAGCAACAAGAGTACCAGAAAAATCATAAATGCATGTACCAGGAAGCGGATATACGTATATCCATACGCCTGCTCATAGAGATTAAGGCGCATGAACGCGGAATACAGCATGATTGCTGAACAACTGACCAGAATCAGGAGAAGCACTTGATGCAGGATTAATCCCGCTTTGCCACTCGGACGAGTATACTGCAAAGCAACAATAAGGATCAAAAAGTTAATCCCCGTGACAAGAACCAATTCTGCGAATCCACTTCTCGCATACTCTGCGTAGGACAGATCCACCGGGAGATGCCCCTCACCCGCACCAAACAGGTACGAAAATTGTACGAGCACAAACAGAACGTACACGCAGTTGATAACGATCAGCATCGTACCCACAATAATGGGGTCTAATCTGAATGGTTCCCGATGAGTCGGAGTGTGGGAGGACTCGGGTGTGATTTTATTCGTAACCTGACCTTTAGTGACCGGGTCCACAGGAGAGAATATATAGGTGTGATCACGCTTATCAACCGTGGGTACTGCTCCATTTTTCCAATGTGCGTTCGCTCTCTTGTCTGCCTCATATTGCATCGGCTGCACGAATCCCCATACATAACCGAAAAACAGTATACCTGCGATGAACACCCAGATGATTCTAGGCAATCCTGGCGTAAAAGCCAGTTGATTCAACCACTCTGGAAAACCGGATAAGTACTGATCGAAAACCCCGTCAGCTGACGACAACAACGCGATGACTACAATAAGGATGGGCAGAGATGCCACAAGGCCAATAAGCACTTTGAAAACAACCGTTTTCTGTGATTTGCCCATGCCACGTCCGCCTGCCTTCACAGCAATGGCCGCAACGGTTCCCCAGTGACGTATGGTCTGTGGCAGCACATGGTCAATAGCCGTTCCGATTAAACCGATCTCCCACCACTGCCTCTGTTTCCTGCCCATGAGATACGTCATATGTAAAATAATAAGACCCGGTACAGACAGAAAATTAAGAACACGCAATAGTTCATTGTCATATAACAGGAACGTTAGTGACAGCAACAGTACAACACTCGCCACAAATGCATCACCCCACTGGAAAGACCTCATGCGGTCCCGAGCGAACAGATACATGAAGCTATAAAAGAGAATTACAAAGATGGGATACGATACGCCAATCTCATTGTCATAGAACAAATACTGGTGAATGATAGCCAGCATCCATGCAGATAGTAGCGTGATGAGTGCGCGTTGTGGTGAAGCCATTATTTTATCAATCATGGGAAAAACCTCCATTAACCTTTCTATGCTTTATTCTAGATGATAAAATAGGAATATAAATAGAAATTAAAATCAATAAAACTTCTTATTTTAGAGAATTACGGCAGGGATCACCTCCAGGAGGGAATCAACACTTTGAAATTACACCAGCAATACCTGCTGCTGCATCGCCATTACGGTCACCATACAGAACATGAACTTACGCTCGCCGACCTTGCTGAATTGCTCGATTGTACGCACCGCAATACGTTAACGATTGTCAAAAAGATGGTAGCCCACAATTGGATTCATTGGGTTTCCCAGCGCGGCCGTGGTCGGCGTTCTTCACTGACCTTGCTTGTCCCGGCTGACCAAATCGCCGCAGAATACATGATGCAGGCCATGAATCGCCGGGAATTGCAGGAAGCTGCCGAGCAGGTGAGCGCATTCTCCAGTTCAACAACCATGCAGGATCATCTCAATCAGTGGTTGCTTGGTTATTCGGGTCATCATACGGAAGCTGGCACCAATAATGAGCAGATTGATACGCTTCGGTTGCCCCTGCGCCAACAGCTCCATGCGCTTGATCCGCTATATATTAATTTACTCGCTGAGTCCTTTGTTACCAGTCATGTCTTTGACGGGTTGGTTCAACGGGGCGAACAGGATGAGATTCTTCCCTGTCTTGCTCATACCTGGGATGTCAGTGAAGATCGGCAGACCTGGATCTTTTATTTACGAAAAGGCATTACTTTTCACAATGGTCAGATGCTGACGGCTCATGATATTGTGCATACGTTCGAACGGCTACAATCCACAGAACGCAGGACACTGTACCGCGATGTAAGTAAACAGATACTATCTATTGAAGCGGTCGATCCCTTAACCGTGTGTTTCCAGCTTAAAGACCCTCACGAATTGTTTCTGTCCTTTCTTACAACAAGTCGTGCGGCGATTGTACCCTCACCAGGAACAAACGAACAGAAAATAAAGCATACGGGTGATGTGCACGGGATGCAGAAACCTGTGGGGACTGGCCCTTTCAAGGTCACCGCATGGGATGATCACTTATGCAGACTTGAAGCATTCTCATCGTATTTTCAGGGTAGAGCGCATATGGACCGGGTGGATATTCTGCAGATTCCGTGGAGTGCCACGACAAAATGGGATCATAGCCAGGATATTGAAACTCCATTTATCCATCTTGTTCATAATCCGTCTTCGTCTGAGGGTGCAGACTGGACACAGATTCGTGCAGGTGTGATGGTTCATAAATTACTCACGTGTAATACGCAAAAAACCGGACCGTTAAACGATCCGGAAGTAAGAGCACACCTTCAGTCATGCCTTGCTGGAATGTATAGAGATGATGGACATGCAGACGAATCTGAAGTCATGGTTTCAAATTCTGATGCCGTGAATACCTGGGCTGTTCACCCAGAGAAATTTAGCGATATATCTAAAAGATCCGCTTCCACCAGTCCCATCTCCCTGCACATTGCAACCATTCCACAATATCGCAGGGATGCCCAACATCTGGCGTCTATTCTAAAGAAATGCGGTTTCTCCTGTACCGTCCGTACCGCTACGATGGAGCAGTTCAAAGGAAATCTGCGGCTGGAGTCTGATCTGATTCTTTTCTCGCTGATTCGGGACAGGGATGAAGAACTACGCAGGTATGATCTCTACTCCACGTTGTCTGAGCATCTTGAAGATTCTGCTCGAAGAACGATCCATGAGATGTTGCAAATCATCAGCAGCTCTCCACTCGTAGCGGATCGAACTGCTGGATTAGATCAAATCGAGCAATTCTTGGTAAGCCAGAAACTACTGTTCCATTTATCTGAAAAACCGGTAGAGACGGCTTATCTGCCTTCCGTGCGTGGTCTATCTTTTAACAGTCAGGGCTGGGTGAACCTGCGTCATATCTGGTTTCCTTCGCAAGTAATCAAGTGAGACTACAATGTGGACTATGCTAAAATAAACAAAATAATATTAGCTTACATTCCACACGATCTTCTCACATAATAAGGAGGCATTACATTCATGAGCAAATTGATTTTCTTTCTCGGCGGGGCTGGGAGCGGCAAGACCACACTTGCCAAAGCCCTCTCACGTAAACATAAAGCTGCTTTCTTCGATATGGATATCCTGCTTCGCCCAGCAGCTGAGGCGATCATGAATCTTCAGGGATTGGATCCTTCCGACCGGGACTCACCTGAATACAAACGTCTGTGCCGTGATCTTGGGTACCGCATTACGATGGACGCTGCTCTGGATAACGTGCAGTTGGGTATTGATACGATCGTTGTCGGACCATTCACCAAAGAAATCGGAACCCCGGATTGGATTGCTCAGGAACTTGCACGAATTGGACGTTCTCTGGATGATACCGATGTTCGTGTAGCCTATATTTATCTGGAAAATGAAGTCTTGTATCACGAGCGAATCACAGCGAGACAATCCCCACTGGATGAATGGAAACTAGCCAACTGGGATGCCTTCACAGCTTCTCTCGTCCGAAAAGAAGTAACCTGGCCGCTCCCTGCTGCATCCGTCGCTTATATCGACAATTCCAGTAATGAATCAGCCATTGCCTATGCCGAACTTGAACGACGGATGTATGAGTAGCTTAGAAAATCTAACTACCAATCCCTTCGCACTATAACGCTACGCTGGGAAAATAAAAGGTGGAACAAAAAACCGTTGTTCACGATCAACAGATCGTTTTGTATAAAGGATATGGTTATGCCAATGTGGGAAAACAAATCCCAGTCAATGCCGACTCCACTCTATTCCGTGTAGCCTCCATCTCCAAAACGCTGACAGCAACTGAACGGGAAGTGCTTAACCGCATTGCACTGGAGATGACCACCAAGGAGATTGCACAGGATCTGGCGATCAGTCAACGTACAGTGGAGTATCATATTACCTCTATTACACAGAAATTTGGTGTTAAGTCCAGAATTGGTGCTGACGCGCCGCATGACGTTCAGCAATACGAGCTGTAATCAATCCATGACTCTCATCGATCTCCTCCGGTGTACAAGCGGCTTTTAATTCATATACTTTCACTGGAGAACGGTCAATGATATCCAAAAATGAATCAAAGAAGGTCATGTCTTTACTATGGATGTAAGGACACCAATGATCTGCCAACCCTACGGTTTCATGAATATGCACGCCAACCACGTGATCAATCAACGCGTTAGCCTCACGTACATTATCGTACAGGCCCATTCGATCCATCATCATGCCGTGACCAATATCGTACCAGAGACCAAGCGGCGCGCCCTTCATTTGTCCAATAATCGTTCCCGCTTCATGCAAAGTCGGCATCTGATTACAGCGTGAGCGGGTCTCAATACCGAAATTCACCCCATATCCCCGCTGCTCGGACAAGTCGCATACCTCTTCGAGACTTTCCTGAATCCGGCTCAGGTAATGTGTGCTGCCATCTTGCCTCTTCTCGATCATCTCTTGCCATAAAGCTTGATACGCCGCTGAGTCCGGCCCCTGATCGTGGTATATCTTTTTCAATGCTTCATCTATGTTGTATTCGAACGGAACTTCACCGGGATGTACAACGACAGCCTTGGCACCATAACGATGTGCGTACTCGGCTGAGCGAAGTAACAGTTCAATCGCCCGTTTGCGGCGCGGTTCATCATCAAATCCGAGCAGAACGGAATCCGTTCCGTAATCCGGATCAGCCACATGTGGAAATGTATTATGCACACTGGATACATCGATCTCTCCCCGTTCAATCATCGGCTCTATCGTCTGCAGCATCTCTTCCGTAACGTTATAGTTCAGTTCAACCTGTTTAAATCCGAGAGACTTGATCTCCTCGATCATGCCTTGTCCGGTCGTATGACGTTTGATATTCCAACATGTTGAGAACGAATATTCTTGTTTGTCTGTGTACATTATTGGTCCTCCTGTCTCTCATTCTATCGCCCATTCATATTCCATTTATCTCTATCTACCTCTACCTACTCGTTCATTCCTCTATCCGTTGTCTTCACGAAGGGTCAATTCGAATCTCATCTTGTTCGCAGTTTTTCCAGGCACATAACGATAGATGATCTCGGCATGATTGACATACAATAGTACGGAGGGCTCAGGCGCCTCGGCCTTCACGGTACACGTAAGTCCAGGGAACTGCCATAACGCTGCTGTAATATCCTGCTGACGAAGGGATGGCCCCCTGATTTCAAAATAAACATCGATCTCTTCCGCCGTATAAAGCTTCACATCAATGGTTAACGTATCTGGCGTGAGATCCGCATCGAACGTTATTCCGCTCAGATGACTATTCCACCCCTCGCCCACCTCGCGACGGATCAAGCGGAGATAATAGCGCTCACCCTTCTCTGTCTGCCAGTGGATCGTGGCTGGATGCATCTGGCCGTTGGTATTCACACTTCCCGACATGGCCCCGATCATCCGGTGCTCTCCGATCCAGGCTTTGGCCGTACATAGATTCCGGTTAGACGCTGGATCATTGCGCTCACACAGCTCCATGAACTGTCTCTGCACAAGACGATCCTCTTGATGAGCCTTGAAATACGGCACAGCTTCAGCGGGCACATCCACCCCGAGGAGCGCAATCAGCGGATCATGGCCTGACTCACAGTTGATTCCCGCCAGATATTCGTACCCTTCACCAAGCAAGAGATAGATAAATACACCGATCGAACTATGCTCTCGCATCTCCATGTCGTACGCCCGGGAGAACGGGCCGGAGAGATTCTCCAGGTTGGCATTGTAGTATAGCGCAATGTTATTCCACAGCCCATGTTCAATCCGGTGGCCAATTTCGATCAAACGTTTGGTGAGTCCATACTTTCGATACATGCCAAGCACGGACAGATCCACCCCGTAATACGTTGTCGTATTGAACTCTGCGAATGTACCATCGTACTGTTCAAACTCTTTCATCAACCCCTCCGCCTGTTCCTCCGAATGACGAATCCAATCTGTTTGGTTCAAGCGATGACCATAGTAGTGGGTGATGAAAATGTGCATCAACTCAATATTCGTGTTCATGGGGATTACGTCGGATAGCCTGCGTTCTATTGACCCTTGAACAGCCAACTCCATCGCATGGTCCATCCGTTTCATGAGCGTCTCCGGAATAAGTTCAGCGAATTCGGCAGTCACGACCACACAGACACATGCGGTAAATTCGCGCCAATTGGGATCATAGCTGATCCAGACCGGTGGCAGAACCTGATTCACTGCCGAATTAAAAAGGTTTTTCAGTTGTTTGAGATCTGCTGCCTCAGTGAGCAGAGAACCCTCTTCCTGTAGTTTATGGATAAACTGCGCAGACACCTTCTCAAAGGTGCGTTCCAGGAAATAGGCCGTGCCTGGCGCAAAAGATTTCCAAGCATAGTGACCCGCTGGTGGATGCACATCATTGGGTCGGGTCGCGAAGGTTCCGTGATAGATTTCATCCGGAGCGTCATATTGATAATCGAGCACTTTGTGGAACACCCGTATCGCGCGTTCCACATCACCAGGCTCATTGCGAATCAACAACCCGAGCGCATAATGTGCACTGGCTCGTGTGCTGTGCTGCGAGGAATCCTCCTCTTCAAAACTCCGAATCAGATTCAATTCCTCATCATAGAAGCTATCCATCATCAACATCGACTGATTTACAAGATACTGCTGCTCTTTCGACATCTTCTCTACCATTCGTTGTGTCATGTCATGCGACCTCCCGAGATTGTTAACCTTTTACAGCACCTACCATTACGCCACTGATAAAGTACCGCTGCAACCACGGATACACAAGCAGGATCGGTAACGTTGAGAATATAACGCTGGCTGCTTTCAGACTCTCAGGCAGGACCTGAACAGCACCAATTCCTTCGTTCTGCATGAGCTCTGTAATCTGGTTTTGCTGAATCATCTGATACAATTTCAATTGCAAAGGATATAGCTCAGGCTTGGTGATATACATGAGTGCATCCTGGAAACCATTCCAGCGTCCTACCGCGTAGAATAGGCTCAGTGTCGCCATAACCGGAAGGGACAGCGGCAAGATTATGCGCATAAGTGTTCCGAAGTGGCTGCTTCCATCAATACCTGCTGCTTCTTCCAGACTTTCAGGAATACCTCGGAAGAAGGTAATGAGGATGATCATGTAGAACGGACTAATCAAACCAGGCAGAATAAGCCCCCATGTGCTATCAAGTAAATGCAGATTTTTGATCAGAATGTACTCGGGAATAATGCCCCCACTGAAGAACATCGTCACCACAATGACGAGCATGAACCACTTGCGCCCTTTCAGATTACTCTTCGCCAGTGGATAAGCTGCTGCGATAGTCATCGCCATGCTTAATACAGTACTCAAGACGGTCAGCCATATTGTATAGATAAGGGAACGAATCATCGATCCATCTGCAAACACTTTGGTATACGCCTCAAAGGACAACTCTTTTGGAAAAAAAGAAACTTCTCCTGAACCGATCGCCCGGTTTGAACTGAGCGAGATCGCAATAATATGGATGAATGGTGCAAGACACAGCACCATCGTAATGACAATAAGAATGACGTTTACCGTGTTGAATATTCGATTCGCCGTGTTTTCAGACATCCCACTCACTCCTTACAGATCATATGTGATTCAATCCACTACATAATGCTCTCATCGGTTAATTTCTTGGACGTATAGTTCGCTCCGAGTATGAAGACAAGTCCAACCAAAGCCTGGAACAAACCTACGGCTGTTGCGAGCGTAACCTGACCAGACTGTAAACCGACACGATAGACAAACGTGCTGAGTACATCCGAGTATTCACGCACAGCCACGTTTCCGATAATAAACGGTCGGTCGAAGCCGATGGAGATCATGTTGCCAACATTGATGATCAATAAGGTAACAATCGTCGTTTTGATGCCTGGCAAGGAGATGTGCCAGATTCTGCGCAGCCGACTTGCTCCATCCACTTCTGCCGCTTCGTATAGTTCCCGGTTAATGCCTGTCAGGGATGCCAGATACAGAATCGTACCCCAGCCTGCACTCTGCCAGACGCCTACCGCAAGATACGTGAAGAGCCAATAGTTTTTGTCTGAAAGGAACGGCAATGGATCGAATCCCATGCTCATTAAGATATTGTTAATGAATCCGGATTGCGTGCCGAATACCTGAAGTACGATTCCTCCAATAATCACCCACGAAATAAAGTGTGGAATGTACAGTAAGGTCTGTGCCAACTTTTTGAACCAGGCCTTCTTCAGCTCGAACAATAAGATGGCCAATATAAGTGGTGCCGGGAAGGAGACCAGTAAATCCAGCATGTTAAGCACTAACGTGTTACGTAATGCAGTGTAGAATCCCTGATTTTGAAACACTTCTCTGAATGCATCCAAGCCAATCCACTCACTACCGGAGATACCTTGAAAGAAGTTAAAATCCTTGAACGCAATCTGCACGCCATACATTGGCCCATACTTGAAAATAATGAAGTAGATCATGGGCAGTAGGAGCAACGCATATAGTTGCCAGTTTCTGCGGAAATAGATGCTTGTTTTCATAAACCTTCCCCCCATGTCATACAGGATGTCTCCATCAAGGTGATGTTGTCATCAGCTTGATGGAATCCCTGTTCTTTGTCGCCGTACGCATTAGATGTGATCTCTACTCTACTTATTTCATTGCATTGTAAGCTTCTGTACGTTCATCCAGGATCGCTTGACCACCGCTCGCCATGTAGTCCTTCATCATGCTGTCATACGTGGCTTCAAAATCAGCTGGTTTGGAAATCGTTGTTTTCACGAAGAACTCCATAAACTTGTCTTTCAGGCCGTTACCGTAGCGTGCTTCCGCCTCAATCGGTTTGGAGAAGCGCACTGGTTGAATCGTGTCCGTGTTAGAGATTGCTACCGACTTACGCATATCATCCCGATACTTCGACTCTACCTGAACGACATAGGCCTCTTCATTTTTCTTGTCATCTCCAACGTATTTACCATTGACGATAATGGCAATGTCACCGGAATTATAGATACGACCTGCGATTTCAGGAGAAGCATCATCTTTGATCAATGGAACCCCATCCACAAGTTCATAGTTCTCGTTTTCAACACCGAATTGCAGGTCGAACAAGTTATTGCCTGAAGCCATCCAATCCAGATACTTCATCGCTGCTTCCGCATTTTTGCTCGATTTCGGAATCATGACATACATTGCATTTGGCGCATATGCCGGTTTGGCGAATTTGCCTTCCGAGTTTTTGAATGCATCAATCGGTGTGATCACTGCACCCGGTTGATTGGTTTGCAGGTTTTTGTACGTACCGGAGATGTAGATCTCCCCTGCATCCTCGGTGTAGAATCCAACTTTGCCGTTAGATACATCTTCCCATAGCTTTTTCTTGTCTTTGTCGAGTCCAAAGTCCTTGCTCATTAATCCTTCATTATAAAGTGTGTTCATATATTTCAGGGCGTCCTTGAAACCAGGCAACAACGTTGGATAGTCATTGGAACCCAGTTGCTGCGTTAATGTATATTTCTGTTCTTCCGTCAGCGGTTCAATGAATGACCAGATCAGTGGTTCATATTGAGCCGAGGCAATGGACATCCCCATCGGAATAAGTCCTGTACCGACTTTACCCGGATCTTTTTCCTTAAAGGCCTTCAGTGTGGTATGCAGCTCCTCAGCTGTCTCAGGCGAAGGCAGTCCGAGTGCGTCCAGCCAGTCCTGACGAACATAGGATGCGTACTTGCCAAGTACAAGACGTTTACCTGGAACCGCAAACTGCTGTCCATCGTATTGACCGTAGGCCAGCGTTTCATCTCCCAGGAACTTCTTCAGGTTAGGACCACTTTGATTGATCAGATCCGTAAGTTCGGTCAGACCTCCTTGCTCTGCATACCGGTTGAATGTTCCCGAATCGTAGGTAAAGACGATATCAGGTACTTCAGAGCCACTCGCCATCAGAACATTAAGCTTCTGTACTTCCTCCGAACGTGGTACTGGAACAAATTGAACATCGATGTTGTTTGGATCACCAAACTTCTCTTGAATGAAGCGTGTCAGATAACTGTCCGAAATGGTGTAGCCCGCCGGAGTATTTCCCCGATCGAAGATTTCTACTTTCAAAGTTGTTTTTTCCCCCGAACCCGACTCTCCTGATGAAGATGTAGATTCGCTTCCTGATGAACATGCGGATAATAATAGAGTGAATGCTGTTACCACTGCGAGGATTGAACTTGCCTTGCCTGCCTTACGTCTTTGAAATAATCTCATTTGACCTTTCCCCTTTCGCACACACTCTGATATGAATTCACATGATTGCCACTCCACTTTGTTCAGCCCATTTCGTTGCACCTGTGAATGTCACTAATCATTACATACGATTCGATATTTAGACAATAAACTATTTTCAAAATGTAAAAATTACGGTTTTTAAGTTAAACACCGCGATATATAAACATATTTCCTGACAATATACAATTTTCATACCTATAATGTTAACTATAATAACACATAGTGTTGTATTAAATATGATTAATCGTATACAGTCTGCCATAGCCCAGAATGCAATAATCCTTTTTCCACAGATACTCCATCAAACCATAACAAAAAGAGACCACCTCTGTAGTGATCTCCATGTGTAGCACATATAAATGCATTTGCCGCACTAATTCCTCGGTGGAAGATTAAACTTCACTTGACCAAACAACGTATCGATGGCATTTCCTGCACGTAAAAAATCTCCTGCAAGGGCGATAAGGTACGGACCTTATCGCCTCATACAGGAGATTTCATATGATATCTCTAAGAATATTGATTTTCATGCGATGTTTGGATATTCTAACACGTGCAATCCCGTTATTGATCCCCTTGTTTTCCACTCTGCTTGCGATAATCCCCTGGCGTCACGCCCATAATCCGTTTAAATACTCTGCCGAAAGAGATGGCATTGGCATAACCCACTTGCAGAGCAATATCCTGCACAGCCATATCGGATGCAGACAACAGACGGCAGGCCTTTTCGACCCTCAGTTTCACCAGAAAATCAACAAACTTCATCTCAAACTCTTCCTTGAACAGATAACTTGCATATTTGCCCGAGATTTGGAATCGATCACTCAGATGTTTCAGCGACAGATCCGGATCATCAAAATGCTCTTCAATATAGATCCGCAGCTCATTGATCATCGCGCGATGACTTTTGGTTTCATTCACAGAAACATAATTGCGATAGACCTCTTTAAGCCATTCCTGCAAAATCTCCTGAATTCCCTCGAGTGTCTCCACCTGCTGGATATCACTGCGAAGGCGAGTCAGGATTTCTTCGGAAAATTGACTTTGCAACCGCTCAGACAGCTCTCCGAATTCACGAGACAACATCTGGATTAACGCCTGCAGCAGCATGCGAATATCGTTATCTGTAATCTGATCTTCGCCGAACGCTACAAACATCTGATCCAGCTGCGTTCGCCACCCATCACCGGTTAGTCTGAATTCACGGACAAAGTCCGCTAGCATCTGCAAATACTTGTATGATTGCATCTCAATACGATCCGGAAGTTGTTCACTGAGAACAATGGCATCTTTACCAAGAGTAAGTCTATGCTGCAATCCGGCATCTGCACTGGCATACGATCGTGTAATTTCCTCCCAACCTGAAACGGTTCGTCCGATTCCAAAGGTAAACCGCAGTCGGAAATGCTCCGCGATCCACATATGCATCTGTTTAGCCAGATCCATAAGCAATTCACGATCCAGTCCTTCCTGCTCATCCGATGCAATCACGACAATAAGTCTGCGATTCCCGAACCATTCAGCCCAACCACCGAATTCCATCTCGTTCTGCACAAGTTCTTCTACTACGTTCATGAGTGCAATCTTCAGAATATTCTGATTGGTCGAGAGATCCTCACCATTCATCTCTGCAATAAGCACGGCAACACTCTTCGGTTCCATGAATCGTTCCTCTAGAGGTTGCAGATGGCGAAGTCGCTGACGGAATGAATCCATCCGCTCCCCTTCCATCAGATCAACAAGCAATTGCCTGCGGTGAATTAACAGGTTTTCATGATGCTGTTTCTCATAGTCAACCGTCTGAGCAATCAGATGTTCCAGCGCACGGTCGATGAGTGCCAGTTCATCTTTGACAGATGGAGCTGCTTCATCCTCCTCGGCACGTGGCTGTAGCGCCTGAATTCGATTCATGATCAGCTGAATGGGGCGTGTATTTCTTCGAGTAATGTAGATTAGTCCAGCCACCGCACCAACGATCGTTAATAATCCAATACCGATCCACACATAAGAGACAAGGGATACCCATGAATACAGTTGTCCGGATTGAATACCACTCTCGAAGACCAGACCTAGCTTGTCCGCAGACACACGATTAAGTATTTCACCTGCTGACGGGTCCATTTGATGCGCCGTATAGATCAGATTATCACTCTTGTCCCGAACCTGAAGTACAGACAACTTTTCATTGGTCATATGATCAATCTGACGTTCGACTGCATACATGTTAATAGTAATAACGAGCAGACCTTCTCCACCCCACGGTAACGGAAGCCACTTATTCATGCTAATTACCTGTGAAGGCAAGTCGAAGGAACGTTCCTTGTATTCACGCGGCAAGTTCCAACCAAGGTTCTCTCGATTCTTCAAGGCTTGTTCAATATAAGCACGATCTTCGAAATCTTCCATGCGCATCATGCCTCTGGGCGTAAGAATCTGTGAATCAGACAACCGATAGAGATAGATGGATTGAATCATATCCTGCTGGTCCAGCATACGTCCCAGCCCACTTGCCGCATCATAGATGAACTGGCTTGATAATTGTCCCTGCCCGGCTTCCAGAAAACGACTGTATGTCTTGTTCGTGCTGATATCTTCCAACAACCGGAGTTCAATGTCGCTTAGCGAGCGCTCCAGCGTGTCTACGATGTAGCGGGTAGAGATCATGTCGGCTTTTTGAGTTTCGTTACGTGAGAGTTCGTTGACAATCAGGAAGGAGAGAAAGATCAGAATGGAAATCGTAAGCAGAAAAATGGGAAAATACGAATACATCAACTTGGTGTGCCAATTCCGCTTCAAATTTACTTTCATAGGCTCCAACTCCTTCCATCTCTATTCTAATGTATATGATCTTCTCTGTTCTTTGGCCTGCCTGCTGACGATATACAGAATCACTGATCCTAATGCCGCACTGATCGTACAAGCCAGATACATCAGTGATGGACCACCGGAATCGAGCAAATATCCATTCAGCATATTACCAACAATTCCGCCCAATCCGGCAAACACCATGTTAAACAAACTTTGACCTGTGGCCTGCATTTCCCGTCCCGTAACGGAAGCCACATATTCCACTGCTGCGATATAGAAGAATCCAAAGGATAACCCGTGCAGCACCTGAACTCCAATCATCACCTCAGGCGATGGCCATAACCATTGTATGCCCCAACGTAACATATACGCCCCAGCTGCAAGCAGCATCGTTCGTTCATGTCCCCATTTTCGGAGTATGAATGCCGCTGCCAACATGGATGGAACATTGGTAATCGACGCTAACAACAGTGCTGTACCCGTCATGGTCACAGAACCACCAGCCATTTGAAATGAAATAACGAAAAAGGAGTTAAACGCAGTGAGCGTTTGGTTAACCAGGAAACAACCTGTTAGAAATAGAAGGAATGTCCGGTTTCGGAGCAATCTTGCCAAACCTACGGAGAAGGTTACCGAGGACGAGGATATGCTCGTCTGCCGGGGAAGTGTACTTGCCAGTATAGCGCTCAGAATATTAAACAGGAGAAATGGCAGCCATAACATGTGAATGGAAAACTGGGAGAGATACATTCCAGCTGCAAATCCACCAACTCCCGTTCCTATGCTCCCGAAGAGTCGGATCATGCCATATGAGGTGTTCGCTGCTCTCGCGGCTGTAACCGCATAGGAGTCAGCGACGGGTATTTGAGTCACTTGGAATATAGTGCATAAAGTATAAATCAATATTAATATAAAGTACACTTGAATATTGTAGAAGTACGCTAACGATGCAGGAATAAGCAGACTTATTACCAAAACGAACCGTGTTTTTTTAAACTTATCTACCAGAATTCCCCATATAGGTTGAAGAATAATGGATACAAGTGTGCCAAACGCCATAATAAATCCGGTTTCTTTACTGGTAAAACCTTGTGCTACCAATATGGGATTAATATACGGGTTAAACATTCCCCCCGCAAGTCCCATAAACAGGTACAGGCCCTGTAGTTTGAGTAGAACACGTCTTGCATCATTGGAATCGGCTTTTATTTTCTCTGTGTAAGCCTTCATATGTCTGCTTCTCATCCGGATCTCCATCCTTTAATTCTGTAGTTGCTTCGTCTATTCTCTATGGTTATGTGCGTGTCAGACTCGACTTGATTGCAGCCAATGCCCCGATTGCTCCAGCTCTGTTCCCCAGTTCAGCTACAGCTAAAGGTGTAGGCAGAACGGTGTAACGTTGGAGCCGTGTACGCACTTCATTTAGATAATAGGATGGGTTGGATGCAGCCACGCCACCACCGATCACTATAATGGAAGGATTAAGTAAAGCCGTAATATTCGCCAGACCTCTCGCCATATAACGCATGGGCAGTTCCAGGATCTCCAGTGCAGCAACATCACCTGATTCAGCTGCTTTGAATACGTGCCTGGCTTCGATCTGTTCGGCTTCTCCTCCTGCCAGACTCATGATCAGGGATAAGGAACTTCCCTTTCCATCAGCAAAATACCGCCTCGCCTGTTCCTTAATTCCGGTACCTGAAGTCGCTTGCTCGAATACACCAAATGAATCAGCATCCGCAACGTAGCCTGAATGTAGCCCTTCGTCTCCTGCAATAAAATGCCCAATCTCGCCGGCTGCTCCATTCTGACCGCTATACAGCTGTCCATTCAGAATTAGTGCGGCTCCAATGCCTGTTCCAACCGTGACCATCACACAGTGGTGATGTCCCTGCGCTGCACCTTGATCATATTCTCCCATTGCGGCCATATTCACATCGTTATCCAACATGATGTTCCCGGTGTAATACTTCGCAATAATCGGACGAATATCTTGTTCAGGCCACTGAAAAGCCGGAGCATTTCGCAGTATTCCTTCCACCTGCAGAATCACACCAGGGAATCCCAAACCCGCACCTGAAAGTTGATTCAGACTGCACCCCACCTCACGGCAGAACGTTTCCAGTTCAGTGAATAACCATCGGAAGAACTTATCCGGCTGATCACTTACTAGAGTAGGTAACTGGCGTTCATGAACCTTAATTCCATCCGCCTGTGATGACAACAGGATTAATGTTTTGGTACCTCCAATATCAACACCTGCAATCCAACTGGATGCAATACTACCAAGCGTACCACCTTGATTGGGTTGAAAATCCTTATTAACGTTTTTCACGGATTCTGTCATCCCATTCCCTCCCCACATGTGTATATCCAATTTCTTATTCCATGGCCTCCTGCTGAAGATTCAGCATCGTTTGTTGTACAGCCACCTGTACCGCGCCAGTGACAACAGCCTGCTCACCAAGCATGGAACAGATTAACTGTGGCTGGACCGGGAATTGCTCAGATATGATCTGTCTCAGTAATGGCAATAACACATCCCCATTCCCCCCCACACCTCCGCCAAACACAATGAGATTGGGAGCAAGCACTATGCTAATCTGACGCAGAGCAAAAGCAATCATCTGGCTGTATTGTTTAACAATCTCTAGCGCCTCTGCTTCTCCACTACGTGCAGCTTCAAACAACTTTTCCGGAGTCAGGTGTGTGCGAAGATTATCTGCATCTACAGTTACATCTGCATTTGCATTCGAATCAGCACCCTCCAATACTTCATCATGTGGATAAAGATGTCGTTTCGCCAGTTGCATCAGTCCATCAGCTGACAACACTTCCTCCAGACGGCGCCCATCTTCCATCAGCATCTCCGCGATCTCTCCGGTTAAGCCACCAAGACCTCGAAGCAGTTGGCCATGCACCATGATGCCAGCTCCCGTTCCTGTGCCGATGGAGAAAAAAATAAACAAGGGATAGTCTGCTGCTGCACCACTCCTGTACTCCCCCAGCGCCGCAAGATTCACATCATTCTCCAAGATTACTTCACAGGGAAATGCACCAGACAACGACTCCAGGGAGAATGCCTGTTCCAAACCTGCTAACGGGTCCACAATACGATTAATACGCCCCGATTCAGGCTGCACTACACCCGGTATGCCGAACCCAATGCACTGAATCTGGTTCCAGTTCAGATGATTCTCCTCAAGCAATGCGTTCATATGGCTTCGAAGAAGCTCCAGCATCGTCGCTTCTGCTCGGTCATTGGCTTCTTGGACTACCATGGGATACGTTCGATAAGCGATGATCTCTCCACTCAGATCGGATAATGCGATCCGAATACGTGTTGCTCCGATATCTACACCACAGACATAATAGGCTTTTTCATTAAAGCCGATGAGGGTTGCTTTGCGACCCTGAGCGTTGTCAGCCCGTCCCGTTTCCCTCACCAGATTCCGGTCAATCAGATGTTCGACCGCCGATGAAACCGTAGGTTTACTAAGTCCGGTCTGACGGCTGATATCCGCTCTCGACATGGTTCCCTGTGTTATCAGAGCATCCATAATCAGATTTTCATTCAGATTGCGAATATATTGCGGTGTGCCAGCCATGTTATCGCCTCCTTTTATAGTTAGTTAAGTTTATTAACAAATGAATTAAATTTAATATATCATCGTGCTTGGTAAGGTGTACAGCTTTTTGTCTTTGCACTCATTTGCTAGGAAAGAACCACAACTCCACTCGCAACATAAAAGCCTGATAAAGGTATTATTTTACAATAATAGACGTTTATACATTTCCGAAACAAGGACCTGTTCATACAATAATCTATCACAATCAGGGAGGGTTCAATATGTATAGAAAGCATAGATGTTATGATCCAAAGAAAAAGTGTTTTTACAAAAAAATTACGAAAACATGTGTTACCAAAATTAAATATGTTCCTACAAAATGCAAAAAACACTGTCATGTAACGGTTGAATATTGTGGAATCAAGAGAAGAAAACACTATTAATATTCTGTTTGAACTAGATTAATACCGGATAAATTAACCTATCAAAAAAGTTGCGGTCATTCCACCGCAACTTTTTTCTTCCATATATACATATTCATTTCATCAAGTCTTAGAGAGTTCAATGAATCCTTCACCGAATACATCACGCACGTCATGAATGGTAATAAAAGCAATCTCATCTTCTGCTCGTACAATTTTCTTCAGCATGGAAACTTCTTGCTTGCTAATCACAATGTATAGAATTTCTTTCTTATTTTTTGTGTAATACCCATGACCGGACAGGACGGTTACTCCGCGGTCCATCTTCTCAATCACTTGCTTGGCGATCTCATCCTGCTTGGAAGAGATAATCATAACTGCCTTTTTCGGATTGAGTCCTTCAATGATGAACTCCATCGTTTTGGTTCCGACAAACAGCAGGACAATGGTACACATTAAACCTTGTGGTCCAATGATGAAGAATGACGAGAAGGCCACAATCAGGTCGAAAAACAGAAGTCCGTAACTGATATTCCAATCGAGATATTTGTTGGCAAGCCGGGCCAGGATCACTGTACCTGCCGTAGTGCCTCCCACTCTAACAATCAAACCGATACCAAGACCGGCAAATAATCCACCAAAAATGGTATTAATCCAGAGTTCATCTGATGCAATCGTCCAGCTCTCCGTCAGATGCAGGAACAACGAGTTGAATACGACCGCAATAATCGTATACACTGTAGTCGTTTTATCCAGAAACCGATATCCCACAATTAACAAAATACCGTTCAGGATCAAGTTCATCAGTCCGGGGGACCATTCAAACAGGTAATACAAAATAATCGTAATGCCCGTGACGCCCCCTTCAGCCAAATCGTTCGGGATCACAAACAGGTTCACCGCCAGTGCAAACAGAAAGGCACCTGCCATAATAAATAAAATATCCGTTATTCTCTTCTTCATTATCTACTCCACCCAATCCATCAAAAATCAACCTATTGAACCGTTTATAAGTTGTCATGCACCCAAAGATAGATTTTACCATGCTCTCATCAAAATTTGTATACATAATACAAATTGTTGCGTGAATTGTGCAAAGGAATCTGTAAAAACGTTCTCTTTCCTCTTCTGCAAAGCCAATCCCCCTCCTACACCCATGACAAATGTCATGGTCCATCATTGATGTTCATCATTATAAAAGGCTGACGTTTATGACTTACTGTCATGGTCGTATTGTTTTACAATGATAAAAATGCTTCCTAAAGGAAAATCTATTGGGAAACGGAAGTTATAGCTGGTTACAGATATAACGATTGAAGGAGGACTTACGTCTATGAGTAGAACCAAAGAGATGGCGCTAAAAAAAGAAATAACACCTTATGAAAAAAATGATCTCAGATTAAGTATCCGTCAGTTAATCAATACATTACTCCCGCTCGTGTTGCTATGGGCTGCCGCTTACTTTAGCTTATCAGTTTCCTATTGGTTAACCTTCCCGATTGCCCTCGTGGCATCCGGATTTGTACTGCGAACGTTTATCATTTTCCATGACTGCTGTCATGGTTCATTCTTCAAAAGTAAACGCGCCAACGACATTCTCGGCACCATAACAGGTGTATTAACCTTGACACCTTATCAACAATGGAAAGCCGAGCATTCCATCCATCACGCAACCAGTAGTAATCTCGACAAACGTGGTGTAGGCGATATTTGGGTCATGACGGTTGATGAATACAAAGCAGCTTCCCTTTGGGGTCGTCTGTTCTACCGGATTTATCGTAATCCGTTCGTATTGTTCTGCATCGGACCGATCTATGTATTCATACTCGCCTATCGCTTTAACCGCAAAGGTGCAAGACGTAAAGAACGCATTAACACTCACTTGACTACGGCCTTGATCGTTGGGCTCTATGCCTTCATGTGCTGGTTAATCGGTTGGCAGGCTTTTGTTATGGTGCAAGCACCCGTATTCTTCTTCTCCGGTTTCTTCGGGATCTGGTTGTTCTACGTGCAGCATCAGTTTGAAGAAACGTATTTTGAACATGAAGATGAATGGAGTTATGTAAAAGCAGCTGTTGAAGGTAGTTCTTATTATAAATTGCCGAAATTGTTGCAGTGGATCAGCGGAAACATTGGTTTCCATCATGTGCATCACTTGAGCCCGCGTGTACCGAACTATTTCCTTGAAGAGGCACATAATGCAACACCGCCTTTGCAAAAAGCAACGACCATTACACTGCGTTCCAGTCTGGTTGCCCTGCGCTTCCGTCTGTGGGACGAAGATTCCAAACAATTTATTAGTTTCAGACAGCTCAAAAACTCATCCCGCAAGCTTTTGTATAACCGCCAATTCGAGTAACTAATCAAGCGGGTCTGACAGAGAAGCCTTAACTCTGTCGGATTCGTTTTCTTGTATTCAGGCTACAGCCATGCTACAGTCATGCTAAGTTTGAGTACATTGCAAGTTTGAGGAGGAGAATTTCCATTCAAAAGTGGATGCAGATCTTTTATAAAAATACAGGGTTGAACCCTTATGTATGGCTCGTCTTTTTCATCCTGCCCTTCTATTACATCTCACAATATTCCAAATTATGGACAATGGTAACCGGCATTGTGATCATTCTCGTCTTCTTCGTCTGTTATTTGCTCGCCTTTATCACCAAGGGTTGGCAAGTGTACATGTGGATTGGACTGCTTATTGCCATATCCATTACGATGACGATCGCCTATGATTATGCCTATTTCTCATTGTTTCTTGCTTTTTTTATTGGGAATATTAAAAATAAAGCCGGTTTCTTCACCCTCTATTCGGTGAATTTGGGAGCCAGTTTCCTGACCATTAATTATGGTTTCATCAATCAGAGTTCATTGCTCGTGAGTCAGTTCCCGTTTGTATTCATCAGCTTAATGGCCTCCATCCTGCTTCCGATCAGTACGTATAATAAAAATAAGACTGAACAATTGGAAGGCCAATTGGAGAATGCCAACAAACGACTCGATGATCTCGTGAAAATGGAAGAACGTCAACGTATCGCTCGTGACTTGCACGATACACTTGGGCAGAAACTCTCTCTTATTGGTCTGAAAACCGATCTTGCGAAGCGTTTGCTCCGCAGTAATCCCGATCAGGCCGAGGTTGAATTGAATGACCTGAGACAAACGGCAAGCACAGCTCTGAAGGAAGTTCGAGAAATGGTAACGACCATGCGTGGTACGCAATTAGTCGATGAACTGTTTCGTGCGGAGCAGATTCTGAAGGCCGCTTCAATTGAATATATGCTGGAAGGCAATCCAAAGCTGCAAGACACATCGCAATTGAATGAAAATGTGCTCGGCATGTGCTTGAAAGAAGCCGTCACTAATGTAGTCAAGCACAGTCAGGCAACCGCATGCACCATCATTATTGAAGAGACACCCGCCGATAATGTGCTAACTGTACAGGATAATGGCGTTGGAATAGAACGAACTCGTAAACAAGAACGACGCGGAACGGGAATTTTGGGAATGAAAGAACGACTTGAATTCGTCAATGGTTGTCTGGATATTCGATCTAATACAAACACCGAGGGTACAGCCATCATTATTCATGTTCCCAAGCTCGTCCGCAAACCGATAAAGGAGGCAGAATCATGATTAGGATTGTAATCGCCGAAGATCAGCGCATGATGCTCGGTGCCTTGTCTTCCCTGCTTAATCTGGAGGAAGATATGGAAGTTGTGGGACGTGCCAGCAATGGCCAGGAAGCCCTCACTCTGGTGCAAGAGCTTGCACCAGACATCTGTCTGATGGATATCGAAATGCCCGTAAAGAGCGGCCTTGAAGCCGCAGAAGAACTCAAAGGAATGAGCTGCAAGGTCATTATCCTGACCACTTTTGCCCGGACCGGTTATTTCGAACGCGCCCTCAAAGGCGGTGTACGTGGATACCTGCTCAAAGACAGTCCAATTGAAGAACTTGCCGAATCCATTCGCCAAGTCATGAATGGCAGAAGAATCTTCGCTCCCGACCTGGTCGATGAGGCTTATGTAGAAGAGAATCCCCTGACGGAACGGGAGAATGCTGTTCTCGGCCTCATGGCAGATGGGAAGAACACGAAGGAAATTGCGGGACATCTCTTCATCACAACGGGTACAGTACGGAATTACATTTCCATTATTCTCAACAAGTTAAATGCCAGTAACCGCATTGAAGCCATCACTCGTTCCAAGGAAAAAGGGTGGTTCAAATGAAAGTACCGCTTTAACCCATTAAAACATAAGTAAGCACGTAAACCGGCTGCACAAGTCGTATAACATGCTTATAATAAAAAGCTTGGCCCAGGTAAACTCCTGGGCCAAGCTTTTTATGCGTGTATTTCAACAATCCAACATTCATCTCAGTCAATTCAATTCAATTCAATTGCAGAAAATCCGTGTAGTGATCAAGATTTTACAGATACTGCCATACCAAGGGCTTCCAATGGTACTTGATCGGTCTTTAGCTGATGAATTTTATTACCATCCTGCCAAGAGATCGTTACATGAACAGACTTTCCGCCACTTGGATATTCCACCTTGATATACCCTTTATCTTTTGGTACAGGCAATGTATGTGACTCCAGATATTCCACCATTTTTTTCGCAATACCCGGATTATTCATTTCATCTTCGGAAACCGAACGAATCTGTAACGTCCATCTACCTTCTTGCCAAGTCAGGTATTGACTTCCTGCTGCACCTTCATTCATTCCTTTGATACCATGTCCCAGATCCACAGCCATATCGTTTGGAATGTCTTTCAGATCCGTCTCTGGGTAAATTTCTGGCTGATGGGGATCCTTAGAGGTCTTCACTTCATAGGAAGCCAGTACAGGTACCTTACTGTCAGATGCAGTTAACGATGCATCATTAATGGCAACAGGCTTAGTCGTAGCGTAGAAGTTTACTTTAAACGCATCAGCAGTGTTGGACGGTATTGCCGCACTCAAATATGAGCCCTTCTCTAACGTAAAGGATGTGGGTAAAGATGCATTCTTCATCGTCAACTGATTACGAATTTGCTGAATTACCTCATTCACATCTGACTGACCCGTGGCAGCTTGGTTGTCATTCGCCTTCGATCCTGATGTTTCTTGATTATCCGTAGTGGTCGTGTTCTCTTGAGTTTCCGCTTCATTTTCATTAGAGAAATCAGCACCACCGCTTCCGGTCTCGGTCTGTTCGCCCACTGTTGTCGCTGGAGAAGAACCATTTTCTGATGATGCAGTATTCGAATCCGGTCCACCACACCCTGCAAGGGCGAGTAAAACGGCTGTCGTTACCGGAATGGTGATCCATAATGGTTGTTTCTTCATGATGTGTACCTCCTTAATTGTGAGTTGCGTCCAGTGTGTAGTCCGGATCCATCTATGATCTGGTCCACAGATTGAAGAGATTAACGCTTGTCGTTCCAGAAGTTGACCGGTTGCACTTTCTTGCTTAATACTTCAAAACGATACCCTTCTGCCTTCAATGTTTTCAGTACTTGTGGCAGAACCTTCAACGTCGCTTCCTGGTCGTGCATAAGCACAACAGGCGTTGTACCGCTCTTTTGCACATTGTGGATCTGCTTCATTACACTGTTATAGACTTTCTGATGATCCTTCTTGTATTTCCAATCTTCCGAATCCACATTCCAATCCCAGAGATGGAATCCACCTTGACCGAGCAGTACATTACGGAATGCCGGCTTGAGGTATGGTTTACTGCCGTATGGCGTCCGAACGAGACTTGTTTTAACTCCGGCAACCTTGTTCAGACTTCCATTGGCCTGTTGCATTTCTTTCAGACCGCTATATGGAGATTTGTAGAATTTGCCCGGAACATGAGTCACGCCATGCAGACCCAGTCCATGCCCGTCAGCTACAATCCGTTTGGTAGCCTTCTGAAATTGCTCCATCTGAGGACCCAACATGAAGAATGTTGCCTTTGCATGATATTGATCCAGAATATCGAGTAATTGACCCGTGTGAGCGGTTGGCCCATCGTCAAAAGTCAGGTATATGATTTTGGAACTCGCTTTGCTTGCGCTCTCCTTGGATGTAGCAGATTTGGCAGATACCGACTGCGGCAGCAATAGTGGAATGATTAATAGAATTGCAAGTGTGACCATGATAGATTTGCGAATATGTAGCATAATTAAAAGTCTCCCTTGTATGTTATATTTCCCCGGGTGTCCATGTTTTTCTACCTTCATCCCTTGGCGATTAATCCTAATACTATCAAAGATAGCGGTTCCTGTTCTCGTTTCAAAGGCTACGGTAGAGTTACACTTTTGTCAGATAAACCTAAAAATTAATACGAATTTGATAGATTTGAGCAAAAAAAAGATCCCGCCAGGATAGATCAATTGTGACATATCCTCTATTACCCATATTCAGGATTTTGATAGACTTTTGCTCCAATTCAAGCTATTCAATACAATAACGAAAAATTTTTCGCATGCAAAAAAGCTTGCACAAGTGCAAGCTTTTTCTTCTTCAATCAGCATAGGGTAACATGCTGTATGTAAATGGTCTTCTGACACTGGGATCTTCTCGACTCCCTTACGTTAGTTATTCAGCAGGAGCAACGAAAGAACGTTTGCCGAACTCGGCATCCAGCATGTAGAAAGCATTGCTGTCTTTTTCGATGCGGCGCAGCTTCTGAATAATGTTATCGAACAACGCTTCCTCTTCAACCTGCTCATCAATGAACCATTTCAGGAAATACATCGTCGCATGCTCACGTTCATTCAAGGCGATGTCAGCCAGATTATAGAATTTTTTCGTGTTTTGCTGCTCGTGAGCATAACCATGCTCAAATACATCCAGGATCGAAGCATATTCATTCTTCGGTTCTGGCAGAGCCGCAAGAGTGGCACGTTGTCCACGATCATTCAGGAATTTGTATATTTTCATGCCATGGAATCGTTCTTCTTCCGCTTGTACGATGAAGAAGTTCGCGAATCCATCCAGACTTTTGCTGGAACAATATGCTGCCATAGCCAGATATACATGAGCTGAATAAAACTCAAAGTTCATCTGTTCATTTAAAGATTCTGTTAACTCTTTACTCATAATCCAAACACCTCTTTCTTTCTCTAGGGATGGTTATATTCTAACATAACGTCAGCAGGACTTACACCGATTTTCCACAAAATTCGCCAATGACTGAATACATCTCCTGGGCCGTACTGTATCCCGTTCTTATCGTGATTATCTATGGTATATTCAGTCGCAAACATCCATCCAAAATCTGAAATAAAAAAAACTCTGCCAAGGTGGCAGAGCTTCTTTCAACCATTTGAATGCTGCAATTATACCAAGAACGCTTTGGAGATGATAACCAACAGGATGAACAGAACCAGAATGGCACCTACAGAAGTGAAACCTCCGTAACCGTAGCCTCTTGTTTCTCCACCTAATACTTCGCTCATTGACCGTACCTCCTCTGCAACAGGTATGGGTTATCTTATGCAGGAAGAACGACTTTGACAGGGCGGATGCCCTAATTATTCAAATGCTGTTTATTTCGTTCAGTACCATGGAGATTGTACTCGCATGATATCCAGAAAAGGTACCTTTGCCGTGAACTCTTCTTCTGTATACTCTACATGAACGAGTCTTGTACGGGAGTCCATTTTGACGATGACTCCTTGCACCTGATCTTCTTTGCCCCATACCGTCAACAGTACTTCCGAACGTTCACGAAAGGCTTCAACCAGCTGATTTCCCAACTCTTCAAGTTCAAACTCATCCCGTGTAGGTCTTTTAGCTACTTTTGCTTTTGCCAATGTGGCTGCCTCCTCTACTCCGACGTCCCGATTCCACGGGTTGATTGCCGAGTTCATATTCAATTAGTATACCATTCATTTACGTTCGTGTAATGTCATGGAACCCCAGATTGAACAAATTCCTCAGGCAAGTCACCGTTAACTGTGTTCCCCCTATTCTTCTCCAGACTCCACAATGATGCTGTACTCATTGGATCGGGATTCTCCTGCCCGTTTTTGTCCATTCCATTCGTACGTGTACATGACGGTCAAGGCTCCTTGAAACGTACCTGTCTGTTCAGAAGATAACTGCACTACATAGGAAATGTTCCTTTCCGTGCCAGGCTCAATCTCACCCACATGCAGAACCCGTGGCGCGGAATACTCTGGTATGCTCCATTGGATCTGACCCGCAGTAAATGAACCAAGCGTGATGCCTGTCTGTATGCTGCCAAACGAACGGGTAAAAATAAAACCGTAACGTCCCTTGATCTGACATAGCTCTTCTTGGAAAAACATCAAAAAAAGTTGTGCTGTACACCGAATTTACGGTTGTACAACACAACTTTTTTTTGGGTTTGCTTATGATTAATTAGCCGATCTTCCCCCTAAATCTATACCTACAACGATGTCTGTATCATCATTCCGCCCATTCCCAGCGATGACGATTTTGCTCCAGCCTTGGGTGTAGATCTTCAGACGATCCGTCGATGATAAGACGCAGTTCCTTGATCCAATCCTTAAAGGAATCGAACGAAGCGAACAGATTCGCCATCTCGGTTGTCATATACAGAAAATGAGGAGCCGGGTATTCCGCAGTAATATGGCGCAGCGCGCTATCCACAGGAGTATATTTCTTTCTCTTGCCCTCCAATCCCTCCACACGTATGCGTAAGGTTGGATGTTCCCGCCGCCAATCATGCAGGCGGTCTTCTCTTTTGTAATATGCCTGAATCGGATCCCGGCTCATCCGCTTATATGTGCTCTCGTGTAATGGATACAGCACGAGTTGTACAAATGAACGAGTATCTACCGTTGCAGCGGCTCGTTCAAGTTGTTCATCGGTCACATGTTCAAACGAGTCATAAAACGTCAGTGTCCCTTTATGGCTGGCCGCAGGTGGCTCAAACCCGTAAGGTACCGATGCATATTTTCCAGACATTTCACCCCTCCTTGTCTATACACAGAATCATACAAAGGTGATTGGAATCACTCAGCTAATACTATTATATGCTAACTCCCCTGCTTCAACTCGGAATAAAATGTCATTCTATTCTTACCAGCACGTTTCGATTCGTACAGAGCTTCATCCGCCATTCGGATAATCTCACTTGGGTTGCCGCTGTTGGTCGGATATTCAGCCCCTCCGACGCTACATCCAATCTGAATTCGCTCGTATTCAATAATAAACGGCTTGTTCAGGCTTTGAATAATCGCTTCTGCATAAGCGCTGGCTTCCTCCTTCGGATGACTTCCAACAGAGCGAAGTACAATCAGGAACTCATCTCCGCCCAAGCGAACCGTTATGCCCTTCTCCTGACCAAGAGCTGACAGACGCTGGGCTACTTTCTGTAGCAGAACATCCCCAACCTGGTGTCCAAGTGTATCATTGACACGTTTGAATCCATCCAGATCCAGATAAAGAAAAGTCAGCTTATGATTTTCACTTTCGGTCTCCAAAGACTCTTCCAGATACACTTCAAGTGCAGTACGATTCGGCAGACTAGTCAACTGATCAAAATGTGCCAGATTCTGCATCACGACCAGCTCCGAGTCTTTATTCATAAGAGATGTCACCATATCCCGAAGGGATCGGGACAACACTTCGATCTCCTTAATCCCTTTATTCTCGGGAATCTCAAGAACATCTCCTACTCGCAGTCGATTGGCTACTCTGGTCAGAAGCACAATTGGGGCAGAGATCAGACGAGAGACAAACCAGCCAATAAGTGCAAATAGCACGGTAACAGCAAGCCCTGCCCACACATTAAACCACATCAGATCAAATACGGAAGCCAATGCAGTAGACTTGACTTGACGAATGACTACGGTCCATCCTAATCCGGGATAATCCAGGTGACCTTGGCTATAGGCATAGCCTGTGACATAGTCATTCCCATCAGCCCATTTTTCAATGGACCAACTGCTTTTGTTACGCTGAGCCTCTGCGATACCAGGTAACATCAGCTGTTTACCGATCCATTCCTTGGGCCCCAGCAGTACCGTATGTTCACTTTTGCTCACGATAAAGAACTCAATGTCCTTTTCTTCCCACTTGAGCGGAGCAAGTACTGATTCCTCGACTTCCTTCGCCCAGGCCCAGCTTAAATGTGCAGCGAGCACACCTTGAATTTGACCTTTGCTATCCTTTAACGGAAAACTGATATCAACGAATTGCAACGGCTCCCCCGTTGGATTCGGAAGTAGCTTGGCAAGAAGTACTGCATTATGCACATCTCCAATAAATTCTCCCTTAATTCCCTCCTGATACACAGGTCTCTCCGATAAATTTTCACCAATCAAGATCCCATCCGTCGCGGCTAAAACTTTTCCCTTCGGGTCCATGAATCCAACCCATGAGAAAGAGGGAAAGCTATCTTGTAGCTGATCCAGCAACATTTGAATCTCCGCAGGTCTGAACCCATCTTCCAACGCTGCCATTCGGCCCAACAGGTCCAGCTCGCCGGCGCGAGCGGACATGAACCGATCGAGCTTGTCCGATGCCTGTGAGGCCGTGCCTGTAAGCGAGTGACCAATCTCTGTCTCTACAGCAACGAATGACTCCTGGCTAAAAATAGATCCAATCGTCAGGGTAACCAGCAAGGATAAAACAGCGAAGATGATAGTAAGCACAGTTCTGATTTTGAATGACATTATTTCCTCCATTACACGGTGAAACCATCTTGCTTCTCAACATAACT
The DNA here is from genome assembly GCF_058313655.1 of Paenibacillus sp. Negev47. Classification (NCBI taxonomy): domain Bacteria; kingdom Bacillati; phylum Bacillota; class Bacilli; order Caryophanales; family Paenibacillaceae; genus Paenibacillus; species Paenibacillus sp. Negev47. The sequence continues at coordinate 4,047,916 of NZ_CM177754.1, forward strand.
ATGCTGTAAAGGGTACACGGAATGTCACCTAATCGTTTTCATATTTATCGGAACTTCTGTGTTGTTTCATTATACACATCCATACAATATTATCCTGAAGTCTTCACCGTGTTTCTTCCATTCAAAGAATAGATACGATTCTGTATATACATACTTGGGTTATGAATATAGAGAGCAAGCATATCCTTTGAGGATTATGCGCCTGTATGTCACAGAGAGAGTAGTCGAAATACTAAACATTGGGGGTGTAATGTTGAGCCTGCTTCATGTTGCTGTTATTCTGCCTTTTGCCGCTGGCATTCTTCTTGCCATGCTGCATCGTTTCTCCCGTAAATTACATCTGGGATGGCCGGTTCTCCTTGTCCCGGCACTTTTATTTGTATACTTTGCGAGCCTCATACCCGCAGTGTCCCAGCGCAATACCGTATCCGGAAATATCCCATGGATTCCATCACTGGACATTGGATTTAACTTATATCTGGACGGTCTAAGCCTGATGCTGACACTGCTAATCACCGGAATCGGTGTCCTGGTTGTTCTCTACTCCATCTTTTACATGGATATGAAAGAAGCTCTGAACCGCTTCTACCTGTATCTGTTGATGTTTATGGGAGCCATGCTAGGTGTGGTACTGTCTGATAACATGATCGTGCTGTATGGATTCTGGGAATTGACTAGTATTACGTCATTCCTGTTGATTGCTTTTCATTACAAACGTAAAGCCTCGACATCAGGAGCACAAAAGTCATTCCTGATCACCGTATTTGGCGGATTCGCCATGCTGACCGGTTTCATGATGATGTATCTCATCACGGGAACATTCAGCATTCGCGGAACCATTGCTGGATTGGGACAGTTTCAGGAGAGCATCCTCTATCTGCCCGCACTTGTCTTAATTCTGATTGGAGCTTTCACCAAGTCAGCGCAATTCCCGTTTCATATCTGGTTGCCGGATGCCATGGAAGCTCCAACACCTGTGAGTGCTTATCTGCACTCGGCCACCATGGTCAAGGCTGGACTGTATGTTGTAGCCCGATTCACACCGATCTTCGGTGGACAGGGGCTCTGGTTCTGGCTCGTTACCGGCGTTGGTCTTCTGACCTTGTGTTACGGATCATTCCTGGCGGTGAAAAAAACCGATCTCAAAGCGATTCTCGCCTATTCGACCATCTCTCAACTTGGTCTGATCATGTCCCTGTTAGGGGTTGGATCTGCTGCTCTCTACTTCGGATATGGCGAGTCCTCTGCAATGTACACCGTAGCGATAACCGCTGCGCTGCTTCACCTGTTTAATCATGCGACCTTCAAAGCCGCTCTGTTTATGGTCGTTGGAATTGTTGATCATGAAACGGGGACGCGTGACATTCGGAAGCTCGGTGGACTTGCTTCATTTATGCCAGTAACGTTCTCCGTGGCACTGATTGGTTCACTTGCTATGGCTGGTATTCCACCGTTTAACGGATTCCTAAGTAAGGAGCTGTTCTTCCAGGCTATGGTCGAAGTCACGCATCTGCGAATCTTTGGACTTGGGTCCTGGATTGTTCTTTTGCCGATATTCGCTTGGCTTGCAAGTGTATTTACCCTGATCTATGCGCTTATTATCGTGTTCAAAACATTCCTCGGTCGTAGCCAAAGCGAGATTCCTGCCGAGAAGTTGCACGAAGCGCCTGCCGGTATGCTTATTCCACCCGTTGTTCTCGGTGTTCTTGTCATCGTATTCGGACTTTTTCCGAACCTGCTGGCTGGATCACTGATCGAACCGGCAATGGCCGCTGTGCTTCCTTCCCTATTGAATGGGAACGAACGCTTCGATGTACATTTCTCCCTGTGGCATGGATGGACTCCGGAACTTATTATGACGATCGGAGTCGTGATTCTGGGAATCACTCTCTACAAGCTGTTGCCACGATGGAGGAATATTTATGAGCATTATCCGCAAGGATTAACGATTAACAATATGTACCATGTCGTACTGGATAATATTCAGCATTATGCACGCAAATGGACGGAAGCCTATATGAATGGCTCCGTTCGTAGTTATCTTGTGTATATTTTCTCATTCACGGTCGCGCTACTGGTCTATGCCTTCTTCCGTTCAGGAGAAAATATTACATGGAATCTTCAGGGCAATGCGCCCTTCTCATTCTATGAGGTTGTACTGTTAGTCACACTCATCGGTGCCGCAGTTTCGATTCCTTTTGCCAAGAACAGACTCTCGGCAGTGATTATGACCGGAGCAGTTGGTTACCTTGTAACTCTGCTGTTCGTACTCTTCCGGGCGCCGGATCTGGCATTAACGCAGATGATTGTTGAGACGGTATCCGTTGCACTGTTTTTGCTCTGTTTCTACCATCTGCCTGAACTGCAACGTGGCAAATCAAGCCGCAGGTATCTTACTGTGAATATGATTGTAGCGATTGCAGTGGGGATCGTGATGACTTTTGTAGCACTGGCTGCAAGCGGGACCGCATCACTGGAGAGCATCTCCACCTTTTTCTTGCAGGAAGCCTACAACTCGGCTGGTGGTAAAAATGTCGTTAACGTGTTACTCGTAGATTTCCGTGGATTCGATACGTTATTGGAGATTATGGTGCTTGGCGCTGCTTCATTGTCCATCTACTCCATGATTAATCTGAATCTGGAAGCGAAGGATCTCGGCGCCAGATTGAAATTCCGCAAGAAAGAAGAAAATCAGGATTCAGAGCTTGATTTAGACGATGAAGCGGACAATACGAAAAAGTATGGAAACCGCGAACGTAGCACTTCCTCGTGGGACACCGTACCGTTGCAGAGTAATGATGTATTGCTGCAAACGACCACCAAGGTCGTTGTCTTCATCATTCTGACATTCGCCATGCATCTCTTCTTCGCAGGACACCACAATCCGGGCGGAGGCTTCATTGGAGGCTTGGTAACAGCAGCAGCACTGGTATTGATTGCTCTGGCATTCAGTACAGATACGATACGCAAAGCGTTACCCATTGATTTTCGCATTTTAACAGGGATCGGCTTGGCGATAGCCCTACTCACGGGCGCGGGTTCATTCCTATTCGGAGTCCCGTTCCTCAGCCAAACCTACGGATATTTCGAACTCCCTTTGCTGGGAGAGACAGAACTCGCCACGGCCATGCTCTTCGATCTTGGCGTTTATCTCGCTGTCCTAGGCGTCACCATGACCATTATTCTACAGATCGGGGAGGATCGTTGATATGGAAATATTGATGTGTGTGGCCGTTGGCATTCTGTTTGCGGTTGCCGTCTTTTTAATCTTGTCACGGAGCCTGCTCCGGATCGTGCTTGGCGTTTCCATACTAACCCATGGCGTGCATCTGCTATTAATTACCATGTCACGTCTCAAAACTGGTTCACCACCACTGCTGGGGGAGATGGCTGAACGTTATGTCGATCCACTTCCCCAGGCGTTGATATTAACATCCATTGTTATTAATTTCGGACTCACTGCTTTCTTCTTCGTACTCTCCTATCGCTCCTATCTGAAGCTGAAAACAGACGACATGGAAGAAGTCAGGGGGCGTCCATATGAATAATATCGTGGTACTGCCTATACTGCTGCCATTGATTACAGGTGTGCTCGCCCTTCTGTTTTTCCGAAAAACGCACATCCAGCGAATCATTAGTGTTATCGGACTTTTGTTCACAGCAGCAGTCTCAACGATACTCATTACTCGTGTGGCTCAATCCGGAGTTCTGACGCTTAATATGGGAGGATGGGCACCTCCCTACGGTATTGTGCTTGTTGCTGACATGGTATCGGCATTGCTTGTCGTTGCCGCTTCGATCATTGCACTGGCGTGCTTGCTGTATGCGTTCCGCAGTGTAAACAAGGAACGTGAGGAACATCACTTCTATCCGTTCTTTCATTTCCTGATCGCAGGAGTTAACGGTTCATTCCTAACCGGAGACTTGTTCAATCTGTTTGTCAGCTTTGAACTGATGCTCATCTCTTCCTACGCTCTAATTGTATTGGGAGGCACGGAAAGGCAGTTGCGTGAAACGATCAAATATGTGTTGATTAACATCGTCTCTTCAGCACTGTTTGTCGCTTCCATTGGCTTCCTCTACTCCATTACTGGGACATTGAATATGGCACATTTATCAGTGAGAATCGCTGAAGTGGGACAGAGCGGGGTCATTACCCTGATTGCCGTACTCTTCCTGATCGTATTTAGTATCAAGGCAGGACTGTTCCTGTTCTTCTGGTTATCAGGCTCTTATGCAGCACCACCTGCTGTCGTAACAGCACTGTTCGCAGGATTGCTGACCAAAGTTGGCCTGTACGCCATTGTGCGAACATTCACACTGATCTTCTATCATGATCCGGATTTCTTCCATGCATTGATCGGATGGATGGCTGGTGCAACCATGGTTCTGGGCGTCATCGGTGCGATCTCATACCGCGATGTGAACAAGATTCTAATCTACAACGTCGTTGCAGGTGTAGGCTTTGTCGCTTTCGGTATGGCATCAGCCAGCCGTCCTGCACTGGAAGGTCTGCTCTTCTACATGCTGCATGATATGTTGATTAAAACCTTGCTCTTCCTGCTCGGCGGCGCCTTGATTGCCGTTGCCGGGACATCCAAACTCGATAACATGGGCGGACTGATTCACCGCTATCCGCTGCTCGGCTGGATGTTTTTCATTAGCGCACTTGCCTTGGCAGGCTTGCCTCCATTCAGTGGTTTTCCGGGCAAGTTGCTTCTCTTCGAAGGCGGCTTGCAGGCAGGATTGTATGGCCTTACCGGCATTGCCGTACTGTCCAGCTTGCTGATGTTATATTCGGTACTGCGAATCTTCATACAGGCTTTCTGGGGCGAACCGCCTGCCGGGGTTGTTAGACGTCCTTACGCGGTGAACGGCTTGCTGATTCCTGCCGGAATTCTGTTTGTATTCATCATCGTAATGGGTGTGGGGGCTGAAGGCATGTTCCAATTGACCTCCCGCGCAGGCGATATTCTACTGCATCCCAATATTTATATTGATGCCGTATTGAAGGAGTAGATGTCTATGGCCTTTCAGATTGTACTGAATCTTATCATTGCCTTTGTATGGATGTTTCTGAACAATGCCTGGAATGGTGTTGGTTTTCTCATAGGTTACCTGCTCGGACTACTTCTCATCGGGGGGATGCGCAGATTCTTCCCCCAACGCTTCTATATTGTGCGAATCTGGGCCATCTTCAAACTAATGATACTGCTGTTCAAGGAACTGGTGCGGGCCAGCGTTGAGGTTATACGCCAGATCATCAAGCCCAAGCTCGATATAAGGCCAGGTATTTTCACGTATAAGACTCAATTGTCATCGGATTGGGAGGTCACCCTGCTCTGTCTGCTCATCTCATTGACACCAGGTACTCTGCCGCTTGAGATCTCAGGTAACCAACGCAAACTTTTTATTCACGCTCTGGATATCAAGGATGAACAAAAAATGAGAGATGATATCCAAAACACATTTGAAAAAGCCATTATGGAGGTGACGCGTTAATGTTATCCTCACTGTTGTTCATCTCATTGCTCATTCTCTCCTTAGCCATTCTGGGTTGCCTGTACAGAGTGCTCCGGGGACCATCCATGGCTGACCGAATCACAGCATTGGATACCATCGGCATCAATGTAATTGCCATCGTTGCCGTTCTGTCGATGATGCTGCAAACCCAGGCCTATCTGGATATCATCTTACTGATTGGCATTCTGGCTTTTCTAAGTACGGTAGCATTTGCACGTTATATTGAACGGGGGGCGGTATTCAAAAATGATGGAGATCGTTAAGATAACCGCTGAAACGGCTATAGGTTTACTCGTACTGCTTGGTGCTCTACTCAGTGCAGTCAGTGCGTTCGGACTTATCCGTCTGCCTGACGTATATCTTCGTGCCCATGCCGCAACCAAAAGTATGACACTTGGTGTGTTCTGTGTACTAAGCGCTACATTTTTCTTCTTTTGGTACTTCGACAATTATATCAGTGCCCGCTTGTTGCTAGGTATCCTGTTTGTATTCATTACGGCTCCAGTCGCCGGACATCTGAATGGTCGGGCTGCCTATCGCACAGATGTACCGCTGTGGGAGCAGAGCGTTCAAGATGAACTGGAACCCTTGTTAAAGGGTAAAAAGGTGAACCATGAGGCCAAGGATATGATGGAGTAAATCCTAGGCCTATGCATAACAAAAACCCCCGAGGATCAACCGCTCGTTTCGCGGTATGTCCCGGGGGTATTTTGTTTTATTTTTCATCAATACTTCTTATCAACCAAGATTGGAATGACTGACCGGTTCGTCAGAATCCATTCAGTCCCTGTCTTCTCAGATCCGCAGCAACAATGCGGGCAAGCTGGGCAGCACCTTGCCGATTCGGGTGCAGACTATCCCCTGTCATATACAGAGCGAGTGTGGCTGCCGGACCAATCGACGTGAAATAAGCAGAACTCAGCTTGTTCAAGTCAACGAGACTCACTCCCTCTTCCTGAGCCAGTGCACGTGTGGATTGATTATACCAGCGATTCTCCGCTTGATGCACATTAGCTGAATTAAAATCAGTTGCCCTGCCCTGAGGTGTGGAAAGGATAACCGTCGCTCCTTTATTCTTCGCCTGGCGCACCATATCTCGCATAATCTCTTTGAACTGAGCCTCCGTTGTATTGTTCTTGGCATTGGTATCATTAATCCCGAATTGCAAAATAAAATAATCTCCTGGCTTGATATACTTCAGAATCGCCTCCATCTGACCATCATCACGGAAACCTCTCGCAAACTGACCACTTGCCGCCATATTGCGAACCTGAAACGTAGTATTGTTCACATAGGACGGAAACAGCTGTCCCCAACCTCCTTGTACACTGCTGCCAAGCGGATAGTAATTGCAGACTGTTGAATCGCCACCAATGTAGATCGTGCGGTTGGTTACCGTCTGATTGGATATTTTTCGGATTTCGAGAGCACTAAGTGTGAACGCGGTACCCGTCTTCCCTTCCGTAACCAGCAGGTTTAATTGTCCATCAGTCACCGGGATCTGGAACTGATCCGCTGCCCCGTTGCCCGTCATATTGATGATCTGGTATACACCTTCTGCAGCCACGCTGGCTCTGGCAGTATTGCCCAGGACCACTTTAACTTCATATAGGCCATTGGACAGATTCACATTGAAGGTATTGGTGCTCTTCGTGCCGTAAGTCAGAAACTGCACAGCGTCTCTCTTAACCCCGCTTCCCGAGGCAGACACATTCCTCATCTGTGCAGGTGTGTTGAAGCCATAGCCTTTCATAGGCGTATAGGCATCTCCTGCGGACACACCTGTGTAACCGCTCTCAACTGGACCCGAGCCAAAATCAAATCTGTAGTTGTCCGTTGCAGCCTCAGCGACCTGCCCCCCTCTGCTTCCCAGACCTCCCCCGATCGTACTTGTAAACAGAATAAGACACAGTAGATATTTTACGGATGTTGACCATTTCATTACTGAATTCTCCTCTCGATTCAGAATTAAATTGGTGCATAATCCACAACCTTACAGCACTTGATCAAGCCAGTCATACGCTTTTGCTCCGCTAATCTCATGTCCTCCTGTAAAGAAATCCGCATCCAGCGCTTCCTTTGCTCCCGCCTGTTCATAGATGTGTGTCAATCGCTCATAGGCCTCTCTTGCTGCATGGAGCGGAAATACCTGGTCATCACTTCCTGCTTCAATAAAAAGTGGCCTAGGGACAATCAGACCGATGATGTCCGGCAAATCCGCTTCACGCAGAATTCCTGGCACATAATTGTCCAGACAATGGTTCCGATCCAGTATGCTGCCATGGAATGTACTTGCATAACCACTCACTACAACTGCACGGAAACGTTCATCCAGCGCAGCTGTAAATGCGGTAACGAGTCCACCGCCAGAAATCCCCATACTTCCGACTCGCTGCGAATCCACATCAGGCCGAGTCGATAAATAATCCAGTACTCGCGTTGTTTCATATACCCGATGCCCGGCAAGGGTCTGCCCCACCATGAGCAGATGCGAAGCAATTTTCGTACAGGAGCTTGCACCTGGTGGCGCTTCACGATCTTCCTCCAGTCTGCGATCACCAAATCCGAGCAGCTCTGGAGCCGCAACCACGTAGCCCCGCTTCACTAGAGCAACTGCAAAATCCTTGTGTAATCCAGGCTCTCCTGTCCTTGGCGAACCATCCGGTTCCATACCAGAGATCTCCCGGCTGCCATACCCGTGCCCGTGACATGCTACGATAGCAGGTCTTTTCGCATCGGTAACACTTATATCACTTGGAATTAACACATATATAGGCATGCGAAGTCCTGCATAGGTCGTGATCTCGATCCGCTCCCGTATATATCCGTCACAAGTGTTGCGTTCCAGTAATACAGGATGAAGTGCTGCCGCCATCGTTGGAAAACCACCCAGTCGTTCTTTTACGCGTGTACGCAACTGACTGCGCCATAACTCAAGGGGTTGATCTGCATGATAAGCGGAACGGCCACGAAGATTGGTTTGTTGTTGCAGGTAGGCTTCTATATCCGACATGGGCTTGTGTCCCTCCTGTTTTTCATAGGATAACTTAGATGATCGACCGACCGAAATATTCGGTTAATCCAGTCCATTATAGAACATCTATGTCACTTATGAATTGAACATGTTTGCCTGTTTTGAATGGAATCACATAATTTCCATCCAAAAAAAGGATATCTCCAACCTGATGACAGGTTTCGGAAATACCCTTCATTATAACTGACCTGGTAACCACCAGTTCCATCTGCCCATTAACTTCATCAGGGCAGGGACCAATATTAGGCGGATCAGGGTAACGTCAATCAACACTGCTGCCGTGATCCCGATCCCTAACTGCCTGACTCCTGCCACTTCTGCAAAAGCAAACGGTACGGTTACCGCCAGCAGGATGGCTGCGGCGGAGGTAATTAGACGGCCTGTAGAGGCCAATCCCTGTTGAACTGCCACGTCACTGTCTCCGGTTCGCCTATAGACTTCCTGAATACGACTCAGCATAAATACCCCATAATCCATGGATATGCCGAACACCAATCCCGCAATGAATACAGGGATCATAATGGCAATGGCTGACGGTTCCATCCCCAGATGTCCCTCATTAAACACCCATACTAATATGCCAAAAGAAGCGGCTAAACTGAGCAGATTCATCAGAATCGCCTTGATTGGAATGAGCAGAGATCGAAACGCCGCCAACAGTACAAGATAATTGGATACCACTACAAATACAAGTACTTTGGGCAGTTGCTGTGTGACTTCCTGCATAATTTCATGTTGCTTGGCAGCTTCACCGCCATAACGAAGTTTTATGTCGTTAGAACCCAGCGCATGATCGCTGTTTCTCATTCGTTCCAGCCAGTCTGCAACTTGTTCCGAACCGGGCTCCCCATGTACGGTGGCTATTAATCGAATCGAATGATCAGAGACAGTTGAATGCATCCATGTCGGATGCAATTCATTGCCTGCTGTAGAAGAAGTCAACGACGACGGTATTCGGAAATGTCTTTGTGAACCCTTTTGATCCGGTTGGAACAGGCCCCATGGTGAATTAATGCTCACGACATTGGAGTCCTGTAGGAGTTGGCGTACTTTGTTATGGGCCATCTGCCAGTGAGAGGCAGTCAAATCTTGCTGCTGTCCGCCAATCACCACCTCGATGGTGGAGGTATTCTTTTGTTCAAAATCATGCTGTAACTGCTCTGCTGCCTGTCGGGACTCGATTCTGGCTGGCAGTGAAGAAGCATCCGGGATGGCTAGCTCCAACCGAGTCACTGGATAGACACACAGGAGCAGCACAACCGTACCCCCGATCGCCATTCTAACGGGTCGTTTCATGACGATGGCTGACCAGTTATACCAGATCGAGCGTCTGGGAAACGGATGAACTGACTTTCGCTTGAAGACTCGAACCGCAGACAGAGAAAGCAGGGCTGGCAGCAGCGTTACGTTCAACAGTAGCGATAGAAGCAGCACGATAATGGCCCCCAAGGATACGCTCAGAAACATCGGCAGTCTGATCCAGAGCAGACCCAGCAGTCCAAGGAGCACGCAAGCTGCTGAGAACAACACTGCTCTGCCAGCTGTACGCAGTGTTCGCTGAAGAATCTCGCTCTGCAGAACCATACTGCTGCCCAGATCGTTAGCTTCGCCTTCATTTCCATGGGCCTGCTGAAGTTCTTCCCTGTACCTACTCAGAATGATCAGGGCAAAGTCTATACTAAGTGCCATGCCCACCATTGGAATCACATTAATGATAAAATTGGACAGTTCCAGATGATAGCCAAGGAGAGACGTGATTCCCATAGCTGTAATGACAGCACTGATTCCCATCATCACGGCGATCAATGCGGCATATAGACCCCTGAATGCAAAACATAAAACGATCAAGGCAATCGGAATTCCCACCATCTCTGCCCGTTCCAGGTCACGAAAGCTCAGACGATTCACGTCCTGCTGCACGACCGCCTTTCCCGTCAACTGGATCGTACCTGGACCGTCTATTGTCAGCACGGTGCGCAGCTGCTCCAGCGGGGGACCCATCTGATGCGCAGGTACATCCATGTTCACAAGGGCATAAGCCTTATTGTCTTCCAGCATCATCCCTTCCCTAGCATCAAGAGGGGATGTAATAGAGGTTACCGCAGGCAACACTTGGACCTGTCTCAGACAATCCCTGATCCACTGCCGGAACTCTGCTGGTGAGGTAGCTTCCTTTTTCTCAAAAACCAGAATAACCGGATCAGCAGGAAAACTGAATTCGTTCTCGAGAACAAGTTCAACTGCTTGCGCGTCCCCGTGAACCCGTTTCAATCCGTGATCCTGAACAATGTCAGGTAACTTCCACGCCCATACCGCTGACATCGCGATGATAAACACCCAGCAGAGAATAATGAACCGCGGATATCGGCTAATGAGGACAGCAAGTCTGCGATAACCCATACCTAAGCTCCTCTGCGATCAGATTGGCCATTCAGTTACTTGGTTCACGATCTATTGGATGCCATGATTCACAGGTGTTCTGTTCGCAATAGGTGCAGGAATGTATGTAAAAGGAAGTAATTCTGCTGTCAGTCCCGGGGCAAAGGCCAGTGCTATTCCACTGGAATGATCTTCTTTGTGTCTGTAATCTACACGGATGGCTTGAAGAACAAACAGAATCGTCACGGACGACAGATTGCCATAATCCCGCAGGATGTTACGACTGTAAGAGACCTGCTCATCCGTCAACTGATACAGCTTCTGAACGGCATCCACAATGCCTCTGCCTCCCGGATGGATCGCCCATATTTCCGGTAAAGCACTTCCCTCCAGTAACCGCTCTACCTCTGGTCCGAGATGCAAGCCGAGCAGCTTCGGAATCTGTGGTGACAGATAGAGATCAAAGCCTGTATTGCCCACTTCCCAGATCATCTCTTCTGCACAGTCCGGGAGCAGCGTCGAGTATCCACGGCCCAGTCGAAAACATTCATTGCGGCCTGTTCCAGACGCACCAATTACGCAGGCAGAGGCGCCGTCTCCGAAGAAAGAGGCAGCATACAGGTCGTCTCGTTTGGCAGATGGCTGGAAGTGAAGCGTGCACAGCTCCACACACACGATAAGAACTGTCGCTTCCTGATCTGTCGCTACGATGGAATTGGCCAATTGTATCGCCTTCAGACCGGCTGCACATCCTTGAAATACCAGCGGAATCCGGTTGATATGTGGTGACAGTTCAAGTTGCTGGATCAACCGAACATCAAGCCCAGGCAAAAATTGTCCCGTGCAGCTCACGGTAATGAGATGCGTAACTTCTGCCGAGGATACGTCTGCATCCTGAAGAGCCTCTCCTGCCGCTTCCAGACCCAGCGGAACAGCAGCTGCTTTATATTTGGCCATACGCTCGGCTGTGGTCGGTACTTCCTCGGCAGCGGTAAAAGGTAAATATCGGCAAGCATCCACAGGTTCAAGCAGATTCGGTTCACATGTATATCGAGTCTCTACACCGCACTGATTAAAAATTCGCTTGGCCCATCGTCTCGCATCCGGCTCATGTTCCAGCGCTTGTGCGAGACGGGAAGACACATCCTTTTGCTCAATGCGATGAGCTGGCCACGCCGCTCCTATTCCCATAATACTCGCCCCTTTAGTTCCCTCAAACTGGTTCATCGGCTTAACCTCCCTATTTGGTACGTGTTCAAAAGTGGGCTTTTTTTTAACAACCTATATATAAAGTAGGTTCATAGGACAGGTGCAGGGTATAGTACAAGTCTATTCACTCCCTGTCCTGTTTATGTTCATATTAACAAAGCAAAGGCGGACCACATATGCGAGTTACGCACGTGCTGTCCGCCTTATCTATAGGGTTAAATCCATTCATGTGTCACATATACGATCGGTTAGAACTATTCAGGCCGAATTACCGTGAATCGTTCGCCAAGCTTGGCATAATCATTACCCGCCAGTCGACTGACCGGTTTCAAATGATCCATCAGGATATAGCCCTTATCAGGATTATAGACTTGTTCGCTGAAATGATACTGCACAATACGTACCAGCAGCAAGTCGCTCGCGGGTTTGCCATCATCGTTCGTGATGGGAATATGCTGATACAGTTCGCATTCCATTCGAATAAGTGCTTGCTGTATTCCCGGAACCGAGACTTTTGTACTTGGCACGGTAGTCAGTTTTGTCCGCTCAAGCTCACTTTCATGGGGTTCCAGTATGGCTGCTGTCTCATTCACTTCGGCTATGATTGCTTCATCACATATATGCACGACCAGTTCCTTATGAGCGAGCATATTGCGTGCAGTATCTTTCATAACGCCTTCCTTACGTGCAATGGATATGGATAACAGCGGCGGGTCCGAACTAACTACATTGAAGAAACTGAAAGGCGCTGCATTAATTACACCATTCTCATCTGAACGTGTCGTCACAAAAGCAATTGGACGTGGCACCACCGAACCACTCATCAGTTTATAGTTGTCTCTTCCCGTTATTTCACGTGGATCCAATGTATACATATGTAAATATCCCCTTCCCTGCTCGTGAAGTAAATGACAACTCTACTTCATGACACGTCAAGATTCTACTTCTTATTATATATCGTAAAATGCTAAATTGACAAAAAAACTCCCTGGTACCCATTGCACCAAGGAGTTTGAACATGCTTATTTAACGATGCTGTTCTGAATGTCTTCCATAATTTGAAGATTCGCTTGAACTCCACTATACAACCAGCTGCTGGAACGGGTAAATTCGAACAAATTACCATTTTTCACAGCCGGAATGCTTTGCCATACCGGATCTTTCAGTGCTTCTGACCCTGTACCTTCATCACTATTCACAAAGAACAAGTAGTCTACATCCATTTCAGCCAATTTCTCCATTGAGATGGATGACCAGTTACCTGTCGCATTGGCAGAGATTTCTTTTACAACTTCAGGCTCTACAAGTCCAAGTTCTTTGTACATCACTTCTCCACTCGATACATTGTCACTTACGATGAAAAACTTGCCGCTAACCAACCAAATGGCCGCTGCCGATTTCGTTCCACCTGTAACGTTGTTGATTTTTTCCTTGATTTCTGTAGCTTTAACTTCGTAATCATCCAGCGCTTTTTGTGCTTCGGCACTCTTATTCAAAATTTCACCGATTTTCAACTGCGTTTTACGCCAGTCGCTATTAATCTCATCGCCGAGTACGTAAGTAGGTGCAATCTTACTGTACTGTTCGTATTTCTCACCTTCAACCACACTTTCGGAACCGATAATAATCAGATCTGGGTTAAAGCTGGTTACCGCTTCGAAAGGCAGATCGAAGGCAATCGTGGGAATACCATTCAGATCTTTTTGTAGATATTCCTGAATTCCGTTGGCTACAGACCATTGGGCAACTGGCTTAACCCCGAGTGTTACCAGATTGTCTTCCAGATAAGAAGCGATGATACGCTCCGGATTAGCCGGGATAATTACTTCGTGTCCCATTGCATCTGTTAATGTGCGCTCTGTGGCGGCTTCTGTTTGCGTCTCTGTCTCCGTTGCTGTGTCGTTCTCTCCTGCTGCTCCATTCTCTGCTGGCTTCGTTCCACACGCTGCCAACCAGATGGACATGACCATCACCGTAATTAGAAGCATGATCATCTTGCTATTTCTCTTAAACACGTGATTTATCCCCTTTCAATATGAAACCTTATTCGGCGTTATTGTGACAGATATCAACGTTCAAAAATATAGATACTATTATTGATACATATAATATCCGTATGTACATTTGTCCAACTCCATTGACAATGATAATTGTTATCAGTTCAGTTGTCAATTGGGTAATGCCCTGAGCGGATCCTATAAAATCTTCTTGGCGGCATTCACCTATAGGCGGATGCCGCCATATGCTGAATGCAGAATACGATGACAGGAAGGATGTTCTGTACATGAGTTACGTATATAACCCTTATCTAAGTTATGGGGAAGACCGTTCATTTCAACTGCCCCCACTGTTCCCAGGTGGTGGAGGTGGCACACCGGGTGGTCCGATGTTTCCTGGTTTACCTGGCGGCCAAGGTTCCTATCCTCCATTCATTCCAGGCGGCGGAACAGGTCCATATTTCCCCGGAGGCATTCCAGGTACAATCCCGGGGACAGCACCAGGCGTACCTGCGCAACTGGCACAAGGCAATCTGCCCACCCTGCTTAGTGCCTATCCTCGTCCGGTAGGCCAGCCTCCGGCAAACATGCTTTTTCTGTATAACCTGATCAAAAGCAGCCCAGGTCTGCTTCCGCTCTTCCTTCAGCAACAGCCGCAAAGTCTGACTCAAGCTGTACAATTTGCACAGACTGGTGCAGCGGCGCCTCGGGATAACGAAGAACGTGCTCTGCCCAACTTTTGCTACAATCGATGGTCTCTTGTATTCACTTACAATGATGTCTACCTCATGTGGCCTGCCATTAATCTGTTTGGTTTTGTGGTTGGATACTTCTATCCATTCCTTACGCCAGGTATTTTGTTGAATACACAAATTTTGTTCGCGCTCTGCTAATCCTGTCCTTACTTACAGCAAGAACCCCACTTGGAAGCATGATTCCTGCCAAGCGGGGCTCTTTTTTCGTTCTTTTAACCTGACGTTTCAGAATCAGTACATTCAACTCAATACCTGATCATTCTGACGCTTGCTGCCTCTACTGACCATTAGGAAATAGATCACCAAGGCACCGAGATCAGCACACGCGATAACGATTCCCATCGGCACAGCTGTACCTTCTCCTCCGAGACCTACAAGCGGAGCAACAATACCTCCGAACAGGAACGTCATCACTCCGATAAGCGCAGATGCACTGCCTGCCGACTTCTCCTGATTGGCCATAGCCAGGGCGAAGGAAGCGGTATTCACCAGCCCGACACTGGATACCACCAGAAATAACGGAATCAGCACAGAGATCAGATTACCTCCAGCCAGAATGGCGATGAGCAGTGAGGTTCCTCCCACCGCTGCGGTTAGCAGCCCTGCGATTAACAGGCGAGTCTCCGATACCTTTCCTGCAAGTCTGCCGGCAATCTGACTGGCCAGAATAATGCCTAGCCCGTTAATGGCGAAGCAGACACTGAACATTTGCGGGGATACCCCGTATATCTTCTGAAGTACAAACGGCGAACCTGATATGTAGGCAAACATACCAGCCGCTACGAAACCCTGGGTCAACGCATAACCCATAAACTGGCGATCCCCGGCGATTTGGCGAAACGTAATCAAGGTCTGCTTCAGTCCCCCGCTTGATCTGCGGCTGGAAGGCAGTGTCTCCCCTAGACCGAAAATGACAGCAAACAGCGTCAATATGCCTATGAGGCTGAGCAAAATAAACACGCCGCGCCACGAGGTATACGTCAACAATTGTCCACCGATGATCGGTGCCGCAATCGGTGCTACGCCGTTAATCAGCATTAACAGGGAGAAGAATCGTGTCAGTTCGGGACCCGAGTATACGTCTCTGACAATCGCACGCGAGATCACAATACCGGCCGCTCCAGCCACCCCCTGAATGAATCGTAGCACAACAAAAGAGCCCATCGTGGGGCTGACTAGGCAGAGTATGGAAGCGATGGTATAGAGCACAAGACCTGCAATGAGCGGTGTTCGCCGACCGCGTACATCACTTAGTGGCCCTGCAAGCAACTGTCCCACCGCAAGTCCAATCATACACGCCGTCAGACTAAGTTGAGCATACGAAGTAGATGATCCGAACTCATCGGCCAGCGTAGGCAATGCAGGCAAATACATATCCAGGGACAACGGCCCGAAGGCCGACAACGTCCCCAGAATTAAAGCCATCCGCACACGAGATGTGGAGTTCGTGTTCAGTGAAGCTGTTTTACTTTTCATCGAGTGCTACTCCCCGCTACCCAGCAGCTTGAGCAAGTTGGAAGGCAGTGTGAACTGTTGATTGTTAATAATAATACGGCGCAGTTCTTCTTCATCCCGCTCGTTCTCAGCATCCTTGATCTCCTGAATTTCCCGGTGAAGTCGCTCCATCTGTTGATCCAGTGCATTCGCAGAGTCTGCCGCACTTTTGAGTTCCTTGGTCAAATGCTCGGGAACATCCTTATTATATTTATAAAAAATCTTATGCTCCAGACTCGCCCAGAAATCCATCGCGATTGTACGGATCTGAATCTCCACACAAGCTCGTTCCTCACCATTGGACATGTACACAGGCACTTCCACCAGAAGGTGAAGACTTTGGTAGCCGTTTGGCTTCGGATTCTCGATGTAGTCTTTGACCTCCAGTACACGCAGGTCACTCTGGTTACACAGCATATCCTTAATACGATAGATATCCGAGATAAAGGAACATGTAATCCGTACTCCGGCGATATCCTTGATATTTTGCTTAATACTTTCAAACGTTAACTCATGATTTTTACGGAACATCTTGTTCATAATACTCTCAGGTGACTTCAGTCTGGACTTCGTATGCTCAATTGGACTGTAATCATGCAGAGACTGGAATTCTTCCTTCAGTACTTCAATCTTGGTCTCCATTTGATCCAGAGCAAATTTATAGATCATCATAAATCTCGTAATTTCATATTTGAATTTCTTGAATTGATCGATTGGATGTGGGGCGTTCATTATGGTTTTCTTCCTTTCTTTCTGCACACTAAAGTTAGTTTTATAAATAGGAGGACAGCGGGCAATCCACATGTCTCCTGAACCATTATAAATCATATGGAGCCAATAAACGAATTTCTCACATTCGGGCTGGTGATTCAGCCTGGAAGGTATGGGAATTTATTTGTACGCGCATCATATAGAAGCATCCCTATCATTTGGCTCGCCATTACCGATGAAAGAGGTCGATTTCCCTGCTCTATCAAGTGACGTACTCGTCCGACATGCTTCGGGTCAAGGCCTATTTATTTCTGCCACACGGCTGTTCGTTATCTGCTCTCACAGCATACGGAACTTCTCATCCCTTCTCTGGCTCCTCTACCTTACCGGACTTCGTTTCCAATGAAAAGTCTCTACATCTACAACCACTCGCCAGCCACTACCCTGCTGTAAGAATGCACGCTACGGGTAACACACTGGAACAGTGGCCGGTGCTGATCTATTGTCGCGGCGGACTTGGCAGCTATGGCGGGGTGAATACCGTTTGGCTTGAGCAATTTGTGCAGAAAGGTTATATCGTGTTTGCTCCATCCTATCGTGGCAACGAAGGCGGTGAGGGGCATGACGAATATGGCGGAAGAGATGCAGAAGACGTGCATGCCGCTTACCGATTGGTGCAACGTTTGCCTTTTGCCGACCCGACTCGGATATCGCTGATGGGATTCTCCCGTGGAGCCATTAATGCGGTACATACAGCATCTGCCTATAATGAGGGGCCAGACAAAGTACATAAGTTAGTCCTATGGAGCGGTGTCGCCGATGTGGAACGCACGTATCATGAACGAACCGACCTGAGACGTACATTGAAAAGGGTGCTCGGTGGTTCCCCCCGTACGGTTCCGGAAGCATATCTTGCCCGTTCCCCTTTGTCGAATGCAAACAAACTATCTTGCCCCGTGCTGATCATGCACGGCACATCGGATACGCAGGTGAATTACAGTCATGGCACCCGGATGTACCACTGGCTGAAGCGCCGGGGCGCTAACGTTACGTTTCACGCCTATGGCGGGCAGGATCATCATTTTCACCAGAGAATACATGAGTCAGCAGTGAATAATATGTTTGACTGGCTTGCGGCGCCGTAGTCCTAAGCCATGAATTTCATTTTGAAGAATCATACGATATGGCTGTATACTGGAGGGGTTACGTTTTTTTTGAAAGGACGGATATGATGAATCAAAACACCCCCCAAAAGTACTCGATGCTCCTTCTATGTATGACTGCGGGGATGGTCGATCTGATTGGATATTTGGGTCTGGGACACGTGCTAACAGCCAATATGACGGGGAATATTGTACTACTCGGTATTGCCATTGCCCGTGCTAAGGAATTTGTCGTGCTGCGTTCGCTCCTAGCTCTCATCGGCTTTATTGCTGGCAATGCCATTGCCGCACACATGATCGGGCATGTGCATACCAAAAATGGCTGGTCTTCTCGGGTTACATCCGTATTCACTGTTGAGAGCATATTGCTCCTGCTGTTCGCGATCGCCATGATTAGTCCATACTCAGAACAACTGTCCTATCTGTTGATTGTCATACTAGCCATTGCAATGGGTATGCAAACGACTGCGGCGCGCCGCATTGGAATTGCTGGTATCTCAACAACCGTACTTACCAATAATCTGGCCGCCGTGGTAGAAGATACCGTAAGCATTCTTAGAAAGCTGCGACATGTCAATATCCGAACACTGGCCAAAGCCCTGTCTACAGACTCCTACCTTCGTGCAGGTGCTGTTGTTATCTATCTGGTCGGGGTCATTGTAGCCGCATTGCTGTTCCACCGTGTGCCCATGATCGCAGTCTGGATTCCTGCGCTGATGATAGGCGGTGTAACCCTGTACGCCCGATTACATGCATGGGGAACATCACAACAAAGCGAAGGCTAATAGCCAAAAAAGCAATCTATTCATTTTTAAGTACAATCGCAATTTTTTATTTCATCAAAGACGCCTCTTGGCGGATAAGCTTGACGAGATGCTGTGCAGCAGGCGACAATACTTCCCCGGCTCGTGTACATAAGGCAACCGTATTTCTCAGCTGTACACCTCGAACGTACACACGGGCCAGCCTGCCTTGCTGCACATCTTCCTTCACAACCAAAGAAGATATAAAGTTGGCTCCATAACCTGCCTTCACTGCACTGATCGTTTCGTTCAGCCCGTTGAACTGAAGCGCAATGCGGGGGGCGACCAGGTTATTTGTTGTGCAAAGGGAAACCAGTCGCTCACGCGTGGCACTGCCTTCTTCACGCATAATGAACGGTTCTGCCACCATCTCATGCAGCTCGATTTCTTTGCCTGCATAAGGATGGTCGGGATGGACAACAAACCACATCTCATCCTCAAACAATTCGTCCCATTGGACACCCCCATGTGTGATTCCACTTCCACCATATACTGCAATCTCTGCCTCGTAGCGAAGCAATTGGTCAAAAGCCATCTGGGTGTTCGTTGTGCTCACAACCAGCTCCACATCCTCATGCATTTGCTTGAACCGCGCAATCCAGGCTGGCAGCAGAAAATTCGAAGGTAAGTAGGTTGCCGTAAGACGTATGAGTCCTTTCTTGCCCTCCCGAAAATCCTGCACAAAATTCTCGACATCCTGCTCCAGCATGAACAGACGCTCGGCATAACCTGTTAACTGCATCCCGGCATCCGTGAGAACCAACCTTCTCCCCTCTGAAGCAAAAAGCTGGATTCCCAGTTCACGCTCAAACTTCTTCACCTGGGAAGATACCGCCGGTTGACTAATATTAAGTTCTTCTGCGGCACGAGTGACCCCGCCATATCTCACGATGGCATGAAATAATCGTAATCCATGCAGATTCATGCGCTACACCTCTTCCACGTATGTATAATCTAAAGTTATATTAACATACATAATATATATTTTATTTATATGTTCATTCCATCTATAGTTGAATTATGAAATCAATACAACATACAAGGAAAGGAACATGTGAAGATGAAAAGTATAAATACAACCGGCCTACAGCATACCTGGACTCAAGTCGACGACTACATGAACGATCTACTAATCCCTTCGGATGCCCTGCTGGAACTTACACTGCAAGCCAATGCCGAAGCCAGATTGCCCGCTCATGACGTAACACCGAATCAAGGGAAGTTACTTCAACTTCTGCTCCAAATCCAAGGAGCAACCCGAGTGCTTGAAATCGGCACATTGGGTGGATACAGTACCATCTGGATGGCAAGAGCCCTACCTGAACATGGACACATCGTCTCACTGGAATCCGAACCACACCATGCAGACTTGGCACGAGCCAATCTTGCACGTGCAGGACTTCTGCATAAGGTTGACCTTAGAGTTGGTCCTGCACTGACCACCCTTCCCGATGTTCAGGAAGAATACAGGGAGCCGTTTGATATGATCTTTATCGATGCTGACAAACCCAGTAATCCCGATTATCTGAGATGGGCCCTTCGACTGACTCGTCCGGGGAGTCTGATTATTGGTGATAATATCGTCAGGGACGGTGAAGTGATTTGCGCAGACAGTACAGACTCCAGAGTTCAAGGCGTTCGATCATTCCTTCAATTAATAGGTAATCACCCCCGGCTTGAAGCTACAGCCCTGCAAACGGTCGGTAGCAAAGGTTACGATGGATTCATCATCGCTCGTGTAATGGATGTCCCTGAACCAAAATAAACAGTGGTCAATTCTTCCGCAAAGTCCCCTTTCCTGTTAAACTGGAATCACTGCACAGTCAGACTGGGGGGAACCACTTGAGAGTTTTACGACAGATTCATGCTGAAATTCGCGGCTGGTCCCGCAATATTCAACTGTTTTTCCTGGCAAGCATTCTGTATCAGATCGGAAATGGCATGTTCTCTGTCTTGTACAATCTGTACATTCAGGGTCTGGGCTATAATGATACAATGAACGGCCAGATTGTAAGTATTCAATCACTCGCAACAGCCATTATGTTTGTTCCTATTGGTCTATGCGGTGATCTGTTCAGCCGCAAGCGGCTTCTCATTACCGGAGCGTTATTCAGCGGTATCTTTCTGATCGGACGCTCCTTCGATTATTCTGCTACCGGACTGATCTGGTTCGCGGTGTTCTCTGGCCTTTTCGCTGGTGTATTCCAGGTACTAGCCATTCCTTATCTGGCGGAAAACGTCAAGAAAAGCCAGCGGCTGAAGATGTTCAGTTATTATTCATCCCTTGTGCTGGCTTCCCAGGTTCTTGGCAGCCTGGGGGGCGGCGTTTTCGCAGATTTGCTACATACGGCAGGACTCGCCAAAGTGACCGGATTACAGACCGTTTTATTTGTCGGTGGTGCAGCAACGCTTGCTGCGTTTATTCCACTGTTATTTGTAACCGAAGGCAAGGCTGCTCCGCAGACCACAACTCCGGCGCAACCCGTTCTTCAACCCGAAGCGGATCCAAAGGAGAATTCAACGAATACGCCAAGCACGAATGATTTAATCACGAAGAAAAAGGATTCCCGACTGATTGGTCAGTTTGTAGTAACCCAGTTATTAATTGGATTAGGTTCCGGACTGGTTGTACCGTATCTGAATCTGTATTTCACCAATCGGTTCTCGGTTTCTCTGAGCGGCATGAGCTTACTGATTGCACTTGGTCAGATTATGACGATTGTATCCATGCTGATTGGTCCTACCCTGGCGGCAAAGGTCGGAAGCGTAAGAGCCGTTGTCATTTTCCAGGTCATGTCGCTGCCCTTCCTTCTATTAACAGGCTTCACCAATCTGTTGTTCATCGCTTCGCTCAGTTTCTTATTCAGACAAGCATTGATGAACGCAGCCAATCCCATTCATTCAGCGATACTGGTGGATCGGATCTCGGACAAACGCCGCGGCATTGCCAATTCACTGATGCAGACCTCGTTCATGATTGGTTGGGCTACCATGGGACCTGTTCAATCCTATCTGGTCACTACATACGGAACGTACTGGGGTTACGCGATCACATTCAGCATTACAGGCTGTCTATACGTTATTTCATCGATGATGTACTTTGTCATGTTCAAAGAACCCAAACCTTCCGCTACCGCTCTCGCACAAGAATCATGAGCTGGACAGAAGTAGTCCGGTTGTTCCGTGGATAACGCATTGTATCTCATCATCAGGAGTGATCATACATGAACTTGAATCTTTCATTGAACCTGAATGCATACCTGAATCTCATACCACCTCATTCAACCGGTAGGCTAAACGGATGGAACTGATGCGCAAGCTCGGTTCCCACGTTGTCTTTCGGTTTTTTCTTAGTCTGATTGTCTCAGTTCTTGGCGGATTGCTGTTCACAGCCATTCATATGCCCATTCCTTGGTTGCTCGGTCCGATGATATTCATGTTGCTTGGTTCCCAAGTCGCCAAATGGCCGCTCATGTGGCCTGCCTCCATTCGGGATTATGGCATTCTTATTGTTGGATACTCAATCGGGCTCACCTTAACAGAAGAGGCACTGCAAGGCATCCTGCAACAACTTCCCATGATGCTGCTGATGACCTTGCTGTTAATCGGATTGTGTGTGCTTACGGCCTACATCGCATCGAAAGTGACTGACTTTGACTTTCCTTCGTTGCTGGTTGGCAGCATTCCCGGAGGACTATCCCAGATGATTTCCCTTGCAGAAGAGATGAAAGCCATCAATCTGACGCTGGTTACCTTTTTACAGGTGACTCGGCTGATCATGATTGTCTTCTGTGTTCCGTTCTTGCTGTTCAGTCTATGGATTGGAGGTACAGCAGGTACTGGGTCGGATCAGCCGTTCATTGACGTAGCGACATGGGGTGCCCTTTTCCCCGAGATTCTCCTCTATGCTCCGCTCTGTGTAGCGGGTGCGTGGGTTGCACGCAAACTCCGGTTTCCGACGGCCTTTATGTTGGGTCCCATGATTGTTATGTGTATCATTCAATTAAGCACAACGATGGACACGTCCAATCTGCCAACCTCTCTGTTAAACGTATCGCAATTGATGATTGGTAGTCACGTTGGATTGATGCTCAAGCCGGAACAGTTGCAACGTAAAACGCAGACGGTGACCCTAGCGGTGATAAGCAGTGTACTGCTCATTGCAGGTGCGCTTGGTTTGAGTTATCTATTAATGAATGTATTCTCCCTTTCGGCGGCTACCTCCCTACTCAGTATGGCCCCTGGCGGAATGGATCAGATGAGTATCATGGCACATGAAGTCAATGCTGACCTTTCGGTTGTGTCCGGGTATCAATTGTTTCGCATTCTGTTTATTTTCTTCATCGTCTCTTCCATATTGAAGATGATTCTCGTACATATGTTGAAAGAAAAGAAAGCAGAGCCCTCACTTCAATGATCTTATTTCGCCCATTCCATGACAAAGAGAGTATCCACTTGATATCACATCCTGCAGATACTCTCTTTTACTTGTACAGACCCATCTTCAGCACTTGGCCTCATTCAACTTTAAGCCAATGATTACTTATGAATAGATTCGGTTGTACATCCAGCCCACAATACCCACCGTAACTACCGCTGCCCCAGTAATAAATGCATAATACCCAATCTTGCTCTTGGGCTCCGAAGTCTGATGGTCATAATAGTCCGAGTTACGTCGGTAAAACCCCATCCATAACTCTCCGATCATATTCACAACTACCAATACAAAACGTTTAACAAGCCCCATTGTATTCGCGTCTCCTCTCTCTGATCGACCTTCTTCCATATTAAGTATAATTATCCTATTTAATTAAAACAACCTACTCATATTACCTTTGGTGCAGTTTCTTGCTCCAACCAGGTTAGAATATCAAATGCTTCCTGATCAGTGCTCCCACACATCTCTTCCTCGGCCTGCAATCCACTGCATACCACAGGACGATCTTTTTGGCCAAAAATTCCGCAACGATTATCATCCGTAAGCTGCACGCAGCGTACACCTGCCGGCTTGCCATGAGCCATGCCCGGTATCGGTGATGATATGGAGATCGCGATACAACATGCGGCGCAGCCTGTCCTGCATTCCATATTTGTTTCCTCCTAATTATACTTATAGTACATATATTACAGTCGATTTACCCAGGTCCAGGTTCGAGCCAGCCCCTGCGCGATTCTTCGATTCATGCTTGCATTGGAGAAATAACCTCCATGACTTAACGGATTCCAGCTCAAGGCCAAGCCGCCAGAGTTCACTTCAATGTCTTCTTTCACCGCTTTCTCATAAGCCGGATCAATGGGACGCAGCGGATAACCCAGAATATCGTCCCGATCATAGAAGTTCACCCATTCGCCTTCCAAGCCGGCAAAATATTGATTCACATGGGAAGAGGGCACCTGAATCGGGCAGCTAAAGTCATGATAGCGTAGACTCCACAAGGGCAGTGTCGTACCAAACGAGTAAAAATTGGTCAGGGTGTCCCCCCGCTCCAATGCCGAGTTCACATCCACAATCTCAGGAATACGACTGGACGGATATTGCAGATCGTAGAAGAAGTTACTTGCGATTACAGCACCCAAACTATGAGCAACCACACAGAGCGGGGCTTCCGGTCCGTTACGCTGTGCAAGGATATGCAGCGCCTGATTCAACGTTCGATGTACGGCATCATAGTTATGGCCTTGATTCTCCACCGGTTGATAAGCAACCGCGTCAGCCAGATAATGGATGACAAATCGGCGCAATGACTGATAGTTCAATCCCGGAGAGCTGACGAGCTGTTGAAAGAGCTTCTCTTCCCGCTCCTCAAATACATCCGCCCAATATACAGGTTCGATATCCAGCATCATTTTGGCGGCTCCAGGCAAGACCATCACCTGATCCAATTCCTTATGCAAACAAGTAATCAGCTTGTCCGCATACCCTTCCTTTCGCATACCCAGCCCATGAATGACCATCACCGCAACACGTGTCATGGCTCTCCTCCTCATCGATTGACTAGTGCGTGTCTCAAAATCTGATTCCTTCAGAGTTTTCTGACATGTCCGAGGATCTCTTTCTCCACCATATGAACGCCACTACTCGAACATGCCTGTAGCATGCTTTGTAGACGATACCTTCTATCCACCATTATTTCAAAAATGTGATTCTTCCATTTTATATACAGTTTACCATGATCGTCATGAAAATAACGATCTTACAACAAAAAAGGAGCTGCGCATCACGCAGCCCCCGTCATGTTGTGATATTCAATTAACCTTTCAGATGAACCTTCAACACACCATTTTGATTGGATGTAACATCACCTGTTGTGACTTCCACCCGTTCAACCATATCTTGGCCATCTGGAATAATAATCGGTGTAATCAACGGGTATCCCGCATCTTCAATTACCTTACGATCGAATTCCAACAGCTTTTGTCCAGCTTTTACATGCTCGCCAGCTTCGACATGCATATGAAACCCTTCACCCTTGAGTGATACCGTATTGATCCCCACATGGATCAGTACCTGTAAACCACTCGCATGTTCTAGAATTACCGCATGTTTGCTTTTGATCACATGAGCTACCTGAGCATCAAACGGGGCAACAACCACGTTGCCGGAAGGCTCAATCGCTACACCCTCACCCATTTGTTTTTCGGCAAAAGCCGGATCAGGCACTTGCTCCAGTGATACGGCCCGCCCTGTTAAAGGTGCCATGATTTCCAGTGTATTCACGGCTTCATTCCCTACTTGAGCATCACTACGTGTGCGCTGGTTCAAGTCTGAATTTGTAGTAGAAGTACTTACTACTCCTGAAGCAGATTGTGATGTAACCGCTTTGGACTCCGTACCCGTACCATTGCTTTCACTACGATCTTCTTTTCTCAGTTTGGCTCTGCCAAAAAGGACGGTCAGTACAAATGGTACAACCAGAACAATCGCCATACCGATGAAGAAGACGCCCCACTTGTTAGGGAAAATAGACAGGAAGCCCGGTACGCCACCTACACCAATGGAGGTTGCCTGAACATTGTTCATCGTCAGCAGCACACCACCAATAGCGGAACCAACCATACCGAAGATAAACGGATAACGATAACGGATATTCACGCCGAAGATCGCCGGCTCGGTTACCCCGAGGAAGGCCGACACCGAGGACGTTGCTGCAAGTCCTCTCATTTTCTTCTCACGCAGGACAAGCATCATGGCAAGTGCCGCTGAACCCTGTGCGATATTGGACAATGCCAGCATCGGCCACAGGAATGTACCGCCCTGACTACCAATGAGCTGCACATCTACCGCGAGGAAGGTGTGATGCATACCGGTGATAACCAGCAAAGCATACAAACCACCGTAGATCAGACCACCCAGAGCCGCGTATGAATCATAAACATAGATCAAGCCAGATGTGATCGCATTCGCAATGGCGAATGTCACTGGACCAATGATCGTAAAGGCCAAGAATCCGGTAATCAGCAACGTGACTGGTGCAACGACCAGCAGTTTAATCGAATCATGTACCCTTTTATTGAGGAAAATCTCCATCTTCGCAAGCAGATAGGCCGATACCAGTACCGGCAGAACCTGCCCTTGATAACCGATCTTCTCAATCTCGCAACCAAACAAATTCCATGTTGGCACTGTACCTTCATTTACGGCATCAGCATAACCATATGCACTCAGCAGATCGGGATGTACCAGAATGAGACCGAGCACGATCCCGAGCAGAGGACTGCCACCGAACCTTTTTACAGCTGCCCAACCGATTAGTGCCGGCAGGAACGTAAAGGCTGTACTTGCGATCGTATTAATAATGGAAGCAAGATCCTTCCATGCTGGATAGACATCGACCAGTGATTTTCCGTCAAAGAAAATGCCTGGACCTGTCAGAAT
Source organism: Paenibacillus sp. Negev47 (assembly GCF_058313655.1). Classification (NCBI taxonomy): domain Bacteria; kingdom Bacillati; phylum Bacillota; class Bacilli; order Caryophanales; family Paenibacillaceae; genus Paenibacillus; species Paenibacillus sp. Negev47. The sequence continues at coordinate 4,074,860 of NZ_CM177754.1, forward strand.
ATTGTTAATACCCAGCAACAGACCTGCCGTGATGATCGCTGGCAAGATGGGAATGAAAATATCCGAGAGTGTTTTGATCGCTCGCTGGATTGGATTTTGCTTTTTACCAGCAACGGCCTTCACATCATCCTTGGAAGAACGATCTCCCCCGGTAATCTGAATCATCTCATCATAGACCTTATCCACCAGACCAGGCCCGATAACGACCTGGAATTGTCCTTGAGAAGAGAACTGTCCTTTGACCAGGTCATTCTGATCCAGACTTTCGGTATCCACTTTACTCTCATCGTATAAGGCAAACCGGAGTCGTGTAACACAGTGTGTAGCAGCCTCAATATTCTCTTTACCGCCAACTGCTCGGACGATCTCCTCAACCTGTTTTTTATCGATTGCCATAGTGTCACTTCCTATTTATAAAATGTGATTAGTCCTGTTGTGGCACAAGCCACATATAGGATGCATACGGACTGAGGGAAATTTCCTCCGTCAGCGCAGGCGCTGCCTTCGTATTTCCGGTGAGCAACTCTGCTGATTTGCCTGCAATGTGATCATTCCAGACCGCTTCCGGAAGCGAGAATGTGACGTCACGTTTACTGAAGTTTGATACGACAATCAGAGTTTCGCTTCCATTGGTCCGTGCGTAAGCAAACACGTCTGGGTGTGCATCGTCCAGGCGTTCATACAGACCGTCGGTCAGTACGGTAACCTGTTTACGAAGGGCAATCAATTTGCGGTAGTGGTAGTATATCGAATCCGGATCAGCCAACTGCTGTTCCACATGAATGGATGGGTATCTCTCATCCACTTTCAGCCAAGGTGTCCCCGTAGTGAAGCCGGCATTCTTACTCCCATTCCACTGCATCGGTGTCCGGGAGTTGTCTCGGGAACGCTCTTTTACAATGTTGAAAGCTTCTTCAGCGGATTTGCCTCGTTCTTCCTGAAGCAATCGGTACATGTTCGTGGATTCGATATCGCGGAATTCGCTAACGTCATTCCAGACCGGATTCGGCATGCCGATCTCTTCACCCTGGTAGACATAAGGCGTACCTTGCATTCCGTGTATCGTTGTTGCAAGCATCTTCGCACTCTCGGCACGATAGTCACCATCATCGGCGAATCGGGACAGTGCTCGCGGCTGATCATGGTTGTTAAGGAACAGCGCGTTCCAGCCTCCACCAGCCTGCATACCTGTCTGCCACTCACTGAAGAGCTGCTTCATCGCTTCAAAATCATACGGCACCAGTTCCCATTTCTGACCATTCGGATAATCCACTTTCAGGTGGTGGAAGTTGAACGTCATTGAAAACTCACGGGAAGCAGGGTTCGAATATTGGATACAATGCTCCAGTGTTGTGGAGGACATCTCCCCTACAGTCACCATGTTGTAAGGCCCGAATACTTCATCGTACATCTCGGTGATGTACTCATGCACACGTGGTCCATCTGTGTAGTATTTGCGTCCATCACCAGGTGACACGCTGCCATCATCATCAGGGAAACGCTGATCTTTGGAGATCAGGTTGATCACGTCCATACGGAAACCATCCACACCTTTTTCCGCCCAGAACTTGATCATATCGCGCACAGCTTTTCGTACTTCTTCATTCTCCCAATTCAGGTCTGCCTGCGTTTTATCAAATAAAGTCAGGAAATATTGTCCCGTCTGTTCATCGAACTGCCAAGCAGGTCCACCGAACTTCGATTGCCAGTTGTTCGGCACACCGCCATCCGGGGCAGGATCTTTCCAAATATAATAATCCCGATACGGATTATCCTTGGATGAACGGGATTGCTGGAACCATTCATGATCTGTCGAGGAGTGATTCACCACGATATCAATCATCAGTTTCATATCACGAGCCTTCAGACCTTTCAACAGTTCGTCAAAATCCTCCATCGTCCCATAATCCGGATTAATCCGATAATAGTCCGCTACGTCATACCCATTATCATGCTGCGGGGATACATATACCGGCTGCAACCACACAATATCGATACCCAGATGCTGCAAATAATCAAGCTTCTCGGTTAAACCGCGAATGTCTCCAGTGCCCGATCCGGTAGTGTCATTGAAGCTCTTCGGATATACCTGATACACCGTTGATGTCTTCCACCAAGATGACGGAGTTGTATGATTAGAACTCATGTTAACGCCTCCAATAAATTGTAATGCTTCATTCCATGTTCTCAACTAACTTCATATCTATATTACATAAGTAAACATGTATATACAAGTTGAAACTATATTATGTATATTCTTCGTCTCTTCTACACATTCCCCATAAATCTTTCCTCTGTAACATTTTTTTTGGAACCTGCGTTCGTGAACTCCATGATATCTGTATTGGTATAACAAAAAACCGTCTGTTCTTCCCACGATGGATGTGGGCAACAGACGGTCCAATTTGGTTTAACTTGTTAATTGTATTGACCGTTGTCAGTCAATCATTCTGTTGATTTTAAATGTTACAGTTACTGTCACTTGACTAAGTCACGACAGCGGGGAAATGTTTCTTACGACATCTCAGGTGAAACGACTGTTTTACCCTGTTTTTCCTGCATATTTAGCTTTAATAAAGCTAGCGCAGCTTGTTCTTCCCGTTCCAGTTCAGCTGCACTGATCTCACCTGAGAGTACGGCACGCATACGCTTCTGATCCAGCAGGCCTTCCCATTTCGCAACCACGAATGCTGCCATACAGTTCCCCATCAGGTTCGTGAAGACACGCATTGTATCCATGAAGCGATCTGCACCAAGCAGCAGAGCAACCGCCGCTACCGGAAAAGCATTGACGGCTACTGCCGTGGCGGACAGGGCCAGAAATGCGGAGCCAGGTACACCTGCCATGCCTTTGGAACTCAACATCAACACTAGCAGAATCGTGATTTGCTGCATAAATGTTAGTTCAATCCCTACAGCCTGGGCCACAAAAACTGTTGCCAGCGATAAATAGATCGAAGCACCATCCAGATTAAACGAGTACCCTGTCGGCACCACAAGACCCACAACAGCACGATCACAACCCGCCTTGGTTAGCTTGTCCATCATGCGTGGCATCACCACTTCTGATGAGCCGGTTCCAATTGCCAGCATCACTTCAGAACGGGTATATTTCACAAATTGCAGGAAATTCAGCCCGGTGATCCACCAGGCAGCGAGTGCCAACATAACGAGAAACAGCAGCGCTGCGCCGTAACATGCCAGAATAAGCAGTCCGAAGGACGACAATGTGGAAGCCCCATAAGCACCTACCGTATAGGCCATGGCTCCAAAGGCACCAATGGGCGCGAGTTTCATGATATAGCTGATGATGCGGAACACGATACCAAGCAAGTTTTCAATCAGCGTCAGTACATTTTCTTTTGCCTTATTCTCCGTTGCTGCCAGCGCAACCCCGAACAGACAGGCCACGAGCAACACTTGCAGTAGGGCATTCTGTGCAAAGGCGTCCACAACACTTGTCGGAATAATATTCATGATAAAGTCTACCGTGCGCGGCAACTCGGAGCCATTGGTTTTCGCTTCAATACCACTTGCGTCTATGGTTGAAGGGTCCACGTTCATTCCCGCACCTGGGCGAAGCAGATTGGCTGTTCCCAATCCGAGTACCAGTGCTACTGTAGTTGCAATCTCGAACCACACAATGGCTTTCAGTCCAATGCGGCCTACAGACTTCAGATCACCAATCTTGGCAATACCTGTCACAATGACCATGAATATCAGTGGTGCAATGATCATTTTGATTAATTTGATAAAGCCTGTTCCCAGCGGTTGCAGCATACTGCCCAGATCCGGCCATAGGATGCCTACGCCAATCCCGATGATTACCGCTACGATAATTTGAAAAAATAATGATTTTACAAATGACATGAACGCTCCCCCTGTTTGCGGTCAATTCGGATTTCCGGTTGGTTTCCGTGTAACTTTTTATATCATTCTGTAACGGAGTTCAACAATGGTATTTCAATGTTTTTGTCATTTATACCAACACTACCTGTGAAAATTGAACCTAAAACCGAAAAAAGACGAATATCGCGTCAGTTATCATGACGTGTTATTCGTCTTTATCCATTAATCCATTTATTATTGAACAGAGGTTAAATGTACATTACAGGCTAATCGATTCTCCCGGGGCCAGCACGCGGCCTTCCAAACCTTTTGCAGCCAGCTGCTGCACGAAGCGTTCTGCATCCTGACGAATCACTGGGAATGTATCATAATGAACCGGAATCGTCAGCTTGGCATTAAACCATTCGGCCGCTTGCAGCGCATCCTCAGGTCCCATGGTGAAATGTCCACCAATAGGCAGGAAGGCAACATCGATATCATGACGATCACCGATCATTTTCATGTCACCGAAGAGACTGGTGTCTCCGGCATGCAAAATCGTTTTGCCACCAATGGTAATGATATATCCAGCAGGCAAACCTGCATACATGATCCGTTGTTCTTCTTCCAGCACAATCCCGGAAGTGTGAAATGCCTGAATCATTTTGGCTTGAGCAAAGCCAAGATCTACCGTGCCGCCCATATTCATACCGAGCGTGTCCAGACCTTTCCAAGACATATATGTAGCAAGCTCCACAATAGCCACAACTTTGGCATTATTCGCTTTGGCGATGGGTTCAGCATCGAGAATATGATCCATATGTGCATGTGTTAGCAACACAGCATCGGTCTTGATATCTTCAGGCTTCGTGACAGCAAGTTCGTTGCCTCGCAGGAAAGGATCAATGATCAGAGACTTTTCTTCTGTGCCCAGCTGCACACTGGAGTGACCATGGAACGTAATATTCAACAACTTGGGTTCCTCCTGACCTATACTTTAATTATTTTGAAACCGAGTCAATTTCAAAGTTGATTCAATCATCCTATTTATTATAAATCATAGCTCTTCACCAACGCAAAATTACGCTTTCCTCCGTCTTACCGCTGCTGACGATACACCCTAGCTTCATAAGGCTGAAGCTGAATGGCACCTTCATCCGTAGAATAACGTCTGCTTACATTGCTGATCATCAGCTTGGCATGCTCGGAAGTCCAGCCTTCTGGCCAATGCATCTCAGGCTCATCCCCACGGAAATTCAGAATGACCAGCATCTGCTCATCTTCCAGCGTTCGGGTATAGGCATATATCTCCGGATCATCCGGCAGTAGCAGTTCATACGCGCCATAGATAAGCACTTTATGCTGTTTGCGAAGGGCGATTAGCTTACGATAATAATGCAAAATGGATTGCGGATCACTTTCGGCATCAGCTACATTAATCTCAGAATAATTTTCATTCACCTGAATCCAAGGCTGACCTTGGGTAAACCCAGCGTGTTCCGTATCATCCCATTGCATCGGCGTGCGGGCGTTATCGCGACTCTTCAGCCAGATCGCCTGCATGACTTCATGTTTCGACTTACCTTGACCAATGTAATGATTATAATAATTTTTCGTCTCAATATCCCGGTATTGCTCGATATCCGGGAAAGCGACATTGGTCATGCCGATCTCTTCCCCTTGATAGATATAAGGTGTTCCTTCAAGTGTAAGCATCCAGGTTGCCAACATCTGAGCAGAACGCACCCGATACTTACCGTCATCTCCAAACCGGGAAACCGGGCGTGGCTGATCATGGTTGCCCATGTAATTGGCGTTCCAGCCTCTACCATGCAAAACCGTTTGCCACCGGCTCATGATTTCTTTAAGTTCGGTCAGTTTCCATTCCTTATAGTTCCATTTACCAATTCCTGAAGATTTGGCATCAATGAACATATGCTCAAACTGGAATACCATATTAAGCTCGTCACGATCCGTCCCGACATAAGCAAGCGCCTGCTCAGGCCCAAGTCCGGAAGTCTCGCCAACCGTCATGGGTCCGTAAGGTTTCAATATCATATTATTCAGTTTCTTCAGGATCGAGTGCACTTGTTCCAGGTTGGAAAAGAGCTGATACGCTGGAACCACCGGCAAATTATCCGGATTATGGGCACTGGGCAGACCTTCTGCCTTGGCGATATGCGCTACTGCATCGAAACGAAAGCCGTCTACCCCTTTTTCCAGCCACCAATGCACCATCTCATACATCTCTTCTGCCATCTGTGCATTATTCCAGTTGAGATCAGGTTGTTGTTCCGAATACAGATGCAAATAATATTCATTCGTCTCGGGATCATGCTTCCACACCGAACCTCCAAAATAGGACTCCCAATTATTCGGCACCTGCCCATTTTTGCCTGAACGCCAAATATAATAATCCCGCTTCGGATTCATCTTCGATGAACGAGACTCAGCAAACCAAACATGTTCATCCGACGTATGATTCAGCACCAGGTCCATCATGATCTTGAGACCACGCTTATGTGCCTCTGCCAATAACCGATCAAAATCCTCTATCGTGCCGTATTTGCGCAGAATGGCGTAATAGTCCCGGATATCATATCCGTTATCATGTCCTGGTGAATCGTAGATGGGACAGAGCCAGATCACATCCACGCCCAAATTCTCCAAATAATCGAGCTTCTCATAGATACCCTGCAAATCACCCTGACCATCCCCGTCCGAATCCTTGAAGCTGCTCGGGTAGATCTGGTATACGACACTCTCTTTCCACCAAACGATATCGTCCACCTCGCTCTCATCTTTGTCCACTCTATAAATTGAACGAAAGAATATTTACACTGGACACTCCGATGACAGAACAACCTTCCGATCGCTGTTATCCCCAGATTTTATGAATTCCCCTTATAAGGGGAAAATCCGGGGATAGCATATGCTTCCGATGCAGCTTTCTTTCAGAAAGCTTTTAGGCGAACGCTTTCGCTTCTTCAGGTTATTTCTGTCCTCTCCGTTTCGTGTAAAATGTTTAGTTCAATTTATATATATAATCTCTGCTCACGATATAAATAAGCCGTTAATATGTTTTATCCGAAAAGATTCCCTTGTAAACATTTAAAAGATATCTCAGGTAAAAAAAGACCCGGTCATGGACCGCGATCTGCGGTTCAATTCCGAGTCCTTCTTAGTGAACATAAGATTAACTTAAATCCGGCGTAACCTATCCAAGCACCGATCGTGTTCAGAATAATGTCATCCACATCAAACGAACCTACACGTGTAATCAATTGTGTGACCTCAACACCCAGCAGAAGCAAAACAACTGTTGCTGTAAAGGTCAGGAACGAACGGCACCTCCAAAACAACCATGGAATCCAGATGCCCAGCGGAATGAACAAGACGATATTGCCAAACAGATTCTTGACCCAGGTATCTGTATTGTACCTCTCCGTCTCCATAAGAAGTGGCCGAATCGTCCCGAAGGGAACGAGATTATATTGATAATACATGCCAGGCGTTCGTCCACTGACAAACAGTAAAATGCCCATAATCAGTATGTACAGCAATGCCGTGCAGGCAACAATTGTGAGCATCCATTTGGAGTGAAGCCATGACTTTTCGCTCATTCATCCGTCCTCCGACCTTGAATTCCGCGAAGCGGTAAGGTCTATTTTAACGGGATATAGATCTTCATGTCCAGTTGTTCAGGCGTCGATTTCCAGACATCCGTCACTTCAAAGTCCGGCCCTTCCCTCCGCTCATAGTTGGACTGTATGCCAAAATCCCCTTGTTCTACAAGGAGATGCTCTCTACGCTTATTGATTAACCAGCAGAGATGGCTCTTGTGAACAAGGGGACCTGTTTGTCTAACACTCTATTCTTAACCCTTCCAGTTCCCGGACACCGGATGAATTCCCCAGATATCCGTAGCATACTCACTAATCGTACGATCACTGGAGAATATGCCGGAATGCGCCGTGTTCAATATTGCTTTCCGAGTCCAGCCCGGAATATCCCGATAAGCCTTGTCAATGGCAGCATGCGCGTCTGCATAAGCAGCAAAATCACGCAATACAAAGTATTCGTCACCATGAGCCAGCAGCGAGTCATAGATATCCCAGAACTCCCCATCTCGATAACAGAATGCACCTGGATGCACCAATTGCTCCACGACCTCGCGAATCCGTTCATCGTGCTGCACAATTTCATTCGGACGGTAGCTGCCGGAACGATAATACTCAAGCACTTCGTCTGCACGCAGACCATAGATGAACATATTCTCTTCTCCAACCTGCTCTGCCATCTCCACGTTGGCTCCATCCATCGTGCCAATTGTTAAGGCTCCGTTCATCATAAACTTCATGTTGCCCGTACCTGAAGCTTCCTTGCCTGCGGTTGAGATCTGTTCACTAACATCCGCAGCCGGAATGATTTTCTCTGCAAGTGAGACGGAGTAGTTCTCAAGGAAAAATACCTTCAAGCGGTCATTCACGGCCGCATCCCGATTCACCGTGTCAGCCACGGTGTTAATCAGCTTGATGATTTTCTTGGCAAAATAGTAACTCGGCGCTGCCTTCGCGCCAAATATAAACGTACGTGGCACCATATCAAACGAAGTATCATGCTTAAGCCGGTTATACAAATTCATGACATGCAGAATGTTCAACAGTTGCCGTTTGTACCCATGCAGCCTCTTCACCTGTACATCAAAGATGGAGTCCGGGTTCACTGCGGTTCCGGTATGATCCAGAATATACGCAGCAAGACGCTCTTTGTTATCCCGCTTAATCGAACGGAACTGCTCCTGGAATGATGTATTATCCGCAAAACCTGCCAGTTGGTCCAGCTTGCCCGGCTCCGTTATCCATTCGTTCCCTATCGTATCCGTAATCAGATCCGACAGTTTCGGATTGGCATGCATCAACCAGCGGCGATGGGTAATGCCGTTCGTTTTATTATTGAAACGCTCTGGATACAGTTCATAGAACGGAGCCATCTCGCGCTCTTTCAAAATCTCGGTATGCAATGCAGCGACACCATTCACGCTATGACTGCCTACAATCGCCAGATGGGCCATCCGCACCTGATCGTTCGCAATAATCGCCAGATGTTGAATGCGATCCTGATCTCCCGGATACATATCCAGCAGCATGCCACAGAAACGTTTGTTGATCTCTTCAATAATCATATAGATCCGTGGGAGCAGCTTGCTAATCATCGCTACTGGCCATTTTTCAAGCGCCTCGCTAAGCGTCGTATGATTGGTATACGATACGGTTCTAGTCGTGATATCCCATGCTTCATCCCAGCCATAACCCTTCACATCAATCAGGATGCGCATCAGTTCGGGAATAACCAAAGTTGGATGCGTATCGTTGATGTGGAAAGCCACTTTATCCGGCAAACGATCATACGGCAGCTCCAGCTTGTTGAATGTACGCAACGCACTTTGTACGCCTGCCGAACACATGAAGTATTGCTGCTTCAATCGCAGCAGCTTTCCTTCGTACTGGGAATCATCCGGATACAGGAATTCCGAGATCGATTCGACCGAACGGCTGTAATCCAGATAGCCGTAATAGTTCGAAGGGGTGTCGAGTGAAGTCTCGCGCTTCGGCTCGGCACTCCATAGCCGCAATGTATTTACATGAGTCTGACCATAACCGATGACAGGCACGTCATAGGGAATGGCTACAACCGATTCGGCATCTTTTGTAACAAACTGATAATGTCCATCCTGTTCGTGAGCTTCTACACGACCCCAGAACTGCACTTCCACCTTTTTGTCCGGACGACGTACTTCCCATTCGTTGCCTTTATCCAGCCAGTTGTCAGGTAACTCCACCTGATTGCCATTGATGATTTTTTGTTCAAACAACCCATATTTGTACCGTATACCGCAGCCATGTCCTGCATATCCGAGTGATGCGAGTGAATCCAGGAAACAGGCAGCGAGTCGTCCCAGACCTCCGTTACCCAGTCCTGCATCCGCCTCCTGTTCTTCCACCTCTTCCAATGAGAAGCCCAGCTCAGCCAAACTGTCACGGACCAATTCCAATTCATTCACATTCAGCAGATTGTTGCCGAGCAGACGTCCAATCAGGAATTCCAGCGAGAAGTAATAGACCTGTTTATCCTGGCGCTGCTTAAACCCCTGATTCGACGCTGCCCAATCCTGACCTGCATATTCACGAATCATGCTTCCCAGTACGTGGTACACGTCTTCCTCTGTTGCTTCTTCAATCGGTTTGCCCAATTTGCTGACCAGATTCCGTGTAAAGATACTCTTGAACGTTTCTTTATTGTCAAACAAAAGTAGGTTCCTCCCGGGGAAATCCTGCAGGACGGTGGCGGTTCATACACTCAACATTTTGGTTTGAGCATGCGCCCGTTACGGTTACGAATCGTTCTTTTGATCGCTGTTATCCCTGTATTTTCTTGAATTTATTATTTAGATGTGGAAATACAGGGATAAAGGCGACCGCTACGCTTCTTCAGAATCGATTTCGTCCCCTTCACTTACTGCTACGCTCTTTACCAAACAACTTTCGTCTACGAACCTTAAGTCCATCCTACAGGATTTTTATTTTATATATTTTTATAGAAGATATCGGTTACGTGTGGGCTTTAGATAATAGTGCTTTTCGCCAAAATGTATGGATTCGACGGGTCACCGATCAGTGTCTGCCCTCCGGTCAGCTTCACGTCTTTATCGAGAATGACGTTCTCAAGTACGGTCCCTTCACCAATGTAGCATTTCTGCATGATGATCGAACCCTTAATTTTGGCACCTTTAGCCACCTGTACACCACGGAACAGAATACTGTCTTCCACCTCTCCACCTACAATGCAGCCATTCGCAAGCAGTGAATGTTTAACATCGGCGGTATCCAGGTATTTGGCAGGCGCTTCGTATTTAATTTTCGTCTGGATCGGATCTTCCTTGAACAGTTGTTCATACTGCCCTGTGTTCAACAGATCCATACTGTTGCGATAATAACTGTCAATGGAATTGATGACCGCGTGATAGCCATCATATGCATACGCAGCGATATTCAATCCATCTGGATTTTTTTGGATAACGTCTCGGAAGAAATGGCTCTCGCCGTGATCGATGCATCGCTGCACCTGGCGCAGGAACAATTCCTTTTCCATGATGAAAATTTCTGTATATATATTCGGGTGGTTAGCGCTTTGGTGAATGTCCACCACGTTACCGTCCCCGTCATGGTCAACCTTGACACAGGCGTCATGCTCAGGCAGCAGCTGATCCACTTTTTTGCAGACCAGTGTAACGTCCGCTCCTTTGTTGATGTGATATCTGTAGACATCCTGGAGGTCTGCTTTGGTCACATGGCGACTGCCCGCATGCACAACATATTGCCCTGCACCTCTGTGGAAGAAGTCCAGATTGTTATGAAAATGCTGCAAGTCCCCCTGTGATGTATCTGTTGGATCGTTCCAGTCCGGTGGCAGAATAAACATGCCTCCATGCTTGCGATCCAAATCCCACGGCTTGCCGTCACCGAGATGGTCCATCAGCGAGCGATACTTACGACGGACAAACACCCCTATACTCTCAATTCCGGCATTCATCATATTAGATAGAACAAAATCGATCAGACGGTAACGCCCGGCATAAGGTACCGCGGCTCCGCAGCGAAAGTACGTCAATTCCTTCAATTCCTCAAGTTCATGGTCAAGGTTAATAACTCCGATCAATGATTTCATCGCATGCACCGTCCTTTTGGCTTCAATTAGGCCTTGCTGGTTATTCCTTGGCGAAGCTGACGCTCCAGTTCTTCCTGATCGACGAGTAATATATCACTCTCATCTCCCGGTGCAGGCGAAATCTGTGTTCCATCCGGAATAACCAATCCTTCTGCAATGATTGCTCGATGAATACGCACATTTTGCCCGATCTTCACCCTTGGCATGATGACAGAATCTATAACGGCGCTGTTCTCCCCAACCTCAATTCCGTAGAACAGAACAGAATGATTGACCTCTCCATGCACCACACTGCCCTCACTAATAATACAATTCCGCACCTTGGCCGAAGGCGAGATGTATTGTGCAGGTTGGTTCGGATTACGTGTAAAGATACGCCAGTCCGGATCATTCAGATTAAACGGGGTGTCTTCGTCCAACAGATCCATATTGGATTCCCATAGACTGCGAATGGTACCTACATCTTTCCAATACCCTTCGAACGGATACGCGTATAAGGATTTTTCATTTTCAAGCAACAACGGAATGATATCTTTACCAAAATCATAAGAGGTGGATGCCTGTTGTTCATCCTGAATCAGGAAACGTTTCAGTACATCCCACTTGAAGAGATAGATACCCATGGAAGCTAGTGTGCTCTTGGGCTCAGGAGGTTTTTCTTCGAATTCATAAATGCTATAGTCATCGTTGGTGTTCAGCACCCCGAACCGGCTGGCTTCTTCCAATGAGACATCAATGACGGATATCGTGCAGTCCGCGTCTTTTTCTTTATGGTACTGAAGCATCTTTTCGTAATCCATTTTATAGATATGATCCCCTGACAGAATGAGCACATGCTCGGGATCGAATTGTTCAATAAAATTCAGGTTGCGGAAGATCGCATCCGCTGTGCCCCGGTACCAGTTGCTTCCGTCTTCACGTTCATGAGGAGGAAGTACGTATACCCCGCCGTTTTTACGGTCCAGATCCCAGTCACTGCCAATGCCTATGTAAGAATGCAGGACAAGTGGTTCATACTGGGTCAACACACCCACCGTATCAATACCCGAATTGGAGCAGTTACTCAGTGGAAAGTCAATGATTCGGTATGTTCCTCCAAAATATACAGCTGGCTTCGCCAGTGATTTGGTCAATCCTTTTAACCTCTTCCCTTGCCCTCCGGCAAGTAGCATTGCTACAACTTCTTTTTTCGCCATCATCACAGCCTCCTCCACGTGCATTCGTTCTGATTCATTTCAGAGCCCATAATCGATATTCTGTTGTGTGGACACTGTTGTCATGATTAGGAGCATGCTGTACAGATGTGTACCCGGTATTATTCTTATTGCAGTTGAACTTTTGGATTGTGAAGCCTGAAATAGAGATGATGCTGTGTAGAATTGCCTTGACTGTCTTACTGAGGTGAAAGTTGGATGCAGTACTTAAGGTGTAGCTCGTGAACAATGTAATAGACATCTCCTATTTACATTAAACACGAAACGGACTGGGGAATCTTGCTGGAAAACTTCGACATCAAATTAAGGTTCAGATTACCCTTACTTGTGTCGCTGCTATTCATAATGTATTCGATAAAAGGGAATGAAACTCCTTTAGTTTTTGTGTAATCACCAAGTGGAAAAATAAGTAAAAAAGGATCCATACATGACAAAAAAGCCGACTTTCGATTCCGGCTCATTTTGTCTGTCTATTTTATGGACCCTGCTTGGCCATCGACTCTAGCTTTAGCAGGATCATATTGTACTTTGGTGTGTCCGTTCTGAAATGGTCTATATTATTTTACGGAATAACTCCATCACTTCATCCTTCGATGGTTGATAGGGGTTGCCTGGTGCACAGGCATCTTTCATCGCGTTATCGGCAAGTAGTTCCACATCAGGATCTTTCACGCCCAGTTCGGACAGTTTCTCGGGGATGCCTACTTCCTTCGATAGCTGACGTATAGCCTCAATAACATAATCCGAACACTCCTCATCACTTCTACCCTTCACATCCATACCAATTGCTTTGGCAATATGACGGAATTTGCCGGGTACATGCTTGGCATTCAGCTCCTCCACATAGGGGAGCAACATGGCATTGCACACACCATGCGGCAGATCATACACGCCACCCAATTGATGCGCCATCGCATGCACATAACCAAGGCCCGCATTATTAAAAGCAATCCCGCCAAGGAAACACGCGTACGTCATATGTTCCCGCGCTTCCAGATCGCTGCCGTCTCTCACGGCTCTTGGCAAATATTCAAAGATCAATTCAACAGCTGCTGCAGCTGTCGCACTTGTCACTGTAAATCCGCCCGGCGTAACCATCGCTTCCACGGCATGGGTCAACGCATCCATTCCAGTGGCCGCTGTAAGACTTGCAGGTTTGCTGAGCATCAGCTCCGGATCATTAACCGACAGGGAGACCAGACTGTTGCGGTCCACCATCACCATCTTCACTTTACGTTCCTCATCTGTAATCACGTAGTTAATTGTCACCTCGCTCGATGTGCCAGCCGTTGTGTTAAAAGCCACAAGTGGCACGGACTTATGTTTCGATTGATGCAATCCTTCATATTCACGGATATGTCCACCGTTGGTAGCTACAATGCCAATGCCTTTGGCAGCATCCTGTGGTGAACCTCCGCCTATCGATATAATGGCGTCACAGCCATGATCCTGGAATACTTGAAGTCCGTCATGTACATTCTGACACGTTGGATTGGGCTGAACCTCATCATATACTACATAGTCTAACCCTGATTTTCTTAATATAGACAGAACCTGTTCTGCAACACCTGAAGTAATCAATGGACGATCACTTACGACCAGCGCTTTGCGAATACCCATCTGTTCAATCATCTGACCTGCTTCTTGTAAACATCCTCTACCCATCAAGTTCACGGGCGGAACATAATATGCATATGTTGCCATTTGAACCAGCCTCCTGTAACCCCTGATTTACTATCTACATTGTAACTGAATCCGTTTTCAAATATAGTGAAATAAATCACAATGAGGTCTAATAAATGTTACACTGAAGCTGATTTTTACCTGTAATGAAAAAGACGACTCAGACACCCGAAGGTCTCCAAGCCGTCTTATCTATCAATTTTAAAGCTTCATCGACTATATACAACTTACGATGATACCTTCACTAAAAGCATACTTACGAAGGCTACAACGCCTTATCATTCACACCGTCAAGCCATGCTTCAATATCCCCAATTACGGAAGAGACACAACCATCCTCGAACGGAGATTTCAATCCAGCCAGTTCAACCAGTCCAGTGAAGGACAGGCTTCCCCCCGCTTTGCACAATGTCAGATAGTCGGCCCATGCGGACTTCATATCCTCGTTGCTGCGTTTCCAGAACTGGAATGCACAGATTTGAGCGAGCGTATAGTCGATGTAATAGAATGGCGATGAGAAAATGTGACCCTGCTTGTGCCAGAAGCCACCTTGCTCCAGATAAGCATTATCTTTGTAATTGATGTGCGGCAGATAGGTCTTCTCAATGTTGCGCCATGCCTGCTTACGCTCCGCTGGTGTTGCATCCGGATTCGCGTACACAAAATGCTGGAATTCATCCACGGCTACGCCATACGGAATGAACAACAGACCGGAGGACAGGTGATCGAACTTATACTTGTCCGTATCTTCCTTGAAGAACAACTGCATCCACGGCCAAGTGAAGAACTCCATGCTCATGGAATGGATCTCAGCCGATTCATACGTCGGCCAGTTGTATTCAGGCACTGCAAAATCACGGCTCTCATAGACCTGGAAAGCATGACCTGCCTCATGCGTCAATACATCGATATCACCCGAAGTACCGTTGAAGTTGGAGAAGATAAACGGCACTTTGTAATCGTTCAGGAACGTACAATATCCGCCGCCCTGTTTACCTTTTTTGCTTACCAGATCCATAAGTTCGTTTTCGGTCATCATCTGGAAAAATGCATCTGTCTCTGGCGATAATTCAGCATACATTTGTTTACCATGTTCAATAATCCAGTCCGCGTCACCCTTCGGAGTCGGGTTACCCGTCTTGAAGCTGAAGCCTTGATCGTAATAATACAATGTATCCACATCAATCCGATTACGCTGGCGCTCTCTGAGCTTGGTCGCCACAGGTACGATATAATCACGAACTTGTGCCCGGAAGTTCGCTACCATCTCTGCGTTGTAATCCGTGCGGTTCATGCGATCATAGCCGAGTTCCACATAGCTTGGATATCCCAGTTTCTTCGCGATCTGTGTACGTACTTTGACCAACTCGTCGTAAATGCGATCAAATTCAGCTTCATGCTCAGCCATGAAAGTGTATCTTGCTTCCGAAGCACGCTCACGCATGGATCGGTCCGTAGACAGTTCAAATGGATGAAGCTGTGGCAACGTACGCTCTTCACCTTCAAACGGAATCTTGGCCGAAGCGATCAACTGGTTGTATTCTGTGGAAAGTTTGTTCTCCTTCTGAAGTTCTTCGATAATCTCCGGGCTGAATGTTTTCAGAGAAAGATCCGCCAGCTGGAACAACTGTGAACCCCATTTTTGCTCTAACTCGTTGCGGAATTTGGAATTAACCAGTGCGCGGTAAAAATCCGTGATATATTCCTGCACAATTGGTGCGTTCTCATCCAGAAATTCGTTCTCCGCCTTGTAAAACTCATCATTGGTATCAATGGAATGACGAATGTAGACCAATTGGGCTTGCGTCTCAAAATCACTGCGCAGCGCGTTAATCTGATCCATGAATCCGCTCTGCTCTTCAACCGTTACCGCAGCTTCGAAACCACTCAGTAGCTCACGGAAAGATGTCTTGATGTGTTCCAGATCGGGACGTGTATACGTATACTCACCAAATTTCATTTATGTACACCCTTTCCTGTTTGGCAGAATTTCGGGGATATCCCGAGTTAAACTACCCCCTATTATACAAAAGAGTAGCTAAAAAATCCCATCTTTACGAAAAATATTTGTCCATCGGTCAAATTGTGCAACATCATTGGTTATATATATTACGTGCCAATGTAAGGTCACGTACTCAAGATGTTTTTTCACACAAATAAGCTCGCCTCGCATTAGCGAAGCCAGCTTATAGGCTTGTCTCTTCTGTTCCACATTTTAATGAATACTAGCTTTGGTCTTTGTCCATAATCCGATAGAACCAGCCCATTCCGACCATGCCCACGACCATAATAACAGCCATAATAATGATATATGTCATGAATGTAACCTCCCTGCTTCCGTATATTCATCACACTACTACTAGTGTACACTGTGAAGCTCCGTTTGAATTGACCGAACATTGACAAAAATACGAAATCTTTAATTTTAATAAATCAATTATTTCCACAATCATACTGTATCATTCTCATCTTGCTGCACTGTTAAAAGTTTCATCCGCCAACCTTACGGTGTATACTATACTTCTATGAATTGGAATTGGATTTTACGTAGAAAGGTTGAAAGACATGTCGACTCGCATCCCTTTACGTCAGCTAATGCTTACTGTTCTACTGACCCTTATGTTATCTATTTTATCTGCCTGTGCTGATGGAGAAGCCCATCTAACGGTTAATTTGGATGGTTCAACGGATCTGGATCTAGATCTCAAGGTAACCAACTCTGCACTTGGAAAGATAGGACAAGACAATCTCATGCCTCTGATCGCAGATGTATTGAATCGAAATAACTTCCAGGCAGAGGTATCGGAACAAGGGGATCAGAAGCAGCTCACCGCAACAAACCATTATGAAAAAAGCAATACGACCAGCTTTGATACGTCCAAGTTACCACAAGGCATCAAGGTCGAACAATCCACTACACCCGGCTTCTTCACTTCCAAAATGCACATCACAGCAGAAGCCGATCTGATGGAGTCCATGCCGGATGGTGAGATCAAAAATCAGATCAACAAGGTGCCCGGCTTTCTAAAGAACCTCTTGTTGAAAGATGTAAATTTTGACTTTAAGTTGTCTCTGCCCATCAAGGCAGCCGACTCCAATGCGGACCAAGTGGAGGATAGTGGAAAAACGCTCATTTGGCACGTTTCACCACTCCAGATGAATAAGCTAGATCTGACTGTACAGGTTCCCAATATCCGGAACATCATCATTATTGCAGTCCTTGGTTTATTGGTAATCGTTACGCTGCTCATCTGGATTTTCGTTCGCCGCAGACGCGCCAGACAGCCCCAAAGTGCAAGACCACATCGGGGTAAACGTTAATTCCATCACTACAATTTCATTTGTGACTTGCCAAACGGTGTTATGGATAGTAGAATACATCCGTACTGTGTGAACGGTTAGATTTTTAATTATGCAAAAGCTAAAGAGGTGACAGATTTCATGAATATCCGGGAATGCCCACTACCTGGTATCGGAGTTAAGTACCAGTTTGATACAAAGAGCGGCAATCAGTTAGTCATTATTGTACACGAAGACGGACGCCGTGAATTATTCTCCGTTGATCCGCAAGACAACGAAGAACTTACTCTGATTGCAGAATTGGAAGATGACGAATGCGTAACCCTCTCCGGGTTAATCGGAGGATGGTCCTGATTCTTGTTATCAGGAGTCTTCTTATTTATTTGAATGAATGACAAAATAACCTGCACCTTGAGTTTCTTAAGGTACAGGTTATTTTTCTGTCAGGTTACCTTCTGAGAGCGGATGTATGGAACCCATGTATTCAATACGCGGCTGATCTCCGTGGAATGGAACGGTTTGCTAATAAAGTCCTGCATTCCGCATTTCAGGCATTCCTCACGGTCACTTGCGCCTGCAAAAGCTGTAATCGCCGCAATAACCGGGATTTCCGGATGAGTCTGCCTGATTTTGCAAGTTGCTTCAATCCCATCCATAATCGGCATTTGAATATCCATAAACACCAGGTCATATTGCACCTTGTTCAATGACTCGACGGCCTGTGCACCATTTTCAACAATATCACATACCCCGCCGAATTTACGCAGCATTTCCTCCAGCAGATGACTATTGACCGCTTGATCTTCAGCAATCAAAATTTTGATGTCATGACCAAGACTGGCTCGATCCAATTGTAATTCATTATTCGTAGCTACTTTGATCGAATCACTACTTTCATCGAGCCACCGCTCAAGCACCAGAGTGAACTGAAATTCTGCACCCTCACCAATCTCACTCTGTACGCCAATCGCTCCGCCCATTAACTCCACAAGTTTTTTGCTGATCGCAAGCCCCAGACCTGTCCCGCCAAACTTGCGATTGATGGCCGGATCTAGCTGTGAGAAGGATTGGAACAGTTGATGCTGCTTATCCATTGGAATACCAATCCCTGTATCCTGAACCGTGAAGGTCAACATCAGGTGATCTTGACCATGCTCCTCTGAGAAATCAGCGCCTACCTTCACCGTAATACGGCCTTTCTCTGTGAATTTAACGGCGTTCCCCACCAGATTAATTAGAATCTGCCGTATTCGTGTCTCATCCCCTCGAACACGTTCAGGAATCTGATCCGACATTTCACAGTAGAGTTCAATATTTTTCTCTGACGCCTTAAGTGCAAACAGTTCGATCACGCCACCCAGCATGGTCTTAATTTCTACAGGCGCACGCTCCAGATCCATTTTGCCTGCTTCAATTTTGCTGAAATCCAGAATTTCATTCAAAATGTACAAAAGTGATTCACCGCTGTCTATCATGATTTCCGCAAAACCCTTCTGTTCATCATCCAGCTCCGTTTCCATTAACAGATGGGCCATGCCCATGATACCGTTCAATGGCGTACGAAGCTCATGACTCATGATGGCGAGAAACTCGGACTTCGCACGGTCTGCGTATTCTGCTGCTTCCTTGGCACGTATGATGTCCTTCACCGATGTCATATCACGGAAAACCAAAACGGCTCCACGGGTTCGCCCCTGATCCATAATCGGCTTCAATTGAAACTCAGCCAGGAAACTGGACCCATCCGGTCTCCAGAATACGGATTCAGTACGCGGCAGACTTCGTCCCTCACGTACAGCCTGCAGAATCGGTGTAGCCTTAGATGCATAAGGAATACCTTCGCTCTGCATTTGGATCATCATCTGTTCGAGCGGTTTACCATTCATCTCACTTGGACAGATGCACATCATCTCTGCGGCAGCTGGATTGGCAAAATTCATATTCCCTTCCAGGTCCAGTCCAATAACACCCTCAGACATCCCATTCAGAATCAGCGCCCTTTCATAGCTCAGATTCTCAATTTCCTCAACGTAACGCTTCGACTCTGTAATATCACTTGTGATTCCATAGATGCCAACGACTTGGTCCTCAAGTAAAATCGGAACATTGATGACACTTGTCTCTATTCGCTGACCGTTTTTGTGAATCAAACCTATCTCGTAGCTCTGTGCAGTCCCCTTTACTGTCTCCTCAAAATGATACCGGGTCTTCTCCAAATCCACAGGATCGATGAGATGATCAAAAGGTCGACTCAGCAACTCTTCCTTGGTGTGTCCTGTCAATTGTTCCTGACCCACATTGGCCTTCAGCAGATTGCCTTCCAGATCAAGAGAGGCCACGCCCAGCGGATTACAGTCGAACAATGATCTGTACTCTTGCAGGCTTAACTTTTGTTGCTGGCTGACTGTGATATCACGGGTTACGGCGACCATCTCTTTTAGGTTACCTGAATCGTCATAGACATAATGGGTAATCGTATCTGCCCATACCGTTGATCCATCCTTATGCTGAAGACGGTAACTGATTCGTTTAGGAGCCAGCCCCTGCCTCTGCTCTTCCACGTAGGTTTCAACCAAAGGCACATCCTCGGGATAGATAACGAATGTTCCCGGCTGTCCAATAACTTCTTCCGGTTCATAGCCTAGCATGCTTCTACATGCATCCGATACATACTGGAATGTACGCTGAGCATCCGCATGGTGTATGGCAATTAGATCAAGAGAAGATTCCGCCAGGAGACGAGAAATACGGCTGCTCTCCTCCAGTTGTTTGCGTTTCACAATAAGCCGTTCCTCTGCATCCTTTTGTTTTGTAATGTCAGCAGCTTGTACCAACAGGTATAACGGATTACCATTCGTTTCATCCCTCACAATGCAGGCTCTAATCGTTACCCACAATAACGAGCCGTCCTTTCGTTTCAGACGAACCTCTGTCTCGTACATCGGACGTGCTTCATCGGTCATTTCCCAGAACTTGCTGCGGAATTCTTCTATGTGCAGATCTTCTTCATAGATCATATGTATGACCGAAGTATCAATCAGTTCTTCTTCACTGTATGCGAGCATCTCACAAAATGCCGGATTAAGCTGCATCCAACGACCATTCACATGCGAAGCGACAGCAATGCCTATTGGCGCGTGCGTGTATAATTGTTCGAACAGAGACCGGCTCCCTGTAATAGATTTCGACACCACATGTCCTCCTTTATGAGAATCTGAATGTATTCCGTATGAACAGATCCACCAGTACATAACTTCATCTATAAGAGTACTACCCCAAATGCCATGATTTTTAAACGAGGTCGATTAAAATCCCCGCATGAATTCACATTTCTTAAGTAGCGCTACTGACAACTTTCACTGCAGACATACCAATTCGAACACATGACGTCATATACTACACAATACCCGTGCACTCCCGATTATACAATGTTGAAAAATTGAACATGAACGGAGGTTATGGATCATGATCATTGTCGCCAATCAACCCATCGAACTGAACCGCTCGGAATGGTCTGCTTTTGAATGGCATTGGTTACAACAACTCCAGAATCGTCCAACAAGGTACATTTATCAGTCCATGGATCATCTTCATTTTGAATGGGATCTGAGGAGCTCTCTCGTGGATGCAGCGGAAGGATTGGATCGTAGCGGGGTCAGTTTTGCATCCTTTGAAAAATCCAGATGTAATCCTGCCTACTGGAATCGTAATGCGGAGGGGGGATTCGAACTAAAGCCGAACGTGACTCCTGCCGATGGCATCCGGGATATCTGGCGGAATGGACATTTGTATGCCTTTGAATGTGCAACTGCGACAGTCATTGTGTTATATGGCGGGGTGCTGGGCAGCATTCGTGAAGATGCCTTTAACGCCTTGTTCCGTAATCTGTTACTCTTCGACTGGCATTATGACAGTGATCTGCGATTGACCGAAAAAAACGGTCGGGAAACCGCCCTTCCAGGAGATGTGCTCTATTTCAAAAACCCGGATGTCTCTCCGGAAACCCCCGAATGGCAGGGGGAAAATACGATTATGCTGCGTGAAAACTGGTATTACGGACATGGCATCGGCATTGCACGTGGCGAAGATATTATTCGTACCCTGAATCAGTTTCGTTTTCCTGGCAGCCAAGTCTCTGCTTACTTAATGGATATGGTTATCTATCCTGATTTCTACTATTTATCCCGATTCGCCAAGAACAGCCAAGCCAACATTCCCGCCGGATCTACACCTGTATTACCCGGACAGTTATATGTCCGTCTTGGAGGCAGCCGTTATTTACGGAGCTAAACGACGACGACGGGAACGGTAACCGCTCACACGCTGAATCACACGATATATCAATCCCCATGATGACAAAAAAGCCCAATGGAGCAGCAATTACCCTGCCACCTCTTTGGGCTTTTCCACATCGCTTCCGGCAATTTAGGCAATCGGGTCCAGTTGCACAACAACCTGTTTACCACTCACCTGAACCCCTGTCGATTTGCTGCCGAATTCAGCAAGCGATTTGCTCAGTTGCTCTGCCCACTCCTTGCCAGCAACTCCCTCTTTGGCTCCATGCACCTGAATGACGAGTTTTACCGAATCACCCTTCTTCAGAATGCGCTCCGCCTGAGACTGCTTCGTCTCCCGGTCATGGTCTTCCATCGCAAGGTTCAACCGAATTTCCTTTACTTTACGTTTATCGGGAGATTTACTCGCTTTTTTCTTCGCCTGCTGCGCTTCCGCTTTGGCTGCTCCAGCTCCAATCAGCTTGCATGGTGGCGGACTGGTCATCAAGGACAAGCACACCAGATCTACTTTATGCTGCTTCGCAAGTAGAAGTGCTTCCTGCGTAGACATGACACCCAAATCTTCACCGTTCAGGCCCGTAAGCTGCACTTCGGCTGCTTTGATCTTGTCATTTTTGATCATGATTCTTCCTCCTCTACATCAAAAGCCTGTCCTGACCATTTACGGATCAGAGCAGGCTAGGATGGTGTTGCTACTATTTGCAATACATATCAGCGTACGAATACGCCAATCGGCTTGATTTACAGCGTGTTGAATGCTTCAGTCAGAACCGGTACAATTTGTGATTTGCGTGATACTACGCCTTTCAAGATTGCTCTGCTGTCGGACAGCGTCACATTGTAGGCTTTCTCCACCGCTTTAGTGGATGTACCATATGCCAGGGCAACGGAATCGTTATTCAAAATGTCTGTTACAACAAATACGAACAAATCGAGACCTTTACTTGAAATAATCGCATCAATAGCTGCTTCAAGCTCAGGTTGCTTCACGAGAACATCATTCACGTCAACCGCATTAACCTGTGCAATTTCCACTTTGGACTGACCCATCACGAATTCTTTGGCATCCAGGGAGATCAGCTCAGCAATCGTTTTTTGGCTCAGATCCGCGCCGGCTTTCAACATATCCAGACCATAGCTGTCTGCATCTACACCAGCAATAGTAGCCAGTTCACGCGCAGCAGCTACATCCTGCTCTGTGCAAGTTGGAGATTTGAACAACAGGGAATCGGAGATAATGGCAGACAGCATCAGACCAGCAATCGGTGCACTCACTTCGATACCGTTTTCTTTGTACATTTTATTCAAAATGGTTGCTGTACAACCTACAGGCTCTGCACGAAAATACAGAGGTCCGCTTGTCTCAAAGTTAGCAATACGGTGATGGTCGATAACTTCAACGACAGTCACTTCCTCAATATCGCTTACACTTTGCTGACGCTCGTTGTGGTCAACCAGAATAACCTTGTTTACTTCATTGGCAGCTGTTTTAATCAGACGAGGTGCTGCGATTTTGAATTGATCCAGTGCGAACTGGGTTTCACCATTGACTTCGCCGAGACGCACAGCTTCAACGTCCTGACCCAATTTTGTTTTCAGGTCCGCATAGGCGATTGCCGAACAGATCGTATCCGTGTCGGGATTTTTGTGACCGAAGATTAACGCTTTTTCCATATTCATAGCCCTCCGTCAATTCTGATTTAGAATAATACATGTCCTATTTTTAATCATACCCTACTGATTATAGCGCTTATAAGGCTTAATTCCAATCCCTTTACAGCGAATTAATTGCAAATCATTCTCAGATCAGTCATTTTGAAAAAATAATATACGCCCTGTAATTCTAATTCACAGAGGTCTTGGCCACATTAGTAATGAGGTGCTTCTCCAATTTCTCCCCTTCACACAAGGCCTGTACGAGCGCTCTGCCTGAATCCGTTGTCATTTGGCCATACCAGTCACCCTGTGGATACACAATGGTTACACACGCATCATCACACCGACCATTACATTTGGTACGCGTCGTATGGATGAATCCTTCAGCCTGCTGCTTAAGAATCTCGTCCCGCACCGCCTGAGTTACTTCTTCTCCCCCATTACGCATGCATGTTCCACCGTTGCAGAGTAAAATGTGATGTTGCAGTTGATCCAGATTGTAGATAGCCAAACTTGGTTCATTCCCCTCAAGTCGATATGATATGTATCCTAATTATTCCATGCTACAACCTTATAAATTAGCATATGAAACCCTCATACGCAACGAAAATATTAAATCTCAGGCTCTTCCGGGTTCTGCTCTCGCTGCACAAAAAAGGTCTGTAAACTGCCATCCTCACTAATCTCCAGCAGGTTCAGCTGCGCTCCGTAGGCACAACCACCGTCAATGCCAATTTTGTCTCCGCTCGGGTCAAACCAAATGCCTGTCTGATCATGCAGATGTTTCACGGGTGTATGTCCAAATACGACGGTCTCTCTAACCCTTGTTGGTCTGGAATAGAATGATTCACGAATCCAAATAAAGTCCCGCTCGGACTGGCTTCTCCAATCCTCAATATCCGGGTTAACCCCGGCATGCACAAAAATATAACCGGGAATTTCGTACACCAGCGGAAGCTGTTCCAGAAAACGAAGATGGTGTTCATAGTGTGTACGTATCCACTGTTTGGCTTCAGTGTAAGCATTCCAGTCCATCTGCTGCTCATCATAAGTAAGATCCAGATAACTTGCTATCGTCTGTAACCCGCCATTACGAATCCAGTGTTGGTCATATTCCTCAACATCATGAGTCAATGCCTTGACCATCATGGCATCGTGATTGCCTTTGATCACAATAATATGATGCTCTTGCTGAAGCTGCATAATCTGTTCAATGACCTGTTTGCTGCTTGGACCTCGATCCACATAATCCCCCAGCAAAATCAATTCATCCTGCATCGGATTATAATCTACATGCTTAAGCAGCGCATTAAATTCATCATAACAGCCATGAATGTCACTAATCACACATCTGCGCATGTGAATCTCTCCTCTCCCTGATCACGCAAGAGTATAAACGGAACCTTGCAAGAGCAAGATTCCGGTCTGTTCAGAGTAGTTATTCTCGTTTACTCACATTAGTCCTGCTTGAGTCCAAAGGCTTCTGCAATCAGGCCGAATGAGCGCAGACGTGCTTCAAACGAATGAACCGCTGACGCGATAATCACTTCGTCTGCTTCATGACGTTCAGCCATTGCAGTAATTTTGTCTTTCACCTGATCCGGTGTACCCACAATGGAAAAAGAACGGCGCTGACGGATCTGTTCCATCTCCATCGCTGTGAATGGATAGTTGTTCACCGTCTCCAGGGATGGGAATGAGCTCTGTTCAAGACCTCTTCCCAGGCGCAAGAAGAAAAGTTCATTACTGCGTGCAAGTTCAGCGGCTTCTTCCTCTGTCTCCGCGCAGAATGCCGAGACAGCAATCATCGAATGTGGTTTATCATTCAGGATAGACGGCTTGAAATGCCTGCGGTAATGCTTCATCGCTTCTTCGCCTCCTGGAGTTCCGAAGAATTGGGCAAACGCATACGAGGTCCCTTGCGCGGCAGCAATTCTCGCACCTTCAGAGCTGGAACCCAGCAGCCAAACTTCCGGAATAGTGGGAACCGATGGTCCCGCCACAAGGGATGCGAATCGATGATCCTCAGGCAATTCTTCGTGGAAGTATCCGCCCAGATCCGCAATCTGTTGGGGGAAGAAGTGTACATTTGAAGATTTCCCCTCATTCAGCGCTCTGCTGGCAATCGGCATGCCTCCAGGCGCTCTGCCAATACCAAGGTCAATCCGTCCCGGATGAAGAGCTTCCAGCAGACGGAAATTCTCTGCAACCTTGTAGGCACTATAATGAGGCAACATCACACCGCCGGAACCTACCCGAATTCGATCTGTATGCGCGGCCACATGTGCAATCATAACCTCAGGACTGGAAAATGACAGCGCACCGCTACCGTGATGCTCCGACATCCAGAACCGGGAATACCCCAATTGATCCGCATGTTGTGCAAGTTTCACCGTTTCCTGTAACGTATCCTGTACACTTCGGCCTTCATTGATATGTCCATGTTCAAGTACACTCAATTTCATATATATTCAATCCTCTCGTCTGTTTGGTTCATGAGTACTGTGAATTACTCTTTTGCTCACTTATTTAATGCTTCCTCCATTGTAACATTAATTATTACAGTTTCAAACTTTAGTTATCCTCTTTATTACCACATCCGTACAATTAACATACAAAAAACGCCACCAGTTCTTAGACCAGTGACGTTTTTACAATACCTTATTGGAAAAATCTTAACTTATGGCTTATGGCGCACGCTTCGGTAACAACTTCACATACTCGTCAGACAGTTTCATCAGGCTGAGCACATGTTCATAATCGGAACGATAAGGTTCCAAATCCGTTACGGGTTCATATGTTTTCAGCGAGTAAGCTGTTCCATCATCAAAGCCAGCACCCGGAATAAACATAATGTCATTGTTGACGAATGAACCTGTTGGCAAGTAATAACGAATACCGAATGCATTGTGATCCATATTGAGCAGATCATGCCCGAAAGCAGTGAACTTCTCATCCTGGAGCGAGATACCCATCAGATTCATGATCGTTGGCAGCATATCCAGCTGTCCGCCAGGCTGTTCGATCAATTGCCCTTTGATCTGTTTCGGTGTGTGAATCATTAACGGGATGTTGAAACGACTTACCTTGCCGTCATAAGGGACGCCAAGATTGGCCTGAATCTGCTGTGTGATCTCTTCGTCAGCAGGCAGACCGAAGTGGTCTCCGTAGAGCACCAGCGTTGTGTTATCCCACAAACCGTTCGCCTTCAACTCATTAATGAGTTGACCGACCGCGTAGTCCGTATAGTTGATGGCTTGCAGATAATCGTGAAGCAGTTTGTTCGTGATCGTCGCGGGAATCGTAATTCGTGCCCGATCAGCAGGAACGGTAAACGGCGAGTGGCTTGATGCCGTAATGAACTGAGCATAGAACGGCTGATTCGCAGCCTGATGCGCAGTCATTTTTTCCACACCTACACGATATAACTCTTCATCCGATGGTCCAAAGTCATTGAATCTGTCGTTCTCGAAGCTGGGCTTGTCGAAGTAACGAGTGAATCCGAGTGCCGGATACATTTTGTTCCGATTCCAGAAAGTAACGTCATTCCCATGGAACGTCTCTGACTCATATCCCTTTTCCGCCAGTACCTTGGGTAGACTGGGAAGATCACGATCGCTATACCCGGCTGACATGGGAACAACGCCAGTTGGATAGATAGACGTGTTCGACATGAACTCAGCGTCTGATGTGTTTCCCTGTCCGATCTGTTGGAAAAAATGAGAGAAATAATAGCTTTCTTTGGCCAGATCATTCAGTACCGGCGTTAATTCCTGACCGTCCAATGAAGCATTAATCGGGAAATTCTGAAAGGACTCCAGTTGCAGTACAATCAGATTACTACCTTTGGCCTGACCAAAGTATTTGGCTTTCACGGCTGTACCGTCACTTGGTTTATCTTGATACGGATACTGGCTAACCAACGCATTGATCTTCGCAATCGTTTCGTTAATGTTGCCATTCGCAATGGCCTCATTTTCTTTGCTCGTTAGAATGGCAGACGAGACCTGATAGTTCAGGAAACCGAGATTCTCGGCCCGCACCAACTCGTTATCAATCGTTTCACCTTTGACAATAAAACTGCCAGACAGCACGATACAAAATGCGGCGGTAAGCGCGACGCCGAGTTTGCCCCAGTAACGTCTCCGGATTCTGCCAAACGTCAACCCGCTATCGCGATAACTGCTTCGGTTACGGCCAGCGGAACGTCTGCGCATAATCAGCCATATCGGCAATGCCAGTATAATGTCTACGAAAAACAGAAAGTGCGTCGGTCGTACAAGAGGCCCTATACTGCCCCGCACTTGAGCAACTTGCCCCAGTTCACTAAGCACAGTATAGGTGGGTACCGAACTGAAATGAACATTATACAGCGTAGCGGCGAACAAGATCAGGGAAAACAGAATATTGAATCCTCCGTAGACTGCTCGCTTCCAGGCTTTGGGCACGATCAGATCCAGCAGGCATACCACCGTTAGCGCACCCAATGCGTCAGTTAACAGACCGATACCGGATAGACCCTGGAAAAAGAAATACCGTAGAAGTGACAACTTCAACAGCATCAGGATGAATAACACGGCGAATAAGGTCCGTGATGAAGTCCGTTCATTTTTGGAATTATACATGGTCGCTTTCAACCCTTACCCTGAAATTTTACGTTCATTTTACAAAACGTATATTTCAGTATAACAGTTTTCTGGTTGCTATTCCATGGAAGTTCCGTGTAGGACAGGGTGCACGTTACGCAATGGTGGATATATCTGCGTTCTGTATGTTCGCGTCGTCTCTCTGCCCCTTAATGGCAGCTTGTGCAGCCGCAATTCGTGCATACGGGATCTGTTCAGGCAAACAGCTTACGTAATCCAGTCCAATGCGATGACAGAATGTAATGGACTCCAGATCCACTGCATTCTCTCCACAGATCCCTGTCTTCAGATGAGGTTTTCGAATTCGACCCTGAACAACCGCCATTTCCACCAGTTGTCCGACTCCCTCGACGTCCAGCACATCGAATGGGTTATTCGTTACCGTACGAGAGTCCTTATCCAGTTGAACGTATCGCTTCTCAGCCTGTTCGCGACTATATCCAAACGTCATCTGTGTCAGCGCATCCGTCCCAAAAGAGAAAAAGTCTGCCTGGCGAGCAATGTGAGTCGCCGTCAGCGCGGCTCTTGGAGCTTCGATCATTGCCCCCACTCTATACAGACAATGCCGCTTCTCCTCACCGAGCACTTGGTCAGCCACATGATCCACCAGATCTCTCATCGCCTGAAGTTCATGCACATGACCGATCTGCGGGATCATAATCTCCGGACGTACCCACCAACCTTGATGAATGCCTTTCACCGCTGCGCGGAATATCGCTTCAAGCTGCATATCAACGATTTCCGGGAACACTGTACTCAGACGGCAAGTCTGTTGCCCCAGTGTCGGATTGTGTTCGTGCAATTCACTGATTCTACGAATTACACGCTCCAGTTCCTCCAGTTCATTCTGATGATCTACTTCCTGCCTCTCCTCTGCTTGTAGCCACTCGCGCCGTTTCTCCAATACTCCCCGATCCGGGAGCAGTGCATGTAACGGTGAATCCAGCAAGCGAATGGTTACCGGGTACCCATCCATCGCTTCGAATATTTGTTCAAAGTCAGACTGCTGCATTGGTAACAGACGCTCCAACCCACGCCTGCGTTCGGATTCACTATCAGCCAGAATCATTTTTTGTACAAAAGGTAACCGCGCCGGTGACAACAGCATGTGTTCTGTACGGCACAATCCGATTCCCTCAGCTCCCAGTTGCCTTGCTATCATGGCATCCTGTGGTCGATCAGCGTTAGCAAGTACCGTCAGCTCTTTCACTTCATCAGCCCATGCGAGCAGTAGTTGCAGATCTGATGATGAAGGTGAAACGGAGTCTGGCTGAATCTGTATGGGAAGATTTCCAGTGCCCGCTTCTCTGCTAGAATCTGTGTCATGCTTCAGCACTTCCGTGATATGCACAGGTTCGATGCGTAACAGTGCATCCTCCTTGGTAATGAGTCCTTCAGACACGAATTCCACAGTACTTTTTAATGAGGCTGTAGAGGTTAAACGGGCAGATTGGGTCTGCACAACATACAATGCCCCGGAATCAATCACAAAGGTGATTTCCTGAACTTCTCCTGTACGCGTCTCCAACTGGCTTCCTATCTCCAGCAATCGTGCATACAGTTCAGGTTCGTCATCTCTTAACCTCTCCAGACTGTTATCCGTTTGATGGGAGTTCCCGGTTGGGACGTAATATCCAGTAATTCCTCTTTCTCCTGTAAGTGGGTTGCGCGTATAAATTGTTCCGGTCCCGCTTGAGTCTCCACATTTTCCATGCATCATCGTCTGTATAAGAACAGGAGCGCCTAGCTCCGAAGAAATATAATATGGTTTACGCATGATCTCGTCCTGAGATCTGGATGCTTTAACATGCTGTGTATGATATATCGCACGTACTACTTCTTTGAACTGAAGTTGAACATCCTGAGGAAAAGGGTTACGCCTCTTCGCTTCAATTAAATATTTAAATTCCGTAATGGTTAATTCAAGTCGTTCCGCCTCATCCAGACCCTTGACATCACTCGATATTTCTTTGAAAAATTCAGACGGAATTCCGTATACCAACTGTCCATATTCCCGTAAGTAATCTAGGTAACATTGGAGTGCGTACAACCGATCACCGGCTTGACGTGCGAGTCCTTCCACAGTGTTATCATTCAGACCAACATTTAACAGTGATTGTGTCACCGTTGCTGATGCTCGATCCTGATCCGTACGTACCGCGAGCAGTAGCGGATTTTCTGAATGTCCAAAAAACCTCCCGGTTTGCTGTTCCAAGTGTCGGATTGCGTGAACAATCTCTTCCTCTCCTTCACTCGAAAGATGTCCAAGACGGGTACAGAACTCGCGACAGCATTCCGTTGTAACTACAAATCCAGCCGGGACAGTCCACCCTGCATGCATTAGCTCTGCAAGATCAGCTGCTTTACTGCCCATTAGCCTCTTCATCTCTGCCGTACCTTCTTCCAACAGAACTACCCGTTTTGTCATTACAGCTCTCCCATCCGCCATTCATGGCTATGCTTGAAGACCTCAATTCCTGCGTTACAGATCAGCCTTCATTCTAATGGTATGTCACAATCGGTCAGTCAAGGACATTCGCATCCTTATTTTGTGCTCGTTATCCTGTTTTTTTGTAAACGCTACACTAAAATAAGATGAAACAAGCCTTTCGAGCAGTAGCATTGACTCATTCATCGTAGTGATCAGAATCGTTCAGCACATGGTGCGGCAATGATATTTATGTAGTTTATCGTGATTCCTCCATTGTTTTAATTTTTGAAACGAAAAAGACCGCCATATCAATGACGGTCAGGCTTCAGCATGATTATTGAAATAGATATTTGAAAAATAAAACTGTACAAAGAACACCTATTATCAAAAATATAATTGCTGAGTTCCGATATTTCTTCCACATCCGAATGGCATTAGCAATATTTAGGATGCCTAGTGCAAGCATGCTAATACGAGAATCTACTTGAAACAAGTTGAATACTAACATAATGGCAACTACTATCGAGGTACACCAGAACCAGATTGGAATTTTATCCTTGATCATTAATCTGCTCCTTTAGGTTATATCCTATCTCTTATAAAATATTCCTCAACCTAATTGAAATTCCTTTATTTGGTCTATCAAACAAGCAGATTATAAATCCCTCAAGCCATGAACCTCAGTACATCCTCAATCTTCTTCCCATGAGAAATCACACCGTAGTTCATCCACGACATGAAATCCACTTCATACACATTGCCGCTCTTCACCGCAGGCAGGCGTTTCCATTCTTCCCTTTCGAGCAGTTCGCGCTCATCTCCAGGTTTGGCCGAATTTCCAGTGTCAAATGTAATCAACAAGTGATCCGCTTCAAGCTGACTTAACTGCTCCAATCCAATGAAGATTCTGCGCTCACGACTTGTCCATTGCTGCACACGGGAATGCGGAGTCAATCCAAGATCCTGATAAATTACAGGCCCGACGTAACCCTGCCGATCCCCATACAGAGTAATATCCGATGCGGATATACGCAAAAAAGCCACCGTCTGACCACGTAAAGATCGTGCTAACCGGCCTTTGGCTTCTATGGCTTTGTCCTCATACGCACCAATTACATCTTGAACCCGATTCACCTTTCCCAATACATCGGCTGTCGATCTCAAAATGGAGCGCCAATCCTCTCCCAGATGATCTACGTAAAATGTAGGTGCTACCTGCTCAAAGCGGTCCAGATTCCATCGATCATGTCCCTTGTTCAGCATGATAAAGTCAGGTATATTACCCACATTAAATTGAGCATCCTGCTGGCTTACATCGAATTCGGGTACATCATCCAATCCCAAATAATGCTGTCTACCCCAGAATTGATGGGAACATTGCAGTACAGGTTTTACGCCAAGAGCCAACACGAAGTCCTCCAGATACGGAGCAAAGACACGAACCTCTTGACGGTGATGACGGCGGTATAGTCCAGGTGAAATACCAGCATATTGCTTGAAACGGCGACCAAAATAATACTCGCTGCTAAATCCCACATTCTGAGCAATTTCATGGATGCGATCATCCGTCAGTTGCAAGAGTTGCTTCGAGCGCTCCAACCGAACCGCATTTACATATTCAAGTGGGAGCTTGCCCGTAATTTTTTTGAATTGCCGAGTGTAGCTCGCTCTTGTTAGACCAATATCTGCTGCGAGCTCATCAACGGTTATCGTCTGATTATAGTGATCACCAATATAACGAATTGAACTTTGAAGGCGGGCACGGTCATCTGGTGCTTCGGTTTCGGGATCACTCTGGCGAAGCAAGGCACGGAACCACTCCTGGAAACGAAGCTGTACATCCCATTGCTCCAGCCAATCGCTAGTGATCTGTTGACGCAACATTTGTTCCAAAGATTCAAGGCAGGAACTCCATGGACTGTAATTCAGCTGAATAAGAGGTGGCACTGTCGGAGAATCTGTACATTTGTGCAGTGTACGCTGCCCCGCAGTGTCTTTGGAATGCATAACATTCGAAGTCTCTTCTTTTAACTCAGCCACCATCAGATCAAGTTTATAGTACTGCAATGGACTTTCTGTCCAAGGAGAACTTTCTATTTTAACGGATGTTCCACCGGGAACAAACATAATCATTCCTTTTTCCAGATGAGATTCCCGATCTGAGCACACCATTGAGCCCTTCCCAGACGTTACAACAAATATGGAGTGAGAGGACGACATTCTGTATAGCAAACGTTTATCAATATGAGATTTATGATGATCTACGTACTCCATACGCTGAAGTGCGCATAGCCAGGGTTTTGGAATCCGTTGCATTATCGTGTGGCACATGTTCATCGTCCTTAACTGAGAATTATTATCATTTAAAACAGTGTATACGAAAAAAGAAAGCTCTTCAACCCTGATTGAAGAACTTTCTTTGTTATGGCGTTCTACTTATGGAGTCATTTTTTCCAAGAGATCATCAATTTTCATGGAATTTGCTGTAATCGCACCAGATTGCCAATGTGATCTTTCCATAATGTAAACTTGATTATTCTTAACCGCCGGAAGAGATTTCCACAATGTGCTGTCAAGTACCTTCAAGGCTTCCTTGTTCTCGGGGGAAGACCATTCACCATTGGAAGGGAACACAATAAGATGATCTGCATCAAGTTGCGGTACGGCCTCTTCAGACAGAATTTCCTGGTATTCTTCCATCTTGCTAACCAGCGGATGAGGTGTTAGACCAAGCTCCGAATAAATAACTCCGGTGAACCGATTTTTCACACCGAACAGTGCCAGTGTATCATCGTTAACATTCAATCGGACAACTGCAACGGTCTCGTCCCCGACCGCTTCCTGCAGCTTTGTCTTCGCATCTGCAATTTTGGCCTCAAATGCCGCTGCAACTTCTTCACCCTTCTCCGGTTGACCTACAACATCGGCAATGGTTTTCAAAATTTGATTGGAATCCTGCAGTACGCTCTCAGGCAGACGATACGTCGGTGCCACCTTGGAGTACATCTCATATTTCTCCATATCCGCTCCACCATCTACAATGATAAGATCCGGATCATATTCCAACAAAGCCTCAATACTCCCTGTAGTATCAAATTTTGGAACATCCAGTTCTAAATAATCCTGTACACCCCACATCGGGTTATACCACTGCACTACAGGTGTAATATCGAGCGCCTTCAGATAATCTTCCACATATATTCCAGCAACCCGCTGAGGTTGAACCGGAATCGTCACATCTCCAAATTCATCCTGCACAACTCGTGTCGCAGGCTCTGTCTCGGTTCCAGATGTATTTTCTCCAGAAGCTACACTTTCAGTTGCAGGAGTCTGTTCCGCATTCGTAGCGGCATTTGTATTACATCCCGATATAACCAGACCCATGAGCAGTAATGTAATCGCCCACCCATTGAAACCTTTAACTAAACCTACCATGTTACCCTTCACCCCTATGTGATCTGTTGATGTAACCGTGAGAACGTTTCACATATAATGATTATCATTCTCATCGATTGCTTAGGTGAATTGTACCTTATGCCTCAGCCGACCCACAATGTACATTTGATGCTGTTTTTTTATACAAACGAAAACAACCCTGTTGGTCCTCCCCCCGCTTATCGCAGGGGCAACCTGCCTTGACGATAACTTTCCAACAGCTGATCCACAAAGGAATCTCTAACCGTACCCTGTAACAATGCAGCCCCAATTAAACCAATATCATCACTCACATACCCCGCCAACTCAGGTTCGCCTGTAAATGCTAAGGTTTGTTTGAACGCCTGTTCCCTGCATGCGCGTAGCACCTCTTCTTCAGCCACCTTGGAAGCTTGAGCCCAACGTTCAAAAGATTGCATCCAGTCGTCGGCAAAAGCAGTACCATCCCTTTCATCCAAATAAACTTCCACATCCAACTCTTCGAATGTCTGCTGGGTCAGAATCCGTCCCTCATTCAGATCCGCCAGTAGCTTCTGCACATCCGTTCTGCTCATTGATTTCCCCTCCAGTTCTCATCCTGGCTAATGCATTTCTCATATATAACTCTGTCCCTCCCACAATCGGGTTACCCCGATTACCTTATGCCGTCCATCAAACTCTAGCTTATAGATATCCGGCATCGTAGTCTTCTCCCAGAAATCATAACCGTACGAAGAGTCATAGTGTTGAAAGATAAGCGTCATCACATCTCCATGTGTTCCGATGACTACCTTCTGACCCGCATGTTTACTCAGAATTCTCTCGATCACCGCTACTGCCCTTGAGCGAGCCTGTTCACCAGACTCTCCTCCAGGGTACGCATACGTGGGATCTCGGTACAATCGTAGCTTGGCTTCACGGAAATTCTCATGCTTCACATCCGAACTCGACAACTGGCGTTCACGCAGATCTTCATCTGTCACCACAATTCCACCTGACCGATCTGCCAGAATCTGAATCGTATCCACCGCTCGCCTGTAAGGGCTTGAATAGAACCGTTGAATCTGCTCCCCATGGAGCAGATTGGCAACCGTTCCCGCATCTTGATGTCCTTGCTCTGTCAGCCCACGCTCGAATTCCTGTCCTTCAACATATTGAGACTCCGCATGTCTAACAAAATACAAAACCGTACTGGCCTCGCTCATCATCCGTCCGCCAATCCTTTCTTCTTCTCAATGACAATCAGGCAGGTACTGTCTGGCAAAGGCGCAGGCTCGCCATCTTCGTTCATGAAGATCATTCGTTCTCCGAGTGCTTCCGTATACCCCTCCTGAAGGAAATGTCGGAACGTAATGATTTCGGCTTGTTTGCCCAGCGCTTCTCGGATGCAATTCTCATAGGCCGTCGGTGTAAATATACCGAACTGTTCCTGAATCTCATGCACATATGCCTCTTCGCCCCACGTATAGGTGTAGAGAAATTCCATCGCATCGTTGATCGGCATCACGACCTCGTTGTCTGAGATACGCTCATATTCAATCGCACGCCCCTGAAAATCCTCTGTGTACCGCTCCAGCGAGCGCATCCCATCCGGTTCCAGGAAACGAATCCGGCGTTTCTGTGCTTCCGGTTCACTCATGATGCCATCCCGAATCAGTATTCTTCCTCCAGGTGACAACACATGGAATGAACTTTTCAGCGCTGCCACAACCGTGTCGGAATTAAATCTTCGGCCGTCAAGTTCAATATATGAATACAATTCATGCAGAATGGATGAAAAAATTACCGTATCCACTGTGCCTGGTTGCACATATTGCTCCAGTTGCAGGGCATCCCCCTTCATGACTTGCCAGCGATGTCCCTCACGCTGTTTCTTGCGTTCCAGCGCTTCAATCACATTGGCTGAGATATCGATACCGATCGGCTCCACTTCCGGTTTTCCCTGCTCAATCAGATCCAGCAGAATCCCTCCACCCGGACCAATATCAAGTACCCGTTTACCCACGATATAGTCCAGCAGCACTTTTTTGTAATCACCCGAACTGTTCATGTCGGACAAGTACGTCTCTTCATTGTGGAACCGGTCATAGGCATCCCGGCGCAACCCGAACAGATCGAATAAAAGCAGCACAGCTTTCTCATACAATGGAGACTTTTCCGCTTCAATACAGAATGCAATGAGCTTCTCCGCCGCCGGGGAAAATTCAAAGGTCACGAACAGGGTATCTGGTAAATCTGTATGGCGCTCAATTCGATGTGTTAGATGGGGGTACACGATCTGCTCTCCTGCAGCTAACTGTTCCCACGAATACTGTTCCAAATACTTTTCGATCATTCGTTTTTTGTAAATATTCAGCTTTTTGACGCCTTTATAGTCGTAATACATCGTATTCATCAATGGTTCGAAGCTGATGTGACGAACGATAGCGGACTGACCTTCCATGGGTGTGGAATGCATACTCTCACTGTAAAGCGTCAACAGGAACACTTTTACCATCTCCTGCAACGAGAAATCCTGCATAGCCGACTCCACATACCACAGCGTACGATGAGCCAGCGGAGCTAGAATTGAATCCACATCCAGTTCCGTTTGAAGTTTGGCATAAGCCGTGTCCATAGCTTCTCCTTGCTGGATGGATGAACTTCTCAAACGGGATAACCGTTCTTTCACGCTCCAGTCTTCATGCTCCGGTCCGGCGATAATCCAGCCTACAATTCGCTCCACCTCAGCCTCTACCTGTTTCCATAGCGCTAGATCAACGCCTGCAATAATACACTCATTTAATGCCATCAGTAAGGCGTGCAATTCTTCTGTAGACAGCCATCCTTTACCGATTATGGAGTGAAGCGGAGTATTCTCGGCAAATGGAATTTCCCCGCGTATGTACTGTCCAATTAGTCCATGCGTAGCAATAAGGGTACGAACAACCTCATGTCTCGGTGTGGATGAAATCGGTGTAGTGTGTTCGCTTATAGAACCGGGTTGACCATTTCTCGTCTCCTTGTTCTTATCGATGTTGTTATCCAGTTGGCCTGCCGCCACATAGAGGTCATACAACTGAGCGGACCCCACATTGTGCACAAACAGGTTAACGCCTTGCTTTTGCCATGCCCGCCGCTGCTCCCGTGATCCGGCCTTCGCCGTCTCTGACCACATTAATACTTCCTCGAGAATTTCACGGACCCAAAAAGAAACCTGAAGCTTCTCCAGCACTTGAAGTGTACGCTCGGTGTAATTCAGCACCGGATTTGTGCCCTCAAGTTCGGCGATAGAATGAATGCGCTCGAGGTTAATATGCGGCTTCTCCGCTGCTGCCAGCAGTTGCAGCCAATGCTGCTGGGCTTCCGGCGTGTTGCCTGATTTGTAAGATTGTATGGCCTTTAATGAATGCAGCATGAATTTGTCCCCTCTCTTTCTCTACCCTTTAATAAAAAATGATTAGATTCGTCTATAGAAGTTGAACTAATCATTAACACGATAACGGAGAGGACAGAAAAAACCTGAAAAAGCAAAGCGCTCGCCTTTATCCCCGGATTTTCCCCTTCGGAAAAGGGAATCGAAAAATCTGGGGATAACAGCGATTGGAAGGTTATTCTGTCATCGTAGTGTCAATGTAAATAATCTTTAATTTAACTTTTATAATAGACGAAGTTGTTCCTGAACAAACTTGAGCAACTGCTGCGCCTCTTGATCAGGTAGATTTTCATCAAGACGCGCAGCAGCAACTGGCAGCATCCAGGATTCAATCGCTTCACGGGAAATCCCGGAAAGATGTATGTAGTGATGGATATAATGTTCGAGAATCAATTCACGAGCCTTTTCAAAACCCGTGTGAATAGCAGGCGGAGTATCTTCCGACATTGTACCGCTCATTAATATTACCCAGCTTCGAGCCACATCACCCGCAGGATCCCCAGACATTCCAGTCATCCAATCGATAACCCAGTATTGCTCGCCCACCTCACTCAGCATCACGTTATCGGGGTGAAAATCGCCATGACAGATCTGCTGCCGATCAGGCAATGTTGTTAAGTAGGAAAGTATTCGTGTTTTATCATTCTCCGACAATAATTGAACATTGCGGATTGCTCCCGATAAAATCTGCTTCTGAGAGGGAAGTGTTGCTTCATCATCCCGCTCGCAATGAAGTTTGTAGTGGCAGTCAGCCATTTTGAATGAGAGCTGCTCCACTACTTTCGATTTCTGAATCATAAGTGACAACAGCGTGGTACCCTCGATTCGTTCAAAAACGATGCCTGCACGCGATGTAGTATGTTCTATCAAGGATACTGCCTGTGGGACAGGTAGTCCTTTTTTGTATGCCAGCTCAGTTATTCTAAATTCATTTTGAACCGCTTCGTGAGGAAAATCAATTCTGTATAATTTCATAATGAGGTCGTTCGAATACGCATAGATTTCCGCAGTTCTTCCTTGACCGATTTGCTCCATACCTGCCTCCGATCTTCATCTTATCCAAAAGTGGTTAACCCACTACTCAAATTCACTTCCCCTGACTTTCGAGAAAACCATACAATCGACCAGCGTGCCTGTACTGTCCCGGCGCATCTTACGCAGTATACCTTCTAGCGTATATCCCGCTCGTTCAGCTACTTTGGCACTCCGCACATTGCGGGCATCACAGCGGATCTCCAGCCGATTGGCCTCCAGATGAGTAATGGCGAATTGCTCTATCCCTTTCACCGCCTCCGTGACCAATCCCTCGCCAGCTCGCGATGTGCGAATCCAGTAGCCGATCTCGAAACAGCGTGCATTCCAGTCGATCCGATGTAACCCGCTGCTACCTACCAATTCATCCGTATGTCTGTCACGCAAATGTAGCATCATGTCAGTACGTTCCAGGTATTGCAGCCTTGCTTTGCGAACAGTCACTTCTGACTCTTCCAATGAAGGGATTTTCTCGGCAAAAGGTAACCACAACCGCAGCTGCACCGCACTCTCACGGACCGCCTCATTAACGGCCGCGCCATCACCCCATTGGGGTGCTCGAATCGTGAGGCGTTCTGTGTGGAAGCTCTCGGGAATGGTTAGCATTATGGGATTAAATGAAGATGAATCAGTCATACATACACCTACTCCTCCACCTGAAATATGGAATCAATGATCAACGGCAGATTATCCCTCACGGATACTGCACCGAATACTGAACGGGCGTGTACCCCCTGATCCCCGAATACCTCCATCATCAGATCCGAGAATCCATTCAGTACTTTATGATGTTCCTGATACGAAGCGGACGCATTGATGAAGCCCTGCACTTTAACTACTCTCTTCACCCGATCCAATGATCCCAGCACATCTCGAACGACAGCGAGTACCTCCAATCCAGCGTTCCGGGCAAAACCATATCCCTGCTCTGTTGTGAATTCTGCTCCAAGTTTGCCGCGTTCGGAGGTATCAGGTCCTTTCCCGGATACATACATGATTCCATTGACAATAACGGCATTGGCATATTTCGCTGCGGGGGCGCTCGCCTCTGGCAAAATGATCCCCAGTTCATTCAATCTCGCTTCAATCATCGTTTATTTTCCCCCTATTTTATCGTTCTCATTGAGCCTGTTTCCCTGTACTCCTGCCTGTAGGATCTTGGTGACACCTGAACGGTACGCTTGAACATCTTGCCAAAATGAGAGAAGTTACTGAATCCGGCAAGCCAGGCGATGTCCGTAATGGACTCCTCACTTTCCCGCAGCAAACGCTGTGCTTCCTTTACCCGTAACAGATTCAGATAGTCACTGAAGGTAAACCCCGTCGTTTGCTTGAACAATCGACTCAGATAATGCGTACTAATGCGAAACGTGTCCGCCACCTCCGGCAATGTCAGTGGTTTCTGATAGTTTTCATTCAGGTAACGCACGACGGCCTGTGTCTTGGGATGAAGAACCGGCTCACGATCATCGGAGCATAACCTGCCCAGATGTTGATTACGATAGGCATGCAGCAACAATTCAATAGCCCGGTGACGCATTAACAGATTGCTTCCAGGTTTGGGATGAAGCATTTCATCAACCATTTCGCTAACCATCCGTTCCAGAACCTCAGTGACTTGAGATGGAAACCTTACAATTGGAATCTCCCAGCAAAAGGGTTCTTTCAAGCCTTCAACTAACTCCGTTGAAATAGCCATGGCTACAAAAAGCTCAGGCTTTATATAGAGTACCATACGCTCATGGTCGGGCATGCCACTCTCCAATGTCTTATGAACCGTATTCCGGTCAACAAACACCAGATCGCCAGCCTTTACCCGATAGGTTCGGTCCTTGATGAAATAGATACGCTCACCAGACAACAGGTAATACAACTCATAATGATCATGCAGGTGGTCATCCGTCATCGAGAAATACCCAATGCGACGATCATATTCAATGTGCAGTAGATCCGTGGGATCATGAAAATCCGCACGAAAGGGTTCAGTCATGTCTCCCTCTCTCCTTTCCATAAATTATAGCAAAATATGCGGCATTTGAAAGCGGTTACGCATAAAATGCGGCGAAAGAAGTACTCCCTTGTTATAGTCTAAAGCTATATTCAAGGAGGCGATAGACATGAGTAACAAGAAACGTTATGTATTAGTCGGGACCGGTGGCCGTGCAGAATTTTTTTACGGTGCTCTGACACGAGATTTTAGGGATACATCCGAGCTTGTCGGCTTTTGCGATATCAATCAAGTCCGTATGAATTATGCGAATCAGTTACTGAAGGAAAAGTACAAGTATCCAGAGGTACCTACTTATCCTGCCGATCAGTTTGATCAGATGATTGAGAACGAGAAGCCTGACTATGTCATCGTAACGAGCGTTGACCGCACCCATCACAAGTATATCATTCGAGCGATGGAACTTGGATGTGATGTTGTAACCGAGAAACCGATGACCATCGATGAGGAGAAATGTCAGGACATCCTGGATGCCGTCAAGCGGACCGGTCAGAACGTAAGAGTAACCTTTAACTACCGTTATGCGCCGCACCATACCAAAATACGCGAGCTTATTCTGAATGATACCATTGGAAAGGTCACTTCCGTTCACTTCGAGTGGCTGCTGAATACCCGCCACGGCGCAGATTATTTCCGTCGCTGGCACCGGGACAAGCGCAATAGCGGCGGACTGCTCGTTCACAAATCCACGCATCACTTTGACCTGGTGAATTTCTGGATTGGTTCGCAACCGGATACCGTGTTCGCATTCGGAGATCTCATGTATTATGGCAGAGAAAATGCCGAGGAACGCGGTGTAACACAATTCTACAACCGGGCAACCGGCAACCCGCTCGCGAAGGAAGATCCTTTTGCACTGCATTTGGATTCGGATGCTCATCTGAAGTCCATGTATCTGGATGCCGAGTCGGAAGATGGTTATCAGCGCGATCAAAGTGTATTTGGGGATGGCATCAATATTGAGGATACGATGGGTGTTCTTGTGAAGTATCGGAACAAAGCCATTTTGACGTACTCCCTCGTTGCCTACCAGCCATGGGAAGGTTACCGAATTGCCATTAACGGCACCAAAGGCCGGATTGAGATGAATATCGTGGAACAATCCTATGTCAATTCATTGGGTGACAAAAGTAAGGAAGGTGCATTGATCGGTAAAACATTGCGCGTTCTTCCGATGTTCGATGCGCCATATGAGGTTGAAGTGGAAGAGAAAGCAGGTGGACATGGCGGAGGTGACCCGGTTCTGCTGAATGATCTGTTCGGAGAGCCTGTAGAAGATCCGTTCCATCGTGCAGCTAACCACGTGGACGGTGCCAGATCCATTCTGACCGGTATTGCGGCCAATCGCGCCATTGCCACAGGATTGCCTGTCAATGTCAATAACCTGGTTCGTTTCTAAGTCTCACACGTCATTAACCATATACGCCAAAAAGCGCAAGTTGCGGAGGCTTACTGCCCTGCACTTGCGCTTGTACATTTCAATATATTCTGTTGCTGGTATA
Source organism: Paenibacillus sp. Negev47 (assembly GCF_058313655.1). Classification (NCBI taxonomy): domain Bacteria; kingdom Bacillati; phylum Bacillota; class Bacilli; order Caryophanales; family Paenibacillaceae; genus Paenibacillus; species Paenibacillus sp. Negev47. The sequence goes on from NZ_CM177754.1 coordinate 4,117,012, forward strand.
AGGCAGATCATAGCCAATTTGATTTGAGAGAAGAACCCACTCTCTGGTTACAGAGGAGAAGACTTCCCTTTACACCTTCCGTTGCCATGCAGGATGACGATAAAATTCAATGGTATCAATATAATTTACCTTGAACTGCTGCTCCACATCTGACAGGTTCAACAGCTTGCGGTCGATTTGCTTCATACCCATGACTACATCGTGTCTTAGGAGGTCCATCGCTATTTTGCCTACAAATCCGCCTTCCATCTCCTTGTGCTTGGCACGAAACTCTTCATTGTAGATCAGGTCAGGTGTGAATGCCGCTTCGACGAATGCATTAACGAGCGTAAGCTCATTGCCCTCGATCTGTACTGCCAGATAATAATTGCCACGCTCATCCTGAATGAGGTCTTTATACATTTCTACAATCACTTGGATCACTCCCCTATTATCAAATAAAACCCCGTTAGCCGTAAAGAACATGGGCTATCAAACGTACACCTTCCGACCCCGTTCCTTCATATACTAGGTACAAATGGCGAACGGAGGAATACTTATGAGCTGGCAGCATCTCCATACTGGAAAAACACTTCAGCAGCGTCTGGCAGAACTTCAGGGGCACCTTGCAGAACTGAATACTCCACTCTCCGGGTTGGAGCCGGGACGCATTCGTCGTGTCTATTCAAGGCAGTTTATCAAAGTAAACCGTCAATTATTCATTCCACTCAGTCTGAATTCCATTCGGGTGTTCGATATTCCTCGAACACGGCGAGGCATCCGAGTGGGAATCCGCACGACGTTTCCTTCCTGGAATGCATTCAACAATATCAGACTTGTAGGCGTGGGACTGGATTATCTTGAACTCCAGGGAAAAGGCAGAGTCCCTTCCCGTATTCTATTTCCTCTCTCCAGCGTCGAGTCGATCTATCGGCCAACCGTCCGAAGAAAGAGCCTGAAACGTCCGTGTACCCGGAAGTAAAGCTGATTCCTAATGCAAGCGTTGCATGGGTTCCCCAATGTCTGCGTACGGGTGCTCCCTTTCAATTTATAATTATAACTCATACTCCCACTCATCTGCTAAAGAATCAGTTTATGTCAAAAAGCGGTGAGAACAGAACTGCTTCTGTGTCTCACCGCTCAGCCAGTTAGGGATCACTTTGATCCTTCACATGTTTACATTAGATGCCTGTCCATACATCTTTGGCATAACGACCTTCCTGCTGAAGCTGATTAAGCCAATCTTCTGCTTCCTTCGCAGACTTGCCATGTATATCAGCGTATGCATGCTGCAGTGTGGCTTCCACATCAGGTGCCATCTTGCTGCCATCACCGCAGATATACAGATGCGCACCCTCTTCAAGCAAAGGAATCAGATGACGGGCATCGTCTCTCATCAGATGCTGTACATAACATTTCTCCTCCCCGTCTACACGGGAGAAGGCCGTATGAAGCTTCACAATCCCTTCTTGCTGGGCTGCTTCCAGTTCATTTTTGTACAGATAATCATGTTCAGGATTCCGGCACCCAAAGTACAGATGCGCTTCACCAAGCTCTTGACCCTGCTGCTTCAATACATGTCTCGCCTGCAAGAAACCTCGGAATGGGGCCACTCCTGTACCCGGGCCTACCATGATGACGGGAACCTGTGTATCCTCCGGCAATTGGAACCCGGACTCTGGTGTCCGGGTGAACATGACAATCTCATCACCCGACTTCAGGTTGGCCAGATAGTTCGACGCAATACCTTTGTATTCTCCCTGTCCACTCCATGCCGGGGCACGCACAACACTGACCGTAATACTCGCTTGATCGGGCTGAACACGTGGTGAACTGGAGATCGAATAATATCTGGCTTTCAGTGAAGGCAATAATTCGAGGAACCGCTCGAATGGCAGTTCACATGCCTCATATTTTACCAGATAATCCAGCATGGATATCCGTTTATTCCGCACTTCTTGCATATACACGGATTCATCAAGCAGTGCTTCAAGCTCCTTTTTATGGGGTGGACATACCGTATATGCAGCCATTTCTCTAAGCTGTGCACGGGTTGCTGCTTCTTGAAGCTCAACGCTATGACTGAGCAGGTCATACAGGTTAACCGGTTGATGCAATGGCAGATGTGCGGCACTCCGACCGGATGCATCCAGAACCAGATGCTCCGTTCCGGTAAACCCGTATCGACGAAGTACACGTTCCACAAGTTCCGGTGGATTCTGTGGCAGAATACCCAGATGATCACCTTCCTTGTAGGTTATGCCTTCAGGCAGTTTGATCTCCAGATGACGTGTACTGCGTTCACTGCCCGCGTCGTGAAGCTCTCTGTTCTCCAGTACTTCCGCCACATGTGCATCATACGTATCTGCAAGAGGGGTCACCGCGAGTCCGCTGACAAATTGTACAGATAGTGAGCTGCGTTCGCTGTTGGAGCTTGTGTTCAGTTTGAGCCCCATAGTTCGTGCGAGATCCGGCCATAATTGCTCCGTCCAATCCCCCACCTGTTTCTCAAAATCACCGCTTGCATCTGACTCACCCAAGGGCGATAACCGCTCTGCTCCTCTGGAAGACAATTGTTCGTCTATTAAACGCGGAATACGCTGATAGGTGCTCGCCCAGTTATGGTCACCGCATCCCAGAACAGCGAAACGCACACCTTTGAATTCATTGGCGTCCGCATGTTCAATCCACTCGACGAACATCTTGGCATTACTTGGCGGCTGACCATTATAGGATGCGCTGACAATAATAACGGCACCATCCTTCGGCAGTTTGCCAACGCGATCATCCAGCGCAGCAACCTCACTGCGGAAACCCTGATATCTGGCGGTATCGGCAATCTCACGCGCAATGCCTTCCGCCGTGCCCAGATTGGAACCGTACAGAACTAGCATCGGTGTGTGATGGGCATTTGCCGCATCTGGCTCTGTTCTTTTGGCAACTGGAGTCGGTTCTTCGACCGCTACACCCGGAACGGCCATGACCGGTTGACCCCCACGAGCACGTACGCGAATCGTAAAGTTATCCGGTTTGAGCGTCAGGGTTTCTTTGACCTTCAACTGATAATCCGCATGATCTATGAAGTCAAAATGCTTGAGGACCATGCCCAGCACCAGCGTTGCTTCCTGAAGTGCAAATTGCTGACCAATACATGCCCGTTGACCGTTACCGAAAGGCTTGTAAGCATCATGCGGCACTTTACTCGGGTCTTCGAACCGTTCCGGCCGGAATGCTTCCACATCATCTCCCCACGCTGCACGGTCCCGATGAAGCTTGGGAATAAGGACACTGACGCTGTCACCTTTTTGCAAAGGATATTGACCCGCAAGCACCGTATCTTCCTTGGCATACAGGGAAAAGGCCGGAGCTGTAGGCCATAACCGTAGTGCTTCGTTTAAAACCATGCGAACGTACTTCAGATTGCGAACCTGATTGTACGTTGGAACTGGATCTTTTAGAACCTGATCCACTTCAGCTTGGGCTTTAGCTAATGTATCGGGATTCTTCATCAGATAATAGATGGCGAAGGATAACAGACCACTTGTGGTCTCATGTCCTGCAATCAGGAATGTAATAATCTGATAGCGGATGTTCTCATCATCCAGTGTTTCTCCTGTCTCCGGGTCCTTGCCGCTGAGCATGTGGGACAACAGATCGTCTGCCCCCTCCTGCGGTTTCTCTTTTCGCTCGGCAATGATGTGATCCACCAACGAGAACATCGAACGGATATCTTGTTCAAACTGTTTCTTTTTGGTGATCATCAGCTTGTCTTGCAGACGCAGGCGCTGCAATGAACTCATGGATTCATCCAATGCCCTTACCATACTCGTAATGAATGGGTGTGGTTCTTCCCGGTAGAAGCTGTTAAACCGGTAGTTGAAACCACACAGTCCAATCGTGTCGAGCGTAAGACGCGTCATATCATCCGGAACGTTAACTGTCTCATCCGGGTTCAATCGTGACCATTTCTGAACCAGCTGCACAGCCAGGTCAATCATTTTATTGTGGTATCCCTGCATGGCACGCTGACTGAAACTTGGCAGCAGTACGTTATGGGCTTTTTTCCAATTCGGCTCCTCGGTCCAACTCGTAAATAGTCCATCTCCTGCAAATGCACGAACCTTCGCAAGGGGTGCCCACACACGTTTGTCGAATTTGGATTCATCCGTTACCTCGGCGACCAGTTCGTGACCTGAAATATACAATTCACTTCGCCCAGGGTACTCCATTCGAAAGATCGGTCCATACTCATCAGCAAGTTTCACCAGAGATTGTACGGGCTCATCAAAGTTCAATTGCGGCAAATTGCCCAGCGGACCAAATGTTTTTGGTTGAGGCACTGAAATTGGTGACATGACGCTCACTCCTTCTTTCCAAGTTAAAAGTTCACAACTAAAAAATAATGACGTGATTACACTTGCTCTTCAGATCAACAGACTCGCGTTATTTTTTGCACATTTTCACATTTCATCCAGATAACCTTAAAACTCATAGAAGAACCAATTGACCAAAATAGTATATTGGTCATTTTTGATTAAAAAAAATGTATGCATTCGTTATCTTCTTTTACCCTAACATTTCCAGTTCCAATCTTCAACAGTCCCAAAGTCATAGGACTTCAGGACAGTAATTGCAGCATATCTAGGATTTCCTTAACAGATTCTGAATAGCTGACTCCATCTCTAATGGGGCAATTGTCGTTTCATAACGGCCATGGACGTCTCCACTACGGTCGATCAGGAATTTGGTGAAATTCCATTTGATTCCGTCTCCTTGGTACAATTCTGGATGCTTCTCCTTAACAAAGGTGTCCATCCACTGTCCTTCTTGCGTGTCCAGATCATAACCTTGAAATGGCGCTTCTTCAATCAGATAACGAAACAACGGATGCATCGACTGCCCAATGACCTCAACCTTCTCCAGGATCGGAAAGGATATCTGAAACTGTTTCCTGCAATACTCGACTATCTCATTGCTACTGCCTGGTTCTTTGTCGTTAAACTGGTTACAAGGAAAGGCCAGAATCTCCAGCCCCTGATCACCATACTTCTCATACATCTGTTGAAGTTCATTGAATTGGCGGGAGTAGCTACACTGACTTGCTGTATTCACAATAAGCAGGACTTTCCCTTTTAAAGCTGAAAAATCACCCTTGTGCCCCTCCATGAATGGAACCTGATATGAAAATATACTCATCGTAATGCCTCCTTTTTCTCTTTCGTAATCACATATGAATTCTCTATTGAGATGGATTATACACCGCTATCATTGATAGGTGAAATATATAATAAATATTAATTCAATAGTTTTAACCTATAATACACAAACAAAAAACTGCCCTTAACAGCCAAAAGCTGCTTCGCGGACAGTTGTCAAAATCATATTGTGCAATCACTCTTAACACGCAGCTAACCCATAATCAGACCATATACAATGCCTGGTCCGTGTACGCCAATAGTCAAATCATTTTCTATATCGGAAGAGCGGCTTGGTCCTGAAATAAAGTGGATGCCTGCCGGAAGATTCTCTCTTCCCGCTTCGTCAAATCGATCCAGCGTCTCACCCAGTCTGGTGTACAGTCGGTCCAATGGAATAATGATGATGAGTACCGTAGGCAGTAGACTAACTGACCGTCCCTTTTCTGGTGAAGAAAGTACAGTGACGGATCCAGTGTATGCTGTCGCATAATCCGCCATGACCACACCGATATCAGCCTCGGCTGCACGCGCCTTCCAGTTCTCATCCGCTTGACTATTCCAGACTAAGATCTGTACATCGGGAAGCTTCTCTTCCAAACCCAGATCCTCTAGCGCCTGTTCATTTTGGCGAATGATGTATTTGGCACTCAACTCATGAGATTTATGGGCGATGAATTGGGATACTTCATCCATGTTCTGAACCCGGGCGATATGGGCACCTACACTCACAAAGTTATCGGTAAATGCCTGAATACGCTTCTCTTCATCCCATTCCAGTTCAGTCCAAAAATCGGGTGCTCCCCGAAAGGGTTGGGTCGGCGCATGTCGTTGCCTTGGTCTTCTCAATTTCGAAGCAATATCATTCATGAACTGCTCCTGTTTCTCAATGGACTTCTTCTCCAATTGCGCAAGCCATTGCTGATGTTCAGTGACCATGCTCACCCTCTCCTTCCTCTCGATCACGAATAATCTGCTCCATACGACTGCGGACGGAAGAATCCATGGCCTTATGGTCTTCGTTCAGTTCCTGATCCAGCTTGTTCCATTGCTGCCGGAAAGATTTCTTGGCGAGACTTGGGGCAACCCGATAATTGTTCCAGCCTTTAAGTGGACCCAGCTTGAGTGAAATGCCATTGTTGCGTACAACTGCTTTCTGCCCGATCTGTCCCAGACGTATGGCTGCACTGAAGCGTTTGGAATTGGAAACAACGGCGGCAAAGCCCTTCATGCCTATACTTTCCATTTTGTTTCCATGGCCGTCTTCCACTTTACGCCTACGTAAATAAACAAGCATATCATGCAGTGGAATTTTAACAGGACATGCTTCATAACAGGCTCCGCACAGACTCGAAGCACCCGCAATGTCATTCCATTCATCAATATTGCCATTGAGTGCAGGCGTCAGTACCGCGCCAATCGGACCACTGTATGTTCCACCGTAGGCATGACCTCCAATATGACGATATACCGGGCAAGCATTCAGACAGGCGCCGCAGCGGATACAATTCAGCAGTTCTTGGAATTCGGGATCACCGAGCTGTAGGGATCGACCGTTGTCCACGATAATAATGTGCATTTCATCCGGCCCATCTCCATCCGCTGTGCGGCGAGGACCTGTGATGCCTGACATATACATCGTTAATTTCTGACCTGTTGCGGAGCGCGGCAACAAGGTTGCCATGACCTCCAGATCTGTCCACGACGGGATGATCCGCTCCATGCCCATGAGTGTAATTTGCGTTTTCGGAACAGTGGATACCATACGGGCATTACCTTCATTTTCGAACAAGACCATGGAACCAGTCTCTGCAATCGCAAAATTACAACCCGTCATGCCAATATCGGCTTCCAGGAATTTCTCGCGCAGCTTTTTGCGTACAAACCCAGCGAGTACTGTTGTATCCGGTTCCAGAATTTCTCCTGCTTCCTTCGATAACAACTCTGCGATCTGGTAGCGGTTCTTATGGATTGCTGGAATGACAATATGAGAAGGAGCTTCACCTGCCAACTGAATGATGTATTCACCCAGATCGGTCTCAATGGCTTCAATGCCTGCCGACTCCAGCACATGATTCAGATGCACTTCCTCCGATACCATCGATTTGGATTTCACCACCGTAGTAGCTTGCTTGTGCGCCGCAATATCCAGCGCAATCGCCGCTGCTTCCACCGAGGTATCTGCAAAATGAATATGAACCCCATTCGCGCGAGCATTATTAACGAATTCATTCAGATAATAATCAAGATACGCAATGGTATGCAGACGAATCTGACGGCCACGCTCCCGCCATTCATCCCAGTTTCCATGTTCTTCTGAGGCCGACTTTTTCCCATTACGCAATCGTTCTGTCGTGAATTTGACCGCTTTACGCAGAAAATCATCATTCAAGGCCAGTCCGGCACGTTCTTTGACCGTAGTATCCATGGCTCCCGGTTGGCTCATCCTGTTCGCACCCCCTCATACAGTAGTTCCGCCAGATGCATCACACGCACCGGTTCATTCCGATAACGCAGATTACCTGCGATATTCATCAGACAGGCCATATCCAGCCCAACCAGTACTTCGGCTTGTGTCTCTTTGACATGATCGACCTTCTCGGTAACCATCGCTCCTGAAATATCGGACATTTTGATGGCAAAAGTACCCCCGAACCCGCAGCAATCCTCAGCGAATGGAAGTGGAACCAATTCCAGTCCCTTTACTTGAGAGAGCAGCGCCATCGGTTCATCCTTCACACCAAGCAGACGGCTGCCATGGCAGGATGGATGATAGGTTACTTTGTGTGGAAAATGTGCGCCCAGATCGGTAATCCCGAGTACCTGAACGAGGAATTGAGTGAATTCATAGGCTTTGGCTTCCAGTCGTTTTGCCTTCTCCAACCATACCGGTTCATCCGCGAACAGTTCGGGATAATGATGAATCATATACGTACAAGATCCCGAAGGACACACCACAAAGTCACTGTCGTCGAATGCTTCCAGAATTGTCTTGGCTGCTACCCGAGTCTCATCCCAGTACCCGCTATTGTAGGAAGGCTGACCGCAGCAGGTCTGAACCGGCGGGAAATCCAGCCGAACGCCATGAGCGGCGAGCAATCTGACCATGGCCTCCCCGACTCGGGGATAGATGGCATCACTGAGGCAGGTAATGAATAAGGAGACCTTCATAATTACACGCTCCTATTAACTGATTAGTAGATGAATTGACTAAAGAATATTTACACTGGACACTCTGATGACAGAATAACCTTCCGATCGCTGTTATCCCCAGATTTTTTGATGTAGTTCAATTTGTATAAATAAATCGTAAAACTTAAACTGTAATAATCCCTATGTCGTATCCGCTCAAACGCTCGGTCTGTTCAGCCTCCAATGGCTGATCGGTAACAATTGTATGAACTGCACTTAAACCGGATACCCGGGCAAAGGCACGAACACCAAATTTACTGGCGTCTGCAAGTAAGATGACCTGATCCGCTATGCCAACCATCTTCTGCTTCAGCCTTGCCTGGAGTTCATTGGATTCACTGATTCCGCCGCCTTCGAGATGTACACCTTTACAAGACAAGAACAATTTATCCACATGATACGTCTCCAGAGAACGCTCCGCGAGCGGCCCAACAAAAGACAACGAGCGAGATGCCAGTTGGCCTCCTGTCGAGATGACTTCAACCTTGTCACGGCTGCTAAGTTCCGTGGCTACTTGAATGGAATTGGTTAATACCGTCAGCGGAAAATCAGGCATGTTCGCTGCCATATAGCCTGCCGTTGTGCTGGCATCCAACAGAATGCGGTCACCCGGATTAATCATCGCCAGAGCCGCCTGTGCAATCCGTTTCTTCTCTTCCGCATGGGTTGTCTCCCTGATCCGGTAAGGGATCTCCGGCTGATCTTCCTTCACACTCACTGCACCACCGTGGGAACGACGCAGTCGTCCTGCCTGTTCCAGCCGATCCAGATCCCGCCTGATGGTTTCCTCCGTCACCCGGCAGCGTTCACTAAGCTCGGATACACGCATACTGCCTTTTACATTCACCATCTCCACAATCCGGTCGTACCGCTCGGCTGCCAGCATGTTACACCTCACTCCCCGCTTGCGAATTGGCCGAAGCCGTCACACGCAGAAATCTGCCGTAAGCTTCTTCCCAGATTGACCTATCCTGCGGCTCATACGCTGTTACCGGAAATGAATCTCGAATGGTCTTACGTGCCTCCCAAATATCTTTAAAAGCTCCACTCGCCATCCATTGCACAGCCATATTCCCGATGGCACTTCCCTCTGCCGGACCTGCCCATACCGGCTTGCCAATGGAATTTGCAGTCCACTGACATAACAAGCGGTTCTGGATGCCTCCACCGACCATATGCAATCCGTTGAACGTTTGTCCCGACAATTGTTCCGTCCATTCCAGAACTCTTCTATACTTCAATGCCAGACTCTCCAGAATTGCCCGGGCAATAGCCCCCTGATCTTCTGGTACCACTTGCTCTGTAGCACGGCAATACTGTCGTATACGCGTCGTCATATCTCCTGCTGCCATAAACAGTTCATCATCAGGATCAAATAAACTGGTAAATGGAGGTGCCTGTTCCGCCTTCGCCAATAACGCATCATAGCTAACTCCCTGACCCTGACGATCCCACTCCCGCATGCTTTCCTGCAAAATCCACAGGCCCATAATGTTCTTGAGCAGACGGAATGTTCCGCCCGCCCCGCCTTCATTCGTAAAGTTCAAGGCCAGACTCTCGGCACTAATTGCAGGATGATCTATCTCTGTACCCATCAGGGACCAGGTTCCACAGCTCAGATAAGCAAATGAACGTTCTATTGCAGGAACAGCCACAACGGCTGAACCCGTATCATGCTCTGCAACGGCAATTACCGGAATAGGCGAAAGCCCCAGATCGTTACAGATACTGCTGCGCAACTGTCCAACACGGGTACCTGGCAGCACGGCTTCACCGAACAGTTTCTCCGAAATGCGAATATGCGCTAGCAACTCACTATCCCACTGCCCCGCTAATGGATTGTACAATTGGGTTGTCGTTGCATTAGTGAATTCATTCACCGCTTCTCCTGTCAGGAAATAACGAAGCAAATCCGGAATCATGAGAAAACGCTCTGCTTCATGAAGAAGCGGGGAACCACTGCGTTGAAGCGTTGCCAATTGATACAGGGTATTGAAGCTAAGAAATTGAATGCCTGTACGTTCGAAGATTCGCTGAGAGGTCAGCTCTTGGCGTACCTGATCCATCATGCCGTTAAACTGTGTATCACGGTAATGATACGGGTTACCCAGTAATTCACCATTACTGCCGAGCAGACCAAAATCTACGCCCCAGGAATCAATCCCTAAGCTTTCCGGCGCTTCGCCCTGCTGTTTCACAAGCGTAAGCCCTTGCAACAATTCATGATGCAATCGCAGAATATCCCAGTGCATCCGCTCGCCAACTTTCACCGGTTCATTCTTGAACCGATGGATCTCGCTCGTTTCGATGCCTCGGTCATTCAGATGTCCTAGCAGCGCTCTCCCGCTCCCAGCACCCAAATCATAAGCCAACACGCTCACTGCGCTTCACCAACCTTTCGAGCCATTCCTTTTTTCCAATCCTTATCTCTTCAATCATTCCGTAACTCTGTACTTATTCTGTATTTATTGTTTGTTTGTTTTTGTTTTATACTGTTTTACTTTATTTTACGAGTATATCACCATTGTAAGCGTTTGAATACCCTCCGATTTTTCTTTCTTTTCTGCATACCAAAAACGACTCTCTCCCACTTGGGAGGAGCCGCAGTTCTTTTTTCACGTATAAAACTGGCCTTTGCTTACCCCCGACTGGGGCTGTACATCTCTCTCAAAATGCTTGAAGCGTGTCCCTTGATACGTCAGCATCCCTCGATCATTTTCCACCAGCATGCCATATTCGGTTCCACCAACGATCAGTTCAATACGCTCACCATTATCGAATTCAAATGTAACAGAATACCGGGTAGTCGCACTGCTATCCCCGCTACCACCTGAGACTTCCTTTCTTTTGGTCACAACGGTTGAATGCAGGGTTAACAGGGCTGCCGCGTTATTCGATGACCACGTGCGTACGGAGGAGATAATTCCATACACAATGGCACCCGCAATGATAAGAAATACGGCACCAATGAAAATTGAACCAAATGCACCCATGGCACCCACTTCGTTTACTCCCGAAAAAAAGCCATCCTGCACTCCCTCAAATCCCGGTACAGCATTCATGTCATCAAACACACCGAAGCCGTCCACGCTTAATCGGCCGATCGATGAGGACACGCTCGTTAACACCATTCATCATCGTTCCTTTCCCCTTGCAAAATAAGATGCACCGCCCCCACGCAAGGAAGGCAGTGCATGCAGACAACCCGTTCTGCCTTGTCCGTATACTATATGAACCAGATCAGGAATACAGACGTTCAAGTTCGTCGACCAGACTGCCGACATAAGCAACTGCAGAACGAATCGGCTCAGGTCCCGACATGTCCACACCCGCGAGCTTCATTAACTCCTGCGGCGTGAGACTTCCACCGGCTTTGAGTGCATCAAGCCAGCGATCCACCGCAGGCTGTCCGTCTTCCCTGATCTGCTGTGCCGCCGCTGTGGAAGCTGTCAGACCTGCCGCATAGGTATATGGATAGAGTCCCATATAATAATGAGGTTGTCTCATCCACGTAAGTTTGGCCCCTTCATCAATAACGAGATCAGGTCCCCAAAATTCGGAGAGGATGTCTCCTTTGAGCTGACTTAACGTCTTCGCCGTAATTGGCTCATCTTTTGTGGCGAGAGCGTATACTCTGCGTTGCAATTCACCTTCCAGTAGATGCGTAACAAAGTTATGATAATACGTATTCAGGAGTTGCAAAATGACCCAGCGACGCATTCTTGGATTATCGGAACGCTTCAACAGATGATCTGCCAGCAGCATTTCATTCATCGTCGATGGTGCCTCAATGAAATAGAGAGATGGGCGTGTATTCGTGAGCCGTTGGTAACGACCCGCGAGCATGAAATGGCCTGCATGTCCCACTTCATGGGCAAGCGTAAAGGCTCCGCGCATGTTGTTCGCCCATGAAATCAGGATATAGGAGTGCGAACCATATATGGAAGAACAAAACGCTCCTGTGGATTTGCCTGCGTTATCTGCGTAATCCACCCAGCGATCACGAAATGCGCGCTCTACGATCTCGCCATACTCCGGACCGAGCACATCCAGTGCCTCGCGAATGAGCGTACATGCCTCCTCATATGTAATGGCAGGGCTAAATTCAGGATCAAGCGGCGCCTTCAGATCACAGAACATCAGCTTGTCCAAGCCCAGTTCACGTTTCTTGAGAGCGGCCAGTCTGCGCATATGAGGTGCAAGTTCCTGCTGGATAATATCCAGAATGTTATTGTACATCTCTTTGCTCACTTGCTGTGGGCTGAGGAGCATATCAGTAACATCGTCATAACCACGCAATCTGGATAAGACAACCTGTTTCTTCACTTCGGTTGCATAACCTTCTGCGAACGTATTTTTGTACTCATTCAATGTGGAGCTGAACGCAGCATAAGCAGAGCGGCGCAGCTTTGTATCGGACGACATCTCATAATTATTTTCATAGAATGACCAGGACAGTGGACGAGTATTGTCCTCTCCATCGAGGGCATCGTCAAACGTCATGTCTGCCAGTTTACCGCGCAGATAGATACGGTATGGTGAATCCAGCACCTCTCCGAGTGAAGCGAGTACCTTCTCGGTCTCCGGTGTGAGCCGATGTGCCTTTTCTCGAATCAAACGCTCCAAACTGCGCGCATATGGTTCCAGACCCGGAAGCTCTTGAATATAACGCTCTACAGTTCCATCCGGTAGTTCGACGATCTCTGAATTTATAAAAGACAAGGACGACGACAGATTCGATAGGATATCTCCTGCTTTGGCAGAGTTCTCTATATTCACCGGATTGGTGCTGTCTTCCGACTGCTTAAGTCGGGCATAAGAAGCCGTCTTGCCGATACGCTCCTGCAAAGCTTCACGAGCATCCAGACAAGCCAGCAATTGTCCAGCGCCTTCGCCCAGACGTCCTTTGAACGTTTCAATCTCGGTAGCAGCCTCAGGAAGTGATCGAAGCTCCTGCTCCCACTCCACATCGGTTGCAAACAGGTCTCTCAGATCCCAAGTTGCTTCTGGGTTTACCTCAGCACGTGTACGTATTTTTTCCATCTTTAGTTGTCATCCTCCTTGCATTTCCAATATCTCTCATCGTATCATATTCCGCTCATCTATACATGACATCTCCTAAAATGGTTCAGGGGACTTATGGTCGAGCTGACAAATTAGTTTATCCGTATCACTCCGATGACAGAATAGCCTTCTGATCGCCGTTATCCCCGGATTTTTTTTGATCCCTTTTCTAAAGGGAAAATCCGATGATAAATACGAACGCTCCGCTTCTTCAAGCTATTTCTGTCCTCTACGTTTCGTATAAACTTTTGCTCATGTGACCATGGTTTGAAAGTAAATAAAAAAAACGCTAGGTGATGGCAAAAACCCCATACACCGAGCGTTTTATTGAATATAACTTATTTAACTTTCTTTCCAGATTACATTTTCCCCATAATTTTTACCCCAGTTATACATCGCATGCAGCACGGGCATCAGGCTCTGGCCGTGATCCGTCAACGTATACTCCACCCGAGGAGGTACTTCTGCGTACACCTTGCGCTCAATCAGTTTGTCTTCCTCCAGCTCACGTAGCTGGTTGGTCAGCATCTTCTGGGTAATATGAGGGATTAGGCGTTTCAGCTCACTGAATCGTTTGGTGCCTTCCAGACCCAAATGCCACAAAATAATCAGTTTCCACTTGCCCCCGATTACCGCAAGAGTCAATTCCTTCTCACAGTTGATTTCTTTCAGATTAATCCGTTCCTTCACTTCGGATGCCATGGCTCCGAGCCCCCCCATCTTCAATCTTATATCGGTATCATACGCATGTTACGGGGACACTCCATAAGAGGGTAACTATCCGCTCCATACATGATGTAATAAGTACATTCATTCGATACAGCTTTCTATTAATTCTACTACAGCCTGCACGGGATGCAAAGTTTAACTAACTACCTCGAATAAAACCTATAAGCTTGAAAGGCTGTGCATCGCAGAAAAAGACCGAAACCCTTCACAAGCAAAGGATTTCGGTCTTGCATCTATTCACTATTCCAGGTTTGCGTGGCGGCCAAACATATCCGCTCCGGTCATACCCTTCATCTCCATCATGGTAAGGATGAGAGCATCCATACCGATTAACAGTCCTTGTTCGAACAACGAGCCCATCGGCTGAATGGTTACGGCTGCTCCGGAAGTTGCTGTGTCCTCTTTGGCTGAAGCCGGGAGACGCACTACCGTAGTCGCCAATTTGCCAATCGTGGACTCTGGCTTAATTGTAATGAGACCTACAGGTGCACCTGCTTGACTAGCCTTCTGAGCCATGGCTGCCAGACTGCCTGTCTCTCCTGAGCCAGAGCACAGCAAGAGGAAATCCTTCGAGCTGATCCCAGGTGTTACGGTCTCGCCCACCACATATACACGAAGCCCCATCTGCATCAGTCTCATGGCAAAAGCCTTTCCCATAAGTCCTGACCGGCCTGCTCCTGCTACAAAAATCTGTTCTGCAGCCAGAACATGTTCAGCCATCGCTTGCATCTCTGCATCATCGATCTGGCTTAACGTGCGTTCCAGCTCCTTCAAGATGTCAGCTGCGTATTGTGTTTTGGTCATTCGCTTACCCTTGTTTAACGAGACGTTGCATTTCAGCTGCAACTGCCGCTTTGTCCGCTTGTCCTGTGATACCGCCACCTACAATAACCAGATCCGGTTGTGCTTTGATTACTTCTGGCAATGTTTCCAGCTTGATTCCACCAGCGACAGCCGTTTTAGCGTTTTTCACAGCAGCTTTGATCGTTTGCAGATCTTCGAACGGGCTTTGTCCTTCAGCTTGCAGGTCATAACCTGTGTGTACACAGATGTAATCTACGCCAAGCGAATCAATTTCACGAGCACGCTGTTCAAGGTTAGGCACGTTGATCATGTCCACGAGAACTTGTTTGTTTTGTTTCTTCGCTTCTGCTACTGCACCTTTGATCGTACTGTCATTGGTTGCCCCAAGCACAGTGATCAGATCCGCACCTGCCTCAGCTGCTTTCATGATTTCATAACCACCAGCGTCCATAATTTTGAGGTCTGCAAGAACTTGCAGATTAGGGAAAGCTTCTTTCATTGCCTTAACCGCGTGCAAACCTTCATTAATAACGATTGGTGTACCAATCTCAACGATATCAATATATTGTTCAACCTCTTTAACCAGTGCGATACCTTCAGGGATGTTTACCAAGTCGAGTGCCAATTGCAATTTCATCATTTATTTCTCCTTTGTTGTTCAAGTATGAGTCGTTCCTGTAAAAATAATAATCAGATATTTAGCCTGCACCAATTCGTCTGTTCAGATGCATGCAGTGTTTGTTTTGGCTACTCATTCATTGTAGACCCTGACTATCCATTCAGGAAGTACGCACTTTGAAGTGGGGTAGTTACTTGTACGAAACTAATGAAATTAATTAGTTGTTATATGAACTCATTTTAGAAGTGTCCCTTCATTTGAACCGAAATTTGCATACTAAAAAATCCTAATCACTCATCCAAATAAATAGACCCTGCCATATAGGATATAGGCAGGGTCCTTTTCTAATTTTCAATCCAGCCAGAGCTGATTTTAGCAATTATACCTTACAGATATACAGGTTTCACACACACCGGCTTGGATACACCTGTGCTGTGACCTGTGTATTTCAGACGTCCGCTTTCCTGATCCACTGTGAATGTCACGAGGTTGTTGGTATCGCGGTTGGCTGCGATCAACAGTTTGCCATTAGGTGTCAGAGCAAAATGACGCGGGTGCTCCCCTTCAGCAGATACATGCTCAACCAGTGTCAGGTGACCTTTGTCTGCGTCTACTGCAAATACAACGATGCTGTCATGTCCACGGTTAGAACCATATACATAACGTCCATCATTGGAAACTGTGATCTCGGCTGTTGTATTCTCTTTGCCATCATAACCATCAGGCAATGTCGATACCGTAGACAATTCAGTCAACGTGCCCGCTGCTGCATCATATTTGAACGAAGTAATGGAAGAATCCACTTCATTGATAACATAAGCGAATTGACCATTCGGGTGGAACGCCAAGTGACGTGGGCCTGCTCCCGGATGAGTTTTGGTTTCACTGTGCAGCACAAGTTCATTTTTGTCTGCATCAATGGAATAGATCGCAATGTTATCCGCGCCCAGATCCTGTACCATCATGTATTTGCCATCTGGACTAAAGAATGCAGAATGTACATGTGGCTTATCCTGACGTTCAGGATGCGCACCTTGGCCTTCATGTTTCTTCTCGTCCAGAAGCGCTCCAACTTCACCGTTATCCGTCAAGGCTTGCAGTCCTACCAGACCACCGTGGTAGCTGGAGAGGATCAAGTATTTGCCGGAAGGGTCACGCTGGATATGACATGGTGGAGCTGAGATGGAGTTATTCCGGTTCAGCAAACTTAATTTTCCTGTAGAAGGATCAATGCTCAGAGCTACCGCTTCAGACATTTTATTGCCTTCAGCTGACGCTGTTTCACCAATCGCATACAGTTTGTTTCCTTCAGCATCCACGTTGACAAACGTTGGGTTTTTCACACCCGCGATGCCGTTAAGCTTGGACAAGCTACCTGTATCCTCATTCAATTCATATGCATAAATGCCCTCATTTTCCGCTTCGGCATAAGAGCCGGCCAGTACGAGCAAGCGTTTTGATTCACTCATTACAGTTTCCTCCTCTATGTGTATGTAATCTTGTTGCACCTCTTCTATAATAAATCTGCCATATCAAAATAGCAATCTGCTGTCGCTGCACATCCGTGAAAACACCCGCTAAACAACGGCTTTCTGCACATGATCATACTGAAATCCATTCATATGAAGTGCATCTTCTGCTATGATAAGATAGGTTTTTCATCCAGAAGGGACTGAATTGCATTGCTTCACTCATTTTTACTCACGTTATACCATGTATTCCTGCCGATATCACTTCCCGTGATCGGAGGTATTCTGTTAAAACGCTTCAAGAATTGGGATACCCGGTCGCTGTCGACCTTTTCCCTTTATATTTTGAGCCCTGCGCTCATCTTCAATACATTGCTGCACGCAGAGATTACCTGGACGGACGTCACCAGCACATTCTGGTTCTCTATCATTAATCTGATTGCGCTGTGGGCACTCGCCGAGCTGTTAAGCCGGATTTTCCGTCTGGGTGCAAGCGAAAAAGCAGGTCTCACCCTCGTCTCCACGTTTACGAACTGCGTGAATTATGGGCTCCCGCTTGTACTGCTTGCCTTTGGACAACTTGGACTGGATAAGGCTTCCGTCTATGTTATTGGACAGATGATCATTGTCAATACGGTAGGTATCTTTTTTGCCGCGCGATCCGAATTCACGGTAAAAGATGCGATTCTGTCCGTTTTCCGCATGCCGTCCATCTATGCTGCCGGCATCGCCATTGCGCTGCGCGCATCCAATTTGAGCCTGCCTGACGCGCTGGATGGAGGCATCTCCATGCTGGCTATGGGCTACTCTCCCGTCGTTCTCGCCATTTTGGGAGCACAGATGCTCAGATCAAAAGGTGCTACAGCGCCTTGGTTACCTAATGTACGCCGAGCCTTCTGGACCGGGCTTGTGGTACGTCTCGCAGCTGCACCGATCCTCTCCTGGCTAATTCTGACCGCGCTTCAGGTCGAGGGTACCTTGTTCAGTGTGCTGCTCATCCTCGCATCGATGCCGACCGCGGTGAACGCTGTTATTTTGGCTGAACAGTTCAATGCTTCTCCACAGTTTGTATCCCGCTGCATTCTATGGACAACCGCTGCATCCATGTTGATGCTGCCAATTATGATTGTGATGGCTTCCTGATTAACACTGGAGGCGATACCGCAGCCATATCTGCTTGTCGACGCTTCTCCAGCCGGCGTTCATAACGCTGGTTGAGAGCTCTGACGTAAAAGAATTTTACGATAAAGTACGAAATTACACCCAGAATGATACCGAACACGGACATGCCTGCCAAAATATCCAGTCCACCGAGCAACAATTCGCTCACTGCCGACCAGTTCCCGCGAAACAGTTCCATGAATGCACTCTTGTGTACTAGTCCCTGTCCCATGCTGTGAGCAGGCAGAATCCAGGAACCAATCTGCTTGGCGAGCGGCATCAGAATGATAGGCAAAAACGTAAGTTTTCCAATCACATTGCCAACAATGGCTGCGGGCATCGAACCCCCGGACAGTCGCACGATGGGATAGAATATGAGATATATCAGGGATGCGGTCGAGATCACGATTAATTCCAGTCCGAACCCTATGGCAAATCCGGTAGATACTTTATGCGCACCTCCGGGAGCACGTAATAATTTGAGGAAATTCAGCTTCATAGCACGTGTTAAACGTACCCAGCGGCTGGTCTTGCGCTTCTGTGTGTTCATGCCGAATTTCTCCTTATTTACACGAATGACGACTTGCGTCGCCTACTCTTAAGTATATCACACTGTGTTAGCTCCTGTAGTTACAACGACTGGCTGTGTTTCGATCACAACATTGCCTGCCACCGCTCGGGAGATCATGCAGGATGATTCAGCCTTGTGCGCTAAGCGCTCGGCTTTGGCCAGATCCGCCTCAGAAGCATCTGTGCTAAGCACAATCCGGGGTCTATGTACGATCCGTTCGTACGTAAACACGTTATTCGTAACATCTACCGTTGCTTCCGACTCCAGCGTCAGCTCATCTGGCTTAATATCTGAACGCTCCAGCATTGCTGCCAACGTGATCAAGTAACAGGTAGAGGCTGCACCCAGCAGCATCTCATCGGGGTTGGTTCCCGTACCAGGTCCGCCCATCTCCTGCGGAATCGATATGACCGTTTTTAATCCACCTGCATCAATGGTTCCCTCACTGTTACGTCCACCATTCCATACCGCTTTCAGATGAAAAGGATGTTTCATGACATTCATTCCTTTCTATTTACACACGTATACACGTAATATTCTGCTCAGTTAGTGCACTTACTTGCTCTTCGTCTAAGCCTTGATCCGTAATCACTTTCCCCACACTGCTCATCTCAGCGACTCTCGTAAAAGCCTGTATGTTAAACTTGCTGGAATCTGCGAGTAAAATGACCTCATCCGCAATATGGATCATCTTCTGCTTCACCAAAGCCTGTAATTCATTGGATTCACTAATGCCTTTGGTCAGATGCACCCCTTTGCAAGACAGGAATACTTTATCGACATGGTAAGCATCCAGCGAACGTTCCGCCAGCGGCCCTACAAAGGACAGGGATTTCGAAGCCAGTTGCCCACCTGTGGCAATCACGCGAATCTGCTCCTTGTTACTCAGCTCTGCGGCCACCTTAATCGAGTTGGTTAAAACCGTCAGTGGAATGTTAGGCAATCCTGCCGCCATATACCACGCCGTTGTACTTGCATCGAGGGCGATCCGGTCGCCAGATTCCACCATTTTCACCGCTTCGCCTGCAATCCTGCGCTTCTCTTCTGCATGGGCTACAGCTCGTTCAGGATACGGAATCTCCGACTGTAAATCCTCTTTGTATTTTACACTGACTGCCCCGCCATGAGAGCGCCTGAGCCTGCCTGCCTGTTCGAGCTTGTCCAGATCACGACGAATCGTCTCTTCCGTCACCCCGCAGCGCTCACTAAGTTCGGTCACACGCATACTGCCTTGCGTATCCACCCATTCCACTATTTTTTCATACCGTTCAGCAACGAGCATATTCCTTCACTCCAAACCGTTGATTATCCAGTTGATCCTGTTCATCCCATCATACCACAGTGCGATTACAAGGAGAATTTAGACCACGTGCAAAAAGAGGGAGCTCTCGCCCCCTCCATTCCAGTCCTGAAGTGTATCTTATTTATCTTCTGCCATAGGGAACCAGCCCGGTGTGTGGATGATTGCATTCCACAGCCCGTCAGGGATAACCAGACGCTCCTGATCCGATTTGGTCAGAATCGTCTCGATATCTTCTTCCCGTCCGCTCTCGATTTTCTCAACCCAATCCGGTTCGATAATCAGCTCACGTCCAATGGCAAGCAGTGGCACTCCCGTTTGAAGCGCCTCAGCGGCCTGATCAGCCGTATGAATCGAACCTACACCAATAACAGGCAATTTGCCGTTCACACGATCGAGGATGAATTCCATTCTTGAACGTGTATCTGCTTCGCCACGTCTTGGTTTGGACCAGAATTCATTCAGGGAAACGTGCAGGTAATCCAGGTTTTTATCTTTCAGTGCATCCACCAGTGCATACGTATCTTCCATCGTGAGTCCCGGTGTTTCCGGTTCTTCCGGAGAGAAGCGGTAACCAATGATGAATGGCAATTTCGTATGTTCGGCAACAACTTTCTGAATCTCATCCACGACAGCAAGTGGGAATGCCAGACGTTTCTCTACACTTCCTCCCCAACGATCTTCACGTCGGTTGGAATGAGGGGAGAAGAATTGCTGGATCAGATAACCGTTAGCTCCGTGAATTTCAACACCATCAAATCCGGCTTCGATTGCACGACGTGTCGCTTCACCAAAGTCTTTGATAATGGAAGTAATCTCGGCATCAGTCAACTCTCTTGGTTCAGGAGATCCCGGACGCTCACTCGCAACCGCACTAGGAGCCACCACTTGACCCGCAGGTACAGCTTGTTCAGGCGTCAGACGGCCTGCATGGAATATTTGTAATATGGCTACAGAGCCCTGCTGTTTAATTGTATCTGCCAATCGTCTCAGGCCGGGAATGAAGCTGTCATTATGTACGCCGAACTGAGCCGGGAAACCAATGCCATTCTCTGTTACATGCCCTACTGCCGTAATCGACATGCCAGCACCACCGGTGCGACGTGCATAATAAGCAAGTTCTGCGTCAGATATGGTACCATCAGCATTCGAGGACATATGAGTCATCGGAGCGAGCACGATACGGTTTTTCAATGTAATGCCAGTCGGTAGTGAAACTTGTTCAAACATCTGGTTAAACTTTGGATTCATTCGTGGTTCCCTCCTGATTATAAATATCTCTTTTAATAGATATATGAATATATGCGTTCGCTTACTGTAATTATTATAGTTACGTTTCACCGCAATTGCAACTCTTCATTTTCAGAAAGGAAAAAAAGAGCAGAGGGTCCTAACTCCCTGCCCTATTAACCTTCTTCACTCTATGCAAAAGGGATTCAGAAACTCCGAACGTATGCCAGCTTCTGATCCATCTCTTCCACGCATTCATAACAATCGTGCTCATCATTGGCGACCATGGGTGTTACAGGATACAGATTCATCTCTGTACTGTTATACGATTTCAACAGCGGCAGCAACTGAGTGACCCGTGTGTTAGCCGGATCAAGCCAAGTGTTGATCTCTTCTTCGGAGAGGATCGCTGGCATTTTGCTGCCGAACTCGCGTGTAACCATGTTCGCGCCAGTCATAAGCATCGTGCAGGTACGAAGTGGCTCTTTACGTGTGTCTCTCCACACTTCATATAATCCAGCAATGCCGAACAGACCTCGATCCGGCATGACAACGCGGACCGCATAACTTTTCTTACCCTCTTGCCGCCAATAGTACAATCCGTTACACGGAATGACGCAGCGCTTCGTTTCTACCAGCTTGTAATAGGAAGGATTCTCATGCACCGTCATGAGATTTGCGTTCACGGCATCACGCCCCCAGAACGGAATGAACCCCCAACGGAACTCATCCAATACACGCTCACCATCCTGATGCAAAATAATTGGCGTATGCTGGGTTGGGCTGATGTTGTAACGGTTTTTGTAATAATACATTACTCGCTGAATCTTGAAATGATCTCTGACTTCGTCCAAATCGGCTGCCAATGAAAAACGATTGCACATGCTCAAGCACTACCTTTCCCTGTGTAAGTTGATTGTATTGTTTGTTATATCAGGGAAATTATGCATGCATATCGAGCAAAAATGACTTATTTTGACACCCACTTCGTCTGATCAAACCATATTTCATGTTTTCCACGACAAAAACAACGACCTCAGACTCATTTCAATCAAACTATTCCTTGTTACTATAATAGAGATAAAATACATTTATTGGAGGTTTTTAGTATGAAAAGGAAGTTTTTGATGAGCATTATGTTGTTCTCGGCGATAGCCATGTTCGGCAGTACTATCTACGCGGCAACCTTCCTGAATTACGGATATCCCAGTACGACCATCCCCATTCGCACGTATAATTACGCCTCCTCATGGCAGATCCCAATGGACGCTTCCCTTACCAACTGGAACAATGCCGGTGCCAAAGTTCAATTCACCAAAACAAACAACTCCCCGAACACCATCACCGCAGGAAACTTTAACAACACGGCATATGGTGTCAACTACGCCTCCGTATCCGGGAGTCAGGTCGTAAGCTTCCGCATCGAACTTAATGCATCCACCATTAGTGCTGACGCGACCAACTTATCCAATTTCATTCAAAGCGTATTCGTCCACGAACTTGGACACTCCGTATGGCTTGGTGACAACCCAACCACAACCAGTCCTTCCATTATGTCTTACTCCCGTAACCGAAATTCCATGACCAAACCTCAAACCTTTGACATCAACAACGTAAGGTCAAAGTATTAATCCGCTACGAACTCATTCCAAAATCCAAGGAGGATTCCTGTCCATGAACAAAAACCGAGTAAAAACGCTACTTATCTCAACGATTTTCATTCTATCTGCTGTTGGATGCTCTTCTGTTACACCTACCGCTTCTCCGTCCAATGCACCCATGACCATTATTGCTTCTGAAGATTACCCGAGTTATGCCAGCATTGGCGACCTGTCCGAGAGAGCCAATACCATCGTTAAAGGCAATGTCCTCGAGACTCGAGTGGAAGCTTTGAACGATATCGTACAGATTACAGAAGCTGCGAATGAAAACGAGTTAGAAACAGCGTCCGATCCAGGCGGAGAGCCGTCTTCTTTTGACAAAATCTATACGATCCACACGGTTCAGATTACTGAATCCTACAAGGGCGCTTACACGGCCGGGGAACAAATAGAAGTGAAGCAGCTTGGCGGACAATTGGGTAACACCGAGATTATTAATGACGACAACCTCAAGCTGGTCCCTACCAAAGACTATGTGCTTTTCCTCGAAACGTATGAAAACACCCCAGCCAGCCTGCTGAACTCCGTTCAGAGTCTCTACGTGATCAAACCTGCCGCCAAGTCGAATCAGACAGGTCAGCAACAATCACAGTCAGAAGTCATTGTGAGCGCGAATCCCGAGAATGATCTTTCTTTGACCATCAGGGAGTTGCAAGAAATCCAGAGCGAACAAAAGAACAACTAATGCATATACTGCAATCACACCGTTATTTATCTCCGTACAGACTCCTAATCCCCTTCTATTGTTTCAGTCATACATAAGAATATAAAAACCGTGCTGCTCAGCCAACTGGGCAGCACGGTTATTTGGTCTTACGTAGGCCCGCTGTGCATCCGAAATGCACTCGGCCCTTTAAATATGAGCGCAGACCATCCTTACTTACTTAGACGGTGTATTAAGTCCAATAATCCATTCAGCCAGATCCTGTGTCTGTTTCAACAAAGCGATGGGGTCACGGAACCAGGATTGTTCCTCCGTCCATATGTACACTTTTCCACTTTTGATAGCAGGCAATGAACCCCAAATCGGATCTGCCTGTAGGTCTTTCAGCTGTGAGTGGCTGGTTAGGACGATGTAATCTCCCGCGTATTTGGAGAGCAGTTCTATGGAGAATTCATGATATGCCCCCTGCATCAACTCAGACGGAATGTTCTTCGGTGCTTGTAAACCGAGCAATTCGTAGATATTACGCCCTCCTCGGCCCGACTGATTGCCGAAAATAAAGACTTGGCGGTCGTATTCCTGCATCACGGAGAATGTGGCATCAGCCGGTACAACGCTCTGCACCTCCTGCTTGATTTTTGCAATCTCCTCATTGAAATCAACCAGCCACTTCTCAGCTTCCGCTTCTTTGCCCAGAACTTCACCGAAATAAGTGACTTCGTCCTTCAGTGTCGGGAAAGTGATGGACGCAATGGAAACGGTCGGTGCAATCTTACTGTATTGTTCATAAGCCGCTTTGTCCGGATTCAATGTAATAATGAGATCTGGCTCCAGCTCCATCAATTGTTCAATGGAATCACCGATCGTTTCAAGCCCATCCATGTGACCTTCCAGATACGGGCTGTTCATCAGAAATTGTCCTCCACCAATCGGTTTGACACCAAGAGCAAGTACCGTTCCCAGATAATCAATGGCAGCGACTCGCTCTGGATGTGCAGGAATCTCTACCTCGCCAAAGGCCGTATTCACCATTTTGGTTTCCACGACTGCCGGTTGTTCAGGTTCCGCTGCAACCTCTGATGTTCCTGTTCCTTGTTCAGCTGTTCCACAAGCACTCAATGTGAGTACAAGCGCAAGTGACATGATCGCTGATTTAAAATGCTTAAACATGTTGATTTCCTCATCTCCCTTATATTGATAATGATTATCATCATCAATTAAAGGATAACGTTCCTCTCTTCCTGTTACAATAGATTCATTTGTTGCATTTAATGTACTTTTTGAAACTGTTTTTGAGTTTTCCTGCTGCTTCAACCGATATTGTCCAGGTGTGATGCCAGTCTCTTTTTTGAAAATTCGATTAAAATAGAATGGGTCCATGTACCCTACATATGCAGCAATTTCCTGTAATGAAGCTTCCGTGGACGCAAGCAAACTCCTTGCCTCACCCATACGTAACCGAGTCACATATTCTGTCGGTGTGCATCCCGTCTGTTCCTTGAACTTGCGTGATAAATACTGCGGGCTATAATTCAAGGACTGGGCAAGCGAATCGAGTGAGATCGATTCCCGGAAATGAGCTTTGATATGACGCAATACCTGATCGGTAAGCGAAGGCTGCTGAACTTCGTGAAGCATGCGGCTTCGCTGTAACAATACAAGCTGTACCAGTTGAAAGAAGTACACTTTGACCTGAATTTCCCTCAATTGCTCCTGTCCTGACCAGCATTCATGTATATTCCGTACTAGCTCACGCAGTTCAAGGGTGTGATCCGGCGCTGTCGCCCAAGACTCTTCAAATGGATTTCGCTGGTTTAGCATCATTCGGTACTCCACGAGCACGTTGGATGGCAGCGTTGATTTGTACAAAATCAGATGAACCTCCATCCCCCCGGTCGCTTCAAATGTCAGACGTCTTCCTTTTCCCCCGTGCAGCAGCAAGAACTGGCCTGTAGACCATACCTCTTCATCCAGCCACACCTGCCCCCTACCATGAACATAGACAAATGCACTGGTTGGTAACACATAGTTTCGCATGAACTCGTTTGTTGCCAGTGATATAATACGGACATCAAGCACGCGAACCTGAACCTGATCCCACAGCTTGATATCATTCTGAATCCGCATATAGACTCCCTTTCCTAAGTGTTCAAACATGCACAATGCATAGCATTGTGACTCAAAACCCACCTATAATTGATAATGATTATCAATTATAGCAATGATGGAACCATCTTTGAAGCCTACATCCGTTTTTATTGGTTGCCTCAATATAAAAACGGTTGAAATCCCTCTTAAAGAGATCTCAACCGTTCTGATGTTAAGCCTTATTATAGTTTGATAAAATCAGCCATGGAACGAACCTCAATGAGCCCGGTATTGGAAACCGCATCGGTAGATTGCAGCCCTTCTCTGGAAGTGAACTGCACCTTCACCGGAATGCCAGGAATGAGATCGAAGAAGTTGTCGGAGAATACGCCTTCTGCTTCGGAGGAAATCCATACCTGTTTGGCAAGCACATCACTTTCCAGTTGAAAATATTTGCCATCATTTTCAGTAACCTCTGTTACTTTAATTTGTGCAGGCTGCAATGCAAGATCTTTGGATGGTGCAAAATAATGCTCCTGCACAATGTCAGCTACTCCATTCTGCTTCAGATCCAGGCGCAACAGCGTTGTTGCAACATCACGGCCTTGCAGCCATTCAGTCTGACTCAGAGACAATACCTTTTGACCCGAATTCGATGCCAATGTTACTTCATGCTCTTCTTCACGGTATACTGTGCCATCGAATCCAATCAATCGAATCTGCAGTTGACCCTTCACTGGCTCAAGCTGATCCGAGATGATATAAATATCTGTAGTATCTTCCTTGGTCCCGTCTACGGATACGAGCACATCGCTGAAGCTTCGTTTCGCGTAATACTGCAAAGCTTTCCAACGCCCAAGGTAGTCCATGCCTGCCCATGAAGCCACCGGCCAGCAGTCATTCATTTGCCAATAAAGTGTTCCCATGCAGAATGGTTTACGGCGACGATGTGCTTCAATGGCCGTCTTCATTGCTTCTGCCTGAAGTACCTGGCTCATATACAGGAACGATGGGAAATCCTTCGATTCATGCATGTACATATCCATATACTGTTTGATCAGACGATTACCTGCCCCATTCTTCTGGTGCGCAAGCATCACTTCAGATTCCAAGGCCAAGTCTTCTTCTTCCGCATAGGTCCGAACTGATTTGTATTCCGGGAAAGACTGGAATCCATATTCGCTCATGAAACGACCCACATGCACGTTGTAGTTTTCGAAAGGTTCTACATTGTGCCACACGCCCCAGTAGTGAATATCGCCCTCAGATGTAGACGGGTGCGCATGCTGCTTCTCATCCCCTGTCAGTGATACAAGAGGTGAAGAAGGCCAGTAATCCACACCTGGAGCATACGCTTCAACCACTTCTGGCAGCAGATCATGGAAGATGGCTTCGTAATCGGCCCAGATGCGTTCACGCTGCTCGGCAGTAAAATCTTTCTTCCAACCCCAGCCACCATTCTCAACATATTGAGCCCAAGCCGAATCAATCTCATTATTACCACACCAGAGTGCAATACTTGGATGATTACGCAGACGTTTCACATTATCAATCGCTTCATGTCTTACACTGTTCAGGAACGCTTCATCCCCTGGATACATGCTGCAAGCAAACATGAAGTCTTGCCATACCAGGATTCCGTATTCATCACACAGTTCGTAGAACACATCCTCCTCATAGATTCCGCCACCCCACACGCGCAGCATATTCATATTGGACTCGGCTGCGGATACGATCTCATGACGATAACGTTCATGAGTAATTTCAGTGATGAAGCTATCATTCGGAATGTGATTGGCCCCTTTGGCAAAGACCGCAACCCCGTTCAATTCAAAGTAAAAGGATGCTCCCGCTTCATCTTTGTCACGTACCAGGCGAATGGAACGAAGTCCTGTCTTCACTGTAGATTCAGCCACAGCTCGGTCGCCTTGAAGCACTTCGGTAAGGAAGGTGTACATATGCGGATCACCAAGCCCGCGGCTCCACCACAGTTTCGGTTCATTGATGGAGATTGGAATCTCCACAGTCTGAGCTCCGGGTTGCAGCGATACGGATCTTTCCCATCTCTGACCATCTGCGCCAATACGAATGACGGTTTCCACCGATTGTGATGTCTCTACTTCCACAACAGCGGTCAATGAAGCTAAGGTAGCGCTTACTTCATTTTGCTGGATATACACATCATTAATTCGTACCTGTGTCCAACCTTCTAGACGTGCTTCACGCCAGATTCCACTGGTTACAAAACGCGGACCCCAATCCCAACCATAATGATACGGGGCTTTACGTGCAAAAATACTTACTCTCTTGTCGCCAAGTCCGCCAACATCGGACTGATCATTGGATGCAGGTAATGCATATCCGAGCTTCTCCAGCTTAGGCAGGTCTTCCTGAATCGGAGACCGAAAACGTATTCGGAGAATATTGCCTTTGCCCTTCAATACGGCCTTCACATCCGCCTTCCATACCCGGAACATGTTATCTGCTGATAACACATGCACATCATTCACATACACATCAGCATATGTATCCAGACCATCAAACACCAGTTCCAGATGTTCCTGAGAGAACAACGCTTCGGCAACGTCAAATTCAGTCTGATATTCCCAATCTTTCTTATCAATCCATTGTACTTCCTTCTCGTTCGTTCCATAAAAAGGATCTGGAATCTTGCCCAGTTTCAGCAAGTCTGTATGCACACAGCCGGGCACCTGGGCCGGCATCCACTCTTGATCTTCGCAAGCCTTGAACGTCCAATTCTGAAAAACCTGTGATTGTATTGTGCTCATGACAGCCTCCATTGTTGTTAGAGTTGGTAATTATTATTTTGTTAGGTTCTGTTAGTGAAAAAACAAATAACTTACAAAACAAAATTAACACGATATGCTTCTCATAGTCAATCTGTTTTGTAATTTAATTTGTTAAACAATCGCTGCATATCAAAAAGACATGAAGACTTAATCTCTCCATGTCTCTCACCTGAGTTCATTTACCAGTATGTTTGTCGTTAAAATGATCAATACGTTCTTATCACACATACCACATTAGTCTATATTGGCGTTATATTCATCGCGAATAATTAATTCCGAATAGATCAGCTTGCGTTCATAAGGTTGATCCAGATGTTGGATCCGCCACAACAGCTGATCCACCGCTCTCGTGCCCAGATTATCTTTGTTAATATGTACCGATGCAAGAATGGGTTCATCCGTCTGCGTATTGTCAAACCCGGTTACGGCACAGCGTTCAGGCACCTGAATGCCTCGACTTTGGAGTGCCTGAATGACAATGACAGCTGTATGATCATTCGCACACACGATGACTTCAGGGATATCCTCCAGCTTCATTTCGGCAATGGATCTCCGTATCTGTTCATACTCAGGTCCCAGCAAGTCTGCTTGCTGTTCCCCCTCCAGCTGTTTCTCTTCCAGCACCGTTCGATATCCAAGCCAACGTTCTCTAAAGCTTGTTGCATCAGGCAGTTTCCCAGCAAACTGGAACCTTCTATACCCTTTCCCAACGAGCATGAGAACCAGTTCTTTCATACATTTCATATTGTCTGTAAAAACCGTGTCCGCGTATATGGCCGGGTCTTCATGGTCCACCATCACAAGCGGAATACGCAGCCTGTAAATCTCCAGCAATACCGATGTCGAGATGGTGCCTACGGTAATGACTCCGCTGATCGCTTCCGGATTAAGGACCGAGAACATTCGATCGGAAGAGGGTTCTGTCAGCGTTAAAATGTCCATCCCCTTCTCATTCAGCCTCTCAGAGATGCCATCGAACACAGGCCCCCAGTACAAGGAAGATCGATTCTGAGAACGAACGTTAGGAAACAAAATTAATATGGTGCCTTGGCGCTCCGCTTCTGGCTTCACCTCAATTGACGCCTGTGTGTCCACCGGATACCGCTTTGGCTCGGTTCTGAAATACCCGAGCTGCCCCGCCGTTCTGACAATCATCTCGCGTGTATGCTCGCTCACACCAGGCTTCCCCGTCAGCGCACGGGAGACTGCGAATTTGGACACCCCCGCAGCATCCGCAATTTGCTGCATTGTTACTCTTTTAGTCATGCCATTCACCCGTTTTTCCTGATTTTCCATTCAGTGTAGCATAAAAAACAAAAATCAACAAAACAAGTTATGTTCCCGTTTAACTTGTTAGGCTAAATTCGATCGGTAACAGGCCATGTACAACATAACAAAAAAAGGCCCTCTCTCCACCTTCCATAGAAGATGACGAAAGGACCATTGTTCCCTGGTTATATGCTCCGTGCTCCCTGATCGCTGAGTTCCGGCTGGAGCGCTTGACGTTTTCTGCGCCAGAAGATCGGCTGTGGGAGTTTGATCTCTGTAATCAACACGCCCATCAACATCAAAGCTGCTCCTGCATATCCTTGCAACGTTAATGACTCCCCTTGAAAGGTAAAAGCAAAGGCCGCTGCAAATAGAGGTTCGAGTGAGAAGATCAGACTCGTTCTTGTGGGAGAGGCATGGCGCTGTGCGAGTGTCTGCAGAATATATCCCAATCCGCTACACAGTACACCTAACCCGAGAATTGCTGCCCAGGATTCAGCCGTATCGGGCATACGTGGCGTTTCCAGCATGAATGTAGCCGCTATTCCCCACATCGCCGCAACACCCAATTGTACCGTTCCCAGTGTTAGCGGATCATGCTTCGGCGTGTACTTGCCAGCAATCATAATGTAGATGGCATACACTAGCGCTGCAAGAATGCACAGAATATCTCCCGTGTGCAGACTCAGTTCATGTTGAAGCGTTAACAAGCCCAGCCCGGTTACTGCTACCAGTATACTTAACGTCAATCGTTTATCAGGCATACGACGATGCTGGATTGTCGTCAGGATGGGTACAAAAATAACAGCCAAACTAATCAAAAATCCCGCTTGGGATGTCGTTGTACGTTGCACACCATAGGTGATGAATACAAATGCAGCGAATAAAGCCGTGCCCATAATGGCTCCTGCCACAAGTGTTCTTCGATCCATTTTAAACAGTCGCCGATGAAAAAGAATCCCTGCCGCAAGAAAGGCAATTCCAAAACGAAATGCGACCAGATTCAATTCTTGCATGGACGCTAGGCCCGATTTCATAAACAGATAGGATGATCCCCATATGACCGTTGCGAGCAGCATCTGTATGTCTGCTCTTCTCGTTGCCTGACCCTGATTAACCTGTACACCATTCATCTTGCTTCAACCTTCATTCTATGTATTCTGATCTGTGTGATCGTGCGTCAAACTAACTCGCCTTGGCAAGTATAAACGATCTCTTTGCATTATAAAAATGAATATTTATAATAGATTATATGAAATAAACTCATGCATCAAAAATGGGAAGGAACGGAATCATTCATGTCATTGATCAAATACGAAATATTGAATACCGTAGTGGAATATGGCAGTCTCACCAAAGCGGCAGAAGCACTGAACATCACCCAATCCGCAGTCAGCCATGCCATCGCCAGTCTGGAGACGGAATGTGGTTTTTCACTACTCCATCGCGGTCGTTCCGGTGTACGTGTTACCGCTGAAGGCGAACGCATTCTGGGATACACACGTGAAATTCTGCGCTGGACGGAATTGATGAACCAGGAAATTTCTCTAATTCGCGGCGCGGAGATTGGAACTGTACGTATTGGCACCTTTGCCAGTGTCTCCACACAGTGGCTACCTGGCATCCTGAAACAATTTCGTCTGCGTCATCCAGGAATTGAGATCAAGCTGTGGGAAGGCGATTATGCTGAGATTGAGGGCTGGCTAGCTGGAGGTGCTATCGATCTTGGATTTCTGTCCCTCGGCGATTCATCGCCGTTTAAGACCATCCCATTGCAAAAAGACAGGATGATGTGCATCCTGCCTCTGGATCATCCTCTCGCCTCAGAGGAGTCTGTTTCGTTTGATATTCTACTGGAGCAACCCTTTATTTTGCCCAAGTGGGGCGGAGATAACGAGATTGAACGACTGATTCGGGAGCATGCAGCCAAACTCAATGTCGTCTATGAAGTTGCAGAAGATCAAGCCATCATGGCGATGGTCCGTAATGGCCTCGGCATCAGCCTGCTCCCAGAAATGGTTCTTCAAAATCATACAGATTCGCTTGCGCTCGTTCCACTCTCTGGAGATCCTTATCGCACGATTGGTATGGCCTGCCCCTCTTTGGGCAATCTATCGCCCGCTACACGTCGTTTTATTGAAGAAGTTCAACAATGGCTCGTACCAACCCTGTAACTTGGGAGAACGAATCACCTATCGTTAAGATCAACTTCTTCTACCCGTTACTCACAAATTGGATAACACCGAGCGTCAGCAGCAGTACAACTATAATCGCAACCGTGATGCCAAAACCAATCAGGAAGCGCACGCCAGGTGAGCGTTTGTTCTGCTGGCTGCCTCCCAGGTTATCCAGCTTTTGCTCAATCTGATCCAATCTTTCATTTACCTGTTTCAGTTCTTGATTGGAGTTCATTCGTCCATCTCCTTTTTTTTGGCGTATTCGGTCTATTCCCACACCCGATCGAGCTGATCTGCGTAGAAACGAATTGCTCTGCTATAGTCGTTTATTCTCTTGTCACTTGATGTATCTGCAAGTTGCACGAGCAGTCGTTGCATCGCTTCTGCATGTTCACCCAGATTGTAGAGCACCATGGCATAGAAAACCTCAAATTCCCGGTACTCCGGGAATTCTCTCATCCCCTTTTCAAACCAAGCTTTCGCGTGCCCGTATTGTCCCAGTGTTCGATATGTACTGCCCAGTCCGAGTATTGCGCCTGCCCTGTCTTCTCCTGAGAGACCCAGATCCAGTGCCTGCTCATAATGCGGGACAGCCTCCCGCTCTAACCCAAGCAAATCATGCGCCCAAGCCAGCTGATACCAGACCTGCGCATTCTCGGGTTCTTGCCCTGTAATCTCTTGCAGAAGTTCAATTGCTTCCTGCACCTTGCCTTCTTGTCTCCATCGCACGGCCTGTTCCACATTACTCATGCTGTCACTTCCCATCTTGCATTATAATTTCCACATATATGATTCAATTGTTTTATTATACCAAAAAAGCACCCCATAGAATATGTTGTAACAACACAAAGTTGTCCAAACTCTATTCCGCAGTGTGCTTTTTCATTCGATGCAGCCAACTCGCTTAAGGTGCTTTTCTCTCAAAGTAATCTGTTCATCCCTTGATTAGGACCATGTCGTATTCACAACCATAACAATAAATACGAGCATGAGATAGTTAACCGAGATCAGAAAGTTCACTTTTGCCCACTTCTCATCATCCTGTGTCTTCAGTCCACTAAGTGTATGCACGAACCAGATTAGTCCACCAATCAGAGATACAATTAGGAATACCAGACCAACATAGTCGTAGAAATACAACAGAAATACAGCAGGAAGCAGTAGGAAAACGTAAGGAATCATCTGAAGCTTGGTACGTTTTACCCCTTTTACGACAGGCAATAACGGGAAACCGGCAGCGCGATACTCCTCCACCCGGCGAATACCCAATGACCAGAAGTGTGGTGGTTGCCACAAGAACAATAGCGCAAACAGCAACCAGGCACCTGCATCAATTTCATTCGTTACAGCCGTATAACCGATGACAGGTGGCATCGCTCCTGCAATTCCACCCAGCGATGTGCTCCAGGTCGAACTTCGTTTCAACCACATCGTGTAGATCACGATGTACGCGAACCATCCGAGCAGAGCCATCCAGCCCGATAATGGATTCACCAGGAGATACAGTACTGCTAGTCCCACAACACCAAGGATAATGCCATAGCCCAGTACAAAACCTGGCTTCAGATGGTTAATGTATTCCATCCTTTTTTTGGTGCGCTCCATCTTTTGGTCCAATTCACGATCCCAATAATTGTTGATTACACAAGCTGAAGCAATAACCAAAGTTGATCCAATCACGACCATGAGCAGAGATAACCAATGGATATCCCATTTTGAAGCTACCCAGAATCCTACTGCCACCGCAAACACATTCAGCCTTAGAAGTCCGGGTTTGGTTAATGCAATCATGTCTTTAAGCATGAGGCTCCTCCTGAACTATGTAAAAACGCCATTCCAATAATGATACATGTACCTCCCATTAATTACAATCGCTTTCATGAATTTGTCATAACCAAAAAGCATCCCTCACCGTTCTATTGAACGGGAGAAATGCTTGACTGATGAATTTCATCTCATTTTTATGGGATGTATTGCTGCACAATTTTGGTGACTTTTCCGTCCTGCACCGTCAGATGATATGGGAATACGGACAGGTCTAGAATACGGGTATTCTCATACAACGTTTCGAACTTGGATAATGTCACAGGTTCATTCCACTGAATGTCTGCGCCCAGCATCGTACCATCCCGATCATATAACTGCATCAATACTTCAGCATTGGCACTAACTTCAACCTGTTCCTGCTCTTTACTGTCATTGACAATATAGTAGCCATCTGGTGCACCGTCTATACCTGCTTCCGGATTGCGCTGTGCAAAAATCGCATCAGCTTCTTCACCTTGATACCAGCCAATCTTGTCCACTGTCATAACCAACTTGCCATTCTCTTGGTGCAAACCTTCCACATAGGCTGTAAACATCTCAGAGTTGGCAACCTGAGCTTCTTTCGCAGTAGGTTGTTGAACGTCCGTACTACCTTGAGCATTCGCAGGGGTAAGTAAATATGTAGTCAGCACAATGATACCAAGTAAAGCAACAACTGCACCGATCATTCGTAGTTTCCATTGTTTTGCCGCGTTCTTCATAGGTAACATCTCTCCTTAATATGAACGTTACTATTCCTTAACCGGAAGTCTTCCTTCTCAAACGCTCATCTGAACTATTGATTCCAACGTTCTTTCTTTTCTTATCATACTTGCAACAGAGACTATAAAAGTATCAGCCAGATTAAAAATAGTTACAATGCGCGTCACCACTCCAGTCTGTAGTCTTCTTAAACGGTAAAAGAACCCCTGATGTCTTCTCCATTCAGGGGTTCAATACATATATACGATTCTTATGCTTGTCAATGTATCTTATGCATAGATGCTCATCTTAATGATTGGTTGTAGAGCCTTGCGCCAAACGAACGAGCATATGAGCCAGCATATGACGTTCTTCTTCCTTACCTACATTCCATAGCTCCTGAAGCAACTTCTCTTCACGATTGCGAGGTTCCTCCCGAGCTGCGAGATAATCCGCTACTTTCTCAGCGATTTTAGCCATCTGCTCCTCGCTTAGTCCAATGGATTCTCCCATCGCAATTCGCTTACCCAGGTACTCTTTGAATGCGTCAAAGTTCTGTAAAATCTGTTCTCTTTCTTCCGGCGCAATCTTCTCAATTGCATTGTCCACCTTGTCAGTAGAAACTTGGCCATCTTTACGGATTACGTGATTTTGTTCATTCATCTGAATAACCTCCTTGAGAATAGTTGTTCATTGGATTAATACAACATACTTAACATTAACCGGTTATCTATAATATAAACTCCTCACTTAAGTTTAATCAGTCCATTTCTATCCTGTAAGCGTATTGATCTTTGTGCATCACGTTTCAAATGAACTCCAGCGGTTAATCGTTTACATATACGTAATGGTGTTTGGACATCTTAAGAAACACCTGTACATTACGGAACAAGGAGGGATTTCCCATGAGCGACAAAACCAAACATGAGAAAACAAACGATGAACTTGAACCAGGCGTGAACACGGTGATCCATCCAGACAAGCAAAATCCTGGGCCAACCGATATGATTGAAGGTGTGGTAGGCGATATCGTGGATAATATTCGCAAAGATTTCTCACATGACTCGAAGGACGAGACGCCTTCTTCCAAGTCAACGGATTCATCGAGTAAATAAGCACGATCCTTTTCTCCATAGCAAAAGATAGCTTAAAAAGTCCTCCTGCCATACGTATGGCTTGGGAGGACTTTTTGGTAATGAACAATTGAATAATCAACCTCATATCTGGAGTGATTTTCAAAGCGAATCCTTTGTCATCTGCTGTAACGCCTTATGAATCCAGATCGCGGCAATGGAACCTTCACCCATCGCAACGGTTGCTTGTTCTGCATGCAGACCCAGATCCCCAGCAATCCATACATTCGTCGCTGCCTGCAAGCTGCGCGGATTGGCTTCTACATGTTTATTATCTGCGATCACAGCTCCAAGCTGCTCTGCCAATTCATAGTGCACCCGGTTGCCTCCAAAAGCGATAAACCCACGCTCCGACTCAAAGATCTGCCCATCATCGGTCAGAACACCGGTGATATGGCCGTCCTCAATCTGCTGCACTTCCTGGACCGCCGCTTCCAGATAACGAACGCCCGCCTCTTTCATGCTGCGATGAAGTTCAGCAGATATGGGGGCCTGCTCATGGTTGATATATAACAAATCATTCGTACGCTGAATTAAAATCATCGCCATATTGGCCCCTGCTTCACCAGATCCCAACAGAACTGTCCGCTGATCCTGAATCTCATAGCCGTCACAATCAGGACATACATAGACTGTACGACCCAACGTCGGGGTTAATCCTGGAATATCCGGAACTCGATCCGTAAGACCCGTTGCCAGAAGCACCGTTTTGCTCCTATATTCAGATCCGGAAGTACCAAATAATTGAATCTTCTCACCATGACGTCCTGCTTTAACGATACGGTCTTTCTCAAAAGCTACACCGGTTCGCTCTGCCTGCATCCTACCTCGGGCACGGAGTTCTTCGCCGGACACCCCATCAGGGAAACCGAGTATATTATGATACGACCGACACAATGTCGATCTGCCCTCTCCCGCATCAATCACCAAGACCTGATGGGCCGAATAACGCCCAAGCTGAATGGCCGCCTGAAGCCCTGCGAGCCCTCCACCTACTATTATGCAATCAACCTCTCGCATGCTCCTTCTCCTCCTGAACTTCCATTTATCTATTTTAGGTAAACAATTTGTCCTTCTATACATTAAACCGTTCAGTCAAGCTTAAACGCGTCCTCGTCCTCCTTATCTTATACCAAAATAAAAAGACCCAAACCATCCGCCTGAATCACGGTGAGTTTGGGCCTATAAAATTCATGATTGCTTAGAAGTTATACGATTCAAATCGTGATGCATTCGAAATGGCGTTCCATACATCAGCTGTTTCACCACCCATATACCAATAAGCCAGTCCAGCAATTTGCCGCTGCTCACTCATTAACACTTTGGCTGATAAAGAACGACTATCCTCTGCCCATATATATCTTGGTGTACCGTTACTGTTGTAACCAATAATATATTGAGCCAGACTTGCATCCCAACGTCTTACAGATCCCGTGGCATGCGCGCGGGTTCCCTGTTCTGCCAGTGTAATGTCCCAAGAACTGGTTGCCGGATTCACTGAAGACCAGTCTCGTGTATATAATGGAAGGGCCAAAATTGTTTTGGCACGTACTACTTCGGAGAGCATGGTATCCAGCGCCTTTTCCACCCATGGAAGCGAGGCCACCGATCCTGCTTTTGGATCACCATTCCAGTGTTCCTCATATCCCATCAACACCATATAATCCGATACCGCACCCAGTTTGGCATAATCAAATGCATCCGTCCAATCTGTACCGAGGTCTGGCGATACATCCACAGACACAACTGCACCCAGTGCGTGCAATGTAGCCGTCAAGGAGGTGACAAATGCTGTTAACCCTTCACGATCCACAGGATCGACATTCTCGAAGTCCACGTTAATGCCGTCCAGTTTATAGGTTTTGACATAGGTGGCTACCTGTGAGATCACTGCTGCTCGGTTGACTGAACTCGATAACATCTGATGGGTAAGTGCCGAATCTGAACGATTGCCAAGCAATGGCCATAGTTGTCTGTTGGTAGCGGATGCCCAGGATATTAATGCCGGGTCCGCGTGATCTGTTACTTTCATACTGCTATTCAGGAAAAACCAGCGCGGGACAAGCGTATTCACTTCAGACTGTTCCACTTGCTTCTTGAATTCAGCCGTCGTGGAGTTATATTGCCAACCCAGCTGGACGCCGAGTTCATCCGAACGCCGTAACTGCTCAGACCATGTTTTCTTTTGTAAAATGGCATCGAGCATGACGGCTGCTTCTTCTCGCGTTACCTGGTCATGCGGTCGGAACACGCCTCCACTGCCTCGCATCAGTCCTAGTTGATATACCGTCTGTACATAAGGGCGTGCCCAGTCCGAGATATCCGCAGCGTCGAAATATGTTGAAGATAAGAGCGACGTCTCTACGGGTTGTTGTTTTAACATGCGAACAAGAAGGGCAGCCGCTTCTTCGCGCGTAATGGAAGCATTAGGCTGGAACGTTCCCTGACCTTTACCCTCCAGAATAAAAAGATTCGTCATGGCGGCAACGTTGCCGTAATACCAAGCATTCATGCTTATATCCTGATAGGGATTAATGTTATTTTTAACGGGCTTCAAACCTAGCAATCTCACCGCAAACGTTGCAAACTCTGCACGAGTAACGGCCTTCTTCGGTTCAAAGGTAGTCTCTGACGTACCGGCAGCAATACCTTTGTCCACCAGATGCGTAATGGCATCCTTCGCATAACTCGTATGCGTATCCTGAAACTGTTGCTGTACGGTTGCAGCTTGAACGGTATTACTATATCCAGCCACCGATCCAAGTGCTAATACCCCGCATAAAGCCATTTTCCACTTGCGTTGGTTCGTTATGTCTTTTAATCTATTATTCACATCAAAAAGCCTCGCTTCATTGGATTACGATCAACTATCATCGTATCAAATTGAAGCGAGGCCGTATGTGGTTAAATGTTGGGAAATGCGAAGCTTACTTGTGTACTTTTACGCGCTCTTCAATCGGTTGGAATTCTTTCTCACCCGGTGTTGCCGTTGGTTTACCAAATGGCATCTGAGCGATCAATCTCCAGTTCTCAGGAATGTTCCATTCTTGTTTAACCTTCTCGTCAATCAATGGATTGTAGTGCTGCAAAGATGCACCCAGACCTTCTTGTTCCAGAGCAGTCCAGATCACCAGTTGCAACATGCCGTTGGATTGGTTCGCCCAGATCGGGAAGTTATCCGCATAAGCTGCAAAATTCTGTTGAAGCTGTGCGATTACATTGTTGTCTTCGAAGAAGAGAACCGTACCATATCCGCTGCGGAATCCAGTCATTTTCTCTGCTGTGGATTTGAAGGCTTCTTCATTGCCTACCACTTCACGTAAAATTTCTTCTGTGTGATTCCACAATTTATCATGTTGTTCACCGAGCAATACAACAGCACGGGATGTTTGTGAGTTGAAGGAAGTTGGTGTGTATTTCACCGCTTCTTCTACGATTTCCTGGATCTTAGCATCCGAAATTGTAGATTCCTTGCTGATTCCATAATAAGATCTTCTGTTTTTCAACGCATCAAAAAAAGTAGTCATTCTTATTCGCCTCCCAAAATAGTCTTTTTCATTCGCCAACATAGTAACTATAATATAGTAACATACATTAGTCAACAAACTAATTTATTTTCACCAAGCACACATTCATCGATAACACTTGAACTTTTTGATTCAAAACTTTAATGGGATTATTCTTCGTTCGTCTTTTTGCGATAATCAGCCCGGTATTTTTCTTCCGTAGACGAGTTACTCTTCGTCTGATCCTTATTCTTCTCTTCCTGTGCTTCCATGTTTAGGTCTTCCATTGGAATCGGGTCTACGGTCTGTTCTTCCTCATGCATGTCAAGCAAACTTTTCTTCTCTGTTTGATACTGCTCGGGATTGTCATGGAAACGTTTTGTATCGTTATCGTTGTTATTCTGATCCGGTGTGCGCTCTTTCATTCATGATCGCCTCCTCTGATTTCATTACCCTTTCTTTACCTGTTCTGCCTATCTTCTAAACACGGTGATGTGCATTCATGAAAGAAAAACAAAAAGCCAACCAGACAAGCTGGTCGGCTTCAAGAAGACTTCTATGACTGACCATGCAATCGGGTACGATACAGGTCGGGCGAACATCCTACACTTTGCTTGAATATCCGGCTAAAATGGGAAAGCCGTTTGAACCCGGACAATCGACTTGCTTCTGTCACCGTGATCTCAGGTTGAAACTGAAACAACAACTTTGCCTGATTGATGCGACGGTCATAGAGATATTTGAATATCGTCAAACCTGTCATTTCCTTGAACATACCTGCCAAATATGGTTTGGACAAATGCAATTCCCGTGCCAAATCATCCAGACCAATGTCTTTCATATAGTGGGTATCGACATAACGGATAATGTGCTGCACATGCCGCTCCCTCTCCGATGATGGAAGGTGTTCTTCAACATCGCCTTGGCAGATCTCTGCTACAAAATACAACAGGTCACACAGCCGGACATTCATGCGCTCCTGTCTGAAACGGGTCTGACTCTGAGACAGACGATGGAGATCGTGTAATAGCGCTTCGAATTCAGAGCGGGTATCTCCCGCCAGATTGACCCGGCAATTTCTGAGTTCTTCAAACGGCTTCAGCACCTCAACCATGCGATCCGGATGCAGGCTGCTGCGAATGGCAGACGGATCAAAATGCAATGTGCTTCGCTCATAAGCACTGCCGGGTTTCGGATGCGGTCGATGAAGAGTCAAGCCATGCATCAGCACCAGATCACCCGGCTCCAGGTTATATACCCGGTCTCCTATGATATAAGTACATTCTCCATCATGAAAATAATATATCTCATAATGCGGATGTGAATGGAATCCATCTGACTTGCCCGGGTTAAACGTGCTGGTGGAACGGTAACTATACTCCAGTGAAGCACTAAATTGCATCATGCTTGGCACATCCATGCACCTCCTGTTCGGGAGAGGGAAACGATTCGTGTCATGACCCTTTAGGATATATATAAAATGAATTATAGAAGCTGTTTAATGCTCTCCTGAATCTCGTCGATGGAGTCAACCGGTTCAAAACGTCTGACCACATGACCCTCAGCATCGATGAGGAATTTCGTGAAATTCCATTTGATTGCATCTCCATGTAACCATTCCGGTGCCTTCTCAGCCACCATTAATTTCAATAATTTGGCCTGTATGTCTGTCTCATCAAAGCCAGCAAAAGGCCCTGATCTTTTCAAAAAGTCGTAGAGCGGGTGCACCCTTGATCCTTGTACTGATCATACAGCTTCTGCATGTCATCGAACTGGTGCGTATACTTACATTTACTTGCCGTGTTTACGATGAGCACAGGCTTTCCTTCATATTGATAGAGCGGGAAACGCTCTCCACTGGTTCTGGTTACGGTAAAGTCATAGATGGTTGGCATAAGTCTAGTGCACCTCGCGATAGTTATGTAGTCATATAGAGTCATATATCATTGTTAATTATATACGATGTTTGAACTATTGTATCGCGGAAGATAAGTTACTCTCCTTTTCAATAGAAAACCCTTCTGCCGCGAAAATTTCTTCGTTCAGCAAAAGGGTTATTTTATGGGATCACAGTGACAGCAGCTTCAACCCTTCACGGCACTTCCGGCCACGCCCTGGATAATATAATGCTGACCCACCAGGAAGACGATGATCATCGGAATAATACCTGCCGTGGCAGCGGCCATCATGCCGTTGTAGTCTACATTGTTCTCCAGAATAAAGTTCTGCAGTCCGAGCGGCACGGTATAGAGGTCTTTGTCAATCAGGAACACAAGTGCATTCTCATAGTCATTCCAGTGCCAGGAGAAATCAATAATCGCCAGTGTAGCCAGTGCAGGCTTCGCCAGGGGCAGAATCAGCCTGAAGAAAATGCGCAGGTGACCGGCACCGTCGATGAACGCCGCTTCCGAGATCTCTGAAGGCACTGACAGGAAGAATTGCCGCAGCATAAACACCCCAAAGATCGTGAACATTCCAGGCAGGATCAATGCCCAATGTGTGTTATATATGCCGACCCACTCAAACATCAGAAACTTCGGTACAAAGAGCACCTGCGGAGGCACCATCATCATCGAGAGATAGATCAGGAACAATGTCTCCCGACCTTTGAATTGAATCCGTGCGAAGCCATAGGCTGCAAAAGCCGAGAGAAATACAGCTCCGACCGTGCTAATTAGTGATATTTTCAACGAGTTCAGATAATATGTCGCAAAAGTATCCGCTCCGCTCCAGACCTTGATATGATGCTCCCAGTTCAGGCTGGAGGGTATCCACTGGATGGGATAGGTGAATACGTCCGCAGGAGATTTGAACGATGTGCTGATCATCCAGATGAACGGCATAATCATCAGCAAGGCAAAACCGGACATCAGAAGTGTCAATATGATTTTTCGAATCTGGGTCAAGGACTCCATGCGGACTATAGGTGAATGCGGAGCTGTGGGCTTCGCGCTCGTGGTATTTCGTTGCTCCATAATGATTCCCTCCCCTCCTTAATAGTGAACCCAACGTTTCTGACCAAGCCACTGCAATACGGTGAAGATCATGATGATGGCAAAGAGCGCCCAGCTAATGGCAGCAGCGTATCCCATCTCGTAGTAGCGGAAGGCATTCTGGTAGATAAACAGCGACAGGACGGTTGTACTGTTCCCCGGCCCACCCTGGGTAATCGCTTGAATGATACCAAAGTTCTTAATGGTCATAATCAGCCCGGTAATCAGCAGCAAAAAGGTAGTCGGGCTCACAAGCGGCCAGATCACTTGGCGTATCGTCTGCCAAGGACGGGCTCCATCGATCCGTGCAGCCTCAACCAATTCCTCCGGGATTTCCTGCAAGGCGGCCAGATAAATAATCATGTTGTAACCCAGCATGAACCAGATCCAGATGATATCAATCGCAACCATGGACCATTCCGTTGTCGATAACCAGCCCGGTGGATTCGTTATACCGATCCCGCGCAAGAAACCGTTAATCGGCCCCGACGTAGGCTGGAATAACAGCATCCAGACAAAGGCGATGGCAACGCCGCTGGTGATATAAGGCATGAAATAGAGAGCACGCAGCGTTTTTTGCCAATACACCGACTTGTTCAGCGCCACCGCCACGATAAATGCCAACCCCATCGATACCGGAACTGCTAACAGAAATACAAATGTATTTCGCAGTGCCACGCCAAACAGATCATCATTTATCATTCGGCGAATGTTATCCAGCCCGACGAAATTCGTCTCCGGGCTCATGAATTTGTAATCGGTGAACATGAGATAGAACGAATAGACAGCCGGTATAATAAAAAACAACAGCACGCCAATCATATTGGGCCCAATAAACAGATACCCGAGCCTGCTCTGCCGTTTCATCCAGGATTTATGCATATGCTCCCCCACTCCTTAACATCTGTTCTGGAATTAAGCATAACAAGATGTCCTCTAACATTTAAGGAACATAACCCTGTACCTGATATCACAGATATATGTATTTCGGAAGTGCTTTTTGGGAGAGAAACAACATGGAATTGTTCTATTGCTTATATAGAAAAAGCCGTCCCATAAGGGACGGCCTTCGCTCTTGGTGTAGCACTTACATTCTATTGATTCTGCTTCAGCCAATCATTATGGCGTTTGACCATGTTCTGAACCGTAACTTCGGCAGTCTGGTTACCAAGGAAGAACTTTTCATACTCCTGTGCACGCAAGTCGACCACCTCTTGCGCAATGCTGCGGACAAACGTAGGTGTCTCATCACCATACAACACGAATTCCAGAGACTCCTTGTCATAGGAATCGGCATAATCACCCAGCAGATGATCGATCGCAGTCTGTTGATCGACCGCATTGGAGGAAGGCAAACGTCCACCAGCAGCCATCGGCATCATTCCTCCATCGGCGTACCATTTCAGGAACTCCCATGCGGCTTCTTTGTTTTTCGACTTGGAATTGATGGCGATAAAGTCTCCCAGTCCCCCGCTCTTCACCATATCCGCTTCCTCTGCAGCCAGTCTCGGTACAGGGGCAAAGGCGATTTTCCAATCTCGAGGGAACTCGGTTATGTTGTTCGATGTGCGGATCAGCCATTCGCCAATGTTGATCATGGCAGACTCACCACCAAGAAACATGTTTTCCACCGGCATTTTGGAGGTCAGCTGCTCACCGAGTGGCGGTGTTGTTGCATCCTCCTTCATCATTCCGTTCAACGTCTCCAGCCATTTGGTAACGAGCGGATCATCGAGATTGGAAGTGCCGTCTGCCTTCACATAACCGTTCTTCACCAGAACGGAATCAAGCGGGTCTACATAGGAAGCGGTATGCTGTACCAATCCGTACTTAAAGCCAGCCGTCTTCAGTTTGAGTGCATATTCACGGGCTTCATCCCATGTCCAGGCTGTCGGTACACTCAGTCCGGCCTGATCAAGCGCTTTCATATTTAAAGCGAAGAAGGCAGCGTTTTTCTTGGTCGGCATCCCGTAATATTTTCCGTCCACTTTCCAGGAAGCCGCATCTTCACCCATTTTCTCATCAATGTTGTAGTCGGTGAACTCGCCCAGATCCAGTGCTGTACCGCCCTTGATGCGTTTGTCCAGATTCGTGAGGGTATAGTTGACGTACAGGTCAACGTTTTGCCCGGTGGACAGCGCCGTATCCAGCTTCAGGTTGCCATCATCGTCATTCACAAACCGTACATATTCCACCTGAATATCGGGATTCTCCGCATTCCAGGTATCCACCACTTCCTGTGGACCATTCTCAGGCGGCACCGCGCCCCACATGGTGAGCTTCACTTTTCCCCCTGCCGCTCCACCTCCGTTATCTCCACCGTTGGTCTCATTTTTACCTACACAGCCGGCAAGCAATCCCAGCA
This sequence comes from Paenibacillus sp. Negev47, assembly GCF_058313655.1. Lineage (NCBI taxonomy): Bacteria > Bacillati > Bacillota > Bacilli > Caryophanales > Paenibacillaceae > Paenibacillus > Paenibacillus sp. Negev47. The sequence goes on from NZ_CM177754.1 coordinate 4,161,499, forward strand.
TCAGCACGCCTACGATCAATCCCGTTAATCCTCTTTTGGCTCTCATCTGGTCACATGACCTCCCTGAATTGAAGTGAATGTACCTTCCGTTACATCGTAGCAGGGACCTTCCTGGGTTCATAAGATACATATCCATGATTCGGATTGAACAAAAATACGGATTTACTTGTGCTTGCCTGTTCACTCGGTACACATATTCCTTCTACTCATCCGGTGAATCACGAGCGGTGGCGATACTGGCTGGGCGTGCAACCGGTCCAACGCTTGAATATTTTGATGAAATAATTATCGCTTCCGAATCCCACGCGGTAACCAATCTCCTGTACAGGAAGATCCGTCTCACGCAAGTATTCAGCCGCTTTCTCCATACGCACCCCATGCAAGTAGTGAATCAGGGTATGCCCGGTTTTCTTTTTAAACAAAGCACTCACATAATTCTCTCCCATCATCACATATCGTGACATGGATTTGACGGTAATGTCCTGATCGTAATGCTGCCCGATGTACTCGATAATTTTGCTAATTTCCGGGTGCTTCACAACCGGCTCACGAACAAGCGTGAACGGAAGATCAGTCTCAGACGCTGTCGCGGAAGAGACCGTAAGAGAGGTAGGCGAAACAGGCGTTGATGTGATTAGCGGAGGTGCAGAAGGCGACACTTCATGATGATTTGTTTCTGTCTGGGCTTCAGCCGATGCTCCCAGTTCCTCACTTACTTTACGAAGTGTATCACGCAGTGAATTCACACTCATGGACAGTTTCAGAATATAATTTGAAGCTCCGTATTCCATCGCACGCCGAACATATTCGAACTCCCCCATACAGGTGAGCATGACAAACTTGGTTTTCAACCCGGCTTGGCGGGTCTGTTTGAGTAATTCAAGACCATCCATACCCGGCATGACAATATCAGTCAGTACCAGATCCGGTGTATCCCGTATGATCATTGCCAGCGCTTCGGTCCCATTACCGGATTCTCCGATGACCGTGAAGCCCAGCTCTTCCCAGGAAATGATCTCTCGCACCGACTCTCGTACGAATACCTCATCCTCTACAAGTAATACTTTCCACATGTTCCAGATTCCCCTCTCCAGTCGGCTAGTCTGACCGCTTCTGTACATAAGGCGTCGACAATAAAAAAGGAATGCTGAACCTCACTAATGTCCCCGGCTTGGTATCGATCACCTCAAGTTTACTCTGACCTTTGAACAATAACCGCAATCGTTCCCTGAGGTTGGACAGGCCGATCCCCGGACGCGTCCGGGTTACCTGCAAACGCCGGGATTCCTCCATTCCGATACCGTTGTCTGCCACCTCCAGCATCAGTGTTGCTGTGTCTTGCCTATAAATGCTGATACGGATCTGCCCAAGCTGCTCCAGTGGCCCGACACCGTGGTGAATTGCATTCTCCACCAGGGGCTGCAAGCTCAGCTTAGGCACCAGCGCATACTCCAGCTTATCGTCAAATTCACAAGTTACCTCGAAGCTATCGCGGTAACGAATCCGCTGGATATGAAGGTAGGCTTGAACCAACTCGATTTCATCCTTCAGATATACCAATTCGACCTGTGAATTCAGGCTGACCTCCAGTAATTTGCCCAAGGAAACACACATCTCGGAGATCTCCTCATTCCCGCTGCGTATCGCACTCCATTTCATTGTATTCAACGTATTCAGGAGAAAGTGCGGATTCATCTGAGCCAGGAGCATATGAAAATGTACCGCTTCCTTCTGTCGTTCCTCCGTCTTGAGTCTGGCAATCATCTGATTGGCATCGTCCAGCATCGTATTAAATGTACGTGTCAGTTCCAGCACTTCTCCACGGCTGTGGCCCTCAGGAATACGAATCTTGAGGTTTTTGCGGACGACCTCCTTCATCTGTTTCTGTAGATGCGACAAAGGGCGCGTGAACGTCGCGGAGATCATAAAAGCCATCAGTACGAATGCTCCTGTGAACCCAAAAAAGGTCAGAAAATAACGCTGTTTCAGTTCAGATATCTCTGTAAAGAGAATCGAGAGCGGAATCCGATTCACCATATACCAGTCCAGTGATTCAATGTACACGTAGTTAATCAGCGTATCCGAAGCTGGATCGGTTAGATAAGCCTCTGCCGGATGGAGAGCTATTTCAGCCGTAACCTCAGGGGAGAGGGCTGCAGTTTTGGATGAACGGGCAATGGTCTCCCCACTACCTGTAATAAGATAATACTCCTGGCTACTCTGTGAATCCTTCAGCATGGTCTGGAACCAATAGGAATAATCGATGCTAATTCGTGCCAGTCCATACCGTTTGCCGCCGCTATCTTTCATGTAGGCATACAGTGACAAAAGGTACGGGCTGGAGGATAGCTCCCGCAGCACATGGTTAGTATCTCGGGCATCCCAGCGATAAAAAAGTTCTTCCGGTTGAAGCGGGTGTGAATCCGCACCACCTTTTGAAATCGTGATTTCCCCAAGACGCTCGCTGAATTGTTGCAAATAGGGGCCGTACGCCAGTGCTTTCTCGGGCAAATACGAAGTGTAAACGCTATCATAAAAATCCAGCAAGGTAAAGTACACGGAAGGATTATATAGGAAGAAACTGTTGTTGATCATCTTAAACTTCTCTTCCACCAACGACTTGTTCTCAAGCGGCGTACGATTGTCCGGGGAGGTCAGCACACTTCTTACCGCAGAATCCTGTTCCAGAAAAATGAGTGTTTTGAAGGCGATGCTCATCTGGTCCTCCAAAGAGCGGTACATCTGTACCAGCTGCTCATGACTCTGCTCACTGATTTTCTGCTCGACCAGCGATTCAATCTGCTGATAATTGTAGACATTCAATGCACTGAACGGCAAGAGAATCAACACCACAAACGCGCCGAACAGGCGGTATCTGAGCCGCTGTGGCAACCAACTTTTCCAGTTTGGCTTCTTCATTCCTTAGTGCTCGCTCCCCTACAATTAATGAACCCATTATAGCACCTGCCTGCCATTTATACCCGGAGTCGAATGATTTGCATGGATTTGTGATATCCGTTGCCTGCATTCAAGAGAAGTGCACAGATATGTTCTATTCGTCATACTTGATGCCGTCTCCGGTATTCTGAGGGGCTGATCCCCACCGTGGACGAGAATACGCGGCTCAGATAAAATCCGTTTTCATACCCACATCTCTCCGCAATCTGCGTTAGGGTTAAACGGCTGTCCGCCAGCAAGGCTTTGGCCTTTTTGAGACGGATCGCTTTCAGGTAATCGGATGGTGTTTCTTGAAAAGCCTCCCGGAACCTTCGGGTAAGCTGAACTGGACTCAACGCCAGACGCTGGGCCAATGCTCGGAGACTGACCGCCTCTCCTGCCCATTCCTCGAGCAGAACTGCCGCTTCAGTCATCAGAGCGTCTTCCGTGAACTTTCGCTCCATTAATCTACTCTGTCTGCGCTCCCATTGATAAAGTTGCCACAAATCCATCATCAGATGGGTTTTCCACCCTGCCGAAGCCTCATCATTGTCCTCGCTCATCTGTCGTAGATAAGCATACGTTGAAGCCAGACGCTTCGTATCATTAATCAGGGATTTTCCGATCGGCGGCAGAAGATCCTCATCCTCTGCGGAGTTACAACGGAACTGTATATAGTGAAACGTCAGCGGAGTTACAGTCTCTCTGCGAAAAGGAACGTGGGGCGGACACAACACCAGATCAGCAAAACCCGCCTCTCCCGTATGTCCCCCGATCTCATAACGAAATACGCCCTCTTCAACGGCAAAGACCACCCAAGCGTCGTAGATATCCTCAGCCAAGGCAAACTCAGCTTTCTTCTTCCAGTAGATGTGATTAAGGAGGTCCATGATACACCTGCCTTTGTTATGAAATAAAGTATATGCTCGATGATAATATAGTGTATTTGAAAAGTAAATATATAGAACTAATATGAAATTATAGATATGAAATACGAGCTTAGGCTCCTCCATATTCAATGAGAGAGGTGTTCATATGAACGAACTCGTTAAACCGGATATCACCGTCATCGGAGGCGGGCTAGCTGGCGTGTGCGCGGCCATATCTGCGGCTCGACTGGGCCAACAGGTCGCTCTGGTACAGAATCGCCCCGTACTCGGCGGCAATTCCAGCAGCGAAGTACGCGTATGGGTCTGTGGCGCTACCGCCCACGGGATTAACCGCTATGCCCGCGAAACTGGCATCATGGGAGAACTGTTTGTAGAGAATCAGTATCGTAATCCAGAGGGGAATCCCTATCTCTGGGACTTAATCATTCTGGAAGCCGTTCGAGCTGAACCCAACATCCGTCTGTACCTGAATACCGATGTCCATGAAGTCGTGGCCACTGGGGATGGAGAGGAACGTATGATTACCTCTGTTACCGGGTGGATGATGGGCTCAGAGCGCAAAATCCGATTTGAGAGTCAGATCTATCTGGACTGTACTGGCGATGGACTTGTTGGCTTTCTGGCTGGTGCCAAATTCGCACTCGGCCGGGAAGCCCGCAGCGAGTATGGTGAAGAATGGGCACCTGAGGTGGCCGATCAGATTACGCTCGGCAGTACACTTCTCTTCTATACCAAGGATGCTGGTGCGCCTGTCCGTTATATCCCGCCTTCTTTTGCAAAGGATATTACACAGACCAGCATTCCGATTCGCCGGGTCATTCGCAGCGGGGATTCCGGTTGTCATTACTGGTGGATTGAGTGGGGTGGTGAACATGACACTGTTCATGACAATGAGCTGATCCGTGATGAACTGTGGTCCGTGATCTATGGAATCTGGGACTATATCAAGAACTCCGGCAAGTTCGATGCAGAGCAGATGACGCTGGAGTGGATCGGTTCGCTGCCTGGCAAAAGGGAGTACCGCCGCTTCACGGGTGACTATGTGCTCACCCAGAACGATATTATCAGCCAGCGGGAGTTCCCGGATGCCGTTGCCTTTGGCGGCTGGTCCATTGACCTGCATCCCCCGCAGGGCATGTACGCCGAAGCGAGCGGCTCGAAGCATATGCATGCCGATGGCGTGTATCACGTGCCGTTCCGCTCGTTATATTCCGCCAATGTGCGGAATATGCTCATGGCCGGACGCGACATCAGCGCATCGCATGTCGCCTTCGGCACAACCCGCGTCATGGCGACATGCGCGGTCATCGGCGAAGCCGCCGGTACGGGCGCGGCGCTCTGCGCGGCCATGGGGGTGTCGCCGCGCGAGCTGCACGTGAGGCATCTTGCGGTGCTGCAGCAGACATTGCTGCGGCAGGACGCATCTATCATCGGGGTGCGCAGCCACGATGAGCTGGATCTGGCCCGGCGTGCCAAGGCTACAGCCTCCAGCACGCTGACGGGCATCGCTCTGGAGCAGCCTGGCGAGACGTACCCGCTGGGTACGGATGTTGCCCTGCTGCTGCCTGTGCATCCAATGCTCAGCGGCCTGGAGCTGCTGCTGGATGCATCCAGCGATACCGAGCTGACGGTAGAGCTGTGGGATACGGGGCGTAAGGAGAATTACGTCCCGCATTCGTTACAAGTTACGGCAACCGTTAACGTTACGGCGGGAATCGCGCAGTGGGTGAACCTTCCGCTCGAATGGAGACCGGAAGAACCGCAGAATGCTTTTATTATCATCCGCGCTAATAAAGCCGTCTCACTCTACCATTCGATAGAAGCACACAGCGGGGTGCTGATCTTCTTCAAAACGGAAGAAAACCATGTTTCCAAAAATCTGGAGGACCACGCGACGGATCAGCCTGTCGTCTTATGGTCCATGCAAGGGTTGGCACGTCAGCCATTCTGCTGTCGTACCCTCTCTGAGACCACGGCCTATTCAGCGGACAACACGATCAACGGCTACCATCGCCCTTTCGGTGGCCCGCAGCAGTGGATGTCACAACCTATGCAGCCTGACAGACCCGAGTGGGTGCAACTGACGTGGGAAGATCCACAGACCTTGGCTGAACTGCACTTGACGTTCAATGATGATGTGAACGAGGATCTGGTTAATCTGCATCACCATCAGACGACATTCCGCGTCATGCCTGAACTTGTGCGCGATTATCGGGTGGAAGTATTGACCCCGTCTGGGGAGTGGATCGAGATTATAAACGTATCGGAAAACCGCAGAAGAAAAGTCATCCATTCCTTGGCTACACCTGTGTATGTGCAGACGATAAGAGTAATCATCGATGCCACTAATGGCAGCAGGTATGCGGAGTTGATCGAGATTCGGGCGTACGGGGAAGCTACACGGTAGGAGGACTCTGAGCACATTAGGTTTGGATACCGATTCTGGCACTGATCAACGTTTACGATGGATATTTACAGTACGGATCACATATGTCATATGTATAAGTGTCTTCACTCCTGAACGAGAACTGCAAGCAAAAAACAGGTTGTCTTGATCTTCAAGACAGCCTGTTTGAGCGTTATAACGTTTATGGTGATGGAGGGAAGCAGTTTATTTCTCCAGTGATTCAGTACTTGTTGATAGCATGCAGAGTTATTGATCCGGATAAGTTTCTTTTAGGAACTCAACAGACTGCACGATTAGTGCTTTCAACACATCTACATGAATATCCGCGACCTTGTTGATGTACACACATGCTTTCCCTGTTGTATGTTTTCCAAAGTCTTTCAGCAGTTCTCCCCGCTCGCTATCCCCTGTGGCAAAATACAAACTGATCTTTGCCTTTCGTGGTGAGAAGCCCACTAGTGGTGCATCCCCTTCGTGACCAGATTCATATTTGTAATGGTACGCACCGAATCCAATAATACTCGGTCCCCACATTTTAGCTTCATAACCTGTCGTCTCCGTGAAGATGTCCAATAATTGATAGGCGTCTTCCTGTTTTTTTGCATGTTCGATCTGTTCAATAAATTCAATAACGCTTTGGTCTGTTATTGTTGTTTTAAGTTTATACATTGAAGGGATCACTCCTTAATTAAGTCCAGTCATCAAAATGCTTTTCCAGAAAGATAAGCTCTTTCTGATAGTGTGCGAGATGACCTTCTTCTATCATTTTCATAAAAGCATGTTCCCCGGCAGCCGCACGATCAGATAATGTTTTACACATAAAACGAATGCGCGATATAACCCATTCCTTCAGGTCTGCCGGCACACACAGTCCATACGTGCTCATAAATAATGTAATGCGTTCGTTACGAATAGATCCATGCGCCAGGCTAGAGTAAGGCATAACACCCTTTCCATCCATCTTTGGTGAGAAATCTGCGAGTGGGACGGACGTATACAAGGCATAGGCGATATCCCACAGGCGCGGACCCGGACCTGCCATATCAAAATCAATAATCCCTTGAGGACGGCCGTCCTTGTACACCACATTATACGGCGCAAAATCATTATGACATACAACTTCATCTTCAGTTATGCCCGGATATTTGTTCATTGTCTCTGATGTGGCTATAAATCCAACGGTCGCATCATGGTAACTTCTCAACAGTTTAGCGACACCCATCAAAGATTCGTCTGACCACATATACTCTTCTATATCAGGATAGTCATTGCCTGGAACGATTCCTTCAAGGTAAGAGAGTACTTCTCTCCCCTGTTCATCTGTTCCGAGAAATCGAGGAGCATGGTCATAACCAACTTTTTCGAGATGTAAAAGCAGTTCATGCACATATGAATTCGGTTGGGCATGCCGGCGAACCGTCTCGCCTATTCTGACAACCTGATTCACATTACCTCCCGTGAACTCTTGCTCCTGTTCGGACACTCTCATCCCTCCTAAAGCTAAACTTCTTTGGTATGGGCATGATTACGATTTTTCTTATAACTTCCCGGAAACCCTGCAACCAATAACATAAATCCTACGAAAAACATGAAATATACGAGTAACCCTGTAGGATTATCATTCGTCTGAGCAAACGGGGGTACGTTGGTCCCACTTGAAGCATATCCTGCTTCTACTATAGCGGTGGATACTCTTATAGCAATTCTCTCCATCGTCGAAATAAACACACTACCAATCATGAGGACTACACCCAAGATCTTGTTGATATTATTCATTTCATGCCTCCTTCATGATCCGTCCACTATTTTATGAGTTTCTCTACTTAATGTCTTTCGATTCTCTATTCCATATTCCTACATTTTATATCAAGGGACCTGTTCTAATATCATCACCGCAAACAGCGACGTCATCACTGACGCCGCTGTTGTTTGCTCTCACAATATGTTACGTAGCCACTTCATGGTGCAGATCCATACTATTTTCGAAAAAGGCGGACCGTTCTACATGATATAGATCATAGATCTGCTCCTTGATATTGATCAACTGGTATACATCGGGATAGACATCATTAGCTAATTTCACATAAGACAGTTTTTCTACCGCTTTTCTGGACCTTACATTTTGCTTGCGTATCTTCATAAATACCGTCTCAATCGCATGTTCCAGAAACAATTCAACAAAGAAGGCTGATTTCGCTTTTTGGCTATACCCATTCCCAAAATACGGCGATCCAATCCATGTAGCTAAGAATCCTCTTTGATACTCGATGTGATATAGATCAATCGTACCAATGGGCTGGCCAGTTTCATTCAAAATCGTTCGGGAAATCACCGTTTTTTGTTCTTCTTCAGCCATCAATTGTTTGGTCAGGAATAGATATTCCTCATACGATTGGCATGCATAACGAACGTAAGGAAAAACTGCGGGGTCCATCATTAAGCTGTACAGTGAATGGCATTCCTGCAAATCACGTTTTTTTAACATTATGTCTACCACCTAGTCCTTTTAGTCCGCTATATCAAGCAAATTAAGTATATAAAAGGTATTGTGGCATTTAATGAATTCTGTATATGGCTTATGTAAAATTGATTGGAAAAATATTCATTGGATTATTTCAGGCTGCACAAAAAACCGCGTGTCCCTTTTACAGGAATACGCGGTTTGCATGGATTAAGCTTAACAGTCAATTATTGCATACCTTGCATGATGGCGTTAATGATGTTTTGCTGCGTCACAGTATTGTTCGAACGGTTAAATAATGCAAATCCATGTTGACCATTGTGTCCATTGTCCCAATAAACAGGAACCATTTTGTATTTCTTCGCTTTTTCTGTAACTGCTTTTGCATATGCAGCACGATATACATTGTTGCTGGAATCGTAGGACGTTTTATCAATGGAACCGAACTCACCAATCACTACAGGATAGCCTTGAGTCACAAATTTATCATACATGGACTTGAACTGTGATTCCAGATAATCTTCTTGTCCCCAAGTAGATTTTTTGGAAGGATTCGTAGCCGTTGCCCCCCATTGCGTGATATTACCGTTTTCCTCACCTGCAAAATCCCATGGAGAGTAATAGTGTGCTGAGATCATGATTCTCTTCTGTGAGCTAGGAATGGCGGAGGATCTGAAATTATCTGTCGGGAGCGCGAAGCCATAATTACCAACAGTGAAGTCAATATTGGTGTTCCAGCCCGGAATCAGCAACCATCTGGCACTGTTGTTCCCTCCAGTCTGACGAACCGTATCCACGAAGATTTGATTATAGGCGTTCAGATTAGCGTAATACGCAGAATTCGGGTTACCATAGTTACCATCGAATACTTCGTTCATGGATTCGAAAATAAGACGGTCATTGTAGTTGCTAAACTTAGTGGCAATCTGCTGCCACACCTTTTTATACTTTTCCTTAATCGCCGTCTGATTGCCACCATTCACGAGCAGCCATCCACCTTGGACTGAATTGTACCCATCGCCATGAATATTGATAATGACATACAGGCCTTCATTGTACGCATAATCCACCACTTGCTGAATTCGATTCAGCCATGCTGCATTGATTGTATAATTGGGAGCGCTTCCAATGTTATTCAAATAGGAAACGGGAATACGAATGGACTTGAAGCCTGCTGCTTTCACCTTTTTGATCAACTCTGGAGTCACCGTAGGATTGCCCCATGCAGTTTCATTCGGTGTGCCGTTCACCGCTGCTTCCAGCTGATTGCCCAGATTCCATCCTGCACCCATCTCAGCCACAATTTGCGAAGCGTCCGCTGCAGACGCCTTAGCGCTCCATCCGGTAAAGGCTACCGTAGCCAGTAATACAAGCGCCAAGCTACTGATGCCAAACTTCTTCCATTTTTTGAACATAACCATACCTCCGCTTATCTTATTATTTTTTCATCAAGCAGTGCGGTTAATCTATTTATACAGATTGAATGATACGAGAATCCACACCCTCCTCTCTATCGATCAAACAAAAGAAATATTCGTCTACCCACAACATAATAACACATTTTTGGAAAATAAAGCACTATCTTTATCCTTATTTTTGACTGTTTATTACAAAAACCTCCATTTAACCATTTAAGTTGATTGCTTGGATTCGCTCTCTATCAAAATCAACAATCATGATGTGAGCTTGCAGGATATTGTCTCCACAAGCAATTGTTGCTCCATAATCCGCTATACTGTTAAATGTGATATCTACACGGTACACTTCAATTTCATTAAACCAATCCTTATGTACCTTTTCATGAAGTTCATTCTCATAATATTCTCGAAATACAGTCTCACAAGTTGAAAACCATTTAACGTAGGACTCTATTTCATTAGCAATCGAATTTAGTTGCATATCTGTGGACACATATATTCGGACGTCGTTTAAATCTTCATCCTGAATGGAATGTTTAAATATCTGCACTGTATTTTGCAGAATGTAGCACCGATAACGCTCATCACTCTCTTCTTCAAGCTCAATGAATTGACCTAACAATAGGATCTGCTCCTCTCAAGGCATCTTAGAATAACTCTTGTAACCAATCAGCGAATTTTTCTTTCTCCTCAAACTGTGGGTAATGCGCCGACTCGTTGAATACAACGAATTCTTTGATCGGTGCATCGAATCCGTCGAAATAATCACGTGCTGCATTCGCAGTGGTCATATAATCATATTTACCCATCACAAAATAGGTAGGAATCTCAAGATGATCAACAATTTCGGGTAAATTTTGATCCAATGCTTCTCTCAGTAAGATTTCTTGTAAACTCAGAACCCCTGTATAAAAGCGAATCATATCCAGCCCATTATATTCGGGATTGAAAAGGAATCCTGAAATATAATCGCTATTTTCATGGATGAGTCTGGCTGCACCACCGTACTTTTGCACAAGAATTCTAGGCGTAAGTTCCTTTCCTTGCTCAATCGAGCCTCGAACTAGCTCCAGTTTCTTAACGTCCTCTGCATTACCGGCTTGTTTCGCTTGTTCTAGCGTGTACTCTAAGCTTTCTAGCTCACTCTGAAGCGTATTTGCCATCTGCCCAATGCCTATATAAGCGTGAAACTGAGTAGGTGCTTTAGCCGCAGCTTTCATCCCGATGTATGTACCAAATGAATGACCGATTAATATAACCTTCTCTTGATTTAACTCCTTAGATACATAATCCCTTAACGCTAACAAATCATCTACTAATACATCTGTCGTCAGATTCGAGTAATCTTCAGAAAAGTGATAGGACTTTCCGCTCCCACGTTGATCATAATGCACAACAGTGAAGTTTTGTTCAAGCTCCTGTTGATACTTCCTAACGTAAGGAATCTCAGAGCATCCAGGCCCACCATGCACAAAAATCAGGATAGGGTTACTCCGGTCAACTCCCCTAATCATGACTTCATGTCCTGCACCGTTAATTTCGACCTGCTCTAACATGCTGATGCTGTTCTCACCTTTAATTTTGGGTGTCCATGTAGGAAATATCAGAGCTACTATAACCATTAAAATCATACTGAATATGCTGCACTTGAGTATCTTCCGTATTTTTTTGCGCATGAAATGCTCCTTAAATAATAAGTTTCATTTGTAATTCTACAACGGTTCCTTCACCGTAATGGATACAGCAATTCAACGGGTTCTTTCATCAGCTCTTCTTGGAAGATGTAATTGTGATCAGCTCCACCAGTATCCTCTATCATTTTTGTCCTCCAGATACCTCAACCAGCTCTGTGGATGAACTTCACCGCAAATAATATCCGGCTTAAACTCATGAATCACATCCTTGTAAAGTGAAAGAGAACAATGATATTGCTCCCTCAGTTCTGGATTATGAATGGTTCCGAGTATACCAACCGTTGTCATGTGCCCAGCTCCTTTATCATATGTATATCTTTAGGCTCTTTGTCATAGAGTTCTTGATCAATCTCTTTTGCAATCTGACTACCCTGGCTTCTGTAAAAGGATACCGCCGATCTCGTCTCTGTGGAGGAAATATACAGATACAGTGCTCCACGTTTCTTAGCCTCTTCACTTAACTGGCTCAGAATATGTTTTCCAATACCTTGTCTTCTGTAGGAGCGCGAGACATACATCAAGTCAATCTGTAATTGATTACATTCTTTCCCTCGGTATTGATGTGCCAGTACTCCAAATCCGATTAATTGATCCCCAGCAAAAGCGCCATATGCCATGCCGCCTTGTTCTAGTTCATAGACATACCGAGTTTGAATCTCTTCCAAAAGCTTTGCATCCCAGTTTGAACACTCATGATCTTGTTCTAGCTCAACCAATCCGTTCTCTCTCATTTCATATATGAGATCAATATGTTCCGAGCGATCTATTTCCTGCAAATGGTTTACATCTTCAATGGTCAAAGTTCTATACGTTATCATGGTCGTTGCTGGTCCTCCTTTCAATCTTGTTCTCTTCAATTAATTTTGACATATCCATTGGAACGGCTATTGTAGCTTATTTTAATTACAGGTAACTCCTTCGAATGATTTACTTCGATGGTGTATTTCTCAAGCTCATGATTCTCAAGTCCATCCCATCTGTCCGAGAAATGGTAAAACATATCTCCGAAGTTCATGCCTTCAGGTAATACATCCACAAGCTTTATTTCATCAATTTCAGACTCCGGTAAGCTCTCCAGCAATTTAACCTCAGCATAAAAGACCATACCAAAACTCCCATTCCATTCATATACTCCATAAGGTGTTAATTCAAAACGCACTGCGCCTGTCTCTTCATAGAGTTCTCGACTCGCAGTGTGTAGAATGGTTTCCCCTATTTCTTTGTTGCCTCCTGGGATCTCCCAACCTCCTCTTTTCCTATTTTTGATGATGATGAATTTATTGTTGTATTTCGCCATCATAACTGCAAATTTGATTAACTCTGGATCAATTTCATCTAGATCAAACCAGTGGCTCATGTTATCTCTCCCATAAACAACTATTCTTTCAATATATAATTTTCAAACCACTGAAGTGGTAGCAAGCTGTCATCGGATATAATCGTTGTAATTACCGCAACCAACCCTCGTTTTTGGTTAACAAATATGTATTGCTCTCTTCCGCCACACTCCATGCTGTTCGTATAAAACCCCAAACTTCAACATATCTTCGATCTTCATTCGCAAACCAAAACCACCGACGTCAATCCCTTGCGTATCCTGATACCAATGGAAATCGTTAATAGATGCTTAATCACCTGTGATTTAAAGCTTCAATAAGGTTATTCCCCCAATATTACAATACTTTCTTCAAAAAATATTGAATGATTCCATCAGGATATTTATCAATTATTCCAAACACGTTATAGCCCATATTTTGATAGAATTCCGGAGATTGATAAGAAAATGTACTCGTGTGTGAAAGCTTGCATCCTGATTCAGAAGCCATGCTTTCTGCTTGCATAATTAAAGATTTTCCATACCCTTTCTTTCTGTGTTCTTCATCTATCCAAAAGTTGTCGATATATAATGTCTCGCAATATGTAGCACAAAAAATCCCACCGACTGCCTCACCTGTCTTATCTCTCAAAAACAAATTAATAGTTTTTCCGGGTTTAGTTAACAACCCATTAGTTTCTTTAAGATTATAGTTATATAAGTTATTACAAACTTTTTTATAGTCTTCTTCATTATCATCAAATACGATTTGTAATTCATCTTCATGATTCATGCTATTCAATGTTTAAGCCTTCTCTCGTGTAACTGGTTGAATTTTTATAACTCCTACTATATCTCCTCTTTCGGTAATCCTTGATTACCCATAACGTTCTTTTTCACTCTCATTCACAACCACTTCCAAATAATGTTCAATTAACTGAATAACTTGTTTTTTATTTTTAGTGATCATTGCTATCTTTCTGTTTTTGTTAATCATATCTATGGCTGCTTCCATATTATATTGATGGTTCCACCTCACAATCATCTTGCATACGTTCTTGAATGACTGCTTGTAATTCCAAGGTCGCAAACCCAATCTGGATAATACAAATCTCTTTATAATTCGATAATCTCTGATGAAAACATTTGGATTTAATACAAAAACCAAATCGGCTTCTTGTATGGATTTTAAAGTCCAATCTTTGTACTGCACTCCTTCTATGATCCAGGCATCTGAACTGACGATAGATTGGATGGAGTCATCCCTGACACGTTCAGGATATCTCAGATTTTCGGCGCTTCTGTCCCATATGAGATTGTCTAATTCATAAGAAGGAATACCATATTTATCAGATAATTCTTTGGCTAATGTTGATTTCCCACTTCCACAAGATCCAATAATTCGAATTCTCATACACTCTCCTGGCGCCCCTGTCGTCTTTGTTCATTAGTCTGTTAGCTTATCTTTCTTCAAAAATGCATAGATGACATTATCAACAAATCGATTTTTCCAATAATAATTTTCTTTCAATATGCCTTCTTCACTGAAGCCAATTTTCTCAAGCAACGTTCTTGATCCCGCGTTTTCTGGCTCCACAAAGGCTTCAATCCTGTTTAATTCAAGGTTCTCAAATCCGTATTCAACGATTTTCTGAGTGACCTCGGTCATGTAACCCTGCCGCCAAAACTCCGGTGCTAACTCATATCCCAACACAGCTTTATGATGTTGTTTCATCCAACCATGAAATCCGCATGTTCCAATAACTCTACCGTCCGACTTCAAAGCAATCCCCCAGCGGAGAACCTGACCATTTTCGAATCGTTCATTCCATCTTTGTATGAGATCTTCTGCTTGTTTAGTATTCGTAAAACTTTCTACATCGTAAAACTTTGTAACTTCATCTGAAGAAAAAATATGAAATATGTCTTGGGAATCACTCTGTCTAATCTCTCTTAGCAGCAATCTTTTAGTTTCTAGTTCAGGAAATAAAGTCATATCTACTTTACCTCCATCGAGTATACAGCTACATTTTTCCCTATGATGTCTACATCCTTCTCGTGTTTCATGCCATTCTTTTGCGCGACTTTCATAGAACCCACATTGCCATGTTGAATTAACGATATCAATCGTCTCTGTTTCAAGTGATCTATGCCGTATTCTTTCCATGCTTTTGCTTGTTCGTATCCGTAACCCATTCCCCAGTATTGCTCGACAACCCAGTAACCAACTTCAAGCTCATCAGCGCCTTCAATGGTTTGAGGAATCAGTCCAGAGGTTCCAATTAACTTGTTATCCTCTTTATTGAATGCGAGGAACAGCCCCTTATTATCTTTATTCCAGTTGATGAACTTTTCCAGACTTTGCATGGTTTCTTCCTTCGTCCAGGGTCCTCCATGTCTTATAAACTTCATCATATTCGGCTCACTTGTCATCTCAAAAAGTAAATCAAAATCATTTTTAGTATATTTCCGAAATATGAGTCTTTCTGTCTCCATCATTCCTTCAGCTCCTTATGCATTCACTTCACTTCAAAATCGTTTGTTCGCGATCAACTGTCGATGTGAAAAACGCCTGCCTAATGTCTTCTCGAAATACTTCTTTATACCGATGTCTTCCAATCTGATCAAAACGCGCTTGAACTCGCTTTACGTGTTCTGTATCTGACTTTATCTTTTTTTCAATCTCTTCGTATTGTCCAAGGGTATCGTATTCCCACATCCACATCCATAGTCGATAATATCTACTGACTTTTCAACCTTCCATACACGTTGAACCAAAAACTCAAGATAATCATCGTTATAGTACAGCCACCGTGTATTCTTCAGATAATCAATTTGGTCATCCCAATAATAATCAGACAAAGTGAAATTCCTCCCTCATACAATGTAATCGTATTCACAAATAAAATTTTCATTCAAAATTGCCGTGCACTGATCGTTAGATCAACTTTATGTCCTGTACTGCTGAAAACATAAACTTTGAAGTCTGTTGTTCTCCCTACAGCCAAATTCACTTTTTTTTGAGTTCCTTTATCAATCGGAACTTCAAGCGGAGTATTATTGCCCACGGTGATTTTCATATAAAGATTGCTCTTACTGGTATTTTCAATCCACAGATGCGCATCTTCACCGTTATCAGGGTCCATTGTAAAGGTCTTTTCATAAGAAGCATAACTACTATGATTGGTAGAATGGATGAGTTGAACGGACGAGGGTGCATTAACTGAATTTGTGGGGAATAATAATGATAAAGCAAGGCCAATTCCTAAGAACATATGTAATGACAATGTATTCCGCTCCTCTATATAGTTACTATAAAACTTAAGCATTCCAATTACTTACATAATTGTACTACGAAAGCATGGGAGGGTCTATCTAACCTTAGCAGTTAATCCCATGCACCTTTATCACCAGACAGACAGTTTAGTCCTCGTATCATTCTCATCCGTTATATATTCGAGAGATTGAAACCTTTGTCTTTTTATGTGATCATATAATCCCTCAATTTTTTCTAGATCTTTACAATAAACCGTGACGTAGATACTATCAATTACGAGAAGAACCATCTGACAGTCACTCATCATATAATCTTCATAGGTGATTACATCTGTTATTTGTGCGCCCTTGGGATATGCCTTTAAATTCGCAAATATTAAATAATACTTGTAGTTATCAATAAGCTTTTGTAATTCCTCTCGATTCATACCAATAATCATTTCTGGAAAAAGACTATCCCCTAACGTATCACCAACAACGAAATATGACTCCTCCTCACGAATAATCCAATCAAAATTAGATACTTCCATTGGTTTTAAAATCTCCCCAAGAAAGCTACCGTAGGTATTTGGAATCTTAAAATGTATGCCTCTGTTCATTTGTTCACCCTTCTTATGCCTAAATATTAGTACAATTATCTTTTGATTTTTGCCTGAATAAAGCTAATGAGATGTCTCCTGAGACTATGACTGCTCATATTCAGTTTTTAAGATACTCATGCAAACACCATCCCAATATTTCCCCATTTTATATATCTTCTTTCTGTATCTTCCTTCTTCTTTAAAGCCACATTTTAAATAACACTTGTAAGCAATCTCATTATACTCGTACACCTCAAGTTCTAATCTATTTAAATTTAGCTCTTCGAAGACAAACTTCTGTAGTACAAGGATTGCTTCACTCCCATAACCTTTACCTAAAAATTCTTTTCTCCCTATTACAACTGCTAAAGATGCAAAGCGGTTTTTCCAATCAATTTTGTACAGATCAATCTGACCTATATAATCTAGCGAATCATTTAATCCGATAATAAAACTTTTATTTGAAGACTTGCCTTCAACCATTGTCCTGAAAAAGGTTTCCGTTTCATAACTCGAATGAGGATACAAAAAATTATCTGATAAAGTCCCTGTAATTTCCGGATCGTTCACCCATTGTTTTATGTACTCCAAATCAGGATCCTGATATTCTCTTAACACAATTCTTTCTCCATAAATACGAGACATCGTTACCCCTCCAACAATCCATCACAATAATTTTTGGAAACTTCCAATATCCAGTTTTCTATCAAATAATGATTATCCCATCATTTGATTATTTTCAAGGATTATATAAGTTTTATAACGCGTATCCTTGTTCATGACAGAGGTTTTAATCTGATCAAGATCTAATTCTTCCGTATGAAACGAAATCGTTGTATTCAATACATAGTAGTTATAAATAGTTCTAATTTCAGGGAGGTGCTGCTCGGTACCTCTTCAAAAGTCACTATCATAAATTACCATCCATCCTCTTCTGTTCATTTTCTTCAACAATACCAGCATCTATCTAAGAAATCCGAACTCACCGCATTTTCTCTAAATCAGGAGGTAGCGAAAATCTCCCTTCTTTATTAGGCTCAACATCATAATGTACAATCATCATCATAAAACCCTCCTATTAAAACCGAATGGTAGTTATTTGAATAGGATCTTCTTCCATATGATATCTATGATTTCACGGGTCTCCAGATGATCGGTAACAATGCGGGTTTGAAATTTATCATCCTTGAAAGCCTCAATACACTTTGGTGCTTGTTGATACTGCCAGCCTCCAAATTCATCTCCACGTTTAGCCAAACGATGATAAATTGTCTCCTCTGTAGCCATTAGACAAAAATGATGAATGTCCTGATCGATCTCTTTCAGCCCGTTATAGATGTAATGAAAGTTTTCTTCTTTATAGATGGTCATGGGGATGATTAAGTGTTTGTTGTATTTCTGCTTTACTTCTTTAGCCGTCTTTACCGTTAGAACTCTCCATAGTTCGATATCTTGGAAATCATCTGTCCGTTCCCTCTCCTCTCTACAATTCTCCGGGAGAAGTTTTCTGAGCATATAACCAATTTCTTCAGGATCATAGATCATACTGTTTGCAATGAAAGGCTGAAGCGCTTCTGCTGCCGAAGTTTTTCCGGAACCAAATGCTCCGTTAATCATAATGATCATTTCATCACTCCCTTTACTAGATCGTATCACCGCACTTTTCCAACTGGTTCATATCTAATTCTCATTCTTTCTAGTAATTTTTATAATCAGTCTATCAATAAGAAATCCTATCCACCAATCTGAATGTTACAAAAGAGCACAACCATGGAATCAAGCTTCTACTCACAAGGTTATGCTCCTTAGGTGCATTAGGTGGCATTTATTCTTTTCCATTCATCTTCTAAAATGCTCATCTCGATTAGATTCCAGAATGTATCTTCATATCTTCTGGCATCGCGAGTAAGTCCTTCTCGCACGAAGCCCGCTTTTTCATAACACCGGATGGCTGAGACATTGAAATCAAAAACGCCCAAACTGATCCGATGCAATTCTTCCTCTTCAAATCCAATTCGAAGTGCCTCATCGATCATTTGCTTCCCATAGCCTTTACCCTGATATGTCTTGCCAACGAGCACCTTACCAATGCGCCCTGAACGATTATATCGATCGATACCGCCGAGAGCAATATGGCCCACAATCTCCTGAGTCAATTCATCCATCACTTTATATATGAACTTATTCGAAGTGTTCTTATCATTCGCACCATGCAAATAATCCGATAGTTGCTCCCTGGAAAGTGGATAATGGAATCCAGGCCCGGCCCACTGGAGCAGAAACGCTTCGTCCCCACTCCATTCAATCAGTTGATCAAAATCTTTTGGTTCAAAATATTGAAATGTAATCATGTATATCTGCCCCTTCCTTTTTATGTTATATCATATACTACTTCTGTTCTCTTGTATCATCATAATTATGAGCTTCATCCAACGCTCTGTTTCTTAAATTCATTTCACGAATGTAGTTTCGAACAACATTCATTGTACTAAACACGTTTTATACAAAACGAGTCTGTAGCGTCCATTCCAACCTCCGTAGCCATTCCGCCTTTACATCTGCATTTGCGTACTTGATTCGATTTAATATATGTATCACTTTGGATGTTGAATAAGCCTTGATTAAATCGCTTGTTATTGGAACATCTGAATGTGGTTTATACGCGTTCAAGAAAACTTCTGTCAGTTCCTTAGCGAAGTGCGGATAATGAAGATTCACAAACCATATGACCCATGCAACATCATACAAGGGATGGCCCCATGCTGCCCATTCCCAATCAATAATGTGCATCGAATCATTTGAGATAATTACATTATGTGGCCCATAATCTCCATGAATTAAGGTTGATTTTCCTGTACCCGATACACTAAGAACATGTTCGACCGATTTCTTCAAATGGTCAGGAACAAGATCGTACTCATCAGCTTTGGGATCAAACAGGTTCATAAGCGGCAGATCCACTTCATAGTTACCCCGCTTAAGAGAATGTACGTCTCTGGCCAGAAATGTTCCAAGTCGCTCAAATATTGTTCTCCGTTGATCTAGGTCCCCTTGTTCTAGAAGCCATTGACCATTAAGCCCAGGAACGTAATCCATGATGACGAATAGTAATTCGTTTTCTTCAAAATAATCATGAACTCGAGGAGTCATTCCAGCACTGTCTAAAAAGGTTAGACAACTAACTTCTGTCCTCGCATCTATATTTTTATTACTATATACTTTTGCAATGACTAATGGATTGGAACCTTCAAGTAAAAGTGTGGTGTTGGTATAGCCGCCTGTAAGTTTAACTATTTTTATATTATTGAATTTTTGTAATAAGATATCGTAAATCACTTGGGCCGTTCCTCCTTTCTATTTTTTTGCCATAACTCGCTGTAAATCACTACTCCTAAAGAACATACAGCAAAGCCTTAGTTTGAAACTTTCATTGGTTAACTGGAGAAACAACAAATCTATCCATTGTTAAATTGATTCAAATTAGTTAAAATACCCATATTATCATGTTCGTTTTCCAAAATGATGATTGGGGTGTTCTTATGAAAAGTATCTTCAATACAACGCATACTGCGGAAATCGTGGAGCGCATTGATCAACTCAATGCAAATTCCAAACCTGAATGGGGAGTCATGCAGGTCGCTCAAATGCTGGCTCACTGCTCAGCATTTCAAGACATTCCCATGGGGAATGCTTTTCCACCTAGAGGATTGCTGGGGAGGCTCGTTGGAAGGTTTGCCAAATCGATGTTTTATAATGAAAAGCCATTACCACACAATATGTCGACCATTCCAACAATTATCATAGAAGACAACAGAGAGTTTGTGGTAGAGAAAGAGAAACTGAAACAAAAGATTGCAACTTTCCAACGTGGTGGTCCAGAAAAATGCTCTTCTCACCCTCATCCTTTTTTCGGAAGATTAACTCCTGAGCAATGGGGTATAGGCATCTATAAACATTTAGATCATCATCTTAAGCAGTTCGGTGTGTAGTTCGTAATTGTGAATTATATTTGTTTTTCATTAATGAACAACCTCGACTCAACTTCATTTATCCAATTACAGTGTTCATCTGCAAGTAATGTCTCCCACCCAAGATTTTTTGCAGATTTCAAATTTTTCTCTTGATCATCTATAAATAAAACCTCTACTCCAACAGGCAAAAAGGAGTCAACCCGTTTGTATATCTCAATATCAGGTTTGCATAAACCCACTTGATTAGAGATGGTTACACTTTTGGTAAATGAGCTTAAACGGCTCAGATTCGGCTCTATCCATTCCTTACAATGATTGCTGAGCAGATGGATATCGGCGGACTCACTCCATCGTTCAAGATATTGAGTAACTGGTAACGGAACTATTGCATTTAATATTATTTCCTTAGCTCTGTTTGTTGAGATTGTAGGATACATTCCCATTAACCATTCCCAAAATTGTTCTTCTTTCATGCTTCCCATCCAAAGCCCTCTTTTAATTCCTTTGAAATGCTCTTTTAATGCATCTGTAGATAGATCATATTCCTGAGCCATATCGTCCCAACATGTAAGTGACATATTGCTTAACAATACACCTGCAATATCTAAAACGATCTGTGGTCTGCCTTTCATTTTATCGACCCCCAAGTTCATCTAATACGACGTAAAACAGGCCTCAAATTACCTAAAAGCATAGCATCATGTGGAAGGAAAGCATGCACACCTGGTCGTATGAATTCCTCCCGACTCTGGCGGCATGCCCACTACACCCATGAACGGCGCCAGAGATACAGTGAAGGATGTTCCGTTTATTTCACAGGTTCCACTCATCGTTTGGCGATCAAGTGTCCAATTCAGCGACAGTTCTTCAACCTCTGTTAGATGTAACTTTGGGTTCTGCCAGTTCGGATATCCGCCGGCGGAAGTAAACCCGTAACTCCCGGGTACGATCTCATTGAAAACAATCTCCAACGTCTGCCCTTGCTTCGCCTCATCGATATAGATCGGACCGATTAATGCATGACCTCCATCTTTTTCACCTTGTCGATCAAAAGGATTCATGCGTTCCGTATAACTCACACCCGTTCCCCAGCCCGCATCCAGCGTCTGAAAACGAATGGAGTCACCAGATTTCACGCTCAAAATGGGAGTTACCTCATTGGTAAATGAACCGATCAGACTTTCTTGAGTTAATTCAATCGTATGAGTACTCACTACAATCCCTCCCTGGTTTGGGATACGTATTATATTCAAATTACGCCACATGCTGCATTCCGTACCGCCCCCTGCCGGCTAAATCATTTACGCTTCAAGGTTGGCAAGATATTTCTTCAACGGTTCCATATGATGCTGGTCATGCCATATAAAATCTTTAAGATATTGGGGAATATAAAATACGTTCCCCTCTGCGTCCAAATACGTCTGATGAAGCTGCTCTTCTGATAACCCTCGAATGTCATTCATAATTTTATGGCGGTATGTGATAGCCTTATTTACAATTTCGGACGTCTCTGTGCGGTTCCCGTACTCAATAGCTTTGCGATTAAACTCTTCAAAATTCATATGTTTCAACGTAACTGTCTGCTTCAGAGCAATCTTCTCAATCGCTTCCTTGTAAAAATATCGATCCCATAACATCATATGGCTGACGATGGATTTTATCGTCCACTTCCCTTCTTCCATGCTTGAATTCCATATCTTCTCTTCGAGATGAGTCAACGTTCTGACAAACAACGCCCATTCTTCAAAAGTTTGAAGCAAATGTTCAATCTCTTTAGTCATGATTGCATTTCCCCCTTCTTTTTTTGAAATGATTCACTGCTCTATATGTTCTCGTCGGTCCGATTCATCCATTCCAAAGCATAATCGACGCCATCGATCAGAACATGCTTCCCGCTATCGGAAAATAACTTTGCCGTGTGATACATCATGATGATGGCTTCACTCAGATACTTCCAGTAATCCGTTTGGAGATGTTTATCTCCGATTTAATACGTTTGCATCGCTTCTACTATGAAGTTTTACCAGAGCTGGTTACACCGTTCAAAAAAATAATTCCGCCTTTTTCCATCGTCATCACTTCCTTTTACAGAGGTTATGTTTAATAAAAGTATCACTGCGGTTGCTACGGATGTTTCATTGATTTTTTGAGCAGCATGATCTGGCCAATATGATAAGCGTTATGAATACATAGATTGGATACAACTCCCCACCATGGCGCGTTGAAATAGGAAGGGATTTCTTGGACCAATTTGTGTTCTTCGTTATCCTCGAGCGCCCTGTTCCAATCACTAAAGACGGTTTCCAGTCTATGTAATGCCTTTTTCCATTCCAAATCATTAATTTTAGACGGATCTACGTGAAATGTATCATCATTATTAGTGGAATCCTGCCCGCAGATCTGTTCGGCATTATATCTCTCGAGCCACTTCTCATTCCAAAAAATAAGATGATTGACGATCGCCCAAATGGAATGCTCCCCCTCATTCTTTACATAAGCGGCCTCAACAGCATTGAGGTCTATTAAAATATCATGAAGCGGAATAAACCAGCTCTTATCGTGGTAGCAGGCGTTTAACTGGTCTTTGAGAATAGCTTTATAACTCATCCCTTTACCTCCCTTTGTTTTAATCGTTCATGATCCGAAATCATTTTAAGAACGCTTTCAGAATATATCGAGTAAATTTGCTTAAGCCTTGCTCAGTTTCTCAATAGCCTGATCTTCATCGGGCAGGAAGAATATATCTTTTCCATTATTGCTTTCATATATAAAATCCTTGAGACTCTTACTTGAATAACCCGAGAAATCACCAATGATTGCAATCTTGGTCTGGTAGTTAATGAACTTTTGAAGGACTTCTCCGGCAAGACGTGTTTTCAAATCAAAGAATTCATCACATACTTCGGACTTGTTTATAATAATACGATTACTATTCGCTTGATAACTGACCGTCGCCAGAAGATCTAAAGCCGACTGAACATCGACGATTAACTTGTCATTACTAGTGACGTAGGCAATCTCTATTCCATTCGCATTGATTGTTCTAATATTCATATGCTTCTTCCTTTCCATATCTCGGTAATTATATAAAAATGTGTCCGGTTGCTATCGTTTCCCTGACAATATCTCTATTCATTCCACAGTCTTATTACGTCTTTTAATTCAAAGTTCTCAAAATGTAATTTATAAATATCTGGTTTCTTTAATTGAACTAAAAAATTCAAACCGTAACTTGAATCAAAATAATTCATCATCAAAGTCATTACAAGTCCATGTGTTGTTAGCCAAAGGAAGTTCTGGAAGCAGCCATTGTATTTAAGGCGTTCTCAAAATAGCTATATACTTCATCTGCAATTGCCAGAAACTCTTCAACAAGTACATTACTATCCAAGTAACAAGCATACAGATAATCAACTAAAGCGGAGTCAATATCGCAATAGTCCAATATGGCATTCTTCATCTTAATCATGTCATCTTGCCATACACCTGTATCTATTAAAACCAAAGAGTATAATGCACGAATTAATCTCTTAGAATAACCTTTAACATATCTAGTTTTAATTGTGTGATCACTAGCATTAGAAAGTAAACGATGTATACGATCTACTTCCTCCTTGGTCTCTGTATTTAAGTCTAAAATGAACTCTGGAGAAATAATGATCGGTGGTACTTCTTCACCAACGTCATGACCATACATGCAAACACAAATGACCTTAACCCAAAAACCCCACTCATTCGGTTTGCTTAATACATCGTCCATCGAGCAAATGGTCGTATCAATCTTAGTTACGACTGGATATTCTTCCAAAAGCCTGTCTTTGATATTTGACAATCTTTCGTAATCAATATCTTTGGGATTGACACATACAATAGTAAAGTCTGCATCTGACTTAAAAGGTTTAGCTGTTCCTTTTGGAATCGAGCCACACATATAAATGCTATGAATCTTACCTTTAAATTCGTTAAGTATATGATCTATATACTTATCAACCAAATCCTTATATTCACTTTGTATTGCAATTCTATTTATAACTTTTTCTAATATCATATAGACTCCTCCTAAAATAAAGAACTTCTTTCGGCTAACGTTGTTGTATTCACGAACCCGAGAGGCTTAAGGCAGCGAAGCTGCCGGGGCCGACGGACTTAGCCTCGCAGGAGTTGTCTGCTGGATACTACTTCCTCGAAATCCCACTGGCAGACCAAGTGGCGTAGCCCAGCAGCGTGAATACGGTGTTAGCAAATTTCAGGGGCTTCTTCGAGCTACTTTCGATGAATTTACACTTTCAATGTGCTTGGTTCATTAAGATTGAGATATATTCTTCATCTTTAAGCCTTGTCACCTTACAGTTCTCATTGAATTCAAATTCTACTATTCTCTCTTCAATTGTTTTATTAGTACTATCTTTAAATATGTCCTCTCGATCATAGTGAGGAAAAATAAGCTTGTCGGTTACACCTAATGCCTTAAAATCCGTTAAATTCATTGTGTTCATCTGAGGAGTAAAGAAATCGACAATGTTAATATTCGGCCCCAGTAATAACGTTCCTGCACTTACTCCGACTATAATTACATTCTGTGCGGCCAGTGTTCTGATAATTTCATCAGCACCACTTTTTTTAGCGTAATACAATAGTGTAAATGGATTTCCACCATTAATATATATAACATCTCTATGTAAGAGAATTTGCGGGTCATCAAATTCAATATCTACAAAATTGATATGCTGAAATCCCATGTCCTTAAACTCTTGCATTGCTCTTTGTGCATATCTATTAGTTTCTTTTCTAGGGGATGCTGTTGTAATAATTGAGACTTTTAATTGAGAAATATCTCCATCAATAAAATCCAGAAATTGATTTTTAATATCTTCAGTATAAAAACCACAAGAGGTTAGTAACAAGCTACTCATTGAAATCACCGTCCTTAACTAATAGTTTATCTAATCTTTATAATTTAATTAAGCATTCCCCTGATTAGGCCTGACAAATGGATTGATTGAATCTCTTTTTCCAAATGGGACAGGCTCTATTTCAATAGTTTGAAGCCATTTCACACTGTCCCTAAGATCTTCATAACTAACTCGAAATGCTATATGCCTTAATGATGGATGATAAGAAGTGATATACTCTTCGCCCTGCCATAGACCCACCCAACTCTTTTCTTTTTCAATCCAGAAGAAAGCTGTATCTTCATCTCTTCAGGCCAGCTCTAATCCTAATTTAGAATAAAATTCGATTGATTGATGTAAGTCGCTCACTGGTAAATGTGCTTCATACAACCCAAGTATCATGTTTTCTCCCTTCAATCTGCCGGTTTCAGATAACGTCTCTCGTATTCACGAACCCGAGAAACTTAAGGCCCAGGGCCAGCCTCGACGGGGTTAGGTTCGTAGGGTTGTCCGCCTAGATCACTTCCTAGAAATGCCTCGGGCGGACCGAGGGCCAAATCGCCCGAGGCGTGAATACGTGGTTATCTGATTAATGTGCCTTCTTCGATTCGCTTAAAAAATTCTATGCTTTTATTTGTACATTCCATGTACTCTTTGCGGTTATAGGTTCTGTAGTATGGATTCATAAATCCATGTTCAGCTTCAATAATTTCTACAGTAACGTTCTTCTTATTATTTATTTTGTTTTCCAATTCAAGTACATTAAATGATTTCTCACACACTGGAAAAAATAATAAGGTTGGACATCTTGATTCTATTTCTACATAATTTCTAATTCTCGATCCATAAAATCCAATAATTCCTTCAACCACATACTCACTACACATCCATGCAATTGTTGCTCCGATGCTAAATCCAACAATATAAATCTGTTCAAACTTCGTTCTATTTGTATCTATTATTTGTTCTACTTCACCTAATGATTTGGTAAATCCAACTTCGTTCATGAAATAGGCATACGCTTCATCTTCTTTGTCATAAGAATAGAATTCTCGATGTAATAGATTTGGAATTAGGACATCAAATCCTTCTTTGATCATTACGTCACTAAATGATTTTATATGATCGTTTATTCCATATATTTCATGAAGGATAATGATTAATGAATTTCTTGAATTATATTTGTACATTTAATCCCCATCTTTCTAAAATGACTTCGCACAGGTTTCCATGTTCACGACGTCCCACCACCTTAAGTGAACGAAAGTGAGCCAAAAGATATCGGTTCTGCATCAAATATACTTATCCCGAAAGTAGTTTTTATATCTTCAAGTATTTCATATAGAATACTCTCAGGTTCTTTCAAAATCATAATAGGGTTATCTCCTTAATCTGATAATGGTTTTACACCGGTTTCATATATACATTCCTGATTCATGAACCCCAAAGGGGTTGTCTGCTGAAATTCCTCTTTGAAATTCATCTGCAGACTAAGGCTCCGACAGGAACCGCAGCTTAAATATGTTGTTATACGACGGATTCTCATCTCTGAGTAACCAGCCGGACATTATTATCCCATCATTAATCTGCTATATGCTCCAGTAAATCTCCAGGTTGGCATTCTAATGCCGTACATAATTTATCAATTACTTCTAAAGATACATACTCATTCGTGTTGAGCTTTGCCATCGTTGCCGATGAAATCCCCGTCATTTTTAATAAATCTTGTTTCTTAATCTCCCTGTCAATCAATAATTTTTGAAATGGTTTATAACTTATCATCTGGTACTCCTTCATATCCGAATTAAATTTTTCTTTAATTATATGAAAATATATTTCCCTAATCAAAAATATCTTTGATATGTCTTGACTACAATTTTCATTATGATAAAATAATATTCAACAAGTTAAATTTTTGTTCGTAAAATAAAATATAACGGACGGTGATCATTTATGTACAATTCTTTAGAAGTCTTACTTGATTCGTTGATTCGTAATCGAATTGAAGCCTTATATAGCGATCTTCTCAAGAACAACACCATCTATAATCAATTCTCATCTGATCGAAATCTTTACTTCAAACAGTTACATGAACTTATACCTCAGGATATGCATAAAACTCTATTTCTTTACGATGATGCAGACCTCTCAGTTCAAACAATCCTAGAACGTGAAATCTACTTGCAAGGTTTTAAGGATGCTCTTCAATTACATAATGAATTAAATATAACTTCTAATTGAGAGCCAAACTCTCTCTTTTCATTTGATCTGTCGTATAACGTTCCGTATTCACGACCCAGCGTATGCTGGGTGTCCGGTGAATGCCGGACCAAGGACGAATATCCGCAGCGTGAATATTATGTGATATGATGTCAGCATCTTCTACGAATAATCTAGCATCTATTCTTTCATTTGAAATACTTGAACAGGTCCATTCCAGTTTTCATTGTCTAATATAACTTCTTCGTAATTCCCATCTGTTAACTCGTTAATTACCTTGTTCCAGAAAAAATTTGCTGCCCTATTTTGTGGAGTCTGTCGTACTTCCCACGTCCCTTTATAGGTATTGAAAACAAAACGTGCTACTTGTTTTCCATATCCCTTATTTCTGAATTTGCGCATTATAAAAAAATCACTAATTACATTTGTGTGGGTTGCTGTACTTGCTTTTACATATTCTTTAGGGACATCTGTTAAAACAAGTACAAAGCCAGCCAGTTCTCCATTAATCTTTAAGTAAAATGGCTTACGATATTCATCTGTCCACTGATGATCTAGGTACTTGTAAAGATAAACTCCATGATTAGTCAATTCATGTCCATCAAATTCACTTGAGTCATATCTATAGAACTGCATCAAACTGTTTAAGATAATTTTATCATCATATGGAACTTCCAAGATCTCCAACATGTTATTTCTCCTCTGTCTGCAATTTTTCATTTATTTTATGTATATGTTTTTCCATTTTGGTTTCATATACGCCTTAATTTTTTTTGCTGATTTCCGATAACGTTCCTGTATTCATGAACCCGTAGGGTTGTCTGCTGAAATGCTTCTCCGAAATCCATCTAGCAGACCCAGGCTCCAGCGGAGCCGCTGCTTGAATATGATGTTATACGAGGGACTTTTCATCATTAAATTCACTTAAAAAAAATGTCTTTTATATATCCTCCAATAAATCCAGCAACAATAGCTGTAAGTGCTATCTTCGAAAGATCCCACCAAAAACTAATAGTTTTTTGCTTCTTTTCTCTTAGTAAACGTTCAATCTGGATATTCATAATACTCTTTGATTCTTTTTTATAATGTTCTAATTTCAAGTAAGTTGGTTCAAAACTTGTAAGTTTTTTCGCTTCATCGAATAACAATATACTTTGATTTTCTATTATTATATTTATTTGCTTTTTTAGTACTATGATTTCTGTTTTTTTTAGCAGTTTTAACTTACTAAATTCCTCAATATTACTAATAATCTGATTGTTTAGTTCCATGAATCCAGAAGTAATAATATCATCACTTGCAAATGCTGCTGTTAACACATTCCTTTTATTCAATTCACTAATTGTTTCCCCCATAGCATCTCTGATTTTATATTCAATAATCATTTCTAAATCTTCTACTAATTTAGTAAATTTCATCGACTTCTCCCATACTTATATTTATTCAATAGTTTTTCGTATAACGTTATTGTATTCACGAACCCTCACTACCTTAAGCCCCAAAGGGGCGGCCGCGATGCGGTTAGGTAGTGCAGGGTTGTCCGCTGAATCTACTCCACCGAAATCCCTCTTGCGGACCGAGGGACAGCGCAGCCGGCCAGATTCGTTAATGCGGTGTTATATGATGTCATCGTCTTCTTAGAGATACTTAACAATATCTTTCTTTTATTCGAGATGCTTTGTACAATTGAATAGAACGCACTCCCATTCTCTTTCATTCAGTTTAATAATCGTAATTGATGTATTTTTTATATTTGTTTTAGTGAAGATCTTCGGAAATAAATGTTGTAGTGTCAGTCCAATTAATGCTCCATGGCTAATTATTAGAATTCGTTTATTCGGATACTTAATACTGACTTCTCGAATAAAGTCTATACCACGTTTTGCAACTTCCTCAAAAGGCTCCATTTCCAAACTTTTCAAACGCCAATCAGTTCCCCATTTCATAATTCGCTCTTCTTCGGTGGTGCCTTCAATTTGACCACAGTTAATTTCTCTTAACCGGTAATCAGCAGTTACCGAATTTATTCCTAATGCATTACTAATAACTTCAGCTGTTTGCAAAGCCCTTATTAAGTCACTCGAGTAAATAAAATCCCATTGTTCACTATAAACTCTTTTAGCAGTTGCTTTAGCCTGTGCCAATCCTTCCTCATTTAATGGAATATTTGAAATACCTTGTGCCTTACCGAGAGAGTTCCATTCAGTTATTCCATGCCTTATTAATCCAATGGTTGTTGTCATATATAAACTTTGCCTTTCCAATGTATTTACGCTGATTTCATATAACATCATATCTACGAACTTCGTAAATACTTCTCTTTTCAAACAATATCCGAACTACATATAATATAACCCATATTAATCCATCTGCGAAGTCACGAACATATTTAAAAAAGCAGCCCCAGTGTGAACTGCTCCATCGTTAGAAAAGACTAACCTGTGGATGCAGTTTAACGTTTGGGCTGCTCTTTCTTCACTCAACAATAAAAGAATTACTGATATCCTTCACCAATCAACCTTTGCCCTCTTCAGCTAAAACATTACTTCGCTCCACCACTCCAGACAACTCGCTCGCTCATGGCTTTGTGCTGTGCAATCAGGCAGAGTTCTGCCGCTTTGAACGCATGCTCCTGCGTCATGGCTGTCTCGGTCCGGTCCAGACAATCGCGAATGAGTTGGCCAAAGAAAGGATAACCAATTTTGCCTTTTACATTGTAGCGGTACTCCCCTTCATGATTGACCAGGTACACCTGATCCCCCTGAGGTTCCCTTGCGATGTCGATATACTTCCGCAGTTCGATATAACCATCCGTTCCCAGAATAACCGTACGTCCATCGCCCCAGGTGCCCAGACCGTCTGGTGTAAACCAATCCACTCGGAAGTAACCGGACGCTCCGTTATCACCAATCAGAGAGGCCTCGCCGAAGTCCTCCAGCTCAGGGAACTGGGGATGATTGAAGTTATGCACACGACTGAACCCTACCTCAGCGTCCGTACATGATGCAAACGTCAGAAATTGTTCTATCTGGTGACTCCCAATATCACAGAGAATACCTCCATACTGCTCATGATTGAAGAACCAGTCGGGTCTTCCTCCGGCATTTAAGCGATGCGGGCCTGTACCCATAACTTGCACTACTTTGCCGATTGCCCCTTGTTCGATGAGCTGCCCCGCATAGATCGCACTTTCTACATGCAGTCGTTCACTGTAATACACCATGTACTTTTTGCCCGTTCGCTTCACTTCTTCTCGTGCAAGCTTTAATTGCTCCAGCGTGGTAAACGGTGCTTTGTCTGTAAAATAATCCTTGCCTGCGGCCAGAACTCTCATGCCAAGCGGCGCACGATCTGAAGTGATTGCTGCACTTGCCACTAGTAACACCTCATCATCTGCAAGCACTTCCGCTTCCGATGCCGCGACTTGAGCCTGTGGGAACTTCTTCCGAAATGCCTCTACCTTCGCCGGGTCCGGATCATATACCCATTTGAGGGTAGCTCCAGCATCCAACAATCCTCCAACCATGCCGTAAATATGCCCGTGATCCAGCGCAACAGCAGCAATGGTGAACTCACCCGGAGCACATACGACCTCTTTTGTGACACTTTTCGGTGCATAAAACATCCCGTCTTTAGCCATGTCATCCCATCCTTATTATAAAATTATGATTACAATGAACTCGTCTATATAAGCTGAACTAGAGATTATTTACACAGACACTACGATGACAGAATAACCTTCCAATCGCTGTTATCCCCAGATTTTTTGATTCCCTTTTCCAAAGGGGAAAATCCGGGGATAAAGGCGAACGCTTCGCTTTTCCAGGTTTTCCCTGTCCTCTCCGTTACGTGTACATGATTAGTTCAACTTATATAACAAATTGTCTTCATTTAAACGTCTGACTCAAATCAGCAGGTTGACTGCCACTGAATGCCTTGTCTTTCTTCGTTGTTGAACCAGCAATACGTTCTTGCAAATGCTCATAGAACAGATCCTCGTCGATCGGCAGATCCACCCAGTTATCCGTCCAGGTGGACAGCAACATCGCATTCGACAATGTTAATCCGTGTATACCATCCTCACCGGGAGCAATAAGTGGTGCGCCTGTACGAATTGCATCCACCCAGTTGCGAATTAGGCCAGGGTGACCCGTCTCCACACCCGTAATCGGAATCTCGCATTTCCAACATTCTGGCTGTCCAAAACCCCCGGTAAACCGCTGATTGAATTCAGGCTCAGATTCCCGAAGTCGCCAGAAAGTAAGTTTGCCATCTTCAATGACGATTTTACCTCGGTCTCCGTTGACCTCGAATCGGTTGGTACCCGGTGCTTCGCCAGTAGTCGTTACAAAGACGCCTGTTGCACCATTTTCATACTCCACATAAGCCGTTACATCATCTTCTACTTCAATGTTCCGATACTTGCCAAACGAACAGAAAGCACGCATTCGCACCGGCATCATGCCAATGGTCCACTGCCACAGATCCAGTTGATGCGGGTCCTGGTTAATCAGTACACCGCCACCTTCCCCTGCCCATGTCGCACGCCAGCCGCCGGAATCATAGTAACTTTGAGATCGGTACCAGTTCGTAATAATCCAATTGGTACGCCGTACCTCGCCCAGTTCTCCCGAAGCGATTAAGTCTCTTAGTTTAATGTAGAGTGGGTTGGTTCGTTGGTTGTACATCATAGAAAAGACTTTGCCGCTAGTTGCGGCCGCTTCATTCATCTTGCGTACCTGTTTCGTATACACGCCCGCTGGCTTCTCAATCATGACATGCAAGCCATGCTGGAAAGCCTGAATGGCCTGTTCCGGATGATCATAGTGCGGCGTTGCAATAATAACTGCATCAATCGTACCCGAAGACATCATCTGCTCTGCATCCTGCCAATAGGTAACCGTAGGAGGAAGATGAGCGGATACCCAGCTTTCCATCTCTCTTCTTACATCACATACAGCGACCAGTTCTGCGCCAGGCACCTCTCCGGCCACCAATGTTCTGGCATGGGATGCTCCCATATTTCCAATACCAATCACGGCTACTCGTACAATACTCATGCCTGCTCCCCCTCTTCCACACGACGCTTAATTTCAGTGAATACATCTGCAAAATGCTGTAACATCGCCTTGGATTTCAAGGCACCACTGAAGTCCTCAATTCCGTAGTATCCGTCATATCCGACGGCTCTCAGATCCCGGAACATCTGTACCCAATCCACCATGCCTTCAGTCAACGGTGTCCAGTGACATTTCCAGGGTGTATTCAGACTCATTCCGTTGCTATGTTCAGTCACATTAGCCTTTTGCGAATCATTCGCTCCTGCTTCAAACCACCCGGCATTTTTCACATGCACATGAGCCAGATAAGGACCCAATAACTCAAGTCCCATCCGATGATTCTCATATCCTTCATGTACCATGTTGCCCGGATCGTACAATACACCAACATGCTGCGGGTCCAGCGATTGCACCAGTCGATAGGCCAGCGAAGCTGTCGGTGCAATCGTCTGATGATGCGTCTCTACAAGGGCCTTGATCTTGTACTGTTTGGCTAGATCCTGTACTTCACTCAGATAATCAACGGCTTTACGATACAACTCAGGATAGCTGGTCTTGCGATCATATCCGGGAACACCAACACGCATCATCGAAGCTCCTAACCCTGCTGCAGCCTGAAACGCCTGCTCTGTAGCAGACAGATCTCCACAGTTCAGATACGGTACGAGTGCAATGGATCTTCTACCTTGGCTTACCGCCGCTTCACGGAATACAGGAATCTGTTCCTGCCAGCGACTTGGATCTACCGAGCATCGATTATTTCTCCAGTAAGAAGGTTCCTCGGATATCGCATCTTCAGGAATTCCGCGAAAACGCCACTCGATTCCATCGATCCCGGCTGCTGCTGCAGCTGATGCCAACTCTTCTGCATTCAAATCTGGGGTAGCTACGGTGAATACAGATAATTTCATCTATGTTCCATCTCCTTATGTAAACGTATTCAATTCATGTCGTAAAGGCATTGTATCACTCCACTGAACGTGACCATAGGGGAAAACGCCAACAGGTGAATGACAGATAACGAACAGAGCACATTCCCCATTCAGAGATAACTCCCAAGGGATCAGATGACCAAAAACCAAAAAGACACCCCTGAAACAGAATTCGCTTCTGTTCAAAGATGTCTTCTCGTTCTGGTCTATTCTGCAACATGTACGCAACTGTCTAATCCCGGTCAAAGAACACGTGTTCAGCCTGTATCTTCCCTTGCTCGATCGTCATGATTCCAAATGAATATTGCTTCTGAAAACGTCGATCTGTCGGTGACCCAGGATTAAATACCAGCATATTGTCCACCGTGTGCATTACCGGAATGTGTGAATGTCCATAGATCACAGCATCTACCTGTTGGCCTGCAAAGGTATGGATTGCATTTTGCTCTGTACCCTTTGACCCTCGATGACCATGCACAAGACCCAGACGAAGTCCCTCCACCTCAACAATACGAGAGTACCCCAGTTTTTCAGCGATTTCGGACGGGTCCGTATTACCAGCTACTCCTTCAACCGGTGCATACTCGCTAAGCATTGGATGTACACTCCAATCCGACCAGTCACCGGCATGAAGAATCAGATCGGCACTCGGCAATACATCAAGGAGCCTAGTTGGTAACTTGCCTGATTTTCGTGAGAAATGTGTGTCGGAGATGACTATGACTTTCATATCACAACCTCCTTTCCTTTACGCCCTTTTGCATTTACTCTGTCTGCGATGCAACAGCTTGCATCTGGGAGCTGGAACGCTCCATATCTTCGAGCGTGATCGACGCAAAAAACTGTTCTACCTTAGCCTCGGCAACCTGATACAGATTATTCAGCAGGCTGTCAATATGCAAGCCCACCTCACAATCTGGGTTACAATTGCCATGAATCGGAAACAGTGGGCCTTCATCCTTAGCAGCCTGATAGATCATGGCTAATGTGATTTCACTTGATGGCTTCGCCAGATAGAAGCCTCTTGTTCCAGGAGAAGAATTCACTAATCCTGCCTTTTTCAGCCTGCCCAGAATACGTCTTACGACGACAGGGTTGGTATTCACGCTACCTGCGATATGTGCAGACGTGATTCGTTCAGGCGCGCTGAGTGACAATAACAACAGACAATGCACACTGACCGAAAAATGAGTACTCATGATTAACCACCTTTATTTAATATCATCCCAGACATGCTGACATTATTCAGAGAACAGATCCTTTTCGGGACGTGCTCTGATCTTGAGTTGTCGCACACTGTATTCCAGTTGTTTCACAATATCATCCAGCTGTTTACGATCAATCTTGGTCGGATCTTCTACCGGTTTTGCGGACGACTTGAGATCCCGAATCGTTAACTGCTGTTCTTGCCATTTGTCCATCAGATCTGCAATATTGGCATAGAAACGTTCGTAATCTTTGATGACCAGGTCAAGGTAAGCATCCACCTCATCCGGATCATAACCACGAAGTTTATAATTGAATTGTTTTTCATGAATCGATAACGCATCTAGCTGTACACCCAATTGTTTGAACAATTGTCTTTGTTTATCCAATCTTCGTTTCATATGTTCATCCATATTGACAACCTCCATTATAGGCCAAGCCGTGGTTCTATTTCCTGTGAAGAACATACGGCATTTTCTCTCTCTATTTTTTATAACACATAATCCGTCAGATATAAAACGATACGACCCTTTTCCTGACGAAAATGATTGCTTTTCATCTAATTCGGGTAAGGACACACTACACCCCACAATGGGAAAGGAGCATGTCCTTATGAGTACATTAACCCAAGATCAACGTCAAGAACTGAAAAACGCCCTTTTGGAGCAACGCGAAAACTTGCAGCGTCATTTTGAATCCAGCATGGAAGACGGTGCTCCGGCCCAGTCGCTGAAAGATTCAACCGGTGAGCTGTCCTCCTATGACAATCATCCGGCAGATGCCGGTACAGAAACATTTGAACGCAGCCGTGACCTGGCGATCGACGATACATTAACAGACGAATTCAATCAAGTGAACGACGCATTGGAACGTATGGAGCAAGGTACATACGGAACCTGTGTAACGTGCGGAGAGGATATCCCCTTCGAACGACTTGAGGCTATTCCATATACGGCATACTGTATTGACGACACGCCTAACCGGGAGATCAGCAACGATCGGCCTGTTGAAGAAGAGGTAATGACCATGCCTCCAAGTGGTGCTGGAGAAGGAAGACAGCAGAACGCCGGCAAGTTCGACAACGCGGATGCTTGGGAAGCAGTCGAGGAATATGGTACATCCAACTCCCCCGCAACCGCAGCCAAACGTGATGTGAAGGACTATGATGAGAACATGTAACATCGTTATGAACTCAAACAGTAAGCGTCAAAATTGAATTCGATTCAATAGGATGCTCCACCATTAGCCTTTCTTGTCACGCATTAAAAAGCCGCCAATGGCGGCTTTTTCTAGTTTTCTCCAAAGCAGTCTCTCACGTTTGCCTTTGCTTGCTTCCAGCGATAACGCTGAACCCATAAATTCCGTCCGTTTATTCTTCCGACTCACTATCAGATAATGCAGATTCCTGCCGCTTCGAATCTGTACGAGACGCTTTCGAAGTTGATTTGGCCTTACCGGATGTAGCTTTCTTTTTCTCTTTTGCATCTGTCTTAGATGCAGGTATTTTCTCTAACGGTCTAGAGAGAGCAGAAAATAACTGAAAGACCTCATGTTCCCCTTGATGATTCTCTTTCGTTGTATAGGGTTCACAGAGTTTAATGATATTTTTATACAACTGCTCTACTTCCTCACGGGTTGCATACAGCGTGATGTCGGAGAGAAACATCCGATCTTCGTTTTCCGCCTAATGCATGAATCGCTGACGACTTTGTTCGAACATCTCATTCAATAATTTAAGCGTTTCGGACCGAAACACCTGTTTCAATGGTAAGTTTTCCTTGTCTTCTTCTTCGTGACGGAGATGGATCTCTCCGGTAAATGGTTCGTAGTATTTCGCAATAATCTAATCTCACGTGTGGAAACGATGGTGAGCAGACCGATTTTCTCCAACTTTTTCACATGATAGTGTACTTTGGCGAGCACCTCACCCATCTGATCAGCGATCTCTTTGACCGTAGAGGCCCTGCCCCGCTTATTAAACATATTCATAATCTGTATCCGATACGGATCGGAGTAGATTTTAATTTCTTCAATTGTGGAAAGAACTTTGCTGCATCCCTGTATCCTCATTTCCGGGGTACCTGTTGCCCATCGATGCCTCTATTATACCGCTGCATCAGGGCTTCGGTCAAAACAAGCCGGAGCTGGCATGCTACATAAAATCGTATAATAATCGCTTCTGAATGTACTTCACAAAGCGTTCGAAAACTTTTGCTTAGAAGCAGCATACCTGCTGACATGGCAAGCATAATACCAAAGACAATAATAATTAAAGCACTTAGTGCAAACAACCCAGCATCAATCAGGATCGTCCACGCAATGCCTATTGTAGCAATGATTGCACCCGCCACTGCAAGTCCTGCGAGCTCTGCCACTCTGGTTGCGGAAGACGACATGGCATTACCGGAGAGCAGCATCGATTGGGGGAGCAATCGGGGCACACTGGACACTTCCGCAGGAACAGTAAAGCATTCCAGCAAAGAATTCAGAATCGTGATGACAAACAGATGCCAGACTTCGAGTTGCCCCAGTCCGAACAACAGGGCTATAATACCCACGAACAACCCGCGACTGGTATTGGTAATCACAATCACTTTTTTGAGAGACATGCGATCAACCAAAGCACCGGCGAACAGACCCAGGAGGATATTGGGCAAGAAATTCACCGCCAGCAGCCTACCCATCAGCACTTTCGAACCGGTCAGAATGTATACCATCCAGCTGTATGCAATCGAATCAATGGAATCACCAAATCTGGATACAACTTTACTAAGCATAAACTGCATGTATGGCCTGATTCGTAATCAACAACGGACTTTTTGATCCACTTCCTAAAACAAAAAAACAGACCACATGTGGTCTGTTAGGTTGGGCTCATCATATTTATAAACGCCTACATTTTCTGCCTACTTCTCAATACTCAATTGAAATCCGGACTGCTCAGCCTGTACCTCGAGCATCAGATTGCGTACCCGGTCTGCTTCATTCCCCAGTCGTTCTTCGCTGATTCGGTAGTTGGTCCATTTTAACTCAAGTGGAAGCTCAATTGTCCCCGTCAGGCAGTCCCACAAAGCGTCGAGATTACCGCCATAAAAATCTGGCAGATGCAGCTTATCCTTCAATTGCTGATGAAGTTCAGCCGTACTGGTAAATTCTTGTCCATCCAGAATCACAATATTCATGGCTGTCCTTCCTTTATTTCATCCGTGTAAATGATGCATAGTGGTCTGTCGTTTTGTAGATGAGTCCATCATTGGAATACACGATCCGATCAGAATTACGGAAACCGGAAGTATAGTTGATATCCGCTTCACGCCATGTACGTCCGCTTGCTGATGGCAGAAGACCCTCACGATTGCCGAATGTATCTCCGCCGATGCTTTTCCCAGGAGCGACGACAGCCAAGTTTCCTTTTGACGCTACCCAGCCGAGTCCTGTTGCCTGTGATTTGGTAATAAAGTTACATGGCAATGTTCCATTTGCACTCAAATAGTTTGCTACACCTGTAAATGTATTGATAATGGTACATGTTGCAGCAGATGCCTTCTGCTGTGGAACTGGAGTGAGCTGTGAACCTGTGAGGAAAACGAACGTTAACAACAATGCCAGTACAGCGGTTGATAGTAATCTTCTCATTAATTCGGCCTCCCGATCCTTCAAAGTAGATGAACCTGTCACGATATGTGTTCTGTAAGCCGCAACTCTCTAGTTGGATGTTCTGCTAGATTATAGTAAACAAGTCATCTCATGACTATTTATATCACATCATTTTGGTAGAAATATCAAATGAAGACGTTCAAATTGTAAAATATTATAATTATAACATTTTAAGACAGAAAAAGACTCTCATCTCTGAAGATGGAGTCTACATGTTTTAGTATGTTTGATCTGGTTTGAATTGGTCTAATCGATCAGCTGCACACGTTGACGAGTTCGTGCCGATTCCAGGCACGCATCAATGACACGCATGTTTTGAATGGTATTTTCCGGACTGAAAGGCAAGGCCTCTCCTTCAAGTGCAGCAGCCGCAAACGTTTCAACCTGTAGAACATAGGAATTGGATACCGATACACGCTCCTCACGACTAACCGAATCCGTGTGCACAATAATCTGAGGTGGAATATCACTATTCTCCCAGCCAAACACTTTTGGCAGTTCGATTCGCCCATCCGTTCCCAGGATCTCCATCTCCGCTCTTCCTGAAGCCCACATGCCACAGTCAAAGGTTAAGGCTACCGAATTCGGAAATTCCACCAGTCCCGAAGCCATCATATCCACCCCATCATGCTCGTCCGAAAATAAAGCATGTACTGTCACCGCTTCCGGCTCTTGTCCCAGATACATCCGTGCCGCCGAGATTGGATATACGCCAAGATCAAATAACGATCCGCCGCCCATCTCTCTTTTGAATCTTACATTTTCCTTATCATCTGCGGTATTACAGGTGAAGTTACCATGGATGGCTCTGACGGTACCGATCTCCCCGCTGGCTAT
The DNA here is from genome assembly GCF_058313655.1 of Paenibacillus sp. Negev47. Classification (NCBI taxonomy): domain Bacteria; kingdom Bacillati; phylum Bacillota; class Bacilli; order Caryophanales; family Paenibacillaceae; genus Paenibacillus; species Paenibacillus sp. Negev47. The sequence continues at coordinate 4,201,253 of NZ_CM177754.1, forward strand.
AATCTCTTGCACACGTCTGTGCTTGGGATGATATCGATACATAATCGCTTCTGCAAATAGAACGCCTTGCTGACGACATACCTCGATCATTTCTGCCGATTCATCAGCGTTCAAGGCAGCTGGTTTCTCACATAAAACGTGCTTGCCAGCCTGTGCAGCTTTAATGGTCCATTCTTTGTGCATATGGTTAGGCAAAGGAATGTAGACGGCTTCGATATCCGGATCAGCGATGAGTTCTTCGTAACTGCCATAGGATCTGGCGATGCCGAGTTCTTCGGCAAGGGCTTCCGCTTTTTCCTTGCTGCGGCTGGCAATCGCCAAGACTTCACCCCGTTCGGACTGCTGGATTGCTGGAATGACTGCATTTCTGGCAATGGTTGACGTACCGAGTACACCCCACTGTAACTGTTTATCCATGCTTATCTTCCTTTCGTACCGTAATTGTCCTCATCTGCCTTGTGTAACATGCCGAGACAACGATCCAGATCCGTTTTGACCTGTTTCTTGTATAATTCAGCTTTCTCCGCACCATCATCCGTGAAGTGATATAGAACGATTTCCTGGAAATCGACCTTCGGATCATTACCCTTCAGCTTCTTCGTGCGATAAAATACACCCTGCTGTACCAATTCATGTAATGCCCGATATACCTCGCTCTGGGGTGGTACATAACCGTAGTCTTTGAATTCCTGCTTCATCGCCTCCAGCATCTCGTAACCATATCCCCTGTGCTGTTCAACCATCGTAATCAGATAGAGCTTGATAAATGCCCGTTGTGCAATCATAAAAGCCACGTTCATACCCCTCCTGTCAGAACCTATATATCTAGTATTATAAAACTTATGTTCGGGTTCTGCCATCTTTCTCCGCTTTGCCTCCCTTTTATCGATCTTATAAGAGGGCGAGAAAGTAAGGGTGTGAATACGCATCAACATAGAGGAAGCACAGAAAAAGGTTTTCTTTTGTGAATTTTTCATGTAATGAAATTTTAAAATAATTTTAAAAGTCGGTGTATCCAAGAGATTAATCTGAGCCATGCCAATTCCATGTATTAAACACAATGATGCAACGCTCGCATTTTGGTCGAACCTGTATGCCTGCAAGCCTGTAATTCTGCATTACTGCTTTACGCCATTACTCTGTTATGAATTTTTCATATGTTGATATATTCATTTATTGCGGACAGTCTTCGGTACGGTTCCCACAATCCATTTACCCCAGCTTACGCGGGAGATGAGCCATGTCAACACACAGGATAGGGCGAGAGCCAACAACCAGGTGATGATCATTCGAACGACAGGGTTCCAGCCCATAGCGACATAAAACAGTTCATCCGGAATATAGCTGTACCGCAGCATCAACATATGCATCAGATATCCGCCGTAGGATACACCACCAATCCATCCAAGCAATTGTATAGTCCTGAGATTGTGCAACTTACCAGCCAGTTGATACATGACCATAATGGAAGCAATCAGAAAGAGTGCCATATCAGGACGGATCAGGCTGACCGTATAAAACGTAATTTTGATTCCCTCCGGCTTCTGAAACTCCAGCATTAATAAATATGTAAACCGAAGACCCAGCACGGTAAACATCGTCCAATATACCCAACGTAACCGATGAATCCATTCATTCCAGCGCTGGACAGATAACCCCGCCGCTGCACCAAGCACAAAATAAAGAAAGAAATAGAGGAAATTGCGGTCTGCGTACGTTGTAAAAGCATCCGTCAGTACCGGGATATTCAGCCATTCCATGAATTTGGCGATGTTACCTAATTGATCTGCGAGCACCAGATACACAGCACCCGTAATCAGCAGCGCTATCATGCGCCCCTTGGCCTCATATCGGTTATATACATAACGAATGGCTCGCAAGAAGAGCGGAAATAACAGATAAAACTGGATCAGCATAATAATGTACCAGAAGTGTGAAGTGGTTTTGCCCGTAATCAACTTCAGGCCAAGGTCTGGGATATCATTCCATCCAAATCCGGTCCAGCCTCGCGGTGCAAGTGTAAAGTATATGAGTGACCAGATGAGATAAGGAACGATGACGTCGGTTACTCTTTTTCTCATGAACTTCCCATAATGCAGCTTGTCTCCCGTGTTATAAAAAAGCACCATACCTGTTATGAATATGAACAAAGGGACTGCAAATTTGGAGAGCATCAGCAGTATAGCCAATAACACGCCATCCTCCAGTCTCGTTTCCGGTACAAGGGCGTAATGTGCAATGGAGTGCTGGAGAACCACTGCTGCAAATGCTATTCCCCTTAAGCTCTCAATTTCTGTAATACGTTCTCTGCGAGGCATACATTCAGCCGTCCTTTCTTGGTTTTGCGATAAAAACAAAGTACAATGAAGCCGTAGATCTGATGAACGGAGTGATTCATATTTCTTTAACTGACAAGGACTTAACCACGATCGACTCCAAGTATGTTCAACAACATCTGGCTAACGAGCGAACTTTTCTGGCATGGGTACGCACCGGTATTGCCATGGCAGGCATCGGTTTTCTTGCTGCAGGATTTGGCTTCAATTCCTCAGCCTATGACCGTCTTGCGCACATTGCCGCGATTATCACAGGGATCACTTCTCTGATTGGCGGTATATCCATCATTTTATATTCGGCAGCGGCCTATCATCGGAAGCGTACACAAATCAATGAACAAACGTTTCAGGCATCGACCGGATTAATCCGGTTTCTTACCATGATGCTACTGGTGATTGGACTCGCTTTGGCTATTCTGCTGTATGTATTGTTATTCCCTGCTTGACTGGGTAAAAACACCACCGTCATTTATCATGTACAACTATATCACAGGGACAAAAGCCGGCCTCCCTTAAGGAAACCGGCTTATGACCATCTGGTGCATCCTGTATGTTATTCTGTTTTCAGGTATCATGTCATTTAATTCAACCAAGTAAGCGAAGCTTTTACAAGAATGTATTGTTACCCAATCGAGCTGCCTTGCTTTGGGCTTCCAATCTGCGTTCTTCCATATCCAGATCCGGACGTTCTGCGGGTACATCTCCGCGATGAGCTGCTTCAGCTCTGTCCCGGTTAATCTGGCTGTTGCTGCTGAATACATCGTACACATCGGAGTCCCGATCCGTGGAATCTACGAGCAGCAGGATTTTACCATTTTGTACATACTCCTCATACTGTCTGGCATCCTCTTCCGGAATACCCAAACCTACGAGACCACCAACAAGTCCGCCAGCTCCCGCACCTACAGCTGCACCAGTTAATGCTGCTGCAATGGGACCCGCGGCCAGAATGGGTCCTATGCCGGGTATGGCCAGTGCACCGATACCTGCGAGCAAACCAGCTACTCCACCAAGTACACCACCTGTTGCTGCACCCGCAGCCACGCCTTCAGGGGCTTTCGTACCTGTCTCTTCCCGAATCGCCTTCAGTTCATCCCGATCTTGCGTAATTACCGAGATTTCGTCTGAAGTGAATCCTTGTGCTTTCAGACCCTCGATAGCCTGTGATGCTTCACGTTCTGTATTAAACACACCTACGATTTTCTTCTGCATAGTGAATCCCTCCTCATCTTATTGAGTGGTTCGCTATGTTATTACCCGCTCTGTTTTCTTTCAAACGCTTGCAAGTCAATATACTAATCTGAAAAGAGAAATTAATTCATCATTTCCCCCGTGGTTTGGCTCGATTAGTCGCGACCGCTTCTAGTGGATTATCCGGCCAATAGTGCTTCGGATAACGGCCTTTCAGATCTTTTTTGACCTCAAAGTATGTCTCTCGCCAGAAATTGGCCAAATCACGTGTAACCTGTACAGGTCGCTGGGCTGGTGACAACAGGTGGATGGTCAACGGAACTCGCCCTCCAGCTATACGAGGCGTCTCCTGTTGTCCAAACATCTCCTGTAGTCTTACCGCAAGCGTAGGATCTTCCGGGCGGCTGTAGTCCACGAGAATACGGGAACCACTGGGCACCTGTATATGAGTTGGTGCTTCATCGTCCAGTTGTTGTCGCTGACTCCAGCTTAGTCCACCGAGCAATACATCATGCATTGATAATCTCTTTAGATCGGCTGCCGATCTCATGCCTGTCAGATAAGGTGCGAGATGTTCAGCCAGCTCTTCGGTCAGATCATCTTCGATCAGGTCTGGCCACTCGGGTAGATGGAGATGCAGGAACCTCAGCCTGTCCGCAAGTTGTCTGGACGCTTTGTTCCAGGGCAAACAGTCCAGACCTTCCATCCGTATTCCACTTAACAGTGCTTCGAGCACCTGATCTTCAGGTGGCTGTGCAATACTGCTCTCTTTGATTACAAGGGCTCCGATTCGTAGTCTCTTATGTGCCCGCACACTCCGAGTATTGGAATCCCAAGCCACTTGCACTTCATTGTGCAGCAGGTGCTGGCCTGCCTGCAACAATGTGTGCTCCTGCAACGGCGCAGCCAGCAGGATGCGCGCATCTGCGCCCTGGTCGTCTGCCTCGGCTGCGACCAGATAAGCTGAACGGCTCAGCGATTCTGTCGCTGCGAGCCGTACGCCGCGGCCGCTGCTCAGCAGATAGCGGCCGTCCTCCCGGCGTTGCCCGATCCGGTCCGGATAGGCGAAGGACAGCAGCAATCCGCAGCTGTCCTCATCCGGCCGCACCGGATCGGCCGCCGGGCCGAGCGCCGAGCGCAGCTGGCGGCTCTCCTGGAGCATGCGCCGCACGGCCGCGCCGTCTGCGACAGCCGCTGCCGCTTGCGGCATGCCGCTGCTGTCCGCGGTCAGCAGCGCTTCTACGCGCGGGCGGAGGTCCGTGCCCGCGCCTGCACTGCCACTGCTGCGGAGGCCGGCAGGCTCCTGCAGCAGTGCCGCCAGCATGCTGGCGTAGCTGGCCAGCCCAAGCTCCGCCGCGCGGAGCAGCATGCTGGCCAGTCGCGGATGCACGCCAAGCGTGTTCATCCGCCGCCCGAAGGGCGTGATGCGGCCTGCGTCGTCCAGGCCGCCCAGCTGGCGCAGCAGCGCCTGTGCCTGGCCGTAGGCGGCGTCAGGCGGGGGGTCCAGCCATTGCAGCTCTGCTGGGGACTGGACACCCCAGACGGCAAGCTCCAGCGCCAGCGGCGCAAGATCCGCGGAAGTGATCTCTGGCCGAGCTGCCTCAGGCAGCCCGCCATGAACCTCTTCGCTCCAGAGCCGATAACACACACCCGGGGCGATTCGCCCTGCACGCCCCCGTCGTTGATCGGCTGACGCCTTGGACACCGGCTGAGTGACAAGTCTGCTCATGCCCGTACGCGGCGAGAATGCCGATGCTCGACTCAACCCCGCGTCTACCACAATCTTAACTCCAGGGAGTGTGAGACTGGATTCAGCAATAGAGGTGGCGAGCACAATTTTGCGCGACCCCTCAGCGGCTGGCCGTATGGCCTCATCCTGTTGTTCCACCGGCATACTGCCATACAGAGAATGAACTTTCACCTGTGCAGGAAGAGAACCCTTCAATAACTCCCGCTCTGTACGATGTATCTCTTTTGCGCCAGGAAGAAAAACAAGCACGTCCCCCTCTTGTTCGGTCAATGCCTTGACTATGGTCTGAGCCGTGAATTGTTCCAGCTGCATAGCTGCTGGTCTCGGCACATATCGTGTTTCCACCGGAAACGTACGTCCCGGACAGTGAATTGATCTTGCATCTTCGCCAAGCAATGCACACACGGGAAAAGGATCAAGGGTTGCCGACATCACCAGCAGCTTCAGATCCGGACGCAACATCGCTCGGGATTCCAATGCTAGAGCCAGACCCAAATCCCCATGTAGATGACGTTCATGGAATTCATCGAATATAATCATCGCCGTGTCCTCAAGTCCCTGATCCTGCTGCAACATCCGGGTCAACACGCCTTCCGTCACAACTTCAATGCGTGTCGCCTGACTCACCCGTGTATCCATGCGTACCCGATATCCTACGGTCTGCCCAGCCTTTTCCCCAAGCGAAGCCGCCAGCCTCGATGCAGCTGAACGTGCGGCCAGCCTTCGGGGCTCCAGCATAATGATTTTCCGTCCGGCAACCCACGGCTCCTCCAGCATAGCGAGCGGTACGACAGTCGTTTTTCCCGCACCCGGTTCTGCAATTAACACACCTGTATCCTGATCCCGAAATAACTGTCTTAACTCCGGAATAATCTCTTGTATCGGTAAATCTATATGCATATTATCGCTCCTAATGAATGTACCCTACTGCTCTTCAGTATCACTGTTCGAATGTTAGCATTATAACAAAAAAAGCCGTTCCAGAGGAACGACTATCCAAGACACACTTATTTAGCATCATGAAATTACGCAACATACCTAATTAGCTGAGCAGTGATTCAGCACCATCAATGACAATCTCTGCTCCGGTAATATGTCTGGATTCTGATGAAGCGAGGAAGCTTACCAGATCCGCAACATGTTCCGGCTGACCCGGTCCATCTGCAAGTGGCTGCTGGCCTTCCGGGAACTCCATCGGAATAATGATCTGTTGCAGATCATCCGTTTTGACCGTACTTTGATCGATATTGGTCGCAATTGCTCCCGGACAGATCACGTTTACACGTATCTTGAACTTCGCCAGCTCAAGTGCAGCCATCTTGGTAAAAGCAACCTGCCCCGCCTTGGACGTGCTATATGCCGACATGCCAAAGCTTGAGAAGCGTTGATTGCCGTTAATCGAACTCGTAATGATAATGCTACCGCCACCCCGTTTTTTCAAGTGAGGCAATGCATATTTAACGGTGAAAAATGTGCCATTCAGGTTGGTAGTAATAATCTGTTGCCAATCTTCAACCTGAATATCTTCAATGGGTGCCGATACCCCGTTAATGCCCGCATTGGCAAAAACAATATCCAACCCACCGAATAACTCCACGGTTTCAAGCACTGCTTTTTCCACACGTGCCGGGTCGGAAATGTCAACATCAAATGCTCGCGCCGCACCTGGATGCACCGCATTAATCTCTGCTTCCGTTTCCGAGATCCGATCATTCACCAGATCAAACAGTGCAACTTGTGCACCTTCCTTGGCCATCTTAACCGCAGAGGCTTTCCCAATTCCTGAGCCTGCTCCGGTGATAATCGCCACCTTGCCTTGAAACCGTGACTTGCCGTTATGTTGTGTCATTATCCATCCACTCCTTCAATTTAGCAATTATGTAAGAATGTAAAGTCAAGCTCATCGTTAAAGTCAATTCTTCACAATATTACCCAAAAAGAGTGTCTTTTAAATCAACACCAGCAAGTTTTTTCACAGTTGATCTTCATCGCTGTTACGGCTACATCAGGTCACTTCAACACTTTATATCCAGCAGTTTACCATTCCAACTCAATGAAAGCGGCATCATCTTCAAGACCACCCGTATGTGTAGCATCCAGCAATACCTGAATGTGTTCATCGGGGACGTAAGCCTGGATCGCATCCAGGTCGTTCAGTCCATCTGTATATAACTGAAGACGTAGCGAGTCACTTGCTGTCCCTTTTGTCTCATAGATGTGCGGCTTGCCGCCCACGGGACCTTCAAGTGTAGACCAACGCTCATTCGTTTTGCAATGTGCCTGGAACATGTCAGACTGTTCCTGATTATTGCGCCAGAGGCGAATACGTGAATCTCCTTGCCACGCTAACCACACACGGCTTTTGCGACTTCCTCCTGTGAGCTCAATCCGCCCACAGACATACATGGCCTGACTGCCGCGGCTTCGCTTTTCCATTAATACTTCACGTAGCAACAGAGGGGAACTCTCCAGTGGTTGTATTTTCTCCAGTTGCTCGGATGCAGGAAGGGTCAGATCATGAAGAAGACGTTCCACGGCCTCAACCGTCGGGTGCTGCGTCGTTTCCAACCAATCCAGCAAAGCATTTCCCAGAAACCGTGCTGCAAAGTCGCCCAGATAACTCATGCCTACTCCATCACATAATACAAAATTGCAGACATTCCCATTCATGCGGACCGCAGCAAAATCCTGTCCGGAATCACCCTGATTAACCGTCTCTGCGGCTCTGCCGTAACCATATCTGCACTTGAATGCACCTTGATAACGAGTTAATGGCTGTTCTCCGGTCTGCACACTCACATACCGAAAGTTGCCATGCCGTTGCTCGGCATGGCCCCCCTTATCACCAGCAGACAATGTTGCCAATCGCATTGCTCTCATGATTCCCCTCCTATCTCACAGGCGTAGCAGCGGACATCTGGAACCCGATCGATACCAATTCTGCGCAGGTACCTGGCAGCATCATGAGTGCACCGGGAGCAAGCAAATAATCAGCTTCAACAAGCATTTCCCGATAACTTTCGGGCAGGACGGATGACATATTGCGCAGCTTCTCTCCATGCTCATCCTGAAGATTCGTTTCCGGAGAGATCCCCTTCCATCTTCTAGGTTCAGCAATCGGCCCTTCCAGCAGATGATCGGATATAAAAATATTCTCGACCAACACATTGCCGTCCGGCACACTCATGCCCATGATTCTTTTGGCAATCGGCTCGGGATCTTCACCTGTAGCCACCCCATCGGTCATGTGACATACAAGTGGCGCAGGACAATCCTGCATATTCGGAATTTCGGCCTGTAGAATCTTTTCCGCCTGTAGGAAAGCCTTCGCAGAATCCGAAAACCGCCTCGGTGTCAGGTCAGGCAACGAACCGACTGCAGCGATCTCGTCAATCCCTTTGATTCCGTTCAACAAGTCATATACATCATCACTATATGCTAATATCGCTATGCGATAGCGAGGTGTCAGACGATTCCCCTTCGTGGACCGAAACACCATTTGGCGAATTGCAAGTGATAATGCATCATAGACAACGTCAATCCGCCGACGATTTTCCAGAACCATATTCATGGAGGCGCTAATATCAATTAAATATATAATAAGTGCGGGTGTACGCTGTGATGCTTGAATCGTGTAGTTCATCTAGGGTGAGCCACCTCCGTCGTTCAAGTTGTTATTATAAGTTGGGCAACGTGTAGCTGTTGTTGCTCAAGAATTTGTTAATGGCACTCATTCGAGCCGCTACTTTGCCGACCCCTTTGAAATAAGCAGCATCGGTATTGTAAAGTTTTTTGAAATCACGGGCATACGATTCCGCATTTTCAATTTTTCTGCCTATTTGCGCATTATACGTTTTATTGTAATGAGCAATCAGCGTGACCACATTCTGCGCACGTTTTTTCTTGAGCGCAGCTGCCTGAGCGATCTCTTGCTGACGTTTAGCTTCAGCTGCCGCTTTACGCTCCGCTTCCTGTTTTGCAAGTTTGGCATCATTCTCTTTTTTCCAGACCAGATAAGCTTCATATTTTGCCTGTTTATCATACTTCTCCTGCTGTGCTTTCTTGGCAGCTTCTTTCTTCTGCTGCTCCTGCTTCACCAGATAGGCTTCATATTTTGCCTGCTTGTCATACTTGGCCTGTAATGCCTTGCGCTCTTCTTCTTTTTTCTTCGCTTCAGCTTCCTTTTGCTTGGCTTCAGCGAGCTTTTTCTTTTCCTCTGCGTCCAGTTTTGCGGCCTCCGCAGCCTTTTGTTTTTCTTGTTCTTCCTGCTGTTTGAGCGCTGCCGCCTTCGCAGCTTCAGCCTCTTCTGCAGCCTTTACCTCGGCCAGTCGTGTAGCTTCCAGTTGTTCTTGCTGCTTCACCTCTGCCTGATCCGCGAGTATTTTGACCGTTGGCACGGTTCCTGCCAGCAATACAATAAGCACAGCGGAAGAGATCATGAACTTTTTGGATCTGTAGAAAGGGACCGGTACAGGCTTACTTGTATCCTCTTTTGGATTGAGCTTGGCATCCAGTTCCTTGATTGCAGCCTCCACTTCCATCTGCATCGCACTGTTATGCGGAATAAAATGATACAGCGAACGATACACTTCCAGTGCAGCAGCCGGCTTGTCTTCATCCTCAAGGGCTCTTGCTTGCAGGAATAAACGGTTCACAACCGCTTCCTGATCAGGAGATTGTTGTGTTTGAGAGTTGTTCCCCTCTTGAACATTCGTTGTTTCGCTTGCTGGTTCTGAACTTTTTTTCAAATTATCATGAACAGCATCTGGCTGATCAGCACCCTTTTCTTCTGAGGTCGCAGCCGCCACCGCATGAGCCTGATGGACGTCTACCGCCGCCAGAGCAACATACCACTCACCAAAAGTCGGACAACTGCTCAGATCGTGACTTTCCCAGGCGCGAATAAACAGCTCGGAAAGTTTCGAACCCCAACGCTTCTCCAGTGACTCCCGCATTGTATAATAGCGTTCACTCACCGTTTGCATTTCATGTTGGTCAAAATAGCTTTCGCCCCACGCTTTCTCTACAATAACCGGGTCTGACCAGCTTAACATCTCAGCAATAATTACGGCTCCGGCAAATCGGTCAGCATAAGAACTCCACAAACCGCTGTGCACTGTTCGATGGGCCGCATAACCGGGTGACCCGGCAAGCAGGGCATCCGGACGATCCATCTTGGAACCGTACATCTGCTCGACATCCACGAGTTCTACCGCAGACGTCTTCCCCAGGTTCTCCACTTCGGAAAAAAACGGAATCATTACATTGGGCGCGGACATATCGCAATGAGCCAATCCACGCTGCTCCATCGCCGAACCCGTTCCGGCAAGCGCTCTGGCCAGCTTCAGGCTCTCTTCTGCCGTCAACTGTCTTTGATCACTGATCACGTCGAACCAGGTCTGACCTTGCACCCATGGCATCAATACCGCATATAACAGATCGGGATGTTTTCCAATGAGCGCTCCGTTTCTTTCCGGAGTGAGCACATCACGCTTGCATACCTGCAAACCTGGCAGTTCACTATAGGACTCCATATGCTCAGACTGATATACCATAGCAGGAATACGGAATTTAGGGAAAAATACTTTTAGTGCTTTGGCCCCATGAATGGAACCATTACGGGGTATCAATTGATAAACAATCCCCTGCCTTCCGGCTTGGGCATAAGCCAGACCCGGCGCAGCCGGATGTTGCCCAATCGTATAGGCAATGTCGTTAATCACCACTTCATCCCCGGGATTTGGTTGAAAAGACATGCTTATCCCTCTCTCTGTCCTAGTGTCATAGTTGCAACAAAAACCGGGTGTTGTGAAACCGCCCGGTTTTTGCTGTAGTTGTACATCTTCAGCTTGCTACCCACCTATAATTCAGGGCGAATTCAGACTTCAAATCGGCCTGATCTATGTAAAGCAGATTAACGAGCTTGGTCAGCTGTACGGAATTTGTTAGCAATAGCTGTAAGTTCAGCGCTGATGCTGTTCAGCGTTTGAACGAATGATTGCATTTGTTTGCTAGCTTCTTGGAACTCCTGGAAGAAGCGTTGTTTTGTCATACCTTCCCATTGTCCTTCCATGCTTGTGATGGATTGAGTCAATGTAGATACGATTTGCTGACTTTGCTCACCGCTTTGTTTAAATTGGTTGGAAACTTGATCAAGCTGCTCTGGGGTAACTAAAATACGTCCTGCCATTGGTAAATTCCTCCTTGGTTTGTGCAATTAATTTTTGACTTGTTCAAATTGTACTATACCAGGATCAATCGGACAAAAGCCGAAGGACCTACTCCTATTTACCCCATTTTCAGCAATTTAAACTTCTCCTAACAGCCTATTTACAAAAAAAAAATTCAATTTCTGCTGTCCATTTATTCTCCCTTTTTAGGAGACCACAGGCTCGGTTCCTCTCCTTCCCCGAAAGGAAGGATCTGTGAATCTCCATGCTACAGGCTCAGGCTGCATGGCCTGCACCAGTGTAGCCGGGGAGCCATCAGGCGGCGCGGCATCCTGTACACGATATACGGCCGCCATTGCGGAAAGGGGATCGGATACAGCTACAGTTGCAGAATGTGCAGGCATGATTTCTCCTGTACGATTGTTCTGAAGAACATTCAGCATATTGACCGCATTGCCATAGGCTGTGTTCACATGACTCAGCACGGAACGATACTCCATGTCTGCCTGCTGGAATAACAACGCTTTGCGTCCCAGCTGTACGCTCAACTCCATCAAACGACGAAGCGCATCCTCGCCCAGTCGTTTACTGTGATTCCATTCACTCATCACCGCTGCGCGGGATTCAACCTCCCACTCCAGCGAATGAATCGCTTGATCCAACACTGTCATCTTTTGCTGTATTTGCTCCGCTGCATACTGAATCTGCCTGCTCAGTGCCCGAAGCACATCCGGTTCCACACGAATGCGCATTTACCATCACCTTTCCTCTTCCCCTGCAGGCTGTTTAAGCCAGTCCAGCAGCATCTCGTGAAACTGTTCTCTAGTCGTCAGTGCTGCAACAAGCCAATCATCTGAAGCGGCGGTGCTCATCCGGAACAACCAGTTGGAGACCGCACTTGCAGCAAATGCTGCCGACTGCGACTTCCACCCGTCTTCATTCCATACAAGCAACCGAAGCTCCCCATCTGACTCCTTACCCACCAGACAGCGTGCCAGCGCAAGTGACCCCTCAGGATCACTTGTCTCCTGTGCGAGTTCATCTGCTACGGTCTGTACCTTGCTGTTTTCCAGTTCATTCATAACATCATAAAACTTTTTCTTGGAGCACATTAATGCCGGTTTCTCCGCAGGAGAATGGCCGCTCCATTTCATCCGCTCAATCAGGACATCAATGGCCTCACGAACACTCCCCAGATCGTTAAGCCGGAACGAGTCCGGTACATCGGCAACACGGGAAACTTCAACGACCCGCTCATCCGTGCAATGTATATAACTCTCGTATGACTTGCCGTTGATCGTGTAGCGAATCCAGCAAGCTCTGTCGGATAGTCCGGCAATGGCTACTCTGGAGAAAACGGTCGGTGTCATGATCAGCTCATCCGTCTCCTGATCCTGAATCAGATATCCTTTGTCAAGCAGGGAGGTCTTGACACGCTCCCACTCCATCGCGATATCCTCCGCCATATAGCCGCGAAACGGATCTTCCACACCAAGCAGTCGGTCTGAACCGAGAATACCGGCCAGGAAAAAAAGTTCTTTTGTTTGCAACGTGACTACCTTTTGCTTAGAATCATGAACCGTCAACATTATGAGCCACCTCCCCTCAAACTACAACATGCCATCGGTCACGAATTTCAGAAATCCAATCGGTCATTTTCCAGCTGTCATCATATGGAACTGCACCTTTAACCCTGGAATATTTACGTTTCACATAATAACCTTGACCCGGAGGCAGTACCTTCAGCCCAGCTGAACTACCTCCGGATTCGGAATAAGGTATACGGAAGAACGAGAGATCGTTAGGGTCTAAAGTCCCAAATAGCATTCCGCTCTGGGAAGCCTTCACATCCGTTACCCAGTCAGAACCAAAGGTCGGGAAGTCTGCAGGCACCCCTGACAGAATCACATGAACGCCGCGATCCCTACCTTGACGAACAATCGCTCCCAATTGATCTTTTACATTAAAGTCGTTTAGCTGCTTGGACAAGGTGTCCGCATCATCGATGACGAGCACAAGTTCCGGTCCACCGGAAATCTCGCCTCTTTTCAGAACTTCATCGTACAACTGTTGAATCACAGGTGCAAGCTGTTCTTCTCGCGATACGTGTCCACGGACATGGGGCAAACTGCTGATTTCTCCCAGCCCACCTGCACCATAACGCATATCTACCGTGTATATTTGCACATCTTCCGGAGAAGCATGATAAGCCAGTGATAACATCCAGGTCAACAAAAATGTCGTTTTGCCGCCTTCCATCGGACTCGTTACCATGAAATGCGGGCCTTCACGAAGATTAAGCTGGAACGGTTCCAGATCGTCCGTAAGCAGCCCTACAGGTACAGTTACAGACGAAGTATCCCAAGCCTGACCATATGTTCCTGTCCGAATGAGTAGATCCTTGAGTTTGATCTCTTCCGGAAGGGGAGCAATCTGTGGTGCTTCTTCCCCTGTCCAGCCTTGGCGAATCTCAGCGATCGTCCGGCGCAGTGCCGAGGAACGCTTGCCCTCATCTGCTCCAGAAGAAGGTAATGCCGCCTGGAACATCAACGGTGGCACCTGCCCTTTAACCAGACCTCTACCTGGCGGAAGTTGGCTTGGTGCCTTGGAAGGTCTCCCCACGGCATAATAATAGTCACTTGGATCGGATAATTCAAATGAAACTGCATTAGGAATATTGCTTCTGAATTTCTCAAATACATCCGTTACCCGATTGGCAGTAAGCACAAATGTGATGCCTAGACTGCCGCCTTCACGCAGGATCGTCTCCAGAAGTTCATTTTCTTCTGGATAGGCATTGCGGAATGAAAGATAACCGTCGATAACCACCACAATCTGCGGGACGGCTGCATGAGCTGTCCGACGGTAGGCCGAAATCGTTTTAACGCCTGCTTCCGAGATGATATCCTTGCGTTGTGCTAACAGCTTGAGAATATAGCGGAATAACCGTTTGATTCGGTCTTCCTCCTCAGCCATCATCACGCCACCGATCTGAGGAAGTGCTGCAAAATCCTTCATCATGCGTCCCATATCGATAATGTAACCATGCCAAGGTTCAGTTCTGTGGGAACGTGCCAAGGACATCAACAAGGTCTGAACAAATGTTGTTTTTCCGAGTCCCGGCATGCCGTAAACGACCAGATGGCCTTGATCCACGGGCAATGCAAGCGGCTGCTGGCGTTGATTAGGGAGGTCATCCAGCAATCCAACCCGTGGTTTCAGACCACTCGCGCCGCCATCAAGCAGCACATCGCGATTCTCTTCTTCCTGCCATTCCTGAAGACCTTCCCATTCCAGTGTCTCTGGTAAAGGTGGCAACCACGGTCCTGGCAAACGACGGATACCTGCATCTGCTGCAGCCTTCGCTACATAGTCAATAAAGACCTGAAGCTGTTTCGGAACATCTTCTCCTTTAAGAACGGCTCTCCGCTCTCCGGTTAGCAGGGGTTCCCGCTTACCGTTCAGGCGCACTTCCATAACAGGCAATACAGTCGTTGCGTCCTCCTGCTGGTTATACGGCGCACCACTCCAGGCGAATTGCATCTCTTCAAATACTTCATCACTACCGACCTGAAAATATCCACGCCCCGGCTTCGTAATCCAGGCAGCATTTGGGATCTTGATCATGTCCCTGCTATCTCCCTCACTCTGTACGCGTAGGCAGATCCGGAAGCGAGAATTACTCCATATTTTATCATCCACAACGCCAGCTGGCTTTTGGGTTGCCAGGATTAGATGGACCCCAAGTGTCCGTCCAATGGCCGCT
Source organism: Paenibacillus sp. Negev47 (assembly GCF_058313655.1). Lineage (NCBI taxonomy): Bacteria > Bacillati > Bacillota > Bacilli > Caryophanales > Paenibacillaceae > Paenibacillus > Paenibacillus sp. Negev47. Next base: position 4,216,466 of record NZ_CM177754.1, read on the forward strand.
ATACTGATCAATTCATCCATGAACTCCGGCTGGTCCCGCTTCAATTGAGCAAACTCATCAATGATAATGACCAGATGCGGAAGTGGTTGCTCATGTCTGGAACGCAGAATCTTGTAATATTCATCAATGTGCTGGAGGTTTCCCGCATCATTTAATATTTTTTGCCTTCTGACCAGTTCGGCACGAAGGGAAATATTCGCCCGCTCAATCAGATTTCCATCCAGATTGGTGATCGTACCCACTACATGTGGCAGATCAACAAATGTATTGGACATCCCGCCACCTTTGTAGTCAATCAACATGAACGCCAGATCATGTGGATGAAATTCAGCAGCCAGTGAGGCTACGATGGACTGAATGACCTCACTTTTACCTGAACCGGTTGTACCCGCAATCAGACCATGGGGGCCATGACCCTGACGTTCGATTTTATCATGCAGGTTAAGAGCAATTTTTTTGCCACCAGCTCTTACGCCCATAGGTACGGGAAGTGTGTCAGGATATCTCGTCTGTCCCCACCTGGACACCACATCCAGATCCTCCACACGTGATGTGCTCAGCATATCGAATAACGGGAGCAGTTGTGGGATATCCGAAGCAGATGAACGCTTCAAACGAATCGGTGACATATATCGGGAAAGTGCCTCTGCCATCTCCTTCGAGATTACATCAGGCTTGTACGTTTGCTGAATAACATCCGCATCTTCGGTTTTTTTGATATACACACCTTTGCCCTTGGAGGCTTCCATAATCAACTGACAGTGCATTGGAAGAGACTCCTTACGATTAGCCAGTATAATGGTGCATACATCGATCTCCTGAGCCGACTCCAATAGTAGCGGAAGTAGCGGTTCTTCTTCAATCAATTGTGTATCGGAGAGAATCACAACGTAACAAGGCGTTTGCACGCTTTTCTTGTAACGGTCTTCCTTATTGTTACGGCGCCGGTTCAACACGGAAAACAAGCTGTCCGCCAATTGATGCGCACCGCTGTGCCTGTCGGCCATATAGCGTTGTCCCTGGTCTTCATCCCAGATATGAGGCATCCAGCGAAGCCAATCCCATTCCTTGTGGTCTTTCTCTTCATAGAATGCAGCAAGCTTGAGTTCATCCGGTGAATGCCGTACCGTCAGTTGTGAGATGATGACTCGCAGGGAAGCGAGAACCTCATCCCGATCACCGACCAGCCCCATAACTTTCGATTGAAACAGTGGCAATGTGATGGAAGCATCCGGTACCGTCTGGAATTCGGCCGCAAGTTCATGGGCAGCCTCGATGAGCTCATCCTTTTCGTAGCCATCAATCCGTGGAACCTGAAGCTTGATTCGGAATGGAATCTCTCCCGTACCGATACGCACTTGAAGGAAATCATCGTCCTCCGGTGAACGTTCCCACAAGGAACTGTTCCGATTCTTCACCACTTGAAGACACACACCCGGATCACCGTGAATCTCGTACAGACTCTTCACTTGCTCCGCCTGCGCTTCCTTCAGTTCTTCCCGGTGTTTGTCCAGCTGAGCAAGATACATGATTTTGCGTTCTTCCAATTTTTTGCGATATGATTTCTTGTTGCTCAGATACACGAAGAATGGAATGGTGTAAGAAGTAAGCATCATCATGACCGTCATCATCTGAAACATCATATAACTGCTGTTGTTCATTTTGCCGGTCATGTTGATATATACGTAGAAACCAATGCTGACCATGGTCATCATGATCGGCACAATAATGGATATCATGGAAAACGTGGGTTTGCTCGGTTCTGTTGGAGGCCTGAGTATTTCAAGCCCTTCTTCCTTGAGAACCGGTGTCATTCTTGGAGAACGCTGATATAACACATTCACGAAGAGAAGACCTCCTTTAGTTCGTTCAATAGAATGTATACGTTCAAAAGCCCTATTTGTTGCTGTCCTGCTGAAACAATGAACGTCTTCCATATACAGGCGCTTCTTCTGAAGTCGTTGAAAATGCCCGCTGGACACGTACGCAACTGCCTTGCCGCAACCCGGTTTCCATTAACTGCTGCGCGTTCTGTGGAGAGAACCACAGACCTTCCGGGAACTTGGCCTCAAGGATATACTGAACGCCGTCTCCCGGTGCCTGTCCAAAAATACGAACACCGAGTAATGTTTTCAAATGTTCAATTGTACACTCGTCCGGAACCTCGATATCGAACCATTCGCCTTCCTCGCGGCCAGAATACACGGTAAGAATCATCCGAATCCCTCCCATGGTCTCATATGTAAATTGTCCTAATGTCAGATTAAATCAAAAAAAGAGAATGAATCGTTATACCAACCCTATTTTCTTACATAAACACCCTGTTTGCAATGTACCTCCTGTAATTTTGTTACATATGACCCACGTATATATTAAAATATCGTACATTCGACTCAGAACTTTCGTGGCAGTTATGCATTTAAATATTGCGAGGATGCGAAACTTTTCGATTTTGTTCCATTTAAATGGGAAATAAGTTCAGTTTTTCAGGACTTTTATTGCTTCGCCCACAATCTAATTGTGAACATTTTTCAAACATTAACCACCTTTATGTTTTCATAAGCTGATTTTAAGGTAATTTTAAGCATTGGAATTTAGTATTACCTGTATGAAATAACTCCCGTGAGGTGATTTCAAGTGAGAACCCTAATAACCTTTCAAAACAAATCAATCCCTGTATATTTTAATCAAGAAAACAAACAACCTATGCAGAAGACATTAAGATTGCTTAGCAGTGCTCTTGAGCATAAAATTAGCAACGGTAAACGCGCCATTCAAAAATGTCTGCATTCTTTGATTAGTATTGAGATTGTTAACGGAGAAGCTATTCTCCACAGTCGAAGTGAAAATGACTCCCTTGCTTTATCGTTATATTAAAAGGAGTTCATCAAGTTACGTTCATTATAAGACATGAAAAAGGAAGCTGTCGCTAAAGACAAGCTTCCTTTTTTGTGTATACACGCTAACCGCAGATTGGGATCCATATTAGTCATCATTTAATGCAGTTTGCTTAGGACATAGGTGGCATCATGTTCTTCCGCAATCTCGGCTTTACGAATACGAATGACAAACAGCCGAACCAAATTGGCACGTGTATGTTCTTCCTGACAGGTATCCAGCTTCCTCAGAATAAAGCGGTCAATGGACATGAATTTCAGGGCCCCTTTGCCATTGGATTTACGGATCGGTTCTTCCGTGTATCCATAAATAACCAGATAAAGACAGTCCCAAACAGCTTTTTCGCCCTTAGGCTATGCAGTATTTTTCTGAGGTGTAAAATCGTGCAAAAAGCCTGTCCCTTCAAGCTGGAGACGGAATTTCGCATGATTTGTCGATCTTTAGGTGATCCGTTCTAACCCTCCACAATTGACCCTGCTAATTCAACTTTTTTCGACTTAATGTACTCCCGGATAGTCTCGATATTGGTGCTGAATGCTGATCCAGCGAGTACGTGTGAACTTCTCAATCGCCCAATCTCCGCCGAAGCGTCCAATTCCCGAAGCTTTCTCACCGCCAAACATCACATGCGCTTCATCGTTCACGGACTGATCATTCACATGCACCATGCCGGATTCGATATGCTGGGCGACCTGATATCCTCGATTGAGATCTTTGGTGAATACCGAACCACTGAGTCCATACAAGGTATTCGCCAGACGCACAGCTTCCTGCTCATCACTTGCTTTCATGATCACAGCCACTGGACCAAACAATTCCTGCTGCACAATATCTTGTTCAGGTTTGACATCCGCAAGTACAGTAGAGACTTTGCCCATTCAATCGAATTTTCCTGAGCTGATTCATAAGCGTTATCTATGTCTTTCTTATTGGAAGAGCGCCATGTGGCAATAACTTCTCCCGTATAAGGGTTGATATTCTCCATTGTTTTCTCCCCGGAGCCCTCTACCCATTGCCCATTAATATATTGTTTCGTCCATGTTGTATGTTCGGTGTCCATTAAGTCATCTGGATACGCCTCCTGATCAAGATTGAATGACACACCTGCAAAACGGTGTAATACATCATTAACCTTGTTCAGAATTACGCAAACGTGCAGACCTGAATTAACTCTTCCATTCCTTGAACTTAAGGAAACAATACAATGCACCAATTCCGTCGCTCCCTACACGCCCTTCATTTTTCAGGCAAGCTCTTCTCTCCAAAGAGGCTCAAGTCTTCCCATCCGTAGCCAACTTCAATCAAATCTTGACCCCCGATGCGGATGGACTGTGTATGGACTGGAGAGCCTCCCATCTTTTCATAGAAGCGGCACGCTGAATTACGCTCCAAAGCCCATATGATCAACCTTTTCATATTATGGGTTCGCAGATGATTAACAACATGTGTAGCCAATTGCTGACCTATCCCCGTTTGTTGCATTTCCTTCAGCAAATATATGGCGTACAACTCTCCATCATAAGCTAATTTGCCTTCACGCTCCCTACCCCCACAGGCAAATCCGACAATGTTCCCATCATGCTGTTCAGCTACTACCAGGATCTGATCCTTTTCGTCAGAGCGAATCGTCTTTTCCCATTGGGACAATCTTGATTCTATAGTCAAATGATCCAAAAAATCGTCGGGCACAATTCCGCGATACGTTGTTTTCCAACTCTCTGTATGTACAAGGGCTATTCCCTGCGCATCCCCTTCACGCGCCTGCCTGATCTGCATGGCTATCACTCGCTTTCTCTCGTAACTGCCGTAGCTTTACCATATTATATGTCCTTCTTTTTATAATTCCAAATTCATCCACTTCAATCCTGGCTGTGAGAACTTTTTTGGTTACTGGCTACGCTTAACCTCTTAAAAAGTAAAATCCGGCCCTACGGCCGGATCGTTACTCTCGTGCCTACAGAAACCTTGGAAGACAGGTCCAGTACATCCGAGTTGTACATGCGTATACAACCATGGGAGACGGATTTGCCAATGGACCAAGGCTCATTGGTTCCGTGTATGCCATAATGGGGTTCAGACAGCCCCATCCAAAAGACCCCAAATGGCCCTCCTGGATTGGATTGCTTGTTAATAATAGTGAACTCCCCGCTCGGAGTCTGCGTGAGCATCTTGCCGGTTGCCACTGGATAGCCCTTAATCACCTGGTTGCCATCCAGAAGATATAACATGTGGTCGGATAGGTCCACAATGATCCTGTAATCTGGCATAATGACATCCCTCCTGACCTATCTTATGCAAGCTAAAGGATGATGCTCACTGATTTCAGACTTCTTCCCACTCTTTCACACTACGGGAGTGCTTGGGTTTACGACTACTGGCCGGTTTGCTGGAGGCTGTGCGCCTTCTGGTTGCCACCTCTTCTTTACGTTGTTGATATTGCAATTCCTTTTGCATTTTCAAATAATTGCTCAGCCTTTTTTCATCCAATGAACCATCCTGGATAGCCTCTTTCACTGCACATCCAGCTTCCCGTGTATGAGTGCAATCCAGAAATCTGCATGTGGCAGCGAGCTCTTCAATTTCTCCAAACGCATGCGAAAGTCCATCATTGCCTTCATCCCACAGATTAAGCTCACGCATTCCCGGAGTATCGATCAATACCGCTCCCTGTGGAAGTACAAACATCTCCCGATGTGTTGTGGTATGTCTTCCACGACTGTCTCCCTCACGGACGGATTGGGTAAGTTGTACATCCTCGCCCATCATCCAGTTCACAAGCGTAGACTTACCGCTACCAGAAGAACCTGTCAGTGCAACAGTTAACCCTGGCTGTAGATATCTTTCAAGTAGAGACTTACCTTGGTCCTCCACAGCGGATATCGCCAACACTTCGACGCCTGGAGCAATTCCCTCTACACTTCGGATCTGCTCTTCCACATTCGGACACAGATCACTTTTGCTCAGAACAATGACCGGTCTTACGCCACCATTCCAAGCCATCATCACATATCTTTCGAGCCGTCGAAGATTGAAGTCATGATTAAGTGCAGCAACAATCAGCAATGTATCAACGTTTGCGGCGATTAATTGTTCCTTGGTCACCGGACCTGCGGCCTGTCTTGACACCCGGCTCTGGCGTGGCACCAGATTGTGAATAATTGCTTCTTCGCCTGCCTGCCCCGTAATCGCCACCCAATCTCCAACTGCTGGCACCAAGCTGGTCTCCAGACTATCATGACGCATTCGGCCCGAAACTCTTCCCCAGCACTCGCCCTCTTCTGTAATCAAACGTTGCAGATGTCCATGGTCTGCGATAATTCTGGCTGGTTTTCTCTCCTGCTCTTTCATCCCTGTCTCTTGCCATAGTTCCTGCCACTTGAAAGACCAGCCGTACTTCTCAATAGGGTTATCTAAAATAAAAATTCCTCCCAAAATAAGTTGTTTACTTCGTTCAAGCCGATTGAACATTCGTCTCCGGTTCCAGATCAAAACAAAAAACCACGAGTATAATCACACCCGTGGCAATACGTAGTTATCCGAATGAAAGACTTCCCTGTTGTAGATATAACGGATAGAACACTTGATCAACCGCTACATTCAATTCAAGGAACACCCTTAATTGCAGACAAAAAAGCCACGGGTCCGTCACCCGTGGCTTCATCTGAGCATGCGATAATTTACGTTACTAATGGATACTACTATCCACCTAACGTAAATTACATGCTTTGATCCGTTCCGGAGACGCTGTTCATATTCAAATTAACGTATACAGCATTTAAGTTTGTCATAAACAATCGCCTCCCTTGTAGAATTATCCATTATGTTACACAGTGTACTTTGCTGTTGTCAAGCCCAAATATATTTTTACTAGTCCGATCTATTTGACCTGATCCCAGCGTGTCCACATCTCCTTCGGATTCAGTTCATAGATTTCCTCTTCCCGGTACATGAACTGATGCATGATAAATTCCCGCCGAATGGTCGCAAAATCCTCATGATACTGTTGTATAAATGTATTAATCTCTTTCTCTGTGTACTTCCGACCGAATTCAAGCTGCTCCACCAGATGACCAAGTACAATCAGTTTTTTCTTGTATTGAGCCGGAATCTGACGCAATCGTCCATCTTTGGAGAAAAAATTTCTCATGACCGACGCTTTCAACGTTTCGTTCACATCACTCATATCCGTAATCTCCTCTCGCTTAAAGATAAAATCAACCGAAGCCTGTGCATTTTCGTGGATAAACGAAGGATTAAGTGTGAAATACACGGTATTCTTCTCCCGTCTTTCCTTGATCAGCGCTGCCTCTCTAAGCTTGGATGCATGATGTGTAACGGTTGGCTGTGACAGATTGAGCCGCTCGGCAAGTGCCTGCCCGTGCAGTTCACCCTGTGCCAACAGCAGCAGCATGCGAAGCCGGGTTGGGTCAGCCAACGCTTTATGATAAGCCACTATTTTCTCCAGCTGCATCATCGTTCATCTCGCTTTCAATTAGATATTCATCTAATTTGATACTAATCTTTTCTTCTTACTAAGTCAACTCCAATGAGGTCAAGTCTGTCTGCCTGAGTTAAACTCACGCTTGAACTGGCATTGGTCCGTTTTTTACGGTAGGATTATATTGCTTGAAATAAGGAGGATTAAGAACATGGAAGATGTCATTATTATCGGCGGAGGCCCATGCGGTCTGTCTGCTGCCATTGAATGCGAGCGGTTGGGACTGTCCGCTGTGATTGTTGAGAAATACAATATCGTCCAATCTATTTATCTGTATCCAACCCATATGCAGTTTTTCAGTACAGCCGAGCTGCTTGAGATCGGAAACGTTCCGTTCAGCACACCTAATGATAAACCGTTTCGTTATGAAGCACTCGCCTATTATCGCAGGGTAGCCGAACATTTTGGCCTGCGTGTTCATAACTATGAGGAAGCCCGTGAGATCAAACGCAAGGATGATGGCACGTTTGAGGTACATACGCTCAATCGACGCGGGGAGGCCATCGTACATGTTGGACGCAATGTCGTTGTTGCTACCGGTTATTTTGACCATCCTAACTATCTGGGTATCCCCGGGGAAGACAAAGATAAAGTAACCCACTACTTCCGGGAAGCCCACCCTTATACCCGTACACGTGTCGCCATTATTGGGGGAAGCAACTCAGCCGTGGATGCGGCCATGGAACTGGTTCGTGTCGGAGCGCATATCGATATGGTTTATCGCGGCAGTGGTCTGTCCCAGCATATTAAACCATGGGTACGTCCGCTATTTGAGAGCTTGGTGACGAAAGGCCGTATCACATTGCATCTGGAATCACGCGTGAATGAAATATTGGATGATTCGATTCGTCTGATACACACGGATGGCTCCACTAGTGAATTGGAGAATGACTTTGTACTGGCAATGACCGGTTTCCGTCCAGATCGTCAATTACTCACATCGGTAGGTGTGGAGATGTCTGATGATATGGATAAACCTCTATATGACGCACAAACGATGGAAAGTAGCGTACCTGGTGTATATGTGGGTGGAGTGATCGCTTCGGGGCGTAATGCCAATGAAGTCTTTATTGAATCCGGGCGCTGGCATGGACGGTACGTTGCTGAACATATCGTTAGCAAACAACGCGGTCAGACTGAAGGGAAATGAAAACCATGGACATGACTTCCCTGCTGTTGCTCGTGTTTGCGGCCCTTGGGATTATTAGCAGCAACACACCTGTTACCGTAGCGATGGTATTTCTGTTGTTGTTACGGGTCCTGAACCTGAATCAGGCTTTTCCATGGCTTGAAAAATACGGACTCACACTGGGTATCATCATTCTGACTATTGGCGTAATGGCACCACTTGCCAGTGGCAAAATGAGTCTGCAGACGATCGGGGAGTCTTTCCTGCACTGGAAATCACTGCTCGCCATTGGTGTAGGATTACTGGTGGCTTATCTCGGTGGACGAGGCGCTACGTTGATGGGAACACAACCAACTGTCGTTGCAGGGCTCCTGATCGGAACAGTCCTTGGCGTTGCCCTGTTCAAAGGTGTGCCTGTTGGGCCATTGATTGCGGCGGGAATATTGTCGTTGCTACTGGGGAAATCCTGATACAGGTTATGATCGTTGTAACCTGACATGGTCTGCAGATTGGCTGTATTTCCCACCGTTGTGTGATATACTTCTATTCATGCAAATCATGTACACGAGTCTACAGCAGAATAATCCATATTGTGGTTATGCTGTTGCATAAACGTATAGATTCACTTTGCAACTATTAATGGCGCAGGAGGATTCAGGAACCATGTCACGTCAGTTTATTACAGAAGCCGTGATGGTGGCCATTTACGGTCAATTGCTCGCGCCGCCCGCGCCTGTAGAATATATTGTTCCTTATACCACCATCCTTGAGCTATATGAATTTCAGACCAGTCCTGATCCTATGATGGATAACCCGGCAGACGACCAGCATGTGAAATCCAAAATCAATGAAATGATTTCTTATTTCGAGGAACCCTTGAATAAGAAAAAAATAGAGCGTGCGTTGCTTGTTCCATGGGCAAAAAGCCCCTCCATTCTATTTGGTGATCAAGTATCCATTGCCATTATCAATGCCATAGATACGGCACAGTACGGGGAATATTTCGATCCCATTGAGACCGAACTGCTCCTGACATCTCAGCGTCTCAGTATTCCGATTCTCACCGACCAGGTTGAACTGATTGCACGTATTATTGAATCGGAATCACCTGTACAGGTATTCGATATTGATGATTTTGATTTTGCGATGGATGATGAACCTCTCGATCAGGTATAAATAATGCACTGAATACGTGAGTCAGATTAAAAAAAATGACCTCGTCACCCACTTTATCGTGGATGACGAGGTCATTTTTGCGCATGCTTAATTATTCTGCGATATCACTGGCTAACAGGATTCGGCTAATCTGATTCAGAGGTGGTAATGATTCCAGAGCAAAGAACTTCAGACCTGCATCACTATTTACACGTGTTTCCACAAGGTCATCCTGAATGATTACGGTCCGAAACAGGGCAATCACATAATACTCTTCATCTCCGCTTGAATGCAGATACCGAAGATCAGGTCCTGAATACAACCCTTCGAGTGTCATGGTATCGGTTGTCCAACCTGTTTCTTCCCATAGCTCCCGATGTGCGGCATCCTCAATGGCCTCACCCGGGCGCATCTCACCGTTTGGCATCCGCCAATGACCATGCCCAGCATGCTGAATCAGCAGCAATTCACCTTGTTCGTTCTCAGCCCGTACAGCCGCCTTTACAACAATATGAGAGCGTTTTGCGATATACTGGGCCAAATCTCGGGCTGGCAGATTCATTGCTTATCCCCTCCTCCTATTTGGAAGCCGGTGGCGACCTGTGACTCATCTATTGCCTTGCAGAATACTTCAAGAATTAGGGCATGTCTCAAAATCGCCCTAGATTTCGGTATAACGATACTCGATATCCTGACCTTCATCAACGATATCTACATGCAGTTGGTGCCCTTTCAGATACCAGTAATCATGATCTTCCATAAAGAATTGGATACCCGACACTTCGGTTTGATCCGCAGGGTGTCTTGGTTTCTCCACAGCAATGCCGAGCGAAAATCCAGGATGAAGACCTCCGCCAGAGCTATAACGGGCAAAAAATCGGATGCTGTCTCCCTCGTTCAAATTCAGTTCTTCCTTGTACCAGCGAGCAGCTTGATCGGATACATGTATGGTACTCATTTGGTGTCAGCTCCTTCTGTATATATATGTTCCATCATATCTCTACAAAGACTTGAATACAAACCCGAGTGACTACATAAAGGCAAATTAAGTTGTGAAAAATGTTTGACAGATTGTAAAAGCCGGTGTTAAGATGCAAACATACGAGGTCTACATTGTATTTATTTCCAAAAAAGAAAGGGTGATTACGGTGTTTAACAAACATATGATTGGTCAATTCAGCACACAATTAAATACCGGAGCACACCCGAAATCATTATTCCGTTCATAAGTCGGCATCACAGGAGTCTCTTTATTGAGAAACTCTGTTATGTTTACTCACAATGAAACGATATGGTGGCGGCTCTGCTCTTGGAGCCATGCTGCGTATGATTATATCAAGACATACCGCCTGCGTGCGGTATGTCTTTTTTTGTGGGTATATTTCGGCATACATGAACGGAATCTGTCTTTCACGGACATCGAAAGGAAGGGATAACACTTGTTCTCTGTACTTAAAAACCTGGCCTGGTTCTTCCGGCTGGAACGCAAACGATACCTTACCGGTGTCATTTTGCTTATTCTGGTGGGCGTTGCCGAACTGCTGCCTCCCCGTCTTCTTGGCAATGCCATCGACGAGATCGTGCGTGGTTCGATTACTGGGGCCTCACTCACCCGTTACATTTTGCTTATTCTGGGAACCGTCATCATTATCTATCTGGTTACATACGTTTGGATGCACAAACTATTCGGTGGTGCCAATCTGGTAGAGCGGCTGCTTCGTTCCCGCTTCATGGACCACTTGTTACGAATGACTCCTCCCTTTTTCGAGAAAAACAGAACCGGTGATCTGATGGCTCGGGCCACCAATGATCTTCGTTCCATTGCCACCACAGCAGGCTTCGGCATGCTGACCTTAACAGACTCTACGGCCTTTCTGGCCACCGTATTGTTCGCCATGGGTTTTCTGGTCAGCTGGAAACTGACCCTGGCGGCAATTCTGCCTTTACCTTTTATCGCCATTGCCATGATGATCTATGGTAAAGCTGTACATCAACGTTACACCCTGGCACAAGATGCTTTCGGAGATATGAATGACCAGGTGCTGGAATCCATTGCCGGTATCCGTGTCGTGCGTGCCTATGTCCAGGAGCGTCTGGACGAGAAACGATTTGCCGATGTGACCGAAGATGTATATCGCAAAAATCTGGCCGTTGCCAGAATGGATGCCCTGTTCGAACCCACAATCCGACTCTTCGTTGGACTCAGTTATGTGATTGCACTTGCCTACGGCATATATCTTGTATTTCATAATGAAATTACCTTGGGGGATCTCGTATCGTTCAATATGTACCTGGGGATGATGATCTGGCCAATGTTCGCCATCGGCGAATTGATTAACCTGATGCAGCGTGGTAGCGCCTCACTTGACCGGGTCAATGAGACTTTATCCGTAGAACCTGCTGTACAAGATGTTGATCAACCTGCTCATGTTACGGATCCGGATGAAATTGCGATGCAGGATGTTACCTTCCGTTATCCCAGTTCCACTGTCGACAATCTCAGTCATATCAGCTTTTCGCTGCGACGTGGTCAAACATTGGGTATCGTAGGTCGTACGGGTAGCGGCAAGTCCACTTTACTCAAACAGTTGCTTCACGAATACCCTGCGGGATCGGGTAAATTAAGCATCTCGGGTCATCCGATTCAGGATATCGCCAAAGATGACTTGCACAGTTGGATCGGTTACGTACCACAGGAACAAATCCTGTTCTCCAAATCGGTTCGTCAGAACATTCAATTCGGTAAACCTGGTGCCAGTGATGAAGTGATTATGGAAGCCATTCGTACCGCCGCTTTTGACGGAGATCTGGGGACTTTGTCCGATGGACTGGATACACTTGTTGGTGAAAAAGGAATCTCTCTGTCCGGTGGACAGAAACAGCGGGTATCGCTGGCACGTGCCTTTATCGCGAGTCCTGATATTCTGATCCTTGATGACGCCTTGTCTGCGGTCGATGCACGCACGGAAGCCAAAATTATTGAAAATATACGCAACAAACGCTCGGGCAAAACCACACTGATCTCGACTCATCGCCTGTCCGCTATCGAACACGCTGATCGAATCATCGTACTGGAGCACGGGAAAATTATGGAAGAAGGCACTCACCAGGAACTGTTAGCCATGAACGGCTGGTACCGTGAACAGTATGAACGGCAACAGGTCGAGTCCAATCTGTCCACGTAGGAGGTCAATTCATTGAAGTCTAATACAGGCAAAAGGCTGCTTGATTACGCCTTGAAAGCCAAAGGAACATTTATAGCTGCATTAATTATGCTTACCATTGGTGTTGCAGCAGAGCTCGCCGGGCCGTTCATCGCCAAATCCATGATCGACAATCATTTGCTCGCGATTGAGCAGCCTTTCTATGAGACGACTGCTTCGGATGAAGCCGCAGTCTACAACGGCAAGAACTACAAACGCGAAGGCTTGTTCGAACCCGATGAAAACAAAGGTCCCGAGGTGCGGGTATTACAAGCAGGTAGAAGTTTTTATTTTGTAAACGAACCGGTGAGCGCACCTGATGGGGACCGCACATATGCGGATGGAACCCTCACGGTGACACGTGCAGGCGAAGTGACAGGCCAATATGCGGCAGCCCCCCTGTCCGCTGGTGAACTGTTTGCTTTTTACAAACCGGAGATGCCCAGCATCTATCAATTAATTGTGTATTACATGATCTTCCTCGTGATCTCGGTCATTATGGAGTTCGGTAAAACATACTGGCTGCAGTCCTCAGCCAACAAGGTCATTCAAAGACTGCGCAACGATGTGTATGCTCATATCCAGCGACTGCCGGTGCATTTTTTTGATAATCTGCCCGCAGGTAAAGTTGTATCTCGGGTCACGAACGACACAGAAGCCGTCAAGGATCTGTTTGTTGCCGTTCTTTCAAACTTTTTCTCAGGTATCATCACGATTATGGGTGTCTATGTCGCACTCTTCCTGCTCGATGTTCGCCTCGGCCTGATCTCGTTATTCGTCGTGCCGATGCTCATTGCGTGGATTGTACTCTATCGCAAATTCGCTACTCGCTACAACACGATCATTCGGTCAAGGCTGAGTGAGATCAATGCGATCATTAACGAATCCATCCAGGGGATGTCCATTATCCGCGTTTTCCGCCATCAGAAACAAACCAAGCAGGAATTCGAAGATCTGAATGATGACTATATGAAACATCAGAACAAAATGCTAAATCTGAATGCCTTCACCTCACACAACCTGGTTAACGTATTACGGAATATTGCCTTTGCGGTTGTCCTGTGGTACTTCGGTTCAAGCGTGCTGGATGGCACAAGTATTATCTCACTGGGTGTTCTATATGCCTTCGTCGATGTTCTGGGCCGCTTGTTCCAGCCGATCACCGGCATGGTGAATCAGCTCGCCAACCTGGACTCCTCCCTCGTATCCGCTGGACGCGTCTTTGAGCTAATGGATGAAAAAGGAGAAGCCGTTACCGATGGCTCTATGCCAAGATACAAGGGAAATGTCGTATTTGACGATGTATCCTTTGCTTATAAAAAGGACTTCGTACTCAATAATATCTCGTTCAAAGCATCCCAAGGTCAGACGGTCGCTCTGGTCGGTCATACCGGTTCGGGTAAAAGCTCGATCATCAATCTGCTATTCCGGTTCTATGATCCGCAAAAAGGCAAGATCACGATTGACGGTCAGAACGTCAAGGATCTGCCCAAACAGTGGATTCGGGAGCATATGGGGATTGTACTGCAAGACCCGTATCTGTTCACAGGTACCATTGCTTCCAACGTCAGTCTCGGTGATGAGAAGATCTCCCGTGAACGAATTGAACAGGCGTTGCGTGATGTAGGCGCTGAACGCATACTGGCTCATTTGCCTCAAGGCTTTGACGAACCTGTCATCGAAAAAGGAAGTACATTGTCTGCTGGGCAACGCCAATTGATCTCCTTTGCTCGGGCACTGGCGTTCGATCCCGCCATCCTCATTTTGGATGAAGCGACAGCCAATATTGATACGGAAACAGAAGCTTTGATTCAGAACGCACTCGAAGTCCTCAAAAAAGGACGTACTACCTTCATCATCGCTCACCGTCTGTCCACCATTCGATCGGCAGATCAGATTCTGGTTCTGCATCGCGGGCGTATTGTTGAGCAAGGTGCACATGATGAACTGATGGAGCTTAAAGGGCGCTATTATAAGATGTATCAGCTTCAGCAAGGTGCACAAGCAGCAGTGGGCGCAATTATCGAGAGTCCGTCAGGCGATTCCGTTCCAACCTCAACCTCCTTTGCCGGAGGCAATGCATAACAGAGTTAAACAGAAACTTCTTTACAACCAATCAGAAATGATGCGCGCTCAAAAGGCAACACAAAAAACGATCTACATGGCTACCTTAGGGGTTTGCGGTGTAGATCGTTTTTTTGTGTCTTCATCTGGAGCCATATTCCGATACCCGCAACCTCACGGCTGCTGCGGATTGTCTATCCATCCTTTGATCGTATATCCCATGTACATCACGGTCTCTCTTGCGAGAAAAGGAAACTTGCTGCGCCAGGTTCGATACGCCGTAGTTCGTGTCGGGGAGGGTACAGCATCCATACCCAGTCCGGCAGCCAGCTTCATGGCCCGTTTCATATGTAAAGGGTCACTCACAATCGTATACGTTTCGTAACCGGCCTGTTCACCTATTGGAATTGAATTGATCAGATTCTCCTCGGTGATTCTGGATTCGGTCTCTACACGAATGTCCGCTGGATCTACTCCATGTTCAATGGCATACTTCTGACCAACTTCAGCCTCCGTATGTTCTCCATCATCACCTGACCCGCCTGTAAAAAGCAGATTACGAACGGTACCCTGACGGTATAATTCAATGCCGTGCTCGATACGTTCGCGAAATACAGGTGAAGGGTTATCCCCCGCCACAGCTGCACCCAGAATGATCGCTGCATCCGATATCCTGGATGAGTCCTCATTCGTATAGGCTGATATACGCACTGCCGTAACCACAGTCCATAGGATCCCTACCATTACTACGGCCAGAGCCGTAATTATAATCCAGCGTTTCGTTTTGCGTTGACTTCTCATTCATCCTCTTCCAAAGCCCTTGCTTGCATGCTCTCAGCATGCATACGCTCCAGCGTTTGCAGAGCTGCTGCCGATTCGGCATCCAAACCAAGCTCTGCAATCCAGGCACCCGTATATTGCTGAAGGCTGATCTCCAGCTCCTGAGCACGGTCTTTGAAGTCCTCCAATTCCTTAATCATGCGTGATCGTCCTTCCGGACTGAATGTCTCATGGATTCGTTCCTTGAAGTAATGATGTACGATACGATTACGTTGCTGCCACAATTCATTCAATTGAAGAGTTTCTTCCTCGGAGAATGTAAAATGATGGCGCACTTCGTGAATGAGTTGCCCTAGTGAACTGCTCATTTTTCGTTCGTACAGATCTTCCAGATCCTCTTCAGACACAGCCTTACCCTGAGACAATTTCATTAATAAAATCAGATTGACCAGCTGCTGTTCAAGCGCCTGCCCGTAGTACACTGCCAATCCGTAATAGGCAAACAATTCCCTGGAGTGTTCGCTGTCCAGCATGTCACCATTCTGGATGTCTGTATTTTGCATATGCGAGCGCCCCCTTTCAACCGTACAATGTTATCCATCCATGTCCCTCTATCCTAACCAAACCAAGAGTAACATTCAAGTTATCGGGAAGCGCGGCTTCTAACTCCGTAGATCTCTTCTTCCAGACAGCCATACATGGATGATTAGTAATCCCAATGCATAGAGCACAGTCCACAACATAACCGTGATAAAGGAGTCCATCTTTGATTCTTCAAATAACATCATCTCACGAACCACATAAAAGGCAGGTGGCAGAATTCGGCCAAGCCATTGTAACGATTCAGGCAGACGTTCACTTAAGGAACCTTGGACAAACGATAGTAATAATACAATAATGAGGGCCGGCATACTGCGACTAAGCAAGGGGATGTACGATTTTTGAAAGAACACACTAATGCCCAATCCCAGCAGGGATAGCCCCAGATGTCCGCACCAAGCCATCATCCACTCCTCGCCTGTGGGCTGTCTATCGAACATCCCCGCGAACACGGGATACAGTACAGTAATTGCGGTGAGTATGAATTGCATTACCCAGGCACAGATGAATTGGCCCGTTACAACCTTACGCCTGCTTCCTGCATGAAGGACAAGCAATTGATATTGCCTCGCAGGTTCGGTATTCATCACCATTACTCCGAGCCAAGCAGCTGCCAGAAATAACAGCATGGCCGTGACACTGTAACTGTCCGCAATTGGGTTGGGTTTGTAGGAATAGATCAGTAGCATGGCGATGATATAAAAGATAACCGGTGCAAAATATTTCTGTGATCGAATGTGATGTCTTAACAAATATCGGGTTAGATGCATCATTGAACCTTTCTCCCCCTATCGTCCACGGAAGAGCCGAGGCCCACAGATTCTGTGATGACTCCATGACTCGAATGTGCAGCTGGATGTTGACCTTCCAGCAAACTTTCCATATGTAATTGACTTTCCTCCTGTTGTACAGACACAACTGAACCGCCTGATGCCAGAATCATTCTAAGGACATCATCTGCTAATTGTTGAACTACTTTCCAATCCCATAACCAAGATTTTGAGTTCCCCGAGCTCGTATTACGAACTAAAGACAGCACTCCCGGTTGTTGTAAAATGAATGGATCGTTAGCGAGATCCTCACCAGCCTCCGTTAGACTTTGAATATGTACAACGGGTTCGCCAACTTGTAATAAATCCTCACGACTCCAGCATCGAAGCATGCTACCTTTTTTTAGCACAATCACCTGTTCTGCCAAACGTTCAATTAGCAATGGTTCATGGCAAGCTGTAACGATGGATGTCCCTTCAACCTTCCATTGCCCCAATAAGGATACTATCGCCTCTTGAGCTGGAATATCCAAGCCTGACAACGGTTCATCCAGCAGCAAAAGACCACCCGGCCCAGGTAATAGAGCTTGAATCAAATTTACTTTTTGAAGGGTGCCCTTCGATAATAAGGGTAACTTCTGTTCGATCGCAGTATCCAGATATAAAAGTTCACTAAGTTCTTTAATCCGCCCTCGCAGTATTTCGGGGCGAATGCCCCGAATCCGTCCCATGTCCCACAAGTACTCTCTTGAGGTGAAAGGTAAACGTGGCAGCCCATCTACTGCATACCTCTCATAACCCCGCATTGTGCACTGAATTGACCCTGTATCAGGTAACAAAATACCCGCCATTATACGTAAGAGTGTGCTTTTGCCAGAACCATTTCTGCCAACAAGCACAGCACATTCTCCCTGCTTCACTTCCAGATTAATTTGATCAAGTACTTGAGCATTACCTAGTCTTTTGCTCACTTGTTGAAGCAACAAACCTCGTTCTGATGAGTCTGGTACAGCTTGATCGGATTTCTTGAAAAGTCCTCGTGTACTCCATATCACTGGAATCACATCCGTTCTGGAGCTTGCACACCTAGCAAATGTAAACTGTACGCTAGGCGTTCGGCAGTACGTGAGGCCAATGCAACTCTGAAGGATCTTACATCAGAGGGTGCATCCGCAATCCGTTCAGCGTGATAGAAGCGGTTGAACGCTTGAGCCACATCAATCGTATATTTTGCAATGACCGAAGGCTCATTCCGATGAATTGCTTTTTCCAAATACTCGGGATAATCACCGAGCAGTTTCAGCAATGCCCATGAGGTATCTCCGATACGGGATGGAGTGGTTACTGTGTCATTCTCACCATCCGCAAGGCTGGATTGAGGTAATTGGTGTTCATTTTCCACACGTATCGCCTCTTCTGCCTTGGCAAGCACACTTTGAATCCGGGCATGGGTATATTGCACATAAGGTCCGGTCTCCCCTTCAAAACTCACCGCATCCTCCAGGGAGAAGTCTACATCGTTTAGCCGATTATTACGCAGATCCCCGAAGATAATGGCACCTACACCGACCGCCTCAGCCACCTTCTGAGGGTTCTCCAGATTCGGGTTTTTCTCCTGAATAATTTGCAGTGCACGAGCGACTGCCTCATCCAATACTTCCTGCAAAAAGACAACTTTGCCGCGGCGCGTAGACATTTTCCGTCCCTCGAAACGCATTAATCCAAACGGGATATGTTCACACTTCGCAGACCACTCATGTCCCATACGGGATAGGACCGCAAATACCTGACGGAAATGAAGCTTCTGCTCACCTCCGACCACGTATAACAACCGATCTGCCTTCATCACCTCATGACGATAAACCGCTGTAGCCAAATCCCGGGTAGGGTAGATCGTTGTGCCGTCTTTTTTGATAATCAGACACGGGGGCATATTCTCATCTTCCAGACGTACTACGAGTGCTCCATCACTCTCTTCAAGTAAACCTTTCGCCTTGAGTTCTTCGACCACCGAGCCCATCTTGTCATTGTAAAAGCTTTCTCCCAGCGTATGGTCAAATTGTACGTTCAGTCGTTCATACATCCGGTTGAATTCCTTCATGCTCACTTCCACAAAGAACGCCCATAACCGCTGTGCTTCATCATCTCCTTGCTCCAGCTTGCGGAACCACTCCCGTGCCTCAATCTCCAGTGAAGGATCGTTCTCCGCCTCATCGTGGAAGCGCACATACAGTTCCAGTGACGTACGGATCGGGTCTGCCTGCAACGCTTCATCATTGCCCCACCGTTTATACGCTGCGATCTGCTTGCCAAACTGGGTTCCCCAGTCTCCCAGATGATTCACACTTACAGAGGTATAACCCGCTTCGTTATACAACCGATACAGTGCTGCACCGATTACAGTAGAACGCAAATGTCCGATTCCGAAGGGTTTTGCGATGTTAGGGGAAGACATATCAATTACAACACGTGAGCCTTCGCCAATCTGAAGCTTACCGAATGCGGCATCCCCCAGTTCTTTCAGCAGATTCGGCGCAAGCTCCTCCCGATTGAAACGGATATTTACATACGGCCCGGCGGGAGTCGCTTCAAGTCCTGCTGTCTGCAATCCAGATGCGAGCTCGGTAGCAATGACTGTCGGTGCTTTCTTCAATGACTTCGCCAATGCAAAACAAGGGAATGCTGCATCCCCCATCTCCGCCTGTGGTGGAACTTCCAGTAATCTCAGAACCTCTTCTTCATTCAATCCGGTTAAGGGGGCAATATAGGCCACAGCCTGCTTCATCAACATGTCGAACACTCCTTATCCATTCATTATTGGCTGAAAATAAACACAAAAAAGCTCTCGTCTCTAAATAAGAGACGAGAGCTGACTTAACAGTTGCCGCGGTACCACTCTAAGTGAACAGTTACTCCTGATCCTGCATCAACATGCATACCAGTAGAATCTGCTCCGCTCGATGCGTATAACGGTCGCAAGCCGAATTACCCTCAGACAGATATAGTTCATCCACGATAAGGATGCATACATCTTTTCGGATAACCATCTCAGGGGTGCGTTTCACTCAGGTCATGTCATACCGGCTTCCACCTCTCCCGGCTCGCTGTCATGTATGGATCTGGCTACTCTCCCGATCATTGATATTCTTCGTTTCAATTCATTGCCATCATTATACATACCACGATCAGACTTGGCAACCTGCATTAAAAATCCCCTACTGAAAGGCAACACATAGGCACATCGTCTCAGATGTCTGTGTTCATTACCTTCCCTTAGGGGACCCAGATTATTATCCGTTTTAATTATATATATTCCAAAGAAATAATATTTAAGCCACTGCTGCCATCAAACGGCAAGCTTCTGCACATCTGCGGCAAGCCTCTGCACATGCTTGGCAGTGATCGTGCTGGTGTTTGCCACACTCTGCGGCACAAGCTTCACAAGCTTTCACACACAATTCGCATATTTCGGCAATGAAATCACTTCCACGTGTCATGGCTTGTGCAGCAAAGCTGCAAATCTCTGCACATTCCCGATTCAAACGAATGCAATCACGGAGCATCGCCAGATCATATTCTTTCAGACTCGATATGTAACATACGTTGCAAGCATTCATGCACTCCAGGCAAGCATCGATACATTGTTGATATTGTTGTTGTGTCATTTAAAGTTACCTCCCAGGCAAAGTTTGCTATGCTTCTTAATACCCAGTACGGAGGAACATTGAATCATCTATCCTACTTTATCGCTTCCAATTCCAGTAATTGGTCACGAATGACAGTTTGGTCAAAATGTTCACCTATAAACACAGCAACATTAGGGACATCTCCTTGAGGTGTGATCTTCATATAATCCGATTCACGGTAGGCATACTGGAACCAGAAGCGGCTCGCCGTGTCACTAAACGATAAAATGCCTTTCGCTCGGTACACGTCTCGTGGCAAAGCAGATACAAATTGTTCAAATGTTTCGCTGTTCACCGGATGACTGAAATAATGCGTATACACCATGACATGTTCGTGTGATGCATGAGGAATAGATTGCTCATGCCTGTGATCATGGTCATGAGTATGGGATGCGTCAGTATTCGTTTCATGTCCATGACTGCATCCATGTGCGCCACAGGCTTCCGTATGCACATGATGATCTTGGTGAGCCGGCTTTCCTGCTTCAGAAGCTGATTCCCGAACGTGCATGTCTGCACCGCTACGAAGCAACAGACCCATCTCCACCTCACATTTAACCGTAGGAATTACAGGTGCGAAGCCATTCCATTTTGCCAAAAGCTGCTCCAGATCTTTCAGTTCCTGTGCATTCACCCGATCTGTCTTGTTCAAGAGAAGCACCGACGCACAACGAATCTGCTCCTGCATCAGTTTGAAGGTCTGCCCCTTCTGCTCCTGATACAGACCAGATAGATGTGCTGCATCCACAACGGTAATGAGACTTTTCAGTTCCAATCGCATGTAGAGTGAAGTTTCTGTGACCGCATCCAGAATCTCCATTGGATTCGCCGCACCAGTGGCTTCAATAATGATCACATCCGGTGATTCCTCTTGAACGAGCTCAGCAAGTTGCAATCCCAAGTCGCCACGTACGGTACAACAGATGCAGCCCCCTAACATCTCCGTCATCGGAACGGTAGAATCCACAATCTGACCATCCAGATTGACTTCGCCTAACTCATTCATCACTACTGCGGGACGCAAACCCTGTTGTTGCCAATGTTCGATCAACTGAACAAGCAGTGTTGTTTTGCCACTTCCCAAAAAGCCTGACAGTATATATACAGGTATGGATTTTTCTTTCGAAATCGTTTCGTTCATCCTTAAACACCTCTCTGATTGTCCTTCTTGTAACCTAATCTATCTATATCTAGCGAGTGTACACCATCCCGCATTCGTTGTGCAATAACGTTCAACTCTTCTCCAGTACATTGCCTGATTCTTACGAATGTTCTATGCTATGAGGACATGTTGATTGAAGGAGGAAGTTTCATGACTAATTCAGTGGAACAACATCGCCAGGAAGCCCCTGACACGGTATCGTGCATGATTGTTACGGTGTCGGACACACGCACCAAAGACACTGACACCAGCGGCCAGCTCATGCACCAGCTTCTGAATGAAGCGGGTTATCAGATTGTTGAATACATCATCACACCAGATGAAACGGAGAACATTCGAAGCATCCTGCAAGATGCAGCCGTTCGTGATGATGTCGAAGCCGTGCTGCTTAGCGGCGGAACAGGGATTGCACCCCGAGATACAACCTACGAAGCGGTGTCTTCACTGCTCGACAAAGAACTTCCGGGCTTTGGTGAGATCTTCCGTTTTCTCAGTTACACCGAAGATATCGGTTCCGCTGCCATCCTGAGCAGAGCCGTCGCCGGAACAATTGGACGCACAGCGGTATTCTCCATGCCAGGCTCCAAAGGAGCTGTCAAATTGGCCATGGAAAAACTCATTTTGCCTGAGCTGCGGCATGTCATGCGTGAAATATATAAACCCGTCTGAAAAATCAGACGGGTTTTTCGGGTTTATTTTCAGCTATACGGCAAGGTACAAAAGGTATCTCGTTCTACTTACCTTAGTTGCTCCAGCACATGTTGGAACACCTGCATAACGTCCTGTTCATACTCATCCTTTTCGCCACCGGAAGCCGTATAGACCAGTGAAACGTAATCTTTGCTGCGAATCGTTGTTCGGCCAAGCACATTCTCCAAGACAGCCTCATCACTATGCTCACTATACATTTGTTTCATGCCGGCAACCCGTGCTGCCTTATCTCTGAAAATATGGACTTTCACGATGTGTCTGCCACTTCCATTCAACAAATACATATAAGAGATCCCACCATGGTCGTCGTCGGCAGACATGTTATTCATCAGCTGGATACCCTTTGCTTCAAAACTCTTACTCATCTCATTCGCCAATGCTCCGTTTAATCCGTGTCCTTGACTCTGTGCCCGCATGTTTCCTTCATCCGTCGCTTCACGTGTATAGACCTTCCGCTCCTGCTCGATGGATGATGCCGAACAAGCCACCAGGGCCCAGACACTCATGATCAACACGCCACTTACCAGTACCGACTTGATTGTTCTTCCAACCAGACTTCGCACCTTTCTACCACACCACATGCCAATCCTTCCTTTCCAGCCACATGTACTGTGACCCAATCAGGTAGAATTAGCATGTCTAAGGACTAAGAATCTTATTCGGCTGGCAGATCTGATATCGTATTGACCACGGTACGACCTACTGCACCACCTTGGAGTATCGTCTCCAGCGTATCAGGCAATTGGTCTAAGGAGATTTCCTGGATTCCCAGTTCCAGCGCACGCTCTGGTTTCCATTCACCGCCGAGCAGTTTCCACAATCGTTCCCGACGTTCCATTGGACAATATACAGAGTCTATACCAATAAGCTGGATGCCACGCAATATAAACGGAAGTACCGTGGATTCAAAAGCTGTGCCTCCGGTTAATCCGGATACCGCAACCGCACCTCCGTATTGGATCTGTTTCAATCGCTCCGCGAGTGCCGGGCCTCCTGTCGGATCGACAACTCCCGCCCATAGCTGTTTCCCCATGGCTCCTCTAGCTGGAGCATCGGCTTCTTCACGAGTAATAACCTCTGAGGCCCCCAAGTTTCGAAGGAATGGCTCTTCCTGCTCCTTCTTGCCTGTGCTGGCTGTTACTTCGAAGCCCAGCTTCGCCAGGATCGCAACTGCCATACTGCCAACACCACCCGTTGCACCCGTAACCAGTACCTTGCCCATCTCCGGTGTAACTCCAGCCTGGAACAGCGCATCTACCGAAAGTGCAGCGGTGAATCCTGCGGTCCCAATCGCCATGGCTTCTTTTTCACTGAGACCCGGTGGCAGAGGTACCAGCCATTCACTGCGTAGACGAGCATACTCGCTGTAACCCCCATAGTGGGATACGCCAGGTTCAAACCCTGTACTGATCACACGATCTCCCGGTGCAAAACGTCCGCTTACCGATTCCTCTACCGTTCCTGCCAGGTCGATTCCAGGGACCATTGGGTATTCACGAACTACACCGCCTTTCTCAAGGGTTGCAAGCCCGTCTTTATAATTGACACTCGAATATTGCACCTGTACCGTTACATCTCCATTTGGCAGATCTTCCTTCTTCAGTTGCTCTATAGCTGCTTTTACTCCGCCCTGGTCTTCTTTGCGGACAACATATGCGTTAAAATGATTCTTCATCATTATTCACTCCTTAATAATCTTTAATATTTTTCCATTAAGTACATGAATTATTCGCATTCAAGCTTAACAGCTACCTATTGATTCTTTCATAATACTCCTGTTCAAGCTCAGTGTCTCCTAAGCGTCAACAGATAGATTAGCGGGCCCACAATGGGGATAATCCCTGCCGCAACCCAAGCAGATGAACGTCGACTTGCTACAGCATCCCTGTATATCGCAATCATGGAAAGTAAGGTCAGCAGAACAAAATCAATCGTCATGATATGTACAAATGAAGATTGCTTGAACGCTTCCATATATACATCCGGATGACCTTGCGTCACTGCATAGAATGCTGTCCCCAGCGTCAACAGCAAAAGAATTACATGCGTCAGCTTATGGGCTGCTACCCGTCCAATCCCCGACTCCCGCTGACGACCAAAATGCAAGCTTGCGTAGCCGGAAGATCTATACGCGGATGATGACCATGCATAATAGGGAAGCAGGGCAAAAGCACCCAGTCCGAAAGAAAGTACAACAAAAGGCCAAGCGGGTACACGACCACTTCGCTCTTTTGCAGATGTTCTTAACAGCATACAGGCATAAACTGCCGGGAAAATACCTAACCACGAAAATGCAGTAAGTAACCAAGGTTCTTTGCTTTGCAGTGTGATCAGTTCTTTGATTAGAGGGTCACTTCCAGGTGACTGCCCCGGTGCCAACAACAATGCATAGGCTATAAAAGCGACCCAGACCAATCCTAATATCCATCTCATGTCTGCACCTCCTCTTACTTTCATCCCCTGCGACAATGGTATTGAAACAATACCAGGACACTCCATCGGCACTAAAGGAGCTCCCCTAAAATGTTGAAGCTAATTTTAATTGGTGAAAGATGCAGAATTTGGCGTCTCCTGCGCTTTCCCGAGAAATAATGACTGCATTTCCCCTTTAAATACGTGTTCAAAAAGGATGGATTTCAGCAAAACTCAACAAGCTAAATTCCAGTATAGCCTGTTACCCAGGCAGTCTGTCCATGAGATTTCTTACATCCCTGGTCCAGATCATCGAGATCATATTAAAAAGGCATAAGCCAGTATTCTTCACTGGTTATGCCTCTCTGTTATGGTTATGTGTGAACTATTCTTCTGTGGATTTCACATGTTCGGCAATGAGCTTCTGCTTCATATTCCAAGCCGCCGGGCTGATATTCACACGGTAGATCTCCGGGTTGAGTTTCCGTTGGTATTCAGGCCAGAAAAGGTCCATCTGTTCCCGATGATACGCACGAATCTCATCCAAATTAGGCAGGTCATACACTTTGCGTCCGTTCACAAAGATCGGCTCCAGCATATTTACCGCTTCGTAGCGGGTAACGGTCTTTTTCAGATAAGGGTGTAGCGGGTTGAACAGCTTGAGCGGTCCGCCTTGTAGCGGCTGCTCTTCCCCTGGGTAGCAGATATAATCTGCAATCGCTTTGCCATGCTTCGGATCAATGATCCGGAACACTTCCTTTTTACCTGGTGTAGACACTTTTTCAGGATTGGCAGATATCTTGATCGTAGGCAGCATAGTACCGTCCACTTCACGCTCCACCAATTTGTATACTCCACCCAAAGATGGCTGGTCAGAAGCGGTAATTAACTGTGTACCGACACCCCATGTATCAATCCGTGCTCCTTGAGCCTTCAGGTTGAAAATCGTATTCTCATCGAGATCATTGGATGCAACAATTTTCACATAATCCAAACCAGCCTCATCCAGCATCTGACGTGCCTGAATCGATAAGTACGCAAGGTCACCACTGTCGAGACGAATGGCATTCATCTTTTTACCCTGGCTCTCCAACTTCTTGGCTGTCTTGATGGCGTGAGGTACCCCACTGTTCAACGTGTCAAAGGTATCAACCAGTAGCGTAACCTGATCAGGCAACACTTTGGCATACACGTCAAACGCCTCCTGCTCGCTCATAAAGCTCTGTACCCAGGAATGGGCATGTGTACCTGCTGTTGGGATCCCGAAGCGCTCTCCGGCCAGCATATTGGACGTTGCATGGAAGCCTGCCACATACGAAGCACGTGCGCCCCAGATGGCGGCATCAGCTTCCTGTGCACGCCGTGTACCAAATTCGAGTAAAGTATCCTGTTGTGCCACCTGTTTGATCCGCGAAGCCTTGGTTGCAATCAACGTCTGATAGTTCATGAAGTTAAGTATCGCCGTCTCCACCAATTGTGTCTCCATAATGGAGCCTTCTACCCGAATGAGCGGTTCGTCAGGGAAAACAATTGCGCCTTCCTTCATGGAATGAATTGTCCCCTGAAATGAAAACTGGAGCAACTCTTCCAGAAAGACCGGGTCGTAATTTTCCTCTTGTTTGGATAAAAATTTGATGTCGTCCATCGTGAACCGAAGCTGACTGATATAGTTCACAATCCGTTCCAATCCGGCAAATACCGCATATCCATTGCCAAATGGAAGCTTACGGAAATAGGCTTCAAATACAGCCTTTCGTTTGTGAGTACCATTCACCCAATGGGCGTACATCATATTGATCTGATATTTATCCGTATGTAAAGCCAGGCTAGTTGTCTGCATTTGTCTCATCCTCTCTGACTTCCGCTCGTGCCCGCCGATTTCACCTGTGAGCACGGGTTAACATATGGAGACTTATTCTTCATGATTCTGTTCATCCGTATTAACAAACAAGTCTCCCGTACAAACTCTATACACCATTCACCACATTCATCCGGTTCCTAACATTAGGTCAGACAGACATGATTGTCGAGTAAATTAAGCCAGAACTGTCTCGCTCGCCTTAACCACCGAAGCACCAAGGCTGGAACGAAAATGTCCAAGTGCCCACTCATGTCCTGCCGGATTGAAGCTTGCAACGGCATCTTCATATACCGTAATATGAAAACCTTTATTGTAAGCATCCACTGCAGTATGCAGTACGCAAATGTCCGTGCATACCCCAATGAGCGCAATATCTGTAATGCCACGTGCACGCAGTCTGAGTTCCAGGTCTGTACCACAAAATGCGCTGTACCTTGTCTTATCCATCCACCGAATATCCGCTTTCCGTTCTTCCATCACTTGGGCAAGACGACCATATAACCGCCTTCCTTCCGTATTCCGGATGTTATGAGGCGGGAAAAGGGCTGTTTCCGGATGATACGGATCATTCTCTTCGTGCAGATCCACAGCCATAATCACTTCATGTTTATTATTACAGTAAGCTTCCGTTACAGCTGCGACCGTCTCTTCGATCTCAACCGCAGGCTGACCTACAGGTAAAGAACCTGTCACAAAATCTTGTGTAAAATCAATGACAATCAGTGCTTTCATCGTCAACACTCCCTTGGCCCAGAATGGTTTGATCCTGATTCAATTCAGATTGACACCCTACACATTATTACGTATAGATTGACAGCCTTGGTACGAGTTCTGTAAAACGATATAGCTGCGCCGGACGCTGTGAATACTGATTGGAACTCACAAGGTTACCCTCTTCATCCCGCACTTCTTCCACAATGCCTTTGCGACTGCGGGTAGATGTAATCTTGCGAATGAAGTTTGGTTCTTCAAAATCCGGTACAACACTTTGAATAACCTGATATAATTCACTTAACGTAAAGTCACGTGGCAGGAACTGCCTAGCAATCGTCGTTTCCAACATCTGCTGCTGAATACGTCGATATGCATCTTCAATGATTGTCCTGTGATCAAAGGCCAGTTCCAGTTCTTGCAGCGCCTCCTGAATGGTGAACAATCCAACATCCTCAGCATCATCAGCTGCTTGGCGTTGATCCAGCATCCATTCTTCCACAAGCGCGAAAAATGCATGAGAGATAATCCACCCTCTCGGGTCACGACCCGGCTGACTGTATACATTCAAGTACTCCAGATGTCCACCGTCTACACCTGTCTCTTCCATCAGCTCACGCTTTGCTGCACCGTAGATGGATTCATTCTCCTGACAAAATCCACCGGGTAATGCCCATCTACCTGCAAAAGGCCAGCCTTTACGCTTAATCAGCATCACTTTAAGTTCCCGAATGGGAAGTGTCTTGGTCACCGTCTTGCGCTCTCGCTTGGTCAAGGTGAACATAACGATATCCGCAGGAACACCATCGGGTGTACGATATTTTTTGGAACTATAGGCACGTGCTGCTTGTTCATCGCTCTCTGCATTGAAGTGTTCGTAGTTTTCGCTCATGGGCACCACCGACTATTTTCATTTTGATAATTTCATTATGACATAATAATATCTTTTGTCAACAGCGGGATTCTTGTTTTACGTTCTTGGACGTGCTATGCGGAATGTCGCCGTAGCCATGCATCCCAATGTACCCGATGCATCACGTACTTCCGAATGAGTCGTAACACTGCGTCCAGCCTGATGCATTACCGTAGCTGTCACCGTCAACTCTCCTTGTTTCATCGGTGAGAGAAAATGTACGTTCAGATTCGTTGTCACACAGCCGTCTACTTCCATTGCTGCTGTGGCAACCATACCCATCGCCTGATCCATCAGTGAAGTCAATACCCCACCATGAATAATTCCCATGGAATTGGTATGATGTTCGCCAGCCGTCAGCGCGATCTGCACTTCATTTCCGTCTCCTTTTATATAACGACAGCCGAGAAATCCCCAGAACCGTCCATCTCCGTCTTCCACCATTTTGTCCAAAATGCTCATTATTCATTTCTCCTTTATTGCACTGTACGTATCAAGCTCTTGATGTCATGTGCCTTATTAATTAAAAAAAACGTCGCACCACAGAAAATAACCCCACAGTGTGGAGCTTTGCTTGGAAGTATATTCCGAGTACTGGCTATAGCCACCCCATGTTAACGATCATAATGTAATGTCAAAAAAGGCGCGGACTGCGTCCGCACCCTTCCGTCATTTAACCGCAATTGGTCGGAGGTGAATCCGTTCCAGCCTCCACGTTCACTTTTTCGGAAACCGTATCTCGGATTACAGAGATCACAAGCTGAAGCAAGTAGTTGATATCGCTCTGGCTCTGCTGGAATTCCGTAACCAATGGAATACTGTCCAGTTCGCTTTGCAGATCGTCAATTTCCTGTTCAATTTTGCTGACCATCTCAACATTTTTGAAGCTTTCAAAAGCAACGATCTCTTTTTGTTTCTTCTTGATGGTTGCAATCAACTGCTGGATGCGCTCATGATCACGAATTTTGGTTTCAGCCTGTTGAAACTGTCTAACTTCCTCACTCGTTCCGAGCATATCAGCCAATTCTTTGGCTTTTCCCATAATGTCGTCGCGTATGACCAGATTGCGCGTATCGTAGGTAGGCATTCCATAATGATTGTACTGCACTTCTTCCTGCGCCACTGAAATCGCTCCATTCTATGAGATGATATAAGATGAGAACCTGGGCTCAAATGAGTTCAAACGTCTGCTCCATGACCGCTGCGGGTACGGATCGTTCTTTTGATCGCTGTTGTCTCCGGATTTTTCTGATTACAATTGTTCAAGGTTAAAGTCCGGAGACAAAGGCGAACGCTTCGCTTCTACAGACCGATTCCGTCCCCTCCGCTACTTGCGCGAATGTCCGAACCTGATATTGAACCCCAAAATTCTCATCTTATTGGTGTGTGTATTACTGATTGGCAGCTACCGGCTCAGAGACCAGATTGCCCCGAATATAAAAAGTCATCGGATCGGTGATTTCCACTTGTACGAAAGTACCGATCAATTCTTTGGGTCCTTCAAAATGCACCAGCTTGTTGCTGCGGGTACGTCCTGCCAGAACTTCGGAATTCCGCTTGCTCTCACCTTCAACGAGCACCTCAACGACTTTACCGCGTTGCCCTTCATTGCTCCGGTGGCTGTATTCGTTGATGGTTTCATTCAAGCGTTTCAAACGTTCCTTCTTCACTTCCATCGGTACGTTATCCTCCATCACCGCAGCAGGCGTACCTTCACGCGGGGAATAGATAAAGGTATAGGCAAAATCATACCCTACTTCACGGACAAGGGAAAGTGTATCTTCAAATTGTTCTTCCGTTTCCCCAGGGAAACCAACAATAATGTCCGTTGTCAACACGACTTCCGGAATAGCCGTTTTAATTTTGCCAGCCAGGTTCAGATAGTGTTCCCGGCTATACTTACGGCTCATACGCTTGAGTACTTCTGAACTGCCAGATTGCACCGGAAGATGGATATGCTCCACCAGGTTTCCGCCCTTCGCCAGCACTTCAATCAAGCGATCATCAAAGTCACGTGGGTGACTGGTTGTAAAGCGTACTCGCGGAATATCGATTTGGCGAATGGCATCCATCAAGTCTCCAAAACTGTAGTTCAGGTCGGTGAAGTCCTTGCCGTACGCATTGACATTTTGACCAAGCAGGGTGATTTCCTTGAAGCCCTGTCGTGCCAAATCCCGTACTTCGGCAATGACATCTTCCGGACGACGGCTGCGTTCTTTGCCCCGTGTGAACGGAACGATGCAATATGTACAGAACTTGTCGCAGCCATACATAATGTTCACCCAGCCGCGCATACCCTCACGTTTCTTCGGCAGGTTTTCAATGATGTCGCCTTCCTTGGACCACACTTCAACAACCATTTCTTTGCTGAACAGCGCTTCCTGAATCAGATGTGGCAACCGGTGCACATTATGTGTACCAAAGATCATATCCACAAAGCCATGCTTCTGCATGATTCGGTTGACGACGCCTTCCTCTTGAGACATACACCCGCATACGCCAAGCAATAATCCTGGACGTTCGAGTTTTAGCGTTTTCAGGTGACCAAGCTCACCAAACACCTTATCTTCCGCATTTTCCCGTATGGCACACGTATTGAGCAGAATAACATCAGCCTCTTTGCGATCCTCTGTAGCCTGATATCCCATAGACTCAAGTAGTCCTTTGATGGTCTCCGAGTCATGCTCGTTCATCTGACATCCATACGTATATACAATATAGTGTTTGCCGTTTCCTATGTTTTTCAGTTCATCGGGAACGGCATTTTCGTAAAGCACCTGAACGTCTTCCTTGCCCCGCTGTTTCTCCTGACGATGATTGGGTTCTGATTTGATGTTAATCTCACGGCCCCGGATTCTTATCTTTTTGCTGAATTCATCTTGCGAAATTACTTTGGCATCGGAGAAATCAAAATATTGGGAGTAATCCTTTTTTGAGTCTTTAGCCATTTCCTTCGGTCACTCCTTACAGCCTCAATTAATAAAAAAATCGTTCATTCATCCCTGTTCCACGTGAATTTCTCGCTTGGAACAGTAAAAGAGCATTACAGCAAATTATAGCATGAATTGGGCTGAAGTTCCACATCCAAACAACCTGCCCCTTCGTCTATTCCGAAACATACAAGGCTCAGAAGAATGCTCCGAAAACAAATAAAAACCTGAGCCTTGCCATCAGGGTTGGAATTAACCGACCTTGTTGGCTGTGCTCAGGTTTATATGTTATTCAGACCGCCTTATTTAGTGGCTGAAGGCTATTTCATGTAATTAGTCGATGATTTCAGCAGTGTCGCCATTACGAGCGCCAGCAGCGTTAGCTTCATCTGTATCAATATGCATGTCCAGTGCGAAAGAATCGGATACACGAGCCAGTACATTTTCCAGTACAAGACCACGATCTCCGCCCAGGCGTACTTTCAGCATTTGTTTGTCCTCGATACCCCATTTAGCAGCATCAGAAGTATGGAAGTGGATGTGACGAGCAGCAACGATAACACCTTTATCAATCGTAACTTCGCCAGCAGGACCTTTAATCGTGATTCCCGGTGTACCTTCAATGCTTCCGGACTCACGTACAGGTGCTTTAACACCAATAGCAAATGAATCTGTCATGGAGATCTCCAGTTGCGTTTCAGGGCGAACAGGTCCAAGGATACGCACTTTATCAAACTGTCCTTTCGAACCAATAACCGCTACGGTTTCGTTAGCAGCGTATTGGCCAGGCTGAGACAGAGGTTTAAATTCAGTCAGTTCATAACCTTTACCAAACAAAATTTCAACGTGCTCTTGGGATACATGAATGTGACGGGCAGATACGCCCACAGGTACTGTTTTACTCATCGTAAATTTCACTCCTTGTTTATCTATGGCCTGTACTCAGGCTCTTAACAATCCAATGGTATTATACCCCTTTTTCGAGTGAAATGAAAACGAACTGGTGAAAATTCATGAAATACACTTATTTCGCCATCATTTCACTCCTTTATTTGGAAAACCAGTTTCAATTTAACCCATTCATTCCCACACGCAACTTCACTATTTCACGGAAGTCCCCTTCATCTTCATCTTCGGATTGCTCTCTGGCAAGTGTTCCCCCAGATAACTCGTCGCATTCCCCCATAACCAACCGCGCACCAAATGTTCATCATAGTGCTTGAGCAGCTTCTCCATCAGTCTTGGGTAATGTCCTGCATTCTCGAGTCCTTGAATATACGTCGAAATTCCATCAAAATCGGACCCCATCATCAGATGATGCTGCCCGCCAAGAGAACAGATCTGCTCGATATGAGGCAGCAGGTCCTCTATACGGACTTCCCCCTCCTGTTTAACAAACCAAGGGACAAACGTCAGTCCGATCCGTCCTTCCCGGGCAATGATGGCCTGAATCTGATCATCTTTCAGATTGCGCACATGGGGACATACGCTATAACTGTTAGAATGAGAGGCGATAAATGGACGCTTGCTCAAGTCAGCCAGTTCCCAGAAACCTTTCTCCGTCAAATGAGACACGTCTAACAGCATGCCGACTTCATTACATAGGCGAACCAGTTCTTTTCCCTTCTCCGTAAGTCCCGCTCCGCGCTTCTCCATGATTCCGTCAGCCGCCCAATTGGCGTAGTTCCAGGTAAGTCCAACAATTCGAACACCCATCTGATAACATAACTCCAGATAGAACAGGTTGCCCTCCAGGCCATCCACACCCTCCAGTGTGATTAATCCCCACGGACCCTCTGTTTGGCCCACCTGAGGCACCTGTTCACGCCACAACAACGTCTGTGTGCCGCCAGCACGCTCCCTGCTTCTCTCTACGCGCTTACGATAAATATCTAACTGCCCCATCACATGTTCAAACTTGCCTCTGCCTAGTACTTCGGGCAAATAGATGGCGAACGCCTGCAAACCTACTCTCCCCTCTTTCAAACGTCGCATATTCACATCCAGTTGTGGAGCATCTTCGAATGAAAGTGTCGGCTGCATCAATATTTTGCTCAGTGCGTCACAGTGAAAATCGGCTACACGCCAATCAGACATGGACATCGTTAACCCTCCTTCTATAATTTACTACAAAAAAACGCAAAAAAACCTGTCTACATCGTAAACAGGTTCAATGCATAACACATGTATTATCTGGGCTCCACAATCAGCTTAATGGCCGTTCGGTCCTCGCCGTCGATCACAATGTCTGTAAAAGCTGGAATACAAATCAGGTCAACTCCGCTTGGTGCTACAAATCCCCGGGCTATCGCTACCGCTTTAATGGCTTGGTTCAGTGCTCCCGCTCCAATTGCCTGCAGTTCAGCATTTCCACGTTCACGAAGAACCCCTGCAAGAGCGCCGGCTACAGAATTAGGATTGGACTTTGCTGAAACTTTTAATACATCCATGGTAAGTACCTCCCTGGGAATGTTGAAAGTTTGTTTCCACTTACTAGATGTTATTCGCGGGAGGCAAAAAAATTCCTTCTTTTTAGACGGGTTTCCCTGCAAAATGGGACAATACCCCTATTCCATGCGCCACTCGTCTTCCATCAGACGAATTTTTTCGATGCGTGTTGCTGCGCCTGTGGCTTCATCAATCTCCACTAGGACACCATGGAAATGCCATTTGCCATCATCAACAACGAATCGCACGGGTAGCTGGGTGTAGAACTTGCGCAACACGGCCTCACGCTCCATGCCCAATATGCCGTCACGCGGCCCTACCATGCCCGCATCCGTTAAGTAAGCCGTTCCTCCAGGCAAAATCCGGTCATCATTACTCTGTACATGCGTATGTGTGCCTACAACGAGCGAAGCACGTCCATCCAGATGCCATCCCATGGCAATCTTCTCTGAAGTCGCTTCAGCATGCATATCGACCAGAATACATTTGTAATCCTGGCGCAGCTCATCTACAATCTCATCAGCTACACGGAATGGACAATCCAGGGCAGGCAGGAACGTTCTTCCTTGCAGATTGACAATGGCCAGCTCCTTGCCTTCGCCTTTGACAACCGTATATCCTCGTCCTGGTGTTCCTGGTGGAAAGTTAGCTGGTCGAATCATGCGTGGTTCATCATCTATAAAATCAAAAATATCCTTATTGTCCCAAGTATGATTACCAAGTGTAATGCCATGTACACCCCAGTTGAAAAACTCATTCGCGATTGCACCTGTAATGCCGCGACCTGCCGCTGCATTTTCACCATTGACAATCACCACATGTGGCTTATACTTCGATTTCAGGTACGGTAAATTTTCCTTTAATGCCTTACGTCCCACATTGCCTACTATGTCACCAATAAACAAAACTTTCATTGATTACTGCCTCCTCAATCCCTGCAAAGTCCCTTTACTTCAAATGTTGAACCTTGCAGGACTCTATCTCATGCTTTATGATGTGTAATTTCACTAAATAACCTTATAACAGGCTATCAACAGGAAAAGTGGCCCACTACTGCGGCCACTTTTCCATAATACTCTATTTTGCGTATTCAACCGCACGGGTTTCCCGGATGACAGTGACTTTGATGTGACCCGGATAGTCGAGTTCATTCTCAATCATCTTCGTGATGTCACGGGCTAGGCGGAAGGCTTCAGCATCATCGATCTTCTCAGGCTGTACCATAACGCGAACTTCGCGTCCGGCCTGAATGGCGTACGATTTCTCGACACCTTCGAAGGATTCTGAAATCTCTTCCAGCTTCTCCAGTCGTTTGATATACGTTTCCAGCGTTTCGCGGCGTGCGCCTGGTCTTGCTGCGGAGAGCGCATCTGCTGCGCCAACCAACATGGCGATGACCGAAGTCGCTTCGCAATCTCCGTGATGGGACGCGATACTGTTGATTACAACCGGATGTTCTTTGTATTTCTTCGCCAGTTCCACGCCAATTTCGACATGTGATCCTTCCACTTCGTGATCCAGCGCTTTACCGATGTCATGCAATAGACCTGCACGTCTTGCCAAAGTTACGTCTTCTCCGAGTTCGCCAGCCATCAGTCCAGCCAGATAAGCGACTTCCATGGAATGTTTCAAGACGTTCTGACCGTAACTTGTACGGAACTTCAACCGGCCCAGGATTTTGATTAGATCCGGATGCAGACCATGCACGCCCACTTCAAAGGTAGCTTGCTCACCGTATTCACGGATGCGCTCATCCACTTCTTTGCGGGATTTCTCAACCATCTCTTCAATCCGTGCCGGGTGAATACGTCCATCAGCCACCAGTTTCTCCAGGGCAGTACGGGCGATTTCACGGCGAATCGGGTCAAAGCCCGACAGAATAACAGCTTCTGGCGTATCATCGATAATGAGGTCAATCCCTGTAAGGGTTTCAAGCGCACGGATGTTACGTCCTTCACGACCGATAATCCGGCCTTTCATTTCTTCATTTGGCAGGGTAACAACAGATACCGTTGTTTCCGCTACGTGGTCAGCCGCACAACGTTGGATGGCGAGCGTAATAATCTCGCGGGACTTTTTGTCCGCTTCTTCCTTCGCTTGTTGTTCAATGTCCTTGATCATTTGAGCCGTCTCATGACGAACTTCCTGTTCTACGTTGGACAGTATGATACTGCGTGCGTCTTCCATAGTGAGGTTGGATATACGCTCCAGTTCCGTCACCTGGTTTTTGTAGATCATTTCGATCTGCTGCTGTGTCTCATCAATTCGTTTCTCTTTGTTAGCCACTTGCTCTTCTTTACGTTCGAGTGATTCCAATTTTTTATCCAGCGACTCTTCTTTTTGCAACAATCGTCTTTCTTGTCGTTGAATTTCGTTCCGACGTTCACGAGTGTCTTTTTCAGCTTCAGCACGAATGCGATGGATTTCATCCTTCGCCTCCAGCACCGTTTCTTTCTTCAGTGCTTCTGCCTCTTTTTTCGCGTTCTCCACGATTTGTACGGCAGCTTGTTCCGCACTAGAGATTTTAGCCTCTGCAAGAGATTTGCGAATAAAATATCCTACTCCGAACCCAATGATTAGCGCGGCCACAACGAGAACGATCATGATTGCAGGTTCCATACTGTTCACCTCCTCGTTGGTTCCTCCAAGGCATTCCTTGGGTTAATTTGCAGTTTTCAAAACCTTACATATGTTTGGGAATAACGAATACTCACGGCGATCCCCCGCCGATTTTCATTTCACATGTACATGTCTCCATGTACTATTCACTGTTTCCAGCGAACCCATAATTAAGAATGGTATAAATCTTAAGAAACCGAAACCGCTTTTTTGGAAGGAAAAAGGGTTGTCCATTTCTTACAGACTCATGTCCATTTTAGTATTTGACGAAAGAAATTGTCAAGAGAATGCAGTATAGAGACTCTAGTCGGCTAATCCCATAACAACGCCTCGTCATCTTCAGGGTCCCCAGCCTCATCTTCTTCAATTAAACAATTCACAACTCGGCGCACCAAATCCATTGAAAAACCACGTCTCATTAGGAAGGGAAGCGTTTTATGTTTCTTCTCTTTCACGTCCCCTTTGACCTGATTCCACTTTTTGCGTCCGGCGCTCAGAGCAGTCTCAAATTCCGCATCTGTACTGATACCTTCGAGTGCCTCAACAATGAGATCATTAGCAATTCCCTTTTGACGCAGCTCTTGCCTTATCCACAGTTTTCCCTTCCGCTTGCCCTCCATACGCTGTCTTGTCCATTCCTTCGCAAATAGATCGTCATCCACCAGCTTCTCTCGCTCAAGCCGATCCAGCGCCTCTTCAATCAATGATGCATCAAACTCTTTCTGACGAAGTTTCTGACTTAACTCATGCCGTGTACGAGGTTTATGCTCCAAGAAACGCAGAGACTGTGCGTAAGTCCGCTGTCGCTCGTCAGCTACGATGATTTCTTCCAGATCCTTCTTCATAAACGTGTTGCCCTGCGTCATCCTGTATTTAATCATCACGTCTTCAAGGACCGTAATGGAGTGTATGCCAAAAGTGATGCGGTAACGAGCTTGTCTGCTTTTCGTTCGTTCTACCCGTGTAATGGTAAGTTCTTCGTTATCAGGAAATTGGGAGAGGCCATCCCCTTCTACTTCTTCATATAAATCCTCGTCATGTTGATCCATTCAGGTCTCCCCTTTCATAACTCTTTCCATCTGAGCTCTACGCCAAGCGTTCATTCACCGAAGATAGTTAACGCTAATACAAAAAGCCGGGAACTCAGCCCGGCCTTTTCTCTCACAGTCATTGTGCTAACAGCCCCTGTCCATTGGGACAGGGGCTGTTAGCACACCGAGAACATTCCCACCACAATTCCTTATCCAAATCGAACAAAGCTCAATCAGACAGGGTTACGGAGTTCAAAGGGCGGCGCCCTCTGGATCCTCCCTACAAGGGAGGATTTAGGAAGATTACTCGTTGATTTCGAATAATTCTTGTTCTTCTTCTGCTTCTTTTTGTTGATCTTCACTAGTTGGCGCAGGAACTGCAGTAGTCAAGTTACTAGCTACACGAATTTTTTGTTCAATGATTTCAGCAATGTCCTTATGCTCTTTCATGAACTGCTTCGCGTTCTCACGGCCTTGTCCTAAACGCTCACCTTCGTATGAGTACCATGCACCACTCTTGTTAACGATGTCCAGCTCTGTACCAATGTCAATGATACTGCCTTCTCTCGAGATCCCCTCACCGTACATGATATCCACTTCCGCTTGTTTGAACGGAGGTGCGACTTTGTTTTTCACCACTTTAATACGAGTACGGTTACCAATCATGTCATTCCCTGATTTGATACTCTCAATACGACGTACATCCAGACGTACCGTGGAATAAAACTTCAGGGCTCGACCACCAGGTGTTGTTTCCGGGTTACCAAACATAACGCCGACTTTCTCACGAAGCTGGTTAATGAAAATTGCGATTGTTTTGGATTTGCTGATTGCACCAGACAATTTACGTAGAGCTTGAGACATCAAACGCGCCTGTAAACCGACGTGTGAATCACCCATTTCGCCTTCAATCTCTGCTTTTGGAACCAATGCAGCTACAGAGTCAATAACGACGATATCTACTGCACCACTGCGCACAAGAGCTTCTGCAATTTCCAGCCCTTGCTCACCCGTATCTGGCTGAGATAGAAGCAATTCATCAATGTTAACACCCAATTTGCTTGCATATTGAGGATCAAGAGCATGCTCGGCATCGATAAATGCTGCTTGTCCACCAACGCGTTGTACTTCAGCGATCGCATGTAATGCGACAGTTGTTTTACCTGAAGACTCAGGTCCATATATTTCAACAATACGGCCTTTAGGCAAGCCGCCTGTTCCTAATGCAATATCCAAAGCCAAGGAACCACTGGGAATAATTTCCACGTTCATATGAGTGGACTCACCCAGTTTCATGATGGATCCTTTACCAAATTGCTTCTCTATTTGACGGAGCGCCATATCAAGCGCGGCACGACGGTCTGACAATAAGCTCACACCCTTTACTGTTTATAAGATAATGATACCTTGTTTTAACACGTTTGCCAAGCTTTTTTTCGAACATACATTCGTTTTTTTGTGAAGGCCGAGGCGCCTCTTCCTCTATGAAACTTTCCATTAAACAGAAAAAAGAACCGTAAACAAGGCTGTTACGCCTAATTCTACGGTTCTTCCGTCTTCCTTAATTATACTTGCTTGGAACTCTAAATGCAATCCAAGCTGTTAACTAATCAATCCATCGCCACAAGTTTTTGCCATAAGCGATAGAGAATTGCTTTGGCCGAGCGAATGCGAACAGTCTCGCGATTACCATTGATGCGCAGTTCATGAATCTCGGTTTCTTTTCCACGTTCAGCAAGAGCGATAAAGACAAGTCCAGGTGGCTTGCGTTCCGAATATCCCGGTCCCGCTACACCCGTAACGGCCAGACCAAAATCAGCATCGCCAATCATTCGGATCTGCTCAGCAAGCACTTTTGCAACTTCCGGACTTACCGCCCCTGGCGCCTCTTCACCTTCCAGATAATCATGAGGCACATTCAGCAGCTTTTCTTTAATTTCATTAGAGTAACAAACAATTCCACCCTTAAGCATCGATGCACTTCCAGGTACAGATGTCAGACTTTGCATGACAAGCCCTCCTGTGCAGCTCTCAGCAGCACTAAGCGTCAGACCCATATCAGACATCATGGTTACAATTGTGTACTCTATAGGCACATCCTCGTTCGCGTAGAGATGTTCTGTCAACCGCTCACGAATCCGGACTTCCATCGCATCCAGCTTCAGCATCGCCTCCCCCTCACTTGCGGCCTTTGTGGAGACACGTACTGTAACTTCACCCTCACTTGCATAAGGAGCGATCGTAGGGTCTGTCTGCGCATCAATCAGATCCAGAAGTCGATCTTCCAGAGCAGACTCACCAATACCTGCGAATTTAAGCATTCGGGAATAGATCGGCATTTCTTCTGTAAGTACATGCTGGAACAGCCAAGGCTTGACTTCCTGTTCAAACATTGGAATCAACTCTTTAGGTGGTCCAGGCATCACAACATAATATTTATCATTGTCAGAAATCGCATTTCCTGCAGCTAGACCGGTTTCATTGGCGAGAGGTGTCCCACCATCAATAACGATCGCTTGACGTCGGTTATTCTCTGTCATTTTCACATTACGATCTCTGAAAAAGCTCTCAATCTTGTCCATGGCTATTCGATCTATATGGAGTTTACGGTTAAGAACTGCTGCCAGCGCATCCTTGGTCAGATCATCTTGCGTAGGCCCTATACCCCCGGAAAATAAAATAACGTCTGCGCGGCCCTGTGCAATACGAATGGCTTCACTGAGTCGAGTCAGGTTATCACCAACTACCGTTTGGAAATATACATCGATCCCGATCGCAGCCAATTCACGAGATAGGTATCTGGCATTGGTATTGACGATTTGTCCAAGCAGCAACTCTGTGCCAACTGCAATGATTTCTGCCTTCATTAAGCATCCTCCTGTACACGTGTTGGGT
Source organism: Paenibacillus sp. Negev47 (assembly GCF_058313655.1). Classification (NCBI taxonomy): domain Bacteria; kingdom Bacillati; phylum Bacillota; class Bacilli; order Caryophanales; family Paenibacillaceae; genus Paenibacillus; species Paenibacillus sp. Negev47. The sequence goes on from NZ_CM177754.1 coordinate 4,256,942, forward strand.
TATCAAAGGGCAATAGGATATTTTCCTATTGCCCCTGACCCAATGCTTCTTTCATGTTACCCAGTTTAACGCCAACTGTTATGCTTTCGTTAAATGAAGCAAATTTTTGTTTTTGATAAAGTAATCGATACCCGACCAGATGGTAATAAGCGCTGCTGCCCATACTGCGATAATATCGACGTGAATACCTGTGTATGAAAACGGGAAATTGTTCAACAGCAACAAGACAATCGCCACAATCTGCACTACAGTCTTCAGCTTGCCCCAGTTACTGGCGGCGACAACTGAACCATCCAGCAACGCAATTTGACGCAAGCCGGTAACTGCAAATTCACGACTAATAATAACGACTGCAATCCAGGAATCCAGCTTGCCCATCTCTACAAGCGAGATCAAAACTGCAGTAACCAACAGCTTGTCTGCAAGTGGATCGAGCAGTTTCCCCAGATTGGTAACCATGTTATTTTTCCGCGCAAGGTACCCGTCAATTCCATCTGTGCTTGCAGCGATGATAAAAATAACAGCAGCAATCAGTTGATTATACGGAAGCGAAAGGCTTCCAAGTTGCAACGGCTCTGGATAAAATGGAAAATCCACGAGCAGGAACACCATCAAAAAAGGGATTAAGCAAATTCGTGCAAGCGTAATCCGGTTGGGTAAATTCACAAGACGCCCTCCCTCATATCCTCCATTACTCCAAACATTCATCTTAATCCCGTTATCATCATCCGGAACATGAAATGTACAATTTCAATGTCAATCCATATTAACATGATCCCACTATGTAGAAACGCAAAAAATAAAGTCAACCGCTCAAAAGCAAAACCGCTTTAAACGTTCCGGTGACTTCCAGAAGTGTACTGCTTTTCACAAAGTCAGCAAACGATGAGGACTGGACTTGATGCATGACTGCCAGCAATGCACACTTAGTATAATATACGCCCCAATACAGTGTCAAAAAACACTTCTGCTACAAAAAAGGCCATATTACTTGAAATTTGTATATTGCAAATCCAGAGGCAGGTTAGCACCGTTTAGCATCTGCATTACCGCTTGCAAATCATTTTTACTCTTACCTGTTACCCGGAGCTGGTCTCCCTGAATCTGACTCTTCACCTTCATCTTGGAGTCCCGAATCAGGATATTAATTTTTTTGGCGATATCCTGGTCAATGCCCTGTTTGAAATTCAAACGCTGGCGGACTGTTCCAGAAGAAGCCGGCTCTACTTTGGCGTAATCAATGTTCTTCAATGGTAGACCACGCTTCGCCATTTTGGATTGCAGCACATCAATGACAGCCTTGAGTTTGGTCTCATCATCAGATACGATCGTTAACGCATCCTTATCCAGTTTCAGACTGCTCTTGCTGCCCTTGAAGTCATAACGAGTGCCAATTTCCTTCTCGGTTTGTGTAACGGCATTTGTCAGTTCTTGCAAGTCCATTTTGGACACGATATCAAATGAATTTTCTGAACTCAAACCAGTCACCCTTTCAGTTAATCGTATGTTCTGTAACATTATAGAGGATACCTTAAGCAAAAGTCTAATTTCAAGGGGTTTTCTTCAAAGAAAAAAGCATTTTTGACCTCCACTGAAGTGGTTGCCAAAAATGCTTGCTGGTCCAGCTTCCAACTAATAGCGGCTCCGGTTGGGCTGTCTGAACATATCGAGCACACCCAAAAGCACATGCGCAAGTCCAAAACCCAAAATTCCGTAACCCCAAGCACTTGGAGTCAAGTAATAACCCAGGAGGCTGACAATGATCCCTAAACCTGTTACGATCCAGCTGACTGTCACAGCCATCCACCTCACTTCACCAAAAGTTAATTGCAAGTCAAGACCCCGTTATTGTCTCCTGCAGTAAACTCGGTTATTCGCTACCAGTGGTGATCCCTTAATTGGTACCTTCTGTACCGTCCGTTGATCCATTTTCAACGCCTGTGGATGAAGCTGTACTACCACTGTCTTCACCAAGCTTCAGACGGATCCGATTGGTTGCCTTACCATCCGTTACAACTTGCCCACCAACCTCAATCGTGGTCGCTGCAGCGTAACCGGACTTAATATACATTCCAGCACTATCCAGTTCAAAGGTAAAGCTGTCGCCTTCGGCTGTATTGCCATACTCCAGCTTCTCTCCACTGGAATTCTCACCCTTGTACACTTCCAGCCAACTATGACCTGTTGCTTTAATCGTAACCGTTACAGGCTGGCCTGCACTCCCGTTAACTTTAAAGTTCGTAATATTTCCTGATTTTCCGTCTTCTGCAACCGTTACAGTAGACGGTGAGTTATCGGCAGGTGGTTCTTCCTCAGTTCCTTCTATCTGTCCATCCGTTTGGCCATCTGTCTGTCCGTCCGTTTGACCATCAGTTTGACCGTCCGTCTGTCCTTCAGTGTCCGTACCGCCACCGTTGCCTCCAGCGTCGCCCTCAGCGCCTGAGTCTGTCGCAGGCGGATTAGATGCCTGTCCGTTATCGGCTGGTTGATCCGGTTTATCCTCAGGTTGTTGCTGACTGTCTGTAATTTTGACCGAATCCAGCCCCTGATTATCTTCAGGATCATCCTTGTTCAATACGACGTACGCATACAACAAAACAACAATCAGAATCGGGAAGGTCCACATCAGTGCGACAGACATCCATCGATTACTACGTTCAACTGGACGGCTGGAACGCTTCTGAATAACCGGTTCCATCGTTGCTTCCGCCTCTTCTGCCGGTACGTCTTTTTTGTGTCCCTCCAGCAGCTCATCAGGGTTCAGTCCCACGGTCTCCGCATAGGTTTTAATGAAAGCACGCACATAGAAGCTGCCCGGAAGCACTTTGTAGTCTCCTGCTTCTATGGCCTCCAGATACCTCTTGCGAATTTTTGTCATTTCCTGTACATCGTCAAGACTCATCCCTTTTTGCAGCCGGGCCTCTCTTAACTGCTGACCCAGTTCAGACATGCCATCTCCCCCTTATGTTTATCTCTTGAGTTGTTGCTAATCTATTCCATGATTCCGTACGGTTCCTTACAATTCGTCGGTGTAGCTAGCCGTAAACGTATCATAAATAATTTCTTCATTCGGATTGTTGCGAAGTTCAATAATAATATCAAAATTATTAAAATCATATTCGGATTCCTGTACAAAAATATCCGGATGTTCAATAACCTTGGTACTAGGCATGGTCATAATATCCTGCAACAAATTGTAATGACGCTCACTGGAGCGAATGGTACTAACAATACCGTCAATAATGAACACATTGTTTGGGTTCAATTCGTCCTCGGAGAGTTGGCTCCTTATGGTCTGACGAAGAAGTGTGGAGGAAACAAATGTCCATCGCTTCATTGCACATACGCTACCCGCAATAATGGACTCCGTTTTGCCAACACGAGGCATTCCACGCAAACCGATGACCTGATTGCCTTCCCTCTTAAATACTTCACCCAAAAAGTCCACAAGTAACCCAAGTTCATCTCGTGTAAAACGAAATGTCTTGCGATCATCCGAGTCACGGTCAATATATCTGCCATGACGTACGGCCAGAATATCCACCAATTTAGGTTGACGCAAAGCCGATACGGTGATGCTGTTTACCTTGGCAAGCATCTCACCAAGCAAACGGATTTTCTCATCGTCATCCGATTCAAGCAGCATGCCTCGGGTTTTGCCTTCCACACCGTTAATGGTCAATATATTCACTTCAAGCATCCCCAGCATAGAGGCTATATCGCCTAACAAACCGGGTCTGTTCTTATGTATTTTATATTCCATATACCATTGTTTAGATTCCATTTCAACACCCCGTAATGCATTATTCCACATTATTCGACAGCAACAGAACGTGTCCGCTGGACAACAATCTGAGACATCTTCTAAAAATGGGTCACGTTAATGATATATAAAATGAAAATGAATTACAAGAACAGCTCTGTAATCCGTTTGTAATCATTAGAGAAAAGCCCCCTTGCGGGAGCTCTTCATCTGTAATCTTATGCGTTTTGTTTGGCCAATTTGACCATCAGGGTCGCAATCGTACGACGCTCATCAGCATCGCCGACATCCCATAATTCTTTCAATGCCCGGTTGGAATGGTTCGCTGGATCGACTTTCTCATCGAGGAAATCGCCGATTTCATACGCTAGTTTGTTGATGGTATCTTCACTCATTCCCATCTTCTCTGCTTGCAGTACGCGGTCACCCAAGAACTTCTTCCATGTGTCAAAACTGGAGAGCACTGTTTTTTCTGTTGACATGATAAATCCTCCTTAGCTGTCGCATGAGATTTAAAATCAACCAGTTGTAATATGTGCTTTCGAGACATTTTATATACGAGCATTTTGAAAATATTAGAGACGGCTGCTTTCCAACAACCTTCACGTTAACCAACCGCCATTTGGACTAATAATCTGCCCATTGATATAACCCGATTCAGGGAGCGCCAGAAAATAAACTAGTGATGAGATTTCATCAGGTTGGGCAAGTCTACCTGCCGGAATCTCCTCTTCCAGCATTTTCAGTTCACTTTGATCGAGATGGTTCAACATGGATGTCTGAACTGCGCCAGGTGCCACAGCATTTACGGTTACTCCGGATGGCGCGAGTTCTTTCGCGAGCGCTTTGGTGAATGCATTCACCCCGCCCTTAGTTGTGGAATACAGCACCTCACAAGAGGCGCCTGACAATCCCCAAATCGACGACACATTAATAATTCGGCCATACCTTTGGGAGATCATGTGAGGCATCATTTCCTGTGTACACATAAATGTACCTTTCAAATTGATTGCCATCACTTCATCCCAGATTTCCTCTGTAACATCAGACAACATTCCATAGTGCGAGATCCCTGCGTTGTTCACAAGGATATCTGGCATGAGATTGTGTGACTCCAGCTTCTCACGCATACGCTCAATCTGTTCACGGCTGCGAAGATCCGCAGACACGGTCATGATCTTGCCACTGCCCTGTTCCATGCATCGTCTGGCCGCTTCATTCGCTGCTTCATGCGATTTCATATAGTGTATAACGACATTCATTCCCACTCTGGCGAAACGTTCTGCGATAGCCGCTCCGATACCACCGCTTGCTCCAGTAACCAGTACAGTCATTTCCCCAATTGCCTTCAATTGTCCTGTTCCCCTCTCCATATCAAGGACTCACGACTAGCGATACAGCCAGTTGATCCCAGCGAATATGCTCTCTCAGTCTGAGATTCACATCTTCCAGTGTAATCGATTCATAAAGTGGGAGCATATTGAAGAAATCACCGCCACGGAATTGCTGACGTGTGAATTCATGTGCAATGTTCTCCGGAGAATTGAGCATGCGCAAATATCCGCCTATTTTCTTTTTGCGTGCACGTTCAAAGTCCGTGGATTCAAACCCTTTCTCCACAATAGCATCCACTTCTTCACGTATACGCGCGAGGAGTTGATCCGGGTCTTTCGTATCACCACCGATGGCCGAAAACGCATATTGCGGCGAACTGTTATACTCATGTCCAAAGCTATCGGAGATCAGATCCTCGTCATAAAGCTTCTGAAATAACTGTGTGCTTGAGCCGAACAGAAGATCCATCATTAACTGCGTTGTCATATCTCGTCGCAACAATTGTTCTCCAGTGAGTCCAACGTCCGTCTCTTTGAATCCAAACAAACATTTGGGCAGTGAAACAGCCAGCTTCGCTTCCCTTCTGGCTTCGCCTACCTGCTCAGGCTCCTGTTCGAAGAAGCGTTGAATACTCCCCTGGGGCTTGTAATCTTTCTGTTTCTGGTTCGAACGAACCATATCAATGACTTCCTGTGGATCTACACCACCCACGACGAACAAGAGCATATTACTCGGGTGATAGAAGGAGTTATAGCACTCATATAACATCTCTTTCGTAATCGTACGGATGGACTTCACCGTTCCTGCAATATCGATATGCACCGGATGTTTCTGATACATGGCTTCGATTAATCCAAAATAAACACGCCAATCCGGATTATCAGCATACATGTCAATTTCCTGTCCGATGATGCCTTTTTCCTTTTCCACATTTTGATCCGTGAAGTAAGGATTTTGCACAAAGTCGACTAATGTTTGTATATTTTCCTTCACATGTTCGGTCGCTGAAAACAAATAAACCGTCTGATCAAAGCTCGTAAAAGCGTTAGCTGAGGCACCATGAGATGCAAACGTGGCAAAAATATCACCCGTTGGTTCTTCAAACATTTTATGCTCCAGGAAATGGGCGATCCCATCCGGAACCTTCACTTCTTCCTGCCCTTCAACCTGAAAGTGATTATCCACTGACCCATACTTGGTTGCAAACGTAGCATACGTTTTCTGGAATCCCGGTTTAGGCAAAATATAGACATGCAGTCCGTTATCCATTACTTCGTAATATAGTGTTTCCTGCAAATGCTCATACCGAATGCTCTCCACCGATTATTCCTCCTTCTCGTCCCGCAAGAAATAAATCGTATCCAGACGGAATTGTTCTGCCGCCTCACGAACATCTTCCTTGCTGATATGTTCTACCTGTGCCAACAGTTCTTCAGCCGTTCTCTCTTTGCCTGACAACTGCCGATTGAAGTCATAAGCGATCATCTCAAAGGCGGAATCCTGCATTTCTTTAAGCAGGTTACGAATCATCGCTTTGGTTTGGGACATTTCGAGATCACTGATCGTTCCACTTTTCATTTCTTCCAGCTGTTGTTTGATGATGGTTACGGCCTTTTCATAATTGGGGATTTCAATCCCGGATTGAATCGTTGCAATGCCTTTATGTCCGTCATATCGCGAAGACGCGTAATACGCCAGGCTTTCTTTTTCACGTACATTCACAAATAGCTTGGAATGCGGATATCCGCCAAGAATACCGTTGTACATTAATGCTGCTGCATATTGAGGATCTCCATAGGTGATCGATGTGCGGAGTCCCATATTGAGTTTTCCCTGACTCACATTAAGTCGCTCAACAACGGTTTCCACTTCTTTATCTCCTCGCACTGCTGCCTGTGTCTGGTAATCGGAGGAAGACGTTCGATCTACATTGAAATGACGCTGAACGAGGTTCTCAACCTCCTCCAATGTCGTGTCACCCACCACATACAGATCCATACTCGCCTGTTGCAGCCATTCCTGATAAGATGCAGTTAGTGTGTCGGGTTCAATCCCAGGCAGATCCTTTCGCTCACCCAGTGGATGAAGACGGTATGGTTCGTTCTTGCACATTTCCTCGATACTGCGTTCAGCGGCATAGCGCATTTTATCATTCACGATGGACTCCAGCTTTTTCCGAACCGTCTCTCGCTCTGCTTGTACATAAGACGTCCTGAAATGTCCATTCTCTTGTGCAGATCGGGTAAGAACCTCTCCAAGGAAGGCAAATGAACGATCCAGTAGCTGCTCATCTCCACCAACAAAGGAATCATTAATGGTATCCATTCGGAACTGTACAATCTGGTAATCTCCGCGTTTATAAACGTCAAAACCAAAACCCGCTCCATACAGATGTTCCAATTGTTCACGAAATTGCGTTGTTTCCGGATAAGACTCCGTGCCGCGCCGGAGAACAAAAGGTGTCAGTGCTACTTTGGTTACCGTATCTTCCCGCAAAGGAACTCCTGCATATAGCGATATCGCGAACGTTTTGAAACGTTTGGTCGGAAGCACATGTATACGAAACTCTCTCTTGCTGCCTCGTTCGAATCCTGATGTATTCAAATGTCAAAACCCCTTTACGGCGTCATTTATCGTGCACTCATCTTGAAGCTTAAACGTAACAACCATTTTAACCCAATCAAAAGGCAAGAAGCAACCGAAGTCACGCCTTCTGGTTGCTTCCAACATCATCACATACAAAAAATATGCTGCCCGATTGTTTTCACCTGTGGGCGGGTCCAGATCCATTTGGATGTTGCTGTCTTCGGATTAAAATAATAGAGGCATCCACCGGATGGATCCCAACCATTCAATGCCTGTTCAACTGCCTTTTTGGCTTGTGCGTTCGGTTCCAGATATATCTGTCCGTCTGCTACAGCCGTAAATGCACCTGGCTGAAAGATTACGCCAGAAGGCGTATTTGGAAAACTTGGTGAATTTACGCGATTCAGAATTACTGCTGCGACTGCGACTTGACCTTCAAACGGTTCCCCCCGAGCCTCACCATATACTGCGTTAGCCATAATTTTGAGTTCATTCTCCGAGAGACCGAGTGCATTGGCAGACCCCATATTATCTTGCTCTTTGTCTGCTGTGTTATTGCTACCCCCAGCCCCACCCCCACCTGCGGAATCCTTGTGTAATGGTGGTTCTGTTGGCGACCATTTGGTTGAAGCGTTATACAGCTTTAGCTTGGTTTCAGCACCAACCACACCGTCTGCTTTCATACCAAACTCGGATTGAAACCATTTGACGGATTTCAGCGTGCTGCTGCCAAAATTACTATCGATTTTACCATTGTAAAATCCCAGGTACTTCAGACGACCCTGAAGCTCATATACATCCTGACCGTAACTTCCATATTTCACTGTATTGCTGCTAAACGTAGGCAAGGCCTTTTCTTCTACCTGCGGTGTACGCTCGGCGGAACTTTCAGTTGCTGCATTCCCAGGAAGCAAATAACGAATTCCCAATGCGGATATCAGCAAAATAGCAGTGAAAAGCCAAAGATTCATTTTTCGCATCGACTGTGCTCTACCTTTCTCTTGTGGGATTAACAGAATCGCTAAGGTTATTATGACAAGCCTGCTTGCTTCCTATGCACCAAAACATCCGATCTTTGGAGTAGATGGCAAAACTTCAGTTCGATGGGCAAGCAAAAAGCCCTCAACCAATTAGGTTGAGGGCTTAAACGATCATTATATCTAGCCTATATACTACGAGCTTATTTTATTTTGTTGATACTGTTCAAGTGAAATCAATACTTCCCTTGGTTTACTACCCTCGTAAGGACCAATTACACCCCGGGCTTCCATGGAGTCAATCAAACGCGCTGCACGTGTATAACCCACCCGCATACGACGTTGTAGCAGGGATACTGAAGCTTGTTTTGCCTCCAATATAATCTGTACAGCCTGCTCATATAACTCATCCTGTACTTCGTCTGCCGCCTGAACGGAGTCATCCACCTCAGGTACGATGGACTCATCATACTGCGCTTCACCTTGACCACGTACATAATTAACAATATTCTCGACTTCTTCGTCGCTCATGAAGGCACCCTGTACACGCACCGGTTTTGATGCGCCCATTGGCATGAACAGCATGTCTCCACGGCCCAACAGCTTCTCAGCCCCACCCATATCCAGAATCGTCCGTGAATCCACTTGAGAAGATACCCCGAAGGCAATTCGGGATGGAATGTTGGCCTTGATTACCCCGGTAATAACGTCAACGGAAGGACGTTGCGTCGCAATAATCAGATGAATCCCGGCTGCACGAGCCATCTGGGCCAATCGTGCAATTGCATCTTCCACATCTCCGGCTGCAACCATCATGAGATCTGCTAGCTCGTCCACAATGACAACGATATAAGGCAGAACCGCTGCAGGATTATCTTTCATCAGATTATTATAGCCTTCAACGTTCCGCGTACCTGATTTGGAGAACAGTTCATATCTCTTCTCCATCTCGACCACGATCTTTTTGAGAGCAAGTGACGCTCGTTTAGGATCTGTTACTACCGGTGCCATGAGATGGGGAATTCCGTTATATACGTTTAACTCAACCATCTTGGGATCGACCATCAGAAACTTCACTTCATCCGGCTTCGCTTTGTACAATATGCTGGTAATTATTCCGTTAATACATACCGACTTACCGGAACCTGTAGCACCCGCAACCAGCAAATGGGGCATACGAGCCAAGTTACCAATGATCGTCTGTCCGGAGATGTCACGGCCGAATGCAATGGTCACTTTGGATTCTGCATCCTGGAACGTTGCCGTCTCCATCACTTCACGCATTGTTACAACTGACACCTCGCCATTAGGTACTTCGATACCTATAGCGGACTTTCCGGGAATCGGTGCTTCCATCCGGATATCCTTTGCCGCCAGGGCCAACGCGATATCATCAGTCAGACTGACAATCCTGCTAACCTTGACACCAATATCGGGTTGAATTTCGTACCTTGTAACGGCAGGACCCCGAACCACTTCAAGCACTTTGGCGCGAACACCAAAGCTCTCCAGTGTGGCTTCCAGCTTGCGTGCTGTCTGCATATAATCCTTCTGGTCACCCGCCTTGCCGCCATTGTTCGGCTTGGCAAGGAGACGGAATGACGGCAACTTGTAAGGTTTCGGAGGTGGAGGCGGTGGTTTGATTGGTTGTGCGTCCTGCCCCTCAAGAACTGGACTATCCGTTCCCGGCGTTGCATCGCTTGGCACTTCTTCTCCACTCTGAATGTTATCCACAGCATTCGGCACATTCGTTCCCGCATCGGATGCAGACCACTCAGTCTCTACCAGTTCATCCGTTATTTTAATAGCATGCTCGCCATCTTGAGCTGAGTTGGAATCAGTGAGATCATCCGGGAAAGGATATGCATCGTCCAGATCATCTTCGATGCTTGCATCTTCCGTTCTGACATGCTCGAAGAAGTCTCGAATGATCGGTGCAGAGTTAGGTTTAGCTTGTACAGGAACAGATGATGAGACAACGTTGTTCGCTACGTCTCCGGCTTCTTCCTGCCATGCTTCCGAATCGTGATTCTGAACGGCCCGGTATACAATCTGTTCCGCTTCCGCTGAATCCACCTGATTCAATTCACGTTCTGACTTCGCACGTTCGCGATCAGCTCCCCATTTTCCAAACAGTTGGAAGAATATTGGCGCTTTTCGTTTTGGCAGATGCTGTTCCTCTAATTCATCCTCATATTCGTCTTCATCATCATCAACAGGGACAGGTACCACTTTACGAGCGTTCCCTTTCTTCCTGCCATCAGGAGCTGAAGCAGAACGTGCAGAGGGCCTCGACTCCAGCTTCTTGTACATCGTACTCCCCGCATCCCAGATCTTGGTTCGAAATATTCGAATCAGATCCACATAAGAAAGACTCGTAATCAGCATAAAGCTGATCACAAACATTACGATCATGATGAGCCTTGCCCCAAGGCTGCCGAATAGCCACAAGAACAGAGCAAATTGCCCAGCTCCAATATAACCACCGCTGATATCCTTGTTAAGCATGGAGTCCCTCTCACCTGGTGCAGCAGGGGTTAGCAACTCGGTTTGCATATCATTATGTACCTGTGTAATGACAGCACCAGGCTCAAGCGCACCAACCGGAATGAGTTTCTGGTGCATCGCAGAGACGGTACTCATCAAGGTTAAAGCAAAGACCAGCAATACCAGTCCTGTCTTGCGCGTGGTCCAACCACTAGGCCATTTCCGATGAATCATCACCATGAGACCATAATATATACCAACAAGTGGAATCGCAAAATAAAACTTACCAAGCATCAGTCCGAACATCTTGGAAAGCGAACGTCCAACGGTGGCTTCACCCGATAATGCAATAACAGCAAGGGTTATAAGCACAATCCCGTATATCTCATATTTTAAAACGCCACTAAAACCAGCGCCCTTTTTTTTCCTCTTTTTTCTTCTGGCCAAAATCAGGTCACCCCCAGAAGAATATTATACCATACAAATATAATCCGTACATATGTTCTTTTCTGCTCAATTTGTCTGAATTCGTCGTGTTATGCTGACCCCGAGTTACCAGAAAGCGGGATGGTTGAACCCGGCATATTGGCAGGATTGAGATAGGCTTCAAGTGGACAATCCAGCAATCGTACAATAACGGCTTCATTATCATTCACTGGCCTTACCTGCATTAATAATCCATTCATCTTGATCTCTCTCGTATCTTCACTCTCTCTCCACATGCCTGACCATAGTTGTTCAGGGGGCATCACAGTGTATAGTGTCATTGGGTATAACCTCCCGCTTGCAGGGTCTGTCTGTTGTCTCCTATGAGCTGATTTAACCGCGCAATGGCCTGACCAATACCACCAACTGCATCCATTAGTCCATATTTCACTGCATCTGCGCTTCCCACAGCTGTACCAATATCCCGGTTCAACTCACCGGTCTTAAACATCAGTTCCTTGAACATCTCTTCAGATATATTTGAATGTGAAGTGACGAATCGAACAACCCGTTCCTGCATTTTCTCCATGTACTCAAATGTCTGAGGTACACCAATGACAAGGCCGTTCATGCGAATGGGATGGATCGTCATCGTCGCACTTCCAGCAATGAGAGAATACGTCGAAGCTACAGCGATCGGAACTCCAATGCTATGCCCGCCTCCAATGACCACAGTAACCGTAGGTTTGCTCAGAGAAGCAATCATCTCTGCAATAGCCAGACCCGCCTCTACATCTCCACCTACCGTGTTCAGAATGATCAGAATACCTTCAATACGCTGATTCTGTTCTGCAGCGACAAGCTGTGGAATAATATGCTCGTACTTTGTTGTTTTATTTTGTGGTGGCAAAATTAAATGACCTTCCACTTGTCCGATAATGGTCATACAGAAGATATTCGATTCTCCTGCTGGCGACTGTGTCTGCCCAAATTGCTGAATAGTCTCCGTCACGGGAGAGATGTCCTTCTCCCCCCTGATCGGCATTTCCGGTGCTTCAACCTCCGGCTGATTGGATTTTGACGCCTGCTTGTCATTCATACGTTCATTCATTTCGTTAATCCCCTTCTCCAGAAACATTTAATGTATTTCCTTAGTATGGGGAATTTTCCAACCCACTTATACCCGCTACATTAAATTGCTTCACATTGTGGCGATCTCCTTGAAAAACGCAAAAAAGCCCCTTCTCTACGAGGAACCGTCCAATATTACTCGTAGAGAAGGGGCGACTGTGTGCCTGAATATATGTTTTTTTGTTTAGCCTATTTTAAACTTCCATAATGATTGGCAAAATCATCGGTCTGCGACGAGTTTGCTCATACAGGAAGCGTCCCAGTGCATCTTTGACATTCGTTTTGAGTGAAGCCCACTCGTTAACGTTCTCACTCATCAACTTCTGCAATGTGCTGCTTACGATCCGGTTAGCCTCATCCAGTAGGCCTTCCGATTCGCGTACATACACAAATCCGCGGGAGATGATGTCAGGACCGGAAACAATTTTTCCATCCTGTTTGCTCAGTGTTACTACGACAACAAGGATACCATCTTGTGACAACAATTTGCGATCACGAAGTACAATGTTACCCACGTCACCTACACCCAAGCCGTCGATCAACACGTTTCCTGCAGTAACTTTACCTGCTCTACGTGCTGCTCCACCTTGAATTTCAATCACTTCACCAATATCCGTGATGAAAATGTTTTCCGGCTCAACACCTACAGATTCAGCAAGAACTGCGTGACGGCGCTGCATACGGAATTCACCGTGAATTGGCAAGAAGAATTTCGGTTTCATCAGGTTGAGCATCAGTTTCAGCTCTTCCTGGCTACCGTGACCAGATACGTGAACGCCACTGTTAGCACCGCTGTAATGCACGTTAGCACCCAGACGGAACAGTTCATCAATCGTACGGCCTACATATTTTTCATTACCTGGAACCGGTGTTGCAGCGATAATTACGGTGTCGCCTGGCAGGATGTCCACTTTACGGTGCGTGGAACGAGCCATACGTGTCAATGCTGACATTGGCTCGCCTTGGCTTCCTGTGCAAAGAATCACGACACGATCAGCAGCCATCTTGCCTACTTCTTCGGGTTCAATGATCATGCCATCCGGAATCTCAAGATAACCCAGCTCAGAAGCAATACCGACCACATTAACCATGCTGCGTCCGATAACTGCAACTTTACGTCCAGTTACTTCTGCTGCGTTGATTACCTGTTGGATACGGTGTACGTTGGAAGCAAATGTAGCTACAACAACGCGTTGGCTTGCTTTACGGAAGATATCTTCCAGAACGATACCCACATTTTTCTCCGATGGTGTGAATCCAGGTTTCTCAGCGTTCGTACTATCGGACAAAAGCGCAAGCACGCCATTGGTTCCGATCTGCGCCATACGCTGAAGATCTGCATATTGACCATTGACTGGAGTGTGGTCAAATTTGAAGTCACCTGTATGAACTACTGCACCTTCTGGTGTTTCGACACATACACCAACGGAATCCGGAATACTATGGTTAGTAGCGAAGAACGATGCTTTCAGTACAGATCCAAGTTGGATCTCGGAATCAGCATCAATCAGAATACGTTTTGTTTCACCCAGCAAGTTCGCTTCTTTCAACTTGTTTTCTACAAGTCCAAGCGTAAGTCTTGTTCCGTATACAGGAACATTCAGATGTTTGAGAACATATGGCAGACCACCAATGTGATCCTCATGTCCATGAGTAAGAATAATTCCTCTTACTTTATCACGGTTCTCAGTCAGGTAAGAAATGTCAGGAATGACAATATCAATACCAAGCATATCTTCTTCAGGGAATTTAAGACCAGCATCTACGACTACAATGTCGTTAGCGTATTGGATGACGTACATATTTTTACCAATCTCGCCTACGCCGCCCAATGCAAAAATCATCAGTTTATCGTTATTATTTTTCTTAGACAAATGAATCTAAACCTCCTATGGTAGTTGGACGTCGTACCTTATTATTTATTGTAAGTTAAGAAAAGTAGTCCATGCATTACATGCCCATCTATCGGGATGAATGCAAAAGAACACCTTTATTCACGATATCTGGAAGAAGTTCTTTGAAGTTATTCCCTTATACCAACAAGTTGGATTGAAATGCCCTCTTAGCCGTTCCTTCCTTTTTCACCGCAAAGCCACACCACGAAACGATGTCGCTTTCAATTTCAAAAAAATACCGCACCCAGTCACTTGACATCATTATACATGATTAAAAACAAAAAAAACAAGTCACTCTCTCGTTAACCTGTAGGTTTCCCCTTAGCAATGAAAAAGAAACCTCACATTACGCATCAAAAAAAGAACCGCAACCTCGAATAAGAGGAGCGGTTCTTTTGCTGATTTGATGGATATCCCATAATTAATAAAATAGTTCCAAATACAACTACTGATTACAAATTAAGCAGACCTTTGATATACACCTGCTCCTCTTCCGTTGGAGGAATAAGAGGCAAACGTACAGACCCAACGTTTAAACCACGCAATGTCAGCGCATATTTCACCGCTACTGGGTTCGGTAAGGGTTGTGGACACTCAAACAGACCTTTGAATACCGGGAACAGCTGCTGATGAATCTGAGCAGCTTGAAGAGGCTCCCCTCCGTAGAAGGCATCAATCATTTTCTTCATCTCTGCACCTACGACATGACTCGCCACACTGACGATCCCATGAGCACCAACCGAAATCGCTGGCAAGCCTGAAGCGTCATCACCGGAATAGACTCTGAAATGCTCCGGAGCACTTGCTGCGATCAACGTCACCTGCTCCATAGACGCACATTCCTTCGTAGCGACGATGTTAGGAATCTGCGCAAGACGAAGCGTTGTTGCAGTGGACAGGCTGGTTACTGTACGCCCAGGCACGTTGTAAAGCATAATGGGCAGCTTGGTAGAGCCCGCAATCGCTTCAAAATGTTTGAACAAACCTTCCTGGCTCGGTTTGTTGTAATACGGAACAACCAGCAATATGCCGTCCACCCCGGCACGTTCAGCTTCCTGTGTCAAATGGATGGAGTGTGCCGTGTTGTTGCTTCCCGTACCGGCTATAATTTTGCACCGACCGGCCGCATGTTTCACTGCAAATTCGAATAATTGAACTTTCTCAGTATCACTAAGTGTTGGAGACTCCCCTGTTGTTCCAGAAACCACGAGTGTCTCCGACTTTTGATCTACAATCAGATAGTCGATGAGACGTGCCGTTTCCTCCCAATGAATCTCTCCTTGTTCATTGAACGGAGTGACCATTGCTGTAATCAATCTTCCAAAGTCCAATTCGATTCCTCCTTCAAAACAGGTTTGGCTCTTCTAACTTCAGTTAATTACAAATGAAGTTCGAATGAGGCGTGAAGTGCCCTCAGGGCCTGAACCATATCTTCTTTTTTTACGAGTACCCAGATCGTTGTATTCGAATCTGCTGATTGCAGGATCTGGATGTCTGCCAGTGTTAAGGACTCCACGATACGAGCCATAATTCCAGGTACACCATTAATGCCTCCGCCAATGACGGAAACTTTGGCACAACCGGACAGGCTTTGTGGCTTGAGGCCTTCCTCCTGCAATACATGTATGGCTTTCTCGGAATCACTGTCAAAAACCGTATAGACAACACCAGAGGGGGTAACATTAATAAAATCAACGCTGATCGAATTCTCAGCCATGGTTTTGAATACTTTCAATTGCAATCGATCTGCACCACCAGGCACATCCACCGTAATTTGCGTTACATTGCTTACATAGGCAATCCCTGTTACATAACGGTCAACAATGCCTGTCTGCACATCCTGAAATCCTTCCGGATGCGTAACCAGCGTTCCTTCCGTATCTGCAAAAGTAGATCTTACTCGCACTGGAATCTGTGATTGCATGGCAATTTCGACCGCACGTGGATGGATTACCTTGGCGCCGTGGTGGGCCATGTTACAGATCTCTGCATAACTCACAACAGTCAGTGGACGCGCATCCTCAACAATCCGTGGATCTGCGGTGAGTATACCGTTCACATCCGTGTAGATATCTACCATTTCGGCACGTAATGCTGCACCGAGAGCAGTTGCCGACGTATCACTTCCCCCACGACCCAATGTCGTGAAGTCTCCATTCTCCGTCTGGCCTTGGAATCCGGTTACAATAACGACCCGTCCAAGCTGAAGCTGCTCCAACACACGAACAGGACGGACATCCAATATCCGGGCATTCCCGAAATTGTCGTCCGTCACAAAACCTGCTTGTGCACCGGTCAGCACTGTAGTTGGAATGCCTTCATGTTCGAGCAAACTGCTCAAAGTTGTAGCAGATATGATTTCACCACAGCACAGCAGTAAATCCTTTTCGCGTGCGGATAGTGCGTTTCCGTTCTGTGCAGCCCAGTCCAGCAACGTATCAGTCGCATATGGCTCGCCGCGGCGCCCCATCGCAGACACCACGATGACCAGACTCAATCCTGCCTCAAGTTCACGTTTAACGTGACGGAGCACATGCTCTCTCGCCTGAACAGTGGAGAGAGACGTGCCTCCGAATTTCTGTACCATGATACGCATCTTTATTCCTCCATTTGTGTACGCAAGAAGATTGGACACGGGTCAAATCAACAAATGGATCACCCTAGGGAGCGTTCTGATGCGATAATTTCAGCAATTTATACGGCATTCCATGCCGCTCCTCGTTTTTTTGTAATTGTCTGGGACAATCGCAAATCAAAGGTCGCGGTTGTTATCGAGATCAAGACGCATACATTCACACTAGACCTCTCCCGCTTGCTTAACCTTGATACCGGCAAGCAGGAATGCCCTTATAGACAGGAACGTGGACACAAGTAGCTATTCAAGCCAGCTTATCGTCCCCCATGATTTTCTTTGTCTCTTAAACCCTTTATTCATTTCTCCAAGCGCATAAACGTTGTCACCCAGTCATTATTCCATCAAGCCTGTGAAGAACGCTGCACAATCATCGGCTGTAGCTGTTTGCCCTCAAGCGCACTCCAGCAAGCCTCTGGAATCAATTCCATTTTGGCGACTAACGAGTTTGGTTTTTTCACTGGATCGTCTTGCCCAAATGGCACAAAATACAAATATTTGGCCACGAGCAGTTTGGCGATATTCGCAGCATTCAAGCCCAGACCGTCATTCGTGGAAATAGCGAGCACAAGCGGACGCTGATTGCGCATCTGTGCTTTGGCTGCCATTAGCACTGGACTGTCGGTCATTGCATTAGCCAGCTTGCTTGTTGTATTGCCTGTGCATGGAGCAATGACCAGCACATCAAGCAGCTTGGAAGGCCCTAATGGCTCCGCTTCAACAATTGTAGAAATGATATCATTACCTGTTATATCTTTCAACTGTTTATGCCAATTTTGCGCCGTACCGAAGCGTGTATCCGTCGTCAGAACCGAATTCGAAATAATCGGAATGACATTGGCACCTTCAGCCACGAAGCGGCTAATTACCGGCATAACCTCTTCAAACGTACAATGAGAACCCGTAATTGCATAACCTACCGTTTTTCCCTGCCAGTTCATGATTTAACCTCCCGTGCGTTCTGTTCTTCCAAAAGCAAACGGATCAACGCGTCGGCAATAATGCCGCCAGCCGTTTTGGGAGCAACAATGCCGGGGAGGCCAGGTGCAAGTAGCGCTTTGATACCGCGTTTGTCGGCAAACCTGAAATCACAGCCGCCAGGAGCGGATGCGAGGTCAATAATGACAGCCTTTTGCGGCATTCTGGACAGGATTTGTGCTGTGATTATCATAGTCGGTATCGTATTAAAAAGCAAGTCAACTTCCCCGGTTTGAGCGGCCAAATCCGTTGTCATGAAAGGCTTCCAGCCCATTATAGTAGCGCGGGCAGCATCCTCTTCCCGCCTGATTCCTACCCGTACATTTGCTCCAAGTCCCTGCAGTGTTTTGGCCATTGTGAACCCTGTTCGACCGATACCAAGCACGATGCATTCCGAACCGTGGATTGTGAAGTCCGTCTCCCGAATAGCTATGGCGATGGCTCCCTCAGCCGTTGGAATAGAGTTGTAAAGTGCAATATCATCACGATCAAGTACTTCGACAAGTCGCAACCCGTTATCTAGACAAAGTTCACGCAAGAATGGTTTTGCCATACCCGTGAACACAATGCAATGCTCCGGCAATGCTGCGATATGTTCCTTTTTCAAATAGATCGGTGTTTCACTGAACGAAGTACTTACCTTTCCCTGATCATCGCAACCGACGACAGGTAGCACCAGTACATCTGCCGAAGCAAACACTTCGTCCTCCAGTTCCTGGTGTTCGATACCTGGAATGGAACGCTCCAGTTTGTCGAAACCCACCACACTTACCGTTGCATCCAGCTCAGCGCACTTTTGAATGACTTCAAGCTGCCGCGCATCTCCGCCCAGGACTACAATCCGGACTCCGGTCAGCATCGGGACGTCACTCCTTTCACCACATGTATGCCTTATCGTATGCAGAGGCCCACAGGGGGGTGAAAACAATAATGCATTCGACTACCCGCATCTTGAACACAAAAAGAGCCGTCCCTGTCAGGGACGACTCCAAAGAATGGGAACACTCACGCTGTTTATTTCCCGGTATGACCAAATCCGCCTTCGCCACGTACCGTTTCCGAAAGTTCATCTACTTCCGTCAATTCAACTGCAGGCACGGTCTGGAAGACGATCTGTGCGATGCGCTCTCCCCGTACAATCGTGAACGGTTCCTGACCCAGATTAATCAACAGCACTTTAACTTCTCCGCGATAATCCGCATCAATGGTACCTGGTGTGTTGAGGCAGGTAATTCCATGTTTGAAAGCCAGTCCGCTCCGAGGACGGATCTGTGCTTCTAATCCAGCAGGCATTGCCATCGCAAGCCCCGTTGGAATCAGTGTACGCTGACCCGGCTGCAAAACAACCTCTTCCTGAAGTGCAGCCACTACATCAAAACCGGATGCCAGTTCCGACATTTTTTGTGGCAATTTAATATCTTCATTGCCCGGCAGTTTCTGTATTTGAACGTAATGCAACAAAATCATCCCTTCTCAATCCAGCGATCGTCTTATCTGAAGCACCAACCATAGCAAGCGCAAACGGCTCGGCGAACATCAGATCGAGTACCGCGTTAATATCGTCCATTGTTACTTGCTCAATTTTGGTGATCATCTCATCCAGCGTATGGTGTCTGCCCAGCATCATCTCGTTTTTGCCCAGACGATTCATACGACTGCCTGTGCTTTCCAAGCTAAGAATCAGACTGCCCTTCAGTTGCTCTTTCCCTTTACGAAGTTCATCTTCGGACAAGCCGTTTACAGCCAGGTCACGCAGAACCTCTTTGGTCAGGTCAAGCACCTCTTTTGTCTGTTTCGGTGCTGTACCCGCGTATATTGTGAAAAGTCCACTGTCCGCATGAGAGCTATGATAGGAATACACGGAGTACGCAAGACCCCGTTTCTCACGAATTTCCTGGAACAATCTGGAGCTCATGCCTCCACCAATAGCGTTATTCAGAACAACCATAGCGAATTGCAGCGGATCCCCGATTTTACAACCCGGGAACGAGATACAGATATGGTTCTGTTCCGTTTTCTTTTTGTGAAAGAGCTGTCCGCTCTGGAATGCCGGCATTGTGACTGCTTCAGTTACTCCGTTTACATCAAAAGCACCAAAATGTTTCTCCATCAGATCGATTACACTATCATCAATATTACCCGCGATACTAATGACCGTGTTCTCTATTGTGTAATGCTCCTTCATATATGCACGCAGATGGCTGGAATCCATCGCTTTAAGACGTTCTTCCGTACCCAGAATAGGGTAAGCAAGCGGGTGCTCACCATATGCGGCCAAGGCCATCAGATCATGAACCATATCATCTGGCGTATCTTCATACATTGAGATTTCTTCCAGAATGACGTTTTTCTCCTTGATCAACTCACCATCATCCATTTTGGAGCGGAAAAACATATCAGACAACACATCAACCGCAATCGGCAAATGTTCATCCAACACTTTAGCGTAATAACATGTGTATTCTTTGGAAGTGAACGCATTCACATTACCACCGATCGCATCGAATTGCTCCGCAATCGCCTTGGCATCATACCGATCCGTCCCTTTGAACAACATGTGTTCAATAAAATGTGATACTCCGTTACTTGCAGGTTGCTCATTGCGCGAACCTGTCTTGACCCATATTCCGAAAGACACAGAACGACAGGTCGGTATCTGTTCCATCACAATTCTGAGGCCATTGCCCAGCTGAATTTTTTTCATGGTTGGCCCTCCTACATCTCTATAATTGCCTTGATCTCAATCGAAATTGAAATCGACATTTGGTTCCAACTTTTTGATATTAACAAAAAAAACACGTTCACTCAACCGCGGACGCATTTACGCGTTCCGAAGACAACGTCTCACTTACCGTTCCAAGCACGAGACCTTTAGCCCGTATGGACTGAATCATCCCCTTCAAAGCCCCGGAAGAAGAAGCTGTTGGGTGCATTAGAATTAACGTGCCGGCCTCGGTATTTTTTGCAATTTTGGCAACAACGGACTCTGGGCTTGGCTTACGCCAATCCACAGTATCTACAGTCCATAACACGGTTTGCAGTCCCATGGATGAAGCAATATCTACAGTCTTTTGATTAAAGTCACCGGAAGGCGGAGCAAACCAGCGATTTTCCACACCGAGTGATTTATGGAGCAAATCCTGGGTTTTGCTTATTTCTAGCCTGGCCCGTTCTGCGCTCAATCGACTCATGTTAGGGTGAGAATATGCATGATTGGATAACTCATGCCCACGCTTCTGAATCTCCTTGGCCAGCTCAACGTTTTTGCTTAACCAGCTTCCATCCAGAAAAAAAGTCGCCTTCACTTTCTCGGCATCGAGCGTATCCAGCATCGGTATAATATATTCGTTCCCCCAGGCCACATTAATCATAAAAGAAACCATCGGTTTGCTCGCATTCCCCCGATAGATCGGATGTGCACCCAAATCCTTAAGCTGAATTTCCGGTTGAATCTGACGATAGATATACGCTATCTTGGTATTCAACGTTCCACTCAATGCCTTACGGTATGTCGCTTCCACATCAATTTCCATGCCATTATAGCCAGGAATGGCTTTCCATACCCGATCCACTCTGGCATTCACCGAAGCAATTCTCGTTTCAGCCGCTTTATCCCGAATTGCCGACAACAGGGCATCTTCTCCGGTCGCTTCTTTGAACATATCAAACGCATTCTGCGTACCTGGCCCATCACGGATCTCCGTAATGTATGTACGTACACTGCCAACTTGTCCGATCAATATGACCGCAGTCACACCCGCCAGAACAGCCGCCAGTTTTTTGGATTGGTTTCCCACAGCTCCATCCTCCCGCCGTCTTTGTCCCCATCATATGAGGACAAGGGCAAGAATATGAATACAAAGCCATGGTTTTAACTTTGTTTAACATATTTAAGCGTTAAAAAAAGAGCCAGAAATTCACATTCTGTCTCTTCATTCAATCTATCCATTTATAACCTGCCGCTTCGGTATCCTAGGATTGAGCCGGAGCTTCAGCAGTCAAAACTGCTTTACGGGACAAGTTGATTCGGCCTTGTGGGTCAATTTCCGTTACTTTCACCGTAATGGAATCTCCAATGGCTACAACATCTTCAACTTTGGCAACACGTTCAGTTGACAGTTGTGAGATGTGTACCAGACCTTCTTTGTTCGGAAGTACTTCAACGAATGCACCGAATTTCTCAACGCGTTTTACTTTGCCGACATAAATCTCGCCGACCAATACTTCGCGCACAATACCTTCGATAATCGCTTTGGCTTTATCATTCATCTCCTGGTTGGAAGAAGCGATAAAGACACGTCCATCCTGTTCAATATCAATTTTAACACCGGTTTCTTCGATGATTTTATTGATAATTTTACCACCTGCACCGATAACATCACGGATTTTGTCCGGATTGATATGCATAGTCGTAATTTTAGGCGCATATTGTGATAACTGCTCACGTGGAGTATTCATCACTTCAGTCATTTTGCTCAAGATATGCAAACGACCTTCTTTGGCTTGAGCCAATGCTTCAGACAAAATTTGACGATCAATCCCATCAATTTTGATGTCCATTTGGATTGCAGTTACACCTTCAGGTGTTCCGGCTACTTTAAAGTCCATGTCACCCAGGTGATCTTCCATACCTTGAATATCACTCAGAATGGATACATGATCTCCATCTTTGATCAGACCCATAGCTACACCCGCAACTGGAGCTTTGATTGGTACACCTGCATCCATCATAGCTAGTGTGCTGGCACAGATACTTGCCTGGGAAGTTGAACCGTTGGATTCCAGAACTTCAGATACCAGACGAATCGTGTATGGGAAGTCTGTTTCGGAAGGGATTACTTTGGAAAGCGCACGCTCACCCAGAGCACCATGTCCGATTTCGCGACGGCCTGGAGCACGCAATGGACGAGCTTCACCTACGCTGAATGGTGGGAAGTTATAGTGATGCATGAAACGTTTCGTTTCTTCAAGGCTGATTCCGTCCAAAATCTGAACATCACCCAGTGCACCAAGTGTACAGATGCTAAGTGCTTGTGTTTGACCACGTGTGAACAAGCCTGAACCATGCGTACGTGGCAGCAGGGAAGTATCACATTCGATTGGACGAATCTCAGCAAGTCCACGTCCATCCGGACGAACTTTATCATGCGTGATCAGACGACGCACTTCTTCTTTAACGATATCGTGCAGGACTTCCTTCACGTCTTTGAGCAATTCAGGACTTTCAATATATTTCTCTTCAAAGTGAGCAACGGTTTCGTCATTCACTAGATCGATTGCATCTTGACGAGCATGTTTCTCGGCAATTTTAACCGCTTCAACCAGACGAGCGCTTGCGAAATCACGCACACTGCTGTTGACTTCAGCATTAACGGCATGCAGCTTAACAGCCATTTTTTCTTTACCGGCAACTTGCACGAGTTTTTCGATTACCGCAACAATGTTTTTGATCTCGTCATGTCCGAACATGATTGCTTCGAGCATCACTTCTTCCGGTAATTCGTTAGCTTCAGCCTCAACCATCATGATGGCATCCTTGGTTCCTGCAACTACCAGCTCAAGTTCACTGACTTCAAGCTGTGCAATCGTTGGATTAATGATGAACTCACCATTAATACGTCCAACTTTCACGCCACCAATAGGTCCGCTGAATGGAACATCCGAGATGCTCAGTGCAGCTGATGTACCGATCATTGCAGCGATTTGCGGTTCACAGTCTTGATCCACACTCATAACGATATTCAGAACTTGTACATCGTTCCGGAAGCCTTCCGGGAACAATGGACGAATTGGACGGTCTGTCAGACGGCTTGAAAGAATTGCTTTCTCACTCGGTCTTCCTTCACGTTTAATAAATCCACCCGGAATTTTACCTACGGCATACAATCTTTCTTCATAGTTCACCGTTAATGGGAAAAAGTCCAAATCTTTCGGCTCACTTGATGCTGTCACGGTACACAATACAACGGTATCCCCGTATGTCACCTTAACGGCAGCATTAGCCTGCTTGGCCAAACGCCCGGTTTCAAACGTAAGCTTTCTTCCGCCAAGCTGCATTTCAACACGCTGTTCCATGAAATTCCTCCTTTTATTCGTCCTAACTCAATGGATTCTGCATATTCACAGTATTTCCTGCTTGTCCTGCATTCATTAGCTATGTATAACCTTGCAACATGCTAATCTGCACAACAAAAGCTCCTCACGGAGCCCCATCTACAAATATATGGCAACATGTTCATCTACAAAACAACCCGGCTGTAAGTTCCGCTTGTCCTTTTAGACAAAAGAATGACGGATAACAGCCAGGTTGGTTTTGAAAACATGTACGATAATTAACGACGCAATCCGAGTTTTTCGATCAGTGCGCTGTAACGTTTAACATCTTTGTTTTTCACGTAAGCCAAAAGCTTACGACGTTGACCTACCATTTTCAAAAGTCCACGACGTGAGTGGTGGTCTTTCTTATGCGTACGCAAGTGGTCTGTCAAACTTCTGATGTTTTCCGTAAGGATAGCAACTTGCACCTCTGGAGATCCTGTATCGGACTCGTGAGTTTTGTGCTCGTCGATCAGTTGTTGTTTACGTTCTTGAGTCAATGCCATCCTGTTCACCTCCTTCAATATAATCGCCATTAGCCTCGTCACCGCCGGTGAGAGCAAGTAACCAAGCCAAGGTTATTGTTGTCCTATACGACAACGTAGTACAGTATATCATAATTGCCCAGTCAAAGTAAATGTAAACATGCATTAATTCCTAAACCTTAAGATAACAGGCGACCAGCAGTTAATGCATCTTCCCGAATCTGACTAATCAATGCATCAATGGAGTCAAACTTTCGTTCTGCGCGGATATAGTGAACAAGATCAACCTTTAATTCCTGGTCATATAATTGTCCATCAAAATCCAGCAAGTGTACTTCAAATGTAGGTTTCATCCCACTTTCGTGAAACGTAGGTTTCACACCGAGATTCATCACACCAGGCAGTTCTTGTTCACCATGCTGCACCCGAACAGCGTAAACACCCTTCGACGGTGTAACGTAATGATCCGTGAGTTCAAGGTTCGCTGTTGGAAATCCAATGGTTCGTCCACGCTTCTCCCCGTGAATGACAGTTCCTCTGATGCTATAAGGTCGACCAAGCCATTGACTGGCCTCATCCATCTCCCCGCGTTTCAACAGGCCACGAATGAGAGAACTGCTCACTTTTTCACCATTTAACAGGAAGGCAGAGACGGTCTCCACCGTCATTTTCCCTTCTCCCAATGTTCGAAGAAGCTGTTCATCTCCTGCTCCCTTGTGACCAAAACGGAAGTCAAAACCGACCACCGCTGTTCGTGTCTGAAGAGGGATCAACAGATCATGTACGAATTGCTGCGGTGTCAGCTGTGAGAATTCTTCATTGAATTCCACCACATAGAGCACATCAACACCCATTCCTGCCAAGATGTCTTCTTTATCTCTCAAGGGAGTTAAACTACCCTCGTAATCCCCTTTGCGCATAACTTCCTTCGGATGTGGATGAAAGGTCATGACCGCTGCCTGCATGCCCGTTTCGCGCGCAATGCGGACAGCTGATAAAATGACACTTGCATGTCCGAGATGCAGTCCGTCGAATTGACCGATCGCGAGCACTTGGGGAAGTGTGCTCAGCTCAGTCGAATGTAACGTCTGCGGATAGGTTAGCATTACGGTTTTCACAATCATTCACCTGCATTTCACTTGATAGGCCAAGCTTGATCATCACCATGACTCCAAGCCCGAGACCTCTTTATTCCGGCAAAAAGACTTTAACTGCCTTCACCGTTGGTTTTAGTTCATCCCGTTCAAAAATCCCCAGAAACGTACCATCCTGAGCGTACAACCGTAATAAACCAGGTTGCTCTACAGGCGGTTCCAGAAGACGTGCAGCCAGTTTCTGACCTTGGAGTGCTCCTTTGGTCTGTTCTTCTCCAACCTTGTGGGCTGGAATAGAAGCAATTGCCTCGTCAACAGGAATCAGCGCATCTGCCAAAGTTCCATCGGCCATAAGTTGTTCCACTTCTTCAATCCGAAGACAACGATCTGCAGAGATACCCGCTGATATCGTACGCTCCAGTCGAACCATGGTCGATGGATATCCGAGTTGTCGGCCGATGTCTACACACAACGTCCGAATATACGTACCTTTTGAACATAAGGCCCGGAAGGATATATCGATGGTATCGCCCTGAGTATCAATCCCTGTAAGCTCAAGCTCATAGATTGTGACCTCACGGCTCTTACGCTCTACCGTTTTCCCTTCACGAGCAAGTTCATAGAGACGTTTGCCGTCTACCTTTACCGCAGAATACATGGGTGGCACCTGAGAGATCGTGCCCAGGAACTGCTCAAGTACCTGTTGAACCTGTTCCTCTGTTACTGTTACAGTCGTTTCAGAACGTTCAATAACTTCCCCAGTCATGTCCTCTGTGTCTGTAGACAGACCCAATCTGAGCGTTGCCAGGTATTCCTTCGGGAGCTCCTGCATATACTCCACCACGCGTGTTGCCCTTCCGAGACAGAGCGGCAGAACACCAGTAACCTGTGGGTCCAGTGTGCCTGTATGACCAATGCGTTTCATTTTGAGAATACGACGCATTTTGGCCACGACATCATGAGACGTAAATCCCGCCGGTTTATACACCGGAAGTACACCTTCAAATGGTTTTACCATTGTGAATTCACCTGCTTCAGCACTTTTGCCACAATATCTTCAAGATTGCCTTCCAGGCGACATCCGGCTGCGAGAACATGCCCGCCTCCACCAAAGGTCTGTGCTAACGCAGCAACATCAATTTTGCCAGCCGAACGAAGAGAAACCTTTACGGCATTCTCATTGATGACTTTGAAAAAGATACCAACTTCCACGCCTTGAATATTGCGCGGATAGTTCACTACTCCTTCGAGATCTTCATTAGCTGCTCCGCAAGCCACCATATCATCTGGTGTAATAACGACCCAGGCAATCTTGCCATCATCTGTCATCTGCAGGCTTGATAGTGCTTGATTCAAAATCCGAACTTGTGGAAGAGTCACCTGCTCCAGCAAGGTCTGGGCGAGATAAGGTCCATCCACGCCATGTTCTAGCAATCTGGAAGCTGTTGTCATTACATTTGGACTGGTATTGGCATAGCGGAACCCACCTGTATCCGTAAGCAATCCGGTATAAACTGCCGTGGCGACATCTTTATCCCATGCCACTTGGAACAGATTAAGAAAATCGAACAAAATTTCAGCCGTTGCAGCAGCATCGGACTTAATGATGTTGACTGTACCATACGCGTCATTCGTAGGGTGATGATCAATATTCAAAATAACAGCGTCTTCTTCGAAATAATGACGCGTCAAACCTACTCTGGCAAAGTCTGCACAATCCACACAGATAACAGCTTTATATTTTCGCTGCGGTGGTTGTTCGGTCATGTTCACAATGTTGCCGGCTTCCCACAAAAAATGCATGCGCTGCGGGATTTCACCTTCATTAATCATCGTGAATGTCTTGCCCAGACATGACAGCAGCCAGCCCACCGTTACCGTCGAGCTGACTGCGTCACCGTCCGGCTGTACATGCGACACGACCAGGTAATCATCATGCTCCAGCAGAAATTGCTTTCCGGCCTGGAGCGCCTGTTCATAAGTGTGCATTGCCGTCTCCTCTATTCTGTTACTGGGATTCGTTCTTGTCGGAACCAATATCACCAAGCAGCTTCTCAATTCGGCTACCATAAGCGATCGATTCGTCGATCTTGAATATCAACTCGGGAACATGACGGAATCGAATACGTTTGCCCAGCTCGGAACGCAAAAATCCATTTGCTTTTGCCAGTGCTTTGAGCGAGTTATCTTTTTGTTCCTGTTCACCGAAGACACTCAGATAAACTTTGGCTTGCGACAAGTCCCCTGTCACTTCGACTCCCGTTACGGTAATAAAGCCGATACGTGGATCTTTCAGTTCAGACTGGATGAGCAGACTCAATTCTTTCTTGATCTGCTCGCCCACTCTACCTGTACGAATCTTAGCCATTGTTGTTCACCTCATGCTTCCTTGCTTATCGTTGTACTGTCTCCATAATGAAGGCTTCAATAACGTCGCCCTCTTTGAGATCATTATATTTATCCAGCGTGATACCACACTCGTAACCTTGGGCTACTTCTTTGGCATCATCTTTGTAACGTTTCAGGGAATCAAGCTTGCCTTCGTAAAGGACGATGCCATCACGAATCAGGCGTGCTTCTGCGGAACGCGTAATTTTACCCGAGGTAACCATACATCCAGCAATGGTACCCACTTTACTGATCGAGAACGTGCTCCGAACTTCAGCATGACCGATAACTTTTTCTTTGTAGATCGGATCAAGCATACCTTTCATCGCTTGTTCAATTTCTTCGATAACACTGTAGATTACGCGATGCAGACGAATATCTACTTGCTCTTGATCTGCTGTTGCTTTCGCCTGGTTTTCAGGACGTACGTTGAAACCAATCACGATGGCATTGGATGCTGCAGCCAAAATGATGTCGGACTCAGTGATTGCACCAGCGCCGCTATGAATGATCTTCACGCGTACACCTTCAACTTCGATCTTCGCAAGGGAACCTTTCAATGCTTCAACCGAACCTTGTACGTCACCTTTGATAATTACGTTCAGATCTTTGATCTCGCCATCTTTGATGTGCTGGAACAGATCATCCAATGTTACACGAGTATGCGTACCCAGATCGGATTCACGTTGCGTGATCGCACGTTTGTCAGCGATGGAACGCGCTTTGCGCTCATCTTCGAACACCATGAACGGATCTCCCGCACCTGGAACTTCAGTCAGACCTGTGATTTCTACAGGTGTCGAAGGTCCAGCTTCTTTCAAACGGCGACCTTTGTCATTAACCATCGCCCGAACACGACCGAAGCAGTTACCTGCTACGAAAGCATCTCCGACTTTCAAAGTACCGTGCTGTACGAGGATACGGGCAACTGGGCCACGTCCTTTATCCAGCTCAGCTTCAATCACAGTACCACGGGCACGTTTGTCCGGGTTCGCTTTGTATTCGTTCACTTCTGCAACGAGCAGAATCATTTCAAGCAGACCTTCCAGACCCATTCTTTGTTTCGCTGACACGTTAACAAAGATGGTATCTCCGCCCCACTCTTCCGGAACGAGTTCATAGTTGGTCAATTCTTGTTTCACTTTATCCGGATCGGCACCCGGTTTGTCAATTTTATTGACAGCAACGATAATTGGAAGTCCAGCAGCTTTGGCATGGTTAATGGCCTCAATGGTTTGTGGCATAACACCGTCATCTGCTGCTACGACAATAATCGTCATATCTGTAACCTGTGCACCACGTGCACGCATCGCTGTAAACGCTTCGTGACCCGGAGTATCCAAGAACGTGATCTTTTTGCTGTTGATTTCGACTTGGTATGCACCGATATGTTGCGTGATACCGCCTGCTTCGCCGCCTGTTACATTTGTGGAACGAATAGCATCCAGCAAAGTAGTTTTACCATGGTCAACGTGACCCATGATCGTAACTACTGGTGGACGAGCCTGCAAGTCAGCAGCATCATCATTCTCTTCCAGCGTCTCGAAACGGTCATCTTCAAGCACAATCTTCACTTCAACCTCAACACCGAATTCACCTGAAAGCAGAAGGATCGTTTCGATATCAAGCTCTTGGTTGATTGTTGCCATAACACCCATAGCGATGAGCTTTTTGATAACTTCGGAAGCATCCTTATGGAGCAACTTCGCCGTTTCGCCTACAGTCATATCACCACGAACGATGATTTTTTTAGGTGTGTTATCAATTTTCTCACGTTGTTGGTACTGTTGTTGATTTCTGTTGCGGTTGTTCTTACCACCACGGTTCCCACGGAAGTTACCGCCACGATTGTCATCATAACGACGTCCACCGCCACCGCTGTTCGAACGGTTGCCACTGTTATTGTTGTTGCCAGTTGTGCCACCTGGGCCGCTTCTACGTTGGCCTTGTCCTTGGCTCTGACCTTGGCCACCGCTGCGGTTGCCGCCAGTACCTGTACTACCACCGCTGTTAGGTCCTGAAGGTCTTACTTGACCGCCACCACTGCTAGCCGGACGTTGACCCGATCCTTGCGGACGGGACGCTGTACTGCTTTGTCCACCTTGAGCCGGTCTTGGACGGTTAGTTGATTGTCCTCCTTGGCTTGAGCCTTGGGAAGAGTTCGTTCTGTTGCGGCTGTCTTGGCCGCTGGGTCTTTGGGTGCCATTGTTATTGTTGGAATTTGGTCTATTGTTCATACCTACCTGCTTTTCCTGTTGTATTTTTGTTTGTACGGGACTACCGGATGGGTTACTGCTATTCGGCGTGTTCACTCCGCCGGCCGGCTTGTTGCTGTCCACTGTTTTGTCACTGCGTACTGCCGAAGTAGCAACTGGTTTTGCTTCGTTGCCTTGTTTGGAAGCAGCAGTGGATTTTATATCTTTAAAAAATTGTTCCACCTTACCGACTGATCCATTCTCCATGACACTCATATGATTGTTTACGGGAATTTCCAGCTTTTTAAGAATGGTTATAATTTCTTTACTACTCATATTTAGGGACTTCGCATATTCATAAACTCGCAATTTATCCTTGTTTTCCTGTTTACTCAATATACTCCACCTCCGACATTATACCGACTTGCTTGGAGATCATTTTTGCAAACCCTCGATCCGTTACTGCAAGAACAACACGCGTGTCTTTACCGATACTTGAACCTAAACTATCCCGGTCAAATCCGATTAACAGAGGAACCTTATAAGTTCCACATTTATCGCGAAATTTCTTTTGTGTATTGGCTGAGGCGTCACCCGCAACAATAACCATCTTAGCTTCGGAAGAACGGATCGCTTTAAGTACAATTTCTTCACCTGTTACAAGTTTACCTGCACGCATAGAGAGTCCCAGATAAGACAGCGTTTTAATATTAGTCATGTTCACGCTCCTGTGCTGCTATGAATTCATCCTCAACCGCGATGAAGTCAGCTGCTAATTGCTCGTAAATTTCAGGTGAGACTTTGCCTTTTAACGCCCGATCCAAAGCCCGGTTTTTGAGTGCGAGCTTAAAACAGGACTCTTTGCCGCATAAATAGGCACCACGTCCGGATTTTTTGCCAGTCAAATCGATCAGCACTTCATCCTCTGGCGTTTTAACGATGCGGATCAGCTGCTTTTTGGGCATCATTTCCTGGCATGCCACACATTTGCGCAGCGGCACTTTTTTTGGTTTCATACGTCAGCGCCCCCCGTACTTTACTTTAGTCGACGGAGACGGAATCCTGATGCATTTCAGAAGAAGAATCTTTTTCTCTGCCGAATTCCTGTTCCGCCTGGCTCTCGCTCTTAATGTCGATTTTCCAGCCGGTTAATTTGGCTGCCAATCTGGCATTTTGGCCTTTGATACCAATTGCGAGCGACAGTTGATAGTCCGGAACGATAACCCGAGCCATCTTTTCTTCCTCAAATACATGAACTTCCAATACTTTGGAAGGACTCAGTGCATTAGCAACATATTCGTCTACCTGATCGGAGAAACGAACGATGTCGATTTTTTCACCGCGCAGCTCACCCACAATGGTCTGCACGCGGATTCCCTTAGGACCTACACAAGATCCAACTGGATCAACTTCCTCGTTGCGGGAATGAACCGCAATCTTGGAGCGGAACCCTGCTTCGCGAGCGACGGAGCGAATCTCAACTACACCGTCGAAGATCTCAGGCACTTCCAGTTCAAAGAGACGTTTCAAGAGGCCCGGATGAGTACGGGACAATATGATTTGCGGCCCTTTCGTCGTATTCTCGACCTTGGTGATATACGCCTTAATACGGTCACCATGAACAAACTTCTCGTTCGGCATCAATTCGGTCAGCGGTAAAGCCGCTTCGATTTTGCCCAGATCGATGTAGATATTGCGCAAATCCTGACGCTGCACCACTCCCGTAACGATATCCTCTTCCTTGTCTACGAAAGCGTTGTAGATCAGGCCGCGTTCGGCTTCACGAATCCGCTGGGTCACCACCTGTTTGGCAGTTTGTGCGGCGATACGTCCGAAATCGCGCGGCGTAACTTCAATCTCCGCAATATCTTCCAGCTGGAAGTGTGGGTTGATTTCTCGTGCAGCAGGCAATGAAATTTCGGTACGTGAATCCAGGACTTCTTCCACGATCAATTTACGGGCATACACCCGGATAACTCCCGTATTACGGTTCATATCAACACGCACATTCTGGGCCGTGTTGAAATTCCGCTTGTAGCTGGAAATTAGTGCAGCCTCGATCGCTTCAAACAGCACATCCTTGCTGATCCCTTTTTCCCGTTCCAATTCATTCATTGCTTCAATAAAATCCATACTCATGAATGTTGATCCCCCTTTCAAACATGGCATCTCATACGTAAAACGGCGAAAGGCTCTGAACTCCTGAGCACCTTGCCGTTATCGTGAGATGTGTCTTTTTCATTAATAAAGTGAACAAGGCACTTAAAACAAAATAGCTAGGCGCGCACTGGCAACCTTATCATAAGAAATGGCATGCTGTTTCTTGCCTGCCTCAATCACGAGTTCCCCGTCATCAAAAGAAAGCAGCTTGCCTTCAAATTCCTTCAATCCGTTCACCGGCTCGTAGGTTGTAACAAAAACATTTTTGCCTACGGCTTTGGTAACGTCCTCAGGTTTTTTCAGTGGACGCTCCGCACCGGGAGAAGACACTTCAAGGAAATAGATGGTTGGAATCGGATCGTTCTCATCCAGCTTGGCGCTCAGCTTTTCGCTGATCAAGACGCAATCGTCGATGTCGATGCCACCCTCTTTGTCGACATACACCCGCAAAAACCAGTTGCTGCCTTCTTTGACGTATTCGATGTCAACCAGCTCGAAGCCTTGTTCGTTCAAGTAGGGTTGGATCATTTCTTCCACGGTAGATTTAATGTTCGTTGTGCTCAAAACCAATAACCTCCAACTTAGGTTACACCAGCAAAAAAGCACTGGCAGATTATTAAATACCCAAGATTCTTGTATACCAAAGACTAAAGAGTGGGTTTCCCCACTCTTTAGAAATTCGTACTATCTCGTTCACTTCAAAAATTATAACATAGTCTGGTAATAGTGACAAGTAAGCGATGATTCAGACAGTTTACTTACTAATGAAGGAAAAATT
Organism: Paenibacillus sp. Negev47; assembly: GCF_058313655.1. Classification (NCBI taxonomy): domain Bacteria; kingdom Bacillati; phylum Bacillota; class Bacilli; order Caryophanales; family Paenibacillaceae; genus Paenibacillus; species Paenibacillus sp. Negev47. The sequence continues at coordinate 4,290,348 of NZ_CM177754.1, forward strand.
ACGCATCCCCCACCAATCACTTGTCCATGATTCACATCTAATACTAGAACAGGGAAAGCTGGTTGCTCTCTGGTAAACCGCGGAAACACCCCATATTCGACAGGAGTTCAACAATCGTCTTACTCGCTTTCGACTTCTGCTGAAAATCTTCCACCGACAGGAATTCACCATGTTCTCTTGCCGCAGCAATATTACGTGCAGCATTGTCTCCGATTCCTGCCAACGCAGAAAACGGAGGGATTAGTGTTTTCCCATCAACGATAAACTTCGTAGCTTCCGAACGATATAAGTCAATCGGTTTAAGTGAGAATCCACGCGCTGCCATTTCCAAACCCATTTCAAGGACAGGTAACATGTTTTTCTCTTTCGGTGGTGCCTGGAAACCTAATTGCTCGATCTCTACAATTTTGCGATAGATCGCCTCATATCCCTGACACATGAGTTCGATATCAATCTCATCCGCCCGAACGGTAAAGTAAGTTGCGTAATATTCAATGGGATGATACAGCTTGAAGAACGCAGTACGTACTGCCGATATAACATAAGCGGCCGCGTGGGCCTTCGGGAACATGTACTGGATTTTGAGACATGAATCGATGTACCATTGAGGCACTTTACAATTCTTCATCTCATCGATCCATTCCTGAGGCAGACCACGCCCTTTACGAACACTCTCCGTAATTTTAAAGGCCAGACTCGCGTCCATACCTGCCTTATAAATCAGGAACAACATGATGTCATCCCGACAACCAATTACCGTCTTGATGTTACATGTTCCATTCTTTATCAGATCCTGAGCATTCCCAAGCCATACACCTGTACCATGGGACAATCCCGAAATCTGAAGTAAATCGGCAAAAGATGTCGGCTGTGACTCAATAAGCATCTGACGAACGAATTTCGTCCCCATCTCCGGTACGCCAAATGTCGCAACAGGGGAGCGAATCTGTTCAGGTGTAACACCCAAAGCCTCGGTTGAGTTAAACATGCTCATGACTTTTGGATCATTCATCGGAATGCTCGTTGGATCAACACCTGTCAAATCCTGCAACATCCGCATCATAGTCGGATCATCATGCCCCAGAATATCAAGTTTCAGCAAGTTTTCCTCAAAAGCATGATAATCAAAGTGTGTTGTTTTCCACTCCGCATTAACGTCATCTGCCGGGAACTGAACGGGTGTAACATCTTCGACCTCAATATAATCGGGTACCACGACAATACCGCCAGGGTGCTGTCCAGTGCTCCGTTTTACCCCAGTACACCCAGAAGCCAAACGATTCAATTCGGCTCCGCGCCATTTTTTGTGATGTTCTTCCTCATACTTCTTGGCAAAACCAAATGCTGTTTTCTCAGCCACTGTACCAATGGTCCCCGCACGAAAAACACTTTTTTCACTAAACAGTACTTTCGTATAGTTATGAGCATGAGGCTGGTAATCACCAGAGAAGTTCAAGTCAATATCGGGAACTTTATCTCCTTTAAATCCAAGGAAGGTCTCAAACGGTATATCCTGGCCTTCTCCTTTAAGCGTGCCACCACAATCCGGGCATTCTTTCTCAGGAAGGTCAAATCCACTCCGAACACTACCGTCTAGGAACCACTCACTGTGCTTGCATTCTGAATTCACACAAATATAGTGAGCGGGCAATGGATTAACTTCGGATATACCTAGGAATGTAGCCACGACAGAGGAGCCGACCGATCCCCGCGAACCTACAAGATAACCATCCTGATTCGATTTTTTAACCAACCGTTCCGAGATCAGATAGTTGGCAGAGAAACCATATTTAATAATTGGAATCAGTTCTTTCTCTAATCGTGCCACGATAACTTCAGGCAATTCCTCACCATAGATGGACTTGGCAGTGTCATAGCAGGTATTACGAATTTCATCGTCGGCACCTTCCAGAATCGGAGTAAACAGTTTGTCCGGAAACAGCTTAATTTCTTCAAATCGGTCAGACAATTCCACCGTATTCGTAACCACGACTTCGTAAGCTTTATCTTGGCCCAGGAACTGGAACTCTTCCAGCATTTCCTCCGTCGTTCTGAAATGTGCATCCGGTTTCCGTTGATCTTTCAGTGGACTAAATCCTGTAATGCCGTGAATGGTGATATCCCGATATAGTTTGTCACGAGGTTCTAAATAGTGCACATTGCCTGTCGCTATAACCGGCTTACCCAATTTCGACCCGATATCAATGACTTTACGGATCGCTGTTTTGATTTCTTCGGGTGTAGCCACCAACCCTTTATCCACCAAATGCATATACATTGTAAGTGGTTGGATCTCCAATATGTCATAGAACTCGGCGATCTCTTCCGCTTCTTCGAGCGATTTGTTAAGCACCGCTTCAAAGAACTCACCTTTTTCACAACCCGATATAATAACGAGTCCTTCACGCAAATTAATCAGTTTCGACTTGGGAATGCAAGGTACCCGCTTGAAATGTTCCGTATGAGAGAGAGATACCAGTTTATAGAGATTTTTCTTGCCGACTTCATTCAGTGCATAGATTCCGCAATGGAAAGGTCTTGTATTCGACAAGTCGACACCTACATAATCGTTCAGGCGATCAAGCCTCGTTATTCCTTTCATCTGGGCAGCATCATTTAGTAATCCGATCAGTATACCTGCAAGAGCAACCGTATCATCAATGGCCCGGTGATGACTTTCAAGTCCAACTTTATATTTATCCGCCATCGTATTCAGACGGTGGTTCTTATTTTTTGGAAATAATAATCGTGCCAGTTCCAACGTGTCAAGGACAGGGTTAGGAAGCTCTGGCATTCCAATCTGCTTCAGAGAAGCTTGAATAAAGCCCATATCAAAACGTGCATTATGCGCAACAAGTACACCATCTCCGGCAAACTGTACAAACTCTCGGATAACTGGCTCCAGTTCAGGCGCGTCTTTTACCATGTCATCATTAATATTAGTCAATTGCTGAATATTGTAGGGAATGCGTTCATGCGGATTCACAAAAGTCGCATACCGGTCGATTTCTTTACCATCTTGCATCTTAACAGCAGCGATCTCAATAATTTTGTTCTGTGTAACTGAAAGACCTGTAGTCTCGATATCAAATACGATGTATGTCGCTGTTTGGAGATCCAATGGCTGTGGAGCCATTACGACTGCAACGGAGTCATTCACTACATTGGCCTCAAGGCCGTAGATCATTTTAATCCCATTTTTCTTGGCAGCCTTGGAAGCCTCAGGATATACCTGTACACCACCATGATCACTGACAGCAATCGCCTTGTGTCCCCACTCAGCTGCCATTTTTACGTATTTGTCGATCGAAGTTACAGCATCCATCGTGCTCATCGTAGAGTGCAAATGGAACTCTACTCGTTTCTCTGGTGCATTATCCTTGCGAGACGGCGGTGCTTTGACTTCTATCAGATCTGAAGGGATCATGGCGAGTTCAGGAATCTGCATAAACCGGTCATACTCTACACGGCCACGCACTTTCACCCATTTACCGTTAGCCAGCAAACTGAGAATTTTAACATCCTCTTTTGTTTTGGCAAACATCTTCATTTGCATGGAGTCCGTGAAGTCGGTCAGGTAGAAGGTAAACAACGTATTGCCGTTTCGCAGTTCTTTGCGATCCAGACCAAACACAGAACCTTGAAGGGTGACCTTTTTCTCTTCATCCTGGATTTCCTGCATGGGCACTGCTGGCTCCTTAATATCATAACCCATCTGCAAACGCAGATCGCCCTGCTCCTCATCCACCGGGATTTCTGTGTCCACTTCACTCATCATCTTCTCGATGACCTCAAGTTCCTCTACACGTTTTTGGGCCTGGAACTGTTCCATCGCCTCTTTATTGCTTGCCACTTCGCCCACTTGCATCTTGATACGAAGAGGTAGATGAAAGTACTTGTCATAGAATTTCGTAATTGCCTGATCAATCTGTTTCTTACGAGCCAATTCCATCGACGTTGCATCACTCATTGTCAGTTGCAGGAGATCCTCTTCACATTCAAAGGTTGTCCGGTTCATCCAACCATTTACAGATGGAATCTCACGTGTAACCCACTCCAGAAACAGATTCCAATATTCACTGACGATATCACCATTTTGTACCTTGTCCGTATATTTGAAGCCAAATGAGATTTTGGCGATATGATTCATCTTCTCCTGAATATGCAGACAAAATGTGCGATAAATTGGAGCGGGTACCAACGTATCCTTCGCAATCAGGATATTCCACTCCCGATTACTGCGATTGGTCTCTACTTGTTCAATCCATCCATCCAAAAAATAGGGCTCTAACAGACCAGCTGGAAGCTCTGCCTGTTTCATCAACAACTCAAACCGTTTTCTCTTCTCTTCGAATCCGCTCATCGTGTTCCTCCTTGTACCCCCTTAAAGCATGAAAAGCCCCTGCATTCAAAAATGTCACCGATCCGAACTCGCACCGACTCATTTTATCCGACAGAAGCTCTCCATTCATTACTCTTACAGTCCGTACGTGCCGTTATATAAATTGAACAAAAAGATATTTACATTTACCACTCCGATAACAGAACAACCTTCCGATCGCTGTTATCCCCAGATTTTTTGATTCCCTTTTACAAAGGGGAAAATCCGGGGGATAAAGGCGCAGCGTATGCTTCCGATGTAGCTTTCTTTCAGAAAGCTTTTAGCTCCGCTTCTTCAGGTTATTTCTGTTCTCTACGTTCTCATGTAAATGTTTAGTTCAATGTATATAGTCAGGTTATCCTGACTTAATACGCTCTTGCAAAAACTACCGTGTGTTTTGCCTGTTCACCACAAGCCAGGCACGTATGCTTTTCTTCCGCAGGCTGGAACGGGATGTTCCGGCTTGTTGCACCTGTGACTTCTCTTACTTTATCTTCGCAAGCTTCTGAACCGCACCATCCAGCCAGTGTAAACCCGCGTTTATTTTCCATTAGTTCTTTCATTTCATCAAGTGTATCCACAGAGTAGAAGTTATCCGACATAAATGTCCGAGCACGTTCCAACATATCTACCTGGATCTGTGTCAACATAGACTGAATTTCTTCTACCAGGTTCGCTTGTTCTACCACTTTCTTCTCACCTGTGATGCGTGAAACGAGTACACAAACGCCATTTTCCATATCACGTGGACCGATCTCCAGACGAATCGGAACACCGCGCATTTCGTATTCATTGAATTTCCAACCTGGGCGAACATCACTGCGGTCATCCATTTTTACACGGACGCCAGCTTTTTTCAACTCAGTGAATAACTCATCTGCACGTCCCACAACAGCATCACGCGTTTTCGGAGGTCCAATTGGAATCATGACCACTTGCGTCGGTGCTACTTTAGGCGGAAGCACGAGACCACGGTCATCTCCGTGAACCATAATTAACGCACCGATCAAACGTGTGCTTACCCCCCATGAAGTGGTGTAAGCCAGTTCCAGCACATTGTTTCGGCTAAGATACTGAATTTCAAATGCTTTTGCGAAGTTCGTTCCCATGTAGTGTGATGTACCTGCTTGTACAGCACGTCCATCTTTCATCATGGCTTCGATCGAGTACGTATCCACTGCACCCGCAAACTTCTCGGATTTGGTTTTCTGACCTACAATCACAGGGATAGCCAAATACTCTTCAACTACTTCACGATAAATTTCAAGCATTTTCATCGTTTCTTCGCGCGCTTCTTCTTCAGTCTCATGTGCAGTGTGACCTTCTTGCCACAGGAACTCACTTGTGCGAAGGAAAGGCAACGTTCTTTTTTCCCAACGGACCACGTTAGCCCACTGATTGATCAGTACCGGTAGATCCCGATAAGACTGAATCCACTTGGAATACATGTGACCAATAATCGTTTCAGATGTAGGACGGATCGCCAGACGTTCTTCCAGCTTCTCTCCGCCAGCTTCCGTAACCCATGGTAGTTCAGGGTTAAAGCCTTCCACATGCTCTTTTTCCTTTTGGAAGAAACTCTCAGGGATGAACATCGGGAAATACGCATTGCGATGACCCGTTTCCCGGAAACGACGATCTAACTCATCTTTGATATGCTCCCAGATTTCAAATCCGTCTGGTTTGAACACAATACAACCACGTACGGGTGCATAATCCATGAGATCCGCTTTTTTGATAACATCAATATACCAGCGCGAGAAATCCTCACCCTGTGGTGTAATTTCAGTCACGAATTGTTTATCATTTTCCTTTGACATAAGACTCCAGCGTCCTCCCATAACGACTAGCTCTGAATGCTCAGAGCGTAGTCCAACCGTAATTATCCGTTAATTAAACGTAATATATCATTGTATGTTACTGCCAGCATCAAGACAAACAACATCGCAAATCCGATGAAATGTACCATGCCTTCGCGGTTTGGATCAACAGGTCTGCCTCTCAGCGCTTCAATCCCCAAAAATACAAGACGGCTACCGTCAAGTGCAGGTATTGGCAACAGGTTGAAAATTCCAAGATACAGACTCAAAATAGCTGCCCATCTCGTTAACTGCTCAATTCCTTGTTTTGCAATCTGTCCTGTCACTTCAAATGTACGAACCGGACCACCAATATCGTCCATGTTAAATTGATTGATTAAATGTTTGAAACCTTCAAATATCACTTTGGTTGTATCAACCATTGCTATGCCGGATACTGTAAATGTTTCTACAAATCCAACAGATCGGGTAGGTAACGTAGGAACAATTCCCACTTTCCCGCCCTCTTGTCCTTCTACGGTACGTGGAGTAATCGTAATATTAAACGTTTCACTGCCTCGTCGCAGCGTCCACTCCATCGGCTTGTCTTTGGAATCAGCAATCATTGTCACCATTTTTTGTGAATCCGTACCAATAGCAGTACCGTTGATGGTTTCAATAATATCGCCCTTTTGCAGGTTCGCCTGATCGGCTGCCCCACCTTCAAGCACTTCACCAATTTCAAGATTTTTCGGGTTTTCCACCGGAACTCCTGCCATCTGCGCATATACAGCAAACAGCACAAAGGCCAAGATAAAGTTCATCAGGGGTCCCGCAAAAATAGCCAATGCACGCTGCCCAACGGTTTTGCTGCCGAATTGGCGATCTTTCGGTGCAATCTGTGTTTGTTTGCCACGACTCACCAACATGGCTTGGGGGTGTATGCGATACTCCTGAATCTCACCATCTACATCCAGTTGAAGCTTCAGGGCCCTCTCCATATCAATGGAGATGACTTCACCACGTATTACATTTTTACGGTTATCCAACTGATCCAGATAAATCATTTTCACCTGGTCGTCTGCAGATCTTACCGCAATGGTCTGACCTTCCTGGATCTCTACCAGTTCCGGGTCTTCCCCTGCCATCCGTGCATATCCGCCAAAAGGCAACAAACGCAATGTAAACTGGGTCTCGTTTCTTTTATATGAGAACAATTTGGGACCAAAACCGATCGCAAATTCCCGTACAAGAATACCGGCGCGTTTGGCAAAGTAATAATGCCCCCATTCATGAACCGTCACGATGACAAAGAACATGAGCACCGTTAGAAATACCACTTGTATGGTTTCCAATCCCTATCCATCCTCCTTCACGGCACATACCGCAGTCTGTCCCTCTAGATTATCATTATTCTCTGATGTCGCACAAGAGAATCACTTCTTCCATTTTGTTATGAAAAAAGAGATTACAGACTGGATGCGAGCTTACGGCTCTCCAGATCACATCGGGCGATCTCCTGCAGATCAGGCTCGTCCACATTGTGGTGCGCTTCCAGCACAGAAGCAATAATATCTTCTATTTTAAGGAACGAAATCTCTTTACGCAAGAAACGGGCTACAGCAACCTCGTTGGCTGCATTAAATGCCGTTGTTGCGGTTCCTCCCATTTTACCACACTCATACGCCATTCTTAAACATGGGAAGCGTTCCATATCCATCTCGCGGAAATGTAATTTCCCAGCCTGAGCAAGAGACAGACGCTGTGCTGGTGAAGGCAAACGGTCAGGGTAAGTCAATGCATATTGAATGGGAACTCGCATATCCGGATTTCCCAGTTGAGCAATGATGCTGGTGTCATTAAATTCCACATAGGAATGAATTACACTCTCCGGGTGAAGCAATACATCAATCTGATCATAACGAAGACCAAATAACCAATGTGCTTCAATAACCTCAAGTCCTTTGTTCACCATCGTTGCGGAGTCTATCGTTATTTTGGAGCCCATTGACCAATTGGGATGTTTAAGCGCATCCTCTATCGTCACGTTTTTCAACTGTTCACGGGTAAGATCACGAAATGAACCGCCTGAAGCGGTGAGCGTGATCCCTGTCAAACGTTCTCTGTTTTCACCATTTAAGCATTGGTATATAGCAGAGTGTTCACTATCGATGGGCAGTAAAGAAACGCCTTTCGCAGCAGCTCTTGTAGTAACAATATGCCCGGCCGTAACCAGTGTCTCCTTGTTGGCAAGTCCGATATGTTTACCAGCGTCAATAGCTGCAAGCGTTGACTCAAGTCCAACACTCCCTACCACCGCCGTTACAACCGTATCCGCTTCTGTTCCTGCGGCAACTTCTACCAGTCCTTCTGTGCCGTAAAACAGTTGCGTACCTGCAGGCAGATATGGAGCTACCTTCTCCGCCAGTTCTTTAGAGCCCACCGATACTTTCTTCGGTCGGTAACGTTTGGTTTGCTCGATCAGCAGGTCTGTATTGCCTCCCGCAGCCAATCCCTCCACTTGAAAAAGTTCTGGATGCATGTCTACTACATCAAGTGTCTGAGTTCCAACGGAACCAGTCGACCCGAGAATCGCAATTTTTTTCATGCTGCACCTCATCTTTAATTATCCAATGCTACAGTGAACAATGCTGTTATCTCAGACTCATGTTCTTCTTTAGTAGGGCAATAGCATTAGTATATGTACGAATGGAAAAACAACAATCCAGCTGTCGCACCGATCAAGAATGCCTCCATGCCCCGGGAGAAGACTGCCTGAATCCTTGATATTATATACACGTTTGTAAGCAGACTGGATCAAGTCCCCCATCTGACCTACAACTGCGCAAGCAATTCCGATCACGATCGCTCTCTGCCAAGAAAGCAAACCATCTGACACTAACGCAAAAACAACAGAAGTGATAATTGCTATTACAATGCCACCCATTGCACCCTCTACAGTCTTGTTTGGACTGATGGAAGGCCACAGTTTGTTTTTACCAATCCATTTCCCTACAAAATAAGCCCCTGCATCACTCGCCCATATGGAGCCAAGCAAGAGGAACGTCCAGAACAATCCATGATGTAGGTGTCTGGATTCTGCAATGTAATAGAAACCGATCCCTATATACAGCACGCCAAGAAATAGCATGGCTACTGTATTCACGGGAACCTTATTCTTAGTGACAACCGAAGCTGTCATTAGTACAAGCATTACAATCCAGATGACCTGAAATAAGGATAGCGGTCTTGCTTCCCAAAGCATTTCCCAAGGAAACACAATGGCAAAAACACCGGCATATCCAATCAGGGCCACACCTGAAAAAGGCATCACCCCGGTCATTTTTACAAATTCATAATAACCGATGAGAGCCATAAGCAATACCAAACCATGGTACCAGGGTCCGCCCAGCATGCAAAAACCTAAAAACAACACACCTGCTATGATTCCTGTCGTTAATCGCTGTTTCAACGGCTTCATCCTCCATCTATTTCAAACCGCCGTAACGCCTTGTTCTGCGCTGATATTCGGCTACTGCTTCAAGCAAATGCTTTTTGCCAAATTCGGGCCAGTATATATCCGTAAACCATAATTCACTATATGCAAGTTGCCAGAGCATGAAGTTACTCAATCTCAACTCCCCGCTCGTCCGGATCAGCAGATCCGGATCAGGCATGTCAACCGTCAGCATATGTCTATCAATGAGTTCAGGTGTTATGTCCTCTGCCGATAGTTCCCCCGATTTCACCTGCAGAGCGATCTGTTTAACACAATCCGTCATCTCGCGACGACTTCCATAGTTCATTGCAAAGTTCAAAACGAGACCAGTATTATGTTCCGTAAGACGAATGGCTTCCCGCAAGGCATTGATGGTATGAGAAGGTAAATGTTCCTCTTGGCCCATCATGCGAATGCGCACATTTTTTTCTATAAGTTCATCCAGCTCAATGGCCAGAAATTCTTGCGGAAGTCGCATCAGAAAATCCACTTCTTCTTTTGGACGCGTCCAGTTTTCTGTCGAAAAAGCGTACATCGTCAGATATTTGATGCCCAGTTCATCCGCCGCGATGGTCGCACGTTTGACCGCCTTCATGCCATTTTGGTGCCCGGCTATACGCGGGAGTCCCAAACGTTTGGCCCATCGTCCATTGCCGTCCATGATAATGGCGACGTGCTGCGGGATATTGTCCTCGGATATAGTCAGCGTTTCCTGCTTGTCAGCCCCATTCCACCACGACCGAACCCGTTTGATCATTCCTGTTCCTCCAAAATCCCTGAAGTTTCTTTATCTGAAGCTTGGAAAAAGAGACAAAACCCCACCGTATTGGAGGGGCTGCGCTTGTCTTACACTTCCATAATTTCTTTTTCTTTGGCAGCAAGTACCTTATCGACTTCAGCAATAAACTTGTCGGTCGATTTTTGGATATCGTCCTGATGTCTCCGGGATTCATCCTCGGAAATGTCTGACTTCTCCATTTTCTTGATGTCATCATTCGCGTCACGGCGAATGTTACGAATCGCTACTTTACCTTCTTCACCGAACTTCTTCGTCAGCTTCACAAGTTCCGCTCTGCGCTCTTCCGTTAATGCCGGAATAGACAGACGGATCATGCTACCATCATTCGCTGGAGTAAGACCCAGATCCGATTTCATGATGGCACGCTCGATATCACCCATGGAAGATTTGTCCCACGGCTGAATCATCAGTGTACGGGAATCCGGAGTACTGATATTAGCGAGTTGATTCAATGGCGTCATTGCTCCATAATACTCTACCTGAATTCGGTCCAGAAGAGCTGGAGTTGCACGGCCTGCACGTAAAGTAGCCAGGTCACGACGCAATGCTTGAATTGCTTTTTCCATACGCTCTTCGGCATGTTGTTTAACCGCTTGTGGCATTAATCTACACTCCCTTTAACGATTGTTCCGATACGTTCGCCCAGAACAACACGTTTGATGTTACCTTGTTCCGTAATGGCAAATACGATCAACGGGATGTTGTTGTCCTTACAAAGCGAGGATGCCGTCGAATCCATTACACCAAGGTCTTTGTTAAGAATATCCATGTAAGTCAACTGATCAAATTTCACAGCTGTACTGTCCTTAAACGGATCTGCTGAGTATACACCATCGACTTTATTCTTGGCCATCAAGATAACTTCTGCTTCAATCTCCGCTGCGCGTAGTGCTGCTGTTGTATCAGTGGAAAAGAACGGGTTACCTGTACCTGCTGCAAAAATAACGACCCGGCCTTTCTCCAGATGACGAATAGCTCTACGACGAATATAAGGCTCTGCAATTTGCTGCATTGCAATAGATGTCTGTACACGTGTAGGTACTTCAATCTGTTCCAAAGCATCCTGCAGTGCCAGCGAGTTCATTACCGTCGCCAGCATACCCATATAATCAGCAGTTGCACGATCGATGCCGTTCTCGCTACCAGCTATTCCACGCCAGATGTTTCCGCCGCCACATACAATAGCAACCTGTACACCAAGTGCAACAACCTCTTTTACCTGTTGGGCAATCGACGAGATCGTGTCTGCATCAATACCGTAGCCGTTTTGACCGGAAAGTGACTCTCCGCTGACCTTTAAGACAACACGTTTAAATACTGGCTGTTCCAATTATTCACCCTCCACTTTGAATTGAACACGCTCGGTGTTCAACCAACAAAACTTCTCGCGCATGGCCTCCTGCTTAAAAAGAAAGGAACACAGTTGTGTTCCGCTCTTTTAGGAAAAACGTTCAACCGGTAAGGCAATGTTTTCCTGAGATATAAGGGAGTTTACGCTTCGAAGTTTTATCATTCTTATATCTTCGAAAAATCAATCTTGCTTGCCGGTTTAGAAAAAACGTCTTATTTGTTTACTTGGGACATTACTTCTTCTACGAAGTTGTCTACTTTTTTCTCAAGACCTTCACCCAGTTCGTAACGAACGAAACGACGGATGGAGATGTTTTCACCGATTTGGCTGATTTTTTCATTCAGCAATTGGGAAATCGTTTTGTCTGGATCTTTAACGAAAGTTTGTTCCATCAGGCAATATTCTTCGTAGTATTTACCGATACGGCCTTCAACCATTTTTTCAATGATTTTCTCTGGTTTGCCTTCGTTAAGAGCTTGAGCTTTCAAAATTTCTTTTTCTTTTTCCAGCTCTTCTGTAGGAACTTCTTCGCGTGTAACGAATTTAGGATTAGCTGCAGCGATTTGCATAGCTACATCTTTAACGAAATCCTTAAATTGATCCGTTTTACCAACGAAGTCTGTTTCACAGTTAACTTCAACCAGAACGCCAATACGTCCACCAGCGTGGATGTAAGATTCTACAACGCCTTCAGTTGCTGCACGGCCTGCTTTGCTTGCTGCTGCAGAAAGACCTTTCTCACGCAACAATTCAGCTGCTTTCGTTACATCGCCGTTTGCTTCTTCCAGTGCTTTTTTGCAATCGAGCATACCAGCGCCCGTTCTTTCGCGAAGTTCTTTTACTGCACTCGCATTAACTGCCATTATAAATTCCCTCCAAAATTAAGTATTGTACGTACACTCTAAAAAAAGGGCAGTGAGAGGTTATCCACCTGCCAACCACCCTTTTCATTTAGTTTATTGCATATGTTCGAATCTATTAAGCAGAAGTTTCTTCGCCTTGGTTAGCTTCGATTACAGCATCAGCCATTTTACCTGTCAGCAATTTAACAGCGCGGATCGCGTCGTCATTACCCGGGATAACATAATCGATCTCGTCCGGATCGCAGTTAGTATCAACGATACCTACAATTGGGATACCCAATTTGCGAGCTTCCGCAACTGCGATACGCTCTTTGCGTGGATCGATGATGAACAGGGCGCTTGGCAGGCCTTTCATATTTTTAATACCGCCCAAGAATTTCTCAAGACGATCTTTTTCTTTGCGAAGCAAGATTACTTCTTTTTTAGGCAATACAGCGAATGTACCGTCTTCTTCCCAAGCTTCCAATTGTTTCAAACGATCAATACGTTTTTGAATGGTTTGGAAGTTAGTCAGGGTACCGCCGAGCCAGCGTTGGTTAATGTAGAATTGACCAGCACGTTCAGCTTCTTCTTTAACGGAATCTTGAGCTTGTTTCTTAGTACCCACGAAAAGAATTTTACCATTCTCTCCTGCGATTCCTTTAACGAAGTTGTAAGCCTCTTCGACTTTTTTCACCGTCTTTTGCAAGTCGATGATGTAAATTCCGTTTCTTTCAGTGAAGATATAACGATCCATTTTTGGGTTCCAACGACGAGTTTGGTGACCGAAGTGTACCCCAGCTTCGAGAAGCTGCTTCATGGAGATTACTGCCATCTTCACACACCTCCTAATATGGTTTTTATTGTGTCCTCCGCCGGCATCATTTTTCGCCAAGACTCTCCATAAGGAAAGCACCCTCAACAAAATTAGCACATGCGTGTGTTTTAACACCGTTATCTAATATAGCATAATTGACCGCCTGATGCAACAGTCTTTGAAACTAAAATCTCCTTTATACTTTTGTTACTAACGAAGCCATTCAACCGTGTTCTTGTACTTATCACTATTTATTAATAAAGCTTTCAAAAAACACGACTAAATACACAAAAACCGTCCTGTCCGAGCACGCTCAGCTTGACGGTTCTTTCGTAATTTTTGCGATAATGGATTTGAAGCTTTCACCTTTTTCAAGTGCATAGGTACCTACTTGAATTTTAGTGTTGATTCGCTCAGCCTTGCCAGCCTTGATAAACGCTTGAGCATCATCAACGATTCCAGCTGTTTTCAGGTTTGCTGCAACAATCGCCAGACTATTGCCTGAACGTACTTTGAATGAAACTGTCGCGCCTTTTGGATTACTCGGCGTTGAAGGTTCAATGGTCTTCGGCTCCGTTATTTCTTTCTGCTCTTCACCTTCACTTGTAGCAGGCTCTTGTGGCTTTTCAGGTTCGGCAGGTGTTGCTGTAGTGGTTGCTGTCGCAGGCGGTGTTGCTGTATCTCCCTGCAGTTCGCTGCTCTCCTGTTTTTTCTTCTCCACCCACTCTGCTTCTGAGTAAAGTTCCTCCTCAGAATCTATCAACTTCATGTCCAAACTTCTCGCGGCCGTTTCAAGTTGTTCTTTGGTCATATTGGCGGTCTTCTCGGGGTCAAGGTTACTATCCGATAATGCATTCTGTCCCACTGTTGCCAGTTGAAGCAAAACTGCACCAACGATCATGCCGCTCCCCAATCCAATCCATAAGGATCGCTTGTCCATGACTCAGCTCTCCTCCCGTTCGGCAAGTTGCAGTATTAATTGTACTTCCCCGCGTTGAATGCCTGTTTGCTTGGAGATGGCATCCATTGACTTACCCTCAGCATGTAAATTAAAAAGTTCTGCATATCGATCTTTAATCGATTCACGTTGAGGAATGGATTCTGTCTTGCTACTCTGAAGGTCTGCTTCTTGGGCCTGCTGGGCCGCTTCTGCTTGCACACTTTTCACGAGCGCTTGTGCTTGCAAACCTTCGGAAGTTGGTACAGGCATATTACCTGGATGTTGAACTGGTGATGCAACGGGTTCGTTCATTTTGCTCTGTTCCAACTGATCCAACCGCTGCTGTAATTCCTGTAGTTGCAATTGCATACGTTGATCGGCTGCTGTCGCTTCTCCTTTCATTTCAGCTACACGCTGAATGAGAGCGTCATTATCATTTTCAATCTCGGTCATGTAATGTTCAAGCGTAGATTCCATCTCTTGCACCAGTTGATGCCCCGGCTCCTGCGCCTTGTTTTTCCGGGGCATGATATATGCGTAGGCAATGGCGCAGGCCCCTAATATGACAATAATGATCCATGGTGACAAATTCGGTTCTCTCCTTCTGATTCAACCATCGGTGCGCAAAACTGCATTCCATCAAATCATGTATTACAGAGACAGATCAATGTGTTTTCCTTTATAAGGGTGCTCGGCAGGTTTGATGTTTTCCTGAACTTGAGCCGTTTCCTGTCCATCTGAGCCACTCTGCTGATGTCCATCATTCGTATGACCATCACGCACCGAAGTTTGTGAAGTTTCATCCATTGCTTCACTACGTTGCCTTGCTTCATTTGCTTCTTTCGACGTTTGCTCTGCCAATAGATTCTGATCCGTAATCGGTCTTTGCTGGGCTTCACTTTGATAGCGCCCCGCCTCGCTCGTTCGTGGTACCGCAATCTGCAACTCCACTGCTTTGAAACTCATACGCTCACCTCACGGTTTCGAATGGATTTCTTCATGTGCCTGAATGCTGTACTTAAACGTATGGAACCATCGTAATATCGCCATCGTGATAATAAAATGAAATTCGACTGACTGGATCTTTAATAAATTTCGTGTATCTGCCGATAACTATTTTAGAGCCTCCATAAACTATCTTCAGAATATCAACACGAGCCTTGCTTGTATCTTCAAGTGCCTTTTCAATTTCAAAGATGCGCATTTTCGTTTCTTCACTTACACGAAGAGCAGATTTCTGTGTAGCACTCAGCTTGATTCGCATCGACATCTTATCCGGAGTTAATTGTCCTGCGGCAGCTAGCTGATCCAGCAATGTCAAAGCTTTCTTCGTTTTGTCCAAGGACTCCATCTGCTCTCTGACTTCCTTGCGCAAATCATTAAGTTCGTTACGAAGCCTCGGTAGCACACCAACTTCAATGGCAGTGACAGTTGACATACTGTTGCCTACAACACGCGCTGAGACGTTCTGACCAGCCTGGATTGAGCCTCCAACGATAAGACCTTTGGTTCCTGCACAGATGACACGATGGCCAGCACGAATATTGGAATGCATAATGCTTTGGGAAACCAGAACATCTTCACCGGCATCCACATTGCCTTCTTGAATAAACGTACATTTAACATTATGGCCTGCTTGTACCAGTCCTTTGTTGTAACCAATAATGCCACCGGTAATTTCGATTGAGCCACCTGCTTCCAGTTCCGCTCCTTCGACACCTCCGACGACACGAATGTCACCTGCTGCTTTTACTTTAAATCCGGTAAGCACATTGCCGCGTATAACAACAGTTCCTACAAAATCAATGTTGCCTTTGTTGTAGTCAACGTCTCCATTAACTTCATAGACCGGAAATACATTTAGTTTGTTACCATCTGTTTTGGTAACCAGCCCATCCAGCGCTGCATACATGGCAGATCCATCCGGGTTAATCACTACGTTTTTCCCAACTTTAAACCGGGCTTCTTTACCAGGACGATAAGGAATTTCCTCACCTGTTACTGCCCTGCCTGGTATGCCATCGACAGGAGCAATTCGCTCTGCAATGATCTGTCCACTACGAACATTGTTTAACCGGGTCACTTCTTTGTAATCGACAGTTCCATCTTCCGATTCAAGAGGTCGTCGTTCATTCGTATCGTCCATCCCTACCAGGATCTTGATGAATCCATCTGTTCCCTGAATGGGAGCGACACCTTCTGCAATCTTGTATTTATCTTTCAAATAGATTTCAGGGTTACTCACCAAAAGTAACAATGCCTCTCGCAATACACCTTGTTTGATGCCCTTGTTCGCCACAAATTGTTCAAGTTCATCAATCGTGCAGGCAAAGCCCTCTTCCTCTTTGGAAAATTCAAGGTAGGCTGTGCATTTGTCGTCCGATAAAACAATGTTTAAACATTGTTCCAAAGCAGTCCGCTGTGTCACCGCAATTCTTCCTCCTTTTAGACTTTCCACTCCCCAAACTCCAATGTATTCCTTTTCTCTATTAATCCTTACGCATCAACAAATCTTTCTGTTTGTCCAACGTGCCGCGTAGTCGTAATATTGCCTTGGAATGTAACTGGGATATACGAGACGGAGAAAGAGACATGACCTCCGCAATTTCACTAAGAGATAGATCTTCGTAATACAAGAGTGAAACGACTGTTCGCTCTTTTACCGTCAACTTGTCAAGCCCTTGCACCAATGCTTCCTTCAAATAAAACTCATTCACTTTATAATCCGGATTTTTGGCTTTTTCATCTACCATCAAAGACAGACGTGTCTCAGACTCTTCTTCACGAATCGGGTCTTCCAGCGAGCATAGTGACATAACTGCCACTTCCTGAAGCATATGTTGAAAATCTTTGGTCGACACATCCAGATACTGACTCATTTCCTCATCACTAACGGATCTGAGATAGCTTTGTTCCAGCTGCTGGTAGGCGTCCTCAATCCGCTTGGCCTTCTCCCTAACAGAACGCGGAACCCAATCACCTTGACGCAGACCGTCAAGTATGGCTCCGCGAACCCTCCATGATGCATAGGTTTCAAATTGCAAACCACGTTCATAGTCGAACTTCTCCAATGCATCAATCAACCCCATAACTCCATTACTCTCCAAGTCATCTTTGGGAACATTTTTGGGCAAACCGACAGCCAGGCGACCTGACACATAATTTACAATATGAAGATACTTTTCAATCAAATTTTTCTTGGCTTCAAGATCTCCATGTTCTTTCCACTTTTCCCACAGATCAGAATGGTTCAAATGTGAAGCTTTACGCTCGTTCAATTGCTTTCACCCTCCTTATTTGTCTGTCAGGTGACGAACGGCCTGCGCCAATTCCTCCGGATCCTTGGTCCGGACAAGTTTAGGCGGATCCAAAGGGGCGAATCCCGTTGGAGCTTTCGTCTCAGATGGCGGAATGTTATCCCCAGAGGAGGCGTTCTGTCCACTCTTGAGCAAGTCATTCAGCTCTTGTCCATCATCTTCGAGTTTGATGTCCACCTGTGAACCTCTTTGATCTTGAGCACTTGGTGAATCATAACCATACCCATTTCCCTCGGCCTGAGGGTTCAATAGCAATCCCAATCCCCAGCGTAAGCCATATGCAAGGACAAACCAGGCTACGAATCCAATCAATCCGCGAATTAAACTGGTCATCAACACATTGCTGCTGAATGCTACAAAAAAAGTAAGAATAAATCCAACGATGCCTGCTCCAAGATTAATGCGGTAGTTTCCTATCATAGTCTTATAGTTCCTTTACACCCATTTGGACACTGCGAATAGTCAAAAGTCCAGTTTCACAATCCATTTCAATCGTTCGTCCATAATTGCCACCCGTATCTTCTGCCAGAAGTGGGATCTTGAGTTTCTGTAGCCACTCTCGACAAGAATCTGCGTTTCTTGGGCCAATCCGCATCGTATCCCCGGCACCAGCAAAGGCAAACATCTGAGAGCCTCCGGCCATTTTAGAAACGATACGTGAGTGAGAAGCGCCTAGTTTTATCATTCTTTCCAAAAGCTCAGGCAACGCCGTATCCGCATATTTGGCTGTGTTCAATTTCCCTTCACGGGCAATCTCTGAAGTAGGAAGCATGACATGCGCCATTCCAGCCAGCTTCAAATGTGGGTCATACATTGTTAAACCCACACAAGAGCCCAAGCCAGTTGTACGGATTACACCAGGAAGATGAGCGATGTTTAAATCCGCCATACCGACTTTAACGACGCTTTTGTCCTCAATCATGGCTCAGTGGCACCCCTAGCGATTCAAATATCTTTGCGAATGATGGTGGATCCGGAATCAGGAAAAACTGACCTTCAACCTGATCTTCACCTTCAAAGAAAGAGGTGTCAATCAACAATGCATCATCACCCATCTCGCCAAATTGCAGCAAGCCGTAGCTCAGAATGGCACCTGCCATGTCAATGGCAAGTCCAGGAACGGTTGGGTACATGGACAACTTCGTGAAATCTGCCAGAGAAGAAAGATATGATCCAGCCAAGATATTTCCAATTTCGGAAAGCGCTGATTGCTCCATATCCGAGAAAGCGAGTCCTTCTTTCAGATCAAACCCGGCAAGTCTATTCAACAACATTTTAGCAGCCTCGGGTGTCATCATAAAGAAAAGATTTCCCGGTGCTTCCCCTTCTACACGAAGAAATACGGTAACAACGATGCGTTCATCTCCGCCCACTTTTTCAGCGACTTCTTCAAAAGGGAGCATTTGTACTGTAGGTACACCCATGTCAATCGGTCTGTTGAGGAGTTGAGACAACGCCGTTGCGGCGTTGCCTGCTCCAATGTTACCGACCTCTTTGAGCACATCCATCTGGAATACCTCAAATCGGTTGAACATCTCCACGGTACTAGCCCTCAACACTTTCCAGCTGTACAATCTCGCTTTTATTTAATACTTCGTTCAAGTTGAGCATGATCAGCAAGCGTGAATCCTCCAATTTGGCTACACCACGCAGGTATCTAGCTTTGACGCCGCCAACCACTTCTGGTGGGCTATCGATGGCACTGCTTTTGATATCAATAACATCATTGGCAGAATCTACGATAAAGCCAACTTGCATGTCATCTACACCAACGATAACAATACGAGTCTGATCCGTGTACTCCGATTCCGGAAGGGAGAAACGACCGCGTAGATCAATGACCGGAATTACAACACCACGTAGATTAATTACTCCTTTTACAAAGGAAAGTGTTTTGGGAACACGGGTAATTGGCATCATGCGCTCGATCGTCTGAACCTTGTCTACCTCAATACCATACTCTTCGGAACCCAATTTAAAGACGATGACTTTCAACTCTTCTTCCACGTAAAAAACCTCCCTATTAAATGTAAGACTTAGCTATATGCTTATTTAATAAATGCATTAGGATCAAGAATCAGGGCTACTTGTCCATCTCCGAGAATGGTTGCTCCAGAGATTCCTTCAATAGCAGGGAGATAGGTTCCCATTGATTTGAGAACAATCTCACTCTGTCCAATAAATTCTTCAACAGCTACGGCTGCAAGACGGTCACCTTTGCGAATCACAACAATTTCGGTTTCCTGCTCATCAGCATCATTGAAATCCGGTACGGAGAAAACTTCGCTCAAGGACAAGTATGGAATAAGTGATTCACGGAACGTGATCATTTTATTGCCATGGATATTACGAACCTGTCCACGCTGTACAATTGCTGTCTCTACAATGGAGGACAATGGAACAGCGTATTTCTCTGAACCGAGTCTTACAAGCATTGCAGCAATAATGGAAAGAGTCAACGGAAGCTGAACAGAGAAATTCGTGCCCTTCCCTGGAGTCGAATGAATCGTTACATTACCGCCAAGCGATGTGATTTTAGATTTTACTACATCCAGACCTACGCCCCGACCAGAGATATCCGAGATAATATCGGCAGTACTAAAACCAGGTGCGAACAACAGCTGATTCACTTCATCATCGCTCATCTTGGCACCTTGTTCTTCGGTTACAACCCCACGTTTGATTGCGGTTTGCAAAAGCTTGTCGCGATAGATGCCTTTACCATCATCTTCAATCTCGATAAATACGTGATTTCCACTATGGAAAGCGCGCAGGTTTACTGTACCCATCTCTGGTTTACCTGCAGCAACACGTTCTGCAATGGATTCCACACCATGGTCAACCGCGTTACGCAGCAAATGCACGAGTGGATCACCAATCTCATCGATTACCGTACGATCGAGTTCCGTTTCAGCACCTGTAATCACAAGATCAATTTTTTTATCAAGTGTCTTAGCCAGATCACGGATCATGCGCGGGAATCGATTAAATACGGTATCTACCGGAACCATCCGCAATTTCAATACAATGTTTTGCAAATCTGTGCTAACTCTGCTTAAATGCGCTACCGTATCAGACAAATCATTATTGCCTGTCTCGCTGGCCAGTTGCTCCAGACGTGAACGGTCAATCAACAATTCACTGAACAGGTTCATCAGTACATCGAGGCGCTCAATATCTACACGAATGGTACGTGAAGGTGCAGCAGCTTGCTTCGGCGCAGCTGCTTTGGCTGGTGCCGACTTGGCTTCTTCTTTGGATGAAACATTTTTATCCGGCGAAGTAACCTCAGCTACAGCGGTTGGAGCGGGTGGTGCTTCAAATGTAGCCGCGACCTGATTGGCCATCTGCTGAAGAGTCTCCTGATCCAGCTGAATAAGCTTCGCACTTTCAATTTCGGAGATACTCATGATGCCTTCTTCCAGTTCGTGCGCCTCTTTAGTTGTTATATAATACAACGAGAAACTGCGCTCAAACTTCTCCTGCTCAATATCCTGAACGGATGGGTAAGCCTTAACGACTTCACCTGAACGCTCGAGCATATCAAAGACCATATACGCCCGAACACCTTTTAACTGACTATGCTCACTAACAAGCACATCGATATAGAATACACGGTGACCTTCGGCAATCGACTGATCAAGCACTGAATATTGGAATTCATCCAGCTCCACAGCCGAAGATATTGAAGCATTAGCTTGCTTGTTTTTATCAGTTGCAGGAGCATCTCCGTTTGTAATCTCACCATTTTCAATTGCCTGAAGTGAGGCTACGATAGAGGACACATCCGCTTTACCTTGTCCACCCGCGGTAATATCCTGAACCATAGTTTCCAAGGCATCCAGACTCTTGAACAGAGTATCAAAAATGTAATCTTGCATCTTCAACTTCTCATTCCGCACAAGGTCCAGCACATTTTCCATTTTGTGTGTCAGTGATGCCAAATCTTCGAAGCCCATTGTTGCCGCCATACCCTTCAGGGTATGAGCTGAACGGAATATAACCTGAACTATTCCAAGATCTTCCGGATTGCCTTCAAGTTGAAGCATGTTTTCGTTAAGGGATTGCAGATGATCATTAGACTCATCAATAAACATGGATAGATATTGGTTCATGTCCATTGTGAGGCACCTCCTCCGTGAGTTACACTCCGTTATTTCACTGCTTGAACAAGTTTAGATGCAATCTCCTGCAGTGGCAGAAGATGACGAACGCATTGCAGCTCTACAGCAGAACGCGGCATACCATATACAACACATGTTTCTTCATTCTCGGCAAAGGTTGATGTAACTCCAGCTTCGTATAATTTCTTCATCATACGAGCTCCATCACTTCCCATTCCTGTCAGCAAAACAAGATGCCTTTGTAAAGATGTAAACGGCAGTAGCGACTCAAACATCGTATCCACCGAAGGTCTATGCCCATTCACTGGTTGATCCTCAGTCAGCTTAAGGATAAACTTCCCGTCTGCTGTTTTGTTAACTTTCACATGGAATCCGCCGGGTGCTATATAGGCAGTCCCTTTCTTCAGGACCATGCCCTCTTCAGCTTCAACCACATGCAGTGGACTGAACGTATTCAATCGTTGAGCCAACGAACGGGTAAAATTGGGCGGCATATGCTGCACAATTATGACTGGTGCTGGCAAATCAGCGGGCAGCTGCTCAAGTAATGTCTTGAGAGCCCTAGGTCCACCCGTAGAACAACCTATCGCTACAAGCTTGTTGAATGATCCTTCCGGGCTCCCAGCACCTTTTGGAACAGCATTAGACTCGGCTAAATCCTTGGTTTTTGCAGAGGCAGAAGTTGCTGCTATTTGATCGGCTGCCATTCGAGCTGCATTAGGTAGTCGAATTTCCTTTGGAGTCTGTAGTGGATTAGCTGACCTCACTGCTTTTTCTACATTCGTCCCCGAATTACGCTCTGCCTTCGGCAAAGGCTCCATTTTATTCTCTACTCGGCCTGGTTTCGAAGGTGATAATGGCGCAATTGGCTTCTTTGATTTGGCCTGAAATTCTTCAGTCTGCTCTCGTACAGCACGTTGAGCTGTCTGGATAGGCTCGATCGTTTTTTTCACAGGCTCCATTCGATCCCTGACTGGCATTTCTTTCTGCACTGGCTGAGTTGGGGGAGCAACTGTTCCTCGCGACATGTCTCTATTTTTCATGGATAAATCACGATCAGCTTTTCGTTTGATCTCATTCATCGCAGCACGCATGCGTTCAACCAAAGCTTTACCGACTTGGGCAATATCCTGATCATGTACGATGGATGGTTTACGAATGAAGTCAAATGCCCCGGCTTCAAGCGCCATAATGGTTTCTTTCATGCCTTGTTCGTTGATACCAGAGAGCATAATCACAGGAACGAAGGATTCCTTCATAATTGATTTTAGTGCGTCCAACCCATTCATTTCGGGCATCTCAACGTCCATTGTGATAATATCGGGTTTCAATTCTAGCGATTTTTGAATCGCTTCTCTACCGTTTGAAGCCGTTGCTGTGACCTTGAATTCCGGATCCGATTGAATTAAATCCGTAACAATTTTACGCATAAAAGCGGAATCATCAACAACCAATACTTGATACACCGCCATGTTGTATCACCCCTATTTCCTTTATTCAGAAATCATGTTGTCCGCTTAAGCCACTTTTTCATAAATCCCCTGATTCCTGTCAAGGTTCCGGATTCCGAAGTTGCAGGTACAGCCAAATAACGGAGAGCAAGTTTCTCTATATCTTTGGAGGCTCTGCTATTTGGATAAGCCAGGCTATAGGGCATTTGTCTTTTAACTGCCTTAACTACCTGAGCGTCTTCTGATATATACCCAAGTAGCGGAATATCCGTCTGCAAAAACCGCCTTGCCACTCCTGCTATTTTATCTGCCACCCGTTCCGCTTCCCGTTCGTCTTCAACCCGGTTAACGATCATCCTAAAGGGTGTAGCATTTTCCTGGCCGTGCATAACTTTGACTAAAGCATAAGCATCGGTTATTGAAGTCGGTTCAGGTGTGGTTATAATCAGGCATTCATCGGCAGCACCGATAAATCTCATGTTCTCTCTGGAAAGCCCTGCCCCGGTGTCAAAGATCACATAATCCATTTCCTGAGCGATATCTTCCACTTGACTGGCGAAGAACTCCAGATCACGATCAGACAACGAGAACAACTCTTTCATGCCCGACCCTCCAGCAATGTAAGGCAAGCCGCTAGCACCCAGTTGTATGATCTCCCTTATGGACTTTTGTCGGTATAACAGGTGGTACAGATTATAGGATGAGGACGTACCCATAAGAACATCGATGTTAGCCATTCCAATATCGGCATCAAACACAAGCACTTTTTGCCCCAAAGCCTGTAATGCCAATGCAAAGTTCAGTGTAAAATTGGATTTCCCAACACCTCCCTTACCACTCGCCACAGTGATGATTTTGGAGGACCGAATATCTCGGTCAATGCCTTCCATTTCCAGTGGCGCGGAGACCATACTTCGAAGTGAGGCTGCCTGATCCTTCATTGTATCCATTCTCCCAGCAACTGTTTAGACAATGAACCTGCTTCCGGTTTTAACAAATCGTCTGGAACATTTTGTCCATTTGCCACATATGCAAGCTTGAGCGGAAAACGATGCAACAGGTTAAATAGCGGACCACAGCTTCCGGTCTCATCCATTTTGGTGAAAATCACCTTGTCCAGGCCATATTTACTGAAATGTTCTGTGATCTGAACCATATCAGCACTTTTGGAAGTCATACTCATGACCAGAAAAGTTTCACTATTCTCCACAGGAGCAAGCAAACTTTGCAGTTCCGAGACAAGTAGTTCATTTCTGTAATTTCTACCTGCAGTATCCATAAAGATTAAGTCACAATTCTCTAATCGAGAAATTGCACGCTGTGTATCACCGGGCGATTGTACCACTTCAAGTGGTACATTCAGAATGGATGCATACGTTCTAAGCTGTTCTACTGCCGAGATCCGATACGTATCTGATGTAATAAATCCAACTTTACGCTGTTTTTTGAACATCTGTTCAGCAGCCAATTTCGCAATTGTCGTGGTTTTTCCTACACCGGTTGGTCCAGCTACGTAGACGATTCGAGTGGTAGGAAGAATGCCTTCTTCGATACGTTGTTCCAAAAAGTGCATGACCTCAAGCTTTACCGCTTGTTCTGCTTCCTGTTCATTCAATCCATCCTCAGACAATTTTGCTTGGATCGAATCGAACCAGGCTTCCCACACTTCAGGCCAAACATCTTGTTCTGTCAAACGTTCTCTGATTGCGTGCAATGCTTCAGGCACAGGGTCCGTAGAAATACCTTGCTTCGAAAGCTTGGTCACCATCTGTTTAAGATCCTGCAATTCAGTCATTAACTTATCCTGCTGCAGATCTGAGCCCGTTTGCTTCGTGGCAGTTGTTGAACCCGAAAAATCCGCCCCTTGCGGTCGCGGTTTATGATCAGTGCTCGAAGAACCTGAGCCGCCGTCTATGTTTGAACCGATATTGCTCGATTCAAACATAGACGACGCAGCCGCAGATTTTTCCTGAGCATTCTGATCAGCTGTATTCGTTGTAGCCGACTCATCAGAAGCCGCAACAAACGAACGAGCTGTTTGCCGATAGGCCTCAGGTACAAATGCACGAGGTACAGGTGTAAATTGATTTTGCACTGGCTTCGTCGTTTGCTTGTTTTCTTCTTTATCCACTGCAGCTACAACTTCGATCCGTTTTTTGCGGAACATTCCCATCACACCGCCCACCTTAATCTCTTTGGTGGACAGAATGACGGCATCACTTCCCAGGTCTTTGCGAATTTGAAGCATAGCTTCGGGCATGGTCTCAACAACGTATTGTTTTACTCTCATAAGTTCACCACCCCGATACTTTGAATTTCAACATTCGGCTCCAACTCGCTGTAGGAAAGTACAGGAATATCCTGCATTGTACGTTCAATAACCTGACGCAGATACATCCGAATGGTTGGAGAAGTTAATACAACAGGTTGCTGACCCGATTGAATCAAACGGTTCACTTGTTCACTTAGCTTCTGATACACACTCTGTGTTGATACAGGGTCTAGCGCAAGATAGCTGCCTTGATCCGTTTGTTGCACACTTTCAGCAATTTTTTTCTCAAGACCAGGTCCAACCGTGATCACGCGAAGTGTCTCACCTTTTTGTGAGAACTGCTGAGTAATCTGACGTGAGAGGGATTGTCTGACATATTCAGTAAGCACGTCAGGGTCCTTTGTATACGTTCCATAGTCAGCCAGTGTCTCAAAGATGGTTACCATGTCGCGGATGGATACTTTCTCACGCAATAATTTCGCGAGCACTTTCTGCACATCACCAATGGAGAGAAGAGAAGGAATAAGTTCATCCACCAGCGCAGAATAGTTTTCTCTGAGATTATCCACAAGCGCTTTGGTCTCTTGTCTTCCAAGTAACTCATGCGCATGCTTCTTAATCAGCTCTGTCAGATGTGTAGCCACAACGGAAGGCGGATCTACGACTGTGTACCCTGCAAGTTCCGCTCTGTCCTTAGTTACTTCATCAATCCACAGTGCCGGAAGACCAAACGCTGGCTCTGTTGTTTCAATCCCCGTCACAGACTCCTCTTCATAACCAGGACTCATGGCAAGGTAATGATTCAACAACAGTTCTCCGCCGCCTACCACATTGCCCTTGATTTTAATAACATACTCATTGGGTCTGAGCTGGATGTTATCCCGAATCCGAATCACCGGAACGACCAAGCCCAGTTCAAGAGCACACTGTCTACGAATCATAATGATCCGATCCAATAAGTCCCCACCCTGCTGGTTATCAGCAAGCGGGATCAAACCATAACCAAATTCAAACTCAATAGGGTCAACCTGAAGCAGGTTAATTACACTTTCAGGACTTCTGACCTCTTCAATCTGCTGTTCTTCTTCCAACTGTTCTTCCGCTTCCTGTTTCAAGTTCAGATTATTCTGCATTCGCCAAGCGGCAAATGCCAAGACGCCTGCCAACGGAAGCGTAGTAGTAACATGAATTGGTGTAAAGAAACCCAGCATGGCAATAACGAAAGCTACAATGTAAATGAGGATCGGGTATGTAAACAATTGCCCCGTAATATCATCTGCCAAGTTTCCTTCTGATGACGCTCTGGTGACGATAAGTCCTGCTGCTGTGGAAATAAGGAGAGCAGGAATTTGGCTTACCAATCCATCTCCAATGGTTAATACAGAGTAAGTTGACATTGCATCTGTAAAAGCCATCCCATGCACAGTCATACCGATAATAAATCCACCAATGAGATTGATTAAGAGAATGATGATACTCGCAATTGCATCGCCTTTGACAAATTTACTTGCTCCGTCCATTGCTCCATAGAAATCGGCCTCGCGTTCTATTTTGGAACGACGCTCACGAGCTTGTTGCTCGTTGATCAGACCCGCATTCAGATCGGCATCAATACTCATTTGTTTACCTGGCATCGCATCGAGGGTGAATCGGGCAGCAACTTCAGCTACACGCTCCGAACCCTTGGTAATAACGATAAACTGAACAACAACGAGGATCAAAAACACGATAAATCCAATCGCAATTTGCCCTCCGGCAATCCAGCTACCAAAGGTAGCAACGACGGCTCCGGCATCGCCTTCACCAAGGATTAGCTTGGTTGTTGAAATGTTCAATGCCAGTCGGAACAGTGTGGTGATCAGCAGCAAAGCAGGAAAAATAGAAAACTGCAATGCTTCTTTGCTGTTCATGGCAACAAGGAGTATCATCAGTGCAATTGATATATTGACGACCAGCAACAAGTCCAACAGCCAGGGCGGGATCGGGAGAATCATCATTAACACAATGCCAATGATACCCGCAAGGACAGCTATATCTTTAATTTTCAATGAATGTACGGCCTCCGATCCCCTTTTATTTCGTTCTACCCTTTAGTTTATATACATAAGCCAGCACTTCAGCTACCGCTTGAAACAAATCGGCCGGTATGGCGTCACCAATCTCGGCTCTCTGGAACAATGCCCGTGCCAGCGGCTTGTTTTCCATCGTAATAACCCCGTGCTCTTTGGCAATTTCCTTAATACGCAAGGCGACATAGTCCTGACCTTTGGCAATAATCTGAGGAGCCTCCATCTCGGAACCTTCATACTTTAGCGCAACGGCAAAGTGGGTCGGGTTCGTGATGATTACATCCGCATTCGGTACTTCCTGCATCATACGCTGCATAGCCATACGACGCTGACGTTCCCGAATTTTACCTTTGATCAGCGGATCACCTTCCATTTTCTTGTACTCGTCCTTGATGTCTTGCTTGGACATGCGGATTTTTTTCTCATGATCGTACTTCTGGTACATGTAATCAAATATAGCAAGTATCATCAGTGCAACAGCAATCTTGACCCCCAGACTCAAAGTAATTGAAGCAGCAAAATGTAAGATAGCATCCAATGAAAAATGAGAAAGTGAAGCAATATCGGATTGATAACTTACAATTGTGCTGTATACAAGGTAGCCAATGATTGACATTTTGAGAACGGATTTCGCAAATTCAACCAATGAACGAAGAGAAAAAATATTTTTAAACCCTTTAATCGGATCCAACTTCTCGAGTTTCGGCTTCAAGCCTTCACCCACAAGTAGAAAACCAACCTGCATATAGTTGACAATTAATGCAACTAAGACTGCTCCTAACAAAATAGGAGCGAGCAACAACATCACTTCAATGCCATAGCGCATCAATAGTGTCATTACATTTTCACCGTTGATGTCCATGCTCAGGCGATTGATGAAAATATCTGTAAAAAGTCTAACTGTACGTACCTTGTAGAAATCACTGAAAACCATCATGATCAAGAATGAGAACAGGAGAATTGAAGCACCCGATAACTCCATGCTTTTGACAACCTGTCCCTTTTTACGTGTATCCTGTCTCTTTTTCGGGGTAGCTTTCTCCGTCTTCTCCCCTGCAAACAACTGGAGGTCGAGTTGAAGTTTCATCCGAATCTTATCCTCCGTTTCACTCACCCCGGCCTTTGTCCAATGGTTCCAAGTAATTTTTCCATCGATCTAAATATCGCTTCGAACAATTGACTAAATACAAAGGAGAAACTGGGAACCAGCAAAAGCAAAATAGCAAGACCAACGAGTAACTTAAGCGGTAATCCGACAGCAAATACATTAAATTGAGGAGCTGTTTTGGCCAAAAAACCCAAACCCACATCCGTCAAAAACAACGCAACTACAATCGGAGCCGACATCTGGAAAGCTAACATAAAGGATTGCCCTAATGTCAGAACCAAAAATTCAGCAATACTTCCGTCTGCCAACCGCAGGAAAAATACATTCGATAACGGGACCCACCGGTAACTGTAGACTATCGCGTCCAGCAAATAATGGTGTCCGTTCATCGTTAGAAACAGCAGCATAGCAAATGCATACTTTAAGTTACCCGTAAGTGGCGCTGAAGCTCCTGTCATCGGATCAAATACATTGGCCATACCAAAACCAATCTGAAGATCGATAAAAGTCCCTGCAGTCTGTACAGCCGTCATCAATAGATAAGCCACAAAACCTAAGATCAAACCAATTAGAATCTCTCTGATGATCAGCAAAACATAACTCAGGTCTGTCGGTACGGTCTGGTCTATTCCATAAATCAGATAGACAGATAATGTTACAAATGCAGAGATACCAATCTTAACTGAAGTCGGCACATTTCGAGCTGAGAAAACCGGTGCGGTTACAAAAAATGATGTAATTCGACAAAACATAAGCAGAGCGACAGGGAAACTTTGCAACAATGTCTCCATCTGCTAAAGCCTACCCTATGTATCTGTATAGATTATCGAGGATGTTGTACGTAAAATCGACTAATATATTCAAGATCCAAGGTCCAAACAAAAGTACTGCCAGAAGTACGGCAACAATCTTGGGCACAAAAGCTAATGTTTGTTCCTGAATTTGAGTTGTCGCTTGAAAAATACTGATTGCAAGTCCTACAACCAGAGCTAGTATAAGCATAGGTGCACTGGCCAGCAATGAAGTGTATACCGCTTTCCCGGCCAGACCGATAATAAATTCCGAAGTCATGACCGTCCTCCTTTAACATTTCGGCTCAAGTGTTAAAACTCAGCAACAGTGACTTGACTACCAGATACCACCCGTCCACAAGGACAAAAAGTAGTATTTTGAAAGGTAATGAGATCATGACCGGCGGAAGCATCATCATCCCCATTGCCATGAGTGTACTCGCGACAACAATATCTATTACCAGAAACGGAATGAAAATCATAAACCCCATCTGGAATGCTGTCTTCAACTCACTGATTACATATGCCGGTACCATAACTGTAATTGGAATATCCTGATAGGTTTCGGGCTGTTCAGTCTGATTGTACTTCATAAACAGCAACAGATCTTTTTCTCTTGTGTGAGAAAACATAAATTTCTTTATGGGATCCGCTGCTTTTTCAAGTGCTTCGGTTTGGTTAATGTCTCCCTGAAGATAAGGCTGGAGTGCTACCTGATTAATGGAAGACAACGTTGGTGACATGATGAAAAGTGTCATAAAAAGTGCCAAACCGACAAGCACCTGATTGGGTGGCATTTGCTGTGTACCCAAAGAGGTACGTACAAAACCTAGAACAATCACAATCCGAGTAAAACTGGTCATCAGCACCAGCATTGCTGGTGCAATACTAAGCACCGTGATCAACAGGATAATGGACAGTGAACTCGTGCTTGGTGTTCCCCCATCACCGTTTCCGATTTGAATATCGATATTCGGAATGGGCTCGGCAAAAGCAACCGTGACCGATGCCAGACTGATAAGTCCCATCAAACAACAAGCTAACCAAATCTTTTTCTTCATGAATCCCTCGACCGATCTGTAGTATTGTCTTTATCCAGGAGCTTCTCCATCTTCTCTTTGCGGTTAGGCATCTGCCGAAGTTTGGATTCAAACATTTCGTGAAAAGAAGTTGTGTCCTCCAGTTCCATTTCCCGCGGCGGTTCATCTTTACGGAAGCGTTTTGCGAGCTTGGTAATGAGAGGCGAGAGATTCCCTTGTTGAGCAGCAGCATCTCGTTCGAATGATTCAATGATTCTTTGCGCCTCTTCCAGATCGGAAACTTTATCCACCAACTGGATGTCTTCACCTACACCAAGCAGATATACACTTCCACCAATTTCGATAATTTGCAGCGACTTGTTTTGTCCCAGTCCGACCCCGCCCAGAGTACGAATCGTGCCGTGACGGGACCACTGCTGATTCCGTTTGTTTAAAAACCGGATCAGATAGACAATAAGGGCCAGGATGACGGCCAGGACAACAATCACCCATATAAGCTGTAAATAATAATTGGCTCCTACGCCAGTTCCTCCTGGAATATCACCCTGAGCCATCATCATGTCTCTTAAACGCCCAGTGTCTTGCTAATTGCTTCGATAACCCGGTCAGATTGGAAAGGTTTAACGATAAAGTCTTTGGCACCCGCTTGAATGGCGTCGATTACCATCGCTTGTTGACCCATCGCAGAGCACATAATCACTTTTGCGTTAGCATCAATCTTCTTGATCTCTTTCAAAGCTGCAATGCCATCCATCTCAGGCATAGTAATATCCATTGTGATCAGATCCGGACGAAGCTCTTTAAATTTCTCAATTGCTTGTGAGCCATCCTGTGCCTCACCAACAACCTCATATCCATTTTTGGACAAAATGTCCCGGATCATCATTCTCATAAATGCAGCGTCGTCTACGACTAAAATTCGGTTTGCCATCTTGATTCAAGTCCTCCCTAAATTGTGCTTATTGTAATTTCTGAATTCGGTCCCATTGGCTAACGATATCTATGACACGAACACCAAAGTTTTCGTCAATAACGACAACTTCTCCCTTGGCAATCAGTTTGTTATTCACCAAAATATCGACAGGTTCACCGGCCAACTTATCCAGTTCGACAATTGATCCCTGTGACAGTTCCAATATATCTTTAATTTGCTTCTGGGTCCTTCCTAATTCTACGGTGACTTTAAGGGGAATGTCCATCAATAAATTCAAATTGTTTTCGTCTACCTGACCATACGCTCCATTTTGCAAATTAGCGAATTGAACGGGCTGTACGTTAACATTCCTATTTGGCATTCCACCGTAATGTTGAGGTGTACCATAAGGTTGCTGCGGCGGCATGCCTTGCGGCATACCCATTGGAGCCTGTCCATATCCGTTGTGTTCCTGAGCAGGCTGTTGTGGAGCCTGTGGAACCTGTTGCTGAACGGGTGGTTGCTCCGCAACCGGTGGTGGCGTTGCTGGTATTACAGCTGGTGCGGGTTCAGGTGTTGATGCCACTGGTACGCTGGCAGTTGACTCCTGAGCACCTCCAATCAGCATATCAACCATGTTTTTGGCAAAATGCACGGGAAGCAACTGCATCAGATTGGAATCAATCAGGTCTCCGATTAACAAACGGAATGAAACTTGAATCAGGGTCTCATCTTCTGGAAGATTACTTACACCCTCGCCACTCTCCAAATTAAGAATATCGATTCCCGGAGGGGAGATATTCACAAAACGATTGAAGATCGTGGACATGGAAGTAGCGGAGGAACCCATCATCTGGTTCATCGCTTCCTGTACGGCACTAATATGGATTTCATTCAGTTCTTCATCAACCGGATTTCCTTCCCCACCCAACATCAGATCAGCGATGACTTGAGCATCTCTCTTCTTGATGACCAACGAGTTAATGCCTTCGAATCCATCCACGTAATTCACATGAACGGCAACATGCGGCTTGGGAAACGCTTCTTCAAACTGCGTTCGACTAATGATGGAAACCTTAGGTGTTGTAATATCTACTTTTAGGCCCAATAGCGTGGATAAAGCTGTTGCCGCGCTACCAAATGTAATGTTACCGATCTCCCCCAAGGCATCCTGTTCCAGCTCAGTCAAATAATCATCAACTGTTTTCTCTGCTGGCTCTGAACTGTTCATCGATTCCGATTGCCTGAGCAAAGCATCGATTTCTTCCTGGGATAAATAATCCTTACTCGTCAAATTCTTCAACTCCTTCGGTGACAATCTCGTCTATTTGCACAGCCACACGGTCCTTGATTGTTCCCGGACTGCCCATGTACTTCAGTTTGTCACCCACTTTAATGGAAAGCCCCTCATCAACTGGTTTGTTCAATGTAATGACATCACCAACAGACAGACCCAAAAATTCGGCAATTGAAATTCTGGATTCTCCCAATTCCGCTACGACGGGTAATTTGGCTTTGTTCACACGCTCTCGTAGAGCTTCATATTCTTCTGGAGCTCTCGTTTTCTTCTCCGAAACAAACCACTGATGAGTTGACAACCGTGACATAATAGGTTCAAGAACGACATGCGGTATACATAGATTGATCATGCCTGTCGTGTCACCAATTTTGGTACTGAGCGAGATCAGAGCAATGGTCTCATTGGGAGATACAATCTGCATAAATTGCGGATTCGTCTCCAGCGCTTCCATCCTCGGGGAAATATCCAGCACGGTCTTCCATGCTTCCTGCAAACTTTCAAATGCACGGCTGAATATCCGCTCCATGATGGTCGTCTCAATCTCCGTCATCGATGCGATCTTGGTCGGAGCACTTCCTGTTCCACCAAGCAGGCGATCCAACATCGCATATCCCACATTGGGATGGACTTCCATCACCATTCGCCCCTGTAGTGGCTCCGCTTCAAAAATGTTCAATATCGTCATCTTAGGAATAGAACGGATAAACTCATCATAAGGCAACTGTTCGACCTGAACGACATTGATTTGAACGAACGTCCGCAGTTGGGCTGAAAAATAAGTGGTGAGAAAGCGTGCAAAGTTTTCGTGAATACGAGTCAAGCTTCGAATATGGTCTTTGGAAAAACGCACTGCCCGCTTAAAATCGTACGATCTAATTTTCTTTTGAGTTTCTTCCTTCTTCAATTCTTCGGCGTCCATTTCACCAGAAGAAAGGGCTGCTAATAGGGCATCAATCTCATTTTGTGATAATACATCCACCATGTTCTCACCCCCTTACAGGTCTACAGCGTGTTCTGTTCATTACATTGGCGCCATAACAAAAGCTGAAAAACTAGTGCTGCTCAACTTGCCTTCAGGTAAAGCTTCATTAATAAGTCCGGTCAATCTCTCATTAAATTGTACTCGGCCTTTCGCTGTAGCCAGTTCCTCAGACTTGGTATCCGCAAACGTCTGAATGATAATAGGCTTCACCGTAATTTCTTTGATTTTCTCAAAATCTTCCTTGGCTTTTACGTCAGACAACTTGAATGAGAAACTGACGACTACAACATGATCTGTATCAGCCAAATTGGTTTTAATTTCTCCAAGCTCTGAGGAAACTTCTACAATCTCATCCGCAGTCATCTTCTTGGATTCAGAAGCTGCAGCAGTATGTGTGTCATTCTTCGCATTCTGTCCTTGCATAAATACAAACACAACCACCACAATGAGTGTTATTGCAAGCAACATTGTTGCAAGCCAGGGCATCATCTTTTTCATCAGGATTCCTCCGTTTGCTGCACTTTGATAGTGGCTGCCTGAACCCCGATTTCACGGTTGTAATCTTTAATTTTGGAAATAACTTCATCGGCTTTCTCAAGCACAATCAGTCTCTTTCCAGTTACCAGAGTAATATACGTGTCCGGTGTCTCTTCGACAATTTCAACCATCAGCGCATTTAACCACATGGGAGAACCATTTAACCGCGTAACCGAAATCATGCTAAGCCCCCTCGATCAGTGTGGGAGGAGCAAGCTCCCCCACGTTTTTAATTCACTAATCAGCTATTAACGTTTCAGGTTAACAACTTCCTGAAGCACTTCATCCGACGTTGTAATGATCCGGGAGTTTGCCTGGAATCCACGTTGAGCTACGATCATCTCTGTAAATTCACTAGTCAGATCCACGTTTGACATCTCGAGCTGTCCAGCAATGACGGCACCTGTTCCAAACTCAGTACTATTAGCAGTTACAATATCGAATGCGCCCTCTGCGTTAGCATTGGCTGTTATGCGATACAAGTTACCGCCGATTTTTTCGAGACCCTCAGGGTTTGTTACCTTACCTATACCCAATTGAGCACCAGCTTCAGTTGTTCCGTCATCCATCGTCTGATTGATGAAGCCATCCTGTCCGATTGTAAATGATACGACAGCTTCATCAAGTGTGATAGGTTCCCCACCACCATCAACAACGAACAAACCATCCGAAGTAACCAGGTTACGGTTAGCATCAACATGAAAATCTCCTGCACGAGTCAAAAAGGGGACTTCCTGCTCACCACCAAGTGTTACGAGGAAAAATCCATCACCATTAAGACGCAGATCGGTCGGATTATTAGTCGTCATTGGACTACCCGCTAAATGCAAGGTATCGATCGAACCTACAGAAACACCCAGTCCGATCTGCTTCGCATTCACACCACCGTTTTCATCTCCAGGGGCAGTAACACCTGCAGTTGTTTGGCTCATAATATCTTTGAACATAACCCGACTGCCTTTGAAGCCAACCGTGTTTACGTTCGCAATATTGTTACCAATTACATCGAGTTTGGTTTGAAAACCCCGCATCCCGGAAACGCCTGAGTACATTGATTTCAACATTTTTAAAAATCCTCCCAGTCTTCATTTGGTTACCGCATCAGTCGGTCAACGGCATTCCGGCTCCCGAGAAGGGCCAACCGGTCAAGAAATGATTACGGCACTATCAATCTGAGTGAACACATTATCCTTCATGCTTTCACTATCCATAGCTGTAACCACTGTACGATTTTTGACATTGACGATAAAAGCCATATCCTGCATCAAAATCAGAGATTCTTTGGCTCCTTTGGCAGCAGCTTTGTCCAAAGCAGAACCAATCTGCTCCATTTGCTCGGTTTTGAGTTCAATACCACGCTGTTCCAGTCGTTTGGCAGCATGATTGCTCAATTTTAGAAGATTATCTTCCAGCACCTTTGCAAAAGGTTTTTCCGGTGCAGCTGAGGCTTCTCCCGTTTTGGGTCTTTGAAGCATATTTGGCGTAATCGAGCCTGCATATAATTGTCCAACCGTTATGCGATCACTCAT
Source organism: Paenibacillus sp. Negev47 (assembly GCF_058313655.1). Lineage (NCBI taxonomy): Bacteria > Bacillati > Bacillota > Bacilli > Caryophanales > Paenibacillaceae > Paenibacillus > Paenibacillus sp. Negev47. Next base: position 4,326,209 of record NZ_CM177754.1, read on the forward strand.
ACCGTTTTCCCGCTAGCTTCCGTATCACCCGTTTCAGCGGATGATTCAGCTTCCTGGCTCTCGTTCGATTCAGGGGTTACATCCTGAACGTTCGTTACAGGAGTTTGATTCTCTTCTGCCTGTTTTGGATAATTTACCTGAATAATCTCATCCAGCTTAATCTCGTCATTGCCCACTTTCGCGTATTGAACGCTATCTCTTACAATGATGGAATCCACAATACCCTGACGAAGAGTTCCGTTGTCCTCTTTATTAGAAGAAAGCCAGCTTACCTCCATGCCAATCATGCCAGATACAGCACCAAGTGACTGATTCAACGTTTTAAGTTGTGTAGAAATATTGACCAGTTGTTCCACTGAGCTGAACTGTGCCATCTGGGCGATAAATTCTTTATCCTCCATCGGCTGCATCGGATCTTGGTTCTGCAGTTGGGTAATCAGGATTTTTAGAAACTGATCTTTGCCTAATTCTTTTGTTGCAGCACTTGTTGTAGCTTTATTAGCAGCGGAATAGTTCGGCCAAGTATTATTCGTTGAAACAATTTCAGTAGCCATTTGCTCACCTCATTTCTGTTTAAGCCTCTGCACTAAATGTATCTCTCTGTAATTCGTTTCCTTCTATTTGCTCGCTACGCCAATTACGCAATTCTTCCTGAATGCCTGCGGTAGCTATAGCATCATCCGATTGTTCCTCACGTTCACGTGAACGACGCTGTTGCTGAGAGTTACTTCCCGATTGACGGCCTCCATCTTGATACATCTGTGATCCGATTGAACTGTTCTGCGTAACCTCAAGTCGTTCCACTTGAATCCCCTGAGCTTGAAGTGAAGAACGCAGCTGCATCATTTGTTGTTCAAGCATGTCTTTGGCCATCGTATGCTCTGTCATAAACCGTGCAACCAATTGCCCGTTCTGCAAGGTGATTTGTACATCCAATTTACCTAAATGCTCCGGACGAAGTGAGATGGTTGCCTCGGAAAAACCTTTTTGTTGTACAATATCCAGCTTGCTAACAACAAACTGTGTCATTTCTTTGGCAAATTGTGATGTTTGCATTACAGGTTCAGCCGGTTTTCCTGCTGTCGTACCTGATGTACGCAAAGACAGTTCCCCCGCCGTAATGATGGTTGAGTGATCCAGTTCTCCACCTGCGTTTGAAGCAGATGTGGTATCTGTATCGCCTTTTACCTGAATTCCAGCATTTGTAGCTGCTGCAACAAGAACTTGAGGTGCGACCAAATCCTGTTTGGACGATTGAAGTGAAGTAGTTGGAGCGACTTGTACAGCCTGATCCTTAACAACAGTCAATGTATCCAGTATGGATTTCAGTTCAGTCCATCCCTTGTTACTCGTGGTATCCATTCCAGCCTCTTGAAGTTGCGTCTGTAGAGATTGCAGCAAATGCTTGAATTCGGGAGCGTTCTTCGCAACAGTACTTTCTGGTTCATTCATCGCAGCTACTAACTGTGTAAGCATATCTTGCAAAACAAAGCGTACTGCTGCCGGATGCTGCGACAGTTCAATCGCAGGTACTACACTTGCGCTTCCCGCTCCATCCGAAGACTCGTCAGAACCTTCTGCCTTAGTGCCTGAAGTATCATTTAATTGTGCATACATCTGTTGAATCAGAGTCTGCAAACTTGCGAGTAAAGCTGGATCATTTTCCAACGCCTCGTCAAGTGAATCCAGGTCCGAAAACAATGAATTCAGAATGTCCGTGATGGAGGTCGCTTCTCCGTCTTCACTTGGAGCAAAGGAAAACACCAGCGGATTAGCAGTTAAACTTCCCGTAGCGCTTGAACTATCCCCTTCTGTGTTACCTCCAGATAATGATTGTGCAAGAGTTTGCAAAAATTCACCACTAGCTCCTGTAGCTGAACCTTTCGATTGCGCTCCAGTTGTCTGTCCTGTCCCTGTGGCCTTTGCAGTTGCTGTGGATGTCATTTGATATACGATCGACATTTATTTTCACCTCCTCTCAGATATCACATGAAACAGGTCTACTTGTTGCCCATTAACCTGTTCAGTATTTTTGCAGTTTCAACCGAATCCTCTGAAGACATATTTTCAAGCAATTGAGAGCGTGTTGCATCATCTACCGAGTTCAGGATGGTCAACGTTTTGTCTGGACTCAACTTATATGTTTCCAATAGTAGCTTGGCACCACTTGAAGCAGACATCGAAGCAAACGTTTGGCTAAGCTGGTTTTTATCCAGATTTTTGCTCGTGGTTGTTGCTGCAATTGATGTTGCTTCGGTTTCTTTCTTCAATCTGGATTGCAGTGCATCCAGTGCGAGATCTCCGGACGGTTTGGCATCCTTCATCATCATGGTGACATCGGCTGCTGTTTTCGGGTCCATCTTTTCAAGCACTTTCGTCCGAGCAGATGATTGCATGGCATTCAACAACAGGACCATTTCCTCATTCGTCATATTTTGCAAAATTGGTGCAGCTTTGCTCGGACTCATGTCAGCATACATTTTAGCTAAATCTTTTATTTGCTTTTGATAATCGGATTCCGTTTCCGGCGTTTCCGCTGTAGCCGTCTCAGCAGCTTTCTCTGCATCATCCAACTTCTTCTGAAGGTCTGTTGCTTTCTTCGCCTCAGTTGTTGTCGCTTCCTGCGCTGCCTTAAGTTCTGTTTCTTTTGCCGTAACTTGGGACTTCAGCTTTTCGATTGTCGCTTCAGCACTTTCAACCTGCTGCTCACTCTTCTCCAGCTTATCTTTCTCAGGGTCCAGCACAGGATCAGGTACCCATTCCTTAACTACCGGAATCTTGTTAGCAAATTCAAACAAATTATTACGAATATCTACATTGAAAAGCGTAAGCAATACGCCCAGCAATACTACAGTGAATACAATCGGGATGGAAATCATGAGAAATTTTTCCCATCCGCCTCCCGATTCTTTTTCCATATCGCTATCGTCTTTAACAGCCATCGTTCATTCCTCCTTCACGAGACAACTTCGCGTCCGGCTCACATCAATTCGCGCGTCCGGCTTTGGCAGCGAAGCGTACAGTAGCCATCTCGTCCAGATCGTTCTGTTCCCGGAGGAGCATCTCCTGCTGAAATTTGATCTTGGCCTTGTCTCTCGCTCCAAGCCATACTTTTTCATCAACCATCTTACCGTTCAGAAACGTCTGATTCCGTTGCACATTGACCTGAGCATGTTTAACATCATTGTTTTTACGTGAAATGCACTCGTCAAGATGATGTACATATCGCTGCATCTCCTGCAGACTATTTACAGACGCTGTATTTTCCGTAGCAGATTGGATAATCCCGACCAGATTATTTCTATCGTTCAGAAGTTGTATCAGATGCTCTTCCTCCGTCTGAAGCTTTCCGATCGCTGTGGATAACATCCACTCTGCCTGTGTTTTTTCATTACTCTTCAGGTCAACAACCTTCTGGAAATGATACCGAAATTTCATCGCTTAACCATTCATCTCCTTGCAAATTCAAGAATCAAACGTTCCTGCACTTCACTTAAGGTGACTTTCTCGTCGACTTTCTGCTTTGTAAAGTTCCATATACTATCAATCTGGTCTATTGATTCATCAATCGCTGCATTTGAGCCTCGCTGATAAGCTCCAATATTGATCAAATCCTCCGACTCTTTGTACACAGCCATCAAACGCTTCATATTATTAACGGCTTCCAGCTGCTCTTCGGGAGCAATATCCTTCATGACACGACTTATACTGGCTAGTACATCGATTGCCGGAAAATGACCTTTATTCGCAATGGATCGGTTTAACACAATGTGGCCATCCAATATACCCCTCACCGCATCCGCGATTGGTTCGTTCATGTCATCCCCATCAACCAGAACGGTGTAAAAGGCTGTAATCGAACCCGTAGGCCCTGTGCCTGCCCGTTCAAGCAGTTTGGGCAAACTCGCAAATACCGATGGAGTATATCCTCTCATTGCCGGAGGTTCACCTACAGCCAGACCAACTTCCCTTTGAGCCATCGCATATCGAGTAACCGAATCCATCATGAGCATCACGTTCATTCCACGATCTCGGAAGTACTCTGCAATAGTGGTTGCGATAACAGCTCCTTTGATACGAATCAGGGCAGGCTGATCTGACGTTGCAACAATAACTACGGAACGTTCCAATCCTTCTGGCCCCAGATCCCGTTCGATAAAGTCGCGAACCTCACGTCCCCGTTCACCCACAAGCGCGATGACATTGACATCTGCTGCTGTATTGCGAGCAATCATGCCCATCAATGTACTCTTACCAACACCAGAACCGGCAAAAATACCTACACGCTGTCCCTTACCTACGGTCAACAATCCGTCGATAGCTCTTACACCAACACCCATGGTTTCAAGTACACGCGGACGATCCATTGGATTAACTGGTGTATTGGAGGTAGAGTACATCGGCATTCTGGATGGGAGAAGGGAACCGTCCAGCGGCTGCCCAAGTCCGTCCAGCACTTTACCGAGCAATTCGGAGCCTACCTGAACTCCGAGTGGTTTACCAGTACCTACTACATCGCAACCCGGACCGATGGATTGAAGTTCACCCAGTGGCATAAGCAGCACTTTGTTATCTCGAAACCCAACGACTTCGGCCTGTAGAGGCTTGGCCGATTTACCAGGGTAGATGTAACATACGTCACCGATACTTGCATCTGGCCCTTCTGACTCAACCATAAGACCAATGACCTGAGTAACTTTGCCGTTAATGCGAACGGGATCAAATTGCCGCAAATGTTCCATATATCGCTGTGAACTAAGAACCTTCATGTTGATTTCTTCGCTCCTCATCCTCAAGTGCTATGCGGACCAGTTCTTTTTTGATTTCAGCAAGCTGTGTATCAATTCTCGCATCTACACTTCCGAACGAAGAACGGATAACACATCCTTTGTCTTTGACCGTGGAATCAGGCAAAATCTGCAATTCTGCTTGAGAGTCAATGGACAGGGATAATTCTTCGCGAGCTGCCTGTACAAATGCAAATTGATCAGGAGCCACACAAAGTGTGATCAAACCCTGCTCCCGTTTACGTGACAAACTTTGACGAATCAGTTCCAAGGTATGATCGGGTTCAATGGTAAGTTGCTTATCAATGACTTTCTCGGCAATCCCACAAGCGAGATCCACAAGGAACGGCTCCGCTTCCTGAATGATCTGATCTTTTGCTACATAAGCCTCCTGAAGAACTTCCTGGGCTTCATTCATCATCTTTTCGATCTGCACCTGGAGATCCAGTTCAGCTTGTACTTTGCCTTCTTCAAAACCCTGTTGGAAACCTTGTGAACGAAGTGCTTCGGTCAGATGTTCATCCTGTTGTCGTTGTTCCTGCCACCAGCTATCGATCTGTTCACGGGCTTCTTGAAGCATGCGCTCTGCTTCTTCCGAAGCTTCACGTACTTGCTTTTCTGCAAACTCCTTGGCATCTTCCAGCATCTCTGCGGTGAGACGTTGTGTTTCTTCGTCCACGCGTGCTTGAAGCGTTTCAGCTTCAGAACCTTCAGCACTCACACCATTTAATTCCGCTTCAGACTCCTCGACACCACCATAATGATGATGGTTCTCAAGTCTTTTACGGTCATCAACCGGTACATACTGGAAAGATTTAATCAAATTAGACAATGATATCATCTCCTCCACCGCGTGCGATAATGATCTCCCCGGCTTCTTCCAATCTGCGTATCGTTCCTACGATACGTGTCTGAGCTTCCTCAACATCACGCAATCGCACAGGTCCCATGAATTCCATCTCTTCTTTGAATGTCTCGGACATCCGTTTCGACATATTCCGGAACACAGCATCCCGAACTTCTTCGCTTGCCACTTTGAGTGCCAGCTGCAAATCTGCGTTGTCGATATCCCGAATAATGCGCTGAATCGAACGATCATCCACATTGACGATATCTTCGAATACAAACATGCGTTTTTTGATTTCCTCTGCAAGCTCCGGATCCTGAATCTCGAGCGAGTCCAAAATGGTACGCTCTGTACCGCGATCGACTCCGTTCAGAATCTGAACGATTGATTCAATACCACCCGCATTCGTATAATCCTGCGTTACGGTAGAAGATAGTTTCTGTTCCAGAACCCGCTCCACTTGAGAGATGACTTCCGGTGAAGTACTATCCATAACAGCCACCCTGCGAGCGACATCTGCCTGTTTCTCTTGTGGCAAGGATGATAGAATCGCTGCTGCCTGTTCGAATTGCAGGTAAGACAGAACCAGGGCAATCGTTTGTGGGCTTTCATTCTGAATAAAGTTCAAAATTTGATTTGGATCTGCTTTGCGCGCAAAGTCAAATGGTCTAACTTGCAGCGTAGCTGTCAAACGATTAATGACTTCAAGTGCTTTTGATGAACCCAGAGCTTTCTCCAGGATTTCTCTGGCGTAATTGATACCGCCCTGAGAGATATACTCCTGCGCCAGACAGATCTGGTGAAACTCGGCCATGATCATGTCCTTTTCAGAAGAATCAACCTTGCGAACGTTGGCAATCTCCAACGTAAGTTGTTCGATCTCCTCGTCACGCAGATGTTTGAAAATCTGAGCCGATACTTCCGGACCTAATGTAATCAACAATATTGCTGCTTTTTGTCTGCCAGTCAAACCTTGACTGCTTGCCTTTGCCAATGCGCTCACCTCTATTCGTCAGCCAGCCATGTACGCAGCAGATTGACGAATTCGTCTGGCTTTTTCTTGGCCAAACTCTCCAATTGTTTGCGCACCTGACTTTCGTTCGTTACACTGTCCAGCGTAATGGACGGGAACTCTGTTGCTATTGGAAGAGGAATCTCTTCTTCTTCTTCTACTTCGTTTTGTTTGCGGCGACGGCGTACTAACAAAATAACAACCGCTGCGATCAATGCTGCTATGAGTGCTCCTCCGCCCCACATCATCGTTGAGGAAAGCTGGAAACCCGTATTGTCTGCAGAGGCAGTCTGGAACCCTTGTGACATGACTGAAACTTTCTTTGTCAGATCGGCGTCACTTATTACAGTGCCTGAGTCTGCCAGTGAAGCACGAACAATGTTAACCAAAATGTTCTCAATTGCGTCCTGAACCGGTCCCTGTAATTCTGTTTCTCCATTCGGTGGTTCAACTGCCACGTTAATGGTTAAATCTTTTACAGTATACGGACTAGAAATAATATCCTTGGCGATTCGATTAACATCGTAGTTCACCGTACTTGATGATTCTTCCGAAGTGGAGTTCCCTGCTGCATCAGCTGATGGATAACCCGGAACTTCCTCTTGCCCTGTGCCTGCAACACCACCTGTTGGGTTGCTTGCGCCGGTGTAACTCTTCTGAATCTCCTGCACACTAATTTCGATGCCTTTCATGTTCTCTACATCAACGGGTGTGACTAGATTTTCTTTGCGTGTTTCTTTGTCAAAATTAAGCTTGGAGGCTACCAAAACATTGACTTTGTCTTCGCCTACAATCTGAGAAAGAAATTGCTTCACGTTATTGCGGACATCGTTTTCGAACTTTTTCTGTAATGCCATGTTCTCTTGAACTTCAGAAGACAACCCGCCGCTACCACCTCGGGCAGTCGGTATCAGTTCTGCTTCATCCGTGTTTGTTATTGTGATGTTCTCAACAGGCAGATTAGGAATTGCGGTCTTAACCAAATTAAAGTATCCATCTACGGCTGCCTGATTTGGGTGATAACCCGGTTTAAACTGGAGTGCTACCGATGCAGATGCTTTATCCTGTTCTTCTAAGCCAGCAAAAATATTATCCTTCGGCATATTGACCAGCACTTTAGCGTCCTGTATCCCTTGCATCCGCTGAAGCAACTGTTCAACTTCTCCGTTTAAAGCATTGTTGTACTTTACATCAAACTCTTTATCCGTCATCCCGATCGGGGATGATGATTCCTCGAATGACTTATATCCCAGTGAACCATTCTGAATAATCCCTTGTGATCCAACATTCACTTTTGCAATGGCAACACTCGTGCTTGGTACGGATATCGTCTTGCCATCTGAACTTAATTTGTATGGAATACTAGATGAATCGAGATAACTGATAACGCCTGCTGAATCACTTGCATTCAAGTCTGTGAACGCAACTTCATATTCGGTCTTGGACAATTGCATCGTGAGAACAACTGCAGCCAAAATCAGAAACAGGAAGGTGGATAAAAATAATACTTTTTGCTTTTTGCTGAAACTATTCCAATACTGGGACCCCTTGTCCCTGTACTGGGCGATTCTCTCATTCACTCTGTCACCCCATCCGAAACTTTGCTTAGTCTGTCCTTACGCAACCCTAGCCGTTCCATAGGTCTACGATCAGGAGCAGCATCGCAGCTGCTTGTTGTAATGATCAGCGCTATTGCCTGAGCGCAAGTAGATTATTTTATAACTGCGTTCGCATAATTTCCTGGTACGCTTCGACCACTTTGTTTCGGACTTGAGTTGTGAGTTGTAGGCTTAACAAGGCCTGTTCGGAAGCGATCATCACCTGATCCACGTTCGCTTTGCCGACCAAAAATTGATTCGACATTTCATGCGATTGAGTCTCCTGTGCTGCGACGGACCCTAATGCGTTCTGTAAGTATGTACCGAAGCTCTGAATGGTTTCGGCTGGTGTAGAAGACTTGCTTTCGGTTGCACTCTTCATCTGTAGCGGTTGTACGCCCTGTGTGCTAAACATGTTGTTCTGAATCATTAATGTCACTCCCCTTCATATCTCGTTTACATATTTCTTGTTTTTAATTTCAGAGCAGATTATCTTCCAATCTCCAAAGCTTTGGAGATCATTGCTTTGGTTGAATTCAATGCTGTTACATTTGCCTCATAGGAACGCGAAGCAGAGATCATGTCGACCATTTCTTTCGCAATGTCCACGTTAGGCATAAATACATATCCTTCTGCGTTGGCATCCGGATGCGAAGGATCGTAGACAGGCTTCAATGGTGACTGATCCTCGCGAATCTCAGTTACTCTGACACCATCTCCCGTACTGCCACCTCGCATTTGATTTTGGAGCATTGTACCAAATGACGTTTTGTTCGGTTCAAGCACAACCATTTTGCGTTTGTAAGGAACAGCTTCACCATTGGATACGCTCGCGCGCGTCGTCTCTGCGTTGGCAATGTTGGAAGATATAACGTCCATCCGCAACCGTTGGGCCGTCAAAGCTGATGCACTGATACTAAAACTATTACTAATGTTCAATGTAGTTATCTCCCTTCCACACCAATACGCATGATTTTAATTTGTTCGTTCACTTGTTGAATATAAGCGTTGTAACGCAACTGATTCTCCGCCAGAAGACTCATTTCTCTGTCTATATCGACATTGTTTTCGTTGTTATTCATGGACGTTGACTGGTCCATATTAACTACTGGCGTTGGTACAGAAGAGGAAGGACCTATGACAAAATGCCTTGCATCAGTTACTTTACCTCTAAGAACAGGCATTTCTCCATTCATTTGCCCCTGTAACATCTCTTCAAAAGAAACGTCTGAGCGCTTGAAATACGGGGTATCGGCGTTCGCGATGTTGTCAGCAATCGTTCGCTGTCTGATGTTGGACGCATCGAGTGCACCTTGCAATCTTTTAAAGCTAATATCGTTTAAAAGATTCACAATCTCCCTCCTCTCTTTAGAAGTTATGGAAAAAGATTGAATCTTCTTCCTTGAAAATCCTTATGTTTTTTCGACAAAAACATTCGTTTTTACACGGTTTTCTAGGACTTAAGTAGAATTAACTCTGATGTTGTCGTATAACATAAGTTTCTTCGAGTTTGGGATATATTACAATAAGAAAAAAGCCCTATCTTTTCTGAAAGACAGGGCTTTTTGTGTATTTTCTGCAAATTATGAATTTTTTCGTAAATGTTCAGGCCCAAAACAAAAGTATGTTAATACTCTCCCTGATTGTTCTTAAACATTCTTAAAATAAAAAAAACCTTTCTCGTCTCGACAGGACTGTATAATGCCCGTAATTATGTATATTTCCAAGATATTCATCGTTGATAATGTTAGAATTTTTTGCCGTTAGATTAAGGGTTTAGTGACTATATGATAGGTATACATACGAAGCTGTGTATTAATCGATTGACAAGTTATCTTTCACGAATTAAGATTTCTCACCATTTCTACACAACACTTTCTTAACAATTAAGTAGGGTTTACGTATTTTAATCCCCAGAAAACATTTGGTGACTTCACACTTTTCTACAAATTCTGTTTTTGCGCATTTACGCAACATTTACCAATCTGTCAACTAAACCGATGCCCAGACTTGGAATAAGAAACATTCTTTTAATGGGAATGACTGGATAAAAAAATTAGAAATAACTACCACTCCGATAGGTTTTAACACACTTTACATGCGGCACAAGTCCTAGGTTTTGTCGATCCAGATAACAACCACACGTCTTTTATCGGTTATCTCATCTAAATCCTTTAGATAGTAACAAAAATAAACGATATGTCACCGGTCGGAGAGAGAACCTTTTGCGATTCGTCTAAGGAATGACTATCCTTCGTCGATCTCGTAAGTGTTCTCTACTGTCCAGTGCATATCGTTCATTCATACGACCTTTTAGCGATTACATTGCCAGCCCTATGTTACAGGATATACTGACTCAAATCACGATCAAGTGCAATATCATTCAATTTCTCACGGACATACTCCGGAGTAATTACCATACGTTCCAATGTAAGCTCAGGTGCCTCAAAGGATAAATCCTCCAGAAGCTTTTCAAGAATGGTATGCAATCGACGTGCGCCTATATTTTCTGTATTCTGATTGACGGATTCAGCCAATTTGGCTATTTCACGAATGGCGTCATCCGAGAACTCGATTTCAATATTTTCGGTACGCAGCAGATCAACATACTGCTTGGTCAGTGCATTTTGAGGCTCAGTCAGAATGGATACAAACTCTTCCAGCGTAAGACTACTTAGTTCCACACGAATTGGGAAGCGCCCTTGAAGCTCAGGAATCAGATCAGAGGGTTTGGCGACGTGGAATGCGCCAGCTGCCATAAACAGAATATAATCCGTTTTGACAGGACCATACTTCGTCATTACTGTAGAGCCCTCTACGATAGGCAGAATGTCACGTTGCACACCCTCACGGGATACATCAGGGCCACTACCACGCCCTTGACTGGCAACCTTGTCAATTTCATCTATGAAAATGATACCTGTCTGCTCTGCTCGACGAATGGACTCTTGTGTAACATCATCCATATCGATCAATTTTCCTGCTTCTTCCTGGATCAACACTTTGCGCGCTTCTTTGATGGCGAGCTTACGCTTTTTCGTACGACGAGGTAAGAGGCTGCCAAACATCTCCTGCATGTTCATGCCCATCTGATCATTGCCTTGTCCAGCAAACATGTCCATCATGTTAGGCGCAGTGTCCTCCACATCAATTTCAATAATGTCATCCTCCAACTTGCCGGACAACAGATCGAACTTGATCTTACGGCGGCGTTCGGCAACCCCAGTATCCGGTTCTGGCTCATCCTGTTCCTGAACGTTGTTGCCATTATTACCAAAGATCATCTCAAAGGGATTCCGCTGATTCTTGGACTTGGACTGTGAGGGAGCCAGAATATGTACAATTCGTTCATTGGCAGCTTCTTCAGCTTTGTCCTTCACTTTTTCAGTCCGCTCCAGTTTTACCATCCGCAGTGATGTTTCAATCAGATCACGTACCATCGATTCAACGTCACGGCCAACATAGCCTACTTCAGTGAATTTGGTTGCTTCCACTTTTACAAATGGCGCTCCTACCAGTTTAGCAAGGCGACGGGCAATTTCCGTTTTCCCCACACCGGTAGGTCCAATCATCAGGATATTTTTAGGTACAATGTCGTCCTGCGTATGCTCAGGCAAAAGACTACGCCGATAACGATTGCGAAGGGCTACCGCTACCGATTTTTTGGCTTTCTTTTGACCTACAATATACTTGTCAAGCTCTGCAACAATCTGTCTCGGTGTTAACGCTTGAGTATTCATATTGCTTCCCTCCTACCAGTATGCTGAAGTTATTTTACCGTACAAGGACAAAGAATCCCCTAGACGTTCTGGAGCAGATTACATAATCATGCTCCACTACGGGAGATTTCTTTGGCCTATAACTCTTCTACAATAATATTGTTGTTGGTATACACACAAAGCTCCGAGGCAATCTGAAGCGATTCGCGCGCAATGTCCTTCGCTTCAAGGTTCACCGCATGACGCTTCAATGCACGTGCAGCAGATAAGGCAAAGTTCCCACCTGATCCGATAGCGATAACGTCATCATCAGGCTCAATAATTTCGCCGCCGCCTGAGATGAGCAGCATGCCTGTTTTGTCCATCACAATCAATAGCGCCTCAAGCTTGCGCAAGATCCGATCCTGACGCCAATCCTTGGCAAGCTCTACAGCAGCACGCTGCAGGTTACCATGGTGCTCCTCCAGCTTGCCTTCGAATTTCTCAAACAAGGTAATGGCATCCGCCACAGAACCGGCAAATCCGGCAACAACCTGTCCGCGGTACAATCGTCTTACCTTCTTGGCTGTATTTTTCATCACGACGCTCTGGCCCATGGTCACCTGACCATCTCCAGCAATTGCCGCCTTACCATTATGACGTACAGCACAGATCGTTGTAGCATGAAATGACATATCCATGATATCAGCCTCCTCCCACGAATAATTTATACGCGTTCCGGAACAGTTAGACCTTCTGCCGCAGCAAAACTAGTGATACCATCCAGGGCACGCTGTGCAAGAGCTTCATTTTTTTCCTTTTTGTTACGGATTTTCGTTTCCAGCTTCGGCAACAAACCAAAGTTTGCGTTCATTGGCTGGAAGTGTTTGAAGTCAGCTGTTGTAATATACTGAGCCATACTGCCAAGTGTTGTTTCAACCGGCAATATCACCATTTCCTGCCCAAGAGCTGCTTTGGCTGCGTTCATACCGGCAATAAGCCCCGATGCAGCAGATTCTACATATCCTTCTACACCCGTCATCTGGCCTGCAAAAAACAGGTTTGGACGCTCTTTAAACTGATACGTCGGACGAAGCAGTTTAGGAGAATTAATAAATGTATTGCGATGCATTACGCCATAACGGACAAATTCTGCATTTTCAAGTCCAGGAATAAGGGAAAAGACACGTTTTTGTTCTCCCCATTTCAGATGCGTCTGGAAGCCAACCAGGTTATACAGGGTTCCGGCTGCGTTGTCCTGTCTAAGCTGTACAACAGCATGTGGCAACTCTCCTGTATGCGGGTTAACCAGACCTACTGGTTTCATAGGACCAAACAGAGCCGTCTGTTTCCCACGTTTCATCATCACTTCGATGGGCATACAGCCTTCAAAGTAGATTTCTTTCTCAAACTCTTTTAATTGAGCAACCTCAGCAGTAATGAGCGCTTCATAAAAGACATCAAACTCTTCTTCTGTCATCGGACAGTTCAGATATGCTGCTTCGCCCTTGTCATAACGGGAGGCCAGATACACCTTGTTCATATCAATTGAATCTTTTTCAATGATCGGTGCTGCTGCATCATAGAAGTAGAAATATTCTTCACCCATTAGTGCCTTGATTTGCTCAGACAATGCCGGTGAAGTCAGCGGACCCGTTGCCACAACAACGATGCCATCTTCCGGCAAGGAAGTCAGTTCTTCATTCACCACTTCGATGAGCGGATGCTGATGCAACGTAGACGTAATCTCACCTGAGAAGCCATCCCGGTCCACAGCAAGTGCTCCACCTGCTGGAACTGCATGCTTGTCTGCTGCAGACAGTACGAGAGAATTGAGCATTCTCATTTCTTCTTTTAACACACCTACTGCATTCGTCAACCCGTTCGCACGCAACGAGTTGCTACATACCAGTTCAGCAAATTTATCTGTATGATGAGCTGGTGTTTTCACCACAGGTCTCATCTCGTATAATTTCACGCGTACGCCGCGACTTGCGATCTGCCAGGCAGCCTCTGTCCCTGCCAGCCCGGCACCAATAACCGTTACTTGTTGTTCATTTGTCAAAATCTTTTACCTCCATAAAACAATTTCATAACTCACTAAAATTGATTCACATATATACTATTCCGCTGATTCGTCATCCGGTTCATCCACCGGCTCCTGATGATCACATGATGTACACTGCAATCGTGCTCCCTTTTTGTTCCGCTTCTCAATCATTAATGATCCGCAACTAGGACATGGTTTGGCTGAAGGTCTGTCCCATGAGACAAAATCACATTCAGGATATTTGTCACAACCGTAGAAAATACGTCCTTTTTTGCTGCGACGCTCAACAACATGACCTTCCTTACACTTCGGACAAGTTACGCCGATATCCTTGATAATCGGTTTGGTATTCCGGCAATCAGGGAAGCCGGAGCAAGCAAGAAACTTGCCAAAACGTCCGAGTTTATAAACAAGCGGTTTGCCGCACTTCTCACAGATCTCATCCGATACTTCGTCTTCAATCTCGATTTCTTTCATTTCTTCTTCTGCAAACTCAAGCCGTTTCTCAAAAGATTCGTAGAATTCTGTGAGTACTTTGACCCAATCCTCCGAACCTTCCTCCACATGGTCAAGATCACCTTCCATGTTCGCGGTAAACTCTACATTCAGGATTTCCGGGAAAAACTCTTCCATCTGTTCGATGACCAGTTCACCCAGCTCGGTCGGCATGAATTTCTTTTCCTCAATTGCAACATATCCGCGCTTCTGAATAGTCTCCAGTGTTGGCGCATATGTACTCGGACGCCCTATACCCAGTTCCTCAAGTGTCTTAACCAGCCTAGCCTCCGTATATCGTGGTGGCGGTTGGGTGAAATGTTGTTTCGGCTCAATCTCCTGCTTATCAAGCACATCTCCACTTTTCAGCGGAGGCAGCAGACGATCTTCTTCGGTTGTACCATCGTCGTTTCCTTCAACATACACCTTCATGAAACCTTGGAATCGAACCTTCGAACCTGCTGCACGGAAAATCGTGTCCCCCGCAGCAATATCTACAGAGAGCGTATCCAGGATAGCCGAAGACATCTGGCTCGCTACAAAACGTTCCCATACCAGTTTATACAACCGGAACTGATCGCGACTCATGAATGATTTGATTGAATCAGGATCCCGTAGAATTGAAGTCGGACGAATCGCTTCATGCGCATCCTGAGCATTAGCTGCTTTTTTGGAATAGTTACGTGGTGTCTCCGGTGCAAATGGCTCACCATACTTACCAACGATATATTCTTTGGCTTCCTCTTGTGCAGATGCCGCAATTCGTGTGGAGTCTGTACGCATATACGTGATGAGACCTACTGTGCCTTCTTTTCCAAGGTCTACACCTTCGTACAGTTGTTGTGCGACCGACATCGTCTTGGAAGCTCTGAAATTCAATTTACGCGCTGCTTCCTGTTGCAGAGAACTTGTCGTAAACGGTGCGGAAGGGTTCCGACTGCGTTCCTTCTCTTTGACTTCCTTGATCGTAAAGTCCGCATCTTCGATCTGTTTCAGGATCGCTTGTACTTCGGCTTCACTGCCCAGTTCTGTTTTGGCACCGTTCAGTTTATGAAACTTGGCTTCAAACGGATTGCCGTCTGCTGTCAGTTTCGCGGTAATGCTCCAATATTCTTCCGGTTCAAAATCATCAATTTCATTTTCACGATCTATAATGATTTTGACAGCCACGGATTGAACCCGGCCTGCCGACAAGCCTTTTTTCACTTTTTTCCATAATAATGGACTAATCTTATATCCAACGAGTCGATCCAGAATACGTCTTGCCTGCTGCGCGTTGACCAAATCCATATTGATTTTCCGCGGCGTTTTGAACGCATCTTTGACCGCCTGTTTTGTAATTTCATTAAATACAACCCGGCAATCTGCCGTATCGTCCAATTCAAGGGCATGGGCCAAATGCCATGCGATAGCCTCACCTTCGCGATCCGGGTCAGCTGCGAGATACACTTTTTTCACTTTCTTTCGTGCATCCTTCAGTTCTTTCAAAATTGAACCTTTGCCGCGGATCGTAATATATTTCGGATTAAAATCATTCTCCACCTCAACGCCGATCTGACTCTTTGGCAAATCGCGAACATGTCCCATCGAAGCTTTCACGATGAACTTGCTGCCTAAATATTTGCCTATCGTCTTCGCCTTTGAGGGCGACTCCACGATTACGAGTGCATCCGCCATAGGTTCATCCTCCTCTCAGTCATGAAACTCTCATGAAACTGTTTCTGTAAGCTTATGCATAGTTAATAACTTCTGCTAATTATATATTTCCACACACTGCGTAGGTTGAAGCATCGTCATACCCTCGCGTATTTAGTGCCTGGTAATTGGCTAATCTGCTTTTTTATGATTAAAGATAACAGAACTGAATGCAAATGTCCAAAATCCCAACCAAGCAGTTCAACCAGTTGATCCAATGATTGTTCTCCCTGTTCCAACAGATAAATCACGCGTTGTTCATCTGGAGAGAGCTTCACCTCAGCGAATATCCCTCGCCCGGAAGGTTCAGGTGTTTCTGTCGAACGTCCTCTATTGTAAGGAAGTTGTTCTGCATTTGGCAAGTCCAAACGATACTCTTCCAAAATGTCTGCTCCACAAGTCACCAATTTGGCACCTTGACGGATAAGGTTGTGTGCTCCCCGACTCTTCGGCGATGTAATAGGTCCAGGGACGGCAAATACATCCCTGCCTGCTTCAAGAGCAGCATCTGCTGTAATGAGTGAACCACTGCGAATGTCAGCCTCTACGACCAGTGTTCCCAACGTTAGGCCGGCAATAATTCGATTCCGTTCCGGAAATAGTCCTTGACGGGCACGCGTACCGGGTGGATATTCCGATAAAAGCAAACCCGTCTCAGCGATTCTCTCGGCAAGGCTAGTATTTTCGGGTGGGTATATATTATCGATCCCTGTTCCGAATACGGCAATGGTTTTTCCTTTGGCACGTAATACTGCCTCATGACATACACTATCAATACCTCGGGCAAGCCCACTTACGATCGTCAGTCCTGCACTGCATAATTGCTCTGCCAGCTTCTCTCCAACTTTGCGCCCATACACGGTCGGCATACGAGTTCCTACCATTGCAATAGACGAGTTGTGTAGCAAACTAACATCCCCGCGAGCATACATTACCCAAGGAGGTTGAACGGTTTCCTTCATTAATATGGGATAATTCTGATCCAGATAAGTAATAACCTCTATCCCCTGATTGTAAACGTGTTCTCTTTTACTCTCTATCCAGTCGATAGTAAAATGACTAGTCAAACGTGCAGCCTGATCTTTGCGCAAGCCTGCTGCGACCCAGTCGCCTTCCCCATAATTCAAGAGATCGGGCAATTCATGTTGTCCCAAAATCAGTTTCGAGATTGTTTTCTTGCCAATGCCCTCCATCTCATGCAAACCAAACAAGATCCATCTTTCTTCCATACCATATGCCTCCCAGAGCGGGAAGATATCTTCCCTCATATTGTGTGTTAAGTGACCACGGAATGCAAGCGTTTACGCAGATGAGGGACAATTCCTCTCCCTTTTCACGTTAAATAAACGCAAAAAAGCAACCCTTCGCCCTGTTTAAGGACAAAAGGTTGCTTACCTTTTCCGTAACCATAATAGTCGGTCTACCAGAAATAGATCATTTCCGAGCCGTTTCTTCTATTATAACGAAAAAGAATTAATGTGTCGTGCACAAATTCAAAATACCACGTTCCTCAAGTACACTCACCAAAGTCGAACCCATCTCAGCAGGCGTTGGTGCAACTTTGATTCCACATGATTCCAGCTTCGCAATTTTCTCTTTGGCTGTACCTTTACCGCCAGAGATAATAGCGCCAGCATGGCCCATCCGTTTGCCTGGAGGCGCTGTAACGCCACCGATAAAGCCAACAACCGGTTTGGTCATGTTCTCACGTACCCAATCTGCAGCATCCTCTTCAGCAGTACCACCGATCTCACCAATCATAATGACCGCATGAGTCTGTGGGTCTTCATTGAACCGCTTCAGGATATCAATGAATTCGGAACCTTTTACAGGGTCTCCCCCGATTCCAACCGCAGAAGATTGTCCAATGCCACGAGTTGTCAGTTGATGAACGGCTTCATACGTTAGTGTACCACTACGCGAAACAACGCCCACATGCCCTGCCATATGGATATAACCAGGCATGATACCAATTTTACATTCGCCTGGTGTAATGACACCTGGACAGTTCGGTCCGATCAGGACGGTATCTTTACCTTCCATGAAGCGGTCAACCTTGATCATGTCTAGAACCGGAATACCTTCTGTAATACAGATTACGAGGTCCAGCTCTGCGTCAACAGCTTCCATAATGGAATCTGCTGCAAATGCCGGAGGAACGTAAATGACGCTCGCTGTTGCGCCTGTAGCTTCCTTCGCTTCCTGCACAGTGTTGAACACCGGCAGGCTGGCTACTGTACCGTCTTCCAGCGTGATATCCACATTGGTTCCGCCCTTACCCGGTGTAACTCCGCCTACCATCTGGGTTCCGTAGTCCAATGCGCCCTTCGTGTGGAACATTCCCGTTGAACCCGTAATGCCTTGCGTAATGACTTTTGTATTTTTATCAATCAAAATACTCACGTTGCTTCACATCCTTACGGTTATTTTTCAGTTCCCGGACAGCTCCGGTACTAAGGAATGAACTTATTTTACGAGGGCAACAATTTTCTGTGCACCATCGGCCATGGAATCGGCAGGAACAATATTCAGGCCAGATTCACCCAGAATACGTTTACCAAGCTCCACGTTAGTTCCTTCAAGACGAACAACCAGCGGTTTGGTCAGACCAAGCTGCTTCGCTGCTTCAACAACACCGTTGGCGATAACATCACAGCGCATAATGCCACCGAAAATGTTAACAAAGATCCCGGCTACTTTAGCATCAGACAAAATGATCTTAAATGCTTCAGTCACCTTCTCCGTTGTTGCACCGCCCCCTACGTCAAGGAAGTTTGCGGGGTCTCCACCGTAGTATTTGATAATATCCATCGTCGCCATCGCAAGTCCCGCACCATTGACCATACAGCCGATGTTGCCATCAAGTGCTATGTAGCTGAGGTCGTATTTGGAAGCTTCGATTTCTTTTTCATCCTCTTCATCCAGGTCACGCAGTTCCAAAATGTCTTTGTGACGGAACAGGGCGTTGGAGTCAAAGTTCAACTTCGCGTCCAGTGCGATAACGTTTCCATCTCCGGTAACAACGAGAGGATTGATCTCGGCAATGGAGCAATCTTTTTCGACAAAAGCTGTGTACAACGCGAGCATGAACTTAACAGCTTTATTCACCAGTTCGTTAGGAATCTGAATGCTGTAAGCCAGTTTACGCGCCTGGAACACTTGCAACCCAATAGCAGGGTCAATGATTTCTTTGAAAATTTTCTCAGGTGTAGCTTCAGCTACTTCTTCAATCTCAGTACCGCCTTCTTCGGAAGCCATCATAACTACACGGCCTGTGGCACGGTCCACAACAACACCCACATAATACTCTTTGCGGATATCGCATCCTTCTTCAATCAGAAGACGTTTCACTTCTTTACCTTCTGGTCCAGTCTGGTGTGTCACCAATACTTTACCGAGAATTTCGGAAGCATAGGCACGAACTTCTTCCGTGCTCTTCGCCACTTTTACACCGCCGGCTTTACCCCGGCCACCTGCGTGAATTTGCGCTTTAACTACAGTCACCGGACTGCCCAGTGCCTCTGCGGCCGCAACCGCTTCATCGACTGTATAAGCAACCTTTCCATTTGGAACGGTAACTCCATACTGTTTCAGTACTTCTTTTCCTTGATATTCATGGATATTCATTCTCGAATCCTCCTATCAACATGACTGCAACAAGGCGGGTTGGTAGACTAACAAAAGACAAATGTTGACTATTTTCACTTAAACCCAATTCATTGTAACACGTTTTTAAAACGCTTTCCTTAAAAAATTAATGGTTAATAGACAGTATTTTGATATGAGTATGATCCCATATTGTGAATGTTTGGGTATATATGGAAAAAACCTCAGCTAAAAGCCAAGGTTTCTACGATGCAAAGTTACATTATTATTTTTTGGCAGCGTTAGTATTAGTTTCGTGGACTTTTTCCAGTAATCCTTTGAACTGACCCAGCAAAGCTTCAAACTCGGTGCTATTCAAACACGCGTCTCCCTGGATGGATGCAGGTATGGACAATGCCTTATTTCGCAGCTCACGACCGGAGTCGGTTAGTGTAATTAATACTTTTCGTTCATCCTGAGCCGAGCGTTCGCGATTAATATGTCCTGCTGACTGCAAACGTTTGAGAAGTGGTGTCAATGTTCCCGAATCAAGGTATAGCGCCTCCCCGATCTCCTTAACCGTGCATTCTTCACGTTCCCACAATACCATCAGAACCAGATACTGTGAATACGTTACGCCGAGCACCTCCAGATAAGGCTGGTACATCTTCGTAATCTCACGTGAACAAGCATATATGGCAAAGCATAATTGGTTATCCAGATTCAAACTGTCAGTCTGCATATGTCTTTCTCACCTGCCTATTGTGCATTCTATTCCTTATAACACAGGAACTATAAATCTATATTATCACAAAATAGAAAAAAAACAGAATAATTGAGCACAAATGATTTTACCTTTCAATTTAATTATGTTAAATTAGATTGCATACAATACAATATAGGCAGATGGACATTACCATATGCTCAGGATGCAATAGCAATAATCAAAAGATCCATTGAAGAATAGATTTACGGCTTCACATGTCAAAATCTCTTAACCATAAAGCAAGTTTATACGATGCCATTCTCACAAAAGTTACTTAACTGATTTCTTTTTAAAATAAAAATTCAGGGATCATACATAATTACTACATCGATAATGACAGGTTGACTGCATGATTCCTTTTATATAAAATGCTTATTAGAAGCTGAGGAAGCACCTTAATTCGTAGACTGGCCCGTATTATGCGGAGTCAAGAATCGAGTGAGGTGTTTCTTTGTTATGTACGGGAAATTGCACAGTGCGTGTTTGTATGGAATTGATGGCGTTCTAATCGAGGTGGAAACGGATCTATCCAATGGTCTGCCACAAACGTCTATCATCGGGTTACCGGATTCAGCCATTCGTGAGGCCGTAGAACGTGTTCGTGCTGCTATTAAAAACTGTGGATATCAGTATCCTTTACAGCGGATTACAATCAACCTGGCCCCCGCTGATCTGCGCAAGGAAGGATCTTCCTTTGATCTCGCCATTGCTATTGGATTACTTATGACAAGCGGCCAGCTTGTACTTCCTCCCCACGAACGGACATTAGTGGTTGGCGAACTGGCGTTGGACGGTTCGATCAGGTCAGTGCCAGGCATTTTATCCATGGTGGATTTGGCCAAACGACAAGGCTTTACGTCCGTTCTCCTTCCTTTGGATAACGTGGAGGAAGCGTCTCTGATTCGAGGTATTCAGGTATTTGGTGTTCGTCATTTACAGGATATCGCGCCGGAAAATTCAGATCAATCTACGAGTCCGGTTGGAATACCAAATAAAGCCAATGCAGGACCAATTGTGTTAAAAAACTATGCTCACCTCACTGCTTCTATAACAGATAGGTCACAGAGGATGCAAGATAAAAGGCCGGGACAGACTTCGTTATTTACAGATGACTACAGTGATGTTCTCGGGCAGCACCATGTAAAACGCGCGCTTATGATTGCTGCAGCTGGCATGCATAATATATTGCTCGTTGGGCCACCGGGCACGGGTAAAACGATGTTAATCAAACGATTGCCTACCATCCTTCCCCCTTTGTCAGAAGATGAAGCGCTGGAAGTAACCAAAGTATTAAGTGCTGCAGGCAAATTGAAAGAAGCGCCACAAGGCCTGATTGCAGACAGACCTTTTCGCTCCCCGCATCACACGATATCTACCTCTGGTCTGATTGGAGGCGGCGGTATCCCGAAACCGGGTGAAGTGAGTCTTGCTCACCGAGGCATACTCTTTCTGGATGAATTACCTGAGTTCCAGCGCCAAGTGCTGGAGGTATTAAGACAGCCATTAGAGGATCGTACAGTGACGATTAGCCGGGCGCGGGCCGCATTCACCTTCCCCGCCCAGTTCATGCTGGCATGTTCCATGAATCCCTGTCCCTGCGGGTATCTGTCTGCTCATTCAGAGGAGCAGCGCTGCATATGTAGCCCCGCTCGTGTTGCAGCGTATCGAGCCAAAATTTCAGGACCATTACTGGACCGTATCGATCTTCAGGTTGAGGTTCCTCCGCCAGGCGAGTGGCGCAAGTCCGCAGCTTCACCTTCCTCTGCGGAAATGCAGAGAAAAGTCATTCATGCTCATCAAATTCAGGCTGCACGTTATGCTCAAAGTTCGGTTCGTTGGAATAGCCAGCTTTCGGGCAAGCTTTTGCGACGTTCAATCCAACTCCCTCAAGAGGCAGAGCAACTGTTAGAGCAAACACTGCAAACGTTGAACCTGAGCATGCGTGCACATGATCGCATTATCAAGATGGCACAGACGATTGCCGATCTGGATCATGATGGTGAAATCGTGACAGCTCATGTAGCTGAAGCTATACAGTATCGTCAACTGGATCTTAATTTATTTTGAAGCTGGAGGAAGAACAGTCCAGCTTGCCGAAAGGCAGTGAAATACGCACAAACCTGTAGACATCAGATTAAAAGTCGAGAAGGATGTAAGGATATTTCATGAGATTCTACAGACAGATGCGCCAACATGGCAAAAAAACGTACAAGCCCCTCTCTTCTGTGAAGAAAGGTACTTGTACGTAGATTTTCCTGAAACATATGGAGCTCGTGTGTAGCTGCGTTTTACCATTTTATATTATTCGAAAAGAGTCAGTTTGTCCTTGGCTGGTGTACGTTCTTTGGCTGAAGGAATAACATCGGGGTATCCCATATAAATCATGCCTACAATCTTCTCACCCGCCTCTATTCCAAGAGGTTTGCGGAACTTGGGAGCGTACAAAAATGGCTTGGTCACCCAGAACGTCCCTATGTCTTCACTCCACGCTGCAAGCATGAAGTTCTGAACCAACGCACTTACCGCAGCGAAGTCTTCGTCCCATATATTCTGTCTTGGATCTTCCTCCAGAACGACAAGCATAACGGATGGAACCTGCAAAATATTGGCTGAGAATTTGTTGTCTTCTCCCATTTCTGCATCAATAGCCTCGGCCAATTTCTCCCGTCCATTCCCGGTAAACAACAAAAATCTCCATGGTTCGCGCAATTTATGGTTAGGAGCCCAGACTGCCGTATCCAGCAACTCTATAATCTGCTGTGTAGGAACAGCTTCTTTTTTGAATTTTTTCACCGTGCGACGATTTTGAATCGCATTTCTGACTTCATTCGTTGTTTTCGTAGCTTTACTCATCGGCCGTACCTCCCTAGTTATAAAATCATTTGCAACCGCATTAGTGATTCGTGGCCTAGTACAATGTATTGGTAATAAATCAAAAGACACAACGATTACATTCTTGATTATACACTCTTCTGTTCAGAAGATTCAAAGACAGGATAATTGCTGATAACACTTCAGTCGTATGTATATAGGAAAAACGACTCCGATACCTGATTCACCAAGGGCGATCACCCAGTCGGAGCCGTCTAATTAAATTAGAATCTTATAAAATACAGAATATCACATCAATGATGAATCAATATGAACCTGCTCCTTCAAATGTACCTTTAACAAAGTCCATTTTATTGTACTTCTCCTGGTTACCTGCAACATCTGTACTAAAGTATTCAACTAACTTGACATCAGGGGCATAAAACTTGATGGGTCCTTCATAGTTATTCCATTTTCCCCCATTTATTCGATATTCTGTTACCTTTATGCCTGACCCGTTTACTTCGTCCGAAGCCTGAAGTCTGAATGTAAACCCTTTAATGTATGTCTTTCCATTTAAGGTGTCTGTAATCGGAACTAATCTGTACTTGGTTACTGGTGGGGTTCTGTCGGTATCACTAATAAGTACGATATCATATGAATTTCGATCTCCATGAACCAAATCGACACTCAAGTTATACTTGATATATCCCGTAGCTTCAGCGCTGAGAGTTCTGTTCGTTGTAGATACACGCTTAATAAAATAATTGCCCTGAGCATCTGTTATTGCCGAACCTCCGACATTAACTTTAGCTCCAATTACTGGATTGCCTGCCTCATCTACAACCTTTCCCCGTACGTGTGCTGCTTCTGTCAAAACAACATCCCATTTTATGGTTTCTCCCGCCCAAAGTTCTAACCGATCTTGTTCATAAATCATATAATCTGCAGAATCTACCTTGATTGCAATGTTTGGATATTCAAAATCAATGCCTGTTACCATATATATGCCTCTTTGATTTGTTTTTACGGGCTTGCCGTACAAAGCGGTTACTGAAACTAACGCGTCAGCCACAGGCTTTCCTTCCTTATCTGTGACTGTGCCCACAATTGTTGATGGTTCATAAATATAAAAATTAACGGTTCTTACTTTGTCCGCTTCTAAAGACTCACTACCTCTATGATTGTATAACAGATAACCTTCTGCCTCTACAGTAAAATCCATTGTGAAATAATCTTTTGAGTTGGGGAGTACCACGTCAATACGATAATTTCCATTTTCATCACTAACTACACTCCCAGACTGTTGTTCAGCACCATCACCATAATGATGTAATTCATACGATATCTTTGCATTTTTCACATTCATTCCTTCACTAATAACTTTTCCTACAAAACCAGAGGGCCGACTCTGGTCACGACTCGATAACTTAAAAGTATCGTTTTCTTTGGCTGCACTGACAGTTCCAGTGTGCATTACACTAAACAAAACAGAAACTAAAAAAAACACTATAAAACGAGCTATCCATGGGGAACGAATAGACATAACTAAAACCTCTCCTCATCCAAATTAGTTAGTAAGATTGTTTAATTCTTTAATTCGTTCTTTTTCTAGCTCACAAGTAATTCAAGCTTCCAAAATTCTCCATCCCAAACATATTGCCAAATACCCTGCCCACCATTCATGGTCTGGCTAACATCCAGTACTTCCATCCGAGGACACTCCCAGACTCTTACTGTGTTGTTCGAAGTATTCTGAAGCTCTTCCATACATCCCACCAACCTCTCTTTAATTTTTCTACGTTCTTATTTTATTATAAATGATACAATTTGTATCTAAAATTCTGAAATAGACTGATTTTATTTTGTTGCTATATGATTAGTTTTGTGCTTTCTTTAGTTGAATCAAAAAAAAAGCCGCCGTTCCTGTGTAGAGAGGAACGGCGGCTTTAGATCCGACTGCTTACAAAACAAAATTGGATGCATGAAAAAACACAATTAAACTTGTACTTTGAGAAGAGCTATAGAGTCACACCGAAAAGATACGTTTCGTAACTTTCAATACATTAAAAATTTTAGCGTACACCTTAAAATGCATTAACAATATGATTTACCGAGACAATCTCTCCCGCTTGATCAAGCATCACGACAATTACATCAAAACGGATCTGAAATTCCTTTATGAAATAAAAAAATAAATTCCAGTTTACCTTCTTGATTATACACCCATCTGATCACGAGTTTCAAAGGGGCGGCAGAGGTCATTACCGTTAAGGTCATTACGAATAGAAAAGACGACTCTGAATCTTGATTCACCACGAGGGATCATCAAGTCAGAGCCGTCTTTTTCACATGTTATACATTCACATATCATATCAACGAGTAATCAATCGTAACTCTCCCCTTCAAACGTGCCATTCCCTTCAAATGTGCCATTAACAAAGTCCATTTTATTGTACTTCTCCTGATTACCTGCAACATCTGTACTATAGTACTCTACCACCTTGACATCAGGGGCATAAAACTTGACGGGCCCTTCATACATCTTCCATGCTCCCCCATTAATTCGATATTGTGTTGTCTTCACACCTGAACCTTTGACTTCATCTGTTGCCTGTAGTCTGAATGTAAATCCTTTGATGTATAGCTTCCCATTAACTGTATCTGTTAAAGGAACTAATCTGTATTTGGTTACAGGCGGCGTAATGTCCGCATCCGTCTTGAGTACGATATTAAACGTATTCCGATCTCCTTGTACGAGAGTAACGCTCAGGCTCGATTTTAAATACCCTGCTGCTTCCCCCGTTATCGTTCTGGCCCCTGTTGGTACGCGCTTTATAAAATAATCGCCTTGAGCATCTGTCGTTGCCGAACCGCCAGCATAAACTTTAGCACCAGTTATCGGATTGCCCGCTTCATCTATTACTTTTCCACGCACGTGTGCCGCCTCTGCCAAAACAACATCCTTTCTCATGGTTCCCCCCTCCCGGACACCCAAGCGATCCTGTTCATATAGCATATAATCATCGGCATCTACCCATATTGCAATGTTCGGATTATAGGCGTAATCAATTCCTGTAACCGCATATCGACCTTGCTGATCAGTTTTCACTATACGATCAAAGACACTTGTTACTTTTATACGAGCATCTGGAACAGGTCTGCCTGCCTGATCTTTGACTGTTCCTACAATCGTGGAAGGTTCATAAATATGAAAATCAAGCTGTTTTTGCTCTCCACCCCTTAAACTATAGTAAGTGTGATGTCGATACGGCACATACCCCTCTGCTTCAACTGAAAAGGTAAATACAGTATAGTTCTCAACGGATTCAATAATACGATAATTCCCACTCTCATCTGTCTCCACGCTGTGTTCCTTATTCCCATAATCAAGCCAATACTTGACTGTGGCGTCCTTGACAGGCAATCCCTGACGATCAATCACTTTACCTGACACACTAACCGCATTGTCAGATTCAGCAGCATAAGAAACTCCGGAATACATGATTCCATACAAAATGAAACATAAAGATAGTGCACATAGTCGAATCATCCATTTGATACTTGTATGCATCTTCTCACTACACCTCACCATTTTTTTTTAATGGATCAAATACCCCTCTTTAACTGACCATAAGTTCAAGCTTCCAGAATTCCCCGTCCCAGACATATTGCCAAATTCCCTGCCCGCCGTTCATGGTCTGGCTGATATCCAGTACTTCCATCCGAGGACACTCCCATACTCTTTTCACTGCGTTGTTCGAAGTAGTATTCTGAAGCTCTTCCATACATCCCACCAACCTCTCTTTTTATTTCAACATTTTTATTTTAATACAAATGATACATTTTGTATCTAATATTTTTTTTGAAATATTATGACATAGATATTAACTTATCCTTTTTGTGTTCGAACTCTATTTTCCCTAAACAAAAAAACCGCATATCCTTTGAACAAAGGAAGTGCGGCTTCAATTACACCTATTTACAAACAAAAAGGATTCTCTGAAACATATAAGATACATTTTGTATCTTTAATTACTCGAAGTTGACAGCCATGATGTAGATCTCAAAAAGCATTGACAATGTGATCCACTGAGACAACATCACCTGTTTGATTAAGCATCACGGCGATTACATCAAAACGGATCTGAAGGTCTGCCTCTCCCGTCATTTGCAAATATACGGATGCGGTTGAACGTACCTGCTGCATTTTACGCATATCGACCGATTCCTGAGGTGTACCGTACTGAGCGGCTCCACTTCTGCTTCTTACTTCTACAAAGACAATCAGGCCCTCGCAGGAAGCAATGATATCAATCTCACCACTACGGCAACGCCAGTTCTGTCTAATGATCCGATAATCATTCTCTCGTAGCCAACGACAGGCGGCCTCTTCACCTGATCGGCCTTTCTGCTGTCGTGTGAGCTTCATTCCAGGTTCCTGGCCCGATTTACGTTCTACCATGACTCATCTTCCCCACGTCCCGAAGCCAGTCGATCTGCACGGTAGACATACGTCAGAACCTCTGCTACCAGTTGATACAGTTCTGCCGGAATCTGTTCATCCAGATCCAACTTGGAGAGCACTTCCACAAGAGCTGCATCCTCCTGAACAGCCACTCCGTTTTCCTTGGCTTTATCCAGAATGGCTTCTGCCACTTTGCCGCGGCCTTTGGCTACAACAACGGGTGCTTCACTCTCTCCAGGGACATATTTTAGGGCAACCGCCTTTTTGGAGAGCAGATCCGGTTGTGACGACTCGTCTTTCATACTTTCAAGTCCACCCCTTTGTATCGTTCAGGACTATAGTCCGAGGCTGACATTTTGCGTTCCGCGCCCGGTTCCTGGCCCACTGGCCACGGCTCCGCCTTGAAGGTGAGCAATTGATACCCAAGCTTGTCTAGAGCCTGATGGATGACCTCTCGGCCACTTTCCAGAAGCGGCCCCATCCCTTCGCGATCATTCAAGACACGCAGACTGACAATGTTGTTAACCACATGTACATCAACCAGCGTAGGTCCGAGACTTTTCATGTCGAGATCAAACCACAGACGGCAATTGGACGCATCCAGCTCCCCGCGTTGACCCCGGCGTGACTGGATCTGAACGGAAGCTGTTTCTTCCCCGTCCGGTCCGGTGATTGGAATAAACCAGTGCATCTGTGCAAACGTAGCACTGCGATCGGTCGTTAACAATAACTGCTGACCTGTCAGATATTGCACCGCTTGTCCGGCGGCATCCTTGAGTGCCGCCGGTGCACCATCGCTGCTGGCAAGCTGCAGCAGCAAGCCCTTCAGCGTGTCCGCATTCGCCGGACTCGCCACATCTCCCACGCGCGGCTGCGCAGCCGCGCCGTGAACGGCCTGCTGCTCGTGCTCCGCACCGAGCAGCTTCAGCACGCGCCCCACCCACGGGTCTCCCTCGTGGGTGACAGGCGCGGGCACTGCCGCAGCTCCCGCAGGTGCTGCGGCACGACCACCAGCCGGCGGCGCATCAGCGCCGGCTGGCAACGGCTGCGGCACGCCTCCGGCAGCCGCGGCCGCACCAGGCTGTGCCGGTGCGGCAGTGGACGCGCTGCGCAGGGCGTCCAGCAGCGCCAGCAGCTTGGGCGCCAGCTGCGCTGCCGTAGGCGCTGCAGGCGCCGCCTGGCCTGCTGCGGACGGAGTCCCCGCAGCAGCAGGCGTTTCAGCGCGGCCGTCAGTCCGCCCGGCCGCGCCTGCCTCAGGCTGGCCTGCATTTACACGGCCAGCCTGAGATTCTGCAGCCGCCCCTGGTGTACCCGGGCGGCTCCCGGCTTGCCCCGCGTCAGTTCCGCGCGCGCTCTCTCCAGGTATTCCCGTTCCAGACGGAATACCCGTGCCACCTTTGCCAGCCGTTTCAACGTTGCTGGCAAGTGCCTTTGGTCCGGCTTCAGCATTTACTGTGCCTCCGCCGGTCTGCAGGTTTCCTTTGACCGCAGTACTCGCATCCTCTGCCCCACCATCAGCCATGGAGATAGCTCCTGCCAATGCTGTCTGTCCTTGCTGTCCCGACAAAGTAGGTGATCCTGCTCCAGGTACCTGACGACCATTGCCTGATGCAATCAATCCTTCTTCCACCTGTGCTCCATTCAGCACGACAGGTACACCAGCCACAATACCCGGTTTCATCGCAGCAGATTGTTCTCCATTCATTACTGGTTTACCTGTTGTTTGTGCCAGCATCGTTTCCAGCTGATCAGCCAACCCGCTTAACAACTGATGCAGAGGGGGGCCAAACACCGTCTGATGTAATCCTTTTACCGTTTCCGCCGTAACCGGAAGACCACGCTGAAAAGCAATTCCTGTCGCCTGCACCCATTCTTCCACAGGTATCTGTGCGGGTTTGGCTGTCATCATATTTTGAACCATAACCACGTTATCCTTCGTTAGCGGCAATCCGCTACGCTGCATGGCAAGTAACAGTTCCCGGTTCCCTTTCGTATCTGGCAGCCCTACATCCTTAAGCAGGTTGTTCAGCGAAGCTTGTGGCAGCTCAGCAAGTGTACCCGCCATAGGTTTCATTACCGTTATGCCATTTTCACCTGGAGGCTGCACTTGAAGCAATGTGGTCTCACCCGGACGGAGTGGAGTTTCCAACTTGGCGCGCACCTGCACACCTTGAATCTGCAGAACCGCATCCCCACCATCATCGGATACACTTACCACGGAACCGCGAACTACCTGACCTTCCTTTAATTCAAGCGGCTTGGCATTGCCGGGCTTACTATCTCCCATTAACCCCTTTATCATGGAACCAATATTCAAATCTCTCCCCCTCCTTCCTTCAACCCCGTGTTAAAACAATGAATGCTGCTCCCCAAGCAGATTGCCCAGAAAACTGCGCCGATGCATCGGGGTTGCTCCCAACGCCATAATCTGCTCCCGATGAACTTTTGTTGCATATCCCTTATGTATCGACAGACCATATTCCGGATATAACGTATCCCATTCCTCCTTACAGAGTCGATCTCGCGTTACCTTCGCAATAATAGAAGCTGCTGCAATCGACTGACTATTGGCATCACCTTTAATAATGGACAGTTGTGGCACATTCACATCGACTTTCTCGGCATCTACCAACATATAATCAGGAACTTCTCCCAATGCTTCAACAGCACGTTTCATCGCGAGTCTCGCAGCCTGCTTGATGTTAAGCCGATCAATCGTCTCTGCATCCGCGTACCCTACACCCACCGCCAGCGCCTTTTCCATAATGACATCATATAATGCATCACGTTTTTTCTCCGTTAATTTCTTGGAGTCATTCACGCCTTCCAGAATAAGATCCTTCGGTAAAATAACCGCCGCTGCAACTACATCCCCAAACAAACAACCTCGTCCTACCTCATCAATGCCAGCAATGCGTTCAAATCCACTGTCCCAATACTCCCGCTCGTAGAGCAACAAGTCTCGAGGTTCACTGGCTTCTTTCTTTTTCTTCGTTCCCATCGGGGTATCCAGCAGATTCAACCCGATCTCTTCATTATATTCAACCATAACACTCATCTCCTCTACCCACACTTCTTCAGCATGTGTACCACTTACAACTTTTTTATAATATAGACGTAGATCCGCAGTCTTTGTTCTGTACAACTGGTGTCTCTCAGCAAATATTTTCCTTGAGGCATACAATAATAAAGATAGTGATGTCTTCATTTATCGGTATTTGATGGTTTAAATTGAATATATCAGACTTCGCCTAATCTAAATTGCACCACCATTCATCATAGCATGATTTTGACGCACCTGATATATAGGTCAGCCAATTCCATTAAGCGTACTGTTCTTCAAACCTCTTCCATTTTTACCGTTTTGAACGCAAAAACGACCGCTCCCGATAATCCGGTAACGGCCGCTTCTTTCGGCACTTGTTTATATGAAATGAACAGATGAAGTTAGAGACCTTCATCGTGTAGAGTCCATTTTTTAATAGGGGGCTTCCATAGAGAAACGTCCCATTTTACCTGCTCGCAGCTCTCGCAGAAATGCCCGCGATGCCTTTTCCAGATCAATGCGTCCACCACTTACAACACAACCGCGTATACGGCCGACTTGCTCCATAATCGCAATAACACTGTCTGAATCATCTGCATCTTTGGAGAACTCCTGAAGTCCGTATCTCTCTTCCAGGGCGTCCCAGTAGTAACGCATCAAGTAACTGATTCCAAAAAAGGCAATATCCTCTGCATTCAGGATTTCCTCTTTGATCGCACCTGTTACGGCAAGACGGTAACCTACATTCTGATCTTCGAACTTAGGCCAAAGAATACCCGGAGTATCCAATAGCTCCATTTCTTTTCCTACCTTGATCCACTGTTGCCCTTTCGTCACACCAGGACGATCTCCTGTTAACGCAATACTCCGTCCTGCCAGTCGGTTAATCAGCGTGGATTTACCTACATTGGGAATCCCCACAATCAACCCGCGAACCGCACGAGGATTAATCCCTTTAGCAATTTGACGGTCAATTTTTTCTTTAAGAAGAAGCTTGGCCTGTACGGGAATATCTTTAACATTGGTTCCCGTCGAAGCATCTACAGGAAAAGCAGTAATTCCTTCTTTTTTGAAATATTCAATCCATTCTTGCGTCACTTTGGCATCTGCCAAATCCGATTTGTTCAACAAAATCATCCGGGGTTTATCCAGCAATATTTCGTCAATCATCGGATTACGGCTGGAGACAGGCAGACGGGCATCCAACAGTTCGATGACCACGTCGATGAGCTTTAACTTATCCTGAATCTGGCGTCTGGCTCGAGTCATATGACCTGGAAACCATTGTATCGTCAACTTGTCTTCACCTCATTATTTACTTCAATTTTAATGGTTAATCCACTTAATTTCACCGATTGGCCAGAAAATCACATCTGCACGACCAATAATATCTTTTAACGAAACATAACCAATCATACGGCTGTCGGTACTATTTGGACGATTGTCTCCCATTACAAACACATGACCTGCCGGCACTTTGCCATCAGGGAACTGCTCATTCGGGAAATCCTTCACGTTATATGTTCCACCATTCGCTTCCGCTGCATCAATGGCTCCTTGAATATACGTTTCTTCGACTTTCTTGCCGTTAACCATCACGGTATCATCCTGCACCTCAACCGTATCACCTTCTACAGCAATAACACGTTTGATGAAATCCCGACCTTCGGATGGTACGTGGAAGACGATAACTTCACCGCGCTTCGGTTCTCTGATATCATATAGGATTTCGTTGACGATCACACGTTCACCCGTTTCAAAGTTCGGCTGCATGGATGGTCCGTCCACAACAAATGGTTTGAAGAGCAACCACCGAATCAGAATGACGAGAACTAATGCGATGACGATGGCTTTAAGCCATTCAACAATCTCATTTTTAGCTTTTTTGGATCGACTGTCTTTCTCTTCGGCAGGATTGCACCGGTCCTGTTGAACTTCTTGTTCCATTCAAGATCTTCCTCTCTTCACAGTACATGTTTATAGCAGTACACACATCCAGCATCTGCATCGTTCCACATAATCATTGGATAGATACAAAATATTCACATCAGTTATGTAATCTTACACCAAGCATTACAGTACATTTAATCCACAATTCAAATGCCTTCAAGAGGTTGTTCAAAAAGTCGGTACTGAAACCGGTCTTTTGAACACGCACTTCAATAACTGATTTCACAAGCCTCCCGGACTATTCGCCGCATGTGTTGCCATACCATTTTACTCGGAAGTGTACCTCCGGTTCAACTTTTCCCGGACAAAAACGAAAAGGGCTTGTCTCCAAGCCCTTCCCGGTATCCGTTATATTAACGAATTTCTTTAATTCTCGCTGCTTTACCGCGTAGTTCACGAAGATAATAAAGCTTCGCACGACGCACTTTACCACGGCGAGCCACTTCGATTCTATCGATTTTTGGGGAATGAAGCGGGAAAGCTCTTTCCACACCTACACCGTAAGAAATTTTACGAACTGTAAAAGTCTCACTGATTCCACCACCACGGCGTTTAATCACAACACCTTCGAACAATTGGATACGCTCACGAGTTCCCTCGATTACCTTAACGTGCACTTTCAAAGTGTCACCAGGACGAAAACTCGGAATATCCTTACGAAGTTGTTCTTGTGTAATCGCTTGAACGATATTCATCTATGACTCCCTCCTTCCGTACAGGCGTTCATACTTCTTCCAGAGATCACCTTGTCTCCTTCATTATCCATAGAGGACCGCCGTATTCCACATAACAGATTTATTGTATCACGCAGCATATCAAAACACAAGAGAAATTAAACAAAGTGCCTATTGTTCAATCAGCAATACTAAAACTCATTACGATCTGAACTAACTTAACGCTCTCTTCTACAAGTCAACCTGATACAGGAAAAAATACTGTAACCTCCCGTTAAGAAATATCGTCTATGATATAACGTATTGACCACTTTAAAAGGAGAACCATAAGACTTATGACATATTGGAAAAAGATCACGCTTGTCGTACTCACCATGCTCACATGCTCAATTACACTATATGCATATGCTGTAACTCATCCAACGAATGCCATGTCACACAAAGCCTGTACATCCTGGGATATAGTCAAACGCAAAGCATTCCAGCTGTCACATCCTGACTTCTCTAGCCAAGCTGCGCTGGATCGTTCTACATTCAAGGTTGAACAAGGTACAGCTACAGAAGTTCCCGTACTGATGTATCATTACATAGAGCCCAAGCTTAACAATCACGAGACAGGTAATAAATCCATCATTAATCTGGAGGATTTCGAGCAAAATATGAAATACCTGCATGATGCAGGTTACACGACGATTACACTGGATCAGCTTGAGCAATATGTTAACGGGAAGAAATCCCTACCACAGAAATCAATTGTAATTACCTTTGATGACGGATACCAGAACAATTATACATTAGCTTACCCCGTGCTTCAGAAATATAATTTTCATGCCTCCCTGTTTGTTATAGGCAGTAAAATTCAGGATAAACCTTCGGCATTTGATCCCGCTATCAACAGTTTCATCTCCAAACCAGAGATGCAGGCGGCAACCGACGTCTTTGAATTTAACAGCCATACCTATAACCTGCATCACAAGGGATTTATGCGCTGTGGGAACAGCGTACCTGTCGGTCTGGACACCAGTCTTCTGGATAATGATATCCAGCAAATGAAGGAAACCGGAATAGACACACCTTATTTGGCCTATCCTTTTGGTTATACCAGTACACAGATGATCTACAAGTTACAGCAACATGGATATCGCATGGCTTTTACCGTAAAGTCCGGATTTGTGCATCCAGGAGATCATCCCATGAAGCTACCTCGTTTGACGGTTACAACAGGTACTGACCTGGCAGCCTTGCTTCAGTCCGAATCCAGTCCGCAGAACGGGCCGCCTGCATCGGAGAATAACCAGTGAATACTGGACTTTAAACTTCCCCGCCCGGATAGAGAGTCGAGCTATACAGCCTTTTGAGCTGTGGCTTGGCTCTTTTTGCATCGGTAAGTGATAATTTCATCGGAAAACTGGAATAAATTACCGCATCCTGTGCGTCATAGATGATGATCTGTTCTAGCCCCGTTTGGATCAGGTCTGCATGCACCGCATATCCCTCTTTCGGGAATTCAGTAACCGTTTTCATATCTCCATCTACCAAAGAAGGCAATACATCTCCACCTCGGCGATAGGCCAAAATATAGTCGAGCCCACTCTCATCCCAGTTACTTACAGGCTCTATAATCGTTAACCATCCACGAGTCATACGATTTTCTTTCCATATTTCTTGCCCTGCGTTATCCAGCATGAACATTCCATCCTTACCATTCTCGTCACCCCGAATAATTCGGTCCAACCCTGCGATCTGCAAACCTTCCATCCCAGTACAAAAATAGCCCAGCGCAATATGCTGTGATTCAATCGAATCTTCATAACGCCATTTCTCATTACCGTAGCGGTCCATCATGACCGTGACACTGCCACCGATAACAACCTCGACTTCCCCATCACCATCAACGTCGCCAAACCATATACAGTCGGCATGGTCATCAAGATTCTGACAAGACCATAACAGCCTCCCATCATGATCCAGCATGTCATATCCAGCCATCACTTCATCCTTCCCATCTCCATCGATATCGTATACCCATGGAAAATGCCCCGGATTCCCTTCATGCTTCCATAATAAATTGAAATCATGGTCCAATGCCCATAACGTCTTATAGCGGTCTTTCAGTATAATGTCCATTTTTTGCTGATTACCAGTCAGGTTGGCGAGTATAATGCAGTCATGTGCTTCATCACCTGGCAGATCACGTGTTTCTTTAATCTCACCGGTCCCGCCATCCAATACGAGAAATTGTTTGTCCATGACACACAATACTTCATTATGGCCGTCACCATCCCAATCTGCGATCTGAGCGGGATAGTCTGAGCCCGGACCTCCTGCGTTCGGATCAGGAGTTCCCACCTGCCATAGTAATGTCCCTTCCAGATCAAACGCAGTCAAGCAGCATACCTGATGCGGGACATACCGATCGTCTATGCCCCCATCTGCTTGCACCAACAACATCTCAAGTCTGCCGTCCCCATTCAGATCCCCCAAAAGCATTTTGCACCGTTCTCCGGCTTCGGTAATATCGACTCTGGCGATTTCATAAGGCTGATTGCTCATCATCTTCCTCCTCAGCGTATCGTTAACATTTCATTACAGCTGAGTTCAACATAAAGAAAACCCCTGCTTTTTACAACCCTATGCTGAACTCATGCAAAAATGTTCAAAGCTGCAAAAAAGTGTCTACATCAATAATAAACAATTTAGACGTATGATTTACAGCCATTCTAGAAACTCAAGACGATTGCCAAACGGGTCATTTATATAGAAACGCCTTACACCTTCATCTATCCTTGCTTCGTCCTCAACAATATGAATATGGTAATGATTCAGATGATCACGCAAATGATCCAAATGTTGTACATGAAATGCCGGATGAGCTTTTGTAGCGGGAATAAAATCTTTTTGTACACCAATATGAACTTGGTGTCTGCCACATTCAAACCATACACCACCCCGTTTTCTTAGGGCTTCTGGTTTAGGAATCTCCGTCCAGCCCAACACGTTATTGAAAAAATGACGCGCCTCCGCCTCGCAACCTTCAGGCGCTGCGAGCTGAATATGATCAAGACCAATAATATTGTAAGTCATTCATACACCGCTCTTAGTTTCATTCAGTGAAACTTAGTTTTAAAATATATCTCCATTTTATAGAATAACCCAATGAATATCCAGCTTTCTTTACAAAACACATAAAAAAAGCCAACCTTTGGTATCCAGGTTGGCTTTTTCGAACTCTCTAAAAAGATATATTTACGTGTTCAACGATACATATTCTTACTCTGTACTATTTTCACGGTTTGAGCGTATCTTTTTTAACCAAATCCGCTCTTTGTCCGTCAAGTCCGCCGCTTCCAACATCTCCGGTCTACGTTCTAACGTACGAAGCAACGACTGCTCTCTGCGCCAAGCCTCAATGTTCAGATGATGTCCTGACAACAACATATCCGGTACTTTCATGCCCCTAAATTCGGGTGGACGTGTGTAGTGTGGGTATTCCAGAAGTCCAGTGCTGAAGGAATCCGTCACGGCACTTGTCTCATTGCCAAGCACTCCGGGGATAAGACGTACGATGCTGTCGATCGCAACCATAGCAGGCAACTCCCCACCAGTGAGTACGTAATCACCAATAGATAGTTCATCCGTCACGAGAAATTCGCGAATTCGCTCATCGTAACCTTCATAATGCCCACATATAAAAATCAGATGATCTTCCTGTACAAGTTCTTCTGCTTTTTTCTGTGTAAACGTCTCACCTTGCGGACACATTAGAATGACACGTGGAGGTTTCATGGTTCCCGCGGCTTCTCCGCGTTGCTCCAGCACATCTTCAACAGCAGCAAAGATCGGATCTGGTTTCAGCACCATGCCTCCGCCTCCGCCGTATGGAGCATCATCGACCGTATTGTGTTTATTGGTCGCATAATTACGGAAGTTGGTTGCACCGAGGGATACCAGACCCTTCGT
Organism: Paenibacillus sp. Negev47; assembly: GCF_058313655.1. Taxonomy (NCBI): domain Bacteria; kingdom Bacillati; phylum Bacillota; class Bacilli; order Caryophanales; family Paenibacillaceae; genus Paenibacillus; species Paenibacillus sp. Negev47. Next base: position 4,363,651 of record NZ_CM177754.1, read on the forward strand.
TTGGGCTTTTCCCAGAATGCTTGCTCCGAACACACCGTCAAACATCTCCGGGAATAGTGTTAATACATCTACTTTCATGTTACAGCAGCCCTTCCATCAGGTGAATCTTCACTTGCTGCTGTTCGATGTCCACATCAAGCACTACATCATCAATAACCGGAATTAATACTTCTTTGCCCGCTGGCGTTTTAACAACCCACACATCATTGGCACCAGGAGTCAAAATTTCAGAGATGGTTCCGAGCGTTTCACCCTCTTCGGTGATGACCGAACACCCAACGATTTGATGGAAGTAGTATTCACCTTCCTCCAGCTCAGCCAAGTTCTCTTTTAACACTTTGGCCATACCGCCTTTAAACTTCTCTACCTCATTAATATTGTCATACTCTTTGAGACGAAGAATATACATATTCTTATGCAAACGTGCCGATTCCACGTTAACCATGACGGGATGATTATCAGGTGTAAAGAAAAACAGCTCTGCATTTTTCGCGAAACGCACTTCCGGGAAATCAGTTAAAGGCATGATTCTTACCTCGCCGCGAATTCCATGCGTATTGACGATTTTACCTACATTCATAAACTCTGCCATACGTTCCTCCTACGAAATTAAATCAAACTAAACAGATACTTCGACTCTCGTACGGTCGTTCCGGCGACGGTTCGTTCTTTCGATCGCTGTTACCCCCTCATTTTTCGAACTTACTTTAAAAGGTGAAAATGAGGTGATAAAGGCGAACGCGAACGCTTCTCCAGAATCGATCCCGTCCCCTGCACTGCTCCGAAGTCACTCATACCCAAAAATATTTTAATTCAATATCTAATCCAACCTATTAAGTTCAGCATGCACGAAAAGGGGCTAGGACATGCATCCTAACCCCCTTTCGTATATCTTTAAGATATGATATCAACGGTAACCCGTTTATCCATCTTAACTGCTGCTGATGTGACGACCGTGCGAAGAGATTTTGCGATTCGCCCTTGTTTACCAATTACCTTCCCGACATCGTCAGGATGAACGGTTAACTCATAAACGACAAGCCGGTCTTTCTCAACCGTCCGAACCGTCACATCTTCCGGATGATCGACTAAAGCCTTAGCAATTATGCTTACTAATTCTTCCATAGATGACCCTCCGAATCAGCACTTTATTTAGATAATTTAGACTCATGGAACTTCTTCATCACGCCCGCTTTGCTAAGCAAGTTGCGGACAGTGTCAGATGCTTGTGCACCGTTTTGAAGCCATGCCAATGCTTTATCTTCATCGATCTTAACAACAGCCGGTTGTTCAACCGGGTTGTAGTAACCGATCTCCTCGATAAAACGACCGTCACGTGGGGAACGGGAATCCGATACCACTACGCGGTAGAAAGGAGCTTTGTGAGCACCCATACGTTTCAGACGAATACGAACTGCCATTTGAAAATTCACCTCCTTCAATGAAATCTGTATATGATCCAGCTTCGCTTAAATCAACGGAAAGGAAACTTCATTCCTTTACCCATACCTTTAAGCTGCTTCATCGCTTTATTTTTACCGCCTTTAGGTCCCATCATATCTGAGAACTGTTTCATCATGCGGCGCATCTCATCAAACTGCTTGATCAGACGATTTACTTCGGCCAGAGATGTTCCGCTACCCGTAGCAATACGCTTCCGGCGACTATGGTTGATCATATCAGGGTTACGTTTCTCTTCTGTCGTCATAGAGTAGACGATCGCTTCGATCCGGCCCATCTGTTTATCATCAACCTTCAGGTCCTTAGCTTGTTTCATCTTGCCCATGCCGGGGATCATATCCATGATCTGGTCGATTGGTCCCAGCTTTTTAACCTGATCCATCTGCTCCAGGAAATCTTCAAACGTGAATTCTGCATTACGCATCTTCCGTTCCATTTCCTTGGCTTTATCGGTATCAATGTTTAATTGTGCTTTCTCAATCAGAGATAACATATCACCCATACCGAGAATCCGTGAAGCCATACGTTCCGGATGGAATGGCTCCAAAGCGTCAAGTTTCTCTCCAAGAGAAGCAAACTTGATTGGACAACCCGTAACTGCTTTGACAGAAAGCGCCGCACCACCACGTGTATCGCCATCCAGCTTAGTCAGGACAACCCCGGTCAGGTTAAGTTGCTGGTTAAAGTGTTCTGCTACGTTAACCGCATCCTGACCTGTCATGCTGTCTACGACAAGCAGTACTTCATCCGGATTCACTACGCTGTGAATCTGGCGAAGCTCTTCCATCAGCTCTTCATCGACATGCAGACGTCCAGCCGTATCGATAATGACATAGTCATTACCGTTATCTTTGGCATGTTGAAGACCTTGACGTGCGATCTCCACAGGGCTTGTCTGATCTCCCAGTGTGAATACCGGCGCTTTGATCTGCTCGCCAAGTACTTGCAACTGTTTGATCGCTGCCGGACGATAAATATCGCCTGCAACAAGCAATGGTCTGCTGTTTTGCTTTTGCAGCATTTTAGCCAGTTTACCGGATGTGGTTGTTTTACCAGCACCCTGCAGACCAACCATCATGAGCACCGTTGGCGGTTTGTTCGCTTTAGCCAGTTTCGCCTGGCTTCCACCCATCAAATCCGTGAGTTCCTTGTTAACGATGTCGATGATGACCATTCCTGGCGTGAAGCTCTCCATCACTTCTTTGCCGACAGCCTTCTCTTTCACCTTGGCGATGAATTCCTTGACCACTTTGAAGTTTACATCCGCTTCGAGCAATGCCAGACGTACCTCGCGCATAGCCTCGGCTACATCTTCATCAGACACCTTGCCTTTGCCGCGCAGCTTGCTGAACACATTCTGTAATCGGGTCGTTAATCCTTCAAATGCCATGATCCCACCTCCTTAAGCTTTAATACTGTTTTCAAGACCGATACGTTCCACTCAGCCAACTTTTCATTCACTAAGCTGGGCAACGATATCGTGTATTTGTTTGTTGTTATCAATGGAGACGCCTGCGCGTTCCAATGCATTTTGCAATTCTTCAAGATTGCGATTACGCCGTTCATGCTTTTCCAGCAAGCCCAGCTTGCTTTCGTAATTTTCCAGCACTTGTTCGGCACGCTTGATATGCTCGTATACCGCCTGGCGGCTGATTTCAAACTCGGCTGCAATTTCACCAAGTGAAAAATCGTCATGAAAGTAATACTTTAGAAAAGTCTGCTGTTTCTCAGTAAGTAACAATTCATAAAAAGCAAACAGCAAGTTAATCCGGTTTGTCTTCTCAAGCCGGTTTTCTTGACTCACATCGGGGCACTCCCTTCGTCAAGGAAAAACACTTTACACTCTTGCAACGTTCCTAATAATACCTAAAACAAATCAGGTTGTCAAGCAAAAATACTTGTCACAATAAAAACAGGTCTGATGACGTCCCATTTCGATACTAAACAGGCGATTTCTGCCCTTTTTCATAGCAATAAAACCCGATCTCTACCTCTACGCTCCACCTCTATGTAGAAGAAAAACGAATGCGTCTCAGGAGTGGAGATGCATTCGTTTAAAATGATCTAACGAAGTGGTGTAAGGTACAGCAGTACCATAAAGAAATGAAGAATACTTCCTGCTAGCACAAAGAGATGCCAAATCGCGTGGTGGTACGGAAATCCACGCCACATATAAAAAAGCGTACCCAGTGTATACATTAGTCCGCCAGCAACCAGCAACACGATTCCACCTGTAGGAATGGCAGCCATAAGCGGTTGCCAGGCAATAACGATGAGCCAGCCCATCGCAATATAGAAAATGGTGGACATGAATAGAAACTTTTTCGTGAAAAACGCCTTAAAGATTACGCCGAATAATGCGATTCCCCAAATCACGCCGAACAGGCTCCAACCAAGTGTGCCGCGAACAGCAATAAACAAAAGCGGAGTATATGATCCCGCTATAAATAAATAAATGGAAGAATGGTCGAAAATCTCAAATAAATCTTTCACTTTTCCATCTTTCCATGCATGCACGAGTGTGGAGCTCGTATAGAGCAGGAGCATGGTGATCCCGTAGATCGTGAAACTGACCACATGTAACGCCGTGCCTTTCATACTTGAAAATACAATCAATATCACCAGTGCAGCTACACTGAGTGCAGCGCCGATTCCATGTGTCACCGCATTGGCGACTTCTTCACGGCGGGAATAGGTATAGGTATTGGCCATTTCAACCGTCCTTTCTAGCCCTTTAGCATTGCCTGCTTTATTCCTCCATTATACACGTATTGCCAGTGACATTACACGTGACACTTATCACGTCTATCACTGGCAATACATGTAACGCTATTAATTCATCCTATTTATTAATGGTTCTAGGAATTAGCTTCCTCTTCTTCAGCACCTTCAGCTGGCTGTTCCTGGATCAATCCGGCGAACAGGGCGTGCACGAATTGCTCCGAGTCAAACGGCTGCAGATCATCAATCTTCTCACCCAGTCCTACGAGCTTCACTGGCAAGTCCAGCTCCTGACGAATCGCAACAACGATTCCCCCTTTGGCTGTACCATCCAGTTTCGTCAGTACCAGACCAGTCACACCGCTTTTCTCACCGAAAAGTTTGGCCTGATTTAAAGCGTTTTGGCCTGTTGTTGCATCCAGTACCATCAGTACTTCATGCGGAGCATCCGGAATTTCACGCTGAATGACACGATAGATCTTGTTAAGCTCGTCCATCAGGTTGGATTTATTTTGCAGACGACCTGCTGTATCACAGAGCAGAACATCCGCGCCCCGTTGCTTCGCTGCCTGCACCGCATCATACATAACGGCCGCTGGATCAGAACCGGATTGCTGCTTGATCACGTCGACACCAGCACGTTGTCCCCACACTTCCAGCTGTTCGATGGCTCCGGCACGGAACGTATCTCCAGCTGCCATAATGACTTTTTTACCTTGTTGTTTAAAGCGATGCGCCAGCTTGCCAATCGTTGTTGTTTTACCCACACCGTTAACGCCAACAAACAAAATAACGGTAATGCCATCCGGATTCATTTTCAGTTCGTTATTCTGTTCACCGCGAAGAAGATCCGTCAGTTTCTCAGACAATACAGGCTGCAGTTCAGCCGCGTCCTCAATTTTACGTTTTTTCACCTCAACACGCAGATCTTCGATCAGCTTCATAACGGTATTGACGCCAACGTCTGCTCCAATCAGAATCTCTTCCAATTCTTCATAGAACTCTTCATCGATTTTTTTGCGGCGGATAACGAGATCCGACACTTTTTCCACAAGCCCTTTACGTGTCTTTTCCAATCCATCCTTGAACTGTTTGGTGACCGACTCCGTTTTGCTTGCAATGCTGTCTCTAAGCTTCTTAAAAAAACTCATAAAGCCCCTCCATCGTGTACATAATCTGAGCGTTTTGCTAAGATGCTCAATCTAAATCAAATTTACATGATTACAATGAGTTCACTGTCTTGCGGATTGGATTCAGATCAGGCAATTACAGCTTCCTCATCTTCCAGTTTAACCGAAACGAGCTTGGATACTCCGCCCTCTTCCATGGTAACACCGTACAGCACATCTGCTTCTTCCATCGTACCTTTACGATGGGTAACGACGATGAACTGGGTTTGTTCGGAAAACTCACGTAAATACTGGGCAAAACGTACCACGTTGGCTTCGTCCAAAGCTGCCTCAACTTCATCCAGTACGCAGAATGGTACAGGTTTGACATGCAGAATAGCAAATAATAAAGCCATCGCGGTCAAAGCCCGCTCCCCGCCGGATAACAACTGTAGGTTTTGCAGTTTTTTGCCTGGTGGCTGAGCCACAATATCTATTCCCGTGTCGAGCAAGCGCTCCGGGTCCATCAGAACAAGGTCGGCACGCCCCCCGCCAAACAGCTTGGTAAACACGGTACCGAACTCACGGCGGATCGCATCAAACGTGATCTTGAATCGCTTCGCCATCTCGTCTTCCATTTCCCGAATAACCTGATACAACGTTGTTTTAGCCTCCACCAGGTCATTCTTCTGTTCACTCAGGAACTCATAACGCTCATTGACCCGCTGGAACTCCTCAATCGCTCCCAAGTTAACATCACCCAGAGCAGATATGCTGCGCTTCAGCTTCTGTACCTCTGCCTGTGTATGTTCCACATCTTCGGGCACAGGATAACGCTCTTTGGCCAGTTCATAGCCCAGTTCGTATTCATCCGTCAGCTTCCGCAGTATATTTTCCAGCTCAACGTCCAGCCGGTTCACGGAAATTTCTGTTTGTCGCATCTGCTCTTCCACAGCTTTCAATTGTGTGCGCTGTTCCTTCGTTTCGCTCTCGGCCAGTTCAAGCTTCTTCGATAACTCAGTTCGGGCAGCACGTTTGAAGTCCAGCTCCTGGGAAGCCTCCGCTTTTTTCAGCTTGTACTGGTTCAGATCTTCAATCTGTTTGACACTCTCAGTCTGTGTTTTCTTAAGATCTGCTTCCATCGAAGCCAGCAACGTGCGATTCTGACGAAGATCTTTTACCAGCGACTCCACTTCCCGCTCCAGACGTCGCAATTGTTCCCCATTGGAGAATCGCTCCTGATCGAGCTTGCCTTCCCGTACTTTCAATTCGGTGAGTTGGCTCTGCAATTCTTCCTTCGCGGATTCATTGGCTTTACGAGCAAACTCAGCTGCATGAATGGCACGATGAGTCGCTTTTTCTTCCTCTTCAAGCTGCTCCAACTTCTTCACAGCAACGATGCGAGCCGTATCCAGCTCTTTAATCTCTTCGGTAAATCCGCTCTTCTCCTGCCCGGCAACAGCAACCTGTTCCAGCACGTGGCGAAGCTCATGCTCTACCTGCTTCATCTCCATCGAAGCCTGTTGTTCCGCATTTCGGGTATCGTCACCAGACTGACGAAGCTCGTCCAGTTTGTCCTGACACTGCTCCAGTTGAACTTTTACATCATCCACACTGCGATGCAGTTTGACGATCTGATTTTCCGTATCCAAAATATCCTGGTCGAGCTGATCCAGCTGCCGTTTCCGACTGAGCAGACTCACATTTTTCTTATGCTGGCTACCACCCGTCATGGAACCACCCGCATTGACCACGTCGCCTTCAAGTGTCACGACCCGGAACCGATACTGACAACGAGCCGCAATTTTATTGGCGACCTCTAACGTTTCGGCAATAATAACGTTCCCGAGCAAACTGCCGATGATCGAAGCGTACTTGGATTCGAATTGTACAAGATCAGCACCGATCCCTACAAAGCCCTCCATGCCTTCGATCATGGAACGTTCAGCTGCCCCAATGGCACGTGGACGAATGACATCCAGAGGCAGGAACGTAGCACGCCCCAATTGACGTTGCTTCAGAAAAGCGATCGCCTGTCTGGAAACTGATTCATTTTCCATGACCACATGCTGCAAGGATGCACCCATCGCTGTCTCTACGGCAAGTTCGATCTTCTCTGGAACTTTGACGAGTTCAGCTACAGCCCCATGAACACCGTTTAATGTGCCTTTGCGTGAAGCCTTGAGAACCTCTTTGACACCCAGCATGAATCCGTCAAAATCATCCTGCATCTCTTTCATCGTATCGCGGCGGGAGACCTGAGCTTCACGCTTCTGTTCCCATTTACGGACTGTGCCCCGACTTTCTTCCAACAGCTTCTGCAGCGACTGGAGTCGTTCGCTTTCCGTAATATAACCACCACGTAGATCACTGATTTCTTTGCCCAAACGAACAACTTTTTTCTCAATGTCCGCTTTGCGACTTTCCAGTGTCTCTTTCTGATCTTCCCATTTGCCCGATTCCTCAGCCGCGCGATTCATCCTGCGCTCCAACGTTTCTTTTTGTTGGTCCACGTAACGAATTTCATTTCGTGTCTGAGCCATCTGATTCATTAGTTCCAGCAAGTTGCCTTTGAGGCTTTCCTCTTGCTGTTGACTAATGCCTCCTGTGACACCGATGAGTTTGGCTTCTTCCTGAGACAGCTGATTTCTCACATCACTCAGTTCATGCTCAAGTTTGCCAAACTTCTCACGCAGTGCAAGCAACTCGGTTTCCCGTTCGCGATGTCTCTCTTCACTGGCGGCAAGCGTTACTTTGAGCTGCTCCTGATTCGTTTGCAGATGATGCGAGCGCTCCTTGAGCAATTCCCCAAGCCCTTCGCTTTTTTCTGTCGCTTCACTGAATTGCAATAAAGCGGCTTGCAGTTGCTCTGTCTCAGTTTCCAGGATACGCAGTGCATTCCGATCATTTTCCAGCTTGGCATCATGCGTAGATACAATCGCTGCGAGTCCAACCTCTTCCTGCTTCAGCGATTGCAGTCGCTCATTCGCCTTGCTCCAGGACGCATGAATCTGTTCGATCTGGTACACATACATCGAGATCTCCTGCGATTTGAGCTGTGAACGAAGTTCCTTATAGTGGATCGCTTTCTCCGATTGTTCCTTTAAGGGACCAATCTGATCTTCCAGCTCGGTCACGAGATCATGAATCCGCAGCAAATTCTGTTCTGTCTCATCCAGTTTGCGCGTAGCATCCCGCTTGCGGGATTTATATTTAACAATACCTGAAGCCTCTTCAAAGATGCCCCTGCGATCCTCTGAACGGGTACTCAGAATCTCTTCGATCCGACCCTGTCCAATAATCGAGTAGGCTTCTTTACCAATGCCGGTATCCATAAACAACTCCGTTATATCCTTCAAACGACAAGATTGTTTGTTGATAAAATATTCACTATCTCCGCTGCGATGTACACGACGAGTCACCGTCACTTCACCAAAATCCAATGCAAGTGCATGATCTTCGTTATCAAGCGTTAACGAAACTTCACCGAAATTGACGGCCTTCCGTGCGTCACTGCCTGCAAAGATAATATCTTCCATCTTGCCACCACGCAGCGACTTGGCACTTTGTTCCCCCAAAACCCAGCGAATTCCGTCCGATATATTACTCTTTCCACTTCCGTTCGGACCTACAACAGCCGTAATGCCACGAACGAATTCCATCTCCGTTTTGTCGGCGAATGACTTGAATCCACCCAATTCAATCCGTTTTAAAAACATAGGGTTTCTCGTCACCTCCTATTGCAAATTTCAAGTATTGCATTCAAGCGCCTAAATAAAATGAACTAAAAAAAGGTTCAACTTATTTAGTTAACGATCAGGTCACCTTCTCCTGAAACCTCTTTACAAAAAAAAGAGCAAAAAGCAGTCCGGCCGATTACTTCCGCCGGGGCGGACCCGCGGGCTGCTCTTTGCTCTTCGTTTGTCTATGCGCTGTCGGTTAAGCTCAGGCTTCCGGAAGTTTCAGTCGATCAAGTGCTGCAGATGCAGCCTGTTGTTCCGCTTCCTTTTTGGAACGCCCTGTACCTCTGCCAAGCCGTTCTTGACCCATATGGACCTCTGAGACAAACTCACGTTCATGGGCAGGTCCCCGTTCCTCAACGATACGGTATTCCAAAGCTCCCATATTGTGATGCTGAGTGAGTTCCTGCAGTTCCGTTTTATAATCGCTCATTTGCAGCTTGCTGCCCAGAACAATTAACGGAAAGACATGCTGGTCGAGAAATGTCCGGACAGGCGCAAGCCCTTGATCCAGATACAATGCACCAATGAAAGATTCAAACACATCCGCCAGCAGTGCCGGCCGTGTCCGTCCTCCAGTCAGTTCCTCACCTTTACCAAGAAGTACATACTGCCCAAAACCCAACGCTTCAGCAAATTTGACGAGGGAAGGCTCACAGACAATGGATGCCCGCAGCTTAGTTAATTCACCTTCCGGACGGTTAGGATACAAATGATACAAGTATTCCGATACAGTCAGTTCCAGCACGGCGTCGCCCAGAAACTCCAGACGCTCGTTGTCCTGATGCTGACTGAACCGGTGTTCGTTTACATAAGAAGCATGGGTAAACGCTTGTTTTAAAAGCTGCCTGTTGTCAAATTTGATTTGAAGTTTGTGTTGTAACTGCTTCAGATCTTCACTCAAACGAACTAGCCCCTTATGCTTCAAATTTTTTGAGAATAATGGTGGCATTGTGACCGCCGAATCCAAATGAATTGGACATGGCAATATTGACTTTGGTTTGGCGTGGAACATTTGGTACATAATCCAGATCACATTCCGGATCCTGATTTTCCAGGTTGATCGTTGGAGCCAGTGTCTGATGTGTCAGTGACAATCCGCAGATAACCGCTTCTACACCACCAGCAGCGCCAAGCATGTGGCCCGTCATGGATTTAGTGGAACTCACTGCGAGCTTGTACGCATGGTCACCAAACGCCTTTTTGATCGCGAGCGTTTCAGATCTGTCGCCTACAGGCGTCGAAGTTCCGTGTGCATTGATGTAATCCACTTCTTCAGGCTCAATGCCCGCATTGCGAAGTGCCATCTTCATGCAACGTGCTGCTCCGTCCGGATCTGGTTCTGTCATATGATGCGCATCGCCAGTCAGACCGTAACCGATCACTTCGCCATAGATACGTGCACCACGTTTTTGGGCATGCTCCAGGGATTCCAGAATCAGAACGCCAGCGCCTTCGCCCATTACAAAACCATCACGTTCCGTATCGAAAGGACGACTTGACTTCGCAGGATCATCATTACGTGTAGACATTGCGCGCATAGCACAGAACCCTGCAAGACCTGTTGGTCTGATTGTTGCTTCCGCACCACCACAGATCATGGCATCTGCATCACCATTGGCAATCAGCTTGAAGGAATCTCCGATGGAGTGTGTACCAGTTGCACAAGCGGTAACAACGTTAATGTTAGGCCCTTTGGCACCAAGAGAAATGGACATTTGGCCTGAAGCCATGTTGGAGATCATCATGGGAATGAAGAATGGGCTTACGCGTTTTGGACCTTTTTGCAGCAATGCATTATGCTGGTCTTCCCAAGTACCCAATCCACCAATACCTGATCCAATGGATACACCGAAGCGCTCTGCATCAATGTTTTCGTTGATTTTGAGACCACTGTCTTCAACAGCTTTGAAACCAGCTGCCACAGCGAACTGAACAAAACGGTCCATTTTACGAGCGTCTTTGCGATCCATGTATTCTTCCGGGTTGAAATCCTTGATTTCGGCTGCAATCTGTGTCGTATATTCACTCACATCGAACGCTTCAATCTGAGAGATTCCGGACTTTCCTGCCATTAAACTGCCCCAGAACGTTTCCAAATCTTTTCCGAGCGATGTCATTACACCCATTCCGGTAATTACTACTCTTTGTTTCAAACCGAATCACCTCTATATCGACTGCATTACGCAAGTATTTTGTGGGAATATCCGCAAACAGGCATCTATGCAACCAAGATCGGAAGACCTGGTTGAGTAGGGCTGCTTGCGGAATGAGAAAAACCAATGAATGATGAGAAGTCCCGCCTGTTCGAAAACATGTGCGGGACTAAAATGACTTTAGGTATGAGATTGTATGTAGTTTACAACTTCACCTACGGTCGTGATTTTTTCTGCATCTTCATCAGAGATTTCCAAATCAAATTCATCTTCCAATTCCATGACCAATTCCACTACATCCAAAGAATCAGCACCCAAATCTTCTTTGAAAGATGCTTCAAGTGTAACTTCAGCTTCGTCTGCGCCCAAGCGGTCGACGACGATGCGTTTTACACGCTCCAATACATCGGACATCCGGTTCACCTCCTTCTTTGGTATTATACGAGAATCGCAGGCAAAATGCCATAGAAGACATATGCGGCTCCCGGCCGGGGAACCCGGCCTTTTTCCGGCATTTCGGATCGTCCAGCGCCTGTTCCCCGACTATTGTTCAAGTCCGGGAAGAATTACATGTACATGCCACCATCGACATGCAGCGTCTGCCCTGTCATATAAGATGAAGCCTGTGAAGCCAGGAAAGTGACTACACCAGCAATTTCATCCGGCTGACCCAAACGGGACAACGGAATACCACTCAGCATACCGTCCACCAGCTCCTGAGACAACTCTTTTGTCATATCCGTCTCGATGAAACCTGGTGCAACACAGTTGACTGTGATTCCGCGAGAAGCCAGTTCACGAGCGGATGCCTTTGTTAGACCAATGACTCCTGCCTTGGCAGCAACATAGTTCGCTTGTCCAGCATTGCCAAGCACACCTACAACCGAGGAGATATTGATAATTCTTCCCGACCGTTGTTTCATCATTGGACGTGTAACCGCCTTAAGGCAGTTAAACACACCTTTGAGATTGGTTTCAATAACTTGATCGAATTCTTCTTCTTTCATACGCATGATCAGATTATCACGGGTAATACCGGCATTGTTCACCAGAATGTCAACGTTGCCCCATGCTTCTAGTGTAGCTTTGACCATTTGTTCAGCTTCATCCATCAGGCCCACATTGGCTTGAAGTGTAATTGCCTTGACTCCTTTGGCACGAATCGCTTCCGCCACTTCCTCAGCTGCCGCTTGACTCCCCGCATAATTCACGGCTACGTTCGCTCCAGCCTCAGCCAGTGCCAGTGCAATACTGCGCCCAATACCCCGGGAAGCCCCGGTAACGAGTGCATTTTTACCTTCTAATGGTTTAGACATAATCATTCCTCCTTTCCCCAAATCTAATCCCTGCTAATCACTTCAACGCACTTGCCGTTGCTTCGAGCGTATCAAGACTGTTCACATTGTACAGTTTTACGGTTTTATCTGTTTTTTTAATCAAACCGGTCAATACACTGCCAGATCCAATCTCGATGAACGTATCCACGCCTTGCTCAATAAGCCATGTCACACTGTCTTCCCATAATACAGGAGAATAGACCTGAGCCGTTAACAAATCCTGAACTTGTCCATTCTCTGCAGGTCTTGCAGTCACATTAGCGACTACAGGGACCGCTGCCGGTGAGAACGTAACGGTTTTCAGTTTCTCTCCCAGCTTCTCAGCTGCACCTTTCATCATTGAAGAGTGGAACGGTCCACTTACTTCAAGTAGAATGGCGCGTTTACCGCCCGCTTCTTTCACTCGTTCCGAAACTGCAGCTACGCCTTCCTTCACACCAGAAATGACGATTTGTCCCGGACAATTAATGTTCGCAAGTTCAACCGCATGACCACTTTCAGATACGTCACGGCAAAGCACCCCCAGCGCTTCCCGATCCGCACCCAATACAGCAGCCATCGCTCCTTGTCCATCCGGTACAGCCTGTTCCATATACTGACCACGTGTCCGTACAATGCTCACTGCATCAGCAAACGAAAGAACGCCCGCCGCCACCAGTGCACTGTATTCTCCCAGACTGTGTCCAGCCGTATAGTCAGGCTGAATTCCTTTTTCCTTGAAAGCTTCAAGCAAAGCAATACTTGCTGTCAACAGAGCCGGTTGTGTATTTGATGTCTGTTTCAACTCGGTCTCCGGTCCTTCAAATATTAAGTTGCTCAGCGAAAAACCCAGCGCTTCATCTGCTGTGCGAAAAATCTCGGTTGCTGCAGGCACGGACTCATACGCGTCCTTGGCCATGCCTACAGCCTGTGATCCCTGTCCGGGAAATACAAATGCTATCTTACCCATCCCATTCATCTCCCAGCTGTCAATTTTACCAAACGAGTACGGATGCACCCCATGTCAGACCACCACCGAACCCAACCATCAGGACGGTATCTCCGGCTTTCATGCGACCTTCCTCTGCTGCTTCTACCAGAGCAAGCGGAATGGAAGCCGCCGATGTGTTTGCATACTTATCCACGTTAACAACAACTTTCTCTTCAGGAAGTTCAAGTCGCTGCATCGCAGATTGAATAATCCGAATATTCGCTTGGTGAGGAACAAACAGATCCACATCCGTGCGCTCCATACCAGCCTTGCGCAATACCTCAATGGTAGCCGTCCCCATGACACGCACCGCAAATTTGAATACTTCACGACCGTTCATGTAGATGTAATGCTTTTTATTTTCAACGGTCTCTGCGGTAGCAGGCAAACGGGAACCGCCGCCTTCCATCTGAAGAAGACCACCGCCAGCACCTTCGGCGCCGAGATCGAATGCTTTGAATCCGCGGCCTTCTGGAACTTCACCAACGACCACTGCGCCTGCTCCATCACCAAAGAGGACACATGTGTTACGGTCTGTATAATCCGTAATACGAGACAAGCAGTCCGCACCAATAACAAGTGCATTGTTGTACATGCCGCTTTGGATGAAACTTGTAGCACTCGCCAAACCGTATACAAATCCGGAACAAGCAGCTGACAAATCGAATGCCGCCGCACCTTTTGCACCCAGTTTGTCCTGCAAGATGCAGGCTGTCGATGGGAACGAAGAATCCGGGGTAATGGTTGCAACGATAATCAGATCAAGATCACTGCCAGTCATGCCTGCAGATTCAAGGGCTTTAATAGCCGCTTCGTATGCCAGATCGGAAGTTGCCTGATCGGGTGCAGCGATATGACGCTCTTTGATTCCTGTACGACTGACGATCCACTCGTCATTGGTATCGACCATTTTCTCCAGGTCACTATTCGTCAAAATTTTCTCAGGCACATATTTCCCTGTACCAATAATCCCTACTGGGCGCAAATTATTCATGTCGTCACTCACTTCCCGCTAATTTCCTTAGATATGCTCTCTACCAGCTGATTCTGCACTGCAATCCGAGCTTGCCGCACAGCATTTTTGATGGCATTGCCATCAGCAGATCCATGACTTTTCACAACCAGTCTGCTCAAACCGAGGAGCGGTGCTCCGCCATGCTCCGTATAGTCCAGCTTCCGTTTCAATCCACGCAGCTCAGGCATCAGTACAGCCGCAGCCAGTTTACTTTTGAGGGAAGAGGAGAATTGTTCCTTAAGCAAGGCGAAAATGGCACCTGCTGTGCCTTCTAGCGATTTCAGCAGTATATTCCCTGCAAAACCGTCACATACAAGCACATCACAAGCACCCGTCAGCACATCACGTGCCTCTACATTACCGACAAACCGAATGGGGAGTTGCTCCAGTAAAGGATACGCATGTTTGGTTAACTCATTTCCCTTACCTGGCTCTGTTCCTACATTGAGCAAGCCCACTCTTGGGGATTCTATGCCCTGTACTTTCTGTCGATACAAACTGCCCATCAGGCCATATTGTGCAAGATGCTCCGGTTTGGCATCCATATTCGCTCCGAGATCAAGCGCAAGTACACCCACATCATCAATCGTTGGAATCATGGGCGCAAGCGCCGGACGTTCAATACCTTCCATGCGACCTACAACAAGCAAACCCGCTGTCATCAATGCTCCAGTATTGCCTGCAGAGATCATCGCATCCGCTTCGCCCTCTTTCAGCATGCGGCCTGCTACCACCATGGAGGCATCCTTCTTGCGACGCACCGCTCGTACCGGCTCATCATCCGAACCAATAACTTCGGAAGCATGCCGGACCGTCAGATTGGCAGGTCTCACACCTGACTGACTCAAAAGAGGTTCCAGCTTGGCTTCATCGCCGATCAGGACGATCTGTGTATCCGCCCATTCCGTGGCTGCGGCAATCGCACCTTCTACCGTTGATGCAGGTGCATTGTCGCCTCCCATGGCATCAATGACGATTTTCATTCCAAATGACCTCCTTCTCCGCTGTCTTCTCCACCTGAATGGTAGATTACAAAGTTGCCTTGAAACACCATTTCCTCACCTACATAAGTGAATACTTCCACTTTGGCTTTGCCCTTTTGACCCGGAATCGATCTCACATAAGCCTTCGCAATACATTTCTCTCCCAAATGAACCGAACGGACAAAACGAATGTCTGCTGATGCAGTCAACGCGATCTCGTCATTAATGATCGCTACAGCCAAAGAGTTAGCCTGTGCAAAGACATAGTGTCCACGTGCAATGCCTGTTCTTGAAAACACATGTTCTTCCTTAATCTCAAACAGGGAAATCCCGCTCTTGTCCAGCTGCAAGTCTACAATATCACCGATGATCTCATGCAGGGGCAGCGAGCGTACCTGATCATACGAGCGCTCTGCCATCAGTTTCATCCGCTCCCGAAGTTCGGGTATTCCAAGTTCCAGCCTGTCAAGACGAATCGTCTGAATACTCACCTTCAATTGGCGCGTAAGTTCCTGATCCGTCACAAACGGGTTTTCTTCTATCATTTTGGTTAACTGCTGTTGCCTCTGTCTCTTCGGTACACGTTCGATGCCTGACACCCCCCGCTGTATCGTTTACGGAACCGTCCCATCCGGCCAGTTCAACCATTCTATCCTGTTGCTTCTATAGTTGCATCCCTGGTCACCAGGGTCGTTCTCAAACAGATCATGGTTCATTTATATGTAACGCCAAATCTTAGAACCTGGTACTAAACTATAGTATATCTCATCCCGTGTCAAAAAGAAAGGCTGGCCTAACAAAAACAATCCACCCATGTGAAGCACGGATTTCATGCCTGCCAACTCACTCTATCGACACCCTCTAATTCAAAAAAAATAGCACCTCATCGAAATGAAGTGCTACTTAATGTCCAACTATTATTGAGAGATGATCTCTCTTGCTTTGTACGTTCCGCACACTTTGCACACGTGGTGACTAAGTTTAAGTTCGCCACATTGTTCACATTTCACCATGCCCGGTACAGCCAATTTAAAGTGAGTGCGACGTTTGTCGCGACGCGTCTTGGACGTTCTCCGTTGAGGTACTGCCATTATTCCCACCTCCTTATCAAAATCAACCTTTGCAGGTAGTTAGTATTTTGCATAATTCGATCTATACGCTTACGGAACAAAATATGGACGAACTGAACCATTTCGATCCAATGTTTTGCTGATTGAAAGTCGCTCTTTTGATTTATGCAAAATACCGCGTTGTTACAATGTTCGATTTTCAATCATGCTCATTTAAAAAAATCCTTGAGCCCTGCAAGCCGCGGATCGATAACCTGGTTATCACAACCGCAGTCACCTTCGTTCAGCTCATGGCCACACTTGGGGCATAACCCTTTGCATGTATCGCTGCATAGCGGTATAAACGGAAGATCCAGCAGAAAAGCTTCCTCGGCATAACCCTTCAGATCAACGCTATCTCCATCCACATAGAGCGTATCATCGTCTTCGTGTAAGTCCTCTGGCTGTTTTCCCTGCTTGAATTGCTCATGAAAATCAATATGAAAATGTTCATTGATCGGCTTGAGACAACGGGAGCACAACATGTCCACTCCTACGGTCAGCTTGCCATGAACATCCACAACGTCACCTTCTCTGAATTCTGCAGATAAATCCGCAGTCAGCGGGGTAACGGCTGTGATATCTTGTCGGTTAGAAACCAGTTCCTTGATTTCCCACTGTTCGTTAAACTTCAGCGGACCATCACTGGTAGCCACTTTGCGAAATGGCATTAACATTTCCATCACTCCAAACGAAACCAATTTCATAATTCATGTCAAACGTATCACGACAGTTATACAGGTCAAGCCAGCTTTTGTAAAGCAGTAAATCCTGACTGTATGTATTCTGACGCTTTAGCGTTAAAAGTATTATGAAATTGACTTAACAAACAAAAATCATTATACCGATTTTTCAAGACGTTTGTCAACACTTTTAACTTTACACCCTTTTTAAAAACACTGACCACATAGCCATTTACTCCATCTGGTCTATTATAGACTCACTTCAAGATAAACTACAAGTCGTCATTTTAGTTGTAATTGCTTGCAAACACCGGTCACATTTCGTTAACGTTTAGTGTGATCTATATCACACTGACCTTCTTGGCCCCTATCTATACTTGCTATAAACCGAAGCACGATCAGCTCCATGACCGTTTTATTATTCAACTATTTCATTATCTTATCGGGAGGGAATATGCATGTTAAGCGAACACACAATTACCGTCATTAAATCTACAGTTCCCGTACTTGAAGTTCATGGCGAAGCGATCACACGCCATTTCTACGAAACGATGTTCACAGCTCATCCGGAACTGCTGAATATTTTCAATCATGCAAACCAGAAACAGGGACGTCAGCAAGCCGCCCTCGCCAATATGGTGTACACCGCCGCCCTTCATATCGACAATCTGTCCTCCATCCTGCCTGCCGTCCGGCAAGTTGCACATAAACACCGCAGCCTGGGTATCGTTCCCGAGCAATATGCGATTGTCGGCACCTATCTGTTACAAGCTATCAAAGATGTGCTTGGAGACGCGGCTACCGATGAGATCATCACGGCGTGGGGCGAAGCCTACAATGTCATTGCAGACGCCTTTATCGGGATCGAACAGGACATGTATACAGAAGCGGAAAACCAGACAGGTGGCTGGGAAGGATTCCGGACCTTCAAAGTTGCCAAGAAAGTGCAGGAAAGCGAAGTCATCACGTCCTTTTATCTCGTTCCAGACGATGGTAAGCCTATTGCCAGCTATGAACCAGGACAATACATCAGCATCAAAATTCAGCCAGAGGCACAGTCATTTACCCAGATTCGTCAGTATAGCCTTTCAGAGGCCCCGGGTAAACCATACTATCGCATTTCCGTTAAGCGTGAGCGAGGTGTGTCAGAGCGGCCTGACGGAGTTATCTCGACGTATTTACACGATCACATTGAAGAAGGCAGTCAGGTGGAACTATCCGCTCCTGCTGGCGACTTCACGCTGAATGCAGAGGATAAACGTCCTGTTGTGCTGCTTAGTGGCGGTGTTGGATTAACGCCAATGATCAGCATGTTAAATACGCTGGTTCAGTTGAACGATAACCGTGCAATTACATTTTTGCATGCAAGTCCGAATGGTCAATCTCATGCTTTCCGTGATCATGTGAACAGTCTGGTTGAGCGTAATCAGGGCGTTAAAGCTTATTATTGTTATACACAACCCGAGGATTCTGATCGTACGAGCAATCATTTTCATAAGGAAGGTTATATGGATGCGGCCTGGCTTCGCCAAGTCATTGATGAACTGGATTCCACTTATTATCTGTGTGGGCCGATTTCGTTCATGCGCGCAATGTATACGGAGCTTCTGGCGCTTGGTGTTCCAGCGGACAACATTCATTATGAATTTTTCGGACCCAAAGCTAGTCTTTCCCCCACGCCGGAGAGTGTCTAAGCGTTCTGAATATAAGGCACGGTCTGACATCTGCTGATGTTGGATTTGTGCCTTTTTTCATTGGTCCGACAGACTCCGTGATTTGATCTAATCGAGGTCATCACCTATGATGGAATGAACTATAACAGCAAGCATACATACCCATTATCTCATTTGAGAGGAGTACGTCTAATCATGAGAGCCGTAGGCGTCATTGTTGAATATAACCCCTTGCACAACGGGCATGTCTATCATTTGCAGGAAGCTCGGCGGCTAAGCGGGGCAGACGCCGTTGTTGCGGTCATGAGCGGCCCTTTTCTCCAGCGTGGCGAACCCGCCATCGTGGGTAAAAGGGCGCGCACCGAGATGGCGCTGCACGCAGGCGCCGATCTGGTGCTTGAATTGCCGGTGGCCTACGCGGTCCAACCGGCGGAATGGTTTGCCTTCGGTGCGGTATCGCTGCTGCACCGCACCGGCGTTGTGGACTCGCTCTGCTTCGGCAGCGAGTCCGGCGACCTGGACAGCCTGCAGCGCATTGCGCGCGTGCTGGCTGTGGAGCCCGCAGGGATGCGCGAGGACATCGCGCGCCGCCTGCGGGAAGGCGCCAGCTACCCCGCCGCGTACGCAGGCGCGGCGGCAGCGCTGGCGCCCGGCGGCGTCGATGCTCACGACGCCGCTGCACTGCTGGAGCAGCCCAACAATTCGCTTGGGCTGCACTACCTGATCGCGTTGCAACGACTCGGCAGCGCGATCCAGCCCTTGACGGCGGCGCGTACCGGTGCCGCGTATCATGAGGCGACGCCCGGGCCGGGGGCGATCGCCAGTGCCACAGCCGTCCGCCGCCTGCTGATGGCGGACGGACCCGACGCCGCCGCGCCATACGTGCCGGCGGCAACCCTTGCCATTCTGCATCGCGAATGGCAGGAAGGGCGCGCTCCCATACACTGGGAGCGCTTTGCACAGCCGCTGTTGCACCTTGCGGCCACCCGCCGTGCCTCCGAGCTGGAACGCATCGCCGAAGTCACGGAAGGCCTGGAACACCGGCTGAGCCGTACACTCGCTCAGCTCCCGGAGCCTTCAGTCGAGGCACTCCTGAATGCACTAAAGACCAAACGTTACACACGCACGAAGCTCCAGCGTATGCTCGCCCACCTGCTCCTGAATCACACCAAAGCCGAGTGTTCACCAGAGCAATTGGCTGACGGACCCGGATATCTCCGAGTCCTCGGATTTAATGCTCAAGGGCAGAGCCTGCTTAAACAGATGAAAAAGACTGCTTCGCTGCCTGTTGTGCTAAAACCGTCCACATTCACACACAATCAACTGGAACTGGATATTCAAGCTCAGGTGGCGTATGGGCTCGCTTGCGAGCATGGTGATACACGCAGAATGTTCAGTGATTACTATGAGTCACCTGTGAGGCTGTAAACCACTTTTGACCATAAGTTTTCACAAGAAAAAACCCCTTTGCTGCGCGCCACTCAGGCATATCGCAACAAGGGGATTCTCTTATTAACATCCTTATTTCTCTATCTTTTGATACTCTTCATTCCTTCACAGACAATGTTTTCAGGTAAGCCAGCGCATCATCCACCGTGCTCACAGGCACAAGTTTCATTTTGGTGCCAATCTGTTCAGCCTTGGCTGCCGCTTCATTATAATTATCTTTCGGCACGAAGAAAATCTCCGCCTCTTTCCGGTCAGCGGCTACAATCTTGTGCACTACACCACCAATTGCACCCACCACACCATCCTTGGTAATGGTACCTGTACCCGCAATTCGATGACCCTTGGTCAGATCTCCAGGTGTTAACTGGTTATAGATCTCCAACGTAAACAT
Source organism: Paenibacillus sp. Negev47 (assembly GCF_058313655.1). Classification (NCBI taxonomy): domain Bacteria; kingdom Bacillati; phylum Bacillota; class Bacilli; order Caryophanales; family Paenibacillaceae; genus Paenibacillus; species Paenibacillus sp. Negev47. Next base: position 4,384,448 of record NZ_CM177754.1, read on the forward strand.
CAACCCGGCAGATGGACCACCAACCTGCGTATCAGTGAAGGAAATCTGTTTTTCCGGATCTTCAGCTTTCACCTTCTGAACCGCACCAATCATTACGCCGAGTCCCGGGCGGGCTTCACCCGTCTTGCTGTCTTTTACTTGAATCAGTTTCACGTCCCGGCTAATAGTCTCTCCACCACGATCCAGTTGCATTTCGACCGTATCTCCGACCTTTTTATCTTTTAACTGGGCAGAAAGCACCGTATTATCCGGCGTAGCTGTTCCGTCCACTCCCAAAATAATATCTCCCGGAGCAACATCTCCTTCCGGTTTCGGATCTTCGGACAGTCCAAATACAAAGATATGTTCAGGTACAATGGAGTACGCCACATCAGCCTGCTCATAAGCAGCCTCCATTGCGGAGGATTGGGAGTCACTCATGAACCATACTTGTTCGGCGGAATATTCCGCTTCGCTTTTGCCGCGCAGCCGGTCTTCCTTTTTATCCACTTGAGCATTCCGATTGAACAGAGAGGTTCCTAGCAAAAACACATTGGCATAGGTTGCCGATACGGTCGTCATCATGAACACACCGCGTTCTTCCTGGTCTCCGCCTTTAACCGTTACCATGGGTTTTACTTCGTCTGCACTGCCTGGCATATATATGATATACGGCGTTGGCATGTACACGGCAACATAGACGACCAGAGCCACCACGATCACAAAGATCGAAGCTCTGAATCCGCCAGATTTCCGAATCCGATTCATCGCATGAGCCTCCGTTCTTTGTATCTCTATACATGATGAACCTGTATTCTACATTATTCCAGCGATCAAAATACCACCTTTTGAATACTTCCATTCTCCGGTTAAGTTTCACGCTCTTTGTAATGCAAATACTCAGCTCATCTGATTGAATAGTTTATTTCCAAGTCTAACACTCTGGTCCTTGTGCATACAATGGTACAGGCCGGATAGGCCGCTGTATACCATAGCCTGTCCGGTCAAGGCCGAACCGCCCTTTGGGCGCCATTCGGCCGTCCATAATGATTCAGATGCCGAACCGGCGTTATTTGATATGAGGTGAAACGATGACAATACAGAGCGAGGTTAGAGACTCTGGCCCGTTACGAACGATACTTCTAAGTACTGGCGCTTTAGCACTGGTCGTTGCAGTAGTTGCTTCTCCCAAAGAAGCGTTTGATGCCTCAATTCAAGGTCTGGACATATGGTGGAAAATCATCTTTCCTGCCATGCTCCCATTCCTCATGTTATCCCAAATGCTCACTGCGTTTGGCTTCACTCACGCGATAGGCGCCCTACTCGGACCGTTGATGCAACGCTGGTTCAGACTTCCAGGCAGCGCGGGGCTGGCTATTGCTGTTGGCATGTGCGGCGGATTCCCCGCAGGAGCGGATGCGGTATCCCGTTTATTTCAGGATAGACAAATTACCGCCAAGCAGGCGGTTGTCCTTGCAGCAGCAGCTCATTTTGCCAATCCGATGATGATCATCCTGGTCGTTGGTGCTGCTTTTCTTCACCAGCCTGCCGCCGGATATTTCCTCTTAGTGGTTCACTGGATCAGCGGCTGGATCGCTGCCATCCTTGCGGTACGTCTCCTGCCTGCACGGGGTAAACGTAAAAATCCAGATGGCTCAGCAGCCGTCCAGGCAGAAAGCAGCTCTCTTGGTTCTCACCCTGTAATTCCTGCAAGTTCCACCAGTCACTCATCGATCCCTCACCACACTATGTTGAAACGACGCAATAAATGGTCTGAGATGACGCTGGCAGCCAGGGAGGCTCATCGTCGTGATGGAAGAGGATTTGGCAAACTTCTGGGTGACACCGTATCCCAAGCTGTGCAGACTTTGATGATGACCGGAGGTTACATGATCGGTTTCGCCGTATTTATCCGACTACTCTCCCTTTATCTGACTCCCGGGTCTTCTGCTGCACTGTGGCCGGCCTTTTTGGAGATTCATTTGGGTACCTACCATTTGAGCCAAACTTCACTTACACCTGCCGTGCTGATGTCCCTGCTTGCAGCTGTTCTGGGATGGGGCGGTCTATGCTCCCATCTGCAAGTCTCTGCTGTCCTGAAGACAACTGCACCCGACAGCAAATCCATGTTGTACTTTGCCGGAGTTCGTCTGACTCATGGGATCATCGCCTTTTTGATCAGTCTGTTCCTCTGGATGCCGTTCAGCAAATACAGCACACAAGCCTGGACCACATTACAGACGAATGCAGGCCAGGACCTGTCAACACCATTCAGTTGGCTACTCATACATCATCCAGACAACATATATACAATGAACACCATATGGAGCGCTTTTCCTGCTGCATGCATGGTTCTAGTGTTACTTCTTGCAGTCATGATTAGTCTATCGGGTCTTACCTTCTGGTTTAACCGCCGGTTTTCTCGCTGATTTTCTGACGAAGCGCAACTTCCACTTCAGGTGATACAAGATCTGTTACATCTCCATGATAATGAGCGATTTCTTTCACGATGCTGGAACTTAGATACGAATATTTCGGATTCGTCATCATAAATATCGTTTCCGCATCCGGGTTCAACTTGCTGTTGGTCGATGCCAACTGCAACTCATATTCAAAATCAGTTACCGAGCGTATACCGCGGACGATGACCTGAGCTTCCTTTTGCCGGACGTAATTGGCCGTCAGATCGCGGAAACTGTCCACCTCGACATTCGGTAGATGACGGGTTACTTCTGTGATCAAATCCTTGCGTTCCTCCACCGTAAACAGCGGATTTTTGCTCATATTGTTCAACACAGCCACAATGACACGATCAAATTGCTTCGAGGCTCTAGCGATAATATCCAGATGCCCCATCGTTACGGGATCAAAACTCCCAGGATATACGGCGATCCGTTCCTGTCGATGTATCATTTCAGTCATGAGGAGCCTCCTCTTCCGGTGTAATGGATTCTCCATCTTCAACTGCTTCGGGCGCATAATAATAGATGGATACTGCCGTCTCCCCATACAAAGCCTTGCGCGTTTGTTCAAACGGGCCGAATTGCTCAGGGTAATCATGTTTGGATTCATATTCAAGCACAATGGTTGCTTCAGGTTCCAGAAGTTCCAGTTCGTGCATGGTCAGCATCAACTCGTGCCCATTCTTCATGCGATATGGCGGGTCGAGAAATACCAGATCGAACGTTATGCCTCGCTTGGCGAGTGCCTTCAATGCACGACCTGCATCATTACGGTATACAGCCGCTTGGTCTTCCAGCTTGGTCGCCTTCAGATTCATGCGGATGACTTCAATACTTTTCGATTCCAAATCAACAAAAACAGCCTTGTCCATGCCGCGGCTCAGCGCCTCAATACCGAGACCCCCACTGCCTGCAAACAGATCCAATGCTGTGCCGCCCTCAAAATAAGGACCAACCATGCTAAATAACGCTTCCTTCACCTTGTCGGTGGTCGGCCGCGTACCTGTGCCAGGGACAGCCTTCAGCGGTCTGCCTTTCGCACTCCCAGATACCACTCTCACTGACGAGTCACCTTTTCTCTATGTAAGTTTATTGATACGGCTATCGTACCACATTCGAGTTCGGTTTGAAAAATGCTCGGTCTTCATTTGCCTTGGAAAATTGTTGACGAATTGTTGACGCATATGTATAAAAAGAAAACAATCGGGCGATTCTATAATTATCGACATCACAAGTGTCGTAGACAACCGCGGAGAAGACTTACGTTTCCCCATAAGCTCTTCGTCCGGTTTCTCCTCTCCCATGAAAAAGAAGCTCTCGAAAGAGGGCTTCTTTTTGTTGTTTATGTTTTCAATTATTTTGTTAGATATATTTTTCTTCAAATTCACTTATTTCGGCTTCTTCTTCGGTCGGAACCATCCAATCTCTTTCTGCTTTATCAAAAACAGACTGCAACTCATCCGAAAGATTGGCAAGAGCATACTAATTCAGCTCTCGATGTTTCCGATTGGAAAGTCGCAAATTGATTAATGGAATGATAAGTAAAACAACCGGCAAGAGAACATTCATGGAACCTGTCTTAATCATCATGAAGGTAATAAACAGCACGGCGAGCCAGGTCATAATCTCCATCACTTCATATTTGGTTAACGTAAGCTTGAATGCTTTTCTCGAAATGGAACGAATTAAGAAATATCCGATCAGACTATAGAACAGGATCATTCCCAACATTGCAACCAGAATTATTAGGTACATATCCACCTTAACAATCTCACCCGACCCTTATGTCATTTCCTTAATTTTACCATATAAGCAATAGGGTGTCATTCCAAATTCCACACCAGCGCTTCTTCAAGACTGGCAATTTACGCTTTACTTCTCTTCAACAACAATCGTTGCATTATAGATCACAACACGTTTTCCATTGAGATCGAATAATACTTTATTCCCGTATTCCGTATCTTCAACGTCAATTTTGCCATCGTAGGTCTGAATCAATTCACCGGAATCACTGTACACTTTAACGACCCGCTCCAGGCCGCCCGAGTTATTGGATCTCATCGTTTTGAGTGCACGTTCACCCGAAGCCGTATTGAAATACCAAATGAAACATCCAACAATGATACCCAAGAAGACTAACACCGTCACCCATATACCTGTCTTTGCTTTTCTACTCATCTTGAACCCCCTCTTATGATTCTATCTCGTACATTACGAGACCAGAACGAGAACGGTTTCATACATGCAACCTAAGCTGTTCATTGACATAACAAAACAGAGGCCTCCGACAAGCGAAGACCTCTGTTCTTTAATCCAAATATGCTTTTAATTAATTACAGTGCACGAATGACGAATTCGAATGTCAGCTCGCCGTCCGAAGGGATCAGGTATTCCGGATGAACCGGAGCACCCCAGCTGTCATCACCGCCAACACCCATTTGTTTACCCGCTACAGTAACGACCGTATAGTGCACAGGAGGCAATTCGTACGCATGCTGTGCGTTCTCCAGCTCAAATGCCGTATATGGTGATACATTCAGCTCAACCGGAGCTGCAGAAGCTTCGATTTTGAAGCCGCGTCCTGCGTTGTCCGTCAATTTCGCCCAACGCACGCCCGTGCGGTTGCCAGACTCCTGTGGTACCAGATATGGCGCCATCGTATCCGCTACTTTGCTGCTGTGGATACCGAGACGTGCGCCGAATGCGCGGTCCGCATAGTTTTCTTCGGGTCCCATCGCCAACCATTCCACGTTTTCGAAGTCAGGTGATGTTCTGAAGGAAAGTGCATGAATTGGCAAGTTAGGCAATCCAGCTGTTCCTTTGTACGTATTATGCACATGAACACTTCCATCTGCATGAACGCTATATACCACTTTCACCTGTACATCTGCCGAAATGTTGAGTTTGTAGGTGAACTCGATCCGGTATTGGTCCGGTTTCTGTTCTGCTTTCCACTCCACACAACGTGGCATCAGGCTCGCTGCATACCAGGCACCCAGTTCGAAGCCCATCGCCATACCTTTGTCATTATCCGTCATTGCACGCCAGAAGAGCGGTGCAGGTGGTACGGCAATGGTCTCACGACCAGACAATTTAAGGGAAACCAATGTCCCGAACTGTTTGGAGAACAGCGCATGCGTCTTGCCAGCACGAACACCGATGTTAACGTCACCTTCAATAACCTGTACATCACTTACAAGGTTCAGGTCCGTCTCGGCTGTATCATTCACCTGATCCTGTGTGAAAATAAACTGTCCAAACGCCACTTCTTCGCCTTTGTCAGCCCACAGTGTAGCTTCTTTTAACACAAGTGCAGTGTTCACAGCATACTCGCCGCCTGCCAAAGAGGCTGCATTGAGCGGAAGCTTCACAACTGTCTCGCTTTGTGCATCTACGTTGACTTCCAATGTTCCACGTAGAACTTCATGTCCCTCACGATCCAGGCTGTAAACCAGTTCCAGCGCAGATGTATCTGCAAACAGATTACCGTTCACGATCTTAACACCTTCACGATCCGGGAACAGCTTGATGTTCTGGTACAGGAATTTGACCTCCTGCATTTTCGCAGTTACTTTACGATCAGCATGAACGATCCCGTTACCACAGAAGGAATAGTCTGATGGACGATCACCAAAATCTCCGCCATAAGCGAGGAACTCTTTGCCGTAACGATCTTTTTTGTAAATGGATTGGTCGATGTAATCCCAGATGAATCCACCTTGATACATCGGGTATTTGTCTTCCAACTCCGTATATTTGTGCATACCGCCAATGGAGTTACCCATGGCATGCATGTACTCACAGCTGATATAAGGCTTGGTCGGATTCGCATTCAGGAATTCCTCAATGTCCGCCGGTTTGGCATACATGCGAGTCTCCATATCACTTGTCTCATCGAAACGGCGATCATGGAATACACCTTCATAATGCACCAGACGTGTTGGATCAGCCGATTTGAAATATTGGGATACCTTGTAGATGACTTCACCACCATGTGATTCGTTACCACATGACCAGATCAGAATGGACGGATGGTTTTTGTCCCGTTCTACCATGGATACAGCGCGGTCCATAACGATATCATGCCATTCCGGTTTGTCACCTGGAATAACCCATGAAGGCTCAACGGCGCCAAGTTTCTGCCAAGATCCGTGTGTCTCCAGGTTCATTTCATCAATAACATACAGTCCATATTCATCACACAGCTCATACCAGAGACTTTGGTTTGGATAGTGTGACGTACGTACAGCATTCATATTATTCTGTTTGATCGTACGAACATCCCACAGCATGTCTTCCTTCGTAACCGCACGTCCACGACGCGGGTTGAACTCATGGCGATTCACACCTTTGAATACGATACGTTTACCGTTGATGTGCATTACTTTGTCAATCATTTCGAATGTACGGAAACCAACGGCTTGGGGAACAACCTCAACCAGTGCACCCGCAGCATCATATACACGAATATAGAGACGGTACAAGTATGGAATCTCTGCGCTCCACAGGTTCACTGTACCGATATCTTCACGAAGACTTACTTGTCCATCATTAACGTTGGATTCAAACGTTTTAACGGTATTGCCTTCACGATCACGAAGTTCAACCTCTACTCGCGCTCCTGCAACAGCTTTTCCTTCCAGCTTCAGATCCAGTTGCAATGTACCGTTGGTGTAAGACTTGTCCAGATCTGTGCGAACATGAACATCACGAACGTGTGCAGCCGGAACAGTGTACAGATATACATCTCTGAAAATGCCTGAGAAACGCCAGAAATCCTGATCTTCCAGCCAGCTTCCTGTGCTGCGTTGATACACCTCAACAGCGAGTTTGTTCTCTCCATCCTGAAGGAATGGCGTCAAGTCAAAGTCAGACGGCGTGAAGCTGTCCTCTCCATATCCTACAAATTGTCCGTTAAGCCATACGTAGAATGCAGACTCTACGCCCTGGAAAGAAATATATACCGGGTTCGACTCCCAACCTGTAGGCAGGTGGAATGTGCGAATGTAACTACCCACGGGATTTTTGTCCTGTGGCAGTGCCGGTGGACGAATGTCATTCAATCCATCCCAAGGATATTGTGTGTTGACATATTGAATCTGTCCGTATCCCTGAAGCTGGATGTGTCCAGGAACTTCAATATCATCCCAGCCTTCACTGGAGAAATCGGATGTATAGAAAAATTCAGAACGGCTGTCCGGACGAATGGCATAATTGAATTTCCAAGTACCATTCAGATCATAACGCATGGACATCGGACCTGAACTTACAGCCTCATCCATCGTTTGGTAATAACGGTGATCGGAATAGGCATGAAGACGGTTCACCTCAAATACACTTACGTCTCCCAACCAGTTGATATCTGCCTTTGTTGCTTTCATCGGCTCTCTCTCCCTTTAAAACGTTATAGTTTGACTTATTCAAGGTTGCATCTGGATTTCCTTTTTGCTTTACATAAACAAACAAAAAAGACAGAGGCACGCCATAACTGGCGTCCTCTCTTCTTTCCTGCACCGTTCATTTACACGGATTATGCTGTTTTCATTACTTCACGGATCCTACCATACCTGCAACAAAGTGTTTCTGCATGATGAAGAATACAATTGCTGTAGGCAGTGTTGCAATGACGATCGCTGTCATGATTACCCCGTAGTCCGGAGAATAACCAGCACCAAGATTTGAGATCAATAGCGGAATCGTTTGTTGGTCAGGCGTTTGCAATACAATGAGTGGCCACAGATAGTTGTTCCAGCTACTCATGAATGTAATGATTGCCGCCGCCGCATAGGTTGTTTTCATGGTTGGCATGTAGATCTTCAGGAAGATCCCCAGCTCACTCAGACCATCAATTCGTCCAGCTTCCAGCAAATCTTTCGGGAACATTTTGGTGTTCTGACGGAAGAAGAAGATCAGGAACGCTGTTGCAATGGTTGGCAAGATAACTGCTGCCATCGTGTTGATTCCGATAACCGGTGCAACTCCCGAGATTGTTGCAAACATGCGATACAGGGGTACCATAATCGCTGCAAACGGGATCATCATGGATAACAACAGGATATTAAACACGACATCACGGGACTTCGTGCGATATACCTCGAAGCCATAACCTGCCATGGAACCAATAAACAGTGCCAAGAGAGTGGAGATTACAGAGATAATCGCCGAGTTTCCGAGAGCCTGTACCAGATTCGTCGAATCAATCAGTTTGTTGAAGTTATCAATGAAGGCTGAACCGGGCAGCAGTCTACCCTTGGTTACATCTACTGATGCATTTGTTGAACTGACCAGCATCCAGAAGAAAGGGAAAATGGATACAAAGGCGACGATGGATAGGAACACATACGTGAAAATCCGTTTTGCTTTAGCTTTAGCCATTTTTATTATCACCTGCCACTTTAAACTGGATGATGGACAATACAATAATCAAGATTACGATGGAATATGACACTGTTGCTGCATAACCGAAGTCCGGTGAATACTTGAACGAAAGGTTGTAGATGTATTGTGAAATCGACATGGTCGCATTACCTGGACCACCTTTGGTAATATTCATGATCTCATCGAAGATTTGCAATGTACCAATCGTTGATGTGATGGACGTGAAGAGGATAATCGGTTTAAGCAAAGGTACTGTGATTTTGAAGAATTGTGTAAAAGCATTCGCTCCGTCAATTCTTGCAGCTTCATAGATCGATTGATCGATGTTTTGCAGAGATGACAGATAGAAAATCATGTTATATCCAGTCCAACGCCAAGTAACGGCGATTATGATCGTAATTTTAGCCCAGAACGGGTCTGTGATCCATTGAATTGGATCGCCAATAATGTGCAAGCCCATCAGGAATTGATTCACCATTCCATCTGGTGCGAACAAATATTTGAATACAACAGAGTACGCTACCAATGAAGTTACACAAGGCAAGAAAATCGCTGTACGGAAGAAGCTCCGGAAGCGTAGTGTGCTGTCATTCAGCAAAACGGAAATAAACAAACCGAGAATAATCATTACAGGCACTTGAATAATCAAGTAGATAAATGTATTCGATAATGCTGTACGGAACGTTGTATCCACTAACAATCTTTTGTAGTTAGAAAGGCCCGTAAATTCAAGATTGGCTCCTACACCAGACTTGAACGATAAGAGCAGCGCTTGGATCATCGGGTAGAAGTAAAATGCAACAATCCCGACAACAGCCAGCAAAACAAAAGCCCATCCAGTCAAATTATTTTTCTTTTGGAGACTGTCTCCTGTATTCATGGCTTTCACAGTATGGCTCCTCTCTCTCCATGGAACATGGGTAGAACCCACGGAGCCTCTCGCCATATCCGGTTCGACTTGCGTCGGACATGGGAGACGGCTCCGATGTTTCCTAGGGTTCTATAAGTTACCTTGGGTATCTTAGTTTAATTGTGCTTCAGCTTGTTTTTGTGCATCAGCCAGAACGTCATCGATTGATTTACCGTTCAGGAATGCTTGCATTTCTACAACCAGAATATCTTCAATGGCATATGTGTTGATACCATAGTTTACGCTTGGAATTTCTTTCGTCCAATTCGCAAAGTCTGTGAAGATTTTTTGTCCGCCGAAGTACTCGTCTGCTTTGGCATAAGCTTCGCCATCAACTGCCGGTTTGTACGTACCAATTGCGCCGATGTTGTTCAACAGATCTTGATACAATTGTTTGTCAGAACCAAATGTTTTTGCTACAAAATCAGCTGCTTGATCTGCACCAGGAACGTTGTTCATAACATACCAAGAGCTACCACCCAGGTTGGATGCGTGAACAGAGTTTGGTTGACCAGCCATTTTCGGCATTGGGGCTACAGCCCATTGGCCAGATTGGGAAGCTTCTTGACGTACAGATGGTGAGAACCAGTTACCTGTAGGAATTGTTGCTACGCTACCGTTATTGGCGTTGGCAACGAATTGACTCCAGTCAGAGTGCAATTTAACAATGTTGGCATCCATCATCGCTTTGTATGTGATGAAAGCTTCTTTCAGGGCAGCATTAGTAGCAATGTCAGGTGTTTTACCATCTTCTGCGGAATACCATTTACCTGCTGTTTGGATCATCATACGAATCAAACCAAGGTCATTCGGGTCAAGAGAAAGAAGCTCTTTACCTGTTTTAGCTTTTACGTCTTTACCAATTTGGATGTAGTCATCCCAAGTGATGTCTTGCAGGTCAGCTGCTTTGTAGCCAGCTTGCTCCAGCAGATCTGTTCTGTAGTACAAGCCAGCAACGCCGGAGTCAAATGGTACTCCATATTGTTTGCCATCAAACGCTGTTGGTCCGAGTTTGTAATCTGCAAAGTCGGAAGCCGTGACGTTGGAAGACAGATCTTTGAACGCATCTGGATATGCATTCAGGAAGCTTTGTGAACGATAGTCTTCAATAAGAACTACGTTTGGAAGACCGCTGGCAGTTCCGGAGTTAAGACCTGTGTTCAGTTTTTGAATAATATCAGCTTGAGCGTATTCAATGATGTTAATTTTCACATCAGGATTTGCTTTTTGATATGCTTCTTTTGCTGTTTCCATTGCAGCAACGTTAAAAGCTTTGTCCCAAGCCCAGACCGTAATTTCATTTGTTTTTTCGTCGCCACCACTAGCGGAATTACCTCCACCACCGGATGAACATGCAGACAACAGCAGTACTGTAACGAGCATCAATACCCACATTTTTTTCAAAACATTCAACTCCCCTTTAACCTCTTTGTGTGTAATTTGTTTGCGTTTTCTGAAAGCGGTTGCTTTCGATGTAATCATCTTATCATTCCCATATCGCCATTCGTTAGTAATAATTTTGTACGGATTTGTCATCTTATTGCCATAATGAAAACCTTTACAGAAACCGTTTGCATTAAATTTGTTTTTTTGTAATTTCTTTTGATTTTGTAATTTCTTGATCTTGAAATAGTACAAATATGTATTTTGAATTTTTCTCTGACACTTAAAAATCCCCCGTCTCTGTAGAAACACAGAAGCGAGGGATCTCAATTTCGGGTGTATTCAGTTGGATTGGGTTGCAACTCAACTCGTGATCAAAGGCAGTGTTACGGTCACTCTCGTCCCTTCACCGACGTTGCTCATAATCGTGACACCGTAAGGTGAACCATATAATAGCTCAATGCGGTCATGCACGTTGCGAATTCCGATGCCGCTGAATAGTTGACGATTGTTTTTCGGATTAGGCAATGTTTCTCCCATGACGAGTCCTTCAATTCCATCACCATTGTCCATGATCTCACAAATGAGCGATTCCCCCGCTCTGGAAACCATGACATGAATCGTGCCTGTCTCTTTTTTGATAAATCCATGGAAAAATGCGTTCTCGATAAACGGCTGTATAACCAGCTTCGGTACATGGTAATGTGTACAATCGGGAGCGACGTAGAATGCTGCTTTAATCCGGCCTCCATATCTGACGTGATTAATGAAGACATAATTTTTCAAATTCTCGACTTCTTGTTCAACCGTAACGGTCTGACTCACATCACTAATCGTATTCTGTAGCAATCCGATCAGCGCATTAATGGTCTCCGCTGCCCTGTCCTTGTTACCTTGTTGCACCAAAACTTTGACAGAAGCAAGTGTATTGTACAAGAAGTGAGGATTAATCTGACTCTGTAAAGCTGCAAGTTCTGCGTTACGTTGTTCATGCTGGGTCTGCACTAACTGATCCACATAATCATGCAGTTCATCAAGCATGTAATTGTAAGCATGGCCCAGCTGCCTGCTCTCGTAGCTTCCACTCACCGGAATATAGTTGTCCAGATCACTTTTCGTAATATTGGACATCTGCTTCACAAGTCTGCGCAGGGACTTGGTAATCTGGCTGGTGATGAGAAATACCAGAATAAGAGCCCCTACAACGATAGCTGCACAGATCAGGGCAACCGTCTTCATGTCGATGAGTTGACCCATCGCCAGATCCTTATCCACGACATTGACAATGTAAAACCGATAGAACGGTAAATACTCCGATAGAACAACGCTATCCTGATCCATCACACGAGCATTAATACTTCTCGGAGACGTTTTGTTCATTTCTCTGGCATAGGACAGCAAGTCCAGCTGAGTTGTCCCAATCCAGTCTTCACGATTCGAAGATACAATCTCACCTTTTTCGTTCATAATGACCACGTCATTGCCTCGACTTGTAAAGCTGGCATAGAACTGCCGGAACGCCTCTTCTCTCATAGTGACAAAAAGCGTACCGTATATTCGACTGCGGGCTCGATCCGTCAGTGCTTTCGTGGCAGAGATCATCTGCTGACTTCCGATCGTTGCATCGTTTTGGTAATCATCAAAGATAAGACGACTGGGCGTCTCAGCGGCTTCCACCGTGATCGGTTCCTGTTTCAATTCATCCACTGACATCTGAAGGTGAGCACGATTGGTGGAATAACTGCGCCCATTGATGCCGATAATCGTTATCCCTACTTCGTAGGATTCCGTTATGGATTGAATTCGGTCCATCGTTTCCCGCATATTATAGAAGGATTTGGCCATGGTGAGGGAATCTGCATCTCCTTCAGACAGGAATCCTCGAATCGCTCCACTCTGAGTCACATTATTGGATACGGCAGCAATGGCCTCGTTAAACGATTCAAAATTCGTTTTGATCTGATTAAGCACCTTCGAGTTCGTGATACTGAACGTCTCCGTGAACAGATTGGTTGACATGTGAATGGTCGTCCACAAGATGAGTACAGAGACGAGAACAATACTGACAACCATAACCAGAAACAACTTGGGAAATAATCCGAGACGAGATAATCTGTTCATCCATTTCTTCATGATCTTATCCTTCTGACTTTATGCCCAGAATTTGCGCCGGTATCGGCTTGGTGATAGTCCGGTGAATTTTTTGAACACTTTGCAAAAGTAACTATGATCGGAATAACCTACCATGCTGCTGATCTCCGAGATCGTTACATCATCGGACCGAAGCAATTCCTCGGCTTTTTCAATCCGAATTTTATTCAAGTATTCATTGAATCCTTCTTTTTTGTGAGATGAGAAATAGCTGGATAAGTACGATGGATTAAAATGAAAGTGCTTGGCTACTTCAGCAAGCCCGAGTGGCTGGTCAAAGTGCTCATGCATGTAATCCAGCAGCATCTTCATATTCGGATCACTTCGTTTTCCACCTGTACCAACGGTGCATTCCTGAACTTCCGTCATGAATTGATCAAGCACAGCCATGACTTCACTCAGACTTGAAGCCCCATCCACATTTTTAAAATACGTATATTTGCTCTCTTCAAGCCCGGCAGACTGAACATCCATATCCGCGAGGGTAATCGTTACATTGAAGATCAGGTTACCAAGAAAAGATTTGATCTCAAATACATCGGCAATATAATCGCGTCCAAGTGTTGTCGCATGGTCCTGCAAATACTCTCTTGCCGCTTCGACCCGGTTACGCTTCACGTGCTGCAAAAACATGTTCACATTGAACTGGTAACCTGCCGGATGCATCGGCGGAAGTTCACCATACACCAGAATTGGTCGTTCCTTATAATAGAAGCGATATTCCATTAGCTTGATCAAGCGTTCACGGTATACGATTCCCATCTTTTCAAATGAAGTAAAGCTGTCACTAAGGACCCAACCAGGGTTGCCCTGTCCTGCTGCATTTTCATTAGCCAGCTGTCTAATGCGTTCAACCATCCATTCATCTCTCGCAGGATCGACATTAAGAAGCATGATGGGAAGTGCGCCCTCTGCCGGAACCGTTGCACATTCCACTTCAGGCAGATCACTGCGGAGCCTGTTTTCGAGCTGTTCCTGATCCAGCTTCAGTGGATTCCCCTCAGCATTCATGGGTTTGTACACAAGCAAACGAAAGGATTCATGCGGAAAGGTGTCTCGAATCATCGGCATATCGCTATCTTCGTCCACAATAAATCCTGACAGCATCTTCTCCATCAGTTGTCCGAGTCTCCAGCCATCGTGCGAGGGCTCAAACTGTAACTCCGGAATTTTACCTGCTGTGCGTTGAAGGACCTGCAATAATTCATTCGTATCCAGCTTGGGTTTTAGGATGTAATCTGCTGCCCCGTGCTGAAGCGTCGAACGTACATACTCAAATTCACTGAAGCTGCTAAGTACAATCACTTCAATCTGTGGATTACTGGCTTTTAGTGTGCGGACAAAAGTCTCGCCATCCATAACAGGCATGACAATGTCGGTAATCACAATATCCGGTTTTAACAGGTCCACCTGCTGTAATCCTTCTTCACCGTTAGATGCTTCACCCACAATGATAAATCCTTCGGCTTCCCAGTTCATATGGTGCTTTATGCCCTGTCTTACCAGAAACTCATCGTCAACAATCAGCACCTTGCACAACCGGTTCATGATCGCGACCCCCTTGTCTAATCTTTCCTCTATATCTGTACAGGTTATACCATATATTATAGATCGGTTATAAACGCTTTCCAGTGTTAGCGGTTACATTAATTTTAAAAAATAATTGTACATCTTTTTATATCCTAAAACGATCGTATAAGCAATGGTAACTCTCTATAGTTTACACTATAATTCGACAAAATAAGAAGCCCTGAATCGCCTTTAATCGTTTGGCGACTCAGAACTCCCTTTTTCATTCATTTATTGTGTTTGATCGGAGGACCTAAGGTTCGATTCCCCATTGAAGACTTCCCGCTATATACCCAGTCACTTTGGACCATTCCGCATAGGAAGTCTGGCTACCTGCAAAAGAGTAGTCATCCGTTTGCGTATAGTTGGTCCAGTTGTTCTTGGAGAAACGAGTCTGGATCTCTGTACTTTGCCCTGCACTCAATGTTCCAGCGGAAGATTTGAATCCGATCTCAAGCACGTGGTCAGCACCCGTCCGAACCGGATTGAGTGCACTGAATGTGCCTGTTACATTATCACTTCCGGCAGTCGCCCAGTCAGAGAAGAAGTTCTGAGGCTGATCGCCATTCATGGTGTAATAGTATCTGATTTTCACATCGGACAGATTTAGTGCTGTAGTCCCCGTATTTGTCAGTTTGAATTTGGGATTAATGGAACTGCCCGTCGCTGAAGTGCTGCCATTAAACATCTCAATGCGTATCGTTCCAGCAGGTGCAGCTGTCGTATCTTTGATGAGCAGATTCAAGGTCGCAGCATTACCAGCGCTAAATTGAAAAGTTAGTGCTACGGCGTCATTTGGCAGTGAATCCAGATAGTTTTTGCTCAATACAACCTCATTACCTGTCAACGTGTAATCTGTACCTGAAACCAGCGTTGTATTCCCGTTACGAATGGATACAAGTGTATTCCCGTTCAGTGTTAACGTGACCGGAATATCAGCCTGATTACCAGCTTTACGATCATATTCGGCTGATACCGGTGTAATCACCGAGTTGGTCACTGGGGTTGTACCCCCGCCATCCCCTCCGCCATTGTTACCTCCCACACGATCAGCATACAGAATTCCGCGACCATTCGTTCCAAGATATACTCTTCCATACAGACGCGGATCACCCGTAATCGTTGTTACACGAGCATACTGATGCTGATCATCGTTGATCCGTACCCAATTGGCTCCGCCGTCATCGGAACGGAAAAATCCACGTGTTCCATCGATCTGTGCAACCGTGTATAACGCGACAACGCTCTGTCCAGGAGCAGCTTTACCAAATCCGATACTGTCTGCTTCCTCTACATTGGCAAGCTTCGTGAATGTCGCTCCCGAATCCGTGGAATGCCACAATCCGTAAGGGCCTTCTTCCTCACTACCGCCTGCAAACCAAAGTTCTCCTTCAACCCCCGGAACGGCATCCAGATCTGCATTTCCTTCAATCGGAAGTCCGGTCGCAGGCGATGCCGTGAAGGAAGCACCACCATTTACACTCACATAGACCTTTGCTGCCGAAAATCCATAAAATTTGTTAGGATTAACGCGATCGGATATCACTTTCGCCTGTGCAGGTATCCCCGTACTTGCTGTCCAGGAATTGCCACCCGTTGAATAATGTACACCCTTGTCTGACGTGCTCCACACCAGTCGATTGCCATTCGCAGAGATGGCTACAGTGCCGCCTCCTGTTGTGCCGGCAGGCTCTGCATTGGCTTTATACCACGTTGTACCTCCATCACTGGACAAACCTATGGATTTCGCATTTGGATCAGCAGCATAATCCGCTTTACCTACACGAACCATCGTATTCGGACTTAACTCGGCAAAATCCAGACTTTCTGTGGAAGAATAGTTCGGGCTCGTAAATATGGTAGATGGGGCCTGATCCAGATTGTTATGACGGAATCCGGAGACATCCCCCACCCCGCTTAACAAATGTGCACCACTTGGTGGGCTGATTAGATCCAGTACGGCAATCTCCTCAACACCCTTCGCCATCACTGAAATATTGATTTTTTTATCGTCATCCCAGTCCGTCAGGTTTTTCGTTCCATAGATCGTAGCACCCGTTCCATACATCATGCGATCCGAATCAAACGGATCAATCTCCAGGTCACCGATCATCCAGCCCAGTTTTGGAGATGGTTCGGGTGGGGCAGGAGTGATACCAAAGGTGAGCCATGGCGCTGCCGAAATATCCTGTGTATAACGTAATTTTCGGTTCGGGTATCCGTCAAATTCCCATATGCGCGTCCAATTCGCTCCACCATCAGTGCTGCGAAACAAAGTAGCATCCGGCCACCATGAATTCAATGTAGCAACCATCAAAGTACCGGGATTCTGTGCATCGACTGCCAACCCGCCATATCCAAAATAATTATCCGTGCTGCTGCTTGGAATCGGGCTGATATTGGTCCAGACACCTGTTGAGGTGTTCAGCTTCCACACATCGCCTTTCTCCCCATCGTAAGGACCTACACCATCGCTGTAGGTAATATAAAGACTGCCATCAGCATCCAGCACACCATGATGTGGAATATAACCTGTAGGTTGTCCAGCGACAGCTGACCAAGTCAAGCCACCATTCGTACTGCGATATACGCTTTGCGCTTTATCAGCAACACCCACATAGATCGTCTGGGTTGCCTGCCCTGCAGAACCTGTTGTTTTGTCAAACGTAATCCATGCCAGACCTACGATGTCACTTGTGTATTCATTCGAAGGGTCTTGCACATAGTTCCCCGGATTCGGGAAGCTTGTGACTTCGTTCCATGTCACACCATAATCGGTACTTTTCCAAAGCCCATGACCGCTTCGCGCACCAAAATACAGGATGCTGTTATCATTCGGGTCCACAGTCAGACGCTCTCCCATTGAACGCCCTGGCATATTGCCGCCAACTTTGAACGGGAGTGTTGTCGTCTGCCATGTATCTCCCCGGTCCGTAGAGCGCAAGATGGAGCCATTATTTTTGTCCCACGAATTCGTATACGTCCCAACTGCCATATACACCCGATCGGGATCAACCGGGTCCGTAGCCAGTGCGTCCACACCGTTTTTGTTCCAGTCATCCCAGCCGACAAAATCCGTTAACGGTATCCAGCTCTCGTCAGTCGCATTCCAGCGATAAGCTCCCCCAATATCCGTACGGGCATAGATCAGATCCTTTTCCGACTCGTTGAAAATAATGCCCGGTACAAACCCGCCTCCTGCACCAGTCACCACATTTTTCCACTCATAGGCTTCACTCGGTGCCGCTGCTGTAGTCCCAGCAAATCCTCCCAGCGAAGCCGTTACCACAGCAACCGTCAGGCTCATCATTCGCAATTTCCCCATAAACGTTCTCATATCAACTTATCCTCCTCTTTAACTTCGTTACTGCATTTTGGTCTATCCCCGCTGTCTCATCATGCTGATGATGGCGTGCCAGACGAATCAATGCATCCATTTATACAAGAAGCATCACCCCCTTTCAGTCATGTTGTTAAGCGCTTACATAATTGTTCTTATTTCGCGGTTATCTGGAAAATACTTTCAATAAATAACATTCGATGGCAATCTCCAAACCCCTCTGTCGAAATTCTGATTTTTGTAAAATATTTTCAGTGTTTGATCTTTTTTTACACAACAAAAAAAGATGCTGTCAGAACAGCATCTTTCGACTTTCATATGTTACTTCAGGCTACCATAAGCGTGAGTCTCCTGGCCTTTAACCCCAGGTCTGATGACAAAAAGCGAGCCAGCCTCCGGTGTCTCCTTCAGACGTTCTTCCTTAATGCCAGTACGTGCTGTTGTAATGTACAAATCTTCGAGCTCCGGTCCACCAAAACAGCAGGATGTGACCTGATCTGCCGGCACCTCGATCTGTTGCAACAGTTCTGATGTATCCGGGTTCCAGCGAGTGACTCTTCCTCCGCCCCAATGGGCAACCCACAGCATACCCTCACCATCAACTGTCATCCCATCCGGAAAACCGAATTCCTCCGGTATGTTGATGACGCTTGTCCGATTCTGTATCGTACCTGCTGCGAGATCAAAATCAAACCGGTCAATGGAACGAGTCGGGGTATCAATGTAATACATGATCTGCCGATCCGGACTCCAGCCCAAGCCGTTGGATGTGGATACACCTTGTACCATTGTGCGAACGGGTTGCCCTTGCTCCAAACAGTACAGAGATCCGGCTTTGCTTTCATTATTCAAGCTCATCGTGCCTGCCCAGAAGCGGCCTTGTGCATCACATTTGCCATCATTAAAACGATTGGTATCCTTATCTTGTTCAGGGTCCTCAATGGCATGCAGCTCACCCGTGAGCAGGTGATATGTATGGAATCCACTGCGTAAAGCAACCAGAACTTCGTCACCACGATATGGAACAACAGCGCCGACATGTTCACCGACATCATAAGCTTGATCCTGCCCTGTAGCCGGATCATACACATGCACCTTGAAACTTTCAATATCCACCCACAATAATCGATTGTTCTCCGCATCCCAGCTCGGGCCTTCCCCCAGCAATGCCGGGATGTGTACTGCTACGGTTACGTTGCTCATGCCATCACGTCCTTTTTAAGATTTGACGCCGCCTGACCATTCGAACCCGATGGCATCCAGAAATGCTTTGGACAGTACCATATGCCCTGTTGCATCCGGATGTACACGATCATAAGTCAGCACAGACGTATAGAAATGATCCCAAAATGGAGCAAATGCAGCCTGTGTATCCACATACACTGCATCATACTCACTCGCGACCCTGCGAACTGCTTCTCCGTATATATCCATTGTTGCTCGCATAGGGTCTTCCGGGTTGGCCTCAAGATAATAGGGGGACATCAGTACCAGCCCCTTCAGATTGGGGCGAACCGAAGACACCAGTTCACGCAAAGTGGATTCATATTCTTCAAGAAACACATGCGAGTCTGTTGACAACGGGTTATCAAACTGACGCCATACATCGTTAATACCGATCATGATCGTCAGCCAATCCGGTTTAAGGTCCAGCACATCACGATCCCAGCGCTGTTTCAGATCACGGATCGTATTTCCACCATTACCCACATTTTGGATACGCAACATCAATTCCGGATAGATAGACCGTAATAGTGCATAGACTTGTGCAACATAACCATGGCCCAGACCTGAACTGCCTTCACCTATAGGATGTTCCCGACCACAATCCGTAATCGAATCTCCGATAAACAAAAGCTTGTCGTTTTTTTGCAATTTCATCGTTATTTTCTCCTTCGCTTCAAAGCGCTAATATACGGATTACTCGATTGGTTAGGACCGTTCACTTGATACCAGCCAGAAAAATTACCAGCCTTGATTCTTGAGCCATGTGAGACAAAGATCCGACCATACCCGAATCGCGTGGTTATCCTCAGCCAATCCCAGACCATGTGAACCTTTCTCAAAAACGTGCAAGTCATAGGGAATCCCATGCTCGCCCAATGCAAGTGCGTAACGCAAGCTATTCTCCACAGGTACTGCCTGGTCATCGCTGGTATGCCAGATGAATGCTTCTGGAGCATCCGCTCTCACCTGTTGTTCCGCACTGAATGCCTTGATCTGCTCGGCAGACGCATTTGATCCAAGCAAATTTTCACGGGAACCGGCATGTCCATAAGACTCCATCGTAATGACCGGATAACACAAAATAACCCGGTCCGGGCGTGAACTTTGGCGTTCAATTAGATCCTCATGATCCGGCTGCCCCTCGTCGTACAGCGTTCCCAGTGTTGCAGTAAGATGTCCGCCTGCAGAGAAACCAAGTACCGCGATCTTGGAAGGATTGATGCCATACTGCTCGGCATGAGCACGAACATAACGTATGGCACGCTGGCCATCTGTAATCGGTGCAGGATGCTGATGAGGTGCTACGCGATATTTCAGGACAAATGCGCTTATTCCCGCACGATTCAACAGTTCGGCTATTGGAGCACCTTCATGATCCGCCAAAAATCCATAGCCACCCCCTGGGCACACAATGACAGCGCTCTCGGAACCGGGCTGAATAAATGGAATCAAATGCGGCATTTCGTCTTCATGGCCCTGGGCTGCATAAGGTGCAGCATGATCCCATAAGGGTATAGTTGTTGTCATCTTCGATCATCCTCTCTAAGTACAACGGACATAGATCCGTTTAATCGTTTTCGAATCTCAGGAATCGATACCATCATAACGGCAATGACCCTAACGCATCAATACCTTCCTGGCATCACTTTTTGTTCAAATAGGTACAGGTTAGTATAAATTCCGGAATTGTTCAGGCGTGACTCCCTCTATCCTGCGAAAGGTTGCTACAAAATGGCTTGCATCTCGAAACCCTACCCTGACTGCTGTTTCCCTGATCGTGGGTCTATAGTCTGCGGTCATGATTTCCTTGGCTTTGCGAATGCGTAGCAGAATGAAATAACTATAAGCGGTCATGCCAAAGGATTGTTTAAACAAGGTGTTCAGATGTCTGGATGAGATCCCCGTGAGGTCAGCCATATGTTGGAGACCAATCTCGGGATTCGCGTAATGCTGTTCCATGAATGCAATGAGCGGAGCGAGCCTTTCCACGGCATGTGAGATCGAAGAACGATTGCCCGTCATGCCATGTTTTTTGAGTAAAATCAGAAATCGGTATATATCCGCTGATGCTTCGAGTCCTGACAAATCCTGATCACTGCTGATCGAATCCAGCACTTCCTGACCGTAATTGTTGAACGCGCTGCTCTGCTCCCACTGATGGAACGCCGCTTCACCCAATCCAAGCGACTCCATGATTGCCGGACACTGTGAACCCCCAAATGTAATGTAAAATGTCTCCCACTCCCCTTGGGACCGCACATATTCATGTGGCTCATTAGGTGGCAGCAAAATACCGGATGCTTCCCCCAGCACTACCGTAGATCCGGCAAACTTGAATTCTCCGGCTCCTTTCACAGTCTGAAGCCAGTGGTAACACGGATACCCTACAGGTCTGGATACCTTCTCCTGATTGCCGTTATAACCAAGGCTCTCAATAAAAAGGGGCAGCGGCTGATCACGTGATGTCATGAAATATCGTTGATGTCGGGGTGAGATAAACACGGGATACCTCCTTCGATACAAGCCCTAATATACTTCCATATTCTTATATAGGCCATTACTTTTATTATATTTTAAAAGTCATATGTATCATATAATATAGGATTATTCTTATACAAGAGGTGAACACATTGATTAGCAGCAAACTACCCAAAATGTTCTACGGGGGCGATTATAACCCGGAACAGTGGGATCACGAAACCCACCTTGAAGACCTGCGCATGTTCCAATTGGCCGGCATTGATATCGCGACAATCAACGTATTTTCATGGGCATTGATTCAGCCTGATGAAGTTACTTATCAATTTGAAGAACTCGACCAGCTGATTCATCGTCTTTATGAGAGTGGCGTCTATATATGCCTTGCAACGAGTACCGCTGCTCATCCGGCTTGGATGGCGAAGAAATATCCGGATGTGCTTCGTGTAGATGCCGATGGACGCAAACGCAAATTTGGTGGGCGGCATAATTCCTGTCCCAACAGCCCCACCTATCGTAAATACTCCGAGAAGATTGCGGATAAACTGGCCGAACGATACAAGGATCACCCCGCAGTTCTCGTATGGCATATTTCCAATGAATATGGCGGTGACTGTTACTGTGACAACTGTGAGAAAGCATTCCGCGTATATCTGAAAGAGCGCTACCAGACTCTGGAACAGGTCAACAAAGCATGGAACACTAATTTCTGGGGACATACCTTCTACGATTGGGATGAGATTGTATTACCAAGCAACTTGAGCGAACACTGGGGTAACAATAATTCAACATTCCAGGGAATCTCGCTGGACTACTCCCGATTCAACTCCGACAGCATGTTGGATTGTTACCGCCTGGAATACGATGCGATCAAAAAACATATTCCGGACTCCGTCGTTACAACCAATTTGATGGGATTCTTCAAGCAACTGGACTATTTCAAATGGGCAAAATACATGGATATTGTCTCCTGGGACAGCTATCCCGGTCTCGCTACACCCGTCAGTTTCACAGCAATGGCCCATGATCTAATGCGCGGACTGAAGGATGGTCAACCGTTCATGCTTATGGAACAGACACCAAGTCAGCAGAACTGGCAGCCGTATAATTCATTGAAACGTCCTGGCGTCATGCGTCTATGGAGTTATCAGTCTGTTGCACATGGAGCCGACACCATCATGTTCTTCCAGCTCCGCCGCTCCATCGGTGCCTGTGAGAAATATCATGGTGCAGTTATTGAGCATGCCGGTCACGAGAATACACGTGTATTCCGCGAAGTTGCTGAGCTGGGCAAGGAGTTGCAGATCCTTGGCGACACGACGCTGGACGCTACTGTTGAATCCAAAGTAGCGATTGTGTTCGATTGGGATAACTGGTGGGCCATCGAAAAATCAAGCGGACCTACGGTTGCCCTCAACTATGTAGATCAGATCCATAAATACTATGCAGCGTTCTTCCGTCGTAACATCCAGGTGGATATCGTCAGTGTAGATACGGATATTAGCAAATACGACATCGTTCTTGCACCTGTCCTCTACATGGTTAAACCAGGATTTGCCGCCAAACTGGAGAAGTATGTTGCAGCAGGTGGAACATTCCTGACGACCTTCTTCAGTGGTATTGTCAATGAGAACGATCTCGTGACAATCGGTGGTTACCCGGGAGAACTCCGTAAGTTGCTCGGAATCTGGGTGGAAGAGATTGATGCCCTGCTGCCTGAGCAAAAGAACCGCATTGTCCTCAAAGAAGCCTACGGCGATCTTCAAGGAGAATATGACTGCGGCATGCTGTGTGACCTGCTGCACAGTGAAGGAGCTGAAGTCATCGCGGAGTATGGAGACGACTTTTATAAAGGCATGCCTGTTGTGACACGTAACACCTTTGGTCAAGGTGAAGCCTGGTACGTTGCATCCGACCCGGATGAACGTTTCCTGGATGGTTTGCTGGGACAGCTTGCAGCAG
This sequence comes from Paenibacillus sp. Negev47, assembly GCF_058313655.1. Lineage (NCBI taxonomy): Bacteria > Bacillati > Bacillota > Bacilli > Caryophanales > Paenibacillaceae > Paenibacillus > Paenibacillus sp. Negev47. The sequence goes on from NZ_CM177754.1 coordinate 4,408,287, forward strand.
CCAAGAATGTAGAGTCCCTGCTGGAGACACCAGAAGGTGTTGAAGTAAGCGCACGAACCAAAGACGGCAAACCCTACCTGTTCGTCATGAATCATAATGCTTCCACGCAATCCTATAATCTGGGTACAGCCAAGGCGCATGATCTGCTTACTGATCGCGAGCTTTCGGGAAGTATTGAGATTGAAGCCCGCGGAGTGCAACTGCTCGAAATGAAATAAGTTATTCGGTATATACCGTGATACAAAGTGTCACATATTCTTTTCTTATATACTTGTTATTGTCTTCATTGAGGACATTGGTATAGATTTCAGACCTTTATCGTCTTCTTTCTGCCAAAAGCTGCTACTTCCCGTATCCGTCTACATCGGATACGGGTTTTTGGCATTATCTGTCGTATTTTTGATAGAAGGAAATATCAGTATGCAAAGCGAATTGGACGAGAAACACATTTTAACGAAGCCCGCCGGAACTTGCTTGTGTGAACCATGCAGCTGATCAATTGCAGAATAAGGATACAGCTGAAATATTGGTGACACTCATGATGTCACTTATAGGCTGTTACAATAGAAATATACTACGACATCACGTTCCGGCGGCGCAAAGATCGAAACGGAGTGGCTGACATGAACAGAACAAATCGGCTTGCCGCCATCGTTATGGCATTACAGCATGGTCACGAAACGGCACACTCATTGGGCGAGAAATTTGAAGTTTCCCGTCGCACCATTCTCCGGGATATCCAGTCCCTCTCCGAGATGAATGTACCCATTATTGCCATTTCCGGGCCGGGGGGCGGCTTCAGACTTATGGAGGGTTACGTATTGCCCCCATTACAGTTGGACCCGGTAGAAGCAGCGACGCTCATATTTGCTCTTGAGGGCCTGAGTCGCTATTCGGATACGCCCTTTCATGAGAAACGCTGGACACTAATGAACAAAGTTAAAGCCATCATTCCGGATGATATCATGGCCCGAATGGATCCCATGCTCAAACAACTGAATCATCACATCCCAGACCGCAATTACATCCTGCATCACCTCGACCCGCTGCTAGCCTGCATACCTGAACAAGGATGGCTGATTGTGCTGTATCGCTCCGCATCTCGTCAGAGGTGGTTACATATCTGTCCTACACGGGTCTATGCTTCCTCAGGCTTCTGGTACTGTGAAGCGTATTCCATCGAACACGGTGAACCACGTCTGTTCCGGGTCGACCGAATTATCGATGTCAAGGCGATCGAGCCACAGGAAGCACAGTCGCTAAACGAACAGGCACAGCAACAGCGGAGCAAGCCGCAACCTCCAGAACAGCCGCCCACCTTGGTTAAGGTGCAACTGAGTTATCGGGGAATGATTGAAGCCGAACAGGACGAGCATATTGGTGAAAAGATGACTGAAATTTCCCCGGATCTCTGGGAATTATCATTCCTTTGTCCATCAGGGGAATGGGAGTGGGCCGTACGATTCTTTTACCGATTAGGACGTGAGGCTGAGGTCATCGAACCCCTCAAACTTCGCAACGAGATTCGCCTGCATGCCGAGGAAGTGAGCCGAAAATACCTTGATTCAATCAAGTCGTAGCCTGACTACACACCAAAAGGAGCCTGCTGATATCATGACATATGAACCTGTAGTAACGTACGAAGAAGCAGTACAGCGAATCCAGTCTATTGGACTGCTCCCACTGGCCCCTCTATTTGCCGAATATCCTTCGCTGTCATCGTTAACACCCAAAGAACACTGGCACAAGGATGATGCACTCGATCCCTGGTTATGGCGCTCACGCCTGGCTGAAGAGGGCATTGCTGCATATGGAAAGTTCGTCAAAAAGAAAGCGCTTCTCGTCTCGCGCGAATACTTCCCTTGGGTACACCGACTACTTGCCGATTCCAGAAGCATTGAGGAACAGTATGAAGCGGGTCTACTATCACGAGAAGCATCCAAACTCTATTCTTTGGTTGAAGAACAGGAAGGCATCGATGGACGGGCCTTGCGATCACAGGCCGGTTATGGGGCAAAAGAGGACAAAAAGACATTTGACCGCGGTCTTCTGGACCTTCAGGGCTGTGCAGCCATTGTGATTAGTGGAACCAAAGAAAAAGAAGGTCTGGCAGAAGGTAAAGTCGCTTGGAACAGCTCTGCATATGAGACTGCTGGTCAGTGGATGAAACGTCATGGCATTGAGCCATTTGAAGGCGGCGTCGCAGAAGCTCGTGAACTGCTGGTTGCCCAACTGCAGCAACATGCTTCGCCAGTCGCATTATCAAGCATCGCGAGATCACTTGGCATCCCTGGAATCTAAATAAAGCCAATCCCGGTTGTCACAGATGCAACCGGGACTAGCTGCGTTTCACGTTATGATGCATCCCGGATGATAACGACTCCACCCATACTGGATTTAGAGAATCACGCCATCCTTGAATATGGCAATCTCCCGGAATCCATGCTGCTCACTGAGTGTGTGTGACCGTCCTGAAGCAATATCAATCAGCTGGCTGAACATCTGTACTTTTACCTCATCCATCGTCCGCCCCTCCAACAACTGGCCAGCATTGAAGTCAATCCAGTGTTTTTTGCGATTCGCAAGATCGGATTGGGTCGCAATCTTAACGGTAGGCACCGGGCCTCCAAATGGAGTTCCCCGCCCTGTTGTGAAGAGCACTATATGTGCACCGGCCGCAGATAGTGCGGTAACAGACACCAGATCATTACCGGGTGCTTCCACAATATTGAGACCGGTTTGAGTCACACGTTTGCCATAACGCAGAACGTCGACTACCGAAGAACGTCCTCCCTTTTGCGTACATCCAAGTGACTTTTCCTCCAGTGTCGTGATGCCTCCAGCCTTGTTCCCAGGTGAAGGATTCTCATAAATGTTCTGGCCATGGTTCACAAAATATTGCTTGAAGCCATTAACCAAATCCACCAAATCTTGAAATACCTGCTCATTGGCAGCCCGGTTCATTAAGATCGTCTCTGCACCAAACATCTCAGGAACTTCAGTCAGAATGGCCGTTCCCCCGGCAGCAACCAGCATATCCGCAACGGAACCAACCAGCGGATTAGCTGTAATGCCGGATAACCCGTCAGAGCCGCCACACTTCAAGCCAATTTTGAGTTTGCTGAGCGGAAGCGGCTGACGTTGTTCATGTTCAGCGATCTCCACAAGTTCTTCCATCAGTCGAAGCCCTTCCTCAAGCTCATCATCTGTTTCCTGTGCTTTGAGAAACCGTACTTTGCCTCGGTATTCCGGAGCAATACATTCACGGAACTCATCGACTTGATTGTTCTCACAGCCCAGACCGATAACCAGCACACCTCCTGCATTCGGATGCTCCACCAAGGAAGCCAGTAACTGTTGTGTGTACTTCAGATCATCGCCAAGCTGTGAACACCCGAACGGATGCGGAAAGTGATATACACCATCTACCCGACTTCCAAATTGTGACTGCCCCATACGCGCCAACGCTTCACACACTTTATTGATACACCCGACCGTATTCACAATCCAGATCTCGTTACGAATGCCTGCCTCACCGTTAGGCCGCAAATATCCATCGAATGAACGCAGATGTTCGGGAGGCAGGTCCGTCTGAACCTGAGTTGTCGGTTGGTACTCATATTCAAGCAATCCATGCAGACCTGTCTTCAGATTGTGACTATGAATCCAGCTTCCCTGCTCGATCTGCTCCTTGGCAATACCGATGGAGAAACCATACTTCATCACATCATCACCTGGCGCCAGGGTGTGCACAGCAATCTTATGCCCTTTTGGCACGTCATCCAGCAGTGTAAAGGAAACACCATCCGGCAATGTAATACGCTCTCCTTTGGCATAATCCCGAAGCGCTATAATGACATCATCCTGTGGTTGTATGGCAATCCAGTCATTGATTGTACTTGTTGTGTTCATTTCCCTTCACCTTCCAACAAACCGATTTCACGAACAACTGCTGCACGCAGCCCTTCTCTTGCATCCAGATTTTCGCCCCAGATCAGGGTATCCGACAACACGGCCGCCACTCGGTTGCTCAGTTGCTCCTGATTCCTATGAAGTGAGTCATAACCCTCCCAATGTGTAGCTAAAGCAGCTAGAACATCCGGGTCATCCCGCAACGGTACAGCTTCCCCATTCAGTCGTTGTCCCTTATAGCCTTCAGGCGTATTTACAGGACGATAAAGACACAATAATCCGGCAAATCCCTGGATTAAACGTTCCGGCCAGCTTCCCTGATTTTGCTCGTAGGCCAAAAGTGTAGGCAACACACGAACTTTGAATTTCCCAATCGTATTTAATGCAATATCCTGCAATTTGTGATCAATATACGGGTTAAGAAAACGTTCGAATACTTCTTCCGCATACTGTTCCAGATGATGATCAGGCATATCCAGAGCAGGTACGATCTCCTGATGTACAGCTTCTCTAATCCATGGGCCAAAATGTGGATCTTCCATCGTTTCTCTCACATATTGCTTGCCTTGCAGAATACCAAGAGAAGACATCATCGTGTGTGCACCGTTCAGAATCCGAACCTTGCGTACCTGAAAAGGCTTCAGATCTTTCACCCAGTGTACATTGAGGCCCGCCTGCTTGAGTGGCAGCTTTTTGTCCAGTGATTCATCACCCTGAATGGCCCAGAAATGATATGGCTCTGCCGTATTAATCAATTGATCTTCGTACCCCCAGCGATTCGTCAAGGCATCGGCTTCCTCCTGGGTCGGCGCACCTGTGACAATTCGATCTACCAGATTGTTCAGGAAGTCATTATGATTCTCAATCCATGAACGGAAGCCATCCGAATACCCATAATCTTCACTGTGACGGAGGACACAACTGCGCAGCACATCACCATTGCTTTCGAGCAACTCACATGGCAGATGAATTAAACCTCTGGATGGGTCTCCATCAAATTTCAAGTATCGCTGATGCAGGAAAACCGTTAATTTCCCCGGAAATGATTGTACGGGTTCACCCTCGATATAGTCTGCATACGTATATTTCAATCCTGATTCGGTTGTATTGGAGATGACAAACTCAAGTGAAGGCAGTTCCGCCAAATTCAGAAAAGCCTCCCATTCTTCGTATGGATTGATACACTGTGAGAAAATGGAGATCAACTCTGTCCGCTCAACCGGCTTTCCTTGAGACAGTCCACGTGTAATCATCGTATATAAGCCATCCTGATCGCGAATCTGCTCCAGCTTGGCCTTGCCTCCTGGTCGTGGTTGAGTAACAGCTACACTTCCATGGAATTTGCCTTGTCTGGCACTCTCATGAAGCATCCAGTCTGCAAACCCCCGCAAGAAATTACCTTCTCCGATCTGCAAAACTTTCACAGGACGCTCCATAATCTCCTTGCACTTGCGCTGACCATCGCTTCCGAGCAAATTGAGCTTCAACCTGGGACGTTTCGTGCTTGCCGACATGGACACTCACCTCATCGATTATTTGTACAATCTGAATGCCGCCCAAAGGCTTGCACCCTTATATTGTAAACGCTTTAAATTCATTGTATCATCAATAAAAGGAAATTAAATTGCTTATATTGCGGTAAATATACTCTCTGATGACTAGGTATAACATCTCGTTGAAGACGTTGGTTTGGAAAGGAGCTTCTATGGAGCGTTCACCTGTTCGTACAACTATCCAGGCAGAATCCGGTATTCCCTTTCGCCTGGTGTATAGTGACACAAAATCCCCCCAGAACGAATTGCCGGATCACCTTCACGACTGGCATGAAATTATCTATGTATATCGAGGTCAGGGAAGCATTTTTATTGATACGGGTCTGGAGAATATGCAGGAAGGAGATCTGTTTATCATTCCAGGTAGCACGGTACACCGAGCCTTGCCGGATGCAGGCAACCCGGTCACATCTTCCGCAATATTCTTCAGTCCGGGATTACTCGCATCAACCGCCGGAGGCGCTGCTTCTTCCTTACTGGGCCTGTTTGAACGTTGTCGCAAACTACGGGTGTATAAGAGACATCTGAACGAAGAGGAGCAAATCAAGGTGGCCTCGCTTATTGATGACATTCAGGCAGAATTTCAGCTTGGACATCATCTGAGCGCCCATGCGGCCCTATTAAGACTGCAACTGCTGCTCGTTTTTCTGGAACGTCTGGAAGCCGCGGGACCTGCGAATTCAGGGAAGTCCGCTTCGGGTCCATCATGGCTCTCTTCCACGATCTCTCATATTGATGACAACCTTCGGAATGGCCTCTCCCTGCATGAACTGGCCCAGTATGCCGCGGTATCCCCTGCCCATTTCAGTCGTGCCTTCAAAAGGTACACAGGGATGACTCTGACGGATTACGCATTAGCGCGACGGGTCATTATGGCGAAAGAGCATCTGGTGCAAGGGGATGAGACGATGGCCGCCGTAGCTGATGCTTGCGGGTTTGACAGCCTGCCCCATTTTTATCGTCAATTCAAAAAATTAACAGGCACTACACCCGCAGCCTACCGCAGAACCATGAACAGTTCTCGTTAAAATAGAAACCGCCTGGAACATAGGTGTCCGGTCCTATTCATATATATCCACATATTCTTCCATATGGCAGATGTGGTATGATAATCTGTATTATTACTTGTCGGAAACATTGCGTTCCGTTGTCAGAGGAGCTTAACATTCCATGTTAAACGAATTGAATCGCAGGAATATCGGCATCTTCGCCCATGTAGATGCGGGGAAAACCACCACAACCGAGCAGATGTTATACGAAAGTGGTGTCGTCCGCAGTCCCGGACGTGTGGATGACGGAACAACAGCCACAGACTCGCTGGACATTGAGAAAGAACGGGGCATATCCGTTCAGGCGGCCATGACCTCTCTGATCTGGAAGAATACCATCATTGACCTTATTGATACGCCTGGGCATATTGATTTCAGCTCCGAAGTAGAGCGAACGCTGCGTGTGATGGATGGTGCTATTCTGATTCTGTCAGCAGTGGAGGGAATTCAGTCCCAGAGCGAAGCCATCTGGCATGCCCTTCGTTCACTTCGCATCCCTACCATTATCTATATTAATAAAGTGGATCGGATTGGCGCGTCTGCCTCAGTGGTAATGGAGCAGATTCGTTCCACCCTGTCCCCTTTCGCATGCGAAATCCAAACATGCCATATCCATGAAGATTCATTTCATGGCATCGACTCCCTCTGGAATCCGAATCAAGATGCTCTGTCAGATTGCCCCCCTTCCATTCCAGGTCTGGTCGAGATCCTTGCCGAACTGGACGAAGAGGTCATGGAAGCTTACATTCAGGAGACTCCGTTATCTCAAAAAGATCTGAATGAAGTGTTCCTGCGGCATGTGCATCAGGGTGAGATGTTCCCTGTGTGTTATGGTGCTTCTGGCAAAGGAATCGGCGTCACGGCATTGCTGGATGCGGTCCTTGCATTTCTGCCTCCACCTGCACAGCCTGTGGACTCTCCGGTATCTGGTGTTGTGTTCAAAATTGAACGCGACCGCTCGATGGGACGCACAGTCTATGTCCGCATGTATGGTGGTAGCCTGCACAATCGGGATACCATTCATAATTCGACGCGGGAACTTGAAGAAAAAGTCACTCAGATTCGCCGCATGGACGGACGGAAATGGTCGGATACCGGTTCCGTTCACGCAGGACAGATTGCTGCACTCTACGGACTGAGCGACACGCATGTGGGTGACATTATTGGTAGTCCCGAGGGTGTACCTCCTCTGCCACAGATGGCTGTGCCGTTGTTGACGGTGCAAGTACATGGCAAAGACCCGGCACGTTACCCCGATCTTGTGGCAGCATTGCAGGAGTTGACGGACGAAGATCCCTTGCTCGACCTGCAATGGTTGCCAGAGGAACGAGAATTGCATCTCAAGGTCATGGGCACCATTCAGCTTGAGATTTTATCCAGCTTGTTACTGAGTCGTTTCGGACTGGATGTCGTGTTCGATCCGCCATCCGTTATCTACAAGGAGACACCCCGTGCAGCCGGAGAAGGTTACATTGCCTATACGATGCCAAAGCCCTGCTGGGCCATCCTCCGCTTCAGGATCGAACCTTTGCCTCGTGGAAGCGGTCTGATCTATACCTCAACCGTAAGGGCCGATCACCTGCTGGTACGTTATCAGAACGAAGTCGAACGACGGATACCCGAAGCCTTGTCTCAAGGCATGCTCGGTTGGGAAGTCACCGATCTGCGCATCACACTTGTGGAAGGGGAACATCATGTCTGGCATACCCACCCGCTTGATTTTGTCGTAGCCACACCGATGGGAATCATGGATGGATTGGCGAGCACAGGTACCACCTTGTTGGAACCACTCCTTCAGTTCAGGCTGACGGTCCCGGAGGAATACGGTGGCAAGGCCCTCAGCGACCTGGTACATATGCGGGCAACCTTCGAGGCTCCCGTCATCGGTGGTGGACGTTGTATTATTGAAGGGCTCATGCCTCTGGCAACCTCAATGGATTATCCGGTGAAGCTGCGTTCAGAGACTGGCGGCCGTGGGGTACTCACGACTTCGTTTGCCGGATACCAGGACTGTCCTGCGGATGTGACTCATGCTCGCAAACGGAGAGGGGTTAATCCGCTGGATCAATCGAAGTATATTTTAAGTGTACGAAACGCGATTACATCATAAATGGAGTTGACCTTGTGCTAATTAAATTTCTTATCTTTGGCCTTCTGTGGCGGATTATAGGTAATCCGTTCATTGCCATTCTGATCTTACTCGTTATATTGTATTTCCTGGATCGTCGTTACGTTGGCGTATTCCCAAGCTTCACGAAACCCCTCAAGCGTATGCGTAACATCTCCCGGCTTCGGCAACAACTTGCGATGAGCCCCAATGAAGTATCATCCAAGCTGGAGCTGGCTCGCCTGCTGATTGAGCGCAAACGTTACAGTGAGGCACATGCTTTATTGCTTGAACTGGAACGCCCATACGAACAATCGGCTGAGTATTGGGAGGCACTGGGGACGACTGAGCTGCATTTGGGTAATATCGAAAAAGGCGAACGCCATATTTTGCAAGCCCTTGGTATCAACCCTAGAGTCAAGTACGGACGCCCATATCTAACCCTTGCTGGAGCCTTCAAAGAAACACATCGGGACAAAGCGCTGAATTACGTGCATCAGTTTCAGGAGATTCATTCTTCATCCAGTGAAGCTTATTATCTGCTCGGCTCGGTACATCGTTCACTCGGAAACAATGCAGATGCTAAGCAGGCTTATGAGCAATCCTTAAACGTTTATCGCTCGTTGCCCAAATACAAGAAACGACAGGAGCGCCGCTGGGCTGTCCGCAGTTGGTTCCGCAAGCGTGGATTGTAATGTCATCCGCTATACGCTGTAATATTCATATATAACTCTTCTAACCAATAAAAGTGCACTGATCTCTGCCCTTGTAGCAGAATTCAGTGCACTTTATTCATTGAAAACCGCTTAATATACCAATATTTCACGCAATCGTTCTTCATTCAGCCGCATCCAATCGATCCGCTGTTTGAGCTTCACAATCTGCTGTACAGCCACTTCCGGTTCATCTGTCATCTCGAACATGCGACTGATGAAATGCATGACCACATCCAGACTACGTAGCAGAATCAATCGCGGTATCGCTAACAGCTCTTCTGGTTCCAGGCTGACGTGTGCCCGAAATCCCTTAATCAAGCCCTCTTGTGCTTGCCACATCCAATCTTCACTCTTGTCCATAGTCAGAAGATCAGACATCGGAACAGCCAATTCCATTACCCGCAGATCCCAAGTGGCAAATTCAAAATCCAATATGGCACAGATTTCACCCTGCTCATCTGCCAACACATTAGAAGCATTCACATCCCCATGAACCAGTTGATGCGGCAGATGTTCCATTCCACGCAGTGCTTCAAACAAATCTGGTAGTGTAACCCTAAGTTGCTTCAGTTCATTCGCACATGCGGCCAATTGCACTGGCGGCGATGTGCATAGCTGTAATAATCGTTCGGGTGAACAGAGCGGATACGCATCCTGAATTCGATAATAAGGCGGGTAAACAGGTTCAAGGGGTATGTCCAGCGTAGCCATAACAGAAGACAGAGCACCTGCTGCTTGACCAAGCCCAAACAATTGAACTGGCGTATGCCAGATCGGATTGACGCCTTCCCGATAATGAAACAGAGTGACGATTTTGGTGTGACCTGTGAGGCTATCTTTGATAGCAAGGAATGTACCTCCCTCACCAGATAACCGTCTTACAGGTGAAGGCGTATCAAGCTTAAAGTTCGAACGTTTGAGGGCCTCCAGCACCTCGTGTTCAAAGGCGATTTTCATCGAATCATTATGTGTTTCATATTGTCTCAGTACGTAACTAGTCCCGTCTACATGGAGCATGTAGGTAGAATTATTCATTCCACCTTTTCCACGCTCACCTTTCCAGTCCGATGTGAAACCATATAAGGCCAACACTTCGGATATACGTTGCTGCTCTGAATGATGGAGGGAACCGGAATCGATGTTTTGCACCAAATATTAACCCCTTTATCTCACAAAATGGAACTGTCATCTATTTATCTTAAAGGAACTCCACTGCTTGGTCTAGTTCTGTTCCAACGTAATCCATGCTTCTCTGTTCAAGAGAACGGATAATATCCGATCCGATTCAGCTGTTCTGCAATGACACGATATCCTCTTGCATTAGGGTGCACCTTGTCCCAGAATAACAGCTCACGTTCACGCCCTTCAAACCTGTCATAGACCTGAGCACACGCATAGTTTCCTGATCCGGCTCCATTCAGAAACGAATTATATTGGCGCACCCAGTATGCAGCTTCCGTTGCCTGTGGATACGGGTTGTACAATCCGATGGATCGGACCATATACTCACTATTGCCCTTTAACTGCCGAATGTGCCGCATGATCTGGGATACATTACCCCGGGTTTCTCCAAGCACCTGTGTCATTTTGCCGGCATTCGGAATGCCATTACTTGCTTTAAATGTACGAATCAGATCATTCCCACCAATGGATAATGTAATAATATCCGCTTCACGCAGCGATTGCCGTACTCGGGGATGCGATGAGATCATCTGTAACATTTCTCCCGAAGTCAGTCCATTGACGCCCATATTTTCCATGGATACAAACGCACGAACATTCATTTCCGCCATTCGTCGATATAAAGGAACAAAGCCGGTGCCCAGCAACGCTCCTGTACCTACCGTTAATGAATCGCCTATAGCCACATATCGATATACCATCCCGTCGCCCCTCTCTGCTGTGATTTCTCTGAACAATAATGAACTGCTCTATATCTTATGATGAGTGGGACGACAAGGCGCGGGATGGTGTCCTTAGGCATCAACCTTTCTTTTGCACAAGGCAGTAGTTTTCTTTTAGAGGTGAAAAAATAGAAAAAAGGCCCTGCGGCATAACGCGGCAGAGCCTAATCCATCGTAATGTATTACATGCCTATAGTCCGATCCGAATCAGTGGAATCCGCCTGTTCCTTGTTAGGGAATGGCCACCAGTTGGCCCGGCCAAACATCTTCACCATCACTGGAACGAAGAATGGTAAGAACAACAGAGAGTACAAGATCAGTCCGCTAAGGACTACTGTGGCGATCTGCATCATCGAGAGAACACCGGATGGATACATGGCAGCAAATGTACCGCTCAGAATGACCGCTGCAGAGAGGATAACGGTCCCCATGTTCTTCATCGCGTACAACATGGCATCCTGTACTTTCATGCCTTTGTTCTCATTGAAACGGTCCATCAGGAAGATGCTATAATCCACACCGAGTGCAATCAGCATGACAAATCCGAAGAACGGAGTAACCCAGCTGATGCCTGCGAATCCGAGGATATTAACAAAGATCACTTCCGTTAACGCCATCGATGTGAAATATGCCAGTAATAAGGAAACGATCAGATACAGCGGCATAATGATCGAGCGGAGCAGCACAACCAGAATAATAAATGTGCCTGCCAGCATCAGCATTACAGTCCGTGTATAGTCGTTATTCGAGATCTCCTGCAGATCTGCAAACGTACTGGTAACTCCGCCTATGGCGATGTCTGCTTTTTCAAGCGTACTGCCTTGTACCGCACGATGCACAGCAGCCTCAATGTCAGGGACACGATCAATGGCTTCTGTTCCGTATGGATTTTCGGCGAAAATAACGTCGATAGTCATCGTCTTCCGGTCTTGGGACAGATACGTATCGAATACCTGTGTGAAGTCTTTGTTGCTCAGTGCTTCTTCAGGAACGTACCAGCCTGCCAGATCCGAATCCGGTGAATTTTGCAATTGTGTCAGATAGTCCTGAGCTGAATCCAGTCCCCCGGATACCTGTTTAATACCATCGACACTTTGATTCAAGCCATCCGTCAGTTGTGTCAGTTGACCACTCAGATCCGAGAAGCCTTGCTGAATTTTCTCCTGTCCACCCTGAAGCTGACCAAGTCCGGTCTGAATGGAAGGTATCTCCTTAATGACTTTCCCTTGACCATCAGCGGCCTGTTTCAGACCTGTCTCAAGCTGACTGATTCCCGTTACAATCTGGCCCAGACCATCGGCAAGTGCTTTTTGTCCGGCTGCTGCGGAGGCAAAACCTTCATTGGCCTGATTAATTCCAGCTGCGGCTTCCCCAAGTTTGGTCTTAATCTGACCCAAACCTTGAGCAAGCTGCGCTGTGCCAGAACCCGTTTCACCTATCGTGCCTTTGATACGCTGGTAGTCAGCATCCTGCTGTAATTCAGGATAACGTTCTTCAAGTGCTGTGAAGGATTCGGACAGACTGGTTAGAGCCGTTGAAACCCCGTTCAGCTGCTGCTCCAGCTCACGAGTTCCATCCCCCAGTGCAGCGACACCAGCTCCTGCCTGACGATAGGCTTCAAGTAACTGATTGTTCACCTGCGCAAGTTGATCTGCGCTCGTTTTGGCTTGCTGGAGCCCTGCTTTCAGATCCCCTGCACCTGCAGAACCATCTCGAATGCCTTTTTCAATCTGCCCAAGTCCCTGGCTTAGCTGCGTGATACCCGATTGCAACTGGGTAGTTCCTTTGGTAAGTTCACCTGCTCCATCAGCAGCTTCTTTTAACTGTGGTTCATTTTTACTTAGCTGACTGCTGGCTTCACTCAGACCATCACGGATTTTGTCCAGCCCCGTCTTGCCTTCACCCAGTCCATCAGATAATGTTCCCACTTGCTGTGTAACTTCAAAATCTTTAATCTCATCACCCGTAGGTCGTGTCATACTGCGGACACCAGAGACTCCGGCTACTTTCTCTACTTCCCGGCTAATTTTCTCTGCAACGGCCATATACTTCGCATTATCCATCTCTTCATCGTTCTGAATGACGATCTGACCCGGCAGCGATTCACCCGGACCGAAGCTGTCAGAGATAATGTTGAATGCTTTTACTGAATCATATTTCTCGCCAATCTCATCGAGACTGTTAAACGACAGTTTACCATCGTAGGTTGCCAGAAGAGGCACACAGACAGCTGCAACGATAAGCAGCGCAGCCCATGGACGTTTCAGCGAGAAGCGACCAGCGGCACCATAGATTTTGCTCTCGGCATGCTCAAGTGAACCCTTCGACGGCCAGAATAGCTTCTTGCCCAGCACCGCCATGAAGAATGGTACGATGGTCACCAAGGCGAGCATCATCACAGCAATACCTACAGCTACGGCAACCGCAGAACGGTACAACATAAACTGGGCAAAGCCGATGGCAATGAATCCAACCAGCACGGCAAGAGCCGAGAAGAGTACCGTTTTACCCGCAGTACGATAGGTGGCAATGATGGCATCCCACGTATTCTCATGATGAGCCAGTTCTTCCTTGAACCGACTGATTAACAGGATACAGTAATCTGTACCAATCCCGAACATGACGGCGACCATAAATATCTGTGTAAACGTGGATATCGGGAAGTCGACTCCATCCACGAGGAATGCAACAATCTGTTGCGATACAATGTAACTGATCCCCACCGTCAGCAGTGGTACAAACGGAGCTACAAAAGAACGGAAGACCAGGAACAGAATGAGTAAAATAAAGACAACTGTAATATATTCCGATTTCTTGAGCCCCTCTTGGGAACTTTCAATGGTATCCTCGTCAATCAGACCTTTACCGGTTATGTAGTGCTCCACATTGACGGACTTCAATGCTTCATTCAGGTCTTCCCGCATTTCCTTGACCGTGCGATCTCCCTGATCAATGGATAGCGACGTTAGAATCGTTTTGCCGTCAGCTGAGATCATCTTCTCGGACAATTCAGGCTGAGAAAAAGGTTCCAGAATGGACAGAATGCCCAGCTTCTCCTTATCGGCCTCCAAGTTCTTAATGGCCTGCTCTGCCTCTTGTGTTCCCGTGGTACCCAGACCATCCGGATTATAAAACACAAGCGCGATCTGGCTACCCTGTTGCTCTCCTTTTTGCGCTGCAGCTTCATTCAAGATCGCTGCTGCCTGGGTGGATGAGTACCCTTCAGGAACCGAAAACTGCCCCTTCTCCCGAATCAGTTCACTCATGTTAGGGGCAGTAAACATCAACACGGCAGCTACAGCAACCCATAGCCCCATTAACCACCATCTTGCTTTCAATATCGCTCTCATTCGTTCTCCTGTCCTCCTTCATGCGTTAGCAAAGCTGCAAGCTTCTCAAAAGATTCAATGAAAATTCGAACCTCTTCCGGTTTAAAATGAACCAGGTACGGCTCCAGAATCTGCTGTATTTCCTGTTCTGTCTCCCTGTATACCTGTCGTCCGTTATCCGTCAGTGTCAGATATACAACTCGACGGTCACGTTCATCCCCGGCCCGATGGACCAGATCGCGTTCCACCAGCTTGTTGACCAAAGCGGTAATGCTGCTCTTACCTATGCACAGAAGCTCTGCCAGATCAGAGGGTGTGCAGGAAGGTTTCTCTTCAATCAGACGAAGTGCGCAAAACTGATCGGTCGTTATGGTCTGCCCCACTTGTTCACGTATCCGCGTATCGAACCGCTTATTGACCAGAAAGGAAGCATCCAAATAGCGGTTCACCAAACTTTTCGCATCCGGTGTATTCATTCTTCATTCTCCTTTCCCGAATCTATATAGTTCGCTTGGCGAACTATTCTCTTGTGAAACTATTCTATAATGAAACAATCTCTTAAAGCAATACTTTTTTCCTGGTTTTATGATAAAAACAACAAAAAAAACAGGACGTCCGACTCAGCTAATTGCTAAATCCAACATCCTGTAATGATTATGATCCATATACTTCATAAAGTAATAAAATTTCTCTGTGTTACTCTTCCTCTGTATCTTCCTCTTTTTCAAGCACACAACGGAATCGCTCCACACCTGGGTATAATTCACCCAGACTATACACCACGAACCCCGTATTCCGATAAAACTCGACGGCTTCCAGTTCGGTCTCAGCGATCAGTCTATCGGGATTGTATGTTGCCAACAGTTGTGAGATCATACCGCGTCCATAATTTTTGAAGCGGTTTTCAGGCAAAACCGCGATATGATGAATGGTAATCTCACTTGTTCCTGTCTTCTCATATCCAATCAGACCGATCAACTGTCCTTCATCTTCGTAACCGGCCATTTGCAGTTCGTCCTTCTCTACATATTGTTGCAACGCACGGTTCAAGTGATCCGGATCAGGAAAGACCGAATAGGACAACAGTTCCTGCACTTCCGGCTCCTGTATGCGTGATTTCAAATTAATTAACACCTTGATTCCTCCTATACCTTGCTTGTTTCCGTTATCGTATTGTAGTCGTTAGCCTCTAAAAGTTCAAGTCGTGTGCCGATTCAGCTCCGATTGAAGCACAGTCGAGATGTCGTCTTGTACTTTGATCACCGCCATATGATATGCATCCAACAATGCACCTCCAACTGCTGGCAGATGGCTAGTCATGTATTGAATTGTTTTTCCATTGGGTTGATAGGCAGCATCCAGCCCTTTCTGAACAGCTTCCACCATATATGGCGAACTCAGACAACTTCCGGTAAGATTCAAGGACACTGTTGGATGTTCAAAACAAGATGCAAGCATCAAGATGCCCACAACGGCCGTGTCAGCAGCCGAGTCACATACCCTAACAGCGAGGGGAATATTGCGAGCAGCAGCTTCCGTCACCATAGACGCCATCTGACCAAATTTCCGGTTGGTCGCCTGTTTATTTTCGGCAAAACCGGCTACCCCCAGCGCAGTGAGCTCTCGGACTGAGGTAACATTCCAATATGCCAACACCTGCTCAATCCAAGCTTGATCCTGCGGCCCATAACGTCCTGCAAGAATGGAATGCACCGTGTCGTAAGCTAAAAAACGTGCTGCTGTCGGCGCGTAATGTCCGAACTGATCATTGCGTAGCCAAGCTCCCTGTTCCGTTTTGCCAAGGATTAAAGAGCCCGTCCCTCCAATAGCGACAATGCCTGGCTCACCGTCGAAGGCCGCTGTATGTGCGATGTGCGTATCGTTTACTGCACTGATCCTGCCTGTAATCCCCGTACGAGCGAGTAATGCCTCAGCCCAAACTGTATCTTCAGGCTGATTCAAGCCTGCCATCCCTGCCTGAATGGAGGCGATCTGACTCGGCTTGAGCCCGGCTTGAGTTATCGCTTCGGCGACAGCCACACGCGTATGGCTCCCTCCTCCATCCATCCCTATTACATATGTATTCATCCTATCTCCCTTCAGACTACACATTAAGAGTGCCGGGTCCATTGTCAGATCCCGGCAGAGAGTTTATTGCTTTTGTACAGCAAAACGAAGCAGTTCACAACGAAACTGTGTCGGTTCATTATACTTTTCCTCTTCAATCGTCTGTGTCACATGTTCTTGAAGTAGAATATTCCAATCTTTGTAGGCATCCTCCAGCAAAGCGATCGCTTCAACTGTCGACAAGTTCAGTTCAATTAATGGTTCAATCTCCTTGCCTGTATTGATTTCTTTCTCCTCCACATTGGTGCTCATCGTAATACAATGAATGCCCCCTGTACGAGTTCCGGCCTGTAATCGGTCTATCGCTTCCATGAAGGCTTGCTTGTTCGAGACATGTTCCAGACAAGAACAAGCTGCTATATAATCAAAATAGTTTGGCTCAATAGCATAGTGTTCAACATCTGCTTTCACTGCCTGCACGATATGATCAACCTGATATTCTTTCGCATACTTGCGAAGTCCGTCTACTGCCTCATCGAGTAAATCCACACCGATGACTTCACTGTTGGTCTGGGCAAGACGCTGTGCAATCGGTATCGTATGTCTCCCGACTCCGCATCCCAGATCAAGAACACGCAGTTCCTCCTTGTGAACAAGCAGACGTTCCAGCATATCCATCACCATAGGCATGGGCCTCGACATCCAGGTACCAGAGGCGAATAATTCATTATTCTGATAGAAATTGGAATGATAACCTGCCTCTGCTTTTCGCGCAGCCTCAAATTGTTCGTTTCCCATCAAGATACCCCCATCAATTAGAAAATGATTTTGCATCTTCTACTTAATACCCAGATTGCCAAACAAAAATCAATTAAATGCCCAGCCCCTTTATTCATCGGCATGCCTACAAGCACAAGGTCATCGCCTTTACTTGGCCTCTGAACTTACAGGCACGAAGCACGAAGGCGATAGATTCTTTTTCATAAAGGATTCCAGTGCTGCCTCATATCGGATGCGATCCACTTGAAACGCTGTGCCATGGCCCGCCCGGGGAATTGTGAGCAATTCTTTCTCGGTCGGACAAGCTTCGTATAACCTGTACACCATTTCTGTTGGTACGAACGTATCAGCTTCACCGTGGATGAACAGCACAGGCACGTTGACTTTGGCAAGTTGATTCAGCGCGGATGCCTCCCTGAAAGAGTATCCTGCCTTCCATCTGGAGAGCAGACTTGTGACGGGTATGAACGGAAATGCAGGAAGTTTGTATAATTGCTTCAATTGGAACTTCAGTTCTTCTTCCACGGAGGTATACGCGCAATCAGAGACAATCGCTTTAACTTGGCTTGGCAGAGCTTCACCACCTGTCATCAGTACGGTTGCTCCTCCCATGGATATGCCGTGCAATAGGATTTCCCCTTGTGTACCCACCTTTTCCAGGACCCAGTTGGTCCACTGGACATAATCCTTCCGATCTAACCAGCCAAAACCAATGATATGCCCTTCGCTCTGTCCATGACCTCGATCATCTGGCATGAGTACGTTATAGCCGTGCTTTTCAGCATAAAACCGGGCGAATCCAGCCATTTCTCTGCCTCTCCCCGAATAACCATGTGCCAGAATAACCGTCTGATCTGACCCACTATTGGAACCGAGCCATGTACCATACAGTTTTAATCCATCATGCGATTGAATAGATATCTCTTCTGTAGGCTGAGCATCAAGCCACTCCAGATCGGAAGCACTGCTGATGATTTCATTGTCCGGTTCAGGCATCAGATTCGGATTATCCACCAAAAACGTTTTGGGCGTACGTCGAATGGCAGTTTTGAAAAAATAAAGCCCTCCTGCCCATAGAAGAGCAAGAACGATCAGAATCAGTGCCCCAAGTCCGTAGAATAACATGAACGTGACCTACCTTTCCTTTCCTAATTACAATGTGTTCAATTCTTACTTACTCGTTGCAGGGCCGCACATGCTTCTTGAAAAGCAGGCAGCAAAGTATCTAGCAACGGTTCTGCTTTACGCGATTGGCCTTCCTTGGCGAACTGCTCTACCTGGGCAAACAAAGTCGATAGATAACGAATCCCCAGACTCAAACTACCTGATTTCAGATCATGGGCTACCCCTGTTGCAGCTGCATGGTCTCCCGAAACAATATGTCTACGCAGCACTTCGATCTTGGCAGGTGTTTCGGTACGATACATGTCCAATAACATACCCAGAAGTGAGCCATCGCCATCGGTGTTTAATTCCGCAATCTCATGCACGATACTCATATTCAGTACCTCTGTCGATTCAGAAGGTTGCTGCCACTTCTGGATCATCGTACTCAGGATCTCCAACGTGAACGGTTTGCCGATGAAGTCATTCATTCCGGCTTCCCTACACTTGTCTTTCTCTCCTTGCATAACATTACCTGTCATCGCAATGATTGGGGTGGCATGACGCATTTCATCCATTTCTATCGCGCGAATTTTGCGTGTTGCTTCCAAGCCGTCCATTAATGGCATCATATAATCCATTAGAATCAAACTGTATTTTTTGCTGAGAAAAGCAGCTACTGCTTCCTCCCCATTCAAGACAGCGTCCACTTGGGTGATTCCCAGCTTTTTGAGTTGAAACATAACAAGCTGCCGGTTGATCACGTTATCATCGGCCAACAAGACAGATACGGAAGAAGCTTCATCCCCCACAGCCTGGGCTTGAATCTGCTCAGACAACGGTGGGCCGGACTCGGGAGCGGACGGGTTACCTTGTTTCTTGTTAAGCCCAAGTTCGAACCAGAATGTTGATCCTTCACCCTCTTTGCTGTCTACTCCGATCTGACCTTCCATCAGTGTTACGAGCGATCTGCAGATCGATAATCCAAGACCCGTTCCTTCATACTCGCTCGAACGGCCTCGTTCTGTCTGCATATAGGGTTGAAATAATTGGTTCTGATCTTCTTCCGAGATACCAATCCCTGTGTCTTCAACTTCAAATCGGATCATTTGAGTAATCTCATCATCCTTAATAAGGGTAACTCGTATCCGTACCGTACCTTCTGATGTGAATTTGTTTGCATTCTGAATTAGATTGATGAGCACTTGCGTAATTCTCGTTGAATCCCCTTCCAGAAGAGTTGATATTCTGGAATCAAAGTCTACCGATAACTGATTGCCGTTCTTTCTGACTTGAGGTTCAAGCAAACGAACAATATAATGTATCGTTTCTTGCAGATCCACATCCCCCAGTTCAAGTCGCATCTGCCCCGCCTCAAGTTTGGACAAATCCAGAAGATCCTGAATCAGCTTAAGCAGCAGTCTGGCAGCATCCTGTATAACAGAAACAGAATTCTCCTGTTCTTCAGACAAAGGAGACAGCCGCAGCATCTCAGCCATCCCCAATATTCCATTTAATGGCGTACGAAAATCATGACTGATTCCTGCAATAAATGCGCTTTTAGATTCACCTGCATCTACTGCTTTCTGACGTGCGGCTTCAAGACTAATATTGTTCTTCGCAAGCAGACGCTGGAGTGTGACCAGTTCATTATTCATATCCGAGAATTCCGCAAGCGTCCGTTCCTCCTGCTCTCTGCTACGGATCATCTGATCCGATAACTGCTCAATCGTTCTGCGCAGCCTCTGTATCTCTCCGTTCTCATCAGGCACCACATCACCCCTCTCCTAATCCCTAACCATATCATGATGATCACATGAAACTGGCTGAGCCAGTAATTGTTCTGCGACGGCAACTGCTTCATTAGCTCCTGAAGCATAACCGTCAGCTCCTATCGTTCTCCACAGCTCCTGATCAATATTAAAGGGATATCCCCCAACCATAATCTTCACATGTGCCGTTGCCGGATGATGACGTATTAGATGGATGAGCTCTTTGGCCAGATGAAGATGATACGTCATCGTAACTGAAATCGCAACAACATCGCCCTGATGGCGCTCTATGGCCTCTACTACACTTCCATTGGGAACATTCGCTCCCAGATAGTACGTATTCCAACCTTCCATCTCGAACACATCTGTGAGCATGCGTAGTCCGATCTCATGTTGTTCACTGCCTACACAGGTGGCAACCAGCTTTTTATCCTGACCGTTATCCATCAACCAGCGTGAGTAGAGACGTGAGATGAATGACTGGGTCGCTGCCGTACAAAAGTGTTCCTGCCCTACACTGATCCGATTGCATTGCCACAATCGCCCTATTTCGTACTGGCTAGGCTGAAAGATATATCGATAAATATCACGAATCGTCGCCCCGGCTTCTAACTGAACTTCAATGATCTCAAAGGCTTCTTTTCGTTTATTATCAAGCAAACACTGCAAGTACGATTGAGCAGCCTCTCCATAAGGCATGGATTCATTAATGTAACCTGCATGTGACTCCGTTTGTGTTGTTCTATATATTCCCATCTCCAGATAATCGAGCAGAAGCGCCTTTGACGGATGGTCAAATTCCTCTTCCAATGTCTCTTTAATCAGATTGAGATTAATCGCCAGGTCTTCTGCCGATACCTTGTAACCCTCAAGTAGAACTTTCAGCCACGCAATATAATGCGTAAAGAGTTGAGGACTCTGTGCGAGCGCACTTTCGGCCAAATAGTTCAAGCTATACTCAGAATCCTGTTTGGTTCGCATTTTTCCATTCTCGCCAAATCTCTCAAGTAAATCGGGCTGTCTGAGATACTGTTTCTCCGTTATTTTATCAGCCAAGTTACTGGCTTGTTGGAGTAAGTGTTCTCCTGCTTCTCGATGACTCATGGACGCATCCCTCCTCTACTCGGGAATGAGATCGACGTTAGCTAACTTGCAGTTTGGGATAGGTTCATCTACGTGATCTTTAATGCTGTTATCCATCCATTCCGCTCTCCATATGTCTGTTCCATTATACATGAACTTTTGATAAGCATGCGTTTGCGCTATCAATGTATAGAATAATTTTCCTATATTATGTAGAACCATGCAAGTTACTCAGCCAGTATCTGCTATACTTTTCGTGCTCCACAAAAAAACTGACCTGCGTTAGGAACGCAAGTCAGTTTTCCCTTCTGCAGCCAAGCCCAGCTTCTTCAACATCCGTATCGCATCCACTTTCTCTGAAGGGTCCAGTCCTTCCAAAGCATCAATGATAACCTGGTGATGTTGAGGAAATATCTCTGTGAACAATTGTCTTCCTTCCTCGGTTAATTCAGCGTAAATCACACGCCGATCTTCCTTGGATGGCCGACGAAACAGCAGATTTTTATTTTGTAACTTATCTACAACATACGTAATATTACCACTGGACATCAGTACCTTTTCACCGATCTTTTGCAACGCCTGTGGTCCCTTATGATATAACAAGTCAAGCACGCCAAATTCTGTCGTATTCAGTCCATGACTCTGGATGTCCCGATTGGAACGTGAGGTCACAGAATTGTAGGCCCGTACAAGAACCACAAATAATTGTAAAGATAGTTCCCGGTTGTCCTCCGTGTTCAGCATTTCAATAATCCTCCATCAGTTGTTTACATTTCCGCTCGCATTAGACGAAAGCTTCTGCTCCCACTCCTCGCGAAGCATTCCCATACGAATTGAATCATAGTATTCCCCGCGAACGATACGACACTTCCGCATTCGCCCTTCCACCTGCAACCCGGCTTTTGCAGCCGCACGCATCATTCGTTCATTGCCGGACCATGTGGTCAATCCCACCCGAACCAGAGGTAGATGTTCAAACAAATGACTTGACCACATCACAAGTGACCGCGTACCAATTCCGCTTCCCCATCGGGCAGATCTGTATATCACAATCCCAATTTCCAGCCACATGGATAACTCATCTTCTATATAATAGCTGATCGTACCCACGATTTGTCCGTCAAATTCTATGATACGGATCGACACAGGTTTGGACTCGCTTTGATCAACGTTCATACGTTTGAGCATCCCTTGTTCAAAACTTTCATAGCTTTCGTGTTCGAGAGGATAATAGGGTGCATCCCACTGCTTCCATTCCGGAATGTCATCACTATAAATCAATTCATAGAGTTCGCGCAGATCCTTCTTCTCCACACACCGGAGAACAAGTTCACCATCCACTAGGGGTAGTTCTTTTATACCTATAGGAAGCACCCTCTTTCAAATTAAGAACGATGAAGCTCTTCGATACTACCGTCCGCATGGGCAAGAATGACTGTGCTCGCCATATCCACAAATAGTCCGTTATCAACAACACCCGGTAGCATGTTCAATTGAACAGTAAGGTCCGCAGCATGATCGATCACTTCCATGTGGCAATCCGCGATCAGGTTTCCGTTGTCTGTCAGATAACGCTCCTGTCCATCCATCCGCCATTGTGGGTGACACCCCAGTTTTTCGAGAGCCTGGAAGGTCCACTCTGAAGCAAACGGAACCACCTCAACCGGTAGCGGGAATTTTCCCAACTTTTGTACGGCTTTGCTGCCATCTGCTACAATAATCAATTTGTCACTATTAGCAGCCACGATTTTCTCACGCAAAAGAGCCCCGCCGCCACCTTTGATCAGGTTAAATTCGGGATCTACTTCATCTGCGCCATCAATGGTCAGATCCAGACGTCCAATCTGGTCAAAGGGAACAATGGGGATACCCCATTCCCGGGCGAGCTTGTCCGAAGCTTCCGAAGTGGCCACCGCTTGAATATTCAATCCATCACGTACCCGCTCACCGATTCTGCAGATCGCATAATAAGCTGTTGAACCTGTCCCTAATCCAACCTTCATTCCATCTTCAACATATTCTGCCGCACGCTCTGCTGCTATCTGTTTAAGATTCATCTATAAACCCCCGCCTGCTCATAATTTGAGAAATGCATATGTAGTTATTATAGATAAAACCGCTTCCGATGTATATCCGTGCCTTCTGTTGCATCTTTACCAATCTTTTTTCCAATGTTTGAGGATGTATTTTTACCCACCATGTTATAGAATACAGAATGAAGCTAAAAAATGGGAAATTTTAAAATAAACAGTTCTAAATACCTATATTTCGTCTGATATGTCCATAAATACGTAAAATATTTAAAAATTTTTAACAGAACTATTCAATTTGACGACATTTTATACGACATATTAATTATAGATGTGTTTTAATAATTAGACACCTATGGTTCATACGGTACATAAGTCTCTACGATAGCGACTGTTAAACCAAGACCATTGTCGCATAAATTTCCTTTGGAGGGGATCACGAGATGATCTAGTTCACTGTACCAAGGCAACCTTAAGTTTCTTAATTTAAAGAAGATCAGGAGTGGAATTTGTGAAATCATTAAGTTGGAAAAGTATGTCGTTTTTCTCCAAAAATCTGTTACTCTCATTTACCAATATCATTATCATCGGGGTAGCACTGATTGCAAGCAGTTACTATTTTCAGAAAACAGTTCTTGTTGATCAGCTGCATGGACAGGTGGAACAAATCACCAAGAAATGGGCTGAAGATATCAACCCCACCGAAGTACAAGCTGCTATTGCGGAAGGCAGCTATGATGGAGCAACACAAACGAAATTACGAGCGTATTTCGATGAAATGCAAGAATATTATCCTAACATTGCACAAGCCTACATCTTCGGTGTTGAGCTCGGTGGCGACAACAATAGATTAACGTCACTTGTAGCGATGCCGACCAACCTGAGAGAGGCTTTTCAAAGTGAGAGCGTAAATATCGGTGACATGTATGAGCAGCCCGTCGTTGTAGCCAATGCGCTGAAAGAAATGCTCAATACGGATCGCCCAACGTTTACAACGTTCTATTCCGATGATTTTGGAACCTGGACAACCATTGCTTATCCAATTAAAGATAGCAACGGCAAGATTTTCTCTTATTTCGCCGTTGATGCAGATGCATCAGCCGTACCCGCAGGACTGAACTCATTGCTCAAGAACGGAATCATTATCCTGGTAGCCTTCTTGCTATTATTCCTGATTATCCAATACCTTGTGGTTAAAAACACACTTTCCCCTATCCGTCACTTGATTAAAGGAATTGATGACGTAAGTCGGGGTAATTTGAATGTCAACATTCCAACAGGCAAGGACGATCTGGGACTGGTTAACGAGAAGTTCAACACCATGGTTCGCAAAATCAACGATACGATCGTTAAAGTGCAAATCACATCTCAAGAAGTAAATCAGTCTGCCAAAGAACTATATGAAGTTTCCGAAAGAAACAGCGAGAACGCGGATTCCATTAATAACAATGTTACACAAATCACTTCCAACATTCGTTCACAGGAGCAGGCAACCCGGGATAGTGCACGTGCCATGTCCGAGATGGCTACCGTGATTCAGACGATTGCCAGCAGCTCCGCAAGTGTAGCGGATGAAGCATATGAAATGGAACGCCGCTCACAACAAGGGAACAGCGTTGTCCGTCAAGTGTCCGAACAAATGAATCTGATTACGGAATCGGTTAAGAATACCGCTTCTGCCATTGAGGTCCTGGAGAGTCGTTCACAGGAAATCGGCGATATTCTCAATATCATCTCTGGAATCTCCAGCCAGACCAACTTGCTTGCCCTCAATGCATCCATCGAAGCAGCACGTGTCGGTGAGGAAGGAAGAGGATTTGCAGTTGTCGCAGGTGAAGTACGTAAACTTGCCGAGCAGTCTGAACAAGCGACCAGTCAGGTTGGCGTATTGATCCAGGAGATTCAGGCTGGAATTAAACAAGCGGTTCGTGCCATGGAGCAAGGTACATCCGAAGTAGATACAGGGCTCAGTGTAGCCGATCAAACGGGACAATTGTTCGAAGATATCCTCGAAGCAGCGAAAAAAGTTTCGAATCAGATTCAGGAAGTTTCAAGCGCTACGGAAGAAATTTCTGCAGGTACTGAAGAAATGACCGCTACAGCAGATGATTTATCTTCAAGCGTAAGCAAGACAGCAGACAGCAGTGAACAAATCTCCTCATCAGTAGATGAGCAAAAAGCATCTTTGATTACATTGGTAGACTCTTCCACACGCCTTACCAGCATGTCAGAGGAACTCCAAGAACTGATCTCTCATTTCAATGTAAGCAAACAATAATTCAAATCCACCAACATTCGGTTTGAACCAAGGAGGAATAACTGAAGTGATTGAAAACCAATCATCATTTTCCCATTCTATGGAATCTGGCTTGCCGGTTCTTCAGATTCCACTGGATTTTGGGCGACGTCAACAATCATTCTCTTATCAATCTGCTCAATTAACATTACATGCTTCTCTAAGTCGTGAACTTAAACAGAAGTTTGGAGAACAGATGGTGTACCCGGTACTCCTCTCAGCTTATGCAGCCTTGTTATTCCGATTGTCAGCTGAACAGGACCTTGCCATAGGGGTACTTGCTCCCGATCAGGCAGCTTCCTATCTTTCGTTACAGATTCAGGGAAAATTAACTTTTAGCGAACTATGTCATCAGATCTCAGAACAGCTCAAGATTGAATACACGCTGCAAACTGGTGGATACCCTGAAACGTTTTTTATGCTGAATAGCGTTCAGTTGCCGCAAGCTCCTCAAGTCATGAATTGGAACGTTCGAGATGATCAGAGCATGCTCATTCTCGATCTGTTCTATGACAGTTCACTGTTGAAAGAGTCTACTGTACTGAGATATGCAGAATACTATCAGACTCTTCTACTTGCCCTTGTGCGTGACAGTGACAAAGCAATCGGTGCAGTGGATATCCTTTCCGCCTCAGACCGGTTGCTGTACCGTGAAATGAATGATACTGCCGTTCTCGAACCAGCGAATCAGACCGTTCACGGCTGGTTCGAAGCAACTGCAGCAGCATATCCGGATTCACCGGCGATTACATCGCCATCCGCACGATATACGTACAGAGAATTAAACGAACGAGCCAATCAGGTTGCACGTGTTCTGATATCCAATGGATTGCAAAAAGGGGAATTCGTTAGTATCTTTATGAATCGAAGTCTGGAGACCATCATCTCCCTGCTCGGTATTCTCAAGGCAGGTGGTGCATATGTTCCGATCGACCCTGAGCATCCCCAAGAACGTAACAGCTATATTGTGGAAGATACGGCTTCACCATTCGTTCTGACAACAGAAGCTTCTTATGCCCAAGCATCCAGCCTATTCTCCAGTATAGCTACCGTTCGCCAGATTCTGGCTGTGGATGGTCGTCTAGCCGGGTTTGCAGCAAGCAACCCTAACTTGGATATTCACCCAGACGATCTTGCGTATATCATCTATACGTCAGGATCTACCGGTAAGCCCAAAGGTGCACTGATTGCCCATCGGGGTGTCACTAATCTTGGTAGTGTGGTGCAGCGTGATTGTGACATTCAACCAGGTGATGTATTAACCCAGTTTGCTACATACAGCTTCGATGCATCCGTGTGGGATACGATTGGCGCCTTGTTCTATGGAGCAGAATTATATCTGTTGTCTGCGGAAGAACGTGTATCCGTTGAAGAATTCGCAAGTGCAATTGAACGTACAGGAACAACCATTATTACGATACTGCCTACGATCTTCTTCAATCAGCTTGCAACCTATTTATCAGAAGAAGGTTTCCACAAGCTGGCCAAAGTCAGAATCATCACCGTAGCCGGAGAAGCACTCTATGGCGAACAGGTTCGTGCCTTCCAGCGCAAATTTGGCAACCAGATTGACATTGTTAATGTGTATGGACCTACCGAATGTACAGTAGCCACAGCCACTCACCGCATCAGTGAGCAGGTTCCCGAACATGTGGTGAACATCCCTATCGGTAAACCGATTCATAACTACAAAGTATACATCGTGAATGAAGAACAACAGCTCTGTCCGGTAGGCGTGCCTGGTGAGGTATATATCGCTACTCCTGCACTGGCCAAAGGTTATCTGAATCAGCCAGAACGTACAGAGCAATCATTCATTGAGAATCCGTTTGCGATAGGTGAGAAAATCTACAAGTCTGGCGATATTGCCAAATTGCTGGATACCGGGTTGCTGGAGTATGTCGGTCGTAGTGACTCACAGCTAAAAATTCGTGGTCACCGCATTGAGATCGGGGAGATTGAAGATCACTTTGCCCGACTTGAACAGATCCAGAACGTTGCCGTCATTCCGAAGAAAGAATCGGACGGACAAAATATGCTGGTTGGGTATTTTACATCGAAAGATGGCCGTACCCTTTCTGTTTCGGACATCAAAGCAGAACTGGCGGAGAAACTCCCTTCTTATTTTGTACCGAAGTGGATCTGTCAGCTGGATGAAATGCCGATAGCACCGACTGGGAAAATCAATCGCAAAGCGATGGTATC
The DNA here is from genome assembly GCF_058313655.1 of Paenibacillus sp. Negev47. Taxonomy (NCBI): domain Bacteria; kingdom Bacillati; phylum Bacillota; class Bacilli; order Caryophanales; family Paenibacillaceae; genus Paenibacillus; species Paenibacillus sp. Negev47. The sequence goes on from NZ_CM177754.1 coordinate 4,436,194, forward strand.
CCTACCTCATGTGGAACGGCACGAAGATCGCCCTGACCTGGTCATGCCCGAGACGGAGACGGAATCCATTATCCTGGATGCGTGGAAAGAAATTCTTCAGCATGACGACTTTGGTGTCGAAGACAGCTTCTTCAATATCGGCGGTGATTCTCTCCGGGTTATTCATGTATTGGTCATTCTGAAGCCGCATTATCCTCAGCTGAAAATTGCCGACTTCTTTGCCGAGAGAACCGTCCGGGCTCTTGCTCGTCGTGTAGAAGTACTGTCTCACAGTGCAGTAGAAGTTACAGATTCAGTGGTGACTGATGGGTTGATCACGCAATTATCCGAACATCCTGTAGAACTGGCATCCCAGTTGGGATATCCGGTCATTCGTGAACCTGAGCATGTGTTACTTACCGGAGCGACTGGATATCTGGGTTCCCATGTACTGCAACAGTTAATTCTGAATTCAAGTACACGAATCTACGCGCTTGTTCGTCGCCCGACCAATGGAATAACTGCGATGGAACGTTTGACTAAAGTGCTGGAAGGATATTTCGGTAAACAACTGACTGATCAACTTGCAGCCCGCGTGGAGATTATTGAAGGGGATCTTGAACAACCTCATCTCGGTCTTTCAACTGAACAAACTGCCTATGTTAAGGAACGAATTGACCGTGTCATCCACTGTGCTGCAGATGTACGTCATTTTGGGGATGCAGAGCAGTTCGCCAAAACGAACGTAGCAGGCACAGTCGCTTTGCTGGATCTGATTCGCAGCAAACCTGGGGCTTCCTTCCACCATGTATCCACGATGGGTATTCCGGAGGATCTGGCACTCAGCGGACAGTGGGAATCCTCATTGCAATATGATCGTTTCCCGGCCGACTTGCATGTGGACAACCTGTATTCGGACAGCAAGCTTGAAGCCGAGAAAGTGCTCATGATTGCCGCCGAGGAGGGTGTACCTGTCAGTATCTATCGTGCAGGTAATCTCACTTGCCACTCTGAAACTGGACGCTTCCAGTCCAATATTGATAGCAACGCCTTCTATCGTATGATCAAAGCGATGTTATTGCTCGGCAAAGCTCCTGCCGCAGACTGGATGGTTGATTTCACACCGATCAACTATGCGAGTGAAGCTATTGTTCATCTGGCCTTACGTCAGGATACAGCTGGTCGTGTATTCCACATCTGTAATCCGGAGCCAATCCGTTATGATGAACTGATCCGTTCAGTGAATCGAGCTGGTTATGAAGTCGAAACGCTACCTTTCGCGGATTACACACGTTGGTTGTTCGATGCCAGCATCAGCAAGGAGCCTGAAGCTCTACAGTTGGCCATTGCTCAGCTTGAAGGCGACGGTGCAAAGGATTCAGCTTATGTCTACGCCTGCCCTGTCACAACTGCTTATGTGGAACCTGCCGGAATCTCATGTGCGAAAACAGATGATCACTTCATCTCCGCCATGTTAGACTACGCCGTTCAGATTGGATATTTCCCAGCTGCAATCCGGCCGCATTATGGCACTTCTACAGCAATGGAGTAAATGAGTACATTCAATCTATCATCAACATTTAATAAAATTGGAATACCAAGAAGCCACATTCTCGTCATTCACTGACGAGAATGTGGCTTCTTGGCTTCACTTCCCATTGCTGGATCATTCTTTTACACCCATCGGATCATTGCAATGATGGCGAGATGAGCTGGATAGAAATAGCGCCAAACCCAACGTGGCCCCTTCATGCGGAAACCTGCTTGATAATATTGAGCCATGGCAATACCTGCAGTTGCCAGTATACTATACATTTGAACAGAGCTGTTGTGCAGCAGAAGATATAGTGAATTTAACACGACATGTGCTACTACAAGTACAGGACCCTGGAAATAACGGAATAACAGGACCAATATTAACCCATACATCCCGTAATCCATCTGGCTAATTTCCATGAACCAACCTGCTCCAATTACGATCGGAATGCCCAGTAGGCGGGATGGCAGTTTATCGATAGCTAACAGGACCAAAAGAGCTGACCACAACGTCCATACCACATTCAATGAGTAATGATTAAACGCAGCCATGAACGGCACCTGTGATATCATCGCAATCCAGAACAGCCGCCATATGTATTTTTGTACGTCTCGTGTATGTTTATAGCCGATATACACTGCAAAGGCATAGATTGGAAAAGCTATACGACCTATGATCCTCAGTTCTATCATATGTGGAAAAAAGACAGCTCCTATATGATCAATTAACATCGTGATCATAGCAATCCACTGCATCATATCGCGACTTCCCTCCCTCATTCCCGACTTGACGGGTCTGCCCTTCATTTATATAGTGCGTCTTTTTGAGCAACCTCTTATACATTAAGTTCATAATACATGAATTTGGTATCCTGTGCATATCCTTCGGATTCATATAGAACTTGTGCTTGCTTGTTACTTAACTCAGTCGAGAGTGATATACGAAGAACTCCACGCTCAGATGCCAATCGCTTGGCTGCTTGCAGCAGCTTCCTTGCAATGCTTTGCTGACGATAATCCGGATGCACATATAGATCATTAAGCACCCAGATCGGCCCCATCGATACCGAACTGAAACTGGGATAAAGTTGAACGAATCCGGTACAAATTAAGCCATTCAAGAGTAGTAAGTCGTTGCTTCCATTTGCCCCACAATCACTGTTCACATCTGTTTCTGCTACCAAAACTACCGATTCATCACGTTCCATTCGTTCTCTAATATATTGACGTGCTCCCTCAAGGTCAGCATTTTGGTTGTAGAACATTCTGTACTCATTAAATAACCGTCCCACTGCATCCATATCCGCAAGACTTGCCTGTCTGATTCGGTGCTGCAATTCTTTCAACTCCTTAGGAAATGAGATCATCGTTTCAGATGTGTGCCTTCTATTTTAAAACAATCCCCTCGCTTTCCCCATTCATCATCTGTATCAAAGTTTGTAGTATCCATGAACATTTCTCTAGATATGTCGAACATTCAGCGTTCGGAGTATATTTCAGTCGAAGCGTTGCACACTATAGTATCGCTTATAGCTTGTAGAGAACCGAACCATTCATTTCTTTAGGAGGAAGGGATCTATGAAAGAAAGCATTCTGATACAGGTTCAATCACGTCTAATCGGCGTGGCAGATATGATCTATCAGCCCCTTCAGATCGGGCCGCTCCATTGCACTTTGCTCTATATTCAATCCATTGTCGACACACAGATCATGCGTGAAGCTATTGTGAAGCCTTTGCTTGAAGAGGCTGCACGGAACGAAGTCGGTCCCGATTTTATTACGCAAGTCGTGAGTGGGACCTTTTTTTCTCTCGAAAACCAGTACAGGGATTCAGCAGAAACGTTGGTAGATGATATCGTAACCGGTAATGCAGCACTCTATATCGAAGGCATGTCCGGCATGATCATTTTTTCAATTCAACATTATCAGAAGCGCTCCGTACCTGAATCAACAAATGAAGTCGTCGTCGTTGGCCCCCAGGAAGCGTTTATCGAGGATATTAATGTAAATATGTCTCTGCTGCGACACAAAATTAAGCATCCCGATTTTAAAATGATCAAATTTACCATCGGCAAATATACCAAAACCGAAGTTTTTGTCATTTATATTCAAGGATTATGCAAACCTGATATTTTGGAAAATGTATTAACCAGTCTGGGTGAGATTGATATGGACAGCAGTCTGGGTGTCAGCTATCTATCAGAATTTCTGGAAGATCATCCGCTTTCTCCTTTTCCACAGTATCAATATACCGAAAGACCAGATGCCGTTGCAGCTGCTCTCGTAGAAGGACGGATCGGAGTCATGCAGGATGGAACACCCTTCTCGCTGCTCATTCCAGTCACATTTTTCTCTTTGATGCAATCGTCCGAGGACTATTATCAGCGGTTCCATTCAGCTTCATTTATCCGAATTATCCGTTTGCTGTTTGCCATCATTGCTTTCCTGTTGCCTTCCGTATATGTAGCAGTCACTACATTTCATCCCGAGATCATTCCAACGAACCTGCTCATTACAATTGCATCCGCAAGAGAGAACATTCCTTTTCCGGCATTGATTGAAGCCTTCATCATGGAGATTACCTTCGAAGGATTACGTGAAGCCGGAATCCGTATTCCCAAGCCGCTCGGACAGACGGTTTCTATTATTGGCGGTATTGTCATTGGACAAGCAGCTGTACAGGCAGGTATTGTCTCTGCTCCTCTGGTTATTGTTGTGTCCATTACAGGCATTGCAGCCTTTATTATTCCGCATTTCGAGTTGGGACTGGCCTTCCGTCTGCTCCGCTTTCCTGTTCTGCTGATGGGTGGAACACTGGGTCTGTTCGGTGTCGTCATTTCTATCTATCTGTTGTACTGGTATATGGTCAGCATGCGTTCATTTGGTGTTCCGTACATGCAGCCTTTTGCCCCACTCGTACTACGTGATTTTAAGGATACGTTTATTCGGGTGCCTTGGTTCATGATGAAAAAACGAACCAAAGCCTATGCGACCGATAATGAAAGGAGGCAGGATACACCATGATATTTCGAAGGCCTCCCCTTCAACTTGTGGTCATCATTATTTGTTGTCTGTTATGCACCGGATGCTGGTCCAAAGTCGAGATTAACGAGCGCACCTTCATTACAGCCATGTACGTGGACAAAGCGGATACCCCTGGAGAGATCGAAGTCACGCTTAGCATGCCACTCCCCAATCGTCTTTCTCCAGAAGGTGGTAGTACAGGCAAAGACCCCTATGCAGCTGTTTCGGCAACGGCACCGACAATTGCGGATGCGATAGAGCGAATCCAGACAGACCTGACACGTAAAATATCTTGGGGACATACGCGAGTGATTGTCTTTGGCCAAGCCTATGCACGTGAGGGGATTGAAGACACGATGGAATGGATTGCACGTCAACCCCTTTTCCACCTGAGCAGCTACGTGATGGTTGCGAATGGCAGAGCCAAGGACGTTTCTGATCTGACTCCGGTATTCGAAGAAACTCCAAGTGACGTGCTGCGGGAATTCTCCACCGAGGAAAACCTGCTAAAAACCCAGGTGTTAAGTGTATTTACATCCGATAAAATGAATCAGGGATTTGCCTCATCGATGTTAGGCAGCAAAAAAACCAACATGGTCAGTGAAGAGGGAGAATCCAAAAAGTGGGTCAGTCAAATCGGCGGCTCCATATTCAGACAGATGCGGATGGTTGGAACACTCTCGGCCGATGAAGCGCGCGCTGTTGCCTGGGCAGGACAAAACCCTGGATTCGATGACCATTTCCGTTAAATCCAAAAAGCAAAAAGCAAGCATGAAGTTATACCGCATGCAATCGGATATACATGTAAAGCTCCAGAATGGTGAACCACATTTTGTTATCAACCTGACAGGAAGAGCTGAGTTGAATTCGGTCATTCCTGTCCTGAAAGCTGAAGACATTGTTGGGATTAAGGACATCGAACAAGCAGCCAATGAAAAAGTAAGTGCTCATCTTACTCGTGCCATCCAAACCGCAAAACACCAAGGCTCAGATATACTCATGCTTGGATACCGACTCGAATGGAGATACCCGAAGGTATGGAAGAAACTGCGCCCCACATGGATCAACTATGTTAAGAACGATCTTCAGTTTACCGTCAACACGAATATCAATATCCAATTTGTCGGTTCGGAGTCAAGCTTCTAGTTATCGGGGATTGCCGTTTTGGTGGACTTAAAAAGGAGGTTACATACGTGTTAGCCGTCTTGGTATTTGCGGGACTCTACTTGCTGGATTGGTCATCTGTAAAAACAAGCAAGAAATCGATCAGGCGGGCTTATTTTATGTTGCTCGCTCTTTTTCTCGTATGGAACACGCTCGCTGTAAGCTGGTCTGCATGGCCTAACCCCAATGATCTGATCCAACTGGTCTTTGGCTGGGCTGATCACATGATTAAATAAGAAAGGAGATTGACGATGAACCATCTGACTGCAGGACAGGCGTACCGCTTCATGTTTGTTTACCTATATTCCGAACCCGTTGCCTTTCTTTTGCAGCGCTTATTCAAAATGAGCGGCTATCAAGGATGGTTATCTACCATTGGCGGCTTTCTGATCAGTCTGGTCTTTCTGCTCTTTACATACCGTTTAGGCTCCATTAATCCCGACAAACCTTGGATCTCCTATGGAGAGGATATCGTAGGCAAAGTTGTGCATCGCTTTTATATTGGGTTAATTGTACTGTTATGTATCTACTTGTTATCCATTGATGTGGAGAATTTTATTATCTTCCTGCAATCGATGTATCTGCCACAGACTCCGATTTGGTTAACATCAACCCTAACTTTGCTGTGCATCTGCCTGACTGCGCGTTCAGGTTTGGTTACCATTGTATTTATGTCGGAAGGTATTTTTCTGGTGCAGCTTTTCACTTCCAGCTTACTTATTCCAGCGGTTGGGGGCGGAGGCAATCCTGGCATACTGCTTGCGATGGCAACTCATCATGATCTGCGTGAAATCCTGATGGGGTCTCTGTCCACCATGCCATGGTTCTCCGAATGGATGATGTTCCTATTCCTCGCACCTGTCGTTGCGTTCAGGCGTCCTATGCTGAAAAGCATGTTATTTGCCGGCATCACCGTTGTTATATTCATCGTTGTGTTCTGGATGTTCACTCTGATGAATTTTGGTCCGTATGTTGCCGCCGGACTACGCTATCCTTTACTTGAAATGGTACGCTTTGCGCGATACGGAGATTTCCTGGATAATCTGGACCCTGTTCTGATCGCAATTTGGTCAACAACGATGTTCACTCGCAGCTCATTTCTGTTGTATGTTGCTTCCGTCTGTCTCTCCAAACTGAGCGGGATCAGGCAGCAAAAATCTGTCGTTTATCTGATTGGGGGAACTGCTGCCGCTATAGTCCTTCAATATGCCAAAGATGCCGCCTCATACGAGCTGGCTATCCGTTCTTACGCTGTACCTCTGTATACCGTACTTATCGAATCCATGCCAATACTCTACGTTATCGTATACTGGATTCGGAATGGCAAAAATAAAAAGACGACCAAAGCATCCGCTGCTCCGTCGCCTTGACTATTCAGTTCGAATTAGTATTCTGGTGCTGCTGACATGAATCAGAATCAGGAAAAATGACGCCTTTCTTCAAAATCAGATTGGCATATTGCGCACGCTCACCAGTTGCAACAATGACATAGGCACGCGAAGCACGTTCATAAAATTCAAATCGTTCTTCATGATCCAAAGCATCCGTGATACCTTCGTATTCTTCAATTAATCGGCGGTACTCTTCCCATACGATCGGGATCACCGGATCCCCTTTTACAACCTGCATGACCGCAGCTGGACGCTCGGCATAGGTATCCAGTGGATATAATTGCAGGATGGCTTCCAGCAGTTCGACGACTCCCAGTGCATCACAACGTACCAGGCGCTTGGCATGACTGGCTGCCGGGAAATTGCCATCTGCCAGAACCAGCTCATCTCCATGCCCCATTTCAGACATGATTTTGAGCAACTCGGGAGGGATTATGGCGGGAATGTTCTTCAGCATATACAGCTCTCCTTGGTCATCTCCAACATCGGTTAGAGTGAATTGATATTCACCAATCTTGAAATACTCTGGACATTCATTTACATAGAAGCGATTTCATTCCCATTTTATCAGGATTATTTGATGTTTGCATAGCGCGGGCTGTGGCTTGTATGTGAATATTTCATTTTGACAAAATTACTTGTTTGCCATATAGTTGTTATGACAACTAATTAATTTCGAACTTTTTATGATGGAAAGAGAGGCTGTACAATTACATGGACTATACACTGGAACAATCAGTCGGATTCATGCTGGGTTTCACGCATCGCAGAGCAGTAGCCTTACTCGCAACGCGGTTCAAACCTTATGATATTACAACAGAGCAATTCTCTGTCTTATTTAATGTTGACCGAGGTGAAGGTGTCAATCAGAAAGAATTGGCCGCGCGTGTCTTCAAAGACCAACCCACCACTGCCCGGATTATTGATCTGGTGGAGAAAAAAGGCTGGGTAGAACGCCGGACCAGCGAACAAGATCGCAGAGCCTACCTGTTATATCTCACCAAGGAAGGCAAAGCATTAATCGATATTCTTGTTCCAATTGAAAGAGAAATGAATAAAGAACTTGCTGAAGGTATACCCGAAGACCAGATGGAAGCATTTAAACATACTCTTTCCCTCATAAATCGCAATCTGTAATGAATTACAACTCAGGGGGAATACGTCATCATGAAAGAACAATCTACACAAGTTAGGCTATGGACTACAGATTTTATTTTGTTAATGTTATGTAACTTTTTGTTATTCTTGCAATTGCACATGATCGTCTCACCGCTTCCGTCCTATGTCCAGGAACGATTTCACGCCAATGCGTTTGTAGTGAGTTTATTTACCTGTCTGTTTGCGCTCAGCGCCATTGCAGCCCGACTCTATTCTGCGAAAGCACTGGAGAAGGGTCTTCGTAATGCCATGATCTACATTGGACTGTCGATAGCCCTGCTCGCAACGTTCGGTTATTATTTTGCTGCAGGTATAGCTGTGCTGTTATTGCTGAGAATGTTGTTTGGTATCGGGTTTGGTATGAGCAGCACTGCTTTTCCAACAATGGCTTCGGACATTGTACCCGTCAAACGAATGGGTGAAGGAATGGGTTACTTTGGGCTATCTACGAGCTTGGCTATGTCCATGGGACCTATCATCGGTGTTACATTACTCCAGGGTGCAGGATTTGTAACCCTGATGTTATGTACTGCTGGTGTTATCGCAGTTATCTATCCACTGAGTTATACGCTGACACGCAAAAAAGCAGCAAGAACCGTTAGCAGTGCGGACCTCAACGCCCAGGCAACAGCAACCGCTTCGGTATCGAGCTCGAAACAGAAAACGCCTTTCAACCGCAAGCTGATCCTGCCTAGTGTGCTGAATTGCCTGTTATCCATCACGTATGGCGGGCTTGTCGGATTCATTGTCTTGTACGGTAAGGAAGCCAATCTGGCTAATCCAGCACTTTTCTTCTTGTTCAACGCACTTGCTGTGTTGTTGGTCAGACCATTTGCGGGGCGGATCTATGACAGCAAAGGTCCAAAAGCATTGCTCATCCCAGGAGCCATATTCATTGCTGGAGGACTCATTCTCCTCTCCTACGCAACTTCAATGTCCCTGCTGTTCATTGCAGCCTTTATCTACGGGATTGGGTATGGTTCCATGCAATCATCTCTGCAGACCTGGATGATTCAGGTTGTATCTCCTGCTCAACGGGGAATGGCGAACGGCATGTTTCTGAACTCGTTGGATCTGGGTATTGCGACAGGTGCACTGCTACTTGGTGCGATTGCATCGATAACCAGTTACACCGATATGTATCGTTATTCCGTCATGTTCATGATTCTATTCCTGCTTATCTATCTGATTCAGGGAAAACGAAGTGGAAGCTTCTCCATAGAAGCTCATCCTCTGCTTGTTCATACCCATATACCTGCAAGAAACACAGATCAGCCCAAGGATTCGGAACATCATACGCGAGATACCATAAATAAGGAATAAACCCGTCAAATTAAATGGACTCGATTACGTTGTTCATTCCTATGTTCAAGAAAACGCGTGTACACCGAGGAAGCACATGCTTTCTCAGGCGTAAACGCGTTTTTTATGTGTACATCGTGTTCAATTAAAATGAGAATGAATTGTCGGCTAACACCATCCATCTAGAGTGGACTTTTCTTGCGCCGTATAGGTGTATAACCTCGACTCGTCTCAATCCGATCGATGTGCCGTTCATCCTGTTTATGTCCGCTTCCTGAAGTAGGTTCGTCTCCCTTATCCGGTTTGACTGCAAACAATGTGAGCAATCCCCCCACGGCTCCAGATGCCGCAAGCACACCAAAAAGCCAAAAATGTTGTGTGCCAATCAACAGGGACACAATAGGAGGACCAAGCGATACACCGATGAATCGCATGCTGCTGAACAAACCTGTAATTGTACCACGCTGTTTCTTATCCACACCTTCAGTAATAAGAGCATCCAGACATGGTAAGGTTGCTCCTAATCCGGCACTTCCTAATGTGAACAATCCCACCACAACGAAGATATTATCGAAAATCCCAATAACACCCAGCGAAACGGTTACAAGAACAAGTCCTGCGAATCCGAGCCATTTCATGCGAGGCTTGCTCTTTCCAATCCACTTTCCTCCGAAAAAGGAAAAAAGACACAGGGATGCCAACGGAATCGCAAGTACGAGACCTTTTACGACCCCTTTCATGGCGAACTCGCTCTCCAACGTCTCGGATAGATAATAAAGCACACCAAAAAGAATAAACATGCAAATTCCACCGATTGCAAACAAGGCGTACAACCATCGTCCTTTTTCTTTCAATACGTCCCGAATGGAAGACACAAATTCCGTAAAGGTGGGCGGCTTTTCTTTTTTCTTGGGCGTCTTCACCAAGAAAATAACCAGAATCACCGAGATTAAACATAATAGAGGAATAGCCATGAATGGTAAAAACCACAACCAAACAGCCAGTGCTGCACCCAGAATCGGACTTAACACTTTACCAAACGTATTCGAGGTTTCAATGATTCCCAGGCTTTTGCTAACCTGATCTTCATCATTAAACATGTCCCCAACCAATGGAATGACAATAGGGAATGCGCCGGCTGCTCCAACCCCCTGCAATAACCTGCCACCCAAAATGGTCCAGTAAGCTACATTTCCATCCAAAATCCATGCAGCCACACCAGCTACAGCACCCCCGACGGCTGCAATAATAAGGCTGGGAATAATGACTGCTTTTCTGCCAAAACGATCAGACAAATACCCTGCGATTGGAATAAGCAGGATGGCAACTACAGCGTAGACTGTAATAAGCATACTGACCTTGAATGCAGATACCTTCAATTCACGTTCAATCTGTGGCAAGATCGGTATAAGCATGGAGTTACCCAAGGTCATAATTAAAGGGATGGAAGCAAGTGCGACGAGGTCCCACTTTTTATCATTCATACCACAACCACCTTTACAGATTCTACACACAACAGCATTATTGTGGTTGTTTTCGAGCGTGATTATTCAGACGTATGGAATGTATCACTAGTCAGCATGAAGAAGCTGTCTTCACGTATTCGTGCAAGACAGCTTCTTCGGTTCAATGCCCACAACTACATCAACATAAAATGACGTAAAGCTGCTCCGCCTTTGAAAACAATATACAGCTCATTCACCTTATTTGGCGCCTCAAGGGGACACTGGACAGTAGTCCACCGAATATCCTTCCCATTCACACTGCCTCCAGGTCCGGGTACTTCACACACACCGAGTAGATCGCCCTCCGGTCCTCTGGAACGAATCTCCAGTCTGCCCCCTTCTCCAAAGGCTGCCACTCTGGCTTGGAATCCTTGCAGTTTCTGAACAGCATTATGGTTGAAAGAGATCCAGGACGATTGATTCTCTTGATATAAGGGTTCTTCCCGAGTAATTGACCGTACTGCCGAACGCCCTTCCAGACATTCATCCAACAGAACACCTGCACAAGCATCGTAATTCTCGGCAAAGGTAAGCAAGTGCAGCGGACGATCCGGAATCGTCTCTCCTTCAATCTTAATGTCGGCCGACTGGTGGATATCTGCGGAAGAACGCCCTGCCAGAATGGCCCAAGTGGCTGTCTCCAGGCAATATCGATCCCGCGTAACATCCCACAGTGACAGCTTCTGAACAGGAACTTCGAAACGAATCGTAACACTCGTCCCTGCTTTCACATGGATACGACGGAAAGCAAGCAGTTGCTTCTGAGCGCGTTTCACTCGCGAGGTATGTGCAGCTCCATAGATCTGTACAACTTCATCACTGTCGCGTTCTCCTTTATTGTGTACCTTCACTTCAATCTCCAAATGATCTCGATCGTCCTCTATAGCACGACTTACATGAATCTCTTCGTACTCGAATTCCGAATAGGTTAGACCGTGACCAAATGCATATTGAACCGGCCCTTCATGATACATATAGGTCATGTCCCGCTGGATGATGTCATAGTCCATCATGTCAGGAAGCTGGGATTCATCTTCATACCAAGTCATATTCAACCTGCCTGCTGGGGCATAATAACCTAACAGCACATCCGCAAGTGCATTCCCCAATTCCTGACCTGCATGTGTCATATAAACGATGGCTGGGGCAATCTCTTTCAACTCCTGCAAGGCAAATGGATAACTGCCCACAATGACAACTACCGTGTTAGGATTGACCTCGCACACAGCCTTGACAAGCTCAACCTGATTCGGTGGAAGCAGTAGACTTGGGCGATCAATTTCCTCTTTGCCGTTGATATATGGACTGTTGCCGACAACAACGACAGATGCCTGACTGCTACGTGCAGCTTCTACGGCTTGTTCTATTCCGCGTGTCATAATATCGATATCAAAGGCCACAGATTTTGGTGTGTTGCTTGGTGATGGACATGTACGTCCAAAGTCACCCATATCATTCGGAGTTGTACCCGTAGCTTGTTCTCCTAGTGGCGGGAGTGGTGATAAAGCAGAATGCCCCTGATATTCGCTCAGTCCAACGGGAATGCCGTTCCACGTTCGCAAGGTGGTACTCCCATCCGTTTGAGGATCAATTCGAATAACTTCCTTCACGAACCAGCCACCAATCTCTGGTGCGTTCGCCTGATAGATCCCTTGCTCGGTTAAACTTACGTATCGATTGGTAACACTTCTCAGCGTGTGACTTCCCCAGCCCCAATCCTGATGTAAAAACTCGGCTGAAGGTGCACTACCCTCCGGTACAGCGACAAGTGTACCTTCCGTACCCATGGTTATAACCTGCCCGTTTGCTGTCTTCAGCCGTATACGGTCATTCCCATCGACATATGTTATATCAGCTTCGGGTAGCCGATTACGCAGTCCATCGAGGGCAGATACACGATAAGGCAGTGTGCCACTATACCAATCGGTGTAGACAACGTCCGCAAGCGGTCCAATGATACTTATCTTCTGCAACGCTTCTGGCTGTAAGGGGAGCAAGCCATCATTTTTGAGCAAAACAATGGATTCGGCAGCGGCCCGATAACTAAGTTTGGCATGTTCCGGTGCACATAATATCGACTCGGGAATAGACGCATATGGATTAAGCCCGGACTGATCCAGTTGTCCAAGTCGCATCCGAACACCGAAGATGTTGCGAATCGCTCGGTCCAAATCAGCTACCTTCAACAGATCCTGATCAAGAGCCTTCTCCAGAGCAGATACGACAAGATCAACTTCATCCGTAAGACAATCCACCCCTGCCTTCAACGCACCTGCTGCTGATTCGGCATGACTGGTGTGATAACCATGATAGTTCACCGTCTGTGACAGGTCTCCACCATCACATACAATAAAACCAGGCATCGACCATTCACCCTTAACCACATCATTCACATATGGACTTTCAATAGCAGGTGTACCATTAATGGAATTATAGGCTGTCATCATGGACAAGGCACCACCTTCCACAAATGGCGTTTCAAATGCTTTTAAATAATATTCACGCAGATTGCGCGGATCGATACTGGATGAACAATTCAGACGATCTTTCTCATTATTATTGGCAAAAAAGTGCTTCAATGTCGCGACCATTTTCAGATAAAAAGGATCATTTCCCTGCATGCCTTTAACGAGTGCTGCCGACATTTCTCCCGTGAGAACCGGGTCTTCGCCATATCCCTCTTCCGTTCTGCCCCAGCGTGGATCACGTTCCAGGTCAACCGTTGGTGCCCACAATGTCAATCCATGAACTTCAGGATCACGGTGATGGTATGCCCTCGCTTCATCGCCAATGACAGAACCAATCTCCTGCATAAGTCTCGTATTCCAGGTACTCGATAGACCGAGAGGTTGCGGAAATACCGTCGCCTCCCCTTTCCATGCAACCCCATGGGCAGCTTCACCACCGACGTTATAGCCTGGAATACCCAGTCTTGGCACAGCTGCTTCGCGCGTAGGAATCAGACGAATTTTTTCCTCCGTTGTCAATCTTGCAATCAGGTCATCCAAACGTTCCTCAAGTGAAAGTGACGCGTCCCACATCGGGTACTGATGATATTCCTTCATCCTTCATTCCTCCTACAAGTTAGTTGTATTCCAGTTGCTTCCATTGCTCCATTAAATCCAGTGTACGCTGGCGATACTTCTGACCATCTTCAGGTTGATTGACCTGATGTTCGTGGACATACGCATTAAAATAGGAAGAAAGTATTCGGTAGGCAAGCCTTCGTGCCTGTCCTTCAGCAGATGAGTCCATAGGACGATCATATCCTTCATGGAAAGCCACCGACTCTGTCGACAATATGGCTTCAAACTCTCTGTCGGCAAACATGGATCGGTCCCCGTCAATGATTGCCGCAATGTTTAGCTCACCTAGTTTCTCGTGGACAAGTACATTGGCTTCCCACAGGTCATTATGAACGAGTACCGGACGGGTCACCTGATCAAATAAGTCTTTATTTTTCATGAATATGGCTGCGATCTCTTCCCCAACACCTGGCATATACTCGGCTTGTACCGCTTTATGTGCCGTTTCTTCTGCAAATGAGTACAGCACCTCGGACCAATGATCCGAGCCTTTAATCGTCCCATCCCCCTGCGGCCAGCCAAACGATGTGCCTTCAATCTGATGCATGATGGCGGTATAAACGCCAAGTTGCTGGTACAATCGTTCTTTATCTGTTTCCGTAATCGATGAATGATCCAACTGCTTGCTTGGGATAAATTCCATAAACATGTATGTTCTCGGAATGATAGATCCACTGTCATCACAGGCAATAATGTTTGGAGCAGCAATGCCTGCCTTACGATAATATTCATACACGGCCGGTTCAGCCGCCATCATCGTACGCTCAAACGAAAAAAGCGGATCACGGACAGAAATATCCAAATGCTCTGCCCGCTCGGGGGCCAAACGTAAAATTACATCCGTATATGATGCATGCTCAAGTTGAATCCGATAGGTTGTATTAAACAGACCCCCTTGCAGGAGACCAAACTCCTTCACTTTGGTATCGCTTCCAAAACTTTTCTCCACCAGATGATGCAGCATCTCTGATGATATCGTACAGTGTAAATCCGAATTCGTTGTACTCATTTCATTCGATCTCCTATCTTCGTAGACAAACAGACGGCACCTTTCGGTACCGTCCTTTCGTCTACTATATCATGTTACAGTTGAATTGTAAGCGCAGTTGCACCTGTTGCTGCCGCAATGACAACACCATTGGCACCAGACACTTGGGAACCACCTTCAACGCTGGATACACTCTCAATCCCGCGAAGCACGATGTTCCATGGTTTACCTGCGCCTTCAGCACGAACGTCCAGCACTGATCCATTACGTGTAACGTTAACTGTCAGTTCCTGTTCAGCACCTTGGTTCACAACGACAGCTTGAGCCGTTTGACCGTCAGCCAGTTCGAACAAGTGCAAGGACACATCATTCGCAAAGTCATAATCCGGTTTGCTATCCACAGCACCGACAGCGATCAGGCTGTTTGGCTTAACCATCATTGGTAGTGTTTTGAAGTCATGGTTTTCACTGATCCAACGTCCACCTTGTACTTTAGCTCCAGTCAGATAGTTCGTCCAAGTTCCTTCAGGCAGGTAGTAACGAACATCACCCTCCTTATTGAAGATTGGAGCCACCAGGATTGAATCACCAAACATATATTGAGTATCCAGGTTGTATGTTGTTGGGTCCTCTGGGAAATCCAGCAGCATAGCGCGCATCATAGGAATACCTCTTACCGTCGACTCTACCGCAGAATTGTACAGATAAGGCATCAGGCTGATTTTGAGTTTAGTAAAGTCACGAACAACGTCCACGGATTCCTCGTCAAACAACCAAGGCACACGATACGAAGTGCTTCCGTGTAGGCGGCTGTGAGAAGATAAAAGTCCGAATTGTACCCAGCGTTTGTAAACGTCAGGGCTTGCCGTGCTTTCAAAACCACTGATATCATGGCTCCAGAATCCGAAACCGGAAAGGCCAAGCGACAAGCCGCCCCGAAGGGATTCAGCCATGGATTCATACGTCGAAGAGCAGTCTCCGCCCCAGTGAACCGGGAACTGTTGACCACCTGCTGTTGCAGAGCGTGCAAACAGGGCAGCTTCGTTTTTGCCAATCTTCTCTTCAAGCAATTCAAATACAGCTTTGTTATAGAGCTGTGTATAGTAGTTGTGCATTTTAACCGGATCAGAGCCATCGAAATACACGACATCTGTCGGAATTCTTTCACCGAAGTCGGTCTTGAAGGAATCCACACCTTGATCAAGCAGGACTTCCAGCTTACTCTTATACCAATTCACAGCATCCGGATTCGTGAAATCAACCAGAGCCATACCTGCTTGCCACATATCCCATTGCCATACGCTGCCATCCGCTGTTTTTACCAGATAACCGTTCTCCATACCTTCATCGAACAAGTAGGATTTTTCTGCAATATACGGGTTGATCCAAGCACAGATTTTAAGACCCTTGTCTTTCAGACGTGCAAGCATGCCTTCCGGATCCGGGAACATCGCTTCATCCCATACGAAATCAGACCATTGGTATTCCTTCATCCAGAAGCAGTCAAAATGGAATACAGAAAGCGGAAGATCACGTTCAGCCATACCATCTACGAAATGGTTAACCGTTGCTTCATCGTAATCTGTTGTGAATGATGTTGTCAGCCACAGACCAAATGTCCATGCCGGTGGAAGTGCTGGTTTACCTGTTAATTTCGTATAATTTTCAAGTACATCCTTAGGATTGTCACCGCCGATAATGAAGTACTCCAACGTCTCTCCTTCTACGCTGAACTGCACTTTAGATACGTTCTCGGATGCAATCTCATACGATACACGTTCAGGATGATTTACAAATACGCCATATCCTTTATTGGACAAATAGAACGGAATGTTCTTATATGACTGCTCACTGCTTGTACCGCCGTCCTCATTCCAGGTATCTACGATTTGGCCATTCTTAACAAACGGTGTGAAGCGCTCACCCAGTCCGTAAACGTATTCACCAATACCCAGATCAAGTTGCTCGCGGAAGTACGCTTCCTTGCTCGGACCTGTAATATAACCAGCCGCTCTTTGACCGCTACCTGTAATCCGTTTTCCACCATACAGGAAGCTGACGTCCCATCCGTTCGTTTTGTCGATTTGAACTTCCAGGTTGCCGCTTTTCAAAATAGCACCTTGTTCATTTTTCGAGATGTCCACGTTCGCATCTTGCGTGTTAAGCTCAAATTCAGGCCCTTTTTTCACTCCACCCTTATGGTGATTCAAGGTTACACGAATAACGTTAGGCATAGGTGAGCTGTACGTTGCTTTAAGCAAAGTTCCGTTCAACGTGTCGCCTTTGGTGCGAATATATTTAGTTGCCGCATATACGGTCAAAGAATCCCCTTTTTGCACAATATCACGAATGTCAGTCGGGTTTTGAATGTGGTACCCTTCACGAGTCATCCAGAATCCATCAGTAAATTTCATGTTTTCTTTCCCCCTTCGGTTATACTATAATAATATTGATATTAATAATGAATTTCTTCTGATATTTTGACCAAATATATCACGATTTTGATATTAACCATCCGATTCTTGAACAACAACACCAAACTATGGAAACGATTACATTAATAATGAAATAAAAGGAGTCGTTGATATGGAACGTGAACGATTACGGGAAGACCGAATACACGGCAATGCCATGTATCCTGTCAGTGTATACCCGGATATTCAACAATTAAATGGCGACAGCATTCTGGATTGCCACTGGCATGATGAGATGGAGTTCACCATGGTGACCGAAGGCTGCGCCGTTTTTCAGATTGATATGAACACTGTTGAGGTGAAGGCCGGAGAGGCAATCTTTATTAATCGAGGCGAGATTCATGCGGGCTATCTGAAGGGTGAAATCCCCTGCGTATTCTCTTCCATTGTGTTTAATCCGGAGCTGCTCGGCAGCCGTACTTTCGATACGGTACAGGAGAAATTCATCGGTCCACTGGTACGTAAAACGGTGATTCCCCCTTTTCATATCAAGGCAGATGAGGAATGGGGGCAAGAAATTCTGGATCACCTGAAACGTATATTTGCGGATCATGCTACCAGAACAGAAACGTGTGAGATGTCAACAAAAGCTTACCTGTACCTCATATTTGCCCGAATGTTCGAACACATGAGATCTGCTCCGCTCAAAGGGACCGTGACTACAGGGAGTCACGACAAGATCGAGCGCCTGAAATCCGTGCTCGGCTATATCCACAAACGTTATCCCGAACCATTGAAGCTGAAAGAACTGGCCGATGAGGCCAATATGAGTGAAGGACACTTCTGCCGTTTCTTCAAACAGATGGTGCAGAAAACCCCCGTTGATTACATTAACTATTACCGTGTTCAACAGGCCTGCGTTCAGCTTGAGAATACGGATCACAAGATTGTTGATATCGCCATGGATGTGGGTTTTGAGCATCTGAGCTACTTCATCACCACCTTTAAAAAGCATAAAGCCACTACGCCTTCACAGTATCGCAAACTGTTCTATGAGAACGTAGCCACAGCTTCCGCCCTGGTCTAGGAAATACGACACTCTGGAAGAGCGGTCAGATAGCGTACTTGAGCATGAAATCGCCCTGTGTCGCTACAATTCAGCAACAAAACTAAAGAAGGTGCTCGCAGCTAACAGGCTGCAAACACCTTCTTTATCTACTTCCCTCGAAAGAAAGAACGAACGAAATTATCTAATAAGACATGACGTCTCAGTTAAAACCTCATTACCTTCGCTGCTGCTCACCGTGCACTAAGGAGCTTAATAGAGGCTCACTTTCTCATTGTCTTCCATGAAGTGTACTCATGTACGGAGAACCCGTTAAAGGATGCATGTGCTGAAGCCATTTTTTCGACCAACTCCAATTGTGCTTCCATATAAGCAGAACCTTCTTCATAGAAGGTGATGAAGTCACCTTCCTTGCTTTGCTTCGTTTCCACAGCGATGGAGATCGTCTTGCCGAGCAGAGCCGCTTCCGCAAGCTCATCCTTGGCTACACTATAGATTGCAGCAGCTGTATCGCGGTAAGCCATGATGGTGATGGAGTCAAACTTGCGGATCATCCAGCTGCTAACGGCCATCGTTGAACCCGGAATTTTGTAGTTATCCAGCCAGAAAGGCAGATCAGCCGCAACTGGTATCTTCATTCGTGATGCTCGCTCAACAATATACTCGACATTTCCTTGCCACTGCGTAATCACACTGGCCTGATTGATTTTCCACTGTGGATGCACATGTGGCTCAATATCCAGATGAATACCGGCAAACTTTTCATTGGGCAAAGCCTCAGCCTGATACGCTTCGATCCAGTCCAGGAAGGAAGCAATCTGTTCCCGACTTTCCGTCAGTCCCCAGGCTGATCTCCCATCCATGACGTCCACCGCAATGTTCTTGGCTCTGGCCTGACTGATAAAGCTTTTATAATCTGGAATCTTCACATCCCGGTTCATCTGCAGATAGATCGTATTGATCTTGTTCGTTGTCGCAAAATTCAATACTTCTTGCGGATTGCTTCTGATCTGGGTTGTATCCCACACCCACGTTGCTCTCACTGGCACATCAAGCTTCCCATGAATTGTTTCATAGCTATCAACAGAACCAATGGCAACAGCTTTCGAAGTATAGGCTGTACTTGCACACAGGATCAAACAACTGAGCAATAAGATAAAACGGTAACCCCTTTTGTTTTTCATATTTGTACACTCCCTCTGAAGTTATCAGCTCTAACGTGCAGATCCGGATGAAATTGTGTCGTTTCATATTCATTTTATGAAGCTTATTTCATTACGACGAATTAAGATTGCTTCTATATGCAATACCATCTCTAAGACTTACGACGAAAGAATCATATAACTTTATTTCGGGAATTCATAGTTTTGTATGTATAGTTCTAAAGTCACAATTATCATGAATTTTCTAAATTCTTTCTTCTTTCCTCACGACTTCAGTCTTTATTTCCATATCAATACCAAGATCCAGAAGACCCAGAAAGCGTTTTCTCCAGAAAAGCACAAAAAAGCCGCCCTAAGGCGGCTTTGCAATTATCGTAGGTTAATGGTGCTCTACCTCGAAATTTGCGTTTATTGACTACCCACTGGAGCTAACCGAAGTACCGTCAACCACCTCATCGAAAAGGGACACCAGTTCAATGCCGTCTGCCGAGATCCGCACAAGCCCCTTGTCAGACAATCGTAGTTCTGGAATCACAACCAGCGCCAACAGAGAAAGCGTCATGAACGCATTATTTAATGTACATCCTGCGGTCTGTAAGGCTTCACTGACTGCTGCTGATTGGGCTGCAACCACTTCGAACGATTCGGTTGACATCAAACCTGCAATCCGCAGCGGGAATTCAGTTACACCTGCTGCTGTTACCACAGCTACCCCACCTTGCATGCGAATAACGCGGTTACCGGCTTCAGCCATTAGCGCATCATCATTACCGATAATCAACAGGTTATGACTGTCATGAGCAACTGTCATCGCAATCGCTGCCGGCGATGTGAAGCCGATACCTCCAACCAGCGCCACCGCCCGATTACCGGTTTGTTTGTGACGCTCCAATACCGCGATTTTGCATATCTCCCCTGAAGTTGAAACCACTACCTTGCCATTCTGCACCGCTACAGGCAGGTGTTTCTCCTTCGTATCCACATGGTTCTCTGTCACATGAATGATTTTGGCACCAATAGCCCCCTCTGCAATCGGCGCTACCAGTTCCAGCTCCTCTGGTTGTATATTGGCTTCCAACTTCACCGTGTTCAGTGCTTCCTCGGGATACGTGAAGCTGTCCCAGGCTGCCGTCATTTTCCCGTTCTCGGCCACAACTTGCCCGGCAGCAATCGTCATGCCTACACGTACATCCGCCAGACGGCCATCCAGCAGAATGATGTCCGCTATATTACCCGGTATCACCGCACCAATGTCGCGTGCAACACCGAATCGCTCAGCCGTGTTAATCGTTGCCATCTGGAAAGCCGTGACGGGCTTCACGCCTTGGGAGATCGCTAGACGAACCACAAAGTCCATATGTCCTTCTTTGAGCAGCGACTCAGAGCTTCGATCATCCGTAACCAGCATCATCCGGCGTGTATCCAGTCCAAGCTCGGTGCAGGCTTTGATCGTCTCTGCCACGTCATGCCATGCGGAACCTTGGCGCATCTTTGCATACATCCCGAGACGCAGACGTTCCACCACATCTTCCATGGTCACACATTCATGATCCCCTGTAACCCCACTTGCCGCGTAAGCTGGCAGACGCCAGTCATCTGCTGCCCAGGTAAAATGACCGTCTGCCACTTTGCCAGCTCGGAGGGTCGCCTGTATCTCACCGATCATTGTCTCGTCCCCGTATACGACTCCAGGGAAGTTCATGACTTCCCCCAGGCCAATCATGTCCGGGCCCCACGAGAGGGCTTCAGCGACCTCTTCAGGTCCTATATAAGCCCCCGTCGTCTCCAGTCCGGGGTGAGTTGAAGGCACACAGGAAGCAACCTGCATATAAGCAGCCATCGGTGTGGTCCGCGCTTCATCCAGCATCAGTCTCAGACCTTTGAGTCCGAGTACGTTCGAGATCTCATGCGGGTCAAAGAAACCACCGGTTGTGCCTGAAGGTAGCACCGCTCTCGCAAATTCGGTTACTTTCATCTGTGTACTTTCGATATGGCAGTGCCCATCGAGCAGACCAGGAGCGATATATTTGCCGTTTGCTTCAATAATCCGGGTGTGTTCACCGATAGTGTGGCTTACATCTTTACCGACATAAGCGATTCGAGCTCCCTGCACGGCTATGGACATTTCAGGTAAAATTTCACCCGATATCACATTCACCAGCGTACCTCCCCGAATGACCAAAGTCGCCGGCAAATCTCCCCGTGCTGTAGCAACCAGATCCGGTACACAATCGGCCATAAGCGGCCGTTCAAAAGATGGTTTGTTCATGTTGCTGCCTCCTTCATTAATAAACGATCCAAAAAAAATATATTGTTTCGATTATATGAGTCCCGACCTCATGTGTAAAGAAAAATCACATCCATTGTGCCTGATTACAAATTACGAAGTCATATTTATCAATGAAACCCAATTCTTACGAACTCACGTCAGGAATTATTCAATATGTTCCCCTGTATCTGGGCTACAACATCCTTCCCCTTGGTATGCCGATTATTTCCTGTTATATGTATCATACACAGAAAGACTCCCGTTCCAAATGAACGGAAGTCTTCTGACTACCTATAAACAGTGAGTATTAGATCAGTCTACTTGAGCAGCAGACACCTTGCCAAGATCATACCATTCCTCCGACTGGGAGGTAATGAACGGGCTCGGTGTTCCCACACAATAGACATGTAGCAGATGCATCGCTCGCGTACAAGCTGTATAGAACAATTTGCGTTCATGCTCCTGTGCATACTGCTCTGCAGAACCATCATAGATTAGAACAGCGTCAAATTCTACGCCTTTGGCCAGATAAGCTGGAATGACATGAACACCCTGCTCAAAAGCCAGTGTCGTTTTCTTGATTAACTTCGGTGCTGTTGGCAGTTGCTTGCTCAATGCAGCATGTACTTCTTTGCTCTCTTCCGCAGTCTTGCAGATGACTGCAACCGATTCATACCCCTCCTTAATCAAGTGCTTGAGGTCAGTCGTAATGACATTCATATGACGCTCTGAATCAGAAGAAACGATAACTTTTGGCTTCTCGCCACTACGATTAAATGGAATGATCTCTTCCCCGCCAGGTACCATGCCGCGGGTAAATTCTACGATCTCCCGGGTAGATCGGTAGCTCCTGGTCAGCTCAATGACTTCCGTATTGTCTGGTCCGTACAGGTTAGTTAATGGTCCTGTTCCACTTAGCACTGAAGAGTGGGCATAGATGGCCTGGTTAAAGTCTCCGAGTGCTGTGATCTTCGCCCGTGGGAACAATCTTTTCATAAAGGCCAGCTGAAACGCAGAATAGTCCTGGGCCTCATCAATAATGACATGACGAATATTGGAGTTAATATGGAATCCAAGCATAAGCTCGCGCAGATACAAGTATGGCGTAATGTCTTCATATGCCAACTCCTGAAGCTTCAATCTGCGTAAAGTCATCTTACAGATTTCTTCCCATTCGGCAGGTAGCGCTTCTTCACCCAGCAGTCGCACCATCTGAGCCTGATCGTTGAACAGGTGCGAATATAATTGTCGTATATCGACAAATCGCAATGACTTGATCCATTTTCTCAGCGGTTTGAGTCGGTCACTGACCACCATACGTGCCAGAATTTCTCTTTCCTGCTCAAAGTCATTAAACGTATGGGTCTTTCCTTTTTGCTTGCGCTTCAAGCGCTGATAGGCACGTTGCAGATCCTCCGGCTCCATCAGATCAAGCTGCTGATCGACCCAAGGCGCATCCAGTTCACCTTTACCAAAGGCAGACAGTTCTTTCAGCATCCAGTCCCGCAGCATCTCCAGTCGACTCACCAGCTTGACGGATGACTCAAAACTGTAGAACTTCTCAGCCATAGCCTCTGACGTGACAATCGCTCGGCCCTGGAAGCGAACCGGCTTGAATTTCATACCACCTGACAGCATGCTTTCCTTATAACGCGTAATGACCCTCAGAAAAGATTCAGATGACTTGAATTTAATGCTGGACATGCGAATATCGTAATCAGGATCTTCCGTGCCCGTTAACACATATTCGAGCTGAATGAACGGATCTTCCAGTTGATATTCCCGACCCAAACGGCGTTCCAGATACTCCTGGAAGGTCGTTTGCAACATGTTTTCCTCCCCAAGCTCAGGCAGTACCGTGGAGACATAACTGTTGAACATCGGATTCGGCGAAAAAAGAACCATCTGATCCGCTTGCAGATGCTCGCGGTATTTATAGAGAAGATAAGCTACCCGCTGGAGCGCCGCGGACGTTTTGCCACTGCCTGCTGCGCCTTGCACAATGAGCATGCGTGTCCGGTCATTGCGGATAATTCGATTCTGCTCCTTCTGGATGGTCGCTACAATACTCTTCATCTGTGCATCCGAAGTTCGACTGAGCACGGCCTGCAACAACTCATCACCAATCGTTACCCCTGTGTCGAACATGAAGCGGATACGTCCGTCCCGAATGACGAACTGCCGCTTCATCTCTATATCCCCGCTGATCTCCCCGCTTGGTGTATGATACGTGATTGGACCCGGCGCTCCGTCATAATACAGATTGGAGATCGGCGCACGCCAGTCATAGACCAGAAAGGATTCCTCCTTCTCATCCAGCAACGATGCAATGCCCAAGTAAATACGTTCTGCATTTGGATATCCATCTTCTTTGAAATCAATCCGGCCAAAATACGGTGAATGATGCAGTCGTTTCATTTTGTCCAACGCAGCCGCTGTATTCAGATGGCTGCGCTCCCGATCGGACAGGACCTGTGACTGCTGCCGCATGCTGGTAGAAGTCTCCCCGACATCATCCGCTTCACTGAAGTTCATCGTGACTTCGTCCCAGAAGTCTTTTCTCATCCCAACCACTTCGTCACGGAAGGAACCAACTTCATCTTCCAGCGTTGTGATCTTGCGTTCAATCTGATCGGTCACGGTGTTGACCCGTTGTTGTTCCTCATTCCATTGCTGATCTGTACTCATATGTCAATAGCCCCTCTTTCCCCGGATTGTGTCCTCAAAACCCCATTTGACAAGCCCGAAAAGGCAATGGTATAATTATTAGAAAGTAAACATTTTGGTTTTATGTTAATTAGTTCTAATTTTCTGAAAACCATTTTTTATTCTACCAGTGACAGCGTCCCGATGCAAGCGGAGGCGTTTTTTGTTGTTTTCTTCTTCATTATTATTACCCAATCACTGGGTCCTCAACGGACAAGCTACCAATCCCTACTTACGTAATTCTTCAATCGTCTCTTGCCAGCGTGTTATCGCTCCAAGTTCATCTTTTAATTGAAAAGTTATTCCTGAAGTAATCTCCGCATACGGCGCATGATCCACACGTACATCAAGTACTTGAGCTTCAAAGCGATCTCTCGGATGAATGGCCTCCTTCATCTCAGGCAGAAGTTTTACTTCTATACGGATATGCAACAATCGTTGTCCTTGAACCGCAATCAAGGTAGCCTTGCCTGTTTTGCTCATGTTCATACTGGTCTGTGTACCCTGCCATAAAGCCAGTCTAAGCTGATGCGGATTGATCGCAATCACTTCCCCCATACTGATCATCGCCTGATGCGGCCACTGATCCTCAGATACGGTCAGGAGTTGCAATGCTTCATGCTGTTTATGCTCCAGATTAGTCCCATTCAACCATTCCATTAATTCAGCATCCAATTGATCTATGATCATATCTCTATCCCTCAGTTCGTTAAATTTCATTCCATATTCCTTCAGGCCATTCAGCCGTATGTATGACAAACAACCCGGACACGGTTGTCCGGGCAATGTTGTCATTCCATTGTATATGATCGCGAAGCAGGTGTGCAATTTGTTCTTAAGGCCACTTAAGCCAGTTCAAGATTTTGTCCTGTGATTCTTTGTCTTCACTGGAGCTATGCACATGTTCGGCAAGTCGATTCAGACGTTCCAGCTGATATCCGTAGTCATAGATCGCAGCAGCCACGATGGATAATCGTAACATCCCGTCCTTGTCGATATCAAACTCAGTGATCGCCTGCTCCATGAAACGATCATTATCTAATACAAACTGCGCGGCCTCTTCTCCATTCGGTTTCAGTTTATCCTCGAACTTGAGAAGTGCGTGCTCATGGAACTTGATAACCAGTTCCAAATGGGAGTCAAAAAACTGGTCCATGGCTGGTGTCCGCGGTGCCTGAAAATAGTGGCGTTCCACCGAATCCAGCACCTCGTATCCTTTTTGCAGACTCAGCAGCATCTGTTTATAGACCACCATCTGCCGGGTTTCGCTGAATTTCGAACGCTTCATCTTCTTCTGTTCCTCTTCGAACAAGTTATACTTATCGGACAGAGATTTAATGGAGCCGCCCAGATTGTTTTTCTCCTCCCGGAATACAACTTCCTTAATCTCATCCGAGATAGAAGTTCGCAATAGTAACGACATACCGCTGAAAACACTCTGAATTTGCTTGACGAACTGAACCTTTGGTTTGGGAGGGAATACTGTGATGTTAATGAGAAATGCCGATACAATACCCACCAAAGTCAGCAGAAACCGATTGAGTGCAAAGTGCCAGTCACCCGAAGCTTCCATAATCGATACGACCGTGACCAGTGTCAGTCCAACCGTCTCACCCATATTCAATTTAAGACAGATCATGATGACAAGTACAATAATTAATCCAACAGCAATTGGCTCATTGGACAACACCATGCCCCCCACCAGGGCCACAATGGCTCCGAGTGTGGTCGTTTGCAGCTGATCCAGGAAGTACTTCCAGGAACGATAGATGGAAGGCTGCATGGCAAATATAGCCGCGATTGCGGCAGGCACGGGAGATTGCGGGTTCAAGAACAGGCTGCTAAGGTACAAGGCAAGCGTAACCGCGATCCCCGTCTTAAGTACACGTGCACCAAATGACATGGTGAGCCCCCCTCCTTACCGAACCTGAATTTTTACATTTGATGATCATCTTCATTATTACCCCATATTTCTTTTTTTGCCTGAATTCTTTCAGGAGAACGATTTATTGTACCATGGAAGATCTTCCGTTGCCATGTCATAAGTCAGAAAGTGACCATTCGTAAGGAGAGAGCGCAACAAAAAGCTATGTAAACCTTATTTTATTCCATTTCATAAATCACTAAAAATAGAGTATTGATTCATTTATGTATGTTAATACACATTATTAACCCAAAAAGAAGCAAATCTTCAAAATGGATGTTCGCCACTTCAAAGATTCGCCTCTGTTACTTATTATACCTCTGTGGAATCAGCCTGCTGATCATGCCTGCCTACCGATCCGTACCCTCCCACTCTCTTTTGAACTGCTCCACGAACTGCACCATATAATCATGACGCTGCTCAGCCAGCTCCTTGCCATAGGACGTATTCATCAGATCCTTGAGCTTGAACAATTTTTCGTAAAAGTGGTTTATCGTTGTGCTGCGCCCATTGCGATATTCCTCACGGGTCATCTGCTCCCGTGGGGGAAGGGACGGATCGTACATCTCGCGCCCTCTCGCTCCTGAAAAGGCAAAGGTGCGCGCGATCCCAATCGCACCCAGTGCATCCAGACGATCCGCATCTTGTACAACTTGTGCTTCAAGCGAACTGACCGCAGGACGCTGGCCCCCTGCATACGAGATGGTGCTAATAATACCCACAACCGCTTCACGTGTATCCGAATCCAGCGGCTGAGTATCCAGCCAGTCATTCAGTTTCGCCATCCCGGCTTCCATGCTTTCATTCAACTTCTCATCCGGCACATCATGTAATAAGGCAGCCAGTTCACAGATGAATGGATCTGCTCCCATTCGGTGAGCGAGTTCCACTGCAAGTGCAGTGACCCGTTCGATGTGCGGCCAGTCATGGCCATCCGTATGCTTGGATGAGTCCCCTAGAACAAAAGATCGAGCAGCTCGCAGAACAGCCTCTCCTACCGTTGTTCCGTCCACATTTTGCATTTGTCCTGATCCTTGCATGCTCGCGCTGGATGGTTGAAGAGGGTTTTCTTGCATCCTACGATTCCCCGCCTTCACGGGCCTGTTCACGCGGTATACGCCGCGCCACTCCTGTCTTAACAGCTGCTTCAATCACGCGATTGCGCATCGATTTGACGACTTTATCATTGAACACACTCGGAATAATGTAATAGCGTGTACGCTCTTCGTCCGTAATGGCCGAAGCAATGGCTTGAGCGGCCGCCAATTTCATTTCTTCATTAATTTCAGTAGCACGGCAATCCAGCACTGCTCTGAACATGCCCGGGAAACATAACACGTTGTTGATCTGATTCGGATAATCGGATCGCCCTGTCGCCATAACGGCCACAATGTCTTCCACCAAGGCAGGCATAATCTCAGGTACAGGGTTAGCCATCGCAAATACAATTGGGTCTTCGGCCATGGTCTGCACGTCTTCACGAGTTAACAGATTGCCTCGTGACAAGCCAATGAACACATCGGCTCCACGAATGACTTCACGCAGCGAACCCGTTTCCAGTTCTGGGTTGGTACGGGCTGCATAGTCACTCCAGACTTCATTCTCATAGGTTTGTGTCCGTAGAATCGCACCCTCACGATCAACACCAATAAGTCGACTGGCTCCCGCAGACAATAATATGTTGCTGCAAGCTACACCTGCTGCTCCAATACCGCAGACCACGATCTTCACATCACGAATGGACTTGCCTACCAGTTTCAGCGCATTGATCAGACCGGCATACAACACAACCGCTGTACCATGCTGATCATCATGAAATACTGGAATATCAAGTTCCTCGTTCAGACGACGTTCAATCTCGAAACAACGTGGTGACGAAATATCCTCCAGATTAATACCGCCAAAACCAGGTGATATCGCTTTCACAGTACGAATGATTTCCTCGGTATCCTGTGTGTCCAGACAGATGGGAAAAGCATCCACGCCTGCAAACTGTTTGAATAACATCGCTTTACCTTCCATGACCGGCATCGCTGCGCGGGGACCAATGTTGCCCAGTCCAAGCACCGCACTGCCATCGGATACCACGGCTACTGTGTTCCGCTTAATTGTCAGCGAGAATGCTTTCCCCGGTTCTTCCGCAATCGCTGAACATACCCGGGCTACATCCGGAGTGTACACACGCGACAGGTCTTCCCGATTCTGAATCGGGGTCTTTGGAGTCACTTCGATCTTGCCGCCCAAATGCAGCAGGAACGTGCGATCCGATACGTTAATGATGGATACACCTTTGAGTTGGCGAACACCTTCTATAATTTTGCTGTTATCCTGTGCATCTGTTACCGCGACGGTCAAATCGCGCACACTGACATCCTGATTGGTCGAAATGACGTCAATGGCAATGATGTCTCCACCAGCTTCCGAGATGGCCGAAGCCACTTCACCAAACTTGATATCTTTAGTTGTCATTTCCAGCCGAATAATAATGCTGTTGCCGTCCAGATTTCTCTGATTCATTTCAATTCCTCCCAGACTGTAAGTCTTGAGTTACAAGTTACCTGTTTGTCTTCGCTGCGCGGACACGTTTATCCTTTATCTTTGTCCAGAAAAAGTCGTTCAACAGCAATTACATAAAATAAAAAAGACACCCCGAACACCTTTAATAGGCGCTCAGGGCAATCTTTTCTTAATCCTAACTCCGTTTATTCGTAACGTATAGAATGGATATTATTTCCGGGCAACCGCTCT
The DNA here is from genome assembly GCF_058313655.1 of Paenibacillus sp. Negev47. Classification (NCBI taxonomy): domain Bacteria; kingdom Bacillati; phylum Bacillota; class Bacilli; order Caryophanales; family Paenibacillaceae; genus Paenibacillus; species Paenibacillus sp. Negev47. Next base: position 4,465,617 of record NZ_CM177754.1, read on the forward strand.
GCGCAGGACACGAATGTCATATGGTTGCAAGCTGAGACTGGCTTCCACAGCATCACCACTGAGCAGATCCGTATAGGACTGTCCATCTAATTCAACCCACTTCTCATCTGGTGTGTAGTTCTGTACAAACACATAATCAGCCGTACCATCTGTACGCGTATGTGCCGTAGTTCCGGCAGGAAGCTCCGTTTCAAGTCCACGTTCAATGTTCAGGTCAGCAATTAGCTGAGCATAGAAATCATCATAGAATGGCGCTTTCAAACGTGTCGCCACGTAATATGCTTTTCCTGAACCCAACTGATTAACCGTCAATGCCGGACGTCCGGCATAAAAGTCAGAACGGTACGTAGCCAGTGACTTCGCGCCTTCCAGATGGATCAGATCACACAGTTCAATTGCATCATACGCTGTATTGAGCTGAAGCTCATTGCCCTTCTCAGGAATGATTCCGTTCAGATCACGATCATGTAGTCCATCAATTTCTTCAGACCAGATGCCAAGCGTCTTGCGCAGTGGGCCTGGGAATCCACCCAGGAAGCACAGATCATTTTCGTCGACAATACCAGACCAGTAGGTCGCTACAAACGTACCGCCTTGCTCCACAAACTTCTCGATGCGTTCGCCGACACCTTCACGCACCAGATAGAGCATTGGAGCGATCAGCAACTTGTACTTGGACAGATCTGCATCCATATCGATGACGTCTACAGAGACTCCCTTTTTCCAAAAAGCTTCGTAATGCTCTTCCACCGTCTGCTCATACTTCACACCGATATTGCGCGGACCCTGGGAATCATTAACGGCCCAGCGGTTTTCCCAATCGAATATGATCGCAACTTCTGCCGGAACCGCTGTTCCTACAATGGCTTTCATGCCTTCAAGAGCTGTACCTACGTCCGTCACATCCTGGAACACTCGAGTGTGTTCCGTTCCAACATGGTCTACCACCGCACCATGAAGCTTCTCACTGGACCCCCGGCTCTTTCTCCACTGGAAGTACTGCACACTATCGGAACCGTGTGCCACAGCCTGGAGAGAAGAGAGCAGATGCATGCCAGGTTTTTTCAGCTTGCTAACCTCTTGCCAGTTGGTTGAACTTGGCGTGCTTTCCATCAGCAGAAACGGCTGCCCACCTTTGATGGAACGAACGATGTCATGCATCATTGCGATCCGGGATGCCTGTTTCGCGTCGTCATCTGCATCGTGCCAAGTCGGATAACTGTCCCATGACAGGAAATCCAGAATATCAGCGAACTTCCAATAGTTCAGACCGCCATAGAATTCCATCAGGTTCGTTGTGACTGGCAGATCCGGATTCTGAGCTTTCAATGGTTTCGTTTCGTGCACGATGAAATCAGCTGTCTGATCCGTAACGAAACGACGCCAATCCAGATTCATTGCATGTACTTGTGTCTCACCATGCGGAGCTGGTGACTCGACTTGACTCCAGTCCGTAACGGTGTGACTCCAGAATGTGGTCCACCACGAGTGATTCAGTTCATCGAGTGTCTTATACTTTTTCTGAACCCAGCCACGGAAAGCTTCCTGACAGTAATCACAATGACAGTCTCCACCGAACTCGTTGGAGATGTGCCAGCCGATTATAGCTGGATGATCCGAATAACGTTCTGCCAGTTTCGTATTGATCGCAGTAACCTTCTCACGGTATACCGGGGAAGTATAACAATGGTTGTGACGGAAACCGTGGAGATTACGGACACGTTTCTCAGAGACACGGAGTACTTCCGGGTACTTGGCGGACATCCACGCTGGTCTCGCACCACTTGGTGTAGCCAGGAACGCATAGATGCCATTAGCTGCAAAACGATCCAACACCTGATCCAGCCATTCAAACGTATATACGCCTTCTTCCGGCTCAAGCGATACCCAAGAGAAGATACCAATGGACATCACGTTACACTTAGCAAGCTTCATCAAGCGAATATCTTCTTCCAGAATTTCAGGATAGCGGAGCCACTGCTCCGGGTTATAGTCTGCGCCATGCAACATGTGCGGGGCTTTGGAACTTACAGGTGGATATTTGTATGTCATAAGGACAACTCCCTTGCTTTTGAATTACAATTTTAATTTGATACAACAATATTCACGGCTTATATTAGCAGTTATTACACGTATGTCTCTGCATCTGATTCTTCTACAGCAGGAAGCGCTGTAAACGATTCCAACTTACGACCTTTAAAATCAAACATCGTGAGGTTACCCCAGTTATTCGGATGTCCGACGGACCATTCTTCCTTACTTGGTATCCAGGCAGGTTCCCAATAATAGAATCCATGACCCAAACCACCAGGAACATCACGGATAATCTGCAACAGATCCTTCAGATAGTTGGTCTGCCCCTCTACACTTGCAGGGTATCCTGGCAACAACAATTCTTCCTGATTCAAAATCCATTCCATACCTTCCGGCTGTTCCAGCGTCCACGGATAAGCGGTTTCAACCACATTGACGGGTTTGCCATAACGCTCAGCCAGATCATGCAGATTGTCACGCAAGGCATCGAGTGTGCCATGCCACCAAGGATAATACGAGAGCCCAATGATATCGAACTCCACACCCAGTGCTTTGAAGCGATCATAAAACTTGCGGCTCTCGGCGTTATCTCCACCACGATCAATATGTATCATAATCTGAATATCCGCGTCAACGGATTTGACCGCCGCAATTCCGTACTTCACAAGGCCTGCAAAACGCTCCCACTGTTCATCCGTGTCATGTTCTTCTCCACCGACACGTCCTTCATTCCATAACATGCCTGGTGTAATCTCGTTGCCGACCTGCACCATGTCTGGAAGAGCACCATGTTCCTTCAACGTTCTCAGAACATCGGCGGTATACGTACAAACCGCACGTTGAAGTTCCTCATAGGAGAGATTCTCCCACGCCTTTGGTTTCCACTGATTGGCTGGATCGGCCCACCGATCAGAATAATGGAAATCAAGCAAAAACTGCAGGCCCTGTTCCTTGATCCGTTTGGCTACCGCCACCGTTCGCTCCAGATTGCAGAACCCACCTACAGGATCATTCCAGATCCGCAGCCGAATCGCGTTAGCATCATTGAGCTTCAGGATGGACAGCAAGTCTTGATCCTTGCCGTCCACATCACTGTATGTCCCACCATGCTGTTCGATCTCATCCATAAATGATACATCCATTCCCAGAACGAATGTCTTTTCTCCCAAGTTACTCACTGTATCAACCTCCATTTAATTAGTGATACAGGCTCAGCCTTTAACTGAGCCCAACGTCATACCTTTGACAAAGAAACGTTGCAGGAAAGGATATACGATCAAGATTGGTGCACTTCCGATGAAGATCTGAGCTGCTCTTACCGTCGTTTGAGATAGAGATTCCATTTCTTTTGGATTCATGCTCATGCTACTCATGTCACGTCCAATAATGACTGTTTGCATAAAGGTAGCCAGTGGATAATCCTTGGCATTATTCATGTAGAGCAATCCATCAAACCAGGAATTCCAGTGAAACACCATGCTGAACAACGCAATGGTTGCAATCGACGGCAAGGAGATCGGCAGGAAGATACTGAACAGCGTTCTGAAATGGTTGGCTCCATCCATCAGCGCAGCTTCCTCCAGCTCTTTTGGAATACCGCGGAAGAAGTTTAGCATCAGGATAACAAGGAATGTATTCACTGCCCCTGGGAGTACCAGTACCCAGAAAGAGTCCATCAACCCGATCTTCTGGATCACCATATAAAATGGAACCAATCCTCCATTGAAAATCATGCTGAATACGAAAATCCAGGAGTAGATCGTTCTGCCTTTGAACTCACTATTTTCTTTGGACAACGGATACGCTGCCAGGAATGTAATCAGCAAGGTGATGGCTGTACCAATCACTGTACGCAGAAGTGAAATCCAGAGTGAGTTCAAGAAGATCGGATTATTCATCGTCTTTTTGTAGGCCTCAAGTGAAAAACCTACAGGCCAGAGATTGACCAGATTGGCATCGGCAGCAGCCTTCGTACTAAAGGATACAGCCAGTACGTGAACCATCGGTATGATACACATAATGGCGACCAGAATCAGAAAGCAGGTATTAACTATATTAAACACGCGATATGGCAATGATTTATGATACATCGTGGTCCCTTCTTTCTCTGTTCATTCGATTAGAATATGCGGTATCCAGCGTATTTTTTGGCTAAGCTGTAAGATACGAGAATCAAGATCATGCTAATGACTGATTTGAACAATCCGATCGCTGTTGCGAAGCCCATTTCACCATTTTGCATCGCAGAACGATATACGAATGTATCAATGATGTCACCCGTTTGATATACGAGCGGGTTGTACAGGTTGAAAATCTGGTCAAATCCGGCATTCAGTACGTTACCTAGTGCCAGTGTTCCTACAACCATCAGCATCGGCACAAGCGATGGAATCGTAATGTGCAGTGTCTGTTTCCAGCGTCCTGCTCCGTCAATTTCAGCTGCTTCGTACAACGCTGGATTAATTCCGGCAAGTGCAGCCAGAAAGACAATCATGTTATAGCCAAATTCCTTCCACACATCTGTCAGAATGACCGTAGAACGGAAGTAACTGTTATCTCCGAGGAAGAAGTAAGGCCCCAGTCCGAAGGTCCCCAGAACCCGGTTCACCAACCCTCCGGTTGACAGAAGATCTATCAAAATCCCGCCCAGAATGACCCAGGACAAGAAGTGAGGTAAATAGACAAGTGTCTGAATGGTTCGTTGTATCGCCATCTTGCGAATCTCATTCAACAGAATGGCAAAAACAAATGGGACAAATAAGTTGAAAATCAATTTAAGTACAGCAATAATCAATGTGTTCCAGATGACCTGTAAGCTGTCTTCACGTTCAAACAAATATCTAAAGTTGTCCAGCCCGACCCATTCAGAGCCGCTAATCCCAAGCCATGGCTTGTAATTCTGAAATGCCATAATAATCCCGCCCATAGGCACATAACTGAAGATAATCAGAAAGATAATGGCTGGCAACAGCATAACGTGGAATGGCCAAGTGCGTTTCAAAGTTCTCATGATTGCTCCCCCTGTATTTCTTCCTACTCAAGTACTCCCTGAGTGGCTTATAATGCGATTATATCAACCTTTTACGGGGTCCAAACAGCACATAAAAGCAATATAAATGGCACAAAATCAACCACTTTGCTTCAGCTTGAATAAACCAAAAAAAAGCGCCCAGACGACGATCGTCTGAGCGCTGCTTAAAACTATTTTTTCACACTGTCATACCACTCGTTGACCTCTTGTGTGATCTGATCACCGCCACCGGATTTCCACGTTTGAACAAAGGTATCAAATGCATCAATCGGGTTTTTACCATAGATAATTTCGTTAAATGCTTGATTCTCAATTTTGTTCAGATAGTCCAGTTTGGATTTCATTGTAGCTGTTGTTGGACCTGTGAACATGTTTTTGAAGGAAATTTCTTCTTGACTCAGTAACACTTTCGCTGCTGCGGGTGTTTCTGGCCCATAGTTTACGGCTACATCTTTTTCCAGCTTGCTTTCAGGCTCTTTGCCATCAGCTAGACTAAGCAGGGCTTTCATCTGTGCATCAGGGATACGCGCACCATCACGAACTAACAGATAACGCACAACATTGACATATCCACCATCAATTTCGTCTGGTTTTTTCTGTTTTCCATTTGCGTCCAATTGGTAGTCATATCCATCAAATAAACCGTTGTCATAAGGACTACCTGGTGCTGGATCAGCATAATTGTCGAACAGGTAGTTCTGATACGTAAAGAAGGCTTCCGGGTGTTCCATATCTGCCTTGATCAACGTAACACCATTTACAAATTGTGTTCCATGACGCATCGCCTTACCTTCAGGGCCAGTTGGAATCTCAATTGGTTTCCATACTGCACTTGGTGCGTTCTTCACCGTGTCAGTTAATGGCCATCCGCTCATCCAGTAAGGACCCGGGATAATACCTGCTGTTCCTGCAACTGCAGGTTCTGCTGTTTTGTTCTCATCCCATAGAGCTGCTTCCTGTGGAATGTAACCTTTGGTCAACCATTCACTTAATTTACCCAGTCCTTCTTTCATGCCTGGATTAATGGAGCCATACTCCAGCTTACCATCGGCTCCCACATTCCATTGGAACGGTAATGTTCCGTATGCGCCGAAGATCCAGGATGGGTCTCCCATCCATGTATTCATGGATGTTTTGAAACCAATGCTGAGCGGGATGACCTTATCCGGAGACAATCCATCCGGGTTTTGGTTTTTGAATGCATCCATTACGGTTTCAAGCTCATCAATCGTTTTTGGAGCTTCCAGCTTCAGCTTATCCAGCCAGTCCTGGCGAATCCAGAGCAAGTAATCATTGTTGTATGCATAGTCCAGAACAGGAATACCCATTCTTTTGCCATCACGACTATATTGGTTCCATACGTTAGGATCTTGCTCCATTGCTTTTTTCCATGTGTCTGAAGCATATTTGTCGAATAGTGGACCAACTTCCTGATACATGCCGGAATCAATCAGATCCTGAGCAAGCAAGTTGTCACCCACTGTTACAATATCAGGCATATCTTGACCAGAAGACATCGCCAGACGAAGTTTGGTTGCGAATGCGCCATTTGTATCCGTTACAGACCATAGTGAATTGATATTAATACCGAATTGATCCTTGGCCCACTTGGTTGCCACGTTATTTTCCATGGATTCGCCATTTTTAAACTTCAGCTCAGGATCGATTCCCCATGCCGTTGTAATGGTTACTTCCGGATCATACTTTTCTTTGTATTCGTTTTGAGTTCCAGATGTACTTGGTGTTGCACTATCTCCGCCCCCACTGCCTCCTGAACATCCTGCAAGAACGACAGTTAGACACAGCGTTGTAGCGAGAAGCGTCAAGAATCTCTTTTTCGTTGATTGCGCTCTCATGTTGTTCCCCCTTAAATCGTTTTGGTTACCCTTTCATTATAGGCTGACCAGGCCTTTGAGCCTATGATACGAAATCAAGATTTCTGCACCTTTGCCAACCTATATTCTGGAATGTTGTTGTAATTATGCCTGATCCCGAAATTCATTGGGTGTCATGCCATAATGCTTTTTGAACATTTTGCTGAAATATTGCGGATTTTGATAACCGAGCTCACTCGTAATCTCGTATATTTTTTTGTTGCTATTCTTGAGCAGATACAGAGCACGCTCCATACGCATACGAATCATGTAATCGCCAAGTCCTTCCCCCGTCTCTGCCTTGTATATCTTCGATAGATATACGGGGTGCAGATATACCTTGTCTGCAATCATTTTCACCGACAGATCCTGTCCTGTATCTCTTGTCACGAGTTCCTGAACCTGCTTGATCACATGTCTGCGGCTCTGCACACCTTCCTGATCCGACAATTCCTCCTGCAGTTTTGACAGCATCTCAGTGGCCCAGCGCCGCAGCTTCTCGGGTGATTGAATCAACTGATGAGCAAGGAGCAGATCGAATCCCGCATGATCAATCTCATGCACCAAGTGCCCCTGCTTATGGGCGATATACATGAATGCATTCGTTACAGATAGATACATCTCATACACATGTTCCCTGGACAACCGTACCTGTTCTGCCGCGTCAAAAACCATGTTCAGCTTGCGTGCTGCCGCTTCCCATTGCTTGGTCTCAAGTAATTGCGGAAGTACAGGTGGTTTGTACAGCTCTTCAAGCGCCTGCGCGGCATCATTCTCCGGGCGTTTACTAAGTGCCTTATCCAGGTCCATATATATAATCTTGTGTTCTTCCGGCCCAGAAAGAACAAGTGAGCCCAGACTTTTTCGATAAGCTGCGGTCAACTCATTAAAGGGAAATGATGGTGTAACCACCATCGACAGATCTCCCTGCAAATACCGAATGACATGCTCACGGAAGGTTTCAGCGGATACTCTCAACGTATCCAAATTCATCTGCGAGGCTTCGACCTGTCCCTGATTTTGCAGAAACATAACCAGACACTCATGCGGCCCACGACCAAACCACACGTTAAATTGCTCTCCGAGCACTTCTTCTGCAATATTACCTACCGCAAAATCCATCAAATCCAGCGATTGCTGGTCCATCGACGAGAAGCGTCCTGTGAGGCGAATCAGCATCATCACAGCGGATTGTTCCGGGTTAATGTGAATCTCGTATTGTTCCAGTTGTTCACGAAGTGCCCGCGCCGTGATCTCACGCCCCAGCAGCAGATCGTGCATGAGATTTTCCCGTAAAATTTTATAGTCAGACTTCCGACTGTATAAGAGCCGGTGATATTTATCGAATTCATCCCATTGATCTCGAAGAGATGTAATGGCTGCTGAGACCGATCCCATGAACTCATCATCGTTTACGGGTTTGAGGATATAATCAGCGGCCTGTAATTGTATGGCTTTCTTTGCGTAATCAAAATCACTGTGACCGGTTAGCAAAATACAGCGAATATGAGACCAACGTTTGCTTACCTCTGCAATGAGATCCAATCCCGACATGCCAGGCATTCGAATATCAGTGACTACGATGTCTACTGCATTTTCCTCCATAATCTCCAACGCTTCCTTACCGGATGCGGCACGCAGCACGGTCGTTACCCCAAGTTCTCCCCAGGGTATAGTCAATTCAAGACTTTCTGTTACGTACGTTTCATCATCTACCAGCAGTATATCTATCAAGCAAGTCACTCCCTATCTCGTTCATTCTGCAATTCATTCCATTATTCATCATGCTCTAGACATTTCAGAGGCTCATCCTTCGTTCTCCAATAGTAGCTCCTGCTCGGCTGGCCACGACAGCGTAACGCTTAATCCGCCAAGTTCCGATTCAGTTATATCGATCCCTGCCTGATCCCCATATCGGAGTTGAAGTCTCTGATTCACATTCCACAGGCCACAGCCCATCTCCTGATCCATCGTTCCTCTAAGCTTGTTCAGGAGCGCCTCACGTGCCTCTTGTGTCATGCCTTGTCCATCATCTTCTACCACAAGAACCATGACATCGCCACGTTTCTCCCCGGTTACTCTGATTTCTCCGGCTTCCGCATCCGCTTCAATCCCGTGAATCACGGCATTCTCCACCAGTGGCTGCACAATCAACGGCGGCACTTCCTGTCTCAGCATTTCATCGGACAGATCAAGTTTGTAATGAATGCGGTCCATTCGCATCCGCTGGATTTCCAGATAACAGCTGACGAATTCAATTTCCTCTGTCAACGGTACCAAATCCCGTTCCTGCCTTGTCGTATACCGATAATATCGCGAGAGGTTATGTGACATCGCTACAACAGCGTCCATGCGCTTCAGCTTCGCCATGCTCGTAATGAAGGAGAAACAATTATAGAAGAAGTGCGGGTTAATCTGCGATTGCAGCTGCTTCAACCGGGCTTCACGCACATGAATCTGTTCCAGATAGACGTGTTCAAACAACTGCTGGATCTGCTCCACCATCAAGTTGAAACGTTCGGACAGGAAACTGAATTCATTGCGGCCCTTCGGCTTAATCCTCACCGAATAGTCTTCCTGCTTCAATCGCTGGAAGCCTCGAATGAGTTGTTTCACAGGCACTTGCACCTGAACATATAACAGATACGCCACACCAAAACTCATCAATAACAAACAAATCATGGATGAATAGAACAGCATATTCGATTGATGAATGGGCTTCAAAATATCGGATAAAGGCATATAGTCCACCAGATACCAACCTGTCGTACTGGATTTGACCGTGTTAACCATATAAGGCTCATTCCCAATTACAACGGTGCGATTATCAACGTCCTGTAGATTATGGATGGACAGTTCTTCCATCAGCTGGTTCGTTAGGGAACGATCTGAAGTCCGGTTATAGATGACCCCCGATTCTTCACGGAAATAGAAAGGGTCATGCCTGCCATCGTCCTTGAATTTGTCGAGCATGTCTCGAATATTGTCACTATCAAACTCCAGTTTAATAATCGTTTCCGCATTATCCGCCGGGTCTTTAATACCATATGGAGATACTGTAATCCAGCTAAACATGAACCTGTCATCTTCCCCATCCTGGATTTTGCGTACATCCCAGCCGGAAATTATATTCTCCCTTAGCGTTTGCTTATCGTAAGAACGTGCATCCCTTTCGGAAACTACCCTGCCGAGAGAAGGAGAGTACAGATATAACTTTGTAGCCCAATTGGATGAACTTTCCTGAATACTCAGTTTATTTTGAATACGCTTAACCAAATTAATGGCATCGAGGTCAAAATATTTACTATCCGCATAGATTCGCCGGAAGCTGGCAATATCAGGATCATGTATGAGCAGATTCGGCCATGAGGACAACAGCTCAATGTGTGTGTTCACCTGATTTTGGAAAAATTCAAGCTGGTTGCTATTCGATCGATTCAACTCATCTCTGAGAACGGCTGTCGTTTTGTGATTGGAGTACCAGTACAGGAGCACAACTGGAACTAGCATAATCAGAATTAGAATGACCATTTTGGAAAACAGGTTTGTCCGATATGACATCTTTTCATCTCACCTTGTCTTAATTTGTCGTGACATTAATTGTAATGATGTAAGCGGTAAAGACAAACTATTTTTTTGAGACAAACCGATTCATTATCTAAGCGTAAGCGTTACCAATTGTAGGGGGAAGGCGATAAAACCAATATTTCTGCACTAATTGCAACTTCCATGCACTAAAAAGAGCCAGCATTTAGCCAGCCCCTGTCTGATCCGTATATGTTTTTGTCTTTCTATTGATATCAAATCTTAATCTACTTCTGTTTATGTAATCATTCTGTATCTTCAATTCAAATATCAACTATGGATATCGTAATCAAACACCGTATTTGCTCCGTCCACGCCTACATCAAGCACAATATCAATAAGTTTTCCACTGACGTGCAGAGGAGATTCCGCTTTCCCGTAAAACTCCAACGTGCCCACAAACGTTCCGTGGCGTTCAAGCTCAATGTGTACTGGCCTTAGTTGGACAGACTTCAAAGCCTCAAGTAATGGGTCGTCCTTAAGCTTGTAACTGCGGCCGAGATCAGGCAATAACACGGCTGCTACGGACTCTCTGCCGTAATTTTTGAGTGTCAGATCGCAGGTTGCTCGGGTCTCGCCCGTCATAAGAACGTTAAATGTACAAGAACTTTTGTTTTGAACATAGGATATGCCGTCAATGCCGCTTGCTCCCCACTTGGCTACATACATGAATTTATCCGTCATGGACGAATAACTAAGAACGATAGCCAGAACTACGACCCATAACCCTTTCCCAAGACCGGGGGACCATTTTACAATTTCTTTGCGTGTAAGATAGAAGCCACAGGCGAAGAACCCCATTCCCAGAAAAATTGTGATATGTACACCACTTAAATAAGATGTAGTATACGGTGATATACCTATTGCTGACAGTATTGTATCTCCAACAGAAAAACCAAGATGGTGGTTAAATGTAAAGATGATAGCAAAAAGCAATAAAGCCACGGAGAACACAAGTCTGGTTCTCGACACACGAACACCCCCAATCAACCACCTGATTATATCATATTTTTCCTAATTATGATTAACAACCCATATCAGAATAGAACAAAAAAAAGAACGCCTTCGGTTGTTTACCGAAAACGTCCTCCATGTTTTAATTATTTCTCAGACAGGAATGCATCGAGCTGTTCCTGTTTGGCAGCAATAATTTTATCAATGCCCGCTGCTTTCAGTTTCTCCAGATATTTCGGGATCATCTCATTCGGATCAACGGCGCCCGATGTCATACCCGGCTTGAACTGTTTGTTCACGTTGTTGACCGCAGCAATTTCATTTTTGACAGATTGGCTATTGAACGTAAAGCCCAATGCTGGTGACTTCACACCTTTGGCGTTAAACTCTTTGAACTTTTCCCATTTCTGCGGATCTTCATTATCCCAGAGGAAGTTCAAGAACTGGTTACCCAGCTGCCATTGTGCACCTGGATTGTAGGTACGACTGTTGGCATCAACGCCTTCAGGGAGAGCAATGATATTATCCTGTCCGTCTTTTTTCACATAATGTGTACCTTCAATTCCGAAGTTCAACAGGTTGTTAATTTCCTTGTCGGAATGCAGCAGGTTAATGACCTGCATCGCTTTCTCCGGTTGCTCCGAAGAACGGGAGATCGCGAGCATCGCTCCAGATGCATCACCCGTCGTAATTGTCGGCTGTGTCATCTCAATCTGAGTCAGTGGGAAACCCACATACCCTTCTTCTTCTTTATCCTTACCTGGCTTCATGCCATCCGTCCAGAGAAACGCTTTTCCAGCCTTCGCCTGGTCTTTCGGGAACACATTGGATGTAGCAGCATCACTGTTGATATATCCCGCTTGATACCACTTGCGAGCGAGTTCAGCCGCTTCCTTGAATTCAGGGGTCTCCACTTCGTTCAGAACCGTTGTTCCGCCTGCTGTTTTGGAGATTACTCCAGGTACGGAAGCATCACCGAGATAATCCCAATCCAGATTCTCCAACAGACCGTTACCATTGGTATTGGACATATAGAACGGTGTGATGGCCGGCTCGTTTTCCTTAATGGTTTTGAGCAGAGGCTCCAGATCAGCCCATGTCTTAACTGCTGTCAGGTCCAGGTTATACTTGTCGGCCAGATCTTTGCGTACCAGCACGCCACGTGTGGCAGCGAGTTCCTTATTCGTAGGAACACCATAGTTCACGCCGTCTACCTGGGAACCTTCCAGAAAGGCAGGGTCCAGGTTTTTCTTGATATCTTGACCATGTGCATCAAGCAGATCATTCAGTGGCAAGAATGCGCCTTTGGCTACATTCACCGTGTAGTTCTGCCAAGCTGCTGTGAAGATAATGTCTGATTTTTCACCCGAAGAGATCATGAGATTCAGCTTGTTATCCCACTGTCCCCAGTCAATCGCATTGATCTTGAGCGTGGCCCCAATCTTCGGTTCCATCTTCTTGTTAATCTCAGCTTCCACCAGAGCAACATCCTTCTGAGGTGTCCCCGGGTAGAATAGCGTCACTTCGTAGGGTTTACCCCCACCCCCACTTACTCCTCCGCCTTCTGCTCCAGGTGTTGCTGTTCCACCTTTGTCTGATGAGCAAGCTGCCAGCACCAGGCTCAGCGTCATCACCGTTGCCATCATGCGTGACCATACCTTTAATGATCTAACCAATTGAACCCCTCCTGTCATGTGTTGAACCGTACAGCCAATTGCCCCAATTCACAATAAAACCCATAGCAACTTCTATATATGCCCTTTCAGTCCATCTTCATTTCCCATGCCCACTCCGCTAACCGGCCAGAGTTATCCCTTCACAGCGCCAACCGTAAGACCTTTAATGAAATATCGCTGGAAGAATGGATATGCCAGTACAATTGGACCAATACCGACCACAGCCATCGCCATTTGCAGTGTTTTGTTCGGCAGATTCAGCAATCCACCCTGTGACGAAATCTGTGAAGAGACATTAGAGTTGGTTGTTAAATATTGAATATCGAGCAGCGTCCGGTACATAAGATACTGAAGGCTGATCGTCCGGTTATCCGATATAAAAATCATGCTAAGGTACCAGTCATTCCAGTAATTCAGTGTACTGAACAACGCCACGGTTGCCATTACCGGAAGGGAGAGTGGGAGCACGATACGTGTAAACGTTCTCAACTCTCCTGCACCATCAATCCGGGCCGATTCCAGAATGGATACCGGAATGGAGTTCGCGAAGAATGTACGCATGACCAGTACGAAGAATGGGGATAGCAGTAGCGGCATGATGAGTGCCAGTATGGAGTTTTTCAGATCCAATACGTTGACATAGACCAGGTACCAAGGTACCAGACCCCCATTGAACAACATCGTGAAGAAGATGAAAAAGGCGAACCACCCACGATAAGGCAAATCTCTCCGTGAGAGCGGATACGCATACAGTGCAGTCAATGCTACACTTGTAATGGTACCTACAACGGTAACGATAAAGGATATACCGTATGAATGAAGGATTTGGTCCATATCCCTGAACAGGAACTCATAGGCCGTTAGGCTGAACTTCTCTGGAATAAGCTTATACCCATTCGCAATAACTGTTGTCTCGTCCGAGAATGAGATGGCGAAGACAAGCAGGATCGGCACGATACAGGCAATGGCGTAGAATAGAAACATCGCATGAATAACAGATGCGGAACGCTTCGATACGGCTAGTGGATCACGTGATTTCACAGCTGACTTGCCTCCTCTCAAAATAATGCATTATCTTTGTCCATACGCCTAACGATGGTATTGGATACAAGAACCAGTACGAATCCGACAATCGCCTGATATAGACCCGCTGCGGATGACATCCCGATATCTCCACCGATAAGGAACGTTCGATATACATAGGTATCCAGTACATTCGTTACAGGGAACAGCGCTCCTGATTCCAGTGGAACCTGGTAGAACAGACTGAAGTCTGCATAGAATATACGGCCTATTTGCAATAACGTCATAATGACGATCAACGGAACGAGAAAAGGAACCGTGATGAAGCGTATCTGGTGCCATTTGGTTGCTCCATCGAGCACAGCAGCTTCATAATATTCTTCATCGATACCCACGACAGCTGCCAGATAGATGACTGCATAATATCCTATATTCTTCCAGGTATTCACCAGTGGCAAGATATAAGGCCAATATTTCGGCTCGGAATACCAGTCGATCGGCTGACCGCCGAACATCTGTAGAATGGTTGAGTTCATGAAGCCTGAATCTTTGCCCAGGAAAGCAAGTACCAGGTAACTGACCACAATCATGGACAGGAAATACGGCAATAGCATGAGCGATTGATACAACTTGGACATCGCCTTGTTCTTCACTTCATTAAGCAGAATAGCAAGCCCGACACCTACGAAGAGATTGAGTGCAATAAACACGGTGTTGTACGCAAGTGTATTTCGGGTAATTTCCCATGCATCACTGGTCGAGAACAAATATTTAAAATTGTCCCATCCACTCCATGGACTACCCCAAATACCATCAGCATAGTTTACATTTTTGAATGCGATCAGAACGCCGAACATCGGCATATAGTTATTCACCAGCAGAAACAGGACCCCTGGCAAGAACATGAGATACAGCACCTTGAATTTGCCAAGATTGTGCCACACAGACTTGCGTTTAGGAACTGTTCCTCCCGATATTTCCGATATCCGTACTCCCTTACCCGCCTGGGGTTGTGTCTTCATAACTTGTTCTCCCTCACTCCTCTTGAATTCTTCCTCAGGATGAAGCTCCGTTGCGGCTCCTGTGGTTCAAGTATACGGCGGGGCGAGTAAGACCTCTATCTGCTGTGGTGACCTGTTGACTTATCAAATTATGACTTTAGTGACAAAAAAAACAAAAATAAAAGACGCAGCATGCTGCGTCCTAAGCTATACTGTACGTGACTGTTTGCGGAACTCCTGCGGCGTAATACCTGTACACTTTTTGAACATTTTGGTGAAATGCGAGTAATTGTAGTACCCCACTTTGCCAGCGATATCCGTCACCTTGACGGTGGACTGGGACAGCAATGTCTTCGCTTTGGCTACTCTGCCTTGCAGGATAAACTCGGACAAGGACATCCCCTTCTCCTTCCGAAACAAACGGGACAGGTAGGCTGGATTGAATCCGGCAAAAGCTGCAAGTTCCTCTCGCATGAGTTCTTCGCCAATATGAGTTTCAATATAAACGCACAACTGATCCACAATGGTCATGGGGCTGTGATCGTCCGGGTACAACACCGGGATAACACGATCAATCAGATCAGATGTCCACTGCTTCAACTGCGGCAACGACCTTGTCACCACACTTTCTTCCGGCTCCCGTTCACCTGGATACAGGGTGCGTATGGACACATTTTTCTGATGAAGCAACGGATAGACCACATGCAGCATCGCATGATAGTAGAGACGCAGCATTTCAGGAGACAACCCCTCCTGAGCAGCGAGTAACTCGAAAATCTCATCCACACGTTCGCGCAAATCCCCAACTTTACCCGTCTCAAACAGTATGGATAATTCTGAAAACCACGGAATAGGCAAAAAGCGATCTTCCTGATCTCTCCCCTGCTCATCATAGACAAAGACTTCTTCAAGCTCCTTAATATTGCGCCGCTCCATGTCCATCAGTTCATTCAACATGCCCTGTAGTTCAGTCACAGGAACCGGAGCTCCAACGTAACAGGACAGACGACAATAGAAATACGTGCCACATTCCCGAATATACCCCTGACAACGTTGTGCCACTTCGCTCGCACTTGGTACGATGCCGTCTTGCTCGTAAGCAAGCACAATGTTTAATCCACTATGATCCTGAAACACCTCACCCGGCTTGTCGCCCAGCAACACTTCTCTCGCTGCATTACGAAGGGCATACTCCAATACCTCTTCGTCACGCAAATCAAATTCTCGCACCCATTCCTCTACCGAAATCACAATAGGTAGTACACGAGCCTGCGGATCAATCTCGGCACCATACAATTCTGCAAGCTCCTGCAGTCGTTGCTTGGTTAACGTGATACGTTGAGAGATGGCATCCTTCCAGAAACGTTCTGTAAGGAGTGGTTTGTGGGTTTTCCACCGTTTGTATACGGTCTCATAAACTTCGTTGGTACGGGTACGCTGCTCTCCATCCTTGATCTTCTCTACCGCTTGGGTTACTACCTTAATCAATTGATCCGCCGGAGCCGGCTTCAATACATAATCAAAGCTGTTGAGCTTAATTGCGGTCTGAGCATAATCAAACAAAGCATGGCCTGTCAGGAAAATGGTCAACATGCCTGGATCATGCTTCAATACCCAGCTCTGCAGGTCAAGCCCTGTTTCACCAGGCATCTCAATATCACAGATCATGATATCGATAGCACTTGCCTTCAGGACCTTTCTTGCTTCCTCAGCATCACAAGCACTGAACACCTGATCAATGCCAGCTGCGCGCCAGTCAACGCCTTCCACCATCGCTTGTAATGCATACACTTCATCATCCACGATCAACAGGTTCCGCATGGGCTCCCCCTTCTTCCTCTTCGGTCTGAGCGGGTAAATCAATGATAACTGCAGCGCCGTTATCCGCCTCATTTCTGAACTGCAAACTGGCTTGGTCACCATATTTCACTAACAGCCGGTGAGCTACGTTCCATATCCCGATATGCTGTCCACCCGGGTCTTCAGCGTATTGTCCCTGCTGCAGACGCTCCAGCAGTTCCTCATCAAATCCGACACCATTATCCACAATCATAAGCTGAAGCACCTTCTCATCGACTTGACCCGATAACTTCTTCCCATGGCACGCCACGATCCGAATGACAAAGGCTTGAGTCCGGCGCTGAAATCCGTGAATAATGGCATTTTCCACAAAGGGCTGAATCGTTAATGGCGGAATCACATACTGTCCCAGATCCGGTTCGATATCCAGTTCAAAATCCAATCGGCTTGGAAACCTCAGCTTTTGAATCTCTAAGTAATGACGAATGTGCTCCAGCTCTTCATCCAGACGAATAACACGTTTGCCTGCACGCAGGCTGAATCTGAAATAATCTGCCAGATGGCCAGCCATCTGCTGCACCAGCTCATGCTTTTGCAAGGAAGCCAGACTATGAATTATATTGAGTGAATTCAGGTAAAAGTGAGGATTGATTTGCATCTGCAGTTGTTTGAACTCCGCCTCTCGGGTCCGCAATTGTTCCTCATACACATCAATCTTCAGATGCCGGATCTCACTGGTCATCTGGTTGAAACTTCGTGTCATAAATTCAAGTTCCGAGGAAGAGGGCGGCTCCAGCTTCACATCGAGATCTCCGCGACTCACCCTCCTCATGCCTCGGATCAGTGAGTTCATCGGGCGGAATAACAGATGACGCAGAAAGATCAGTGCAGTAACGAGAATTACTGCCGCACCAATGGGAAGCAGACGAATGATCTGCTGGAAGAACGGGAGGTTACGCATCATGTCTTCCTCAGGCAGCAGCACGATATAATTCATCGCAGACATGGCCGAGGCCATCCCCAACATCAAATATTGACGTGCTTCTCCCTTGTTCACAACTTCAGAGATAACCTGATACGGATTCTTCAGACCGGGAAGATGAGCTGCAGCAAGCTGAATCTGTGCAGCATTCAATGTGGAATCCGATAATGCCCCACCGTCTGTTCCAACAATGACTGCGCCTGCCCTGTCACCGGATTCTGTGAACTGCTGTGTGTGATTCAGTGCATTCATATCAACAAGCGCACCCGCATAGAACTGTTGATTGATTCGCACCGTTTTCACCAGCGCATTCCACGTCCCCCCACGCACGATACTCCATTCGGGCTTTTGGATATCCCCTTCCAATTGCTGCATCTGGACCGGCATACTCTCCTGCACAACCGACTTCTTGACATCATAATTGCCCGAAGTGGCGAGCAGCAGATCATCATTCACAGCATCATATAGAAAAAAGGAATCAATCAGATTATAGAAACCAATATCTGTCATGAATTTATTCATAATGCGTTGCTTCGCAATGATATAATCGCCACTGCCGTATTCCAGAAAAAACAGAGAGATAATATCCGGGTCCCGCTCGCCCAGACTGTATAGATACCGATTTGTCTCCTGCAATATACGTTCATTCTGCTCCACACTCTTGGCGAGATGATTCATATTGGTGAGAGATACCTTGTCACGTACGACTTTCATGGCGTAAACGTTGTTGTAATAGAGCAGCATGAATAATGGCAGCATGATCAGTGTAAGACCCACAATAAATTTAAAACGAAGTGAACGGATCACATTCATGGATTAAGGATTCCCGCCCTTTTCATTTAACATAGCGTACTTTTTTTCTAATTTTTTCCTTATGATGGCATGTTTAGTTTATTGTAGTCACCCCTGCTTGCCATTGTCTATGCGGTCTCGTGACCTGCATCCATCACTTCTGGTGACTTCCATCCGCTCCAAATTCGGATAACTTACATACTTCTGTTGTAATAAATTCTCCAGTTGTAAAAAAAATCCTCCATTTATAGTTCAGAAGCCTCTCCCTAAAATAAATGCTGCGGCAAGCCCTGGACTCCACGAACGCCCGATCTTGACATGCATACGATATATCACTCCTCGGGTATATCACCGGGGATGTAGGGAGGCCTGTTCGATGAATATTCAACTTACTGCGTTACACTATGTCTATCTGGCATTTATTATCTTAATCATCGTCGTAATGATCCGGCGCAGGGACACCACCATCATCTGTGTCGCGGGTATTATGACCATTGGACTTCTGGCAACGGAAACCTTAAGCGGGTCTGTCTCTGGAATCTTCAGCAGTTTCATCTATGCTACAAAAGAATTACTCAGCACGATCTTCATCATCTCTATAATTGTGGCGATGAGCCGTGTTCTGATCAGAACGGGCATTAATGAGGTTATGGTGACACCTGTCACCCGGTTTATCCGTTCTCCTCAGGTCGCATATTGGGGAATTGGATTGATTATGATGATTGTATCGCTCTTTTTCTGGCCGTCTCCGGCTGTAGCTCTGGTTGGTGCTGTACTCCTTCCAGTAGCGGTGCGTGTGGGGCTCCCTCCAATTGGGGCTGCCATTGCCATGAACCTGTTCGGACATGGAATTGCACTGTCGGGAGATTATATCATTCAGGGGGCTCCCAAACTTACGGCTGATGCGGCTGGTATACCCGTTACTTCCGTCATGGCGGCCAGCATTCCTCTGGTCATTGTCATGGGAACGGTATCTACACTTACAGCCTTCTGGATGCTGCGCAAAGAGATGAAATCAGGCACAGTGGGCACGGAACCTTCATCCTCATCAGAGGCTGTGTCTACCTCTCCACCCACCAATCTGCCTATTCAACGTCAAGCCATGTCACCACGTCTGCAAAAAGCATTCGCTCTGCTTATCCCTTTGTTATTTGCAGTTGATGTGATTCTGATGTTTGTATTGAAACTGCAAGGTGGTGACGCAACGGCTCTGATTGGCGGGACCGCTGTGGTTATACTGATCGCTGTTACCCTTGCCGCCCACCGTCACGCCGGACCGGAGGAAACGACCAACTATTTAATAGAAGGATTTCAGTTCGGTTTCAAAGTATTCGGCCCGGTTATTCCGATAGCCGCGTTCTTTTATCTGGGGGATGCTGCGATTACGGAGTTGTTCCACAATCCTCTTCCTGAAGGTTCACACGGGATTGTGAATGATCTCGGGGTTGCACTTGCTGGACTGGTGCCACTGAATGATACTGTGGGAGCCATTACGATGACGGTGACCGGAGCGGTCACGGGGATGGATGGTTCAGGATTCTCGGGGATTTCCCTGGTTGGCTCGATTGCGTCCATGTTCGCAGGTGCGGCAGATTCAGCTCCTGTGCTGACAGCACTCGGTCAGGTTGCAGCCATATGGGTAGGTGGCGGAACCTTGATTCCATGGGCATTGATTCCTGCTGCTGCGATCTGCGGAGTCAGTCCTTTTGAACTGGCAAGACGCAACCTGAAGCCTGTACTGCTGGGACTCGCGGTAACGACGATTGTAGCCATTTTTTTGATCTGACAAAAGATTAGTTACACTGACACTACGATGACAGAAGAACCTTCCAATCGCTGTTATTCCCAGATTTTTCGATTCCCTTTCTCAAGGGAAAATCCGGTAATAGCGTATGCTTCCGATGCAGCTTTCTTTCAGAAAGCTTTTAGGCGACCGCTTCGCTTTTTCAGGTTTTTTCTGTCCTCTCCGTTATCGTGTAAATGATTAGTTCATCTCAAATAGACATTTTATAAAGACGTGCGTGAACGTGCCCAGTTCCAGAGATCTTCACGCTTCATCTCTGCTAATTGCAGCATGTCCACATATGGATCTCCCTGTAGCCCAAGTACAGAAGCGAAGGCAGGCTCCGTCTTCCACCCGGCCCGTTTCAGTCTGCGAATCTCACGGTGTCCAGCGTCTCCCCACAGTTGTAACAATCTCCACTCCACGAGCATATGTAGGTATGCATTCTGCCTATTGATCGGCACGGATTGGGCAAAAATCTCCACAGGCCAATGTCCCACCTGCAGATTACAAGTCACATAAGGACGTTGGTCTGGAAGATCCCCACCATGAACACATTGAAACTCAGCAACGGCTCCGATCCGATTGTGTATCTCGGCTTCAAAAGCATCCAGATCCTCTGCATAACACAGCAGATCCAGATCGCTGCCCGGAATATCAATATCAATGGGTACCGTTCCCGCCGGATATGGGTGGTAGTCAGCTAATATATCGATCAGTCCACTGCTCTGTAACACGCGGTATGCATCCCGCTGACGTTCATTACCCGTAGCCAGATGTTCTATAACCTCTGCGGTAGTACTCATCTCTCCGCCTTGGACCACAGTTAGTTCGAGCCTCCTGTAATGACCTGTTTCACACGTCCTACTTGGCCGCTCGTCAGTCTTACTTTGATTCCATGTGGATGTGTAGGTGATTTGGTTAATAGATCCTTCACAATGCCACGTGTCAGCTTACCTATAGCCTGATCCTGCTTCAGCACAATGTCCACTTCCAGACCTGGCTTAATATTTACACGTTGTTGTCCATTCATTATGTTCACTCTCCTCTATGTCGAAATTCATACCATGTATACGATTTAACCCTTAATCACAAAGCTCAAAGCTCCATCTATTGTAGACGTTTTGGTTTCAAAACAAAAGGGATACGGGCAACAACCTCATACTTTCTGGTTCCATGTTTTATATAAGACCAGGATAAAGAACCGCAGGTCTCTTCATACTGAGACCTGCGGCTTTTAATTGGATTGCCATGTTTTAGGGCTGTACGTGCTTCAAAATAGACGAAGGCGTAGTTCCGTCCTTCGTAGCTTCGCGCGCCTTTACAGCAAGCAGCTCGGACACTGTTACGAACCGATATCCCTGCTTTTGCAGCTTCGGCAGGATCGTTTTGAGTGCTGCTACCGTATGGGACTTGCCTTCTACCTTATCGTGAAAAAGTACAATATCCCCATTACGTACGTTGTTCAGCACCTTGTTAACGATGGCCAATACACCTGGAGAAGCCCAGTCTCGTGTATCCTGATGCCAGGACCAGAGTACAATGGTATACCCTTTTTGTTTGGCAGCCTGAATGACCATGTCATTGTAATAGCCGCCTGGTGGTCTGAACAACAAGGGACGCTCCGCCCCAGCTTCAATAATGGAACTTTCCGCTGCGTTCATATCTTTCATGTACTTGTCCGCAGCTGTTGATCGAACTGCATACGTATGAGCATACGTATGATTGGCAATTTCATGCCCTTCGAGCTGTTCCTGCCTAATCAGTTCAGGAAATTTCTCTGCCCATTTGCCAAGTACAAAAAAGGTTCCTTTGGCTTGATATTGCTGAAGCAACGCCAAAATCTGCGGGGTCTGAATCGGATCCGGTCCATCATCAAAGGTCAGGGCGATGAGTTTATCCTGTGTGGGAACCTCCCACACGATCTCTCCTCGTTCCTCATAATACTGACGGTTCTTCTGAACAGGCTTCGCATAGGCAGAACTGCTACCCAGCAAGATAATTAGCGTGAACAATCCGATCAATCGGGCTGCCTTCAGGTTCATGTTGTGTCCTCACTTTGTCTTCATATGTAAACTCCCTGTTAGCATTTCCCGATTCACCCGAACTAATTAACGAAAGATCTGGTCCACAACGGCAATTTCCTCAACGGTTAGCTCTACATTCAATGTCAATGCATCAATGGAAGGCTGAGTCAGGTACCAGGCCAGAACCAGATGAGCGGCCTCAACATCCTTGGATTGTGCGATACTGCGCAACTGCTCCACTTTATCCAGAATTTTGAATGAACGGTTGCAGGCGGTTCAACGCCTTATCTACAGCTGTTTTCAGGAAAGCAGGTGAATCATCCATGACGATCTTCACTGATCGAATAAGTACAATTGGGTCGTGACGTCTTTCTTGCCACATTAGGTATTTTTCAACGCGGTCGCTTCCACGTCGTTGATAAACCGGCGCAGCTTGGCAGCCACATCACGGGTGATTTCGCCGTTTTCATACAGTTGCTGAACCGTATTGCGCTGTTCCTGAATGGCCACCATCTGCAACTCCAGTTTTTCCTGATTAAACGGATCTTCCGTTTTACCCTGGTTCCAGGTGCGCAATTTGGCAATAACTCGCTCATACTTGGCAATGACCGACAGTGTAACGACTCGATTACCATCATTCATATGGGAACGAATGGCCTTAATTGCTGCTTCTGAGGTGCGCAGCTTCACCTGACGGAACAGTTCTGCATTTTCAAGCATGAAGGGTTGACTCGGCTTCGGGGAACGATTGGTGAAGAGATGTCCTAACACACGCCCGATCTCGCTGATCGAAGTCATGAACTGAGTGTTTGTGCGATTCGCCAGCATCATTTCCTTGCGATCGAGCCAGCTGTCACATTTGAATGCAGCATCGGAAGCAATTGCATTTTCGTCCAGCATCGCTTCAATTTCTTTACGCTCCGCACGGGTGGCAATCAGATTGATGGCCGTTTCTTGTTTTTGAATGTCTTTGCGTTTACCTGCGGTAAGCTGACCTGCGGCCTGCCTGATGTATTTGGACAGATCTGAGACGACCGCGAGTGCTGCGGCTCTGTTCTCATCGTTCATTTCGGATTTGACGGCTCGTATTGCCGCGTTCAGCATAATGTCATGTGCTTTCCGTTCTGACTTCTGCGGTGTTTCTTCTGTGGATTTACCATCATCCTTGGCCAGAACGGGAAGAAACACGCTCGCCGAAATCAGGGAGAAGAGGATAACCCCTGCCGCCAGGAAAATAATCAGATCCCGTTCAGGGAATGGTGATCCATCCTGAAGCACGTAAGGAATGGAGAAGGCACCCGCCAATGTCACAGCCCCCCGCACCCCAGAGAGGGAAATGATCGTAATATCCTTAAATCTAGGCCTTCCAATGGAAGATTTGGTCCGCAGCAATTCATTGCCCTGCCAAAACAGATAGACCCACAGAAAGCGCAGAATCAGCAGAAGCACGGAGATTAGCCCCACATACCTCAAGACTTGCAAGTTATTAAACGAAGCATTTTCAAAAATGGTACTCAGTACATCCGGGACCTGTACACCCAGAATCACGAACACCAGACCATTTAGTATAAATATAATGACTGACCATGTGCTCGCAGATACCACCTGCATTTTCAACTGAACCGATTCAGCGCGGTCACGCTCAATGGCGTGAATGATCCCACCTGCAACGACCGCCAAAATGCCCGACACCCCAATCTCTTCACTCACCAGATAGATGATAAATGGAGTCAGGATTTGCAGTAGCATATGAATCGTCACATCTTCCATGCCCAGTCTACGAATCCACACCCCAAGCCTGATTAACAGAAACGATAACAATGCACCGACGAGAAGTCCGCCAATTGCAATCAGAATAAAACTGAAGGTTGCCTGCGCCAGGGAAAATACACCTGTAACCGTGGCTGCAATGGCGAATTTGAAGGCCACCAGGCCGGATGCATCATTCATCAATGCTTCACCCTCAAGAATCCTATGTATACCTTTCGGAAGATGTACCCGGCCTGCCATGGCGCCAACGGCCACTGCATCTGTCGGGGACAATATGGCTGAAAGAGCAAAAGCAGCAGGTAACGGGATCGAAGGAATCAACCAATGAATGGCATACCCCGCCACGACTACTGTCACGAATACAAGTCCTAGTGCAAGCAAAAGTATCGGTGCACGCAGATTCCATAATTCATTCCTTGGTGTTCGCTTACCATCGTTGTATAACAAAGGTGCGATGAAGAGTACAAAAAACAATTCCGGGTTCAAGGGCAGGTGAACACCTGCGGGAAGCAAAGCTATGGCTACACCAAGCACGATTTGAATAAGCGGAATGGGAATAAAGGGTACAAACCGGTTTAAAATATTGGATAAACCGATCAGGACCAGTAACACAAGTACGGCAATAAATATCTCCATGATGACATCCCTTTCCGCTATAGAAGTGGTGAAACCTTTGTTGTATAGGTTTATTTTAACATAATCCAGACTTTGTTATAAAAATGTTGTCATATTCATATACCCATTCAACTGGTCTCAGACCAGTCTATATAAGTTGGAACTATTCATTTACACGTTAACGGAGAGGACAGAAAAAACCTGAAAAAGCGAAGCGTTCGCCTAAAAGCTTTCTGAAAGAAAGCTGCATCGGAAGCATACGCTATCCCCGGATTTTCCCCTTTGGAAAAGGGAATCAAAAAATCTGGGGATAACAGCGATTGGAAGGTTATTCTGTCATCGTAGTGTCAGTGTAAATAATCTTTAGTTCAACTTATATAGATTGAAGATTTCTGATGGATTCTGTATATAAGATGTTACAATATGCTTAGGACAATACCCGGTTGGAAAGGAACTTGCATCTATGGCATTTGGAATTAAACGACAGGAGCTTGCTGCGTGGAAGGAACAAGTAGCTCGTGGTGAGATTGCCTACCTCACTCATTTCTGGATCGACAATCGATTTCCCGGTATCACCAGCGTCACCAAAGTCGGCTGCGCAGATCTGGAGCGTCTGGACCGCTGGTGTAACGATCATGGACTGGACCCGCGATACATTCATCGGCGGCAGCCATTTCCCCACTTCGACCTAATGGGCAGCAAGCAAAAGGAGATCTTGATCCAGGAAGGTATGACCGATCATGTGGTTCGCTTTCATATGTAAACCAACTCAAAAACGCCAGTCTTCAAGGTTCATCCCCCCGCAACTAGGGACGAACTCATGAGGACTGACGTCTTTAAGTGATCAAGTCATATATTGACTACCGATGAATCTGCTCAAATGACTTCATGTTCTCCAACAGTTTCAACTCAATTTTCTTCAGCATACCGAACATCTGCTGTTGCTCTTCCTCGGAAAGTGCTTGCAACAATTCCCACGTCATTCGGCCGCGATTCGCATTAAGTGTCTTGGCAAGCTGTGTTCCCTCATCTGTTAAGGACAGCCACACAATTCTTCGATCTTCTTCACTGCGCACACGCTGGATCAACCCTTCTGTTTCCAGTTGATTCAGTACAATGGTGGTTGCACCGGAAGACAAACTGAGTTGTCTGGCCACATCAACCGCCATGCAGCGTTTTTCGCGTAAAATCATGCTCAATATATGACTTTTTGTCGGATTCAGTTTGCAGTTGGTTTCGGTCTTCTGCTGCTGATCCAATACCTTATTTTTATATCTGAAGAAGGCCTCCAACAATTGATCTACATTTGCCAATTGAGAGTTTCGCTCCGTATCCGGGCTCATAAACGTTCCTCCTGCCTTTCATCATAACCTGCCTTTTATTGTAACATATTTACACTATTTTGTTTGTGAAATATACGCTTGTATTGGACACCCTTTATTTGACGGAAAGACCTGTGTTTTATTATGGCATACATCTATTGCTTTCTTGCGATGGGTTTGATTATAATAATCTATATCTTTAAGTTACTTTTAGTTACTTAATGATTTTAATAAATTTGTTGTTATAAAGTAAATGAAGCGTCATCATTATATTGCAAGGGACTTATGCACATGGATCAGAATATACAATCTCAACTTAAAACAGATGTTTGCATCGTCGGTGCAGGTCCTGGCGGTGCTTTGCTTTCTTATCTACTGAATCAAAAAGGAATCTCCACGATTCTCATCGAGCGGCAACCCCACCTGCACAAGTCGTTTCGCGGAGAGCTGCTCAATGTGGACGGCGAAGCGATTTTGAATAAACATGGCCTTTATTCGCTCATTCAGGAACTGGGAGCCCTGCTCTTGGAACAGATTCAATATTGGGAAAATGGGCAGATTATTCACACCGTTTCGCCAGGCAATGGAGAATCTCATGTTGGTATTCATGTACCTCAAGATCACCTCCTGGAAGCCATCGTATCGCATGCTCGTCAGCACAATTCTAATGAACAAGTGCTGTTTAATACCATCATGACTGGCTTGCTACGAGACAAAAACGGCCAGACCGTTGGTATTAACATTCGACAGAACGGCGTTCCTGCTTCCATCGAAGCATCTGTTATTGTCGGTGCAGATGGCAGATACTCTGCTGTACGCAAACATTCCGGCTTGACCCCCGAGATTCGCAAGCACGGGTATGACCTGTTATGGGCACGTATTCCGGCACCTTCAGGATGGGAACCGGCTGTTCGGATGGCAAGCATGGATGGACAACAGCTCGCATTGTTCTCACAATTCGGCGGTTATGTTCAGATTGGCTGGAACATCCCTGAGGGGGCATATGCCAAGTTGCGCGAGCAACCGATTGCTCCTTTTGTAGATAAACTTGTATCTGCCTTTCCTTGTCTGGCTGATTCTGTGGCTGCCCATATTCAGAGCTGGAGTGATTTTGTTCTATTATCTGTCGAAAGCAGCTATTGCCAATCATGGGCACAGGACAATGTTGTGCTCATCGGTGATGCCGCCCATACCATGACACCAACTGGTGCATTTGGACTTAATGCGGCGCTGGAAGATGCGGACGCACTCTCGGAGTTGCTTGTTCGGATGGCCGCAGATCAATTCCAATCCACTGAACTGCTTCAGGAACTTCAGACGATTCGCGGAGCAAAGGTACAGCAGCAACTTGCACGGCAAGTAGAGATGGAGTCCTCTTTCCAGCAGCGCTATGAATCCTTTCTCTAAACCCAGTTAATTCTGGTATCTGCCAAAATGCCCAAAACAGCCGATCACTTCCTCATGGAGAAGAATCGGCTGTTTGGCTTTCTTATATTTATCTTCTTTATGTAACCCGTATCCTTATTCATCTTCGTTTGCGTGGAGCAAATGAGTCTTCTCGGGATGCCCCTTCTTGTTCAGTATCAACGTCCTTCGGATAGGACGACATGCCTTCTTTTTCATATATCGCTTTCTCCAGATTACTTAGGCGGCGCAGTACTTGTTTGCTTTTACGAACAATATATACAATACCAATAATCAGCAGGATCAACATCAAAGTGAATATAATCACCTCGGGGAAAAAGACAAATGACATGAATCCACCTCCTTTTGAAAACGATTTCTTTCTATCATTCTAACCCGAATGTCCCAAGATGTGAACCCTGACTGGAAGTTATCGTTGATGAAATAGGGGAAAAAGTCTGCTCCGGCGACATTGTCTCACCTAGTCCAAAAGCAAAAAAAGGCGGCATCCCTGTTCAGGAGTACCACCTCGAATAAGAATCGAAGTCTGTTATCTCACCCTTCTCTGCCGTTCATGGCACTGACCCGAAGTTCCGTCAGAGGCAGAGACGACTGCTCCGGATGACGAAGTCTTACCGTCCGGCTCTCACCGGGGAGCAGATCGAAATAATTATCACTGAATCGGACACGTCCAAGGGGAAGCTCCAGCTTCACCAATCGTGCAATTGCACCACTGGCCGTAACCGTTACAGACTGCTCCTCTTCGTTCACATGCACGCTCAATTGAGACTTCGGCAATGTCACATCCTTCGGATCACGCAAGAAGTATCGGTTGCTCGGTGCCGCAAACCCTTCGGATACCAACTCAACCATGACTTCCTCCGCTCGTCTACCCTGTAGCACCTCTACTTCATTTAATTCGGCAATACACAGCGAGGATTGGGGTATTACTTCAACAGCATGTGTGCTGGAATAGATCTTCTCTCCATGCAATGCATAGACATTGAGTCGAAGCTCGCCTTTCAAGACGTCCTGCGTATCATTCACGACCCACAACGCAAGTGGCTCACCCGGTTCATGCTCTAGTGACAACAGGACAGGATGAAAGAATATTTTCCCGTAATAAAAGGATGCCTTCGGCAGCAGCTCATAGTCAATCATGGACCAGCTTGTTCCTGGCCAACTATCGTTCAATTGCCACACAAGCGCTCCGCTGTTACGGTGATTGATGCGCCGGAAATGTTCAATTCCATATCGCAGCCCTTCTGCTTGAGTGAGCATGGAGTAGTTCATATACTCTTCTATATCTTGCGGAATGCCTGTATAACCCTCCATTAGCAGAATACCTTTTTGATGATTGGTATCCTTGTTACGGTAGGCCATCTCCGGACTGCCCCAGTAAAACTGACCTGCGGGCATATTTTTCTCCAGCGTGTAGCGATTGGCCGAGGCGTGCATACCGAATTCACTGCTGAACAGCGCATGATCCTTTTTATAATTTTTGAACGTTACACCTTCAATACTGTAGTCCAGCAGCGGTGGCTCTCCGTGTTTCCTTGGATAGACAGAGCCGTGCCATACCTGCCAGTTGTGGCGATCCCCCACATCCGGGTCATTCGCATCCTGACCATTGCTGTCCCCGAACGGCGAAGAAGGCCAGTACGGACGAGACAGATCCAAGCGCTCCAGCACTTCAGGGATCAGCTCATGATAGATCAGTTCGCCGTAGAACGGACTGGTAATATCTCCACTTGCCGACTTCATATCATAGAGCCAATCTATTTCATTATTCCCACACCAGAGAGCAAGCGAGGCACGATTGCGTAGGCGCAGTACATTGTTTTCTACCTCTTGCCGTACGTTGTCCATGAAATCACGATTGAAATCCGGGAAGAGCGCATTCGCAAAAGCAAAATCCTGCCACACCAACACCCCTTGCCGATCACACTCATCGTAGAAGACATCCTTCTCATATATACCACCGGCCCAGACGCGCAGCATGTTCATATGCCCTTCCACCGACAGCTCGACAAGCTCACGATATCGGGAGTTCGGGATGGCGCCGATCAGATGATCAGCCGGAATCCAGTTGGCTCCCTTCGCGTAGATCTTGACTCCATTCAGGATAAAAGCAAATGCATCTTCCCCCCGTTCATTGTGAAGAGCCAGTTCAATCGTTCGTATCCCATAAGGCTCGCTATAACGATCCACCTCAACGCCATCTGCGTACAATGTAACCTCCAGTGTATACAGATAAGGGTCACCCAGATCATGAGTCCACCATAACTGAGGTGACGTAACGTTCAATCTGATATCTGCCTTACCACCTTCTACAGGCAGTTCAGTGGCATCTGCTACCTCGTTTCCGCTGCGATCCAGCAGACGAACATGACAGGACATAACCACAGCTTGCTCCCGTTTCTGCCTGTTACGGAAAGACAAGACGGACTTCACATCCGCCGTGACATGCAATGCAGCCAGCTCTGTACTGACTGATTCCGTTCGAGCATACACACTTTCTAGCTTGGCAATGGTTCGTTTTTCCAGCCGCACTGCACCCCAGATGCCTACCGTAACCATGCGTGGACCCCAATCCCAGCCAAAGTTCATCGCCGCCTTGCGCAACCATGGCCGTTCCTTCGTATACGAGGACCAGTCGAAGGTCTCTTTGTCCCGGTGATGCAGGTGAAGCGGGTCGAACTTGACAGCAATCGCATTCCAGCCGTTACGCACCAGAGATGTGACATTAAACGTATGTGACATGAGCATATTGGCCGTTTTTCCAACTTCATGGCCGTTGACGTAGACCGTTGCAAACGTATCCAACCCTTCAAACACCAGTTCAAAGTGCTCCTCCGTCTCTGCATCTCTCACGAGATTGAAGGTTGTACGGTACCACCATTCCTTTTGCTCAATCCAGCGACTTTTGACATCATTATGTCCGTAATAGGGTGGATCAATGATACTACGCTCAACCAGTGCAGCGTGTACATCTCCGGGTACTTCAGCCCCAATCCAGAAGCGATCATCCAGTGCAGCAGCTGCCACATCCATTGCCCGCTTCTCCCCAACTTCAAAATGCTGTATCTTCCATTGTCCTGATAAATCCTGACTTGAACTAAGGTTCTTCATTATTACGCCCTCGCTCCCCAAGACCCCTGAGTTATGCCGCATCGAAAACGTTTGCAGAAATACAAAACATGCTTCGTAATCTGCTCGCTTCTAACTTCCGGAGGGCTTGAATGACATTGCCTCCTCGCGATATTCACTCGGGGTCTTGCCCGTATGTTTTTTGAACAGCCTGCTAAAATATTTCACGTCTTCATAGCCACTGATGGCAGCGACTTCACTGACCTTCGCTGGAGACACCGCCAGCATATCCATTGCTCTTCGTATACGCGTGTCGATGACAAAATCACCGAAAGTCACACCCATTTCTTTTTTAAACAACTCACTGAGGTGGCCCGGATGCAAATGAACATGTCCAGCTACCTGCTGCAGATTAATATCCTGAGCCAATGAAGACTCAATATAACCTATCGCTTTTTGCACATGTGCAGCCTGCCCCTGACCCATGCGACTATGATAGGCATGCATCACACCATACAGATGATGGAACAGCATATCCCCAAGTTCCACAGCATCTGCATCCGGTTCCGGCAACCAGGGTTCCAGCCTTGCGGATTCTTCACGTCCTATAGCTCGCATCGTACGAGTCAGCCAGCGATGACCTGCAATAACGGCAGATTGAAGACAGGCACCGAACGATTCTGGTGTGACTTCCGGTTCTGCTATCAGATTGGCCACAAGTTCTCGTGTCCATGTCGTTAACGTGACCGAATCATTATCCAGCAGCAATGTGCCGAGTACGGTCTCCTCTTCTTGCGTAAGTACGGTTTTGCCACCTTGACGGTCCTGAATGTGCTTATAATGCCATATTTTATAATCAATCAAACTCCGATATCGGAATGCCGCTGAAGCGGTTCTATAGCTCTCGTGCAGATCTGCAGATCTATGAACTGGCAGACCTATTGCTGCACGCAAGGTGCACTTCAATAATTGTTCCACCCGACATAATGCACTCTCCAGCCTGAATGGATATTCCTGTTCCACCAGCGGCCATGAGACAACACAGACAATTTGCTGCTTCTCTACATGCGCAATGGCTCCTGGCAGCAGATCCTCCAGTGTGTTTTGCACCGCAAATCGTAATAGTGCATCCGAGGAACGATCCCAGCCCTCTGCTCGAAGAACCATGACTTGTCTGAGAATCTGTTCATCATTCAAACCATCGACCGCTTCCTTCTGTACACCAGACTGCAAGAACGATGGACAAGGACCAGAAGAGATATCACCATCAATAATCCATCCGGCAAACAACCGCTCCCGATTCTCCCGCATGAGCTGTCCCTCTCTGGACTTCTCTGCCCAACGTTCTGTTATTCGCTGTTTGGCCTGTAACACGGTCTTGATAATCTCTTCCGGCTTGCTTGTTTTGAGCAAATAATCGGTAACACCTTGGCGAATCGCCTGCTGTGCATAAGAAAAGTCATCGTATCCGGATAAAATAATAACCTCCAGCTCAGGTAGCAATCGCAGTCCCTCTTCTGCCAGTTCCAGACCCGACCTGCCTGTCATCCGGATATCCGTCATCAGGATATGTGGACGTTCCTCCGCCATGCGCATTAACGCCTCCTCTGCCGAGGCAGCAGGTTGAAGTAATTCAATCCCAAGTTCATGCCAAGCGATCACACTGGCAAGTCCTGTACGAATAATGACTTCATCATCAACAATTAATAGTCTCATGGCGCTCCCTCCAGGATTGGAATGGAAAACGAAATGCGGGTACCACCACCGACTCTGCTATCCACTTCGAGCTGTGCTTCCGGTCCATAATGAAGCAGCAGTCTCTCGTTCACATTACAGAGCCCATAACCGCCTTGGGTTAGTTGCTTTTCCGTCTGTTTTTCCGTCTGAACAATGCTTATCCTTAATTGCTCCAGCTTGCTCGGCTCCATGCCGACACCATCATCCAGCACCAAGACATTCATCTGTTCATTCTCTGGATCCTTGCGAATCATAATGGTGATGGTTCCCATGGCCGCTTTGGGCTGAATCCCGTGAATCATCGCATTCTCGACGAGCGGTTGCAGGAGCAACTTCAGCATCATAAGCTGCTCTAATGCCGGATCTACGATATAATGCAAGATAAATTGATCCGGGAAACGAATCGACTGCACACGCACATAATGACGAATATGAGCAATCTCCTGTTCCACAGGGCAGTAATCCTGACCATTGTTCAAGCTGATACGCAGAAAATCACTCAAGCCCTCCACCATATCCGCAATTCTCTTCTCTTCAGACATTAAGGCAATCCAGTGAATCGAAGAGAGCGTGTTATAGAGAAAGTGCGGGTTAATCTGCGCCTGAAGCACTCGAAGATCCGCTTCTTTTTTGCGGGCTTCACCACGAATAACCTCTTCCTTCAACAACTGAATATGTGCACCGAGCAGATTGTAACTCTCCCCAAGCCTGCCGATCTCGTCATCACTTTCAGACCGAAACAAAGGAAGCGGGCGTTCGGGATCAATTCGAGACAGATGCCGGGTAAGTACACGAAGCGGCCTCGTCACACGCTGCACGGTAAACCAGACCAATCCAGCACTAATCGCAGCAGACATCGCAACGGCACACCCGGTTAGAATAAGGATATACCGATTCTCCGACTTGTACTGGTCATAAGGAACCGTTCCAACCAACGTCCAACCGGTCAGTTCTTCCGGATAATAGAGCAATGTCCGTTTATCCTCACCACTGCCATATGTGGTTGTTCCGTTACCGCCACCCTGAATTAACGTTGTGACTCCTGGTTCGACCTGCTCCAGCTTAAGTCCAAGCCGGGATTTGTCCATGGAAGACAAGATCTCTCCCGAACTGCCGATGAGTTCCAGTCTGCCTTGCCCTCTGCCTAATCCCAGAGCAGCCCATCCCTGGGATATGGCCTTCTCATCCAGACTGATCGCCAGCCAGCCGATGGGTCGATAATCATGAATACTGCGGATCGGTCGAACCAATGTGATCACATTTTGTATACCCGCATAATTCTGAACTGGGTATACCCCCGTCCATTTTTTTACCGCTTCTCCGCTCGGTACAGGAGGATAAGATAAGCTTGAATTGTTGGATTCATACCAGGTAGCCGTAGACAATGTGGCATCGAAGCGGCTTGGATATATGGCGATATTCGCAATATATTTTTTGGAAGCCGCCAGATTGGTCATCCTGCCCAGGATATCCACCCGGTCTAGCTCATGATCTTCATTGTGGCTAAGATACTGCTGGATGTCCCGTTCTCCAATCAGGAAAATGGACAGGTTCTCGGCATCCTGCAGCATATAACGAAGATTTGCTTCGACCTGTTTCAGCGTATCCATGCCGGACAGCTTTGTTTTTTGCTCTGTGATGCGGGAAGAGATCAGAAAGGCGAACAGGCCCAAGGCCAGCAAAGGCACAATCATTGAAGCCGTCACAACGACGGATAGCTTCCTTTGTAACGAAGATGTGAGCCAGCGTGCCAAACGTTTCTCCTCCTCTGGATGCGCTTTCGCTTAGCCTTTGACAGCTCCTGCTGTCATGCCTTTCATAACCTGTTCCTGGAATATAAGATACAGAATAATGGTTGGAATGACCGACAGGGTCATGGCAGCAAGCGTTAATCCGTAATCCGTCTGATATCCATCCGCAAAGTTCGCAATCGCCAGCGGTAACGTTTTCAATCCGGTTTTGTTGATGAACACAAGCGCAAATGAAAAGTCATTCCACGCATGCAGGAAACTCAGGATCGTCACCGTGGACAACGCAGGGACGGACATCGGCAGCATAATTCGGGTAAACAGTCCCCACAGGCCTGTTCCATCAATAAAAGCCGCCTCTTCAATGTCACGTGGAACACTTGTCAGATAAGCTGTAAGCACGAAAATAGCCGTAGGTAATGCAAAGGCCGTGTACGGTAAGATTAATGCCCAGTACGTATTCAGCAATGACATTTGTTTCATCAGAATGAATAAAGGGACAAGTGTACTATGAATCGGAATGAGCATGCCTACGACAAAGAAGGTCATGATTAACCCTTTCCAGCGAAACTGGAAGCGGGCCAGGATGAATGAAGCCAGCGCTGCAATAAACAGCGTCAGAATTAATGATCCGACGGATACAATGAGTGAATTGCCAAAAGCAGTCCCTAGCTTGGAGCTTTCCCATGCATTGCTGAAATTGGCTACGTTCCAGTTTTCCGGCAAACCGAAGGGCCTGCTATAGAAATCTTCATTCGTTTTGAACGCACTAATCACGAGCCAGTAGAACGGATACAATGTTAAAATACCATAGACCGTCAGCAGCGTCCAAACAATTCCGCTGCGAAGACGTCGAATCGGATGACCCGAGCCACTTCGTGGTGATGGCATGGATACAGGTGTCACGCGCATTATAGCTCCCCCTCTCTAATGGTTCTCTTTTCGTTTGCGACTGGTTACCCACTGGCTTGTTCCGATCAGAAGTAACGAGATCAGTACGATGGTCGTCGAGATGGCACTTCCGAAGCCATAACGGTATGTGGTAAAAGTGGAATTGTACATATACGTAGCGAGTAGTTCTGTGGCATGTGCCGGACCACCCTTGGTCATGATGTAGACCAGATCGAATGATTTGAGGCTACCAGAAATACATAGAATGATTGCAACCTGAACTGTTCCCCAGATCATGGGTAAAGAGACCGATACCAGCTTCCGGATTCCTGAAGCACCGTCTATTTTGGCAGCATCATGAATCTCGCCAGGAATATTTTGCAGCGCTGAGATAAAGATGATCAGATACAATCCAACAAAGCTCCACAGCAGCGGCGGTACCAATGAGAAAATTGCAATCTTGTCATCGGAGAGCCATTGCAGCTTCCAACTCTCCAGCCCCAGTGCATCCAGTAGAAAGTTCAATATCCCGATCTGTGGATGATAGATATACTGCCAGATCATTCCGATAACGACAGTGGATAACACCATCGGCAGAAATACCGCTGAACGGAGAAACCGCTGCAATGGATTGCTTTTGTGTAATATGACCGCCAACATCAGCGCTAACGGAATTTGTCCAAATACAGATGCCAGCACGAAGATAACGTTATTTTTCAGTGCCCGCCAAAATACAGGATCATGCCAGATCTCAATGTAATTATCCACACCAATATATTTGGATGCCCCAATGCCAGACCAGTTAAAGAAACCATAGTACGCTGACCACACGACCGGTACAAATACAAACAATGCATAAATGATGACTGCCGGGGCCAGCCCCAGCATAATAAAACGCCGACTTCGCAGTGCGTTCATCTGTTCACTTCCCCTCCTTGAATGCCTTTCCAAACTTGCAACTGATCTATCTCTGCCATCCTTAAAACCCCTCCCCTGCCGGGAAGGGGTTCTACGGATAACCAGCTAATATGTGATGTGATGAGTTCATTAGTTCTTCATCGTCAAGTTGTACGATCACAATCGCTGTCTAGTTTGAAGAATCGTTACTGACTGGTAGCATTGGCTTGAGCCGCCTGAATCTTAGCTGCAATGTCTTCGGCCTTGCCGCCCATAAGCAACTCTTGCAACGCATTATTAATAACCTCAACCGTTGCCGATCCCAGCTTGGAATCGTATACCGGCGTGATCTTCACTTCCTGCATCAGATCATATAATTCAACGAACAATGGATGCGCCTTGGTTTTATCCAGATCAATTTTGTAACTCACCAATGTACTGCTATCCAATGTGGCCTTCTGACCGTCAGGCCCTGCCAGGGCGTAGAACAACTCCATCGCTGCCTCTTTTTGGGCACCGCTTAGCTTCTTACTTACACCCAACCCGGTTCCCACAACACCGGATGTGGTTCTTGGTTCACCCTGACCTCCGTCCACTGGAGGAAGTATCGTAATATGCGTGTTGTTCAACACCTCTTCAGGTGCATTGTTCACCAGATTTGCCAAGGCCCATCCGCCGTTCATAACCATCGCTGCCTTACCTTGGAAATAAAGCTGCATCATCTGCGTCTCATCGATACTGTTGAATCCATCCTGGAATGCTTTGGTGTTACCTAGCTCCTGCATCTTGTTCAGGGCTTCAATAAATGGTGGATCGGTAAAGCTTGCACCATCTTGTGCTGCCGCTTTCAGGAACCAGTCTGTACCGGTAATCCGGTCAGCCAGTGTACTGAATATCGTTGATTGAGCTACCCAGTTGGCCTTGTTGCCAAGTGCCATGGGAATGACTTTATTTTGATTAAATGTAGCAATTGCCTGTTCCAATTCCGCCCACGTCTCAGGCACTTTCACGTTGAACTGTTTGAAAAGAGCCTCATTGTAGTAAATAAAGGAACTTGGCGCCAGATTCATGGGCACGGAGTAGATATTTCCGTCCACAGTGTATCCATCCAGTGCATTCGGAATAAAGTTGTCTTTCCACTCCGGCTTCGCGTCCAGCTCTGCATTAATGGGCTGTAACAGGTCACCTTTCACAAATTCCTTGGTCATGGCATCCGGCCACATCACGAATAGGTCTGGCATCTCGTTGGCAGCTGCCACCGTGCGAAGCCGGGTTTTGAGACCATCTGTTGGCAAGCCTTCATCCACAACTTCAATATCTGGATGCGCCGCCCGAAAATCTTCAATAATTTGGCGCATCGCAACTGCCTTCGCATCCTGTCCGGTCCAGTTGTGCCAGAGTGTGACGGTTACTTTGTCATTGCCACTGCCTCCTTCTGAAGTGTCCCCGCCAGCACAGCCAGCAAGAATAATGGAGAACAACGCTATTGCCAGGAAACCCGAAAGCCATTTTTTCAACATCTCTATAATCCCCCTCGGCGATTTGAATACACTTATTGTAAATGGTAACGCTATCATACCGTAAGGTGACGATCCACGGATGCAGGGGTGAAAAATATCGGTTACCCTCTTCCGAGCCATACTTTGCTGAACCATTGTTAACAACATACAAGAAAGAGCTCTCATCATGAGAGCTCTTTCTTGTACCCGCCACTGGTAGCTTAACCCAAGCTATATATTAGGAATGAATAAGTGCTAAATCTTATTACATATGGATTGAATATTATTTGATACTGTTTTTCACCAGTTCTGCAAAAGCTTCCGATCCTTGCGTAGTAAGATGTACACCATCTTTTTCAAAATATTCGTCATGTCCTTCACTTGCACTATTCCAGTCAATCAACGAGACATTGCTATAGCTGGATGCTGCCTCATTCAATGCCCTGTTAACCGTTCGTTCCCATGGGCGAGGTACACGCACAGTAACCAAATATACCTGATCCTCATCCTTTAGGTAATCAAGCACAGCATTCAAGTTTTTGGAGTTAAATGAACCATTCGTCCCAAGCTCCAGCACCACTTTGCTGCCCATTTGGTTGTTTCGCTTCAAGCCTTCCAATACATCAGCTGCCTGCCACATCTGACGGCCGACATGTCCGTCCACGTACACTCCTGATATACTTTGTTCCAGATACGGTTTTGCATCCAAAATCACCGAATCTCCAATGATGGAATAATGAACTTTGCCATCTTGGGCAGGAGGCGCTGTTTCTTCATTTTCCTGAGATGCATCAGGTGTATCATCCGTACCATCGGATGGTTTCGCTTCAGCGTCGCCCGCAGCATCATTCTCGGAAGTCACGGAGTCATCAGCCGGCTTATCTTCAGACTGATCATCCTTGCCAGTATCCACTGAAGTATCCTGATCGCCTGGTATGGAGTCTGGGGCAGCCTCTCCTGTCGGCTTCTCATTTTTATCCGGCTCATGCTTGGGGCCAGGTTCCGGTTGATGACGATGAGAATCGTTCGTTTGACCTGAGCCTGACGTTGCTGTTGTAGCTGGCACAACATCCTGTCCCTGTTCCTCCGCTACGGAATTCTCTCCATTCAATATATTGGACATCGACACTGCATGGGAGTCCGAATTTGCTGCATGCGAGACCATCATCTGAGATACCGTATAGGTTAGAAGCAGAATCGTCATCAATAGACCCGCCCGCTTCCACCATACGTTTCGTATGCTGATTGATGCTCGTCCTCTTCCCCATAACCGGGACCAAGAATCACGGAATCCATTGTACCGAATCGGATTTTCAATATATTTCAGGGACAATGAAGCGAGTACAACCGTTGCAGCAACCTGTAAAATAATTCGCACAGGATGCGCTCCTCCCGTATCCACCGCGGGACTGGTTAGTATAATAACGGGATAATGCCACAGATATAATCCATAGGATCGCTCTCCGATCCAGCGTAGTGGCTTCGCTCCAATGATGCGGGCCAGGGAAGACGAGGGATGCGCTAGCACCGCTACCAGCAACGTCGTTGCAATGGCCTGAAGCACCATTCCTCCTTGATACAGAAACGGATCATATTCACTGCTATTCAGCATCATATAGATCAACCATGCAAGTGCAGCGAGTCCTGACACGTCGAGCACAAGTCGGTTCATGCCAGGCAGAGAGTTCGACAGCTTGCGACTAGGCCACACCACAGCAAGAGCAGCACCTGCTAACAGGGCAAATGCCCGCGTGTCTGTTCCATAATATACACGGCTCGGGTCTAGATCGGGATTATACATGATGGCCA
This sequence comes from Paenibacillus sp. Negev47, assembly GCF_058313655.1. Taxonomy (NCBI): domain Bacteria; kingdom Bacillati; phylum Bacillota; class Bacilli; order Caryophanales; family Paenibacillaceae; genus Paenibacillus; species Paenibacillus sp. Negev47. The sequence continues at coordinate 4,504,961 of NZ_CM177754.1, forward strand.
TTGCCCCAGCAGACAATTCAGCTGCAACGACAATAAAGACGACCAGCCATCCCTTTCTCTTAAACACTACGATTGCTGCGATCAGCAGAAGAGGCCATATGAGATAAAATTGCTCTTCCACAGCCAGGGACCAGAAATGTCCAAACGGTGATGGCGGGCCAAAACTTTCGAAATAGGAAACGTTGTGAAAGATATACCACCAATTGCTTATGTATAATACGCCTGATACGATATCGCCACGAAGCGCAGCGAGCCGGGATGGATCTGTGCAGACCAGCCAGATCATCACTACAGCTGTCATGGTCAACATGCCTGGAAGCAGGCGTCTTACACGCCTTACCCAGAAATCACCGAGGGAAATTCGTCCATGCTCCTGCCACTGTGACACGAGAATATCTGTAATTAAGTATCCTGAGAGAACAAAGAATATACCTACACCGAGCAGTCCGCCCGGAATAAAATCCAAATTCAGATGATACGCGATTACCGCAAGTACAGCGATGGCTCGCAAGCCATCCAGTCCGTTCATATGTCGTTTGTTATTAGACGATTGTGACATGCATGCCCCTCCTTGTTACTGTGAGTCAACAACATCGGTGTTTGGGGCAAAAAGGAACTCCTGATCGTTCTGGTTGTCATTAACATACGTATTGCACCTTCCATCTTTCATCTACAACATAAGAAAAGCTTCTGATCGAAGCACGATCCGATGATGCTACATTCTTGGGTTATTTTATTTTTAATGAAGACGTACTGCCTGTCCATTAAGTTCTAATCATTACGATATTCTTTATATTCATCGTGGGTTCACGTTTAGCATTATACGCCCGAAATAAGCCTTATCATTTACAGGAATAGTTACGAACCATTAAACCGATGTAACCTTTCCTGCCAGCTCATACAGCTGTAAAATCATACTCTAATTTTGTCGTTAAATATAGTACTTTTCATCGAGTGGCTAAAATTACCTGACCCGCTTGCGCAAACCAGCATACCCACGCACACGTCCATTGAAACAATTGAATTCATAGCAAAAGGCTGCCGACTTGCTCAGCAGCCACTATCCATTATAAACCTATGTCATACCTGATTGAAAGTTTTGCTCATAATTGCTTCTTCTTGCCTAGGACCCTAGAGGTGGAACAATGAGTCTCATGTTATAATGAGATGATCAATGTCTAAAAATACGATACTGGGAATGTGATAGGATATGGTTAAATCAGTGAAATACACCTCCTAGATGAAGGAATCATTCAAATTTAGGAGGTTATAACGATATGTTCAATGCAATTGTGTTAGATCAGTGGGACCGAAAACCATACTTCGAGCATTACTTGCATCAGGTCAGATGTACCTACAGTGTAACTGCTAATCTGGATATCACTCTATTAATTGCTGAACTTAAGCTTAAAGGCATGAAGTTCTATCCTGCTCTTATTCATATGATCTCTACGATCGTCAATGCACACAGAGAATTCCGAACCTGTTTTGATGCTGAGGGAAGATTGGGCTATTGGGACGAGATGTCTCCGAGCTATACCATATTTCACGAGGATGACAAGAGTTTCTCGACGATGTGGACAGCGTTCCATGAAGATTTCAAAACGTTCCATAGTCGTTATCTGGAAGATATGAAGAATTACAAAGATCACAAACAATTTGTTGCCAAACCCAATGAACCACCGAATACATTTCCCGTTTCCAGTATTCCCTGGGTGAACTTTACGGCATTTAATCTCAATATCTACAATGAGGGGACCTACCTGTTGCCCATTTTCACAATGGGGAAATATGTTCAACAAAACGATAAAGTCTATCTTCCCTTGTCCGTTCAGCTACATCACGCCGTGTGTGACGGCTATCACGCTGGCATACTATTTAACGAATTGCAAGTACTTGCAGATCGCTGCCATGAATGGTGTTAGTTAGCTAAATGACGAAAAGGCATTCCTGACTTCATGATGGAGTCATGGAATGCCTTTTCTCTTTCATTTTTTCAAATACAATTTAATTACACTTACTATATCCACAGTTACTGCATGTTTTGCATCCTTCCACATTCATCAGAGATGCCGAGCCGCATGAAGGACATAAATCTCTCGATTCACTAAAAGTTTTCTGATCCTCGTCTGCTTCGCCCTTCGGATGTTGATTTCGAACCTCCACCTTAGGATAGGCGTCCCCCATTTGGTTCTGTTCTTTTAATGTTCCAGTTACGTTCTCCTGCACATTGCTCTGTATATGACTTTCCAATGCTTTGGCAACCGCATCTGCAATGGACTCCACACGATTGGCTCCAAATCCAATTGCTCCCGAACCGCCGATTCCCTTAAGATGTTTAATCAGAAGTTGAACCTTGTGCCCATGATCTCCGTATCGCAGGAACAGGGAGCATACCCGACCGAGTGCCTCAGCCATGGCGAACACATCCGATCCCGCTTTGCCCACGTTCAGGAAGATCTCACCTGGTGTTCCCTCCAAATCATTGATTGTGATGTAGGCCATACCGAATGGCGTATTGATTTTGTATGTTGCACCTCGCAGTACCTGCGGACGGCTTCTATATTGTTTGTCGAGCACTGTAGCAGAGGAATGGCTTTCTTCAGGCGTTCCAACACCTGCCTGCACTTCCGCATTATTCGTCAATTCACTAACCGATACATCAGGAGGTGTCTCCAAGTTAGTATTTAATGGCGAGTCTACATGTTCGGACTTGGCACTGTCCTTTTTCGAAGTGGACAACACCTGCACATCCCTGCTGCCATCGCGGTATATCGTTACTCCCTTGCAGCCCAGGTCGAAGGCCAGTTCGTACAGCTCAGCCGTATCCTCCACCGTAAAATCAGCCGGACAATTGGCCGTCTTCGAGATCGAACTATCCACCCATTGCTGAATTGCAGCCTGCACCCGGATGTGATTCTCAGCTGAGAGATCCATCGCCGTCACATAATAGTCCGGCAAAGCTTCACCCGGATGCTCATCCAGCCAATCTTGTGCAATCGGTACGAACTGTTCATCATAACCCAGACGGCTTTGACGGAAATACTTGAAGGCGAAATACGGCTCAATGCCTGTCGAGGTGCCCACCATCGTACCTGTACTTCCCGTCGGCGCCTGTGTAATGAGTGTGACATTTCGAATGCCCTGTTTACGAATGGCCTCTCCCACTTCAGGGTAGGTCGCAACCATGTTTTTCATGAATCCACTCTGTAAATAAGGTTCAGCTTCAAAAGCCGGGAAAGCCCCCTTCTCTGCTGCAATCTCTGCCGATGCCAGATAGGCCTCTTTTGCCATGAATCCATACAGTTTATCCAGAAATTCAAGGCATTCCGGGCTGCCATATCGAATACGCAGCTTGATCATCAGCTCTGCCAGTCCCATCGTGCCAAGTCCAACTCGGCGTTCACGTTGTTGATTCAGTCTGTTTTCCTCAAAATGGTAAGGTGTTGCATCGATGACATTGTCCAAAAACCTCGCCGAGATGCGAGTGGTTTCCGCCAGTTCGTCCCATGCCACATCATGATTCGTTTCATCGTAGAATTTGGACAGATTGATCGCTGACAGATTACATACACCCCAGCCAGGCAGGCCCTGTTCCCCGCAAGGATTAGTACAAATGATCGGATTAAAGTACCAGCTATTGGACATCTGGTTATAGTACTCCATGAATACAACACCGGGCTCTGCCGACTTCCATGCTGATTCAATAATGGTATGCCAGATTTCACGCGCCTTCAGCGTATGATAGTGTACCACCGAATGTCCTCCGGCTCTCCACTGCTGCATATCCCCGTTCCACTCGGTATCATAGTCCGGATCGTTCGTATCGGGGAAAACCAGATCCCAATCTCCGTCCTGCTTGACAGCCTCCATAAATGCGTTGCTCACACATACAGAGAGATTGGCATTCGTCACCTGCCCCATGGTTTGTTTTACGGTAATAAAATCAAGCACATCCGGATGCCAGTCATTCATCATCAGCATGAGTGCACCCCTGCGACTTCCGCCCTGTTCAATCAATCCGGTCGTATAACTGAACAAGCCACCCCAGGATACAGAACCGCTGGATGATCCATTAACACCTTTCACCACCGCCCGTCGAGGACGTAAAGAGGACAGATTAATACCTACGCCTCCCCCGCGTGCCATAATTTCGGTCATCTCGGTCAGGGTTCCCATGATGCCACCTCGACTATCCTGCGGAGACGGAATGACATAACAATTGAAGAGAGTCAGCTCATCGCTTGCACCCGCACCCGCAGCAATGCGGCCACCGGGCACTAATTTCCAGTCTTCCAACACGGAGCGGAACTTGGACTCCCACGTTGCCTGCTGGTCCGCTGTGGATTCGACAGAAGCCATCGCTTTGGCAAGACGGTCCCACATCTCTTCCGGTGTTTTTTCTATATTGAGTGTCAATTTCTCTACGTTCGTCTCGATGATCTCTCCACTTCGAGTCCTTACTTGTACAAGCTGACCCTGACGTTCTATAATTTCGCCCACTTCCTTGGTTGGGAACTTGGGATCATCCTTCGTTAATACCAATACAACATCCCCGACCTTGGCATGATTCGAGTCCGCGTCCTTCCAAGCGTATCGGTCCAGAAATATTTTTTCGCTAAGTCCTTCTAATTTGTAAGATCGTTGGCTCGTTTTCATCGTCACGTTCAACCTCCCCGGAATAACAGCTACATGGTTCACTATACGAATAAAATATGATTGAATACTACATATAGTGATATAATTCAAGTATAATACACCATATATTGATTTTCCATGCGACTTTTATCACAGACCTTTTTTTACAGACTCCCCTGCTAGGACAAGCTTCTTCACAGACCCTCATACGCACGCATACGACATCTGTGAATTTTTTGGGACAGAAAAAAACTGGGGATAACAGCGATTGGAAGGTTGTTCTGTCATCGTAGTGTCCATGTAAATAAACTGTAGTTCAACTTATACAGTTATGAACTGCCTCTCATTCGTCCATACTATTACCTACGAATAGAACGTCATCACGTATGGCAGGGGAGGAAGCACCATGAACCGGAAAAACCCGCACCGCACGAATCAACCTGTAGCCGAACTGCCCGTTCCGTTGGAATTCGATCGGAGCTGGATTAATCAATTGGAATCACGACTGGATAAAGGAGGTCCTTGGGGGGATTACCGACTCTTTCAACTTGGTATTCAGGCCGAAGAAACCAACCTGATTCCCAATTTTGACGAGATCCAATGTTTGAAGCATCTACAAGGCCTTACCCCACTCCCTCACCAGATGGACACTGCACGCAGAGTATTATTTGAAATGTCAGGCCGAGCCATTCTCGCCGACGAGGTGGGGCTTGGCAAAACCATTGAAGCCGGTCTCATTCTGAAAGAATATATGGTTCGAGGTCTCGTATCCAAGGTGCTTATTCTCGTGCCTGCCTCACTTGTGTTGCAATGGGTACGAGAGTTGAATTCAAAATTTGGCATCCCTGCTATTGCCCAGAAAAAAGCTTATTCCTGGCAGAATGAAGTGGTTGTTGCTTCCATGGATACAGCCAAACGTGACCCGCATAAAGATATGCTGCTGAATACCGATTACGACATGATCATTATTGACGAGGCGCATAAGCTCAAAAACAAGAAAACAACCAACTATCAATTCATGTTGAAATTGCGCAAAAAGTATTGTCTACTGCTTACAGCTACACCTGTGCAGAACGATATGAGTGAGCTGTTCAATCTGATCAACTTGCTGAAGCCCGGTCAACTGGGGCGGCAGGGTGATTTTGCAACCAACTTTGTCGTCGACAAACGTGTTCCGAAAAATCAGGAACAGCTCAAGAACGAACTATCCAAAGTCATGATCCGTAATCGACGCGGCGAAGGCCCCGTTCAATTTACCAAACGGAACGTCTCCAACGTGAATCTGCAACTATCGCCCGAAGAACAGGCGTTATACGATGGCGTGACTTCCTTTGTTAAGGACCAATACCAGGAAGCTGGCGGCAACCTGAGCAGCATGCTCTCCCTTGTCACATTGCAACGTGAAGTGTGCAGCAGTCGGGATGCTGTATTCGTAACACTCGTTAATCTGTCGAAGAAACTTCCACTGGACTCTCCCCTTCGGGACAAAATATGGGAACTCGTGGCCCATATTAAAGCGATCAAGGAGAATACCAAAGCCGAGAAAACGATGGAACTGGTTCGCAACATGAATGAAAAAGTAATTATCTTCACCGAGTACCGGGCAACGCAGGAGTATCTGCTGAACTATTTCCGCAACAACGGGCTTACGGCTGTCCCCTATCGGGGTGGCATGAATCGGGGCAAAAAAGACTGGATGATGGATCTCTTCCGCGGGCGTGTGCAGGCCATGATTGCAACCGAAGCGGGTGGCGAGGGCATTAATCTGCAATTTTGTCACCATATGATTAACTTCGATCTGCCCTGGAACCCTATGCGGGTGGAACAGCGGATTGGGCGGGTACATCGGCTGGGACAGCAGAATGACGTGAACATTTTCAACCTGTCCACAACCGGAACCATCGAGGAACACATTCTGAATCTGCTGCATGAGAAGATTAATATGTTCGAGATGGTAATCGGCGGACTGGATGTCATACTGGAACGGCTGGAGAAGAAAGAATCTATTGAGAAAAGTTTGTACAAAATCATGCTGGAATCACAAAATGAAGAAGATATTCGTCGCAAAATGGATACTCTCGGACAATCGCTGAACTCCATTCAGCGTGAGGTTGCAGATGAAGGGCCTCCCTTGTCCAGTTTGGATCTTCTCAAAGGGGGTAGCTGACCGATGACCATGTCTCCGCATGAAGTGCAAGCTTATGTTCTCACTTACCTGGAAGCACTCGATTGTCAGATCATGGAGCGATCTCCTGCCCATGTGACGGTCAAACTCTCGCCTGAGGCGGACAAAGCATTGACTAATCGACCTTATTATTGGGGGTTTGTGGAGCGAACCGGAGCACCCGCTGAGACGATGTCCTTTACATTTATATTCGATCCCGACAGCTATCAACAAGCCATGGAAGCCGCAGAAGCCAAAGCTGCACAGGCCGCACCTCAGGTTGCACCTGATTCTGCCGGAACGAATGGTATCACTAACGGGAGTCCCCAAGGTGAGCCACCGAAAGAAACCATTCTGGGCCGATACTTCGGCATTACTCCATCCATGCCACTGCTGGGACCCGGACGAATATTACGTGAGGATGTCGTGTACGGAAGCCGCAGATTACAACAGATTTTTGGCGCAGCCCGTGAAGGCGGCGCCTTCGTGAACCTGTTTGAACAGGCAGCCAAAAGACAATTACGTGCTACAACACCAGCCGTATATGAGCCTTGGCTCGGTGTCTGTTTCAAGGTGGAATTCGCCTGTGACTTGAAACGGGAGGAACTGCATTTTCTTGGCATCTCCCTTCGTTCGGGTGAAATTATAGAGAAGTTCGGGACCAAGCTGAATCGACGCGATCTCAGTCCGAGACTCGCGGAGAACATGCATGTGCAGGCAGCTAAAGTTTCGTTATCCGATGCCGGAGCTGCTTTGGAATCTCATCTGACGAACCGCTTGCTGGAACTTGATTATAGCTGGGCAGAGAAAGCCCAAGAGCGACTTGATCTGGAGCTGGACGTGTTGGACACATACTATGAAGCTGTACTTCGGGAGGATACGCCTGAGGTAGAATCAACGGACAACTTGGCATCAAGCACGGAGAATGTCCAATCTAATCGCACGTCACCTGTACCATTGAAGCCACTTATTGGTATAACTAACGCTGAACCCATTGGAGCCGATGTAGAACTGGCGGCAGAGGCCGCAGTACAGGTCGAATCCGAGACAGATGCCGAGGAAGAGAAAGCAAAACAGGCGGTAATGGACCGCGAGGCCATGAAACTGCAATACGAGACACGCCGAACGGAGATGATCTGGCAATATGAGCCTAAAGTGAAAGTAACTGCCATTAGTAGCGGCATGTTTCACTTGAGATAGACGAAGACACTACTTTTCCTGCAAATGCTGGCAAAAGTAGTGTTTATTCATGATCAGCCGCCCGACAGGTTGCAGCATTCTTTGCATAGCCTGTCCCCTAGAATGAAATTAGAACCGATTAGCTAACGGATACTTGGAAAGAAGGTGTTTAATTGAAACAATTCTTTCATTTAAGGTGGAATAGTGTTCGAAGAACAACATGCATGACCTTGGGCTTGCTCAGTTGTGTTGCCCTATTCTCCTTCTGGTCGATTGCAAATGCAGAAGATAAGGCACTCTCTTCACCAACGCTTGCACGATCAACAGAGTATAGTTCTGAAACTCATAAAGCTCAGAATAATAAGTTAGCTCCCGTTGCAGTACAGCAGTTTGCACAGCAACAAGCAGCTGCACTCGGCACAGCTAATGCCGAATCCAATTGGAAGAACGCCGATCTGGACTTCTACCCTCTTGGCCCTGGCACACATAGCTGGCTCGTACAAGCTGCATTTGAAGGAAAACACATCGGATATATGATTATTACAGCCACAGAACAGGGACAGATGAAGCTTAGTGAATATGGTCAGGGAGAACAGTCACCGTACAGCAGTGAACTTCTTGGACAAGCCTTGAATAGACAACTTGTGAATCTTGATGCGTTACTTGCTAGCGGAGGAGAGCTTCATGCTCGTTATGCTCTTCCTCTGCTGGCGTACTGGAAATTGGATCGACCTAATCAACCTGCACTTTATATTGATGCTACGAACGGAGATTTACTACCATCAGAGTTCTTGAGTCGACTGGAGGCTAACTCCAACCAGATCACAGGCAGCATAACTGATTTATCCACTACTTCACCTTTATCAGTTGATCCACTTCATCTGCGACCCGTCTTCAATCCGGCGGACAATCTGTTGTGGATTACATCCAATCCTGTTGCTGCCAATCGGGCAAAAGATGTGATACAACACGGCGAGAATCAAGAGATTGTCTTCTCAGCGGATAATCGTAACGTCGTATACGGCGGACCTCTCCCCGTTAGCGGTTATCAGCTATGGCATACAGATCAGGAAGAAGAGTCCATTCTATATGTAGCGCTAGGCGGAAAACCATCTATTCAACGCTTTGTCCCATTAAGCACATTGCAACAAGATGGTCAATTTTACATTGCGAAGCCTTGACCACAACAAATAAGACGCCTTCCCATGTTTTAAAAGGGATTGCGTCTTTTGGTTTTATATTAGCGGTATTAGGTTAACGGTAGTCACCCTTGCCCGAAGAACTTTGTTTATGAGACTCTGTGTCCAATTTTTTTTCCTTTTTTCCTACCCACAGGGATACAGCGAATGGAATCATACCGAACCATTTTATTGACCAAGGCTCTTTCTTTTTGGCGCGACTTTTCCGCTCATCCTTCGGTGTATCAATATAATGAACTACTCGCTGCGTAATGTATTTTACCAATTCATCACTTTTGGCCATAACCTCTGCCCCCTTTGCTCCTGCACTTTCGCGGAGCTTACGATAGTTCTAGTGTGTGCAAGATGTGCCGTAGTTAAACATTTTTTTTGAAAGGCGTATGAAAACCCTCAGAATGCACAGTCTAATGCCAAAGGTATCCATACAGTCATTAATCTGCATCCGATACCTATTTCATGAAGGAGTGTGTATTCCCATGTATAAGCTGCTGACCGCTTCGTTAGCCCTGCTGATCAGCTTCCAGTTCCTCCCCATCCTGCCACAGATCGCTCATGGAAAAGCAGCCTATCTTGATTTTGCCATATCTCAAAGTTCAGATCATTCCACTCCGTCTCAGAACAGTCCATCCATGCTGCCAGTGACCGATGGAGATGCTTATCGCTCAAGTCATCATGCCTTTGCGGCACCTGTCATCCTGCTCGACGTGGGCCATGGCGGTGTTGACGGTGGTACATCAGCCCAAGGTGTGCTGGAGAAAGATATTAACCTCGCCATTAGCCAAAAGGTGTATCTCCTACTTCGTAGCAAAGGTTACGCCGTCATCATTAACCGACTTGGTGATTATGCACTTAGTGATGAGAACCGCTGGCTGAACACCCGCTCCCGTCATACCAGAGATCTTGCCCAACGTAAAAGCCTCAGCGAAGAAGTGAGTACAGATATCGTAGTCAGCATCCATGCGAACTGGAGTCCAAGATCCGCTACACACGGTCCAGTGGTACTGCACCAGAAGGAGGGCAGGAGCTATCTGCTGGCCCAATCCATTCAGGATGCGATGAACGAGTTGTGTGGTACTGAGCGTGGAGTTGTGTGGGGCAGGCCCTTCTATATGTTAAATTATGTGAAGCAACCTGCCGTCATCGTCGAAACCGGCTTTTTGAGCAATGCCGAAGATCGAGCCAGAATGAGTGATCCAACAGAGCAAAAACGAATCGCCCAATCCATCGCCAATGGCATTATTTATTTCCTGTCGGTAGTATAGGGGCAGCATCCCAATTCCACACTTCGCGGACCAGATCACCAATCCCTACAAATTCAACCTGACCCTGAAGACGGGAGATCGATTCACGAACCACAGCAGATGTGTTCAACCCCGTATGGCCGACATGACCAATGACGACACATATATTCTTGTCAATCGCACGTTGAGCTGCCAGATCCATTTGCTTGCGAATGTGCTGCTTGGAATTTTGATCATCCAGGAAAATGTCATTACCTACAGGTGGCATATTTTTGGATATCGCGAGTTCACCCACTACAGAGCGAAAATTCGTACGGCTGTCCACAAAGAAGAGGCCTCGTTCCTTGCATACGTCAAGCACAATCGACATGATGCGCCTGTCGGAAGTGATTTTGGAGCCCATATGATTGTTCATGCCAATGGCAAAAGGCACATCCTCAATGGCTTTTTCGACGCGTTTTCGAACTTCCTCATCGGACAGATCCGAGGTGATGGCTCCCGGGCCGAGCCATTCGGGTTTTCCCTTTTGAGGTTCCATCGGCATGTGCACGATGACATCCATTCCCTTCTCGTGGGCCGCCAATGCATCTTTCTTCGTTGTGGGCAAAAAAGGCATGACCGCAACCGTGAGCTTCCCCGGCGCAGCCAGAATTTCGGAAGTCCCTTTCATGTCATTGCCGACGTCATCAATAATAATGGCCATGCGCTTGCGCGGTGCAGATAACTCTGAGATAGAACCTTCCTTACCAGCAGGCTTCTGCACGATCTGCACAGCATTGGTATTTGCAAACAAGTCTGAATGGCTTTCAGCAGTTCCATATGCTCCGGCTGAGCCCTGCAACATCATAAGCAGTGTCATGCCAGCCGCGATCGCTTTTACGGCTATATGTTTTCTTTTTGGCTCCTGTCTGTCTGCTTCTTCCTTTTTCATGGTGTCCCCTCCTTATGTCCGTCTACTCATTGTTTCATATTGGAAGGCTGAATATGTACGCTGGACTCCCTGCCGCTAACGGTAAATAATTGCTTGCACGGGATGTCCATGCTGAGGAAATGCAGCATGTGAAATAAAAACAGGTAATTTGGAAAATATACTTTTTTTATATGGATGATAATGAAGGTAAATGAAGTCGCTTCATTTCAAAAGTAATGTCGTTTGTGCTCCGTTAAATCTCTTGGGGATAACAAACATTATTTCCTTGAATGAAGGGATCCGGTCATACGTACAATAAAGATCGTTAATCCGATACAAATAACCCTTTAAAAGGCGGTGAATTGGCATGCAATGGATGAGACTCCTAAATAATCGAGGAATCGTAATGTCTGTATTGGTTTTAGGGGTTGGATTGACTACCCTCGGGATTACACGACGCCGCAGATTAAGCAACGTTGACTGGCGTCAGATGATGTCTCCTGTTCGAAAAATGTTCTAAAGTACAGCATTTATAAGCGTGAAACAAACCACCGGTATTAAAGTATACCGGTGGTCTCATGATCAAAACATAAACGCAACAATGAAGGATGGTGAGTTCAGAATGTCCCACAGCTTTATAAATGGATATCAAATGCAATATACAGATTGTGGAAAAGGAACAGCGATCATATTCATCCATCCTCCGGTATTGACAAGCCGGAATTTTCAGTATCAGATGCCTCTGTCGGCGGATTTTCGAATTATCACTTTTGACATCCGCGGTCATGGACAAAGCGAACCATCCAGAAAAGAGATTACTTATCCGTTAATCGCCCAGGATATCTGCCAGCTGATGGACCATTTGAAGATTGAAAAAGCATTTTTGTGCGGATACTCAACCGGCGGCGCGGTAGTGCTCGATTTTTTGCTGACATGTCCTGAACGGGCACTCGGCGGCATTGTAATTGGCGGAATGTCAGAAGTCAGTGATCCTAAGTTAAAAAACAAAATATCGAGCGGGCTCCTCTTGTCTCGCATCGGTGCGGTCGGTCCAATTGCGCTTTCTACCTCCTGGGGCCAAGCGAAGCTCAAACTGTCTTTGTTCCGGTCATTGTTTAACGATGCCAAAAAAACAACCCCAAAAAACGCCGAACAATATTATCAATACAGTCTGCACTATAACTGTACGGCACAATTGGGAAATATTCTTCAACCCGTTTTGTTGGTATACGGTGAGAAGGATACGCTGTTCCATCCCTACGCCAATTTACTGAAAGAACGATTGCCTAGGAGCGAGCTGGTTTTTATCAATAATGCCAAACATCAGATCCCAACAAAAGCTGCAGGTACCTTGAACGAACTAATCAAACAGTTTATTTACCACCTCCGATAAGCATGATCCTTATAAAGGATCGCAGGCAATATCCAAATCCTTTTTCCTCCTACACTGTTCACTCTATTTATGTAGATTGTGTCTTGAAAATCTTGGGGTTATCCAAGTTTTTTTTTTGCCAAAAGGACGCAGCTGGGAGAGAAAGCGTTAGGTCGATATTCCCAAGTATTATTCTGTAACGTTAGTAGTAAACTATGCTTCAATATGAATGAAATGGTGGTGAGTTAAATCTCATGCATTTGTCCCCGCGCCTGTATCATCGGTTTGTACGCCCACAATGGTTCACCAATAAATATATCCACGAGCATATCAAAAGCAGTTTCTCCATAGAAAATAAAAGCGTTCTGGATTTTGGCGTAATGAAGCCCGAAGGAACAATGATTGTCATCGAGCCATATTTATGTCCGGAACATAAAATCAACAACTGGTTTATGAATAAGTATGACAACGGTGAGTTTATTCGCAGTGAGGATGAATATCTGCAGCTATTCAAACGTCAGCAGTATGATTTTCTTTTCAGGTGATCAAAAAGTTCAGAAAGTGCTTCCTATACAACGAACTCGTTTTTACAGCGGCACTCCAAGAGAACACGATTCAAGAAAAGACACAAGCGCCTATCTCTATCGCTTCAGAACTAATCATATAGGCCTCAGAACAATCAGCGAAGAATCAAACGCTTGTTGAAGAAGAACCTCAACTTGAATACGACTGACTAGTTGTTCTTTCTCGACTGATGAGTGCCCTCCTTCGGGAGTTTGCTGTTCTCATTGTTTGATTTAGTCGTGAGTTATATGTATGCAAAGGTTTTCCCATCTTAATCTAAAACAGGCGTACAGCGAAAAAAGTCTGCATGCATACAGGCTTTACTCGCGAATCCCTCTAAATTTTGTTGTATATCGGTCACTTTACAGATAAAGGAAAGGCTCTTTCCCCATCCCGAAACTTCCACACCACAACAAGAATACCTCGCGAGAGCATCTCATATCAGGCCGGCCACCACTTGCAGCACATCCATTTGCAGCTTCTGCTTCAACATATCTGCCCAATCTCTGACTGTTGTCAGTTCAATCTCGTAGATTCAGAGATATGGATATTGTTTTCCAATTTTTTTGCCAAAAACATCATGAATCTCAGCCTTTGGCAACGGACAGAATCAGCTTGGCTTTTCCATTCTGAGAATCTATGTCGATGACAATCGGAATAACTGGTACAGAGAAGTAGCCACAGCGAAAAGAGCGATTGAACAAGGTGCATTGGTATTTGCCTCACCGTGGAATCCTCCAAGTGATATGGTTGAGACCTTCAACCGAAACGGAGACACCAACGCCAAACGGCTGAAATACGACAAGTATGCTGCATATACCCAGCATCTTAACGATTTCGTTACCTACATGAAGGATAACGGCGTGAATCTGTATGCCATTTCAGTACAAAACGAGCCGGACTACGCTCATGACTGATGCAGCGATTCAATGGAATAGTATCTATTGCGCCACCACGGGCACCAAAAACGTGAAAATCCGTTATGCCCTGGAGAGCGGGACACGGAACCTCGACGTGTACGTTGTGAACGGAACCAAGTTAATTAGCAATGCTTCCTTCGCGTCGACAGGTGCTTGGTCGACGTGGGGCGAAAAACAATTCAGGTTCCGATGAATGAAGGCACGAACACGTTGAGACTGGTCACGACCGGGACGGAAGGACCGAATATTGATCGTATTCAAGTGTCGGCTCAGTAAACTATCGGACGAGACAACTTGTTTGGGACAATACAAAAAGGTTCCTCGAAGGTATTAGCCTAAGAGGAACCTTTTATTTATTTGATGCGGTCGAGAGGACTCGAACCTCCACGGGGGTTAGCCCACACGGACCTGAACCGTGCGCGTCTGCCAATTCCGCCACGACCGCATATTATATCTCCGTAAGCAATCTCGGCGACAAGAAATAATATATCATGCGGAATCTATCGTGTCAACAGTGAAAATAATAACAATAAAGCCCGAGCCAGACGTCCATGTCTGAGTCGGGCTTTACTTATAGTTACTAGGAATTGACGCAATGAAACCTGCGACTCCTTACTATTTACAGCTTGGAAGGCCAGTTACCGTACCATGCATAACCGCCTCTTCTTTCTTTATCAATATCACTTAGTTTGTATCTAACTACCCCGTCGCGACCAATAAAGATCGGTTTATCCGTTCCCACTTCGTAGAAGCGAGCCCAGATCGGTGCAGCTTTGGAATCAGCGATAATTTTGCTGTCTCCGTTTGCTCTTTCATACTTGTAACCCGTAATCTTCACTTTGTTAAACCACGCCTCGGCTCCTTTAATGGATGCCGTAATTTTGGCGTTAGCAGGTCTGGTTTTCAGGAATTTAACAATCGTTACACTCTCTGCAGCCGTCAGCGATGGTACTTCATAGATTCTTGCGCTTGCCGGTTTAAGGGAACTGGAATCATGTTGTTGTCCCCATGCTGTCAGCTTACCGCCTGAAACGACCTGTGTATTCAGAATCGCTTCTACACCTTTAGCAACTGAGTTCTTACTGCGATTGGCAAGGGCACTGTCGATAAACGAGAAGTCACCTTTACGCGTTGCTACTTCATCCAGCATGTACATGACGTTAATCATGGCATCATCATTATAAGTGATGTGTTTGTGATATCCGGAGCTTTGGTACACTTGCGGCCATCCACCGTTTGAATACTGCATATTAATCAAAAAATTGATTCCTTTAATTGCAGCCGCTGAGTAGCGCGGATCATTCGTCTTTTTGAATTCCTTCGCCAATCTTCTAATCTCTGAGTATGTAGCCTTGTTGTCAATCGTGGACTTCGCCCATTCTCCACTGGTTTGTTTATAATCCTTTCTCCAACCTCCATCTGGCAGCTGGTTCTTCAAAACATCGGAAATACTTGCTGTTGTACCTGATGCATCGGCAGCAGATACCGTTGCTACAGGGAGAACTGCCATTCCAACGGCTGAGAATACCATGGTACATGCTAGAACAAAAGTAACTATTTTTTTTGCTTTCAAAGATAACACTCTCCTATGTTCGTTTTAATAAATCTCCCACTTCTACCTAACTTAAGATTCGAACCCCAAACCTCCTTTATTTGAATTCATCGCACAATAAAATCAAATTCCATCCAATATGTGGATTGGATAAAACGATAATATGCAAAAAATCGATTTTTGTCAATATATGCAACTTAATCAATATAATCTCTTTAATTCTACATAACGGAATAGTTCTTTTAACTCATGACAAACTTATTTATTTGTCCAAAATCACCTTCAACGAATCAATAGTGACGTTTTTGTCATGAATGATACCCAAACTTGATCCCCTCTTTCATATAAAAACCGTAATTCCGATAACATTGGGGTAAAACGAAGGGTTTTAAATGGGTTTGACAATTACGCATTTATGCAATATAGTTTCAAATAGTTACAAAAACTTAATTATTCATTGCCGAGTTTCATGTTTGAAAACGGGGGAACCAATTTGGGTGAATTATTCTTATACATAGGAAATATAGGGAACCTTCTACCGAACCCTTAGCTAACTCCGTAGGCATCGAAGGGAGAACATTTATTTTGAAAAAACTGATTATCTCCATTTTTGGAGCAGCTGTACTATTTACATCCGGGGCAACAAGCACAGAGGCAAGCAGTATTAACTCCGTAGTGAACAACATGACAGGCATACCTTACAAGTGGGGTGGCACGACGCTGGCTGGCTTCGACTGTTCCGGGTTTATGAGATATCTTTTCAACAAATACAGCATTGAATTGCCACGTACTTCGCAGCAGCAAGCCAAGGCAGGTACTCCGGTATCCAAAAGTAACATTCGCACAGGTGATCTGGTGTTCTTCAATACGATGGGCAAAGGCATTTCACATACAGGTGTATATATCGGTGGCGGACAATTCGCTCATGCTTCCAGCAGTAAAGGGGTAAGCATCACCAAGTTGTCGAATCCTTATTTTAATGATCGTTACGTAACAGCACGTCGGGTGACTGGACAGTTTATGTACGATAAAATGTTAGGGAAAATGTAGGTATGATATAGAAAGAGGAGGCTCCGGATCACCCGGAACCTCCTCTTTTGTTTAGCTAGTCATGTATGGACCAATCCTTGTACTACCTTACCTGTATTTAATGCAACGCCTTCTGCACTCGCATTGCGCCTTGAGACAGCGCATGTCCGCCTCCGACAGCTCCAGCAACTGCAACGGTCTCCATGATCTCCTGATCTGTAGCACCCTTCGCACGGGCTTCTTCCACATGATAGAAGGTACATACCTCATTGTTAGCAAATAGGCCAATTCCGAGCGCAATGAGCTGTTTCGTCTTCGCATCAATTACGCCAGGCTGAAAACATTCTCCGGTAAACTCATGATACGACTTCACCACACCTGGCAGCACGTCGCTTAATGCTCCAATCTGATCCTTGTAGGCATGAACTTTATCATTCATCAATGTCATTTGCAGCACATCCTCTCGGCTATAGTTACAGATTTCCTCACTGTACCTATCTTCTCACCCGAGTAAGTCATTTATGCCAAGAAATCATGGTAATTGCAAACAATTAAATGTTCATGTTCTAGCGAAATTATACGGTTACTCACTAAGTAAACTTTGGCGCGGCTCGCTGAACAACTGATATCGGTAATTGCGATCCAGCTTAACAACACGTCGATTCCGACGACGGATAAGTACCTGCTCACCATCCCAGGCAACCACAATCCCGGTTACATCGTTAGTTTCCAGCTCGTCCCTCACTACTCTTACTTTCTCACCTGACAGACGCAGAGCGTCCAGTTCTGAATCACTGATCATGTTCATGGCTCCTATATTCCAAATTTATTTACAAAAAGAGACCTAAAATGAAATGTCATTTAGGTCTCACGTGACTGTATTGGACTGTCATGTCATTCGAAATTATGTCCCGACTGAAAGTTACCGCTGCGCGTGCTCTTTGCTGTCGTTCTTCTCGAACCAAAAATCAAGCACTTTGGCGGACATCACACGTTCTTCAAGGTACTCCACTTGATGCGGTGTAAATTGTTCTTTCCAAGAGAAGGACAACTCTTCGCACAAGCCTACAATCGTCAGTAATTCTGACCAGGCAACATAGCGTTTGTACCAGAAAAATTGAGGATGTTCAATCATATAGGGATAAAGGTCATCGAATTCCGTATGTTTACAATCCAGGGCACGTTCAAAATGAACTTTCGATTCCGCCAGCTTATCAATAAAAAATTGTTCTGTTGCCGGTTGGTTCCCCATGGTGTTGCCTCCTCTCCCTAACATAACCCCATTATAAATGAAATCCGCGGTCATGCAAAGGCATAGTTCTAAAAATAGGCCCTATTCCTTTAAAATGTCACATTTCGTTATCGTCAAATTGTACCGTTCCATCGTTCAGGGAACGAATACGTACCAAGGCTTCCACCGGAATACCCTGTTCACGAATCGTGCGGGCCCCCGCCTGAAAACATTTCTCGACCACAACGCCGAATCCGACGAGTTCCGCACCGGAACGTTCAATAATTTTGATCACTCCACGAGCGGCATCTCCATTAGCAATGATATCATCAATGAACAAAATGCGGTCATTCTCATGAATGAACTCGCGGGAAACCATAATGTCGGTTACGATTCCTTTGGTAAAGGACGGTACGCGTTCACAGTAAGCATCAGGATCAGCCAGAAGCGTTTTTTTGCGACGAGCGAATACGAGCGGTACCCCAAGTTCATGGGCTGCGGCAAAAGCAACCGGAATTCCTGAGGATTCTACCGTGATTACCCGAGTCACTCCACTTTCACGAAAACGGGCAGCAAACTCCCGTCCCATCTCCATCGTTAGTGCAGGATCAATCTGGTGGTTCAACAGACCATCCAGCTTCAACACCTGGTCCGAGATGACAACACCTTCTTGTAAAATTCGTTGTTTCAATACTTCCATGATTTGACCTCCCAAGCCTATCCTATGAGGTAAAAGTATCATATATCTATCTATAAGTTCAAGCGAAATTGCCAGGGTGCTGTCCTTAAGGTGCTATTCAAGCAGAGCTTGCTATCCATTGTCATGACTTTCGTGGGTCAAGCATACCTTGTACCATGGCACCCGCATGTCCAAACTATTTAGGGGCCTGAGAGGGGAAACACATGAAACAGGCATTTCGGGTGCTGCAGATCTCATTTACATACATTGGAACGGTGGTCGGAGCCGGCTTTGCAACAGGGCAGGAAATATTGCAGTTTTTTACCCAGTATGGCAAATGGGCCACCATTACCATAGGCTTATCCACCATACTCTTTGTCTGGTTAGGTACCAAAATGATGCTCATTGCTCACGATACCGGTTCCCGCTCTTATGAGGATTTGAACAAACATTTATTTGGCCACAAAGCGGGCAAATGGATCACATGGGTGATCCTTCTCATTCTCATCGGCGTGAACAGTGTCATGCTTGCCGGAGCAGGTTCCGTGTTTGTTGAACATCTGGGTTTGCATTATCAGACGGGTCTGATCGTCACACTTGTAGGTTCATATCTGCTTCTTGGTCGCGGCATTCAGGCCATCCTTCAGATGAATAGCATCGTCGTGCCCATGATGCTCCTGTTATCTCTGCTCATGATAACTAGCACCCTGCATCATCCAGGTGCATTCCGATTCATAACGCTGACGACAGACTCAAGCCCTTTTCAGGTGTGGTTGTCTCCACTGCTGTATACTTCGTTTAATTTGGTGTTGGCCCAGGCCGTACTAGTACCCTTGGGTAACCAGATTCGCAGTCGGAATGTCCTCAAATGGGGCGGAGTACTCGGCGGAATTGGCGTAGGTTTCATGCTGATGGCAGCTCACTTCGCCATGTCGGCTCAGATGCCAGGCATCATTCAATTCGAGATTCCGATGGGCAGCATTGCCTTTCAACTTGGATGGGCAGTGCAATCCGTATATGTATCCCTTATTTTCATGGAAATATTCAGTACGTTTGTAGCAGACATCTATGGAATGACTCTGCAACTCAGACAACACATACGTGTACACCCCCGTTTCATTACATTAACCATTATGCTGTTATGTTACTCACTCAGTCAGTTTGGATTCAGTTCCCTGCTATCCATCCTTTACCCTATCTTTGGAAGTATGGCAGTAATCTGGGCTGCCAAATTAGTGCTAAACCGTTCGGGCACCTTTCGTGGACGCAACAATACATAAACTTCACGGTTATGTATATCATTATGTTGATAAATATCAATTGGTTGATGACCCTAGGTCACCCCGCGTACTTTCCTTGAGGATAACAAAAGCCGCTGTTTCGCACAGCGGCTTGCACTTCTTTGCTCTTTTTTTCTAGGCTTGACTGGGAAACTGCAAGTACATCTTTTTCAGCTCATTCACCGACCTGCCGAGAGAGTAATGTGTTTTGGCTTTTTCACACGCCGAACGGGCAAGCTCATAACGGTAAGCCGGGTCCAGCATTACCTTTTCGAGCGCTTCAGCCAGCGCAGAAGGATCTTCTGCGGGTACAAGCAACCCATTGCTACCATTCTCGATCTGTTCGGGTATACCACCTACATCCGTGCCGACAAGAGCCAGGCAACTCAGAGCCGCTTCTGCAAAGACAGAACCAAATGCTTCTGCCCGTGAAGGCAATACAAAAATATCGAAGAATGGCATGAATTCCTCAGGGTGAAGTGTATAACCATAGAAAATGGTCTCATTATAAATGCCCAACCGCTGCGCTAATTCTTCCAGGTCAGGACGAATCGGCCCGTCTCCAATAATATGTAACACATAATCATGACCTCGGCCCTTCAGTTCTGCACAAGCCCTGAAAAGAATATCCAATCCTTTCGCTGGAACAAGCCGACATACCGTGACCAGCTGTGGTATGGCATTATCATGGGGAATTGGCTTAAACCGCTTCTCATCGAATCCATTGGGGATCACTCCAATGACATCAGGGTCCTTCACGTAGGGGGCCAGATAACGACGGAACGAATCCGAGACCGTTAAGAGGCGTTCTGCCTGATGCTCCAGCTCACCGTATATCGCAAGCAGAAATCGATGCTCTGGCCCATCCGTTTCAATACGTCCATTCAGAATTAATTCGCGTTCATAACTGGAGTGAATCGTCTGGATGAGGGGTTTATCCGGGAAAACCGTTTTCATTGCAAGTCCCGCAATCGGGTGGTGAGCATGAATCAGATCATAGGGCTTCTGAATACGCAGTTTGGTCCACCATAGGTAATCACGATAGGTTTGAATATATTTTTGGACAACAGGACTGTCCTGATATTCGGTCCAATCGAATGTTTCGAACTGAACTTCTTCTCTGCCCTTGTTGCGAATACGTTTCGGCAACGAGAACAGATCCATTTCCCACCTCGGGGTTGTAAACCTCTCCTGCATATACGGGATCATAGAGGATACACCTCCGGGCTGCTCCGGAGGAAAGAAAAGCGCCTGCAGCAATTTCACCGTTAGTTTCCCCCTTTCTTGCTTACGTTCTTTCAATGCATATACATTCATGATATATCAGAACATATGTTCAGTAAAGATGCAAAATGAGAATCCCTCTCAATTATTCATCCTTGAATGGATGCACATCTTCTTTCTTGTCTGCGTATTGCTCTACTGTCCATTATGACATAGGGAAGCCAGAACATCTATATTACATTAGACGCCGCAAGCCTCCAGTGAAGATCACCTGTTTGCACTGCTATGCTCATTCAGGTTAATCTGAATCAGCTGTTTGTTCACCAAGTCGTATATACAACATATTCACGAACTGTGCCCCTCAGAAGTAAAAAGCCACGATCCTTCAATCTTTATGGTTGTCCGCAACGCGTTCGTTAGATAGCCCAATTTTTAGCTGAGCAGCTCCACGGGCTTCTCATATGTACTGTAACCATCTGTCTCTCCCAAAAAGGTATACCCATTTCGCGCATAAAAAGCATTCAACGTCACATTGCTCGCTCCGCAGTCCAACCGAACCGTATGTTTGCCCTCAAACTGAATGCCACTGCTGGACCATTGCAATATCGACTGCCCCAGACCGCTCTGAGCATATTTCCGTCGAATTGCCAAACGATGCAGATAGATTGCGCCATCCTCGGCGTGAGCTTTGGTACCCCAGAGATGAATATCCCACGGGCTTGGCTGAACCATAAGGATAACCATTCCCGCTACGTCCGCACCTTTTTTGAAAACAAAAACATCTCCACGCCGAATTGCCCCTGCCGTATCATGTGAATCTTCACCTTTAAGCAAAGCGTTCCATTGGGAAGAACCTTGGCTCTGTAACCATTCGGCTGTCTCCACTAGCAGCGACATTACATCCTCCGTATCTTCCGGCTTCGCCTGAACCGCTTGAAAACCATCGTTAATTAATTCGCTGCTGATTCTGAATGAGTGCATCATGGTATCCTCCGCTTCCTGATCTCTATTAAACTAATGGTACTATACCGGGAAATGGATTTTTCGTCAAAATGAGAACAAAAAAAAAGGTAAAAGGCAGCTGCCTTTTACCCGTCTATTCTGGCTTCATCAATAATCTGGTTTCGATATAACATCGTCAGGTGCAGAGTATCAAACTCCATTTCCTTGTCCAACTCCTGCATTAGCACTTCGACCAGACTCTTGCGCTGCATGCTGGTTCCAGGAACCTCGTATTCAATGTATCCCGTCAGATCAGAATGAGAAGTGTCTATGGTTGCTGTACCCACAGGCAATCCACCTCGCTCCTGAAGAAACAGCTCATATACCCTGAACTCCCGATCCTTACGCTTCAGCATGACATAACAAGTTTCTTCGGCAGCTTCCAACTCATCCAAATCCGATTCATCGCTATCCTCATACTCCTCGGAAAAATCGCGATGTATCCACTCTAGCGTCTCAAGTTCGTTGCCCTGATGCCACATGCGGATTGTAATCGTATCAATGATGTCCTCATCCAGCTCCCTGACCAGCAACTCTGCCGCGGCTTCCAATTGATTCTCATCAGGCTCATCGTACCAGTGTATTTCGCCTTGTGCGTCAGCACCATATTGTTTTAAGGAAGCTTCCGCAAGTTCCTGTCCATCGACATCATTAAATAGATATGTTGAGATGCTGCGTCCTGCGCTTATCATTTCCATCTCCAGGACATGATCCCGATCTTCATATGTAAACGATTCGGCTTGTGCACCAGGAATGACCTTCGTTTCAACACTGTCTTTATCGTCATCGCTCTCTTCATCATAAATGATATCCTCGGATGACCAAAACGACTCTGACTCAGGCATGTGCAGAACCGAATGTAATGAGCCACAACTGACCAGCACTTCATAATATGCAGCTTCCACCGCGTCCGCGAGAGATCGGACATAGGCATGCACTTTTTCCACAATACGTTCTTCTACATCATCTGGAAGAGACTCCTCATCGATCTGAAGACTACCGGATAAGCGATCCCCTTCTCTGTATACCACAAAAAGTGACCCGGCATATTGTCCATTGACCATTACATCCTGTACTTCACCACCTGATGTACGCAGGTCAGCAACCAATTCCACCTCATGTTTCATAACCTGTCCTCCATTCTTAACGTTATTCTCTTAGGATGCCCCTGAGGACGGTAGATTATGAGGCAGACATTCATTTCAGAACTAAGATCAGCAGACAGAACGTTAGACGGATAACACATATTTTTGGATTGCGTGTGCCACTCCTTGCTCATTATTGGAGAGTGTCACCTCGTCTGCGGCAGCTTTCACCTCATCCGGTGAGTTATCCATGGCAATGCCTTTGCCTGCAAAGGTCAGCATCGTAATATCATTGAAGTAGTTACCGATCGCCATGATCTCCGAAGGCAAGATTCCCTTCGATTCGGCAAGCCTTTTGAGCGCAGCGCCTTTGGACGCTTCGGGATGCATCAAGTCAATAAAAAAGTCACCACTCCGTGTCATATAATAAGGCAGATTCCAGGTAGACCACTCCTGCAGTACAGCATCCATCTGTTCAATAGGACCAAATGCAGTGAATTTGGCCAGCGGCTCTGTCATGTCAACCCACTTGGGTAGCTTCATAGGCTCTGCCATGAAGTTGTAGTACATCTCACGCACTTGCAACCCCAAACCTTCCGGTTGATCGACATACAGGCCAAAAGCCGTATTGATGTCAAAATGCACTCCATTGGTCCGGCAGTAGGTGATGATGCGCTCAAGTCCCTGTCCATCTAATGCAAAATGATGAACCACTTCACGTGTATCCACCTGTGCTGTTACGGCGCCATTATGTGTAATGACATATCCATCAAGTCCCATCTGTTCCATAAAAGGAATCGTGTTGGCCGGACCTCTACCCGAACACAGAACGATCTCCGCTCCCTGACGGGAAGCTTGGATCAAGGTCTCTTGAGTCCATTCAGTAAGTTCATGATGATCATTGAGCAGTGTTCCATCTACATCAAGTGCAATTAATTTAATGGTCATTTTTGGTTTCATCCTCATCTGTTTAGTAGTCGCACCCACCCAAACCCTCCCTTCCGAGGGAGGGCCCCAGAGGGCTCTGCCCTCTGGACTCCCGTCTTGCTCACCGGCGGGAGGTCGGGTCTTGCTATGTGACGGTTGCCGTAGGAACGCTTGTTGCCGGGCACACCGCTGGTCAGCGGCGGTCCCGCCCAAGCTTAACCGGGACCATTACGGGCAAGGCTTCGCTTTCTGCCCGGCTCCCTGCTCCACTTCGTGAAGGGCGGGAGCTTTCTCGCCTGCGGCGGTTAGTGTCGGGGCTTCGCTCCCCTTCACGACTCCCTGCTCCGCTTCGCGAAGGACGGGAGCTTTCTCGCCTGCGGCGCCTAGTTTCGGGGCTTCGCTCCCCTCCACGACTCCCTGCTCCGCTTCGCAAAGGGCGGGAGCTTTCTCGCCTGCGGCGGCTAGTTTCGGGGCTTCGCTTCCCTTCACCACTCCCTGCACCGCTTCGCAAAGGGCGGGAGCTTTCTCGCCTGCGGCGCCTAGTTTTGGGGCTTCGCTCCCCTCCACAACTCCCTGCTCCGCTTCGCGAAGGACGGGAGCTTCACTTCCGCAGAAGGTTCAGCTCTTCTGCGGTT
Source organism: Paenibacillus sp. Negev47 (assembly GCF_058313655.1). NCBI lineage: Bacteria > Bacillati > Bacillota > Bacilli > Caryophanales > Paenibacillaceae > Paenibacillus > Paenibacillus sp. Negev47. The sequence continues at coordinate 4,529,792 of NZ_CM177754.1, forward strand.
AGTTCACGATAGCTTCCGATAGCAAGATCGGAAGCCAGTTCCAAGTCACCCATGGCTACGCGTTTCAGATAAATCACACGTTTGCCTACCGCCTGAAACATGCGTTTTACCTGATGAAATTTCCCTTCGTGAATAACAAGCGAGATCAACGATATCGTGCCTTCTTCCGTCTCTTCCTGACCAAGTATTGTCAGCTCCGCAGGTAATGTCTCGTATCCATCATCCAGCTGAATCCCGGCTTTGAAACGTTGCACATCCTCTTCATCCACATTCCCCAGTACACGGGCTTCATAGGTTTTGGGCACATGCTTGCGTGGAGATAACAGATCATGCGCAAGTGGACCATCATTGGTAAGAATGAGTAGTCCTTCCGTATCCTTATCCAGTCGTCCAACAGGAAACGGATTGAAGACCCGATCCTCTTTCCGGAGCAAGTCCAGCACCGTCTTATCTCTGTTATCCTCGGTAGCAGACACGACACCTGGAGGTTTATGCAGCATCAGATAGATCATCTCCCGATACACAATTCGCTCCCCATCAGCCTCGATGACGTTAACCTCCGGATTCACCTGCACACCGCTGTCCTTCACCACTTTGCCATCTACATGGATTCTGCCTTGCTTCACCATCTTTTTGAGTTCACTCCGTGTTCCCACACCCATATGACTCAATATCTTATCCAGACGCAACGTTTGTTTGCCTTTTCCACTCATACCGATGTCCACCTCCAGCCTGCCGGATATTCATTCTTCAGTACACCATCCAGCCATTTTCCCCAGCCAGCAGCATAACCATCTACACATACAAGAACATACCCTTTGGCAACCGTATCCGCCTTGAGCACCACTCGTTCTTCTTCAATATTCAACGTTTCACCCTTGAGGTACCTCACGGCTTCGCCATCAGCGGATGACAGACTCACACTTCGCCGTGCCTCCGATGCATTCAGAGCACACGCAAGCGGGTGCGACGGAACAAATCGACCATTCTTGATCGTGCCCATAAACCAGCCTGGACGAATGACTTTCAGTCCCTCCAACCGGGCTGCCCCAACTGGCGATTGATACACACGATCTCCGTAACATACCGTTTCTCCGACGAGCTCAACCTCCAGTTGTTCTTTCATAAACTGAGTGTAGATCTCAACCGGGTCAATACTCGCCTGATCCGCTCCGCGTCCCTTACCCCGGTCCGACTTTCGACCACCGTGATCTTTGCCTTTCTTGCCATGCCTACCCGGATTCTTGCCGTCACCGGTCTGTCTGTCATGGGACGCTCTGGATTCGATTCGCATCAAACGCTCTTTTTTACGATCAGCCTTGGTCATAGCAATTGAAGAAGCAGCAATAGAGTGATCCTGGTTCCCCTCTGCTTCAATCCTGGACACATCCGCGACCTGTCCACACTCCATTGCTCCTTCTTTAACTACTCCCGGTTGATCTTTTACTGATCCTTGCCCTACACGATGCTGTAGTACAGAGACATAATGCCCTTCTCCTTCCAAAAGGTGAGGCCACAATCTTGCGGTACCACGCGTTTGATCCAGCACAGCTTTCGTCTCTTCTGCCTTCTCAGGCATCATCTGACGCACCCATTCTGGACGTCCTGGAGCGAATCCTGTCTCTTCTGGAATGTCCACTACAACGAAATCACGGTTTACATTCAGGAACTCTGCAATCATCGCTTCATTTTCCTCCGGCGCAAAGGTACATGTGGAATATACGATTGTTCCTCCCGGGGCCAGCAATCGTGCCGCAGTTTCGAGAATATCGCGCTGCATTATCACACATTTATCCACTGAATGATGTTCCCACGATTTCACCATGTCTTCATCTTTGCGGAACATGCCTTCACCTGAACAAGGTGCATCAATTAATACTTTGTCAAAATAATGAGGAAACGCATTCGCGATCCGCTCGGGCGACTCATTCAGTACAACGGCATTTCGCACCCCGTACAATTCCACATTCTTGGCCAACGCTTTGGTACGTTCAGCATGGATATCGTTCGTGACAAGTACACCCTTGCCTTGCAGCTTTGCTGCAATTTGTGTCGTCTTTCCTCCCGGAGCTGCACACAGATCAAGCACACGATCTCCAGGTTCCACTTGCAATAATTCAACGGGAGCCATAGCACTTGGTTCCTGTATATAATACAGACCTGCATGATAATAAGGGTGCAGACCCGGTTTAACACCATGTGGTACATAGAACCCTGTCTCACACCACGGAATTGATCTTAGATCAAACGGAGCAATCTCATCGAATTCCTCCATCGATATTTTCAACGTATTCACTCTCAGCCCCGCATGGGGAGACTGCTCATAAGATTTCATAAATTGTTCAAACTCATCGCCAAGCAAACTTTTCATTCGCTCGGCAAATATCAAAGGTAGCTTTACACCCATATTCCCACTCATCCTGTCTTGGTAAGATTGCATTATCGTTTTATTTTATCATATCCAGACTGTGCTTTCCTATCATATCGTATCTATTCCACTACAGCGTGTAATGTAGTATAATGGCAAGTAGATTGATTTCTGAGCAAAAATTCGGGTGTTTATGCATATTATCCCAACCTTTATTTTTGCCAAAACTATATTTCGATATGATCGATGGGGGATGTCCAATGAAATCCAAGAAGAAAAAGAAAAGTGCTGCGATCCTTATTTTCCTGGGTATTTTAATCATTATGATTGCAGCACTGGTTGTCGTAGACCAGCAATCCAAGAAACAGATGGATACGGTAGAGAATGCTTATGGCATCGCTGCCTCCAAGCTTAATCCAGCTACAAGGGAGTTGCTTAGCGATCCCAATTATCAACAAATTATTGTGCCCGCTGATCTCAAAGCAAAAATCGATAACAAAGATAGCTTCTTTGTTTACTTCTTCGCTTCCGACTGCTCACACTGCCGTGCCACTACACCACAGTTGATGCCGCTGGTTGACAGTGAAGGCATCGAGCTTCCGCAGTTCAATCTGCGCGAATTCGAAGCTGGATGGACGGATTACAACATCGAATTCACGCCTACACTCGTATACTATGAGGCTGGTGTCGAGAAGGACCGTATGGTTGGCGGACTGCAAGAGAATGGCAGTGACCAAGGCTATACGCTGGACGATTACAAACAATTTTTCCAAAAATACAAAGGCAGTTCCACTCCTTCGGCAAGCTAACGGATAGTTCAATATCGACACTAACCGCAGTAAGATACTGCTGTCACCCGGTATTGCTCCGATAAAGGACAGGCATACCATCTGCAATGATCTGAATATGACGCAATATTCAAAAAACACCCCGATCTTTCCCTTTACAAGGAATCATCGGGGTGTTTCATATACATGGAACTTCATGTCCAAGGAATGCTCATTTTGACGCTAACGTTAATTATGTTCAACTTTTGCCCTGATCCATCGCCTTCATCTTCTCTTCGTAAATTCGTCCTCTAGTGGGACTCCGGCGCTGTGGAATATTAGGCTTCAGCTCAAGCGATCTCCTAAGTATCTCCTGTTCCAGTGCCTCATCAATAATCCGTATGGACAAATCCCTGTAAGTCACAGACTGAGCGTCGGATTCAGACAGTTCCTTCACGAGTTTCTTTACTTCCTGTACCAAAACCCCAAGATCAATGCCCAGAGTTGTATCAGGATAAGGTTCCAGAAGATCAACTGAACTCTGTAACATCATTATGCCTCCGCGGAGATTGCCATTCCTGAAGTGGTACAAACCAACAGCAATCTGCAACAATCCCTTATAGAGAGAATCGCGGTCCCGTTCAAGCCACAATTCTTCCAGCACCTCATGGCACTCGAAATAATCCTGATCCCGATTGAAGTAAATTAAGTAGTCAATGTACAGTGACTCATAGATGCTCATCCGGATTTTCGCCCTTTCTGGCGTTGTTCAGAAGTTCTTTCACGTCATCCAGCAAGTCTTTGAGTCCTTCCATGTCGTGTTGTTCCCAGCAATCGTTAAAGCGCTTCTGTGCCTCAATCGCTTCACTGACAAGATGGTAGAAGTATAATTGATGAATAATATTCAATGTTCTTGACACGATATTGGAATCATCCTCAAAGGCCTTCTGTGCCTCCAGGATCTGCAAACGAATCGCTGACATCTCGTTATCCAGTACAAAAGCGGCCTCAGCCGTCTTTTTCAGTCTGGCGCGCATGTCATCCGGTAAACCCTCCCGAAACTTGTAACTCAGAGAATGTTCAATGGTAGCCCAGAAATTCATGGCAAGCGTTCGGATCTGTATCTCGGCCAATACTTTCTTTTGTCCCAGAGCCGTCTGAACGGGATACTCAATAATCATATGGAAGCTGCGATAGCCGCTCTCTTTGAAATTCGTAATATAATCTTTCTCAATTAAAACCGTGAGATCCTTGCGGCCCCGAATGTACTCGGCAACCCGACGGATATCATCCACGAACTGGCACATGATGCGGATACCTGCAATATCCTCAATGCCTGTTTCCACGTCATCAAGCGACACATTCAGTCGTCTGGATTTCTCCAAAATACTGGATATTTTTTTGACACGACCGGTAACAAATTCAATCGGGGCATACTCTTCCCGTTTCTTCAGCTCCGCCCGCATTGTCTTAAACTTGACTTTCAATTCCTCTACCGCTTGTTCATAAGGAAGTAAAAATGTACCCCAGTCTCTACCGTCCATGCTTATGCCTCCTGTCTCTATAGCGTCCCCTGTTCTATTCCATTATACATGATGTTTGGTGGGGGGAAGAGTCCCGAACCATTTTACGCTCTTCCATGCTTCTATATTTTCATTCCGAGGATGCACAATCCTTCTCAACGATGCTCCGCACCAACTGCTTCAGAGATATGACGATAACCGTCCTTGCGCAGTAACTCACGCAGTCCGGCATGAATACGCCGATTCACCTCAGGTCCTTCATAGATCAATGCTGTATATATTTCGACCAGGCTTGCTCCAGCTTTAATTTTCTCGTATGCATCCTCACTTGTGAAAATGCCACCTGAACCGATAATCGGAAGTTTCCCTTCGGTCTGACGATAGATCTGGCGAATAATTTCCGTTGAACGCTCACGCAGAGGTTTACCGCTCAGACCCCCAGTTTCCTTCGCATGTTGGTGAGAAAGTCCTGTGCGGCTGATCGTTGTGTTCGTTGCAATAATGCCCGCAACGCCACTATCCGCAATCGTGCGAACCATATATTCAAGCTCCTGATCGTTCACATCCGGTGCGATTTTCACCAGTACCGATTTGATCGCCCCACCCGCTCGTGCATGCTGCACGTTCATCTCGTTCATGACCGCAGCGAGCAGTTCCTTCAATTCATTCCCATGTTGCAGATTACGCAAATCCGGTGTATTTGGTGAACTAATATTGACCACGAACAGATCCGCATAATCGTATAGCGCCTGAATGCACTTCGAATAGTCCAGGTGAGCTTCCTCATTAGACGTTGCCTTATTCTTGCCGATGTTAACAGCCACCGGAATGCGGCGATCCTGAAGACGTGCCAACTCGCCTGCCATAGCTTTCGCACCGAGATTGTTGAAGCCCATCCGGTTCACCAAAGCCTCATCTGGAGGCAAGCGGAACAGCCGTGGCTGATCGTTACCTGGCTGCGCAAGTGGCGTCACGGTACCCACTTCCATGAATCCAAATCCAATGGAAGAAAAGCCCGTTACAGCCTGTCCGTTTTTGTCCAGGCCCGCAGCCAGACCAACAGGTGTAGGAAAATGACAACCGAACATGTCAACAGCCAGATCCGACGTTTCACGAACACCATACATCACACGCAGTCCGGAAGGAACTGGACGGATGCTGCCCATGCCACTAAGGCCGCCAATAATCAGATGATGGGCCTGTTCAGGGTCCATTTTGAATAACAAAGGTTTAGCAAGACTTCTGTATAACAAATCACTCACTCCGTTCTGGTCCGGTACGCCAAAAAGCCGTTTGCCGTCTTTTCATATGTAAAAAACACTCTACACTCAAGTCTATCCGTTTCTTATTAAAAAGGAAAGTAGTTTGCGCATAGACAGCACAAATCGAATAATACAAAATGCTCACAAGAAATCCACCCGCCTACTGGAAATGGCGAGTTGAATTCTTTACAATGAGAGCATGGTTACTCTACACCAGTCCTATTCCAATAAGGAGGAATAACTCATGGCTCCCAAACGTAAACCACCTGCGCTACAGCAAAAGAAAGAAGAAGTGAATCGCAAAGCCATTGCATGGACAGCAGCCAGTGTAGGCGGCTTGATCATCATCATTGGAGCTCTTATCATTATTGCCAACATGTAGATGATTCAGGCTGATTGCATCTCATTCTACATATCAAGCAGGTCAGTTCAGCCAGTGATACGTTTTGCTCGGATTATTTTGTTTCGGAACAAGTGTATGTTGATAACGCTGTTTCGCTTCTGGAACAAGCGTTAGATCTGGCAGCACATCTTCTCCGATGCGTACTGGAGTGCCTTGCGGAGCAAGAGCGAATAACTCTTCTACATCTCCTGTGCGCATTCTCACACATCCAAGGGACTCATCCAGTCCGATACTGTCCGGCTCGTTGGTCCCATGGATGGCATAATTCGTATCCGAGAGCTGCATGCCCCTGCTTCCGAACTCACCGTTCGAGCGACCATTTGGATTGACCACTTTATCTGTAATAACAAATGCTCCCTCCGGTGTTCGATTACCACCAAGTCCCACGTCATACATACGAACTATGGTGTTCCCACTGATCAAAGCAAGTTTATGTTTATCCTTATCAATGACAATCTCAAGCGGTTCCTGCAAAAAAGGCTTACCACCAAGCGTATCCGCAAAAGCGGCATTTTTGCCTTGAGGGGAATTTGAAGTTGTCGGACCGCTCTCTTTCCCACTCGGATCGCCCTCTCCTTCCTGTGCCTTTCCTTGATGCACGGCTAACAGCTTTGGAAACATCTCTGTCATACCCGGTGCAGTCTCTCCCAAAATATTATTCGGAAATGGCTGGGCCAATTGCGTTACGCTCTTGGGCCAGGCGCCCTTTTGTTTGCGATAGGCAACGATTGCGCTCGATAATGATGCAGCGGCTTCTTGCTTGGCGGTCCACGCCAAGGCCATCTTTTTGATTTTCGGCATCACTTCAGGAGGTTTACAGTTACACTGCTCGGCATCATAACTCTGTGCAGTTAATTTCCCGCTTGTATTGGTCTGCACAATGTATTTCACAGGCATATTTCGCTTCCATAAAGACCAATCATCCGAAGTTTGCATCCCCAGTACAGCCGAAGTCTCTACTTTCGGACCAGACCCCGACCAGGCAGCAGCGAGCGCAGCCTCGCCATGGTTGCCTCCACCAAATGCTGCAGCAGTGAACACATTACTTGGCGGAATGGCTGCAGTCCCATCCTGCTGATCCGCTGCTACAGGGTCAGGCATGTCATCCGTGGATTCCAGTGCAGATGACAGTGCATCGACTGCTTCACGACTGAAACCCGGAGCATCCGCAGGTGGCAGACCTGCCAGAACAAGCAGCATTAACAACGTAAGCCACATTTTGCGTCTACGTAGTTTTTTCTCCTTTTGCTCAGACATCTCCACCAATTTCTCCTGATAGTCCACCCAGATGTCAGCAGGAGCTTTACTACGTTCAAATGCTTCGTAAACCTCGCCCGCTTGCTGAAAACAATAGTTGGCTTTAGCCTCCTGTCCTTCGCCCAAGTACTCCTTTCCAAGTAGATACCAGGCCATTTTATTGTCGGGATGTTTCTTGACATATGTTCTTAGATGAGTATTTTGCATCCGATCCTCCACTATTTCGCCTTTTTCCGTATAACATTATATATCGGCATAACCAGTCGATGAATCCATAGGACTTCAGTACCCGGTGGGAAAAGGGGTTTCGACAATAATCGGAGACAAAAAAAGCACCTTCCCTTGTCGTAAAGACAAGAGAAAGTGCTCAGTGTTCATGTGAGAAATACTTAGCCCTCTTTATTGAAAGGCTCGTCCGCTACTTTGATGGAATCTGTAGGGCAGCCGTCGCATGCATCCTGCATATCGTCAAACAAGTCGTCTGGAATAGCTTTAACACCATGGTTAGCATCGCCGTCAAAGATAACTTCTGCCAAACCTTCATCATCGTAATCGTAGATGTCAGGAGCCGTTGCTCCACAAGCACCACATGCGATGCATGTGTCTTTTTCAACCCAAGTATATTTACTCATTTACATTCTCTCCTCCTAAAATTCGAAACGTACAGTGTTTTTATCTAGAAACATATTAAACCAAAGCAAGAATAATTACAAATCATTTTGCAACCACAAGTCTCTATTATCCCCTATTCAATCAAGACTTTGCAAATTATCTTTTTGCAGGGAAGTCCCCCGCACTTTATGATTGCGAAGCAGCACGGAAGGATCGTCCCCAAGCATACCTGCGGTCACAACGGCATTCTCACCAAACTTATCGCGTAACTGATCCATAATTCGAATCAGATTGTCCTTCTTGGGCTTCTGCTCATATTCGAACAAGTCCATCTGTACAGCGGATTCTTCTCTTGGAATCAAGTTTTGAAGCGTCACACCCAGCATGCGTACAGGTTTGCCACTACCCCAATGCTTCTCAAATAGTTTACAGGCTTCACGATAGATGACCGTTGCATCCTCCGTAGGAACTTCCATTAGACGTGATCGGGTGATCGTTTTCATATCTGGTGTCCGAATGGTAATCTGAATACCCTGGCTGAGCATTTCGTGCTTGCGCAATCTTCTGGCTACCTGGTCACTTATATTGAGGAATACACGATGTATATCGTTCATATCCGCTACATCCGCTGGTAAAGTGGTCGTATGTCCAATGGATTTATTGGCTTCCCGTTCAGCGTGAACCGCGGAATGGTTAATGCCGTTTGCAGAATTTTTGAGCCATGCTCCATTGACTCCGAATAGTTCAGTCAACATGTTCTCATCCGATTTAGCCAATTGACCAATCGTCTCAATGCCCAGTTTTTTCAGCTTTTCAGCCGATTTTTTACCAATGCCAAACATCTCGTTACATGGCCTGTGCCAGAGAATCCGGGGTACATCCCTCATACGCAAAATGGAGATACCATTTGGTTTTTTCAGATCTGAAGCCATTTTCGCCAATAGTTTGTTGGGTGCAATCCCAATGGAACAAGGCAGCCCCAATTCATCCTTGATTCTACGCTGAATGCTCTCCGCAATCTCCATCGGATTCCCGAATTGCCTTGAGCCTGTAATATCAAGATAACACTCATCAATGGACGTCGCCTCAAGTTGAGGCGTATAACTATACGCAATTTGCATGAATTCTCTTGAATATTTGCGATAGAGATGAAAATCAGGACGAATCACAATGAGATCAGGGCACTTTTTCATCGCTTGGTGTACAACCATACCTGTTGAGATGCCCCGGTTACGAGCGGCATATGAGCAGGTTACGATTACACCCTTGCGTAGTTCACTGCTACCCGCAACGGCCGTTGCTTTTCCTCTATATAGATCGGGTTCCTCGGCTTCATGTACAGAGCAGTAGAAAGCATTCATATCCACATGCAGAATCACCCGTCCGGCTGTAGGGTAATATTGATCCACATTCGCTGGAGGATTGCCGTCTGAAGACATCATGAACTCCCGCCCTTTCATGCACACTAGTTATTGAAACGAATTTCTTTCTTCTATAGTATATCAAAACCACTATGTAAATTCAGTCACGTGATTTTATTTTCTGTGAGATCTGATCAGAGACCGAATAATCAGCCAACCTACACTTACAACAAGAATCAAAGTGATCAGGGTAATAATCGTATTTCCCCATAAAAAAGTCAAAATCAACCCTCCTTTTCTTCCATTTATTTCAATTAAGCCTTAATAATAGATTATAACACACATTCGAATTATGAATGACTTCCCCTTTTTCGCTCTAAAATCCGATAATTGTTACATGAAACTGCGATTTCTATGTAGCATTTGGCTATAATGGTGCTATAATAATTAATTATACAAATTGACGACTTTAGGACAAATCAGCGCATCGAGTTTAACACAGTGTAGCGTTGCTGAATCGAAGGATTCGTCCACTAACGTACTTAACAGCTTTTCTTAACTAACAATCCAAAACTTTTAAAAAAGCGCTTTATCTCAAAGGAGGATCTTCATGTCAAAGGCCATTTCCATCTTCGATACGACTTTACGTGACGGCACACAAGGGGAGGGTGTCAGCTTATCGGCAGACGACAAACTCAAAATTGCCAAGAAGCTTGATGACCTGGGTGTCCATTATATTGAAGGCGGAATTCCCGGCAGCAACACCAAGGACATTGAGTTTTTCAAAAGAGTCAAGGAATTGAACCTGAACGCAAAGGTTGTTGCTTTTGGTAGCACACGCCGTAAAGGCAGCATCGCTAGTGAAGACGCCAACCTGAAGCGCATGATCGAATCTGGTGCACAGGCTGCTACCTTGGTCGGTAAATCATGGGACTTCCATGTGCATACCGCTTTGCAGACTACACTGGAAGAGAATCTGTCCATGATCTATGATTCCATTGCCTATCTGAAACAGAATGGTATGGAAGTGATCTTCGATGCAGAGCACTTCTTTGACGGATTCAAACATAACCCGGAGTATGCTCAAGCGGTTTTGACCAAGGCTCACGAGGCCGGAGCGGACTGGCTCGTCATGTGTGATACGAACGGTGGAACCATGCCGAACGAGGTACACGAGATCGTGTCTGCACTGCACAGAAGCCTGCCTCATGCACATCTCGGTATCCATACACATAATGATTGCGAACTTGCTGTTGCCAACACACTAAGCGCTGTACAAGCAGGAGCCCGTCAGGTTCAAGGAACGATGAACGGTTATGGAGAGCGTTGCGGTAACGCAAATCTTGCGTCCATCATTCCGAACTTGCAGCTGAAGCTTGGCTATGAATGTGTTACGGAAGATTCCATGAGACAGCTTACGAACGTCGCCAGATATGTAAGCGAGATTGCCAATGTAAATATGCCGATTAATCAGCCATATGTCGGTAATGCCGCTTTTGCTCACAAAGGCGGTATTCACGTCTCTGCGATCCTGCGGGATTCACGCACCTACGAACATATTGTGCCTGAACTCGTCGGTAACAAACAGCGTGTGCTGGTCTCGGAGCTTGCTGGACAGAGTAACATTGTGTCCAAAGCACAGGAATTGGGTCTTGAGTTCGATCCAAACAGTGCCAATTCACGTCAGATTATTGAGAAAATCAAAGACTTGGAGCATCAGGGTTACCAGTTCGAAGGCGCAGATGCCTCGCTCGAATTGTTGATTCGTGAAGCAAACGGCGACATGAAAGAATTGTTCACTTTTGAATCATTCAAAATGCTTGTGGAGAAAACGGCGGGGAAATCCGTTGTTTCTGAAGCCTTTGTCAAACTTAACGTGGCTGGAACAAGTGTCTATACCGCTGCTGAAGGAAACGGTCCGGTCAACGCACTCGATAACGCGCTTCGGAAAGCGTTGGTCCAATACTTCCCTTCACTTGCCAACATGCACCTCTCAGACTACAAAGTACGTGTACTGGATGAGAAGGATGCCACAGCTGCCAAAGTTCGTGTATTGATCGAATCCAAGAACACCCAAAACACATGGAACACCGTTGGTGTATCCGAGAACGTGATTGAAGCAAGTTGGGAAGCTCTTGTGCACAGTTTCCGCTATGCGTTGCTTCAGGAAAAATTGCAGGATGAGCCAGGCATACTTCCTATTCCTGCTCACGGGTTAAGCAACCACTAAAGTACATGTTCAAAAAAGCGGAATTTTTGAACAACCTCTTAACGCTTATTTCCCGGAAAATAAAAAGGAAGCCTTCGTACCCATGATTCATGGATGCAGAGGCTTCCTTTTTTAGTGAACATTAATTTGCTACAAGCTCTTTAATCTTACGTTCCAACTCTTTTTCGGGCAAAATTCCCAAGATAATCTCCTGTATAACTCCTCTGGAGTCAATCAGAACATTCGTCGGAAAAGCCACCCCATTGTATTGGGCATACACTGTCCCCTTCTCGTCCAAGGGGATAGGGAACGTCAGTTGGTACTCATCCACAAAAGCTTTGGCATCTTTGAGTTTATCGTAAGATGTTACATTAACCCCATACAGATCAAGCTTATCCTTGTATTTCGCAGCCATTCTATTCAGCTCGGGAGCTTCCTGTTTACACGGCTCACACCAGGATGCCCAGAAACTGACGAACGTGGCCTTATCTTTCGCGCCCCCGACACTGTACGTCTTCCCATCCATTGCTGTCAGAGTAAAGGCAGGCGCCAGAAGACCCGCACGCGGTCCCGTCTCTGTAGGCATGGGTTCTTCCTGCTTAAATACGGCAGCAATACCGTCACCCGCATTCTGGGCCAGTGCAATACCAACCAGCAAGACAACACCAAGGAGTATGTATATGTTTCGTTTCATAACCCGCCACCCTTTTATATAATTAGCATATTGAAACTGAAACCGTAATTTTTGTGCATGCTAAATGTTAATCACTCTAAATAACAGTTCACCAGAACATGATTCCAAATGTTCTCTTTAATATTGTACCCTTTTCCTTTAAAATTTTACAATCCGGATCACACAAAATAAAATGAAAAAGGACTCCTGCCTAAGCAGGAGCCAAAGAGAGAGGGGTGAATACAAATGGCAGCACTTCACGGGCAGCAAAACGTCTTCTACATCCCTTCTTCCGTAGAACAAGAGATGTCAAAGCACATGTTCCTTTCGCTACCGCAAGAAGCCTGCGGGGTTATGCTGGGTGAAACCGCAGCGGGCGGCATACGAATCAGTCGGTTTCAGCCCATTCGTAACGTAGCACCTGACCCGCTGCACCATTTTGCACTGGACGATGCCGAATGGATTCGGTGCATATTCTCCGAACCTAAGCTCATTGGCATCTTCCATTCTCATCCGCATACAAAGCCTGTTCCTTCCTTAGAGGACATGCAAGCTCTTCCGGCCTTCGCCGGTTTGCTTCAGATGTACCTCATCGGCTCACCTGACCTTGCAACCGGATTGAGATCTCACATGCAACTGAACGGTTATCAGATTGAATCCTCGAAGGTACAACACAACCAGTCTCAAGAGATTGTTCCTTCGTACAATTTGCTTCCCGTTCCATTATGCGTGACTTAACTGGGTATACAGATCACCCAAAGTTTCCACATTTTTACGAGTCATGTCCTCCAGATAGCAAGACCATAACTGTGCAGTCATTTTTGAATCTTCCAACGCATGATGACGTCCATAGATCGGAATACCTCTGGATTCCAGTAATTCATCCAGACCATACCCCGGCCTGCTTGGTTCAAGCCAGCGGGCCAACATCATCGTATCGATTAGACGATGCGTCAGCCTTACTTTTGAAGTCCGCCAAAGAGCTGCATTCAGAAAGGCTCGGTCATGCGCACTCGCGTGTGCAATCAGAACATTTCCGCCTACAAAAGACATGAAATCATGCAATCCCTCCAGCAACGTTGGTGCGTCCAGCGTCATCTGCTGTGTAATACCTGTAAGTTCAGTAATATGTTCCGGAACCGCAGTCTTGGACTGCACCACCGTATAGAACTGTTCTCCTTCCAGCACTACACCACCATGTATACGAACTGCACCAAATGAGATAATCTCATCCCCATGCTGAGGAGAGAAGCCCGTCGTTTCCAGATCAAATACAACGGCATCCAGCTCATTCAAGGGAGTATGCAGCACCTCGGGTCTGCGCTGCTCCCTCATCATGGAACGGATAAACGCCATGTGTTGCGCCGTAGGGGCTCCCATGATGGAAGCGATGGCGGAAGGAACCCCTCCCTGACGCAGCGAATTCCAGAATCCTGTATTGCCCCTTACCGGCTCTCTCATGGACGTCTCCTTTCTGCAAAACGCAACTGTCTTTGCAAAGCACGATGTACTCGTCGGACCAACCCAAGCGTATCCCTGAGCTCATAATGTATCTGCTTCTGTTTCATCTGTTTCTCATCCAGGAATCCACTGCTCTGCTGCAAGCCCTGCTGGATGGCAACCGGCGTACTTCTCCGAAGCTTCAGAGCGGCTGTGAAGGCCCGCTGACAGGCATCCAGTACTGTAAACGGAACAGCTTCAAGCGAAGTCAGTCTCTCCATTCTTTTTAACGTAGATGACTCCTTAATCCCATGTTGCAAAGCCAAATAACGGGCACTGTTCACCAGCGGAATGTACAAACCATACTTGACATCAAATCCGCCTGCATGTTCACCGAATCGCTCTGTAACCACTCGTCCAAGTACATTTAATGTAGCTTTATGTTTAACCGTATTGCGAAGAACTGCATCCGAAAGTTCAGGAACCAGTCTAAATTGGTCATAAAAACTCGTGATCCATTCCTCTGCCAGACTACGCTCTCCTGCAACAAAACGCATGTCTGAAGCGATGATCAGATTACGAACTGGCTCCCAATTCAGATCCGAGCTCCAATCTGCTAATTGTTGCTTCCATGATTCCAGCGTTTTTCTCCAAAGTGGCTCCGAGCACATCACTTTGCCTTCACACTTGGCATAACCAACTTCTTCCAATATATCCGTTATTCGCTGTCCAAGCTCGGCAAAATACGCCTCTTTGCCTTCATGCGGAGTATCGCTAATAATCATGCCATTATCCTGATCGCTCCACAACGTTGCTTCTTCCCTGCCGGAACTGCCAAATACGATAAAGGCATAGGGGACGGGAGGTTGGCCGAAGCCTTCCTCAACCATCCCCTGAATGCATAACTCTACTGCTTTCCGTGCAATCCGGTCATGCAGTTCATTTACCGTTTGGTACCACTCGATCGGCGACAAGGAAGCGGACAACAATTCCTGGAGCTCGTTCTGTAATATCACACGTGCCTGGCGCAGTCCTTGAGAAGACATCGCGCCATCGATTCCCTCATGAGACCAGGAATAGTTTGTATACGAGATGGGTTCCATCATGTCCAGCCTCCTTGAAGCATGTTTCAGCATTATTCACCTCAGGAGCTGAACGTACCACCATTGGATTTGGAATCTACATTTTTCATTTGTTCAGGGTATCCGTAAGTACCGTGCTCACTGATATCCAGACCCATTGTTTCTTCTTCTTCAGTAACACGGATGCCCATGATCGCTTTCATTCCGCCCAGAATAATGAAGGACATTACCAGTACGAAGGCAAAGGCACCTGCCAGACCGAGAAGCTGTACGCCCAATTGGTGGAATCCACCGCCATAGAACAGACCCGCTTGACCTACACCCGCATGTTCAGCCAGTTCTGGTGTAGCGAACAAACCTGTGGAAATTGCTCCCCACATACCAGCAACACCGTGTACGGAGAAAGCGTAGATTGGATCGTCAATTCCTTTACGATCGAAGTACTGTGCTGTGAAGAATGTGATAACACCAGCCAAAGCACCGATAACCAGAGCTGCCCAAGGTTCAACGAAGGCACAAGCACCTGTAATTGCAACGAGCGCCGCAAGCACACCGTTCAACATGCTAGGAATATCGGACTTGCCAAGAACTGCCCATGAAATCAACAGTGCAGCAACACCACCAGCTGCAGCAGCTACGTTAGTAGTCAATGCAACATAACCAAAGAATCCATCGTCCAAAGCAGTTAAAGTACTACCTGGGTTGAATCCGAACCAACCAATCCAGAGGATAATTACCCCGAGTACGGAATAGACTTGGTTGTGACCTGGAATGATGTTAGGTTTGCCGTCTTTGTTGTATTTACCAATACGTGGTTTCAACAAGATGGTAGCTACCAATGCTGCAGTCGCACCAGTCAAGTGAACAACTGTCGATCCTGCAAAGTCTTGCATTCCCAGCTCAGCCAACCAGCCGCCGCCCCATACCCAGTGAGCAACAACCGGATACATTATAATGGTATAAAGTGTACCGAATACAATATATACGCTCATTTTTGCACGTTCAGCCATACCACCGCAGGCAATGGCCAGAGATACCGCCGCAAAAGCGAGGTGGAATACGAATTTAACAGTCAGAGGAACATCGGAGAAAGCCAATGATTCGAAGGAAGCAGCCATCTTGTCACCGCTCAGGAAGAATCCTGTTGTTCCAAAGAAGCTGTTACCATTACCGAAACCAAGACCGAAGCCCAAAGCCCAGAAGGCAATAACTGAAATTCCCAATGTCAGGATGGTCTTACCCGCAATGTGTCCTGCATTCTTCATTCGTGTTGAACCCGCTTCTAGTAAAGCAAATCCCCCTTGCATCAAGAACACTAGCACTACAGCCAGAAACGTAAAGGCTGAGTTCAATCCACTTTGAAGTTCAATGTTAGTTGGCCCCTCCGCAGCTGCGAATGCACTGACCGGAAAAGCGAACAAAGTAAGCATTACTAACACCGAAACTAACCATTTCTTTCTCATGTACCCCACTCCCTCTTATGTTAAGTTTCTTCACATATTGTGAAACTCTTAATGTCATTATAAGCAGAAGAGAGGAAAGTTGACAAGAGTATTTTCATCAAAACTGAAAAATATTTCTGGGAATAAAGTCATGCGTCTTTTTCTTGCACTTAAGTACATATTCACATTCTATGAGCACATAGATATAGAAATGAAACACGTCGATTACCAAAGCATAACGTTTGACTGTACGGTTAAAGATCATGTATCATACTTATTAGTAAGAAAAATTGGGCGTAGTATATACATTCGTTGGAAACTACAATTCCCTACATTTGAACTTGCAAGCGAGGTGAATATCATTGGGGATATGAAACTTTTTCGGATTGGCGAACTTGCCAAGACCGCCGGTGTTAGTGAACGGACGATTGATTATTACACGAAGCTTGGACTGATCTTTCCCGAAGAACGTACACAAAAAAATTATCGTCTCTATAGTAATGAAACTTTAACCAGGCTTGAACGTATTGTACAGATGAAACAAGAGAAGTATAGTCTCGACGAGATTAAGCAATCTCTTGAGAAGTGGCGTCTGGTTAGCACGGAAGAACAAGTTGCCAGCAAATTGACAACATTGGAGCTTCATGTGCAACAACTTGAGCGAGAGGTTAACGAACTCAAACCGCTACTTGGGGAGATGAAACCTGTACAAGCACGCAAGATGATGGCAGGACTACTCACCAAAAGTGCCGGGACAATGGAGGCACTGAAAATCTTGCTTGAGAACACCATGATGTAGCTTATTATTAGAAAGCGGAGGAATGAAAATGAGTTTTAATAACGGTATGTTCGTATTGATCATTATCGCCTTTTTGCTCTCTTTATGGGCGCAATTTCGCGTTAAAGGTACTTTCAGACGTTGGTCGGAGGTACCGAACCAGAATGGAATCACCGGCTACGATGCCGCTCGCCAGATGCTCGACGCTAACGGTCTGCATGATGTTCCAATTGAGCCTGTACGCGGCACACTCTCTGATCACTATGATCCGATCAATCGGGTTGTACGCTTATCGGAACCAGTATATTACGAAAACTCAATCTCAGCTGTTTCGGTAGCGTGTCACGAAGTTGGCCACGCCATTCAGCATAAAGAAAGTTATCCCATGCTGGCACTGCGTCACCGGATCTTCCCAATTGTGAACTTTGCATCCGGATT
The DNA here is from genome assembly GCF_058313655.1 of Paenibacillus sp. Negev47. Classification (NCBI taxonomy): domain Bacteria; kingdom Bacillati; phylum Bacillota; class Bacilli; order Caryophanales; family Paenibacillaceae; genus Paenibacillus; species Paenibacillus sp. Negev47. Next base: position 4,547,407 of record NZ_CM177754.1, read on the forward strand.
GGCTCCGTTCCTGTTGATTGCAGGATTCCTCTTCAATGCAATGAACCTTGTAGGTATCGGTATCATCTTCTTCTCCGTAACTGTTGCGTTCCAACTCATCACATTACCGGTTGAGTTCAACGCCAGCAATCGCGCAAGAGAGATTATGGTATCCGAAGGTTACATCCGTAATGAAGAAGAAAAAGGTGTTGCTAAAGTTCTGAATGCCGCAGCCTTGACTTACGTCGCTGCAGCGCTGATCTCACTGCTTGAACTGATTCGTTACATCGGAATCTTCAACAGCCGCGATTAATTGTAAAACTAATCATACAAAAACAATACCCCACCGTTAATCGGATGGGGTATTGTTTTGTTGTAAACCGAAGTAATGAAGCAAAAATGAACGAAAGGACTGGGCAACCAGCGGCAGTTTGTCATCCGCGCGGTGAATTAACCCGATGGTGCGTGTTACTTTGGGATGAGAGATGGCCACATGTGCCGGTTGCAACGGGTTGGTCTGGAATAACGCCATCTCAGGCAACAGACTGACCCCCATGCCCGCAGCGACCAACCCCCGGATGGTATCGGTCTCTTCACCTTCAAAAGCGATCTTGGGTGTAAAGCCAGCTTCCAGACAGGCATGCCACACAATAGGACGAAGAGAATATCCTTTACTGAACAACACGAACTTGTCATCCTTGAGTTGTTCGAGCGCAATCGTCTCCTCACCAGCTAACGGATGATTCGGAGGAAGGATGGCATGTAACTCTTCCGTGAGTACAATATCGCCATCCACTTGATCGTGTTTCTCCGGAAAAGGAGAAATGAATGCCAAATCTACCTCTCCTGATAACACATCACGAATGAGTGTAGGAAACATCCCCTGTTTGAATCTAAATTTCACGTTGGGGTAGCGCTGACGGAAAGCAGCCACAACGGAAGGAATGAGATGAATCCCCAGGCTATGCGGAAATCCAATTCGAATCTCCCCATGCTCCGGGTCAAGAAACTCATGAACTTCCCCCACTGCCTTGTCCAGATCTTTCAATATGCCTTCAATTCGTTTACAAAAAAGCTGTCCCACTGCAGTCAACTGCAGGTTTCGTCCCTTTTGCATAAAAAGGTCCACGCCCAGTTCTTCTTCCAACTGATGAATCTGACGACTCACCGCTGACTGCGCCACATGCAACTCTTCAGCAGCTTGTGTTACATGTTCCTTCTGTGCCACTTTCAAAAAGTAATGCAACTGTCTTAATTCCACTCGCCTGATCGCTCCAATCTGTTATACCCTACTTATCCTTGATTGCATTCCATCTTGAGAACGTTCTGACTACCGCTTTAAGCTGCGGGGTTTCCACAATCTGATTAACAGTCCATAAATAAAGAATCCACCCAACAATCCGCCGAGATGAGCCATCCAGTTGATACCCGACATGGCGAAGGAGAATACAATCCCGAACACCAGCAAAGTGTACATCGTTTTGCGCGAAGCCTCATCCATCATGGTGCGCTGGAACAGGGCTACATACAGGAAGGCACCGTAGACGGCATATATCGCTCCTGAAGCACCCACCGAGATGGTAATGCTGCCAACCGAGTTATACCACGCAACAGCAAGAATATTACCCAACACGCCACCGCCCAGGTACAATACACCATATCTTACCGACCCGAGCAACCGTTCCATCGGTGGTGCAAATACGATTAACGCAAAGCTGTTAAACAATAAATGACTGAAGCCCGCATGCAGGAAGATGGATGTAATGTAGCGCCACCACTCCGAAGCGAACAGTTCATAATTCGTAAGTGCCCCGAATTTCAGCAGCACCATATTGTTCGTTGAACCACCATTTACCGTTAACACAATAAACATCACTACATTGGCAATTAAAAAAATCGACGTCAAAGGGAAATACTTCAAATAACCTTTCCAGTTCTCATAGCGAATAAATATCATAAATTTCTTCTTTCACTCCACCCTGTTCAGATCGGAATTACATCTCTGATCCATCGTAATGGTACATGTCCGAATTGGACAATGCCTTTCATAAAAGATTATAATGGATTTTGGCACGGATCACCAATTTATAAGGAGGAACATTATTATGGCACAAGAACGTACAGGCGCAGCCACTTTTAAAGGTAACCCTATTACATTGATCGGACCCGAACTGAAGGTGGGCGATCAAGCACCCGATTTCACACTTAGCAAGAACCTGGTTGAAGATGCATCCTTGAAAGACTTCGCAGGCAAAATCAAATTAATCAGCGTTGTTCCTTCCCTGGATACTGGCGTATGCGATGCGCAAACTCGTCGTTTCAATGTTGAAGCCGGAGAGCTCGGAGACAATGTTGTTGTCTTGACAGTAAGCGTTGACCTTCCGTTCGCTCAAGCACGTTGGTGCGGAGCAGCCGGTGTTGACCGCGTAGTAACATTGTCAGATTACAAAACACGTTCTTTCGGTGAAGACTACGGCGTTCTGATCAAAGAATTCCAGTTGGATATGCGCTCCATTTTTGTTTTGGATGCCGAAGACCGGATTACATATGTGGAGTATCTGCCTGAAATGACAGACTCCCCTAACTTCGAACAAGCGATTGCTGCTGTCAAAGCATTGCTGTAGAAGTCATCACACGTTCAGAACAAAAGCGAGGAAGGTTAACCTTCACTCGCTTTTTGTAATTCATCATCTATTTCAATCATTTGCTTTATACTTGCTTAGCTTCTTATCCAGTACAGAGAATAAGTTCATGATCGTGCGATAGTTAGAGCCCAAGTCTCCAAGCGAACCACGGGAAGCTGAATACATATCCACTGCACTACGAACAGGACTTACCGAGATAATGGAAACTGTAATATCCATCGTCCGTCCAAAGGTAGTCCGCTTCTCCAGTATAACTTCTCCAACAGAAGGCACTTCGTGCAGCACTTTATAACCCGGTATCTTTTTGAGTGTCGAAGAAACCTCTTCCCAGGCTCTGTCTTTGGATAAGTTATAATACCGTGTTTTTAATTTGGGATCCTTGGCTCGATCGCTGGTCCCCTCCATGCTGCGGATGATACCGACGAGCGTTCTCTTTAAGGTCAAGACCCTTCCTCCTTTGAATGTAACCGTTCCATTTATGTATCTTAGTGTAACATTGTTCAAGTAGTAACAAAAGGGTAAGCATCATATTTATCGCAAAACCATTCAAATACATTCACTACAACATAAAAACACCCTGAAATTCCTTCAATAGAGGAAAAGTCAGGGTGCTGTACATGAAAAATTAGGAACCCGCCTATGCCGTCCGGCTACATTGTCTTATGAACCTGCTTGGCAGGTGGGTGACCGCAAAAATGCTTTTTGAAGTCCCCATGTCGTATAGACAGGGCTTTTCAGCAACATTCTGTGTTGATCTCCCGAAGACGTCATCATTGGTTCAAAACAACGAATAACCGAAACGTACATCGCAGGATGTACAATTATTATATCCCTAACTGTGTAAAAAGTAAATGGCGATCCATGATGTTTTATTTTTGCAGTGTAATGTTTTTGTCGTCTGATGGTTCAGATGCTTCACCGTTCTCTGCTGATTTCTCAGCCAGCGCAGCAGCTTCCTCCTCTTCCTTCTTCAACTGCATCTTCTCCATCTGCTCCTGCATTTTGTTGAAGGTTGCATAGAAGTTAAAGAAAGCAAACCAGGCGATGATACTGATGATGAAGAAGATGAACAAGACCGGATAACGGAAACCAATGTAGAACAGCAATCCGCTTCCCAGCAATGTGGAGAATACACGGAAAGGTCTGATCAGCGTAAGCAATACCGCGTTTTTGATAATGAGTCCGATGGACATATGATAGTGTACAACCATCGAGAAAAAGTTAAAGAGCGATACAAATAACAAGAGAAGCAGTACTAGCATGATGATTCCCACGAGCTGCATATTACGGAACTGCGTCATGTACACCGTATAATCCAGATACATAATCGCGAACAGCAGTGTGTAAAAAATGCCCCCAAGCAAACTTTGCTTGTAGTTTTCCTTGTAACCTACAAAGAAAGTACGGAAGATCGGTACATCCGTATCGCCCATATTCCATTTACGAACAACCGTAAACAGCGCCGAAGTCGCCGGGAACAGTGTAAGCGGTGCCACAATGGCTATAGCCCAGTTCATTTGCAATGATTCGTTTGCGAGGTTCTGCTGCATTACGAGCAGTTTCATAATCAAGAAAAACAAGAACGGAGACGAACAAATAGCCCACAACAGATTGGTTGCGGCCAGTCTCGTGATCCACTCTGTAAGCCGGTAGATCCCACCCATAGCTCCTTTAAATTCCAAACATTTCTCCTCCTCCGCAGCCTTGCGTATTACCTGAAGTCTAATATTAATATACCTTATTATAGATAGGAAAAGCCAGTACTTCCCGAAAAGAGATCAGCATTGTCCTTACTAGCGCGTTTGGCAGTGAACAAAAATTGGCGCAGTAATTTTGAAAATAAAAAAATGGAGCAGTCGCCCGCTCCATTTTCCAGTTCACACGTTTATATTACTCGAAAGAAGAATCTTTCGCTGGACGACGTCCTTCGTTGCTGCTTGGACGCGGTTTGCGGTCACGGTTGTAACCACCTTCTCTGCTTCCACCGCCAGTGCTGCTGCCGCTGTTACGATCACGGTTGTAGCCACCACGTCCGCCACCACTGCTGTTGCGATCGCGGTTGTAACCACCACCACTGCCGCCGCTACCACTTGTGCGGTTACCGCTGTAACCCGATGGTTTACGTCCGCCAGAGCGAACATCCGGTTTACGACGTTTCGCACGGATCGGATCTTCAGGAGTCAGATCAACTTGAGCATCTTTTTTGTCACCTGTCAGGAGCTTCAGTGCAGCCGACAACAGTTGAACAGAATCATATTGCTCAAGCATTTGAATCGCAATACCTTTGTATTCATTCAGTTCGCCTGATTGTACGATTTCCAGCAAGCGCTCTGCTGTCAAACGTTGTTTGCCTTCAACCGCTTCTGCCATTGTTGGCAGTGGTTTACGTGGAATACGGTGACGTGTTACACGCTCGATGAAGTGCAAGTGATCGATCTCACGCGGTGTAACGAAGGACCAAGCAGCACCCTCTTTACCCGCACGACCTGTACGACCGATACGGTGAACATAGCTCTCCGGATCTTGCGGAAGGTCAAAGTTCACTACGTGAGTTACGCCAGATACGTCGAGACCACGTGCAGCCACGTCTGTTGCAACGAGTACGTCAATGCTGCCGTCACGGAACTTACGCATTACCGCATCACGTTGATTCTGGGACAAGTCACCATGAAGACCGTCTGCAGAATATCCACGTTTTTGCAAAGCTTCAGCCAATTCGTCAACACGACGTTTTGTACGTCCGAATACGATCGCCAGTTCAGGAGATTCCATATCCAACAAACGGCTCAACGCTTCGAATTTTTGACGCTCAGGTACTTCGATATAGGATTGGTCAATCAATGGTGCACTAACATGTTTCGGAATCACAGAAATGTGCTCAGGATTGTTCAAGAATTGTTGTGCCAATTTTTGAATGTTAGGAGGCATTGTTGCTGAGAACAGCATTGTTTGGCGCTCGTCTGGAACTTGTTTCAGGATGGATTGAATATCCTCCATGAAACCCATGTCGAGCATTTCATCTGCTTCATCCAACACAACAGTTTGTACATCATCAAGTTTGATTGTTTTGCGGTTGATGTGGTCAAGGAGACGTCCAGGTGTACCAATGATGATCTGTGGTTTTCTTTTCAGTGCACGGATTTGACGAACGATATCTTGTCCGCCGTAGATTGGCAGGGAGCGCAGACCTTTGAAGCGAGTGAGTTTTTCGATCTCTTCAGCAACTTGAATTGCAAGTTCACGTGTAGGTGCCATAATGAGGGCGCGGATTTTTTCGTCACTTTTAGAGATTTTGCTGATCAACGGAATACCGAATGCAGCTGTTTTACCCGTACCTGTTTGAGCTTGGCCAATCAAGTCTCTGCCTTCGAGTGCCAAAGGAATCGCTTTGGATTGGATCGGTGTTGCTTCTTCAAACCCGAGCTCAGTGATGGCTTGCAGCACCAGTGGTTCAAGATTGAAATCTGTGAAATTTAAATTTGTCAAAATTATTCATGCTCCTTTTATATGGTGGACATGGTGGACAATCCACTTTGTTGTCTGTATTCTTAAGTAGCGTTAATATTTATAGGGTGTCCCAACTGGCCGAATTATTTTCATGAATGATTATAATTCGATGAATGTGTCCCCAACATAAGACTAAAACTACATACATGTGTTTGAAACATTTCAAATTTTTATTGTTCCATTTAGGAAAAGTTTCCTACTCAAGAATATCCACAAATTATTATATCACAAAACAATTCAAGATTACCAGCAATCTGGTTTTAAATATAAATGAGGTGATTAAATTGCCCAAAATAATTTGGCACTCTTTAGTGATCATTTTGGGTGCTGCAGCTATTGCCTGCGGCTTTAACTGGTTTTTGGTTCCCCATCAGCTTTTAAGCGGCGGGGTATCCGGTATTTCAATGCTTCTGGGTTATTTTACGACTTTGAATCTTAGTATAATGTATTTTGTTCTCAACATTCCCCTGCTTATTGCAGGTTGGTTTATTCTTGGACGACGCTTCATTACATTAAGTATTCTCTCGGTAGCAGCCACTTCCTGGTTCATTGCGCTTCTGCCGGTTTTTGCTGTGGCTACAGATCCTTTGTTAAGCTCAGTATTCGGTGGTGTACTTATTGGACTGGGCACTGGTGTTTCCTTCAGAGTCGGCGGTTCGACTGGCGGACTGGACATTGTCGGTTCCATTTTCACGCGTAAGCGGGATTTCCCAATTGGTACAGTGATGGCCGGCATGAACGGTTCGATCATTATGCTCGCCGGATACCTGAGTGATAACTGGAATACAGCCCTGGCCTCCATGGTATCCATCTATATTACAGGCAAAGTGCTTGATCTGATCCACATCAGTCATGTCAAAGTAACCCTGTACATTATTACAAACGAAACCGAATCCATGTTGAAGAAGTTGCTCGTTCGGCCTCGCGGAGTTACAAAGATCAAGACTCAAGGGGCTTACACGGATATTGAAAAGGACATGTTAATGACCGTTACCACCCGTTACGAGCTGGTTGAAATCAAACGTATTATCAAGGAGACCGATCCAAACGCTTTTGTTAACATCGTGGAAACGGTTGGAGTTATGGGCTCATTCCGCAGAAGTTGAGTCACCTGTACGGTTAACAATTCATAACATTGTGGTATAATAACGGTGTACGGCTCCTAAATATGTTGTATAGCAGGTTCAACCCTTCAATTTCACAGACCATAAGCTTTCCCGAATCGCGCCGAATGACTTACCATTTTGGAATTCGAGTAGGAAAGGGTGATTAATGTGGATATGGAAACGGTAAAACTGTTTGAGATTGTCAACAGATGGTGCCCGGAAATGCTCCCTTTCTTGAAACCGAATGAACTCGACTCGCTGATTGTCCTCCGGGATGGGCTGGGCATCCTGGAACAGGGAGATGCAATGGAAATCATTCAGTACAGTATTTGTGAGCATCAAAATGAGATTTACATTCAATAATTTTTTTTAGATTGATTACGCCGCTTCTTGCAGGGGATTTCCTCCGCAGGAAGCGGTTTTCATTTTTTTCCATGTGTTTCATTACTTGATTAATATGGTTAAAAGCCCGGAGGCTTTAATGTATAATTCATACATGGAATGCACATAAGGGAGTGGAAATGAATGAACATGTTTTGGGCTTTACTGGCTATGGCCTTTGGAAGCTTTGGTGGTACCCCGGCAGTGGCAGATCAGGGAAATCCTCAGTTTCAATCGTTAACCAACAGTTTTAACACCGCAATTATCCAATCTCAAAAAGAACAGGTTGTTATTGATGCCGATAATCCACCTGCTAAAATTGACCCACAACCTGATGCCCCCGTGGTCAAAGGTATCTATGTAACGGCCTACAGTGCCGGCGGCGCACGCATGAAAGAATTACTTGATCTGACAGACAATACGGAACTGAATGCCATGGTCATTGATATCAAAGACGATCTCGGATACATAACTTATCCCACAGAAAACAAAGCACTGCAGAAAATGGGCAAGTCCCAGCCTTTTATTCGGGATATCGATGCCTTGATGAAACGATTGCAAAAACACGACGTCTACCCGATCGCACGTGTCGTTGTATTTAAAGACACGATTCTTGCGAAGAAGAATCCGGAGCTTTCCTTCCGCAACAAGGATGGATCGGTTTGGTCCAATGGCAAAGGCGACAGCTTCGTGAATCCCTACAGCAAGGAAGTATGGGACTATAATATTGAGATTGCCAAGGAAGCGGCCAAACTTGGATTCAAAGAGATTCAATTTGACTACGTTCGTTTCCCAGAAGGCTTCGAAACTCGTGCCGATGTGCTGAAATATACCAAATCTGAAAAGTCCCGTGTCGATGTTGTCGCTGAATTCGTGCAATATGCACGCAAGGAACTGGCACCTTTAGGTGTGCGTGTCTCGGTTGATATTTTCGGTTATGCAGCTTCCGTACCTGCGGCTGAAGGCATTGGACAGGATTTTGTTAAAATATCCGAAAATGTGGATGTCATCTCACCGATGGTATACCCTAGTCACTATTCAACTGGCTGGTATGGGGTGAAGGACCCTGACAAAGATCCTTACACGACCATCAAGGGCTCGATGGTAGACACGCATAAGAAACTGGACCCAACTAAGGAGCTTAAACCTGTCATTCGCCCGTGGATCCAGGATTTCACAGCAAGTTGGCTGGGCAGTGGACATTATATCAAGTATGGCAAGAAACAAGTGGAAGACCAGATCAGAGCGATGAAGGACATGGATGTGCATGAATATCTGCTCTGGAATGCCTCCAACCGATATACGTCAGGTGTACAATATAAGTAATCCGCACTCTTGCATATTTTGTATTCATCCAACCTCGTTCCGCCTGAAGCGGAGCGAGGTTTTTTGGGTGCTCATTTTTCTCGGTGTGCCTCCCCTCTGGTTCTGTCCCTATTCAAAACGCAAAATATCCACTACAATGTATAGCTGTCCATATATGACACTTGGATGACATCTCTTAAGAATAGCGAGGCACTGCCAGTGAACATGAACACAACAAGCTTTTCACAGAAAGTGAAGCAATTCCTGATTATATTTTTGCCCATCTTCACCACTCAAATCGCCCTCTCTGCCATGTCGTTCTTCGACACAAATATGTCAGGCAAGTTTTCACCAGCCGACCTTGCAGGAGTCGCGATCGGTACAAGTCTGTGGATGCCAGTTCAAACTGGACTAAGCGGGATTCTGATCGGTATAACACCTGTCGTTTCCCATCTGCTAGGTTCCAAACGTAATGACCAGATCGGATATAACGTCATACAGGCATTGTATCTCGGGATTGCGGTCAGCCTCGTCGTTATCGGAGCCGGGGCGTTATTACTTGGCCCTATACTGAATGGTATGCCTTTGGAACCCCGGGTTGCCCAAGTCGCCTTCTATTTTTTGTGCGCACTCGCTTTTGGCATTATCCCGCTCTTCGGATATACGGTGCTGCGCAGCTTCATGGATGCACTTGGCCAGACACGGACTACCATGTTCATTACGTTGGTTTCCCTCCCCGTTAACATCTTACTGAATTATCTGCTGATATTCGGCCGCTGGGGTTTTCCCCAATTGGGCGGTGTCGGTGCCGGTGTCGCTACAGCATGTACATACTGGCTGATCTTTCTCATTAGTCTCTTTTTTGTCCACCGGGTTGAACCTTTCGCCCAATATGGCATTTTCCGTCAGTGGACCCGTGTATCCTTGGCCAAGTGGAAAGAGTTACTCAAAATCGGGGTACCCATCGGATTCGCGACTTTTTTCGAAACATCCATCTTTGCCGCTGTGACTTTAATGATGAGCCGTTTTGACACTACAACGATTGCCGCCCATCAGGCGGCACTGAATTTCGCTTCTACGCTCTACATGTTGCCTGTGAGCATATGTATGGCTCTTACCATCCTTGTGGGCTTTGAGGCAGGTGCAGGACGTCTGAAAGACGCTAAACAATACAGCCTGCTTGGAATTGGTGGCGCCATCGGGCTCTCACTGCTTACAGCCATCGTGTTAATTGTGTTTGGAGAACAGATTGCAGGCGTATATTCTAACGATCGGGAGGTCATTGCACTTACGCAGCATTTCCTCATCTATGCCATCTTCTTTCAGATCTCGGATGCAATTGCCACACCAACCCAAGGAGCACTGCGTGGCTACAAAGATGTTAATCCGGCACTGATCATTACGTTCGTAGCGTATTGGATCATCGGTTTGCCTGTAGGTTATCTCACAGCTACGTATACTTCACTCGGCGCCTTTGGATATTGGATCGGACTTATTGCCGGCCTAGCTGTAGGAGCAACAGCGCTTCTCTGGAGACTCTTCCTGGTACAAAAACAAGCTGCACTCGGTAAGGCGTAGTATCGATATAACACACTTACTTTGGAAAATAATAAAAAGAGCACAATCCTCGTCAATGCGGAATTGTGCTCTTTGTTTATGAATGGAATTATTGGGACAAACGTTGTGCAAGCTCGTACGTTTCCATATCGAAATCTTTTTTCGTGTTAACCACTTTATCAATATCCGTCAGGGTAAGTTCACCCTTGATAATGCCACAACCTTTGTCTGTTTCGCCTGCAATCAGGCTACGAACAGCAAAGTCGCCCAGACGACTTGCCAGGTTACGGTCGAAAGGTGTAGGCGTACCCCCACGCTGAATGTGACCCAGAACGGTTACACGCGGCTCATACGTCGGGCAACGTTCCATCAGTTCTTTTGCTACATCCTCACCCTTGCCCACGCCTTCAGCAACGATGATAATACTGTGACGTTTGCCGTGTGCAAAGTTAGCTTTCATACGGTCTGCCACTTCGTCCATGTCAAACGGAACTTCCGGCACAAGAATCGTTTCAGCACCTGAAGCAAGTCCGGCATGCAGGGCGATATCCCCACAGTGGCGACCCATAACTTCAACGATGGAAGAACGTTCGTGTGAAGACATCGTATCACGCAATTTGTTCACCGCATCCACCACTACACTTACAGCTGTATCGAATCCGATGGTGTAATCGGTGAACGAAACGTCGTTATCAATCGTTCCTGGCAGACCCATGGTATTAATGCCGAGCTTGCTCAGTTTGTTCGCTCCGTTGTAGGAACCATCCCCACCGATAACAACCAGACCGTCAATGCCACGCGCACGCAGAATGTCCGCACCTTTTTGCTGACCTTCAGCGGTGTAGAACTCCTTGCATCGTGCCGATTGAAGAACCGTTCCCCCACGTTGGATAATATCCCCTACACTGCGCAAATCCATTGGGAAAATATCATTATTCAAAAGACCCTGGTATCCACGTTGGACTCCGTATACTTCGAGACCGTGGAACAGTCCACTGCGAACAACCGAACGAACAGCCGCGTTCATCCCCTGTGAATCACCACCGCTCGTTAATACTGCGATTTTCTTTACTGCTGTCATGATGTTTCTTCCTCCTCTAGTTTCACTTCAGGCTCCGCAACAATACACCTGACTTACATAGTCTTCCTTACCCAGCGGCTGAAAATGAAGAAAAATATTCTAGTCATCGGACTATTCTTCATCAGACGTTTGGACACTACGCGAACTTCCTGCTGTTCGCTGACTTTGGGATCAGACAGGTAAATGGCAATCAGTCCTTCGATGATCATCCGGTGAAAGGAGCTTCCCGGGATCTTCTGCACATCACTGCGTGCCATTTCCACAATAAAAGCAATTCGGTCCAGCATTGTCTCTACATTCTCATAATAGTTGCAGAAGTTGAGATCTCCCCCGATGCGGTCCTCATCCTGATCAATTAAATAATCGAGCATAATGTGCAATGCGCATACATGTGGGAAATAGGCCGTGTGGATCGAGGCCGCTTGCTCTTCAGTCAACTGATCGTCACTCGCAGCCAGAAACAGCATGAAAACGCCCAGTGTAGAGCCAGTTGCAGCAGCAAATTCGTTCCAACGAAACTGAGGTGTGCGATGACGATGCTCCGACCACCATTCGAGCAGTGCCGTTTCTCTCAGTTCCGGCTTGATATGCTTATATACCTGCAGGTCCGTGTATAGGCCTGCCAGATCCTGAATTTGGGGCTTGGCGGACGCATAGCCTGGCAACTGACGGGTCAGTTCCTGACATGTGGTCACCAGATTCCGCAGATATCCACCGTCATCCTGCTCCTCACGGAGGGCATAATAGTTGACGGGAGTTGCTTCGGGATCTACCGCATCAAGCATAGATTGATGGAGAAGACGAAAGTCATTCGGGTCCATCGAGGTGCTGCGGTCACACAGATTGTCCAAATAATCACTAATAGTTTGATATGAAACGATCAGAGGAATCAGAATGTGCCTGTTGGGCAAATCAGCTAAAGCGTAGACGGTTCCACCTTCACAGTGAAACTGCTTATCCCTCAGACTGGCAAGTGCTTGCGTACGCAATTCCTCATTCGGAATCACCTCAGCTTGTGCACGCCATCCACTCAGTGCCTTCCGTGTTTCCGGAATGGTGTATTTGTACACCCCTCTCATCAATGCCAGCGGTCCACGCGGATATTGATGACGTTTTCGATTTGATTGGCTCAAAATAAATGTGCCTCCACTTGGTTGAATACGTATTAGAGCGATTTTTAACCATTCCTATTATAATATGATCCCCTTAATTGTACAAATGATCTACCGCATATTCCGCACAAAAAATCGCATCCGCAGCCAAAGCTTTGTGATATACTAGGCGTATTTCATCCATTAAAGGAGTCGTTGACATGTCGTCAAGTGAATCACTTTCGTGGAGACGGTTATTTTCTTTTTTTGTGCCACTTGGCATTTCCGCCTCTCTCGTCACCATCTCTCACGTCATCATAAACAGCACGTTAGCACGTTCCGCTCATCCCGAGACGGTCATCGCCAGCTATGCCATCGCCGGTAGCTTGCTGACCCTGACGGAACGCCCCTCCACCCTGCTGCGGCAAACCTGTTCCGCACTGGTTCGCGATCGCCTTTCTTTTCAGGCCCTCACGTTTGTGACCAAAATATTTCTTGCCTGTGTGCTTCTCATCGGTTTTCTCATCGTTTATTCTCCCGTGGGTACCGGGGTATTCAAATACCTGTTTGGTGTAAGTCCAGATCTGCTGAACAAAGTCATCGACGTATATGAAATTCTCATGTATGTGAGTATATTTTCAGTGATCCGCAACATCTATCAGGGAATCATCATTACGAATAACCGAACCAAGTGGTTAACCATCGGTATGGTATTCCGTTTAGCCGGCATGTATGGACTATCCCTGTATTTCATATATACAGACAGCATTGACAGTGGACGTGTAGGCGCTATCATTTTTGCTGCGGGCATGATGATTGAAGCGCTGGTCAGCTTTTTGGAAGGAAATAGCATCAAGCGCAAGATGCCAGCCAAACTTGAACATCATCCCGTCGAGAGCAAGGGAGACGTATTTCGCTTTTATAAGCCGCTGCTGCTCTCCAGCTTTGTAGCGCTGTTTATAGGACCGGTCATTAACATCGTACTTGGCAAAACGACCGGGATCGCACTAGCCATTTCTTCCTTTGCCATAGCAAGCAGTCTGATGCAGTTGATGCTAAGCTTCTTTACATACATCCATCAGATCGTGCTTAATTTTTACCTTGTGGACGCCAAACTGGTACGAAAATTTGCGCTTGTCACCGGATTTATTCCGTTTGCAATGACGGTGTCGATTGCCTATACACCCTTGGGACCATGGGTATTCGAGAATGTCATGAGCGTTCAGGGCGAACTGTTGGAACAAAGTTTATGGACACTGCGTGCGTTCGTCTTATTTCCGCTGATCTTCCCTTTTCTGGATTTTAGCAATGGTATCATTTTGCTTCGTGGTCAGACGAAAACGATGTTTCGTTCGCAAACCGCGAATGCAATCTGCACGGTAATCGTGCTGCTTATACTTGTTAGTATTTTCCCTGCGTGGAACGGCATGATCGGAGCTGTAGCCCAATCCCTTGGCCTGCTTGCCGAACTTATCATAGTCTGGCTCGTCATCCGGCGCACGCAGCAAGAACCTACGATGTCCGTGCCGAAAGCCGGTAAATCACCATCCCTGAAAGGGTAATAAATTCACTGAACGTTATCAAGATTGGAGTATCTCATCATGAAATTAAGTAACAACGCCCGCCCGGATCAGAACTGGCTGCGGGCTCTCATGTTCACCATCTTCGGTTCCACCGTTCTGGTGGTATCCTACTTCCAACTTTACTTTAGTCATCTGGGCTTTAGCCGGGCGGAGATCGGTTACCTTTACGGGATCGGCCCCCTCATCTCCGTGTTCTCCAATATGTTCTGGAGCATGGCCAGCGACCGCTACCAGACGGTACGCAAAGTGATGATCATTCTGCTTGGTGGTCAATTGATCACAGGTATCATGCTCGCCAATGCAACGACTTTCGGTCAGGTATTTGTACTCGTGACCCTGTTTTACTTTTTCTATTATCCGGTCTATCCGCTCTCTGATACGATGGCCATTACAACGGCCAGCAAGTACGGCCGAAACTTCACTTCCATTCGAGTCTTCGGATCGATCGGGTATGCCTTCTTCGCTTTAAGTATCGGGTATTTCCTCGGATCTTTTGGTCCAGGATGGACGATCTGGCTTTGCGTCGGTCTTGCTGCCACTACATTATTGATCAGTTTTCAATTAAAAGATCAGCCTTCGGGGAGTAGTAGCAAAATGGATCTATCGGGGCTATGGGCTATTTTGAAACGCAGAGATGTACTCACCTTTTTTGGTTGTGTATTTTTGCTTGCCATGGGACATCGGATGAACGAAGCGTTTCTTACCATCACGCTGAAAGAGCTGGGTGCCAGTGAGGGGCTGATTGGCTGGTCTTTGCTGATTTCTTCTGTAAGTGAAATTCCCATATTCCTGCTGCTTAGCAAGTATGGAAACCGTTATAAAGAACTGCCTCTAATTGCTTTTGCTGCACTGATGTATACGGTTCGTTTGCTTCTCATGTCCATATCCGATACACCTGCAGCAGTCGTTGCAATTCAGACGATGCATAGCGTTACCTTCGGTATTTTCTACGTTACGGCGGTCCGCTATATCATTCGACTTGTTCCAGACAGTTACAGAGCTACTGGTATGGCTTTATTCACCATCGTGTGGTCCAGTGCTTCAGGGCTGCTTAGTGGAACGTTGGGCGGACTGCTTCTGGAACATGCAGGCAGACAAACCTTCTATCTCACCGCGATGGCTTTTTCCCTGGCTGCCCTGATCGGTTTCGGTTTGAAGTTATGGTCCCCGATATTACACCGGGAAATATAAGAATCAAAAAAGCACAGCCACCTTTGAAGGGGACTGTGCTTGGGTTCTTGTATTCAGCTATAAATTTATCATGTATAAGAAATCCGTTGACCGGAACAATTCTTACAGTTTGTTTACGTTAGCTGCTTGAGGACCACGGTTTCCATCAGTGATTTCGAATTCTACCGCTTGACCTTCTTCCAATGTTTTGAAGCCGTCTCCTTGAATTGCGGAGAAATGTACGAATACGTCCTCGCCGCCTTCAACTGAAATAAAGCCATAGCCTTTTTCTGCGTTAAACCATTTAACTGTACCTTTCAAATGAAAAACCTCCTAAAAATATCGCCATCTATGGCGAATACCCTTATTATACTGTATGGGCTTCCATTTTGCAATTTATCTTTCCATAAATGTCGAAAAAATTTGCTTTGAATCGTAGGGTACGGTATCATTTTACCAAAACCGTTAGTTTGGAGACTACCTATGATAAAAAAACATGAAATATACAAAACAGACAAGTGGAATATGATGACCGTAGAAGTTCAAGGCAAATATCTCGTACTGCGAGAAATTTCGGAAGAGTGGGGCGAAGAATGCCATACTTTCCTTAGCCGTCCTGCATTAATGCACTGGGCTGAACGCCGTTTCCCAAAAGCAGATTTTGAGAACCGTGAGGAAGAATGGCGACAATTGATGGCTGCCTTCAAAGGGGTCTAACCCATGCAGCTTGACTCAAGCAATGTCGTCATCTTTATCATCCTTGCCTTCTCCCTTGGAATTGTGCTTATTCTGGGGCGCAATTCCATCCCGGATCGATTGAGACGGGGAATGGCCCTTATTGCCACCCTGCTCATTTGTTTCGCCTTTTTCCTGATCGTTTATTTCCTGTATAACATGGGAGCGTAATCACAAGGGACACTGATTCTCAAATATTTCAAAGTGCCTAAGGTCATACTATACGAGATTATTCGTATCGTAAGGAGGAAGGCCGTTGAAATATCAGAAATCGCTATCTGTTATCCTGGTACTTAGTCTGATTCCTTCGTCCCTCTCCGCACAGGCGAGCGCGACGAAGGCAGCTTTGTCCATACATTCATCAGATGATCAAAGGAGGATTTCCATGAGTCAATTATTGAAACGTTCCGAGGTGCCAGCCGAGCATAGCTGGAAACTGGAAGATTTATTTGTCGATCAGAAAGCCTGGGATCAAGAATATGAAGAAGTATCGTCTTTGACCAAGAAGGCCTCCGAATTTCAAGGCAAACTGGGTCAACCTGATGTACTCAAATCTTGCTTCGAATTCGAAGATGAGATCAGCCTCAAAATAGAACGCCTCTTTGTGTACGCACGTATGCATCAAGATGAAGACACAGCTAATCCTACATATCAAAACCTGTCCCAAAAAGCCCAGAAATTAGGCGTACGGGTTGGTGAAGCACTTTCTTTTGTTACACCGGAGATTCTCTCCCTGCCAGATGACCAGTTGGACGCATTCATTGCTAACGAGAAACTCTCTGCTTATACATTTACGCTGGAAGAGATGAAGCGGGAAAAAGCGCATGTTCTTAGCCAAACGGAAGAAGCTCTGCTTGCACAAGTTGGCAACCTTTCACAAGCACCACAGACGATCTTTAGCATGCTGAATAACGCTGATCTCAAGTTCCCTCGAATCAAGGATGAACACGGGAACGAAGTCGAGCTGACACATGGCAGCTACATTCAGTTCCTGGAGAACCCTAATCGTGAAGTTCGCGAACGTGCCTTCAAAGCCGTATACGAAACTTATGCCAAACAGAAGAACACAATTGCGGCTGCACTGAATGCTAATGTAACCAAAAATATGTTCTATGCTAATGTTCGTAAATATCCTTCCGTGATGGAAATGTCTCTCTATGGAGATAACATCCCAACGGATGTGTATACGAATCTGGTTGATACCATTCACGAGAGCCTTCCGTTGTTGCATCGTTATATGGACCTCCGCAAAAAGTTGCTTGGTGTGGATCAATTGCACATGTACGATCTGTTCGCTCCACTCGTAGATGAGTACAAAATGGATATTACTTATGAAGAAGCCAAACAAACCGTCAAAGAAGGCCTGAAGCCTCTCGGCAAAGACTATGCGGACGCATTGCAAACAGGATATGATAACCGCTGGATCGATATATATGAGAACGAAAATAAACGTTCAGGTGCATACGCCTGGGGCGCTTACGGTACTCACCCATATGTCTTGTTGAATCACAAAGATAACCTGAACAGTATGTTCACACTGGCACATGAAATGGGTCACGCTCTGCATTCACATTATTCGGATACAACACTTCCTTATCGTGATGCACAGTACACCATCTTCCTGGCTGAGGTTGCATCCACAACCAATGAAGCGTTGCTGATGGATTATCTGCTTAACAAATCAACAGATCCAAAGGAAAAATTGTATCTGTTGACCTATTATGCCGATCAATTCCGTACTACCGTATTCCGTCAAACCATGTTTGCTGAATTCGAGAAAATTATTCATGAGCGTGCAGAACAAGGTGACGCATTAACACCACAATTGTTATCCGAGATCTATTATGATCTGAACGTGAAATATCACGGAGAAGGCATGGCTGTCGACAAAGATATTGAGATGGAATGGGCTCGTATTCCCCACTTCTACAACAGCTTCTACGTTTACAAATATGCTACAGGCTTCTCTGCAGCGACAAGCTTCTCCAAGCAAATCCTGGAAGAAGGCCAACCGGCTGTTGACCGTTATCTTGGTTTCCTGAAGAGCGGTGGCAGTGATTACTCCATCAACATCCTGAAAAAAGCCGGTGTGGATATGTCTACACCACAGCCAATTCGTGAAGCTATGAGTGTGTTCAAGGAATTGATTGAACAGATGGAGCAACTAACCAAATAAAGTTGTCTTTCCATGTGATCTGCATCCCTTGCCCGTTTGGGCAGGGGATTTTATCATCATTGCAAGATGCAACATACCCGAATAGGGGTAATGCATATCTAGTTCTCAATTGTTCAACAAGGAGGCAACACCATGAAAATGCAATGGGCACTCATAGCAGGTCTTGTTTTTGCACTGCTCACGGGAATCTTTGCGGTTATTAATGTGGATTCCGTACAAGTCAACCTGTTATTTAACACGGTACAAATCCCGCTGATCTTGCTGATTCTCGGTTGTACCCTGATCGGTGGCATTATTGTAGGTTCATATGGCATCTTTCGCCAATACAGACTGCAACGCGAGAACAAGCAATTGAAATTGCGTGTATCTGAATTGGAAAGTTCCGCGACAAGCAAATCTACGTTGGATTCTTTCAAAACGATGGATTCGCTTGACTCAAATGAACCTGACAGCCTATTGGAGAATGATTCGATCCAGAGTCAGCGCAAAGGAAATCCTACGGGAACACTGTAACCAATCAGAAACAGCTTGCTGGCGAGTCAGGAATGGTAGTATCACATTCTCTCCCCCAGACAGGCTGTATTTTGTTTAACACCATACCCACGATCCAAGGAGGAAATTACACAATGAGTTTTACAATTGATGAATCATACGTTCTGTCTTTTCTGAAAAAATTGTTGGATACACCAAGCCCAAGTGGTTACACACATCACATTATCGAGATGATCCGCAAGGAAGCAACAGCACTGGACATCGCTTGTGAGCTGAACAACAAGGGCGGTGCAATGCTTACATTGCCAGGGCAAGATTCGTCCAAGACGATTGCATTAAGCGCTCACGTGGATACGCTAGGGGCCATGGTACGCTCGATTACATCCTATGGCACATTGAAGCTGACTTCTGTCGGTGGATTTTCCATGCAAAGTATCGAAAACGAATATTGCAGCATCCATACTCGGGATGGAAACACATACACAGGCACTATTCTCTCCCTTCATCCGTCTGTACACGTTTATCCGGATGCACGCACCTTTGAACGGACCGAGAGCCATATGGAAGTTCGAATCGATGAAGTCGTCTCTTCCAAGGAAGATGTGTTGAATCTTGGAATCTCTGTGGGCGATTTTATCTCCTTCGATGCTCGCGCAGTCATCACGCCGAGTGGTTATATCAAATCACGTCATCTGGACGACAAAGCCAGCGTGGCTGCGCTCTTCGGTATCCTTGAGTCTGCACATCGCGAAGGCTGGAAACCATTACATAACGTCTCTCTGCTCATCTCGAATTATGAAGAAGTTGGACATGGCGCATCGTATATCCCTGCGGAAATCAGTGAAATGATCGCTGTAGACATGGGAGCCATGGGTGACGATCTCAGTTGCAAAGAAACCGACATATCCATATGTGCCAAAGACTCTTCTGGCCCGTATGACTATGATATGACTAGCCGTCTCATTGAACTTGCCAAACAAAATGGGTTGGATTACGTCGTCGACATTTATCCCCAGTATGGCTCAGATGGCAGTGCAGCATTACGCGGAGGTAACAATATCCGAGCAGCATTGATCGGTCCGGGGGTTCATGCATCTCATTCCATGGAGCGTACGCATAAAGACGCTGTTCTGAATACAGCAAGATTGCTTGCAGCCTACATTACAGCCAAGTAAAGCAGCATCAGTTATCTACGAAATCATCATGGAGACACGCATTGTCTTCCATAACAACAAAGGACACTTCCAAAGCACAGCAATTCGATGTGCGTTCGGAAGTGTCCTTTGCTTCAAATTTCTTAATCTGCTTGTTCCACATATGCATGATACTTGCGATCCAATATCTCTAACTCTGCCTGATGGTCACGCATTTCACTTCTCAACACATGTATAGTCTTTTGCACCGCGCTCAGTCCATCTTTCACCTGACGTTCAGCTTTGCGAATTTTGTCCTGAACCATCCAGTCCACGAAGAGGTTATCGAAGAAATAGTCTGCGAACGAAAGCAGACCTCCCAGATGCAGATCCGCGTGTACTGCCATCTCTACATCCTCCAACTCTTTCTGGAAACGTCGTAGACGCTTTCCTGCATCCATAATGGCGACCTGAGCGTCATCCATTCGTCCTCGCTTGATATGTGTGGAGATGGCCCCACCGCCCATCATGTCATACACACCCCAATTGCCTGCCGAAGCCAAAGCCTTCTCCGCACGTTCAAGAGCATCAACCAGATACTCTCCCTCCCGGAAAGCCTCATCCAGTTCCTGAAGCTCGCTTGCAAGATGCTCCCGATTCTCAGCCATATGCTGTAATTCTGCATCCTGGTCCAGCAGACGACCTTCCTTCTTCCCCCATAAAGCGTTATAGTCGCTCTGCCAGTAATGATATTGCCGTTGGCCCTCCAACTCCTGCTCCACATGGATTCGTTGCTCCTGTACATCTTGTAGCATGCGACAAGCGGTGTCGTACGCAGCCTTGCTTTCCATTAGTTCGAACTCTTCCTTCTCCAGACGTTCTGTCTTCTTGCCAATCAGTTGATAGAAAAATGCTGACAATGTCATACTGTTCAGTCGATCAACATCCTTCTGCTCCTTCTGGAGATGCTCCAAACGACGTTTTACCTTTGCTTCCCATTCGGTTTCCTCCGTCTGAAGCTTCTCCAAGCGCTTGGTCCATTTCTCGTAAATTCTCCCCTTTTCCTTGAGCACTGCCAACTGTTCATTGATTTCTTTATACATAAGTGTGGTGTTCTCCCCCTTCTATGGAATTCTTTACTTATACAACGTAATGAATATGCAGAACGTTTCACATTTGGGCACCAGTTTTCAGACAAAAAAATCGCCTTCTCCTCCTAATACGACTTAAAGTCACTATGGAAGAAAGGGCGATCTTTAATTATAAATCAAGACTTGCTCTGCTCAATTTGCTCTGCAAGTTCATTCAGAACGGTCCAGCGTTCCATCAATTCGTCCAGATGGCGCTCAGCCTCAGCTTGCTCTGCCATCAACTCCTGCAGACGGGCAGAATCACTAAATGACTCTTCCATCTCTTTGTTAATCCGGACGAGATTGGCTTCAGCCTTCTCAATATTTTCATCAATCTGGTCGTATTCACGTTGCTCTTTGAAGCTGAATTTCAACTTCGGTTTAGCGGCTGAGACAGCAGGAGTCGTTTTCTCCGATGACTGTTTCACCTTCGCTACGCCCGTGTCACTATCTTGGGTAGTCCCAGGTGCATTTTTCAGCATCCATTCCGCATACTCACTGTAGTCGCCAACGTGTACACGTACAGCACCGTTACCCTCAAAAGACAGCACTTTATCCACAGTCCGATCAAGGAAATAACGGTCATGGGATACAACAAAAACAACACCCGGAAAATCATCCAGATAGTCTTCAAGTACAGCGAGTGTCTGGATATCCAGATCATTTGTCGGCTCATCCAGCAACAATACATTCGGAGCAGCCATCAGAACACGCAGCAGATACAGACGACGCTTCTCTCCACCAGACAGCCGGGAGATTGGCGTCCACTGGGATGCCGGGGTAAACAGGAACCGCTCCAGCATTTGGGATGCTGTAATTAAAGAGCCATCGGCTGTTTTCACATTCTCGGCCACTTCCTTGATGTACTCAATCACACGAAGTGATTCATCCATCTCTTGATGTTCCTGTGTGAAATAGCCCAGATTGACTGTAGGACCGACGTCAACCACTCCAGCATCGGGTTCCAACTTGCCAGATATCATCTGTAACAGCGTGGACTTACCACTACCATTGGGTCCGACAATGCCTACCCGATCACCAGGTACGGCAATATAACTCAGATCTTCGATCAGTTTGCGACCACCGACGGATTTGGAAAGATGCTCGATCTCCAGTATCTTTTTACCCAAACGAGTGGAGCCGACCGATACCTCCAAAGAGCCCGAACGCTGGACTCCTTGTTGATCTTTGAGTTGTTCGAAGCGATCAATTCTCGCTTTTTGTTTCGTCGTCCGTGCCTTGGCACCGCGACGAATCCATGCAAGCTCCGTCCGAAGCAGGTTCTTGCGCTTCTGTTCGGAAGAAGCTTCCCGTTCTTCCCGCTCCGCCTTCAGTTCCAGAAAGCGTGTATAGTTGGCTTCATATCGGAACAAACGACCATGGTCCAGTTCCAGCATGACATTCGCCACACGATCCAGGAAATACCGATCATGCGTAATCATAAGCAGTGCGCCGCGGCGCTTCTGCAAGTACTGCTCGAGCCATACTACCGAGTCATTATCAATATGGTTCGTCGGCTCATCCAGAATAAGCAGTTCACAAGGATGAATCAGGGCAGCCGCTAGCGCTACCCTTTTGCGTTGTCCACCAGACAATGTGCCCATCAGTGCATCGAATTGACGAATACCCAATTTGGACAAAATGCTCTTCGCTTCACTCTCCATCTGCCAGAGCTGAAGCTGCTCCATTTGCTGATTCAAACGTAATAGTCGCTCTTGCAACGCTGGATCAGATGACTGGAGCTCCAGTAGCTCCATTGTTTCCGTATATTCACGCACGGTTTTCATTTCCATGCTGTCACCTTCGAATACTTGTTGCAGTACCGTATTATCCGGATTGAAATCCGGATTTTGCGCCAGGAACTGAATGCGTACATCATTACCGATGGAGATCTGTCCCGCATCTGCAGGTTCCATACCAGAAATCACACGCAAAAATGTGGATTTCCCGGTTCCATTTACCCCAACGACACCAATCTTGTCCTGATCAGCCATACCAAATGAAGCATCCTTGAACAATATTTTCTCGCCATAACTTTTTTCAATTTGTTCTACCGTCATTATGTTCATTGCGCGTACCCACTTCTCTGTAAAATAGAATTCAATATTACTCGTACCCACACATGCACTTACGTTTTCAAAAAGGACCGACACCCGTCCAGAAACAACGCTGCTGAGAAGGCAATTCGTTTGTTCAGATCCTCTTCGTTGAACTCTGGATTAAGCATAATATCCATCTTCAGACGATCCAGAATCCCAATGTACGATTTGGCTAATAAGACCGGCTCAGGCACACTTGCACTCTCCAGCACCTCGCACACCATGCTCATATATTGATTCATGAATTCTTTCATAAATTGCATCAGATCCGGATCATTATTGGGTGCCATAAAAAAGAGCTTGGTATGATTGCGACGCTCATAATAATACGTAAGGTGGGTCTTGGCTATTGCGCCAAGTTTATCACCTGTGTTCTCATGCGAGTTCAAAGCATATTCAAGACGACTGATAAAACTGTTACAGTCCCGCTTGGATACTGCTACAAATAATTGTTCCTTGCTTTTAAAATATAAATAAATGGTGCCTTTTGCGATGCCGGCTTCGTCTGCAATATCAGACATTTTGGTCTCATAAAAACCTTTCGAACCAAAAATACCATAGGCTGCATCCAAAATAGCCTCCGATTTGTCTCCGTGTACAGTGTTCAAATGTACTCCCTCCTACAACGCCAAAATGTTACCCAATCCTATTGCCACACATCCGCCAATGACCGAGCTAAGCACGTTCACCAGGTCGTTACTCATCCATGACCAGCCACGAGCCCGAACCGTTGGATGCCCGCAATGTTCATGCACCTCAACTTCACGACCGCACACGGTACAACGATACATCATCTGCACCGTTGCGCCCAGATAGGAATCGGCAAAAGCACCTGCCAATCCGCCTACAAGGCCGACAAAAGTCCAACTAAGCAGACCAAGTCCTTCTACCCCGGCGATCCAGGAAAAGAAAAATGCTCCCGCACCAATCAGAGCCCCGCCTACAGCTGCAGCCAGGGTACCGAGAAGTGAAACGCCTCCTGAGGCACCTGGAGTAAGTACCTTCCACGTGAGAACAGAGCGCGGCGGCTTGCGACTGAGACTCCCGAGTTCGGTTGCCCATGTATCCGATGTAACGGTAGCCATAACGCCAATGAAAGCATATATCCATGCCGGATGAGGAAATATCCAGTATCCCAGACATAGAAACATACCCATCCCACCATTAGCCATCACTTGTCCGGCATCCCGATTTCCTGACTTGGCATAGGATTTCTCCAGCTCCTGCTTCCGATCTTTACGAAACCTAGAGAGCAACGTTGAAGTGATGAAAAACAACAATAACGTGCCAAACCAGAACAGGTTACCCGCTCCGTAATATATCGTTCCCATCAGAATTGCTGCCAGGCAGCCTGACAGGGTTAGCGACTTTTTCGCATAGGCAGCACCTGCCACCATAGAAGCGCATACGGCGCCAATAATCCAATCCATAATGTCTCCTGCATGTGACGCATACAAAGCCCACATGACGTTTATTGTATTTTTGAAACTCAATTATACCACGGTTTGATGTCAATGCCGAAACTCCTGAGGCCAGCACGCAAAAAACCTGTTTCGGCCTCGTTTAGAAGTGCCAAAACAGGTTGTTGATAAAACGTTAAAACAAGATAAATCCCCTTTTGCATAACGTCTGTTATCCAGTGTTCCTATCTTCTCATTCAGACCCGCTTCGCTCCGCCAATGACCCCATATCGGTAGAGTACTCTACGACCAAACCAGTTGAACAATCGATCCGTCAGGAATCCCATAAAACCGAGGGAAATCAGCCCGACAAAGATCCAATCCGTCCGGAAAAAGAGTCTGGAATTCCAGATCAAGTAACCGACTCCCTCATTCGAGGCAATCATCTCAGCACCGATTATGGCCATATAAGAAGTTCCCATCGCCAGTCGCACACCCGTGAAGATATACGGGGTTGTCGCCGGAACAATCACATGCAGCAGAATCTGCCGTTCATTAGCACCCATACTGCGGGCCGAACGGATTTTGTCTTCTTCAACGGAGAGTACACCTGTCAGTGTATTCAGCACAACAATGAAGAAGGTTGCGTACATGATGAGCGCGATCTTGGATTGCTCTCCAATTCCGAACCACACCAGAAATAAGGTAATAAAAGCAATCGGCGGGATAAAGCGTATAAAGTTAAGGAATGGCTCGGCGAACAGCCGGATGATATGCACCTTGCCAATAATCAGTCCTACCGGAATAGCAATGATACTTCCGAGTACCCAGCCCGCCAGTACACGAGTGAAACTGATTCCGATATACTGCATCAACGTACCGTCAGCAATCAGTTCGCGTGCTCCCAGGATCGTGTGCCACGGACCAGGGATTACATCAGGCCCATAGATGAGGGCACCAAGCTGCCAGATTAAGATCACCGTTACCCATAGAAGCGGGATAGACACCCATTTTTTCTCCAACCATTTCATCTTACATATCACCTCAGTTATTCTTCAAAATGGCCTTGAATTTGGTCATACAGGGTGTTGAACTCAGACGAGGCGATGTTCCTAGGGTAAGGTAAAGTGTTGTGGTAAATATCGGTTATATTCGAAGATGGACCTACGGACATAATGCCTATGCGCTCACCAAGCAATAACGCCTCCTGAATATCGTGGGTGACAAAGATAACAGTCTTATGTGTTTCTTTCCAAATATTCACCAGTTCCTTCTGCATGGTTCGTCTCGTCATCGCGTCCAGCGCACCGAATGGCTCATCCATCAGCAAGATCGCCGAGTCATTCGCAAGCACCCGAGCCAATTGAACCCGCTGCTTCATGCCACCCGAAAGTTCTTTCGGAAATTTGCCCTCATGAGCACTCAGTCCAACAAGCTGGATGTAACGATCAGAGATCTCACGTCGTTGTGTCTTAGGCACCTTGGACATTCGAAGCCCGAATTCAACATTCTCCCTCACCGTTAGCCATGGAAAGAGCGAAGAATCCGCCTGCTGGAATACCATTGCCCGATCCCTACCCGGCCTGTCGATCTCCTTGTTGTCTACCCTGAGCTGTCCACCCGACTTGGAGATAAAACCCGCGATCATGTTCAGCAGCGTCGACTTCCCGCATCCACTGGGTCCAAGCAGGACAAAGAATTCTCCTCCCTTGATGACCAGATCGACATCCTTAATGATATAATGCACATCCCCATTGGTCGGGGCATGATATGTTTTTCGAAGCTGTTCAATATGAATGGTATGCTGAGTTGCAGGTAAGGACATAACGGTCACCTCTCATTTCAATATGAATTATTTACGGTATGTCACTTTTTCCGGCAGAGCCTGTTGGAGAGAAGTCAGATTGAGTTTGGTGTCGAGATCAAAATCCTGTTCAATGATTCCGGTGTCCACCATATATTGTTTCTGACCTGCCAAACTATCATAAGCGGCCTGCGTAAATCCAACGTCCCATGGATTGATCGGAAGGTCTTTCAACGTGGCATCTTTAGGTTGTTTGGTCTCTTTATACATCAGATCCGCAACCTCTTCAGGATGCGCTTGAGCATACGTGGACGCCTCATCAAGCGCCGCAAGAAAATCACTTATCTTTTCGGGGTTTGCCTGGATGAATTCATTACTCGATACCAGTCCCATACCGAGGCGTATAGGCGTCTGGGACATATCCGTCAGCTGATGTACCCCTTCGAGTGCATCGAATTTATCGGTTAACGCGGAACCTATGACCCAAGTTGCATCAAGGTCTCCCTGTTTCAGTGCGATGTAGGACTCATCAAAAGCCCCCTGACCAATTTGCGTCACATCACTCAGGGCTAATCCCTGATCTTTCAAATACTCATCCCATAGATACGGAATGAATGTGCCTCGAATGAAGCTCACTTTCTTGCCCTTCAAATCTGCTCCACTCTGAATATCCTCCCTTGCATACAGCTTCCAGGCGGCTGCCGCTTCATCCGTAGCCTGACCTGCGGAAGCGATGACCGAATATTCCCCTTTAGCCAGCGCATTTAATACAGGGAAGTCTGCCCCGTACGCAATATCTACCTGTTTGATAAATAGTGCATTTACACCTTCAGCCGGTGAGCCAAATGTAATACTCTCTGCATCAATGCCCCGTTTTTCAAAGAAACCTTTCGCAATGGCTACCCTGAACGTTGGGTTGGTACTTGTATCGGCAATTCGAATTTTTACATTATCGGCATTTTTGCCGGTAGCGTCTTTTGCTCCAGATCCTGCTGCATTTGAACTGCATCCGGATAAAATGAGTGCCGTAGCCAGAAATAATATCAATACGCCGGTAATTATGGATGGTTTTCTCACAATATACACCCCATTCGATCTAGTCATGATTCTTGATGCTTAACCGCCTGACTTGCCTTCATCCGACGTTGCCACACAGGCTGCACCCTCCACAAATGGAAGAGTTGTCTCCACGCTCACGATGGATGCAGAACCTTTAGGTGCTGCTCCCGGCACCCTGTAGTTGGAGACATCAATTGCTTCAATGGCAACTTCCTGTGGCTTCTCCAACTGCGGAACCCACTGATAAGGAACGCGATACGAGCGATAGACCATATTGGTATTCCGCCCATCGGTGTAAGGGGAGACATACTCCCAGACCAACTCATGCTCCGCTGTGACTTCGAACAATCTGCCATTGGAACCTTCGGTTATCAGGGTGTTGCCGTTAGGTAAACGCTGGGCAGAACTGATGTATGGGCTATAAAATTTATAGGAATCCGTTGGGACGGAAAATCCAGCTTCTGCCGATGTATACTGCCAGACAATCTCCAGGGTGACCGGGTTAATCTCCAGCACACGCGAGTGATCCCGAATTGCATGTTTCAATCCAAATGGGGAAGCCGGATTCGGAAGGCCGTAACCTGCCCAGCCGCCATTGTCGAATACGAGCAAGTTCCCTTCTCCCGGGAGACCTTGGGGAATGATATGTGCATGGTGCTGCCCGATAATCGTGCCGATGTGCTTCGCTTCATGTGAAGTATAGTCTGGCCCTAGTCTCCACACGATCTTTCCGCTCTGTCTGTCTGTAATGGCGATAATGTTGGCCTCTCTGGCATCCCAGATAATATTGTCGGGGTGGAACCGTTCGTCTCCATCTTCATAGAAGCGGTTGGGTCCAACGTAAGAAGCAGAATTAATATGTAACCAGTCACCGACACCACCGCCCAGATGACCGAAAGAACGTGTATTCGGATCACGGAACAGGACATTTCGAGCAGCTTCATCAAAACCTAATTCTTCAAAGTGCTCGTTAGGCAGCCACTCCCAGAGTACCTTCCCCTCCCAATCTACTTCGATAATGGCATCATCAAGCAAGGGCTTATCTGAAATTTGCGGGTTACTCACATTTTTGTGTGCCAGAATAAGCGTTTTGCCACTCTTCGTCTTCGGCGCAAGGCCAGGTGCATAGTAACCTACCGGATTACCCTCACGCTGATAATCATGATGCTGGCGGGCATACCATAGTGGCTCATACCCCGGATCTTCGATATGTTCGTAGCTATTGTATTTCCATACAATATTGCCGTCCCAATCCACTTGGACCAGATCGACATTGTCCTGAATACCGAACTTTGGATCTCTCCGACCCGTGCTGCCCAGCACGTAGCCACCAGGCAATATTTTGGCCGGAAACCCTAACAGCCCTTTCCACAGGTGAACCTCCTTGCCATTCATATCGATCAACACTACGCCTTCCTCACCTGCCTGATAGACGGTATAACCACCCCAAGCCTTATCCGGATTGTATAACGTTGCTCCAGTTGGATATATTGTTGAGTGTCCCATTGATCATCTCTCCCTTAGAATGTTTATAGAATGTCGAATATCGCTACTTGATTCAACCTCAATAACTGAGATAGTTACCCTTCCCGGTATTGTCCCGCTGCTTCTGCTCAAGGTCACTTGTAGAGGACTGATCATGTTCCTGTATCCCGTTGTTCTCCGCCAATTCCAGCACCATGTCCGAGAACCCCTCCAGATTCAATACCACTCGCTCATAGAATTGACTTAGTTGCTTCAGTTCCTCCGTCGTAAAACCCTCAAACAGAAGCGTGATACATCGGACACCGATGTTGCTGTTTCTCGCATACATCTCCCGCCCGCTGGATGTGATGTCCAGTAAAACCGTCCGGCGATCGTCTTCCTTTCGCCTGCGGACGGTGAGTCCCTTTTTCTCCAGCTTATCGGTTAGAGCTGTAATGGCACCTGATGTGAAGTCCAATTGTTCTGCCAGATCTCCAAGCCGCTGTTCTCCCTCGCGAATGATTTTGTGCAGGATAAGCATACCCGGCAGGCTAATGCCTTCTACAGAGATGCGATCCCGCTCTTTGACGAATCGTCTGACCATTTTGCGAAATAACCAATCCGTCCGCTCCAATGCTTCCCAATCTCCATCGCTCATTCCATATCCTCCTTGTTCGTCTGAAACCTCAACAGCACACGAAAAAAGGCCCCCGTGGACATTCCATAGTGGAGTAGTCCCGGGAGCCTTTGGTGGTCCAATCAGCTCAGTTCCGTTTTCAGTTTAATTTATTTCACTGTTCATTTAATGAGTATTAAAATGATTGAGATCATCATATAACCAACTAACCCAACCTGTCAAGTGTGAATTGTATTGCTAATTCTACGTTCACCTTTATTCCCCGCTGATTTGAAATTACTTATCCTGTTTTAAGTTTCAATTCAGGTTTCCCGTTTACACTATTCTCAGATCGAAACATCAACGACAAGCTACGATTCAGTTCGTACTCAACTACAGAAATGAGGATTATCCATATGAACATGAAAAGAGTCATTATTATAGGCACAATGATTGTCACTATGTCCTTCTCCGAAACAGCATGGGGCCAATCTGCCATCTCTCCTATACCTACTGCTAAATGGTCCATCGTTGACTTGGATACTCGTGAGAGAAGCGGCGACGAGCTGCTAAGCGCTCTGAATCAGCCCTCAGAAGCGGATCTGTACGAGGAATTGTATAGCGGCAAATCACTGAGGACGATTACGGAAGAAAGTAACGGGAACTTGAATGAGGTCATTGCTATACAGGTTAGGCAGCTCAAGGAACAGTTGGATGAGCGACTCGCAAATGGAAGTATCAGCTCGGAGCAACATGCTGCACAACAAGCTGAACTGGAAGAGTTGGTCAGACAGAGTACGAATACAGTATACAACTTAGCGTAATTAGCGTCATATCCGTACGATAGAGATTGGAAGATCTCCATGATCGCACGGCAAAAAGGAGCGTGTGCACGCTCCTTTCTTGTACCCTATCCATCTCAAACAGGTGTAATGTGTAATCCTTATTGTGCTGCTCCAATCGTGCATGCACCCAAGGATTCGCCGTCCCATACCAGTTCGAGCACATCTCCTACTTGTGTTGGTCCAACACCTTCGGGTGTTCCTGTAAAAATGACATCGCCCGACCCAAGGCCGTAATGGTGACCTACATAATCCACAATATCCTGTAAACTGAAGATCATGTTACGAATATTGCCACGCTGGACTTCCTCACCATTTTTGGTCAATGTAAAGTCTTTCTCGAGCAATGCTGCCGAACCTGGAAATGCCTGAAATGCAGTAACCGGAGCGGAATTTTTGAACCCCTTTGCCGCTGTCCAAGGGTGGCCCTTTTTCTTAATCACGGTCTGAACATCACGTAACGTAAAATCAATACCAAATGCATATGCATCCACCAGCTCATCTACCGCCATACCTGGCTCATAACTCCGGCCGATTTGCACCACCAGTTCAGCTTCATAGTGAACTTCACCCTTGGTAGCAGGCAATTCAAGTGTGGCACCATTCAGGGGTACGACTGCGTGAGAAGGTTTCATAAAAATCATCGGCTCATCTGGAACCGCGTTGCCCAATTCTTCCGCGTGAAGTTTATAATTGCGTCCTACACAGTATACATTGCGAATGTTAGTCAACATGGGTATATAACCACCTTTATTGGATTCATTAGTACATATATGAAAGTTACGGTCTGAAGAATCGGCTGCTCGTCTCCTGAAATGCATGTTCCCATACGTCAGGCCGGTTTGTACACAACATGAGCTCTGGATCTACAGCCGCCAGTCTCTTCATAATGGTCTTGTCATCCACTGTCCAAGCCATCACACGAATGCCTGCACTCCGCATCTCGTTCATTAAGGATTTGTCTACATTGGTATATCCAATCGAGAGGAACGTACAATTCATTTGCCGCAGTGCGGTTAACAGATCACCCGGTCGCGCATCAATAATTAGCCCCGTCTGAATCTCCGGTGCAAGTTTTTTCACTTCAATCAGAGCGGCTGGTTCAAATGAAGTGATCACTACATCATTCTGCATATGTCGTTTTCTTACTTCATATATCACCGCTGCCGGTAAACCAGGGTACATATCTCCCTGCGTTTTCAATTCGATGTTCAAACGCACTTTGCCGCACGAGCGATCTAACAATTCACTTAGAGCCGGAATCCGTTCGCCTTTGTAAGACTTATTTTTCCATGCTCCGGCATCCAGTCGTTGCAGATCAGCCCAATCGGTTTCCCGAACCAGGCCCTTGCCATTCGTCGTGCGATCCACTGTAAAATCATGAATGATCACTGGTACACCATCACGTGATAACTGCACATCCAGCTCCATCCACTGAACTTCAGGCCGTTCCATAGCCATCAAGAATGCAGCCATCGTATTCTCTGGTGCAATGGAAGAAAATCCACGGTGCGCTACACAAAGGTTGTTCATTTGATGTCCTCCTCAACAATGGTTCTCAATTTGGCGAAGCCACTCCATTCGCATCATATCGAATGCCTGGGGATAGCTGTGCCATCTGCTGCAGCAGAAGTTTGTTCGCCTCATCAATCATCGGGATGGCCTGACCAAGGCCCGCCTCATAAGGGATGACTTTCATGCTGCAAGTAGCTTCGCGACTACAGCGTGCCTGAAACACAGCCGTTTTCCACGTTTCTTCAGTTGTGGATCTGGAGAAAATAAAATTCCCCGTACTGTATGCAATCCACTTCCCTTTGTAGTACTCCAACCCTTGTAGCACATGGGGATGTCCACCTATGACCAGATCAGCACCAGCATCTACAAACTCATGAGCCAATCGGGTCTGGTCACTATTCGGAGTACTTACCCGTTCCTCTCCCCAGTGTGCAACCACAATGACCAGATCCGCCTTCTTACGGGCCTCCTCGATCGCTTTGACTGCTCCTGTGGAATCATAGGCTTCAGCCACGCCAGCCCGATTACCCTCAGCCTTCCAACTTGTTTCCGGTACAACTCGGGAGAACCCAAGCAATGCGATCTTCATGCCTTTGCGTTCCAGATAAGCTGGTGCATAGGCCTCATCTCTGTTCATGCCAGCCCCGGTGTGGGCTATGCCATACTCCTTGAGATAGGTTAGCGTATCCACCAAGCCCTCTACACCTTGATCCAGGATATGATTGTTAGCCAAATTCACAGCATCAAAACCAGCAGAGGCCATTGCCGCCAATGCTTTGGGCGAAGATTTATATACATATGTTTTGTCAGCTGCACCAGTCCCCCCCAGAGTTATGGGTGTCTCCAGGTTACCGATGGTAAGATCATCGTCCTTGAATAATCTGCCGAGCTTGGCAAAGGGATAATCATAACCGTTCCTATCCAACAGTTCAGCAACTTTGCCCGAGAATTGAATATCGCCAACAAAGTTAATCGTAACATCCTCCGCTGAATTGGAGGGTTTCGACGTCTCAGATTCCTTATCCACACCTGCATTTCCCTTGGTACTGGATGGTGTTGAAGCCGCCGCAGGGTTTTTCGTTCCGGACTCCGTCTTCCCACTATTGGTGTTGCCTGAAGTGTCAGGTGTCGCTATTCCGGATGTTTTTTCTGCATCCTCTGTTGTCTCTTCATCCGCAGCTCCGGTTTCTTCTTCCGAAGTCTCATCGGAGTCCATGTCCGATGTACTTAATTGATCGCCGCCTTTGGCATCTTCTCCAATGGAAGGCTGATCCTGGTCGACAATTTCTTGTTGCACCGGCTGGTCTGCCTGTTGCTGACGTGAATGGATGACATAAAAAATGCCGACTAGACCAATTGCCATGATCAATACAATATTAACTGTCCAGATGACTGTATTGCGGGTACGTTTACCTTTTTTCTTCTGTACACTTCGCTCTGATCTTGGGGGATACATAAGCAACTCCTCTTCTTCTTCACAGCCATACATACCATTATATCAGGCATATTCTGGATTTCCATCATTCCTTGGAACTGTATCGATTGGAAGGATATGAACTCGGTTAACTTTCAGATCTTCATGCAAAAAAAGCTGTCTCTCCTGTAGATAATTCTACGTTTGAGACAGCTCTCTTGCTGCACTTATTCTACCGCAAACTCTTTTGTAGCCTGGACAGACATTTCCTTCGCTTGTCTGATGCAATCAGGCAAGCCTACGCCCTCATACCCTGCACCTGCAATGTACACACCCGGTAATTTACTGCCTAACTCCTCACGAAGAGCGGCAATATGTTGGAGGTGTCCCACGGGATACTGTGGCATTGATTTGCGAAGCCTTGTAATCTCGGAGAAGATCGGTACCGCTTCGATGCCCATGGTCTCCCTCAGATCCTTGAGAACCAGATCGGTCAGCGCTTCATCTGGAAGCTCTACGTTTTGTTCGTCACCAGAGCGACCAACATAACAACGGAGCAAGACTTTATCGTCTGGGCTGGTATGCAGCCATTTCGTCGATGTCCACGTGCAAGCCGTAATATTCCGGCCCTCTTTTCGCGGAACGAGGAAACCTGACCCATCGAATACATGCTCCACCTCTTTTTTCTCAAAAGCGAGCACCACATTAGCTACAGACACGTAGTTAATTGCGTCCAGAGCCGCTGTATCCACGTGTGGCTTCAGCAGCTCCGACGCGACATACGTCGGCACGGTAACCACTACATCATCGGCATCAAGAGTCTCGCCATTCCCCAGTTCAACACGGTATCTGGTCTGCGCCCCATCAAGACGTTGCAGCGACTTCACCGCGGTGTTCAGGCGTTGATCCACATCCTGCAACTCATGGACGAGGGCATGAACAAGACTTTGAAGTCCCTGACGGAAATTCAAAAAGGCACTTCGTTTTGTTCCGGTATGCGTCTCGGCCGGTTTACGGCCAGTCATCATGCCCCGGATCAAGCTGCCGTAATCGCGCTCAACTTCTCCGAACTGCGGGAAGGTAGCTTGGAGGCTCAATCGCCGCATATCACCCGCATAGATTCCCGCGAGCAGCGGTTCCGTCAAGTTCTCCAGCACTTCTGCTCCAAGACGTCGCTCAATCATATAACCAAGCGATTCATCCTCTGTTGTACGACGCGGTGGGATGACAAAGTCCATCAACGCCCGCAGTTTGCCGGCCGGAGAGACCAGACCACTTCTCAGAAATGGTCTTAGTTCTGTCGGAATACCGAGAACAAGTCCTGCTGGCATGGGATGAAGCTTGCCACGCTGCATGATATACGTTTTCTTTGATTCGGGATTCTGGCTTACCAGCTCATGATCGATCTCCAATTCTTTGGCCAGGTCAATCATTGCTGTTTTGCGAGCCAGGAAAGAATCGGGCCCTTTTTCAATCACAAATCCATCCCGGTGCAGCGTCTCAATCATGCCTCCCATGGACGAGCTTTTCTCGACCAAGGTAATCACAGGTTCAACTCCTGCTTCCCGGTAATGCTTGCGGAGATAAAATGCCGCGCTGAGGCCGGTGAGGCCACCGCCGACAACAACAACGCGGCGTTTCTTGTCATCCATTACTCATCCGACCCTTGCTGCCATTGGCTTATAATAACGTCGCTTAACGTCTCCATATATAGAGGATCGCTATTGAGAGAGTCAATACGCATCAGGCGCATATCGATCTCTTTGGCAATCGATTTGGCCTCGATATCGAGGTCATAGAGAACTTCGAGATGATCCGAAACGAACCCGATTGGTGCCACAAGTACATCCTCTACTTGCTCACGGGAAAGTTCCTGTAACGTATCGAGGATATCTGGTCCAAGCCATGGTTCAGCTGTTCTTCCGGCACTTTGCCAAGTAAATTGCCAATTGGTAATGCCTACACGTGAGGCAATCACTTCCGAAGTCTCCAGCAATTGTTGCGGGTATGGATCACCCATCTCCACAATACGTGCTGGCAAGCTGTGGGCACTAAACAACACTTTCACATCTCCGCGTTTAGCTCCGGCTTCCTCGAACGCATCCAACTTGGCACTGACACGCGTGGACAAGGCCTGAATTAACTTCGGATGTAGATGATAGCTCTCGATAAAGGACATCTGAACGCCCAGTTCTTCTGCTTTTTCCCGCGCCCGCTTGATATAACTGCCTACACTCATCGTTGAGAAATGCGGAGCCAGCACAATACCAATTGCCGTCTGAATCCCATCCTTCGCCATCTGTTCCACGCCATCCTCAATAAACGGATAGGCGTGCTTCAGTCCTTGATAACAACGGAATTCCACGTCACTCCCACGCTCATCGCGGTTTAACGTCTCCTGAAGAGCCTTAACCTGGTTGTCCGTGTTCTCCCGAAGTGGAAACACACCGCCAACAATGGCTTCATATCGATCCGTCAGTTCCTTCAATTGCTCCGGTTCAGGCGGACGCCCTCTGCGGATATGTGTGTAATACGCTTCAACACTTTCCATATTTTCTGGTGTGCCATATGACATCACCAGTACACCTACAGTTTTAGTCATTAGTTATCGTCACCCCAGTCTTCAATGCTTCCGCAGAATATTCATGAATATATGCGGTCAGTTCTCTGAGCTTATCAAGAGATGCTTCAGGAAATAGTCCGTGACCCAGGTTGAAAATATACCCCGGCTCCTTGATTCCTTCGTCGATAATCACTTTGGCTTGTTCCTTGATCAGTTCCATCGGTGCTGTCAGCACATAAGGGTCCAAATTACCCTGGACTGCAAATTTACCGCCAAGTCGTTGGCGACCTTCCGCAATCGATACTCTCCAGTCCAATCCAATCACATTGGCTTGCAGATTATGCAGCGTTGGCAACAATTCGCCCGAAGCGACTCCAGGGAAATAGATTTTCGGTACATTCAAATCCGATAATTCGGTAAAGATACGGGTAATCGTAGGCAACACATATGTTCTGAAGTCTTTGGGAGAAAGTGCTCCAACCCAGCTGTCAAACAACTGGAATGCCTTACCGCCATTCGCAATATGCGCACGGATATATGTAATTACCATATCACCAAGCTTCTGCATCAGCTTGTGCCACACTTCAGGCTCGCTGTACATCATCGTTTTGGTGCGGATGTAACCTTTCGAAGGTTGTCCTTCGATCAGATAGCTCGCAATTGTGAAAGGTGCGCCCGCAAACGTAATCAGAGGCACGTCAAGCTCCTTATCCAGAATTCGAATGGTCTCCAGAATATGTGACAGATCTCCTTCTACGTCAATGGGACGCAAACGATCCACATCTGCAGCGGACCGAATAGGATTATCGATAACGGGACCAATATTTTTTACAATGTCAAAATCAATGCCCAGTGAGGCAACCGGATTCATAATATCGGAATACAAAATAGCCGCATCTACACCAAGCTTGCGTACGGGCATGAGTGTAACTTCAGCCGCCAGCTCGGGTTGTTGGCAGATTTCTAGCAAGGAGTACTTTTCTTTAATCTTGCGATATTCAGGATCGTAACGTCCAGCCTGACGCATGTACCATACCGGAACACGGTCGACCTGTTGCTTGAAACTTGCCCGAATCAGTCGATCATTATAGCTCATGTAAGAAGCCTCCAATAGTTTTTGGACTCATAATTACCATTATGCCCTTTTTAAACAGCCGTAACAACCACATGCAGATGCGTTCTACGTGACAATACTATGACATTCCTTACACCCCTCCTCCATATGCCAATTATGTTATAATGAAAGAATGGTGTTTTTTTGAGAATTACAGAAATATCTATGAAAGGAAGTGAAAGCACTTTGAAAACGTGGAAAGTAAACCTCATTGTGCTTTGGTTCGGACAATTTTTGGTCAATTCGGGCATGACCATGATTACCCCATTTTTGTCCCTGTATCTCGCAAGAGATCTAGGCGTTGTTGGCGAACATGAAATTGGCATTTGGGCCGGATTTATATTTGCAGCCAATTTCCTCACCTCATTTTTGTTCCAACCGCTCTGGGGCAAATTATCTGACAAGTATGGCCGCAAAGTTATGTTGCTGCGCTCGGGATTCGGAATGGCCATCGTGATCGCCCTTATGGGTCTGGCACAGAATCCCTGGCAGCTTCTCTTATTGCGTTTGCTTAATGGTACAATTTCCGGTTTCAATCCTGCAGCCGTTGCGCTGATATCAGGTACCACTCCGAAGGACCGAATGGGTTTTGCCATGGGAATCAGTCAGTCCGGGCAGGTTGCCGGCACGATTCTGGGTCCGCTCATTGGTGGTCTGCTAGCCGATGCGGTAGGCTTCCGCCCCATTTTCTACATTACAGGTGGACTGATCTTCGTCGCTTCCATGCTCGCCATGTTCCTGGTGAGAGAGAAATTCGACCGCAAAGAAGCAGCCAAACTGCCGGCACAATCCGTATTGTCCGGTCTGAAGGAGTTGAACAAGTCACCCCAACTGCCTGCACTGTTTGCTGTGACGTTCCTGTTGCAATTTGCGATGATAAGCCCCATGTCACTCTTGCCGCTGTATGTACAAAAATTGCATGCTTCGGATGTAAATGTGGCCTTCTGGGCAGGTCTTGTCGGTGCAGTTACGGGACTATCCAATATGGCGATGTCTCCGATTCTCGGGAAGCTGAGTGACCGGATCGGCCCACACAAAGTCCTTACCTTCTCACTCATCGGAACAGGACTCATGCTTATTCCGCAGGCATTTGTTCAGACGGTGTGGCAGCTCATTCTTGTCCGTTTCATGATGGGTGTATTTATGGGTGGCCTGCTTCCAAGCGTTAACGCCTTGATCCGTTCCTACACATCAGATAGCATGATTAGCCGTGCATTCAGTTTTAATACGAGTACTTTGGCGCTGGGCAACATGCTTGGGGCGGTCATCGGAGGCTTTATGGCAGGATTCATCGGAATTGAAGGTCTCTTTATCGTCTCTGGTGGACTGCTACTGCTCAATATGGTTTGGGTCAGATTCAAATTGTACAACAAACCGGCATTGCCCCGGGAATCCTGATTTCCCGTCCATATATCAACCAATCCATATCAACGTTCTACAGAAAAAGCCGCCTACAGCGCCTAATGGCCTGGAAGCGGCTTTCGTCATTCATGTATCAATCATGTATTGAATTGTATCGGATAATGTTTCACACCAAATACAAAAGCACTTTGTATCGGCTGCAGGACCGTTCCCGGCACAAGCTGAATACACTCCATGTGCTGAAGCAACGTATGCAGAACTACCCTTGCCTCTAGACGAGCGAGTGGTGCACCCAAACAAAAATGAATGCCAAATCCAAATCCCATATGTCTGTTCGGCTTGCGATCAGCTATGAAATCTTCCGGACGCTCGAATTGGACACCGTCCCGATTGGCTGATCCAACCCAGGAAATCACCTGTTCTCCAGCTTGAAACGTCTGACCATTCAACTCTACAGTTTCCTTGGCGACCCGCCCAATAGCAACAATTGGCGGATAATATCGCAGTGTCTCTTCCACCGCAGAAGTAATCCGTTCAGGATGTTCGCGTAGCTCCTGTTGCAGCTCGGGTTGTTCAGACAGTATACGTATCGCATTGGTAATCAGGTTGGTTGTTGTTTCATTCCCTGCAGCTAACAAGAGAATACAGAAGCCTACCACTTCCTCTGCAGTCAACTTCTGACCATCAATCTCCGCAGCAAGCAGTAACGAAATCAGATCATCCTGTGGCTGCAACCGACGCTCTTCCATGATGCCAGTGAAATAGATATGCAGTTCCTGTATATTTCTTTTTTTCTCCTCCAACAACTCCTGAAAAGCCTGCTCACTATCATCACGCGCACCCTTCACCAATACATCAGACCAGTCCTTGAACTTTTGGCGATCCGTTGCAGGGACTCCGATCAGTTCAGCAATTACAATGACAGGCAATGGCATGGCAAGGTCATCAACAAGTTCCATATGTCCTTCTGACAGGTGTGGAGCAATTAACTCATCTGTGATTTCCTGAATACGCGGAGCCAATGCTTCAATTGCCTTGGGTGTAAACGCCTGATTCACCAGATCACGCAGCTGTTTGTGCTTGGGCGGGTCTGTCGTCAACATGCTCGTATTGGCACGATCACGTGCAGAAGAGAACAGTTTCGGGTTTTTCAATACGTACTTCACATCTTCATAACCGAAAACATCCCAGCATTCTCGATGCTCATCATATCGGACTGGAGTGTTGTCACGAAGCTCTGCGTACACCTGGAAGGGAGACAGCCGCTGTTCCAAAGTCTCCAGTTCCCGAATCGGAATGTAATTTGCATACTTTCTGGGTGCCTGTTTCATCGTTTCTCCTCCAATCAATATTATATATTTATTTACATATGTTGTTCACCCCTATTATAAACATAACTTCATAACGAAACCAATCTATGGAACGTAATTGAGACCCATTACCTACTAAGCGCTACCAACTTCCTCTCGTGCTATATGTAAATAGAACTAAAGGATATTTACTCTTGGTACTCCGATGACAGAATAACCTTCTGATCATTGGTATCCCCCAGCTTAAATCTGTATTCAACATTCCTTTTTTAAAAGCTTCGTTTATCAGGAAAAAGCCTCAGTATGTAATATTAACTAACATATAACCAGCTGTTTAATATCTAAAATTATTAAATCTATCAAGTCCTCTCGCTCTATCAGAGTGAATATTCTTCCATTATTCCTTATAAACAATCATTTTTCTCCCGTTATCTATAAATGTAACCGATTACTCTACCAATATCTATTGTTGTCATATTATTTAACATGAAATACAATCATTTTGAAATGGTATACCTATTCTTCTTAACAAACTTAACATCACACTTACTTGAAGGAGAGTGCAATTCATGAGTAAAACATCCAATCTTCGTCCCTGGGCCGTATGGAGTACCGCAGCTTTAACAGCATTAACGATCTCGTTGTCCCCCATCGGAACCTATGCTGCTCACGCAGCTACGGTAGAGGTGAAAGGCACAACAGGTACTGTCCAGACAACACCGACTACTCCAGCTCGCAATACCTCTATCCCTGCCGTACCGGACTCCTCCAAGCAATCTGCGCTCCCCAATGTATTGGTGATCGGAACCGGTGGAACGATTGCCGGTCAATCCGAGGATGCGACCAGCTTCCAGAACTACAAGGCAGGTACGCTTCCCATTGGAGAGATGGTAGACGCCTTACCGGATAAGCAGAAGATTGCAGATGTTAGCACACTCCAATTCGGAAATTCAGGCTCGGGATCCTATAGCATGGCTGATCTCTATGACTTATCGCAAACGGTGGACAAAGCTCTTGCACTATATGACAGTGTTGTTGTTACCACAGGTACAGATACCATGGAGGAAATTGCCTATTTCCTCGACATGACGGTTCAGAGTGACAAACCGGTCGTAATCACAGGTTCCATGCGTCCATGGACTGTCATCGGCTCTGACGCTCAAGCCAACCTTTATAACGCAATCAAACTTGCAGGTAGTGGTCGTACCACTTCATTCGGAACTGTACTGATGCTGAATGACACCATTCAGCTCGCACGCGGTGTAAGCAAAACAAATGATTATCGGACAGATACGTTTGAAACACCGATGCTCGGTGCCGTAGGATATATTGATGAAGAAAACATTCGAATTTACCGCGCTCCTGCACGCGCCTTGAAACCTGAAGGCACAGCGAAGCCCGTATTCGATCTGAGTAAAATCACAAAGGCAGACCTCGCTAAAGTAGAAATTGCTATCTCGTATCAAGAAGCTGGAGGCGGAGCCATCGAAGGGTTCGTCAGCAACGGTGCGCAAGGCATCGTAACCTCCGGTACAGGAGCTGGCGGTATCTCCAGAGCTATGGGACAAGCCCGTACCAAAGCCATTGAAGAAGGTGTAATCTTCGTAACTACCACTCGGACGGGTTCAGGAAGTGTATATGGCGGCGGCAAAGGTATTATTGCCGGCGACAATCTGAGTCCACAACAAGCTCGTGTATTATTGATGCTGGGATTATCCTTCAGTGATGATTTTGACACCATCAAAAAATGGTTCGAAACGTACGGAACACCGGAAGTATGAGAAGCACTCATCCTTTATAAATCTGGACAAAAATAAGAGACGATACTCCCCTTACATTCAAGGTGTGTCGTCTCTTTCTTTGTGTGTTTTCAGACTTTGTGTATTACTTTTCCACATCGCGGTGGGCTATTAATCCATGTACACTTCTATTTTTAAATGGAGCCACCTCCAGTATACACATTACCATTAACTGTACTACCAATTTTAACCTCTACAGTAGTATCAGTAAGTGTAAGCCCAAACCATCTAAAGCCAAGAGTCGATTCTGTTCTGAGTCTACTATACACTTCCGCATATTTATACCCTTCAAGATCCACTGCTCTTGAAAGTCCCATCCCTCTATCAGTTAACTCCAATGTCGATCCCCAGAATTTACGTTCGTAACCACCATCTTTAGTAGCAACCTCTACCTTTGATCCATCATATCTAAAGCTTCCCGATGCCCAAAGATCAAACATTTTTAGACCTAAAGCATTATAAGCTGAACCGGTCGTCCTTTCGTTAGCGGTGTAACTCCACGCAGCTGCTCTAATGGCACTATTAGGGTCAATTTCAGAATGTAAAATAAAAATTCCTGATTTATCAACATACACATCAGTTTTTGTAGTTTCTGTTGAGAAACTTAAAACTTCCTCGTTTTCTTTTTGTTGAGAAATAAACTCATTTAAACTGAATGTTCCCTCTTTATTTAACTGATTCTTTTGTGATTCATCAGGAAATACATCTTCTAGAGAAATCGAGTCATTATTAGCCCATTCTAAAGGTGCGGGATTGTTCTCATAATAACTCTCAATAACGTCTTGAATTTCAATCAGAGTTACATTCTCATTAGAAATTTTTAAGTTCTTCAACTCATTCGCTATTTCAGAACTACTCTTAGTTATATAGGCCCGAGCTTCTTCAATGTTTTTTAAATTTTCTTTTCCTACTAATGAATCTGCTGAGACTGTAACAGCCCCTCCTACTAAAAGTGAAAATGACATTAAAAGCGCAGTGAATTGTTTCTTCATAAAAAATTCCCTCCTTAGTATTATAATCAATCCTTTTATTAATTCTCTGATTAATTTCAAATTCCTTCTTATTTAGTAAAATAATACCTAAAAAGATAAAAAATCAAAATAACTAGTATCGCAACAAGTACAATATAAACTGGCAGTATTAAAAATGGCGTGTATACGTTAAGAAAATGAAATACGAAACCCGAGATCAGAAGCAAAGAAAGAAAAATGAATAAAGGTCTCAATTCAACACCTCCATATATAGAAATTTATAACTTCTTATATACAATATTACCATAAAATTACCTGAAAGTTAGTTATGATACCTTCTTCGATAAAAAATCAATTCATTTTTAGATAAAACCTCAATAAAAACTCATTCTCAACGATCAATATTTTTCACACTAAAAAAACTCCGTACAGAAAACACGATCACCCTCACAAGCATAAGAGCGCGAGATCGTGTTCCATCGGAGTTTTATCGTTAGGAATTTTTCACTTCACCCAAGCAAGTACGAGCCCATCGTAGTCCGGCAACATGGTCGTTACCAGACGCGGGTCACTTGCCATCTGTTCATTGAAGCGACGAACAGCAAGCACGGCTGGACCCTGCTTGTCCGGATTCAGCGTACGACCACGCAGGAAACAGTTATCACCCACAATGACCGCACCTGGCCGAGCCAGCTTAATGGCATAGTCGAGATATACCGGATAATTTTCTTTGTCAGCGTCAATAAAGAAGAAATCGAATGTGCGACCTTCCTGTTCCAATTGCTCCAGGCTGTCTGCCGCCGGGCCAATCCGATACTCGACCTTTTCACCAAAACCGCCTTCTTCCAGATGACCACGCGCCATTGCAGCATATTCCTCTTTCAGTTCCAGCGACGTCAGGGTTCCAGCTTCACTCAACCCACGTGCAATGCAGATCCCACTGTAACCGCCCAGCACGCCGATTTCGAGCGCAGCTTCCGCTTTGGATGTCTTGGATAGAAACGTGAGCAAACGCCCATACGCCGCCGCAACGGAAACTTCCGGCATGCCGTTCGAACGGATGGCCTCTTTCACTTTCAACAAAAGATCATCCTCTTGAAATAATTGATTTACATATTCATCAGGGGTCAGATTCACCACTAAAATCCTCCTTGGACACTTGGACTGCTTTCCATATGGATGCCAATGTTCTATAATAAATGTTTGTTATCAACACAGGCGGTCGACTGGTGCATTGCCTCAAAGAGGACTGCATAGTTCACCGCATTTCTCATTGTAAGTTTTTTCACGGAAAGCGGCAAGGCCGCACCGTTACTATACAGCCAGAGAGAAGGATATTCCTTCTCCGGCTTGAAATGGAGTTGAAATGAATCACATGGCTCAATTGCAATTGATTGCGACCTCGGCGATGGGACTCGAGGCTGTTGTTGCCCGGGAACTGAAGCAACTGGGGTATGAGGATGTTACGATCGACAATGGACGGGTTTTCTTCACTGGGGATTATATTGATATTTGCCGGTGTAATCTGTGGCTGAGAAGTTCGGATCGTGTATTGGTCAAAATGGGTGAATTTCCTGCTACAACATTCGACGAATTATTTGAAGGCACCAAAGCACTTCCTTGGGAAGAGTGGATTCCAGCAGACGGCGAATTCCCTGTAGAGGGTCGCTCCCAAAAATCTCAGTTGAGCAGCGTGCCTGCATCACAAGGGATCGTGAAGAAAGCAATCGTAGAGAAACTGAAGCTGACTTATGACACGGAGTGGTTCCCAGAGGATGGGTCTCGTTATGTGATTGAGGTCATTCTGCTGAACGATCGCGCCCTGCTTACTTTAGATACGACGGGACCAGGTCTGCACAAACGGGGGTATCGTAAACTCGTAACCGAAGCGCCACTCAAAGAAACGCTTGCTGCAGCTCTTATTCAGCTCAGTCGCTGGAATGTATCCCGCCCATTTTATGATCCATGCTGTGGATCAGGCACAATGCTGATTGAAGCCGCTATGATCGGCTGGAACATTGCACCAGGACTTCGTCGTACCTTTAACTCCGAGAACTGGGCTGTTATTCCTGAAGAATTATGGGAACAAGCGCGCGAAGAAGCATTCGATGCTGTGCGTGACGATATACCGTTACAGATATCGGGTAGTGATATCGATCCGGAAGCCATCGAAGTAGCTCAGGCAGCAATCAAGAGTGCCGGCTTCGCCAAAGACATTGAAGTCAGCGTCCTGCCCGCTCATCGTGCAAGACCACAGGGTGATTATGGTGTCATCATTACCAACCCTCCATATGGTGAACGATTGAGTGAAGAAAAAGAAGTTCAAAAGCTGCTCCGCTCATTAGGACGCAGTTATCTCGAAATGCCAACATGGTCCTTTTTCGCAATCACATCGACCAAAGCTTTTGAAGAATACTTCGGCCATAAGGCAGACAAGCGTCGCAAATTGTTCAATGGACGAATTGAAACACAATACTATCAGTATTTGGGACCACTGCCCCCACGCAATAAAGCACCACAATCTTCATAAGTATTGCAAAATACAGAGTGCTCCTGCCATTCATG
The DNA here is from genome assembly GCF_058313655.1 of Paenibacillus sp. Negev47. Taxonomy (NCBI): domain Bacteria; kingdom Bacillati; phylum Bacillota; class Bacilli; order Caryophanales; family Paenibacillaceae; genus Paenibacillus; species Paenibacillus sp. Negev47. The sequence goes on from NZ_CM177754.1 coordinate 4,592,375, forward strand.
GCTTGGGCACTTTTTTTGTGCGCTATTCTGATCATATGAATTCACCGTCATCGGTGTTCGCTTCGGGCAGGAATTGATCCTGCCTGAAGCATAGTTGAAAACAAATGAGGCCACGCTATAATGGATGGAGCCCTATTTTACATTCCGATTACAAAACAACGAAAGCAAGGGGGACATACATATGGTTGTCACTCGGCCTACGCGCAGTTCCATGCCACGCGGGCTTCTAAATCATCCACTAACGTTATATCTTATTTTTCTTGTGCTCATGCTGCTCAAACTCATGTGGCTCCATCACAATCTTCACGCCTATAACATTACGATGGGACTGCTGGATAAAGTCATTGCCATCGGATCTTTACTGCTCATCTCCTTCTGGACCTGGTGGTTGCCTCGCAGGGGCATGATCGTATCTCTCGCTCTGCTGAACCTGCTGCTTACAGCACTAATCTACGCCGATATGGTGTATTATCGTTATTTCCAGGATTTCTTGACCATCCCGGTATTGTTACAGGCCAGACAAGTTGACGCATTGGGTGACAGCATCGCTACACTGATCTACACAAGCGATCTCTGGTTCTTTGCCGATTGGCTTGTCGTCATTCCGTTCGCAGCTATCGTACTGTTCGGCAGACGTTACCGTTCGAAGCACTCCAGTGCACCCATCCATGGCTACGGGAGTTACACGTACAACGATCGCAAAGCGCGGATGCGCCGCCGTCTCACTGCTGGCAGCATCGCCCTTGTGCTGGGGCTGGGACTCGCCGTGGGTCCGATTTATTTTTACAGCAAAACATGGGCTAAGGGCCTGTTCGATAACAACTGGTGGAATGTATCCATGTACAATGTGACCGGACTGCTCGCTTTTCACGGTTATGATCTGTACAACTACGCCAAAGACCATATCGGCTCCGGGCCGCAGGCTGAACCCGCTGATATTGAACAAGCAAAGGCATTCTTCGCCGAAAGGCAGGGAGCTGAACCCCAGAATGATGCCTTGTTCGGTAAGTATAAGGACAGCAATGTCATTATCGTCCAGGGTGAGGCTTTTACGAACTTCATGATTGGCCAGAGCATTGGCGGTCAGGAGATCACACCCCATTTTAATGAACTGATGAAGGAAAGTCAGTATTACAGTCACTTTTACCACCAGACAGGTCAGGGCAGAACGTCAGATGCCGATTTTGGAGCAAACATCTCACTGCATCCGCTTCCGGTTGGATCCGCATTTGTACGTTATGCAGGCCATACGTATGATTCGCTTCCTTCCATTCTGAAGGATAACGGGTACAGCACCAACGTATTTCACGCTTATGAGAGTGGCTTCTGGAATCGGTACACGATGTATCAGAACATGAAGTATGACAAGTTTTATAGTAAAAATGATTTTGCACAGGATGACCCGCTCGGCTGGTCCCTGTCTGATGAATCCTTTTTCCGCCAATCCGTTGAGAAAATGAGTAGTGAGGTTACCGAACCGTTCTATTCCTTCCTCATTACACTCAGCAGCCACCATCCGTATGCCTTGCCAAAAGAGAAGCAACAACTGGATGTAGGCGAGTTCCAGGGAACGATGTTCGGTGACTATCTACAATCTGTTCATTACGTGGATTCGGCGCTGGGCAAGATGGTGGAGGATCTGAAAAATCGGGGATTATGGGAAAAAACCATCTTTATGTTCTACGGAGATCACGACAACTCCATTAAGGAACAATCACAATACGAGCAATTCCTGGGACGTTCATTAAACGAACTCGATATGGCACAGATCATGAACGAGGTACCTCTACTCGTGCATTTACCGGACGGAGCAGCTGCCGGAACCATCGACGAGCCTTCAGGACAACTGGACATCACACCTTCCGTGCTGCATTTGCTAGGCTTATCCGACCAATCCTATTATCATATGGGCAACGACGTATATGACGGGTCTGCACGTACAGTTGTACTGCGTAATGGTTCATTCTCGGATGGTTCTGTATTCTATATTCCATCGGATGATTATATCTACGAGAGCGGCGCTTGTTATGACTTGTCCACACGTGACAAAACAGATATCAATGCTTGCCGTTCCGCTCGCGATGAAGCAACCAAGCGATTACACGTCTCCGACACGGTGATCACCTATGATTTGATTCAGCGCTTTCGAGAGAAAGACAGTTCAGCGGCAACATCCCAATAACCGAGATGAACAATTACACGAAATAAAATGAATTCATTAAAGAAGGGGAACTTACATTACATGACTTCACACACAGAAACATTCAATATTGAACAGCAACTGTTCGATGCAGCCGCAGGCTTCGTGCAGCAGCGTTATCCCCAAGGATGGGGCGGTGCGGGTGCCGTCTATACCGAAGCTGGCTCCCTGCTAATTAGCGTCGCTCCAGAGGTTATCAACGACGCCACGCATCTGTGTATGGAAACAGGGGCTTATCTGGAAGCCCATAAATTGAATGAACGCGTCACCCACTCTCTCTGTATCGCTCGTAATGACGAGCATTCGGACTTCAAGGTCCTTACACCTTGCGGCGCATGCCAGGAACGATTGTTTTATTGGGGTGAAGAAGTCAAGGCTGCCGTATACGATCCTGCTGGTCAGTTGATTTTTAAAAGATTGGATGAGATTCAACCTTACCATTGGTCCAAGGCATATCGGGATAAATAGCACTCTCCTTGCGAATTATAGAAAGTGGTTTTATAATTGTAACTATATCAGTTTCAACTATATGGATAATGGAGGATTAACAATATGAATATTGAGATATGGTCTGATTTTCTGTGTCCATTCTGTTATATCGGCAAACGCCGCCTGGAGAATGTATTGGAACAGTTTCCACACCGTGATGAAGTGAAGCTGCAATTTAAAAGCTTCGAGCTTGATCCGAACGCTGCATTGAACCCCGGCAAAACCAATACGGAATACCTGGCTTCCAAATATAATATTAGCGCAGAGCAGGCCCAAGGCATGAATGCTCAGATGAATGCCAACGCTCGCACGGCAGGACTGGAATACAATATCGATGCCATGATCCCTACCAATTCTTTCTCAGCTCACCGATTGACGCACTGGGCGGATACACAAGGCAAAGCCCTTGAACTGAGCGAGCGGATATTCCAAGCTGTGTTCATTGAAGGTAAACACTCCGGCGACCCTGAAGTGTTAGCTCAACTGGCAGAGGAAGTAGGCTTGGATCGCGATGCAGCTGTGGCAGTGCTGTCCAGTGATCAATTCACCGACAATGTCCGCGCTGACCAAGCTGAAGGCGAGCAACTGGGCATCCGTGGTGTACCGTTCTTCGTATTCGACCGCAAGTTCGCCGTATCGGGCGCACAGCCGGACGAGGTGTTCCTGGACGCGATTCAGAAAGCATGGGATGAGCGCTCCCCTTTCACCATGGTTGAATCCAATACAACAGACGCTGACGGCAGCGGCGTCTGCACAGATGACGGCTGCGCAGTGCCACCATCCGATTCGAATAAATAACACAAAAGCAGCAGGATCAGGGGAATTCCCGATCCTGCTGCTTTTTTATATACTACACACAACCCTAGCTCATTGTATATATTTGTGTTTGATGAACAGTTACTGTGGAGGGGACGGAATCGATTCTGAAGAAGCGGAGCGTTCGCCTGAAAGCTTTCTGCAAGAAAGCTGCATCGGAAGCATAAGCTGACTCCGAATTTTATCCTCTGAAACGAGGAATCAAAAAAATTTGGAGACAACAGCGATCAAAAGAACGATTCCGTAACCGGAACAACCACAAGCAGATCATTAAATACTCACTTCAAATTGGAATGAATGATCCACTCAATCCCAAAACAGTTGATCGGGATGTGGTCCAGTCCGCTTATCCGAATCCAGCGCATCAATCAGTTTCAACTCATCCGGTGTTAATTCAAAGTCAAAGATGTCCGCATTTTCACGAATACGCTCCGGGGTAACCGACTTCGGAATGGTCACAATCTGATTCTGAATGTCCCAACGCAGTATAATTTGTGCCGGTGTTTTCCCATATTTCTGGGCCAGTGCCTTAAGCGTCGACTCTTGGTTCAGCTTGCCTTTCATAATCGGGCTCCAAGCTTCCAGTTGAATCCCCTGCTCCCCGCAGAAATCCTGCAATTCCTGTTGAATCAGACCCGGATGCAATTCTACCTGATTCACCGCAGGTACCGTACCGCCTTCATCTATGATTTCGCGCAGATGGTGAACTTGAAAATTACTCACACCAATTGCACGGATGCTTCCTTCGCTATATAGACGTTCGAACGCTCTCCACGTCTCCTTGTACTGGTCTCTGCCAGGCCAGTGAATTAAATAAAGATCAATCACATTCAGTCCAAGCGCCTTCTGACTGGCTTCAAATGCTCTCAACGTCGAATCAAAACCCTGATCCTCATTCCAGAGCTTCGTTGTCACAAACAGTTCGTTACGGGCAACGCCACTGCTTGCGATCGCTTGTCCCACTTCTTCCTCATTGCCATAGATGGACGCGGTATCAATACTCCGATATCCAACCTCCAAAGCCGTCTCGACCGCCTGTTGCACTTCCTTGCCTTTTGCTTTATATGTTCCAAATCCTAGCCATGGCATCGTTACTCCGTTGTTCAGAATCGTACAATCTGTTATATGTTTTGTCATTCTGTACCTCCCGTATGGAATTTTGCCTGCTCTTGTTCTATTAACCTTCTCACAGAATTTTAAGCGACCATTCGACATACTTGTCGAAGAAGATCCATCGATTGGGAGTCCTTGCAAAAGACATGAAGAACCCGCTAAGCATTGCTGCCTGCGGGTTCTGGTGTGAACAGGAACGTTATTGATTCCCTTGACCGTGCTGACTCTGGATTGAATTCAATCTTCTCTTCTCCTCGATGAACATCTCTTCTGCGAGCTCAACGCCTTGTCCTCCGAGCGAAAGCTCTGCTTGATGCATCGCCTGCTCCGTATGTGCCAAACGTCGTTCCGCCTGTGCAATGGTCTGTGCCGTCGGATGAGACATAGCCTGAGATACAGCATAATGAAGCTTGTTCACCGCATTTTGCGCCTGAGATACGGTGGTATCAGCCTGCAAACTGGAATCATAACGCTTCGGCATGAGTATTCCTCCTTGGGATTATCATGTTCCTGTTACCCCTTTAGGATGGATAACACACGCCTTCCTTATTCCTCTGTTGTGTTTTGTTGTAACTTTAACCTGTCTTGCTTCGTTTATTAAGTACTTATCCCCGATCAGGAGGAATTTACTTGAAAAAATTATTACTCACTCTCTGTATGTTGCCCTTGCTCATTTGGATAGGAGGCTGCACTCCTGCAACATACGAGATAGAAGGATATACAGAGTCATCCATGAACCCAGACATCCCGGTTCCAACCAATGCAAAACTTATTGAAAACATAGCTAATTCCGATCATCCCACCCTTAAAGAAGGTGTTAAGTATGAGCTGAAACATATTGGGGGTGAGCAAGGACTATACCCGCCAATGGATTATTTTCAGAAGTTAGCGGATACAGGATGGGTAGAATTGGAGGAAGAACGACTGGGAAATGTACATTTCCTGAAAAAGGATACTACCGTCATTGCCATTGAGATTGGAGAAGATACCTTCGCAATTTATGAAATGATGGAGAATGCCCCGCTTTAATTGAAGCGGTTCATCTTAATTCAATTGTAAAAAAAGGAGCGGCACGTAGCCCCTCCTTTCCGGTGTGTGGACAGTTTTTCCCCACTTACCTTGTTATATCCTGTTACTTGACGAACTTTGCGACTTTGGCGAGCACTTCTTCTTCTGTCGGGGCACTAATGTACCGACCGTTGATAAAGACAAACGCACGTTTCGCACAAGGACCGCAATAGGATTTGCACCCAATCTTGATCTCCGTGTCTGGAGCCATTTTCTGCAACTTGGGCACAATCGATTTTAGTCGGACATGATTACACTTTTCGCATACGCGGATATCGTTAGCCATGAGTTCCCCTTCTTCGCGCCCTTAGTGGTCGCCGTGATTGCCTTGGGACGGATTCGTAATGACGAATCCCTCTTCCGGGAAGTAGAGATAGTCAATTTTAACACCGTTCAACAGAGGCTGATCATTCGCGAGAATGACATCAATCTCTTTATCGGTAGATACAACCGTATCATTTTCTTTTGGTGTGTCGATATCAAGCCCGTAGTGAGCATGGTCACCATGTGCATGTGTGATGACAACGCGCAGTTTTTTTCCTTCGTTCTCCGGCTTGTCCAATTCAAGCTTCAATACTTTAGCCGCATTACGCGTAATTTTGCAGTTCATTCTCTTCATCTCCTATATTGTAATTGCAGGTTTCAACAATTTCAGCATTCTTAAACTACAGCATCTATTGTAAAGAAAGTTACCGCTCTTCGCAATAACATTGATGCGAATTCAATGTTAAACCTATCCATTTGACCACAATCAAGAAGGCGCTCCCTCCTGAAGCACGGGATATTTGCGTTCTGCACGGCTTACAAACCAGTTCATCAGAATCAAAGTGACCCCGATATCATCTATGGGCATAAACGGAATTACGTCCGGAAGTACCCAGTACAACAGGGCTGGAATAATAAACAACAGCTTTTCTCCCAAAGGAATCTGCGGAGCCCGGAGCAACCGGGGGAGCCTCTTGAAAACTTGTGTCCATCGTTTGAACGACAGCAGTCTTCTCCACTTCATTCGAATCCCTCCGTAACATTATATATGTCGCCATAACGACACGCACATCATTACCCCTTCAAGAACCCTTCAAGAACCATTCAGAACGAATAATGTAACCTGTGAATTAAAAAATAAAAAAACGGAACGTCGCTCACAGCGTCCGTTCCTGTTATACGAATAATCCACCGTTAAGTTTCGCAGCTTCATAATCAGGTACCTTGCCTCATTGTCCATTGGATAACAGTTCAGCCAGCAACATTCCCACTTCTATACAGATATCATCAAACTGTTCTACCGGAAGCGGATTAACACCCAATCCAACTTCAACCGTGAAGCCTGGTCTACCGAAATCTTGAATAAACCAGTCTTTGTATCCGGCATCACTTCCGCCGAGCTTCACGGCTTTGTAGCCCGAAGCCTTGGCAAGTCTGCGCGACAGCGGCGCACTCTCTCTCGGTTCCAGATCACGATAGTTCCAGTAGATCTCCTGACCCTGACTATGCAGGGATACGACCGCAGCGAATGCATGCTGCTGCGTCCATTGTGCTAAAGCCTGCGCCTCCGGTTCTGTCAAAGGCGCTGTTCCTGCATAATCTCGGGGACCAGGCGAGGTCACGCCCCTTCTCGCTGCTTCTTCATCCCAATGGGCGGGAAATTGATCATTCAGATCCACCCCTCTGATGTTGGCCTTCCAGTGGGTGAAATGTGATCTGCCGGCATTCCAGGCTAACAATTGCTGTGCATGCGGGTGTTGATTGACCACACCTTCCTGAACCAGTTCTACACCGTCCGGATTAACCATCGGTACTGCCCAGAGTGTCGTCTCTTGCATCCAGCGTTCTGTCTGGAATTGATGCCATGCCTTATGCGTGCTATATGCCTGGGCATATTCTTCGATAAACTTCATCAGAACTGCTGTTGTCAGCCACTCATTGGCATGAACGGAAGCGTTAACATGAATATGTCTCTGCCCTTGCCCGATGCGCAAATAAGGCAGTGACTTCCCCATGACACTTGTTCCAATCGATCCCGTCTCAACAAACGGGTAAAGCTTCTCCAGCTGGTCTATATCCCTGATTAATTCTCGATAACCATACTCTCCCTGAATCTTGACAATAGTTTTTCCATTGGAAGCCGGAATATGAATACAACGACCAACCCAGTCAGCTATATTGGCAATTTCAGGATTGGCCCGACGCAAGTCCTCTTCATCCAGACCAAAGCGCCCTGCAATCCCCCCTACGCTCTCCCCGGGTGGCACAGCATACCTGCGACCTGTCCCAGGGACAATACGCAGCATCTGACCTGCAAGCAGGTAAGGCTGGGAGGCAGCTTCCGGATTCAGAGCAGCAAGTAACTCTTTGGTCATATGGTGTGCTGACGCAATTCGCGGCATCGTATCTCCCCGCTGAACAATGATCCACTGCAGTTCCATGTTGTTCTCCTTTCCACAGGAAAAGGCAGCCTCCTGTCGGGTTCTCCCAATTTCGTGTCTATAACATATATATGCAGCCCCGGTTGTCCGTCATGTGACATCAATCATGTTCCATCACCTGTCGATACAGAAATATGACAAAAAATCCCGGAACTTCACAGTTCCGGGATATCGTCTAGGCAATATACTTTAATTATAAGTCCTATTCATAAAAACTTTCGCATATACCTATGGTAATTTCGTAACCTGCCAGACTACAGGTGTCTTGGAGATCTGCTCTCCCAACCATCGACGGGTGATATTCTGGAACATGCGCGGGTCGCCAGTGCAGAAAAATTGATGCACCGGGGTCTCATCCCCGCTGGCCAGTTTTCGTTTATCATATAAAATCGTACTGATTTCCCGTGCCGTTTCATCTGCCGAACTGATTAGCTTCACTTCCTGTCCCATAACCTCCTGAATGGTGTCCATAAGGAAAGGATAGTGCGTACAACCCAGAATAAGACAATCAATCGGCTGTTGTTTGATCTCACCCAATGATTGCTCCACCGTATGTGTCGTGTGCTCGGAACGAAATTCACCTTGCTCCACCAACGGCACGAGCGCCGGACAAGCCTGACTGACCACATCGATATAGGGGGACAACTGCTTGAGCGCCAATGTATAAGCCCCACTCCCAATGGTACCCACAGTACCGATCACACCAATGCGTCCTGTACGTGTCGCTGTGATTGCCGCCCGCGCTCCCGGATGTATAACACCAATGACAGGTACATTCACCTTGGCACGGATATACTCCAGCGCAGCTGCTGTCGCTGTGTTACAGGCGATAACGATAACCTTCGGATTAAATTGGATCAAGAAATCAACGATTTGTTCCGTAAATTGTTTCACTTGTTCGGACGAACGGGGTCCGTACGGTGTTCGGGCAGTATCCCCAAAATAAATGATCTTTTCCCGCGGGAGCTGACGCATCACTTCCTTGGCGACGGTCAATCCTCCCACACCGGAGTCTAATATAGCGATTGCTTGCTGCACGAACACACCGCTTCCTTCTTCATTGAATTGGTTCTGATAATAATTGTTCCACAAAGCTTTCTTCCTACCGTATGAACATTCCGGCAAAAAGGTACCTACATCTTACCCGATTTTATTACAGGGTTCAAATAAAATCCGCGTGCTGTGTCATCACCGTGTGGAAACACAACAAAGCAGGCTCTCCTCTAAACCCGAGGAAAGCCTGCTATCCCAAGCTTTGCTTTAGTTGTCGTCCTTGGACTCATCCGCAGGAAGCTTCGCTACAATGTCGATTCCGGACTCATCTGCTGCTTTGTCCGTATCGGGTTCTGTGATGACTGCCGATATGCGAATTTCCTTGCCCTCAGCGCAGTTACGCCAGGATTGAATATCCTGAATCACAACATCTGCGGTCTCTTTGACCTTGGATACGATCTGTGAACTTTGTTCTCCAACCTTGCCAGCGAGTTCCTGACCTTTCTCCGATACCTGACGAGCACCTTCCGTAATGTCCTGACGAAGTTCGCGTCCTGATTTTGGTGCCAGCAGCAATGCTGTTACAGAACCTACTACGGAGCCGATAAGAGCTCCCCACAACAAACTTTTGTTAGAATCCTTCACGTCACATCTCTCCTTTGCTTTCGTTTAAGTACCGGATCAGAAGCAACGGCCTGTCGCTCACCCATCCGGGCGAATGCCTACTCTGTTGATGCATTATAAGCAGCACAGGCTTGACTTGACACTCCAGATATCAAAAATAATCTAAACGTTCTCTTTTCACCTTCATCTTCGCTTAATCAGGTCTGACGAGCAGGCTCCAGATCAGCCGCCGCATGCTCATCTCCCGGGTCCAAATCAATGACATATCGCCCTGGTGCAATCAGTGCCGCCTGATGCTCACAACGCCAGCGACGTCCGCCGGAAGAACCCAACGTCTGTCCATCCTGCAGAACATCCCCCTGATCAAATATGTAATACGCCGCACCCAATAAGGTCTGGGCGACCGTATCCGGATCAAGACCGACGAAGTGACACTGTACATCAGGCACCCCCAGTGCCGACAACCCTACCGTATCCATAACCAACTCGCGCTGTTCTTCCGTACCTCCAGCCTGATACATCCGAACGTTCATGGCCGCATACAGATGTTCCTCACGTTCCTGAGCTTGCGTATATGCTTCCGGTTCAACCAGCTTATCACTGCCGTACCAATACAACGCATCACAAGTCAAGCTTTCCATGATTGCCAGTACAGTCTTCTGGAACAGCTCCAGACGCCGTTTGCGAGGCATGGCTGCGGTGAACATGTCATGTAATCGGATGGAGTACCGCGCAGCTTCTACAACTTGTCCTGCTTCAGGCCAGTGCCATGCTTGCTGCAAAGCCCCGCCAAAACGTGCACGATCCACAATCTCATTGACAGGAAGCATGCAGGTCTGGGCAGGAATATCCCCTTCCTGAAAGGATACCTTATGGTCCAGATGATAGAAGACCAGCATCTCATGCACTTGCTCTCCATCCCCTTGTTTCACATCCAGCCGGACTTGTCCTGTGTGACGAATCAGAGCTTCCTGCAATCGCAGGCGATCCACCTCCGGAGGTTCCCGGAACAAAAGTTCAACCATATATACCGGATGGAATCCAGAAGGTATTTCATTTGTATCTTTGCTTTCAGTATTTCCTTCATTGAATTCTTTTGATTCATTCGTCATGCGATTTCCCTCATTCCTTACGCTGTCCCTCGGCTTGTGCCGCATTAAAAGGACCCAGTTCTTTTTCCACGTAGTCGCTAACCTTGATGGCAAAATGTTCAAGTACGCCTGGCAACGCTACGCTAAGCGGATGGAGCTCAGACCGCTCCCAACTATAATAATCCTGCACCAACGGCTTACGTAACGTAACAAGCTGACGCAATATCTCGTAGGTATCATTGTCAAAAACCTTTTCTTCATAATTAATCTGAATAATATCATCATAGCTGCTCGCATCTCTCATGATGAAGCCATCTATCAGATAACTTCCCACATCGGTAACAATCTCGATCGCCAGGTGAAGACAACGTTCCTGCACCATCCCCAGCATGAGACTGCCATCCCAGGCCTGAGCTGCCTGGCGAAGCCCTTCGGCTACCTCCGGTACAGCAGCTAGCCGGCGGGCAATCTGTTCTCTGTTCACATAATACATTCGTTCACTTCCCGTTCAGTGAGTTATCGGTTCCGTTTCCCTCTTCGCTTAAGCCAGAATATCATCACAGGACAAGCGATTAGAAACACAACAAAAATATATAGAAATTCCATAACGTCTCTTAAATCGCTCATGCAGAGTCCCCTTTATTTCAAAGTCGTGTGAATAATGACAGATCAGATTTCATAGTCCACTGCGATGGACTGTTCTCTGACTTCGTTCATGTACTTGATTACTTCCTGATGAAGCGGGTGAACTTGATACGCCTGAAGGTCCTCCAGTGAAGCAAATTCTGCCGTGAGTGAAATGTCGAATGATCTGTCCGAGCGAAGCACATCGATGCCTATTTCAAGTGAAATCAGAACATCAATTTTGCCCTCCAGATTGCGAAGCACCTGGGCAGCGGCTTCAATACTTTCCGCTGAACGATCTTTCATTTTGAACAGGACAATATGTTTAATCATCTGAGCAAGCACCTCGTTTGGTATAATAGTAGAAATGAATGAATTTTCGTGTATTCAAAATATATCATACCGTTCTTTATTACGAAAGGATACTTGGAAACGTTCTCTTGAGAAGAATAACTAATCCGAACCGTTTCCTTTCGTTTCGGATTTCTCTTGAGATCCACCATCCGTCTGTTTTGCGGATTCCTTCTGCGAAGTTTGTCCTGTTTCAGCCTGCTGCTTCATACCGACCGGGCTTTGCTGCGGTTGAGGCCATTCCCGATCCGCCAGATACTCCTGATCTTCCTGTTTCTTTAATACTGCTATAGCCTGTCTGAGCTTTCCAGGCAACGGAAGTCCGATCTTCGCATAATTTTCGGTAATCGAGATCAATTCATTGACCAGGTAGAAATAAATAGCACCGCCTTTGATAATATCGGTTCCCATGAGCAGGTCAATTCGGTGGGCAAGCAAGACAACGGTCAACATCAGCCCTTTGCGAGCAAGCCCCCAGAATCCAACGTTACTATTCAATCCGGTTCCCGTCCTCACAGCCGCCGCCAAACCTGTTATATAATCCACAGCCATCGCAACCGCGAGCAGGCTCAACAGTTGATCCCATCCGCCAAAAGCAAACGTAACAATCGCTCCCGAGACAGCAGCAAAGGTATTCACAGATAGATTCACGTTCCTCACCTCTCCCTTACACTTGAGTACCCTACAATATATGTAAAAGTAAGAGATTTGACAGGTCACATGTCATGCTGAACTTGCGGATTTATCATTTCAGATTTGTGCACATCCTTTTTTCAAGCCGATGAAGAAAAGAGCATGTTTTTGGGGAAATCAGGGAAATAAACCGCATCATATCAACAAAAATTAGATAAAAGTTCTTAAGACCTATAAGCAGTTAATTAGAACTATATTATTTTTATTCCCGTTCAATTTAACCCGTCATTTTTAGTGAAACATTGTAATCTAGGAATATACTAGGATGTCAATTGCGTATGGTCTAGTTCGTAGTTCCCTCTTTATCGTGAATTGACGCATTGACGCATTTGTAACCGGTAAACCCGGCACTTGAAAGTACCCCGTTGTTTATTGTAGTATTTGGTTAAAAAAAATCGGAGGAAATATGCCTAATCAACCAGAACAACATTCCATCCAGGCGTGGTCTCTGATCAACCGTAAATACTTGGGAAAAGGCGTCCGTGTTAAACGATTCCGAAAACCGACACGCTGTCAAATCCGCAATCGTGTTCTTCTTGCCGTGCTGATGGCCAATGATATCAAGCTGTCCCAGCTCGCAGAGGACCTCTCCATCTCTTCACGCAGTGTCAGTGCGTGGGTGTATGAAGGACGGATACCCGGCAGTACCAATTTGGACAAGACATGCCAATTACTCGGTTACCCGCGCCACATTCTCTTTAATGAAGAAGTTGTGCGTAATAGCCCTGTGATATGTCAACCCGAGTCATCTCGCTTCATGAAGCGTACGGTGACCCGTTCTCCGGTTAGTAACCGTATTCTGACAGGCTTGTGTATGGTCCATGATTTGTCGGTGACAGATGTCAGCCACTGGATCGGGGTTCATCCCGGCACTTTCCGCAAATGGCTGCATCAGGGAACGCTGCCTTCTGCTGCGTTTCAGGAACAAGCGGAGCAATTTTTCCGCATCCCGAAAACTATTTTGTTCGCAGATGTCATCTTGAAAGATCGTCGCAACAACTAAATAAGCGAACAGCCAAAAGGCTCTGCTCTCCCCTAGGGAGGCCAGAGCCTTTTTTAACGTAAAACGTATGCCTTCTCTCCCGGACTTGAAGCAGTCTTCTGGCTATTCCATCGGAAATGTCAGATAATCTCCCCTTCTTCGCCTTTTGCTTCCAAAGAGAGCCATTACAGCCCTCTACAAGCTAAGTTTACACATTTCATCATGACCGATCTCTCTAAAAGGCTATCCTTACCTCGTGTTCAACACTTCATTGATATATTTCAATCCGGTATATCGAGGACGAAGCGTATGCGCTGTGGCGAATGCATGCTCTACCATTCCCGGGGTTACACCCAGTTGTTCAATAGTTACCGGTCCGCCTACTTGTTCCAACCAAGCGGTGAGCTGAGCAACCTCCGGCAAATGGTCATATATGCCGAACACCGGTTCACTCGAAGTCTGTGCGAGTTCTTTATATTTTACAGTAAGCAATGCACAAGCTACACCAACTTTGGCACCATGCAGAACCAGTCTCTCTCCCGCTTGCATCAGGTCCATCTCCCAGATATGAGACAGGTGGTGTTCTCCTCCAGACGCCGGACGGGAGTGGTCAATGATCAGCATGGAGATGCCGGATACAATTAACGCGTCCATTAGTACAGCCACCCCTTCCGCTCGTCCCTCCGCAATAGCTTGTACATGATCTATACAGGTGTTCAGCGCTTCTTCTGTCATCCGATAAGCGACCGGACAGAACGGTTCTCCGCCCAGTTCACGAGATACAACCCAGTCTGCAAGCGAAGTATATTTACCAAGCATATCTCCGAATCCGGCAGCATTCATCACTTGGGGGGCTTGCTCCAGAATATCCAGATCGGCAAAGATAGCCTCAGGCGGCACAGCCTGAAATGTCTGTTTGACTCCGCTTACAATTAAGGGTGCACCTGCAGAGGTAAACCCATCTACCGAAGCCGCTGTCGGTATGGACAGAAATGGCTTGTTCATTTTGGAACAGACAAATCGCACCAGATCATGGATGGTACCAGAACCCACGGCGATGACTGCCTCACTAGTCAGATTCACACCCAACATGACTTGTACAATAGCGGCTTCGTCGGCAACGATATCACCCGTGTGATTCTCCGATAGAGCGATCTCATCCACATGAATCCCCGCTTCCCGAATACTGCTCAGAACATCAGACCCAGCGGCCCGAAACGTATGACGATCATAAACAATCGTCACTTGATGGTACCCTCGCTCAGACAAATAACCCGGCAACCTCTGAATGGCCCCAGCTTCCAGATGAATCAGCATATCCACCATTCGATGTTGATGTCCACAAGCACACTGCTGCGCTTCCTCATTCCATGCTGCAATTCGTTCGTTCATATTCATTCGCTCTTACCCTCCCATATGAGATCTCATGCATAATTAACGGGTTAAAACCACAAAATGAAAAAAGGAAATAAAATGTGATGTTTTTCCTGATCACACTTTACTTCCTATACCCAACATTTGCAAATCCATATCTCACATTTCCAAGTAGGTGAATCGATGAAATTAACGAAAGAATTAGGGATTTCGCTCGGATTTCTCGCCGGAACCACCTTTGGTAGCGGTATCGCTTTTTTGTTTCGTCTCCAGTCCGTTGAAGTTATTGCCAGTGTTACGCTGTTCGGTATCGCAGGAGCCATTGCGGGAATCATCATGGCAGTCATTTTGCGACAGCGGCAGCATTAGAATGCCAGCGCATCATGGCGAATTCACACTAATTCTACAAAAAAATAAAGAAAGGTTCATGAATTGCTCTGGAGCAACTCATGAACCTTTCTTTTGTTTGATGCGGTCGAGAGGACTCGAACCTCCACGGGGGTTAGCCCACACGGACCTGAACCGTGCGCGTCTGCCAATTCCGCCACGACCGCATAATATGTATCTCCTCATCCATCGATGAAAAGCGCTCCGGTGAAGCAATTCCTTGTTTTACCGTAATTCAGAGTATACATGGTCCAAAATTAAATTGCAACTTCTTTTTTTTTATTTCATTCATGAAAAGGACATATGTCCTTTTTTATCAAATTCAAACATCCTATCGTAGCATTAGGCACATAAACCAACCATGCAACTGAAAAAAATGAAGGAGAGATCCACTTTGAAAACAGCCAATCTTTGTTTTATCGGTGCCGGATTTCATGCATCCACGAATATATATCCTTCTGTTGTTGAGGCTGGAGGGCAGATCCAGGCCATTGCCACTCGCAGTATCGAACGCTCTGAAGCAGCTCTGCTGCGATTTGGCAGCAACGGAAAAGCGTATGACAACGCTCAGCTTATGTTACAGCAGGAAACCTGTGATGGAGTCGTTGTCGTCGCCCAGCCTGTAGATCAGACCGCTCTTGTCCTTGAATGTATTCGGGCTGGCAAAAATGTATACGTGGATAAGCCGCTCGGATGGAACGCAGCCGAAGCCGCCTCTGTAGCAGAAGCTGCCGAACAGGCTGGCGTCGTCGTCATGGTCGGTTTCATGAAACGTTATGCTCCCATATATATGAAACTCAAGGAACTCATTGATGGCGGTTCGCTAGGTAAGGTGCGTTCATTTCAGATGAAGTTCGCGGTAGACAGTACGCCATTTTGCAAGGATGAGGAACAATTCATGAAGCTCGCTTCCATTCATATGGTCGATCTGATGCGTTTCCTGTTCGGAGAAGCCGTACGGGTTACAGGCACAACTGTGAGGGATAAGGAACATATCAACCAGAGCATCTCCCTTGTATTTGAGAATAACGTCGTGGGCAGTGCCTATTTCATCGGCATGAGTGCGTGGTCACGAGAAAGCGAAAATGTACTCGTGACCTTTGATAACGGATTTGCGTATGCTGAAGAGATCAACACACTCACTGTTCATTCATCCCGAAGCTCAACCAGCCTTCCCTGGAAATCTCTTGAGGAACAAGATAGCGTATATACTCCTTCCGGATCTCCCATGTCTGGAGCTTATCGTGACCTTTATCTGCGCGGGTTCGTTGGTGAAATGGCTCATTTTATTGAATGCTGCCAAAATCAGGCTGTCCCACATTCCAGTGCCAAGGATAATATTGGAACGATGGCACTATGCGACGCTATTCTATCGTCACTGGGGTGACGTATATACGTTCATTTTTCAAGATAAAAGACAAAAGAAGCTGTCCCTTGTTCTTAGGGGTCAGCTTCTTTACTATTTGATAACGGTCTGGATGGTAATCGTGCGGTTACGTCCCTCTTCCTTCGCTTGATACAGAGCATTGTCCGCCAAGTGGAACAATTCCGTTGCCGTTGTGGAATGCAATGGATATTCAGCAATTCCAGCAGAGATGGTGACAGAACGATCGATAGGCAATATACTTTCTTCGACCGTTATTCGGATACGTTCAGCAATCTCAAAGGCGACATTGGATTCGGAATTTCTTAACAACACAACAAACTCCTCTCCTCCAAAACGAGCGCAGACATCTTCTGGTCGAACGGACAATTGAATGATGTTGGCAATATGTTTCAGTACTTCATCCCCTGCATGATGCCCGAATGTATCGTTAATGGATTTGAACCGGTCAATATCCAGCACAATAATGGTGAATGGTGCTTCTTCCTGAATCCAGTCCTGAATGACCTCTTCGAATGTTCTGCGATTGTTCATGCCTGTTAAGACATCTGTTCTGGCGTCATAGGCAAGCTGGTTCGTCTGTTTCCTAAAGTTCGCCATCGCTCCAACAACCGTTCGTGTGAGAAGATCAGCCTCCCTGTTCCAGTGAGGCTTCATTACCGGCAACTCCACTTGCCCCTTATCAACCTGATTCACCAAATCAGCGAGCAGTACAAATGGGCTGGCCAGCTTGCGTGCAACCCGAACCACAATAAGGGTCAGAATCAGGAACGGCACTGAAGTATACAGCAACAACATACGGATATGATGATTCAGCTGATCGTAGACCGTTTGAGTTGGAGATACGATCACCACTCCCCAGTCTGTTGATGGAACTTTGTAATAACCCGCAAGTGAATCCACACCTGCCAGGTTTTTGTATTGCTCTTTCCCCGTCTCGTTTTTTAGCAGCTTTTGTACCACTTCATTTTTACTGACATTTTCACCAATTCGGTTGGTGTTTGGGTGAAATAACAAAGTGCCCTTCTTATCCACAATAAAAAAGTAGGAACCATTACTTGTCTTGAGCTGACTGCCAAAAGACAGACTCAATATATTATTTTCCTGTAAAAAGATATTTCCACCGATTGTTCCTTGGTACTCCCCTGCCGAATCAAAGATCGGTTCACTTACAAATACAATTCTGCGTTTGGTTCTGGGTGTCTGGTACGCTTCGGAGATATACGAAGCCCTCAATTTAACCGCTTCTTTTGCTGCATTGGAACTAACATGGTGACCTACGCTAGCCTGTGAGTAAGGTGAGGTAGACCTGACTACTCCCGCTTTATCTACCAAAGAAACGGAATTGAAGAAGTTACTGCTATTGCGAACCAGATCAAGAGTGGAGTTCAATTTGTCCGCATCGGTGTAATCCATCTCTGGGAAATACTTGGCTGCATATTTCAAACTCTCCTGCATGGAATAAAATAGTGAATCCAGCGTTTGGCTCATTTGCACAGCGCTTGCGTAATTTAGCGACAGAGTGTTATCAATGAGTGATTGTTTCTGAGATGTATAAGATGAGATGACCATGATGGTCAATGTCATTAAAACTGAAATGGTGACCAACCCGCCAAGCAAGGCCGTAAGGCTAATCTTCTTGATATTTTTTAGTTTTTTTCGTAATCTGGATATCCTGTTAGCTGCAATCATTTATTACTTCCCCCGGATTTTCATGAAAAAGCATATTCCCTCTATCTTATACGAAAGTTGTTAAGATCGGATCAACCAGAATCAACAATGATATATCCCTCTTCTGGCTCCTGTTCAACAAAGCCCGCCATGTGACGAAGCTGAAAATCAATCGGATGATGACTGCCCATCAAAATACGATTTTGGACCTCATCTGCCGTTTCTACAGGCAATGCGAATGCACGTGTATAGGCAAACTGTCCCTGAAGTGTGGTATAGACCGCATTGACAAGCCGATCATTGCCCGCACGTCCGAACACATTAAGGATCACAGCTCCATCCGAGTCCAGCTTGTCCTTGACCATGGCAAAAAAGTTACTGGATATAAACTGCTCAGGTGTGCCCGTTGCCGTAAATGCATCAACAATAATATAATCATATGTCCCAGCGGGTTCATGCCCTAATAATTCACGACCATCCCCAATAAGCACAGGATTCCCTTCATATCCAAAAAAGGTTCGGCTCAACTCAGCAACCTCTGCGTCCAGCTCGGCCACCTTTACCTGACGATCGGACAAGTAGGCTGGCAACGTGCCAATACCATGTCCCACCACAAATACTTTATCAAATGCAGGGTCATTTCGTTCCATTAGATGCACGATCGCTCGGGGATACTCCAACACCATCCGGGCAGGCTCATCCAGATCCATGGCTCCCTGCACAGCTGCGTTGGAGAATTCCAATACACGAAACCGTCCCTTTTCTCCATAAAGCCTTTTCGTATCATATACCGTCAGCTCATGCTGTTCACTTTTATTTCGATACAGAACTCTCACGAACCGTTCTCCCTTCGTACGCTTACACTTGTTCGACATATATCTTCATTCTATTACACGGGATGACAACATACCACCCTATACTTGAATGATCGTAGTAGATCAAGAAAAAGACTGTTTCCGATCATACGGAAACAGCCTTTTTTATGAACCTTTCAACATTATTAAGAGCCTATAGCCTCATGCAGAGCCTGGACATATTCCACGCCCAGATTGGAGAGAGAAGTACTCTTGTGACTTATCCAGCCTACATTAATGGATTCCTCACATTCCAGCGGAACAGGAATGATCTCGTTTCCGTTCAGATCGGCGCTAAGCACTCCTGTAGAGATGGTATAACCATTCAAACCAATCAACAGATTAAACAACGTTGCGCGGTCATTGACCTGGATGCTTTTCGGATGAGATAACGTACTCAGGATTTCTTCGGAAAAATGAAAGGAATTGTATTCTCCCTGGTCAAAAGACAGGTACGGGTAATCCTGCAATTGCTCGATTGCAACCGATTCTTGCTTCGCCAGGGGGTTCTTCACACTGATAAAAATATGTGGCTTGGCCATGAACAGGCTTGTGAAAACCAGACCCGCATCTTTTAACAATTTGTTAATTACTTTAGCATTGAACTCATTCAAATACAGGATGCCAATTTCACTACGCAGGCTTTTCACGTCCTGAATAATCTCATAGGTCTTCGTCTCCCGGAGGGCCAACTCGTATTCATCCTGACCATACTTCTGTACCAGACGAACAAAGGCATTCACTGCAAACGCATAATGCTGCGTCGATACGGAGAAATGCTGCGGCGAAGGTTTCGCGTTCAGATACCGATTCTCCAGCAGTTCGGCTTGCTCCACCACCTGCCGTGCATAACTCAGGAACTCCACGCCTTCTTTGGACAGCGATATGCCCTTATTGGTACGTTCAAAAATGGTAATGCGTAGCTCCTGCTCCAGATCCCGAATGGCGTTCGACAGACTGGGCTGGGAGATAAACAGCCGTTTGGCTGCTTCATTCATCGAGCCACGTGTGGCAACTTCAATCACATATTTTAATTGCTGTAGGGTCAAGGTTGAATTCCTCTTTTCGATATCATTGTACCTATTATATACCAAAAGAGACTCTGAACTTAAGCTATACTCGCTGTAGGTCTCACTACAATCTCATTCACGTCGACCTCTTCGGGCTGGTTGATGGCGTATAGGATACTTTGCGCAATTGCCGAGGCAGGAATGGAGATGTTGCGATACTCTTTCATCAAATCCCTCGCTTCTTCATCGGAGATCGTATCCGCCAGTTCCGATTCGGTCACACCAGGAGAAACGAGTGTTACCCGGATATCTCCACCCACTTCCTGGCGAAGACCCTCCGAAATTGCACGGACTGCATATTTCGTTGCACAGTACACCGCGGCTGTTGGTGATACAACATAGGCACCGATAGAGGCGATATTGATAAATTGGCCGAAACCTTGCTGTTTCATGATGGGAAGACCAGCAGCAATACCGTGAAGCACCCCACGAATATTGACATCAATCATGCGGTTCCATTCGTCAATCTTTAGTGCTCCGAGAGGGGATAGCGGCATAACACCAGCATTATTAATAATAACGTCAACATGTCCGTACCGAGTACGAGCCTTATCGACAATCGCCTGCATCTCTTCCAATCGAGTCACATCAAGTGGTTGATATTCAACCGAACCGCCCTCCAAACGAATCGATGAGGCCAATTCCTCCAAGCGCTCCACACGTCTAGCTCCAATAATTACATGTGCACCATGCTGTGCAAGCAAACGAGCAACTGCTTCCCCAATTCCGCTACTTGCACCAGTAATAACAACGACTTTCCCTTTTACATTGGACATATTAATCCACTCCTTCTCATTGGTTATTGGCATTCTCTCGATACAAAACCATGCCAGCATGGTACAAAATATCTTCTCTAAAGTCTCCGTCTGCTGTAAAACCCGTATCATCCACGTATTCAATATGTTCTCCCTGTATGACGTAGCATCCCTTATACGCACTTTGTCGATTGCCCCTCGATTCGTCATATCGACCATTAGGGAAAAGTTCATGCCGGATGTATCCATCCTTCGTGACCCACATTCCTACATACGGATGTTTTTGTTCTTCTTTGCTTCCCATGTGCTCAAGTCCCATTGCTCCAGCCCCCTTCCATGATTCAAAAGTTTCTCTTGTTCATCTTCATTATGAAGGGGATTAGTGACTGCCCGATAGAAAAATCCAACAACATTCTTGCCTATATCTCCGGGAAATTCTAAAATAATAGCAATAGCTTTTCACAGGAGGGCTGCACTTCATGCTTTTAAAAACAACGAAAATGGATCATGAAATTATAGAGCAACAGCAAAAGTTGGCTTCTCTAATCGGGCGTTTCACCCCTATTGATGGGATCCATGCGACGGCAATTCCTTCGCTTGCCTTAATCCGCGCCTCAGAGATCTCACAACCCATATTTTCTGTTCATCAGCCTGCCCTTTGTATTGTCGCCCAAGGGTCCAAATTAGTTATACTGGGACGGGAGAGCTATACCTACGACCTATCTCAATATTTAGTATCTTCCGTAAACTTGCCTATCTCAGGGCAGGTTGTGCAAGCAACCAATGAAAATCCCTATCTATGCATGCGACTGGATTTTGATCCAGGGCAGATCTTCGATCTTATTCGTGATACCCCTTGCGCACCACCCAAACCAGACAACTTAACAAGCCGTGGGTTGTTTGTTAGTTCAACCAAGCTCCCACTACTTGAAGTCGTATTCCGATTGGTTGGATTGCTAGACACACCCAAGGACATTCCTGTCCTCGCTCCACTCTTCATCCGTGAGATTCTATATCGCATTATTCAGGATGAACATGGACATTCTGTCATGCAGTTTGCGGTTCAAAATAGTCATGCACAGCACATCGCTGAAGTCATCGAAGTCATCCAGTCCGAATACGCTAAACCACTTCGAATTGAACAGCTCGCTGCAATGGTCAACATGAGTTCCTCCTCCTTGCATCATCATTTCAAAGCCATCACTGCCATGAGTCCATTGCAATTCCAGAAACAGATCCGGCTCCAGGAAGCCCGGCGAATGATGCTTTCAGGTTCAACCGATGCCGCCGATGCCGCGTTCCAGGTCGGCTATGAGAGCCCTTCCCAATTCAGCCGGGAGTATGCTCGAATGTATGGTCTTCCCCCAAAAAGCGATATCAAACGCCTTCGCCATACACTCGAAATTGAACATTAAAAAATAAAGACCCATGCCATTATGACGTGGGTCTTCGAATTCCAATGGAGAGCATGACCATCAGGAGAATATATTCTTTTTTTGAAATACAGACATTTGGTTCTCACCGGTAATAGGGCATTCATCAGGAAACATACTTCGTTTATGCAACTTCTCGTCGATAAAATCCACTACCTGTTGTAACGAAGCAATCTGCGCTTCAACTTTCTTCCGATGATTCACCAGCATCTCCCTTTCCTCCGGGAAATCTGCCAGATCCGAATCCATGGACATCTGCAGATAAGGCTTCATTTCCTCCAGAGACATCCCTGTTTTTTTCAGGCAAGTGATCAACTTCATCGTTTGAATATCCTCCGGGCGGTATACCCGATGACGATTGACCTTGCGTTCAGCTCGGGGAAGAAGTCCAATTTTCTCATAATAACGAATCGTATCTTCCGATAATCCGGCCTGTTCTGACGTTTCTTTAATGGAGAACAATTCATTTTCGCTCATCATATGGGCCTCCTCCACATTCATTTCTCTCTATATTACAACTTGGAGTCAGCTCCAAGTCAAGCATGATCCGCTCTTCCATCTACCCCCTTGACTTGGAGTCGACTCCAAGTTATAGAATGAGCGCAGCATACAGATTCGTTCTGTAATCCCATTCTTTCTGGAGGTATATATGAATATACAAAATCAACTTCGCACCGCTCTTATCACAGGCTCAACGTCAGGAATCGGGCTAGAACTGACCCGCAAGTTACTGGCCGAACATTGGCAGGTAATTGGTCTTAATCGTTCCACTTTCCCTACTGACGATACCGATATTCAGAACGCATTACGATCAGGCCAGCTCCGGTTGGTTCAGGCTAACCTGACCAACTACGACAGTCTGAGAACGGCACTGGATCAGATTAAATCCGATACCGATTCGATTGATGTCTTATTTAACAATGCAGGAGGTAGCGCTGCTGAACTTCGTTTTTCTGATCAGGGACATGAAATGCACTTTGAACTTCAGACTGTGGTCCCTTACATCATCTACATGGATTTAGTTGATCTATTGCTCAAAGGACAGATGAAAACAGTCGTTAATACCTCTACCACTGCTTTCAATATGGTCAAACAATTCGATCTGAACACTCTGGAACGTCCGACTGAATTCAAAAAGCTGTTTGGGCCCTATGCCATTTCGAAGCTCGGCCTCTCCCTATGGACGCGCGAGGTTGCCAAGTCTGCCAAAGCGGATGGCATACAACTGCTAAGTGTAGATCCCGGTGGAAATAATACGCTAAGAGGCAATAAAACATCCGGCTTGCCCTTCTATATCAAACCCATTATGAAATGGTTCTTTCCCCATCCGAGTCATGGCGCTTCGCTGCTCTACAACGGGGCCTTCTCACCAACCAGACATGAATCCGGTACGTTTCTGGTTAAAAATAAAGCGACAGCCCTTCGTTTCACAGAGCAAGGCCCTGCCGTTCTACATCGAGTTAATGAGATATATGAGCAGCGTTTCCTTATAAATCAGTCTGGAAATCCCGTGGCGTGAACATGAGTCTGACGCCTGGAGGTGTACGGGAATTGCACTGGCATCCCAATGCAGATGAATGGCCATACTATCTATCTGACAGGACAAGGAAGAATGACCGTCTCCGGAGGAAATGGCATTTGCTCGCACATTTAATTATCGGGCTGGAGATGTGGGATATGTACCTGTGGCATTGGGACACTATATACAGAATACCGGTACAGACACATTATGGTTCTTGGAGATATTCCGGAGTTGATCGCTTTGAGGATGTGTCATTGAATGTAGTATGCACCTCTATCATTTGTACCGAAATAGGGTAATTGTCAGAGAATCCCACTATACAAGGAGGAATATGAAGATGAGAGCCGTTACGTTTCAGGGAATCAAGGATATTCAAGTCAAAGAGGTTGAGGATCCCAAACTGCAACAGAAGGATGACATTATCGTTCGTATTACTTCCACAGCCATATGTGGATCCGATTTGCACATTTATCAGGGAGCCTTGCCTGCTGCCAAAGATTACGTTATCGGTCATGAACCGATGGGCATTGTAGAAGAAGTGGGTCCGGAAGTGACACGTGTGAAGAAGGGGGACCGTGTGGTCCTGCCTTTTAATATCGCTTGTGGTGAATGCTTCTATTGTAATCATGACATGGAGAGCCAATGCGATAATTCCAATGGTAACCCGGATATTCATACAGGTGGTTATTTCGGATTCACCGAACGCTACGGAAACCACCCCGGAGGTCAGGCAGAATTATTGCGTGTCCCCTACGGGAACTTCACACCGTTTGTGATTCCGGAATCCTGCGAATTGGAAGATGAAGCTTTATTGTTCCTGTCCGATGTTCTCCCAACCGCTTACTGGAGTGTCGAGAATGCAGGAGTCAAACCGGGAGATACAGTTACTGTACTCGGTAGTGGACCCATTGGGCTGATGACGCAGAAGTTCGCCTGGATGAAAGGTGCCAAACGCGTTATTGCTGTGGATCGACTACCCTATCGGCTGGAGAAAGCCAAACGCTTAAATGATGCAGAGATCTTTAATTTTGAGGATTACGACGATATGGGCGAGCACATTCGTGAGATTACAAAAGGCGGGACCGACGTTGTTATCGACTGTGTGGGTATGGATGGCAAAAAGAACATGCTGGAAGAAATCGGGCAGAAGCTAAAACTTCACGGCGGCACCCTAAGCGCGATCGAAATCGGCATGAAAGCTATCCGCAAATTCGGCACCCTTCAATTGACGGGTGTGTATGGTTCATCCTACAACATGTTTCCGTTAGGCAATCTGTTTGAACGTAATATTAATCTCAGAATGGGACAAGCCCCTATTATACATTATATGCCTGAGTTGTTCCGCAAGATCACTGCTGGTGAATTTGATCCAACCGAGATCATCTCCCATCGAATTTCGCTGGAGAATGCTCGCGATGCGTACCGCATTTTCAACGATCATGAAGACGAATGCACCAAGGTTATACTCAAACCCTGAGCCGACATTTCGGTTTTAAATATGCAAAATAAAACAAGCAGATATACCTATTCAAGGTACGTCTGCCTGTTTTATTTTTATCCAAAAGTCGGCTTAATGGCTTGAATATACACACTTTCTCCTTGGAAGCTAACGAGGTTACCTTGCCCCGTCTCTTCAAAGTTAAAAAATGTTCTGATGATAGATGGTGCACTCAACATACTCGCTTCAAGTTCCCTTCTCTCTTGACTCGGCAGTGCTGCACGGTTACACCATTCTTCAAACTTAAAGCGTTTCTGGAAGGAAACCATTGTTTCCATTCGGAATCCGGCATACTCCAGCAAGTGAATCCATTCCGTCTTGCGCCATGCCCGAACATGGCTTGCATCTCTATACTTCTCCACTTCATTGTAAAACTGGTCATTCTCATCGCGTTCAGGAGCCACGTTGTCAATCAATAACAACCTTCCACCAGGCTTCAAGACGCGTAGTGCCTCAGAGACAAAGGAAGAAACGTCTGGAAAATGGTGTGCAGCGATTCGGCAGGTGACAAGGTCAAAGAAATCATCGTCGAAAGGCAGCTTCTCTGCATCCCCGGCTACAAAATCTACATTACGATGCCCATTTCCCCGAATAAACCGTTCAGCTACCTGGAGCATTTCCTCCGTCAGATCCAAGGCTGTCACCTGCTGCACAAGTGGAGCCAGAGCATTAGCTACATGGCCTCCCCCAGTGGCGATATCCAGCACCCTCATATCCGGAGTGGCTTGAGATGAAGCCACGAGCAGCGCGAGATCCTCACCTTTGGCATGTCCAGCACTCGTCACGTATTTCTCCGCATTTTTTGCAAACTGCTTCTGTACCTGACTCTTGATTACATCAGCCATTCCAATTCCTCCTACATTTGTTTCATTAGACGAAACCTAGTTTCATAACATAATTATTTTTATTTTACCACAGATAAATATAAAAGCTAAATAAGCATTTTACCCAAATCCAGAGTTACCTCCCATTACCCTACAAAGAAGTCGAAATAAAAACATCCCCCAAGTGAATTCTACTCAGGGGATGTTTCCTATATTTTAATCATCATAACAGATGACTTGTTAACCTCTAATGCTAATCCTTATCGTTACTTCACGAGCGTTGGTGACTTCTTCCACAGTCCCAGGATCAGACCGGAGATTACAGCACCAATTGCAACAGCGAGAAGGAATAACAGTGCGTGGTTCGCCAGTGCTGCCACGAAGATCCCGCCATGCGGAGCAGGTACATTAATGCTCCACAGTTGTGTCAGTCCGCCGGCAACAGCGGAACCCAGAATACAAGAAGTCAATACACGTAATGGATCAGCCGCAGCAAATGGAATTGCACCTTCTGTGATGAAAGAGAATCCAAGTACATAGTTAGTCAGGCCAGACTTGCGTTCTTGCTCCGTGAATTTGGATTTGAAGAACGTGGTTGCAAGTGCAATGGCCAGAGGAGGTACCATACCGCCTGCCATAACCGCAGCCATCCATGCACCATCTGTGTTACCACTGGATGTAAATACGCCAATGGCGAACGTGTAAGCCGCTTTGTTGAACGGTCCACCCATATCAATGGACATCATGCCGCCAAGCAGCACGCCCAGCAATACCGCATTACCTGTACCCAGGTTACCAAGTGCGTCTACAAGCCAAGTGTTCAGGGAACCAAAGATTGGATCAAAGACATAGAAACTGATGGCACCCACGATCAGCAAGCCGAATACCGGATACAGCAAGATTGGTTTCAAGCCATCAATCGCTTTCGGTAAACCTTTGAACAACTTACGAAGTCCAATGACTACATAACCAGCCAGGAAACCGGCAGCCAAACCGCCAAGGAAACCAGCGTTCGAGTTAACTGCCATCAATCCACCGACCATACCAGGCATCAGGGCCGGGCGATCACCAATACTCATCGCGATAAATCCGGCAAGTACCGGAATCAGGAAGTGGAACGCACCTGTTCCGCCACCGATGGTTTGAAGCAGTTGTACAATCGGATTTTCAGGACTAGCAATCTGTTCGAACAAGAAGGAGATTGCTAGCAGGATACCGCCACCTACAACGAATGGCAGCATATGCGAGATACCATTCATCAGATCTTTATAGATTTTGCTACCTACACTAACCTTGCCAGTGCTTGCGCCCTCTTCCTTGGCATTTCCGCCCTGACTGCGATAGATCGGTGCATCGCCGTTAACGGCCTTGCGAATCAGTTCTTCGGATTTTCGGATTCCATCGCTCACCGGTCTTTGCAATACCGGTTTACCATCGAAACGTGCCATCTCCACATTTTTATCTGCGGCAACGATAACCCCTTTGGCGCGGGCAATCTCGTCAGCAGTGAGAACATTCTGTGCGCCTTCAGAGCCATTTGTCTCTACGCGAATATTAATGCCCATTTCCTGAGCTTTCTTTTTGAGTGCATCTTCAGCCATAAATGTATGAGCTATACCTGTCGGACAAGCTGTAACCGCAACAACAAAATCCTCCGAATTCGCATTACCTACAATCACACCAGAGGTATTCTGTTGCTTAGTAGTAGTAGAAGCGGATGCGGCATTTGCAGCTTTTTCAGCCTTTGCTTTCTCTTTAGCGGCTTCCTTCTCTGCTGCTTCCGCCTGTTTGGCATCAAACAATGCACTGACTTCTGCAGGTGTATCCGTGCTCATCAGTTGTGAGATGAAATCGCTATCAATCAACAACCTGGAAAGAGCTGCAAGCGTACGCAGATGGGTATTACCTGCGCCTTCTGGAGCCGCAATCATGAAGAACACATGAGCTGGCTGATCATCCAACGCTTCAAAATCAAGTCCTTTTCTACTCTTGGCAAATACAACCGTTGGTTCATTCACCGCTGTAGTTTTGGCGTGAGGCATCGCAATTCCGCCACCAATACCTGTGCTGGATTCAGCTTCTCTTTTATAGATCATTTCCTTGAACAGGACCGGATCATTAATACGTCCGCTTCGGTTAAGGCTTGCAATTAACTCATCAATAGCCTCGTCTTTGGTTGTGGCTTGCAGGTCCATGATCATCGTTTCCTGGATCATCAAGTCTGTTATTCTCATCTTGGTACACTCCCTTAAGTTCTATCGGCCTGCGATGTGCAGGCCGCACTACATTACAATGAATTACATTTATAGGCCCGTTAGACTAGATCGCCGTAATGGTTACTTGATTGCGCAGTTCATCAATCTGTTCACGTGTTGCCAGGTCATCGGAGAACGCAGTCGCGCTTCCGGATGCAACCCCTGTCCGGAAAGCTTCCAGCAGGTCCCCGTTCAGAACATAGGTACCTACGAATCCGCCAATCATGGAGTCTCCGGCACCGACCGAATTTTTCACGCTACCTTTTGGTACATTCGCATGATGAACTTCCGCTTTGGTAATGAATAATGCACCTTCGCCTGCCATGGAGATCAACACATGTTTAGCACCAGCTTCAAGCAACTTACGCCCGTATAACACCAGTTCCTCGCGAGTCTCGATGGTTACGCCGAACAGTTCAGCCAACTCATGATGATTCGGCTTCACCAGCAATGGTTCATGTACAAGTGCTTCCATTAGCGCAGGTCCAGTCGTATCAATTACGAATTCGGCACCCGTTTGCTTGCATACTTTAATGAGACGATCATAGAAATCCGAGCCAAGAGAAGGTGGGACGCTTCCGGACAGAACAACAATATCTCCTTTTTGCAATGAAGATAATTTGCGTAGCAACTGATCTGCCTCTTCTGCATTTATTGCAGGTCCAAGACCATTAATCTCGGTCTCTTCTCCATGCTTCAGCTTAATGTTAATGCGGGTATCATCTGCAATCGTAACAAAGTCAGTTCGGATGTTATCTTCATGCAACTTGTCATTAATGAAACGTCCCGTGAATCCACCAAGGAAACCAATAGCCGTGTTATCTGCCCCAAGTTGATTCAGGATGCGAGAGACATTAATGCCTTTGCCACCAGGGAGCTTCAAATCCCGATTCATTCGATTCAGTCCGCCAAGCTTCAGCTCATCCACTTCCACGATGTAATCAATGGACGGGTTAAGTGTTATCGTATATATCATCGTTATCCCTCAATTATTTTAGTTTTCTGGGCGATTCCAGGCCGCCAGTGTTCTGGCATATGCTCGGTAATCAAATCGGCCTCCTCCAAATCAAACAATTTGGCAAAAGTAATTTCCCCTATTTTGCTGGAATCAGCCAGCACATAAGATTTTCCCGACAATTGATGTGCACGCCTTTTAATCAAGGCTTCCTCGGGATCAGGTGTTGTATACCCCATCTCAGGGTCCACTCCATTGCTTCCAAGAAAACATTTATCAAAACGGAAATTATCCATGTTCTGTAATGCAATACTGCCAATGACTGCTTTGGTATGAATTTTCATCATACCTCCAAGCAAGTAGCTGCGAATGCGCTTGCTGACCAATGCTTCAACATGTGAAAGCCCGTTGGTAACAACCGTTACGTCCTTGGCTTCAATAAAGGGAATCATGGCTAACGTTGTCGTACCTGCATCCAGATAGATGCATTCGCCATTTTCGATCTCCTGTGCAGCCAAACGGGCAATCGTCGTTTTTTGTTGAATGTTTTTGAACGTTTTTTCTTCCATGCCCGGTTCCAGCGTTTTTTCATTCACCAGTGCGGCACCACCGTGGATGCGCTTGAGCATCTGACGACTCTCCAGATCAATCAAATCTCGTCTAATCGTTGATTCAGAAGCACCTAAAATATCAACAAGCTCTTGCAATTTCACAATTCCCTGTAAATGTAAGCGCTCTATAATTGCAGCATATCGTTCTTCAGTCAGCATCTTCATTCCTCCAACTGCTTCTATAGTATCATAAATCCCTCAAAAAACAACCACTTTCATTCAAAATAATTTAAAAACCTTCAAAAACCCGCATCTTTCGACTTACGTAACTCATACTCTTCCGCACCATCATAAAGATGTCATTCCGTGCTCTTCGTATCCATTAAAAATCCTGCAGCATCCGGCGCTTCAAGCGCGGCGTTGCAGGATTTAACTATTCATAGGATTTTCATGCGCGTTTATGACTCTACAACCATTGCATCCGGTTTGGGTTTAAGCCATTTGCCTTCTTCATTAATAAAAGCCCCCTTGAAGCGGCCCATCTCCAATTGTTCAATCAACCTCTCCTCATCCATGACCAGAATCTCAGCCAATTGCCCCAAGGTATAATAATCAGCGGGATTGTAATCGAGCAGCACAGGAACAGACGTATCATATAGTTCTTTGATCAGATTCTCAAAGGAATGCCGACCGAGATTCTCCATGTCTCTATAAAACTGCAAATGTTGGGACACCATATTACGGAAAGATTTATTCTCCAGATGCATCCACAACGTATTGCAGGCCTGAACACTCATATGATTTTGTTCCACATCGTAAAATTGAACTTCTTCAATCTTCATGTATCTCTCTTGAAATGCAACGATTTTAATCAAAGGTACATTTCGTTTACGCGACGCTTTCTTCAAATGAGCCCTAAATTGCTCATAGTTCATTTCATTCATCTATTATCCCTGCCTTTAACATGTTCCAACCGACATTTTACAACAAATTAGAGGCAAGTGTAACCTTCATCCTGTGAAAAATAAAAAAACGTGCAGCATCAGATGCCACACGCTCACTAACTTATGGAGTATATTCGTTTAGCCGAGGGCACCACTTTTCACCCATGTAGCCGTAAATTCCTCTTCTTCATACGCATAGAATTGTTGCAGAATAACCTCACGATCATCGAGGAACAACTGATCCGCTATGGCAGAGACCAGTTTGGGCACCGCGCTCTTGGTTCCCGATATTGCCGATGCCGACAGACCACAACTGGCAAGTGCAGAGTAGTTGAATACAAACAGTCCGTGCAGCGTTTTCTCACCCTGCTCACTCCTGCTCGTCATCGCAAACCCGGAACTCAGGTATGGATGTGCATCCAGTAATGCATTTCGATGCTCTGGCGGAGCCTGATAACAGTCCTCCCAACGCGCGATAAGTGGCTCAACAAGCTTCAGTTCAGGACGGAGAGCCGGATCACTAAGCAGACCCGTGCTAATAATCAGAAAATCAAACGTAAATGTTCCCTGTGGGGTATGCACAATCGCTCCCTGATCCGATGCTTCTACACTCAGCCAAGGCGAGTTCAAATGTAATTCGAATCCAGGCCAGGCTGCCGCACGATTAAACGTATCGTTGGTTGGTGGTTGATTGAATTTGAAGAAATGAGAGATCACTTCATATTTATCAGCAACCGGAAGAGCGTGGTATCGCTCGATCATACCGGATTGTTCCATCTGACGAATGGGATTAACACTAGGCAGCTGTTCCCGCCGTACAAATACATGAGCTTCCGCCACACCTGTGGCAAGGGCATAGCTCGCGTTGTCAAAAGCAGAAGCACCACCACCAAGCACCGCAATTCTTTTACCTTTTAAACGATCAAACTCAATCGTTTCAGATGTATGGGCATACAACTCCCGAGGTAATCTGTCAGCAATCATGGAAGGTACATGCCACTCGCCGCCACCTTGTATTCCCGTAGCAAGGACGACTTTACGAGCAAGTAGGACATCCTTCTGAGTTCCTGCCTTGTTCACATGAAGTCGATGTATTCCGTTCTCCATAGGCTCAACAAGCGTCAATTCTATCTCATTAAGAACAGGCAGATTCAATACTTCCCGATACCACCGCAAATAATTCATCCAGTCTCCACGCGGGATCTTGTCTACCTCTTCCCAACCTTCAGGCCCCACCTGTGCTTCCCACCATGAGCGAAAGGTTAACGAAGGAATACCCAGATCGATGGAAGTCAGATGCTTGGGTGTCCGCAAAGTAACCATACGCGCATAAGTTTCCCAAGGTCCTTCAAGGCCTGAGGTATTCTCGTCAATCACGACAATATTAGAGATCCGTTCACGAAGAAGTCCAAATGCCGCCCCTAATCCACTCTGACCTCCACCCACAATGACAACATCATAGACATGACCATCCGTATGTTCTCTTGGGCGTACCCAGTTTGAGCCACCAAATGACAAATAAGATAGATCTTTCTTCACACGTTCATTCAAATCTTCCAGGCTCATGATTCATCAACCCTTTCAAGGACACATATGAACTTTTTTTAAATCTTTGATGTTAGTTTTTTGTTAGTTATATGAAGAAAATTCTGTTTTTCACTTGTAATCATGAAATATATTAGCGTTATTATATGAGTTATCGGGGATGATTTGAAGTTCGCGGTAGCTTTATTGTCATCAAAACTAAAAATATCTAACATGCTTGTTAATTCGTACGAAACCCTAACTGGACGGTACCCTCTTCTTTTGATGTTGCTTCCTTCTAGATCGATGCTTTACAGAAAATAAAAAAGACAGACCAAGATGTAACTTTTGGTCTGTCTTTTTAATGGAATGCTATTGGCCGGCCTGTTCACGGCGCTGCAATTTTTCATTAGTTAATTTCTCAGGGGTCACATCATGACCCAGTGGGTCCACAACGGATACTGCCAGCATGGTTGTCAGTACCTGACCTCGAATAGCCTGCAAATATTGTTTTCTAAGCTCATGCTGCTCGCTCTGTTCTGCTTTCGTCAAACCGACGCTGCTGCGTTGTTTTCGACTTAATTCGTTAATGCGTCCCAAAATAGGAATCATGAAATCCACCTCACTTGTTAGTCCAATTTCGAAAGATATTTCGAATATCTTCAAACTAACTTATTACAACTTTGCGAATTTGTCCATAGGCACAATCCGTTAAGAAGTATTTTTAGGTAATCTCATGCACAGACCACACAATGCCATTCGTAGCACCACTGCCCAGGTTCAACGTAATCGTCAGCCCATTTGCTGCATAGAACAGTCCAATCACATCTCCCGCATTCAATGCGACCTCAACCGCCAATGTAACAGAGCTGCTTCCCAGAACTGCCCGTATAGTTAGTAGTGTAATTGCGACATTTAGGACGGGCAGCAAACCACTGACAAGCGTCGTTACCGTAGGTGATGTTCTCTGTACAAGAAAGGCTGGGTTAACCCCAGCACCCAGGGATAGAGCAATTGCTGCGGTCGTCGCATAATTGATCGTGGCCACAATCGAATATCTTCCTGTTACCGGGACGGTGTAATTTCCTGTTGTTGCATTGAAGTTGGCATTACCATAATAAGGAGCCGCGGTCGTCCAGTTGGTTAACTGTGTGCTTGTTGTTGTAGAAAGTGTAGCCAGGAAGGCCGAGAACCCTTGTGTTGCAAAGTTGGGCCCGGTTGGCCCAGTGGCTCCTGTCAATCCCGTGGCCCCGGTTGCACCTGTAGTTCCTGTGATCCCTGTAGCGCCTGTAACGCCAGTTGCTCCAGTCGGGCCAGTGATTCCGGTTGTACCTGTTGCTCCTGTAGAACCAGTCACCCCTGTGATGCCTGCTGTTCCGGTTATTCCTGTAGCTCCGGTTGCTCCAGTAGGGCCAGTTGGACCTGTTTCACCCGTTGCACCCGTAATTCCTGTTGCTCCGGTTACACCAGTCAATCCCGTGGTACCTGTACTTCCCGTTGCTCCAGTCAGCCCAGTCACACCCGTAAGTCCCGTTACGCCAGTCACTCCCATGGTACCTGTGATTCCTGTTTCACCCGTAGCTCCTGTAATTCCCGTTTCGCCAGTTATACCAGTAATACCGGTTATGCCAGTAGCCCCTGTAGATCCCGTCGTACCTGTAACCCCGGTTAACCCCGTCTCTCCAGTGACGCCAGTGATTCCGGTTGCACCTGTAATTCCGGTTGTTCCCGTAATGCCAGTCACTCCCGTGGTGCCTGTGATTCCTGTTTCACCCGTAGCTCCTGTGAACCCTGTTTCTCCAGTCGCACCTGTCGTTCCGGTGTCTCCTGTAGCTCCCGTCACGCCTGTGACACCCGTAGTTCCGGTAATTCCAGTTAGTCCAGTCTCGCCTGTAACTCCTATCACACCAGTTGTACCGGTTATGCCAGTAGCCCCTGTAGATCCCGTCGTGCCTGTAACCCCGGTTAAACCTGTCGCTCCCGTAATTCCCGTAGCTCCGGTCACGCCTGTGATACCTGTGGTTCCAGTAATACCAGTTAGTCCAGTCGGACCTGTAACTCCCGTTTCTCCAGTTGCACCAGTTACACCTGTAAGTCCCGTTACGCCAGTTAAGCCGTTCGGACCGGTTGCTCCTGTTTCACCAGTGAATCCGGTTGTACCGGTAACTCCTGTTAGACCCGTATCTCCAGTGACACCTGTTGCTCCGGTTGTTCCTGTATTACCTGTCGTTCCAGTTTCGCCAGTAACTCCCGTGACTCCCATACTTCCCGTTGCCCCAGTCGTGCCTATTAGTCCTGTTTCTCCAGTTGGGCCAGTCGAACCGGTAGGTCCCGTTACACCTGTGTTCCCTATTAGACCGGTCTCCCCAGTAACACCAGTTGCTCCGGTCGCACCTGTTGTCCCCGTAACGCCAGTTAAGCCAGTCGTGCCGGTTGTTCCTGTTTCGCCGGTAACCCCGGTGATTCCTGTCGCGCCAGTTACACCAGTAATTCCTGTTGTACCCGTACTTCCCGTTTCTCCAGTAGCCCCAGTTTCGCCAGTAACTCCCGTGGGTCCCGTTACACCAGTCAAACCCGTGAATCCTGTTATCCCCGTCTCTCCGGTGACGCCAGTAGTTCCTGTCGCTCCGGTAATTCCCGTAGCACCAGTCGTGCCTGTGATTCCGGTAAATCCTGTCACTCCAGTGATACCTGTCGTACCTGTTGTGCCTGTGGCTCCGGTGGGGCCCGTTAGCCCCGTTTCCCCCGTAATACCGGTCGTACCTGTTATGCCAGTAATGCCGGTTGTTCCTGTCGCCCCCGTGGATCCCGTCTCTCCAGTAATACCAGTGGCTCCGGTCACTCCTGTGACACCCGTGGTTCCGGTAATACCAGTTAGTCCAGCCGCACCTGCAATTCCCGTTTCTCCAGTGACACCTGTTGCACCAGTTAAACCTGTCACTCCTGTGGCTCCCGTGTTCCCTGTTAGACCCGTATCCCCAGTAACTCCTGTGAGTCCCGTGACACCAGTTAACCCAGTTGTCCCCGTAGTGCCGGTTGTTCCGGTTGAGCCGGTTGCTCCAGTAACTCCAGTTATTCCTGTTTCACCGGTTGGACCCGTAAAACCAGTTACTCCCGTCACGCCTGTTGCTCCAGTCGCACCCGTAATTCCTGTTGTACCGGTTATACCAGTAGTGCCAGTGGCGCCAGTTAAGCCGGTTGTACCTGTAACTCCTGTTAGACCCGTCTCTCCCATGAT
This sequence comes from Paenibacillus sp. Negev47, assembly GCF_058313655.1. NCBI lineage: Bacteria > Bacillati > Bacillota > Bacilli > Caryophanales > Paenibacillaceae > Paenibacillus > Paenibacillus sp. Negev47. Next base: position 4,628,084 of record NZ_CM177754.1, read on the forward strand.
TCCTGCCGCACCCGTAACTCCTGTGATACCAGTTAATCCAGTAGCACCTGTGGCTCCAGTAATTCCTGTAAATCCGGTTACGCCAGTTGTCCCCGTCACACCTGTCGTACCTGTGACCCCGATTAAACCCGTCTCTCCAGTGACACCAGTGACTCCGGTTGTACCAGTAACACCATTTGTTCCGGTCGCTCCTGTGATACCTGTTTCGCCTGTTATACCAGTAAATCCAGTAATACCGGTTATCCCAGTACCTCCAGTCGGTCCTGTAGCACCAGTTGTACCCGTAATTCCTGTTCTCCCAGCCTCCCCAGTGACACCACTGGCTCCGGTCACACCCGTGAGTCCCGTTACGCCCGTAATACCGGTACTTCCTGTGGCCCCTGTTTCTCCATTAACACCTGTAGTTCCCGTGCTTCCTGTAGCTCCAGTCGCACCCGTAACTCCAGTTGGACCGGTTGCCCCTGTAACACCTGTAAATCCAGTGACACCAGTTGTCCCCGTAATTCCCGTCGTTCCGGTTATTCCAGTAGCCCCCATGGATCCCGTCGTACCTGTTACACCGGTTATGCCAGTTACTCCCGTGGTACCTGTAATTCCTGTTGCTCCAGTCGCACCCGTTGGACCAGTCTCACCAGCAAATCCTGTAGTTCCTGTTGTACCTGTACTTCCCGTTTCTCCGGTAGCGCCAGTTGCTCCAGTAACTCCCATGGTGCCTGTGATTCCTGTTGGACCTGTAGTTCCGGTAATACCAGTTAGTCCAGTCGCACCTGTAATTCCCGTTTCTCCAGTTGCACCTGTAATTCCCGTTTCTCCAGTTGCACCGGTCGGTCCCGTCACACCTGTCGAACCTGTGACCCCGGTTAATCCCGTCTCTCCGGTGACGCCAGTGGCGCCTGGAATTCCTGTAGCACCAGTACTTCCAATAGCTCCAGTCACACCCATGAGTCCCGTTACGCCAGTTAAGCCGGTCGGACCGGTTGCTCCTGTTTCACCAGTCAATCCGGTTGTACCTGTGACTCCGGTTACACCCGTATCTCCAGTAATACCAGTTGTTCCCGTCGCACCCGTACTTCCAGTAGCTCCAGTTATACCTGTTAGCCCTGTCTCTCCTGTAGGGCCGGTCGAACCGGTAGGTCCCGTGGTACCTGTACTTCCAGTTGCACCGGTCAGACCAGTCGAACCTCTGCCCCCTGTTGGTCCTGTTTCGCCAGTATTACCTGTTATTCCAGTACTTCCTGTAGCACCAGTCGTGCCTGTGATGCCGGTAAATCCTGTAACTCCGGTGATACCTGTCGTACCGGTTGTGCCTGTGGCCCCGGTGGGCCCCGTTAGACCCGTTTCACCCGTAATACCGGTGGTTCCTGTTGAACCCGTGAATCCCTCTCCAGTAATACCAGTCGCGCCTGTGATTCCTGTTACGCCAGTTGTCCCCGTACCTCCTGTGAACCCTATTTCTCCAGTTGCACCGGTCGGGCCCGTCACACCAGTCGTACCTGTAATTCCTGTTATACCCGTGGTTCCTGTAAATCCGGGAACCCCAGTTGCTCCAGTAGCTCCTGTCAGACCTGTGGCGCCTGTCTCTCCACTAGTCCCCGTAGTTCCGGTAACCCCTGTTACTCCTGAAATACCAGTGGTTCCTGTATCACCAGTTGTGCCAGTCGTTCCTGTCACCCCAAATCCAGTTGGACCGGTAGCTCCAGTGACACCCGCAACTCCGATCGAGCCCGTCACGCCAGTGCTTCCTGTCGGGCCAGTCACCCCCGTGATACCCGTAAATCCAGTAATACCGGTTATGCCGGTTGAACCCGTCGTACCTACTCCTGTTTCACCAACATTTCCCGTTGGACCTGTAGCCCCAGTTACACCGATAGCCCCTGTTAATCCGGTACTTCCTGTGATTCCAGTCGAACCCCTAACACCTGTAACTCCTGTTACTCCAGTATTTCCCGTAGTGCCAGTCACACCTGAAATCCCTGTAGCACCACTAATTCCGGTTATTCCCGTGGCTCCAGTGGCCCCAGTCCGTCCTGTTAAACCGGTTGCTCCCCTTTTGCCTGAATACCCAGGATCCCCGGTTAACCCAGTAGCACCTGTTGCTCCGGTGAATCCTCTCATTCCTCGATAACCCCGTGGTCCGCGAAGGAAAGGATTCCTGTGGCTTTTCTTTTTTTTGCATTTACGTCTGTTTTTCTTACAAGATCTACTCTTCTTCTTTGGGATGGTGTGCTTTTTTAATTTTTTGCCTTTCCGTTTAACTTTACTGATTGAGGAATTTTTGCGTTTCTTTTTAGACATATCGCTCACAAGAAAATCCCCCCTCCTTGTACACCACGTCAATTCTCCGCATTTTACAATAGTACACTCTATGCCCGGGACTAGCTTTGTGCGCCCCATATTCAATATGCCTATGAATCCCTTTAAATGGTTAGTGATCAATCAATTACTTTAATCTAAAAAATATATTCCCTTCTATTCCCCCTGCAGCTCTTTAATCGTCAAAGCAATTCCTTCTTCAAAAGAGGTTGCCACAACCGGGCCAATACGTTCCTCATACTTCTGTCTGCTCAAAACCAGCGGTTCCTCGGTCAGATATAACATTTCTACAATTTCTTTCATAACAGGTACACCCAGTCCAATCAACGACAATCCCACTTTTCCTAACGCCATCACAGGTTTGCTTCTCCCCGCAACCTTCTGTGCCATACGCACGATGTCATGACCCGAGATGATCCCCGATCCAGGAATGTTCCAGTTCTGTCCATACGTCGTATCTCTGCTTGCCAGCTCCACCACCATGACCGCAGCATCCGGCAAATAGATATACTCTCTCGGTACCTTCATATTTCCGATAAAAAAAGCCATCTTTCCTTTCGCTATCGCTTCAAGTGTTGAACCCAGATAGGAAGCCTGATTAGCTGTTGGGCCATAATAATCCGGCAAACGTACGATCATCACCTGAGCTCTGCTCCATCTTGTGCTGAATAACATCTGTTCATAGGCAAGTCGTGTCTTGCCTTTGCGGGTATGTGGCTGTTTCGGATGTTCTTCCGTTACCTCCTTCATTTGTCTTCTGCCATAGGGGTAGATTCCGTCTATTACAACCACGTTAAGACCCAAGTGTTCTGCCGCCGCCATCACGGATTCGCCGAGCGGAATCAGCCTGCTCTCCATCTCGTTATAAGGGACATTCGCACAATGAAATATGACATCGGTACCTTGGGAAGCAGCCATAATATCATCCGACCGAAATGCATCTCCCACTACGATTTGCAGGTGATCCGGGGATCCCAATTTTACCGCAAGTTGCTCCAGTTTTTGACGGGAGCGCCCAAATGCGATCGTAGAAATCCCTCGTCTAATCAATTCCTCCGTAATCGCTGCACCTGTTCCACCTGTGGCTCCAATCACAATAGCTTTTTTCATCGTATATCGACCTCTTCCATCTATTTAGTTATTGATCAATTACTTATCTGAAAACAATATAAACCATATTTAGTGATTGATCAATAACTAAAATTCAAAAGGGAATTTCCCTCCCTCTCTATCGATCCTTCAGCTCCGGCATATCCAGTGCAGTAGATATATTACACAACATCCCGATCGCCAGGAATATCATAGTTCTTTTCAGTGGTTCAGCAATTCCTGCAACTGTGAAAGCTTCCAGTACCATGGTTCTTACATCACTAAGGCCTTTTTGCATGGCCTGACGAATAACTTCTTCCCGGATCGTTTGCGCCTGCATCTGAAGCAAGATTTCATTCTTGTGAGATTCCAGAATCTTATCGTAGGCTTCAATGAGATCATTCTCCAACTGAACTGGTGTCGCCTTCTCCACTACACTTCGAAACGATTCAATCACCCGAGTCCACGAGACCTCAAGTGCAGTTAATAATAGCGCTTCTTTGGTTTTGAAAAAACGAAATATATACGGTTGTGAGATCTGTGCCTTCTCAGCCACTTGGGCTGTCGTTGCACGATAATAGCCAATTTCCGCGAAGACCTCAATCGCTGCAGAGATAATATCATTTCGCCGGTTAACCGACGCTGCTGTATCCTTAGCCATGATAATCCGTCCTCCAATAGTTAGTGATTAATTGATCAATAGCTTGAAGTATAACGAATACTATCTCTCAATGCAAAGGTATCAGGACCCGTCCAAAGCCAACAAACCCGCAGACGCTGGCTCAAGCCGCTGCAGGTTGTGTAACTTGTCGATCACAGGTTTCTATCCACTGGAAACCGAAGAAAACATGGATTGCCTGAAACAGATTCGTACCATGCGGTACAAAAGTGTCAATTCACTGCTGGAGAAGTTTGCGCATTCGGGATTCCGAATCCAGCTTCGGACAACTGTTACAATATCCATGTGCGTGACTGCTGCTCCCAACCTGATAAGCCAAACAACAATATCGGCGTATCAAGAACGGCGGTCCCTGCCACGCTGAATGTTCGAAGCGCTGTAGCTCATTCGCAAATGTACATGTACATGCACATGCATTATCGTTTTGCCGATCCAGCCATAAGGTTTGATCTGCTTGAATCTTTGCAAGCCGTTCATCTGTCTTCCATATGCTCTGATCATTGATCATACGTGTATACAATTGTTGCACATTATGCGCAACCAGAGACCACATGACCTTATCGCTCGCTCCTGTAGCGACGGCTACCGCTCGCAGGACAGGTTCCAGATGTAACAGCACTCTTTTCTTGAGCAAGCCGCTCTCTGATATGCGCTGAACAGGATCTTCACCCTCCAGAGAAGTTCTCTCCAGCCGAGTCTCATATCGCATGCCACCTGCTCCATTCAATTCAAACCACACATCATCGTATGCAACGCTAAGTATAGTATCGTATAGACTGAATGCTGAGATCACGGACATAACGAATACGGAGTAACGCTTGGCAAAAAGTGTACCGACGGCCGCACTTCCTTTGCCGCCCAGTTGAAGCCCTTGCTGCATAGCCTGTTCACGCAATATCGAGTTTCGTTTCTCTTCATTCAGCAGATCCTTCACATGGAAAGTATACTTGGAATCATCGCAATTCGCTCGGATCGTCGTCACAAAAAAATGCTGTAATGCTTCCGACATCTCTGAATAGTCATGCTCTGGATATCCTGCCATCTATTGAATCATGTCTTCAACTTCGTTGATAATCTCGCTTCGCCCAATCGCTCCCCAGCCCTTAAACAACCAGAACGAGTCTGTCGTATAGACCTGATCTGCCCCAACAGCCGGTACTCCCTTCCAAAGTGAGCTTGCGTTGATGCTGTTTAAATACTCATCGGCATTTGGGTCAATCTCCAGAACTACGAAATCAGCATCCACATCTGCAATTTTCTCCATGGACAGGTCCTCGCGTTGTTCGGCAGGTGTCACAGCCGTTGGCATAAATCCAAGATCATGATACAAAAGTGTGTTGGTTGGATGTCCTTTTGCCGCGTAAATTTGCAAGGTCTTCTCTCTTACACGCAAATAAGCCAGCTTTTTTTGATCCAGTTGTTCGATCTTCGCTTTTAGTTGCTTCGCCTGCTGCTCTACCTCGGCTATCTTTTCTTTCGCCAGATCCACTTTGTTGTACATCCCGGCAATGGTCAACAGATCCTGTGTCCAATACGTTGTATCATCAGCATAATCCAGCCATTCGGTACCAAGTACAATCGTAGGAGCGATTTTCTCCAACTGATCATACGTACTCTCGGCAGTTCGACTCTCAATAACGATGACATCCGGATCAATCTGAAGGATAGCCTCCAGGTTAGGACTATCTGCCGACCCTACCGTTGGAACACCGGCAAGCTGATCTGCAAGGTAAGGCAGATAATCTCCTCCGTAACGAACTTCTACATTAACGCCTGCTGGTTTCTCACCAATCGTCAACATGTGATCGATGTAAGCAGCAGATAATACCACCATACGCTCTATCTTTTGCGGTACAACCGCTGTTCCTTTAAGATGCTCAATCGTTTGCGTACCACTCTCTTCCACAGGTGTATCCTGTTGCGGAGGCATTGCTTCCGTTACTTCTGAGGCCTTGCCACATGCCGCCAAAACGAGCACAAGCAGGGCCAACAGTAACATAGTTGCTGCTCTCTGTCTTACCATTTGTAGTAAATCCCCTCTACTATTTAATAATAATAATCATTATCACTATAGTAGGGAAAAGCAAACAGGCTTACCATGGATTATTCCACTCTCTTCTCTTGCACAATATCACCGTAAGGTAACCCCAAGTTGCTCTGCCACATATCGCATGGCCCACATGCGTCCAGTTGGACCCAGCGTTTTGAAGAAAATATCTCCTGCATTATATACGTGGCCTTCTTGAACAGCCTTTAATGCCAACCATTCACTGGATTGCTGCAATTGCCTTAGTTGAGCGCGTGCCTCTTCCGTTGGATCGACCATTACAAACACATGATCCGCGTCGTATAACTGCAAATCACGAACTTCACCCTCCACAGCCCACTGTTGTTCCGGAAAATCACGTGGCAAATGAAATCCAAGATCATCATACAGCAGGGCCCCTGTCTGGTTATTCAATCCATACATACGGTAGAAATGAGAAGTCACCCGGATGAACATGGCACTCTGCTTCCCCCACCTCGATTGAATGCGCCCTCGAAGAACCCGGCTCAGTTCAGCATGCTGTTCAATCCACTGTACAGCCTGTTCGGTACGCCCCATAATGTCCGCCATATACAGAAGCCTCTCGCCAAATTGGTTGGTATGCTCCAGCATGGCGGTAGGCGCGATACGATGCAGGGAGTCATTCGGCTCCAAACGATCACTTGTAATGATCAGGTCCGGTTTCATTCGCCTCAAACCATCATAATTCTGATTGAAGCTATCCAGGATAAGTCCCTGATGACTTTGCGCTTGAAGTGCAGGTATGGCAACATGACGAGCCACCCTCTGTCCATAGGATAAAGCGGACACAGGTCTCAAACCGAGCGTTATCACATAATCGTCCAACCCGTAATACAAGGTGGCAATGCGATTTACTTTATTTTTCATATACAACGTTGGGGCGATTCCTTCGTTTTTCTTGAAGACTCTGCTGAAATAGTGCTCGTCCCTATAACCCACTTGCTCCGCAATTTCCTTGATTTTATCTGAAGAAAATAACAGCTGCTTGGCCTTCGCCATACGTAGTTTCAAGATATATTCAATCGGTGTCATATTTAATTGCCGTTTGAATGTTCTTATAAAATGATTCACACTAAGCCCTGCCATGCGGGCCATCTGATCCATTCGAATGTCTTCCATATACTGATACGTCATATATTCAAGTGCCAGATCCATCCCTGCTACAGGGGGAGTTGCTTCTTTTACGTGCATCATTAACTGAATTAACAACTGATGTAAAAGATGTTTCCTGCGCGTCTTTTCCAGACTCGTGAAAGAATGCTTTCCACTCACCAGGGTATCCATCATCTCCTGAATATCACGTGTTTTGGAAGGAGCATTAAGCTTGCCCGTCACAGGAACATCAAACGGCTCGGTATGCCAAGCATTGCGACTCCGGGTAAGCGCCACACATGAAAATAAAATGATCTGATATCGGACAGGTGCTTCCCTATCCGTCTGAAATTCCACATGCATTCCTGGCTTCAACAAAAACCACTCGTCTTGAGACACCGTATGTACAACGTTATCCATAGACAAAGATCCCTTGCCAGCGATAACCCTGCAAATGGCGAACCTCTTCCAGATCCGACGCTGAACTGCCCCCGGATTGCTAGAGTAATGGCAGACGTGGACTGCAGAGAAATGTAGTTGTTCCAGCCGTTTGATCCAATCATTTTCCTCCATGCTGACGTCCCCTCCCTGCTCTGATCAGATTCTCTGATGAACTGATTACACTCTATTTTTTAGCTCCCAATAGTAAATTCTTTATACTATCCAACTGCAACTCCAGTGAATCCATGTAACTTTGACAAAAACATGATTCCACAACCTGATGTGATCATTCAAATTCATATCCGCTGTACTTTCCCTCCCGCCATACTACATCGACATACCTTCTTGGTTGCTGTTATGAACTGCCTGTTATTTTCGCTCATGATGTACATTTCATATCATTATAAATTAGTTGATAATAATTCTCAATAACGTAAATAATCAATATTAACTTATCCATCTGGACACCCTATACGGACTGCAATGTATACGTAGCGGGATAATAGCGCCAGCATCAGCACCTTTTTCTAACCTGTTGCAAAATCATAAAAGGCATGATATATTAATTGAGCCATCAATGATTGAGGCATCAAATATTGATACATCAATGATCGAGAGCATCCAAATAATCATTAGGCAATGGCATTGTATACTGCAACTTTAATTATTGGTTAACATACGCCGTTGTTCATGATTCAGATTCACCCGGGAGGTCTAGTCATGACACGTATTGTTTCCAAAGAAGAACAGATCATCAACCTGCTGAACGTGTTGGGCAACAAAATCAGTCCAAAGTTCGAACGCTGTACCGGTATCAGTTCCTCTCGTTTCGCAATTCTGCATGAGTTGGATCAAGTAGATGAGATTAACCAGTCCATGCTTCAGAAAATGATCAACATAGATAGTGCTGCCATTACACGTCATCTGAAGCAACTTGAGGCGGACCTAATGGTCACAAGGCGCAAAAATCCTGAAGATAATCGGGTCACTTTTGTTCGTCTGACGGACCACGGTCGGAAGCAGATTGAAGGGTATAAAGGTGAGAAAGCCAATTATATCAATCAGATTCTAGAGGGTTTCAGTGAAGACGAAGTTCATGCTCTCGCTGATTTCCTGGAACGTATGCAAAACAATTTCTAAACCCATATATAGAGGAGAGATCCATACATGAGTACAATTCAAAGCAAGTTCCAGAAGACCAATGATTTTAACGAAATTACCTACGGTCGCCGTTCTGTTAAGCTTTACGACCCTGAAGTGAAAATCAGCCGTGAAGAAATGACTGAAATTCTAACGGAAGCTTCCCGTGCACCATCTTCGATCAATTTGCAGCCTTGGCGTTTTCTGGTTGTAGATACGGCTGAAGGCAAAGAAAAGCTCGCTCCTCTTGCGAGATTCAATCAAAATCAAGTGCTGACTTCCTCCGCAGTCATTGGCGTATTCATTGACATGAACAACGCCGAACATATGGAAGAAATTTTTGGTAAAGCTGTAGAACTCGGTTATATGCCACAAGAAGTCAAAGATATGCAACTATCAAAAGTATTGCCTTATTATGAAAATATGCCTGCTTCCGCTATTCGCGAAGTCAATATGATCGACGCTGGACTTGCCTCCATGCAATTAATGCTTGTAGCACGTGCGCACGGTTATGATACTAACCCAATCGGTGGTTACGAAAAAGATCAAATTGCCGAAGCATTTGGCATGGACAAAGAGCGTTATCAAGCGGTTATGTTGATCTCGATCGGTAAATCGGCCAAAGAAGGTCACCCTTCTTACCGTCTGCCTGTAGAAACCATCACTACTTGGGCATAATATCAGGGACTGTTTCCCTGTAAGTCACGATTATATTGGTACATTAGTATATATTTCTAACACATCCCAAACACAAATCTGGAGGTTAAATATTATGATTATCATTCACGCTCATCTGCAAGTTAAACCGGACCAAGAGCAAGCATTCCTCGCTGCAACCAAAGAACTGATCGCTGCAACACGTCAAGAAGAAGGTAACATTAGCTATGACCTGGCAAAAAGCACAGAACGCGAACAACAATACACAATGATCGAGCTGTGGAAAGATGAAGCTGCTACAGCTTCCCACAACACAAGCGCACATTTCCAAGCTTTTGTTCAACAAGCAGCAGCATTCATGGCCGCTCCAATGAACGTTGAAGTATTTGCTGGAGAACAAGTTAAAGCTTAATAGCCGAATGGCTGACATGCGAATATGTGAAGAAGCCGCTCTTGGTCCCATGACCGAGAGCGGCTTCTTCATTCCCTTTCACTAATCGGTTAACCTCATGTATCTCAAAATGACTGCTTGCTATAGGTTGGCTAATTGTTCGGCATCGATCATGGCGTGTACCTGTCTATCAGATTCGTTAGGCCCCGTTCCAACTCAATGAGGCCGCACTGCCAATTAGTTCTCATGTTTGACCGCAATAACAACATTACCCCTTTTTCGCCCCGTTTCCACATAACGATAAGCTTCCGGAATTTGCTCCAAGGGATAACGTCTGTCAATCACTGCTTGGATCTCACCAGCCTCTATCAATTCTTTAAGAAGTATCAGATCCTCTGCAGTGACCTTTGCGATGCCTTGCCCATCAACAGTGACATACGTGCCGTTAGGTGCCAATAGGTGCTGACATTGACCTTTGGAGACTTTGCCGACTGCATCCAATATCAGATCATACCGCTGACTTGTTTCTGTAAAGTCTTCTTTCATATAATCTATAACATGCTCGGCCCCAAGTGAATTCACGAACTCCACATTCGTTGTACTGCATACCCCCGTTACTTCTGCTCCAAAATATTTGGCAAGCTGCACAGCAGCAGTTCCTACTGCTCCCGAAGCTCCATAGACAAGCACTTTATATCCACGTTTAATTTTCCCTTTACGCAGGAAATGCAAGGCCGTGGTTCCACCGAACGGAATAGCTGCTGCTTCCTCATACGTTGCATTGACCGGTTTCAGAGCGACTGGAGCCGCTTCGGATAAACATATATATTGAGCATGAGCACCGAAACGCATTCCATTCAGGGCATATACCTGATCACCTAATTTAAATCGCTTCACTTCCTTACCCATCGCTGTAACTTCTCCTGCCAACTCTACACCCAGAATCGAATTTCGGGGTTTGCGGATTCCCAGAAATAGACGCATGGGTATCCAGTACAGGAATGGGCTATTGAAACTGCGAACTCTACAGTCCCCGGATGTAACGGTCGTCGCATAGATCTTGATTTGAATCTCATGATCCTTGGGTGATGGCTTCGCTATGTCTTTAAGCTGCAACACATCTGGTGATCCATACTTTGTACATATGATAGCTCTCATATCTTTCCCCCATATGTTCCTGTTTGCCATCAGTATATCGGGAAAGTAGGTTCGGACCCTAGATACTAAAGTATCGTTTCGAGGATACATCACTTACAGGAGTTTCCATTCACTTGCTTTTGCCACTGCTTCGGTTCGCCGGTTCACCTGCAATTTATCAAAAATAATCCGGTTATGTCCTTTCACGGTAGGAAGCGCGATATGAAGTATCTCACTAATCTCCCGATTGGATCTCCCCTGTGCAATGAGATGTAATACTTCGAGCTCTCTCACGCTTAACGGATCAATCCGCAGTTCGGAAACACACGGATGTACATCAGCCTCTCCCGAGAACATTACTATTCTATTGTCCTCAGCTTCAAATGCAGCCAGTAATTGAAGCAGATATAAACGTGAGTCACCACGTGCTGTCATCCTTTTCAAAAGACTGTGCACGACAACACCTTCGTCTACAAATACACGAATGAAGCCTGCTGGCTCTGCCATCGTCATTGCCTCAATCAAGAGCTCGGTAGCTTTTGTTCTATTTCCATGTTCCTCATGGATAACCGCCAGTAGGATTGTTGCCTTGAGCTGTTCATCCTTGAAGCCTTTGGTTATGGCCAAGCGAAGACAGGATTCCATAATACCAAATGCCTCTTTAGTAGCGCTCTGTCTCAACAATACCCTGGACTGACTAAGCGCATGATTTCTGTCCCATGATAATCGCGTTGCTTCTTTCAGATCGCCCTGACGAAGGAGCGCCAGTACATATGCAGCAGTAATACCAGGGATCTCCTTTGTAAAATTCAACCGTTGCGCCGTATCGTTGATTCTACTTAACATTTTGGCTGCTTTATGAAGATCCCCCTTCGCAAGAGTCACACGGGCGAGCCATAACTCACTTGCAACAACTCTATCCGATTGTACAAATTGCTGTGCCAACTGCACACTCTGTTGACCATGCAACATTGCCACATCCAGGGTATTCCATTCATAATGGACTCGCGCCAGACCCAAATGTGCTTCACATGCAATGGGTAGTGGTGGCTTACCTGCCATATGCAGTACCTTCTGATAGGATTCAGATGCCAGGTGTAGCTGATTGTTGGTTTCCTGAACATTCCCCAAGCCTAGTGTCGCCATCATCGTGATGATATGATGTCCGATCTTGGTACTGTTCGCTAATGATTCCAGATAGGACAATTCGGCTTCCACTCGTTTTCCCTGAAGCTGGTATGCATATCCTAATGTCCATGCTGTTGCTGCACGAATAGGCAGATTATGTGGATGCAAATAATGCAGTGCGCGAAGTGACTCCGCAATAATCGTATCGGCATCGTGCCGGCTGACAGCCAGCGTGGCTCGAATGGAAGCGATATGTCCGATGAGATCAGAATCGATCTGCTCTGGTTCCATATTTTGTAACGCTTGTTCAGCAGACTGCAACTTGGGTTCCACGTCTGCCATATGTCCTGACACTAACAACGCAGCAGCATACATCACCCATAGGGAGGGTATTGTATCCATTTCTGCTGAGGATAGAGAACTCAACCATTGAAGCGCAGGAACAACACCTCCGCGAAAAAGAAGTGGCATACCGTTACCTTCCAACAGATCCGATGCCCGATGAGTATCTGCCGCAGCTACAGCATGATTGAAAGCCTCCAGCTCCATTTGATGCTTCTCATACCAGATGCTCGCTCGCTTATGTATCTCAGTAACAGACAGATCGGTCTCAGCTGTGCCAGCGTAATTCGAAGTCTGTTGTATTCTTTTACGCAATAAATCTGCAAACAGATGATGATAACGATACCATCGTCTCTCATTGTCCAGGGGCACGATGAAAAGATTGGCTTGCTCCAGCCATTCCAACATATCCTGTCCGGTAAAATCAATGGATGGATGTCCCTTTGGTTCACCTATATCAAAGACCGCATCACACAATGAACCGCATAATCGATCCAACATGCACGTTTTCAACAGAAAGTTCTGTACCTGTTCGGTTTGTCCTTGTAATATTTCTTCCATTAGATAGTCCAATACAAAATGATCCCTGCCACTGAACGTTTCCATAAAGTGATTCGGGTCAGAAGAACCCTGCATCGATAAGGCGGCTAACTGCAGCCCAGCAACCCAGCCTTCTGTTCGTTCTTCAAGGAGAGTGATGTGTTCTTTTGAAAGTTTCAATCTCATGACCCGATCCAAAAACTCACTGCTTTCGGCAGCAGTAAAACGCAAATCACTACCACGTAATTCAATCAATTCCCCCTTAGCCCGCAATCGAGCCAAGGGTAACTTGGGTTGCTGACGCGTAGTCATGACGATATGCATATGCGGGGGCATGTGCCTCAGTAAGTAGATAAGCGCTTGATTGATCACTTCTGAAGTAATGAGATGATAATCATCCAGAACAAGTACAAAATGATCAGTTGTGTCAGAAACTTCATTAAGAAGGTGTGTAATAATAATCTCGATGGGTGGCGGATCGGAAGATTGAACAAATCCCATGATCCCTTCAGCAAGTTTGGGGACAATCGTCTGTAACGAAGCACATAGATATGTCAAAAAACGTGAAGGATCGTTATCCGCTTCTTCCAACGAGAGCCAAGCTGTATCTATTGAAGAAGTCTTGGCCCATTGATTGACTAGTAGTGTTTTGCCTGATCCTGCAGGAGCAGAGACCAGTATGAGTTTAGCGCGCATCCCCTCGTCCAAACGGGCATACAGGCGTGGACGATCGACTACATGGGAGCGCTGAACTGGAATGGTTAATTTCATAGATAAGATCGGTGCATACATGAGCCAAACCTCCATTCAAGGGTCGCGAACAGCAACTGTATTGTTTCATATATCGTTTTGGCATCTATACTACCATAAAAATCAAAAAGACACGTCATAAAAGACATGTCTTTATTATTAGTAGTTCAGAGATGAATTTAACTTCTGATTAGCACAACTGCTAGTAAAAATGAATGGCTTTACCTTTACGCTCTCCGAGCCGGCGTGATGCTTTGCGGATTGTTAAACACATTTTTCGGATCATACTTGGCTTTGACTCTGCGCAGTCTGGCATAGTTGGCTCCATAGTACACTAAACCGGAATTTTTGATCCCTTGATCCGGAACGTTGATATAGGAACCCACAATGTATGGTTGCAATTTCTTACGCGTGTTCCGAGTAAGTGCGATATTTTTAGCGGCATGGGATGGTTTGACCCATGTACTGTTCCATTCCACATAGAACTTCTCTTTGCGCCAGAAGAACGCGGTTGATCTAGGCGATTTGCGACTTACCGCTCCCCCCCAGTTGAGGAAATAGAATCCGCCTGGTCCCTCTTCCAAGTTCTCCAAGAATGCTCGCATCGATTTAATGGCTTTGTCGGGGAATGGCTGTCGTCCAAAACCGGACGAAAACTGATTACTATACCGTTGAGTCTCGATCGGATCAGGAAGTAATAAGAACTTCACGACTTCTGTGTAAGGTAACAAGCGAACAATGGAGCTCGTCGGTGTGCCAACACTCGTAATCGGCTGCAATAGACGGAGAGCCTCTGTTTTTGAACCTAAGAACAGTCCCTCCATGACGACATTGCCGCCCTTTTTCGGTCCGATGGACAATTCGCTACCCAATCTTGTATTCACAGAGGGAGCCCACTTCTGCCATACTTTGAGCACCTTTTCGAATTGAGCCCATGGCCAGGTAATCTTATATACAGTCGCCTTCGCTGGAGCACGACGCACTTTGAATTTGTAGTGGGTATATACTCCGAAGTTACCACCGCCGCCTCCCCGCGAGGCCCAAAAGAGATCCGCATTGCGATTTTTATTGGCCCGAATCACTTTTCCGTTCGCATCCACCATCTCCACCTCAAGCAGGTTATCACTGATGAGACCGATGGTACGCTGGAGAGGCCCAATTCCCCCACCTAACGTAATTCCACCGATTCCTACAGAGGGGCTGTCACCAAAAGGAGCTATGAATCCTTGCTTGGCGAGGGTATTTGCAATTCTCCCTACTCGGTTACCCGTCCCCACAACAACGGTTCCATTTTTTTTATCAAGCTTGATGGAATTCAGATCACTTACATCAATGACAATTCCGCCATTCACTTGTGAAAGATTGACTTCAAGCGCATGTCTTCCACTCCGCGGCCTGATCGGTACATTGTTTTCACGAGCCCATTTGATGGCATTAGAGACGTCTTTCGTCTTTTGGGCAAATACAAAGACTTTAGGATATTTATCGGTATGCGGGTCCCAGTTCTTGCGCGCCGCTTCATATCCCGGATCTCCTTTATAAATAACCCGTCCGGTAAGCTTTGTTGATGATTTCACACGTCCCACTCCCTATTGAACAAATGTTCTACAGTATTTCAACACAAGGCACTTTATACTGTATGAAGGACATTCGCGGAAGGAATGGGCGAATTCAATGATTTTTTGTAGCAAGTTGTTATGAAATAGTATTCACAAATTACCAATATCCTTCAGAACGCAAAAAAAGAATCTGCCTCAAGTCATACAGACTTAAGAAAAATTCTTTTTGAGGTGGGATGAAGAATTAAACTTCACGGGCATTAGATCAAATTATAGGATTGGTAGCCATTTTAATCATTGGAGGCATCCATTTTAATAAGCTTGCGTGGCTCTTGTTCTTTTTCACCATACCAGGCCAAAGCATCAGCGAGCAAATCCATAATATGAATAAAACTTTCCTTATCGGCATCTGAGATGTTGTCAGCATACTGAAAAAGTTCATCAAAGCACAATTGTCGGACAAATTCAGTGTACTTGGTGTAGACTTCGCGTCCTTTGGTTGATGGTTTGACATAGATCTCTTTGCGGTTGCCAATTAGATGGTATTTCTCAAGCAAGCCTTTTTCCTTTAAATTCTTCACGTTTTTGGAGAACGTGCTACGGCTAACGCCAAGACGTACAGCCATTTCAGACATTTTCTCTTCCTTGTCCTCGGCTTCTAGAATATACTCTAAGGTCTGAATCTGCGAGGCAGAGAACATCACGTCTGTACCATAGCTTCGTTGCAGCTTGTAGGAATTCGAATATGCATTGCCGTACTTAATAATCTTCTCAATCAAGGCCCGATGATCGCCCATCCAATCTAATTTCATGCGTAATCCCTTTCGCCTTCATATTCTCTCTCTTTCATTCTTTTCCAATGTACTGGAATCAGATCCGTTTTTCAATCCATGTAATCGCTTCTTCAATGACCTCATCACGACTTGGTTCGTTAAAGATCTCATGCATAAGATTGGCATAGATTTTGAGTGTTTTATCTGTTGAAGCGATATCCCCGTAAAAGTCACGAGAATCCTGTTCACTGACCAGCCCGTCATTGGCCCCATGCAGAACAAGTATGGGATCTGTAAACTGCTTGGCGTTCTCCTTCAGCCATGCTATGCCATTTCCAAAACTGTTAAATAAATCTACAGAGATCTGCTTTTCCACCAGCGGATCGTTCGCGTAAGCGGATACAACTGCTGGATCGCTACATACGCCGCTACCCAGCTCATTCGGGAAATACGTGCCTGCAGGAAGATCCATGGGCAGTTCTCCTGCAACTTTTGTATTGTAGCGAGTGAGCGCTCCGGATAGTACAATGCCTTTGACTTTGCCTGGGTATTTCGTTCCAAATGAAGAAGATGCAAAACCTCCCATACTATGCCCGATGACAAATAGAGGGGTATCCCCGCTCTCAAGCAACGCCGCTTCAACAATGACATTCACATCATCGATGATTTGGTGAAAATCCTTGTAAAACGTACGCTGCCCTTCGGATCTGGCATGACCACGATGGTCGAATCGATATACATTAAAACCGCGTTTATTTAGTTGTTCCGTCACATAATCGTAGCGACTTGCATGCTCACATAGACCATGAACAATGACCACGGCTGCCTTCGCATCACTAACTAAATTCTTACTTGAATATAGCCGAGTACCGTCAAAGCTTTCAATTGTTGTCTCGATTTTACTCATATTTATCCCACTCCTTCGTAATGTTCAAGAACATTCGAATAATATGCGTTAAAAATAATATTGTTTCTTACAGAAACAATATATCACCTATATGTTAGTTTTGTCCACGATAAAATAAAGCGTTTACACAGAATCAATCATAGGCTAGTAGTTACACAAAAATATAAAAAGAACACCATCACATAACGTGATGGCGTTCTTGAGTATGGAGCCTAGGGGGATCGAACCCCTGACCTCATCGCTGCCAGCGATGCGCTCTCCCAGCTGAGCTAAGGCCCCAGGATATGAAATGGATAACTTGTCCAGCACTGCTATGTTCCACAGGCGACTTCTATATCATATAAAATCCAGCTTTCGCTGTCAATCACTTTTTCATGATCCAAAGTGATTGGAGAAGAACAACCGATTTCACTGGCACAATACGGACTGGAACCCCAGACTGCTCTTCTCCCTTTACCCACTTCACTAATCCTCCAGATTGTCTTTGGACAACAGGGATTTCAGTTCTTTCATGAACATATTGATATCTTTGAACTGGCGATATACAGAAGCGAAGCGCACATACGCCACTTCATCAACTGGAAACAGCTGCTCCATCAATAGCTCACCAATCTGGCGACTCTCGACCTCAGCATCGGCTGTATTACGTAGAGACTTCTCTACCTCAGATACCATCATCTCCAGCGTCTCAACAGAGACCGGACGTTTCTCACAGGCACGAATAAGCCCGCGGAGAATCTTGTCCCTGCTGAACTCTTCCCGGCTGCCATCTTTCTTAATGACGATCAATGGTGTTTCCTCAATCATCTCAAACGTTGTAAATCTTCTGGCGCATTGCTCACATTCACGACGGCGACGAATCGATTTTGATTCATTGGCCGGCCTTGAATCAAGGACTTTGGTGCCCAGAAAAGCACAATAAGGACATTTCAAATCAGATCACTTCCCATGTTTTACTTTTTACCACATATTCCCTGTACTGATTTCGTAATGAAAAAAGCATTGCCGACACATAATACTTTTACCAACCCGCGAGGAGGTGAACAGCAATGGCACAAAGCAATGGTAACTCCAACAACCTGGTAGTAACTAGAGCTTCCGCAGCACTCGAGCAAATGAAATATGAAGTTGCTCAAGAACTCGGAATCAGCATCCCACAAGACGGATACCAAGGTAACATGACTTCTTACGAGAACGGTTCGATCGGTGGATACATCACGAAGCGTCTGGTAACAATTGCAGAACAGCAATTGGCAGGTCAATACCAATAATATCTGCATCGTAATACGCTACAGAGGAGCACTTGAGCGGCCGGTGAACAACCGGCCTGCTCTGTGCTTTTACTTATATTCTCAGAACGTATTATAGATCTTTACATACTGATTATAATAGTAAATGACCCTTTGTACATAGTGACGCGTCTCACCAAAAGGAATATCTTTCACCGTATCGAATGAGCCATCCCATACACCATCTCTAAGCCAACTGTTCACTTTGCCTGGACCCGCGTTATAGGCGGCGATCATCACCGCTTCGTTGCCATCGAATTGATCCGACAGATTCCGCAGATACCATGTGCCTAACTGAATATTTCGTTCAGGCTCGTGCTTCAATTCCTCCAGCGAAGTGTCGGGAATTTTGGCTTTTTCCAGTATCCAGTTGGCTGTGTCCGGCATCAGTTGCATGAGTCCAATGGCTCCTCGTTTGGATTCCTTGCTTGTCTTGAAATTGGTCTCCACCTTGATTATGGAAGCAATCAGAAACGGATCAACCTCATAGCTCTGGGATTGGGCACGAATCTCTTCCTTATAATGAATCGGATAGAACCATGCCATCCAGTTTGTATTCAGAAATAGCACCAATACAAAGGACACAAACATCAACAGCAGTACACGTTTCTTGCGCAATATTTTCATAGCAAGCCCTTACGCTGTAGATATGAGTCAATTTGCTGCTCCGTCTCTGACCATAAGCCGCTGTTATCAATGACAATGTCTGCAAGTTGCTTTTTACGCTCAATATCCATCTGTACATCCATTCGAGCCTCAGCCTGTTCTGCAGTCATTCCATCCCGACTCATCAAGCGATCTCGTTGCACAAGTCTTGGAACATATATAACCATGACTTCCTCGAAACCATCTTCCAGACCCGATTCGTACAACAGAGGAATATCAGATACCACAAGTTTATCCGGATATTGCACCGCGTATGCGGCAGCCCGTTCACGCATCTCTCTACGAATTGCCGGGTGTGTGATGGCCTCCAATGCCTTTCGTTCCTCTGGTTGTTGAAAAACAATGCTTCCAAGCTTTTTCCGATCCAGTGTTCCATCTTCGTTCAGTATGGCTTGTCCGAACCGCTTAACAGCGGCAGCCAACACGGGATGCCCGGGCATCATAACTTCCCGGGCAATAACGTCTGCATCGATGAGCAACGCTCCCTTACTGGCGAGATTGGCGGAAACACTGCTTTTGCCTGTCGCGATCCCGCCGGTTAAGCCTATATTCATCGTTTCACCTCATAACAGCTTCATTATTCCCATAATCATTAACAATAGTGCTGGCAGTATAGACAGTCTTCGCATCCAGCGCAGAGCTGAGAATCGCAGTCCAACTTTCATCCCAAGTAACAGAAACGCTCCACTAAACAGCGCAATAATGAGTGCCGTCCATAGTGTAGGGAATCCCAGAAGTGCCGCTCCCAATCCTGCTCCAAATGCATCCAGAGACAGGGCAATACCAAGCCACATCGCTTCCTGGGCAGATATACTTCCCGAGTTATCCATATCCGCCTTGGAAGGACTGCGAAGGATCTGAATGACGACCCCCAGCTTACGAAGCTCCAATGTAAAAACCATACGTTCCAGCGATCCACCTGAAGCCGACTGCTCCAGATCCAGCGCAAGCACCTGATTCCTGCCTTTTGAATCCGTCAGCGTCTTTTGTGCTTCTCCCACACCAGTTACCGTTGTTTCTGTTCCCTCACCCGATCTAGTGTCTGTTTCCAGCTGTTCTTTGCCTTGCTTTCGAATAAGTTGCAACAGTGACCATGCACCAATACCTATCAATATAACGGCTCCCACAATCGAAGCGATATCCGGTGACACCACATGGGACAACAGCACTCCTACTTGCATCGACAAAGCAATAACCAATCCCGAACAGATCGAAATAACAGCGATAGATAACAGGGGAATCTTAGTCCTCCGTAACCCATATGTAATCCCGACTCCAAAACCATCTAAACTAAGCGCCAAAGCAAGCGCCAGCAATGAAATAAAATGATGCAGCACCCCGGACTCCTCCTCTGTGCGGTACTCGTGCCAACTGAAGATGCCAGTATGGGTATACGCCCGCTTATTTCTGCCATATCAGTATATGGAGGGAGGAATCCAAGGGTGCTATGATTTCATCATTTCGTTCATTCAGTTCATGTTCAGCGGCTGACAGTTCGGACAAAAATGCGTACCACGGCCACCAACCACCGTTTTTTCGATTAACGTACCACATGTTGCACAAGGTTCCGATTTGCGTCCATAGATTTTCAATTGATGCTGGAACATCCCCATCTCACCTTGTCCGTTTACGTAGGATTTGATGGAAGATCCGCCTGCATTCACTGCATCTTGCAACGTAGCCACAATCGCTTCATGGAGCACCGTTAACTGAGCTTCGGTCAGTGTCTTGGCGATCGTCTCGGGATGGATGCCTGCGCGAAATAGAGCCTCGTCCACATAAATATTCCCGATGCCAACCACATATGCCTGATTTAACAATACAGCCTTGATTTTGGTAGTTCGTTTGCCCACCGCTTCTCGGAACGCAGCTAACGTAAAGGCCGGGTCAAGCGGCTCCAGTCCCAGCTTCAGCAAAGGTTTGGATACCAGTTCCTCACCTGCATTGAACAGGTGCATTGTACCGAACTGGCGCACATCCTTATAACGTAATTCCGTACCATCATTAAAGTGGAAGATCACATGTGTATGCTTCTCCACATCTTCATGCTGCTCGTACACACCGTACCTTCCTTCCATCCGCAGATGGGAGACAAGCACCAGCCCGTCCAGCAAAATACGCAAAAACTTGCCTCGACGCTCCACCCCAATTACGGTATGTCCCGCGAGTTCCAGTGCAAATGCATCTATGTCGTCCGGCCGCTGAATAATCCGCGGCAAGCTAACGGTAACATGATCAATGGTCTTGCCTACAATAAGCTGATTCAATGTTCTTCTGACTGTTTCAACTTCCGGTAATTCCGGCATGATGTTCTCACCTCCCCTATATTATAACGGAAGATGGCGCTCAGCGGGACCCTTTTTCTTATATCGCTAACACGGAAAGGTCTATTGTAAAATACCGGAAAAACCGCGCGGCTCTTGATTTATTTCGCTTCGTACCAGTTATCCCCAAAGCTGACTTCGGCTTTCAGCGGAACTGATAGTTCCAATGCTTTTTCCATGACAGAAGGTACTAATTCTTTCATCAGTTCCAATTCATCGGCAGGTACTTCGAATACAAGTTCATCGTGCACCTGAAGCAACATGCGACTCTTCAACTTGCGTTCCCGTAGCGCTTCATCCATCTGTACCATGGCAAGCTTGATGATATCCGCGGCTGTTCCCTGAATAGGTGTATTCATCGCCGTACGCTCTGCGAAGGAACGCAGATTGAAGTTGCTGGCATTAATCTCTGGCAGGTAGCGACGTCGCTCCAACAACGTTTTGACGTAACCATCCTGGCGAGCTTCCTTCACAATGTCATCCATATATCGGCGTACACCCTGGAAGACTTCAAAATACTGATCAATAAACTGCGCAGCCTCTTTACGTGTGATATGCAGGTTCTGTGATAAGCCATAATCACTTATTCCATAAACGATACCAAAGTTAACTGCCTTGGCGGAACGGCGCATATCGCCATCCACATCTTCAGGCTTCACGCCAAATACATCCGAAGCGGTCTTCGTATGAATATCCATATCGTTGACAAATGCTTCCTTCAAGCGCTCATCGTCCGAAATGTGTGCCAGTACACGCAGTTCAATCTGGGAATAGTCTGCCGCCAAAATGGACCATCCTGGCTCGGAAGGAACAAATACCTTCCGGATTTTGCGACCTTCCTCCATCCGGATCGGAATGTTCTGCAAGTTCGGGAATTGACTGCTAAGTCGTCCCGTTGCAGCAATGGTCTGGCGATAATACGTATGCACCTTGCCATCCCGATCGGAAATCTCTTTTAGCAATCCTTCCACATAAGTGGATTGCAGCTTGGCAAGCTGACGATATTGCAGAATATGCTTGACCACATCGTTATAAGGGGCCAATTTCTCCAATACTTCCGCATCTGTGGAATAACCCGTTTTGGTCTTTTTCACGACAGGCAAGCCCAGTCTATCAAATAAAATCTCACCCAGTTGCTTTGGTGAATTCAGATTAAATTCCGTTCCTGACAGCTTGTAGATCTCAGCCATCAACCTGCTGATCTGTTCTTCGAACTCACTGCCCAAAGCCTGCAAATCGGCTGTATTGGCCTTGATGCCTTGTTTCTCCATATCTGCCAATATGCGTGACAACGGCATCTCCAGTTCATGGAACAGCGAATTCATCTCATCGGTTTCCAGTACCTGCTCCTGAAGTGGAATGATGGCTGCTACTGCAGCAGCTTTGCGGCACAGGAAATCGCCCAAGATCTCCACTTCCGGCACCTTGTACTTTGCGCCTTTGCCCATGACCGTGTCATCCTCCACGAGCGATGGCAGACCGTACTTGGTCGTGAGTCCACTTATCGTCTGGTTGGATTCCGTTGGATCAAGCAAATACGCCGCCAGCTGTACATCGAATGACGCACCAGCGAATTCAATGCCATGCGCATGAAGGGCCAGGTCTACACGATGAAGATCATACCCGCGCTTCGGCTGGTCTGAATTACCAAGCCATTCCCGCACTGGAGCCGCAGCCTCGGAATGAAGCAATTCTGGAGATATGAACGTATATGTTCCAGCGGAACCTACAGCTAGTCCAATCAGTTTCGCTTGGTGCGGGTTATCCCCATGTGTCTCCACGTGGAGTACATCAATGGTATCCAGGGAACTGAACAGCTCACTAATCGTGTCCTCTGTTGCAATGGAGGATTCCACCTCGGCAGCAGGTACAGCTTCCTGCTCAGAACCGATAGTGCCACTGAACGACAGGCGTTCGAGCAAAGATTTAAACTCCAGCTTAGCTAGTGCAGGGCCGGCGTGTTCTTCTTTTAATCCGGCGAATTGCATATCCTCCCACGTCTGCTCGAGTGGAACTTCCCGATGAATCGTCGCCAGTTGTTTACTCATCCGGGCATCTTCGGCGTGTGCCTCAATTTTTTCTTTCATCTTGCCCTTCAGTTCACTCGTGCCGTTCAGCACATCCTCTACCGACCCGAACTGATGCAGAAGCTTCAACGCTGTTTTCTCTCCGACTCCGGGAATGCCCGGAATATTATCGGATGTATCGCCCATCAGACCCTTTAGATCAATAATTTGCAGCGGCGTCAGACCATAGCGCTCCTTAATCTGAGTAGGATCATACAACTCAATCTCCGTTACCCCTTTACGCGTCAGTCCGATATGTACATGTTCAGAAGCGAGCTGCAGCATATCTTTGTCACCCGATACAACGAGCACCTGTCTGCCCGCTTCATCTGCGCGTTTGGTTAGCGTTCCGATAATGTCATCCGCTTCGAATCCAGCCAGCTCAAACTGGGCAATGCCAAGTCCCTTGAGCAGTTCCTTCAGCAATGGGAATTGTTCTGACAATTCTGGTGGTGTTTTCTCCCGACCGCCCTTGTATTCCTGATACCCTTCGTGGCGGAACGTGATTTTGCCTGCATCAAAAGCGACCATGACATGTGTAGGTTTATGCTCTTCAAGCAGTCTCAGCAGCATTGTGGTGAAGCCATATACCGCATTCGTATGCAAACCTTTTGAGTTGGTCAGAGGCGGCATTGCAAAAAACGCCCTGTAAATAATGCTATTTCCATCTATGAGAATAAACTTGTCCATTCCAGCACCTCGCGTATCATATGGTCAATATCTTCAAATTACATCTACTCCCATGATACCATACCCACCTGTTACATCAAAAAGAATAGCCATCTTTTTCACTTAGTTTCACCCGTAAAAAAGAACCTTCTCCGTAGGTAACCTGTGCACAGGCTACTCAAGAGAAAGTTCTTCATTTCTGTATTATTGCTTTTGTTGCAAGCACTGATTCCCCAATTCCAAAGCAATGCTCTTCCTATTGATTCAGATCCGGACGTTTACCTGTTACCAGGTACACCGTGCTCTCACCAATATTGGTCGCATGATCGCCAATCCGTTCAATGTAACGGCCAACCATCATCAGCAGCATGGCCTGAGAAGCCTGATTCGGGTGCTCAGTCATCAACGTGTAGAGATCACTGATCATGTGACTGTACAATTGATCGACCTGATCGTCTGTTTGAGCCATTTTATAGGCCAAGTCTGTGTTTTCTTTCAGGAAAGATTCGATGGATTCATCGATCATGGATTTCACGATTTCTGCCATTTGCGGAATATCTACAAGAGGTTTAATCAGCTCCTGCCCATCCATCCGCAGTGTCACCTTCGCCACATCGAGTGCGAGATCTCCCATACGCTCCAGATCACTGGAGATTTTGAATGCAACGATAATACGTCTAAGATCCTTCGCCACCGGCTGTTGTGTGATGATCAGTTTGGAGCCAAGTTCCATAATCTTGTCTTCAAGGGCATTCAGATTCGCATCATTCTTGATGATCACCTGAGCTTTCTCCGCGTTCATCGTCTGTAAACTCTCAATGGCACCATCCAGTGCCGCTCCAACATGTTCACCCATTTGCTTGAGCAAGGTACGCAGCTCTTCAAGCTCCTGATCAAATTCTTTTCTGCGAATCATAGATTTCATGTCCTCCTTATCCATCATCTCCGGGTATGCCGGGATCATTCCAATTCAGCTCGCTTAACCGAACCTTCCGGAGATATAATCCTCGGTTCGGGAATCTTGCGGTGTGGAGAATAACGTCTCCGTATCAGCTGCCTCCACCACTTCACCATTCAGGAAAAATACCGTGCGTCCAGATACCCGTGCTGCCTGGTGCATATTGTGGGTAACCATAACGATCGTGTACTTGTGATGCAATTCCTTGACCAATTCCTCAATCTTCAATGTGGAGATCGGGTCAAGTGCTGACGTCGCTTCATCCATCAGCAGAACGTCTGGCTGTACAGCCAGCGCCCGTGCAATACAGAGACGTTGTTGTTGTCCACCAGACAGACTAAGTGCCGACTTCTTCAATACATCCTTCACTTCATCCCACAGTGCAGCATGAACCAAACTCTGCTCTACCAACTGATCCAGTTCAGCCTTTTGGGTTACCCCATGCAGGCGCGGTCCATAAGCCACGTTGTCATAGATGGATTTCGGAAAAGGATTCGGTTGCTGAAACACCATGCCGACCCGTTTACGCAGTGTCTCCACTTCAATCTCATTACTGTAAATATCGGAGCCATTCAGCATAACCTGTCCTTCCACACGAACACCCGGAATCATGTCATTCATCCGGTTTAATGTGCGAAGCAATGTCGATTTACCACAACCTGACGGCCCGATGAACGCAGTAACGGTTTTTTCCGGCAGATCCATGGATATATTTTTAAGCGCGTGATGCGTATCATAGTATAAATTAAGATTTTCAATGTGAATGAGGTCCTTCATGGATGTTCACTTCTCCTTCGCTGCAGGGACACTGAAACTCCCTTTACGTTGAGACCGATGCTGATATTCTTTTATCGCTGCTCGGCCATCTTTATTATCCTACCCTTTCATTGTAAAAACAGTATCACTTTCATGTTAACGGAATGTAAAAAAGACATCCATAACCTTCATGATCTGCTTCATCGATCAATCTGATTCCTGATGTCTGCTTATTGAATTGCATGTAATTCACTCGCTATCCGAAACCATCTCATCCAGCTTCATTCGAATATGCTCTGCGACTTCTCCAGCTTTCCCGCCTTCCATGGCAATCTCCTCTGCTATACGGGAGAGGTCTCTCACCGCACTGTTCAGTTGCCGGAACGTTGCTCCTCCAGCGGTTACATGCACCGAACTGTCGTCAATCTCCGCTCCGCTTGCCTTAACCAGTTCTACGGTCTGAAGGGTCAGTCCACCAATGTTCTCAAGCAAAGAAGACATGTTCCCTGCAACTTCGCGGGTCTGTTTCGCGAGCGCTCGGATCTCGCCTGCAACAATCTGAAAGCCTCGTCCATATTCACCTGCATGGGCTGCTTCTATGGATGCATTAAGGGCAAGGAGACCACTTTGATCTGCCAGCGACCGGATGGATTGTGCCATACCCGATCCTGTTTTGATCGAATTCAGCATATGATCTGCATGTTGCCCTTGACTCTCCATGTGCTGATGTACCCGGTTATAGGAAGCATCGACGTCCTTCAGACTCTCTTCTCCATGTTTGGATAATGCCATGATTTCACGGGCTTCATGTGCCGTCTGATTAGCTGCATGCACCAGCTTGGTGACTGCATCGTTGATTCTGGATATCTCCTGCCTGCTCTCGGATACCGTACGTACGCGCTCTGCCGAAGAAGCCTGTTGCAGCCTGCGGGAGAGAGACATCACATCACGTATCGTTAACACGCCGAGCAGTCTGTCTTGTTCCGTAACCAGCAGACAGTCGTAGAAATGCTGTTCATTCCGTCCAAGGGCGATATCAATAATCGTTGTGGCTTCCATATGAATATCCGCAATAACCGGAGAAGCATTGGCTACTTGTATGACCGGCTTACGGTAAAATAGATCTGCAGCAAACCGACCATTTAACATCCGATATAACGTCTCTCGCATTAATAATCCAGTCGGTTTCATCTGCTCATCGCACAGTACAATACATGGGTGCTCCTGATCCTGATTCATCATCGTCGCAGCTTCTCCACAGGTCGTATGGACCCCGGCGACAGGAACCTGACGATAATAGTCATTCAAATGAATTACAGGTTCTTCAGCAACTAGTATTACTTCAGTTTGCTCCATATTAGGTGTCGTTAATTCTTCATTATGTAAAACAACATGAGGCTGATCTGGTTTCACTTCGAGCAACATGGGCATAAATGCGCAATCTCCTTTACGTGTTAGCTCCGTCTTGAGATGGAATACATAGGTACAAAGTATCACTCAGATAAGTCCATGCTACTCCCTCTACGTAAAGGGAAATCTCCCTTTATGTTAAATGAACGTAAAATAAAACTCCCCGATCATTGCTAGCTTGAATGATGGGGAGTTTTTCTTTTGACAACCAATTTATAACCTACACCACGAATCGAATCAATGTGAACCGACTCCGGATCCAGCTCCAGCTTTTTACGTAATGAACTGACATGAACATCCACGGTTCGTTGGCCTCCGATATAATCGAATCCCCACACAGCGTTCATCAGATCATCCCTTGTCAGCACCACACCCGGCTTTTTGGCCAAGTATAGAAGTACTTCGAACTCTTTCGGACGCAGGCTGATGGATTGTCCACCCAAAGTCACTTCATACTTCAGAGGATAGATCTCCAGCTCTCCCAAAATAATTCGTGAGCCATCCTTGTCCTCAGGCTGTGGTAAATCTTCACCATTGGAATAACGTCTTAATACCGCATCCACTCTGGCTAATAACTCAGATACGCCAAATGGTTTGGTAATATAATCATCGGCACCCGATTTCAGCCCCTGCACAACCTCGGCTTCACCGTTCTTGGCCGTCAGAATGATAACGGGCGTACTGACACCTTGAATTCTTAGCTTGTTCAGAATGTCCAGACCATTCATGCCCGGAAGCATCAGATCCAGCAAAATGAGATCAAATTCCTGAGACAAGGCCCGGTCATATCCTGCAGATCCGTGATCCTCGGCTGTAACATCATAACCTTCCTGTGTCAGGTTATACGTGAGTAATCTCGATAATGTAGGTTCATCTTCAATAACTAGCAAACGCTGTGCCATGATACCCCTTCTCTCTTCATAGGTTGTCTGTTGCCACAACACTTTTTCTATCATAGCACTAATTTGTTAACGGTGTGTAAAACAATACCTACTTTTTACATTTTGCGCCCAAACACCTAGATCACTTCATCCTGAATTAATGGAAGGATCACACGGAACGTTGTCCCCATGCCCAGCTCACTTTCTACAGACAATTTGCCATGATGCAATTCCACCAGATGCTTAACGATGGAAAGTCCAAGCCCCGTGCCCCCGGAATTACGGGATCTGCCTTTGTCCACGCGATAGAAACGTTCGAAGATTCGCGGCAAATCTTTTTTCGGTATGCCAATGCCCGTATCCGACACAGCAAACACGACTTCATCATCGTTCTGATCCATATTCACCTGCAACTTCACACGTCCACCCTCAGGGGTGTAGTTGATTCCGTTGGATAACAGATTGATAAAGATCTGCTTCATTTTATCCTCATCTGCTTCAATGTACAGTTCCTCGGGAACATTCATTTCCAGACGAATCTGCTTTTTCTCCGCCACTTTGGAAAGGGTGCCCAGCACCATCTCGAAGAAAGAGTGCACATGAACAGGTGAGCATTGCAACGGTGCGCGTTTGGATTCAATTTTGGATAACTCCAGAATATCCCCAATTAGGCGATTAAGTCGATCGCCTTCATCATAGATGATTTGCAAGAATGAGCGCTCTGTCTCTTTATCCTGAACCCCTCCACTGAGCAACGTTTCGGCAAAGCCTTTGACTGCAGCAACAGGTGTTTTGAGCTCATGAGAGACATTCGCAACGAACTCACTGCGTATTGATTCCAGTCGCCGGATTGCTGTCACGTCCTGCAAAAGGAACAACATGCCTCGGTATCCGCCATCATCTTCGGACATTGGTACGCCGTCAATACGGATCAATTTTTCTTCCGGGTTGAACACGCTCACTTCTTCATGCATCCGATCACGAAGTGCAACACTCTCTTCAATGGTACGGGTTAACTCGTAGTGTCTCTTCAGTTCAATATAAGGCTTACCCGTAACTTTTCCAGCCTGAATGCCCAGCATACGCTCCGCTTCCCGATTGACCAGTGCAATGGATTGCGCTGCATCAATCATGACAATGCCTCCGGTCATATTCGCCAAGACACTCTGTAACAGTGCCTCATTATCACGAATCGTCTTCAGCTGAGACTGCAAACTGTCTGCCATTCCATTTATCGCGAGCCCAAGCTGCCCGATCTCATCCTTGCGCGTTACATCAACTCTCGCATCGTATTCCAGCTTGGTAATTCGATGGGCTACTTTCGTAATATGCTCAATCGGAGAGGTTAGTCCCCGTGCAACCCGGTAACTGACAAACGCGACAATCAGGAACAGCAGTCCCAGTGCAGCAAACATGATTATCCAGCCACGCTGAAGACCCTGATCCACAGCCTGCAGACTCATGGAAAGACGGATATAGCCATCAAATTTGCCGCTCGGTATTTCAATCATGTCACTTTGATCCGAATTCACAGGTAGTGCCACATAGAGCATATCTTGTCCCAATGTTTCACTGTAACGTATGGACTGCCCGTACCCATCTCCAACGGCACCCTTAATCTCCTCCCTGTCCAAGTGATTATCCATGGAGGCCGGATCACTCTCTGAATCTCCAATGACCGTGCCATCTTTATTGATGAAGGTTACACGGGAATCCGTCAGGCGATCCAATTCCAGTGCCCGATCTGAATAATACTTTCGTGTTTCTTGCGAGGTTGGATCACTTGCATCATGAAATGGAAATGTTGCTTTGAGCAAATTAATCTCGCGCACCATGGTTTGCTCCAGTGCGGTAGTATGTGTAGTTTTAAACACTCTGCCCATCGTATATCCAGCCACAATGACGGATACACCGATCAGCACCATCATAATGATGGCAAGGCGAATTCGGAACGGTCTCATCTATCTCTTCCTTTATGATCAAATTAATATTTAATGACTTGCTCTACAATGAATCCAGTTCAATTCGGTCCCCGCGGGTGCCAGGCTGTGAAATAACCAGGAATTCGGTATCTGAATCGCTCCGATTCATCATCTGATGAGGCTCTCCCGGGGGAATCTCTATACCTTCATGGGTTTCCAGGACGAACTCTTCTCCATGTAGTTCCATACTGGCTTCACCGCTGAGGATAAAAAAGAACTGACGGCTTATCGAATGATAATGTCGTAAGTCCACCCCATATATAATGTGCTGCATTCTGTTTGCTCATTTTCATATGCATGAACCCCCCTGAAGTAAACTTGCTCGATCTATCATATCACAGATCATTCGTCTTCCATTCTTTTCAATCGAGCTTTGCAACAAACGGTGCTACTTCGGCTTCAAACAGACAGGGCTAATGGTAAAATATCATAGTTGTATCAACGGAGATGCAGACTTTTGTAAGCAGGTGCTAAATTGTATCCTTGCTCACATACTCCCTCACATAAAAAAGACGTACCGCTCAGCAATGCTGAAAGCGATACGCCTCTCTATTATTCATCCTATTCTGAACCCGAACCTTCTTAAGGAATTACCCGTTCACCACTTCGCCACCATTCACATGCATCACCTGTCCGCTCACATACGAAGAATCATCCGAAGCAAGGTATACGTAAGCTGGAGCCAGTTCATCCGGTTGTCCCGGCCGCTTCATTGGCTGCGTTGCGCCGAACTCGCTTACTTTCTTCTCATCAAATGTGGATGGAATGAGCGGTGTCCAGATCGGCCCTGGGGCAACGGCGTTGACTCGGATGCCCTTCTCAATCACATTCATCGACAGAGAACGTGTGAACGAAGTGATTGCTCCTTTGGTAGATGAATAGTCAAGCAAGGTCGGGCTGCCGCGATAGGCCGTAATGGATGTCGTGTTAATAATCGTACTACCACTCTTCAGATGGGGCAGTGCAGCCTGCGTCACATAGAACATGCCAAAAATATTGGTACGGAATGTACGTTCCAGCTGTTCTGGTGTAATATCCTCCAGATTCTGCTGTGGGTGCTGTTCTGCCGCATTATTCACGACTATGTCCAGTTTGCCCAGTTTATCTACCGTCTGCTGAACCGACTTCTTGGCAAAGGCATCGTCACCAATGTCCCCGGCAATCAAGATGCACTTGCGTCCTTCTTGTTCAACCTGACGCTTCGTCTCTTTGGCATCTTCGTGCTCGCTCAGGTATACAATCGCGACATCCGCGCCTTCCTTGGCGTACGTCACAGCAACAGCACGTCCGATCCCGCTGTCCCCCCCTGTAATGAGCGCCACCTTATCCGTCAGTTTGCCTGCTGCCTTGTATTCAGGCTTTTCAAATTCCGGTCTGGGATGCATCTCCGATTCGATTCCGGGGCGTTGATCCTGGTGCTGTGCCGGCATTGTTTTTTGATTTTGTGGTGTAGTTGACATCTAACATTCTCCTCTCAAAATGTGAACATATTTGGATTACAGAAGACATGGACATAACTGCATACTTCCTTGTCTTTCGTTCTCTGAAAAAAGTCTCATTCTGTAGGATGGCAGTAACAGTCCAGATTATTCTTCTGCGATCAACAGCAACTTAAGCCTCAGCGTGCTGTCCTTAATCTTATTTACCACGATCGTTGGATATCAAACAACCTATCTGCGTCATTACTTATTTTTCCGAAAATTCGAAATTTATTCAAAATTAGACTGTTTCATGATTCAAAGTGTATTCCTATGCTGCGTAGGCTGATGTACAATGTACAGTATACAGATGTGCTTAGATTTTCATTATTACTCGCTTAATCATTCTAACCTGACATGGAGACCTGACAATGGAATCGCATATTAATTCATATATAACACTCGTAGCCACTTCAGCCGTACTGAATGTGTTTTTGTGTTTGTATACCTATTTCAGAAGATCCGAGATTCCCAGTGCCAAAATATTTATTCTCTACACAGCAGCACTCTCCATATACACTTTTGGTTACGCGATTGAGCTGGCCAGCGACACGCTGGAGCAAATGAAGTTTTGGACTACCGTGGAGTATATAGGCATGCCTTTCTCCGCCTCTCTCGGCCTTATCCTGATGATAAGATATACAGGAAAAACGTTATCCAAAAAGGTAACTGCCGCACTGTTTGTAATCCCTTCCATTACGCTATGTATGGTAGCAACCAATGACTTCCATCATCTCTTTTATAAAAAAGTATGGCTAAGAGAAAATAGTTTCGTACCTCTGATGGATATCGCAGTAGGACAATGGTATGTCATACACGGTGCCTTCACTTTCTCCTGTCTGTTATGTGCCTGTCTTATTCTGATTGGACAATGGAGACACACCAAGAAGATGTATCGTCGTCAATTACTTACACTGATTACTTCACAGATTATTCCGATGGTCGCCGCTTTCCTGTATTTGCTTGGTCTGACGCCCGGCGGGATGGACCCCGTGCCCGTGCTCATGTGTATTACCTCTGCGATGTATATCTGGGCTATTCTATCCTCACGTCTACTGACCATCGTACCGATCGCCAAAGACAGTATCTTCGAGAGCATGCGTGAAGGTGTTATTGTACTGGATAGTTCCAATCGCCTGGTGGATTACAACAGATCTCTGCGTGACATGTTGCCAGAGCTTAATCTGGCGATGATCGGCCAACCCTTGGATGACATATGGCTTCATCTTGCAGGAGAGACTTTTCCCGTCGAATACGGCAGGGAAGGATTACAAACCGATCTGTACTGGCAGTTAAACGGAGAAACCGTCTGTTATCAGGTTAGGACATCTTACGTGTATAACAAGGATGCACAGACTGTGGGCAGCCTCATTATGCTTATTGATATAACGGAACAACGTTTCTTGCAAGAACAGTTGAAGCAACTGGCTTATTTCGATGGTCTGACCAAAATATATAACCGCACACAATTTTTGCATAAGGGGCGGGAAATTTTGAGTGATGCTCAGCTTAATCTGCAACCTGTCTCCTTTATTTTATTTGATATTGATCACTTTAAACGCATCAACGATACCTATGGACATGATGTTGGAGATCAGGCCATCATTCATGTGGTCTCCGTATGTAATCGATATTTGAACCCCGAGATGTTGTTCGCCCGTTATGGAGGAGAAGAGTTCGTCATCGCTCTTCCGAATACATCGCTTCAAGAAGCTGAGAAACTGGCAGAGCAACTGAGAGTTGCCTTGTTGAATGAACCCCTCGATGTTCAGGGTCTCCCTGTTACGCTGACCTCAAGCTTTGGTATTGCCCAGTACAATGGCGGGGTGGATTCCCTGGAGTCCTTGCTGCGCGACGCTGACACTGCCTTGTATGAGTCCAAGCGCAATGGTCGAAACGCAGTTCGTACACATGCTTTGAGTACAGTCTAGCCATAGCTGGCCTTGTCTGATGCGATGTAAGAGGATAATTGCGAGTTTCTCATCGCAACAACAAAAAAGACAGCCCAAGAGGGAGGCTGTCTTTTTTTCATTCGTTATAACGTAATAATACCCTTTTACGTATACTGATTCAGCTTGTCCATATGACATCCCAAACGCTTCATCTACGGTTTAGAATACATCATCGGACAGTTGGTTTAACCGTCCACAACGTACTTAGATTACCTGATTATTCACCATCAGATACACCATGATCAGCAAGAACACAGCCAGAAGTGTACTGAACATACGGATCTTGCTTTGTTCCGCCCCCACATCACGCTTGTTTTTTACACCTTCTGCAGCGAGTCGCAGCGGTTTACCCATAATTCCTCCAATAGCGGCAATAGCCAGCAACAGGACGACAACAACAGCCATCCACAGATGAGAATACTCACCTTTCGTCATCAGGTAACCACCTGTAAGAAGTTGAATCACAAGTCCATACTGCGCGATTTTGTTCAGAGAACGAAGCGATGCAAATGCTCCCTCTTGAGCTGCAGCATTCAAGGTACGAATTTTACCGACCACGAATGGCAAAATCAGATAGAACCCCATCGCCAGTGCTCCAACAATATGGAGCAGATACATAATCATTGTCAAAATTTTCATCCTCCTCAACATTTTCGGTGTGCTATACATCACATCCCATTATACTGGGGAACTTATCCAAAGAAAAGAAAACCTCCGGCTCTCCGAAGGTTTTCTTTCTATTTCTGTTCAAAAAGTGATCAAACTTATAAGTTTACTACCGAAATGACGTTGCGAACCGAATCAGCCGATTTGTCCAATCCTGCTTTTTCTTCCGCTGTCAGTTCAAGTTCGAATATTTTCTCAATGCCGTTACCACCCAGAATGGTTGGTACACCAAGGAACAGATCATTGTAGCCATATTCACCTTCAAGATAAGCGATCACTGGAATGATGCGTTTCTTGTCCTTCAAAATCGCTTCGGTCATCTGAACGAGTGAAGCCGCTGGTGCATAATAGGCACTGCCGTTACCCAACAGGTTCACAATCTCGCCACCGCCAACACGTGTGCGTTGAACAATGGACTCGATGCGGTCTGCCGGAATCAGCGTGTCAATCGGAATACCACCCACGCTCGAATAACGAACGAGTGGCACCATGTCGTCTCCGTGGCCGCCAAGAACGAATCCACGAACATCTTCAACAGATACATTCAGCTCTTGCGCAATGAAGGTACAATAACGTGCTGTATCAAGAACACCTGACTGACCGATAACACGGTTTTTAGGAAAACCGAGGGTCTGATAAGCAGCATACGTCATCGCATCCACCGGGTTACTTAGAATAATGACGATGGAATCAGGGCAATATTTTTTCACATTTTCACAAACGGACTTCACGATACCCGCATTCGTGTTGACCAGATCATCGCGGCTCATACCCGGTTTGCGGGCAATGCCAGCCGTGATGATTACAATCTCAGAACCTGCAGCATCTTCATAGTTGGAAGTACCGACGATATGGCTGTCAAATCCTTGAACAGGACTTGCCTCCAGCATATCGAGTGCTTTCCCCTTGGTCGGGTTCTCCAGTTGAGGAATATCAACCAGTACAACATCCCCGAGTTCTTTTTGGGCAAGCATCAATGCGGTCGTAGCTCCGGTAAACCCGGCACCGACTACTGTGATTTTTTTGCGCTGAATAGTCACGATTCACATCTCCCCTTACAGGTTTTTAATGATTTGATCAGCGAATTCAGAACATTTCACTTCAGTAGCGCCATCCATCAGACGTGCAAAGTCATACGTTACTGTTTTATTGTTAATGGATGTTTCCATACCTTTGTAGATCAGGTTAGCTGCTTCCTGCCATCCCAAGTGCTCAAGCAACATTACACCGGACAGAATAACGGAACCAGGGTTCACGACATCTTTGTCCGCGTATTTAGGTGCAGTACCATGAGTCGCTTCGAAGATGGCATGTCCTGTTACGTAGTTGATGTTCGCTCCAGGAGCAATACCAATTCCGCCAACTTGCGCAGCCAGTGCATCAGACAGATAGTCACCGTTCAGGTTCAGAGTTGCGATTACATCAAACTCACCCGGACGAGTCAATACTTGTTGCAGAGCGATATCGGCAATTGCATCTTTTACGATGATTTTACCAGCATCTTCAGCGGCTTTTTGTGCTGCATTCGCTGCATCTGTACCTTCGTTTTCTTTGATGATGTCGTATTGTGCCCAAGTGAATACTTTGTCAGCGAACTCTTCTTCAGCCACTTCGTATCCCCAGTTTTTGAAGGCACCTTCAGTAAATTTCATGATATTACCTTTGTGTACCAATGTAACAGTCTTACGGTTATGATCAATTGCGTACTGCACTGCTGCACGTACCAAACGTTTGGAACCTTCGGAAGAAACCGGTTTAATACCAATACCGGAAGTCTCAGGGAACCGGATTTTGTTAGCACCCATCTCTTGTTGCAGGAACTGGATTACTTTTTTCACTTCTTCAGAACCTTCAGCATACTCGATTCCTGCATAGATATCTTCCGTATTTTCACGGAAAATGACCATGTCTACCAGCTCAGGACGTTTTACTGGAGAAGGTACACCGTCAAAATAACGTACCGGACGCAAGCATGTGTACAGGTCAAGCTCTTGGCGAAGCGCTACGTTCAGGGAACGGATACCGCCACCGATTGGCGTAGTCAATGGTCCTTTGATCGCTACGATATACTCACGAATGGCTTCAAGTGTATCATTCGGCAACCACTCACCGTATGTATCAAATGCTTTTTGTCCAGCAAACACTTCATACCATGCGATTTTTTTGTTGCCATCATATGCTTTTTCAACAGCTGCATCCAATACACGCTTGGAAGCTTTCCAGATATCACGGCCTGTACCGTCACCTTCGATAAATGGAATGATCGGGTTATTAGGTACTTGAAGTGTACCGTTATCAATTTGAATTTTTTCGCCTTCAGTTGGGTGAGCAAATTTTTCTAATTTCATAGTTAAAATTCCTCCTAGGTTTTGTATATGCAGTATTGATCATACCACTAGTCTTGTTGAAGGAAGGGTCCTGAAAGTCCAAGCTAGTAAGGCTTCTACTTTCCAACCCTTCACCTCGTCTATATTATTATACTGTTTTTGCGGCTATTAGCGAAGTTCAATAGAAACGTATTTCTGTTCTGTAGGACCGGTGTACTCCGCACGTGGACGAATGATCCGGTTGTCCGCAAGCTGTTCCAGAATATGCGCAGTCCATCCAGATACCCGGCTGATCGCAAAGATCGGCGTAAACAATTCCTGTTCGATCTCCAGTTGGGTATACACAGAAGCAGAATAGAAGTCGACGTTTGGCTTCAGTCCTTTTTGTCCTGTTACCAGTTCCTCGATCTTCACAGACATATCATACAGACGTGTATCATTGTTCATTTCGCCCAGTTCTCTGGACATCTTCTGCAGATGTTTGGCACGTGGATCACCGTTTTTGTATACGCGATGTCCAAAGCCCATGATCTTTTCACGGTTGTTCAGTTTTTCCTGAATAGCCGCTTCCAGACGATCAGGCGTACCGATCTCATTCAACATTTTCATAACGGCTTCATTAGCACCGCCATGCAGTGGTCCCTTCAGTGCGCCAATGGCGGAAGTTACACCGGAATAGATATCGGACAGCGTAGCAACCGTTACGCGGGCTGCAAATGTCGAAGCGTTCAACTCGTGATCCGCATGCAGGACGAGCGCTTGGTCCAGTGCTTTGACTGCGGTCTCGGACGGTTCTTCACCAGTCATCATATATAAAAAGTTCTCTGCGATGGAAGCGCCTTCTTTTGGAGCCACAGGTTCTTTGCCCTGACGAATACGGGCGATGGCTGCCACAATCGTTGGCAACTGTGCTTGCAACTTAACTGCTTTGTTCTCATTCGCTTCCGTTGTCATCTCATCAGCTTGCTCGTCGTACAGTGCAAGTGCAGAGACCGCGGAACGAAGTGCTGCCATGGTACTGATGTTTTTCGGATACAATTGGATTTGTGCAATCAATTCGCTCGGAATCGGCGCGTAATCGCTCAGGCTTTTACGAAGGGATTTCAGTTCATCCGTTGTTGGCAATTTACCAAACCACAACAAATAGGCAACTTCTTCAAAGCTAGCATGTTCAGCCAAATCGTCGATATCGTAACCACGGTATGTGAGCACACCGTCTACAATAGAACTGATCGAAGAGGTTGTTGCAACGATGCCTTCCAGACCTTTGGTAGCTGTCATATACATCTCTCCTTTAATAAGCGAAATCAAGAACCATTCCAGAGTGTCATATAAGTGCCAAAATGCACCTATCCTCTTTTTGTAAACATTTTCATTTTGAAATTACCAAATAATACAAAATACTATTTTCCTATCTGTCAATCGCTATTTACTTATAACATCATACTGGATTTTGTCGTTTATGTGAACACGATGAGAGTTCATTCGCACATCAAACTTCTTTATCAGACCGATAAAGCATTTTTGAAAGCCTTTACAAAAACAAGGTTGACATTTAATGTTTTTTAACCAATCTTGTCTTCTGAGGAACTTTCTATTGCTATATTCTGTAGGACTGAGGCATACTCTAGGCAAAAGAAAGATTCCGGGTAGAGGCACTTCAATAAGTCCCCTTTGAACGCGCACTGTTCGCATCCCGGCGTTTCAAAACCTTGTAAATGCTCTATATTAATTAAGATAGCCATCTATTCTAATACGGCTTCATGAATCATACATAGGTCGGCTTAATTGAAATAAGGAGAGTTGATGCTTGGATAGAATCATATTGAAACGCCTGCTCCGCGGCTTATGGGTTATTATTGCGACCATTCTAATCGCCGTTGCCATATATTTGCTGTTCCCGCTCTTATACCCTTTTGTGATCGCCTGGATTATCGCCTATGCCATGAATCCATTGGTGCAATTGCTTCAGCATAGAGCACGATTCCCCCGGTGGCTGGCTGTGACTCTCTCATTGATCCTTTATTTTGGAGCCATAGCGGTAGTGCTGTCTGCGGCTGTTACCCGGATGGTGAAAGAAGTCATTTCACTCACGACGAGCTTCGATCTTCATGTTGATGAGATCAAGGACACGTTTGTGCGCTGGACTCAGAATGACACGATTCAGAGCTTGATTGGGCAGATCAATGAGTTTTACAAGGAAAATCCCAATTATCAGGAAACCATCAACAGCAATATTAGCAAAACGACCGAAACGGTAGGGACAGCCGTGACAGATCTGGTCACCGGATTTTTCAACATGGTCCTGAGTTTGCTGACTTCCCTGCCTAACATGGGTGCGGTATTAATCGTTGTGCTGTTGTCTACGTTCTTCATTAGCAAAAGCTGGACCCGGCACAGTATCACAGTCTCCGGTTGGGTGCCGTCTTCCATCCGTAAGCCGATATCCGACATATGGACTGACCTCAAGAAGGCGCTGTTCGGGTATGCAAGAGCACAATTAATCATGATCTCGATTACTGCCCTATTCGTCATGATTGGACTGCTTATACTGCAAGTCAATTCAGCCTTCACGATCGCTCTGTTTATCGGTCTGGTCGATCTGCTTCCTTATCTGGGTGTTGGCCTTGTCATGGTGCCTTGGGCAGCATACCTGTTTATGAATGGAGATCTGTATCTTGGCATTGGCATTAGTGTTATCTATCTGATCTTACTGATTGCCCGTCAGATTATTGAACCGAAGGTACTTGCCAGTAGCGTAGGACTCGACCCGCTCGCCACGCTCGTTGGCATGTTCGTGGGGCTGAAACTGTTTGGCGTGCTCGGCTTGATTATTGGTCCTGTCAGTCTGGTGATCCTTGATGCGTTCAATCGCGCTAACGTATTGCGAGATCTCAGAACGTATATCATTAACGGACGTGTCCGATGAGGCTGATCTGCAGGAGCATACAGGTATAATAGAAAAGGCTCTGTTCAACAGAACCTATCTGCTGAGCGGAGCCTTTTGCATAGTGCAAGTGTCTCATTTCGGACGACGATAAAACGTGATGTTCCCATTTTTCATTTTTTTCTCCAGCCATCCCAGGAAGAACAGACGGTAAACCTGGCGTGTTAATGGAAACACCAGTGTGAATCCAATCAGGTCGGTTACAAAGCCTGGAATCAAGAGCAAAAAACCACCGACAAAAATAAAAAGACCATCGACCATTTTTCGTCCAGGTACCTTGCCGCGCTCCATCTCGGATTTGGCGTCTACAAGTACTTTTCGCCCTTCAAACTGCAACATGGCTATACCAATCAAGGACGTGAGAATCATGAGAAGCAATGTCTTTCCGGCTCCAATCCAGTCACTCATCAGAATGAAACCAAATAATTCAATCACCGGAATGATTAATAGTAGAGCCCACATCCATTTTCGCATTGACGAATTACCCCTTTCCCGAAAGCCACACCTTTTCAAGCGCGCTGTATAGCTCAGAAGCTGCTTTATCCAGCCGGACTGGCTTCCAGTTCCCATTCACCCATACATGCTGGGTAGAACCTGTAACCAACCGTTCACCGGGGAGTGATTCATCAGCTGTCCATACCCGTTCTCCAACCGCCATATGTTCATCAAGGTCCTCAGACATACGCCTTACGTCATACTCATAGTTCAGTCGCAGACCACTAAATGCAGCAATACGGGTGAAAATGATAATCTCATCATCATATCGAGCAGGTTTGTGATACTTCACATCCAGTCCGGTTACGGGAAGCAGTAACCCCTGTTCCTCCATTTTACGATATGTATACCCCATTTGGCGAATCATCTCAGTTCGACCGATTTCAAACCAATTTAAATAGTTCGCGTGATAGACCACGCCCATCTGGTCACTTTCTTGATAGCGTACACGAAGACGTGCCGCATACCAGCTACCCTTGCTCTGTTCTCGCACGTTATTGGCCTCCTTCGCTCTACCATTCATACGTGTTACATCACTGTAAAGTGTCATTAAGATGGAAAAAAGCAACGGGACAATAACGCCCCATTGCTTCTTTCCTGTTGCTTCTCCATCTAAAAACGCAATTAAGCGTTGTTAGGGATTTGGCTTACTTTGATCAGGTTGGTAGAACCGGAACGACCCAAAGGTACACCAGCTGTGATCACAACCAAGTCTCCTTCTTTAACCAGTCCGGATTTTACGCCGCCTTCAATTGCGTTTTCGAACAATGCATCTGTGGAATCAACCAGTCTTCCTTTGACAGGAGTTACACCCCAAGCCAGGGCCAGACGACGGGAAGTTCTGTCTTCCGTTGTCACAGCGATGATTGGAGATTCTGGACGATATTTGGAGATCATGCGTGCAGTGTGTCCGGATTCAGTCGAAGTAATGATCGCTTTCGCGTTCAAATCTTGAGCTGAAAGGGCAACCGATTGGCTGATCGCTTCTGTTACTGTTGTTTGTTGAGCCACACGTTGCTTCAGATACAGCTCTTGGTAAGGCAGAGCAGATTCTGCTTTTTCAGCAATACGGGACATTGTCAGAACGGATTCAACTGGGTATTTACCCGCAGCTGTCTCACCGGACAACATGATTGCGTCCGTACCGTCGAAGATCGCATTCGCCACGTCACTTGCTTCCGCACGTGTTGGACGCGGGTTACGTTGCATGGAATCCAGCATTTGTGTAGCTGTGATAACCGGTTTACCTGCAACATTACATTTTTGGATCATGCGTTTTTGTACCAACGGTACTTCTTCCGCAGGAATCTCAACACCCAGGTCTCCACGAGCAACCATTAGGCCGTCAGACACTTCAAGGATTTCATCGAGGTTGTCGACACCTTGTTGGTTTTCGATTTTGGAGATAATTTGGATATGTCCAGCATTGTGTTTTTCAAGCAGTTCACGAATCTCAAGAACGTCACTCGCTTTACGGACAAAAGAAGCCGCGATGAAATCGACACCTTGTTCAATACCGAATACGATATCGTTAGCATCTTTTTCAGTGATACCCGGCAGAGAAATGGCAACGCCCGGAACGTTAACACCTTTTTTGCTTTTGATCGAACCACCGTTAACGATACGGCATTTGATCTCGGTGCCTTGCACTTCCACCACAGTCAGTCCGATCAGACCGTCGTCGATCAGAATTGTAGATCCCGGTTCAACATCATTCGGAAGATCTGTATACGTAATGGAAAGACGTTCTTTGGTGCCCAGAATTTCTTCTGTTGTCAAAGTGATGTACTCGTCTTGAACCAATTCAATCGGCTCAACTTCGAGTTTACCTGTCCGAATTTCCGGTCCTTTGGTGTCCAGCAGGATCGCTACTGTTTTGTTCAACTCTTCGCATGCTTGGCGAATCGCAATGATCCGTCCGCCGTGCTCATCGAAATCACCGTGGGAGAAGTTCAGACGGGCCACATTCATACCGGCCATAATCAATTTTTTGGTGTTCTCCAGAGATTCACTGGATGGACCAATCGTACATACAATTTTCGTTTTGCGCATTTTGGGTTTCCTCCGATTTTAAAGGTATATCTCTTTATCTATTTTTCTTTTTCCAACTATTAAATTTACTATACTTTTGCTCATTTGTATAGGAAATTCGTCACACTATTCAGCATTTCCCGACAAATTACTCGCCACATCGACTTCTACCCGCTCTTCAGGGACTTCAACAGGCGCTTGAGGCTCAAACGTGACCGATCCAATTTTACGGAATTTCTCATAACGATCCTGCCTCAACTGCTCTCCGCTCCAACCTTTCATCTCATCGAGATGACGAACCAGAGCTTCACTGATGAACGCAGCAGACGCTTCATAATCCCGATGAGCACCACCGCGTGGCTCAGGGATGATATCTTCAATGACTTCCATCTCCAGCAGGTCTTTGGCTGTTATTTTCATCGCTTCAGCCGCCTGATCTGCCTTGGATGCATCCTTCCAGAGAATCGAAGCAGCACCATTTGGAGAGATCGCAGAATAGATCGCATGTTCCAGCATCAACACACGATTACCCACAGCCATAGCGAGGGCACCGCCGCTGCCTCCTTCGCCGATGACCACAACAATAACAGGAACCGAAAACTTCGCCATTTCCATCAGGTTGCGGGCAATAGCTTCCGATTGACCTCTCTCTTCTGCAGTATTACCCGGATACGCCCCTTTAGTATCAATAAACGTAATAATAGGCCGACCAAATTTGTTCGCTTGTTTCATCAGACGTAGCCCTTTTCGGAAACCTTCCGGATGAGCGCTCCCGAAAAAGCGGGCGATATTGTCCTTCGTATCTTTCCCCCGCTGTTGTCCGATAACCGTTACCGTTTTTCCATTTAACTTGGCAAGCCCGCCAACAACCGCAAGATCGTCTCCGAACATGCGGTCGCCATGCAGCTCAATAAAGTCCGTAAATATTAACTGGATCAGATCCAATGCAGTTGGGCGTTGCTGATGACGCGCCAGATGCATCTTCTGAGCTGCCGTTATGCCTGTGTAGATCTCTTCTTCAAGTCTATGATAACGTTCTTCCAGGCGGGCAATCTCGTCCGTGAAGTCGATGCCTTTCTCCTGTCCAAACTGTACAAGTTCATCAATCTTTTTGCGCATCTCAACCAGAGGCGCTTCATATGGCAACTCACCCGCCATTTAGACCCCTCCTTTTTCACTATGCATATCCAGAAGCTTGCCAAGAGTGGCCCGCAGTTCTTTGCGGTGGACAACCATGTCCAGCTGGCCGTGTTGCATATTAAATTCAGCCGTTTGGAAATCATCAGGTAACTTCTGACGGATGGTCTGCTCAATAACGATTCTGCCGGCAAAACCAAATACAGCGCCAGGTTCGGCAATATTAATATCGCCCAGACTCGCGAAACTTGCCGAGACTCCACCTGTCGTCGGATCCGTAATGACCGAGATAAACAGACCGCCCTGCTCATCCAAACGGGATAAAGCTGCGCTTGTTTTGGCCATTTGCATGAGACTGAGAATACTCTCCTGCATCCGGGCACCACCTGATGTGGAGAAAATGATCAATGGCAAGCGTTTCTCTGTTGCATGTTCAATGGCACGAGTAATTTTCTCCCCTACAACCGAACCCATACTCCCTGAGAAGAAATCAAAACTCATGACAGCCACAACCACAGGCAGGCCATCAATCGTACCTTCCCCTGTAATTACGGCTTCCTTCAGGCCCGATTTCAGGCGCTGTTGTTCCAGTTTGTTGCTGTATCCGGGAAAGCCAAGTGGATCAACCGATATCATATCAGCGTCAAACTCAACAAATCCTTGATCATCAAGTACCATGGCAATACGATCCATAGCGTTAAGACGCATATGGTAACCGCAGGCAGGACATACTTTCAGATTTTTCTCCAATTCCTTGCTATATTGAATGGTGCCGCATTTGCTGCACTTGTTCATAAGCCCTTCAGGTATTTCACGTTTTGGGCGTTCTAGGACTTCCTGGCCTTCACCTGGAAGTGCACGCTCGGAAGGTATGGTAGCGTACTTCCGTTTCTTCTGGAATATATCTTTGAACACAACTACACCTCTCCAGCCGTTGATTTGATGGCCGCAACCTGCAGTTCGCTGCTTGAGGCAGCTTCACCCGCGCGCTACGGTAAACCGCTTACGACCCACACGCTGCCATGAGCCCTTGTCCAGCATTCACAACAAAAAAATCCGCCGGTACAGGGCAAGGATCAGCGGCTTCTGTCAGCACGATTGATGTTACCTGCAATAACCGAAAGATTGTTGCGCCGATGTTTGAATCTATCTTGGTAGGGTCTCCGGGAGCAACCTGGTCGGTCCTTGTCCTAACAAAAAAAGAAGGAAGGACAGCAGCATACAATACATGCAAGTCGATTCCTCTCTCCGCTTACGCGATTAGTCCCTTATGTACCGATGGTACTTCTTCATCTGCCAAGGCACGTCGATGTCGAACAAATCAGGAATGCAGAATGGAATTCAGCACTTCCTGGACCTCTTCCAATTCCCCAGAAGGGACGCGAATCTCAAATTGCTGTTTGGATAAACTGATGGGACGGGTCTGTACCAGAAAACCT
Organism: Paenibacillus sp. Negev47; assembly: GCF_058313655.1. Classification (NCBI taxonomy): domain Bacteria; kingdom Bacillati; phylum Bacillota; class Bacilli; order Caryophanales; family Paenibacillaceae; genus Paenibacillus; species Paenibacillus sp. Negev47. The sequence goes on from NZ_CM177754.1 coordinate 4,672,563, forward strand.
TCTTCCGAAAGCTTGGTCTTGATCTTGTCCGCAACCTTTGCTGTCGGTGCAATGTAAATCACCGTCCACATGCCTTGTCCGCCCCCTAAGCTAATGTTCAGAGCCCGTATATTGGACTAATGATAACATACCTCACTTTTTTTCTGCAAGAAAGGGTTCGGGACCTTTGGGGAGAATTTGGGATCATGAGGGACATTTGTCCCCCACGGACAACGCATATGGTTGACGAAATCTTCTTGTTCCTCCCTCAACAACAAGCAGCGTCAAGCCTACCAGGGCAGCCTCAGCCGCCCTTGATGACTTCATATGAGCCATTGGAGTGACACGAGCATGTAAGCATGGAAATGCAGGGGGTTACAGGTCGGAGGGGTATTTTTTGGCTTTAATATTTTTGTGGGCAATCCGGGCAGAAGCTGCAGCCGCCACCCCTGCGACCAGATCATCCAAAAAGACATGAATGGCGGATGCATGCTCGTTCAAATCATGAATAACACCTATTTTTTCTTTATCCAGATAACCAAAGCTGGTTAAACCGATCATACCATACACATGAGTAATGCCGAGGGCCAGAGTCTCGTCCACTCCATACAAAGATTCATCCGCTTCCATAATAGCCTGTAACGGTTGAGGCAAGAGTTTTTTCTCCGCAAGTTCGTCGAGTGCAATACCTGTATAGAGCGTATATTGCACCTCTCGTTTCTGCAGAACGGATTTCACGCTGGTTACACAGTCGTCCAAGGTCAGTTCCGGGTGGTACCCTTTTTGAAGACGGTATACTATTGCTGCGATGGCATCAATTCGTACACCTCGCCGGGCCAGCATGGCTTCTACGATTTCATATGACATATCTCGACCTCCCGCATCAATCCCCCGAGGACCGCGAGGTCCTTCGGTGTTCTCAAGTGTATGCAGCAAACTGCTAAAATGTTCATAAAATATGCGGATGGTTGAAACCATAAAAATAATCAAAAAGAACCTGTTCAGCAGTTCGCCGAACAGGTTCTTAGGAGTCTCAAGGGACACTCAAGCTTTATTTAATCTTGACCGTGCCTTCACCCAGCATCTTCTCCATATCGGAGAACAAGGTTGGTGATGGCTTAATCCGATAGGCATCACTCAGGGCAAGCAGCTTCTGTTGCTGCTCATAGAAGAGCACCGTAGCAACAGGTCCGGGATGCTCCTGAAGCAGCTGCTTGAGTCGTGCCAGAAGCTCAGGCTTCTCTGCATGCGGCGCAATCTTCACGAACACCCGCTGCTCCACCGCCCGCGGTCCGCGGCCCTGCTCCGGGCTGCCAGCCGTCTCTGCGGCACCATCGGCCCGGGACGCTGCCGCCGTGGCTGCGCCCGTACCCGCTGCACCGCTGCGCGTCGTTGCCGGGCCTTGGCTTCGGCTGCCATGCGCAGCCGAAGCACCCACGCCTGCGCTGCTCTGCTGCGCTTCGGCTCCTGCGCCCGCTGGCCCTCGCGGCGAAGCCGCCTGCGCCGGGCGCGAAGAGCTGCCGCTGCCGGGCTTGCCGCGCCGGTCACGGCTACGCAGCTGCTGCTCCAGTGCCGCCGGTGACAGCGGCGCCACCTCCTCAGCCAGCAGCTTAAACCCTTCGTCCTGCTGCTGCACTTTGGCACGCACGACGAGCAGTTCACCTTTCCCCACATACTGCTGGCTACGCCGCCATACTTCGGGAAAGAGAACCACTTCGCAGCGTTCAATCTGGTCTTCCAGCTCCATGAACGCCATGGCTTTGCCCTGTTTCGTCGTAATCGACTTCACAGACACAACCATTCCCGCGGCCACCGTCATCGTGTCGTCAGCCGCCTCGGTCAACTCCATGATCCGGTCAGCCCCACTCGATTCCAGCACATCTTCATAGTCATCCAGCGGATGACCGGAAAGATACAAGCCTAACAACTCACGCTCTAGCTCCAGTTGCTGCCCTGAGGAATAAGGAGGAATTTCCGGGTATTCGATCTCCCAGTTCGGCGTCTCAACGAAGTCGAACAATTGAATCTGCAGATCCTCGCGTTCCTTGCGCCATTTCAGCGCCGCCTCTACAGTCTCATCCAGCATCGCGAGCAATTGGGCCCGGTGTCCAGGCAAAGTGTCAAATGCTCCTGCCTGGATCAGCGATTCAATCACACGTTTGTTACATACGCGCAGATCGACGCGACGACAAAAATCGAGCAAACTGTCGAATGGTCTCTCCTGTCTTACGATCATGATGCTTTCCATCGCCTGGGTACCGACATTTTTCACAGCAGCCAGACCGAAACGTATCGCACCGGATAATTTTGCCTCATCCGGGTTCTTATCAGACACAGCGACTGTCTTCGCCGCAGTGGACAATTCACCATGCTCCGCGTGCGAAGAAGACGCCTCTTGTCCCTGGTCATCACCATTTCCCGTTGAAGCAATCGCCACCAATCCCGGTCCCTTCCGGTTGTCGGATGCCTCAGGCATGGATGTCGATGCTTGCCACTCATATCTGCCAGCTTCCTCATCTGATCCCGGCCCCGGGTCATCTGGCAAAGGTGCTTCACCATATTCGGCCTGTCCCGAATAACCATCTTCCTCATGGTCGGAAGGTTCCCCGAAGGAACTCCCGTTGCCGGTGGCCTCAAAGACAGGCGTAAACAGAATACCGCTCTCATTCACATCAGGTGGAAGTACCTCCATATTCATACGACGACATTCCACCACGTACTCGGCTACTTTACGATGACTGCCCATTACGGCTGTTAACATGGATGCCATAAAATGAACAGGATAGTGTGCCTTCAGATAAGCCGTCTGGAAAGCGAGTACGCCGTACGCCGCAGCATGGGCACGCGGGAAGCCATAGTTGGCAAACTTGACGATCATATCATAGACCAGGTCTGCCTCTTCTTCGCTATACCCTTGTTTTAGACTGCCCTGTACAAAGTGTCCACGCTCCAGATCCAGTACTTCCCGTTTCTTCTTGGAGACCGCTCTGCGAAGCAAATCCGCTTCACCCAGCGAGAAACCCGCCATCCGTGAAGCAATCTGCATGATCTGCTCCTGATATACAATGATGCCATACGTATCTTTCAGGATAGGCTCCAGATCCACATGAGGGTAATCGACTTCGATCTGTCCATGCTTGCCCTGAATGTATTTGGATATGAACTCCATCGGACCCGGACGATACAAGGCCAACACGGAGATCACATCTTCAAATACGCTGGGCCTCAATTCTTTCAGCACACGGCGCACCCCGGCAGATTCCAGTTGGAATATGCCCATCGTGTCACCTCGCCCAAGCATCTCATACGTTAACGCATCATCATCCGGGATGAGACGGAAATCCGGAATTTCTCCATGTTCCCCAATCCAGCGTACACAACGCTCAATGATCGAGAGGGTACGCAGACCAAGGAAATCCATCTTAAGCAAGCCAATCGACTCCAGGTTTTCCATGGAATACTGGGTTAACGCTGTCCCTTCACTGCCCTCCTGTAGCGGCACCGCATCGGTCAGTGGATCACGTGAGATAACCACTCCCGCCGCATGCGTCGAAGCATGACGTGGCATGCCCTCGACCTTCATGGCCATATCCAGCAGCTCACGAGTCTTTGGCTTGGTTTCATACAGCGCCTTCAGTTCAGGTGTAGCCTCCATGGCCCGTTCTATGTTAATGCCGAGCTGCGCTGGAATCAGCTTCGCAGCCTTGTCCACTTCTCCATAAGGCACATTTAGCGCCCGCCCGACATCCCGTACGGCTGCCCTGGCAGCCATCGTTCCAAACGTGATAATCTGGGCGACATGGGCTTTGCCATATTTATGCGCTACATAATCAATGACCTCATCCCGCCGCTCATCACTGAAATCAATATCAATATCCGGCATGGAGATCCGCTCGGGATTCAAGAACCGCTCGAATAGCAGGTTATATTTCATTGGATCAACATCGGTGATGTGCAACGTGTACGCTACCAGACTACCTGCCGAGGAGCCCCGGCCTGGTCCAGTAACAATCCCTTGCTTATGCGCATAGGCGATAAAATCCCAGACAATCAGGAAATAATCCGAGAATCCCATGCTGTCTATTACACCCAGTTCATACGCCAATCGTTGTTCGAGTTCGGATCGAAGCTCCACGTCTGTCCAACGTGTAGACTGCGCATAACGCTCCTCCATTCCTTCTTCGCACAATTGACGCAGGTACGCGGAAGGGCTGAGTCCATCGGGAAGTGGTCTATATTCAGGCAAAATCGATTTGCCGAATTCCAGCTCCAATTCACAAGACTCCGCAATGCGGACGGTGTTGGCCAGAGCTTCGGGCACGTGAGGAAACAAACGAGCCATCTCTTCTTCACTTTTCAGATAGAGCTGATTGGTTCCAATCCGAAGCCGAGTCTCGTCATCTACGGTCTTGCCTGTTCCGATACAGATCAATACATCCTGAAGCTCCGCGTCCTCTTCAGACAGGTAATGCGCATCATTGGTGGCTACAAGCGGAATCTCAAGCTCGGCAGCCAGACGAATAAGCTGAGGATTTACCCTTTTTTGCTCCGAAAGCCCGTGATCCTGAAGTTCCAGATAGAAGTCGGCACCAAAGATATTTTTGTAGCGTAACGCCGCACGTCTCGCCTCTTCTTCTCGTCCATGCAGCAAATGTTGTGGCACTTCACCACCAAGACACGCACTTAGGCAGATAATACCCTCGTGATGGGCAGCCAGACTTTCCATATCTACACGTGGTTTGTAATGAAAACCTTCGAGATGTCCAATCGAGCACAATTTCATCAGATTACGGTAACCCGTCATATTTTTGGCCAGCAAAATTAAATGATGAATCGGCTGGTCCTTGCGGCTTCCCCGCTCTTTGCGGGACCCTGCAGTCATGTATGCCTCGCAACCTATAATCGGCTTGATGCCTCGTTCAACGCAGGCTTTATAGAAAGGAATAGCACCATACATCACGCCATGGTCGGTCAGCGCAAGTGTTGTCATTCCGAGATCTGCAGCTTTGTCCACGAGATCCGGAATACGCGCAGCGCCGTCCAGCAAACTGTATTCGCTGTGAACGTGCAAATGCACAAAAGAACTCATGTTTTTTTCTTCCTTTCGCCGCGGATAATAGCAACATCGATCTTCTGATCCGTCTGCTGCCTTATCTTTCTCATGTATATGAATTCGATAAATAAAAAAATGGATTCCCCTATTAAAAGGGACTTTATTATTCTATTTTATCATAACGCTCGGGGGCACGCCCATACAATAGAAGTACAAGCCGCTCCCCCTGTTACAGACCAACGACAGGAGGTGTGCTGCTGGGTCTGAAAGGGGTGTTGCCAATGAGCACATTTTTGTCCAAAGCCATTCTTGATTTCTTTATTGCGTTTGGGATCGTGCTGGGCGGCGCGATGATCGGAGGTATTGGAGCAGTGATCTCTCTTCAGCCTCCGACACAGACGATGCTCGATATTTCCGGGAAAATAAAGATATGGGCACTCGCAGCTGCTGTCGGCGGCACCATCGATCCCATGCGTGTCATCGAGAGCAATTTCCTGGATGGGAACCTGTCTCCAGCGGTCAAACAAATTCTGTATCTGATCTCTGCTTTTATGGGTGCGCATATGGGAACCGAATTGGTGAAATGGGTGTGCGGCGGAGGCCGGAGTTAACATGAGACAGGAACAGCGTTCATGAGAATTCCGCCATTCTCCCGTTACCGCCCGCTGATGCGAATGACCGCTGTATTTGTTCTGGGAATGATCGCTGGATGTGTCGTCTACAATGGTGTATTTCACCTGAGTTACAATGCGTTGTGGCTGAACAATCAGGAGCTGCAGCTTCAGCTGCATCAGAATGAGGAGGATATCAAAACGCTGAAAAAATACAGTAAACGCCAAACCGTTATCAAGGAAATCAAGGTCCGTGCGGAAGAATCCGATAAGGGGCCGGACGAGGCTTCTCTGAAAGTGATGTTACAGAAGCTCGGGGACGAACTTGAGGTACTTCGGGGCAGAGATGTATTCAACATCGACGAGTATAGCAAAATGACGCGAATCATGCTAAATCAGAAAGTATATACGGTTAGGGAAAAAGAGTATACCGTTCAGGTGAAAACGATGCTGGTTATGGAAGGCGTGTTGCAAGTATGGGTACAGATTCGCCTGCACGTTCCTGCATAATGATGGGATAATAGCAAAAAAAACTGCCCTTGTCTCCATCACTGCATGGTACAATAAGGGCAGTAAAAGCTTTCCAGAAAAGGAGCTGCGTCTTGGTGTTCATCGATGTACTCAAATATGCTCTGATCGCTATCTTTGCTGTTGCCATGGTCTTTGCCGCACTGAACAGCATTCGTTCACGCAGAACCTCGGATGCCGCCAGCGCTGGTCTTTACCGCTCTTGGACGAATATCTGGATGGGAGGCATGCTTATTATCCTTGCCCTGATCCTGATGTTTGTCTTCACGGGTTCTACCGTATCTGTCATTGTGGAAGCGCTATTTCTAATTATGGGGGCATACAATGTATTCGCTGGAATACGCAACCGCAGTTATTATGCCCGGCTACAACAACGTTCGCAGAATGGAACGAGCAAAACCTCAGGACAATCTGTATGATTCACTAGAACCTTATCGTTGTGTAAAAAAAGAGAGTACTTCCCTACACCAGACGAAGACTGAACACGCACCTAAGCCGAATTCAGCAGATCTTCTCAGGTTAGGGGGTGCTCTCTTGTTCTATGCCCTGGGTAATTCTCCCTGTTAGGCATGGTCAATGGATTGCAATGTCATGACCGCTTTACATACCACACTGCCTTCGCGGGTAACCACAATGTCCATCTTGCACGTTCGACGGCTGGTTTCCAGAATAACCGGTCGAACCAGAATCTGATCTTCAATCTGTACTGGTCGCACAAAATAAGTCGTCACATTATCCACCACATGGTCGTTCCCTGTAACATCCCAGGCTGCCCGCCGGCCGGCCTGGGTCATCACATTCAAGAGGACACCTTCCGAAATCGTGCCCAGGTCCGTCGCCATCTGTGGGATGATGAATCCGTGAAATAACAGTTCGTTCTGTTCTCCGCGTTCCTCGGCAAACCCATTCCAGATCAGATGATCAAACGTCTCTCCCAGTTGGGGCTGCTTCTGGGCATCTCTCATGGCCTGCAGCACTTCCTTGCGTGTGACGGACGCAATCAGTTTGCGGTTACGATCCACGATGGGCAGAAAGTCGATGCCTTCCCACGTCATGATCTGGGCAGCAGAAGCGAGAGATGTCTGCAGTGAGGCCGTAATCGGGCGGCGTATCACGCATTTCTCAATACTCTGATCTGCCGTAAGCTCACTGACATCCTTAAGACTTACAATTCCGATGACCCGGTTCCATTCATCCACGACCGGGAAGCGGTGTTCACCCGTCTCCGACACCAGCATATGAAAATCTGCGGCTGAACTGGTGACCTTCAACACCTGCAGGCGAGGTTTCTGACCGATAATATCTTCAACAAGCATAATTTTTTTCTTAATCAACCGGTCGAAGATCGCACGGTTAATCATTGAAGCCACCGTGAATGTATCATGTCTGGATGAAATAATCGGTAGCCCAAGCTCATCAGCCATGATTCTCACTTCACGACTTGTCCCGAAGCCACCTGTAATCAACACGCCAGCTCCCTGTTCGAGGGCAAGCGAGTGAGCATCTTCCCGGTTACCCACAATCAGCAAACTTCCAGCATCAATATAACGGGCCATGGCCTGCTCTTTCATCGCACCAATCACATACTTGTGCAGTGGTTTGGCAAGGCCATCGTTTCCACCTAGTACATGGCCCTCCACAATGGTCACGACATCAGCAAAGGTCAACTGTTCCGACATGCCCCGAGGTCTCTTCTCGATCCGCACGGTTCCAATTCGTTCCTTGGTCACCACCAGCCCGAAGTTCTCTGCCTCTTTCACTGCACGATAAGCTGTCCCTTCACTTACACCCAGCTCTCGCGCAAGTCCACGTACCGATATTTTACTGCCAACTTTAAGTTGTTCAATATGTTGAAGTAACTGTTCATGCTTCGTTACGTTCTCTTCCTGTCCGTCCATCTGTACCACCCCCGAAGATGCATCTGTACTATACTGTACCTATTATAACACGCCGTTAGGAAAATAACCCCATCTCCTATCCCATTCTTATCGGGAAATGGGCCGCTTGGATTCAATCTTCCGATTTATCCCGATCCTTGTATGTACCAAAAAGACCGGCCCCTTATTGCAAGGGAATCCGGTCTTGTTCCAGAGGCAGAACCAACGCTGTTGGCCCTGGCATACGGATTGTAATTCTATCCTTTATACAGACTTGCTCCGCTCCTGCTTGTCCATCAGTTTCATTTCCCACTGCCGCAGCTTCGCCCGACGAACGGCTTCGAGCGCACGCTTCTTCTCCTCATCCACACCGAGAATAAAATGCAGATGTGCGCCAACGATTAATAAAGAGAACAGCACCCATACGATGCCAAAAATATTAACCCAGTCCATTCCTCCAGCAAAGGAAATCCGCGGCAGTGCAATAACCAGCATCGACAACGCGATAAGCAGATAGATCACATGTTTTGCTTTTTTCAACCTCTTCACCATTCACAGCTCCTTCGTTCTTGATCGACTCTATATGTCTAGTCTATGAACGATAAGGAGGTAATATGAAAGGTTCAGTAAGAAAAACAAGACAAGCGTTTATGCTTCTGCGCCACCATACAGATGACCCAGGCTGTCTGCGATAATTTTGTTCACGTCTTCAATGATCACACTGAGACGACGCTCAGCATCAAACAAACGACGGATGTTCAGATTCAAGCTCAATACTTCAAACAATTTTTCCATTTTCTCCATCTCATCCGGAGCCGGCATATCCCCGCTCATCATACGTTGTTGCAATTCCATTTGTTGATCACGGAAGTTATCCAGCATTGCTTTTGCATCCGGATCAGTTTCAATCAGCTTCATCGCGGAAGTAATCTCTTCCACCTCGCTGCTTTCTCTCAGTGCTTTGGCCAAATCATTGGCTTTGTCATAAATGTTCACTATTATTCCTCCTCAGATTGGTTTGTTCATCCGTGTTAATACACGCTTTTCTCCGCTGTCAAACAAGGACGATCTGAAACAGGCCATCGATAACCTGCTTCGAATCAAATGCATTTAATCCATATAGGTCAATCACCAAGGGTTATATGTCCTCATATGATGAAGCACATGCCATGTTCAGATGCCGTTCAACTTCGAGATTAGACATCAAGTTGCCGCCCGGAAGGAGATCCGTGATGTCCACTAAAAAAGTAACGATTCAGGTTACCGGCTCGGGCATCCTGCAGGACGACGTCATCATGCTGGGCGAAGGGGTACTCAAGGCGCTCAAAATCCCTTCAGGAAGGCCGCTTCAGCTGCAATTTGGCTCTTTCCGCCGAGAAGTCACTGTCATTCCGGTACCAAGGTATGACGGCCTGCGCATCAATCAGACGGTTGCCAGCAAGACCGGTCTAGTTCCACGTTCGGTCCTGAGGGTATCCTATCGTTCAACCAGCCGTACGCTTCGCCTTGGACCCTACATCAGTGTTCTGGTTAGCCAGGATTATCCCGATCAGCCCGATCGGCCCTTTGGCTCCATCACGATGTTCTGTCAAGAACTGGTGAACGCCTGCCGTAAGCAGGGCGCCTATGTATCCTTTTTCACACCGGAGGATATTGGAGCGGTAACGGGTTATATGAAAGGCTGGGTGTATGATGACGGCTGGAAAAAGACTGTTCTGCCTGTAGCAGACGTCGTCAATAACCGGCTAACGTCCCGCAAGCTTGAGAACAAACCTAGCGTACAGCATTTTATGAAAGAAGTAAAATCGCTCTACGGCACGCAAACCTTCAACGAAAAGTTTCTGGACAAAAACGAAGTATTTGATGCACTCAAGTCCATTTCAACGCTTAAACGAGTTCTTCCCGAGTCGCATTTGCTCAAGACATCCACCATGCTCAAGACGATGTGCAATCGACATCCGGTTGTGTTTCTCAAGCCAGTACGTGGTTCATTGGGCAAAGGCATCATCCGGGTCTCACGTCAGACGGACGGAAGTTTCCTGACTCTGGCGACTGGTGTCGGGGGTACCCGGAAACAAACGTATGCTTCTCTGGATAAACTGTATGCCAGTATGTCTGGGAAAATGAAAACAACGCGTTACCAGATCCAGCAAGGGCTGACTCTCATTGATCACAGTGGCCGACCCGTGGATTTCCGTGCGCTCGTGCAAAAAAACCGCACGGGAAAATGGAGTGTAACCTCCATCGTAGCCCGGATTGCTGGTGGGAGTCACTACGTATCCAATCTGGCACGCGGTGGAAGTCTCAGCACCGTCAAGGAAGCTGTTGCCAAAACACAGTTGTCCGGATCTGCCAAAGCTTCCGCATATGCAGGATTGCACACCGCAGCACTAGATATCGCAAAAGGGATCGAGAGTGCCATCCCTGCTCACTTTGGAGAACTTGGTATTGATCTGGCCCTGGACTCCACTGGACGCGTATGGCTGCTCGAAGTCAACTCGAAACCTTCCAAGAATGATAATACACCACTGAGTGAGAGCAAGATTCGTCCTTCCGTCAAAGCCATGCTTGAATACTCTACGTTCTTGGCCGGGTTTTGAAAAGTTCTCCCATTGAAGAGAGGTGCAGCGTAATGTTTCCATCATCTCAGACCAAGACACTGGCCATTCTGGTACGTGCAACCGAAGGCTCGCCTCCCTTTACGGATGAACTTTTCTGCCGTCGTCTCAGTGTGGGAAGTATGCGATATGCCCTTCAGGTTATTGTGATCCCGATATCGGTTGATGCAGACCATCCCCCTCTTCAATGGGGATATGCCTATCACCAAGGGAAGTGGAAGGCGGTCCCTATTCCTGCACTCAACCTTATCATGGATCGTTGTCTTCGCCCCCTCCCCAGGAACGTCAGACAACAGATTGAGAAACGAGTATCCGCCAATGGTTCGTATAAACACCGTTATTGGTCCGCTTCCCTGCCAGGAAAATGGGAGGTACATCGGGTGCTGTCCCGGAATGCTGAATTGCGGGCATGCCTTGCGCCCACAACCCGGATCGGATTGCATATCCCCTGGGAAACATGGCTGGTACGCTGGCCCATGGGACTGTTCTTCAAACCTCTTTCAGGGACGCATGGCAAGAATACCTTTCGCCTGTCTCGCGGCGCGATTCCATCAACCTGGATCGTAGAGGGTCGCAACGCGAACAATGAGCACTTTTATCTTACATTTAATCATACCCAGGCCGTATCTTCCTGGCTGGAATTACAGCAAGCTGAGCGCAAGATGATCGTACAGCCGTATCTGGAGCTTAGCCATCAAGGAAGAGCGTTCGACATAAGGGCTCTAATGCAAAAGAACGGGCAAGGTCGCTGGACGCTTACCGGATGTATGGTGCGAGAGGGACCCGAGGGTTCGCTTACGTCCAATCTTCACGGAGGAGGTAGAGCCTACCCTGCCCACGCATATCTGCTCCAGCGATATGGAACAGTTCGCACGGAAGCTCTGCTGAAGAACATCCGGCAGACTGCCGCTCTTATCCCCAACCTGCTGGAGAGCCGTTTCGGCAGACTAGCCGAATTGGGACTTGATTTCGGAGCAGATGCAGAGGGCAAACTCTGGCTGATCGAAGTCAACTCCAAACCAGGCCGTGCCTCATTCGCAGAAGCGGGCGACCAACGCATGCACGTCCTGACTTATACCCGGCCGCTTGCCTATGCCCGTTATCTGTTGCAACAACATGTTCTCACGGACGTCATTCGTCCAATGAAAATGCCGAATACATCCAGCAAAGCTGGCCTGAAACCCATCCCGATTCACGGCGGCTGAGGCCCGCAGCGCCCGCTTGCCATGGAGCACAAGGATCTTTTCAGGATAGGAGGATAAATCATGAGTTTGACCTTTTGCAACCTGCATTTCACCAAGCAACCGGATAAAGTGGTTTATGTATCCAACGCTTTAATGAAGAGCCTCAACCTGTCCGGCAAAAAAACGGTGCACCTTCGCTTCGGGCGTGACCGGGTGCCTGCAACGATCAAACCAATCAAAAAAGCAGGTAAACATCTCTATCTCGCTACAGGCATACGCAATCTGATGAACGTTCCCAAACGGGGCAGCATTTATCTCCGGAACTTGCAAAATGATGAGGTCCAGTTAGGTCCACTGATCGGTGTGCTTTCTGATGGACCTTCAACAAGCTCCAACCCCTTCGGGTCCCGTACAGGTTTTATTAAACAGTTGCTCCGTGAAGGTAGCCGTAAATCCTACATTTACGCCTTTACTCCTCGGGATATCAATTGGCAAAACGAGACCGTATCCGGTTTTTTCCTGAATGATAACGGAAGCTTCACACGCAAAACAGTACCTCTGCCTGATGTTGTCTACAATCGATTGCCGAGCAGACGCTCAGACTTCTCACCAGCGATCAACCAGCTGCGGGAACGATTCATCCGCCGGAAAATTCCGTTCTTCAACTGGAGCTTCTTCAACAAGTCTGATATCTATACTTTGCTGGAAAACGAGCCAACAGCAGGACGGTACATTCCTGAATCGATTACCAATCCGTCGGTGGAACAGATGAAAGAAATGCTGGAACGCCATCAGTTTGTCTACTATAAGCCTACTGCCGGAAGTCTGGGGAACGGGATCTATCGCCTGACCTATTCGCCCAAACGTGGATATTTCGCACGTTATCGTAAAAAAGGCGGCAACGCACTCCTGCGCTTCGGATCTTTCAATAGTCTGATGCGTATGCTTCAGGGAAGACATGGTAGACAACTTCGCGGATATGTCGTTCAGCAGGGAATACGGTTGATTGAGATTGATGAATGTCCAATTGATTTTCGTTTTCACATGCACAAAAATGGTAACAATCAATGGGTTGTTGTCGGGATTGGCGCCAAGAAAGCAGGGCGTGGCAGCGTCACAACACACATCAAAAATGGTGGCTCCCTAATGACTCCTGAGCAGGCGCTCAGTCGCAACTTCGGCGATCGTGCGGGAGAAGTTCTTCAACATGCCAAGTCCGTCGCTATTACACTGGCCCAGGCGATTGAAACTCAGCACCAGCATCTGATTGGTGAGATTGGCTTTGATCTGGGCATTGATCAGGAGGAACATGTATGGATGTTCGAAGCGAACGCCAAACCCGGACGCTCCATTTTCCGTCACCCTTCACTCCGGGTGGAGGGAAAATCGTCGGTGGAGCACATTTTGGAACACTGCCTGTATTTGAGCAAGTTCCGGAAGAAGGAAGGCATTTGATGAGCCTTCATGATGATTTCAAACCTGTCATTGCTGTTTTGACCATGCATGATAATCAGCGGATATTCAGGGGGAATCTTCAAAATTTTCAGGATATTGTGCAGACTGGCGAGAGTATGGGATATGTGGTCTACGTTGTAACTGTGCGGGATCTGGATGTAAGTGGTCCCACCGTAAAAGGATATACGTACAACAAGGGGAGTGGAAAGTGGGTTTCACAGCCTTTCCCCCTTCCCCATGTGCTTTACAATCGTATTCCTAACCGGGAAGACGAAAGAAAGCCTTCCGTTCAACGCAAAATTGACGAATGCATGCAATCGGGAATCGAACTGTATAACCCATTCTTTTTCAATAAATGGAATCTGTTCGAATGGCTCAAGAAATCCAAATCGACTCAACAATTAATCCCCCATACCCGGCGAATGCGCAGCGCTTCTTCTCTGGGTGCCGTTCTGCGGACACATCCCTATCTGTACCTTAAACCCGAGAGCGGCAAAGCTGGCAAAGGAATCATGATGCTTAAATTCCAGGAAAAAGAGCGCCTTCCCTATCGGCTGAAAATACAGACTACACGGAAAAGCACGACTTATAAGACGGCTACACTCGCCAAGTTATGGGCACGAATTCGCAAAGAAACCGGACATACGCCCTATATCATGCAACAAGGCATTGAACTGGCCTCCTCTCGTAAACGTCCCTTCGATTTGCGTGTTCTTGTACAAAAGAACAGCAAGGGTCAGTGGAGCGTAACCGGTGTAGGTGCCAGACTTGCTGGCTCCCGCAGCATTACAACTCATGTGCCGCGCGGTGGTAGCGTAGAGGATCCGGAGAAGCTGCTGACTGAGCTTTTTGGAGAAGAAATGACAACCACCCTGATGAAACGTGTGAAATCCACTTCATTGATGATCGCAAGACAGGTGGAACGAGGATCGGGTTACACGCTCGGAGAAATGTCCATGGACCTGGGCATTGATGACCTGGGGGAAATCTGGTTCTTTGAAGCCAATGCGAAGCCCATGAAGTTCGATGAACCACAGATCAGACGGCGGTCACTGGAACGCATATTTCATTACAGCGCCTATCTTGCCCGTCAGTCCAAACGATGATAGACAGGAATACTTGCAAAAAGAAGGTGATTGTTTGTGTCCTCACCTGTTCTGGGCATCATGACGTTGTACTTGAATGAACATCGCGCTCTTGAAGAACGAAGCATCTATCGCAGAATGATTCTTGAGGGGCGCAAGCGGGGACTCGATATCTATGTGTTCACACCTGCCGACGTACACCCGGGGGGCAAACAGATTGAAGCGATGGTTTTTCATGAGGGAAAAGGCTGGTCACGGGAATGGCGATCATTCCCGGATCTGATCTTTGATCGCTGCCGGATTCAACGCAACCGCAGATTCCAGCAACTTCTTGTGTTTCGTGAAAAGTATGGGCATCTGCTCTTTCTGAACAGGCCGCTGCGCAATAAATGGACCATTCATCAGACCCTTTCGGAAAAAGCCAACTTTCGTGAACATCTGCCAGAAACGGTGTTATTTCAGGATATGTCTGATGTGAACCGGATGCTTAAAGCGTCTTCTCTCGTCTACCTGAAACCAATTAACGGAACTGGCGGACGTGGTATTCTGCGTGTTGAACGCAGCAGTAGCGAGGCCAATACGGTGCTTGTACAGGGACGGGATCAGAAGCGTCGTATTATCACGCCACGCAAAGTCCATTTATCACGTCTCGGGGCACTGCTCCAGCACTGGAATATGAAAGACAAATATCTTGTGCAGAAGGGCATTCAACTTCAGCTTCCGAATGGACGTGTGCATGATTACCGCATGCTCGTTCAGAAGAACGGTGAAGGACAATGGGAGCTTACCGGATGTGCAGGACGCATGGGTGCAGAGAAAAGTGTAACTTCCAATCTGCATGGCGGCGGTCAGGCTGTAGCCATGCATCGACTCATGAAACAATGGATTGCTGATGAGGATCTCCGCGCAGAAATTAACACAACTGCAGAGAAATTCGGCATTGATGTCGCTTCGTTTCTGGAAGATACGTATGGGGACTTATGCGAGTTGGCACTGGATTTGGCAATTGACAAAAGCGGACGGATCTACTTGCTCGAAGTTAATCCCAAGCCTGCACGTGAAGTATTCGCTCGCATTGGTGAGCGGGATATCTATTATAAGGCCATTACTCAGCCGCTGGACTATGCCTTATGGGTGTACCGCAACCAGGCCAGTCGCCCGGTCAAAAAAATTAGAACCACCCGGCTTGCAAGCAACAGAACATCTGCATTGAAGAAGGCACGCAAAAAGAGATGATCTGTTGATTACGAATAAAAAGAGCGCCCAACCCTCTGACACATCTCGGGGTTGGGCGCTCTCGTATGATTGCTGACATTCTTAATCGTTGGCTGGCTTATTCTGCTTCATCATACAGACGTAGGAGTTCTGTAAAATCAGAGATCAGCGCATCCGAGCCTGCCAGCTCTTCATCACGACCAAACCCTGCATAGGCACAGCCGATGACCGTCTGACCGTTCATTTTACCAGCTTCCACATCAGAGGAGCGATCTCCTACCATCCAGGCGTCCTGAATTCGATGCTTCTCCAGCAGAATCTGCACCAGATTGATCTTCGAGGGAGTCTTGTATTGGCCTGCACTATATACGCCTTCAAAGAAAGGCATAATCTCGTGTGCAAACGCAACACCCTTGACATAGTCCTCCAGCCCGTTACTGGCAACAAACAGCCGCACTCCCTGGTCTTTCAATGCTTGCAGCGTTTCTTTCACCCCTGGATACAATTGGGAGCTGCCTTGGTCAAGCCCCTCAATCTCCAGTTGAAGCAGCAGTTCGTCTGCACGACGATGTGCCGCTTCCGAAGCCTCAGGCATAACGACTTTCCATATATCTTCGAGCAACATGCCCAAGCTTCCGAGCATCCGTTCCTCTGGTGGAGTTTCTCCTTCAAAATGCCCTTCGGCACGCAATGTATCAAATAATTGCTGGTAGGCTGGCAACAACAAGGTTTCTGTCTGGAACAGCGTACCATCCATGTCAAAAATCATCGCTTCCGGTTTGAGCAATACTGTCTCTTTGGTCATGTCCAATGTTCCTTTCGGATTGGGATATATATATGTACTTAGAATCGTTCTCTTTCCATGATAAACATAACGTTTGAACGTGTAAACCAACGATTGTAAAACATCGACACATCCAAGCAGTTGAATGGAATGTCTGATTCGCTCGATCAGCTGGTTAAGCGATTCAAGCTTGCGTAACCCGACTCAACTTACTGATGGAGCATCTTTATATTTATATCCTGTGCGCATATATCAAAGGAAAGAAGCATCGCGGACAGGCTCACATGAGCCTCTTCGATGCTTCTTGGTGTTAAGGAGAGCTGATTCAATTAGAGTTCCTTTTCTTATCCTGATTGTTCCGTATTACGCAACGCTTCAAGTACAAGCTGTGCCTGATACCCATCGTTAAAGTCATATATCTTAGCTGGTTTGCCTTGTATACGGGCAATGACATGTTTAAGTACAGGCAGTTCACTGGCGGATTCAAGCACTTCCACTGGAGATAGTGGCTGCCCCACCAGGCCAGTCTTCAATTCTTCCCAATTTTCCAGGGCAATCGTGCCTTTCGTGCCGTACACCACCATGGATACACGTTCTTCCCCCGCAAATTGAGAGATGCCGTTTAGCTGAATTCGGGTTCCGTCTTCCAGCTTCAAAGCAGCCTGTACTTCAAGTTCACAGTCTCCATTCTCGGGATATTGAACCTGAGTGCTCACTACCCGGATGGCACCAAACACCTTTTGAATCATATGAATCCAGTGAATCCCCACTTCAAGGATAAATCCACCCTGTTCCCGGCTCGTTATCCATGCATTCTGTTGCCATGATCGTGGCCACTGCGGAAATTGCAGAATCAGATCTATTTTGCGAATCGCACCCACAGTACCCTGCTCGATCATCTCTTGCAACTTCAGCACTGAAGGTTCATGCGGCATAGAGAAATGGATGGCATGAACGACACCCGCCTGTTGCGCTGCATCCAGCATCTCTTTGGCTTCTACTACACTATTGGCAAGCGGTTTCTCGCAGAATACATGAATTTTGCGCTCCAGCGCTTCCATGACAACCGGATAATGAAATTTCGGTGGAACTGCAATATACAGCAGATCAATCTGATGTTCGTCCATGAGTTGCTTGTAATCCGTATACGTCCTAATCCCAGCATGGGAAGCTGCAAAAACCGCCAAACTTTCCTCATTCGCATCACACACTGCAACAATCTCAATCTTCGTGTCCATCTTCGTATTCTCGACTTGATGAACCATATGTAATCCCATTTTACCCAGCCCAATCAGAGCCATCTTAATCACTGTCATTCCATTCACCCCAATCCATTCCAGTATAGCAGAAAGCAAAGTATTGCCAACGCTATACACGAATGCGAAAAAGAGATGTCCCTCTTGCTGCCATGTCATTTTCCAGACTGAAAACCACCATTTCCAGACATTATTTTACATAATTTGTATCTCAGCTTTGAATGGGTAATTTGTTGCAGGAGTATATAACCATTTATTTTTGCTTTAACCAGCAACACTTTAAGCGCTACCAACTTAAGAATCGGGAGATTTGACTTATAAAATAGGTTGACAAAAAACCACAAAAAAAGATACTCTTCCTAATAACAAGAATATATTTCCTCTTACAACCTCAGATAATGACTTGCATTCAACAAATGGAATATGCGTATGGTTCAAATAACCTATTTCATAAAGCGAGGTGTCCCGCATGAGAACAGTTGCGGACTATTTGGCAGAAAGTCTACGAAATCTAGGTGTTACTCATGTCTTTGGTATTATTGGAAAATCCATCTGTCCTGCTGTCCTGAAGATGGTGGATTACGGATTAAAATTCATTCCAGGCCGTCATGAATCCAGCTCAGGCTTTGCCGCAGCCGGTTATGCATTACAGACAGGCAAGCTTGGCGTTGCCTTTGCCACATCTGGACCGGGCGGAACCAATCTACTGACTGCTGCAGCTCATGCAAAGGCCAACAATCTGCCCGTTCTATTTATTACGGGTCACCAATCCATCCAGGAACTGGGGCTACCTCAGTGCCAGGATTCCTCCTCCTATCTGGCTGATCTGGCCGAGATGTTCCGGCCTGCCACGTTATTTAGTAAACTCGTTGAGCGTGGAGATCACTTCGGCACCCTACTGAATCATGCCTTATCCATTGCACTTGGCCCGAATAAAGGCCCTGTTCACCTCTGTCTTCCTTTTGACGTACAGACTGAATTGTTATCGCAATGCCGGATTGTCATTCCCGAACCGGAACCTCTTATTAGTGTATCTAACCTGAATCGTATTCTTCCTCTAATTCAACAATCCAGCCATCCCTTAATTATCGCAGGTAAAGGTGTAAGTCGTGCCAGCGCCCATGATGAACTGCTTCATTTGGCTGAAACATTCAACATTCCCGTCATTACCACTCCTGGTGGAAAAGGAGCGATTGCGTGGGACCACCCCTTGTATCATGGCCCCTGTGGTGTTGGCGGTTTTCCGCATGCAGACGACATGCTGAATCAAAGTGATCTCTATATCGTACTCGGTTCACGTCTAAGTGATATGACCATCTGCAACCTGAAGCCTGAGAACCATCCGGCACACCTCATTCAATTTGATGCCGATCCTACGTTTGTAGGTAAGATTCTGAGCGCTCAAACCTTACATATCACGGGGGATTTGAAAGACAACATGCAATATTTGCTGGGCACATTAGAAGACCTCCCTACTCCTGTGAGAAGCACGCCACTCATTGATTACACTGTCCCTCTACCAGATTTGCCCCAACTATCTCTGGCTTCTGTGCTGGACGGAATGAGTGATCTGCTTCCATACGATCATAAGCTGTTTGTCGATGATGGCAGCCATGGATTTCATGCGGTACAGCGATATAAAGTTAAAAAACCTGGCAGCTTTGTATTTGACGCATACTTTGCATGTATGGGTAATGCCATTGGTATGGCCATTGGTGCCAAAGCCGCTTCTCCTGAGGAAACTATCGTATGCATCACCGGGGACGGATGTTTCATGATGCTGGGGACAGAGATTAATACCGCAGTATGCAACAATCTTGCCGTGATCTTCATTGTCGTCAATAACAAACAACTGGACATGGCACTCAAAGGAATGGAAAAAACAACAGGCAGGATTGATGGTACCTTATTTGAAGTTCCTATGGATGCAGCCAAATTCGCCGAATCTCTGGGAGCTGTTGCTTTCCGGGCAGAGACACATGAAGAATTCTCATCTGCGCTGAGCACAGCTCAAACGTTGAATCAGGTGACTGTAATTGAGCTTCTGACCGATCGAGATGAAATTCCACCTACGGCTCACCGCACCGTAACTTTGAATTAGGAGGAGCATATCATGAGCGAACATGTAGCTCAGGGACTGGACCGTTTTGCTAAACTTTCTGGTGAGTACGGCGCAAGAGCCCTCGCACCAATCAAGGAGCATTTTCCCGAATTATCCGAATTTATTATGGGGACTGCCTATGGGGATATTTTTCAACGCACCACCATTACGGATCAATGGAAGGAAGTCGCCGTCATATCTTCATTGATCACCCAAGGACAGTATGAACAATTAGGAGTGCATTACACGATGGCTCTGAGTGTCGGGGTAACTGTAGATCAGCTCAAGGGGATATTGCTGCATTTGGCTCCGTGTGTGGGTGCTCCGCGCATCATTAGTGCATTTAATATTTTGCTTGCCACTTTAGATGAAATACAGTAATTCACTTTTCTACATTTTTATACATGATTCGACTTTTTTATTGATCTTTTTACATTCCTACCTTTATAATATGGTTAAATTATCCTTCGAACCAGCTCGCATCTTAGAAGCTTTCAGCAGAGGCCCAATGGGCTGTGTATCCACTAGCGGGATAGCCTTAACTCATTTAAAGGAGAGAGATCAAGCATGGGAAATTTCATACTCAAGACTGACGTTCCGAACAAGGTGTTAAACATTGAACTGGAGGGTTCTTTCTCTCAAGAAGACGGTTTGCGTTCCATCTCGACCTATCAGGATACGATTGCTCCTATTAATACCAAGGAGTATGACCTGAACATCGATTGCAAAAAGTTGAATGTTACTGCTCCGGAGATTGTGCCTCTTCTGGAAGGATGCCTTCAGATGTTCAAAAAAGATGAATACAAAAAAGTCGTGTTGACCCTCGAGAATAACGCGATTCTAAAAATGCAGTTGTCCCGGCTCGGCCGGTCAGTCGGTCTGGACAATCTCGAAATCATCTCTACCGTTACCACTTAATAAACCAGGCGGACAAGCTGTGAATTCACCCTTCCGCTCAAGAGGAGAATGAAGATGTCCGGAATTCGTATTGTAGATATCGATATCTATCATCCAGCAACCAAGGTGCACAATGACTTTTATATTGAACATTTTGACGCAAGAGGTGTAGATATTCGTGGATTGTTAAAGGCACTTGGTCGTGATACACGTTATAAAATTGACAACGATGACGAAAACTCACTAAGCATGGCCTTTGAGGCAGCCAGTAACCTACTGGAAAAAACCGGACTCACCGGTGCAGATCTTGATCTGATTGCTTATGCAAGCCAAACGCCAGAATACATCTTTCCTACGAATTCCTTGATGATCCATCGCCTGATTAACGGAGCCTCACATACGATCTGCATTGACAGCAACGCTAACTGTGCAGGCATGACCGCCGCTTTCGAACAGGTTAGCCGGCAGATGCTAGGCAATCCTCGAATTCGTCGTGCATTAATCATCGGCTCGGATTACGTGGCTCCTCACGCCAGTCCGGATGATCCCGTATACTTCGCCAACTTCGGTGATGCAGCAGCAGCGGTTATTATAGAGCGGGATGAACATGCTGTCGGTTTCATCGATTCAATCTATCAGACGGATACGTGTGTGTATAATAATTCGCTCTTTCCTGCAGAAGGCCTGGCGAAACTGGGCAAAACGGGTGTAGATGCAGGTGCTTTTCATGTGAAATTCATACCATTCGATGATTCCATCTGCGTGGATGCCGCTTCGGAGTCCATTCGTACCCTGTTAACACGCAACGAGATTGCACCAGACGAGATCAAAGCAGCCTGCTTCTCTCAACTATCCATTAGTAATATTCGGGCTGTATCCGAGAATGTCGGCATCGCTGATGATATTGCCGTCTACATTGGAGATGAATTCGGATATACCTCAACCAGCAGTCCATTCATCGCATTACATCGGGCGATTACAAGCGGTCAGATTCAGCGTGGTGACAAAGTGTTGTTCTGGACCGTTGGAGCCGGGTGGCAAAATGTTGCCATGGTGGTTGAATACTAGGCTAGCCTTAATCAACAGAATAATAACCAGTGACGAGCCCTTTTATTTCAATCCAAGAAAGGGTCGTCTTTTTATTTGAACGCAATTCTTATTTAACCACGTTAACTCAAAGCAAAAAGCAGTCCTCCCCGGACTGCCACACTTCTGCTTTTATACCAAACGTTCAAAAAATCTTCTTTGTCTCCCGATCGTCCTTCAGGATCTCAACTGCCTCCCGGAAACGCAAGGAATGCACGATCTCCCGTTCCCTCAGAAATTTCAGACTGTCCTGCAGATCCACGTCATCTGTCATGTCGATCAACCATTGGTATGTAGCCCGGGCCTTCTCTTCCGCTGCAATGTCCTCGTACAGATCCGCAATCGGATCACCCTTGGCTTGAATATATGTGGCGGTAAACGGTACACCAGCTGCGTTACTGTAAAAAAGGGCCTTATCATGATTAACGTAGTGAGCAGCCAGCCCGGCTTGCTCCAGCTGTTCCACTGTAGCATCTTTGGTGAGCTTATAGATCATGGTTGCAATCATCTCTAAATGAGCAAATTCTTCTGTGCCGATATCATTCAACAGACCAATAATTTTGTCTGGAATAGTATATCGTTGATTCAGATAACGAAGTGCTGCCGCCAATTCGCCATCTGCTCCGCCATACTGTTCCATCAGTAATTTAGCCATGTAAGGGTCACATTTACTCACGCGAACGGGATATTGCAGTTTTTTCTCGTAGACCCACATTCCACGACTCCTCCTTTAACTTTTATACCTGCCAAGGCCATGGTGTCTGGGACCACTCCCACGGATATTTCGAGAAGGCATGACCAAAATTCATCAGCGGTCCATACAGCTGTTGAAACTCATGAGCTACCCGCATTCGCTCCTGGCTGAACTTGTTGTACTGCTCAATGCTTTGGAAGTCACCCGGATGGGTATCCAGATACAGATTCAGTTCCACTAACACAAAGTCCAGCGCCTGAAGTTCTTCCAGCAACTCGTAGTATTTTGCATCACAGGCTTTCGGTGCTTCAGGTTCCATCTGTCTCCACCTTCCTCTCCTTTGATTTCTTGGATGTGTAAGGGCTATATAATGCAGGCCATAATGTTCCCAGTCTCAGCGCTTCTGCCGGACTGTATTGCGGCCACCCCATGGGCTGGAAAGGTATAAACAACTGCGGTGGAACAAGATACGTGCGGATTTCCATCGGTTTACAAGGATCAAACGGCCCCACAAAAGGAGCATAGGCTCGAAGCTGTGGATCCTTCACTCGACATGCCTCCTTCAACGATATTTACAAACATCCCCCATACAATTCAAACCATTGCTTCCCGTCTCTATATGCATATGTTTCAGTTCTACAGGTTAATCCCCATTATCTAAAACTTCGTAAAGGAATTTCTCATGCCTTCTTCACTCTCGACCAAAAAAAGACCCTTGGAAGCACCTCTTACGGCACTTCCAAAGGTCTGTATTTCGTAAAATGAGTAACATGTTCACACTTGCAAGTCCTACTCATCATCAAACTACAACAAAATCTATTCTGCTGGTTTTTCTTCCGATTTCATGTTTTGAGGAACTGATTGCTTGTACACTCGAACCCGAGTAATTCGCAAACGAGTGGACTCTTCCACTTCAAAGACGTATCCATTCAGTTCCTGAGTTTTGCCCTTGGCTGGATTACCTCCAAGCTCTTTAAACAGCCATCCACCAATGGTATCCACTTCCTCATCCTCAATGATGGCTCCAGTCCACTTATGAACCTCTTCAATAAGAGAACGACCATCAATGGAAAATGAATCACCACTGCGTTCCATATGCGGACGCTCATCCTCAAATTCGTCATACAAATCTCCAACGATCTCTTCCAGAATCTCTTCGGCAGTCAGCAGTCCCGCCGTGCCACCATATTCATCAACCACCAGCGTCATCTGAGAATGTTTCTTCTGCATTAGACGCAACACATGGCTGATTTCCATCGATTCAGGCACGTTCAAGATTGGACGGACAAGTGAAGCCAGATCATGTTGTTGCTCCGGTTTAGCCAGCAACAGATCGGTGATGTGGATAAATCCAATAATCTCATCCTTGTCTTCTACTGCCACAGGATACCGGGAATGTTTGGTTGCATTAATAATCTCCAGGTTCTCTTCCAAAGACATATGCGTATACAGACAATCCATGTCTGTACGTGGCAACATCACTTCACGTGCCAGCATATCGGAGAAATCAAAGATATTGTCCATCAATTTAATCTCATCTTTATCGATAACACCACTCTTGGCACTCTGCTTCATAAGAATACGAAGTTCATCTTCCGAGTGAGCTTCCCCTTCACTGGCAGGTTCGATACCCGCCAGACGTAGCAAAGCATTAGCTGATACATTCAGTACCCAGATGAACGGGAAGAAGATTTTGTAGAACAACAGCAAGGGTGCAGATAAGAACAAAGCCACTCCGTCTGTTTTTTGAATTGCCAATGATTTAGGCGCAAGCTCACCCAGCACTATATGCAGAAACGTAATGATGCAGAAACCGATAATGACGGACACGGTCGATATAAGCCCTGTATCTCCTACACCGAGCTTAAACATGAGAGGCTCAACGAGCAATTCAGAGATGGCTGGTTCTCCCAGCCACCCGAGTCCAAGCGATGTCAATGTAATCCCGAACTGAGTTGCCGATAGATAGGAATCCAGTTTACTATTCACCTTCAGCGCATAACCAGCCATACGATTTCCTTCACTCTGCAATTGAGTTAAGCGTGTTTGCCTTACTTTCACAAGGGAAAATTCCGCTGCAACAAATACGCCATTCAAAAATACGAGCAAAAAGACACAGACCAGATTAAATACCAGCTGTCCAAGATGAAATTCGGTATGAATATCCAAGTTGAAACTCCCCTTTTCTATCTATTTCAGGAATACACCTGGAATATCAACGTGTGATTGCCTTTCTCGATTTGAAATCCACACCTTTGTAGTACATATCTGCCACCAGCAGGTTTGGCCCGCAACAGGATGCGATATCGCAATGGCAGTTAACCGTCTGATTCAACGGATGTTCTGCTGACCACTCATGGAACACATCATCCAGCTTACGATCTCGAATATTGCCAAATGCAGGGATGTCCGCAAAATCGGTCACATACACATTACCCGTAAACATGTTGACATTAACACGGTTGCGTCCGTCCGGATCATTGCGTACCGTCACATTGGGCTCGCTGTATAGTCGGTTGATCAGTTCCCGATCCTGCTCTGCTGCATTACACGCGAAGAATGGCAGTGTACCGAAGAGCATCCACATATCCTTGTCACGCACATCAAGCAAACGATGAATCGCTGCTCTCATATGGTCCAGTGATAACACGGGCAACGACGAAGCAAAGTTCGAGTTATACATCGGATGCACTTCATGACGGACACAGCCCATCTCACGAATCAATTGGTGAATACCATCCAGTTTGTCGTGCGTACGGAAGTTAATCATGGTCTCCGCAGAGATAAACATGCCTGCTTCACTTAATTTGCGCGAATTTTCAATCATTTTCTCATACATCTTCACCGCTACTTCACGTTTCACAGGTCGGCCACTGTTCGCAAATCCAACTTGATGGAAATCATCTGCATTCAGGTAGTTGAATGAGATATGCATAACGTCCAGATACGGTAAAAGTTGCTCATACCGGCTAATATCCAGCGTTAAGTTGGAATTGATCTGGGAACGGATGCCACGTTCCTTGGCATATTTAAGCAGTGGGATAATCATCTCATCCACTGTTTTCTGGCTAAAGCTTGGCTCGCCACCCGTCAGACTAATCGTCTGCAGGTGCTCGACTTCATCCAATCGTTTCAGCATCAGCGGCAGCGGAAGAGCTGGCGCTTCGCGCATCGTAAGCATATCCCCCACGGCACAGTGCTCACATCTCATGTTGCACAGATGTGTCACCGTCATTTCTACACTGGTCAGCACATGGCGTCCATATGTACGCAGAGAGCCGATCGGATCCCACGGATCATTCGTCGGCGATAAAGGCATCGGTTGTACCGATCCTGAGTTTAGCATGGTCATTGTTCTTCACCTTATTCCTTTTATTAACCTAAAAAGTTTTATTTACATCATACCTTGTGTTTCTCTTTTTGGAGTTATCTTTTATCATAGCACAATTTTGAATGCTCCGGCATACGTAGACCCTGTCCATTACATAACAAAAAACGCTCAAGCAACTCTGGGCCGAATCACGAAATGGCCCCGATATTACAACATGAGCGCTAATCATCTTCCAAGCTTGTTCAGCTTTCCAACCGTTCATTTTGGGCGGATGAAGGTGCATCTTCCACACCTTCCACACCTGTGATCATGACAGACAGTGCTGTCGACAGGTTAATTTCGTAAGGCGAAGATAACGTTTGACCATCCGCATCCTTGAGGACTCGGATAAGGGGACGCTGAGGAACTCGGGGATGGATTGCTGCGACCACCCCAACTTCTCCTGTACTAAGCGTGACGGAAAGACCCACGGGGTAGATCGCTACACAATCCCTGAATCTCTCCAGCATCCGCTGTTCGTAAAGCGTGCCCGAACCCGTATATAGCACCTCTACCGCCTGATGCGGCAGCAAGGCTTGCTTGTATACCCGATTCGTTGTCATGGCATCATATGAATCAGCAAGCGCAATCCATTTGGCATATTCATGAATCTCTTTGTCCTTCAGGCCAAAGGGATATCCACTGCCATCAATTCGTTCATGATGCTGCAATGCACAATGTGCAGATAGAAGTGGTATACCTGGTTCGTCTTTGAGAATACGATGTCCATATGTAGTGTGCTGCTGAATGATTTTAAATTCCTCGTCACTCAACCTGGAGGGCTTCTGGAGTATTTCCGATGCAATCTGTGTTTTGCCAATGTCATGCAACAAGGCACCCAGACCAATCTCCATTAATTGCTGGCGTGTGTAACCCGCAGCCACACCAAGAACCAGGGTGTACACACATACATTCAGAGAATGACTATACAGGTCAAAATCACTGGAGTTCATATCCATCAGCATTATCATGGCTTCCTTTTGACTGCCGATGTCTTCCAGAATGGTATTCATCACACCACTAAGCGCTTTACCGAAATGAGGAATCCGGTTCTTCGTTTTCAGTCCTGACATACTCTGGAATTGCTGTTTGATCTCTACCAGCGCTTTCCTCCTGGTCTCTTCCTGCAACATATCCGGAACAATGATATCTTCGGTCGCGGCATCTCTGATATAAACATAACCAACCCCAAGATCTTTGAGACGCCCAATCAGTCGGCTTGTTAGCTCTACATCTTCACTAAGTAATACCAGGCCCTCTTCACTATAAATACGTTTCCCCAGCTTCATGCCAGGCTGCAATAAGTTTATATGTACTAAACGCACAGCCTATCCTCTCCCGCTCCGTAGATGTAATTACCACTAGCCGCCGCTTCAGCAGAAGGCAAGTCCTTTATTTAGTTTCACGCCAGCGGGCTCGCAGGCTGTCGTCCAGCGCCCCTGGTCGTTTTAATTCCAGTTCCAGCAAATCGCGTATGAATTCCGGAAGATGATAGAGCGTGTTGGTTCCATGAGCCAAAGAAGGATACCCTACGTTAAATGTAAACATGTCCAGCGTTCCAACGACATACTCGCCTTGATCGTCCATCGGCTCCCCATGGATGGAAATAGATTGGATTTTCTCATAAGCTGGCGCAGCTGGATTGTATTGAACTTCCATTCCATCCATACATAACGTACCAAGAATTTGACCACGAAAACCAAATCCTACAATGGGTTTACCTGAGAACTCATCCAACAAGGACTGCTCAAGCGCTTCACGAATATGACTTCCTCTCAAGCATATTGTACAAGCATTTATAGGAGATGGACATAGGGAATGCAACATTCCTTTTGTAATATTGCCTTGTGGAAGGTCTCCAAGAAGCTGACCCGCATTCACCAGTGACAACTGAGCTCCTGTGAATTGACGAACAGCTTGTGCCAGCAATGAGGCAAAAGGAGATTCCCGGTCATATTGGATGGGCAATAACCGGTCCGTGATCACTGCTGTCTGGTCCAGTGCCCTTTCGGCTTCCGTACGATTCGTGGCAATTGCCAGCGTGACCTGATCATCCAGTAGTATACTCTCGGTACTAACACATCCGCTACTTACCAGTTGGAGAGGTTCTCCCAAACTTGTTCGTTCCAGAACCACTTTCCCAAGCCATTGGCCAAATTTACCAGCTGCGCCCAGCACGGTCTGACCAATGACTAATGGTTCTTCCAGAACATGATGGGTATGCCCACCGAGAATAACATCAATTCCAGCAATCTGTTCCGCCAGTCTCCGATCTGTGGAAAGTCCCAGATGCGAGAGAATAATCACCACATCCACTTCAGAGCGTAATGCTTCAACCTGAACTCTTAGTGTTTCCAACGGGTCCAGAACATCCCAACCCAGCAGTTCGTAGAACGTGGTGAATGGCGCAGTAGCCCCCAGCAGACCAATGCGAAATGAACCTTTCTCCACGATGAGGGAAGGTTTCATCCACACAGGCGGAAGACCTGTGGCTTGTTCAACGACATTGCCACATATCACAGGACACAGAAGTCCAGCGTAGGACTGTGCGAGCTGATCAGGCGTAAAGGTCAGTCCTTCGTTATTCCCGATGGTTATGGCATCGTAGCCGGTCAGATTGATCACATCGACGTTAGCCACGCCTAAAGTTCCTTCTGTCTCCACAGCCATCCGGTCCATGTGATCGCCGATATCCAGTACAAGGATGTCTCCACCTTGTTCACGTACCTCATTGATCATAGCGGCGATGGTGCTCATGGAGCCGAAGTGACTATGGATGTCATTGGTGTGCAGAATCGTCAATGTTTGCTTCTCCCTGGTGCTCATCACACCGCCTCCTCCGCTCTTCAATAAACGTTCACTCTTCTAATGGATAAGCATAACATTTTCCACCTCGTTATGATATATTTAAAGGGTTTAGAGATCAAAAAGAGGTGAGTCATATCATGAAATTGACAATTCAACTATTTGCAGGCATTGCAGAACGTTTAAATACATCCCTCCTCGAGTTTGAGTACATTGGAGACGCTCCGACTGCTGCTGATGTAAAAGAAAAACTGAGCCTGGCCTACCCCGAGGCAGCATCTCAGATAAGAACATCCTTTCTCGCAGTTAACCAGCAGTATGCTCCTGCCGATACTATACTCCGGTCAGAAGATGAACTGGCGTTAATCCCTCCTGTCTCTGGTGGCGATGGTACGGATATGCCCGATGAGAAGCATCCTTCTCCCTCTCCTGAGCATCGTACTGAAGACGGGTTATTTCTGATTACCGAGTCCGCCTTGTCTGTGGAAGCTACGACGGCGCTAGTCATTACCGCGAATCACGGCGCTGCCCTTACTTTTGTGGGTACAACTCGTGAAATGACCGGTGAACAGCGAACCGTTCATCTGGAATACGAGGCCTATGTACCGATGGCCCTTTCTCAGATGGCAGCCATTGGAACGGAAATCTCCGATCGATGGCCTGGTGTACTGTGTGCGATCAGTCATCGCATCGGTAAAGTGGATGTGGCAGAGATTAGTGTAGTCATTGCCGTTTCCTCGCCTCACCGCAATGACTGTTACGATGCAAGCCGCTACGCCATTGAAAGACTCAAACAGACAGTCCCGATCTGGAAAAAGGAAATCTGGGAAGATGGCTCTGAATGGAAGGGACATCAACTAGGACCCTGGAACCCTATGGAGAACTAACCATGAGTCATTACACCTTTTTGATAGAGTGGGTTAATAGTAAATAAGTCGTTGTCAACCCATTTTTTTCTTGTTATTATAAAGATATGTGTCGATATTAGTCGAGGAAAAGGTGGTTTATACGTGAGAGTGCATGTTACTGATCTTAAACCTGGCGACCTGTTAAAAAATGATGTTTACAACAGTTCGGGTCTCCACATGCTGATGAAAGGTTCCACCCTCAGTGAAGATGACCTGTCCAAGCTGCTGCAACATGGAATCGATTACGCAGATGTAGAACATACAACATCCGACCTACACTCTGATGCACAAACCATACCTTCCGATCAAACCCGTCTGTTAACTAATCTGTTTAACGATACGATCAAAGGTACTGAATCTCTATTTCAACAAGCGATGGAGAAGGGTTTTATTGATGAGACACAGGTCGATGAGATTTTGATTACCCTAACGGGACAGCTGGAAAAACAGAAAGATGTTGTCTCCTTGTTACTTATGCTGGACGGGGATAGCGATTATACTTACAACCATTCATTGCAAGTCGGAATGCTCGCTTTTTATATCGCCGGCTGGATGGGCTACAACCCCGAGGAATGTCTAACGGTAGCGAAAGCAGGATATCTCCATGATATCGGCAAGTCCAAGATTTCTTCTGAAATGTTACATAAACCTGGTAAACTGACGACGGAAGAGTTCGATGAAATGAAGAAACACACATTCTATGGGTACGATATTATTAAAGAATCGACGCAAGATGAAATTCTCGCCACCGTTGCCCTTCAGCATCATGAGCGCGAGGATGGAAGTGGTTATCCTCATGGACTACGTCGCGATGAGATCCATCCATATGCCCGTATAACCGCTGTAGCTGACGTCTACAGCGCTATGACGACGAATCGGGTGTACCAGACCAAACAGGAGCTTATCTCTGTTCTGTGCGAACTGTACAGCCTAAGCTTCGGTCAGCTAAATGGTGAAGCAACACAAGAACTGATCAAGCACATGCTGCCGAATTTTATTGGTAAACGAGTGCTGCTCACGACGGGTCAGACTGGTCTCATTGTCATGAATAATCCTGCAGATTATTTCCGGCCACTCGTTCAGACCTCTACGGCCTTTATTGATTTAGCGAAAGAAAGAGATATTGCTATTGTTGAAATCTATGTACAATAAGCATAAGTATAAAAAGGGAAGCCGTAATCGGCTTCCCTTTTGTCTATCGTGATGCCGTTCGTGTTGGATTAAACGTAGAATGCTTTTGTGATGATAACCAACAGAATGAACAGTACCAAGATTGCACCAGTCGATGTGAATGGATTGTATCCACCTACGCCGCCTACGTTGCCTCCACAGCCATATCCTACTTCGCTCATGTGATTGCCTCCTCTTCATCAGGTATACCCTAACATATGACGCTCCGCTCCAGATGAACCGGGCGAAACGGCAACATTCGATAATTGGTTGTCTGTCAGGTCTCGCATCCTGTCTAAAGATTTGAGCTCATCCTAATCCTCTTCATCGTAGTGTTCTATATATCAGGATCGGAATGAACCTGGATACCGTTTTCCTTGCGGTACATGATGACAAGTAATCGCCAAAATTCATAACTGCCTGTATCGTTCATAATAAACGGTCGATAATAGTCTAGCGCTTGCTGTGCCCATGCAGGACAATCCATATTGGAAAGTTGCTTCTGTTGCTGACTCCAGTCTCCCTGAATCTCCAGCGTTTTCTGCATGGCTTCAAACATTCTCTTCTGCTCCGTGGTCATCGGCTGGGCCTCCTGTTCCTGGGACGCAGTTTCGTATTCAGACTGTAGGTATGCTCCCGGTTCTGTCACACCATCTTCACTGGCAGTATATCCGTAAGAAGGCGCGCTTGTTTTACGGATCTCATAATGTACATGCGGACCCGTACTCTGACCTGTGCTCCCCTGATTACCGATAAGCTGGCCTCGCTTCACTTGCTGTCCAACGCTTACAGCAATACGTGAAAGGTGTGCATAACAATGCAAATACCCTCGATGATCCTGAAGTGCTACTGTAAGCCCGTAACCGCCGAATCCGGAGCCTGTAACTCCCTCCGAAGCAAAACGTACCCTACCCTCCATAAAGGCATAGACAGGGCCATTCCAGGGTTCTGTCACGAGATCAATTCCGCGATGAAACGTCTGTCCACCATGAATGGGATGAATTCGATAGCCGAATGAACTTGTAATTCGATATCCCTCGAAAGGGTTAACGCTCATACACTCACATCCTTTTCTATCATTAAATGCTTAAATCTATGAAATGGCTTGTGCTATTAGTCTTATTTTATCCCACAAAAATACCGCTCAGAATATCATTGGAGCCACTATCTGGTCTCTCTCAATGTATATTCCAAGCGGTGCAATACGCTACTATAATTATAATAGCTATGTAATTGAATAACGCCAAGCTCATCAGTATACTAAGAAATTCAAAAAAAAGGTCGAAGGAATATCCCTCGACCTTTCTTCAATGATTTTGTGATTCCGTGAAAAGGATTTGAAGCTTAATAGCAACAACACCGTTCCGCTTCACGGCTTCGAATAGCGCTGCATTGGATTAACCAATAGAGCCTTCCATTTCGAATTTGATCAATCTATTCATCTCAACGGCATATTCCATTGGCAATTCCTTCGTGAATGGCTCAATGAAGCCCATGATAATCATCTGTGTTGCTTCTGCATCAGTCAGACCACGGCTCATCAGGTAGAAGAGCTGATCCTCAGACACTTTGGATACTGTAGCTTCATGCTCCAGCATGATATTATCATTCATGATTTCATTGTAAGGAATCGTATCCGATGTGGACTCATTATCGAGAATGAGTGTATCACACTTGATATTGGATTTTGCACCCTCCGCTTGACGTCCAAAGGAAGCCAAACCACGATACGTTACTTTACCGCCATGTTTACTGATGGACTTGGACACGATTGTAGATGTTGTATCCGGAGCCAAGTGGATCATTTTCGCACCTGCATCCTGATGCTGGTTTTTACCAGCTACAGCGATGGAGAGCACGGAACCTTTCGCTCCACGGCCTTTCAGTACAACTGCTGGATATTTCATCGTCAGTTTGGAACCGATGTTACCATCGACCCATTC
The DNA here is from genome assembly GCF_058313655.1 of Paenibacillus sp. Negev47. Lineage (NCBI taxonomy): Bacteria > Bacillati > Bacillota > Bacilli > Caryophanales > Paenibacillaceae > Paenibacillus > Paenibacillus sp. Negev47. The sequence goes on from NZ_CM177754.1 coordinate 4,705,182, forward strand.
CATTGTTGCATTTTCTTCTGCAACCGCACGTTTCGTAACGAGGTTGTAGATGTTTGGTGCCCAGTTTTGGATCGTTGTGTAACGAACACGAGCATTTTTCTTACAGATGATCTCAACGACCGCACTGTGCAGTGAGTTCGTGCTGTAGATTGGAGCTGTACATCCCTCTACATAGTGAACGAAGCTGTCTTCGTCGGCAATGATGAGTGTACGCTCGAATTGTCCCATATTCTCGGAGTTGATCCGGAAGTAGGCTTGCAGAGGCACTTCACATTTAACGCCCTTCGGCACGTAGATGAAGCTTCCTCCGGACCATACCGCACTATTCAATGCAGCAAATTTGTTATCTGCTGGCGGAATAACCGTTGCAAAATATTCACGCAGGATTTCCGGATGCTCTCTGAGAGCCGTATCCGTATCCATGAAGATTACACCTTGGTCTTCCAATTCTTTTTGCATGTTGTGGTATACAACCTCGGACTCATACTGAGCCGATACACCTGCAAGGAACTTCTGCTCTGCTTCAGGGATACCCAGTTTATCAAAGGTTTCCTTGATTTCGGAAGGAACTTCCTCCCATGTTTTACCTTGCTTCTCCGAAGCACGAACGTAGTATTGAATTTCATTGAAATCCAATCCGTCGAGATCTCCGCCCCATTTCGGCATTGGCATCTTTTCGAATTGTTTCAAGGATTTCAAACGGAATTCCAACATCCATTCCGGTTCATTCTTAATCTTGGAAATCTCGGTAACCACTTCTGCAGTCAGACCTTTACCGGTTTGAAAGATGGATTTGTGCTCGTCGCGAAAACCATATTTGTACTCTTCCATTTCTGGTGCTTTTTTAGCCATCTTGCTCTACCTCCCTATCGTTATTGTACTTTGTTCTCTTCGTCAATCCCTTTGCGTAATGCATTCCAGGCCAGAGTGGCACATTTGATGCGTGCAGGGAACTTGTTCACACCGGATAGGGCTTCGAGATCTTCATAATCGTCGAAATCGACTTCTTCACCTTTCATCAGTGAGGAAAAACGGTTAGCGATATCGAGTGCCTGTTCCATTGTTTTGCCTTTGACAGCCTCCGTCATCATCGATGCCGAGGACATGCTGATGGAGCAGCCTTCACCCGTATATTTGGCTTCCTGAACGATTCCGTCTTTCAGCAAAATTTGCAGTGAAATCCGGTCGCCGCACGTTGGATTGTTCAAATTCACCGTGACAGCGTCATTATCAAATGTTCCGCGGTTCCGCGGGTTTTTGTAGTGGTCCATTATAACACGCCGGTACAGATCATCAAGTTGCATCGCCAAAATACTCCTTTGTCTGGATTAAGGCGCTGACAAGCCGATCTACATCTTGTTCGTTATTGTATAGATAGAAACTGGCACGAGCTGTTGAGCTAACCTCAAGCCAGCGCATTAACGGTTGACAGCAATGGTGTCCGGCACGAATGGCTACGCCACTCGCATCCAGCACAGTTGCCACATCATGCGGATGAACATCACCCAGGTTAAAGGTAACGACACCCACATGCCGCTTGGCTGGGCCATAGATGGTTAACCCGTCAATTTCGGCCAGACGTTCCGTTGCATAAGCTGCCAGCACGCTTTCATGATGTGCAATCTCATCCATACCAATCTGCTCCAGAAAATCAATGGCAGCTCCCAACCCTACCGCACCTGCGATAATTGGGGTTCCGCCTTCGAACTTCCACGGAAGCTCTTTCCAGTTGGATTCGTACAGACCCACATCATCAATCATTTCACCGCCGAACTCAATGGGTTCCATGGACTCCAGCAGCGCCTTTTTGCCGTAGAGTGCACCGATTCCGGTTGGTCCGCACATTTTATGACCGGATAATGCATAGAAATCACAGTCCAGATCCTGAACGTCTACCTTCATGTGAGGTGTGCTTTGTGCGCCATCAACAACGATGACAGCACCATTGCGATGTGCAATTTCAGCAATTTGTTTCACTGGGTGGATTATGCCCATAACATTGGATACATAAGCGATTGCTACAATTTTAGTATTGTTTGTAATCGTCTTCTCGACATCAGCCAATTCAATATGACCGTCAGGCTGAAGCGGGATGTATTTCAATGTTGCTCCTGTCTCCTTGGCAACCTGCTGCCAAGGAATCAGATTACTATGGTGCTCCATTTGCGTGATAACAATTTCATCGCCTTCTTTGCAATTGGTGCGGGCATAAGATGAAGCCACCAGATTCAGGGCTGTCGTTGTCCCGCGGGTAAAGATAATCTCCTCAGTACGACGGGCATTGATAAACTTGGCTACCTTCTCACGAGCGCCTTCGTAGGCGTCTGTTGCACGGCTTCCAAGGGTATGAACACCGCGGTGCACGTTGGAGTTCTCATACTCATAATAATGTTTGACTGCTTCAATCACAGCATGAGGTTTCTGTGAAGTTGCAGCACTATCTAAATATACGAGCGGGTGTCCGTTAATTTCCTGGTGGAGGATCGGGAACTGCTCGCGAATGGACGGGTTCATTGTCCGAGTTTCCGTTCAATGAGAGACTGCAATTGGGTACGCAGTGCTTCCAAAGGAATATCCGCCACCACCGGAGCCAAGAAGCCATAAATGATCAGGCGTTCTGCATCCGTACGGTTAATTCCGCGCGACATCAAGTAATGAATCTGCTCGGCATTGACTTGACCAACAGAAGCCGCGTGACCTGCTGTTACATCGTCCTCGTCAATAAGAAGGATCGGGTTGGCGTCGCCACGTGCTTTAGGACTCAGCATCAACACTTTCTCTGTCTGCTGTCCATCGGCTTTGGTCGCGCCTTTCTCAATCTTCGTGATTCCGTTGATGATTGCAGAAGCTTCTTCACGCATCACTGCACGTGTAATCATCTGACTTGGCGTATTCTTGCCGAAGTGACGAGCTTCTGTGGTGTAGTTGATTTTCTGCGAACCCGAACCCACAGCGATGACTTTGGAATCAGAACTTGATCCATTGCCTTTGAGCACGGTCATCGTGTTGCTCGCTGTATCGCCGTTATTCATTTCCCCAACGATCCACTCGATTGAAGCATCATTTTCCAACACTGCACGACGGAATGAAACATCAGTCACATTCACACTCAGTTGATGAACCGATGCAAAACGTACTTTAGCACCAGATTTTGCGAATACTTCCACAACACCATTATGGAAAACAGGTGCGGACAATTCGCCAGACACATAGTTATCCACATACGTTACGGAGCTGTTTGCTTCAGCAACCACGAGCACGTGAGGTGCAAACGTTGCAGATGCGTCATCCGTAAGCAGGACTGCTTGCAGCGGCACTTCAATTTCGACATTCTTCGGAACATACAGGAAAACCCCACCATTCCAAAGTGCTGCATGCAATGCAGCGAGGGAATGCTCATCTGCTTTCACTGCTGTGTTCAAATACGTTTTTACCAGGTCACCGTGTTCGCGAACCGCTGTAGCCAGATCCGTGAAGATAACTCCTTTTGCCGCCAGATCAGCAGACAACTTGGAGTACACTGTTCCGGAATTACGCTGGATAACCAGACTACCCTCAGCTTGATCTTTAACCAGATCTTTGATGGAAGCAGGCACTTCTTCTAAAGAAGAAATGGCTTCACTTGTTTTATATGTTCCGTACTCGCTGACATTCCAGCGTTCGATTTTTTGTTTTTCCAGTTTCGGAAGCGCAAGCCCGCTCGCAAGCGTTAAAGCTTCGAGCCGCTGTTCGGTCAACCAGCCGGGTTCATTGTTGCTTTCCGACAAGGCGCGAAGCGCTTCAGATTCAACCGGAAGAATTGTTTGTGTAGTCATTGATTAATCCTCCTCCGTTTTGTCTTTACGCTTCTTGGCCTACAGTTTCGTCTGTAATTCCCAGCTCTGCCTTTACCCAGTCATACCCTTCCGCTTCCAGACGGTGAGCCAATTCAGGTCCGCCGGATTTCACGATACGACCTTGCATCATTACGTGAACATAGTCAGGCGTAATGTAGTTCAACAGACGTTGGTAGTGAGTGATGATCAGGAAGCCACGATCTTCGCTCTTCATAGCGTTCACACCGTCAGCCACGATTTTCAGAGCATCGATGTCCAGACCGGAGTCAATTTCATCAAGTACTACAATTTTCGGATCAAGCAGCATCATTTGCAGAATCTCGTTACGTTTTTTCTCACCACCGGAGAAACCTTCATTCAAGTAACGATGAGCGAACTCAGGGTTCATGTCGAGTTCTTTCATTTTACCTTCCATTTGACGAATGAACTTGATCAGGGAGATCTCGTTACCTTCGCCGCGACGTGCGTTGATCGCACTACGCAAGAAGTCGGAGTTCGTAACACCTGCAATTTCACTTGGGTATTGCATAGCCAGGAATAGACCTGCGCGTGCGCGCTCATCTACAGCCATGTCCAATACATCTTCACCATCAAGTGTAATTGTACCGTCAGTTACTTCATATTTAGGGTGGCCCATCAATGCTGAAGCCAGAGTTGATTTACCTGTTCCGTTCGGCCCCATGATTGCGTGGATTTCTCCACCTTTCATTTCCAGGTTAATGCCTTTCAGGATTTCCTTACCTTCGATCGTCGCTTTCAGACCTTCAATGACGAAATTCGTAGCCATGTGTATTGTTTCCCTCCATTGATTAATTTAATGTTTGCTGTCGAAAACGAAAAAGCGCCTATTATATCTGAACAGGGCTTCCCCTGAATTTCTCCTGTACTTGATTCTGTATAGGAAGAACACTTTAGAATAATTCTAAACTGATTCTCAATGATAATCAAGTCATTTCCTAAGAGCCCCTGTTCCTTGCAGGAAATATTATTCTATCTGATTCTATAATAAATGCCCAATTGAATCAAATGAGAAAACATCTTCGTCAGAGATAGACAGTGAGAAAAATCACAGTAAATCAACCTTTTATCTGATTCTTCTACGCTAATTAAAAAGGACTTATCCATATCGTGGACAAGTCCTTCCGTTAGTAACATTACATTTTGAGCATTTCGTTAATCTTCTGTACCTGTTCGTCAAAATCCGCAACGTCCACCGCCGGCGTCATTTCGCGCGGCACCGAACCATTCGGAATGGAAATCCAGGAACGGCAACCATTATATTCAGGTAGTACTGGGATCTCCATCGGTTCATTCAAAAGGTACACACGTAGAATCAATACATGGAGCGGATCTTTCCGTTTCCATTTCAAACGGTCTTCGGCAAAATCCGCTGTCCACATATGAAAGTCAAAAAGCCGATCCAGCATCTCCTGATCTCGTATCTCCAGATCCTGCGTTACCTCGGCATATGCCGTAATGCGGATTGTCGAAGCTTCGGGCACCCATTCGGCCAATGATTCTTCAACATAGGATTGATCCGAGGACTTAATCAGTTCTTTACGCTGATGTTCATAAGTCGGATACAGGTAAAATGCCGGACTTTTCAGCTCAAAATGTCGGGTTTCCTCCACAATGCCACCTTTGCGCATCACCATAATCTGGCGACCCGTTTCCAGTGCTTTAATTGCAGATGCCCATTCTTTTAAAGCCGGAATCGTTGGTTCTAACATAAGCGGTCCCCTCCTATCGTTCTTGTCAGCAGTATAGACGCTCACTGCGTTTCTGACAACATGATCCGGATCAGGAAGCTTACATTAAAAATCCACTTGAATAAGGTTTTATCGTGGATGTATTAACCCAGGAAAGAGCGAAGCATCCACATATGTTTCTCCAAATCCGCCTTAAAGCCAGTCAGCATATCGGATGTTGGTTGATCTTCAGCTGCATCTGCAACTTCGATCCCTTCCTGATATTCGTTCGAAAGCGTAGCGAAGTCCTCAATCAGGTTTTGCACCATTGTCTTGGCGTCTTCACCGCCTGCTGCTTCCTGGATAGAGGAAAGCTCCAGGTACTCTTTCATTGTTGCTGTAGGGCTACCTTTCAGCGTAAGAATACGTTCAGCGATTTCATCCATTTGCACGGTAACTTCATTGTAGAATTCTTCGAATTTCACATGCAATGTGAAGAAGTTAGGTCCTTTAACGTACCAGTGATAGTTATGGATTTTGACGTACAATACGTTCAGGTTAGCTACCTGACGATTAAGTACTTGTTCCACCGATTTCGCTTGATCTGTTTTGTTTTTTGTAGCCATATTAATCCCATCCTTTATTTAAAATTAGTCCGTCATGCTTGGTTCGCAGGTTGGGCCTGCAATGCATAACAGAGAGTTAATGATACGTCACCGCATGGTAGCGGAGAGGCTTGTTAACGGCGTTTCTCTCAACCGTCCGGCCTATTTGTTTTTACCCTTACACGGGAAGTTCGAATCAGGATTGACTTAGCTTGTCACAAAAAAAAGTTCAAAAACCGCGCTATTTCCGATATACTGACATATACCAAGCAAAGAAGTGGGTTTTCCTGTTTCTTCATATATATGGAGGTGGCACCTTTGTCCCAATATCGCCCTTTTACTCCCCAGGATGCAATTGAACTGGCCAAAACATTACCGGGTCCGTTTGCGGCAGATGCGAATCTGGATTGTCACGAGATCGGCGACGGCAATCTGAATTTGGTATTCCACATCACGGATCAGAACTCCGATAAAAGTATCATTATCAAACAGGCGCTTCCTTATGCGAAAGTGGTTGGAGAATCTTGGCCACTCTCTCTGGTACGCGCCCGAATTGAACGTGAAATTCTGCAGGAGGAGTATCGTCTATGTCCGGGGATGGTACCCGAAGTGTATCATTACGATGACGACCTCGCGTTAACGGTTATGGAAGATCTAAGTGATCATGTGATCATGCGCAAAGGCCTGATTGAAGGTGTTACCTATCCTCTTTTTGCACAGCATATTGGGGAATTCATGGCAAGAACGTTGTTCTTCACATCTGACTTGGGCATGGACCAGCAATTGAAGAAGGAACAACAGGGCAGATTCATTAATCCGGACCAATGCAAAATAACGGAAGATCTGATCTTTGATGAACCCTATCGGATCGCCGAGAAAAATAATTATGATGTTTCCATTGAAGATGAAGCTGAAGCGCTTCGTTCCGATGGAGAGCTTCACCTTGAAGTGGCCTTGCTGCGGGAAAAATTCCTGACACATGGGCAGGCACTGCTTCATGGAGATCTGCATACAGGCAGTATTTTTGTTACACCGGAATCAACCAAGGTTATTGATCCCGAATTTGCGTATTATGGCCCCATGGGATTCGATGTCGGTGCAGTACTTGCCAACCTGCTATTAAACTACGCATCCCTGCCAGGATGGATTCAAGAGGAGACGGCTCTGCGTAAGCGTGAAACGCTTTTGCTGAATATGGTTCGTGATGTATGGACCGAGTTCGAATCCCGTTTCCGTGGCCTCTGGGCTAACGACCTGGTTGATCCGATGGCAAAAACGCCAGGTTATCAGGATCTGTATGTGCAACATTTGTTCCGAGATTCGATCGGCTTCGCAGCTGCCAAAATGGTTCGCCGTATCGTGGGCCTCGCTCACGTGGCTGATATAGATACCATTTCGGATGCGACTGAACGTGAGCATGCTCAGCGTAAAGCATTGTCCATTGGCAAAGCATTGATCAAGAACAATCGTCGCTTGAATACCATCGGTGAAGTACTCGATATCGTATCTACAGCTGTCTCTACTACTAAGGCGTAACATAAGGAACGGAGGAACCATCCATGACAACCCCTGAATATCAGCCTCTGTCCTCTCTGATCTGGAAAAAGGACAAGCTTGAAATGCTTGACCAGCGTCTGCTGCCCGAAACGATCCTCATGTTGAAATTGTATACACCCGAGGAAGTATGGGAATCCATCCACTCCATGAAAGTACGCGGTGCTCCGGCAATTGGTATTGCTGCTGCATTTGGTGTCGTACTGGGTGCGAAGTCATATGATGGAACGACCATTCAAGGCTGGCTGGATCACGTAAAATCCATATGTGCTCATCTGGCTACTTCCCGTCCTACAGCGGTGAACCTGTTCTGGGCTTTGGATCGCATGATGCAAAAAGCAAATGAGGTCGTTGAATCTGGTATGAGTTTGGAAGAGGGCAATGATGCTCTTGAAGTAGAAGCTCTGTTGATTCAGAAGGAAGACGAAGAAGTATGCCGCATGATCGGTGAGAATGCACTGCCTTTGTTCGAAGATGGTATGGGTGTACTCACCCACTGTAATGCAGGCGGACTGGCTACTGCAAAATACGGTACAGCAACCGCTCCGATGTATCTTGCACAGGAACGCGGCATTCATCTGAAAGTATTTGCAGACGAGACTCGTCCCGTACTCCAGGGTGCACGCCTGACGGCATTTGAGTTACAGCAAGCCGGCATCGACGTTACGCTGATCTGTGATAACATGGCAGGCATGGTGATGTCCAAAGGTTGGATTCAAGCGGTTATCGTCGGAACAGACCGTGTTGCAGCGAATGGCGACGTAGCCAACAAAATCGGAACCTACAGTGTGGCGGTGCTTGCCAAAGCTCACAACATTCCGTTCTATGTAGCGAGCCCGTTGTCGACCATCGACTTGTCCACTCCATCCGGAGACCTGATTCCAATTGAGGAACGTGCTGCGGAGGAAGTGACCGAAGGATTTGGTAAACGTACAGCACCTCAAGGTATTAAAGTATTCAATCCAGCATTTGACGTAACCCCTAACGAATATGTAACAGCTATCATTACGGAGAAAGGCGTTGTTCGCGCACCTTTCAAGGAAAACCTGGCTGCCTTGTTCGCGAAGGAAGAAGCTTAACTTAATAAGGATTTAAGAAGAGTTTGTGTATCGAGTTAGTGGCTACGACGTGCCAGACTCTATACTAAGATGCTAGAGTAGAAGGGCTTCCCATAAGGGGAGCCCTTTTGTTAGTCATTAGATCATTTTTAATAAAGCCTCTACACCTGTCATACCAACCGTAATGCCCATGGCCTCGGCTTCTGTTGTCACCGACTCCATAGGTGCATGCAACAATTGCTCCAGTGTACGCACACCAACCGCCCGAGCTGCAATAATTTTGCGATCCCCGAGCTTCTCATTAAGTAATCCTACGTCGAGTGCTCCGCACATGATATATCCTTTGGATGTGTTAATGGTCAGCAACGTTGTTTTGGGCAGCTTGACTTCTACCCCTACCAATACATGTTCTCCAACTACAATGGGCTCCATCGTCACCATAATTTCCCGATCCACCTCCTCTTCCACAGGTCACGATAATTGTATGCCTCATTCTGGATTGTCGTGTGGACACCTGCGGAAAGACGTGAATACCGGGCTGTAATTGTAACTTTTTACCATTGCATCAACTCATTTTCCGCGTCTCTAACACTATGATTATCACCTTTTTAATGATATAGTGTATTGAAGCGTTTTTTTGAGCTGACATACTTTTTAACGGGGCTGGGATGAATGAAAGAAACCTTATCCAATCAAGAGGAAATCGGCTTTTTATTTAATGTCGATATACTTATTAAGAGCCGCTCAAATGCATTGGCACTGCAGTCCCTGTTGGAGTTCATAAACAAAGAGGAACAAATTGCGGACTTTCGGATCCAATCCGGCATAGAGCTAGGCAAAATTATTGAAGCGACACTCCAGTCCAAGAAGGACTCCTTCGTTACACTTCACAACGAACGTAAAAAATCACAAGCCATCGCAGCACAGAAGGCGTCAACTGCAACACAAACACCTGCCTCACCTGCTCCAGCTAAAACAGAGAATCAGCTAGAAAAACCAGTTAATGAGAAGAAACCTGCCCCCCAAACATCCAATGTTACCGATGGAAATTCATTTGATGCGTGGATTGACACGCTCATTAAAGAGAATAAACTCACCCGTATTGTTGTCAATAACAAGAACGGTAAACATCAGAGTATTCCATGCCGCATTTTGAATTTTGATCGGGATACAAGTGTGGTAAGTATCTACCATGTAGATGAAAAACAGGTGTATTCATTCCGAACCAATGAAATCGATGAATTTCTGTAACTATGTGATCGAAATCATCAAAAAAGCAACTTATGTGGGAATTAACATAAAATTCTCACGCAAGTTGCTTTTTTAGTTGATGATTAGAATAACGATATACGTTATTTTTCATATGTCCCGATTCGGAACAGGACGATCCTCTTCCTGAATTAGGAGCGATCCTTACCTCGCTGCCATACGTCCACTGCGAGTAACAGCCAACCGGCAATAAAGGCTACCCCACCAATCGGTGTGATGGCTCCCAGAATCTTGATACCGGAAATACTAAGCACATATAAGCTACCCGAGAACACTATAATTCCAATAAATAAGAGGCGCGCCGCCCACTTCAGTTTCGTAGATGCCCCAAGTTGACCAGCCGTCAAGCCGATAATGAGCAAAGCAAGTGCATGAATCATGTGATACTGCACACCAGTCTCATATGTAGCTATGGCAGCCGGTCCAATCGCATCCTTGAGCATGTGTGCACCAAACGCACCTATTGCCACAGATAGCATGGTTAATACAGCTCCAAGCATCATCCATCTTCGTTGCATGTAAGTTCTCTCCCTTAATTCAACTCTTCACTCCCTTTATTGTAGCGAATCCACTCCTCCTTTACCAGTCGGCTCGGAGCTACGAAGAGTTATATGTCTGTTTATACTTACTAGTCCTATCCCTGCCCTACATATCATAGAAAACTGGCGTAAATCCTTGATTTTTATCGATAATTATGGAAAAGTAGACAGGTATGCCATCGTACTATTTTAAGGAGAATTATTATACGCCGATTAGGTTAATAACATTCAGCACAATGATTAAGGGAGGGATATTACAATTATGGATAATCACAATTCCAACAATTCAGGTTCCAACAACATGGATCAGAATGCTAACCATGCAGATCAATACAATAACAATATCTATGAACCATGCCCGCCGGATTATGAGAGGCAACCATTGGCTCCACTAAAACATTCTGGACCTGGAATCGCCAGCTTTGTTATTGGATTACTTGCGATCTTAGGTTATATTCTGATATTCTTTATTGCCACCATGGCTATAAACGAGTCAATCGGAGTTCTCACCCCGTTGCAGGCAGAAGAACTGGCCTTGCATCCAGCGGTCATTCTGGCTTCATTAGCCATTCTGGTCTGCCTGATTCTCAATCTGGTCGGAAGCATCCTCGGAATTATTGGTCTTGTCCTCAAAAATCGAAAGAAAGTCTTTGCCATTATCGGAACCATATTAAATGGAATCATGATTCTGTTATTCGTTGGACTTATTTTGGTAGGCATGACGCTGATGTAACGGTTTGCATCAGCGTCATGTTTCCTTATAATTAAAATGAATGGGTTTACAACACATAAGTATAATCTATATTTTTCGCCAAAATTATTGTATTTCAAAGGAGATTGACATGTCACGAATCAAAATTTTTGCGGACAGCACAAGTGATCTGGCTCCAGAATGGATCCAGCAGCACGATATCGGCATCATCCCCTTGTATGTGGTGTTCGGTGAAGAATCACTGAAAGACGGTGCTGAGATTAAGCCAGAGCAGCTATATGAGCGTGTCAGTCAAGATGGGCGTCTTCCCAAAACGGCTGCACCTTCACCCGCTGATTTCATGACGGCATTTCAACCTTACATAGACCAAGGGGATGAAATTTTATATATCAGCTTATCCTCTGAACTTTCTTCTACTTACCAAAATGCACGACTCGCGAGTTCCGAGTTCCCGGAAGGTCGCATTTCTGTCATCGACTCACAGAATCTGTCATCAGGGATTGCTCTTATGGTGATGAAAGCTGTCCATGCGGCCGAGAAAGGACAAACCCTGAATCAGATTACACACCTGATTGAGGCGATGAAAGCAAATGTGCGCACGGAGTTTGTCATCGATACACTGGAGTATCTGCACAAAGGCGGACGCTGCTCAGGTATGCAAAACCTGATTGGAAGTCTGTTGAAAATCCGCCCTGTCATCCGGGTTACGGATGGCAAGATGGCACCGGCTTATAAAGTGCGCGGCAAAAGGGAGAAAGCCCTGGAACAAATGCTGCAAAACACGCTCAGCGCAAAGGACCAGATTGATCCAGACCTGCTGATCGTTGTGCATACGATGGCTGAAGAGGATGCGCTCGACTTGCAGAAGTCTTTGCAGGAGCAAACCGGTGCCCGGGTAGAACTGACCACTGCTGGTTGTGTTATATGCAGTCATTGTGGTCCCAAAACGATCGGAATCATCTATAACACCGTTTTATAGTGCGACCAACATACCAATACAACCTAAAAAGGGCATTCCGAGCTTCATTCGCTCAGGATGCCCTTTATATTTAGCTAAACTTTGGAAAGACTTAAGTCTAGCCCATTGGTCATTATGATAATGGATCAATAACTTTTGGTCCGCAGATCATCCAGACTTTTGAATGCGTATCCTTGTTTGCGAGCCTCATCAATGATGGAACCCAAGGCTTCGGTGTTGTCTTTGGATACTGAATGAAGCAAAATGACAGCGCCCGGATGGAGTTGTTTCAACACCTGTTGATGAGCATATTGTGCACCACGTTGCACATTGGTATCCCAGTCTTTGTAGGCAACAGACCAGAACACGTTCACATACCCTTGGGCGTGACTCTCTGCGAGCGTACGATTGTTAAAAATTCCGCGCGGTGGCCGCAAAAAGGTCGCTTGTTGACCCGTCAGCCGATTGACCTCCGACTTAACCTTCTCCAGTTCCTCTCTAAGCTTCTCATTGGAGATGCGAGTCATATCCGGATGACTCCATGAATGATTACCCACAATATGCCCTTCAGCCGCCATACGTTTGACCAACTCAGGTTGATCCTTTAGATAGTGACCTGTCACAAAGAAAGCCGCAGGTACCTTCTTGGCACGCAAAACATCCAGTATCGCAGGCGTGAGTCCATTCTCATACCCGTTATCAAACGTGAGATACAATTCCTTCTGTTTCGTATCCCCCAGGAAAATGGCATCGTTATGTTGTAAGATTGATTTAAAGCCTTCCTGATCAATCGAGGGCAGCTGACCGTTCTGGCTTTTCTTGAAGCCAAAGTGATAAGCTCCGGTAACCGGCGATGCTTCAACTTGTGCCGGAACCACACTGATGGATAATAGCCCCAACAGTATGTATAGAACCATTCGCTTCATTCTATCCGCTCCTGTTCCTGAAAAGATTTGGTTTGTCGTTTGCACACACGAACACCTTCAGGTAATATGCCACAGGAACGGCTAATGTATGTAAATACTCATCGATCGAAACGTTTATTTTCATGTTGTGGCGGAGTTTGATGGAACAATTCCAGCAAGGTCTGGGGTTTTCCACTGGAAGCAAGCCATTCCCTCACCGTCTGTATGGCACGTGTCTGGCCATCTCCCCGATCACGCCATGTCAGCAACTCTATGACTTTGATAATCAAGGCCGACATATTATGATTATCCAGTTCAGACCGCTCTGCTCGCAGCTTGTGATACAAAGCCTCCTGTTCCCAATCAAGTAGAATCTCATCACCGATGGTTGGCTTCATAAGCGTATACGCTCTGTCACACCCCCCACAACGAACAGTACTTACTTGTTCGTGTATAAATTCTGCTCTTATATTCTGCTGGCAATCTGGGCATTTGAACCCAACCTCTATATTTTGAATGTTTTCGCTCATGATATTGTTCCTCCTGCTATGTATGTACTACATCTATACCCGATATTTTGTCGATTCACGCTTATTATGAAGAAAACCACAAGGTGCTATAATCTTGAAAATATGTTAAAATATAATACATATCATACCTATAGGAAGAGGCGGGATACCATGTCGAAGGAAGAGCGCAATATAACCTGGCAATCATCCAGCATTGATAGACAAGACCGGGAGAAACATAATGGGCACCACAGTCGAGCCATATGGTTCACCGGCTTATCCGGTGCAGGCAAATCTTCTCTTGCATTTGCCCTGGAGCAGTATCTCTACGAGCAAGGCGTACGCTGTTATGTTCTGGACGGGGATAATGTACGTCATGGACTGAACCGCGATCTCGGTTTTACTGCTGCGGATCGTCAAGAAAATCTGCGCCGAATTGGGGAAGTATCGAAGTTAATGGTGGATGCAGGTTTGTTTGTACTTTCGGCCTTTATCTCTCCTCATGAACAGGATCGGGAGATGGTTAGACAACTATTCGAACCGGATGATTTCATTGAAATCTATGTGAGCTGTTCGATAGAAGAATGTGAGCGTCGTGATCCCAAAGGACTTTACAAAAAAGCCCGCAATGGTGATATTCCGCATTTCACAGGCATTTCCGCCCCTTATGATGTACCGAAATCTCCTTCATTCATCATCGATACAGAGCAATGGTCCATTGAGGAAGCCGTGCAAGAGATCGTACAGCATTTGGAGCACATCGGTGCTCTTCATTTGCCGCTTCCTGCGAAAACAGCCGTTGTTCAATAAACCTTGCTCAATATACCAACCAATAATAAATGAAAGGCGCGCCCATCGTGGCGCGCCTCTTTACGCTGTATCGTGCCCATACTCGCGCTAGAACGTCTTCTGATCTCAACTCATTTACTGTCCTACAACACCCGCTTGCATGTTCAAAAGCTTGCTGAACGTCCCTACCGGATCAGTAGATAGCTGTTGATATCCGCCCTCTTGAATTACGCGACCTTCATCCAGCACAATCACACGATCTGCCGTTCGGATCGTAGACAATCGGTGTGCAATCACGATAATCGTCACATGTCCTTTCAATCGTTCCAGCGCCTCATGGATGTACTGTTCATTCTCACTGTCCAGCGCACTTGTCGCTTCGTCCAGTACCAATACCGAAGGATTACGCAGCATAGCCCGGGCAAGCACCAATCGCTGACGTTCCCCCCCGGATAGCCGAATACCCCGATCACCTATGATCGTATCCAGACCCTGAGGTAACTTCCGTACAAAAGCTGCAGAGGATGAAAACTGCAAAGCCTGCCACATCTGTTCTTCACTTGCATTCGGATCAACCAGACGCAGATTCTCACGAATGCTCGTATGAAACAGAAATGGATCCTGGGAGACATATCCGATCGAACTTCGCCAATTCAGTAATCGTTCCTCTGACAGAGGTACACCGTCAATCAAAATGCGACCACTCTCAGGTCTGACAAGGCCCATAACCAGATCAATCAACGTGCTCTTGCCTGCTCCGGATTTGCCCACAATTGCGGTCATGCCCCTTGCCGGAATAGAAGCTTGCACATTCATCAACGAGTACGTATCACTTCCCTCATAACGATAACAGACATCCTGACACGTAATGGATTCCTTCAGTTCCATCGGTTGAATCCCATCAAATCCAGCATCTCCTGCTGAAGCAATCTCTTCGCTGATCTCACGACTTTTCGCCGTCTGCGCTTGCAGTTCTCTTACCACCCGAAATGCAGGCAACATCGAGCTGATGTATTCCAGATTGGACTGAATTGCCGTAAACCTTGGCCATAAGCGGGAAAAGATAAGGATGATGAGCAGCAAACTTGCGGGAGGTACTGTCATTACACGAAGAGACAGATAGATGAATGCAGCAATAATAACAGCTGCTGACAGCCGATGAATAAGCTGTGTTCCACTGTTCAATTGGCTAAATTGAATGACGTTGCGTTCAATCTGTCTGCACATACGCTCAAACCAGTTCATGTGTGAGCGTTCGAGCATATTGCTCTTAATATCCTTGATTCCGTTGAAATGCTCCGTAATGCCATTATAATAACTTTGGGAAAATTGAGAGGTCTGATCCCCAATCTGCTTGGCCCGCTTGACGAATTTTCGTAAGACAAAAAATAATAACAATCCACAGACCAGCACAAGTGCCGTCAACTTGGCGGATAACCAGAAAGCGAGACCGATCTGAATTCCCGTAAAGATCAGAGAGGCTGCCATTTGCAGCATAATGCTCGTTCCCTGGCTCACACGTGCAAGTTCAGTGGTTAATATATGGTTAAAATCGGATTTTCGTTTTTGGAGAAAAAATGACCATTGCGCCATAATAATGGCACCATAGGTTTCCATGCGCAGCGTTCGCACAAATTGCTGCTGGATTCGAGTATTACGGATCGTCTGGAGACGCTGCATCCAGGCCTGTCCGGAGACAATCAACACAAAGGTGAACAGTACGAGTAACAATTGGCTATTCTCAGAAAAACGATTCAACACTTCTCCAATCCAGGGAATGTTCAAGCCTGTGGAGCCCATCTCAAATATGCCGATCAGACTCAGCATCGGAACAAGCATGTAGATGCCGATCCCTTCCATGAGACTGATACAGATCATCCCCAGCAGATTCCAATATAAAATAGGCCCCGTGACATGATGCAACTTTCGCATGAAGTACTTTAATTCGGAGATCATACTTTACCCCTTTCCGTCATCGTATACCTTTTAATGCGCCGCCAGAACCAGAGAAACGGACGTAACGGAAAGTACAGAAAAAACAATGAACGTGGAAGCGGCAATTGATCCACATCCCATGTACTTGGATACAAACGTTCAATGAAAAAGAACCATTTCTGTTTCGTACTTCGCAGTTTAAACAGATACGATTGATAATTTTTCATGTCAGCTGGACTTTCGAGCATGTCATTCATGAATTTTGCGCCTTCGCTGGCTAATCGCTTGCCTGTACGGTCACTCAAGGACATCAAAGACCTATACGCTGCATCCAGCGGCGTGTTCAGTAGCTCCGAGGCCAGATAAAGAGCCTGTGAACCGATTGACAAACGTCCCTCCGCTTTCAGACGTCTTTCTACTTTCTTCACATCGAGTGGCATGCTGCGGATCATCTGGTCGATATCCAGTAACCAGCGCAGTCTGAACCAGCCGTGTCGTGCGCCATGGGTTACGAGATAAGCCCACAGGTCTTCTTGTTCGAGCATACGGACAGGTGTCTGTGTGTATGAACTGAACCGGCTGCGTTTCCACAGCAATTCAAAATCGGTTTCTTTCCCCGAATCCGGGTTGAGCCGCCAATGAATCTCGACTTGAGTCCGTTTGACCGGATGGGTGTAACAGATGTGGTGTTCACGCCACTTCCAGCTGCCAACCGTAGGTGTTCGCTCTCCTTCCTTGCACACATAACCAAGGGTTGCGAGAATGCTTTCGGCCGCTTCCACATCAGCCAATGGAATCAGGATATCCAGATCTTTGGAGGTACGCATGGATACATCACCATAGAGATCATGAGCCAGCGCTGGTCCCTTCAGGGTAATATTGCGGATACCACATTCTCGGAATGCTCCGCACACCTGCTCCATCTCTGCTGTCAGATGCAACATACGGAACGTATTGGCCGTGTATTGTTGTCTCAGACTCTCGAGAACATCTGCCGGAATGATTGAAGAGTTCATTTCTTTCATTTTCAAGTAGAGGATAGAGTACAAGCGGTGATGATACACAAGCCGTAGAAAAAGCTGCCAATCCGTTCCCTGCAAACGCGCCTGGACTTCTTCAGGGGATAGAGACGTCAGATCACCTCTAATCATGCTTAAGATCAGCTTAAGTTCCTTTGGAAATCCTGATGAATAGAGTTCAATTTCATGTGTCATAGACAATCTCCCCAGATCCCTTCTCCGGACAACGTTTGCCAAACACGCCGACAACCGTATATTGGTCCATAGTATCAGCTCCGGTCACGATCAATTTTCCACTTCGCAGCCAGGCATGAGCCATCATATGTCCTTGCTTGTTCCGTGCAGTTCCCATATATAACGTGCTCCCTATCTTCCGTCGCTCAAGCATCTTCATCCCGGCGATCGCCATCACAAGGCAGCGGCTTTCCCATAGCGTATATTTGCTGGCGATCATAATCGCCTTGGAAATATTCCGTATAGCGATCACCTCGCTGCGATCCAACCCAGTCATCGGTGTTTCAACCATAGGCGTCCCCAGCCCTGGTGCAATTTTGGCGAATGGCATAGCCTTCTGTATGCGTGCCCAGCCAAGGAGGATATAGGCCTCCCATACCAGTCGACGTATCGCGCGCGGGAGCGAGAAATAAGCCTTTATTTTTCGCAGCATGTTCTATACTCCGCGAGTAACGTCGATTAATCCTTCACGGGACAGATGTTCAAGAAATTGCACCACCTGCTCACGACATACATCTGGCTCAATCTCATACTCCGCAGCCAGCACCTCAACCAGTTCACCCAGCGTCCGCTCCTCTGCGATCAGATCCCAGATTCGCCCACCGGTACTCCCGAGATTATAATATTTTCCAGTGTTAATGCTCATCATGACTTTCTCACTGCCCATATCACTAACCAGATTGCCTTCTTTCCGGGTTACCCGGTCCTCCACATTCATCGGCGTAGTCGCTGTCATTGTACTGAATGCACTCCTTTGCGTATATGATCTGTGATTCGATCCACCATCTCAAATGCTGTAAATTCAGCACCCGTTCTGGTCAATCTGCCAATTTCCACACTTGCCGAGAGTCTGGAGGCGGTCTCGAACAGCCACTGTGCCAGCCCCTGTCTTGCAACCAGTCCACCACGGAACGTATGAGAGCACAATACATGCAATCGTTCCAGCCCCGTCACTTCAACCAGTTGAACGGACGTATGGTCTTCTTCCGGTTGTGGAGCAAGTTCGAATACCCCCGCTAGTGGCACAGCCATCTCGTGAAAATAATGCTGAACGGGTATCGCATACTTCGTAATCTCCGCGTGAACCGTTGCATAATCCTGTTCCTTCATGCCGAAGCCATCCAGACTGGGTTGCCATAACTTCTGTTGCGGGTAACCAGGTGAGACGATAGCTCTTCCTCCGGCATCCCAGGTCAGTGCGACAACATCATCGGTGAGAAGGGGATATCCACGTGATGCCAGTGCAGCCGACAACGTCGATTTACCTGCCCCCGAATGTCCGACAAATGCGTAAGCCCAGCCATCAATAACAACTGCACTACCATGCAATGGAAGAATGCCACGCTGCATCATAATGACCGCCATACAGGTGCCCAGGATGAATAATCTGACCTTCTTCTCATCCGCTCCTGGCTGAGGGGATACAACGATACGCTTTCCTTGCTCCATTAGAAACAGGCCTGCATCTTCGATTTTGAAAAAAAGGCTGCCTTCCCGTGCCACAAAGTTGTCATTGCCAACATCCCAGCTCTTCCACAGTGGGTTCAGATCTGAAGACTCAATGTGTACATCTACGGCATCAGCATTGTGCTCTGCACCCTCGGGTACGCACTGCAGTTCAGGCATTGGAATTTGGCTCGACCAGCGCAAGCCATACGCTACATAATGCACAGGCAACAATCAACGACGCCTCCTTCATAATAAAATGTAAAAAAAAGCCCTTATATTCATGTTGCTCAATATAAGGGCGGAGGCGAAAAGCTGGATTGGTTCCATTTCCGCCCTTTAAGTATGATGACACGTTTTAAAACTAAACAACTTAGGAAGTTGGATCGTACAGATCCGCATCGTGAACTGTGATCCAGTCAATTTGTCTGTAGCCAGTACCGGCCATCGTTTGATTGACTTCCAACACTTCAAGAGCTGGTGCTTGCCATTCCTTTTTTTCCATTTGCATCGTATTCACCTCCCTTCATGTACTCTCATTCAGAATTTTCGAATGAACCGATAGACGATCAGACTATGCATCATCAATCGCAGATCTGGATGAGAAGCAAGTTCAGGTCTTGGACTGGGAAAATTGGCCAGGGCAGACTTGATACGCTCCGTGTTTAATATGCCAGCGACCTTACTATCAGAACACAAGGCACGCAACTCGGCCGTAAAGGCATCCCAATTCGGAATGATGCGATGCAGCCAATCCGCCGGCTGTACACCCCGTACCCGCTGATTCAGTCTGACCTTGTCAGGCAACTCCGGTGAAGTTGCCCGGCGAATCAATGAACGATCCGTCCCATGTTTCACATATTGTTCAATCGGAACGGACAGACAGAACCGGATGACTCTGGCATCACTTGTCGGATCACGTTCCCAAGCCCGGTAACGGAGAGAACATTTCGTAGCTACAGCACCGTTTTTGTTCGCAATGGCCAGGTTATTGAATTTCTCGGCACGTACTTTGAGTGCATCAGCCTGGGCACCACCCTGCAGAACAATAATGGATTTGAGTCGTTCCAGTACACCTGTTCTTTGAGCAAAATCAGGATGGATCAACTGCACGGATGCAGCCTGGCTGGCTCCTTTGGACTGAGCCTTGAAAAATTCCGGATATGCCTTTCGACCTGTGATCTTGGCAATACGGGAGAAGGGCATCCCGGTCCGCTCACTATACTGCTGCATCTCACGGAACCAGCGGTACCAACGGCCACCTTTCAGTAAGCTTGCGTAATAATCCAGAGCCGGCCCCCAGGAGATGGTGAAGTTACCGCGTGCTCCTGTGAGCAGAATACCTGCATCCTGCTGGCTCGCTTTTTCATAGAATCCGCGGATCCAGAACGAATTTTCAAAGTATTTATAGGGCATTTCCATAATATCGAGCCAGGTGTCTACTTCACTGAGAGGACTTCTGCCTTCAAAATCCAGATAGTTCTCTGTGATATTCCCGACGTGATTAATGGTCGAACGTATGAATGGTCTCTCGTCAGCAAGCAACGTTTTCGACGTGTAATCCGTGAAATCTGGCACGGGAACATAGCTATACGCATGCAGCCGTTTGCCCTGACTTCTCAGTGTACCGGAAGCAAAACCAACCACGGCTCCCGAGTCCAGCCCGCCACTTAATGCAGCAGCCACCTGCCTGTGAGTTCGTAGTCGTGATCCGACCGCCTGCCCAAAGACCTCTCGAAATGCTTCTACATACTCACCATCGGATTTAAGCCTTAGAGGCTCCACTTCATCCCAGCGATGATACTGCTTCAGTTCCAGCCTGCCGTCCCGGAAGACAAGTGTGTGTGCAGAAGGCAGCTGGCTTATTCCCTGATATACGGTCGAGTTGATATCTGCTGAATCATGCATGTCAGGAATGGCAAGGAACTCAGACAACCAGGTCTCATCAAGTTCTTTATGTACCCCTTCAAGCCCAAGCAACGGATTCATGAGTGTGCAGAAAGCAAAGCGTGAGCCATCATGTCGATAATAAAAAGCTCTCATGCCTGTAATGTCTCTCGCTGCATACAATTTACGATTACGATCATCCCAGATGGCAAATACAAAATCCCCCAGCAATCGGACAGCCACATCGTCTCCCCAGCGTTGATAGGCACGCAGGATCAGTTCACTATCCGCCAACATCGCCAGTTCAGCCCTGGATATCTGTAATTGATCCGCCAGTTGTTCCCGATTATCCAGAATGGCATCTGCCGTGATGGTCAGACCACTCTCTTCATCGTATAAAGGTAACTTCTCGCTAACCGATTCCGGTGTAATCCATTGAGCATGACAGCTAAGGAACGCCTCATTGCCTTTCCATACCCCTGTCGTATCTGCAGGGACATGCCCCAGGCTTGCGTACAAGCGCCAGCTATCTTCCCATAGCGCCTGCTGACCATCGTTGTGAACAATTCCTGCTATGGCGCTCATGACTTACCTCCCCGAAGTATCTTGCGCTGTGAAGCCCAGGCGCTGATCTGATGACCGAATGGTACCCATGATTTAATGCGTTGTATTTTACCTTGAGCAGAAGCCAGCTGGACTTTCAAGCGCTCTCGTTCACTGTATCCCCGTTCCAGACGATGATCTGCCGCCCGTAATGCGGCCTGCAGCTGCCTGATCGTTGCCAGTGCAGCCAGTGTGGGATCTATCTTTTCCGGTTCTTCGAGAACTGAATCATTCCGATTTTCATGGGAATCATGGACGAGAGAATCAGCTGGCTGCATCCGATAGTGCTGCTGCCAGTCACAACCGGTCGCTGTCGTCAACTGATGCGTAATTCGCTCGATGACCTCTTGATCCGGACTTGCTTCATAACGAACACCCGTCCATTGTTCAGCTTCTGCCAACTGGTCACTGTACCCCATCCGATGGAACAGATCCGCTCCCATCACACGGCAATACAGTTCAACTTCTTGGGGTTCCAATATGTTTTTCCAGTTGTTAACAGAACCTTGATGAGCCTCTTGATGTGAAGAGAGGAATGGATCGCCCACGCCCATACTGTAGAACATGTCAGATTTTGCACTGTCCAGAAACTGTCCATACTGCTCCATACCCTGTTCATATCGAATCCCCAAGAATGAGCATAGTTTCTCAAGTTCTTCTTGAGGTTTGGCGACCAATTGTTCATATTGCAATTCATATGCATTCGCATGCGGTTCGGCAAAATATTCATTCAAGCGGAGCATACCCAGTGTGAGATCTACGGATTTCATATTTAATTTGGAGCTCTGCAGACTATGGGTCAGGTCGAATCTTTCACCTGTATGGCGGTTTACCTTTTTGAATGATGCTGCTATGGCCAGAGGATTACGCTGGAGATGAATGCGCTTGGACTGTGGGAACAGACGATCCAGCCATTCAAGCATGTAATAATAACGCGGAGATTTATCAACGATGAAGTCTGCTCCGCTCCCTTCCAGGAATCCATTGTAGATCTCAAGAGCAAAGCTTCTGCACGCCTTTTCGAAGACATCCTCGGATACCATGGCATTGTAGAACTGACGCATGATGGAGCTGCCACCATAAGCGCGTGAATCCGTTTTTGGCAGATCGACAAGACTCATCAGAAACCACATTTCCTGGGTGGCGAATATACGACTGTGATTTTGCAGCATGACTGTGGATAATGAACTACCACTGCGGGGAACACATAGTAAGAAAACAAGTCCGTTACCTTGAGCGTCGATCAATGGCAGCCTCTCCTCTGTTCAATAAAATAAGCATGCAGCCGGGATAGACCAGACTCTACTTTTGTGTTTGGTAAAACGATTACTACGCATACTATTAGGTCAGCATTTTGCAACATTACGTCGGAACCTTACCCGAGAGTGATGCAAAATACATGTATTCTTTCGACAACTCTCAGATACATTATGTATTCATAGTTTTACTCTATGATACAAAATGTATCATGTCAATCTTTTATTTTCACCTTTTCATAAATTCTTACTCTTTCACTGTATTCTGCTGTCTGTCGTTTAAGCACTTATTCATGATCAATTATGTTCTCATTGCACAAACGCGAATAAGCTCCAGACATGTTCTGTGAGGAACACTGCCTGAAGCCATGCGTAATCCGTTGAGAAACTTAATATGAAAACCGTTGAACAATCATCAGGTGAACCTTACATTTGAACTTTTCCCAGGAGCTCCGAAGCTCCCATTTCGCCCTTCCTCCTGATCTGCCAGTGTAGCATCCTGCATTCCCTTCTGTACCTTCACGCTTAACAATACAGCAATGCCCGCGACGAAAAAGAAGATAAGCGACAGAATGCCCCAACGCGTGGAACCTGTGATCTGTCCGACATAACCAAACACAAATGGACCGAAGATCGAAGAGAATTTGCCTGTAATATTCACAAAACCAAAATACTCTCCTGTTCTGCCTGCCGGCATCAGATTGCTGAACAGGGAACGAGCTGTGGATTGACTCACACCTTGCACGACTCCAACCAACCCGGCGAGCACATAGAAGTGCATCGCTTGTGTCATGAAATAACCCAGAATCACGATACATATGTATATCGATAGGCTAACGATTAATACCTGCTTTGCTCCCCAGCGCTGTGCCCATGCTCCCAGTAACAATGTGCATGGGAAACCGATGAACTGGGTTAACAGTAGTGCGAACATCAAGTCGGCTGTGCCTATGCCTATACTTGTCCCATAGATGGTAGCCATCAGAATGATGGTATTAATGCCGTCATTAAAAAACCAGAAAGCCACCAGCATGCGGATTAACTGGGGAAAACGCCGCATCTGACGAAAGGTTTGCCGCAGTCTGCGAACTCCCACCGCAGCATACCCTTTCCACGATCCGGGCATATCCGGTGAAGCAGGCCTTCTCGGAGCATGGCGAAAGATCGGTATCGAAAACAGTAACCACCACAATGATACGGAGATGAACGCAAGCCTTGTACCTGCCAGTGTACTCTCCATTCCGAACCAGCCTGGTTGCTGAATCATCAGCATGTTCAAGGCAAGCAGCAAGCCTCCTCCAATGTAACCATAGGCATAACCTTTGGAGGATATCATGTCCCTTCGTTCCACAGGTACCAGATCCGGCAGCATTGCATCGTAAAAGGTGTTGCCACCCGCAAAACCAATGGTGGAAATGACCAGCAACGCCGAAGCAAGTAACCAGTCCCCTTCTCCGATCGCACTGAACCCTAATGTGGCAAGGACGCCTATAATGGCAAATACACGCAGGAAGTCGCCCTTCCGTCCTGACAAATCAGCCAACGTGCCAAGCAGCGGTGTTAGCAGAGCTACGCACAACATGCCAATGGAATGTGTGTAGGCCAGATAGGAGGCGGCTGTATCCGTATCCAGCGTTGCTGCAGCCACCGAAGCATAGAATACGGGCAGTACCGCTGCCAACACAGTTGTCGCATAAGCCGAATTGGCCCAATCATACATAATCCAGGCCTTGATTGCCTTTTTATTCACATAAATCCTTCCTTTTCATCTCTATTAAATGATTGATGTCTTTCTCCTATTGTAAAGGAAGGATATCACACTTGTTCACTGTTTCTGTAAAAAATGGAGCAGGTTCTGTTCTGAAGACTCACCTGACCTCCAGGGTGAACTTGCGGAATTGTATCATTTTATATCCGCTCTCATCACATATCGTCCTCACCCGTGAATATACTTAATTACCGACAGGCCAAACTGTGCCGCGTAATCAATGGGGGGTGCCTACATGTCAAATTCACACCAGCCTTACTCGTTCGTCGTGTCGAAGGAAGATTGGTCGCTTCACCGCAAAGGGTACCAGGACCAGCAACGCCATCAGCAAAAGGTGAAAGATGTCATCAAGCAGAATCTGCCTGATCTGATCACGGAAGAAAACATCATCATGTCTGATGGAAAACAAATCATCAAGGTACCAATCCGCAGTCTGGATGAGTACCGTTTTGTGTATAACTACCAGAAGCAAAAGCATGTCGGTCAAGGAGACGGTGACAGTCAGGTCGGAGACGTCATCGGTCGTGATCCCGCTGCTTCGCAGAAACCCGGCAAAGGCGAAAAAGCTGGTGATCAGCCTGGTCATGATATTGTGGAAGCCGAAGTGAGTATTGAGGAACTGGAAGATATGCTCTTCGCTGAGTTGGAATTACCCGATCTGAAGCAGAAGGACAAAGACCTGATTGAGACACATACGGTAGTATTCAACGATATTCGTAAAAAAGGCATGCAGTCCAATATTGACAAGAAACGTACCATTCTGGAGAATCTGCGCCGCAATGCTACGACCGGTACGCCAGGCATCCATCACATCAGTCCGGATGACTTGCGCTACAAAACATGGGAAGACAAAATCATTCCACAATCCAATGCCGTTATTATTGCCATGATGGATACATCCGGGTCCATGGGTTCATTTGAGAAATACTGCGCGCGCAGCTTCTTCTTCTGGATGACCCGTTTTCTACGCCGTCAGTATGAGAAAGTCGAGATTGTTTTCCTCGCCCATCATACAGAAGCTAAGGAAGTGACCGAAGAAGAATTCTTTACCCGCGGCGAGAGCGGAGGTACCATCTGCTCCTCTGTATATATGAAGGCACTGGATATTATTGACAGTCGATACCCGCCTTCCAGCTACAATATCTACCCATTCCACTTCTCTGACGGAGATAATCTGACCTCGGATAACGAACGGTGTGTGAAGCTGATCGGTGAGTTAATGAAACGCAGCAACATGTTCGGATATGGCGAGGTGAACCAGTACAACCGCAGCAGCACACTGATGTCGGCTTACCGTCATATCAAGATGGATCAGTTCATGTATTATGTGATCAAAGAAAAAGGCGAAGTGTACAAAGCTTTGCGCAGCTTTTTCCAGAAACGGGAAGGAGGCAGCGTTAGATGACAGATGAGATCCGCGACCTCGAATACGCCATTGCCGAGATTATGGAGATTGCCGATGGATTCGGTCTGGATTATTACCCCATGCGGTACGAAATCTGCCCATCGGATATTATTTATACCTTTGGAGCCTACGGCATGCCAACCAGATTCAGTCACTGGAGCTTTGGCAAAACATTTCATAAGATGAAAATGCAATACGATTTTGGACTCAGCAAAATTTATGAGCTTGTCATCAACTCCAACCCTTGTTACGCCTTCCTGCTGGATGGCAATTCCCTGATTCAGAATAAATTGATCGTAGCCCACGTGCTGGCGCACTGCGATTTTTTCAAAAATAATGCCCGCTTCTCCAAATCCAACCGTAATATGGTCGAAAGCATGGCCGCTACGGCGGATCGGATTAGCAATTATGAGATGGAGTATGGTACCGAAGCGGTTGAAGCCTTTATCGATGCCGTGATCGCGATTCAGGAACATGTGGACCCACAGCTGATTAAACCCCGCCATTTGGACAAACAACGCTATATGGAGATGAAAATGCGGGAGCAGCGCGGTGAGAAAGCACCCAAGCCGGAAGGCCGCTATGATGATTTATGGTCACTTGATGATGTAAAGATCGAAGAAACACCGGCCGAAGGCATACAGGTCCATCACTTCCCCCCTGAACCAGAGAAGGATGTCATGTGGTTTATTCAGGAATTCTCGGAAGTGTTGACTGACTGGCAGCGAGATATCATGAGTATGATGCGTGAAGAGATGTTGTATTTCTGGCCACAGATGGAAACGAAAATCATGAACGAAGGCTGGGCTTCTTACTGGCATCAACGCATTATCCGTGAGCTCGATCTGAACAGTGAGGATACGATTGAATTCGCGAAGCTCAACTCCTCCGTGGTGCAGCCATCCAAGCAAAGTCTGAATCCGTACTATTTGGGTCTGAAGATTTTCGAGGATATTGAACGGCGCTGGGATAACCCAACCCGGGAAGAACAGGATCGTTGGGGCCGTAAACCGGGCCAAGGTCGTGCCAAAATGTTCGAGGTACGTGAGTTCGATTCCGATACCTCCTTTATCCGCAATTACATGACCAAACAATTAACCGAGGATCTTGACCTCTACGTGTTTGAGAAAAAAGGCCCCGACTGGAAAATTACCGACAAGTCCTGGGAAAACATACGGGATCAGCTCGTATTTTCACGTGTCAACGGGGGTTCCCCTTATCTGGTCGTGCAAGATGCCGACTATCTGCGGACCGGGGAACTCGTACTGAAGCATCAATATGAAGGCATCGAATTGGACCTGAAATATATGGAACGCACCATGCCTTATCTGTATCGCCTCTGGGGGCGTACGGTACATGTGGAGACACGTGTTGAGGATAAACCGATCTGGTTTACGTATGATGGCAAGAAGCACCACCGCAAGTTTATGTGAGGTTCAAACAGGCCCTTTCCCTTTTGAAAAAGAGAACCTTCGTATCACGCATGAAGGATGGCGACATATCATAATAAAACACAAAAAGCGGCAAGTTCCTGATATACACGGGGACTTGCCGCTTGGCACATACTTCACTCTGATTATACCGTTGGTGTTCCATTGCCCTGCAACCGTAGCGGTACAAAAAAGTCATGTTCGACTTCACTTGCCGGCAGCGGACGACTGAAATAATATCCCTGAATCTCACGGCAGTCATTCTGCATCAGAATATCCAGTTGACCTTTCGTCTCAATACCTTCGGCAATGACTTCCATCTGGAGATTCTGAGCCATCGATATAATGGTCGCTACAATCGCCTGATCGCTGTGGCTCTCTGTAATGTCCGTCACGAATGAACGATCAATCTTGAGCTTGTGAATCGGGAAATTCTTCAGATAACTCAGTGAACTGTATCCTGTACCGAAATCATCCAGGCTGATTTTGACACCCAGTGCCGTGAGTTCTTTCAGGATTGCTGTGGAGACTGTTGCATCCATCATCATGCTCTCTGTAATCTCCAGCTCCAGATAACGGGCTTCTAGCCCTGTCTCATGGAGTGCATTCTTCACCTGTTCCACCAAGTTGGATTGAAGGAACTGCTGGCTGGACAAGTTAACCGATACCGGAATGAGCGGTCCGCCACTGGCATGCCAGTACTTCATCTGCCTGCACGCTTCCCGTAGTGTCCAGTTACCAATCTCATAGATCATGCCCGTCTCTTCTGCAAGCGGGATGAACACATTGGGTGCGAGCAGACCTTTGAGTGGATGATTCCAACGAATAAGTGCCTCCACCCCAATCATGCGGCTATCCTGGGTACGAATCTGCGGTTGATAATACAGGACCATCTCATCGCGCTCCAACGCTTTACGCAGATAACCTTCCAGTTCAATGCGTTCATAGAGTTCCGAATCCAGTTGGGCGGTGTAGAATTGGAAACCATTCTTGCCGTTCTTCTTCACTTCGTACATGGCGGAATCCGCATGTTTCAACAAAGAATCTGCTCCTGCTCCATGGTGTGGATACATCGCAATCCCGATGCTGGCTGTCACGTAAAAGTCATTTTCCTTCAATCGGTAAGGTAGCTGTATGGCTTCTACAATCTGTTTCGCAAGTTCGGCCACCCGAATCTCAGTCGCTTGATCATGGGTTACCACCAATGTGAATTCGTCCCCACCCATACGGGCCAACATGACATTTTCCATGGCTTTTGAATCCGTAGCTTCGATCACTGCCATAATTCGGTTGCTGACTTCTTTTAGAAATACATCCCCAATGGAATGTCCCAGTGAATCATTAATCATTTTGAACCGGTCTATATCCATCACCATAACGGCAAAAGAATTCCCTGTTTCCTCCGAAGCTTGGATCGTGTAAGCCAGCACTTCATCCAACTTGCGCCGATTGGGCAGCCCCGTCAGCGGATCATGCAGGGCTTGGTGACGAATGCTCTCCTGAGCCAGCTTCTCTTCTGTTATATCTTTGATCAAAATATGGCTTCCCACATGTTTACCGTCAATGACAACAGGAACCACGACGATATTAAGGTCCAGAAGTTCACCCTGTACGTCCCTCATCTTGGCCATATAATGCGCCTGCTCCAGCCCATAATCATCCCAATCGATGGAATCAAATTCACTTATCCACTCGATATCGATCCGCTGAGCGATATCATCAATGGAACGATCCATGACCTCTTTTTCAGGGTATCCGGTGATCGTCGTTACAGCAGCATTAATGCCTTTGACAATGCCTTCCTTGTCCACTGAAATTATGGCATCGGAATGGTTATGATACAGGGCCTGATACCACTGCTCATTCTCATGAATCCGTTGATCCTTCTGAGACATTCGTTGATTGATAAATATGCCGAACAACGTCAAGCCCAATGCAATAAATGTACCTGATGCAATCAAATAGGCGAGAATGTCTGGCTCAATCTGCATGCCTGAACTTGCCATCGAGCCATGTGAATGATGGAACTGTGCGGCTGACATCCCGGTATAATGCATTCCTGAGATTCCGATGCCCATAATGAGACCGCTGCCCATCTTGTAAACCCAGGTATGTCTGGATTGACGATAACGGAAGAAAAACATAAGCCACAATGCCGCGAATGAAGCAACTGCTGCAATCAGAATGGACAATACCACTCTGCCTGGTTCATACGTAACTGGAGTCGACATGGCTGCCATGCCCACATAATGCATCGAGCTGATCCCTGCAGTCATGAGTACTCCAGCAATGATGAGCTTGCTAATCTTGCCGGATTGTCTGCCCGCAATGTTCAAGGCCACCCCGGATGCGACAATAGCGAGTAGAACAGATAAAACAACCTTCCCCGTGGAATAGGAGACCTGCGTAGGCAAAACAAATGCCAGCATACCCACGAAGTGCATGGACCAGATTCCCAGACCCATGGAGACTGCACCGCAGGTAAGCCATACATTCCGCGCTACCCCGCTAGCCTGACTTACACGGCCTGCAAGGTCAAGCGCTGCATAAGAAGCTAACGATGCAATAATATAGGATAAAATAACAAGTTCTAAGTTGTACGTACCATGTAGGTGCTCCACTCACTCTGTCCTTTCAACCGGGAAATGCCTCATATGTATGCAAAAATGTAAAAAAGAAGCGAGTGCGCTGTCTGGATGACAGGCACTCCCTCCGCATCATTTGACTTGTGAACACGGACTTAGTTCAAGCCAGTGTCATACATCGGAACCCGTTAATATCAATGTATATAGTCTAAACGTCCTAGCCTTGGAAATCAACACTTTTTTCCAGAAACACGGATGTTTAATACCTGACATTTGCACATCCAAATACAGATCGAATATCTATTTGCGAGTCAGTAACAGACTGCCAAAACCGGAAGTGTCTTGATAAGAATTACCTGATGAATCACTCCAGATGGAGACACTGCTTCGCTTGCCGTCTCCGGCTCCATCATCATTAACCTGGAGATCAAATCCAATCCATCTTTTCCCTTCAGCCAGAACACTCTCCAGTGGTATTGCCACTTCAACTGTATATCCTCCACTTGTTAATCGGGTGGCTGAT
This sequence comes from Paenibacillus sp. Negev47, assembly GCF_058313655.1. NCBI lineage: Bacteria > Bacillati > Bacillota > Bacilli > Caryophanales > Paenibacillaceae > Paenibacillus > Paenibacillus sp. Negev47. The sequence goes on from NZ_CM177754.1 coordinate 4,735,695, forward strand.
TTGAAGCTTTCTTTCTGTGCATTTCCTCCAAAAGAAGTCTCATTATCAAAGTTAACCCGGTACTGGGCGTCATCCTCCTGGTAGTATGTTGTCTGGTCTTTACTTGGGTCGATAAAAATCTCGATTGAATCCTGCTCATGTGCATTGGAACTTGACTTGCTTCGCAAAGGATCTTTGACGTCTGCCAGCACATATACATACTGTTCATCCCATAGCAGCTGTGCGGTTGCCGTTGCACCGGAATTTCCAAGCACCCATACATCTGTGGAGATCGATGTTCCCTTTTTCCAGACTTGATCCTTCTGACCGTCTACAACCGGCGTGCCATAAGTGACCTTCGCATGCTTCAGGGCAGAACCCAGCTTCAGTTTCCCCCGATTGGCAGGTTTATTGGGCTGCTGATTGGAAATATCGTTCCATACGATCGTGGCTGTCTTTCCAGCTGCATATTCGTCCATAATTCGAAAATCCAGAGACAGTACCTGCCCCTCTGTTAATAAAGCGGCTGACAAAGGCAGGGAGGCGTATACGATATATCCCGTTTTGGTCTCCTGTACGCTGTATGCAATCTTATCTTTGCCTTTGCTTCCCTTCCGCTTGAACGTATACTGACCATTCGTGGAAGGCGGATTTTTTTTCTTGGCTGATGAAATCTCTCCAGAAGGTGCAGCGGCTGTGCCCTGTGTTTCTTCCGTAAGGAAAACCTGAACCTGATCACCTTTGCGACGTGTCGTATCCTTAACTTCCACTCGCATATTCACCTTTTTGGCATCCCAGAGAACTCTCGCCTCACCGGTAACCCCGGATGTACCATCTGCCAGATCATTAATATTAAGTCCTCTTACAGCACCCCACAGCATATCTTCCTGCCCTTTGCGATCTGGGAGAGAAGGGCTAGCCTTAGGCGCTGTCCATTCATTTCGATAGATCGGAAGAGTGGCAGGATCCACCAATGCCCAATAGGCCGGTTTTGCTTTCAATTTACGATCGAACAGCAACGGTGCGTCTTTACGTCCTTTGACCGGATGATTGTCAAGCCATGTCCCATCATCGGCAAGTCCCCATACGGTGACACTGTCCATTACGCCGCGTTTTCCCAAATCTTCAAACAGGTCGAACAGTTCACGATAACGATAAGCCTGTTGCAGCATCAATTCATCTGTGACAGGCATCTCCAGTTCGGAATTACTGGAATAGATCGAAACGTCCAGCTCTGTAACCTGTACATTCACACCAAGAGCGATCACTTTCTCAAAAGCCTCACGAATGAGCTTTACATCCGGTCCGTACATAGACACATGCATCTGGAACCCAACCGCATCAATGGGTGTCCCTTTCGCCAGCAGTTTCTCTACAAGCTTCACCATATCGTTCAGCTTGCTTGCACTGCCCTCCAGTCCATAGTCATTAATCACCAATACCGCATCAGGGTCAGCCTCGCGTGCATATCGGAAAGCCAGCTCAATGTAATCACTGTCATCTCCGTCGCCATCCACATCCCCTATAATGTCTCTCCACTTGGAACCACTAGCCTGATTGCGCAAGCCGCCTCCATCCGAGATGACTTCATTGACGACATCCCATGTATGAACCTTTCCTTTGTACCGGGTCACGATGGTCTGAATATGTGTTTTCATCCGTGCAAGTAACTGTTCCCGCGTGGCAGGTTTCGAAGCATCGTTCGGATCGGTAAAGAACCACTCCGGCACCTGGCTATGCCATAACAACGTATGACCTCTGACCTCCATGCCATTTGCCTCGGCAAAGTTCACCAGACGATCCGCTTCTGACCAGACAAATTGTCCTTCCTGAGGCTGCATCGCATCCATTTTCATAAAGTTTCCAGCTGTAATGCTATTAAAATGTTTCGTCAACAACTGGGAATGCGGATCTTCCGAATCCAGTGCAGACTGGTCGATTGCCGCTCCCATTGCATAATGTTGTCCGACGATATCCACTAGATCCGGAATGTTCGGCTCTATTTCAATTTTTTCAGCTTCCGTAATCAGAACATCATCCACGTAAAACGTGATCGTATCGGACGGCGTCACTTCCGCTGACGTCTTCCATGGTGTCTCTGCGTATATCCGGAATCCCGTGATGCCGCTATTTTCTCCAGGAATCACCACATCGGCCTCGATTTTTTTCCATAGCCCTTTGTTCAGGGTAGCAGAAGCAAACGTAGCATATTCTCGACTTGAGGCGTCGTTATTGTACTCTTTCTCCAGTGACCCGTTAATGACCTGACTGTCAGGTCCTTCATCGTACATGGCCCAAAACGAAATATGAACCGTACTGCCCTTCTGTACATGGTTTATGACCTCAATTAAGGGCCCATGGAACGTTTCGGTACGGGATGAGGTTCTCAGGCTGTGCATACTGTCGTGGCCCACTTCCGTCACGATATCGAGTTTCTCATTCGCACGTGGACGCCATTGCCCCAACACGCCATCTTCAAAATTAGCCTCAAACAGTACTTCATCATTGCCTGTCTTCACGTCCGCAGCCGCTTGAGCATGTGCCCCTCCTGTTCCCATACTTGGGAACAGACTGAAGATCAATACCGCCGACAAGCACAAGCTCCACCATTTTCTCAAATGCATCCAATCTCCTCCTTGGTTGGTGTTTGTGAAGAGTAACTTTTGCTCTGTCATGTGCCAGCCCTGTACAAGATCGTTGTACAGGATTAGATAGACATTAATGAACAGAGAAATTGTAAGCACTTTCATTATACGATTGCCAGCAGACTTTGTTTACCCGTTAAACTATAGAACTTGCTCTAAATATGTTTAATCCTATTTAGGGAAGTATAGAACGACAAAAAGCACAGCTTGTTAGCTGTGCTCCGTGTTAACGTCATTACATAGTTACACTTTTAAAGGTGCTGTCGTCTGGCGGATCACCAGATTGGAAGGTTCCGTAACGACGGGAGGAGAATAAGCCGGATTCTCGATCATGGCAATCAGATATTCGATAGACTTGATGCCAATGGAATAGATATTCTGATTCACCGTGGTCAACCCAGGTTTGAATACCTCAGCATAATACGTGTTGTCGAATCCGACAACCGAGATATCTTCTGGCACACTCAGTCCATGCTTTTCAATTTCATGAATTGCACCAAAGGCAGACATGTCTGAAGCACAGACAATTCCTGTGGGTTGATCCTGAAGTGCCAGCAATCGCCGGGCAGCCTTGCTTCCCCCATCGAATGAATAATCGCAAACTTCCAGATATACCGTAGAATACGGAATGCCGCATTCTCGCAGTCCTTCCCGATATCCTTCCAGTCGCAGATTGGCTACGGCAGGTCCTAGTGTCCCTGAGATATAGGCAATCTTGCGATGCCCAAGCTCATGCAGATGTTTGACACTCATCGAGATCCCGTTTGCGTTATCCGTAGTAATGTAACCGGCACGCTTGCCCAACATGTCCGTATCAACAAACATCGTTGGAATCTCTGCATCCACCAGTTCCTGAATACTCGCATTTTCTCTGCCTTCCCCGAATACCACAACGCCATCTACATTACGACTACGGCAATGTTTGATGAACGAATAAGCCGGATCATCGAATCGAGTCGACAAGCGGACAAGATCATACCCACTGTTCTCCAGCGCAGTCTTGATCCCCTCCAGCAATTCTGATACAAAAGGGTTCGTAAACGGAACCGTTAACAGTACGCCTACCGTCCATGAACGGCGTTTTACAAGTCCACGTGCGACCACATTGGGTTGATATTTCAATAATTCGATGGCTATATTGACTTTTTTGCGCGTTTTTTCACTTACATCGGGATAATCGTTTATCACTTTGGAAACGGTTGCAACAGATACTCCCGCTTCCTTGGCCACATCATGGATAGAAGCCATCTGATCACCTCAACCTCTTTCAAATCCCCTGTCTCCGGCTGCATTTTCTATAACATCGGCAGGTTTGTCTACCCATTATAGCTTAAAACAGCCTGAAACGGTATGGAAGCTTCCTAATGGATTTAACGTCTATTCCTGCTGTTCCAGTTTCTTCAAATCCAGAGACAGTTTCTCCATTGTTGTTGCAAATACAGCGAGTTCAGCCGAGCGTGACGCTTGGCTACGTGCCCCTCTGGACGTATGATCCGACTCCTGCTGCACACTGCTCAGTTTCTTCATGATTTGCTCCAGATTAGACTGGATTTTACCTTGGGCATCCCGGGAGCTGGCGGCAAGTTTGCGCACCTCACTGGCGACCACTTCGAAGCCCCGGCCGAACTCGCCTGCATGAGCAGCTTCAATTGCTGCATTCAGGCCGACAAGATGACTCTGATCCGATATCTCGCGAATGAGTTCACCCATTTTTCCAATCTGATGGATCTCCCCTGTTAATTCGGTGAGCAGAACCTGAGCCTGATCCTGGGAAGCTGCTGTTTCTTTGGCTACACTCGATATAGCCATTGCATTTTCATTTAATTCACTAATCATGCCTGTAAGCTCTTGGGTAATCTGCGTAATCGCCTGCAATGTATGTTGTTGGTCATCGGCAAGCTGATGTAACTTTTCTTTTTCTTTCTTCTCATAGGCCTCAAGGACAAGCTGTGAATCCAGATTGAACATTTTGCTGAGGGCTTGAATGACACGATGCCAGGAATCAGGGATAACCTGTTGGAATATGCTCGTTGCAATATCAAGATAGACCATATAGGTACCCAGATAATAATCTTCAGACAGACCAATACGGGAATGCACAAGTCCAATCGCAATCCGTTGCTCAATATATGCGTCGTCAACAATTCCGTCCGTCATTGATAACCAGTACATTTTCTGTGTTTCTTTTAGACGATCAATGGTAGAGAAGCGAGCGATCAGATCTACCAATTCAGGATAATTTCCCACATGATTGTAGAAATGATCTACCACTTCATTAACGACTTTTTTAAAAACAGGCCGATGATCGGCAAGCAGTGCCAGATCCCCTGCGGTTAATCCCATGTAATCAAGTTGCTTCTGTCTTGTTGCGGAAATACTGCTCATATCTGGTTCAGTCAGCTCCTTAATAAACACTAAATTACTTTAAATTGTAAATATATGTATCGATTATAGACTATAATACCTAAATATACATATACCATTAGAACTAATTCTCTTTAAAATTAACCTTATTTGTCAGCTTTTTAGATTAATATGACCCTCATAGAATTAAAAAGGCCCTGACCCTGCTGTGAAGGAGCCTCACAGCAGGCATCAGGAGCCTGATCCGGAATGGTTCGTTGCCGATTAGCGATTAAGCAGACTGCCCACATAACGTAGCAGTTCGTTCGCGCTGGCTGCGGTGTATCCATGTTCCTCAATTAAGCGTTTAATGACTTCATTCATACGTTTCAATTGTGTTGCATCCGGTGTTTTGGTTGAGGTTGTGATCTTGACGATGTCTTTCAGATCGGTAAACAACTTCTTCTCAATCGCTTCACGCAAACGGTCATGGCTGCTGTATTCGAACTTGCGCTCCTTGCGGGAGTATGCCGAGATTCGGATTAGAATCTCTTCCCTGAACGCTTTCTTTGCATTCTCGGAGATCCCGATCTGCTCCTCGATGGAACGCATCAGACGCTCATCCGGGTCCATCTCTTCATCCGTGAGCGGGTCACGAATTTTGGACCAGTTGCAGAATGCTTCAATGTTATCGAGATAATTCTCGAACAACGTTCTTGCGGACTCCTCGAATGAGTACACAAATGCTTTCTGCACTTCCTTCTTGGCCAGTTCATCATACTCCTTGCGTGCAAGAGCGATAAAGTTCAGATAACGCTCCCGCTCTTCCTTTGTAATCGAGGCATGCTGGTCCAGACCATCCTTGATCGCCCGCAGAATGTCCAGCGCGTTAATGCACTGAAGATTTTGCTTGATCAAAGCACTCGAGATCCGGTTAATGACATACCGTGGATCAATGCCGGACATCCCTTCATCCAAATACTCATTTTGCATCTCGCGCAGATCGGCTTCTTTGTAGCCTTCCACTTCTTCACCATCATACATCCGCATCTTTTTAACGAGATCCATGCCTTGTTTCTTCGTTTCCTTCAAGCGGGTAAGTATCGAAAAAATGGCTGCAGTCCGCAGTGCATGCGGTGCAATATGAACATGCTTCATGTCACTTTGTTGAATGAGCTTGGCATAGATTTTCTCTTCCTCGGACACTTTCAGATTGTACGGAATCGGCATGACAATCATCCGGGATTGCAGCGCCTCATTCTTCTTGTTGGAGATAAACGACTTATACTCCGATTCATTCGTATGCGCCACAATCATTTCATCCGCACTGATTAAGGCGAAGCGTCCTGCTTTGAAGTTCCCTTCCTGCGTGAGCGACAAGAGATTCCACAGGAATTTCTCATCACATTTCAACATCTCCTGGAACTCCATCAACCCACGGTTCGCCTTGTTCAACTCCCCATCAAAACGATAGGCACGTGGATCAGATTCGGAACCGAACTCCGTGATGGTGGAGAAGTCGATACTGCCAGTCAGATCGGCAATATCCTGCGATTTCGGATCGGATGGACTGAACGTTCCGATCCCCACCCGATTATCTTCGGAAACAATGACCCGTTCCACCGGCACCTTGCTGATATCACCACCATATTCGGTACGGAGTCTCATCTGGCAGGATGGGCACAGGTTACCCTCAATTCGGACTCCAATTTCCTTCTCCACTTCAGGACGAAGCTCCAATGGGATCAGATGCAGCGGTTCCTCATGCATCGGGCATCCATCAATGGCGTATATGGCACCTCTCTCTGTCCGTGAGAACTGTTCAAGACCTCGCTTCAACAACGTCACCAGCGTCGATTTCCCTCCACTTACGGGACCCATAAGGAGCAAGATCCGCTTTCGTACATCCAGACGACGTGCTGCCGAGTGGAAGTATTCTTCGACCAGCTTTTCAATCGAACGGTCCAGCCCAAAGATCTCCTGCTCAAAAAACTTGTACCGCTTATGCCCACCTACTTCTTCCACGCCAAACGATTCAATCATCTCATACACTCTGGCATGAGCCGTCATTGCCGGAGTCGGGTCCTCTCTCAGCAGTGCAATATAATCTTCAAATGTTCCGTTCCATGTCAAACGGTCACTCTCTGCCCGATGTTCCGCAACGCGTTCAAAAATATTCATGCTTGGTACCTCCCATGGCTCCTTTAGTGTGATTGTCAACCATTCCGAATGGTATGAAGAAATCAATAGAATTGCGGCTCCTGCTTGAATACCAATCTTGCGGTCCTGTGTAGTCCCGCCACCCTCTGTTCAAACGTCTTGTATTGTTGTGAAAAGTGTATTACATACCTATGCGGCAATTCGGGTAAGTTGACCTCTTTTTTTCAATCCAAGGTTTCGAATTTTGGCTATTCCCTGTTCTATCAGACATCTTGTGCCTTCAGAAAAAAAAGAACGAATATGATATAATGAGGGTTCTAAATTCAGGAAACCGGACAACGTATGGCCAGAGACAGGCCACTTCAGGAAAGGAGCACGGACAATGGCAGTGAAATACGAAACTGAATTATATTCGCCTGTGAAGGCTTTTTTCGAACAGCGTGGCTTCGACGTCAAGGCGGAAGTCAGACATTGTGACCTCGTCGGGGTCAGATCGGACCAGGATGAACCACTGATTGTGGAGATGAAAAAAACATTCAACCTCTCCTTGTTGTTGCAGGGCATGCAGCGCTTGAAGCTTAGCCCGTTCGTGTATCTGGCCGTCGAGCGCAATCGCAGCAAACGCGGAGCTGTGAACCAACGCTGGAGTGAACTGACTGCACTATGCAGGCAACTTGGTTTGGGGCTGCTGACTGTCACATTTTACAAAACCAAATCACCCCTGATTGATGTACTGTGCGAACCTTCCGTCCTGACAACCCCCACTAGCCGCAATGAAGTTGCCCGCAAAAGCGGTGTTCGGCGGAAACGATTGCTCAAGGAATTCGACGAACGCAGCGGAGACTACAATACGGGAGGCAGCACACGAAGACAGCTGGTCACGGCATATCGTGAGAAGGCCTTACGTGTCGCATCCGCTCTACGAACGAACGGAGAAGCCTCTCCGGCCAACCTTGCCAGACAGACAGGCGTAGGTTCTGCAGCGGCGATTCTGCAAAAGAATTATTATGGCTGGTTCGAACGCCTCTCCCGTGGGAAGTATATTCTGACGATTAAGGGAGTGCAGGCGTTAACCGAGCATGCACACATGCTTGAGGATAATGATATGATCGAACGAACCATTAATGAACTTGATGTAACGTATTCCGTATCTGGTGAAAATAAGGACGACCTTGCACACATTGCTGAAGCAGCAGCGTTGTACTTGAAAAATACAGGCAATATCTGATCCGGAATCATCCGAAGTGACGGATGCGAAAAAATGAGAATGCAAAAACACCTGTAATCTCTACTCGAGACTACAGGTGTTTTTGTTTGTTCTATATAGATGATTGCTATTAGAAGCTTGCTGCTACATCGGAAGCCAATTTCAGACCTGCAGTAACGATTTCTTCAGCACGATCTGCAGAAGCGTTATGTCCTTCAACGATAACTACTTCTGGGTTTTGAATGCCCCACAAGCCGAGAACTGTTTTCAGGAAGTTCAGGGACATTTCAGCAGCTGCCATTGGGCCTTCGGAGTATACGCCACCACGTGCGTTAAGCAAAGCTACTTTTTTGTCGCCAGCAAGTCCTACAGGACCTTCAGCAGTGTATTTGAACGTTTTACCAGCTTGGCTCAGGTAAGCAATGTAGTTTACCAATGGAGCTGGAACAGTGAAGTTCCACAGTGGGAATGCAAATACTACTTTATCTGCTGCAAGGAATTGATCTTGCAATTGTGCTGCAAGTGAAGCTGCTTTTTGCTCGTCAGCTGTCAGTTCAAAACCGTTAGCTGCTTTGTAAGTACCTGTGATAGCAGTGTTACCATAGAATGGGAATTCTGTATTGTAGAGGTCCAGCTCAGTAACTGTGTCACCTGGGTGGGACTCTTTGTATGCGCTCAAGAATGCATCGTACAATTTAACGCTGACTGCTTGATCTGCAGGACGGTCATTTGCTTTTACGAATAAAATATTAGACATGTTGAATTTTCCCCCGTTAGATAAAATATATGAGTGCTTTTTCTGAACTCACCACAATTGCAGCTTATATAAAGAAACCAACAACTCATTAATTCATATTATATATAAAAATGTTAGTGGATGCAATAACGTAATCACAATGTTTATGAACCAATTTGGATTTTGCTACAATCTATTTTTCGATCCGGCTCAGCTGCGAGCCGTAAATTCAGATATGGTTTCACTGATCAGGTTCATGCCAAGCAGCAATTCATCGCGTCCCGGATGGCTAAAGTTCAATCGAATGTAGCGTTGATCCTGTACACCTGTGGAGCATAGCGATCCAGGTAGAAAAGATACACCTTTGGGCAGAGCCGCCTTGAGCAGAGCGGTACTATCCAATCCTTCCGGCAATTGTACCCACAGATACATTCCGCCTTCAGGGGTATTGTATTGACACCCTTTCCAGCCCGGTCTTTTCAACAGTTCAAGCATCAGTTTGAGCCTGGTCTTATACTCCCGATTCAACATGGATAGATGATCACTCCATCGAAAAGGGGAATGGGCGAGCAGTTGATATAACAGCCGCTGATTCATCGGACTGGACTGACCATCTGCAATTCGTTTAACTGAAGCCATGGCCTGAATCAGTGCAGGGTGCCCAGCGGCCCATCCGGTTCGAAGAGCGGGCGCTACCGTTTTACTAAACGAACCGATGTAGAGAACATGTCCACCCTGGTCGGCAGTATCCAGTGCAAAGAGTGAAGGATATTTACGATAGAATTCCGCCGGCTCAAGGCCATCGAAATGAAGCTCTCCGTAAGAATCATCTTCCACAAGCAGTACACCATAGCGTGAACACAGATCAAGCACAGCCTCCCGCCGCTCCATACTCCACAAAGCACCGGTCGGATTCGAGAAACTGGGTGCAGCAAAAAGCAGCTTCGGTCTCACCTGCTGCATGTGATGCTCCAAAAGGTCAGGCAGTATCCCGTCCCGATCACCCATTACGGGCACAATTTTGGCTCCTTGCATCTCCAGAACCTCAAGACAACCTGGAGATGTAGGATGTTCGACCAGCACGGAGTCTCCTGGTTCAAGCAATAGACGCATCACCAGATCGATGGCCTGCTGGGTACCAGTGGTCAACAGAATCTGCTCGGGTACCGTTCGTATGCCTTTGCGTGCATTCCAGTCTTTGTTCAGCCACTCTCTTAAGGGTGTGTAGCCTGCAGGCTCTCCATATTGCAATGCAGAAGGGCCTGAACTAAAGACAGACACCGCTGCTTCTTCCAGCAATTTAAAAGGAAACAACTCCTCCGCAGGCAATTCCTCTGCCAGAGAAATGAAATAATCCCTGCCAGACATCTCACGTATGTCCCTCAGCGGTGATGACAACAGCCTGTTGGTACGGGAAGCAAAGAAATATTCCATCGATCCGATCCCCTTTCGTCCCTATCGAAACTGAACTCGCAGTCCGCAGCCCTACAACCTATTCCTGCTCGCCATCGAATATGACCGGATGCACACCTGACCTGTTGTGATGCTAGAAGAACATACCTGGTTCGTCAGGATACCGTCTTCGATTGCCTTGCATGCAAGGCATAACGTTCAATGGCCTGTGCTCTGCTGCTTACTTCCAGCTTCACGTATATTTTACGCAAATAATTATCAATCGAGCGCCTGCTAACGTTGATCTCACTCGCTATTTTATCATAGGTTACCCCTTGAACAATTCTTTCCATGATAAAAGTTTCGGTTTCTGTTAATTCAATGACATGTTCTTCTGTTGGAGACTCCACGGGTTGCGCCCACTCCGCACTGTTTAACCACGATAATGGAATGGATACATGGCCCTCACGTAACCCCGAGATCAGATGAATCAGCTGGCTAGGGGAAGCCTGTTTGGATAGCATGCCGCTTGCACCAAGACTTATCAGATGACGAAACAGTTTCACATTGTCTTCATCGGTTAAAATGATGATGTGACTATGTGCTGACAGATTCTTCATCTGGGCAATATATTGATCTGCCTGGCCCTCCGGAAGACGATAATCCATGAGAACCAGATCAGGCTGGTGAATGTTCACCAGTTCGAGCCCTTCTGTTCCGGTCGAAGTCATGCCACGTACCGTCAGATCTTGCTGCTCTTCCAAAATCAATTTTGTACCGAGCATGCTGGTGGGGTGGATATCTACGATGACCACCTGCCATACTTTTTTCATTGTTGTTCCCCCTGTTATGTATTGGACAAATAACTTCTACCTTCTGTCATGATGATTCCCTCGTCTTGCGACAGTCCGAGTATAGAAGAAGCACAGGTCGGATTATGTCGAAAAACATAAAAATACAGGATGCAGCTGTTAAAAAAGCTCTATGTTCACTGTATTTTGTTATAAAAACACCATGACGTTCATCTCTCCATGCCCGGAAAGGTCAAAATATAGTATAAATTTCCTGCATTTCTATCTAAAAAAGTCGAAAAACCTGCCCAAAGTTCCTACTTATTGCATCTATAAGAAATTGTATCCTAGGACTTCCTTCCGATGCAATCTCTTTTTGCTCTATTAAGTAAAGAATTTCATTTTTGCGTAATCAATAGGGGCATGATAGAATGAGGACTGGAAAAATTTTTGTACCTATAAATGACCAGGAGTGATGATATGAAACCATCTGCCCCGCCCTCTGACATCCATCACACCCGGAGTGCCAAAGGCAAGGCCGGATCTTCAATCAAGCTGTTTCTGGTAATGTGGATTGTTCTCATTGCACTAGGAGTCGTTGGAACCTACTATTATAGTAACCATCTCCAGCAACAGATGATTAACCAGCTTCAGGCCCATAATCAGCAGCAGATTGCAGCGCTAAAAACCGACTATGAAAAGCAGCTAACAACGATATCGAAGGAAGTAGCCGACCTGCAAGGACAGGTTCAATCCTTCAATGAATTGCTGACTTTTACCAAGGATAATGCAAGTGACAAAACGGATAACAGCAACAAACTGTATACTCAGCTGAGCGAAGTCAAAAAACAACTGGAGACACTCCAGAAAAAGATGGACCTGCTCAAATGATTACACCCGTCAAACAGGTTAATCGTTTTTTTATGCTTGCACTCGCTCCTTTTGTTGGATTGATATTATGTCTGCTGCTGCTTCGTCCTCCGCTTGAACCCGGAGGTTTGATTCCCACCGAGTTGTCAGAGGACAGCATTACTCCCCGGACCCAAGCAATTAGCCAAGAGCTTGCCGGGGCAAAAGACGCTGCTGTCCAGACTTCTTCTTCTATTAAAAGAACGACACAGCTCTACAATAAGACAACGAGTACGATGTCTACACTTGTGCAGAAGGCTACTGCTCAGGCGGATCGCCCAGAAAGCATTTATAACAAACGAATCTCATCCAAGCTGGGCGTTCCATTTGAACGGGTAGACAGTGACCGGCTGACGATTGAAATGTACAGAGTGAATCCTGGTAGCTATAAGGGCTATGCCATGAAGATTAAGCTAAAAGATCCCACGGCCATGCAGATGGCTCTGGATAGCGAACCTGGACGTTCTGAGACAACCATGCAGGCTGTGAAGCGTAACGGCGCAATTGCCGGGATCAACGCGGGAGGGTTCGCTGACAGTGGCGGCAAACGTTATCCTCTCAGCACAACCGTCATGGACGGGAAATACGTGAATGGTTTTCAGGCCAGTTTCAAAGATCTGTTCTTTGTAGGACTTAACGATGCCGGCAAGCTGGTCGGAGGCAAGTTCTTCGATAAAAACTCGCTGGATCGCCTGCAACCGCAATTCGGGGCTACGTTTGTGCCGGTGCTGCTACAGAATGGGCGCAAAACAGCAATTCCCGATAAGTGGAAGGTATCACCCAAACGAGCACCTCGTACAGTCATCGGCAATTATAAAGACGATCAGTTGTTGATCATTGTGGTCGATGGATATAATGAAGGCGGAAGTTCTGGTGCTACCCTTGAAGAATTGCAAGGACGGTTGTACAAGCTTGGGGTCATTGATGCCTATAATCTGGATGGCGGTGGATCTTCCTCGCTTATTCTGAATAATCGGGTTGTGAATAACCCTTCGGATGGCAGCCTCAGACCGGTACCCACACACTTTTTATTTTATAAATGATGGGGTGAAGCATTTCTTTTCTACTTATAATGGTTATAATAGAAGAAATAAAAGAAAATGAGCTTGTGCAGGAGGTGCGAAGGGTATGTCGTTTTCACTGACATTCTGGATTATTGCAGTTGTATTGACTCTCTTCATAACAGGCATTCTCACTTCATCCTACAACAATGACAAGACAAAAGGCCTGTAAAGGCCAAGCCTCTCTCCGGAGAGGCTTTTTTTAATGCTTTATCCTCGAAAATAGCAAGAGACAAGGCTTAAAAGAATGCTTCAATTCTTCTAAGCCTTGTCTCTTGCTAGACGGGATCAATAGCTAACCGCCCGATCACTTTGCATTGGTATCATAGAATCAGACAGTGTAGGTCCACTCACCGACCCACCCTCAACCAGTGTCACGTAAATCCGTTCATGGTCAACGGGTTCTCCAGCAATAATCTTGATTAATTGTTCAGCAGCGAGTGATCCCCATTTGCGTTTGGAATAATCAATGCTTGCCAATCTCGGCTGCACGTATTTGCTCAGTTCAATATTGTCGAATCCGATGACATCAATCTCCTGACCAACGCCAAGTACACTGTCTGCGAGACGATCACACAGGCCAATAGCCATCTCATCATTGAGGCAGAATACAGCTGCAGGTCCATCATATGCCTGTACAATCTGACCTGCGGCTCGTTCTCCACCACTCTTCTCAAAATCCCCCGTGATCTCAATCCATTCTACATCGGCTTCACGTTCCGCAACCTGTCTTATAGCCTTCAAACGCTGCATAGAGTCAAACGAACCTTCTGGTCCCGTCACCACATAGATTTTCTTATGTCCCTGTTCAATCAGATGCTCCATAGCAAGTGTCGCCCCGGCTTTGTTATCCAGCAGAACCTGATTAATGTTGGGATGATCCATCTCCCGGTCCAGTACAACGATTTTGTGCCCTCGATCGGCATATTGCATCAGTTCTTCACTTGCAAACGTATGATCCAGAATGATTGCACCATCAATCATCCGTTCTGGAAGCATGCGATGGGACTGTTTACCGCTGCACACGATCAGGTCATAACCTTGAGCATTACATACGGCTTTCATGCCACTCAGCAAGTCTCCATATACATCTCCGCTAAAATCGGTCAAGAAAACACCCAGAATTTTGGATTCTCTCTTCTTCAGTGTTCTTGCAGCGGCATTTGGAACATAGTTCAGCTCTTTGGCTATGGCCAAAATTTTGGAACTCGTCTCATCGGTCACTTTGTTGCTGCCATTCAGCGCATATGACACGGTGGATATAGAAACTCCCGCCTGTTTGGCGATATCCTTGATACTGACCACATTCTTCGCTCCCCTGTTATGTTGATCAGGCCTCCCTAGTGAAAGGCCTGACACATTACTCTTTCCATCCATCGGATTACACGAGTCGGAATGATTTCTTTTGGGTATCCCGGCTGTTCGGACCAACAAGAAGATGGAATTCGCCCCGATCACTGCGATGACTTAAGTCGGAATGGTGATAACGAAGCTGTTTCTCATTTAATGTAAACATGGCTGTACCACTCTCGCCTGGCGCAAGTGCAAGTTTCACATACCCTTTCAACTCACGCATCGGACGAACCACTTCACCCGTTACATCACGAACATACAACTGAACAGTCTCCACTCCCGCGCGCTCACCTGTGTTCGTTACACGAACCTGGATGCTCAAAGACTCATCAGCAGTCAACTCGTTACTTGACACTTCAAGATCACCATAAGCGAAGGAAGTGTATGAGAGACCGTAACCAAATGGAAGCAAAGGTTCATTCGGGCTGTCAATGTATTTGGATACATAACGTTCTTCCGTCTTTTCCGGGTTCAGTGGACGGCCTGTATTGAAATGGTTGTAATAGACCGGAATCTGACCTGCGGATTGCGGGAAGGACATGGTCAGACGTGCAGATGGATTCACTACACCTGTCAGAACATCTGCAATCGCAGCTCCACCTTCACTACCGGGGAACCAGGCTTCAAGAACAGCATCCGATTCATCGATTACACCATGCAGATCCAATGGACGGCCATTGAAAATAACGGTGGCAATAGGTTTCCCTGCTGCTTTGAGCTGTTTGACCAATTCCAATTGGGCCGCTGGCAGACGAATATCCGTACGTGAGCCACCTTCTCCGCTCATCTCGGAGTCTTCACCTAGAGCCAGGACGATCAGATCTGCTTTGCTTGCCACGTCCAGAGCTTCGGCAATCTGCTCAGCTGTAATGGTATGAACATCACTGCCTTGGGCAAATTGAACTTTCCCACCCGTCAGACGCTCTTTCAGAGCTGTTCCCAGCTTGACTGCATCTTCCTTAACCCCTTCACAAGACCACCAACCCAGAATGTCTGGACTCTGTGCAAAAGGACCAATAAGGGCTACATTAGCTTCCGGCTGAAGCGGAAGAACGTTGCCATCATTTTTCAACAGGACAGCTGATTTCGTTGCCAGTTCATACGATACCTGACGGTGCTCTTTGGAGAACACAATCTCTCGCTCACGTTCCGGATCAGCTGCACGCAGGGGATTATCGAACAATCCCAGCTTTTCTTTGAGTTGCAAAATTCGCAGAACGGCTTCATCAATGAGTTCCTCTTCTACTTCACCGCTCTCAATCAGCTCAGGCAGATGATGCACATAACAAGGTGTCATCATCTCCATATCCACCCCTGCGCGAATGGCACGATATGCCGCTTCACGGTCATCTTCCGCAGCGCCATGGGCAATCATCTCGCGAATGGAAGCCCAATCCGAGATCAATACGCCATCAAAGCCCCACTCGTCACGCAATATACCGCGCATCAGCTTTTCGTTGCCGCTCGCCGGAATACCGTCGACTGTATTGAACGAAGTCATGACCATTTCCACACCCGCATCCAATGCTGCTTTGTACGCTGGCAAATAGTACTCACGCAGGTTACGCTCGGACATATCCACGGTATTGTAATCTCGACCACCCTCTGCCGCTCCATACGCCGCAAAGTGTTTGACACAGGCAGCAAGGCGATCAGGCTCATCCTTCAAGCTATCTCCTTGATATCCACGTACGAATGCAGCCGCGAACAAGCTGTTCAGATAAGGATCTTCGCCAGTCGTCTCCATCACACGGCCCCAGCGCGGGTCACGAACCAGATCCACCATCGGTGCAAAGGTAACATGCAAACCGGATACAGCTGATTCACGTGCTGCAATTTCAGCACTTTTCTCAGCGAGTTCGGTATCCCATGAGCAACCGATGGCCAGCGGAATCGGCAAAATGGTTTTAAATCCATGTACAACATCAGCCATGAACAAGAGTGGAATGCCCAGACGACTTTTCTTCATATAAGCTTGCTGTACATCAATGATGGCCTGTGCACCGGACAACCCCAGAATGGAGCCACTGGCGTCCACGGACTGCTCCGTGATTCCCATTTCTTCCATCGGTCCTGTGATCTGACCTTCAACATTCGTTCCTTCATAAAAGTTGGCAGTCAACTGAAGAAGCTGAGCTGTTTTTTCCTCCAACGTCATCTGTTTCACCAGGTCTTGCAACTGCTCGTTATTCATCAATAGTATCCTCCACTACAAGTTGTTGAAATAAAGAACCCGGCTGCGTTCGGGGAGAGACCGCGCACCGGGTTCAAAATTAATTACTGAACGATTACTAGAATTTCTCGTTTAGCTCATCCAGATAAGGTTGAACCAGGGACATTTTACTGTTCACCCATTCTTTCCAGTTCGCCTCCAGATCTCCGCTTTTCAGAATCAGGTTGGCATATTCGTTCTGGTAATCGAATGAAGCTTGACTCTTAGCTTTGGAATCGTACAGGTTGATATCCCAATCATATGCTGCAAGTGATTTGCCTTCTGTACCGAGTTTTGCTTTTTCTTCGAACAGTTTCACGGCTCTATCACGGTAATCTTTTTTGATTGCAGGGTTTACAACACTGAAGTCGTCACCCAACAAGTACAGACCTTCGAAACGTGCTGGATATTTGTCTTCCAATACTGTTCCTTCTGGCAACAAGCTCACCAGTTCTTGGTTCTCATCATATTTCCAATCTGTTCCTTCAAAGCCCATGTTGATGAGCAACTGGCCTTCTTTTGTTGCGGAGTAATCGATCAGATCCATGATCCGTTCGAATTTCTCATCGCTGATCTCAGGGTTGAAGATCAGTGCGGACCAGAAGTTTGCTTGCTCCAAGTTACGGTATTTTCCGTCGTCTCCAAGAACAATTGCTGTGTGGACCAAATCATCACTGCTCACACCCAGATTTTTCTTCATATCAGAATCCAGACCTTGTCTGTACGAAGCCAGTCCGCCCAGACTTGTAACTGCAGCTGTACCTGTTACTTTGAAGTTATTTTGACCTTCATTGTTTTTCCAAGTGTAGAACTCAGGGTTAAGCAGTCCATCTTTATATGCTTTTTGCATCAATTTCAGACCTGTAAGTGTCTCAGGATCCGAAGGACCCCAGTGGAACTGGCCGTCTTCACCTTTGTAGAATGGAGCATCAGTCATCGCATGAGCACTATTTGGCATGATCATGTTTGTCATCGCATCTGCCGCATTATAGGACAGTGGTACAAGCTTGTTACCCACTTTACCTGGATCTTTCTCTTTTACAAGCGCAGCGAATTCATTCAATTCGGTTGTTGTATACGCATCTTTCAGTTCAAAACCAACCGCTTCAGCCCAGTCTTTACGGAGTGCAATAACCCCAATTTGGTTGGTCAGCGGATCAGCAGGTTTGTTCTCATAATAGATTGGTCTAGGCAAGAGATACGTTCCACCTGTCAGTTCTTCCAACTTATCACCAAGTCCCGTCAAGTTGTACGCAGCGGCAACATTTGGCCAGCGCTCTTTCCAATCATCCGGGAATTTGTAGAACAGCCCTTGATCAATATTATTCAACGCATCGCCATGGACATAGTTCCATACCGATACATCCGGCAAATCGCCCGAGTTGATCCACAGACGAAGCTTCTCACCCCATGAATCCCAATCGATATAGTTGTAGTCCCATGTTACGTTGAATTTGTCTGTCCAGAACTTATGGAACTCATTATCCAAATTTCCGTTTTTAATTTCTGTCAGGTTTGCCACGGAGATGGTAAGGTTATCTGTATAATTACCTTCAGCATCCTTCTCGTTACTACCTTCAGAACCACCACTGGAACAAGCTGTCACCACCAACATCAAGAGACAGAGTGTGATGGCAAAGAGAGATTTAACTGACGACTTTCTGTTCGTTTCCATGCTTTTACCCCCATGTTTTTAGTCGAATTTGTAGTCCAAATCCTATGTGTATATCAGGTTTTGATTGCCCCTGTTAATACCCCTTTGGCAAAGTGCTTTTGCAGCATTGGGAAGAAACACATAATCGGTACCATCGTTACAAATACAGCCGCCATCTTCATACCCATGGAGAAGTTGCTCACTTGGGTTGCATCTACGCTGGATGCGTTGGATGCGTTCGTCTGGGATGTGACAATAATGGTCCTCAGTACGTTTTGCAGCGGTAACTGATCCGCTTTTCGCAGGAAGATCATCGCATCGTACCAACTGTTCCAGTAAGCTACACCGTAGAACAATGTAATTGTAGCCATAATAGGTGTAGCCAGCGGGAGAACGACGGAGAACAGGATTCTCCACTCCCCGGCACCATCCAGTCTCGCTGATTCCATCAGTGATTCCGGTAAGGTGTAGAAGTAGTTCATCATCAGGATCATGTTAAATGCACTGAAGCTTCCCGCCAGAATAACGGACCATAACGTGCCTGTAAGATGCAGTGATTTCATGATCAGATACAGGGGTACGATACCACCGTTAAAGATCATCGTGAACAGAACCAGGAAAAAGAGAAACTTCTTGAACGGGAAGTTACTGCGGCTAAGACCATAAGCCATACTTGTTGTCAGGAACAAGCTGAGCGGCAAGCCGATCACCAGCAAGATAATCGTGTTTTTGTACCCTGACAAGATACTTCCGTCAGCGAACAAAGCTTTATAGGAATCCAGTGTGAACTCTTTAGGGAACATCAAAAATGGATTTTCAGCGTACTCTTTTTGTGTTGCAAACGAGATCATGATGACATTCCAGAATGGAATCAAAATCATTAAGGCAAGTACAAGTAATATGGCAAATATGAAGTAATCGAGAAGTGTCATTCTTTCTGTGCCAATTCTCGGCTTTTTGTTAGCTTTCTTGCTCATCTCATTTCTCCTCCTCTCTTATCGGAACAAACCGTCTCCGCCAAGCCACTTGGCAAATCTGTCAGCGAGAAGCAGCAAGGCCATATTCACCAGGGAACGGAACAAGCTGACCGCTGTCGAGAAGGAGAAATCGGTTGATGACTGGAACGTAATCCGATAGATATATACATCGAGTACTTCCGATACGTTTTTGGTTGCTGCATTTGCCAAGTTGAAGATCTGGTCGAAACCGGAAGACATCAGTCCACCTACCGACAGAATGAACATTACCGTGATGGTTGGTAGAATGTTTGGCAAGGTAATACGGAACATCTGTTGCATACGAGAAGCTCCGTCAATCTGTGCCGACTCATACTGATCCTGATCGATACCTGAGATGGCAGCCAAGAAGATAATCGCGCCCCATCCACTTGATTTCCATATATCAGTCAACAGCAACATCGGTACAAAGTTGGATTCGGACCCCAGGAAGTTAATCGTTGGCAATCCGAGTAATCCGAGCGCGCTATTGACCAATCCGTCATATGCCAGGACATTGATGACAACCCCGGATACGATGATCCATGACAGGAAGTGCGGGAACGTAAGTACGGTTTGGAACCACTTTTTCCCTCTGCGCATCCGCAGTTCATTCAGCAACAACGCCAGAATAATCGGGAACGGGAACTGAATAATCAGTTTAAGAATATTGATGTACAGCGTACGCCATACCGCATCGATAAAGGTTGGATCACGGAAAACATATTTGAAGTTCTCGAATCCGCTCCATGGACTTCCCCAGATGCCCAGATTGGCCTTGTAATCTTTGAACGCCAGAGACAGGCCGCCCATTGGCATGTAGGCAAACAGGATTAGCCAGACAAGCCCCGGAATAAGCAGGGTGTATGTCATTCGGTGCTTCCAGATTTCAGTCCAGAGCGAATTGCCCTTCACGTTTCCCTTCAGCTTTTTGCTAGGTCCTTCGACTGCAGGTTTCACATTGCATCTCCTCACTCTACTTTGGTCTTGTCGTTGTACAGAAAATCAAACATCGTTCTCAGGTGGTGCTCCCAAAATCTCCATTCATGAGCACCCGGCGTCTCCACATACCGAAAATCAAAGGCAGTACCCTGCATGTATTTCGCGTAATCGCGATTCATCTCCACGAAGGGATCACTATCGCCGCAGCAACTGAGGATATCCGGTAAAGGTACACCCTGTTCCAGCAACTTGGCAGACAGTGCGTAAATATCCTGATCGGCTTTTACCTGTAACCGTTCTCCAAAAACCGCTTTCATTTCCTTGATCATAGTCGCTGGCATATGGGGATCATGAAGTCGTGTTTGAATATCTGTAACGCCAGATAAAGATACGACTTTGCGATAGCGCTCTGGATAAGTTAGCCCACATTTCAGTGCACCATATCCACCCATGGATAAACCGGCAACGTACGTTTTCTCCGGATCAGGATTTAGATTGAGAAGACGTTTGCAGACTTCAGGTAACTCCTGAGTGATGTAGTGGAAGTAATTCAGGCCGTATTCCATATCGGTGTAATAGCTTCGATTCGCTTCTGGCATAATGATGGTACAGCCGTATTGCGCTGCATACATCTCAATTGTGGTTAACCGCTGCCAGGTACTCGCATTATCGCCTGCCCCGTGCAACAAATATAGTGTACCGCCTGAAGTCTCTCCGGAGTCACTGGACACAACATGTATGCTCGTATTCATGCATAATGTTGGCGATCCAGTTTCGATCGTTATATGCGCCATAATGTAACCCCTCTCATCATCGCCTGCTGTCTTTACTCATTCGCTTCTCTGGCGTTGGATTGCAGGCTGTTGTAGATTCCCTTGTATTACGATGGGTTATCGAAACGATTTTCTCGAATCGTTTCAAAACATAGCCAACGTTGATCCACATGGACTTGATTACAACACTTTTAATGTGGAAGCGATTTCTTCGAATCGTTTCGAATAAATCATAAGCCCGATGAGTAAATCCTGTCAATAACCTTTTTACAAATTTCGCGTTATTTTCTCGAAAAAATGCTTTTTCAAGTCTAAATTTGCGCCCAAAGACACTATTATTGCGAAAAAATGAAATTTTAGTCAGTGCTATTACAACTTTAATTGACACCCAACCAGGTTTATACTAACATGGGTTCTGATTTTGCATTCAAATTACGGAAACGTTTCACCAACCGATTTTACTCAGGTTTTACCTGATATTAGGGAGGTTAATATGTCTAAGCAACTCAAAGGCTTCGTTCAAACGATTACCGAACAACAATTGAATGTTTTCTCCATTCGCATATTACATAAAGGGCACCTGCTTGCCCATTGGGACAGGGACAGGGATCAGCGCCGTGTACAACATTCCATCAGCAAATCCTTCACCAGCATGGCCGTTGGTCTTGCGATTGAAGAAGGTCTTTTACATCTGGATGCCACACTCGGTGATTATTTCGCCTATAATCACGCACCCATTGCACAGCACAATATCCCCTCGCCGCGGGATTTGAAACTACGTGATCTTCTCCGAATGTCTTCGGGCCATGACTCTCCCCCTCTTTGGGCTGATGAACGAGCTTCATTGACCGAGAAGGATTGGGCAAAATATTACATGTCTCTGCCTCTGGACCGGGTACCTGGTGAACAATTTACATATAGCAGTGGTGATACCTTTATGATCTCGGCCATGCTGCAGGCTGCCACCGGGCAAACCGTGAAAGATTACCTGACTCCACGGTTATTCGAACCGCTTGGTATCCATGATGTAGAGTGGGAAACCTCTCCACTAGGCGTAACGCTCGGCTGTGCTGGTCTATGGATAAGCAATGAGGAACTAAGTCGATTTGGACAGTTCATGCTGCAGGAGGGTCTCTGGAACGGCACACAGCTTGTACCTGCGGATTGGGTCAGACGGGCTACGTCCCGGCAGATCGAAACGACTGGAGGCGGTGATTGGGGAGAAGGATACGGATATCAGTTCTGGATGTGTTCTCATGGCGCTTATCGCGCCGATGGAGCTTATGGTCAATTGTGTATCATCATTCCCTCAAAAGAAGCTGTCATATGTATCAACAGTGAGGAAGAGAATATGCAAGGTATCCTGAATGCCGTATGGAATGAGGTTTTACCCCTTTACACCCAGCGTTAGTCTACGTATTTTTCTTTTTTTCAATATTGAAATTATGCCATCTGCTGGATAATAAAACAAAAAAAACGCCACGGGGACATAAAACCCCTTGGCGTTACTTCTTACCCGTGCTGTGGAAGCTGAGTCATTTCATCTAAACATTGTGCGCATATGTAACGCTCTTTGAACTCGTTGACTTCCTCGATGGATCCGCAGAAAATACATTTTGGACGATATCTCTCCAAGATAATATGGTCCCCTTGTACTAAAATCTCTACAGGATCTCCCTCATTCATTTGATACCTTTTACGCAAAGATTTAGGCAATACGATCCTACCTAATTGGTCCACTTTGCGAACTACTCCAGCTGGCTTCATAGCTACGGCACACCTCTCCTATCTTACTCTAAATTTCTAGGTACATTTGTACTATGTTTATAGATTCGCCAAGATTTTGTCGAATCCTGCTGGAAATAAACATTTTTTGTCCTTTTTTTTGAAAAATGTTTTTTTACCGAATTCTAGTCGGCATGAATAACCTTAATTTATCCTTCTAACCCCGGAAAATTGAGCTGGCGTAATGCTTCATATACAATAATGGCTGCCGAATTCGACAGATTTAATGATCTAACATCACCAGTCATTGGCATTTTCATACATGTATCGGGATTGGCAGCAATTAATTCAGGCGGCAGGCCTTTAGTCTCTTTACCAAAGACGAGGAAATCCCCATCCTGAAATTTAAAATCACTGTATCGGTTCTTCGCCTTCGTAGTTGCGTAGAAGAAACGACCTTCCGAATATTTTTCCTGAACCTCGGCGAACGAGTCGTGGTATTCAATATGAACGGCATGCCAGTAGTCCAGCCCTGCCCGTTTCAATGTAGCATCATCTGTTCGAAATCCAAGTGGACGCACGAGATGAAGATGGGTGCCGGTTGCCGCACAAGTACGAGAAATATTTCCTGTGTTTGCCGGAATTTCTGGTTCAACCAGAACGATGTGTAAAGCCATATGTGTTCAATCTCCTTTTCATTTCATGTTGACGACAACCCTCTAATCTTAAAGAAAAGCCCTCCACACGTCAATGTGGAAGGCTCTGGTAAGGCACATTGATTAGACACTAAGGTCTATGACACAGTACCTATACTATTTATCCATTTGTCTTCTGAAAGTGGTTCATGAAGTCTGTGAGCGCCTTAACACTCTCATAAGGAGCAGCATTGTATATGGAGGCACGGAGACCACCCACACTGCGATGTCCTTTCAGACCTACGAATCCTTCTTCTTCCGATGCCTTGATGAACTTCTTCTCCAGTTCTTCAGAAGCAAGACGGAAGGTTACATTCATCAGGGAACGGTCTTCTGGTTCGACACAACCACGGTAGAAATCACCTGAAGAATCAATCGTGTTATAAAGCAATTCCGCTTTTTTCGTATTTTTTTGCTCAATACCAGCCAATCCGCCCTGTTCTTCAATCCATTTCAACACTTCATTCACCATATATACCGAGAAGGAAGGTGGCGTGTTATATAGGGAGTTATTATCTACATGCGTGCTGTAACGGAGCATCGTTGGAATCGTTTTGGGTGATTCGCTCACCAGTTCCTCACGAGCAATAACAACCGTAATTCCGGATGGACCCAAGTTCTTCTGTGCACCCGCGTAGATCATGCCAAATTGATTGAGATCAAATGGTTTACAGAAGATGTCACTCGACATGTCAGCAATCAGAGGTACAGAACCCGTATCCGGGAATGACTTGAATTGCGTACCTTCAATCGTTTCGTTAGAAGTCAAATGCACATAAGCCGTACGTTCTGGCAGACTCAGATTCGAAACATCCGGTAATTTCATGAACTTCTCTGCTTCCGAAGATGCTGCTACATGCGTCTCGCCAATCAGCTTCGCCTCAGACAGAGCCTTCTTGGCCCAGCTGCCAGTCATCACATAACTTGCCGTCTGTCCTGCCCCAAGCAGGTTCATTGGCAGCATCGCGAACTGAGTGCTTGCACCACCCTGCAGAAAGAGAACCTTATATCCTTTTGGATTGCCTAGAAGCGACAATAAGCGCTCCTGAGCTTCATTATGTACAGACTCGTACACCGCTCCACGGTGAGACATCTCCATAATCGACATGCCTGTGTTACGAAAATCTACAAATTCCGCCTGTGCACGCTCCAGTACCTCAAGTGGCAACGCCGCAGGTCCTGCATTAAAATTATACGCTCTCTTTGTCACAAAATCCCCCGCCCTTTCCATCCGTAACTGACATACAAAGTAAATATTATCGCTATGATAGCAGTATTCTCTATCTGCTTCAAGGGCAATATGCACTGAAGTGTTGATTTCAGGCCATCAAATTCCTTTATCACCCTGCAAAGTTAAAGCACTACATTCTTTAATTCAAGGAAAAGCCTCCGAGAGCGTGTCCCGGAGGCTTTAAGTTAGAACAAGAGCTGTTCCGACCCCGACCGATTAGCAGTCGAAGTAGAGGCTGTACTCGTGCGGATGAATGCGAATGGCTACTGCTTTTGCTTCATCACGCTTGAGGTTGATGTAGTTTTCAATGAATTCTTTTGTGAATACGCCGCCTTCAGTCAAGAACTCGTTATCAGCTGCCAATGCATCAAGTGCTTCTTCGAGGGAAGCTGGCACACTGCGGATGTTTTCTTTATCTGCATCAGACAGGTCATAGATATTTTTATCGAGCGGACCATATCCAAGCTCAGTTGGGTTGATTTTGCGTTTGATCCCATCCAGACCAGCCATCAGCATTGCTGAGAATGCCAAGTACGGGTTAGCTGTGGAGTCAGGTGTACGGAACTCGATACGACAACCTTTTGGTGTCACAGCTGCAACCGGAATACGTACTGCTGCAGAACGGTTACCTTTGGAGTAAACCAGGTTTACCGGTGCTTCGTAACCAGGTACGAGACGTTTGAACGAGTTCGTACTAGGGTTAGTCAAAGCGATCAGTGCCGGAGCATGGTACAGGATACCTCCGATGTAGTGCAGAGCCATTTCACTCAGGTTAGCATATCCCGCTTTGTCATAGAACAATGGGGAATCGCCATCGAAGATGGATTGGTGAACGTGCATTCCGCTACCATTATCACCGAACAATGGTTTTGGCATGAATGTTGCTACTTTACCATATTGACGTGCAGTGTTGTGCACGATGTATTTGTATGCAAGCAGGTTATCTGCTGTTTTCTTCAGTGTATCAAAACGGAAGTTGATTTCGGCTTGACCCGCTGTCGCCACTTCATGGTGATGACGCTCGATGGACAGGCCAGCTTCTTCCAAAAGGCGACACATTTCGCTACGAATATCTTGTTGTGTATCGACTGGAGCTACTGGAACATATCCGCCCTTAGTGCGAACTTTGAAGCCCAGGTTACCGCCTTCTTCTTTGCGGTTGGTGTTCCATGAAGCTTCTTCGGAATCTACATAGTAGGAAGAGCTGTTCGTACCGCTCTCATAACGTACATCGTCGAAGATGAAGAACTCGGATTCAGGTGCGAAGAATGCCGCTGTACCTACACCGCTCTCTTGCAAGTAAGCTTCTGCTTTAACAGCGATGCTACGTGGGTCACGCTCATAACGCTCGCCATCCGGAGTGAAGATATCACACATAACATTCAATGTAGGGTGTGCAGTGAACGGATCGACATAAGTCGCTTCAGGATCTGGCATCATAACCATATCGGACTCTTCAATTCCGCGGAAACCTTGGATAGAAGAACCGTCAAAAGCTACTCCATTTACGAACGTGTCTGCATCAACAGCCGAAGCTGGCAACGAGATGTGATGTGCACGACCAGCTAAATCTACAAAACGAAAATCTACCCACTCGATGTTGTTCTCTTGAATTGATTTCAATACGTTTTCAACCGACATGTATTCGTCCTCCCAAATATTCCGAACATTAAACAACCCCACTAAGAAAATGTCTAAATTCGAATTTTTTTCTGTCGTCATTATAAATTCTGAAATATGACATCGTCAATACTTATGTAAGGTATTTTTTGCGAGGATGTTAGATATACTCACATTTTATAAATATGATAAATGCATATAACAACATAACTGATATACATTTAACTGATTTAATGCGGTAAAGTGACCCCTTTTACATCCTAAATCATGGAAAAAACTTCACATCATAAATATTTCTTATCACTATTGATTAATAAATACGTTCAAAACTGCAAAATGTACAAAAAACCGGACATCAGCCTGCTTCCGTCGCAATGAACACGACCACAGGAGATGCCCGGAATTGATCCAGACTTTGACTATGATTTCTTAAATTATACGCCTACACGAGCCGGGAAAAACGCTGCCGGTTGTTTGGCTGTGCTGAATGATTTCCCTACGATTGGTGCCAATTTCTCCAAATCCTGCAGCAGGTTGGCGAATTGATCAGGGAACAAGGACTGCACACCATCTCCTGTCATGGAGTTATCCGGATCGGTATGCATTTCAATAATCAGACCATTGGCACCCGCTGCAACGGAAGCCTTCGTCATCGGTTCCACCAGTTCACGGCGTCCAGTACCATGGCTCGGGTCCGAAATAACCGGCAAATGGCTCAGAGACTGCAGAACAGGGATCGCTGACAGATCAAGCGTATTCCGTGTGTAGGATTCAAACGTACGAATACCACGCTCACACAGCATGACATTTGGGTTACCACCCGCAAGAATGTATTCAGCCGCATTCAACAATTCATCGTATGTCGCACTAAAGCCACGTTTCAACAATACCGGTTTGCCACACTCACCCAATTTGCGGAGCAGGTCAAAGTTCTGCATGTTACGTGTACCTACTTGAAGAATATCTGCGTACTCGGCGCAAATATCCACATACTCTGGTGTCATGACTTCTGTAATGGTCAGCAGATCATGTTTCTTGCCTGCTTCCGCCATCATGATCAATCCCTCTACGCCCGTTCCCTGGAAGCTGTAAGGACCTGTACGCGGCTTGAATGCGCCCCCACGCAGCACTTGCCCACCAGCAGCTTTCACTAGCCCAGCAATCTCATCAATCTGTGCAGCAGATTCAACCGCACATGGTCCGCCCATGACAACAAGTTCTTTCCCACCGATATCTACACCTTTGATGGAGATCACCGTATCTTCCGGATGGAAGTCACGGCTCGCCAATTTGTAGGATTTTGAAATCTTAACGACATTCTCAACGCCCTTCATTTGGCGAAGATGCTCTTGCATTTTAGGTTCAACTTTGCCAATTAGACCAATGATGGTACGATCCTCTCCGCGAGAGATATGCACCTTAAGCCCTTCTTTTTCGATGACTGCAACGATATCCTGAATCTGTTCCTCCGGAGTAGCTTTGCCTGCAATAACGATCATATAAATTCCCATCCTTCCTTGTATGAGAGCACAATACTTTATTAACGTGCGTCTGATTAAATATAAAAACTCTGTCGCGCTTAAACGCTTGTTCGCTTTTAAGCTTTTATCCACTAAAGTAAATATATCATAGTTCCCTTTTTGCGTCAAGGTACACATTCCTTATCCATATACAAAAAGAACCCTGTTCACAGGCTCCGAATTCGGTTCTGTGTAACAGGGTTCTTCTTATTTCCACTTACATTTTGTCGACTACGGTGTACGTGTTTTTTCTCTGACTGGCGGCAGCAATTTGCTCATGTTCACGGTACGCTTGATTTCCCACGTCTCCGGCTTGTCATGTTCATACTGTTCCAGATAAAGAATAACTTCCTTCGTGATCGGTGTAGGTGTTGAAGCACCCGAAGTAACCGCCACCTTATTTACACCTTTCAACCACTCCTGTTGAATCTCAGCCACATCCGATACCCGGTAGGCCGTAACACCCGCGATCTCCTCCGACACTTGTGCCAGACGGTTGGAGTTATTGCTGCGAGGATCACCCACAACGATAACCAGATCCGCCTGCCCTGCCTGTTCAGCGACAGCTTCCTGACGTACTTGAGTCGCCAGGCATATTTCATTATGAATCTCTGCGCCCGGGAATTTCTCCAGCAGACGACTCATAATGTGCTTGATATCCCATTGGCTCATCGTTGTTTGATTCGTAATCAGGATTTTGCCTGAAGGAACGTTCAGTCCATCGATCTCTTCTTCCTTCTCGATCAGGTGAACGAGGTCTGGCGCAACGCCAACAGCACCTTCTGGTTCAGGATGGTCCCTTTTACCAATATAGATAATCTGATACCCTTCTGCTGTCTTTTCACGAATGAGATCATGTGTCTTGGTCACATCAGGGCATGTTGCATCCACTGTCGTCAATCCTTTGTCCCGTGCCAGCTTGCGCACTTCAGGAGACACACCGTGAGCTGTGAAAATAATCGTGCCACTCTCCACTTGGCTCAAAATATCCATCCGGTTCGGACCGTCCAATGTAATAATGCCTTCATCTTCAAAGGAATCCGTCACATGTTGGTTATGCACAATCATCCCCAATATATAAATAGGCCGTGGTAAATCCAGATTGCGTGCCGCTTGACGCGCGAGCACCATCGCATCCACAACACCGTAACAATATCCACGCGGCGAAATTCGCAGTACTTCCACTTGGTTGCCACCCGCTTTCTTTCTCGGCAACGTTGCCGATGTAATTGCAGTCCTGTCTATTATACCTTTATTCGATAGGCGGAGCAAAGACAACCGGCAACCAGATAATAAAGGTCGTTCCTTCTCCGCGTCTAGTCACAACCTCGACCGATCCATGGTGTTCCTCAATAATCCACTTCGCAATCGAAAGTCCGAGACCTATGCCCGGTGTAGCCCCGCGAGATTCATCTGCACGATAAAAACGATCAAAGATGAACGGTACTTGGTCCCGATCCATTCCGATGCCGGTATCGCTTATACGTAATCCCACCTGACCTTTGTACAATATAGCATCAAGTGTCACAGCGCCCTCCGGCGTGTATTTAAATGCATTTTCGATGAAAATAAACAGCATCTGTTGCAGATAATCCTTGCTGCCGTTCACATAGATACCATTGAGAATCGAGAGATCACCCGGACGCCAGTCCGCATGATGATCGAGGAATTGCGATCTTCGCGCGACTTCCTGCACCAATATCTGCAGTGGTATCGGATTCAGTTCAATTTTCTGTCCTGTATCTGCTCTCGCCAATGACAACATGTCACTGATCAATCTGCTCATACGCTTGCCTTCATCGGCCATGTCTTCCAACGCTTCAACGGACATCTGTCTTACTGTTTCTTCATCCAGGTTGGGTCGGTCGGTCCCCTCCTGATCCCACAGTTTCTTCAGGAAGTCTACGTTCCCACGAATGGTAGTCAATGGGGTACGAAGTTCATGTGATGCATCAGATACAAACCTGCGCTGGGCAGCATTCGTCTCTTCCAACCCGCGGAAAGACAATTCTGTACGCTCAAGCATATTATTCACCGTTTCAATCAAACGCCCGATCTCATCCTTCGGCCCCGCATATTGAATTCGTACACTTAAGTCATCCCCGGATTGGATCTGATTCGCAGCATCAATGACATTCACGAGCGGGCGCATCGACTTCCGGGCCAGAACGAGACCTGAGGTTATAGCCAATGCCATAGCCACCAGCCAACCAAAGACCAGAATATTAAGCAATGCCTCCAGCAAGCGTTCCTGTGAACTTACATTGGCTCCCACTTGAAGAATTCCTCTGACTTCATTGGTTCCCTGAAGAGACAGCGGTAGCTGATTCACCAGAAATGGCGTTCCATCCACATAGATCTTGGAGATTCCACGCTCTTTAAGAATTTCATTGGATTTCAATACTGGAAACTGAATCCCCAGTTTCTCCATATTACCGGAAATTCTGCCTGAACGACTCTGATAATCCCAGAGTTGAATATAAATTTGCGCCTCCTGAAGCTGGCTCTCTGTAAATGGGTCCAGATCCAACGACTGTGAAAGAGGATTTACACCGATCTGCTCTGTTATCCGGGCACTCTTCACCTTCAATTGCTGTTCGACTTCCTGATAGGAGTTAAAATACACAAAGGCATAGATGACAACGCCCCAAAAAATAAGCACGGCGGCCAGGATACCAGAATACCATGCGGTTAATCTTAACCGGATGGACATGTCAGGAGTCACCTCTCAGAATATAGCCGGCTCCCCGGATGGTCTGGATTAGACGTTTGCCACCGTATTCTTCGGTCTTCTGTCTGAGCATGGCAATGTACACTTCAAGCACGTTAGACTCACCGCTGTAATCATAACCCCAGATTTTATCCATAATCAGATCGCGGGATAGGACCCGTCTTGGATTTTGCATAAACAGATTCAGCAGTTCGAATTCCTTGGCAGTCAGTTCCAGACGTTGCCCATCCCGCAATACTTCACGTGAGTCATTGTCCAGAATAATATCCTCGTACATCAGGCGATTGTCCGGCGTGCCCGCAATGTCTGACTTGCGACGCAGCAATGCACGAACACGTGCCAATAATTCTTCCAACGCAAAAGGCTTCACGAGATAGTCGTCGGCCCCTGTGTCCAATCCGGTCACCCGGCTCTGCACTTCATCCTTAGCTGTCAGCATTAGCACAGGCACTTTGCTGCCTGCTTCTCTCAGTCTGCGACATACCTCAAATCCGTCAATCTGCGGCATCATCACATCAAGCACAACGATGTCCGGCTCTTTATCCATCAGTTTGCTGAGGCCTTCGGCTCCATTGGAAGCGGTCTGTACCTCATATCCTTCAAATGCCAGCCCCCGGCGGAGCATGGACACAATTTTTTCGTCATCATCGACAATCAAAATAGTTGAGCGCATGGTCTTTCTCCTTTATCCTAACGTTTTATCCCATTGTAACAGGCAGAAGCACAATCTGCATCTTCAAGCACGAGTCTCGAATCAAGCTTTCTCCATTGTTATCCCGTTAGTTCAGGGCAAAAAAAACGGAAGGGCCTTCAAACCCTTCCGTTCTGTCAATCCTAACCCAATATTATGGTTGTTGTTGTGTACCTGTTGTTTGTGAAGTATCAAAATCATTTTTGTTTCCAATTTTGATTTTCAGATCCAACTTCTTACCATCACGCACAACATTCAATGTCACTTCACTGCCGATTTCCTGTTTCTTGATAAAATCAATCAGATCCTGACTTGTGGCGTAAGGCGTACCGTTCGCACCTGTGATGATGTCATATGCACGAAGATCTGCTTGGTAAGCCGGTGATTGGAAGATCGTGCTGGCAACAACAGAACCTTCGGTCACATCTGTTCCCATTTGTTTAGCGACTTCAGGTGTGAGAGCCATCAGAGATGCACCGATAAAGGGTACTGGCTCTTTGGGAACTTCTTTGTTCTCTTTAAGGTATTTAACCGCTTCAGAGATTACGCTTGATGGGATCGCAAAACCAATCCCTTGTGCATCTGCGCTAACCGCAACATTCATACCGATAACTTCTCCGTTCAGGTTAAGCAACGGACCACCCGAGTTACCTGGATTAATGGAAGCATCCGTTTGCAACAAGTGGCTGTATTCACGTGTTTTGCCTGTTTCTTCATCCGGAATGCTGATTGTACGTTCTTTGGCACTGAGTACACCTGCTGTAACGGTGTGTTCAAATCCTTCAGGATTACCAATAGCTACAAGCCATTCACCGACTTGAGTACTGTTGGAATCGCCCAGTGGAGCTACAGGGAAAGCATCATCACCACTATTTTTCTCAATTTTTAATACGGCGAGATCCAGATCAAAGCTGCTTCCCAGTAATTTGGCTTCATAAGGCTTGCTGTTGTTTTCCAGCGTAACCTGAATCACATCTGCACCCTGAACCACGTGCTGGTTCGTCAGGATATATCCTTCTTTATCAAAAATGAACCCCGAACCAATACCCATTGGCACAAGCTGATTACTGCTTTGTGGTTGCTGGCTTTGGCCTTGATTGCCTTCCGTTCCGCCGCCATTACCGAAGAAGTATTGGTACAGCGGATCGCTTGTATTCGATCCACCCTGACCAGTACCTGTACGCGAGGACTGCTTCGCGAGTGTTTCGATTTTGACGACAGCCGGACTTGTACTTGTGACTACAGAAGAAACATCTTCTTTGCCTGTTGGCAGTAACGACGCTGTTACATTGTTGCCTCCGCCTGTGTTCGTGGATGTTTCCTGTCCCGAGCTTTGACTGTCCGCGTTCGTAAGTGCTGTCTCCGGTGTGAACATGTTCGTTCTGTCAGCTGTGTACATGAGAACGGTAATGACCAGCATCCCGGCAATAAAGGAAAACAGAAGTGATCTTACGGAAGAACGCGGCTTGCGGTTATTATAATTCCAGTTGCTGCCTTTGCCGCCATTCCCTTGATCTCCACCGTTACCTGAGCCATTTCCGCCGCCTCCGGACGATCTTTTCGCTTGCTCGTATGATTCGCTGTTATAGTAAGTAGGTACGGGTCTCACCGGATCAGGTTTTGTAATCTCTACATTACCTTCTTCACGCTGATTATTGCTTCCCATGTGATTTGCTGTATCTTCCTGATTTACGGACTGAAAAGGTCCATAAGAATAATAATAGGAGGATTCGTCCGTTCCGGAAGAATTGCGATTCTCCGTTTGTTTGGTTTCGTTTTCTTCGTCTTGACGGTTCGATCTATAATTACGTTCGTCCATGCCTCTCTACCTCCCAATCTCTTATTCGCAAGAGATATTCTTTAACTGTCCTTATTTTGTACTTTAAACCTTAACCGTACCTTAAAAACAATTAAAAAGGAGATAAAAGCACGTAAGAATAGATTATTTTCCCCGTCATGACAGCATTTTACCCTTTTGTTTTCACCCAGCCCTGACGATGCGCATAGATAGCCAATTGTGTACGATCATCCATCTCGCATTTCATCAGCAGGTTGCTCACATGTGTTTTGACGGTCTTGATACTGATATGTAATTCTTCTCCAATGTCTTTGTTGGTCTTTCCCTCTGCAATAAGCAACAGCACTTCCTTCTCTCGTTCAGTCAGACCAGATTCGCTCTCTCTCGCTGTACGCTGTCTGATTCCACGAGTTAATGCCTGCGAAACATCACCTGTCATCACAGGCATGCCTCTGTAAGCCCCTTGAAGAGCATAGATCAGTTCTTCGGCGGAGACCGTCTTCAGCACATAACTGACCGCACCCGCTTCAATCGCTTGAACAACAAGATCATCCTCCAGGAAACTGGTGAGCATCACAATCTTCATCTTCGGAAATTCAGTCATGATGGCTTTCGTTGCTTCAGCGCCATTCATTATTGGCATCATCAGATCCATCAGGATCAAGTCCGGCATTTCATTATCATTTAACTTACGCAACTGATCAAGAACATCCTGCCCATGGCTCGCTTCCCCCATCACATGAAAAGTAGGCTCCAGCATCAGATACGTTTTCAATCCCATGCGCACCATATCATGGTCATCCACAATCATCACGTTTACTTTACCACTCATTCCGTCTCCCCCTCTGGTTCACTCAGGAACGTTCGGGAATTTTGGGATAAATACCCGTACCGTCGTTCCCGCTCCCGGCTTCGATATAATCTGAACTTGCCCCCCAAGCTTCTCCGCCCGTTCACGCATGGTGGATAACCCGTATGACCCTGGACGCTCGGCTTGCTGTAAAAATCCCTGGCCATCATCGCTGATGCTCATACTGATCTGATGTTCACTTTCCCGTATGGACAGACTGACCAGCCCAGCCTCTGCATGCTTCACTACATTGGCAACGGCCTCCTGGATAACAAGAAACAGCTGGTGCTCAATGGCATCCGAAATTCCGCCATCCAGTTCCAGCTCTTTCACACCTTTAAGACCATTCTGCCTGCAATAATCAGGAAACCAGCTATCCAGTGCCGCGGAGAGATCTCGCCCCTCCAGCTCCACTGGTCGAAGCTGGGCAATAAGTCCACGCATCTGACGCTGTGCAATATGTGACATCTGAATCAACTGATCCAGTACTTTACCGCCATGTTCCGGGTTCATCTCCAGCAAACGCGGCAAGGACGAAGCAGACATATGCATCGCGAACAGCTGCTGGCTAACCGTGTCATGGAGGTCCCTTGCCATACGTTTGCGTTCTTCCAGCACCGCCCGCTCCGAGGCTTGCTCCTTCTCAATGACTTCCTGCTCACCGAGGCGCTGAAGCAGTCTCATCTTTTTCTCAATCGAATCCATCATGACATTGAACTCCTGATAGACACGACCAAACGAAGCATCGTCGGCTTCAGGCATACGAACCGCCAGATTGCCCTTGGACACTTTCAACATATTGAGATCCAGCAGATCGATCTTGCGCTGAAGCCGCAAAGCAGCGATGTACCCGGTGATAACGGTGGCCAGCACAACAACGGCAACATAGGTCCATGCCCGCTGACGTCCAGCCCCCATCAGTACCTCTCCATACAATAGATAGAATCCGCCCAGCGTAATCAGACCGGTTAGCGCAAAATACATCATCAGTTCCCATTTGTTTGCCTTGAGAATCGTTCGAATCATGCGTTAACCCACCTTATTGACTTTGACGTCTCCGATAAACACACTCACAATAATCCGTACCTTTTTGCTTGCTTCACGATAGTGGGCTGTTTCAGCCTGGGCACTACTCAGGAATCCGCCACGTTTCTGGTTCAACAATGACATATCTCCAATGAAGGAATTCGTCGTTACTGTCACACCCAGATCCATATCTTCTGGAACAAATACTTTCACATCCCCAATAAATGAAGAAATGACAATCTTCGTCTCACCATAAGGAATCTGTGCTTTGGTCAAATCAATTACGGTATCTCCGATAAAAGCCGAGATGTTCATGGGTTTCAACGAGAATACTTCCTGCCCCATGTACAGATCACCGATGAACGCCGATTTGTTAATTGTATTGCCGCTCCCGTAATCCCCATAACCATTTCCGTAGCCATCATCATAATATTCTCCATATCCGGTATTGTTAGAGTTATGCGATTGATATTTCTTCTTATCCTGTTGCGCTTGTGATGATGAATCCGTTGATCCTGTGAAATGAGAGCCATGTGAATCGTTCTTCTGTTCCTGTTTCGGTTTACCAAATGTTTTCTCGAACTGTTCGTCAAACGAGGACGGCATCTCCAGATCCTCCGGAGACAACGGTTTATAAGGTTGCTCAGGTGCTGGAGGTGGCTGCATCTTGTCATGATGTTTCCGATCACGGCGTCGTGGCCCAATCAGCACGAATAATCCTCCGCCAATCAGCATAACCGGAATCAGATAACGGATGAACTCCCCCATAGAGTAATCAATCCATCCCAGGTTACGGGCTAGAAAGTAACCACCGATCGCGAGGACAACTACCGGTCCAATGAAGGCGTACCCCCCATTGCGACGAATCTCCGATATTCCTTTGACCCCCCACCAGATCAGAAATAACGGCCAATATGTTCTGAAAATATATCCAACATCAATGTCATATCCCAATTGTCTGAACAAGATCATCGCACCAATAGCAATAAGAGGTATGCCAACCCACCAGCGGTCACGCGTAGATCGTTTCATCGCTCATGTCTCCTTCGTCTGTATTATGTATCCAGTGTAACTCAGACAGAACAATGAGAACAGCGGCGGCAGATGGAAGTTATCTCGGTCTCGAGACTGAGATGTGAGGATATTTATGTAAAAAATTCGAATATGTAAAACACCCCGGAGCTTTTGCTCCAGGGTGTTGAATCTTTATCTTCAATTATTTCTGGAATTTCCCTGCACGGCCTTGGTTTGTTTGACCAGTGTTTTCTACACCGAACTCGGCATTAAATTTTTCATCAGGTGTTTGGAAATTTTCTTGTACTTTGTTTTGAGCGGATTGCTTCACTTTAGCTGCTACATCGTTTGTTCCATTTTCTTGACCAAACTCTGCATTGTACTTCTCGTTTGGCGTTTGGTACCCTTGAGTTTTCTTAGCCACAACGAATCACCTCTCTCTTCATATTTACGTTGCATTTCTGCTCCGCGGGGTTCGTCCCCAGTCAATATTATGTGAAGAGAGCACCTCAGTTATTCATGTCCAACACGCCAAATTAAATCGCCTTGTCCAGCCAAGAGTCGGGTACGGATTTGTACACATCGATCGCATCTGCCAACTCGTTCAGCATTTTTTCTGTGCACTTCCCAGCGCCTTGTCTGATCACTTGTACCTCAACATCCTTTTTGCCCCATTCCTTGTACACTTGCTTCGTTGTCGGAAAATACAGATCGATTTTATTGCCTTTGATCGCTGAACCGGTATCTGCGACAATCCCGTATCCGTAGCCCGGAATATACAGAATGGAGCCCATTGGGAATAATTTGGGATCAGCTGCAATCGTGGAAACCGTTTCTTTATCACGACGTACTTTTACACCGGAATACGTAATTCCGTATTGTGGGTGTTTAGGTCCTTTTCCTGTAGACTCGACCCCTGCCGTATATCCCGTTGCTGTCACCTTTTGTGTACCCAGTACTTGTTCTGAACGCGGAGCAAGCACCGGCATAGCTGGATCAGTCACTTGTTTCTCGGGAAGCTCAGGCCTTGGAATGACCATTGGTTGCGGTGACCATAGTAAAGCCATATACACCATGGTCGTCAGCTGAGCCTCATCGCTGTATTGATTGCTTACATGTTCCAGAAATTTCTGATGAGACTTGCTCGAAGTCTCGATGATCGAAGCTTCACTGCTTCGACTCTCGACATGCAGTACCGCACTTTCCTCTTCAAATGTATAAGCATCCGCTTGGTTCAGGCCGAACATCATTCCGGCGAACATCACACAGCCAACCAGTAAACACCGTATATTTATTTTTTGAATTGAGATTTGCTTTTTCATTGTATAACCTCCCCCTCACTGCAAAGGTTTTCCAAAAAGCAATTAATCTATACTTTTCACACCAAACACTACGAAAAAACGCCTGGATAACATAGGCTAATCCCATGTTCTCCAGGCGTTTCTGATTGATCAGTGCAACTTATGCACTGGTTATTCGATAATACATTTGTTCAATTACACCAAACGTGTTGAAATCTCCTCTTTCAGTTGAGCGATAATCTCATCAACCGGTTTCATGCCCAAATCGCCTTCTCCGCGCTTACGAACAGAAACCGCTTCTGCATTACGCTCATTCTCACCTACGACAAACATATAAGGCATTTTCTCAAGTTGCGCCTCACGAATTTTATATCCAAGCTTCTCGTTTCGCAGATCGGCTTCAGCAGAGATTCCGGCACGTTTCAGCTTCGCTTCTACTTCACGCGCATAATCGTCGAAGTTTCCGGATACCGGGATAACCTTGGCCTGTACCGGAGACAACCACAGTGGGAAAGCTCCTGCAAAGTTCTCCAGCAAGAATGCTGTGAAACGTTCCATTGTACTAATTACCCCGCGGTGAATAACAACTGGACGGTGTTTCTGTCCGTCATCTCCCACATATTCAAGTTCAAAGCGCTCAGGCAACAGGAAGTCCAGTTGAACCGTAGACAATGTCTCTTCTTTGCCCAGTGCTGTTTTGATCTGCACATCCAGTTTCGGACCATAGAACGCCGCTTCACCTTCAGCTTCATAGAATGGAAGGTCAAGTTCTTCCACAACTTCGCGCAGCATGCGTTGGGACATCTCCCACATCTCGTCGTTCTGGAAGTATTTCTCGGTATCCTTCGGATCGCGATAGGACAGACGGAAACGGTATTCGTTGATACCGAAATCTTTGTATACCGTTTGAATCAACTCGATAACACGAGCGAACTCTTCCTTGATCTGATCCGGACGTGCAAAAATGTGTGAGTCGTTCAGAGTCATTGCACGAACACGGTGCAGACCTGTTAACGCCCCCGACATTTCGTAACGGTGCATCATGCCAAGCTCGGCAATCCGGATGGGCAGATCACGGTAGCTGTGCATGCTGGACTTGTACACCATCATATGGTGAGGACAGTTCATTGGACGGAGAACGAGTTCCTCGTTATCCATAACCATTTTCGGGAACATATCTTCCTGGTAGTGCTCCCAGTGTCCGGATGTTTTGTACAATTCCACGTTACCCAAAACCGGTGTGTATACATGCTGGTATCCAAGGCTTTCTTCCAGATCCACAATGTAACGCTCCAAAGTCCGGCGCAGTTTTGCACCGTTAGGCAACCAGATTGGCAGGCCTTGACCGACCAGTTGGGAGAATGTGAACATTTCCAACTCTTTACCGAGCTTACGGTGATCGCGTTTGCGCGCTTCTTCAAGGAAGTGCAGATGCTCGTCCAGCTGTGCTTTCTTCACAAAAGCCGTACCATAGATACGTTGAAGCATTTTGTTTTTGCTATCTCCACGCCAGTATGCACCAGCCACATTCATCAGTTTGAACACTTTGATTTTGCTAGTCGATGGTACGTGAGGACCACGACACAAGTCGAAGAATTCACCTTGCTCATAAATGGTAATTACGCTGTCTACCGGCAAGTCACGAATCAACTCAAGTTTGTAAGGATCGCCTACTTCTTCAAACGTTTTAATCGCGTCCTCGCGGCTAACTTCCTTACGTACAATTGGCAAGTTCTCGTTCACAATACGTTCCATTTCCTTCTCAATCTTTTGCAGATCTTCAGGATTAAGCGGGTGTTCGAGGTCCATATCATAGTAGAAACCATCTTCGATGACAGGGCCAATGCCGAGGCGTACCTCTTTGTTACCGTATAAACGTTTCACTGCTTGAGCCATCAAGTGAGCTGTACTATGACGCATCACTTCAAGTCCTTCTGGTGAATCCAAAGTTACGATCTCCACCAATGCTCCTTCATGAAGCGTTGTGGACAAGTCCACCACAATACCATCCAGCTTGCCGGCTACGGCATTTTTGCGCAGTCCGCTACTAATCGAAGCCGCTACATCCTCAATGCTGCTGCCATCCGCGTACTCCCGTACCGAACCATCCGGTAATTTAATGTTCACTGCCATTTGTCTCATTCCTCCTGTAAATGTAACCTTCGTGTCCAGATGTTCATGGACTGATGATCTATTGCTATTCCAGTCATTTTGCAAAGGAACGCAAAAAACACCCGTCCCGGCAAAGGGACGAGTGACATATACTCGTGGTTCCACCCTAATTCAGCTGATTCATTCCTAGTTTGGAATACAGCCCTCATTGGCATGGCGATAACGGGCATGACCCGGCAGATCCTTACTCGCGGATAATCCCCAATAAAGGCGATATTAGACTCCACTTTCAAAATTGCAGCTACAAAGGGGTAAACCATACGTGATATCCGGAGGAAATTTCAGCCTGGGGTTCCTCTCTCTGCACCAATCTTGCGTGTGGTTGTTGTCTTTGTCAACGCTTTTGATTCAATAGTACACATGTAAAATTCATGGATCAACAGTTATTATAATTGCCGAGATCACTTGCGTCAAGACCTGTCAACAATCCTGAGCGCAGCACTTCGCATTCCGGACATTGATGACATATCTGCACCTTGTCTTCAAAGATCTGGCATATGGTCGAGATAATCGGCAGATCGGGGGTGCGCGTATGCAACATAACTTTCTCAGGAGAGATCGAGATGAGTGTACTCACAATCATATCTTCGATATCCATTTCAAGTTCCAGACCCGGCATCTCCACGACAACCTGCTCATCCTTCTGCACGGGCAACAGATTAAGTCCAGCATCAAGCACCTGAAATTCATGCATGCCCTTGTGTACAAGATGGACCAGAGGTACTTTGGCTTCCTGAAAGAATACAAAATACTTTAACAGTCCCATAAACTCTTCATACTGCCGATCCATCCAGAACTCATCGAGCGCATACTCCACTAATTCCTGAAGCTCCTGCTTATATGCCCGTATGCGAAAATTGATAATGCCTTCAAGGTGAAAAAAGTGAACATCCTCCAGATCCTGCCGTAGTCCACTTGCCAACGTAGTACGGCGGCGTTCCCGAAGTCCAGGCTGATCCAGATCCCCATTGAATAATAGCGGCATACAGATCCGATTGACCTTCTCCACCTCATGCTCATCCATAACAGAACACGCTTTGGCGATCATATTCTCCACCATGTTCCGTTCTTGTGTATCCATAATGAAGTCGGCGAGTCCAAGGGAGAGAAGATCACTGATTCGGGGAAGCCATTGCTGGAAGTCTTCGTGATTCTCATTCCCTCTGCACACCCAGGCTGCTCTTCCATCATTATGTTTGAAGGTGAGCCGAAATCCTCTTTTACTTATATGTAAACCTTTAGTTTTTTCCTTGACACAACGATAAAATTGATCTGCTTCCTCTTGCCCCGATACATCGGTCCATACAGCGAACAGTTCCACTAGAATCACTCCTTTCCTTCCTGTTCAAAGTATATGGCAAGGCCGATGGGGATATACGAAGCGGATTGATGGAAAGCGTGTCATGATTTCTCAGTATAATATGAAGAGGTTTGGAGTTAAGACAAAAATGTGTTATTATTTTAATAACAGTATGTTTCACGGAAAAGGAGGGAAGCCAAAATGAGACAACAACCTAGAATACTCCACTACACCATTATTATCATTTTGTGCGTTTTCCAAGCCTTGTGCTTCCCTATTCCAATGCAGTC
The DNA here is from genome assembly GCF_058313655.1 of Paenibacillus sp. Negev47. Taxonomy (NCBI): domain Bacteria; kingdom Bacillati; phylum Bacillota; class Bacilli; order Caryophanales; family Paenibacillaceae; genus Paenibacillus; species Paenibacillus sp. Negev47. Next base: position 4,776,811 of record NZ_CM177754.1, read on the forward strand.
CGAATCTGCCGTTGGGGTGTCTGTTGATGCAACTTCCAACAAGGAAGTTTTGTTGCAAACATCCGAATCCCAGCAGAAACCTGTCATTCGCAAATACCCACAAGTCATGTCCAAGCTGATTGCGGTTACGCATAATAAGCCTGTCTTTCTTGTCCTCGCATTGGTATTGATGCTGCGAATCCCTACACCGGGTCTGTCCTTTAAACCGTGGTATTGTCTGTTTAAACGCAGATTATTTCTGCTACCTATCAAGTTTACCAGCATGTATGTATCCCTCACCCCTATGGCACCAAAATACGTGAACGCTTTTCACTAGACGTTACGACGTATTTACAGGTTGCTTTGCATGGAGACACCTCTGTATTTATTAGACGGTGTGCTTGTGCATAACTTTTAACCCTTTTAGTACACGTTAGATACAAACCATTCGTTTATGACAGAACCTATTTTTGTTGTACCCACACCGACAAATTCAAATCCTATGGCTGTGTCAGGAATTTCTGGCTCTGTTTACCCGCATCATTTGATGTTCCTTTGAGCAGCAGACTATCTTTCTCGGGAAATAAGCCTGTCTTCTGTGGCCAGCCCCTAATTATAAGGAGGCACTATCCATGGATGTACGCGAAACAGACTTGCCGGGAATCGGCAAAAAATTTCAGATTGAAACAAGCAGCGGTGATAAAATTGTCATTATTATTCACGATGACGGTCGCCGGGAAATGTACCACTTCGAGTATGATGATCCCGATCAAAGTATCTCGATGATTACGCTTGACGACTACGAAGCACGACAGATTGCTGCGATTGTTGGTGGATTAACTTACAAACCGAAGCAGCTTGAAAATATTGAAGTTACGTTTGACGACCTGATTATCGAGTGGTACAAAATCGAAGCATCCTTCGGATCTATCGGTAAATCCATTGGTGAACTGGACGTGCGTCAAAACTCTGGGGCAACGGTAATTGCCGTTGTTGAGAAAAATCACAAAAAACATATCAGCCCAGGTCCGGAGGTAGTTATCAGTGCAGAATCTACGGTGGTAGCCGTTGGCGAACGCAATCAACAGAAGCTGTTTAAATCCCTCCTCCTGACTGGAAGGGGGTAAATAAATGGATCACCTGATTTTTGAAGTAGGTCTGGCCCTTGTGCTCATTGCGGCAGCCGGTCTTTTATCGGCAAAACTAAGATTTTCGGTCGTTCCGTTTTATATTCTGATCGGAATGGCCGTTGGGCCACATGCCATGCACATATGGCATCTGGACTTCCGTTTTATTGAAAGTCAGCCTTTTATTGAATTTATGGGTCGAATCGGTATTTTGTTCCTTCTCTTCTACCTCGGACTTGAATTCTCGGTAGGTCGTTTAATTAAATCGGGCCGCTCTATTGCTGTTGGCGGCTCGATCTATATCGGGATCAACTTTACACTGGGACTGGTTTTTGGTTTTGCTTCAGGTTTCCCGGTTGCGGAAGCACTCATTATCGCTGGTATAACCACCATATCTTCCAGCGCCATCGTAGCCAAGGTACTTGTCGATTTGAAACGAACGGCCAATCCCGAAACAGAAATGATACTGGGTATCATTATGTTCGAAGATGTATTCCTCGCTGTATATATCTCGATCTTGTCCGGGCTTGTGCTTAGTGATTCATCCTCCATCGGTGGCGTCATCATGTCCGCACTTATTGCCCTCGGATTCATGCTTATCGTGATTATCCTTGGACGCAAAGCGACACCGCTACTCAACAAATTGCTTAAAATTCGATCGAATGAGCTATTCTCTCTCGTTGTATTTGGCGCTTTGTTCCTGGTAGCCGGTTTCTCTGAAACCATTCATGTTGCCGAAGCGATCGGTGCCTTGCTGGTTGGATTGGTTCTTGCTGAAACAGAACACGCGAAACGGATTGAGCACTTGATTCTGCCGTTCCGTGACTTCTTTGGAGCAATCTTCTTCTTCAGCTTCGGATTGTCCATTGATCCGTTGTCACTGGGGGGCGATGCCGTATGGTTGGCTCTGATTGCAGTTGTTATTACATTGTTCGGTAACTTCCTTGCAGGCATGCTGGCTGGACGCAGTGCAGGACTATCTCCGAAAGCGTCGGCCAATATTGGATTGACCATCGTGTCACGTGGTGAATTCTCCATCATCTTGGCTAATATGGGTAAAGCCGGAGGACTGTTGCCACTGATTCAACCGTTTGCTGCATTGTACGTACTGATTCTAGCCATTCTGGGTCCTTTATTAACCAAAGAGTCCAAACATGTTTTCCGTATCTTAGATAAGATATTCAAGTTCAAAGATAATCGGAAAAAGAAAGAAGAACCGAAGGTTTTGCCGAAAGAAGGATAATTCCTTATGTCTGTACATGACAGACATACTATCGTACTTCGCGGCTCTACGCCGATCTTTCTGTGACTAACCCAGGGAGAATGGATCGAAAGCCGCACTAAGGAGGATGACCTATGAAAGCACCTCTGATATCGGCTAATCCGGTGCCAAACACCGCCAAGACCAGAATAACGTCTACCCGCCGCTGGTTGAACCTATTGCTCGTGATCGCGGGCGGAATTCTGGCCTCCGTGGGACTTGAATTGTTCTTACACCCTAATAAGATCATTATTGGAGGCATTACAGGCATTTCCTCACTATTCGCCCACTGGACCGAAATGAGGATTGGATTGTTCTTATTTTTATTCAACGTTCCGTTTATATTTCTGTCCTACAAGATTGTGCAGAAGAAATTTGTTCTCGTAACTGTTCTAGGTCTGGTTGTCTTTTCGATCGGTGCCATTGTGCTTCATCCCATGCCGCCACTTGTAGAGCATCCGCTGGCTGCCGCCATGTTTGGTGGTTTGTGTCTCGGACTCGGAATTGGGCTCGTCGTACGGTATGGAGGGACACTGGATACGCTGGAAATCGGTGATCCGTCTTCCCGCCCACCTGAACGTGTATTTAGCGGAAAACGGATGCTTATCGAAAAAATAATCATGCTGTTTAACTTGTTGATACTGACAGCCGCTGGTGTTGTCTTTGGCTGGGACCAAGCGATGTATTCCGTAATCGCCTACCTTATTGCTTATGAAATGGTGTACATCGCGTTCAGGGGCTTCTCTTCAAAACGCAGAATTTGCATTTTGACCACACAAAGCTCTCAAGTTGAAAAAGCTGTACGCAAACGGCTGCGCCGTGAACCTGGAACGCTGGAAACAGCTTCTGACTCAACACAACTTGCTATGGCTGAAGGATGGATCAAGCAGATCCCCGGTGCGCTTTATTATGAAGTACATGTCTTGGAAATGATCTGGCTAAAATCCATTGTTCGTCACATTGATCCACATGCGGGGATTGTGACGAATCCGGAAAAATAATAGCTCATATAAGTTGCACTAAAGATATTTACACTGACTACGATGACAGAATAACCTTCCAATCGCTGTTATCCCCAGATTTTTTCAATTCCCTTTTCTGAAGGGAAAAATCCGGGGATAGCGTATGCTTTCGATGTAGCTTTCTTTTAGAAAGCTTTTAGGCTAACGCTTCGCTTTTTCAGGTTTTTTCTGTCCTCTTCGTTATCGTGTAATTTTAATTCAACTTATATATTATACAAAACAAAAAAAACGCTCTCTTACCCATGGATGAACAGTTTTGTCCAACAAGGTCAGAGAGCGTTTTTTTCTTTTTCTGTTATCAGAATTACTTGATATTATAGTTCAACAATCGCTTTGACTACATGTGAATCTGGCAATAGCCATTGGTCTATTGCAGAAGGTAACTCATCAAATTGCACGCGGTGCGTGATGTACCCATCCATACTTAATTTCTTATGACGTAAGGTTGATAGGACTTGTTCAAAATCTTCACGGGTTGCGTTCCGGCTGCCCAATATGCTCATCTCGCGCTTATGAAACTCAGGATCATGAAAGGTAATATCGGCCTTCACCAGTCCTACAAAAATGAGCTGACCACTATGAGCCACATATTGAATGGCCTCATTCATCGAATTCACGTTACCCGTTGCATCGAAGACAGCTGTAGCATAGTCACCTCCCGTGATTTCTGCCACTTGCTGCACAGTACGTTCATTGGCCTGAACCAGGTCATCTGCTCCAGCCCAAGTCCGACTGAGCTCCAGCCTGTCCAGATTACGATCAACGGCAATAACACGCGCCCCCGCCTGTTTGGCGAATGCCATCACACCAAGTCCAATGGGACCTGCTCCAATCACAACCACATGCTCACCAGGCTTGATTCCTGCTCTCCTGACGGCATGGGCACCAATACTTAATGGTTCTACCATTGCTGTTTCATCCAGCGTTAAGCCTTCTGCTGAGAGCAGATGTGAGACAGGTACGCTGACTCTCTCTCTCATGCCTCCGTCTACGTGCACACCCATGACTTGCATGGATACACAGCAATTACTTTTTCCACCGCGACAAGCAACACAATGACCGCAGTGCAGATACGGGATAATGCTAACCTGATCGCCAGGCTGTAACCCGGCATCGTTCGGACCGATCTCTTCAATAACACCCGCCAGTTCATGACCCAGAACGCGTGGATAGGTAAAGAATGGCTGGTTGCCTTTGTACGCATGCAGATCCGTTCCACAGATACCAATCCGCCGAATGGCAACCAACGCCTCTCCTTCTGCTCGTTCCGGTTGAGGCAGGTCCTGGAGCTTCAATTGATCTATTTCTTCACATACAATGGCTCTCATCGTTGTTCCCCCTTGGATGCTTCTGATGTCATGTTGCTGTGCTTCGTATTATATTCAGGACGTCCGCTTGACCACGTCTCATTATGCAATGGAGCCAGAATATGTAGCACTTCATCCAGCAGATTTTGATCTATCGATTCTTCTATCCACGTTGCGTTATTGACGATATTGCGCTGGTTGGCACTGCTAACCAGCGTTGTTGGAATTCGTTCATTTGCCGTCGAGAATTGCACGGCCATCTTGGCAATGTCACTGCCTTGTTCTGCACAGAAGCGGGCAGCCTTCAGACAGAGCTGTTTCACCCGTTCATCTGCCGGATGCCAGGCAGGAGCACCACGGGTACTTAACAAGCCCATAGAGAGAGGCGAAGCATTGACGAGGCCAATTTCTCTCTTTTCCAACAGCGGCAGCAACGATAACAATGAGGTATCATTCAATGCGTAATGGCAGTACGAGATGATGGCATCCGCATCGATCTGTGGCAGAACCTCCTCAAACAACGGCAAAGGCAATCCGCAAATCCCCGCATGACGAATAACTCCCTGCTCTTTTAGACGCAGTAACGTTGGAAAGGCCTCTTCAACAATGATCTCTGCTGGTACAAACTCAATATCATGCAGGAACAAAATATCAATATAGTCCGTATGCAGTCGATCCAGGCTCTCTTGCACACTATTCAGAATCCGCCGACGTGAAAAATCAAATTCATTTTCTCCATACCGTCCGGCTTTGGTGGATAAAATATAAGAACTGCGCGGCAAACTGCGAATGGCCTCCCCCAACACCGTCTCTGCCTTCGTCAGTCCATAGTACGGCGAAACGTCTATGTAATTCATCCCCGCATCAACGGCAGCATGTACGGTACGAATACCTTCATCCCGATCTATATCACGAAATACAGAACCGAGTGAGGATGCTCCAAAGCTCAATACAGGTACGTCCAGTTCTGTCTTTCCAAGAATTCTTCTCTTCATCGGTTGGCTTGCCCCTTTCCAGCATGTCTGACTACACAAGTTCCTTCTCATTGTAACAGTTCAATTTCAACATAAAATATCGGCAATTGCGTAACATGTACTGTTTGATGACCTCGATCCGCGGAAAGAAATCAAAAAACCCGCCGTCTCTCCAAACAGAGCAGTCAGCGGGCTTGCTTCATAAATACTCATCGAATGATCAGAATTTATGGGAATAGTATTGAATTATTTAGGATTAGTTCTGCATTACGAAATCTTCATGCACGGAATTCTCTTCGTCGAACATGCGCACGATGTCATATCGGGTGTTACGTTGTGCCGGAATATAACCGGACTCCCGAATCAACCGAAGGATGGATTCAATGTTAACTTTGTACGTTGCACCTGCAGCAGATACAACGTTCTCTTCGATCATCGTGCTACCGAAGTCATTACAGCCAAATTCAAGCGACTTCTTACCGATCTCAGGACCCATTGTTACCCAAGAGGATTGAATGTTCTTGATATTATCCAGCACCAGTCGGCTGATGGCTACAGTCTTCAAGTACTCTTCCGGCGTCTGACGCTCCAGCTTGAGATTGGTATTATCCGGTTGGAAAGTCCACGGAATGAACGCCAGGAAACCTTCGGAATCATACTTGTTCGCAATACATTCATCCTGTGCTTCACGTACACGGAGCAAGTGCAGTGCACGCTCTTCCATCGATTCACCAAGTCCGATAACCATCGTTGCGGTGGTGTTCATACCGATTCGGTGTGCCGTTTGCATAACGTCCATCCAATCCCGCCATGAACCTTTCAAACGGCTGATCTTCCGACGTGTGCGGTCATCCAGAATTTCAGCACCGCCGCCAGGCAAGGAATCCAGTCCAGCTTCATGTATAGCACGAACAACCTCTTCCAATGTAAGCCCATCGGATACTTCAACCATTTTCATAATCTCAGCTGGTGAGAAAGAGTGCATCGTGATGTTCGGGAAACGCTCCTTGATGGCTTTCAACAGGTCTGTGTAATAGCTGAAAGGCAAATTCGGATTCGTTCCGCCTTGCATCAGAATCTCGGTACCATTCACATCTTCTGTTTCCTGAATTTTCTGGAAAATGACTTCGTCTGGAAGTACATATCCTTCCTCCGAACCAGGTCTGCGGTAAAAAGCACAAAAACGGCAGTACACATCACACACGTTCGTGTAGTTGACGTTACGCCCTATTACAAATGTTCTGTATGGTTCAGGGTGCATGCGTTTCATAATGACATTAGCAGCTGCCCCGATTTTGTCCACTTCATTCGATTCGAATAGCTGAATCGTGTCTTCCAAGTCTAAACGTTCGCCCCGAAGGGCTTTATCTAAGATACGGTCTACCGTACTCATCGTAAAAAAGCCTCCCTCATGAAGAGAAATTATATAACGATCCGTCCCAACTTGTTCAAGAGAAGCAAGTTCTGGTGGCAACATCGTATTTCTGTACTCCACATATCGTAACACAGGTTACATGTGAAAAAAAGCACCTTATGAACAGGTGCTTTAAAAATAAATAAAAATTTTTACATATGAAATCCAATTAATTTGATATTAAATGATATACATAGACGTATTTCGGTACCACTTTTCTAAGATTCCTGAAGTGCTTGTTCCAAATCGGCAATCAGATCATCGATGTCTTCCAGACCTACCGAGAAACGAAGTAATCCATCTGTAATGCCACGGTCACGGCGAACCTCAGCCGGCATTGCCGCATGAGACATCATCGCTGGGTAAGACAGGATGCTCTCTACAGCTCCCAAGCTTACAGCCACAATGGGTAACTTCACCTGGTTAAGAACTGCTTTTGCTCGATCCCCTGAACCGACGTCAAACGAAACGACAGCTCCATAACCTGTTGACTGGCGCTCATGTGCCTCGCGGCCCGGATGATCCTGCAACCCCGGATAAAAGACAGCGGCAATATCACTACGCTCATTAAGCCATGCGGCCAGTTTGGCTGTGCTCTGTTCACTGTGAGCCATGCGAGCCCCCAAGGTTTTCATCCCGCGCATCAGAAGCCATGATTCTTGTGCCCCGAGTACCGTTCCGAGTCCATTTTGTAACTGTTTCAGCTGTACGCCAAGTGATTCCGTGCGAGCAACGGCTAACCCTGCCAACACATCACTGTGACCCCCGAGAAACTTGGTAGCACTATGTACGACGATATCCACACCAAGCTCAATTGGACGCTGATAGTACGGTGTCATAAAGGTGTTATCCAGAATCGTAATCAGGTCATGTTCCTTCGACCAGTCAGTTACGGCAGCGATATCCGTAATTCGCAGGGTCGGGTTAGACGGTGTTTCCATATAAACTGCCTTGGTGTTCGGTTTGAGCGCCGCTTTTACTTCATCTATATTGGTCATATCTACAAAGGTCGTCTCGATCTGCATACGACTCAATATGGAAGTAAGCAAACGATACGTACCTCCATATACGTCTTCCGTTACAATCATGTGATCCCCTGCCGAGAACATCATGAACACGCTGGAGATCGCAGCCATTCCGGATGAATAGGCGAATCCTCGTGCTCCACCTTCCAGCAGTGTGATGTAATCTTCCAATGCCTGACGTGTCGGATTACCCGAGCGACTGTAATCATGTTGAGGCGGATTGAAAATATCAAAATGATGGAATGTGGATGCTTGATAGATCGGCACACTGGAGGCCCCAGTCGTTTTGTCGATCTCGTCGCCGAAATGGAGCAACTTCGTATCAAATTTCAACTCGGAATTCGGCTTGTTGTTGGACTCACTCATGAGTGCACGCCTCCTTCAACTTCCTGTTGTGCAGCTGTCAGCGCATTGCCGAGATCTGCAATCAGATCATCCGAATGTTCAATACCTACGGAGAACCGGAGCAGTCGGTCATCCACACCTACGGCGTCACGAATTTCAAGCGGTATATCCGCATGAGTTTGTACTGCCGGGTAGGTCATGAGTGATTCCACTCCGCCGAGACTTTCGGCAAAGGCAATAAGTTTGATATGACGCAGCAAAGGTTCAACATAACGAGCATCCTTCACTTTGAAAGAGAAGATACCTGTGTTACCGGTGGATTGTTTGTTCTGTATTTCATAACCCGGATGATCTGACAGGCCTGGATGATACACTTCAACCACCGCTGGATGCTCAAGCAAGTATTTGGAAATGGTAAGTGCATTGTGCTGATGACGCTCCATGCGAAGAGCTAGCGTTTTCATGCCTTTCATCAACTGATAAGAGTCACTTGGAGACAATACAGCTCCAATGGAATTATGCAGGAAAGCCATTTCCGCGGATAATGCCTCACCCTTGGTTATGATTAATCCGGCCAGTACATCATTGTGTCCGCCCAGATATTTGGTAGCACTATGAATGATGATATCGGCACCCAGTTCAATCGGACGTTGGAAAAATGGAGTGAGCAACGTGTTGTCAACAATGGTCAACAGGTTGTAACTTTTCGCCCAGGAAGCGACGGCTTCTACATCTGTAATCATCATCAGCGGATTCGTTGGTGTCTCAATGAATACAGCTTTGGTATTCGGCTGACGAACATTCTCCAGTGCTGCAAGATCATTCGTGTCCACATAACTTGCGGTTACGCCAAAACGGGACAAGATGCGTTCAAGCAGACGATAGGTTCCGCCATACAGATCCAGCGATACAATCAGATGATCTCCCTGACCAAACATGGCAAAGATGGTTTGCAGCGCGGCCATGCCTGAGCTACAGGCAAATCCTGCGTCACCGGATTCCAGCGCTGCAGCTGCTTCTTCCAACACTTTGCGGGTTGGATTGGTTGTACGAATATAATCAAATCCCGTGCTTTGTCCAAGCTTCGGGTGGCGAAACGCAGTGGATTGATAGATCGGAAAGTTAATGGCGCCTGTTACCGGTTCATTGATGGACCCAATTTGTGCTAAGCGGCTTTCGATTTTCAACTTGTTGTTGTCTTCCATTGCTGTATCCTCCTGTGGTCTCGATTAGATTTGCGGGCCAATATCGTAAGGTGTTTCCTGATACACATAGTAATTAAGCCAATTAGAGAATAATAAGTTGGCATGAGCGCGCCAGGTAGCTGGTGGCACACGGGAAGGATCGTCATTCGGATAATAATGCCTAGGAAGCGCGATATCCAACCCTTTCGCTACATCCCGGTCATACTCCCACTTTAATGAGAAGGGATCATACTCGGCATGCCCTGTGGCAAAAATCTGTTTGCCATCTTTGGTAGCAACCAGGAAGATACCCGCTTCCTCGGATTCAGCCAAGATCTCTAACTTCTCGTTCTTTTCAATATCTTCACGTCGCACTTCCGTATGACGGGAATGCGGAACATTGAATACTTCATCGAATCCACGCAGCAACGGAACATGGGGTTTGTTGATGGTGTGCGGGAAAACGCCAAAACACTTTTCATCAAGTGCAACCTTGGGTACGTCAAAATGGTGGTATAAACCAGCTTGGGAGGCCCAGCATATGTGCAGGGTTGATGTCACATTGGTTTTGGTCCATTCGAAAATCTCCTGGATTTCATTCCAATAGTTCACGTCTTCGAAATCCATCTGCTCCACAGGAGCACCCGTGATAATCATTCCATCAAAGCGGCGGTGCTCAATCTCATCGAACGTTTTATAGAACAAATCCAAATATTCCTGAGACGTATTCTTCGAGGTATGGGATTTGGGATGTACCAGAACGACATCCACCTGAATGGGCGTATTTCCTACCAGACGAAGCAATTGTGTTTCCGTCGTTTCCTTTGTGGGCATCAGGTTTAATATAGCGATACGGAGTGGACGAATATCCTGCTGGTATGCAGAAGTTTCATCCATGACGAAGATATTCTCTCCTTCAAGTACTTCTTTTGCTGGCAGAGTATCAGGTATTTTGATTGGCATGGTAAGTCTAACTCCTCCTTGTGCATTGATAGATGCAGCTACCGCTGGCTTGATGTGTCCACATCAATGCAGTTATAGGCTGCCATGAGTTTGTCTACATATGTTGGATTACAAGTCCATCCAAAGAAAGTTACAGACAACCTCAAGTTCCTTAGCGAAAATCACTGCTGAGAAGTCGGGGCATACGACAAAGACCTTCCTCGGATTTCGAGAAAGGTCATATGTAAATAGATATGCGCCTCTCTCATCTCTCAGTTACAACAGTGCCACTTGGGCACTTGGTCGCTGCAAGAATTAGCACCGTGCGGTATACCGCCGGTTGCCGGGTTTCATCGGGCCAGTCCCTCCACCTACTCTTGATAAGATTTCGCTGTATTTGATTGTAATTTAATATGGTTCACCGTCTACTTTATTACATTAATGCCCTCACGTCAAGTTGCAGTTCAATGTCTGCTTTCCAGATCGGAACCGTTCATCATTCGTTGTCATACACTGCCTCAGAGCGCGAAATAGACACATTTTTGCGCTTGAAAGCACCTTGTACCAGCGGTATACTAAACAAGGTGTTATAAACCCTTATGTGAGAGGTGACATATTAAATGGATGGCGACCCGAGGCCTGACTGGCAGCCGAATTCCGACAAACTGCATAGAGAATTGACATCAGCATGCCGGCAGCGGGACGTAACTTCCGTTTGATTATAAAGTGAACGCAGCCCTGATCTCCAGGCTCCGCTGCCGACCGGCTGATTTGTTCTTTTTGCGCCCATAATGATAATATCCGCCAGGTTGGCGGGTGCAGAAGGAGTAGATTAACGATGAAAATCCGGTTGGTTAACAACGGTGTATTTATTCCGGTGGACGACATTCAGCAGGCGCTGACTCCACCAGCGGAAGGATTTTACTGGATTGATGCGGATGTAGACGATTTGGCGGTACTTCAACCGCTCTTCTTAATGCATGATCTGGCTGTGGAAGACTGTCTCAGTGACGAAGAACAACGTCCGAAAATTGAGATATATGAGAACCATTATTTTATTGTGATTAATAGCATTCGTTTTGATGATGAAGAGATATTTCTACGTGCGGTCAACCTGTTCCTCGGCAGACATTTCATTATAAGTGTTACGAAACAGAAGGTCAGCGAATTGCGCACATTAAAACCCATCCTGTGGGAACAGGAAATCAGTACACCCGATCGTCTGCTGTACCTGCTGGTTGACTTGATTGTTGATAATTATTTCACCGTAGGTGACCGAATTGAAGCTCGGATCGAGAAGCTTGAGGAAGATATTCTGATGCACACCAAAAAGTCTCATCTGAATGAAATCATCGGGCTACGCAGTGAGATTCTGTGGCTGAAAAAAGTGCTCGGACCTCAGAAAGAGGTCATTAACACCCTTAACAAAAAAGATCTGCGTCTCATTGATGATCAACTTCAAAAATATTTCAGTGACATCTATGAGAATGCCGTAAAAATATCTGAAACCTTTGAAACATACCGCGACCTGATGGGTAACTTGCGAGAAGCCTATCAATCCAGTATTGCGAACCGGGCGAATGAGATCATGCGTGTGTTTACCGCCATTACTACGGTCTTCATGCCGCTGACGGTCATTACCGGTATATACGGTATGAACTTTACGAATATGCCAGAACTTAACTGGAAATACAGCTATTTTGTTGTGATTGGCCTGATGGTAACGCTGGGCCTGAGCATGTTCTTTATTTTCCGCAAAAAAGACTGGGTATGAACTCGTATGAAATAACGAAGACGAAGCGCTCCTCCGGGAGAAACGCCTCGTCTTTTTTCATTTCCGATCATTAACCAACATGCTGCTCTGTCTCTGCGTGCCGACGAAAGCGGATTCGAATCATGCGCAGTCTTTCATAGACCTGCTCCAGACTTCCTCCGTCGGGCTTCTCTCCTCCATACACCTTATGTAATACCGGCTTCAAGAACGTATCTCCCAGCTCCTCATACGCACTCCATACGGCCTCTTGTTCGTTCTCTGGCATAACTGCTAGCTCCACATCCAGAAGACAATCGGTGTCATAACCTTCGAGATCCAGTGTCTCCAACAGCTCAATCAATTCGCGTCGAGATAATCCGGATCGATTAACAATCTCTTCTAACGTATGCCCGTCCTTCATGCCCTCAAGCACCTGCTTACGCGTGGTGAACTTGTCGAGTTCCTGCTTGTACTTCTGCTCTCTCTGCTTGTATAACCAGCTTTCATATTCTTCTTCCTTCAGAGCTGTGTATACCCAATCCAGCGGGAACGTTGTTGAACGCTCCAATCCATTCGTAATCTCCATCCACTCCGTACCATACTCGGTCGCTTTGCTCTCCCCTACGCCAGGCAGTTGCATGAGTTCATCCATCGATTGCGGAACAAAGGCACTGATCAAACGCAGCAGACGGTTCGTTGCAATAAAATAGGGTGCCTTCCGGTCAGATACTGCTCTCTTCCTGCGCCACGTGCACAGATCCGTATATAACTGCTCATTGCCGTATAGTTCACTGTAGCAATGGAGTCGCTGACCACCATAACTGCGTGATTTCAGATCATCATTCTCGTGAAATAAACCCTGCAGCTGCGGTCGGTATCCTTCGCTCATCTGTATGGCAAGCTGATGACGGTAGATATGAAGCAGCTCCTCCCAGGAAGTTCCTTGGAACCAGATGCTGTCCTCTCGCTCACCTTCCTCGTAGCGGCTCCATCCCAGTTGCCAGCTATCTTCCTCTTCCCCAATCCATAACTGCGCATACTCTGCGTTCTGATCTGACATTCTGGACAATCTGTTCATAAAAATAACTTCCATTTTCGTTCCCTCCCTTAGAATATTCAGCTTATACGAGTTAGATCTGCTACCTACAGGCAGCACAAAAAACACCTCTCCTGCAAAATCCATGCAAGAGAGGTGCTTCCTCATTAACCGTACTATACTGTTGCCCATATCATACCACAATGGTAAATTTCGTCAATCCCTTATTGATCTAGATATTCAATGCCAACTTGGCAAGCGCCAGCGAACCACACAGCCCTGCATTGTCACCAAGTCCTGGTGAAACAACATACTGGTCAATGTCAGATTGAATTGCTGGATGCTGAACGTATCCAGCAAGCAACTCCTGCAGTTTGCTACGAACCATCGGGAACAGATGCTCCTGCTTCATTACTCCGCCACCCATTACGATTTTCTGCGGAGAGAGAATCAGAACATAATTCATCAGTGCATGTGCCAGGTAATGTGCTTCGATCTCCCATGCTTTATGATCTGCGGGCAGTTCATAAGCCGGTTGCTCCCAACGTTTGTTGATGGCCGGGCCAGCTGCAAGACCTTCGAGGCAGTCCCCATGATACGGACAGAAACCCTCGTATGTATCCTCCGGATGTCTGCGCACAATGATGTGTCCCATCTCTGGATGTGACAATCCATGGACCATTTTACCGCCAACCACAGCGCCTGCACCAATGCCTGTACCCACAGTGATATACAGACAACTCTCAAGACCTTGTGCAGCGCCCCAGGTTGCTTCTCCAAGTGCAGCACCATTCACATCCGTATCAAATGTCATCGGTACATCAAAATGCTCCTTGAGCTTGCCAATCAGGTTGTACTGTCCCCAATGTGGTTTGGGTGTTGTTGTGATATAACCATACGTTGGGCTTCCTTCAATCGGGTCAATCGGGCCAAATGAACCTACGCCCAGCGCTTCAATGCCTTTGCCTTCAAAAAAAGAAATCACTTGAGCCATTGTCTCTTCCGGTGTCGTCGTTGGAAAACTTACGCGTTCAAGAACTTCTCCATTTTCCGTGCCAATACCACATACAAATTTGGTTCCGCCTGCTTCAATCGCGCCTAAGATCGTCATGTTAGTCACACTCCCAAGTTAGTTTAAAAAAGGATTGATCGTTCCTTACTGGATGACACTATAATTACCCTGCTACTCGATATCCAGCTTGGACAGTCGTTTCATTAACGTCTGCCTCCAGCTGTCTGACAGTGCAGAAATGGCCAGCAGTGCCCGGATCCCTTCGGCATCTTCTTTCCCCTGATGCATAATTCGATTGGCTTCAAGAACCGTCATGGATGATGGATCAGTGCTGATTCGTCGAAATATCGACGAAGGCCGTACCTCCCCTTCTTGCAGTACACGAAAGTAAAAGCCGGTATGTCCACTCTCCTGAAAATATACAGGCAGCTCCTTATAATCATACCGTGCACCCAGCTTAAAACATGGTTGTCTGGGCTGACTGACCTGCACTGTAGCCTCGCCCAACTCGTACACGTCACCAATTCGGACATCTTCTTCGGCACAGCCCTCAACCGTCAAATTTTCACCACAAGCTCCCCAGTCCAGCTTGCGATCCATCCGTTGTTCTAACGCCGGATAACGACTGTAATCGTATACACAAACGGCCTTGTCGGGTCCGCCATGATGCACCAGGTCCGCCTGCGCATCCCCTGTCATTCCAGTGAATGACAGGAAAACCGCGCCGGATACAGGATGTTTCACAATGCCGCTCATCACTTCACGCTTTTGCCCAGGGAGCGGCCGCGGCAGTCCTACATTAATAGCCAGAACAGCTGTGTTGCCTTCCCCCAGCTTTTGATCAGATGTGAGTGTCATTTGCATCATACCTCCCATAATCACTTTCTTTTAACGCACAGAGCCACCAAATACCAGCGTATTACTCAAGAGTCGGCCCGGAGAAGTTAGCATTTTACCCCCGGCATACATGCCTGAGGATGCACCTCCGTCCAGATTCATGGCCTGTTTGGCACCAAGTTTCTGCATCACCGCTGCCCACTCCTTAACTGTCGCTCCGGAAACAGTAGCCAGCATTACGGAACCATCCGCCATGATGGCGATACCACTTCTGGCTCCGGACGCGGTAAGAATCTTGGCATCCTTGAAACCTTCACTCGCCGGGTTTACAGCTACCTTACCGTCTTTGACCAGACGTGGTCCTGCTCCAACAGCGGTCACTACATCTTGCCATGGGATCTCTTTGCCTGCTGCATTTGTATACTTATAATTCATTTCTACGGTTGAGCCAACAGTGAAACGGTCCGAAGAAGATTTCTGATTGCCGGTGAAGACCAACACCGAGCCATTCTTAGGAATCGCTACATTGGTGTTTGGCACCTTTTTGGTCACAATCCCCTTCTCCATGACAACCGCAGTACCACCTTTGAATCCGACTGTCGCACCTCGTTCAGGCGTATACAACATTGTAATGCTGGCATTCGCTGAAGGCGTTCGATTAATAAAGGTCGCATACCAACTGCGTGATTTGCCTTTCGTATCTGTCACTTTACCTGTCAGGCTCACCTGAAGTGAATCCATAATCGCTGAGCCATCTTCCTTAAATCCGATAGATGTTCCGTATCTTCCAATATGTATGACCTTGCCATTTGCTATTAACATGCCATATGGATCTGGTGCTCCATTATACGCTTCAAAAAATGCTCCGTTAATGGCTGCTTGTGCGCCATAGGCTTTCACAATCGATGGCAGTGTTGCCGTCTGGCCAACTTGTTTCTTCGCAAGTCCCACAGTAACCGGTGTTCCTTTTGGAATCGTAACCGTCTGCACGGTAAAATTGCGTCCTGCTGCTTTTACTTTCTGTACTTTGGTGCTAATTGCTGCTTTGGCATCCACTGTCTGTGGCGCACTTACTGCTCCCGAAAGAATCACGGGCAAGGCCAGGACGAGGGCCATAGCCCCTGTCCACCACTTTTTGCCTGTTCGTACGTTCTGCATGTTGCTCACCCTATTGCCACTCCCATCCAAGAGCCAAGGCTCTTCATCTCAAGTTGTTCAAACTTGTCCATCACCATATCCGGATCAAGACGCAATTCACAGATATCCAGCGCACAGGCAACCGGAACAGCGCAATGAATCTCTGCCAGTTTGCGGGACAGATGAAGCATGTCCAGATCATTCTCAATCTTGTTACGCACCGAAGGGGTAAGCTTGTCCATGTTGCCCAGAATCCCTTCAATAGAACCGTACTCCTGTACAAGCTTCAACGCTGTTTTCTCACCAATTCCCCGCACTCCGGGATAATTGTCGCTGGCATCTCCCATCAGACCCTTCATGTCAATGACTTGACGAGGGGTAAGTTGTTTCTCTGCCATGAGCGTTTCAGGGTTATACACCATGTAGTTGCCATGGCCTTTTTTCATAATAATGATACTCGTGCGGTCATTAATCAGTTGCAGCATGTCATGGTCACCCGTCAGTACCATTACATTCATATCTGTCTCTTCGGTGTAATACTTCGCAAGTGTTCCGATGCAATCGTCGGCTTCGAATCCTTGTGCACCTATATTCGGAATACCCAAGCTATCCATCACTTCACGGATCAGGGCAAACTGGGGAATCAGGTCATCCGGAGCTTCGGCCCGGTTGCCTTTGTAAGCTGCATATTCTTCACCGCGGAACGTCTTACCGCCCATATCCCAACAACATACAACATGACTTGGCCCAAAAGTCTGAACCGCATCCCAGAAATAACGGATAAATCCGTAGACTGCGTTGGTAGGCAATCCTGCCTTTGTACGTCTGATATATCCGCTCGCAGATGTCGCATAAAAAGCACGGAACAACACCGCCATACCGTCTACCAGCAACAAAGTAGGTTCATTACGTTGATTCACTTGAATTTGTTCTCTCCTATCTAAATCTAGCATATAAATTATCGAAACTAATTCTATCATTATAGCATAGTTCCGCCAACCATCGTTCAGCCAAAAAAGCCCTGAATTTTGAACAATTCAAGGCCGGTAATCACCAAAGCTTATGCGTTATTCCATTCCTGCTCATACGTTTCTTCCTTGAATCCAACGGTCACCTTTTCTCCATTCGTAACGATCGGGCGTTTGATCAGACGACCATTCGAAGCCAGCAAACGAATCTGCTCATCAGAAGACATGCCCGGCAGCTTGTCCTTCAATTGTTGTTCTTTATATACTTCCCCACTCGTATTAAAGAACTTCTTCACTTCGAGTCCGCTCTGTTGGATCAGCTCGGTTAATTCCGCTTCCGATGGCGGTGTATCGAAAATAGGGATTAGCTCCAGCTCATGTCCTTGAGCTTCAAGCCATTTTACAGCTTTGCGGCATGTCCCGCATTTGGCATAATGATATACTTTTAAGTTGCTCATGTTGTGTTCCTCCTTTGCTCCGGTCTCGACTTCTCGCTTCCCTTGGTTTGCTTCGCAAATCCAAAAGTCGCTCCAAATCGATACCATCGCCATGTAATTTTACTGATTTTTGCGAATGAGATCAAAAACACACATTCGCTATATTTTTTGGGATCAAAATCTTACAGCTTTAATATCTTTAAAAGCTTTTAAAGATTTGAGATCTTATAAGATTTAACATGAAAATATAAACATCATCAATACATTAAACCATGAAACCGTAAAGATTAGCCTACGGCATGCTGTTCAGGTGCATTAAGCATCCCTCACATAGGTTAGCAAACAGCGTTGTCCCAAGCAGGACTGGCCATTGCTAGAAAAATGCGACACAAGGTACAGATCTAAGGCCTCGTCGCAGCTTCTACAGTTCTTCTCTGGGAGCTGCCTCATCATTCAAACGCTTCTCAAGCGCGGCCATATCTGCTGGAAAAGGAGCCTGGAACGTCATGCGTTCCTGTAGAATTGGATGGTCAAACGTCAATTCACAGGCATGCAATGCCTGGCGTTCGATCCAGCTTTCTCGTTCCTCCCGAACAGCCAAAGTCTGCTCATCGATCTCGTGCACAGGTAGTGTCTTGTACATTCGATCGCCGATTAATGGACAGCCGATGGACGTCATATGTACCCGGATCTGATGGGTTCTGCCACTTTCCAGCTTGAGGCTTATCGCACTGGCGCTGCCCCCTGACCAACGTGTTAAGGTCGTGTACAGCGTTCTTGCTGCATATCCGTCAGGTGTCACGATTCTGCGGTGTGGCTCTTCAGGATCACGATCAATCGGTCCATCCACTGACCCTTGTTCCGGTACAGGGCTACCATGCACAAGTGCAATATATTTCTTGTCCACTGTTCCAGCGATCATCTGTTCAGACACATGCTGATGCACATAGGGATTCTTGGCTATCGCTAGTACTCCTGACGTTTCTTGATCAAGCCGATGAATCGGTCTGAACCGGAATCGCTCGCCCTTTGATTTCCAGTAATGAACGACGCCATTCGCCAAAGTACCTGTGTAATGCCCATGTGTCGGATGAACAATGATGCCCGCATCCTTGTTTACAACAAGCAAGTGCTCGTCTTCATACAGAATGGTAAAAGGAATAGGTTCAGGCAATATATCATCTGATTCCTCTTGCACCATCCGAACTTCAACGACATCGCCCGCAGCTACCTTGACGCTAATGTATACACGTTCTCCATTAAGCATGACACCTTGCTCGGTCAGCTTGATTTTGGATAGAAGCTTGCGCGACACCAGCAACCGACGCTGAAGCACGGTCTTCAGCAGCCAGCCATCTTCTTGTTCGGTCACCGTGTAGACAATCGGCGAATAGTAGTGGCTCATTCTTTGCGGCGGAACACTTTTTTGCTCCGCACATATTCAATATCAGCCACCTGTTGTCTTGCGTTGGCCGTCCGTGCAACCACGAAGAAATAATCAGACAGTCGGTTTAAATACCGTCGTACAGACGGGTTAATGTCCGTATGTTGTCCCAGTGTTACCGTGCGACGTTCTGCGCGGCGACATACGGTACGGCACACATGAAGGGCGGAAGACAGCGGGCTGCCACCAGGAATAATGAATCGTTCCACTTTTGGATTCTCAGCATCATACTGGTCGATCCATTGTTCCAGACGCGTGACCATTTCATCTCTTACCTTATATTTGGTTTCACTAATCTTCACGAAGGCCAGATCGGACCCACAATCAAACAATTCCTGCTGGACTTCCAGCAGATGTTCGCGCAGATCTTCGAATTGCCCTTGAGCAGAATCAATGAGGCTGATCGCCTGACCGACAAAACAGTTCAGTTCATCAATCGTACCGTAGGCCTCAACTCGATCATCATCCTTGATGACGCGTCCACCGATGACCGAAGTCTGTCCTTCGTCACCTGTTCGTGTATATATCCCCACCGTAATCCCTCCAATTGTTAATTTAATCATGAATACGAGAATGCCATTTTTTCAGAAACCAGTCTATCGCTTTACACGTATATAAGAATTGGTGTGCTCTGCCGAGTATACGACAAATCGAAGGAAACCAAAAGTAAAGGAGACGATTATGCAAAACTGGATAACCGATTTCATGGAACAATACGGCTACATAGGCATTGCACTTATTATTGCTTTAGAGAACGTATTTCCCCCGATTCCATCCGAAATCATCTTGCCGTTTGGCGGATTCATGACCACCTATACCAGTCTCACACTTCCAGGTGTTATTATTGCCGCTACCATCGGCTCCGTCCTTGGTGCTGTGCTCCTGTATGGTATTGGACTACTCATTGACGTCGAACGCCTTGAAAAAATTGTGGAACGCTGGGGACATGTTCTGCGCATCAAAAAAGAGGATATTCACCGTGTCGATGCATGGTTTGACAAATATGGCATGTGGACCGTATTGTTCTGTCGAATGGTTCCCCTTGTCCGTAGTCTCATCTCAATTCCTGCAGGCATGTCCAACATGAAATTTGGTTTATTCCTTCTCTTTACAACCATTGGTACATTGGTATGGAATATTATTCTTGTCTCTGTTGGCGCTGCGCTCGGCGCATCATGGGAGAGCATTTTGCACTTTATGGACGTCTATTCCATTGTCGTGTATGTTATTTTGGCCATCATTGTTATCGGATGTATTATCTGGTGGATCAGACGTAGCCAAAAGCAGAAATAAATAATGACAGACTCAATAAATAAAGCCTCCTTGCCACCATTTCGTGGTCGAGGAGGCTTCTTCATATCACCCGTTTATGTCATCTCGCTACCGTTCATCTTCATCTCGCATTCCCTGACGCTTAAGATCGATAGCCAGACCGGATACCAGCATGTACATCTTTTCAGCACGTGTCTGCAGCATCCGGTTAACCGAAGCCATTCTCGCTGTAAATATTCGTTCTTCCTCTGTGGGATGCAATGTGCCATGCATTTCATTGGTAATCACAAGCAACTTCCCCTGATAAGACAATAATGCATCAAGCAAAAGCTGCGTCTCTGCACGCTGGTGATTCAGATCCTCTGTGGCCCTGAAGCCGGCAGCCATCCAGGAGGTAAGACTGTCTACAATTACAATTCGCTGATCCGCCAAAAACAGATTGGATTCCCGATTAATCTGGGTGATCACCTCTGTCAGATGCTGACCGTTCCCGGCATGAATGGCACGATAATGAGCGGATGGCAATTCGGGAATAACGGGATCATGATCACCAGTGGATAAATATACGCCCTCCCGGCTAATGCCGGCTGCGTACTTGAGGGCAAACCGGGTTTTACCACTACCTATGCCGCCTGTGACCGTAATCAACAATCCGCTTCCCTCCTTCCATAGCCATTCTGTATTTCGTTTACTCTGTTAGCGCCTTCAGCACTTTTTTGGATTCTTCGACATTGGAAGCTGATACCGGAATGGTGGCAAACAGATTACTTGCAGCATATTCTACATCTTTAAACATCTTCATGTCTTCGAGTGGAATGCCGTAAAGATGTGATTCTTGCTTGAGATCTGAACCTGCATCTCCTTCACCTTGTTCCACTAAGACCCCACCGTCAAATACACCACGTTCATACTTCTTGGGATCAAAGGTATCATCAAGCGGAACATTGGAGCCATTACTTCCGTATTGTTTCATGTCGGATTCAGGCAATATGAAGATATCATGTCCTCCAGCCGCATACTCTACCATAATTTTCTGAACATCATACATTGCACTGGTGATCACTTCCACCTGGGGCTCCTCGCCCAGTTTTTGTTGCAGATTGGCCTGCAACTGCTCCGAGATTACAGATGGATTTCCTTGGTTATCAATGATAAAAACGGAAAATCCATCCTTACCCCCACAACCAGCCAACAAAAAAATCACAGAAATGATCGCAGTAAGCCCCCAAAATCTCTTCATTCCAGTTCCCCCTTTAGTCTCCTATGTCCAATATATCACAATTGTTCCACGCAAAAAAATAACCTGGCTTATCGGGGGATATCCCTTGCTCTACACACAAAAAAGAAGACCCTCTCAGGTCTCCTGTTCTAACTCGATTAATGAAACGTTTCAAAATCCAGCGAAAACGTTATTTCCCTTTGATCGGGTTAGCCTTCATGTATTCATTAATCTTTAAATCCAGCAAACTGCTGATTTCAATTACAATATCGGATGTGAATGATTTCTCTTCAAGGAAGATCTGTTCCATCTTGCGACGAAGCATATGAATCTCATCTTCCAAGGAAATGTCATGCAAGGATGCGTTATCAGGTTTCACCGACCATCGGTCGCCATGATCGCCTTCTGCCAGATAGTGCCCACGATTAGTCGGTAAATCATATTCAACACAAAACAAAGCCAACCCCTCCTTGGAAAAATGGTTTCCAAATATATGAAAACTTATTTCAAATTGAAATTATATCACAATATTTTGTAAAAGAAAGTTATTTTTTTACAATGATAAAATGTATATCTGTGTAAAAAGATTCTAATTTAGTATTAACCCTCTTTTTGCAATTTGTAAACGAAGTTTCCGATTCTTTCCAATGCTTCATTCAATTGGGTTACGGAAGTAGCATACGAGCAACGCAAGAAGCCTTCACCCTGAGGACCGAAAACATTCCCAGGAACAGCAGCAACTTTATTCTCCGTTAACAATCGCTCGGCAAACAGGTCTGAACTCATGCCTGTCTTTTGAATACTCGGGAATGCATAGAACGCTCCCTGAGGTTCATGACAGTCAAGTCCAATATCCCGGAACCCCTGCACAATCAAACGTCTGCGCTGATTATATGATTCTACCATCCGGTCTTTCTCACCCAGACCGTTCGTCAAGGCCTCAAGTGCAGCAACCTGGCCCATGGCCGGCGCGCACATTACCGTATACTGGTGGATTTTGAGCATGGCTGCAATAAGTTCAGGGTGACCACACATATATCCAATCCGCCATCCTGTCATTGCAAAAGCTTTGGAAAATCCGCTTACCAGAATGGTCCGCTCCTTCATGTCCGGAATAGCTGCAAAGCTGACATGCTTTTGCGTATAGGTCAATTCAGCATATATTTCATCCGCGATCACGATCAGATCATGCTTTTTAATCACTTCAGCAATGGGCAGCCACTCTTCATAGGTCATGATGGCCCCTGTTGGATTACTTGGATAACACAGAATAACCACTTTCGACTTCGGTGTGATGCCTGCTTCAAGCGCTTCAGCCGTTAGCTTGAACTGATCTTTCGCATAGGTTTCAACACCGACCGGTATACCTCCACCGATCGAAGCGATTGGTGAATAAGCCACGTACGAAGGTTCAGGGATGAGAACCTCGTCGCCAGGTACAATTAATGCGCGCAAAGCCAGATCAATCGCTTCACTGCCACCCACGGTAACAATA